>NZ_CP155434.1:0-4439936 GCF_049390645.1 Arthrobacter sp. NyZ413
ATGACGGTAGACGACGCCAACCACGCCAACACGGTCGGAAGTTCCTGGCGGAGGGTGCTGAGCCTGCTGGAGCAAGACGATCGAGTCACACCGAGGCAACGCGGTTTCGTCATCCTCGCCCAGGCGCAGGGCCTGATCGGTTCCACCTTGTTGGTGGCCGTCCCCAACGAACTGACCCGCGAGGTCCTCCAGACCCAGGTCAAGGACGCCCTCGATGACGCCCTTCGCAACGTCTTCTCCGACGACATCCGCTGCGCCATCGACGTCGACACGGATTTGGTGCCGATCCATGAAGAGCCGGCACCCGCCGTCGAACTCTCTTCCGAAAACGACTTGTCCGCAGAGCCGAAGCCGCAGCCCACTCCGCCAAGCACGTCGCACGAATTCGGCCGCCTCAACCCGAAGTACGTCTTTGACACCTTCGTGATCGGTTCCTCCAACCGGTTCGCCCATGCCGCTGCGGTAGCAGTGGCCGAAGCTCCCGCCAAGGCGTACAACCCGCTGTTCATCTACGGCGACTCGGGACTCGGCAAGACGCACCTTTTGCACGCGATCGGACACTATGCACGCCGGCTTTACAGCGGGATCCGCGTCCGGTACGTGAATTCCGAGGAGTTCACCAACGACTTCATCAACTCGATCCGCGACGACGAAGGTGCGAGCTTCAAGACCACCTACCGGAACGTCGATGTGCTCTTGATCGACGACATCCAGTTCCTGGCAGGCAAGGACCGGACGCTCGAGGAGTTCTTCCACACCTTCAATGCGCTGCACAACAACAACAAGCAAGTTGTCATCACCTCGGACCTCCCGCCGAAGCAACTCGCGGGCTTCGAGGACCGCATGAAGTCCCGCTTCGAATGGGGCCTGCTGACGGACATCCAGCCGCCGGAACTCGAAACCCGTATCGCGATTCTCCGGAAGAAGGCCCAGAACGAAGGCCTGTCCGCCCCGGATGATGCGTTGGAGTACATCGCGTCCAAGATTTCAAGCAACATCCGCGAACTTGAAGGCGCCCTCATCCGCGTCACCGCTTTCGCGAGCCTCAACCGCCAACCGGTGGACGTGGCCCTCGCTGAAATGGTCCTGAAGGACTTGATCACCGACGACGGCGCCCAGGAAATCACGGCCGACCAGATCCTGAAGCAGACGGCCGAGTACTTCAAGCTCAGCATGGACGAGCTGTGCAGCAAGTCCCGTACCCGGACTTTGGTGACCGCCCGGCAAATCGCAATGTACCTGTGCCGGGAACTGACGGACATGTCCCTTCCGAAGATCGGACAGGAGCTCGGTGGCCGCGACCACACCACGGTGATCCACGCTGATCGCAAGATCCGCGAGCTGATGGCAGAACGCCGTGTGATTTACAACCAGGTCACCGAGTTGACCAACCGGATCAAACAACAGCAACGCGATTCCTGAACCGCTTCTCCATACCTTATTAACAGGCGCATGTGGATAAGCCTGTGGATACTTAAGGGGACAAGCGCGGTTAATGGGCTTAAAACCCTTAAGCCGTCTGTGGATCGTTAAAAACGGGCTTGGGGGTTATCCACGTCCACACCCTGTTTAAAACCCTTCCCACCCACACATCGTGAACAGGCCTTAACCGCGGAACCGCGCGGCGGGAGGCGGTTATCCACAGTTTCCACAGCAGTTATTAACACTACTAATCCCAAAAAATTGAAAGCCCTCAAATAACAATCTCCTTCCTCCCGCCCCACGATGCAGCCGCTAACTGCTTGGAACCCGGCCGGCAGCATTGCGGGGATGGGTTAATGCCCGAAGTTCCCGCTAAGCTGTCTGCAACGCGTCCATCCTCGGCGCTGTTTTGTAGTTCGTTCACAGCGGACCATGCAGCTCCCTCGTTCCGGACGCTCGATTTCGGGACTCCTGGGGAGTTCCCGGTGAAGCACTGGCAGCAGCAATGAAAGGCGGAACCCTTCCGTGAAGTTCAGAGTCGAGCGGGACGTCCTGGCAGAAGCCGTCACGTGGACAGCCCGGTCCTTGTCTCCGCGGCCGCCCGTTCCGGTCCTCTCAGGCCTCTTGCTCAAGGCGGAAGCCGGAACCGTAAGCCTTTCGAGCTTCGACTACGAGACCTCTGCGCGCCTCGAAATTCCCGCGGACATCACCACCGAGGGAACAATCCTGGTCTCCGGGCGCCTTCTTGCCGATATCTGCCGAAGCCTGCCCTCGGCTCCCGTGGAAATCGAAACAGACGGAAGCAAAGTCACGCTCACGTGCCGTCGAAGCAGCTTCCACTTGGCAACCATGCCCGAAACCGAATACCCACCGCTTCCCGCGCTCCCCACCGTCAGTGGAACTTTGCCAGGCGATTCCTTCGCCAAAGCCGTCTCGCAAGTCATCATCGCGGCAAGCAAGGACGACACCTTGCCGATCCTCACGGGCGTCCGCATGGAGATCGAGGACGACGTCATCACGCTCCTGGCAACGGACCGTTACCGGCTCGCCATGAGGGAAGTGCCCTGGAAGCCGGTCAATCCGGGAATTTCCACCAGCGCACTGGTCAAGTCCAAGACCCTCAACGAAGTAGCCAAGACCCTTGGCGGCAGCGGGGACATCCAACTGGCCCTGGCCGACGATGACAGCCGCTTGATCGGTTTCGAGAGCGGCGGCCGCACCACCACCTCGCTCTTGGTCGATGGCGATTACCCCAAGATCCGCTCCCTGTTCCCGGATTCCACGCCCATCCACGCAACTGTGCAGACCCAGGAACTCGTTGAGGCTGTTCGTCGTGTATCCCTCGTGGCGGAACGGAACACTCCCGTCCGCTTGGCATTCACCCAAGGCCAATTGAACCTCGACGCCGGTACAGGCGAAGACGCCCAGGCCTCCGAAGAACTCGAAGCCCAGCTCAGTGGCGAAGACATCACGGTCGCGTTCAACCCGCACTACTTGATCGAGGGCTTGAGCGTCATAGAGACCAAGTTCGTGCGCTTTTCCTTCACCACGGCACCCAAGCCGGCGATGATCACCGCCCAGGCAGAAGCCGACGGCGAAGACCAGGACGACTACCGCTACCTCGTGATGCCCGTACGCTTGCCCAACTAGCAACTAGTCGGGTCACCACCACACCACCAACGCAGAAAAGAGTTCACACTGTGCACATCGGACTGATCGGCCTTGGAAAAATGGGTTTCAACATGCGCGAACGCATGCGGAACGGCGGAATCGAAGTCACCGGCTTTGACCGCAACCCGGACGTCGCCGACGTCACGTCCATCGACGAACTCGTCGCGGCGCTTCCTGCTCCGCGGTTGGTCTGGGTCATGGTTCCGTCCGGCGAAATCACGGACGGCGTGATCAACGAACTCGGTGAAAAGCTTTCCCCCGGAGACATGGTGATCGACGGCGGCAACTCCCGTTTCACCGAGGACCAGAAGCACGCAGCCTTCCTTGATTCCAAGGGCATCCGGTTCGCTGATTGCGGTGTTTCCGGTGGTGTTTGGGGTTTGCAGAACGGCTACGGACTCATGGCGGGCGGTTCCGAAGAAGACATCGAGCTCGCCATGCCGGTCTTCGATGCCCTCCGTCCAGAAGGTGAACGCGCCGATAGCTTCGTCCATGTTGGCGGTGTCGGGGCCGGACATTACGCCAAAATGGTGCACAACGGGATCGAATACGGACTCATGCAGGCCTACGCCGAAGGCTACGAACTGCTGGCTGCCAAGGACATCATCCAGGATCTTCCCGGCACCTTCCGCGCGTGGCAGAAGGGCACGGTTGTGCGTTCCTGGCTGTTGGACCTCATGGTCAAAGCCTTGGACGAAGACCCTGGCCTGGCTTCCATTGGCGACTACGTCGAGGACTCCGGCGAGGGCCGTTGGACCGTGGAAGAAGCCATCGCCAACGCGGTTCCCGCGCCGGCCATCACTGCTGCGCTCTTCGCCCGTTTCTCGTCCCGCGAGGACAGCTCCCCGGCCATGAAGATGGTGTCCGCGTTGCGCAACCAGTTTGGCGGACACGCCACCCGTCCTGCCGGCTAGGCCCAGGGCAACCAGCAGCACGCGTGTACCTCGAACACCTTTCACTGACCGACTTCCGAAGCTACGCTCAGGTTGACCTGAAGCTGGGTCCTGGTGTCACGGTCTTGGTGGGATCCAACGGCATCGGCAAGACCAACCTGATGGAAGCCATCGGGTACCTGGCCACTTTGAGCTCCCATCGCGTCAGCACGGACGCTCCGCTCCTGCGTTTCGGAACGGAGCGTGCGATGATTCGGGCGAAGCTGGTCCGCGGCGAACAATCGACGGTAATCGAACTCGAAATCAATGCGGGGCGCGCCAATCGCGGCCGAATCAACCGCGGAAATCCGGTGCGGGCCCGCGACATCCTGGGCATCTGCCACACAGTGCTTTTCGCACCTGAAGACCTGGCGCTGGTCAAAGGCGATCCGTCCAACCGGCGGCGATTCCTCGACGAGCTCCTGGTCAGCCTGATGCCGATGCACGCCGCTACGCGAAGCGATTACGATCGCGTCCTCAAACAGCGCAATGCCTTGCTGAAATCCGCCCGGACCGGGAAATTCACCTCGGCCCACGAGGCAACCCTTGACGTCTGGGACCAGCACATGGCCCGCGCCGGCGCGGAACTCCTGCACGCCAGGCTCGAGCTTGTGGAACGGCTCCGCCCGCACCTCAAGAACGCCTATGCCCAGCTGACGGACGGGTCCAAGGACGCCGGCGCCATCTACCGTTCCACGATCCAGGGCGTCCTGGACGACGACGGCGGTCCCGCCGAGCGCACCGCTGCTGTTCCGGACGGGGCTGAGGACCTCCGCGCACTTTCCGTCGAGCAACTCACCGAGCGCTACGTCCAAGCGTTCGCAGCCGCCCGTCGCAAGGAACTGGAACGCGGCATTTCCCTGGTGGGGCCTCATCGCGACGAACTTGAACTGGTCTTGGGGCAAGCCCCCGCCAAGGGCTACGCCTCGCACGGCGAAACCTGGTCAATGTGCTTGTCCCTCCGCCTTGCTTCGTACTACGTCATGCTTGATGACACCCGGACCGGGGGTTCTGCCCCCATCCTGATCCTCGACGACGTCTTCGCCGAACTGGACGTACAGCGCAGGCGTAAACTGGCTGCGATAGTGGCCGGTGCCGAACAGGTACTGGTGACGGCCGCCGTCGACGCCGACATTCCCGAGGAACTGGCCGGCCGGCGGGTGAAGGTTGTGCCTGGAGGCATTGATGGAGAAGGATAGCCCCGGCGGACTCCAGCCGGGGAGGGATCCCGACGAGATCGACGCTGCGCAATCGGCGCTCAACCGAATGCGCGAAGCCGCGGCCGCGCGCGGCGAAATACGCCGCGCCGCACCCAAAACCGGTGGTGCCCCCAAACGGCAAGGCATCCGGGATACCCGTGGATTCAGCCAATTCCATGGCAATGGCCGCGATCCCCTCGGTTTGGGAAAAGTAGTCGGCCGGCTGGTTGCCGAACGGGGCTGGACGTCTCCGGTCGCCGTCGGGTCCGTCATGGCGGAATGGGACGCCTTGGTCGGCCCGGAAATCTCCGCCCACTGCACGCCGGAGAGCTTTACCGACACAACGCTCCACGTTCGCTGCGATTCCACCGCGTGGGCAACACAGTTGCGCCTCTTGAGCTCGAGCCTCCTGGACCTGTTCCGCCGGGAACTTGGCGAAGGCGTTGTGACTACTATCCAGGTGCTCGCGCCAGCGGCGCCGAGCTGGCGGAAAGGCAACCGCAGCGTCAATGGACGAGGCCCCCGCGATACCTACGGGTAGCGTCCCGAAGGCAGCAAGGAACCGCTTCGAATCCGGTTTCCGCAAATGGCGCGCAGGCGCGAGAAACCTCCCCAAGCCGTATAGCTCCCCAGCGGGTGCTCTTTGGATGGCTTGAAGATGGGGCCAGCGGCCTCCTACGGGCACTTTCCTTCCAGAATGGGACGGGTTTTGCAAGTATCTGCGATTTGTCACGATAGAATCGGCATAGACAACTGGGCGCCGGTGAACATCGATTGGTTCCGCTGACAAGGAAGGTAGAAGCGGTTCAGCCAGTCGCGAAGTAGACGGCGTTAGCAGTGACGTCCCTGTTGGCGGCTGCCGTATCCCTGTGGTGTGCGTCGACGGGCGCGCTCCTCGGTGTGCGGCGACGGCCGGCAACCATCGAGTACAGAGGAGTCGAAAGCGCCTGTGGCCAACGACAATGCAGAGACCTTGGCAGTAGATCCAGCGAACGGGAACGCCCACAAGGCGAATACGCCCGCGGAGGCCAGGGAATACGGGGCCAGCGACATCACAGTCCTTGAGGGCCTCGAAGCTGTGCGCAAGCGCCCCGGTATGTACATCGGATCCACCGGTCCGCGCGGCCTCCACCACTTGGTGTACGAGGTTGTGGACAACTCGGTGGACGAGGCACTTGCCGGTTACTGCAGCCACATTGAAGTTACCCTGCAGGCCGACGGCGGCGTGAAGGTGGTGGACGACGGCCGCGGCATTCCGGTTGACCTCCACCCGACTGAGAAGAAGCCCACCGTAGAGGTGGTCATGACCATCCTGCATGCCGGCGGCAAGTTCGGCGGCGGCGGGTACGCAGTTTCCGGTGGCCTCCACGGCGTGGGTATTTCCGTGGTCAACGCGTTGTCCCGTCGCGTACTTACCGAAGTGCGCCGGCAAGGGCACGTCTGGCGCATGTCCTTCGCGGACGGCGGCAAGCCGCAAGGGGAACTCGTCCAGGGCGAAGCAACGGATGAGACCGGAACGTCCCAGACTTTCTACCCGGATCCCACTATCTTCGAGACGACCGTGTTCGATTTCGAAACGCTGCGGGCACGCTTCCAGCAGATGGCCTTCCTCAACAAGGGCCTGCGCATCACCCTCACGGACGAGCGTCCCGTGGCAAGCAAGGACGACGACCTCGACCTCGACGCTGTTGCCACTGAGGGAGAAATCGCGGCCGAACACCGGACTGTCGTGTACCAGTACAACGACGGCCTCCTGGACTACGTGAAGTACCTGAACTCGAACAAGAAGGTCGAAGTCGTCCACGAGGACGTCATCGCGTTCGAAACCGAAGATACTGGCCGGAACATGGCAGTCGAGATCGCCATGCAATGGACCACTGCCTATTCGGAAAGCGTCCACACTTACGCGAACACGATCAACACCCATGAGGGTGGTACCCACGAAGAGGGCTTCCGCGCGGCCATGACGTCGCTCATCAACCGCTATGCGCGTGAGAAGACCATCATCAAGGAAAAGGACGACAACCTTACCGGTGACGATATCCGTGAGGGCCTGACGGCGGTCATTTCCGTCAAGTTGTCCGAGCCCCAGTTCGAGGGCCAGACCAAGACGAAGCTTGGCAACTCGGAAGTCCGGGGATTCGTTCAGCGCGTAGTGACCGACCAGCTGGGCGACTGGCTGGAACGCAATCCTGGGCCGGCCCGGGACGTCATTCGCAAGGCCGTCCAGGCATCACAGGCCCGGATGGCTGCCCGCAAGGCACGCGACAACGCCCGTCGCAAGAGCCCGCTTGAATCCTTCGGCATGCCGGGCAAGTTGTCCGACTGCTCGTCTAAAGATCCGTCGCGTTGCGAGGTCTACCTGGTGGAGGGTGACTCCGCAGGTGGCTCTGCCAAGCGTGGGCGCAATCCTGAAACCCAGGCCATCCTGCCCTTGCGCGGCAAGATCCTGAATGTGGAGCGTGCCCGGCTGGACAAGGCCCTCGGCAACAATGAAGTCCAGTCCATGATTACGGCGTTCGGCACGGGCATCGGCGAGGACTTCGACATCTCCAAGCTGCGGTACCACAAGATCGTGCTCATGGCCGATGCCGACGTCGATGGCCAGCACATCACCACGCTGCTCATGACGTTGCTGTTCCGCTACATGCGTCCGCTGATCGAAAACGGCTACGTCTACTTGGCGCAGCCCCCGCTGTACCGCATCAAGTGGTCCAACGCGGCGCACGACTACGTGTACAGCGACCGCGAACGCGACGAAACCATTACCAGGGGCGCCGCGATGAACAAGCGGCTCCCCAAGGACAACGGCATCCAGCGCTACAAGGGCCTTGGCGAAATGGACTACACCGAACTCTGGGACACCACCATGGACCCGGACCGCCGCACGCTGTTGCAGGTCACCATGGACGACGCCCTCGCGGCCGACCAGACCTTCTCCGTGCTGATGGGCGAGGACGTCGAATCCCGCCGGAACTTCATTCAGCAGAACGCCAAGGACGTCAGATTCCTCGATATCTAGGGCTTATCAGCCGCTAAATATTCTTTATCTGACATATACCTGAAACGGAAAACATAGAATTATGAGTGACGAAACACCTGAGGTTCCTGCTGATTCTGCCGGCCCTGTGGAGCCGATCCTTGAAGGCGACGTGCTGGTTGACCGCGTTGAACAGGTGGACCTCCAGACCGAAATGCAGCGGTCCTACTTGGACTACGCCATGGCCGTCATCGTCGGACGCGCACTTCCGGACGTCCGGGACGGCCTGAAGCCGGTCCACCGCCGCGTGCTGTACGCGATGTTCGACGGCGGGTACCGCCCGGACCGCGCCTTCAACAAGTGCGCGCGCGTCGTAGGCGACGTCATGGGTACGTACCACCCGCACGGCGACATGGCGATCTACGATGCTCTCGTCCGCCTCATCCAGGACTGGACCATGCGCTACCCCCTGGCGCTTGGCCAAGGAAACTTCGGCTCACCGGGTAACGACGGTGCGGCAGCCCCCCGTTACACGGAAACCAAGATGGCCCAACTGGCCATGGAAATGGTCCGCGACATCGACGAGGAAACCGTCGACTTCCAGGACAACTACGACGGCAAGAACCAGGAACCCACAATCCTGCCGGCGCGTTTCCCCAACCTGCTTGTCAACGGTTCCTCGGGTATCGCCGTCGGTATGGCCACGAACATTCCACCGCACAACCTCCGCGAGGTGGCCGACGGCGTCCAGTGGGCGCTGGACAACCCGACCGCCACCCGCGAAGAGCTCCTTGAGGCCCTCCTTGTGCGAATCAAGGGACCGGACTTTCCCACGGGAGCCACGATCCTCGGCCACAAGGGAATCGAGGACGCGTACCGCACAGGCCGCGGTTCCATCACGATGCGCGCGGTGGTCAACGTGGAAGAACTCCAGGGCCGTACCTGCCTGGTGGTCACGGAACTTCCTTACCAAGCCAACCCGGACAACCTGGCCATCAAGATCGCCGAGCTCGTCAAGGACGGCAAGATCCAGGGCATCGCCGACCTCCGCGACGAAACTTCGGGCCGTACGGGCCAGCGGCTCGTGATCGTCCTCAAGCGCGACGCCGTGGCCAAGGTTGTGCTGAACAACCTGTACAAGCACACGCAGCTGCAGGAAAATTTCGCAGCCAACATGCTGGCGATCGTCGACGGCGTTCCCCGAACCTTGACGTTGGATGCGTTCATCCGCCACTGGGTAGCGCACCAGATGGACGTCATTGCGCGCCGCACGCGTTACCGCTTGCGCAAGGCCGAGGAAGAAGCGCACATCCTGCGTGCCCTCCTGAAGGCCTTGGACATGCTGGACGAAGTCATTGCCCTCATCCGCGCCTCCAACACCACCGAGGCCGCCCGTGACGGCCTGATGCAACTGCTGGAGATCGACGAACTCCAGGCCCGGGCCATCCTGGATATGCAACTCCGACGCCTGGCCGCGTTGGAACGGCAGAAGATCCAGGACCGGCACGCTGAGTTGGAAGCCATGATTGCCGAATACAACGCGATCCTGGGCTCTGAACAGCGCCAGCGGGAAATCATCAGCCAGGAACTGGCCGAAATCGTCGCCAAGCACGGCGACGACCGCCGTACCCACATCCTGATGGGCTTCGACGGCGACATGTCCGTCGAGGACCTCATTCCCGAAGAAGAAGTGGTGGTCACGATCACCCGCGGCGGCTACGTCAAGCGCACCCGCAGCGACAACTACCGTTCGCAGCAGCGTGGCGGCAAGGGCGTCAAGGGCGCGCAACTGCGCGGCGATGACGTCGTGGAGCACTTCTTCGTCACCACCACCCACCATTGGTTGCTGTTCTTCACCAACCTTGGCCGCGTGTACCGGGCGAAGGCGTACGAACTCACTGAAGCGGGCCGTGACGCGAAGGGCCAGCACGTCGCGAACCTGCTGGCGTTCCAGCCCGACGAGCACATTGCCCAGGTTCTTGACCTGCGTGACTACGAGCAAGCTCCGTACTTGGTGCTTGCAACGAAGAGCGGCCTGGTCAAGAAGACGCGACTGGAAGATTACGACACCAACCGAACCGCCGGCGTGATCGCTATCAACCTTCGCGACGAGGACGAGCTCGTCTCGGCGCAGTTGGTGTCCGAAACAGACGATCTCCTCCTTGTGTCCCGGAAGGGCCAGTCCATTCGCTTTACCGCAACCGATGAGGCGCTCCGCCCGATGGGGCGCGCCACCTCCGGCGTGACCGGCATGAAGTTCCGTGAAGACGACGAACTTCTCGCGGCCGACGTCGTCCAGGACGGCTCCTTCGTGTTCGTGGTGACCGAAGGCGGCTACGCCAAGCGCACCGCCGTCGAGGAGTACCGGCTCCAAGGCCGCGGCGGGCTCGGCATCAAGGTAGCCAAGCTGGCGGAAGAGCGCGGCGACCTTGTTGGCGCGCTGATCGTCAACGAAGAGGATGAGGTCCTGGTGGTCATGGAGGGCGGCAAGATTGTCCGTTCCGCGGTGGCCGGGGTCCCGGCCAAGGGCCGCGACACCATGGGGGTCATTTTCGCGAAGCCGGACAAGAACGACCGGATCATCGAGGTTGCGCGCAATAGCGAACGAGGCCTCGATAACGAGGATTCCGACGGCGAACACGGCGACGCAACAGGTCACCCTTCAGGTGACCACAGCGCCGTCAATAGTGTCGAAAATCCCCTTGGAGACACGTCGGGGTCGGTCGATGACGTAACGTTGGCTGCAAACGACGGCGCCGATGCGGCGACCGAAACGGCTGAATCGGAGTCAGCCGCGGGATCCGGCAACGGGTCCGGCGTCGAGCTTAATGAAGACAACACCGGAGGTAACGAGTGAGCAATTCGGACTCATATCCCAAGCCGAGCACGGGCGTCCCCGGAGGACTCCGGCAGCCTTCGGCCAGCCCGCGGGTAGGCGCGCCTGCTCGTCCGCAACAGCGGCCCGCAGGGTCCACCCCTGGAGCAACCGGAACCGGTGCTGAACGGACTCCCGGACAGCGTCCCGCGGTTCCCGGGCAGCGCCCGGCCGGCCCGGGCGCCCAGCGTCCGGTCCAGGGTCAGCAACGGCCCGTAGCGGCAGGACAACGCCCTATGCAGGGCCAGCAGCGTCCCGCGCCCGGGACGCCCGGGACGCCCGGGACGCCCGGGCTCGTGAAGCCGGCGCCGAAGGCGAAAGTCCGCCGCGCCCGTCTTCTGGTAAGCAAGGTTGATCCTTGGTCGGTGTTGAAGATGGCGTTCCTGCTGTCAGTTGCCTTGGGCATCGTGACCGTGATCGCCGCGATCGTTCTTTGGACCGTCCTGGACCTCACCGGCATCTTCAACCAGGTGGACTCCCTCCTGGGCACCTTGGCCGGCTCGGAAAGCGGCGGCTTCGAGCTCAAGAAGGTTGCTTCCTTGGGCCAGGTGGCATCATTCGCCACCATCATCTCTGTAGTGAACGTGGTGCTGTTGACCGCACTCTCCATGCTGAGCGCCGTGCTCTATAACATTTCGGCAACGCTCGTTGGCGGCATCGGAGTGACCCTCACCGACGACTAGCCCAAAAGGCCGAAAATCGGGGCAAACTGCTGGGAAACAAAGGCCGAAATACCTCGATTTGAGATCGGGCCGGGATGTGCTGTAGAGTCATGTCTCGGCCCGAAGAGGTATCGGGGCGTATAGCTCAGGCGGTTAGAGCGCTTCGCTGATAACGAAGAGGTCCCAGGTTCAAGTCCTGGTACGCCCACGGAACCTGCACAGGTTTTGCTCAAGATTCAGGTAACTGAATCGGAACGGGGTGCATGTGAAGAAGTTGCTCGTAGTCGCAGCGGCAGTCGCAGGCGTCTTGCTCTACAAAAAGGTGCAGGAATCCGAAGCCCGGAAAACAGTCTGGAGCAAGGCAACCGATACGGTTGACTAGCTAAAGCGCCCGGCCCGGAGATGGTAAAGCCATCAACGGAACTGGGGTAGTATGGATGGGTTGCTTCTTATGGGGGCATGGCGCAATTGGTAGCGCACCTGCTTTGCAAGCAGGGGGTTCGGGGTTCGAGTCCCCGTGCCTCCACCATAAGGAAGAGTCCTGGTCAGTAATGACCGGGACTCTTTGCTTTAAGTCACGTGGCTAAGGTTGGAATGTGAACTTCATTGTTGCTGCTTTGGGCGTGCTCGGCGTCGCATCATCCGGACCCCTCATCGCGGCAACTCTGGGCGCAACGTCCGTCACGGCGCTTGCCATCGCCTTTTGGCGCAACGCCATCGCCGCCGCCGTGATGGCATCACCGGTCCTCATCCGGGAACCGCGGCAGTTTCGCAAAATCACCCGCTACGAGTTCACCTGGTCGGCTATTGCGGCCGTAGCGCTGGCCTTCCACTTCGCGTGCTTCATCACGGCGCTGAGCCTGACCTCTGTGGCAGCAGCTACCGCGTTGGTGTGCCTGCAATCGGCATGGATAGCCGTGTTCCAGCTCTTCCGCGGGACGAAACACCGCTGGCCTGTCTTGTTGGGACTGGGCATCGCGCTGGGCGGCGTGGCGGCGATTACGGGCTTCGACATGGGCACTTCTCCGCAAGCCCTGCTTGGCGACATCCTTGCCATCGTTGGCGGTGCATTGGCAGGGCTGTACACCTTGGCCGGAGGCAAAGCCCGCCAAAGCATGGGCGTCGGCACGTACACCACGATTTGCTACGGGATTTGCGCCGCCATTGTTGCCGTTTTGGCCCTTGCTGGCGGCCAGCCGCTCACAGGGTTCGACGCCGGAGGCTGGCTGGGGATCGCTGCCATCACCGTATGCGCGCAACTCGTGGGGCATACGGCCTTCAACCACCTGCTGGCCACCATGAGTCCCTTGCTTGTTTCGATGATCATCCTGCTCGAGATTCCAGGTGCCGCCCTTCTTGCCGGCGTATTCCTCCACCAGACGCTGCCTGCCGGGACGTACGTGGGCCTTGCGCTCATCCTGGGCGGGCTCGCCGTCGTCGTCATTGGCCAGCGGCGCGGCAAGGCCGCCGGGAGCGGCGAGGGTTCGATCGCCGAGTTGGGAACCGACTGAGGACTACCGACTGAGGGCTGCTAAACGGGGGGCCTACTGGCCGCCGCGGCGGGCGCCTTGGCTCGAGTTGGCCGTGTGGAACGCCCTGAGCAGCTTGGCGGGGAAGTAGACGGAGAAGAACACCACCATGGGGGCCTTCAGCGCCATCTTCTTGACGTTGTGCGCCTTGTAGGTCCGATCGAACCGGGTGACGTAGTACCGGTAGTCCCGCGGCGAGTCTTCGAGGCGGCGGGCCGACATCCCGGAAACCATCTGCGGCCAGTACTGGACCCTGAGGTCGTGGTCCGCGAGGTGCAGGGACAAATCGATGTCCTCGTGCATCTCATCCTTTTCGTCCAAGCACGCTTCGTCGCGGATGGTTTCCCAAGCGGAGCGTCGAAGAGCCATGTTGGAGCCGAACAGGAAATGGTACTGGTGCTTTGCCAGGCGAAGCATCAGTTGCCGCATCTTGTCGTCCGCTTTGAGGCCGAATCGACGCATGGGCATGTCGTAGTAAACCACCGGGCCCGTCGCCGCCTGCACGGAGGGGTCGGAGAATGCCTTCTGGACCTGCTCGACCCAGTCCGGCTCAAGGACGGAGTCTGCGTCGATGCGTCCCAGGACGTCTGAGGTGGCACTGTTGAGGCCGAAGTTCCTTGTGGGGATGAGCCCCTGCGCCAAATCCTGCTTGAGCAGGATGATGGGGCTCTCCGGGTACTCCAGCTGCATCTGCTGGACGATCTGCGCAGTGTGGTCCGTGGACATGTTGTCCACAACGATGATTTCGTCCGCAGGTACCGATTGGTAGATGGCAGCGATGAGGCACTGCCGCATGACGCTTTCCTCGTTGAACGCCGGGATGACGATCGAAACGCTGGGCTTCAGGGGTGCGACAGTTGCGCTGGCTACATCTACGGAAGATCTATCGGCTAGCATCACGGACAAATCTAGCATCCGGCTTGGGTCCCCCAAGGAAGCCGCCGGTAACGTGCGGCCAAACATTTGAAGGGATCCCGGCGAACCGGAATCCCTTCAACATTGTTTCAACGACTTTCGCGGAGGTCCTAGCCCTGTGGGTTTTCGTCCTTCGGGGCGTCGTTGTGGTTTTCGTCCTTGTGCAGGCTCGCGGCGATGTTCTTCACGGCCGTCTTGGCATCCGTGGCCACTTTGGCCGCCGATTCGCCGGCGTCCTCGGCTACGTGCTTCGCCTTGTCAGCTGCGTCCTGCGCCGCGTCCGCTACCTTCACGGCGACGTCGTCGGCTTTGTCGGCAACAACCTCGGCGGTTTCCTTCACGGCTGCAGCGGCCTTTTGCGCGCCTTCAGCAGCCGTCGACGGCGTCACGGGAGACGGTGTCTTCCAGGGATCCTCCACCGGGCGGCTGGCTTTCCACGCCGCAATTCCGGCGGCAGTTGCTGCTGCGATAACCGTGAAGATCAGCAAGCCGCGCTTCTTCGGCTTTTGCGGCTTGGCGAGTTCCTTCGAGACGGCCTTGGTGGCTTCGCTAGCCGCGGCTTTCAGTTGCGCGCCCGTTGCTTGTGCTTGCTCCTGCACGGTGTGCACTACTCCCGAGTCCACCAGTTTCTGCGCAACGGCATCAACCTGGGCAGGTGCGTTTTCGAGAGCCTGGTGGACCGCGACGGACGCTTGACCGAGTTGCTCGGAAAGTTTCGGAAGATATTCCTCAACTACTTTGTCCCGGGCGTGTCCAAGCGCCGGCGTTGCCTTGTTGAGCGCTTCCTGGATCCTAGGCGAGGCATCTTCGACGGCGTCGTGGATCTTCGGTGCGAGGTTGGCGATCCCTTCCTGAAGCCGCGGAGTCACTGTAGCGACGCCGTCGGCAAGGTTGGAGGCAGCCGACTTCAGGCCTTCCTGGAGCTTCGGAGAAGCGGTATCGATGCCGTGCTGGATTCGGGGAACAGCCCAGCTCACTGCTGCTTCGACGCGCGGCGTCGCCCAGTCTTTGGCATTCTCGACACCGCTCACTACGGTGTGTTCAAGTTCGCGGGCAATCCGGTCCGTTTTCTTCACAACTACCTCCCGATCAACATGCTCGTTTGTTGTTAGCCTACGTCGCTTGACCGGCACCGGCTATTCATCCAGAGGATTCGGGGAAGATTTCACCGATCGCGGAACCGCTGTTCCGGCCGCCTTCCCCGCTGGCCTTGCATGAAACAATGGCGCTATGACCAATGCAACCGCAAAAGCAACTTTCCACACGAGCCTCGGCGACATCGTGGTTAACCTGTTCGGTAACCACGCGCCCAAGACGGTCGCTAACTTCGTTGGCCTGGCCACGGGCGAAAAGTCCTGGACCCACCCGGAAACCGGCGAAGACAAGACCGGAACCCCGCTGTACAACGGGACCATCTTCCACCGCATTATCAAGGACTTCATGATCCAGGGTGGCGATCCCCTCGGCCGCGGTATCGGCGGCCCCGGCTACAAGTTCGATGACGAGATCCACCCGGAACTGAACTTCAACGCCCCGTACAAGCTGGCCATGGCCAACGCCGGCATCCAGATGGGCAAGGGAACCAACGGTTCACAATTCTTCATCACCACGGTCAACACCGACTGGCTGTACGGCAAGCACTCCATCTTCGGCGAGGTTGCCGACGACGAGTCGAAGAAGGTTGTTGACGCCATCGAGGCGGTTCGCACCGGCATGGGCGACCGTCCCGTCGAGGATGTTGTCATCAACAGCATCGACGTCGTCCAGCTCTGATTCCTTAATAAAGGCCAGCTATGAGCTATGGAATCCCGGCGGTAGAGCCGTCCGCAGGTGTCCCGGTGTGCCCCAGGCACCCGGACAGGCCCTCCTATGTGCGGTGCCAGCGCTGCGGGCGTCCGGCATGCCCGGAGTGCCAGCGGGCGGCCGCCGTCGGGTTCCAATGCATTGATTGCGTCAACGAACTGAAGCGTTCGACGCCGACTCCGCGTTCCGCCTATGGCGGCACCTTGCGGTCCGGTCGCCCTGTGGCGACGTACCTCATCATCGGGCTCTGCGTCCTGGTCTACGCCCTGCAGTGGCTGATTCCCGGCGGAGTGGTGGAAAGCCAGCTCGCGTTTGCCTCAGTGTTCATGGAGCCACAGGATTTCGAACCTTGGCGGATGCTGACCTCCGCCTTTGTGCATTCACAGGGCTTCATCCTGCACATTGGCCTGAACATGTACATGTTGTGGATTTTCGGCCAGGTTCTTGAACCCGTCCTGGGCCGCATCCGCTTCCTCGCCGTTTACTTGCTGTCCGCCATTGGCGGATCGGTGGGATTCCTGCTCCTGACGCCCTTCTCGCCGCCGGTATTCGTTGAAGGTGCCTCCGGCGCGATCTTCGGCCTTTTCGGCGCCTTGCTGGTGATCCAAGCCCGCCGTGGAGGAGACACGCGGCAACTGTGGATCCTCATTGTCATCAACGGCGTCATTGGTTTCGTCATTCCGGGCATTGCGTGGCAGGCACACTTGGGTGGCCTGGTGACGGGAGCCCTTTCCGGGGCAGTCATGGCCCTCATTCCGCGGGGTCCCCGGCAAGCCGTGCTCCAGACGGCCGGCATGGTCGTCGTCGCCGTGCTTTTAGTCGCGGTCACCGCCCTGCGGATAACCGCGAGCTAGCTAGCTCCCTTGGCCCATTAGGGCCGGTCTTTGCGCCCGCAATCTGGTAGCGGGCGCATTTTTTCTCCCCGCATTTCGCGCTGGACATGCTCCGTTGCCCGCGTTCGGGCCCTGCATCCCGTCTGTAGCGCCTTTTCCAAGCGTTTTCCACAACTGTTATCCACAGTGTGAGTAACTTACAGGTATGTAGTTCATGGCCGGGATCCGGTTTTTGCCCGGAATATCAGGGTTTTGGGTCCTTCTGTGGATTAACGTCCACATCTGTGGATAACTTTTGCCCATACACATGTTAGTAAGTGGATAAGGCGCCACATTCTCGCTGCTTTGTGGATAAGTTTGGCATCAGCTGCCGATGAACTGCTATATCAACAGAGTTATCAACACTGTTAATAACTCACATGTGTGTAGTTCCCGGGTGCCGATCCCTGTCCAGGGCCCGTCGTTCCGGCGGAGTACCGACGATTGGCCACACCTTTTCCCCAACTGTGGATAACTTGTGGGTACGCGCCTGTTGTTAAGTGTGTAACTCGCTTAGGCGGCGACTTGTTCAGCCCTGTGGGCAACTACTTGCGGCCGCCGGGCGGCATCGCTGATCCGAAGCAAGAGCGCCACGATGATCCAGTTGGCGAGCAGCGAGGAACCGCCTGCGGAAAGAAACGGTGTGGTGAGTCCTGTGAGGGGAATGAGACGGGTGACGCCGCCGATGATGATGAAGCACTGAAGGGCCATGGTGAAGGACAATCCACAGGCAAGAAGCTTCCCGAAGGCATCCCGGATGCCCAACGCAGCCCGGAAGCCGCGGGTGAACAGCAGAAGATACAACAAGACAATGGCGAACAGTCCCACCAAGCCGAGCTCTTCACCCATGGACGCGATGATCATGTCGCTATTGGCGAACGGAACAAGGTCGGGGCTTCCGAGGCCCAAGCCCTTGCCGATGAGTCCGCCGTCGGCCATGCCGAAAAGGCCTTGCACAATCTGGGCGCTGCCGCCCGGGAAACGGGTGAAGACCTGAGGATCGAAGGCGTTCGCCCATGCGTCGATGCGCAGGCCTACGTGGGAGAAGATCTTCGCCGCGGCGTATCCGCCCAAAACAATCAGCACGAGCCCCAGGACCAGCCAGCTGGCGCGGCTCGTGGCCACATAGATCATCACCAGGAACAAGCCGAAGAGCAGGATCGACATACCGAGATCGTGCTGGAAGACCAACACGGCAACACTCGCCGCCCAGGCAGTGATCATCGGACCGGTGTCCTTGATACGCGGAAATTGCAGGCGGCCGAATTTCCGGCCTGCCAGGAGGATCAGGTCCCGGTTGGATGACAAATAACCGGCGAAAAAGATGGCCAGCGTGATTTTGACGATCTCGCCCGGCTGGAATTGCAGGGGTCCAAGGCGGATCCATACGTTCGCGCCATTGATGTCGCCGGCGGATATCCCGGGAACGAGCGGAAGGATCAGAAGGGCGCCGCTGACCGCAAGCGAAATGAAGGTGTACCGGCGAAGGATGCGGTGATCCTTCAATAGCCACAGGACGGCCGCGGCTACCAATACAGAGACGATGGTCCACGTAACCTGGTTGGTGCCGGCCGAGCTGCCTGTTGAGGCATCGAGCCGCCGGATCATCGCTATGCCGAGGCCGTTCAGTGCGACGACAATCGGGAGGATCACCGGATCCGCGTACCGTGCCCGGAACCGCAAGACAATGTGGAAAGCCGCTGCCAGCCCCGTCAAAGTCGCACTCTGGATCCAAAAACCGGCATCCAAGGCTTCCTTCTTGTCCACGCTCGTCATGAAAAGTGCTCCGATGCCCACGCCGAGCGCCAGTACGAGCAGCACCAACTCCACATTTCGGCGGGGCTTGGCCTCAACGGCTTGCTGGCTCATCGTGGTCCTCTTTCATGGAATTCAGGCAGGCAGGGCCCGTCCTTGGCTCAGTGGGCCATGATAGACCCCCAATCTGGACGTGGCCGGGATGGAAGCTTCGCGGTGGTTAGGCAAGCCCGAATTGAAGTTCTCAATCCCTCCGCGATGAACTCTCCATGAACCCGCGGACACTATCCACAGCGTTGTTCACATTGGGTATAACTGCACAATCGTGGAGGATAGGGCGCCCGTCCACCTCAACGCCGGGGATTTCTTCCCCAACTCCGTGGATGTCCACATAAATTGTCCACACCTGTGGATAAAGTTACGCACTTCTGTGGACAGCGTGTGGGGAAGCTTCAGGTCCAGACGCCCGAACTGCCGCGGCGATGGCTGTCCACGAAATGGGTGTCGATGATGCCGATGGCTTCCATCAACGCATACATGGTGGTGGGACCTACGAATGCGAAGCCCTTCTTCCGTAGGGCTTTGGACAGTGCCACGGACTCGGGCGACTGGGTGGCGAGATCGGCAAAAGTCAGCGGTTCCGGCGTCGAATCCGGCTGGAAGGACCAGACAAAATCCACCAAACCGCCCTCGCTGCGCAAGGCAATGGTCGCCTTCGCGTTGGTGATCGCAGCGCGGATCTTGAGGCGGTTACGCACGATTCCGGGGTCGAGCATGAGCCTTTCCACATCCGCCTCGGAGAATGCGGCGACTTTGTCCGGATGGAAGTCCAGGAACGCGGTCCGAAAGGCTTCCCGCTTGCGCAAGATGGTTGCCCATGAAAGCCCGGCCTGGAATCCTTCGAGGCTGATGCGCTCATAGAGGCCTTGTTCGTCGCGCACCGGCATGCCCCACTCATGGTCGTAATACTCACGCATGAGCGGATCGGTAGACGCCCATGGCGGCCGGGCAAGCCCGTCATCTCCGATGATGGCGCCGTTCTCGGACGGGGTCATTGATTCCTCCACGGGGTCAGGGCTACGTGCACCGATTCAGGCCTTAGGGCAGGGCTGGTGTTGATATTGTGCCTCGGCCCTACGACATTCCAGTGACCCGCATCGTGACGTTGATCCGGCCTCCGGGTAATCCACAGCCCTCGGGCGCCGTACCCGGAAGCACCTTCGTGACGCCGTGGAACGCGAAACGGGACGCGCCGCCGAATACGAACAAGTCACCCGAACATAATTCGACGTCCGTATACGGCTTGGTGCGGGTCTCCGTATTCCCGAACCGAAAGACGCAACTGTCCCCGATGCTGAGCGACACGACAGGCGCCCGGGACTTTTCGTCCTTGTCCTGGTGCATGCCCATTTTCGCGGAATCGTCGTAGAAATTCACAAGGGCGGTGTCCGGAGTGTAGTTCGCCGCTTCGCCTTCGTCTCCGTATGCCTCGAAAAGCGCCTTGCGTCCCAGCCGCACCATCCAGTCGGGAAGGTCCAGAACCCTCCGGCCATTGACGTCGAAGGCCTCGCGTGTGTATTTGTACGGTTGCCAATGCCAGCCCAAGCACACCGTCCGGACGGACATCGGGTGCCCGCCGGGCAGCACAGCTGCCCGCAGCGGGACCGGACCTTGGGTCCACTCGACGAAACGGGCAGCGATCCACCGCTGCTGCTCAAGGCTCAGCCAGCCCGGGACATGGATCGCGCCGGGAGCGATGACGCGTGGTCCGGCGTCGTGCGCTTCAGGCACCTCAAGCGGAAACAACGGTTCCATCCAATCCGAACTCATGCCGCCTCGAGCTCAAGCAAGGTGCGTTTGGCATCGATCCCGCCAAGGTAGTTTCCCAGCGAGCCGTCGGACTTAACCACACGGTGGCAAGGCACGATCACCGGCAGCGGGTTGGTGGCACACGCAGTCCCGACGGCGCGCACTGCCCGTGGACTTCCGGTGGCGAGGGCCACTTCCGCGTAGCTTTCGGTTCTTCCGTAGGCGATGTGCGGCAAGTGCTCCAGGACGCTGAGGCGGAACCCGCGCGACAGGCTGAGATCCAAAGGCAGGTCGAACAGCCGGCGTTTTCCGGCGAAGTACTCGTCCAGTTCGCGGGCCGCAGGATCCAGCCGGGCCGCGGACCGGAGGATCCGCGGACTGAGCTTGTCCGCGAGGCGCTGCAACACGGCGTCGTGGTCTTCGGCGGCGAATGCGACCCGCACCATTCCGCGTTCCGTCGCTGCAAGAAGCAGCGGGCCAAGCGGCGAGTCCACTGTCCGGTAGGCGACGTCGAGGGTGTGCTGTCCGGCGGCGGCCGTCGCCAGGCGATCGTGGAGGCGGGACATGACAGCCGGATCCTCCGGATCCAGTGAATTGAGGAGCGCCGCGATCTCCGCGTCGCTGTGGTCGAGGGTCATAGGGAACCATCCTTCAAGGAATTGTCGACGAGGAGGGACCGCAGGGCCTTGACGCCGTCGGCCCCCGCCCGGCGCGCGGCTTCGGGGGTTCCGCCAAGGAGCACGGCCACCTCTTTATAAGGGAGGCCGCCGAAGTAGTGGTACGCGACGGCCTGGCGCTGTTTAGGCGGAAGGTGCCCGACGGCGTCGAGCACCTCCGGGTGGCCGCCTCCCGGGATGCCCCATCCGGACGGGAGCGCTGGCAGCTCGTCGACCGGAAGGGGGCGCCGGTTCCGGGCACGCAGGATATCGATCGATTTTCGATGGGCGATGGTGACGAGCCAGGCCTGGACGTCGGCGTCAACCGGAAGCTCCGGGTAAGCCTTCAACGCCGAAAGGAAGGTCTCCGACCAGCCATCCTCGGCGTCGTGGGCGCCAAGCAGCGCACGGCACACGCGCAAGACCGTGGGCCCGTGATCCTTCACGAGCACCTCGAACGGCTTCTTGCGCTCCATCAGAAAAGCTTGCTTTCCTTCGCGGCAGCGGGCTCCTCGAGCTCCAGGAGGAAGCGCTTGTTCTTGAGGCCACCCGCGTAGCCGGTGAGCCGCCCGTCGTGCCCGACCACCCGGTGGCAGGGAATGACGATGCTCAGCGGATTGCGGCCCACCGCCGAGCCGACTGCTTGGGAAAGGTTGCGGTCGCCGAGTTCCTTGGCCAGTTCGCCATAACTGACCGTTTCTCCATAGGGAATGCTTTCAAGGCGCGACCAGACCTTCTCCTGGAACGGGTTGCCGGATGCCTTGTAGCGGACGTCGAACGCCGTCCTTTGGCCGTCGAGGTATTCGCTGAGCTCCAAGGCGGCTTGCCGGAAGACAGGGTCCTCAATGCCGGCGAGCTCGCCGAAGAATTCCGGAGGCGGCATATGCCAGTGGCCTTCGAAGAAGATCCCCGTCAGCAGTTCACCCTGGGCTGTCAGCGTCAGCCGGCCCAGGGGCGAATCAATGGTGGTGTGCCTGGTACTCATGCCTAGTAGACGATCCAGGCGGCCGAAATGTGAGCCCGTCCCTGAGGAACGTTCCTAGGAACGCCAGCGGGTGGTCATCAGGAAGCCGACGATTGCGACCCCGAAGCCCGCCACGATATTCCACGACTGCCATGCCGGAATGGGCAGTTGGCCGCTGGTGATGTAGTACGTGATGATCCACAACAGGCCGATGATCATGAGGCCGAACATGACCGGCTTGTACCAAACCGGGTTCGGCTTGTACTGGTGAGTTGTTGTTGCCTCGTTGGGACGGGGGGTCCTCTTGCGGGGCTTCGACTCGGGCACGGATCCTCCTTGGCCGGCTGAATGAAAGGCCGCGTCGGCTTGATATCCTGCAGGAAGGAAAATTCCAGCGGTCTCGGCGCGGCAATTCCGGGTTCGTACTAGCACTCAAGTCTAGCGGGATTTCGGCGGCGGCTCGTCGTCGGACGTCCGCGCCGGTGAAGAGGAGATCCAGTGGCGCAGCAGCAGACGGAGCACGCCGCTGCCGTGCCCGACGACGGCAATGGGACCGGTGCCGGGGGTTCCGGGCGGCGGCGCTCGGCGCGGCGGAAGAAAAACCGAAGCACAGGCGACGTCGTGCGTAAGGTAGTCCAGGTTTTTGGCGAACTCCTCCTCACTGCAGGCCTCGTGCTATTGCTCTTCGTCGCGTATGAGCTGTGGTGGACCAACGTCGAAGCCGATGCGAAGCAGAGCCAGGCCATTCAAGGATTCGCCAAGGACTTCGCAGGACCTGTCACTCCGCCCGCCCCCACCTCCGCAAGTGCTCCCGACTATGGAAAGCCTGTGGTTGCGCCTGCCCCTGCGCACGGCGGCATGATCGGCATCATGTATATTCCGCGGTTCGGAGCGGACTATTCCAGGCCCATCATGGAGGGAACCGGCTCCGACATCCTGGACACCCTGGGTCTTGGCCACTATCCAAGCACCAGCATGCCCGGTGCGCCCGGGAACTTCGCGGTCGCGGGACACCGGCAGACGCACGGAGCCGTGCTGGACAACATCCACCTGCTGGTTCCCGGGGACAAGATCTACGTGCAAACTCAGGACGGCTATTACACGTACGTCTTCCGTAACAACGAGATCGTGTTGCCAACCCGGACGGACGTCCTCCTGCCCGTCCCCACCCAGGCTGGAGCAACGCCAAGCGAAAGCTACCTCACCATGACCAGCTGCAATCCACGTTTCGGCGCCCAGGAACGAATCATCGCGTATTCGCTGCTTGAGAGTTGGCAGCCTGCGTCGGCAGGCCCTCCGCAGGAGATCGCCAAGCAGGTCGCCAAGACGCAGGGAAAGGGCTAGGCAATGTACGGCTGGATTTTCAGGCACCTTCCGGGGCCCTTGTGGGTGCGGATCCTGACCTCAGTGGCACTCGTGGCGTGCGCCCTCGTCCTGATGGTTCAGTTCCTGTTCCCTTGGATGTCACATTTCACCACCTTCACCGACTCAACGATTGGTTCAGCAAAGCAGCCATGAGCACAACAAAAATCCTCGTCGTGGACAACTACGACAGCTTCGTTTACACCTTGGTGGGCTACTTGCAGGAGCTCGGCGCGGAGACCACCGTAGTCCGGAACGACGACGTGACCCTGGCCGAAGCTATTGAGCTGGCTGACGTGCGCGACGGCGTCCTGATCTCTCCCGGCCCGGGTACTCCCGCCGAAGCCGGCGTCTGCATAGAGCTCATCAAATGGTGCGGAGACAATAACAAGCCGATGTTCGGTGTGTGCCTGGGACACCAAGCGTTGGCGGAAGCCTATGGCGGAACGGTGACGCACGCGCCAGAGCTGATGCATGGAAAAACCTCGCCGGTGGAACATGAAGGCAAGAGCGTCTTCGCCGGGCTTCCCTCGCCGGTGACGGCTACCCGGTACCACTCGCTGGCCGCCGTCCGGGATACGATCCCGGACGTCCTGGAAATCACCGCCGAAACAGCCGGCGGAGTGGTCATGGGCCTGCAGCACCGCACCGCCCCTTTGTGCGGAGTACAGTTCCACCCCGAATCGGTGCTGACCGAAGGCGGGTACCTGATGCTGGGCAACTGGCTAGAGTCGCTCGGCATGTCCGGCGCTGCTGCCCGTGCAGCCACGCTCAGCCCGCTGATCCAACGCTAGGCCGCCTGACCCAGCGCTAGCCGCTGGCGTCCGGCCCCTCCACTACGGAGGCGGCTAGCCCCCTCCGCCTCCGCCTCCGCCTGAGCCGCCACCGCGCCCGCCGCCGTGAGTGTCAGTTGGCGTCGGCGTCGGAGTGGGGGTCGGCGTCGGGGCAGGTGCCTTGGACACCACCACGGTGATGGTCTTGCCTTGCTCCACCAGGGACTTGAAAGCATCGCTCTGGTTCGTCACCGTTCCCGGTGCCACCTGCGAGTTTTCCTGCTCGGTGACCGCAATCACTAGCCCGTTGTCCTTGAGCAAGGCCGTCGCGTCCGCGACGCTCAAGCCGACAAGCTGCGGTACGGACACTTTCCCGGTGGAGACAACCAGATCGACGGTGCTGCCGGTTGCCACTACGGCCCCGGAAGCCGGCTTGGTGCTGATGACGGAACCGGCTGGAACCGTGGGACTGTTGGCCAAGGTGCTGGATCCGCCGACAAGTCCTGCCTGCCGCAGGAGGTCGCGGGCGGCGGCCTCTGTGAGCCCATTGATACCGGGCGGGACGGTGACGGAAGCCGGTCCGCCCGAAACATTGAGGATTACGCGCGAATTCTGTGCAACCTGCGTACCCACGGCCGGGTCCGTGCTGATGACGTTCCCTTTGGCGACGGTATCGTTCGGAACCGTCCGTGACTCCGGGCTGAGGCTCGCACCGTACAGCGCTTGCAAGGCCATGGCCTCGCTCATGCCGGCGACTTGGGGTATTGCGACCGTGGGCGGGGGCGCCGGCTTCTGGTTGACCGTGATGTAAACCCAAAGGGCGCCGCCGGCCAGTACCAGAAGCGTGAGGATGACCAGTACAGCGGCCCACGCACGACGGCGGGACTTCTGCCGGGCGGTCCGCTCGCGTTCAGGGGTGAAACCAAGCGGCATGCCGCCGTCGGGCTCTGGTTCCGGATCGCTGGCCGGGTAGCCCAGAACGGTGTCCTGGTCCCCTGGACCGGACGTGTGCGCGATTATGGTGGCGTCCGCGGCGTCGAAGAATTCGGCGCCTGCCAAACCGCGACCCAATTCACTTTCGGGAATCAGTTGGGTGGCGTTGTCGGCCATTTGCCCGTCCTGGCCTGTTCCGATTGCCGGCACTGCAATGCCGTTCTTGGCCGCGCGCAAGGCCCGGCGGAAGGCGGCAGCGTCCTGGAAACGGTCGGCCCGGTCCTTCTGCAGGCCTTTGGCGAGGACGCTGTCCAACGCCTCGGAAACCCCTGGGTTGAAGGTGCTGGCCGCTTCAGGAATTTCGCGAACGTGCTGGTAAGCCACAGAGACTGGGCTGTCGCCGGTGAACGGAGGCCGCGACGTGAGCATTTCGAACAGCAAACAGGCCGCCGAATAGAGGTCGCTGCGGGCGTCCACGGTTTCACCCCGGGCTTGCTCGGGCGAAAGGTACTGCGCTGTCCCCACCACGGCCTGAGTCTGGGTCATGGTCGCCGCCGAATCCGCGATGGCCCGGGCAATGCCGAAGTCCATTACCTTGACGGCATACGTGTCCATGGAAACCATGACGTTGGCCGGCTTGATGTCGCGGTGGACGATCCCGGCCTTGTGGCTGTACTCCAATGCCCCGAGGACGCCAAGCGTGAGCTCGATGGATTGGTCGATGTCCAGTTCATTGGCCCGGATCAAGTCCCGGAGGGTCCGGCCGGAAACAAATTCCATGACGATGTAGGGGACGCGGACGTCGTCCCCGGGACCACCGGACATCGTGTACTCGCCGGTGTCATAGATGGCCACGATCGATGAATGGTTCAGGGCGGCCACCGCTTGGGCTTCCCGCTTGAACCGGGCATGGAACTGGGGATCGCGGGCGAGGTCGGCACGGAGCAGCTTCACCGCAACCGTCCGGCCGAGCAGGGTGTCGGTGCCTTTATAGACATCCGCCATTCCGCCACGGCCGAGCAGTTCACCGAGTTCGTACCGCCCGTTGAGGACGCGCTGGTTTGTCATGGGGGTGCTGTCCTCTCTGTGGGCAGGGGTGGAGCGTCCGGTCGACATAGTGTCCTACTTGCCCGACGGCGAAGGGGACGCGCCCGACTTGGACAGGTGGTACGTCACAACCGAACCGGCAGGCACTTTCTGGCCCGCGGCGGGGTCGGAACTGACGAACGTTCCGGGGGCCTGTCCCGTTGCTCCGTCGACGGTGCTGCCAGTGACCCAACGCAGGCCGGCGCCTTCAATCGCTGCTTGAACTTGTGATTCGGTGGCGCCGGTGCCGATGGTCGGGACCGTGATCATCTGCGGACCCTTCGAGTAGCTCACATCGATCGTTGTTCCCGGTGTCACGGGACCGGAGGGGTTGATGTCGGTGACCGTGCCCGCCGGGGAAGGATCGAAGACCGGCACGCCGTTGACCACGAGGCCCAGCGCGTTGAGGTCCGACCGTACTTTGTCGTAGGGCTGGCCCTTGTACTGTGCCGGAATCAGGTTGATGGCTTCCGGAGTGGTCTCGGTGGGCGTCGGGCTCGCCGAAGTGATGGTGGGTGTCGGTGTGGCCGACGTCGGTGGTGCACTGGACACCGTCTGCGGCGGCGTCGTCGAGGTGGTCGTCGCCGGGCTGCTCGGCGAGAAAAGTCCCGATTGTGACAAGAGGATGCCAACCAACGCGAAGAGCAACAGGATGATCAACGCCACGAGCGGCCAAGTCCAAGGACTGCGCTTCTTGCGCGGAGGTTCCGGCTGGTACTCCTCTTCCTGGACGTACTGCTCGTGCTCGTCAGCTTGGTCCAGGCTGCGTTCGGCGGCCAAGGCGTTGGCCCTGGCAAGGGCGTTCCCGCCTTCGCCTGCCGCGCCAGCCGCCGCAGCGCCGGCCGCCGCTGCACCGACCACCGGAAGGGCCGACGTCGACGTCGTCCGTGATTCCCGGCCGTACGGCGATGCGACGACGCCGGTGGGGGCGGTGGTGATCCCCGTCGGAGCGGTGATGGGACCAGTGGCGGATTCGAAGAGCAACATTCCCGGTACGGCGGCGTGCGCAGCGGCGATATCGCCGGCACGGATGGCTTCGGCCGCTTCCGCGAGCTTGATGGAGTCCGCGGGACGGTTCTTGGGATCCTTTGCGAGCATGGACATGAGGAGCGCGCGCACCGGCGTTGGAAGGCTCTCGGGCAATGGCGGCGGTGCATCGTTGACTTGGGCCAAGGCGATGGCGATCTGGGATTCGCCGGAGAACGGACGGTGTCCCGTGAGGCACTCGTAGCCGATCACACCGAGGGAATAGATGTCCGACGAGCCCGTTGCGGTCTGGCCGGTGGCTTGTTCCGGAGCCAGGTACTGCGCAGTGCCCATGACCTGGCCGGTTTGCGTAAGCGGAACCTGGTCGGCGAGGCGTGCGATGCCGAAGTCGGTGACCTTGACACGGAAATCCGGAGTGATCAGCAGGTTGCCCGGCTTGATGTCACGGTGCACCAGGCCTTGGGCGTGCGCAGGGGCAAGCGCCCGGGCGGTCTGCGAAATGATGGAGAGGGTACGGTCCGGCGACAGGACGTGTTCCCGCTCCAGGATGCTGCTCAAAGGTTGTCCTGGCACCAGTTCCATGACCAGGTAGGCGGAGCCGTCCTCCTCGCCGTAATCGAAGACGTTGGCGATTCCCACGTGGTTGAGCAACGCGGTGTGGCGGGCCTCGGCGCGGAAACGCTGGAGGAAGCCGGGATCCCCGGTGTATTCCTCCTTAAGCACCTTGATGGCGACGATCCGGCCAAGGATCTGGTCCTTCGCGCGCCAGACCTCTCCCATGCCGCCAATCGCAATGCGACTGGTCAGCTGGAACCTGCCGCCGAGGGTGATTCCTGACGTAGGTCTCACTTGTTCAACACCGCCTCAAAAATCTTCTTCGCGTTCGGACTGGTTAGCTTTGCGCCGGTGATTACGTCAACGTTCTGCATGGCGATGGTGACGGCCACTTGCGGGTCATTTGCCGGGGCGAACCCGGTAAACCATGAGTTGTTCAAACCGGAATCCCCCAGTTGTGCTGTTCCGGTCTTTCCAGCCACGTCGACGCCCGGAATCGCGGCGCCGCTGGCGATACCCTTCGACACGACGTCGGTCATCCAATCCGTGATCTGCTTGGCGATATCGGGCGAGGTGGAAGTCCGCAAAGTTTCAGGCTTGGGTTCGCTGATCACCCTCAGGTCCGGAGCCCGGACCGTCTTGATGAGCTCCGGCTTCATTTGCACGCCGTTGTTGGCGATTGCCGCCGTCATCATCGCGATCTGGAGCGGCGTTGCCTTGACGTCGCGTTGTCCGACCGCCGACTGGGCGAGGGCGGCCTGGTCAAGGTTCGTGGGGAAGACGCTGACCGCGGACTGGAGCTTGAGCTGGTCGCCGAAGTCCTGTCCGAAGCCGAACTTGCTGGCTTGGTCGGCGATGGCCTTCTGGCCGAGGTCCAAGGCGATGCTGGCGAACGGCGTGTTGCAGGATTGCTCCAAGGCAAATGCGAAGTCCGCGGTGCTACGGACAGAGCAGTTTCCGCCGGCATAGTTCGGCAGTGAGGCGCTGGAACCGGGCAGCGGGAGGCTGTCCGGGTTGGGCAGCACGCTGTCCTTGTTGTACTTTCCCGAGTTGAGGGCAGCTGCGGTGTCCACCAGTTTGAACACCGAGCCCGGAGCCAGCAATGCGCCAGTGGGTCCGCTCACAGACTGGTTCAGGTTGATGCCGGGAATCTGGTTGAGCTGCTCGTAGCTGGCCTTTTCCTTGGCGGGATCGTGGGTGGCGATCAGGTTGGGATCGTAGGACGGCTTGGAGACCATGGCGATGATCGCACCGGTCTTCGGGTTGGTCACGACTATCGAGCCTTGTTGGCCGTCCGGAATGAGATCGTAGGCGAGCTTCTGGATCGCCGGATCGATGGTCAGTTCCACGGAGGCGCCTTTCGGCTGGCTGCCGAGGAAGATCTGGCTCACGCGATCAAGGAACAGCTGGTCCGAGCTGCCGGCCAGTTCGTCCCTGAGCTGCTGCTCGAGTCCGGTTGAACCGTAGGACCGCGAGAAGTATCCCGTGATGCCCGCGTAGAGCTCCGGCTGGCTGTACTGGCGCTGGAACTTGCACGACTCGTCACCCGCCACGGATTCGGCGATCGGCTTACCGCCCACGATGATGGCACCGCGGTCATTGCAGTAATTGGCCAGGACAGCACGCTGGTTCCACGGATTGTCGTTGAGATCGCCGGCGCCGATGACCTGGACATAGCTGATGGCGCCGAAGAGCAGGGCGAACATGGCAACTGCGGCCATCCACGAATTGCGTATGGAATGGTTCACTGGGTCTTCACCGCCAGGGTCGGGGCATGGGTAATGGGCGTTGTGTCCACAGGTCCGCGTGCGCTGTGGGAGATCATCAGCAGCAAGCCAACAATGATCCAGTTCGCAAGCAGCGAGGAACCGCCCGCGGCCAGGAACGGAGTAGTGAGTCCCGTGAGGGGGATGAGGCGCGTTACGCCACCTACCACCACGAAGCATTGGAGCGCGATGGCGAAGGAAAGACCGCAAGCGAGGAGCTTGCCAAAAGCATCACGGGTGCCAAGCGCTGCCCGGAACCCGCGCGTGAAGAGCATCAGGTAGAGCAGCACCACGGCGAAGAGCCCGACCAAGCCAAGTTCTTCGCCAATGAGCGCAATGATCATGTCGCTGTTGGCAAAAGGCACGAGGTCCGGCCGCCCTTGGCCAAGGCCGGTGCCGACCAGTCCGCCGTCGGCCATGCCGAAGAGGCCTTGGACGATCTGGGCGCTGCCACCGGGGAAACGTCCGAAGACTTCCGGGGTGAAAGCGTTCCACCAGCTGTCGAGGCGGAAGGCGACGTGCGCGAAGGCCTTCGATGCCAGGAACCCGCCACCCACGATCAGCGCAAGTCCGATGACCACCCAGCTGATGCGGCTCGTCGCCACGTAGATCATGACGATGAACAACCCGAAGAACAGGACTGAAGTGCCGAGGTCCCGCTGGAAAACGAGGATTCCGATGCTCACGAGCCACGCCGTGATCATGGGGCCAAGGTCCTTGAATCGTGGAAACTGCATAGGGCCGACCTTCCGGCCGGCAAGCAGGATCAAGTCCCGGTTGGAGGAAAGATATCCGGCAAAGAATATAGCCAACGTGATCTTTGCGACCTCGCCCGGCTGGAACGTCATGGGACCGATCCGGATCCACACGCTCGCCCCGAGTACCTCACCCGCGGAAATTCCCGGAACCAGCGGCAGCACCAGGAGAACCGCACTGGCTGCCAGGGAGATAAACGTGAAGCGCCGGATGACCCGGTGATCCTTCAGGAGCCAAATCACTGCGATGGCTACCGCCATGGCCAGCAAAGTCCAGCGCAATTGGTTGTTTCCGGTGTCCTCTCCCGGCTGGTCCATGCGGTGGATGAGTGCAAGGCCGAGTCCATTAAGGGCGACCACGATTGGAAGCATAACCGGATCGGCATATTTTGCGCGGAAGCGAAGGACCAGGTGGAACACCAACGCGGCCACTACCAGGAGGCTCGACTGGAACCAGAAATCGGCGTCGAAGGCTGCGGGGCTGTTGAGGCCGACCATCGAGCTGGCACCGATTCCTACTGCCAAAGCCAGGACCAGCAGGACGAGTTCAACATTCCGGCGCGGCTTGGGCGTTGCCAGGGTCTCGATCATCGCGTCCCTCCGCACGTGGGGACGGGCGTGGACGTCGGAGAGGAGGTGGCCGCGGCCGAAGGTGCCGGACTTGGCGCAGCTCTCGTGGCGGACGGGCTTGGACTCGGCACAGCCGTGTTCGTGGGGCACGGCGTGGGCAGTCCTGTGGTGCCGTTGTTCTGGAGGCTCTTCACGATTTGCTGTGCGTCGGCGAGATCGCGGGCCGCAACCGTCTGCCGAACGCTTTGCTGTGTGTATTCAGGCAGCGAGTCCATGCGGATGTTGGTGACCGTCTGCACTTTCGATAGCTGGAACGGGCCGAGGCTCTGCGAAATACCGTTGTAAATCGCAACGTGCTGGTCAAACTCTCCAACGTAGTAGCGCGTCTGGGTCCAGGCGTAGCCGACCCACAGCCCTGCAATGACGAAAATTGCCAGCACCGCCGCGATGGCAAGCGTCAACCAGCGCCGCTTCCGTGTGGGCACCGGTTGGAATTCCAAGCGGTCCTGTTCGGCTTTGTGCGTCAGTACGGTCGCGGCGCGACGGGCAACACTGCGGCCGGCGACCGTGGGGATCGACCCGGTCTCGGCAGCTGTTGCGGCAGCGCCGACCAGTTCGTGCGGGCGGCTCGCGAGTTCTTCCCGGAGGATCTCGGCCGATAGATGCTCGCCGAGGTGCGGGTCAGTGGCTGTCGGCGGTTCTGCTGATCCATTGGTTTTCGCGACATCGCCGGTAGCCGCCGCACCGGATGTAGGAGCTCCGGCCGCAGAAACCGGCGCGGATGCGCCGGGAAGCCGGGGTCCGGCGTCGGGCGCTTCTTTATCCGGTTCCGCGGCTTGCGGGCGCGTTTTCGCCTCGCGGCCCCGCGGAGGTTTCGGTGTGGCGCCCTTTTCGTGAATGGGCTTGGCGACCGGGGCCGGCTGGAGGGTCCCGGGAGCTTCCGCGGAAACGACGTCGACGGCGGCGGTGGTGAGGTCGTCCGCAGTCTCTTCCACGATTTCCAGGAGCACCACGGTGACGTTGTCCGGCGCGCCGTTGGCGAGCGTCAGCTCAATCAGCAGCTCAGCGCATTCGGCAAGATCCCGGGTTTCGCGGACCACTTGCTCCACAACGGGACCCTGCACATAGTTGAGCCCGTCGGAGCAGAGGAGCCAACGTTCGCCGACCTCGACCTCAAGGACGTCCAGGTCCAGCTCCGGGCTGGCGTCAACGTCCCCCAGGACACGCATGAGAACGTTCTTGTGGGGGTGGGTTTCGGCTTCCTCGGGACGCAGCCGGCCTTCGTCGATCAGCCGCTGGACGAACGTGTGATCCACGCTGATCTGTTCGAATTTGCCGTTTCGCAGGCGGTACGCCCGGGAATCGCCGATGTGGGCGAAGTGGAGTTGCCTGCCTTCGAGCAGCAACGCCGTGACGGTGGTGCCCATCCCCGCGAGCTTCGGATCAACGTGGACGAGCTCGGAAAGGAGGGAGTTAGCGGTCTGGATCTCATCCGCGAGGACAGTTTCAGCGCCATCCGGATAGGCATCGTGATCGAGGTGGATCATGTCCAGCACTGTGGATGCCGAGGCGACGTCGCCGCCGGCGTGACCGCCCATCCCGTCCGCGACCACGGCAAGATGCTTCCCTGCGTAGGCGGAGTCGTCGTTCTTCGAGCGGATACGCCCGACGTCGGAACGCGCGGCGTAGCGCATGATCAGGGGTTTCTCCGGAGGCAAGGCATTGCCTTCGGTCATTTGGGGGGAAGCCACCGGCTACGGCCTCAATTCGATGACCGTCTTGCCGATCCTCACGGGGACGCCAAGCTCCACCGGCAGGGCTCGGGTCAACTGCTGGTCGGCGAGGTAAGTGCCGTTCGTGGAGCCGAGGTCCTCAATGAACCAGCGGCTGCCCTGCGGGAACAAGCGTGCGTGGCGTCCTGAGGCGTAGTCGTCTTCAAGGACCAGGGTGGCCTCTTGGGCGCGGCCCAGGAGGATCGGGCTGGCGGCCAAGGGAACCGAGGTTCCCTTGAGCGGACCTTCGACGACGACGAGTTGGTGCGCCTGCTGCTTCACTGGTTGCGGGGGCGCGGGCGCGAGTTCCGGGTGCTTGCGGACTTCCCGTGCGGTAGGCGTTCCCATGGCTGCCTTCCGGCCAATCACGAGATCGCGGCGCATGGTGGAAACGATGCTGAAGATCAGGACCCACAACAAGAGCAGAAAGCCAAAGCGGAGGGCGGTGATGGTGAGTTCGCTGATGTCGCTCACGGGCGCCCGCCGGAGGGCAAGGAGAGAAGTCTAAAAATGATCTTGGTCCGTCCCATGCTGATGGTGGATCCGTCGGTCAATTCCACGCTGCCGTTCACCCTGTGGCCGTTGACGTAGCTTCCGTTTGTTGAACCGAGGTCGACGGCGCGGATGACGCCGGACACCGTCTGGATTTCCAAGTGCTTGCGTGACACGCCGGTATCGTCCACCAGGATGTCTGCTTCCGAAGACCTGCCAAGCACGATTGATGGCGCGTTGAGGGAATACCTTTGCCCACCAATGTCCAGGACCGGCTGGAGCCGGGTAGGTTCACGGCTGGGCGCAGCGGGAATAGTCGGGCGCGGCGGCGGTGGGGGGGTGGCGTCACTCGATTTCGAGGTGCTCGATGTGATCTCGAAGTGGCCTTCGCGCTGGGCGTCGTCGTGCCGGAAGGAAATGCGCACCGGGCCTTGCAGTGTGTAGCCCTGGCTGCGCACATGCTGGATGACGACGTCGCACAACTCTTCGGCCAAGGGAGTTCCCCACTCCTGGGCGCGGCCAAAGTCTTGATCGCTGAGGAGGACCTCGAAAACGTTGGGGGCCAAGGTCCGGCCAGCGGCGATGGTGATGGACTTATGGTCCAGTTCCCGCCGCAACCTGCTGGCAATCTCCACCGGCTCCACGCGGGCCCGCGATCCGGTAGAGAAGACGCCGCGGACGGCCTTTTCGATGCTGCGTTCAACTCTGTCGAGCAAGCCCATGGTCCTTCTCCTTCCGTTTCATTGACCGTGCACAATGAGAAGCCGGGGTGAATCCCCGCGGTGGCCAAAGCGTGCGCAGGGAGGCTGTCCTCAATCCCGATACTACTTGGCAACACTGTGAATGGCCTTATTCCACAACGCCCGGCACTCGGGAAAAGTTCGCTTGGGCGGATCGTGCGATCGGAGATTTCGCGGGATTCCGGAGCTTGGCGCTGGCCCGGCGACCAAGCGGGATTCGGGGATTTTTTCGTGCCCCGACCCGTCGATTGGTGTTTTGAAGTAATTGTCCGTTATGCTTGATCTCGCTGCTTTCGCAGGGGTCAAGCCCTTAGCGGAAGAAGTTGCGCGCGAGTGGCGGAACGGCAGACGCGCTGGCTTCAGGTGCCAGTATCCGAAAGGGTGTGGGGGTTCAAATCCCCCCTCGCGCACGCAATCGAAAAAGAACCCCGGTCTTTGAGGCAGGGGTTCTTTGCTTTAACCCGCCACCCCCTCCGGTTCCTGGCCTCTTTGCCGCGCTCCGGCGTCGAAATGGCGGGTTGGAAGCGCTTTCCAAAGCCAAAGAGGGTCAGGAACGCGAGGCAGCGCCCCAGGCGGAAGCCGACAACTACGCCCGCAGCGCGCCAAGGCCCGCGATCAGCGCATCCAAACCCATGCTGAATGCGAGGTCCGAAGGGTAGTTTTCCGTTTGGGGGCCCAGGCTTCGGACCGCCGAGGTGAAGTGCGGCGTCGATTCGGCGAGCTTGCCGGAGTCGAAGATGTCCGCGGGCGCATTGGCGTCGAAGGCGGCACCGAAAATGTATGCTTCGAGCGCCACGATGCTGGGGATGATTTGTTGCTCGGGGAACCCCGCCCGCAGGAATCCCTCCGTAACAGCTTCATACATGGCGAGGGTCTGCGGGGCGTCGGTGACCGGGAGGACCGCGATCACGGAGATCAATGGAGTGTGCTTCGCGAAGATGCCACGGTAGGAATAGGCCCACTGGCGTACTGCGTCTTCCCACGGCAATGTGCTGAAACCCCCGGAGTCCACCTTGGACATGAGGTCCTCTTCAACCAGTTTGAGGACCTCGTCCTTGGAAGACACGTGGTTGTAGAGGGCTGAGGGTGCCACGCCGAGGGAACGGGCAAGCGCGGCCATGGTGAGGCCGTCGTAGCCTTTCTTGCTGATTAGTTCCAGCGCAGCGGCGGTGATTCCGTCCTGGTCCAGGACCGCAGCCATGGGTCGGCCTGCCCTGCGGCGCGTTTTGGTCTCGCCGGGAGCGGGGGAGGGTGCGGGCATCGCGGACCTTTCATGTGGCTTGTCCCAGCATTATTCCATTGGGGTCTTCACAGGCGTGGCTAATGCGGTTACAGTTGAGATAAATGAACGTCATTCATTTATTGGCCCGCCAATGGAGGCGGCCCCAGAAAGGACATCATGTTGAACCTTGATCGCGACGTCGTCATTGTTGGTGCCGGCCCCTCCGGACTGACTGCAGCACGCGAACTGAAGAAGGCCGGACTCAGCGTCGCAGTGCTCGAAGCCCGCGATCGCGTCGGTGGCCGCACATGGACGGACACCATCGACGGCGCCATGCTCGAAATCGGTGGCCAGTGGGTCTCCCCGGACCAGACCGCCCTCATGGACCTCCTGGACGAGCTCGGCCTGAAGATGTACTCCCGCTACCGCGATGGCGAATCCGTATACATGGGAGCCGACGGCAGCCGCATCCGCTACACCGGCGCTTCCTTCCCCGTCAGTGAAACCACCGCGGCCGAAATGGATAAGCTCACGAAGATCCTGGACGGCCTCGCCGCGGAGATCGGCGCCGAGGAGCCCTGGGCACACCCCAAGGCCCGTGAACTCGACACCATTTCCTTCCACCACTGGCTTCGCCGGAATTCCACGGACGAGGAAGCCTGCAACAACATCGGCCTCTTCATCGCCGGCGGCATGCTCACCAAGCCGGCCCACGCATTCTCGGCCCTCCAGGCGGTGCTGATGGCAGCCTCTGCAGGTTCCTTCTCCAACCTCACGGACGAAGACTTCATCCTGGACAAGCGCGTCATCGGCGGCATGCAGCAGGTTTCCTTGCTGATCGCAGCGGAACTCGGTGACGACGTCGTACTTAACAGCCCGGTGCGCACCATCAACTGGCAGGAAGACGGTGAAGGCGGCCACCGCGTCAGCGTCGAATCCGAGCGCGCAACCGTCAACGCCCGCTTCGTCATCATGGCGGTCCCGCCGAACCTGTACTCGCGCGTGTCCTTCAACCCGCCGCTCCCGCGCCGCCAGCACCAGATGCACCAGCACCAGTCGTTGGGCCTCGTCATCAAGGTCCACGCTGTCTACGCCACCCCGTTCTGGCGCGAAGACGGCCTGTCCGGCACCGCTTTCGGCGCTGACGCCCTGGTCCAGGAGGTCTACGACAACACCAACCACGGCGATACCCGCGGCACGTTGGTGGGCTTCGTCTCGGACGAAAAGGCGGACGCCGTCTTCGAACTGAGTGCCGAAGACCGCAAGAAGGCCATCCTCGAGTCGATCGCAGGATTCCTCGGCGAGAAGGCCCTGGATGCCGAGGTCTACTACGAGTCCGACTGGGGTTCCGAAGAATGGACCCGCGGCGCTTACGCGGCCAGCTACGACCTCGGCGGCCTGCACCGCTACGGCAAGGACCAGCACGCCAACGTCGGACCGATTTACTGGTCATCCTCGGACCTGGCGGCTGAAGGCTACCAGCACGTCGATGGTGCTGTCCGCATGGGCCGGGCGACGGCGGCACGGATCGTCACGGCGAACAACCTCGTGGCTCCGGTGCCGGTCGCCTAGCATTCCACGCATGAGGTCCCGATCCTTTCCTCGCCGGAAAGGATCGGGACCTCAGTATTTAACGGGCCTAGCGCACCAGCCCGGCCTGGACTCCCGCGGCCGCTTCCGCGACTGCCATCGCGGTGGCCAGTTGCCCGACGGCGCGTGGATAGTCGGTTCCGGGGGTGGAGCGGCAGCGTTCGGCCTCTTGGAGGGCGCGAACCAGCGCCGCGGTCTGTGGAACCCGGGCGTCGCACATCTCCGGAAAATCGATGCTCTTGGCGGGATCCAGCTCATATTCCTGCCAGCGCGCCACGAGGGCGTCGTGTTGCGCAACGGTCTGCGCGAACCCTGGCCGGTTCTCCGGCCGGTTCCGGCGTATCTGTTCGAGTTTCCGGCCACCGGAGAAGGCCGCCACGGCCGCGGCGACGGCGAGGGCAAGCAAAAAGAGCCCGACGGCGGGTGAAGCCAAAGCGGGGATCAGAACCGCCGGGACAATCACCACGAGCCCGGCGAAAGTGTTCCAGAAGATGGCGTCCGGTTCCGTGACGGGTTCGCTGGCCGCTTCCGGATCCCTGAGTTCATGCCGCTGGAGGACGCGACCATGGAGGACGAGATCCCCGGGCGGGTTGCCGGCGTCGGCGTTTGCTTCGGCAAGGCATTTGCGGAGCAGTTGGACCGTCAGCGCGACCGCGCACGTCAGCAGTAAAGCCCACAGCCCGATCTCCCAGGCCGTCAGCTGGATTCCAGGCGTGGCGGACACCGGACCACCTCCAAGCGAGTGCGTACCGCTCTCAGATTCAGTATGCGCCGCGAAAAGCCTGGAGGCGAGGGCTCGGCGAGGGGCTAGCCGCGGCTGCGGTTGGCCGCGGTATTCGCTTTGGCTTCCTTCGCGGCGGCTTTCTTGGCCGCTTCTTCCTTGATGCGCTTGGCTTCGGAGCGGACGGCCGCGTGGGTGGCGCGCTCGACGACGAGCCACTGCGGCGGATTTGCGAGCAGTTCCGAGATCTGCGCTGTTGTGAGTGGTTCGGTGATGCCGCCGCGGGCGAGGCCGCCAATGGAGATGTTCAGCTTCTGGGCAACGACGGGACGCGGGTGCGGGCCTGTCCTGCGAAGTTCGGCGAGCCACTCGGGCGCGTTCGCCTGCAGTTCCGCGAATTCGGCGCGTGTAATGGCGGAATCCTGGAACTCCTGGGGTGTGGCAGGCAGGTAGATACCCAGCTTCTTGGCAGCGGTGGCCGGCTTCATGGACTGGGAGTTTGCTGAGGTCATGGTTCAAGGGTATCCGCCGCTTTCGCGGACCAGTCGACAAGCCGCGGGCCCAGTTACTTGAGGATCCTCGGTCACATACGGTTTTGCGGTACTTTGACAGCGTTCTAAACGCATATGAGGTTCTAGGATGAATCCATGCCGCACATTCGAGTTTCAGAGGCCGCCAGGTTCCTCGGCGTCAGCGACGATACCGTCCGCCGTTGGATCGATCAGGGTTCGCTCACCGGAACCAAGGACGAATCGGGCCGCTTGGTGGTGGACGGGCTTGAGCTGGCCCATTTGGCGCGTGAGCAGGCCGCGCTTCCGGAAGACCCCAGCAAAGTGGGGCGTTCGGCACGCAACCGCTTCGTCGGCCTGGTCACGGGCATCACAGTGGACACGGTGATGGCGCAGGTGGAGTTGCAATGCGGTCCTTTCCGGGTGGTTTCCCTCATGAGCAGCGAAGCAGTCCGGGAACTTGGCCTCGAACTCGGATCCGTTGCCACGGCCGTCGTGAAGGCAACCACAGTCATTGTTGAAACCGCGCAAGGAAAGAGCATCACGTGAAGTTTGCACGCAGGAATATCGGGGTTTTGTTGGCAGCAGGGAGCCTGGTTGCAGGGCTTGCGGGCTGCGCTGGCAGTACCGGAACCGGAAGTACCGCAGCGGCATCAAGCCCTGCCGCAAGCGAGGCGCCCCAGTTGTCCGGCACGGTCACTGTCTATGCCGCAGCCTCGCTCAAGGCGACATTTACCAAGCTTGCCTCAGAATTCGAGGCCAAGTACCCCGGAACCAAGGTGGCGTTGAGCTTTGCCGGGTCCTCGGACCTGGTCACGCAAATCACGCAGGGAGCCCCGGCTGACGTCTTCGCTTCCGCGGACACGAAGAACATGTCCAAACTGTCCGACGCTTCCCTCGTGGACGGCAAGGCAACGAACTTCGCCACGAACGTCCTCACCATCGCCGTCCCGCCGAGCAACCCGGCGTCGATCTCGTCCTTCGCGGACCTCGCGAAGCCCGGTGTGAAGGTTGTCCTTTGCGCCAGCCAGGTGCCGTGCGGCTCCGCGGCACAAAGCGTCGAAAAGGCCACCGGCACCACCATCAAGCCCGTGAGCGAGGAGTCCTCGGTGACCGACGTCCTGGGGAAAGTGACCTCGGGCGAGGCCGACGCCGGCCTGGTCTACGTCACCGACGTCAAGGGCGCGGGAGACAAGGTCAAGGGCATCCCGTTCCCTGAGTCCAGCAACGCCGTCAACACCTACCCGATCGCCACGGTCGGCAACAGCAAGCACAAAGACCTGGCGGCGGCCTTCATCAGCCTGGTGACCGGAAGCGAGGGCAAGAAGGTCCTCGGCGATGCCGGATTCGGCGCGCCCTAGGAGGTCAGGGCAGACTGGTTCACTGGGCGGGCTGCTCCAGCTGGCCCAGTTGGACCGGCCGGCGGGAAGGATACCGGCGTTTTGAATTACAGCGGGATTCCACGGTGGATCTATGGCTTGGCGGCAGTAGGCGGCTTGTTCGTCCTGCTGCCCTTGGCCGCCATGGTGCTAAAGGTCGACTGGACCCAATTCATCCCTTTGGTGACGTCCGAATCCTCGCTCACGGCACTCGGGCTCAGCCTCAGGACATCGGCGGCCAGCACGGCCTTGTGCCTGATCCTCGGTATTCCCTTGGCCATTGTCCTGGCCCGCCGGCCGTTCCGCGGGCAACGCTTCCTCCGTGCCTTCGTCCTCCTTCCGTTGGTCCTGCCGCCGGTGGTGGGCGGGATCGCGCTGCTTTACACCTTCGGGCGCCGGGGGTTGTTGGGCAAGAACCTTGAGCTCGCGGGCATCCAGATAGCGTTCTCGACGACGGCCGTTATCCTGGCGCAGACCTTCGTCGCCCTGCCGTTCCTGGTGGTCAGCCTCGAAGGCGCCCTGCGAACGGCCGGCAACCGCTACGAGGCCGTGGCCGCGACGCTCGGCGCCAGGCCCACCACCATCCTGAGGCGCGTGACGCTGCCCATGGTCCTCCCCGGCGTCGCTTCCGGTGCGGTGCTGTCCTTCGCCCGCAGCCTGGGCGAGTTCGGCGCCACGCTGACGTTCGCAGGGAGCCTCCAAGGCGTCACACGGACTTTGCCGCTGGAAATCTACCTGCAGCGGGAGACCGACCCGGATGCCGCCGTCGCGCTTTCCTTGGTGCTCGTCGCGGTAGCGGTGATCGTGGTCGGGCTGTCCTACCGGCGGCCACGCCACGCTACAGTGCCGGTGGAGGCGGCCATATGACCTTCCATATCGAAGCCACCCTCCGGGACCGCAAGTTGGACGTGTCCCTGAGCCTCGGACAGGCGGAAACCGTAGCGATCCTCGGTCCCAACGGGGCCGGAAAATCGACCCTGCTCTCCGTCGCGGCCGGCCTTTTGCGGCCCGACGCCGGTTCTGCCCGCCTTGGCGAGCGGCTGCTGTTCGACTTCGACGGCGGCAACAGGGTCTGGACCCCGCCGCACCTTCGCGGGACGGCCTTGCTCGCCCAAGAGCCGTTGCTCTTCCCGCACTTGAGCGTCCTGGACAACGTCGCCTTCGGTCCGCGCAGCGCAGGGGCCTCCCGCGCCTATTCCCGCGACGTCGCACGCCACTGGCTCGCCGAAGTGGACGTCGCCCAATTGGCCGAAAGGAAGCCGGCCCAGTTATCGGGCGGCCAGGCGCAACGCGTGGCCGTGGCGCGGGCCCTCGCGGCAAGTCCGGAACTGCTGCTCCTCGACGAGCCGATGTCCGCGCTGGACATCCACGCGGCGCCGCATTTGCGCCGGCTCCTCAAGAGGGTGCTCACAGGGCGCCGAGCTTTGATCATCACCCATGACGTCCTGGATGCGCTCATGCTCGCGGATCGCGTGATCGTCATGGAAAAGGGCAGGATTGTTGAGGAAGGCGCCACAAAGGAGGTGTTCCGGCGCCCGCGTAGCCCCTTCGCAGCGGGCCTTGCCGGAGTGAACCTCCTGGCTGGAACCGTCACCGAGGATGGCCTCCGGACGCCGGCCGCCGCGGAAGTTGGCAGCTTGCATGTCGCCGGCCTCCTTGACGAGGAAGCGGAACCGGGCCGGCCAGGGGTCGCCGCCTTCCCGCCGTCGGCCGTTTCCGTTTTCCCGGATGCCGCGCACGGCAGCCCGCGAAACTCATTCCCGGTTTCCATCACGGACCTCGAACCGCACGGCGACCACATCCGGGTGCGAGCCGGCGACCTCGCAGCGGACATCACTCCCGCGGCTTCCGCCGAACTGGGGCTCGGGCCGGGGTCGCACGTGTACTTCGTGGTGAAGGCCACAGCTGTGCAGGTGTACGCCGCATAGAGCAGCGGGCTGCGCAGGCCGCCGTGCCGCTGAGCGGGTGGGCGGCGCGGTACTGTGAACTGGTGCCTGCCGATCAAGAATCCCTGCCCGAGGTGCCCGAGCTTCCCGAGGTGCCTGAGCTTCCCGAGGTGCCCGAGGCGCTTGGAACGCCGGAGCAGCCGCGACTGCGTTTCGCGTACGTAGCCGGCGTGACTCCTGGAAAGTGGATCCGGCGCTGGGAAGAGCGCATGCCCCATGTCCCGCTGCAGTCCTTCATGTGCGACGACGCCGCGCAGCTTGAGGTTTTGCGTGACGGTTCGGCGGACCTCAGCTTCGTCCGGCTGCCGGTGGACCGGGAGGGCCTCCACGTCATCCCGCTTTACGAAGAACAACCAAGCGTAGTGGCACCGAAAGGCCACGAAATTTCGGTGTTCGACGAAGTGGCGCTGGAGGATCTCTCTGAAGAGCATTTCCTGGATGTGGCCGAAATGGGCGGCCCGGAAATGGCACTGCAGGTGGTGGCTTCCGGGGCCGGCCTGGTGATCCTGCCAATGCCGGTTGCACGACATTTCAACGTCAAGGACACGGTTGCGCGACGCTTGGCAGGGGCAGCAGGAACGGAGATTGGACTGGCTTGGCCAAGCGATGCCTCGAGCGAAGTCATTGAGGAATTCATCGGGATTGTCCGGGGCCGCACGGCACAAAGTTCGCGCCAGCCTTCGGCCCGGCAGGAGAAACCGAAAAAGTCCCCTCAGGCAGACCGGCGCGGCGGGGCTCGTTCGGGAGCGGCAGGCAAGAAGCCGGCCGTCGCGCAACGGTACGCCCCCAACCCGGACAAGGGACGCGGCAAGGGTTCCCGCAAGAAAGGCAGGCGCTAAGCCATGGGAGCTAAACCGACAATCCGGGACGTCGCTAAAAGCGCCGGAGTTTCCCTCACTACCGTGTCCTATGTCTTGTCCGGGCGCCACGGCGGAACCACCCGCATCAGCGAAGCAACGCAGGAGCGTGTCCAGGCGGCCGCCAAGGAACTGGGTTACGTGCCCAACCAGGCGGCCCGCGGGATGCGCCGCGGCAAGACCGACCTCGTGGCAATCGCCATCGGAGACCTTGAATGGCCGTGGGACCGCGCCCTGGCATCCGCCGCGGCGCGAATCTTGCCCGAGCACGGCTACCAGCCGGTAATCCTCCTCGGTGAAGGGTGGCGCAGGTTTATGCTTTCAGGCGGTGCCGACGGCGCGATCGTCGGCACCCTTCCGCCAGGCACCCTCCTTGACCTGACGGTAGGCGAGCTGGCGCGTCGCGGCGTCGCGCAGGTGGTCATCTCGGATGCGATGCAGCCAGCTGGCTTCGACGTCCTTGCACCCGGGGCGAATTCCGAGGCCACGGTTGCCGCTCCGGCCAGCGACGCCCTCGAAGGAGCGGTTAAATTGTTGCTGGACCGGCTCGCCGGCAGGACCATCGGCGCCGGGACCACGATTGCGGCGCCTTGGCAGTTCAGGCCATAGGGCGCTAGCTGTCCTTGAGCGGTTTCCGCGCCAGCCAGACGGCGACCTTTGCTATTTGGTCAGGCGGTACCGCTCAATCTGTTTAAGCCGCCGCTGGAGGCTGTCCCTCCGGGGGTGGGGGACGACGTCGGGGGCCTCGGCGGTGAGGTCGATGTGTTCGGTGCCGTACTGCCACAGCAGGAGGTCGTCCAGGAGGCGGTCCGGCCCGGGGGAGTAACGGTGGTCCAAGGCTTTGCGGACCTCGGTAATCCGATTGGCGCTCAGGAGCCCGGCAAGCTCAACGGTCTTGTTCAGTCCGTGTGCCGCGAGGAGCTCCGCAGCCCATCCCCAGTCATCGTCGACTTTACGGTCTACGTGGGGCAGGAGCGTACGCCAGACGTCACGAACGCGATTGGGAGTGAGCGGCATGGAACCTTCGCCCTCGAGGTCCCAATAGCCGCGGACCTCTTCGTAGCGTTCGTGGAGGTCGGCAAAAGCGCTCTCCACTGTTTCCAACATGGCCGCGGTAGCCGTGAACTGGCGATCGAAATGGGGCGTCCAAGCGCGCGGGTCCACAGCCTTGAAGCGGATATCGTGCTCGATCTCGCTCCAGGCGTGGGCGAACACGGTGCGGATCTGGCATTCGAAGAAGTAGCTGCCGTTCGTGGGAATGTCCGGATTGAAGACCTGCTGGTAGGCCCTCACGGACTCGTTCTGGATGGTCCGGAGGATGAGGTGCCGGCTGGAGTATCCGTAAGTACCGGACTCAATGGAGCCGATGTCCTTCTCGCGGTCCCCGCGGCAATCGAAAAGCTGGCGCTGGCGCTTGATCAGGTTGGCCACAGCGGCGTTTTCGGCCGGAAGCTTGGTGATAACGCGCAAGCCCACCATGTCGTTCAACGTGCGGAAGGGGTCGGGGAACTTCAGCACCCGCGGACCGCCGTCCAACGGCACCTCAGTGCGGGAAATCTTCTCCCGGAAGGACTCGACCGTCTTGGTGCGTCCCGTGACGAAAAGGGGAACCGATTCGCTGTCCTTGAGCATGTCCCGGAGTGTAAGCAGGACGTCGCGCGTCACGAGTTTCAAGGCAGGCCGGACGCGTTCGTAGAGCTCAACATTCGCTTGTACGGATTCGCGCAGCTGAGGATCCAAGCTGTCCCAATTGCTAGCCATGCTTCCAAGCTTACGGGGGCGGGCCGACAGTTTCCGGAGGCGGGCGGTGCGGCCCGCTAGCGGCTTCGGCTCCCGCCCGGGTCCAGTCCTTCGCGATAGGCTCGGCACAAAGGAGGACACGATGAAGCGGCAGAAGTACTACTACGGCGAGCACTCGAGTCAATGGGGCGAACTGTTCGCGCCGGACAACTCGCAAGGACCACACCGCAGTCGGACCGATGGCGTGGTGGTGGTGATCCACGGAGGATACTGGCGTTCGCAATATGGCGCCGAACTCGGTGAGCCGGTCGCCAAGGACCTCGCCGCGCACGGAATCGCCGCATGGAACCTCGAATACCGCAGGGCCGGCAACGGCGGAGGCTGGCCGCACACGTTCGAAGACATCCTGACGGGAATCGATCATCTTGGCGAGATCGCGGAAACGCACGGCCTCAACCTCAACAAAGTAGTCGCACTTGGCCACTCCGCGGGCGGCCACCTTGCAGTGTGGGCGGCTGGTCGCGAGAAGTTGTCAGGAATCGGTGCCGCCGACGCCGACCGGCAACTCCATAGGCACGAGAACGGCACGGCGGTAAAACTGTCCGGAGTCGTGAGCCAATCCGGGCTGTTGAACCTGGCGGATGCCGAACGCCTCAACTTGAGTAACGGCGCCGTGGACAACCTCATGGGTGGCGATTCCGTAAGATACCCGAAACGGCATATATACGCGGACCCCATGAGTTCGCTCCCGCTGAAGGTGCCGGTCTTTGCCGTCCACGCCGCGGCGGACGACGACGTCCCGTGCAGTCAGTCCGAGGCTTACGTTGCGGCCTCTACGGCTTCCGGCGGGGCGGCGCAGTTGCTCAAGGTGCCGGGGAACCACTATGACCTGATCGACCCCAGGGCCGTCGCATACAAGAAATGCCGGGAATTGGTGCAGCGGCTCCTCGTCTGAGCACAGTGGGCAAGTCACCGACGGTCATCGCGAGACGCGTGACACATGCGCGTGGCAGAGTTGTCCCATGCTGACAGTCATAGGTGAAGCTCTGGTTGATGTGGTCCAGCGACCCTCGGGGGTAACAGCGCACGTGGGCGGCAGTCCGCTCAACGTCGCTGTGGGACTCGCCCGGCTGGACCATCCCGTCCAGTTCATAGGCCGTTTCGGCAAGGACACCTACGGGGATTCGATCGCGGCGCACTTGCGCTCCAGTTCCGTCATGGTTCCGTTGCCGCCCGACGAGAACCCCACCAGCGTGGCCACCGCCCTGGTGGACGACGACGGCGCCGCCACCTACACGTTCGAACTCGCCTCGGAGCTTCCCGGGCTCGCGGCGCGATTGCCGTTCATGCTGCAAGGGACCTCGCTCCTGCATACCGGCTCCATCGCAACCATGTTGGAGCCAGGTGCGGCGGAAGTCCTTGCCGCCGTCGAGCACGCCCACCCGAGCGCCACCATCAGCTTCGACCCCAACTGCCGGCCCAGCATCATCGAAGACCGCGAGTACGCGCGCGGCCACGTGGAGCGCTTCGTGGCCCTCGCCGACGTCGTGAAGGCGTCCGACGAGGATCTCGAATGGCTCTACCCCGGCGTCGACGTCCTCGAATCGGCCCGGCGCTGGCTGACGCTGGGCGGCGATGGCGGGCCGGCGATCGTGGTGGTGACGAGGGGAGCGGAGGGACCCTGGGGCGTCACCGCGGCCGGCGAGGCAAGTATCCGCGCCCCGAAAGTGGAGGTTGCGGACACCGTAGGCGCCGGCGATTCGTTCATGGCGGCCCTCCTCTCGGCAGTCGTCGACCACGGACTCGCAGGCGCGCAGAACCGTGAGGAACTCCGCGGAATTTCGGTTGGAATCCTCGAAGGGATGCTCGACCATGCAGCGCGGGCTGCCGCCGTCACAGTCTCCCGACCTGGTGCGAACCCGCCGACGCGCGCCGAACTCAATGCGCTCAACCAGCCAGAACCCGAGGCAAATGTGGAAAGGCAGCCATGAAATACGAGGATCTTCCGGACGCTCCGTCGTTCAGCCTTACGAGCGAGTCGCTCGTCGATGGGGAAACCCTAAATCTCGCGCAGGCCAGCAAGCGGTTCGAGGTGGCCGGCGGCAAGGACGAATCGCCCCAGTTGAGTTGGAGCGGCGCTCCCGCGGCTGCCCAGGGCTTCGCGGTGACGGTCTTCGACCCCGACGCGCCCAGGGCAGGCGGTTTTTGGCACTGGGCCGTCGTCAACATTCCTGCTGGAGTCGATTCGCTGCCGGCGGGCGCGGGCGCAGAGGACAGTCCGGACCTGCCTGCGGGTGCCTTCCAGTTGAACAACGACGCCGGATTCGCCGGCTACCTGGGCGCCGCGCCTCCGCCCGGGCACGGTCCGCACCGGTACATCGTGGCCGTGCACGCCGTGGATGTCGAGGACCTTGGCCTTGGCGCCGGTGCGTCCCTGGACGCACTTGTGGGGAAGCTGGCATCCCATAGCGTGGGCCGCGCGAGCATTACGGGCCGCTTCGAACGCCGTTAGGGTTCCTCGGCACGGGGCCGTCCGGCCGGCCCACGTAGACTGACATAATGCGGCTCGTAGCAAGTGACATTGACGGAACCATCCTTGGCCATGACGGCAAGATCAGCAGCCGCACCATCCGCGCTTTCCACGCCTGCCGGGATGCAGGGATCGAGGTTGTCTTCGTGACGGGCAGGCCTCCGCGGTGGCTCTACCCGCTGCGGGAGCAGATGGGGCACACTGGCACGGTCATTTGTTCCAACGGCGCCGTGGTGTGGGACCTTGAAGCCGAGCAGCTGATTTCCGCGAAGACATTGAGCCTCGAATCCGTGCTCGAGGCGCGTCGGATCATCAAGGATCTCCGCCCCGACTCATTGTTCGCCGCGGAAACCCTCACCGGATTCCATCTTGAACCGGGGTTCATCGAGAACGAGACCAGCGAGCTCCTGGCCGAGTTCACCCCCGCGCCGTTGACGAAGACGCTCACGGCGGATGACGCCGTCGTGAAGTTCCTCGCCGTGACCCGGACCGGCACCCCGGACGATTTCCTCGCCCAGGTGCAGCCCACCGTCGCGCACCTCGTGGCGACCACCCACTCCGCTCCGCGGACCGCACTCCTTGAGATGTCCGCCCTAGGCATCAACAAAGCCGTGACGCTGGCCGATTTCGCGGCGTCCCGGGGCATCGGCGCCGCCGATGTGGTGGCTTTCGGTGATATGCCCAACGACGTCGAGATGTTGCGCTGGGCGGGCGACGGCTACGCGATGGCCAGCGGCCACCCTGAGGCAATTAGCGCCGCAGGGCAGCAGGCACCCCATTTCGACGACGACGGCGTGGCCCAGATCCTCGAGGCAAAGCTCGCCGCGCTGCGGGTCTAAGGGGTGCAGGACCGCAACCGATTACACAGCTTCAGTCCAACTTCCGTTCAACTCGTGCCCCTAGGCTCAAGCAGTAGCCGAATTCGACCGTAGGGGGACACGATGGCCAAGAGGAAGACCACGGGGTGGTCCGACGCCCCCGTTCGCCGTGCCGTGCCGGCCGAACATTGGAAGCAATTGCGCCGCGGCGACCGGGTACGCGTCACGATCGCCCCCGGCTTCGAAAACCCGGGCCAGGTGGACGCCGTCTCCGTTGACCACACCGTGGTCTGGGTGACCCTAGACGGCGGACGCGGACGCACGCTGGTGCATTGCGGAGACGGCGTGGAGATTGTCCCGCAGGAATCCTGACTTGATCGGTGGCTCTGCGTCGGCAGGTTACGCTACCCGTGTGAGCCAGAACTTGCCCTTTTTCACCCGAGCTGACGGCAGAACCGGACCGCTTGCCTTCGCCCATCGGGGGTTTTCGCCCGATGGATTGGAAAACTCGGCTGCTGCCTTCAAGGCAGCCCTCGATCTCGGATTCACGCACTTGGAAACCGACGCCCGCTCAACGGCGGACGGCACCGTTCTCCTCTTTCACGATGAAACCTTGGACCGTGTCACGGACGGCCACGGCACCATCTCCGATCTTGCCGCCGACGATATCGCCAAAACACGCATTAAGGGCATGGAAAGCATTCCCCTGTTGGCGGATGTGCTGGCCGAATTCCCGCAAGCCCGGCTGAATATCGACATCAAGGATTGGCACACGGTGGAACCGCTCGCCGGGGTGGTCGAAAGGCTCCAGGCACATGACCGCGTGTTGATCGCGAGCTTTTCCGACCGGCGTCGGCGGGCCGTCCTGCGCTTGCTGAGCCGCCGCACGGCGTCATCCGCGGGCATTCTGTGCAACGCACTTTTCGTGCTGTTAGGGCCGCTGCTTCCGGACTCCTGGCTGCGCAAGATCATGCACGACGTCGATGCGCTCCAAGTGCCTGCCCGGTACGGGTCCCTCCCTGTGGTGACGCCGCGCTTTGTGCGTCGGGCCCACCGTTTGGGACTCCAGGTACACGTCTGGACAATCAACGATCCCGCCGAGATGGACAGGTTGCTCGACCTCGGCGTCGACGGCTTGGTCACGGACCGGGCCGATCGGCTGAAGACCGTTCTGCAGGACCGGAACCAGTGGTGGTGAGCGCCTTGGCGCGAGCCTCCAGGAACGAGCGCTCGGCGTCGTTGTCCGTGAGTTCCCGCGCCTCGAGATAGGCGGCCGCCGCCTCTTTGGTGCGGCCGAGCCGCCGCAACAGGTCCGCTTTCACGGCGTGGAACAGGTAGTAGCTTCCCAGCTCAAGGCGCTCGACGGCGGCAAGCCCCGCCGCTGGACCGTCCACTTCCGCGAGGGCAATGGCCCGGTTCAGGGCCACCACCGGCGTTGGCTCGGCGGCGAGGAGTTGCTCATAGAGTGTGAGGACTTGGCGCCAATCCGTCTCTTCGGGCAAGGCGGCGTCGCTGTGCACCGCGTTGATGGCTGCTTGGATTTGGTATGGTCCCGGCATATTCCGCTTCAGGCATTGACGCACGAGCTCCTGGCCCTCGGCAATCAGCTCGCTGTTCCACAGGCTCCGGTCCTGGTCGGCGAGAAGGACGAGGCCGCCGTCGGGACCTGTCCGTGCACGCCGGCGGGCATCCAGCAAGAGCATGAGCGCCAACAGTCCCTTGGCCTCCGGCTCGTCCGGCATGAGTTCCTCGATGAGCCGTCCGAGGCGGATCGCCTCGCGGCACAGATCCTCGCGCACCAATTCCGTACCGGCACTCGCCGTGTATCCCTCGTTGAAGATGAGGTAGGCCACGGCCAGCACAGATGACAGCCTGGCTGGCAGTTCGGCTCCGCTCGGTATCCGGTAGGGGATGCGGGCGTCACGGATTTTCGCCTTCGCGCGGACCAGGCGCTGGGCCATGGTGGGCTCGGGAACCAGGAACGCGCGGGCGATTTCGGAAGTGGTCAGGCCGCCCAGGAGCTTGAGCGTCAAAGCCACTTGCGCACCCCGGTTGAGGGCAGGGTGGCAACAAGTAAAGATGAGCCGCAGTTGGTCGTCCTCCACGGCGTCCGCCTCCATCAACGTGGCGTCTTCGTTCAGCGCACCGTCTTCGCTCCGGAGGAGCGCGGACCGCGCGATCTTGTCCCGGCCGCTCGCTTCCCGCCGCAAGTGATCGATGGCCCGGTTCCTGGCTGTCGTGATGATCCATCCGGCCGGACTGGGCGGCAACCCCGCGTCCGGCCAGCGCGCAACCGCCTCCGCGAATGCGTCCTGGACTGCGTCCTCCGCTGCGTCGATACTGCCCAGGATACGGACCAACACCGCCACGGAGCGTCCATACTCCTGACGGAATATCTCTCCGATCTCGGAAATATGGACCACGGCGGAACTACTCCCGGTAGCCGGCGAACGGGCGGACTTCGATGGGAAGGGTGCTGGCTTCCGCGGCCTTTCGTGCCCATTCCAACGCCACGTCCAAATCCGGAGCTTCGATCACCCACAAGCCGCCGACGTGTTCCTTGGCCTCCGCGAAGGGCCCGTCGGTTGTGAGGACTTCGCCATCCTTCACGCGAACCACGGTGGCCGTATCCGCCGGGTGAAGGCCTCCCGTGAAGACCCACGCCCCGGCGTCGCGCATTTCCTGGTTCAGGACGTCGAGGTCCGCCATGATCTTGTTCAGGACGGCGGGTTCCGGAACGGGACCGTCGGGCTGGTAGATGCTGAGCAGGTAGCGTGACATGACTGTTCCTCCTTGGGTTGTGGCGCGGCTAGCTTGCCTGCGCCTCACCCCTTATACGAACGGCGTGCGCTGTTTTCGACATCTCGAGGTCAAGAAGTCGTAAAAAGCTCACCGTCTGCGAAAAAGCATAGTTCCGCTGGCAGGATTGGATCATGCGCATCCTGATCGCCCCGGACAAGTTCAAAGGTTCACTCACGGCAGCCGAAGCGGCGTCGGCCATCGCGGAAGGAGCACTGCGTGTGTATCCCGATGCCGTGGTCACCCAGTTCCCGATCGCCGACGGTGGCGAAGGAACCTTGGAAGCCGCGGTGGCGGCGGGCTATGAAGAGCGGATAAACGCAGTGGTTGGACCTATCCTGAAGCCCGTCGGTGCGGCGTGGGCATTCCGCAAGGATGCGTCCGGAGGCGGTACTGCGGTCATCGAGACCGCGCAGGCTTCCGGACTGGCGCACATGGAACCGACCCCGGAGAACTCCTTGCGCGCCCACAGCTACGGTTGCGGCCAGCTCATCGCCGCGGCCCTCGACGCCGGCGCCACCGAGATCGTGCTCGGCGTCGGCGGTTCGGCCATGTCCGACGGCGGCAGCGGCGCCTTGCGTGCCCTCGGGCTCAAGCCCCTTGACGCCGCGGGCAACGTGGTTCCGCTCGGCGGCGGCTCGCTCGCCGACGTCGTCGCGCTCGACGTGACGGAGCTGGATCCGCGACTGTCGGCAGTGCGGTTCCGGATCGCCGTCGACGTCCGTAATCCGCTCTTCGGAAGCAACGGCGCGGCACACGTTTTCGGTCCGCAGAAGGGCGCGGACCGCGACGCGGTGGAACTGCTCGACGCCGGGCTCCGCAACTGGGCGTCCCTCCTGCGGGAGGTGTCCGGCGAGGACGTGAACGTTCCGGGAGCCGGAGCGGCGGGTGGGTTCCCGGCGTCGTTCCTCGCGTTCGCGCAGGCATCGCTGGAAGGCGGATTCGCGCTCGTCGCCGGATTGACGGGGTTGCCCGGACAGCTTGACGGGACGGACCTGGTGATCACGGGTGAAGGGTCCATGGATTCCCAGTCGCTGACCGGGAAGGCGCCGATTGGCCTCGCCGATCTGGCCCGTGGGCGCGGCATCCCCGTGATTGTGGTGGCCGGAAGGATCCTGGTGACGCCCGAAGAGCTCGCGGAGCATGGCGTGGTAGCTGCGGCGCAGTTGTTGGACGTCGCACAGCGCCGCGATGGCCTGCCCGACGCCGCCGACGCCGTGGCGAATGCCGCCAAATACCTTGCGTTGGCCACGAGCCAAGTGCTGGAAGGCGCCTAACCACTCGGAGCATGCTCCTCCTTGGCCACGTGGGATGGACATAATCCGAATATGTCCATTGTTCAGCGCTAAGAGGGAGCATGCTCCGAGGGTTACCTCTTCTTTCCGGCCCTCTTCGCCGCCGCGTTCATCGCTGCCTTCGCCGCGGGAGGCAGCCCTGTTGTCTCGGTTTCAGGCTCGGCCACGGTCCCGCGCCACCGGGTGATCGCCTTCATTCCGTGATAGATCACCAAGGCTGCCGCCGAACCCAGGGCGATGCCTGTGAACTCAAGCTGGCCCACAGTCCATGTGTAGTCGGCAATGCCGATGATGAGCGACACGGCGGCGGTCGTAAGGTTGACCGGGTTGGCGAAATTGACCTTGTTCTGCACCCAGATCTTCACGCCGAGGACGCCGATCATGCCGTACAGCATGGTTGCGGCACCACCCAGGACGCCGGCGGGGACGGTCGCGATCAACTCGCCGAACTTCGGGGAGAAGCTCAGCAGAATGGCAAAGATACCGGCAACCCAGTAGGCCGCCGTCGAATAGACCTTGGTGGCCGCCATGACGCCGATGTTCTCGGCATAGGTGGTAGTGCCGGAGCCGCCGCCGAGCCCTGCGAGTACGGTCGCGGCGCCGTCGGCCATCAGCGCACGTCCTGAGACGCCGTCGAGGTTTTGGCCCGTCATCGCAGCAACGGACTTCACGTGCCCAACGTTCTCGGCCACGAGCACCAGGACCACCGGCACGAACAGGCCTATGACGCCCACGTGGAATTGCGGAGTCTGGAAATGCGGAAGCCCGATCCAGCCGGCCGCGTCAATCTTGGAGTAGTCCACCTCGCCGCGCATCATCGCCGTGAGGTAGCCGATCACAACGCCCACAAGGATGCTCAGGCGGCCAAGGATTCCGCGGAAAAGGACGCTCACCAGGATGATCGATACCAGTGTCACGAGCGCGGTTACAGGGGCTTTGTCGAAGTTCGCCTTCGCGGCAGGCGCCAGGTTCAGCCCGATCAGCGCGACGATCGCGCCAGTGACGATTGGCGGCATGAGCCTGTTGATCCATTCGGCGCCGAACTTCTGGACGACGGCGCCGATGAGTGCCAGTACGACGCCGGCAAGCAGCACTCCGCCGAGCGCGCCCGGAATGCCGAACTGTTGCTTCGACGCGAGGATGGGCGCGATGAAGGCGAAGCTTGAGCCGAGGTAGCTTGGAACGCGGCCTTTGGTGATCACCAGGAACAGCAGGGTTCCTATGCCCGAGAAGAACAGCGTGGTGGCCGGCGGCATGCCCGTGAGGATGGGAACCAGGAACGTCGCCCCGAACATCGCGACGACGTGCTGCATTCCGACGCCGATGGTCAGCGGCCACGCGAGCCGCTCATCGGGTGCCACGACATGCCCGGGACGGATCGTCTTGCCGTTTCCGTGCAGCTTCCATTTGGTTCCGAGCATGCTCATCGACGGGAGCCTTCCCTGAAAGTTGTGATTATTAGCCGGTGCAACCTTACCGCCCGAACGGTCTGTTGTTTCGGCTGTGTGGAACGTCACGCAGGTTCATGGGAAGAGGCGGAGCGAGGTTGAAGTTGCAACTATGGAATGCATAAGCGCCCGGCCGTTGACGGCTGCGGCACAGCGAAAGGTACGCGAATGACAATCGCCCATGAAGAAGCAGTGATTGACGCCGCAGCAGTCGACGCCATCTTTGCCGAAGCCCGCACCGCCAACTCCTTCTCCGGCGAGGTCACCGAGGAACAGGCCCGCGCCATCTACGAACTGACCAAGTTCGGCCCCACCGCCTTCAACTCGCAGCCGCTGCGCGTCACCTACGTCCGCTCGGCCGAGGCCCGCGCCAAGCTCGTAGACTCCCTGTCCAGGGGCAACCAGGCCAAGACCGCCTCCGCGCCGCTGGTCGCGATCCTTTCCTACGACGCCGCATGGCACGAGCAGTGGGACAAATTCCTCCCTGTCTACGGCGCCCCGAAGGCCATGTACGACGCCGATCCCGCCTTGGCTGCCTCCACCGGCAACAACAACGCCCACCTGCAGGCCGGCTACTTCATCCTGGCTGTCCGTTCGCTCGGTTTCGCCGCCGGTCCGATGACCGGTGCTGACTTCGCCGCGATCGACGCCGAGTTCTTCCCGGCGGGCGACCAGAAGAGCTTCCTCGTGGTCAACATCGGCCAGCCCGGCCCCGACGCTTGGGGCGAAGCGAAGCCGAAGTTCGCATACGAAGACGTCGTCCGCACGGTCTGACGCCCGCTCACTCATAACGCCTTTTTGACGATCGCCCGCTCACATCATGTGAGCGGGCGATCGCGTTCAAGCCGGTATAGGTGATGGAGCGCCGGAAACGCGGGTGGGAAACTTTCCTTATGCGGAACCTGATCCTCGTGGTGTTCGTCGAAGCCGTGGCTGACGGACTCGTGTTCCCGCGCACGGATTGGCCGCTGCACATCACCTTGTTGAGGTTCGACGTCGAGCCTTCGGAAGACGGCGACGTCGCCGAGCGCCTTGGCGAACTGGTCACGACGCCGGTGCGCGGCGCCTTGGGAACGATGCTTACCATAGGGCCCGACGACGGATTCGGTCACCAAGGATCCATCCCGGTCAGCCTGGTCGAGCGCCATCCCATCCTGCAAGGACTGCACGAGGAATTGTTCGACGCCGTCGCGCAAGTGGGTGGGAAGGTGGCGACCCCGCACTACGTCCTGGACCATTACCGCCCGCACATATCGCACCACGACGGCAAGCGCCCCAAGCCGGGTGACGCCGTCGTGCTCGACCAGATCGCCCTGGTGGACATGGCCCCCGGAGGCAACCACACGATCCGCCGGATCCTGAAGGTGTGGCGCGCCGAAACCTAATAGTTTGTGTACAGATGACCCCCCTTAAAACGCGTTTTAAGGGGGGAACCTGTACACAAACTCGGGGGGAGGTTAGGAGATCACGCTGTCCACGAGGGCCTTGGCTTCGTCCTGGACCTGCTTGAGGTGATCGGCGCCCTTGAAGGACTCTGCATAGATCTTGTACACGTCCTCGGTGCCGGACGGACGGGCGGCGAACCAGGCGTTCTCGGTGACCACCTTCAGGCCGCCAATGGGCGCGCCGTTGCCGGGGGCCTCGGTGAGCTTGGCGATGATTTCCTCGCCTGCCAGCGTGGTTGCCGAAACGTCCGACGACGAGAGCTTGCCGAGCGCTGCCTTCTGCTCACGCGTCGCGGCGGCATCGATCCGGGCGTAAACGGGCGAGCCGAACTGGTCTGTCAGGCCCTTGTAAAGCTGCGACGGCGACTTGCCCGCGACGGCCGTGATTTCCGAGGCGAGGAGGGCGAGCAGGATGCCGTCCTTGTCGGTTGTCCAGACGCTTCCGTCCTTCTTGTTGAACGAGGCACCGGCGGACTCCTCACCGCCGAATGCGCCTTCACCGGAGAGCAGGCCCGGCACGAACCACTTGAAGCCGACGGGAACTTCTACGAGCTTGCGTCCCAAGCCAGCCGCGACGCGGTCAATGATGGAAGACGAAACGAGGGTCTTTCCCACCACTGATGCGGGGTTCCAGCCAGTACGGTTCCGGTACAGGTAATCGATGGCGACGGCGAGGTAATGGTTCGGGTTCATCAGGCCGCCGTCGGGTGTAACGATGCCGTGGCGGTCGGCGTCGGCGTCGTTACCGGTAGCGACGTCGAACGCGCCTGAGGCGCCGTCAGACATCCGCTTGATGAGCGAGGCCATGGCCGACGGCGAGGAGCAGTCCATGCGGATCTTCTCGTCCCAGTCGAGGGTCATGAATGCCCACTGGGGGTCAACGGTGGGGTTGACCACCGTGAGGTCAAGCTGGTGACGTTCGCCGATCTCGCCCCAGTAGTCGACGGAAGCGCCACCCATGGGGTCGGCCCCGATACGCACGCCCGCGGCACGGATCGCGTCGAGGTCAAGGACGGCCGGGAGGTCGTCCACGTAGCTGCTCAGGAAGTCGAACTTGCCTGTGGATTCAGCCTTGAGGGCGTCGTTGAGGGGAATCCGCTTGACTCCACGCAGCCCGTTCTCAAGCAGTTCGTTGGCGCGGTTGGCGATCCATCCCGTGGCATCCGTGTCAGCCGGGCCACCGTGCGGAGGGTTGTACTTGAAGCCACCATCGGCCGGCGGGTTGTGGCTCGGGGTGACCACGATGCCGTCTGCCTGGGGCTGCCCCGGTGCCACTTGGCTGTTGTACTTGAGGATCGCGTGGCTCAGGGCCGGAGTGGGCGTGTAACCGTGCCGCGCGTCGATGAGCACGGTGACGCCGTTCGCCGCGAGGACTTCCAAAGCCGAGTTCTGGGCGGGTTCGCTGAGGCCATGGGTGTCCTTTGCGAGGAACAGCGGACCGGTGATGCCCTGGCCCGCGCGGTATTCCACGATCGCCTGGGTGATGGCGAGGATGTGGCCTTCGTTGAAGGATGCTTTGAGGCTCGAGCCCCGGTGCCCGGAGGTGCCGAATGCCACGCGCTGCGCGGGATCGTTGAGATCCGGCTTTACGTCGTAGTACGCGTCAAGGAGCGCGGTGATGTCTACAAGGTCCTGGGGAAGGGCAACTGTGCCCGCACGGCTAGCCATTGACCCAGCATGCCAGACGGTCCGCCGAGCTTGAAGAGAAATGTGGGTTTTGCGACGCCTGTGACATCGTATTTCCGCGATCCGCGCAAAGATTCACTACGCGTTTACCAGAGTGCGGCACGACGTTGGCGCACCGCGATTCCGCGCTTATGCGCTTGGTCGCCCGGCGGTAGGCTGGGCAGAAAGACTCGCAAGGGGGAAATCCATGACAGACCAGCCAGCCAAACCCGAGAACGCACCTGACGGTGACGAAACATCCGGCACCGAAGCATCCGCCGCCGAAACCCACGCTCCCGAAGCCCACGCTCCCGAAACCCACGCTCCCGAAACCCACGGTGACGAGGCGCCTAAAGGCTACGAACCGCCGTCGTACGTTCCGCCGGCCCCGCAACCGGGCGACGACCCGTACGGCAGCCGGCCATTCGCCGCTCCATCCGAGCATGGCTCCTCCGGCCAGCAGGCACCGTACGGCCAGCAGGAACAGTACGGCCAGCCGCAGGCGCCGTACGCGCAACAGCCGGGGGGACCGGGCCAGTACGGCCAGCCTTCCAATCCTTACGGCCAGCCCGCATCGCCTTATGCCCAACCGTCGCAAGGGCAGTACGGCCAGCCGGCGAGCCCCTACGGCCAGCCCGCGTACTACGGCATGCCCGTGGAGCCGAAGGGCTTGAGCATCGCGAGCATGTGCTGCGGCATCGCCGTCTTCGTGGGCCTCGGTTTCTTCGTCCTACCGCAGATCGCCGCTGTGATCCTTGGCCATATGGGCCTCAAGAGGGAACCGGCGGGCAAGGGCATGGCCATTGCGGGCCTGGTGATGGGGTACCTCGGGATCGCCGGAGCGGTGCTCTTTTGGGTGTTCATCGCGATTTTCGCGGCCAGCGCCTCGCGCTATAACTACAACTACTAGCGACAACGACGCCGGCCGGCACGTTCGGCGGGAATCCCGCCTGACGCCGGCCGCCGTCGTTCGCTGCCGTTGTTCGCTTAAGGGTCGCCCTAGCGGACCCCGGCCATCAACTTCCTGATGGCCTGTGAGGCCGCTGCCAAAGCAACCGCAATGACGACGGCGGTGCCGCCGACGCCCAGGAAGTACGGCAGCTCGTTGGCCGGGTTGTAAAGCCCGGCCAGGATGCCGGCCAACGTGGTGCCGAGGGAGACGGACAGGAAGAACAGCGCGACCATCTGGGTGTGGAACGCCTTGGGCGCAAGCTTGGTGCTCACGGACAGGCCGATCGGGGACAGGAACAGTTCCGCCAAGGTAAAGAGGAACAGGATTCCCACGAGCGCCAGCAGCGGCGTCTTGCCCGTGCCGGCAAGGGGAATGAAGGCGATGAACGCCAGGCCCATGATGAAGAGTCCGGCGGCAAACTTGATGGGGGAGCCGGGCTGCTTCGGGCCGAGTTTGGTCCACAAAGCAGCCATCACGCCGGCAAACACGATGATGAACACCGGGTTGATGGACTGGACCCAGGCCGCCGGCATTTCCCAGCCGAAGAGGTTGCGGTCCAGTTTCTCCTCCGAGTAGACGGCGATGAACGTGAACTGCTGCTGGAAGAGTGCCCAGAACGCCGCCGAGGCGATGTAGAGCGGGATGAACGCGGTGACGCGCTTACGCTCGAGCGGCGTGACCTTCTTGCTTCGGAAGATCATGGTGAAGTACAGGACCGATGCCGCGATGGCCGCGTACGCGATGCTGCGTGCGAGGTTGCCGGGGTTGACCGCTCCGCTCGCCAGCAATACGGCGATCACGACGGCGATGCCCAGGAAGATGAGCCCGTAGCGTTTGCGCTGGGCGTCGGGGAGCGGGTTCGGGACGCGGTGCGCTTCTTCTGGAAGCTTGTTGCGGCCGAGTGCGTAGATCGCGAGGCCGATCGCCATGCCGATCGCGGCGGCGCCAAAGCCCCAGTGGAAGCCGTTGCTTTCCTGGAGCCAGCCGGTCACGAGCGGACCGATCAAGCCACCAAGGTTGATACCCATGTAGAAGATGGAGAAGCCGGCGTCGCGGCGTTCGTCCTTCTCGCCGTAGAGGCTTCCGACCAGCGCCGTGGCGTTTGCCTTGAGGCCGCCGGAACCGATGCCGACCAAGACCAGGCCGGCAACCAGGCCCGGGATGCCGGGAAAGAGCGCCAATGCGATGTGGCCGGCCATGATCATGATGGCGGAGCCGAAAAGCACCCGTTCCGAGCCGAAGATCCGGTCTGCCAGCCAGGCGCCCAGGATCGTGGAGAGGTACACGCCGCCGCCGTAGGCGCCGACCAGCCCGGCCGCGAGGGCTTTGTTGATCCCGAGACCGCCTTGGTCTGCGGTGAAGTACATGTAGTAGAGAAGGATTCCCTGCATGCCGTAGAAGGAGAATCGTTCCCACATCTCGACGGAAAACAGGCTGGCCAGCATCTTTGGGTGGCCGAAAAATGACGTGTCGCCCGGGGTTGTGGCGGGTTTCACAGTTTTCAGAGGTGTGCTCATTCACACCATGTTCGCATTGTGGACGGGTATTGTCATATTTCCGAATGTCTGGAGCAACTATCGAAGGGGGTGAGTCGCAGTATTTTTTAGGCTCCGAGTTGCCCTGCGAGCTGCAGCAGCAAGAGTTCGCTGCCGGGTTTTCCGATGAGCTGGATCCCCATCGGAAGGCCTTCGCCGGGTGCCGGCCCGGTCCAATGCACGGGGACCGTGACCGCCGGGAGCCCGCATACGTTCACCATGGACGACCACGGCGCGAACTCGCACTGCTTTCTGTAGTCGTCGTCGGCGTCGCCCGGCCAGTCCGGTGACGGCCATTCCCCGCCGCCCGAAGTTGTCCCCGTGAACCAGCCCACGGGCCGCGGAGCCTGCGCCAGCGACGGCGTCAGGATGAGGTCCCACTGCGCATACTGGGCCACAGTGTCGTGGGCGAATCGGCGCAGGAATACCAAGGCCTCATTGACCTTCGCAACGCTACGCTGTTGCGCCCTGCGGCGGAACGTCCGCGTCAGCGGTGTCAGCAGGGCTTCACGCTGCGGCAGGATACGCGCGTTTCCGACGCCGGCGGTCCAGGCTGTGGTGAAAGCGTCCGGATAGCGGTTGTCGTAGCGGATCTCGGCCTCGAACACGGAATGGCCTGCCGCCGTCAGCAGTTGGATGCCCGTGGCGAGGGCGTCCAAGGCGTCCTGTTCCACCGTGAAAGGGAAGGTCTTGTCCCAAGGACTGTCCAGGCTGACGCCGATGCGCAAGCCCTCCGGTGCTTCATCAACGGATGCCAGGTATCCGCGTTCCGGTGCGAGCTCGTGCGGCACCAAGGCATCCATCATGAGGGCGGCATCCGCGGCGGACAGTGCCAGGGGCCCGGCGACAACCAAGCGGGCGGCGTCGCCCGTACTCTCACCGGAAGGCACGAGACCGCGTCCCGGTTTCAGGCCCACCAGCCCACATGCCGCAGCGGGAATACGAATGGAACCGCCGCCGTCGGACCCCGGCGCGAAGGGAACCAAGCCGGCGGCTACGGCGGCAGCGCTGCCGCCCGATGAACCGCCAGAGCTCCGGCTCAACGCGTGCGGATTGCGCGACGGCGGTGCGACGCGGTTTTCGCTGTACGCCGTCAGCCCGAACTCCGGAACCTGGGTCTTCCCGAGCGATATGGCTCCAGCGCCTTTGAGTGCTGCCGCGAGGGCACCATCTTCCGGAGCCGGCTTGCGGTCCAGCGCCGCGCTTCCGTGCGTGGTCACCACGTCGGCAACGTCGGTGAGGTCCTTGAACGCCAGCGGCATTCCGTGGAGAAGTGGAAGGTTTTCCCGTTTGGGCTGTGCGTAGGCGGCGTCGGCCAGGCGGGCGTCCTTCATGGCCTGCTCCGCCGTCACGGTGACGAACGCCCCGAGGGAGCGGTTTCGTTGCTCGATCCTCGCCAGGAAGTGCTCCGCAACCTCGACGGCGGACGCGTGGCCTCCGGCGAGGACCTGGCGCAACTCGGTGGCGCCAAGTTCGTGGATTTCAGCCAAGGAAGCGGGACTCCAGTTGCTCTTCAACCGCGATCGGCTCGCCGGAATCGCCGGTCGCCGCAGTCACTCGATAGGCGGACTTGCCCTTGACTTCGGTGACCACGTCCACGAGCTTCGTGTCCTGGTAAACCAGCCCGACGCCGTCGTCCGTGCAGTGGGTTTCGCCCAAGACGCCTTCGGACACGAGCTTGTGGACGAGCGGGCGCCGGCCCGGCTCGGAGTCGTAATGGACGCCGTTGGCGTAAGGGAGGAGGCCCAGGCCGTTGGTGACCGCGCGCAGTTCGGGGCCGTAGGAATCGGTGGTGCCGCCTTCGAACCAGCAGATGGAGCCTGCCGACACCCCGGCAAGCACCACGCCGTGGTCCCAGACCCGCTTGAGGATCGCGTCGAAGCCGTGCGCGCGCCAGACCGCAAGGAGGTTGACCACCGAGCCGCCGTTGACCCACACCACGTCCTGTTCCAGGAGATGGGCTTCCGGATCAGCATGGTTGGGCATGGTGAAGAGGTTTACATGGGTGAAGTCGAAACCGGAGATCCGGGCAGCCTGGTCCAACTCGGCTGCGAACCAGCGCTGGTCTCCGGACGCCGTACCGAGGTGCGCAACGCGCGGGGCTCGGCCGCTCACTCCGGAGAGTTCCACCGCGTGGTGGACCAGCAGGTCGAACTCCATCCTGGTGCGGTGGCCTGATTTATACCCGCCGGAGGTCGCCAAAATGGTGCGCTCCCTAGCCGCCATGTGGCTTCCTCCTGACTTGGTGGGTTGTGGTCCGTGCGCCGTCCTTGCGGCGGCGATCGTTAGCCAAGACTAATGCTGCGGCGGGGGAGTGAGGAAGCGTTGGACCCCCGCACGCCGCGGGGGTTGCTCCGGTGGGCGGCCCGGGGTGGGGATAGGCTTGAATTAGATCCGATTTCCGTTGGAAGGAACTCATGTGAGCGATTTCGAGACCGTGCCCGTAGGCGATGTTCCTGCTGACGCGAAGATCTTGGACGTCCGGGAGGATTACGAATGGGAAGCGGGCCACGCCGTCGGGGCCCTGCATATTCCCCTGAACGAGATTCCGGCCCGCTTGGACGAACTCGATCCCGACGAGGACTTGTTCGTTATTTGCCGGACGGGCGGCCGATCGTTCCGAGCTGTCCAATGGCTTGTGGGTCAGGGATACAGCGCCACGAACGTCGCCGGCGGGATGGACATGTGGCTGGAAACCGGCCGGCCCATGGTCTCGGAGAACGGCCTCAAACCGGTCGTCCTCTAGTTCGAAGCATTACCCCTAAGGAATATTTGATGCCGGCGTCCGCGCTCACCTACACCTTCCTCGGCCCGGAAGGCACTTTCACCGAGGCCGCCCTCCTGCAGGTTCCCGGCGCCGCCGAGGCAAACCGGGTGCCGTGCTCCAACGTGAACACCGCTTTGGAACGGGTGCGCCAAGGCCAAGCGGATGCGGCCATGGTGCCCATCGAGAATTCGGTGGAGGGCGGCGTGACGGCCACGCTGGACGCCATCGCCACAGGCGCGGAACTTCGGATCATCCGCGAAGCCCTTGTGCCCATCACTTTCGTTTTGGTGGCCCGCCCCGGAGTGAAGATTTCGGACATCCGACGAGTTTCCACGCACGGCCATGCCTGGGCCCAGTGCCGCTTGTGGGTCGATGAAAATATCCCGAATGCGGAATACGTTCCCGGCTCCTCAACCGCGGCAGCCGCCGTCGGGCTTCTCGAAGACGGAGCGCACTACGAAGCGGCCATTTGCGCCCCGCTTGTCGCGGCGGAGAGGCCCGGCCTGAACGTGCTTGCCGAGAACATCGGCGACAACCCGGGCGCGGTCACGCGCTTCGTGCTCGTCAGCCGGCCCGGAGCGCTCCCGGACCGCAGCGGCGCAGACAAGACCACCGTCGTCGTACCTCTTCCGGAGGACCGCCCTGGCGCCTTGATGGAGATCCTGGACCAGTTCGCCTCAAGGGGCGTCAACCTTAGCCGGATCGAATCCCGGCCCACGGGGCAATACCTCGGCCACTACTTCTTCAGCATTGACGCCGACGGGCACGCGTCGGACGCACGGGTCGCGGACGCCCTCGCCGGCCTGCACCGCATCAGTCCCGCCACGCGATTCCTGGGTTCCTACGCGCGGGCGGATCAACAAAAGGCAGTCGTTTCGCCTCACACATCGGATGCCGCCTTCTCGTCGGCCCACGCTTGGGTCCGAAGCATTCTGGAGCCGGAATCGAGCGCCGACCCTATTCCACAGGCGCTGGATAATTGACTCTTCAACCCCTATCGCGTGGCTGAAACTGTGCGTATGCTTGCTTGATCCATAGAGGATGGACGCATGCCCCAAACGGAGGGAGCGGGCCATGTCAGGAAATAAGAATGACACCAGCGGACAGGGAATGATCGTCAACCCGAAGCCCAAGGCGGACAACCAGGATTGGGACGGGGACGAGGCCGACCGCGCTGATCGCCTGCGTTTCGAGGAAGAACAAGCGATGATCCGCGAGCAGTCCGAAGCCCGTGCGGCTGCGAAAGCCGCGGCAGAACGCAAAGCGGCAGAAGAAGTCCAACCCAGCGAATAGCGCGTTAGGGCTGGCGGTCCTGCACGCGAACCAGCAGGGAACGCGGCTCAACCTGGACCGTGACCTTCGTGGCCTCGCCGGCGGGATCGCCGTCGAGTTGCGTTGCCATCGGCTCGTTGCTCCGGATGACCACTTTGCCGGTGCGGTAAAAGTTCATGACCGGCAGGTTGCGCTTGTGCTTGAACAGGATTTTCGCGTACATCGCGAGCCAGCCGATAGCGCTGCGCGGACTCATGACAACCACGTCCAGGACACCGTCGTCAATCATCGCGCCCGGGATGAAATCGATGCCGCCGGGAATCAGGCCGCAGTTCGCGAAAAGGATGCTGCGGATCTTCCGGGATTGTTCGGGTTCGTCGTCCATGGCGATGCTGACCCTTTTGCGCCTGCCCGGCAGGTGGCGTACGCCCGCTTCCGTATAAGCCAGCCAACCCACTGCCTTCTTGAGGTCGTCGTTGGTATCGCCAACCACTTCGGCGTCCAGGCCCATCCCCGCGATGACCAGGAAGGCATGCTCTGACGAGGCTCCGGTGCGCTCGTTGTGAATGGACATCCGTGCGGTGTCGATATAGCGCTGGTGGCCGAAGAGTGCGGTGTCGACGTTGCCGCGCAGGTTGTTGACATCGAGGTCGACGTTTCGAGCCAGGAGGTTGCCGGTGCCCAGCGGAACCAGGCCCATGGCGACCCCCGTGTGCGCGAGGGCTTCGGCGACCACCCGCACGGTTCCGTCGCCGCCGCCCACAAGCACGACGTCGGCCCGGTAGTCCAGTGCCGCCCTCGCCTGGGAGTGCCCGGGATCGTCAGCGGTGGTGTCGAAGAACCTGGGCTCGTCCCAGCCGGCGATGTGGCAGGCTTCCCGGATGATCTTCCGGGCTTCCTCGGCCTTGCCTTTGACCGGGTTGAGGACTACCGCGACCCTCTGCAGCCCGGGTCCTGGCTTGTGCGCGTCCTCACGCACGGCGCTGCGGGTGTGCTTGGCTTTGAGCCTGCGCACACCCCACCAACTGGAGACGGCAAAGACCACGCCCCCAGCCAGAATCACGTACAGGATCCAGTTGCTCATGCTAGTCCAACCCTATCCCGCCAACCGCGCCGCGAGGACGTGCGCAGAAAGGTGCCGGCCGCCGTCGTGCGCTATCCGCGGAGGCGCGGCCTGATTCGATACTCTTATCTGGTGATCGACGTAAAAGACCTCAGCGAAAACCCGGACAAGTTCCGTGCCAGCCAGCGCGCCCGCGGCGCCGACGAGTCGATCGTGGACGCGATCATTTCCGCCGACGCAGACCGCCGCGCGGCACTGATCCGTTATGAAGGCCTCCGGGCGGAGCAGAATGTCTTCGGCAAGAAAGTGGCGCAGGCCAAGGGCGAGGAAAAGCAGGCCCTGCTGGCTGAGGTCAAGGAGTTGGCCAACGCGGTGAAGGCAGCGTCTGTCGAGGCCGATGCCGCGCAGGCGAAGCAGGAAGAGCTGCTCCGCGTCATCCCCAACTTGATCGTGGATGGCATTCCTGCTGGCGGCGAGGACGACTTTGTGGTGGTCAAGACGGTCGGAACTCCCCGCGAATTCCCCGATTTCGAGCCGAGGGACCACCTGGAAATCGGCGAACTGATTGGCGCGATCGACATGGAGCGCGGCGCCAAAGTGTCCGGCGCGCGCTTCTACTTCCTGCGCGGCGTGGGTGCCCGCTTGGAAATGGCCCTCTTGCAGATGGCCATGGACCAGGCCATCGAAGCCGGCTTCGTGCCCATGATCACGCCCACTTTGGTGCGTCCTGAAACCATGCAGGGTACCGGTTTCGATGTAAAGCACGACGCCGAGATCTACCGTCTCGCCGAAGACGACCTTTACCTTGTGGGAACCTCGGAGGTCCCCTTGGCCGGTTACCACGCGGACGAAATCCTGGACCTTTCGGAAGGCCCCATCCGCTACGCCGGGCAGAGCTCCTGCTACCGCCGCGAGGCCGGCTCGCATGGCAAGGACACCCGCGGCATCATCCGCGTCCACCAGTTCAACAAGGTGGAGATGTTCATCTACACCACGGCTGAAGAGGCTGCCGCCGAGCACGAGCGCCTGCTCGCCTGGGAAGAGCAAATGCTGGCCAAGGTTGAGCTTCCGTACCGCGTGATTGACACAGCGGCCGGGGACCTCGGGATGTCGGCGGCCCGCAAGTTCGACTGCGAAGCGTGGGTTCCCACGCAGAACGCGTACCGCGAACTCACCTCGACGTCCAACTGCACCACGTTCCAGGCCCGCCGCCTCAACATCCGTGAGCGCGTGGTCAACGAGGAAGGCGTAGCGAAGGGCACCCGCGCCGTTGCCACCCTGAACGGCACCCTGGCCACGACGCGTTGGATTGTCGCGATCCTTGAACACCACCAGAACGCGGATGGCTCGGTCAACGTCCCGAGGGCGCTGCAGAAGTACCTTGGTGGCCTTGAGGTTCTGCCGGTTATCTAGTGTGATCCCGGGGCTTGTTTGACCTGCCCTCCACAGCCCTGAGATTCTCCACATAGGAGAATCTCAGGGCTGACGCGGCGGATCGATCCGGGGAAAGTAATCCCATGGATATCCCGCCCCAGCTCATCGTCTCGGCTGAGCGACTCGCCCTCAGTGGGTCAACATCGTCCATCCACCGGCATTTCCGGGCGGGTCGCTATGTTCGGCTGAGGCGCGGCTACTACGTGGAAACCTCGGCCTGGGTCGACGCCACGCCGGCCGAGAGATTCGAATGGTCGGCCGCGGCAGTGGGTCTCGCGTTCGACCAGCCGGTCTTCTTTGGAGAGTCGGCTGCGGTTGTCCTTGGCATTCCCACCCTGCGGACGCCTCCGCTCGTCGAACTGGCTACGGCCTCCGAACGAATCACGGGCAGGCGGCCTCCAACCTTCATGGTGCATGGAAAGAGCGCGCTTGCCGAAAAGGCCCGGAACCTCGGAAACTACCCCATGCGCTATGTGCTGCGGCGGGATGTCGACGCGGTGGTGTCCGGGCAGTTCGTATGCACTAGCTTGGTCCAAACGGCGGTCGACGTCATGATTTCATCGTCATTCAGCAATGCCCTGGTTGTGGCCGAGGGGGTCGCGCGGATCCTGGCGGATCAAGGAACGTTGGGCCGCGACGCATGCCTCGCCGATCATCCGGGCATCGCCGAGGAACTTGAGGGCATCTCGCCGGAAGCCACCGGGCTCCGGGCACGCCGTATTGCCCGCTTGGCGCGGGCAGATTGCCGGGCTTCGCCTTTGTGAGGTGGAGTTGGGCAGACCTGGAGCAACCGGGTCAGCTGCGGCAAAAGCTATTGCGCGCCGGCCTCCGCCCCCGGCCCTGACCTCCGCCCGCGGCCCCGGCCCGGCTCCGACTGACGACTTGGCGTGATGTCGGGGCGGATAACGTCGGAGTATTCATCGCCTGTTAATCCGTTACTGTGGCCTTCGTCCTAGCTGGTCTTTGCCGAGTCTGTTTCACTGGAGGCATGACTATTTTGACTGGAAACTCAGTCGCTGGCATCGATGACCAGCGGAATGTAAATCGAAAGCTCATGATCGCATTGGACGTTGACGGGACCCTCGTGGACCACGACGGCCACATGTCGCCGGACGTTCGGGATGCGGCGAAGGCAGTGGTGGCAGACGGCCACGATGTCCTGATCGCCACCGGACGTTCCTTGAATGCAACCTTGCCCGTCATTGAGCAAATCGGCATGGACCGTGGCTACGCCGTCTGCAGCAACGGCGGCGTGACATTGAAGCTCGATCCCGGCCTGGAGGACGGCTACTCGATCATCCACAGGGCAACCTTCGACCCCGCGCCGGCCCTCTTGGCCCTCCGCGAACAGCTCCCGTCCGCCAAGTACGCGCTTGAGGACGAAGACGGAAACTTCCTCTCCACAGAGCGCTTCCAGGATGCGAGTTTCGGAGTCGAAGCGGTGGGCGTCGACTTCCAGACCATGCTGGAGGCCACGGCTGTTCGTGTTGTGGTTTTCAGCAGTGAAAATACCGCCGAGGAATTCTCGACGGCCATCAGGAGCATCGGACTTTCCGGCGTGACGTACTCGGTGGGCTGGACGGCCTGGCTGGATATCGCCGCCGCAGGAGTAACCAAGGCAAGCGCACTCGAGCAGCTGCGTCGCAGGCTTGGCACGCAACCGCACCACACGATTGCCATCGGCGACGGACGCAACGACATCGAGATGCTCACTTGGGCTGGCCGCGGTGTTGCCATGGGCCAGGCTCCCGTGGAGGTGCTCGCCGTAGCGGACGAGGTCACCGCGTCGGTGTACGACGACGGTGCTGCCCTCGTGCTGCGGAGCCTCCTCTAGCGGCACCCGCTCGAGCCAGCGCCGGAACTGCCGGCCCCACTCCGGGAACCCAGGCCAAAGATAAATGGTGCCCGGGCCTTTGGCTTTCGAGCTCAATCCGACTAGGCCCAGGCACCATGCTTGTGTCAGATGTTCGGCGTCCCGTCGTCGTTGGTTCCGCCCTCCAGCGGCGTGCCGGTTGTGGTTCCGCCCTCCAGCGGCGTGCCGCCACGAACAGTGTCGGTATGAACCGGCCCGCTGCCTTCGACGTCGACTCCGCCCACGGTACCGCGCCAAGCGCCGGTCTCGCGTTGCCGGTCTTCGATGTAGTCCTTGAACTTGTCCAAGTCGGCGGCCACTTGCATCTCGTCTGCGGAAAGCGCGGCTCCTGCCTTTTCGGCAAAGGTTTCCGGCTCCCACTCGAGGGTCACGCTCACGCCTGAGCGGTCCGGGCCGAGCGAGTCAAAGCGTACCGATCCTGCGTTGCGGGGTTGCTCCAGGCTTTCCCAGCTGATGATGGTGTCCGGGACTTGCTCGGTGATCCGGGCATCGTATTCACGATTGACCCCGGAAATCTTGGTGGAGAAATGCAGTGTGGCGTCGTCGATCTGCCGGACGTCTTCTACCCCGCTCATGAAACGGGGGAAGGATTCGAATTGGGTCCATTGGTTGTAGGCGACTGATACGGGAACCTCGACCTCAACAGCCTTTGTGATGGTGTGCATGTGTGGATCTCCTAGTGATTGTTTGGTTTCTTCTTAACTAAAGTGGCTTTGGATAGCTCCGCCCCCCGCGGATTCGACGACCGCCGCGGCGATGTCGCGCAGCTTGATGTTCCGGTTGCTGGATGCCTTCTTGAGCACGTCCAGCGCTTCGGCCTGGGTGCACCGGTTTTGGGCAACGATGATTCCGGTGGCCACGTCGATGACTGTCCGGGATTCCATTGCTGCGCGCAGGTTGGCTGCGGTTTCGCTGTGCTGGGCGATCATGATCGCCAAGCGAAGTCCTTTCGAAGCTTGTTGGGCGTAGTCGCTGGCCCGTTGCACGGCCGCTTCGTCGAATGTGTTGGGCTGTTCCGAATAGATATTCAGCCCTGCGCGCGACGTTCCATCCACCAGCGGTATGGGTAGGGCAAGGATGGAACGGACGCCGTTCTCACGTGCTGCGTGGCCGTATTCGGGCCAGGCTTTGTCCTTCTCGAGGTCCGGAATGTGAACCTGGATCCCTTCTTTGCATGCCGTCAGGCAGGGACCTTCGGCGAATCTGTATTGGAGTTCGTCCAACTTCAAGGCCCGCTCGCTGCTGCTGGCCACCGTACCCGCGCTTCCGTGCCTGAGGAGGGTAACGCCGCACAGCATCTCATTGTCGGGACTGCCGAGTACGGATGCGGAGTGACGTGCCAGTTCGCTCAGGAATGCCTCGACGTCGGGTGTATCAAGGAGCAGGTCTTGAATTTCGGATGAGACGACCTTGGGGTCGGTGCTCTTTTCAGCTTCCATGGGTCCTCCGTTTTCCGGATGGATCTACCCTTCGAGCCTAGCCCCGTTGAAAGAAAATAGTAAGCATGCTTTCCTTTTAAAGTAAGCATGCTTTCTTTCTGGGTCCTGCAACCGGCCCGCCCACTAACGGCCAAGGATTGAGGTCCGATGCCACACTTTCGGACACCGCACTTCAACAACGTTCACGCCGGCCATTCACCCGAGGGGACCATCCGGCGCAGCTTCCAAGACGGCTTGGTCCTTGACCATTTGTACTTGGCGAATTCGATCGCGAGCCGTTATTCCTCGCGATCCCACGACCTCGACGACGTCCGGCAAGTTGCGTACATGGGATTGATCAAGGCGTCCCGCGGCTTCGACGAAGCGAAGGGGGGCAGCTTTCCAGCGTATGCGGCGCCCACCATAGCCGGCGAGGTGAAGAGGTATCTTCGGGACCATTGCTGGGTGGTGCGTCCTCCGAGGAACGTCCAAGACCTTCGCCGCCAGGTTCTGGCATGCATGGAGGAAATGTCGCAGGCGCTGCGGCGGACTCCGTCGCCTGACGAGGTTGCCCTGGAGCTTGGGCTGGAGGCCGGACAGGTCCGGGAGGCATTGACGGCCGGAACCAGCAAACGGCCCGACTCCTTGGACGCGCCCGCACCCGAAAGCGGCGAGTCCTTGCACGGCTGCCTCTCCGCACCGGGTTCGCCGACCGACCGCCTGGAAGACGTCCTTGCCTTGCGAAACGCCATCCGTGGGCTCAGCGCGGAGGATCGGCACCTCCTTTACCGCCGCTATTACCGCGAGGAGACCCAGTCGACCATCGCCGAAGCACTGGGGATGTCGCAAATGCAGGTCTCACGGAAGCTCGCGCGAATTCTGGTTTCACTGCAAAAGACCCTCCTTGATGAGAACCTGGACCTCGGGATGGGAACCGCCCCTGAAGAAACGCGACCTGAAGAAACGCGCCGAAGCCACGGCCGCTTGAAGGAACCGGCTGACGGCTGAGCACCCTAACCGTCGCCACTCAAACAACCCAATCCACGAATTGCCCCGAGGACGTCGCCCACGCTGACGGCCAGCAGGGCAGGATCGGGATCTGCGGCGAAAACGTCGCCGCGCCGACGTTCGACGGCGGTAAGCACCACGTGCGGCCCGGGCGGCGGTCCCCATTCCTCCGCGGGCGCCGGGCCGAACAACACCACGGAGGGCCGGGCGTAGGCCGAAGCCAGGTGCGCGGCACCGGTGTCGGCGGACACGACGAGGCGCGCCTCGGCAACAGTAGCTGCGAATTCGGCGAGGCCCTGCTGCCCGGCCAGCACCGCGCCGTCGTCGAGCCTTGCTCCGTTGAGGTTCGCCAATCGGGCTGTTTCGACGGCGCGCTCCCGCTCGGAAGCGCTACCGGTGAGGACCACTTGGTGGCCTGCCTTGCCGAGGCTCGCCGCGACCTCGGCGAATCGCTCCACCGGCCACAACCTGCTGCCGTACGCCGCCCCGACGTGGACTACCGTGGCGCCGGGATGGGCAGGCTCGAGGGAAGGGTGCTTAAGGCGGTAATCGAGGGGATCGGCGTCGATACCGTGCCACGTGAGCAGGCGCGTCCAACGCTCGCGCTCGTGAACCCCGTTGATCCACTCCGGCCCCTCGATGCCGTCGGCGCGGTGTGCGATCACCCGCCGTGCCCGCAGTTCATTGATGCGCTGCCTGCTCTCCGGGCCGTTCCCGTGGAGGTTTACCGCGATGTCCACGATCCCGGGTTGGATCGGCAAGGGATCATCGAGGCCAGGCGTCGGGAGGTGTCCGATGCCGCCAACGAGTTCGAGCGCGTCGGCAAGCCAGGAGGGGGCTGCATACAGGATGAGGTGTTCCGGATAGGCCCGTCGGAGGGCGCGAAGTGCCGGCACCGCTACTAGCAGGTCGCCAAGTTTGAGCGCCCGGAGGGCAAGCAGTAGCGGTTTTCCGTTGCGCCCAGCAGTGTCCATTCAGGCCTCCCGCTAGGAGTCTAACGGCACGGTTCGGACGTCGACGGCGGCGGGAAACTTCTCCGGGCCGTGCTGTTTAGCGTCGGAGAAGTGGGGAACCTTGCCGGTATGGGAGGAACCGGAACGTTGAAGGCGGTCCTGTTTGACCGCGATGGGACCTTGGTTGTCGATGTGCCGTACAACGGTGATCCACGACGGGTGCGGGCCATGAATCATGCCCGGGCGGCAGTGGAACTGGTGCGCCGCGCGGGACTTGCCACTGGCGTGGCAAGCAACCAGTCGGGTGTTGCGCGCGGCCTGCTTTCCCTCGACCAGGTCTATGCCGTCAATCGGCGGGTCGATCAACTGTTCGGATCTTTCGACGTTTGGGAAGTGTGCCCGCACCGGCAGGAAGACAACTGCGGATGCCGGAAGCCTGCCCCGGGAATGATCGTCAATGCCTGCCGCCGCATCGGAGTAGAGCCAGGCGAGGCGGCCTATGTTGGCGATATTGGAGCTGACGTCGAGGCTGCGAAGGCCGCAGGCAGCCGGCACGTCCTGGTACCGACGGCGGCCACCCGGGTTGAGGAAGTGGACGACGCCGAGTTCGTGGCCCGGGATTTGTGGCATGCGGTGAATTTGTTGCTGGGCCGGGTCCCGGCCCAGGGAGGCCGCCCATGAGCCGCGTCTTGGTCGCCCGGCTCGACAGCATGGGAGACGTCCTCCTCTCGGGGCCCGCCTTGAGGGCCGTGGCGCATGGGAAGAAGCCGGACGGGAGCCACCCCAACGATGTCCTTCTTTTGTGTGGACCTGAGGGCGCAAGTGCCGGGCAGATGTTGCCCGATGTCACTGAGACGCACACTTGGCCATGCCCGTGGATCGTGAATCCGGCGCCGGCCGCCGATGCGCAATTGACGAACAGCTTGGTCGATTTTGTCCGCGCTTCGAGGATCGACGAGGCCGTGATCCTCACGTCATTCCACCAATCTCCGCTGCCCCTCGCCTTGTTGCTGCGCTTGGCGGGCGTCGAACGGATCACAGGGGCGTCCACGGATTACGCCGGCTCGCTCTTGGACGTGCGCCTCAAGCCGGGCGAGGACTTCGTCGAAGACCAACCCGAGGCGATCCGCGCGCTGGGCATCGCCGAGGCCGCCGGATTCCACCTCCCCTCGGGGGACGACGGCAAGCTGAGGATCGCGCCTTCCGAGGAGCCCGACCGGTTGGTGGAGGAGCTCGCCCAGGAGGGCAATTACATCGTGGTCCATCCGGGAGCGACCGCCCCGGCCAGGGCTTGGCCTGCCTTGCATAATGCGGCCCTCGTCGAACTGCTTGAAGCCTACGGACACCGCGTCGTGGTGACCGGAGGCCCAAGTGAAACCTCGCTCACGGCAACGGTGGCCGGTCCCTCGGCCCTCAACCTAGGCGGGCGTACCTCCCTCCGGACGCTCGCCGAGGTGCTCAAGGGGGCCGCCGTCGTCGTGACCGGGAACACGGGACCGGCACATCTGGCTGCCGCGGTGGGAACCCCCGTTGTGTGCCTGTTTTCACCCGTCGTCCCGGCCGTCAGGTGGGCGCCCTACGGGGTCCCCCTGGAGCTCTTGGGAGACCAGGACGCGCCTTGCGCGAATTCCCGGACCCGCGAATGTCCCGTGCCCGGGCACCCTTGCCTGGGCTCCGTCTCGCCCGAACAGGTCGTGGAAGCGGTCGAGCGGCTGTTGGGCGGAGTCGCGTCCCTTGCTACCCGGCGAAAGGTGTGGAAGTAATGCGGATCCTGGTGTGGCACGTCCACGGCGGATGGATGGAGGCTTTCATCCGAGGCCGGCACGAATACCTTTTGCCTGTCACTCCCGACGGCGGTGCCTGGGGCCTGGGCCGCGGCGGCCGCGATTGGCCGGACGCGGCGAAGGAAGTCGACTTGGCGGCCCTCGATCCGGGCAGCGTCGACGTCGTTGTCCTGCAACGGCCCGAGGAAATCGATGCCGTGGCCTCGGCATTGGGGCGACGTCCGGGAATTGACCTTCCCGCCGTCTACGTTGAGCACAACGCGCCAAAGGGGGACGTGCCCCTGAGTGTCCATCCTTTGGCCGAACAACGCGACATTCCGGTGGTGCATGTCACCCATTTCAATCGGCTGATTTGGGACACCGGGATGGCGCCCACTGTGGTGATCGAGCACGGGATTCCGGATCCGGGCTACGTGTACACGGGAGAGCTCGAGGAAATGGGCGTGGTGGTCAACGAACCGGTCCGCCGCGGCCGGGTGACGGGGACGGACCTCCTCCTTGGATTCGCCAACGTGGCTCCGCTTCGGGTGTTTGGCATGGGCACCGAAGCCTTGCCGGAAGCGCTCAGGACAGCCGGCCCGGAAGCGGAACGGCTCAGTATCGCGGAACAGCTCAGGATCGCGGGCGACGTTCCCGCGCCACGCCTCCATCAGGAACTCGCAAAGTGCCGCCTTTACTTGCATCCCCTGCGGTGGACGTCGCTCGGACTGTCCTTGCTGGAGGCGATGCACGCTGGAATGCCGGTGGTGGCACTTGCTACCACCGAAGCTACCCGGGCAGTTCCGCCGGAGGCCGGTTTGGTTTCCAACGACGTGGCGGAACTCCGACGTTTCGCGCGCCACCTTGTGGAGCGTCCGGACGTCGCTTCGGGCATGGGGAGGATTGCCAGGGAGGCCGCTTTGGAACGCTACGGCCTGGGGAAATTCCTTGACGCTTGGGACGAGCTCCTGGCGGACCTGAGGCTTGCCCGCCCGCAATCCGGTAGGGCTTTTGCCGGACATGGCACAGAGAGGATATATCGATGAAAATCTCCATGGTTTCCGAACATGCGAGTCCGTTGGCCGCGTTGGGCGGAGTTGACGCCGGGGGACAAAACGTCCACGTGGCCGCCCTCTCTTCGAACCTGGCCCGGAGGGGGCACCACGTCACGGTGTACACGCGCCGCGACGATCCGGACCTCCCGGCAAGGGTTCCGGTGGAGCGGGGGCTCACGGTGGTCCATGTCGATGCCGGTCCGCCCACGCACATTTCGAAGGACGACTTGCTGCCGTTCATGGGCCAATTGGCAAACGGAATCTGCCAGGACTGGGGAAAGAACGTGCCCGACGTCGTGCACGCCCACTTCTGGATGTCCGGGCTCGCGGCCCTCCAGGCAGCTGGCCGGGCCAAAGGAAGCGAGCCGGTTCCCGTGGTGCAGACCTTCCACGCCCTCGGCTCCGTGAAACGCCGGCACCAGGGTGCTGCGGACACCAGCCCGGCGGCCCGGGCATGGCTGGAGCCTTGGGTGGGACGGACGGCCGACTGGATCGTGGCGACCTGCCCCGACGAAGTGTTCGAGCTGAAGGCGCTCGGCATCGATCCGGCGAAGGTGTCCATCGCCCCTTGCGGGGTGGACCTTGAGTTGTTCAACGGAAATTCCGACGGCGGTGCTGCCGCCGACCTGTACCGCGATGGCAAGGCCCGTCCGTCCGCCGTCGCCCGTACACGCAAGTACCGGATCCTCAGCGTCGGCCGATTGGTGCCGCGCAAAGGCGTTGACTTGGTCATCCAGTCGTTGCCGCTGCTCGCCGACGCGGGGTTCGACGACGTCGAACTCCTCATCGTCGGCGGTTCCGGAGATGCGCTGGCCTTGGAGGATGACCCGGAAGTCCAGCGCTTGCGGGCAACAGCCCGGGACCTGGGCGTGTCCGATCAGGTGACGATGCTCGGCCAGCTACCGCGGGACGCGATGCCGGGCATCTTCCGGAGTTCCGACGTCGTAGCTTGTACTCCTTGGTACGAACCTTTCGGCATCGTGCCTCTTGAAGCGATGGCCTGCGGGGTTCCGGTGGTTGCCGCGGCGGTCGGTGGCCTCAGGGAAACCGTTGAGGACCACGGGACTGGGCTGCACGTCCCGCCCCGCGACCCGGAAGCCATCGCCGCCGCGATCGCGGAATTGCTGGGCGATCCCGCGCTTCGGGTCGAAATGGGTCGGGCCGGGATTCGGCGGGCCCGGTCACGCTACTCATGGGAGCGTGTGGCCGCGGACACCGAGAAAGCGTACCGCTCCGTTCTCGCTGCCACGCAGCGCGCCGGTGAAGGCTATGAGCCCTTGGAAGGAGTGGTCCTGTGACGGCGAAATCCGCTATCCCGGTCACCGCGCTGCGTTCCGTGCCGGATACGGTTCCCGCCGGATGGACCGCGGAACGCGAGCACATGTCCCTCAACGAGCAAACCGTGGCCGATCATCTGGACAATGTCCTTCCGGCCCTGGACTCGCTGCGTTCCCAATCGGTCAGGCTTTCAGCGTGGGGAACGGAACTTGCGGTCCGCCTCCTGGCCGGTCGCCGCTTGTTGGCCGCCGGCAATGGCGGTTCGGCCGCCGAGGCGCAGCACCTCACTGCCGAACTCGTGGGCAGGTTCGACTCCGAGCGCGTCCCGTTTTCGGCGATCGCCCTGCACTCGGATTCTTCCACCGTGACCGCTGTGGCCAACGACTACGGCTACGAAGAACTCTTTGCGCGTCAGGTCCGGGCCCACGGACGCGCCGGTGACGTCTTGCTCTTGCTCTCGACGAGCGGTCGCAGCCCCAACCTGCTGCGTGCGGTCATGGCGGCCAAGGAGCGCGGCATCAGTACTTGGGCGCTCACCGGCAAGGGGCCGAACCGTTTGTCCTTGGCGTGCGACGATGCCATCACGGTCGAAGCGATCGCGGCGAACGCCCAAGAGGGGCACCTCATCGCGATCCACGCCATGTGCCGCGCGTTCGACGCCGAGGTCGCCCGTCGCACCGGCTCGCCGACATCGGGGCATACGGGAGTCGTACCGTGAGGGTTACCGTGGTGGGCGACGTCCTTCTCGACGTCGATATCAACGGGACCGCCTCCCGGCTCAGCCCTGACGCGCCGGTGCCGGTGGTCGACGTCGCCGAGGTCCGGCGTCGGGCTGGCGGAGCGGGCCTGGTGGCCACCCTGCTGGCGCGTGACGGCCACGACGTCACGTTGGTCACCGCACTGTCGGACGACGACAGCGCGAGCTATCTCGATGCTGCCCTGGCCACCGTGTCGGTGCTCGCCGGAGCCCCGCTCGCCGCGACTCCCACGAAAACGCGCGTCCGGATCGGAACCCACCAAATGGTCCGTTTCGACGAAGGCTGCGCTCCAGTGCCGACGCCGGACTGCACCGGGGCGATGGCCGCGGCGATCGAGTCGGCAGAGGTGATCGTGGTTGCCGACTATGGCCGGGGCATCACGTCCAACGCAGATGTCCGAGCGGCCCTCACGGCGGCAGCTTCCCGGGTGCCGGTGGTGTGGGATCCGCACCCGTCGGGAAGTACCCCGGTGGAAGGGGCCGCCGCGGTGACGCCCAACCTGGCGGAGGCGCTCGCCTTCGCGAAACCATCCGGTACCCATCCCTTGCGGAAGGCCGCGGAGGAAGCCGGGGAAGTCCTCCTCGAACAGTGGAATTGCGGAGCTGTCCTGGTCACCATCGGCGAGGACGGAGCCGTGCTGGTGGATGGTTCCTCCGCGGAACATGTTCCTGCGCCGCCGGCCCGTGTCGAAGATCCCTGCGGTGCCGGGGACAGGCTGGCGGGAAGCCTTGCTGTCTATTTATCGCTTGGCCTGGACCTGCCTCGCGCGGCCGCCCGGGCAGTCGCAGACGCCTCGGAGTTCCTGGGAAACGGGGGTGCGGCTTCGCTCCAAGGGGTAGGCGGCAAGCCGGCAGCGGACCAGCCGGAGTCGAAAGCCGGAAGTAGCCGGGGCGCCGAAAACAATGCCCCGCGGGGAAACCGGCACGACGGAATCCAGCTCGCCCGGAGGGTGCGTGCCGCCGGAGGTACCGTCGTCGCCACAGGAGGCTGCTTTGACCTCCTGCATGCCGGCCATGCCCGCACCTTGGCCGCTGCCCGAAGCATGGGAGATTGCTTGGTGGTGTGCCTTAATTCCGACGATTCCGTGCGTCGCCTCAAGGGTGATCCTCGGCCGATCGTGAGCCAAGAAGACCGCGCTGAGCTCCTCCTGACGCTTCAATGCGTGGACGCCGTGGTGATTTTCGATGAGGACACCCCTGAGGCTTCCATCGAGTCGATTCGTCCCCACCTTTGGGTCAAGGGAGGCGACTACCAACCCGGTGACCTTCCTGAAGCCCGACTCGTGGAGAGTTGGGGCGGCAAGTGCGTCACCGTTCCGTTCCATCCCGCCAGATCCACGAGCGGCCTGGCCGAGGCGCTCGCGAAGGTCGGCTGACAACCCCTGATCCTGGAGGCCGGACCGTCCGGCCGCCACCGTAACGAAAGGATTCCGCATGAGCACGCAAACACCAGGCCGCGTCATTGTGACAGGGGGCGGTTCGGGCCTCGGAGCAGCCATCGTCGAAGCGATCCGCGATGCCGGAGGAACGCCCTTCGTCTTTGACCGGGACGTCAGCAACGTTTCCGGCGCGAAGGCCCGGGAGGTGGATGTTTCCAAGCGCGAGGAAGTGGAAGAAGCCGTGCGCGAGGCGGCCGAGAGCCTAGGCGGGCTGGACGGGGTCGTTACTGCCGCCGGCATCGACAGGTGCGGCAAGCTGGGAGATGTCCCAGCCGTCGAGTGGGAGCGGGTGATCGGAGTGAACCTCCTCGGCACGGTTTCCGTTGTCCGCGCGGCACTGCCCTACCTCAAAGAGTCCCGTGGCCGGGCCGTCACTATTGCTTCTACGCTGGGCCTTCGGGCGCTTCCCGATGCGACGGCGTACTGCGCTTCCAAGTTCGGGGTAATCGGGTTCAGCCGTGCCCTCGCGGCGGAAACCGGTGGGGTCATTGGAGTCACAACCATCATTCCGGGCGGCATGAAGACCCATTTCTTCGACGACCGCGAAGAGCAGTACAAACCGCAGGACGATTCGAAGCTCAACGATCCCGCCAACGTCGCCCAGGCCGTGGTTTTCGCGTTGTCGCAGCCCGTGGGGTGCGAGGTCCGCGAACTCCTCATTTGCCCCGCAGAAGAAGGCTCGTGGCCATAAGGTCCCGCAGGTCCTGAACAACCGCGGCCACGTCGATACCCCGGACAACGGTGTCGTCGTGGCCGCAGTGCGGGGCGGTCCATCCCACTTGGGTGATGTCGATCCCGCACACCGGGCACCGGGTCTCCCACGACATGTGGATCCGGTGGAGGCTGCGGCCCCGTGGTCCGGCGTTGATGACGTTTCCGATCCAGAAGATCCCCACCGTGGGGGTCCCGAGAGCTTGTGCGAGGTGTCGCGGCCCGCTGTCACTGGCCAGCATCACGCTCGCGGCATCCAGGAGCGCCGCGAGTTCCCCGAGGCCAAGCTCTCCCGCCACCGAGCGCACGGCGCCTTCGTGCGCTGGGTCGACGGCGCCGGAGGCGAGCTCCGCCACTTCCTGTGCGAGGAGCCGCTCCGATGCGTCTCCAACCACCAGGACGTTGGCGCCCTCGGTGGCAATTTTCGCCGCCGCTTCTGCGAAGTACGCCGCCGGCCAGCGCCTCCGGGGGTCGGTTGCGCCCGGATGCACCACCACGAGGGGACGGCCCTGGGATTCAAGGAGCGGGGCGATGTTGCCTTGGTGTCTCGGGAGCGGACGCATCGGAGCGGGTATGAGCGGCGCGACGCCTGCGAGTCCCGCCACTTCGAGCCAGCGGTCGGGTTCGTTTTGGTAGTAGGCGTAGTCCAGGTTCCGTTCGAGCGGGACGGCATCCGGGGTTCGCGTGCCAACGGTGTGCTCGGCACCCAGCCGCAGGAGGAAAGGGTTGGAAAAGCGTCCACCCCCGTGCATTTGAAGTGCCAGGTTGAACTTCCTTGCCTGCATTGTGGCGAAGAACCCATCCTGCCGGGCTGCGTCCTCGGCTCCGTCGCGCACTCCTTGGGCGAACGGCAGGATATCGACGTCGGTGACCGGCCCTGCGGTTTCTGCCGCCAGCACGGCGTGAATTGGGGTTCCCAGGAGGGTGATCTCGGCGTCGGGGTAGCCTTCCCGGAGCGCTGTGAGCGCCGGATAGGTGTACAAGAGGTCACCCAGGCCGCCACCCCGCAGCACGGCAATGCGCTCCACGCCAAGGAACTTCTCCAGCACCGGCCCCACCCCGGATCCGTACCGCGGGGACGGCGTTGCGCTGCTTGTTGCTGGATTGTCCACGCTCTGCTTCCTTTCGAAGTTCTAGCCAATGGATTCCGTGTTCCCTACGCCCGTGCCGGGATCCGAAAACTTCCCCGTGCCCGTGTGTGAAGGGAGGGGTTCGGGGTACGTGGGGGTAAAGAACATGCCGACTACCGGAAGGTACCCCATGGCACGCCTCTCGAATCAAGAAGGCCTGGCTGAATGGTTGCCGCGACGCCTGGCCGAGGAAAAGCCCGTGATAACGGTCATCGGGGACGCGATTCTGGACGGATGGTGGGACGGGGTGATTGAGCGGTTGTGCCGGGAGGCACCCGCGCCGGTCGTCCAGCTCCGGCGACGTGACTTCGTGCCCGGAGGCGCCGCGAACACGGCGATGAACCTTGCGGCGTTGGGAGCCCGGGTTCGCTTCGTCTCCTTGATCGGCAAGGATTCCGCAGGCCAACAGCTCGCCGAAAAGCTAGCCGAGGGTGGAGTGGATACCTCTCACTTGGTGGCACATGAGTCAATGACAACCACCACCAAGTTCCGCGTGAGTAGCGGCGGCCAGATCATGGTGCGCCTGGATGATTGCGCCGCGGAGGTCCAGGCGGACGCGCTGGGCAGCTTGGCTGCAGCTATTCCTGCCGCGGTGGACGATTGCGATGCCGTCGTGCTCTGTGATTACTCGGCCGGCACGCTCGAAGGGCCGGCTAAGGATGCGATCGTTGGAGCCCTTGGCCCGTCCAGCGAATTGCGGCGCAAAGCCCTCCTTGTGGTGGACGCGCACGATCCGGCCCGCTGGTCGGCACTCGTGCCAGACGTTGCCACTCCGAACGCCGAGGAAGCCAGCCGCCTAGTGGGGGCCGGGTTCCCGGCGGGAGCGGCGCGTTGTCCCTCGGTGGAGGCCCACGCGCCCGGTCTCCTGGCCGCGTCCGGCGCCGGCGCCGTCGTCGTAACACTTGACCGCGACGGCACGCTGACGTTGCGGCCCAACCAGGCCAGCCACCGCACGTGGGCGCGGCCGGAAGCCGAAAAGCAGGCTTCCGGAGCTGGCGATACCTTCGTTGCCGCACTGACCATCGCGCGCGCCGTCGGCCTTCCCTTGACCACAAGCGTCGACCTCGCACAGGCCGCCGCGGACGTCGTCGTGCACCGCCCGGGCACTTCGGTGTGCAGTACGGAAGAACTGGCCCGGCACTTAGGCCAGTTCGCGGACACCGCTCTCACCGCGACGGAACTGGCGGCCCAGCTCGCCCCGCACCGGGCGGAGGGCCGCCGGATCGTGCTGACCAACGGCTGCTTCGACGTCCTGCATCGTGGCCACACTCGATACCTCAACCAGGCCAAGCAATTGGGGGACGTGCTGGTGGTGGCGCTCAACAGCGACTCCTCGGTTCGCCAACTCAAAGGCCCGGACCGGCCCGTAAACCAGGAAGCGGACCGGGCTGCCGTGATCGCCGCGCTCAGTTGCGTGGACTATGTCACGGTTTTCGATACCCCGACGCCTATCCCCCTCATCGAATTGTTGAAGCCCGACGTGTACGCCAAAGGGGGTGACTACACACCAGAGATGCTCGCCGAAACGGAGGCGGTGGAGCGCTGCGGCGGCGTGGTCAGCATTTTGGATTACGTCCCGGAACACTCCACGAGCGCGGTGTTGGCCCGCATCCGGTCCGCGGGCGACGCCTTCTGAACCTGAACTAGTCGGCCTCTGCGATCACGGTGATCATTCGCCGCAGGCTCATGGCCACCGAGGCTGCGGCGTTCACGGAAGCCTGACCGGCCGCGGCTTCGGTGATCGAACCGCCAAGCGACGCCACGCCTTCCTTGGCTTCGGCAATGCGGTCCTTCAATCGCTGGGCCTCCCCGTTCCGCCATTCGTTGATGACTCCGGCCACCGCCTCCAAAGCTCCCGAGAGGTTCGCCAGGACGCTGTCCGGAATGACCGTTCCCGCGTCCTTCTCCCAGATCACGCTCTGCAGGACATCGGTGATGTCCTGCACGTGGAAGGTCAATCGCTCGACGGTCCTCAGGCCGGCCAGGTCGGACGGGAGGCGGCGGGCACGACGGCGGGACCGCGGGTTCGCTTTGGCGCTTAGTTCCGCTTCCCCTACTGCATTCCGCACGGCCGTCGCAGTCCGTGACAGTTCACCGCTGCGTCCTGCCCATTCCTCGTGGTTGGGTGGCCAAGACTCGGTCATGGCCATTGCCATGTCCCGCAATTGCCGGGAAAGGGCGCGTTGGTGGCCGGCAATTGCCGGATCGATGCCCTCGAGGTGCAAGGGCGGGAAGACCACCCAATTGATGAGTATCGCTACCGCGACACCCATGCCCATTTGGAGGACGTAGCCGAAGGAAAATCCGGGGGCATTGGAGTTGCCCAGGACAAGCACGAAGAGGGCAGCCATCGGGACCCATTCGGAGGCGGCCCCGAGGCGTGGGAGGCCGCCGATGATCACTCCGATTCCCACCACCACCGCGACGGAAAAGGCGCTGGGCGTTGCGACGGTGGTGACGGCGAATGCCATGGCGATTCCCAGGCCGAGCCCCAGGAGGCTCTGCAGTCCGTGCTTGGCCGAGGCCACGACGGTGGGATGCATGCTGACGAGGACACCAAGGGGAGCATAGTACGGATAGGACGCGGCTGGTCCCGGCATGAACGGCGCCAAATACCAGGCCAATCCTGCGGCGAGGGCCGTTTTTCCGGCAAAAAGGAGGTGGTGTCGCGAAGCGGCTTGCCGGAGCGCGGGGAGGAGCCGCCGAAGCTGTGGCTTGAGGCTCATGTGTCCAACGTAGACACGGAGCCAGGCTCATGTCGAGCCGTAATCCCTTCGCGGAATTTCTCGCTGAAGAGTTTCTTCGAAGGCGATTGAAGACATCACAAGAGGGTACAGAAGCTGTTGATGGTAAGGATGCTTACTATCCGGCTGCTGTCCGCAGCCTGCCAACTGTGGAAAGAGAGCGACAATGACTGAGAGCCAATCGCCGCAGGACGGAAGTTTTGCGGCGCCACACGTGCAAAATCCCGCGGTGACTGATCCTTACGGCGACACCGATCCAAACGTTTTTCGGGGTGGTTCCGGTACGGGTTCCGGGTCTGTCACGCCGGAAGATGCCAAGGCGGAAGCCGCCGGAGTGGCCGACGCCGTAGGCGAAGCCGCCGGAAACGTGGCCGATACCGCCAAAACAGAGGCGACCCAGGTTGCGCGGGAAGTCAGGGCAAATGCCCGCGAGCTCATGACGCAGACCAAGGGGGAACTCACAGACCAAGCAGCAACCCAGCAGCAGAAGGTTGCCAAGGGATTGCGGTCCATTTCCGATGACCTTGCAACCATGGCGAATGCCTCCGAAGACGGCGGGGTTGCCGCGGACTTGGTCCACCAAGTGGCAGAGCGTTCCGCCTCGGTCGCCGAGTGGCTCGAGAACCGTGATCCGGGGGCTGTCCTGCATGAGATGAAAAACTTCGCCCGACGCCGTCCGGGAGCCTTCCTCTTGCTGGCCGCGGGCGCAGGGGTCATCGCCGGAAGGCTCGGCCGCGGACTGGCGGAGAACGCTTCCGATGGCACCGGAACTGGAACTTACCGCGGTACGCCCGGAGGCGCAGCTGGGTTCTCCCCCGCGGCCGGACAAACCGTGCCGCCGCCCGCCGTCGAGCTCCCCGGCCCCGCGGTGACAAATGCGGGCTACCAGACGCCGGCGCCCGGCTTTGTCGACCCCGTTTTCGGCTCCCCTGGCATTGGGGCAGACCCCGGGACCGCGCCGGGAACCGAGCCAGGCGCCTTTCCCGGATCGGAGCCCGGGAGCGCGTCTCCGGATCCGGAGAAGATTCAAGGCGACCCCTTGGGAACGCGCTACCCCGATGATCCCGAATACGGAGGCTCACGATGACCCATGCTGACTTGCCTCCCACGCCCGCGCAGGTCAAGGCAGAGAACGTACCCCTCGGGGAGTTGCTCAACGAGCTGACGCGGGACGTATCCACCCTGATGCGGCAGGAAGTAGAGCTGGCTAAGGTCGAGCTCAAGGAATCCGCAACCAAGGCGGGCAAGGGAGCCGGCTTGATGGCCGGGGCCGCCTGGGCAAGCCACTTTGCGCTGGTGTTCCTGTCGATCGCCGTGTGGTGGGCCCTGGGCCTGCTTATCGGCCTCGGATGGTCTGCCCTGATCGTGGCAATCATCTGGGCAATTGTCGCCACGATCCTCGCGGTCACGGGCCGCAAGGAGCTCCGCACCATCAAGGGCTTACCACGAACCTCGCAGACACTGCAGGAAATTCCGCCAACTTTGAAACCACATCCCGAGGAGACACGATGACTCAGAACCCGGATGAACTGCGCGCCGATATCGAACTAACCCGGCGGCGCCTTGGCACGAACATTGATGCCGTGGCGGACAAGGTGACGCCCTCGCACGTCATCCACCGGAAAGTGGACAGGATCAAGGACGCAGTTTTCGGTGCCCGCGAGGACATGCAGGAAACGGCGGGCGGCGCGGTCCGGAGCGCGCAGGACGCCGTGTCCGACGTCGCTGAAAATATCGGCGACGCGCCCCGGATCGTCGCGCGCAAAACGCAAGGCAGCCCCGTGGCCGCCGGCCTCATCGCGTTTGGGGCCGGGTTGCTGCTGTCCGCACTCTTCCCGCCCACCGAGAAGGAACGCGAAGCCGCGGAAGCCGTCAAGGAAGCTGCGCAACCATTGACCGCTGAGCTTGGGCACGCCGCCCAGGAAGTCGCTGGGAACCTGCAGCAACCGGCCATGGACGCGGTCCAGAACGTCAGGGAAAGCGCCTCGGAGGCGGTGGGCAACATCCAGGACGAGGGTCTGGACGCAGCGGCCGACGTGCAGGACCGGGCGCAGGCCGCCAAGGAAAACCTCGGCGGTCAGTAGACCTCGAGGATCAGCGCGAGTAGGCGGGCAGCAGCGGGCCTGGCAGCGTGTTCCTCGGCCCATTGGGCGCGAGAGAGTGCCTTGCTCACGGCTTGGGTACTGATTCCCAGTTCCTGGGCCACGGTCTTCTGCTGTCCGCGCACTCCCGGAGTCAACAGATCCAGGACGCGCCACTCGGCAACACTGCGGTGCTGCACGATGTGTCCCAGAAGCCTTAACACTGCCTCCGATTCGGCGGCGAGGGCGGCAACCGGCCCTTCGACGGCCACAGGCACACGCTCCTTGCCGTTCCGCAGGCGATCCACGGCCCGGCGCGCGTAGACCAAGCCATGTCCGGAGGCGTCCTTGATTTGGCTGGGCAGGGGTTCGTTGACCGGTCCCACTCCAATGCCCACGTACCACCGTCCGGTCCGCAACGCGATGAGTGCCGTTTCGACTGCCTGGTGTGGGACGTCCACGATGCCTTGGACTTCGTCCTTCACGGACCTGTCAAAGTCCAAGCGCGCAGGAATGTGCCGCAAGTCTTTAAGTAACTGCGGAACAAGGTCTCCGTCGCTGCGGCTGTCGCGTTGGTTGATCGTCAGCGTGAACATGGTTGATCAATCATTGCCGGGAGGTAGCCGACTTTCAAGCAATTAATCCCAAGGTGGTTCTGGACTCCCCGTTAGCAAGCGACATTAACCAGCGACGGCGGCGGGTGCGGTCCACGTGGAACCGCACCCGCCGCCGTCGTGCAGGTCAGCCGTGCAAGTCACAAGGCGCTGGGCGCCTCGGGAGAAGGTTAGTGCCCTTCGGCCGCGAAACGCTTGATGGAGGCTTCGAGTTCGGCCTCGGCAGCTGCGCGGTCGGCCCAGCCTTCGGCCTTGACCCACTTGCCCGGCTCGAGGTCCTTGTAGCGGGTGAAGAAGTGCTCGATTTCCTTGATCAGGAATTCGCTGACATCCGAGATTTCCTGGATGTGGTCGAAACGCGCGTCCGCGGGAACGCACAGGACCTTGGCGTCTCCACCGCCGTCGTCGGTCATGTTGAAGACGCCGATCGGGCGGGACTCGACGATGACGCCCGGGTACAGGTCGAAATCCTGCAGGAGCACCAGTGCGTCCAGCGGGTCGCCGTCTTCGCCCAGCGTGTTCTCGAAGAACCCGTAGTGGGTGGGGTACTGCATGGACGTGAACAGGACGCGGTCCAGGCGGACGCGACCGGTCTCGTGGTCAACTTCGTACTTGACGCGCGATCCCTTCGGGATCTCGATCGTGACGTCGTGCTTCATGGAATGCTCCTTGGCGGTATTGGCATGGGCGCGGCAGGAGAACAGCCGACGCCGCCGACTACTATTGAGGATATAGCGAGAGGCCCAAGTTTCTTGAAACGGTGGGACATTCAAGACTTTGAGGACTAAAGCTGCATGAAGGGCGTTGACGAGGCAGAGGCTGCAAAGCCCGCTTCGGACCAGGAACCAACCCACGCGCTCCGGCCCCGGAAGGCCGGAAAGCCCCGCACATCCGGAAAGCGCCGGAAGGCCGGAAATAGAGCAAGCAAGGCAATTCTCCGTTTCCTGCCATTGCTCTTGTTGACTGCGGTCATTGCCGCCTTGGCCGTTCCGATGGGACTCGGCGTCGCGTCCGGATTCTTCGGCTTTCCAGGCCCTTCCGCCGGGCCCTCGCCCAAAGTTCCTGCGTGGCAGCAAGTCCCCAGCGAGCTGAGCCGGACCCAAGTGGTGGCACCTTTGGATCCTTCTGCGCCCGTGCCGTTGCCGGCGAGCGTTGCCCGGCAGGTCAACGCCGCCCTGAATCCCGACGGCGGGGGAGACTTCACCGGCGTCGTTCAGGATGCCTTGACCGGCCAGACCCTTTACGATCGCGACGGCGCCAAGAACCGCATTCCGGCGTCCAACATGAAGCTGCTCACCGCCGTCGCCGCCCTTCGCGCGATTGGACCGGAAACGCGCTTCAGCACGCGCGTCCTGGCTGGCGCGTCGCCGTCGACCATTGTGTTGAGCGCCGGCGGCGACGTCCTGCTCGGTGCCGGGCCGTCGCAGCCCGGCGAGGTCCTGGGCCGCGCCGGCCTCGAAACCTTGGCCGCCGACGCCGCGAAATCCCTGCAGGACCGCGGAGTCAAGGGCGCGGTCACTGTGCAGTTGGACGACACCCTGTTCACCGGCCCCGCCTTGAACCCGGCGTGGCACATCGAAGATGTCGAGGCGGGCGAAACGGCTCCGGTCTTTCCGCTGGCTTTGAATTCGGCGCGGACCAGCCCGGACTCCACTTCGGGGCCGCGGCCGCAGGATGCCGCGCTGACCGCTGCACAGGAGTTCGCGGCGAAGCTCCAGGCTGCGGGTGCCTCAGCAGGGTTCACGGTGGCCCCGGACGTGGAGCGGGCGAAGGCTCCGGCCGGAAAGCCCGAGGTCCTCGCGAGCGTGGAATCCGCCACCGTCCGCCAGCAGGTCGACTTGATGCTCGAAACCTCGGACAACTATCTTGCCGAGACCTTCGGCCGCCTGGTCGCACTGTCCATGGGGCAACCGGGAACGTACGACGCTGCGACGGCGGCTGTCAGCGCCCAGCTCGCCCAAGCGGGAATCGCCACGGATTCGATGCACTTGGCCGACGTCTCCGGCTTGGCCTTGGGCAACCAGGTGTCTACACGCCAGTTCGCGGACGTGGTCCGGGCCATCACCTCCGGTCCGGACACCAGGCTTCGCGCTGCGTTGGCGGGCTTCCCCGTGGCGGGGCTGACGGGAACGCTTGGCGACCGCTACGGCGACGCGAGCACATCCCAGGGCGCCGGCTTGGTCCGGGCGAAAACCGGTACTTTGAATTCGGTCATCGCCTTGAGCGGCTACGTCGTGGACGCGGACGGACGCTTGTTGGTGTTCTCCTTCATCGGGAACGGACTGACGCCGGGGGCCGCGGGAAACAAGACAGCCTTGGACAGGTCCGCCACCGCATTGGCATCATGCGGTTGCCGAGCGGGCTGATGTTCGCCGCTGAGCGAACTTAAGGGACTTGCACAGCCTGCTGTGTTCTGATGGATCGTATGGAGTCTCAGCAGCAACCCCAGTCCCTCATCAACTGGGAGCTGGCCGCTTCCACGGCTGCCCGGCTCGCTCCCGCAGGCCCGGCAATGAGCCCGGTCGAAATCGCCAAAGCAGTGGACAGCCTGCGTTCCAGCGCGGACATTTCGGTCCCGCATGTCCACGAGATCACCCGGCTCGAAGCCGCGCGCGACCTTCGCGATTCGCATGTCCTGGTGGTGGACCGGGCCTCGTGGGCGAAAGCCAATACCCAAAGCTTCGCGGTCATGCTCCAACCGGCCCTCCGGCAAATGCTGGAATCCCGGCGCGGCCCGGCATTGACTCCAGCGGCAGCGGCGGCAAGCGGAGCCATCACCGGCAGCCAACTCGGCGCCGTGCTTGCGTTCCTCTCGAGCAAAGTCCTTGGCCAGTACGATCCCTTTGCGTCCTTGGCCCCGGAATCCAAGGCTCCGCCGGCGGGCAGGCTACTGCTGGTAGCACCGAACATCATCTCCGTGGAGCGCGAACTCGCCGTGGATCCGGATGATTTCCGCTTGTGGGTCTGCCTCCACGAGCAAACCCACCGCGTGCAGTTTGCTGCCGCGCCGTGGCTTCGTACCCACATGCTGGAGGAAATCGAGCGGCTCAGCACCAATCTCCTCGGCAACGTCGATTCCATCATGGACCGGGCCACTGCGGCCGCGCGGTCGTTGCGTGATCGTTCCGTGGGTGCCGTTCCAGGCCGGGGAGCCATCCTGGACTTGCTGCAGAACCCGGAGGAAAAGGCCTCGCTTTCGCACCTCACCGCGGTGATGAGCCTCTTGGAGGGCCACGCGAACGTGGTGATGGACGCCGTCGATTCCACCCTGGTCCCCACGGTGAAGACCATCAGGCAGCGGTTCAACCAGCGGGGCAAGGACCGCGGAGTGATGGAAAAGTTCATCCGCAGCCTCCTTGGGCTCGATGCCAAGATGCGCCAATACAGCGACGGCGCGAAGTTCGTCCGCGCCGTTGTTGCCGTGGCCGGAATGGAAGGGCTCAACCGGGTTTGGGAATCGGCTGATCACTTGCCTACGGAGTCCGAGATCCACGACGCCAAGCTGTGGCTTGAGCGGATGGGTCTGTGACGGCCGGAACCGAGGCCGATCCCAGCGCGTCGGGCAACGCGCCTGGCGTCCCCGAGTCCCCCGTTGCCGAGTCAGCCATAGTACGGAGCACAGCCACAGTACGGAGCAGCGGACGACGGCGGCCCGGCCGTTTGGCGCCCGTCGTCGGCAAAGCGCGGAACCTGGTGCAGGACGCCCTGGCCGCTGCAGGCTACCCGGAGCGGATCCTGGTTGCCTGCAGCGGCGGCCCGGACTCCTTGGCCTTGGCTTCCGTTGTTTCCTACTTCGCGCGTCGAGGCCACGTCCACGGGCATCCGGTGAGCGCTGCCGCCGTCGTAGTCGATCATCAGTTGCAGGAAGGCTCGGGCGAGGTCGCCGCGCACACTGCCGCGATCCTGGAAGAGCTGGGTTTGTCGCCGGTGCAGGTGCGGACCGTCGAAGTGGCGTCAACAGGGTTCGGCCCTGAAGCCGCCGCGCGCGACGCCAGGCATGCCGCGCTGGATGCTGCCGCTGAGGACCTCGGCTGCCAATTCATCCTGCTCGGCCACACTTTGGACGACCAGGCGGAGCAGGTGTTGCTGGGCCTCGCCCGGGGTTCGGGAACCCGTTCCCTCGCCGGAATGCGGGCAGCCCGGGGGAAGCTCTTGAGGCCTTTCCTTGGCCTGCGCCGAACTGAAACCTTGGAAATCTGCGGGGTCGAGGAACTCGAAGCCTGGCACGATCCCAGCAACGCGGACCCGGCTTTCGCCCGTTCCCGCACACGCGTTGAGGTGATGCCTGTACTGGAGGACAAGCTCGGACCGGGCGTTGCCGAATCCCTTGCGCGGACCGCGGCGATCCTCCAGCAGGACGCGGATTTCCTGGAGGAACTCGCCTCTGCGAGCTATGACGGCCTGGTGAACAGGACGGACGACGGCGTCTGGCTCCCGGAAGGTGCGTTGCGGGAACTCGCCCCGGCCCTCAGGTTCCGCGTCATCGCCAAGGCGGCGGCCGACGTCGGGGGCCAACAGCCCGGTTATGGTCGGCTCCAGGCGGCCGAAGCGCTGCTCCGCAGGCAGGGGTCCGCCGGTCCCGTCCAATTGCCCGGCAACGTCAGCGTCTACCGCCTCTCGCTGAGCGAACTGGAGCGTGATGCGGCCGCTGGTCCCCGCGAGGGCGGCGGCTGTGGGAAGCTAGTATTCCGGCATCACACATCGCCCCAACACTAGCCGCACCCGAGCATCAACACAGGAGCCATTGGTGGATTCAAACGACGTCCAGGCAGACCTCAAGCACGTTCTCTACACCAAGGAGCAGATCCAGCAACGAATCGGCGAACTGGCTGCACAGATCGACAAGGACTACGAAGGCCGTGAGCTGCTGATCGTTGGCGTGCTCAAGGGCGCCGTCATGGTCATGGCGGACCTCGCGCGTGCGCTCCACAGCCACGTCAGCATGGACTGGATGGCCGTATCCTCCTATGGTTCGGGCACGCAGTCCTCGGGCGTCGTGCGCATCCTCAAGGACCTCGATACCGACCTCATGGGCAAGGACGTCCTAATTGTCGAGGACATCATCGATTCCGGCCTCACCCTGTCCTGGCTCAAGACCAACCTCGAATCCCGCGGCACGGCCTCCGTGGAAATCTGCACCGCATTCCGCAAGCCGGCAGCCGCCAAGGTGGAGATCGACGTCAAGTACGTCGGCTACGACCTCCCCAATGAATTCGTGGTCGGCTATGGCCTGGACTACGCCGAAAAGTACCGGAACCTGGAATTCATCGGTACCCTCGCACCGCACGTTTACGAGTAATTCCCCGCCGCGGATTGATGGCGGAATGAAAGCGGCTTCCCAATGGGGGGCCGCTTTCCGTTCTTAACTATTTTTGACTCTTTTGGTGCCGCGTACCAAAAGAGGATCATTTGCGTGTTAGCGTTCAGCTCATAGCGGTTTGACTTGACCTGGGGGCATTTTGAGCACTGAATCTGTTTCATTGTCAACGCGCGGGAAGGTCCGCGCACTTTTGGCCGGCGGTTTGGTGCTCGGAGTCGGTGCCGCAGTAGTGCTGGCAGCCTGGAACGATTCCGAATTCGCAACCGGAACTTTCACGGCAGGCAATTTCAATTTGCAGGGGAGTACTGACGGCACGGCCTTCTCGGACCATGCCGCGTCGCCAGGAGCCGCCCTGCCATTCACCCTCAACCCGGACAATTTAGCGCCGGGAGATACGGTCTATGCGCCCTTCGCCGTGCGGTTGGCGGCGAACACCAGTACGGGGTCCACCGTCACGGTCAACACACCCACGGCCACGGGCTCGGTGGCGAACCTGAGCTACCAACTTATTGAACCCACGTCCTTCGGTTGCTCCAGCAGTACCACGGGAACAGAGCTGGTACCCACCGGCACCGCGCTCGATGGTGCTCTGAGCGGAGTGACCTTCACGCTCGATCCAGGCTCTCCGACGAGCGATCCTGGCGGCGCGGTGTTCCTTTGCTTCAAGGTGACCGCGGGAGCCGGCCTCGTGCAGGGGCAGGGCGGCACGGCCACGTGGCAGCTCACTGCGGCATCCACCTCCTAGCAACCCGCCATGTCCGGACGCAGGACGGCCCGTCGGCCCGACCAGGGCCGCCAGCGTTTGCTTCGCGTGCGTGCGGTCCTTGCCGGGGGCCTTGTCCTTGGCGTTGGAAGTACGCTGACCCTCGCTGCCTGGAATGATTCGGAGTTCGCGACGGGGACGTTCACAGCCAGTTCGTTCCAGATCGAGTCCTCCATCAACGCAGGAGGCACGTGGCAGGCACACCCAACGTCCGGGGCCGCCGCGACCATGGCGTTCGATCCGGCGGGGATGTCGCCGACGTCCGTCAACTACGCTCCCATCTGGATCCGCACTACCGCCGGTTCGCTTTCCGGCACCTTGGCCCTCCAAGGCGCCACGACTTCCGGCAATGCATCCTTGGCCGCTGCCCTCGATTACCGTGTGGTGCGCTACGCCTCCGGGGCCTGCGATTCCAGCCAATTCACTGCCGGGGCAAGCTATATCGCGGGATCCTCGGCGTCGAAAGTCCCGCTGGGTACGGTAGGGGCGGCGACGGCCGTGGCCGCGAACTCGGCGAATCCCACGCAACTGTGTTTCGAAATCACCATGAAGGCATCGGCAGACAATGCCCTGCAAGGCACGAACGTTGGCGTCACGTGGGAAATCAAGGGAACCTCCGACACATGACCGTGACTGCAACCCAAGGGCGCCGTCAGCGGAAACGCAGCAGCAGCAGGCGGCCGGCCGACGTCGTGCGCGAGACGCTGCTCAACCTTGCTGCGATAGGCGGGGCGGCCTGCATCCTCCTGACCTTGGCCGCCATCGTTTTCCATGTCACGCTCATCATGTTCAAGACCGGATCGATGTCTCCCGCGATCCCCGCCGGATCGCTGGCCGTCGTGCGTGAGGTGCCGGCGTCGAGCGTCCGGGTCGGGGACGTCGTGACGGTTGACCGGCCGGGACGACTGCCTGTCACCCACCGGGTCACATCCGTCAAGTCGGCCGACGGTGGTGCATCTGTCCTGACGCTTAAGGGCGACGCCAACCGCGTGGAAGATCCCGCTCCTTACACCGTCTCCAAAGTCCGGATCGTGCTCTACTCGGTACCGGGCCTTGCCTACATTGTCGCGGGAGCATCCAACCCCTGGGTGCTGGGCGATACCACGGTCGCGGTCGCCGTCCTGGTGACATGGGCGTTGTGGCCCCGGCCGGAGCATCCCGGCAAGGACCGGCGGGCGCGGACTGGGGTACGGACATGACCGGGCGCGGGCGGTTCCGCGTCGCGGCAAGTGTTGTGCCGGTGGTGCTCGGCCTGGTCGCCGCAGCTCCTGTACCGGCCGCAGCCGCGGCAGACGGGCCGGATTTGATCCTGACGCACGGAGGCAGCAACCCGCCCGCTGTCTTGGTTCCCGGATCCACCAGTCGGTGGAGTATCGGGGTGACCACCAGGGCGGTGACGCTGCATGACCTAAAAATCCGGCTCCTGGCCGACGCGCCTCTTGGGCAACTTGCCGCATCGGATGACTTGGCGCGACTGGTCACGGTGGAAGTGCTCAGCTGCGCCACGGGCTGGGCGGCACGGACCTGCCCGTCCGGCGAAAAGACGGTCATCCCGCCGAGGCCGCTTTCCTCCTTGGGCACCCCGACCAGCCTCGCAAATCCCGACGGCGGGATCCCGTCCGGCGTCGAACTGCTACTGAACGTGACGTTGTCGCCGTCGGCCGGCAACAGCGCACAAGGGCTTTCCACCAGGATCACCGCCCGAGTGGACGCAATGGGGGAGCCCGCCACTGCGCAGGACGTTCGCGGCACAGGCCTCGCGAACACCGGCTTCCGGTTGGGGATCTTTGCCCTCCTTGGCCTCGGCGCGGTCCTGGCGGGGACCTTCGCAGCGCGGTTTGCAGCCCGGGCGCGGGCCTCATGAAAAGGTTGGCGACGTCCTCCGGACATCGAGCAGGAGTCTCACGTTGGCGCAGGTTCCGGGGATCGGCCGCGGCAGCCGGACTCGCGGCCGTCCTGTCCGTCCCTGCCGGAACCCCGGCAACCGAGGCGAGCTGGACCGATTCCGAGTTTGGCGCCGGAACACTGACGGCGGCAACCATTGCGCCCCCGGTCATGATCAGCCCTTGCGCCCTCGATCCCGGTACGCTCGGCACCAACCCTGTGATCACGGTTAACTGGCGATTTCCCGCGGGGTCCGCGTACTCGGCACCAGCGAACGTCAGCTACTTCGTTGCGAGTGGAGGAAGTTTGGCGAATCTCACTCCAGTAGCGTTGGGAAGCAACCTCAGCACAACTGGCCCTGTCTCGGGCGTGTATACGACGCAGTTCAAGTCTGGAATCCTGAGCGGATTGCTTGGCGGATCATACGGGGTCTATCTGCAAACCAAGGACGGCTCAGGCTGGGTCTCCACGTTGGCCGTGGCCAACGCCTCCATGGGGCTCGTGGGCAGCAACCCAACATGCGCCGTGCAGTGACAGCGCGCAGCGACAACGCGTAGTCACAACACGTCAGGCACAATACGTGCCGTGAATCGGTAGGATGCAGCGATATTCCGTGTACGCCTAGAGGGAACTTTTGCACCTCACTATGCGTGAATCACTCCGAACGGTGTAAAGCTAGAAACTGACGCAGCACCACACGCGCGCAGAGGATGCGCCGTGCAGCACTACCAGGAGGGACGGGGCTGGCCCCCGAACAGATGAAAGCTAAGAATTTCTTCAAGGGCCCGGGCATCTGGATTGTTGTCGTAGTCGGCTTGCTCCTGGTGGCATTTGCAACCCTTGCCCCCGGTGGATCCACTCGCATCGATACGGATAAAGGCTTGGCGCTCCTTGCGCAGAGCGGCAAAGTCGACCAGGCAAAAATCTACGACGCCGAAAACCGCGTCGACCTGACGCTCAAGGACGATCTCGTCATCGACGGCCAGGACAAGGGCAAGAATGTCCAGTTCTTCTACGTCACCGCCCGCAGCGGAGACGTAGTGAAAGCTGTCACCAACGCCGCGCCGGCCAAGGGCTTCACGGACCAGCCCGTCGAGAACAACTGGTTCTCCGGACTGTTCTCGCTCCTTGTTCCCGTCTTGCTGCTGGGCGTGCTGTTCTGGTTCCTGCTCTCCCGGATGCAGGGCGGCGGCTCGAAGGTGATGCAATTCGGCAAGTCCAAGGCCAAGTTGGTCAACAAGGACATGCCGCAAGTGACCTTCGCTGATGTCGCCGGTGCGGATGAAGCTGTCGAAGAGCTCCAGGAAATCAAGGAATTCCTCCAGGAGCCGAGCAAGTTCCAGGCAGTCGGCGCGAAGATTCCCAAGGGCGTGCTGCTTTATGGCCCTCCCGGTACCGGTAAGACCCTCCTGGCCCGCGCTGTCGCGGGTGAGGCCGGCGTGCCGTTCTTCTCCATCTCCGGTTCGGACTTCGTTGAAATGTTCGTTGGCGTCGGCGCTTCCCGCGTCCGCGACCTCTTCGAGCAAGCCAAGGCCAATTCCCCGGCCATCATCTTCGTCGACGAAATCGACGCCGTCGGTCGTCACCGTGGCGCCGGCATCGGCGGCGGCAACGACGAACGCGAGCAGACCCTCAACCAGCTCCTGGTTGAAATGGACGGCTTCGACGTCAAGACCAACGTCATCCTGATCGCTGCGACCAACCGCCCCGACGTCCTTGACCCCGCGTTGCTGCGTCCGGGCCGTTTCGACCGCCAGGTCACTGTTGAAGCACCGGACCTGGTCGGCCGCGAGCAAATCCTGAATGTCCACTCCAAGGGCAAGCCCATGGCCCACGGCGTCGACCTCAAGGCCGTTGCCAAGAAGACTCCGGGCTACACGGGTGCCGACCTCGCTAACGTGCTTAACGAAGCCGCGCTTTTGACGGCCCGCTCCAACGCCAACCTGATCGACGACCGCGCGCTCGACGAAGCGATCGACCGCGTCATGGCAGGTCCGCAGAAGCGCAGCCGCGTCATGAAGGAAATGGAACGGAAGATCACGGCGTACCACGAAGGTGGTCACGCGCTCGTGGCGGCGGCCCTCCGCAATTCGGCCCCGGTCACGAAGATCACCATCCTGCCCCGTGGCCGCGCCCTTGGCTACACCATGGTTGTGCCGGAGGACGACAAGTACTCGGTCACCCGCAATGAACTCCTGGACCAGATGGCCTACGCGATGGGCGGCCGTGTCGCCGAGGAAATCGTGTTCCACGATCCTTCGACGGGCGCTTCCAATGACATCGAGAAGGCCACGGGAACTGCCCGGAAGATGGTTACGCAGTTCGGCATGAGCGAGCGCATCGGCGCCGTGAAGCTTGGCCAAGGCGGCGGCGAGCCGTTCCTCGGCAGGGACATGGCGCAGGAGCGGAACTACTCCGACTCGGTGGCCTACATCGTTGACGAGGAAGTCCGCCGCTTGATCGACCAAGCCCACGACGAAGCGTATGCGATCCTCACCGAAAACCGGGACATCCTTGACCGCCTGGCCCTTGAATTGCTTGAGCGCGAGACCCTGAACCAGGGCGAGATCGCGGACATCTTCCGGGATGTCCGGAAGCGGGACTTCCGCGAGATCTGGCTGTCCAAGGAATCCCGCCCCGTGCAGACGATCCCACCGGTGGAAAGCCGGGCTGAGAGGGCTGAACGCGAGGCGCAGGAGCAGGCCAAGGAAGCCCGCTTGAAGGAACCCCTGGATGCCCAGCCTCCGCACCCCCAGGGAGTCAGCAGCCAAGAGTCCTTCTCGGGTCCCGCCGCAGGCGCAGGTCCGGACGCGGGCACCGACGTTTCGCATCACGGCTAAGCTTTCTGCTGTGACTCACATCGACGACGACGACTTTAGTGGTGCCTTCGGCGGTTCGCCTGCCGGCGATCCGGAGGCATCCCCGGCAGGCCACCACCACTCCCACAGCAAGGTCGACCGCCCCCGCATCGAGGCGGCCGTCCGCGAGATCCTGATCGCCGTGGGAGAGGACCCGGACCGCGGGGGACTCCTGGACACGCCAAAGCGGGTGGCCAAGGCGTATGCCGAGGTCTTCGCCGGCCTCCACCAGGATCCCGAGCACGTTTTGTCCACCACATTCGACCTCGATCACGAGGAACTCGTGTTGGTCAAGGACATCCCGTTCTACTCCACGTGCGAACACCATTTGGTGCCGTTCCATGGGGTAGCCCACGTCGGGTACATCCCCTCGCACGATGGCAAGGTGACCGGGCTGAGCAAGCTTGCCCGCCTCGTTGACATCTATGCGCGTCGTCCCCAAGTGCAGGAACGCCTCACCACCCAGATCGTCGACGCCTTGGTCACCCACCTCAAACCCCGGGGTGCGATCGTCGTCGTCGAATGCGAACACATGTGCATGTCCATGCGTGGCATTCGCAAGCCCGGCGCGAAGACCGTCACCAGTGCGGTTCGCGGGCAGCTCCATGACCCGGCCACCCGTGCCGAAGCCATGAGCCTCATACTCGGAAGGTAATGAACACGATGGATTCCCTCGCAGCAGCCCCAGGCACGGGACCGGCAACGAGCCCCCTGCCTATCCTCCGCAAACCCCGCCCAGCCGCACGCTTCGCGGACTTGCCGGCCGACCGCACGCTCGTCATGGGAATTCTGAACGCCACTCCTGATTCGTTCAGCGACGGCGGTAAGCACCCCACAGCGGATTCCGCGATCGCGCACGGCTTGCGCATGTTGTACGCGGGCGCGGACATCATCGACGTCGGCGGGGAATCCACCCGGCCGGGCGCGGAGGCGGTCTCGCCCGAGGAAGAACAGCGCAGAGTCATTCCCGTCGTCCAGGCGCTCGTGAAGGCCGGAGCGCTCGTCAGCATCGATACGACGCATGCATCCACGGCCGCCGCTGCCCTGGAGGCCGGCGCGGCGATCATCAACGACGTTTCGGGCCTGAGCATCGAACCGGAAATGGTCGAACTCGTGGCACGCACCAAAGTGCCGTATGTCCTGACGCACCGCCGTGGCAACGCGGAAACCATGAACAGCCTGGCTGACTACGGCGATGTCGTCGAAGAAGTCATCGCGGAACTCAAGGAAGTCCGCGACAAGCTCTACGAGGCAGGGGTGGCGCCGGAGCAGATCATCATCGATCCAGGCCTGGGCTTCTCCAAGGACGAGGAGCAGAACTGGCAGCTCCTCAAGTACGCCGACAGGCTCGACGAACTGGGCCACAAGGTCTTGATCGGCGCATCGCGCAAGCGCTTCCTCGGAACCCTTCTGACCGTTGCCGGTAAGGCCGCCGCTCCCGAGGAGCGGGACCACGCCACGGCTGCGATTACCGCCATCAGCGCGGCCAACGGCGCCTGGGCCGTGCGCGTGCACGACGTCGGACCCAGCCTCGATGCGGTCAAGGTCGCCGCGCGCGTCAGGCACTAGGTCTCGTGAGCAAAGGGGGAAGGACCGGTTTGGACAAGATTACACTGACCGGCGTGACCGCCGTCGGGCATCACGGAGTCTTCGACTTCGAACGGCGGGACGGCCAGCCATTCGTCGTGGACGCGGTGCTGTACAAGGACTTCACCAAGGCCGCGGAGACCGACGACCTGCAGCACACGGCCCACTACGGCGAAGTTGCCGAATTCATCACTTCCCTCATCAGCGGCGAGCCGCTCAACCTCATCGAGGCCCTTGCCGTGCGGATCGCGGAAGGCATCCTGGACGGCTTTGACGTTGCCGCCGTCGACGTCACGGTCCACAAGCCCAAGGCTCCCATCGAGGTGCCTTTCGGCGACGTCACAGTCAGCGTCCACCGGGAGCGCACATGACTTCGCGTTTCACGAAATCGATCCTTGCACTTGGCAGCAACCTCGGTGAGCGTAACGACACCCTGTCCACCGCCGTCGCGGACCTCGTGGACGGCCCGGAAATCCGCTTGCTCGGGGTCTCCCCTGTGGTGCAGACCAAAGCCGTGGGCGGGCCTGCGGGCCAGCCGGATTTCCTCAACATGGTGATCGCGATCGAAACCACGCTCTCGCCGCTCGAATTGTTGCAGCACTGCCACGAGGTCGAGCAAAAGCACCACCGGGTCCGCGAGGTCCGCTGGGGTCCGCGCACCCTTGACGTGGACATCATCGTGTACGGCGATGTCACCAGCGACGACGAAACGCTGACCTTGCCGCATCCGCGCGCGGCGGAACGGGCGTTTGTCCTGTATCCGTGGGCCCTGCTGGATCCCGCGGCGAGCCTCGACGGCGAAAGCGTGGCGGAGCTCGCAGCGAAGGCGGAGGACTTCCCCGGGCTCCGGCCTTTCGACGGATTCGACGAGCCGGGAACCATAGCTGCCACGGGTGCGGTGGAGTAGGCCATGAAGGCAATGCGTCCCCTTCTGTTGGCGATGATCGTCGTCGTCCTTGCCGCGGCCGGCTGGCTGGTCACCATTGCCACCACGCGCTACGGCATGGCCACCCCGGTCCTTCCGCCGTCCGCGCTGGTCACCATGGGCGTCATCGCCGTGCTCACCCTGGTGATGGGCATCCGCGTGCTGCGGTGGCGCAATGGCAAGAAAAAGACCCTCCTTAGCCCGATCCTCGCGGCACGAACCCTCATCCTGGCCCAGGCCTGCGCTTATGCTGGCGCTGTCCTGCTTGGTTGGCACGTGGGAATCGTGATTGAGCAGCTCCGGATCTGGACCCTTCGCAGCGACCAGGGAATTCTTTGGCTCGCGCTCATCATGGGCGGCGGCGGGCTCGTCATGACCATCGTGGGACTCGTGGTTGAGCGGTTCTGCCGGATCCCTCCGGAGGACATGGAAGGCGGAACGGGCTTGCAGGACCGCCGCCACGGCGAGGCCAAGGGTGAGGGCGAGTATGCATACCGCGGCGATTGATCCTCCGGGCGTCGAATGGTTGCGCGTTTCGTCGAAGTACGTGACGGTGAGGCTCGTCGAGTGGGCTGTCCGCAACGTGATCCTGGTCGCCGCCGTCAGCCTGCCGTTGCTTTTCGTGCAACTCGGGTGGTGGACGTGGCCGCCGCTGTGGTTCGCTGTCGCTTTGCCCGCCTTCTTCGTGGTGCTCGCCTTGTGGCGCCTCGTATTGATCCCGCGGCAGGTCCGGGCCATCGGCTACGCGGAACGCAACGAGGACCTCCTCATCCGCCGCGGAATTTTCTTCCAACGGACCATGGTGGTTCCGTACGGCAGGATGCAGTATGTCGATGTCGCCGTCGGGCCGGTCGAACGGATCCTCGGGCTGTGCACCGTCAAGCTCCACACCGCATCGGCCGGGACCATGGCCCACTTGCCGGGCCTCCCCGCGGCTGAAGGTGCGCGCTTGCGCGAGCAGCTTTCGGCACGTGGCGAAGCGAGGCTGGCCGGACTGTGACGCCGCAAAAGACCGCGGTCGACGGCGACTGGCACCGTGTCCACCCGGCGTCGCCGTTCGTGCGGGGCTGGGTGGCGCTCGTCGCGATCGTTTACTTCTTCGGCCGCGACACTTTCGAAAGAAGCCTCCAGGGCCGGGGCAACATCGGCGCCGAGATCAACGAGCGCACCCTTTGGCTGTTGGCCGGCGGCGGCGTCGTGCTCTTGTTGGCGTTGGGATCGTTCGTCCTCAGCTGGTACTTCACCCGCTACCAGCTTGCCGAAGGCTATGTCCGGGTCAACACCGGGTTCTTGTTCAAGCAGCAACGCCAGGCCCGGCTGGACCGCGTCCAAGCCATCGACATCGTCCAGCCCCTGCTGGCCCGTATTTTCGGCCTTGCGGAGTTGAAGTTCGAGGTCGCCGACGCCGGTCATTCGGCTGTGCGGCTCTCCTACCTGAAGCTTGGCGAGGCCAAGCAGCTCCGGGCCACGATCTTGGGCCGCGCTGCAGGAATCGCCGACGGCACTGAAACGGTGGAGGTGCCCGAGGCTCCCGAGCAGGTGGTGCTGTATATCCCGCCTGGTCGGCTCATCGGTTCGCTGGTCCTCAGCGAGCAGAGCGTCTTCATCGTCTTGAGTGCGGTCGCTTCCGTCATGGCCTCGGTGCTGACCGAGTCCCGGGCGTTCATCCTCTACTTGATTCCCGCGATCATCGGTTTGGGGACGGCCTACTGGAGGTCCTTCAACAAGGGATACAACTTCACCGCCGCGATTTCTCCCGATGGGATCCGCATGCGTTACGGGCTCTTGGATACCCAAGCCCAGACGCTGCCGCCCGGGCGGATCCAGGCGCTCAAGGTCACCCAGCCTCCCATGTGGCGGCTCCTCGGCTGGTTCCGGATCCACGTCAACGTCGCCGGCTATGGCGAACATCGCCGCAGCGAAGGTGAGCACCGGACCATGCTCCTTCCGGTTGGCCGGAAAGCCGAGGTGATGATGATGCTTTCGCTCGTCCTGCCTGATCCCGGCATCGCGGACCCCGAAAGAGTGTTCACCGCTGGCCTGACCGGACTGGATTCGGACGCAGGTTTTGTGACGACGCCAAAACGGGCTTGGCCGCTCGCGCCCCTTGGCTGGCGGCGCAATGGTTTCCTTTCCACGGACACGGCGTTGCTGTTGCGCTCCGGGCGCTTGTGGCGGAAGTTGGTGGTCGTCCCGCACCAGCGGACGCAGTCCATGGCCCTCCACCAGGGCCCTTTGGATCGTTTGTTCCAGGTGGCCGACCTCGTCCTGCACACCACGCCCGGGCCGGTGGCACCCAGGCTCTACCAAGTGTCCACGGAGCTTGCGGTTGCCTTGTTCGACCAACAAGCAGCGAGTGCCCGCAAAGCCCGGAAGCTGCAGACCAGCGAGCAGTGGCTGGCCCAACTTCCGCCTGTCCATCAAGTCGCACGGACAGCATCAACCCCGGAGGAGCAGAACCATGGCTAGGCCAGGACGCCTTGGCGTCGGAATCATCGGCGCCGGCAAGGTGGGTGCCGTCCTGGGTGCGGCCCTGCGCGCGGCCGAGCACGCCGTCGTCGGGGTGTCCGCCGTGTCGGAGGCGAGCAGGGAGCGCGCGGAATCGCTGCTCCCGGGGGTCCCCATCCTGGAAATCCAGGACATCGTCGAGCGTTCCGAGCTGGTCCTCCTTGCCGTCCCGGACGACGCCCTCGGTGAGCTCGTGGAGGGGCTGGCGAAGCTCGGTGCGTGGCAGCCCGGCCAGCTTGTGGCGCACACGTCCGGCCGCTTCGGCGTCGGGATCCTGAAGCCCGTCCGCGCCGCGGGGGCCATCCCGCTCGCGCTCCACCCCGCCATGACGTTTACCGGCATGAGCTTGGACTTGACCCGCCTGATGGACTGCACCTTCGGAGTCTCCGCCGACGCCGCGATGCTGCCCATCGCCCAGGCGCTCGTCGTGGAGATGGGTGCCGAACCTGTCGCCATCGCCGAGGCCGACCGCACAATCTACCACGCGGCACTCGCACACGGTTCGAACCATTTGGTGACGCTCGTGGCGCAGGCGTCCGAACTCTTGGGGCAGATCGGCGTCGAGGCACCCGAACGGATGTTGGGTCCACTCTTGCGCGCCACTTTGGAAAACGCGCTGGCGTCGGGCGAATCCGCGCTCACGGGTCCCGTGGCCCGGGGCGATGTGGGCACCGTGGCCGCGCACGCCGAAGCACTCAACGAGCTCGACGGCGACGTCCTCGCCGCCTACCGGGCCATGGCGCACGCGACGGCCCGGCGGGCACTCAACCGCGGGCTGCTCAAAGGGAACCAGTTCAGCGACATCACCAACGCGCTTAACGGTCCACGCACGCCGGACAACGGCGAAGACCGTCCGGGCGGCAACCCCGCCGGGACACAGGAAGGAAACTGACCATGGCCATCAAGCTTGTGACCACCGCGGCGGAACTGAGGGCCGAAAGCGCCCGCTTGCTCCTTGAAAAGCGGGGTTCGTCGCAGGGACTGGTCCCGACGATGGGGGCGCTGCACTCAGGCCACGCGGCACTGGCGCGTGCCGCCGTCGAACAGAACGACGTCGTGGTGGCCTCCATTTTCGTGAACCCGCTGCAGTTTGGTGAGGCCGCGGACCTCGACCGCTATCCGCGCACCCTCGAGGCGGACATGGACCTCCTGGACGCCGAAGGAGTGGACCTCGTTTTCGCTCCCTCGGTGGACGAGGTCTACCCCGGCGGCGAACCGCTGGTCCGCGTCACTTCGGGTCCGTTGGGCGAGAAGTGGGAAGGCGCCTCGCGGCCCGGACACTTCGACGGCGCCTTGACGGTGGTCGCCAAGCTGCTGCATTACGGCTTGCCGGGCGGTCCGGCGTTCGACGGCGGTGCTGCCGCGTACCGGGCGTACTTCGGTCAGAAAGATGCCCAGCAGCTCGCCCTCGTGAAGCGGATGGTCTCCGACCTCAATTTTCCCGTGGACATCGTCGCGGTCCCCACTGTGCGCAGCGAAGAAGGACTGGCGCTCTCCAGCCGGAACAGGTTCCTGTCAGAAGCGGAACAGGATGCCGCCTTGGTGCTGTCCCGGGCACTTCGCCTCCTTGAGTCCCGCGCCATGGCGCGCGAACCGCTGGACCTGGACTCCGCCGTCGCACTCGTTGAATCCCAGCCGCTCGTGCGCCTGGACTATTTCGACGTCGTCGATCCCGGGACGCTTGAACCCCTCGCCGAAAACTGCCAGGACACGCCGTTCCGCGGGGAGGGCCTCGCGATCATCGCCGCGAAAGTCGGTCCCGTGCGATTGATCGACAACCTGCCGCTGAGTTCGTAGCCGTTAACGTTAGGGTGCGCCCGCCCAAACGTTTGGAATAACCTGCTGACGGGAATGCGCACGCGGCTTAGACTGTTGCAGTCTTTACCGGTGCCGAGCGCCGGACACCGCACCCCATACCCGAGGGATCCTCATGTCTACCGACATCACTTCTGACGCGCACGGCAAACCCGTGCCGGCAACGGGGACACAGCACGCCAGCGACAAAATGTCGCGCGAGTCCGTGACTGTCATCGTCACGCTCCTTGTGGCGACATTCGTCGTGATCCTCAACGAGACCATCATGAACGTTGCACTGCAGCGGCTTATGACGGACCTCAAAGTGGACCCGCCCACTGTCCAATGGCTCTCTACTGGATTCATGCTGACGATGGCCGTGGTCATTCCCACCACCGGATTCATCCTCCAGCGCCTCACCACCCGCGCAGCGTTCCTGCTGGCGATCGGCCTGTTCAGCAGCGGAACGCTGCTCGCGGCATTGGCTCCGGGATTCCCCGTCTTGCTGCTCGCCCGCATTGTCCAAGCGGGAGGGACGGCCATCATGCTTCCGCTGCTGATGACCACTATCCTGACGCTCGTGCCTTTGTCCCGCCGCGGCGCCGTGATGGGCAACGTAACCATCGCGATTTCGGTGGCACCCGCGCTTGGTCCCACAGTTTCGGGGATCATCCTGGACCACTTCTCATGGCGGTTCATGTTCGTCTTCGTGCTGCCTGTGGCATTGGCCGCCATGGCTATCGGCGCCAAGTTCCTCACCAACGTGGGGGAGCAGGGCAACGTGAAGCTCGACTTCGTCTCTGTGATCCTGACCGTGCCTGCATTCGGCGGCCTCGTGTACGGACTCAGCCAAATCGGCGGAAACGGCGGGGCCAGTGCCCTACCGGTCGTCGCCCTGGTTGTCGGCGTGTTGTGCATGGTGGCGTTCGTGTTCCGCCAACTCAAGCTGCAGAAGTCCGACGCCCCCTTGCTTGACCTGAGGGCCTTCAACTTCCGTATGTTCACCGTATCCACGCTCCTCATGGTGGTGGCCATGATGGCGCTTTTCGGTGGCGTCATCCTGCTGCCGCTGTACTTGCAGAACATCCTGCACCTGCAACCCATGGAGACCGGTCTGGCCCTCCTGCCCGGCGGCTTGGCCATGGGCTTGCTCGGACCGGTGGTCGGCCGGCTGTTCGACAAAGTCGGGCCGCTCCCGCTCACCGTGACCGGCTCACTCTTGCTCGTGCTCACGTTGTGGCAGTTCTCGCAGCTCACCGCTTCCAGCCAGTTGTGGTGGGTGATTGTGCTCTACGCAGTGCTGAGTTTGGGCCTGGCTTTGCTGTTCACGCCGTCATTCACCACCGGCCTCAACCCGCTGCCGCCGCACCTGTATTCGCACGGTTCCGCGATCATGAGCACACTGCAGCAAGTTGCCGGCGCCGCGGGCACGGCGCTGCTCGTATCGATTTTCGCCGTGGTCTCGGCCTCATCCGGCTTCGTGGCCGGCATGCAGACGGCCTTCTTGACGGCCACCGTGATCTCCGTCATCGCCGTGGTGCTTTCGGCAATGATGCGCAAGACCGAGGGCGCCGTGGTGCATTAGCCTGCTTGAACCAGCCTGGGGCGCGATCGTTCCAGGATTCGACGCTTTCAAAGTTCGACGGCGCCGCAGCACCTTTCCGGTGGTGCGGCGCCGTTTTGCGTCTGCCCCCGACGGACTGGTTGCGTACCGAGGCTGGCTCACGTTTGGCGGGAGTATCCGGGCGCATACGGGGTTGGCGTGATGGGGTCATGTTTGTGGTGTTTGTCTTTGGATGGTTCTTGCCTGTCTGAAGGGTGGATTTGCGTGGGGGGTTGGGGGTGTGTAGAGTAGTTCGAGTCGCCGCCGCTGATGCGGGTTTGTTGCGACCGACTCCCTTTCAAATGGAAACCATTTTTTGGTTCGCTTTTGTGTGTTCGAATGCGGTTTCCGGGGTCGTGGATGTGTTGTGTCTGGTGCGGGTTCCTGGTTTCGGGGATTTGCGGGGGCGGGGCGTGTCTGGTAAGTTTGGAAAGTTGCTCCGGAGCGATCTTGGCCTGTGTGGTTGGGTGGTGTCGGGTGTGTCTGTTGTTTGAGAACTCAATAGTGTGCCAAGTTTGTTGATACCGATTGTTTTTTGAATTGGTTGTTTTGCCGGGCCTTGTCCGCCCCTGTGGGTGGGGTCTGGTTCAGCTGGTTTCAGATTTTGTGCAGCTGTTTTCGCCGTTGTTTCCGGTGGGGATGGTTGTGTCTGTTTTTGTTTTTTGACGGAGAGTTTGATCCTGGCTCAGGATGAACGCTGGCGGCGTGCTTAACACATGCAAGTCGAACGATGAAGCGGTGCTTGCACCGTGGATTAGTGGCGAACGGGTGAGTAACACGTGAGTAACCTGCCCTTGACTCTGGGATAAGCCTGGGAAACTGGGTCTAATACCGGATATGACTGCTCCGCGCATGCGGTGGTGGTGGAAAGCTTTTGTGGTTTTGGATGGACTCGCGGCCTATCAGCTTGTTGGTGGGGTAATGGCCTACCAAGGCGACGACGGGTAGCCGGCCTGAGAGGGTGACCGGCCACACTGGGACTGAGACACGGCCCAGACTCCTACGGGAGGCAGCAGTGGGGAATATTGCACAATGGGCGCAAGCCTGATGCAGCGACGCCGCGTGAGGGATGACGGCCTTCGGGTTGTAAACCTCTTTCAGTAGGGAAGAAGCGTAAGTGACGGTACCTGCAGAAGAAGCGCCGGCTAACTACGTGCCAGCAGCCGCGGTAATACGTAGGGCGCAAGCGTTATCCGGAATTATTGGGCGTAAAGAGCTCGTAGGCGGTTTGTCGCGTCTGCTGTGAAAGACCGGGGCTCAACTCCGGTTCTGCAGTGGGTACGGGCAGACTAGAGTGATGTAGGGGAGACTGGAATTCCTGGTGTAGCGGTGAAATGCGCAGATATCAGGAGGAACACCGATGGCGAAGGCAGGTCTCTGGGCATTAACTGACGCTGAGGAGCGAAAGCATGGGGAGCGAACAGGATTAGATACCCTGGTAGTCCATGCCGTAAACGTTGGGCACTAGGTGTGGGGGACATTCCACGTTTTCCGCGCCGTAGCTAACGCATTAAGTGCCCCGCCTGGGGAGTACGGCCGCAAGGCTAAAACTCAAAGGAATTGACGGGGGCCCGCACAAGCGGCGGAGCATGCGGATTAATTCGATGCAACGCGAAGAACCTTACCAAGGCTTGACATGGACTAGTAAAGCGCAGAGATGTGCTCCCCTCTTGAGGCTGGTTCACAGGTGGTGCATGGTTGTCGTCAGCTCGTGTCGTGAGATGTTGGGTTAAGTCCCGCAACGAGCGCAACCCTCGTTCTATGTTGCCAGCGGTTCGGCCGGGGACTCATAGGAGACTGCCGGGGTCAACTCGGAGGAAGGTGGGGACGACGTCAAATCATCATGCCCCTTATGTCTTGGGCTTCACGCATGCTACAATGGCCGGTACAAAGGGTTGCGATACTGTGAGGTGGAGCTAATCCCAAAAAGCCGGTCTCAGTTCGGATTGGGGTCTGCAACTCGACCCCATGAAGTCGGAGTCGCTAGTAATCGCAGATCAGCAACGCTGCGGTGAATACGTTCCCGGGCCTTGTACACACCGCCCGTCAAGTCACGAAAGTTGGTAACACCCGAAGCCGGTGGCCTAACCCTTGTGGGGGGAGCCGTCGAAGGTGGGACCGGCGATTGGGACTAAGTCGTAACAAGGTAGCCGTACCGGAAGGTGCGGCTGGATCACCTCCTTTCTAAGGAGCGCTGTGCATCGTTGTCCTGTTGGCCCTGTGGGGGTTGGCGGGGCGGGTGCCAGGTAGCAAGCCCGTTGCGCAGGCGGATGTTCTGCGGCGGGTGCTCATGGGTGGAATATCAACGAATCATTTTTGGTGGCATGGCTGTGTGGTCTGTGCCCTGGTGCTAGTACGACGCCTTTCCTTCGTTTTCGAAGGCGGGGGTGTGGGGAACGTGTCCGGGGTGTGGGTTGTGTGGTGGTGTTTGGTGCACTGTTGGGTCCTGAGGCAACAGGCCCTGCTGGTTTCCTTGTGTCTGGTCTGCGCGCGTGTGTGTGCGGGGCGGGTGTGGGGGGTGGTGGGTGTTGTTTCTGGTTTCCTGGTCTTGTGCCTGTCCTGCGTGTGTGGGGTGGGTGCGGGGTACGGGGTTGTTGTTTGAGAACTACATAGTGGACGCGAGCATCTTGTAAAGCAATTTTGTTTTTGATGTTGAACCTGGTTTTTTCCGGGTTCTCTCGAGAATGTTTTTTGATCTGTGTGGTCAAGTTTTTAAGGGCGCACGGTGGATGCCTTGGCATCAGGAGCCGAAGAAGGACGTAGGAATCTGCGATAAGCCTGGGGGAGTTGATAACCGAACGGTGATCCCAGGATGTCCGAATGGGGAAACCCCGCCAGAGGCTGCAAGGTGATCTGGTGACCCGCATCTGAACACATAGGGTGCGTGGGGGGAACGCGGGGAAGTGAAACATCTCAGTACCCGCAGGAAGAGAAAACAAGAGTGATTCCGTTAGTAGTGGCGAGCGAACGCGGATCAGGCTAAACCGTTTCATGTGTGATAGCCGGCGGGCGTTGCATGGGCGGGGTTGTGGGACTTTGCGTGTTGGTTCTGCCGGACCGGCGAGGTGTGTGTGCAGGCATAGGTGAACGGTCTTGAAAGGCCGGCCGGAGAGGGTGTGAGCCCCGTAACCGTAATGTTGTGTGCCGCTTGTGGAGTATCCCGAGTAGCACGGGGCCCGAGAAATCCCGTGTGAATCTGTCAGGACCACCTGATAAGCCTAAATACTTCCTGATGACCGATAGCGGACCAGTACCGTGAGGGAAAGGTGAAAAGTACCCCGGGAGGGGAGTGAAATAGTACCTGAAACCGTGTGCTTACAATCCGTCAGAGCCTCCTTGTTGGGGTGATGGCGTGCCTTTTGAAGAATGAGCCTGCGAGTTAGTGTTACGTCGCGAGGTTAACCCGTGTGGGGTAGCCGTAGCGAAAGCGAGTCTGAACAGGGCGAGTGTAGTGGCGTGATCTAGACCCGAAGCGGAGTGATCTACCCATGGCCAGGTTGAAGCGACGGTAAGACGTCGTGGAGGACCGAACCCACTTCAGTTGAAAATGGAGGGGATGAGCTGTGGGTAGGGGTGAAAGGCCAATCAAACTCCGTGATAGCTGGTTCTCCCCGAAATGCATTTAGGTGCAGCGTTGCGTGTTTCTTGCCGGAGGTAGAGCTACTGGATGGCCGATGGGCCCTACAAGGTTACTGACGTCAGCCAAACTCCGAATGCCGGTAAGTGAGAGCGTAGCAGTGAGACTGTGGGGGATAAGCTTCATAGTCGAGAGGGAAACAGCCCAGACCACCAACTAAGGCCCCTAAGCGTGTGCTAAGTGGGAAAGGATGTGGAGTTGCTTAGACAACCAGGAGGTTGGCTTAGAAGCAGCCATCCTTGAAAGAGTGCGTAATAGCTCACTGGTCAAGTGATTCCGCGCCGACAATGTAGCGGGGCTCAAGTACACCGCCGAAGTTGTGGCATTCACATGGTTTCCAAGCCTTCGTGGTTCAGGAGTGTGGATGGGTAGGGGAGCGTCGTGTGGGCGGTGAAGTCGCGGTGTGAACCAGCGGTGGAGCCTACACGAGTGAGAATGCAGGCATGAGTAGCGAAAGACGGGTGAGAAACCCGTCCGCCGGATGATCAAGGGTTCCAGGGTCAAGCTAATCTGCCCTGGGTAAGTCGGGACCTAAGGCGAGGCCGACAGGCGTAGTCGATGGACAACGGGTTGATATTCCCGTACCGGCGAAGAACCGCCCATGCCAAGCGGGGGATACTAACCGCCCGGAGCCTGCCCTAGCACCCTTGTGGTGTGTGGGTTTTGGCCGAGCGCGGGACCTGATCCCGGGAGGCAAGCGTATTAACAGGTGTGACGCAGGAAGGTAGCCGGGCCGGGCGATGGTTGCCCCGGTCTAAGGATGTAGGGTCAGCGATAGGCAAATCCGTCGCTGTGTCTTGGATGACGTGCCTGAGATCTGATGGGACTCCCGCGAGGGGGGATCCGGTGATCCTATGCTGCCGAGAAAAGCATCGACGCGAGGTTTTAGCCGCCCGTACCCCAAACCGACACAGGTGATCAGGTAGAGAATACCAAGGCGATCGAGAGAATTATGGTTAAGGAACTCGGCAAAATGCCCCCGTAACTTCGGGAGAAGGGGGGCCCTGACCTTGAACCGCGCGTGCCGCGGGGAGGGGGTAGGGGCCGCAGAGACCAGGGGGAAGCGACTGTTTACTAAAAACACAGGTCCGTGCGAAGTCGCAAGACGATGTATACGGACTGACTCCTGCCCGGTGCTGGAAGGTTAAGAGGACCGGTTAGCCGCAAGGCGAAGCTGAGAATTTAAGCCCCAGTAAACGGCGGTGGTAACTATAACCATCCTAAGGTAGCGAAATTCCTTGTCGGGTAAGTTCCGACCTGCACGAATGGAGTAACGACTTCCCCGCTGTCTCAACCATAAACTCGGCGAAATTGCAGTACGAGTAAAGATGCTCGTTACGCGCAGCAGGACGGAAAGACCCCGAGACCTTTACTATAGTTTGGTATTGGTGTTCGGAGTGGCTTGTGTAGGATAGGTGGGAGACGTTGAAGCTGTCACGCCAGTGGCGGTGGAGTCATCGTTGAAATACCACTCTGGTCACTTTGGACATCTAACTTCGGCCCGTGATCCGGGTCAGGGACAGTGCCTGATGGGTAGTTTAACTGGGGCGGTTGCCTCCTAAAAAGTAACGGAGGCGCCCAAAGGTTCCCTCAGCCTGGTTGGCAATCAGGTGTCGAGTGTAAGTGCACAAGGGAGCTTGACTGTGAGAGAGACATCTCAAGCAGGGACGAAAGTCGGGACTAGTGATCCGGCGGTACATTGTGGAATGGCCGTCGCTCAACGGATAAAAGGTACCTCGGGGATAACAGGCTGATCTTGCCCAAGAGTCCATATCGACGGCATGGTTTGGCACCTCGATGTCGGCTCGTCGCATCCTGGGGCTGGAGTAGGTCCCAAGGGTTGGGCTGTTCGCCCATTAAAGCGGTACGCGAGCTGGGTTTAGAACGTCGTGAGACAGTTCGGTCCCTATCCGCTGCGCGCGCAGGAAATTTGAGAAGGGCTGTCCTTAGTACGAGAGGACCGGGACGGACGAACCTCTGGTGTGTCAGTTGTACTGCCAAGTGCACCGCTGATTAGCTACGTTCGGATGGGATAACCGCTGAAAGCATCTAAGCGGGAAGCTCGCTTCAAGATGAGATTTCCACCCACCATGAGTGGGGGAGGCCCCCAGCCAGACCACTGGGTTGATAGGCCGGATGTGGAAGACAGGACCAACGACTGTTGAAGCTGACCGGTACTAATAGGCCAACGACTTACACCACACACCACCCCCCAAACACGGGGTGTGGGTTTTTACACTGCTTGCGTCCACTATGTGGTTCCCGAACAACAACCCGGGAACACCAACACAACATAACCGAATAATCGAATAATCGAATAACTGAATAACAACACCACATGTTGTAACCCAAGAACTTCCCACCCACCCCCACACCAGGGGCAGGGACGGGTACAAAGGTTACGGCGGTCATAGCGTGGGGGAAACGCCCGGTCCCATTCCGAACCCGGAAGCTAAGACCCACAGCGCCGATGGTACTGCACCCGGGAGGGTGTGGGAGAGTAGGACACCGCCGGACAACACTCCAAAAATGGTCGAGACCCCCACACCCCGGTGTGGGGGTCTCCCACGTTAACCACCAAAACACCACCCAGCGCCCCGCACCCCGAGGAGCGCCCCGGAAAGCGGCCCGGGACATGAGCCGGCGCCCCGAAAAAGCGGCCCGGACCTGAGCCGGCGCCGGAACACGCACAAACCCCCGCTCACCTACCCGGGCGTTTTCATGAACCCCCGCTCACTTACCCGGGCCGAAAGACCTGAGTTGCTCATTGGCTTAGACGTGAGTTTCGGGACTACGGATGGCCTCAAGCATGGCTTGCCGCGCTGCGCGCCGCGCTGCGTCTCGAGCGTCGCAATGCGGGTTTCAAGCGGACTGCGGGCGCAGTTTTCCGGCGTGCAGGGGCGAATCGTCGCCCACGGACCAGACGTGGCCGAACGGGTCGACGAAACCGCCTTGGCGGTGCGTTCCCCACGGCATCCTGTGGTCCTCGACCGGGGAGCCGGGGGACGCCCCGGCGGCAAGCGCCTGGGCCACGAAGGCGTCCGGGTCCTCGACGAACACCTCGATCCGTGTGCTCGTGATGCCCGCGCGGTCCGGGCTCGTCTCGGCGGGGTTGCGGGGGTTGACCTCGTGGAGGAAGAAGGGTGCACCTTCGACCGCGAGCCCGGCCACGCCACCGAGGTTCCAGAGTTCCACCGCGCCGAGGGCCTTCCGATACCAGGCAACGGCGGCCGTCGCGTCCGGAACAATGAGCATCACCGAAATGGCTATCACGCGTTGCCCGCCTTCCACGCTGGCCTAGTCAGACCTGCGGGGTCGATGAGGCCTGCGGTCACCTTACCGCCGTCGTTCTGCCCAGTCACGAGGTCGGCTGGTCACGCAGTCCGCCCGTCATGGGCGCGCCCACTTCAAATTGCGAGCGTCCGTCGTCGGCCCGGCGTCCACACGACCAGGGCGAAATGGCTGAGGGCCCTTCGTTCGCCCGCTACCGGCGGTCCAGCAACCCGGGTCCCGTTGCCGCAACACCCGCCGCGTGAGCCACGTCAGGCGGGAACGCCGCATCACCTCTCGCCGCCAAGCCGGGATACCCCCCCGCATGTACTTCTGGCCGAAGGACAGACCCGTGCTTGCCCGCGTGTGAGCCGGCGTCCGGGGGATGCACTCTGGATGTGAGCGCGCGGCGTCGGAAAGGGCCCGGATGAGTCGGCGGTGGAACGCTCCGAATCTGTGCTTGGCCATTGCGGGCAGTTTTTCAGCCAACCGGCGCTGCAGCCAGTGTGTCCCGCATCTTCGGGGGAGTAACGCTCACCGCCGCTTCTCGTATCGGGTCAGGAGAACGCCGTCGGGGAAAGCAGTCTTCTCCACGAGTTCCAGGTTCACCCAGTTGTCCAGTGCGACGAAGAAGGGAGTGCCGCCGCCGACCAGGACCGGATGAGTGACTAGAAGGTACTCGTCGATCAGTCCGGCTTGCACGGCCGTTCCTGCGAGGGTTGCGCCGCCGATTGCCATCGGACCGCCGTCCTCGCCCTTGAGTCGGGTGATCTCGGTGACGGCATCGCCGTTGACCAAGCGGGTGTTCCATTCGACTTTGTCGATCGTAGAGGAGAACACAACTTTCGGAGTGCTGCGCCAGTTGCGTGCGAACTCGATCTGCGCCGCGGTCGCGTTGGGTTGCTCGTCGCCGGTCGGCCAGTACGAGCTCATCGTTTCCCATAGCTTGCGTCCGTACAAGGACAGGCTGTTCGCCTGCTCCCGCTCGAGCCACCACTGGAAGAGCTCGTCGCTTGGCACGCTCCAGCCAATGTTGCCGGATGGTGACGCGTGTCCTGGATCGTGCGCGGAGATGTATCCGTCCACTGTCACGTTCATGCCGTAGCTCAGCTTCCGCATGGCGTCAGCATCCATGATTTGACCTCAACCTACAAGACCCATCTCCATGAGAGGGGCGCAGTAGCGCCGCGAACCGGGGTGGTTTCGGGAAGGTGGGAGATCGCCTGGGTCGGCCCACGAAAGCCGCAATGTCCGCTGCCGGTTTTCGAGCCCGACGGCGGTACTCATCGAGTGCCTCACCCCACCTGCCGGGCGGGATGGAACGCGTCCCTGATCGTGGTCGCCTCCCTGAGCTTCTCGGCGATGGCGGTTTTGAACAAGATGAAGCCGCCCATCGGACCAGGCTTTGATAATTCTTGTGGCCGCCGAGCCCTCGGCGACCCAGCCCTATCCCGAGCCGGCGCGCCGACCGGCAGTACACGCCCAACCGCGATAAGTCCTGACACCCACAAACAAATGCAGTCGAGTTTTTCGTCACATGGGTATCCGGTAAATCTCTGAATGCACGGAAGAATATGGTCGATATGCCGCGAAGACCGCAGTTGGGAATGTTGGTGTGCAGTTGCGACGAGATTTGTGGTGGAGGGCACGTTCTTTGTTTTTTGGTTGGGTTGGTGGTCCGGGCGGGTTTGTGGCTTGGGTTTTGGCGTGTTGTGGGGGTTCTTGGCTCCCTGAGGGTGAATTTGCCTGCGGTCCTCGAGGTGTGTAAAGTAGTTCGAGTCGCCGCCGCTGATGCGGAAAAATAGCGACCGACCCCCTTTGATAAACGGCCTGAAAATGGTGCGCTGACCAGTGTGCCTTGGACGGGTGGGGACCCCTCTGGAGCAGTGAATTGCGGTAACGCCGATTTGCTTGTTCCAGGCAGTTCGGGTAAGTTTGGGAAGTTGCTCCGGAGCGATCTTGGCCTGTGTGGTTGGGTGGTGTCGGGTGTGTCTGTTGTTTGAGAACTCAATAGTGTGCCAAGTTTGTTGATACCGATTGTTTTTTGAATTGGTTGTTTTGCCGGGCCTTGTCCGCCCCTGTGGGTGGGGTCTGGTTCAGCTGGTTTCAGATTTTGTGCAGCTGTTTTCGCCGTTGTTTCCGGTGGGGATGGTTGTGTCTGTTTTTGTTTTTTGACGGAGAGTTTGATCCTGGCTCAGGATGAACGCTGGCGGCGTGCTTAACACATGCAAGTCGAACGATGAAGCGGTGCTTGCACCGTGGATTAGTGGCGAACGGGTGAGTAACACGTGAGTAACCTGCCCTTGACTCTGGGATAAGCCTGGGAAACTGGGTCTAATACCGGATATGACTGCTCCGCGCATGCGGTGGTGGTGGAAAGCTTTTGTGGTTTTGGATGGACTCGCGGCCTATCAGCTTGTTGGTGGGGTAATGGCCTACCAAGGCGACGACGGGTAGCCGGCCTGAGAGGGTGACCGGCCACACTGGGACTGAGACACGGCCCAGACTCCTACGGGAGGCAGCAGTGGGGAATATTGCACAATGGGCGCAAGCCTGATGCAGCGACGCCGCGTGAGGGATGACGGCCTTCGGGTTGTAAACCTCTTTCAGTAGGGAAGAAGCGTAAGTGACGGTACCTGCAGAAGAAGCGCCGGCTAACTACGTGCCAGCAGCCGCGGTAATACGTAGGGCGCAAGCGTTATCCGGAATTATTGGGCGTAAAGAGCTCGTAGGCGGTTTGTCGCGTCTGCTGTGAAAGACCGGGGCTCAACTCCGGTTCTGCAGTGGGTACGGGCAGACTAGAGTGATGTAGGGGAGACTGGAATTCCTGGTGTAGCGGTGAAATGCGCAGATATCAGGAGGAACACCGATGGCGAAGGCAGGTCTCTGGGCATTAACTGACGCTGAGGAGCGAAAGCATGGGGAGCGAACAGGATTAGATACCCTGGTAGTCCATGCCGTAAACGTTGGGCACTAGGTGTGGGGGACATTCCACGTTTTCCGCGCCGTAGCTAACGCATTAAGTGCCCCGCCTGGGGAGTACGGCCGCAAGGCTAAAACTCAAAGGAATTGACGGGGGCCCGCACAAGCGGCGGAGCATGCGGATTAATTCGATGCAACGCGAAGAACCTTACCAAGGCTTGACATGGACTAGTAAAGCGCAGAGATGTGCTCCCCTCTTGAGGCTGGTTCACAGGTGGTGCATGGTTGTCGTCAGCTCGTGTCGTGAGATGTTGGGTTAAGTCCCGCAACGAGCGCAACCCTCGTTCTATGTTGCCAGCGGTTCGGCCGGGGACTCATAGGAGACTGCCGGGGTCAACTCGGAGGAAGGTGGGGACGACGTCAAATCATCATGCCCCTTATGTCTTGGGCTTCACGCATGCTACAATGGCCGGTACAAAGGGTTGCGATACTGTGAGGTGGAGCTAATCCCAAAAAGCCGGTCTCAGTTCGGATTGGGGTCTGCAACTCGACCCCATGAAGTCGGAGTCGCTAGTAATCGCAGATCAGCAACGCTGCGGTGAATACGTTCCCGGGCCTTGTACACACCGCCCGTCAAGTCACGAAAGTTGGTAACACCCGAAGCCGGTGGCCTAACCCTTGTGGGGGGAGCCGTCGAAGGTGGGACCGGCGATTGGGACTAAGTCGTAACAAGGTAGCCGTACCGGAAGGTGCGGCTGGATCACCTCCTTTCTAAGGAGCGCTGTGCATCGTTGTCCTGTTGGCCCTGTGGGGGTTGGCGGGGCGGGTGCCAGGTAGCAAGCCCGTTGCGCAGGCGGATGTTCTGCGGCGGGTGCTCATGGGTGGAATATCAACGAATCATTTTTGGTGGCATGGCTGTGTGGTCTGTGCCCTGGTGCTAGTACGACGCCTTTCCTTCGTTTTCGAAGGCGGGGGTGTGGGGAACGTGTCCGGGGTGTGGGTTGTGTGGTGGTGTTTGGTGCACTGTTGGGTCCTGAGGCAACAGGCCCTGCTGGTTTCCTTGTGTCTGGTCTGCGCGCGTGTGTGTGCGGGGCGGGTGTGGGGGGTGGTGGGTGTTGTTTCTGGTTTCCTGGTCTTGTGCCTGTCCTGCGTGTGTGGGGTGGGTGCGGGGTACGGGGTTGTTGTTTGAGAACTACATAGTGGACGCGAGCATCTTGTAAAGCAATTTTGTTTTTGATGTTGAACCTGGTTTTTTCCGGGTTCTCTCGAGAATGTTTTTTGATCTGTGTGGTCAAGTTTTTAAGGGCGCACGGTGGATGCCTTGGCATCAGGAGCCGAAGAAGGACGTAGGAATCTGCGATAAGCCTGGGGGAGTTGATAACCGAACGGTGATCCCAGGATGTCCGAATGGGGAAACCCCGCCAGAGGCTGCAAGGTGATCTGGTGACCCGCATCTGAACACATAGGGTGCGTGGGGGGAACGCGGGGAAGTGAAACATCTCAGTACCCGCAGGAAGAGAAAACAAGAGTGATTCCGTTAGTAGTGGCGAGCGAACGCGGATCAGGCTAAACCGTTTCATGTGTGATAGCCGGCGGGCGTTGCATGGGCGGGGTTGTGGGACTTTGCGTGTTGGTTCTGCCGGACCGGCGAGGTGTGTGTGCAGGCATAGGTGAACGGTCTTGAAAGGCCGGCCGGAGAGGGTGTGAGCCCCGTAACCGTAATGTTGTGTGCCGCTTGTGGAGTATCCCGAGTAGCACGGGGCCCGAGAAATCCCGTGTGAATCTGTCAGGACCACCTGATAAGCCTAAATACTTCCTGATGACCGATAGCGGACCAGTACCGTGAGGGAAAGGTGAAAAGTACCCCGGGAGGGGAGTGAAATAGTACCTGAAACCGTGTGCTTACAATCCGTCAGAGCCTCCTTGTTGGGGTGATGGCGTGCCTTTTGAAGAATGAGCCTGCGAGTTAGTGTTACGTCGCGAGGTTAACCCGTGTGGGGTAGCCGTAGCGAAAGCGAGTCTGAACAGGGCGAGTGTAGTGGCGTGATCTAGACCCGAAGCGGAGTGATCTACCCATGGCCAGGTTGAAGCGACGGTAAGACGTCGTGGAGGACCGAACCCACTTCAGTTGAAAATGGAGGGGATGAGCTGTGGGTAGGGGTGAAAGGCCAATCAAACTCCGTGATAGCTGGTTCTCCCCGAAATGCATTTAGGTGCAGCGTTGCGTGTTTCTTGCCGGAGGTAGAGCTACTGGATGGCCGATGGGCCCTACAAGGTTACTGACGTCAGCCAAACTCCGAATGCCGGTAAGTGAGAGCGTAGCAGTGAGACTGTGGGGGATAAGCTTCATAGTCGAGAGGGAAACAGCCCAGACCACCAACTAAGGCCCCTAAGCGTGTGCTAAGTGGGAAAGGATGTGGAGTTGCTTAGACAACCAGGAGGTTGGCTTAGAAGCAGCCATCCTTGAAAGAGTGCGTAATAGCTCACTGGTCAAGTGATTCCGCGCCGACAATGTAGCGGGGCTCAAGTACACCGCCGAAGTTGTGGCATTCACATGGTTTCCAAGCCTTCGTGGTTCAGGAGTGTGGATGGGTAGGGGAGCGTCGTGTGGGCGGTGAAGTCGCGGTGTGAACCAGCGGTGGAGCCTACACGAGTGAGAATGCAGGCATGAGTAGCGAAAGACGGGTGAGAAACCCGTCCGCCGGATGATCAAGGGTTCCAGGGTCAAGCTAATCTGCCCTGGGTAAGTCGGGACCTAAGGCGAGGCCGACAGGCGTAGTCGATGGACAACGGGTTGATATTCCCGTACCGGCGAAGAACCGCCCATGCCAAGCGGGGGATACTAACCGCCCGGAGCCTGCCCTAGCACCCTTGTGGTGTGTGGGTTTTGGCCGAGCGCGGGACCTGATCCCGGGAGGCAAGCGTATTAACAGGTGTGACGCAGGAAGGTAGCCGGGCCGGGCGATGGTTGCCCCGGTCTAAGGATGTAGGGTCAGCGATAGGCAAATCCGTCGCTGTGTCTTGGATGACGTGCCTGAGATCTGATGGGACTCCCGCGAGGGGGGATCCGGTGATCCTATGCTGCCGAGAAAAGCATCGACGCGAGGTTTTAGCCGCCCGTACCCCAAACCGACACAGGTGATCAGGTAGAGAATACCAAGGCGATCGAGAGAATTATGGTTAAGGAACTCGGCAAAATGCCCCCGTAACTTCGGGAGAAGGGGGGCCCTGACCTTGAACCGCGCGTGCCGCGGGGAGGGGGTAGGGGCCGCAGAGACCAGGGGGAAGCGACTGTTTACTAAAAACACAGGTCCGTGCGAAGTCGCAAGACGATGTATACGGACTGACTCCTGCCCGGTGCTGGAAGGTTAAGAGGACCGGTTAGCCGCAAGGCGAAGCTGAGAATTTAAGCCCCAGTAAACGGCGGTGGTAACTATAACCATCCTAAGGTAGCGAAATTCCTTGTCGGGTAAGTTCCGACCTGCACGAATGGAGTAACGACTTCCCCGCTGTCTCAACCATAAACTCGGCGAAATTGCAGTACGAGTAAAGATGCTCGTTACGCGCAGCAGGACGGAAAGACCCCGAGACCTTTACTATAGTTTGGTATTGGTGTTCGGAGTGGCTTGTGTAGGATAGGTGGGAGACGTTGAAGCTGTCACGCCAGTGGCGGTGGAGTCATCGTTGAAATACCACTCTGGTCACTTTGGACATCTAACTTCGGCCCGTGATCCGGGTCAGGGACAGTGCCTGATGGGTAGTTTAACTGGGGCGGTTGCCTCCTAAAAAGTAACGGAGGCGCCCAAAGGTTCCCTCAGCCTGGTTGGCAATCAGGTGTCGAGTGTAAGTGCACAAGGGAGCTTGACTGTGAGAGAGACATCTCAAGCAGGGACGAAAGTCGGGACTAGTGATCCGGCGGTACATTGTGGAATGGCCGTCGCTCAACGGATAAAAGGTACCTCGGGGATAACAGGCTGATCTTGCCCAAGAGTCCATATCGACGGCATGGTTTGGCACCTCGATGTCGGCTCGTCGCATCCTGGGGCTGGAGTAGGTCCCAAGGGTTGGGCTGTTCGCCCATTAAAGCGGTACGCGAGCTGGGTTTAGAACGTCGTGAGACAGTTCGGTCCCTATCCGCTGCGCGCGCAGGAAATTTGAGAAGGGCTGTCCTTAGTACGAGAGGACCGGGACGGACGAACCTCTGGTGTGTCAGTTGTACTGCCAAGTGCACCGCTGATTAGCTACGTTCGGATGGGATAACCGCTGAAAGCATCTAAGCGGGAAGCTCGCTTCAAGATGAGATTTCCACCCACCATGAGTGGGGGAGGCCCCCAGCCAGACCACTGGGTTGATAGGCCGGATGTGGAAGACAGGACCAACGACTGTTGAAGCTGACCGGTACTAATAGGCCAACGACTTACACCACACACCACCCCCCAAACACGGGGTGTGGGTTTTTACACTGCTTGCGTCCACTATGTGGTTCCCGAACAACAACCCGGGAACACCAACACAACATAACCGAATAATCGAATAATCGAATAACTGAATAACAACACCACATGTTGTAACCCAAGAACTTCCCACCCACCCCCACACCAGGGGCAGGGACGGGTACAAAGGTTACGGCGGTCATAGCGTGGGGGAAACGCCCGGTCCCATTCCGAACCCGGAAGCTAAGACCCACAGCGCCGATGGTACTGCACCCGGGAGGGTGTGGGAGAGTAGGACACCGCCGGACAACACTCCAAAAATGGTCGAGACCCCCACACCCCGGTGTGGGGGTCTCCCACGTTAACCACCAAAACACCACACACACCCACACCCCCGGGCACCAGGCACCAGCCCTACCCCGCGAAGAAATCCGCCAGTTCGGCAATGAGTTTGTCGGGGGCTTTGATTGCTCCGTCGTGACCGTGTCCTGGCAGGATCGTGTAGCTGGATCCCGAGAGGACGTCGTGGATCTGTCCGCAAGCGACGCCGAAGTAGGCCGGGCTCTTTTCGCCGACCACAATGAGGGTTTCCAACGGCAGCTCAAGAAAGGGCTCCGCCGGCATGTCCGCCGCGATGATCGCCTTTATTTCCCGGACCCCGGCCTGCATGAGGTCGCGCATCTGCTTGCCCATCGGAGTGCCGGCCGTCAGCTTGTTGACGAGGGTAAGCATCGAAAGCGGCATCCGCGCGAAGGCGCCTTCGGTTTCCACGCCCTTGACGAGTACGGCGAGGCCGCGATCAAAGTCTCCCGCCGCCGTCGCACGCTCGTATTCGCTCGTCCAGTCGGCCTTGACGCTGTGGTTGACGGAGACGGCGGGGTCGTACACTGCGAGGCGCTCTACCGGCAGGGAACGGGCAGCATGGAGGGCTACCGTGCCGCCGAAGCTGTGCCCGAAGACGTCGGTGCTACCGGTGTGTTTCATGACTTGGGCGAGGTCGCGGATGTCGACGTCGAGGGTGAAGTCCTGCGGCTGCGGCGACGATTCACCGCGCCCGCGTCGGTTGAAGGTATGGACAGGCCTGCCAAGGGCTGCGCTGAGTTTTTGGGCGAACCTGGAGTAGTCCGCAGCAGTGACCATGGAAGCGGGCACCACCACCACTCCGGAGCCGCCGGGGGGCAGCCCGCTCCCGGTCGTGAAGAGCTCGAGGGTTCCGCCATCGGCTGTTGTGATCTTCTCGCGCGTCATGCTCCGAGCCTAACCGAGCGGCGGGGTTCCGTCAGTCCTTGAAATAGCTTGAGATGTCGGTCACAAGTTCCTTCACAGCGGCGGGAACGGATCCGTGGAAGCACTTGGGTGAGACCACCAAACTGCTTCCCGGAACGGCATCGTGCAGCCGCTTGGCCGTGACCCTGTAATAGGCGGGACTTTTGCCGCCCACCATGAAACACGTATTGCCCGGCAGCACGGAAAAATCCCGGGGCTGCCGCCCTTCGTCGAAGGCAGCCTTGAGTTCGCCGACCGCCGTCGGCATGAGCTCCCGCATGAGCTTGTTGACTTTCGTGCGCGAGACAACTGCCATGAGGCCAGCGAGGATCGGTTCCGGAACCCTGGAGAGGGCGGTTCCCGCCTCCATGCCCCTCTTCAAGCGCGCCATTGCGAGTCCCACGCGGCCGCTGTCCACCGACTCCGCGAATCCATCCACCCAGCGGGTATCCATGCTGCCATCGATATTGACGGCGGCGTCGTACACTGCCAGTTTCTCTGGCTCGAAGCCTGTTCCGACGAATTCCTGCACAGCGTTGAGCGCCACGGATCCGCCGAGGCTGTGGCCCAGGATGTTCCTCGCCCCTGTGGCGTCCAAGATTGTCCGGACATCGTCGATTTCCGTTGTCATGGAATAGTCAGCCGGCAGTGCCGACGAATTGCCGCGTCCGCGGCGGTCATAGATGTCAACCGCCCATTCTTCGCCGAGGTTTTTGGAAAGTTCCATGGAAAAAGGCCGGTAAATAAGCGCGGTGAGGAACGCCCCGCCAATCAGGACCACGCGCCGTTCTCCGGGAGCGTCTTCGGCGCCGTAGCTGTACAAGGCAAGCTTGCCGCCGTCGGGAGTCGGGACGTCGCGTTCTCTCACCTGTTCATCCTAGGGCGGCCTCTCAGGCCGCCAGGTACTTCGCAGTTCTTTCAGCGAGCAGCTTGCCTGGGCGGATCGGCCCGTCGTGGAAATGGAAGGGCACGACGCCGGACTCCACCGCCGGGGAGACGGCGGCCACTTGCCGCGCAATAGCGGCGAAATAGGCCGGGCTCCATCCGCCGCTCAGCATGAGTGTGGGGGTCTCCAAGGCAGCGAAGTCTTCAATGCTGCTTTCGGCGTCGAGCACTGCGTGCATTTCGAGTACGGCGGCGGGCAGGAGTCCCCGCATTTCGTAGCCCAAGCGGGTCTTGGCCGAGAGGATGCTCAAGAGCCGAAGCGCGCCGAGCGGCAGGTAGGAAATGGGCCCGGCGGTACCGAGTCCCTGCACCAGGTGGGCCCATGCCTGGTCGAGTTGCCCGGCTGTCAGTGATTCCTCCAGCTCCGGGCGCCACCGGCCGTTAAGGCTGCCGGAAAAGGACACCGCCGCGTCGTAGGTGACCAAGCGGGATATCGTTCCCTGGCGAGCGGTTTGGAGGGCTACGAATCCGCCGAAACTGTGCCCGACGACTTCAGTGGATTCGCTCGCTTTCATCACGGCCGTCAGGTCGTTGATTTCAGTTTCGGCAGAGTAGTTGCTTGGCTGCGGTGCCGACCCGCCGCGTCCGCGACGGTTGTACGTGTGCACCGGCCTGCCGAGCAGCGCACTGAGGTGCCGCGCGAATTGCCAGTACAGCGAGTCCGTCACCAAGGTGCCATGAACAAGTACGACGCCGGGTCCCGACGTCGCGCGCTGGGCACCTGGAAAGGCGGCGCCACCTGCCGGACCGAAGGAGTGCACCTCAAGCAGGCCGCCGTCGTCGTCCGTTTCAACTGTCCACGTCTCCACAGCCCGAGTCTACGTCGGGACAGCCCCACAGGGGGCGGCTAGGGAACTCCAAGGAATCCCCGGTAAACTAGGGGATTGTGACTTCCGCAAACACCCCTTCCCCGCACGCAGCACCCGAGCCCGCCGATGCCAGCGAACAGATGCGCATCCGCATGGAAAAGCGCAGCAAGCTGATCGATCGCGGTACCGAGGCCTACCCCGTGGGTGTTGAGCGGACGCATTCCCTCGCGGAAATCCGTGAGAAGTACGCCCACCTTGAAGCGGACGAAACCACCGGGGACACGGTGGGTATCACGGGCCGCGTCGTCTTTGTGCGCAACACCGGCAAGCTCTGCTTCGCCACCCTCCAGGAAGGTGGAGTGGACGGGAAGGCTGTTCGCCTGCAGGCGATGCTCAGCCTCGCGAGCGTCGGCGAGGAAGCCCTTGCGGACTGGAAGGCGCTGGTTGACCTCGGGGACCACGTATTTATCAAGGGCGAGGTGATTTCGTCCCGCCGCGGTGAGCTTTCCGTCATGGCCGATTCGTGGTCGATGGCGTCGAAGGCCCTGCGCCCCCTGCCAGTGCTGCACGCTGAACTGAACGAGGAAACCCGCGTGAGGCAGCGTTACGTGGATCTCATGGTCCGCGATGAAGCCCGCGAGATGGTTTATACGCGCGCCGCGATTACCCGCTCGGTCCGCGACACCCTGGACCGCCGTGGTTATGTCGAGGTGGAAACTCCTATTCTGCAGCTCGTCCATGGCGGCGCAACCGCACGCCCCTTCGAAACGCACATGAACGCTTTCGACCAGAAGATGACATTGCGCATCGCTACCGAGCTTTTCCTCAAGCGCGCGGTAGTGGGCGGAATTGACCGTGTCTATGACATGGGCAGGGTCTTCCGCAACGAGGGCGTCGACTCCACGCACAGTCCCGAATTCACCACCCTGGAATGCTACGAGGCGTGGGCGGACCAGTTCGTCATGGCCGAACGCATGAAGGAAATCATCCTCAACGTCGCCGACGTCGTGGGCACGCGGACTATCCAGACCGAGGCCGGGGAAATAGATCTCGACGGCGAATGGGCTTGGGTCGCGGTTTACCCGGGGCTTTCCGAAGCCATCGGGGAAGAGATCACGCCCGACACCACTGTGCCTGAGCTCCTGGCAATTGCCGCCAAGCATGAAGTCAAAGTGGATCCCAAATGGGATGCGGAAAAGCTCGTGGTGGAACTCTTCGGGGAGATTGTGGAACCGACCCTCCTCAATCCCACGTTTGTCTACGATTACCCGCCTTCCGCGCAGCCCCTTGCCCGTCCGCACCGTGAAGACGACCGCCTGATCGAGGCCTGGGACCTCATTATCGGCGGCATGGAACGCGGTACGGCTTTCTCGGAATTGATCGACCCCGTCATTCAGCGCGAACGCCTCACGGAACAGTCCCGTCGTTCGGCAGCGGGCGACGTCGAAGCCATGCAATTGGATGAGGACTTTCTCCGCGCCCTTGAATATGGCGCCCCGCCGATGGGTGGCATCGGCCTTGGCATCGACCGCTTGGTCATGCTTTTCACCGGAGCCGGTATCCGGGAAACGATCCTGTTCCCGCTCCTCAAGCCCGAAGGGCACTGACCATGGAATACATTGCAGTACTTGCGCCGTCCGTAGTTGTCGGACTTCTCTTTTGGTTTGCGATGAAGGCTATCTTCAACGCGGATAAATCGGAGCGCCAGGCAGAGGCCCGCGCCCAGGAAGAAGCCGGCTTCGGAATTGCGAAGCCGGCCGACGGTTCAACGCCGTCCAAATAGCCTCTTTCGCGGAGCTTCGGCAAAAATTTTAATTGCTGCTTTCCCTGCGTGTGCCTTTGACGTGCGCCTTGTGCTGGACGATAATCATTTATTAGTAGTCTAGCTATTCCGCATATCCAGCCCCTCCAAAAGAGAGTCTTTTCATGGCACAGAAAGTCAAAATTATCCTCGTTGACGACCTGGATGAAGGCTCCGCGGACGAAACGGTCCGCTTCGGCCTTGATGGAGTCAGTTACGAAATGGATCTGTCCAGTGCCAACGCGGCCAAGCTGCGTAGCGCTCTCGAGCCGTTTGTGGCTAAGGCACGCAAGACTTCTACAGGTCGTGTCACGCGAGGCCGGGTTTCCGCGGGGAGAAGCCAGGACTCAGCGCAGATCCGCCAATGGGCACGCGAGAACGGCTATACCGTAAACAGCCGAGGCCGTATTCAGGCCGAAATTCAGGAAGCCTACCAGAAGGCCAATTCCTGACTTCTCGTATCAATACCCCGGCCCATGGCCGGGGTATTGTCATTTCCAGCCCGTTCTTGAGCGCGTGCTTCGGGTTTGGGACAAGGCCCCTTTGCTCGAAGACTTGGCCTTTTGGAAACTATGCAGATCCCGCTGTAAATATCCGGTATGTAATCGGCAAGATTGCCGTGACCAAGGGACCGGACGTTCGGCTTCAAGGGAGCGAACAGGGCAGCCCGTGTGCTTGTGATCGATCGCCCGACGGAGTGGCCGGGCGCGGTAGCCCGGGTTGCTGCCGCCGGGCTTGCAGGGCTTTCGGCAACGCTGTTGTCTTTATTCCCGGTTGCCGTCATGTTTCCCCTGTGGCGAACACGCCCCAAAATTCTTGCGTTGCCACGTAGCATCAAAGTACGTCGTAGCTAGGAGTGTGGCGAAATGTTTGAGAGATTTACGGACCGTGCCCGTCGCGTTGTTGTGCTTGCCCAGGAAGAGGCACGCATGCTCAACCACAACTACATCGGTACCGAGCACATCCTCTTGGGTCTGATCCACGAGGGTGAAGGCGTTGCAGCCAAGGCGCTTGAGTCCCTGAGCATTTCGCTCGATGGCGTCCGCGAACAGGTACAGGAGATCATCGGCCAGGGCCAGCAAGCCCCGTCCGGTCACATCCCGTTCACCCCGCGTGCCAAGAAAGTACTTGAGCTTTCCCTCCGCGAAGCCCTTCAGCTCGGCCACAACTACATCGGTACCGAGCACATCCTGCTTGGCCTTATCCGCGAGGGTGAAGGCGTGGCCGCCCAGGTGCTCGTCAAGCTTGGCGCAGACCTCAACCGGGTGCGGCAGCAGGTCATCCAGCTGCTGTCCGGCTACCAGGGCAAGGAAACCGCAGGCACCGGCGCCGGACCTGGCCAGCAGGAAGGCACCCCGGCCGGTTCGGTGGTGCTGGACCAGTTCGGCCGCAACCTCACCCAGGCTGCCCGCGAAAACAAGCTCGATCCCGTGATCGGCCGCGAGCAGGAGATGGAACGCGTCATGCAGGTCCTCTCCCGCCGCACCAAGAACAACCCCGTCCTGATCGGTGAGCCCGGCGTTGGCAAGACCGCCGTCGTCGAGGGCCTCGCCCAGGCGATCGTCCGCGGCGATGTCCCGGAGACCATCAAGGACAAACAGCTCTACACGCTCGACCTCGGCTCCCTCGTTGCCGGCTCCCGGTACCGTGGTGACTTCGAGGAGCGGTTGAAGAAGGTCCTGAAGGAAATCCGGACCCGTGGCGACATCATTCTGTTCATCGACGAGATCCACACGCTCGTGGGCGCCGGTGCGGCCGAAGGTGCCATCGATGCCGCGTCCATCCTGAAGCCGATGCTTGCCCGCGGTGAACTCCAGACCATCGGTGCCACCACCCTGGACGAGTACCGCAAGCACATCGAAAAGGATGCCGCGCTCGAACGCCGTTTCCAGCCGATCCAGGTCAAGGAACCGTCGGTTGCCCTCGCGATCGAAATCCTCAAGGGGTTGCGCGACCGTTACGAGGCCCACCACCGGGTCACCATCACCGACGGCGCCCTCGCGTCCGCCGCGCAGCTGGCCGAGCGCTACATTTCGGACCGCTTCCTGCCGGACAAGGCGATCGACCTGATCGACGAAGCCGGCGCCCGGCTCCGCATCCGCCGCATGACTGCTCCGCCGGAGCTCAAGGCCATGGACGAGCGCATCGCCGAGGTCAAGATGGAGAAGGAATCCGCCATCGACGCCCAGGACTTCGAAGGCGCCGCTTCCCTGCGCGACAAGGAGCAGAAGCTCATTGCCGAGCGTGCAGAGAAGGAACGCAACTGGAAGTCCGGCGGCATGGATGATGTCTCCGAAGTTGACGAAGACCTGATCGCCGAAGTTCTCGCGAACTCCACCGGCATCCCGGTCTTCAAGCTCACCGAGGAAGAGTCTTCCCGCTTGCTCAAGATGGAAGAGGAACTGCACAAGCGCGTCGTCGGACAGGACGAGGCCATCCGCGCACTGTCCCAGGCCATCCGCCGCACCCGTGCCGGACTCAAGGACCCCAAGCGTCCCGGTGGTTCGTTCATCTTCGCCGGCCCTACCGGCGTCGGAAAGACCGAGCTCGCCAAGGCCCTCGCGGAGTTCCTGTTCGGTGAAGAGGACGCCCTCATCACGTTGGACATGTCCGAGTACTCCGAGAAGCACACGGTGTCGCGCCTCTTCGGTGCCCCTCCGGGCTACGTCGGGTACGAAGAGGGCGGGCAGCTGACTGAAAAGGTCCGCCGTCGTCCGTTCTCCGTGGTCCTGTTCGACGAAGTGGAGAAGGCGCACGCCGACCTCTTCAACTCGCTCCTGCAGATCCTCGAAGACGGCCGCCTGACCGACTCCCAGGGCCGGGTGGTGGACTTCAAGAACACGGTGATCATCATGACCACCAACCTTGGAACGCGCGACATCTCCAAGAGCGTGGCAACGGGCTTCCAGTCCGGCACCGACACCACTACCGGCTACAACCGGATGCGGGCGCGGGTCACGGAAGAACTCAAGCAGCACTTCCGCCCCGAGTTCCTGAACCGTGTTGACGACGTCGTGGTGTTCCCGCAGCTGACCCAGGACGAGATCATCGAGATCGTGGACCTGTTCGTGACGCGCCTTGAGGCGCGCCTGCGGGACAAGGACATGGGCATCGAGCTCACCACGGCCGCCAAGGTGCTCTTGGCCACCCGCGGCTACGATCCCGCGATGGGTGCCCGGCCGTTGCGCCGCACCATCCAGCGTGAGATCGAGGACCAGCTCTCCGAGAAGATCCTCTTCGGCGAACTGCACCAGGGCGATATCGTGGTGGTCGACGTGGACGGCGAAGGCGACGAAGCGAAGTTCACCTTTGCGGGCAACGCCAAGCCGCGCATCCCGGAGATCGCGCCCAGCGCCTAGTATCCGACCGACGGAAGCCCCGTCCGCTCCCATGAGGAGCGGGCGGGGCTTTTCCGCGCCCCCCGGCCCCATGAGAGTTTGTGTACAGATCGCACCGGTTAAAAGCGCTCTTAAGGGGTGCGATCTGTACACAAACTCGGAATGTTCTTTTGTGATGTGCGGCACATTGAGTGTTGAATCAGATCATGGATTCGAATGCCTCAGAGACCCCGAGCACATCACCCGAAACTCCTTTCCATGATCTGGACCACTACCTGGCCATCCCACGGGTCAGTGGACTAGCCCTTAGCCCGGATGGAACCCGTCTGGTCACCACTGTTTCCACGCTCAATTCCAAGGGCACGGAATACGTCACTGCCCTGTGGGAGCTTGATCCTGCCGGAAAGAAGCATGCGCGTCGGATCACGCGCAGCGCCAAGGGCGAGGCCGGAGCAACGTTTGCTGCAAATGGCGACCTCTACTTCACTTCAGCCCGACCAGACCCCGAAAGCCCCGAAGCGGAGCCGGTGAGTTCGTTGTGGCTCCTGCCGGACGACGGCGGAGAGGCCCGCGTGCTGCATTCGCGCGCGGGCGGCATCGCGAGTGTCATGGCCGCGTCGAAGGCTGGCGCGACATTCGTGACGGCTCCCGTTTTGGCGGGTTCCTCGAGCGAGGAAAACGATGAGGAGCGGCGTAAGAGCCGCAAGGACAACAAGGTATCGGCCATCCTCCACACCGGATACCCGGTCCGCTATTGGGACGCCGATCTGGGGCCCGCCCAGCCGCGCTTGTTCGCCGTCGAGGTCGCGGACGACCCTGCGGTGTCCACGAAGCCCGCAACGGTAGATGCCACGGCGCCGCTCAAGCTGCGCAACCTGACACCCGACGTCGCAGGCAACCTCCGCAACACAGAAGCCGTGGTGAGCCCGGACGGCAAGACGATTTACACGAGCATGGCCAAACCCCTAGCGAAGGCGGACTCCCGCTTTGTGCTCGCCGCGGTGGACGTGGCCTCCGGATCCATCAAGGTGCTTCTCGACAAGGAAGGAATGAGCTACTTTCCCGGGCCGGTCAGCCCTGACAACAGCACGATTGCGGTTGTCGGCGAGAGCGACAGCACGCCCGAGCAAGCTCCCAGGGTTACGCTTCACGTCTTGAACGTGGCCAGCCCCGAAACGCTGGATCTTGTGCCGTTGGCGCCAGCCTGGGACCGTTGGGGAACTCCGGCAGCCTGGCTTCCGGACGGACGCTCGCTTTTGGTTACAGCGGACGACGACGGCGCCACCCCGGTCTTCCGGGTCTCCGTCCCGGACGGTACGGTCACCAGGGTGACGCTCGATGCGGCCGCCTATACCGACGTGGTGGTTTCTCCTGACGGACTGAACGCGTTCGCACTTCGCAGTTCGTACGAATTCCCGCCGGAAGCTGTACGGATCGACCTGACGACCGGAGAAGTCGAGCGGCTCCCGGCCCCGGCCGAACGCCCGGAAATCAAGGGAAAGCTGGAACGTGTGGAAACCGTCGCCGCGGACGGCGCGCGCATTCCCGCCTTCCTGGCACTCCCTGACAGCGCGTCAGCGCAGGAACCCGCGCCTTTGCTCCTTTGGATTCACGGCGGGCCCTTGGGCTCGTGGAACGCGTGGACTTGGCGCTGGAATCCCTGGCTGCTGGTGTCGAAGGGTTACGCCGTACTGCTCCCGGATCCGGCGTTGTCCACAGGGTACGGGCAAGATTACATCCAGCGCGGGTGGGGTCAGTGGGGTAAGTCGCCGTTCACTGACTTGATGACCATCACTGACGAAGTGGTTGCGCGCCCGGATATCGACGAGGAACGGACCGCCGCCATGGGCGGATCGTTCGGTGGGTACATGGCGAATTGGGTGGCAGGGCAAACGGACCGTTTCAAGGCGATCGTGACGCACGCCAGTTTGTGGGCCTTGGACCAGTTCGGGCCCACGACGGACGCTTCGCAATACTGGCTCAAGGAAATGACCGTTGAAATGGCAATGGAGAATTCGCCGCATCTCCACGTTGGAAACATCAACACGCCCATGCTCGTAATCCACGGAGACAAGGACTACCGGGTTCCGATCGGCGAAGGATTGCGCCTTTGGTATGAGCTCCTGTCCTGCTCCGGGCTGCCTGCCGACGACACCGGGCAGACCCAGCACCGTTTCCTCTATTTCCCGGACGAAAACCACTGGATCCTGCAGCCGCAGCATGCCAAGGTCTGGTACGGCGTAGTGGAGCACTTCCTTGGCAAGCAGGTCCTTGGCCAGGACGTCGCGCTACCGGAGGACCTGGGCCTGTAACGGGGCCCTTCGTGGTCGGAGCGGGAGGGCGGCATGCTCGACATAGGATGGGGCTGTGACTTCGACGTTCAGTATCCGCCCTGCCCGCACCGGCGATGTTGCCGCGATCAAGAAGCTTGTGGCGCCGCTGGCGGAACGACGAATCCTGATGGCGAAGGAAACGGTGGCGTATTACGAGAGCCTCCAGGAATTCAAGATTGCCGAGGCCCCCGACGGCGGCGTGATAGGTTGCGGGGCCCTGCACGTCATGTGGGAGGACCTGGCGGAGGTGCGCACCTTGGCTGCCGACGGGGAATGGAGGGGCAAGGGCGTCGGCCACGCACTTGTCGAGACGCTCCTGGAGGAGGCCCGGGCCCTGGGTGTAGCGCGGGTGTTCTGCCTGACGTTCGAGGTGGATTTCTTCAAGCGCCACGGTTTTGAGGTCATGGCCGACCAGACGGCCGTGGATCCCCAGGTCTACTCGGAGCTGCTGCGCTCCCACGACGAAGGGGTAGCCGAATTCCTCGATTTGGCGAGGGTCAAGCCCAACACGTTGGGGAACACCCGCATGATCAAGTTCCTCTAGCGTCGCCCGTTTTTGGCGTGGATGAGGGCCGATACCTCTTTACCTATATCAACTCGATGGATAAAATGATTGAGGTTCGGTTGCGGCGGACCACCATCTGTGGAGGCGAGAAATGATGTACCACGTTATGTTTCCAGACTTTTCAGGTTTCCAGATAGACATGCCGCGTCATCGGGCGGCATCGGACTCGCGCAAGCAAGGCACTGGGGGTTGCATGCGCGCGGCTTGCACCGACCTTTGGCCGGAGGCCTCAGCCATCGACGCGACTCCGGAGCTCGGAACCAGCCGGATGACAGTCGGCGGGCCGCCGCGCTGACCCGCGGCAACTGATTTTCCTGAAGGGGACGGCCATTTTAGGCCGTCCCCTTCGCGTATTTTGGGGAGGCCCTTGCCGATGCAGTCCGCGTGGTGGGCCCACGTTTTCCACATAGGGAAGCCTCTACTACCGTGGCGGTGGAGCAGGTAGTAGGGTCAAATCACCTGCCAGAAACTCCCCAGGAGTACGCCATGAAAAAGCTGATCAATGATCCCCGAGCGGTGGTGGAGGAGTCTGTCGAAGGTTTCGGCATGGCCCACGCCGACCTCGTCGATGTCCACACGGATCCCATCTTCGTTGTCCGCAAAGGCGCTCCGGTGGCCGGCAAAGTAGCGCTGGTTTCCGGGGGCGGAAGCGGCCACGAGCCTCTTCACGCCGGCTTTGTTGGACATGGAATGCTCGACGCCGCCGTGCCGGGTGCCGTCTTCACCTCACCTACCCCGGACCAGATCATTCCGGCCACCACGGCGGTCGACTCGGGGGCCGGCGTCGTCCACATCGTGAAGAACTACACAGGGGACGTCTTGAACTTCGAGACGGCCGCGGAGATGGCCCAGGCCGAGGGTGTCAGCGTCCGCTCCGTCCTTGTCAACGATGACGTTGCGGTTGAGGACTCCCTGTACACCGCCGGTAGGCGAGGCGTAGGTGGAACCGTGCTCGTGGAGAAAATCGCGGGGGCGGCCGCTGAACGTGGTGATTCGTTGGACGCCGTCGCTGGCGTTGCCGAAGGAGTGGTTCGCAATGTGCGCACCATGGGCGTCGCTTTGTCAGGCTGCATAGTGCCGCACGCAGGGGTCCCCAGCTTTGAGCTTGCCGAGGACGAGATCGAAATCGGCATCGGGATCCACGGGGAGCCCGGTCGGCACAAGATCCCCATGGAGGACGCCGACGGCATTACGAGCCGCTTGCTCGATCCCGTCCTTGAGGACCTCGGGATCAAATCCGGAGAGCAGGTTCTGCTGTTCGTCAACGGGATGGGCGGAACGCCGCTCAGCGAGCTCTACATTGTGTACCGGAGGGCGGCGCAGATCCTTGGCGAAAGGGGAGCCAAAGTGGAGCGCTCCCTGGTGGGGAACTACGTGACGTCCTTGGAAATGCAAGGCTGCTCCATCTCGGTTCTGCGCCTCGACGACGAACTGACGGCCCTCTGGGATGCGCCCGTCCATACGCCGGCCCTGCGATGGGGGATGTGACTGTGGCACTGGGGGTCGACTGGGCAATCCAATGGCTGACGCTCTCAGCGAAGGTCATGTCAGAGCATCGGGCTGAACTGATCGAGTTGGACCGGGCGATCGGCGACTCCGACCACGGCGAAAACATGGATCGCGGGTTCCAGGCCGTCTTGGACAAGCTGGCCCAGTCTCCTCCCGAAACGCCGGGAGCGGCGTTGAAGCTGGCCGCCATGGCCCTGATGTCGAAGGTTGGTGGAGCCGCCGGTCCGCTGTACGGGACGGCCTACCTCCGTGCCGCCACGGCGCTGGGGGACAGTGCCGAAATCGATGCCGCGGCGCTCGCGGAAGCGTTGACTGCGGCACGGGACGGAATCGTCGCTCGTGGCAAAGCGGAACTGGGCGACAAAACAATGGTGGACGCTTGGTCCCCGGCGGTGAACGCTGCGGGAGAGGTTCTCGCCGAGGGGGGAGACGCCGTCGAGGTACTGGCTGCGGCTGCGGAGGCCGCTGAAGTAGGGGCAGTTACAACTGATCCCCTGGTCGCTCGAAAGGGGCGGGCAAGCTACCTCGGAGAACGCAGTGCGGGCCACCGCGACCCTGGGGCGGCCTCAACGGCTTTGCTGTTGCGTGCGGCCGCCACTGCCGCTGGCTTCCCTGAAGGGCCTGCTGAATGACGGTGGGTTTGGTAGTGGTCTCGCATAGCCGGAAGCTTGCCGAAGGTTCAGTGGAATTGGCTGCGCAAATGGCCCCGGACGTGAAGTTCTATCCGGTGGGCGGCACGGACGATGACCGGATTGGCACGGACCTTGAGAAAGCCATGGCCGCGTTCGAAGCCGGCCTTGAAGAGACTTCCGGGGACGGACTGGTGGTCTTGGCTGATCTTGGTTCTGCCGTTATGACGGCAGAATCCGCTCTCGAGTTTTGCAGCGAGCCGGACAAGGTGCTCCTCGCGGATGCTCCGCTCGTTGAAGGCTTGGTAGCCGCGGCGGTGGCCGCGCAAGGCGGTTCGTCCGCGGCCGAGGTCAAGCTGGCTGCTGAGTCCGTGCGGTTCGGTCCGGAGCCGTTGGGCACTGCGGAGGACTCCCAAGGAAGGGGAGAACCCGAAGACAGCGGGGTATTCGAACTCATCAACCCCATGGGAATGCACGCAAGGCCGGCCGCGAAAATAGCCGGGGGACTGGCCGGGCTGGACGTCGAAGCCACGGTGAACGGCGTTGACGGAACCTCGATCATGGAACTCATGAGCCTCGCGGTTGGCCAGGGCGGCAAGGTCAGAGTCGAGGCATGGGGCAAGGACTCGTCGAAAGCCGTGGACTACGTCCGCCGTCTCGTTGAAGAGGGGTTCGGCGAGCTCTGAGGTTGGTGAGCTCTGAGGCCGTCATGGGCTGGGACCGCAGGCCACCCGGGCCTACTGCTGGCGCAGTCCCATGGCATCCAGCAAGAGGCTCGCGGTGATGGTGGCCGGGCATTGGCCTCCCCAAGGCTGCGCAACGGTGGGCGTGAAGTCCAGGGCGCGGGTGGGCAGGGGAGTGCCGTCGGCGGCAGTTCCCGTTACTTCGGCTTGAATGGGCGAAGCCGTCAGGGAACCCATTTGCAGGTATCCGTACTTGGTGCCGTCGGGCGATGCCACCGATGAACACGCTCCGGCAGGTTGTGGCGTGCACGAGGCGGGGACGGATACGCTGCCCGAGCGCATCTTCAGGTCTGCTTCGTGGCATTTGCCGTCTTGGCAGGCCTTCAAATGCACTGCTTTGACGCTCGGAACGTAGCTGGCGGTAAGGGTCAACGACACTACGGGAGCTGCGGCGATCGCCGGGCATGCCGTGACCTGAGGCTGGCACCCCGAACCGAGCGCCGCCGTCGAGATCAACGCGACGGCGAACCAGAACCTGCGCATACTTGAGCGTATTCCTGCCGCAGGCAACCGGAATGCCGCGCAGGGAAGTGGCAGGCACATCGTTACCGATGTCCACTGAGAGTTGCAGCGTCGCGACCTCGGAAGCCGATTAACGGAAGCTCAGGCCGGGAGGCGCAGGCCGCCGTCGTGCATTTCTGCCAAACCGTCGCGCACAAGGCCCTCGAGGGCGCGTTCCAGCTGCTCGGGAGGGAAGTTCAAGCGATGCAGGGCGGCCAGCGGCACGGCCGCTCCGGCGGCCGCGAAGCCAAGATCCATCGCAGGACGTTCGAGCCACTCCGGCGCTACCGGCGAATCGGCGACACGCAGCACGGCCATGACGGCACCCCGGAGTTGCCGGTCCGTGCCGTGCCACGCCTGGCCCTTCGGCGTGTATGTGGGCGGAGGCTCGCCGGCCGCGAGCCACGCGCAGGACTCGCGGACCGGGCAGTCCGAACATTTAGGGGAACGGGCCGTGCACACGAGCGCTCCGAGCTCCATGACGGAAGCGTTCCAACGGACGGATAACTCGATATCGTCCGGCATGAGGGAGTCGGCAAGGCGCATCTCCGAGGCCGTCAGCGACGGCGCAGGCAGAGCCAGACCCGAAATGAGCCGGGCATGCACACGCCTGATGTTCGTATCCACCACTGTCTCGCGTTGGCCGAACGCGAAGGCAGCCACTGCCGCCGCCGTGTAGTCCCCGACGCCGGGAAGTCCCAGGAGTTCGGCATGGGTGCCCGGCACCTTGCCGCCGTGCTTTTCCACGATCGCGACGGCGGCTGCGTGGAGCCTGAGCGCGCGGCGCGGATAACCAAGCCTGCCCCAATGCCTGACGGCTTCCCCCGAAGGTTCCTTGGCGAGGTCCGCCGGTTCCGGCCAGCGTTCCATCCAGTCTTCCCAGACCGGAAGGACGCGGACCACGGGCGTTTGTTGAAGCATTACTTCGCTGACCAGGATTCCCCATGGGCTGCAGTCCGGTGACCGCCAGGGCAGCACCCGGGCGGTTTCGGCGAACCAGCTCCGCATGGCGAGATGCAGGTCCGCGAGGGGGCGGGTGCCGGGAGGTTCTGCGGCGCCTGGCAATGACATGGGTTTCCTCGTCGGGGGTTTGTGGTGGGCCTTCATAGCGGCCGATTCCTGCCATCAACTGTAGTTGAGGCGATGCGGGATGGCGGACGTCATACTGGCTCGATCTGGTCCGGGCGGCGTGGTGTGGCGCGAACCCGGCCGGGTGTTGCCTAGCCTAGAAGAATGGTCAACAAGGGCAAGCAACCGCCACAGGCGCGCAATTCGCCGTCGGCAGGTTCTGTCCGGCCTGCCGGCACAAGTGGCAGGAGCGCTGCGGGCAAGCCGCAACGGCGACGGCCGAGCCCGGCCGTGTACCGGCGTCGGAGGCTTGTGGTTTTTGGGGGCCTCCTGGTGATCGTCGCGATGCTGGTGGCCGGAATCGTCGCGGTTGGTTCATCTTTCGCTGGCAAAGCAGACACCGGTGCGTCGAGGAACCAAGCACTCGCAACAGCCACAGCCGCGGCGGCTCCCCTCACCACCCCAACGGCCATCAGCACAACGACGCCTCCGCCAACCCCGGTTTGCGACCTCAACCTCGTTACCGTCACGGCGTCCACCGACCAGCCCTCTTACACCGCAGGCCAGAACCCGGTTCTCAGCATGAAAATAACCAACAGCGGAACTGCTCCCTGCGAGGTCAATGTGGGGACGTCGCAGATGGAGTTCCTGGTGATGAGCGGTGAAGACCGGATCTTCTCCTCAAAGGACTGCCAAGCGAAGAGTGAGGACCTCGTGAAGCAGATCGATCCCGGCAAGAGCGAAATCGCCAACTTCCCGTGGCAACGCAACCGGACCGTCGAGGGCTGCGGTGTTGTCGCGGCCAAGCCCGGCAACGGGGTGTACACCTTCAAAGCTGTGCTGGGAAACAAAGCCAGCTCCAAGGCGGTCTTCCAGCTCGGCTAGCTGGAGCTTCCAGTGGATGCTAAAGGAATCTGTCCAGGAGGCTGGCTTCGGCCATGCGGCTGAGGCCTTCGCGCACGGTCCGGGCGCGTTGGTCGCCGATGCCGTCAACTGTCATGAGGTCCTCAATGGTGGCTGCCATCAAATTCTGGAGCCCGCCGAAGTGGTCCACCAGGCGGTCGGCCACGGCTTTCGGAACTGACTTCAGCCCGGACAGGAGACGGTATCCGCGGGGCTGCACTCCGGCGTCGAGCACGTCCAGCCCACCCGCGAAACCGATGATGCCAGCGATCTTTCCCAAATCGATCAGTTCCGTGGGACCAAGTTCAAGGAGGGCCTGGACAGCGGCGTCGATCTCGTCCGGGGACGCGTCCGCACCGGCGTAGTCACGGATGATCACGTCGCTGCCCGGACCGCCCATGGTGAGCTCTTCCAACTGCAGCGAAAGCAAACGGCCGTCCTCGCCCAATTCCAGGACATACTGGGCGATTTCCTCGGCGATACGCCGGACCATTTCCTGGCGCTGGAGGGTGACCGCGACGTCCCTGACGGTAACCATCGCTTCGATCTCGAGCGCGGAAAGGGAACTTGTCACCTGGTCCAGGCGGGCACTGTACCGTTCCAGGGTGGCGAGGGCCTGGTTGGCCCGGGCCAGGACCTTTTCGGAGCCCTCGAGCACGTGCCGCAAACCGTTCACGTAGAGGGCGATGATCTGCATCGACTGGCTCACCGAAATCACCGGGACGCCGGTCTGGATGGCCACGCGCTCGGCTGTCCTGTGGCGGGTCCCGGATTCCTGGGTTTCGATGCTGGAATCCGGCACGAGCTGGACGGCGGCGCGAAGAATGTTCCCGGCGTCTTTGTCGCAAACAATGGCGCCGTCCATTTTGGCGAGTTCGCGAAGGCGCGTCGGGGAAAACTCGATTCCGATTTCAAAACCGCCGGAGCAAATGGACTCGACTGTCCGGTCCGTTCCAAGCACAATCAAGGCACCGGTCCGCCCGCGGAGAATGCGTTCCAAACCATCCCGCAGTGGCGTTCCAGGGGCCACCCTGCCCAGAGTCGCCTTGAGCGATTCTTCAGGGCTCCGAGCCATAGGTGTTCCCTTCAAAGGTGCAGGCAGGCGCGCCTGCGAATTATGCCGGTTTCCAGCAATGAGCCGACAGGATCAAAGTACTAAGTTTCCTGCAAGCTCAATGATAGAGGTATAGACCGGCAACAACCGCAAAGGCAAGCCTTAAAGTGCCCCAATGAAGCCATTGTATGAAGTAGTTAAAAACACGTTCGACGGCGGATACCGGACTCGCCGTTTTAGCGTCGGTATCCGTGCGCTCACGAAGCCATCCGGCGCCGGGCGAGCTGCTCCAGGTCGAGACGAACACTCATGAGGGCAGCTTCCCGTGATTGACTGCCGCCGGCGTCGCCGCGCTTTTGATTCGAAGCGGAATGGCTCCGCCGCGGAGCGGACCTGTCGCTATTCCTTGTTTCCGGTGGCACCGACGTTGACGTGAAGGTGCCAAGGGGATCGAAAAACAAGCCATTTCCGAGTGTCATTAGTGATCCTTTCGTGACATCACCGGCGAAATCGGCGATTTCTTTGGTGGATGCCTCAACGCGGTCCGGAATTGCAGTTCAACTCGCAATGCCAAACTATCCAGAGGTGATTTCCGAGGTTTGTGCACCGCGTTTCATTCCTGTTAAACGGACACTTCCCATTACCTGCCCCCGGCGCGGGGTCCCTGACTGGGATAAACTTGGTACCTTGGCTGGCGCGCAAAGGTGCCGCTCCCTGAGTTGGCTTCCGGTCAACGTGGTGCCCCGCCACCAGCCTCCACTCCACGCACGACCCGCCGTTTTTCAATGCGGGCAACGTCCAGATCGCAGCGAAAGTAGCACCGTGTCCCAAGACGTCCTGAGCCCCGCCCGAGTCCAGGAGATTCACCACCAGGCCAACCGGCGCCGGACGTTCGCCGTCATTTCGCACCCTGACGCCGGCAAGTCCACGCTGACTGAAGCCCTCGCGCTCCACGCCAAGGTCATCGGCACCGCGGGCGCGTCGAGCGGCAAGGCGAACCGCAAGGAAACCGTGTCCGACTGGATGCAGATGGAGAAGGACCGCGGCATTTCCATCAGTTCCGCGGCGTTGCAGTTCTCCTACCGGGACACCGTGATCAACCTCCTGGACACCCCGGGCCACGCCGACTTCTCCGAAGACACCTACCGGGTCCTCGCCGCCGTCGACTGCGCGGTCATGCTCGTGGACGCCGCGAAGGGCCTGGAAACCCAGACGATGAAGCTGTTCGAGGTCTGCAAGCAGCGCAACCTGCCGATCATCACGGTCATCAACAAATGGGACCGGCCAGGCTTGGACGCGCTCGCATTGATGGACGAAATCACGGAGCGGACCGGCCTGCAGCCAATGCCGTTGACGTGGGCCGTGGGCATCTCGGGCGATTTCCGCGGCGTCTGGGACCTGCGCAACGACCGCTTCGCGCAGTTCGCCCGCAACAATGCCGGCGCGAGCATCGCCCTCACCGAGTACTTCACCCCGGACGAAGCAGCGCAAACCCAAGGCAGCAACTGGAGCGACGCCGTCGACGAAGCCGGGCTGGTCATCGAATCGAACCAGGAATTCAACGTGGAAAGCTTCCACGCCGGCACCGCAACGCCCATCCTCTTCAGCTCGGCGGCCCTGAACTTCGGCGTCAAGGAACTCCTCGACGCTTTGGTGGACTTCGCGCCGCCCGCAGCGCCGCGCCCCGATATCGACGGCGAGGCCCGCGCGGTCGATGCCCCGTTCGCTGGATTTGTCTTCAAGGTCCAAGCCGGGATGAACAAGGCACACCGCGACCATGTGGCATTCATCCGGGTATGCTCGGGCGTGTTTGAACGCGGAATGGTGGTGACGCAGACCCGCACCGGGAAGTCCTTCGCAACCAAGTACGCGCAGCAGGTCTTCGGCCGTGAACGCGAAGTCATTGACGAGGCTTACCCGGGCGACGTCGTCGGGCTGGTGAATGCCTCATCCCTGCGCGTGGGGGACAGCCTGTTCCTCGACGAGCCAGTGGAATTCCCCGCCATTCCGCTCTTCGCGCCCGAACATTTCCAAGTAGCCAGGTCCCAGGACCCCAGCCGGTTCAAGCAATTCCGCCGCGGCATCGAACAGCTCGAACACGAAGGCGTCATCCAGGTGCTCCGCTCCGACGTCCGCGGCGATCAAGCGCCGGTGCTCGCCGCCGTCGGGCCCATGCAGTTTGAAGTGGTGGAGGACCGCATGGCCCACGACTTCAACGCCCCCATGCGCTTGGAGCGCCTCCCGTACTCGATGGCCAGGATCTCGACGGCGGATGCGATGCCGACGCTCGCGAACGTACCTGGCGCCGAGGTGCTGTTAAGGTCCGACGGCGAATACCTTGCCTTGTTCAACGACATTTGGGCGCTGCGCAGGATCGAGAAGAACCACCCGGACCTGACGTTGCTTCCGATCGGTACCCACAACCCCGCGAAGTAATCCACTTTCCGCGAAGCAACCCCTCGCCCAGGAGTCCCCTCCGAGCATGTCCGTTGTACGAGCCAAGGAGTGGACATAGTGGTGTTATGTCCACTCCTTGGCTTGAGCAGGGCGCATGCTCGGTGGTGGGGTGGGTCGAGAGGGGAACATGTCCAGTGGTGGGGTCGGCTTAGCTGACCCAGGGAACCATGGAGCAAAGGTCTTGTCCGGCGAGGAGCGCTCCGAACACGATTCCAACCACGGCCTCTTCCGGTCACTCAACAAAGCGGCCGGCCCGACACTCCGGGGCCATCCAGCCCTTACGCGATGAGGAGTTCCAAGGCTTCGGCCAGGTGTCCTACCTCGCGGACCGAGAAGCCCTCGGGGACAGGGCCCGGGCCGTTGGGGCTTGCCGGGACGATGGCGTGGGTGAATCCAAGTCGCTGGGCTTCGTGGATGCGTTGGTTGATTCCGGGTACCGGACGGACTTCGCCTGCCAGGCCAACTTCGCCGAATGCAATCAGTCTCTGCGGCAGCGCCTTGCGGGACTTTGCGGACGCCACGGCGAGTGCCACTGCGAGGTCCGTAGCTGGTTCGCCAAGTTTCACCCCTCCAACGGTGGCCACATAGGAATCGTCCTTGTGCAAAACGCAGCCTGCACGCTGCTGGAGCACGGCCAGGAGCATGGCCACGCGCGAACTGTCCAAGCCACTGGTCGCCCGCCGCGGCTGTGAGCTGGCGCTTTCGGCCAGCAGGGACTGGACTTCGGCCAGGAGGGGCCGGCGACCTTCCATGGTCACGGTGATGCAGGTACCGGAGACCGGCTCGCGCGTCCGCGAGACAAAGAGGCCACTGGGATCGGCAAGGCCCTCGATCCCGGCCTCGTTGAGGTCGAAACAGCCGACGTCGTCCGTGGCCCCGTAACGGTTCTTGACCGCTCGAAGCAGCCGGAGCCGGGAGTGGCGCTCGCCTTCGAACTGGCACACGACGTCAACCAAGTGCTCCAAAAGGCGCGGTCCGGCAATGGAGCCGTCTTTGGTCACGTGGCCCACCAGGAGCGTGGTCATGTTGCGGCGTTTCGCGGCCGCGATGATGGATGCGGCGACTTCGCGCACTTGGGAGACCCCGCCCGCGCTGCCTTCGACGTCGGCGCTGCTGAGGGTTTGCACCGAGTCCACAATCAGGAGCTTCGGTTCAAGCTTCTCCACTTGCCCGAGCGCCTGTCCGAGGTCCGTCTCCGCCGAGAGATAAAGGGTGTGCGCGACGGCGTCGATCCGTTCCGCGCGCAGCTTGACCTGGGCGGCCGATTCCTCGCCCGTCACGTACAAGACGTCTTGGCCCGTGCGCGCGAACTTAGCGGCGACATCCAGCAGCAAGGTGGACTTCCCGACGCCCGGCTCTCCGGCCAGGAGGATGACGGCGCCCGGAACCAGGCCGCCGCCCAGGACCCGGTCCAGTTCGTCGACGCCGGTGGGCAGGAAAGCGGCCGTGGTGCCATCTACTTCGGCAATTCGGCGAGCCGGCTCCAGGACTGTTGTTGCCGCCGTCGTACGCGCAACGACGGTTCCCGTTTCTTCTACCGTGCCCCAGGCTTGGCACTCACCGCAGCGCCCCACCCACTTGACGGTTGTCCAGCCGCATTCGGCGCATTTGTACGCGGGCGTCTTGGAGGTGCGTGAGGTCTTGGAAGCCATGGGTACAAGATTATTCGAGGGGTACTACAGCCAAGGAGCGCACGCCGGGACGACCCACCAGAATCCCGATCAGTCTTGCAGGGGAGGCAGGATGTCGCGGGCTTCCTTGGGATCCATGCCGGCGGCCTCGAGCAAGTCCACCATCAGCGGGCGGAACAGCATGACGACTGTTTCACCCTCGAGCTTCTGAACGTGGAGCATTTTGGGATGCAGCCGGGTGGCAATGTCCGAGAGGTCCTGCCGGGCACCGCGCATGTGTGCGCGACGGGCGCCGTCGTGGACTTCCGCGAGCCCCAGCGATAATTCTTCGACGGCGGCGGACGTGTCCTGCAGGACTTCGGAGATGCTGTCCGTCGCTTCGTCGGTCAGCGCCGCGTGGTTGATGGCGCTCGTTAGCCTTCGGGCGAAGACCCGGCTGTTTCGCAAGGCGAGGTCGATGGAATCCAGGGAATCCGCGAGCTTGGCCAGTTCGTCGCGATGCCGCCGATACGCGGGGGCGAGCGTGGCAACCTCGCCGGAGGCCCTGAGCGATTGGCGCATCCGGTCCACGAGTGGTTGGCAGTTCCGTCCGCGGATCAGGGCATGCCAGGCCTGCGTCGAGTCGCTGTGAACAAGTGCGCTGGCGCATTCACGGAGTACTTCGGACAGCTCATGGAGGAGCTTCCGGACGTCTTTTCGGGGTTCCTGCCGGGGATCCCTGGGGACAAGCATCGTCATCAGGAGGGCGAAAGAGCCGCCCACCACGGCGTCGATGCTGCGCGTGAACGGACCGCCGGCAGGGGCCGGCAGCAGCACCACGAGGAGGGACTGCAATCCCAATTGGGTGGTGAAGATGTTTCCGCTGTCCAGGAACCGGGCGAGCAGGATGGAGAAAAGGAGAACGAGGGCGGCCTGCGGGATCCCGGTACCGAGCCAATGGAGGAGGAGATCGCCCACCACGATGCCAAGCGTGCAGCCGAGGCCGACTTCCACGACCCGGCGCAGGCGCGGGTCCCGGGAGAAGCCAAGTGCGATCAACGATGATGTCGCGGCGAAGAGCGGTCCGGTGTGTCCCAGGATGTATTCGGCGAAGGCGTAGGCGCCCACAGCGCACACGGTCATCTGGACGGCCGGGACGATCGAATTCCTGCTGCGGACAAGACCGGTGCGCAGCCGTGCTCGGACGAATTTCTTGCTTGCTGAAAGTCCTAGCGGGGCGGCCATAGCCTCAAGTCTATTCAGCGGTGGCCCGGGCAAACCGGTCTCGTTGCCGGCCGCTGTGAAATCGGAAAAGTGAGAGTCGTCACTTAAGCCCCCGACGGCGGTCAAGCGCAAGAGCGACGCCGCATATGTAATCCAATGGTCCGCACTCGTTCACCTGCCGTTTACTTTGGACCGCCGATTCCGTTACCTGCGGCTCATACCGTCGATCAAGGTACAAAAACGTACGCAAATCTTCCGTCCGCCGACCATCTCCCTCGGCGCGCATCAGAGAATCCCTGGAAGGGGTACATCCAAGTGAAGGCAACTCGCTTCGGCCGCAATGCGGCAATTGCGGTCCTCGCAGTCGGCGCCCTTGCGCTGTCTGCTTGCGGTTCCGACAACGCAACCAACGCTCCGGCAGCATCGCAGACTGCCACGGGCCCCAAGGTCACCGGTACGCTCACCGGCGTCGGCGCCACGTCGACCAGCGCGGCCATGGACTCGTGGAAGGCCGCCTTTGCTTCCGCCAACCCGGGCGCGACCGTGCAGTACTCCCCGGATGGTTCCGGCGCAGGCCGCAAGGCCATCATTGACGGCTCGGCCCAGTTCGCCGGCTCGGACGCCTACCTGACCGACGCCGAGCTCGCCAGCTCCAAGACCAAGTGCGGCCCCGACGGCGCCATCAACATCCCGGTCTACGTGTCTCCGATCGCAGTGGCGTTCAACATCCCGAACGTCAAGGACCTGAAGCTCGACGCAACCACGGTAGCCAAGATCTTCCGCGGCCAGATCACCAACTGGAATGACCCCGCGATTGCCGCGATGAACGCCGGCGTTACGCTTCCGGACCTCAAGATCACCCCGGTGCACCGTTCCGACGACTCCGGCACCACGCAGAACTTCACTGACTACCTGGCAGCCGCTGCGCCGTCTGTCTGGACCGACAAGGCTGCCGGCCTTTGGCCTGCAGCCCTGGGCGGCGAAAACGCCAAGGGAACTTCCGGCGTCGTCAAGACCGTCACTGACACCCCGGGTGCCGTGGTTTACGCTGACGACTCCGCAGTGTCCGGCAAGCTCGGCACCGCACAGATCAAGGTCGGCTCGGACTTCGTGAAGATCTCCGCGGACGCGGCCGCAAAGGCTGTTGAACTCGGCAAGCCGGTTGCAGGCCGTCCCGCGAGCGACCTCTCCATCAAGCTTGACCGCACCACCACGGACTCCACGGCCTACCCGGTAGTGCTCGTTTCCTACCACGTGGTCTGCAGCACGTACGACTCGCAGGCAACCGCCGACCTCGTCAAGGCTTTCGAAAGCTACGTAGTCTCCGACGCCGGGCAGCAGGCTGCTGCCAGCGCCGCCAAGTCAGCTCCGCTCTCCAAGGCCCTGCAGGACAAGGCCAAGGCTGCTGTCGCCTCCATCAAGGCCAAGGCCTAAGGACCACAACGGAGCAGGGGTGCGGCCAAGCGCGGCACTCCTGCCCTGAATACCGAGGTTCCCCGTCCCGGGCTGGTGAAACATCACCGGACGGGGCGGGGAACTTGGCCATTTTGAACGAATCTGAAGGAACGTGAAGTGACCGCCAATTCATTGACCACTTCCCAAGGTGCCGGACGCGCCGGGGACAAGGTCTTCTCCGGAGCCACGCTGGCCGCGGGGTGCCTGATCCTCCTGGTGCTCTTCGGCGTCGCGCTCTTCCTCGTTGTGCAGGCCATTCCCGCACTCGTGGCTTCCCCCGCGGACATCCAGGGCGGCCAAGGCTTCTTCCCGTACATCTGGCCGATCGTGGTGGGCACGCTGATCGCCGCCGCCATCGCGTTGGTTATCGCGACCCCCATCGCCATCGGCGTCGCACTATTCATTTCGCACTACGCGCCACGCAAGCTCGCCTCGAGCCTGGGCTACGTGGTTGACCTCCTCGCAGCCATTCCTTCAGTGGTTTACGGCGCCTGGGGCGCGGCGTTCCTGTCCCAGCAAATCTCGCCGGCCTACAGCTGGCTCGCCGCCAACATGGGCTGGCTGCCGATTTTCCAAGGCCCCGCCTCTGCGACCGGCAAGACCATCCTGACGGCCGGCATCGTCCTTTCCGTCATGGTGCTGCCCATCATTACCTCCCTCTCGCGGGAAATCTTCCTCCAGACGCCCAAGCTCCACGAGGAAGCGGCACTTGCCCTTGGCGCGACGCGCTGGGAAATGATCAAGATGGCGGTCATCCCGTTCGGACGCCCGGGCATCGTCAGCGCCGTTATGTTGGGCCTTGGACGCGCTCTCGGCGAGACCATGGCCGTGGCCCTGGTCCTCTCTTCCGGCGCATTGACCGCGAGCCTCATCCAAAGCGGCAACCAGACCATCGCCGCGGAAATCGCCCTGAACTTCCCTGAAGCCAGCGGCATCAAGGTCAACACCTTGATCGCTGCCGGCCTGGTCTTGTTCGTCATCACGCTGGGTGTCAACATGATTGCACGCTGGATCGTTACCCGGCACAAAGAATTCTCGGGAGCCAACTAATGACTGTCACAGCCCCCGTTGCGCGCAAGCGCTCTGCCCTCACCAAGGGCCAGTTGCCCGCCTTCGCGCCGTACATCGTCTTGGCCGTGGCCCTGGTGCTCGGTGCTGCGATCCTTGCCCTGATCGGCTTCAACGCCTTCGGTTGGGGCCTGGTCTCCGCCGTCTTGTTCACCATCGGCCTGGTCGCGTGGAGCGGCGCCGTTGAAGGTGGGCGCAAGGCCAAGGACAAGCTCGCAACCTGCCTGGTGGTCGGTTCGTTCCTGATCGCCCTGCTTCCGCTCGTTTCGGTGATCTGGACCGTGCTTGTCAACGGACTTCCGGGCATCATTACCCCGGGCTTCCTGACGACCTCCATGAACGGCGTTACCGGTTCCTTCGACAACAAGAGCGTCGACGACGGCACCAAGGTGCTCGGCGGTATCTACCACGCGCTCATTGGCACCGTCCAAATCACTCTCCTGGCCAGCGTCATCTCCGTGCCTGTGGGTTTGCTGACGGCTATCTACCTGGTTGAATACGGCAACGACCGGGCCCTTGCCCGCGCCATCACCTTCTTCGTGGACGTCATGACCGGCATCCCCTCGATCGTCGCAGGCCTCTTCTCGGCGGCATTCTTCTTCGCCCTGGTAGGTCCCGGCACCAAAACCGGTGCGGTTGCCGCCGTCGCGCTTTCCGTCCTCATGATCCCGGTAGTGGTGCGCTCAAGCGAGGAAATGCTCAAGATCGTCCCGAACGAACTCCGCGAAGCCGCTTACGCGCTTGGCGTCCGCAAGTGGCGCACCATCATCAAGGTGGTCATCCCGACGGCGATCTCCGGTATCGCGTCCGGTGTCACCTTGGCGATCGCCCGCGTGATCGGCGAAACCGCACCCATCCTGGTGACCGCCGGCTTCGCCACCACCATCAACAACAACGTGTTCGGCGGCTGGATGGCCTCATTGCCCACGTTCATCTACACCCAGATCCTCAACCCGACGTCGCCGTCCAACCCGGGGCCGTCGAGCCAGCGGGCATGGGGCGCGGCGCTCGTCCTGATCATCCTGGTAATGCTCCTGAACCTCGGCGCCCGGCTGATCGCCCGGATCTTCGCCCCCAAGACCGGCCGTTGAGCCGCCAGGCCATCTGCAAACTTCCAACCACAGCACCGAAGGAACACCATGTCTAAGCGGATCGACGTCAAAGATCTGAACGTCTACTACGGCAACTTCCTGGCCGTTGAAGGCGTCAACATCAACATCGAAGCCAAATCGGTGACGGCGTTCATCGGCCCGTCCGGTTGTGGCAAGTCAACGTTTCTGCGCACCCTGAACCGCATGCACGAGGTACTGCCCGGCGCCCGTGTGGAGGGTGAAGTGCTGCTCGACGGCGACAACCTCTACGGACCCGGCGTGGACCCGGTGACGGTCCGCGCCCAGGTTGGCATGGTCTTCCAGCGGCCGAACCCGTTCCCCACCATGTCCATCCGCGACAACGTGCTGGCCGGCGTGAAGCTGAACAACAAGAAGATCACCAAGGGCGCGGCTGACGCCCTCGTTGAAAAGTCCCTGCGCGGCGCCAACCTGTGGAACGAAGTCAAGGACCGCCTCGAAAAGCCCGGTTCCGGCCTCTCCGGCGGCCAGCAGCAGCGCCTCTGCATCGCCCGTGCGATCGCCGTGGAACCGCAGGTCATCCTCATGGACGAGCCGTGCTCCGCGCTCGACCCGATCTCCACCCTTGCCGTCGAAGACCTCATCAACGAGCTCAAGGACGAATACACCGTGGTGATCGTGACCCACAACATGCAGCAAGCCGCCCGCGTGTCCGACAAGACGGCGTTCTTCAACATCGCCGGCACCGGCAAGCCGGGCAAGCTCATCGAATTCGCGGACACCACGACAATTTTCAACAACCCGTCGCAGAAGGCCACCGAAGACTACGTCTCCGGCCGCTTCGGATAAGCCCCACCGCCCCCCTCGCCTCGCAAGCTCGGCCAGGGAACCCTGGCGGCGTGGGCCCACCCACGACCCCCTCGCCTCGCAAGCTCGGCCAGGGAACCCTGGCGGCGTGGGCCCACCCACGACCCCCTCGCCTCGCAAGCTCGGCCAGGGAACCCTGGCGCCGTGGGCCCACCCACCGCCCCCCTCGCCTCGCAAGCTCGGCCAGGGAACCCTGGCGGCGTGGGCCCAGCAAAGGGAGCCCGACGGCGGCAGTCACCTTGGTGCGACTGCCGCCGTCGGGCTTTTGCGTGCCTCAGCCTTGTTTCGTCAGCGGCGAGAGCGCGAGCTGGAGGACGAATGCCACGGCGGCGGTGACGATCGGCGTCAGTACCCAGAAGCCCAGGATACGCAGCACCATGGGGCGGTTGGTGACCGAAAAATTCTGGTTGGTTCCGGCCCCGAGCACCGCAGAGGTGACGGTGTGCGTAGTGGACAACGGCAGATGGAGGCCGATCGCGCCCACGAACAGCATGAGCGAGGTCAGGCTCTGAGCCACGAAACCGCGCAATGGATCCACCCTGGTCAGCTTGTAACCGAGCGTGTAGGAAATGCGCCAGCCGCCGCAAAGCGTGCCCGCGGTCAGCATGCCGGCCGTGAGGAGGATGATCCAGACGGGGATTTCGCCGTGGCCGGATACCCCGGCGGCGACCGCACCGAGCAACAGTACAGCCACTGTTCGCTGGCCATCCTGAAGGCCATGCCCCAAGGCCACGGCTGCGGCCGAAACGGACTGGGCGTGGCGGTACCGGCCGTGCATGACGTCGGGCTGTGTGTAACGCGCGGCCCAAGTCACTGGCCACACGAGCAGGTACGCGCCGACGAAAGCGATGATCGGGGACACCACGAGGGGGAGCACCACTTGGCCCAGAAACACGCTATCTGCGCCGTTGACGGGGCTGCCGCCAGTGACCACGCTTGACGCCCCCGCGCCGACCAAGCCGCCCACCAATGCGTGCGTCGAGGAAAGCGGGACCCCGCGCCACCATGCATAAACGCCCCACAGGATCGCGCCAACGAGCGCAGAAATAAGTATGCTCAGCCCACCCGTTCCGGACGGCAGGACCACCCAGGCTTGCCCGAAAATGAGCGCGAATCCGCCGCTGAGCAGGACGCCGGCAAAATTGAAAACGGCCGCCAAAACGACGGCTACGGAAGGTGTAAGGGCGCGGGTCCGGACGGAGAGGGCGACGGCGGTGGAGACATCCCGGAAGCCATTGAGGAACGCAAAGCCTGAGGCCAAGGCCACCACCAAGGCGAAGAACCCTATCGCCACCTCATGCTTCCTTGACGATGATGCTGCCAACCTGGGTGGCAACGCGGCGCATGTCCTTGGTCACGTCGACCAGTTGGTTTGCGACATCCCGGTTCCGCGAAAACTGGGTGGTCTTCATATCACGAAGCATTTCGGCCACCCACGTCCGGTGGCTGCGCTCCGCACGCTTCGCGAGCCGCATGACCTCGATCCAGTAGTCCTCGAGCTCGTCCAAGTCGTCGAGTTGGCGCATTGCGTCCACCGTGAGCTCGGCCTGGCGGCTGATGATTTCCAACTGGTCCGCGGCGCGCTTCGGCAATCGGTCCAATTTGTAGAGCGCCACGAGCTCGCCCGCGGCATCGAGCTTCTCCATCGCCTCGTTGAGGAAGCGGGAAAGTGCGTACATGTCCTCGCGGGGCAGCGGGTTCACGAAGCTCGTGCGCATATGTGTCAGCAACGCGAAGTGGAGGTCCGTGGACTTCGCTTCGTGCTCGTGCAGTTCCTCCACGAGCCTCTCGTGCTCGGTGACCGGAGCCCCGAAAAGTTCCGACAACGTCCCGGTTGCCTCAAGAATCTGGCGAGCCATCTGCGACAACAGTTGCAACCCGGCGGGTTCTTGGGGGAAGAGACGCAGCTTCATTTGGCTTCCGGGTTAGGCGGGAGGAACGGGGTTGGGCGGCGTCTTCGCCGAAGGGCATGAAAATGGTGCCGAACCGGATACGCCTCTCGGCGGTAGGCCGCTCGAAGCGGCTATAAGTTGAAGCCCGGGGGTTTCGCGGTTCGACACCAGTTTCAGTTTTATACGTCGGCCCGGTGAAGTCAACATTGACAGCTGGCCGCCGGGATGGTTACGTTCACCCGGCGTTCATCTCAGTCGAGCTCACCAAGCCGCCAGGCATTCGCTGCGTGCTCAAGGTCCTCGGCAGTCTTCACGAGTTGGTGCGAACTCCGGGTCAGCTTGCTTGCGTGGCCTTCGTTCGCGTGCTCCGCGCTGTCCGCCAGCGTGGCCTGCCCGAGCGCCACGACGCGGCAAAACGCAGCTGAACGTTCCAACGCGACGTCGAAATCGCCGTCGAACGCTCCCGACAAGATGGCATCCGCCATCTGCTTCATTTCGTCCGCTCCCGGCGGCTCCGCGGCTCCCGCCACAACGTGGGAAACCTGGGCTGTGTCGCGTCCGGCTTTGAAGTACACGGAGATGCGCTCGGAGTTTTGCATGGTGGCGGCACGCAATGCGTAAAGTCGCCAGAGCGCGCCCGGCAAGGAACGGGCGGGACTTTCTGCCCACATTTCGGCGATGGCGTCCAAGCCTTGTTCGTCGGCGAGTTTTACGAGGCGCTTGGTGATCTTGGGATCATCGCTGTCCCGGCCACGCTTCACGAGTGCCTGCGCCGCAAGGTGTGCGGCTTCCGACACCCGCGCGGGGTCCGCTCCGCCCGCGAACGGCTCGAAGTCAATCGGTGCGAAAGGTTTGGGCTTGTGATGCCTGTTTGCTCCGCCATATACAGGGGGTACCGATTGTTCACTCATGCCCCAACGCTACTCCTGTGCCTCAAGTCGCGCACTCTTGACGGGGTTTGTTGTGGCGGTCCCGGGTGCCCGTTGTTCCTGACCTTGTTTGGGTGGGTTGGTGCCAAAACGGCGCTGAGCTTGAGGTACAGTATTCATGGCTGTTTCCACAGCCGCAGGGGCCTTTAGCTCAGTTGGTAGAGCATCGGACTTTTAATCCGTGGGTCGTGGGTTCGATCCCCACAGGGCCCACCCATGTGGAAGGCGCGGGCAATCCGCGCCTTCTCCTTTTCCCATCAAGTCTCCGGCAACTGCCAGACTGTTCCTTATGCAAGCGCTCCTCGATGGCCTCTCGAACACCAGCCCCCTCCTGATCGCGTGCATCGTCTTCGCGCTCGTCTTTGCCGAAGACGCCATCTTCGTGGGCTTCGTGATCCCCGGCGAGACCGCTGCCGTGGTGGGCGGGGTGATCGCAAGCCGGGGGGTCTTTCCCCTGTGGGGCATGCTCTTGATAGTCGTGGCAGCCGCCATCACCGGAGACACCGTCGGTTATGAGATCGGCAAGCACTTCGGGCCGCGCGTAATGGCGCTGAAGATCCTGGACAAACGACGGGAGCAGTTGCAAAAGGCCGAAGACTTCCTCAAGGACAAAGGCGGCTTGGCCGTGTTCCTGGGCCGGTTCACGGCATTCTTCCGCGCCGTCATGCCGGCGCTCGCAGGGCTCAGCCAGATGCCCTACAAAAGGTTCGCGTTCTGGAACTTCAGCGGCGGGATTATTTGGGGGTCGCTGTTCGTGACCCTTGGCTTCGTGGCAGGCAACTCCTACGAGCAAGTGGCTCGAACGGCGGGGCGGGGAGCCGCGGCGGTTGTGGCCGTCATTGCGATAGCCATTGTGATCGTGTGGCAAGTCAGGAAACATCGGGCGAAGAAGGGCTGATCCGGCTCCCATGCCGAAATCCTGCGGTAACCCGGCGGGCTTAGCCTGGTCACAATTCGTTCGGGAGGAGTGGTGCGGGGGCGAACTGGATGTGTCTGATATTTGGCGTTATAACCGTAGTAGCTGCCGCGACGTCCTCGGCTTTTCCAGCCTCGAGTGATCTGATGTCCGCTATCGCAGCACGCAACTTTTAAGGAGAACCGATGCATCTTTTGCCCCGTGAGCAGGAAAAGCTCATGATCGTGGTTGCTGCCGACCTTGCTAGGCGCAGGCAATCCCGCGGGCTGAAACTCAACTTCCCCGAAGCCGTCGCGATCATCAGCTACGAACTGATCGAGGGCGCCCGCGACGGGAGGACGGTAGCCGAACTCATGAGCTACGGCACCACCTTGCTTCGCCGGGAAGACGTCATGGAAGGCGTGCCCGAGATGATCCACGACGTCCAGATCGAAGCCACCTTTCCCGACGGCACCAAACTCGTCACCGTCCACAACCCAATCCGCTAGGAGGCCAGCATGATTCCGGGAGAATACCGGCTCCGCGAAGAGCCCATCGTGTGCAACAGCGGACGCGACGCCGTGGCAGTCAGAGTGGTCAACCGTGGTGACCGGCCCGTTCAGGTGGGTTCGCACTACCACTTCGCCGAAGCGAACCCCGCCCTCGAATTCGACCGCGACGCCGCTCAGGGCCGCCGCCTAGATATCCCCGCCGGGACGGCTGCGCGCTTCGAACCGGGCGACGCGAAGACAGTCCAACTGGTGGAACTAGCGGGCACCCGCGAAGTGTACGGGTTGCGAAATGCCGTTAACGGTTCGCTCGATTCGACGCCCGCACAGGCGAATGGCAGTGAAGGAAAAGTACAGTGAGCTTCGAAATATCGCGCAAGCAGTATTCAGACCTTTACGGCCCGACGACGGGCGACGCCATCCGATTGGCGGACACCGAGCTGTTCCTCGAGATCGAAAAGGACTACACGGTCTACGGCGAAGAAGTCGTCTTCGGCGGCGGAAAAGTGGTCCGCGACGGAATGGGGCAGAACGGCCAAGTAACCCGCGACGGCCGTGTGCCGGCTTCCAATGCGGCCTCGGGTGAAACACTCGATGTGCCGGACACCGTCATTTCGAACGTCGTGGTCCTGGACTACACCGGAATCTACAAGGCAGACGTCGCCCTGAAGGACGGGCATATCTTCAAGATCGGCAAGGCCGGAAACCCGCAAATCACGAACGGCGTGGACATCGTCATCGGCGCGAGCACCGAAATGATCGCCGGTGAAGGCAAGATCCTCACGGCAGGGGGTGTGGACACCCACATCCACTACATCTCGCCGGACCAGGTCCCCACCGCACTTTGTAGCGGCGTCACCACTATGGTGGGCGGCGGCACGGGGCCGGCTGAAGGCACCAAGGCCACCACCATCACCCCCGGCAAATGGCACATTTCAAATTTGCTCCAGGCTGTCGAAGGGCTCCCCATCAACATCGGCCTCTTCGGCAAGGGCCACGCGTCCGACGTCGAGCCCCTCGCCGAGCAGATCCGCGCTGGTGCCGTCGGCCTGAAAGTCCACGAGGACTGGGGCGCCACGACGTCGTCCATCGACATGTCCTTGCGGGTCGCCGACGAGTACGACGTGCAAGTGGCCATCCACACCGACACCCTCAATGAGTGCGGTTTCGTGGAGGACACCATCAAGGCGATCGACGGCCGCGTGATCCACACCTTCCACACCGAAGGCGCAGGCGGTGGACACGCCCCGGACATCATCAAGATCGCCGGACTTCCCAACGTTCTCCCTGCCTCCACCAACCCCACCCTGCCGTACACGCGCAACACCATCGAAGAGCACCTGGACATGCTCATGGTGTGCCACCACCTCAACCCGGACATTCCCGAGGACGTAGCCTTCGCCGATTCCCGCATCCGCGCCGAAACCATCGCGGCCGAGGACGTCCTCCAGGATCTGGGCGTCTTCTCGATGACCTCTTCCGATTCCCAGGCCATGGGCCGGGTGGGCGAAGTGGTCACCCGGACCTGGCAGGTGGCCGACGCCATGAAGCGGCAGCGCGGCGTGCTGAAGGATCCGTCCGGTGCGGAGCACGGTGCGGCAAACGGCTTGGGCAACGAAAGCGACAACTTCAGGATCAAGCGCTACATCGCCAAATACACCATCAACCCCGCGATCGCCCAGGGCATGGCTGATTCCATCGGCTCCGTGGAGGTGGGGAAGTTCGCGGACCTCGTTCTCTGGAATCCGGCGTTCTTCGGCGTGAAACCCGAACTCGTCCTCAAAGGCGGGCAGATCGCCTACGCACTGATGGGCGACTCCAACGGGTCCATCCCCACCCCGCAGCCACGCACCATGCGTCCGATGTTCGCCACCCATGGCAAAGCACTGCAGCAGTCCTCCATCACTTTCCTCTCGAAGGCTGCCATCGCCGCGGGCGTCCCCCAGGAACTCGGGCTCGAACGTGTCATCCGCTCCGTCTCCGGTATCCGGAACCTGCGCAAGGCGGACCTGAAGTTCAACGGCGAAACGCCGGACATCGCCGTCGACCCCGAGACGTACAGGGTGACGGTCGACGGCGAAGACGTCACCTGCGAGCCCTCCGACGTGCTGCCCATGGCCCAGCGATACTTCCTCTTCTAGATCGCGGAAGGATAGAAACGTGATCATCGAAAAGATCCTGGGCAACCTCCACGAATTGCCCGACCCCGAACAATACGCCGGCCTCCACAAGGAAAAGGTCGTCGTGCCGAGCGCCCAACTGGTCAAACGCATCCAACGCGTCACCACGGACCACGGAAAGGAACTCGGCATCCGCCTCCCGGTAGGATCCGGAGACCTGCGCGACGGCGATATCCTCGCCATCGAGGACAGCAACCTCATCGTCGTCTCGGTACTCCCGACCGACGTCCTGGTCATTGCCCCGCGCAGCATCTACGAAATGGGGGTCGTGGCGCATTCGCTAGGCAACCGGCACCTGCAAGCCCAATTCTTCGACGCTGAATCCGAGTACGGGACCGAATCCATGGTGTGCCAATACGACCACACCGTCGAGGACTACCTCAAGCACGTCGGCGTGCCCTACGACCGCCAGGAGCGCGTCATGCCGGTGCCTTTCCGCCATGCTGAACACACGCACTGAGCCGGCTTCAGGCGCTGCCGCGGCTTGGTGCGCTCCGCTGGGAAGGGGGCCGTGCCCGTCCCCAGCCGCTCCCAACCCTCGCAAGCTCGGGTCGGGGCCCTCGCGGCTGTGGGCCCCCCGCGAGCATCGTCACGCCGCGGCCCCCTTCCCAGCTGCGCTCGTGCGAGGCACCTCATGAGCGCGTCGTACCAGCTGGCCTTGCGGCAGCTGACCGACTCCGCTCTTCCCACAGGCGCGTTTGCGCACTCCTTGGGGTTTGAGACGTACATCGAGCGGGGGGTCGTGGTTGATGAGGGGAGTTTTGGGGTTTGGTTGTCGGCGTTCATCTCGCAGCAGTTGACCTATTCGGACGGGTTGGCTTTTCGGTTCCTTTATGAGGGCGTCGATGTGGGGGAGCTGGATGAGCACCTCAGCGCTCAGTTGCTGCCTCGGCAGGTGCGGGAGGCCAGTACCAAGATGGGTGCGCGGTTGCTCGAAATCGGGACCGAAGTGTTCCCGTCGGGCGAACTGGAAGCCTACCGCGCCCTGGTGACCACAGGCCGGGCCGAAGGACACCAGCCGCTCGCGTTCGCCGTCGTCGCACGCTCGCTGGGGGTGCCTCTGGAAGAGGCGCTCGCCGCCTACCTCTTCGCGGCGGTCACCTCACTGACGCAAAACGCCGTGCGCGCCATCCCGCTCGGCCAGAACGCGGGGCAGCGGGTACTGCGACAAGCGCACGACGCCGTTGCTGCCGCCGTCGAACATGTCCGGCACCTCAGCTGGGACGACTTCGGGGCCGTCAGCCCCGGACTGGAAATTTCGCAAATGCGCCACGAACGGCAACGTGCGCGCATGTTCATGAGCTAGAAGCACAGGAGGACACATGTCTGAACCCATCAGAATCGGCATCGGCGGCCCGGTCGGCGCCGGCAAAACCCAACTCGTTGAGCGCATCACCCGCCACATGAGCCGTGAAATCTCCATGGCCGCGATCACCAACGACATCTACACGATCGAAGACGCCAAGATCCTCGCAGCCAACGGAATCCTGCCGGAGGGCCGGATCATCGGCGTCGAAACCGGCGGCTGCCCGCACACGGCCATCCGCGAAGACACCTCCATGAACACGGCTGCGATCGAGGAACTCAAACGGCGCCACCCGGACCTGCAGGTCATCTTCGTCGAATCCGGCGGCGACAACCTCTCCGCCACATTCAGCCCCGAACTCGTCGACTTCTCGATCTACATCATCGACGTCGCCCAAGGCGAAAAGATCCCGCGCAAAGCCGGCCAAGGCATGATCAAATCGGACCTCTTCATCATCAATAAGACCGACCTCGCCCCCTTCGTTGGAGCAGACCTGTCCATCATGGAGCGCGACTCCAAGGAATTCCGCGGCGACAAACCCTTCTGCTTCACCAACCTGAAGACCGACGAAGGGCTGGAGAAAGTCATCGAATGGATTCGGCACGATGTCCTGATGCTCGACCTCGCCGGATGAGCACGACGGCGACGGCGGCTGAGGTTGCTCCGCTGGACGGGTCACCTCCGGCGGCTCCGCCGGATTTGGGGCCGTGCCCGTCCCCAGCCGCTCCCAACCCTCGCAAGCTCGGGCCGGGGCCCTCGCGGCCGTGGGCCCCTCGCGAGCATCACCACGCCGCGGCCCCCAAATCCGGCTTCGCCGCCTCTTCTGTTAGCTCACCACGCGGCGAACTCAGCTTGCGGGTCGCCCTGCGTGATCAGCGTTCCGTGGCCGTGCAACAGTTTCATCAGGGTGCCTTGAGGGTGTTGAGGCCGCACTATCTTGGTGGGGATGGGCAGGTTTGCTATGTCATGGTCAATCCGGGTGGGGCGTACCTGGGGGCGGATCTCTATGTTGTGGACGTGGAGGTCGAGGCGGGGGCTTCGATGCTTTTGACGACGCAGTCGGCCACGAAGATTTATAAGACTCCGGGGTCGTTTGCGGAGCAGAGGATGACTGTCCGCTTGGGGGAGCATGCTCAATTGGAGTTGACTCCGGACCAGCTCATCGCCTACCGGGACGCGAGCTACCGGCAGGATACCCGCATCACTGTCCACCCGACGTCGAGCCTTGTCATTTCCGATGTCATCACGCCGGGTTGGTCGCCTGACGGCGCCGACTTCAAGTACCAGGAGTTGCGGCTTCGGAACGAGATCCGCGTGGAAAGCGGCAGTGACGAGGCGTTGCTCGCGCTCGACAATGTCCTGGTCCGGCCGCCGCTCGGCAACGTGTCCGGCCTCGGATTCATGGAGGGTTTCAGCCACATGGGCTCCCTGATCGTGGTGGATGCGCGGGTGGACCAGGCACTGGCGGACGAACTGCACGGCGCGACGACTGGATATGACGCCTATACGGGGTTGTCGCTGACGCGTACCGTTCATGGCACCACGGGGCTTGTTTTGCGGTCGTTGTCGAACACCACGGAAGAATTGAACCGGCTGCTCGGTGCCTGCACCGGCCTCTTGCGTGAACGCTGGCATGGCCGGGCGCCGCTGAACCTCAGGAAGTACTGATGACATCACTCGCCGAGTTCGCGTCCATGTATCGACGGCGCGAGCACCTACCCCTGAAGTCGCGGCTCGCGTTCATGTTCGGCTCGGTCATCCTCCTGCACGTTGCCGCCGTCGTTCTCTTGCTCGCGGGCGGCGCAAGCGGCGGGGAGCCGCTCGCGCTGGGACTTGTGCTGACTGCGTACACGGCCGGTATCAAGCACAGCTATGACTGGGACCACATCGCCGCGATCGACAACTCGACGCGGAAATTCGTCGCGCAGCACAAGGATCCGGTCAGCGTCGGCCTTGCCTTCAGCCTCGGCCACAGCTCGGTGGTGATCCTGGCCGGCGTGATGGTGGTGGGCGGTGCCGCCTTGGTCGGGCAGCTCATGGATGAAGGCACCACTGCCCACCTTGTGATGGGGTTGATCGGCAGCGCCGTTTCGGGCCTCTTCCTCCTGGGCATGGGACTCTTCAACGGCTCGGCCTTCCTGCGGACAGTCCAGCTGTACCGGGTGGCGCGGGCCGGCGGGGAGATCGCCGTCGAAGACCTCGCGACGAGGGGCTTCATCGCACGGCTCCTCAGCAAACCGCTGTCCAAGGTCCAACGTCCGCGGAACATCTACGTGATCGGATTCCTGTTCGGCCTCGGCTTCGACACCGCCACTACCATCGGGCTGCTTGTGCTTACGACGGCGGCCTCCCTCGCCGGTGTTTCCGCCTGGGCCCTCTTGGCGCTTCCGTTGGCGTTCACCGCGGCCATGACCCTCTGCGATTCGGGCAACGGAGTGGTCATGATGCACATGTACAAGTCGGCCATTCACGACCCCAGGCGAAAACTCGGGTTCAACGCGGTCATCACGGGCATCTCGGCGTTCTCTGCCTTGTTCATCTCGGTCATCACGCTCGGCGGCTTCCTCAACGAGGCCTTCGGCCTGAGCGATCCGATCAGCAACTGGTTGGGCGAAATCGACCTTGGCGACGCGGGCCTCGTGTTGGTCGGGCTGTTCCTTGCGGTGTGGATCGTCGCGGTTCTGCTGCGCCGTCGTGCCGCGCCCCGTGGCCGTGCCGCGCCCCGAACCTGACGCTCGAGGGGCATGATGGAGCCATGGACGCCAAAGACGCGCTCAACGAAACCGCCTTCTGGCTGGAACGCGAACTCGCCGACAGCTTCAAGGTGCAGGCCTTCCGCCGGGCCGCGGGCGTCATCGCCGACCTGTCGGCCGAGGAACTCGCTGAACGGGTCAGGGATGGCCGCCTCAAACGGACCAAGGGAATCGGCAACCGTACTTTCGAGGTCATCAGCCAGGCCGTCGGAGGTAAAGTTCCCGACTATTTGGAGAACCTCCGCCAGCGTGGCGCCGAACCGCTCGCAACCGGCGGCCGCGCCCTGGCCGCGGAGATCCGGGGAGACCTGCACAGCCACAGCAATTGGTCCGACGGCGGCTCGCCGATTGAGGCCATGGCTGCCGCGGCACGCACGCTCGGGCGCGAATACCTCGCGCTGACAGACCATTCGCCCAACCTCACCATCGCCAACGGACTCAGCGCCGAGCGCTTGACGAAGCAAATCGACATCGTCGAGGACCTCAACCAGGACTCGCCAGATTTCAGGCTGTTGACCGGAATCGAGGTGGACATCCTTGAGAGTGGCGAACTGGACCAAGTCCCTGAGCTTCTCCGGAGGCTGGATGTGGTGGTAGCCAGCGTCCACTCGAAGCTCCGCTCGGACAAACACACCATGACAAAGCGCATGCTCCGGGCGGTCGAGGACCCGCATACCAACGTGCTCGGGCACTGCACCGGGCGATTGGTCCGTGGCTCGCGGGGAACCCGGCCGCCGTCGGAATTCGACGCGAAGAAGGTGTTCGAATCGTGCGCGGAGCACGGGGTCGCCGTGGAAATCAATTCCCGGCCGGAGCGTCAAGACCCGCCGGACGAACTGATCATGATCGCCGTGGACAGCGGTTGCCTCTTCAGCATCGACAGTGATGCGCATGCTCCCGGCCAACTCGATTTCCTGCAGTACGGCGCGGAACGGGCCGAAGCCAACGGCATCCCCGCCGAACGGATCGTCACCACGTGGCCGCTCGAGCGGCTCGAGCAGTGGCTGCGCTCAAAGCAATAGGGGCTGGGGGCGTCATACGTGAGCAAGCGTCGGGATGCCCTGCAATAATCGGAACCAGTTGCCTCGCATGGGAAGCACGCGGGGCGGTATGCACCTTCGGACGGAACCCATCAAGGACGAGGCGGACATGACCTACACTCCCATCCAGCAGGACACCCCCAGGCAAGATACCCCGAGCAGCCAAGCGCCGGGAGACGCCTCGGAAATCAACGGGGAACTCCTTCAGCGGCTCGCGGATGCCCACGGCGTCGGGACCTCTTTCCACGGTTGGGACGGCCTCCAGCACGATGTTTCTCCCAGGACCTTGGTCCAGGTGCTGGCAGCGCTCGGTGTAGCCGCGGACTCGAATGAGCAGATCGAAGCCGCATTGGTGGACGTGGAACTGGCTCCGTGGCGGCGGATGCTGCCGCCCGCCGTCGTGCTCCAGGAAGGAAGCGCAACCGCGGTACATGTCCATGTGCGCGACGGATCTTCCGTGAGCCTGACCATCACGCTGGAGGACGGTACGGAATTCGCGGCCGTCCAGCAAGAAGATTGGGCGCCCGCCCGCGACGTCGATGGCGTTCGAACCGGCCAGGCCGCGTTCGAGATCCCGGCGGGCCTGCCGCTCGGCTACCACTCGCTTAGGGCAGAGTCCGACGGCGTCTCGGCCATCACAGTGCTCGCCGTGGTTCCGGCAAAATTGCAAACGGCTGCCCAATTGGAGGAACGGCGCGGTTGGGGACTCGCGACCCAGTTGTATTCCGTCCGCTCAAAGCGTTCCTGGGGAATCGGGGACTTCGCCGACCTCGCGGACTTGGCAGCCCTGGCTGGAGCGCGCGGCGCCGACTACGTCCTGGTGAACCCCTTGCACGCCGCGGATCCCGTGCCTCCCATCCAGGCTTCGCCGTATTCCCCCTCGACCAGGCGCTTCTTCAACCCCATATATATTCGGATTGAAGAAATTCCCGAGTTGGCATATGTCAAGCCGCGGAAGCGTGCTGCGGTGGATCGCTTGCTGGACCAGGTCCACGCGCTCAACAAAAATCCGGACCGTTTGGACCGGGACCAGATCTTCGGTGCCAAGCTGGCAGCGCTGGAGCTACTCCACTCCGTCCGTCTTTCACCATCCCGCCAACGCGCGTTCGATGAATTCTGCCGGGAAGCCGGTTCGGGCTTGGATGATTTCGCGCTGTGGTGCGCCATCCGCGAAGACCATGCGCCTGAGGACCCGATCTGGCAGGATCCGGACGTCGTGGCCGGTTCGGCGAGGGTCGAATCGATGCGCCAGGCTTTGGCGGGCCGGATTGCATTCCACCGTTGGCTTCAGTGGATTTGCGACGAACAACTCGAATCAGCCCAGGCGGCAGCGCGGCGTTCGGGCATGCGCCTGGGTGTAGTGCATGATCTCGCAGTCGGCGCGGACCTCAGCAGCGCCGACGCCTGGAACCTCCGGGACAGCTTCGCGCACGGCGTGAGCGTGGGCGCGCCGCCGGACATGTACAACCAACTCGGCCAGAACTGGAACCAGCCGCCGTGGCATCCGGTGCGCCTGGCCGAGGCCGGCTACTTGCCTTTGCGCGCGATGCTCTCCACTGTGCTGCGCCACGCCGGCGGCATTCGCGTGGACCACATCCTGGGACTTTTCCGTTTGTGGTGGATTCCTGCCGGGAATTCCGCGAGCGACGGCGCATACGTCCGCTACGACCATGAAGCGCTCATCGGGATCCTCGCGCTGGAAGCCCACCGCGCGGGCGCCGTGGTCATCGGTGAAGATCTGGGGGTCTTCGAGCCCTGGGTGCGGGACTACCTCGCTGCCCGCGGAATCCTGGGTACCTCGATCTTGTGGTTCGAGAACGACGGCGACGCGCCCCTTGCGCCCGAACGGTACCGGACGCAGGCGCTCGCCAGCGTCAATACCCACGACCTTCCACCCACCGCCGGCTACCTCGCAGGAGACCATGTGGACCTTCGCGGTGAGCTTGGCTTGCTTGAGCGGAGCGTGGCGGAAGAGCGGGCCGAGCATGAGGCGTCCTTGGAGAAAATGATGGCCATGCTGCGCGAACGCGGCTTGCTCACTCCGGACGCCGGCGAGGCGCAGGTCATCGAGGCCCTGCACCGGCTTCTGGCGCAGGCACCGTCGGTCCTGCTGGGTGTGGCGCTGGTGGACGCGGTAGGGGAACGGCGGGTGCAAAACCAGCCGGGGACAACCTCGGAGGTCTACCCTAACTGGCAAGTACCGCTGGCGGACGAGAACGGCCGCGCAGTGCTCATCGACGACCTCCATGCCAACCAGCGGTTCAACGCTCTGCTTGCGGCCGTTGACGCGGCAGTCCGGAAGTAGGCGTTTTGGCTCGTCCCGGTCAGCCAGCCGGAACCAGCGCAGTAGGTGAGCCGACGCTCAACTGGCCTTGAACGTCGCCGGGAATGCCTGTGGTCGGATCCAAGGCGAACGTGGTGACCTGATGGGAACGCTCGTGCGCTACATGCAGCCAACCGCCTCCGACCATGTGGTGCCTCGGCCAGTTTCCCCCGCTGGGAACGTCCGCCACGGGACGGAGCCGGGTTCCGCTGCCTTCCACCGCCAGGACGCAGATCCGGTTGGAGCCGCGGATCCCGGTATAGACGAAGCGGGAGTCCTGCGACAACACAATCTCGGCCGCGGCATCGCCGTCCACAGCGCCGCCTTCGCTTGCAGGGCCTCGGCCCGAGAGCCCAAAGCGGCCGTCAGCACCGGGCAGGAGCACGGCGACCTCAATGGAGTACTCCGTCACGATGAACACCGCACTGGAAGGATGCTGGACCAAATGCCGCGGCCCGCTCCCGAGCGGAAGGGCTACCTCGTGGTCCAGGAGCAGCCCGGAATCCGGGAAGTAGTTCCAGACCCGCACGAGGTCGAAGCCGAGGTCGGTGGTCATGATCCTGCCGTCGTCGAGCATGAGGCTCGCATGGGCCCGGCTCACTCGTGCGCCGCCGGTAGCGATGTCCACCGCTCCCTCTTTTCCAGCGTGGGGATCCTTCGCCGGCGCGGCCGCGAAGCGCGAGGTGATGCCGCCGTCGTCGTCCAGTCCGTACAGGATGACGTTCCCGTCCCCCCAACAGGCCACCACAATGAACCGGCCGTCCGGATCGACGGCGACGTGGCACACGGCCGCGCCGGCGGACCAAGCGCCGCCCAAGGGCTCCAGGCTGAATTCGCCGTTCCGCCGGTACGCGCGGACAGTCTGGGCGGCCTCGCCCACCGCGTACACCACGGGAAGGCTCGGGTGGACGGCAACGAACGACGGCGATGGTGCTTCGGCAGCGGTGCCCAGCCACGTGAGGGTTCCGTCCGTAGCGGCCCCGATGGCCCCGATACCTTCCCCCCGACCGTCGCTGTCCGCCGTATAGGTGCCTACCCAGATGAGTGCCTCGCCAGTGTTCGCCGCCATGCCATCCCTAGAGTTGTTGTGTGAATTTCGCGGCGACCGCTGCCGCAAGTGACGCGGACCGGGTTAGTGGCCGTCCACGTCGGAGTCGACTCCCGCGTCGGCTCCCGCGTCCAAAGTGGCAATTGCGGAGAAGTCTTCGTTATCGAGCTGGAAATTGAAGACGTCCAGGTTCTCCTTCATCCGCTGGGGATTGGCGGACTTCGGGATCGCCACAAGGCCCTGCTGGACATGCCAGCGAAGGACCACCTGCCCGGCCGTCTTCCCATGCTTCTTGGCAATTCGCCCCAAAACCGGGGCGTTGAGCAGGTCCCTTCCGGCGCCCAACGGACTGTACGACTCAGTGGCGATGCCGTGGCTCTCATGGAACGCGCGCGAGTCAATACGGGTAATCGACGGCGAGACCTGGATCTGGTTGAGGGCCGGCACGATCGAGGTCTCTTCCATCAGCCGCTCGAGGTGCGAGGGCTTGAAGTTGGACACGCCGATCGAGCGTACCTTCCCCGCGGCCTGGAGGCGCTCGAACGTCTTCCACGTTGAAACGTATTCGTCGCGTTGGGGCAGCGGCCAGTGGATCAGCAGGAGGTCGACGTAATCGAGGCCAAGTCTTTCCAGCGAGCCTTCCAAGCCCCCGACGGCGCGTTCCCGGCCTTGGAAGGGACCGTCCAGCTTGGTGGTGATGAACATGTCTTCGCGGGCGATGCCGCTGTCCCGGACCCCCTGCCCGACGCCGGCTTCGTTACCGTAGCGCACTGCCGTATCGACGTGGCGGTAACCGAGTTCGACGGCGGACGCCACCGCCGTCGCGACCTCGGCGTCGTCGAGGGGCCAGGTTCCGAGGCCGATCTGCGGGATGGCGTGGCCGTCGTTGAGCTTGATCAAGGGTGCAGGATCCATACCGGAAGTCTTTCCTATCAGCAGCTGTTTGCACAGGGCGGCCAGCCGGTTGTTACCAGGCGTAGTCCTCGGGGGCTGTGCGGTGTCCCGGGAAGATGGCGTCGATCCGCTTGAGGGCGTCGGCATCGAGTGCCACGTCCAAGGCCCTGATGGCGGCATCCAATTGTTCTTGGGTGCGCGGCCCCACGATCGGTGCGGTCACGGCCGGTTGGTGCAACAACCACGCCAACGCCACGTCCCCGGGTTCATGCCCGAGGTCGTCGGCCAGGTCCTCGTAGGCGCGGATTTGCTCCTCGTGCTTCTTGAGCGTTTCGGCAGCGCGCCCCTCAAGGCGCCGGACGCCGTCGCGCTCTTTCTTCAAGACGCCACCCAGCAAACCGCCGTGAAGCGGCGACCACGGGATCAACCCGAGGCCGTATTGCTGCGCCGCCGGAATCACTTCCAGCTCGAGGTTCCGCGTGAGCAGGTTGTAGATGGACTGCTCGCTCACGAGCCCGTTGTAGTTACGCCGGGCCGCTGCCTCTTGGGCCTGCGCGATGTGCCAACCGGCGAAGTTGCTGCTGCCGGAATACAGGATCTTGCCCTGCTGGACCGCGACTTCGATCGCCTGCCAGATCTCATCCCACGGAGTGTTCCGGTCGACGTGGTGGAACTGGTAGACATCGATGTAGTCGGTCTGCAGGCGCTTCAAACTGGCGTCGAGCGCCCGCCGGATGTTGAGTGCGGACAGCTTGGATTCGTTGGGCCTCTCGGTCATGGTCCCGTAGAGCTTCGTGGCGAGGACAACTTGTTCCCGGCGCTCGCCGCCTTTGGCAAACCAGCGCCCGATGATTTCCTCGGTCCAGCCGCGGTGTTTCGCTCCGCCGTAGACATTGGCGGTGTCCACGAAGTTGATTCCGGAATCGACGGCCGAATCCATGATGGAGTGCGCAGCGGACTCTTCGGTTTGCGGGCCGAAATTCATGGTTCCGAGGCACAAACGGGATACTTTCAGGCCCGAACGGCCTAGCTGGGTGTATTGCATTGCCTGGTTCCTTCGCTTCCTGTTGGCGGTTTCTACATTTGGCTAAAGGATGCGACGGCGGGATCAGCGCCGATGCGCGCAACGCCGTCGAGCGCGCTGATCGCTGCCAGTTCGCCTGGGGTGAGCTGCAACGATGCCGCCTCGAGGTTCTGCCGGATCCGCTCCGGGTGGACCGACTTGGGAATCACGATGTTTCCGCTGGCGAGGTGCCACGCCAGGACGACCTGCCCGGGAGTCACGCCACGCTTCTCGGCCACCTCGGTGACGGCCGGTTTATTCAGGTCCGACCCCTGTCCGAGCGGACTGTAGGCCTCGACGGCAATCCCGTGCGAGCGGCTCTTGGCGGCAACCTCAGTCTGTTGGAAGGTGGGGTGCAGTTCGATCTGGTTGACCGCCGGAACGACGTCGGCCGAGTCCAGGAGGGTGCGGAGGTGGTCCGTCAGGAAGTTGGAGACGCCGATTGCTCGCGCGCCGCCGTCGGAATGGATCTTTTCGAGGGCTTTCCACGCGTCCACGAAGAGGCCTTGCGAGGGAACCGGCCAGTGGATCAGGTAGAGGTCGATGACATCGAGGCCGAGTTCGCGGCGGCTGTTGTCGAACGCGGCGGCGGCCTGGCCCTGTTCGCCGTTGCGCAATTTGGTGGTGATGAAGAGTTCTTCGCGCGCGATGCCCGAGGCTTTGATCGCCGCGCCAACGCCTGATTCGTTCCTATACGCGGCGGCCGTGTCGATGTGCCGGTAGCCGGCTTCCAGCGCGGCTTCCACAGCCTTCTGGGTTTCGGCGGGCGGGACCTGGAATACTCCGAAACCGAGCTGCGGGATGGTGACCGAGTTGTTCAGGACGAGGCTTGGCACGGAGGAATTCCGGGAGCTGGACATGTTAGGTCCTTTCGTCGCCAGGGGTGGATTGCTCTTCGAGCCTATGCACTTTCGTGGAGTTTGTGTACAGCTCGCACCCCTTAAAAGCTGTTTTAAGGGGTGCGAGCTGTACACAAACTCGAGGGGTCAGGGCTGGGCATGCATGGCCTCGTGGATCTGCAGGGCGAACCAGAGCTGGGCCAATGTTGACGTTTCGGTCATATCCAACCCCGTCAATTCGCTGATTTTGCGGATCCGGTAAATGACGGTTTGCCGATGCGCGAAAAGTGCCGCAGCTGTTTTTTGCCATGATCTTTGGGTGTCCAGATAGGTCCTCAGCGTCACGATCAAGTCGCCTTCCTGGCTCTGTTCGTACGCGAAGATCGGACCCAGCAGCCGCTCGACCAACGCCGTCCCTTCCTCGAAGCTCGTCAGCCCCAGCCAGGAAGGTCCCTCGGCATAGCGGGCCAGCCTCATGGCATTGCCCTTGGCCGAGCCGAGCGCCCAGAGGGATTCCTGCAAGGCGCGCTGGATGCCGCCCGCGGATGTTGGCGAGCTGACGCCGATTCGTGTCTCCGGCCCTGCGCAGTGGACCAAGGCGTCGTCGGTCACGTTCGCCGCCACGGCCACGTGAAGGGTGTTGAAGCGCTGGAGGCAAGCGGCCGGAAATCCGTGGCGCCACAGTTCCGTGTGGACGTTCGCCAGCCGCTCGCCGTCGTCGGCTGCTATGGAAGCAACCACGAATGCCTGCGGCGCAACACCGAAAGCCGCAAGGCGGCTCTCCAGTTCCGCGGTCCCCAGGCGACCGTCCACGGCTTGCAAGAGGAATTCGCTCGCCAGCCGGTGCCGGCTTTCAAGGGACATGACTTTTCGTGAAAGCTCAAGTCCCAGCACGGTCGCCGCGTGCAGGAGTACGACGGCGTCAGGGTGCGGATCGCTCTTTGGCAGCACAAGCAGCAGGGCGTTGGGGTGGGTCGGAATATCCATCATCAGCACGTGCCGCTCGCGCAGCCGATGCCACTGGAACTTCTTTCCAGCCAGGGAGAGCCGTCCGGTCAGCGGGGTCAATTCCGCCCGGAGGAACACCGGCAACGGCTGGCCGTCCGGATGCCACGGGTGCAGGCACCGCCGGTCCACCACGAACAGGTCCGCGTCGAGTTCGGCCGAAAGCCCGTGGATGAGGCCCTGCAGTTGGTCCTCGGAAGATCCTGTGGTCCGGAGCAGGTCGTAGATCCGGGCCGTTTGGCGCAGGCGTCGCGATTCTTCCAGCAGTGAGGATTCGGCCACCGTTCGCGCGATCGCAATGAATGGAAGCGGGTACGGCACGTTGATCAGCGGTAGGGGGAGCCGCTCGCAAGCTTCGAGGAATTCGGGCTGCAACGGCGGGGCGTGCATCTTTTCGCCGATAGCCAACGCGCTGGCCCCGGCATCCACCAGCGCTTGGGCGAGCTCCACTTGGCCCGGCGCGTCCGCCGGGATGGACAGGCCGTTGGTCATCATCAGCTCGCCACCCGTGACCCATTCCCAAAGCCTGGGCAAATCGGATGTATGCGCCCAGGTGATCCGGTTGCCGCTGCCTGCTGATCCGGCCATCAGCGTGAGGCCCAGTTGGGGCTCGGCGATGAGCTCGGCCACGGTGATGGTCATGGAATTGCGCTCCCAGCCTTGGTTTTCCGGCCTGCCTCGCAGCGTTTAGACATTTGTATAAGCGCCTCGGCCATTTGTAGTCAATCTACCGCTATACGAAGTGATCAGCGTCACCAAGAATTGGATTACTTACTTCCCGCTCAAGGGCGAGCACTCAACCTCCAACACCACCCCACCACCGAAACGCCGCCGACGAAGACGCCTGGCAGCGAAGCAAACGAAGGATTCCGGCATGACAACGCACCAGCCAATCGGCCCCGTCGACGCGACCAAAGTACCGCGCTACGCGGGTCTGGGCACGTTCGCCAGATTGCCCCAAATCGATCGGGTCCCGGACTACGATATTGCGATCGTCGGCGTACCGTTCGACGGCGGAACTTCCTTCCGCCCGGGCGCCCGCTTTGGTCCGGCCGCGGTTCGCGAGGCTTCGCGGCTCCTGCGTCCGGGGTACCATCCCGAATTGGACGTTGAGCCCGTTTATGAAGTCCAGGTTGTGGACGCCGGAGACATCGCCTGCACGCCATATGACATCACCCGGGCAGTCCGCGAAATCGAGGAGCAGGCGCTCCCGCTGATCAGCGAGGACAAGAAGCTCATCTCCATCGGCGGTGACCACACCATCGCCCTTCCAATGCTGCGGGCACTGAACACGGTCCACGGGCCGGTGGCACTGTTGCACTTCGACGCACACCTCGACACCTGGGACACCTACTTCGACCAGCCCATCACCCACGGGACCATCTTCCGGCGGGCCTTCGAGGAAGGCCTGTTGGTGGAAGACAAATCCATGCACGTCGGAATCCGTGGGCCGGTCTATGACCGTAACGACTTCCTCCGCGACCATGAATTCGGATTCCAGATCATCCGTTGCTCCGACCTGGACGTCATCGGCGTTCCGGCAGCAATCGAGAAGGTCAAGGAGCGTCTCGGCGACACCCCGGTCTACGTCTCCATCGACATCGACGTCCTGGACCCGTCCTACGCTCCCGGCACCGGGACCCCTGAGATGGGAGGGCTCCACTCCCGCGAACTCCTCGCGCTGCTCCGCGGGCTGGACGGCATCAACATCGTGGGCGCCGACGTCGTCGAAGTCGCACCCGCCTACGACCACGCCGACATCACCACAGTGGCTGCGGCCACCCTCGTCTTCGACCTGCTCGCCCTCATGGTGAACCGCGGCAAGGCCCCTGCCAACGCTGACCGCGAATTGCAAGCAGCTTCTTGGACCGCGTCATGAACCCACGAAGCAACCCCGCTGCCGCCGCCGAAGTGCCACGGCTGGAGGACAAGACCATCCAGCCCATCCCGGCGGACGAACGCCACGGAAAAGCCCGGGACCTCTTCACCATCTGGTTCGGTTCCAACATCATGATCATGACCATCGTGACGGGCGGACTCGCCACCACGGTGTTTGGCCTCAACTTCGTCCCGGCAATTGTCGGAATCATCATCGGAAACATCGTGGGCGGCATTTTCATGGCGCTCCATTCGGCCCAGGGCCCGCAATTGGGCGTGGCACAGATGATCCAGACGCGCGGCCAGTTCGGCTCGTTCGGAGCGCTCCTGATCGTCGCGATCGTGGTCATCATGTACGTCGGATTCTTCGCAGCGAACCTCGTCTTCGGCGGCGAGGCCATGGCCGCGGTGAGTCCGGTGGTCAGCGTGGACGGCGGCATCATTATCATCGGCGTCGTAAGCGTGGTTGCCACGATTTTCGGCTACCGGCTCATTCACGCCTACGCCCGCTTCTTGAGCGTAGTGGCTGGCGTGGCCCTCCTGCTCGCTTTTGTATGGATCCTGCTTGTCCACGGATTGCCGTCGACTTTCCTGGACCAAGGAAACTTCAACTGGGCCGGCTTCATGGGCACAATCTCGGTCTCCGCCCTATGGCAACTCGCATATGCGCCGTACGTCTCGGACTACTCCCGCTACATGCCCCAAGGAACTGGCTCGGCTCCGGCTTTCTGGGCTTCATACTCGGGCTGCGTCCTGGGAACGCTGTTCCCCATGATCCTGGGCGCGTTGGTGGGGACACTTGCGGTCGCGTTCGGCCACGACGCAGCCAGCGTCGATATTGTGGGCAGCATTGGAGCGATGCTCCAGCCGTGGACTATCGCCGTCATTGGAATCTTCTGCCTCGGCGTGGCCGCGTCCAACGCCATGAACCTTTATTGCGGTGTCCTGTGCACCCTCACCATTGGGCAGACATTCAAGCCGAGCTGGTTGCCGCGTGCAAAGACCCGAACCATCGGGGCCATCATCATCTTCCTGCTCGCCCTCCTGATCGCATTGTTCGCCCGCGACAATTTCATCCTTTTCTACACGAACTTCCTCTCCTTCCTCATGTACGTCCTGGTCCCGTGGACAGCCATCAACCTGGTGGACTATTACCTTCTCCGCCACGGCGACTACCGGGTTGAGGACTTCTTCAAGCGCGACGGCGGGGTGTACGGACGGTTCAATTGGGTCGCCATCGGCGCATACATAGCAGGCGCACTGATCCAGGTTCCGTTCTCGGCAACCGCGATCTTCACCGGACCCGTCGCAGCCGCGATGGGTGGGGTGGACATCTCCTGGCTTGTCGGCCTCTTGGTGGTTGCCCCGCTCTACTACTTCGCGGCACGGATCTTCAGGAAGAAGTCCGAGCCCGCCCCCGTCCACGCCCCGGTCCTCGCGACCGACCTCGTCTGAAAGCGAAAGTCATGACAGTTTCCAACACCGTACAATTCACCGTCCGGCGGGCCGCCGCGGACAACAGCCCGGGGAATGAGCGCCTTGCCGCAGTGTTGCCACCCGCCGGCCACTTCATTGGCGGTTCGTTCGTTCCGGGTTCCTCAGGCGAGTTCATCGACGTCGTAGATCCCGCCACCGGGCAGGTCATCGCGACGGTGCCCGCCGGAACAGCCGAAGACGCGGACGTTGCCATTGAAGCCGCCGTCGCAGCCCAGAAGACCTGGGGCGCCACGACGCCGAAGGAGCGGTCCGAGGTGCTGTCCCTCATCGCGGACATCATCGAGGCCAACCGGGAGGCCTTCGAGGTCATCGAGTCGGCCAATACCGGTAAGCCGGGAGCCGTCGCCGAAGACGACGTCACCAGCACCATCGATACCTTCCGGTTCATGGCCGGCGCTTCCCGCGCGCTGACCTCCATGGCAGGTGGGGATTACGCAACCGGTCATACTTCGGTGATCCTCCGGGAACCCGTGGGCGTGGTGGGCGTCATCACCCCATGGAACTACCCGCTGCTCATGGCCGCGTGGAAGATCGCGCCCATCCTGGCTGCCGGAAACAGCATCGTCCTCAAGCCCTCCGAGCAGACGCCGCTCAGCACGCTCAAACTCGCAGAACTCCTCGCCGGGCGCATTCCGGACGGCATCCTCAACGTCGTGACAGGACAGGGGCGAACGGTCGGCCAGCGGCTGTCCGAACACCCGGCTGTCGCGTTGCTCGCCCTGACCGGGAGCGTCGCCAGCGGACAAGCTGTCGCGGCTACGGCTGCCAGGTCGGTCAAGCGCGTGCACCTGGAGCTTGGCGGTAAGGCGCCCGTGGTTGTCTTTCCGGATGCCGACCTTCGCGCTGCCGCCGCCGGTGTGCGGAACGCCGGGTTCTGGAATGCCGGGCAGGACTGCGGAGCCGCCTGCCGGGTCCTGGTACACGAGTCGGTTGCCGAGGAGTTCACCGGATACCTGGTGGATGAAGTCAGCACTTTGGTGGTTGGTTCGCCGGAGGCAGGCGGCGATGTGGAGATCGGGCCCATGATTTCGCGCCCGCACTTCGAGCGCGTCAAGGAATCGCTCTTGGAAGCCAAGGACGCCGGACTGAACGTGGCCATCGGAGGGTCCGCCCTTGAGGGCCCGGGCTTCTTCATCGAACCCACCGTCATCACCGACGTTCCAGCGGGCGCACCCATCGCAACACACGAAATCTTTGGTCCCGTGGTCACCGTGGAGACCTTCAGCTCCACCGAAGAAGCCGTGACCCGTGCAAACGAGAGCCCCTACGGACTGTCCGCGTCGGTATGGACGCGGGATTCGAGCCTCTCGCTCAGGATTCCCAAACAGCTCGATTTCGGCACGGTCTGGGTCAATTCACATCTGGTGCTGGCCTGTGAGGTGCCGTGGGGCGGCTTCAAGGGATCCGGTTACGGTCGCGACCTCTCCATCTATGCCCTCGACGATTACTCCCGGACCAAGCACGTGATGATCAACCACGGCGCATGAGCATCCACAAGCATCGGAGTCCAGCAATGACCACCAGCAACCTCCACCGCCTCGGGTCCCCGGAGCGTGCGGCCACTCCTTCGATCCCTTTCGGAACCGACGTTACCTGGACCAACTGGGGCGGCAACCAAAGCGCGACGCCCGCCTTCACGGTCCGGCCGCGGACCGAACAAGAAGCGCTCGACGCCGTCCGTTTCGCCATCCGCGAGGGTTTGCCCGTGCGGGCGGTCGGCTCGGGACACTCGTCCTCGCCGCTGGTCCAGACGGGTGGGGTCCTGATGGACATGTCCGCCCTTTCGGCCATCACCGGAACTGACCGCGTCCGACGTCGGGCCCGTGCCTTGGCGGGCACCACCATCAATGCGTTCGGCGATCCCCTGTGGGAGCAGGGCCTGGCCTTGGGCAACCAAGGCGACATCGACAAGCAGCAGATCGCGGGCGCCCTCTCAACGAGCACCCACGGTTCCGGGAAGCACCTGGGCAGTTTCTCGTCGAACCTTCGCTGGGTGAAGTTGATCAACGGCTACGGTGAAATCGTCGAAATAGGCGAAGGACAACTCCGTGAACTCAGGGCAGCCCAGGTAGCCTTGGGAACCCTCGGAATCTTCCTCGAAGTCGAATTGGCCGTTGAGGACCGCTACTACTTGCAGGAGCAAATCACCTATCCAACGTGGGAGGAAACCACGCAGACGTGGCAGTCCGACATCGACCAGAACCGGCACTACTCGTTCCTCTGGTGCCCGGAAGACGATTCCTGCGAACTGCTGGACCTTCCGGGCTCTCCGGACCACAGGATGGCGAACCGCAGCTACACCAAGCGATACAACGTGGCCACCATCCAGGATGAACGGCAGATTTCCACCACGGAGGGCTCCCGGCTGGACCGCTCATACCGCATCTACCCGGGCGGGTTCACCACGCAGTTCCACGAACTCGAGTACTTCGTCCGCACCGAAGACGGGCTTGCCGCCGTCGAAGCCATTCAGGACCTGATCCGGACCAAGCACCCCGATCAGAAATACCCTGTGGAGGTCCGCTGGGTGAAGGCCGACGACGGTTACATGTCCCAGTTCCAAGGCCGCGACACCACGGTGGTTACCTTGACCACGAAGCCGGGGACCGACTACTGGCAGTTCTTCCGGGACGCCGACGCCGTACTCCAGGAATTCGAGCCGCGTGCGCACTGGGGGAAGATCCACTTCATGACCAGGAGCCGTTTGGAGCGCCTGTACCCGGAGTTGGATACATTCATCCAAGTACGCCGCGAGTTCGATCCGCGGGGAATGTTCCTCAATGACCACACCCGGGCTCTGTTTGGCTGAGGCTTGGACCCGGCGTCCTCGCGCCACCACAAAAGCCGGCATCCGCCATGGATGCCGGCTTTTGTGTTTGCAATCACCGCAAGACCCAAAAAATCACTGTACGCCTGCATAATGGATTGCGGTCATCCTGGCCAACTATCCATTTTTTGGCTTTTGATTTCCGATTACGCTGAGTCCAGACCTTTTCGCATGACCAAGGATGGAATTCAACGATGAAACGCATCGCACTGCTGAGGGAACGCGCATCCGCCGCGTCCACGGGCTCCACCGGCTCGCACTGCCCCGCCTCAGGCCAATGGAGCCCCGAAGGTGAACCGCACATTGTGCACACGTTCTTCGAAGGCCACGTATTCCCCACCCACAACGGCGCGGCAACTGTCTGGCGCCGCCAATTCCTGGTCGCCGGATCGCGATGAGTTCGGAGATCTTGGGCCCCTGGGGTCCGAGCCGCTCTATGACGCCGCAACGGCGACCCGCAGAAGCCTCACGGCAGTTGCCGCCGTCGAAATGGCGCGAACTCAGCCCCGGCGAATCAGTTTGGATCCACGAAGACTCGTGGGGATTCGACGCCGGGTTGGTGGACGAAGTCTCCAGCGACCACGAATTCCTGTGGATCGATTTCGTCGGCCGTGGCCGGCGACTCCTCTGTGGCGGTGACCCCGTCCAAGTCTGGACCCGCGGGTGAGTCCAGCCTCGCAACTGATGGCCGCCAGTCCTTCCACAGGAGGGCTGGCGGCCATCGTCGTTTAAGTCTCTAGCGTTCCAAGCGGAAGCCGATTTTCATGGTGACTTGCCAGTCGGCGATTTCGCCTTCGTTGAGATGGCCGCGGATTTCCTTGACTTCGAACCAGTCCAGGTTGCGGAGGGTCTGGTGGGCGGCCGAAACGCCGTTCTTGATCGCGGCGTCGATGCCCTCGGACGAGGTTCCGACGATTTCGGAAACGCTATATGTGTGGTCAGCCATTCTTGCTCCTCATGATCGTCCTTCATGCCTGAACTGCTGCTTGACCTGAACTCTCCGACGCCTGAACTGCGGGCCCGGCAGGCCGTGAAAGCAGACTAGCCCAGACGACGGCGGCGGACTAGGGGCGCGCGGTGGTTCGACGATGGCGGAGATTGGCTAAGCGTCCAGGACGTAGCTTCTGAGGTCGTCCAGGGTTTGTTGCATGTGGGCGTCCATGGCCAGGCGGGCGCGGCGGGTGTCGCGGGCTTCGAGGGCTTCCAGGATGTCCCGGTGGTGGGCGATGGCGTGTTTCTGGATGTCCGGAATCTGCGAAGTCTGCGTGCGACGGGTTTCCAGGACGCGGTGCAGGGGTTCGAACAAGACGGCCACGAAGACATTCCCCGAGGCATGGAGGATGACGTCGTGAAACGCGAGGTCGGCTTCGACGAAGGCGGTTACGTCGTTGGAGTCGTGGGCGTCCTGCATCGCCGAGACGTGGACTCGAAGCTGTTCGATATCTTCGGGCGAAACCCGGGATGCGGCGAGTTCGCAGGCGCCTGTTTCGAGCATGCGGCGCAGTTCGATGAGTTGCACGGCCACGGCGCCGTCGTTCTTTCCCTCCGAAGCCGCGCGCAACACCGCCTCAAGGGACGCCCAGCGGCTCAGCGGATTGACGAACGTTCCACGGCCGCGTTCCACACTGAGGATTCGCTGGGCTTCGAGGGTTTTCATTGCTTCGCGCACGGTCATGCGGCTGACTTCGTGCTTCGCGCTCAACTCGAGTTCGCCGGGAACCACGGTGCCCGGCGGAAATTCCCCGGCGACGATGCGGTCCAGCAGCTCGTCGGCCACGAGGCCGACCAGCGACTTGCGTGCCATGGTGCTCCGATCTTAGATGTCTGACATCTTACGCCGGAGACGGCCCGGTTTCCCGCCAAAACGCGCCGAGCGCTTCCGCGCAAGCGTGCGGCTGCTCCCAGTGAACGCTGTGGCCGGCCTCCGGGATTGCCACGAGTTGCCGCCTCGGGCTGGCTGCCACGAAGGCTTCCGCCTGGTCGAGTGATCGCACCCGGTCTCCGACGCCGGCAATCACCAGAATTGGCGCCGTCACCTTATCGGGGACATCCGCTGCCACTCCGGCCATCGCCGCGAGGCCGCTTGGACCGAGGACGTCGAATGGCAGGTCGAAGCCTTGGCCAAGCAGTCTTTCCTCGTCCGGAGCCAACGGCCCGAACCAGGCTTTCATGCATTTGGCACGCGTGGCGTCGTCAATGAAGCCTTGTTCCAACTGGGCCTCGAGCATCGACTTGAAACCTTGGTTTGGCGGTGCGGGGACCATGCCGATCAGGGTCACGCTGGCTACCAGGCCCGGGTGGTTGGCGGCCAATGTCAGTGCCACGCTGCCGCCGAGCGAGTGGCCTGCGATATGGACGGGCGAAGGGTATTCGGCCGCAATCGCCGCTATTGACGCGGCTGCCGATTCCAGGGTCCACGCGAATCCTTCGGGCAGTGCCTCGCCTGGGTGGTAGCCGGGCAATTCGGGGATCCACACCTCAAAGCCCGCGTCGAGGAGTTCGGCGGCGAGTGGCTCCCAGTAGGCGACCGGGGAGGCCCAGCCATGCACCAGGATGACGGGCGTCTGGCGGGTGAGGGCCGCCGTCGTACTCGCCGAAGGTGCCGGGCGCCGGCGGTCCACGTGCAGTTCCGCGATTCCGGGAGGCTCTTGAAGCATGCGCCAAGCATAGTGACGGTTGACACTTGCACGCTGAAAGCCGTTGTGCCAGACTTCAAATGATAGATGTCTGACATCTTACATTTCGCTTGAAGTAAAGATTCCCCACGATGGAGTGCACAGTGACCCTTGAAGCCGATGCTCTGGCCGCCTTTCCGGCTGAAGTCCAGATCCCCGCTCAGCTGGTTGCAGACGCCGTGGCCGCGTCTTCCGCAGCCACGCGCCGCGTCCTGGTAGTGCTCGACGACGACCCGACCGGCACGCAGTCCGTCGCCGACCTGCCTGTCCTGACGCGCTGGGAGGTTGAGGACTTCGCCTGGGCGTTCACGCACATCGTCGAGACCATGTCCCAGCCCGCGGTTTACGTCCTGACGAACACGCGCAGCCTCGACCCGGCCGAGGCCGCGGCCCGCAACGAGGAAATCGTGCGCAACGCCCTCGCCGCGGCCGGACCGGAACTGCGCCTGGGATTCGTCAGCCGTTCCGACTCCACCCTCCGCGGCCACTACCCGCTCGAAACGGACGTCATTTCCTCCACAATCGCGGAAGTGGGCGGCGAGGCAACCGACGGAGTGGTGATGGTTTTCGCCTTTCCCGACGCCGGGCGCGTCACCATCGGGGGCGTGCACTACATGCGGGCCGACGGCGGTTCCCTCATCCCTGTGGCCGCGACCGAGTTCGCGAAGGACGCGAGCTTCGGCTACGAGAATTCCGAGCTGGCCAAGTATGTGGAGGAAAAGTCGGACGGCCGGTTCCGCGCTGAAGACGTCATCGTCCTTGACTTGAATATCATCCGCGCGGGTGCCGCTGTTGACGGTTCCGACGGGGACCCCTGGCTTTCCGCGAAGGCCATCGCGGACGCGATCGAACCCGCCAAGGACTCTGCACCGATTGTGGCCGACATCGTCACCGAGAACGACTTCCGTGCCCTGGCCCTGGGCCTGGAAGAAGCCGAACGCCGCGGCAAGAAGCTGCTCTACCGCGTAGGTCCGCCGTTCGTCCGTGGCCGCATCGGCCAGGAAATCCGCCCCGCGCTGACCTCGGAAGAAGCCTATGGGGACAACACTCCCTCCACAGCCGGCGGACTGATCGTGGTTGGCTCGCACGTCGGGCTCACCACCCGCCAGCTCAACGTCCTCACCTCCGAGCACCGCGCGGCACGGATCGTGGAGATCGACGTCGAGAAGCTCCTCGCGGACGAAAGCGAAGCCGACGCCTACATCGGTACCGTCGTGGCCGCCGTCGTCGACGCCCTCCACGAAGGTGACGTGATCGTCCACACCAGCCGCCTGCTCATCAAGACCGACGACGCCGCCGCGAGCCTGAAGATCGCCCGCACGGTCTCTGCCGCCGTCGTCGCCGTAGTGAACCGCACGCTCAAGACCTTCCCGCCGCGGTTCGTGATCGCCAAGGGCGGCATCACGTCCTCGGACGTCGCGGCGCACGGCCTGGAAATCCGCCATGCCATTGTCCGCGGCCCGATGCTGCCGGGCATCGTGTCCCTCTGGGAGCCGGTGGACGGGCCCGCGAAAGGCATCCCGTACATTGTCTTCGCCGGGAACGTGGGCGACGACGAATCCCTGGCGCAGGTCACGCGCAAGCTCAGCAACACCTTCTAATACGCACTTGGAGAACACCATGACCAGCAACTACACCGTCGCCGTCCTTGGCCTGGGCGCCATGGGTCTGCCGATGGCCACCCGCCTGGCAACCCAGTTGACCGTGCACGGTTTCGACATCGCCGAACCCCGCCTGCAGCTCGCCGCAGAGGCCGGAATCCACACATTCGCGTCCGCCCGTGAAGCTTCCGACGGCGCGGACGCGCTGCTCCTGGCCGTACGCAACGGCGAGCAGCTGGACGATGTCCTCTTCGGCGAGAACGGTGTGGCCCCCGTGCTCAAGCCGGGCGCCGTCGTGATCCTTGGCAGCACTGTGGGGACCGAAGCCATCCCGGCGACGGTCGAGCGTTTGGCGGCATACGGCGTCGAACTCGTTGATGCGCCGCTTTCCGGCGGCCCGAAGCGGGCAGGCGAAGGGGACCTCCTGATCGTGGTGGGCGCGACGCCCGAAGCCCGCGAGAAGGCGCGGCCCGCCTTGGAACTGCTGGCTTCCACGCTCAGCGTCGTGGGCGACAAGCCCGGCGACGGACAGGCGCTCAAGACCGTCAACCAGCTCCTGTGCGGCGTGCATATCGCTGCCGCCGCTGAGGCGATGGCCCTTGCCGATGCCCTCGGCCTTGACCAGGCCAAGACCCTCGCGGCCCTCGAAGCAGGTGCGGCGGGTTCGTTCATGCTCTCCAACCGTGGTCCGCGCATCCTTGAGGCCTACAACGAAGAAGGCGCCGAGGTCCTCAGTCGTTTGGACATTTTCGTGAAGGACATGGGCATCGTGGGCAAGGCGACCCGCGCCGCCGGGCTCGCCGCGCCCGTTGCGGCCGCCGCCGAACAGCTCTACCTCCTGGGCCAAGCCCAAGGCCTCGCCGCCGCCGACGATTCCGCGGTCATCAAGGTTGTCGCGCCCACCAAACGCACCCCGTAACCCCCGGAGTTTGTGTACAGATAACACCCCTTAAGCGGGCTTTTAGCGGGTGTTAGCTGTACACAAACTCCAAGCACCCCCAATAAAACGTGTCGTCAAAGGAGACAAATCCGCGATGAACCCCTTCATCACATCCTTGGCGGTCAGGGCAGCCGATGCCCCGGCCATCAAGCCGGCCGTGGACCTTGGCACTCCACTGCTGCTGACCATCGCCGTGGCGGGCGTTGCCCTGCTGCTGCTCATGATCATCCGCTTCAAGATCCAGGCCTTCGTGGCCCTGTTGGCCGTGAGCATCCTGGTTGCCGTTGCCGCGCAGATTCCCCTGGCGGACGTCTTCACCGTCGTGGCCAACGGCGTCGGTGGAACCATGGGCAAGGTAGCCCTCCTGATCGCCCTTGGTGCCGTGCTGGGACGCATGATCGAAGTCTCGGGCGGCGTGCAGTCCCTCGCGAACCACTTCACCGCAAAACTGGGCGCCAAGCGGGTCGCTATCGCCCTGACCGCCGTCGGATTCCTCGTTGCCATCCCAGTGTTCTTCGAGGTCGGCGTCATCGTCCTGGTGCCCATCGTCTACGCCTTCGCCAAGATCGCCAAGGTCCATCCGATCAAGTTCGGCCTTCCCATGGCCGGCATCATGCTCTCCATCCACGTCGCTGTTCCTCCACACCCCGGCATCGTTGCCGGTGCCGGCGTCATGGGTGCGGACATCGGGCTCATCGCGCTGATTTCGCTGCTCATCTGCATCCCTTTGGGCTTCTTGTCCTACTGGGTCGCCAGCATCATGAACCGCAAGGAATACGAGCTCCTCCCCGGCGTCCGCGACCAGATCGAGGAATTCGGTTCCGAAACCCTCGTCCGCGTCGGTCACGACGGTCCTGGTGCCAGCGCCGTCGCACCGCCGCGCCCTGGACTGATCATGTTCCTCATCGCCGCCCCGATCGTCCAGATCCTGCTCGGTACCGCGGGCACCCTCCTCATCGACAAGAAGAACTACTGGTACGGCGTTGCGTCCTTCGTGGGCAACCCCTTCCTCGCACTTCTGGTCGCCGTCGCGCTGTCCTTTTTCCTCCTGGCGGTCCGCCGCGGATGGTCCCTCAAGGAAACCGGCGAGATCTTCGAGGGCGCCCTGCCTCCCATCGCGTCGATCCTCATGGTGGTAGCAGCAGGTGGCGTTTTCGGTGGCGTGCTCCAGGTTTCCGGGATAGGCGCGGCATTGTCCCAGACGCTTGATTCCCTCGGCGTGCCCATCATCCTGCTCGGTTTCATCATCTCGCTGGCACTACGCGCCGCCCAAGGATCGGCAACGGTTGCGATCGTTACGACGACGGGACTCCTCTCGAGCGCGGTGGCCCACGGTGCTTACACCCCGGCGCAGATTGCAGTGATCGTGATCGCAATCGGCTTCGGTGGCCTGGGACTTTCCCACGTGACCGACGCCGGCTTCTGGGTAGTCGTGCGCTACTACGGGCTCACGGTTTCCGACGGACTCAAGACCTGGACTGTGCTGACCACTGTCCTGGGCGTTGCCGGGTTCCTGCTGAGCTTCGTCGCGTGGATCCTGGTGGGAGGTTTGGCGCACTGATGCGTGTACGCCTCGACGAACTTGTCCTGTCCTCCTTGGAACGAGGGGGAGCCGTTCCCGCTTTCACATGCTACGACTTCACCACAGCGCTCGCGGTGGTGGCTGCAGCCGAAGAATCCGGCCGCGGAGTCATCCTGTTGGTCGCACCCAAGACAGCTGCCGCACCTGCCGGGCTGCGGTTGATCGCGGCCCTCCGCGGCTTGGCCGACGACGCTTCAGTCCCCGTTTCCGTGCAGCTCGACCACGCGTCAGACCTCGACGTGATCCGCAATTCCGTGGGCGCCGGTGCCGACGCCGTCTTGGCCGACGGTTCGGCCCTCCCTGTGGAGGACAACATCGCCCTGGTTCGCGAAGCGCGCGCTGCGCTGGACGCCGCCGGTGCTGCCGCCGTCGTCATCGAAGCCGAACTCGGTGGGCTCGCCGGTGACGAGGACAAGGCTTTCGGCATCGCCGCACCCGGGCACCCGGCCGGCCTGACCGATCCCGGCCAAGTGGAGGATTTCGTGTCCCGAACCGGCGCCCAGCTACTCGCCGTCGCGGTGGGGAACGCGCATGGACGCTACGCCGGCGAGCCGAAGCTGCATTGGGACGTGCTCCGGGACATTTCTTCGCGGACAGGGCTGCCACTGGTCCTCCACGGAGCGTCGGGCATTCCGGAAGCGGACCTCGTCAAAGCGACGGGTATGCGAGTAGGCAAGGTGAACTTCAACACCGAACTCCGGACCGGGATCCTCGCCATGCTTGAGGCAGAGACTTCCGCTCACCGGGCCGACGGCGAGAACCTCCAGGGGTTGTTGGGCCGGTGGAGCGCGTCGGCCTCGGCGTTCGCCGGGGCAACGCTGGACATACTCAGCCGGCCACGCCGAGATGGCACTTAACGGCAGTATTGTCTGCGTGGGACTGCCGCGAAGTGTCATCTCGATTGCCAACCACGGCTTTTCAGGGCCGCCAGGACCTTGCGCACGACGGCGGGACGATCCCCTTTGAGGTCGTCTTTGGACACGCGCACCTCAAGCCAGCCGTACTCGCGTGTCAGGTTCTCCCGCCGGATGTCGCTGAGGTATTGAGAGGCTTCGCCATGACCGGCGCCGTCGTACTGGATGGATATGCGCTCCTGCAGGTAGGCGGCATCGGGCCAGAGGACCGGAGCTCCGTGGATGCCCCACAACACGTGGTTCAGCACGGGCTCGGGAAGGCCCGCGCGCACGATGGCCAGGCGCATCACGGTCTCCGGGGGTGAATCGGCGCCGACGCGGATCAAATCCAGGGCTGTCCGGGCCAAGCGGACTCCTCTGGTGCCCGGGTGCCTTTCGACCATGCCGCGCAAATCGTCCAAGGTGCATAAGGCTTCACGCGGAGCCGGAAACTCGGGACCGTGGGAACACACCAAGGAGTCCCCCGTGATGACCAGTTCGTCCAGCCCGGCCACCGACGCCAAGTCGAGCCAGGTCCGCGCCGGCGAGGTGAGCCTGACGCCGTCGTACTCAACCAGCTCACCGGGGAGGAAGGTCAGCAAGTGGCCCACCACGTTTGCCCTCCGGGGCATGCTGAATCCAGGACGCCTGGACACATGGACGCGCCAGTCTTCCCCGAGCCGCCATCCCAGGTCCGCACCCCATACCCGGGCCGCGGACATGTGGGTCAGGACCGAGGCGTCGTCCAAGTCCGTGTAGGCGCGCAGGGCCGCGGCCCCTTGCGCCGCGGAATCCAAAGGCATCCGAATGCCGCGTGAAACCGTGGCGAGGTCCTTTGCCCTGGTACGGGAGCGGCTGACTCCGGCCTTGTCCGAGGAACGGAGCGCAAAGGATCCCGTTGTCAGGTGTCGGGGGAGCGCAGCCCTTCGCATGCCCCATTCTCGCCGATTCGCGCGGGTCCACCGGGAGTTATCCACAGGCCGCGGCCCGAGATGGCAGTTAGCGGCAGTCCGGGGCAGAAAACATTGTCATTAACTGCCATCTCGAGGCGTCAGCACCCTGAAACCCAGCTCCGGGTTGAATCCGTGGATCTCGCGCGTGTCCAAGGCCGACATGAACGAAAGGATCTCCTCCGTGATCACCTGGCCCGGAACGAGCACCGGGAATCCGGGCGGATACGGGGTGACGAACGCCGCAGAGACCATTTCCTCGCCTGCCGCGACCCGCCTCGCGAGCTCGTCGGTGCTGAAATACTCGCAGGCACCGGGCTTGTAACTCTCGAAGTACGCGTCCCGCATGTTGCCGTCGGGAGTCTTCGCATCCACCCGGAACCGTGCGGCGAAACGGCTGAAGTCCGGCAGCGGAGGCGGGGCGCTGGTCAGGGTGGCAACACGGGCACGGCGCGCCTGCCGACCGCGACCGCCCAATCTGGATTGTTCGTCCTCGAACGTCTCGGCGAGCTTGACGAGCACCTCCACGAGATAGGCCACCGCACTTCTCGATGTTCCGATGTTGGTCATGAAAAGCACGCTGTTCCGCGACGTCTTGTTGACCTGGATTCCGTGCTTGTCCATCAGGTAATCGTGCTTGAAGGTGTCGCCATCCACGCCGGTGAGGCCGATGTGGAGGGTCAGTCGGCTCGGGTCGACCACGAACTCGTCCCGCTCCCACGCCTCCGCCATGGCCGCAAGCCCGTCGCGCAAGGGCATCTGGCGCTTGGTTTCACGGTACTGGGCGGGAATGAGGTCCGTGGTTCCAAGGACCCGGAAGTACTTTTTCAACAGGGGATGCCTCGCCACTGCCTGGGCGATGCTCACGGCGAGATCGGCCTGCCGCTGCACGAGTTCGTACCCTTCGAACTCAACTTGCCTCCTGCCCATGTCCAACGAGGCAAGGATCTGGTAGTTCGGCGAGGTGGAGGTGTGCGTCATGTACGCCTCGCGGAAGCTCTCTTCGTTGAGCTGCCCGAAGTCCTGGTCGTGGATGTGGATCATGGAACCTTGGCGGAGCGACGTGAGGGTCTTGTGGGTGGATTGGGTCGAGTAGACCCGCACGCGCGCCTTCGATGGGTCGGGCAGCAGCCGCGTCTTCAACAGCACCTCATCGCTGACGTGCCCGACGCCGGAACGCGGCTTCCCGCCGTCGGGCACGTTTCCGCCGTGGTCATCGCAGTCCGCTGGCGCGCCCAATTCGCGTAGGTGCGCGGCGTAACGGGCAGCGTAAGCCGGATCCGCGAACTTCGCCTCGAGCGAGCGCGCTGAAGCCATGGCCGTCCGGCGGCGGTAGATGTGGTGGAAGGCCGCGAAAGCGAACCAAGCCTCATCCCAAAGGAACACCAGGTCCGGTTTGATGGCGAGGCACTCTTCCATGACGCGTTCGACGTCGTACACGATCCCGTCGAAGGTGCAATTCGTCAAGGCAAGCATCTTGACCTCATGGAGCCGGCCCGCGCGGCGGTAATCCAGCAAGGTCCGTTTGATGCTTTCGAGCGGAACCGCGCCGTAGAACGAGAACTCGTTGAGCGGATAGGCGTCGAGGTATGAAACCTGCGCCCCGGCCAGCATGAGCGCGTAGTGGTGCGACTTGTGGCAATTCCGGTCGACCAGGACAACGTCGCCGGGAGCCACGATCGACTGGTGCACGATCTTGTTCGCCGTCGACGTTCCGTTGGTGACGAAGAACGATTTCTGCGCTCCAAACGCCCGTGCCGCCAACTTTTGCGCCTGCTTGAGGGAGCCGTGAGGATCCAGCAGCGAATCGAGGCCGCCGGACGTCGCCGAAGTTTCAGCCAGAAGGAGGTTCAGGCCGTAGAACTCGCCAAGATCGTTGATCCACTTCGAATGGATGACGGAGCCGCCCCTGGATACAGGCAACGCGTGGAAGACGCCCGCCGGTTTGCGGCTGTACTGCTGGACCGCATGGAAAAACGGCGCCTCAAAGCGTTCCGCGACGCCAGCCAGCAACGACAAATGGAGCTCCAGGCCATCCTGGCGGCGGAAGATCCTGCGGAACTGGCGGGTCAGTGAACCGGCGAGTTCCTCGATACCGACGCCGGCAACCAGGTAGAGATCCAGCTCGGGGCGGAGTTGGCCAAGTTTGGCCGCCAAGGACAGGATCCGGTCGAGGGGGCGCTGGGGGAGGGCCTTCCCCAAGAACCCGTCGAGGAATCCGCGGACATCCCGGCTGAGGCGCTGCTTGCTCTTGGCTACGAATCCGGGCCGCAAAACGCACGCCTGGATATCGGGGTTCAAGAGGATCGCGACAACGGCGTCCTCGAAGCTTGGCGCGAAGACCAATTCGTAATGGAAGGCATCGGCCGGGCGCCGCTGGTTGAGCAGTTCCGTTTGGAAAGCTTCGCGGTCCGCCGGGGACACGTCGTCGATCACAAGGACCTCGAACCGCTTCTTGGCTTCGACGGGTTCCTCCGGGCGCTCGCCTTCACGTTCCGTCTCGGCGGTGGGCTCCGCCGCGTGGTGGCCGGCGACCCGACGGGCAACCGGTTCGATGAGCGCCAGCGCCTCGGAGTAGTCCCCGGACTCGAGGTTGCGACGTACCTCGGCAACGTAGGCCTGGCCCGGAGAAGCCCAGTACATTTCCAGGGCTTCGAGCATCGGGAGCAAGCGGCGGATCTCGCGGGGCAGATCGTTCCGCTGCGTTGCGGCGCCGGATCGGGTTGCGCTCCCGAGTTGCTTGACGGCATATCCCAGGAACTCCCAAGCGTCGGCGCGAATCCGCCAAGCGCTGGAAGGAATGTCGCTCGCGGCCGAATCATCGGGCCTCGGATGCCGGTCCGGCGTCGCTACCGGTTCCGGTGCTGTGGCTTGAGGAGCCGGTACCGGCCCGGCTGCATGGCGGAGGCCCGGAACGAGGTGGGAAGGGGCTGACTGCACTGTCGTCGCGAAATCGGCGCGTGCCACAATGACTCCTTTGTCATGGATTGATAGCACTATCTACTAAACGCGGGGGTTCCCGTTCGGGCACGGGTGTTGCGGGAGTTGCAGTCTTGGGTTCCAGATGCGCCGCACAGGAGGCCCGACGTCGTTTCTCAACTGCAACGCTCGCTCACGTTTGGTGGGTTTTGGTACGTCGCTCGCTCAGGTTTGGGGCTTCCCGGGCGGATCCTTTTGCAGATCATATGAGCGGGCGTTGGGGGAAACCCGGTGATAGGTGAGAGGGCGTCGGCAGGGAATGCCGCCTAGCCTTCGCGCCAGAGAGGCAGGGGGACCACGCTGCGGCTCCGGCCCGAGCCGTCGAGCACGTGGCCGAGCCGTTTATAGTTGCGTACCACCGCCTGCCTGGAAATCACGATGCTCCCCGGCGCCCGTTCCGCCAGTTCGCGTTCATGGCCTTGCACTTCCAAATAGTCGCGCACCCAAAGGGTGACCAACAGGTTTTGGGCTCCAAGCACTTGTGCGCTGAGCCTGCAGTTCGGGAGGGCGGCAAAATAGCGCCCGACGGCGTCAACCTGGTGCGCGGGCACGTTCAGGATGAGGCTCACTTCCCTGAGCCCCTGCTGGACTGAGGCGGCGGTATCGCACCTTAGCGTCATGTAACCGGACGCGAGGAACCGTTCCACCCGCCGTCGGGCCGTCTGTGGCGAGACCGCGCACGAGGCGCCAAGTTCCGCCCAACTCGCCCGGCCATCCCGCGCCAACGCGGCCAGAAGGGCCGCATCCAGCCGGTCCGGAGCGTAAGCCGCCGGAGCGGGCAGCGGCTCGGCCGACATCAGCCGGGCCCTCGCCGGTTCCAACGTTCCGCTGCGCCAATCCGAGGCCTGCCGGTACAGCTTGGTGACGAAGACGACTTCCCGGTGGGTGAGCCCTGGCAGTGCGGCGAAAGACCCGGTGACTATGTCCATGAGTTCTTCGTGGCTCGTGGCGAAACAGTCCACGAAGAGGTCATGGGAGCCGGACACGAGGGACACCGTGCCGAATGCCGGTTCTGCGCACAGCTTCCGGATCAACGCCTCCTGCTCGCCCGGGATCGACGACATGCTGATGAATGCCGACCACCCGGCGTTCAGGTACCGCGCTCCCGGGGCGGGAGTGATCCATGCCAGGCCTTCCTCGGCGAGGGCGGTCCAGCGCCGCGCAACCGTGGGGCCGGACAAGCCGAGGACATCGCCAACCCGGCTCCAATCTGCTCGCGGATTGATTTGCAACGCATTCACGATTTCAAGGTCTGTTTCCGAGATCATGGACGATTCCTTCAAATTTCCGCTGCTCCAGATGATTTTGAACAAATTCGCATCAAGTCTAGACGGCGGCCCTAGCGTTGTGACTCGCATCACCCCCCCAATACCCCGCCCCGACACACGCAAGGAACCACCCATGGAAAGCAAGACAGCTCCGCCAGCCATCGCGCCCGTCGCGCGCCGGACCATCGCCGGAATGCTCGTGGCGATGGCGCTTATCGAATCGCTCAGCGGCGTCACCCAGGGATACTTGAACCCCATCCTTCCCGCCCTGGGGCCGAGCTTTTCGATCGACGACCCCACCATCAACGGCATCTTCCTCATCTCCAACGTCAGTTTTGCCGTGCTCACACCCATCATTTCCCGGCTCGGCGACAGCTACGGCTACCGGTTGGTACTGCGTTGGTCCACCGCGGTGGTCGCCGCAGGCGTGATCATGATGGCGCTCTGGCCGTCGTTGTGGACGGTGACAGCCGGCGTCGTGATGCTGACGTGCGTCGTCGGATTCATTCCGCTCATGATGGGCATCCTGCGCGTGAGCAACCCCTCGCACACCCGTACCGGCGTGAGCGTGATGATCGGCATGCTCATGATCACGGTGGGCGCCGGAGGGCTGCTGGCCGGCATCATCGGGGTCGACAATCCGACCCTCGGATTCTGGGTGGCGGTGCCGTTCGCCGTCGTCGCGCTGTTGTGTTCCTTCGTCCTGCCCGACGCCGGCACGCCCACCCGCGAAGGGCTCGCCGTGGTGCCGCTTCTGGCCTGTTCCCTCGGGCTGATCGGCTTTGTGGTGGCCCTTTCGATGGGCCCGGAGTGGGGCTGGCTCGACGCCAAGACGATCGTTGCCGGAGTGCTGGGCCTTGCCCTGTTGGCATCCTGGGTGGTGTTCGATGCCCGGTCCGGCGCCACGAAGCGTTTCATGGACCTTCGCATGCTCGCCGTCCCGCGAATCCGGACCGTCTCCCTGGCCACATTCTTCTTCGGTTTCGCGTCCATCAGCTATTTCGGTACCAATGGCATTTTCCTCCACTCCAACCCGGACAAGACGGGGTACGGGTTCGGACTGAGCCCGTTGATGATCGCGATCGTCCTCGCCGCCGCGTCGGTGCTTTCGCTCGTGTCCTCACTCTTGACATCGAGGGCGCTCCGGCTGTTCGGCGAGCGTGCCACCCTGGTATTCGCGGGACTGTTGCTCGCCGGCGGCTTCCTGACCATGGCAATGGCACACGGCTCGCTGGCCGGATACTGCACCGGTTTCGCCATGTTCAACCTGAGCCTTGGCATGTACCAAGCGGGCACCCGTGCGTTGTCGGTCGAAGGCGTCCCTTTGGAGGAGACCGCGACGGCGGCCGGCCTCAACGAGCTCGCACTGTCGGTCGGCATCGCGGTGGGTGCCGCCGTCGTGAAGCTCATTTCTTCATCTTTCGAACAGTCCGGACACATCGGCGAGGGCGGATTGATGTCGATCTGGATTGCGCTCGCCTGTGCGGCGCTCGTCGCCGCCGTCTCGGCCGCCCGTTACCCGAAGAAGCGTACGACGGCGGTGCGCGCGTGATGGCCCCGGCTGCGGTGGGTGCCACGGCTGAATCGCTGTCCGCGACCGCCGTCGAACGCTGTATTTCCGCGGCGCTGGAACGCTGGGAACCCGACATCCTGGGGCTGAGCCACGCCATCCACGCCGACCCTGAACTCAGCGGGCAGGAATTCCGCGCCGCCAAGCGGGTGAGCCGACTGTTGAGGACCGCCGGCTTCAGCTTTGACGAGCCCCAACCGCGGCTGCCGGCGTCCTTCAGCGCGCGATTCGGAACGGGGGAACTGGTGGTGGCGTTGTGTGTTGAATACGACGCACTTCCCGAAATCGGACATGCTTGCGGACACAATGTGAACGCTGCCAGCGCGGTGGGGGCGGCGCTCGCGCTCGCATCCGTGGCCGACGAGATCGGGATCACCGTCAAAGTCCTGGGCACTCCGGCCGAGGAATCCCGTGGAGGCAAGGTCGACCTCATGGAGGAGGGCTTCTTCCGCGATGTCTCCTTGGCCATGATGGCCCACGCCGCTGCCGAAGACGTGATGGGGGGAACATCGCTTGCAATGGGGATGTGGGACGTGCTTTACGAGGGACGCCCGGCGCATGCCGCCGCCGCGCCGTTCGAGGGGATCAATGCCCTCGATGCGCTCGTCGTCGCACAAACGGCCGTCGCCTTGGCCCGGCAACAACTGCCGCCCGGATCCATTGTTTCGCTGATCGTCACCGAGGGCGGGAGCGCCGTCAACGTCATCCCCGAGCGGACCAGGGCGAGCGTCGAAATGCGCTCGCCGAGCCTCAAGGACCTGCGCGTCATCGAGGAACGGGTCCGCCGCTGCCTGGACGCGGGTGCTCTCGCCAGCGGCTGCACCCTCAAGGTCACTCCCACGGGCAATGCCTATGCCGAACTCCGGCAGGACCAATACCTGTCCGAGGCCTATCGGGACGCAATGCTGACGAGGGGGAGGGCTGTGGCATTCAATAGCGAGCCCGTGGCGTCGACGGACATGGGCAACGTTTCGCAATTGGTTCCGAGCATCCATCCCATGCTCGGCTACGACGTTGGCGGGGCAGCCCATCACACCGCCGAATTCGCTGCACACGGTTCATCCGCTTCCGCCGACCGGGCCGTGTTGGATGGTGCCTTCGGACTGGCGATGGCAGCAAGTGCGGCAGCGAACGACCCGTGCCAAAGGGAGCGCTTAATGACGGGGTGATGAGGCGCCCACCACACTGGACCCGCCGACCACCTTGGCTCCGCCGCCGATCGGACAGAGAATGGACTCGGCAACGGAGATCGGGCTTTCGCAAGGGAGCGCAATGGGATTTTGGAGGCAACAAAACACATCAATGGACCGGACCGTGCGTGGAAGACCGCGTGATCCGGTCATTGATTTTGCCCGCTTCTTCTGCCTGGTCCTCGTGGTGCTTTCACACTGCATGATGGTCAGTCCTGTCCTCCATCCGGACGGGACGGTCACCACCGAAAACACCCTCATGGACCAGCGGTGGTTTGAGCCGGTGCTGTGGGTTTTCCAAATCATGCCGTTGTTCTTCGTGCTTGGCGGCATCACAGGGCTTGGCTCCTGGCGCCGGCTCCGCGGGCGGGGCGGGACCGGCGTCGACTACGCCCAACTGCGGCTCTTGCGACTCATCCGTCCGGCGACCGCCCTGCTGGCCGCAATGTTCCTGGGCCTTTCGGCTGCGCGGCTTTCCGGCGTCGACCCCCAAGTGATCCAGCTCATCGCCACCGGCGCGGGAATGCCCTTGTGGTTCCTCGCCGCGTACCTCGCAACGCAGCTCAGCGTTCCGTTGCTGGCCCGCCTGCATGCACGGTCCCCATGGCTGACCCTGGGCGGTCTCGTGACGGCAGTGATCACGGTTGATTCCCTGCGCGGGGCCTTCCCGGTTCTCGCATCCCTCAACATGCTTTTCGTCTGGTGCTCCGTCCAGCAGTTCGGCTTCTTCATTGCCGACGGCATCTTCGCCGGTCGCAGCCGGGGTTGGTTCGTCGGCTTGATCGCCGGCAGCAACGTGCTGTTGGGCCTTGTGACCGGGATCGGGGTCTACTCCGGGAACATGATTGTGGACCTGAATCCGCCGAACTTCTGCATGCTCCTCCTCGGCTTGTCACAAGCCGCCACCCTTCAGCTCTTGCGGCCGGGAATTTCGTGGCTGGCCAACGTTCGTTGGGTCCGCTGGGTGGTGGCCGTGGCGGGCCGGCGATCGATGACCATTTACCTTTGGCACTTGCCGCTCCTCGTGGCGATGTCCGGCCTGCTCCTGCTTACCCCGTTCCCCAAACCGGCGGCCGGAACGGCTGGATGGTGGTGGGCGCGGCCGCTCGTGCTGCTCGCCGTCGTCGTTCTCCTGGTGCCGGTCCTGCTGCTTTGCGGCCGGCTCGAAGAGCGCCCGACGGCGGCCGTCCACGCGCGCGGGCGGGCGCACGCCGCGGTGGTGACTGCCGGCGTCGTGGTCTTCATTCCGATGGTGGACGCCGCGTTCAACGGCCTCACGCTGACCCTCTTGGGCGGCGGGTCGGCGTGCTTCGCGCTCGCGGTTCTGTTGTTGGGCCGGGTGCCCGCTGACGGGCCGTCGCCGGTTGCCCGAGGTGCGCTTGAGGGACCATTGCCAGAGCAAGGTTTACGTGCCAATCTCGACTCATGACTGAGTTCACGGAATCCACGGCAGAGTCGTTCAGCGCTCACGTCACAACCGTCAGGAACGACAAATTCCATCGCTACGAGCTTTTGGTCGATGGCGAAGTGGCAGTGATCTCGCAGTTCATGGACAAACCGGGACACATCGATTTCCTTCACACCGAGACCCGGCCGCAGTTCAAGGGGAGGGGGCTGGCCAAGGTTTTGGCGCATTTCGCCCTCGACGACGTCGTGGCCTCCGGGAAGAGGATCATCCCGCATTGCCCGTTCATCGCCGCTTACCTCCGGGCGCACGAGGGTTACGAGCTCGACGTCGATTGGCCGCCGGAACCCCCCGTGGGCGAACCCGACAACGACTAGCCTTCCGTTTTGCCGCCGGAGGGAGCCGTGGCAGTAATCGACTGGGTATGCTTCTCCGTGGGCGGAGTGATGCTGCTCCTGACATGGATGAGTGTCATTGGGACCCTCATTGTGCCGCGGCCGTTGCGCAGCAGGCTTTCGCGGGTTACCGCCCTCGCGACGTCGAAGATATTCCGCACCATCACGATTCCGGCCACGAGCTACGAGGTCCGCGACCGGATTTTGTCGTGGCAATCTCCGATGTCCTTGTTCGTCCGGTTGCTGGTGTGGGTGGTCCTCTTCGACGTTTCGTTCAGCCTCTTACTGCTGCCTTTCGTCGACGGCGATATCTGGCAGGCGGCGAGCGAGGCCGGTTCGGCGATGTTCACTTTGGGGTACGCGGCGCCGTCCAACATGGGGAACACGGTGCTGGTCTACGCGGCTGCGTACACGGGTTTGATAGTCATCGCCCTGCAAATCGGGTATCTACCCACCCTGTATTCGGCTTTCAACCGGCGCGAAGCGGAGGTAACCCTGCTTGTTTCGAGGGCGGGTGCGCCTTCCTGGGGGCCGGAGCTCCTGGTGCGCACGAGGTTTGGAATGGCCGCCCAAAACAGCACGAGCGAGCTGAGCGACCTCTACCGGACATGGGAACGGTGGGCGGCCGATGTGGCCGAATCGCACAGCACCTACCTCACTTTGGTGTGGTTCCGTTCGCCGTCTGCCCAGTCGAACTGGCTCAACTCCCTTTTGAGCGTGATGGACGCGGCTGCCCTGCAACTCGCCTTGAGTCCGGGATCGGCCCCGAGCACGCGGGCCCGGCTGGTTCTCCGGATGGGCTTCACTTGCTTGCGGCAGGTCGCCCGGGCAGTCGGTATCCCGGTGGACGAAGATCCTGACCCCGATTCCCCGATCGACGTGACGTTCGCGGACTTCCAGGAAGCCGTGGAGTTGCTGCGGACTGTCGACTACCCGATTGAAGTGACAGCCGAGCAGGCATGGCCGCATTTCAGGGGTTGGCGCGTCAACTACGAGAAAGTCGCGTACGCGCTCGCCTACGCGATCGACGCGCCGCCGTCGATGTGGAGCGGTCCGCGGCGGTTCCCGTCCGAACCGATCATGCCGTCGCGGCCGAAGAACCGTACTTCCCAAGAGACCAAGCCCGACGACCCGCAAATCCTTGGCCGTCGAAGGACGAACTAATACCCCTCCCCCTCCGGAGTTTGTGTACACCTGACACCCCTTAAAAGCCGGTTTAGCGGGTGTTTTCTGTACACAAACTCTAGTGGGGTGGGCGCGGGGCCGGCAGCCTACTCGGCGCCTTGGGCTCCTACCCGGGTGAGGTAGCGGAGTGAGCGGTCGCGGTCCGTCGCTTCGCTGAGGTCGTGAAGCCGCGCGGCCAGAAGCTCGGGCGGGCCGATAAGCCCAAGGCACGTGCCGTCGTCGTCCACTACCGCGGCCTCCGCCGCGCCCGACAGCGCGAGGACGTACGCCGCGTGCCGGGCGGTTTCGCGCGGGTGCAGCACGGGCGCGTCGTTGGGGAGCGCCGACGCCGGTGCCCGCATGATGTCCTCGCAGAAGAAGGTTTCGAGCGGATCCGTCGTGTAGTCGCGCGTCAAATGGAGTCCGCGCCGCGCGATCTTCTCAGTCAGCACCGAACGCCGAAGGAACAGGACGGAAGCCCCGTACGCGACCACGGAGGCGATGAGCAGCGGGAGCGCCACGGCCCAGGCATGGGTCAGTTCAAGGGTGAAGATCACGCCCGTGAGGGGTGACCGCATGACGCCCCCGACGACGGCGGTGAGCCCGAGCAGGGCCCAGAACCCCGGGATGACGCTTGGCAAGACGAGGCCCGCCGCGGCGCCGAGCGCACCGCCGATCATGAAGATCGGTGCCAACACGCCGCCCGACGTCCCGCTGCCGAGGGAAAGTGACCAGATGAGCGTCTTGACTACCAGGATGCCCACAATGAGGCCGGTGGTGGCTTGGCCCGTGAGCAGTTGGTCGATGACGTCGTAGCCCACGCCGAGCGCACGGGGCTCGATGAGGCCGCCCGCACCGATGATGAGTCCGCCGATCGCGGGCCACCACATCCAGTGGAACGGCAGCCGGGCGAACGCGTCTTCGGCGCGGTACACGAGCCACGTCGCGCCGGCGGCGACGATCGCGCCGGAAAGGCCGACGACGGCGGCCAGCGCCTCGATGCCGGGCGTCAGGTGGAGTCCTTCGGTCGGGACCGGGAAGATCGGGGCGTTGCCGAGGATCACGCCGCGCACCACGGTGGACACGGCGACGCCTGCAGCCACGGGGATGAAGCTGCGCGGACGCCATTCGAAAAGGAGCAGCTCAACGGCGAGCAGGACAGCCGCGAGCGGTGAGTTGAACGTCGCGGCCATGCCGGAGGCCGCACCCGCAACCAGAAGGGTCTTACGTTCGTCCGCCGTCAGGTGGAGGTGCTGGGCCAGGATCGAACCGATGGCCCCGCCCGTCATGATGATGGGTCCTTCGGCGCCGAATGGCCCACCCGAGCCGATGCTGATCGCTGCCGAAACGGGTTTGAGCACGGCGACCTTCGGCGCGATGCGGCTGCCGCCGATCAGGATGGATTCGATGGCTTCGGGCATTCCGTGGCCGCGGATCTTCTCCGAGCCGAAGCGGGCCATGAGTCCAATGACCAGTCCGCCCGCGACCGGCAGGAAGAGCACTTGCCACCACGGATGCCCGCTGCCGACGGCGACGAGGCTGGTTGAAATCCGGCCGTAGAAGAAGAGGTTGGTCGCCAGGCCGATAAGGCCAAGGAGCGCCCACGCCGCGAGGGCGCCGAGCGCGCCGACCGGGATCGCGAGGGCTGCCACGAGCACCATCCGCCGGTCGACGGCGAAGTCGCTCAATGGGTGGCTTCGATGGCCGCTCATGCCACTACCGCCCGGCTCAGGGAGGCCTCGGAAAGGTGCCCATGCAGCGCTGTGAGTCCTTCGGCGAGCTGTTCCCGGAGTTCCGGGCTGAGGTGGGACAGCGCTTGGCGGAACTCGTCGTCGCGCCGCTGGACAACGGCCGCTACGGCCTCGCGACCGGCCTCGGTCAGGGAAAGGAGCACGAGGCTGCGGTTTTCCGGTACGGCGGTGCGCTGGACGTAGCCTCCCGCGCACAAGCGGTCGGCAAGGCGGGTCACTGAGGAGCCGGAGACTTCGAGGACGTGCGCGAGCGTGCCGCTGGGTACCGTTCCGTGGTCATGGAGGGCGAACAGCATGCGCATTTGCGGCATGGACAAGTCCGTCACCTCGTCAACACTGCGCATGGCGACGGCGAGCAGGTCCCGCGTGGCGCGCTGGAGGGCGTCGATCTGGCGGTCGAGAGGATTTGGCATACGACAACTATTGCATAATGCAAGGCTTGCTGTCGCCTACCCGTTAGTCTTGGCCCATGACTACGAAAGCAGATGCCATTACCGCGCTTGTCACGGGGGCCTCGGCCGGTATGGGAGCCGAGTTCTCCCGGCAGCTCGCACAGGATGGGCACCACCTCATCCTCGTGGCGCGCGACGAGGGCCGCCTCCGCGCCGAAGCGGAAGTCCTGGAGCGCGACTACAGCATCACGGCTGAGGTGCTGCCCGCCGACCTCACCACCGACGCCGGTGTGGCAGCCGTCGTCGCACGCCTCCAGGACGCTTCGCGCCCGGTGGAGGTGCTGGTCAACAACGCCGGAATCGGCCTGCTGGAACCGTTCGAGAAGAACGATGTGGAAGACGAGAAGCGGCACCTGCGGCTCCACGTCCAGACTCCCTTGGAACTCTGCCACGCGGCCCTGCAAGGAATGCTGGAGCGCGGCTCCGGCCGGATCATCAACGTTGCCAGCGTGGCTGCCTTTGCGAACCGCGGAAGCTATTCCGCGGCCAAGGCCTGGCAAGTGAGCTTCAGCCGATGGGCCAACCTCGCCTACGCGGGCCGCGGCGTCAAGGTCACGGCAGTCTGCCCCGGGTTCGTGCACACGGAATTCCACCAGCGCATGTCCATGGATAAAAGGGCTATCCCCGGCTTCCTGTGGCTCAACGCCGAAAACGTGGTCCGGGAAGGGTTGGAAGACAACACGAACGGCAAGGGGATTTCCGTTCCGAGCAAACGGTACAAGTTGCTTACCGCCATCATGCGGTTCGTGCCGGCGAAGTTTACTTCGGGTCCGGCGCGGCGTCGGCTGGAGTAGCTGCCGCCGGAGCTGCACGGCGACCCTGGACGAGCACCGCCACCGCGATCCCTATCACCGCGCCGATGAATGTTTCCGCGCCGCGTTCGACAATGAGCACGGCCGGGTTGGCGGGTGCCGCCATCTGCGTCATGAGCAGGATCACCGGGGTGAAAAACACCATCGCCCACCCGTAGTGCCTGGCCATGAACAGCTCGGTGGGGAACTGGCAGACGATTACCACCACCGCGAGGATGACTTGGGCGTGCCCCGGAAAGTACTGGAGCGGGGACAACGGGCCCGGGAAGAGTACGACGGCGACAATCGCCAATCCGAGGAACGTCCCCACGATGCGGTGGATGCCCCGGTGCAGCCGGCTGGGCATGTCGGCCCCGGCGAGCGGGACCGCTGCGGCCGCCATCGCCCAATGAAGGTGTCCGAGTCCGGACAGTACGCCCGCGGAGCCTGCCGCGCCGACTGCCAGCGCGTACCGGGCAGCGTGTATTCCGGCGGCCTGCCGCCACTGCCGGTCCGGCGCGGGGACGTCCCGATTGGCGCCGCGCTCCCACGTCCGGTATCGCAGCCATCCCGCAAAGCCGACAAGCATCGAGAACGCTGCGGACGCGGCGAAAACCAGGAGGGGTTCGAAGAAAGGTATGGTCACCGGAACGGCGGAGCAGGTACCGAGCGCCAGGATTCCGAAGAACGGCCCGTTCGGCCTGAGCTGTACTTTGTCAGCGAACAGGGACCCTGCGCCCGCGAAAACGGCCTCGACCGCTACGAGGCTCCAGAAGTGGATATTCGCGATCGAGAGGAACGTTCCAATTGAGACGCCGGCCAGCAGGATGGCGGTAGCCTGGGCCTGGTGCTTGAGGCGCAACTGGTGCGATTCGTTGCGGCCGTACATGCCAGTGAGCGCGCCGAAGACGGCGTAAAGCGTGAGCTCCGGATGGCCGGCGGCGAGCAGTACGAGCGTCGGGACGGCCACGCTCAGCGCAACCCTGACGGCGGCAAGGTGGTCGTTGCTCGCAGGCGGGACCTTATACAGGGCACGGGCATGGGACATGATTGATCGCATCAAGACACCACCAATCAATTCGGCCGATCATTTGGAAGGTACCAGTAGCTCAGGATTGGCGCCACGGGAAGGGTCCAACGTTGCCGAGTGTTTCACCGGACCGCGGGCCGGGCCGGCTTTGCGGTGGGGTGAGCCGGGGTTTGCCGCGGGGGAAACAGTGACAGGATCGAAAGCATGACCGTATCTTTCACGTGCCGCACCCGTATCAGGCTCGCGCCCGCCGAGGTGTTCGACCTCTCCCGCAACGTCGACGCCCACGTGGGTTCCATGGCCCGGTCCCGGGAGCGCGCAGTGGGCGGCGTCGTATCCGGATTGATGTCTGAGGGCGACGAAGTGACGTGGCAGGCGTGGCATTTCGCGTTGCCTCTGCGGATGAGCAGCCGCATCACGGAATTCCACTTTCCCGATTCGTTCACCGATGAGCAAGTGCGCGGCCCCTTCCGCTTTTTCCGACACGTGCACCGGTTCATTCCCGACGACGGCGGGACGCTCATGGTCGACGAGGTCGAGTTCGCTGCCCCTTTCGGAGTGGTGGGTCGCCTTGCGGAGAAAATGGTCCTCGCGCGATATCTGCGGAACCTCATTGTGCAGCGCAATCGGTACCTCGCCGGGCAGGCGGGCCTTTCGTGATCAGGGAAGCACGTGCCCACGAACTGGAGCAGTTGCGCGGTATTGAATATGCCGCCGGCGAGATTTTCCGGGCCTGGGGGATGGCTGCCATTGCGGACGATGAGCCGTTGACTGTCACGGAGTTGGCGCTATTCCAAGCCCGCGGTTGCGCCTTGGTGTTTGCCGATCGCTCGGACGAGCCCGTGGCATATCTCTTGCTGGAGCGTCTGGACGGCAACGCGCACGTCGAGCAATTGAGCGTCCACCCTTCGCATGCCCGGCAAGGACTCGGAAGTTCCTTGCTGGATGCTGCCGAAGAGTGGGCCCGGGCTGAGGGCATGGAGTGGTTGACCCTGACTACCTTCCGCGAAGTTCCATGGAATGCCCCTTACTACCGGAGGCTCGGATTCCAGGAATTGGAAGGCCATGAACTGGACGGTGGCTTGCGCGGCATCTTGGAGTGGGAGGCCCTGGTTGGCCTTGACCGCTGGCCGAGGGTCGCGATGCGGCGTCGGGTGGGCTAAGTGAGTGCCGACGAAATTGTCAGTTTGGATTGACAGCCCCGTTCCGTCAGTCCAAACTGACAGCATGAATGGTGATGAATTGACGCCTCCCGGATCCGGCTCGGACCCGGCAGTGGGCCTCCGTGCCGTCGGTGCCCTGCACCGGCTCGCCGAGAAGGTCGAAGCCACGAACGTGGCGCTCGCCCGGGAGCAAGGCTGGTCCTGGGAGCAGATCGGAGACGCGTTGGGCGTCTCCAAGCAGTCGGTCCACGCCAAGCACGGAAAGTGAGTTTGCCATGTTTGAACGATTCGCTGCCGAGGCAAGGACTGCGGTCCGTGAAGGAGCGGAAGAAGCCAAGCACCGGGGTGACCGGAGAATTGGAACGGAGCATTTGCTCTTGGGCTTGCTGCATGACCCCGAGAGCTGCCGGGTCCTCTCGGTGGACCTTGAATCGGCTCGCGCCCAACTCGATGCCTTGGACCAGGAAGCCCTTGAATCCGTGGGTGTTGCCCTCCGCGATTTCGGCCCGCTCAGGGCCCCCAGGGGAAGCATCCGGACTACCTTCACTTCCGGTGCCCGGGCGGTGATCCAGGACTCACTGATCCTCACCACCCGGGAGAAAGCCCGGAAGATCAGCGGTCGCCACCTCTTGCTCGCCCTATTGGAAAGGCAACAGCCGGACCCTGCCGCAGCCTTGTTCAACAAGCTTGGAGTGAATCCGGAGGGGATGAAGGCGCGGCTGCGTGACGCGGGATGAGGCCGGGAGCCTAAGCCGCGACGAGTTCCACTCCGCCGCGCTTCACTTTGCGTCCCGCGAGCGGTTCCCGCGGGAAAAGGAAGCGGTGGGTGAGGATGGCGCCGGCTGCAAGTACCAGGAGGTAGGCAACGGACAGGCCCTGCCAGGTGAGCGGCGGCTGCCACGCGGGATCGAACATTTCCGTCCAGTTGGTCCGGGCCTGGAAGCCTACCGTGTACCGGCGAAGTACCTGGAGGAAGAGATACAGGTGCACGCCCACGCCGCCAGCCAGGAGCCAGCGGGAAAGGGAACGCGCCCAGGTTCCGGTCGGCGTCGGGCGCAAACGCATGGCCACGCCGCTCGCGAGCAAGAGCAGGACGAACAAGGCAAGAAGGTACCTGCCCTGCCAGATGTAACCGATTTGCTGGATCACTTGGGCCTGCAGGATCGGCGGAAGGATGATCACCGCGAGCAGGACGACCCACACCGCAGGCCGCGCACGTACCGGCCGTGCCGTGAGGCCGCCGACGATGATGGCAGCGAAGGCGAAGTGCCAGAAGGCGAAAACAGCCGCGGGCGCCGGGGCGTCGAGCCAGCCCATGATTCCTATGTAACCGGAAGAGTAATCGAACGTGCGGTCCAGCATGGTGACGAACGCTTGGTCCGGGGTGACGTCGCTGGGGGCGCCCGTCAGGCTGTTGAAACTGTTCGCCCGGACCAGCCAGGCAAGGCTGATTGCGCAGCCCAGGCCCATCAGGACAGTCATGGCCAGTCCAAGCTTGTTTTTCAGGGTTGCAATGAGTGGCCTGAATCCATAAATGAGGACCGCCGCCACTACGGCCAATGCCAACCAAAGCAAGGAAAGGGCGCGGGTATTGGCCAACACGGCCCCGGAGATCCCGACCAGGACAATGCTCGTTCGAACTGTATTCAGCTTGCGGTAATTCTGGAAAACAAGGCAAAGATTCATGAACAGCGCGGACGTAGTCACGATTTCGAGCGCATTGGGGTTAACCGAACCCCCAAGGAAGAGCACCATGGGGGTGACGGAAACCAACGTGCTTGCCACGGGCCAGAATCGACGGCGCATGGAAGCCGCCGCGCCAAAGGTGGCTGCAAGGAAGAACGAACAGACCAGCGCGCCGATGGAGCGCATGATGTAGATGGCCGGCGCTCCTCCCATCACGCGCGAGGGTAGGCCCACCATGGCGTAGTACATCGGATTGTAGTTACCGGCGCTCGTGGGAGCCTTCACCAGGTCCCGCGCTGTGGCATCTATGGGAGGGGCGCACGCCGGGGTAACCGAGTTTTTGGCGCCGAAACACGCCTGGGCGTTGATCATGGCGATGTACCTTGGCACTGTGACGATGGTCAGGTCGCCCTGCTTCCCCGCCGATTCGCCCCTCAGCTCCCCGCGGGCAACCGCCGCGGCTTTGATGGTGTGGGCAGGTTCGTCCGGCACCGACATGAGCGGGGAAGCAAAAACCCAGATCATGGAAAGAACCGCGAAAACGGGGAACGCGAGGAGCGTGTACCGCAAGGTTGGGGACGCTCCTGGCCGGCGGACTAAGCCAGGCAGTGCGGGAGAATTGGTAGCCATCGTGCAGTTACGTTACCGCATGGCGCTTCCTTGGCCCTGGCCGCGTTCTTTATCACACCCGCTACACTTGACGGAGCCTTGCCGTCGCTGAGGCGGGCCATTCGTCATCGGGGGCCATAGTTCAAGGACATTAGAGATTTCGGGGTATTAACCATGGCGCTTGACCCGCGTGCCCTCGCGTCGCGCCTGGCGGGATTTGTCCGCCGCAGCCATCTGGTGAAATTCCTCATTGTCGGCGGCCTTTCCTTTGCCATTGACCTTGGCCTGTTGGTCCTGCTGCACGAAGCGATGGGCGTGGACTTATGGCTTGCTACGCCAATAGCCTTCATCGCCAGCCTGATGTTCAACTACTTCGTCCAGCGCTCCTTCACCTTCGGCGCGAGGAGCCGGAAGCGCGTCAGTATGTTCCGGTACGGACTGCTGGTGGTTTTCAACATCTTCGCCACGGACGTCATCGTCAATCTTTTCGACAACCTCGCGCTCACCTACGCAGGGGGCAAGGTCGTGGCCACGGTGTCCACAATGGCCTGGAACTTCTTCCTCTACAAGTACTGGATCTTCCGTGGCGACCCGGAGGTGCGCCAAGAGGACGGGGAGTTCAGTCCCGCTCCAGTGGAAGACAGCGAGCGGGCCTGACCGGAGGCTTCGGCCACCCCTGCGCGTCAAAAACACGGACAGCTGGGCATTTCCTGTATGCTCCCACGGGATCAGCCAACAGCTTGGGGGAAGCCCGTGCAGGACACCATAGCCGCCCGCCCGTCGTGGGGACATCGCCTCGGCGGAATCGAAGGCCTCCGCGGAATTGCCGCTGTCAGCGTCGTTTTCTACCACCTTGGCCTGACGGCATCATTCCACTTGCTGACCGGCCCTTTGGAAGTTGCGTTCACCCTTTTCAACCAAGGCCTGACCCTGTTCTTCGTCCTGTCCGGCTTTCTCCTCTACAGGCCGTTCGCTTCGGCGATCATGCAGGGGAAGCCATTGCCGTCCATCCGCAGGTACGCCTACAACAGGCTTTTGCGGATCTATCCGGTGTACATCGTCATTTTCGTTGTGACGGGCATTTTGGTCGGCGCTGTTTACCTCAAGGGGAGCACGCACGGATTCGGGCCGGATAACATCGGCAGGCTGACGGATCCTTTGAAGATTGCCGCAAACGCGCTTCTCGTCCAAATGTTCATCCCGCAATATGTGATGAGCGGCCTGCCCGTTTCCTGGTCCCTTACCGCAGAGATCACGTTCTATTTTGTCCTGCCGCTGGTGGCGGTCCTGGCTCTGTGGCGGATTCGAAAGGGAACGAACAAGACGTCTGCCCTGGTTTGGGGTCCGCTTGTGATGGTCGTGGTTTCCCTCGGAATTGCGGCTTGGTCAGACGATGCCGCAAGCCGCATGGGATCGGACGAGGCCGGCGAGTTCAGGTTCGGCCAGACCGTAAGCGCTGTCCTCTTGAGGAGCTTCCTCGCCCACGCGGATCTTTTCGCCTATGGGATGCTCGCCGCCGTCGCGGTTGTCCTGCTCCACCAACGCGGCGTGCAACGGGTACATACCGGCATTAAGGCGGCGATCGTTTTTGGAGCGGCACTCCTGGTGTTCATTGGGGTCGTCTTGGCGCGGCCGGCCCTTTCCCACCTTTCGGGTGTGGCAGCCGCCCTGGTTTTGGTGGCTGTTGTTTTGCCTTCGTCCAGCAGGAACGGCAGCCTCAACAGGGCTGCCCGCGTGCTGGAGTGGTTGCCCTTCCGCTTCACCGGAGTGATTAGCTACAGCATCTACCTTTGGCATCTGCCGATCATTTTCTGGCTCATCACTCACCATCGGACTTTTGGGCAGGACTCAATTTCCGTCGCGTTGAACGGTCTGCTCGTCTTGGCGATTACCCTTCCCCTGTCCGCCCTGACGTACTACGCAGTGGAGCGTCCCGCGATGAAATTGAAGAAGTCGATGGTGAAGACGAAGAAAGCCGAACCGGACCTGGCGACCATCCCCAGGTGACCCGTGCTAGTTCACGACCAACTCCACTTCGTAGCCGTCCGTGTTCACGAGGTAGGCGGCGTAGTAGTCGGGACCCCCGGCGTGGGGGTAGCGGCTTTCGAACATTTCGTACCACCCGGAATCTGCGCCCAGCTGCCGGAGCCGGTCAACATTCTGCTTGGTGCCCGCGTGGAAGGCGAGGTGGTTGAGCCCGGGTTCGGTCCGGCGGTGAGTGCTCCCCGTGAGTGCCGGAGACTGTTCGACCACAATGTAGGTATCACCAAGTTTCCAGCTGCAGCCCTCGGGCCACTCCCGGAACTGTTCGTAGCCCAACTCCGACAATAGCCAGCCCCACTCCTCTTGTGCCCGGCCGATGTGGGGCACCCAGATCTCGACGTGGTGGAGCGATCCTGCTGGTACTTCAGCCATGCCGTGAGTCTACGTTCGCTTGGCAGCCGGCGGAATGGTCCAGTGGAACGGTCAGGCAGCGGGCAGCTCAACCACGAACGCAGCCCCGCCCTCGCGCGCAGCGCGGACGCTGATCCGGCCGCCCAGTCGCCCCACGATCCTCGCTGCGATCGACAGGCCCAATCCGCTGCCCACAGGACGTTCCCCGCGGTACCGGGCAAAGAGCGCACCCCGCTCGAACGCGACGGCGGCATCGGCCTCCGTGAGCCCCGGCCCGCCGTCGCGCACTTCCACGGTGAGCACGGGCGAGCCGGGCGCGGCAGTGTACGCCGCGAGGACCACGGGCGAGCCTTCCGGAGTGACCCGAAGGGCGTTTTCCAACAGTCCGTCCACCACTTGGCGCAGCCGCTGGCCGTCGGTTCGGACAATCAGCGCACCCTGCGGCAGTTCCAGGCGTCCCGCTATTCCGGTCCGGGTGCGCACAGCTTGCCACGCTTGCCAGCTCTCGCGCAGGATCAGCGCTGCGTCCACGGGCTGCCGCTCCACGCGGAAATCGTCGGATTCGAGCCGGGCGAGCTCGAGGAGGTCGCGGACGAAGCGGTCAAGACGGTTGGTTTCAGCCACCAGGGTCCGTCCCACGCCAGCGACGTCGGAGCCGGTCACCACGCCGTCGGCGAGGGCCTCGGCATAGCCTCGCAGCGCGGTCAGGGGAGTCCGGAACTCGTGCGAAATGGACAACAGGAATTCGCGCTGCCGCCCCTCGCTGGTGCGGAGCGCGGAGTCGAGGGCGCCCAATGCCTGCGAAACTTCCACCACCTCGGCGGGCCCTCCGGCGGCCACATCCACCGAACGTTCACCGGCCGCGAGCCTGTGCGCGGATTGGGCGGTGCGCACCAGCGGGCGGCTCAGCCACTGCGCCAAAAGTGCTCCCGCGACGATCGCGAAAACCAAGCAGACCGCGAGGGCGATCAGCATGCGGCTTAGGAGGGGCGCCGCTGCCGCGCGGATTTCGGACACCGGCTGCGCAAGGACCACGCCTCCGCCGTTTGCCAGCGGCCGGGCCTCGAGGACCACGGTGTTCTGTGGGCCGTCCACGGTTTTCGAGACAGACTTGCCGGCCTGCACGTCAGCCACTGTTTTCGCGTCCACGAGCCTGGCCCCGCCACCGGTGACGCGGCCATCGGAGCTGATTGCCGCGAGTCGCGCGCCGTGGGTGAGCAGGTCGGCGCGAAGGTCCTGGAGACCGCCTATGCTGGTCTGTTTGCTCAGCGAATCGGCCTCGACGGCTAAGTACTTCTTCGCTTCGTCAACGGCCGTCGCATTCACCAGTTGGGCGGCCAAAAGGCCCGCGAGCACGACGGCGACCGTCGCCACCGCCGCGATAATCGCCGTCGTGCGTCCCGCGAGCGTGCCGAGCCAGCGTTTCACGTGGACCCTCCGGCGGCAGGGCGGTCGTCGGCGACCACCGAGTACCCGACGCCGCGGCTCGTCGCGATGGGGGAGTGCCCGCCAAGCTTCGCGCGCAGCTGCGCGATGTGGACGTCTACTGTCCGTCCGGCCGCGTAGCTTGCCTGGCCCCAGACCGCGGAAAGGAGCTGCTCGCGGGAAAAGACGCGGCCGGGTTGGGCCATGAGGTAGGCGAGGAGATCAAATTCGGTGGCGGTCAAGGTGATGTGGCTGGCGCCGGCACGCGCGGTCCGGTTCAACGGATCGAGTTCCACCGCGCCAACAACAAGCGGTTTGGGACGGACCATCCCTTCCGTGCGCCGCAGGACGGCCTTGACGCGGGCCACGAGCTCCGACGGCGAAAACGGCTTGGTCAGGTAATCGTCCGCGCCCAATTCCAGGCCGAGCACGCGGTCGACTTCCTCATCCCGCGCGGTCACGAACAGCACCGGCGTCCAGTCCTCGGCCAAGCGGAGCTGCCTGCACAATTCGATTCCGTCCATGCCGGGCAGGCCGACGTCGAGGATCACCGCCACCGGCTTGAGGCGCCTGATCTGCGCGAGCGCGGAAATCCCGTCGCGCTCCACATGCACTCCGAAGCCCGCACGGCCCAAATACAGGCGCTGGATATCGGCGATTGCCTGTTCGTCCTCGGCAATCAACACCAACCCGCGCCCGTCTTCCATGCGTCCATTCAACAGCAAGGACCTGTGTGGAGACTTGGCAGGGGCGCCCTCCGGACCGGTTTTACATTCCTCGAACATTCGCCGAACACTCAGTTCACGCCTCAGGACCAGAGTGTTGTGAAGAGCGCTGGTGGATGTGCCGCCGGCCAGGAACAAAGGACTACTCGATGGACATGCTCCCCATCCCGGGCACCCCGACGCAACGCCCGAAGGGACGCAAGGCGCGCACCGCCGTCGTCGGTCTCGTTGCCGCGGGCCTCCTCCTTGGGGGCGGCGTGATCGCCGCGAACGCTGCCACTTCCAGCAACCCGGGCACGACGGCGGCAGCCACCTCCCAGCCCGCCGCGGCTGTCGCAACGACTGCTTCGGCGACTGCCTCAGCCGGCTCTGCATCGACGGCGGCCAAGGCGCCACTGGCGCGGCACCCCCTGGCCACTGCCCTCAGGTTCTTCGTGAACGGCGACTCCAGCAAGCCGAATTTCGGGACGCGTGCCGCGAAGATTGCCACGTTCATCCTCGACAAGCGGCCGAAGCTCGCGGCAAAACTGCCCGCCGCGCTCCAATCGGACCTGAAGGCACTCAAGGATGCTGCCCCGGCAGACCAAGTGGCGAAGGCCAAGGCCATCAGGGACAACGCCCTGAACGGCACCTACGGGGCGAAGATCCAGGCGCAGGCCCAGCGGATCGAACAGCGAAAGGCTAACAACAAAGCGTGAGTTTGCCGGCCCTGCCGAAGGTATCGGGGGTCGGCAGGGCCTCGCTTCCCACAATTTGCGGCGGGAGGTCGCTGAGCGGCATCGGCGCAGATCGCCTTGCAGAATAAGCACCGAACCTGTGCCTGGCCCGCTCCATCCATGAAGCCTGGCCCGATGTTGACGGCGTCAGGGCTCCCTCCGCGATGGCAGGGGGACGGCCGGTTACCACTTTGTGGACCGACCGCCCGCTGCCTGCGGCTCCGGAGTTCTCGATGCCGTTGAAGTCACCTGCTGTGCCGAGGGACATCGTTGCCGCCGCCGGCATCATCGGGTACCAATGCAACGTGATCCCTTAGCTATGACCGCAGGTCGGCGAGCTCCGCCGGACGATCGGCGTCGGACGGGCCGGCGGCTGCGTCGAACGGCATTTCATCCAGGTCGATCAGCGGATTCGTATCCTGCGTTGCAACGAGTTCGCGGGCTTCGGCTTGCGTGTCCACGCTGGGCATGGAACCCGGGAGCGGACGCTGTGCCGATTCGCGCAGGAAATAGATGGCGACTGCACCGACGATTGAGGTGGCCATGAGGTAGTAGGCAGGCATCATGTCATCGCCTGAGCCCTGGATCAGGGCATCCACGATGAACGGAGTCGTTCCGCCGAAGATCGCTACGGAAAAGTTGTAGGCGATGCCCATGCCTCCGTAACGGCTGGATGTCGGGAACAGCGCGGGCAGGGCCGAGGCGAGGTTTGCCACGTAGAAGGTCACGGGGAAGGCCACGAGGGCCAGGCCTGCGAGGGTGGACCAGATGCTGCCGAGCCCGATCAGCATGAACGCTGGAATGGCGAACAGGACCGTGCTCACCGCGCCGATCCACAGCACGGGACGTCGGCCGATCCGGTCGGACAGCTTGCCGGTCAGCGGGATGCAGACTGCCATGATCACCAGCACGGGAATGGTCAGCAAGGTGCCGTGGACGGCATCGTAGCCCTTGGAATCCGTGAGGTAGGTAGGCATGTAGGACGTGAGCGCGTAGCCCACGGTGTTCGCGGCAGCGGCAAGGATCATGGCGAGGATGATCTGGCGCCAGTAGGCCTTGATGATGCCGATCGGTCCCTTTGCCACAGCGGCATCGCCTGCGGCGGCGTCGGCAGCCATGGCTTCCTGGGCATCAAGGGTGGCCTGGAATTGGGGCGATTCTTCGATCTTGCTCCGGAAATACACGGCGATGACGCCAAGCGGGCCGGCAATGAGGAACGGCAGGCGCCAGCCCCAGTCCTCCATGGCGCCTTGGCCGATGCTGAGCTGCAGGATCGAGACCAGCGCGGCGCCGAGGGCAAAACCGATGTACGAGCCCATGTCGAGGAAGCTCGCGAAGAAGCCTCGCCGTTTGTCCGGGGCGTATTCGCTCACGAACGTGGTGGCGCCGGCGTATTCGCCGCCGGTCGAGAATCCCTGGATGAGCTTCAGGATGACCAGCAGCGCGGCTGCCCAGATGCCGATTTGCGTATATCCCGGAAGGAGCCCGACGCCGAAGGTGCTTGCCGCCATGAGCAGAAGGGTCGCCGCCAGAACCTTTTGGCGACCCACTTTGTCACCGAGCCAGCCGAACACTACCCCGCCGAGCGGACGAGCCACGAATGTCGCCGCGAATGTTCCCAAAAGAAAAAGCGTCTGGACCGACTTGTCCGCCTCGGGAAGAAACACCGGCCCCATGGTGGTGATGAGGTAGCCGAATACGCCGACGTCGTACCACTCCATGGTGTTGCCGACGATCGTGCCGCCGAGCGCCTTCTTAAGCATTGGCTGGTCCACGACATTGACGTCCGAAACCCTGAGCCGACGGCGCAGGGGGCGCTTCATTTTCGAGGTGCCGCGTGCTGCGGCCTTGCTTGTTCCAACGGTGTTCCTGGCACCTGCTGGAGAGTCGGTGATGCTTTGGTCTATGGGCATTTGGGCTTCTCCTAGGGAGGTCATTTGCTTGCGACGTGTAGCTGCCCCGCTCCGGGCAGGGTTTCGATTTTACGCGAAATCCGCCCAAACTGAGAGTTGAACTCCGACTTTTGGGGCTGTTTTGGCCCGTTTTTGCGTCAAATGTCAGACATGCTCATGGCCCGTCCAGCCCCGGAATGACGCGGTTTTTGGGTGATTTCGGGGCTGTGCACGCAACTTTTTTGGCTTGGGCCCGCGAAACAGGCAGTTTGCTGACTATTTTCAGCTGTTTTCGGCGAGTGTCCCGATCACCACAGTGGCGTCCAAATCGTCCGAATGGACCACCCTCGCCGAGAGCCCGGCACTCTCGAGCAGGGCCGCCGTCGTCCGGGCTTGCCGGACGCTGGTTTCGATCAGCAAGTGGCCCCCTGGAGCCAGCCACGACGGAGCCTCACGCGCGATCCGCCGCTGCACGTCCAAACCGTCCGCGCCGCCGTCGAGCGCTACAAGTGGTTCGTGCAGCCGTGCCTCCGGCGGCATCATCCCGATCGACTCGGTGGGCACGTACGGAGCGTTCGCCGCGATGACGTGCACACGTCCGCGAAGGGTGGCCGGCAGGGCGGCGTAAAGGTCGCCCTGGTATACGTGTCCTCCTGCCGGCTCGATGTTCCGGCGCGCGCAGCGGACCGAGGCGGGGTCGACGTCGGCGGCGTGCAGTTCGATGCCGCCCACCGCGGCAGCCAGCGCCGCACCCACGGCCCCGGATCCGCAACAGAGGTCGACGACGGCGGCAGCCGGCAGGGCAAGGCGCGCCGCCTGCTGGGCGAGGTACTCCGTGCGACGGCGCGGGACGAAGACGCCGGGCTCGAGGACTATGCGCAGGCCGCAAAATTCGGCCCAACCGAGGAGTTGTTCCAAGGGCAGTCCGGAAACGCGCTGCTCCACCAGCCGTTCCAATTCTTCGGACGTGCCGGCAGCGGCGATTAGGAGTCGGGACTCGTCTTCGGCGAAAACGCACCCGGCGGAACGGAGCCTGGCTGTGATGGCGTCGGCGTTAGTGTTTGCTGACATGGGAGAGCCTTTCGGGATACCGATGGGTGCTCTCCAAGCCATCTGCCCCAGTCCAGCCGTTCAGTTCGGACGTCCAGTTCAGGCGCGGCGGCCGGCTTGCCGGGGGAGGAGGTATGAGCACCCGTGAATTGCCGTGTTGATGGGTCTCACCTCCTGGATTCCTTCCAACGAGCGTCGCTGGAATTGCCATGGTATCCGAGGGCCCGCCCCGAAACCATGCAGGCAAAAGCTTGGGGTTCCCAAAAAGCGTTCCCATTGTTTAGGGTGGGTGCATGGGAACACTGATTTTTGAGTAAACCTCCTGGTCTTGGATCGCCCGAGTTGGCTTTGATCCGATTCCGTTGAGTTTCATCCGACAAAAATCCACGCCTGTTGAGGCTTCGCCTCCGCGCCGTTCCTTTACCGCTGCCCATCCTTATTTGGGTTTTGCAATGGACGCCGCAGTCCCGACGCCTTCTCCGGCATCAGCGCTTAAGGAGACCACTGCATGACACCGAATACGCCCGAAACCAACACCCAGGAAACTGCCCCTGAGGCCACCGGCATCGCATCGAAACTGACGGACGCACAAAAGGAAATGCTCGCCCGTAAGTCACGCGGCGGAGGCGGTGCGGGATGGCAAAGCACGGGAAAGGGCCACAAACCCACCCACACCCAGGGCAAGCAAGCCAAGACAGAGAAGAAAGTCCGCTGGTAGCTCCTGCAGACAAGCGGAGCGCTCCCACCTAAGATGGAAAATCCCTTCGTTTCACTGTGGAAAGGAAGAACAATGGCTGCGAAGCATGTTGCGCAAAGCATCAATTCCGAGGTCGCCAGCCACCTCGCCGAGTCCATGGGTGCGCCACCCATGCCCGCCCCGGCAGTTGTGGCCATGTCCCTTGGCTCAGCTCAAACGCCGTCCTGGCCTGATGGCAGCGGCAAGGCAAAGCACCCGAAAGAGCACGGCACCAACCTCGGCCGCGGCGGACAACAAGCGGCTGTAACGGCAATCCACCGCACCAGCCGCCCGCAGATGCCGCACTCCTCGTGAGGCTCTGACTCCGATATTGCTCACCGACGCGGAAAATGCCCTGCGCCCATGGAATTCCGGGGGCGCAGGGCATTTTCCGCGTCACGAGGCATTTTCCGCGTCGCGGTGGACGTCTTCCGGTGCCTTGTCGGGACGCCAGCCACGCCACACGGGATGGCGCATCCTGCTGGAACTGGTCCAGTCGCCGAAAGTCACTTCGCCTACAAGCTCCGGAGCTACCCAGTGGGCAGTCGCCGCGTCTTCGGCCGGAATGTCGTGGAAAGGTGAATCCGGGCGGTCCAGGTTTTTCAAACGCTGCAGGATGTCCCGCAATTGCCAGTCCTTGAACCCGGTTCCCACGCGGCCCGCATACCGCAGCTTGTCGCCGTCGGGAATTCCCACAAGCAGCGCGCCGATGGTCCCTTTCCGCTCACCTGAGCCGGGCCTCCAACCACCTACCACCACTTCCTGCATGCGCTCCAGCTTGAGCTTGATCCAGGACCTGCTCCGACGCCCTGGCAGGTAGCGGCTGTCCGCGCGCTTCGCCATCACACCCTCCAAACCAAGCTCCGATGCGCTGGCCAGGAGGTCGGAAAGATCGTGCTCCAGGACCTCGGACAGGTGGATCGGCGAACCTTTCACGGCGTGCCTGGCATGGAAGGCCGCCAAGCGCTCCCGGCGTTCGCGGAGCGGCAACGGGACGAGGTTGGCGCCGCCGTCGGAGCCCGCGTCCCACAGGAGGTCGAACACCATGAGCTGCACCGGCACCGCGGCTCGAGCCCTTTCGACGTCTCCCGGTTTGAAGAGGTTCATGCGTTTTTGGAGGAGCTCGAAACTGGGCCGTCCATTCTTGCCCAATGCCACTATTTCGCCGTCGGCCACGAAATCGTTGTCCGGCCAATAACGCGGATCCGCGAGCTCGGGATACGTGGCCGTCATGTCGTTCCCCGCCCTGCTGGTGAGGCGGATCTTGCCGTGCGAACGGGTCACGATGGCCCGGAAGCCGTCCCATTTGAGCTCGAACAGCCATTCCCCGGCGGCGACATCACCGGCGGTTCCGGCTGTGGCGAGCATCGGCGCGTAGTCCGGGACAGTGCCGGCCGCGGATTCACCGCCGCCCGGCGCTTCCGGCAAGATCACTTTGTGGTGCCCCGGGCTGTCCTTCATCAAGTGAATGAGCCACTGCGACGGCGATTCGCCCGTGTGGATGAGCGCGAACCGCCGCGTACCGTGCAAGCCGCCTCCGGGCATGCCTGTCAGCGTGGCGATTACTTCCTTGCCGTCGCGCCATTTTTCGCACTCGAACTCGCCGCTGTCCCAAATGCTGACGGTACCGGCGCCGTATTCGCCTTTGGGAATGATGCCTGTGAACTGGGCGTATTCCATGGGATGGTCTTCGGTCTGCACCGCCAGATGGTTCTTGGCAGGCGTGTCCGGCACTCCGCGGGGCAGCGCCCACGACGCCAGCACGCCGTTGTGTTCGAGCCGGAAATCCAAGTGGAACCGCCGGGCGTGGTGTTCCTGGATGACGAATATTCCGCCGGCCGGGTGCGGTTCCGCGTCTTCCTGCGGGGCCCGGGACAGTCCTTTGTGCCCGACGGCGGGAAACGGTTCCGGTGTCCGGTTCGGGTCGCGCTTGTCCACGTACTTTGCGAGCCGTGGGTTGACGGGGGTGCCCCCTGCGGCGGTGCCCCTGGTTGTGGTTTCGCCGGCGGGGTTGCCCCCGGCGGTGCCTTCGACGGCGGTTACCACCGACGCGCGGTGCCGGTCCCGCGCGCCCCGCGAGTCGCCGTCGTCGTTCTCGTCCCTGTTACGGGAATGCGCAGGGTTGCCGGGATGCGCGGACGCCTGCCCGGATCTCGCCGCCACCGCGGCAAAGGGGTCCTTCCCTTCCTTTACGCGCTTCATTACCGCTGTGAAGTCCAAATGCTCAAGGTCCGGCGACACCAGTTCCCGCCACGTCCTGGGGGCCGCGACCATGGGGTGGGCGCGGCCGCGGAGCGAGTACGGAACGATTGTTGTCTTGTTTCCGCTGTTTTGGCTCCAATCCACCAGCACTTTGCCCTTGCGGAGGGTCTTCTTCATGTCGCTGACAACCAGATCCGGATGGTCGGCTTCCAGGGAGCGGGCCAGTTCGTGGGCGAACGCGGAGACCTGTTCCCATTTGCCGGTGCCGTCGAGTCCGGCGTAGAGGTGGATGCCCTTGCTGCCGCTCGTCACGGGCACCGGGTCGAGGCCGATATCCTGCAGGATGCTGCGCGCCAATTTGGCAACTTCCACGCACTCCGGAAGTCCCGTGCCCGGGCCGGGGTCGAGGTCCAGGACAAGCCGGTCGGGCGGGAGCATGGTCCCGTCGGCGTCCACTTGCCACTGTGGCACGTGGATTTCCAAGGCCGCGATTTGCGCCAGCCACGTGAGCGTCGCGAGGTTATTCACCAGTGGATACACGTTGCTGTGGTCACTGTGCTGGATCGTGACGCGCTGAACCCAGGATGGCGCGGAGTTGTCGAGGTTCTTTTGAAAGAACATCTGGCCTGGAGCGGACGCGGTTCCGACGCCGTGGACCCAGCGCTTGCGTGTGGCCGGCCGGTCCGCCGCGGCGGGAATCAGGAACGGCGCCACCGTGGCGTAGTACTCGAGCACTTCGGCCTTCGTGGTGCCGGTCTCCGGGTACAGGATTTTGCCCAAGTTGGTGAGGGTCAGTTGATGCCCTTCAACGTTGACGCGTTCCTTGTGGCTGGTTGCCACCTCTTCACCTCCGCCTTGATGTGATGTTCACTTAGTGCATGAGGGCCATATGGAAGGGTTCTATCGCGTTCGGGCTGGTCAACGTCCCGGTCAAGCTTTACAGCGCAACCGAGGACCACGATGTCAGTCTCCACCAAGTGCATAACAAGGATGGAGGCCGCATTCGTTACCAACGCAAATGCGAAATCTGCTCCGCTGTTGTGGATTACGAGGATATCGACAAGGCCTACGAAGAGGAAGGCCGCACCGTGGTGCTCTCCGCGGAGGACTTGAAGTCCCTCCCGGCCGAGAGCAGCCGCGAAATAGAGGTGGTGGAGTTCGTCCCGGCCGAGCAACTGGACCCCATCATGTACGAGAAGCCGTACTACCTTGAGCCGGACTCCAAGTCGCCCAAGGCCTACATGCTGCTCCTGCGGACCCTCCAGGACACCGAACGCGTGGCTATAGTGCAGTACGCCCTCCGGCAAAAGACCCGCCTTGGCGCCCTGCGGGTGCGCGGCGATGTGCTGATGCTGCAATCGTTGCTGTGGGATGACGAGGTCCGCGAAGCCAACTTCCCTTCCCTCGAGACCGACGTCAAGATTTCGGACAAGGAGCTTGAAATGTCCTCGGCCCTGGTGGATTCCATGGCCCGCGACTTTGAGCCCGAGGAATACACCGACAACTACCAGGTCCAACTTCGCCAACTCATCGCGGCCAAGTTCGAAAAGGGTGACTCCATCGACACCGAGGAGACCTTCGGGGTCACCGCGGGCGAAGGAGAGGGCGGCGAAGTCATCGACCTCATGGAGGCCCTCAAGCGAAGCCTTGAAAAGAAGCGGGGCAAGTCGTCCGGTTCTTCGTCCGGGGACGCCGATGAAGAGCCCGACGCCGGTGCTGGTGCGGGTGCCGGCCGAGGGGCGGGGAGGCCGAGGGCGCGGGCCAAGAAAGCCTGACGCGGATTTTGAGGAGCATGTTCCTCCCTCGCAACGAAGAATGGACATGCTCCTCGGTTTCGACGGGACATGCTCCTCCCTCGCAACGAAGAGTGGGCATGCTCCCCGGTTTCGACGGGACATGCTCATCGCTTGCAATAAGGAGCGGACATATTCGGAATATGTCCGCTCCTCGGGTCAAACGCGGCGCATGTCCCGTGGATGGGGCGCTCGCTGCGAAGCCAGCGATTCAGTGGTTCCTCAGGGCCGAGATGAGCTCGGACTTTCTCTTGTCGGAGTAACCAGTGAGGCCCAATTCCTTGGCCCGGGATTTCAACTCGGGCACGGTCCAATCCTCGTAGTCTCCGGATTCCCCGCCTCGGCGGCCTATTTCCTTCCGGCCTTCCTTTGCCGCGGCGTTCGAGATCCTGGCAGCCTTTTCTTTGGAGGCGCCGTCCTCCCGGAGTGATTCGTAGAGTTCGGGATCCTTCAGGCCCGGGGTCTTTTTGTTCGGCATGTTTCCTCCTTTGCCGTGACTTACTGCGTCGGTCCCGTCGTGCCCGGCTGACACGACAAAGTGCCAACCCGCACACCGTTACGACGGTATTTCCATCCGGAATCCACAACGGCATTGCAGGACCTTGGTTGCCAAGTAGACATCGAGCAGGTTGACCGAGGTGTCTTCGGTGGAAATGGGGTCGTAGATGCTATGGAAGCCGGTTGCCGATATTTTCATGGGTTCGCCGCAGTGGATGTAATCCCCGCCAAACTGCAGCACTCCAGAAGCGGTGGCACCCCGTTGGTTCAGGATTGCCGCTACGTCGTGGAAAGCCGCCATGTGCGCGTAGAAGGTATCGCATTCAACGCAGGTGTACGCGATGTCCACCAAGTCATTGACCGGCGGTTTGAGGGGTTCGATGGAATCCAGGACCAAATGCTCGCTGGTTCCGCATGTGCTGCACCAAACTCGTTCGCCCCGAGGCAGCGGTGCTCCTTGGGGGACAATCGGATCAGAGATAGTCGGCATTGACCGCGCTCCTAGGAACTGCAAAGTTTTTGGGTCGAAAATGCGGCCCCCGCCTAGGGCAGAGGCCGCATTCCGTTTAGTTAGTCCTTCTTGAAAGCGTCTTTTACTTTCTCGCCAGCCTGCTTCAAGTCGCTCTTGGCCTGGTCCATCTTGCCTTCGGCTTCCAGGCTCTCGTCATCCGTGAGCTTTCCGGCTGCTTCCTTGGACTTGCCGGCTACTTTCTCTCCGGCATTGCGGATCTTGTCATCTGCACCCATGGACGTACTCCTTTGCTGGTGATGGGCCTACAGACCTCGCCAGACTGGCTAACGCCAGTCGGCGCGGTCGGGTTGTTTGAGTTAGCGGACGCCCGCTATATGTGGGACCTGCGGCCGCTCATGAAGCTGAGGAGCCAGCCGATCGCCGCGACGATCAAGAGCACCACGCCGACCCAAAGGAGCCAGCTAACAGCCTGCGAGAAACCGCCAACGAGCAGGAGGACGATTGCCACAACGCCCGCGATGATCAGAAGAGTGTTCACTGTGACACATTCCTTACTTCAGCGGGGCCAGCGCCTGTTGCCTAGCCCCTCGAGATGTATTCGATTGCCAGTTCAGTTTCGAACCGTGATACTCACCAGGTTCCTTTACCCCAGACGAGGTCTTGGTGTCGCGGACCCCGTTTCCGGGTTATCCGGTCCCGAGGTATCGCGATATCCTTATCCTACTACTAAGCACACTTAGTAAATCAAGAGGTAAGCGCACTTAGGAAGTTATCGGGCATAGTCTTAGGGTGGTTTGAGGGACAGATTCGGTGCCCCGAAGGCAACGCCGAATGTGTCCGAATCACAGTCAGAACACCGTCTAGAAGGGGAAACCATGAAGGCATCGCAAACTCTGGCAGACAATCTTCAAATGGTCCTGACCGACCTTATCGAGCTCCAGCTACAGGGAAAGCAAGCACACTGGAACATCGTGGGAGCCAACTTCAGGGACCTTCACCTCCAGCTCGACGAGCTTGTGGAAGCGACCCGGCTGTTCGGTGATTCCACGGCGGAAAGAATGCGCTCGCTCCACGCCCTGCCGGACGGGCGCAGCGCAACCATTGCCGGTTCAACCCGGCTTGAGCAGTTCCCAGTGGGCCTCACCACGACGAAGGACGCGGTCAAGCTGATCACGGCCCGCCTCGAGCGGACAGTGCAGACGATGCGCGACGTCCACGACGAAGTTGATGAGGAAGACCCGACGTCGGCGGACCTCCTGCACGAGATGATCGCCCGCTTGGAACAACTGGCATGGATGATCAGCGCTGAGACCATGACGGCGAACTCCTCCGTCACCGATCCTGCGGAAGCCTGAGTCCGCGGCGCCCGACAACCAGTTCCGCGGACTCGCAGCGTGGCCCGGCTTCGGCGCAGTCGGCCGGGAACCCCTGGTATATCCCGGCGACGGTCCGGCCGCGGCTTCAGTTATTACCGTCCGGACGGGTCCTTGGTTTCCGGCGCGGAGCGCAAGCGCCTCAACGCGCTCGCCATCCCGCCCGCGTGGTCCGAGGTCTGGATATGCCCGTTCGATAACGGGCATATCCAGGCGATGGGAGTGGACGACGCCGGGCGGAGCCAATACATCTACCATCCGGAATGGCGCGCGCGGCAGGACAAGGAAAAGTTTGAGCGGGCCGTGCGTCTCGGTGCCGTCTTGCCGAATGCGCGGCGCTTGGTCTCGCGCGACCTTCGGGGTTCGGATTCGCTGAAAACCCGTACCCTTGCCGCAGCTGTGCGGCTTATGGACCTGGGAGCGCTACGGGTAGGTTCCGAGGGCTATGCACGCCGCAATGGTTCGTACGGCCTGACCACTTTGAGATGCAGGCATGTCACGGTCAGTGGCGCCGCCGTGCATCTGCGGTTTCGCGGGAAAAGCGGCCTCGACTGGGAATCCACCGTGGAAGACGAGGAATTGGCACGTTTCCTCGAGCCGTTGGCGGACCATCCCGGAAAAGAGCCGTTGTTGACCTATGAGGACGGATCCGAGCGTTTTTCTTTGAACGCTTCAATGGTCAATGAGTATTTGCGCCGCATCACGGGCGGGAACTTCACGGCCAAGGACTTTCGCACCTGGAAAGGCACGGCGACCGCGGGAATGGCCCTTATCGGCGGGTCCGAACTGCCTCCTCGCAAGCGGATCGTCGAAGCCATGAAGGAGGCCTCGGAGTTGCTCGGAAACACGCCAACGATTGCAAGGACCTCCTACGTCGACCCGCGCATCGTCGAAGGTTTCCTCGCCGGCGACCTCGAAGACCTCAAGGCGAGGGAGTCCGACGTCGTAAATTACCTGACCTCCACATGAGCATGCCCTCCGCTAGCTGCAAGGAGTGGACATAAACGGATTATGTCCACTCCTCGGCGCTAAGGGAGAGCATGCTCGGTGGGTGGGCTATTCGGCGTCGTGGTCCGTCTCGAGGATCTTGACGAGCTTGTCGAGCGCTTCGTCGGCACCGGCACCTTCGGCGCGCAGTACCACGACATCGCCGAAGGATGCTCCGAGGCTCATCAGGGACAGGATGCTGGATGCGTCCATGGCGTCGTCGGCGGGTTCGCCAGCCTTGGCGATGGTGACCTCGAGGTCGAGATCGCCGGCGGCCTCGGCGAAGATGGCCGCGGGACGGGCGTGCAGGCCGACGCGGCTGGCGATGGTGGCGGTACGTTCGGACATTGTTGCTCCTTCGTTTGTGGACTTGAGGAAAGTCTAAAGACCCAACTCATCCAGAATAGGGAGTTGGGCGCGGACTGTCTGGCGTGCCGCTGAAGCACTTGGCGCAGCCAGCGCGGCCACGGCGAGGTTCCGTGCTTGCTCAACGGTTACGGTGGCCAGCACCGTTGAAACGGCAGCCAGCGCGCGGGCGCTCATCGAGAGCGTCGCCACGCCGAGTCCAACGAGTACGACGGCGAGGGCCGGGTCCGCGGCAGCCTCACCGCAGACGCCCACGGGCTTGGTGCCGGCAGCGGCCGTGCCCGCGGGCACCGTGCTGGCGGCAGCAGCGCCGTCGACGGTCAACTTCACGAGTTGCAGCACGGCCGGTTGCCAAGGGTCGTTGAGGCTCGCGAGCGGGCCGAGCTGGCGGTCGGCCGCCATGGCGTACTGGGTGAGGTCGTTGGTTCCAAGGGAAGCGAAGCTGACTTCGCGCAGCACTGTGGACGCGGTCAGGGCAGCAGACGGGACCTCCACCATGACGCCCGGGGTCCGCAAACCGGCGGCCGAGCAAAGGGACGCGAAGCGTGCGGCCTCATCGGCGGTGGAAATCATGGGAGCCATGACCCAGACCTCGGCCTGGTGGGCAGCTTCCGCCGCCGCGATCGCTTCCAGTTGGCGTTCGAGGACACCGGGAGACGTGAGGTCCGTCCGGTAACCGCGGACACCGAGCGCGGGGTTGGGTTCGTCGGCGTTGGTGAGGAACGGAAGGGGCTTGTCAGCGCCGGCGTCGAGGGTCCGGGCCACTACCTTCTTGCCCGGGAACGCCGCGAACACCGCGCCATAGGCGGCGATCTGCTCCTCGACGGAGGGTTCGTCGTCGCGGTCCAGGAAGCAGAATTCGGTGCGCAACAGGCCGACGCCTTCAGCACCGGCGTCGGCGGCTCTGACCGCGTCCGCGCCGGTGCCGACGTTGGCGAGCAGGGGCACGCGGAAGCCGTCGGCCAAAGCGTTGTTTCCGCTGAACGCGGCAAGGGTGGACGCCTGGGTCGCCCAGGCCTTGGCGGCGAGGCGAAGGTCCTCGCCCGGTTCGGTGGTGATGGTCCCGGCGGCACCGTCGAGGTAGATCTCCGTGCCGTCGTCGAGCCCGTCAACGCCGGGAGCCGCGACGATCGCGGGCAGGCCGAGGGCCCTGGCCAGGATCGCGGTGTGGGATTGCGGGCCGCCGCTGGAGGTAATCAGGGCGATGACCTTAGTGGGGTCCAGGGTGGCGGTGTCAGCGGGGGCGAGGTCCTCGGCTGCCAGGATGAACGGAACGTCCGACGCCGGGATGCCCGGCTCGGGCAGTCCGCGCAGTTCCGAGACGATCCGGGCGCGGACGTCCAGGACATCCGCGACCCGTTCGGCCATATAGCCGCCGAGGGCTTTCAAGGATTCGGCAACCGTGGCTGCCGCTTCCCAGACGGCCAGTTCGGCGGTACGCGCGCCGCCCGGGGCTTCGGGGGAGAGGAGCCTGATGGCCGACTTCACCAACATGGGATCGGCGGCCATCAGGGCTGTTGCTTCCAAGACCTCTTTGCCTTCGCCGGACGCTCCGGCGGCTCGGGCACGGAGTTCCGCCTGCACGGCCTTGGCGGCATCCTTGATGCGCCGGCCCTGCGATTCGACGGTGACGTCCGCAGGATTGTCGGCTGCCCCGGGCGCGTGCGGGGCCGGCTCCTGGACCGGCTTCGGCATTTGCCGTACCGGACCCAGGACGCGCCCGGGGGCTACGCCTACACCTGAAAAGGTCTGCATGGATGTGGTCCTCTAACTAGCTGGTTGGCAGTGGTCAGGCTGCGACGGGAACGCGGACCTGCTCGGCTTCTTCGGGCTTCCGGACGGCCCAGCGCTTCAGCGCGAGCAGCACCAGGGCGGTAACCGCGGAACCGATCACGATCGAAACGATGAACATCGTGATGTTTCCAATCGCGAAGAAGACGAAGATGCCGCCGTGCGGTGCCTGGGAAGTCACGCCGCTGGCCATGCAGAGTGCGCCGGTGATCGCGCCGCCCAGCATGCTGGAGGGGATGACGCGGAACGGGTCTGCAGCAGCGAACGGGATGGCGCCTTCGGAGATGAAGGAAGCACCGAGCAACCAGGCGGCCTTGCCGTTTTCGCGCTCAGCGAGGCTGAAGCCCTTCTTGTTGATGGTGGTAGCCAGAGCCATGGCGAGCGGGGGAACCATGCCGGCGGCCATGACCGCGGCCATGATCTGCAGCGGAGCCGGGTTGGCGAGGCTGCCCGCGCCGAGGCCGGCGACGGCGAAGGAGTAGGCAACCTTGTTGACGGGCCCACCGAGGTCGAAGCACATCATGAGGCCAAGGATGATGCCGAGGACAATCGCAGATGCGCCGGTCATGCCGGTCAGCCAGGTGTTGAGCTGGGTGGTCACCCAGGCAATAGGACCGCCGAGGACCAGGAACATGAGGCCGGAGGCGACAATCGAGGCCAACAGCGGGATGATCACGACCGGCATGAGGCCACGGAGCCACCTCGGGACGTCGAAGGTGCCGATCCAGTGGGCCGTCAGGCCGGCGAGCAGACCACCTACGAGCCCACCAAGGAAGCCTGCGCCCATGAAGCCGGACACCGCACCGGCAACGAAGCCCGGGGCAATGCCGGGACGGTCCGCGATGCCGTAGGCGATGTAGCCAGCCAGCGCCGGGACAAGGAAGCCGAGGGAAAGCCCGCCGATCTTGAAAGCAACCGTGCCCAAGTAAAGGGCGAGGTTACCGTCGGGAAGGTTGAGCAGGGTGTTGTGGGCCAGGATGTCGTTGGCCTTGGTGCCCAGGGCAATGTCGTAGCCTGCGAGCAAGAAGCCCAAGGCGATGAGCAGGCCGCCGCCGGCGACGAACGGGATCATGTAGCTGACGCCCGTCAGCAGGACCTTCTTGACCTTGGTGCCGAGGTGCTCGCTCGCAGCCTCGGACGCTTGCTCGGCGCGTTCTTCGGCGCCGAAGTGCGGCACACGGTGGGCATGCGGGTCGGTGGAGGCGGCGATGGCTTCCTGGACCATCTTGGCCGGTTCGTCGATGCCGCGCTTCACGGGTGCGTTGATGACGGGCTTGCCCGCGAAACGCTCCTTGCCGCGCACATCCACGTCCACTGCGAAGATCACGGCGTCGGCGGCGGCAATGACGGCCGGGTCAAGGGCAGTGAATCCGCCCGAGCCCTGGGTTTCCACCTGCAGGTCGACGCCGGCTTCCTTGCCTGCTGCCACGAGGGAGTCGGCTGCCATGTAGGTGTGGGCGATGCCGGTGGGGCAGGCCGTAACGGCGACGATCCGCTTGGGGGCGGAGGCTGATGCGGCGGCAGCCGGCGCCGGAACCGCGGCCTCGGAAGCAGCCGCGGCGGGCTTGTCGGCAAGGGCGCCTTCGACCAGTTCCACGATGTCTTCAGGCGTCGCGGCCGCGCGGAGTCCTGCGGTGAAGTCCTTCTTGATGAGGGAGCGGGCCAGCTTGGCGAGCAGTTTCAGGTGCTCCTGGTCCGCGCCTGCCGGGGCGGCAATGAAGAAGATGATGTCTGCGGGACCATCCTTGGCGCCGAAGTCCACCTTGTGCGAGAGCCGGGCCATTGCGAGGGTTGCTTCGGTCACGGCTTCGGAGCGGCAGTGCGGAATTGCGATTCCGCCGGGGACGCCCGTTGCGGTCTTCTGCTCGCGGGCGAAGGCGTCGGCGAAGAGCCCTTCAACCTCGGTGGCACGTCCCTCGGCGGCAACTTTGCCCGCCAGGAAGCGGATGACATCGGCAGGAGCATCGCCGAGGTTCTGGTCGAGGGTGACCAGTTGGGGGGTGATGAGCTGGGTCACTGTTAGTCCTTCTGAAGGGCCGTGATGGTTACGGCGTCGGGAGTTGTTTGGTGGACTGCCGGGACAGTGGAGCCCGGCAGCGAGGCAGCGGCGGCACCATGTGCCACAGCCTGACGAAGGCAGTCCTGCGCGGATCCGCCACGGGTGGCGGCCAGCAGATAGCCGGCAAGGGACGAGTCGCCCGCACCAACGGTGCTGACGGCTTGGATCGGCGGATGGGTGGCGAGCCACGCACCGTCGGCGGTTACCAGGACTGCGCCTTTGGAACCGAGTGTTGCGAGTACCGCTCCCACACCGCTTTCGACGACGGCGGCAGCGGCCTTGGCGGCGAGGCCCGGGTCCGCTTCCAGTTCGTCAGCCGTGTGGACGTTTGCGAAGCCCGCTGCGGCGGCCAGTTCGGCCAGTTCCTCAGCGTTGGGCTTCAGGAGATCGGGCTTCCCGCTGATCTCTCCGTCGGCGTTACTGCCGATGGAGGCTGCCAGCGGGGCACCCGAGGAATCGATCGCGATCAGGGGAGCTCCGCCGTCATTCGCTGGGTTGTCCACCGAACTGTTGCCCCTGGAACGAAGGCGCCGGGCCACGGTGGCGTAAAAGTCCGCGGGCACCCCTGGCGGGAGCGAACCGGCCAGTACCACCCAGCTCGCACCACGGGAGCGGTCCAGCAGGAGCCCGATCAGGGCTTCCTGCTCGTCCGGGCTCAACTCCGGGCCGGGTTCGTTGATCTTGGTGGTGACGCCGTCCGGCTCGGTGAGCGTGACGTTGCTGCGCAGCGGCTCGCTGATCGGCAAGGCGGCGTAGGGGACGCCGTCGTCGAGCAGTCCGGCGAGGACGGGATCGGAATCCCCGCCCGGCAGGACCGCGACGGTGTCCAGGCCCGACGCGACAAGCGCGCGGGAGACATTGACGCCTTTGCCACCTGAGTGCTGGTGGACGGCGACGGCGCGCTGCACCTCGCCGCGGGCCAAGGCGCCAGGGAGCTCAACAGTCCGGTCAAGGCTGGGGTTGGCAGTCAGTGTGACGATCATGCGACCACCACGTCGACGCCTGCCTCAGCCAGGGCGGCCGAGAGCTCTTCGGATGGTTCGTGGTCAGTAATCACGGTGTCCACATCTTTCAGGGCGGCGAACTGGACGAGGGTTTCGGCGTCCAGCTTGGAGGAGTCCGCGAGGACGACGACGCGCCGTGCGGACGTGACGAAGGCGGCCTTGACGGCGGCTTCTTCGGGGTCAGGGGTGCTGAGCCCGAACGTGGCATGGATTCCGTTGGCGCCGACGAACGCGATGTCCGGCCGGAGCCGGGACGCGGCGTCGACGGTGGATTGTCCGACGGCGGCCTGCGTGAGTCCGCGGACACGGCCGCCGAGGATATGCAGGGCGATGTGCGGATGGCCCGTCAGCTGGCCGGCAATGGGAATGGCGTGTGTGATGACCACCAGCTCCTCATCGGCAGGCTTTCCGTTGGCGGACGCGTTGGTTTGGGCGCGCTGGCCGAGGAGGCGGGCCAGTGCCTCGGTGGTGGAACCGGCGTCGATCAGGATGCTGCCGGCGCGGTTTTCCGGGATGAGGGCAAGGGCGGCCTCGGCGATGCGGAGCTTTTCCGGCTGGCGCTGGACGGCACGTTCGACGACGCTTTCCTCGCGGGTGCTGAGGCGGTCCGACGGAACGGCTCCGCCGTGGACCCGCCGGATGTTCCCCGCGGATTCAAGGACGGCGAGGTCGCGGCGGACGGTTTCCGTGGTGATGCTGAACCGGTCCGCGAGGTCCGTAACGCTGACGCGTCCGCGCTCGGCAACGAGCTCGGAGATCAGCTGCTGGCGCTCCTCGGCGAACACATACCCTCCATTGCGTACAAGCGATCTGGTACATCCGTGACAGTCATCACATGATGTGGAATTGCTTGACTCTATCTTTGTTCATGTTGCTCTGTCAATAGAAAACAACATAAACAAAGATTGTGGGATGCGGTTTTGGGGTTGTGGGGTGGAGTGGATGTGGTTTTGGGTGGGTTTGGCTACCTTTGCGGGGCGCGTTAGCGGTGCTCGTGCGTTAGGGGTGCTCGTGTGTTAGCTGGGCCGGTGCGCCCGCGCTGCCGCCTGCTGCGCTACGGCCACTCGATGCCGTGCGGCCGGACGGGCTTTCGAGTCGCCGGATAGTTGATCGGGAGGTTGTCCGGGTCTGGCGGGTCGGGCAAATCCAGCTTCCTCGCCGGGGAGTTTTCCGTCTGGTGCTTCTTCCTTCGCTCGTCCACCTCGTCGAGGCCCTGCTCGGGGCGTTGCTCTACGCCCGACTCAACGCCCTGCTCAACTCCCTGCTCGGGGCGTTGCTCGGAGCGGGTATCGACGCCCTGCCCTGGGCTGCGGTCGACCGTGTCCGGCGAGTCCTTGCGGTTATCGCTCTTCTGGCTGTTCCTGCCGGACCCTGCGCTTCCGTGTTTCATCATGCTTCTTTCTTCCCGTGGTTTCAGGCCCGGCTACGCAGGTATTTTCAGTTCGAAGCTGCAACTGCACCTCAAGGTCTTCACCACAAGAATTGCTTCCTGGGGTGAGCCGTCTGCTGATGGGTGGTCACCCTTCGGCATTTCGATTCTTTGGCGGGACCGCCCCACTTCCCTGAGGGGTTCGCTGCAGTGGAAGTAGTGGTTGCCGAACTGGAGGAGGCCATCCTGTATCCCCCGACGATTCAGGATGGCCCCCGCTTGCTGGACGGTGGCAGGGTGGCTGTAGGAGAACCCGCATGAGGCGCACCTGTAGAACACCGCCAGCAACTGGCCAGGCGCTGATGCCTGGCCAGGGATCTGGGATTGGATTGATTCAACGATGAGGTGTTCGTCCGTGCCGCAGGCGCCACACCATAGCGGGGATGCGCCGGGGAGCCCTGGTTCGAGGGATCCCGATGATTGGGAAGTAGCCGACATCGGCTACTTCCGTGCCGGACTGGGATGGTTGCTCATGGGGCAGCACTTTCACATGGGGTGAATAGCGCCCGGCTGCTTGAGCGAACAGGCCGGTGGGTTGGCCTGGGTCCGGTCTATGTACGGACTGTAGAAGAATTCTGCACCGCTCCACGGTGGTGCGCAAGAGTGGTCCACACTGTGTCCACGGAGTGGGCATTCAGCGGTCGCTCCTTACGGATTGTTTCCGCCGTCGGCACTTTTACGCCCTTAAACTGAGGCATGGATGAAATGAGTGCCGACGCCTCCGTGGTGGAGCAGCTCCAGGACTTGGTCATCGATAGCGACGACGTCAGTGGTTTCCTTGAGGACCTGGCAGTCTTTTCGGCCGCGGCAGTGTCCGAGGCCCGGGGTCAGGAAATCCTGTGCGGCATCACCTTGAGCCGGCGCAGGCGCTCCATGACCATAGCGGGGAGCAGCCGGGAGGCCCGGCTCGTCGACGAGGTGCAGCAGGCGTACGGCGACGGGCCCTGCTTGGAAGCGATGCGAACCGAGAAGACGATCCTGGTCCCGGACACCTCAGCGGATTCGCGCTGGGTCGAGTACTGCACCACCATTGCCGAGCGCGGCCATCTCGCTGTCTTATGTGTCCCGTTGGCGCTTGAAGACGGCGCGACGGCGGCCATCAACCTTTTCGCGCCGCAGAAGGAAGCCTTTGACGAGGTGGCTGTCCGGAACTGCGAACAATTCGCCAGCCAGGCAGAAAAAGCCCTGCGGCTGGCTGTCCGGATCGGCGCCAGGCAGCAGTTGGTCGACGACCTTGAGCGCGCCATGCGTTCCCGTACCGCGATCGACCTCGCCACGGGAGTCATCATGGGCCAGAACCGGTGCAGCCAGGAGGAAGCGTTCAACATCCTGACGAGGGTTTCAAACGGCCGGAACCGGAAGCTTCGGGAGGTCGCCGAAGAGCTCCTATCGTCCCTGAACTCCGAAGCGCCGGTCTCGCACTTCGAGCGGTAGCTATGCCAAACTGCGCGACGCTGGTTTTGCCTGGCGACGTCCATCCGGCCACGGGACGCGGAGAAGGGGTGGCGATACCGGAATTCTGGTGTCGTGATGGATTTTCGGCGTCGTCAGGCGAACAAGGTGTCGTGAGGGCCCGACGGCGGTGCGCGCCTTGAGTGCCGTGCCTCCGTGGCTTGGGGTTGGGTTGGTGCGGATGGATGCTGTGCGACGCGGGTTCTGCCTGGCGACGTTGATCCGGTCGCCCGACGCGGAGAAGGAATGGCGAAACCGGAATTCTGGTGTCGCCAGGTATTTTCGGCGTCGTCAGGCGAACAAGGTGTCGTGAGGGCCCGACGGCGGTGCGCGCCTTGCGTGCGGTGCTTCCGTGGCTCGGGTTTGTGTTGACGTGGCGTCGGGCACGGAGGGGTGCTGCGCGACGCGGGTTTTGCCTCGCGACGGAGGTCGTGCTGTGCGACGCTGGTTTTGCCTGGCGATGTTCGTCCGGCCACGGGACGCGGAGAAGGGGTGGCGATACCGGAATTCTGGTGTCGCCAGGTAGTTTCGGCGTCGTCAGGCGGACAAGGTGTCGTGAGGGCCCGACGGCGGTGCGCGCCTTGAGTGCCGTGCTTCCGTGGCTCGGGGTTGGGTTGGTGCGGAGGGGTACCGCGCGACGCGGGTTTTGCCTCACGACGGAGGTCTTGCTGTGCGCTGCGGGTTTTGCCTGGCGACGTACATCCGGCCGCGCGACGCGGATAAGGGGTGGCGATACGGGAATTCTGGTGTCGTGATGGATTTTCGGCGTCGTTAGGCGATCAAGGTGTCGTGAGGGCCCGACGGCGGTGCGCGCCTTGCGTGCGGTGCTTCCGTCGCTCGGGGTTGGGTCGAGGCGGCGTCGGGCGTGGAGGTCTTGCTGTGCGACGCGGGTTTTGCCTCGCGACGTTCGTCCGGCCACGCGACGCGGAGAAGCGGTGGCGATACCGGAATTCTGGTGTCGCCAGGTATTTTCGGCGTCGTCAGGCGAACAAGGTGTCGTGAGGGCCCGACGGCGGTGCTCGCCTTGAGCGACAGGGAGTGTGACTGTGGCTTAGCCTCGTTCGGCGATTTGCTTGACGCTCGTTACCAAGGCGTCCCACATGCCTTCCGCGTGCTTCGCTTCCTCGGCGCTGCCGTTCTTGTCCTGGGTGAGCGTCAGCCTGGTCGCGCCGTTTTGGGGCTCGAGTGTCCAAGTGAGCGTGTGGTAGTTCGCGGGGATGTCGTCCTGGCCGGAGAGCGGGCTGAAATGGGTGTTCACCAGCCGCTTGCCCGGTTCGAATTCGAGGATGACGCCCTTGTCTTCGTAATCCTTGCCTTCCCAGGTGCCCCGCCAGGTGATCGGTCCGCCGACTGTCCAGTCAGTGGAAACCTCGGTTCCGAACATGAATTCCTTGATGGCGGAGGGATCCGTGAGCACGGTCCACACCCGGTCTGCGTCGGCGTCGATGTCAATGCTTGAAGTTGCGATGAAGTTGCCCGTCATTGGTGCTCTCCTTCTGCATGCGCTCGGAGTCCTTAAGCTGGAGCAACAGAGTCTACGCCCGGGGCGCGGCTGCTGAGCGCGAGCTCGCCGGAACGGTGCCGGCTCGCCCGAGCCTTCCGGCGACCCGGGCGCGTTCCGGCGATATCGACGGCGACGCCGCCTACTATGCTTTGGCGCATGGAAACAGTCGTCTGGTCCAAGCCGGAGCATGAGCGCGCGGGCACGCCCCTGCTGGTCATGTTGCACGGGTATGGCACAGACGAGCTCCGCATGGTCAATCTGTTTCCGCAGATCCCCAAGGAATTCACGTGCGCCGCGGTCCGTGGCCCCATGCCCATAGGCGACCACTACGGCTGGTTCCTGCTGGACTACTTCCTTGCCAACGACTTCGCGGACGTCATCAGCACAACCAGCAAGGTGTTCGCGTGGATCGACTCCGTCAAGCACAACCACAGCAGTGTGAGCCTGCTTGGCTATTCGCAAGGGATGGCGATGGCGAGCACCTTGCTGCGGCTTCGGCCCGAGGGGTTCAAAGCGACCGTGGGCCTTTCCGGGTTCGTGTTGGAAAACGATCTCCTTTCCCTCAGTGAATCCTTCGACTCTCCGCCGCCCTTCTTTTGGGGGAGGGACAAAAGCGATCCCGTGATCTTCCGCGACGCGGTCCAGCACACGGAGGAGTGGCTCAACGCGAACACGGCCCTCACCTCGCGAAGCTACCCGGGCATGGGGCACCGGATCGAAGCCCCGGAAATGGTGGATGTCAGCGCGTTCCTGCGGTACTACGTCCTGCGTTAACGCGCTGTTCCTGTCACAATCGCGGGTGCCTGAATACAACTCTTGATTGCCAAAATTGTAAGCGCTTACACTCTTCTTCGGCGGTGCACGGAAATGCCGTCAAATCCAAGGAATGAAAGGGTTGAGGCCGTGTTGAATGGTTAAGTCTCATCGAGCGACAATCCAGGACGTCGCCGTCCTCTCGGGCCTGTCCATCTGCACGGTTTCCCGTGCCCTGCGGAACCTGCCGAATGTGTCCGAAAAGGCACAATCGAAGGTAATGGACGCCGCAGCGAAGCTCGGCTATAAAGCATCATCCGCGGCAGCACGCTTGGCCGGCGGAAGCACCGGATCCATCGCCATCATCACCCCGACCGCAACAGCCTGGTACTTCGCCCAGGCCGTTGAAGCGGCCGAGGAAGTCTTCGGGGACAGCGGATTGGATACCGTCCTCATCAGCCTCCGCGGCAAAGCCAGCGTCAAGCATAAGATCTTCGGTGACTTGCTCGGCCTCTCGCAGCGCGTGGACGGCGTATTGCTCCTCAACGTTGATTTGAGCGATTCCGAGATCGCCCTTCTGGCCGCTTCCGGCCTGGCGGTTGCCAGTGTGGGGATGACGTCCGTACCGTGGGACAACGTAGGAATCGACGACGAAAACGCGGCCTGGGAGGCCACGTCACACCTTCTCGGGCTGGGACACTGGGATTTGGCAGTGCTTTCAGGTGCCGAGAGCCACGAAAACTCCGTCTTGAGCTCGAGCGATCGGCTTAAAGGCTTCACTCGGGCATTGAAGGACCACGACCTCACCGTTCATCCAGACCTGATCATCAACTCCGGCTCCACCATCGACGGCGGCCGCAAAGCCATGAACGAACTCATCGCCCACCGCAGCCTCCCCACGGCCGTCTTCGCTTACTGCGATGAGGCCGCATTTGGGGCATTGATGGCCATGCGGGAACATGGATTGTCCGCGCCCAAGAATGTCTCCGTAATCGGAATCGACGATCACCCCATGAGCTGGTTCATGGGGCTGAGCACGGTGGCGCAGCCGGTTGCGGACCAAGGTGCCTTTGCCGCCAATTTGCTGGTGGAAAGACTCCAGAATGCCGACGCTCCCAACGATCCGTCCAACCATTTCCTCGACACCAAGCTCATCGAACGCAAAACCACACGCCGCCAGCGCTGAACGGACCCCCAACATGACTGATACCCGAGCAATCCAGAAGGGCGCCTGGACAGGCGCCGCCGCGCTCCTTTTCGATCTCGACGGCGTGCTGACGCCCACCGCCGTCGTGCATGAACAAGCCTGGCAGGAACTCTTCGACGGGTACCTGGCCGAAAGCGGCCACCCCGAGGGCTACCAGGAGAGCGACTACTTCGACCACATCGACGGCAAGCCCCGTTTCGACGGCGTCCGCGACTTCCTGGGCTCGCGGGGCATCACGTTGCCGGAAGGCCCGACTGACGACGACCCCGCCAACTCCAGTGTGCAGGGCTTGGGGAACCGCAAGAACCGGATCTTCAACGAGATCGTGGATTCGCGCGGCGTCGAACCCTATCCCGGGTCCGTCCGCTTCATCCACGCGGCCTTGGAGCTGGGACTCAAGCTCGCCGTCGTCTCCTCCTCACGTAACGCTCCGGCGGTACTCAAGGCGGCCGGACTGGACGGTTACTTCCCGGTGGTCGTCGACGGCCAGGTGGCTGCCGCCGTCGGGCTCCCCGGGAAGCCCGATCCCGCCACGTTCCGCTACGCCGCCGAGCTTCTGGACGTTCCCGCTGAAGGCTGCGTCGTCGTCGAAGACGCGGTGTCCGGCGTGCAGGCCGGCAGTGCCGGGAACTTCCGCGCCGTCATCGGCGTCAACCGCGGGGCAGGGCGCCAGACGCTGCTCGACGCCGGTGCGACCTTTGTGGTCGACGACCTCGACGACCTCCTCTAAACACACACCCGTTTCACACCTGGAAACAGAAGGACCCAACAGGCCATGGCACCCATCAGCTCCGACCGGCTGCGCTTCCCCTGCGAACCGTGGAAGCTCGTGGAGAGCATCCACGTACCCGGCGACGCCGGCACGCTCGAAACCCTTTTCAGCCTCGGCAACGGCCACTTGGGCATCCGCGGCGCCCACTGGGCGGGCGCGGACGCCGAACTTCCCGGCACTTTCATCAACGGATTCCACGAAACCTGGGACATCAAGCACGCGGAGAACGCCTATGGCTTCGCACGCACCGGGCAGCGGATCGTTTACGTTCCGGACGCCAATAACTTCAACGTGGTGATCGACGGCGAGCCATTGAGCCTCGCCGAATCCGCCGTGCTGAACTACCGCCGCAGCATCGACTTCGCCACCGGCGTGTACGAGTGCGCGATCACCTGGGATTGCCGCTCCGGCGCCACCGTCACCACGGTGGAGCGCCGCGCTGTCGGCATCCAGTCCAGGGGTTCCCTGGGCATCGAATTGAGCCTCACCGCGGACCGCCTTGTGTCCGCGGACATCACCTCCTTGGTGGTCAACCGGCAGGACCAGCCTGTGGAGGACCACTCCGCGCACGATCCTCGCCGCTCTGGCCGCCACGCCGGCCGCGTCCTGGCCCCCTTGCACCTCCAAGGCTCGGACGGCTCACTGCGCCTCGCCTGGGAAACCGCCGAATCCCGGCAACGAATCGGCATGGCCGTGGACCACTGGATCTCGGCCGAGGGCCAACCGTTCGAAACCGTGGTGGGGGAGGACGAGTCCACTGTCCGCTACGTCCTCGCCGTGAACGAGGGCGACGTTTTCCGGCTTGAGAAGACTGTCAGCTACGTCGTGAACACCGCCGACGCCGACGCCGCGGATCCGGGCGAGGTCCTGGCCTCGGACGCCGAACTCGGGCTGGTGCCTTTCACCGAGATCCTGGCCGAGAGCGCAAGGCACTACAGCGAGTACTGGTCGACGGCGGATATCACCATCGGCGGGCAACCGGAACAGCAGCAGGCCGTGCGCTGGAGCTTGTTCCAGCTCGCCCAGGCAACGGCGCGCGCCGGCGTCGCGGGCATCCCCGCCAAGGGCGTGAGCGGTTCCGGCTACGAGGGCCACTACTTCTGGGACCAAGAGGTGTACCTGCTGCCATACCTCACCTACACCAATCCCGCCGCGGCCCGGCAGGTCCTCGAATCACGCCATGCCATGCTCCCCGACGCGCGGATCCGGGCCAAGGAGCTCAGCGTGGACGGCGCGCTGTTCCCGTGGCGGACCATCAACGGCCTTGAGGCCAGCGCCTACTACGCCGCCGGCACGGCCCAGTTCCACATCGCCGCAGCAATCTCCTTCGCCGCCAACCGCTACCAGTGGGCAAGCGGCGATGCCGGATTCGGCACGGAGGTCGGCGCGGACCTGTTGATCGAGACGGCCCGCATGTGGGCTTCGCTCGGCTTCTTCGGCAAGGACGGGATGTTCCATATCCACGGAGTCACCGGGCCGGACGAATACACGGCCGTGGTCAACGACAACCTCTACACAAACGTCATGGCCCGGTTCAATCTTCGGGCCGCGGCGGCCTTGGACCACCCGGGCGTCCCGGAAACCGAGCGGTTGGTGTGGCACCAGGCCGCGGAGCGCATGTCCCTTCCGTTCGACCCGGACATGGAGGTCTATAGCCAGGACAACGACTTCATGACCCTGGAACCGTGGGACTGGTCCACGCCGAAATCCAAGTACCCCCTGCTGTTGAACTTCCACCCGCTCGTGATCTACCGGCACCAGGTCCTCAAGCAGGCCGACACCGTGCTTGCGATGTTCCTGCAGTGGCAGGACTTCACGGCCGTGGAAAAGCAGCGCGCCTTCGACTTCTACGACCCCATCACCACCGGCGACTCCACGTTGTCAGCCTGCGTGCAGGGGATCATGGCGGCCGAGGTGGGGTACTCCGACGTCGCGCTCAAGCACTTCACCGAGGCCCTGTTCATCGACCTCGACAACACGCACCAGAACACCGTGGACGGCGTGCACATCGCCTCGACCGGGGGGATCTGGAGTTCCTTGGTGTGCGGTTTCGCGGGCATGCGCGACCAAGGCGAAGTCCTGCACTTCGATCCTCGGCTTCCGGTGGAATGGGACAGCCTGGCCTTCCGGCTCAAGGTCCGCGGCCGCGTGCTGTCCGTCGAGCTCCACCAAGGGTCCATGAGCCTCGCGCTGGTCCCGGGTCCGTCCGCGGACACCACCCCGCTGGAACTCAGCGTCCGCGGTCAAAGGCTCGTCATCGGCGTCGACACCACAACGGTGCCGCTCGAATCGGTGCCGGTCCCGCCGCCGTCGGAATTCCCCAGCATGTTCCCGACGGCGGGCCTCCCCGTCATCGGCAACGCCCGGGTCTAAGTCCCACCGATTGCTGCGTAGGTGTCTTTATGAGCCCCTGAATGGCACTTACGCAGCAGCGGATGGAAGTAAAATAGGCATTCTGTTTGCTATTTTCCATGGGGGCCCTTCTTTGGCTGTTTCTCTTGCGCGTCGTCGCGCCCATTCCGTTCCCGCCGCGGCACCCGCCGGCCGCTGGCGAACACCTGTCGCGTACGGGCTGATCGTTATCGTTTCGACCTTGGTGTCGCTGGCGCGGCTCCCTGCCCCGGCTATCGGGACGCTCTGGGCTGAAGATGGCGGAGTCTTCATCAACGACGTGCTCAAGAACCCCGGTCTTCGCAACATCTTCTCCCCCTACCAGGGATACCTCCATGTTGTGCCGCGCGGCATTTCGTGGCTGGTTGTAAAGGTGATGCCGATCGATGGCTGGGCGATCGCGGTGACGGTGGCGGCCTGCTTGGTTGTCGGCGCTGTCGCGGCCCTGGTTTTCCATTGTTCGTCCGCATTGTCGGAGAACGTGTGGACCAGGCTGGGGTTCGCGGCGGTTCCCATTTTGGTTGCCGCCAGCCCTGAGGAAGCCCTTGGAAACCTCGCCAACCTGCACTGGTACTTCCTGTACTTGGCGCCCTGGCTCCTGCTGAAGAGCACCCGGACCTGGGTGGAGAGGATCATACTGACCGTTGCGGCTTTGCTCGTAGGCCTGACGGAAATCCAGACGGCAATGTTCCTGCCGCTGTTCCTCTACCGGCTTCGGGACAAGACCTTGTGGGGCCCACGGCTGGCCCTTCTTGTGGGTGTGGGCGCGCAAGTTTTCACTACGCTGAGCTTCCCGCGCACGAATCCCGATGCGCAGCCCGCAAATTGGCTCTCGGTGTTCTATGCCTGGTTCATCGAAGGCCCGTCGGCCGTTGTTTTCGGAACGGCCGGGCAGGTGGCCCGCGTTGTGACCCGCTTCGGCTGGGTGCCCGTGGCGTTGACCGCGGCAGTCTTTATCGCGGGATTCGTCGTCATCCTTGTGCGGGGTGGCCTACGGGAAAGGGTGGCAGCATGCGCCCTCCTCGGTGGCTCGATCGTGGCGGCTTGCGCGGCGGTGGCACTGAATTTCACTGATTTCTTCGACTACGCCGGATTTGATGAATCCGACTGGGCCGGAGTGCACCTCGGGCGATACGCGGTGGTGCCGTCCATGTTCCTGCTGGCCCTTTTGCCGCTGTTGGGGGAGGTCCTTGGGCGCACGGGAAGGGCAGCGACGATCAGCGTTATGACCGTGCTGATGCTGGTCTATTTCTTCCCGATCAGCGTAGGCCGCGAGTTCGGGCCGGTGTGGGCCGACTTCCTGCCCCAAGCCCGCCAGGCATGCGCACCGTCAAATGCCGGACCCGTGACGATCGTGCCGATTGCTCCAACAGGGTGGATCGTCAAGGGCGTCAGCGTGCCCTGCCAGTTGCTTAAGTAACCCCTGCAGCCGATGACGTCAGGAAATCTTCGATCGCATCCGCGGCGGCCGGGGCGCCCCCGGAACCGCGGATCCGTTGGCTCATGGCGTCGAGATTGCCACGGACAACGGGATCGCCGCTGACCTCAAGAACGGTCTGCCGAATGAGCTCGGGGGTGAGCCCTTCGCGCGGGAGGCGGCGTCCGAGGCCGAGGTCCTCCACCCGCCGGGCGTTCGCTTCCTGCTCCGGTTGCAGCGGGTAGGCCACAATGGGCACCGCGTAGTACAGGGCCTCCATGGTCGAGTTCATCCCGGTGTGCGAGAGGAAGGCGTTGGCGTGGCGCAGCACCTCCAACTGCGGAAAGAACGGCCGTACCTCCACGTTGTCCGGAAGCGATCCGAGCTCCGACACATCAATGCGTTCTCCCACAGCCATGGCCACCTGCAACGGAAGGCCGGCGAAGGCCTGGAGGCACTTCCTGAAGAAATCCGGCTGGTCGTTCAACGGCGTTGTACCCAGCGAGACGAACAGTAACGGCACGTCCGACGCACGAGGCTGCCACGCGCCGTCGTCGCCCCTTTCGCCGAGGCACGGACCCACGAAGTGGAAGCTGCCATCGAAAGTCTCCCCGGCGGGCTGGAATTCCCTGGGAATGAAGGAAATGTTCAGCGAAGCCGGGGGCCCACCCATGAACTTCAGGTGGCCCACCCCTTGCTCGGCCGCGAAATCATGGATCAGTTGGCCGACCTTCTTCCACGCCTCCACCATTCCCTCCGGCGGTGGTCCGGGCATGAGTTGCCGCATGGAGAAGTGCCCGTTGTTGGCATACGTCGGAAGCAATGCGATGTCCGGAAGGCCAAGCTTCGCGGCGGCCATCTTCCCCGACAGAGTCATGGCGTCGTAGCAGATCGCGGCAGGCGGATCTTCGGCGAGCCGGTTGAGGAGCGCGGGAAACTCCTCCCGGGCGCCTTCGAGGATGCGGTCCAGCAAAGCCGTAAGGCCGCCTGCCGCGAATCCCGCGAACATGCCCATCATCGGTGACGAATCGCCGTCGGCCGGGTGCGCGCGCCGGGGGAACCAGGCGGACAGGTCCTTCCCGCTGCGGAAGAACCCGGCCCCCGTGGCCTCGACGGCCTTGGCATACTTGTCCGACGTCGCATACGTGACCCGATGGCCGCGCCGGGCCAATTCCGCGACCACCGGCAACGTTGGATTGACGTGGCCTGCCGCAGGCAAGCAGACAAAAGCGATATGCATGACAGCCCTCCTCAACCGGGCGAGCCAAATGGAACAGTTACGGAGCAGCGGTTTCGGAGTTGCTGTGGACCGATGCCTCGCTGTGGACGCTGCGCCGGCGCGACTTCAATCCGGTCTCAAGCTTGGTCCGGACCTCACGCTTCACACGGGCAGCCAACTCGCCCTCGTGGGCTTCGAGGAAGGTCCGCACGGCCCGCGGGTCCCAAGGCACCAAGGAACGCAACGCCCAGCTGACGGCTTTGATGACCGTCTCGTCGCGATCGTTGATGAGGAGACCGACGACGGCGAGCGTCCGTTGGGTATCGCCGGTTCCCCATCGCGATCGGGTATTGAGGATCGTGGTGGACACGAGCGCTATGCGTCGCCACCAATGGTCCGGGCTGCGCGCCCAGTTGTCGACGTCGGCATTCGAGATGAGCCCCTCGCGCCACGCCGGGCCGGCCAAGATCGTGGCGAACGCATCCGCCTGCGCCCAGGTTTCGATGCATTCGCCCAGTTTTTCCAGGCGGGCACGCGTCAGGCCCGCGAAGGCGGCCCCGTGGGAATTGATGAATTCCCAGCCCTCCCAGTCGAATCCTTCCTGAATCAACCCTTCGGCGAGATCGAAGACCACGCCGGCTTCCGCCGTCGCGATCTCCGCGGAAATCCGGCGCCGCAAAGCGCGGATGCTTGCGGTGTCGTGTTTCTCCAAGGCACGAAGTTCATCGAGAACGCGTGCCACCAAATGCCCTGGCTCGGTGTCTTCCGGAGCCAGTACCCGGCGCGCAACCATCTCTACGCCCAGGATCATGCCGGCCTAGTGCTGTTTACTCGGAATCGTCGTTATCCGGCCCTTCCGCGGGGTCCTGGCTATGAAGGCCGGTGTCATGGGAAACCCAGCCTTCCGTTTCCCCTTCTGCGGGGGAATCACTGTGGTGGCGGGGGTCGATCGGCTCGTCTGGCTTCTTCATTCCGGATACTTCCTGTCCTTCGTTGGACTGCTCCCGTGAACGCCTACAGTCTACGCCGGGGAAGCTGCGTGTGGCCTAGGCTAGGCGAAGGAACACGATACGAAATTCGCTGGCCGAATGCAGAGGTGAAGAATGGCCAAACGACACAACCCGGCAATGAAAATTGCGCAGGAAACCGCCCATAAAGCCATGTTCGACGCCCACGGCAACCCCAAGCCCGGGGTCCACAATGTCCTGCTTCGCGCGGTCGAGGTCCAACGTCCCCTGGTCCTCGCCAACCTGCGCCGCCTGCAGCGCAAGCACCCGCGGGCCACGGCCGGCCAGCTGGCCGCCAAACTCGAGCGCGACTACCTCGCCGCGGTCACGGGCGGGGGTGCCGCCGTCGGGGCGACCGCCGTCGTGCCCGGGATCGGCACCGCGGCGTCGCTGGGGCTGTCCGCGGTCGCCACCATCGGTTTCCTGGAAGCGACCGCCCTCTACGCCGCCTCCCTGGCCGAACTGCACGGAATCCACCTCACGGACCCGGAACGGGCGCGGACACTGGTGATGGCCATCATGCTCGGCGAAGAAGGCACCGCCCTGCTGGGCTCCCTCAGCGGACAAACGCTCGGCAAAGGCAAGGGCGTAACCCAGGCCTGGGGCAAAACGCTCACGAAAAAGATTCCTGGCGGTGGTTTCGGCGTCATCCGCGACGCCATCCAGCGGGCCTTCCTCAAGCGGCTCGTCAAGCGCCAAGGAAGTGCCTTGATTGGCCGCGCGCTGCCGTTCGGAGTGGGTGCCGTAGTCGGCGGAGCGGGCAACCTCGTAATGGGGCGTGCCGTGGCGGCATCCGCGAAAGAAGCATTCGGTCCCATGCCGGACACCATCCCGGGCGAGCTGGTTCCAGCCGCCCGCCAAAACGCCCTGAAAGGCGGAAAATAGTGGATCTCAACGCTGATTTGGGCGAGTCGTTCGGCTCGTGGACCATGGGCGACGACGCCTCGATCCTGCGGATCGTGAGCAGCGCGAACGTCGCGTGCGGCTTCCACGCCGGAGACCCCGTCACCATGCTCGACAGTTGCCGCGGCGCCTACGAGCTCGACGTCAAGGTCGGCGCCCACGTCGGTTACCGGGACCTGCACGGATTTGGACGGCGTTCCATGGACATGTCCTTCGACGAGCTCTTCGGCGATGTCCTCTACCAACTCGGCGCGCTCGACGGCATGGCCCACGCTGTGGGTGCCTCCGTGGACTACGTGAAGCCGCACGGCGCCCTCTACAACAGGATCGTCCACGACTCCGACCAAGCCGAAGCCGTAGTCGCCGCCATCCAGGCCTACGATCCCGGGCTGCCGGTCCTCGGGCTGCCTGGTTCCGCTTTCCTGCGGCTCGCCGGCGAATCCGGCCACCCGGTCTTCCGCGAAGCCTTCGTGGATCGCGGCTACCTGCCGGACGGGACGCTCGTGCCGCGCTCGCAGGAAGGCGCGGTAGTGCACGACGCCGACGCGGTAGTCGAGCGCGCAGTGCGCTTTGCGGTCCGGGGCGAGGTCCTCGCCGTCGACGGGACTGTGGTTCGCGTCAAGCCCGATTCCCTGTGCATCCACGGTGACACCCCGGGCGCCGTCGAGCTGGCGGCGGCGGTGCGCGCGGGGCTCGAGGAAGCGGGTGTGGAGATTGAGTCGTTCGCCTGACGGTGGCTCCGGTGGCTCCGGGGGCTTCGGTGGCTCCGGGGGCTCGTGCGGGCGGTGCATCCTTGCCTAGCCGGGTGCTGCTGCCGTGCGGGGACAGTGCGTTCCTCGTGGAACTGCCCGAGCTAACGGCGGTGGTGGCTTATTATCGCGGCCTCACCGGGTTCCCGGGGGACATGTCCATTCCTCGTGGCATCGTCGACGTCGTCCCGGCCGCCCGCACGGTCCTGGTCACCTTCGACCCCGGGCTCATCACGACCGCCGAAGTCAGGGACTGGCTGGAGACCGCGGAGCCGGCTGCCGCCGTCGTCGGCTCCGGACGGGAGGTGCGCATCGAGGTCACCTATGGTGGCCCGGACCTCGCCGAAACGGCGCAGTACCTCGGGCTGAGCGAGCCGGAAGTGGTCAGGCTTCACACGGCGTCGGAGTGGACGGCCGCCTTTTCCGGCTTCGCGCCCGGATTCGTCTACCTGGTCACGACGCATGAGCGGCTCCGGGTCCCGCGCCGAAACACTCCGCGAACGGCTGTCCCCGCCGGATCGGTGGGGCTCGCCGGCGAGTTCAGCGGCATCTATCCGCGTTCCTCGCCCGGCGGCTGGCAATTGATCGGGAGTACGACGGCGGCGCTGTGGGATGCGTCGAAGGCCCACCCGGCGTTGATCCGGCCGGGCGATACCGTGCGGTTCGTGGAGACCTGATGGGCATCGTGGTGGTGAATCCTGGTCCGCTGACGCTCGTGGAGGACCTGGGCAGGCAGGGCTGGGCGTCCCTTGGACTCAGCCCGTCCGGAGCCCTCGACCGCCAATCGTTGCGCCTCGCCAATGCCTTGGTGGGGAACCCGGCGACGGCGGCGGGCTTGGAAATCCTGCTGGGCGGACTGCGCCTGAGGTTCCTAACGGCGTCGAACGTCGCGGTGGCCGGCGCCGAGGGAAGCGTGACCCTCAACGGCGCCGAAATCCCGCTGAACCAAGCCGTCCGGGTGGGGCCGGGAGCGGTCCTCGACTTCGCTGTTCCATTGTTCGGGCTGCGCTATTACCTGGCAGTGCAGGGCGGGATCGATGCGCCACGGTTGCTGGGTTCGCGAAGCACGGACATGCTCTCCGGTGAGGGGCCGGCGCCGCTGGCGTCGGGCGACCACTTGGGTGTTGGGCTGGACTTTTTGACCGGCCCGGACTTGGGGGCCGGCCCGCTGGCCGTCCCCGCCATCCGCCGGGCCCCCAATCCCGCCCGCGCGATCACTGTCCGAGTTGTCCGCGGCCCCCGCGCCGACTGGTTCGACCACGACTCGTGGCGCCAACTCGTCACTCAAGGCTGGACTTTGTCCGCTGACTCGAACAGGATCGGCGCACGACTGGTGGGCCGCCCGCTCAAGCAAACCCGGACGGAGGAACTACCCAGCGAAGGCATGGTGCTCGGCGCGTTGCAAGTGCCGCCGTCGGGCCTTCCCACGGTGTTCCTCGCGGACCATCCTGTGACGGGAGGGTACCCCGTCATCGCAGTGGTCCGCCGTGCCGACTTGGATGTGCTGGGCCAGGCGCGGCCTGGACAAAGGATTCAGTTTGTGGGGTGAGGGGTTTCGTCGGTATTCCGCTGAGCATGCTCAGTGTTGGCTTTGAGGAGTGGACATATTCGCGTTATGCGCATTCCTTGCGTTGAGCGCGGCGCATGTCCCTTCTAAGTGCCGAGCGATGAGCATGCTCCCCAGGGAGGGGCGGCTAGCCGAACACCAGGTGCGCCACCGTGAAAATCAGCAGGCCCGCGAGTGAACCCACCACGGTGCCGTTGATGCGGATGTATTGCAGGTCCTTGCCCACTTGGAGTTCGATTTTCTGCGATGTTTCCTCGGCGTCCCAGCGAGCCACTGTGTCGGTGATGACGCCGGCGATCTCCGAACGGTAGGTCTTGACGAGGTATCCCGCGGCATCGCCGATCCATGTGTTGACCTTGCCGGCAAGTTCGTCGTCGTTGACCAGGCGGGCCCCGAAATCCCGCACGGCACTCGTGAAACGGAGGCTCAATTCGCTGCCGGGATCATCGACGGCGGTGAGCAACGCGTTCTTGATGGTGCCCCACGTGCGGGAAGCCAGTTCGCGGACTTCGGGATCTCCGAGGATCTGGGCTTTGATGCTTTCGGCCCGCTCGATCATCGCCGGATCATGTTGGAGGTCCTGGGCGAGGTCGTTGAGGTAGGTATCGATGGAAAGGCGTACCTGGTGCTCTGGATCCCGCTGCACGGCACGCACGAACTTGGCGAGCTCGTTGTAGACCCTGTCGCCCACGATGTCGTCCACGAACGAAGGAACCCACAGGGGAGATCGGTCTGAAACGAGCCGGTTCACGGTCGAATGGTTCGCTTCCACCCAATCCGCCGCCCGGTCAACGAGCAGGTCCACGAGCTTGTGATGGTGGCCTTCAGCGAAGATCCGCTCCGCCATGCGGCCCACGGGAGGTCCCCACGGCGGAGTGAGCAGGTGTTTGCGTACCATGCCTTCGATTACGGCCTGGACGTCGTCGTCGTTCAGCACGGTGAACGCGCCGCGGATGAGCGCGGATCCTTCCTTGGCCACCCGCTCCGACCCGGACGGCGTGGCAAGCCACTTGCCCGCCTTCCGCGCGATATCAATGCTGGCGAGTTTTTCCTGGACCACTTGCTCGGACAGGAAGTTGGTCTCCACGAATTCGCCCAGCGAGGCGCCGATCTGGTCTTTCCTCCGCGGAATGATGGCCGTGTGCGGGATTTTCAGGCCCATCGGATACTTGAACAGTGCGGTGACGGCGAACCAGTCGGCCAGCGCACCAACCATTCCACCCTCCGCGGCGGCACGCACGTACTCAAGCCACTGGTATTGCTTCTGCAGGGCGAACGCCACCGTGAAAACCACCGCCATGACGATGAGCAGCGCGAGCGCCACCGACTTCATCCGGCGCAGCGCGGCCGCTTTTTCGGCGTCGCTGCTCCGAAGCCCGACCGCGGGCGCAACCGTTGATGCGGTCCCGGCGCCACCGTCCGGGGTGCCTCCGGGCGGGCGGTCAGTGTCTGTCGCCGGGATTTGTTCAGAATTCACCTGCATGTGCCCAGCGTAGCCCCGTGGCTGATCAAGGCGTGGGCTACCGTGTCCCCATGATGAACGACGACGCGAGCCTATTCGAAGACAACCCGCGGCCCAAGGTCTACGCGCACCGCGGCGCGAGCGCCGCATTCGCGGAGCACACGCGGGCTGCGTACCTGAAGGCAATCGCCGACGGCGCCGACGGGGTTGAGTGCGACGTCCACCTGACGCGGGACCAACACGTGATCCTGCTGCACGACGCGAACCTGGACCGCACCTCGGATGGAACCGGCCCCGTCGCTGAAAGGACCCTCGACGAGTTGCGGCACCTCGATTTCTCGTCTTGGAAGGGTGCGCGGATCCCGGAGCAGTTCGGTGCCAAGTCGGACCAGTTGTTGACGCTCCGGGACTTGTTGGAGATTCTTCGCGGAGCCGGCCGGGAGATCGGCCTGGCAATCGAACTGAAGCATCCGAGCCCGTACCAGTTCAAGCTCGAGGAACGCGTGCTTGAACTTCTCGCAGGCGAGGGCTGGGACCCGGAGACCTCCACTTTGGACAACATCCACGTTTCGTTCATGAGTTTCAGCCCGGACTCGGTCAAGCATTTGTTGCAGTTCGTTCCCGCGGAACACATCTGCCAGCTCGTGGACGACGTCTCGATCGAGGAAATCCGCGACGAATTCGGGCTGGGAGCAATTACCGGCGGCGCACTCGCCAACGTGATGAAGGCCGCCCAGCTGGAAGGCGAACGGATCCTGGACGATTGCGAAGTCGGACTGGCCGGACCCGGGATCGACTACGTCCGCAAGCATGCCCGCACCGTTCAGCGTTGGCTCGAATCCGGCCGGCGCTTCCGTGTGTGGACCGTCGATTCGGAGACGGACGTTGCCTTGTGCCAAGGACTGGGCATCCACGAGATCACCACCAACAAGCCGGCGCAGGTGCTGGCCCAGCTCTGACGGGCGAACCGGGCGCCCCGGGTGATCCGGGCGAGCCGGGCCTCCTTGCGCGCCCGGCTACGCCACCGTATTGCTCAGGGTTCCGATGCCTTCGAGCGTGATGTCGACGCGGTCGCCCGGCTGTACGGCGACGAACGTATTTGGAGCTCCCGTCATCACGATGTCTCCGGGTTCGAGGGCCAGCCATTGCGTGACGTACACAAGGCAGTCGGTGACGGAGGAGGGAAGGTTGAAGGAGCCGGACTTGGCCATGACCTCTCCGTTGACCGCCACTTCCGTGCCGACATTGTCCGGATCTTCGACCTCGGTTTCGATCCATGGGCCGAGCGGGGTGTAGTTGGTACCGGACTTCCCTTGGAAGAGCTTTTCGTCGATCTGGTTCTGGTCCACGTTGGTGACGTCGTTGACCACGGTGTAACCCAGGACGTGGCTGAGGGCGTTCCCGGGCGTGAGCTTTTCCGCGCGTTTTCCGATGACGGCGGCCAGTTCACCTTCGACGTTCACGACGCCGACGCCGCGCACTGCGACGATTTCATCGCCGGGACCGGCGACCGTGTGAACGGATTTGTGCCAGGCCTGGATGGGAAGGGCATGGTTGTTGTTGCCCAGGTTGTGCCCGATTCCAATGACGAGCGAGGGCCGGACCGGGGCGAGGAACACGGCATCGCGCTCGGCCGTGGTTTCCCCGCTGAAGGCGAGGAATTCGGCGAAGGGATCCTTGATGTGGTCCCACGTTCCCTTACGGAGCACCGCGTGTTGCGGTCCGGAAGCTGTTTGTAGGCGGGCGATGCGCATTGGGACTCCTCAGTGAATTCCGCCAAGCGGCGTTGATTGGATACGGGAGAATTTACACCATGCTGAACGCGGTTCAATATTCTGAACGGATGTGACATGGATCCGTCGACCCGGAATGCCGCGTGGTTAACGCCGCCGTTGAGGCTGTGATTGCATGAGTACATGCTCTTTTCCTGGTCAGCGCGGACAACACAGGCACTCTCCGCGGCGGCCATGAGCGCGCTGTTATTCGCAAGTGCCCGGAAGCACTTCAAGCAACCGGGGTTTTTCGCCCCGGTGGTCCCGGACTACCTGTGCAGGAACGACGGCGGACCCGGGACTTCCCCGCGGAACGGCACCTTCGCCGTCATGTCGCGCGAGGAGTGGATCGCGGCGAGCGGCCTGCTCGAGGTGATTGCCGCCGTCGGGCTCCTCATTCCGGCCACCCGCAGGGCAGCCGCGGGCGGCACCGCGCTCATGTTCACCACCTTCCTGGCCGGCCACGTCGACGCCCTGAGCCGGGCCTATGCCCCCGGCGGAACCGCGTCCGAACGGCGGATCCACACGGCCCGGCTGCCCTTGCAGTTTCCCTTGATCTTGTGGGCCTGGAGCCTGGCGGCGGGGACGAAAAAGGCGTGAAACTGCTCGATTCCCCGGCCGTTCGGGTCGGCCTGTCGATCAGCATCGCAACGGGGCTCTATGGAGTCTCGTTCGGGGCGCTGGCCTCGGCCTCCGGTTTCACTTTCTGGCAGACCATGGCGTTCAGCTTGCTCATGTTCAGCGGCGGCTCGCAGTTCGCCTTCATCGGCGTGGTTGCCGGCGGCGGGTCCGGAATAGCCGCGATGACGGCCGCGGCCTTGCTCGGCTTGCGCAACGGGATTTACGGGATGCAAATGAATGCCATGCTGCGCCCTTCCCGTTGGCTCAAGTATCCGCAGGCGCAAGTCACCATCGACGAGTCGACGGCCACGGCCTCCGGACAGAGCGAACCGGCCGAGCAGCGACGCGGTTTCTGGACGGCGGGCGTCGGGATCTTTGTCCTGTGGAACATCTTCACGGCGGTCGGTGCACTGGCGGGCGACGCGCTGGGCGACCCCAAGCGGTGGGGTCTCGACGGCGCCGCCGTCGCCGCGTTCCTTGCCCTGCTGTGGCCGCGGCTCAAGGGCCGTGAGCCCTGGGCGATCGCCACGGCCGCCGCGCTGGCAACGATCTTCGCTATCCCGTTTGTCCCGTCGGGGGTCCCCATCCTGGTGGCGGCCGTAGTGGCTGGCGGGATCGGCTGGTTCAGCCACGGACGAAGCGATGAAGGCATGGAACCGGACGTGGACCCCTACCCCCACAGCCATGCGCACGACGGCCGTGCGCCCGAAATCCATTCGCGCGACGACGGGAGCGCCGAATGAACATGTGGTGGTGGATCCTGATCGCCTGCGGCCTGGCCTACCTGACCAAGCTTTCCGGCTACTTCGTCCCGGCGAAGCTGCTCCGGAGTCCCCGCATGATGCGCGTCGCCGGAACCATGACAATCGGGCTCCTGGCGTCCCTGACAGTGGTCAATGCGGTGGCTTCCGGCCAAGCCCTTGCCTTCGACGCCCGGATCGGAGCCTTGGCCGCGGGAGCCGTAGCCCTGTGGCTCCGTGCGCCGTTCCTCGTGGTGGTGATCGTCGGAGCGGCGGCCGCGGCTTGCCTTCGCCTGCTCGGCTGGAACTGATTTTCTAGAAGGTCATTCCGGGGATCGGAGTCTGGGCAGGCAGGGGGCGCTGTGGCTTTTCGGTGCGGATGGCGTCTTCGAGGAGTGCGACCGGCCGTTCCCACGCGCGCGATCCCGGCTCCATTGTGTCCACGGCTCCGATCAGCATGGCGACCAGCCGGACCATGTCCTCGATGGAGATGTCACGGCGAAGCGAACCTTGTCCTTGGCCGCGTTCCAACAATTCGGCCATGGATTCAATGAGCCCGCCCGTGATTCCCACCAGGAGTCCTCGGCGGCCGGCGACGGCGCCAAGGAGGTTCGCGTCTTCGCTCGCGACCTGCACGACGGCGTCGATCACCTTCATGAGCCCGACGGCGGCGTCCATCCCGGCGAGGGCATCTTCCACCACAGGATCGACGTGGAGCCGGAGCTGCCGGGAAAGCGCGGCGAGGACGAGTTGTTCTTTGTCCGCGAAGTTGCGGAAGAGGGTTGCGGGGCCGACGCCGGCCGTGGTGGCGATCGTCTGCAGCGGCACTTCGGGGCCAAGCTCACGGAAGCACTGGCGTGCGGCGGTGATGATCTTATCCACGTTGCGCGCAGCATCAGCTCTAAGTGGCTTGCGTTCCAAGGGCCGGTCCATGCTGCTCACAGTAGCAACGGAGCGGCCTGCATCACTTTTGTGACATTCTTGCCCGTGAAACACTGGATTCATGTTGCTTGCTTTCTCAGTTGCCCCATCCGGCCAACCCGCCGCCGGCTCCGCATCCACCGTCGGCTCCGCGGCGGATGGCTCAGTGCACGACGCCGTTGCCGAGGCGGTGAAGATCGTCCGCGAATCGGGACTGCCGAACCAGACGGACTCGATGTTCACCACCATCGAAGGCGAATGGGATGAGGTGTTCGACGTCGTCAAGCGCGCCACCGAGGCCGTCGGGAAGTTCGGGAGCCGGGTTTCCCTGGTGATCAAGGCCGATATCCGCCCCGGATACACAGGCGAACTCACGGGCAAGGTGGAGCGGCTGGAAAACGCGATCGCCGAGAAGGGCTAGGACCGGAACGCCCGCCCCTTCCCTTCCTTCCGCCGTGGCCCGGTGCCAGACTTGGGCCATGGTTGAACACAAGGCACGGCCCGCCTGGCTGGACGTCGAGCAATACTTGTCCGACGCCGTCGTACGTCCCAACGCTGCGCTCACGCACGCGGTCCAATCCGCGCTCGACGCCGGCCTGCCGCCTATCGAGGTGGCGCCGAACGCCGGGAAGCTGCTCAAGATGCTCGTGCAGATGAGCGGGGCGCGGCGCGTGCTGGAGATCGGCACGCTGGCCGGCTTCAGCGCGATCTGGATGGCACAAGGACTGCCCGACGACGGCCGCTTGCTTACGTGCGAATACTTGCCGGAGCATGCCAAGATCGCCCGCGCTAACCTGGACATGGCCGGGATCGGACACAAAGTGGAAATCCGCATTGGACCGGCGCTGGATACACTCGCTGCCCTTGCCGAGGATCCCGGGCGGGGCGAGCCGTTCGACTTCGTGTTCATTGACGCGGACAAGGAGAACAATCCCAAGTACCTGGAGTGGGCCATTCGGCTCGGGAAACCGGGAACCGTGATCGTGCTGGACAACGTCATTTGGGAAGGCGCCATCCTGGAAACCTCCATGGACGACGTGAATGCTCCGGGGATCGTGGACGCGCTGGAGATGATGGGCAAAGATCCGCGCCTCGACGCTACGGCCATCCAAACCGTCGGGTCCAAGGGATGGGACGGCTTCGCGATAGCCCGGGTTGTGTGACTCCTTAGCGAGGGGTCGACGACGACCCGACCCGCCGCCGTCGGGCGCGCACGGATGCACCGCCGTCGGGCTGACCGTGGTGGGCTCGTCAACTAGGGTTGAAGCATGACTGAGTCGGGGCGAATCTAGTGGCGAAACGGGGCAGGAACCGGGGCGCCGGGCAATCCCGCGGAGTCATCGAGGTGCCGGCGGGCACCGCGCCAAGCGGCCCCGTTGAGGGCGTCTACTACATCGACACCGGTGACTGCGAGCTCGTTGCCGATCCGGACAATTCCAACGGTTGGCTCCTGAAGATCAACGGTGTCATGAGCTCGCATATCGACGTGGCAGAACCGTTGTTCCTCGACTTCGAATACATGCGCTGGATCGCCGCTTTGGTCGAGTCGAAATGGCCGCCGGAAATCCGGCCGAAGTTGCGCGCCCTGCACCTCGGCGGGGGAGCATGTTCCTTGGCGCGCTACTTCCACGCCGCATATCCCGAGGCCCGCCAAGTGGTGGTGGAGCTCGACGGGAAGCTGGCCGAGTATGTCCGGGGCTGGTTCGACCTTCCGAAAGCCCCGTTGCTGCGCATCCGCGTCGGCGAGGCACGCGCGGTCACCGAAACGTTGACCTCGGGCACGCGCGACCTCATCATCCGGGACGTGTTCGCGGGGGCGTACACTCCCAGGGCGCTCACGACGCGCGAATTCAATGAGCATGCGCAGCGGGTGTTGGCGCCTGGCGGGCTATACGTCGTCAACTCGGGCGACGCGCCGGACCTCAAGAATGCCCGGGCAGACGCCGCCACGATCGCCGATACCTTCGAGCACACCATGATCATCGCCGACCCCGCGATGCTCAAGGGCCGCCGCTACGGAAACATGATCATGGCGGGCAGCCACGAACCATTTGGCGACGACCCCCAACTGGCCCGGAAGCTCCTCGGCGGCGCGGTTCCCGCGCACATCTGGAACGATGCCCAGGTGAGGGCCTTCGCCGTCGGCGCCCGAGTCCGGCACGACCCCGCGCCTTCCTCATCGGCTGCTGAGTAACGGCCGTTATTGCGGTTCTGCCGTCGACGGGATTTGAGACTCGCATTTGGTCGCTCAGTCCTCTTCGACACGATCCCAGACACTATAGGTGTGTCTTGGGTCCGGCAAGAGGGAGGGGACATGGACACCAGCACGATTGCTGAAATCGCTAATACAGGCAAAGACATTGTGTTGCCTGTATTAGCCGGCGCAGGTGCGTGAATGCTTATTGTGTGGACTTAGGCCAAGTCGTCGATCTGGTCCTCAAGTTCCCGCAGCTCGGCAAACGCCGCCCGACGAGCTTCTTCCCTCTTTGCCTTGAACGCCAGGACCGCATCCCGCTTGAAGCGAGTGTGAGTGCGAACCTTGAATGATTCGACTTCACCGTCCTTCGCGAGCTTCAGCAGCGTCGGGCGGGAGACACCTAAGACTTCAGCAGCAGTATTGCTCGTGAGCTCATCAGGAAGAGTCCCCACCGTGACGCTCCCGTTCATTGCGAGAGCGCGGAATGCCTTATCAATGATCGCGGAGAGCTCAGGCGGAAGCTGGCGGGTAGTGCCGTCAGTCATGACGGCTGCGAAACCTGCCAGTCCCGCAGGAGTTGATTCGACCTCGTGGCGGACAGTCGTGAGTTCTTCGTCCGTAACAAGAACGTCGGTCCGAGTAAGCATGGTTGCTGTCATCGGGCCCTCCTTCATCTCTGTTCGTCTTCCTCCACGATACCCTCTTTCACTTATAAGTGAAAAATTTTTCATTGAAGGCCTGCGTTATGGTGCCCATTCTTGCTGACCCATGCTTCCCCAGTGGCACCCTGAACACAGAAACGCTTTTTACAACGTTAGGCGGACGAGAACCGTACGCTAAACCATCGAGAGCCCCGAGGCAACAGCCCCGGCCTGAGCTTGCGAAGGCTGGGAGCCGGTGGGGAGCAATGGATGCGTCAGTGGCGGGCCAGGAGGAGTTCGCGGTGTGCGGCGGTTTCCTCCTGCAGGGCCTGCACGACGGCGGCAACCGCGGGGCGGCGCGCGGAATCAGGGCGCAGGACCATCCAGTAGGGGAGGAGTTCGGCGAAGTCCGATGGCAAGAGTCGGACGAGGTCGGGGTGCCGGTCGGCCATGAAGCACGGCAGGAAGCCGATCCCGGCCCCGGCGCGCGTCGCTTCGACGTGGACGAAGACGTTGGTGGAACTCAGTCCGTCGCGCATGGAGGGAACCAGGCGGCGGGGAGCATCGAGGTCGTCCACTTGGAGCATTGAGTCCACGAAGTAGACCAGCTGGTGTTGCGTCAACTCCTCCACAGTGCCCGGGACTCCGTGGAAGGCCAGGTACTCCCGCGACGCATACATTCCCAGCATGTACTCGCCCAGCAGGACGGCTTCGGCCCGGTGCACTTGGGGTTCGCCCACCACTACTTCCAGGTCCAGGCCGGAGCGCTGCTGGAGTGCGCGGCGGGTGACCGTGATGATCTCCACGGTGAGTCCGGGGTGGATGCGGCGCAAGCGCGCCACGGCCGGTGCCGCGATGTACGCGCTGAAGCCGTCGGTCGCGGTCATGCGTACGACACCGGCAATGGGGTCGGGCGCGTGGTCTTCGGCTCCCAGCGTGCCCACCGCAGCCTCGATCCGCTCGGCGACCGCCACGGCTTCGGCGCCCAATTCGGTGACTTCCCAGCCACCCGCGGCGCGTGCGAGAACACGGCCTCCGAGCGCTTTCTCGAGGGCGGCTATCCTCCGTGAAACTGTGGTGTGGTTCAAGCCCAGGGCTTGGGCCGCCGTCGTGAACTTTCCGGAACGGGAGACGGCAAGGAGGACGAGGAGATCGTCGGGATTCGCCTTCATATCTGCAATTCTGCACATAGTTGGTGCCGATTTGGCCATTGAAGGCCATGATTTGTGCAGCAATACTCATGGGAGCATTTCGTGTTGTGGATCACAACACGTGTCGACGTGGACACTAAGGAGATGGACATGAGCGTAGGACAACGCTCCACGGGAAAAGCAGGCCAAGCAAGCCAGGCAACCGCCAAGGGCGCAGGCCTCAAGAAGATCGTCGCCGCCTCGATGGTAGGAACGGTGGTCGAATGGTATGAATTCTTCCTCTACGCCACAGCGGCAACCCTGGTTTTCGGCAAATACTTCTTCCCCTCCACAGGCAATGACCTCGACGGCATCATCCAGGCCTTCCTGACCTACGCGGTCGGCTTCGTGGCGCGGCCCTTGGGCGGCATCGTCTTCGGACAGATCGGCGACAAGCTCGGACGCAAGCCGACGCTTCAGCTCACGATCGTCATCGTCGGGGTTTCCACCTTCCTGATGGGCTGCCTGCCTGGCTTCGTAGACGTCGGGTACTGGGCTCCGGCCATGCTCGTGGCGCTCCGCTTCATCCAAGGCTTCGCGCTGGGCGGCGAGTGGGGCGGGGCCGTGCTCCTCGTCGCGGAACACAGCCCCAACCAGTCCCGCGGATTCTGGTCCAGCTGGCCGCAAGCCGCCGTTCCGGTCGGCAACCTCCTGGCCACCCTGGTCCTCTTCATCATGTCCACGACCCTTAGCAGCGCGGCTTTCCTTGGCTGGGGCTGGCGCGTGGCCTTCTGGCTCTCCGCAGTCATTGTCTTCGTGGGCTACTACATCCGGACCCACGTCACCGAAGCGCCGATCTTCCTTGAAGCGAAAGCCCAAGTGGAGAAGGAACAAGCGGTCAGTTACGGCGTCGGAGAGGTCCTGCGGAAGTACCCCAAGGGCATCCTGCAGGCCATGGGACTCAGGTTCGCCGAGAACATCATGTACTACCTCGTTGTGAGCTTCTCGATCGTGTACCTCAAGGCCGTGGACAAGTACGACACCTCGTCCCTGCTCCTCGCGCTGCTCATTGCCCACGTGATCCATTTCGCCGTCATCCCGCAGGTCGGCAGGCTAGCGGATACGTGGGGCCGCAAGCCGGTGTACCTCATCGGCGCCGTCACGGGTGCGGTGTGGCCGTTCATGGCGTTCCCGATGTTCGACACCAAGAATGCCGTGGTGATCGTGGCCGCCGTCGCGATCGGTTTGTGCTTCCACGCCTTTATGTACTCCGGCCAGCCGGCCATCATGACCGAACTCTTCCCCACCCGCATGCGGTATTCGGGCGTCTCCCTGGGCTCCCAGGTGACCTCGATCTTCGCCGGTTCACTGGCGCCGCTCCTGGCGACCCAGTGGCTCAAGGACACCGGATCCTGGCTCCCCACCGCCATCTACCTCGTGGTCGCGTGCGCCATTACCGCCGTCGTCGTCTTGACCCTCAAAGAGACGAAAGGCGTGGCGCTCGAGGACGTGGACAACGCCGACGCCGAGCGCCACGGCCTGCCCGCCGGTGCACGCTCATGACGCTCGAAGGCCGGAAAGCGCTGGTGACCGGCGGTGCGAGCGGAATCGGGGCAGCCTGTGCCACGGCCCTTGCCGAGCGGGGCGCGAAAGTGGTGGTGGCCGACGTCGACGCCTCCGGAGCGGCGGCCCTCGCCGACAGGATCGGCGGCACCGCGTGGGCGGTCGACTTGCTGGACACCGACGCCTTGGCAGGGCTCAGCCTGGATTGCGACATCCTGGTCAACAACGCAGGGATCCAGAAGGTCGCGCCCATCGAGGAATTCGAACCGGCGGAATTCCGCCGCATCATGGCCCTCATGCTCGAGGCTCCATTCCTGCTCATCAGGGCAGCGCTCCCGCACATGTACGCGAACGGGTTTGGGCGGATCATCAACATCTCCTCCGTCCACGGATTGCGGGCTTCGGCCTTCAAGAGCGCCTACGTTTCGGCCAAGCACGGGCTCGAAGGCCTCAGCAAGGTGACCGCGCTCGAAGGCGGACCACGCGGGGTGACGTCCAACTGCATCAATCCCGGCTATGTGCGCACGCCACTCGTCGAGAAGCAGATCGCGGACCAAGCCTTGCTGCACGGAATCCCGGAGGCGGAAGTCCTGGCGAAAGTCATGCTCACCGAGTCCGCGGTGAAGCGCCTCGTGGAGCCGGCGGAAGTGGCGTCGCTGGCCGCCTGGATAGCCTCCGACGACGCCGGAATGGTCACCGGGGCCAGTTACACGATGGATGGGGGCTGGTCCGCCCGCTGAAGCGGCTTTTCGTTCACCGCGCCCGGCAGCGCCGGGGGTCCTGCCCGGTAACCTGTTAACTAATGGTTTCCGGGCAGGGCTTCCCGGATCCATCACGCTGGACTCGTGCCGAGGGGGAACGAAGATGGTGCTCGATCCGATCAGCCTCAAGGTAGCGCTTGGCATTGTCACGCTTACCTTGTGCCTGCTGTTCTTTGGTTCGTACCGCCACACCAAATCCGCGTACAGCGGCTGGTGGTGCCTCGCCCTCGTTTTCCTGTTGGCCGGGAACGCCGCGTACCTCCTGACCGGAACATCGCAACAGGTCTGGGCCGATCCGCTCGGGAACGCCATGCTCGTGGGCGGGGCGATGAGTATTTGGTCGGGCTCGCGTTCGTTGAGGCTGCTCCGCGCGCCGCTTTGGATCGTTATCGCCGGGCCAGTTGTCACGGCGGTGGCATCCGCGCTTGAAAACCCCGCCTCGGACGCTTGGTCCGGGGGTTTCGTGTACTTGGTCATGATGGGTGTTGGCCTGGGCTTGTCCACGCGGGAGTTGTGGCTTTTCCGGCCGCGGGATTCAAAGGTCAACCGGCCGTTGGCCCTCGCCGCCGGATTCCTCGGCGCGTATTACTTGTGCCGTTCCTTCGTCTACCTGGCCGAAGGGCCCGACGGTCCGGAGTTCAACACGTTCTTTAGCCCGGCAACCACGTGCGTGATCACGATTGTGCTCCTGGTCACCGTGTCCTACAGCATGACCGCGTTGAGCAACGAGCAGCTTATTAATGCGCTCAACGAGCGCGCCACGCGGGACGGCCTGACCGGGCTGTACAACCGCACGGCTTTCATGGAGCGCGCGGCCCAGGAAATCCATCGGCACGACGCCTTGGATTCGGTGTCCACCCTGATCCTCGCGGACCTCGACAACTTCAAGGACCTGAACGACAGCCACGGCCACGCCGCGGGGGACATCGCTATCCAAGCGTTCGCCGCAGCGTGCCAAGCCTCGGTGCGCCGCACGGACATCGTCTGCCGTTATGGCGGAGAGGAATTCACCATCCTCCTCCCCGGGGCGGACGCCGACAGCGCCACCAAGATCGCCTCGGAGATCAGCCGGCGCCTCGCGTCAACCAAAGCGCCGGACGGAATCACGTTTCCCACCGTGAGTTACGGAATCGCCACCAGCGCTGTTGCCGATTCCGAACTGGCTGACATGATCGCCGCCGCCGACGAAGCCCTGTACAAAGCGAAGTCCCTCGGACGCAACCGCGTGGTCCGTGCGGTGCGTTAACGACTAATGGCCGGTCCCGCCGTCGTGGTGGTGTTCCGGATCCACCGTGGCGTGTTCGATGTAGTCCTCCACAGCCGATTCCGGGACGCGGTACGAACGCCCGAAGCGGACGGCCTGGATGGCGTGCGAATTTACCAGGCGGTACACCGTCATCTTGGAAACCCGCAGAGCCTCGGCCACCTCGGCGATGGTCATGAATCGTGAAGCTGGAATACCGGCGGCTCCCATAGTCACCATGGCCTCCTGACTTGCCTGTAGTCGTAGTAGACCAGCGCTCCTCCACCGGGAGCGCTGGTTCGCAGGCCGATAGAGGAGCCGTTGACCACGGCCACGACGCCCTCCCGGCTGCCGTTGAAAGGATCGTCGCCGCTCACGTAATCGCCGACCTTGAACGGTGACGACGCGGATTTGGCTTGTTCAGCTGCTCGGGCAAACACCCGGTGGAGCCGGCCGGCCAGAACGTAGTGCCGTCCGCCTTCGCGCATGGTGTGCCTTCGTTTGGGATCAAACATAGAGCCACTCCTTCGCAGTTCCTATGAGCCCCACGGTAGGCACGTATCACATCCAGCACAGGAGTGTCTCTCACCCGTTCTCCAACAAGCGCCACTCGTGCCACTCGCGCTACCACTCGGACGCGTCCGAGAGCGGGCAAGTGGTGATCCGAGTAGTGCGTGGAAAAGACGGGTAGGCGCCACGCATGCCCGCGCGGGGCCGCGGAATTTACGCTCAATGCATCGCGGCGTTCGGCAGCGCTCCGGCCCGCGCGCCCCTCCAAAGCGGGGACAAGGTGTTGCTGCCGACACGTCGTGACGAGAATGTCCGTCAGTTTCCGGGGCTGCTTGGTTGCCCTGTCCTACGTGTTCCAGCGGTTCCGTGCCGCGGCCAGATGGTGTTGAGCGGCCAGATGGGGTTGATTAATGAACTTTTCCGGTCCTATTCCCCTCGGGAGACTCCGCACGCGTACGACGGCGGGCGCGCGCCGCCGTCGTCGTCTTTCCTGTGCGGTCCGGACCTTTTCGGCAGTTGCGCCCGGCAGGAAGGCGCCGGTTCGGTAGCCGGGCGCGGCAGGACGGCGCTGCGGGGGAGGGGAGCTTTGCAAGGGGAAAAGCACGGCGGGAGCCGGGCAATGGTCAGGAAGTGGGTAGGAACAATGAAACGAGCGGCAAAAGCAGGAATCGTCGTCGCGGGCGTGGTTGCGGTGGGCCTGGCCGGGGCGATCACCCTCAACGCCACCCAAGTGGCCTCTCACAACGAGGCCGCAGCGCCACCATCGGCAACGGCAAGCGCAGCCCCGAGCCCCGCCAAGTCGTCATCTGCCGCACCCGGTACGCCTTCCGCAGCGCCCGCAAGTTCCGCCGCTCCAAGCCCTTCAGCAGTACCTAGCGCCGCTCCCGCCGCTCCGGCTGCGCCCGCCGCCCCCGCGCCCGAAACGACGGCCGCCGCGCCCGCGCCGGCCCCAGCGGCACCCGCAGCTCCGGCCCCGGCTCCTGGAGCGGCGGGACTGACTGCGGCGCAGCTTCAGCACATCGAGGACAGCTGCACTGCACGGCTCCAAGCTGATGCCGCGAGTTCGGCCGTGGTCTCCGGAACGGTCGTCCCCAGGCCGTTCACGGTTCTATCCATCTCGTTCTCCGGAGCGCCGGTCGCATCTACCGGGACGTCCGGCCTGCCTGCCCACGACATCCTGATGAACACCACCACCAAGCTGGCTGACGGCCCCACCCAGCAAGGCCAGCGCTTGTGCCGCGTCTATGACACCGGCACCAAGGTGGACTGGCTCCCGGCGAGCTGACTGTGCAGCCCGTCTACGATTTGGCGCCCGTCAGCGCCAGCGTTCCGCCGAGTCCGATCATCATGACCCCGCCGGTAGCGCCCAACATGGAGATCCGGCGCGGCGAACGGGCAAACCATGCCCGGGCGGTACCTGCGGCGAGGGCCCAGGCACTGTCCGAAAGGAGTGCGATCGTCAGGAAGACCGTTCCAAGTTCGGCAAGCTGCAACGGAATGCTACCAGCCGAGTAGTCCACGAATTGGGGCAGCACCGCAACGAAGAAGACGATTGACTTTGGGTTGCTGGCACCCACAAGGAACCCTTCGCCGACCAGCCTCCAGGCTGATCGGGTAGCCGGCGTGCGCCCGGCCGTCGCGCCCCTGTTGCGGTGGCGGATCGCTTGGATGCCCAGGTAGACCAAGTACGCGGCGCCGCAGAATTTGATTGCCGTGAATGCCACCACCGACTGTGCCAATACCGCCCCAAGTCCCAGCGCGACAGCAACCACCTGTGGACCCATCCCCCAGGCGTTTCCCAAGACGCTCAAGAGTCCGCCGATACGGCCGAGGGCGAGTGACCGGCCGATCACGAAGAGGACGCTGGGGCCGGGAATGACAATCAGGACGAACGAAGTCAAGGCGAAGGCCAAAAGGCTGGTGATCGGGACCATGCCTGATGGTAGTTCCGGGCTTTGGCGGTCGTCCAGATGGTGATGCCGGAGTTCGCCGCCCACCCTGTGAGCCTCTGTTCCTGACCTTCTTTGGATCCGCGGACGTCCGGCACGCCGCGGACGTCCGGCACGCCGCGGTTTACCGGCGCGCCACCGTTGCGGTCCGGCCAAAAAAGGTCAGGAACTGCGGTCCTCTATGAACGGGCCTCGACCACGGGGAGCGACGCCGTCTCGTCGACGAGTTGCGCGCGCACGCGCCCATTGCCGCGGACCCACAGCTTGTACGCCACAACCAGGAGCACGAGCCATACCGCGCCTACATAGAGGGCTACACGCGTGTCATCGAAGACGCCGAGGATCGTGATGACGAGGGCCATGAAAGCGATGGTCAGCACGGATGCGGCCGGCCACCAGGGTGACGCGAATTCCGACGCCGGGAGCCCCTTGCGCTTGATCTCCCGTTTCATGGCGACATGGGAGGCGAGGATCATGACCCACACCCACACGGTCGCGAACGTGGCGATTGATGCGATGACAAGGAACACGTCTTCGGGGATCACTGCATTGAGAACCACGCCCACCAAGAGGATGCCTCCCATGAGGACCACGGTCATCCACGGAACGCCGTGACGTGAAACCTTGCCGAAGCTCTTGGGAGCATGTCCCTGCTGCGAAAGCCCGAAGAGGATGCGGCCGGCCCCGAAGATGTCGCTGTTGATCGCCGACAGGGCCGAGGTGATCACCACGGCATTGAGGATGTGGGGTGCCGCCGGGATGCCAAGGCCGCTGAAGATCTGCACGAACGGGCTGCCGTTGTTGCCGATCTCGTTCCAGGGGAAGAGGCTCATGAGCACCGCGAGCGTCAGGACGTAGAAGAGCAGGACGCGCACGGGGACCGTGTTCACGGCTTTGGGGAGGACCTTCTTGGGATCGGCGGCTTCGCCGGCGGTGATGCCGATCGTCTCGATCCCGCCGAACGCGAACATCACGACGGCGAACGAGGCCAGGAGCCCCTCGAAACCGTTGGGGAACAAGCCACCATGGGTGACGAGGTTGCCCACGCTGGGTGCGGCACTGGCATCGGCCGTGTGGAAGCCGAACACGATGATGGCCGCGCCGCCGGCAATCATGGCGATGATCGCCACCACCTTGACGAGCGAGAACCAGAACTCGAGCTCTCCGAAGACCTTGACGCTCAGTAGGTTCATGGCGCCCAGGACCAGGATGATCGCCAAGACCCAGATCCATCGGTCAACCTGGGGGAACCAGAACCCCATATAAATACTGAACGCTGTGACGTCGGCAATCGCGACGATGGCCATTTCGAAGACGTAGGTCCAGCCGGTGACGAAGCCGGCCAGCGGGCCAAGGTAGCGGCTGGCGTATTGGCCGAACGAGCCGGAAACCGGGTGGCGAACCGCCATTTCGCCGAGGGCCCGCATCACCATGAACACTGCCGCGCCGCCAATGATGTACGCCAGGAGGACGGCCGGGCCGGCCTTCTGGATGGCAGAGGCCGAACCGTAGAACAGGCCTGTGCCAATGGCGGATCCGAGTGCCATGAACCGGATGTGGCGGACATTGAGTCCGCGGCTGAGGACGCTTGATACGGCGCCTTCAGCGTCTTTGGTTGCCGTTGTCCGGACGGCTGTTGGGGTTTGCTGCATGCGAAATACCTTCTCGTCATTGGGAGGGGGACTGTTAACCAGCACACCATCCCGGAGCAGGCTGTGATGGTTCTCACGGGGGATCGCTGTCTCGGTTCTCAGACCTTGCATCCGGGCCGGCCCGGGCGAGAAGTAAAAAGCTCTTGACTCGATGTAAAGGAAGTTTTACTTTTGCGCCGTCACTTGAGCTGGCATTCCAAATCGCCCGCGCCCTCAATGTGCCGCTCGACGACGTGATCCAGTACCCGGGCAGTGAAGGAGAAGCGCCATGAAAGCAATCGTCCAAGACGCCTACGGTTCCCCTGACGTACTTCAGCTTTCGGACATCGAGCAGCCGGTTCCCGGCGAGGACGAGGTCCTGGTCCGGGTCCATGCCGCCGGCGTCGATCCGGGTGTCTGGCACCTGATGACCGGGCTTCCGTACCTGACCAGGCTCTTCGGATTCGGCCTCACGAGGCCCAAGAACCGCATTCGCGGCCGGGACGTGGCCGGCGTCGTTGAAGAAGTGGGTGCCAAAGTGACAGGGTTCCGGCCCGGCGACGCCGTCCTTGGCACATGCGAAGGATCCTTTGCCGAATATGTTTGCGCCAAGCAGGACAAGATTGCGCCCAAGCCATCCGCCCTGAGCTTCGAACAGACGGCGGTGGTGCCGATCTCGGCAACGACGGCGCTCCAGGGCCTGAGGAACAGCGGGAAAGTCCAAGCGGGGGAGAAGGTCCTTGTTATCGGCGCCGGAGGCGGGGTGGGATTGTTCGCGGTCCAACTGGCGAAGGCTTTCGGAGCGGAGGTCACCGGTGTATGCAGTACCTCCAAAGTGGAACTCGTCCGGCAAGCAGGTGCCGGCCACGTCATTGACCACACCAAAGAAGACTTCACCGCCGGAACTGAGCGCTTCGACCTCATCCTGGACACGGCCGGCAACCGTCCACTCAGGCAGCTCCGAAAGGCGCTCACTCCGCGGGGGAGGCTCGTCATCGTCGGTGGCGAAGGAGGCGGCCGCTGGCTCGGCGGATTTCAGCGTGGCATGGGAGCCCCCCTGCATTCGCTCTTCCGGAGCCAGAAATTCAGCGGCTTGATCGCCGTGGAACGCCGGGACGACTTGGAGGCGGTCTCGGCACTCATTGACGCAGGCAAGGTAAAGCCGGTCATTGACAGGACGTTCCTCCTCCCCGAAGCTCCCGATGCCATCCGGTACGCGCATGAAGGCCGAGTCCGGGGCAAAGTGGTGGTCACGGTGGTATCCGCAGGGTAGCGCAAATGTCTGGAATCCCAGACGCCTTAACTCGTTGATTGGCTTCTGGATCCGCTGCCTAAGGCGCACGCTTAAGTACGGGATACCGGACACCTGCCCCGGAGAACCTTCCGGGGCAGGCGATGGAACCGTGTAATACCGTGCACTCGAAGAGGAGCCATGACCATACAGCCGACCACCCAAGGCCGGGCCACGTCCAAGGTGCCCGCCGCGGAAAATACCCTGCGCATCCTGAAACTACTGGCGTCCAGGCGTGGCCCCATGGCGGCGTCCAACATTGCCACCGCCCTCGGCCTGCCGCGGTCCAGCGTCTACCACTTGCTCGGGGTCATGGAGGCAAACGGCTTCGTCCTGCACCTCCACGAGGAGCAGCGGTACGGGCTGGGCATCAGCGCCTTCGAACTCAGTTCGGCGTACTCGCGGCAAGAGCCGCTGTCCCGCCTCGGCCGCCCCATGCTCGCGGCGCTCGTGGACCAGATCGGGGAGAGCGCCCACCTGGCCGTGCTGCACGGCCGGGACGTGCTTTACATCGTGGAGGAGCGGGCCAAGAACCGCCCGTCCCTCGTGACCGACGTCGGCGTCCGCCTTCCGAGCCACCTCACAGCGAGCGGCCGCGCCATCCTCGCCGCCCTGCCAAAGTCCCAGGTCAGGGCCCTTTACCCCAACGCGGCGGCGTTCACGGCGCGGCACGAGATGGAATCGCCCATCATGAAGTACTCCGCGCTGTCCTCGCACCTGGACCAGGTCCGGCAACGCGGCTACGCCACCGAACATGGCGAAGTGACGCCCGGTTTCGGTTCAGTCGCCGCGGCCGTCACGGACCATTTGGGGTGGCCGACGGCGGCAGTCGCCGTCACGTTCCTCGAGGACCGGGTGCCTGTTGAGGAATGGCCGGCGCTCGCCGCCCGCATCCAGAAAACGGCCGATGAGTTGTCCATCCGCATCCACGGCCGCCCACAGCCCAACTAGTCAGCCCAACTAGTCAGCCCAACTTGCTGACCCAACTGGCCCGCGGCCGGCGTCGCAGCACCAGCCAAAACGGTTCCGGCCACCAATCGGGCGAGTCTGTAATACCGGACAGCACCAGCCGGAAAGCCGTTCCGAGATGCTTGCGGAGGGGCTCTACTGGATACAGAAGGACTTTCCCCTAGCAACCCTCCAGAGACGAAGGAGTCATCATGGCACCCGCTGATTTCACTACCGGAGCCCGTCCGGTCAAGGCCCCCCGTGGCACCGAGCTCACTGCCAAGTCCTGGCAGACGGAGGCTCCGCTGCGGATGTTGATGAACAACCTGGACCCCGAGGTTGCCGAGCGTCCGGACGACCTGGTCGTTTACGGCGGCACGGGCCGCGCTGTCCGTTCCTGGGCTGCGTTCGACGCGATCACCCGCACCCTGGAGACCATGGAAAAGGATGAGACCCTCCTGGTCCAGTCCGGCAAGCCGGTGGGCGTGTTCCGCACCCACGAATGGGCGCCCCGCGTGCTGCTGGCCAACTCGAACCTCGTGGGCGACTGGGCAACGTGGCCCGAGTTCCGCCGCCTCGAGGCCGAGGGGCTGATGATGTACGGCCAGATGACCGCCGGTTCCTGGATCTACATCGGTACCCAGGGCATCCTGCAGGGCACCTACGAAACCTTTGCTGCCGTCGGTAACAAGCTGAAGGCTGAAGGCCGCCACCCGGCTCCCGCCGTCGAGGGCTCCACCGAGGGCCCGCTCGCCGGAACGCTGACGCTGACCGGCGGTTGTGGCGGCATGGGCGGCGCCCAGCCGCTCGCCGTGACCCTGAACGACGGCGCGTGCTTGATCGTCGACGTCGACGAGACCCGCCTGCGCCGCCGCGCCGGCAAGCGCTACCTGGACGAGGTTGAGACCGACCTCGACGCCGCGATCGCCAAGGTCCAGAAGGCCAAGGCCGAACGCCGCGGCTGGTCCGTCGGGTATGTCGGCAACGCTGCCGAGGTCTTCCCGGAACTGCTGCGCCGCCACAAGGCCGGTGAATTGACCATCGACGTCGTCACCGACCAGACCAGCGCCCACGACCCCCTGTCCTACCTGCCCGAAGGCATCACGGTGGAGGACTGGCACCGCGAGGCCGAGGCCGATCCGGAAGGCTTCACCAAGAAGGCCCAGGCCTCCATGGCCCGCCACGTGCAGGCGATGGTCGAGTTCCAGGACGCCGGCTCCGAGGTGTTCGACTACGGCAACTCCATCCGCGACGAAGCCCGCAAGGGCGGCTACCAGCGCGCGTTCGAGTTCCCCGGCTTCGTCCCGGCCTACATCCGCCCGCTGTTCTGCGAAGGCCTGGGCCCGTTCCGCTGGGTCGCGCTGTCCGGGGACCCGGAAGACATCCGCGTCACGGACGAGGCCATCAAGGAGCTCTTCCCCGAGAACACCCACCTGCACAAGTGGATCGACGCCGCGCAGGAGCGCGTGGAGTTCGAAGGCCTCCCGGCACGCATCTGCTGGCTCGGCTACGGCGAACGCGCCAAGGCCGGCCTGCTCTTCAACCAGCTCGTGAAGGAAGGCAAGGTCAAGGCCCCCATCGTGATCGGCCGCGACCACCTGGACTCCGGCTCGGTGGCATCCCCGTACCGTGAGACCGAGGCCATGGCCGACGGTTCGGACGCGATCGCTGACTGGCCGCTCCTGAACGCCCTCATCAACACCTCCTCGGGCGCCACCTGGGTTTCCATCCACCACGGTGGTGGCGTGGGCATCGGCCGTTCCCTGCACGCTGGCCAGGTTTCCGTCGCCGACGGCACCGACCTCGCCGCCGAGAAGCTCGAACGCCTCCTCACCAACGACCCCGGCATGGGCGTCATCCGCCATGTCGACGCCGGCTACGACCGCGCCGTCGAGGTCGCCAAGGAACGCGGCGTCCGCATCCCCATGAACGAGAAGTAGGAACAATGACCACGATTACCCACGAGCCGCTCACCGTCACCCTCGGATCCAGCGGCGTCACCCCGGAGGACGTCGTCGCCGTCGCACGTTACGACGCGAAGGTGACAATCTCCCAGGAAGCCCTGGACACCGTTGCCAAGGTCCGCGCCCACATCGACGGGCTCGCCCACAGCGACACCCCGGCGTACGGCGTGTCCACCGGCTTCGGCGCCTTGGCCAACCGCCACATCCCCAACGAACTGCGCACCCAGCTGCAGAAGTCGCTCATCCGCAGCCACGCCGCGGGCATGGGTCCGGCCGTTGAACGCGAAGTGGTCCGCGGCATCATGTTCCTGCGCGCCAAGACCCTCGCCTCGGGCCGTACCGGCGTGCGTCCGGTGGTCCTGCAGACCATGGTGGACGTGCTCAACGCGGGCATCACCCCCGTGGTCCGCGAGTTCGGCTCGCTGGGCTGCTCCGGCGACCTCGCGCCGCTCTCGCACTGTGCCCTGGTCCTGATGGGCGAAGGCGAAGCGAGCGGTCCCGACGGCGAACTGTACGGCGTTCCCGGCCGCCCCGCCGTTGCTGAGCTGCTTGCCGCGCACGGCATCGCTCCGGTCACTTTGGCGGAGAAGGAAGGCCTGGCGCTGGTCAACGGCACCGAGGGCATGCTCGGCATGCTGCTGATGGCTATCGCGGACCTGCGCCTCTTGCTCACGACGGCGGACATCACCGCCGCGCTCAGCGTCGAGGCGCTGCTCGGCACGGACCAGGTGTTCCTGCCTGAGCTGCACGCGGCCTTGCGCCCCCACCCAGGCCAGGCAGCCAGTGCGGACAACATGCTGCGGGTGCTCTCCAACTCGGCAATCGTCGCTTCGCACCGCGTGGGCGATTCCCGCGTCCAGGACGCATACTCGCTGCGCTGCGCTCCCCAGGTGGCCGGCGCTGTCCGCGACACCGTGACCCACGCCGAACTCGTTGCGTCCCGCGAACTCGCGGCCGCCATCGACAACCCCGTGGTCCTGCCGGACGGCCGGGTCTCCTCGAACGGCAACTTCCATGGCGCACCCGTGGCATACGTGCTGGACTTCCTGGCGATCGCTGTCGCCGACCTGTCCTCGATCGCCGAACGCCGCACGGACCGAATGCTCGATCCCGCCCGCTCGCACGGCCTCCCGGCGTTCCTGGCCGACGATCCCGGCGTGGACTCGGGCCTCATGATCGCCCAGTACACCCAGGCAGGCCTGGTCTCGGACAACAAGCGGCTGGCAGTCCCGGCTTCCGTGGACTCCATTCCGAGCTCCGCGATGCAGGAAGACCACGTCTCCATGGGTTGGCACGCTGCACGCAAGCTCCGCAAGGCCGTGGAGAACCTGCGCCGCGTCCTCGCCGTGGAGCTCGTGACGAGCGCCCGCGCGCTGGACATCCGCACCAAACTGTCCGACGGCGAACTCACGCCCGGGCCTGCCGGTGCGGCTGTGATCGAGGTGCTGCGCGGCGTCGTCGACGGCCCGGGAACCGACCGTTTCCTCTCACCTGAGCTGGAAGCGGCGGACCGTTTGGTCGGTTCCGGCGACGTTCGTGCGGCGGCCGAATCCGCCGTCGGAATTCTCGCCTGAATCCGAACAAAATACTGATCGGATGAACAAAGGGAAGCGCCCCGGAAATGTTTGGCAAAACACGCTCCGGGGCGCTTTTCATGTAGTAGAACTTATGGGGTACGGCATGTCCACGCCGACGATGTCGTGGGCCTGCCGGGGAAAGATCCGAAACACACAACTGAAACAACGAACATCCACAAAGGGGTAGAAGTTCAATGAAGGCACGCGGGACGGTCCTGTCCAGGCGAATCGCTCAGTCCGCCGTCGTTTCCAACTGGGGAACGCTCAGGGTGGGGGAGCGGATCGAAGTTGTGAGGCATGCTCACGTGATTGCGGCCGGGGAGGTGCAGGAAGTGTCTGGCAGCGGCAACGTTGTGTGGCTCGAACCTGCGGGACCAGGCGCCGATGAAGCGGCCAAGCAGCTATTCATGAAGTCCGACGGCGTGGTGTTGCGTAGGGCGTAAGGCTTTTAAACACAGAAACCGGGGCTTGTTTGTCATCCCGCTCCTTGTGAGCGCGGTTTGGCAAACAAGCCCCGGTTTTTGCCGTCTTTGGGGGTGTTCAGGCGGCGATTGCCTCGAGCGTTTGGCCGAACGGCACTGACTCGTCCAGGGCTACCGTGTAGCTTCCGGGCTCGTGGCGGGTTACCAGGATGCCGCAGTTGGCGTCCGTGGCTGCGTTTTGGATGAGGGAATTAACGGCACGATCGAGTCCGTCGTGCATTTCCTCTGCGCTTGAAAAAGACAAGCGGATTTCGCGTTCTGCTGTTGGGGCAGCGATCATTTGGGGGCCTCCTCTTACTTGTCGCATGCGAAGGCGACTGATCAATCATAGTCCTGTCGCAAGGATTTGTCAGATGACTGGCAAGCGGACAGCCTGACAGCTCAGTGCCTGACCATCGCGCGAAGCAGTTTCACGGCCACGGACAGCGCTGCGATGTCCACCGGGCCCGGCTTGATTGCCTCCTGGATGGTGTCCTGGATACGCGCGAGCTGCTCGATGTTCCCGTGTTCCCAATCCATGATCCGCTCAACCGGATCCGTGCCGATCGCGGAAGAACGCGGAGTATGCCGGACAACTTCCTTGGTCATGTCCGCGAGGACCAGGTACATGTCATCCCGCAGCGCCGCCCGGGCCAATGCTTCCCAGTGGGTTTCCCGGGGCAACAGCGTGATGTGTTCCAAGAGCGGGATGGCCGAGATCCTTTCGAACACCGCGAAATACACCTCGGCCACGGCCTCCGCCGGTTCCTGGAGTTCTTCGGCGATCGCGGAAATATCCAGGAGCCCATAGCTGACCAGGAGTTCCGACGCCCGGATTCCGAGCTCGTGCGGTATTCCCTGGGCATCGGTATTGGCGAGGCGGATCAACGAATGCTGGAGGTTCATGCCGTGGAGGAAACGGGTGAAGTTCGATCGTAATTGGGCCATGGGCGGTTCGAGGCGTGCCATGGCGTCCGCGATGGGCTTGTCCCGGAAATCGTGGGTGACGTACCAGCGCGTTGAGCGGTCCAGCAAGCGGCGCATGTCCAGCGCTACGGCACAAGCATGTTCGCTCGGTACATTCGCCGGAACTTGCGCGATTGCGTCCATGACCGAGTCGAAGTCCCAGATCTGCCGCATGACCACGAAACCGCGGGCCACGGCCACGGCCGAGACAGTGGTTTCTTCCATGGCCCGGAAGGCAAAAGCGATCCCGCCGAAGTTGATCATGTCGTTGGCCACCACGGTTGCCACGATCTGGCGCCTCAAGGGATGGGCGAAGAGTTCCTCGCCAAACCTTTCCGAAATCCGGCGCGGAAAATAGCCGCGTAGCGTGCTTGAGAACCACGGATCGTCGGCAAGTCCGCCCTCGGTTAACTCACGGGCGAGCTCGATTTTGGCATAGGCGGCAAGCACGGCAAGTTCCGGAGAAGTCAGCCCGACGCCCCCAGCCACCCGGGCCTGCAACTCCCGGGTGGTCGGCAGGCACTCGAGGTCCCGATCGAGGTCCGTGACGGTTTCGAGCCAATCCATCGTCCGTTCGAAGCTCGGGCTCCATTTAAGGACCAATTGGCGGTCGTTGAGCAGGAGGACGTTCTGGTCCACGTTGGTCTTCAGGACCAGGCGGCCCACTTCGTCCTCGAGCGAGTGCAGGAAGGCCGCCCGCTCGACGGCGGGCATCTTGCCGGCCGCGATCATCCGGTCCAGGAAGATCTTGATGTTCACCTCATGGTCCGAGCAGTCCACCCCGGCCGAATTATCGATTGCGTCACTGTTCACGAGGATCCCTGCCAGGGCGGCTTCGATCCTGCCCCGCTGCGTGACGCCCAGGTTGCCGCCCTCGGCAATGATGCGCGTCCGCAATTGTCCGGCGTTGACCCGGATGACGTCGTTGGCCTTGTCTCCCACCTCACCATGCGTTTCCGTCGAGGCCTTCACATAGGTGCCGATGCCGCCGTTGTACAGCAAGTCCACCGGGGCCGTGAGGATGGCCTTAAGCAACTCCGGCGGGGACATCGCCGTCGTGCCCTCGTCCTGTCCCGAACCGCCGTCCGAGCCTGAAACGGCCTCCAAACCCAACACCCGACGCACCGGTTCCGAAACGGGGATCGACTTGTCCAGGCGGGAGTAAACGCCGCCACCCGGACTGATCTTGGCTGCGCGGTAGTCCGCCCAGGACGAGCGCGGGAGCTTGAAGAGCCGTTTCCGCTCCGCGAAGGAGGCCGCCGGGTCCGGAGTGGGATCCAGGAAGATATGCCGGTGGTCGAAAGCCGCTACGAGCTTGATGTGCTTGGACAAGAGCATGCCGTTGCCGAAGACGTCTCCGCTCATGTCGCCGATTCCGACTACCGTGAAGTCCTCCGTGTCGGAATCCACAAGGAGATCGCGGAAATGGTGCCGCACCGACTCCCAGGCGCCCCGGGCCGTGATGCCCATCTGCTTGTGGTCGTAGCCGACAGACCCGCCGGAAGCGAACGCATCCCCGAGCCAGAAGCCGTACTCCGCCGCGAGCTCGTTGGCGATGTCCGAGAACGTTGCCGTCCCCTTGTCCGCCGCCACCACGAGGTAGTAGTCGTCGCCGTCGTGCCGTACTACGCGGACCGGCGGGGCCGTGTGCTGGGCCGGAGCCGTGCGCTGGGCCGGAGCCGTGCGCTGGGCCGGAGCCGTGCGTTGGGCCGGGGCCGTGCGCCCATTGGATCCGCTGCCCGGTTCCGCAACCAGGTTGTCCGTAAGGTCCAGCAGGCCGCGGATGAAGGTCCGGTAGCATTCCTGGCCCTCTGCCAACCAAGCAGCCCGGTCCTCGGCGGGATCGGGAAGTTGCTTGGGATAGAAGCCGCCCTTGGCGCCGGTAGGCACGATGACCGCGTTCTTGACGGTCTGCGCTTTCACGAGGCTGAGGACCTCGGTGCGGAAGTCTTCGCGGCGATCGGACCAGCGCAAGCCGCCGCGGGCTATCAAACCGAACCGCAAATGGACACCCTCGACCCGGGGCGAATAGACCCAGATTTCGAACTTCGGGCGGGGAGCCGGTGCTGCCGGGATCTTCGAGGGATCGAGCTTGAAGCTCAAGTACGGCTTGCCCAAGTAGAAGTTGGTGCGCAACGTCGCCTCCACCAAGCTCGCAAGCGAGCGGAGGAGGCGGTCGGCGTCGAGGACGGGAACGGCGTCGATCGCTTCGGCCAGTTTCGCGCGCGCCGCGTCCATGGCCAATTGGCGGGCGCTGTACTTGCTGGTCGCGTGAAGCAGTTCGGGGTCGAAAAGATCGGGTTCGAACCTGTCGGGATCGAATTTGGCCTCGAAAAGCTCAAGCAGCGCGTTGCTGGCGCGAACGTTCTCCAGCAGGGTGTCGGCGATGAAACCGTAGGAATTGGTGCTTCCAAGCTGGCGAAGGTACTTCGAATACGCCCGCAGCACGGCCGTCCGCCGCCAGTCGATGCCTTCGCGCAGCACCAACGCATCAAAAGCGTCCGATTCGACGTCGCCGCGCATCGCGGCGCGGAAGGAATCCTGCAGGAGTTCGCCCGTCGCCAAGGGGTCCACTCCGCGCGGGTATTTAAGGCCGAGGTCGTACAAGAAGAAGGCGCGGCCGTCCGCGGGATGCACGTCGAACGGCCGCTGGTCCAGGACCTGAAGCCCCAGATTGTGGAAGAACGGCAGGATCTGGGTGAGGCTTTGCGGCCGCGTCAGGTACAGCCGGATCCGGGCGTCCTCGGCCAGGACGGCCGTTCCCGGACGGCGGTAGATCGTCAGCAAGGGGTCGTTGCTGTCCGTCCCGCCGGGCGAATTCGGCGGCCCGAAGCTCTCGAAGCCGGCAATGTCATCAACAGCGTCCTCCACCGCATAATCGGCCTTGTAGCTCGGGGGAAACGCCGAAGCCCACTGCTGCGACAGCCGCGCGGCTTCCTTCGCGGGGAACCGCGCCTGGAGCGCTTCGTCGAGGCCTTGCGCCCACGAGCGGGTCGCCGCGATGATCCGTTGCTCAAGGATCGCGGGATCGACGACGGCGGCAGGCGCACCGCTCGAGGCGGCAGGGGCTGCGGTGACCGGACCGCCGTCGGGCGCTTCGACCGGGGTGACCAAACCGCCGTCGGGCAGCAGGATACGGAAGAACAACCGCGCCATGTCGGACTCGCCGAGGCGAAGCTCGAACTCGATCGCGTCCGAACCAAAAGCCTCGCGCAACTCGCGCTCGATGTTGAGCCGAACCGCACTGCTTAACCGGTGGCGCGGCAGGAACACCAACGCCGTCATGAATCGGCCGTGCGAATCCGGGCGGAGGAACAGCCGCGTACTGTGCCGTTCCTGGAGGCGCAGGATTTCGCCCACATGGGCGGCCAACTGCCTGGCATCGATATGGAACAACCCGTCCCGCGGATACGCCTCAAGGACCGCGAGGAGTTCCTTGCCGTCATGCGAATTCGGCGGGTAGTTGAACGACTCGAGAACTTGCTTGACGGTGTCGCGGATAACGGGGATCTGCAAGGCCGATCGGGACGCCGAACTTGGTGCGAAGAGGCCCACAAAGGCGCATTCGGGAGTGCGCTCGCCGTTTTCGTTGACCATAGCCAGGGTGACCTCGTCGAGATATGCGCGTCTGAGGACCGTGGAGCGCAGGGTGGATTTGCTGAGGATCAGTTCGGGCTTCGCGCCGAGTCCGGGACCGCCCTGGCGGCGCGTTCGTTCCGGTATTGCGGGAGACGTGGCCATGTTCCTCAGCAGGCCCAACCCGCGGCGTCCGCTGGGTTCGCGGTAGCCGAGGAAAACGAAATTCCCGTTGCCGAGCCAACTCAACAACTCCTTGGCCTCCCTCGCCTCGGGGAGCCGCTCCTCAAGGCCTTCCAGGGCACGGATTTCCCGGTCGAGTTCCGCATTGATTGCAGCCGCGTCTTCCGAAGCCGCCCGGACATCGGCCACCACCGCCTGCAGCCGCTCGACCAGCCGTTCAGCGCTCACGTCGTCCGGCAACCGGGAGATCTCGACGGCGATCCACGCCTCCGTGAGGTGCCCGCCGTCGTCGTGGTCTTCAGCGGCAGGCACGGAAGGCTCATCGCCGGACGGCAGGCCCGCTCGCGACGGTCCCCGGCGCACTTCGCTCAGCGCGTGGGTTGAGGGGTCGCGGCTGACGCTGAAGGTGGGGTGGACCAGGAGGCGGATGGAGGTGTTGTCCCTGGTGATTTCCGCGGTGATGGACGGGACCAGGTACGGCATGTCCTCGGTGACGATCGCGACGATGCTGGCCTCGGCCTCGTTGAGGATCCCTACGACGGCTTGCCCGGGAGTGCGCCGCTCCGCCAAAGAACGGTGGTACCGCGCCCGGTCCAAGAGGGTGTCGGTGCTGTAGCTGCGGACGTCGTCGTCGGCCACGTGCTCGTAGTAGTCGGTCAGGAATCCTTCCGCGGACCCGATCCTTGGTGACATCTCACTGCGCCTCCGCCACGCAAGGAACGGCCGTGCGATGCGGTCGGCGAGGCCTTGCGCCTGCTTTCATCATGGCCGCGGCGGGGCAGGCCGTAAAGGTTTGGGGAGGGGGAGTTCCCGCGTGCTACGCGTGGTTTGGCGGAACGAGCTGAATTTGTTGCGCCAGTCCGTACGCGGTAGGAAGATCGCTTTCGTTCGCGACAAATACACGTCCCACCACGAGTGCTGAATTGTGGGGCGAAGAAATCCGTGCCATTCCAGCCGGTACAGTTCCGTTCCAATCGGGGCCAGTGAGGAAATACTCGCCGGCCTGTGTTCCGGTTGCGCGCTTTCCGACGTAGGCGAAATTGGCGCTGTTCGAGGGGTCGGTGAATTGCACGCTGTAATAGCGGCCGGCCATGTCCGGGACGCTAAGGACCAGTGGCCCCTTCTTCAGATCGAGCCAACCGGCGACGTAGAGCAGCTTGTTGGTCCCCGTTGCCAGGAGGCTCCCGGCGGGCGCCGATGGCGAAGACGTGAGGGGCGTCGCATACAACGAGTTAATCGGAATCGGTCCACCGCCCAGGCCATGCTTGAGGATTGCCCGCCTAAAGCCATTGACCGTGAGGCGCGGCCAAAGGTAGATGAAAGCCGGGGCGCCCAGTACCCACACCGCCACGGCCGCTATCGCGAGGGGAACCACCTCGTTCCATCCGCGGGAAATCCGCTGGTAAACGACCCACGCAAATATTGCCAGGATGACCACGGTGATAGGGAATCCGAATTTCAAAATAAGCCGGCTCATGTCACTGAATCCTCATGATCGGCGGGACCTGGTATTTGTCATCGAGGATTTCCGTGCCGGGCAAGTAGGCGCGGAGCATAAGCTTGAATTTTCCTGCCGGGGTCGGCAGCCAGTTTTGCTCACGCCCGCCGGGAGCGGCTCGTTGAAGATAAATGTCGATTGAGCCGTCGGAGTTTTCCACAAGCTCCGAACCGTCATCGATGCTGGACCGATTGATTGGATTGTCGACCATGTAGCCCACTATGTCCGTCACCGTGAGGGACCAAAAGGCGTCGTTCGGCGGGAGTTGACCGGGAGGAAAGTGCAGGATGTAGTCCTGGCTGCCGCTGAGGCCCTGCCCGGACCCGTCCTTCGTCGCGGTCCAGTAGGCAGCCTCTTCAAAGACGTTGACCACGGGAAGGGCTTTGGCGCAGGCGGCCCGTACCAGGACGCCGTTCTCCGGGCGGCCGCACGCCCGGATGACGCTCCACCCGTTGACGGTTGTTGACACCGTCTTGATCACGGCATTCATGACAAGGACTGCCGTCAAGAATGCGAATGTTGCACCGATGATGATTCCTTGCACCACCCCGGATTGCGATACCCACGTGAGGAAACCAGCCATGCCCGCACACTAGCCTGCCCCTGTGGCCGGCGCTACAGGTGGTGCAGTCGTGATGGCCGCGACTTGGTCGAGTTGGTCATGGCAGCGACCCAGCCAGGCTTCGCCCCAGAAGAAGTTGCAGCTGGTCTGGGCTTGGAGGAGATGGCGGCGGGCCTGCTCGAGGCCGGGGCTGGAAGAGTCGGCTCGGCTGGCGGCTGTATGAAGTTGCTCGCTGACCTGCCGGACCCGTTGGAGGGCGTCCCGCTGGGCCAGGCTGCCGGTCCATTGGGTGAAGCCGCTGCCGTCGTGCCAGCCGGTGTTCCAGGCCCCGTCGCGCACCCGGACTTCGCCGTAGGGCGGGTGGCGGTCGAGGTGGTCGCCGATGAAGGCGGGGGTGATCCCGCCAGCGGTGCCGCCGCGGGCGCGTTCGAGGAGCGGCTGGTAGAAGGCAGTCCAGAAGTTTGCGCCGTCGGTCGTGTTTCTGAACCATCCACCGTTGTCGCCGTCGGTGGCGGTGGTGACCAACGGCGTGAACTCGCAGTGCCGGGTGCGGGCTTTGACCTCGCGGATGAACCAGTCAGGGTCCATCCCCGACTCCTGGGCGTCGGAGAGTTCCCTGTCGCGCACGACCACGGTGATCTCGGCGCCGGCGTGGCGCGCGACATGTGTTCGGTAGCGCAGCTCGTCCCAGCGCATCGCATCGACTGCTTCGACGTTGTTGGAGTCTACGAGGACGTAGCGGTAGCCCATTGCCTGCAGCAGGGGGATGAGTTCCATAGTGAAGCCCATCTCGGGTGGCCAGAAGCCGCCGGTGTGGGGCCGGGCGAAGATCCGTTGGCCTATGTGGCGCCACGCTTGCAGGTGATCGGGCCAGTCGTGCGCGGGAATGAGTGGCAGGACGGGGTGGTGGTAGCCGGTTGCCAGGACGTCGATGATGGCGGTGTTCTGCAAGTGCCAAAGCAGGGATCCGCAGTCCACCATCCCATACACCCGGGACTGGAAGGCAGGGTCCGCGAGGGTCTCGAGCAGGGTTCCTGAGATCGACAGGTGGACCCGGCCGATGTCCTCGTAGGGCCAGAGGGACCTTGGAATCCGGTCGAGGGCGTAGAGGATTTCTCGGGCCGCCCAGGGGTCGGTCTCGAGCAGGTGCTCGAGGTTGCCGGCAGGTTGGTGCAGGTTGAGCACCAGCGCGAAGTCGATCTGCCCGGCCATCAGGCGGCCTCGCAGGCTTCGATCGCTCGGCGGGCGAGCTCGGCGCCGTAGTCAGTCCAGATGCCCTGGCCCCAGTAGCGGTAGCAGCTGGTCTCGCAAGCGAGCAGGAGAAACAGGGCCCGCCGGTAGGCGGGATCGTTGCTCGGCACCCCGGCTTTGAGGAATCGCTCGTTGAAAAGGGCACTGGCCCGCTGCATCGGGGCAAGGACGCTGTCATAGCCCGAGACCCAGGAGACGTTGTTTGTCCAGCTGCCGCCGTCCATATGGAATCCGCCGTCCTCGACCGAGAGCCGGTCGATCACTTCTTTGAGCCGCTCGGGTCCCTCGCCGGGAGCGAGCCGCTCCCAGACCCGGTGCTGGCCCGCCGGCTGGATCGGCGGCAGGTCCACCGGCTCGACACCAAGGGCGGTGAGGGCTTCGAGATATTCCGAAACGTTCAGGGCGGGCGTGGACGATCCGGAAGATTCGGCCATGACCTCAAAATACTTGGGGGGAAACTCGTTCATCATCACCCCTCCGTTCTCGCCGTCTGCGATCTGGGTGACCAGCGGCGGGACCGTCCGGCCCCCCAGTTGCAGCCGACTGAGGCCCTTGGCCTCGTAGTAGGGCTGCATCTGGCCGACAAGTTTTGTGTCGCTGCCCTGCGTTTTGACGATCGCGGTGATCGTGGCGGTTTCACCGCTGGAGCTGGTGCAGGTGAGCCGGTGCGGAAGATGCGGGCGGTCCAAGGGACGGCCGTCGGGTTGTTCGACGGTGTGCTCTTGGACCATAACCCACTCATAGCCGCACTCAACCAGCGTGCGCACGAACTCATAGGCGACGTCAGGCTGGTTTGGTAGAGCCATCTCGGCCGGCGAGAAACCTCGAACTCTGCCGAGCGCCTCGGTGCCGAAGATGGCGGCGAAGTGGTGCTGCCAGGCGCGTACGTGCAGCCGGAAGTCCTGGACGGGCGTGGAGGGGGCCACGGCGTGCCCCCAGGTGGATCCAAGCCACTCCACGGCACCTCGCGAAGGATCTTCACAGGTGATCCTGGTTAGCGCGTCAAAAACGTCATCGCGTCCCATCTGACGCATTCCGTGCAGCAGGGTGCCCGAGTAGTCCAGCATCACCCTGGGTGACAGGCCCCGCTCGAGGAGTTGCGGGATGAACTCACCCATGCGCTTGTAGCACCATGCGAACGCCGGGGCGTTGTGGTTGTCGCCTTGGTCCGGGTTGTCCATCATCCACGCAAGGTTCGAGATCACCGCCGCGCTTTTCAGATCCTGCCCGCCTGCGGGTATCAACGGTTGGTGCATATGCAGTGCCGCGGCGAAGCCGCTCTCCAGCCGGGCGGGATCCATGTTGTTGTTGAACGCCCGCTGTTCCCGGCTGGCTGCGATCGCCCGCGCGATCATGGCCTCCTCCCCGCAGATGTTTGGCAGGCCGTCCACATACTCGTCCATCGCGTCCATTTGGCTTCCTTCCCGGGTTGAGCTACTTGTGGCGGATGTGGTCGTAGATGTTGACGTAGTCCTGGCCCGGGCGGGCCCAGGAGTAGTCGCTGCGCATCGCGTTGAGCATCAGCTGGCGGAACTCGCCGGGGAAGTCGAACCATAGCCCGAACGCCCGTTCCAGCGCCGATTCGACGGCGGCGTTGTCGGTCTGGTGAAACACGTATCCATTGCGCTGCCAGTCCGGACGGTCCGAGAAATCCCGGTCGAAGACTGTGTCGACCATGCCGCCCACCCCGCGCACTACCGGGATGGTCCCGTACCGCATGGCGATCATCGGGGTCAGGCCGCACGGCTCGAACATTGACGGCACCACGAGCATGTCCGCACCCGCGTAGATCAGGTGCGACAGTTCCTCGTTGTATCCGATCTCCAGGTGGCAGTCCGGGTTGTCATTGAGGTAGTGCTTGAGATGCCGGAAGTGCCCGTTGATCTCTTTGTCCAGGCCGTCACCCAAGAGCACGAACTGCGCACCCTTCTCAAGGGCGTAGAACAGGGCGTGATGCACCAGGTGCACACCCTTCTGGCTGTCGAGACGCCCCACGTAGGCAACGATCGGACTGAAAGCGTCCCGCATCGAGAGCCGTTCGCGCAGCCGTCTCTTTGCGGCGTACTTGCCGTCGATCCACTCCGCCGAATACCGCTCGGGGATGAACGGGTCGATTTCCGGGTTCCAGGTGTCGTAGTCCACGCCGTTGAGTACCCCGCCGAACTTGGCCTGATGTGTCGACAGGGTTGGCCCCAACCCGTCCCCGCCGTCGCCGTAACGGGCCTCGTCGGCATGATTTGGTGAGACGGTGGTGGTGAAATTGGAGTAAACCACCCCTGCCTTCATCAAATTCACCGCCTGGAACTGGTGGTCGTCGCCGAGCCGGACACGGTCCAGGAAATAATCGGGCCGGCCCAGCTGGGTGCTCCAAAGCTCCTTGGGGCCGGTCAAACCCTGATGGCGGAAGTTGTGGATGGTGTAGCACACCCGCTGGTGGGGCATCACATGCCCGTATTGCTCATACAAAAGCACCGGGACCAGTCCCGTCTGCCAGTCGTGGCAGTGAATCACATCCGGGCGTTTCCCCACCTTGTACAGGTACTCCATGGCGGCCTTGGAGAAGAACGTGAAGCGGTCGACGTCGTCGTGGTAACCGTACATGAGCTCCCGGTCGAAGAACCCTTCGTCCGAGTGAGGCTCGATGAAAAAGCACTTCCGCCCGTGCACGTAGCCGAACCAAACAGTGCAATGGACCGCATCCCCGTGCCACGGCACCCAAAGGTCGTGGTAGTCGATTGCCAACCCCCACACATCCTCGTGCCGCATGCCCGCATACTTAGGCAGCACGATCTCCACCTCGTGCCCCCGGAGCTCCAGCTCACGGCTCAGCCCGAAAATCACATCGCCCAAGCCCCCGGCCTTTGCCACCGGTGCGCATTCGCTGGCCACCATCACCACGTGCATGCAATACCTCCGCCGTCCAGCCGCCTGCCGCGCCTCAAGCAAACGAGGCTGCGGGCGGCGATATCTGTTGACCGGTGTTCGCGGCCGGCCTGGCTCCCTGCGTTAATGACATGGGCGTGACGACGTCGCGCCGAGGCCATAGTAGGGCACCGGCCCTCCAGCACGCGGACCCCCACGTCATGTTCGAGCGCGGTGTGAATTCACGGAATATCCGACATTAAGCGAAGATGTCGTCGCATTGCCCGTTGGTTGAACGGCGAGCACGGCGACGGCCAGGATAAGTGTGTTGGAAACCTCCCGAAGCGCCTTCTTGGCCTCAAGAACGCAAAGGCGTTGGCCTTGACAGCCGACGCCGGCGGGGTGAAATTTAAGCCGCTACGCTCGTGATTTTGTCCCGTGCGCGCCGGATTTTGTTCAGCTTCATCAGAGCGGGATCGTCAATGGCCTGGATGCGGAAGCACAGCCTTCGGAGGTGGTTGCCCCGCGCCCGACCGAGTGGGGGCGCGTCCGACGGCGGCCCGGCAGCTGAGCTTGACGGGCGCCCCGGTGCCGCTGGTCCAATGAGGGAAATCCGCTTAGCACTGGTGTGCTACGGAGGCGTGTCCCTGGCCGTCTATATGTACGGGGTGACGCGTGAGATCCTTGAACTGGTCATCGCCTCGCGGCTCCTCGAGTCCGGCGAAACACAGGACATCGCGCCGGAAACAACCCGTTACGCCTATGTTCAGGCACTCCGCGAAAGCGCGAAGAACCATCAGGGCGCCCGGCCGAGGGTGGTTGTCGATATCGTTTCCGGTACTTCCGCAGGCGGCCTCGACGGCTTGTTCCTGGCGAAGGCCATAGCGATCGGCCGGTCCCTCGAACCGCTCAAGAAGCTCTGGCTCAACCAGGCAGATGTCCGGACCCTCATGGCTGGATTCGGGGACGTGTGGTTTCGCCTCGTGGAGTTCGTTGGAAGGCTTGTGTTCACGTCCGACGCCGCTCCGCTGGACGGACCAGGAATGGTCGGATTGGTCAGCCGCAGCCTCCAGGCGATAGACAACGCGCCACCGATAACTACAGGACCGCTCATTCCCCGGGGCCAGTCGTTGGACCTCTTCGTCCCAATTACCGATGGCGCCGGCCACAAGCGCTTCTTGGTGCTTCATCCCGGCGGAACGATCCTCCAGGATGTGTCGCACCGCCACGTAATGCACTTCACGGCTGTCTCCGGAGCTCCGGCGGAGAACCAGTTCGAGCGGGACGGCAATCCCGTACTGGCCTTCGCCGCCCGTACGACGTCCAGTTTCCCCGGCGGGTTTCCACCGGTGACCATTGAAGGATTCGCCCAGGCATTCAATGCATTCGCCCAAACAGGGGACAGCTGGGACTCGACGCCATTCAAGACGAGGAAGTTCGTGAAGGACTTCTTCGACGACTACAGGGGATGGGGGGACGACCCCCGCAAGACCTGGTTCATGGACGGCGGCGTCCTGGACAACGCCCCGTTCGATCATGCCATCAAGGCCATAGAACACAAGCGTGCGGACACAGAGGTTGAGCGCTACCTCGTCTACATCGATCCCCATCCCGTTCCCCCTTTGCCGAACCGTAAGGTGCGCCTCCCGAGCTGGCCCGGGAGCATGGTGGCGGGCGCAACTGCGATTCCCGCGCATCAGTCCATCTTGGAGGGACTGATCGGATTGCGGCACCGGAACGCGCGTATTGAACAGATCAGCGACCTCACGAAAGGCCTCGAATCGAGGATCAAGCAAGTACTGAACGATCGTGGGCAAAGGGTAACCAGCACCACCGAGTACCAAGACGTCTGCTTCGTCGAAGACGATCTCGCACGGTTGGCTGCTACCGAGATGGGCAAAAATCTGGAGGGCTATCTTCAGCTCCGCTTGGAAGCGATCGCCGTAAACCTCGGCAAAGCGGTCACCAAGATCTTCAAATACTCCGAGGAATCAAGCGTTGCCGCATTCATCCGGGAGGTCCTCCGGGCATGGGCGCTGCAGAAGGGCAAAAACGCCAACTTCGGTATTGACGGCTTGAAGGGCTTTTTCGGCGACTACGACGTGCCCTACCAGGAACGTCGGCTCCGCTTCCTCATCCAGGAACTAAACAAGTTATATGAGGACGGGCCGGACAGCGCCGAAAGAGCCCTGGTGGACGCCGCGAAGACCGCCGTCTACGACGCGTTGGAATCGCTTCACGCCTTGCCGGGAACGCTGAACAGCGCGGCGAAGACCGGAGCTGCCCTTTTTGCCCGCGGTGCCAACATGGAACCGGCGGCGCTCGACCCCCACGGATTCGCGAGCGAAAACATGGAATCCCTCGATTCGTTCCTCGCAAGCCTGAAATACCCATGCGCGAGCGAGGACGCGGCATTTTGGCACGAATTCAGCGGGCTGCTTAGGGCGTGGCCACGCAGCAAGGCGAACCAGGCGGAGCGGCTCTTGGAAGGGTACGCCGGCTACCCTCTGTGGGACGCCATGGTCTATCCGATTCTCGCTTTGTCTGAAATCCGGCAATCCAAGCGGATCGAAATCAGCCGGATCAGCCCTGAAGACGGGGCAATCACAAGTGACGGCCCCAAGCTGAAGGGCACTGGACTGGGGCATTTCGCCGCGTTCCTGCGCAAGGACTGGCGTGAAAACGACTACCTTTGGGGCCGTCTCGACGCTACCGCGAAACTGCTCGGGCTGATCCAACCAGGAATCAGCAGCCGCGAGGTAGCCGATGCCCTCCGCGCAGTGCTCACGGAGGAAGCGGGCCTGGGAATCCTCAAGGCAAATTCCCGGGGCTGTGTAACCAAGGGATTCCTCGAGGCTTCCATCGCGGACCTTAACGCGGAGTCACTCACGGCCCATGTTGCTGACCGCAACGGGCCGTAGGTGACCCCGCGTTGGCTTTTAGCGCTTTACGGCGTCCAGTTTGAGCATCTTGGCGATGACGCCGTCGAGTTCGGAGTCGTCGAAGATTTTCTTCCAGTCGTCCTTGATGATGGTGTCCTTGCCGTACTGGATGGCGATCTCGCAGGCCTCGGAGAACGGGTTGGAGCCGCGCAGGGCGTTGGTGAGGGCGATCTGGACGTGGCCGAAGAGCATGGCCTTGGCTGCTTCCTCGGGGACGCCTGCGGTGTGCACGGTTTCGTGGAGGGCTTCGTTGAGCAGGGTGCCGATCATGCAGGCGACGGTTTCCACGAGGGTCGGTTCGAGGATGGCGAGCTGCTTGACGGTGACCCAGTGCACGTCGATGACGGGTGCGTAGATGGTGCGGATGGTCGCTTCGGCGGCTTCGCGGGCAGCGGTGGGGGCGTCGTCGTCGATCGCGGCGACGACGTTCTGCGGTGCGCCTGCGCCGCCGAAGGTGTCGGCCCATTCTTCCTTGGTGGTGCGCTCCAGGAACACGGACGGGTGGCACGGGTGCGCGACGGCCTGGACGACGTCGTCGCGCTTGGCCAGCAGCCCGGCGTAGGCGGCGGCGGGGTCCAGGGTGAGCAGGATCGCACCGGACTTCATCTGGGGAACGACGCCTTCGGAGACGAGGCCCAGGACAGTGTCCGGGACGGCGAGGATCACGACGTCGGCGCCCTTGACGGCGTCGTCGGTCGCGGTGATCTCGCGCCCTTCGGCGCGGACGCGGTCCTGGCCGGCGGGGGAGTTCTCGCTGTAGGTGACGGTGTGGTTGGACTTCTGGAGGTTGCGGGAAACGCGCATCCCCATCTTGCCACCGGCTCCGATGACGGCCACGGTCAATTGTTCTGCTGACATTTCATTTGCTCCTGAGGTAGTCGAGGCTTTGCTTGGTCCACTGGTTTTCGAGGCGGATGGTGTCCGTTTCGGTGTCCTGCCATGGCAGCCAGTGTTCGACGATTTGGTTGATGTTTCTTTGCTTGGGTTGGATCTTTTCGGCCATGTAGTCGTAGTCGAGAAGGCCTTCGCCCAGGGGTGCGCCGGAGTAGGTGAATCCGACCCATCCTTGTTTGCGGCTGAACGCAAAGTCTTTGATGTGCATGTTCAGGACGTAGGGCTCGACGGCGTCGATCACCTGGCGGGGCATCTCCAGTGCCGCGACGGTGTTGGCGGGGTCGGAGCAGATGCCCAGGTACGGGCTGTCGACGGCCCGGATGACGTCCAGGATCCGTTCGGTGGGGACTTGTTCGTAGGTTTCGACGGCGATGCGCACTCCGGCTGCTTCGAACTCGGGGAGCACTTCGGTGAAGATCGCGGTGGCTTCGTCGTTGTTCGGGGTGTGGCCGGGGACGTTGAACATGGTCCGCAGCAGGTCCGCGCCGAGGATCCGTGCGATGTGCAGGAAGCGGCGCAGGTGTTCGGGGCGGATCCCTTTGGTGCCGATCTCCAGCGTGATGCCGTGGTTGTCCGCGGTGGCCCGGACGGCACCCAGTTCGTCGTCGCTCATGTGTTCCAGGGGTGTGTAATCGCAGATCTGGAACAGGTCCACGCCCATTGCCGCGGTGCGCTCCAAGGCGTCGTGGATGCTCAGCGGTGCCGAGACGGCGTCCGAGAGCTGCCAGAAGAACGCGTAGCTGCTCAATCCAATACGACTGGCCTGCCCGATTTTGCTTTGGCCGGTGCCGTTCATGCTGCCACCTCCTTGGCAGCCGCGATCCGGGCGGCGGTTTCGTCCAGGATGGTGGCCAGTGCGGCGGGGTCGTGGGCGAAGCGGCCCAGGAACAAGCCTGCGACGGCGGTGTCAAGTTCGGTGATCAGCCCGGGTCCGGCGCTGCCGCCGTAGATGACCCGGCTGTCGTGCTGGCCGGGGAGGGAGCGGAGGTGCTCGTCGAGGCCGCGGACCACGGTGCTGATGTAGTCCGGGGTGGCCGGTTCGGGCGCTCCGATGGCCCATTGCGGTTCGTAGGCCACGATGGTGCGTCCTGCGGGGCCGAGGGTCGCTGCCCGGTTGAGGGCGGCGTCGATCGCGGCGGTGCAGTGCGCGATCGCTTCCTGGGCCGAGCCGGCGGCCGGTTCGCCGACGCAGAGCACCGGGGTGAGGCCGTTGCGGTACGCGGCGGCGGTCTTCAACCCGATGATCGCGTCGTCTTCACCGAAGATCCGGCGGCGTTCGGCGTGCCCGACTTCGGCGTAGCGTCCGCCGAGCTCGGCGATGGTCTTCGCGCCGGTTTCGCCCGTGTAGGGGCCTTCGTCTTCCCAGAAGATGTCCTGTGCCCCGGTCCCGACGCCGGCCGCGCCCAGGATGCGGGACGCTTCGGGCAGTGCGGGCAGGGCTGGGAGGACGAAGAGCTCGATGTCGTCGTTCACCACCGCGGGGTGCTTGAACGCGAGGGTGGCGATCTCGCGGCAGTAGTCCACCGAGCGCTGGTAGCCGAAGTACATTTTCAGGCTGACCCCGATGACCGCGCCGGGGCGGTGCGCACCGGCACCGGCGCCCCCGGCACCGGCGCGGGTGCCGCCGTCGTGGTTTGCGGTGCGGGTGTTAGCAGGAAGTGACACCTTCGTAGTCCTTAATGAGTGCGACTTTCTCGGCGGACGCGGAGCTTTCGTCGAAGGTGTAGTTGAGCCATTCCTTGGCCAGGCGGCGGGCGAGTTCGAGTCCGATGACGCGTTGGCCCATGGTGAGGACCTGGGCGTTGTTGGACAGGACGGCGCGTTCGACGGAGAAGGAATCGTGCGCGGTGACGGCGCGGATGCCGGGGACTTTGTTCGCGGCGATTGCGACGCCGAGGCCGGTGCCGCAGATCAGCAGGGCACGGTCGGCTTTGCCCGCGGCGATGAGTTCCGCGGCCGCGACCGCTACCGATGGGTAGGGGGTGTGGGATGCGGCGTCGACGCCGATGTCGGTCACGGATTCGACCAGGGGGTTGGCTTGCAGGTCGGCTTTGAGGGCTTCCTTGTAGTCGTATCCGGCGTCGTCGGATCCGATGACCAGACGCAGTGCGGCGCTCATGCGTTCTCCTTCAGAAGGGTCGTTGCGGTGGTGTCGGTCAGGGTGTTGTGGGTGGCGCGGATGATCAGGGCCATGGAGACCGCGCCGGCGTCGGGGGTGCCGAGGCTTTTTTCGGCGTGCGGGCGGGCCCGGCCCATGAGGGGCAGCAGGGTCGCGGTGGCTTCGGCGGCCTGTTCGGCGACCGTCGCCGCGGTGCCCCAGGCGTCCCGCAACCGGGAACCGTCGGTCACGGCCGCGGTGAGGGCGTCGCTGAAGGGGGCCAGGACGTCCACGAGGGTTTTGTCGCCGACTTTGGCTTTGCCGAAGTCCATGATGGAGCGTTTCGCTTCGGCCACCCCTGCCGCGACGGCCTCCGCAGTGGGCCGCTCGGTGTTCCCCACGGCGTGTCCGAGCGCACGCAGGGCCATGCCCCACAGCGCGCCGGAGGTCCCGCCGGCTTTGTCGGCCCAGGCGTCCGCGGCCAGCTCGAGCGTGGTTCCGGCACCGGCACCGCGTTCGACGGCGTCTGCCGCGGCCGCTGTGGCGGCGTGGATTCCGCGTTCCATGCCGATGCCGTGGTCACCGTCCCCGGCGATCGCGTCGATGCGTCCGAGTTCGGCCACGTTCGAGTCGATTACGGCTTTCGCCGCGTGGAGGGCGGCCAGCACTGCCGTGGCTGCCGTTCGGGAGTCCTCGGACGCGTCCGGGATCACGGTGGTCTGCTCGGCAGCAGCGGCGAGTTCGTCGGCGTCGAGCGCTTCGGCGGTGACGGCGCCGCGGCGGAACGCGGGCGCGTCGGCCGGGGCGTTCCAGAGGGCCTCGAGCTCGGGGTCGAGCCAGAAGAGAGTCAGGGAGGTGCCGGCCATGTCGAAGCTCGTGACGAGCTCGCCCACCTGCGGGTCCACCGCGACGATCCCGGCCTCGGCCAGGAGTTGCGCGACGCGGCGGTAAACCACGAACAGTTCTTCGTATTTCACGCTGCCCAGGCCGTTGAGGATCGGCACCACCCGGGCGCCCTTCACCTGCAGGCCGTCGGGGACCTCGGCCAGGAGGTCCTTGACGAGCAGCTCGGCGAGTTCGTCCGCCGTCGGGATGGCTGTTTCGCCGATGCCGGGCTCGCCGTGGATGCCCATGCCCACGGCCATCCGCCCGGCCGGAACGGTGAACAAGGGTTCGGGGGCGCCGGGCAGGGTGCAGCCGGTGAACGCGACCCCGAAGGAGCGGGTGCGTTCGTTCGCGCGTTCGGCGATCCCGGCCACGGCGTCCAGGGAGTAGCCGGCCTCGGCTGCCGCGGCGGCGACCTTGAAGACCGTCAGGTCACCGGCGATGCCGCGCCGCTTGTGCTTCTCGGCCAACGGTGCGGAGGAAATATCGTCCGTGACGGCGATGCTGCGGCACGCGATGCCTTCGGCGCGGAGCTTGTCCTGGGCCTGGGTGAAGTGCAGCACGTCTCCGGCGTAATTGCCGTAACCGAGCAGCACGCCGCCGCCGTTGTCCGCGGCCTTGGCCACGTTGTAAACCTGCTGCGCGGACGGGGACGCGAACAAATTCCCCATCGCCGCACCATGGGCCAGGCCCTGCCCGACCAGGCCGGCGAACGCCGGGTAATGCCCGGACCCGCCGCCGATCACCAACGCAGCCGACCCCGGAGTGCTGCGCGTGCTGCGGGCCACCCCGCCCGGCACGCGACGGACCCAGCGGCCATGCGACGCGACGAAACCCTCGATCATCTCATCAGCAAAAGCCGAGGGCTCATTGAACAAACGGGTCATGCGGAACTCCTGGAAACAGTGTGCGGAAAGGCTTGGGTAGGGGGTGGAGGAAAGCTGGATCAGCCTTGCGCGGGCTTGCCGGCGGCTGCGGTGTCCATTTCCGTTGCGGGCAGCCCCTCAGGCGCTTTTCCCCGGCGGCTGAGCACAACCATGAGGATCGAGGACAAGAGCATGAAACCGCCGACCACGAACATCGGTACCGTGTAGCTGCCGGTCCAGTCCTTGAGCCAGCCGGTGATGTAGCCCGCGCTGAAGCCGGCCAGGTTGCCTACTGTGTTGATCAGCGCGATTCCCGCTGCGGCTGCGGCGCCGGTGAGGAACTGGGTGGGTACGGTCCAGAAGTTTGGCAGGGCCGCGAAGATGGACATGGCCGTGATGGTGATGACGGCGATCGTCGCAGCCGGAGAGCCTGCGAACAAGGCCAGCGGGATGCTGATCGCTCCGGTGAGGGCCGGAACTGCGATGTGCCAGGTCTTGACGCCGCGTTTGGTGGCGTCCTTCGACCAGAAGTACAAGGCGACGGCGGCGGGGAGGTAGGGGATTGCCGTGACCAGGCCCTGCTGGAAGACGTCGAACTTCGAACCGAACTGGGTCTCGAAGCCCTTGATGATGGTGGGCAGGAAGAAGCCAAGGGCGTAGAGGCCGTAGATGAAGCCGAAGTAGATGGCGGACAGCATCCAGACGCGGCCGTTTCCGAAGACGGTCCGGACGCTTGCGTGCTTGCCCGTGTCCGCCGTCGCGGCCTTTTCCTTCTCGAGGGCGCCGATCAGCCAGGTCTTTTCCTCTGAAGTCAGCCACTTGGCCTTGGCGGGGGAGTCGGCCAGGTAGAACCACGAGATCGCGCCGATCAGGATGGCCGGGATGGCTACACCGAAGAACATGAAACGCCAGCCCTCAAGGCCGAAGAAGACGTTGTGCTGCTGGATCAATGCGCCGGCAAGCGGAGCGCCTACCACGGTGGTCAGGGGCTGTGCCAAGTAGAAGAGGGCGAGGATCTTGCTGCGGTGCTTGGCCGGTACCCAGAGGCTCAGGAAGAGGATGGCGCCGGGGAAGAAGCCGGCCTCGGCCACGCCCAAGGCGAAGCGGAGGATGTAGAGCTGTTCCACGTTGCCCACCCAGGTGAACAGCAAGGAGACGATGCCCCAGCTGACCATGATCCGGGCAAGCCAGCGGCGTGCTCCGAACTTGTGGAGGGCCAGGTTGCTGGGGACTTCCAGCAGGATGTAGCCAATGAAGAAGACACCGGAGGCAAAGCCGAACTGCGCAGCGGAAAGCGCCAGGTCCTTGGTCATTCCGTTGGGACCGGCGAAGGAAATGGCCGTCCGGTCCAGGTAATTGATGAAAAACATCAGGGCGACGAACGGCACCAGCCGGATCGCGACCTTCTTGATTGTCGAGCGTTCGACCACTGATTGCGTGGTGTCCACATTGACTCCTTGGTATTGGGTATCCCGGTGGCTCCTGCACTGGAGGTGACGGGTTGGCTCGTGACTTTGCCGGTGGTACCCGGCGACGTGAACGTGTGACTTCAACCATAGGACCGAAATCTAAATTGGTCAACCGGTTGACTGATACTCAATTCAGGCGAAATTGGTCATCCGGTTGCTACGCTGTGAATGTGTCAGTAAATTCGGCGGCCGCAGCGGCCCACATCACGGCAGCCCTTGCACCAATGGAGCACGGCTCCGTCGTTTCCGAGGTTGCGGAGCGGCTGCTTGCGTACTTCACGAGCGGCGACATCGCGGCCGGGACGCGCCTACCTGCCGAACGGCAGCTGGCGGCTTCGCTCGGCGTCGGACGTTCTGCGGTGCGCGAAGCGCTGGCCGCCTTGGAGATCCTCGGGATCGTGATCGTCCGGCCGGGGTCCGGGACCTACCTGCGCGACGGCGTCTCCGAACTTTTGCCGCGCACGCTCAGTTGGGGACTCATGCTGGGTGAGCCGCGCACGCGCGAGTTGGTCGAATTGCGCAGCGGCTTGGAGGTCCAGGCCGTCCAGTTGGCAGCCACCAGGATCAGTGATGAGGCGTTGGAGCGCATGCGGGCCGACCTCGATGCGATGGAGTCCGGACTCGACAACCTTGCGGTGTTCGTCGAGGCAGATGCCGCGTTCCACAAGGAAATAGCTTCGGCCTCCGGTAACCAGGTCCTCCAGGAATTGCTCCAGAGCATCCGATCGCTCCTGAGGATCTGGGTGGACCGGGCCCTGACCGACGAGGGCCACGCCGCCGCGGCCCTCGCGGAGCACCGCGCCATCTTCAAAGCCCTCGAATCCCGCGATCCCGCACTCGTCACCGAGGCGATGGTCTCGCACATGGGCACGGCTTCGCGGCGGCTCCTTGCCGGCTACGACGCAGCCAGCAGCTCGCAGTAGTAGCAGCTCGCCGCAGTATCGGCCCACACGCCAAAAGAGACGTGGTGGCGGGATTCGAACCCGCGTGCGCTGCTTTGCAGGCAGCTCCCTGGCCTCTTGGGTACACCACGTGCATCGAGGGTAGGCAGCCCGTCCGGGCCGGGCCAACAATGGTTTCGCCGCCTTTCGCCCGGTGTCGCGGCGTTGCGCACTGTGAACCCGTGCGACCTCCGAACTGGTGCTCCGCTGCGGCCTTGATTGAAAAGCGTTCAGTGCTAACCTCGTGAGCAATTGCGCAGGGGCAGCCTCGCTACATACGCCAAGCCAGGAAGAACGCCGCCATGGAAACTCCCACGGAGACGGGCACGGACGCCCGGCTCGAAGCGGGCACGGACGTACGGCTTCAAGCCCTCCTTGCCCAGCTCAGCCTCGAGGAGAAAGTCCGGTTGCTCACTGGCCGGGACTTCTGGACAACATGGCCCCTTGAGAAGATCGGCTTGCGCCGGATGCTTTTCTCTGACGGTCCTACTGGCGTCCGGGGCGAACTGTGGGATGAGCGTGAACCGTCCATGAACTTCCCCTCCGCGACGGCCATCAGTTCTTCGTGGGATCCCGCGATCGCGGATCGCCTGGGCGCCGCCTCCGCCGTCGAAGCGCGACGCAAGGGAGTCGACGTCGTTCTTGGCCCCACCATCAACCTGCACCGCTCGCCGCTGGGCGGCCGGCACTTCGAGGCGTTCAGCGAAGATCCGGTCCTGACGGCGGAGCTCGCCGCGGCGTATGTGGCGGGCGTGCAGCGCAACGGCGTGGGCGCGACGCCCAAGCACTACGTCGCCAACGATTCCGAAACCGACCGCTTCACCATTGACGCGCTCGTGGCGGACCGACCCTTGCGGGAGCTGTACCTCCTGGCGTTCGAGAAAGCGATCGTCGAGTCGCACGCTTGGCTCGTCATGAGTGCGTACAACTCGATCAACGGCACCACAGCCACCGAGAATGAGCTCCTGGAAACGCCGTTGAACAGCGAGTGGGGATTCGACGGCGTTGTCGTCAGCGACTGGACCGCGGTTCGCAGCCTCGAGAGCGCCAGGCATTCACAGGACCTCGTCATGCCGGGCCCGGACGGCCCTTGGGGTTCCGCGCTCGTGGCGGCAGTCAAGGACGGCGAGGTCTCCGAGGATGCCGTCGACCGGAAGGTGCTGCGCATCCTGCAACTCGCGGCCCGGGTGGGAGCGTTGGAAGGCTTCGAACCCGTGGCCGCCGAACCGATGGACCGCGAAGACCCCCTCGCGTTCGCTCGCGAAGCGTCCGTTGCCGGTACCGTCATGGTGAAGAACGACGGCGTGCTGCCGCTGGTCCCGGCGTCGGCGGTGAAGCTCGCCGTGATAGGGCACAACGCCCTCCACGCCAGGACCCAAGGCGGCGGGTCCGCAACGGTGGTTCCGGAGAAAATCGTTACCCCGCTGGACGGAATCCGGGCAGCCTTCGGGGCGGAAAACGTCACGTACAGCGTGGGCGCGGTGGTGCAGGAGGGCGTCGCCGAACTGCCCCTCGCGCAACTCAGGAACCCGGTGACGGGCGGGCCGGGCCTGCGCGTGCAGTTCTACGACTCCACAGGCAATGAACTGTTCGCCGAGGACCGCCGCTCCACTGCCTTGGTCTGGTTTGGCGGCGACGTGCCCATCGAGGAATCGGCCATGGTCCGATTCCACACCTTCTACACGCCCGAGAACAACGGCCACATCCAGCTCGGGTTCGCTACCGTGGGGCACGGCAGGATCTTCGTGGATGGTGTCCTCCTGCACGAAGCCAGTATCGAAGCGAGCGGCACGGACCTGGGTGCGGCGTTCCTCGCTCCGCCCTCGGCATCGGTGCGCGTCGAAGCCACCGCAGGCACCCCGCTTGAGGTCATGGTGGAACTCGACCTCGGCCACGGCGATGACGCCCTCGCCAACGCCTTGGCGGTGACCATAGGCCTGGAAACCAATGTTTCGGACCCAGAAGCGCTGATCGCCGACGCCGTTGCGGCCGCGCGGGCTGCCGACGTCGCCGTCGTCGTAGTCGGCACCAACTCACGCGTGGAATCGGAAGGCTACGACCGCACGTCCTTGGAACTGCCCGGCCTGCAAGACCGACTGGTGCACGAGGTGGCCAAAGCGAATCCGCGCACGGTGGTGGTGGTCAATTCCGGTTCACCGGTCCTGATGCCCTGGCGCCAGGACGTCTCCGCGATCCTCCTTACCTACTTCGGCGGCCAGGAATTCGGGACGGCGCTCGCGGACATCCTCACGGGCGAAGCGGAACCGGGCGGCCGGCTCCCCACCACGTGGCCGGCAACGCAGGAAGACGTGCCCGTCCTCAACACCACACCGGACGCCGAAGGCAAGCTCAGTTACGACGAAGGCATCCATATCGGCTACCGGGCCTGGCTGAAAACCGGCGCGGAACCTGCCTACGAATTTGGATTCGGCCTCGGGTACACCACGTGGGCGCTTGACGCCGTCGAGATCGCTGGCGGTGTTGCCGATGCCGGCTCTGCTGTGCCGCTCGCCGTGACGGTATCCAATACGGGTTCCCGTCACGGTAAGCAAGTGGTGCAGGTGTACGCCGAACGGCCCGATTCCGCCGTGGACCGGCCGGTTCGCTGGCTTGTCGCGTCCGTCCCGGTCACTGCCGGGGCGGGCGAAACCGTCACCGCCACGCTCAATGTGCCCACGCGCCTGCTGGCCTATTGGGACAATGGTTGGCAGTATGAGCCCGGCGAGTATCGGCTCCGGATCGGGACGTCGGTCAGCAAACTGGACCTCGACGCCGTCGTCACCCTTGGAGGTGCGTAAGCGTGCCTACGCGAGCAGCGTGTTCACCAGCCGCGCCGCCACCTTGGCGGTCCGCGAGTCGATATCGAACTCGGGATTGAGCTCCGCCACGTCCAGATGCAGGAGTTTTCCGCTTGCCGCCACCTGCTTGCACACCGCGCTGATGACGGGTAGCGGCACGCCATAAGCGGCCGGGGCGCTCACGCCGGGCGCCACCGACGCCGGGAGGACGTCGAGGTCGATCGTCAGGTACACCACGTCCACGCCCTCCTGGAACCGCGCGACGAATTCGTGCGCGGCCTGCGCAGAGCAGTCCTCGTCCAAAAGGTACTTCACGCCCAGGCGGCCTGCCGTGTCAAAAAGGGTCCGCGTGTTGTTGGGTTCGGAGATCCCGACGACGGCGTAGTTCAGTTCGCGCCCGGCGGCGGCTTCGGCGCGGGCCATCTGGAGGAACGGCGTGCCCGAGCTCGGCACCGGCTCGTCACGCAAGTCGAAGTGCGCATCGAGGTTCAGGACGCCGAGCCGCTTGCCTGAACGTACAGCTTCCGAACCCGCGACGCCCAGATAGCTGGCGAAGGCGGTCTCGTGCCCGCCGCCCAGCAGCACGGTGAGGTTGCCGCCGTCGAGCAGTTCCGAAACCACGCGGCCTGCACGGTCTTGGCCCGCCTCGAGCGAGCCGTCATCCACCGCCACGTCACCGGCGTCGAACACGTCCCGTTCCAGGTGGAAAGCGAGCGGACCGAGTGCATTGCGGATCGCCGTCGGCGCCGCTGCCGCGCCAACGCGTCCCTTGTTGCGCAGCACCCCCTCGTCGCTGCGGAAGCCCACGACGACGGCGGGCCGGGAGCCCGTGCCCGCGTTTCCGCTGCTGTGGGGAGCCACCGCCTGCCACCAGCGGCGGTGTTCGTCGCCGTCGCCGTCGTTGCGGCCGGTCCAGGGGGTGGGCGGAATGTCGATAGCGGGCAGCGCGGTGTACATAGTTCAAGCTCAGCGCATTGCCGGCCCGAAATACACCGCGTGGGCGCCGAGGGTGTCCGGTATCCCGGAAAGGCCTACTTGACGCCCAGGATTTCCTCGACCGGACCGATGCCGAAGAACAGCAGGAAAGCGGCAGCCACGGCCCACATGAGCGGGTGGACTTCGCGTGCGCGGCCCTGGAACGTGCGGATCAGGACGTGGGAAATGAATCCCGCGCCCAGGCCGTTCGCGATCGAGTAGGTGAACGGCATGAGTGCGATCGTCAGGAAGGCGGGAATCCCGAGGGCCCAGTCATCCCAGTGGATCTTGCTCACTTGGGACACCATCATGAAACCCACCACAACCAAAGCGGGCGCGACGGCCTCGAAGGGGACCAGGTTGATGAGCGGGGTGACGAACATCGCCACGAGGAACAGCAAGCCCGTCACGATCGATGCCAGGCCGGTCCGGGCGCCTTCGCCGATGCCCGCACCCGACTCCACGAAGATCTGGTTGGAAGACACGGACGAACCGCCGCCTATGATCGCGCCGAGGGCATCCACCTGGAGGACACGGTCCACGTTCGGGATGTTTCCGTGCTTGTCCACAGTGCCGGCTTCGCGGGCGAGGCCCACCATGGTTCCCATGGCGTCGAAGAAGATGCTCAGGAGGATCACGAAAGCGAGGAGCGCGGCCGCGATGAAGCCGAGGTGCTGGAACGCGCCGACTGGGTTCGCCTTGCCGATCAGGGAGAGGTCGGGGGCGGCCCACTGGGTGAACTTGGGCGCCACGAGGGACCAGCCACGGGGATTGACGTTCTTCCCGTCAAAGCTCGGGCCGATGTGCAAGGTGAACTCAAGGACGGCGGCCAGGGCTGTCGAAGCGATGATGCCGATGAGGATTGCGCCGCGCACCTTGCGGACCACGAGCGCGATCGTCAGCACGAGTCCGAAGACGAAGACCAGTGTGGGCCAGCCAAGGAGCTTCCCGTCGACGCCGAGGCTGACGGGGACTGTGGTGCCGGCGGCGTCGGGGACGCGGCGCACGAACCCCGCGTTGACCAGGCCGATCAACGCGATGAAGAGGCCGATGCCCACCACGATCGCCGTCTTGAGGGCCTCGGGCACGGCTTTGAAGACGGCAGTCCGGAAGCCCGTGAGCACCAGGATCAGCATGGTCAAGCCGGAAAGCATCACCAGCCCCATCATGTCCGGCCACGTCAGGCCGGGATGGGACGCAACCGTGACGGCCACGAACGCGTTCACGCCCAGGCCGGTGGCCACCGCGAACGGATGCTTGGCCCACGCGCCCATGAGGATCGTCAGGATGCCGGCAATGAACGCGGTGGTCGCTGCGACGGCGGGGAAACCCAGGGAGTGACCCGAGGAGTCCGCCCCCGAGAGTATCAACGGGTTCAGGACCACGATGTAGCTCATGGCAAAGAACGTTGCGAACCCGCCCCTGATTTCGCGGGAATAGGTGGATCCACGTTCCGAAATCTTGAAGTAGCGATCGATGGCTGAGCCCTGTTTGAGCATGGAGGTCTCCGGGGATCGGGGAAGTGTGCTCTCAAATCCTATGCCCGTGACAGCGGACACCCAGCAAATTCGCCTACTCTGTAAGGAATCCAACAAAAGGGAGTCCTTCGCCCATGCGCCCTATCCGCCAGTTGCTGGCCGCCGTCATTGCTGTCACCGCGGTACTTTTCTCCGCTGTGCTGTTTTCCGCCGCACCCGCCCTGGCGCACGACGTCGCCGAATCAACCTCGCCGGCCAACGGTTCAACTGTTGATAGCGTGCCCGATTCCGTGTCCATCACCTTCAACAACCGGCCCCTCGTGCTTGGATCTCAGATTCAGGTCAAGGACTCCACCGGCCAGAACTGGGCCGACGGCTCGGTCGAGATCGTGGACACCGTCGTCTCGCAAAAGCTGAAGCCGGGCGCCCCCGCCGGCCCCTTCACAGTGGTTTGGCGGGTTGTCAGCTCGGATTCGCATCCCATCGAGGGGACCTTCACGTTCACGGCGAAAACCGGAAGTACGACGTCGGCCGGCAGTTCCGAAGGCACCGGATCTGGCGCGGTGCCCACCGCCGGCACGCTCGCCCCGGGTTCGACCACCACGCCGGACAAAGCCCCGGACGCCTCCCAGCCTTTCCCCTGGAGCATCGTCGGGCTCGCGGTGGTCGCCGCAGGGCTCCTGGTGTTCCTGGGAGTCACCGCGCGGCGCAAGCTCGCGGGAAGCGGGGACGCTGAAGCTGGTGGCGCAGGGGACACGACGGACGACGACTAGGGCTTAGGCCAGGCGCTGGCCATAATGTCCGGTCCCGATGTCCGGAGCTTGTTTCGCATTCCGGAGCTACTAGCGCTGGTACCGGAAACAAGCGCCGGTGGCGGTGGGTTTCTAGGCGAGGGTCGGGAGCGCCGCGAAGACCCCGACGTGGGCTGCATGGACGCTGTCCGGGTGCACCTTGGCCGAAATTGCTTGGCCCACTACCTTGGCTTGGCGAAGGACCTCTTTGGGCGTGGGGGTCGCGAGTTCGCCGACGCCCACCAGGTACATTCCGATCGCACGCATGGCTGCCACGAAGTTCTGGCCAATCGCGATACCAAGATCGGCAAGCATCCGCCGCAACTGGCTCTGCCCGCAGCGGGTAACGACGATGTGGTCGGCGAGGAGCACGCCGTTCGGCGTGTGGACAGCCCATTGGTGTGAATCAGAAGCCGGTTTGTCCTGCATCGAGACACTGGCTACCGAGCCTTCGACGGCGGTTTCATCCACGCGGTCCAGGCGGACGGCCCGCGTGGTGTTCCGGACGTCCAGGCTGTGGCTCGTGGCATAGTTCCGCAAGTGCCTCAGGATTTCACTGCGCTCCTGGAGGCACGCGACGTCGGCAGCATCGCAACGCGGAAGGAGGCCCGTAGCGGGCGGCTGCGTGCTTCCCGTGATGTACAGGCCATCAACAACGATTGCGTCCACTCCATAGCGACTGAGTTCGCTGGCTACAGCCAGGCCGGACATGCCGGCGCCAATGACTACCGTGGTGGTGCGTTCCGTCCTCGCAGCAGGCATGGTTGACACAGCTTGGCTCCTCCTTGAAAAGTGCATTACCCAAGGCAATACAGGGGCAGCGTCCGAGTCCCCAAGCGGTCGCGACTGAAGGCCGTTGGCGTGTTGGAAAACACGGTCACCGTCATCAGTGCCTCGAACATTACAGAAGAAATCGTGTGCTGGATAGCCCTCTCATCGGCATGTCTGCGAACGCTTTTTTCACCCCGGGATTTCACTGTTTCGAAGGTGTTCCAAGCGTTATCCACATACGCTGATTCCGGCTTGATTCGGCTTCTGCAAACGAGAATAGTGATCATTGGAGGCCGCAACTCACGCCGGTGTAAGGAAAGCACGTTGTGGGCACGGCCTCTGGCAGAATAGCCGCAACATCAGCCAGTAGTGCGAGGAGGCAGGCCCCATGGACCAGCACAGCAAACACTCTGAAAGCCATCACCCGGACGCCGAAGGCAACGGGGAGGAGCCATCGATCGCCCCTGGCGGAATTGTGGTTGGCGTTGACGGTAGCGAGCATGGCCAATGCGCCCTCGTCTGGGCCGCGCGGGAAGCCGAGCGGAGGCAGATCCCGCTCCACGTCGTGACGGCATACTCAGTTCCGATTTTCGCGGCCTCGGGCTTGGACGGCGGATACGCAACAGTGGACGATTCCGTCATACGGGACGGTGCCGAAGCAATCGTCAAGCAAGCGCTCGAGAAAGTTTCCGGCTACGCCATCGACGTCGATGGCTCAGTCGAGAACGGCGACGCGTCCGGCGTGCTGCTGGATCTGTCCGAATCGGCCGAACTCCTCGTCTTCGGTACGCGCGGGCGGGGCGGATTCGTCGGCAGGCTATTGGGATCGGTCAGCAGCGCACTCCCTGCCCACTCGAAGTGCCCAACAGTGACCGTGCCCCTTTTCTGCTCGGACCGCCTGGGCGAAAGCACCGAGGACAAGCACATCAAGGCAGAGCGTGCCAAGTCCGGCCCCCATGTGATCGAGAACGTGGTGGCCGTGGGCGTGGATGGCTCGGAGCAGGCCCGGATTGCCGTCTTGGAGGCCGCTGAACAAGCCCAGAGGATGGGAGCGAAGCTGCGCGTCATCTGCGCCGTTCCGGAATACAGCGGATCCCTCGCCTGGGTTCCTGCTCCCTTGGACAGGGAAGCGCTTTTCAGGGATATCAAGGTTCAACTTGAAGCTGGCATGGCCTGGCTCAAGAGCCATTTCCCCAAGCTGCCGGTGGAAACGCAATTGCTGGACGGCTCTCCGGTGGAGGTGCTTGTAGAGGTCAGCCGTGGCGTTGAACTTGTGGTGGTCGGCACGCGCGGCCGTGGGGGTTTCGCAGGAATGCTCCTCGGATCAACCTCGGATGGCATCCTGCACCACGCCAAGGGCCCAGTGCTCGTTGTTCCTGACCGTGATGATCCGAGGCTTGAGGACCGCCCAAAGTTCGGTCCCATGCTCGGCGCGGCGTAGGCCCAGGGTAACGAGCAGGCGGCGGGGGACGGGGCGGCAATGATCACGGGAAATTCGGGGTCCGAGTCGAAGTCGGAGTCGGAGCCGGGGTCCAAGCCCGGGGCGGGGTCGGGGCCTGAGCCGGCATCACGAACCGCGCCGCGCTTGATCCTCGAATTACGCGAGGTCCGGGCTGCCATGCTTCCCGAGGTCGGCGGCAAGGCGGCGAACCTTGGCGAACTGGCGTGGGCTGGTTTTCCGGTTCCGCCTGGATTTTGCCTCAGTACCGAGGCGTACCGGCACGCACTGCAGGTGGACGAAAACCACGACGCCGGTGGTCAGGAATCCGGGCCGGGCGCCAGACCGGACGCTTCGGGCAACACGACCCGCGCGCTCTCGGAGATAATCCACGAGCTCGAGTCCGCCGAGCCGGGCGACCTTGAGCGGCTGGGAGTGCTCGCGGCCAGCGCCAGGAACGCGGTGCTCCAGTCCGGCATGCCCATGGAAATTGAGCAAGCCATCCGCTCGGCTTACGCGGGGCTCGGTTCGGATGCCGCGGTGGCCGTCAGGTCTTCCGCGACTGCCGAGGACCTGCCCTTTGCGAGTTTCGCGGGGCAGCAGGACACATACTTGAACGTTGTGGGTGCCGAGGCTGTTCTCGACGCCGTTCGAAAATGCTGGGCATCCCTATGGACGGACCGGGCTGTCAGCTACAGGGCCAGCAACGGAATCCAGCACGCCGCGGTGACCCTCGCCGTCGTTGTTCAACTCATGGTGGATGCGGAGGCGGCAGGCGTCCTCTTCACTGCGAACCCCGTTACGGGACGTCGCCGCGAAGCAGTAATCGACGCCAACCCCGGCCTCGGTGAGGCAGTGGTCTCAGGCGCCGTGAACCCGGACCACTTCGTGGTGGATTCGCTTACAGGCAGGATCACGCAGCGAAGGCTCGGAGACCGGAAACTCGTGATTCGTTCCCTCCCTGGGGGCGGCACCGAACGCCTTGACGCACCGTCGCTTCCGGACTCGGACTTGGGCTCGCCAAGCCAAACCGCTTGCCTGAACGATTCCCAGATCAGGTCCCTGGCAAGCGTGGGGCAACGTGTGGAGGAACACTACGGTTCGCCGCAGGACATCGAATGGGCCGTGGACGGCGACGGAAAACTATGGCTCACCCAGGCGCGCCCCATCACGACGCTTTACCCGCACCCTGTCCGTCCGCAACCTGTCCGCCCGCACCCAGTCCGTCCGAACGCTCCTCGCTCAAGCACCGCCCGCCCAAACCCGGTTTACACCCGCCCAAACCCGGATAGAAACAGCGCAACCCCAGGTCCGCACGCGTACTTGTGTTTCAGTCTTGCGCAGGGGCTCACGCGCCCGCTTACCCCTATGGGTCTCGCCGCTATCAGGGTCCTTGCTGCGTCAGTGGCGCGCACGGCGGGTTTCCAGGTCCCTGAACCGCGGAACGGCCCTTCGGCATACTACGAAGCCGGAATGCGGATCTATTTCGATCTCGCCACTCCGCTGCGAAGCACCGTAGGCCGCGCGATTGTCCCGAAGGCCTTCGACTTCATGGAGTCCCGTTCGGCCGCCGTCATGCGGGCGCTGTTTGATGATTCCCGTTTCGCCGTTACGAACAAGACGCCGCTGAAACTCATCAAGCACGTGGCCCCTATCGTGCTTCGCTACCGCGTCCCGGAGACCCTTGTCCGAGCCATTTTCAAGCCGAAGGAAGCGCTTGAACGCGTCAATAACGTCGCCGCGGAATTGAAGGCCGCGTTGGCGGTTCCTGCGGATGCCTCTCCGCGGGAGAGGATTGGCCACGTCGAGCGGATCCTCGGCAAGGAACTCTTCCCTGTCATACCCAACACCCTGCCACCGGTTGTGGTCGGGTTCGCAACCATGGGAATTGTCAGGAAACTCCTCGGTGAACAAGCCTCCTGGGACGAGCTCCAGACCATCATCCGTGGGTTGCCCAACAATGTCACCACGGAAATGGACCTTGCGCTGTGGCAGCTTGCAACCTTCATCCGGGATGATACCGAGTCCGCCGGAGCCTTCGCTGGCACAGATCCCGCCGCCCTCGTGCAAAAGTACCGTGAAGGCCGGCTGCCCACTGTCGCCCAGACCGGACTCGAAGACTTCCTGAGCCGCTACGGGCACCGGGCAGTCGCGGAAATCGACCTCGGCATGGCCCGCTGGTCCGATGACCCCACCCACATCATCGGCGTGCTCATCAACTACTTGCGCCTCGAGGACCCCCGGCTCGCTCCGGACAAACAATTTGAGAAAGCCGCGCACGACGCCGAGGAACAGGCTGCCGTCCTGGTGGCAAGGGCGCGGTCCAAGAGCGCCTTCCACGCCAAGATTGTGAAAGCCGCACTAGAGCGCACCCGCATGTTCTCCGGGCTGCGCGAGTTCCCGAAATACAACCTCGTGGTTGCTTTGGCCGCTGCCCGGTCCCAACTCGCGTTGGTAGGAGAAGCGCTCGCAGAGGCGGGAAGGATCGACGACCCCTCGGACGTTTTCTTCCTCGATTTCAACGACGCCCACAGAGGCCTGGACGGCACTGACCTCCATGAACTCGTGGCTCGGCGCCGGGACGAATACGAGCTGGAAATGCGCCGCCGCCATGTGCCCAGGGTGTTGCTTTCCGACGGGACTGAACCCGAAGCGTTGCCGTCCGGTAGCCGGAACGGCGGTAAATCAAAGGCAAGCGCCCAACGCGGGGGCGCCCGGCAAAACGACATCCCGGAACCCGGATCCTCGGGGTCCGACGACGTGCTGCGGGGAGCTCCCGCATCCGCAGGGACCGTGACTGCCGTGGCCAGGGTGATCATGGACCCCGTGGGTGCTCATCTGGAACCGGGAGAGATCCTGGTGGCTCCATCCACAGACCCCGGTTGGACTCCGCTATTCCTGACCGCTGCGGGACTCGTCATGGAGATGGGCGGTCCAAACTCGCACGGCGCAGTCGTCGCCCGGGAGTACGGGATTCCAGCCGTCGTCGGGGTCCCGGATGCCACTTCCCGGATCACGTCGGGCCAAACGATCACGGTGGACGGCGCCGCTGGCACGGTCGCCTGACGGCGGGGCAAACGCACCGGGGTCAGTGCACACCCCCGCTTCCTACGGCGCGGACCGGTTTCATGCGGACCTGCCCCAGAGCGGAGCGGTTTAACGCGGACCTGACACCGTACGGACCCGCCCCAGCAAGGACCTGCCTCAGCACGGACCTGCCTCAGCACGGACCTGGCTCAGCCCTGACCTGAGTCAACCGCCTAGCCCCAGCCGAGTTCGTGCAAGCGGTCGTCCCCGATTCCGAAATGATGGGCGATCTCATGGATCACCGTAATGGCGACTTCGTCGATCACGTCTTGTCGGGAAGAGCAAATATCCAGGATGGGTTGGCGGAAGATGGTGATCCGGTCCGGGAGCGAGCCGGCGTCCCACCATGAGCCGCGTTCCGTCAACGGGACGCCCTCATACAGGCCAAGCAGAACCATGCCGGGATCGTCTCCGGGCTGCGGCGTGTAATCGTCCTCAATGAAGATGGCCACGTTGTCCATCGCCCGGGCTGCCTTGTCCGGAATCAGGAGCAAGGCATCGCTGACGGCCGCCTCAAAGTCCTCCGGTGACATCTCGAACGGCGCGGCGCCTCCGGCCTCTGCGCCTCCAGCCTCGGCGCCGCCAGCCTCGCCGCCATCAGCCTCGCCGCCACCAGCCTCGCCGCCGCCAGCCTCGCCTCCTCCAGCCTCAGTGCCGCCAGCCGCCGAATTCCCCGCAACCGTGCCCGCGGCCTCGATATCGGCCGCTCTCGCTACCGTGGGGCGCACGCCGAAAATGCGCTGGCTAAAGGGAACTTCGCCATCTGGAATGATCGGCAAGCCGGGAGGCAAATTGATGGGCATGTTCCGACTGTAACGCGCGGCTTCATCATTGACGCTGGATGTGGCTGCAGCTACAGTTTTCCGGGCTGGTAATTCGTATAACCAAGCTGCAAGTTAAGCCAAAACAGACAGGGAATCGATGAGCCGCCACGGCAGCAGATCCGGCACGACGATGAACGACGTCGCTGCCGCTGCCGGTGTTTCCCAGGCCACAGTATCGCTGGTGCTCAACGATGCCGCTGGAACGCGATTCTCGGAGGAGACCCGGCAGCGCGTCCACGCCGCGGCCAACCGGTTGGGCTACAGGACCAATGCCCATGCCAAAGTGTTGCGCGATGGCGTGGCGGGAATGATCGGCTTCGTCGGCGACTTCGTGGCCACATCCCCTTTTGCCGGCAAGATCATTGAAGGTGCCCAGGCCAAAGCATGGGAATCGGGTTTGCTCCTGCTGACGGTGAATACGGGCGGAGACAAGGCCCTCGAAGCCGCATCGTTGGAGGCCATGCTGTCCTACAAGGTGGCCGGAGTGGTCTACGCCGCGATGTACCACCGGGTCCTCGACGTGCCCGACGTCCTGTCCGAGGTACCCGCCGTCGTGCTCAATTCGCGCGACCGCGCGGGACGCTTTCCCAGCATCGCCCCGCAGGAAGAAGCAGGAGGCTACGCCGCCACGAAAAGGCTCATCGACGCCGGCCATCGCCGGATCGCGATGATCAACCTTGGCGCCCCGGACGGGGAGCTGCCGGCCGCCGTCGGGCGCTATGGCGGATACCGGCGCGCCCTCGCGGAAGCGGGCATCGATCCGGATCCCGGCCTCCACAGGATCGGCGACGGTCATGAATCGGGCGGCTTCGACAATGCCCTCGCGCTCATGACGGGCAAGCAGCCGCCCACAGCCGTTTTCTGTGCGAACGACCGCACCGCCTGGGGCGCCTACCAGGCCCTGGCCCAGCTCGGTTTATCCGTCCCGGGGGACGTGTCCGTTGTGGGTTTCGATAACCAGGAAACCCTAGCGCCACATCTGCGGCCCGGCCTGACTACGCTCGAACTGCCCTTCGTCGGGATGGGCCGGCGCGCGGTCGAGCTGCTGTTGGCCGGTGCGGAGCGCAACGGCCGCGCCGAATACTTTGAATGCCCGCTCGTTGAACGCCAGTCCGTGGCTCCGCCACGGGAACCCTCCCACCAAGGAACAGGAACCCCATGAACCACTTCGCGTCCCCCTCGCCCGAGCCGCTCGACGTCGTCGTGGTAGGCGAAGCCCTCATCGACATCGTCCACACGCCGCAAGGCGAGACCGAATACCCGGGTGGATCGCCTGCCAATGTCGCGTACGGCCTGGGCCGCCTTGACGTGAAGGCCGGGCTGCTCACGGCCGTCGGCCGGGACGCGCGCGGCGAGTCCATCGCCGCGCACTTGGCTAGCGCCGGCGTCGTGGTGCTGCCCGGTTCGCAGTCGCTCACCAAGACGGCCACCGCGACGGCGGAAATCGCGGCCGACGGTTCGGCCGAGTACTCCTTTGACATCGAATGGTCCTTGGGCCGCGCCACCCTGCCTTACGCGCCGAAGATCCTGCATACGGGCTCGATCGCAACCTTCCTCGAACCCGGCGCCAGCTCGGTGCGGAACCTTTTGGAACAAGCGCAAGGCGGGTGCATGGTCACCTACGATCCCAACATCCGCGCGGACCTCCTCGGCAGCCACGGTGAGGCCTTGCGTATTTTCGAAGAGCTGGTGCCGCTGGCCGGCGTCGTGAAGCTCAGCGACGACGACGCCTTTTGGCTTTACCCGCGCAAGTCCCTCGAGGAGACCGCCCAACACATCCTGGGCCTCGGCGCGGGACTGGCCGTGGTGACTCGCGGCGCCGAGGGCTCCCTAATGGCGACGCCGCACACCCAGCTGATCGTTCCCGCGGTGACTTCCGTGGTGGCGGACACTATCGGTGCCGGCGATTCCTACATGTCGGCTTTGATCCTCGGACTATTGCTGCGTGGAAGCGAAGGGTTGGCGCCCACCGTGCTGGAGCGCATCGGACAGACCGCGTCGATGGCTGCCGCCATTACGGTGGGGCGCCGCGGGGCCAACCCGCCCACGCACCGCGAGCTCCTCGCCGGAATGGCGCGGTAGCGGCTGTGCCCGCGCGGCAGGCTTCCGGCGAGGCGGCTAGCGGGACCTGCGCCTGGTGAGTCCGACGCCCACCAGGCAGACGATTCCACCAACGAGGCCCCACACGCCGGGGACCTCGTTGAGCAATGCCCAGGAGATCAGGATCGTGGTGCCCGGGACGAGGTAGGTCGTGGCGGCGAGCTTTCCCGCTTCAATCAGGGAAAGGGCGTAGGCCCATGTGGTGAACGCGATCGCCGTGGGAAAGACGCCCAGGTAAACCAGCCCGAGCGTGGCCGGAAGGGGAGCCGCCTGCACCTCGGCCACAAGCTGGCCGGCCCACGGCAAGCAGCACACTGCGCCCACCATGATGCCGAACCAGGTCGCTTGCGCCGCCGGGAACTTGCGCAGTACGGGCTTCTGGACGATCACGCTCACCGCGGCGAGCACGGCGGCCAGGAGGCACAGCAGCACCCCGGCGACGTCCGCCGTCGAACGCTGGCCGGAGCCGAGCGCAATCAGCACGACCCCGCCGAACGCCACGAGGCTGCCGATGATCAGCCAGCGCGGAAAGCCTTCCTTCAGGATGAATCCGGCCAGGACGGCGATCAGAATGGGTGAAACGTTGATCAGCATGGCGCTGGTGCCGGCGTCGAGCAAGTGTTCAGCCGCGTTGAGAGCCACGTTGTAGCCGCCGAACCACATGACGCCGTACGCGAGGATGGGCCACCATTCGCGGCCTTTCGGCCAGGTGCGCAGCTTGGGCAGGGCCACAATGCCGAGCGCGACGGCGGCAACCGCCAACCGCCCGAGCGTCAAGGAACCGGGGGAGAAGCTGGGTCCCACGGCGCGGATGCCCACGAAGGCAGACGCCCAAAGGGCAACGGTGACGACGACGGCGGCAACGCCGAGCTTGTTGATGGTCCGGGAGCTGGTGGTCGCCGGATTGAGTGGAGTGCTTGTGGCCATGCTGCCAATCTAGCCCGGCGTGACTGCTCCGGACTGGCGGAATTCGGACGTCTTTCAGCAAGAACCTGCCAACATCGGTGAGCGGTTATTCGGCAGCTCGTGCGCCGATTTTGGAATATCCCCACCTATGCTCTAAAGTTTTAGAGTCCAGTTCGGACGAGCGAGATGCGAAAAGCACACGGGAAGCCGTAATGTGTTGTTGCCTGTCGCAAATTCGGATTGTTCCAGGCCCCCATCGTCTAGCGGCCTAGGACACCGCCCTTTCACGGCGGCGGCACGGGTTCGAATCCCGTTGGGGGTACGCAAGGAAGTGGTCAAACCAGTCGGAAAAGTCTGGTAGGCTGGAAGCCTTGAAAAACCACGGTAGAGATACTGCGGACGTAGTAGTGATACTACACAGCGAGGCCCTGTAGCGCAGTTGGTTAGCGCGCCGCCCTGTCACGGCGGAGGTCGCGGGTTCAAGTCCCGTCAGGGTCGCTTTGATTGTCGGAAGAAATTCCGGCAATCATGGTGACAATGTCACCTAAGGCTCTGTAGCTCAGTTGGTAGAGCGTTCGACTGAAAATCGAAAGGTCACCGGATCGACGCCGGTCGGAGCCACCACTGGGAAGCGTCAGTTCTTCGGAACCGGCGCTTTTCTTCATTTAAACCAAAACCCGGAATTTCGGGAAATTTGTTCGGGCACGACGGGCTCCGTCCTCTTTGTATTCCCCTTTGTCTCCGCCTTGTCAGGGGCAAGCGCTAGGGTGGTAATCAACAGAAGGGGAGGGCCACATGGAACAACAGGAAAGCTTCGCCGCGCCTGACCCGGAGGCCATGGGGGTTCCGGTTTCCGAGGAACACCAAGCGCTGCCCGGGAGCGGACGCACCATCATTTCAGATTCCGCCGTCGCCAAGGTTGCAGGCATTGCGGCGAGGGCAGTTCCCGGCGTCTATTCCCTCGGTTCAGCCCCTTCCCGCGCCCTAGGGGCCATCCGTGACGCCGTCGGCAGCCAGGACCATGCAGCCGGGGTCCGTGCCGAAGTGGGCGAAACCCAGGTGGCCGTGGACGTCAACCTCGTGGCCGTTTACGGATATCCGCTCCACGATGTCGCCAATCAGGTGCGGGCCGCGGTTTACAGGGCGGTCGAGTCTCTCGTGGGATTGGAAGTCATTGAGGTCAACGTCGAGATCAACGATGTCTATGTTGCCCCGCTCGTCAAAGCCGGAACAAAGGGTGCCTTAGCGGAAAGGGAGCCACTCCAGTGAACATGACTGTCGTCGGAATCGGGATCGGCGCCTTCGTGGCGTTCATGGCGTTCCAGTTCGGGCTGTGGGGTTTCGTGATTGCCCTTGTGTTCATGGGCATTGGTGCGCTCCTGGGCCGGGCCGCGGACGGAAAACTTGATCTTCGCAGCGTGCTGGACGCATTGACCGGCCGGCGCTCATCGTCATGATGTCCGCGGCTGAGGCGGTGCAGCCCGCCACCACGATGGCCGGCCACAACCGGATCAGCACCCAGGCACTCACCGCCTTGGCGCAGGCCGCCGCCGCGGAATCGCTCGGTGTCTCGCCGCAGGATGTCCGTGCCGAATGGTCGGACGACGACGGCCTCCTGGCACTCTCGATCGCCGCACCGATTGGCGTGCCTTCCCTCGTTGATGTCCTGATGGATCCCTTGAGGCTTGGAACGTTCGGCGGATCAGTGTGGGAACGGGCAGTGAAGGCGAAGACCACCATCCTGGAGCGTGTGATGGAGCTCAGTGGCTCCACCCTTAGCCGGGTGGACATCCGGATCAGTGGCGCTCGCATCACAGAAGGAGCCCGCGTCCAATGAGCCATGTGCAGAGAAACCCGCCCCACGGAAACCCGCCCCACGGAAACCCGGCACGAAAGATCCCACAGCAGCCAACCACGGATCCGCGCATCCCCGGACCGGACTTCGCCGATTCGCACCCAAACGACACCCAAGTGCCGGGGCTGCCGGGGCCGGCGTCGGGAGGGGACAGGATCGACGTCGGACTCCAACGGATGCTTCGGCGGGAATCGCGTTCTTCGCGTGCCGGGATGGCCGGGGTCGCCGCGGTCCTGGTGATCGCCGCCTGCGTCTACGCGCTTTTCGAATCCGCGCTGCGTGCCCTCGGCCAGCCTCCGTGGCTCATCGACCCCCAGACCGCAGGGGAGCGGCTCACCGCCTTGCCCGCCGGGATTTCCCCGTTGCTGCTGGGTTCGTTGGGCGCCGTCGTGGCCATGGTGGGATTGATTTTCTTCCTGAACGCCATCCTGCCCGGAAGACGGTCCCGGCACCTCCTGGAGGATCCTAGGGCCGGTGTGGTGGTGGATGACGAGGTCATAGCCTCCGCCCTCGCAAGGTCGGCAAGGACGGCGGCCAACGTCACCCAGGAACAGGTCATGGTGGTGGTGTCGAAGCGGTACGTCGTGGTCAACGTCCGGCCGACCTCCGGTGTACCCCTGCACGAGGAGCGCATCCTCGCGGCCGTCGAAGACGAACTCCGGACCATGTCGCCTTCCCCCATGCCATCAGTGCGTGTCAACGTGGCAACCTCGGGGGTGATTGGCGCATGAACGGCACCCCGCACGTACTCAACCGCATCCTGATCGGCATTCTCGGGCTGGCGTTGCTGGTGACCGGCATCCTCTTGGTCCTGCTCGCGACGGTTCCCGCGGTGGGCAGTTGGTGGCGCGACTGGTCAACAGGGGTGTGGGATCACGCGAAGTTCCTTTCGGAACAGACCCGCATCCCGGGGCGCGAGGAGAGCTGGTTGTGGGTTGCTGCGGCGGCGATCATGATTGTCCTGATCGTGCTGATGGTGGCATGGGTGGCGCAGCAGGGGAAAGGCAGGGCCAACCTCCTCGTCTCCGAATACGACGACGCCCGGACTCCCGGCAACGTCAGCATCGGCGGAAGTTTCGCGGAGCAGGCACTCAAAGCCGCCCTCGCGGAACGGACCGACCTTGCCGGAATCACCGTGGCCACTTTCGACGTCCGGGGAATTCCGGGTCTCAAAATCAGGGTCCAACCCCGCCAAGGCGTCGCACCGCACGCATTGGCAGACGACATTTCCAGGCTCGTCGAAGCCCTGGATATGGTGGTGGGCCGGAAAACCCCTGTCTTGATCCACATCGGAGTGGGCGCGCGCGCAAGGTTCAGCAAGGCCGAGCGCGTCCGCTGAGCCGCGGAATGCCCGCAAGGGGCGTGCAACGGGCTACAGCGAAACGAGGTACGCCGCGCTGTTCGGCGCAATGCCATCCCGCGCGTTCGAACCGCCCCCGCCGCCACTGCTGGAAAGCTCCACGCGGAAGCCGTCCGGCACAGGCAGCGCAGTGGAGCCCATGTTCACAACGGCCAGGACATCGCGGTTGTGGAATGCCAGGACGCCATTGGCAGGATCATGCTCTTCGGCCCACGTGAAGGTACCGGAACCCAGTTTCCTGGCCCTGCGGAACTCAAGAATAGAGCGGTACAGCTCCAGCGTGGAACCTTCGACGCCGGCCTGGCGGTCCGCGGCCAACTCACCGAAGCCACCGGGCTGCGGCAGCCAAGGATCGGCCGGTGCTGCGCCAGCTGGAGCCACGAGCGAGAACCCGAACCCTGGCTCGGCGGAGCTCCACGGCAAAGGCACCCGGCAACCATCCCGGCCGCGTTCCACGCCCCCTGTGCGGAAGAAGCTGGGGTCCTGCCGCACTGAGTCGGGCAGGGACGTGTGCTCAGGAAGGCCCAATTCCTCGCCTTGGTACAGGTAGGCCGAGCCGGGCAACGCGAAGGACACCATCGATGCCGCGCGTGCCCGCGCGAGGCCGAGGCCGGCGTCGGGCTGTTCGTCTTGTGCCGCGATGCCCTTGGGGAACGTAGTGGGGTTTTCCAGGCCGAAGCGGCTTGGGTGGCGGACTGTGTCGTGGTTGCTCAGGACCCACGTCGACGGTGCTCCTACGGAACCTGCGGCATCCAGCGAGAGCGCGATCGCCTCGGACATGCGTTCGGCGTCCCAGCCGGCCAGGAGGAAATCGAAGTTGAAGGCCTGCTGCATTTCGTCCTTCCGGACATACCGCGCGAGCCGCTCGGCCGGCTCCACCCAAGCTTCGGCAACCAGCATGCGGTCGCCGTCGTATTCGGCGAGGACCTTGTGCCATTCGCGGTAGATCTCGTGGACGCCGTCCTGGTCGAAATAGGGCGACGGCGGATCCAGCGGCGGTTTGACCTGGTGTTCGACGGCGGTGCTCCCGGCAGGTGCCGAGACCGAACCGCCCACTGCCGCGACCGAACCGGCTTCCCCGGCAGTCGCCACGTGGGGGTGCGCCGTGTGCGGCTCCACGTCCTCGCTGTGGATGCCCGGGGCTGCTGAACCGCCCTCGACCATCGCCGCGGCGCCCTCCCAGTCCGGAAGTCCGGCTTCCTTGACCAATCCGTGGGCAACGTCCACCCGGAATCCGTCCACTCCGCGATCCAGCCAGAACCGCAGCACGGAATTCATTTCGTCGTGGACCTCCGGGTTTTCCCAATTGAGGTCCGGCTGCTTCGTGTCGAAAAGGTGCAGGTACCACTCACCGGGAGTGCCGTCGTCGTTCTTCAAGCGGGTCCAGGCGGGACCGCCGAAGATGGACTTCCAGTTGTTCGGGGCCAGGTCCCCGTCTCCGGAACCGGGAACGGAATCCTTGCCCGGACGGAACATGTAGCGCTCGCGTTCGGGCGAGCCCGGGGCGGCAGCGAGGGCTTCCTGGAACCAGGCGTGCTCGTCCGAAGTGTGGTTCGGCACGAGATCCACGATCACCTTGATGCCCAGGTTGTGGGCTTTCTCCAGCATGGCGTCGAAGTCATCCAGGGTGCCGAAACGCGAGTCGACCGCGCGATAGTCCGCGACGTCGTAGCCCGCGTCCGCTTGGGGCGATTTGTAGAAAGGGGAGAGCCACACGGCGTCGACGCCCAGGCTTTGGAGGTAAGGCAATTTCGCGGTGATTCCGGCGAGGTCGCCCATTCCGTCCCCGTTGCCGTCGGCCAAGGAGCGCGGATAAATCTGGTAGACGACGGCGCTCGCCCACCACGCGGAGATGCTCGAACCGGGGGTTGGGATCGGGGAATGCGGCACTGGAATCCTCTCGGCGACATTTTTTGTGTAAACGCTTGCATAACTACCGGGAACCTTACTAGTGTGAGGCTCACCACATCAACCGCACCGCGGAAAATCCTGGTTCACTCACTGAGGAGTTCCCAGCTATGAACACACGCAAGTACCTTTTACCGACCGCTATCGCAGGCGTTCTCGCAATCTCCTTGACCGCCTGTGGCGGCGGAGGAGGCGGCAGCACGTCTTCGGGCGGCGGCGACGCCGCGGCCAACCTCGACGGCCGCGGTCCGATCACTTACGTGCAAGGCAAGGACAACTCGAACGTCGTCCGTCCACTCATCGACAAATGGAACGCAGCACACCCGGACCAGAAGGTCACGTTCAAGGAACAGTCGGATTCGGCCGACCAGCAGCACGACGACCTCGTGCAGCACTTCCAGGCGAAAGACCCGAACTATGACGTCGTGGACGTAGACGTCGTGTGGACCGCCGAATTCGCCGCGAAGGGCTGGCTGCAGCCGCTGAAGGACAAGACAGCCTTCGACACTTCGGCCATGCTTCCCGCAACCGTCAAGACGGCAACGTACGGCGGCACGCTTTACGCGGCACCGCAGACTTCCGACGGCGGCCTGCTCTACTACCGTAAGGACCTCGTCCCCAACCCGCCGAAGACATGGGACGAAATGATGAGCATGTGCTCCATCGCGAAGCAGAACAACATGGGCTGCTACGCCGGCCAGTTCCAGAAGTATGAAGGCCTGACCGTCAACGCCTCCGAGGCCATCAATAGCTTCGGCGGCAAGATTGTCGACGATTCCGGCAAGGCCTCGGTCAATTCGACCGAAGCGAAGGACGGCCTCAGCAAGCTCGTGGACGCCTTCAAGAACGGCAACATCCCGGCCGAAGCCATCACCTACAAGGAAGAAGACAGCCGCACGGCCTTCCAGGACGGCAAGCTCCTGTTCCTGCGCAACTGGCCGTACGTTTACAGCATCGCGAGCAAGACGGACGGCTCGTCCAAGGTTGCGGACAAGTTCGGCATCGCCCCGCTTCCGGGCAAGTCCGGTCCCGGTGCATCGTCCCTCGGCGGCCACAACGTGGCAATGAACGTCTACTCCAAGAACAAGGCCACGGCCCTGGACTTCATGAAGTTCATGACGAGTGAGGAAACCGAGAAGTTCTACGCCACCCAGGGTTCGCTGGCACCGGTCCTGAGCAGCCTGTACACCGACCCCGACCTGACGGCCAAGCTCCCGTACCTGCCGACGCTGCTGACGTCGATCCAGAACGCGGTACCGCGCCCGGTCACGCCGTTCTACCCGGCCGTGACGAAGGCAGTACAGGACAACGCATACGCCGCCCTCAAGGGGGAGAAGACGGTCGACCAGGCAGTGGCCGACATGCAATCGGCCATCGAAGCTGCCAAGTAGCAAAGTTGTGAGCCGATGGTCCGGACGTCCGAGCCGGCGTCCGGACCATCGGCCCCCTGAACAGGAGACACTCCATGTCTACGAAACTCCCGGAGCGCACCAAAGCCGGGGCACCGGCTGGGTCCCATCACATGCCAGGACGCGAGAGCGCCGACCGCAAGCAGGTGACGCAAGGCCGCTGGGCCTCCGTCCTCCTGATTCCGACGCTCGTCCTCCTGGCCGTTGTCATCATCTACCCGGTGGTCAACGCCATCATCATGTCCTTCCAGAAGGACGCGGGACTCAACCCCGCGACCGGGTTCTTCGAACAGGGCGGACCCGCCGGATTCGACAACTACGTCCACTGGCTGTTCCAGCAGTGCAACGGACAATCCTGCCCGCCAGGAACCCTCGGCTCCCAGTTCTGGAGCGCGATGGGCACCACGTTCTTCTTCACGGTAGTGACCGTTGCCCTCGAAACCGTCCTGGGATTCTGGATGGCGGTCATCATGGCGCGTTCGTTCCGCGGCCGTAGCGCGGTCCGTGCCGCCGTCCTGGTGCCTTGGGCCATCCCGACCGCCGTCACGGCCAAGCTCTGGTTCTTCATCTTCGCTTTCGACGGCATAGCCAACAAGATTTTCGGGACGCAAATCCTCTGGACAGGTTCCGAATGGCCCGCGAAATGGGCGGTCGTCATTTCGGACGTCTGGAAGACGACGCCGTTCATGGCGCTCCTGATCCTCGCCGGCCTCCAGCTCATCCCGGACGAAGTCTACGAAGCAGCGAAGGTGGACGGCGCGAGCGCATGGCAGCGCTTCACCCAGATCACGTTGCCCCTCGTCAAGCCGGCCCTCATGGTCGCCATCCTCTTCCGTACCCTGGATGCGCTCCGCATGTTCGACTTGCCGTACATCATGACCCAGGGCGCCAACAACACCACGACCCTCTCGATCCTGGTTGTCGACCAGATCCGCGAGGGATTCAATAGCGCGGCGGCCATATCGACCATCACGTTCCTCGTGATCTTCCTGGTCGCGTTCATCTTCGTCCGCTTCCTTGGCGCCAACGCCGTAGGTGCGGCTACCACCTCGGGAAGGAAGTGACATGGCCGCCACCGCCACTCTCCCACGTACCGCATCTGTTCCTTCGCGCCCCAAGCGCTTCGATTGGGGACAGCTCCGCACGTATGTCTCCGCCGTCGTCATCCTCATCTGGTGCCTCATCCCCGCATACTGGATGATGGTGACGGCTTTCCGCGACACCGCTTTCACCTTCGATGCCACCTTCTGGCCCACCCACGTCACGTGGGACAACTTCGCTACGGTGTTCGATGAAAGCCTCGGCAACCACTTCGGCCGGAACCTGCTCAACAGCCTCATCGTGGCAGGAAGCACCACGATCGTGGCCCTCGTGGTCGGCGTGTTCGCGGCCTATGCCTTGGCCCGCTTGAACTTCCGCTTCAAGTTCGCGGTGATGGGTTTCATCCTCGGAGCGTCGATGTTCCCGGGCGTTGCCCTTGTTACCCCGTTGTTCCAGCTGTTCACGAACATTGGCTGGATGGGCACGTACCAGGCGATGATCGTCCCGGATATCTCCTTCACCCTCCCGCTCACCGTCTACACGCTGACCTCGTTCTTCCGCGAAATGCCGTGGGAGCTTGAGGAATCGGCCCGTATCGACGGTTGCACGCAAGGCCAGGCGTTCCGGAAGATCATCCTCCCGCTCGCCGCTCCCGCGACGTTCACGACGGCGATCCTCGCTTTCATCGGCGCGTGGAACGAGTTCCTTATCGCGAGCCAGCTGTCCTCGGACGCGACCCGTCCGGTTACGGTTGCGATCGCGTACTTCGCAGGCTCGCAGCCGCACCAGGAACCGTACACCGCCGTTATGGCGGCCGGCACCATCGTCACCATTCCGCTTGTGATCCTTGTGCTGGTCTTCCAGCGCAAGATCGTGGCGGGCCTGACCGCGGGCGCAGTCAAATGATGGATGTCCACGGCAAGGACCCGAACCATCCCGAGCTACGAAGGGTACGGTCAGCCGAAGACCTGGACATCGTCATCGGCCTCCTGGGTTTCTGGGGCTTGGTCCTGCTGGTGGTCACGATCGGTGCGGAACTCACGGCCCAGCCCGCCTTGGGCTGGGCAGGGGGCCTGCTGGCTGTCGTGCTGGCTATCTGGGGCCTGATCCGGATGCGCAGCAAGCTGCCGCCCAGGACCGGGCGACGCCTCAGCTGAGCGCCAGTCGAAACAATGTTTTACGGAATCGGTTAAGGGAGATCAGCCGGAATACTCTGGTTGTCTGCCGTCTGGGAAGGAACCCTCGGCTTCCGAACTGAATCATTGAGGGGGCTTTGAGTGGCTAAGACAAGCGAACGATCCCAGCGTGGCGGCCACGCGGGCGCCAGCATTGAGGACGTCGCAAAGGCCGCGGGTGTTTCCACGGCCACGGTATCACGGGCTGTCCGGGGACTTCCCCGAGTGTCTCCCGCAACCCGCGAAAAGATCCTGCGGGTTGCGGGAGAGCTCGGCTACGTCGCGTCGTCGTCTGCGTCGGGACTCGCGACGGGGCGCACCAGGACCATCGGCGTCCTGGCACCGTACGTCGATCGCTGGTTCTTCTTCAAGGCCATCGAGGGAGTGGACCGGGAACTCCATGCCCGCGGCTACAACCTCTCCCTCTTTAATCTGGGCGGCCAGCGCGGCGCGCGGGAACGGCTGTTCAGCAAGACCATGGTCTATAAGCAGATCGATGCCCTCCTGGTCCTTTGCATGTCCTTGACATCCGAGGAAATCGCCGACCTCCAAAGGATCGACATCCCCTTGGTGATCGTTGGAGGGCCAGTGGAGGATTGCCCCAGCATCGGCATCGACGACTATGCGGCCTCCGTGGAAGCCACCATGCATTTGCTGAATCTGGGCCACCGGGAGATCGCCCTCCTCCACGGGCAGGACGATTCAGACTTGAACTTCACGGTGCCCCGGCTCCGTGTGGACGGATTCACTGATGCCATGACCAGCGCGGGCTTCTCGATGCCGCCGGAGTGGGACATCTTCGGAAACTTCACGGTCGGCAGCGGGCAGCAAGCCTTTGACGAGCTGTGGGACAAACCCGGACCCAAGCCAACCGCACTTTTCTGCGCTTCCGACGAAATGGCCATGGGCGCGATGCTGCAGGCACGTCGCCGTGGCGTCCGGGTTCCGGAGGAACTGTCCATCATCGGCATCGACAACCACGAATTCGCCGAAGCCATGGGCCTGACCACGGTAGCCCAGGACCCGGTTGAACAGGGCCAGCTCGGTACCCGCATGCTGCTCGACGAATTGGGCGGCGCGGCGGGAGCAGTCAGGTCCATGAAGGCGCCCCACCGGCTGATCATCCGCGAAACGACGGCGCCGCCCCGCGCCGCCCCGCCAGCCGCGGCCCACCGAGCTGGCCAAAACCAAGCGCCAAGCAAAAACCAAGCGCCAAGCAAAAACCAAGAGCCAAGTAAAAACCAGCCGGCAAGCAAGAACCAAACAACTAGGAAGCCCGCGCCAACTGCCTGATCGGGATCCAGCGGGAAGCCAGCCTGCGGTACGCCGCGGCAGCCCCGGTCATGTCCCCTTCGGCCAGGCATTCGATGCCAAGCCGGACGTCCATGGGCGATTCGTCCGGGTACACCTTGTCCGCCACTGCGCCGTAGTCAAGCTCGACCATCGATTGCACGTGAAACAACTCGAGCCATTCGGTGAGCTGGGTCAGGTCGTCCAGCATGTCGAGGTCGGGGGCGGCGAGGGCAAGATTGGCCACGGCGAAGCGTGCCCGGTCCAAGGCATCGGTGAGGGAAGCCCAGACCCGCACCGTGAGGATACGGCCACCGGACTCCACCACGTCCTTGTTGTCCGACTCCTGGAAGAGCGAGAACCAGCTGAACGGGATGCCCCAGGTCGAGGCCCTCGTGTGCACCCGCTTCGCGTCATGGCTCGCGTTGATGCGGTCGATCCGGGCTTGATGCCGGTCCCGCTGGTCCACCGGGATGAGCAGCTCGGCGAGCGGCCCATGGATGCCTTCCATGAGCGCGTTCGCCGCGAGTCCGGCCCGGATGACAAGTTGGCTGGGGCAATAAAGCAGCCGCCCGCCGTCGGGATCGTTCCGGTCGGCAGAGGGAAGGCGCGTTATCCGCACCAGGTCGGTGCTGCCCGTGGGAAAAGGGTCTCCGCCTTCCCGGGTCACGCGGCCGAGGGAGGCGAGCAGCTCGGCGTTCTCGACGGCGGCCCGGGAACCTCCGCGATTGCCGTTCGCGACGAGCTGTTGGCGCTGCTCCTCGGGAAAGGCTTCGATCGGTTCGTAGACGCGCAGGGCTGAAGAGAACGGCAGCCCCGCTTGACTCCCGTAGATCTTTCCGTTCATCGCAGGGCCGCCTCCTCCGTGTTTGTCAGCTTCCTCAGTCCGCGAGCTCCACGATCACGGGAGCATGGTCCGAGGCACCCTTGCCCTTGCGCTCCTCGCGGTCGATCGAGGCGCCCGTGACGCGGGCGGCCAGCGCTGGCGAGCCCAGGACGAAGTCGATGCGCATGCCTTCCTTCTTGGGGAAGCGCAATTGAGTGTAGTCCCAGTAGGTGTAAACGCCGGGGCCCGGAGTGTATTCGCGTGCGACGTCTTTGAAGCCTGCCGCCTCGAACGCGTGGAAGGCTTCCCGCTCGGGTTCGCTGACGTGGGTCATCGCGTTGGCCCGGAAGAAGTCGATGTCCCAGACGTCGTCATCAAACGGCGCGATGTTCCAGTCGCCCATGAGCGCCACTTGGGCTTCGGGATTTTCGGCCACCCAGTCCGCGGCGTGGCCCTTCAAGGTGTCCAGCCATTTGAGCTTGTACGGCATGTGCTCGTCGTCCAAGGCGCGCCCGTTGGGAACGTACAGGCTCCAGACGCGCACGCCGCCGCACGTCGCACCGATGGCACGGGCTTCCTGGTGCGGATCCTTGCCGGACTTTCCGAAAGCGGGCTGGTCCACAAAGGTGCGCTCGACGTCGTCGAGCCCTACGCGGGAAGCGATCGCCACACCGTTCCATTGGCTCAAGCCGAAGTGGGCAACTTCGTAGCCCATGCGTTCGAAGAGCTCCCACGGGAAGTTGTCGTCCTTGCACTTGGTTTCCTGCATGGCGAGGACGTCGCAGTCGCTGCGCTGCAGCCAAGCCTCCACGCGGTCGGCGCGGGCGCGGAGCGAGTTCACATTCCAGGTAGCAATCTTCACAGCCACTAACTTACCGAACTTGGGAGCGAACGCATCCCCTGTGGCGGATTGCTCCGGAGGCTACCCGGCCAGCAGCATGGGCCTCGCGGCACGCCTGCGGAGCTTGACGCCGGAGGCGATCAACAGCACCCCGGCGACCACGGAATACGTGGCCAGCAAGGCGACGACGCTCAGGAATCCGCCGGCGGGATTAATCAGCACGAAGAGCCCGAAGAGGATCGTGACGAGTGCTGTGGCCACCCAGAGCCACCATCCCCTGATGTTGGCACGCGCGTCCATTGCGAGGATGAATTGCGAAACGCCGAGGACCAAAGCCCAGACTCCGATGAGTACGCCGAATGCCGCTGCGGTGATGCCCGGCCAAGCGACGGCCACGAGTCCGGTGGCCACCGAGATGATGCCGCCGATCATGCTCCAGCGCGAATGCCGCGCGGGGTCATAAAAGTAATGGGCGATGTTGGTCAGGCCGTCGGTGATGGCCCAAACACCGAAAACATAGACGAGTGCGAAGACCGTTGCGACCGGTAGGGACGCAATCAGAAGGCCAAGGAAAATGGCCAAAACTCCCCGGAACAGAAGTGCCGTTCCGGAATGCTTGAACAACTTGCGCCCTGCGAGGTCGGACATAGCGTCAGTTTAGACCCGGCCGGGTAGCTGGTGAAGGGGCTGCGGGAACAGCTAGCGCATCCCTTCGCGCCGGATTGCGACGGCGATCGCGGCGGCCCGGGTTTCGACGCCGAGCTTGGCGTAGATATGCGCCAGATGGGTTTTGACCGTGGCCTCGGAGATGAACAACCGCTTGCCAAGTTCGCGGTTGCTGAGGCCTTGGATGAGGAGGCTGAGGAGTTCGGCTTCCCGCGGCGTGAGGACATCGTCCGGGTTGCGCAACTGTTGGAAAACCTTGCTCGCCACCGGAGCGCTCATGACGCTCTTGCCTTGCGCCGCGCCTCGGACCGCCGCGAAGATCTCTTCGGGTGCGGCGTCCTTGAGCACGTATCCCATGGCGCCGGCATCCACGGCCCTGACGATGTCGGCGTCGGAATCGTACGTGGTGAAAACCAGTACCGCCTGCCGCTTATTGGCTTGGCGCAGGCGCTTGATCGCCTCGATTCCATCCATCCCGTCGCCCATTGCGAGGTCCATCATGACGACGTCGGCCGGGTGCTGTTGGGCCGCGAGGAGCGCTTCCTCGCCGGAAGCGGCTTCGGCGACGACGGCGATGTCCGGTTGGGTGCCCAGGAGCGCCTTGAGTCCGCTCCGGACTACCAGGTGGTCGTCAACGAGGAGGACCGAGATGGGCTTCATGGGTTTTCCTCCGGAGGCACGGGCAGCTGTGCGGCAACAACGGTTCCTTCGCCCGGGGAGCTCTCCACCGAAAACACACCACCCAGTTGTTCAACTCGTTGCCTCATGGCGCGCAGGCCGTACCCTCCCTGTTTCGACGGCGGAGGTATCGCTGCGGGATCGAAGCCGCGGCCGTCGTCGAACACGTCCAAGGTGACGCCACCGGGAAGGAAGCCAAGGGTCACGCTGGCGTGTCCGGCATGGGCGTGGCGCTTGATGTTCGCCGCGGCGCTCTGGGTGACGCGCATTAACGCATGCCGGACGTCTGCCGGGACGGGCCGGGGCACGCCGGTGACGTGGAACCGGACCGAATCGAGGTATTGCAGGGCTGCCTGTTCCAGGGCTTCGGGCAGCGGTCCGCCTTCGAGGCCGGCGGCCGAGAGTTCGTGGACCAGGCTCCGGGTGTCCGCGAGGTTCTGGCGCAGCAGGGTGCCGGCCTTCTGTATCTCCGTCTTCGCGCCTGATTCGGGCCACGAGCGTTGCGCCGCCTCGAGCAGGAGCAGGCTGCTCGCGAGCCCTTGCGTGACGGTGTCGTGGATTTCGCGGGAAACACGCTCGCGTTCGGCCGCGATCCCGGCTTCGCGCTCGCTCGCGGCCAAGCGTTGCTGCGCTTGCGAGACTTCGGCGTGCAGTTGCCGTTGGAGCGCAGCGTCGTGCTCGATCCTGTCGTAGACCATCGTAAGCAAGACGCCGGCGGCGATCGGCCCCAGCAGCATGGCGACGTCGGTGTCCCCGCTGAGGCGGAACAGCCCGACGGCGGTGGCGAGCGCCGTCACACCGCCCGCCAGGTACGCGATCCAGCCGCTGAAGGCGACGCGTGACAAGAAGAACAAGGCGAAGGAACACCATGCGAAACTCGGCGCGGCGATCACCAGGACGGCCCACGAAAGAACGAGGGCGATCATCCACCACAGCCACGGCTGGCGCCGTTTGGCGAGTATGGCCACCACGGCGTAAAGAACGCACACGGCGGCAGCCAAGGCGATCGTCCAGACGTTGTCGGCAGGGCTGTGCCGCAGGACGTAGCGCACGCCCGATGCCACCATGAGGACCGCGAAGCTGAGGTGCACGGCCGTGCCGATCCGTTCCCTCATCGGGTGGGAAACGGAATGGTTCGAGCGGGCCGGCATTCTTCCAATGCTAGGCGCGTTCGTCCTGCGGGTCTCTCCGCCTTTTGGCTGATGCCCGGAGCGGAAAGGATGAGCCGGGGAGAGCCGGGTGCCCGATGTGCCCGTTGGGCCGGGTCGGGAGCATTGAAATGTACCTGCTGCCGACCTCCCGGAGGACCGCCATGAAGAAGTCCAACAAGATCCTCGCCGCCGCTGCCGCCGGAGCATTGCTCCTGACGGGCGGAGCAACCGCCGTCGCGAATGCCACCACGCCATCCGCCCCGAGTGCCGCGCCTGTCGTCGCAAAGGCAGCTGCCGCCGTCGACGTCAATCCGACCGCCGAGAACGTCGTGCCCCAGAACCGCATTACCGTGGGCGCATCGAGCCAAGCCGTGAATGCCGCCTTGGCCAAGTGCCAGGCGGACAAGCTTCCGTTTGTGACGGTGGCCGTCGTCGACCGTTTCGGAACCGTCCAGGCCCTACTCCGAGGCGACAACGCCGCCGAGCACACCATCGAAGCCGCGAAGCAGAAGGCTTATACGGCTGCAGCCTTCGGCGCCCCCACGAGTGAACTCGCCAAGCGGATCAACGGCAACGGACCGTCGATCGACGACCTGCCCGGCACCCTCTTCCTCGCGGGCGGCGTGCCGTTGAAGGTGAACGGTGCATCAGTGGCCGGGATCGGCGTCGGGGGTGCCCCGGACGGTGCTCTCGACGAAGCGTGCGCGGCCGCCGGAGCAGCGGTGCTCGCCGCGAAGTAAGAAATTCGAGGGGCCGCCCCCTCGAACAAGAAGCTGGCTACACCGCCTCCAAAATGCTCACGTAATTCGCGATACCCACGCCGCCCATGTTCTGCACGGCACCGCGGCGGGCGCGCGGCAGCTGCATAGCGCCCGCCGTTCCCGTGAGCTGCATCGCGGCGATGACGTGCTGCGAGACGCCCGTCGCGCCCACAGGGTGTCCTTTGGCCTTGAGCCCGCCGGATACATTGATGGGCAGCCTGCCGTCCTTGTAGACCCTGCCTTCCCGTACAGCGCGGGCCCCTTCGCCGCGCGGCGCGAGTCCCATGGCCTCGTACATGATCAACTCGGCAATGGTGAAGCAGTCGTGGACTTCGGCGAAATCCAGTTCGTCGATCCCGACGCCGGCCATCGCGAACGCCCGCTCCCACGAAGCGCGGGTGGCAGCGAACTCCGTGGGGTCGCGGCGATCCGCCGGGAAAAAGTCGTTCGCGTGCCCGAATCCCGCCAACCGCACGGGTTCAGTAGCAGCGCCCGACGACGGTCCCAGGGAAAGCACGACGGCGGCGGCGCCGTCGGACACGGGGGAGCAATCGGTGCGGCGGAGCGGCTCGGCGACGACCGGATTCTTCTCGGAAACCGTACGGCAAAACTCTTCGCCAAAATCCCGGTGCATTTGTGCGTACGGGTTGTCCATGCCGTTGTGGTGATTTTTGGCGGCGATGGAACCGAGGACGTCGCCGAGGCTCGCGTAGCTTTGGCCGGCTTGAGCAATGCCACCTGCGTACCGCTTGTCGTAGTGCTTGGCTACTTCGGCGAAGAGTCCCGTGAAGCCCGTGGTGGACGGCTTCCCCGCCATTTCATAGGAGGCGCCGAGCAGGGCTGCCCCCACGACGTCGGCGCCAGCGTCTGTCATCTTTTCGGCGCCGATCACCAAGACGTTGCGCGCGGTGCCGGCCAGTACGGATTTCACGCCCTGCTGGAACGCGGCCGAACCCGAGGCGCAGGCGTTCTCGGTGCGTGTCGCCGGGACGTTGGCCAATTGCTCGGATACCTGCAGGGCGAGCGAGGACGTGAAACCCAAGGGCATCATTCCCGAGTTGAATTGCCCGAGGTAGATTTCGTCGATGTCTCCCGGCTCAAGGCCCGAGTTCCTCATGGCCTCCGTGGACACCTGGACGATGAGCGATTCCAGCGTTTCGTCGCTGAGCTTCCCGAACTTGCTGTGCCCCCAACCCGTGAGGAGGACGTCCTTGCCGAAGCGTTCCTTCAGGCTCATGCTGCTTCTCCTTCGTCGTCTTGCCCGAGTTGCACGTCGAATGCCGCTTCAGTCTTGGCCCGGATCTCCTCCACGGTGACCCCCGGCGCAAGGCGGGTCAGGACGAGGCGCCGCCCGCCGTCGTCGTTCTTTGCCGGCAGGAGGTCGAAGACCGCGAGGTCGCTGATAATGCGATCCACCACTCGTTGGCCCGTCAGGGGCAGGGTGCATTCGGTGACGATCTTCGCCGTCCCGTCCTTGGCATTGTGTTCCGTCAGGACCACGACGCGCGGAGTCCCCGCCACCAGGTCCATTGCCCCGCCCATGCCCTTGACCATCTTTCCCGGAATGGTCCAATTTGCGAGGTCACCGCTTCCGGATACCTGCATGGCGCCGAGGATCGCGACCTTCACATGGCCGCCGCGGATCATGCCGAAGGACGTTGCCGAGTCGAAAATGCTGCCGCCGGGCAATACTGTGACGGTTTGCTTGCCTGCGTTGATAAGGTCTGCGTCTTCCTCGCCTTCATAGGGGAACGGGCCCATGCCCAGCAGGCCATTCTCGCTCTGCAGGACTACCCGCACGCCGTCGGGCAGGTTATTGGCAACGAGCGTGGGGATGCCGATGCCAAGGTTGACGTAGTCGCCGTCGTTGAGTTCGCGGGCCGCGATGGCGGCCATTTCGTCGCGGGTCCATGCCATGGTTGTGCTCCTTTGCTGTGCTGGAATTAGGCGGGGACTGCTGCGCGGAGCCGGACCGTGCGCTGCTCGATGTCCTTTGTCCTGTTGCTTGCCTGGACGAGGCGCTGGACGTAGACGCCCGGCGTCACGATGTGGTTCGGGTCCAATTCGCCCGGCTGCACGATCACCTCGGCCTCCGCGATGGTCACCTTGCCGGCGGTTGCCACCACGGGGTTGAAGTTCCGGGCCGTATGGCGGTAGATCAGGTTGCCGTCCGTGTCCGCAGTATGAGCGTGGACGAGTGCGACGTCGGCAACGATCCCGCGCTCACGGACGTACGTGACGCCATCGAACTCTTCGAGCGGCTTGCCCTCCGCCACCAAGGTTCCGACGCCGGTCCGCGTATAGAACGCGGGGATGCCGGCGCCGCCGGCGCGGAGCCGCTCGGCGAGCGTGCCCTGGGGAGTGAACTCCACCTCGAGCCGGCCTGAGAGGTAATGCTCGGCGAAGACCTTGTTTTCGCCCACATAGGATGCGACGACCTTGCGGACCTGACCGGATTCGATCAGGATTCCGAGGCCTTTGCCGTCGATTCCCATGTTGTTGGAAACGATGGTCAGGTCCTGGACGCCGGAATCGCGGACGGCCTCGATCAGGTCCGCAGGGATGCCGCTGAGTCCGAAACCGCCGACCGCGAGGGTCTGGCCGTCGCGCAGGATGTCCTGCAAGGCTTCGGCTGCGCTGTGCTGGAGTTTGGCCATGGGTCCTCCTCGTCATTGAGTTATCCACTTTGTGGACATCTGTTCTGGGAAAGGAGCCTAGGGGCAGCTGGTTTGGGTGGTCAATGGCCTGATTCTTGTTTTTACTGGCCGACGGCACAGTGTGGACGGTAGAGTTGGAGTTGTCCATATTGTGGAGGAATTTTCAGGAGTATCATCTTGGCGGCTCGGCAGGTTCAAGGCACGCCCGTCCAAAGTTCCCCCGTCCAGGGCGCGCAGGTCGTTGGTCGCGTAGCCGTGCTTTTGCGCCTCGTGGGGCGCAAGCCAGAGGGCATGTCCATCGCGGGGCTGGTCCGCGAGTCGGGATTGACGCGTCCCACCGTCTACCGCCTGCTTGCGTCCCTGGCCGCCGAAGGCCTCCTCGACCATGACCACAAGTCCGGAAACTGGATCCTTGGCCCGGAGATGTTCCTACTCGGTTCTGTGGCCGCGGCCCGGTTCCCCTTCGAAGACCTTGCCCGGCCAAGCCTGCGCCGCTTGGCCGAGGAAACCGGCGAGAGTGCCTTTTACTCGATTCGACGCGGCAATGAGACGGTTTGCGTGCTGCGAGAGGAAGGGAGTTTTCCGGTCCGCTCCTTTGTGTTGCACGAAGGGGTGAGGTTTCCGCTCGGAGTTGCTTCGGCCGGGACGGCGATGATGGCGTTCCTGCCGGAAGATGAACAGGACGCCATTTTGTCCGGGTGGGAGCACCATGCGGGGGATTTCGCCACGGGCCACACCCTGGAGATTGTCCGGGGCAACCTGGAAAGGACCAGGCTGACCGGCTATTCGGTGAATCCCGGGTTGGTCCTTGAAGGCAGTTGGGGCATGGCGGCTGCCGTTTTCGATGCCCTGGGCAGGCCTGTCGGCGCATTGTCCCTGACCGGCATCGAACCAAGGTTCCGCCCCGAAAGGCAAGAATTCCTCGGCAAGCTGCTCATGGAAGAAGCCCACAAGATCAGCTCCGCCCGCCCCGACCCCACCTGAGTTTGTGTACACCTAACACCCCTTAAGATTCGCTTTAAGGGTTGTTAGGTGTACACAAACTCGCCTCCATGCAGGGGTCGGTAATGTGATTTGGTTCACTTTATTTCCAGCTTTGGTCCGGGTCGACTAGGTTCTCCCTACCGGACAACAGAGTCCGGGATTGAAAAGTTGGGGGACTTGAAATGAATCAGAACATTTCTTCGCGTGCGGTCAAAAAGCAGCGGATGAACTACGCCAACATCACCTCCTACGGGTGGGCTCGGGTGTAATTGAGCGTGCCCAGAAAAAGCCATCTGCGCCTGGTTGCTCTGTTCCTGGCTGCGGTTGCATTGTCGACTGCCGGTTGTTCGAGCGGGGATAAGGGTGTTCAGGCGGTCGGCCCAGGCCCGCAAAACGTGGACGTTCCAACGTTCAGCGGGCCATGGGCCGACTACTTCCGTTCGGCCCATTCGACGGCCGCAACCGACCTGCAGAGGACTATTTTGTCGGATGGAAAAATTACCGACCAAGAGAACCAGGAAGTAAGGAACGCATTCGTTTCCTGTATGGCGGCTTTCGATATCGACGTTGAACTTCAGGATCATGATTCCTTCAAATCCACTACCGCGGCCGGGATGACCGATGCGAAATACGATGAACTCAGCAAGGACTGCCGGGACCGAACGTCTGGCCAGATTTCAGGCCTATATTTCCAGATCAATAGAAATCCCGAAAACAGGGACGAGTTCGCCATTATGGCCGAGTGTCTTTCGCGAAAGGGTTTGGTTGAACGAAGCTACTCCGCGAAAGACTACGCGGCCGCGTTCGAACAACAGAATTTCCCTTTCGATGTTAATGATCCGAGGTCCCGCGCCTGCAGCCTGGATCCGCTCAGCCGTGAAGGGGCCATACCGTGAAGCTGTGGAGGTTTGACTTCGCGAATTGGACGTCGTTAAGAGGCATCGCGGTGGCGGCCATTCTCGCGAGCGCACTGGCGTTCGTCCTGGGACTCGCCATGGCTCCGGCCGGGGCGCCGTCATCGCTTGAGCGACAGGTTCAAGCATCAACCGCTCCGGTCGCTGCGACTGACTTTAAGGATCCACGGACTGTGCAAGTCGTGGCCGAGCAGTCCGGACCGCGGAGTCTGATCGCGGGGCTCAGCGGAACCATCACCTCGTCAGCCTGTACCCAAAGCGGTCTGATCCGTTCGGGCACGTCCACTTTTGCAATTGACGGGGAACCACTAATCAACCTCGCGACGAAGACGCCATTGTGGCGCGACTTGCGCCTCGGCGACTCCGGCGACGACGTTCGCGCGCTGCAGGCTGAGCTCAATCAGCTTGGATATGTTGCTGGAACAGCGGCAACGGTCACTGCCGAGATGTTCGAGGCACATGCTGCTCTGGCTGCTTCGCTCGGCGCGAAACCGGATCGCTCCGTCATCGAGAGAAGCAAGTACACCTGGCTCCCTGACCGGGAGCAGTCCGTGCTCAAGTGCGCTGTATCGGTGGGATCCGTCGTGAACCAGGGCCAGGGCATAGCGGAACTTCCGCCACAGGTTGCCGGGGCAAGAATCACCAATCTTCCGCAAACCCTGGCCCCGGGCGAACGCACCCTGCTGATCGACGCCTCGAACTTCCCGACCACGGAGGACGGCAGGATCTCGGATGTGGTTCTCCTCAACAAGATGGCAAGTACGCCCAGTTTCGCTGCATCACAGGGCTCTGAACGGCCGGGAGTTTTCACCGCACGCTACGAACTTGCACAACCCGTCAGGGTTCTTGGAGTTCCGCCCGGAGCCATCTTCAGCATCAGTGCGACCGGTGGCTGCATATTGTCCAGCATGGAGATCCATCGGGTGACAATTCTCGGTTCCCAGCTTGGCATCACGTATGTTTCCGGTAATGCCCTCGATGCCGTCCGGGAAGTAGATCTCAAACCGGCACAAAACCAACCGTGCGTGTAAGTCTTGTACGGGTCGGCTGTGGCTTCGATGCGCTGCCACCCCTGTTCGAGGATCTCAACTACGATTTTCGTCCCGGCGACAAATACGCGCTTACCGGTCCGTCAGGGTCCGGCAAAAGTACCTTATTGAGCATCATCGCGGGCTGGATGGACCCCACATCGGGGAGGGTCGTCCGTGATGGCATTAACCGGATTTCGTGGGTGTTCCAGAATCCCCATGGAGTTGGTCCACGCTCGGCTTTGGATCACGTAGCACTGCCGCTCCTCGCACAAGGGCTTCGGAGGAATGATGCTGAAGCCAAGGCGTTGGCACTGATGGATTCCGTCGATCTGGGGTCGATCGCAAACCGCCCTTTTCGCCAGCTTTCCGGCGGCGAAGCCCAACGTTTGATGCTCGCCCGAGCCATCGCCGCGGATCCGCAACTGCTTCTGGTCGATGAACCTACCGCGCAGTTGGACCGCCATACCGGGGAATCCGTGAATTCGGCGCTTGAAGCGATCTCTGCCCGTGGCACGATCATTATCGTTGCTACTCACGACCCCGCAACCCGCGACGCCTGCACCCACGTCCTTGACCTGGGGAAACACCGAAAATGAATATCGCGGAGGTTTTCAGTGAGGCGTGGAGGAACATCACGTCAGGAGCATCGCGTGCCGTCTGGTTCGCGTTGGCCTTGGCCATCCCGGCCTCGGGAATTGGGCTTTCAGACATCATTGCCACCCAATCGCTCATTTCAGCGGCGAACTCCTACAAGGAATCGGGAGCGGACGTCACCACCCTGGTCGCTGCCGGGGCGATTGACGGCGAGAATTGTGAACGGTTGTCCGAACTGCCGGGAGTTGCGGCCGCCGGCGCCCTTCGGGCGGCTCCGGATACCCTGCTTCTTGCATTGCCGGGATCTCCTGTGGCAACGAAGGAAATCACTGATGGATTGCCATCCGTTCTTGGCGCGCAGTTTCGTGGCGAGGGTGGAATGGTTGTTTCCGATGAACTTGCCAAGGAGCTGAACGTGGGTCCCCTTGCCGTGGACCGGAATCAAGGGATCGCGACAGCACACGGGACGGCCAAGGTTGACGGGACTTACGACTATCCCGCAGATGGCCGTCGCGCCGGCTTTGCATATGGCCTCCTTTCGCCGGTCCCTGCGGGCGGAGGCGCTTTTGACGAATGCTGGGTCCGCTCTTGGCCGCCGTCCCCCGAAATGCGGATGCTCATTCGATTGTCGCTGATTCCGGGAGCAGGTGAGCCAAACGCCGACCCACCCGTAGTCAGCCAGCTGAATACGCGAAAGGGGACGGAATTTGATGGCGCTGCCAGGTTTGAACAGCGCGTGACGCGGTTTGGCGCAATGGCGGCACTCGCCGTCGGAATGGTTTTGGGTTATTTTTCCGTGCGTTCCAGGCGTCTGGAGCTTGCCTCCGCTAAGCACAGCGGGGTCACGGCAGGTACTCAGGGGTTGCAGATCGGCATTGAACATGGGGTAGTGGCACTCGTGGCGTCGGTCTTCGCGATGCCAATGATCGTCTATGCCGCAAGGTTTGCCGGTTTGCCGGATTTGCCCGTCATGGTGGTTCTGGGGACGAAGCCTGTGCTTGTCGCCGCTCCGGCGTTCCTTATCGGCGCAATAGCCGGAGCTGCAACGATTCGTGAGAATCAACTCTTCCGCTATTTCAACAACAGGTGACCCAACCGGCTTCCGAAGGCCTGAGTTTGTGTACACCTAACACCCCTTAAGATTCGCTTTAAGGGGTGTGATGTGTGCACAAACTCGGGGGGGGAATGGTGAAGCCGTCGATTGCGTGGTTCCGGGACGATCTCCGCGTCGCCGACAATCCGGCCTTGCGGGCGGCGGTCGACGACGGCGGGGCGGTTGCGCTCTATGTCCTTGACGAAGAATCGCCGGGGATCAGGCCGCTTGGGGGAGCCTCCCGCTGGTGGCTGCACCATTCTTTGCTGGCCCTTCGCGAAGACCTCGCCTCCTTGGGCATTCCGCTCCTTTTGCGCCGTGGCCCGGCCGACGCCGTCGTCCGCGAAACCACGACGGCGCTTGGCGCGGGCGGCCTCTACTGGAACCGGCGGTACGGCGAAGCGGAGCGAACGCTCGACGCCGGCATCAAGGCTTGGGCGAGCGGGTCCGGTGTGCACGCGAAGAGTTTCCAGGCCTCGTTGCTGCATGAACCGTGGGACGTGACAACCAAGCAGGGCGGCCCATTCAAAGTGTTCACGCCCTTCTGGCGCACTGTGTCCGCAAGGGACTTCCGTGATCCCTGGGACACCCCGGAGGGCGGCCGGGGATTCTCCGGACGGCTCCCGGACCAGGAAGAGTTGGCCGGTTGGGGATTGCTTCCCCGGTCGCCGGATTGGTCGGCGGGCCTGGCCGAGGCTTGGCAACCGGGTCCGGTCCAGGCCCACGAATTGCTTGAGGATTTCGTGGAGCAAGGCTTGGCCGACTATTCCGTGAACCGTGACCGCCCGGATTTGCCCGGCAGCAGCAGGCTTTCCCCTTTCCTGCGCTGGGGCCAACTCAGTCCGTTCGAAGTGTGGCACGCCCAGCAACGCCGACGCCGGGAACTCGGCGATGGAAATGCCGTCTTTGCCACCGAACTCGGGTGGCGCGAATTCTGCTGGCACCAGTATTTCCACCACCCGGACTTGGCAACAGCCAACCTGAGGCCCGGCTTCGACCACTACCCTTGGGCGTGGCCGGAGCTGGACGACCCAAGCAAGAAGGGCCCAGGCAAGAACGGCCCAGGCAAGAATGGCCCAGAAAAGAGCCGCCACACATCTCCCGAGGCCTCCCTCCTCCGTGCCTGGCAGGAAGGCAAAACAGGTTTCCCTTTGGTGGACGCAGGGCAGCGGCAATTGTGGCGCACGGGATGGATGCACAACCGGGTTCGCATGGTGTCGGCGAGCCTGCTGGTGAAGAACCTCGGCATCCATTGGCAACTTGGCGAGCAGTGGTTCTGGGACACCCTGGTGGATGCCGATGCAGCGTCCAACCCTGCGAACTGGCAGTGGGTGGCAGGTTCGGGGGCTGATGCGTCGCCGTTCTTCAGGATCTTCAACCCGGAAACCCAAGCGAAGAAATTCGACCCCCAAGGCAAGTATGTAGCCGAGTGGATTCCCGAAATCGCCACGCCGGACTACCCCGAGCCTGTGGTGGACCTGAAGACCTCCCGTCAGGAAGCGCTGGACGCCTATGGGTCGCTCTGAGGCCCGCCGCGCGCCGGAACAGGCGCGCACAACCTGAGTTCCGACGTCGGGCGCGCCCGCTGTTGCCAGCGACCAAGCCGCCGGCGGACCCCTAGAAACTAGTAGGAAGTCCGAGTATATTCGGGTTCAAGATGTCCCCGGGGCGCAGTTGGACATGTGCTTCCGAGGCTGATGGCGGGCATTCACACATATGCAAAGGAGCATTCCATGGTGCGCGAACTCTCCCATTACATTGACGGCCAAAGGGTCGATGGCACCTCAGGACGCTTCAGCGACGTCTACGATCCCTGCACCGGCGAGGTCCAGTCGAAGCTTCCGTTGGCCAGCGCGGACGAAGTCCGTAACGCGATCTCCAACGCGGAGAAAGGCCAGCTTGAATGGGCTGCCATGAATCCGCAGCGCCGTGCCCGAATCCTCTTGAAGTTTGTGGACCTGGTCAACGAGAACATGGACGAACTCGCCACGCTCCTCTCCTCGGAACACGGCAAGACCTTCCTCGACTCCAAAGGCGATATCCAGCGCGGCATCGAAGTGGTGGAATTCTCCGCCGGGGCGCCGCACTTGCTCAAGGGCGAGTTCTCGGACAGCGCCGGCCAAGGGATCGACGTTCATTCGCTCCGCCAGCCCCTGGGCGTCGTCGCCGGCATCACGCCTTTCAACTTCCCGGCAATGATCCCGCTCTGGAAATCCGGTCCCGCGCTCGCCGCCGGCAACGCCTTCATCCTCAAACCCTCGGAGCGTGATCCGTCGGTGCCGCTGCGGCTCGCGGAACTTTTCACCGAGGCCGGGATGCCGAACGGCGTCTTCAACGTCATCAACGGCGACAAGGAAGCCGTGGACACCCTCCTCGAGGACCGGCGCGTGAAGGCGATCGGATTCGTTGGGTCGACGCCGATCGCCCAGTACATTTACGCAACCGCAGCGGCCCACGGCAAGCGTGCGCAATGCTTCGGCGGCGCCAAGAACCACATGGTGATCATGCCCGACGCCGATCTCGACATGGCCGCCGACGCCCTGATCGGCGCTGGCTACGGCTCCGCGGGCGAACGCTGCATGGCCATCTCGGTAGCGGTGCCGGTTGGTCAGGAGACGGCTGACCAACTCGTCGCCAAACTGGGCGAGCGGATCAAGGACCTGAAGGTCGGGCCAAGCATGGCCGAGGACTCGGACTTCGGCCCAGTGGTGGCAGCCTCCGCGAAAGAACGGATCGAACGGTACATCCAGGCTGGGGTCGACGCCGGCGCAACCTTGGTCACCGATGGCCGCGGCATCACCGTGGACGGCTACGAAGGCGGCTTCTGGGTTGGTCCCACCCTCTTCGACAACGTCACGAAGGACATGTCCATCTATAAGGACGAGATCTTTGGCCCGGTCCTGAGCGTCCTCCGAGCGGCTGACTACGAGGAAGCGCTGCGGCTCTGTTCGGAGCACGAATTCGGCAACGGCGTCGCGATCTTCACGCGCGACGGCGACTCCGCCCGCGACTTCGCCAGCCGGGTGGAGGTGGGCATGGTGGGCGTCAACGTCCCCATTCCCGTGCCGATCGCCTACTACACCTTCGGCGGCTGGAAGGCCTCCGGCTTCGGCGACCTCAACCAGCACGGCGCGGACGCCTTCCGCTTCTACACCAAGACCAAGACGGTCACCACCCGTTGGCCCTCCGGCATCCGCCAGGGCGCCAGCTTCGTGATGCCGGCCGGTAGCTGATGGGCGGCCTTCCCCCAGAAGAGCTTGCGTCCGACGACGTCCTGTTCGAGAAACGCGGCAACCTGGGCGTCATCACCCTGAACCGGCCCCGCGCCGTCAACGCGCTCAACACGGGAATGGTGCTCGCCATGCTGGAGCGGCTCACCGCGTGGGCGGATGACGACGGCGTGCAAACGGTCCTGGTCCACGGCGCCGGTGAGCGCGGATTGTGCGCCGGCGGGGACATCGTGGCGATCTACGATGACATGCTGCGCCACGGCGGCGAGACCGCGGACTTCTGGGCGGCGGAGTACCGCTTGAACTCGCTCATCGCCCGCTATCCGAAGCCATACGTGGCTTTCATGGATGGACTCGTCCTCGGTGGCGGAGTCGGGATTTCCGCCCACGGCTCGGTCCGCGTGGTCACAGAGCGCACCCGGACCGGCATGCCGGAAACCACCATCGGTTTCGTGCCCGACGTCGGCGGGACACTCCTGCTCTCCCGCTCGCCGGGCGAAACCGGTACCCACGCGGCGCTCACGGGTGCTCACTTGACCGGCGCCGACGCGCTGTTCCTCGGGCTCGCGGACCACTTCGTGCCGTCCGAAAACCTCCCGGCGCTCGCGGAAGCGCTGGAAAGCTCGACGGCGGCAGACGCCGTCGGACGCTTTGCGCAAGAATCGCCTGCCTCGCCACTGGCCGCTCAACGGGACTGGATCGATGCCGCCTACGCGTCGGACGATGCCGAGGAGATCGTCGCGAGGTTGCGTGCGGGCGGTGACGAGGCCGCCGCAGCCGCGGACACGATCGAGTCCAAATCGCCCACCGCGGTGAAGGTCACCCTCGAATCGCTGCGGCGCGTGCGAGGGCTGACCCTTGACGAGGCCTTGGAACAGGAATACCGCGTGGGGGTGCGGTGCCTGACGGGAGCCGATTTCCGGGAGGGAATCCGTGCCCAAGTGGTGGACAAGGACCGCAACCCGCAGTGGAAGCCCCCTTCGCTCGCGGAAGTGACACCGGCCGACGTCGGGCGCTTTTTTGAGCCGCTCGGCGACCGTGAACTCAAACTTCACTCAAAGGAGTCCGACCATGTCTGAAAACGCAGCTTCCGGCACTATCGCTTTCCTCGGGGTCGGCCACATGGGTGGCCCGATGGCCGTGAACCTCGTCAAAGCCGGGCACCAGGTGCTCGCGTACGATCCCGTGCCGTCAGCGCTTGAGGCAGCCCGCGGACAAGGCGTTCCCACCGTGGAGAGCGCGGAGGAAGCCGTGGCCGGGGCGTCGGTGGTCCTGACCATGCTCCCCAGCGGGAAGCACGTCCTCGATGCGTACCGCGGCGTGGACGGGGCTCCGGGGCTGCTCGCTGTGGCCGGGCCTGACACGCTGTTCCTGGACTGCTCGACCATCAACGTGGACGAAGCCCGCGAAGCCGCGGCCATCGCGCTTGAGGCGGGGCACCGTTCCGTGGACGCGCCTGTTTCCGGGGGCGTCGTGGGCGCCGAAGCAGGAACCCTGACGTTCATGGTTGGCGCCCTGCCGGAGGACTTCGAAACGGTGAAACCGATCCTGGAACTCATGGGTAGGCGGATTGTGCACTGCGGCGACCACGGCGCGGGACAAGCGGCGAAGGTCTGCAACAACATGATCCTCGGTGTGTCCATGATTGCAGTCAGCGAGGCCTTCGTGCTGGGGGAGAAGCTTGGATTGACGCACCAGGCCTTGTTCGACGTCGCTTCCAACGCCTCCGGGCAATGCTGGGCCCTGACCACCAATTGCCCCGTCCCCGGTCCAGTCCCCGGAAGCCCCGCCAATCGCGACTACCAGCCGGGATTTGCCGGTGCCCTCATGGCGAAGGACCTTCGGCTCGCCGTCAACGCCCTCGAGAGCACCGGCGTCGACGGGCAAATGGGGCACCTGGCCTCGAAGATCTACGACGCGTTCGCGGCCGAAGGTGGCGCGGCACGTGACTTCTCCGGCATCATTACCGAGATCCGCGACAGGTCCACTACGTAGCCTTGGTCTCGAGGCCATCAACAATCTACGGCACGAACAAAAGGGGCACGGTTTGGCGCAGCAATACGAAAACATCCTGGTGGAACTCCGGGGCAGGGTTGGTTTGGTGACCCTCAACCGGCCAAAAGCGCTCAACGCATTGAACAAGACCACCATGGATGAGCTCGTGGCGGCGGTGACCGGCATGGATGCCGACCCTGGGGTTGGGGCCGTAGTGATTACCGGCTCGGAAAAGGCCTTCGCGGCAGGGGCGGACATCAAGGAAATGGCTTCCAAGGGATACATGGAGATGTATGCCGCCGACTGGTTCCGTGGCTGGGAAAACCTGACCCGCCTCCGTATCCCGGTGATTGCGGCCGTCTCCGGTTTCGCTTTGGGCGGTGGCTGCGAACTGGCGATGATGTGCGATTTCATCATTGCCGGGGACAACGCCAAGTTCGGCCAGCCCGAGATCAACTTGGGGGTCATCCCGGGGATGGGCGGCTCGCAGCGGCTGGCGAAGGCCGTGGGCAAGGCCAAAGCGATGGACATGATCCTCACCGGGAGGTTCATGGACGCCGACGAAGCCGAACGCGCAGGGCTGGTGTCCCGGGTGGTTCCCGCCGCTGACGTGGTGGAGGAAGCGCTCAAGGCCGCCGAAGTCATTGCCTCGAAGTCCAAGCCGGCGGCCATGCTGGCGAAGGAAGCCGTCAACGCGGCCTTCGAATCCGGTTTGTCGCAAGGGGTCCTGTTTGAGCGGCGGATTTTCCACTCACTGTTTGCCACGCAGGACCAGAAGGAAGGCATGGCGGCCTTCACCGAGAAGCGGCAACCGGAGTTCAAGCACCGCTGATCTTGCATCGACTGCTGCGTAACGGTCGATTTCCGGGTCCAAAACGACCGTTACGGGAGCCCACGCCGGTGGGCCCCGGCCTGAGCTTGCGAAGGCAGGGCGCCGGTGGGTAGCAATGGATGGGGGCCTAGTCCGTGAAATCTCCGGCGGCCTTGCGGAAGTCGCCCAGCACGCGGATGAGGTGCTCGACGTCTTCGTCCCCGAAGCCGGACTGGCCGAACACCTCATTGTTGAGGGCCGTCGTCGCGCGCTTTGCGAGGGTGCGGCCCTCGGACGTGAGCTCGATCAGGGTGGTCCGCCCGTCCGTGGGGTGCGGTGAGCGGACTACGAGGGCGGCTTTTTCGAGGCGGTCGACGGCGTTGGTCACCGACGTCGGGTGCACCTGGAGCAGCGCGCTTGCCTTGTTCATTGGCAGCGCCCCGCTCCGGGCGAAGCTCAGCAATGCCAGGAGTTCATAGCGCGCGAACGTGAGGCCAAACGGCTTCAGCACGCCTTCGATGCGGGCAAGCAGGATCTGCTGGGTGCGCATGATCGCGGTGATGGCCGCCATGGGCGCGGCAACTTCGCCCCAGCCGTGGCGTTCCCAGTTCCGCTGGGCGTCGGCGATGGGGTCTCTGGGGAGCGGGCTGCCCACGGTACCTCCTGACATTGTGGTTGGCTGCCTATTCTCTCAGGCTCGGGAAGTCGGATTCGGAGTATTCGACGCCGGTGCCTTCCGGATTCAGGCCGCTGCCGTGCCGCAGTTCCTCGCTCGCGCGGAGTTCGACGCGGCGGATCTTGCCGGAAATGGTCTTGGGCAACTCGGCGAATTCGAGCCGGCGGATGCGCTTGAACGGCGCAAGGTTGTTCCGGCAATAACGCAATATGTCCTCCGCGAGCTCCGGCGAGGGGACATGTCCGCTCGCGAGCACGACGAATGCCTTGGGTACCGAGAGCTTGACGGGATCCGGAGAAGGCACGACGGCGGCCTCGGCCACAGCGGGGTGCTCGATCAGGACGCTTTCGAGCTCGAAGGGGGACAAACGGTAGTCGGAGGATTTGAAGACATCGTCGCCACGGCCCACATAGGTAATGACCCCGTTCTCGTCCCTGCTGGCCATGTCGCCCGTGTGGTAGTAGCCGTCCCGGAACGCGTCAGCCGTCTTCGCGGGATCGCCGTAGTAGGCCTTCATGAGCCCCACGGGCCGGGGGTCCAAGCGCAAGCACAGTTCGCCGTCGTCGGTTTCTTCCCCGGTGGCGGGGTCCACGAGGACGACGTCGTAACCGGGAAGCGGCCGACCCATCGAGCCGGTCTTGACCTGCTGACCCGCAGTGTTGGCAACCTGGACCGTCGTCTCGGTCTGGCCGAAACCGTCGCGGATAGTCTGGCCCCACGCCCGCTCCACTTGCCCGATGACCTCGGCATTGAGCGGTTCGCCCGCCGAGACCACCTTGGTGGGCGGAGTCTTGAGCAGCGTGAGGTCCGCTTGGATGAGCATGCGCCACACTGTGGGCGGCGCGCAGAAACTCGTGACGCCTTCGCGGTCCATCTGCTCCATGAGGGCCTTGGCGTCGAAGCGATCGTAGTTATAGACGAACACGCACGCTTCGGCGATCCATGGCGCGAAGACATTGGACCATGCATGCTTGGCCCAGCCGGGGGAGGCTACGTTGAGGTGGACATCTCCGGGTTCCAAGCCGATCCAGTACATCGTGGACAAGTGCCCCACGGGATAGGAGGTGTGCGTGTGCTCCACCAGCTTCGCCCGCGAGGTGGTGCCCGAGGTGAAGTAGAGGAGCATCGTCTCATCGCCAAGCGTGGGAGCGTCGGGGACGAACCCGGTTTCCGCCGTACCCGATTCGGCGTAGTCGAGTGCGCTGCCGGCAGCGTCTGTGCCGGCGGCCAGGGCCGCGTCACCGATTTCGATCAGGGTGTAGTCGCCCGGCACATCTGCGAACTTGCCGATGTTCGCGCTTCCGACGGCGGCCCAGCGGGCTCCGCCGCGTTCCACGCGATCAGTAATGTCCCGCGGCCCCATGAGCGTGGTGGTGGGAATCAGGACAAGGCCCAGCTTGATCCCGGCGAGCATGATTTCCCAAAGTTCCACCTGGTTGCCGAGCATGATGATCATGCGGTCGCCCCGCTCAACGCCCTTGCCGCGGAGCCAGTTGGCCACTTGCGACGAACGGTCCGAGAGGTCCTTGAAACTGCGGCGCGTCGAGCTGCCGTCCTGCTCGACGATCACCAGTGCGGGGTTATTGGCCTTGGCGGGGTCGGCCGCGATTTGGTCGAACCAGTCGATGGCGAAGTTGAATTCGCTGAAGCGGGGCCATTGGAACCCCTTGTGCGCCGCGGAATAGCGGCTGCGCAGTTCAAGGAGCCGGTCGCGGGCTGCACGGAAGTCGTTGGTGACTGTCATTGTCTGCCTTTCGCCCTGCATGGATCGGACCAGCGTCACGTTGATCGGGGCGGACCGGCGAACGCTGCGTTGTGATCCGCCTCACCTGAAATATACTAGGACATCCAAGCGTTCGGAAGGGGTGCAGGGCAGCGGCGAGGTGCTGACGCTTGAGGCCCTGTAGAGGCGGGGACTACTTCCACCAGGTGTCGAAAATGGTGACCGGGACGGTGCGCTTGTGGCGGGTGCGCAGGTATTTGTCCTCGATGGTCGCCGCGGCGCCCTCGGCAACGTCCTTGCCCTCAAGGTAATCGTCGATCTGGTCGTAGGTGATGCCCAGTTCGTCTTCGTCCGTGCGGCCGGGTGAGCCGTCCAGGAGGTCGGCCGTGGGGACCTTTTCCCAGATCCGGTCCGGCGCGCCAAGCTCTGCGAGGAGGGCGCGGTTCTGCCGCTTGTTGAGGCCGAAGAGTGGGAGGATGTCCGCGCCGCCGTCGCCGAACTTGGTGAAGAAGCCGGTGACGGACTCCGCCCCGTGGTCGGTTCCGATGACGAGGTAGTTGTACTCGCCGGCAAGCGCGTACTGGGCAAGCATCCGGGACCGCGCCTTGGTGTTGCCCTTGTGGAAGTCCGAAATGCCGGCGCCGGTGGTCTTTTCGAATTCGTCCTCGAAGCCGTCCACTGCCCGGGAGATGTTGAAGGTCCACTCGGTCTTGGCCTGGATGAAGTCAAGGGCCGCCTGTGCGTCGTCCTCATCGTGCTGGGCGCCGTAGGGTAGCCGGACCGCCACGAAGTTCGCCTCGACGCCTTCGGCGTCGAGTTCCTCGACCGCAAGTTGCGCGAGCCGTCCGGCGAGGGAGGAATCCAAACCGCCGGAAATGCCGAGGACGAAGCCCTTGGTCCGCGTCGCCTTGAGGTAGTCCTTGAGGAACGCGACCCGTTTGCGGATCTCCTCGGCGGGGTCGATCCGGGGCTGGACGCCCATTTCCGCAATGATTTCAGCCTGAAGTGTGCGCATGTCCCCAACACTAATGAGGAGTGCTCGGATCCCTCAACTATGTCAGAGCTCAGGGGCAGCTCCGGTCGACCCGCGGACGGTGAGGTGGGTGGGCATGACGGCGAGCCTCCGGTTCGTCCCGCCGTACTGCGGATTCAGCCGCGACAAGAGCATGGAAACCGCTACGCGACCGGCCTGTTCTATGGGGGACGCCATGGTGGTGAGGGGCGGATTGCAGAAGTCGGCGCCGAAAATGTCATCGCAACCAACAATGGACATGTCCTCCGGAACACGGATACCGCGTTCGCGCAGCCTTTGGAGCATGCCGATGGCGAGGAGGTCGTTGAAGACGAGGCACGCCGTCGCTCCAGTGTGCACTGCGGCGTCGGCGGCGGCCGCGCCCGACGTCGTCTTGGGCGTGAACGGGCCCACGCTGAAGGTGGTGAGGCTGCGTTCCTGGGCCTCGTCCTGGAACGTCTTCCACCGCTTCGCATTGGACCAGGAGGTTGTGGGGCCGCCGACGAAGCAAATCCTCGAGTGCCCCAGCGACACGAGGTGTTCCAGCGCTTGGACAATGGCCGACGGCGTGTCGATCACCACGGTGGGGGCGTTGGCCGAGGCCCGGTTGATGGTGACCATGGGCTGCTGGGTAGCGGCTTCGGCGAGCTGGGCGTCGGTCAGGCGGGACGCGGCCAGGATGAAGCCATCGGCCGAGCGGCGCATCTTCTGTAACGCGTCGGCTTCCATGTCCGCGGATTCTTCGGTGTCCACCAGCAATTGGGTGTAGCCGGCCGCCTTTAGTTGGTGTTGCGCGCCGCGGATGATGTCGAAGTAGAAGGGGTTGGTGATGTCCGGGACCAGGACAGCTACAGTCTGGGTGCGTCCGGAGCTCAGCCCGCGGGCTTGCGAGCTGGGGATGTAGTTCAACTGCGCCGCGGCTTGTTCGATGCGCTCGCGCGTCACATGGTTCACCCTCCCCGGATTGCTGAGGGCTCGCGAAACCGTGGATGTTGCCACGCCGGCGAGGTCGGCGACGTCGCGGATTGTGGGCTGCTTGCCCGGGGTTTGGAGCTGGAGTTCTGCCATCGTCTGGATGTTCCTCATCTGCCGCAGCCGCTCAACGATGAGTGACTTGTCCCACAATTGCAGCATCGATGACAATTTTTGGCAATCGCTTGTCATCTTTGTTGCGCCCTGCCTAGACTCAGAGAAATCGCCCGATGTGACGCGCACCACGCTGCTGTTCCCGGGCATCCAGGGAGGAAAACAATGAAGTTTGCATCGTCCGCCAAATTGGCCGCCGTTGTTGTCTCAGCGGCACTGGCTTTGACCGCCTGCGGGGGTAGCGGCAGTTCCGGCAGCAGCTCCGGAGCCGTCGACGGGAAAGGCAAGAAACTGAGCGTCCTGACCGGCGTCAACACCCAGTACTCGGCCCAGCAGAAGCAGTGGTTCACGGACATCGCGGCCAAGTTCAAGGCGCAGACCGGCGCGGACATCGAGTTCGAAACGTTCGCCTCCGCAAATGACGAGCTGACCCGGATCCAGACTTCAGTGGTTTCCGGCCAAGGCCCCGACGTCTACAGCCTCGGCACCACCTTCACCCCCACCGCCTACGCGACCAAGGCCTTTGTCACCTTGTCCGACGACGACTGGAACAAGGTGGGCGGCAAGGACCGGTTCAACCAGGCGGCCCTCGGCATTTCGGGACCCGACGCCCAGCACCAGGCCGGCATTCCCTTCGTCAGCCGTCCGTTCGTCATGGCCTACAACAAGGACCTGCTCGCCGCGGCCGGCATCGACAAGCCCGCCACCACGTGGGATGAGCTCGAGGCCCAGGCCAAGAAGATGACAAACCCGGCGACGGGCACCTTCGGGCTCGCCACCGGATACAAGGACAACTACGATCCCTGGAAGTTCATCTGGGCAATGTCCGTCCAAGCCGGCAACCCGCTCGTGGACGGCAAGACGCTCAAGCTCGACGATCCCACCGTCAAGAAGGCCTACGAAACCTACTTCGGCTGGCTCACCAAGGACAAGGTAGTGGACCCGGCGTCGGTCGGCTGGAGCAACAGCAACGCCGTTGCTGCGTTCGCCTCGGGCAAGGCCGGCTACTTGATGATGACAACGTCCAGCTCGCTCCCGACCCTCGATAAGTCCGCGGTTGCCGGCAAGTACGCTTACGCCACCATGCCGACGGCGGCCCCCGGCGATTCGTCTCCCAAGGGCGACGCAGCGAACGCGGCCAGCATCCTGTCCGGTGACAACGTGGTTGTTGCCGACTACTCGAAGCAAAAGGACCTGGCCTTCGCCTACATCAACCTCATCACTTCCAAGGATGAGCAATTGAACTTCCAGAAGATCTTCGGCGACTTGCCGGCCAATGCCGACGCGTTGAAGTCCTTGGCGAACCCGACGCTCCAACCGGTTGCCGATACCGCTGCCAAGTCCAAGGCAACCCCGTTCACCGGCGCCTGGGGCGATATCCAGCTGGCCCTCATGAACGTCACCGTCCAATCCATCCCCGATCTCGCCAAGGGTTCCGTGGACGATTCCGCCCTGGCAACAAGGCTCAAGGACGCCCAGTCCAAGGGCCAGGCATCTCTCGACCGGGCGTCGAAGTAGGCAGGAACGGACATGTCCACCGATTCCCTGACTGCGGGCAAGCCCACGCGCCGCAAGTCCAGCCACTCCGCCACACCGGAGCCGCAGGTTCCTGACGCACCGCCACGCCGCAAGGGGCTGAGCGAACGCAACCGGCCGTTGTGGATGCTCATTCCAGGCGGACTGTTGATGGTGATCATCATCGTCCTGCCCATGCTGCTCGGCATCTACATGTCGTCGCTGGACCTGGACCAGTACTCGCTTCGCCAGTGGGTCAGCGCACCGTTCATCGGAGTGCAGAACTTCGTGGAGGCATTGACCGGATCGCCCCTGCTCCACGCGATCTGGCTGAGCGTCAGCTATTCGCTGATCGCCATGGTGGTGACCATCCCGCTCGGGATCGCCGCCGCGGTCGCAACCCAGAACGCTTTCAAGGGCCGTGCGCTGGTCCGCTCGATCTTCCTGGTCCCCTACGTCCTGCCGTCGTTCGTGGTGGCGACGGTGTGGCGGACGATGTTCCAGCCCGGCAGCGTGATCGATTCGGGGCTCCACTCGGTGGGCATCAACGCCGGACTTTGGCTCAACGGTCCGCAATCGTATTGGACCCTCATCCTGGTCCAGATCTGGGCATCGTGGCCGTTCGTCTACCTGCTGGCGTTGTCCGGGCTGCAATCGGTGGACCACGAAGTGCATGAAGCCTCCGCGCTGGACGGTGCCTTGTGGTGGAACAAGCTCCGCTACGTCGTTTTCCCGTACCTCAAAGGCCCGCTGTCCTTGGCGTTCCTGATCGGGATGCTGCACCACATCAACAACTTCACCCTGCCCTTCGTGCTGTTCGGTGTCCCGGCCCCGTCCGACGTCGAACTGTTGCCGACCCTCACCTACGTCACGAGCTTCCAGAGCTTCCGGTTCGGACTCAGCGCGGCCATGGCGTTCATCTCGCTCATCCTGATCGCCATTCCCTTGTTCATCTACTTGCGGGCCGTCAAGCTCGACGACGCCGAAACCCCAGGAGGCAAGAAGTGAGCACCGCAACTACCGCCGTCGGGACCGCACCGCAAGAAGGCATCCGCCCGGGCTCCCGCCGCCAGCACGAAGTCACGCGGCTCTTGCCGGGACCTTTGCTCGCCATCATCCTGACCGTGCTGTGTGCCCTTGTGCTCATCCCGGTGGCCTACATCTTCCTGGCATCCCTCAACTCGGACATCGGGGTGGCCCGGGGCGAGTTCTTCCCCTCCACATTCTCGTTCGAGAACTACAGCAAGATCTGGAGCAGCGTCGGATTGGCGACGGGCCTCACCAACAGTGTCCTGGTGGCAGGATCAACCGCCATTGTGTCGGCGTTGATGTCGATCGCCACGGCGTACGTCCTGGTCCGCTACCAGTTCCGAGGCCGGCTTACCATCCTTCGAGGCTTGTTGGCGCTGCAGTCGGTTCCCGGGACGCTCATGGTCCTTCCGGTCTTCGTCCTGTTTTCCTCGGCCGCCAGCTACCTTGGCATCCAAGTGATCGGAACGCAGTGGGGCCTGTTCGTGACCTACCTGACGTTCGCGATGCCGTTCTCCACCTGGGTCATGGTCACCTACTTGCGCGGTTTGCCCCGCGAACTCGAGGAAGCCGCAAGGATCGACGGCGCCAGCAACCTGGGCGTGCTGGTGCGGATCATCCTCCCACTGAGCTGGCCCGGCGTGGTCGTATCCGGTATCTTCGCGTTCCTGCTCGGCTGGAACGACGTCTTGTTCGCCTCGGTGATGACCCGCCCCGAAAGCCAGACGGCCGCCGTCGCGCTCCAGATCTTCGGCGCATCGCAAGAAGGCGGGGCCATTCCCTTCTACGGCCAGATGATGGCAGCATCCCTTGTGTGTGCTGCGCCCGTGGTCATTTTGTACCTGATATTCCAGCGTTACCTAGTGGGCGGCTTGACCGCCGGAGGAGTCAAATAGCACATGAGTACCCCAGCCGTTGAATGGGAGCTTTCGGGCTTCGGCGACGAGATCGACGACGACCCGCGGATCCAGATTGCCGTGATGCAGGCGCTGGGCGCCCGGCACATCGAAGTCCGCAGTGCATGGGGCGTCAACATCGTGGACCTGGACGAGGCGCAGCTCAGCGAGTTCAAGGGTCTGCTGGACGCCGCAGGCATGAAGGTGTCCGCGATCGCTTCGCCGATCGGGAAAGTGGACGTGTCCCTCCCGGTGGACCACGAGGTGGGCCGCCTCCGCCGGGCCGTCAACGCCGCGAAAGTCCTCGGATCCCGCTACATCCGGATCTTCTCCTTCTATTACGGGGCGGACGTCTCCGTGGAGAGCATCCGCGACGCCGTCATAGAGCGCATGCGTGCCCTTGCCGCGGTCGCCGAGGAGTCCGGCGTCGTCCTCCTGCACGAAAACGAGAAGGACATCTTCGGCGACGTTCCCGAGCGCGTCCTGGACATCATCGAATCCGTTGGCTCCCCGGCGCTGAAGGTCGCTTGGGACGCCGCGAACTTCGTCCAGGTGGGCGTCAAGCCCTTCGAAGAGGGCTACAAAATGCTCCGCCCGCACCTTGAATACCTGCAGGTCAAGGATGCGCTGTTCTCCAACGGCCACGTCATGCCCGCCGGAGAAGGGGACGGCGACGTCCTACGGACCGTGGAAGCACTCAAGGCCGACGGATACACAGGATTCGCCAGTTTGGAACCGCACCTGGCCGGCGCCCATGGCCTGGGCGGCTTTTCCGGCCCGACGGCGTTCGGCATCGCCGCGCGCGCATTCGCCAAAGTCCTCGACGAAGCAGGAGTACGGACAGTATGAACAACATTCGAGTAGCCATCACCGGTTGCGGAGTCATCGGCCGCACCCACGCGGCAGCGCTCCAGGAATTCCCGGAGGCCAGCATCGTCGCCCTCGTCGACGCCGTGCCGGAAGCCGCTGAAAAGCTCGCGGCGTTCATCGCCGAAACCGGGCGGCGGCGCCCAGCCATCTACGTGACCATTCCCGAAGCGTTCGCCGCCCAGGAAATCGACCTCGTCGCGCTCGCCACGCCCAGCGGATTGCACATCCAGCACGCCCTCGAAGTCCTTTCGGCCGGCAAGCACGTCATCATCGAAAAACCGCTCGACGTGGACTTGAGCCGCGCCCAGGAAATCGAGGCAGCCGCGAACGAAGCGGCGAGGAACGGCGTGGTTGCTTCCGTGATCAGCCAGCACCGCTTCGACCAGTCCAGCGTGGCGGTCGCGGACGCCGTGGCCAAGGGCCGTTTCGGCAGGGTCAGCTCGGCCATCGCCTCCGTGGCGTGGTGGCGCAGCCAGGGCTACTACGACTCCGGGGACTGGCGCGGAACCTGGGCAATGGACGGCGGCGGCGCCCTGATGAACCAAGGCGTCCACACAGTGGACCTGCTCTTGTGGTTCATGGGACGTCCCGTCGAAATCACGGCCCACACCGCCCTCCTGGCACACGAACGGATCGAAGTGGAGGACACGGCCGTTGCCACGGTGACGTTCGAAAACGGCGGACTCGCCGTGCTCCACGCCACCACCGCCGCCTACCCCGGCCTGACCGTCCGCCTCCAGTTGATGGGTTCGAAGGGCTCGGCCGTCATCGACAACGACCTCCTCCAGTACTTCCACGCCGCCGACGCCAGCAGCGAAGAATCCGCCATGGGACTTCAAGGCGGCGGAAACCAAGCCGAAGAGGAACTCGCCAAGTACCCTGCGGAGAACTACGAAGCCAAGGACCCCACCGTCTACCCGGCCGGCCATGTCCGCCAATACCGGGACATCCTCGGTGCCATCGCCGAAGGGCGGCAGGCCCGGGTCACGGTCAGCGACGCCGTCAACGCCCTCGCCACGGTCCGCGCGGTCTACGCCTCGGCCACCTTGCGCCAACCCGTGTTGTTCGACGACGTCATTGCGGGCAAGTACAACGATCTCGAAGTCAGGACAGGAAGCCCCGTCACCACGGGCAACCCGGCAAAAGAAAGCGTGTGAAATCCATGAAGTTTTCCGTCTTTACCGCCTCCACGCCCGACTGGTCTCCCGAGGAGGCGGCCACGAAGCTCGCCGCCCAAGGATGGGACGGCATCGAATGGCGCGTCACCGACCAAGCGGAAACAGCGGAACCCGGCTTCTGGGCGGGAAACCGCGCCACGTGGCCCATGACCGGTTTGGAGCAATCGATCCCGGAAATCGCCAGGATCACGGCAGAGTCAGGGCTCGGGTTTTCGGGCCTTGGCGGGTACGCGCGCTGTGACAACCACGACGACGTCGAACGCGTCCTCGCCGCGACCGCTGCCTTGGGTGCCAAACAAGTGCGGGTCAACGTGCTGCCGCTCGGGAACTCCACCATGGGTGGCGGCGAACCGAGCGGCTTGTCCTACCCCGAGCTCTTCAAAGCAACGCGTGAGCACTACGAGTGGGTCGCCGGCCGGGCGGCACACCACGGCGTGAAAGCCCTCGTGGAACTCCACCACGGAACAGTAACCGCCTCGGCTTCGTCTGCCCGCCGATTGCTCGAAGGACTCGACCCGCAGCACGTCGGCGTCATCCACGACCTTGGCAACCTGCTCATCGAAGGTTGGGAATCGCCGCTGCCCGCCCTTCAGCTGCTTGGCCCGTACTTGGCACATGTCCACGTGAAAAACACCCGCTGGGTGCGCACGGAGTCGAGGGACGAATCCGGTGCGGCCGTGTGGGCCAACGAATGGGCGCCCTTGACGGAAGGACAAGGAAGCGTCCTCGCGTACTTCCGGGCGCTGGCCGACGTCGGCTACGACTCGTGGGTGACGGCGGAAGACTTCTCCACCGAGGTCCCGTTGGAGGAACGGACCGCGTCCAACCTCGCCTACTTGCGCAACGCCGCAGCTCTCGCCGGCTTCGCTGTCACCGCGCCTGCCTAAGACCGGCGCGACTTCGCGTTCCCGCGTAGGCGACCGCCGCCGTCGGGCACTTCCGAAAGATGCAGCCACCCGCCCACAAGGCGGGTGGCTGCATCTTCGGTTTGGTCAGTCAGATGGTGCGCGGTGCGCGCCCGAGGTTTTCCTTGAGTTCAGCGGCGTTCTGCCGGACGCCGTAGGCGGGACGGTCACGCTCCACGCGCCAGCTCTCGTCGAGGGGGCCGATGTTGACGGCGTCGAAGCCGAACTCGTCATAAAGCCGGGTGACCAACTCCACAGCTTCGGGAAAGTCGCTCGACGTGGCCAAGGCGCGGCGGTCCGCCGTACCCGCGGGGGTCCCGCTCGTCGTGATGTCGGCGAAGTTGATGTGGTTGAAGCCCTTGGCCACCTTGGCGCCTTCGAGGTGCTTTTGCACGAGGCCGGACGTGGTGGCTTCGCCATTGTCCAACTCCGGGAAGTGCCCGTCCCGCTCCCAGTAGTAGTTGTTGGTGTCGATCACTACCTTCCCCGCCAGCGCTTCCACCGGAAGGTTCCGGTACGCCCGGAAGGGCACGGTGACGACGGCGAAATCGCCAGCGGCGGCTGCCTCGGCCGCGGTTGCTGCACGGGCATGGGGACCAAGCTCGTTCACGAGGTCCGAAAGGGTCTCCGGCCCGCGGGAGTTTCCGATCACCACGTCATAGCCGAGTTCAACCGCCTTGCGGGCGATCTGGCTGCCAATGTGTCCTGCACCAATGATTCCGATAGTTGTCATGTCTGCGAGAACACCGTCCGCGGCATGGATATTTCGCCGGTTACGTAGAATGGAGACCATGACTTCCGCTGTTGACGCCGCCCCTGCCCGTGCCCGCCTCCTTGAACTGATCAAAGAACTGGCCGTGGTCCGCGGCAAGGTGATTCTGTCCAGCGGTGCCGAAGCGGACTACTACATCGACTTGCGGCGCATCACCCTGCACCACGAAGCTTCCAAGCTGGTGGGCCAGGTCATGTTGTCCATGATCGACGACGCCGGAATCGCCGTCGAGTGCGCGGGCGGGCTGACCATGGGTGCTGACCCGGTCGGGACCGCCGTGATGCACGCAGCCTCCGACGCCGGCCGGGCAGTCGACGCGTTCGTGGTGCGCAAAGCCCAGAAGTCGTATGGCATGGGCCGCCAGGTCGAAGGTCCCTCGGTGGAAGGCCGCAACGTCGTGGTCCTCGAGGACACGTCCACCACCGGCGGCTCGGCACTGACCGCCGTCGAAGGTGTCCGCAAGGCGGGCGGAAACGTGGTTGCCGTGGCGGTCATCGTGGACCGGAACACCGGTGCCAAGGAAAAGATCGAAGCCGAAACCGGAGTGCCCTACCTCTTCGCCTTCGGCAAGGACGAACTCGGCCTCAACTAACTCCCGAGTTTGTGTACACCTAACACCCTTTAAAGCGGGTTTTAAAGGGTGCGAGGTGTACACAAACTCTCAGGTGCCTGTAACTCGAAACGCCTAAGCTGGCTTGGTGAACATTCAGGAAGGAAAATTCACGCACAAGCGTCAGCGCTCTCAGGACCCGGGCTCGCCCGCCCAGATCCTCAGGCACGCCGCCGACCTCAAGAGCTTTTCCCGGCGCTCCTTCCTGATCGGGGCCGGCTTTTCCTCGGCACTAGCGGCGGACATGCTCTTCACCCGGCAAGTCCAGGAAGAGCGCCGCATCACCAAGATCCTCACGGTAGGCGACGATTACGCCGATTCCACCTATCCGAACGCGAGCTGGATCCTCTTCCCGGGATTTAAAACCGGCTGGGAAGAAGCGGTGTGGATCCTTAATTCCATCCGCGGTTCCCTGCGGCAACGCGGCCAGCTTGCCGCCGTCGGATACTCCAACCTGGGCCTGGAAGTCTCGGACGTGGTGGACGCCGTGCTCGCCCACATCAACGAGCGCAAACTGAACGAACTCTACTTCTACGGCCACAGTTTCGGCGGAATGTTAGCCACCGAAGTAGCCTCCCGCCTGCGCGAGCGAAACGGCATAGGGGTCAAGATGATCCTCCTGGATTCCTCGCCGTTCAGTAAGTACGACATCCTGGACCAAAGCTGGTTCGACGGCGTGGTGTTCCTGTACGAGAGCGGGTTCCAGGTCCCCACCGTCCTCCGTGGCGGATACGAACTTGGCGAGCGTGTGGTGAACAAGCACGAACGCACCTGGGGACAGGTCTGGGACCAGACCCTTGAACAGATATCGCCGATCGCGCCTTCGAGCGTCCTGATCCAGAGCGAATCTGACTACATTTACCACTTTGACGGCACCCGGTTCACGGACATGCTTGGCGACACGAAGATTGCGTTCATCGGCAATCCGCGAGACGACACCGTGAACTACGAGACGGCGAGGGCGGGTTGGGCCCGGACGTTCCCCCTCAATATCGCATCCACGGGATACCGCACGGACGGTGCCAGGCCAACCCACGCGAGCCCGCAATGGAACCCGTTCGTCTACAACCCGATCATCGAGGAGCTGGAGAACGAACTCTTCCCTCTGCCGCGCGCGGGCTCAAGGGTGGTTTTCTACTAAACGCCCCGCAACGAATCCAGCTCGGCCGCGCTCAGGCCGGCATCGCGCAAGAAGCCCGTTGCACTCCCGAACTCCCGCGTGAATCCCTCAAGGAAGTACTCCATGGCGGCCCCGGGAGATTGCAGCAGCATGAGCGAAGGGCTGAAGGCATCTTCGGGAACCTCCGGAATGGCGAGCCGCCACGCCGCTGCCATGGTCTGCAACATCGCGGGAAGCGCTTCAGTGCTGGCCGCGTAGTCCGCCACGATGTCCCGGTGGGCCGTATCGCTCGCGAGAAGCGCGACGGCGGAGACGACGCCGGTCCGGTCCTTGCCGAGCGAACAGTGGATGAGCGTCCGCTTGCCTTGGGTTACGGGCCTGAGCGAATCGGCCACCCAGTCCGGCCGTGCCCGGACCCAGCCCAAATACAGCTCCGCGAGGTCTTCGGCCGTGTGGATGGCATCCAGTCCGGCTGAAGCAAGGCGCGGATCGAGCGGGTTCTCGACCAGGTCCACCTCGTGGTTTTCCAAGTGCCACGGCGAAATGGCACGTTCGTACCCGCTCCGCAGGTCCACCACGGCCTGGATGCCGTGGTGATCAAGGAACACGGAAGTCGCGGTTGCGTCCATGCCGAACGGCTGGCTGCCCCTGAGGATCCGGCCGCCGATGAGCGGACGCAGGTTCAGCACAGCCATGGGCACGGCTCCGTTCTGCCTAGATTTGGTTCTTGAGGTCCGCCACGGAGTTCAGGACCTGGTTGGGCCTGAACGGGAAGGACGCGATTTCCTCGCGCTGCGTGATGCCGGTGAGCACCAGGACGGTGTGGAGTCCGGCTTCCATGCCCGCGACGACGTCGGTGTCCATGCGGTCACCGATCATGGCCGTGGTCTCGGAGTGGGCGTCGATCCGGTTCATCGCGGAGCGGAACATCATGGGGTTCGGCTTGCCCACGACGTACGGTTCACGATCGGTCGCCTTGGTGATCAGCGCCGCGATGGCGCCGGTTGCGGGCAGGGGGCCGTCCTTGGACGGACCCGTGGCATCCGGGTTGGTGGCGATGAAGCGGGCACCGGCAAGGATCAGGCGAATGGCCGTGGTGATCGCTTCGAAAGAGTACGTGCGGGTCTCGCCAAGCACCACGAAGTCCGGGTTTTGGTCGGTGAGGATGAAGCCGGCCTCATGAAGCGCCGTCGTGAGTCCTGCTTCGCCGATGGTGTAGGCCCGGTTGCCGGAACCGGAACCCTCCACCTGGTCCTTGAGGAACTGCGCCGTGGCGAGGGCCGAGGTCCAGATGTTTTCCTCGGGGACCTCCAAGCCGGACGAACGAAGCCGGGCCGCGAGGTCGCGGGGAGTGAAGATGGAGTTGTTGGTGAGTACGAGGAACCGCTTGGAGGTGTCCACCCAGCGCTGGAGCAATTCGGCCGCTCCGGGAACCGCTTGGTTCTCGTGGACCAGGACGCCGTCCATGTCCGTGAGCCAGCATTCGATTTCGCGCCCGTTGCGGTAAACGGGTTCGCTGTTCGGGACCTCGGTTGCCTTCGCCATGCTTTCCTCCACGGTTGTCTGCTACTGCTCCCAAGTCTTTCATCTTTCGGACCCCGAGACACTTGAGTGGCGTGCGTTACGGCGAGGAGGTTCCGGCGTCGTGGGCGGCGGGTCCCGGCTACTGTTGAGGGGTGACTGACCGGCCCGAGAATCCCGCCCCCACCGACGTGCCCACCATTCCTCCCACTGACGGCCAGCCCACCAACGGTGAGCCGGAAGCGAAAGCGGAGGTCGGCGTCGGGCCCTGGGAAGGCGAGTTGCCGGAAGGCGCGCATTGGGACCCGGACCTGCTCCGCGACGGCGACCGGCGCAACGTGGTGGACAAGTACCGCTACTGGAAGCATGAGGCGATCGTCGCGGACCTCGACGCGCACCGGCATGATTTCCACATCGCGATTGAGAACTGGCAGCACGACCTCAATATCGGCACCGTGGTGCGCACCGCCAACGCATTCCTCGCCAAGGAAGTGCACATCATCGGACGACGGCGGTGGAACCGTCGCGGCGCCATGGTCACCGACCGCTACCAGCACGTCCGCCACCATCCCACCGTGGAAGACTTCGTCGCGTGGGCGAAAGGGGAGGGGCTCGCCATTATCGGGATCGACATCTTCCCGGATTCCGTGCCGTTGGAAACCTACGACCTTCCGCGCAACTGCGTGCTCGTGTTCGGGCAGGAAGGCCCGGGGCTGACTGCCGAGGTGCACGACGCCGCCCTCGCCACGTTGTCGATCGAGCAGTACGGCTCCACACGTTCCATGAATGCGGCGTCGGCCGCGGCCATCGCGATGCACGCGTGGATCCGGCGCCACAACTTCGGCCAAGCGGTTTCCTAGCGTGGTGCGGGGGCCGTCCTAGCCTTTCGACCGGGCAATCCCAGCCTTTCGAGCGGCCCCAAAACCCTTGATTTCGCGAGGGAGCGCAAGTGTTACTAGCCTTTGTGAGCGAAAGCACGGTGCCGGATTCCCCAGTGGCTAGGATGGTGCTTAGCCGTATTGGTCTACTCCTGGGTCGGAAAGCCCCCAGACGAAAATCAGCATAGGAGTCAGCATGCCCATCGCAACCCCAGAGATTTACGCCGAGATGATCGACCGCGCGAAGGCCGGCGGATACGCGTTCCCGGCAGTCAACGTCACCTCGTCGCAGACCCTGAACGCCGCGATCCGCGGTTTTGCGGAGGCAGAGTCGGACGGCATCATCCAGGTTTCCACCGGTGGCGCGGCCTACTGGTCCGGCGCTTCCGTGAAGGACATGGTTGCCGGTTCCCTCGGCTTCGCCGCATTCGCCCGCGAAGTCGCCAAGAACTACAACGTGAACATCGCCCTGCACACGGACCACTGCCCGCAGGACAAGCTGGACAGCTTCGTCCTCCCGCTGCTGGCCGCGTCCGAGGAAGCCGTCAAGGCCGGCAAGGACCCCATCTTCAACTCGCACATGTGGGACGGCTCGCACGAGACCCTGACCGACAACCTGCGCATCGGACGCGAACTCCTTGAGCGCGCAGCTGCTGCGAAGATCATCCTCGAGGTTGAGATCGGCACGGTCGGCGGCGAGGAAGACGGCGTCGAGAACGAGATCAACGAGAAGCTCTACACCACCACCGAAGACGCCCTCGCCACCATTGAAGCCCTCGGTGCCGGCGAGAACGGCCGCTACCTGACCGCCCTGACCTTCGGCAACGTCCACGGAGTCTACAAGCCGGGCAACGTCAAGCTGCGTCCGGAACTGCTCAAGCAGATCCAGGCCGAAGTCGGCGCCAAGATCGGCAAGGACTCACCGTTCGACCTCGTCTTCCACGGCGGCTCCGGCTCCACCGAGCAGGAAATCGCCGATGCCGTTTCCTACGGTGTCATCAAGATGAACATCGACACCGACACCCAGTACGCCTTCACCCGCCCGGTTGCCGGCCACATGTTCTCCAACTACGACGGCGTGCTGAAGGTCGACGGCGAAATGGGCAACAAGAAGACCTACGACCCCCGCGTCTGGGGCGCCTCCGCCGAAGCCGGCATGGCTGCCCGCATCGTCGAGGCCGCAAAGCAGCTCGGCTCAGTCGGCAAGACGTTCTAATGTCCGACGAGTTCCGCAAAAGCCTGATCGGCCCGGAGCCCACGCTCCTGCCCGCCGAGACCGAGGTCTACCAGCACCTCGCCTTGGGGCAGGAAGCCATGGACCTCGTGGCCAAGCACCCCACGTCCTCGCTGCTCTGGGCGATCCTTGCCGAGGAAGCCTGGGCCGAGGGGCGGACCATCGATTCGTACGCGTATTCCCGCGTGGGTTACCACCGCGGCCTGGACGCCCTGCGACGCAACGGTTGGCGCGGCGTCGGGCCCATCCCGTGGGAACACGAACCCAACCGGGGCTTCCTGCGGGCGCTTTACGCGCTCGGCCGGGCGTCGGCGGCGATCGGCGAGTCCGACGAGCCGGAGCGGATCGAGAAGTTCCTGAACGACTCCGACCCCGCGGCGAAGGCAGCGATCGAGGGCTGAGTCTGCCGGGCAAGGAAAAGCAACGCACGACGGCGGTTGCCCACCAAAGTGGGCGGCCGCCGTCGTGCGTTAATCCCCGGGAGTTTGTGTACAGCTGATACCCCTTAAAACGGCTTTTAATGGGTGCTAGCTGTACACAAACTCGAGTGCGGGGTCAGGCTTTGGCGACGCCCGTGCGCGCCATGGCCTCAGCGTAAGCCGCGTGGATCGCGTCCAGGTATTCCTGCTGGCGCGCGGGCGAGCCGGCGAAGGAGCGTCCGCCGAGGGACCGCACCTTGAAGGTCTTGAAGCCGCGGCGGTGGATGCTCTGCGGAGCGGCCTTCATCAATTGGTCCGCGAGCCGGTGCGCCTCGTTGCCATGGGCCACCAGCGCGGAAGTCCGCGGTGCAATCGCGAGCAGGCGCAGGAGCGGCTTGAGGCCTTCGGTGATGTTGGCCGGGGTCAGCTTGCCCGGTTCGCCATTCGGCTCAATCCACGGGTAGACGTTCCACGGGATGACGAGTTCCGGGCGGAGGCCGAGCTGCCACTGCATGCCGAGCATGCGGGTGCTGGCTTCCGCGTCGCCGGGGGCGATGAAGCCGGAGCCCGAAGTGGTGCGGCTGTTGGAAAACAGGCTGATGATGCGGCATTCATCGACGTTGTGGGCGGGATCCACGTACAGGACTTCGCTGCCCGGCTTCATTTCCTTGAGGGAGTCGCAAAGTGCGGTGACCTCGGCGATGTGGGGTTCGAACCGTCGGTTCCAGAGTTTCTGTTCGGGTGATTCCGTCGCCAGGTCTTGCATCTGCGCTTGGGTCTCCTACGTATCGCGGGCGCACGTCACCTGCCGGGAGCGAACGCGCGCGACCGATCGGATGGGGTGCTGTTGGGGGCTGGTTAACAGTACCGGAACGGGCGATGGCGTGCTGGTGGATCTGGTCAAATCTGGCGGGGCTCCCGACGGCGGAAGCGGGCTTCCGGTGTGACCTGAGGGATCCGGGCGGCCACCAGGCGGTTAAACGCGAGAGGCACCGCCCCGTGAGTGTGGGGCGGTGCCTCTGTATTTGCCGTTTTGTTACTGCTCGTCGTCTCCCTTGCCGCGGGAAACCACGGTGCCGTTCGACTCATTCAGGATGAGCTTGATGTCCCGCTGGTTCCCGAAGTTGAACATCGCATTGAGGGGACCGGCCGTCGCGTCCGCCGACCCGGCCCCGATCTGGCCGGTGTGCCAGTTGTCCTCGATGAAGCGGAGGATCGACGATTGCGTGGTTTGCGTGTGGTCCACGTAGTTCTTCTTCGCGAAGGGCGAGATCACCACGAGCGGCTGGCGCGGGCCAGGGCCACAGCGGTCCGCGTAGCCCTCGGCCATGGGGACGCCCTGGTTGTACGCGCTGAGGCACCACGCGGCGTCGTCGCTCGTGTTCGAGGAGTTCTTCACGCCGGCCGCGACGTGGTCGTACCAACCATCGGAGTCGTCGTAAGCGAGGATGACGGCGGTGCTTTCCCAGTTCTTCGAGTTCTGGATGGCGTTGACCTGCTGCGTGATGAACTTCTGCTCATCCAACGGGTCGGAGTAGCCTGCGTGGCCGTCCTGGTAGCTTCCGGCCTTCAGGAAGGAGACGGCCGGCATGTTGTCCGAGTTGACCACCTTCGCGAAGTCAGCGGTGTCGTACTGGTGGTTCGCCTGGCCGTCATGCCCGATCTCGTCCACGCTGGCGGGGGCGAGGTGGTGCGGGTTGGCCGTCGACTTGTAGTACTGGAACGGCTCGTGGTGCGGGCTGTAGTCCGTTACTGTGGCGCCCGCGATGTTGGTGTGCGTGTTCATGCAAGCCGCCGGAGTAGTGGTCGTGGCCGCCGTCGTGGGGGCAAAGCCGCCCTGGAACCAGCCCCAGCTGACTCCCTTGTCGTTGAGCAGGTCGCCGATGTTCTTGCCCTGCATGGCGGCCAGGTTGTTCTTGCTCGCGTGGCTCTTGTTGGAGCAATCGTCGTAGACCGGATCCGGGTCCTCGGTCATCGTGCCCACGCCGTTGGCGTCGGGGACCTTGACGGTGTAGTCGCTGGCCGCGGGCTTGACCGGCTGTCCGGCGGCGGTGAACTCCGTGACGCCGTGGGTCTGGCCGGACACGAGGTTGAGCGCGCCGGGGCTGGACGGGCCGAAGGTGGTGCTGAAGTGGGAGTCGCTCATGGCGAAGTTCTGGGCGTAGTTCCAGATTCCGGTGACAGTGTTGCCGTCGTAGTAGTCCATGGTGAGCCCGGGGCGGCCGAACTGGCCGCCGGTGCAGGCGTCCATGCTGGTGTTTTGCACGAACTTGTCCATCAGGCCGCCGTTGTAGGCCTTTTGCTCAGCGGTGTATTCGTGATCCTGGTCGCACGTGATGGCCTGGGACGGGCTGAGGCGCCCGGGCTGGACGGAGTTGGGGTTGTTCGGCGCGAGAAGGTTGTCGTGTGCCAGGGTGGCGATGTTCTTCGGGGTGTTCTTGGCCGCCGTGAACGCCGGGGCAGCAATACCGGTGCCTTGCTGCGTCTCGCCAGCGGTGTTGGCGGCCTGCGGGTAAGTAGCGAAGTAGTGGTCGAAGGAGACATTCTCGCCGAAAATCACCACGACGTGCTTGATGGGCGTCGTGGTCCCGCCGTGGTCGTCGTTGGCCGAAGCCGGAGCCATGCCGAAGCCGATCATCCCTGCGGCGATCGTGGATATGGCAAGGCTTCCGACGCCGGCCGTCGAGAGCAGTCGTTTGGTGTGCTTTCTCATGAAATTCCCTTCAGAAACACGGACAATGCCGGGCCACTTCATGGCGGCTTTAGTGTTGGTTGGGGTAAAGATCCACAAAGAATGTAGTCCCGGGTTTTGGGCTCCAAAGCCGAATTAGGCGCTCGCGACGCACTGTTTGGAAAGAGTTCACGTTCCGATCACGGTCTGCGGATGGCGATGGTCGGCCTGGCCGGGTGCCTTGATTTGCGTGTTCAGCCGCGCGCTGGCGGTGTGACAACTGGACTTCGGGCCCTATCGGCTAAACTTGGCTGGTAAGAGCCCCGGAACTCTTGCTGATCCCGCCGGTGAACTTTTGCGAAAGTCTCCGGTCCGGGCCGATGGCTTCGGGGCGTTCTCATGTACGGCGTTGAGTCCTGGCGATCCCGTCAGGACCGGCCCGAAAGAATGGGGGAGGATCCCATGCCAGCTATCGTGATCGTCGGAGCCCAGTGGGGCGATGAAGGCAAAGGCAAAGCAACCGACCTGCTTGGTGGCCGCGTCGACTACGTGGTCAAGCCGAACGGCGGCAACAACGCCGGGCACACCGTCGTCGTTGGCGGTGAGAAGTACGAGCTCAAGCTCCTTCCCGCCGGAATCCTGAGCCCCAACGCAATTCCGATTATCGGCAACGGCTGCGTGGTGAACCTTGAAGCACTTTTCCAGGAGATCGACGGCCTGGAAGCCCGCGGCGCGGACACGTCCCGTTTGCGTGTCTCGGCAAACGCGCACCTTGTGGCGCCGTACCACCAGGTCCTGGACAAGGTCACCGAGCGTTTCCTCGGCAGCCGTGCGATCGGCACCACGGGACGCGGCATCGGTCCGGCCTACATGGACAAGGTGGCCCGTTTGGGCATCCGCGTCCAGGACGTCTTCGACGAATCGATCCTTCGCCAGAAGGTTGAAGGTTCCCTGCGCCAGAAGAACGAGCTCCTGGTGAAGGTCTACAACCGCCGCAATGTTGTGGTGGACGAGATCGTGGAGTACTTCCTGTCCTTCGCGGAGCGCCTGCGTCCGCTCGTCATCGACAGCACACTGGTCCTCAACAACGCACTGGACGAGGGCAAGGTTGTCCTCATGGAAGGCGGCCAGGCCACGTTCCTCGACGTCGACCACGGCACCTACCCGTTCGTCACGTCTTCCAACCCCACGGCAGGCGGCGCGTCGGTCGGTTCGGGCATCGGCCCCACCCGTATCTCAAGGTCCATCGGCATCATCAAGGCCTACACCACCCGTGTTGGCGCCGGTCCGTTCCCCACGGAACTCTTCGACGAGATGGGCGTGTACTTGCAGAAGACCGGCGGTGAGTTCGGCGTGAACACCGGCCGTCCGCGCCGCTGCGGTTGGTACGACGCCGTGCTGGCGCGCCATGCGTCGCGCGTCAACGGATTCACGGACTACTTCGTGACCAAGCTGGATGTGCTCACGGGTATTGAGCAGATCCCGGTGTGCGTCGCTTACGACGTCGACGGCGTCCGCCACGACGAAATGCCCATGACGCAGACCGAGTTCCACCACGCGGTACCGATCTTCGAGTACTTCGACGGCTGGACCGAGGACATCAGCGGCGCCAAGTCGATGGGAGACCTCCCGGAGAACGCCCGCAACTACGTGCTGGCCCTTGAGAAGCTCTCCGGCACCCGCTTCTCCGCGATCGGCGTCGGCCCGGACCGCGACCAGACCATCGTGGTGCACGACCTCATCGAGGACTAGGCCCAGTCCCCCTCCTCCTCCGGGAGTTTGTGTACACCTCGCACCCCTTAAGACGCTTTTTAAGGGGTGCGAGGTGTACACAAACTCGATTGGGTAGGAAGGGTCCAAAAGTTTTTTGAAAATCGCGTAACCCTTTCGCGTGCCCCGGCGATTACCCCTTTGAAAGCCGAGCTGAAATTTGTCCCCCATCATGTTTCAGCTCGGCTTCTCACGTCTGAAGGGTTTCGTGGATGTACAAAGTCCGGGACGAGCGATGCTCCGGAACGAATGGCCTGTCCTTGGGCTTCGTCGGAGCAACGGCTAGGCTAAAGGGCGTTGCCCGGTCGTACGGCCTTTCGGAGGCAACACGGATCTTGCATGATCCCGGATATGTGTTCCCCACCGAAAGCCACGTTCCCGTGACCGACGTCTTGACCGATTCAACCTTGCTTGCCTTGAAGGGCGACCAATCCGGGCTGTTCAGCGCTGTCTACCAGGCCCTGGCCGGACAAGTCCTCGGTTATTTGAGAACCAAGGGCGTCTCGGATCCGGAAGCCGTGACGCAAGACGTCTTCCTCGCCGTCCTGCCCCGCGTCGAAACCATCACCGGCGGCGTCAGCGGACTGCGGACGTTCGTATTTTCGGTTGCCCACGCCCGGATGGTGGACGATCACCGCCGGCAAAGCAGGACGCCGGAGCACCATGAGTTTGAAGCCGAGCGGGACACGCGCCAGTCGAATTCCGCCGAAGCCGAAGCGATGGGCCGCGTGGCACCCGGCGAAGTCCTGGCCCTGCTGGATCTCCTGGGGGAGGACCAGCGCGAAGTGCTGTCGCTCCGAATCGTTGCCGGCCTGACCGTGGAGCAGGTCGCCGACGTCATGGGGAAAAGCCAAGGCGCGGTCAAGCAGTTGCAGCGCCGGGCGTTGAATGCGCTTCGCGAGCACTCGGTAGTAAAGGAATACGTGGCCTCATGACGCGCTGGGAATTGAACGACGTCGACCGCGATGCGATCGTCCTCGAACTGATGCTCGACGCCGGTCTCACCGACGTGCCCGAGGTCGCCGGGTCCTTGAGGGGGCTTGGATCTTTTGCCGCCGTGGCGGCTCCCGTTCCTGCCGGTGCGCTCGCCGCCCTCATCGACGGGGCCGGCACCGGCTGCCGACCCGCTCTGCTGGAAGCACTTCCCGACGACGAACTCGCCAAGCGGCGCCGCTCGCGTAAGCGCCGCCCGGTGGTCATCGGTGCCGCTGTCCTGGCAGCCATGGGCCTCGGCGTCGGGGGAGTGGCGGCAGCGAGCGGCGGCTTCAGCAAGGGAGCTCCGGAGTTCATGCAATCCCTCATCTCCGGTTGGGATCCCGCCCCGACTTCCGCGCCGCCGTCGTCGGTTCCTTCCGCGCCGGTCAACGATGCCGCGAACGTCACCACCGTTCCGGCGACCCCGCTCCCGACCGTACCCGTCGTCGCTCCCGCGCCTTCAGCCCCGGCCGTTCCGGAAAAGGCGCCATCGCCGAAAACCGAAGACGTGGGGAACCAGTCACAGGGCGGCACGGACACCGCCGGCGACGCGCAGCAGGATACAAAGCAGCTGCCGGACCTGCCGAAAGTGGCAGGCACCGACCTGAATTCGGATTCCCAAGGAGCGCTCAAGGCGGTCACGGATACACTGCCTAAGGTGGTTGGGAAGGACCCCAAGGCCGTCATCCCACAGGTGCTCCAGGACAGCCAAGGGAGCCGGAACAGCGCGGCAGCGGGATCGCAGGGAAGCACGCTGCGGTGGATCCTCGGACTGGCGCGCTGAGGCCCGGCTTGCGCGGCCGCCCCCGCAAGCGCATCCCCGCAAGCGCGCCCGCGGCCCCCGAAATGGCCCCGAAAATCCCGTAAATCCACGGGAGTAGGCTGGGGGTATGACACATGTCAACGATCCCGCAGTCATTGACCGGCTGATGCGAACCAAGGGCCGTTGGGCCATTGTGGGCCTCAGCACGAACGAGTGGCGCTCCGCGTACGAGGTATCCCTCTACATCCGCGACAAGATGGGCATGGACATCATCCCCATCAATCCGCGCGGCGAAGACGTGCACGGCGAAACCGGCTACAAATTCCTCGCGGACGTGCCGTTCGAGAAGCAGCCCATCGACGTCGTCGATTGCTTCGTGAATTCCGCGCGCGTAGGCGCGGTAGTGGACGAAGCGATCGCCGTCGGCGCGAAAGCCGTGTGGCTGCAACTCGGCGTGATCGACGAAGAGGCGGCGGCCCGCGCCAAAGCTGCGGGCCTCGACGTCGTGATGAACGCTTGCCCGGCGCAGGTCGGCTGGCGGATCGGGATCTAGCAGCCTCCCGCGGTGAGGCTTTGGCGCTAGTCTCGCTACATGGACGCTTCGACGCTTCGCGATATTTGCCTGAGTTTCCCGGGAACCTACGAAGACTTCCCTTTCGGCCCCGAGACATCGGTGTTCAAGGTGCGGCCAAGCGGCGCATCGGGCGGGAAGATGTTCGCCGCGTCGGCCATGGATCCGGCCAACTGGTACGTAAGCCTCAAGTGCGATCCCGTTTTGGCTGTCCAGTTGCGTTCGGCGCATCCGGAGATTACCGGGGCGTGGCACATGAACAAGACGCATTGGAACGGCGTTCGCCTTGATGGGGGCTTGCCGGATGCGATGGTCCGGGACATGGTGGAGGACTCCTATGACCTGGTGGTGTCGTCATTGACGCGGAAACAGCAGGAACAATTGGGCTGGTCACGCCTCGCCCGGGAATGAAACGCTGAGCCTGTCTGCCGCTTCGGCTAGATTGTGAGTGCACAGACACCTTCCAACGCCTCGAAGCAATCAGGAGGAGCCAGATGCTGGAACAACAAACCCTTGATGAGCTGTGGGCCTTTGAAGATCCCGCGCTGTCCGAAGCTCGTTTCCGGCACGCTTTGATGGACCCGGCCTACGACTCCTTCGAACGGGCGGAGCTTGCCACCCAGCTTGGCCGGGCGATCGGCTTGCAGGGGCGTTTCGAGGAAGCGGACGCGCTCCTGGACAGTATCGACGCCGAAGAGGAGCCAACCGTTGCGGTGCGCATCCTCATTGAGCGGGGACGCCTGCTCAATTCCGCGGGCCACCCGGCCATGGCAGTACCGCTTTTCGAGCAGGCAGCCGAGTTGGGGGACCTGCTCGGCGAGGCTTTCCTCGCCGTCGACGCCCTCCACATGCTCGCGATTTCGGACTCCGGCCACCAGGAATCGTGGGCCCGCAGCGCGCTTGAGTACGCGTCCGCCGTCGACGATCCGCGCACCAAGCGGTGGATGGTTTCGCTGCACAACAACCTTGGGTGGGCGATGTACGACGACGGTCGCCGCACCGAGGCTTTGGTGGAGTTCCAGCTGGCTGAGCAGTGGGCGGAACGGGTGGGCACCGAACAACAGCGGCAGTGGGCGCGCGAAGCCGTCACGAAGTGCGCGGAAGCCTTGAATTTACGGGGCTAGGAGCCTGGAAACACCCCTCTGGTAGTGCCTCGTTGGCAGGTCACGTTTTGACAAAAGTTGATTGAAACTGGCCTGAAATATTGCATTTCAATCATTCGTAGTGAAGTATGTCACACGAAGGGTGCGTCGTAGCGACGGTGCCCGGACCGATTGATTGCCGGCAGAGGCGCCGTCAGCGTCGGCACTACGAGTCTCTGGAGGGTTTTAGGATGAACATTCAGCAGCATTCCTTCGCACGCCGTGGTTTCCTCCGCGGCGCGCTCGCCGCAGCGGTTCTTGTTCCCATCGCAGGATCGATGTCCTCATGCGCGGGCGGTGGCGGCGGAACCACCACCGGGCCCACGGGAACGGTCTCTGACACGAACCCCTTCGGCATGGCGGACAAGTCCACGGTGGATGCGGTGATCTTCAAGGGCGGCTACGGAATCGACTACGTCGAGTTCGCCGGCAAGGGCTTCGAAAGCGCCCATTCCGGCTCGACGGCCAAGATTTCCCCGTCCACGGATATCGCCCAGGAACTGCAGCCGCGGTTCGTCGGCGGCAACCCGCCGGACCTGATCGACAACTCGGGCGCCAAGGCGATTGGTTTCAGCACAATCCTGTCCCAGCTTGAAGACCTCACAAGCGTCGTCAACGCCAAGAACCTCGAAGGCAAGGTCATCAAGGACACCTTGTATGGCGGCGTGCTGGCCCCGGGAACTTTCGACGGCAAGCTGGCTGCCTTGAACTACGTCCTCACCGTGTATGCGATGTGGTATTCCGACTCACTTCTCAAGGCGAACGGATGGTCCGTGCCCAAGACGTGGGACGAGATGTACGCGCTCGGCGAGCAGGCCAAGGCAAAAGGCTTGTATCTTTTCGTGTGGGGCAAGGAAGCTGCCACGTATTATCAAGAGATGGCCATCGCCTCCGCGATCAAGGAAGGCGGGCAGGACGTCCGGCTAGGGCTCGAGAACCTCAAAGCGGATTCCTGGTCCCACCCGGCAATCCAGAGCGTCTTCACGGCTTTGGACAAGATCGTCAAGGCAGGTCATATCAAGCCGGGTGGCTCGGGTACGCAGTTCACGGCAGCGCAGGCCCAGTGGAGCAACGCACAAGAGGCGGTTTTCTACCCGTCCGGCTCGTGGATCGAAAACGAGATGAAAGACCAGACGAAGTCCGGCTTCCAGATGACCGGAGCTCCCGTCCCTTCCGTGACTACCAGTCCCAAGCTGCCTTACACCTCCCTGCACAGCGCGGCTGGCGAGCCATACGTGGTTCCTTCCCAAGGCAAGAACGTGCCCGGCGGCAAGGAACTGCTCCGCATCATGTTGTCCAAGGACGCCGCCACCAACTTCGCCAAGACCAAGCTGGCCCCCACCATCGTGAAGGACACTGTTCCGGCCGACGGATTCGGGTCCACCGCCCTGGTCTCGCAGACCAAGCTGCTCAGCGACGCGGCGGACAACATCTATACCTGGAACTTCATCGACCTCTACGGCACCAACAAGGACCAGCTGGTCGTGTGGAATACGTTCCTCGACGGAAAGTCCGACGTCGCAACGCTGACGTCGGACTTGCAGAAGATCACCGACAAGGTCCGCAACGACAGCTCGGTCAAGAAGATTGAAGTGAAGTGACTTTAGTGAAGCAAAAGACACTCCGGCTCGACGGCGGCCTTCCCGCCGTCGTCGTTCCGGACGCACCACCACTCGCCTCGAAGAGGCGGCGCAAGCCTCTGACGTTCGACAAAGTCAGTTTTTTCGCGGTATTCCTTGGTGTTCCGCTGGCCATCTACCTCTTGTTCGTGATCTGGCCCTTCTTGCAGGCTTTCGCCTATTCCTTGACTGACTGGAGTGGATTCTCACCCGACCAGAACTTCATCGGGCTGGAGAATTACCGGCGGATCTTGACGGACGATATCTTCATGAAGGCCATGGGGAACAACATCCTCCTGGTCATTTGCCTGCCGATCATCACCATCATCCTGAGCCTCGTGTTGGCGACGTTCGTCACCGTGGGTGGAAGCAGCAAGGGCCAGATCAAAGGCCTGCGGAACTCAAGCTTCTACCGCGTTGTGTCCTTCTTCCCGTACACCATCCCGGCGATCGCCATCGGCATCATGTGGGGCCAGATCTACGATCCCTCCGGCGGCCTCCTCAATGGCATCCTCACCTCCCTCGGGTTTGACCAGTTCAAGTCCTACCCTTGGCTCGGCGACAAGAGCACCGCCATGATCGCCACCATGTTCGTGATCGTCTGGGGCTTCGTTGGTTTCTACATGGTGCTTTTCGTGGCGGGCATCAAGGGCATCCCGGCCGAGCTGTTCGAAGCGGCCAGGATCGACGGCGCCGGGCGTTTCCGTACCGCCGTCTCCATCACCATTCCCTTGATCAGGGACAACATCCAGACCGCCTACATCTACATGGGAATCCTCGCCTTGGACGCATTCGTCTACATGTCCGCACTCAATTCCGGCGGCGGCCCGGACAACTCCACCCTGGTGATGTCCCAACAGCTCTTCTTCACCGCTTTCAGCAAAGGCCAGTTCGGCCTGGCCAGCGCAATGGGCGTTGTTCTCGCCATCACCACCCTGATCTTCTCCGGCCTCGTGTTCCTGGTTAACCGGCTCACGGGCGGCGGAAAGGATGTGTCCCTCTAATGACCACCAAACTCGCCTCGCCCGAGATGAAGTCCTTGCACTTCAATCCGCGCAAACCCGCCACGACCCCTGGAGACAAGGTTGTGGGCGCGGTATCGCACACGGCTTTGACCATTTGGTCGCTCATCGTGATCCTGCCCTTGCTGTGGACCTTCATGTCCTCTTTCAAGACGTCCAGCGAGATCTTCGCTTCGCCGTTCGCCTTGCCCTCGCAATGGCGCTTCGACAACTACGTCAAAGCGTGGACCGAAGCCGGCATTGGAAGCTACTTCCTGAATTCCGTCATCGTGGTGGGGTCCGCGCTCGTGATCGTGATGGTTCTTGGTGCCATGTGTGCCTACGTCCTGGCCCGCTTCAAGTTCTTCGGCAGCCGGGCTGTCTACTACCTCATGCTGGCCGGCTTGACCTTCCCGATCTTCCTGGCCATGGTGCCGCTGTTCTTCGTCATGAAGAAGATCGGCCTGCTGAACACACTGCCTGGGCTGACTTTGGTGTACGTCGGCTTCGCGCTTCCGTTCACCGTGTTCTTCCTCTTTTCCTTCTTCAAGTCCCTCCCGTACGAAATCGGCGAGGCTGCCTCCTTGGATGGGGCGGGCGAATGGCGGACCTTCTTCCAGGTCATGTTGCCCATGGCCAAGCCCGGGCTCGCTTCCGTGGCCATCTTCAACTTCCTGGGCTTGTGGAACCAGTTCCTGATCCCGGTGGCCATCAACGCGGCCGGGCCTCGTGTTTTGTCGCAAGGGCTCGCCGCCTTCGCGGGGCAAATGGGCTACGCCGTGGACTTCGGCGCCCTATTCGCGGCCGTTACTGTAACGGTTGTTCCGGTCCTCATCGTCTACGTGATCTTCCAGCGCCAACTTCAGGGCTCGGTGTCGCAAGGCACTTCTAGATAGCACAAGCAAGCTAATTAAAAGCCCGACGGCGGCAGAGCCCCCCTCCGGTGGGTGCCGCCGTCGGGCTCTTGCGTCCCAAAAACTGCGCTACAAGCGCTGGTATCGCGAGCGGAAGAGCGAAAAAATACCGTACGCGATCAGGCCTACTCCCACTCCGGCGAGTACCACCACACCGAAAGGCTGGGCGCGGAACGCTTTCAGGGCTGCGTCGAGGCCGCCTTGTTGGGAGGGGTCGTGGGCGAAGGTGGCAACCAAAATCAGCAAACCGACTGCCCCCAGGGCGACCCCCTTGGCGCAATAGCCCACCACGCCAAGCACCGTGAACGTGGTTCCGAGGGCCCCGTGCGGGTGTCCGCGGAGATTCTTTTCGTACTTCCGTGTGATCCCCAAGACCCCATAGGTCACGGCGGCGCCGATCAAGGCCGCGCCGATGACCACCAAGAGGACGGTGCCTGCGGGGTTGGACATCAGCCCGGCGCTGACCGTCCGGGATTTTTCGCTGCTGTTGCTCGGGTGTCCTACCGCGAAACTGCCGAAGGTCACCGCAGACACGGCGAACACCACCGCTTGGCCGGCTGCCCGAATTCTCTTTTCAAGTTTCTTGGAGGTACGGCTTCCGCTCCACCCCATCACAGCATCGCTCGCCATGTAGAGCGCCAGCGCACCGCACGCGATCAAACCGGCCCACAACAGGACACCGCCCACCGGGGTCGCGGCCATTTGGCCCACCGCGCCGCTCTGGTCGGCCTGCCCCGACTCGCCCAGCGCAATCCGCAGGGCGATGACCCCGATGAGCAAATGGATGGCGCCCACAGCAATGAAGCCGGCCCGCGCGACTGCCCGGACGGCCGTGGATTCCCTGGCGCCGTCAACGGCACCGCCCACGGCATCGGCGCCTTCCGACGCGGCCTCCGAAATCTTATCCGTACGGTCCTCTTCGTCCACGGCTCTCCTTCGTTGCCCCCATCTTGCCACCGTCCTTGACGGCTCCGTAAGAGCGGAATTCAACCGTTCGCCGGTCTGGCGGTTGATAATGGGCGAATGTGGATCGGGTGGATCGAATTCGACATCCTCCTCGGCGATGTGCACAGCCTGAAGGAGAAACGCTCCTTCGTGCGGCCGCTTATCGCCGAGCTGAAAAGGCGCTTCGAGGTGTCCGCCGCGGAGGTCGGCGACCAGGACCAATACCGCAGAGTCCGGCTCGGCGCAGGCCTTGTTGCAGCGGACCGGGCGCACCTCGTCGAGGTGCTTGACGCCGTCGAACGCTTCGTCGCCGCCCGTCCCGAACTCGAACTGCTCAGCGCCCGACGCCGGGACCTCCACAGCGAAGACTAAAAACACAACGTGGGGTCACCTACGGTCCATGTTGCCGCCGCAGAATCATACGGTCGTTGCAACATTCTGAGTTTTGGAGGTTGCCATGCCGAGTGGTTATCGGGCGCCCGATGCGCTGAAGGATGAGTTCTTTTCTCTTCTGCGGCAGGGGGTGTCGGTCAAGGAAGCCTCTGCCCGGATTGGGGTGTGGCGCAGTAATACGCAGCGGTGGTTGGGCAAGACTGGCGGCATGCGGATGCGTAGGGGTGTTGACGGCGGTGTTGAGGCGGGCCCGGTGCCGGCTGTCCGGGCCGGGTCGAACCGGCTCAATCTGGTGGACCGGGCGGTGATCATGATCCGGGTCCGCGGGGGCGCCAGGGTCGCGGCGATCGCCCGGGAAATCGGCCGGGACCGGTCGGTGGTGTGGCGGGAAATCCGTCGGAACCGGGGAGCTGACGGGTCGTATCAGGCCGATGTGGCGCAGATACTCACCCATCAGCGCGCCCGGCGCCCCAAGGCGTTCCGGCTTCAGAACCCGGAGCTGGTCAAGTACGTCGAGGACGCGATGGATGATGGCTGGTCCCCGAAGCTGGTCTCCTTGGTTCTGAGGGAGACCTTCGGTCACGATGAGAGCATGCAGATCAGCCACGAAACGATCTATCAGAGCCTCTACGTCCAGGGCCGGGGCGAGCTGCGCAAGGATCTTTACCGGTGCCTGAGCACCAGCCGGAGCAAACGAACGCCCCGCGGTGAGCGACCCCGCGGAAACGCAGGCCAGCACTACAAGGATGCTCCGAAGATCTCCGAACGCCCCGCCGAGGCCGCTGACCGTGCCGTGCCCGGGCACTGGGAAGGCGACCTCATCGTGGGCAAGGACGGCCGCAGCGCCGTTGGCACCCTGGTCGAACGCAGCACCCGGTACACGATCCTGCTGCACCTGCCCGGCCGGCACACCGCCCAGGAAGTCGCCGATGCGATGATCGCCCAGATGCGCCGGCTCCCGGATCAGCTGATCAAAACCGTGACCTGGGACCGCGGCTCCGAAATGGTCCAGTACCCCCGCATCCAGATGGCATTGGACGCGGGGGTGTACTTCTGCGACCCGCACTCACCCTGGCAGCGCGGAACCAACGAGAACACCAACCGGCTGCTGCGCCACTGGTTCGAGAAAGGCACAGACCTCTCGGTTTTCACCGCCGACGACCTCGAGACCATCGCCGAGAAACTCAACAACCGGCCCCGCCCAACACTGAACCTCGAGACCCCAAAGCAACGCATGCGCCAACTCATCGCCACCGCAGCCTAAACCCCATTGTTGCAACGACCAGTTGACTTTGAGGCAGCAACACGGGCCGTAAGTGACCCCGCGTTGGGGGTTCCCGGCGTTAGCCGAAGTACTTCGGCAGCGTGCCTTCGTGGGCTTCGCTGAGGGCGTCCAGGGACAGGGTGTCCACGCCGTTGATCTCCAGCGACCCGCCGGCTGCGTCCACTACGCCGATCCGGAGGTGCGCGAAGCCGCGGGCCGTGCACATGTCCTTGAAGCGGACTTCCTCGGAGCGAGGTACGGACACGATGGCCCGGGCCTGGGACTCGGAGAACAAGGCCGTGAACAGGTCCACGCCATCGCGCTCCAGGAGTTCCTCGAGCGCGATCCGGGCGCCCACGCCGTAACGCAGGGAAGACTCCACCAGCGCCGCGGCAAGGCCGCCCTCGGAGAGGTCGTGAGCGGCGTCGATCATGCCGTCACGCGAAGCGTTGATGAGGATCTCGCCCAGCTGGCGCTCCAGCGAAAGGTCAACCTTCGGCGGCAAGCCACCGAGGTGACCACGGAGGTTGGACCATTCCGAACCGTCCAGTTCCGCAGCCGTGGTGCCGAGCAGGTAGATAGCCTGGCCGTCTTCCTTCCAGCCCGACGGCGTGCGGCGCGCGACGTCGTCGAGCTTGCCCAACACTGCCACCACGGGGGAGGGGTGGATCGGGACGGTTCCGGTCTGGTTGTACAGCGAGACGTTGCCGCCCGTGACCGGAACGCCCAGCACCATGCAGGCGTCCGAGAGGCCGCGGATCGCTTCGGCGAGCTGCCACATGACATCCGGGTCCTCGGGGGAACCGAAGTTCAGGCAGTCGCTGACGGCCATCGGCACGGCGCCGGACGTGGCGACGTTGCGGTAAGCCTCCGCCAGGGCGAGCTGGGCACCCTGGTACGGGTCGAGGTAGGTGTAGCGGCCGTTGGCGTCGGTGGCCAAGGCAACGCCAAGGCCGGATTCCTCGTCAACGCGGACTACGCCGGCGTCGTCCGGGAACGCCATGGCAGTGTTGCCGCCGACGTAGCGGTCGTACTGCTTGGTGATCCAGGCCTTGCTGCACATGTTCGGCGAAGCCACGAGTTCGGTGACGGCCGCGGCCAGTTCACCCGAGGTGGAGGGACGGCTTGCGTCCTGCACGGAACCCGTGAAGGTGTCCGCCTGAACGGAGTCCTGCCAGGCGGGACGCGCGAACGGGCGGTCGTAGACCGGGCCGTCGTGGGCAACGGTACGGGGATCGACGTCGACGATCACTTCGCCTTCCCACGTGATGATGAGGCGCCCCGAATCGGTCACCTCGCCCAGCCAGGAGTACTCCACGGCCCACTTGTCCATCACGGCTTCGAACGCGGCGACGTTCTCGGGCGTGACAACGGCCATCATGCGTTCCTGCGACTCGGACATCAGGATTTCGCCCGGCGTCAGGGTGGGGTCGCGCAGCAGGACGGAGGTCAGCTCAACCTGCATGCCGCCGTCGCCGTTTGAGGCAAGTTCGGACGTCGCGCAGGAAATACCAGCGGCACCGAGGTCCTGGATGCCCTCAACCAGCGAGCCCTTGAAGAGCTCAAGGCAGCACTCGATGAGCACCTTCTCGGCGAACGGGTCGCCAACCTGGACGGCAGGACGCTTGGACGGCTTGGTGTCGTCAAAGGATTCGGATGCCAGCACCGAGGCGCCGCCAATGCCGTCGCCACCGGTACGCGCACCGAACAGGACCACCTTGTTGCCCTTGCCGGAAGCGTTCGCGAGGCGGATGTCCTCGTGGCGCATGACGCCCACTGCCAAAGCGTTGACCAGCGGGTTGCCCTGGTACACGGAATCGAAGACCATTTCGCCGCCGATGTTCGGCAGGCCGAGCGAGTTGCCGTAGCCACCGATGCCGGCCACGGCACCGTGCATGACGCGGGCGGTGTCCGGGTGGTCGATCGCGCCGAAACGCAGCGGATCCATCACGGCTACCGGGCGGGCACCCATGGAGATGATGTCGCGGACAATGCCGCCGATGCCGGTCGCGGCACCTTGGTAGGGCTCCACGAACGACGGCGAGTTGTGGGACTCGATCTTGAACGTCACGGCCCAGCCGTCGCCCAGGTTGGTCACACCGGCGTTTTCGCCGATGCCCACCAGCATGTCCTTCTTCATCTCGTCAGTCACCTTCTCGCCGAACTGGCGCAGGTGGTTCTTCGAGGACTTGTAGGAGCAGTGCTCGCTCCACATGACGGAGTACATGGCGAGCTCGGCACCGGTGGGGCGGCGGCCCAGGACCTTGATGATCTCCTCGAACTCGTTCTGCTTCAGGCCGAGTTCGGCCCAGGGGAGTTCGGTATCCGGCGTCTTGGCAGCGTTCTCGACGGTGTCGATGTTGAACTTCTTGCCGACGGTTTCAGCTGAGGTGGTCACTGTGCGCCTCCCACGATCTTGTTCAGGACGGAGGTGAAGAAGCCCAAGCCATCCGTGCCGGCGTTGGTCTCCGGACCGAATCCGGGCTCCACCGCGTGCTCGGGGTGTGGCATGAGGCCCACCACGTTGCCAGCGGCGTTGGTGATGCCGGCGATGTCGCGGCGCGAACCGTTCGGGTTGAAGCCGACGTACCGGAACGCCACGCGGCCTTCGGCTTCCAGCGCGTCGAGGGTTTTCTCGTCCGCGATGTACTGGCCGTCCTGGTTCTTCAACGGAACGGTGATTTTCTGGCCGGCCTCGTAATCGGAGGTCCACAGGGTGGTGTTGTTCTCAACGCGCAGAACCTGGTCGCGGCACAGGAACTTCAAATGGTCGTTCTTGATCATCGAACCGGGCAGCAAGTGCGATTCGGTCAGGATCTGGAAGCCGTTGCAGATGCCCAGGACAGGCAGCTTGGCGTCCGAGTTAGCGGCATCGATGATCTTGGACATCAGCGGAGCGAAGCGCGAAATGGCGCCGGCGCGCAGGTAGTCGCCGTAGGAGAAACCGCCCGGGATAACCACGGCGTCAACGTCGCCGAGTTCGGTATCGCCGTGCCAGAGCGCGACGGCGGTGCCACCTGCGAGGCGGACGGCACGGGCGGCGTCGCGGTCGTCAAGGGTGCCCGGGAAGGTGACGACGCCGATCTTGGCCCCGCTCAATTGGGGTTCGACGGCCACAGGGGCTCCGCCGATCAAGGGAAGTTCAGTCATGTCAGGCCTCGACGACCTCGACGTTGACGACGTCTTCGATCACCGGGTTGGACAGGAGGGTCTCGGCGGCTTCGCGGGCCTGGGCGAGGATGGCGTCGGTCACCTCACCGTCGACGGTCAGTTCGAAGCGCTTGCCTTGGCGGACTGCGCTAAAGCTGGTGAAGCCGAGCCGGGGCAGCGCACCCACGATGGCTTTCCCCTGCGGGTCCAGAATCTCGGGCTTGGGCATGACGTCGACGACGATCCGGGGCATCCGGTAACTCCTGTGCGTGAGCGTTGGTTGAACCTTGGTTAAAAGGCTGCCGCGGAGTGGTGCCGTCTCACGCCGGAACTGCTGTTAAACAAGGTTCAGCGACAGTGCTTAACAGCAGGGTTTACGGAATGGTTGGGCGCTCCGCGAGCTTGCAAGCCCATTCTACCGGCCATCAGGCTACATACCCTATTTGGCGGGAGCCTGTGAAGAGGCCGCGCCGGTTCGGCGCAATTCGCGGCAGCCGCCCGCCGTCGTCGGGGTTTCAGTGCCCGACGGCGGTACTCGCCCAGCGCCCGACGCCGGTACTTGCCCGGCGCCCGACGCCGGCTCTGGGCAGTGCCCGACGCCGGCTCTGGCCGGGGGTGCCTCCCGTCACTAAGATTGCGGCATGGCCGAGAACGGTAAGTCGATGGTGTTGCCCGTGGTGCTTGCCGCCGTCGCCGCGGGCGTGGGGAGGGCTGTCTTCCTCCGGATCATGGCGGAGCGTGCCGCCAGGGAGAACCGGATCACCGTGACGCTCGACGAATCGACGCGGGCCAGGATCAGCGAGGCATTGCGGGGGACCAAGCTATAGCGGCAGTCCGCTGAGGTTCGCATTCGTTCAATACGGTACGGACAAATGCTCTAATCGGCCGGGTTAAAAGCGTTGTTGCGGGAGTAGTTTGGAAATTGCCGTGAAGGAAATTCCCCGTCCTGCAGGAGGAGCAATGACCGAACATGTAGCCGAAGTATCAGCGTGCAGCGTTGGCAGTTGCGGATTCAACCATGACGGCTGTACCGCTTTTGGAATCACGATCGGCGGAACCAGGGACCACGCATCCTGTGCAACGTTCATCGACACTACGCACATGGGCGGGCTGCCTAAAGTCCTGGCCCATGTAGGTGCTTGCCAGCGCGAGGAATGCAAGCACAACAACAACCTGATGTGCGAGGCTCATGACGTCCGGGTCGGCCCCGGCGCCGAGGCCGCGGACTGCTTGACCTACGAACGCGCCTGAGTCCAAGACCGCATTTCTCAGGAAAACTCCGAAATATTCAGTACAAAACCAAGGCGCTGGGCGCGTTCCCTTCCCGGGAACGCGCCCAGCGCCTTTTGGCCGGTATGGTGACAGCGCGTGGCAAGTTATGGAACGCGAAAAGTGTCCTATGTCATATTCTGCTATCGATCTGTACGCTAAGAATCGGCTGGACTTTGCCGCATTAGAAGGTCTGTTAATCGGTTGCCAACCTGAATTTTGTTCCCGTCACGATCGCTACGACCGCCGGAAAGGTGCAATCACTCGTGAATTCGCAAGGAAAGAGCTTCATGGGAAGCGGGGGGCTTCGAAAAGCTGCGGCATTAGCCGTCGGACTACCGGTCCTGCTCTCCTCCATGGTCTTGGCACCTGCCCAAGCCGCACCCTCGTCTGGATCGACGGTTGCCGGGATTGCCCGGAAAAGTGTGGACACCAAGACATACCAAGATGGCCGCTACGTAGTTGTCCTGGCAGAGAAGCCAGTGGCCACGTACGACGGCGGAACTCCCGGCTATGCGGCGACGAAGCCGGAAACGGGCAAGAAACTCGACGTCGGCAAGGCCGAAGTGAAGCAGTACCAGGCGCACCTGCAGCAAGGCCAGCAAGACGTGGCCAAGCAGCAAAACGTGAGCATCAAACGTGACTACACGACTGCCATCAATGGCTTCAGTGCTTCCCTTACCGCGGCCCAGGCCACCAACCTGGCGAAGAACCCCAAGGTCCTCCTCGTTGCTCCGGACACGCAGTTCTCCCCGGATTACTCCACTACCGACTTCCTCAAATTGAGCGGTCCGAACGGTCTCTGGAACACGCAGTTCGGCGGGCAGGACCAGGCCGGCAAGGGCACGGTTGTCGGCGTCATCGACACCGGTTACACGCCCGGCAGCAAGTACTTCGCAGGGGATCCCGTCCAGCCGCTGCAAGGCCAACCGCAAGTAGGCGTCCCTTACCGCACGAGCGACGGAAAGATCGCCATGCTGAAGGCCAACGGTGACACCTTCGTGGGCGAGTGCCAGAAGGGCGTCGACACGGGCGCGTCCTTTGACGGCAGCGCCTGCAACTCGAAGGTCCTCAGCGCCCACTACTTCCCTGATGCGTTCCTTGAGAGCGTCCCGCCGGAACATCGTGCGCCGCAGGAGCAGCTCTCGCCGGTAGACGTGGAGAGCCACGGCACCCACACGGCGAGCACCGCTGCCGGTAACTCCGGCGTGGACGCCGTGGTTGACGGCCGCAGCTTCGGCACCACGAGCGGCATCGCACCGGCCGCCAAACTGTCGATCTACAAGATCTGCTGGGAAGACGATGATCCCAACTCGGGCGGTTGCTACGGCTCGTCCGCCATCGAGGCCATTGACCAGGCCATTGCCGACGGCGTCGACGTCCTGAACTACTCCATCTCCGGGGCTACGGACACAACCACCGACCCCGTCTCCCTGGCCTTCCTTTCCGCGGCTTCCGCCGGGATCTTTGTGGCTGCCTCCGCCGGTAACTCGGGCCCGCAGGCCAGCACCGTCAACCACGGTGCGCCGTGGATGACCACGGTCGCAGCGACGTCCTTCTCCCAGGAACTCCAGGGAACCGTTGAATTCTCCGACGGCAGCAAGTACCGCGGCGCCAGCATCATGAACCACCAGGTGATCGGGGCCGGCGTCGTACTTTCCGCGAACGTAGCCTCAGGCACCGGCAACGCGGCACTGTGCGCGCCGGGATCCTTGGACCCGGCGAAGATCGCCGGCAAGGTGGTGGTGTGTGACCGCGGCGTGGTGGACCGCGTCGCCAAGAGCGCCGAAGTGGCGCGCGGCGGCGGTGTGGGCATGATCCTGGTGAACCTCACCGATTCCTCGTTGGACACGGACAAGCATGCCGTTCCCACCGTGCACGTTAACCCGCCGGCAAGCCAGGCCATCAAGGACAAGGTGGCGGCGAACCCGACCATCAAGGTTTCCTTGGTTGACCACGACACCACAGGCCTTCCGCTCGAGGCGCAACCGCAGATTGCCGGATTCTCCTCCCGCGGCCCTCTCCTCGCCACCGATTCGGACCTGCTCAAGCCGGACATTTCGGCGCCGGGCGTGGCCGTATTGGCGGGTGTCTCGCCCATTGGCAGCCAAGGTGACCAGTACGGATTCCTGTCCGGTACGTCCATGGCTTCCCCGCACATCGCCGGTTTCGCGGCCTTGATCAAGTCAAAGAACCCCGATTGGTCTCCCGCGGCCGTCAAGTCGGCCATGATGACCACGGCCAGCGATGTGAAGATGGCGGATGGAACCAAGAACCAGGACGTCTTCGCCACGGGTGCCGGGGAAATGAACCCGGCGAACGTGAATGACCCGGGCCTGATCTACGACGCAACTACCGAGGATTACCTCAAGTTCGTCCAGGGGACCGGCGTGGACCTCGGCATTCCGGGCCTTGGCTCCACGTTGCCGCGTGACATGAACCTTCCGTCGTTCGCCCTCGGAAACCTGGCGGGCAAGATCGAAGTGACCCGCACGGTCACGGCCCTCACCCCGGGCCTGTACCGCGCGACTGCCACCGTCCCTGGCGTCGACGTCAAGGTCACCCCCTCCGTGCTCAACTTCAGCAAGGCCGGGCAGTCGAGGACCTTCAAGGTGACTTTCGAAAACAAGACTGCCGCGCTGGGCTCGTTCGCCATGGGATCGCTGAAGTGGGAAGGCGCCGGCAAGTCGGTGGTCTCGCCGATCGCGGTCCGCCCGCAGTCCGTCGTGGCCTCGCAGAACGTCGCCTTCACCACGCAGCAGCCGAACGGTTCCGCGGGCATCGACTTCGTCTCCGGGACCGATTCGTCGACTGCCGTGACAATCGATGGCCTCTCCAAGGCTGACTCGTCGCCCGCCCAGCTCGTTCCCGGACCGGTCTCCATTACGAGTGACGCCTCGAACTTCGTCAAGACGGCAACTGTTCCCGCCGGGACGTCGTTCGCGAAGTTCGCGGTGATTTCTTCCGACCCCGCCGCCGACTTCGACCTCTATGTGTTGTCGCCGAGCGGCCAGTTGTTCACTGCGGCAACCCCCAGCGCCAGCGAGTCCCTCTCGCTGGACAACCCGGAGCCGGGGTCCTACACGATCATCGCGAACCTGTTCGCCAGCCCGAATAACCAGCCCACCCAGGCCAGCGTCGACGCCGCGATCCTTGGCCCGAACCAAGGCAACGCGACGGTCACGCCTAATCCGATCACCGTGAAGAACGGCAAGGATGGGACCCTGACGTTCGCGTGGAAGGGGTTGACCCCGGGCTCCTACATCGGTCGGTTGACGTTCGCCGGAACCAGTTCGCCCACGTTCGTTTCGGTGCTGGTTTCCAGCGCAGGTTCCGTCTCGGTTGCTCCGCAGGACGACCAAGGCAGCGGGCACGGCAAGAAAGGCAAGCTCCGGGACGAAGGGGACGATCAGTCGAATAATGCCCAATGACGGACTGATGGGTTGACGCAAGAGCAGCGGCCGGCGGTAATCCCGCCGGCCGCTGCTTTTCCGCTTTTGCGCGGGGTCAGGTGTTTCCCGTGGAACCGGCGACGCCACCCAGAAGTGCCGCCATGGTGCGCCAGCGGGCGATCTCGCAGCCATCGGTACGGCTGAACCGGCTGTGGACCTCCCGCCCACGGAACCTGCCCCTGACGACGGCCACTTGCGGCCCGCCGTATTGCTGTGTGCAGATCCGGTCCGGGCGCGGTACCGGAAAGAAGATTTCCTCACCGAAGCGTTCGACGGCGGCCAGCGCGGAACGCGCGTCCGGGAGGGTCGAGCCCGGGGCGACTTCGCCGCCCGAGCCGCGCAGGACGAACTCGTAGTCTCCCGTGCCAGGTGCCTCCGTCAGCGTGATGGTGAGTTCGACGTCGTAATCTCCGGTGGTTTCGGGCGTGTCTGCGGCCATGGGATCCCTTCGCTTCAGCTAGGCGGAGCGGGCCGTTTCAAGGAGTGGCCGCACGTGGTCCAAGACCCGGGTCCGGAGTTCCTGGGCTTCTGCGGCGAAGGCCCGCTGGTACTCAACGTACTCCGCTTTGCCCTTCGGCGTCTCGATCTTGATGGCCGGATAGCCCCATTCCTGGAGGTCGTAGGGCGAGGCCTTCATGTCCATGGCGCGGATCCGCCAGGACAGCTCGAAGCAGTCCATCACCAATTCGCTCGGGAGCGCCGGCGCCAGTTTGTAGGCCCACTTGTAGAGGTCCATGTTGGCGTGGAGGCAACCGGGCTGTTCCATGGTGCGCTGGTTCTCGCGCGTCGGCTCGTGCTCGTTGAGGGGAACCGCGTCGGGAGTGTAGAAGCGGAAGGCGTCGAAGTGCGAGCACCGGATGCGGTTCTCTTCCACCACGGCATCCGTGCCCTCCGAACCCAGCCGCAATTGGAGGTATTCGTGGCGGAGGTCGAACTTGTCCTGCCGGTAAACCATCGCCCATTCGTGCAATCCGAAGCAGCCGAATTGGGCCGGTCGGGCGATAGTGCCGCCGAGGATGATCGCCGCGAAGCGGATGGCTTCGGCGCGCTCTGCCGCGAACTTGCCGCGATCGAAGGTGACCGCGGCGGTTCCCGGAGGCAGGCCGACGTCGGCCAGCTCGCCGTCGTCGAGCGTCCGGTAGAACTTCCACCCGGCCCGCTCGGCCGCTTTCGGCCCCGAAAGAACGAGGCCGTCGCCCGGGTGCCAGCGCAGGAGCTGGCCGGGCTTTTGGGTGTAGTAGGTGAAGAGGAAGTCCTCCACAGGGTGCTTCCGGCCGGCGGACCGCCGCTCCAAGTAGGGGCCGGCATACCGGTCAACGCGGGCATGATGGGTGGCCTCGAGTTCGAGCCAGCTCTCTTGCGGCAGGTGTGTGGGACTAGGAACCGGCACCACTGGATCCCAGGACATCGGCGACGGCGGCCCAAGCGGCTATTTCGCAGCCGTCGGTGAGTTTGTACGAAGAGTCGATGTTCACACCGTCCACGGTTCCCGTGACAGTGGCCGTTTGGGGTCCGCCGTAGCGTTGATCGCATACTTGGTCTGCCGAGCGCGGGGTGCGCGTCAACAGACCGGGGTTCTTCTGGAGGGCCGCGCAGGCGGCGGCAGCCGTTGGATGGTGGCTCTCCGACGTGGGTACGCCGCCCTTGCACACGAGGGTGTAGCTCATGGCAGCGGCGGTCGCGGACGGCTTGACGATGATCGAAAGTTCAGCGTCGCCGCGGCCGGGCGTCGGCTGGGGGACCGAAGGCGTCGGCTTCGCGGTGGCCGATGTGCTGCTGCTGGGGCTTGACGGGCTGGGGCTCGTCGACGTCGATTGGCTGGCGCTCGTCGATGCGCTGCCGCTGGGAGATGGGCTACTTCCCGGACCGGGGGTGCACGCGGCAAGTCCGGCGACGGCGAGGACAGCCAGCACTATTCGCAGACGCATGGGGATCTCCTTGATTTCTGCCAGTTTATCGCCCTTGGCTGGCTGCGTCCTTGCCGGCGCCCGCGCCGGCGCCTTGGGTCGCCGCGATGAGGCCGGTCATCGCCCGGTGGAGTTCGGCCACCTCGTCCCGGGTGAGGTGGAGCCGCTCCATGATGGTCCCGGGAACGGCGGTGGCCTGCCGCCGGAGGGCGGCACCGGCTTCCGTGAGGGTGATGGCGAGGGCGCGCTCGTTTCCGTGGATGCGTTTGCGCGTGATGAAGCCGGCCTCCTCGAGCCGCTTCAAGAGCGGCGAAAGGGTGGCCGGTTCGTGCAGGAGGGCATCGCTGATGTCCTTGAGGGTCCGCGGGCTGCGTTCCCAAAGGGCCAGCATGACCAGGTACTGCGGATGGGTCAGCCCCATCTTTTCCAGTACAGGCTTGTAGACCCCAACGACGCTTCGCGAAGCGACCGTCAGCGCGAAGCACAACTGGCGCTCGAGCAGCAGGTCGTCATCAACATCGGCCATGGCTTCCTCCATTCCGGGCTTGTCGGGCAGGTTGAACCCACCGATAGTTAGTGCACTAATTGTTAGTGTACTCTTAATTGACGAGATCCTTTTGAGAGAGGGCGGACCAGGTGGCCAAAGAGACCATGACCCAGAAATTCATGCGGGCAACCGGTAGGCTGCGGATTATTTTCGGACCGGCCCACAGCAGCTCCTTGGACCACGAAATGACCGAGGAAAACCGCCGGCTCCTCGCGCACCGCCAGGCCGAAGCGCAGCAATGGGAAACCATCCGCCGCGCCGACGGCAGCACCTACGTAGTCCCGAAGGACCCGAACGACCAGTCCCTTCGTTAGCCTCTTTCCCGGGCCATTTCGGCCTTGCGGGCGTAAAATTACCTCACTGAACCACACAGGTCCGGCCACACGACCGGGCTTGGCAGCGGGGAAGGAGGTGGAAATTGTGGGACATGCACTCGATAACTTTATGAAGGTGACAGATCGACTGCGCTTCTGGTTCGGCCCGGCGACCCAAGGTGACGTAGAAGCGCCCGTAATCCACAAGCATGACGACTTCGAACACGCGTCGGAGGAAGACCTCGGTCACTTCGTGGTCGAATCCGATGAAGAGGGCCGCCACTATGGAGTCCGGAAGGAAGGGACTTAGGCGGTCGCAGGAAACACAAAAGGACCGGAGTGCGAGCCCCGGTCCTTTGCATGTGGTCTCTGGGATCACGGCGTCGGGTGCCCGCCTGGGCGCCCGACGCCGTACCTCGGCGGCGCGGCTAGCGGCCGGTGCCGCCGTAGACGGTAGCCTCGGCATCGCCGTCGAGCTCGAAAGCCTTGTGGATGGCACGGACAGCGTCATCCAGCAGGTCCGCGTGGGTAACCACGGAGATGCGGATTTCCGAGGTGGAGATCATGTTGATGTTGATCCCGGCGTCGGAAAGGGCCTTGAAGAACGTGGCCGAGACGCCCGGGTGGGAACGCATGCCCGCGCCGATCAGGGACAGCTTGCCGACGTTCTCGTTGTATTCGATGCTTTCGAAGCCGATTTCAGGCTGGGCGTCACGGAGGGCAGCAAGGGCGTCGGCACCTTCCACGATGGGGAGCGTGAAGGAGATATCTGTGCGGCCGGTGCCGTGGGTGGACACGTTCTGAACGATCATGTCGATGTTTGAGTGCGCCTTCGCGATGACCTGGAAAATCGCGGCGGCCTTGCCGGGAATGTCCGGAACGCCGACAACCGTGACCTTGGCTTCGGAACGGTCGTGCGCAACGCCGGAGATGATTGGCTGCTCCAAGGCAACTCCCTCTTGAATCGTGATCTTGTCATCGGCGCCGGGCAGGACCCAGGTGCCTTCGTGCTGGCTGAATGAGGAGCGTACGTGCAGGGGCACACCAAAGCGGCGGGCGTACTCCACGCAGCGCAAGTGCAGGATTTTCGCGCCCGAAGCCGCCAGTTCCAGCATTTCCTCGCTGGAGATGCGGTCGATCTTCTGGGCGGTCGGAACAACCCGCGGGTCGGCGGTGAAGATACCGTCAACGTCCGTGTAGATCTCGCACACATCGGCGTCCAGCGCCGCGGCCAAAGCTACAGCCGTGGTGTCCGAACCGCCGCGGCCGAGCGTGGTGATTTCCTTGGTGGCGTGGCTCATGCCCTGGAAACCGGCGACGATGGCGATGTGTCCCTTGTCCAGCGCCGTCCGGATGCGGTGCGGATCGACGTCGATAATGCGCGCCTTGCCGTGGATGCCGTCGGTGATCATGCCGGCCTGCGAGCCCGTGAACGACTGGGCGGAAGCGCCGAACTTGTTGATGGCCATGGCGAGCAAGGCCATGGAAATACGCTCGCCCGCCGAGAGGAGCATGTCCATCTCACGGGCAGGAGCGGAATCGGTCACCTGGGCTGCGAGGTCCAGGAGTTCGTCCGTGGTGTCGCCCATGGCTGAAACCACGACGACAACCTCGTTGCCGGCTTTCTGCGCGTCCACCACCCGGCGGGCAACACGCTTGACGCCTTCGGCGTCGGACACCGAGGAACCACCGAACTTCTGAACGATCAGCTGCGTGGTCTTGGCAGTCGGCGCGGTCAGGTCTTCGGTTTTCACATCGGTAGTGGGCAAACTCATGCGCGCACCCTCACTGCATCATTGGGAATCGTACGTTGCGTGGCCGGAAAACGGCACGACGACGTGGCTTATTGGGCCAGTTTATCGCCGGGCGCGGCGGGCCGTGGAATTGTGACCATATAGCGGCCCTCGCGGGGGACGCCCGCCCGTTCCATGTGGCGTACTATCAGGAAATACACAGCTTGGGGCGGCTCTGCTCCCAGGCGTTGCTTGTTCTTTGGGGGAAACAGGTGGGTAGGACATGTCCATAGCTGCAACTTCGAACACTCCGAATTCAGGGGCCTTGGACGGCGCCCTCGGCGTATCCGCGGAAGGTGTCTCGCGCCACTTCGGTGCGGTCCACGCCGTCGAGCACGTTGATTTCCGGGCGCCCGCAGGGAAGGTGACGGCGCTCATCGGACCCAACGGAGCTGGAAAGACCACGCTCCTCCTCATGCTCGCTTCCCTCCTGAAGCCAGACAGCGGAACCATCACGATCGACGGCCTCGATCCAGCCGAGGACAGGGCCGCGGTCCGGCTTCGGATTGGCTGGATGCCGGACACCCTCGGAGTGTGGGAATCACTGACGGCCCGCGAAATCCTGGTCCAGATGGCGCGCTTCTACCGGCTGCCTGCCGCCCGGATTCCGCAACGCGTCGTGGACCTCCTCCAACTCGTCCGGCTCGATACCCTGGCCGATCAACCAGCGCGCGTAGTTTCCAGGGGGCAACAACAGCGGCTCAGCCTGGCCCGTGCCCTCGTCCACGACCCGTCCGTGCTCCTGCTGGACGAACCGGCCTCAGGGCTCGATCCCGGATCCCGGATCGAACTTCGCAAGCTGCTGAGGAGCCTCGCCGGCGAAGGCAAAGCCGTGGTGGTCTCCTCCCACGTCCTCAGTGAACTCGACGAAATCGCCGACTGCGCTGTGTTCGTCAACCAAGGCCGCACCGTAAAACAACAGACCATCGAGGAAGCAGCGCTCGCAGGCCGGCGGTACGCCGTCACGGCACTGGACAGCGAGGCCCTCATGGCGAAACTCCGCGAACTCGGCGTGGAATTCAGGGTGGAGGCAGGGCGCCGCCAGGCGGTCACCCTGCTGTTAACGCACGACGCCGGTGCTGCCGCGCTCCTCAGCGAACTCGTCACCTCAGGCATCAGTGTCGTCTCGTTCGCACCGGCCACCGGCGCCCTCGAAGAAACCTACATGAACCTTGAAACGGAGCAGCGATGAGCTACCTCACCGAAGCCACGCCGGGCCCCGCACGACCGCAGGGAACGGCGGGCGGCGGGAACGCCGTCGTCGGCTATCTTGGCGGGATCCGCGACGTCGTGGTCCTCGAAATGAAGCAACGGCTGCGTTCCCGCGGCTGGTACATCATGCTGGGCATCTGGTTCGTGGTGATCGCCATCGTGACCTGGCTGACGTGGCTCGCTTGGAACGCCAGCATGGAATCCCGTCGCTCCATCGGGGAACCGGCGCAAGACGCGGCCGGGTCCATGGTTTTCGAAGTGGTGCTCGCCTTTGTGTTGCTGTTCGGACTATTGGTGGCTCCCGCGCTGTCCGCGAACGCCATCAACGGAGACCGCGCCGGAGGCACCCTAGCCATCCTGCAGATCACTTTGCTGACACCAGGCCAGATCCTCTGGGGCAAGTTCTGCGCTGGATGGCTGGCTGCGCTCGCCTTCCTGGGGACAAGCGCACCGTTCCTGATATTCGGCATGCTCCAAGGCGGGCTGACTCCCGGACATGTGCTGGTTTCCCTGCTGATGCTCGCAGTGGAGTTGGCCGTAATTTGCGGGCTCGGCGTCGGAATATCGGCGCTCGCGGGAAGGCCCCTGTTCTCGATCGTGGTGACGTACCTGGTTGTTGCGGCGCTGGTGGTCGGATCGTTGATTTCGTTCGCGCTGGGGTCTCAACTCGCCCAGGGCACCGTGCTGGCCAATTCGCCAGTCTCACACTCGGTTCCGTACGCGCCGCTAACCCCTGATGGCTCCGGCCCGGCTGTTCCGGTTACCCCTGTTGAACCGGGCTTTACGTGCGAGGGTCCGCTGGTTGAGCAACGCGCCTTCCGGACCGAACGAGTGGCCTGGATGCTGGCGTTGAACCCTTATGTAGTGGTGGCCGACGCCATACCGTACCCGGACCGCAGCGGAACGGCATATTATTCGGCGGGACTGATCGAAGGCATCAGTCAGTCCGCCAGGACCGCACTCGCGGGGCCGGAACACAGTTACCAATGCGCGAACGGGATGGTCCAGCCCCAATACCTCAGGCAGACCACGCCACTGTGGCCGTTGGGGCTCACCCTGCAGGTGGTCCTGACGGGTCTGCTGATGTGGCTCGGTTGGCGGGCACTGCGAACTCCGGCACGCGGATTGGCGAGGGGCACGCGGATCGCGTAGGGCGGGTTGGTCGCCGCGTTGGCGGCGGCGCTGGCCAGGCGGCGCGTTGGTCGCCGGGTTGGCGGCGGCGCTGGCCAGGCGGCGCGTTGGCTACAGCGCGTTGCGGCGACCCTCGAAGGCCCTGCCCAGCGTGACTTCATCCGCGTATTCAAGGTCCCCGCCGACGGGAAGGCCGGAGGCCAGCCTTGTGACGGAGACTCCGATCGTCTTCAGCATGCGGGCAAGGTAAGTCGCCGTCGCTTCGCCTTCAAGGTTGGGGTCCGTGGCGATGATGATTTCCTGGATGGCGCCGTCGTTGAGCCGCGTGAGGAGTTCGCGGATGCGCAATTGCTCCGGACCGACCCCCGCGATGGGATTGATGGCGCCGCCCAAGACGTGATACCGGCCGCGGAATGACCGCGTGCGCTCAACCGCCAGAACGTCCTTGGATTCCTCGACGACGCAGATCACGGACGGGTCGCGGCGCGGGTCGCGGCAGATGTTGCACAGTTCCTGCTCGGTGACGTTTCCGCACACGGTGCAGAATTTCACGCGCTCCTTGACCGTGGTGATGGCCGCGACCAGCCGCTTCATGTCCTCGGGATCGGCCTCGAGGATGTGGAAGGCAAGCCGCTGGGCCGACTTGGGCCCGACGCCGGGAAGCCGGCCGAGCTCGTCGATCAGCTCTTGTACTGCGCCTTCGTACACTTCGTCCTCGCTTGTTCTGTTTCGACGCTCGCCCTGTTCGCTTGGCGTCGCGGAGTGGTGGCACCTCGATGAGGGCCGTCTGGGTTGTAACGGGTGCTGCTTGCTGGGTTGGTACTGGCTGACTTGGTACTGGCCGACTTGGTACTGGCCGACTTGGTACTGGCTGATTTGGTTCTGGGCGCTGGGGGAGCCGTGAGCCTAGCGGCGCATCAGGGGAGTGCCGTCCAAGGACCGTTCTTCCAGTAGCTTTCCGCCCAGAATACGCTCGACGGCGGCGCGCCCAAACACGCCCGATTCCTCGATGGTTTCGTCGTCGGCGCTCGGGATGTCTTCCACCATGGTGCTGGCGGCGGCTGCCATCCGTGCGGGTGCTTTTTCACGACCGGCCAGGGCCTCGGGGCTGTTCGATAGCCGCTGGTAGAGGCTCTGTTTCACGCCCGTGGGGGCAGCCGACTTTACTACTGCGGGAGCTTGGGCGGGGACGGGAGCTTGGGCGGGGACGGGAGCTTGGGCGGGGACCGGAGCTTGGGCGGGGACGGGGGCTTGGGCGGGCGCTTGCGCCGGTGCGGGCGATGGTTGGCTTGGAATCTGTGCCGCGGCCGGTTCATACGCAGGGCTCGACGCAGAGGGTGCAATGGAGCCTTGGTTGGCGGAGCCGGCGGATGTCCCGGACGCCAAAGTGCCTACATTCGATTCGGTGCCCACAACCCACGACCCGGGAGCATGCTCGACTGCCCTGGACCAAGGATCGTCCGAAGTATCGGCTTTCTTCGATTCGGACCCGTCCCGGGACTGTGGAACGGACGACGCGGACGGTTCGGTGGCACCTGGCATGGCGCCGCGGTCCGAAGTCGCGGGGGCAGCGGAGTAGCTGGTCGCTTGCAGGCCGGAAGGCGCCGGTGTGGCGTAGCTGGATGCGGCCGGAGGCACCCAATCCATGGGCGGTTCCTCGTCGAGCGGCGGGGCGTCTTCGTCGCGGGGAGGACCCCAATCGTCGTCCGAGTAGGAGTAATCCGGGCTGGTTGCTGAGGCCGGGCCTTGGGAAGAAGCCGGTGTCGACACTCCTGCGCTCGCCGGCGGAACTGCAGAGGCCTCGTGCTCCGGCACGGGTGCGTTCGCTGGCGCGGTGTACGCAGGAGACTGCTCGGTGGACGTTGCGTCCGCGACACCCGGAGTTGCCTCCGGGAGCGGGCTACCGACAGAATCCCTGGATGCATCGAAGTAAGGCGTAGCCGGCGATGGACTGTTCCGCTGCTGGGCGGTGTTCCGCTGCTGGGCGGTGTCCGGTTGCGCTGCGGTGTCTTGCTGTCCAACGGTGTTCGGCTGCTCAGCGTTGTCCTGCTGCAGCGTATTGTCCGGGCGGGGCGTCCCTGGGGCCGCGGCCCGCGAAGGCTGTGCCTGGTGTGCCGGCTCGGCTGTTGGCGCGGAGCCTTGGCGGCTCTGTGTGGCCGACTCGGCTGATGCCGCAGGGCCGGAGTGGCCTTGCGCCGCCGAAACGGGGTGCGGTTCCGCGGGCGCGAAAACTTGGCTTGCCGGGGCAAGGCCCTGGGTGGCGGGGGCGAGACCCCAAGCAGCGTCGACGTCGGACGACACAGTCGGGGACGCGCCCTCGCTGGCGGAGGGCGATGGTTCAGCCGGTGCTTTTGGGTTTGGTTCAGAGCTGCCTGAGCTGTTGCCGCCGACGACCGAGGTGATTTGGCAGTCGATGCCGATTGTCTTGTGGATGGCTTGACGAAGGTTCTCGGCATGGTCCGCGCGACTGAATGCGCTGGCAAGGCCACCGGTACTGAAGGCCAGAGTCAGCTGGTGGCCATCGAATTGGGCAACCTGCGCATTGGCTCCGACCAAGGCCCACGTGCTGCGCTTGATCTTGGTCAGCGTCTGGAGGATCTCCGGCCAAGCGCGGCGAACAACCTCGACGTCGCCGCCGGCACCGGACGCCGCGGGTGCCTGCACGGGTGCAGGCTGCTGGACCGGCGCCTGCCGTTGCGCAGGTGCCGGTTCTTGGGCAGGTGCTGGTTCCTGAGTCGGCGCTGGATGCTGCGTGCTTGTGGGTTGTTGCGCTGGTGCTGGGTTAGGTGCCCTGAGCGTCTGGGTGTGTTCCTGCCCGAGGGCTGGCGGCGCTGACGGAACTCCTCCGGTGCCTTGGCCGGTGTCTTCCTTGGGCCAATCGTTGGTGCTGACACGCGGCGGGGTCAGCTGATCCCGAACAGCTGCAGCCGGGGCAGACGGCGTCCCCGACGTCGGCGCGGCCTCTGATGCGGGCTGTGCTTCGGAGACATGCTGTACTTCAGAAACCGGCAGTGCGTTGGAAACGGCATGCGCTTCGGAAGTCGGTTGGGGGCTGGAAACGGCATGCGCTTCGGAAGTCGGTTGGGGGCTGGAAACGGGAATCTCCACGGCGGAGGGTTCCCGCGCGGGAGGTGCGGTGGACGCGGGGCCGGCTGCCGGCGTCGTACGCTCTGCTGGCCGGTCCGCCGGAAGGGCGGCAACGTGCGGTGCCTCTGCTGCCGGGAGCGCCCCGCCGTAGTTGAGGCGGCGTTCGACGCGGTCGATCCTGGCCGCGATGCCACGCTCCGTTTGCTCGGAACTGGGCAGCAGGATCCGGGCGCACAGAAGCTCAAGGTGCAGCCGCGGCGAGGTGGCGCCGGTCATTTCGGTGAGGGCCGTGTTGGTGACATCAGCGGCGCGGGAGAGTTCGGCGGCCCCGAGGTTGCTGGCCTGGCTGCGCATGCGCGCGATCTGGTCCGCCGGCATGCCACGAAGGATTGCCTGGGCGCTTTCCGGCATGGCCTGCACGATAATGAGGTCGCGGAAGCGCTCGAGGAGGTCCTCCACGAAGCGCCGGGGATCATGCCCGGTCTGGATGACGCGGTCCACGGCGCGGAACACGGTGGCGGAATCCGCGGCGGCGACTGCCTCCACGACGTCGTCAAGCAGCGAGGCGTGCGTGTACCCGAGCAGGGCGACCGCGAGCTCGTAATCGAGGCCGTTCGGCCCGGCGCCCGCCATGAGTTGGTCCAGGACGGAGAGCGAGTCGCGAACGGAGCCGCCTCCGGCGCGGATGACAAGTGAGAGGACACCGGGAGCAACGGGAACATTCTCCTGCTGGCAGAGGAGTTCCAGGTATTTCATGAGGGGCTCGGGAGGTACTAGGCGGAAGGGATAGTGGTGGGTGCGGGAGCGGATGGTCCCGATCACCTTGTCCGGCTCAGTGGTAGCGAAGATGAACTTGATATGTTCCGGCGGTTCCTCGACGATTTTCAGCAGGGCGTTGAAGCCGGCCGAGGTGACCATGTGGGCTTCGTCGATGATGAAGATCTTGTAGCGGTCCCGGACCGGAGCAAACGTGGCGCGCTCACGGAGATCGCGTGCATCATCCACGCCTCCATGGCTGGCGGCGTCGATCTCGATGACATCCAGGGAACCCGATCCTCCGCGGGCCAACTCGACGCAACTGTTGCACTTTCCGCAGGGAGTATCAGTGGGACCCTCCGCGCAGTTGAGGCAGCGGGCGAGGATGCGGGCCGAAGTGGTCTTACCGCAGCCGCGCGGCCCCGAAAAAAGGTAGGCGTGATTGACGCGGTTTTTGCGGAGTGCCGTCATGAGCGGCTCCGTGACATGTTCCTGCCCGATAACGTCCGCGAAAGAATCGGGCCGATACCTACGGTAAAGAGCAGTAGTAACAGTCACAGGGAAAAACCTACCTATAGGGACTGACATTTAAATAAGAGACCCCTCATGCACCCGCCAGAGCCCATCTACCCTTGCTACCTTCCGGTCCTGGGGGAGTTCAACAGGATGACGCCACATGAGGGGCCGACGACAAGCTTACCCGAAGTTACGGTGCCCTCCGAATCAGGGGACATGTCCGGCGGCGGACTAGCGCCAGCCGTTTACGGGCCAGGTCATGAACGCCGGTTCTTCGTAGGGATGGTTCGACCGCAGCGCGCCAATGACGGCGTGGAGCATTCGCTCTTCGACCACGCACTCAATCCTGACCTCCGGCACCGTTTCACCTTGACCGGTCGTTCCGAGGAAAGGGTGTGCGCCGGGTAGGGGTGTGAATCGTCCCGTGCCTACTGTGGTGAAGGAGCAATGCGAATAGTCACCGATTTTCCCGGCCCCGGCATCGCCGATCGCGGCCAACAGGGCCTCGCTGTGAGAGTCGGGAACGTAGACCACAAGAGCATGAAGTTGGCTCATGGTTCCATCCTGCCAGTGGCCACTAAAAACAGGTCAGCGGATTGTTTAAAAACAGGTCAAAGGATGGTTTTTGATCTCCATTGCCAAACTGCAAATCCCAGCGGACTATGGGTATGTACACCGATTGGGGCAATCTCAAGATTGTGAGCCGCTGGGCCTGGTTTCGGGGCTGGACCCAGCAGTTCAACGGAGTGCCGGAGGAATGGGCGCATTGGGGGCGTCCATTTTTACGTTAAAGGCCAAGAAGGTCCGGGTTGACGTCATGGATCGGTCGATTGGGCGATGCCGAAAATCTCGGGTACAGTGGAGTCTGCTTTTGATTCAGAAGCAATGGAGAATTCGCCTAGCGGCCTATGGCGCACGCCTGGAACGCGTGTTGGGTTAACGCCCTCGGGGGTTCAAATCCCCCATTCTCCGCGTTTTGGCCCCGGTCCTCGGATCGGGGCCTTTTGCGTTCCCGGGTACATCTTTGGGTTATAGGACATCTTTCCCCGTGACCGGGACTCGCTTCTCAAGCCGGCGCTTGAAGCGATGGAATGTGAAACAAGCACCGGCCAAGCTCTGCGAACTACCCCTACATCCGCTCCGCAGCAACCCGTTCCAGTACTTCACGGCAGGCACGGATTGCCGGATGGATGCGGCCGGCGGTGCGCGTCGACGTGAACACGGTCCGCTCTGGAAGTCCGGGCAGGTCCAGCAAGCGTACGGGCGCGACACCGCCGGCCCAGACGAGGTCCGGCAAGAGGCCGACTGCATTGCCGGACGAGATCAGGCGGATCTGGGCCTGGAGATCGGCGGTTTCATAACGTACATCAGGCTCGAAACCGGCGGAGCGGCAGGCTTGTTCGGCCCAGTGCCTCGACGCCGCGCCATGTGGTTCCATTACCCACGCCATCGAGGCTGTATCTGCGAGGGAAGAGATCGGTTTGCCGCCGAGATCAGTGCGCGGAGCAGCTAGCCGGATGGGATCCTTGGCCAGGATGGCGCGGTCGAGTCCGGGGTGGTGCGGCGCCGCATGGCCGGGGTATTGCTCTGCCACCACGATGTCGAAATCGCGTGCCCACGTTTCGTATAGGGCTGTCTCGGGTTCTCGCTGGGTCATTTCCACGCGGACCTCGGGATACTCGATCGACATGATGGTGAGGAAGTCCGGCATCAGTGCCAGTGCGGCGGTTTGGAAAACGGCCAGCCGGACGGTGCCTGTCACCGTGGACAGCGACGCGGCCAGGTCCGTCTCTGCACGCTCCAGCGTCGCCAGCAAGGCGGCCGCGTGCTCCGCGAGGATCTCGGCCTGGGGAGTGAGCTGCACCCGACGCCCGGATTTGCGAAGGAGCTTCACCCCGGCTTCCTTCTCCAGCAAAGTGAGCTGCTGCGAGACCGAGGATGGGCTGTACTTCATCGCGTCTGCCACCTCCGCGAGGGTGCCCCTGATCTTCAACTCGTGCAGCAACCGCAGCCTACGGACATCCAGCATTCCGGCCCTCCCGAAGGATCGAGTTTTCTAATGAATATTCTTTAGGAAAGATCACTTTTCCTAATCTGATTCTAGATCCATACTGATGGAAGCAAAGCTCTCTGCACCAAAAGGAACGAAGCGCATGAGTACATCAACCAGGGATTCAAGCATCGACGCGAAAGTCTCCCCGGACTCCGAACATCTCCAGGAACTGGCCCACGAAGCCATCCGCCTGGTCCGCCACTGGCTCACCGAAGCCTCGAAAGTGCCGGTGGACATTTCCGCCCAGCGACTCGCCGGAGTCCTGAAGGACCCTAACGGCCTGGACTTCACCGTGGGATTCGTCGACGGCGTCATCCGCCCCGAGGACCTGTCGGTCGCCGCCCGGAACCTCGCGAAGCTGGCGCCGAAGGTCCCGGCCTTCCTGCCGTGGTACATGCGCGCAGCTGTGCGGACCGGCGGGATCATGGCTCCGGTGCTGCCGCGGGTAGTGATCCCGATCGCCCGGAAAGTGCTCCGTGACATGGTGGGCCACTTGATCGTGGATGCGACGGACGCCAAACTCGGCCCGGCCATCGCCAAGATCAAGCAAAACGGCGTCCACCTGAACGTGAACCTCCTTGGCGAAGCCGTCCTCGGCGAACGCGAAGCCAACCGCAGGCTCGAGGGGACCCTGAAGCTCCTGGCGCGTGACGACGTCGACTACGTCTCCATCAAGGAATCCTCCACGGTGGCGCCGCACTCGCTCTGGGCATTCGACGAGGCCGTGGAGCACGTGGTGGAGAAACTCACCCCGCTCTATGAGCTCGCCGCCTCGTTCCCGAAGCCCAAGTTCATCAACCTGGACATGGAGGAATACAAGGACCTCAGCCTCACCATGGCTGTGTTCACCCGGATCCTGGACAAGCCGGAGTTCAAGGACCTGGAAGCCGGCATCGTGCTTCAGGCCTACCTTCCCGACGCCTTGTCCGCAATGCAGGAACTGCAGGCTTGGGCCGCGGCCCGCCGGGCCAGCGGCGGCGCACCCATCAAGGTGCGCGTCGTCAAGGGTGCCAACCTTCCGATGGAACATGTCCAGTCCTCCATCCAAGGCTGGCCGCTCGCGACGTGGGGAACCAAGCAGGATTCGGACACCAACTACAAACGTGTCCTCAACTACGCCTTGACGCCGGAACACATCGACGGCGTCCGGATTGGCGTCGCCGGCCACAACCTTTTCGACGTCGCGCTCGCGTGGCTGCTCGCGAAGGAGCGCAACGTCACGGACGGCATCGAGTTCGAGATGCTCCTCGGCATGGCCACCGGCCAGGCGACAGCCGTCCGCAAGGACGTCGGCAGCCTTTTGCTGTACACGCCGGTTGTGCACCCGGGCGAGTTCGACGTCGCAATCGCTTACTTGATCCGCCGTCTGGAAGAAGGCGCGAGCCAGGACAACTTCATGTCCGCGGTCTTCGAACTCAGTGAGAATGAAGCGCTCTTCGAACGCGAAAAGCAGCGCTTCCTTGCCTCCCTCGCGCAGTTGGACCACACCGTCCCGGCCCCTAACCGCACCCAGGATCGCAGCAAGCCGGCGGCAGCGGCCCCAAACCAGCGCTTCGCGAACACCCCGGACACAGACCCCGCTTTGCCCGCCAACCGGGCCTGGGGCCGCGCTATCCTTGACCGCGTCCCCGGATCCACGGCAGGCGACGCCATCGTGGAAGCCAGCAAAGTCAAGGACTCCCGGGAACTCGAACGCATCATCACGGTTACTGTCGAAGCCGGCGAAAAGTGGGGTGCCATGCCCGCCGCTGAGCGGGCCGCCATCCTGCACCGCGCCGGGGATGTCCTGGAATCCCGCCGGGCCGAACTCCTCGAGGTCATGGCTTCGGAGACGGGCAAGACCATTGAGCAAGGCGACCCTGAAGTCAGCGAAGCAATCGACTTCGCCCACTTCTACGCCGAGCGCGCCAAGGACCTGGAAACGGTCGACGGCGCCACGTTCGTCCCAGCCAAACTCACTGTTGTGACTCCGCCGTGGAACTTCCCCGTGGCGATTCCCGCGGGGTCCACGCTCGCGGCACTCGCGGCGGGTTCCGGCGTCGTGATCAAACCGGCAAAGCAAGCCCGACGCTCCGGCTCCGTCATGGTCGAGGCGCTGTGGGAAGCCGGGGTGCCTCGAGAGGTGCTGGCCCTGGTGCAGTTGGAGGAACGCGAGCTGGGGGCGCAGTTGGTGTCGCACCCGAGCGTCGATCGCGTGATCCTTACGGGCGGTTACGAGACCGCTGAATTGTTCCGTTCATTCCGGCAGGACCTGCCGCCGCTCGCGGAAACGTCTGGCAAGAACGCCATTATCGTGACGCCCCACGCAGACCTCGACCTGGCCGCGAAGGACGTAGTGAACTCGGCCTTCGGGCACGCCGGTCAAAAATGTTCCGCGGCATCGCTCGTGATCCTGGTGGGCTCAGTGGCTACCTCCGCGCGCTTCCACAACCAGCTGATCGACGCGACGCGCTCGCTCAAGGTGGGCTACCCCGAGCAGGCCACCACCCAAATGGGCCCGATCATCGAACCGGCCAACGGTAAGCTCCTCAACGCGCTGACCACGCTCGGCGAGGGCGAAACCTGGGCAGTGAAACCCGAAAAACTCGACGAAACCGGGCGCTTGTGGTCTCCGGGCATCCGTTTCGGGGTCAAGCGTGGCTCATACTTCCACTTGACCGAGTTCTTCGGTCCGGTCCTGGGCGTCATGACGGCGGCAACCCTGGAAGAAGCGATCGCCATCCAGAACGAGATCGAATACGGCCTCACCGCCGGGCTGCACTCGCTAGAGTCCGCCGAGATGGGCGTCTGGTTGGACACCATCCAGGCCGGAAACCTGTACGTGAACCGCGGCATCACCGGCGCGATCGTGCAGCGCCAGCCGTTCGGTGGCTGGAAGAAATCCGCCGTTGGCGCCGGAACCAAGGCCGGCGGTCCCAACTATCTGGTCGGCTTGGGCAGCTGGCTGCCGGGCGAACCCGGAGCCAAGCCCGGCGCCACGCTCAAGGGGAGTGCGGCATCAATCCTCGCGGCGGCCAAGGCCTCCGGTGTTGAGGCGCGCGACGCCGACACACTGCAGAAAGCCCTCTTCAGCGATGCCGCGGCTTGGGCCACGGAATTCGGCACGCGCAAGGACGTCTCGGGCTTGACCGCCGAGCGCAACGTCTTCAGGTACCGCGCCATTCCGGTCACTATCCGCCTCTCCGAGGGGGAGAAACTCGTGGACCTCCTTCGAGTCGTAGCAGCCGGGGCTGTGGCGGGGTCGGCACTCACGGTGTCTTCCGCCGTCGAACTCCCCGAAGCGGTTGTTGCCGCGTTCGCGGGACTGGGGGTTACCACCCGCATCCAGTCCGACGCCGAATGGCTGGCTTATGCCGCCGGGCTCGGCGGCGGCCGCATCCGGCTCATCGGTGGCGACAGCCGCGAGTTGAGTGCGGCAACCGACGGCCGTCCCGACGTCGCGATCTACCACGGCACGGTGACTCCGGCTGGCCGCATCGAGATGCTGCCGTTCCTGCACGAACAGGCGATCAGCATCACGGCACACCGCTTCGGCACCCCGAACCACCTCTCGGATGCGCTGATCTAAGCCCTTCCACCTGGAGTTTGTGTACAGATCTTGCCCCTTAAGGGCCGCCTTTAAGGGTGTTATCTGTACACAAACTCCAGGGTTAGGCTTCAAGACCAAGGCGCTTCAGGCGCTCGCGGGCGGCTAGTTCGCTCGGGCCGACCCGGCCCAAAGACAAACGCACGAAGGCCAGCACCACCCGGGCCGCGAACACTGACGGCAGCGGGACCGGGCCAAAATGGGCCTTCTCCAGCCCCAGCAACTCGCGGTAGCGCGGCTCGAGGCTGGCGACGGCCGCTGCGAACAAGATCCGGTAACCGGGTAGCAAGGACGGCTTCAGCGGCGGATTCCTGATGAACTCGACCGTTTCCCTTAACCGATGGTCCGCGCGAAGCTGCCCGGAGTCGAACCACTTGTCCATCTCGGCCGACACATCGGTGAGGCTCAACGGCGGATCCTCGACCCCCATAAGCCGACCGGCCTGCGCCCATTCGCGGATGTACGCGTCGGCACCCCCGGGGACCGATCCGCCCCAGATCCGATGCGCTGCCGTGAACGAATCCGCATAAGCCACATGGACCCAGCGAAGAAGCTCCGGATCATTCGCCCAGTAGTCCCGCGTGAGACCGTTGGTGTCCACGTAGCTGCCCTTGACGGAATCGTGGACCTTTCGCACAAAGTGGGTGGCTGTGTGGGCAGCGTCCATCGAGCCGTACGTCACCGTGAATATCCAACGAATCGTGTTGGCCAGCCGGCCGAGCGGATCCCGCTTGAACCCCGAATGGTCGTATACCCCCGCCAGTGCGCCTGGATGCAAGGACTGCATGAGGAGCACGCGGATCCCGGCGACAATCGTGGACATCGACCCGTGCACGGCCCAGACGGCCGAACCGGGAAGGTGATAGCCGGCGTCGTTCCCGTCGGCGAGGCGGAGCACCCAGTCAGGCGTGGACTGCGGATGACCCGTAAAAGTCATCCGCAGTTCCGTTTGCCACTTCTTGGCGAAGCCGACCATGAAGATATTGGACCTTGCTTCGGCGTTTGTGTACAGATGATGCCCTCTAAAAGCCGCTATAAGGGCGTGATCTGTACACAAACTCCGGGGTGAGGCGAGGGTTACCGGGGTGGCGAGGGTTAGGGAGTACGACGGCGACGGGCCGGGGACGCCGCCACCAGCAGGGCGGCGATTGCCACCGCCGCACTCAGGACCAGCCCGGGCCGGTATTGATCGAGCATTGCCGCGGCGCTGACCGTGCCGGCGGACCCGTCAGCGTGGCTGCCGCTCACTATGGCGGTTGTGACGGCGAGGACCAAGGCGGCACCCACCTGCGTGCTGGTCTGGATAAGCCCGGCAGCCAGTCCTTGCTCCGAATCCCGGATCCCGGCGGTGGCCTGGACGTTGATGGAAGGGAAGGCCAAGGCGAACCCGATGCCCAGGAGGATGACCGACGGCAGGATATCCAGCACGTAGTTCGGTGAGGTACCGACCCGCAGGAATAAGACGTACCCCAACCCCAGGGCGGTGAGTCCGGTGAGGATCAGCTTGGGCGCACCGAACTTGTCGATGAACCGGTCCGCGAACGGGGCGCTGCTCGCAACCAGAAGGCCTGTGGGGAGCAGGGCCAACGCCATTCCCAGGGGAGACCAGCCGAGCACAGACTGCAGGAACATCGTCAGGATGAACTGGAAGCTCAAGTAGGACCCGAAGAGGCCGATAGCGCTCAAATTGGCGCGGGCCACCCAGCCTTCGCGCAGGATGCCGAAGCGGATGAGCGGGTGCTTGACGCGGTTCTCGATGACGGCAAAGGTTGCCAGCACGGCTGCGGAGATGGCGAATCCGGCGATTGTTGCCACAGATCCCCAACCCTTTTCCGGAGCTGAAACCAATGTGTATACGAGGCCGAGCATGCCCAGCGCGAGGGTGACGGCGCCCCAAATATCGTGCCCGCTGTTGTGCGCGGACGGCTTGTCCCTGGGGATGAACCGCAGGCCAAGCAACACGACTGCCACCGCGATGGGCACCGAAACCAGGAAGGTCCAGCGCCAGCTCAGGCTGGTCATGAGTCCGCCCACCACGAGGCCGAGCGAGAATCCGCTGGCGCCGAAGGTAGTGAAAATGGACAAGGCCTTGTTGCGCTCGCGGCCTTCGGCGAAGTTGGTGGTGATGATCGAGAACCCGGTGGGGGCCGTGAAAGCCGCAGCCAGTCCTTTGACGAAGCGTGTTGCGATCAGGAGGGTGGGATCATCCACCAGGCCGCCCAAGAGCGAGGCCGCGGCGAAGACTGTCAGTGCGATCAGGAATATCCGACGCCGGCCCAGGAGGTCCGCGAGCCGGCCACCGAGGAGCAGGAGGCTCCCGTAGCCGAGGACGTAGGCGGAGACGATCCACTGCAGCGAATCGGTTCCGAGGTGTAGTTCGTGGCCGATGGAGGGGAGTGCGACCCCGACCATGGAGACATCGAGGCCGTCCAAGGCCAAGACCGTGCAGACCACCATGAGGAGCAGCCACTGGGCGCGGGTCCAGCGGACGGCTGCGTGAAGCTGTTCGGCAGATCTAGCGAGTGTGCTTGGTGAAGTCATGGCATCAATCTATATGACGCGTCATTCAATGACAAGGAATATGACTGGGAATCTTATGACGTGGACTTTAATTGCCCTGTCGACTAGGATGGGGCCATGGCAACAACGCAAGACCGCCAGCTGGTTGAGCAATGGCGCGGCATCCAGAACTCGTATTTCCGCACAGCGTCGGCGCTTGAGCGCGCCCTCGAAGCGAGGTTCCACATCGGCCTGAATGAGTTCGAAATCCTGGACCTCGTTGCCGAATGTGCTGATGCCGAGTGCCGCATGAAGGCCTTGGGCGAACGTACTCCCATGACGCAGAGCGCCGTTTCCAAAGTGGTGGACCGCCTAGAGAAGGCCGGACTTGTTTCCCGCCAGACCTGCACGGACGATCGCCGCTCGCTGTACCTCGAACTCACTGACGCCGGCCGCATCCTCCACGCGGATGCCGCCGTCGAGCACCGCTCGCTCCTGAAGGAAAACCTCGGCGAGTAGCCGGACATGGCCTGACGAGTGTGGCCGCGAGGCGGCTAGGTAAAAAGTCGAGTGTTCCCATTCAACTTGGCTGTTGCCACAATGGGACGAGCGCGCCCGGATTGGGGAGGTGCGCCTGTCCCGGGAGTTGTTGTGGGTAAGCATCACGAGTCCGGCCAGGTTGTTGACCTGGTTCTTTCAAGAAAATTCCGTCGAGTCGTGTCGGCATGCTTCCTGGCTGTCATGGTGATGCTCGCATTCGGCTTCCAAGGACCCGCTTCGGGCCGGTCCGTGGATGGAACCTTGGCTGCCGATTCGTCGCTCGCCATGGGACAAGTAGGACCCGGTATGCTTCCCACGGAAGGTCCAACAAGCAGCGCGGCCGTGCCGTCCACCCAATCCTCGGCACCGGTGCCGGCCAGCGGCAACGCCACGGTGTCGTTTGAACGGTCTCCGGTGCAGACCCTGGACAAGAACGGCGTGGGCACACTCAACGTTGCCTCCAGCTCCCTTGACCGGCCTGGTGCCGGGAAGCTCTACGCCCCGCTTGTAACGCTGGTCCCAAGCTCGCCCTTCGGGCTGAGGATAGACCCCATTACCGGCTTGCCCGGCGAATTCCACTGGGGCCAGGACTTCGCCGCGGCTTGCGGAACGCTTGTCTACGCCGCCGACTCGGGAGTGGTCCGTGCTGTCGGCTGGCACCCTTGGGGCGGCGGCAACCGCGTGGAAATCGATCACGGCAACGGCCTGGTCACCACCTACAACCACCTTCAAGGGATCGCCGTAACCAAAGGGGAATCGGTGCGGGTGGGCCAAGTGATCGCCCGGGTAGGAACCACCGGTTCTTCCACCGGTTGCCATTTGCATTTCGAGACAATCCTCAACGGCGTGTACACCAACCCGATGAACTGGACCTTCCTGCCGACAAAGCAGGTGGATCCCCTCGGCGACATCCCCATGGTCAGCTACCAGCCCGGTTCCGCAACAGCCACCTCGCCCGGTTCAGTCTGGTCCGTCCCGGGAGCCATTCCCACCGATCCGGGTGCGGTGCCTGCACAACAAGCCGTGACCGGCGGGGTGCAGGAGGCAACAGTTGCGCCGCCGAGTGCGACGACGGCACAGCCTTCAGCGAGCACCAACCCGACGGCGACCCCCAGTACGACGCCGACCCCCAGTACGACGGCGACCCCCTCGCCGACGGCGACTCCAACGCCTACCGTTACCCCCTCGCCGACGGTGACGCCGACCCCCATCAAGACTCCAACCCCCACCCCGAGCGCGACGACCGCCGAGCCGAGCGTCACACCGAGCCCGACGCCAAGCCAGACCCAGGCAACAACGCCCGGCCAAGCGACGTCGCAAGCTCCCGTGGTCACGCAAGCGCCGGTGACCCAAGCTCCCGTGGTAACTGTCCCGCTGCCAACCGTGACGCAAACACAAGCGGCCCCGACTGCCCCCGTTAGCAGCCCGGCGCCGACTACGCCCGCAAGCCCGCCGCCCGCGAGCCCGTCGCCGACCAGCTCGGCCACTGCCACCGCCAGCACGAAGCCATCGACGCCGGTCGCGAAACCTTAGGCGCTCCTTCCCCGGCGAGGCTAAGCTCCCGCGCGCCACGTAGACTCGAAGGCGGCAATTTGCCGAGTTTCGACGTCGTAAGGAAGCGTTTCAATGTCCCCGCTCTACAGCATCCCGCTCACGTTCAATGACGGCTCCGAGGGCGACTTCCGCCGTTTCGAGGGGAAAGCCGTGATGGTGGTCAACGTTGCGTCGGCGTGTGGATACACTCGCCAATACGCGGGACTCGAAGAGCTTTACCGGAAATATCAGGACCAGGGGCTTGAGATCCTCGGGGTGCCGTGCAACCAGTTCGGCGGCCAGGAGCAGGGTTCCGACGCCGAGATCGCCGAGTTCTGCCAGCGCAACTTCGGGGTGTCGTTCCCGCTGACGAGCAAGGCCAACATCCTCGGCAAGGAGCAGCATCCGCTGTATGCCGAATTGACGCGTACTGAAGATGGTTCCGCGCCGCAAAGAGTGAAGTGGAACTTCGAGAAGTTCCTCGTGAGCCGCGAAGGCGAGGTGCTCGCTCGCTTCCCGTCCGCCGTCGAGCCCGATTCCGAAGAGTTGATCGGCGCGATCGAAACCGCCCTCGAAGGGGCGAGCAACTGACGCTCGCGCAGGTGTCGGCGAAGTGTCGACGCCGGTAGGCCGGGAGGGTCCGATAGGTGAGCGGCGCCCGGTCGAGCAAGGAGTGGCGCGCTAGCGGCGCGGTGCTCCGGCGTATCCGGCCCCGGCTTTGGCCCTGCGGTCCTGTGTTTTCCGTTGCGGAATGTGGACACCGGCTTCGGCCAGCCTGCGTCTGGTCTCTTCCGGGCTGACATAGTCGCCGACGGTCGGGGAGCTGCCCAACGGAACCACCGAATGCACGATCGTTTCGTCGTAGACATGCACCAGGTTGTAGCCTTGGGCGCCGTCCCGCCCCCGCGTGCCGCCCCGCTGGACGTTCAGGTCTTGCGTGTAGCAAGTTGCGGAAGCCACCGATACCGGGATCCCGGCGAACGTGGCCGTCGTCGAATAGTGCAGGTGGCCGCCCAGGATCGAGCGGACGTCGGTATCGCGTACGACGTCGGCCAGTGCGGTTTGGTCGCGCAGCTCCACCAACACCGCGAGGTCGAGGACGCTCGGAATCGGCGGATGGTGGAGGGCGAGGATGGTGCCCTCGGGCGCCGGGGTTTCAAGTTCCGCAGCCAACCAGTCGAGCTGTTCCTCGCTGAGTTCGCCGTGATGGAACCCGGGAACGGTGGTGTCCAAGGTAATGATCCGCAGGCCGTTCAGGAAGTATCTGTGGTCGACCGGTGCGTCATTGTCCACTTGGCCGTATAGGCCGGCCCGGAAGTTGCCGCGGTCGTCGTGGTTGCCCATCGCCCAAATGACGTGCGCGCCGATTGCGCGGCAAGCGGGCTCGACGATCTCCTTCAGCTTGGCGTAGGCGCCAGGTTCGCCTTGGTCGGCCAGGTCGCCCGTGAAGATCACGGCTTCGGGGCGGACCCTCGACGCGCGGATTTCCTCGAAAATTTGCCGCAGCTTGGCTTCGCTGTCCACGGCGCCGTAAAGGGGTTCCGTGCCGCCCAACAAATGGGGGTCGCTCACGTGGAGAAGGACGTGGTTCGGCCGAGGATGTTCAGCCTCGATGAGCTCCATTGCTACCTTCGGGTCGGTAGGAGACGGCGCCTCCAGTGTCTGCCCCAATAAACCCCATACAACCAGACAGAAGGCTAACGCGGGGTAACTTACCGACGGAAAGTTGGATAATTACTTGCCACACATGAGCGGAAGTTGGGGCCTATTTCTCCCACGGGGCCTTGATCGGGAAGTACTTTTCGAGGAAGTCCGTGACGAGCCGTTCGCGTTCGTCGGCCTCTACCTCGGGGAAGCTGCCGTCGTTAAGGCAGAAGAAATCCATGTTTCGCTTGGACAACAGGGTAGGCAGGTAGTGGAGCCCGGACCACCACGTGGTGTCCACGTACTTGACCTTGGCCGCCGTCTGCGTCACAGCCCGTCCCGTGAGCAGCGAGTAGTAGTGATAGAACGAGTTGGTCACGGAGATGTTGTCAGCCGCGCGGAACCGGCTGGCCGCGGTCTTGGCGAATTCCGCCGGGAACTCCCGCTCCATTTCGTCGATCACGCTGCGACGCAAAGGAGCCGCCGTGTGCTCCAGGTGGCGGGTGGTGATCCGCCCGAACCGCTCCCACAGCAGTTTCCGGTTGACGCGCGCTGCGTTCTCGAAGCCGCTGCGCTCGGCGTCGTTCTCCCCAAGGCCGATCCGTGTGTTGGCTTCGATGAACTTGGTGATCCCGCCCGGAGTGAAGAACATGTCCGGTGCTACGGGCCGGCCAAAGAACATGTCGTCATTCGAATACAGGAAATGCTCCGAAAGACCGTCGATGTGGTGCAGTTGGCATTCCACGGCCTGGGAGTTGTGCGTGGGCAGGACCGTAGGATCCTTGAAGAATTCCTCGCTCCGCACGATCCTTACGCTCGCGTGGTCCGCGAGCCACTTCGGGACGGGGGAGTCGGTGGCGATATAGATGCGGCGGATCCACGGCGCGTACATATACACCGAACGCAGCGCGTACTTGAGTTCGTTGATTTGGCGGAACCGGGCCTCGCTGTCATCACCCGAGCCCACGACGACATCCTTCATCTGCGCGCGCCGGGCAGCGATGTACGCGGGATCGTTGCCGTCCACCCAGGAAAAGACGATGTCGACGTCGAAATCGATATCGCTCGCGTGGTCCGCGAACATGTTCTCGATGGTCGGCCAGCTCAACCCGTGGCGCTCCACGGTGCCGCGCACGGCGTCCTGCCGCAGCATGGTCCGCCGGGTCAGCGAGTTTTCCACCGGCAGCACGAGCTGTTCGCCGTCGAACTCCCACAATTCCAGCTGCACGCCCAGGGAAGGACCGTACGTCAGCCCGCCACCGGGTTCCACACGCGGACGGAAGAGCCGGAAAATGCGGGCTTTCCGGTTGTTCGACAGCTCGCCGTCAGCCACGAGCAGCGTGCCCTTTTTACGGGTGTCAACGGCCATGCAATAGAACGGTTCGTTCCGGAACGCGGTGACCAACGCCTGGCGTAGTTTCTTCCGGACCTTCCAGTCCACGGCGATCACGGGCCGGTGATCGTTGCCGCGGACCAGGATGAAGTCGAGGCCTGCCGCGTCCAACGCCTCGCGGACAAGGAGAAGGTCCTCCACCATTGCCTGTTGCGGCGTCCGGTTCGTATTCACGAGGGTGTAGCGCCTGCGGTGGCGGACGACGTCGGTACGGTGCTTAAGGCGCGCATCGGCGGCCGGCGACGTCGGCTCGGGAACGACGGTGTCGTCGTCGGAGGCCGGGCTGCCGAAGTAGATCGCTTGCTGGTCCATGGCGTTGATTGCTGCCTCCAAAAAAGTCGTGGTGGAGCGTGGACTGGGGCGGGCTCAGCCCACCAGGGTTTCACGCCAGCTGCGCAGGAAGGCGCCTCCGGCGTCGTCGTGGATGGTTTCCTCGCCGAAGCCGAGGTCGGCCGCGGTTAGGATGTCGTAGGGCTTGGTCGGCACGCCGTCCGCGGGGCGGACATCGATGTGCTGGACGACGTGGTCGTTGTAGTGGAGCCAATCGGCCATGGCATAGTCCGTGCGTGAATCTCCCACGGTGCGCCAAGCCTTCGGGGTGATGCCCTGGGCGGCGAGGAGTTCCACCGCGCGGCTGGCGCCGAGGTCCTTGCCGAGCCGGATGGACTCGATGTCCGTGGAGATGATGGTGGGGTCGAGGCGGTAGTCCGCGGCGTCGTCGGAACCCGGTTCGTGGCGGTCCACGAGCGCGGCGGCGAGGCCGTGCCGGGCCAGGAGCTCCAAAGCGTCAGCGTCAAAGAGCTTCTGCTCGGCCAGGTAGTCTTCGCTGGTCACGTCCAACTGCTGCTCGACGGACACCATGGCCCGCTTGGTTTCGTCGAAGAACATGTGCGTTGCGTAGTCTTCGGCCACCATCCGGCGGATGTCGTCTCCGTAAGCCTTTGGCACGGCAAGCTCGTGGTCCACGTGGATGGGGCCCGCGCCGAGCGAGGTGTAACTGAACCAGACAGCGCCTTTTTCGCAAATCGCGTGGACCACGGTTCCCGCGGGCATTCCCGCCGCGATCATGGGCGCCATGACCTGCTCACGGATGAACGCGTCCGAGCGGCCGGTGTTGAAAATGACTGGAATGCCCGCGGAGGCCAACTTGACGAGGTCCGCGATGATTTCCGGCTTCACGTCCCGGGTCACGGGACTCGCCACAGGACCGTCGACGTCGAGGAGCAGGGCGAGGGCGGGAGCAGCCGGGTGTGTGGCGGCCGGAGTGTCAACAGTCATGATTCCATTCTGTCAGTCCTGCGCCGCGCCGGCCGGGTGTGACGAACGACGGCGGCGCTGGCCTTGGGAGGCAACGGTTACCTTTTGGCCACAACCTTGGAGGCCCGCTTCTTGAAAGTTCCCTTGGACGCCTGACTTCTCTAGGCTGGCACAGTGATCTTCAAAGCTGTGGGCGAGGGACGCCCGTACCCCGACCATGGTTATGCCACGCCAAAAGACTGGGCCTCGCTCCCCCCGCGCCCGGTCCGGCTCGATGAACTCGTCACCACCAAACGCACTTTGGACCTCGAGGCTTTGCTGGCCGAGGATTCCACCTTTTTCGGCGATCTTTTCCCGCACGTCGTCCAATACCAGGGAGTCCTTTACCTCGAGGACGGGCTCCACCGGGCCGTGCGCTCCGCGCTCCACCAACGCAGCGCAATCCATGCCCGTGTGCTGGTGATAGATGGTTAACGAGACAATCCCGGAAGAGCAGGTAGAGGTGCCCGAGAACGGCAACCCGAGGAAGCAGCCGAAGCGTCCCAAAGACATGACGCGGCTCCACGGGCATCATGTTGTCAGTGGTTCGGAATTGCGCGCCACGTTCACCGATGTTCCCGGTCCGGAAGGCCACCCCGGGTGGTTACGCCGCCGGCTCCTGCACGGAATTGTCCTGGTATTGCTGGTTGGAGTGATCGCTGCCGGGATCGTGGGCGCGATCGCCGTCATGAACGGTGTCATCCGTCTTCCCTCGGCTGCCATCACGCAGACGCCGGCCACGCTCTGTCCCGCCACCGTTTTCGACTACACGCCCAACAACAAGGTGAGCGTCAACGTCTTCAATGCCACGGGGAAGGCGGGCCTCGCGAAAAGCGTCGCGGACCAGTTGACGGCACGGGGATACAAAGTGCTTGGCGTCGACAACACGACCACAAGCTACACGGGCACGGCCGTGGTCGTGTCCGGATCCAGCGGGCAGGCCGCGGCGTTCAATATCCAGCGGAACATCGCGGGGACCGACTACTTCCAGGACCAGCGCTCGAACGCGTCCGTGGACATCATCCTCGCGCCGGGGTTCTCAACGCTGGTCCAGGCAGGACTCGTGGACAACACCCCGGGCAAGCTGAGTTGTCCCCGCGAAGACCAGCGGATCGCGGACAACTCGAAGCTGCCGATCGTCCCGACGTCGAAGTAGCCCGGCGGGACTGTCAGCTGAGGCGCGCGGGCAGGCCGCCGTCGTCGAACCTTGCTCCAGCGCCCAACTGGATGAACCGCACCGTCTGGACCAACCGCTCCTCCAACTCCTCTGCCTCCGCCCCGTTTCCCCGGGCAGCGCTGGACGAAAGCGTTCCGTGGATGAGGCGCGCGAGTTGTTCCACGTCCGTGGGCGGAAGGTAGCCTGACGCGATGCCGTCGCGCAGGATGTCCTGGAGCAGCAGGTTGAGCTCGCCCACGTGGTCAGCGAGCTTCGCGAAGGACGAAGGTGAGAGGACAGCCGCCATCGCGGGCCCGGGCGGCAAGTGGCGGCGGCTGAGGTCCTCCACTTGGGCGCGGACGTAGAGGGCCAGCCGGTCCACTGGGTTCTCCAAGGCAGCGAGGGAATCGCGGAGGTCGTCAATGAAGCGCTCGGTCTCGTCCAACGCGTATGCGATCAGGAGTTGCTCCATGTCCGCGTAGTAGTTGTACACGGCCGTCCGTCCGACTCCGGCATGGCGGGCGACGTCGGTCATGGTCAGGCCAGGCAAGCCGTGCGTGAAGAGCAACTCGCCAAAGGCGGTCAGGATCCGGCGTCGGGTCTCAGCGCGTTGCGCCGCATTGCTCGCGGCCGTAATCCTAGGCATACAGACACTTTACAGTGATCTGTCAGCAAAGTGGGGTGGGCGAGGCGTTGTCAGAATTCTTCGCCGGCCCCGACGACCGCTGATGCCGGGCCGACGATGAGGGGGTCGGGGGTTCCGACCGTTTGGTGGTCCTTGTTGTCGTAGTCGAACAGGCTTAGCACGTGGCGCATGGCCTCGATCCGGGCGCGTTTCTTGTCATTGGACTTCACCACTGTCCAGGGGGCGTGCCGGGTATCCGTGCGCTTGAACATGCGTTCCTTGGCGCTGGTGTACGCGTCCCATTTGTCGATGGAAGCCAAGTCCATGGGGGAGAGCTTCCATTGCCGGACCGGATCGATCTGCCGGATCGTGAAGCGGGTCCGCTGCTCGGCGCGACTGACCGAGAACCAGAACTTGATCAGGTCAATGCCGTCCTCGACCAGGAGTTTCTCGAACGCCGGCGTCTGGCGGACAAAGAGGTTGTACTGGGCTTCCGTGCAGAATCCCATGACCTTCTCAACACCTGCGCGGTTGTACCAGGAGCGGTCGAACATAACGATCTCGCCCGTGGTGGGAAGGTGGCTGAGGTACCGCTGGTAATACCACTGGCCTTGTTCGCGGTCGCTGGGCTTCTCCAGCGCCACAACCCGGGCGCCGCGCGGGTTCATGTGTTCCGTGAAGCGTTTGATGGTTCCGCCCTTGCCGGCGGCATCGCGTCCTTCGAAGACGATGACGATGCGCCGGCCGTTGGCCTTGACCCAGTTCTGCAGCTTGAGGAGTTCGATCTGCAGCAGGCGCTTGTCGTGCTCATAGCGGTCCCGGTCCATGCGCTCGGCGTACGGGTAGTCCTCCCGCCAGGTGTCCACCGGTGTTCCGTCAGGTCCCAGCAGGACGGGATCGTCGTCGTCGATATCAAGAACCGAATACCCGGCGCCCACAATCATGTTCACGCCGTCACAGTACAACCGCATCGGTAACAGGGGGTGAACACGGCGGGATGCTTACGCATCGGGCCCGGAACGGGCCGCTGGAATTCAGTGAACAGGCTGGCCGGCGCATCGCCCTTGTTGCGCGGACCACAAAGCGCGAACATGAAATTACAGCCTCATTGGCGGATTGGTGGCTTCCATGAACCTGCGCAGAAACTACTGGTACTACAGCATCGGACTCGCCGTGGCCTGGGCCATTGTCCTGTCGGTCGTGTTTGCAATTCGCCCGGACCGTGCCCAGACATTCCTGTACATCTTCGCGGGGTACTGCCTCGGCTGGATATCGACGACGATCGCGCGTTACGTCTATCCGCCGCCAAAGCGTTGGACTTCAGGGGGCAGGGTTTAGCGGGCCCGTGCAACGGCCCTGGCGGAACAGCTGGACATGGCGCAGGATGGCGGGCCCCGTCAGAACAATGCTGTCCCGGCTAGGGAAACGGTCGCAATGATGGCTGTGGAGAGCAGGCCCAACATCAAGGGTCGTTTCCCCGAGTGCAGGATGGTCTTGATGTGTACGCCGAGGCCGAGGGCAAACATCGCCGCGGACAGCAGCATCGTTTGGAACGTCTGGGCAGCTCCCAGGACGCCGGCCGGGAGAATTCCCGAGGTTCGCAGGAGGACCGCTGCCGCGAATCCGATGATGAACAGGGGAACGATCGGTGGCATCTTGCCGGCGCCCTTGGGTTCGGTCCTGCGCCTGTGGAGCGAAATGCCGGCGACGATCGGGGCAAGCGTGAGCACACGCGCCAACTTGACAGTCACCGCCACGGCCAGCGCCGGGCCGCCCACGGCGCCAGCGGCTGCCACAACCTGGGCCACCTCGTGGGTCGACGCGCCAATCCACATGCCCAGGGCCTTCTGCGGCAGTCCCAACAACCCTCCTACGAAAGGCAGGAAGGGGATCATCAGCGTCCCGAAAAGGACGACCAAGGCCACGGCCGTGGCCACTTCCTCCTCTTTCGGTTTTGTCGCATTCGCCGTGCCGGCCACCGCGGCGGCGCCACAGATTGAAAAGCCTGATGCAATCAGAAGGGTCTGCACGGACCCCACGTTCAACACCTTTCCCAGCCAGAGCGTGGCCACGAACGTGATGCCCACCGACAAGACCACAACCAGCAGTACTCCGGGGCCGAGCTGCAGGATCGAGGAGAGCGAGAGTTGCAGGCCCAACAGCACAATGCCGGCCCGAAGCAGCGTCCTGGATGATGCCGCAACGCCGGGCGACAAGCGTCCGGGCACGGGAAGGAGATTGCGCCAAAGCGCTCCCAGAACAATGGCGATGAGCAATGGACTTGTCCCAGGCGACACAGCGGCGATCGCCCACGCACCCAGACCGCCGGCCACGCACACGAAAGCCCCCGGAAGAAGGCGCCCCGCCCCGAGGCCACGTCCCGCCCCGAGGCCACGTCCCGCCCAGCGGCCACGTCCCGCTCCCCGGCCAAAGGGTGTTGGTCCGGAATGCGCCGACGAGGTCCCGGGGTACGGTGCCTTTGTCTCGGCGAGGCGTGTTTCGTGGCTGTTGTAACCCATGAAAACAATTTCGCATGCTGCCAGGAACGGCAGTAGTCCCCGCTTCGCCATCACTGCCATATCATCAAGATATGCCCCCTGATGCCGCACAAATCGAACACTGGCTTCACTTGCCCTCACTGCGCCTGCTCACCGGCATTGCGGACCACGGCAGCCTCAGCGCCGCCGCCCGGGCGGTCGGCATGGAGCAATCCAACGCTTCCCGAAGCCTCAGAACCTTGGAACGGCGCCTCGGATACACCCTGGTCACCAGGTCAACCCGCGGATCAACATTGACCGCGGAAGGAATACTGACCGTCGAATGGGCCAGGGACGTCTTCGAGAGCCTGGGAAAACTCGTCGCCGGCGCAGCCGCTTTGGCAACTCCCGCCGATGAAGAACTGGCCATCTGCGCCAGCATGACTGTCGCCGAGCACCTTGTCCCGGGCTGGCTCACAGCCTTCCAAGCGCGCATGCCAACAGTCAAGACCGCCCTGCGCATCATGAATTCCCAACAGGTCATCGAAGCGATCACCTCCGGGCAGGCTCCGCTGGGTTTCGTCGAAACCCCGGAGATCCCCGGCCATCTGCAGTCCCAGACTGCATGGACAGACCAGATAGTCGTCGTCGCGGCAACCGGCCACCCCTGGGCAAACCGTCAACAGCCCCTGACAGAAGCTGAGCTAGCCCGGACCCCGCTGGTCGAACGGGAAAAGGGATCGGGAACGCGGGCCTTTCTCGATCGCGCTATCGGCCGGCAACGCTCCCGGCCGATCGTTGAACTCAACAGCAACGCCGCCATCTGCCAAAGCGTCATCGCCGGAATGGGACCGGCTGTCCTCAGCCGACTCGCCGTCGAAGGAGCGCTCAAAGACGGTCGCCTCCTCGAAATACCCTATGAACAGCCCTTGGAACGGCAACTCACCGCCATCTGGAAAGGCGCCGGACCGGCAGGGGCGGCACGTGACTTCCTAGACATAGCCGCAGGACGATAGGACCCGGCCCAATGCCGCGTGTCCGCGGCCGCCGCATGGCTGCCGCGGACACGCTTGGGTCAACTTTGTCCGGTCGTTACATTCCGGGGATCTGCTGGGCCTCGTGGACTTCGATTTCGCAGCCGCCGGGCATGTTCAGGTGCGGGTGGACCTTGGCGAGTTCCACGGCCGCTTCAAGGGTGTCGGCCTCGATGATGCTGTATCCGGCGACCTCGCGCTGGCTCGGTGCAGTGGCTCCGCCGGCGCCAACGCGGACGCCGTTCGCCAGCGGCGTTCCGAAGTCGACCATGCCGTCGCCGACTTTTCCGGCCCACGCGTTCCACTGTTCCATGACCGCTGCCATGTCCTCCGGTGCGGGCGGGGCGGCCTCGGCGGGGGTCATCGGAGCGTGGTAGATGAAGACGTACTTGGACATTTTCTTCCTGCTTCCTTTATGTGTTTGACGGGTAGTGGTTGGAGAACCTTAAGCGGTGACGGTTCGGCCGGTGAATGCGATCAGGCGTTCGAGGCTGCCGGCGGTCTCCGTGACCGGCCGGGCAGCCGCGAAGCTGCCGCTGGCACGGACCTCCTCGGAAATGGTCAGCAGGGCCAGGCTCTCGACATGGTCGGTGACGACGTCGGAGACGACGAGTTCCTGGCCGGTGGCCTTCGCGAAGTCCCAGGCGTGCACCAGCAACTCGAGGTTGATGATCCCGGCGACGACGGTGGCGGGCAGTTCGGCGAAGCCCATGTCGATGGTGCCCTCGAGTCCGCGGCGGCTGAATGCCTCCAGGGTGGCTTGGGCGAGTTCGGCGATGCGCACTTCCGGGTCCGTCCCGGCTTCGTCGGTCACGTTTGCGCCCAGTGCGCCGCCGATCTGCTTCAGGGACCCGGCCAGGTGCTCCAGCAGCTCGTGGGCCGTGAAGTCTTCGCAGGGAGTGGCTTTCTCACGGTCTTCCGGGGTGAGCTTGCGCAGTACGCCCAGGAGGACGGCGAGCGATGCCTCGGCGCAGCTGAGGTGGTCGATCGGGTCCGGGGCCGCGGACCAGTCGTCCGGACCGGCGCCGGCCGGAGAGGACGTTTCGGCGATGAGGCGATCCAGGTAGTGGTTCCAGCCTTCGGCATGTGCTGCGGCCTGTTCCTCCGTTAGGCCTTCGTGGACCAGCCGGAGCGTGGTGCCTTCCGCGTCGGGCTCCAGCGTGATCGAAACGGTGGAGGCGCCCGGGGCCAGGCCCATCCCGGATTCCCAGCCCCAAGTGAAGACGATGCGCTTGCCCGGCTCGATCTCTTCGAAGGTACCGGCGGCGTGGTGGCCCGGAGTGACGGTCCAGCGGTACTCGCCGCCTACCCGAAGGTCAACCCTTGCCGCCACGGTCTGCCAGCGCCGCAGACGCTCCGGCTCGGTGATCAGTGCAAAGGCCTCGTCGGTGCCGACCGGCAGGTGAATGGTTTTCTCGAACGTCATGGGAGTGGTCCTTTGTCTTGAGGTGAAGTAGCTGAATGGGTCGTTTGGTGTTGCGGGGGCCCGTGACGCCGTTGGGCAAGAGCGGCTGCATCCGAGGCCAGCAGATCCAGTTCGTAGGTCCAGAACTGTTCGACAAGGTCGCGGAGCCGGCCCATGCCTTCCGGGTCGAGCCTGTAATACCTGTTTCGTCCTTCTTTGCGTGCAGACACCATGCCGGCCTGCTCCAGTAACAACAGGTGCTGGGATACCGCGGAGCGGCTCACAGTGAAATGGGCGGCCAGTTCCCCGACCGACTGCTCGTGGCTGGCGAGTAGATGCAGCAGGCGTCGCCGGTTGGGCTCCGCGGCTATCTCCAAGGCATCCAACACAAGAAATACGTTAGTGGACACTAACGCATTCCGCAAGACCGGCCGACGTAACGGTGCTGGCCGGTCTCTGCATCACACAAAGCCCGATCCGAGCCGAGTTCAGCCCTTAGGCTGGGTACATGAGTGAAGAAGGCATCGACGCCGCGGGAGCCTGGTCTCTCACGGACGTCATCACCCGGCTCCGCAGGACCCTGCGGTCGAGCATCCGGGAGGAGCTGCCCTGGGAGTCGCTGCCGATGGCCCAGGTGGAGCTGCTGCAACGCCTCGCCGAGGAGCCGGGGTTGGGGGTCAGCGAGCTGGCCGAGCGGCAGCACCTGGCCCGAAACACCGTCAGCAACCTCGTCCAGCAGATGGTTACCGCAGGCCTGCTCGAGCGGCGGCCCCACGAAAGCGATCGGCGCGCCGTCGTCCTGCGCCTATCCGGCGCGGGCCACGAGCGGCTGGACGCCTGGCAGCAGGCCAACGAGCGCCGCATCCGCCGTGCCATCGAGGGCCTCGGGGACCAGCACCGGGAAGCCATCGACCTTGCCCTGCCTGCCCTGCGCGCGCTGGCCGCGCAGCTGGAGGCGCAGGAAGCGGAAGCCGTCGGCGCAACGGCCGCAAGAGCGGGTCGGTAAGCCCCCACGAATCGGGCACTTGCCTTGGTCTTTCAGGCAACCGCCCGTGCCAAGGTGCTTTCCATCGCTGCCAGCAGCAACGGGCCGTCGGCGGCTTTCAGCCGGTCCACCGGGCGGGCTCCGTTGAGGGCCGGGCAAGGCGTCATCATCCACAGTGCGAGGTAGTTGTGGGGGATCCGCAGGTGAATCGCCCGCTGGAACAGGCGGGTCATGACGGGGTTGAGGGATAGGTCCTGTTGGAACTGGTAGCCGGGGCAGTAGGTGCCTTCACCGATGAAGACGCGCACGAGCTGCCGCATGACGGGTTCGGGGTCCTGGGTGATGGCAGCCAGCCGTTCACGGACTTGGTCCAAAGCCGGCAGGCCGAATTCGTCCCGGATCCTGTCCCATAGCTGCGGTGGGACGGGGGAGCGGTACAGCTCAGCCATCAGCTGACGGACTCCAGCAGCCACTGCGCGGCTCCCGAGTCGCGGTGGAGCAGGAAGGTCCGCGGCGCCGCGGTGGACGACAACTTCCCTTGTACCTGCCAGAACTCGATGTCCACGCCGGACCAATGCACTGGTTCGTCGGTGATCACCCACAAGTGCCCGTCGTGCCGGAGGGCCAGCGGGAAGCCTGCGGGGCTGAACCGGACGTCGACGGCGACATTCAGGGTGGTTTCATGGGCTGCTGTGGTTGTCACGGTGTTTCGCGCTCCTAAGTTCCTGCCATCCCGCTTCCGCGGCCGCTTCGAATCAGTGTGCACGAGGGGGCTGACAATTTAGTTTCAGGCAGGGATCACCCGCAGGGGAACGCCCTGCGCCCAAGCGCGGACATCTTCGAAAGCCTCGCCGTAGAAGCGGGCATAGCTTTGCGAGGTGACGTAGCCGAGGTGCGGGGTCAGTACGGTGCGTGGCGCCGTGAGCAGGGGGTGGCCGGCGGGGACGGGCTCGACGTCGTATACGTCCAGGGCCGCGCCGCCGAGCCACCCGTCATTGAGGCCGCGGAGGAGGGCCGCCTCGTCCACCACCGGACCACGCGAAGTGTTCACCAAGACCCCGCCGGGGCCGAGGAGCCTCAGTTCGTCCTCGCCGACGAGCCCCCTGGACCTTTCCGATAAGCGCACGTGGACGCTCACGACGTCGGCCTCCCGGAACAATCCTTCTTTGCTCACCTTCCGGGCGCCCGCCGCAGTCGCGGTCTCCTCCGTGAGGTTGGGGCTCCACGCGATGACGTCCATGCCGAAGGCCTGGCCGTAGCCGGCCACCTTGCTGCCGATCCTGCCAAGACCCAGCACCCCGAGGGTCTTCCCGGACAGCTCGAACCCGACAGTGCTCTGCCAATGCCCGGTCCGCAAGCGGTTGTCTTCGAACGGCACTCTGCGGGCGAAAGCGAGCAGCAAAGCCCACGTCAATTCCGGAGCGGCGTCGGGGGAGCCGCCGGTGCCGCAGACCGTGATGCCGAGGTCCTTGGCGGCGGTCAGGTCGATCGCCGCGTTGGCCATCCCCGTAGTGACCAGGAGCTTCAGCCGCGGAAGGTTCCGGAGGCGCGCAGCGTCGAAGACCGTTCGCTCCCGCATGGCCATGACGGCGTCGAAATCCCGGAGGGCGGCCACGGTCTCCTGGTCGCCCGCGAAAGGCTCCGTGAACACCGTGACGTCGATGCCGTCGTCGGCGAGGTCGTCCCACGGCGCATATTGGTAGGCGACTGCCTGATAGTCGTCGAGGATGGCAAGGCGCTGGCGCATGGAGGTCCCTTCCGCCCGAAGAAGTAGGTTAAGGGGAACCTAGCACGCGCTCGGCAGCAATGTTCCTGCAGATCACAATGCCGGTAACCTCAGGAGGGATGGGAAATCTGGGAGGCGTCGTTCTCGCGGCAATGGGCGCGTTTGCGGCGACCAACCTTGATGACTTGTTGGTCTTGTCCGCCCTGTTCCTGTCGGCAAGGACACTCGCCGAGCCCCGGCTCTGGAGAATTTGGACCGGTCAGTACATCGGGATCGGAATATTGATCATCGTGGCCGCCACCGGCGCATGGGCACTGGCTCCCGTGCGCCTGGAATGGGTAGGTCTGCTCGGTTTGGTGCCCTTGTTCCTGGGTGCCTACGCCTTATTCAGGGTAGCTGTCCCATCTCCGGATCCGCCGAAGCTCAGGTCCGTGACCGTTCCCGTGGTCGCAGCCGTCACAATTGCCAACGGTGGCGACAACCTCTCCGTGTACATTCCGCTTTTTCGCTCGCTTGGCCCGGCTGAGCTGGCCGCCACGGTAGTGATTTTTCTGGGCATGGTGGCGATATGGTGCGCCACCGGCTATTGGTTGACAGCCCATCCCAAGGTGCGCGCGTACTGCCGCCGGATAGGAGACAAGGCAATCCCGGTGGTCTATGTCCTCCTCGGAGCGGTGATCATTGGGCGGTCCGGAATCGTCGGGATGCTGTTTCAAGGATGACCCGTTTCAGGGACCCTTGGTTCGACGACTCCTCTGAAGCGCGGTTTGTCAAGACCGGGCAGGCGACCTATCATCAAATCGCAAGGTGCCGTTCGTTAGCTGAGGCTCCTTCGCGGATACATGCCAGCGACCCCCAACGTCGAGAGACGCCTCGGGTCAGGACAGGCTCCCCCGGGTTAAGGGGTTGCCCCGATTGGCTCCCGGAATACCGGGTTACGCCGCGAAGTGCCAAAGGTCTTACGAGGAGGGGCAGCCGCCGGGTGGGATACCCGGCCTCCTCCCTGGCTGTGCAGAGCGCCGATTGGAGGTGGTCACTCGTGAGTGGCGATGATAGTCGATCCAGCGGTGCCGCCTCCGCGCGGTACTAAATCCAGCTGCGGTACTGAACCCGGCTTCTAGTGCAGGCCTAGCCTGCCCAACATTTCCCTCTTCGTCGCCCGGCGACGCCTGTTCCGCCGCCTTCCCGGCGGCACCTTTGGCGTGTGTCCGGGTGCATGCTGTCATGTCCGGGAAGGACACACCCATGCCTTCAAACCTCAACACCCGCCTGCCCCCCGCTCCGGCGGAGCACAACACGCCCGCAGCTCTTGATGCCGCCCACATCGGCGACATCAAGGGTGCATTCGGAACAATCAAAGTCGATCAGGTGGCGAGCCACAGCGGTTGGAAAGCGAGGCTGAAGACCTTGCTGGCTGTCGTCGGGCCCGGCCTGATCGTCATGGTCGGAGACAACGACGCCGGAGCTTTCGGCACGTACGCGCAGGGCGGCCAGGACTACGGCACGGCTCTGTTGTGGACCCTCCTGCTGCTGGTTCCGGTTCTGTACGTGAACCAGGAAATGGTGCTGCGCCTGGGCATTGTGACCGGGGTGGGACATGCCCGTCTCATCCTGGAGCGGTTCGGCAAGTTCTGGGGCGCGTTCAGCGTCATCGACCTCTTCATCCTCAACGCCTTGACCATCGTTACTGAGTTCATCGGCATCAGCCTGGGCCTTGATTACCTGGGCATTCCGAAGGTCATCGGGGTCTTGGTTGCGGCCGCGGTCATCATCGGCGCGGCCTCCACGGGATCCTTCAAGCGCTTCGAACGGGTCTGCATGATCCTCGTCGCGGGGTCGCTGCTGTTGGTTCCGATCATCGTCATGGTGCACCCGGACCTGGGCCAGATGGCCCACGACTTTGTTGTCCCCGGCGTCCCTGCCGGTTCGGATCTGTCCACGGTGACGCTGCTGATCATCGGGATCGTGGGCACCACGATCGCGCCGTGGCAGCTGTTCTTCCAGCAGTCGTACCTGATCGACAAGCGCATCACTCCGCGGTTCATCAACTACGAAAAGGCCGATCTCTGGATCGGTATCGTAATCGTCGTTGTCGGAGCCGCGGCGATCATCGGGTTCACGGCGGCAACGTTCGCCGGTCGGCCCGAGTTCGGGAACTTCATCGACGCCGGCGGCGTCGCTGAAGGCCTCGAAAAGTACGTCGGGAAAACCGCGGGCGTGCTCTTCGCCGTCGCCTTGATTGATGCCTCGATCATCGGCGCCGCGGCAGTCGGGCTCTCCACCTCGTACGCGCTCGGCGACGTCCTTGGGCTGAAGCACTCCCTCCACCGCAAGTTCTCCGACGCCAAGGGCTTCTACGCCGTCTTCGCCGGGATCCTGCTGGTATCGGCAACCGTGGTCCTGATCCCCGGAGCCCCGCTCGGGCTGTTGACGGTGGGCGTCCAGGTCCTTGCTGGCGTCCTCCTGCCTTCGGCCACCGTGTTCCTGCTTTTGCTGTGCAACGACAAGGAGGTCCTGGGCCCGTGGGTCAACGGCAGGTTCCTGAATATCTTCACCGCGTTCATCATCGGCATCCTGGTGATCTTGTCCCTGGTTCTCACCTCAAGCGTCCTGTTCCCGGGTATGACCGGCGAGACGATCGTCGCGATCATCCTCATCGGAAGTGCAGTGTGCTTCTTCGGGTGCATCGCCTACGCGGTCTACGGTGTCTTCCGGTCTGCTTCCGCAAGGGACACCGTGAACCGCGCCGACCGCCGCGACTGGAGGATGCCGCCCTTGGCCCTGCTGAAAGCCCCGAAGCTTTCCACCGCTCGCCGGGCCGGACTCGCCGTCCTGCGGGCCTACCTGTTGATCGCGATGATCCTGGTCATCGTCCGCGTCGTCCAACTCGCTCTTGGCGGCTGAATCCCCGCCGCGTAGATTCCACCACAGGACCATCAAAGACCCCTTCCCTGAAAGGCTCCAACCGATGAGCAGGCAGCCGCCAGCGGTGCTCCGACCCAAGGACCCGCAACCAGCACCTCTGCGGATTCGACCGGAGCACTTCAATGCGGATCAATCCCATGCGTCAAGTGACAGCTTCGCATCGAGGGTAGTCCCGGCCCTGAGGTACTCTTGCCGACACCCCCATCCATACCTAGACTCTCTAGGTATGGGACGGAGTTCGGTGAATGGACAGCTAGACCTTTTGCTACTCGGTTCGCTCGGGGCGGGGGAGACGCACGGTTACGCGCTGATCGCACGCATTCACGAGCGCAGCGGGGAGCGGCTTGAGCTCCAGGAGGGCTCGGTATACCCGGCGCTGCACAAGCTCGAAGCAACCGGGTGGGTGGCGAGCCGCTGGGCTCAGGATGCCGGCGGACGGCGGCGCGTCTATGCGCTCACCACGCCAGGGCTCACCGAGTTAGCCCGGCGTATAGAGGAGTGGAAAGGCTTCTCGACGGCGGTGTGGGGCGTTCTTGGGGCGGCATCGTGAGCGCGGAGAACGGCGCCGGGGCCGACGACGGGCCCATTGACGCGTACCTCGATGAACTTTTCGCGGCCACGCACGACGGCGACCCGGCGGCCGTGCGCAGGCTCCTGGCGGAGACGGAGGCGCACCTGCGTGAAAGCGCCGCCCGGTTGCGTGGCCAGGGCCTTGACGCACTGGATGCCGAGCGTGAGGCTGTCCGCCGCTTCGGTCCGGTCGGCACGGTCACCCCGGTCTTGCGGCCATCACTCCGGGACGTCGCCCGGCTTCCGCTGCGAGCGTTGGTCCGCCCGTTGGTGGGCCTGGCCGCGGTGGGTGCGATCGCCGTCGGGCTGAGCGGCGCTCTTTCCGAGCTGTTCGGCCGGGTCTGGGGCGCCGGCTTTGTGTCGGGCGACCTTCCCGGCGTCGCCTACACGGCCGCCAGATGTGCGGTCCTGCAAGCCCCCTATCCTGGCTTGGACTGCGCCCAGGCTGCAGCAGCGCACCACTGGGGCGAGATTGTCGAATACCGTGTTGCGCTGGGTGTGCTTGGCCTTGTGTTGCTGCTCGTTTGGCGGGTGCTTCCCCGCGACACCGCCCTACCTGCAGGCCTCGTCCCTTCGCTCGCGGCCGCGGCCTTCCTCCTCGCCGCCGCAGGGACGGGATTACTGGCACTCAACGCCGCCGTCCAAGGTTGGCAAGGCACCGGCGCGTGGCTGAGCGCCGCCGTCGTCGCCCTTCCGCTCGGCGCCGTGTTCGCGCTCACCGCCCTGCGGGCCATGCGAATGAAGCCCGCGCGCGCATAAGACCGCGCTCATATGACGGAGCGAGGGCCCGGAGTGCCAGCCCGTTGGGGCGGCACTCCGGGCCCTCAGGCCGTACGGTCAGACGCGGGATCTGCCGGTCACGAAGTGGACGATCAGCACGATGACGGCGATGACCAGAAGCAGGTGAATGAACCCGCCTCCAATGCTGGTGAGCAGGCCGAGAAGCCAGAGTACGGCGAGAATAATGGCGATCCAAAGCAACATGGGGTCTCCCTTGTTTGTTGGTTTTTATCTATTGAATTCCGCTGGCCACAACACGTCCTCCACAGTTGGGGGAGGGTGGGGCCGCTGCGGGCTATAAGGGCTGCACGTTGTCCGCGTGCAGTCCTTTGCCTGGTTGGAGGATGTCGAAGGACACCCGTTGGTCACCATCCAGGGACAGGTATCCGCGTCCGGCGAGGGCTGAGGAATGGATGAACACGTCCGGGCCGTTGTCGTCCTGGGTTATGAAGCCATAGCCTTTCTCCGGATCAAACCACTTCACTCTTCCTGTGGACATCTTCGTTCCCTCCGCATCCCTGCCCGGCCTCCCGGTCCGGAGACCAGTGCGGGTTAGACGCAATTATAAGCATGCTTAGTAAATTTTGGGGGTGTTTTTGGCGACGATCCATCCGGACCGCCCGGAACGAATGCAGGCGTGAGGTGTCTGTTTACCTTAAATACGCTCGTACTCTAGCTGATCGCAGCGTGATCCACATCGGCTTTCGCCGCCCAGCGTCGGGCCAGTCCGGCGCAGACCATGAGCTGCATTTGATGGAAGAGCATCAGGGGGAGCACCATGAGCCCGACGGTAGGTCCGGCGAACAGCACGGAAGCCATTGGCACGCCTGTTGCCAGGCTCTTCTTTGAACCGCAGAAGATGATCGCGATCCGATCTTCCCTGGCGAATCCCATCCGGCGGCTCCCGTAGCTGGTCGCGGCGAGCACTGCGGCCAGCAGCAGCGCGTTCACGAGGAGCAGCCCGACAAGCCGGGGCGGCGTGAGCTGGCCCCAGATTCCTCCTACGACGCCTTCACTGAACGCCCCGTAGACGACGATCAGGATGGAGCCACGATCCACGAGTGTTGTCATCCGCTTATGTCGGCGGATCCATCCGGCAATCCATGGCCTGGCGAGCTGACCGCCTATAAAGGGCACGAGTAGCTTCAGGACAATATCCAACACCTGACCTGCGAAGTCGGCCCCGCTTTTCGTGACGTTAAGCAACAGGGCGGCCAGCAGCGGGGTTGCGAGAATGCCCATCAGATTAGAGAACGTGGCACTGCAAATGGCCGCCGCAACATTGCCGCGGGCGATCGAGGTGAAGGCGATCGAGGACTGCACCGTCGAGGGAAGCAGACAGAGAAAGAGCACCCCTTGGTACAGTTGCGGTCCGAGAAGGCCAGGCTCAAGCACGCGGACCAATACGCCAAGCAAGGGGAAAAGCGCGAAAGTCACCGCGAAGACGATGCCGTGCAGCCGCCACTGGCGCAGCCCGTCAAGGGCCTCCCGCGGTGAAAGCCGCGCGCCGTACAAAAAGAACAGCAAGGCAACGGCCACCGTCTGCAGCCCGCCCACGCCGCTGGCTGCGGCGCCTCGTGCCGGGAGGAGCGAGGCTACGACGATGGTCAGGAGCAGGCACATGATGAACGGATCCACACGGCGGAAGAGGGCAGAAAAAACGCGGGGCATCTATCGATTCTCCAATCCGCCGGGCCTATTGCAAAAGTAGCTGGCTGCTCTGAATGTGATCATGAATCTTGATCAATCGCTTATGCTGGCAGGGTGTTCGATCCAGTGCAGCTGCAATCCTTTCTCATGGTTGCCGAGACTGGCGGCTTCACGAGTGCCGCCCGGAGGCTCGGCCTGCAGCAGTCGACGGTGAGCCAGCATGTGCGCCGGCTTGAGGAAGCGGCCGGACGGCGGCTTTTTCTGCGCGATACCCGTTCAGTGGAGCTCACCGCCGAGGGCGAGGTCATGTTGGGTTTCGCGCGCAGCATCTTGGACACCAACGAGCGGGCCGCCAGATATTTCGCGAACAGTCCTGTGCGGGGACGCCTGCGCTTCGGTGCGTCGGAGGATCTGGTCGTCTCTGAACTTCCCCAAATCCTGCGCAGTTTCCGGCGTGCCCATCCGATGGTGGATCTCGAACTCACGGTCGAACTCAGTGGCATCCTGCACGAGCAGTTGGCGGCGGGGGCGTTGGACCTCGTGTTGGCCAAACGACTCGGCGAGGGCGACGGCGGGCGCCTGGTTTGGCGCGAGCCGCTGGCGTGGGCGGCTGCTGAGGACTTCCGGCTTGAGCCGGGACAACCGGTCCCGATTATCGTCTATCCGCCGCCAAGCATTACCCGTGCGCGGGTCATCGAAGTGCTAGGGCGATCCAAACGCCCCTGGCACATTGCGTGCACCAGCGGAAGCCTCAGTGGACTCACGGCGGCAGCGCTGGCCGGTCTCGGAGTCATGGCGCATGTCCAGGGACTCGTCCCGCAGGGCCTTCGGCCGGTCAAGGAAGATCTGCCGCCACTGGGGGACACCGAGTTCGTCTTGAGCGCCGGACGAGCCGGCCAACGGGAGCCGGGGCGAACCCTCGCGGAGGCCATTCTTGCCAACGGAGACCGGCTTCGCAACGGCAGACCGGCACCTACGTTCTCTAGCGGACGCGGGCCTGGAAGAAGAAGGAACGATCCCGAACGCTCCTGCGCCACCCCCGGACGGCATCCGTCAATCCGCCCGCGAACAACGCTGGATCAAGGTAGGTGCGTCCCAGGGTGTCCGGGCGTCATCGGAGGCCTGCCCAATGGTCCCTTGCGGTGTCGTCCGCTGGGTCGCGGCCCAGCTTGCCAGGACTTTCAGGGCGTCATCGGAGGGAGTGCCGGGGTCGGCGGTGTAGACATTGATGCGCATGCCGGGGTCGGCGGGCAGTTCGAGGGCTTCGAAGCTGAGGTCCAGGTCTCCGACGATGGGGTGGTGGAGGCGTTTGCGTCCGGTCCGGTGGTATTTGACGTCGTGCCGGGCCCAGCGCTTGCGGAACTCTTCGCTGCGTGTTGAGAGTTCGCCGATCAGGTCGGTGAGGTCCTTGTCGTACGGGTTTTTGCCGGCGGTGGACCTGAGCACGGCGACGATATCGTCCGCGCTGCGCTCCCAGTCGGCGAAGAACTCGCGTGCCTTCGGGTTCAGGAAGGTGAACCGGGCACTGTTGGGCGGGGTGGTTTCTTCGGCCATCATGTCCAGGTAGAGGGCCATGCCGAGCTCATTGGCGGCCAGGACGTCGCCGCGGTCGTTGCGGACCCAAGCGGGCGCCGTCGTGATTGCGTCAATCACGCGCTGCACGCTTGGGCGTACCGTTTGCGGGCTGCGCTTGCGCCGCACGCGGGGAGCGGCGGTAGCTGCCCGGGCAAGGTCGAAAAGGTGGGCCGTTTCGGCGTCGTCGAGCTGGAGTGCCCGGGCGAGGGCTTCCAGGACGCTGTCCGAGGCGCCGGTGAGGTTTCCGCGTTCGAGCCGGATGTAGTAGTCAATGCTCATCCCGGCGAGCATGGCGACTTCCTCGCGGCGCAAGCCCTTGACGCGCCGGTTCCCTCCATAGGCCGGGAGTCCGGCTTCCTCGGGCGTGATCCTGGCCCGTCGGGAGGTCAGGAATTTCTGCACGTCCTCGCTGTGTGTCATGGCATCCACGCTACGCCGCGGTCCCCGGCCCGTGGGAGGGACTGGGATTACTTGGAAAGCAAACCCCGACGGCGGCCCGGGCGCCTTTGGCGGAAGCCGTCAGTTGGGTGCCCGGAGAGGCCTATTCGGCGTGGGCGTCCCGTGCCGGCACGAGGGGGATGGCGGCCAGCGGCGCGATGGCCACAAGGCAGAAGGCGAGAGGGTATCCGAGCCCCGCTACGAGTGCGCCTACAGTGGGCGCAACTGCGGAGGCTACGAGGAACTGGCCCGTGTTCTGGGCTCCCAAGGCCTTGCCCGACCACGCCGGACCGGATGCCTCTGCCACTGAAGTGAAGGCCAGCCCGTTGTCCGCGACGCTGACAACGGATGCCACGACGAACGCGATGGCTGCCACCGGGCGCAGCGAGGCGATATCCGTGAGCGCGGCAAGCACCATGGTGAGGGCCGCAGCGGCAGCAACCCATCGCAGGATCCGGACCCGGCTTCCGATCCGGTCGCTCCACACGCCCACGACGATTCGCCCGACGGCCCCGGCCACCTGCGCCGCACTGACGACCAGTCCGGCGTCGAGGCTCCCCATTCCGGCCACCGCGATCAGCCAGACCAACCCGAACGTATTCAGCGTGAACTGCGGGATGACGAGCAGGACGGACACGGCGTGGATACGCCAGAGGAAAGAGCCGGTCCGGTAAGGATTCGGGGTGGAACCTTGTTTGGGGGCCGGACGCGGGGGATTGGCAATCCCGATTCCGCAGGCGATCGCGAGTACGCAGTTGAGCGCCATCGGCAGCACCATTGCCGCAGCGGCGCCGTGCCCTGCCGCGATCGCGGGAACACTTAGGGCCGCGACGGTGACGCCGAGCGGTTGGGACATTTGGCGTATGCCCATGGCGAGCCCGCGGCGATTCCGCGGGAACCAGCCAACCACCACGCGTCCACTTGCCGCATTCGAACTGGCAGCTGCAGCCCCTCCCAACAGGCCAAAAATTCCGAGCGAGACGTAGCCAGGAACCAGGATCGCGCCCAGGGCGGCCAGGGCCGTCAACGCGAGTCCACTGGAAATGACCCAGCGCTCGCCGAAGATATCAGCCAGCGCGCCCCAAGCGATAAGGGTGAGCACCATGCCAACAGTGGGCGCCGCAGCGAGGAAGCCGGCCTGGGCCAGCGGCATCCCCAGTTTCGTATGGAGTTCGGGAATCAGGAACGCTGGCACGCTGACGAATGCGGTGCCGGCAGTCTGGGCGCTGACTCCGAGCACAAGCATGCCCCAGGCCTTTGCCGGAGTTGTGATGCTCTCCGTCTGAACACTCATGGTCTGTCCTCCTTGGCGGCATTTGCGCGGGGCCAAGACCATCCTGCTCTAGTGTCCATATATTGAGCATTTTTGTCTTACTATGTGGATGCCTTGGTTAGCCTCCGACGACGGGCGGCGACGGGCGGCGGCGGGCAGGGCCTTCTGTTGTCCGGGCCGGTGGCCGCCAGCTCACTGGCCGCGGCGTCGGCGCGTTGCCGGACCGCTGCTGCCTCGAACCACCAAGCGGGGTTCGAAGAGGACCTGCACCATGGATGCTTCTTCGCCGCGCAGCCGTCGAATCAGGTCCTTCGCGGCTAGCCGGGCCATGTCCTCGGAAGAGGAGGACACGCTGGTCAGCGCGGGGTGGGCGCGTTCGGCCATTCCTTCGCTCATGTTCAGCGCGACAATCGATAGCTCGCCGGGAATTGACATCCCGGCCAGTTCGGCGGCGTCCATGAGGCCGACGGTCGCGCCTTCGTTGATTCCGATGACCGCCGTCACTCCCGGGGCGGTGTGCTGGATCTCCTCGAAAATCTCCCGGCCGGCAGGAATTGTCGCGGGGCACATGAAGACCCGCAGCTCCACCCCGTGCTGGGCTGCGGCGGCCACAACGGCTTCCTTGGCCCGGAAAATGGCGGCGACAAATCCCTCGGAGCGGCCCAGGAATGCTATTTCCTTGTGTCCGAGGGCTGCCAAGTGTTCCACGGCGAGGACACCGCCAGCGTCAAAGTCGGCATCGACATAAGACAAATCGGCAGGTTCGGACGGCCGGCCGATCATCGTGAACGGAATGCGGGACTCCACAAGGGCCGTAACACGTTGGTCCTCCGGCTGGATTTCCATGAGGAGGACGCCTTCCACCAAGCCCTGGGAAACCACTTTGTGCACTTCGTCGATATCCGTCGATGCGATCGGCCACAGCAGCAAGTGGTATCCGTCGGCGCGGACTTGCTCCGCCGCCGTCTGGATGTATTCGAACTCAGTGAGGTTCAAGCCTTGTTCGCCAGGAGGATGGAGCAGGGCGATGATGCCGGTTCGTTTGCCCGCCAAGCCTTGCGCCAGAACGTTGGGGGTGTAGTCGAGTTCCCGCATGACGCGGATGATCCGCTCTCGCGTGGCCTCTGAAATGGGGCGGGCGCCGCTGAGGACGTAGGACACCGTGCTGCGGGAAACGCCTGCCGCACGGGCGACGTCGGCCATCGTAGCCACGCGTACATCCCCCTAGCGTCGTTGTTGGGCAGGTGATTCGACGGCGTCGGATTGGCTTCCCCGTCGACGCGCCACGTCAATCTTAGACGCCTCGCGGAGGCAAGATTTCCGCGGCTTCCTGCGGTTTTCGTCATCATCCAGCTTAGTTGGTGTGATGTTTGACACACTCTCTGGCCGGTGCCTAACATCGACTCGCGTCGACTACACGCGTCGACGCGAACGGTGATGAACTTCCGGCCTGTTACAACCCGGCGGATGCTCTCCGGTTCGTTTTTAGCAGGAATACAGGGAAGACAATGCTGGCACAAAGAAGCGCTCAAGTGCTCATATTGCGGTCGCCAACAACACCCGGGACCAAGTAACACAGCCGTCCCTCATCCTGCGCCCACCCCCGCCTCTCCGGAACATCGGCTGACGATGATCTCCAGCTGCCGAGGAGCGCGATCCCCAACCCCGCCCGAAGGTCATGGCGAGGGCATAAAGAAGGAAAACACGATGGAAATTGTCAGCGTACCGGCCATTTGCCGGGTTCAAGCGATAGAGCCAACCGCAGGTTCACGCTGTGGCAACAAGAACGGAGGGGAAACCAAATGAAGGCCATCCGCAAGATCACGGTCCGCACGGTTCTCCCCGAAGCCATCTCCGGGCTGGCGCAGCTGGCCAAGAATCTCCGCTGGTCCTGGCATTTGCCGACCCGGGAGCTCTTCGCTTCCTTGAACCCGGATGCCTGGGAAGAGAGCAACCATAATCCCCTTGCGTTCCTGGGGTGCATCAGCGCCCAAGACCTTCAGGGCCTGGCGGCCGATGCGGCTGTTGTGGAGCGGATTCAGGGTGCTGCGGCGGATTTGGACCGGTATTTGTCCGAGCCGCGGTGGTATCAGGGGTTGGGCGGGGATGTTCCGTCGTGTATTGCGTATTTTTCCCCGGAGTTCGGGATCACGGAGGTGTTGCCGCAGTATTCGGGCGGGTTGGGGATCCTGGCCGGGGATCATTTGAAGGCTGCCTCGGATCTGGGTGTGCCGTTGATCGGTGTGGGGTTGTTGTACCAGGCGGGGTATTTCAAGCAGTCCTTGTCCAGGGATGCGTGGCAGCAGGAGACCTACCCGGTGCTGGACCCGGACGGGTTGCCGTTGACGCTGCTGCGTGAACCCTCCCGGGACGGTTCAGGCAAACCCGTGGTGGTCTCGCTGCCGTTGCCGCACGGACGGAAACTGAACGCGCATATCTGGCGTGCCGACGTCGGGCGCGTGCCGTTGCTGCTGCTGGATTCGAACGTTCCGGGCAACGATGACGCGGCCCGCGGGATCACCGACCGTCTGTACGGCGGGGGCGGGGACCACCGGCTGCAGCAGGAACTGCTGCTGGGCATGGGCGGGGTGAAGGCCCTGCGGGTGTTCCAGCGCCTGACCGGGTCCCCGGCGCCGGAGGTGTTCCACACCAACGAGGGCCATGCCGGGTTCCTGGGGATCGAGCGGATCCAGGAACTGATGTCCGCGGAAAACCCGTTGTCCTGGTCCGAGGCGTTGGCCGCGGGCAGGGCCTCGACGGTGTTCACCACGCACACCCCGGTCCCGGCCGGGATCGACCGGTTCGAGGCCGTGCAGATCCGGCACTTCTTCGACGCCGGCCTGGCCCCGGACGTGCCGGTGGAAAACGTGCTGGAACTGGGCCAGGAAAACTACCAGGGCGGCAACCCGGCGGTGTTCAACATGGCCGTGATGGGCCTGCGCCTGGCCCAGCGCGCCAACGGCGTGGCCAAGCTCCACGGCGTGGTCTCGCGTGAAATGTTCTCCGGGCTCTGGCCCGGATTCGACCACTCCGAAGTGCCCATCACCTCCGTGACCAACGGCGTGCACGTGCCGACGTGGATCGATCCGAAGATGACCGAACTGGCGGTAAGGCACTTCGGCGGCACCGATGTGGACGCGACCGGCTGGGAGAAGATCTACGACGTCGACGACGACGAACTGTGGCGATTGCGGCGCACCCTGCGCAGCGCCCTGGTCGAGGACGTGCGCCGCCGTTTGCGGGCCTCGTGGAAGAAACGCGGCGCGGCCGATGCCGAACTGCGCTGGACCGACCACGTCCTGGACCCGGACGTGCTCACCATCGGCTTCGCCCGCCGCGTGCCCACCTACAAACGCCTCACCCTCATGCTCCGGGACCCCGCCCGCCTCAAAGGCCTGCTCCTGGACCCCGAACACCCCATCCAGCTCGTCATCGCCGGCAAATCCCACCCGGCCGATGACGCGGGCAAGAAAATGATCCAGGACCTCGTCAAATTCACCGACGACCCCGAAGTCCGCCACCGCATCGTGTTCCTGCCCAACTACGACATCGCCATGGCCCGCACCCTCTTCCCCGGCTGCGACGTCTGGCTCAACAACCCCCTGCGCCCCCTGGAAGCCTGCGGCACCTCCGGCATGAAAGCCGCCATCAACGGCTCCCTGAACCTCTCCGTGCTCGATGGCTGGTGGGACGAAATGTACGACGGCGAAAACGGCTGGGCCATCCCCACCGCCAACAACGACGCCTCACCCACCGAACGCGACGACATCGAAGCAGCCGCCCTCTACGAACTCCTCGAAACCCAAGTCGCCCCCCGCTTCTACGGCACCACCGTCTCCGACGCCGCCGGCGCCGCAGGACCCTCCCAACCCGCCACCGGCACCACACCCACCCACTGGGTCGCCATGATCAAACACACCCTCGCCCACCTCGGCCCCGCCGTCTCCGCCGAACGCATGCTCCAGGACTACGTCAACACCCTCTACCGCCCCGCAGCGGCCGCAGGCAGGCAATCGGCATCTGGTTCTTTCAAGGAAGCCAAGGAACTTGCCCAGTGGATCACCAAGATCCGGAAGGGCTGGGACAAAGTGAGCATCGAGTATGTCGATTCGGTCGGTGTGTCCGAGGAACCGCAAATCGGCGACACCCTGCAGGTCAACACCTACGTTGCCCTCCACGACCTCACCCCCGAGGACGTGGCAGTGGAAATAGCGTATGGGCGGGCGGCGCAGGGAGAGACACTCGAAGACGTGGAACTCCTGGAACTGGGCGAAACGGAGGACCTCGGCAACGGCCGGCACCTGTTCACCGGATCCATCCTCATCAACCGCTCCGGCTCCTTCGGCTACACCGTCCGCGTCCTCCCCAAACACCCGGCACTGGCCTCCAAAGCCGAACTCGGCCTCATCGTCAACGCGTAGCGAAACCCGGAACGAAGGGAGGTAGTGAAATGGTAGGGAAGAAAGTCCTGGCGATTGTCCTGGCCGGCGGGGAGGGCAAACGGCTCATGCCGCTGACGGCGGACCGCGCCAAACCGGCAGTGCCGTTCGCGGGCGGTTACCGCCTGATCGATTTTGCCTTGTCCAACCTGACGAATTCGGGTTACTTCCAGATTGTGGTCCTGACCCAGTACAAGTCCCACAGCCTGGACCGCCACATCTCCGAAACATGGCGCATGTCCACACAATTGGGCAACTACATCGCCTCGGTTCCCGCCCAGCAGCGTGTGGGCAAGAGCTGGTTCCTGGGCAGCGCCAATGCGATCTACCAATCGCTCAACCTGATCCACGATGCCGCCCCGGACATTGTGGTGGTGGTCGGAGCCGACCATGTCTATCGCATGGATTTCGAGCAAATGGTGCGAAGCCACGTGGCTTCCGGTGCGAAAGTGACCGTGGCAGGGGTTCGCCAGCCCCTGTCCATGGCGCACCAATTCGGCGTGATCGAGGTGGAACCTGAAACCGGGGAGGAGCAAGGGAACAGAATCGCCGCTTTCGTGGAGAAACCGGCTTCAACGCGTGGACTCGCCGACGATCCGTCCCAGTTCCTCGCGTCCATGGGGAACTACGTTTTCGACGCCGATGCCTTGAAAGCAGCCTTGGAATTGGACTCCATCCGCCAAGACACGAAGCACGACATGGGCGGGGACATCATCCCGTATTTCGTGGATCGCGGCGAAGCCATGGTCTACGACTTTTCGAGCAACGAGGTTCCCGGAGCAACGGAGCGAGATCGCAACTACTGGCGCGATGTGGGGACCATCGATTCCTACTTCGATGCCCATCTTGACCTGATTTCACCTATGCCCGTGTTCAACCTCTACAACTCGCAGTGGCCTATTTATACGCGGCAGAGCATCTCGCCACCCGCGAAGCTCGTTCGAGGCGCCGACGATACGCCGGGCACAGCGGTGGACTCGATCATTTCCAGCGGCGTGGTGGTTTCGGGCGGTTCGGTGGAGAACTCAGTGCTCTCGGACGACGTCTTCGTTGCCAGCGGCGCGCTCGTGGCGGATTCCGTGCTCCTGGACCACGTGTCCATTGGGGCCGGAGCCGTGGTGAGGCGCGCCATCCTGGACAAGAATGTCGTTGTCCCTCCGGGCGCGACGATCGGGCTCGATCCCGATCACGACCGTCGTCCTGGTTTCGCGGTCACCGACTCCGGCATCACGGTCCTCAGCAAAGGCCAGTTGGTGCCGCCGGCCAGCGAACTCGACCGCGACCTTGCACGGGCAGCCGCTAAAACCCTCCAGGGGGACTTGGTGTAGGCGCCCGGCGGTGCCGGACGGAACAAAGCCGCCGTCCGGCGTCGAACGCTTTAGATCGCGCAGCCGTCGGGACCGCACGCTTCGGCGTCAGCGGTCCCGACGGCGACCAGCGGGTTCGCTTCCTGCCACGCCTGGGTGAGGGCTTGCGTGAAGACCTCGGAGGGCTGGGCGCCGGAGAGGCCGTACTTGCGGTCGATGACGAAAAACGGAACGCCCGTGACGCCGAGCATCCGGGCTTCGGCGATGTCGCCGCGGACGTCCTCGGCGTACCTGTCCGTGCTGAAAAGTTCGGCCACTTCGGCTTCCGGGAGCCCCAGCTGCTGGCCGAGCTCGCTCAGGTATTCCTGGCTTCCGATGTCCTTGCCGTGCTCGAAATGTCCGCTCAAAAGCAGTTCCTTGGCTTGGTCCTGCTTCCCGTGGGCTGCGGCGAGGTGGATGAGGCGGTGTGCCGTGAAGCTGTTGGCCACCACGACGTTGTCGAAGCGGTAGTTGAGTCCTTCGCCCTTGCCCTGAGCGGCGACGTGGTCGAACATCTGGCTCACCTGCGCCGGGTTCATGCCCTTGCGCTTGCTGAGGTAGTCGAGTTCCGTGCCGTCGTAGTGCTCCGGGATGCTCGGGTCCAGCTGGTAACTGCGCCACTGGATGTCCACGGAATCGCGGTGCGGGAAAGCTGCGAGCGCCGTTTCGAAGCGGCGTTTGCCGATGTAGCACCAGGGACACGCGACGTCTGACCAGATCTCAATCTTCATGCTTGGCACAACCGGGTGAAGCGGCCTGCCATTCCCCGGCAGGTTTGTCGGCCTCGTCACATGGAGCTGGCGACGCGGGAATTCCTGGGCGACGCGCGAATGGACTGGCGCACCTGGTATTCCTCTAGCGCCAGTCCATTTCCGCGTCGAAAGTCCGATTCCGCGTCGTCAGACCGCAGCGCCCGCCAAGAGCGCTGCCTGTCCGTCGTGCTTGAGGTAGCCGCGCTGGATGGTGATTTGGTCGGCGATGTACTTGGCGTCATGCCATACGCCCCAAATGAAGCTCGATCCGCGTCGCGATTGCCAGGGCAGGCCGAGGAAGTAGACGCCGGGCTCGGTGGAGACGCCGCGCTGTTGCAGTGGCCTGCCCTTCTCGTCGAAGGCGTCGATGTCGAGCCAGTTGTAGTCGACGGCGAAACCGGTGGCCCAGACGATCGAGGTGATTCCTGCTTCGGCGAGGTCCAGTTCGAGGGTGGGGTTCGTCAGGCATTCCGGGTCCGGTCGCATGAGCCAGGCTTCGGGTTCTTCCGGCAGGCCGAGGCCGTTGCGTTCGATGTAGGCGTCGGCCTCGTCCAGGAGTGCGAGGTAGTGGGCATCGCCGCGTGCAATGTTGTCGCGCAGGTCCTGGGCGAAGTGCATGGTTCCCTGCTCGAAGGAAGCCGTCCGGCCGAGCAGCCTGATCCCGTCCTCGGCGAGCGCTCGGAAGTCGACGGTATGGCCGCCGTCGGCTCCGCTCACCGCGATGGTGACGTGTTCGGCGCCTTCGGCGGGCGCCGAGGCGTCCCACTTGCCGAGCACTCCGAGCCACCAGCAGAAGTCGTGGCCGCGGTAGCTCCGCGGCGGGCGGTCGTGCGGCCCGACGGAGAGGAATACTTGCCGGCCCGAGCGTTGGATTTCGGCGGCTATCTGAACGCCGGAGGATCCGGCGCCGACTACCAGGACGGCGCCTTCGGGCAGCTGGCCGGGGTTGCGGTAGCTGCTGGAGTGCAGCTGCGCGAGCCCTTCGATTTCGGGTACGACGGCGGGAATCACCGGCCGCTGGAACGGCCCCGTGGCTGCCACGACGTAGCGGGCGTTGTAATCCCCGTCCGACGTCTCCACACGGAAGCCGGGGGCTCCGGCGTTGCGGCGGACGGACTTCACTTCCACGCCGCATCGGATGGGGGCGGAGATCTTCTCTGCGTAGGCCGCGAAGTAGTCGGCCACTTGCTCCTTCGAGGCGAAGGTGTCCGGTTCCAGTGCGGTGAATTCAAGGCCCGGGAAGCGGTCATGCCAAGCTGGTCCGTTGGCTACCAGGGAGTCCCAGCGCCCGGAACGCCAGCGTTCGGCGATGCGGTCGCGTTCCAGCACGACGTGCGGTATGCCGCGTTCACCGAGGTGTTCGCTCATCGCGACCCCGGCTTGTCCGGCGCCGACCACCAGGACTTCGATCTCTTGGATTGGCATGTCAATCTCCTTTTTCGTGAAAGTTCGTGTTCAATCTCGTTGCGCCTCAGCCCAGCCCGGCGAGGCTGCTGGGGGAGAGCGCTTGGTTCAATATCTGTTCGTCCAGCAGGCCGCGTTCCGTGGCGAGGCCGGCGACCGTCCGCTTGCTGGCTAGGGCTTCCTTCGCGAGTTCGGCGGCCGCCGCGTAGCCGATGATCGGTGCGAGGCCGGTGACCACGCTGACCGATTCGAGGATGCGTTGCTGGAGGACGGCGGTATTTGCCGTGATGCCGTCGACGCAGTGGGTACGCAATTGGCGGCACGCCGCGGTCAGCCAGGCAAGCGATTCGAAGAGGGCATCGGCTACCACGGGTTCGAAGGCGTTGAGTTGGAGCTGTCCGGCTTCGACGGCCATGGTCACCGTCGCGTCTGTCCCTACTACCCGGAAGGCGACTTGATTGACCATTTCCGGGATGACGGGGTTGACCTTGCCCGGCATGATGGATGATCCGGCTTGGACTGCCGGGAGGAAGATCTCGCCGAATCCGGTTTGCGGCCCGGAGGAGAGGAGCCTCAAATCGTTGCAGATCTTGGAAAGTTTGACGGCTGCCCTCTTCAAGACGCCGGAGACGAGGAGGAACACCCCGGTATCGCTGGTTGCTTCAACGAGGTTGGCGGCGGAGACGAGTTGCAGGCCGGTGAGGGCGTTGAGCTCCTCTATCACCAGGCTGCGGTAGCCCGGTGGGGCGGTGATGCCTGTGCCGATGGCGGTTGCGCCGAGGTTGGATTCCCGCAAGTGGGGCAGGAGTTCCAGGAGCCGGTTCCGGTCTTCGCTCAGGGTCTCGGCGAACGCCCCGAATTCCTGGCCGAGTGTCATGGGGACGGCGTCCTGCAATTGGGTCCGTCCCACTTTGACGATCCCCGCGAACTCGGTGGCTTTCGCGGCGAATGCGTTGCTGAGCTGCTCGTGCTCGGCGCACAGGAGGGCAAGTTCGCGCTGCAGGGCCACTTTGATGGCTGTGGGATAGGTGTCGTTGGTGGATTGGCTGCGGTTGACGTCGTCAATGGGGTGCAGGAACGCGTAGTCGCCTTTGTTGTGGCCCAGCAGTTCCAGGGCGCGGTTGGCGATGACTTCGTTCGCGTTCATGTTGGTGCTGGTTCCCGCGCCGCCTTGGATCCGGTCCACGATGAAGTGTTCGTCGAGGAGTCCATCCATGACTTCGCGGGCGGCAGCCTGGATGGCCGCTGAACGCTCAGGCTCCAGGAGCCCGAGCTTTTCGTTGGATCGGGCGGCTGCGCATTTGATGGCGCCGAAACCCCAAAGCAGGGAGCGGAGGCTGCCGATGGTGCGTCCGCTCACGGGAAAGTTCTCGACGGCGCGCAAGGTGCTGATGCCCCAATACGCTTCGGCCGGGACTTCCCTGTCCCCGAGGCTGTCATGCTCCACGCGGACGGGGCCGGCCGGTGGTGGCTCGAGATGTGTCATGGTCTGTTCCTGATGGATGCGAAAGGAAAACGGAGTCAGGCGAAGTAGTCCAAGGCGGTCAGCGCCAGTGCGGCTGCGCCGTCGTGGATTGCACGGTTCGCAGCGTCTCCGACGCAGTGCGCCGCGAACTCGGCTTGGTGGTTCGCGGCGGGGAAGCACCCCAGGCCGATGTAGGGATGGATGGCCGGAACCACTTGGGAGACGTTGCCCATGTCTGTGGAGGCCCGGTTCATGGTTGCTTGTTCGGCCGGGGCATCGAACGTCCTGCCCAATGATTCCGCGTGCCTGACGTACAGTTCGAGCGCCCGCTCATCGGTCCGGAACTCGGAGTAGGGTTCGGACTCGGGAGTAATCGAGAGCTCGCAACCGGAGGCGAGTGCCCCGGCTTCAAAGCACCGGTAGATCCGCTCTTCCAGACTTTGCAGCTCGGCCAGCGATTCCGCCCGAACATACCAGCGCCCTTCGGTCTTCTCCGGAATGGCGTTCGGTGCTTCGCCGCCGCGGGTCTGGATCCCATGGACCCGGGTTCCGGAAGGCAATTGCTGCCGAAGCAGCCCTATGGCCACTTGCGCCACCACGAACGCATCGTTCGCGTTGACGCCTTGCTCGGGGTACGCGGCCGCGTGCGCCGACTTTCCGCTGAATTCAACGTGGCTGTGCGCAACCGCGTATGGCCGGGCTTCGGCGGAATCGACCGGGCTGGGGTGGGCCATCATGGCGAGGTCCAGTCCGTGGAAAGCGCCGCGCTTGAGCAACTCGATCTTCCCTCCGCCACCTTCCTCCGCGGGTGTCCCGTACACCTCGATAGTGAGGTCCCGCTCGTCGGCGAATGATGCCAGGGCGGCCGCAGCGCCGCAGGCGATGGCCGTGATGATGTTGTGCCCGCACGCGTGGCCGAGGTTCCGGAGGGCGTCGTACTCCGCCATGAGCCCGATCCTCCGGGATCCCGTTCCATAGACGGCGCGCAAGGCCGTGGGGAAGCCGAGGTAGGCAGTTTCCACCCGGAAGCCGAGGCCGGCCAGGTATTCCGCGGTCCACTGCGCCGCCGAATGTTCCTGCCAACCGACTTCGGGGTTCGCGTGGATTTCCTCCGAGAGCCGGACCAGGGCCGGTTGGTTGGAAACCACGGCCTCCAGCACGCGATCGCGGTCGCCGTCGGATTCAAACAGCAGGGGCGCGAGGTTTTCAGCGGTCATCGCCGGCCACCCCATAGCCCACCGATACCGCGGGGTCGAGTCCCCGGACAACGTAGTCGTTCCGCTGCGGAAGCCATACTTCGAGGAGCCGCTGAAGTTCCGCGATTGGCTCGTCATGCCAGTCCACGCGAAGGTCGGTGTCCCTCCAGCCGTGGCCGGAGACAACCGAGATGCCCGCGGATTTCACGGAACCCGCTTCGCCGCCGGCGGCTTCTCCAGCGATCAAGGCAGCCAGCAGCCGCTCTTCCAGTTCGCCGGTAGCGGCTTGGAATCCATCGCACATGGCCTGCGTGACGCCCGGGTTCGCCAGCATGTTTCCTGCAGCGACGCACCCAGTGCCTTGGCCCTCGGCAAAGGTGCCGAGCGTGTGCTCCCCGCTGAAAACCGCGGAATTGCCCCGGGAATCCAGCACCACGAGTTGGCGGTAGTCCGCCGAGGGAGTTTCGCTGACCACTTCGTTGAGTGCGGCCCGCGCGGCGGATCCTGCCTGGATACGGTCCAGGATCTTTGCCCCGAGCCTGGGATCGGTGATGTTTTGCGAACCCACCGCACCTACACCGTCGCGAAGGTGGACGCAGCGGGCGGCGACGGCGGGGGAGGAGGACGAGACGGCGATCCCGAACCGTCCCCGTCCGTCGGTAGCGGCGATGCTGAATGTCACTGCGCGCTCCCTGTGTTCGACAGGACCGCGGTGGCATCGATTTCCACGAGCCACTCGGGCCGGGCCAACGCCTGCACGACGATCCCGGTAGAGACAGGAAAGACTCCCTCAAGCCAACGGCCCATGGTGCGGTAGACGGTTTCACGGTAGCGCGGGTCCACCAGGTAGACCGTCACTTTGACGATGTCCTCCAGGCTGCTTCCGGCTTCCTTCAGCAACATGTCGATGTTTGCCATGGCGCGTTCGGTCTGGGCTTCCACATCACCGATTCCGATCGACTCGCGGGTTTCCAGGTCCTGCCCGATCTGCCCGCGGAGGTAGACAACTCCGTTCGCCACCACTGCCTGGCAGAGGTCATTGTCCAGGTTCTGCTCGGGGTAGGTGTCCTTCGTGTTGAAGGGACGGATGCGCTGGTGCTTCATGTGGCTGGAGCCTTTCGTTTCGGAATTGCCGTGTTTTCAGCTTCCCGCCACCCGGTTGAATCTGTCCAACAGTTGTTTCCGTAGAAGTGCATCTGAAAAACAGCTAAAGCGGCTATCATTGCGAACATGGATGTCACCCTGGCCCAATTGCGCTATTTCGTCGAAGCCGCCGCCCAGCTGTCCATGACAGGGGCGGCGCTCCGCCTGAACGTGGCCCAATCCGCCATCTCCGCGGCAGTTTCCCAGCTCGAGAAAAGCGTGGGTTCCCAGTTCTTCATCCGGCAACGTTCCAAGGGACTGCTGCTCACGCCCGCCGGAGAACTCTTCCTGCGCGACGCCCAAGCCGTGCTCGGGCAATTGGAGGAAGCGCTCGACCACGCGCGCGGCGAGCAGCGCAGCGTCGAAGGGCAAGTGCGGCTGGCCTGCTTCAGCACGCTCGCACCTTTCCTCTTGCCCGCGCTTTTGGGGCGCTTGCGTGCCGACCACCCGCGGCTCGAACTGGAAGTCACCGAGGCCGACGCCGAAGGGTGCTCGACGGCGTTGCTCACCGGCCGCGCGGACCTCGCCCTCTGCTACGACCTGGGGCTGCCCGAAGGCATCGCCGTCACGGCCGTGGACAGTGTCCGCCCCTACCTGGCCCTGCCGCCGGGCCACAAACTTGCCGGGCGCGACGAAGTGGCCCTGTCCGAGATGGGCGGGGAACCGTTCGTGTTGCTCGACCTGCCGCACTCGCGGGAGCTGATGCTATCGATCCTGCGCGATGCGGGAGTTGAACCCGACGTGCGGTTCCGCTCCGCCAGCTACGAAACGGTCCGGACGTTCGTAGCCGGCGGCCACGGATACTCGATACTGCACCAGCGCCCGCGGCACGGGTTGACGTACGACGGCGGGCACGTCGCCGCCGTCGGGATCAAGGACGGCGTTCCGGAACTCAGCATTGTGCTCGCCCGGCTCCGCACCCAACGGCCCACTGCACGGATGCGTGCAGTCGCGCAAGCCGTGCGCCACCACAAAGCAGCCACGCAGCAGCCGGGCGGGGCGCTACCCGGCTGAACGGGACAAGCGAGCCAGGATCCGTTCCATCAAATGCCGTTGCCGGGAGCCGGTCACCGCATCCGGATCCAGCATCGATGTCACGTGCAGGCCCATCATGACGTTGAGCAGCTCATCCGCAACGGTGTCCGGATCCGCCAAAGGTTCGCATTCGCCGTCGTACTCCGCCTCGGCAAGGAAACCCAACATCAGACCGCGCCACTGCAGTAACGCGTCACGGCCCACGGAACGCAAGGCGTCCTCCGTCTGCGCCCGCTGCCAGAAGGACACCGCCACCCGCGCCTCAACCACCGTCAACGGGTCCGCCGGAATGATCTCCAGGCAGAGGCCCCGCAACGCCGCGATCCCCCGCCGGCCTTTCGTGCCGGCCGCGATCCGTTCGTTGGTGCGCTCGCAGATCAGCTGGTAGGAAGCCAAAAGCAGGGCGTCCTTGTTGGGAAAGTAGTGCGACAGGATGCCGGGCGCCGCGTAACCGCATTCCCGCGCGATATCGCGCATGCTGGCGTTTTCGATTCCCTGTTCCGCGATCAGCCGCCACGTGGTCTCGATGATCGAGCGGCGTCGCTCCTGGTGGTCTACCAAGCGCGGCATGATGCTCCTTAACTAGGTGGTGGGCTGTCCGTCACTCCGCCGTGTGCACCCTACCACCGCAGTGGTTCGACGCGGACGGCGGCACATTCAACGTGGGGTTCGCGTCGAAGAAGCCGTGCGGCTTGAGGGTGAAGCCGGTGGTGTCGACGGGCATGATGGGCCAGTCCTCCGGCCGCGGGAAGTGGGTCAGGCCGAAGGAATGCCAGACGACGAGGTCCTGGCCATCGATGTCGCGGTCCTGCTCGATGTAGGCGGGCAGGCCGGCGCCGCCCGGGTGCTGGTTGACGAAGTCGCCGGCCGCGTAGAGTTCGTCCTCCGCGTGCCGCGTAACCCACAGGTGGTGCCGGGCGAACGCGGCGCGCGACGCGATTGATGAGTCATCGGCCATCGCCAATGTGGGGCTGCCCTCGGGGTAGAGGGTGTAGCCGACGGGGTGGCCGAGCTGGTTCAGCGACCCGGGATTGCTGATGTGCCAGACGCGGCCCTTCAGGCCGTCGGCGTCGCGCACGGCCTCCGATTCGCGGGCGAGGACGGTGCGCTTTTGCGTGAACGCGTTGCCGTGCGGGTTTCCCGGTCCCTTCGGGAGCCGCACGAGGTCCAGTTCCTCGACGCGGTTCATGGCGCCGTCGAGCATCATGTCCAGGCGGGCGCTGAAAAGGTGCTGGTGGTACGGTGCGCCCAGCCCGGGCGCGATTTCCGAGGCGTACGCGTACCCCTTCTCCGGGAGGGCGGCGGTGAAGACGATCCCGGTGGCCTTCGCCTCGAACTCGATGGTGCCGTCCAGGTAGAGGTACCAGTAGAAGCCGTAATCGTAATTTCCCACGGTGGTGAAGAAACTCACCACGAGCCTGCGGTTGCGGCGGACCTCGTTGGAGCCCGCCCATTCGTCCGTGTGCTTCCAGAGGATCCCGGCGTCTTCCTCATGGATGCAGATGCCGTTGTGGATGGTGCGCGGATTGCCGAAGTCGTCGGCCACCACGGGTGACATATAGGTGATCTCGCCCAGGCAGTCGCAGCCGAGCTTGAGCGAGTTCGCGTCCCGGCCCACCAGGTATTCGCCGGAATCGAAGTAGTTTTGCCAGCTGCGGTACGGGGACGGGTCGCCGTAAGGGACCACCATTTCCGAGATCGACGCGCGGTGGATGAGCGGGCGCCGTCGCCCGTCGTGCGTGTGGTGGAGCTGCTGGAGCACCACGCCTTCGCGGGAGTCGAAGCCAATGCGCAGGTCCCAGCCGGCCCACGAGAGGTGGTTGCCTTCGAGGGTGAAGCTTGGACCTTCGGGCTGGGTGATCTCGATCGGCTTAAGGTCCGTCCGGTGTTCGCCGTGGATCGCCGGTTCCGTGTAGTTTCCGTTGATTTCAGGGACGGGCACGGGGCCGTCGTCGATCAGGTGGTTCACCCGGCGGTTTTCGATGTCGACGAAGGCAACCAAGCCATCGATCGGGTGCGCCCAGGCGTGGTCGCCGGGGTGGTCCTGGCGGAAGCCAAGGCCGCGGAGGAGGCGCTTGCCTTCTTCGTTTTCATACTCGAAGACGCCCGCGGACAGCGGCGCCACACGGACCTGGGCCGGGGTCAGGTTGCGGGCCGCGAGCGCGGCTTTCCACTGCGGATCGTCGGCCAGGATGCTTTCGATGATCCCGAATTCCTCGATCAGCACGGGCAATTGGCCGTCGACGGCGGGATCCAGTTCGCGCTGGCAGAGGACTTCCCCTGTGGTCAGGGACAGGCGGACGTCCAGCGACCGGGACAGGGCGGCGTCCCAGAGCATGGTGCGGACGATGCGGTCGGCGGGGACGGTGCCGGGCGCCGGCGCTGGTGCTGGTGCCGGTGCCGGTGCTGGTGCCGGTGCCGCAAAAACGGATTTAGGCGGTTCAACCAGCCCGAGGTAGGCGAAGCGGGTGGAATCCGCCACGAGCCCGGCGTCCGCAAGGATGCGGCGGGCTTCCTGGATTTCCCGGGCAGTGAGTTGTTCGAGCGGGTGCTGCGTCAGCGCGGCACGGAGGGGAGTCTCAATAGTCATGGCACTTCCTGAAGTCGGATTTTGGTGATACAACTGTTCAACCAACGCTTGATGTTATCCATTTCACAAGCCCGGAGTAAAGTCCTTGTTCCGAGGCCGGGCACCCAGGAGGACCATGGACCTGCAGCTACTGCCGCGCGCCGTCCGCGTGCCGGTGGCCGGCACCGCAGCGGCCCGGACGCCGGCCCGGATCGTCATCGCCGCCGCTGCCGTCAGCGGTATCGCCCACGCCTTGGCTGCCCTGGCTGCTGCTTCTTCTGGCGCTTCGGCCGCTTCGGACAGAGCGGCAGGCGCGATGGCTTGGGGGATGGCCGCCATGGGCGTTGTCTGCGTGGCCTGCGCGGTTCCGGCTGCTGCCCGGCCGCGCTGCGCGGCCAAGGCTGCCGGGCACCTCATGGCAATGAGCGCCGTGATGATCCTCGTGCATTTGGCGACCCTCACCATCCTCGCCCAGCCAAGCGCGGGGGCCGGAGCCCATCACGGCGTGGGCGTCGCTAGTCACGCGGGCGCGGATCACTCGGGCTACGCAGGCGCAGCGGGCCACGTGGGCCACGCCAGCACGATGCTCGGGCTCATGGGAGTGGAGTTCGCCTGCCTCATGGCCAGTTCGCTCGCGCTGCGCATGACTCATCGGGAGCGAAGCGCCGCCGCAAACCCACGTACGGCGACGTTTGCCGCCGTCGAACTCTGATTTTCCAGACCCAAACCCACCCTGACAGGAGCCACAATGACCACCACCACAGAGATTTCCTCCGACTGGCAAAGCCGGGCGGACGCACTGACCATCGACGGCAGGGCCTTCGTGGACGGCCGCCGCGTGGAAGGCGGTGATCGGTCTTCGCGCCCAACCACCAGTCCCGTCGACGGGCGCGTCCTGGCTGGATTGGCGGCTTGCCGACCCGCCGACGTCGATACCGCCGTCGCTGCCGCACGGCGCGCCTTCCCGGCTTGGTCGCGCAAGGGTGCGGCCGGACGGAAGGAGGTCCTCCTGGCACTGGCGGCGCTCTTGGAGCACCATGCCGCGGAACTCGCGCTCCTCGAGACGCTCGACAGCGGCAAGCCCATCCTGCAGACCACCACCGTGGACGTCCCGGGGGCCATTTCCACCCTGCGCTGGTACGCGGAGGCCATCGACAAGCAAAGCGGCGAACTGCCCGCCGTTCCGCCGGGCGCCACCGCGTTGGTGACGCGCGAACCGCTGGGTGTTGTGGCGGCAATCGTGCCCTGGAACTTCCCCCTCGAGATCGCGGTGTGGAAACTGGCGCCGGCGCTCGCCGCGGGCAATACCGTGGTGCTCAAACCGGCCGAACAGACGTCCCTGAGCGTTTTGCGGCTCGCGGAATTGGCTTCGGAAGCCGGATTGCCGGACGGTGTGCTGAATATTGTCACAGGCACGGGGCGCGAGATCGGGGCTGCGCTGGCGCACCACATGGACGTGGATGCGTTGGCGTTCACGGGGTCCACCGCCGTCTCCCGGACGCTGCTTGAGGCCTCGGGCCGGAGCAACCTCAAAAGGCTCAGCCTCGAAGCAGGCGGCAAGAGTTCCAACATCATTTTCGCAGACACCGCGGACCTCGCAGCGGCGGCCGCCAAGGCAGCGTTTGGTGCCTACTACAACCAGGGCCAGGTGTGTTCGGCCAATTCGCGCATCCTGGTCCAGCGCGAGGTCCACGATGAGTTCGCGGCGCTCCTCGCCGAGGCTGCAGCCGGCTACTCGCCGGCGGATCCGCTCGCCGGACTGGGCGGCAATGGTGCATTGATCAGTGCCGCACACGCGGACGACGTCGAAGGCTGGATTGTGCGCGGCCGCACCGAAGGCGAGGTGCTTTTCGGTGGCGCGCGGCGCGAGATCCGAGGCTCGGACGCCTATCTGGAACCGACCTTGCTCGGCGGGCTCCCGGCTGACCACGACGTCCACCGCGAGGAAATCTTCGGCCCGGTGGCCGTGCTCCACGCTTTCGACACGGAAGCCGAAGCGGTGGCCCTCGCGAATGCCACAGAGTATGGGCTCGCCGCGTCCGTCTGGACCTCCGATCTGTCCCGGGCGCATCGCGTGGCAGGGGATTTGCTCGCCGGAACCGTGTCCGTGAACACGGTGGACGCGCTGGGCAACACGACGCCGTTCGGCGGCTTCAAGCAGTCGGGCTTCGGCCGCGACTTGTCCTTGCACGCCTTCGACAACTACACCGCGCCCAAGACCACGTGGATCCAATTCGGCTAACTGGCGCCCAGGCGGAAACCGCATCAGGAGAAGCGATGAAGCACATCGCCATTCACTGTTTTACGTGATGCACTTCACAGGCCTACGGTTTTCATAAGCCCACGACGGCGGCCTTCCGCCCTTGCGTTGGAGCAACCCCCAGCAGCAGCAAAGGATCGATTCATGGATCAGCCATCACATTCAACGCGCTTGGCCCAAGAGCAAAGCAAACACCTGCAGAAATCCCTCGGCCGCTTCGACATCCTCTTGTTGGTGGTCGCCGCGGTTATCTCAGTGGAGGTCTTGGGACAGGTCTCCGGATTCGGCGGGGAAACCTTCACCTGGGCGCTCATCCTGGCAGTCACCTTCATGGTCCCTTACGGCCTCATCTTCGCCGAGACAGGCGGGGCCTTCACTGAAGAAGGGGGAGTGTACGTCTGGACGAAGATGGCCTACGGCCGCGTGGTCGCCGCCATCACGGCCCTCTTCACCTGGGTCACCCAGCCCGTGTGGGTGGGAGGCGCCATGGCCTTCGTCGCGGTCGAAACCTGGTCCGAATACGTGAGCCACGTGGACACCGGAAGCGTGGGCGACTACCTCTTCAAGCTCCTCTTCATCTGGATCACCGTGACCTCGGCAGTCATCAGCCTGAAGCATGGAAAATGGTTGCCGTCCCTGGGAGCCATCCTCAAGGTCGTTTTCCTGGCGTTCTTCATCATCGTCACGCTTATCTATGGCCTGCAGCACGGCTTCAACGGCTTGAGCCTTGGCTTCTTCACGCCGACGCTGGCAGGTTTCCTCGGTGTCACCCCGCTTTTGCTCTTCTCGTTCCTCGGATTCGAATCCGGCAACAGCGCGGCAGGCGAGATGAAGAACCCGGCCAAGGACGTCCCCATCTCGGTGGCCCGGTCCTCGATGATCGCGGCGGCAAGCTACCTCCTGCCGATCCTCGCCATCCTCCTGGTGGTTCCCCTGGACCAGATCAACGGCATCAGCGGGCTCTTCGGGGCCGTGTCCAAGGTGTATTCCGTCTTCGGTCCCGCAGCGCCGACCATGCTGGCAATCTCGGCGATCGTGTTCTGCTTCGTCCTCGTGTCCCAAGGCGCGGCATGGATGATCATCAGCGACCGGATGCAGGCAATGGCCGCGGCCGACGGTTCCTTCTTCGGCGGCTTCTTCGGCCGCTTCCACCCCAAGCTCGGGACCCCGATCCGCGTCAACACACTGTCCGGCGTCGTAGCCACGTTGTTCATGCTCGCGGCGATGCAGCTTAGCGGCACCAGCAGCGCCTTGTTCGGCGTCGTTTTGTCCATCGCCATCTCCACGTTCCTGCTGAGCTACCTCCTCGCGATGCCCGCCGCCGTCCGGCTGCGCCGCAAGTATCCGCTGGTGGAACGGCCCTTCAAGGTGCCGGTGTCGGATACCGGATTCCGGATCCTCGGGGCCATCTGCTTCGCGTGGATCCTGGTCGGTTCCTGGGTGGCGATCTTCCCGGGCACCCTGGAGAAGCTCTTCAACGTGGACTACGACTTCGAGGCCACCTGGGGTGTATCCCAAGTGACATTCGAGGCCTTCGCCCTGGGTACGCTCGGGTGCATCCTGGCCCTGGGGATCGTGGGCTACGTCCGCGGCAAGAAGGTCCGCGACGCCCCGCCAGCCGCCGACTCCGAGAGTTTGTGTACAGATCGCACCCCTCAAAACGCGTCTTAAGGGACCTTATCTGTACACAAACTCGCTAGGAAAGCGGTAGGCGTCAAACGTGAAGCGCCCGCTCCATGACGAAGTCGTGTTCCACGGAGCCACCCAACTGGAACGACTTCGTCCCCACCTTCCTGAACCCGTTCTTCTCGTAGAAACGGATGGCCTTGGCGTTCTGGTTGTTGACGCCGAGCCAGAGGCCGGCCGCCCCGGTGCCGGCCGCGTGCTCGATGGTGGCCTTCATGAGTTCCGCCGCGGCGCCGAGGCCATGGTGTTCCGGATGGACGTAGCACTTGCTGAGTTCCGTGGAGGGTTCCAGGGTCAGGGCTGACGCGACGTCCGGTTCCGACGTCGGGCGGGCAACGAGCATGCTGTAGCCACGGAGTTCCCCGCCGTCGTCGACGGCCAGGATGGCGATGTCCGCATCGGCGAGGTATTCAGCGAACTTTTCCGCGCTCAGCGTCCTGCGCAAGTGCTCGGCGATGTCCTCTTGCGTGGCGCCCGGCGGGCAAGCGAGCGGAAAGGTGACCGCGGCAAGCTCAGCCAGCCCTCCGGCGTCGTCCGCTGTTGCCAGGCGGATGGTGTGGCTGTGGCTCATACGGTCCCTCACGTTCCCTTGAGTTTGTGTACAAATCGCACCCTTTAAAAGCGTCTTAAGGGACCTTATCTGTACACAAACTCGCTAGGAAAGCGGGTAGGCGACAAAAGCGAAGCGGCTGCTGTCCGGTGACCAACTGTTGACGTTGATGGTGCCCTGGCCGCCGAAGAGTGGATACGTCCGTACGGGAGCCGACCAGTCCGACGTCGGGACCACCCGGACTTCCACCTCCAGGTCTTCGGGATGTCCGAGAGTCCCTGCCGGAAACGCGATATAGGTGGCCCATTGCGCGTCGGGGGACAGGTGCGGGAACCAGTCCACGGTGCCGCTCGCGGCGAGCCGTTCCGGTGCGCCGCCGCCGTCGGGGATCCTGGCCAATTGCGCGTGGCCGGGATCCCTGGTGAAGTGCTCCGTATTGAAGTAGATCCAGCGCCCGTCCGGCGACCATTCCGGTCCGTCGATGTGTCCGCCGCCGGTGTCAAGAACTGCGGAAGGGCCGTGCGGTTCCATGACCGCGAGCTTTCCGGCCTCGCTGAAGTCGCGCATCGCCACGTAGGCCAAGCGGGAACCGTCCGGAGACACCCCATGCAGGAAGTGCCACTGGTCCTCGTGCGTGACGCGTTCCACAGGACCACCCTTGAGGGCACCGCGATAGATCTGACCGTCCATCGCCGACATATAGATATGGATGCCGTCGGGATCGAGGACGTGGTCGTTGTTGATGTCCGGCAGTCCATCGAAATCGATCGGCACGAGGCCGTTCGCGGGGGTATCGACATCGAAACGCCACAGCCTGCCGTTGCCGTTCACCAGCAGGGACGATCCGTCGAGGGACCAGTTCGGCGCCTCAATGAGCATGTCCCTTGTTTCGAAGACGAGCCCGGGAGCGGCAGCGCCGGGTCCGCCGATCCAAACCTGCGAGCGTTGCCCGGGCCGGAGGACACGGTAGCCCATCAGGAACGTCCTCCCCGCTGGTCGAGCCAGCGCTTGCTGCGCAGCACGGCGTCAAGGGAGTCACCACGGAACATGTCCAGTCCTATGACGCGTGGAACGGAAGGATCAAGCGCGCCAAGGAAGTCGTCCCACGCGAGCTCGCCATCGCCAAGGGCCACCTGGTCCATATTGGTTCCTAGAAGCGGGCCGTCCTTCAAGTGCAGCCCGAAAATACGGTCGCCCAACGCCGACATCAGCTCGAGGACGTCCGCACCACCGATCGTTGCCCAGTTCGGGTCGAATTCGACGCCCACATTGGGAGCCACTTCGTCCATCAGGGCAAGCAGCGCCGGACGCCCGCCCACCAAGGTACGCACTTCGTCGTCGTGATTGTGGAAAGCGATCCGCATTCCGTGCGGCAAGACGGCTTCGGCCGCCCGGTTGACGTCGTCCGCGATCCGCAGGACGCCGTCGCGGTCCTGCCACCGCTCGGCGGGAAACATCGGCTGCATCAGGAGTTCGACGCCGGACTCGAGGGCGGCGTCGAGCGTCGCGCTCAACTGTTCCCCCACAATCTCGCCGTGCCCGGTGGGCGTTGTGATCCCGGTGCGTGCGAGGGCGGGGGCGAGCAGCGGTGCCGTTGCCGCTATCGCGAACGGCTCCACATGCTTGAACCCCGCATCGGCGAGGGTCCCGACCACCCGGTCCCAGCCGACGTCGTCGATTTCCTTTCGCAGGCTCCAGAGCTGGACCGAAATCACGAAAGTTCCTTGATGCGGATGTTCCGCCAGCGGCATTGAGCACCCTTGCCCCAGCGGGCTTCGCCGAACATTTCGTCGTTGTCGTGGACCTCGAGGGCGATGTGGCCGCGGTCGCCAAGGACGCCGAGGACCGCCTCGGGATCGTAGTTGGGCGAATCGAGCGTGGCGGTGTCCAGTTCGGCGATCTTGAGGCCGTTGATCCACGTGGTGATGACCGGCAGGGCGCCGACGCAGCGGATGGTGAGTTCGTTCCAATCGTCCCAGCGCCACACCTTCAGGAAGTCGTCGACGTCGGCCGCGTACCTCAGGCGGGCACGCTTCTCTTCCGTGACGGGTTCCACGGAGGTGGCCGGGTTGTCCGCCACCAGTCCGGTGGGCTGCCCGTTTTCGTCACGGACGACGTCGATCGCGAACGGAACTGCCGAGAAACTCGCCAGGCCGTTTCCGAAGAATCCGCCGATCCCGCCGGACGGGCGGTGGTCCACCAGGACCTGGAACCCCTCCCAACTGTCCCGCTGGCGGCGGATCATCACGCCCGTGTCCGCGGGCCAATCGGGGCGCATGTCCAGTTTCAGTTCGAAGTCCCCGAAGGCCTGGTCACTCACGAGGTAGCCGCCGTAGCCGCTGCCCGGAGTGTCTTGCTCGCCCACCAGCACGCCGTCTTCCACGTACCAGCGGGCCGGGTGCTTCTCGGGCTCGACGGGCCGCTGGATCCCCAGGCTGTCGAAGTGTTCCAGCAGTGAGGGGCCGCCGGGGTAGAGGTCACCGTAGACGCGCGGTGCGGCGTGCCACCCGGCCAGGCTTTCGCCGTCGAACAAGGGAACGAACGAGTCGGACTGGGGCATGGGCGGTTGCCTTTCGTGTCGGGTGGAGTTTGTGTACAGGTCACGCCCTAAAAACGGGTTTTAAGGGGTGTGACCTGTACACAAACTCCGGAGGGGGTGGGGTCAGTCTTTGCTGCTGAAGGCGGCGTCGAAGGAGGTTTGGGAGGCGGGGAAGTCGAACTTCTTCAGGGCGGCGAGGGCTTCGGGGGCGCCGTGGAGGCGGTCCATGCCGGCGTCTTCCCACTCAACGGAGATGGGTCCGTCGTAGCCGATGGCGGTGAGGGCGCGGAAGCTTGATTCCCAGGGGACGTCGCCGCGTCCGGCGGAGACGAAGTCCCAGCCGCGGCGGGGGTCGCCCCAGGGCAGGTGGGAGCCCATGACGGTGTTCCGGCCGGTGAACCGGAGCTTGGTGTCTTTGCAGTCCACGTGGTAGATCCGGTCCTTGAAGTCCCAGATGAAGGACACGGGGTCGATGCCTTGCCACATGAAGTGGCTCGGGTCCCAGTTCAGGCCGAAGGCTTCGCGGTGCCCGATCGCTTCCAGGGTCCTGATGGTGGTCCAGTAGTCGTAGGCGATCTCGCTCGGGTGGACTTCGTGGGCGAAGCGGACCCCGTTTTCGTCGAAGACGTCCAGGATGGGGTTCCAGCGGTCGGCGAAGTCCTGGTAGCCGGCGTCGATGACTTTCTCGGGGACGGGCGGGAACATGGCCACGTATTGCCAGATCGAGGAGCCGGTGAACCCGACGACGGTGTCCACGCCCAGGGCGCGGGCGAGGCGGGCGGTGTGTTTCATTTCCTCCGCGGCGCGTTGGCGGACGCCTTCGGGGTCCCCGTCGCCCCAGACCTTGGCCCCGACGATGGCTTCGTGGCGGAAGTCGATGGGGTCATCGCACACGGCCTGGCCTTTGAGGTGGTTGGAGATGGCCCAGACCTTCAGGTTGTACTTGTCCAGGATGGCGAGTTTGGATTCGACGTAGCCGGGTTCGTCCCAGCGCCAGGCGTCCAGGTGGTCTCCGGACACGGCGATTTCCAGGCCGTCATAGCCCCAGCCCGAGGCCAGGCGTGCGACTTCCTCGAAGGGCAGGTCGGCCCACTGGCCGGTGAACAGGGTATACGGGCGGGGCATGGGTTCTCCTTGCGGGTTTGGTGTGGTCGGCCTGGTGTGGAGTACGACGGCGGGTGGCCGGGGCCGTCTAGTAGTTCACGACGGTGAGGGTGCTTTTGTTGTTGGCGGATTCTTCGACGGCGGCGAGGACTTTTTGGACGGCGAGGCCTTCTTCGAAGGAGGGCGAGGGTGCTGTACCGGTGGTGATGGCGGTGAGGAAGTCGCGGATCTGGTGGGTGAAGGTGTGTTCCCAGCCGATGATGTGTCCTTGGGGCCACCAGGCTCCGGCGTAGGGGTGTTCGGGCTCGTTGACCAGGATCCGGCGGAAGCCTTGTTCCCGGACGGGCAGGGTGGCGTCGAGGAAGCCGAGTTCGTTGAGGTTTTCCAAGTCGAAGAGCAGGGAGCCTTTGTCTCCGTAGATTTCCAGTTGCAGGGAGTTTTTCTGGCCGGTGGCCATGCGGGAGACCTCGACTGAGGCGACCGCCCCGGAGGCGAGGGTCAGCGTGGCCCAGGCGGCGTCGTCGACGGTTACTTGTTCGGTGCCGTCCGCGCCGGGGCGTTCGGTGACGAAGGTGTGCAGGCGCCCTGAGACATCGGTGACGGTGTCGCCGAGCAGGTACAGGACTTGGTCGATCGCGTGGGAGGCGATGTCGCCCAGGGCGCCCGAGCCGGCGGTTTCCTTGCGCAGCCGCCAGGTCATGGGGGATTCGGCGTCCGAAAGCCAGTCCTGCAGGTACGCGGCGCGCACGTGCCGGATCGTCCCGAGGCGGCCTTCGGTGATGAGCTCGCGGGCGAGGGCAAGGGCCGGGACGCGGCGGTAGTTGAAGCCGATCATGGACTGGATGCCGCGCGCGCGGGCGGCGCGCGCGGCCTCGGTCATGGCTTCGGCTTCGGCCAGGGTGTTGGCCAGGGGTTTTTCGACCAGGACGTGTTTGCCCGCTTCGAGGGCCGCGATGGCGATTTCGGCGTGCATCCAGCCCGGCGCGCAGATGTCCACGATATGGATGTCATCGCGGGCGATCACGGCGCGCCAGTCCGTGGCGTACTCCGCCCACCCGTACCTGGCGGCGGCTTCGGCCACCTGTTCCGGGTCCCGGCCGACGAGCACTTTCTGCTCGAAGGCCGGGACGTCGAAGAAGCTGGCCACGTTCCGCCACGCGTTCGAGTGGGCTTTGCCCATGAACGCGTAACCGATCGCGGCAACGCCCAAGGTGGTATTCCCGTGGTGGGGGTTGGTAGGGGTAGGGGCGGAGCTTGTCATGAGTGATTCCTAGAGGGTGGCGGCCATCGGGTCCCAGTCCTCGGGGAGGGCCGGGGATACCGCGGCGGAGCTGTCGACGCCTACGAAGGTGCCGGTTTCGGCGGACTCGGAGATGGAGACCAGGGTGTCTACCACGTGGTAGGCCAGGGTTCCTTGGGCGCGGTGGGGCACGCCGGCACGCAGGGAGCGGGCCATGTCCAGTGCTCCCATGCCGCGGCCGTTGGCGGGTCCGGTGGCGGGGATGATTTCGGCTTCTTCCGCGCCGGGACGCCAGAGCTTGAGGTCGCCGTCGAAGTAGTTCGGGTCCGGCAGTTCCAGGGTGCCCTCGGTGCCGGTGATTTCCACGAAGCCCATCCGCAGGCGGGGGGATTCGAAGGAGAACACGCTGTGCGAGGACGCGCCGTTTTCGAACTGCAGCATTGCCGAGACGTGCGTGGGGACCTGGACCGGGAATTCCTCCCCGGCTTTCGGGCCGGAGCCGACCACGCGGGTTTCCTTGGATTTGGACCCGACGGCGGCCACCTTGCGGACCGAGCCGAAGGCCTGGACGAGCGCGGTGATGTAGTACGGGCCCATGTCGAACAGGGGGCCGGCGCCGTGGGCGAAGAGGAAGGACGGGTTCGGGTGCCAGGATTCCGGGCCGGGGGTCTGGAACATGGTCAGCGCGGTCAGCGGGGTGCCGATGTCGCCGCGTTCGATGATCCGGCGGGCGGTCTGCAGGCCCGCGCCCAGGAACGTGTCCGGCGCGCAGCCCAGGCGGATACCGGCCGCGTCGGCGGTCTTGAGCAGGGCCTGGCCGGACTCGCGGTCCAGGGAGAAGGGCTTCTCGGTCCAGACGTGCTTGCCCGCGTTCACCGCTGCGGTGGCGACCTCGACGTGCGCGGCCGGGATGGTCAGGTTCACGATGAGTTCGACGTCGGGATGGTTCAGTGCCAGTTCGGGCGAACCGAACTCGGCGATGCCGTATTCCTTCGCCCGGGCCTCCGCCGCTTCCTCGAACAAGTCGGCGATGACCAGGACCTTCAAGTCCGGGAACTTCGTCAAGTTGTCCAGGTACTGCTTGCTGATGTTGCCCGCACCGATCACCGCGACGCCCACAGGGCCGCGGCGGGTGGAGGGGATGTTCATGAATTCGCCGCTCATGCGTTCACGTCCTGTGCTGCGTTGAGGAAGGAAAGGCTTTGGGCGATGCCGTCGAAGATGTCTCCGGAGTAGTCGTCGAATTCCACCACGCCCACTTCGAGGGACTTGGCCGCTGCGATGACGTCCAAGACGGGGATGGTGCCCTGCCCGGCCGGCTGCTGGGCCTTGGTGTCGGTGTTGGCCGGGCCGTCCTTGATATGGATGAACTTCACGCGGTCACCGAGGCGGGCGAGCAGTTCCACGGGGTCCTGGCCACCGACGGCGGCCCAGTAGGTGTCCACTTCCAGGACGAGTTCGGGGTCCAGGAGGGACTCGAAGTATTCCAGGGCGGTCTGGCCTTCGATGCTGGACTCGAGCTCCCAGGCGTGGTTGTGGTAGCCCACGCGGATGCCGTATTCGGCACCCTTCTTGGCTGCTGCGTTCAGCTTGGCTGCCGTGGCCTGGATGTCCTCGGCGGTCTGCCAGTGCTCGGCGGGCAGGTACGGGTCGATGACGGTGCTGATGCCCAGTTCCTTGGCGGCTGCGAAGATCTCGTCCTGGTCCTGGCCCAGCAGCGGTGCGTGGCCGGACGGGGCGGTAAGGCCGTTCTCCTTCAGGGCCTTTCCGAGTTCGGCCGCGGTGGCCACGAAGTTGTAAGGCTCAACCTGCGTGAAGCCGATCTCGGCAACCTTCTTGATGGTGCCCGGCAAATCCTCGGAGATCGCGTTGCGCAGAGTGTAGAGCTGGATCGAATAAGACATGGGTTTCCTTTGCGTTGTTTGGTTGCCGGAAATGGTCGGTGTTTAGCGGCCTGCGAGGGATCCGCCGATGCCGCCGACGCTGAAGTACCTGTTCAGGGTGGCGAACACGATGATGGGTGGGAGCATCATGACCACTGCGAGGGCCATGACTCCGGACCAGTCGGTGAGGTTTTGCTGGAAGAAGGACTGCACGCCTACGGGGAGGGTGAAGATCTCGTCGGAGCGCAGGAACACGATGGCCACGAGGTAGTCGTTCCAAGCCAGGAGGAAGGCGAAGATCGCGGTGGAGAGGATGCCGGGGAGGGAGTTGCGGAGAACCACCTTGGTGAAGGATCCGAAGACGGAGCAGCCGTCGATCCAGGAGGCTTCCTCGAGGCTGATCGGGATGGAGTCGAAGTAGGCGGCCATCATCCAGGTGGCCACGGTCATGGTGGAGCCGACGTAGATGATTGTCAGGCCCAGGAGGTTGTCTACGAGGCCCATGTTGGCGAACAGGATGAACAGGGGCACCACGGAGGTGATGATCGGCAGGGACTGCATGACGAAGAGCAGCAGGGAGTAGCCGGAGACTGCCTTGGAGCGGCCGCGGGAGAGCACGTAGCCGGCGGGGGCGGCGACGGCGACGGAGACGACCACGGTGGACAGCGTGGTGATCAGGCTGTTTCCCAGCCAGGTGGCGGCGAGGGTCTTGGAGAATACGCCGGTGATGTTTTCCAGGGTCAGGCCGGTGGCGGTGCTGCCCGGGCCCGGGGTGAGGGCCAGGATGACGGTGACCATGATCGGGACGAGGACGATCGCGGTGATGGCAAGGATCAGGACGAACCGCCACCAGCGTCCGCGCATGCCTGCCTCGGAGAGGACGCGGCGGGACTTTCCGGAGTCGGCGACGCCGAGGGAGGGGCCGGATTCTGGGTGGGCGTGGAGTACTGCGCTCATTATTCGACGCTCGACTTTCGGATCTGGCGGTACAGGAAGACCGACACGATGACGAGGGTGAGGGTCATGAGGAAGGCGATGGCGACGCCGTGTCCGGTCTGGAAGTCCTGGAAGACGCTGCGGTAGGCCAGGACCACGAGGGAGGTGGTGGCGTCGACGGGTCCGCCGCCGGTGAGCAGGTAGATGGTGGGGAAGTCGTTGACGCAGAAGATCGTCATGAGGATCCAGCTGATGTAGGTGGACCGGGCGATCATCGGCAAGGTGATCTGGGTGAATTGCTGCCACCTGGTGGCGCCGTCCATGCTGGCGGCTTCGTAGACGGTGGTGTCCACGGAGGCCAGGGCGGCGGAAGTCATCATCATCATGAAGGGGAAGGACACCCAGACCTTGAAGACCATGACCATGACGGCGGCCAGGTGCGGGTCTGCGAGGAACAGCGGGGTGCCGAGTCCAAGGTTGCGGAAGATCGAGGGGATGAGGCTGTCCGGGGTGGCCACGAGCCAGTTCCATGCGGTGGAGGACACCACGATCGGGACCACCCACGGCAGCAGGAGCAGGACCTTGAAGGCGCCCCCGGCGGGGATTTTGGTGCGCAGCAGCAGGGCCAGGCCAAGGCCCACGCCCCACGAGCCGAACACGCCCACGATGGTGAAGAGCAAGGTGAACTGGGCCGCTTTCCAGAAGGCGGGCGAAGTGAGGACGGAGGTGAAATTGTCCAGGCCGACGAAGTTGCCGGTATCGATCAGGGAGCCGTCGTGGGTGGCCTGGACGGCTGCGTAGATGAGCGGGTAGCCGTTGATCAGGATGACCAGGACGATGGAGGGCAGCAGGAGCCAGAAGAAAGTCCGGGTGGTCTGTCCCGAGAGCTTGCTCTTGCGGTTGAGGTCTTCATTGCGGGGCCGGCCCCCGGACCCGCCGGGAGCAAGGCCCCGGCGGGCCCGGGCGAGGCCCGATTGCGCAGTAGTGGATGACATGGCGGGTGCTGCTTTACTTCTTGAGGACTGACTGGAGGCCGGACTGGAAGGCCGTGAGCGCCGTCTTCGCGTCGGTCTTGCCAGTGAGGATGGTCTGGGTGAACTGGTTCAGCGCCTGGCCGCCGTCGAGCACTGCGAGGTTCGCGTTGAGGGTGCTACCCTGCGCCGCGAACGTCTTGGCGATCGGCTGGTATTCCTTGACGATCTTGACGTTGTTGGGGTCGCTCGCGAACTCGGGAAGCTCGGTGATGGACTTGAACACCGGCAGCGCGTTCATAAGCTTCTGCTGCCACAGGGACTTGAGCTGTCCCATGTAGTAGACCAGGAACGCCTCGGAGGCCGCCTGGGAGGGAGTGTTCTTGTACATCATGATGTTGTTCGGGAACGCCAGGGTGGCCTTGTCGCCGTGCGGGCCCGCCATGGGGCTTGCCACCAGGAGGTCTCCGGAGGTGTCACCCACGCGCTGCGGCAGACCGAGCACGTACATACCAAAGGCGGCCTTCTTCTTGTCCTTCCACTGGGCGTCGAGGTTGTCCGTGGTGTAGCTGACCGCGGCGGGGTCGATCACGCCGTTGGATACGAGTTCGAGCAGGAACTCGGTGGCTTCGACGTTGCGGTCGTTCAGGACGTCCAGCTCGCCGTCCTTGGTGAAGACGCCGCCGCCGTTGTTGATCATCATCATGATCATCAAGTGGTTGCCGATGTTGTTGCCCGCACCGGAACCCGTGGCGAAGCCGACGGCGCCGATGGACTTAAGCTTCTTGCCCGCGTCGAGCAGGCTGGGCCAGTCGGTGGGAACCGCGACGCCGGCCTGGTCGAACAGCGACTTGCGGTACCAGAGGGGGCGCATGTCCAGCTGCCACGGAACGGCGACGTAGCCCTTGTCCGACTTGAACGGTTCCAGCACGCCCGGGAGGAAGTCGTCGAACTGGCCGTTCTTCTTCATCGCATCGATGACGTTGTCCGCGTAGGCGATCTGGCCCTGCTGCTCGAACTGGAACGCCTGGAAACCGCCACCGGTGGACACCGCGGGACCGGTCTTGGACGCGATGGCCGAGGAGAAGGTCTGGTAGAAGTTGTTCCACTGGATGATCTGGTAGCTGGCCTTGCCGTTGCTTCCGGTGGGGACGTAGGACTCGGTGATCTTCTTCGCGGCGTCGTTGTAGGCCGGAGTCGCCCACGGCATGTCCCAGAACTTGATGGTGCCCCCGCTCGAGCTTGAGCTGGAACCTCCGCCACAAGCTGCGAGCAGGGGGACGGCCGCCGCTGCCGCGGTGAGGCCGAGGAAGCCGCGGCGGGAAAAGTTGCGGCTGGCTTCGGACTGAACGTTCATGATGGTTCCTTTCGGGGCCGCTGCGCTTCCTGCGCTGGGTTTGCGGTCCGGCTCGTCGTCGAGAAGGGGAGGGTGCTGCTGGTTGTCTGGCTTAGGAGAGGTGCGCGATGGATTCGGTGAGCCGGGCAAATCCGGCGAGGTCGGAACTCGTGGTGCCGGCGTCGAGGTGTTCCTTGAGCCGGCGCCAGGTGGTGCGGTGGGCGGATTCGTAGATCGTGGGGAGGAGGATTTCCCCCTGGGGTCCGATGGCCCGGACCTCAGCCGGCCAGGCAGCCAGCGGTTCGGGGACCGCGATGCTGACGCCGCCGTCGTCGGTGTAGAGGCGGAAGTCGACGCCGGCAGGCCGGGAGTCGGTCAGTACCCCTTGGAGCGAGACCGGAGCGCCGTTGGCGAGCCGGGCGGATGCCGTGTAGCCGTGCGACCCGCGGCGCAAGACGCGCAGGGCGTCCAGCTGGCCGGTAACGCGGACGACGGCGGCAAGGTGCTCGGTGAGGAGCCGTTCCGGATCCGTGCCTGCCGCCGCAGTAGCGACTGTGTCCAGCATGGCGGCGCGGCCAGCCACCGAACGGACGGCGTCCTCGGCCCCGGCGAGCCCGGGGTTCGAGGCCCATCGCTGGTCCAGGACCACCGCGGCGCGCGCGTTTTCGGCGGCGTCGCGCAATGCGGCGGTGTTTTCGGGAACCGGATTGACCACGACGACGCCGCTCGCCCCGCCCTCGATCGCGCGGATCGCTTCGGTGGTCCAGCCGGAGGTGCCGTCGATCGCTGCGACCGTGGCGTCGTCGCCCGTGGCCGCCGGGCCGAAGCTTGCCGGCAGGGAAGCGACGGCGAGTCCAACGGCGCCGCTCGCTTCAGCCTGCGGGGTGGCCGTGACGGTGTACTGGGCGCTCATGAGCGGGCTCCTGCGAATTCTGCGGCGGCGACGTCCACCGTGGCGTCGGCAATGGACAGGGCGAAGGTGAGGTCGTTGATGAGGCTTTCGGCCGACGGCGGCTGCTTGGTTCCGCGGGCCAATTCGGCGAGTTCGCGCCATTCGCCTTCATACCCGTTGTGCTCGTACGGCCCGAACTTGGTGCTCGTGGTGCCCGTGGTCACGGTTGCCACCGCGGAGCCGGCCTGTACATAGGAGGGGGTGAAGTCGATGCGGAGCGCGGCGTCGTCCGAAATGGCTTCGAACACCCATTCCGGCTTCCACGTGCTGTTCATTGCGGCCCGCAGTTCGATGATCTGCTTTCCGGCACGAAGGGAAATGACATAACCGAACGGGCGGACGTGGCGCGCCTGGAGGATTTCGAGGTCTTCGAAGTCCGGAGTGAAGCGCCGCACGAGGGGGAGGTCGTGGATGGCGAGTCCCATGACGCCGCCGCGGAGGGCGCTCTTGATGAATTCGACGTCGTTGTAGTCGGGGGCTCCGCCGGCAGGCCTGGTGATGATCTCGGTGGCGAAGTCTTCGAAGCGTGCGTTGGGCGGCAGGACGATGGAGGAGCGGATGGTGTGGGCCGTCCGGGGGAGATCGCCCCAGTTCGCCTCGGCGGCGAGCCAGCCGGGATCGAAGGTGTGCATGGCGCCCACGATGATCGGCACGCCGGTTTCCTCGCTCACGGCGGAAATCCGTGCCGCTTCTTCGCCGCTCATGGCGAACGGCTTTTCGCAGAGGACCGCTTTCTTTCCTGCGCGGCAGGCGGCGATGACTTGGTCGGCGTGGAACTGGTGCGGACTGCAGATGGCGACGATGTCGACGTCGGGATCGCCCAGGAGCGTATCCAGGGTGGTGCTGTGGGTGGCGCCGACGCGGGCTGCGACGGATTCGGCGACGCTGGCGTCGACATCCATGATGTGGCGGACTTCCAGGATGTTCCGGAGCCGTGCGAGGGATGGCAAGTGGATTGCCTGGGTGACCGGGCCGGCGCCGAGGATGCCGACGCCGAGGGGCTTCAGTGATCCTAGCGGTGTTGCCTGTGACTGGCTGGACAAGATCAGTTACCTCTTCGTAAACGGAGTCTGGGAGATTCGGTGCGGCCGGTTGGCTTCGTGACCCTCCTCACAAAACAACCTAGACCGACTTTTGTCGATGAGCAAGCAAAAGTTGAAAATTATTCGGCAAACTTTTGTTGCGTGACACCCATAAGCAATCGTGCTATCACTGATGCATGACCTCAGCACCCGAAAAAGCCCCTCCCAAGGACGGCTCCGTACAGGACGCCGGGAGCCTCTCGCGTGCAGGAGATCTGTTCCAGCTTCTTCGCGACGGACGCGCCCGCACCCGGGCGGAACTCGCCATTACAACAGGACTCGCGCGCTCCACCGTGGCCTCGCGGATCGACGCACTCATGAACTCCGGACTCGTCGGCCCCGCCGGCGAGGCAAGCTCAAGCGGCGGCAGGCCGCCGTCGCGCTTTGCCTTCAACCCCGCCGCCCGGGTGGTCCTCGCGGTCGACGTCGGAGCGACGCACGTGATCGTCGCAGTCACCGACCTTGGCGGAACAGTCCTGGCCGAACGCCGCCTCAAGCAGCAAGTCGCGGACGGTCCCGACGTCGTCCTGGGCAGGGTGGTGGCGGAAGGCCTCGAACTCCTCGGCGAATCGGGCCGCGGGATCGTGGACCTCGCCGGAATCGGCATCGGCCTGCCAGGCCCTGTGGAACACGCCACCGGCAGGCCGGTCAAGCCACCGATCATGCCTGGTTGGGACGGGTTCGACGTCGTCCGTTACGTCCAGCGTTCCCTGCCGGTTCCGGTCCTGGTGGACAACGACGTCAACATCATGGCGCTCGGCGAGCGCACCGCGTACTGGCCGGACCACGACAACCTCCTCTTCGTCAAGATCGCCACCGGCATCGGCGCGGGCATCATCAGCAGCGGCGAATTGCAGCGCGGAGCCAATGGCACGGCCGGCGACCTCGGGCACGTGAGGGTGCCGCGCGGCGACGACGTGCTGTGCACCTGCGGAAACCACGGTTGCCTCGAAGCCCTCGCTTCCGGCATGGCGGTTGCCCGGCAGTTGAGCGCCAACGGACTCGAGGCCTCAAGCGGCGCCGACGTCGTACGGCTCGTCGCGGAAGGCAACCTCCAAGCCATCCAGGCGCTTCGACAAGCAGGCCGCGACGTCGGCGACGTCCTGGCGACAGTGGTCAACCTGCTCAATCCTTCGATGATCGTGATCGGCGGCAGCGTCGGCGAGGCCGGGGAGCACCTCGTCGCCGGCATCCGCGAAGTGGTCTACAGGCGGTCCTTGCCTTTGGCGACCTCGCACTTGCGCATCGGCATCTCGATGGCGGGCGACCGGGCCGCAATCCTCGGCGCGAGCCAGATGGTCACCCAGCACGTCTTGTCCCCGGCCGTGATCGAAGCCACACTGCAGGCAACGGGCTGAGGGCGACTTATAGCCTTCCCGCGCGCCGCACCGTGATAGCAATGGAAGCGATGACTTATCTCTCCAGCCACCGTATTTCATGAGCTCCCAGTTGTTCGCCAAGGTCCCGCGGGGCTGGTTGATCCTCGCCTGCATCGGACTCATTGCCCTTAATATGCGTGGACCCTTCGTGGCCGTCGCCCCGGTAGTCGATTCCCTGCGGCACGACCTCGGATTCTCGCCGGTTGAACTTGGACTCCTGACCGGCATCCCCGTGCTGTGCTTCTCGCTCGCAGCGCCGCTTGCCTCGATGGCCGGACGCCGGTTCGGCGCCGAGTTCGCGGTGATGCTGACGCTCCTGGGGGTGCTGGCCGGCGTCGTAATCCGTTCCAGCGGCGGCGGCGTTCCGGTGATGGTCGGCACTGTTCTTATCGGCGTCGCCATCACGATCGGGAACATCGCGGTACCGCTCATCATCCGGCGCGACTTCGCTCCCAAGCGGCAGGCAACCGCCATGGGCGTGTACACCGCGGCGCTGAATATCGGATCCTTCCTCACCTCCGTGGCCACAGCGCCGCTCGCCGAACTGTTGGGATGGCGGCTTTCGCTGGCCGCGAGCGCCGTCCTGGCCCTCGTCGCCATCCTGTTCTGGATTCCCGCAGTGGGCGCCCGGAACGCGCTGGTTCCGGCCCCGGTTCCGGCTTCCGACGGCAAAGCAGCCGGGAAGATCCCCGGCGTCGGCCTGCTGACCACGGGCCTGACGCTCGGATTCGCCGGCCAAGCCTTCTCCTATTACGGCGTCACCGCGTGGCTTCCGAGCTTCCTGTCCGACGAATTGGGCATGGGCGCCGCCCAAGCAGGAGCCGGGTCGTCACTATTCCAGATCCTTGCGATCGTGGGCGGGCTCGGCGTGCCGCTCCTGGCCCGTTTCGCGAGTACGACGACGGTCGCGGTCACCTTGAGTGCCTTGTGGATCACGGTGCCGCTGGGCTTGTTGCTGGCTCCGGGTTGGTGGTGGCTGTGGTCTTCGCTCGGCGGCATCGCCCAAGGCGGTGGCATCACGGTCATTTTCATCGCGATCATCAAGTTCGCCCGCGACCAGGCCTCGGCAGGCAGGATGTCCGCCGTCGTCCAGGGGGTGGGCTACTGCTTCGCGGCCTTGGCCCCCACGGTGGTTGGCTTCATCCACGGCATCTCGAACGGCTGGACCGCGCCCCTCTTCGTGATCCTCGGCTCGGTCACGGCGTTCTGCGTCTGCACCACCCTCTCCGTCCGCTGGTTGGCCCGCCAGCGCTAGGCCCGTTCCCCAGCGTGCAAGGGACGGCTTTAATCAGCGCTGCGAAATGGCAGTAGATGCCCATTCCGCCGCGCTTTACGGTCATCTGCTGCCATTTCGCGTGCAAAAACTCCGTCGCTGGGCTGCCTCCCCGGCCTTCGGGGTCACTTGTTGCGAAGAGTGCGGGCAGCCCAGCGGGCGGAGGGGTTTTGGGGTCAGGCTGTTCAGGCGGCTACGAGTTCTTCCTTGGTGGCTTCTTCGCGGGCTTCGGTGAGGTAGCGGGCGTAGGCCGGGATGGTCAGGAAGGTGGGGAATTCCGCGGCGAGGGTGACTTCCTCGAAGATGCTGCGGGCATCGTTGAAGCGGTCGTCGTCGAAGCGTTCCAGGCGGGCGAATTCCTCGTCGAGCAGTTCGTTGATCCATTCCCGGGTGATGATCTCGCCGTGCTCGGTGATGGCGTGCGCGTGGATCCACTGCCACAGCTGCGAGCGGGAGATCTCCGCGGTGGCCGCGTCTTCCATGAGGTTGTGGATGGCCACTGCGCCGTTGCCCCGCAGCCAGGATTCGATGTAACGGATGCCCACCTCGATGTTGTTCCGGATTCCCTGTTCCGTGATGGTGCCGGTGGTGGAGGCGACGTCGATCAGGGCGCGGTCGTCCGGGGTGACGTCTTCGCGGGAGCGGTCCAGTTGATTCGGGCGGTCGCCGAGTACGCCGTCGAACACTTCACGGCACACCGGGACCAGGTCCGGGTGCGCCACCCAGGAACCGTCGAAACCGTCGCCGGCTTCACGGGCCTTGTCCGCACGCACCTTCTCGAACGCCGCCGTGTTGGCGGCCTCGTCCTTGCGGTTGGGAACAGCGGCGGCCATGCCGCCGATCGCCATGGCGCCACGGCGGTGGCAGGCCCGGACCAGCTGCTCGGTGTACGAACGCATGAACGGCTGGGTCATGGACACCTGGCCGCGGTCAGGGAGCACGAAGCGCGGACCGCGGGTGCGGAAGTTCTTGATGACCGAGAAAATGTAGTCCCAGCGTCCGGCGTTCAGGCCCGAGGCGTGGTCCCGCAGTTCGAACAGGATCTCCTCCATCTCGAACGCCGCGGTGATGGTCTCGATCAGCACGGTGGCGCGGATGGTTCCCTGCGGGATTCCGAGCAGGTCCTGCGCCAGGACGAAGATGTCGTTCCACAGCCGTGCTTCGAGGTGGTTCTCGATCTTGGGCAGGTAGAAGTACGGGCCCTTGCCCTGGGCGAGGAGTCGGCGGGCGTTGTGGAAGAAGAACAAGCCGAAGTCCACGACGCCGCCGGCCACGGGCTTGCCGTCGATGAGCATGTGCTTCTCAGGCAGGTGCCAGCCCCGGGGCCGGACCACGATGGTGGGCAGTTCCTCGGCGGCCTTGAGCTTGTATTCCTTGCCTTCGGGCGACGTGAAGTCGATCCGGCGCTCCAAGGCATCCGTCAGGTTCAGCTGCCCCTGGATGACGTTGCGCCAGGTCGGGGTCGAGGAGTCTTCCATGTCCGCCAGCCACACCTTGGCGCCCGAGTTGAGCGCGTTGATGGTCATCTTCCGGTCAACGGGTCCGGTGATCTCCACGCGGCGGTCCTCCAGGCCCGGTGCCGGGGGAGCGACGCGCCAGCTCGGGTCATTGCGGATTTCCGCCGTCTCCGGGAGGAACCGCGGGTCCTGCCCGGACGCGATCTGGTTGCGGCGCCCATGCCGGGCCTGCATAAGCTCCTGCCGGCGCTCCGCCGTGGCGCGGTGTAGCTTCGCGACGAACTCCAAGGCATCCGGAGTCAAAACCTCGTTCTGCCGGTGAATAGGTTGTGCGGTCAGCGTGATGCCGTTGATCGTGTAATTATCGGTGAAGCTGTTCATGTCAATCTCTCCTCAGAGAATCAAAAGTTCGACGGCGGCTGGGTGCGGTTTAGCTGGTCTGCTGCGGTTGGGTGCCTGATGGGCCGAGGGTGCGGGTGCCGGGTTGGGTGCCGGCCAAGGCAATCCTCCGCGTGCTATTCCCCATCCCCGCCCGAAGAGGCCTCGCAAAGCTCGGCCGCGGGCGGGGACGGGGCCCCTTTTACGCACGCTTCCGGATCACCTTGCCCGGCTGCCGGAAAGGCGCCTTACGCTCGAGGCCGGAGGGCCGGTATTGCGGCAGCCTGCGTAAAAGGGGCCCTGCGTCCCGGTCCGTCCTCGCTCAGCGAGGTCGAAACAGGGACGTGGGGAATAGCAGGCAGAGCGACGCCGGTCCGCAGGCCGAAGGTGAGCAGGGCCCGAGGTGAGCATGCGCCGAGGGCGGGTTGCCAGGCCGTAGGCCGAAGGTGGCCCGGCCCGCCGTCGGAAGTGGGTTAGTGGAATTGGCCTTCTTCGGTGGATCCCACCAGGGCCAGGGTGGATGCGTTCGGGTTGAGCGCGGTGGCGATGTCGTCGAAGTAGCCGGTGCCGACTTCGCGCTGGTGCTTGGTTGCGGTGTAGCCGCGGGACTCGGAGGCGAATTCCTTTTCCTGGAGTTCGACGTAGGCGCTCATGCCTTCGCGGGCGTAGCCGTGGGCGAGGTCGAACATCGAGTAGTTCAGGGCGTGGAAGCCGGCCAGGGTGATGAACTGGAACGTGAAGCCCATGGCGCCGAGCTCGCGCTGGAATTTCGCGATCGTGGCGTCGTCGAGGTGCTTCTTCCAGTTGAAGGACGGCGAGCAGTTGTAGGAGAGCATCTGGTCCGGGAAGTCGGCCTTGACGGATTCGGCGAACTTGCGGGCCAGTTCCAGGTCCGGGGTGCCTGTTTCCATCCAGATGAGGTCGGAGTACGGGGCGTAGGCCTTGGCGCGGGCGATGCAGGGTTCGATGCCGTTGCGGACCTTGTAGAAGCCTTCAGCGGTGCGTTCGCCGGTGATGAACTGCTGGTCGCGTTCGTCGACGTCGGAGGTGATCAGCGTTGCCGCCTCGGCGTCGGTGCGGGCGATGACGACGGTCGGGGTGCCGGCGACGTCGGCTGCCAGGCGGGCGGCGTTCAGCGTGCGGATGTGCTGCTGGGTGGGGATGAGGACCTTGCCGCCGAGGTGTCCGCACTTCTTTTCCGAGGCGAGCTGGTCTTCCCAGTGCACGCCGGCGGCACCGGCCTGGATCATGGATTTCATGAGTTCGTAGGCGTTCAGCGGACCGCCGAAACCGGCTTCGGCGTCGGCGACGATCGGGACCAGCCAGTCCTCGACACTCTGGATGCCTTCGGAGAATTCGATCTGGTCCGCGCGCAGCAGGGCGTTGTTGATGCGGCGGACAACGGTGGGCACCGAGTTGGCCGGGTAGAGCGACTGGTCCGGGTAGGTGTGGCCGGAGTTGTTCGCGTCGGCCGCTACCTGCCAGCCGGAAAGGTAGATGGCGCGCAGGCCGGCCTTGACCTGCTGGACGGCCTGGTTTCCGGTGAGGGCGCCGAGCGCGTTGGTGTATCCGCCCGTGGGTGCTTCCTCGGTGAGCTGCTTCCACAGCTTTTCGGAACCGCGGCGGGCCAGGGTGTGTTCTTCGGAGACGCGGCCGCGGAGGCGGACGACGTCGGTGGCCGAGTAATCGCGGGTGACGCCTTCCCAACGCGGGTTGGCAGCCCATTCGAGTTCCAGCGCGGCGGCCTGCTCGGTTGCGGTCTGCTGAGCGGACGCGGGCTGCGCTGGTTCAAATGCTGCGGTCATTGTTCTGTCTCCTTCGACGCTACTGATGCGTGTTTTCTGGTTTGCCACCCCGGCCGGACATCGCTGCGCCTTTGCAACTGGTCCGGTCGAGGTTTCCGTGGTTATTACTTTTCAGCACTTCCAAAGGGCTTTCTAGAGGAAAACCATGGAAAGAAACGCACTTCTTCGCGTATTCTCAAGAAATGTCACCTGTGAGCTGGAACCGTGAAGTACCACCGCCGTCGTCGGCCTCCACCGCCGAACTTGACGTCATCAGCCTGGGCCGCCGCGTGCGGTTTCTCCGCAAGCAGGCCGGACTGACGCTCGACGACTTGAGTGCCGCCGTCGGGACCGCTCCCAGCCAGTTGAGCCTCATCGAGAACGGCAAGCGCGAACCTAAACTCGGCTTGCTGAAACAGCTCGCCGGTGCCCTCAACGTGGGCATCGACCAGCTGCTCGGGGCCGAGCCGCCCAGCCGCCGCGCCGCCCTCGAAATCGAGTTGGAACGGTACCAGCGTGGACCCTTGTATGAGTCGCTGAACCTGCCGAAAATCCGCATCAGTTCGCGGCTTCCGCTCGACGTGCTGGAGTCGCAGGTGGGGCTCCTGCAGGAGCTTGAGCGCAAGCTCAACGAGCAGGTCGCGACGCCGGAAGAAGCCCGGCGTGCGAACGGCGAGTTGCGTGCCATGATGCGTGAGCGCGGCAATTATTTCCCCGAGTATGAGGCCGAGGCGCAGAAGGTGCTCAAGGGCGTCGGCTACACCTCCGGACCGTTGAGCCAGCACGTCATCGCGGACATCGCCGAGAACCTCGGATTCACCCTCCACCATGTGGGTGACTTGCCCCATTCCACGCGTTCAGTGACCGATTTGAAGAATCGCAGAATTTATCTCACGCAGAGCCAGCGGCAGGACCACGACCCCCGTTCGGTGCTTTTGCAGGCCCTTGGCCACTACGTCCTGGGCCACGAGACTCCGCGCAACTACGGCGATTTCCTCGCGCAACGCGTCGCCACCAACTACTTCGCCGCCGCGCTGCTCCTGCCCGAGCATGCCACCGTCGAGTTCCTCCAAAAGGCGAAAGCGGCCAAGGAAATCGCCGTCGAGGACATCCGGGACGCCTTCGCGGTATCGTACGAAACCGCGGCGCACCGCTTCACGAACCTTGCCACGAAGCACCTCGGGATCACCACGCACTTCCAGAAAACCCACCAGAGCGGCATCATCTACAAGGCCTACGAGAACGACGGCGTGGCCTTCCCCCAGGACCACACGGGCGCCATCGAGGGACAGCCTTCGTGCAGGGCCTGGACCTCGCGGGCCGTGTTCGACGTCGCGGACAAGTTCAGCGCCTACAGCCAATACACGGACACTGTGTCCGGCACGTATTGGTGCACAGCCCGCACGGAGCGCTCGGCGGCGGGGGAGTTCTCGCTCAGCATCGGGGTTCCATACCAGCACGTGAAGTGGTTCCGCGGGAGGGAGACGACGGCGCGGGCTACTTCGACGTGCCCTGACCCGAACTGCTGCAAGCGCCCGCCGGCGTCGTTGGCTTCTTCGTGGGCCGGCAACGCCTGGCCGTCCGCGCGGGCCCACTCGCACCTTCTGGCGGCCATGCCTCCGGGCGCCTTCCCCGGCGTGGACGAGACCGAGGTGTACGCGTTTTTGGAGGCGCACTCGCGGTAGGCGGCTGGTTCGGTGCGCTACCGGCCGACCGACATCGCCCAGGACAGGGCGGCGTCGCGCCGGGGTTCGGCGGGATCGATCAGCCTGATCCTCGCGACCAGCTCGGCAGGAACAATGAGCGATGCTCCGATGAGGGCCACGACGAAGGCGTGGTCGGTCGGCCGTCCGGCAATGAGTTTCGCGGCGCAGAGATCGTACGGATCGAGGCAAAGTCCGGTGCTGTTCCGGGTCCGTTCGCTGCGCACCCCTACCAGCCGGTAGTCCCAGTCCGCCGGGAGCACAGCCGTTTCCCTTTCGGCGGCTTGGATGTAGAAGCCGAACTCCTTATGGAATGGAGACCATTCGCCCAGGGCGGCATCGATGCTGTCCGCCAGGGAGCCTGCCTCGTCATCGGAAAACGGGGCGATGTCCACGGCGTCGGACATGACAATCGATGCGGGCAGTTGCTCCTCGGTGAAGGAACCCAGGATGGATTGGCTGCCAAGCACGATCACCCGGTCCTCATGAATGACTTCGGCGGCAGCCCGGATCGCGTGTTCAAGGTCATCGCGGCGCATGGCTGTACCGTACGCCCGCTCACGACGATTGTCAGTAGTGGCCAGCTCAGGCCCAGTAGCTGGGTTCGCGCTTCTTGATCCAACCGATCACCAACGATGTCACCGGAACAAGGACGTATTGCACCGCGACCTTGTAGACGAAGCCGACCAGGACGTAATTGACGAAGCCGGCGAAGTCCGTGATGCCGATGACCGAAGCCGCGATGCTGCAGAAGATGAGGGTGTCGACGAATTCCCCCACTCCGGAGGAACCCATGAGCCGGGCCCACAGCGTTTTTTCGCCGGAGCGGGCTTTCATCTTGACAAGGATCAGGGAATTGATGGTCTGGCCGGCGAGGAACGCCAGCAAGGATGCGAGGACGATCTGCGGGACCGGACCGAGCGCGCCTTCGATGGCGGCCTGCTTGGCAGTGCCGTAATCGTCGGTGAAGCCGGGCAGGGCGATGATGATCCAGTAGCACAGCGAGGCGAACGCGGAGAGCGCGAACGAGGTGATGATGGCCTTGCGGGCAACCTTGAATCCATAGATCTCGCTCATGACGTCGCCGAGGATGTAAGCGAGCGGGAAGAGGAAGAAGCCGCCGTCAGTGATGATGGGACCGAACGCCACGCCTTTTGACGCGCCGATATTGGACAGGATCAACACCACGGCCATGATGGCCAGCATGATGCCGAAATACGGTGAGCCGATCGAGGCGAAACGGGGCGCGGGTTTCGTCGCGGTTTGGGATTCTAGGGGCGAGGTCATCGGTTGTCCATTCGTAGTGGTTCGCGCAGGCGCCGGAGTGACCACGACGCCCCGCTGTATTAGCACTGGAGGGTGGATCCGCTGGGAAACCGCGGAGCCTCACCAATTCTTGCACCGATGGCCCGGGCGTCGGCCCACGAGACCCAAGGGAATCGCAAGGAAGTCCGGTAGTTTCGAACCATGAGCCCGAGGACTGCCGTGTTGACGGCCGAGAATCTTGTTGCTGGTTACGGCGGGCACGCAGTATGCGGGCCGCTCGACGTCGAGGTTTTTCCCGGTCAGGTGCTCGGGATGGTGGGCGAAAACGGCGCCGGAAAATCAACCCTGCTCCGAACGATGATCGGCGCCCAAGCCGCGGTCGACGGCGATTCCCACGTTTTGGGGTTGTTGCCCGACGACCGCTCGGCCCTGTTCCGTCGTCGGGTTTCGGTGCTGTTGGACGAGGACGCCTACTTCGATTCGCTTACCGTCCGCGAGCACCTCTCGCTCGTGGCGCGCGGGCACGGACTGGCCAACCCGGACAAAGCTGTGGAGGGAGAGATCGATTTCTTCGAGCTCCACCCCGTGGCGGACGCCTTTCCGGACCAGCTTTCCTCCGGCCAACGCCGCAAGCTCCTCTTGGCTTCGGCGTTCATCCGGCCGTTCGAGCTCCTTGTCCTCGACGAACCCGAGCAGCGGCTCGACACCCGGATGCGCGGCTTGCTCGCGCAGCGGATCGCCCGCACCGCGAAGGCGGGTGCCGCCGTCGTGCTGGTCACCCATGATGCCGACGTTGCCCGGGCGTCCTGCACCGCGGCCGTGATAGTCGACGACGGCGGTGCGCGCGTGGTTGATACCGACGCCGCAGTTGCGAGGATCCGCCAGTGAGCATGTCCAGCGCTGCAGTGGCGTCCGTGGAAACAGTGAACTTCGACCCCGAGCGTGCCACGCGACGGGTCATCCGCCCCCGCGGTCAATCGCTGTGGTCACGGCTCGGCGAGCTCTATGTGCAGTTCCTGACATTCGGCGTCGCCCTGATCTACGCGACCGGTTTGCTCAACGGTCTTACAGCTGCCGCGAACCACGGTTTTGGAGGCCATCTTCTCCGCGAGGGTTACGGAGTAGTTCCGGTTGAGTACGGCCTTGGGGCCACGTTCGCGCTCCTCGGCCTCGCAGCGTTTTGGGTGGCCGGACGACTCGGGCCTTTGGCCATTACGGCGAACCAACGTCATTGGTGGTACTCACTCGCGATTGACCGCGAACCTCTCTTGGCCCGGGGCCTGCGTCGGGCGATGGGGGCCGCGGCTGTGGTCGGTGGCCTTGCAACCGTGCCAGTCGCGATTGTGCGTGGTTCGAGCGCGGGAGAGCTCGCCGGACAGATTTTCGCGGGTGCGCTCACCGGTGCTGCGATTCTTTCCTTGGCCGCGTTTGCGCAGTCCCGTGTGTCGGCGTTGCCGGCCCGCACGCCCGGTCGGCAGCAAGGCCGAACCCTGACAACCGTCGCAGCGGTGCTCGCGGCCGGACTTGGCGCCGTACTGTTCGGAACGCTCGAAGGATCGTGGCTTTTTGCCATTGCCCCTGCAGCGGTGCTGATCGCGACAGCCGTGGGCATGCGAAACAAGTTGTCCAATGTTCGGACCTCATCGCTGCTCAAGGCCGGGGCTGCCAGGGGACATGTCCAAGCTGCGCTGACCCTGATGGACACGGGCGAGTTGAGTGCTTCCCTCTCCAGCGGTGGCAAACGCAGCAGGGCCAAGCTTCCCGGAGTGCCCAGCACCCCGGCCGGCGCGTTGTTCCACGCTGAGGCCACGGTCCTCGTACGACAGCCCGCAAGGTTGTGGCGTTGGGCCCTGGGTCTCGCCGTCGTCCCGTTGGTCGGGCTGGTCCGGACGTTTGGTTCGCCCATTGTCTTGCTCCCCGTGTTGCTGGCCGCGGCGGTCTTCTCCTCCACAGCGATCGCCGGGCCGCTGTGGCAACTGCGCATGGCGCCGAGCCTCGACGCCCTGTTGCCCGTCTCCAGGACGACCTCGCGCTGGATCCATGCCACGCTCCCGGTGGTGCTCATGGGGATATGGACGACGGCGGCTGCCGGGTTTTTCGTGCTTGCCGGCGGTTTCCATGCCGAACTCCTGATCCTGGGCGCCGCGGCGGGTGGTGGCTTGGGAGCGGGAATGCTGCGCCGTGCCTTCCGTCAACAGGAAGACCTGACCAAGCTCTTGTACCTCATGCAGCTGGGCAGGAGCGGGCCCGCGATGCTGGGCACAAGGATCCGAGGCTACGTCTTGTGCCTCTTCGCCTTGGTTCCCTTGGCCCTTGGGATGCTGTTCAATGCCCCGGAGCCCTTGGTGATGCCGGCGGTGGTCCTGAACCTGGTGCTCTTGGTGATCGGCGTGACCACAGCCGACCGTCCCTGAGGGTTTCGCGGGCGCGAGCTCGCTGGAACGGTGCCGGCTCGCCCGAACCTTTCGGCGAACGGGCACCGTTCCGGCGATTTCGACGTCGGTGGCCTATCGACGGAGGGCGTTCAGCACCCGGTTCTTGAATTCCTGCTCGCGAAAGAGTTGCTGCCACTCCACGCGGACGAAACGCCAGCCGTCCTCGATAAGGGCCTTCTCCCGGCGCCGCTCCTGGAAAATCACCTCGGCTGTCGGCCTGTAATCGAAGTACTTGACCTCGCCGTCGAATTCCAAGGCGACCTTTGCCTCCCGCCAGGCAAAGTCGAGCCGATGCCGACCTGCCCGGGTCCGCACCTTGACTTGCGGTTCCGGCATCGGCAACTTCAGCCGCGAAAACAGTTCCCGGCACAGGGTTTCGCCCGCCGACTCGGATCGTGGATCAGCGTTGAGCAGGGCCTTTCGAAGGTTCCTGACGCCGCGTCGGCCATCCAACGCGTCGGCCATGGCCTGCACTAGCGCACGATCGGCGCCAAGCCTGAGCGCATGGTCCATGATCACCAGCGCCTGTTTATAGCTGAACAGCATGGCGCAATCCACCATTGTCCGCTCCAAGGAGGTCACCCGCAGGTTCCCGATTGTCACGATGTCCGCCTCGTCGAAAGGCCTGGTATGTCCGCGGACGTCCTTGCCAAGACGCTCGCTGGACGGCCGGACCCGCAGCAGGATGTGGATGAGGTCGTCAACATTCCAGAGGAAGAGGCGGTGGAGCCGCGCTGCCGAGGTGTGGCTATATGCGAAGTCTCCCGCCGACGTCGTGAGCGTTCCATGCGCATGTGCGTAAATCAATTGCCTGCTGCGGACCCACGCGGATTGCTTCTCCCAGATCGCGCCGCGGATGTAGCAGCCGTATCTTAGCCGCACAAGCTTGCCGTGACGCACCAGCAGCAGGATTGCACGGGAATTGAGCCCGTATGCGTGGAGTTGATCGGTGCGCCAAAGGTCTCCCTTTTCAGGGAGCGAAGGTGGCTGGGAAGGCGTCATTGCCCCAGCCTTGCTGGCGGTCCGGGGGCGCGGAAGCCATCTGTTCGCCTATGTGGAAAACCCGAGCTCGCCGGAACGGTGCCGGCTCGCCCGAAAGGTCCGGCGAACGGGCACCGTTCCGGCGATTTCGACCGGGAGCTACGAGTAGTAACGCCCCAGGGTTTCGGCCTTGAACTCGAAGAAATCCCCTGACTCGATGGCCAAGCGGGCGTCGTCCACCATCTTCACCACGAAGCGTTCGTTGTGGATGGAAATGAGCGTGGCCGAGACCATCTCGTGGGCTTTGTACAAGTGGTGGATGTATGCCCGTGAATAGTTGGCGCAGGCGTAGCAATCGCAGCCATCCTGCAGGGGACCGAAGTCGGACTTGTAGCGCGCTCCGGAGAGGTTGAACCGGCCTGAGGGTGTGTAGAACGCGGAGTTTCGGGCCACCCGGGTGGGGGAGACGCAGTCGAAGGTGTCGGCCCCGTTTTCGATGGCTGTGAAGATGTCGTCCGGCTCGGAGATGCCCAGGAGGTGCCGGGGCTTGTTTTCGGGGAGTTCTTCGTTGCACCAGCGCACGATCGTGCCGAGGTTCTCCTTCTCCAGCGCCCCGCCGATGCCGAACCCGTCGAACGGCATCCCGCCGAGGTCGCGGCAGGCTTTGCGGCGCAAGTCCTCGTACTGGGCGCCTTGGATGACCCCGAAAAGGGCCTGGTACGGCTTCCCCACGCGGGACGCGGTCAAGCGTTCATGCTCTGTGACGCAACGCTCGGCCCAGCGTCGCGTCCGCTCGAGGGATTCCTCTTGGTAGCCGCGCGAGTTTTGCAGCGTGGTCAATTCGTCGAAGGCGAACATGATGTCCGCTCCGATCTGGTGCTGCACCTGCATGGAGATTTCCGGCGAAAACCGGTGACGGTCGCCGTTGAGGTGCGATTTGAACCAGACCCCCTCCTCGTCCACGTGCGCGAGGCGCTCCTTGCCGGGTGCCACGGCGTCGTCCGGTCCGGAGGTGTCCACCGATGTCATGTCGATGACCTTCTTGAAGCCCGAGCCGAGGCTCATCACTTGGAACCCGCCGGAATCGGTGAAGGTGGGGCCGTCCCAGTTCATGAACGCGCCGAGTCCGCCCGCCGCGTCCAGGATTTCGGGTCCGGGCTGCAGGTACAAGTGGTAGGCGTTCGCCAGCAGGGCTTGCGCGCCGAGTTCCTTCATGGATTCGGGCAGCACGGCCTTGACGGTCGCTTTGGTCCCGACGGCGATGAACGCAGGCGTCTGGATGATGCCGTGCGGCGTGTTGATGGTTCCCGTGCGGCCGAGGAAGTCGCCGCCGTTGGCATCCACGAGCGCGGACGACGACGGACACGTTTCAGCGAGCCGCGTCCCCACCTCGAAGGAAAACCCTGCCGATGGAAGGCCGGCATCGGGGCGGGGCGGCACGGAATCGTAAGGGCTGGAGTCGGGCGTGATCGTATCGGCTGGCACCGTTACAGTCTGCCAGCCCTAAAGCCCGGATCCAGCCCTAAAGCCCGGATCGTCAGTGCGAAGGCACCTCCGCGGGATAGTTCTCGGCTTTCCAGCTGTCCCAGTGGCCGCGGATGGATTCCAAGTCCGCGGCACCGAGGTCGTAGGTCGTAGCGATCACCATCGTGCCGCCGTCGGGCCTTTTCTCCGGAATGACGGGCTGGTCCGCCACGATCAGGAGCCCGTCGCCGTGTTCCGCGTAGCTATGCACCGTGAGGCCCACTTGGTGGTTGCTCCGGCACCAGACCTTGCCGGAAATCGTCTCGCCGGTTGCCAGGGTCAACGAGTATTCCTCCCCAGGAGCCGGCAGTTCCGACAGGCCCAGCTTTTGGATTCCCGAGCCTCCGGGCGACCCGGGCAGGGAAACGAAGTGGGTGCGCCGGTGGCCGTGCGGATGGTGTTCAAGGGTGAACCGGAGCTGGTGGAGGAATGTCAGCCAGCCTTGCGTGATGTCCTCGTCCCAGGCGGCCCATTCGGAATCGTGGTCCAGGGCGGCACGAGTCACCCGGACTTCCGTGCCCCCGCTGACGGGGGTGAGTTCGAAAACGTCGCCTCCGTTGACGGTGAGGCTTGTATGGTCGGGGCCTTCGACCACGTCGTTGCTGAAGTAGATTTGGTTGATTTCGTCGCCCAGTTCATCGGTTTCCCAACCGTGCCATTGGGCCACGAGCGACGGTTCGCGCAGCATCGTCCAAACTTGCTGCGCGTCTGCATTAATCACAACGCTCAGATTGTTCGTCATGGGCACGAATCTACCGCCGTTGGGACGGGCAGGACAGAGCTATCCGCGGACTGCCTCGAGTTCGTTGTGGATCCGGTTGTCGAGTTCCTCAAGGCTGATGGTGTCCGAACCGCCGTGCGAGCGCAGGAACATGAGGGCTTCCAGCCGGAGGAGGCGCCATTCGCGTTCGGCGTCGCGGTTGCCGTTGTCGATGGAGCGGAAGATTTCCTTGTCGTAGAGGTTCGGTTCGTTCAGCCCGCGTTGACGGACTTTCGCGGCAATCCGGGCCTTGAACGGATCGGTCTCGAGTCCTTCGGGTGCCCGCAGGAGCTGGTCGTAGACTTCGCCGCGATCGGTCTGGCCGAGTTCCCGGCAGATCAAGCTGGAGAGCGCGAGCGACCGTTCCACGGACATCCACCGGTCGCGGTTCCCGTCGAACGGGAGGACGTTGAGGATGTCGGCGAGGGCCAGGGCGTTTTCCGGGTCCCGCAACTCGATGAAGAGGTCGTGCGCGAGGTCGCTGAGGTCCCGTAGGCAACTGCCGGATTTCGTGTTGATTCCCTTGACGAGCCTTTCGCTCAGCACCGCCACGCCGTTGCGTCCCGGGTGGGCCGTGGCCGCCGCCGCGACGAGGTTCTCGGGCGTATTGCCGGGTTCGGGAATGAGGGCAAGCTGCTCGGCGGTGGGCCCTGCGGACGGGCTGACTGTCGGCGCCGCCGCGGGCAGCGGTGGTACGACGACGGCGGGAACCGGCTCGGCGGAGTCGTCGTCGTCGGGGGTACCGTCGTCGTCCGCCGGTTCGTCGTCTAAGACCGGATTCAAAGGAACAACGGCCGCATCCCCGACCGGCACAATGGACCCGACCCCGATCCGCACGCTCGCGCCGTCCACCGTGGTCGCGACGACGAGGGCGGGCACGTCGAAATCGTCGTGTTCGAACTCGATGTGCGCGATTTCCTCTGCCGGTCCCTCACCGGGAAGGTACAGGAAGTCCCCGATTTGCAGGGCCCCAGCCTGCATTTCACGGTATTGCTGGTGGGCTGGGCTGTGAGTCATCGGAAATCCTTTGGTTCTCTTGGGGTCCGCCCAACAGTCTATGCAACCCCGTGCCGCAAGTGGGGGATGCCGACGCCCCTATTGCCCTATTGCCCGACGCCGGCGAACGCCAGGGCTTGCCGTACCAGGTTGCCGCGACCGCCGGTGAATTCCTGCTGGACGTCATCGCTGAGGATTTCCTGCGGGGTCATCCAGGTCAGCTCAAGGGCGTCTTGGCGAGGATCGCACTCGCCCGTCACGGGAATGACGTAGACGAGGGACACGGCGTGTTGGCGGTCGTCGGTGAAGCCGGTCTGCGACGGTGCCGGGAAGTACTCTGCCACCGTGAACGGCACGGGGCTGACCGGGAGTTGGGGGAAGGCCAAGGGACCAAGGTCTTTTTCCATGTGGCGCAACAAGGCCGCGCGGATTGTTTCGCGGTAGAGCACCCGACCCGAGACGAAGGAGCGAACCATGCTGCCGTCGGCGTCGCCTTGCAGCAGCGTACCTACCTCGTTGACGAAACCGAGCGGATCCAGTCGGACGGGAACGGCTTCAACGTAGACCATGGGGAGTCGGCCACGGGCTTCGAAGAGATCTTCGTCGGAAAGCCAGCCGGAGTAGGGGTCGGGGGTTCGCACATTCATGGTTAAGTTCTACCGCATCCGTTGCGGTTCCACGCCTTTGGTGGCTGTATCTGAGCGAGCGTCCGTGGAATGGCCGTTAGGGCTGAGCGGGCGTCGGGCGGGGGAGAGCCACGCTGATGCTCGCGCCTCCCGGTGCCGGGACTGTGAGCGACCCGCCGCTCCGGGCAGCGGTGAGGCCCGCGGCGGCGAGCCGGACCTCGAGCGCCGCGGGGTCGCCGTCGTACTCGAAAGCGAGGGGACCGGAGGAGGTGCTGCCGGACTGGCGCACCTGGAGGATGCCGCCGTTCTTGCACGTGAAGTCCGCCGCACCGGGGGACATGTTCCGTGCTCGCGCCCCGATGTTGCGCATGTCCCCTGCGGCTTGCGGCACATCCGGGGCAAGCCAGGTCCCGACGACGGCGAGCGCCGGATCCGCGTCAGGGCTCGTAGTGCGGCTGGTCGCCTTGTCCGCGAGGAACGTGAAGCCGTCGTGTGCGGTGATGCGGACGGCTTGGCCGAGGTCGGCATCTATCAGCTCGGCGCGGGTTCCGTCGGCCACGGTGCGCCGGGCGAACTCGGCCAGGTCGCCGACCTCGACGCCGAAAACAGTGCCGCCGGGCGATCCTGTGGGGGAATGGTGGAGCGCGACCCTGCCCGAACCGGCGTCGAACTCCATCCAGCCGGCCTGGTTTTGGACGCATACGAGGCCGAGGGCTTCGAGGACGTGTTTCCAGGCGGAGGCATCGGCGGTGAAAAGGATGGGGCGCACGCGCAGCATGGAACCTCCGGCGGTCAGAGAGGGACTTTTGTCCCAGCCTAGCGGGAGCCAGAATGGGGCCATGGCTGTTGAACTCGAAGAATTGATCGTCAAGGACGCGGCGGAATGGCGGACGTGGCTCGAAAAGAACGGCGCCGATAGTCCGGGCGTGTGGCTAGTGCTGCACAAGAAGGGCGGCAATGTCACCGAGCTGGACTACGCGGCCGCCTTGGATGAGTGCTTGTGCTTCGGGTGGATCGACGGCCAGGGCCGGAGGCGCGACGACGAAAGCGTCTTCCAACGCATGACCCGCCGCGGTCCGAGGAGTCCTTGGTCCAAGCGGAACGTCGGGCACATCGCCCGCTTGGAAGCGGAAGGCAGGATGACCCCGGCAGGACGGGCCGCCGTCGAGAGTGCCAAGGCGGACGGTCGATGGGAGGCCGCCTATGTTGGCCAGGCGGATGCCGAGGTTCCGGCGGACCTTGCCGCGGCGATTGCTGCTGATCCGGATGCCCAAGCGATGTTCGACGTATTGACGTCGGTCAATCGATATGCCCTGATCTACCGCACGAATTCGGTGAAAAGGCCGGAGACACGGGCCAAGAAGATTGCGGGTTTCGTGGAGATGCTGGCCCGTCAGGAAACGCCGCATCCGCAGAAGAAGAAGCCGTCTGTGGAGGGATAGTGTGCCTATTCAGGCTTCTCCCGGGACAACGCGACGATCCAGTCAGGAGTCGTTTCGCCGAGCCGCTGGTCTAGCGTGATCCTCGCCTTGGCTGCGGCGATCTGGACCCTGTGGTCCTCCGGGGCAGGAGGGCCTGGCGGACCGGGCGGCTGCGGCGGTTGGACGGTCCGCGGTCCCGGAGCCGCCGCAGCTGCCGCGAGCGCGTCTTCGGTCCCGACCCTGAGGAGGGCGAGTTCCTCGTGGCTCGCAAGTTCGCTCCGGCCAAGGAGGTCAATGGCCCTTTGGCCCATTTCGGCCTCGGAGCGGCTGCGGGACAGGGAAGCATCCAGGGCCCATTGGGCGCGGCGCCACCATTCGGACCTGTTGTCCGACCTCGCCTTTTGCCGCAGTGTCAGGAGTCCGACGGTCGCCGCGACGATGGCAGCGACGAGGACCGCCAAGGGGCTGAGCGCGCTCACGATTTGCCACCACTCCGGAGGCGCGGCCACCACGGTGACAGGCATTGGACTCGGCACAGGGTTCACGGAATAAGAGTAGGCCTCATTGGATCCGCGCCGCGGCTTCCAACACCATCCACGCCTGCAGTTGCGTTGAGAGTTCGACGGCGGTGCCCGGCGGATACGTTTCGGTGGCCGGCCGCTGTGGTTCCGTCGAGAAAACGGTCCACCCGCCGTCGTCGTTCCGGCCGGTCCACAGCGCCTCGGCGGTCCCGAAGACCAACTGCCTGGCGGTGTCCCGGGAGGGCTCGGGAAGGCGTGGGTCTGCGGCCGCGAGCGCGAGGTAGCGGACGAGGATCCCGGTGAAGAGGCCGCGGTCGCCCGTTCCTTCCCCGCGGAGGACATGTCCATCGTCCGCCAAATGGGCGGTGATCGACGCGATCAGCGCGGCCGCCCGGTCCAGGTTCGCGTCGCCGCCCAGTTCCAGCAAGGCGCCAAGCACCGGTCCTTGGTTATAGGTGTAGATCTCCGGGGCGATCGCAAGCTTGCCGGCATGCAGGCGGGCGCCGTCGAGGTACAGCCCGCTGCCGGGATCAATGAGTGTCGCGTTGAGCCAATCCAGCAATCCTTGCGCCCGTTCTGGGTTTCCGGTCCGGGCGAAGTGCAAAGCTACCGGCGCTGTGGCGGGGGTGTTCTTGAAGTCGCGCGCGGTGCTCCAGAAGGTTCCTCCGCCGAGGTCGTCCGTGGAGGCGGATTCGAATTGCGGGGAGAGGATTTCCTGGATGCGGGCGTTGCGCCGGCGGCCTGCTTTGCCCGACTTCGCGGCGAGGGCGTCCAGGCGGAGCACGGCGAGGGCGAGCCAGGCCATGTCGTCGTAGTAGCTGTTGACGTAGCGCAAGCCGTTGCGGAGCCGGATGCTGGTGACCAGGCGCGAAGCGAGGCGCCCCGCGCTCGGCCGGCTGCCGCCGTCGAACGCTGCACCGGAGGCGAGTTCGCGCACGCCAGCGTCTACGAGGCAATCGACGTAATGCGCTTGCCACCAATAGTTCCAGGGCGCGAACGGCGAAGGAAACGGCCGGAGCGGCGCGGCAATGTGCGTTCCTGGTAGCCAGAGGAGGCGGCGCCCGAAATGCCGGGTGACGGAACGGGCAGCCTGGTTGGCGTGTGCCGCCCAGTCCGGATTTCCGGAGGCGCCTGGAGGGACTTCGGGGCCGGCCATGCTGCTAGCCTACCGTGCACAATCGATGTGTTTCAGTTAACATGCATTAACGGATTTGGTTCCACGCTGAGTACGCAGTTCCGCATCAAGGAGGATGGATGGACATCAAAGGCACAGTGGCACTGATTACTGGAGGGGCTTCCGGTCTCGGTGCCGCCACGGCCAGGAGATTGCTCGACGCCGGTGCCTCCGTGGTGCTGCTCGACCTCCCTTCGTCCCACGGAGAGGCCTTCGCCGCCGAGCTGAATTCCTTGGGAGCCGCCGGGAAAGCGGTGTTCGTCCCGGCCGACGTCACCAACGAGGAACATGTCCAGGACGCCGTTGACGCAGCCGTCGCCATGGGGCCCTTGCGGATCCTGGTCAACTGCGCCGGCATCGCGACCCCGGGCAAGGTGCTCGGAAAGGACGGAGTCCTGCCCTTGGAGGACTTCAACAGGGTCATCCAGATCAACCTCGTGGGGACCTTCAACGTGATCCGCCTCGCGGCAGCGGCCATGATCCAGACTGAGCCGGCAACCACTGAACTGGGGGGAGCGGAACGCGGGGTCATCATCAACACGGCGTCGGTTGCCGCCTTCGACGGCCAGATCGGGCAGCCGGCCTATGCCGCGTCCAAGGGAGCCGTGGCAGCGATGACCCTGCCCCTGGCACGCGAACTGGCGCGCTCGCTGGTGCGGGTAGTGGCCATCGCACCCGGAATCTTCGAAACCCCCATGCTCGCGGGCCTGCCCCAGGAAGCACAGGATTCCCTCGGCCAGCAAGTGCCTCACCCCGCCCGACTCGGCCGCCCCGGCGAATACGCGAACCTCGTGGCGCACATCGTGGAAAACGCCATGCTCAACGGGGAAACCATCCGCCTCGACGGCGCCATCCGGATGGCGCCGAAGTGAGCGCACTGCGTGACTCTTTGGCCGACTCTTTGCCGGGGGCAGATTTCTTCGATTTCGAGTCCCTCCTCAGCGTCCAGGAACAACGCAAGCTCAACGAGCTCCGGGAATTCCTCGCCACGGAGATCGCCCCCTACGCCAAGGATTGGTGGGACAAGGCCGAATTCCCATCGCATATCCTGCCGAAACTCGCCGCGCTTCGCCTGAGCACCCCGACCCACCGTGGGTACAGCAACCTGTTCGCCGGGCTCGTGATCGCCGAGATGACCCGGGTGGACACCTCCATCGCAACGTTCTTCATGGTCCACCACGACCTCTTTGTCGAAGCACTGTACGAGTTCGGCTCCAAGGAGCAGCAGGACCGCTACCTTGACGACGCCTCCAACCTGCGGACCACCGGCGCTTTCGCGCTGACCGAACCTGATCACGGTTCAGATGTGGCCGGCGGCCTCCAGACGGTGGCTCGGCGCGTGGCCGGAGGAGCCGACGACGGAGGCGACCACTGGGTGCTCAACGGCGCCAAGCGCTGGATCGGCAACGGGACGTTCTGCGACCACATGCTTGTCTGGGCCAAGGACGAAGCCAACGGCTTAATCCGGGGGTTCATCGTGGACGCGAGCCTGCCCGGAGTGACCCGGACCAAGATCGAGAACAAGATCGCCCTGCGCACTGTCCAAAACGCCAACATCGTGTTGAAGGACGTGAAGATCGCGGAGTCGGACCGCTTTGCCGGTATCGACAGTTTCACCGACACCAACCACTTGCTGCGCGGCTCCCGGCTCATGGTCGCGTGGCAAAGCGTCGGCCAACAACTGGCAGCGTTCGACGTCGCACGGCAATACGCGCTCGAACGGACGCAGTTCGGCCGTCCCCTGGCGAAATTCCAGCTCATCCAGCAGCAACTGGTGGACATGCTCGGAAACGCCGTGGCCAGCATGGGCATGATGGTGCGGATCGCCCAGTTGCAGGAAGACTTGTACACGGACAGCAACGGCGTGCGGCACAGGGGTGCCAACATGGCCCAAGTGGCACTGGCCAAGTCCTATTGCAGCGCCCGCATGCGCGAGACCGTAGCGATGGGCAGGTCCATCCTGGGCGGAAACGGGATCGTGACCGACTACAGGATGGCCAAGATCTTCGCCGACTCCGAGGCGATCTACACCTACGAAGGCTCCTACGAAATCAACTCGCTCATCGTCGGCCGGGCCGTGACGGGGGTTTCGGCGATCGTTTAACCGGCTCCCGAACTACACGATCCGCCCGACCGGCAGCTTCTCCCCGGCCTCAACCGCAACGTCGATCGAATTGCCCGCTACCGGCATGGGGCATGTGCCGTACGGGGTGAAGGCGCTGGGGTAGTTGATGGCACGGTTGAAATCGAGCACTACCGAGCCATCCTGCCGGGGCCGAGCCAGACCAAGTTTGCGCCATTCGTCCGTGGTGTTGCCGTTGGTCTCGTCGTGGAATGTGACGTTGAGGGCGCCGAGCTTCTCGGCCTCAGCATGCAGCCGGACCTCGTGGGGGAGCCCCGGAACGCGGAAGACTACTTCGCCCACGGATCGGTGAACGCCGTCCACCAAGGGATTGGCGGTCCCGATCGGTACATCTACAGGCTCGGGGTAGGCCTCGAAACGGCCCTCCAGCACCCAGTCCGGGTTGTACTCGTAGGTGGGAACGGCGTCGAACTCCGCCAGCACTGCCGAGCCGTTGTCCCTCGTGCGGATGGCATATTTGTCCGCGCGCATGGCGAGTTCAACCACCACCTGCGTGCCGTCCGCACCACCGAATTGCACCCACATGAGCGATTCCTCGTCCTGGAGGGTGGCCGAAATCGTGCCATCCACGGGAGCCCCGGTGCCCACGAGCGTGAGCCCGGCCGCCGCGCTCGCGGTGAGCGTCGCCGTCGTGCCGTCTGTTGACCAGAGCCCCGGGACGAGTTCGACGGCGGCGGGTTCCGATTCGAGCCACTGGAAGGAAGTGAGCGTCAGCCAGCCATGGTCGGCTGCGAGTGCGGAGTTGCGTCCGTTGCGGAAGCGCTCCCAGCGTTCCACCTGGGCCTTGGGTGCGGGGGCTGTTGTGCTCATGGTTCCTCCAAGTCGGGGCGTCAATATCTGAGACAGATTGCCACCATCGGAATGGCTGTGGGTAGGATTTTCTTGGAAATATTAGTAAGCAGGCTCACAGTATCCAGCGCAGTGTACGGGCCACTCCAACGCCAGAAGGTATTTTTCATGGTTCACACTGCACATCTGAGCACCGACCTCGCCGCGGAACTGCGGGCCGACGTCCGCCGGGTCTCCACGCTGTTGGGGGAGTCCCTGGTCCGCCAACACGGGCCCGAGCTGCTGCGCCTCGTGGAGCAGGTCCGCTTGCTCACCAAGGAGTCGAAGGAAGCCGCCCGCGGCGGTGCCGACGCCACCGGACCGTGGAGCGCGCACGACGTCGTCGCCCAGGTCCGCGAGTTGCTCGCCTCCCTGCCGCTTGAGGAAGCGACGGAACTGGTCCGCGCCTTCGCTTTCTACTTCCACCTCGCGAATGCCGCCGAGCAAGTGCACCGCGTCCGCGGATTGCGCACCCGCCAGGAAAAGGACGGCTGGCTGGCCAAGGCAGTTGCCGAAATCGCGGACGAAGCCGGAACCACTGCCCTCCAGGACGTCGTGAACGAGCTCGACGTCCGCCCCATCTTCACCGCGCACCCCACCGAGGCATCGCGCCGCTCGGTGTTGGACAAGATCCGCAAGCTGTCCGACGTCCTGGCCGAAACCACGGTGGAAGGCACGTCAGCCCGCCGTCGGCAGGACCGCCAGCTTTCCGAGATCATCGACCAGATGTGGCAGACGGATGAGCTCCGCCAGGTCCGTCCCACACCGGTTGACGAGGCCCGCAACGCCATCTACTACCTGAGCAGCATCCTCACCGATGCCATGCCCGAAATGCTCACGGACCTTTCCGAGCTCCTCGGTGAACGCGGAGTGGTCCTGCCCGCGCACAACGCCCCTGTCCGCTTCGGTTCGTGGATCGGTGGAGACCGGGACGGCAACCCGAACGTCACGGCATCCGTCACGCGCGAAATCCTGCAGTTGCAGAACCAGCATGCCGTGCGGATCAGCATCGCAATGATCGACGAACTCATCTCCGTCCTCTCCAACTCGACGGCCTTGGTGTCGGCAGAGCAGGAGCTCCTGGACTCGATCGACGTCGACCTCAAGAACCTCCCCGGCTTGGACAAGCGCATCCTGGAGCTCAACGCCCAGGAGCCGTACCGCCTCAAGCTGACCTGCATCAAGGCCAAGCTCATCAACACGGGCCGGCGCGTGTCCGCCGCCAAGCACCACGAACCCGGCCGCGACTACGCCTCCACTTCGGACCTGTTGGCTGAACTGGATTTGTTGGAAGACTCGCTGCGCAAGCACTCCGCCGTGCTGGTGGCCGACGGCGCCCTGTCGCGAGTCCGCCGCGCGATCGCGTCATTCGGGCTGCACCTGGCCACCCTCGACATCCGCGAGCACGCCGACTACCACCACGACGCCGTCGGGCAGCTGGTCGACCGGATCGGCGCCGGCACTCCCTACGGTGAGTTGAGCCGCGAGGCGCGCTTCGAGCTCCTGGGCAGGGAACTGGCCTCGCGCCGTCCGCTGTCCGGCCACCCCATCAAGCTCGACGGCGACGGCGACCGTACGTACGACGTCTTCCGTTCCATCCGCCACGCCCTCCAGACCTACGGCCCGGACGTCGTCGAAACCTACATCATCTCCATGACGCGCGGCGCGGACGACGTTCTGGCCGCCGCTGTCCTGGCGCGCGAAGCCGGACTGATCGACTTGTTCGGCGCGGCCCCCTACGCCAAGATCGGTTTCGCGCCGCTCCTGGAAACCGTTGAGGAACTGCGCGCTTCGGCCGAAATCGTGGACCTGCTGCTCTCCGACCCCTCCTACCGGGAACTGGTGCGGCTGCGCGGCGACGTTCAGGAAATCATGCTCGGTTACTCGGACTCCAACAAGGAATCCGGCGTCATGACCAGCCAATGGGAAATCCACAAGACCCAGCGCAAGCTGCGTGACGTCGCTGCCAAGCACGGCGTGAGCGTCCGCTTGTTCCACGGCCGCGGTGGTTCCGTGGGCCGAGGCGGCGGACCCACCTACGACGCCATCATGGCCCAGCCCAACGGCGTGCTCGAAGGCGCCATCAAGTTCACGGAGCAGGGCGAAGTCATCTCGGACAAGTACTCCCTTCCGGAGCTCGCACGCGAGAACCTCGAGCTTTCCCTCGCTGCCGTGATGCAGGGTTCCGCCCTGCACCGGGCGCCGCGGACGTCCGACGACGAGCGCGAACGCTACGGACAGGTCATGGAGATCATCTCCGACGCCGCGTTCGCCCAGTACCGCTCGTTGATCGACGATCCCGACCTCCCCGCGTACTTCCTTACGTCGACTCCGGTGGAGCAGCTCGGATCGTTGAACATCGGCTCCAGGCCGTCCAAGCGCCCGGATTCCGGCGCCGGTCTTGGTGGCCTCCGCGCCATTCCGTGGGTTTTCGGTTGGACGCAGTCGCGGCAGATCGTTCCCGGCTGGTTCGGCGTGGGCTCGGGCCTGAAGGCCGCGCGCGAAGCCGGCAACACGGCCGAACTGGTCGAAATGATGGAGAAGTGGCACTTCTTCCAGTCCGTGATTTCCAATGTGGAGATGACCCTGGCCAAGACGGACATGGACATCGCCGGGCACTACGTGTCCTCCTTGGTCCCCGAGGAGCTGCACCGCTTGTTCAAGGCGATCCGTGCCGAGTACGAGCTCACCGTTGCCGAAGTCGAGCTCTTGAGCGGCGAAACCGAGCTCCTCGAAGCCCAGCCGACGCTCAAGCGATCCCTCGAAATCCGCGACCAGTACCTCGACCCCATCAGCTACCTGCAGGTGGAGTTGCTGCGCCGCGTCCGTGAAGCGTCGATTTCCGGCGCGGAGATCGACGAACGGCTCCAGAGGGCCATGCTCATCACCGTCAACGGAGTCGCAGCGGGCCTCCGCAACACGGGGTAGGCCGCAGCGGCGTTAGGGTTGAGGGATGCCTTCGTTTCAGACCAAGTTGAAAATCACCGGCCTGAAACCGGGCAATCCGCCTGAGTCGGTGATGGCCGCAGCGGTGGAGGCCTTGGAAACGCGACACCACGTCGAATCCAACCAGTTGGACATTGTCGGTGGGGTTCCGCAGATCAGCCTCCGTTTCCTCGTCGAGGCACGCGACTACCCGGGCGAGAACAGCGAAGCGCGCCAGTCGGCGGCGATGATGCGCGACGCCGTCGAACGCGTAGCGCTGACCGGGAGCCTATACGTGCTGCGCCGCAGCCGCGGCAAGTGGGCGCCGATCTAGTCGCCAGCGTCCTCGAGAGGCTCGTCGACCGGCTCGTCGACCGGCGAGCGGTTGCCGCGGCGGCGCGTCACGATCACCCCGAGCACGACGCCGATCAGCAAGCCAACGCCGACGCCGATCAGGGAGCTCGCCCAGAACGGAAGCTTCGTGGTGGATCCTGCGAAGTACCCGAGGCCGGCCTGCCATGTCGCCCACAAGACGCCTCCCAAAGCGGCGCACAGGCTGAAACCGCGGGTCGAAACCTCGGCGATTCCCGCCGCGGCCGACGCGGCAAGCCGCCCTCCGGGGACGAATCGCGCGCCGATGATCGCACCGTAGGTGGACGAGCGGCCCGCCTTCGCGATGGTTCGATGGATGCCTTGGTGGACTTTGCGTCCCCAGGCCCATCGGTCCAGCACATGCGAGAGCCGGCGCTTGAAGAGCTGGAAAACCAAGAGGTCGCCCAGGCAGGAAGCCACCGCGGTCATCAAACCCAGCAGCACCAGGTTGACCCGGCCCTCGGCGGCGAGCGCGCCACCCGTGATCACCAACATCTCGGACGGGATGGGCGGAAAGACGGCGTCGCCTATCACCATGGGGAAAATCCACGCGTAGATCGCGGCTCCCCAGCCTTCCGTGGTGGTGGCGTCCATGGCCACAACCTACCCCACTTTTGATGCATTCCCTGCGGCGCCGTGGAAGACTGGCGCCATGCGGCTCGAGATCCTGCAAGGTGACATCACAACGCGCGACGTCGACGCCATAGTCAACGCCGCGAACTCGTCCCTGATGGGCGGCGGCGGAGTCGACGGCGCCATCCATCGAGCGGCCGGTCCGGAGTTGCTCGCAGCGTGCCGGGAGGTGCGCAAAGAGTACCCGGGCGGCTTGCCTGTGGGCCGGGCCGTCGCCACTCCGGGATTCAACTTGCCTTCCCGGTGGGTGATCCACACGGTCGGTCCCAACCGGCACGCGGGACAAACCGATCCCGGACTCCTGGCTTCGTGTTTCCGCGAGAGCCTTGCCGTGGCCGAGTCCCTCGGAGCGCGGTCTGCTGCCTTCCCCGCGATCAGCGCCGGGATCTATGGTTGGGACGCGCGCGAGGTCGCAACAGTAGCGTTCGACGTCGTCCGGAACTTTGGCGCTGACGGTTCCCTCGATTTGGAACTCGTCGAATTTGTCCTGTTCAGTCCCGAAATGACGTCCGTGTTCCGCGACGTTTTCGGGGCCTGACCGGGCCTGGAGCTTAGGCACGGGATTTTTCAAGCACGCTCTTCAGCGTGCCAAGCTGCCCAACCTCCGATTCCATGGTTTTCGCGATCATGGATCCCATGAGCTTCATGAGGCCCTTGGGTTGGAGGTCCAGGGCGAAGCGCAGCGTGGTGGTGCCGTCGTTCTCGTTCAATGTGAATGTTCCGGTGGGACGCGCGGGTCCGGCAATGACGTGGAATTCGATCAGCTTCTCCGGCTCGGCCACAGTGATTTCGTAATCGCCGGCAATCGAACGGCCGCCTGGGCCCGTCATGGTCTGGGAGTACACAGCGCCTTTGGTGCCGGCTTCTCCGCTCGCAAGCGCGACCTCTTGCACCCCTGGACGCCACAGCTTGTTGTTCAATCCATCGGCAAGGAAGGCGTAGACATCGCGTGCGGGGCGGTTGATCGTGACTTCGTTTTCAGCGTGGGCCATGGGGTTCCTTTTCGCGAGACCGAACACCGCCCGTGGGATCCGGGCCGGCACTCAGAGCCTATATGCGCGGCTGGAATGGAGGCCAGGGACGCGCTGGAAGCGTTCAGGCGGCCCGGGCTTCGCTCAATTCGAGGCCACTGCGGTATTCGACCTCGCGCTTGCTGACCGGGTCCATGAACCGGATCCCGCGGGCCAGCAATTGAAGGGGCTTGGAGTAGTCATCCGGTGCCTTGTCCAGGAGATCCGGGTAGAATGCGTCATTCACGATCCCCAGCCCGAGCGACGCCATGTGCACGCGCAGTTGGTGGGTCTTGCCGGTGTGCGGCTCGAGCCGGTACAGCGCGCGGCGACCGCCGGCACCTTCGCCCGGGCCGCCGTCGTGCTTTCCGCTGAAGGTTCGCAGGCGCTCGATGCGGGTCTCCGCGTTGGGTTCGCCGTCGAGCACTTCGGCGAGCAGGTAGCTGCGCGATTTCGTCATCCGGTTGCGGACGACGGCGGGGAACTCGACGGCGGGATAGCCCGCCGCGGGTGCCGCGGCAGAGACGCACTCGTACTCTTTCTGAACCTGCCGCTTTTCGAAAAGGACCTGGTACTTGCCGCGGGTCTCCGGGTTGGTGGAGAGCAAGAGCACCCCGGCGGTCATGCGGTCCAGGCGGTGCATCGGGATGAGGTCGGGCAGATCCAGTTGGTTCCGGAGGCGGACGAGTGCCGATTCCTGGATGTAGGTGCCGCCAGGGGTGGTGGGCAGGAAGTGCGGCTTGTCCACCACAAGGAGATGCTCATCCTGGTGCAGGATGCTGATTTCCACGGGCATCCGCGTTTCGGGCGGGAGCGTGCGGTAGTACCAAATGAAGGTGTGCGCATCGAGGGGAGTGCTGCGATCCAACGGCGCGCCGCCCTCGCCGACAATCTCGCCGGCGTCGAACCGGTCTTCGATACCCCGGGGATCGATGTGGCCCCAGCGGTGCATCATGTAGTCCATCGCGGTGTCCCAGGGCCCCTCGTCCGGGAGCCGCAGACGGGTGGCGTTGACGCCGTCGCGCACTGGGAGGGGGGATTGCATCACCGGTCCATTCTACCGGAGCTGCGCGTCCCGGCCATCCCCGGCCCTGGTTCGAGTCGGCCCTGGTACGTGGCTGCGCTGGTACGTGGCCTGCGCTAGTACGTGGCTGCGTTAGGAAGGATGACGGGTTTGATGGGCGGCTGGTTGAAGTCGAAGTCGTTCACCAGGTCGCCGAGCAGGGGGTTGTCCTCACGGACGCCTGGCCGGGGATCGGGCCGTCCATCCGTGGCCGGGTCAAGGCGTTGCCCGTGGAGGAAGTCGTCTTCGATGAACTTGGCGTAGGCGTCGTGGCTCAGAATCTGGTGGTCGATGTTGCCTTGCTTGGCATAAGGGCTGATGACTATTCCCGGGACCCGGAGGCCGTAACCGTTTTCGTCCACTGTTGGCGGAACAACGTGGTCGTAAAAACCGCCCCAGTCATCCCAGGAAAGGAAGATGGCGGTGCTGCCCCAATCCGGGCTTGCCATGACCGCATTGATCAAGCCGGTGACGTAGGCCTGCCCGGTGCTGATGAGTGCCGGTGGATGTTCGCTGACGGCTCCAGTGGGATCGATCCAGCTCACGGCAGGGAGGGTGCCTTTCTTGGCGGCGTCGTAGAAGTTGCCCAGGGACTGGATGTTACCCAACTGGCCATCTTGCTTCACGGTGTCGAAGTAGGGCAGCGGATTCCAGATCCCGGGTGTTTTCGCGTTCTGGGCCACTGGCGCGCAGGTCATGGCTTCGTCATTTTGGCAGTCGGGTTCGGTGCCGTTGAAGACGTAGTAGGCCCAGGGCACGTTCTGCTTGTGCAGGAGGTAGGTGAGATCGGTCCATGCATAGTCCGGTGGTGCGAGCAGATTGGCGGCAGCCAGAAGTCTTTGTTTGAGGGCTTCGGGGAGGGAAGCCTTATCGATCGCCGCCTGGCAGCTCGCGTAGGAATCGGAGCCTGCGCAGTTCTGCGCGATGAGGGTGTGCAGTTGTGCGGCGAGGTCGGGGGTTATCCCCACCGCGGACAAAGCGTCCTGGCAGTCTTTGGTCTGCAGGCCGGTGCGGCACTTGCCGATGAGGGTGGACTGGATCGAGGCGGTGAAGTCCGGCGGACTACCCGGATTCTGGAGTGCGTTCACGCACGATTGAGGGTCGCCGGCCCGGCTGCACTTCGCCGACCATTCCGAAACCATGTACAGGTGGGCGGGCAGGCTCCAGGACGAGTTGGGCTCGAACATGTGGTCTTGGAGTGTGAAGTCCTTGGCATACGCCCAGTAGTTGGGCAGGTCGCGGGCGTCGTGGTAGCCCATCACGTCGCTTTGGTTGCCGCCGGCGCAGGCAGGGGCGTTCGGAGCGCAGTTCGACGCGGCTTTCTCGGCTTGGGCAATGAAGCCGTCCATCTTTCCACCGTCAATGTCCGCCTTGGCGTTGTTCTGGCTGTGCGGGCCGCCGGAGTTCCGGTCAGCGGGGTCGTAGTACGGCTTCACACAGGAACCATGCGCCGGATCCGGTACGCACACAGCGGGGGAACCGTTCTGCATCGGTATCCCGTCTGCGCCGGGGAACGTGCCGAAGTAGCTGTCGAACGAGCGGTTCTCCTGCATGATGACAATGACATGCTGGATCTTCGAGATGCCCGTATCTGCTGCGGGCCTGCCGGCCGAACCCGAGGACTGGGAGTCGCCGAAACGGACGGCAACGCCCACAAGTGCAACGACTACTGCCATGCACAGCGTGGCTAGAGCCGGGTGACGGACTGCCCAACGCCACGTCCGCGCCTTGCTACGGCTGGGTGCGCGATCGGTTCCGGGCTCGGTGGGCGGAATATTGACCCTCATCATGCACCTCACGGACGGGATAACCGCAGGGTACTCCTTCGCTGACTGCACGGATACCGGCTGTGTTGTCCTTCCAAGCCAACGGACAACTAAAAAGTTCTTGACAAAAAAAGTTGTCGGTAGGCACAATTGAAGCATGTTGGACATCGAAGTGATCGAGGACCCCGCGGCGGCCGAAGCGTCGTTGGACCCGATCCGAACCCGCATCCTGCAGGAGCTCGCCGAGCCCGCTTCCGCCACGCAGTTGTCCACCAAGGTGGGCCTGCCCAGGCAGAAGGTCAACTACCACCTCAAGGCCCTCGAACGGCACGGCCTCGTGGAATTGGTCGAGGAGCGAAGGAAGGGCAACGTCACCGAGCGCGTCCTGCGCGCGACGGCGGCCTCGTACCTGATCTCGCCGGTGGCACTCGCCTCGGTGGCGCCTGATCCGCGCCGTTTCTCGGATCGCTTTTCCGCCTTCTGGCTGCTGGCGCTCGCCGCGAGGACGGTCCAGGAGATGGGCAAGCTGATCGCGGGAGCGGCCGCGGCAAAGAAGAAGCTTGCGAGCTTCGCGATCGACGGCGAAGTCACCTTCCGCTCGGCGTCGGACCGCGCGGCTTTTGCCGAGGAACTCGGCGTCGCGGTGACGCGCCTCGTGGACAAGTACCACGACGGCGGCGCCGACGCGGCGGCGAGCGGCGCACGCGAGCACCGTCTCGTCGTCGTACTCCATCCGGCACTCAAGGAAAACACTCAGCACTCACCAGAAAAGGAACAGGACAATGACTAGCAACCGTGAATTCGAAATCGTGGCGGACACTGAGCTGCCCGGCACCCCGGAGCGGGTATGGCAGGCCATCACGGCGGACACTCCTGCCTGGATGTTCCCCACGGACCAGTGGCCAGCCGTGAAGACTGTAGACGAATACCCGTCCCACTTGGTGTCGCGGATGGAAGGCCCGGACGGCTGGTTCAACCAGTTGGAGCACGTACTCGAGCCGCTCGACGGCGGCCGCGCCAAGCTGCACTACGTCCACAGCGGAATCTTCGCCGACAACTGGGATGAGCAATACGACGGCGCCAGCAAGCACACCGAGTTCTACCTCCACACCTTGGGCCAGTACCTGCGGCATTTCGACGGAATGCCCGTGGTCTTCACGGACATCCAGGGCCCGGCTGCCTCGCAATCGCCGGACGGATTCGTCCAGCTCAAGAAGGCGTTGGGTGTTGACGATGCTGCGCAGGGCGAAACGGTCGAGGTGGAGGTCGACGGCGTCGGACGGCTGAGCGGCGAGGTCGACTTCTCGAACCAGCACTTCCTGGGCCTCCGGACGGCGGATACCCTTTACCGCTTCTTCGGCCGCAACTCCTTCGGCGCTCCGGTGGGAATGACTGTGCATGACTTCAGTGGCCACGGTGACTCCGATGCCACTGCGAAGGCATGGGGCGGATTCCTCGAGAAGATCTACGCCTAGCGACGCGCGATCCGCTCCGCGACGCGCGATCCGCTCCGCGACGCGCGATCCGCTCCGCGACGCGGAAAATGGCCTGGCGACACTGGAATTCCGGTAGCGCCAGGCCATTTCCGCATCCTGGGTCGATTTGTGCGTCGTGGTTATGCCCAGCCGCGGGCGATGGCGTCGATTGCTTCGGAGTAGAAGGCGTCCCAGTCGGTGCCCGGAGCGCCGAGTTCCGCCAGTTGGAGGCTGACCAGGCCATGGACCTGGCCCCAGATGGCGACAGCCACGGTTTCCGCAGGCAAGTCGCGGATGGCGCCGGCGTTTTGCGCCGAGGTGACCGCCTCGATGAGGGGAGCCATCGCGTCCGAGGCGACGGCCGGCGTCGGGCTGCAGTCCACGTAGGCGGCAAGGGTCCCACCGAACATGAGCCGGTACAAAGTCGGATGTTCCAGCGCCCACTCGCGGTATGCGAGTCCGAGGCCGCGAAGCCCGCCTCCGGCCGCGCCGCGTTGCGCGTCGCCGAAGGAGCGGAAGCCGTTGTCCACGACGGCGGTGAGCAGCTGGGACTTTCCGCCGAACAGTGAGTAGACGGCCGTGGTGGACGTCCCGGCTTCTGCGGCTACCTCGCGCAGGGTGACCCGTGCCGGGCCCATGCGGTGGACGAGGTCCGCGGTGGTGTCGAGTAGCCGCTCTTTGAGGGAATCATCGTGCAGTACAGGTCTTGCCATGTCCTCCATTATTTCATAACGTTGTTTTGTAACGACGTTATGAAACCGATTCGAAGCAACAAGACCGATTCGAAGCAACAAGGCAGGGGCAAGTCATGGCGCAGGAAATCTTTCCGGGCCGCTTCACCGCGGATGCTGGACGTGAATCAGTGACCGTCTTCCTCATTGGAATGCGGTCCAACCGTTGGTGGAAGGTGGGGAAGGTGATGCGCGTGGCGTCGGCGATGCCCACCATGCTGCGGCACCTCGCCCAACACCCTGAATCCGGAATGCTGGGCTGCGAGCAGTGGTTCGGGCGCACCACCATGCTCCTGAGCTATTGGGAGAGCCCCGAACATTTGAGGCGTTTCGCCGCGGACAGGGAATCCCCGCACCTGGCATCGTGGCGGAGTTTCATGAAGGAGGTATCAGGCAGCGGCGACATCGGGGTGTGGCACGAGACTTACCAGGTCCCGGCGTCGGGAATCGAAGTGGTCTACAACGGCATGCCGCTGTTCGGCCTCGCCAAGGCGACCTCGCACGTCCCGGTTGGCCCGGGCAGCAACACCGCCAAGCAGCGGATGGGATCGCGTCGGGCAGCAAGCGGGGCTCCGGCGGCCCCGGCGGTTTAGTGACCGTTACGCCACCGCCGCTACTTCCTTCGGGGCCTTGAGGGTCCTCCGGAGCTGGGGCGAAGCGTCAAGCTTGGCCTGGGCGTCCCGCAACGCCAGCACCGCAGTTTCAAGCCGGGCCGGTGGCAGCGTGTACGGGACGCGCATGAAGTGCTCGAAGGCCCCGCCGATCCCGAAGCGGGGGCCGGCCGCGAGCCGCACTCCGAAGTCGGGGGCGATCACGGTCAGGGCAGTGCTGGACGGGGTTGGTAACCTGCACCAGGCAGTAAGGCCGCCGCGGGGACGTTCCACGCGCCACTCGGGCAAGTGCTCGGCCAGGAGTTCCAGCAGGGATTCCCGGTTGCGTCGAAGCTCCGCAAGCCTGGCGTCCAGCGGTTCGGTGAACGCGCGGACCAGTCGCGCGGCGGCCAACTGCTCGACGATCGGCCCGCCCAGGTCCATGGTGGTCCGGGCTTGGATGAAGCGGCTGATGAGTTCTTCGTCCGCGCGGATCCAGCCGGTGCGGAGGCCGGCCCAATGCGACTTGCTGAGCGAGCCGATCGAAACCACGGCGGGACTGAACGCCGCGAGCGGCGAGGTGCTGACGCCGTCGAGGTTGAGTTCCCGGATGGTCTCGTCCACCACCAGGACCGTTCCGGTCCCCGCAGCTTCACGGACCAGCCTTCGGCGCTGGAGATTGGACATGATCCGCCCGGTGGGGTTGTGGAAGTCCGGCACGAGGTAGGCCATGGCCGGCCGCTGATGACGCATGGCCGCCACCATGGCGTCGATATCCCAGCCCGAGGCATGCGGCATCGGAACCGGCACGGCGCGGGAGCCCGACGCGCGGATCGCGTCGAGCGCGTTCGGGTAGCTCGGATGTTCCACGAGGACCTTTTGCTGCCGGCCGGCCAGGGTTTTCAGGATGATGTTCAAGGCATGCTGCGCTCCGGACGTCACCAGGATCTGCGCGGCGGACGTGGGGACTCCGGCTGCCGTATAACGCTCCGCGATCGCTTCGCGGAGGGGAAGGAGCCCCACCGCGTCGTATCCAAAGCCAGGCAGCAGGGCCGGCAGGTCGAGAAGTGCGTCGGCGAAAGCCCGGTGCACCACCTCGCCCGTGGCGGGCAACGACGCGTAGGCGAGGTCCAGGATCCCATCCGGTACCGCCAGCCCCGGCCCGCTGATGGGGGCCGCACGGTGCGGAATGCCTGTCCGGCCTCGGCTGCCTTGGCCGCCCGAGAGGAAACCTTGCTCGCGCAAGCTCGCGTAGGCGGCCGTGACGGTGGTTCGGCTGAGGTCCAGCGCTGCCGCGAGCGACCGCTCGCTGGGCAGCGCGACGTCCAAGGGGATGCGTCCGTCCATGACCAAAAGGCGTACGACGTCGGCAAGCTCGCGGTACGCGGGCGCGGCGCCGGTGTTCCACGGACCAAGGAGGCGTACCAACGCGGTGGGGTTGAGGGAGCCGGGCATAAGACCAGTATTGCAAACTGGCTATGGAAAGCAATGCCAGTTTTCGAAGATCATGGTGAGCATGATGACCCGCAGAATCACCCAGCTCCTCATTGGCCTCGCCATGTACGGCGTTTCCCTGGCCATGTTCATCCGGGCCGGCCTCGGCTTGGACCCTTGGGATGTGTTCCATCAGGGACTTGCCGGGAAGCTCGGGTGGAGCATCGGCACGGTAGTGGTGGTGGTGAGTTTCCTCGTGCTGTTTCTCTGGATCCCGTTGCGGCAAATGCCCGGTTTCGGAACGCTCGCGAACGCTGTGCTTGTGGGGGTCTTCGCGGACATCGGCCTGGCCTTGATTCCCGCGTTTTCGCACTTGGGAGGGCAGGTCGCCATGCTCGCCGGGGCAGTGATCCTGAACGGCATCGCCTCGGCCTGCTACATCGGGGCCCGCCTCGGCCCGGGTGCCCGCGACGGACTTATGACCGGCCTTGCCCGCCGCACGGGTTGGTCCGTGCGGTTGTCCAGGACCCTGATCGAGGTGGTTGTCCTGGCTGTGGGCTGGATGCTCGGCGGATCCGTCGGAGCAGGAACCGTGGTTTACGCCTTGGCCATCGGTCCCATAGTGCAGTTGCTGTTGCCACTGTTCGCGGTCCCGGAGAAGCCTTCCCGCAGCTCGAAAGAATCCGTGGTCACGGAACCGGCTGGCACCTAGGGCAGTAGTAGATGACGCGGTCTTCCATCCCGGAGGCAGGTCCTAGCATTCCGCGGCGGACGGGCGTGCCGCAGCGGTGGCACGGTTGATGTTCCCGGCCGTAGACCCAGTAGCCGGAGCGCGGCACGCCGCGAACACCGCGCAGGGAAGATTCGCGCGTCACTCGCCGGGCTGAGCCGAGGTTGGCCTCAAGCAGCCTCTTGGCGTCGGCGAGCAACCCGGCCAGGTCCGGCACGGCCGAGACCGGGGCGGCAGGATGGACCCCGGACAGGAAGCACGACTCGCAACGGTAGATGTTCCCGATTCCGGCGAGGTTCTTCTGGTCCAGGAGGGCCAGCCCGATCGGGGTGTCCGGAGCGGCGTCGATGCGCCTAACGGCCTCCGCCATGTCCCAGTCGGGGCCGAGGAGGTCAGGTCCGAGGTGTCCGACCACGCGGTCCTCGTCCGCTGTAGGGATCACTTCCAGGATCCCCAGGGAGAATCCAACGACGTCGGCCGTCGCCGTGCGGAGGATGCACCGGGCCGTGTGGCCGGGTTTCCGCCACCGGCCGCCGGGGGCGTAGACCTGCCAGCTTCCCTCCATCTTCAAGTGCGAGTGGATGGTGAGCGCACGCTTCCCGTCATTCCCGGCCCCGCCTGCCTCACCGGTCTCCTGCAAGCGCATCAGCAAGTGCTTTCCCCTGGGCACGACCTCGGACACCGTCCAGCCGGCCAGGTTGAGGGTGGCGAAGCGGGGCACACGGAAGTCCGATGCCGTGAGCGTCTGGCCCGCCAGGGCTTTGTGGAGTTCCGCGGCGGCACGCCATACCGAATCTCCCTCAGGCACGGGCCACTACTTCAGGCACGGATCCTCAGTCCTTTCGGCGTGGAGTAGGCTCCGGCCGCGGTCAATGCCGCGGCCACCGGAGTGTCCAGGAGGTCGTGGCCGTTCACTTTCTCCATGATGAGCTTGTCCACGGCACCCCGATGGACCACGCCAACCAGGGCAGCTGCGGCAGCAGCCAGGACGGCGTCGTCATCGCTGAAGGTGAGCAGGGTCTTTCCGCCGCGTTCGACGTAAAGGACCAGCGCGCCGTCGACCATCACCACCAAAGCCCCGGCTTTGCGTCCCGGCCGGTGGCCTGAACCTGCGTCCACCGCCTGGGCAGGCCAAGGGAGGGCGGCGCCATACGGATTGGCCGGGTCCGTGGCAGCCAACGCCAAGGCGATGGGCTCGGCTTTGGCGAGTTGGGCATCTTCAGTGAAGGAACGCAAACGGTCCACCGTGGCGGGCACGGCGAACTGGGCGGCGCCAAGGTGTTCGATGAAGTAGCCGCGGCGGCAGCGGCCGGCTTCTTCGAGCCGCGCCAGGACTTTGTACATCAGCCCGAATCCGCCGAGGATGTTCTCCGCCATCACGGAACCGCGGGTCACGACGCCGTACCTGTCGAGGAGTAGTTCAGCGGTGCCTCGAGCGTGGACCGTGGGGTCGAGGCCGGGAGCGGGCAGTGCCGACCAGCGTCCGACGGCTACCGGCGGTGTGGGCGCCGCGCCGGTCGGGGATCCCATCAAGCCGGTTCCGTGGGAGCGTCCGAGCCTGCTCATCCGCAGCGACCTGGCCCGCGGTGTTCGGGAAGGCTGCTTGTGCGCGGTGCGGCCGGCGGAAATCATCGCGCGGACGGGAGCGAATGTATCGCCCGTGATGCGTCCGGCCCACGCCAGGTCCCACAAAGCAGCAACTACGGCGTCGTCACTAAGCACCGCGTCCATTCCGCCGGCAACCTCGGTGAGCTGCCGGAAGAAGTAGGCGCCTCCGGATTGCAGGTATTCCAGGAGGCGCAGCTGGGCATCGCCGGGTTCGAAGTCGGGACTCGGATTGAGCGTGAGTTCGGCGGCTTCGGCCACGTGGAGGCTGATCCATCCGTCATTTCCGGGCAGCGACCCCGCACCGGACCAGACGACTTCCCCGGCGGCCATGAGTTCGTCCATCATGGCCGGTTGGTAGTCGGACACCCGGCTGGCGAGGACCAACGGTTCCCATGCGGACGCTGGAATCGGCACCCCGGAGAGTTGGTCGACCACCGTCATGATGCCGTCCAGGCCGCGAAGGGCCGAAGCACCGCGGCCACCAGTAGAACCGGGACGGCTGGCAGGCGGCACCGCGACGTTTTGCCACGCGGGCAGGAACCGCCCGTACGCGGAAGCGTCCACAGGTTCCACTTCGGCGCGCAGGGCCGCCAAGGAACGACGACGGAGCTTGCGAAGGACCTCGGCGTCGCACCACTCGACTCCCGGAGGAACGACGGGCAGGTCCAGCACTGCGGGAAGGTCCAGGACGACGGGAACGTCCAGCGCGGCGGCCGTCTCCAGCACGGCGGGAGCCTCCGTAGGAGCCGGCGGCCCTGCCACGTCCCCGTCCGGCGCGCTCGGATGGGGACGGAACTCGCCTTCCACCACCCTGCCGTCAGCCGCCAAGCGTTTCAAAGCCGTGCTCACGACGGCGACTCCGAGTCCCAGCCGCGTGGCGGCCTCCTCTGCCGTGAAGGGTCCGTGGGTCCGGGCGTAGCGGGAGACGAGGTCGCCGAGTGGATCATGAACGGGCTCGATGAAGGCCAGCGGAACGCCCATGGGCAGGGGAACACCGATGGCATCCCGGAGCCGGGCCGCGTCTTCGATGGCGGCGAAACGTTCGGTTCCGCCGAGGGTGACGGCAAGGGCGCGGTTGGCTTTGCGGAGGGCAGCGAGGTGCTCCGAAGCGACCGTCGGCGAAACCGGGTTTTCGTCCTCGGCCTGCAACCGCTCGGCGACTTCTTCCGGGCTGAGCGGCCCCAGCAGGCGCAACAAGTCCGCAACGCCTTCCATGCCGCGGACGCGCCGATCGGGAGTGAGTCGCTGAAGTTCGCGCTCGGTGGCTTCGATGACTTTGGCATCGAGGAGTTCGCGCAGCTCCACCCTGCCGAGGAGCTCGTTGAGGAGCGTGGAATCGAGGGCCAAAGCCGCTGCCCGTCGTTCCGCGAGCGGCGAGTCCCCTTCATAGAGGTACTGCGCAACGTAGCCAAATAGGAGGGATTTGGCGAAGGGGGATGGCTGCTGCGTGGTGGTCTGGACGAGGCGCAGTTCCCGCCGCTCAATCGACGCAGCGATGTCCTTGAGTGCCGGGAGGTCGTAGACGTCCTGCAGGCATTCACGCACGGTTTCGAGGACGATAGGGAAGGAAGGGTATTTCCTCGCGACGTCGAGCAATTGTGCCGAACGCTGCCTTTGCTGCCAGAGAGGCTGCCTTTTCGCCGGGTTTTGCCTTGGCAACAGGAGGGCCCGGGCCGCGCATTCACGGAAGCGGGAAGCAAACAGCGCGCTGCCGCCTACTTCCGCTGTGACGATCTGCTCAAGCTCATCCGGCTCGAAGAGGAACAACTCGGCGCCGGGCGGTTCGTCTTCCATCATCGGGACGCGAAGCACAATCCCGTCGTCGGCAGCCATGGCGGAACCGTCCAGGCCGTAGCGCTGCTGGAGCCGTTGCCCCACTGCGAGTGCCCACGGAGCATGGACCGGCATGCCAAACGGACTGTGCAGCACCACGCGCCAGTCGCCGAGTTCGTCGTGGAACCGTTCCACCACGAGCGTGCGGTCGCTGGGGATGATTTCCGTGGCTTGTTTCTGCTCGTTCAGGTATTGGAGCAGGTTGCCGGCGGCGTAGTCGTCCAGTCCGCTGGCCTTGCAGCGTTCCAGCGCCGGACCTTGGTCCGAGGAGGACAGCTCCCGCACGAACGCGCCAAGCGCGCGGCCAAGGTCCACAGGCCGGCCCAGGGAATCGCCTTTCCAGAAGGGCAGTTTGCCTGGCTGCCCGAAAGCCGGCGAAACGAGCACACGATCGTGCGTGATGTCTTCGATCTTCCAACTGGTGGCGCCGAGTGCGAAGACGTCCCCCACCCGGGATTCGTACACCATTTCTTCGTCGAGCTCGCCGACGCGCCGGCCGCCTTTTGCAGCGCGCGACGTCGAACCGGGTGCCTGTGCGCTGTCCTCTTCCGTTCCGATGATGTAGACGCCGAAAAGGCCGCGGTCCGGGATGGTTCCGCCGGACGTCACGGCTAGGCGCTGCGCCCCGGGCCGCCCTTCGATGGTTCCGGCATTCCGGTCCCACACGATGCGCGGGCGGAGTTCTGCGAACTCGTCCGACGGGTACCGGCCGGCGAGGAGGTCCAGGGTGGCGTCGAAGGCGGAACGGGGGAGGGTGGCGAACGGCGCGGAACGGCGGACAGTGGCGAACCATTCCTCGACGTCGATGCTTCCCAAGGCCGTGGCAGCCACGGTCTGTTGGGCGAGGATATCCAAGGGGTTGGCGGGAACATGGAGCCGTTCGATCCGGCCGCTCAACATCCGTTCCACCGTGATGGCGGTGTGCACGAGGTCTGCCCGGTGCTTGGGGAAGAGCACGCCTTCGGAAATTTCACCTACTTGGTGGCCCGCGCGGCCCACGCGCTGCAATCCGCTGGCCACCGACGGCGGCGACTCGACCTGGATCACCAGGTCCACCGCTCCCATGTCGATGCCGAGCTCGAGGGAAGATGTGGCCACGACGCATCGCAGGCGCCCGGACTTGAGGTCGTCTTCGATGAGGGCGCGTTGGTCCTTCGACACGGATCCGTGATGGGCCCGGGCCAAGACGGGATCGGCGCCGCTCGTACTCCCCGCTTGCGCCATCATGTGCGCGGGAGTCGCCGTCGAGGCTGGCGGCCCGGCATCGGAGGGTCCAAAATCAGGCGGCGCCGATTCCAACGCCGCCGGGGAGAACACATCCACCGCCATCAATTGGCGCTCCGCGTAGATCTCGTTCAGCCGGGCCGTGAGCCGCTCCGCGAGCTGCCGTGAGTTCGCGAAGACGATCGTGGACTGCTTCGACAAGACGAGGTCAACGATCTTTTCCTCCACATGCGGCCAAATGGACGCTTGTGGCTGGAGCCCGGACGCGGGCCCGGAATCGAATGCACCGGCCGCGCCCGCGAGGTCTGACATGTCCTCCACAGGCACGCTGACTGCCAGGTTCCAGTTCTTGCGGGACGGCGGAGCGACGATCTCCACGGGAGCGGCACCGGCGAGGAATTGCGCCACGAGCTCCCGCGGTTCCACCGTGGCCGACAAGCCGATCCGCTGGGCAGGTTTTGGCAGCAACGCATCAAGCCGCTCCAAGGAAACTGCCAAGTGACCGCCGCGCTTGGTACCCGCGACGGCGTGGACCTCGTCCACGATCACGGTGTCTACTTCGCTGAGCGTCTCGCGCGCCCGCGAGGTCAGCATGAGGAACAACGATTCGGGCGTGGTGATGAGGATGTCCGGCGGGCGGCTGAGCAGCGCGCGGCGATCCGCCGTCGTCGTATCTCCCGAACGGACGCCGACGCTCACCAGGGGCGCCGGCAACCCGAGCCGTTTGGCCGTTTGCGTGATGCCGATGAGGGGCGAACGGAGGTTGCGTTCGACGTCCACGCCGAGCGCCTTCAGGGGAGAGATGTAAAGGACGCGGGTCTTGCGCTTGGGGCCTTTGCTTTTCGCGGCGCCTTTGGGCACCGCGCCTTCGCTTTTCACCGCGCCTTCGGGCACAGCGCCTTCGGGGACTGTGCCTTCTGGGGCCGCCGGCACCGTGGAAAGCAGCCTGTCCAAAGCCCACAGGAACGCCGCGAGCGTCTTGCCCGAACCGGTAGGCGCCACCACCAAGGCGTGTGAACCGGAGGAAATGGCGCGCCACGCGCCGTCCTGCGCAGGAGTGGGCGCCGAAAACGCACCGAGGAACCACTCACGCGTGGCACGGCTGAACCGGTCCATGGCGGACGCGCCATGACCGTTCAGCGCACCAGTCAATGAACCGGTATCCGGACCCTTCTCCTGCATTCCTCCATCATGCCCCAAGGCAGTGACAGAATAAGGCCCCTTAGCCCGCCTGGAAGGCCTGGACGCTCAGCAGGTTGATGGTGGAGTTGCTGCAAGCGTCCTGCTGCTGCGCAACGAACAGGGACGCGGTGTCCTCCGGCGGGTAGATGCGGTAGCCGGCTGCGGGAGTGCGGGTGCAGTCGGGGTAGTTGCCGGCCTGGGTGTAGCGGAGCTGGGCCACTCCGGTCTTCCCGGGTGCAAGGACCACGTCCGTCACCGGTACGGAATTGTCGCGCGTTGCGGCGGCACCGATCGGATCCCCGGTAGGCGATGCCGTCAGGGAGACGCCCGGGTAGCCGCTCAAGACGCACGAGTCAGTGCCCGAGTTGGTCACGATGAGCTTCATGTAGACGCTGCCCGCTGCCCCGCCGCCCTTCGAATCGAGGCTGGCCGTCAGCGAGGCCGCCTTGCACAGGCCGGGTCCGCCAGCCACCGGAGTGGAGGGGCTGGATGAGGGGGAGCCGGCAACCGAGGTTGTCGGGCTGGCCGAGGACGAAGCGGACGGGGTACCCGACGGGGTGGTGGCGCTCGCCGTGCTTGACGGCTCGGATTGGGACTGGTTCATGAAGCAGCCCGAAAGCAGGAATACGGAAGCCATTGCCGCAGTGAGCAGGAGACCGTTCTTGACTCGCATATTCGTCATGCGCACAGCCTGTCGTCGTCATTTGCCGGAGTCAACTGCGGCACGGTATTGCCGCGGGATTGGCGCCCGGATCGTAATGTTCCGGGCGCCCTCCAGCGGACTCGTTACTTGGCAGCCGGCACCTTGGCGGATCGCTTGCGGAAGAAGGCCGCGGCTCCGAGCACAAGCCCTGCCACGCCGGCGACCAGGCCGGCCCAGCTGCGCGCCTGGGAACCGTCGTCGCTCACCGAAGCCACTTGCTCGGTTGTAACGGCAGTGGTGGATACGGCGGGAGCCGCGTGTCCATCGGCAGCGGCGGCCGGCGTAATGGCTACCGACGGGGCCGGAGCTTTCAACGAGTGCGGATCCTGGCCGGCGGCGGGGATTTCAGCCCAGTTCGTTTGCCCTTGTTCGCAGTTCTGCAGGGTGGGGAAATAGATGGTCTTTCCCGCGGCATCAGGCAGTTTCACCGACAGGACCAGGGCGTCGCGCAAGTGCGGATCCAACGGCGTCTTGGCGGTGTAGACGATCTGGCTGGTGCGCTTGGTGATGGACGTGCCGTCCGCAAGCTTCTTCGGCTCGGGCAACGTCTGGGTGACCTTTTCGACAGTCCAGTTCGGGTTCACCGTGGGGGTGGCGTCCGTCAGTTCGTCGGGGAGGTTGATGGTCACCTTCGTGGTAGCCGAGGCGTCGCAGCCGTGCGGGACGCCGAACGTCAGCAATGCGTACGAGTTCGCCGCGGTCTTGTCCGGATTGACCGAGACGTGCGCGGAGGCGCCGGCCAGTCCGGCCATCATGAGGGCTGCGGTTCCGCCGGCGATTGCGGTTGCGGAGAGGGTACGGCGGAGCGATGACTTTTTCATGGGTGGGTTGCCTTTCAGGCAGCGCGCGAAAGCGCGCCAAAGTGCGGGTGATGGAGCCCGTCACCTGAAGGCGGTGCCGGGCGGAGTCAGGGAAGTACGACGACGGCGGGAGGGCCGCGCCTGCTGTCTTGCCTGAGGTTCCGCCAGGGTTGGGGAACGAAAACGTCGGGTGAGCCGAGGACGCGAGGTGCGGAACCGGCGTCGGGCCTGAAAACCAGCCGAATGAGCTGGAAAAGGGGACGAAGCCAAGCCTCCAATTGCCACAGGGCCTTCTCACCCCAAGCCAAGAGCAGCGCGGAAGCGGCAGTCGCAAGGACGTGGCCTCCCAGCATGAGCCAGCTCAGGGGAGTGTCGAGTTCGTGGAGGTGGGCTTCTCCCGCTTCAAGGCCGGACAGCAAGTGTTCGCCGGAAGAATGGTGGCCTTCCGCGGCAGGGGCAGTGACGTTGATAGGGCTGAACGCGGTGAAGGCCTCGTGCAAGGCGAACTGGCTCGCTCCCAGGAGGGTACCGACGGCCAGGAAACCGAGTTTGAACCGGGTAGCCAGCGTCGTGGCTAGCCCGGTCAGGGCAATGACGGCCAGCAGCACGGGCGCCGACGGAAGCTCACCGCCCGCGAAAACGTGCGCCGCTGCCGCCAAGGACACCATGGTGATGGCCATCGCGCCCGAACGCAAGGCGTGGAAGGGCGCGCGGACGGACAAAGCGTGCACGGTTCCTCCCTCTTCTAGCGGTCTCATGATGATCGACTGTTCAAGACCGCCGGTCAAGCCGTCAATTCTAGTAGTTGCTAGACTCAGGCCGTTGCCGTTGAGCCTCCCGCCGTCCCGGCCACGGCCCCCTTGCCCGTTTCGTCAGGCTTTGCATCCGAGAACGTGCGCGCAGCGCGGGAACCGGCGATCGTGCTCGCGCCGATGCTGATGAGGGCTCCCAGGATCATGGCGGCGGCTTCTCCGGGTTCCAGCAAGTGCAGTTGCGTGCCGATGGTCGCCGCGGCGACGGGTACTCCCAATTGCGAGGCTGCGAGGATGGCGAGGGGGAGCGGCTGTCCAAGCGCCCGCAAGGCACCGTGCACCAAGAGCGTTCCGAAGCCCAGGCAAATGCCGAGGAGGATCATTCTGGGGCTGCCCGCCAGCGTGCGGAGGTCGAGCGACGCACCCAGCCACACAAAGAACACCGGTCCCAGGAAACCGTCGCTCACAGCGAAGAGCTGGTGGGCCAGGCGCCGCGGTTCGCCGACCGCCGAGACCACCAGGCCGAAGGAGAAACCGGCCAGCATGATGGATACGTGGCCGGCAACCGCCAGGCCGCCAAGGGCGAACAGCAAAGCCAACTGGACGCGCAGCTCCAAGGCGAACTTCCGGTCCTCGGAGACGTCATGGACGCGTCCCCTCGTGCCGCTGGTTTCCAGCCAACGGAGCACGAAGAACAGAACGGCCGCGCATGCGGCGACGATGGCCGCTCCTGCCGCGGCGCGCAAGGCGTTCGGCGGGTCCACGGCCAGCGGAAGCGCCACGATGCAGGCGATATCGGCTATGGCGACCTGCGCCGTCGTCGTGAGGACTTTCGGTCCGCCCAGCCGCAAGGAATCGACAATCGGCAGGACCAGGGCCGCCGAGGACGACGCGAGCAACACGACGTAAAGAGGGGCATGTCCGGTGCCGAAGGCGAAGGCGATGGCGATTCCGACGGCGACCGCCAGCACCGCCGCGATGCCGGCACGCAAGGCTCCGCTCCCCAGCGCCGGACGGATGGCTTTGTCCCTCACGGGCACGTGCGTTCCAGCGACGAACATGATGAGGGCGAACCCGACGTCGGCCATGAAGGTGAACGTGGGATCGGACGAGTTCACCAAGGCGAAACCCGTGCGCCCGATCACGATGCCGGCCAACAGTTGCCCCAACACCACAGGTAGGTGCCATTTCCGCGGAAGCGCCAGCAAAGGCCCGAGGAGCGCAACTGCGGCGATCAGCGACAGCTGGAAGAAGGACACGCGTTACTCCTATCGCGGCGCGTCTGCCAGTTTGAGCGGGATGTCCGTGTTCTCGTCCGTGTAATAGCTCGCGCACACCCGGTGGTAGCCATCGGCCACTTGGGCGGGAATGCCGCGGGCGAGGTCGCCCTTGACCAGCAGGATCGGCGAGAGCTTCTTGCCGTCCCTGATCTTCTTCAGGTCCGAGGCCACGTGGGCGTTGTCTTCGGGAAGCAGTGCGAGCCTCGCGGCCCGCAGGATGTCCTTCGCCTTGCGGTGCACGATCGGCGCGGACCGCAAGGCGGCGACCACCGTGGCAACGACGTCGTCGGAGTCGAGCATGGAAAGGTAGTTCGCCGCGGCCGGGTAGTCCTGGTCCTCAGGTTCGGTCAACCAGCGGACTTCCCCTTTGTTGTTGTCAGGCATGCGTCGTGCTCCTTGGCCAGCGGTATCGGCTTGCAAAAGTGGGTGGTGCCGGGCGGGGGATCTTCGAGGGATCCGCGCCTGGACGCCGTCGTCGCAATTCAAGCGCCAGCGCCTCCCGGCCTTGCGCCATAGCCCACTGGTGGTTCGCTGAAAAGGCGGGCTTGAGCAGCCAGCTTAGCCGCCGGAGCAGGGGTTTGGCGGCGCTGACGCGCCAATCGTAGGTGACCACCGTTTCCGGACCGTCCTGTTCGAAAGTCCAGCGCCCGACGCCGTTCAGGTCGCCCCTCGCGGAGATCGCGAAACCGCGCTCGGTGATCGGTTCGGTGACGGTTAGCCGCCATTTGAGGGTGTACGGCAGCCACCCTTTGGTATGCAATAAGAACGCCTTGCCCGTGCCGTCCGGGGTCCCGGGATCCAACGGCACCACCCTCAAGTACACGGACGGCCACCACTGGGACAAAGTGCCGGCGTCGCCCAGGATGTCCATCACCTCGCGCGGGGTGGCTGCGACGCGCCAGACGGTCAAAAATTCGTAGTTGGTGCTGCTCTTGGAATTGCCGCCCATTTACTACTCCCGGACCGTCACGGTCATCCGCTGGACGTCGTTGTTTCCCATGCCCTGGTAGTTCCATTCCGGGGCGTCCGGCTGGGTCCCGCCCGTGGAGTCCGTGGCCCGGCACGCGAGCTCGTGGGTGCCCGGCGTGGCGATCCAGGTGAAGGTCCAACCGCGCCAGGCGTACGGGCCGGCCGGGGCCCGGAGTTGGGCTTGCTCCCACACCCCGTCCACGCAGATTTCCACCGTCTCGATGGTCCCGTTTCCCGACCAGGCGCGGCCGCTGAGCTGGACCGGTCCGGCGTCCACGGTGCGTTGCCGCGTGAAGAAATCCGGAATGCCGGGCGGCGCCATGAGCGAGCGGACCTTGATCCGCTGGACAGGCTCGCCGGGGTCGTCGGCGCTTTGGCTGTACCGGTAGGAACCGAGTTGCTGGTAGCCATCGAAACCGTGGTCGATCGCCTCGATCGACCGCAGCCACTTGACGCTCGTCATGCCGTACCATCCGGGAACCAGGAGCCGAACAGGGAAGCCGTGCTGCGGCGGCAAGGCCTGGCCGTTGACCTCGTAGGCGAGCAACACGTCGTCGGACATTGCATCCGCCACGGACAGGCTGCGGGCGTACTGCTGCTCCACGCCGCCTTGGATCCCGCGGTCCGTTCCCGTGAAGACGAGTTCGACGGCGTCCGGCGAGACACCGGCGTCGAGCAGCAACGGCGCAAGGGGAGTTCCCGTCCACTCGGCGGTTCCCACTCCGCCTTGGTCCCACGGCTGGCTCATCGGCCGGGGATCCATCCGGGACCGGCCGTTGCCGGCGCATTCCATCGTGACGGCGTAAGTCCGGCGCTCGCGGTGCTGGAGGTCGTGAAGCGTGTATTCGTGGGGATGGTCCACAAGTCCGCCGATGTTCAAACGCCAGGAGACGGGATCGATATGGGGAACGTCGAAATGCACCAGGAGGTAGTGCATGCCCACGGGTGTGATGGGCCAGTTGAGCATCTCCAGGGGCAGGGCGTGGTTGCGCGAAGCGAGCTGCAGTTCCTCGCGCGAGATGGGGCCGCTGGTCGGGGCGGTCGGTGCAATTGGGGCGGTGGTGTCCGGGGTGGCAACAGCGGCGCCCTCCGCTGTGCGGCGGGTCTTGACGCTCATGATCCCAGTATGGGCGCCGTCCGCAGGGGTGTCATCAGTCGGCTTGCCCGGACTGCCTGCGCGCCTCACGGACCAGCCCGTGGTTCGGCGGTAGAAAGGGGAGGCTGGCCCACCACCCCCTGACAGGAACCATGATTTTCACACGCAAGACCCATGTCCTCCTCACGACCATCCTGATCGGGATCCTCGTGGCGGCAGGCCTCTGGTACCTTGGCCGGCAAGCCAAGGCGATCGCGGGGGCGTCCCCGGCCGCCACCGCCACCACGCCGGACGCGGAAGCAGGGGACGACGTCGAGCCCGTCCAGCCGGGGGACAGTGGACCGGCAGCCGTCCCCGACGCGGCGGTGGCCCAGGGAAGCGCGCCGAAGGCCATCCACTCCCCGGACAAGGTCAGCCGCGACCTCACCCTCACTCCGAACCAATGCAAAGTGCGGATCCTTGACGCCGTGAAAGGCGAGATCCTTCCGGACGCCTCGTGCACGCCGGGCGCCGTCGATCCGGCCGTGACGGAGGCGAACATCAGCAGCACCATCTGCAAGTCGGGGTACACCACCACGGTCCGGGCCCCCGTCTCGGACACTGACAAGGTCAAGAAGCTGAGCCTTCAGCAATACGGCCTGGCGCCGTCGTCCTCCACCGAGTACGACCACCTCATCAGCCTTCAACTCGGCGGCACGAACGCCGTCTCCAACTTGTGGCCTGAACCGAACCGCGAAGGGGCTCCGGGGACCACCAACCCGAAGGACGCGATCGAGACGCGCCTGAACAAAGCGGTCTGTTCCCACCGAGTCACGCTTGCCGACGCCCAGAAAGCCATCGCCCGCAACTGGGTCACCGCGGAAAAGGACCTTGGCCTGTAAGGATTTCCCCGTGGTGCTCCGCTGATAGCTTTGGTGGTACCCCACCCAAGGAGACCCGCCATGGCGCGCCCGCTCAAGCCGTTGATTTCCCTTGACGCCGTTGTCACAGCGGCCCTGGAACTGATTGACGAGACCGGCGATTTCAGCCTGCCCAAATTGGCCGCGCGGATCGGAGTGAGCCAGTCCTCCATCTACAACCATGTGTCCGGGCGGGAAGAGATCCTGGAGTTGGTCCGGGGCCGCATCACGGAAGGCGAACCCTTACCGCTCCCGGCGGACGCCAGTTGGGAGGATGTGCTGCGGTCCGAGATCCGCGCCTATCGGGAGAATTTTGCGCGGCATCCGCGCACGGCACCCCTCCTGGTCATGCAGACTGTGCGGCACGCGCACGTCATCGCGCTGTATGAGCGGATGGCTTCGGCTTTGGAGGACGCGGGTTTCGCCGGGGCAGACGTCGGTTCGGCCCTTGCGATGATCGACAGTTTCGCCCTCGGGGCGGCGTTGGACCTGGCAGCTCCGGGCAACGTCTGGGAGGTGGAGCCGGGGAACGATTCGGCTTTGGGGCGCGCCGTGGATGGCGTTTCGGAGCTAGCGGACAGGGCCGGAACGGCCTTCGAATTCGGCCTTGACGTCTTGATCGAGGGCCTGCGCTTGCGGAAGGACAGGGCCGGCCGGGGGTAGGGCCGGCGTCCCCGTTTTACCGAACAGTTGTGTTGTAGGTCATTTGCGTGGATACTAAAACGAAAGCCTTTCGGTTAGTGATCCGTTCCTCACTGGCCACGGCGAAGAGTCGCAACGGTGCGGCCCCCAAGACGTGGAGATTCCTTTGAACACTTCCCCTCCCCAAGACTCTGCAGGCCGGGTCGCCCTGACCGCCCGGCGCGGAATTTCGACCTTCGGCATCGGGGTCGTCGGCTTCATGGCCGCCAACCTCGTGCCCTTCATGATCATCGCGCTCGTCGACCAACACGGACTCACCCCCACTGAGGCGGGAACAGTCATGACCGCGTGCCTGTTGAGCACGGCCATATCCTGCCTCCTGACCTCCCGTTGGACAGCCCTGAGCGGCAGGCACACCGTTGCCCGCATCGGGCTCCTGCTCTCGGCCGCCGGATTCGGCATCGCCGCCCTTGTTCCCGTGACTCCGCTTGCCATCGCCGGGATCATCCTCGGCGGACTTGGTGGCGGCGGGGCCATCTCGTCCAGCGGCGCCGCGCTCGCGGCCCTCCGTAACCCCAACCGCATGTCCGGCATCAGCGGACTCGCCAACCGGGCCATCGTCACAGTGGTGCTGGCCCTGATTCCGCTGCTCGGCGTCGGAATGCTGAGCGCCTTCGGCCTCCTCGCGATCCTCGCACTGGCGTTCGCCGCTACCGCGGGCTGGATGCCGGACGCCGCGGCGGGCGGTTCCCTACCCCGGGACGGCGGGCCCGACGTCGGACGCTCGCCTGAAGCGGACAAGCCGCCCGTGCCCGGCAAGGCCGCTGGCGCGTCCCGCCGCGTGATGATCGCCGGAGTGAGCCTCCTGGCCTGCTTTGGACTCTGGGCTGTCGGCGAGGATTCACTGTGGGCCGTCGCGGGTTCCATGGGAGCCGCCCATGCGGGGATTGGCGACCAGGAAATAGGGCTCATGTTGAGCATCTCGACGGCGGGTGGCCTCGTTTTCGGTGCGGTGGCGAGTTACGCGGGCGAACGCCTCCGCAGGACACCCACTTTGATCGTCCTGCTGCTCCTGGGTGGCGGCCTCAAGTTTGCCGCCGGTCTGACCGACGATCCGTTCTGGTACATGCTGGTGATCATCGCCTGGAACACGGTATATGCCTTGGCGTTCATGTACGTAGTCTCGGTTGCAGTCGCCTTGGACGCCCGTGGATTCTGGTCGGCTGCGTTGAGCGGCACCTACCTGATCGGCTCCGCCTTCGCGCCGTTGTTCGGCACCTTTGTTGCGGAGGCCCTGGGTTATGTTCCGTTGAGCGCCATCCTCTCGGCTTTCAGTTTCATCCTCCTGTTTCCCTTCGTGCTGGTCTCCCGCGTGGCCGCCGGCGTCGAGGCGCGCGCCCGCGCTGAGGCACAAGAACCAGCCATCAACCTCCACCACGCAGCAGCCGTCTAGCTGAAGCAATCGTCCAGAGAAGGAATTCTTGTGAGCACACGCACCCTGTACCGAAATGCCAGGATCTTCACCGCCGAAGATGCCGCCGGCGTCGCCGAAGCGATGATCGTCGACGGCGACCGGCTCGCCTTCGTGGGCAGCGAGGCGGAGGCGCTTCGCTTGGTGGGAGCAGACCCTGGAGATATCGGGGCCCCAGCCGTGGTCGACCTCGGGGGAGCGTTCGTCCTGCCCGGCTTCATCGACGCCCACACCCATTTGGAAATGATGGGCGCCACAATGCAGAAAGTAGGCCTGCGCGACGCCGCCGACCTCGAGGAGATTCAGCTGCGGATCAAGGAATACGCAGCTGCAAATCCGGACGCCCCACGCATTCTCGGTACGAGCTGGCTTTTCTCGGCCATTCCCGGTGGTGCGCCGACCGCGGCGATGATTGACGCCGTCGTACCCGACCGCCCGGTGTACTTGGACGCGAACGACCTCCACTCGATGTGGGTCAACACCGCGGCCCTGGCCGAAATGGGCATCGACAAGGATACGCCGGACCTGATCGGCGGCAGGATCCTGCGCGACCCGGAGACGGGCGAGGCCACCGGTTTCCTTGAGGAGACCGCGATGCATCACTACGCCTGGCCGAAACTGGCATCGTTGACCACCGACCAGCAGCGCGACGAGCGCATGGCGACGGCGTTCGAACACTACTTGTCCACAGGCGTCACAGGCGCGATCGACATGGCGCTTGGCGAGGACGAGCTGGCCGCCTTGCTGCGGCTCCTCAAGCGCGGGGAAGGTGCTCTTCCATTGCGCGTCAACGCGCACTGGCTCGTGGCCCCGAGCGGAAACCGGGAAGAGAATCTCGCCCAAGTGGCCCGTGCCGCGGAGTTGAGCCGGGAGATCGATACGCCCTGGCTGCGGGTTGTCGGGATCAAGATCATTGCCGACGGCGTGATCGACGGGTGCACCGCCGCGATGAAGAAGCCGTACTCCGATGGCAGCAACGCGGACCTCATTTGGCCCGCGGAATATCTTAATCCGGTGGTCGCAGCCGCCGACGCCGAGGGACTCCAAGTGGCCATCCATGCGATCGGCGACCTCGCGTCCGAGGTAGCGCTCGATGCGCTGGAGTACGCCAACGCCGTCAACGGCCAGAAGGCCCGGCGGCACCGGATCGAGCACATGGAGACGGTCACGGAAGAGAGCATCCAGCGTCTCGCCCGCCTGGGCGTCGTGGCGTCGATGCAGCCCGTCCACGCCGATCCGGCCGTGCAGGAAAACTGGCGCGCAATGCTTGGTGACCACCGCGTGGACCGCGCCTACCCTTGGACGGAATTCACCGATGCCGGGGCCACCCTCGCGCTCGGATCGGACGCCCCCACTGCGCCGCACGAACCCCTGCCCAACATGTACATCGCCACCACGCGCAAATCCGCGCTGGATCCAAGCCTGCCCGCCAACCTGCCCAAGTACGCGCTGACCTTGGCCGATGCCCTGGGCCACGCCACCCGCGACGCCGCCTACTCTTGCCGTCGGGACCACGAATTGGGCCGCCTCGCCACAGGTATGCTCGCCGACTTCGTGGTCTTGGATACCAACCCGTTCGACGCCGGACTCGACTCGCTGCTGACCGCTTCGGTCGCCATCACAGTAGTGGGCGGAAAGGTACGCTACCGCGGGTAGGGTTGGGATTCGGCAGTGCTGGACACATAAGGAGACATTCATGAAGATCAGGGCACCTCGACTCGACGTGAGCGGTGTATTCGTCGTCTGGGCCCTGATTTTCGCCTTGTGGCAGCCATTCGTGTGGTGGCGGGGGATAGTGGCGGTCGCCTGCTTGATCGTCGCGTTGTGGGGCGCGGCCGCCTGGCTCAAGCGCCGCCGTCGTACTCAAAACCGTTAGCGGGCGCGCTCAAAACCGTTAGCGGGCGCGCTCAAAACCGCTAGCGGGCGCGCCCGCGGAGCCGGCCGGGTTGACCCCTTCGCCCGCCCGGCGACCGCGCCGCCGGGTCAAATCCGAGTGCGCGTACAATGGGAAATATGCCGGACATTGAGCGTTGGCCCACCGGGCGCTTGCTTTCTACAGCGGCGCGGCTTGTGGAACATTCTTGGGATGAAAACCTCAGGGCTATTGGCCTGACCCACGCTGGCGTTATCGCCTTGGAAGTCCTTGCCGTTACGGGCCCCATCACGCAGACCATGCTGGCGCAGATCGTGCGCGTACAGGCCCAAACAATGGGCCAGACCCTCAACAGGCTTGAAGTCCACGGCCACATCTCCCGCCGTCGCAGTTCCGAGGACCGCCGGGTGCACGTCGTCTCCCTGACGAACCATGGCGCCCAAGCGCTTGAACGCGCCGAGGAGGCCGAGAAACGTGTCCTGGCGGATGTGCCCATCGATGTCTCGATGTTCCGGCAGGAGTTGAAGGTAGTGGTTCGCGAACTTGCCGACCGCCAAGTGCCCGTTCCGGCCGGAGCCGCCCTCAACGGGCACCATGCGCCCTTGGCGCCAGAGGAATAGGGCACCGCTTGGCGAACCGCGCACCGCTTGAGGGCTAGGGGCGGGAATTACGACGGCGACCCTTGGCGCGGGCTGTCCCCTTACCCGGTCGGTCGCTTAACCGGCCAGATCCGGCTCAGGTGTTGTCGCATCGGCAGGTTCGGCACTGGCCGCTGCTCCGCCGTCGTGCAGTCCCGTGCCGTGCAGTGCGATCACGTCTGCCTTCACGGTACCGCGGGCCGCGCGGGCGGCGATTTCTTCCCTCACGGAGTCGTACCAGGATTGGGCACCAAACTCGGGTTTACCGGCGTCGAGGTGCCGGAACAGGGCGTCTGCCAATGTGGCAAGGTCCTCGTCCGACAATCGCGCTAGTCCGACGATGGGGTCCATCTCACCATTGAGGCAAGAAGCGAGGAAGGTGTTCATCGTCCGGCTACCACCGTGGCTCCGGCGTGCTGTCCAGCCACGCGGAAATTCTGGACGACGCGGAAATTCTGGACGACGCGATAATTCGGGATGACGATGGGAAATGGGTACGGCTTACTGCGGATCAAGGATCACTCCATGGAAAGAGTTCCGAGGGCCGGCTGCATAACCCACCCTGACTCTATCCGCGGAACGAGGCACACAGCAACACGCCGTCCTGTACGTGGCGCTGCAGGAAGGATCGTTATAGTCAAATCTTAGCCCTAATTACTAAGTGTGCTTACCATTCTTATGCCAGCATTTCTCGTTTTGATCGCTAGTCGATCTTGGAAAGAGGGCAGGGATGACAAACAGCCAGCCTCGCGAAACCAGCACGGCCAAAGCGGAAACCGCCCCGGCCCCGGACGATCCGCGGAAGCCGAAAAGTCCTACGGAGGTGACGAAACCTACGTGGAAGTACATAGCGAAGAGGACGCTCCGTGAATTCGGCAAGGACAATTGCCCCGACGCGGCCGCCGGGCTCACTTACTACGGCGTGCTTTCACTCTTCCCGGCGTTGCTGGCTTTGGTGTCGCTTCTCGGGATCTTCGGGCAAGGAAAATTGACGGGAGCCCTCCTGGATGTTGTCCGGAGCATCGCGCCCGGAAGCACCGTGGATACCATCCGGCAACCGATAGAAGAGCTGACCACGTCGCCAGCTTCAGGATTCACCCTGGTAATCGGCCTGTTGACCGCACTTTGGTCGGCGTCGGGGTACGTGGGTGCGTTCAGCCGGGCAATGAACCGCATTTACGAAGTGGACGAAGGCCGCGGCTTCGTCAAGCTCCGTGGCACGATGCTCGGCGTGACCGTCCTGGGTGTGATCATCGCGGCAGTGATTGCGGCGATGTTGGCGTTGAGCGGCCCCGTTGCGGATGCGGTCGGAAGTTCCATAGGCATCGGCGAAGGCCTTCTCTTGGCTTGGAATATCTTCAAGTGGCCGGTGGTGGTGCTGTTGGTCATAGTCATCATTGCCGTCCTTTATTACGCCACGCCAAACGTGAAGCAGCCCAAGTTCCGTTGGATGAGCATTGGATCGTTCACTGCCCTGGTGATCTTCGTGCTGGCATCTTTGGGATTCGGTTTCTACGTGGCAAACTTCGCCAACTACAACAAGACCTACGGAGCCATCGGCGGCGTGATCGTGATGCTCCTATGGCTCTGGATCCTGAACATGTCCCTGCTTTTCGGGGCCGAGCTCGACGCCGAGACCGAACGCGGCCGCGAACTCCAAGCCGGAATCAATGCCGAGGACACCATCCAACTCCAGCCCCGCGCGACCAAGCGCAGCGAGGAAGAACAGGAGCGCGACAAGGAATCCGCAAGTTACGCGCACACCGCTGGTGAGAAGCGGGGGAGTGAGGGCGACGAGCGACGGGAGTGACGCAGTGCCGACTGTGCTGGGTCACGCCCGGGCGGTGCTGCCATGCATGGGACGCTTGTTTACGATCCCGTCCCTTGTGGCGCCGGACTGTGAAACAAGGACCGCCGAAACAAGGACCGCCGCGGGCCAAAGTGCCACTAGCTGGACTCAGGCCGCCATTGCGAGATCGGCCGCGGAAAGTACGGAGACGTTGACCTCGCATTGCTGCGGGTCGATGAGGGCCGGGAGATGGTGGGACTGGGAGCAGAACTGGAGCGCGTCCAAGGCGGCGGGGTCCACATCCGCGCTGGTGACGTCCACTTCCAGGGCGAGACCGTCCATGAGGGCATTTGCCCGCCTCATGACGACGTAGAGGGCGTCGAGGCTTCGGGAGGTTAGGTGCCCATGGGCGGTGATGCGGACCTGGGCACAATCGATGTCCATGTTTACGAGAAGCCGGATTTTTTCAGTCATGAGTCCTCTTCCGATCTGGAACCGCGACGCTGCGGCCCGGGGACAACACTAAGTGCAAGATGTGATGGAGGCAACAGTCATTACGGGCGGTGTTCTTTTCGGGTGTTAGGTGCTTCAATCGCAGCATTTTGCCCGCTCACGGGCGCTTTTGAGGATAACCGAATGTGGACCATCGCTTCTTGATTAACCATGGCTCTTCCGGGAAAGCTGGCATACAGTTTTAGCCATTACCTCCCGGCTGCCCGTCGGATTCCCGCACGACGTAGGCGCTTAGTCGCGGACTTTTGCAACATGGGGTCAATGCCGATTCCAGGATGACGAAAACGTGAAGGAGAAACATGCCACTTGCACGGACTGGACATCGAAGTACCGCTCATCATTCTTCTGTTACGGCACGCAAGCCCCGGATTCCTGCCTGCGGCCAGTGTGGTCCCGGGTTTTCCTTGATTTTCCATGAGTACATTCCGGAGGTTTACGCCGTCGACGGCAGTGGACTGAAGCCGCCGTCGGTGAGCTATAGCTGCGCAAAATGCGGCCTGACTGACAACCACCAAGTCCCTTCCGGCTGGGCGCCGCCGGAGTGGCAGTGGTACTCGTGATCTAGCGAGGCCGCCGGGATTTTAAGAAAGCCATGCAGGACGTGCCCCAGGCACCGGCCGGGACGCCGCGGACTCGACGGCGACAGCTGGGACCGAATGGGTGAATTGACGATCTGACAAGCGTCATGGAATGAAAATGTCCCGCCAGCATTGGGGGTAACTGGCGGGACAGCTACACAATACCAAGCTATCGAATATTCACAAGGAGCGCCGCGCGCAGGGTTTGTGTACAGATGACACCCCTTAAACCCGTCGTTAAGGGGTGGTATCTGTACACAAACTCCGCGGGTCGGGGCCAGACGGGACGGGGCCAGACGGGACGGGACCAGACGGGACGGGCAGCGGAGAGGCCGAAACGCGCGGAGGTTTAGTCCCCGGCCACGGCTTGGCGGTAGGTGCTTGGCGTAAACCCGAGGTATTTCCGGAAGTCGTTCGTCAGGTGCGCGTGATCGGCGTAGCCCAGCTCGGCGGCGAGGACGGACAAATCGACTCCGGGATCAAGTCGCGCGCGTTCGGCCGCGTCCTGGAGCCTTCGACGGCGGATCAGGGCGGCAGGGCTGAGGCCGATGTACTTCTTGGCCACCCGCTGCAAAGTGCGCGTCGATACCGCCAACGCAGAGGCAACGTCCTCCACCCGGACGAGGGAGGCATCCGAGGCGACCACGTCCATGAGCCGGTTCGCCAACACTGCTTCCTCTGACATCGCCGGCCCGGCAACGGAAGCCAGCCACCCGACGAAGGCCTCCACTGCCCGCTCGCGGTGAGTGCCGCCGTCGTGCGCGTTCATTGCGTCCGATACGGAAAGGCGCAGCTTTTCCGCAGGGAAATCCACTTCGGTGTCCCGCAGGCTCCCCGGGTCATCGGTGAACAGGGGCACGGCCGCGGGGCGCAGCAGTGCGCCGACCGCCCAACCCTTACCGCGCAGGTCTCGGTGGGCGGCACGAGTGCTCGGACCGGAGAAGGCGACGCCGTCGGGCTGGACCACCAGGTTGCAGCTCGGGTATGCGATCAGATGCTGTCGGGACGTGCGGCCAGGCTCGATGTCCCACTCGGGAATCCAGAACCATTGGACGAGCTCCGCAACGGACGCCGGCGCCGGGAGCCGGTGGAAAGCAGGCAGCCGGGCCGGGTACAGGATCCCTTTGAACGAACTCTCCATGGTTCTCTTCATTCCTGTCGCGAATCTCCAAGCACGCTGAAATCCCGTCGCGTAGCGTCGTGAACATGACAGATACTACAAGCACCGAAGCAACCACGGCCGCCCACGGAAAGCACACCACGCACGGAATCCCGAATGGCCTGACGAGCCTCACACCGTTCCTCGCCGTACCGAATGCCAAGGACGCGATCGCGTTTTACAGGCACGTGTTCGGCGCACGCGTTGTCGGCAGCACGGAGATGGGCGGAGCGGTGGTCCACGCAGAACTCGACTTCGGGAACGGCCACCTCCAACTCGGCGAACCCAACCCCGAATACCACCTGGTTCCGGCACCAATGGGCGACGACGACTGCTACTCCCTCGGCCTGTACTGCCAGGACGCCGACGGCCTGGTGCGACGCGCGGAGCAGGCCGGAGCCACGATCCGCGAACCGCTGTCCACCTTCGTCTCGGGCGACCGCTACGCCAGCATTCGGGATCCATTCGGTGTCCGGTGGTCGATCATGACCCGCGTGGAGGACCTATCCGAAGAGGAAAGCAACCGTCGCGTCGAAGAATGGGCGGCGAAGCAGGGCTGATCAGGTGGTGGCGCAACGTTGAGGCGCCACTGTCCTGTCCGTGGGGTGGAAAGAATCGATGAAAGAGGTGTCGCCACTACCGGTAGGGTCCAGGGCGATCGCGACGACGTACCCCGCCTCGCGGGCAACGATCACGGTGTGGGCGGTCAGCTTTTCCCCGGTCGACTTGTTCGTGAAGGAGATCAACACCCTGCGGGTGGTGGAGAAGCTATTGCTTGTTACCTCGGTACCGTCCACGGATGGGCTGCCGGTTGCTTGGGCGGCGAAGCGGCTGAGGATAGTCTGCTGTATCGTCAGCGCTGTTGCCTCCTTGCTTGTCGCTGTTGGCCTGCAGGAGAACCGCGCCGCGGTCACCTCTTGCGCGGTATACCCCTTCCCGGCAACGGACCAGGTCCGCTCGGTGACGGTGGCCCCGTACACGGTTCTCGGGGTTTTGGTGGTCAACTTCGGCACGGCGCTGAAGGACGCCGTGAAACCGTCCGCGGTGCTGGCGACGGCGCGGTTGTCACCAGGGCCCGACGGCGATGGCAGCGTTTGATTCGAGAAGTCCGGTCCGTGGTTCAAGACTGCCGCGAACGCCACGGCGGGGATGGTGCCCATGAGGACAGCCCAGGCGCCTGAGAACGCGACGGTGGGGGCCAGGTATCGAGACCGGACTACCTTTGACAAGACGACTGCCCGGCCGATCATGTACACCACTCCGCCAAGGAAGACCCACGCCCAGTGGAATGGACGAACGACTCCAGCCTTCTTTAACTGGCGCCAGTCGAAGAACCCGAAAAGAATCGTCACCACCGTCAACGCCAGGCTTACTGCTGCGAGCAGAAGCATTTGGGGTGCAAGCGACTGCAGTGCCTTCGTATCCGCCGAGGCGCTTGCGTCCAGGAAGGCCAAACCGAGGCTGGACTGCCAAAGGAAAAGGAGGAGCCTCGCTCCAACCGAGGCCACCAACAACCATGAGAAAAGGTTTGGCACCCGCACTCCCGGCGGCAACGGGGGACGCCACGACGGCGGAGGACCACCGGGCGTAAACGGGGCGGGCGGTGTCAACGGGGCGGGAGCCGCGTGTTGTCCTGGTCCGGGGACGGGCTGGAAAGGCAGGTTAGGTTCAGGCGGGGATGGTAGCGACATGGAGCCTTCCAGGACCGTGGAATCGAAATCGAGCTGCGTAAGTTGATTGCAGGCTCAGCATAAAGGCTCGCGAATGAAAATTCCCCGAGGCGATTGCCTGGGGAATTTTAATTTGGCGGGGGCGGTGGGATTTGACCCTTTTCAGGGTACATCGCGAAGAGGATCGCACCCGTCGCGGAAGTGGGCAGACCAACGTGCTGCTGTCCTGGGAGGACGAGGAACGCAGGCATATCCGGCGCCAAATTCTCTTGAAGGCACCCGTTGTTCCGGGCCATCTGGTCGTCTCACGGGCCACCGCCGTGCAATCGCTCAAGAACCTTGCCACCGTGCTCATCTGAACGTGCTGCCCCTTCTCCTCCTTGCCGAAGCGACCGCCATCCGGGACGTCCGCCTCGACTCCTGGTTCACCGTTGCCGGCGCGGTTGTCCTGGGGCTCTGGACGATGCTCGACGTCCGAGCCTTCCAACGCACCGGGATCTTCCTTGCCCGCACGGCAAAGCCGTGAACCGCGCAGACACCCCGCTCACCTCGGTGGGGTCTCAACGATGCCCGGTCACAGACCGGCTTGTGAGTTCTTGTGAGTTTGGCGGCCATGGTGAACCTGGCAGGTCTTGCGTGCGCGGGGACGGGTAGGAGTTGATGCACCGTCCCGGGAGGCCTGCCGGGGTTGGTTGCCGGAGCCTGGCTCCCGGTGGTGAGGGTCTGTGCCCGGTTTGAACGCGCTCTTCGGGCACTGCAACGTGAGCCCGGCGGCGCGTGCGAAACTCACTTGAGCTTTTCCGGCTACTCCAGGCGGGTGCCGAAACCGGTGCTTCGGCGAACACGCGTAGTCGACAACGTCACGCTCGCGGAGGGAATCCCGCCAGGGCCCGGTTACCCTCCGGACCCTGACTTTCGCGCCCACGCATGAGCAGGAAGGATCCGGCACCGGCGTGAACAAGCGCTCCGAAAGCGGACGCGCCGGATGATAGCCCGTTGTACTAGCGGCCAAGCTGTAAACCGGCCGGTTTTCTGGGTGCCGGCGGGTCGTTGCGGGGGGTTCAGGCGCTGCCGGTGACGGTGGTCCAGATGCCGATGGCGCCGGCGATGAGCATGATGGCGGTGGTGCCCCAGCCCAGGGTGGCGGCGAGTTTTCCGTTGCGGTACTGGCCCATGAGGTCTTTGTCCCGGGAGATGAGCATGGTGACGATGAGGAACGGGGCGGCGGCGATGCCGTTGATGATGGCGCTCAGGACCAGCAGTCCGATGGGGTCGGAGTCGAAGAGACTGATGATCACGCCGCCGATGGTTCCGATGCCGAGAAGGACATAGAACGTGCGCGCGTCACGGGGGTGCCGGTCGAAGCCCCAGTTCTTGCCGAGCAGTCCGGCGAGGCCGGCGGAGCCGGAGGCCGCGAGGACCGGGATCGCGAGGATCCCGGAGCCGACGAAGCCGGCGGCGAAGAGGAACTTCGCTGCCGGCCCGGCGATGGGTTCCAGGGCCCTGGCCGCGTCTGCGGCGGTCTTGATGTCCGTGCCGTTCTTTCCCAGAGTCGCTGCGGTGGCTGTGATGATGGCGAACATGACCAGGACGGAGAAGAACATGCCGATGAACACGTCGGCGCGGGCGTTGCGGAGTTTGCGGTGTGCGGCGGGTTTGGGGTGGTCGTCCAGTCCGACGGCGTTATCCCCGCCGAGATCGTCTCCCCGGAGTTCCTCGATGCGTTGCGCGCTTTGCCAGAAGAACAGGTAAGGGAGATCGTGGTGCCCAGGACGGCCACGATCAGGCCCAGGTAGTCCCAGCTGAAACGGAACTGCAGGCCGAGTAGGCCCGCCAGAACATCCCCCCAGTCCACGTTGGCCACGAAGAGGACCGCGACATAGGCCAGCAGGGCCAGGCACAGCCACTTGAAGATCTTGGCAATGACCGAGAAACCGCCGGCGACCAGCACGATGGCTATGCCGATGCCGGCAATCGCGCTCCATGCCTGGGCCGGGCCGGCGCCGAAAAGTTCCATGCCCTGCCCGACCGCCATGAGGTCCGCCGCCGCGTTCAGGGTGTTCGCCCCGAGTAGCGCGACGATGAGGATCCCGATCACCACCCGCGGTTTGCGCGAGAACTTCCGGCGGGCCAGCCTGCCCAGGCTGTCCCCGGTGGCCAGCGCGGTGCGGTCGCAGATCTCCTGGACCGCCATCATCATCGGCAAGGTCACCGGCGCGGCCCAGAGCATGCCGTTGGAAAACGCGGCGCCCACCTGGGCGTAGGTCGCGATGCCGGACGGGTCATCATCGGCCGAACCGGTGACCAGGCCCGGACCGAGCAGACCGAGGAACCGCCGGATCGGTGATCGTTTCCTGTCTGGAGCCGGATTCCCCCGATTGGCGGAATCCTCCGGGTTGCCGCTTCCGGCCGCGGCCATTCCGGGACGTTCGGTTGCGTCCCGGGAGCTCATGCCCCGGGAGCTCATGCCGTCCTCCGGCTCTTCACAGGGCGCTAGATAGTAAGCATGCTGAGTATCCAAGTCATGCTTCAGCCTATGCCCAAAGGGCCCCCGATCGCTAAAGCACCGGTTTGGATCATTTTCTGCAGAAACTGCCGGGGCGCGCCGTTTACGCGCCGGTCCCGGTTGGTTCGTTGGTGTTGGGTCCGGGTGGGGCTTTCCGGTGCCGGGCGGGTCCAGGACACCGCGGGCTGGCGCAGCCGGGGGGCGGGTTCCACCTGCCCGTGGCGGGGGTCTGGGTGTCACATGACGGAGTGTGTTGACGTGATCCGGGCCACTGCGGGTAGGGTGATGTCAGTCATGAAGCGGCTTTCCCTATCTCGTGCGAAAGTCGGCCATGGCAGCGTTTATCTCCCCTCACGAGCCCGCCCGACCTCGAGAGAGCCGGACCGGTACGGGCCTGGCCGGGGGCCGGAGCCCGTCCTGGATACAGCAGTACACCAACGAGTCGCGCCTCGGGTCCTTCCCGAGGCAGAGCGCCTTCCGGCGGCTCTTCCGGCGCTGGCCTTCCGTTCCCACGCGCGAACTCGAACGCATCCGCTCCATCCTGCTCCATTGCGGCGAGGTGGCCCACCCGGCCGCGAATGACTGCTTGACCGGCCCGGCGCAGGCATTGTTGGATCTCGTCTCGGCCGAGCTGCACCGGCGCAGCGGAGAAGGACATGCCCGACCTCCCGGAAGCGACCCGGGGGCCGGGCCGGGTGGACAGGCACCGGCCGGTGGCCGGGGAGGGGTCCTCTGATGGCTGGCCGCTTTGAACTGTTCACCGACAGCGCCGGCGCCTGCCGGGTCAGGCTCGTCGATGACCTCGGGCACGAGCTCGCTGTCTCGCCTCCTTTCCAGGACCAGGACGCCGCCGTGCGCGGAATCCACGCCCTGCGTGAGATCGCCGCCAGCGGACTCATCGAAGACCACCGCACCGGCCCCTGACCAGCCGGTGGTGACCATAATGCAGGAAAAGGAAACACGGTCAAGGAGGGCGAGCCCGAGATGAAACCGCCGTCCATGGACCCCGGCAGGCACAACCCGGCGCTTCGGAACCGGGAAATCGTCATCGACCGGTCCCGCGCCGAAGCCTTCCTCGAAGAATACGGCCCGGACCACGACGGGCCCTGCGGCGTTGCGGCCTGCGGAAACCCATCGAACTTCAAGGCGTTTGCCCGCTGGTCATTGGGTCTCAGAAAGGGATCCCTTGCTGGGACGGGACGAAGTTGGCCGGCGCGCCCTGGCATTCGACTTCAATTGGTCCGGTTTTCGGGGTCGATGTGGGCTGCTGCATGTCCCAACAACATGTCTCACGCCGTGATTCTCAACATCTCCGGTCTTTACACTTTGGTTAGGCCCGGGGGAGCGCGACCTAGGGTCCAGATTTCTGACCTTCAGCCAGGGTGTGAGTCGGGATGGTTGGCCCCGATGCGCGGTTGGCTCTCCTGCTGGGGGACTAGTTGGAGAAGTGTTTGGGTTTTCCGCTGGATTGACGGGGGATGAGGGTGGGCATGGCCCGTCGGATGTGTGGTTCGGTGCCGGGGTTGACGATGAGGTCGACGGCGGTGGCGGCGATTTGGTCCAGGGGGACGTGCACCGAGCTCAGGGGTGTGGGGAGCCTGGCGGAGAGCGGTGTGTCGTTGTAGCCGACGAGGGCCAGGTCGTCGGGGATCGTGACGCCGTGGCGGTGGGCTGCGGCCATGATGCCCATGGCGATGTTGTCGTTGGCGGCGAAGATCGCGGTGGGGCGTGTGCGGGGGTCGTGGGTCAGGAGGGCCTCGCCGGCCGTGTATCCGTTTTCGATGCCGTAGCCGGCTGCGATGAGCCATTCCTGGCGGGGTTCGATGCCGGCTTCCTGGAGGGCTTTGCGGGCGCCGTTGAGCCGCGCTGTTCCGGTGGAGGTGAATCCGGGTCCGGTGATGACGGCGATGTCGCGGTGGCCTAGGTCGATGAGGTGGCGGACGGCCAGGTAGCCTCCGGTTTCGTCGTCGCCGAGTGCGGAAGGGCTTACCCCGTCGGTGCGCAGGACCAGGGCGTGGGCCACTCCGCGTTGGCGCAGGAGCTTGGGTAGGTCGTCGTCGAGGCGGGCGGTGGCGAGGATGAGTCCGTCGACGTTGCGGTCCAGGAGGGTTTCGGCGGCGCGGCGTTCGTCGTCGGGGTCGTCGCCGCTGCTTGCCACCATGGCAAAGTAGCCTCGTGCTGACGCGGCTCGTTCCATTGCTTCGAACATGAGGGCCATGACGGTGTCGCTGAGGCGGGGGACCAGTACTCCCAGGGTCCGGGTTTCTCCCCGTCGGAGGCTGGAGGCGAACGAGTTCCTGCGGTAGCCCAGTTCCTCTGCGATTTTGCGGACATGGGCTGCAGCGGCCGACCGTGAGGTGGTGCGTTCATCCAGGGCACGGCTGGCCGTGGAGATGCTCACGCCGCTTGCTGCAGCAACGTCTTTGAGCGTGACTATGGCTCCCGGGGCGGCCGGCTCCATTGCGTTTCTCCTCTTCAACAGGGGCGTTACAGACACTCTATTCCTCCTTCTTGCAAACGTTCTCTTGACAGTGAGCTGGGACACGTGCAAACTTGAAAACGTTCCTGCAAACGTTTTCAAGTTTAGCGGAACTACTGACATCAAAGAAGACAAGAAGGTAGCTGCAATGACACTCGATCTCCGCGGACTCAGCCCCGCACCTGTCACTCCGTTCACCGAAGATGGCGCTATCGACTTCGCTGCGATCCAGCGCCTGGGTTCATGGCTCGGATCGATTGACGGGGTGAAGAGCCTCGTCGTCCTGGGCCACGCCGGCGAAGGCACGTTCCTTACCGAAGAGGAGCAGTTGGACGTTATCCGCGCGTTCGTGGCCTCCACCGACGGCCGTGTGCCGGTCGTGGCGGGCATCACCAAGGAGGGCAACAAAACCGCGGCCCTCGAGGCCAAGAAGGCCGTCGAGGCCGGCGCGTCAGCTGGTCTCGTGTACCCCTCGCACGGGTGGCTGCGCTTCGGTTACCAGCAGGGCGCCCCGCAGTCCCGGTACAAGGAGATCTACGAAGAGTCCGGTCTGCCGCTGATCCTTTTCCAGTACCCGGACAACACCAAGGCGAGCTACGACCTGGACACCCAGTTGGAGATCGCTGGCCAGAAGGGCGTCTTCGCCACGAAGAACGGTGTGCGGAACATGCGCCGGTGGTACACCGAGATCCCCGCGCTGCGCGCCGCGTACCCCGAACTGCAGGTGCTCTCCTGCCATGACGAGTACCTGCTGTCGACAATGTTCGATGTCGACGGACTGCTCGTGGGCTACGGCAACATCGCCCCCGAACTGCTCGTCGAACTGATCGAGGCCGGCAAGGCCCAGGACTACAAGCGTGCCCACGCAATCCATGAGCGCCTGCTGCCGGTGACCCAGAACGTCTACCACCGCGGCTCGCACATGGAGGGCACCGTCGCCCTGAAGTGGGGCCTCGTGAACCGCGGCATCCTCGAGCACGCTACAGTGCGCACCCCGCTGCTGCCCCTGCCCGAGGGCGCCGAGACCGAGATCGCGGAAGCCTTCGCTGCTGCGAACATCGGCAAGGTCACCGCTACCGTCTGATCCCTGCTTCACTGGATCCTAAGGGTGGCGGGCACACCGCCCGCCACCCACCCAACTTTTGCTCCACCCTCGGTCAATGACGACCCCCGGCAACACAGCTGGAGAAGGAGGACTCGCCATGCGCGAGCTGCACAAGACCGCCGCCCCTGCACTCAAGGACCACCCCGTGCAGGGGCCTTCCGCCGGAAGCCCCGCACCTTCGGTCGGGACCGCCGCGTTCTACACCCGCAGGGAGGTCCGGTTCATCCTGGCGTTCGCCCTGCTCGGCACCCTGTTCGACGGGGCCGAGCTGAACCTGATCGGCTTCCCGCTGGCCTACATTTCCGACAGCCTGCACGTCTCCACCATTGCCCTGATCACCGTCGCCACGGTCCAGGGCTTCGCATCGATCCTGGGCGGGTTCGTCTTCGGCACCCTCGGCGACACCCTCGGCCGCCGACGGACGTTCGCGGTCTCGGTCCTTGCCTTCGGCGTCGCGGCAACCCTTGGCGGCCTTGCCACCAACTACGAAATCTTCCTCCTCACCCGGGTGCTCGCCGGCGTCGGGATGGGCGGCCTCTTCGGACTGTCCTTCTCGATGTTCACCGAATGCTGGCAGACCACCAAACGCGGCACCATGGGCGGCATCATCCAGTCCATGTACTTCGTCGGCGAAATTCTCACCGCCGGCCTCATCTACTTCTTCCTGTCCGTCCTCGGACACGACCTGGGCTGGCGGGCAGGCTACGTCGCCATCGGTGCGATCAGCCTGGTCATCGGCGCGGCATCGCTGAAACTGCTGCCCGAATCCAAACAATGGCTCAGCTACCAGGAACACCGCCGCAACGGCACCCTCCCGCCGGAGATCCGCCGCTCCAAAGTCCCAGTGATCGACATCTTCCGCCCGCGGTTCCTCTACGGGACCGTCCTGTTCATGATCCTGTCGACCGCGATGTTCCTCACCACGAACTCCGTCGGCGCCTACCTGTCCACCTACTTGCTCAAAACCCAGAAACTGTCCCTCGACACGGTCAGCCAGATCGTCCTGCTCGGTTACGTCGCCACGATCCTCACCTACTCGGCGACCGGTCTCATCTCCGACCGCATCCGCCGCAAATACGCCTTCACGGCAGCGTGCCTGTTCGGCACCGCAGGCTTCGCCTGGTTCCTGACCCTGCTCACCACAGGGCACGCGCAAATCACCGGCACCTTCTGGACCGCACCCGGCTTCTGGGCACTCATGATGTGCGCCGGCGGTGCAGGCGGCTTCGGTGTCCTCGGCGTCTGGATGTCCGAATTCTTCCCCACCCGCATCCGCTCCACCGGCTCCAGCGCCAGCTACTACGTCGGACGAGGCCTCGGCGCCGGAGTTTTCCCCCTCTTCGCCCTCACCCTCGCCGGAACCGTCCCGTTCGCCCTCGCCCTCGGAATCATCGGCCCCGCAGCAGGAGTCATCTTCTCCATCCTCACCCCCGACCGCACCGGCCGCACCATCGCCGAACTCGAATAAAACCACCACCCGGAAACCCCTCCCGGACCTAAGGACCGCAAGCCGTCAGGCCAGCCAACGGGCGAGCCATTCCGTAGACAGGGAGTCCCTGTGCTGGATTGGTGGCGGCAGAAAGAGTGATGCGCTGCAAAAGGCACACGGCCCGCTGCTGCGCCGCATCACGCCGGAGGCCCGTCCGGGCGCCAAACACCCCTCGTATCAACGAAAGTCACCTTCGTGGAACAAGCCGGAACCTCTCCACGTAGTCTCGTTCCATCATCAAGACCCCGGGGGGCGCCATCGACAGGCGGATGGCGCTTCGGATCTGGCTGTCGGTGACTGTGCGGGGGCGGCCGCTAAGCTTCTGTCCGGTTGCTCGGCGTTTGCTGATCGTGCCCGCTTTCGGTGGCGGCCGTCTGGGGTGCCTACGCCATTGGCTTTGGTCCGGCCCTGGCGCCTTCCAGGCTGCTTGGAGCAGCGGGTAGCTCCATGGCGCGATCAGGCCGCAGACGCCCACCGGCTCGTAGGCAATCCGGCTGAGGGCGGCGGCGTCGCCGGCGTCGACAATGCGGCCCGCCTGCTGCGCGGGTCGCAGGACTTCCAGGAGATGGTTGTTAGGAAATCCGGTATAAGCGCGTCCTGGCGCTGACCCGTCGAGGTCGGTGCCAGGACGTGCTTTGGTGGTTGGGCTATGCGGATTCGTGCTACCGTCCGGAGGCCGGGTCCGTTTGGGAGTCTGAGCGGTACACGACGAAGACTTTCCGCAGTTTTTCGAGTACCCGCCAGGTTCCGGTCCATCCTTGCGGGAATACTGCTGTGGTTCCTTCGCGGAGTTCAACGGGATCTTCGCCGTCCCGGGTGGCGATCATCCTTCCGTGGATAATGTGAATGACTTCGCCTCTGGAGAGGAATTCCCATCGTGAAAGGCCTGGTTCGGACTCCCAGGTTCCGGCGGCAATCTGTTGATTGTTGCTGGTGTAAATGACCTTGCTTCGGACGGCGATTTCGCCTGAGAGGGGTTCCGCGGCCGGCGGGGAGAGCAGACTTTCCTCAAAGTCGGTGGGTTCCAGAGCGTGCGCGTGAAGGGTGATTGTCATTTGTCGGCTCCTGTTTGAATGAGTCGGAATGCGGGTTCGTAGTCGGGATCGGTGATTGGCGGCCGGTTCAGGCTGAAGGGTTCGATCGGGTGACTGGTGCGGCCTTGGAGCATCAGCTCGGCCATGATCTTTCCGATGAGGCTGCTGAACTTTCCTGCGTGGCCGGCGCCGTTGAAGACCGCGATGTTGGGATGTCCGGGCACGGTGTCGAGGACGAAATTCCGGTCTGCGGGCATGTCGTAGATGCAGGTCTTGTTTGATAGGGCCGGCCCGACAGCATCGGGCAGGTATCTGCGCAGGAAGTCGCGGAGGATTTCTGCTTCCGTTTCGTCGCCTTCGAAGACGCGCTCATCGCTGGTGATGAAACGTCCGCGTAGGTCGCGAGCGAGTTTGGTCGCAGCTTCGCCGTACACGGGGAATCCGTACAGGACCTCGGTGTCGTGCCATATCCAGATCGGAAATTTTTCCGGAACGAAACTGGCCAGGTTCTTGCTGGCGAAATAGCTTACCTGTTCCTGGGAGAGCGTTAGTTTGAAGTTCAGGCCCAGGTCAGGCATCAGCTCGCCCAGCCAGGAGGCTGCGCAGACGACGAGTTTGTCGGCGCTGAAGGTGCCGTCCGAGGTGGTGACCGTGACGCCGGCGGCGTTCATTTTGATGGCTTCGACCTTGGTTCGGGGCCGGAACTCGACGCCGTTCGCAAGCGCCAGGGAGGTGTGGGCAGAGACTGATTTGCGGATGTCCAGCAGCCCGCCGTCCTCTTGGTACAGTCCTACGACGTCATCATCGATGCGCCACTGGGGGTAGCGTCTGCGCACTTCGCCGGCGGTGAGGGACTCGTAGGGGATCCCGACGGCGTCCAGGGCCCTCTTGTAGCCTGCGATCTCCGTTTCCCCGATTCCTCCTCCGGGCGCCAGGTCCAGTCCTCCGGTTTTGTGGACGAGTTTCAGGCCGGATTCGGCTTCGATGTGGTCCCACGCGTCGAACATGGCGGGGGTGAGACAGGTGTAATCGGTGGTGTGGTAAGCGTGGCGGATGATGCGCGAGTGGTCCCCGGACGAGCCCCAGGAGTGCAGGAGATCATATTGTTCGAGTACTAAAACCCGCTCGGCTCCGGTGGCGGAGAGCCAGTATGCTGTGGCGGAGCCGATGGCTCCGGCTCCGATCACAATGTGTGAGTATCCTTTGGGCACGATCGCTCCTCGTTGACTGTTTTTCCTGCGTGTATGCGTGGTTCCTTCTGGTGGTCCTCAGGCTGAAAGAACCACGAAGCAACCGCTGTCTTTTTCTTGATGGTTGATGATTCCCTTCAGTGGGTTTCCGGAACGAAATTGCTTTCGTTTGGAACGTCGCCAGATGAGGGGAGGGGTGGGGTGTGTCAGATGTTGAGTACAAGGCGTTTGCTGCGGCATCGAGAAACGCAGATCATCATGGTGTCGCCGGCCGCGCGTTCGGCATCCGAGAGCAGGGTGTCGCGGTGCTCGATTTCGCCGGAGATCACTTGGGTCTCGCAGGTTCCGCAGATACCTTCTCTGCATGAGCTCAGCGGGGCCCTCCCGGCTTCCTCGAGCGCTTCGAGGATGCTGGTTCCGGCAGGAACTTCCACAAGGGCTCCGTCGCTGAGTTCGACCTCGAAGGAACCCTCGGCTACTGCAGCAGGGGGCGCGGTTGTCGTGTCGGCGGCGAAACGTTCGTAGTGCAGCCGGTCACGGTGCCAGTTTCGGGTCAAGGATTGGACGTCGTCCAGCAGTCCGGCGGGGCCGCAGACGTAGACGTGGGCCTGCAAATCCTTGGCTTCCTCCAGCAGTTCAGCCAGCGGGTATCGTTCCCCTCCGTCGCGGGCATAGACGATGACGTTTGCGTCAGCAGGGATTTCATCCAGGAATGCCATGGCGGGGCGGGTTCGTCCCAGGTAGAGCAGCCGCCAGGGGGCACCGGAATCAGCCACTTCCCGGACCATGGGCAGGATGGGGGTGATTCCGATGCCCCCGGCGATGAAGAGGTATTCCTTGGCGGGGCCAAGCGTGAAGGTGTTCCGCGCTTGCCGTACCTGGATCTTGCTGCCGGGGCGTAGTTCTTGGTGAATGAATTCCGAGCCGCCGCGGCTTTCGTTTTCATGGAGAACGGCGATGCGCCAGTACGGATCTGTTGGCTGTGAGCAGAGGGAATATTGGCGCAGCTTCCCGTTTGGCAGCAGGAGGTCCAGATGGGCGCCTGGTTTCCAGGGCGGCAGGGGTTCCCCGAGAGGGTGGTGGAGGGTGAGTGAGAGGATGCCTGTTGCCTCCCGGGTCATGGAACGGACTTCTACGTCGAAGAAGTCGAGGGTGTTCATGTGTGGCCTTTTCATGATCGGTGGGGGACGCGCCTGTTTGTAAGACCAGGGCATTCGGGCTGGTTCGGGGATTAGAGAACGGATGCCAGGAAAGTCTTTGTGCGTTCGTTGCGGGGGGTGGTGATGATTTGTGCGGCCGGGCCTTGTTCGATGATGTTTCCATCGGCCATGAAGACCACCCGGTCTGCGACGTCCCTGGCGAAGTTCATTTCGTGGGTAACCACGACCATGGTCATTCCGGTCTGGGCGAGGTCTTTCATGACTTTCAGGACTTCGCCTACGAGCTCGGGGTCCAGGGCTGAGGTCGGTTCGTCGAACAGAACGATTTTTGGTTCCATGCATAGCGCGCGGGCGATGGCCACGCGTTGTTGCTGGCCCCCGGAGAGCTGGCGGGGGTAGGCGTGGGCCTTGTCTGCCAGGCCGACCCGCTCCAGCAGGCGCAGTGCCCGCTCGGTGACCACTGATTTTTTTTGGCGCAGCACGAGCCGGGGGGCTTCGATGAGGTTTTCCAGGACGGTCATATGCGGGAAGAGGTTGAAGTGCTGGAAGACCATGCCGATGCCGGTGCGGTTGCGGCAGACATCGTTGGGTTTCTGCTCGTGGAGTTTGGTCCCTTTGATGTCGTAGCCGACGACCTTGCCGTCTACCCACATGCGGCCGGCATCGATGCTTTCGAGGTGGTTCATGCAGCGCAGGAGGGTGCTCTTCCCGGACCCGGAAGGGCCGATCAGGCAGACCACTTCGCCGGCAGCGATTTCCAAGTCGATGCCCTTAAGCACATCCAGTTGACCAAAACTCTTACGGACGGCGTCGGCCTTGACCATGATCCTGGAACCGGTCTGCGGGGGGATCGGTTCGGTTATTGTCCCGGTCATCGGGTGCCGCCTTTCCGGGTATGGCTGCGGGCCTGTGCGGTCTTGTGGGAAGCGAGTGGGGCGTGGGCATTGAAAAAGAACTGCAGTTTCTGCCAGGGGGTGGGCGGGAGGCTGCGTTGTCCTCCTTTGGCGTAGCGGCGTTCCAGGTAGTACTGGCCCACACTGAGGATGGAGGTGACCACGATGTACCACAGGCTGGCAACGATGAGCAGCGGCACCGTCTCAAAGGTCCGTGCGTAAATGATCTGGGAGGAATAGAGCAGTTCCGGCACGGAAATCACCGAAACGAGGGCGGTGGTTTTGAGCATCCCGATGGTCTCGTTTCCCGTGGGCGGGATGATCACTTTCATGGCTTGCGGCAGGATGATCCGGCGCATGGTGTGGAACCGGTTGATGCCCAGGGCGCCGGCGGCTTCGGCCTGGCCGTGGTCGACGGAGAGGATTCCTGCCCGGACGATCTCGGACATGTAGGCGCCTTGGTTCAGCCCCAGGCCGAGGATCGCGGCGAACATCGGGGTGATGATCTGGTTGGCGTCCAGGTGCACGCCGGGGATCCCGAAGCTGATGGTCGGATACAGTGCGGCCAGGTTGTACCAGAAGAGCAGCTGGACCAGGACCGGGGTGCCACGGAAGAAGTTGACGTAGCCGAATGCCGCGGTGCGGACAACGGGGTTAAGGGAGAGCCGCATGACGGCCAGCACTATGCCGAGGACAATGCCGATGATCATGCAGACGGCGGTGAGCATGAGGGTGATCCCGATGCCGTTCATGATCGAAATATCGCGAAGGTACTTTCCGACGGTGTCCCAACCGAAGCGCGGGTTGGTGATGACGGACTGGAGCAGCAGGGCGGCGATTCCCAGGATCGCTGCGGCCGATACCCACCGGCCGGGGTATCTGGCCTTGACCGTGGTGTACTGGTCCGGTGAGGTCCATCGTGGCTGTATTTTGAGGGCTGTTTCACTCATGGTGTTCTGCCTGTCTACGCCCGGCTATTTGCCGGTGACTTGGTCGGCGGTGATGGCCGCGCTTGCCGGGATGGCCCATTTTTCGTTTATTTGCGTGTAGTGCTTGCTACCGACTAGTACCTTCATGGCTGCGGTGAGGGCGTCTTTGAGGCCTGATTCCTTGTTAAGTGCCAGTCCTGTCGGTTCGGGCTGGTAGTCGGGGCCTTGGGCGAGTTCGAATTTTCCGCTGGCCTGTTTGGCCTCGTATGCCAGTGAGATGCTGTCGGCCATGACCCCGTCGACCCGGCCGGATATCAAGGCGAGGTTGGCGTCGTTTTGGGTGGGGAACAGTTGCTGGTCGATGGGGGCTTTGCCGGCGTCGGTGCATTCCTTGCTCATCGCCGGCATGACTTCCAGGGATTGGGTGGAGCCTTTCTGGGCCGCGACCTTTTTGCCGCACAGGGTCCGGGATGTCATGAGGAGTCCCTCGGGGTTGCCTGGTGCTACGGCGATTCCGGAGCCGTCGGAGAGGTAAGCGACGAAGTCGACGATCTTTTTGCGTTCGTCCGTGATTCCGAAGTCCGACATGCCGACGTCGTATTTTTTGGAGGCCAGGCCGGGCAGGATGGTCTCGAAGGTCGCGGCAACGTGTTGGGCCTTCACGCCGAGGATCGCTGCGAGAGCGTCACCGGTGTCAACGTCCCAGCCGATCATGGTCTTGTTGTCGGTGTCGTAGTACTCGAACGGGGCGTAGGTCGGGTCCGAGGCAATGATCAGGGTGCCTCTTTCACGGACTGATTGCGGGAGAAGGGACCGGGCTTCTTCGTTGACGCCGGGTGTGGACGCGGCATCGTTGCCGCCGTTTTTCGCGGGCGCGGAGTCCGCGGAAGCGTTGGTGCAGCCGCTGGCTGCCAGAACTGTGAGGCCCGCCATAGCAATCAGGCAGGCCTTCTGGAAAACGTGCATGGGGAAACTTCTTTCACTGGCTTCTGTGGGGTGCAGCCGGGGAGTGTCCGGAAGATGCTTTCGCTGTTTGGGAGGCTCTGCCGGTGGTTCACGGGCGGATTTGCCTTCAGCGAGGGGCAGCGAGGACATGGTGACTGCGGGAATGCCTGGCGGCGCGGCAGACGGTGTTCGCAGACTGTCCGCGACCGCTGGGGAACTGAGGGGTTGGCTCATCAGGGAAATGAGCCTTTGGTGTCAATATGCTGCCGGTGCGTGCTGGCCTTACGGGACCCACCGCAGTGCTCTGCCGGTGGTTGGTGCGAGAGCTACGATGTCTACTGCTGCGTCCCCTGGTGTGACGGAGAGCCGGACCTTTTCATCGTCCTCGCCTTCGAGAATGAATACGTCTCCCGGGAGCAGCCAGCGCTCCCAAGGACCGTCAACGGCAGCCAGCCGCGCCTCACCGCGCAGGGGTGCGACAATGAGCTGCTGGCCGGCAGGACGGGACAGCTCACTGACGTGCCCGCCACTGACCTGGCGCCATTGCTGCTGGATGTGTTCGGAGTCGGTCTCCACGATCACGTGCTCCGCGTTGGACTGCGCGACCGAGACGGTCCAGCGCCAGGGGTCACCACGTTCGGGGGAATCGGGGCACGCGGCCAGGGTCCGGGTCCCTGATTGGGGTTGTACCTCGGCACCGAGGGCATTTGCCCTAGTCAGCATCCACATGCCGGCACCTATGCCCGTCCTGCAGCGACCGGAACCCGGCTGGCCGCTGCATCGCGGACCGTCTGCTCCTGCTTGAGCAGAGCAGCCATGATGCGACGGGCCTTGGCAACGCCGCCGTCCTGGGCGATCAGCACGTCGAATTCGTTCCCGGGCCGGCTCTGCATTCCAATCTCCTGGGCCTCCAAGGCACTGGCATCTTCATCCAACACCGTCGCCAGCCCTGTTTTGAGTTCTTCGGTTGCCTTCTCGTCCTGGACGGCGAAGTTGCGGCTAAAAGCGTAGTAGTACCAGGAATTGTGTTCATCAATCGGGGTGATTCCGTTGAGTACTTTGATGAGGTACCCCTCCTCCCGGGGACGGCCTTCCCCGGTGATCCCGGAGTGCAGAACATGCAGGTTCGGCACGAAAAATTCGGTGCAGTGGAAACGATCAAACAGACCGCGGGCATCCATGGTCTCGGCATAGAGAGGCGGTGCCTCGACGGAGGGCATAAGCCGGTCCACGCTGACCACGTTGCCATCGACCTCCACCGTGATCCCGTGCTCGTAGATGTAGTCGTCGCCGACCGTTGTCTTGTGCAGGAAGGATTCGTGGGTCAGGTCAAGCAAGTTGTCGTGGATCAGACCTGCCCGGCACTTGAACAAATACGAATGGGTCACGGTGGCCCATTCCGGGTCAACCATCCAGTGGGTATCCGGAACATCGGCCGGATCAGCCAGGTCGGGATCGCCCATCCATGCCCAAATCCAGCCGTCCTTCTCGGCCAGCGGGTATTTTCGGACGCGGGCCCGTTCGGGGATCGTGGTCTGGGCCGGGACCTTCGTGCAGGCACCATCAGGACCGTAGGCAAAACCGTGGTACCCGCACTCGACGGAGTCACCGATGGTCCTTCCTTCTGACAGAGGGAAGGCGCGATGGGCGCAACGGTCTGCCAAGGCCACGGCCTCCCCGGCCTCGGTCCGGAATAGCACCAGTGGCTGTTCGCAAATCATCCGCCGGACGGGTTTACGGGTCACTTCGGTCGACCACGCAGCCACGTACCAGGTATTCAACACATACATTTTCAAAGGCTCCTCGGTTGTCGTGAGTACAATGTATACGAGAGTGAGTACACTGTATACAGAGATGCGTAAGCGGGTCAATGGATTTTGTTAAGCCGACCATTTTCCAGCCCGTGGGCGACTTTGACCGCCGTACTACACTATGAAAATTGGGCTTTACACGAGGGAGATCCCCGCTTGGCAACATCGACGAAAGACACCCGGCCCCTGGCCGTGCGCGTGTACGAGCAAATCAGCTCGGACATTATTTCCGGCACCATCCAGGCCAACACGATGCTGGTCCAGGAGCAGATCGCGGCCCAGTACGGCGTGTCCCGGACCCCCGTCCGCGACGCTCTGACGCAACTGTCCCTGGAAGGTCTGGCCACTCTCGTGCCCGGCCGGGGCTACATCGTGAACAGCCTCTCCGCGAAGGACGTGGAGGACGTCTACGAAGTGCGCTACACACTCGAGGCACTCGCGGCCCGGCAAGCCTGCGGGCTCCATACGCCGCAGCAACTCATTCGGCTCCGCGCCATGGTGGACGAGTTCGAAACCATCGACCCCAACGATGCCGAAGAACTATTCCGCATGGGTGCAGCCTTCCACGCCGCCCTCCTGGAACCCTGTCCCAACACCTACCTCCGCAATACCCTCGCCGCCATGTGGGAGCACCCCATCCAGCGCCGCATCACCATGACCTACAGGCAAGGGGCCGAACACCAGGCCAAAATCGCACAAGACCATCGAAAAATCCTCGAGGCACTCAAAACCAACGACCCCGACACCATTGCCGAAGTCTTGCGCTACTGCCACAACCCCAAGGACGACCGACAGTAAGATACTCCGCGCAGGGGTAGACCATGAGCTTCCGCCTCAGGGGAACCCAGCGTCATGGGCATGCGTGGTGAGATGTCGGCGCGTGGTCGCCGGTTTTTCGTCGAGCTCAGAATGAACGAAGAAAGGGCGTACCGGCCGCCGAACTCGGGCATGCCATTCCCGTCAATGGGGAAGACCCAGTGATCGCCTGTAGAACGTTGGGGCCATGATGGTGAACAGCATCGACCCCTTAGGGGTGTCGACGTCGCCTTCGCCAAAGGTTCAGCACACGTAGCTCAGCGCGTCGGCTTCGAAGTTCTTCGGCGAAGGCGAGCATGTTCTGGGTGGAGCGTCCGAGCCGGTTCAGAGTACTGATGACGAGGGGTGTCTCCCTCGATCAGCGCATCGAGTGAGCGGTCGAACTTGGGCCGTGACGCCCGTGCCCTGGAGATACCATGATCCAAGTACAAGTCGTTGCGCCTGACTCGTGCGGCCAAGAGGTCCGCTTGCATGGATTGTCGGCTGGGCGGCCTAATGAGACGTCTCGTTTCCCAAGGGATACAAGATGGGGAGTTCGGTCAAGGGATGCGGTAGAAGGTGTTGGCTGTGTTCGCGAAGAGGTCGTTTCGTTCAGCTTCAGTGAAGTCGGATGTGATCTTGTCGAAGGCTTGGAAGAGATCGGCGTAGCTTGAGTAGAGGCTGTCGACGGGGAAGTTGCTGCCGAACATGCAGCGACGGGGTCCGAAGATATCGATGGTCGTCAGCACTATCCGCCGGATGCTCTCGGTCGTCCATGTGTGCTCGTTGGTGCCGAGGGCGGAGATCTTTACCGTCGTGTTCGGTTGCGCGGCGACAAGTTCCATTCCTTTTGCCCATTCCTTCAAGGCCTCATCATCACGTTCGATAGGCATGCCGGCGTGGTCCAGAACGATCGGGGTGGAGGCATGGTCGCCAGCGAGGCGGGCAGCTTGGGCGAGTTGTGAGGGGAAGACCTGGAGGTCGAAGGACAGCCCAAGGGTGCCGAGGGACTTGAAGCCTGCCAGCCACTGTGGGTCTTCGATCAGGTCGTTGCGTTCGCGGTGGCTGTAGTACGGGTTGGGGTGCCAGTTGAGGATGTCTCGTACGCCTCTGACGGACGCGTACTTGCTGTGTGTTTCGAGCTGTTTCTGCGCGCCGGGGGAGGCCAGATCCACTTTGACGACCTGGACGCTGGGCAACCCGTTCTCGGTGATGACCTGGTCCACCCATTCGGCTTCCCAGGCAGGGTCGGCTGCGCCGTTTTCAATGTGGACGGACCCGACGAGCAGGGCATCGACGTTTGATAGGCCTTCGGCGTCTTTGAGATAGTCGGCGACGAGGTAGTCGCGCCGGAGCGGCAGGTCGTCGCCGTGGTATCTGGATTGTGGTTCGCCTTCGAGCCATGGGTAGCTTGCGCGGCTGAGGCGGCACAGGTGGTGGTGGGCGTCGACGACGTTGAGTGTCACGCGGTAGTCCTTCCGGATCGTGCGGCATCGGCGATGGTCAGTTCGACGGCGGAGTGGTCTAGTTCTCCGCGGCCGTCCTCGACCATTCTTTCGAAGACGTCCTTGAGGGTCTGCGAGAGTGGAAGTTCGATGTTTTTCCCGGCTGCGGTGACTGTTGCGAACCTGAGGTCTTTGAGCTGGTTGGCCGCACTTCCGCCTCCTGTGAAGTCGGCGTTCAGCCAGCGGTCTTGTTTTTGTTTGAGGACTTCTGAGGCCGCGAGTCCGCCGCCTAGGATGCGGAGGAGTTGGGCGCGGTTGAGCCCGCAGGCGTCGGCCAGGACCAGTGATTCGGAGATGGCTGTCACGGTGGCGGCGACGACGATCTGGTTGCAGGCTTTGGCGATTTCTCCGGCCCCGGGCGGACCGAAATGGATGACGGTCGAGCCGACGTTTTCCAGTACCGGCATGGCTTTGGCCACGGCCCAGTCTTCGCCGCCGACCATGACACTGAGGTTCCCGGATTCGGCTCCGGCCACGCCGCCGCTGAGGGGAGCGTCGACGACGCCGATGCCGGTTTGGGCCAGTTCGGCGGCAAGTTCCGCGACTCCTGTGGGGGAGACCGTGCCGTGGACGACGAGGACCGGGTTGGCCACCTTCAGTTGGCGCCAACCTACGAGAAGTCCGTCCGGGCCGTGAAGGATTTCGCGCACGTCGGACAAGTCTGTCAGGACTGTCAGGGTCACGTCGGCCGCGGCCTTGGCCGGTGTAGTTGCGAGGGTGGCCCCGCGGTCGGGAAGGTGCCCGGCGCGGGAGGCGGTCCTGTTCCAGACGGTGAGTTCTCCGAAGGCGTCGAGCAGGCGGCCGGCGATGGGCTTGCCCATCCTTCCGAGACCGAGGAGTGACACTGACGGGTTGCCGGTCATGGGTTGATGTCTTTCAGGTCGACGAGCAGGGCTTCGGAGATTTGTTCCAGGGTGTGCTCGGCTTTGAAGTCGAGCAGATCGGAGGCCCGGTGCAGTGAGACGGGGATGTCGCGTCCCGGGACGCTGTCGCGCGGAACGGCGGGAGCGTAACGGGCCAGGGCCTCTTCGGTCGACTGGCGCAAGTAGGTCTGCGGGGCGGCCACGAGTATTCCCGGTGCCGGCGGGGTGGAACGGGAGAGCGCAGCTTCGACGGATGCTGCCGCGTCGCGGGTGTCGAGGTAGGTCCAGCCTTCGCAGGCCTGGCGCCGCGGGTCCTCGTTCATGGCCCGCCGGATGTGCTGCGCGAAAACCGTGCCGTCGTGTTCGTAGATGTCGCGGACGAGGGGAAACCGGATCCCGGTGAGCTCCATCCCGTAGTTGCGGGAAATTGCAGCGGCGGCGTGTTCGTTGGCCTGTTTGGAAAGCGAGTATGCGTCCGCGATGACCGCTGGCTCGTCCTCGTCCCAGGGGTAGTGGGTGGGGAGGACGGGATCCGGGTTCAGGGGCAGTCCGAACGCGTTGATGCTGGAGGCGTAGACGACTTTCGCAACACCGGCTCGCCCGGCTGCTTCCATGACGAGGAAGGCGCCCAAGGCGTTGCCCGCGTAGATCTCTTCGGCGCTGCCGCGGTCCAGTCCGGCCAGACCCGCGAGGTGGACCACGGCGTCCTGGCCGGTGACCGCCTGACGCACGGTGTCCGGGTCGGTCACCGAGCCGGTGATGTGCCGCGCTGCTGCTCGGGCCGGGGCCGCGGTCCCTGGGATGTCCAGGACCGTGACGTCGAGCCCGCGTGCCGCCAGATGGTCGACCACAGCCCGCCCGATGAGCCCGTCTCCACCGGTGACAAGAACACGGTCGATGTTTGCCGACGCGTCGAGGGGTTCCCTGGTCATCGTGCCGCTTCGCTGTGTGCCTGCTGCCCGGCGGGAGCCTCAGGGCCCGGGTTCGCAGGTTTTTCCTCGCGGCCGGTGTTGGCTTTCTTGAGCATCGGCCAGCCTTTGCTGATCTGGTCGACGGAAACGGCGACGACGACGACCACGCCGGTGACGATCTGTTCGTAGAAGCTTGGCACGTTCAGCAGGACCAGGCCATTGGTCAGCGCGCCGAGGATGAGCGCACCGACCAGCGTCCCGCCGATGCGGCCTTCCCCGCCCATGAGGTTGGCACCGCCGATGACGGCCGCGGCGATGGCGGTGAGCAGGTAAGGGCTTCCTGCTTCGGATTGGGCGGCCGAGATCCTGGCGACGATGACCATTCCGGCCAGTGCTGCCAGCAGGCCGGAGATCCCGTAGACCAGGAGCTTGACACGGTTGACACGGATGCCCGAGAGCCAGGCGGTTTCCTCGCTGCCGCCGGTGGCGATCACGTTCTGGCCGAACACGGTGCGGCGGAGCAGGAGCCAGGCGAGGATGGCGACGACGATCACGATCACGACGATGATCGGCACACCGCCGATGTAGCTGTTGAGCATGAACACGAACGAGGACGGGACGTTGTAGACCGGGGTGCCGTTGGTGGTCACATACGCCAGGCCCTGGTAGACGCTCATGGTACCCAGCGTGGCGATGAAAGGCGGCAGTTTCAACAACGTGATCAGGACACCGTTGAGTGCGCCCGCGAGGAAGCCGAGGACCAGCCCGGCGAGCAGGGCCGCGGCGGGGGCGACTCCGGCATTGACCATGAGGTTCGCTGAGACGATGCCGACGAAGCTCGCGATCGAGCCAACCGACAGGTCGATTCCTCCGGTGACGATCACGAACGTCAGTCCGATACCGATGAGCGCGTTGACGCAGGCGGAGACGGCGACGTCCCGCAGGTTGTTGAGTGTGAGGAAGTTCGGGTTGAGGATGCCGAACCCGATGAAGATCACCACGGCGGCGGCGACGATGCCCAGTGCCTGCAGGTTCAGCGGACGTCTGCTTTCAGTACGGCGTTCCGCGTTTTGCTTGGTCATGATGTTCCCTTCGTGATCCCCATGGCGCTGGCCACGAGGCTTTGTTCGTTGATGTCGTCGCCGACGTGTTCGGTGGTGAGGCGGCCGGCGCGCATCACAAGGACCCTGTCACTGAGCGAGATGATTTCGGGCAGGTCGGAAGAGACGACGATGACGGAGTTCCCGGCCGCGGCCAGTTCGTCGATGAGTCCGTAGATCTCGGCGCGGCCGCCGACATCAACGCCTTTGGTGGGCTCGTCGAAGAGGAACACCCGTGAACCGCGCCGCAGCCACTTCGCGATGACGATTTTTTGCTGGTTTCCGCCGGAGTACTGGCGCGCGAGCAGCCGCACATCGGCGGGCTTCAGCGCCAGGGAAGCGCCCAGTTCGCGGGCTGCGGCGGCTTGTTTCCGGGGATTGATGAAGGGGCCGGGGCCGTTGAGTTCCTTCGCCCCGGCCAGGGCGATGTTCGCGTAGGCCGGCATCTGGAGGGCGAGTCCTTGTTGCTTGCGGTCTTCGGGAATGAACGCGATGCCGGCGTCGCGGCTGTCGTTGGGGGTCCGGAGGCGAAGGCGCTTGCCATCAATCGCGAGGTGGCCCGCGGCGCCGCTGTCTGCCCGGACGATGGCCCGGAGCAGTTCGGTGCGTCCTGAGCCGACGAGACCGGCGATACCAAGCACTTCTCCGCGCCGAACCTGGAGCGAGTTTGGTTGCGGTGAGGACGGGCTGGTCACGTCCGTGGCTTCGAAGAGCACGGGAGCCTTCGGGTCCACGGGGTGCTGCCTGCGGAAGCTGAGCAGCTCCCGTCCGACCATGTTGCGTACGATCTCCTCGACGGTGGTCTCGGAGATGCGCTTCTCGAATCCGACCCGGCCGTCCCGCAGGACCACGACCCGGTCCGAAACGCTCATCACTTCGGGCATTTTGTGGGAGACGAAGATGACTCCGACGCCGCGTTCGTTCACGATCTGCCGCACCCTGGTGAGGACGGCCTCGACGTTGTGTTCCAGCATGGAGGTCGTGGGCTCATCCAGCGCCACGATCTTGGCCCCGAAAGCGAAGGCTTTGGCGATGGTCAGGGCATGCCGTTGCGCCGGGCTCAGGTCCTGCAGCCGGGCCGTGGGCTTGAGGGGGAAACCCATGGAGGCGACGTCGTCGAGCGCGCCTTTCACGGCGGCGGCTGCGTGGCGGCGCTCTGTGGCGTTCTTGCCCAGTAGCAGGTTCTGCTCGACGGTCAGTTGCGGCACGATGGCCGGTTCCTGGTGGGCGATCACGACGCCGTCGGCCAGGGCCCGGCGCGGAGTGTATTCGCCGCGCCGGGCCCCCTCGACCGTCACCGATCCGTGGTCAGGGGTCAATGATCCGCCCAGGATGCCAAGGAGGGTGCTCTTCCCGGCGCCGTTCTCGCCGGCGAGAGTGAGGACTTCGCCGCGGTCCAGGTGGAAGCTCACGTCGTCCAGCGCTCGGACACCGGGGAAGGACTTCGCGACGTTTCTGATCTCAAGGAGGGTGTCAGTCATTTGGTGTTCCTGTCCTTACCGGGCCTACGGCATGCCGGTCATGTACTGGGATACATTCTGCTTGTCGACGACGAAAGCCGGAACGTTCACCCACGCCGGGACCTTTTTGCCGGCAAGCATCCATAAGGCGACGTCCACGCCGGTCGCACCTTCGGTCGTCGGCCGTTCGCTGACCGTCGCTGTGTAGGTGCCCGCAGCGATCTGCTTTTTCGCCTGGGGGATGCCGTCGGTGCCGACCAACATGACCTTGCCGGTCAGGCCCTTGGCATCGATCGCGGCCTGGACGCCCAAAGCCATTCCGTCGTTCTGGGAGTAGAACGCTTTGATGTCCGGGTTCGCGGTCAGCATGGCGTTCGCGATGGTCTGGGCCTGGTTCGTGTCCCATTTGGCTGTCTGCGACGCCACGAGGTTCAGGTTGGAGTGCTGGGCGATGCCGGCTTTGAAGCCTTTGCCGCGGTTCAGGGCGTTGGAGGAGCCCGGGTCGCCTTCGATCTGGGCGATCTTGCCGCCCTCGGGGAGTTGCTTGGCGATGTAGTCAGCGGCCGACTGGCCGATTGTTTCGGCGTCAGGGCCGACGTAGACGACGCCGGGGAGGGTGCTCTTGGCGTCATTGAGCACGATCGCGGGAATGCCTTTGGAGAGCGCTGTTTTGAAGACGCTGTCCAAGGCGGTGGCGGAGATCGGGGAGGCGAGGATCGCCGAGCAGCCCTGGTTCAAGGCGCTCTGGGCTTTGTCCAGCTGCTCGGTGATCGAGGATTCGTCGTTCACGGCGTACGTCTGGAACTGCACGCCGAGTTTCTTCGCCTCGGCTTCGAAACCGTCACGTTCGTAGCCCCAGAACTCGTTGGCGAGGGTGCGGGTGACGTAGCACAGCTTCACCCCGGACTTCGCGGCCGGCGTTCCGAGGGACTGCTGGAGAGCGGTGACGTCCGTTTTCTGGTCTGCCTGGACCAGCGAGGCCAGATCGCCCGTGGACGAGGAGGGGCTGGCATCCGGGGTTGCCGAGCAGGCGCTCAGGGCGAGGGCGGCGACTGAGGCGGTGGCGAGGGCTGCAAGCCAGCCAACTCGTTTCGTCATGGTGGTTCCTTTCGTCATTGCAAGGTAGTTCGTTTGGGGTGTTTTTGTTGGGCAGGGTGTGGGCCAGGCGTAACTTTTCCTGTTTCAGTCGACGTGGAGCCCCATCATGGATGGAAGCACCGTGCTGAACCAGGGGAAGAGGGCGAGCAGGAGCACGCCGGCGAAGAGAATGCAGAGATAGGGGAGGAAATGCCTTGTGCTGCGTTCGACGCTTTCGCGTCCCGTCGCTGCGGCGACATAGAAGCCGATTCCAGCCGGCGGGGCAAAAGAACCGATGCCCATGGCCATCACCAGAACCATCGCGTATTGCACGGGGTTGATGCCGAACTGGACAGCGATCGGGAGCAGGAGCGGGGCGAAGATCAGCACCGCGGGCATTCCTTCGAGCAGCTGTCCCATGATGACCAGGATCACGATGCTGACGAGCATGAACAGGAACGTTGAACCCGACAGCCCGGACATCGCATCGGCGATCGCGGCGGAAACACCCGCGGAGGCCAGGGTCTGGGCGAAGGGCGCGGCGGCGGCGATGATGAACAGTACCATGCCCGCGGTGGTGACTGTCTCTCGCAGGGACTGCCATGACAGCGCCAGCTTCCCGGAGCGGGAGAAGCAGGCGAGGATGAACGCGTAGGCGACCGCCAGCGCGGAGACCTCGGTAGGGGTGGCGACCCCGGTGACGATCCCCGCGACCAGACCGACCGGGAGAATCAGCGTCGGCACTGCCGAGGTGACCGAGCGGCCCGTCTGGGCCAGAGAGGTCCGGGCCGCGGGGGCCGTACCGCGGGACCGGAAGAAGACAAGGACCATCACGCACACGCCGAGCACGGCGGCGGGGATGAGACCGGCCATGAAGAGGGTGGTTGTCGACAGGGACGTGATCGATCCAAGGACGAGCAAGACAATGCTCGGAGGTACCGTCTCACCCATAATCGCGGCCGCGGAGAGCACGGCAACGACTTCGCCGCGCGGGATCTTGCGCTCTTCGAGCATGTCCCGCATGGTCGTTCCAACGGCTGCAACGTCCGCCACCTTGGATCCGGAGATCCCGGAGAACACGTACATGGTGACCACGACGGACATGAGCGCACCGCCCCTGATCCGGCCCAGCGCGACGTCGACGAGCTTGGCCAAGGGCGCGGTCAGCCCGGCCCGGCCCATCAAGGCTCCCACCAGGATAAAGAACGGGATCGCGAGCAACAGGAACGAGTTCGCCCCCGACTGCATCCCGACCGGCACTGCCGACAGGTCCGAAAGCCCGCCCCACAGGATGTAGACCGCGGAGCCCAGCATGAGCACGAAGGCGACAGGCACCCCGAGGAAGAGCACCGCGAAAAGGAAGACCAGCACGGCAATCAGCAGCACGTCCGAGGTTACGGTCAGCATGGTTTGCTGCAGCCCGTAGACGGCCCCCAGCAGCGCCGCGGCCGGCAGGAGGCCGGCTGCTGCTACGCGGAGCGGCTGCCGGGCGATCCTGACCAGGGCGAACCAGGCCGTCATGGCCAGCCCGACCGCGAACGGCAGCGACAAAAGCGACGCTGGAACGTTCAGGATCGGAGTGCTCTCGTGGGACCGCTGGATGAGCACGGGAACGAAGAGCATGAACATGCCCAGGGCGATGCCGCACACGAGCCAGTCGACGAACGTGCGCTGGTACGCCCGCCAGGAGACCGGAAGCCGGTCCGCGAGAATCTGGATCGACATGTGCGCGCCGCGTGCATAGGCGATCGCGCCGCCCATGAACGCGGCAACATACAGTGCGAACTCGGACACCTCCTGGGTCCAGGTGAGCGAATTTCCGGTGATCAGCCGGAACAGCACGTTGAAGAGCACGACGAAGAACTCAACGACGATTGCGGCGCCAACGATTGCCTCGAACGTCTTGTCGAGCCAGCCGGCCCCGCTCCAGGGCCTTCCGTCGCCATCGTGGGCCTTCTCGGTGGACCTGAGGACGCCCGTGCCCTCGTCAACCACTGTGTTCATCTGCATCTTGGTGGGCCCGGTTCTTTTACTGGCCGTCGACGAAATCGACGGTCTTCTTCAGGAAGTCCGCTCCGCCGACCGTGTCGGCGAAGTCCGGGTACAACGACCGCGCGACCTTCTTGAACTGGGTCAATCCGTCGGCGCTCAGATCGTTGACCTTCACACCCTGGGACTGAAGGTCCTTGACCTGCTTGTCGGCCAGGTCTGCGTCGTTTTTCGTCTTGAAGGACGCCGTGTCCTCCGCGGCGCTCTGCAGAGCCTGCTGGGCTCCGGAGTCCAGGCTCTTCCACTTCTTGTCACTGAGGGCGAGCACGAACGCGTCCGACATGTGGTTTGTCATCGACATGTACTTCTGTACCTCGGAGAACTTGTTGGTGGCGGGAACCTCGACCGGGTTTTCCTGGCCGTTAATCGCGCCGGTCTGAAGCGCCGTGTAGACCTCGGAGAATGCCAGCGGCGTCGGGCTGGCTCCCACCGCGCTGAAGAACTTGGTCCACAGCGGGTTGCCGGGGACGCGGATCTTCAGCCCTTTGAGGTCCTCCGGCGTCTGGATCGGCCGGACCGAGTTGGTCACCTCACGGGAGGTGCGCGAGAGCATGGCGAGGCCCTTGGTGCCGTTCTGGCCGAGATCGGCAAGCAGTTCCTTGCCCGGTGCGCCGTCCAGGTACTTGACCTCCTGGTCCACGGACGAGAACAGATAGGGCAGGCTCACCGCGTTCATCTTCTTATCGGTGGCGGCATAGACCGAGGTGGAGAGGATGACGGCGTCAAGGGAGCCGCTCTGCACCCGGGTCACGGCCGCGTTCTGGTCCCCGCCAAAGCTCGTGCCGTTGGGGATGACGGTAACCTTCACGGCGCCGTTGGATTTGCTCTTCACGACATCGGCGAAGTGTTGGGCGGCCATGCCCACCGATGAACCGATCGGATCGGGAATCGACAGCTTGACCTCGACCGTGTTGGTTCCGGAGGCGGAGGCTCCTCCGGAACAAGCGCTCAGGGCAACGGCGGCAGCGGAGGCAAGCGCGGCACACCAGGCGACTCTCTTAGACATTGAGTTTCCTTTCATCTTTGGAAGGCCGGTCGGATGGACCGGAAGGAGAGTGGGGTGTCGGGGCCGGCCTGCCGGCCCCGACACCAGGGGGTCAGACTGTGGCGCGGATCAGGGCTTCGGTTTCGCGGCGCAGCTCCAGCGCAGTGGCGAGGGACTCGTCAATGACGATGTCCTCCCATTTCACGCTGCTGCCCTTGGCCACGGGGTTCTTGAGTTCGACGTGATGGGCCAGCGCCACCGGCAGCAGTCCCTCGTGCACGGAGGTTTCGGCCGAGACGAGTTTGCCCCAGACCGTGTAGCCGCCTTCGCCGTCGAGGAATTCTCCCGGGGCGAGGTCCTTCTTGGCGGTCGCGACGACATCGCCGAAGAAGCCCTTGGGGGAGCCCGTGGCGACACCGCGCAGGACCGCGTTGGCGATCGAGATGTTCAGCTCGAGTCCGACGTAGTGGTACGGGCGGTAGAGGGCAGCGTACCGGCCGGTCGGGTCCGGGTGCCATGGGTACTCGGTGAAGCATCCGGACACGTAGTCGTTGGTGGCCTTGATTACGACGAACACGCCTTCCTGGGTGTTGAACGGGATCCAGTCACCGGCGCGGGTGACGCTGGACATGACATCGACGGAGCCTTCGCGTGCGAGGACACCGCCGACTTCGGAAGGACGGCAGATCGTGGCGATTTCCTCGATGTTGCCGGGGGTGAAGGTCAGGCCGCTGTCGGAGGGGACGAGCCCTGCGGCGTTGGCAACGGCCGCCATTTCGATGGCGGCCTTGGTGCCGTCACGGAAGGAAGTGTGCATGTAGGGGTTCAACTGGCCCGAATCGGTGAGCTCCTTCGAGAACTCCCAGTTCTCCCACACGTTGTCCGGGTTCATCTCGTGGTAGTGCGAGAGGTACTTTGCGCCCTTGCCGGCGCAGACGACGTCGAAACCGGACGTCCGGGCCCAATCAACCAGTTCCATGATCAGTGCAGGCTGGTCACCGTAGGCCATCGAGTACACAACGCCGGCCTGCTCGGCGCGTCGTGCCAACGCCGGACCCGCCAGAGCGTCGGCCTCGACCGTGACCATGATGATGTGCTTGCCCGAGCCGATGGCACGCAACGCGTGATCGATGCCCACAATCGGGTTGCCGGTGGCTTCGACGATCACGTCGATGTCGGAGGTGAACAATTCCGAAGCGTCGGACACCACGGTGGTGGTACGGCGGCCCAGAGCGTCTTCGATGGTCGGTGCCACGGCGTCCGCAGGCCAGCCCACGAGTTCAAGCGCGCCCTGCGCCCGTTTGAGGTTGATGTCTGCGATCGCGACGATGTGCACGCCGGGGATGTTCCGGGCCTGGGAAAGGTACATGGTGCCGAAACGACCGGCACCAATGAGACCCACCCTGATCGGGCGGCCTTCGTTTTCACGCTGTTCAAGGAGGGAATGAAGGTTCACGATGGACTTCCTGTTTGAGGCTGAGGCTGGGGGGGAGCGGGCGCTTCCAACCCGACTTCCGCGTCACTCGCAATCTGAAGTGGTAACGGTTACACTTTTGTACCAGCAGGAAAGCCGTGACGTCAATCACGCCCGATGATTAACTGGACTTTCCGCCCAGCGGAAGAAAAGGAGGAGACGGTTGAAGAAGCCACCGACAATCCGTGACGTCTCACGAGAGGCGGGCGTATCGGTCGCCGTAGTCTCACGCGTTCTCAATGAAGGAACCGGGCCGGTAGCGCCCGCGACACGGGCCAAAGTCGTGGAGGTCATTGACCGGCTCGACTACCGTCCCAGGGCAGCGGCCCGGGAGCTTCAGCAGAAAACGGGCTCGGCCATCGGCCTGATGCTGGCCGACCTGACCAACCCCTTCTTCGCCAGACTTGCCGACAGGGTCGTGTGGGAAGCCCGGACACGCGGGGTCCATGTCGTGTTGCTCACCACGCAGGAAGACCCGCACCTGGAAGCAGAGTCCATCGACACCCTCATCGAGCGCTCCGTCGGCTCGGTCATCGCCACCCCTGCCGGAGGCAACGTCGAGAAATGGAGACGACTAGCGGAGCTGGGCATCAACGTCGTCTTTGTAGACCGCGAAATTTCGGAACTTTCAGAGTTTGACGTGGTCACGATCCGGAACGACGTCTCGGCGGAAACCGCGACCAACCACCTCATCGGACTCGGGCACGTCAGGATCGGCTTCATCTCGGGTCCATCCGACACTTCCACCGGCCGCGTCCGGGTGGCTGGCTTCCGGCGGGCCATGGAAACTGCCGGTCTGCCCGTCGACGAGGAACTCGTCCATCACATCCCCTTCCGCGGTGACGCCGGAAGCGACGCCGTCGGGGCACTCCTCGGGCTCGACGAACCGCCCACGGCCATCATCGTCGGCAACACCGCTCAGGTGCGTTCCGCGCTCCGCCGGATCAAACAGTCCGATATCGCGGTGCCACGCGAATTGAGCCTGGTCGTCTTCGACGACAACCCGTGGACAGAACTGGTCACTCCGCCTCTGACCGTCATCCGCCAACCCATCGACATGCTTGCCGTCCATTCCGTCGACCTCGCCGTCGGACGCGCAAAAGGCGCCATTTCGGACCAGCCGCGGATCATCCAGGTCGACGCGGAATTCGTCCGCCGATCGAGCAGCGCACCGATCAGCCAAAACGCCGCAGCAACATAAGCCGCGGCGGACACACCACAATAGAAAGGCACCACCCATGACCGTCGTCGTCACTGCAGTTTTCCACCCCGCCCAAGGTAAGAAAGAACTGCTCACCCAAGCCCTGCAATCCAGCATTCCCGCAGTCCACGAAGAAGAAGGCTGCCTCCTGTACGCCATCCACGATGCCGCCGACGGAACGATCACGATGATCGAAAAATGGACCACCCCGGATCTCCTCGACGCCCATGCCAAAGGCCCGGCCGTCGCCGCACTGGACGCGGCCGTGGGACCCCTGATCGAAATCCCCACCACTGTGACCACCATGACGCCGATCGACGCCGGGACCCCAGCCCAGGGCCTCCTCTGAACGAAAGCGGACCGTCTTCGTCACGAGAGCCGGGGCTGGGAAGGACCCGCTCCGGCCCTCGATACCAAGTTCGCTGCCCGGTTGATCAGTCGGCTCCGGGCGTGTCGCAAACCCTGGGCCAGGGAGCCGACGCTCTGTTGCTTTGGCGCGTGCGGTGATGCGTGCCGCGGCCGGGGCCGAACGGGCCGCGGGTGTGCCGCATTCACGGCCAGTTCTGCTTCTCGCGTTCGCGGTCATGGCCGATCCGGTGTCTTCGGTCGCGTATGCGATCGAGGCGGCAATGCGTGCCCTGGACGGCGAGCTGTCTTTGCTGGTGCCCACGATGGTTGTCGTCGTGGCGATCATCGCCCTCGTGATCCTGAACTACCGGCAGCTGGTGAACCGCTCCTCGCAGGGCGGCGCCCCGGCGGCGGTACGGGAAGCCTTCGGGGACGGATGGTCCTTCTTGCCGATCGGGAGCTGTTTGTTGATTTCGTGTTGACGATCGCGATCAGCGGTTCCGCCGGCGCGTCCGCCGTGATCGCGTATCTCCCGGCGCTGGCCCCGCGGCGGCTGCTGCTCGCGTTGGGCCTGGTTGTCGTGGTGGGCGCCATCACCTGGGTCGGGCATCTGGGCTGGCTGGTCTTCGCGGCGATGACGATGGCGTTCTCTGTGGTCTCGGTCCCGGTCCTGGTCCTTGCCTACGGGCTTGGCGCCGGGCCGCACACCGTAGGCACGGTGACGGCCGCAGCGGGCCGGATTCCTGTCCTGGCGGTCGTGTCCGCGTCCCGGGTTGCCATGGCCTTGGCGACCGGGGTCGAGGCCCCTTCCTCGGCCATCGCCCAGTCGGTGCAACTCGACGACGCAGGCCGCCGCCTTTTCGGCATGGTCACCCTGTGGCTGACCTTGGCCAAACACTCAAGTCCGACGCCTTCGGTGAACGAATCACCACGAGCCACGTAGCGGCTCGAGGAGTGCTTGCGGGCCCTGAAGCCCGCGGAGCCACTGTTCGCCGGGCTATCGGTGCCGGGACGTGCACCCGGGCCGTAGTGCTTCTGCCGGGGCGAAGGTGCGCGGCGTCGGACCCGGTTGGTCGTGTTTTAGGGATTGCTGTTGAGGATGTAGTCCACCGCTGCCGGTCCTGTCATGCGCAGGCCGTGGAAGGCGCTCTTTTTGTTCTTCCCGTTCTTTTCCATGCGAAGGCCCGCGAGGCGCAGGGCAGTTCGGAAGGCGGGGTCGGGGAGAGGGACTTTTAGGTTCAGCGCGCACCAGCTGACGTAGAGTCCGTAGAACGCGTCCGGGGTGATCCCTGTATCGGATGCGTCATCGTCGATGATGCAGTCCTGGAGGAACTGGTTGATTTGTGGATCGGTCATCGGGTAGTCCAGGTGATTGGTCATGGGTCCGGGTATTGCGTTTCGGGTCCCGGACGGCGGAAGCGGGGTCGGATCCGTGGCGGATCCGAAGGGGCGGGTGCTGCCGGGCCTGCGGGGTGGTCTGTCTGGTCCGGGACGCGGTTTTCAGGGCTGGGTTCCGTAGATGAATTCCTTGGCATGTGCGACGGCTTTCCTGAAGGCGTCGTTGCGCAGGGTGGTTTGCTCGGTGTTCCTGGGGTCGGTTTCGATGTAGTTGGTGTACCCGGGGCGCAGGATCCAGATGTCACCGGCCGGGGGTAGGTAGAACACCCCGAAGGAGCGGTGTTGGGGGTCCTCGGTCCAGATGGGCACGACCGCGACCGCGGCACCGGTGTCCGGGTTGATCCATTGGGCCCGGGGCATGGGTTGTTCGTGGGTTTCGGGGTCCAGGAACGGGGCTGTTCCTTTGCCCCACCGCTTTTCGAAGCGTTCATAGAAGGCGGGTATCAATTGGTTGTCGTAGGGGCGCCAGGCGCTCATGGGGGGTCCTTTGTGGTTGCGTCGTCTTCGGCTTTCAGGGCCTGATCCGCAGGATCAGGGTATAGCCGCCTGGGGAAACGGAGCTGGCCGGGCCGGCATGTCCGGGGACCGTCCGCCGGGAGGCTTCCAGGTGACCGGTCCGATCAGCAGCGACGCGGCGGGAAGCAACGCCCCTGGTGTCCGCCCGGTCACGCCGTCCGCCCGCACAGCGGCACTGTCCGGGGGCACAGCGGCGCTGTCCGGCCGCTGCGGCTTCGGGTTGGCCGTGGACCGTGGGTGTTCCCGGTCGTAGGCTGAGCGTTTTTCCGGGTTCCCGAGGATGGCGTAGGCGGTCATGATGTCCCGGAGCTCCTGCAGTTCGTCCTGCATCTTCGGTTCTTCGTGCGACGTCGGGGCAGTCGGGCCGGGGCCGGCGTGGTGTTCGCGGGCCGGTCGGGTGTCGGGGTGCGCACCGCGCATGAGTGCGCGGTACGCGCGGGCGACCTCGCGTGCGGTGGCGGTCGGGGCGAGGTGCAGGATGTCGTAAGGATCCGGGTCGTTGTTTTTCATCGGTCGGCCGTAGGGGTATTCAAGCAGGGGGACGGGGATGGTCCCCGGTTAGTTCAGCCGGGGACCATCGTTGCCGGAGCCACCCTCGGGGGCCACACGCGTTCATCAGCGTCCCGGGCTGTGAGGTGTCTGCGAACCCTATCGCCCTTTGGACGGGATGCGGCGTTGCGGTGCCGGTGCTCCCGGTCGGGGTGGCTGCGCCCGCGGTCAGGCGCTGATCTCCTGGCGCTGTGTCCCGGCGGTTTCGATTTCGATGCGGCGCGGTTTGGCTTTCTCGGCCACGGGGATCCGCAGGGTCAGGACTCCGGCTTCGTAGCTTGCTTTGACGCCGTCGGTATCAAGTGCGTCGCCGAGGATGAGCTGGCGGCTGAAGACGCCGCGGGGCCGTTCGGAGGCGATCAGTTCCGTGTCTTCGCCGGTGGGGTCCGGGCGTTCGGCTTTGACGGTCAGCACATTGCGTTCGACGTCGATGTCCACCGAGTCGGCGGTGACTCCGGGAAGGTCGAAGGCGACCACGAAGTCCTCGCCTTCCTGCCAGGCATCCATGGGCATTGCCGCCGGCCTGGCGGTCGTGCCGAGTACCTGCTGGGCCAGTCGGTCGAATTCGCGGAACGGGTCCGTTCGCATCAGCATGGTCTGTCACTCCTTGCAGATCGCAGTATTTTCCTTGTAAAACCAGCCGATCTATATCGGCTGATGTATATTTTTTATAGCACCGGGTATGTATGACTGCAAGAGTGGTTTTCGTGGAATTGGAGGTTCCGATGGGCCAGGCCGGGGACCCCGGGAGGGGTGTGTATGCGATTTCGGTCGCCGCCGAGCTGGTGGGCATGGGGCAGCAGAACCTCCGGCTCTATGAGCGCAAGGGTTTGCTGGAACCGGGCAGGACCTTGGGTGGGACCCGTCAGTACAGCGAGGATGATCTCGTGACCTTGCGTCGGATCGGTGAGCTGCTGGACCTGGGGCTGAACCTGGCCGGCATCCGGATTGTCCTGGTCCTGGAGGCCGACAACCGGCGCCTCGAGGGGGAGCTCAGGTCAGCGAACGCCGCACGGGACACCGCAACGTCCCCGCTCAGGAAATGATGTGACTTTGACCTTGGCCGGTGCGCACACGGGTGGGTCGAACCGAGGTCCCGGGGATTAAATGCCCTGCTCTGACCGCTGAGGAGCTGAGGTATGGATGCAGCCGACCGAGACCTTGGCCTCCAGGATGATCCACGCACGGGCCCAAGGGTCAAGGCCGCGCCGCCACGGTACCGGTGTGCGTCGTCTTGCCCCCGAGCTTTTTGGAGTATGCCGGCGAGGAGGAACTCGAGCCGGGAATCACCATCCTCCTCGCAGGGCTCGACCAACAACTCGAAACCACTTCGGATGCCTACACCTGGGGTCTGCGGCACCAGGCCCGCAATGGCCCGCCCTTGTGCCTCCGTCCTGAGTCTGGTTCGCTGGGAAGGTCTCCTGCAGCGCGGGACGAGCCGGCTTCCGATGAGGGAGTGCGATTGTGAAAGCAGTGACATGGCAAGGCTGGCGCTCGTTGAGCGTCATTGACGTTCCGGATCCGACTATCGAGGAACCAACGGATGTGATTGTCCGGATCACGTCCTCCGCCATTTGCGGTTCCGACCTGCACCTTTACGAGGTGCTCGGACCTTACATGCACAAGGACGACGTGATCGGCCACGAGCCGATGGGCATCGTTGAAGAAGTCGGTTCCTCTGTGCACCGGCTCAACAAAGGCGACCGCGTCGTGGTTCCTTTCAATATCTCCTGTGGCCGCTGTTTCATGTGCAACCAAGGGCTGCAATCCCAATGTGAAACCACACAGGTCAAGGAGAAGGGTTCCGGCGCAGCGCTTTTCGGCTATTCCGAACTCTACGGATCCGTTCCGGGCGCCCAAGCCGAGTATTTGCGGGTGCCTTTCGCCGACTATGGGCCGATCAAGGTCGCCTCGGGCCATCCTGATGAGCGCTATCTGTTCCTTTCGGACATCCTGCCGACGGCATGGCAGGCGGTTGAGTACGCGGATGTGCCCGACGGCGGCACTCTCGCCGTACTGGGCCTGGGGCCGGTAGGCCAATTCGCTTCCAGGATCGGCCTGCATCGAGGCTTCAGGGTGATTGGCGTGGATCCCGTCCCGGAGCGGCGCGCGATGGCCGAAGCCCACGGAGTCGAAACCCTGGACTATACGGATGAAGTCGTTGCTCGGATCCTTGATGAAACCCTGGGCCGGGGACCGGACGCCGTAGTGGACGCAGTCGGGATGGAAGCCCACGGCTCGCCTGTGGCGTCCGCCCTCCACAAGGTCGTGTCCTTGCTCCCGGACAAGGTGGCGCAGGCGGCCATCGAGACGGCCGGCGTCGACCGCTTGGCCGCGCTCCGCACCGCCGTCGAACTCGTCCGTCGCGGTGGGACCGTATCGCTGAGCGGCGTTTACGGCGGCCAGGCGGATCCCATGCCGCTCCTGACCATGTTCGACAAGCAAATCCAGTTGCGCATGGGGCAATGCAATGTACGCCGGTGGACCGATCAGCTGCTGCCCCTGGTGGAGGACGACGCGGATCCGCTGGGCGTCATGCATCTGGTCACCCAGAGGGGCTCCCTCGACGACGCGCCCGGCCTGTACGAGAAGTTCCAGAAGAAAGAGGACGGCTGCGTCAAGGTGGTCCTCGCCCCGTGAAATCAACGATTGGTGTTTGACGACCCGAGGAGGACTCCATGCGCGTTGCCATTACCGGGGCGACCGGGAACGTGGGTACTGCGGTGTTGAAACGGCTCCAGGCCGCCCGGACTGAGCAAGGGGCGGATCTTGAGCTGGTAGGCATCGCTCGACGGCGGCCGGATGTTGGTGCCGCCCCGTATTCAGATGTCGAGTGGAACAGCGTCGACGTCGGCGAGCCGTCGCAGCAGCCGCAGTTGGAGCGCGCCTTCGCCGGAGCTGATGCCGTGGTGCACCTCGCATGGCTCATCCAGCCGAACCGCGACCGCGCGCTTTTGCGCCAGACCAACGTCTCCGGGACCGGACATGTCCTTTCCGCTGCGCGGGCGGCGGGGGTCAAGCAGGTCGTGTGCGCGTCGTCCGTGGGCGCCTACTCGCCCGCGCCCAAGGATCGGCGCATGACGGAAGACTGGCCGGCGAACGGCGTCAAGGGATCCCATTACAGCGTTGACAAGGCCGCCCAGGAGCGGCTGCTCGACGTGTTCGCGAAGGAGAACCCTGAAATAGCGGTGACCCGATTGCGCCCGGCCCTGACGTTCAGTTCCGAGGCCGGCAGCGAGATCGGGCGCTATTTCCTGGGCGGGGTCATCGCCCGGCTCGTCCCCCGGAAGCCATGGCTTCCGATCCTGCCGATCCCGAAGGAACTCGTTTTCCAAGCGGTCCACTCCGCCGACGTCGCCGACGCTTACTGGCGGGCGGTCGAACGGCGGGCTGAAGGCGCGTTCAACATCGCAGCCGAACCCGTCCTTGAGCCGAACACCCTGGCCTGGGCGCTCCACGCCAAGCGGCTCATGCCGATTCCTTTGCCGGTGTTGCGGGCGGTCGTGGACTGGAGTTGGCGCCTGCGGATGCAGGCGACCGACGGCGGCTGGATCGACATGGCGGCAGGGGCGCCGATCATGGACACCACCAGGGCGCGGGAAATCCTCGGCTGGACGCCGCGATGGACTTCGCTTGAAGCACTGGCAAAAGTGCTTGACGGAATGGGCGCGGGTGAGGGCTGGGAGGCATCTCCGCCGCTCATCCCGCGCCGGACAGCATAGGAAGGTTGAACAGTATGGATTTCTCCCCGGCAAGCGATTTTCTTCCGACGACGGCGATCGTCACCGGTTCCGATTCGGGCATCGGCCGTGCGACGGCCGTCGCCTTGGCACGGGCCGGTATGGACGTCGGGATCACGTGGCACACGGATCAGGCAGGCGCGGAAGGTACCGCGAAGGAGGTCCGGAGCCTGGACCGCAAGGCTATCGTCGCGCACCTCGACACCACCGACGTTCCCCGCGCCGGTGACGCCATGGAGCACCTCATCGCCGAACTTGGCGGGGTGGATGTATTCGTCAACAATGCGGGGACCGGTGATGGCACCAAATTCCTCGACCTCGACTATGCGACATGGATGTCGACGCTCGACACGAACTTGAACGGAGCGTTTCTGTGCATGCAGGCCGCTGCCCGCCACATGGTGGGAGCCGGCCGCGGTGGCCGCATCATTGCCGTGAGCAGCGTGCATGAGCACCAACCCCGCGTTGGCTCGTCGGCCTACGATGCCTCCAAGCACGCCCTCGGCGGCCTCATCAAGACCATGGCCCTTGAGCTTGGCAATTTCGGAATCACTGCCAACACCGTGGCGCCCGGCGAGATTGCGACCCCCATGACGGGCAATGAGGACAAGGACCCGACGTCGATCGACCGACCGGGTGTTCCCTTGGGCCGCCCCGGTGATGCGCGCGAGGTCGCGGCCGTGATCGCTTTCCTGGCTTCGCCGGCGTCGAGCTACGTTACCGGTGCCTCCTGGGTGGTCGACGGCGGGATGCTCCAGATGGGGCCTCAAGCCGGCTCGCACCTCACCGGCAACGACTGGCGGGAACCCTAGTGAGGGTTTACTACCCGAAATAGTAAGGTTACTGTCTAAATTGCCGGGCGACAGTTGCAAGACGTTGTTTTGATGGAAGGGGCCAAACTGTGGTTGACCGGATTGCTGAAGTTTGGGGCACCCGGACGCCGTTCGCGCAAGGGGGGCGTTGGCCGGTTCGAGTGGATCAGGTCTTGGCGGAAGGGCTTTCGGAGGGGGACGTCGAGAAGTGGGTTCAGTCGGCTTGTGTCCTGTGCAGCAACGGCTGCGGAGTGGACATCGCCGTCAAGGACGGAAAGATGGTGGGGATCAGGGGCCGTGCTGTGGACCTGGTCAACCACGGCCGGCTGGGTCCCAAAGGTCTGTTCGCCTCCTGGCAGGGGGCGGCCAACAAGGACAGGCTGACGAGTCCCCTCATCCGTGAGGATGGAAAACTCGTGCCGTGCGATTGGGACACCGCCATGGAGCGGGTCGTCTCCCGGAGCAAGGAGCTGTTGGCTTCCAAAGGTCCGCTGACGCACGGCTTCTACACATCCGGCCAGCTGTTCCTTGAGGAATACTACGCGTTGGGCATCCTCGGCAAAGCCGGGCTAGGCACTCCGCACATGGACGGAAACACGCGGCTCTGCACCGCCACGTCCGCAGCGGCGTTGAAGGAATCCTTCGGTTCGGACGGGCAGCCTGGAACCTACGAGGACATCGACGATTGTGACGCGATCTTCCTGTACGGCCACAACATGGCGGAAACGCAGACGGTGTTGTGGGCGCGCGTTTTGGACCGGATTTCGGGGCCGGACAAGCCGCTGGTGGTTTGTGTCGACCCCCGGTCCACGGAAGTCGCGCGGTACGCCGACGTCCATTTGGCAGTGCGGCCGGGAACGAACCTCGCGTTGATGCATGGTTTGCTCCGGGAAGTGATCCGCAACGGATGGATCGATGAGGACTACATCGTCGAGCACACGGTGTGCTTCGAGGATTTGGCCGAGCAGATCGAGCCGTGGACGCCTGAAGCCGTCGCCGCGGAATGCGGTGTGGAGGCCGCGGACGTCGTTGAGGCCGCAAGGATTTTCGGCACATCTAAGCGCGTGCTGTCCACCGTGCTTCAGGGCTTCTACCAGTCTGCCCAAGCAACGGCATCATCTTGCCAGGTCAACAACCTGCACTTGCTCCGCGGCATGATCGGCCGCCCGGGCTGTGGGATCCTGCAGATGAATGGTCAGCCGACCGCGCAAAATACGCGCGAAGCCGGGGCCGACGGCGATCTGCCAGGCTTCCGGAATTGGGAGAACCCCGCCCACATCAAGCAATTGGCCGAGCTCTGGGACGTGGATAGCCTGGTGATCCCGCACTGGGCGCCACCCACGCACGCGGCCCAGATCTTCCGATACGCCGAGCAAGGCTCCATCGAGTTTTTGTGGATCTCGGCCACCAACCCCGCCGTTTCGATGCCGCAACTGCCACGCATCCGCGAAATTCTTGCGAAACCTGAGCTTTTCCTCGTGGTGCAGGACATGTACATGACGGAGACGGCCCAGTATGCCGACGTCGTCCTCCCGGCCGCCGCTTGGGGCGAGAAGACCGGAACGTTCACCAACGTCAATCGCACGGTCCATTTGTCCGAGCAGGCCGTCGAGCCGCCCGGATTGGCCCGCAGCGATCTGCGGATCTTCCTGGACTACTCCCGGCGGATGGATTTCCGTACCCGGTCCGGCTGTCCCCTCCTCGATTGGGAAGGACCGGAGGACGGATTCAATGCCTGGCGTGAGTGCACCAAAGGCCAACTGTGCGATTACAGTGGCCTAAGTTACGACCTCCTGCGGGGAGGAAGCGGCGTTCAGTGGCCGGTCAATGATGACCACCCCGACGGGACGGCACGCCTCTACGCAGACGGCAACTTCCGGACCCACGGGGACGACAGCGAAACCTACGGGCACGACCTCAGCACCGGGGCCACGGTCGGAGAGCAAGCGTACCGTGCGATGGCGCCGAATGGCCGGGCCATCTTCAAGACCGCGGCGTACCAGGGCGCTCACGAGCCGCCGGACAGTGAGTACCCTTTCAATTACACGACCGGCCGGACGGTCTACCACTTCCACACGCGCACGAAAACGGGGCGTTCACTCCCGCTGAATGCCGCCGCGCCGGATGTGTGGGTGGAACTGGCGGAAAGCGACGCCGAGGCACTTGGTTTGGGGGAGGGCGACGTCGTCCGGGTCGAGTCCCGCCGCGGGCAGCTGTATGCGCCCGTGCGCATCGCCAATACTCGTCCGGGTACCGTCTTCGCCCCGTTCCACTACGGGTACTGGGATAGCCCGGACCCCGCCAATGCTCCCGAGGAACGGCCACGCGCAGCGAACGAGCTGACACTGACGGAATGGGATCCGGTATCCAAGCAACCGGTCTTCAAGACAGCTGCCGTTCGCGTCACCAAAGTAGCGGATACGACGGGTCCGGCGCCTGCGCCCACAACCACCGCCTCGCGACCTGTCCGACGCGAGCGGGTCCCTGCCACGGTCGGTGGCGCGGCCGGCGAGGCCACCGAGTTCGTCCCGGCGGAAAGCGAGGAGAGGTAATGAAACTTTCCGTGTATCTCGGACTGCTCCACACGTCCGAAAGCACCCTCGCCCGTTCCTACCGCGAAGTGGCCGAAGGGCACGGCACCGAACCCGATGTGTTCTTCCTTTGCCGCTCGCTCGCCGATCAGTGCGACAAACATGTGAAAGCGCTGACGCCGGTGGTGGATCGATACGGCGAAGCCGGTGACGAAAGCGAGCCGGAGCGGTTGCACGCGGATGGCTTGTCCGGGACCCGTTCCGGGGCGGTGGGGCTGCTGCGGGATCTCCAAGACCTGTACTTGCTCGCTTCCCTCGTCGACATCACGTGGGCCGTCGTGAAGCAGGCGGGGCAGGGACTGCGCGACGCCGAGCTCCTGGACGTGGTGCGCCACTGCGAAAGCGAAACGAAAACCCAACTGGCCTGGCTGACCACTCGCATGAAACAAGCCGCACCGCAGGCCTTGATCGTCGCGAAATAGAGTCCCAGGCATGCCACGGCGCCGGGGCGAAACCGGCCCTGCCTTTGCAGTGCCGCCACTTTCACCGGGTCAGTGGGCACGAAGGCGGTGAGTGACCAAAGTCGGGGGAGATGCCGGTCAAGCCGGACCCTTGCCTTATCCTGCGGCCGCGAAGGCCGGGGCGCCGCGAGCACCTGTGCTGCGAATCATGCTCGGTCACAGCTCGGCAGCCATGACCCCGGACATCTATGCGGACTTGTTCGACGGGGACTTGGAAAGCGTTTCGGACGCCCTGAACCTTGCAGTGTCTCAAGCAAATGTCTCCAAAACCCTGATTCCGGCCAAGCAAAAGGCCCCCGATCCCTTGTAAACAAAGGGAACCAGGGGCCTTTCAAGTGGCGGTGACGGTGGGATTTGAACCCACGTTGGCTGTTACACCAAACAACATTTCGAGTGTTGCACCTTCGGCCGCTCGGACACGTCACCAACTGAAATAGGGTACCGGAGTGAGGCCCGGTTCCCCAAAACGGCGGTTGCGCACTTCCGGAATCGCGGTTGCCACGCTAGATTCCTAAGCAGGATGACTATCCCGAAGAAGTCGCAAAGCAACGCGGGCGGACCCGCATCCACCAGCCAATCCACCGCCGTGGCCTACTGGACGGTAGGCCCGTGCCAAGGCGAGTTGCGCAAGGAGGAACTTCCACGGCCCGCGGAGCATGAAGCCGTAGTCCGGACGTTATATTCGGGCATCAGCAGGGGAACGGAGCTCGTGGTCCACGAGGCGCATGTTCCTCCGCGGATCGCGAAGGAGATGCGTGCGCCCCACCAGGAGGGTGAGTTTCCGGCGCCGGTGAAGTTCGGGTACCTGTCGGTTGGCGTGGTTGAAGAGGGCCCGGAGGACTGGGCCGGCCAGACCGTGTTTTGCCTCCACCCGCACCAGGACCGCTACGTGGTGCCGCTTTCTGCCCTGACCCGGGTGCCGGACGACGTTCCCGCCCGACGCGCGGTCCTCACCGGCATCGTGGAAATCGCCCTCAACGCCCTCTGGGATGCCGGACCCCGCCTCGGCGACAGGATCGCCGTCGTCGGGGGTGGCCTGGTAGGCGGGATGACGGCGGCGCTGCTGCGCCGCTTCCCCTTGGAGCGCCTACAATTGCTCGAGTCCAATCCCAGGAAGCGCGGGTTCGTCGAGTCCCTGGGCCTGGACTTCGTCCTCCCCGAGGACGCGGCCCGCGATTGCGATATCGTCTTCCACTGCTCGGCCACGGATGAAGGACTCGCCAAGAGCCTCCGTCTGGCGGGCGACGAGGGCGAGATCATCGAGATGTCCTGGTATGGGGACCGGGCAGTTTCCTTGCCGCTCGGCGAGGACTTCCACGCCCGGCGCCTCACCATCCGTGCCAGCCAAGTGGGGGTGGTGGCCCGTCCACGCCGGCACCGCCGGACCACGGGCGAACGCCTGGATTTGGCTGTGTCCCTTTTGCGGGATCCGGTGTTCGATGCTTTCCTGACCGGTGAATCGCGATTCGAAGACCTTCCGGAGGCGTTCGACGAGTTGGCGAACGGCGAACGGGACGAGCTCTGCCGCCTGGTCACCTACAGCAAGGAGTAACTCGATTGTTCAGCCTCACCGTCCGCCGCCATTTCATGGTTGCGCACAGCCTTCCGCGCGAATCATTCGGTCCTGCCCAAGGACTGCACGGCGCAACGTTTGTTGCCGAAGTGACGTTTCGCCGCCCTGCGCTCAACGACGACGCCATTGTCCTGGACATCGGGGCGGCGGGGACGATCTTGGAGGGCGTACTTGGCGGGCTGAACTACCGGAACCTTGACGAGCACCCCGCTTTCGAAGGCAAGCTGAGCACCACGGAGGCGCTCGCGAAACACATCGCGGACGCCGTCGCCCACGAGCTCGGAAGCATCCCGGATGGCCAGGCGATCACAGGCCTGGACGTGGTCCTCCGCGAGAATCCGGACGCCTGGGCCGGCTATTCCCTGCAACTCGGCGGCTAGCGCAGCCGCATGGTTGCCATCCGATTCATCGTCCCCGGCAACGTCAGGCACGGTTCGGGCGGCAACACTTACAACGCCAAGCTCGCCCGCGGCCTCACGTCCTTGGGTGCCTCGGTGGAAATGCGAGCGGTCGACGGCGACTGGCCGGTCGGGCGGCCGGGGGACCGCCGCCGCTTGGCCGAAGCGCTCGACGGCGCCACAACAGTAATTGCCGACGGTTTGGTGGCGTGGGGAGCCCCCGCCGAGATCGACGCGGCGACGCGGTGCTCGGTTCGCGTATGGATCTTGTCCCACATGGGCCTGCCTGAACACCATGAACTGGAATCGCACGCACTCAAGGCCGCCACGGGGGTAATCTGCACGAGTTCCTTCGCCGCCGCGGACCTGGCACAACGGCATCCGGAAGAGGACTGCGGCAAGGTCGTGGTGGCCAGGCCCGGCACCGAATACGCAGCCGCAGCCCGCGGGTCCGATCCGTTGCGGATCGTCTGCGTCGCCGCGCTCTTGCCCAACAAGGAACAACTGTTGCTCGTGGAGGCGTTGGGAAGGCTTCGTGCCTTGCCGTGGACCGCCGCCCTCGTTGGCAGCGACGACGCCGACCCGGCCTACGCGGCGAAGGTGAGGGCCGCCGTCGTACGTTCCGGACTGGAGCACCGCATTACCGTCACCGGGGAACTAAGCGGTCCGGCGCTTGAGGAGCAGTGGCGCGCGGCGGACCTCAGCGTGTTGGTTTCGCGGTCCGAATCGTTCGGGATGGTGGTGGTTGAGTCGCTCGCTCACGCCGTTCCGGTGCTCGTCCGGGAGCGAACCGGGGCGGTGGAGGCGCTCGGCGGTTCGGGGGCGGGCAAGGCAATCGTGATCGGCGACGACCCGGAACCACTCGTGCAAGCACTCGGCGGCTGGCTCCGCGATGCGGCGTTACGTCAAAAATGGCGGACTGCGGCCCTCAGCGCGCGCGATGGACTCCCCGGCTGGGACTCAGCGGCGTCGATCGTGCTCGACGCGTGTGCCGTTCCGCTGTAGCTCGCGCCGAAGGGCGGCTTGGGGTGGAGAATGGGGCCATGACGCCTGCCGTGCTTTCCACCCAAACGTTGACCCCGGAACTGCTCCGCGCCTGGTCGTGGCACCGGCAAGGCCTGGATGGATCGCTCTCCGGCAAAAGCTCCGAGGACGTCCTGGACCATGCCGGCTGGGCCCGTTCCGTGGGCGGCGCCAACCCCTACTTGACGCTGTTCGCGCGGGCCGGGATTCGGCGCGGGCAAGTTGACAGAGACGTCGCCGGGCTCAGGATCCACGAGCTTCCCACAGCCCGCGGCTGCACCTACGTCCTCGGCCAAGACGACTTCGCGTGGGGCCTCCAGATCGGGCGGGACGCCGCGGTGGCGCCGTTCAAGGTTTTGGCTCGGCTGGGCGTCGAACGCGGTGAGATCACATTGCTCGAAGAGCAGGTCCTGCACACGCTCAAGGAATCCAGCGAGCCCATGGACCCCAAGCAGCTCAAGGATGAACTGGGCGAATCCGTCCGATCCCTCGGCGAGGAAGGCAAGAAAAAGGGCGCCGCCACCACCCTCCCCACGGCCTTGGGCCTGTTGCAAGCCGATGGCCGCATCCGCCGCGTTCCCGTCAACGGACGGCTCGACCAGCAGCGCTACGCCTACACGGCCTGGTCCTTGCCGCAGAGCACCCTCGACGACGACGCCGCGCGCGCCCGCTTGATCGAGCGGTACCTGCGCTGGACCGGCGGGGCGACGCTCAAGCAAAGCCAATGGTTCACCGGGTTCACTGTTGCGCAGAGCAAGGCGGCCCTGGCCGCCGTCGGTGCCGCCGAGGTGGCAACCGCGTCGGGCGATGCGCTGTGGATGCTGCCCGACGACGTCGATCGCCTTTCCGCGTTCACGCCACCGCGGGAGGAACAAATCCAACTCCTGGCCGGGACTGATTCCCTGGTGCTGTTGCGGCGGAACGCTGGGGACATGTTCTCCGACGAGGACCGCGGCCGGAAGGTCCTGGACACGACGGTGGCGTTGCAATCCGACCTTTCGGACCACCCGATCCTGGACCGCGGACGGATCATCGGCTTGTGGCAGTACGATCCCACGAAGGAAAGGATCGCGGCGTGGACGTTCGCGAAGCCCACTGCCGCAGTGACAGCCAGGATCGCCGACATACAGGACTGGATCCGGGAAGACCTGGGCGACTTCCGTTCCTTCAGCCTGGACTCGCCAGCGTCGCGGCAAAAACGCATCGACGCGCTGGATGCGGCGGGTTCGTAGGCTCAGCCCACTCCAAACCCGGAGAACTCCCCGGTGGCCGGCGTGAACATCGCTTCAACGTCTTGCACGCGGCCCGGGGTGTGCCGCGATTTCAACCATTCCACCAGCGCCTCAAGGGACTCGCGATCGCCTTCGGCAACCACCTGCACCGAGCCGTCCAGCTGGTTGTACGCCTCGCCCGTCAAACCCAGGCGCCGGGCCTCGTGCAAGGTTGAATATCGGAATCCCACCCCCTGCACCTGGCCGGTGACGGTGGCCGTGACCCGCATCCGGGAACTCACGACGCTCCCGAACCATAGGGGCGGGTGATCGCCTCGAGGAAATGCCCGTCCGGATCGTCGAAGTACACGCCGCGTCCGCCGTCGTTGTGGTTGATTTGCCGGGGCCGTGAGCGGGCGGGGTCCGCCCAATAAGGGATGCCGTCCCTTTGGATGCGCGCGAAAATTCCATCGAACTCGTCCTCGGTGACCAGGAAGGCGTAATGCTGCGGGGAGATCGGGCCGCTCGCCGTGGCGAAATCGAGCGCCACTCCGTCCTCGAGCGAGACCGTCATGAAAGACCACAAGGCTTGCGGTTCCGGCAGTCCGAGCACGTTGGCCAGGAACTCCGCGGAACGGCGCTTATCCGTTGCGTACACGATGGTGTGGTTGAAAGAAACCGTCATGGCGTCCTCCTAGGGTGTGCCGCCTGACACCATCTGACGCCGAACGCCCCGCGGATTGCAAGGGGCCCTGGGTCCCTCAGGCGCTACTTGCGGTGGGCGGCGAAGAAATCGCGCAGCAACGCCGAGCACTCCTCTTCCCGAACGCCGGGGTAGACCTCTACCCAGTGGTTGAGCCTGCGTTCCCGGAGGATGTCGAACACCGATCCCACGGCTCCGGCTTTCTCGTCCCATGCTCCGAAGACAACACGCGGGATCCTGGCCAGGACAATGGCTCCCGCGCACATGGCGCACGGCTCGAGCGTCACCACGAGCGTGCAGTCCTCGAGGCGCCAACCGTCGCCGCCTTCGCCGAGCTCCAACGCGTGGCGTTGCAGGGCGGCAGCTGCTTGGCGGATGGCGACGATCTCGGCATGCGCGGTGGGGTCGCCGTGCGCTTCCCGTTCGTTCCTTCCGGCACCCAGCACGCCGCCGTCGGGCCCTAGTACGACGGCGCCGATCGGCACGTCCTCGGTGTCCAGTGCGCGCCGGGCCTCGTCCAGGGCGAGGCCCATCCAGGCCCTGTGTTCCGCGTGATAAGGCTCCGTGGGGATCATGCCTCAATGATAGTTTTGGAACCATGCGCACATTCGTCGTGGACCACCCGCTGGTCGCTCACAAGCTCACTGTACTGCGGGACAAGAACACCCCATCTCCGGTCTTCCGGCGCCTGACGGAGGAACTCGTCACGCTCCTGGCCTACGAGGCCACCCGCGAGGTCAGGACCGAACCCGTGGAGATCGAAACTCCCGTCACCAGGACCGTGGGTACGGCCTTCACCAAGCCGACGCCGCTGGTGGTCCCCATCCTGCGCGCAGGCCTGGGAATGCTCGAGGGCATGACCAAGCTGGTCCCCACCGCCGAGGTCGGGTTCCTGGGCATGGCCCGTGACGAAGAAACCCTGGACATCATCACCTACGCCGAACGCTTGCCGGACGACCTCACGGGCCGCCAGGTTTTCGTCCTGGACCCCATGCTCGCCACCGGCGGAACCTTGCGCGAAGCCATCAAATTCCTCTTCAAGCGCGGCGCCTCGGATGTCACGTGCATTTGCCTACTGGCTGCCCCTGAGGGCCTGGCCAAGCTCGAAGACGAACTGTCCGATGCCAACGTGAAGATCGTGCTCGCGTCGATTGACGAAAAGCTCAACGAGAAGGCCTACATCGTCCCGGGCCTTGGCGACGCGGGAGACCGGCTCTACGGGGTGACGGGGTAGCCCTGCGGCAACGCGGGGTCACCTACGGTCCATGTTGCCGCCGCAGAATCATACGGTCGTTGCAACATTCTGAGTTTTGGAGGTTGCCATGCCGAGTGGTTATCGGGCGCCCGATGCGCTGAAGGATGAGTTCTTTTCTCTTCTGCGGCAGGGGGTGTCGGTCAAGGAAGCCTCTGCCCGGATTGGGGTGTGGCGCAGTAATACGCAGCGGTGGTTGGGCAAGACTGGCGGCATGCGGATGCGTAGGGGTGTTGACGGCGGTGTTGAGGCGGGCCCGGTGCCGGCTGTCCGGGCCGGGTCGAACCGGCTCAATCTGGTGGACCGGGCGGTGATCATGATCCGGGTCCGCGGGGGCGCCAGGGTCGCGGCGATCGCCCGGGAAATCGGCCGGGACCGGTCGGTGGTGTGGCGGGAAATCCGTCGGAACCGGGGAGCTGACGGGTCGTATCAGGCCGATGTGGCGCAGATACTCACCCATCAGCGCGCCCGGCGCCCCAAGGCGTTCCGGCTTCAGAACCCGGAGCTGGTCAAGTACGTCGAGGACGCGATGGATGATGGCTGGTCCCCGAAGCTGGTCTCCTTGGTTCTGAGGGAGACCTTCGGTCACGATGAGAGCATCGCAGAATCATACGGTCGTTGCAACATTCTGAGTTTTGGAGGTTGCCATGCCGAGTGGTTATCGGGCGCCCGATGCGCTGAAGGATGAGTTCTTTTCTCTTCTGCGGCAGGGGGTGTCGGTCAAGGAAGCCTCTGCCCGGATTGGGGTGTGGCGCAGTAATACGCAGCGGTGGTTGGGCAAGACTGGCGGCATGCGGATGCGTAGGGGTGTTGACGGCGGTGTTGAGGCGGGCCCGGTGCCGGCTGTCCGGGCCGGGTCGAACCGGCTCAATCTGGTGGACCGGGCGGTGATCATGATCCGGGTCCGCGGGGGCGCCAGGGTCGCGGCGATCGCCCGGGAAATCGGCCGGGACCGGTCGGTGGTGTGGCGGGAAATCCGTCGGAACCGGGGAGCTGACGGGTCGTATCAGGCCGATGTGGCGCAGATACTCACCCATCAGCGCGCCCCGCGCCCCAAGGCGTTCCGGCTTCAGAACCCGGAGCTGGTCAAGTACGTCGAGGACGCGATGGATGATGGCTGGTCCCCGAAGCTGGTCTCCTTGGTTCTGAGGGAGACCTTCGGTCACGATGAGAGCATGCAGATCAGCCACGAAACGATCTATCAGAGCCTCTACGTCCAGGGCCGGGGCGAGCTGCGCAAGGATCTTTACCGGTGCCTGAGCACCAGCCGGAGCAAACGAACGCCCCGCGGTGAGCGACCCCGCGGAAACGCAGGCCAGCACTACAAGGATGCTCCGAAGATCTCCGAACGCCCCGCCGAGGCCGCTGACCGTGCCGTGCCCGGGCACTGGGAAGGCGACCTCATCGTGGGCAAGGACGGCCGCAGCGCCGTTGGCACCCTGGTCGAACGCAGCACCCGGTACACGATCCTGCTGCACCTGCCCGGCCGGCACACCGCCCAGGAAGTCGCCGATGCGATGATCGCCCAGATGCGCCGGCTCCCGGATCACCTGATCAAAACCGTGACCTGGGACCGCGGCTCCGAAATGGTCCAGTACCCCCGCATCCAGATGGCATTGGACGCGGGGGTGTACTTCTGCGACCCGCACTCACCCTGGCAGCGCGGAACCAACGAGAACACCAACCGGCTGCTGCTCCACTGGTTCGAGAAAGGCACAGACCTCTCGGTTTTCACCGCCGACGACCTCGAGACCATCGCCGAGAAACTCAACAACCGGCCCCGCCCAACACTGAACCTCGAGACCCCAAAGCAACGCATGCGCCAACTCATCGCCACCGCAGCCTAAACCCCATTGTTGCAACGACCAGTTGACTTTGAGGCAGCAACACGGGCCGTAGGTGACCCCGCGTTGCCAAGATTAACCCCCTACCGGTTTGCCGGCTCCGCCGATAGCCTGTGGCGCATGGACTGGAAACTTGAACTTGTGTTTGTCCCTGTGTCCGATGTGGACCGCGCCAAGGATTTCTACGTCAATAAAGTCGGCTTCAATGCCGACTACGACGAGCGGCCCATGGACGGCATCCGCTTTGTCCAACTGACTCCGCCCGGCTCGGCTTGCTCCATCTGCATCGGCGAAGGCCTCAACGACGCCCCTCCGGGCACGGCTCCCAGCCTCCAGATGGTGGTTTCCAACATCCAGGAGGCCCACGACCAGCTCAAGGCGAACGGCGTGGACGTCAGCGACATCGACGTCCAGGACTGGGGCCACTTCGTGTACTTCGCGGATCCTGACGGCAACAAATGGGCCGTCCAGTACATCCCGCACAGGCCCAACGGCTAGGACTTCCGCCGTAAAAGCCGGGCTGCCCGCAAAAGCTGCCCGAAAAAGCCGGGCCGCCCGTAAAATTTGTGCAATGGACGGTCCGTCCGGGCACCATAGATAGATGAGTCTGCCAACTGAAACCGTGAAAACCCTGACCGTTCGCGCTGTCCTGTTCGACATGGACGGCACGTTGGTTGACTCCACCGCGATCGTGGAACAAGTATGGGGCGAATTTTCGCGGCGGTACGGCTTGGACTTCGAGGAGATCCTGCGGACGTCGCACGGCGTCCAGGCGCGGGACACGGTGCGCCGCTTTGCCCCTGCCGACGCGGACGTTGACGCGTTGACCGAGGAACTTGGCGAAATGGAGCGGACCCGGACGGACGGCATCATTGCGCTGCCCGGAGCAGAGCAGTTGTTGCGGTCCTTGCCGGCCGACGCCGTCGCGATGGTCACGTCCGCCGACCGGGTCCTCGCCGGCTTGCGGATGCACGCTGCGGGCCTCGAATTCCCGGCCACGGCGGTCACGGCCGAAGCCGTGACCCGCGGCAAACCGGATCCCGAAGGCTACCTCAAGGCCGCCGCGCTGCTTGGCGTAGAGCCTTCCGAAGTTGTTGTCTTCGAAGACGCGCCGGCCGGGATCGCTTCGGCCAGGGCTGCCGGCATGGCCACCGTGGTGGTCGGCGAAAACGGCGGAGACGCGGCCGAAGGGCTGTGGCAGATCCCCGATTACTCATCGGTTACCGCCACAGCCACTTTGGACGGCTCGGGCCGCCGCGTCATCGAACTCCGGTTCTAGTTTCCCCCGGCGAGCGAGTAGACCGTTGTCCCTCCGATGGTCTGCGCCTGGAAGTTCGCCGCTACCCATTGGGCGATCTGCGCAGGATCGTCCGATCCGCTGCTGCCCTGCATCATTCCAGCAGCGATGAAGTAGTGGATCTTGCCTTGCGCCACGAGCTCCTTGAATTGCGCAAGGGTGGGGGAGGGATCGGTTCCGTTGAACCCGCCGACAGCCATGACCGGCAGTTCCGTGGCCAATTGGTAGCCCGCCGCGTTGTTGGAACCGACGACGGCGGCAGCCCACGTGTACTTCGACGCTTCGGTTTTCAGTGCGGTCACCAGGTCCGACGACGGCGTGGTGGCCCCAAGTAGTCCACCCATGCCGCCACCCTGCCGGTTCCCGCCAAAGCCGCCCTGGGCTCCCGGCCGTTGAAGGGATTGCGGCACGTTGTTCTGGCCATTCTGTCCGAACCGGCCACTGAAACCGCCCGGGCCGAAGCCACCGAATCCGGTCGATGGGCCGGCGCTCACGATCGCCCCGCTGTGCGCCACCGAGGCGGTGGCAACCGAGTACGCCAAAGGACCGGCGAGGGACGCGGCGAGGGCGAGTACCGCCGTCGTACGCGTCAGGAAGCGTGAGGCGAAGCGTCCTGCGAGCAGTAGCCCGACGGCGGCCACGAGGGAACCGGGCAGGACGGTCCAACGAAGCCAAGGAACGAACGACGGGGACTGGCCCAGGAGGTCGAAGGCCGTGTACCCGGCAGCCGCGACGGCGATGGCGAGCAGCGCCGAGGCGACTGTCTGCCGCCGATGCTGCCACAAAAGCACGCCACCTAGCCCGGCCAGCCCCGCGATCCCCGGAGCCAGCGCTACCGCGTAGTAGGGGTGGATGATGCCTGCCATGAAGCTGAACACCAGCCCCGTCACGAGCACCCAGGAACCCCACACAACTACGGAGGCACGGACGGAATCAGTGCGCGGAGCGAACCGCCCCAGCCACAACAACCCTGCGCCGAGAATCAGCACGGACGGCAGCAGCCAGGCGATCTGCCCGCCGAATTCGCTGTTGAACATCCGGAACAGGCCTGGAACGCCCCAGCCGTTTCCGCCGCCCACGCTGCCTGTCTCGTCGCCGCTCAGCCGGCCCAAGCCGTTGTAGCCGAGCGTGAGCTCCAGGATCGAATTGTTTTGCGAACCGCCGATGTACGGCCGCATGTTCGCCGGAACGAACTCGACCACGGCGAGCCACCAACCAGCCGAAACCACCATGGCCGCGCCCGCCCCCAACAGGCGAAGGAACCGGCGGCCGATTCCACCGGGCGCGGCCAACAAGTACGCTGCGGCAAATCCCGGCACCACCAAGAGCACTTGGAGTTGCTTCGTGAGGAAGCCGAACCCCAGGAACACGCCGGCCAGCAGGAGCCAGCGCAAGCGCTCCTGCTGGATGGAGCGGAGTGTGGCGTAGCCGGCGGCCGTCATGAGCAGCACCAGCAACGCGTCCGGGTTGTTGAACCGGAACATCAGGGTGGCCACCGGGGTGATCGCCATGACGATGGCAGCGAGCAGTCCGGCCCGGTGCGCGAGCCTCGGATCCCCCGTGGCCGGGGCCGCCGCGCGGCGAACCGCGAGGTAGAGCAACCAAGCCGTGGCAACGCCCATCAGGGCTTCGGGAACCAGGATGCTCCAGGCGTTCAGCCCGAAGAGCCGCACGGAAAGGCCCATGATCCACAAGGACGCGGGCGGCTTGTCCACCGTGATGGAGTTGGCGGCGTCGGACGATCCGAAGAACCAAGCGGTCCAGTTCTGCGAACCGGCCTGGGCCGCGGCGGAATAGAACGCGTTGGCCCAGCCGGACGCTCCGAGGTTCCACAAGTACAGGACAGCCGTGGCGAGGAGCACCAGGGCCAGCTCAATGCTGTGCCGCAGGGCCTGCGGGAAGGTCCTGATTGCCCAGGCCGGCTTCGGCGCTTCCGGCCGCTCCGCGTTCGACGGCGGAGCGTGCCGTTCCTGCCTGGACCCGAGGTCCGTGGAGTAGTAATAGCTGGACATGGCGGGCTACTTCGTCAGTTTGTAGACCGTGGAGTTCCCCACTGTCTGCGCTTGGAAGTTGGCCTGGACCCAGGAAGCTACCTCGGAGTTGCCGCCGCGTCCGCCCATGCCGCCGCCCATTCCGCCGCCTTCGATGAAGTAGCCGATCTGGCCCTTCGAAACCATGTCCTGGAATTCCGCGAGCGTCGGGTAGGGATCGCCGCCGTTCCAGCCGCCCAGGGCGATGACGTTGGTGTTCGTGGCGAGCTCGAGGCTGGCCGCCTGGGTTGCGCCGGAGACAATCGCCGACCATTTCGTGGTGGTGGATTGCAGCAGCGAATTCAGTGCCGAGTCGGTGGCGCCTTCCTCGCCCGGGCCGCCGAAACCGCCACCGGGGCCGCCTTGGTTCTGCGTCGCCGTTCCGGACGTGTCTGCGCGGTCGGAACCGAAGTCGCGTCCGCCGAAAGCGCCGGCCCGGTTACCGAAACCACCCATGCCGGCACCGGAGGGGCCCGACGTCGGGATGGAACCGGAGTGCGCGGTAGCCGCCGTCGCGAGCGTCCACGCCGCGGTGCCGAGGCCCCCTGCCAGGAGGGATACGACGACGACTGCCGCGGCAGCCGCGGGACGCAAGCGGCCTGCCGGGCGCAGGGAATCGAGCCGGAGCAAGATCGCCGCGGCGGCGATGACCCCAAGGACAACGACGACGATGCGCAGCCAAGGAAGCCACGAGGCGTCGCGGCCAAGGAGCACAGCCGACCAGAGCGAACTGCCGAGCACCACCACGGCCAGGACGATCCTGGCGGGCCAATATGACCGGCCGCGCCACAACTCGACGGCGCCCATGCCAACCAGGGCCGCGATGGCCGGAGCGAGCGCTACTGAGTAGTAGGGGTGCACTATTCCGCTCATGAAGCTGAAGATCCCGGCCGTGACCAGGAGCCAGCCGCCCCACAGGAGGAGCGATGCCCGGGTCCGCGAGGTGCGCAGTTCCCGGCGTGTGAACCACAAGCCGGCCACGAGGAGGATCAGTGCGGCAGGAAGCAGCCACGAGACTTCGCCACCGAAGCTGGTGCCGAACATGCGGGTGAGTCCGGCGCTTCCGCCGAATCCCGAGTTGCCGCCGCCGAAGCCGCCACCGCCGCCGCCGAAGCCACCTCCCGCAAAGCCGGCGCCGCTGAAGTCGCCGAGCGTACCGCCCGCCGGGGCACCTGCACGGCCACCACCGGGCATGCCTTCGCCCGATCCCGTGATGCGGGACAAGCCGTTGTAGCCGAACGTGAGTTCAAGGAAGCTGTTGGTGGTGGAACCCGCCATGTAGGGCCGTGCGGATGCCGGCGTCAATTGGAAGAGCGCGACGTAGCTGCCTGCCACGACGACGATGCCGCCCAGCGCTCCGAGCAAGTGGAGCAACCTCCGGCGCAGCGTAGTGGGCGCGGCCCAAAGGTAGGCGAGGCCCAGGCCCGGCACAATCAGGAAGCCCTGCAGCATCTTGCTCAGGAACGCGAGACCAACAATCGCCCCGGCTGCAACAAGCCACTTCCAACCCGCGCGCTCGATGGCACGGGTTGTGAAGTACGCCGCGAGCACCAAGCACAGGGTGAGCATCGCATCGGGGTTGTTGAAGCGGAACATGAGGGCGGCAACGGGAGTCAGCGCCAAGGCGCCGCCGGCCAGCAGGCCCGCGGCCGATCCGGACACGCGCTTGATCGTCAGGTAAAGGAGCCCGACGGCGGCCACGCCCATGAGTGCCTCGGGAATGAGCATGCTCAATGACGAGAAGCCGAAGATCCGGCCCACGAGGCCCGGAATCCAGAAAGCGGCGGGCGGCTTGTCCACGGTGATGGCGTTGCCGGCGTCGAGCGAACCGAACAGGAGCGCCGTCCAGCTCTTCGTGCCAGCCTGGATGGCCGCGGCATAGAAGGAGTTTCCATACCCCGTCGCAGCGAGGTTCCAGAGGTACAGGAAGGCCGTGGCTACGAGGAGGCCGGCAGCCGACGGGCGAACCCAGCGGGGTTGCTTGCCGAACGCGATCCGTGTCCAGCGGGAACTTCCAGCGCCGGGGTTCGAGGAACCCGTGGAGCGTCGGCCGTGGGCGGCATCAGTGTCGACGCCGTGGCCGGTTGCGTCGGCACCCGTGCCTGCGGGAGTGATCGTGGAAGTCATGATGCTGCCGTTTCTGTGAGCGTGCTGGCTTCTGTGGTGGATTCTTCAGTAATCGCGGGCTGGTTTGCGTTCGGTTGCGCTGGGCTGGCCGGTTGCGCTGGGCTGGCCGGTTGCGCTGGGCTGCCCGCTTGCGCTGGGACGTTCGCCGGGAGCCGGAAGACCCACAAACGGAACAAGAGGAACCGTACCGCGGTCGCCACGAGGTTCGCCCCCACGACGGCGAGGAGTTCGCCCCAGCGTTCCGGCGTCGTCGTACTGTGCACCCAGGCGAGTGCCCCGGAGGTGAGCGCAAGGCCGATGCCGAAGACGATCAGGCCCTCGAAGTGGTGGCGGACCGGATTGCCGCCCTGGATGCCGAACGTGAAGCGCCGGTTTGCACCGGTGTTGGCGATCGCCGTGATGAGCAGGGCCAGGAAGTTGGCAAACTGCGGGTCAAGGAAAGTGCGGAAGAGCACGAAGATGAGGACGTACGCGAGGGTGGAGGCGGCACCGATGGCGCCGAAGCGGACCAATTGCCCGAAGAGGCTGCTCCGCGGAGTTTGTTCCGCGGTGCGGGACGACGCCGGGAGCGGACCGCGCGCGAGGGCCGCCCGGAGCTCCGGAACCGGGATCCTCCCGGACACGAGGTCCCGGGTGAGCCGGACCATGCCGCGGATGTCCGCCAAGGCGGTCCGCACGACGTCGACGCTCGAGTTGGGATCGTCGATCCAGTCAACCGGCACTTCGTGGACGCGCAGCCCGCACCGTTCGGCGAGGACCAGGAGTTCGGTGTCGAAGAACCACGAGTTGTCCATGGTGTGCGGGAGGATCCGCTGGGCCACATCGGCGCGGATCGCCTTGAAGCCGCACTGCGCGTCGCTGAAGCGGGCACCCATGAAGGAGTGCAGCATCAGGTTGTAGCTGCGCGAGATGAATTCGCGCTTCGGCCCGCGGACAACCCGCGAGTTACGCGTCAGCCGCGTGCCGATCGCGAGGTCCGAGTGGCCGGAAATCAGGGGCGCCAGGAGCGGCGCGAGAGCTGCGAGGTCGGTGGAAAGATCCACGTCCATGTAGGCCAGGACGGGCGACGGCGAAGCGAGCCACACCTTGCGCAAGGCATTGCCTCGCCCCTTTTCCGCCAAGTGGACAACCACGAGCTCCGGCAATTCCCTGGCCACGCGCTCGGCGATCTTCAGGGTGTTGTCCGTGCTGGCGTTGTCCGCCACCGTGATGCGGAAGCCATGCGGGAAGGAATCGCGCAAATGGCCGTGGAGCCTGCGCACGCATTCTTCGAGGTCGCGTTCCTCGTTGAATACCGGGATGGTGACATCGAGGACGGGTACGGCACTGCGGATGTCTACCGGGCCGCGCCGCACACTGGTCATGGTCCGGTTGTCGGGAAGGCCCGGCGGCACCACCGCGGGGTCCTTATGGGTTCCTGTGGTGGGTTCGATGAGCGTCATGTATCAAGGTTCGCGCGTCCGAATTTGAAGGCTTTAGGCGGAACCTGTGACGCACCTGTGGAAGTCGGGGGATACCCGTTAACCACGTTGAGGTCCATCCCGGGAGGGACGGACCTCAACGCAAAGCGGTTTCAGTACCAGTTGTTGACGAGGTGGAATGCCCACGCCGCGGACGGCGAACCGTACCGTTCCTTGATGTAGTTCAGGCCCCAGCGGATCTGGGTCTGGTAGTTGGTCTGCCAATCGGCGCCCTCCGAAGCCATCTTGTCGCCGGGCAAAGACTGCCCAATGCCGTAAGCGCCGCTCGAAGAGTTGACGGCCGTGGTGCGCCAGTCCGATTCCTTGTTCCACAGGGTGATCAAGGCCGACATTTCGCCCGGGCCCCAACCGTAGGAGGGCAGGATGCTTGCGGCGTAAGCCTGGGCACCCGCGGGATCGTCGACGGCAACCGGGACAACGGGGGCGGCAGGTGCAGCGGGAGCTGCCGGGGCAGGTGCTGCCGGTGCGGCGGGCGCGGGTGCGGCAGGCGCAGGCGCGGCAACTGGAGCAGCGGACTTCGACGGGGTGGGAGCCTTGCTCGGCGACGCGGAAGGGCTCGGCTTGGCGCTCGCGGTGGCGCTTGGGCTGGCTGTTGCCGTGGCCGTTTGCGATTCGGCCGTGCGGCTCATGTCCTGGCCGCCGAATGCCCCGGCTTGGCTGGCGGCGCCGGCGCCGAGGAATACCGCGACAACGCTGGCGACGACCGCCATGCGCTGGCCCGGACCGAGGTTGGCGGCAGCTCGCTTCAGGGTGGAACGTGACTTGTTATTCCGGGCATATTCGCCGCGGTGGCGCGCAACAGAGCGCGACTGATTCCTGGAATCAGACATGGTTGATTGCCTCTCGACGCCTGCGGAGTTAGCTGTCGGATTCGGATGAGGTCATCCGGCCGTTGCCATCGAGAATCGTGGCGTTGCGGCTTCACCCCTAGGGCCGGCTCAACAAGAGCGCTTGCCCGGAGACCTGGGTCCCCCGTCTCTGCCTGCAGTGTTGGAGCGCCGGAGAGGGGCAGAGCTCGGCGCCTGCCCGGCGGTGGCCGTATGTAACCGGCGCACCTATTCGACGGTACAGGAGGTTTCCGCTTAAGTCACATTTAGGTAACAAGAGATCACGACGCCGGTGCGTCGAGTTGCGCGCGACGCGCACCGCAGTCGTACTTTTTCGATGGCCTTTCAGGCCATGGCGGGCCTCAGCGCCGGAAGGCGCACCGCGAACTCGGTCCGGCCGGGCCGCGAGACCACTTCCACGGTACCCCCGTGGGCTTGGACGATCGATTCCACAATGGACAGCCCAAGGCCGGACGTGCCCTCGGAACCCGAACGCGCGGCGTCGGCGCGGGCGAAGCGCGAGAAGATCCTGCTGACGAATTCGGGCGGGATGCCGGGTCCGTTATCGGTGACAGTGACCACCGCGCTGCCATCGGCCGAGCGCATCACACCCGTGACAACCGTGGTCCCGGACTCCGTATGCTTGCGGGCGTTGGAAAGCAGGTTGGCCAGGACCTGGTGCAATTGCGTGGTGTCGCCGCGGACCGTGATGGGTTCGTCGGGCAGCTTCAGTTGCCACACGTGCTCCGGCGCCATCACTTTCTCGTCACTGACGGTTTCTATTACCAGCTGGGTCAGGTCCACCTCGGTGAATTCGGGTGCCTTACCTTCATCCAGCCTGGCCAGCAGCAGGAGGTCCTCCACCAGGGTGGTCATGCGTTCGGACTGGCTTTGGACGCGGCCCAGGGATTTGCGCCCGTCTTCGGTAAAGGTCTCGGTCATCCGCAGCAACTCGGTGTACCCGCGAATGGCCGTGAGGGGCGTGCGAAGTTCGTGCGAAGCGTCGGCCACGAATTGGCGCACCTTCGTCTCGCTTTGCTGGCGCGCCTCCAAAGCGTTCGAGACGTTGTCCAGCATGAGGTTCAACGCGTGGCCAACGCTGCCCACTTCGGTGCCCGGGTGGGCCGCCGACGCCGGAACGCGGACCGCGAGGGCCACCTCACCGGCGTCGAGGGGTAGTTTCGATACCTTCGTGGCGACGTCGGAAAGCTGCTCAAGGGGACGCATGGTGCGCCGGATCAGCACGGTTCCGGCAAGCCCGATCAGCATGAGCCCGGCCAGGGACACGATGACCATGGTCCACACGAGGGAGGCTTCGGTGCTTTCCTTCGCCGCGAGCGGCAGGCCCGTGATGCTCACATCGCCATACGGCGTCGGGGTGGCGACCAGCCGGTAGCCGCCGTTGGACAAGGTCCGATCCACGGGCCGCCCATTAGCCGGGAGCGCCAGGAGGATCGCCGCATCGCTCGGAGACAGGGCGCTGCGCGTGGCGTCCGAAGAAAGGAAACCCGCACTGCTCACCTGACCGCCAAGGATCCGGGCGTTCAGCGTTCCGATGCTTTGGCCGCGGGCATCCAACGGGTCCGGCCTTCCGGACGGATCGCCAATGGGTGGCCGGCCATGGGACGCCTGGGCCAATTGCTCGTCGAGCTGCCGGGTGAGGAACACGTCCATGGAGGCGTAGCTGACGATGCCCACCGCGCTGCAGATAGCTACCAGGAGGGCCATGGACACCAGGATGAGTCGGGTGCGCAGGTGCCAGGTCGAAGGATTGAGCCAGCTGTGTTCGGTCTGGCGCGGGATCCCAGAGAGTGCGGACATGCTTCGGCCCGGCTATTCGGCGGGCTTGATGACGTAGCCGGCCCCGCGCACCGTGTGGATCATGGGCGGGTGGTTGGCTTCGATCTTCTTGCGCAGGTAGGAAATGTAGAGCTCCACGATGTTGGCCTGGCCGCCGAAATCGTAGTCCCACACGCGGTCCAGGATCTGGGCCTTGCTGACCACGCGCTTGGGGTTCTCCATGAGGTAGCGCAGGAGTTCGAACTGGGTGGCCGTGAGTTGGATGTCTTCGCCCGCGCGGGTGACTTCGCGCGTGTCGACGTTGAGGGTGAGGTCTCCCACCACCAGTTCGGCCGTGTCCATCGCCGCGACGCCCGAACGCTGGACCAGCCTGTGCAGCCGCAGCAGGACCTCCTCCATGCTGAACGGCTTGGTGACGTAGTCGTCGCCGCCGGCCGCGAGGCCCACGATTCGGTCCTGTACGTCGTCCTTCGCGGTGAGGAACAACGCGGGCACCTCAGGCGCGAAGGCGCGGATCCTGCCCAGCAGCTCAACGCCGTCGAACCCTGGAAGCATGACGTCCAGCACCAGCACGTCCGGGCGGAAATCCTTGGCCAGCTTGACGGCGGCAGGGCCATCCGCAGCTGTGGCGACCGACCAACCGGCCATCCGCAGGCCCATGCTCATGAGCTCGGAGAGGCTGGGTTCGTCGTCAACCACGAGGGCACGGATGGGGGAGCCGTCCGGGTGGCTGAGCTGGGGAAGGTTGTTGGTCATGGAGTGCGAGGATGCCATGGGACAACTCTCCAATCTGCCGGTTTGCCGGTGCTTTGCCGATGCTGTGAGCATGCTGTGACTCCCAGCCTAGCCACCTGAGTGACCCACGCACCCCCGCTTCCATCGAGTTTGTGTACACCTCGGCCCCCTTAAAAGCCGCCTTAAGGGGTGCGAGGTGTACACAAACTCGGGGATTGAGGTCACAGGCGGGCCTGCTCTTCGACACAGCCAGCGCACAGCAAAGGGACAGACGCTGTTGGGGACAAGAACAAACAGCAGCCTTTAATCCGATGGAGAGAACCATGGAAGAGCGCAACAACCCCTCAACACCTGAATACGGGTCCGGAAGCCAGCCGCCGCAACCTGTGATCCGGCCGCTGGACGATTCCGCACCACCTGTCGCCGGCGAGCCTCCTGTCGCCCAATCCTCCGGGTGGGGTGCTCCGCAACAGGGACACGCCACCTCTTGGGGTTCTCCGCAGCCCGGCCAGCCCGGCCAGCCCGGCCAGCCCAGTCAACCCGCGGCTGGCTGGGGTGCTCCGCAACAGGGACAAGCCACCTCTTGGGGTTCTCCGCAGCCCGGCCAGCCCGGCCAGCCCAGTCAACCCGCGGCCGGCTGGGGCGCTCCGCAGCCATACTCTGCCGGCTCGCCGGACCGCGCTTCGTTCTTCAAGAACTGGACGGTGAAGAAAGGGCTGCTGGTAGGAGGCGTCGCCGTCGTTGTCGCTGCCGCGGCCGGCGCGGGTGCCTACGCAGCCGGAAACAGCACGACGTCGGACAACGGCACCGCGACGGGAGCCGGCCCAGGCGGCCAAGCCGGGCCGAACGGCCAGGCTGGCCAGGGTGGCTTCGGCGGAGCAGGCGGCGGCGCGAATATGGGCCCGGGTGGCCTCGGCGTCGGAATGGGTGGACTCAACGCGGCCATCCATTCCGAGTACGTGGAAGCCCAGAACGGCAATTACGTCACCATGGCCGGGCAGATCGGGACGGTTACCGACATCTCTGCGACTTCCATGACCGTCAAGAGCGACGACGGCTTCACCCGCACCTACGTGCTGGGCTCGGACGTGGTGGTGGCTGAGGGAATGCGCCAACGGGCGAGCGGATCGGGCAGCAGCAGCACCCTGTCCCTCTCCGACGTGAAGTCCGGCTCGAATGTCCGCGTCACCGCGACGAAGGACTCCAACACGTACACCGCCCAGTCCATCCAGATCGTTTCCGCCACTTCCTCGAGCGGTTCAGGCAGTTCGAGCACCCCGGGTTCCGGCACCAGCAATTGATGCCGTCTCTACGTCCTTCCTGACCCTCTTTGACCTCGAAAGACGCTGCCAACCCCTCCCGCAAGCGCTTTCCAACGGCAAAGAGGGCCAGGAAGGTACGGCCATTTAAGCCTGAGAAGGGGCTTCTACCAGACGATCCAGTCAAAAAATTCCACGGGAGGCCGATTTTCGATTGGACAAGAGTTGTTTCATATCCCGAGATTCAAGGGCAAGCGCATGACGTGACTTGAGATTCAAAATAGGGCCGTTCGATCGAGCTATCTTCGAATAAGACCAAAAAATCGGCCATTGTGACGAACGAGAATGGGTCACATTTGGACATCCTTGAATTGTGATTTGCGGCACAATAGTCCGACTTGTCTCAAGATGTGGACGGATGGGTCCTTTGTTACTTGCAAGTTCCCTTTATTACGTTGCACACTTCAAATGTGAACAAGAACTCAACAGCATCTGCAGCCGCAGCGATCGAGCCCAGCGTACCCGCTGGTTTTGCGATGAGCTGTTGTCGAATGCATGCCTAACTTAGGACCCCAAGAAGTTTCAGGCATTCGCCCCCTGCCCAGCGTCGGGCGCCCCTCCCCAACTCATTGCGGGGACACCACCAGCATTCGAAGCCGCGATGACGGCCATTCACCTTGAGGTAAGCAATCCATGTCAGTTGCATCAGGATACGTCCACATCTCCGTCCGTAACGCCAATAAAGCGGCGTCGAACGCGGGCCTCCGCCCCGGCTTCGGCAACCGTCCGGCCTACGCCCAGCCCGCCCCCCAAGGCGCCGGCCAGGCTCCCGGATACGTGCCCCAGGGCTACAACCCGAACTCCTACGGACAGCTCCGGGCCGTCGCGCCCGCCGAGGCGTCACCGATGACGGCACCCACCCCCGTCCTCCCTCCCGCGGACCGCGCCATCCGCCCGGTAGCCAACGACACCGTTGCGCGCGGATTCGTGCTCTACATGGGCATCGACGAGGACACGGCCGCAGCAGCTGGAACCTCCATTGCCAAGCTTGCCCAGGAAATCCGCGCCTACGCGCAGTCCCTGGTCTCCGGTGCCGAAAGCTACGCCGCCGTCGCGGTGGCCCCGGCCAACGCCCCCGGTTCCGCCCTCGACGTCGTCCGCTCCACCTTCGGCGATCCCACCGTCGGCAACCGCCAGCGCTCCGAGACGCTCCGCCCGCAGCCGGCGCAGGAAGCCCGCCCCTCAGGCGTCCTGATCGACCTCGCCCGCCGCGAAGTTCACCTCGACGGCGAATCCCTGAACCTCACCTTCAAGGAATTCGAACTCCTCAACTACCTCGTGGAAAACGGCACCCGCACCGTGGGTCGCGATGAACTCCTCGAAGGCCTGTGGCGCAACGCCGAAGAGGTCCCCAACGAGCGCACCATCGACGTCCACATCCGGCGCCTCCGCTCCAAGCTCGGCCGCCTTGCCAACACCGTCCGCACCGTGCGCGGCCAGGGCTACCGCTTCTACGAGCACCCTGAGGTCATCGTCTGGGCCGCTCCGGAATACTCGATCTAACTAGGTTCGCAACCGCCAGAAGGCGGCACAATCCCTCGGCGCCTGCGCTCGTCCCTCACGCAACAACGGCGCTTTCGGGATGTGCCGCCTTTTGGCTTCCCCGGTTCAGTGAGCATGTGCCTCCGCGGCTATAGGGTGGGGGCATGAGTGAGCATCACATCAAGCGGCTGGTCATCATGCGGCACGCGAAGTCGGATTGGCCCGTGGGGGTGCCTGACCACGAGCGGCCACTCGCGGAACGTGGCCACAAGGAAGCACCCCTCGCCGGGAAGTGGCTCCTGAAGCACCATGTGGTTCCGGACTTTATCCTGTGCTCGTCGGCGTTGCGGACGCGGCAGACCTGCACGTGGGTGTGCAGCGAGCTTGGCGACAAGGCTCCGACGCCGAAACTCGAGGATGATTTGTACGCCGCCTCGGCGCTGCGCATGCTTTCCGTCATCAACCATGTGCCCGAGACGGTCACCACGCTGATGATTTTCTCGCACATGCCCGGCGTCCAGGACCTCGCGATGCACCTCGCTTCACGCGACTCAGACCACGATGCCTACATGGACGCAGCCACCCGCTACCCGACAAGCGCCATGACCGTGATGGAAGTCGACAAGCCGTGGGCCGAACTGGACGGGCAGGATGCCCGCCTCACCCACTTCGCCGTTCCCCGTCACAAGTAAAGGTCACGCGTCGAGGCCCGCGGCAACTTCCCGGAGCAGCCGGACCACGTGGCGGATGCTGGGGCTCGCCGTCATCGTCTTGCGGTAGACGATCCCCACCTGCCGCTGCTGCATCGGGTTGACTACCGGTACCGCCACCACGCCGGCGGGAAGCTCGGGCCGCCCGAGCCTGGGAACGAGCGCCACCGCGACGCCCATCTGGACCATCGCGATGTGCGTCGAAAAATCGGGATCGTAGATGCGGATGTCCGGTACGCGGCCCTGGCCGGCGAGGATCGCCAGCAAGGCCTCGTTGCAAATAGCGCCGGCCGGGGTGCTGATCCAGCTTTCGTCCACGAGGTCGGAAGGTTCGACGGCGGTCCGGCCGGCCAGGGGGTGGTCCGCGTTCAGGAGGACGTCGGCGGTGTCCATGCAGAGATCCTCGTGCACCATATTCTCGGGGATGACCAGGGGTACCGAGTGCCAGTTGTGGACTACGCCGAGATCGGATTCGCCGCTTGCCACCGCCTGCACGGCTTCGCGCGGGTCCTCGGCCACCACGCGGATCTCCAACCCCGGGCCGTCACCTCCGCGGCCTGAGGGCGAAGACGCTGCGACCTCGGCCAACATCGGCCCCACGAGTCCCCGGCATGCCGTGGAGAACGCCACGAGCCGGAGCACTCCGCTTGGCTTCGCCGGATCGGCGAGCAATGTCGACTGCAGTTCCTCGAGCTCACCCAGGATGCGCCGCCCGTACTCGGCCAGCGCCATGCCGCGGTCCGTCAGGAGGACGCCGCGGCCGTGGCGTTCGAGCACAGTGACCCCGCTTTGCTTCTCGAGCTTCTTGATTTGCTGGGAGACGGCGGAAGGGCTGAAACCCATCGCCTCCGACGCCGCCACCACGGAGCCTTGCTGTTCCACCGCCACAAGGGCGCGCAGTGCCGCGATTTCGATCATGAAGCAAACGTACATGGTTTGCTGCAGAATTCAACGCTGGAGCTTCATCCTGTTTGCTGGGACAGTGGAATGGTGAACATCCGCCATTCCGCGCTCGCCGCCCTCGTCGCCGTCTTGTGGGGCTTGAACTTCGTAGCCATCGATTTCGGCCTGCACCCCGGCCATGGACCCGACGGCCAACCGCTCGAGGTCCCGCCCCTTCTCTTCGTCGCCATCCGCTTCGTGCTGGTGGTTTTCCCCGCCATCTTCTTTGTCCGCAAGCCGGACGTCGGCTGGAAGGTGATTGCCGGCGTCGGGCTCTTCATGAGCGCCGGGCAGTTCGGCTTGCTGTACCTCGGCATGGCACTTGGCATGCCGGCCGGGCTCGCCTCGCTGGTGCTCCAGGCGCAAGTACTCCTCACCGTGCTGCTCGCGGCCCGGTTCCTCGGGGAGCGGCCCAGCAAGCGCCAACTCGTTGGAGTGGTGCTGGGCGTTGCCGGTCTCGCCCTTGTGGCCGTGGGACGCAGCCTTGTCGCGCCGGTGGTGCCGCTCATGATCGTGCTTGCCGCGGCCTTGTCCTGGGCCGTGGGCAACGTCATTGTCCGTAAGGCGAAAGCGGCTTCCGGCCTGGGGCTCGTGGTCTGGTCGGGGGCTGTGGTCCCCATTCCGCTGGCCGGGTTGTCGCTCATCGTCGACGGGCCGGTCGCCGTCGTGGGAGCGCTCTCGAACCTGCAGCCGGCCACCATCTTGAGCGCGCTTTACACGGCGGCATTCGCTTCGCTTATCGGTTACGGCATTTGGAACCGGCTGCTGAGCCTCTACCCGAGCTCCGCCGTGGTGCCCTTCACGCTTTTGGTCCCGGTAGTGGGCATGACCGCCGCGTGGCTGCTCATCTCGGAGGTCCCGACGACGGCGGAACTGGCGGGCGGCCTGCTCCTGCTGGGCGGCGTCGCAACCGCAGTGTTGCAGCGGCGCGCTGTCCCGCTTTCCCCGGCGCCGAAGGAAGAGGGGTCCGGGCAAGCGAAAGATCAGCGCTTGGGCGCGGCCTTGCGCTGAGTAGGCGGCGATCCCGACGACGGCCGCCTGGCTGCGGGGGCGGGTTTCCGCTGGGTGGGGCGTTGGACGGTTGCCTGGTTGGCCCGGGGGGCCGGGCGCTGGGCGGTGCGGGAGGCGTTCGACGCCGGTCGCTGGCCCGCGCGGGCCGCCGGACGAGCGGCGGGGCGGGAGGCCGGCGTCGGGCGCTTCTTGGCGAGAGCCCGGCGGGACGGCCAGACCGCTCCGAGGAACAGGACCAGCAACGCACTGCAGCCCGCCACCACGGCGAGGTAGAAGTAGATGTCCGAATCCTTGGTGCTCACCGCACTGCCCATGGAGTTCTCGTCCTGGTTGAACGCGAGGCCCCACATGCGCAGGAACGCGATTCCGAAGGCGACGAACAGGGTAGACGCTACGGCGCCGAGCACCATCATGAAGTAGCGGCGACGAGCGAAGACTTCGGCGATGCACGCCAGGTAGCCGATCGCCAGGACAGCCAGGAACGTGTACATCACGGATTCTTCAAGCGTGATGGCCAGCAGGACCACCAGTCCCGCTGACACCACGGCAGCGATGATCGCGAGCTTTCCACTGTTCCCCATGCGACGCATGGGACTAATCATTCCCGACCGGAAGGCGTCGCCACGCCACAATGCGCCGCAGTTGCCATACCGTTACCGCGTCGGCGTCAGCGCCGACTCCGGCGTCGGACCACCAAAGTCAGGCAAAGGGCCGCGGCGGCTGTGGAAACGAAGGCGACGATGCCGAACGGCACGGGGTTTCCGCACCCGCAATACCGACCAACGGCGCCGCGATGCCGCCGAAAGCGAAGCAGGCGAGTCCGAGCAGCGAGGAAGCCGTTCCGGCGATGTCGGGGTAGCCCTTCAGCGCGAGGGACGTGGCGGGAGGGCTGGTGACGGCCGCGCCGCTGACCATGGTGAACAGGGAAATGATGATCGCGATCAAGGGCAGGTGCAGGAGCGCGGTGGCCAGCAGTCCGAGGGCTCCGCAGACCGTGAGGGCCAGGCCGGTGGCGAGGGTTCGGCGTTCGGACCAGGCTTCGGCCAAACGTCCGGAAATGAATCCGAAGGTCATGAAGCCCAGCGAGTTGAGTCCAAAGGCGAAAGAGTACTGCTGCGGGGTGAGCCCGTACATGCCCTGGAGGATGTAGGTGGCACCGCTGAGGTAGGCGAAGATCGCTGAGTAGGTGAACCCCGTGATGAGGACCGCGCCCACGAACACGCGGTCGCCAACCAGTCGGCGGAAGTCGCGGAGCGTATGGACCAGGCCGCCCGTGGCACGGCGTTCCTGCGGCAAGGTCTCGCGGAAAATCACCAGGCAAGCCACGAGGATGGCAACGCCGACGGCCGCGAGGAACAGGAACACTCCGCGCCAGTCCGTAACCGCGGCCAATTGTCCACCGATCACGGGACCCACGATCGCGGCCAATCCGCCCAGCACTGTCAAACGGCCGTAGTAGCGCAAGAGCTTGCCGCCCGAATACACGTCGCGGCCCGAGGCCTGGGCGATCACGATGCCGACCGCGCCGGCCAGGCCCTGGACAAACCTTGCGGCAATGAGGGTTTCGATCGTCGGGCTGATGGCACACAAAACCGAGGTGGCCGTGTACGCCAGGACCCCGATGAGCAGCGGCAACCGTCGGCCGAAGCGGTCCGAGAGCGGACCCGCGATCAATTGGCCGATTGCGAGCCCAAGCAGGCAAGCGGTGATGGTCAACTGGGCGGACGACGTCGCACTCTTGAGTTCCGCCGTCAACGCCGGGAGGACCGGCAAGTACAGGTCCATGGAAATGGGCCCGAAAATCGTCAGGAGGCCAAGGACAACCGCCAACGGGCGGCCGACCGTCCTTTCCTTCGCGGGCAACGTCGTGCGAACGGCAGTCATGGGGGCTCCTTCGGGAGGGGTGCGGGTTCACCTCCAATGAGAACCCGGCGCGCCTTGCCCAGCGAGGGCCCTGCTTATCCGGGTACTGCCGGTACCTCCTTCATCGCACGACGTAACCGCGCATGATGGTCATGATGGCCGCGACGCCTTGTTCGCGGCTGCGTTCCGGGTTGTACGTCTGGCGGTCCAGGCCCACCACGAAAATCGCCCCGAACATTGCGGCTTCGAGGCTGCCGCGCGAAATCCCGCCGTCCACGGCGTACGCGGCCGCCACCTTCCCGATTGCCGCGCCGATCACGCCCAACAGCTCGCTGCGGAGTTCGACGAACAGGGTTCCCCACTCGCTGGGAGTGCGCCAGTTCTCGCTGACCCAAAGGCGCGCGAAGGAAGGGTAGTCGTCCATGAATTCCAAGGCCTGGCCGAGCATCGCTTCCATGGCCTCAAGCGGATCCTCGTGCAGCCCCTCGATGGTCCGGAGGCGGTCCAGCATGATGTCGACGCCGTGCCGCAGCAATTGGGCGATGAGATCGGACTTGCTGCCGAAATTGTAATAGACCGTGCCTTTGGAAACCCCGGCGGCGGCCGCGATCTCGTCCACCGTGACGCCGCTTGCGCCGCGCTCGCCGATGAGCTCCATGGAGGCCTCGAAGAGCCGTTGCTTAGTGGCGTTCGTCCGGGCCGGCCGCAGCTTCTTTTCGGTGAGTCCGGGGTGGTTCATGCTCATACCGCGATCTCCGGCTTCAGGGTCTTGAGGGTCCAGAACTTGTTCTTGCGGACGGCCAGCGTGGAAAGCGCCGCCCCCAGCACAGTGTAGCCAAGCAGGCCCAGGACAGTCGGCCAGATCATCGACAGCTCGCCGCCGTAGATCAAGTGACGCATGCCGGTGACCACATAACCCATCGGCATGATCTGGTGGACCACGTGCAACGGCATCGGGGTAGTCTGCCAGGGGAACGTGCCGCCGGAGGAAACCAGCTGCAAGACCAGCAGGATCAGCACAACGAACTTACCGGGAGTCCCCAGCAGGGCCACGATTCCTTGGATGAGTGCCGTGAACGCCATGGCGGCCGCGAGCATGAACAGCCACATTGCCACCGGGTGGGCCGCGTGGAGGCCCAGGCCGAGGTTCACCACCAGGGTAAGCACGCTGGCCTGCAGCACGGACACCGCGAAGAACGGGAGCCAGCCGCCCACCGCGATCTTCCACGACGGCGCATTGGACGCCAAGGCCCGCTGCGTGATGGGGCGCATGGCCTGGACCAGCATGAACACGCCGATCCAGAGGGCAAGCGTCAGGAAGAACGGGGCCAGGCCCGCGCCGTAGGATCCGGCTTTGGCTTGCGAAACGTTGTTCACGGCCACGGGATCGGCCATCACTTTCGAGACGGAACTCTTTTGGGAATCGTTGGGGTTGGGGACTTGCCCGGCGCCCTTCGCGAGTTCACTCGCCAGCGTGCGCGATCCGTCCGCGGCACTCGACGCACCGCTCGCAAGCTGCGCCGCGCCGTCGTCGAGTCTTGCCGCCCCGTCCGCGAGGGCAGCGGTGCCGTTCACCGCGGACTGTTCGCCCGCCGCCAATGTTGAAGCGCCCGAACTGAGCTGATCGGCCCCGGCCGACGCCTGGCCGATGGCGCCCGTGAGCGTCGGCGTGGCGGCCGCGAGTTTCGCGGCACCGGCACTCACCGCGGCCGACCCATCGGAAAGCTGCTGGACCTGGGCGGCATCCGAAGCGATCTTCGACTTCGCGTCGGTGACAGCGCTGGACGCCGCGGTGGAATCGAAGTCGGCCAGGATCTTGTTGGCCTGGTCTTGCGTGATGATCCCGCCCGAGACGAGCCGCGTCGTCGAGGCCGCCACACGGTCGCGGACACCGGCGTCGAGCGCTGAAAGCTGCCCGACGACGTCCTGGACTTTCGCGTTCAGCTGGGCGTTTCCGGCGGCTACTTGAGCCGCGCCGTCGGCGAGTTTTTGGGTGTCCGACGGCAGCGAAGCTGTCTTGTCCTTCAGCTCGGCGAGTCCCGCGCTGAGTTGCCCGGCGCCGCTGTTCAGCTGCTCGGCGCCGTCGCGAAGTTTGCCTTGGCCCGCGAGGAGTTCGTTGGCGCCGTTGCTGAGCTTGGCGGTGCCGTCGTGGAGGGTGGCCGCGCCGTCGCTGAGTTTCCCGACGCCGTCGGCCAACTGCGCCGCGCCGTCCGAGGCCTTGACGATCGAGGCGTGGATGGTGCCGAAGCCCGTGAGGAGCTGGTTGGCCGTTTCCTCACCGACCTCCTTCGCCACGGTGGAGTGAACGGCAGTGGTGAGCTTGTCCACGATGGTGCTCAGGAGGTAGTTGTTGGCATCGTTCGTCGTTACATTGAGCATTGCCTGGTTGGCGGCGTCGAAGCTCCCCGGTGACACCAGGTTCGCGGAGAAATCCTTGGGGATCTTCAAGGCAAAGGCGTACTTGCCCGATTCCACGCCTGCGTCGGCTTCGGCCGTTGAGGCCACGCGCTGCCAATTGAAGACGTGGGCCTCCACCAAGCTGTCGGCCACCTTCTTGCCGGCCTGCAGTTCGGGTCCGTTCGCGGGCGTCGCGCCGGTGTCCTCGACCACCAACGCGGCATCGATCTGGTTGAGGTTGCCGTAAGGATCCCAGTTCGCGTAAAGGTACACGGCGCCATACAGCAAAGGGACCATCGTCAGGGCGATGATGGTCAGCTTGGGCAGGAGCCCGCCGGTCATGCGCTTGAGTTCGGAGCGGGCCAGCCGCAGAACGGTCACTTTGCGGTCCTTTGCAGGCTTTCGGAGAGGTCTTCTGTGGTGGGTTCGGCCAGTTCAGCGGGTTCGTCGGGGTCCGCCGCGTTGCCGATCCCGGCGTATGGGCCGTCCCAACCGTCCGGGAGGGACGAAACCACCGCGACGACGGCGAGCGGCCGCCCGGCGTCGTACGCCAACTGCTCAAGCCGCTGGAGCCAGTCCGCAGGGTCCGCGCTGTGGCGATCCGGTGAATCGAGCACCAGGAGGTCTAGGGAGGGATCCGCGAGTGCCAAGGCGGTCAACAGCTCGAGCCGACGGCGGGCGGCAACCTGTTCGACCCACAAGCCGGCGATGTCTTCGAAGCGGTTGACCTTGAGCCAAGGGGCGCTGAGGAGGGCCCCGCGGTAGCGGCGGGGGATGAGCGCGAGGTCTTCGGTGACGAGGTCCCGGACGCTCAGGTGCTGTTCGGGCTCGTTGACGCCCGGAGAATCGACCAAGGCGCTCGCGGACCGGACCTTCTTGGTCTTGGCGGAATCGTCCCAGCTCAGGAGTCCATTGCTGGGCTTCATCCGGCCGCTGAGGGCCAACGCGAGGGCCGTGCGCTGGTCCTGGCCATCACCGGTGACGAGGAGGAGCTCTCCCCGTTTGGTTTCCAAGGAAGTGGGAGGGAGGAGCGGGTCCCGGCGGCCGTTGATCTGGAGTTGCTGTGCGGACAGCACAATTGGACCTTTCGCAGAACTGTTGTCTGCACCAATCGTAACTGAACTGACCAGTCAGTTCAAATAGATTCCTACAGGCCGTACTTTTCGAGTAGCCGCAGCCAAACTTCACTGATCGTGGGGAACGACGGCACAGCATGCCAGAGCCTGTCCATCGGCACCTGGCCCACGATCGCGATGGTGGCGCCATGCAGCAACTCGGCCACGCCGGGACCGGCAAAGGTGGCTCCCACCACCACCTTCCGGTCTTCGTCGACTACGAGCTGAGCCCAGCCACGGTAGTTTTCCGAATGCAATTGGGAACCGGAGACGTTGATGGGGAGTTCCACCGAGCTCGCGTTGATGCCCTTCTCGACCGCCTGCTTGAAGCTCCATCCGACGCTCGCCACTTCAGGATCCGTGAACACCACGCTGGGGATCGCGTACTCGTCTGCCGTCTTGGCCACGGAACTCCACGGTTTCGGCGTGCCGTGCAGCGTTCCCTTTGCCCTCGCGACGATCGCGTCACCCGTGGCCCTGGCCTCGTACTTGCCTTGATGGGTGAGGAAGGCCGCGCCCGCGGCGTCGCCCGAAGCATAGAGCCATAGCCCGCTGGTACCGTCGCTCGCGGCACCCTCAACCAAGCCGCTCGGATCAGTGGTGAGGCGCAAGTGCTTGCCGTCCTCGGCGTCGAGCCCCACATTCTCGAGGCCCAGGTTGTCCAGCGAGGGACGGCGGCCCGTGGACACCAAAAGCTCGTCGCAGGACACGACTGTTCCGTCTCCCAGCGTGACGCTGAAGGAGCGGTCTTTGTGCTCGACGCTCGTGACGTCCGTACCGAGGCGGAGATGGATACCGTCCGCTCGAAGCCCGCGCGCCACCAGCGAAGCGGCCTCTTCGTGGAAAGAGCCCAGCAAGCGGCCGCGGGCAACGATGGTCACTTTCGAACCGAGCCGCGCGAACGCCTGGGCGAGTTCGACGCCGGCAACGCCGCCTCCCAGCACCACCAACCGGCCCGGAATGTGCTTCGCGGACGTAGCACCGCGGGTGGTCCAGTAAGGCACGGAACGCAGGCCTTCGATGGGCGGAATGACCGGAGTTGAACCCGTAGCCACCACCACTGCGTGGTGGGCCTTGAGCGAATAGCTGGCACCGTCCTTGCCGTCTACATGGACTTCACGAGGTCCCGTGATGTGGGCGCGGCCCCGCACGAGTTCGATTCCCGCGCTGTCGAGCCACTCCACGGCGGAATCGTCCTGCCACTTGTTGGTGAAATAGTCGCGGTTCTTCAAGACCGGTTCCGGATCCAGGACCTTCGTGACGGAATCGGAGGCGCCCGGCACGGACTGGGCTGTGTGCAGCGCCGTTCCCGGCCGCAAGAGTGCCTTGGAGGGGATGCAAGCCCAATAGGAACATTCCCCGCCAACCAGTTCCGCTTCCACAATGGCCGCTGTCAACCCACCCCGGACCACCCTGTCCGCGACGTTTTCCCCCACGGCTCCAGCGCCGATCACAATGACATCGAATTCCCGGACGTTATTGTCTGCCATATCGTCAGCCATGGGAGAAGCCTACGCCTGCACCAACGCCCGAATCAGGGGGAAATCCGTTTCAGTTCTCCAACGCGCCCTTGAACCAGCCGGTGATGCTGGCCGGGTGCGTGATGGCCGTTCCGACGACGACGGCGAACGCGCCGGCGTCGAGCGCTTGGCGCGCCTGGGCGGGGGTATGGATCCTGCCTTCGGCGACGAGCGGCTTTCCCAGCCCGGCGCCCGCGATCTCGGCCAAGAGCCCAAGGTCCGGGCCGGTGGTCTTGGGACGTTCACCGGTGTATCCGGCGAGCGTGGTGCCGATCAGGTCCGCTCCGGCTTCCACGGCGGCCACGGCGTCCGCGAAGGAGCCGCAATCGGCCATGACCAGCGCGTGCGACCCGGCGTGAATTCCGTTTACTGTCTGCTTGAGGGTCAAGGAATCGGGCCTCTGCCGCCGCGTACCGTCGATCGCCACGATATGCGCGCCGGCGTTCGCAACAGCCAAGGCGTGCCGCAGTGTGGGGGTGATGAAGACGCCGTCGTGCCCGTCCTTCCAGAGCCCGATCACCGGAACCTCCACCGCAGAACGGGTGAACTGGACATCCGCGAGACCTTGGACCCGCACCGCCGCGGCACCCCCGATCACCGCCGACGCCGCCACCTGGCCGGTCGTCCGAGGATCGCGCATCGGCTCCCCGGGGTAGGCCTGGCAGGACACGATCAATTGTGAACGGAGGGCATTCAGCCCCTCGGGTGTGAGAATCACGGGTTATCTCCTGCAGTGTCTGTGCGTGGTTGGGGTTCGAAGGTTAGTTCAGGACGAGCTTGGCCGCGCCCACAATGGCCGCGGAATTGCCCAATGCCGCACGGACCACAGGGATGTCGGCGAGAGGGGCCATGAGTTCGCGGCGCAACGCCCATTCCATGGGCGTCCACCAGAAATCGCCGGAGTCCGCCAAACCGCCCGAGACCACCACAGTCTCTGGGTCGAGGATGTTGATGAGGCCGCCGATCGCCTGCCCGGCCGCGCCGGCCCCGACGCCGACAGCTTTGAGGGCGGCAGCGTCGCCGTCGTGCGCCAAACCGAATACCGCGCGCGTGTCCGGGACATCGGCCGATCCGCCGAAACGGATGAACGCGTCCCGGATGGCCGGGCCCGAAGCGATCGCCTCCACGTGGCCGGAACTCCCGCACACGCACGGCAGCGCCTTGCCCTCGTGATAGGCGTACGGCGACGCGAAATGCCCCACATGGCCACCCACGAACCGATACCCCAGCACAGGCGCACCATCCACCACGAAGCTCCCGCCCACGCCGGTCCCGAACGCCACCAAAAGCGAACTCGACGTCCCGGCGGCAGCCCCGAGCCACGCCTCACCCAAGCCGTGGGCATGCACATCGTTGACCACGCGGACCGCCGTCCGGTCCAACCCCAACCGGTCAGCCAACCCCGAAGCCAACTCCGTCCCGGCCCACCCCAGGATCGCGTCGGTCGCCGAGACCACGGTCCCGTTCACGGCATCGATCACCCCGGCCGACCCCACACCAACACGCCCGACGTCGATCCCCTCACCCGCCGCCCAGCGCCTGAGCCGCCCCACGAGCCCGGCAGTCGCCTCGACAATGGAGCGTCCACCCTCCCGACTCAGCGTAGGTATCCGCTCCTCAAACAACACTTCCCCCGCCCCCGAAACAACCCCGGCCGCAGTTTTCGTGCCCCCAAGATCAACACCAATCACGTGCATCACGCTTTGTCCTCCAAGTCGTTCGCTTGCTGCGTTACGTGTGGCCAGATTTCGTCCATGCTGCGGTTCGTTTCCGGCTAGGTTAGTTGTGGTCGCGGCGTGCCGGGCGGGTCATTTTGCCGGCCCTTAGACACCTCCCGACGCCGCATTCCCGCATCGCCGACCAGAGCATTGCGGAAGTCGCTCGGCGACTGTAGCAGTGCGTCGGGAGGAAGAGAGGCCCCAGGGACCCGAGCCGAGCTTGCGAGGCTTGGGGAGGGGCCGAACGCTAAGGGACGGCAAAACTGGCCGTGCGGCACGACCCGGCCACGGAAGCGCACCCAGGTGACGAAGCGGTATGACCCGACCACGGCAACGCGCGCGAGATGACATTTGGGACCGGCACCCAGGCGAGCTGAACCGCAGGCGCTAGACCAGGCCGTTCCGCTTTAGGATCGCGCGGATCGCTTCCGTTTCTTCGGCGTTCAGGGAGGGCATCGGGGTGCTCATGGTGTTGGATTCGATGACGCCCATGAGTTGGAGGGCCGTCTTGAAGGCGCCCAGGCCTGCTGCGCCGCCGGAGACCCGGTCGTTGGGGGTGTAGACGATCTCGAAGAGGTCGGCCAGGCGGTCCTGTTCGGCGGCTGCGGTGGTCCAGTCTCCGGCTTGGGCGGCGTCGTAGAGGCGGCGGTAGCCGGCGGGGTCAACGTTGCCGAGGCCGGGGACTACGCCTTGGGCGCCGCCGAGGAGGGCTCCGTCCACTACTACTTCGTGGCCTGTGAAGATGTCGAAGTCGGGGATGTCCTTGGCTGCGAGGAGGAGTTGGCGGAAGGAGACGTCGTCGCCGGAGGAGTCTTTGACGCCGGTGATGACGCCGTCGCGGCCGAGGCGGGCGAGGAGGTCGGAGGGGAGTTTGAAGTGGGTGCGGACGGGGACGTCGTAGGCGAAGATCGGCTTGTCGACGGCGGCGTGGATTCTGCGGAAGTGGGTTTCGGTTTCCTGGGCGTTGCCGATGGCGTAGTACAGGGAGGTGACCACGATTGCGTCGGCTCCGAGGTCGATGACCTTCTTGGCTTCTTCGATGACGCGGTTGGTGGTTTGTTCGTTGGCTCCGACGATGAGCGGTACTGCGCCGGCGTTGGCGTCCGCGACCGTGGTGACCACGAGTTCGCGTTCTTCGTTGGTCATATAGGGGACCTCGCCGGAGGAGCCCAGCACGAAAAGGCCGGTCACGCCGCCGTCGAGCAGGTGCTGGGTGACGTTCTTCAGGGACGTGGTGTCGATGCGGCCGTCCGCGTGGCGGGGTGTGATGACCGGGGGAATGACGCCCTGGAACTGAGTAGACACAGAAATCTCCGTTGTTTGGATCTGAAAGGGAAAACTTAGGTGTGGAGCAGGCTGGGCGCGGCGCCGAGCAGCTTCTTGGTGTAGTCGTTGCCGGGGTTGTCGAACACTTGGGCGGCCGGGCCTTCTTTCACGATTTGTCCGAAGTACATGACGCAGATGCGGTCGGAGACGTAGCGGACGGTCTGGATATCGTGGGAGATGAACACCATGCCGAGGTTCAGTTGGGTTTTCAGGTCGGACAGCAGGTTGAGGACCTGGGCGCGGACGGACACGTCGAGGGCCGACGTCGGCTCGTCCGCCACGATGATGTCCGGTTCGAGCGCGAGGGCCCGGGCGATCGCCACGCGTTGGCGCTGGCCGCCGGAAACGTGCGACGGCGTGACCTCGGCCGCCGATTGCGGCAAACCGACGAGGGCCAGCAGTTCCTTGACTTTGGACGAGCGGGATGCCGCGGTGCCGATGCCGTGGACCTGCAGGGGATCGGTGAGGATGTCCTCGATGGTCATGCGCGGGTTGAGGGCCGTTGACGGGTCCTGGAATACGACGGACACGGCACGCCCGAATTCCTTGCGCATGCGTGCGTTGCGTTTGATGGCAGGCTTTCCGTTGAAGAGCACCTGGCCCGACGTCGGCGCTTGCAGTCCCACGAGGACGGACGCGAGGGTGGACTTCCCGCAGCCGGACTCGCCGACGATGCCCACGGTTTCGCCGCGGCTGATGCTGAAGTCCACGCCGTTGACCGCTTTGACGATGTTGGGCCGGAAGAGCCCACCGGTGCGGGCACGGTGGTAGACCTTGACGTCCTTGAGTTCGATGACCGGCGTGCCCGGGAGGTCCCGTCGGGAATCAGTCACTTTGCGTCCTCCTTCAGGTGGCTGGCCCAGAAGTGGTCGGCTCCGCTTCCGGAGGGGTCAACGGCGGTGAGGACCAATCGTTGGTTCGGGTCGGCGTCGGGCCTCAACGAGCGCGCCGCAAAACGGTCGCCGGAGGCGAAGTCGCGAGGGGACGGTACCGTGCCGGGGATCTGGTGGAGCCGGGCGGCGTCGGCCTCGATGGAAAGGACGGCGCCCAGCAGGCCGCGCGTGTACTCGTGGCGCGGGTTCTGCAGGAGCTGGGACGCCTGTGCGGATTCCACGACTTGTCCGGCGTACATCACGGTGATCCGGTGGGCCAGGGAGGCCACCAGCGCGAGGTCGTGGCTGACGAAGACCATGGCGAATCCGAGCTGTTCGCGCAGTTCGTTGAGCAGCTCCACCACTTGCTTCTGGACGGTGACATCCAAGGCGGTGGTGGGTTCGTCGGCCACCACGATCTTGGGCGACCGCGAGAGCGCCATGGCGATGAGGACCCGTTGCCGTTGACCGCCGGAGAGCTCGTGCGGGTAGCTGGCCAGGGTGCGGACGGGATCGAGTTTCACCATCTCCAGCAGCTCGGCGGGGGTCTTGCGGCCGCCGCGTTTGGTCAGCTGGGTCATTTGCTCCTTGATCTTCATGGACGGATTGAGCGAGCTCAACGCATCCTGGTAGACCATGGCGATTTGTTCGCCGCGGACGCCCTGGTACGCCTTCGTGTTGCTGTGCTTGGACTTCGAATCGAGGAGTTCCTTGCCGTCGAACATGATGGATCCGGTGATTTCGGCGGTCTTGGGCAGGAGGCCCATGATTGCCAGGGACGTGATGGACTTGCCGCAACCGGACTCGCCTACGAGGCCCATGGTTTCGCCTTCGCGCACGGTGAAGGAGACGTTGTCCACGATCGCCGTGCTGCCGAAACGGCCGGGGAAACGGATGGACAAGTTCCTGACTTCCAGCACGTTGCGGGCGCTCGCCGGGACCTGCGGAAGGCGGTCCGTGCGTTTGGCTTCGATTGATGCGAGCAGCGCCAATTCGTGGTCGAGCAAGGCGTTTGGCCCCTGCGGATCGTCCAGTACCAGCGTCGAATACTCGGTGGCCGCGTCGCCGCTGGCGGGCCGGACGCCGTCGAGCTCGTGCTGTTCCACGACGGAAGGTTGGGCCACCGACGTCGCGATTTCGGTGTCGACGGCGGCACCCGCCACGGCGGCGCCCGCGACGGCAGCAGACGACCCGTCGTCGTCCTTCACTACCGGCGCCTTGCGCAGCTTCGGGTTCACCATGGCGTCGGTGAGGCCTTCGGCGAGGATGTTGAGCGCGAGCACCGTCAGCAGGATGGTGAGGCCCGCGAACGTGGTGGCCCACCACCCTCCGGACAGGACCAGGTTGCGGCCGTAGGAGATGACGTTGCCCCATGACGGAGCGGGATCCTGCACGCCCGCTCCCAGGAAGGACAGCGAGGCTTCGAGGATGATGGCGTCGGCCACCATGACAGTGGCGAAAACCAGCACCGGGGCGGCGGTGTTGCGGACGATGTGCTTGAGCAGGATGTACGCGCGGCCCGCACCCATGACCCGTTCGGCGCGGACGTAGTCTTCGCCGTATTGGGAGAGCACATTGGCGCGGACTACGCGGGCGAGCTGCGGGGTGTAGATGATCGCGATCGCTACAATGATGGTGGGAACGGAGTTGCCGAACGCCGCCAGCAGCACCGCCGCGAGGGCGATGCCGGGGAACGCCATCAGGATGTCCATGACGCGCATGATGACCTCGTTGACGGCCTTGCTGGAGGTCGCGGCGAGCGAGCCGAGCACGGCGCCAAGGACGATCGCGAGCCCCACGGCACCAAGGCCGATCATGAGGGAGGACTGCGAACCGTAAAGAAGGCGGGAGAACACATCGCGGCCAAGGCGGTCGGTGCCGAAGAAATGTTCGGCGTCCGGCACCTGTGCCGGAGTGAAGGTTTCCAAGGGATCGTGCGGTGCGATCACGGGTGCGAGGATCGCCGCCAGTCCAATGACCACGAGGAACAACAGGGCAAAGCGTGATCCCCACGGGAGGGACTTGAAGCGGAGGCCCGGGGCGCTGAGCCGTTCAGCAAGTTTGCTGCGCATGGCTATACCGTCCTGATTCGGGGGTTGATGAGCAGGTACAGGAGGTCCACCACGATGTTCACCAGGACGAACGTGACCGAGATGGTGAGGACCACGCCCTGGACCAGGTTGACGTCCAGGTTGGTGATGCCGTTGAGGATCAACTGGCCCATTCCCGGAAGGGCGAAAATCATTTCAATCACGACGGCGCCACCGAGGAGGTAGCCGACGCGGAGTCCCAGCACGGTCACCGGAGTGACGAGCGCGTTGCGGAGGACGTTCCGCGAAACCACATCGCGGTAGGGGACGCCGTTGCCGATGGCTGTCCGGACATAATCGCGGTCCAGCTCTTCGACCATGGAGGTACGGACCACGCGGATCAGTGACGCGGAGACCGGGATGCCGAGCGCGAGGGCCGGCAGCGCCATTGAGTTGAGCCAACCGCCGAAGCCGGATTCCGGCGTCGCGATGCCGCCCGAGGGGAACATCGGGTTGTCGCCGAGTGCGAACCACTGGATGAGCAGGATGCCAAGCCAGAACGACGGGGTCGCGATGGCGGCGATGGAGAAGATCCGGACGAGCTGGTCCGGCCACTTGTCCCGGTAGAGCGCGCCGATGATGCCGAACACCAGCGAGAGGACGACGGCGATGATTACGCCGAGGAACGTCAGCTCAAGTGTCAGCGGGAACGCCGAAGCGATCATCGCCGCCACCGACTTGGACGGTGGAGTGGTGACCCCGAGGTCCAGGTGGACGAGCTTGCCGAGGAAGCGGAAGTACTGGATGAAAAGGGGATCGTTCAGTCCGTTTTCCTGGCGGTACTGCTGCTTGGCTTCCTCGCTCGCGGCATCCCCGAGGGCCGAGCTTGCTTGGTCGCCCGGGGCAGCTTGAAGGACGAGGAAGACCAGCAGCGTGATGCCCAGGATCATCAGGGGCAACGCCGCGAGCCTGCGCCCGAGCAGGCGCAATATCATGACCAATGTGTTCTCCGAGTTCTCCGGGCTAGGCTGTGCGGCCGACGCCGATGAAGGACAGGCCCGTGGTGGGCAGCGGCTTGAAACCTGAGAGTTTCTTTTCGTCCCATGCGCTGGGGAGCTGGCGGTGGAAGATCGGGTAAAGCGGGAGTTCCTCGGAAACGAGGTCGACAATCTGGCCGGTGATCTGCTTGGCCTCGGCCGGTGCGGCCTGTGAGCCCTTGTCCATCAAGTTCTGCAAGGTGGTGCTTTCCGGAGTGGTCCAGTACGCGCGCTTGGCCATCCACGTGGGGCCGGAGTAGAACCAGCTCAAGAGCAGATCGGCGTCGTTTCCGAAAACGGAAGGATCTCCGGGGGCCGCGACCACTGAGAAATCGGCCTTGCCGACCCTGTCGGAGTACAAAGCGCCGGACTGCAGGTTCTTCGCCGTGACTTTCACGCCGGGGATCTTGTTCCAGGACTCGAGCATCAGTGGAGCGACGTCCTTGACCCATGCGGTATCCGTGGTGAGGAGCTCGAACTCCAGGTTGCTTACACCCGCCTGCTTGAGGAGGTCGGCGGCTTTCTGGGCGTCGTAGCCGTAGACATTCTTGGCCTTGACGTAGTCCGGATGGCCCTCTTGGAAGTACGACGACGCGGCCTTGGCGTTGCCGAACAGGGCCTTCTTGATGATCGCGTCCTTGTCCAGCCCATAGTGGAGGGCCTGGCGGACCAGCTTGTTGTCGAAGGGTGCCTTGGCGCAGTTGAACATCAGGAACAAAAGTCCGAATGACTGCACGGATTCAACCCGCGTCTTGGACTTGAGGCCATCCATGTCCAGGTAGGGGACGTCCTCGATCGCCTGGACACGGCCCGACTGGGCAGCCGTCACGCGCGCTGCGGCGTCGGAAAGCAACAGCCAGGTCATGCCCTTCGCGAGGGCGGGCTTCGGGCCGTTGTAATCGGCGAATGCCTCGAAGACGATCTTGTCGTCCTTGACCGCCGAGACCAGCTTGTAAGGGCCGGAACCCACGGGCTTCGCGTCGAATCCCTTTTGGTCCGTCGAAGCCAGGGCCTTCGGGACCACCTTGACCACGGAGATTCGCGGTCCGAAGCCCGGGAACGGGTACTTCAAGGCGAACTCCACGGTCTTCGCGTCCACTGCCTTGACGTCTTTGATGAACGGAATGAACTGGGAGAACAACGATTTGTTGGCCGGATCCATCACCCTGGTGAAGGAGTAGACCACGTCATCCGTGGTGACGGGGGAGCCGTTATGGAACTTGGCGCCGTCCCGGATGGTCACCTGGTACGTGGTGTCGTTGACCTTCTTGGGGTCGCTGGCTGCCAAGGCGTTGTACGGCTCGCGGGTGGCCGGGTGCAGCTCCACAAGTCCTTCGAAGACGTGCAGGTTGGCAGCCAGGGGAGTGGCGCCCGAGGACGTGAGGGGGTCGAAGCCGGTGGAGAGGGCGTAGGAGATGCCGGCTTCAATGGTGAGGTCCTTGTTCACGGACGCCGTGTTGCTCGCACTGCTGGTGCTGGTCGCGGCAGCTCCACCACAGGCGGAAAGGCTGGCCGTGAAAGCTGCCGCGGCGCCCACTGCTCCGCTCAGTTTGAGGAAGTTGCGGCGGCTGGCGTCATTGACCAGCGGCAGTTTGTTAATCGTGTTGCTCATAAGAGATGCCTCACCATTTCAAGTTTTCAGGTTATCGGATGTAGGACATCCGATGCTCGTAAAAGAACTGTAAGGGCGGTCACAGGAAGTCGTCAAGCGAGATATGGGTTGCGTGGGCCGCCCGTCCTGGGCGGTTTACGTAAAATCGGCGGCAACATCTATCTGGGAGATGGGACATCCGATATTGTATGTTGCGAAGCATGCTAAGCGCGGTGGGCGTAGGCTCACCACAACATTAACACCGCACGTTGCAAGGAGAGCCATGACCACTTCCGGTGTCGTACCGCAGGCGCGGTTCAGCGCGCAGGCCCGGCTCAGGGCCCTCCAATCGGACATTATGGAACTGATCCTCGAGCGCGAGCTCGAAGCCGGGGACCCCCTGCCCACCGAAAACGAACTCTCCGTGGCCTTGGGAGTGGGACGCAATACCCTTCGCGAATCCCTCAAGGTGCTGCAGGCGCTGGGCGTCATCGAAATCCGCCATGGATTCGGCATGTTCGTCGCGCCCAGCAACTTCGATGCGCTCGCCGACGGATTGACGTTCCGCGGCCGCTTGTCCCTCCGACACCAGGGCCTTGAGGCGCTGCAGCTCGTGGACGTGCGCCAAGCCCTCGAATCGGGCCTGATCGGCTCGTCCATGGACGTCATGACGGCGGAGCAACTCGTTTCCATCGAGGAATGCGTCAAGCAAATGGAAGAGCTTGCCGGCGTGGGCGAGAACTTCGTGGCAGCCGACGCCGAGTTCCACCGCCGCCTGTTCGAACCCTTGAACAACGAACTCCTCATCAACCTCATGGGCGTCTTCTGGAAGGTTTACCGGAAGATCCACGTTGAAATCGGCTCCGCCAACGAGGACCTTGTAGCCACGGCGGCCATGCACCGAAACATCTACAGCGCCGTCGCCGCGGGCGACAAAGCCTCGGCGTCCGAGCTCCTAAACCGGCACTTCGACGGAATTCGCCGCAGGATCAGCGAGGCTGTCGCGAGCTGAGTGGGCTGTTTGCCTTGTCTGTTTGTCTTGTCTGTTTGCCGTGTCGCAGGCGTGGGTCCTGACCCTCTTTGAGTTGGGTACGCCTCTGCGACACGGCGACAGGCGGGTTTCTTGGGTCCCGGCCGGCCAAACAGGGTCAGGGACGCGTCCGCCCTCGATAACCCCGCCGACTCCAAACCCGCCAGGTCCGGAACGTAAACCAAAGTCCGGAACTTAAATCAAAAAAAGACCCGCACCGAGTCGGTGCGGGTCTTTCATTTGTGCGCCCAAAGGGATTCGAACCCCTGACCTTCTGTTCCGTAGACAGACGCTCTATCCAGCTGAGCTATGGGCGCATCTTGGTGATTCTCGGGAGTTTCAAACTCGTTCCCCCCTCGAACCTCAATAAACTTTACGCGAGATCCCCGCCCCTGCCAAATCGGCGGGATGTAATTTGCCTAACTATACCGGTCTATGTGACCTTGCTCACTTAATTCGGCACTACTCCGCACAAGATCCTTGATTTTTAGCGGTTTTGCTCAGAAATGGTCTAGAGATCCCACGTCCCAACCCAGATTGGTCTACTCCGCGACCCCTAGCATTTAGGACACACCACTGAACCCGAGGAAGGGAACTACGATGGGCGATCTGGCGCGACTGCCGTTGCTTGAGAAGGCACCTACTACGCACGCACGCCTCTTGGCCTGGGTCGAGGAAGTAGCCGAGCTGACACAGCCGGACCGCATCCACTGGGTTGACGGCAGCGAAGCGGAAAACAAGAAGCTGACTGACGAGCTCGTTGCGGCGGGAACGCTGAAGCGGCTGAACCCGGAGACGTTCCCGAATTCCTTCGCGGCGTTCTCCGACCCCGCGGACGTTGCCCGCGTCGAAGAGCAGACTTTTATCTGCTCCGAGAAAGAGCACGACGCCGGCTTCACCAATAACTGGATGGCTCCGGCCGAGATGAAGAAGAAGCTGCGCGGGCTCTTCGCTGGGTCGATGCGCGGCCGCACCATGTACGTCATCCCGTTTGTCATGGGCCACCTGGATGCCGAGGATCCCAAGTTCGGCGTCGAGATCACCGACTCCGCCTACGTGGTTGCCTCGATGCGAATCATGGCGCGCATCGGCAGTGACGTCTTGGAACGCATTACCCAGACTGACGCGTTCTTCGTTCCCGCCCTGCACTCCCTCGGCGCACCGCTCGAAGCGGGCCAGGAAGATGTGGCATGGCCGTGCAACCCGGACAAGTGGATCGTGCATTTCCCGGAAGAGCGTTCCATCTGGTCCTTCGGTTCGGGCTACGGCGGCAACGCGCTCTTGGGCAAGAAGTGCTACGCGCTGCGCATCGCATCCGTCATGGCGCGCGACGAAGGCTGGCTGGCAGAGCACATGCTCATCCTCAAGCTGACCTCGCCCGAGCAGAAGACCTACTACGTCTCCGCGGCGTTCCCCTCGGCTTGCGGCAAGACCAACCTGGCCCTCCTTGATCCGACCATCAAGGGCTGGAAGGTCGAGACCCTCGGTGACGACATCACGTGGATGCGCTTCGGCAAGGAAGGCGAACTCCGGGCCGTCAACCCCGAGGCGGGCCTTTTCGGCGTCGCACCGGGCACCGGTTGGGGCACCAACCCGAACGCGATGCGCGCCATCGCCAAGGGCAACAGCATCTTCACAAACGTCGCACTGACCGACGACGGCGGCGTCTGGTGGGAGGGCATGACCGAGGAAACTCCGGCGCACCTGACCGACTGGCAGGGCAACGAATGGACCCCCGAGTCCGGCCATCCGGCCGCGCACCCGAACTCCCGCTTCTGCACCCCGATCGACCAGATCGACATGCTGGCCGAGGAGTACTTCAGCCCGGAAGGCGTGGAACTATCCGCGATCCTTTTCGGCGGTCGCCGCAAGACCACCATCCCCTTGGTCACTGAGGCCCGCGACTGGTCCAACGGCATCTTCATGGGTTCCACGCTCTCCTCGGAAACCACGGCGGCAGCTGCCGGCGCGGTCGGCGTCGTGCGTCGCGATCCCATGGCCATGCTGCCGTTCATCGGCTACGACGCGGGCGATTACCTGAACCACTGGGTCAACCTGTCGGCGAAGGCCAACCCGGCCAAGCTGCCCAAGATCTTCTTGGTCAACTGGTTCCGCCGCACTGCGGAGGGTGGCTTTGCGTGGCCCGGTTTCGGCGACAACTCCCGCGTCCTCAAATGGGCTATCGAGCGCCTCGAAGGCAAGGCCGACGCCGTCGAGACCCCCATCGGATTTGTTCCGACCGGTGATTCGATCGACCTCGCGGGCCTCGACATGACGCCCGCGGAGGTGGAAGCCGCAGTGCGCGTCGACGCCGCCGAATGGGAGGCTGAACTGGCGTCCATCGAGGAATGGTACGCAAAGTTCGGCGAGTCCCTCCCGGCCGCTTTGCTGGCCGAGCTTGAAGGGCTGAAGGCCCGCCTGGCCTAGACCACCAGGCCTTTAGGGCTCAAGTACGACGACGGTCCCGCACCTTTTCGCGAAAGGGTGCGGGACCGTCGTCGTACGGGCTGTATTAGTTAGCCAGCCAGATGTCCGGGCCGAAGACTTCGTAGTGGATCTTCGTGGCCGGGATTCCGGCGTTGATGGCCTCATTGCGGATGTGCTTCATGAACGGCAGCGGTCCGCACAAGTAGAGCGAGGCGTCGGCGGGCAGGTCCACTTCGCGAAGCGACATGAATCCCGCTTTGGAACCGGACTGCGGTTCCTCCAGCCAGAGCTGGAGTTCTGCGCCGTCCAAGCGTTCGACGTCGTCCGTCATCTGGCTACGCAGGGCCCAGCTGTCCAGGGTGCTCTCGGCGTGAAGGACAAGCACCTGGCGGTTCGTTCCGGCCTCGGCGAGTGAGCGCAGGATTGATGCGGTCGGCGTGCAGCCGATGCCGGCGGAGGCAAGGATGACGGGGTCGTTACCTTCCTTGAGGACGATCTCGCCGTAGGGGTTGGAAATTTCAAGGATGTCGCCGACCTGCACGGTGTTGTGAAGCACCGGGGAGACCTCGCCGCCGTCGTCGATCTTGGTGGTGAAGCTGCGGCGGGTACCGGCGTCGCCGGAAAGGGAGTATTGGCGGACCTGGCGCAAGCCGTCCGGGAGGGTGACCTTGACGCTGACGTACTGGCCGGGCAGCGCTTCTGTGACCGGAGTGTCGTCCGCGGGTTCCAAGGTGAAGGTCATGGAGCCGATGCCGGCTGGAGTTTTCGCCGCGACCCTCCAAGGAGTCCACATCTTGCCGTTGGCCTGGGCTGCGTAAAGTCCTTTTTCGAGCTTGATTAAGGCGTCTGCCATCAGCCAGTACACCTCGGTCCAGGCCTCGGCGATTTCGGGGGTAATGACTTCGGCCAGGTCTTCGGCAATAGCGGCGAAGAGGTGTTCGTAAACCACCTGGTACTGGGGCTCGGTGATACCGAGTGAAGCGTGGCGGTGCGCGATGCGGGACAGGACGGTCTCGGGCAAGGTCCCGGGGTTGTTCACCAAGTGGCTCGCAAACGCGGCGATGCTCCCCGCGAGGGCCTGCTGCTGGTCGCCGGAGCGCTGGTTCGAGCGGCTGAAGAGGCCATCGAGCAGCTCGGGGTGCGCGGCGAAGAGGCGGGCGTAGAACTTGGGGGTGATGTCGCCGATCCTGGAGCCGACGAGCGGCAGCGTGGCCTCGATGACGGGGAAGGACTTGTCCGAGAGCATAGGTACTCCTGTCGTAGTGGCCCGTTGGTTACGTGCGGACCGGAATCAATACTTGTATTTAGAATGCAAGTATCTATACGTCATTTCTACACTCTGTAGAAAGTTTTTGCCAGTCGGCGAAGATGTTACAAACCGGGGCGTAACCCGATGGCTTGGAAGACGGGCGTCATTTGCCGGAGCCGTGGCAAGGAGGAGACTACGACGGTGTCGAGTTCCTGGTAGAAGGCTTCGCGCGCGCGGGCCAAGGCGCTACGGAGCCCGCACTCCGCGATGAGCGGGCAATCGCCGTTTGCGGACTGGCATTCCGCGGGGTCGGACCGGGTATCCAGCTTCCGCAGGATCTGGCCGACGGTGGCTTTCCTTCCGGCTGCGCTCAGTCTGGATCCGCCGTTGCGACCGCGTTCGACGTCGATCAAGCCCAGTTCCCGCAGCCGGACAATAGCCTTGCTGACGTGGTGGTACGGAGTGCCCACAGCATCGGCGATGTTCTGGGTGGTCAGGAGTTCACCCAGGGGCGCGGACGACAGAACCAGGAGCGCACGCAGGCTGACATCCGAGAAGGCGTTGATCTTCATGCCATCAAGGATAAGCGGGCCAGTCTAGCTCACCCAGACCACGGCCTCGTTGGTGTCGGCGGTAAGTTCACCGAACTCCCACTAAGAGCCCGGCCCCGGCCGATAAGGGAGGAGCGCGGCGAAAACCGATCCATCCCTGTGTTCGGCCGCGACGTGGATTGCGTCGGACCCCTCCTCAGGCAAGGTGATATCGCAAACCAACGCCGCCGCCCGGCATTCCCCGCGGTTCTGTCGTACCAGCTCTGTGAGGTCGTTCAACATGGCATCCACGTCAAATTCTGCCTCGGACGCTATTTCCGCGGTGGGGTTTGGGGCGCCGAGCGCATCCGACGTGTCGACGGCGGAGTCGGGGGCAACCATCAAGAGCCGCACCTCGCCGTCGTTCAGGACTGTCAGGGCGAACGGGAGGAAACCGCCGTGCTGTTCAAGATGCTCGCGGGCCGTGCCAATACCGGTTCCCAACAACGTCTCGAGATCATCGGCAGATTCTTCAGGAACGGAGTCGCGCCAGGTCACGCCTGCCATCCGTGGGCTAAGCCCGAACCAACGCCAGGACGCGGTCCCGGATCTTTTCCATGGTGGCTACATCCTTGGCCTCGGCATTCAAGCGAAGGAACGGCTCGGTGTTGGAAGGGCGAAGGTTGAACCACCAGCCGCCGTCCCGTGCCGTGAAAGTGCTTCCGTCCATGGTGTCAACGTCGATGTCCTCGCCGGCGAAGTCGGCCTGGACACGCTCAATCGCACCGGCCTTGTCTTCGATTTCGGAATTGATTTCACCGGAGGAAACATAGGGCTCGTATTGGCGGCCGAGCTCGGACAGCGGGCCGTCCTGCTCACCAAGCGCTGCGAGTACGTGCATGGCTGCGAGCATGCCGGTGTCCGCGTTCCAGAAATCGCGGAAGTAGAAGTGGGCCGAATGTTCTCCGCCGAACACGGCGCCTTCTTCCGCCATGACTGCCTTGATGAACGAGTGGCCAACGCGGGTCCGGACAGCGCGGCCTCCATCCTCGGCGACGAGTTCAGGAACAGCGCGCGAAGTCAGCAGGTTGTGGATGATGACAGGCGTTTCTTCGCCTGCGGCACGGGCGCGGGAAATTTCCCGACGTGCCACCATGCCCGTGATGGCAGATGGCGAAACAGGTTCGCCCTTCTCGTCGATGACGAAGCACCGGTCCGCGTCCCCGTCGAAGGCCAGGCCGATATCGGCACCGTGCTCGACGACCGCGGCCTGCAGGTCGCGCAGGTTTTCGGGCTCGAGGGGATTGGCGGGGTGGTTCGGGAAGGAGCCATCCAATTCGAAGTACAAGGGGACAATCTCGAACGGAAGGGCAGGAAGCAGTTCGTTCCCAAGGACTGCTGGCGTGGTCAGGCCGGCCATGCCATTGCCGGCGTCCACCACTACCTTCAGGGGGCGGGAACCCTTGAGGTCGACGAGACTGCGCAGGTACTCGGAGTAGTCCTTGAGGACGTCACGGGCGCCGATGGTTCCTTGGACAGCGGCGGCCGGGATGGTGCCCTCGTCGAGGTAACTCTCCGCCAGCGCCTGGATGTCCTTGAGGCCAGTCTCGGAGGAAATTGGCTGGGCACCGGCCTTGGACATCTTGATGCCGTTGTATTCGGCCGGGTTGTGGCTCGCGGTGAATGTGGCACCGGCTGCATTGAGGGCGCCGCAAGCGTAGTAGAGCTCGTCCGTGGAAATGAGTCCAAGGAGCTGGACATTCGCACCGCGGCGGGCGGCGCCATCGGCGAAGGCCTGGGCGAACCCAGGGGAGGACGGACGCATGTCTCCGCCTACCAATACTGTCTCGCCCGCGAGGCCGAGGACGTCGACGAACGCTGCGCCGACGGATTCGACGATGGGGGCCGTGATGGATTCGCCGACGATCCCCCGAACGTCATAGGCCTTGAAGGAAGCCGAGAGGTCAAATGTCTTCTTCTGCTCGCTAGTCACGGGCTCAATCTTACTGTGGGGCGGCACCCGCACTACGCCACGGCCCGTCTATGTGGAAAACCCTGACCACATGGATTTGTCCACATAGATGAAGTCCCGGGTTCTGGCTGTCTGCCCGTGCTGGAATACTGAGTCCATGCCCAACACCCCGCACGCAGCCTTCCCAGCAGCCTTGATAACGGAGCAGTCCACCACGCAAGGGCAAGCCCTTGAAGTCCTGAGGGAATTGGTGGGAAACCCGGAGGCGCAGTTTCACGAAGGGCAGTATGAAGCGATCGAGGCCCTCGTCGACGCAGGGCGGCGCGCCTTGGTGGTTCAGCGGACAGGCTGGGGGAAGTCGGCGGTCTACTTCGTTTCGTCCTTGTTGTTGAGGAGGCGCGGAGCCGGCCCCACCCTTATCGTTTCCCCGCTTCTCGCCCTTATGCGGGACCAAGTGGCGGCAGCCGCACGCGCCGGGGTGCGGGCCGTCGCCATCAATTCGGCCAACCAGCTCGAGTGGGACGATGTCAGGGCACAACTTGCTGCTGACAACGTGGATGTCCTGTTGGTTTCACCGGAGCGCCTCACCAATCCCTCGTTTCGGGAACACCAGCTTCCGGAGCTCATTCGCCGCACCGGCCTTTTGGTGATTGACGAGGCGCACTGTATTTCGGACTGGGGTCACGACTTCCGCCCGGACTATCGCCGAATCGCCGACCTCATCGAACAGTTGCCGCAGACGGTACCGGTTCTCGCAACCACGGCCACGGCCAACTCCCGCGTTGTCCATGACATCGAGGACCAGCTTGGCACTGGCGTGCTGACCATTCGCGGCGCCCTTGGACGCGAATCGCTTCGGCTCGGGGTCCTGAAGCTCGCGGATTCGCGGGACCGTCTAGGCTGGCTGCTGACCCATCTCGCTGACATGCCTGGCAGCGGGATTATTTACACCCTGACGGTGTCTGCCGCCGAAGATACTGCGCGATTGCTGTCAGAGGCGGGCCACAATGTACTGTCCTACACCGGCCGCACCGATCCGGGGGACCGCGAACGGGCAGAGCAACTCCTCAAGGACAACCAAGTGAAGGCGCTGGTTGCCACCTCTGCGCTGGGCATGGGGTTCGACAAACCGGACTTGGGCTTCGTCATCCACCTCGGTGCACCGTCGTCGCCCGTCGCTTACTACCAACAAGTTGGCCGCGCCGGCCGTGGAGCGGCCAACGCCGACGTCCTCCTTCTGCCTGGCACGGAGGACCGCGAGATTTGGCAGTATTTCGCCACGGCGTCCATGCCCTCGGAAGAAAAAGCGGGCACGGTCCTCCAAGTCCTCGCAGAGGCTGGTTCCGCTTTGTCCACGGTGGCGTTGGAGGCCCGGGTGGACCTTCGGCGCACCCCGCTGGAACTTCTCTTGAAAGTCCTTGCGGTGGATGGAGCCGTAGAGCGAGTGGGGGGCGGATGGAGGTCCACCGGACAGCCATGGACCTACGATGCCGAACGTTATGCCCGGATTGCCGAGGCCCGCGTGAATGAGCAAGACTCCATGGTGATCTACGAGGACACCGCCGGGTGTCGGATGGAATACATCACGGCCGTCCTCGACGACGAGTCCGCCCGGGTCTGTGGCCGGTGTGACAATTGCGCGGGGCAGTGGTTTCCAGCGGACGTTGCTACAGCCGCGGCCGACGCGGCGGGTCAGACCCTCCGGCGGGCGGGCGTAGTTCTCGAGCCGCGGCTGCAATGGCCCAGTGGGATGGACAGGCTTGGCGTGCCGGTTAAAGGCAAGATCAAGCCGGACGAGCTGCTGGCTGAAGGACGTGTCCTCGCCCGACTGACAGATCTCGGGTGGGGCGGCGCCCTCCGTGAGGTCTTCGCTGCGGGCGCGGGGGACCGCGAAGTCGACCCCGCCATGCTGCAGGCCTGCGTACAGGTATTGCGCGAATGGTCAGCCGGCGATGGCAGGTCCGCTGGTTGGAGCGGACAAGGACGTCCTGTGGCCGTGGTGAGCATTCCGTCGAGGGACAAGCCGGTTCTTGTCGACTCCCTGGCTCGCGGAATCGCTTCCATTGGGCGCATGCCCTATCTTGGTCCGCTTCAGCTCCAACACGGGGGACCCACGGGAAGCCGGGGTGGCAACAGCGCCTACCGGCTCGCCGGAGTGTGGGACAGGCTCCTAGTGGATCCTGAGCTGAAACAAAACCTTGCGTCGATTGGCGGGCAGGGTGTTCTTCTCGTCGATGATCTGGCAGACAGCCGATGGACCATGACAGTGGCAGGGCGCGCCCTCAGGCAATCCGGAGCGGGCTGGGTGCTGCCTCTCGTCCTTGGTCAAGCGGCATGAGCGGAGAACAGTTGGTGGAGCAGCCCGAATCCCGGTGGCAGCCGCGCCTGGCATTGCTTGTCGCGGCCACCTTCTTCATGGAATTCCTGGACGGCACCGTCCTCACCACGGCCATCCCGAGCATCGCTGCGGACTTTAGGGTGGCCTCGGCGGATGTCAACATCACCATGACCGCCTACCTGGTCACCGTTGCAATGGGAATTCCGTTGAGCAGTTGGCTCGCGGAACGTTTTGGGGCGCGGCGAATCTTCTGTTTGGCGATCGCCGTATTCACGGTGGCATCCCTGCTGTGCGCGCTCAGCCCGAACCTTACGCTTTTGACGCTAAGCCGGATAGCCCAAGGGGCCGGCGGGGCAATGATGGTGCCCGTCGGAACGCTCGTGGTGCTGCGGGGCACGCCCAAGTCGGAACTACTGCGGGCAACTGCGTTCCTTGTTTGGCCCGGTTTACTTGCCCCGGTCCTTGCGCCCCTGGTCGGCGGAGCCTTCACCACGTACCTTTCCTGGCACTGGATCTTCCTGATCAATGTGCCGCTCGGAGTTGCCGCTTTCTTGGCGGCCCTGAAGCTCGTTCCACGCGCCGGCGCTGATGCAGCCAGGCGACTCGACTGGGTCGGTCTCACACTGACAACCTTCGGAGTCGGTTCCCTGGTGGTGGGATTGGAAGGAATCGGCGGACACGGTTCAGGTGTTGTCCCGATCCTTATATTGGTGGCCGGGGCTCTGGCCCTGGCCGGTGCGAGTTGGTGGCTGCTCAAGGCCAGTGCGCCGCTCTTCGACCTCAGGGTCTTTGCGACGCGCACCTTCCGGGCGACGTCGACCGGCGGATTCGTCTATCGGCTGACGATCAGTTCCGTGCCGTTTTTGCTGCCCCTGCTGTTTCAAGACGGATTTGGGTGGGATCCCCTCAAATCCGGTGCCATGGTGGCCGCTGTCTTCATCGGCAACATCGGTATCAAGCCGGCTACTACGCCCATCATCCGGCGGTTCGGGTTCAAAGCCGTCCTCGTCTTCGCGTCCTTGGCTTCCGCGGCTACTTTTGCGGCGTGCGCCATGCTTAGCGCAACAACTCCGGAGCCCCTGATTTTTGCCCTGCTGCTTGCGAGTGGCGCCTTCCGATCGATCGGATTCTCGGCCTATGCGTCTGTACAGTACGCGGACATTGTCCCGGCGGAACTACCGTCAGCGAACGCAGTCTCGGCCACCTTGGTGCAATTGGCAGCCGGGGGCGGGATAGCCGTGGGCGCCCTCTTCCTTCGGCTTTTTGATCATGCGGCCCTCTTTGGCGGCGGTCAGTCGTCCGCCTATCGCGGAGCCTTCCTCGCCATGGCAGCTGCGATGCTCCTGAGCACGGTGGACAGCCTCACCCTCCACCGCCATGCCGGGGCCGAAGTCAGCCGCCGGGTTGTCACAAATCCGGCGAAAAGCGAGGGATAGGGCCAGGAACAGCGCAGGTGCCGAAACCTCCGTCCGTGGAGATTCCGGCACCTGCGGAACGAGCCGACGTCGCGCCCGGAACGAGCCGACGTCGCGCCCGGAACGATCCGACCTCAGCCCGAGCTTACGAAGCCGGGTGCGTGAACGGCACCCGGTCGAATGACATCACGCTGGCCGAGTCCTCCGGGTTCACGGTGACTTTGAGCCAGTCCTTGGCATTATTCGAGCCGTCAACGGTGACGCGCGTCAGGTTCTTCGCCGCTGTGGACTGACCATAGAAGGACAGCCAGGGGGAACCAGTGGCGAGCGGGTGGTCCTCGTTGAAGACGTGGCTGTCGCCATTGATCAGGTAGACGGGTCCGCCGAAGGCGTTGGATTCCTCGATCAGGGTCTGGACCAAGGGCTTGAATGCGCCAAAATCCGCTTGGGATGGAGCTGCGATTGTGGGGTCGAACATGTCTGCTTGAGTCATGACGACGACGGCCCGGTCGCCGTTGTCGCGTGCCTTCCGGAATGTATCCTTCAATTCCTGGATGTCAGCATCGGTCCGCTTTTGCACTTCATCCAGTTGGGCGGTAGTGGGCTGGGTCTGGCCCAGGCCCGTCCACGGCAGCGTCGAGTTGTTGCTCCCAGGGATGTTGACGGCCGTGAAGGCTACCTCATGCTTGTGGAAAGTGACGTTCTCGGGGAAGCCTTCCTGGACCTGCGACTTCACCTTCATGGGCGCTCCGAGGGTGAATCCGGGCTTCGGGAAGAATACCTCGCGTACCTTGGCGAGCCTTTCCAGCGGGTTGTAGGCTCCGTTGTTCGGCCGGTGGCAGTCGGTCCATTCGTTGTCACCCGGGGTGTAAACCAGCGGCAAAGTGAAACTGTCGAAATTCTGCTTGATGGAATTGAAGTATTCATCAGTGCACTTTGACGATCCGTTTTTGATATCGCCAACGTGGGCTACGAAAGTTAGTTCCTTGTGCGCGTTCAGATCCTGGATGTAGGAAGGGAAAGCTTGGATTTCGGCGTCGCCGTAGGGAACATCGCCGATGACGCCAAAGCTGAAGCTGTCGGTGTTGCCCTCATGCCCGTTGCCGTTGGCCGACTGTCCGCCGCCTTGGTTGTCGCCGGCCGCGAGTGCCGGCGATGTCAGCAAAGTTGCTGACAGCAGCACCGCCCCCGCTGTCGCGATTGCGAATTTCGACATTGAACGCATGGAATTCCCCTATTCGTTGGTCGGATACCTCGACGAGGGTATGGGGGTGAAACAAATTCCAAAAGTCATCAATATGAATTCGCGCCCGTGGGCGGGACCCTATCGGCGGGACCCCGTGGGCGGAGCCAGAGGGGGCGTCGCCCGCCGGACACCCAAAACGCAAGAAGGCCCCGGTCCGAGGACCGGGGCCAAAACGCGGAGACGGGGGGATTTGAACCCCCGGTCGAGTTTAACCCCGACCCTTCATTAGCAGTGAAGTCCATTCGGCCGCTCTGGCACGTCTCCAATTGCTATTGCTAGCCCACCAAGGATACGCAGAATGAGGCACGCAGCGCAAAACGGGCGGCCCTACAGCCCTGGCTCCCGCTTGCCGGCCAGCGCTTTCCAGAGGAAGTGCTGGCTGCGGGCTTGGAGCGAGGCTGCCTGCCGGTTGTCCGACGCTCCTGCGTGGCCGCCTTCGAGGGCTTCGTGGAACCACACGTTGGGGATGCCCATCGCTTGCATCCGCGCGGCCATCTTCCGGGCTTGGACCGGGCCGACGCGGTCGTCGGAGGTGGCGGTCCAAATGAACGTCTCGGGATAGTCCACTCCGTCGCGCAGCAAGTGGTATGGCGAGAAGGTCCGGATGAACTCCCACTGCTCGGGCATGTCGGGGTCCCCGTATTCGGCAATCCATGAATAGCCCGCGGAGAGCTTGGTGTAGCGGCGCATGTCCAGCAGCGGCACTCCGCAGGAGACGGCCCCGAACAGTTCCGGGTATTGGGTCAGCATGTTGCCTACGAGCAGTCCGCCGTTCGAGCCGCCCACGCAACCGAGCCGGCGAGGACTCGTGACGCCGCGCGAGATGAGGTCCCGGGCAACGGCCGCGAAGTCCTCGAACGCCCGGTGCCGGTTGGCTTGAAGGGCGGCACGGTGCCAGGACGGGCCGTATTCGCCGCCGCCGCGGATGTTGGCCACAACGTAAACGCCGCCCCGCGAATGCGGGCCTTCGCCGCCGTCGGAATTGATGGCGTCGCTCCGGCGTTCCAGCCACGCGCGTCCGATCGCGCCACTGCAAGCAGGGGTCCTCGAGACTTCGAATCCGCCGTAGCCCGAGAGTTGCGTGGGGTTCTCGCCGTCGAGGTCCAGGTCTTTGGCGGCAACCTGGAAATAGGGCACGCGCGTGCCGTCCGCGGATGTCGCGAAGTGTTGCTGGACTTCGTAATCGGCGTCGTTGAAGAACGACGGCGAGGCCTTCACCACCGCGTGGGTGCTTGCCACACCGCCGTCGTGGCCGCTGTCGAGGGTGTAGCCGGCCATGCCCGGCCTCAAGGTGCCGCGGGTGAGCGTGGTGGGAGTGGTGAAACCGGTGGCCACGAGCCAGTAGTCGTTGCCGGCGTCGTCGCTTTCTGCTTCGTCCTCGTCGTCCACTGCGTATGCGTTCACGTCGTGCAGTGGAGGGCACGCGTCGAGCAGGGTCATGGCCCATCCGCCGGAGGTGTCTTTGCGCGTGGGGTCGAGCACCCTGATTTCGGAGGAAACGTCGTGCAGCAGGTTGAGGAGCAGGTAGTCGCGCGTCCAGCTCCAGGACTGCAAGGAGGTGTGCTCGTCCGGAACGAACAGCACGGTGAAGTCACGCGCGCCGGAGAGGTATCCCTCGAAATCGGCGGCCAGCAACGAGCCGGCCGGGAAAGTAGTGCCTTCAACCGTCCAGTCCTGCCGTGGACGGAACATAAGCCAGTCGCGGTGCGAGCTGAGGTTGACGTCGGTGGGCACGTCGATCGCGAGCCACTCGTCGTCGCGCAGTACCGAGGTGGTGCGGTTGAAGAAGTCGATCCAGTCGACGGCGAAAGTGCGTTCGAAACCCGGGGTGGAATCATGGGCGACGAGCGCCATCATGTGGTCCTCCGGGATATCGAAAATCCGCTCGGCGGCAGCAAGCGACTCTCCGCGGCGCAGCCTCACCCCAGTGCGGGCATAGGAGGACGTGGTCTTGGGAAGGCCGTCTGCCGTGGTCGCGACCAGGAGGGTGTCGCCGTCGAGCCAGCTCACGTTGCCCTTCGCGACCGGAAGGTCGAATCCGCCCGAGGCGGGGTCCACGAACCGGCGGGTCTCGACGTCGAACTCGCGGTGGCGGTTGGCGTCGCCGCCGTCGGGGGACAAGGCGACGATCGCGAGGCGGTATGGTTCGCCGTCGGCGGGGCGCAGGAAGTTTGCGCCGTGGAAGACCCACTCTTCGCCTTCGGCGGCGGCCAGGGCATCGATGTCCAGGAGGACGTCCCATTCGGGTTCGTCGCTGAGGTAGCTCTCCCACGTGGTCCGACGCCAGAGACCTTTGGGATTCTGCTGGTCTTTCCAGAAGTTGTAGTAGTGCTCCCCGCGCTTGTTCACCATGGCGATCTTGTCCGTGGAGTCGAGGACCTCCAGGATTCCGGCTTCAAGTTCGGCGTACTCGGCGTCGTCGAGCAAGTCTTCGGTCCGGGCGTTTTGTTCCCGGACCCAGGCCAGCTGTTCTTCGCCGTGGATGTCCTCAAGCCAGATATTCTCGTCAACGGGCTCGGGCGCGGTTGCGTTTCCCTGGGCTGTCCGGTCGTCGGGCACGGGCGCTTGATCAGCTGCTGTGGTGGTCATGCCTCATCCTAGAGTGCCTGTCTGAGGAGGAAGCAAGTCACAAGACGTTAGGCTTGGGCGTGGGAAATTTGCGGAACTTGCGGGTGGGGCTGATCGGGGCGGGCCCCCGGGGCACCAGTGTGCTGGAGCGCTTGCTCGCCAATTGGGCCGCGATGGAGACCGACGGCCGTTCCCTGCATATCGACGTCGTCGATCCGTTCCCGGCCGGTCCCGGCCACGTCTGGCAGCCCGGACAATCCCGGCTCTACCTCATGAACACGCAGTCGTTCTACCCCACGCTGATCCCGGAGGACCCGCAGCTCGCGCCGCCGCTCGCCGGGGGTTCTTTCGACCAATGGCGCGTGGAACAGTGCGCGGGAGACGGCGCCGGCCTGAGCTCCGAGGAACTCAAGGAGCTTTCCGCCCTCGCTTCCAACGACTTTCCCAGCCGCGCGCTCTACGGGCGGTACCTCCGTTCCACGCTCGACGCGGTGCTCGGGCGGCTTCCGGCCGGCGTCGACGTCGAATTCCACCGGAGCAGCGCCGTCGCCGCGCGGCCAGTACCGGAGCGGATTGCGGACGGGCGCGCGGTCGGAGGGTTCGACGTCGAACTCGACGACGGCGGGCGGCTCGCCGTCGATTCCCTCGTCCTCGCGCTGGGCCACCTGGAGTCCCGCCTCAACCCGGAACAGCGCTCGTTCAGCGAAGCAGCGAGAGAAGTGGGACTGCGTTACTTTCCGCCCGCCGCCCCGGCCGACGTCGATTGGGACCTGGTGCCGGAAGCCGAACCTGTGCTGGTTCGCGGAATGGGGCTCAACTTTTTCGACGTCATGGGCCAATTGACCGAGGGCCGGGGCGGCAGGTTCGTCCGGGTGGGCGACGGAATAGCCGGGAAGCTCAAGTATGTGCCGTCGGGCCGGGAACCGAAGATCATTGCGGCCTCGAGGCGCGGCGCCCCATACCGGGCCAAGGCGGGCCTGGACGGTTACTATCCGAAGTCGGTCCGCTTGCGGTACCTGACCGAAGGTGCGCTGGAGCGATTCGCGACGGCGGGTATCCAGCCCGGTTTCGACCACGACCTCTGGCCGCTCCTCCACCGGGATGCCGTGTGGGCGTACTACTCCACGCTGGTTGTCGCCGAACCGGTGGCTGTGTCCGACGCCCCGGAATTCCTGGCGGCGCTCGAGGACTTGTTGAAACCGCACGCCCACGCAACTGCTCGGTGGGAACACCAGGTTGCCGAGTTGGTTGCGGCCCATGTCGCGACGTCGCGGCGGCTCGACTTGTTGGGCCTCGCTGCACCGCTTGCCGGGCGTTCCTTTGCTTCCCGGAAGGAACTGGACACCGCGGTCGTGGATTACCTGGACGACGACGCCCGCCGTTCCGCGCTGGGGGAGGCCGACCCCGTCAAGATGGCGATCGGTGCCCTGCACGCGGGAAGGGCAATCCTGAAGTCGGCCGTAGCCGATGGCGGAATCACGGATGAGACCTGGGTGGGGGAGCTTCGCGGCTGGTTCGAATCATTCGTTGAAGGACTCGCGAGCGGGCCTCCCGCGCTGCGTTCGGAGCAATTGGCCGCTTTGGCGCGTGCCGGCGTCGTGAGCTTTGTGGGGCCGGATCCCCGCTTCAGCGTGGACCACGCGCAGGGAGTTTTCCGGGCGGTATCCGCCTGGGTGCACGACGACGCCGCGGAAGCCAAGACGTTGATCGAGGCGATGTCTCCGGCGAACAGGGTTGGTGCGAGCGTATCTCCGTTCATGGGGCAATTGCTGGCTGACGGGCTGGTGCGGGCCAAGATGATGATGACCGTTGAGGGCGTTCCGGTGCAGACTTCAGGCTTGGACGTGCAAGCGCATCCTTACAGGCCGGTGGGCGCCAACGGATCGGTGACTCGCGGGATGTATGTCCTTGGCCTGCAGCTTTCCTCGGCCCAGTGGGGCACTGCAATTGCCGCCGAGGCCCTGCCCTCCGATGGGCCGGTGTACCAAAGCGGCCAGCGGACGCTCCGCGACGCCGACGAAATCGCAAGGGACATGCTCGGCCTGCCCCTCCAAAAATGAGCATGCTCCCCGGTTACGAAGGAGCATGCTCCGCGCTGGGCATGAGCAGTGGACATAATCCGAATATGTCCACTCGTCGAGGCCAGAGGAGGGCATGCTCAGTGGAGGGGTGGGGAGCGGGGCGAATCGCGGGCCAGCATCCGCGCACGCCAAAGCGATGTCCCACAAACAAAGAAGGAGCGTCGTCCCACAAACAAAGAAGGAGCGTCGTCCCACAAACAAAGAAGGAGCGTCGTCCCACAAACAAAGAAGGAGCATGCTCCGCGCTGGGCGTGAGCAGTGGACATAATCCGAATATGTCCACTGCTCATGCCGCAGGGGGAGCATGCTCCTTGGTGGTGCGATGTGTGGCCGCGAGGGCCGACGCCGATGTCCTTAGGAAGGACGGTTTTCGATGAGCTTGAAGATGGCGCCCGTGGGGTCGGTCAGGGTGGACATCCGGCCGTATGGGGTGTCTTCCGCCGGCTGGATGACGGTGGCGCCCAAGGAAACAGCCTGTTCGATGGTGGAATCAACCTTGTCCACGGCGAAGTAGACGCCCCAGTAGGACGGAACTTCGGCAGGAAGGAAGCCGGAAGCGTCCATGATGCCTGCCTTGGCGTCATCTCCCGCGCCGAGCGTGGTGTAGCGGAATTCGGGGGAGTCACCCATGACCGTGGTTTCCCAGCCGAAGACGTTCTGGTAGAAGGCGACGGCGGAGTCGTACTGCTTGGCAAACAGCTCGTGCCAGGCAGGCGCACCGGTTTCAGCGGCGACCTCGTAGCCCTTCATTTCGCCGAACTGCCAAGCACCGATTGCGGCACCGGACGAGTCCGCGAACATTGCCATGGTTCCCTGGTCAGGGACCTCCATGGGTTCCATGTAGACCTGTCCGCCGTTGGCCACGGCGGCTTCCGCGGTTGCCTTGATGTCGTCGGTCCGCAAGTAGGTGGACCAGACGTCGGGCATTTGGGCCATGTCTTCCTGCTTCTGCATGATCCCGGCCACCAGCTTGCCGTCCTTGGAAGCCGTGATGTAGCCGCCGTACTTCTCCTCGTCCCCGGTCTCAAAGGTCCAGCCGAACAACGTGTTGTAGAAGGACTTTGCTTTTTCCGTGTCCGAGGTCATCAGGTCGATCCAGCAAGGTGCGCCGGGGGTGATTTCAGGCGTAGGCATGTTTGCTCCTGTGTCGATTCCGGGCCGAAGCCACGGTATTTCTAATGGGTGGTGGAGACAATCAGAACCCTATGCGGGCCCCCTGACAGTTTCAATGCCCTGACCGCGTCTCACCCCATGAAGAGCATCAGGACGAAGTAGATCGCGCCGCCCAGCACGCAGTAAATGGCGAAAGGCATCAGGGTTTTCGTCTCGAAGAAGCGCAAAAGGAACTTGGTGGCGAACCAGGCCGCGACGCCCGCACACAGGGCGCCTACCAGGAATACGCCGCGTTCGTCGGCCATGGAGGGAGCGAAAAGTTCGGGAAGCTTGAGCAACGCTGCCGCCCCGATGATCGGGGTCGCGAGCAGGAAGCTGAAACGGGCGGCGTTCTCATTGTTCAAGCCGGAGAGCAGGCCACCCACCATCGAGGACCCGGAACGGGAAACACCCGGGATCAGCGCGGACGCCTGGGCGGTGCCGATGACCAACGCGCGCTTCCACGACAAGGTGGCGATCTCGGCGTCGGACGCTGTAGCGGTTACCGGCCGGGCGGACCGGCGGCTTTCCCGGGTCCGCAGCCGCTCGGCGGCGAAAAGGACGATTCCGTTGATCATCAGGAAAGCGGCTGCGACCAGCGGGGATCCAAACAGGTTCCGGATGGGCTTTTCCAGGACCAGGCCGATGATTCCGGCCGGGATGGTACCGATGACGAGGAGCCAGCCGAGCTTCGCGTACGTGTCCGACGGCGCCACCTTCCGGTCGCGGATGGACCGCCCCAGCCCCTTGGCGATTTCGATCCAGTCGCGGAGGAAGAAGAAGAACAGCACGACCGCTGTCGCCAAATGGGTGGCGATGAGGAAGTTGAGGAACTCAGGCGCTTTCTGGTCCAGGTTCCAAGCAAAAAGCTTGGGGAGGATCACGCTATGGCCAAGGCTGGAAATCGGAAAGAGCTCTGTGATTCCCTGCAGCAGGCCCATGATGACGGCCTGGATCATATTAATCATGCGCTCGATCCTAGCCAGCCCGCGTTACCGGGAAGTGAACGCGGGCTGGGAACCGGCAGCGTGCCCTTAGCCCTCCATTCCGCGGACAGGGATGGCGGCGGAGGAGATCAGGACGCTGCCCTTTTCCTCCCGGGTAGCCGGACGGATCTGGCCGCGCTCGGGAACGAATGCGATCGATTCATCGGCGGCGTCCGGAGCGTTGACGAAGGAACGGAAGCGGCGGAGGCGCTCGGGATCCTTGAGCGTCGCGGCCCATTCGTCTTCATAGTTCTCGACGTGGGCGGCGATGGCCGCCTCAAGTTCCCGGGCGATGCCGAGCGAGTCCTCGACGACGACCTGCCGCACGTGGTCGAGCCCGCCGTCGAGATCCGCTTGCCAATGCGCGGTGCGCTGCAGGCGGTCGGCGGTACGGATGTAGTACATGAAATAGCGGTCGATGTACTTGATGAGGGTCTCGTCATCCAGCCCGCCTGCGAGGAGTTGGGCATGCGCGGGGTTCGCACCGCCGTTGCCTCCCACGTAAAGGTTCCAGCCGTCCGCCGTCGCGATCACGCCGACGTCCTTGCCCCGGGCTTCGGCGCATTCACGGGCGCAGCCGGAAACGCCGAGCTTGAGCTTGTGGGGGCTCCGCAGCCCGCGGTACCGCAGCTCCAGGTTGATGGCCATCGCCACGGAATCCTGGACACCGAAGCGGCACCAGGTGGAACCGACGCAGGATTTCACCGTGCGCAGGCTCTTGCCGTACGCCTGGCCGGACTCGAACCCGGCGTCGACCAGTTCCTTCCAGATCTCCGGAAGTTGCTCCAGGCGGGCACCGAACATGTCGATGCGCTGACCACCCGTGATCTTCGTGTACAGCCCGTACTTCTTCGCGACAGTACCGATGATTACGAGCTTGTCTGGCGTGATTTCCCCGCCGGCGATGCGGGGGACCACCGAGTAGGTCCCGTCCTTTTGCATGTTGGCCAGCGCGCGGTCGTTGGTGTCCTGCAGCGTTCCCCGGCCGGCATCGAGCACATAGGCGGAATGCTGGGACGCCAAAATCGAGGCGATGGTGGGTTTGCAGATGTCGCAGCCGGCGCCGGTGCCGTATTTGGCCAGGATCTCTTCGAAGGAGTCCAGTTCCAGGACGCGGATGGCGTCGAAGAGTTCCTGGCGCGAGAGCGCGAAGTGTTCGCACAGGGCCTTGGAGACCTCGATGCCGGACTTCTTCAGTTCCCCTTCGAGGAGCTTCTTGAGCATCGGCACGCAGGACCCGCACTGGGTCCCGGCCCGGGAGCAGGCCTTCAGTTCGCCCAGTTCCCGCACCGGGGTGTTGCCCTCGCAGGATCCGCAGCCGTTGATCGCGTCCCGGATGGACCCGGCGGCGACGTTGTTGCACGAGCACAGGATCGCGTCGTCGGGCAGTTCGGTTTCGGGGGCGTCCCCGCCGCCGGCGGCGGTGAGGTACGCGCCGGGTTCGGCCGGGAGTTCCCGGCCCAGGAGCGGGCGCAGGCTCATGTACGGGGTGGCGTCGCCGACGAAGATGCCGCCCAGGAGGGTCTTGGCGTCGTCGGTGGTGACGATTTTCTGGTAGACGCCGCGGGCGGGGTCGGCGTAGACGATTTCCAGGGCGTGTTCGGTCTTGGCGAACGCGTCCCCGAAGCTGGCCACGTCCACGCCGGAGAGCTTGAGCTTGGTGGCGGTGTCAAAGCCCGGGAAGGTCGCTTCCCCGCCGTGCAGGCGGTCCGCGACGATCTCTGCCATCGTGTTCGCCGGGGCCACCAGGCCCAGGCACATCCCGCCGAAGTTCGCCACCTCACCAATCGCCCACACCCCGGGGATCTCGGTTTCGCAGCTGTCGGAAATGACCACTCCGCCGCGCGGACCGAGCGAAAAGACCTGTTCCTCGCCTTCGGGCGCACGGAACAGTTCATCCCTCGGCCTGACACCGATCGCCACGATGACGATGTCGGCGTCGATGATGCGGCCGTCGGCCATCAGGACTCCGGTGACCTGGCCGTCGTCGTCGGAAAGCACTTCGGAAGGGAAAACCCCGCCGTGCACTTCAAATCCCTTGGCTTTGATAAGCCGTCCCATCGCTTCGCCGGCACCTTCGTCGAGCTGCGTCGCCATGAGCCAAGCGGCGCCGTCGATGACTACCGGGCGGGCGCCGAGGCGCTCGGTGCCGGCCGCCGATTCGAGGCCGAGCAGGCCCCCGCCGATGGTCACAGCATTGACCTGCCGCCCAAGTTTTTCGGTGAGCTCGGTGATGGCCTTGTTGATGGCCCACACGTCTTCGAGGGTCCGGTACACATGGGTGTGCTCGGCGCCGGGGATGGGGAGTCGCGCCGCATTCGAACCCGTGGCGACTACGAGGTCATCATACGGATAGGTGTTGCCGGCAGCGGTTTCCACCGTCTTGGACGCGGTATTGATCCTGGCGACGCGCTCACCGGTACGCAGGTCCAACGAATCGTGCTCCCACATGGACGCGTCACCCAAAGTGAGGTCGTGGTCCATCTCGGTGAGGGCCTTGCTCAACGCGACGCGGTCGTAGGGGAGGTGTGCCTCTTCCGTCAGGACAATCACGTGCCAGCCCTCGAGGCCGCGGGTGTGCATTGCCTCGGCAAAACGATGGGCGGCGGGCCCACCACCGGCGACAACGACGCGGCGTGCGGTTTCGGGGTTGGAAGTGTATTCGGTCACGGGCGGCCTTTCGCGTGTGCCGCAGAACCGTCCTCCGCGACTAGTGGTTTCAGAGTAGGGAGGGGCAGTTTCGCGTCAGTTTCCCGTGTGTTTCATGGACTTAACTTCCGCATCACTGAGGGAATCCGCGCCGTGTGAGGTGTCCTTTACGAACAAGATACATTGGCTGCATTCCGACGAAACATGGCAGGCCTAACGTGAAGTTGTGGCCGCAAATGGCCCGCACCGGATGACGGAAATGGATCCGCCAGATCGGCAGGCTAGCGATAGGGGATGAAATGACCGCAATTCTGGAACGCGAGAACCTTTTGGACGCAACCACGGCGTCCGCTTGGCATCGCGTCTGCGCCATCGAGGAGCTCGAACCCGCCTGGGGCGAAGCCGCGCTGGTGGGTGGCCGGCAGGTGGCGCTGTTTCGCACGAAACATGACCAAGTAATGGCAGTGTCCCAGCAGGACCCGGCAACCCTCGCCAACGTGATGGCCCGTGGCATCACAGGTTCCCGTGGCAGCCGGCCGACCATCGCCTCGCCGCTCCACAAAGAGGTCTACGACCTCGAGACGGGCGAGTGCTTCACCAACCCTGAACTCCGCTTGCCTACCTACAGCACGCGCCTTGTGGACGGCTACCTGGAAGTGGCCGTCTAGGCAGACCGCAATTCGCTGGCCGGTTCCTCTGGGGGAACCGGCCAGCGGTATTTCCGGGCAAAACAAAAGGCCTGCCGGGTGAATTCGAATTCACCCGGCAGGCCTTTTTGTGCGCGATTGCCGCGCTCCGCGGAAGGTAAGGGATTTGAACCCTTGGTGCGGGGTTACCGCACACTGGTTTTCAAGACCAGCTCCTTAGGCCGCTCGGACAACCTTCCCTGCCTAGTAGTGTTTCATAGGGAGTTGGCTGCGCCAAAAAGTCATCGTTGCGACGATCAGCGTTAAGGCGTCCGAGCAGGCCAACTGTGACGAGCAAAGAAGGGGGAGCGCGCGCATGAAAGCCGTCTACATCTCCGAACCGGGTGGCCCCGAGGTTCTCGAAGTCCGTGACGTCCCTTCGCCGGTTCCCGGTCCGGGAGAGGTGCTCATCGACGTCGTCGCCGCCGGACTCAACCGGGCCGATGTCCAGCAGCGCCGCGGCTTCTACCCGCCACCGCCGGGGGCGTCGGACATTCCCGGGCTGGAGGTTTCCGGCCGCATCGCGGCGTTCGGACCCGAGGTGAGCAAGGCGTTTTCGATCGGCGACAAAGTAGTGGCGCTCCTTTCCGGCGGCGGCTACGCGCAGCAGGTTGCGGTTCCGGCGGAACAAGTCCTGCGACTGCCCGACGGCGTTGACTTGGTGACCGCTGCCGCCTTGCCTGAGGTGGCGGCCACCGTGTATTCGAACCTGTTCATGACCGCGCAGCTCCAGCCCGGCGAGACTGTGCTCATTCATGGCGCTACAGGCGGCATCGGCAGCATGGCCATCCAACTTGCCAAGGCATATGGAGCCAAAGTGGCGGTGACGGCCGGTACCGCCGAGAAGGTCGGCACCGCGAAAGCGTTCCTCGGGGCGGATATCGCCATCAACTACGCCGAGGAAGATTTCGTCGCGAGCCTCAAAACACAAAACGGCGGCAAGGGGGCGGACGTCATCCTCGACGTCGTCGGGGCCAAATACTTGCAGCAAAACGTGGACGCTTTGGCGGACTACGGCAGGCTGGTGGTGATTGGCCTCCAGGGCGGCGTCAAGGGCGAACTCAACCTCGGCCAGCTGCTGAGCAAGCGCGCCGCGATTATCGCTACCGCCTTGCGCCCGCGGCCGGTCGCGGAAAAGGGGGTCATCATGAACGCGGTCCGCGAGTCGGTGTGGCCGATGTTGGCCGATGGCAGGATCAAGCCGCTTGTGGCCAAGTCCTTCCCCTTGGAACAGGTCCGCGACGCCCACGAGTATTTCGACTCCGGAGAGCACATGGGCAAAGTCCTTCTGCTTCTCTAGCCCACAGTCCGAGCTGCAGGAAGGAGAACGATGTCCATCCGGTACGGCATCTTGGCATTGCTTCATGAGGAACCGCGCTATGGCTACCAATTGCGGGCCTCGTTCGAGGAGCGCACCGGGGCCGTTTGGCCCCTGAACGTCGGCCAGGTATATACCACCCTGAACCGGTTGGAGCGCGATGGCCTGGTCCGCAAGGAGGGCGACGACGGCGGCGGCCACGTGCTCTACTCCCTCACCGATGCGGGTGCCGCGGAGACGCGCCAATGGTTCGCCTCCGCCGTCGAACGCGGCGCGCCGCTGCGGAACGAACTGGCCATCAAGCTGGCCATGGCCGTTTCGACGGCGGGCGTCGACGTCACCGCCGTCATCCACGCGCAGCGCGAGAGTTCCCTCCAGGAACTTCAGGACTACACGCAGGAACGCAAGGATGTGGCCGCCAACCAAAGGGCGGCCGACACCGCCAAGCTGCTCGTCCTGGATTCGTTGATCTTCCATGCGGAGGCCGAAGCCCGTTGGCTGGATCTTTGCGAGGCGAGGATGGTCCAGCTGGGAAACGGCGCGGGCAACGGCCTGTCCGGAGCAGTCCGTGCCCAGGGCCCGGCGGCGCCATGACGCCGGACATCCGGATCCGGCTGCTCACGCCCGCCGACGCTGGCGCCCTCATCCGCCTCGGCGAGGTGGACAACCTCTTTGACGAAGACACTTCTGTGGAGCCTTCCGGGCCTCTGACGTACGACGCCGCCACTTCCTTTTTGGGGGACCCGTCGGTGTTGTTCTGGCTGGCCGAGGCGAGCGGCGAGACGCTGGGGTTCCTGCATTGCTGCATTCAGCGGCGCCGAAACGCCGGGCCGTGGGCGGAACTGCTCCTCATGGAGATGGGCACGCACGCGCAGTGGCGTCGCCAGGGCATAGGCCGGTCCATGATTTCGGCGATGGAGGACTGGATGCGGCACCGGGGAATCGAGGAAGTCTGGGTTCCAGCGAACCTCTATGCCACCGGGTTTTACGAAAAGTGTGGTTTCGCTAAGGACGAAGGCGAAATACTCGTCAAGGCTCTGGGCCGGGTTGCGCCGCGTGAGAGTATGAACGCATGAGCGATCAGGATGGCACTCAGGCAAACGGCGGGAACGTGGACGATATCCCCGTGGAGGGCACCACCTTGGATGGGGGAGCGACTGAGGGTAGCTCAGATTCCGACTCGCCCGCCGGTGCCAAGCCCGGCGAAAGGAAAGCCAGCAACCTGCAGGACCTGGTTGACGAACCCGCCAAAGTGATGCGGATCGGAACCATGATCCGTCAGCTCCTTGAAGAAGTGAAGAGTGCGCCCTTGGACCAGGCCGCGCGCGGACGCTTGGCAGAAATCCACGAACGCTCAATCAAAGAGCTTGAGGATGGACTGGCCCCTGAGCTCGTGGAGGAGCTCGAACGCATCAGCCTTCCGTTCCCGGAGAACGCGACCCCCTCCGACGCGGAGCTTCGCATCGCCCAGGCCCAGCTGGTTGGTTGGCTCGAAGGGCTGTTCCACGGAATCCAGACGGCCATCGCTGCCCAGCAGGCGGCCCGGGAGCATGCTGTGGCCCAGCTGCAGTTGCGCCAATTGCCGCCCGGAACCATGATCGCCCCCGGCGTGGTCATTGGCGAGAATGGTGAACCGCAACGCGCACATCTCCCGGGCAACGAAGCGGAGCCTGGGAAGGGCCCCCGCGTCGATGATCCGGACCACGGTCCGGGCCAGTATCTTTGAGCCTCGGATTGGGATTCTTTGGGGCCGTCCGGCAGGGGCGGAAGGACGACGCAGAACTCGGCAAGGGATTATGGCGGCGAGCCCACGACCGTTTCCATCGTGGTTTGGACCGTTACCACCAAGTGCTTGAGGGCGTGGACGACGAACAGCTCTACGTGGAACTCGTGGAGATCGCCAATGAGTTGGCGGCGCTCTCCGCCAGGGTCCGCGCTGTCTGTGTGGAAGCGCAACTCCGCGCGCCGAGCGACGGGTACGACATTTCCGGTTCGCTCTCCGGTGTCCATCGTGCACTGTCCAAAGCGGGTAACTCCCTTGCCACCACGGCGGAGGCCGCAGCGATGCTCCGTCTCGCCGTCGGGCCTGTACCGGTCGGGGCGGCCTCGGTGCGGCGCCGTGCAGAAGCGGTTTACGAGCATGTGGATGAAGCCGAGCGCTTGCTGAAGGGGTAACGCGGTTTGCGCGGTAACGGAATTTAGCTGCACACGCTTCTATTCCCACGTTGCAACTATTAAGCGCCTAGCTTAGACAGGCTGGATTCGGGCCTGTTCGTGGCCGTTGGCTGGCAGGATGGAAGGCATGACTTCGTCACCGAACCTTACTTTTAACGACGGCAATTCCATTCCCCAGCTCGGCTACGGCGTATGGCAGGTTGAGGACGATGTAGCCGAGAAAGTGGTGCGCCAGGCATTCGATGCCGGTTACCGCCACATCGATACCGCCAAGATCTACGGCAACGAGGCAGGCGTAGGGCGCGCGATCGCATCCTCCGGCCTCAAGCCCGGGGAAATCTTCATCACCACCAAGCTGTGGAACGCGGACCAAGGCTACGAGGCCACCCTGGCGGCTTTCGAGAAGTCCCTGGACCTCCTCGGCCTGGAAACGCTCGACCTGTACCTGATCCACTGGATGCAGCCCAAGCAGGACAAGTTCGTGGACACCTGGAAGGCGCTCATCGAGCTCCAGAAGCGCGGCCGGGTCAAGTCCATCGGTGTCTCCAACTTCACCAAGGAAGGCCTGCAGCGGCTGATCGACGAGACAGGCGTTGTTCCGGCGATCCACCAGGTCGAGCTGCACCCCTTCTTCAACCAATCCGAACTCCGTGAGTTCGGCGCGTCCAAGGGCATCCTGACCCAAGCGTGGTCGCCCCTTGGCCAAGGCGGCGAGCTGCTTGAGAATGCGACCATTGCCGAGATCGCTGCGAAGCACACCGCCACGCCGGCCCAGGTGGTCATCGCCTGGCACTTGGCGATCGGCAACGTCGTGATTCCCAAGTCCGTGACCGAGTCCCGCATCCAGGAGAACTTCGCAGCGCTCGGAGTCACCCTGGACGAATCCGACATCGAGGCCATCAACAGCCTGGACCGTGGCGCCGAGGGCCGCATCGGACCTGACCCGGCGGTTTCCGACTTCGCGTAGGCGGCAAATTCCAATGGGAAGGCCTCGCACCTCTGTTTACAGCGGGTGCGGGGCCTTGTCCGTGTTTGTGGCCGACATCTTTGATTCTTTGCCGCGCTCAGGCGAGGATTCAACCCATGGGGAAAACAGATGGCGCCGTGCGCGCCGATGGGGAAATGCCGGCAGTACCGCGCGCGGCCCGGAAAGCCGACAAAGGGCTCATCATCTTCGTCAGTGTCGTGGCCGGGATCATCCTGTTGATTATCGTCGCAACGGCAGGCGGCATCGGGCTTTCAAAAGCCCTGCTCTCCCGTCCCGGAGAGGACACGCTCCTTGCAAAGCGCCTAGGCGGCGCCGGGTGGATCCACGATGCCAGTTCAGGGCTGTTTTGGAAATGGGTTGACGCGCCCCAGTGCGGCACAGCACCCAACGGGTGTGCCCAGGTCTTGGTCGAATCGGTGGGTCCGGGGTGCCCGGCAGGCGTGACAGTTCGCATGAACCTCCACCTGAGCTCGGGGGAAATGGCTGGAACCGCGGAATCCACCGATTCGAGGGAACTTCCCGTAGGGCAGGAGAGAGTGGTACAAGTGACGTCATCGCTGACCAAAGTCGACCAGGTACAGATGAAGGAACTCGTCTGCCGGGCCTGAGGCTCGGCGGATTTCGTGGCGACGTCCCCTCAAAGAAAGCGCCGCCACCTGAGGATTGGGGGAAACCTCAAGTGACGGCCTGCCTCCCAAACTATCGGGCTGCAGCGTTCGTTCCTTGCTTGGCCGGAGGATCTTTACGAAATCTTTGCGGCGGGGATATGTGCGGCGACGGACCAGCAAAAGCAAAGACCCCCGATCCCTTGTGTTGACGGGGATCGGAGGCCTTCGCTTCCCGAGCTTCCTATCAGAATCGAACTGATGACCTTTTCATTACGAGTGAAACGCTCTACCGACTGAGCTAAGGAAGCACCGCGCAATCTTCCGGTAACCGGCTGAATCACGCAAGACACAACTGTAATAGAGTCACCTCGTCCGGGTCAAAACGGCCGGGTTGGCGCTCTATCCGGCTCTACCGCAGGGCGTTCCGAGCTGCGTTGTTGCGGAATTCATCCGCTCGTCGCGCCGGGTTCAAGCCGCCGTCGAGGACCCGAGGCAAGCTGGGCAGTCTAACGTGGCCGCATGATTTCGGTCACTAACCAGCGAAGGGGCCGCATGAGCATGGACATCAGCAAGAGGATCAACGCGAACGACGCCGGGCCGCGCCGCGCGGAGCGGCTCCGGCTTGCTGTACTGGACATGGTGGGCACCACCATCACGGACGATGGCCGGACGGAGCGCGCGATGTCGCACGCACTGCGGGAGACCGGCGTCGAGCCCGGCTCAACGCGTTTCGAGAGCATGCTCGGCTACGCGCGGGACACGATGGGTTTCTCGAAGATGACCGTCTTCAGCCACCTTTTCGATGACGCGGAACGGGCTGAGAAAGCCAACAAGGCCTTTGAGCGGGCCTATGACGATTTGATCGCCGAGGGCGGGGTCCGTGCCATCCCCGGGGCCGAGGAGACCATTGATTGGATGCATGATTCCGGCATGAAAGTCTGCCTGGCCACTGGCTTCGGCCGCCATACGCAGAACATGGTGCTGGAGTCACTGGGCTGGATGGGCAAAGCCGATCTCAGCCTGTGCCCCGCCGACGCCGGCCGTGGACGGCCTTACCCTGACATGATCCTCACCGCGGTGCTCGCCCTCGACCTCGACGACGTCCGGGAGGTTGCCGTCGTAGGGGACACGAGCTCCGACATGCTGTCCGGCGTACGCTCCGGAGCGTCGGCGGTGATCGGAGTGCTCACTGGTTTCCACCCGGAAGGCGCTTTGCGCGCAGCCGGTGCCACCGACGTAGTGCCTTCGGTGAAGCACCTTCCAGCCCTCTTGGAGCCCCGAGCGTTACGGCTCTAGGTCCGGGGACAGCACGCCCGCCCTCAGCACATCGTCCCGTCCGACGGCACCTTTCCATCCACGAAGTAGTCGTCCACGGAGTTGGTGACGCAACTGTTGGAGCGGCCGTAGGCGGTGTGGCCTTCGCCTTGCCAAGTGACCAGCGAGGCGTTGCCGAGTTCCTTCCGCAGTGAACCCGCCCAGGCAATCGGGGTTGCGGGGTCGCCCGTGGTGCCGACAACCACGATCGATGCCTTGCCCGTGTACTTGACCGGCGCCGGGATGTGCACGGGCTTGTAGGGCCAGTCCTTGCAGTTGATGCCGCCGTAGGCGAAGTAGTACCCGAAGGTGGGGGAGAGCTGCTTCAAGCGGGCTTCTTCGGCCCGCATGCCCGGGGTGTCGGTGACCATCGGGTAGTCGAGGCAGTTGATGGCGTTGAACGCGAACGCGGTGTTGGAAGTGTACGTGCCGTTGGGGTCGCGGTCAGCGCCGATGTCGGCAATCCGCAGCATGAGCGAGACATCGCCTTGGAACGCCGCAGTCAAAGCCTGGGTCAGGACTGGCCAGGATTCGTTGTCGTACAGCGGCGTGAACAATCCGCTGACAAACGTGGCACCCGTGACCAGGCGGCCGTCTTTGGCGCGCTGGGGGGTCTGTTCGACGTCGGTGATCAGGGTCTGGATCTGCCGCACGCCCTCGTCGACGTTGCCGGTCATGGGGCATCCAGCGTGGCTTTGGCAATCGGCGACGTAGCTGTGGAGCGCTTTTTCGAACGCCTCCGCCTGGCCGGCCGTGAGGTCCTCGTTGTTGAGGGCGGGATCGACGGCGCCGTCCAGTACCACCTTGCCTACGTTGTCCGGGAACAGCGAGGCGTAGGTCGAACCGAGTGAGGTGCCGTAGGAGAAGCCGAGGTAATTGAGTTTGGTGTCACCAAGCGTCGCACGGAGGATGTCCATGTCCTTGGCCGAGCTCTCGGTGTCGATGTAGGGCAGGGCCGGTCCGGATTTCGCCACGCACTCGGCGATGATCGCCTTGTTGTCGGCGAGTGCCGCTGCGATGCCTTGGTCCGTGTCATAGCGGTAGACCTTTTCGCGGGATGCGTCCCGTTCGGAATCGGTCTGACAGGTCACTGGTGCCGAGCGCTTGACGCCGCGGGGATCGAAGCCCACGAGGTCGAAGTTGGACCGGAGTTTGCTGCTGAAATGGGTGGTGCCCGCGTCCCGGACGAAATCGTAGCCGGAAGCACCGGGACCGCCCGGATTGACCAGCAGCGATCCCTTTTTGGTGCCTTGGCTGCGCAAGCGGATGGCCGCGATGGAAATGCTGCCCGCATTGGGGTTGGCGTAGTCCACCGGAACCTTGACGTTGGCGCATTGGAAGTCCTTTTCGCAGGACGTCCAGTTGAGTTTTTGGGTGTAGAAGTCCTTGAGGCCTTCCGGTGCCGAGGCGGCGATGGATTCCTGGGTCGAGTTGGCGTTGCCGGCGCCATCGCCGTTCACTGGCAGGCTGAATACGCACGCGCTCAGCATCAAACTCAGGGAAACCAACGTTGCGACTGCCGCTACCACCTTCCGTGGGGAAGGGAACCGTGTCCTGGAAGGGGACCCGGCGGGCCGACGTCGTGCGGGCGTCATGCGTTACTCCTCAAGGTGGGGAAGCGTGCTGTAGTTCTAAAACTATCCGGCTATTGCTGGATCAGGCTGCTTGCCATGGACTCAACCGCCAGCAGTGGTGCGACGTTGCTTGTGGTGATCCTTACCCGCGCCGTGTTGATGGCGTCCATGCGCGCCAAAGTGATTTCGGGCGTCGAACCGGCAGCATAGCGTTCCATTTCGCTCCTCAGTTCGACGTTGACCAAGTCCACGGCGTCTCCCATTTGGATGACCAGGACGTCGCGGTAGAAGGAAAGCAGGTCGGTGAGCGTGCGGTCCAAGGAGTCGGTGACGGATCGTTTGGCGCGCCGTTTTTGCTCATCTTCGAGCTGCTTGACCTGGCTGCGCATCGACGGCGGCAATGTTCCGGATTCCGGGGCGCCGAGGCTCGCGAGCAAGGCTGTTTTTTCGGCGGCGTCACGCTCGTCGTTCGAGCTGTTGGCCTCATCCGTGGCGATCTTGACCAGTTTTTCGGCCATCATCACGGCGGCCGTCACTCCGCGCAGGCCCAGCGGGAACCGCACCGTCTCCATCCGGCGTTCCCGCGCTTCGGGATCCCGGGCGAGGCGCCGTGCGATGCCGATGTGGCTTTGGGCGGCGCGTGCGGCGCGGTCCGCGATGGCGGGGTCGACGCCGTCACGGCTCACCAAGAGGGCGGCGACGTCGGCGGCGGGCGGGAGCCGAAGGGTGACCGGACGGCAACGCGAGCGGATGGTGACCAGCACGTCCGCGGGCGAGGGGGCGCAAAGCATCCAGATGGTCCGTGGCGTTGGTTCTTCGATGGCTTTGAGGAGCACGTTGGTGGTGCGCTCGGCCATGCGGTCGGCATCTTCCACCACGATGATGCGCCACCGCCCCGACGCCGGCCGGTCGCCCGCTTTGGACACCAACTGGCGTGCCTCGTCGATGGTGATGGTGACTTTCTCGGTGCGGACGAAGGTGACGTCCGAGTGGGTTTCGCCTAGGATCGTCCGGCAAGACGCGCATTCGCCGCAGCCGCGCAGGGTGACGTCGTCCTGGTCGCAATTCAGCGCGGCCGCGAACGCCTTGGCCGCATTCGAGCGTCCGGAGCCCGGCGGCCCGGTGAACAACCAGGCATGCGTCAGGCCGTCGCCTTGGGAAGCGGCACGCAATTGCGCGACGACGGGCGCCTGGCCGCGGAGATCGTCCCAAACGCTCATGCGCGGCTCCCGAGGATGTCCTGTACCCGCCGCAGGATCCGGGCGGCAAGGACGTCGATCGGGTCCGCCGCCGGCAGCACGAGATACGTGTCAGGGTGGGCCCGCGCGACTTCCAGGAAAGCATCCCGAATGCGGGCGTGGAACTCGTCCGGTTCCGATTCGAGCCGGTCTTCCGCAGCGTTGCCTACGGTCCTGCGGTCCCGGCCTTCCCCGGGGTGCACGTCCAGAAGCACGGTCAAGTCCGGTTCGAGGCCTTCGGTGGCCCATTCGTTGAGCCGCCGCACATCACCGGTTCCGAGGTCCCGGCCCGCACCTTGGTAGGCCACCGATGAGTCGATGTACCGGTCGGTAATAACGACGGAACCTCGCGCCAGCGCGGGCCGGATGACCTGGTTGGCATGGGCGGCACGGGAAGCCGCGAACATGAGGGCTTCGGTCCGGGCATCGATGGTGCCATGGCCGTGGTCCAGCACGAGGGACCGCAGCTTCTCGCCGATTGGCGTGCCGCCGGGTTCGCGCGTACGCAATACGGCAAACCCTAGCGACTCCAGTGACTCCGCGAGGCGGGCCGCCTGCGTGGACTTACCCGCGCCATCTCCGCCTTCGAACGCGATGAAGAGTCCCGGACGCAGGTCCTTGGTCGGGCTCTGGTCCTGTTGAAGGCTCGGCGTAGTCACGGATCCAAGCCTACAGAGGATCACAGACAGTACGACGACGGCGTCACTGGGTTCCGCTGCCACGGCACCTTCCCGGCGGCCCGCCCCGCCGTCGACGGCTATCGCCGTAACAGCTTCCGACCACCGCTCCGGCGGCCGTAGGCTGGGGCAATGAGTCTTTCCCGAGAACACGCCGCAGATCTGTCCCCGGAAACTGTGGTGGTGGCGGCAGGCCGACCCGAACGCGGCCATGACCAGCCCGTCAACCCTCCCATCGTCCTCTCCTCCACATACTTCGGCACGGGAGCGCTCAGCGACGGCGACCGCGGCTATGGACGCTACGCCAACCCCACGTGGGATCCCTTCGAGGAGGCCCTGGCACAGCTCGAAGGCGCTGAACTGCCCGGCTTGCTCTATGCGTCAGGCCTGGCGGCGGTGAGCTCGGCGCTGTCGCTGCTCCCCGCCGGCGGCGTGCTGGTCATGCCCTCCCACAGCTATGCGGGATCCTTGGCCATGGCCAGCGAACTGGCGGCCAAGGGTGCCCTTGAGCTGCGGACCGTGGACATCGCGGACACTGAGGCCGTCAAAGCGCAGCTTGCCCCGGCGGACGGGAAGCCCGCCAACATGCTGTGGATCGAAAGTCCCACCAACCCCATGCTCGGCATCGCCGACATCAGGGCCCTGACGGCAGCAGCCCACGACGCCGGTGCGATCGTCGTCACGGACAACACCTTTTCCACGCCGCTCGTCCAGCAGCCACTGGAACTGGGCTCCGACGTCGTCCTCCACTCGGTGACCAAATACCTGGCCGGGCATTCCGACGTCGTCCTCGGCGCGCTGGTGACCTCCAACCCGGAACTGCGCTCGGAGCTCCTGCACCACCGGATCATCCACGGCGCCATCGCCGGACCATTCGAGGCCTGGCTCGCGCTTCGCGGCCTGCGCACGCTTGCCCTGCGGATCGAGCGTTCGCAAGCTTCCGCGATGACGCTGGCCGAGCGCTTGCGTGCGCACCCACGCGTTGAATCCATCCGGTTCCCGGGCCTTCCCGACGACCCCGGGCATGAGCGGGCCACCTCCCAGATGAAGGGTTTCGGCTCCATCCTGTGCATCCAAGTCGCAGGTGACGGGAACCGCAGTGGCGCGGAGGCGGCCGACGACGTGGTCCGCGCGCTGCAGTTGTGGATCCCGGCAACATCGCTCGGCGGTGTCGAGTCCCTGATCGAACGCCGACGCCGGCACACGGCCGAGCCGCTCAGCGTGCCGGACAACTTGGTCCGGATGAGCATTGGAATCGAGAACGTCGAAGACCTCTGGTCTGATTTGGAGCAAGCGCTCAAGGCGCTTGACAGCTAGGCTGGAGGGCGTGGACGGAAAAGAACTCATCGGGTACATCCAGAACGGGATTTGGTACATCCTGGGCCTGGTCGCCTTTGCCTTGGAACTCTGGGCCCTCGTGGATTGCCTGCGCCACAAGCCATCTTCCTTTGAAGCGGCATCCAAGCGCACCAAGACCTTCTGGCTCGCCATGACCGCCGTCGCGGCGATCATCGGCGGCCTGTCCGTCCTCACCGGCGGTGGCGGTTTCGGAATCTTCGGGATTGCGGCGGTCACGGCCGCCTGCGTCTATTTGGCCGATGTCCGTCCGGCCGTGAAGGAAACCGGGACTGGCCGGAACCAAGGTCCCTACGGGCCCTGGTAATCCCCGCCCGGAGCCACAGCCGGCCAGTCGACAGTAAGTTCGCCCAATCGCCAACGTGACGGCCCGTCCTGAAGCGGCCATCCGGCGTCGCGCATTGCCCGGCACATCGCGGTCCAGCGCTGCCTGTTCCCGAACGACGCGAGCGGAGCCGCCTCAAGCCAGGCCTTGTCCAAGGCGTTCAGGAAAGCATGGATCCGTTCTCCGGGAATGTTCCGGTGGATGAGTGCCTTGGGCAGGCGTTCGGCGACGTCGGAGGGCCGCTCAAAGGCCCCGAACCGCATGGACATGCTCAGGCTGAGGGGTCCGTCGGCATCCAGGGCAACCCACGTCACGCGGCGGCCGATCTCGTCGCATGTGCCGTCGATGAACAACCCGTCAGGTGCAAGGCGTGACCGGACCAGGTCCCAGATCCCGGCCACGTCTGCTTCCTCGTATTGCCGCAGCACGTTGAAGGCACGCACGACGACAGGATTTCCGGGTACCGGGAGTTCGAATCCGCCAACCACGAAGCCGAGCCCCGGCCGTTCCAAAGCCTTGGCGATGCGGACGCGCTCCGGCTCGATCTCGATCCCGCACACGCGTACGTCGGCCCGGACAACCCGCAGGCGTTCGAAAAGCTCGACGGCGGTGGCCGGCGAAGCGCCGTAGCCCAAGTCCACCACGAGGGGGTCGACGGCGGCGCGCAGCCGCCATGCCTGTGGTCCCGCCAACCAGCGGTCCAGCCGGCGCATCCGGTTGGGATTGGTGGTGCCCCGCGTGACGTTTCCGACGGGTTTGCCGCGCTTGCCCTGCACCCGTTCCGCCTTTTGCACCACGGTCCAAGCTTAACCGCACCAGCCCGTGCCCCGGCCGTCCCGTCCGGCGTAACGCCCGGTAACGGCAGGGCCGGATCGCTTAGGATGAGGACCATGACTTACAAGTTGATCCTGCTGCGCCACGGCCACAGCGACTGGAACGCAAAGAACCTGTTCACCGGCTGGGTGGACGTCGATTTGAACGACCAAGGCCGTACCGAAGCTGCCCGCGGTGGAGAGCTCCTGGTCGAGAACAACGTGCTGCCTGACATCCTGTACACCTCGCGCCTGAAGCGGGCCATCAACACCGCCAACATCGCCCTCGACAAGGCCGACCGCGGCTGGATCGACGTCAAGCGCGACTGGCGCCTCAACGAGCGCCACTACGGCGCCCTGCAAGGCAAGGACAAGGCCCAGACCCTCGCTGAATTCGGCGAAGAACAGTTCATGGAATGGCGTCGCAGCTACGACACCCCGCCGCCGCCCCTTTCCGACGACAGCGAGTTCTCCCAGGCCAACGATCCCCGTTACGCGGGCCTCGGCGACGCCCTTCCGCGTACTGAATGCCTCAAGGACGTCCTCGTACGCCTTCTGCCGTACTGGGAATCGGACATCAAGGAAGACCTCAAGGCCGGCAAGACCGTCCTGGTCACGGCCCACGGCAACTCGCTGCGCGCACTCGTCAAGCACCTCGACGGAATCAGCGACGAAGACATCGCGGGCCTGAACATCCCCACGGGCATCCCGCTGGTCTACGATCTGGACGAGAACTTCCAGCCGATCAACCGCGGTGGCACCTACCTCGACCCCGAGGCCGCGGCCGAATCCATCAAGGCCGTCGCCGCCCAAGGCAAAAAGTAACTTAAAAGCGTAACGACGTCGGCCGGCCCACCTGGCGAGGTGGACCGGCCGACGTCGTTGTTTGCCGGGTGCGGAGGCCGCGGCTAGAAGCCTTCAGGCTGCCATTCGCCGGTGACCAGGTAGGTGACCTTCCGGGCTACGGAGACGCCGTGGTCGGCGAAACGCTCGAAGTAGCGGCTGGCGAGGGCGACGTCCACGGTGGTTGCCGACGTCTCTGCCCAAGCGGGGTCGGCGACGGCGCGGAAGACGCTCAAGTGGAGGTCGTCCACGGCGATGTTGAGCTTCAGGATGTCGCGGGCAACTTCGAGGTCGCGCGTCTCAAGGAGCTGGGTGACTTTCTGGATGATCTCCAGGTCCAAGCGGGCCATGTCCTTGAACGTTGCGGTCAGCTGCTCCGGAATGACGGTGGCCGGGTAGCGCAGGCGTGCCAGCTGGGCGATGTGCCGGGCGAGGTCGCCCATGCGTTCAAGAGACGCGCTCATCCGCAGCGAGCCGACGATCATGCGGAGGTCGCTGGCGACTGGACCCTGGAGCGCGAGGATGTCGATGGCGCGTTCGTCGAGGCCGTTCTGCAGGAAATCGATGCGGGCATCCGCGGCGATGACATCCTGGGCGAGATCGACGTCGGCCCCTTCAAAGGCAGTGGTCGCGTTCTGGATTGCCTCTGTGACCAGCTTTGAGATCTCGATGAGGTCCTCACCGACCTGGATGAGCTCCTCTTGAAATACCTTGCGCACGTTGGCGTCCTCTCCTTGGAATCCCTCCGTACTCCTCAATACAGCACGGAAATGGGCACAGCAAACTACGGTCCAACTAGTAAGGGTGGCAGCGGTCAATGAACGGTTACGCACCTTTAGGTGAACGTTAGCTGAACCGGCGCTGTTTGGTGGATGTTCCATATTTTGCAGTGTTTCGAGCGCATAAGCTAGATCCGTGGATCCAGTGCTCATCGGTGTCATCGCAGGCCTTGCCGGCCTGTCGTGCGGCGTCTTTGGCGTGCTCGCTTTCAGGCTCAGCGAGCGGCAGCGGAAGATCGTGGACCTCGATGTCACCGAGCCCCTCCTGCCTGAGGGAGCCGCCGAGGTGCTGTCCGTCGTCGGGCGCGCTTTCGTGGTGGTGGACGCGATCGACGGCGTCGTCCGGGCCAGTCCCGCGGCTTACGCCTACGGCCTCGTGCGGGGCCATACGGTGGTCCACAAGCAATTGCTGGACATGACAGCCAAGGTCCGGCGTGACGGCGTGATCCTGGAAGAGACGTTCGAATTGCCGCGCGGTCCGCTCGGCAAGGGGACCATCGTGGTGCAGGTGCGCGCCGCCATGCTGGGGTGGGAGTACATCGTCCTCCTGGCAGACGACCGCACCGAAATCACGCGTACCGAGGAAATCCGCAACGACTTCGTCGCCAACGTTTCGCACGAACTCAAGACCCCGGTGGGCGCGATCTCGCTCCTTGCGGAAGCCCTGGAGGCCAGCCCGGACGACGAAGAAGCCGTCCGGCGCTTCGCCAAGCGCATGCACAAGGAATCCACCCGCCTTGCCGCGCTGGTGCAGGACATCATCGAACTGTCGCGGCTGCAGGGCGCCAATGTGGCCCAGCAAGGCCATGCCGTGGACATCAACGCCGTCATCGCCGAAGCCGTGGACCGTTCGCAATTGCCTGCCGAGGTCAAGAACATCAAGATCGTGGTGGGGGGCCGCACCGAAACCATGGTGTTCGGTGACCAGGACCTGCTGGTGACCGCCCTGCGCAACCTGATCGACAACGCCATCCGGTACTCGCCCGAGAACACCCGCGTCGGTGTGGGTGTCCGCGCCAAGGAAGGCGTGGTGGCGATCGCCGTGACGGACCAGGGCGAAGGGCTCAGCCCTGAGGACCAGGAACGCATCTTTGAACGCTTCTACCGCGTGGACGCCGCCAGGTCGCGGCAGACGGGCGGCACGGGTTTGGGACTGAGCATCGTCAAGCACGTGGTGTCCAACCACGGCGGCGAGGTCACCGTATGGTCCCAGCCTGGCCAGGGCTCGACTTTCACCATCCGCCTTCCCGAAATGGAAGGCCAGGAGAATGACGACGCCGGGGCGACGCCCCGGAGCATGATTCAAACGACGGGCGCGGTGCGCGCCCTAGAGCAAGGAGCTGGCGCTTGAGCAGGATTCTGATCGTGGAGGACGAGGAGTCCTTCAGCGACCCCCTGTCCTATCTTTTGGGAAAAGAAGGCTTCGACGTCCAGGTGGTGGACAACGGTAGCGAAGCCTTGGTGGAGTTCGACCGCAACGGCGCCGACCTCGTGTTGTTGGACCTCCAGCTTCCAGGGACGCCGGGCACCGAGGTGTGCCGCCAGTTGCGGCAGCGTTCCACGGTTCCGGTCATCATGCTGACGGCCAAGGACTCGGAAATAGACAAAGTGGTTGGTTTGGAATTGGGCGCCGACGACTACGTCACCAAGCCGTACTCCTCGCGCGAACTCGTGGCGCGCGTGCGGGCCGTGCTCCGCCGGCAGGGCGAGCCCGAAGAGCTCATCACCTCCACGGTCCAAGCCGGTCCGGTCCGGATGGACATTGAGCGCCACGTGGTGAGCGTCAACGGCGAACAGGTCTCGTTGCCGCTGAAGGAATTCGAACTCCTCGAGATGCTTCTTCGCAACTCGGGCCGTGTGCTCACCCGCGGGCAATTGATTGACCGCGTCTGGGGCTCGGATTACGTGGGAGATACCAAGACCCTCGACGTCCACGTCAAGCGGCTGCGGAGCAAGATCGAACCTGATCCTTCCGTTCCCCGCTACCTCGTCACGGTGCGTGGCCTGGGATACAAGTTCGAGCCGTAAGCCGCGAAGGCGGCTTCAAGCCGGGACAGTAGCCGGGGACTGCAAGCAGGCCAAGACGACAAAAGGATGGGCTCCCCTCGGGGGAGCCCATCCTTTTTCGCGTGTATCGCCTAGTGGCCCGTGGCGGTCGGAGAAGCGGTGGCACCAGTGCTTGGGCTGATGCTGACGCCCGGGCTCGCGCTGCCGCTCGGGGATGCCGAACCGCTGACCGAAGGGCTCGGGGTGGCGGACGGCGTGGGAAGGTAGCCCTGGTATTCCTTCAGGGAGCCGTCCAGGACCGGGACCTGCAGGGTGCTGGAGTCGGTGCCGGACTTGATGGTCACCGAAACCAGGGAGCCGGGAGCTCCGCCGCTGGTGCTGAGGATCGCGGGGTCCGTGCTTTGGTTCAGGTACGTTTCGGAGTTGCCCTTGACCGGGATGCTCGTCTGCGCGCCGTCAGATCCGCTGATGGTCAGCGTGGCGTCGTTCGCGGACTGGTTGAAGACAGCCCCGATGACGCGTCCCGGCTTGGCAGCGCCAGTGGAGACGATCAGGATGTTGCGCAGCTGCAGCGAACCGAGGTCGGCCCTGACCCCGTCGGACGGCGAGTACTGCTGGTCGGTCTGTTGGGGGTTGATGTAGCCACAGCCGGTCACGGACATGAGACCGATGCCGACGGCGGTCGCCGCCATTGCCAGCCTGACGCGCTGGACACGGTTCATCGCGGTAATGCGCACGACGCGTACTCCTCTAAGAGTCTTTGGAACACTTTTCAGCCATAGCCTATCGGCAAACCAGCTGAAACAAGGATTCGGAACACCATTGTGGCGGGCATCGACGAGGCGTATGCTCGGCCGGAACGCTGCGTCCAATGCATCTTTATGCCCTCCCGTCAAGGGGGTGTTGGAGGGCTGAAAGGGCCGTTTTCCGCGTATTTACTGGGTTCCAGGCCCCTCCCCGTGCCAATCGTATGCCTTAAGCGTGATAGACTAGTCTGCGGGAAAGGGGAAAGTCCACATGGTTTTTGAGGTCGGCGAGACAGTAGTTTACCCTCACCACGGTGCAGCAAAAATTGAAGAAATCAAGATGCGCACTATTAAGGGCGAAGAGAAAATGTATCTCAAGCTCAAGGTGGCTCAGGGTGATCTGACCATTGAAGTTCCAGCAGAAAACGTAGATCTTGTTGGCGTTCGCGACGTAGTGGGCAAGGAAGGTTTGGAGCACGTATTTGACGTCCTCCGTGCCGAGTTCACTGAAGAGCCCACCAACTGGTCCCGCCGTTACAAGGCAAACTTGGAAAAGCTTGCTTCCGGCGATGTCATCAAGGTCGCAGAGGTTGTCCGCGATCTTTGGCGCAGGGATCACGATCGCGGCCTTTCCGCAGGTGAAAAGCGGATGCTGGCCAAGGCGCGGCAGATTCTGATTTCAGAACTGGCGTTGGCCGAGAAGACCGACGAAGAGAAGGCAGCAAGCGTTCTCGACGAAGTTCTGGCTTCCTAAGAGATTCAAAGATTTGAACCCCGGCAGCGTCCGCTGCCGGGGTTTTCTTTTGCACGTAGGCTTGACCGCATGACTACACCATCCGAGCGGGAGTCCACAGCCGTCGTCGTTGTGGCGGCAGGTTCAGGTGAGCGGCTTGGCTACGGCATGCCCAAAGCGAAAGTGCCGCTGGGCGGCGAAGCCATCCTGACGCATGCCTTGCGCGGCGTTGCCTCTGCGGACATTGCCCGCCAGATTTGCGTAGCGGTTCCCGCGGGAGACCAGGAGTTGCGCGCCCTCTGCGAAGAATTCCGGCAAGAAGCGGGAGAGGACGGACCGCTGATCTCGGTGGTCGACGGCGGGTCCACTCGCGCCGATTCGGTCCGCGCGGCGCTCGGCAAGGTGCTCGACGGGACCCGTTCGGTGCTGGTCCACGACGCCGCCCGCGCACTCACGCCGGACCGGGTGTTCCAGCGTGTCGCCGCCGCGCTGTCTTCAGGCGCCAAAGCGGTCATTCCTGCGATGCCGGTGGTGGATACCGTGAAGACTGTCATGGACACGGTCGGGGACGATGCCGGAATCGCGCCCGAGATCGTAACGGGGACCGCTCCGCGTGAACAGCTTCGGGCAGTCCAGACCCCGCAAGGCTTCGACTTCGGTACATTAGCCCGCGCCCACGCTGCCGCCGAGCAATTCGACGACTCCCAGGCAGCAGCCATCACGGACGACGCAATGCTCGTCGAGCTCCTCGGAATTCCCGTCCACGCCGTGCGCGGAGCCAGCCAGTCGCTGAAAATCACCACGCCGCTGGACCTCATCATTGCCGAAAGCCTCCTGGAAGGTCCGCTCGGACTCCGCTGGGTGGAAGGCTGATGGACGCAGTGGCCAGCGGCATGGTCCTGCCGCGTACCGGAATCGGCGTCGACGTCCACGCCTTCGCGCCCGAAGACGATCCGCAACCGCTGTGGCTTGGTGGGCTGCTATGGGAGGGAGAGCGCGGGCTTTCCGGCCATTCCGACGGCGATTGCGTCGCCCACGCTGCGGCTGACGCCCTTTTTTCCGCGTGCGGCATCGGGGACCTGGGAACGCATTTCGGGACCAACCGGCCGGAGTTTGCCGGGGCCTCCGGAGTGCGATTGCTCGGCGAAGCGGCCAGGATCGTTCGTGCGGCCGGATTCGAAATAGGCAACGTCGCAGTGCAGTTCGTGTCCAACAGGCCAAAGTTCGCTCCGCGCCGGGAAGAGTCCCAGCGGGTACTCAGCGAAGCGGCCGGTGCTCCAGTCAGCGTCACGGCCACCACGAGCGACGGACTGGGCTTCACGGGCCGCGGCGAAGGTATTTCCGCCGTCGCCACTGCCCTTGTCTATCCGGCTGTCTATCCCGCGCCACAGGCGTCCAACGACGCCCGCTCCTGACACGCGGCGCCTGGCGCCCGGACCGACGCCTGTTCACACCGCGGGCAGCGGTTGCGCATCGGCTAATCTGGAGCGGTGACCCTCCGCTTTTACGACACCGCATCCGCCGAAGTCCGTGACTTCGTTCCCCTTGAGGCCGGCAAGGCAAGCGTGTACTACTGCGGTGCCACGGTTCAGGGAATGCCGCACGTGGGACACGTCCGTTCCGCGATCGCGTTCGACCAACTCACCCGCTGGCTTGAATACCGCGGCCTTCGCGTCACGGTGGTCCGCAATGTCACGGACATCGACGACAAGATCCTGGCCAAGTCCGCCCTGTCTTTCGGGCCGGACTGGGCGGAGGAGGCCAGCGCCAAGGCCGAAGAGGAGTGGTGGGCCTTGGCCTACCGCTATGAGCAGGAATTCGAACTTGCCTACGACACCCTCGGCGTGGGCCGCCCCAGCTACGAACCCCGCGCAACGGGCCATATCCCCGAGATGCACGCCTTGATCCAGCGCCTGATCGACCGCGGGCACGCGTACCCGGCCCTGGACGACTCCGGAGACGTCTACTTCGACGTCCGCTCGTGGAGCAAATACGGGTCATTGACGCGCCAGAACATCGACGACATGCAGGGCGCGGAAGACGCCGACCCCCGCGGGAAGCGCGACCCGCGCGACTTCGCGCTGTGGAAGGGCTTCAAGGACGGGGAGCCGACGACGGCGAGCTGGGTTTCGCCGTGGGGCGCCGGCCGGCCGGGCTGGCATCTTGAGTGCTCGGCGATGGCCACGAAGTACCTGGGCCCGCAGTTCGACATCCACGGCGGGGGACTGGACTTGCGTTTCCCGCACCATGAGAACGAGATGGCGCAGTCCCAGGCCGCCGGAGATGGCTTCGCCAACTTCTGGATGCACAACGGCATGGTCACCTACGAGGGCGAGAAAATGTCCAAGTCGGTCGGAAACACGGTCAGCCCTTCCGAAATGCTCGAGCTCGCGAGCCCCCGCGTGGTCCGCTATTACCTTGGCCAAGCGCAGTACCGTTCGATCCTGGATTACCGGCCAACGTCGCTACAGGAGGCCGCGGCCGCCGTCGAACGCGTTTATGGATTCATCGCGAAGGCTTCGAAGAAGTTCGGCGGTGAATCCGCGGTTCACCCGGAGTCGAATCCCGTGCCGGACGGGTTCGCTGCCGCGATGGACGATGACCTCAATGTCCCGCAGGCGCTTGGTGTCCTGCATGACACGGTGCGTGCCGGAAACACGGCCTTGGCCAACGGTGATGATGCTGGCGCCCAACAAGCGCTCCAATCCGTGATGGCCATGACCACGGTGTTGGGACTCAACGATGTCCGCGGCGAAGTCCAGGAGAATTCCGGGACGGCCCAAGCGCTTGAAGTACTGGTGGAGGCCCAATTGGAGGCCCGTGCCAAAGCGCGTGCCAACAAGGACTGGGCGGCGTCCGACGCGATCCGGGACGTGCTCGCGGCGGCTGGAATCGTGGTCGAAGATGGTGCCGATGGTGCCAGTTGGAGCCTGAAAAGAGACTGACACGGCGGGCTCCCACGCGCTGTCATTCCGCTTTTCGTTGATTCAGTAGACTTGATTGCAGACTTAATCAACACAATCAAGGGTGGAATCATGGCCAACAACGGTCGTCGGGCTGTCAAAAAGAAGAAGGGCCCCACCACTGGAACTGGTGGCCACGGTCGCAAGGCCCTCGAAGGCAAGGGGCCAACCCCCAAAGCCGAGGACCGCGTCTACCACAAGGCTTTCAAGAACAAGCAGCTCGCCGAGCGCTCCGCGGCCAAGCGCCCGGCAGGCACAAGCACCCGGGCGGCAGCCGGCGCCCGCTCCGGCCCGAAGGGCCGTGCCACTGAGGAAGTCGTCACGGGACGCAACTCCGTCGTCGAGGCCCTTCGCGCAGGAATCCCCGCGAAGGCCCTGCACGTAGCAATCCGGATCGAGATGGACGACCGCGTGAAGGAGTCCCTCAAGCTTGCGGCTGATCGCGGCATTCCGCTGCTGGAAACCGGCAAGCCCGAGCTCGACCGCATGACCGACGACGCCGTGCACCAGGGCCTCGTGCTCCAGATCCCCCCGTACGAATACGAGGACGCGTACGAGCTCGCCGAGGAAACGGTGGCCAAGTGGAAGAAGGGGCACATCGCGAACGCGCCTCTTTTCGTCGCCCTCGACGGCATCACCGATCCCCGGAACCTTGGTGCCATCATCCGCTCGGTTTCCGCCTTCTCCGGCCACGGCGTCATCGTTCCGGAGCGACGCTCGGTCGGCGTAACGGCCTCGGCATGGAAGACCAGCGCGGGCGCGGCAGTTCGCGTGCCGGTGGCACGTGCTTCCAACCTGAACAATGCTCTCAAGCAGTTCAAGGACATGGGGATCTTCGTCCTTGGCCTGGACGGTGACGGCGACGTCTCGCTGCCGGACCTTTCCCTGGCCACCGAACCCGTGTGCATCGTGGTGGGCTCCGAAGGCAAGGGCCTCAGCCGCCTGGTCCGCGAAAACTGCGACCAGATCATTTCCATTCCGATCGATTCCGCCATGGAATCGCTCAACGCCTCCATGGCCGTCGGTATCTCGCTGTACGAAGTCTCAAGGCAGCGCGCCACGAAGTAACCGATTGGGTGGCGGCCCAGCCGCCAAACGCTCGCTCACCTTTGCCGCGTTTTCTTCCGATGCTCGCTCAGGAATGGCGCCAAAACCAACAGCGCCCGCTCACTTGACGTGAGCGGGCGTCGCTGTTCGCTTTAGAAGTCGCGGCGGTTGGCCAGTACGGGAAGCTTCTGCCTCGCGGCCTGTACGACGGCGGGATCCAACTCCGCGAACAAAAGGCCGGGGGCGGCGTCGAGCTCTTCCAGGACGTCCCCCAAGGGGGACACGACGGCGGAGTGTCCCACTCCGGTGGGCGCGGCACCTTTGGCTTCGATGCCTTGGCTCGCGGGATCGCCCTGCCCGCACGCCAGGACGAACGTGGTGGCGTCGAGTGCGCGGGCGCGCGCCAGGAGCTTCCACTGCTCGGCTTTGCCGGGCCCGGCTCCCCACGAGGCCGAGACGATGTTCACTTCGGCGCCGCGGGCGGCGTAGGCCGTGAAGAGGGCCGGGAACCGGATGTCGTAGCAGGTGGACAAGCCGAAGGTGAGGCCGCCGACGTCGAACGTCACCGGATCCGTGCCGGCGTCCACCGTGTCCGATTCGGCAAAGCCGAAGGCGTCGAACAAATGGATCTTGTCGTAGCTGGCCTCGACCCCAGGCCCCGTCGCGATGAGGGTGTTCCGCACTTTGCTCCCGGAAGCCGAGGCCGTGCCGGGCGTGAACATCCCGGCCACAATAACTATCTCCAGGTCCTTGGCGATCGCACGGATGCGGCTTGCCCAGGGTCCGTCGAGCGGTTCGGCGATATCGATGAGCGAATTCCCGAACGCACGCATGGTTGCCTCCGGGAAGACCACCAGTTCGGCGCCGCCCTCCTTGGCCCGGCGGGCGTAGTCTTCTACCATGCCCAGGTTCCCTGCCAGGTCGCGGCCGCTGATGATTTGAGCAAGGGCGATTCGCACGTCTACCTCCACGTTGGCTTATAGGCAAAGTATGCAACGATCGCCAATCGGATACGAACCCGCTCAGCGGGCCGGGGGAGTCCAATTGCCGAAACAATCGGGAGGCGGCAACGGAGTTTCAGCCACGGCGGCTAAGCTTTCAATCAATGGTTATGCCGATCTTCGACACAGCATCCACTACTGGCGCCTCGCGGCCCTCGCCGCTGGGGCTGAGTCTCCCGCAGCCCGCGTCACCGGACGCTGAAGCTTCTTCCCCGGACCGGGTCAACGTGGCCGTCTGGGCGCCGGGCCTTAGCACGGTGGAAATCGCGTACAAAGCTCCGGGCGAATCCTGGAAGGTCCAGACGCTGCCGAAATGCGACGACGGCGTCCACCACGGGCTCGTCGAGGGCCTGCCGCCGGGCACGCGTTACGGTTTCCGCGGAACGGCCCAGGGGGAGGCGTTGCCTCTCTCGGTCCCCGCGCCGGATTTCGATTCCGACGACGTCGGGCAGCTCCTGCTCGATCCGTACGGGCGCGCGGTGCATCAACGCGGAGAACACCTGAGCTCGGTGCGCATGGAATCGGCGTTTGACTGGGGCGATGACCGGCAGCCCCGCACGCCGTGGCGGGAAACCATCGTCTACGAAGCGCACGTCCGTGGCCAGAGCATGCTCCACCCGGATATTCCGGAGCACCTTCGTGGGACCTACGCCGGCATGGCCCACCCCGCCATGATCGAGCACTTCCATTCCTTGGGCGTGACGGCCGTACAACTTCTTCCCGTCCATTTCCACATGGACGAGCAGCATTTGCAGTACCTCGGCTTGACCAATTACTGGGGATACAACACCGCGGCGTTTTTCGCTCCGCATGCCGATTACGCCACGCAGGCCGCCCAACAAGCGGGCCCGCACGCCGTCCAGGACGAGTTCAAAGGCATGGTGAAGCTCCTCCATGCCGCCGGGATCGAGGTGATCCTGGACGTCGTCTACAACCACACGGCCGAGGGCGGTCCGGACGGTGACACCTTCAGCTTCCGGGGCCTGGGGGAGCAGCAGTACTACCGCCACGATGCCCACGGCCGGTACTTGGACACTACGGGTTGCGGCAACACGCTGAACTTCGCCGAGCCAAGGGTTGTGGACCTCGCCATCGACTCACTGCGCTACTGGGTGGATGAGTTCCACATCGACGGCTTCCGCTTCGATCTCGCCGTGACCCTGTGCCGCAACGCGGGCAACGAATTCGACCTTGGACACCCCTTCTTGAAGAGGATCGCGGAAGACCCTGTCCTGTCCAAGTCCAAGCTCATTTCCGAACCTTGGGACGTAGGGTACGGCGGTTGGCAGACAGGCCGCTTCCCCAAAGGCTGGGCCGATTGGAACGACCACTTCCGCGACGGCGTCCGGCGCTTTTGGCTCTCGGACCGGAGCGGCGTGGAACCGGGGCTGTCCGGTGGCGTGGGCGCCCTCGCCGATGCCTTGACCGGTTCGGCGCGGGTCTTCGAGCCGTCGGGACGTTCGCGGCTGGCCTCCCTGAACTTCATCACGGCCCACGACGGCTTCACGCTCGCCGACCTCGTTTCCTACGACCGCAAGCACAATGAAGCCAACGGCGAACAAAACCGCGACGGCCATAGCGACAACCGCAGCTACAACCATGGTTTCGAGGGCCGGACCGAGAACGAGACCATCCTCGCGGCCCGGGCCTTGTCGAAGCGGAACCTCATGACCACCCTGATGATCTCCATCGGCGTGCCCATGATCACCGCCGGCGACGAACTCGGCCGCACGCAGCAGGGGAACAACAACGCCTATTGCCAGGACAACCAGCTCACCTGGATCGACTGGACCCAGACACCCGAGTCCCATGACATGCTGCGGAGCACCAAACGCGTGATCCGGCTCCGCAAGGAATTCCTGCAAGCCCAGGACCCCGGATTCCCGGACAGCCGGACGGACTTGGACTGGTTCGACGAAAAAGGCCAACCCATGACGGCGGCCAAGTGGAACGATCCTTCGGTGCGGATCCTGCAGCTCTTGTTGAGTTCGGAAGGTGGTGCGTTCCGCGGCTTGCTCGTGATCAACGGGCACAAGGACGACAAGAAAATCGTGCTGCCGAAGTTGATCGCGGAATCCGGAGCGGGACACCGCATGTTCGAACTTCGGCTCACGACGTCCGAGCTCAACGACCGCAGGCAAGGTGCGTTGGTTGCAGCCGGCGAACGGGAAATCGTCCAAGGCAACACGATCAACATCTACCGCACGTAGGAACCTGCGGAATGGGCAGCGTCGAGGGCAAGTAGGGCATACATGAAAATCTATTCCGCTGACACATGGACCTTGGAAGAACTGCAGGACCAGGTGTCCGACGCCGGCCGCCGCACCGTCCTGGTCCCACCTGCGGCCACCAAGCAGGCAGTCCTGGAGGTTTTCGGGCAAGTCCTCGATTTCCCCGAGTACTACGGCGTGAACTTGGACGCCCTCAACGATTCGCTGCATGATTTCGCGGACACCGTGTCAGAGGATGACCAGCCGCCCGTCACCCTGATCTGGCAGGTTCCCGCCGCGTATCGGACAGACCGTTCCTTCGGAGTTGTGTGCGAAATCCTCCAGGATGCCGAGAGCTACGCTGGCCGGGACCTCGCTGTGATCGCTGTTTTCCAGCAGTAACATGAACGGCCGCCGGGTGGGCCGGAAGCCCACCCGGCGGCCGGGTTGCCATGCGTCAGCCTTGTTTAGGCGTTGACGATGAGTCCGAGTTCGGCTTTGGAGGCCAGTGCCGGGTGTTTGGGGAGGACGCGGACGGTGTAGCCGAAGGAGCCGGAGCGGTTGATGAGGATGGATCCGGTGAACAGGTGCCTGCCGTTGCCGAGGTCCTCGAATGAGCTCAGCTCCGCGCGGGTGACATCTTCCAGCTCGTCGTTGTCTTCCGCCCGGCCATAGACTACCTCGACGCTGACGTCGTCCGGCGTCAGGGTGTGAAGGGCGATGTAGGCGTTGACGTGGAGGGTGTCGCCGATCAGTGGTTCCTCGGACACACCCACAGAGTCAACGTGTTCCACGATCAGTTGCTCCCACGCACCCCGGATCTTGGTGATCCAGGCCGCAAGTTCCTTGGCTTCCTTGAAGGATTCGGCTACGGCACGGCGTCCCGAGTCCGCTGCGGGGCGGTAGAGGGTGTTGACGTAGTCCTGGAGCATGCGTTCGGCGGAGACGGCGGGGCCGAGGTGGGCGAGGGTGTGTTTGATCATGGCGACCCAGTGGGTGGGTGTGGTGCCGGTGGCGGGTTGGGATGGTCCTGCGGCGCCGGCGGCGTCGGAGACGGTGGTGCCGTAGAAGCGGGGGGCGACTTGGGTTTCGAGGAGTTCGTAGAGGGCGGCTGCTTCGATGTCGTCGCGTTCGGTGGGTGAGGCGTCGTTGTTGGCGGTGGGGATGGCCCAGCCGTTTTCGCCGTCGTACATTTCGTCCCACCAGCCATCGAGCACGGAGAGGTTCAGGGAGCCGTTGATGGCGGCTTTCATGCCGGAGGTGCCGCAGGCTTCCAGGGGGCGCAGGGGGTTGTTGAGCCAGACGTCGCAGCCGGGGAAGAGGGTGCGGGCCATGGCGATGTCGTAGTTGGGCAGGAACACGATGCGGTGGCGGACTTCGGGGTCGTCGGTGAATTTGACGAGGTCCTGGATCATTTTCTTGCCCGCGTCATCGGCCGGGTGGGATTTGCCGGCGATGACGAGCTGGATGGGGTGTTCGGGGTCCAGGAGCAGGCCTTTGAGGCGGGCGGGGTCCCGGAGCATGAGGGTGAGGCGTTTGTAGGTGGGCACGCGGCGGGCGAAGCCGATGGTGAGCACGTCCGGGTCCAGGACGTGGTCGGTCCAGCGCAGTTCGGCATCGGCCGCGCCGCGTTTCTTCCACGAGGCCCGCAAACGGCGGCGCACGTCCTCGACCAGGGCGCTGCGCAGGGTGCGCCGCAATCGCCACAGTTCGTCGTCGTCGACGTCGTAGATCTTCTCCCAGCCGGTCGCGTCCACATCGGTGCCGCCGAAGTGCCTTACCGCCAGTTCGGTCATCTTCGGATCGATCCACGTCGGCACGTGCACGCCGTTGGTCACGGAGGTGATGGGCACTTCGGAGTGGTCGAATCCGGGCCAGAGCCCGGAGAACATTTCACGCGAGACCACGCCGTGGAGCTTGGCCACGCCGTTGGCGCGCTGGGCCAGGCGCAGGCCCATCACGGCCATGTTGAACACCGCCGGGTTGCCGCCCTGGTAGTTTTCCTGGCCCAGTTCCAGCACGTTTTCCACCGGCACGTCCGGGGCCAGGCCGGCGTCGAAGAAGTGCCGGATCTGCACGGCCTCGAACCGGTCGATCCCGGCCGGGACCGGGGTGTGCGTGGTGAACACCGTCGAGGCCCTGCCCGCGGCCAACGCCTCGGACCAGGACAACGGGTTTTCCGCGGACATCAGTTCCTGGATCCGCTCGATCCCCAGGAACCCGGCATGGCCCTCGTTGGTGTGGAACACCTCCGGCGCCGGGGACCCGGTCAGGCGCTGGAACACCCGCAGGGCCTTCACCCCGCCCATGCCCAGCAGCAGTTCCTGCTGCAGCCGGTGGTCCCCGCCCCCGCCATACAAACGGTCGGTGATCCCGCGGGCCGCGTCATCGTTGCCCGGAACGTTCGAATCCAGCAGCAGCAACGGCACCCGCCCGACGTCGGCACGCCAGATATGCGCGTTCAGTTTCCGTCCGTGCGGCAACGGCAGCGAGACCACCACGGGTTTGCCTGAACCGTCCCGGGAGGGTTCACGCAGCAGCGTCAACGGCAACCCGTCCGGGTCCAGCACCGGGTAGGTCTCCTGCTGCCACGCATCCCTGGACAAGGACTGCTTGAAATACCCCGCCTGGTACAACAACCCCACACCGATCAACGGCACACCCAGATCCGAGGCAGCCTTCAAATGATCCCCGGCCAGGATCCCCAACCCGCCCGAATACTGCGGCAACACCTCCGTGATCCCGAACTCCGGAGAAAAATACGCAATACACGACGGAACATCCCCGCCCAACCCCTGATACCACCGCGGCTCGGACAAATACCGGTCCAAATCCGCCGCAGCACCCTGAATCCGCTCCACAAGTTCGTTGTTGGAGGCGAGTTGTTCCAGTTGGTCGCGGCTGATTGAACCAAGAAGGCTGATGGGGTCGTGCCCGCTTTCCTCCCACAATTCGCGGTCGAGGCTCGCAAAGAGTTCGCGGGTGGGCCGGTGCCAGGACCAGCGCAGATTTGTTGCGAGCCGTGCCAAAGGACGGATCGGTTCGGGGAGCAGGGTACGGACTGTAAACCTTCGAATTGCCTTCACGAGCGCCACACTAATCCACTCGATGGACGGCAGGAACAGCTTTCGGTTTCTTTTAGGTAAATGACACATTGCGCGGAAGAGTCTGGAGTGCCCCTTAGCAAAATGTGATTTTTCTCGCTAACGTCGGGGGTGTGACCACTACTGCGACACCGCGATCCAGCTCAGCATCCAAGTCCAAGCAGAAGGCCGATATCACCGAAGGTCTCAGGTTCGGCAGGTTTCCCATTACTGCCGTGCAGCCTGTGATCGAGGAAGGCAGGTTCCCGGCCAAGGCCTTGCCCGGCGAAGACATAGTGGTAGGCGCCACGGTCTTCCGCGAAGGCCACGACCAGTTGGGCGTAAGCGCAGTCCTCCTCGATCCCAAGGGCAAGGAGCGCCAAAGGGTCCGCCTCGCCCCTGCGCCTGGCGAACGCGGTAAAGGCACCGATCGCTGGGAAGGGCTCCTCACCCCGACGGGCACGGGGGCCTGGTCCTTTGTCATTGAAGCGTGGCATGACCGTTACGGCACGTGGCACCACAACGCCGAGGTCAAGGTGGAAGCCGGCATCGACGTCGAACTGATGCTCGCCGAAGGCACCGCGCTCTTGGCCGAAGCCGCTGAGGAAGCCGGTCGCAGCGCAGCGGACAAGCGCATCTTGCGCGCCGGCTCCGAGGGCCTCGCCGACCGTGAGAGGAGCGCCGAGGAGCGCCTCGCCGCAGGGTTCAGCCCCGAGGTGATGGACGTCGTCGAACGCCAGCCGATCCGCGAACTCGTCTCCGCTTCCGAACAATTCCCGCTCCTTGTGGAACGCGACCTCGCCGGCCGCGGTGCCTGGTATGAGTTCTTCCCGCGCTCCGAGGGCGCTGTTTTCGATCCCGTCGCGGGAACGTGGACGTCAGGAAACTTCACGACGGCGGCCCGGCGCCTCGACGCCGTCGCGGACATGGGCTTCGACGTTATCTACATGCCCCCGATCCACCCGATCGGTTTCCAGCACCGCAAGGGCCGCAACAACACCTTGACCCCGGGCCCGCAGGATCCGGGCTCGCCATGGGCCATCGGTTCCAAGGACGGCGGTCATGACGCCATCCACCCGGACCTGGGATCGTTCGAGGATTTCGACGCCTTCGTGGCCCGCGCGAACGAGCTCGGCCTTGAGGTGGCTCTGGATCTCGCGCTCCAGGCGGCGCCGGACCACCCTTGGGTCCAGAGCAACCCGGAGTGGTTCACCACCCGCGTGGACGGCAGCATCGCCTATGCCGAAAACCCGCCAAAGAAGTACCAGGACATCTACCCCCTGAACTTCGACAACGATCCCGCCGGACTGTCCAAGGAGATCCTGCGGATCGTCTTCCTGTGGGTCAGCCACGGCGTGAAGATCTTCCGCGTCGACAACCCGCACACCAAGCCGGTCTGGTTCTGGGAATGGCTTATCGGCAAGGTCAACAAGAAATACCCTGAAGTCGTCTTCCTCGCCGAGGCGTTCACCCGTCCGGCCATGATGCACGCGCTGGGCCGTGCCGGGTTCCAGCAGTCGTACACCTACTTCACGTGGCGGAACACCAAGGCCGAGCTGGAAGCGTACTTCCAGGAAGTCAGCCACGTCACCCCCGCCTACTTCAGGCCGAATTTCTTCGTCAACACCCCGGACATCCTCACCGAATACCTCCAGTACGGCGGTCCGGCGGCATTCCGGATCCGGGCAGCGCTGGCCGCGACGGCAAGTCCCCTGTGGGGCGTCTATGCGGGCTTCGAATTGTACGAGCACGTTGCGCGGCCCGGGGCCGAGGAATACATCGACAACGAAAAGTACGAGTACAAGGCCCGGGATTGGGACGCCGCGGAACGCTCGGGCCACGGCCTTGCCCCGTACATCACCCGCCTGAACGCCATCCGCAAGGCGCACCCGGCCTTGGGCGACCTGCAAAACCTGACCTTGCACCAGTGCACGGATGACGCCACGATCGTCTTCTCCAAGCACAAGACGCTGCCCGATGGCAGCAAGGACACCGTGATCGTCGTGGTGAACGTCGATCCCCACAGCGCCAGGGAGAGCTCCGTGACCCTGGACCTTTCCGCCCTTTCGTTGGACCCCGCCGACTTCACGGCCAATGGGCGTTTCTGGGTGGATGATTTGATCAGTGGGGAGAGCTGGGAATGGGGCGAGTACAACTACGTCCGGCTTGACGCCCATGTAGAACCGGCACATATTCTGAGCATCCGGAGGTAGCCTAGGTGAGCTTTAATCCGCAGACCCAAAACCAGTACTTCACGCCCAAGAACACCTTCGAGCTAAATGCTCCGGGCCTTTCCCATGATCCTCATTGGTATCGGAAGGCCGTTTTCTACGAGGTGCTGGTGAGGGCTTTTGCGGATGCGAACGGTGATGGCTCCGGCGATTTCCACGGATTGATAGACAAGCTCGACTATCTACAGTGGTTGGGGGTGGACTGCCTGTGGCTGCCACCGTTCTTCGATTCGCCCTTGCGCGACGGCGGCTACGACATTTCGGACTACACCTCGGTCCTCGACGAGTTCGGCACCATCAGCGATTTCAAGCGGCTCGTAGCGGAAGCCCACGCCCGGGGGGTCAGGGTCATCATCGACCTCCCGCTGAACCACACCTCGGACCAGCACCCCTGGTTCCAGGAATCGCGCAAGAACCCTGACGGCCCCTTCGGTGATTTCTACGTCTGGAGCGACACCGACGAGAAATACCAGGACGCCCGCATCATCTTCGTGGATACGGAGGAGTCCAACTGGACCTTCGATCCCATCCGGCGGCAGTTCTTCTGGCACCGGTTCTTCAGCCACCAGCCGGACCTTAACTTCGAAAACCCCAAGGTCATTGAAGCGGTCCATGAAGTAGTCCGGTTCTGGCTGGACCAAGGGATCGACGGCTTCCGTGCGGACGCAATCCCGTACCTCTTCGAAGAAGAAGGCACGAATTGCGAGAACCTCCCGGCAACGCACGCCTTCCTGCGCGACCTCCGGAAAATGGTGGACGAGAACTACCCCGGCCGCATCATCATCGCCGAGGCAAACCAGCCGCCGCACGACGTCGTCGACTACTTCGGCACCGAGGAAGGCCCGGAATGCCACATGGCATTCCACTTTCCGATCATGCCGCGCTTGTACTACGCGCTCCGTGACCAGAAAGCGGCCCCGATCATCGAAACCCTGCGGGAAACTCCGGACATTCCGGTGGGCGCCCAATGGGGAACCTTCCTGCGCAACCACGATGAACTGACCTTGGAAATGGTCACGGCCGACGAGCGCGCCGCCATGCTCGGTTGGTACGCTCCGGACCCCCGCATGCGCGCCAACATCGGCATCCGGCGGAGGCTTGCGTCGCTCCTGGACAATTCCCGCTCGGAAATCGAGCTCATCAACGCGCTGCTGCTTTCCCTGCCCGGAAGTCCCTTCCTGTATTACGGGGATGAGATCGGCATGGGGGACAACATCTGGCTCGATGACCGCGACGCCGTCCGCACGCCGATGCAGTGGAATCCGGACCGCAATGCCGGATTCTCGAATGCCGATCCCGGAAAGCTGTACCTCCCGGTGATCCAGTCGCTCGTCTACAACTACAGCATGGCGAACGTCGAGGCGGAGGCGGCCCACTCCGGTTCGCTCCTGCGCTGGACCCGGCAGATCCTCAGCGTCCGGAAAAACCATCCGGCTTTCGGCCTGGGCAACTTCCGCCACGTCCCCGCGGATCACGAAGTGGTGCTCGCCTACTTGCGCGAACTCCCGGACGATAATCCCGAGGGCGAAGACGCCGAAACCATCCTGTGCGTCTTCAACCTTTCCCAACACCCTGTGGCGACGACGCTCGACATTCCGGACTACGCCGGCCGCGGCCTCAGGGACGTTTTCGGCGGCCAGCCGTTTCCCGGCGTCGGGACCGACGGTTCGCTGACCCTCACGCTAGGCAGCCACGATTTCTTCTGGCTCCGCGTGCGTTCGGCGGGGTCTACCGGATCCGCACCTTATACCCAGGCAATGCCGGTTCTTTCCATCGAGGGGTGACATGAATTTCTCGGCAACTACCGCAACCCAGGCAACTCTTCTCAAGGAATGGCTGCCCCGGCAGCGTTGGTTCCCGGTGAAATCGGGATCCTTTGACCTTGAATTCCTTGGTTCGTTCAGCCTTCGCTCGCCGGAGCCCGGGATCGGCCTCGAGGTGCGGCTGCTGTCCGTCGCCTACGAAACGGGCGACGGCGGGCGGCAGGCGGACATCGTCCAGGTCCCGCTGAGCTACCGGTCTGCTCCCGTCGACTCCTTGTCGAAGGCCCTCCTTGGAAAGCTCGACGACGGCGGCGCACCGGTGTGGGTGTACGACGCACCGCACGATGCCGCTTTCATAGCGGCGTTGCTGGACCTCATCCGGGAACAGGCGTACACGGAAACCGGCGACGGCGAGTGCGCCGCGGGCGGGTATTCCGTGCCCGGCAGCCTCCGGCTGCCTTCCGCTTCAGGGACGGTGAAGGTCTCCTCCGGTGAGCAGTCCAACACTTCGGTAATCGTCGACGACGGCGCTTCCGCCAGCATCGTGAAGCTCTTCCGTGTGCTGTCCATCGGCAAGAACCCTGAAGTGGAAGTGGGTGCGGCCCTGACGTCCGGCCGCACCACCGAAGTGCCGTCCACGCTTGGTTGGGTCACGGGAACGTGGGAGGCCCGGACGGATTCAGGCAGGGTGGGGACAGCTTCGGCTGACCTGGCCGTTGCCCACGAGTTCCTCGCCGGCGGCCGGGATGCCTGGCGCCTCGCCGTCGAAGCCGCGGCAAGCGGCACGGACTTCACGGCAGAAGCGCGGCAACTAGGCCAAGCCACGGCCACCGTCCACATGCGCCTCGCAGAAACCCTCGGCACCGCCAGCGAACCGGTTCCGGGCCAAGGAATCGCACCGGAAGTAGCCCGGCGCGTCCGCCAATCGTGGGCCGAGGCCGCTACCGCCGTCGGGCCCTATGAACCGCGGCTCGACGCGCTCCTTGACCAGCTGAACGGGATGGAGGCCGGAACCCTTCAACGGATCCACGGCGACCTCCACCTCGGCCAGATCCTCCAAGTCCCCGGCGCTGCCGGAGAACCCGGCCGGTGGGCGATCCTGGACTTCGAAGGTGAACCGCTCCGACCCATTGAGCACCGTAATATTCCCGACGTTCCACTGCGAGATGTTGTCGGGATGCTGCGGTCCTTCGACTATGCGGCCGGCGCGGCCGTCCGCGAGAACCCGGGATCTTCCGTCCCTGAGACGTGGGTGGACGATTGCGCCGAAGCGTTCCTTGCCGGCTATAGCGACGTTACCCCCGGAAGCATTGACCGCCAGTCGCCGCTCTTTGTGGCATTGTGGCTGGACAAGGCCTTGTACGAGGTGATCTACGAATTGCGCAACAGGCCGGATTGGTTGTCCATTCCGGTCGACGCAACGCGGCAGATCCTCGGCAACACGAGCGGTGGCACGCCTGCCGCCGCCACATTGGAAGGTAAGGAAATGACAGGCTCAGCACGCACCGAACGGCCCCGAGTCCCGCTCTTTGTGGACGCCTCAACCTTGGGTCGGGTGGCCGCCGGCGCGCACCACGCGCCGCACTCGGTACTGGGTGCGCACCTTGACGACCACGGGCATGTCACTATCCGCACGGTCAAGCACTTGGCAAAGTCCGTAACGGTGGTCACCGAAGCGGGAACCACCCCGATGGTCCACGAATCCGACGGCATCTGGGTGGCTGTCCTCGAACCCATTCAGGCCGCACACGTGCCCGACTACCGCCTCGAAGTTGTGTACGGCGATTCCGGCCCCCGCACGGTCAACGATCCTTACCACTACCTTCCCACCGTGGGTGAACTGGACCTGCACCTGATCGGCGAAGGCCGGCACGAACGGCTCTGGGACGCACTCGGTGCCCACATCCAGCACTACCGTTCTCCGCTCGGCGACGTGGACGGAGTGTCGTTCTCCGTCTGGGCACCGAACGCGCAGGCCGTCCGCGTCAAGGGCGACTTCAACACCTGGGACGGACGCGAACACGCGTTGCGCTCCCTCGGTTCGTCGGGCGTTTGGGAAGTCTTCATCCCCGGTGTTGAAGAAGGCGCATGCTACAAATTCGAATTGCTCACGAAGGCCGGGCACTGGGTGGAAAAAGCCGACCCCCTCGCCTTCGGAACCGAAGTGCCGCCGCTGACTGCGTCGCGCGTGGTCGATTCCACCTACCGCTTCAAGGACGACGCCTGGATGGCGGCCCGGGCCACCAAGGATCCGCACAACTCGCCTATGAGCGTTTACGAAGTGCACCTCGGCTCCTGGCGCTTGGGACTGGGGTACAAGGAACTGGCCACGGAACTCGTGGAATACGTGAAGTGGCTGGGATTCACCCACGTCGAGTTCATGCCCGTGGCCGAACACCCCTTCGGCGGTTCATGGGGCTACCAGGTGACGTCCTACTACGCTCCGACCTCCCGGTTCGGCCACCCGGACGAATTCCGCTTCCTTGTGGACTCCCTGCACCAGGCGGGTATCGGCGTCATCCTTGACTGGGTCCCGGCCCACTTCCCGAAGGACGCCTGGGCCCTCGCCCGCTTCGACGGGGAGGCCCTGTATGAGCACTCCGATCCACGGCTCGGTGAACACCCGGACTGGGGTACGCTCATCTTCGACTTCGGACGCACCGAGGTACGCAACTTCCTCGTGGCGAACGCCCTCTACTGGCTCGAGGAATTCCACGTGGACGGCCTCCGCGTGGACGCCGTCGCCTCGATGCTTTACCGGGACTACTCCCGCGAGGAAGGGGAGTGGTTCCCCAACGTTCACGGCGGCCGCGAAAACCTCGAAGCCATCTCCTTCCTCCAGGAAGTCAACGCAACCGTCTACAAAACCCACCCCGGCGCCGTCACCATCGCCGAAGAATCCACGGCATTCCCCGGTGTCACAGCACCCACCAACCACGGCGGCCTCGGTTTCGGCCTCAAGTGGAACATGGGATGGATGCACGACTCCCTCAAGTACATTTCCGAAAACCCGGTCAACCGGCGTTGGCACCATGGCACACTGACCTTCTCCATGGTGTACGCCTACACGGAGAACTTCCTGCTGCCGATCAGCCACGACGAAGTTGTGCACGGCAAGGGATCCATGCTGCGCAAGATGCCGGGCGACCGGTGGCAGCAGCTCGCGAATCTCCGGGCGTTCATGGCTTACCAGTGGGCCCACCCGGGCAAGCAGCTCATCTTCATGGGCACGGAATTCGGCCAGGAAGCCGAGTGGTCCGAGCAGCACGGCCTCGACTGGTTCCTCGCCGACATCCCCCAGCACCACGGACTGCAACTGCTGACCCGTGAGTTGAACACCCTCTACACATCGACTCCGGCCCTGCACGAAAGGGACAACGAACCCGGCGGTTTCCACTGGATCAACGGCGGGGATGCCGACCGGAACGTCCTGACGTTCATCCGTTGGGATCGCAAGGATAATCCGATCGTCTGCGCCGTGAACTTCTCCGGTGGTCCGCACGAAGGCTATGTCCTGGGCGTTCCCTCCGCCGGTGCTTGGAAGGAAGTGCTCAACACCGATGCCGAGGTCTTCGGCGGCTCGGGCGTCGTCAACAGCGGTGAGCTTGTGGCGGAAGCCCCCGGAGCGGAAGGGCAGCCCGCAGCTTTGACTGTCACCTTGCCTCCGCTTGGAGCTTCCTGGTTCATGCCTGTCGCATAACCGCATAGTCAAGGAGGCCCGGAAACCGTCGGTTTCCGGGCCTCCTTGCGTGCGTGTCCATGTGTGTGCGTCTGGTGCGGGGCGGGTATGGAGACCGTCTCGGTGCCGGTTTTGCGTCCGCCGAACAGTGGTGGTATAGTTAGTACCCGCGCTGCTCCCCAGTGGAGAACGGCAAGACTCAAATCCTAGTGAAGATTGATCCTCGCGAAGCTTGAGTCGGAAACGCCGATTTGACCCGGAGGAATGCAGCCGCTAAGATAGAAAAGTTGCTCCGGAGCGATCTTGGCCTGTGTGGTTGGGTGGTGTCGGGTGTGTCTGTTGTTTGAGAACTCAATAGTGTGCCAAGTTTGTTGATACCGATTGTTTTTTGAATTGGTTGTTTTGCCGGGCCTTGTCCGCCCCTGTGGGTGGGGTCTGGTTCAGCTGGTTTCAGATTTTGTGCAGCTGTTTTCGCCGTTGTTTCCGGTGGGGATGGTTGTGTCTGTTTTTGTTTTTTGACGGAGAGTTTGATCCTGGCTCAGGATGAACGCTGGCGGCGTGCTTAACACATGCAAGTCGAACGATGAAGCGGTGCTTGCACCGTGGATTAGTGGCGAACGGGTGAGTAACACGTGAGTAACCTGCCCTTGACTCTGGGATAAGCCTGGGAAACTGGGTCTAATACCGGATATGACTGCTCCGCGCATGCGGTGGTGGTGGAAAGCTTTTGTGGTTTTGGATGGACTCGCGGCCTATCAGCTTGTTGGTGGGGTAATGGCCTACCAAGGCGACGACGGGTAGCCGGCCTGAGAGGGTGACCGGCCACACTGGGACTGAGACACGGCCCAGACTCCTACGGGAGGCAGCAGTGGGGAATATTGCACAATGGGCGCAAGCCTGATGCAGCGACGCCGCGTGAGGGATGACGGCCTTCGGGTTGTAAACCTCTTTCAGTAGGGAAGAAGCGTAAGTGACGGTACCTGCAGAAGAAGCGCCGGCTAACTACGTGCCAGCAGCCGCGGTAATACGTAGGGCGCAAGCGTTATCCGGAATTATTGGGCGTAAAGAGCTCGTAGGCGGTTTGTCGCGTCTGCTGTGAAAGACCGGGGCTCAACTCCGGTTCTGCAGTGGGTACGGGCAGACTAGAGTGATGTAGGGGAGACTGGAATTCCTGGTGTAGCGGTGAAATGCGCAGATATCAGGAGGAACACCGATGGCGAAGGCAGGTCTCTGGGCATTAACTGACGCTGAGGAGCGAAAGCATGGGGAGCGAACAGGATTAGATACCCTGGTAGTCCATGCCGTAAACGTTGGGCACTAGGTGTGGGGGACATTCCACGTTTTCCGCGCCGTAGCTAACGCATTAAGTGCCCCGCCTGGGGAGTACGGCCGCAAGGCTAAAACTCAAAGGAATTGACGGGGGCCCGCACAAGCGGCGGAGCATGCGGATTAATTCGATGCAACGCGAAGAACCTTACCAAGGCTTGACATGGACTAGTAAAGCGCAGAGATGTGCTCCCCTCTTGAGGCTGGTTCACAGGTGGTGCATGGTTGTCGTCAGCTCGTGTCGTGAGATGTTGGGTTAAGTCCCGCAACGAGCGCAACCCTCGTTCTATGTTGCCAGCGGTTCGGCCGGGGACTCATAGGAGACTGCCGGGGTCAACTCGGAGGAAGGTGGGGACGACGTCAAATCATCATGCCCCTTATGTCTTGGGCTTCACGCATGCTACAATGGCCGGTACAAAGGGTTGCGATACTGTGAGGTGGAGCTAATCCCAAAAAGCCGGTCTCAGTTCGGATTGGGGTCTGCAACTCGACCCCATGAAGTCGGAGTCGCTAGTAATCGCAGATCAGCAACGCTGCGGTGAATACGTTCCCGGGCCTTGTACACACCGCCCGTCAAGTCACGAAAGTTGGTAACACCCGAAGCCGGTGGCCTAACCCTTGTGGGGGGAGCCGTCGAAGGTGGGACCGGCGATTGGGACTAAGTCGTAACAAGGTAGCCGTACCGGAAGGTGCGGCTGGATCACCTCCTTTCTAAGGAGCGCTGTGCATTGTTGTCCTGTTGGCCCTGTGGGGGTTGGCGGGGCGGGTGCCAGGTAGCAAGCCCGTTGCGCAGGCGGATGTTCTGCGGCGGGTGCTCATGGGTGGAATATCAACGAATCATTTTTGGTGGCATGGCTGTGTGGTCTGTGCCCTGGTGCTAGTACGACGCCTTCTTCCTTCTGTCCGTTTGTGATGGTGGGCGGGGGTGTGGGGAACGTGTCCGGGGTGTGGGTTGTGTGGTGGTGTTTGGTGCACTGTTGGGTCCTGAGGCAACAGGCCCTGCTGGTTTCCTTGTGTCTGTTCTGCGCGCGTGTGTGTGCGGGGCGGGTGTGGGGGGTGGTGGGTGTTGTTTCTGGTTTCCTGGTCTTGTGCTTGTCCTGCGCGTTGTGTGTGGGGTGGGTGTGGGGTACGGGGTTGTTGTTTGAGAACTACATAGTGGACGCGAGCATCTTGTAAAGCAATTTTGTTTTTGATGTTGAACCTGGTTTTTTCCGGGTTCTCTCGAAATAGTTTTTTGATCTGTGTGGTCAAGTTTTTAAGGGCGCACGGTGGATGCCTTGGCATCAGGAGCCGAAGAAGGACGTAGGAATCTGCGATAAGCCTGGGGGAGTTGATAACCGAACGGTGATCCCAGGATGTCCGAATGGGGAAACCCCGCCAGAGGCTTTCGGGTGATCTGGTGACCCGCATCTGAACACATAGGGTGCGTGGGGGGAACGCGGGGAAGTGAAACATCTCAGTACCCGCAGGAAGAGAAAACAAGAGTGATTCCGTTAGTAGTGGCGAGCGAACGCGGATCAGGCTAAACCGTTTCATGTGTGATAGCCGGCGGGCGTTGCATGGGCGGGGTTGTGGGACTTTGCGTGTTGGTTCTGCCGGACCGGCGAGGTGTGTGTGCAGGCATAGGTGAACGGTCTTGAAAGGCCGGCCGGAGAGGGTGTGAGCCCCGTAACCGTAATGTTGTGTGCCGCTTGTGGAGTATCCCGAGTAGCACGGGGCCCGAGAAATCCCGTGTGAATCTGTCAGGACCACCTGATAAGCCTAAATACTTCCTGATGACCGATAGCGGACCAGTACCGTGAGGGAAAGGTGAAAAGTACCCCGGGAGGGGAGTGAAATAGTACCTGAAACCGTGTGCTTACAATCCGTCAGAGCCTCCTTGTTGGGGTGATGGCGTGCCTTTTGAAGAATGAGCCTGCGAGTTAGTGTTACGTCGCGAGGTTAACCCGTGTGGGGTAGCCGTAGCGAAAGCGAGTCTGAACAGGGCGAGTGTAGTGGCGTGATCTAGACCCGAAGCGGAGTGATCTACCCATGGCCAGGTTGAAGCGACGGTAAGACGTCGTGGAGGACCGAACCCACTTCAGTTGAAAATGGAGGGGATGAGCTGTGGGTAGGGGTGAAAGGCCAATCAAACTCCGTGATAGCTGGTTCTCCCCGAAATGCATTTAGGTGCAGCGTTGCGTGTTTCTTGCCGGAGGTAGAGCTACTGGATGGCCGATGGGCCCTACAAGGTTACTGACGTCAGCCAAACTCCGAATGCCGGTAAGTGAGAGCGTAGCAGTGAGACTGTGGGGGATAAGCTTCATAGTCGAGAGGGAAACAGCCCAGACCACCAACTAAGGCCCCTAAGCGTGTGCTAAGTGGGAAAGGATGTGGAGTTGCTTAGACAACCAGGAGGTTGGCTTAGAAGCAGCCATCCTTGAAAGAGTGCGTAATAGCTCACTGGTCAAGTGATTCCGCGCCGACAATGTAGCGGGGCTCAAGTACACCGCCGAAGTTGTGGCATTCACATGGTTTCCAAGCCTTCGTGGTTCAGGAGTGTGGATGGGTAGGGGAGCGTCGTGTGGGCGGTGAAGTCGCGGTGTGAACCAGCGGTGGAGCCTACACGAGTGAGAATGCAGGCATGAGTAGCGAAAGACGGGTGAGAAACCCGTCCGCCGGATGATCAAGGGTTCCAGGGTCAAGCTAATCTGCCCTGGGTAAGTCGGGACCTAAGGCGAGGCCGACAGGCGTAGTCGATGGACAACGGGTTGATATTCCCGTACCGGCGAAGAACCGCCCATGCCAAGCGGGGGATACTAACCGCCCGGAGCCTGCCCTAGCACCCTTGTGGTGTGTGGGTTTTGGCCGAGCGCGGGACCTGATCCCGGGAGGCAAGCGTATTAACAGGTGTGACGCAGGAAGGTAGCCGGGCCGGGCGATGGTTGCCCCGGTCTAAGGATGTAGGGTCAGCGATAGGCAAATCCGTCGCTGTGTCTTGGATGACGTGCCTGAGATCTGATGGGACTCCCGCGAGGGGGGATCCGGTGATCCTATGCTGCCGAGAAAAGCATCGACGCGAGGTTTTAGCCGCCCGTACCCCAAACCGACACAGGTGATCAGGTAGAGAATACCAAGGCGATCGAGAGAATTATGGTTAAGGAACTCGGCAAAATGCCCCCGTAACTTCGGGAGAAGGGGGGCCCTGACCTTGAACCGCGCGTGCCGCGGGGAGGGGGTAGGGGCCGCAGAGACCAGGGGGAAGCGACTGTTTACTAAAAACACAGGTCCGTGCGAAGTCGCAAGACGATGTATACGGACTGACTCCTGCCCGGTGCTGGAAGGTTAAGAGGACCGGTTAGCCGCAAGGCGAAGCTGAGAATTTAAGCCCCAGTAAACGGCGGTGGTAACTATAACCATCCTAAGGTAGCGAAATTCCTTGTCGGGTAAGTTCCGACCTGCACGAATGGAGTAACGACTTCCCCGCTGTCTCAACCATAAACTCGGCGAAATTGCAGTACGAGTAAAGATGCTCGTTACGCGCAGCAGGACGGAAAGACCCCGAGACCTTTACTATAGTTTGGTATTGGTGTTCGGAGTGGCTTGTGTAGGATAGGTGGGAGACGTTGAAGCTGTCACGCCAGTGGCGGTGGAGTCATCGTTGAAATACCACTCTGGTCACTTTGGACATCTAACTTCGGCCCGTGATCCGGGTCAGGGACAGTGCCTGATGGGTAGTTTAACTGGGGCGGTTGCCTCCTAAAAAGTAACGGAGGCGCCCAAAGGTTCCCTCAGCCTGGTTGGCAATCAGGTGTCGAGTGTAAGTGCACAAGGGAGCTTGACTGTGAGAGAGACATCTCAAGCAGGGACGAAAGTCGGGACTAGTGATCCGGCGGTACATTGTGGAATGGCCGTCGCTCAACGGATAAAAGGTACCTCGGGGATAACAGGCTGATCTTGCCCAAGAGTCCATATCGACGGCATGGTTTGGCACCTCGATGTCGGCTCGTCGCATCCTGGGGCTGGAGTAGGTCCCAAGGGTTGGGCTGTTCGCCCATTAAAGCGGTACGCGAGCTGGGTTTAGAACGTCGTGAGACAGTTCGGTCCCTATCCGCTGCGCGCGCAGGAAATTTGAGAAGGGCTGTCCTTAGTACGAGAGGACCGGGACGGACGAACCTCTGGTGTGTCAGTTGTACTGCCAAGTGCACCGCTGATTAGCTACGTTCGGATGGGATAACCGCTGAAAGCATCTAAGCGGGAAGCTCGCTTCAAGATGAGATTTCCACCCACCACGAGTGGGGAAGGCCCCCAGCCAGACCACTGGGTTGATAGGCCGGATGTGGAAGACAGGACCAACGACTGTTGAAGCTGACCGGTACTAATAGGCCAACGACTTACACCACACACCACCCCCGGACACGCGGGGTGTGGGTTTACACTGCTTGCGTCCACTATGTGGTTCCCGAACAACAACCCGGGAACACCAACACAACATAACCGAATAACTGAATAACTGAATAACAACACCACATGTTGTAACCCATGAACTTCCCACCCACCCCCCACAAGAGCGGGGGCGGGACGGGTACAAAGGTTACGGCGGTCATAGCGTGGGGGAAACGCCCGGTCCCATTCCGAACCCGGAAGCTAAGACCCACAGCGCCGATGGTACTGCACCCGGGAGGGTGTGGGAGAGTAGGACACCGCCGGACAACACTCCAAATGGTCGAGACCCCCACACCCCGGTGTGGGGGTCTCCCACGTAACCACCACACACCCAGCACCCCGCACCCCGGACCCCGGGCGAGCGCCCCGAAAAAGCGGCCCGGGACATGAGCCGGCGGCCCCGGGGAGGCCCGGTGTAGCCGGACGGTAGAGTTGATGCACATGGAGAGCCTTTTCAGTCACCCCGCGCCGGACTCCGAACCCCAGCCAAATCGTTCCTTTGACCTTGAGCCCGTGGTGTGCACCGTCGTCGTACGTGCGCCTGTGGCGCATGCTTTTATGGGCTTCACCGACCACACTCACTTGTGGTGGCCGATGGCGGATCACAGCGTGTACGGGGAAGGCTCGCACGTTGAGTTCGAAGAGAACCTGATCCTGGAGACTGCTGAGGACGGCCGAACCTCGGTGTGGGGAACCATCGACGACTGGCAGCCTCCGATATCGTTCCACGCTAGCTGGTATCCGGGCAGTACGGCGATGTGGTCCACTGAAGTCCGCGTGGCTTTCCGCGGTGTCGACGGCGGCACTGAGGTGCGCCTGGTCCACGACGGCTGGGAGGGCGCCGAGGACCCGGGACAAACGCGAGCGGACTACGCGGCCGGCTGGCCTGGCGTCCTGGAGCGTTACGTGCGGTTCATGGGTGGTGGAAGTGAATAGAATCCGTCGCCTTGGGGCATCGGACTGGCGGTTGCTTCGCGAAGTGCGGCTGGAGATGCTGGCGGATACCCCGATGGCCTACGTCGAGAGCCTCGTGGCCGCCCGTCGCCAGACCGACGCGCAATGGCAAGAGCGTGCCATCACGATGTCCGGTGATTCGAGCATTACCCTGGTGTCCGACGACGGGACAGACGGCAGCAAGATCAGCGGTTTGATGCGCGTGGTGGTCAAGAACCCGGAGGATTCCCCAGAGGCCCGTCACGCAATGCTCGTCAGCGTTTACGTGGCGCCCGAGCATCGCGGACTTGGCCTCGCCGCTGAGCTACTGGACGAAGCGTGCCTGGTGGCAGGCGAGGAGCTCGGGGTTGGAGTCATCGAGTTGGGTGTACATGAGGACAACGCCCGCGCGAAGGCTTTCTATGCCCGGCACGGATTCGAGGCCACTGGTGCCAGCCAGCCATACCCCCAGGACAAATCGAAAAGGGAAATTGTGATGGCGCGCCGGATCCCTCCAGGTACAGCGACGTTCCTCGAACACCTTGCCGCGGGGCTAACGGAGGGCCAGGTGTCCGTCGACGAGCACACGCGCGCTGACTACGCCGCCGATCGCGGACCGGTCCTGGACCTCCATCTGCCGATCGCCGTCGTGTTCGCGGAATCTGTTGAAGACGTCCAGCACGTGGTGCTCAGCTGCGCCCGCCACGGCGTTCCTGTTGTCGCCCGGGGCGCGGGAACCGGTATTTCCGGCGGCGCGCACGCCAGCCAAGGATGCATTGTCCTCAGCGTGGAACGTATGAACCGCATCCTGCAGTTCAACGTCGATGACGAGACCGCCGTCGTCGAGCCCGGTGTGGTCAACGCAGACCTGAACTCGGCCGCGGCGGAACACGGACTCATGTACGCCCCGGATCCCGCGAGCTACCGGATTTCGACGATCGGCGGCAACGTGGCAACCAACGCCGGCGGCCTGCGCTGCGCCAAGTACGGCGTGACCAGGGACTCGGTGCTCGCCCTCGACGTGGTGCTGGCTGACGGTTCGCTCATCCACACCGGACACCAGACCTTCAAAGGCGTGGCCGGCTACGACCTGACGGCCCTGTTCGTGGGGTCCGAGGGAACCCTCGGGATCGTTGTCGGAGTCACGGTCCGGCTCCGCTACCTGCCGCGGGATGTGCAGACCGTTGCCGCGTTCTATCCGGATTTCCGCGGCGCCGCGGCTGGCGTCCTCGCGGTGGGCAAGGCCCGCGTGCAACCGGCCATCATGGAAATGCTCGACGGCGGCACGCTGCGCCAGCTCGACGAGCTGTACGGTTCGGACTTGAGCGAGCGTGGCCAGGCCCTGCTGCTGATCCAGACGGACGGATTCGGGGCCACAGCGGAGGCCGCGCTCGTACGGGAGGTCTTGGCCGCCGGCGGTGCCACGGTCATGGCCGAAGCGAATGCCGAGGCCGAGCGATTGGTCGACATGCGGCGCTCGAGCCGGGGAGACGAAACGGACAATGAATACCGGGTAGGCGAGGACGTCGCCGTCCCGAGGTCACGGTTGGTGGATTATGTCGCCGCCTTGGAAGGAATGGCCGAGCACCATAAGGTCCAGCTCAAAGTGGTGGCCCATGCCGGCGACGGCAACCTGCACCCCACTTTCTGGGTGGAACCCGCGGAAATGGAAGCGGACGATGATGCGGTGCAGCGCCTCAACGCTGCCTTGGACGACTCCATCGCCGCGGCCCTGGAGATGGGTGGAACCATCACCGGGGAGCACGGCGTAGGGCAGTACAAGTTGCGGTGGCTCGGCCTCGAGCAACCGGAGCCGCTGCGCGCCCTGCAGCACCGCATCAAGGCGCTCTTCGACCCGGCAGGAATCTTGAACCCGGGTAAAGCTATCTAACTCCCTGGTATCCCAAACTTAGGGATCTTGGCCCCTTGTCACACTTTGATGCTATGACTATGCCGGTTTACTTAACCTCCGCACCCCTCTAATCTTATTTGGTATACCAAATGAGTTTGAGGAGGATTCCGTGGGAGATCGCAGCACGGCCAAGGCAGCCGGTGTTCTCGTAGCGCTGGCCCTCGTCTCCATCAACCTTCGCCCGGCCATCACCACAATCGCCGGCACCATGGGGCAGTTGCCGGCAGGCTTTGGGCTGGACCCGCATGTGTTGCCGCTGCTCGGGGCCCTTCCGGTCCTGGCATTCGGCGTCTCGGCCCCGGTGGGACCTTGGCTGGCGCGCCGTTTAGGCACGGGCCGGGCGGTTGCGGTTGCGCTGCTCATGCTGACGGTTGCCCTGGTTCTCAGGGTGCTCGTGCCTGGGTTCTTGTTGCCGGGGACGTTCCTCGCTGGCGCTTCGATCATGACAGCCAGCGTCCTGGTGCCGCAGATCGTCAAAGCGAATCGAGGAACAGGGTGGTGGACGGGGATTTGCACCATGGGATTCGGCTTGGGCGCCGCCCTCGGGGCGGGACTTGTCCAGCCGCTGCAGCAGGCACTTGGTGGAAGCCTCCCGTTGGCACTGGCGGCGTGGGCCGTCCCCGCCGTGCTGGGGGCCGCCCTGATCCGCCGCACTGGTTCGACCCGAAGCCAAGATTCCACCCCCCAAAGCGACGGTTCGACCCAAAGCCACGCTTCGACCAGTCCGGCGCAGCGTACGACGCCGACACCCGGCCCGGGCGCGGAGCGTCCGGTTCCGCTCCGGAAGCAGCGGACGGCGTGGGCCGTGACCGCCTTCTTCGGCTTTCAAGCCATGCTGTATTTCGCGGTCACGTCCTGGCTGGCCGTTTTCCTGGTCTCGAAAGGCCATGCACCGTCCGATGCAGCGGCGCTCCTGGCGTGGTTCAGCATCGCGGGATTGCCGGCCAGCTTGCTCGCACCCGTCCTCGCGGGCCGTCCGGCGGTCTTGAAACTCATGGCACCTGGGCTGGGCCTTCTTGTGGCAGCAGGTTTGATCGGCGTGCTCGTAGCTCCCGCAGACCAGCAGTTCCTGATGGTGGGGTTGCTGGGGATGGTCCAGAGCGCGGGCTTCGGCCTCGGTATGGCGTTGGTCGTGATCCGCTCGGCCGAGCCGACGAGCGCGGGAAGCCTGTCTGCCATGAGCCAAGGACTGGGCTTTGCTTTGGCATCCCTGGGACCGCTCGGAACCGGCTTCCTGCATGAGTGGTCCGGCGGCTGGAATGTTCCGTTCGTGGCCTTGGCCGCCGAGGCGGTCCTGCTTGCCGCGGCGGGCTTCTTCGCGGTGCGGGGACGGGCGGTGTCAGTGGCACCTGCCGAAGCCGGGAAGGTCAGCGAGCCAGTCGCCGTCGGGCATTAGTCCCTCAAGCACCCCACACAAAGGTGGCCGGTTCCTCCGCGGAGGAACCGGCCACTGTGCGTTCGTGGGACCTTAGACGAGTTCGAGTTGCTCGGCCACGACCTTGCCGCGGTGGATCACGGTGCGGTCCTTGCCACGGTCCATAACGGCGGAAGCGATTGTTTCGCCGTCGACGAGCAGGAGTTCGGCGGGGTCGCCGGCGTCGAGCCCTGGGCGGTGCGCGGTGCCCTTCAGGCGGGTGGCGGACGCATCGAGGATGCTCGCACCGCCTACCGTGGCGATGGCGAGGCAGTGCTCAATGAGCTCGTCCCGGCGGAAGCCGTGCGTGAAGGCGAGCTGCCAGGTGCGGTCGAGCATGTCAGTGTTGCCGTACGGGGACCAGTAGTCGCGCTGGCCGTCCTCGCCCAAGCCCATGCGGACGCCGGCCTCGGCGAGCAGCGGAATAGGCAATTGGCCGGAGGTGGCCGGGGCGACGGACGCCATGGAGATGTCCAGCTCCGCGAACTCGTCGATGAGGCGCCGGGTGGTGGCCTCGTTCACGCTGCCCAGGTGGTAGGCATGGGACATGGTCACCTTGCCTTGCATGCCGAGGGCGCGCGTGCGCTCAAGGACGAGGTCCGTGCTGAAGACGCCAAGCTCACCGGGCTCGTGGAGGTGGATATCGATGGGGACCTGGTACTTTTCGGCCAGACCGAAGACGATATCGAGGTGCTTCGCGGGGTCGCGGTCCAGGCTGCAAGGGTCGATGCCGCCCATGACGTTGGCGCCGGCCTTGAGGGCGTCTTCCATGAGCGGCACGGTGCCTTCCTCAAGGAGGAGGCCCGCTTGCGGGAAGGCGATGATGTCGACGTCGGCCTGGTCCTTGAAGTGCTCCTTCGCGGCGACGACGGCGTCGAAGCGCTCAAGGCGGCAGTCGACGTCGATCTGCGCATAGGAGCGGACGCGTGTGGTGCCGCGGGCGATCATCCGCCCGAGCGTGTTGTTGACGCGCTCCTGCAACGGAACCTCGGCGTTGCGCCAGTTCTTGCGGTCGTTCATCATCATGGTCCAGACGCCCGGACCGCCGGTGTGTTCGCGGAACGGCAGGCCGATCCTCGTCGAATCCAGGTGCACATGGACGTCCGAGAAGGACGGCACCAGGAGGCGGCCGCGGCCTTCTACGACGGTGGTCGACGCGTCGGCTTTGGCGTCCGCCACGGAGCCTGCAGCATCATGGGGTTCGACGCCGGAGATCTTGCCGTCCGTGATGAAGACATCGCTCAACGCTTGTCCCCATGGGCGGACTGCGCGGATCAGGGTGTTCACTATGTTGCTCCTTTGGTTGTGGATCTATTGCACACCAGCGAGGGCCGCCGCTGCCAGACCTGAATGGTGGCAGGCAGGAGCAGCCGCGCTGGCTGGCGCGGGAATGTGGTTGATGCATAGCTCCCGCTGCCCGGCGTCCAAAGTGCCGAACAGGGGACAGCGGGTACGGAAGACGCAACCGCTGGGCGGATTGGCCGGCGAGGGGAGGTCGCCACGGAGGCGGATCTTCTGCTGCTGGCGGGCCGCCTTGGGGTCCGGCTGCGGCACGGCTGACAACAGCGCCTTCGTGTACGGGTGCCGGGGCTCGCGGAAAAGCTCGTCCCTGGAGCCTTTTTCCACGATCTTGCCGAGGTACATGACAGCGACCTCGTGCGAGATGTGGCGGACCACGGAGAGGTCGTGGGCAATGAAGATGTAGGACACGCCGGTATCGCGCTGGATTTCCTGGAGGAGGTTGACCACCTGGGCTTGCACGGACACATCGAGGGCGGAGACGGGCTCGTCGCACACAATGACGGACGGGTTGAGCGAGATGGCGCGGGCAATGCCCACACGCTGGCGCTGGCCTCCCGAGAACTCGTGGGGAAAGCGGTTGTAGTGCTCGGGTTTCAGGCCGACCTGCTCGAGAAGTTCCTTGACGCGGTTCTTCAAGCCTCCGGTCGGCGTGATCTTCTGGGCGATCATCGGCGCCGCAATCGCCGTGCCCACGGTTTGCCGCGGATTGAGCGATGCGAAAGGATCCTGGAAGATCATCTGGACTTTCCGCCGGAAGTTGTACAGGTCGCCGCCACCGAGTTTGCTGATGTCGACCCCGTCGATCATGATCCGTCCGCCCGTCGGGTCCATGAGCCGCGCGATCATGCGGCCGGTGGTCGACTTACCGCACCCGGACTCGCCCACGAGCCCCAAAGTCTGGCCGCGGCCGAGACTGAACGAGACGCCGTCGACGGCTTTGACGGTCTTGGACCCCTGCGGCGGGAAGAGGCCGCCCTTGATGGGGAAATGCTTCTGGAGGTTCTCCACTTGGAGAATTGCCTGCGTATCCATGGCGGTCCTAACGCGTATTCCGGATGGTGAGGATTTGGGGGCCGCCCAGATGGCAGCGCTTGCCGTGGCCGTCCTCGACCACGAGTTCAGGCCGCGTGCTCGCGCATACGCCGTCGCCGGCGAGGGCTGCGTATTCGCACCGCGCGCTGAAAATGCAGCCTTTCGGCAGGTCAAGGAGCGACGGCGGCTGGCCGGGAATCGGATTGAGCTTGCCGGAGGAGCCGCTAAGGGTGGGCATCGACTTGAGCAGGCCCAGGGTGTACGGGTGCCGGGTATCGTAGAAGATCTCGTCGACCGGCCCCGATTCGACGCACTGCCCGCCGTACATGACCAGGACCGAGTCGCAGACCTCCGCCACCACGCCGAGGTCGTGGGTGATGAGGATCAGCGCCGAATTTGTTTCTTGTTGGAGCTCGGCCATGAGGTCCAGGATCTGCGCCTGCACGGTGACGTCCAAGGCCGTGGTGGGCTCGTCCGCGATGAGCAGCTCCGGCTCGCAAATCAGCGCCATGGCGATCATGGCGCGCTGGCGCATCCCGCCGGAGAAGTGGTGCGGGTATTCGTCGAAACGCTGTTCGGGGCTGGGAATGCCCACCCGGCCAAGCATGTCGACGGCGGCCGCGCGGGCCTGCTTCTTGCTCGCGTTGTTGTGGACAAGGTACGCCTCGGCGATTTGGTGGCCGACCGTGTAGAAGGGGTGGAGCGCCGAGAGCGGATCCTGGAAGATCATGCCGATGTTCCGGCCGCGCAGCTGGCGCATGCCGGATTCCGGCAGGGTCACGAGGTCCTTCCCCTGGAACAGGGCTTGCCCGGTGACCTGCGCGGACGTGCCCTTAAGCAAGCCCATCAGTGCCTGGCTTGTTACGGATTTGCCGGAGCCGGATTCACCGACGATGCCAAGGGTTTGTCCCCGTTCCAAGCTGAAATCCATGCCGTTGACAGCCGAGACGAGGCCGTCGTCGGTGGGGAACTTCACGGACAGGTTGCGGACATCGAGGAAGGCGCCGGACTCGGTTCGCCGGGTGGCGGCGCTTGCGGCGCCGGGCTGGAGTTGGGTCATTGGAGCCTCACTCGGGGATCGATGGCTGCGTAGGCGAGGTCGACGACGACGTTCGCGACGATGACGAAGAAGGCGGCCAGCATCGTGATGGCCATGGTGACGGGGAGGTCTCCGGAGATAGCCGCCCGAACGGCGGTAAAGCCGAGCCCCGGGACGGAAAAGATCTGTTCGGTGAGGACAGCGCCGCCCAGGAGGAGGCCGATGTCCATGCCGAGCATGGTCACCACCGGAGTGATGCCGGCCCGGACGCCGTGCTTGAACGTCACCGTCCTGGGCGCCAGGCCCTTGGCACGCGCGGTCCGGATGAAGTCTTCGCTGAAGGTCTCGATCATGTTGGTCCGGGTGACCCGGATATAGGCGGCGCTGAAGAGCACTGCGAGGGCGACCCACGGCAGGAAGTAGTTGAGCACCCAGGCCCACGGGCCTTGGGCGCCGAATGGACTGTTGATCTCATTGGTGGTGAACGGCAGCAGGTGCAGTTGGTTGACGAACATCAGGAGGAGGAACAGGCCGGTGACGGGAATGGGCAAGGAGACGCCCACGGAAGCAGCGGCAACAATGAACTTGTCCGTGGCCGAACCCTTGCGGAGGGCGGCAAGCAGTCCGAGCCCGACGCCGGTGATGGTCCACAGCACAAGGGCACCGACGGCCATGGACAACGTGTACGGCAAGGAACGGGCAATGATGTCCGAGACGTTTTCGTTGGTCTGGAACGATTTGCCCAGGCACGGCCACTGGCACAGCGACTCGGCGCCGGGTGCCCCGATCATGCGGGGCGAAACCAAGCCGCGCATGTAGTCGAAGTATTGGATGAAGAACGGGTGGTCCATGCCGAGCGCAACCCGGGCTTCCGCGATGCGTTCGGGAGTGCACTCCTGGCCGCATGCCGCGGACGCGGGATCTGCCGGGCCCAGCTGGAACAGCGTGAAGGTGATGAAACTGACGGCGACGAGAAGCAGGATCAGGGAGCCTGTCCGGCGAAGAATGAATCTGATCATGGTGCTGGTTGCGGGCCGTCCGGTGGTGACCGGACGGCCCGCCTCCCTTCTGGACTGGCCTGGTTAGTGCTGGACGCCGACGATCGAGAGGTCGATACCGCCGAAGAAGTATCCGACCTGGGCGTTGCGGATGTTCGAGCCCACCACGCTGTTGGTGTGGGTGCGGATGAGCGGGATGATCGGGTAGGTCTTCAGGGCCTTGCCGAACTCCTCGGACCACTGCTTGCCCAGTTCCTCGGAGGTGCCGGTGGTGTTCCGGAGATCGAACATTGCCTTGGAGACCTGGGGATCGAAGTAGCGCGACGTGTTGGAGAAGCCGTAGCTCGTGCCGTCGTTGTTCGGACCGAGGATGGGATCCGCGGAAGTACGCACGGACGCCGGGTCCGCGCCGCCGCACCAACCGGAACGGGCGATGTCAGGCAATTGGTCGCTCGCGAGGACGGAGTAGTAGTTCGGTGCCGGAATCGGGACAAGCTGGACATCGATGCCGAGGGCCTTGAGGTTCTGCTGGATCACGGTTCCGGTGTTCTTGTAGGCGTCCCGGTTGTTGGCGTAACCGTAGGTGAGGGTCTTGGGGTACGTCTTGCCCTCAAGGAGCTTCTTGGCTTCATCGAGCTTCGGCTTGCCGGTGGGGTCGATTTCCAGGTCCGTGGCTACATAACCGCGCATTTTGGAGTTGAGCGGCGTCTGGGTGAGTTCACCGAAGCGGCGTCCGCCGTACTGCACGAGGATCGACTGGCGGTCCAACGCCAAGGCGATGGCCTTGCGGACATCGGGGTCGGTGATCTTCTGGGTGTTAAGGCTCAGGACGTCGTTGCAGCCCAGCAGCCCGGACGCCACGCGGTCCTTGACCTGTGCGTCCGCGAGCTTCGCGGCGTCCGAGGTCTGCAATGCGCCGTTGGAGTCCAGGGTGATGGCGTTGGGATCGGAGTTGGCCAGGAGCTGCTGGCTGATGGTCGCCTGCGATGTGGACAGCGAGAAAGTGAAGGTGTCCGGCAGCGCCGAGCGGTTGGGGTCCGTTGCGGGATCCCAATTCGGATTGCGGACCAGCTTGAGCGACTTGCCGCGGCTGTAGGAATCCACCATGTACGGGCCGGTGGACACCGGGTGGTTGGTGTAGTCGAGCTTGGTGTCCTTGTCCTTGGGGACAGGGGAAGTGTTGGAACGGGAGGCCAACGCCGGGAACTCGGCAAACGGCTTCTTCAGGTGGAAGACGATGGTGCGCTCATCGGGCGTTTCGACTGCCTTGAGGTCGGCGGAAGGATCCTTGTACGGCCCTTTGTACCCACCGGCGTCGAGCGCTGCGTTGAGCTCTTGCGGGGCTTGGGTGTACACGTCCTGGGCGAAGGTGCGCTCGATGCCGTACTTCAAATCGGCGGAAGTGATGGGGCGGCCGTCTTCGAATTTGACGCCTTTTTGGAGGGTGAAAGTCCAAGTGAGTCCATCTTTGGACACCTGGCCGGTATCGGTGGCGAGGTCCGGAACGATGGTGGGCGGCTGCCCCGCCGTCTCCTTGGCCATGGTGAGGTTCCGGTAGTACAGCTGTCCGACGTTGGCCGTCTGGACGTAGTTGCTGTTGCCGGGGTCCAGGGTCTGGAAGTCCGAGGACATCAGGACATTGATGTTGCCGCCCTTGGTGGTGAAGCCGGGCTTGACTATCTCCGGAGCCTGCTCGGCGGTTGAAGCGCCGGAGGCCACAGTTCCGGGCTGGCTCTGGCCGGCTGCGCAACCCGTGGCGGCAGTGGCGATCAGCACGGCAAGTGCCAGCGCTTTGCTGGGGGTATTCATACTTCTCCTCTTGGGGATGGGTGGGTGAAACGGAAAGCGGGGAGGCTAGTGGCGCGAGGCCTTAGGGTCGAGTGCGTCGCGAACGGCGTCGCCGAGCAGGTTGAACGCGAGCACCGTGACGATGAGCATGACGCCGGGGACGGCGAGGAACCACGGATCGCTGAGGTACCAGTTGCCGGACTGCGCCGCGTTCAGCATCTGGCCCCACGACGGCGTAGGGTCCTTGACGCCGACGCCGAGGAAGGACAGCGCCGCTTCGGCAGAGATGTTCGTAGGGATGAGCATCGTGGCGTATACCAGCACGACGCCCATGACGTTCGGGATGATCTGGCGGAACAGCACGCTGAGGTGGGAGGCTCCGAAGGACCGCGCGGCCTCGACGAATTCGCGCTCGCGGAGGCTCAGCACTTGGCCCCGTACGATGCGTGCGAGGTAGGCCCAGCCGAAGAAGCCCAGGATGATCACGAGTGAGGCCATGGGGAGGAAGCTGCCTTGGCCCAGGGCCGTGTTCCGAAGCCGTGATTGCAGGATGGGTGTGAGCGAAAGAACCAGCAGGAGGTGCGGAAACGCCAGGAAAAGGTCCATGATCCGGCTGATGATGGCGTCCGTCTTTCCGCCGAAGTAGCCCGCGGCCGCGCCAATGACGGTTCCGAGGACCACGGAGACCGCGGTGGACAACAAAGCGATGGTCAGTGAGACCTGGCCGCCGTAGGCGAGGCGGGAAAACAGGTCTCGCCCAAGCCCGGGTTCTACGCCCAGCCAGTGTGCGGCCGAGGGGTACATGTAGCCCGGAAGGGGCAGGCCTGGAGTCTGGAGGTCGTCCAGGACGTCCGGGCTGGTGTTGGAAGTGAAGGGATCGTTGCCTGACATCGCGCTCAGGATCGGGCCGAGGACAGCGAACAACATGATGGCCACCACGATGCACAGGCTCAAGAGGGCGATCTTGCTACGGCGGATCCGCAACCAGGCCGTAGCGAGGAGGGATCTTGCCTCAGCGGCGGACGCGCCCGAGGCCGTGCCGGAAGATGCATCGGGGGAGGGACTCTCAGCAGTGGGTTCGACAGTGGACTGTAGCTGGGTCAACGAGGGTGCTCGATTCATGGTCCAAGGAGCAAGCTCCGGAGCTTTTGTATACCAAAGACAGAGTAGCGCCCGACTGGTGCGATGTAAATCACAGACAATGCAGCTATCTGGAATACCAAACAGTAGTATCTGTGAGAGTAGTCACTCTCGAAAGGAAACTCCGTGATCACGAAGGCCGGCGCCCGCCACGTCTTGGACTTCCGCAAGGGGCAGGAGCTCTTCCACAAAATGGGGGATGCCTTTTCGCTGCGCGACGCGTCGCGGCGGACCGCGGATGAGCTGTTTCCGCCCGTGTATGCTCGGGTGGAGCGCTGAAAGAAGGGTGGCCAACGCCGATGCCGGAAACGCTGACGGGCCGCGACGACGAAGCCCGGGCCGAACAGGTCTACCAACTGGTCCTCGAAGGGATCGTGGCTGGAGAATTCGCACAGGGAACGCGCCTGCGTGAGCGTGAACTATCCGAGCTCTACAACGTTTCGCGCATTCCCGTGCGCGAAGCCATCCAACGCCTTGAGCAGGACGGCTTCGTGGAGACCTTTCCGCGCCGGGGTGCGGTGGTGCGCCAATTGACGCTCACCGATGTCAATGAGCTCTTCGACGTCCGCTTGTGCCTGGAAACCTTCGCCGCCCGCGCGGCGGCGATGCGCGTCGCGGCGGGCGGGTCCGACGGCCGCTTGCGCGATCTGGTGGAGGAAGCCCGGCAAGCGATAGACGACGACCGGACGGACGACGTCGTACGCCTTAGCGCCGCATTCCACGCCGAAATCGTCCGCGTCTCCGGCAACCGCCTGCTCATCGAATCGGTCAAGCCGCTTTTCGGCCGGATGCGGTGGATTTTCGGGCTCGCGCACAACCGCAGCAACGAATTGCAGCGTGATGAGCACATGGAGTTGTGCAACGCGATTGTCAGCGGAAAGGCCGAGCTCGCGTACAGCTTGGCCTATTCACACATCGAACTGGGCCGCGAGCCGGTGCTCGCCGGGCTGGCGGAGACCCTCGAGCCCTGAGTTTGTGTACAGATAACCACCCTTAAGAAGCGTTTTAAGGGGTGGGATCTGTACACAAACTCGATTAGTCGTCGGAGTCCGGGTATTCGTCGATTTCGTCGTACCGGGATTCCTCGGTTTCGGCTTCGAGTATCTTGAGCAGGGCCGTGTCCGGGTTGAGCATGATCGCTGCCTCGTCCCGCCGGTGCCGGAGCACGGTGTCCAAGTAGGACTGCACGGCTTCAGCCAGCGGGATGTGGCGGTCCTGCTTCTGGCTCATGTACCAGCGGTGCTCGAGGACCTCGTGGACCACTTCGGCGGGTTCGAGCTTGCCCGCGAGGTCCCGCGGAATGGACCGGACGATCGGCTCGAAGATCCGGCTGACCCAGGCATGGGCGCTGATTTCCTCGTCGAGGTCCGGGTTGTTGTCCGCCCTGAAGGAGTCCATGTCGTTGAGAAGGCGGCGGGCCTGGTTCTCCTGGGCGTCCAGGCCGGTGAGGCGGAGCAGGCGGCGCTGGTGGTGGCCGGCGTCGACGACTTTCGGCTGGAGCTGGATGGTGGAACCGTTCTGGGTGGTCTTGATGGCATATTCCTCGACGTCGAAGCCGAGTTCGTTGAGGCGCCGGATGCGGGCGCCCACGCGCCAGCGCTCACCGAGCTCGAACGACTCCTTTTCGGTGAGTTCCGCCCAGAGGCGACGGTACGAGTCCATGATGAGTTCCGACGTCGCCACCGGATCCACCTTCTCCTCGATGAGGCCGCCCTCGAGCAAGTCCATGAGTTCGCCGGCGATGTTCACGCGCGCGATCTCGAGATCGTATTCGCGCTGCCCCTTGGACAGGTCCGGATAAAGCTCGCCCGTTTCGGCGTCCACGAGGTACGCGGCGAACGCGCCCGCGTCGCGGCGGAACAGGGTGTTGGACAGGGAAACGTCGCCCCAATAGAAACCGATCAAGTGCAGCCGGACGAGCAGCAATGCCTGGGCGTCGATGAGCCGCGTGAGGGTGTCCCGGCGGAGCATCTGCGAGAACAAGGCACGGTACGGCATGGAGAACTTGAGGTGCCGTGTGACGAGCACGGGATTCAGCGGCCTGCCGTCCACCGTGGTGCGGCCCGTGATGACGGCGACGGGCTCGACGCACGGCACATCCAGGCGGGCCAGCTTGCGCAGCATGTGGTACTCGTGCCGGGCGACGTGCTCGGACGTTTCCTTGATGGCGATGACGGAGCCGCCCAAGTGCGCGAAGCGCACGATGTGCCGGGAAATACCCCGGGGGAGGGCGGCGAGGTTCTCGGCCGGCCATTCTTCGAGGGCGATGTGCCACGGCAAGTCGAGGAGTTCGGGATCCGCCGCGGCGGCCGTGATGTTAAGGGAACCGATGACGCTCGCGGGAGGGGTGGTGTCATTCGCGCTGGCGGCCTCGGTGCGGGGCAGTTTTCCGATCTGCCCGTAGTCGGTGGGTTCGTCATGCCACTGGGCACCGCTTTGCTCGCTCATGGGTCAATTCTTCCGTATCGGGGGTGCTGTTAACGACGACGGCGGCCCGTCCAGTGGAGGGGCCGCCGTCGGTGGTGCGGATGGCTTGGAGCCGGTGGGGCTTAGTCGCCCAGGCGCAGGCCCGTCTTGGTGTCGAACAGGTGCACGTGGCCCTGCTGCGGACGTACCCAGATGGACTCGCCCTTCATCGGGGGACGGCGGCCGTCGACGCGTGCTACGATGTCGTGGCTCTTGCCGTCCAGCGTGGTGTGGCCGTAGACGTAGGCGTCGGCGCCGAGTTCTTCGACGACGTCCACCTCAACCTGGAGGCCGTCGCCCGGGGTTGCGGTTTCGAGGTCTTCCGGACGGGTTCCGAGGGTCACGGTCTTGCCCGTGGCGTCCTCGAGGACGTCGTGCTGGACCGGGTAGACCGTTCCGCCGAACTGCACGCCGCCGTCGACGACGGGAAGTTCCAGCAGGTTCATGGCGGGGGAGCCGATGAAGCCGGCCACGAAGACGTTGCGCGGGCGGTCGTACAGGTTGCGCGGGGTGTCGACCTGCTGCAGAAGGCCGTCCTTCAGGACCGCGACGCGGTCACCCATGGTCATGGCCTCGACCTGGTCGTGGGTCACGTAGACCGTGGTGACGCCGAGGCGGCGGGTCAGGGACGCGATCTGGGTGCGGGTCTGGACGCGGAGCTTGGCGTCGAGGTTGGAGAGCGGTTCGTCCATGAGGAAGACCTGCGGGTTACGGACGATCGCGCGGCCCATGGCGACACGCTGGCGCTGGCCACCGGAGAGCGCCTTCGGCTTGCGGTCCAGGTACTGCTCGAGGTCAAGGAGCTTGGCTGCTTCGCGGACACGCTCGGCGCGCTCTTCCTTGGAAACGCCGGCGATCTTGAGTGCGAAGCCCATGTTGTCCGCAACGGTCATGTGCGGGTAAAGGGCGTAGTTCTGGAAAACCATGGCAATGTCGCGGTCTTTCGGCGGGACGTCCGTGACGTCGCGGTCGCCGATCAGGATGCGGCCCGAGTTCACGTCCTCAAGGCCTGCGAGCATGCGCAGGGAGGTGGACTTACCGCAACCGGAGGGTCCAACGAGGACCAGGAATTCGCCATCGGCGATGTCGATGTTGAGCTTATCGACGGCGGGCTTATCTGTGCCCGGGTACAGACGCGTAGCGTTATCAAAAGTAACTGTAGCCACAGTTATCAATCCCTTCACCGGCAGGTACGTGCCGGACGATCCGTTGTGAATGGTTCATGTGTATTCAATTGGAACCCCCACCCCGAGCTGGAGCCCTGGGCAGGGGATTTCGTGTGATGCCGCACGGTATGTGTGCGTCACATCACACCCAAGAGTATTGCAGGGGTGCGGGTTATTCGCGCAAATGTTACGAAGGTCACATGTGAAATGTGTCTCGGGAAATTTCGAGCCGGCGTTCGCGAAGGAGTGATTCGAGCAGCTCGGCGACGTGGACCGGGGCTTCCACACGGAATTCGGCCTGCGTGAAATCCAGCCCGACCTTCACCCCGACATCACCCGTGCGCAAGCTCGCAATCGCGTCTTCGTCCGTCAGGTCGTCCCCCGCGAAAAGGATCGCAGTGGCGCCCGTGGCCTGCCGCAGGAATTCGACGGCCTCGCCCTTCGACGAATGCACCACCGAAGTTTCCAACACGCGTTTGCCGTCCTTCAGGTAGACCCCCGGCCAACCGTCCAGGACCGCGCGTGCGGCCGCCACGGCGTCTTCCGCGACGTCGTCCGCGGCGAGCCTCGTGTGGAGTACGACGCCGGCCGGCTTGTCCTCGAGGACCGTCCCCGGAGCTTCCCTCGAGATACCGTCCAGGACTTCGCGGACTTCCGCGAGGAGCGTGCGCTGCGCGTCATCGAGCTGGAGTCCCACCGACCCCGGGCCAAGCCACGCCTCGGCACCGTGGCTCCCGATCAGCAACGTGGCGTCAGGGGGCGAGGCGACCGCCCGCAAACTGGCCAGCGCCCGCCCGGAGATGAGTGCCGTCGTCGTACGCGGAAGCTTGGCGAGTCCGGCGAAAGCGGCTGCCGAACGCCCAAGCGGCCGGGCGTCGCCGGCGCGGTCCACGATCGGTGAAATGGTGCCGTCGAAATCCATGGCGACCAGGAGGCGTTCGGTTCCCGCGATCCGGCGGACGGCGTCGAGCAGCTCCGGCGGGAGGCTCAGGGGCGTGGACTCACGAGTCATCGCCCAGCTCCCCTTCGGCCAGGGCGGCGAGGAAACCCGCTGACCAATGGTCGACGTCGTGCTCCAAAATCTCCTTGCGCATGGACCGCATGCGGCGGCGCGACTCGTTCGCGGGCAAGTGCACGGCCCTCATGATGGTGCCCTTGAGCCCGTCGATGTCGTGGGGATTGATGAGGAGCGCCTGCTTGAGCTGGTCCGCGGCCCCAGTGAACTCGCTCAGGACCAACGCGCCCGTGTCATTCGTCCTGGCGGCGACGTACTCCTTGGCCACAAGGTTCATGCCGTCCCGCAATGCCGTCACGAGCATGACGTCGGCCGCCAAGTACATGGCCACCATCTCTTCTATGGGGTAGTTGTGGTGGAGATAGCGGACGGCAGTGTTTTGGATGGTGTCGTAACTGCCGTTGATGTGGCCCACCGTGCCCTCGATCTCCTCGCGGAGGAGCCGGTATTGCTGCACGCGCTCGCGGCTGGGGCTCGCCACCTGGATGAGCGTGGCATCCTCCACCGTCAGGCGCCCCTCCTTGAGGAGCTCCTCGAAGGCCTTCAGCCGGTGGCCGATGCCCTTGGTGTAATCCAGCCGGTCCACGCCCAGGAGGATGGTTTTCGGATTGCCAAGGTCCTGCCTGATCTGGCGGGCACGCTCGATGATGTCCGGCCGCTGCGCCAACTCGCTGATCTGGTCCACCGCGATGGAGATCGGGAACGCCTGGGCGCGCGCCACATGGGAGACCTCGCCCTCGGGCCCCTTGACCTGGATCTGCTGCTGCTTGACGCTCGCGCCAACGAAACGGCGGGCCGAACGCATGAAATTCGCCGCGTCGCTCGGCCGTTGGAAGCCGATCAGGTCCGCACCGAGCAAGCCCTCGATGATGGCGCGCCGCCACGGCAACTGGGCGAAGATCTCAGGCGCCGGGAACGGGATGTGGTTGAAGAATCCGATCCGCAAGTCCGGGCGTGATTGGCGGAGCATGTTCGGCACGAGCTGGAGCTGGTAGTCCTGTACCCAAATCGTGGCGTCCAGTGCCGCGTGCTCGATGACGGCGTCCGCGAACCTGCGGTTGACCCGGCGATAACTGTCCCACCACGCTCGGTGGAACTCCGGTGGGGCAACGACGTCGTGGTAGAGCGGCCAGAGGGTGGCGTTCGAAAAACCTTCGTAATACAACTCAACATCGTCCGTGCTGAGTGCCACCGGAACAATATCGATGCCGTCGTGGCTGAACGGTTCAAGCGACTCGTCCGGGGCGCCATGCCAGCCGACCCACGCGCCGTCGGCCTTCATCATCAAAGGTGCCAGGGCAGTCACCAGGCCGCCGGGAGAACGCCGCCACCCGTCGTCGTCGTTTTCCGCGTCATCACTGCTGCAGCGGTCAACCGGAAGGCGGTTGGAAACAACCATGAAATCGAATTTCCTGGCTTCCGCCGACTGTCTGTTTTCGGGCGTGGTGTCGATTTTTTCGCTTGCCGTTTCTTGCATTTCAGCCCCTTGGCGTTGCTTGTGACTCACCTCCCACCCTACCGGCGGGAATCTTCGAGGGCACCTGCTCGTTCCTCAAACCGGAGCCCAAGACCCCGGTCTTCTCCCGTAAAATGGCCCCGATGCCATAGCTAGATCAACGCTGTTCGACCAACCACGAGGAACTGATGAGCCCCGCAAACGAACCACGCCTGTCCAAGGCAGAGCGCACCGCCCAGGCCCGCGAGAAGGCCCGGCAGATCCGGGAAGCTCAGCTCAAGAAAGACAAGCGCAACAAGCTGCTCATCGGCTGGGGCATCGTGGTTGCCGTCGTCGCGATCCTCGCGGTGGTGGCCCTCGTAGTCACCCAGAACATCGCCAACAACGCGCCGATCGCCGATCAGGGCCCGACGCCGGCCAACGCCAACGTGCACGGCGGCGTCACGCTGCTGAAGGGCAGCGACGTGACGAAGTCGGCGGCCTCAACCGTCAGCCTCGCGAGCCTGCCGTCCGCCCCAGCCACCAAACCGGCCACGATCACCGCGCCCGGCGCCGAAGCCGAAGCGGGCAAGCCGGTGAAGGTGGTGGCCTACATCGACTTCATCTGCCCCATCTGCAAGAACTTCGAATCCACCTACAACGACCAGCTGACACAGTTGCGCAACGACGGCAAGATCACGCTGGAGTACCGCCCGCTCGGCTTCCTTGACGCGAGTTCCACCACCAACTACTCCTCCCGCGCAGCCAACGCGGCGGCATGCGTGGCCAACGTGTCCCCGGAGCACTACTCCGACTTCGTGAACCTGCTCTACGCCCAGCAGCCCGCTGAAGGCAGTGCAGGCATTTCGGACAACGACCTCAAGAAAATGGCCACACAGGCAGGATCCGCGGACATCGGCTCCTGCGTCGACGGCAAGACATACAGGCCATTCGTCAAGGTGATCACGAAGGAGGCCTCCGTCATCGGGGTCACGGGAACGCCCACGGTCTTCGTCGACGGCCAGCAGTGGGACAACAAGACGGACTTCACCACCGTGCTGAACGCGGCCATCGCTGCGAAGAAGTAGTAATCGCTTAGCTTGGGCCGTCGAGTCGTCCCGACAAGCTAGCCCAACGAGCCGTCCTGACAAGCTAGCCCAACGAGCCGTCCCGACAAGCTAGCCCAACGAGCCGTCCCGACAAGGGGCTAACGAGCCGTCCCGACAAGGGGCGGCTCGTTGGCTTTAATGGCCTCGTGCCCGAACATCTTCCAGCCCTGGCGGAATTTCCTTGGCTCCCGTCCCGCGGAATTTCCGTGGGCGGGAGGTCGTGGGCTACCCTTATTTAGCGCTTGCGCACCGGTTCCGGTGCGGTTGTGTTTGCTCCGGTCCGCCGGGGTGTGAAGCCCCGGCTGCCGGGGCGACGAGGCTCCGGTCCGCCGGGGCATGCCTCCTTAGCTCAGTTGGCCAGAGCACCGCTCTTGTAAAGCGGGGGTCGTCGGTTCGAATCCGACAGGGGGCTCTTAGTTGGGGTTTGACGTGCGGGTTTACTCCCGAGGGAAGAACGAAAAGTGCTCATTCCAACCGCCATTTGTCTCCAGACAGAGAGAAGTGCGCAGTACGTTGTTTTTCGTACTGCGCTGATCCCGCTGTCGCCGCGAGAGGGCGGCGGCGGGCGACGGCGGCGGGCGAGCTAGGGCTGTTCCGGCGGGGTGTTTCCCGGAGAGCGCCGTGGTCTCATTCCGAGAGCGATGAGGATCAGCCAGAGGGCGAAGGCGGCTGCTCCGAGAACAGCAGTGTCTGCGCTGACGGCTGCCATGTTCGACCTGGGCTGGTTGTGCCTCCATGCGAACTCCGTGACGCCCATGTAGCCGCACCAGTAGAGCAGGGACGAAACGGCAAGGAGCGGTAGTGCAGGGGCAGCTTTTCTCAGGCCAGAGAGGTCGTTGCGCCTGAAGATGTTCTTCCCGTAACCGGGGCCTGGGAGTGAGTTCACCGCGACGACGGCGCCGAGGATGATCGAGGCATGTACCCCGAAAGCCAGGAGCCCGAGGGGCCCTTTCGGGGGTGCCATGGCTTCGAGCACCGCCGCAGTGCTGCTGGTCACCGCGTCGGCGATGATCACACCAAGAATCGACAGATTGGCCGCCGCACAGAGGCCAGCCGCGGCCCGCCCGATCACCGGCCATGACCATGCTGCGGACTTTGCCTCACGCCCCATGACGGAAAGTGTAGGGGCTTCGCCGAGTTCGCGAAGTGTCCCGGTCCAGATGTTCCGTCGGATTGTCCAAAGTTCTTTGGACGATTGAAGCGTCTAGTTTGGATCAGCTGACGTTGCGGCGGTTGTTGGCTCAACCGGCGGCTGAGGAAGCCGTGATTTTTCGCGCTGGAGATCCGTCTCCGTGCTCGTCGAGCAGCGGGAGCATGTCACTGCCGGCCTTCGCCGGGGGCCCGGGGCTGTCCGTCCGACAGCATCGCCGCATGGCGATGCTGTCGTGTGATCGATTCCGCGGCAATGAGCATTACGATTTTGTCTGTGCCCCTGGATCCGAGGGAGCGGCGCGCCTGCTGTTGGCTTGAAGGCTGCGCGGAACCTCAGGGGTAAAAGTAGGTGAAACTGGTGAAACCGGTGAAACTTCCGCCAGGCTAGGATCCCGCTGGCCTCCAGGTGGCAATCTTGGACGGGTTTCGGGATTCGGGCCGGCCGATCTCGGTTTTGACGAGGGCCCAGCGCTGGCTGAGTTCTTGTCCTGCGCTTTCTCATGTGATCGGCCAGACTCAGTCATACTGCATCGGCCGGGGCCATTCGAACACTTATTGGCCGGACTCACCTTAATTCGGATTTCCGCTTGTTGTTGCTGGGCGGCGCCGAATCGCCGGGCCTGCCATTGCTTACCGTTATCGACACAGCCAGTGCAGCCCTTACCCATTCGTGGCGCCCGGTTTCTCATTTACCGGCCATGACCGGCAATCGATCCTGCCCGTTGGGCTTCATCGTGGACGAGGAGACCGAGCAGGCGCCTCAATTCTTCGTGGTCCTCCGGAACGAGACGCGAGAGGTACTCGACCGTTGCCCGCTCACGGGCCTCGGCAATGAGTCTGTGCACCCGCAGTCCTTCCTGAGTGGGCAGGACAGACGTAGCGCGTCGATCATGGGGATCCGCCGCACGGCTGACGAGCCCCCGCGCCTCAAGGCCGTCGATCACCTCCGTGGCAGAGCGCGGCGCTATGCCCAGGACGTCGGCGACTGATGAAATTCTTACCCCGGGCGTCGTACTGACAACACGCAGCGCCCGGCCCTGCCCCAGGGTTACGTCCCACTGCGCCATGACGCGGGCATGGCTGCGCCGCAGCCCTTTGGCTGCGTTCATCAGAAGGTCTCCTGTGCTGTCCACCTGACCCATTCTACTGGTATGTCATTTTCCTCATAGTGAGGTAACCTCAGTTTAACGTGTCCTTGACACTGAGAGTCGACACTGATGCAAGGAGACCATGACCAGTCTGTTGACACCGTTCGGCGGAGGACCTCAAGGCGGCCGTGCTCCCGGGGGCCCTGGCAGCGCGAGCGGCCGTGGGCCGAGCGCCGCCAAGGCCGACAAGCGTCAATTGGCGGAGCACCCAGTTGAAATCCGTCGCGTCGGGCGGCTCTTTCGTCCTCACCTCGGGAAAGTTGCCCTCGTCCTGTTTCTCGTGGCCGCAAGTTCCTTTACCGGCCTGACGCAGCCCTTCCTCGTTCGCCTTATCATCGACCAGGCTCTTCCGGACCGGAACCTGGGTCTCCTGCTGATGTGTGCTGGCGGAATGGTTGCCGTTGCCGCACTGACCGCAGCTTTGGGTGTGGGGCAGACCCTCGTGGCGACGCGAGTGGGCCAAGAGGTCATGCACCGGCTCCGCAGCGATGTTTTCGGGCATCTTCAGCGCCAGTCCATGCGGTTCTTTGTCCGAACCCGCGGGGGAGAGATCCAATCGCGCATCGTCAACGACATCGGGGCCATGCAGTCCGTTGTGACGAGCACGGCCACTGGCATCGCCTCAAACGTGACCGTTGTCGTTGGTGCGGTTGCGGCGATGTTCACCCTCGATTGGCGGATGGCCATCGTCAGCCTGCTGGTACTTCCGCCGGCTGCCGTGACAACGCGGGCTGTCGCTCGCGTGCGCCACGCGATCACCGGTCTGCGCCAAGCCAAGCTCGCGGACCTGCATGTGCAGATCGAGGAGGGACTGAGCATCAGTGCTGTCCGGCTGAGTAAGACGCTTCACGCCGGCCCTGCTTTAAGCCGAAGGTTTGAGGACACGAGCCACGAACTGATCGATCTTGAGGTCCGTTCCCAGTTGGCTGGACGCTGGCGGATGGCTACCATGCAGGTGATGTTCGCAGCCGTTCCTGCGGTTCTTTACCTCTCAGCCGGTGTCCCCGTGACGGGCGGCGGCATAACGATTGGCACTCTCGTAGCCTTCGTGGGGCTTCAGGCTTCCCTTTTTCGCCCGCTCATTGGCCTTCTGAACGTCGGTATCGATGTCACTTCAAGCCTTGCGCTCTTTAGCCGCGTGTTTGAATATCTCGACCTGCCGGTTGATATCGCAGACCCTGCTGAGGCACGGCATCCTGAAACTGTACAGGGGAACATCCGCTTCGAGGACGTCAGCTTCGCCTACGACCAGGAAACCGTGCTTGACGCAGTCGACCTGTCGATACCGGCCGGAACAAGCCTCGCCCTGGTCGGCGCCACCGGAAGCGGTAAGTCGACCCTTGCGGGTCTTGTCGCACGGCTCTACGACCCGGCGGCCGGCCGGATCCTGCTGGACGACGTCGATCTGCGTGACCTTTCGCTGGCTGACGTTGCCTCCGCCGTGGGCGTCGTCACCCAGGAGACGTACCTCGTTCACGCGACAGTGCGCGAAAACCTGCGTTATGCGAAACCCGACGCCAACGATTCTGAACTTATCGCGGCAGCACGGGCCGCCCAGATCCACGACCTCATCATTTCCCTGCCAGACGGTTATGACACGGTCGTGGGCAGCCGCGGGTATCGCTTCTCCGGAGGCGAACAGCAGCGCCTGGCAATCGCACGTACGCTGCTGCGCAACCCCCGCGTCCTGGTACTGGATGAGGCTACAAGCGCCCTCGACAACAACACCGAGTCGCAGGTCCAAGCAGCGCTCGAGCGACTGGCTGAAGGGCGCACAACGATCATGATCGCGCACCGGCTTTCAACGGTGCGCAATGCCGATCAAATTGCGGTCCTGGCCCGCGGACGCGTGGCGGAGCTAGGAACGCATGACGAATTGCTCCGCAAGGACGGACTGTACGCGGGGCTCGTGCGCCGGGCGGCGGTCCAGAGGTAGGGGACCGGAGGTTGGCGCCTATTTAAGTCCGGATCGGATGAAGGCATCCACGACGTAGCGTTGCAGGAAGATGTAGATCAGGAAGATCGGCAGGCATGCCAGGGATGATGCTGCCATGATGGCGCCCCAGTTGTTTCCTTCGGCGCCGAGGAACGCCCGGATGCCAACCTGGATGAGGGCGTCGGATTTCTGCATGATCAGGGAAGGCCAGAGATATTCGTTCCAGGCGCTGATGAACAGCATGATGCCTAGGGCGGCCAGGGCGGGGCGCAGGTTGGGCACCACGACTTCCCAGAGGCTCCGCCAGGAGGACCGTCCGTCCATCTGGGCGGCGTCCAGGAGGTCTTGGGGGAAGGCCTCTAGGTGTTGGCGCAGCATCATGACGGCGAACGCGGAGCACAGTTGGGGCAGCACCACCCCGGTGATCGTGTTGAGCAGGCCGAGCTGGGAGATGAGCAGGTAGTTGGGAATCATGGTGACCTGGAACGGGACGAGCCACGAGCCGACGAACAGCAGGTAGAGCGCCTTTTTCCCGGCGAAGTCCCAGCGGGCGAAGCCGTAGGACGCCAGGATGGCCACGAGCAGTTGGGACGCCGCGAGGGTCAGTGCCATGCCGAAGGTGTTCGCGAGCATCCCGGCGATCGGGATGGTGGTCAGGACGTATTGGAAGTTTTCCAGGCTGAGCGGGCCGGGCAGCGGGTTGACCGACAGGGCGTCCGAGGAGGGCCGGAAGGCTGTGACGAACATCCAGTAGACCGGGAAGATCGAGGTGGCCGCCAGGGCAATCAGCAGAACATGGCTGGGGACGGAGCGCAGCTTCAGGACTCGAGCGGGCCCGGTGCGCAGGCGCCCGGCGCTTGCGGGGTCCGCCGTCGTCATCCCCGCGGCACGGGGCGGACCGGCGACGCCGGGCTGTCCGGAGACGCTTGACGTTTCCGGGGTATGTGGGTGTGCGGGTTGGGATGGCGGGGCGATGGTGATGAAGGCCATGGAGGTCCTTTCTAGTTGTCGTAAAAGCTGAGTCGTTCCGAGAGCTCCACGAAGACCAAGGCGATGAGCCCGAACCCGAGGAAGAACAGGGTGCCGGCTGCGGAGGCCAGGCCGGCGTCGAAATTCCTGAAGCCGAACTGGTAGAGCAGGTAGTAGATGTTGGTGGAGGAATTCCCTGGCCCGCCCTGCGTAACGAGGTCGATGATGGGGTAGGTCCACTGCGCGGAGAGCAGGATGGTCATCAGGGAGAGGAACACCAGGCTTGGGGAAAGCAACGGGATGATGATCCGCCAGGTGATCTGGGTTCCGCTGGCGCCGTCGATTGATGCCGCGGCGGCGTAGTCGGGGCTGATGCCGGCCAGGCCGGCGGAGACGACCAGGACGCCGAAACCGAGCATCTGCCAGCCGACAATGACGATCACGGCGGTCATCGACCCGCCCGGGTCGCGGAACACGTTGCCCATCGGGGCGCCGAGGGCGGCGGCGATGGCCGGGATGGTTCCGCCGTCGGGGGCGAAAAGCCACCGCCAGATCGCGCTGCTGGCCACGGGGGTGATGAGGAAAGGCACGAAGATCAGCGCCTGGTAGACGGTGCGGGCTTTGCCTTGGACCTTCCGGGAGAGCAGCGCGAATACGAGCGGCAGGGCCACGGAGATGCCCAGGAACGCGAGGATGTACAGGCCGGTGTTGATCAGCGCCTGGTGCAGTTCGGGCAGGCTGAGGACCTTCGCGTATTTTTGCACGTCGACGTACTGTTTCGGCCGGGTGGGGATCAGGTTCCAGTCGTTGAAGGACAGGTTGACGGTCTGTCCCAACGGCCAGTAGGTCCAGACGAGGAGCAGGATGACGGCGGGGAGGATGTAGAGGTAGGGGCTCAGGGCGCGCCGGGTCCGTCGTTGCGGGGCCGGGAGCCCGGCCGGGCCGGCAGGGGTGATCCCTGCTGCCGGCCCGGCCGTTTCGATGAACATGCTGTGTGGTTTCCTTCCGATGCCGCCCGGGTTAGCGGACGCTTCCGGTGAGTTCGACGCCGGCGGAGGCTCCGGCGTCGGACTCTTCACCGGGGGCGGTCATCGCGGCGGTGGCCTCTTCGAGGCTCATCTTCTCGAACGCTGCCATCTGCTCCGCGGTGACGGTGTAGACGGTGGAGAATTCACCGATTGGCACGACGGAGCTGAGCATCCGGTCCTGGTAGAGGTGGATCAGGTTGAATGCTTGCGCACCGTTTTGGCCACGCATGGAGTTTTTCGGCACGTTCAGGTCCTGGGTGTAGCAGGTGGCGGAGGCGACCGTCACGGGTGCGCCGGCGAAGGTGCTGAACGTGGAGTAGTGCAGGTGGCCGGCCAGGATGCCACGGACGTCCGTACCCTCGATGACCTTTTCGAATCGGCTCTGCTCGCGCAGTTCGAACTTCGCCATGATGGGAAGCGGGCTGGGGACGGGCGGGTGGTGCAGGGCGATGAGCGTGCCGTGTGGTGCCGGGGTGGCCAGGACGTCTTGAAGCCAGGTCAGTTGCTCGTCGGTGATTTCACCGTGGTGTTTGCCCGGGACGGTGGAATCCAGGGCGATGATGCGCAGGCCGTTGACGTCGTGGACGATGTCCACGGATTCCTGGCCGGCGTCGGAGTCGAGCAGCCCGGCGCGGAAGGCCGCGCGCTCATCGTGGTTGCCCATGACCCAGATGATCTTGGCTCCGAGTTCTTCTGCCACGGGCTCGACCATGTTGCGCAGGCGCACATAGGCGTCCGGGCGTCCGGTGTCGGCGAGGTCTCCGGTGAACACGATGGCTTCGGGCTTGACCTGCGCTTTGGCGAAGTCGTGGAAGAGCTGGCGGAGGTTTTCGTCGCTGTCCACACTGCCGTGGAGCAGGTCGTTATCGGCGACAAAATGGGTGTCGCTGATGTGCAGGATGAAGTGTTCGGGGGCGGGGTGCTGGGCTTCGGTGTTCATGGGTGTCTCCTTGACAGTTGAGGGGTCAGCGGGTGGTGGTCAGGACGTCGGTGAGCCGTGTCAGGTCGGCGTCGCTGAAGCCGTGTGCCTTCAGCAGTCCGGCGGCGCCGCCGTACAGTTCGTCCACGAGGTCCAGGGTGTCCGCCAGGACGGTGGCCGGGCTTGCGGTGATGATTTGGCGCAGTTCCTCGCCGGTTCCGAGGCCGGGGTGTGCGGCCATGGCGGTCATCATGGTTTCGGCCCATTCGCCGGCGAGGTTTTCTTCGCTGGCCGCGTAGTCCAGGACTACGTGGTCGCGCTCGATTCCTGCGGCGAGGAGCGCCAGGGCAACCACGACGCCGGTGCGGTCCTTGCCTGCGGTGCAGTGGACCAGTACGGGGTCGGTTCCGGAGTCGGCGATGAGGCGGACGGCGTCGGCGAGCCGCCGGGCGTGTCGGGTGATCATGAGCCGGTAGATCTCCGGCAGGGTAGTGATCGCCGCGGTGCCGGGGACGTTGCCGTGCTCGAAGACCGGGTGGTGGTGGGTGACGACGTCGAGCCCGTCGAGCCTGCTGGGTGACGTCGCCAGTTCCGTGTGGTCGCGCAGGTCGATGACGAGCCGGATGCCGAGTTCCGAGACCTGGCGGCGACCGGCGTCGGTGAGCGCGTGGAGCGCGTCCGAACGGTAGAGCTTGCCGTCGCGCACGGCCCGCGGTCCGGCGGTCGTGGAATGGCCGGCCGTGCTGCGGAAGTTGTAGGTGCCCTCGATGGGGTAGGGGCGGTTGCGGGTTCCGAAGACCTCGTCCTCGGTAGTGGTTGTCACGTTTGTAGTCCTTCTGGGTGAGCGCGGAAGTTAGGGGATCAGGTCCTGGGCGCGTTTCTGGGCGTCGGCCATGGTGGATTTGGGATCTTTGCCGTAGTAGACGACGTTCTCGACGGCCTTGCCGAGGATGTCGTCGATCTGCACGTAGCTGTTGCCCGGGTACGAAACCCAAGGCTGGAGGCGGTCCAGTTGGGCGAGGTTGGGGGCCAGAAGGGGGTTCTTCTGGGCCCAGTCGTGCAGGGACCCGCCGGGCGCGGTCAGGGAGGTGCGCAGGGGCAGGTAGCCGATCTTGGTGGAGATCTGTTCGTAGGCGTGGTCGCTGGTCATGAACTTGATCAGTTCCCAACCGGCGCGTTGTTTCGCGGGGTCCTGGGACAGGACGAACAGGGCCGAGCCTGAGTTGGTGGGCACGGCGGGCTTGTCGCCGAAGGAGGGCATCCCGGCGGCCTTCAGGTCCCAGCCTCCCTTGGTTGCGGCGGCCATGAACGAGCCCTGCAGGGCCGAGGTGGTGAGGATGAACGCGGTGTCGCCCTTGGCTAGTCCTTCGGACTGGGCGCTCGAGTCGGCGTTGCGCAGTACCCCGTCCTTGGTGAGTTGCGCGAGTTTCGTGACGGTGTCCACGGCGGCGTCGGAGCCGAAGCCGATGGTTTTGCGGTCATCGGAGAGGACCTGGGCGCCGTTGGATTTGAAGATGCCCTGCATGCACCAGTTCCCGCCGATGCTGGTGCAGGAGATGTCCAGGGAGGGTTTCCCGGTTTTCGCGGACACGGCCTTGGCGGCGGCTTCGACTTTGTCCCAAGTGGACAGGTCCGGGTTGGTCACCCCGGCCTCGGCGAGCTTGGTGGCGTTGTAGAACAGAACCGGGGTGGAGAAGACGTAGGGGATGCCGTAGGTCTTGCCGTTCCAGTCGGCCAGGTGCTTGGCGTTGGGGTGGAAGGGGTGGGCGCCGCCGAGGGCGTCGTCCACGGCTTTCTGGCCGACGAGGTCGCTGATTGGCTGGGCGCCGAGCTGGGTGGCGGCGAAGTCGAGCGAATCGAAGGTCAGCTGCGCGACGTCGGGGGCGTGGCCGGCGAGGAGCTGGGTCTGGACGCTGCTGACGGTGTTGGACCCGACGGCGCCGCCTCCTTGCGGTGCCTGTGCGGTGACGTGGATGTTCGGGTGGGCCTTTTCGAAGTCGGCGACGAGGCCTTTGACGGTGTCCGTCCAGACACCGGCCTGGGCCAGGTTGTAGCTCTCGAACGTGATGTTGACCTGCTGGTCCGGGGACAGTTCGGGGATCTGCTTGGCCACGGTGCTGGCCTGGGAGGTGCCGGAGCATCCGGCCAGTGCCACGGCGGCCGTGCCGGCCGCGATGGTCAGTGCAAGTGAACGGAGAAGGCGCACAATGTTTCCTTGGGTTCAGGGGTGGCTGACGACTGGTTTGGTGGAGTGCCGGTCCGGGTGGGGTCCGAAGCCGGGGCAGAGCTGGGGAACAAGGGAGAAGCTAGAGGGCTGCTGCCGGCTGTGGCGGGGCGGTGGTACGTGCCGGGGTCGCGTCGGGCTGCCATTGAAGGCGCCGGCCGCTGGCGCGATCGAAGAGATGCAGGTGGGGCGTGTCGGCGCTGAGGACGACGGCGGTTCCCGTCTGCCAGCGGTGGTTCCGCGGCGCGCGCACGGCCACGCGCTTGTCACCGACGCGGCAGTAGATCACCTGTTCGCTGCCGAGGTTCTCGGAGAGCTCGACGGTGCCGCGCAGGGCTGCTCCGGTATTGGGCGCGGCCGCGGATGAACCGGCGGCGTGCAGGGTCAGGTGTTCGGGGCGGATCCCCAGCACGATGTCGCGCCGGGGCGTTTCACCGGCCCACAGCACGGCTTCCACGGATGGGGCCATGACGGTGATGGAGCCGTTGCTGGCGGCAAGCTCCGCGTCGATCAGGTTGGTGGCGGGTGAGCCGAGGAACCCGGCCGCGAACACGGATGCGGGCGTGTCGTAGAGCTCTTCGGGGGTGCCGAGCTGTTCGAGCTGGCCGCCGTTGAGCAGTGCGATCTTGGTGGCCATGGTCATGGCTTCCACCTGGTCGTGCGTGACGTAGATGAACGTCGCTCCCAGGCGTTGGTGCAGGGCGGCCAGTTCCTGCCGGGTCGCCGTGCGGAGCTTGGCATCCAGGTTGGAGAGCGGCTCGTCCATCAGGAAGGCCTTCGGTTCGCGCACCAGGGCACGGGCGACGGCGACACGCTGGCGCTGCCCGCCGGACAATTCCTTGGGTTTGCGCTCCAGCAGGTGGCCGATCTCGACCATGCCGGCCACGGCTTCCACGCGCTTTGTGATCTCCTGCTTGGCGGTCCGGCGCACCTTCAGCGGGAAAGCCAGGTTCTTCGCGACGCTCAGGTGCGGGTACAGGGCGTAGCTCTGGAAGACCATGGCCAGGTCGCGTTTCTTGGACGGGGCGGTGGTGATGTCCGTCCCGTCCAGTTCCAGCGACCCTGACGTGGGTTCGAGCAGGCCCGCGATCATGCGCAGCAGGGTGGTCTTGCCGCAGCCGCTGGGGCCAAGCAGGACCAGGAAATCACCGTCTTCGACGGTGAGGGATACGTTCTTTACCACTTGCACGTTCTTGAACGAACGCGACAGCTGGTTGAGCACAAGTCGGCCCACGAGCACCTCCGGGGGAAACGATATTTCCTAATTCGAATCGTTCAGGAAACGTCTTACCCTTGAAGGGTGGTGGCCGATGATGAACGGGTGGTGGGCGGCGCGTGAACTCCTTGTGCGCGGACCGGAAACACTTGAAACCACCCCCGGCGCGCACGACTGCTACTCCGGGTTTTCCACCATGTGCAGGACTTCCTCGAAAACGGCCGAGCGGGCCCGCTCGACGTCGAGGGAGTCGGCCGTCACGGCGGCGTGCAGGGCGGTGAGGACGAGCATTTGGACGATGTTTCCGATTGGAAGCTGGTCGTTCCAGGAGTGGAATTCTGCTCCGGCGACCAGGGTGTGGGTCGCCAGGTCCGCGAGTTTGGATTTGGCGTAACTGGTCACCCCGATCACGGTGGCCTTGCGTTCGGCGGCGATCCGCGCCGAACCGATCGTGAAAGAGTTCATTCCGCTGTCGCTGATCGCAATGCAGGCATCCCCTTCCGAGAGGAGTTTCGCGGTGATGTGCTGCGACACGATGTCCGACGGTGCCTCGCAGCTCACTCCCGAGGCCAGGAACCGCAGCGCCAGGGACTGCGCGGGAAACAAGGACGCGCCGTTGGCAACCACCACCAGACGACCTCCGCCCCGGATGGCGTTCACAGCGGCATCGAACGCCGCAAAATCCAAGGACGCCAGGGACCCGCGGATGTCGTGTGCGGCCCGGGAGAAAATCCCGGTCACCAAATGCTCGGAGGACCCGGGCTCGCCCGTTGCACCCGTTTCCCCGTGCTCGAGGCCGTCCCGGGCCGCCGCCCCCAAATCGCGCAGCAGGACCTGGCGCAAGTGCTGGAACCCGTCGAAGCCCATGTTCTTGCAGGCCCGCACGATCGTCGCCGGCGAAGTCCCGGTCTGCGCGACCAAATCCGCCACGGACATCCTCGCCACGGTTTCCGGCGAATCAAGGCACAACTGCGCTACCCGCTGTTCGCTTCGAACCAGCGACGGGAACATCGACTTGATATGGGCACGCGAACCACCCAAAGGCGGCTCGGACTTGTACGGGGTCATTGGCCTTTCATACCAGATCCACTTGAATAACCGGCCGCCGTCGCCATCGCCCCGACGCGCGATCCTTCCAGGCCTCGTGGTAGCCGACCACCGGATCGACGAGCCGGTCTGTTGCGCGGCCGGTTGTCGGTTGAGGCGGAGGAACCGTCGAACGCGGCCGGTTTCGCAGCGGTGCCCACCCGGTGGGCCTATGCGGCGCGCTGTATGGGTTGGTCCGCCGAGACCTCGAGCTTGGGGGTGTTGGCATGGGTATCCCATTCCCGGCGTTCGCGAGTCTCGCCGTAGGGGACATCGGGGTCGAGGGCAACGGTGTAGCGGTCATATCCGTGCTGGGTGACCAGGATGCCGCACGAGCGCTCCCGTTCGGCCTGCTTGATGATGGTTTCGACGGCGGCGTTCAGTTCGGTTTCGATGATGCCCGGTTCGCGGGCGGTGATCTCCAGAACGAGGTCGGGGAGATGCTTGATCATGGTGTTCTCACTTTCGAGGCTCGGGCCGCGTCGCGGAAAGGCGAGGGTGCTCGCTCGGGACGCGGCTGCACAAGGGAGGAGGGAATACTTGGAGTTCGTGGGTGTGCCCGGCATTCGATGATGGGGCGGTGGCCGGCCGTGATTATCAGGCGGGCGGGACCGGAGAAGTGATTGTCTCGTGGATCCAAGGACAGTCTGGCGGAACGTCGGCGACGAGCGCAAGTGGAAACGCCGGAATGTTCCGGAAAGTGTGATCGTCCGCCGCTCTGCCTACAAAGACGGGATCAATTCCGAAGACGGCATTGAGGCCGCACGGGTGACCATAAGTGCTAGGCGGCTCCCAATTAATCACTCCGGTTCAGCCTCCGTTCATTGCCCTGCCGCCCCGGGTTAAGTCCGCATCGTGAGACTCTGTTGGTGACTTCACCATGTAAGGCCCACGAGGCCGAAAGTGTTTCCCTGTCTCCTTCCCGCCGTGGTTTCCTGGCCGCCGCGCTGGCTGGTGCGGCCGTGACCCTGGCGCCGATGTCCTTCGCGGCCGCCGATACGGGCACGAGCAAGACGCAGACCATTACCGGGCATTTGGATCCCGGTGCTGCGGACTTTGTGTACCTGCCGGTCCAGGTTCCCGCCGGGGTCAATAAGATCAGCGTTTCCTACACCTACAGCAAGCCCATGGTTGCCGCGGGGCTGCTGTCCAACTCCTGCGACATCGGGGTCTTTGACGAAAAGGGCACCGACCTTGCCGGAAAGGGCTTCCGTGGATGGTCCGGCGGCTTCCGGACTGAGTTCTTCATCAGCGCCGCTGAGGCTACCCCGGGTTATCTCCCGGGTCCTGTCGGCAAGGGCACCTGGAACATCGCACTCGGCCCCTATCAGGTCGCCGAGCAGGGCATGGACTACACCGTGAACGTGACCCTCGAGTACGGGCCTGACGGTGCGGCGTTCCGTCCGCAATACCCGCCGACGCAGGTCACTGGCCGGGGAGCCGCCTGGTATCGGGGCGACGCGCACCTGCACACCGTCTACTCCGACGGCAAGCGCACCCCGGCCGAGGTAGCTGCCGGCGCACGGGCCGCGAAGCTGGATTTCATGATCAGCACCGACCACAACACCCCTGCCTCCCACGGAGTGTGGGGCCCGTTGGCAGGGGATGACCTGCTCATCCTCACGGGCGAGGAAGTCACCACCCGCAACGGCCACTACCTTGCCCTGGGAATCGAGCCGGGGGACTGGATCGACTGGCGCTACCGGGCCCGCGACAAGGGCTTCGAACAGGAAGCACAGCACATCCACGCCTCCGGAGGGCTCGTCGTGCCTGCCCACCCTTACTGCCCATATGTCGCGTGCCGCTGGAAGTTCGGCTACGACGACGCCGATGCCGTCGAAGTGTGGACCGGCCCGTGGACCGCGGACGACGAGTACGCGATCAACACCTGGGACTCCATGCTCGCCCATTCGGTCCGGACCGGCGGCCGCTGGGTTCCGGCCATGGGTAACAGCGACGCGCACAGCGCGCCGCAGGTCATCGGCTTGCCGCACAATGTGGTCAACGCGGCAGCACTGTCCCGGGACGCCCTTCTGGAAGGTATCCGCAACGGACGCAGCTGGATCGCCGAATCCGCTGACATTGCGCTCGACCTCACCGTTGCCGCGGGGGGACGCAAAGCCGGCGTCGGGGACCGGCTGGACATCGCCCCGGACGTGCCGGTCACCGTGAAGGTCGACGTCGCGGGCGTTCCGAATGGCGTCCTGCGGATCATCACCGATGAAGGCCAGACCCAGCAAGTCACGCTGCCGGCCTCAGGCCAAGGCACCCACACCTGGGTCACCACCGCGCAGCTCTCGGCGTACGTGCGCGTCGAGGTCCGCCACCCCATGCCCGACGGAACCCCCAGCAACGGCACCAACATGGGCTCGACACTGCTCCTGGGCCCAATGGCGGCCCTGACGAACCCGATCTTCCTCGGAACCAGGTAAGCGACGACCTACAGGCAGGCCCGCGGCCCGGCTCCTCCAACAGGGGCCGGCGCCCGGGAGCTTCATCCTGCGGCAGAGAGGGTCGTACCCACGGCGTCCGCAACGAACCCCGCGGAAACCGGACCGCCCGCATCCGATGGAGCTGCATGACTGGCCCGAACAGGTCCAGGTGCCCAGGCTCGACGTGTCGGAGCTGCGCGCAGCTATCGTCGCCGCAGACGCGGCCGGCTTCCTCGCCGCCGTGATCGGGCACGAGATCGATGATGCCCTGCAACAGGTCGGGGCCGGGATCCCGATTGCGCTTAGGCGCAGACGCCAGGAGGCCGAGCCGGTGGCGCTGTCGGTCATCAACCGGCTGACGTGGCGCGCCGACGCCGGTGACCGGGTGCTGGCCGAGGAGCTGCTGGCCTACCTGCGCCGGGAACCGCCGGCAGGCAGGCCGGTGCCGGTGGACCTGGACATGCTCAGTACCGTGTTGGAAGGAGACCCCGGGCTCTCAACGGGCGGGTACCTGGACTTGCGCACCGGGCAGGTATACGACGAGAGCGCCACAGACCCGATGATCGTCGGGGAGGACACCGCCATCGATATAGAAGAGGAGCCGGAGCGTTGGCTGCGGCTCGACATTGCCGGTTCCCGGGACGGCTGGGAAGACATGGCGGCCTTCGCCGGGCGGCAGCACGATGAGGACCTCCGGGCACGGCTCGGGCACGCAATCGAGGGCAAAGGCGCCTTTCATCGGTTCCGCGACCTCATCCACGACGAAAACCTCAGCGAAGAATGGAACACCTTCTCCACCGACCGCCAGATAGGCCGCGCCCGCGAGTTCCTCGCCGACAACGGCATCCGCGTGGGCTGACAACTCGTTTGTGGTCGAAGTGTACCCGATGAGCTTTCATATGAACTGCTCCGATGTGTTAGATCCCGACGGGGTTCTGAATCCACCGTTAAAATTCTGAATCCACCGTTAAATGGACACTCCCAGGGCCGATTGCGAGAGGGCGGGGGCGCATCTTTTAGTGGTCCCGTTCGCTGGTATCTCCTGGCTCAAGGAGGAGTGCAGTGCCCCGGTAGGCGGGCAGGTCGAGGAAGAAACTGTGCAAGTCATCGACTTGGCCGACCGTTTCGCCGTTGAAGAGGTCGAGCGCGCTGGCGCCCGGGGGGAAATGGGTGGACCGGATGCTGCCGGAGATGTCTTGATCGGAGAAGTTCAGCACGGTGGCTTCCAGTGCCCCGCCGGCCAGTGCGTTGACCATGACAAGGAGTCCACGGTGGGAGACGTCCGGTACATCCAGGAGTGTTCCGGTGGCGATGCCGTTCGCTTCACGCACGGCCAGGATGCGCTGCAGGCGGCGGGCAAAGGAATGTCCGTCGTTGAGTTGTTCGGGGAGTGGCCCGTACAGGCTTCGGGCGCGGGGCATTCCGGCAGAGGAGGTTTTCGCATCGGGGCTGGTGCCCATGATGTCGTGGGCGCCGCGGTTGATCCAGCGGGTGTCGCCTTGGGCCGTGAGTTCTGCGACGCTGGTGCGGTCAAGTACAGTTGCGCCGGCCAGGTCCCAGCCGGACAGCGCGAAGACGCCGGGCTGCAGGGCGTTGTACATGGACAGCAAAATGTGGGCGTCCAGGATCTGTGCCTCCTGCTCCGGAGTCATTGCCTCGGGATCCTGGATTCCCAGTGTTGCCATGATGAAGCTCACGGTCGTGCAGGCGATACCGTTCGTGGTGAATAACGAATTGTAGGGGGCGGCTTCCCCGGTGAGCCGTTCGCGCATGGTCTGCTGGACGTGTTCGGCGATTTGGGAACCGGTCATTGTCTGGCCATTGAGTTCAAACTCGTCGTCACAGTGCCCCGCCGCAAAGTGCATCAGCTCATAGGTGAGTTCGTCGTGGTTCTGCAGGGCGTGGACCAGCGAGGCTTGGTCCACGCCGATCTCCATCGAGAGGCGGAGCGTGAGCCGCAGGAATTCCGTGTCTCCGGTCGCCAATGCGAAGTGGTATGCGGGACGTGTGACGAAGTCGTAGGAGAGGTCGGGGCCGGAATCCGAGGTGGCTTTGATGTCGTCGATCGTGAGGTTTAGTTCCTGGAACGAGAAGCCGCCCACCTTGCGGATCATGGATCCGATGAGCTGGTTGGCGGCCTCGGACAGTGGATGTCCTTCAGACCATCCGGGCTGTTCTTCGGCGCTTTTTTCCACGCCGAGGAAACCGTTGGCATCGAGCCGCAAGGCTCCGGTGCCGAGGTCCACGAGCGAGTGCAGGGCGTCACCGACCACAAGCCTCATGCCGGCGAAAGTGGGATCCAACCAGTTGATCGATGGCTGGCCGGCTTTGAAGTAGTGGAGATAGACCCAGCGGCGGGTCTTTCCGGTGGTGTCCACGATGGCCCGGGTCGCGCTCCAGTTGGTTTCCTTGACCCCCGGTTCGTAGAAGATCACCCGCTGCAGCCGGCCGATGATGTAGCCGGCCTTCTGTAGTGCCTGTTCCGCGTCGGGGCTCAGGTTCACAGAGTCCTTGCCCTCCGGGACGTCCGGCAGGAGATGCCAGTCTTCTTCAGGGATGTCCACCATGTGATAGATCCCTGGATAATCGCGGAAGTTCATCTCGGCTAGCCGGAAATCTGCTCCCTTGCCGGTGTGGCCGGGAACGATGTCGTCGATGATTGTTCCGCCGTGGTCCGTGGCGACCTGGCACATGCGGCGGAATTCGTCTTCCTCCCCGAAGGCCGGGTCGATGGCCATGCTGATTCTGTCGAAATGGCCGTCAACGCTGGGTGTCTGCATCCATCCGCTGATGCCGCCGGCCAGTTTGACGGGGCCGGTGTGGATGGCGCGGATGCCGATGTTCCGGAACGCCTCCCACATCCTTTCGTCGCCCAAGGCGCCGAGAAAGGACTGGTTGGGCCGGGTGATGAAGGACAAGGGATAGGCGGTGAACCATACCGGCGCGCGTTCGACGGCGGCGCGAGGATTTGGGTGGGCGTAGGAGTTTTGCCACATGCTGGCTTGGCCCGAAAGTTGCCGGGCGAGGGTCGTCGCGTCCCCGAGCATTGCCTGGTTGCGCAGCCAGTCCACGTATGCCGCGTTGCGCCCGTCGAACTCGAAGGAAGGCCGGGTGGCAAGGTACTGGCGGCGCCGGGCGATGGGCCTCAGGGCCTTGGGGCGTGCAGGATAGAACTGTTCGTCATAGCTGACTTCCGCCTCGGAGGCAGAACCGGAAGCCTCAGCCTCTTCCCGGAGGTCATTGCCGTCGAGGGCATCCGCTTCAAAAATCCCCTCACCGGTGATCGATTCGCTCATGGTTCCTCTTCCCGAAGGTTGATCCCATGTCCCTGAGATGATGCTCAAGGACACCTTGCGCACCACTTCACCGTACCCCGAGGTGTCCCGAGTAATCGCGGAACCTCAAACGTTTCGGGCCACAACGGAGGCCATGACCTGGCCAAGCCGGGGATGCGAGGTCGCGGAAGAGGTGGGTGTGCACAATCTGCACTGCGGTGCCTCTTGCTTCCTTGATGGCCCGTCCCACGGCATCTTGTCAGCGCGCCCTGAGGCGGTGGGGTAGCCGGAAGAGGCCCGGCCGCGTGGGGGCATATGACCGCTGCCCCCACGCTGGTCAGGGAATCAGGCGAGGGCGGGTGTGTCCCAGAGGTTCAGGACGGTGCCGATGTTTTTCTCTTCTGCGGTGCGGTAGAGCTCGGTGGCCCAGGCGACGTCTTCGATGGGCATCCCGCCAACGGAGTAAAGGATGATTTCTTCATCGTCGCGGCGGGCGGGAAGTTTGCCGGTGGCGATGTCCGCGATTTCCTCGATCTTCGAGGCCGGAATCTTGCTTTCTTCCAGGAGCCCGAACCAGTGCGATCCGGGGATGCCAAGGATCTGGTAGGCGGTGGGTCCGTACTCTTCGAGCCATGCTCGGTAGAGGCCCTCGGCGTCGATCACCAAGCGGGCATCGCCCTGGAGGAAGTCGTCATCGAAGCGGGCCGCCGCGGGGAGGAGAAGAAGGGCGCCGGGTTTGATGGCATGCTTCGGGAAGTACGGGAAGGCTTCGCTTCCCGCTGCGTCGGTGGATGTGGTAGCCATGACGACGTCGGCGTCGGCGATGGCGTCTTCAATGGTTTCGGCGGATGCAACCTTGGTCAGCTGGGGGAACTTGGCCGTTGCCCAGTCAACGAAGGCCTGCGTGGTGCCGGCGCTGCGGCCCTTCACGTAAAGGGTGTCTATCGATGGGCGCAGGGCCAGCGTGGTCTCCAGGACCGAACGGGCGATGACGCCCGGGCCGACCACGGCTGCAACTTTCGCGTCCGCCCTGGCGAGGTGCTTGACGCCAACGCCCGGGACGGCGCCGGTGCGGTAGGCGCTCAGGAGGTTTGCGCTCATGATCGCCAGCGGGGCCCCTGTGTCCCGGTCGTTCAGAACGAACACGTGGATCGAGCGCGGGAGCCCTTTCTGCCGGTTTTCGGTGTTGGAGCCGTACCATTTGACGCCGGAGGTCCCGAAACGGCCGCCCAGGTAGGCGGGCATCGCCATGAAGCGGCGGTCCGGACCGTCCTTCGGCATGCCCTCGAACTCATGTTCGGCAGGGAACGTGATCATGGCGCCGTGGGAGTTGCCGTTCTCCCCGGCCATCCGGTAATCACCCTGGCGCAGCAGGACGAGGGCTTCCTCCATGACGTCGGTGCAGCGCACGAGGTCGCCGACGCCGGCTTCGATCATGTCGGGTTCGCTGAGGTAGCGGAAGTTGATCCGGGTAGACATTTGGACTCCTTCGTAGTTCATGCCATGAAACTCTGGTAACCAACAGTAAACGTCTTGTGCGTTTCGGCGTGGTCAAGCGGGTGTTTCCGGCGTGTAACTTCTCGCCGGTTGCCGAAGGCGCAACAGGCGGTTTCGGGGCACGGGCGCTGCGCGGCCCTTCCTCTTCCCGGTCAAGCGGAAAGAGGAAGGGGCATGGGCCGGTCGCATCCCACGGAAGAGCACGCTTCCGGGGAAATTGTTTCCGTGCAGAGTCAGGCGGAGACGTCGGTGTCGGCTTCGTCGTTGACTATCTTCAGTCCGTCGTTGTCCGGGACCGTTTCGGTGCTGAGGAGCAGTGCCCGGCGTGCGGACGAGACGTGGTGGCGCATCGCGGCGGTGGCCGCTTCGGCGTTGCGGGTCTGGAGTGCGTAGAGGATGGCCCGGTGCTCGTTGAGCGCGTCCCGTTGCGGGTGCTTGCGGGTCAGGCTCCGGTATTGCCGCATGACGAGCGCGTAGACGAGGGAATCCACGAATCCGGTCAGGATCGGTTGCCGGGCTGAGTCGCGGACCAGTTTGTGGAACGCCCGGTTCAGCCTGGAGTATTCGGCTTCCTGGCGGTCGTACTCAGCGCTGGCCATCTGATCACAGAGCGCTGCGAGCTCTTCGAGTTCTTCATCCGTGGCACGCTCGGCCGCTTTGCCAGCCAGGGCCGATTCGAGGATTTCCCGGGCCTCAAGGATCTCAATGGCCTCGTCGACACTGAACAACCGTGTCCGCACGCCGCGGTTCGGCTCGCTGGTGAGGTAGCCCTCTTGTGCGAGCCGGGCGGTGACGGAACGGACGGTTCCGCGCGAGACATCCAGCAACGCGGTCAGTTCGGCGTCGGTCAGGCGCACGTTTGGCTGGAAGTGTCCCGAGATGATGAGGTTCCGCAGATCCTCATAGGCCTGGTTGAACCGGGTGGTGGCGAGGTCCGCGGTGACCGATGTCAGCTCACTCATGTGCTGTGAACCCTTTCCGTGCTACACGTCCAGAATGTATCAGGTCGTGCCCAGTGCGGGGTAAAGCCGCCTGGCGGTGGAATTGAAAATGCCCGAGCGGTTCTCTTCCGATACTGGGCTCAATACCCGTTCGGCGAGGGCGCGCAGCTCTTCGAGTGGCTGTTCGGCCGCGGGGCAGTTTGAACCCCAGGCGATCCGTTCGGCACCGAACGCCTCGATCACCGGGTCAAGGAAGTCCCGGGCACGTTCGCCGAGCTCGTCAAGGCCTTCCAGGGTACGGTGGGTCAGCTTCAGGTGCAGCCCGGCATGCCCGGCCAGCGCGGTCAGGTCGTTGGCGGCCTTGGTCGGGGAGGTGCGGACGTCGGGGTACCCGCAGTGGTCCAGGAGAATGGTCGCTCCGGGGTGGCGCGAGAGCAGGTCTTTGAGGACTGGGGCGGTGTCGTCGCCGAGCCGGAGCTGCAGGCAGACGGGTACTTGTTCCTGGCTGGCTGCGGCCCAGAATTCGTCGGTCGCGGCGTCGGCGAACCACATGCCCTGTTCGGAGACGGTGCTTCCGGTGGTGAACAACCGGACCCCTGCAAGGCCGCGTTCGACGCCGGCGCGCAGCCGCCGGCCTGCGTCGGCTTCCAGGGGGTCGAAGGTTCCGACGGCGACGAACCTGTCGGGCCAGCGTGCCGCAGAGTCGAGGACGTAGCTGTTGTCATAGCCGTAGGCCGTGGTGGCCTGGACCAGGACAGCCTGGGCGATGCCGGTGTTGTCCATGCGTTCGAGGAGTTGTTCCGCGGTCACGGGTCGTTCGCTGGCCCAGACGGATTGGTGTCCGCCCAAAGGTGCCCTCGGGTAGGTGTCTGTGTCGGAGGCGAGGATGTGGCAGTGGCTGTCGACGATGTCCATGTATTTCCTTCTTCGATTTGGTGGTTCAGCGGTCTGCGTAGGTGCCGGCGGCGAAGATCGAACCGCCGGGGTCGCCGTCGGTGAGGCCCTGGTCGCGGCTGAAGCGTTGCAACGCTCCAATGCTGGCCTTGTTGCTCTCGAGTCCGTAGGGCACCGGATCGCCGCCGATCATGCGTCCCTGTTTGGCCAGGCGCGGCAGGGCAGTCCAGTCCGGGTCCTCGTCCAGGTGAAGCTGCTTGCTTTGGACGAAGGCGTTGTACAGCTTGGTGGGCAGCCCTCGGTCCTTCTCGATGAGTTCGTTGCGGACCACTATGACCGAGTGCAGGGGATAGATGCCGGTACGCAGGTAGGAGTCGCGCTCGATGATGTCGCTGTCCGGGAACAGCGGGTAGGTCTCGCCGCTGTCGGTGACTGGTGTGGCCGATTCCCAGCCTGCGGTCGGTGCTCCGGCCCGCCCGGTGCCGGCGTTGCCGGTGAAGGCGGCGTCGATTTCACCGGCGAGCAGCAGGGATCCCAGCGACCGGCCGTCGGTAACGCGCTCCACGTTGGCAGGCACTTTTCCTTCGACGTGGTCATCATCGTCGATGACCCACGTAATCGAGCCCAGATCGACGCCGTAATCCTCGTGGAGGATGCCGCGGCCCCATACTCCTGTGCTCACCGAGTAGGCGCGCACACCGACTTTGCGGCCGTCGAGGTCGGTGGGGATAACGACGCCGGAACCCGGCGCGCACTGCAGGTCGCCATGGTGGAAACGGCGGTTGAGGAAAACCGGTATGGCGGTAATGGGCACGCCTGCCTCCCGGGCCATGAGGTAGGACACGGGGGCCAGTTCGCAGACGTCGAATTCCAGGTCCCTGATCATCCTGCGGTAGGCGGCAATGATCGGCTTGACCTCAACTGGCTTGACGACATAGCCCTCGACGCTCGCCCGGCCGTCCAGAACAGCGGCTGAATGCGGGTAGTCGCCCAGTGCGACGGTGAGTTGTTCCATCAAAATCTCCATCCTCGATTGTTGGACAATACAACCACGGTAGCACGTGAGATTTCGGCTGTCAGTACCCCTTGTGAATGCGGCCCTCCGGCACCAAGTGCTGAAATTCCGCAGAACATGCGCCGGTGAGCGGACAATCTGTGGCCCTCTTCACAAGCTGGCCATTCGGGTGGTACCGTCGTGATTGTTATACAAAATGATTTCGCGGTTGCTTCTCATGCCTCGCCCTTTCCGCCATTGATGGCAGGCCGGGCCGCTGACAAGGACCGACGCCTCACTGAACCGGAGCTTTCCTGTGATCACCATTGCCCAGCGAGTATCAGTTCCCCATCCGCCAGACATCGTGTGGAGCATCCTGTCGGACCCCCACAAGGTAGTGGGCTGCATCGACGGCTCCCGTCTTGGCGAGTTCCACGACGATGGCAGCTTTGATGCGGTGATGGCTGTCCGCTTCGCAGCCATCAAGGTCTCTTTCAAAGCCCGCGCGAACCTGGTCCTCGACGAGGCCGGCCGCACCGGGCGGCTCGAGGCGGCCGGCGGCGACAGCCGCGGGTCAACCCGCGTCCAAGGGCACGCCGACTACAGCGTGCAGCCCGCCCCGGATGGATCGATCGTCATCCTTGACGGCCAGGTGGACATCGGCGGCGCACTCGCCTCGCTCATCACCACCGGAGCGTCGATTGTGGTGGACCGCATGACCAAATCGTTCACCGAGAGCCTCATCAGCACCTGCGCACAACTTGACCCGAACAGCTAAACCCCGGAGCCGGCCAGCTCCGAGCGCAAAAGTCTCGGCAACTTGTTCAGGGGAGCCGGTGCGCGGGTAGGAAGCTCGACGGAAGGAAGCCGGAACCAATGAGACTGAACAGCATCATCGAGAAATTCGAAAAAGGCGAACGCGTCTTCGCTACCTTCGCGTCCCCCGACCCTGCAGGGGCGGTGGCAGTCCGCGATGCAGGCTACGACGCACTCATCTTTGAAGCAGAGCACAAGCCGTGGGACGTGCCCCAGCTCAAGGATGCGATGCAGTACCTGCTGGACCGACGCCAGGTCTTCGAAGCGGACACGCTGGCACCGCGCACCACCCCGCTGGTCAGGATTCCCCCCAACGGCGGGGAACGGTCGCAATGGCACGCCAAACAGGCCCTTGACCTGGGTGCGTACGGCATCATCTGGCCCCATGTGGACACCGTCGACGATGCGCGCAACGCCGTCGCCGCGTGCCGGTACCCGGGCATCGACCAGGATCCGGGCCGCGAACCGTTTGGCCTGCGCGGCGACAGCCCCGCCTGGGCGGCCCGCTACTGGGGCATGTCTGTGGGGGAGTACTACGAACGCGCCGACGTCTGGCCGCTTGCACCGCAGGGGGAAATCCTGGTCGGACTCATGATCGAAAGCGTCCGGGCGATTGAAAACCTCGAGGCGATCCTCGAGCAGGTGCCGGGCATCGGGTTGATACTCGTCGGCGAAGGAGACCTGAGCCAGGAACTTGGGGTCCCGCGGCAGTTCGAGCACCCTACCGTGCAGGCCCACCGCGACCGCGTCGTCGAGATCTGCAAAGCCAAGGGCGTTCCCGTCGGCCACCCCCATGTCACGGAACGGAACGTCGATGAGGCCATGGACAAGGGTTACGACTTCCTCATGACCGCCCCCGTTGTGAGCTACCCGGGACTCGTCCTCGGCCGGAACCTCGCCGACGCCGCCCGCATCCAACCCGCCCGATGACCAGGAGCCCGGAAAAGACCATGTACATCGACATCCACGCGCATTTCACCACCGTTCCCGACGCCCTGAAGACCTGGCGGGACCGCCAGATCGAGGAAATCGAGCAACACGGCCGCCACCTCTCCGCCGACGGACTGGACATTTCCGATGAGGAAATCGCCGCCGCCCTCACCACGGGTCAGCTGGCGCTGCAGGAACAGCACGGCATCGACCTCGCTCTCCTCTCGCCCATCGCGGGCAAAATGGCCCACCATTACGGTGACCAGGAAACCAGCCTGACCTGGAGCAGGCTAAGCAACGACACCGTGCACCGGGCATCGGTCCTGTTTCCGGACAGCTTCGCCAACGTCTGCCAGCTTCCCCAGTCCCCGGCCGGCGACATCGACGTCTGCGTCGAGGAACTGCGCCGCTGCGTAACGGAGCTTGGCTTCGTCGGCTGCAACCTCAACCCCGACCACTCCGACGGCTACTGGCAGGCCCCGCCGATCACGGACCGCTACTACTACCCGCTCTACGAGGCGATGGTGGAGCTCGGCGTCCCGGCCATGGTGCATTCCTCGATGTCCGCAAACCCCGCTGTCCACGGAACCTGCGCCCACTACCTCAATGGCGACACGACCGCGTTCATGCAGCTATGCCAGTCCGAGCTGTTCAAGGACTTCCCGGACCTGAAGCTGATCCTGCCCCACGGAGGCGGGGCCGTGCCGTACCACTGGGGCCGTTACCAAGGCGTCATGCAGGACCAGGGCCGCGGCGAGCTGCTCGACATCATCGGAGACAACCTTTATTTCGACACGTGCGTCTACGGCGCACGGGGCTTGCAACTCCTGGTCGATACCGTCCCTGCCAAAAACATCCTGTTCGCATCCGAGATGCTCGGTGCCGTCCGCGGCGTGGACCCTGCCTCGGGGCACCGCTACGACGACACCCGCTACCTGCTCGACTCCCTCGACTTCAGCGATTCATCGCAGCGGGAATCCATCGCGGCCGGCAATGCCCTGGAAGTGTTCCCCCGCTTGCGCCAGCGACTTGAAGAGCGGGGACAAATCCCGTCCACCACCGGTACGCCCGTAGGCGCCACCTCCGCCGCTAGCTAATCAGGAAAAACGATGACCAAGGTTTATGAAGCACTGGCGGATGCATTTATCGCCGAAGGAACGACGCACATTTTTGGCATGACCGGTGACGCCAACATGCACTGGATGTACGCCATGGCAGAACGCGGAGCGACGCTGTTCGAGGCCCGCCACGAGGGCTCCGGGCTGGCCATGGCCGACGGCTGGGCCCGGGGCGCGAAGAAACCGGGGGTGGCCTCGACCACCAGCGGGCCAGGTGTTACGCAGTTGGCCACCAGCCTGGTCTGTGCGAGCCGCGCCAGGACGCCCCTAGTGATTTTCAGCGGCGAGGTGGCCTTGGGGGACCTGGGCGCCACGCAGTACCTTGACCAGGCGAAGTTCGCCGACGGGGTTGAGTGCGGGTTTGTACAGGTCTCCTCCCCGGCCCGTGCGCAAGAAGCGGTCCAGCGGGCTTTCTGGCTGGCCCGGACAACGTCCCGGCCTGTGATGGTCAGCGCCCCCACCAACGTCCAACAAGCAGAATTCGACGGCGCGCCTGTCTACATTCCTTCCACTGAACTGATCGATAGCGCCTTGGCGCAGCCGGCCCCGGAAAGGATCGACCATGCGGTGAAGATCCTCAGGGAGAGCGAAAAGGTTGTCCTTCTCGTAGGTAAGGGAGCGCGCGCCGCCGACGTCGGCGATCTCGTCCTCGAGTTACAAACGAAAACGAACGCCCTTATCGCCACCACCCTGCAAACGAAGAACTGGCTGCGCGACCAGAACGAATACTTCGCCGGAATTTCGGGGCTTTACGGTACCGCAACGGCCCACGAACTCCTGCAGGAAGCTGACTGCCTGGTAGCCATCGGCGCAAGCCTTAACCACTTCACCACCGAACACGGCTACCTCTACCCGGCGGCCAGGATCATCCACCTTGACCACGCAGACCAGGTGGTCACCGGAACGGGCCAGCCCGTGGACTGCTACGTCCGCGGCGACGCCCGCCCCTCCCTGGAAGCGATCATCAAGGCGCTGCCGGACACCCCGGAACATGGTGACGGCTACCACACCGTCGACATCGCTGCAGCGCTTCGGGACGCCGACTCCCTGAAGGAGGACTTCCACCGGGAAGATGGCCGGCTCGACCCCCGCGAAGTCATCCTCGCCCTGGACCGGCTGGCGCCGGCGGACTTGCCGCTCGTGATGGGCAGTGGCCACCAGACCGACTTCGGCACGATGCTCTTCACCCGCCCCCGCGAAATCGTCTCCAACTACGGACTCTTCGGCGCGATCGGGCAGGCCCCGCTGCTCACCATGGGCTGGAGCGCGGCCCGGGCGCAACCGACCTTCGTGGTCGAAGGCGACGCGAGCTTCATCATGCACCTGGCTGAATTCGACACTGCATGCCGTTATCAGTGGCCCGTCCTGGTGGTTGTCATGAACGATGAAGCCCTCGGTGCGGAATTCCACAAATCGGGAGCACACGGCCTGAACCCCGCGCTGACGGCCATCCCTTCACCGGACCTCGGCGCAGCCGCTGTAGCCCTCGGTGGCAAGGGCACGATGGTGCGCACCATCGCGGAACTCGAAACTGCCGTGCAGGCGTTCATCGCCAACCCGGAACCCACCGTCCTGGACGTGCGCATCACCCGCGAAGTGATCAGCATCCCGTACCGCCGCCTTTGGTACGCAGAGGAAGTATGACCCACGCCCAAGCATTCCCGCCACGGCACAGCCGGACTTTGTCCGCATCTTAGATCCGCATCCCAGAAAGGAAGGTACGTCGATGACGACCGCCGAAATTGAGTTCCTGATCAACGACAAGGAACTCGCCGGAGCCGCACAGTCGGCTCTCGAATCCCACAAGTCGATCGCCGCGGTCACGGCATCCCCGCTGCGCCCTGTCCACAACGGCTTCAGGTCCTTCGCCAGCGGCCAAAGCTTCGAGGTCAGTGAGATCGCGATCGTGACCCTGCTCCAGGCCGTCGCCCTCGACCGCCCGGTGCTTTTCCTCCCGCTCACCGCCCTGGGCCGCCACCAGCACCAGACGCTGATCAGCACCCAGGAGCTTTCCGTTGACCAACTGCCCGGCCGTACCGTCGGCGTGCGCGCCTGGAGCCAGACCACGGGCATGTGGGTACGTGGATTCCTCGCCCACCAGTACAAAGTGGACCTGCGCTCCGTGCGATGGCGCACCTATGAAGGCGGGCACATCGCGGAGCAGGGTGAACCCGCCTGGGTGCAGCGCGCCGAAGAAGGCGCGTCCCTGGCCCAGGACCTTCTGGAAGGCCGCGTGGACTTCGCCGTCATGGGCAACGACCGTCCCGATGATCCCGGCGTGCGAAGCGTCATTCCCGATCCCGCGACGGCGTCGCAACAATGGGCGGAGCACGTCGGCTACGTTCCCGTGAACCACCTCTTCGCTGTCCGCGAGAGCACGGCCCGGGACCTGAGCGGTGCCGTCCTTGGCCTGTATGACGCCGTGTCCGAGCAACTCGAAGCACGCAAGACAGGTTCGGGAATTCCCTTGGAACCCTATGGGTTCGAGGCCCTGCGGCCCGCAGTCACGGCGGCGGCCAGCTACGCCTGGGAACAGGAACTCCTGCCCCGCCCCGTCGAATACGACGAACTGGTCTCCGCTACTTGCACCGCCCTGGGTGTTGCCGCGTCACGACTAGGCGGCTGAAAATGCGTGGATTGTTAGACGAAATTGCCCAGTACCCCTTGAAAGTGACGGGGATCACTGTTAGTTTGAACGTGGATTGTATAACAAAAGGTCGCTTAGCAAAGGAGCTCCGATGACCACGAATTGGACCGTCGCACTCCGCGACTACGAGCACACCCGGCCCCTCAAGGAGGGCGCCGTGACCGCGGAGGGCGTGAACCTCGATTTCGTCGAGGTCGAACCCATCCACCGGGCCTTCGCTCCGATGGTGCGAGAGGGCCGCTACGACGTCTGCGAACTGGCGATCGCCACGCTGTTCCAGGCCATCGAAGCCGACGTTCCGGTTGTGGCACTGCCAGTGGTCCTGCACGGCAACTTCCACCACCGTTCCATCTCCGTCTGGGACGGCGACGGCAGGGTCAGCCCCCGGGACCTCGCCGGCAGGAAGGTCGGGGTCCGCGCACACAGCCAGACGACGGGTCTGTGGGTCCGCGGGATGCTCGCCGACACCTACGGTCTCCGGTCCCAGGACGTCACCTGGGTGACCACTGAAGGCCCGCACGTGGCCGGCGCCCATGAGCCGGGAAATGTGGAACGCACCGACCGGAAACTGGTGGAGCTGCTCACCGACGGCGACGTCGCCGCCGTCGTCATGGGCGCCCGCTCGGCCGACCATGTTCCCGGCCTCAAACCGCTGCTTCCAGACTGGAAGACGCGCCAGGACCAGTACCAACAGGACCACGGCTGGGTGCCGATCAACCACCTCGCCGTCATCCGGCGGGAACTGGCCGAAGCCAATCCCGACGGCGTCCGGGCAGTGTACCGGGCCTTCCAGCAGAGCATCGACGCAGCCCGCCCCGAGGTTCCCACCGGATCGACCCGCGAAAAGGTCATCCAGTACGGCGTCACTGACACCCTGCTCTCGACGCTGGACACGGCACTGCGCTACGCCCGGGAACAAGAGGTCATCCGCACGGACCTTTCAGCCGAGAAGATTTTCGCCGACTTCGAAAAATACGTGGGGGAGCCGTGAGCCGCTCATGCCCGGCAGCCCCCCATACCCTAAGCCCGCGTCCGAGGAGGACTGATGCACTACTTTGACACCCACACCCACGCCATCTCGGCAGACACCGACAGATTCCCCGTCAAGCCCCTGGGTGGAACCCGCTCGGAATGGTCCCAGACCCGGCCCGTCGACGTCGACGGCCTGATCCGCAATCTCGATGAGGCCGGGATCGAACGGGCGGCGCTGGTCCACGCATCCACCGTGTACGGCTTTGACAACCGTTACGCCGCCGCCGCCCTGGCCCGGTACCGGGCCAGGGCGGCGGCGTCGGAGCAGTAGACTTCCTCGCCGACTCCGCCGTCGCGGACCTCCAGCAGCTGATCGAGGAAGAGGGGTTCAGCGGGGTCCGAATCCGGGTCGCCGACGGAACCACCAAAGTTCCGACGCCTGGATCCGGTGTGTCCGACGAGCGGATGGACGCCGTCTGGGACTATGTCGCATCCAACAACGTCCCGGTCTGCATCCAGATGCACTCCAAGGACGCGCCGAAGCTCGCCCAGGTCCTCGAAACACGCCCGGGCATGACGGTCCTGCTCGACCACGCCGGACGCCCCAACGCCGCCGGCGGCCCGCCCTACACCCATCTCGGTGAACTGGGCCAGCTCGCCCGCTTCACCGGAGTACACCTGAAGATCACCCCTCCGGCCATCAAACGGCTGGGAGACGAACCGGACGCCAACGTCACCGACGTCCTGGGCCGGCTCGTGAAAACCTTCGGCGCCGAGCGCATCATGTGGGGTTCGAACTTTCCCGCTTCGGCAGGAACCCCCGCGCAGCTGCTCCACTCCATCGAAGCGCACCTGCCCGAACTCGACGACACCCAGCGGGCAGCCATCCTTGGCGGAAACGCCGCCCGCATCTACAGCGCGGCAGTGATCGCGCACTGACTGTCCGCCGCCAACGCCGTCGGCGCAGAGCAAACCAGGAGGATTCATGAACAACCGGAACAAGACCAACAAGCGGGCCACCGTGCCGCGCCCGAAGATGACGCTGATGGCCGTCTTCGCCGCGGTGGCGCTCACGATGGACGAGCTGGTCAAACAGGCCCAGACCGAGGGAGAAGTCGACTGGTCGGCCGCCAAGCCGCAGGCCCAGATGCAGCCGGCCATCGACCTCTTCGAACAGAAATACCCCGGCATCAAGGTCAAGTACACCAACACCAAGGCACCGGACCAGGTCAGCCAGCTCAAAGTCGAAGTCGCGGCGAAGAAGGTCTCGATAGACGTCGCCTTCGCCGGTGGCCTGACCGTGCCGCCGGCCCAGACGCTTGCCGACACAGTGGACTGGACCCAGTACGGCGTCCCCGCCGAGGACTCCATGTTCTCGAACAAACTGGTCTACATCTGGTCCGCGCCGAAGGTCTGGGCATACAACACCACCAAAGTGAAGCCCGCCGACGTGCCCCACACCTGGGACGATCTGCTGAACCCGCGCTGGGCCGGCGGACAGGTCGCCGCCGATTCGCGGGCGGACTTCATGACGGTCTGGGATCTTGACCCGTCCATGGGACAGGACAAAGCCGACGCCTGGGCGAAGCAGTTCGCCGCCCAGAAACCCCACTACACCACCGACACCACCTCGGCGGAGTCCCTGATCGAGTCCGGGCAGGTCAGCATCGGAACCAGCCTCATCAACCTCGTCCTCGAAGCGCAGAAGAAGGGCGCCCCCGTGGCGATGGCACCGATCTCGCCCACGAACGCGAACGAGTCCTACCTCTACGTCCCCAAGGGGGCACCGCACCCGGCCGCGGCCGTGCTGCTCACCTCGTTCCTGTCCTCCGACCCGGCCCAGGCAGCCCTGGCGAAGAGCTACAACTCACGGATTCCCACGAGTACCGACTGCTCCAACCCGGGCCAGAGCACGGTCCTGAAAACCATCTGCGCCGCGGGCATCAAGTGGGACCCGACCACCGCCGACGGCTACACCTCGCTCGCCGACTTCTTCCCCAAGGCCCAGACGGCCCTCGGAACGAACATCGGGTAGGAGTACCCTAATGTCAGTGAAAACAACGGAGGCACCCCGCCTTGGGGTGGCCCCTCCGCCACCTAGCCGCACCAGGCGCATCGGACGGGACACCCGCGGATGGGCTGGCATCGCCCTCAACACGGCGCTGGCCCTCTTGGTGGGCTACCTTGTCCTTGTCCCCGTGGTCATCTTGGTCTACAGCAGCTTCAAGGCCTCGGCGACCGACCTGCCCTTCGACGTTCCCGGCTTCTCCGCAGCCAACTACGTCAACATCTTCCAGTCCGGCCAGCTCGGCTCGGTGGCACTGAACACCGCCATCTACACAGTGGGCTCCCTGCTGGTCTCACTCGTGCTCAGCCTGTGCCTTGCCTACCTCTTCGAACGCACCGACATCCCCGGACGCAAGTTCCTGGCACCGCTCGCGCTGGCACCCATGGCAGTGCCCGTCACCGTTACGGCGATCGCCTGGGCACTGGTCGCCAACCCCTCCAACGGGCCACTGGCCATCCTGCTCCAGCAGGTCGGAATCCACATCAACGTCTACTCGATGCCCGGGATGATCATGGTGATGGGAATCTTCGGCGTGCCGAGCATGTACCTGATGATCGCCCCTGCCCTCGGACGGCTGAACCCCGAACTCGAGGAAGCAGCAGCCACCCTCGGCGCACCCTTGACGCGCCGGCTCCGGCTCATCGTGCTGCCCCTGATCGGCCCGGCCGTCTCGGCAGCGTCCATGCTGCTCATCGTGGTGATCCTGGAAGGATTCGCGATCCCGGCCCTCCTGGGCCTGCCCAACCGGACGTTCGTCTTCAGCAGCCTGATCCAGTACTCCCTGCAACCGCCCAGCGGATTTGCGAACTACTCCAAGGCCAGCACCTACGGCGTGCTCATGCTCGTGCTCTCCTTCGCGATGCTCATGATCTACCGCCGCCGTGTCCGTGACGCCCACCGCTTCCGGGTAGTCAGCGGCAAAGGCTACCGGCAGACCCGCACACCCCTCGGCAAGTGGCGGATTCCCGTGGTCATCGTGGTCTCCGTATACACGTTCCTCGGCGTCGTCCTGCCGGTGCTTGCCCTGATCTGGACCAGCCTGTCGCCCTTCGCCCGGCCGCTCAGCTGGGACGGCCTGCAGGACCTCAGCTTCGACAGCTACGCCCGGGTCCTCACCGGCCGTGGAATGGGCCAGGTCATGCTCAACACGGCCGAAGTGGTCCTGGTGACCGCCACGGCCGCCACAGCGATCGGGACCTGGATCGCCGTCGCCGCCGCCCGCCGTCGCTTCCGTGGCAGCACCGTGCTCTTCGAGACGACGTCCCTGGCCTTCGGCGTTCCCAGCGTCGTCCTCGGTGTCGCCGTCCTGTACCTGTACCTCTTCGTCCCCGTACCGATCTACGGCACCGTCGGGATCATCGTCGTCGCACTCGTGACCCGGTTCCTGCCACGGGCATCACGGCTCATCCAGACCGCGCTGCTCCAACTCGACGACGGGTTGATCGAGGCAGCGCGCGTCACCGGTGCCTCACCCTTCACGGTGACTCGGACGATCCTGCTGCCGCTGCTTCGTCCGGCCCTGCTGAAAAGCTGGCTATGGGTCTTCGCCCACGCCCTTGGAGAACTGCCCATCGCACTGCTGCTGACAGGCTCCGACAACCGCACGCTGGTCGTGGAGCTGTGGACCACCTTCACCTCCAGCGCCGACTTCCCGCAGGCCAGCGCGCTCGCGGTGGTCATCCTGATGATTTCGACCATAGCGGTCTGGCTCGTGAACCGACGCGGGACCACAGAAGTAGAGGCATGAGCAACATGACAACACCCAACGAAAGCTCGATCACGATCCACGAGCTGCGCAAAGCCTACGGGCGCCCCCGCGCCGGGGATCCCGCCTACGCCGTGGACGGCATCTCCTTCGACGTCCCCAAGGGCAAATTCGTCACCCTTCTGGGACCCAGTGGCTGCGGCAAGACCACCACTCTGCGGTGCCTGGCTGGCCTGGAACAACCCGACGGCGGGCGCATCGTCATGGCCGGGCAGACCGTTTTCGATGCCGCGCAGCGCCGCCAGGTCAGCGCAGAGGACCGGCCGATCGCCATGGTTCCCCAGCACTACGGGATCTGGCCCCACATGACGGTGCTTGACAACGCCGCCTTCCCGCTGCGCCACGGCCGCAACCGCAAAGGCCAGCAGAACGTGAAGCAACGCGCCCTCGACATGCTGGACCAGGTGGGCCTGTCCGGAGTCGCCGAGCGCTGGGCCACCCAGCTCAGCGGCGGCCAGCAGCAGCGCCTCGCCCTGGCCCGGGCGCTGCTCTCCGAACCGGAAGTCCTGCTCCTGGACGAGCCGCTGTCCAACCTGGACGCCAAACTCCGCACCAAATTACGGCTCGAACTGCGGGCATTCCAGGAGCAGTTCGGCGTCACATCCGTGTACGTCACCCACGACCAGGCAGAAGCCCTGGCCCTCTCCGACATCGTGGTCGTCATGAACCAAGGCCGCATCGAGCAAATCGACCGCCCCGAACGGCTCTACCAACAGCCAAAGTCGGCCTTCGTCGCAGACTTCATCGGCAGCGCAAACCTCATCCCCGTCCGGCAGGCATCCAGCCAGTCAGGCAACGTGCTCGCCAACACCCACATCGGCACGTTCACGTGCGCCGGCGAAGGACAAGACACGCCCTCAGCTGGCGGAAATGTGTGCATCCGACCCGAAAACATCGATGTGGAGGCCGCCGGCTCGCACCGCAACGGCCTACCGGGCCAAAACCGTATGCCCGGACGGATCATCGGAGCGGAGTTCCTCGGCGACCGTCTCGAACTGGTCATCGACGTCGAAGGAACAAAACTGCGCGCCTCCGCCCCGGCCTCCCTGACAGCGCGCCCCGGCGACGCCGTCGTCGTGGGCGTACAACCAAACCACGCCCGCTACATCGCATCCTGACGATCCGGCGTCGGTCTCGTAATCGGGCCCGCAGCTACAGGGCCCAGTTGCGCCACCACCACAAAACGCATGGCCCGGGGCTGCGACAAGTTGCAGCCCCGGGCCATGGCGCACCGGGAGAAGCTCTTGCCGAAGACACATACTGCAGACGACACAGCCCCAGGCACCAACGACGTGCGCGACCCGGATATCACCTCACTGCGGCTGACCGTCATCCGACTGGCACGACAGGTGCGAAGGCACTCAGGAACGGCATTGACACCTGCGCAGATGTCAGCCCTGAGCGTTCTTGGCTGCAAAGGCCCCATGCGGGTGGGACGACTCGCCGAAATAGAAGGAATCAGCAAGCCAACAGCGACCAGGCTGACCGGCAGGCTCGAAGACATGGGCCTGGTGGAAAGAACTCACGATGATTCAGATGCACGAAGTTGCCGGATACGGCTTAGACCCGAAGGCCAACGGCTGCTCACTGACGCAAGCAGGGGAGCGGACCGGTACCTGACAACCCGAATGTCAGCATTGGACCCCGCCGATCGGCGCGTCCTGATGCGTGCTCTGCCTGTTCTTGTCCGTCTGCTTGAGACCAGGGCATGAGACAGGATAGCGGGTGGACGACCCGGTGACCGCCCTGGTCAGATGCGCCCAAGCCTGGTTAAGGGCGCGACGAGTCCTTTCTCCCGCGGGCCGATTGGGAGTTGTTGTCCGTTGACCAAGCTGGCGGACGATTGATACTCTCAAATCTAACAGTTGATACATTTTGTGATTGACGATTCTGAATAGGGTCGCTGTGGGGATGCGGCCCGGGCCACGACGGGGTGCGCGATGAGATTGATGAAGCTGTCCAGGAAGTTCGTTGTCGGCGTTTGCATGCTCCTGTTGTTTGCGCTGAGTGCCTGCGGTGGGGGAAGCTCTGGCCAGGGTGGTGGTACGCACACCTTGCGGATGGCCGCGGGTGCTACGGGGCCATTCACGTCCCAGTTCAACCCGTTCTTGCAGGCGTCCGGGAGTTCGAGCGGCTATTCGGGGCTTGTGATTTATGAGCCGCTGATGCTCGTCGACTATGTCAAGGACACCACCAAGCCGTGGCTGGCGCAGAGTGCCAAATGGAACACGGACGGCACCCAGTTGACGATCGATCTGCGTCCGGGGGTGAAGTGGTCGGATGGCACCGCGTTCACGGCTGACGATGTGGCTTTCACCTTTGAGTTGATGACCAAGTTCAAGGCATTGAATTTCAATGGCTTGCCCATCAAGTCGGCTACGGCGTCCAGCCCGACGCAGGCTGTTGTGACTTTCACGGCTCCGGCGTTCCAGACTCTTTGGTATGTGACCGAGCCCGTTCAGAAAAAGCAGTGGTCTTCCGTGGCGGACCCGGTGACGTTCGCGAACCCGAAGCCTGTCGGCACCGGGCCTTTCATGCTCAAGAGTTTCACACCGCAGGTGATTACCCTCGATAAGAATCCGGGTTACTGGGATGCCGGCAAGCCCGCGGTGGACAGCATCCAGTATCTCGCCTATGACTCCGAGAGCAGCATGGTTGCCGCCATGCAGGGTGGACAGGTGGACTGGATTGTGTCATCGAATACCGATCCGAAGCAGATCACGCAGCGTTCGCCGTCGACCTTGGCTTCGTGGGCGTCGACGTTCGGGGTTTCCATCTATCTTTTGCCGAACGCGACCATGGCTCCGACCGATGACGCGGCGGTCCGGAGAGCGATCAGCCAAGCGATCGACCGGCCGAACCTGGCGAAACTGGCCTTCGGTCCGGGTGCACAACCGGTCCAGTCCCCGACGGGGCTCGACGGTGCGGGGGCTTCGGATATGATCGCGGACCAGTACAAGAGCCTTTCGCTGGGCAGCGGGGATGCCTCGGCGGCAAAGCAGACCCTTCAGGGGGCCGGTTACACCTTGGGTTCGGACGGCTACTTTGTCTCGCCGGACGGTAAGCAGCTTGCCCTGACGTTGACCGTTCCCACGACGAATCCGTACGGGGACTGGGTCCGCGCCGGGACCCTGATGACTGAGAGCCTGAAGGCGGCGGGGATCAAGCTGACCGTCAAGCCTGAATCGCAGCAGTCCTGGCGTTCGGATGTGGCCCTGGGTAATTTCCAGTTGTCGATGCGTGCTGCCGGCGGCGCCGGTTCCCTGTACGACAATCTCAGCAGGCTGGTCTCCCAGCCTGTTCCTACCGCGGGGAAGCAAGCCGTCGTCAACTGGGAACGCTACAGCAACCCGAAGGCCGGGGAGTTCCTGAACGCGATGGCTTCCTCTGACAGTTCGAGTCCGGCCTTCAAACAGGCGCTGGATGGCCTGCAGTCGATCTTCGTCGACGAGGCGCCGGTGATTCCGCTCGGCAACCCCTCCGCGGCAGGAGTCTGGCGGACCGATGCGTTCAGCGGTTGGCCGTCGGAGCAGGATCCGTACGGGCTGCCGACGGCGAACAAGCCTTCCGTGGTCGACATCGCAGCCCGGTTGGCCCCCGCCCATCACTGACACGGCCTGTGGATTGGTGGCCGGACGGCGTTCCTACGTCCGGCCACCGACGCATGCCCGGGTGCTCAGGTCAGCTGCGATGCGTGGGTTGCGACGAGGCGGCCGGCCTCCTGAAGCCATCGGCCGGGATCGCCGAGCGCGGCTGCGGTCGAGCCGGAAAGTTCGACCAGGCTCCAGGAGGCGGTGATGCCGTGTTCCAGAAGCTCCGGCGTTGTCAGTTCCACCCGGCCTGCGACGACGACGGTCGGGACGCGGTGTGCAGCGGCGCGGGCTGCCAGAGCCAGGGGGGCCTTCCCGAAGAGGCTTTGCTTGTCGAGCGAGCCTTCGCCGGTGACGAGGAGGTCGGTTTTGCTCAGCAGCGCGTCGATCCTCAGGAGATCCAGGACCATGTCGGCCCCGGAGATGCGCCGGGCCGCCAGCGCCGTCATTGCCGCGAAGCCGATGCCGCCGCTGGCTCCCGTGCCGGCCTCCCGGGCGCGGTTGCTGCCGTTACTGTCGATGAGGTCCGCCCAGTGGGTCAGGCCTGCCTCGAGGAGTTCGATTTCCCAGGGTCCGGCCCCCTTCTGCGGGGCGAAGGTCTTCGCGGCTCCCGTGTCCCCGAGGAGCGGATTGTTCACGTCCACGGCCACGGTGATGTCTGCTTCCTGCAGCCGCGGATCCAGGGTCGACAGGTCCACGCCGCATATCCAGGAGAGCGTCCCTCCGCCGGCACTGCCTGCATCGTGGGGGGAGAATTCCGCGCCGAGGGCGTGGAGCATGCCGGCTCCTCCGTCGCTGACGGCACTGCCGCCCGTGCTCAGGACGATTTTGCGGTGTCCGGCGTCGAGGGCCGCGGTGATCAGCTGCCCGACGCCGGTGCTCGCCGCTCTCAGGCAGGTCTGCGCGGTGCGGGCCGGTATGTGGTGCGCGCCCGATCCCTGGGCCACCTCGATGTACGCGGTTCCGTCCAGTGCAGCCCAGGACGCCGGGACCGGGTGCCCGAGCGCGCCATTGACGACGATGCGCTGCACGGCGGCCCCCAGGCTTTCCAGGACGGCGATGGTGCCCTCACCGCCGTCGGCGATGGGGCATTCGACCGTCGTGCAGTCCGCCCCTGCCCCGGCCACGCCGGCGGCAAGGTGGCGGGCGGCGTCCGCGGCCGACAGCGATGACTTGAATGCATCGGGGGCGACGAGCACGCGGACGGGTTTCACGGCAGGACCAGTCGCAGTCCTTCATGGCTGGGAACGAAGCCCAGCCGGGCGTAGAAACGGTGGGCGTCGGCCCGCCTCTTGTCCGAGGAGAGCTGTATGACGCGGCAACCTTTGGATTTGGCCCGCTCCACGGCCCACGCCACCAGTGCGGACCCTGTTCCCCGCCCCCGTTGGCTCGCGGCGATCCGCACTCCCGCGAGCTGGGCCCGGAGCGCAGCGCTCCAGCTCAAGGTGGTGAAGAAGGTGAGCTGAAGAGTGCCGATCACTTCCCCGCCCTCATCGGTGGCGACCCAGAGCTCGTTGGAGGGCTCGGCGGTGATGGCTTCGAAGGCTCTGAGGTAGCCTTCCGCGGTCGTGGCGGGCAGGCCGCCCGCGGGGCCGAGTGCGTCGGATTCGAGCAGGCCGACGATTCGTGGCAGGTCCTCGGCCCGGGCTGGACGTACACTTGCTCCACCGGACAGCTGTTGCAGATCCATCCACGCCTCCTACTATCTGTTGAATAACAGACATGATAGACTATATGTAGCAGATATGGAGAGTCAAATGTATCAATTGTTCGTTTTTCAAAGTATCGCTAGGTTTTTCGGTGGCGGGTGCGGGCTCGTCCTTCGTCCCTTCCTGCGCGGAGGGAACGGTTCGCTATGAAAAGCCGCCGTGCCGTCCACGAGCGCGTGGTTGCCCGGTCCCAAGCCGCCGCCCGGCAACAGCCGAAGCCTGCCCGGCAGTGACGCGGGGTCAGCCGAATACTCCACTGAAGGAGGAGTGCGTGAGATCGATGCTGATACTTCGGCTGCGGGCCCGGTTGCACGCCTGGCTGGAGCAGCGGAAGGCGGACCGGGAAGCGCGCGAGAGGCAGTGCCGGCACGACGGCACGGGACGTCGGTGCTTTGTATGCATCAACTATTCCCACATCTATGACTGACTGATCGTTGTCCGCGCGGGTGGACGCCGCACGCTGAGGGTAGGGAGTTGAGTTCGACTGTTAACGCCACCACCTCCTCGCGGAGCGAGCCGCCCCCCGCGGAGACTGGCGTCGACAGCGGGCGGTCCTGTCGAGACACTTGGCCTGGGAAACTACCGACTTTTTCTTGCCGGCCAGCTGCTGTCGGTCTCGGGAACCTGGACCCAGCGGGTCGCCCAGGATTGGCTCGTCCTGGATCTCACCAACGGCTCGGGCGTCGCGCTCGGCCTTGTTTCGGCGATCCAGTACACCCCCATGATGCTGTTGAGCTCGTGGGGCGGACTTCTGGCGGACCGCTACTCCAAACGGTTGCTGCTCATCATCACCCAGTCCCTGCTGGCGCTGGCCGCAGCGGCTCTCGGAGTCCTTGCCCTCACAGGGCAGCTCACGCTCACGGACGTCTACGTCCTTGCCGGCGTCATGGGCGTGGCCACGGCGGTGGACAACCCGACGCGCCAATCGTTCCTCATCGAATTGGTCGGCCGTGACCGGCTTCCGGCAGCGGTCGGGCTGAATTCGGCGACGTTCAATATCTCCCGGATGATCGGTCCCGCCATCGGCGGTGCCCTGATCGTCCTGGTCGGAGCGGGTCCCGCCTTCCTTGTCAACGCCGCATCCTTCCTGGCTGTTATCGCATCAGTGGCTTTGATGCGCCGTGAGGCGCTGTTCGTCGAACCCCCCACTTTGCGGTCTCGTGGGCAGATCCGGGCTGGGTGGTCCTACATCGTCCGTGACCGGCGGGTCGGGGCCACCCTGGGCCTCGTCTTTGTCACATCAACGTTCGCCATGAACTGGCCAGTGCTGCTGGCCCTAAGCGCGAGAAGCCGGTATGACACCGGCGCACAAGGCTACGGGGTTCTGCTGACAGCGCTTGCGGCCGGATCCATGGCGGGTGCGCTGGTGTCCGCATGGCGTGGCAGGCCCCGGTTCTCCTACCTGGTTCTCGTCACCGCCCTGTTCGCCATCACCGAACTCGCGTCCGCGTTCATGCCAAGCTACGGCTGGTTCGTCGCTACTCTGGTTCCGCTGGGCTTTCTCGCGCTGAGCATCAACACCACGGCGAATTCACTGATCCAGGTGGTCACTCCTTACGAACTCAGGGGCCGGGTGATGTCCGCGTTCGTGATCGCGACCGCGGGTGGAACACCCGTGGGCGGCCCGGTCCTGGGGTACCTCTCCGAACAGTTCGGGCCAGCGGCCGCATTCGCCACAGGCGGCCTGGCCTCGGCGCTGGTCACCTGCGCCGCGGCCATAACGGTCCGCCGGACGCTTCGGACGGAACAGAAAACAGCGGAGGCGCCGGAGCCAGACGGCACGCGCGGGAGCCCGGGCGACATGGGCTGAGCCTCGCCGCCCGGGCTCCTAAGGACCCGTTGTTGGTGCAGGACCTTAGTGCCGTGGGCCGCCGGCCGTTTCCGGGCTGTTGAGCCAGCACCGCACGTCGTGTCCCTCCTCGTCCACCGACGAGACGGCAGGCATCTGCGTGAAGCAGACATCCATCGCGAAGGGGCAGCGCCGGGCGAACGGGCAGCCGGTCGGGGCTGCCGCCGACGCGGCGCCGCCACCGCGGCCGATACCCGGCACTTCGGCCGCGTCCCGGCCGCGACGCGCCGGATCGGGGGCCGACTCGATCAGCAACTGGGTGTAGGGGTGTGTAGGATGCTGGGTCACGCTTTCGCTCGGCCCGCGCTCCACGACGTGTCCGCGGTACATCACCAGGATTTCGTCCGCGAAGTACCGGGCGGAGGCAATGTCATGGGTGATATAGAGGATGGCCAGATCCTGCTGCTGCTTGAGGGTCGCGAGCAGGTTCAGGATGCCAAGCCTGATGGACACGTCCAGCATGGAGACCGGTTCGTCCAGCAGCAGGACCGAGGGCGAGGCCGCCAGCGTCCGGGCGATCGCGATGCGCTGCAGCTGGCCGCCGGAGAGCTCGTGCGGGTACTTGTCCAGGAATTGGGACGCCGGATGGAGTTGGACGGTGGACAGAAGTGTTTCCAGTTGTTCTTCGATGCCCCGGCGCCCGGCGTGGTTACCGTGCAACCGCAGCACCCGGGTGAGCTGGTAGCGGATGGTGTGGACGGGGTTCAAGGACGCGAACGGGTCCTGCAGGAGTAGTTGCACTTCCCCGACATAGCGGCGCCGCTGGCGCCCGGTGCGGGGGTGCACGGGTTCCCCGTGCAGCCGCACCTCGCCGGCTGATGCCGGGAGCAGCTGGGCGAGCAGACGGGCAACGGTGGACTTCCCGGAGCCGCTTTCGCCCACGAGCGCCACGGTGGACCCGGCGCACAGGGCGAGGTTGACGGCGTCGACCGCCACGACCTTCCGGTGTCCGCCGGCGGACCTCCCGCCGGCAAGATGGAAGGTCTTACCGAGGCCGTTGGCCTCGAGCACGGGCTTCTTGACAGTTTCGGACAGGGGAAGCACCTCGATTCCGGCGTTCATCTGGGCAACTCCTCTTGGATGAGAGCGTCCACGGGACGCAGTTGTAGGGTTTCATCCACGTGGTGGCAGGCGACACGCCGTACGTCGCCGGCGGCATTCGGCGTGGAGTCCTGGCCGGGCTGATCCACCAAGGCCAGCAGTGGCGGGTCTTGCTGGGCGCAGATGTCCGTGGCGAGCGGGCAGCGGGTGTGGAAGGCGCACCCCGTCGGGATGCTGCGCAGGTTCGGTGCGGCACCGTCGATCGCGGCGAGTTTCCTCCGTGGGCCGCGCAGGACCGGGAAGGAGAGCAGCAGGCGGCGGGTGTAAGGGTGTCGTGGCTGGTGCTGGATCTGGGCTGCGTCACCGAGCTCGACGAGTTCGCCCGCGTACATCACGGCGATCCTGTCGGCGATCTCCAGTAGGAGGGACAGATCGTGCGTGATGAAGATGAACGAGCTGTCCAGCCGGGTGCGCAGGTCCATAATGCAGCGGATGATGTCGCGTTGGACCACGACGTCCAGTGAGGTGGTGGGTTCGTCCATGATGACCACGGCAGGGTCCAAGGCAAGGGCCATGGCGATCATGACGCGCTGGCGCTGCCCGCCCGAAAGCTGGTGCGGGTATGAACCGAGCCGGGACCGGTCGATCCCGACGAGATCCAGGAGCTCCCCGACACGTTCCTCCCTTGCAGCGGCGGCCATCGCGGGCCGGTGGGCGCGGATGGTGTCCTCGAGCTGGGTGCGGACGGTAAGGACCGGGTTCAGGGAGTTCATGGCGGCCTGGAACACGACAGCGGTCTCTTCCCAGCGGTAGCGGCGGAGTTGGGCCTGGCTCGCGGAGAGGACGTCCAGCGGGGGAACGGGGGAGCCGTCCTTGGCGCGGCCGAAGTACTTCACGGAGCCGCCGACAACTTCGCCCGGAGCCCGCAGCAGGCGGGTCACGGCGAAGGCCAGGGTTGATTTGCCTGATCCGGACTCGCCTGCGATGCCCAGGACCTCCCCCCGGCGCAGGGTCAGGTCTACGCCCCGCACGGCCGGAAGGCCTCCGTGGGCGGTCCGGTAGTCGACGCGCAGCCCTTTGATCTCCAGTACGGAATTCCCGCCCTCGGACGGTGTGGCGGCGTGGTCCGCGTCGTGGTCCAGCTGGATGAGGCGGCGGGAGAAGCCGGTGCGTTCGCGGGCTGTCTTGACGCGGCCGACGCCGCGCAGCCGGGGGTTGACCACTTCGTCGATGCCCAGGTTGATCAAGGCAAGCCCCATGCCGACCAGCGCGAGGCAGATCCCGGGGGGAACGTACCACCACCACGCACCGGTCAGGAACGCGTTGCTTGATTCGGACCAGCGCAGTACCGATCCCCAGCTCCAGCTGGCGACGTCGCCGAGGCCAAGGAATGCCAGGCCGGTTTGGACGACGATGCCGGACAGGACGCTGAAGAGGAAGCCGGTGGCGATGATGGCTGTCTCGTTGGGCAGGATCTCGAACCAGACGATGCGCCAGGCCGGCTCCCCGGCGGCGCGTGCCGCTTCGACGTAGTCGCGCTTGCGGATCGACATGGTCTGCGCGCGCAGCTTGCGTGCCCCGTGGGACCAGGCTGTCAGTGCGATGACGGCCGCTGTGACCACCCAGCTGACATTTCCGAGGTAGGCGATGATCAGGATCTGCAGGGGGAGCACGGGGATGACCAGGAAGATGTTCGTGCCCAGTGACAGGACTTCGTCTGCGGAGCCGCCAAGGTATCCGGAGGTGATTCCGACCAGGATCGCGACTGTCTCGCTGATGAGCGCGGCGAGGAAGCCCACTTCAATGCTGAGCCTGGTGCCGGCGAGGACCTGGGAGAGGACGTCCTCACCCAGTGCGGTGGTGCCGAGCAGGTGCTGGGCAGAAGGGGGCATGAGGACGTCCGGGCCCGTGGCGGAGGGGTCGTACGGTGCGATCCAGGGCCCGATGATCGCGACGACGGCGAACACGGCGAGGATCGATGCGCCGATGAGGACCTTGCGGGAGCGCAGCCAGTGGCGCTTTTTACGGCGTGGGCGGGTGCTGGTGACGACTTTGGTGATTTCGGCGGTGGATGTCATGGATGCCTCACGCGTTCCGGGTACGGGGGTCGAGGACGAAGAACGCCACATCCGCGAACAGGTTCGCGGCCAGGACGGCGAACGTCGTGACAAGAAGGATGGCCTGCAGCAGCGGGAAGTCCTGGTTGCTCACGGCCTGGAACATCACGTAGCCGATGCCGGGGAAGGAGAAGACTTTCTCCACGAGCAGCGAGCCGCTGACGACCAGGCCAAGCTCCATGGCAAAACCGGCGACGGCCGGGAGGATGGCGTTGCGGGCCGCGTAGTTGAGCATGACCCTTCTTGAGGACAGGCCCTTGGCCTGTGCCACGACGACGTAGTCCTCGGACAAGGTGGTCACCATCATGTTGCGCTGCATCAGCATGTGGCCGGCGAGTGAGCCGATGACGATCGTCAATGCCGGCAGGATCGAGTGGTAGAGCAGGGTGCCGATGAACTCAAGGCTCAGGCTGGGCGGCACCGACGGGTCGTACCCGCCGCTGACCGGGAACCAGCCGAACCCGACGGCGAAGACAGCCACCAGCAGCAAGCCCACCCAGAAGTGCGGGATTCCGCGCAGGAATGCCCCGACCGGGAGTACGGAGTCCATCCACGTTCCCCGGCGCCAGCCGGCGATGCAGCCCAGAAGTGTTCCCAGCAGGGACGCCACGAGGGTCGATACCCCGAGCAGGCCGATCGTCCAGGGCAGGCTGTCGGCGACCACCGAGGAGACGGGTGTCGGGAAATAGGTGAACGAGAGTCCGAAATCTCCGTGGAAGAGGTGTTCGATGTATTCCACATATTGCTGGAACAGGTTCTTGCTGCGGTCCAGGCCGAAAGCCACGGCGAGGGCTTCGCTGGACTCCGGTGACAACTGGCCGTTGAACCGCTCCATGACAGTCTGGACCGGATCCCCCGGCATGAGCCGGGGCAGGAGGAAATTGATGGTGATGGCAGCCCACGCCGTGACGAGATAGAACGCTAGGCGTCGTGCGAGGAAGCGCATATGCTGCCCTCTTTCGTTCGCGGTCGCGACCGTTGAGGTTGGCCTCGACTCTGATGACCTTTGACGTTTCCTAAGAGCTGCGCGACTCCCCGTTCACAAGAATTGCTATCAGCTGTTAGTTTATAAGCCTAACCTAACCTAACTTTTTCGTGAAGGCCGGGTCAAGCGTTTTGTGGCATTTTTCGTGCAACATTGGCGGCGGATGGTCCGCCGAGGCGGCCGTCCGACAGGATGTGGCGGATGGCTTCTGGCCGATCGATGGGAACCGGGTGGGTCGCCATCCGTGAGCGGACGGCAAGGCCGGCGTCGACGTAGCCCTCGAGGGCGCTGCCGTTGAGGGAGGGCAGGCTGACAAGGCGGGCGCCTTGGGCGCCGTCGAGGTGCTGTCTGAGGGTAGCCACCGCGGCGCGGGTTGCCTCGTCCACTGTCCCGGGTCGCCGGGCGCTGGCCTGGGCTTCAATCCAGGACATGCTTGCCGCGCAGGCGAATCCGTGGGGGACGCCGTAGGCGGCCGTGAGATGGTAGGCGAAGGCGTGGGCGCCGGTAGTCCGCGTCTGGGCGATCGCTATCCCGGCGACGGCCGCTGCGAGCAGGAGCAGGTGGCGGCCGTTCTCGGAGTTCGCCGGATCCTCGGCCCAGCGGTTCCCCGGGGACAGGGGAGCGGTGCGGGCCAGGTGGGTGGCGAGGTGGTCCCGGGCGGCGTTGGCGTACACGCGGGACGACGGTGTGCGGGCCAGGCTCCAGCCGGACTCGATCGCATGGCACACGGCATCCAGGACCGCGGCGAGGCTGTGCCGGTCCGGGCACGTTCGAGTCAGCTCGCCGTCGAGGACCGCGAGGTCGGGGCGGCATTGCGGAAGGTCGAGGGAAACCTTGGCCTGCCCGCGGTACAGGGTGGCGAAGGGGGTCATCTCGGCACCGGTTCCGGCGGTCGTCGGTACGGCAACGAGGAGCGGGGGGTCCGGCCGCAACGATGAGGCGTCCCCCCGCAGCCCCGAGTCCACCAGGCGGGGATCGGGCCTGAGCAGGCGCGCCGCCTTGGCCTGGTCGATGGCAGAGCCGCCGCCGACGGCCAAGACGATGGCTGGTCGGGTTCCGGCGATGGCGCGCGAGAGATCCAGTGCGTCCTGGACGGACGGATTGGGCCGTGTCAGTCCGTAATGGTGCGCGCCGTGGCGTACGAGGGAGGCCAGGGCCGGGACTGCGTCGACGGTCCGCCGGCTCGCGACGACGAGCACCCGGCGGGGGGAGCGGCCGACGATCTTGCTCAGGGCTGACGCGGCGCCGGTGCCTTCGATCAGTTGTGGTGCGCGTCCGAGTTTGGAGGCGTTGAAGAGCAGGTTCTGGAGCTCATGCATGGCTGGGGGCCGCTGCTGCTGGAAGTGTCGCGTCCTGCAGCCGGGCCGCGATGTGCGGCAGGGACAGGGATGCGCCGGCACGCTGGGGGGTTTGTCTGATGGTTCGTCCTGCCCGGACGAGGATGAAGTGCGGGCCGGGGGCCGCCGCAGCGGACGCGAGCTGCTGCTGCAGGGCCGCGGCGGTGTCCACCGTGGAGGCGGCGCGGTATCCGCAGGCTTTCGCGACGGCGGCAAGGTCGGTGGTTCCGGAGGTGCTTTGTTGCGACCCGGTCGACTCGTACCCGCCGTTGTCGATGACCACGTGGACGAGGTTGGCAGGCTGTGCGGCGCCGATGGTCGACACGGCGCCCAGATGCATGAGCGCGGCGCCGTCGCCGTCCAGGACGATCACGGTTTTCTCCGGCGCCGCGTTGGCGTAGCCCAGCGCGAGGGAGGAGACGTGTCCCATGGATCCTTGCATGTAGAAGTTCTCCGGCCGGTCCTGGGCGTCATGAAGGTAGCGCGAGGTGAACCCGGTGGTTGCGAAAATCGCCGTGCCGGGCGGGCAGGCGTCCGTGACGGCTGAGGTCACATCGGCGGTGTCGGGTCCGCCCGTGGGCAGGGCCGGCGTAGCGCCGGGGTGCTGGCTGATGGAGCGGTGGGGGAGCAGCAGGAACGCGCTCCTACCGCCGGAGATCACCTGCTCCGCCCGGTCTAGGGCCGCATCGAGGGATTCGGCGGTGAGGATCGTGTGCCAGATGCCCAGGGCCGAGAGGATCGTCTCCGTCGTCTGGCCCATGAGGGCGTGCTGGGGCTCGTCTGCGGCGGGGTCGGGCCAGCCCCGCATGCTGACAAGGGCAAGCACGGGAACGGCATAGGGGTGACACAGTGAGGTCAGGGGATTGATGAGGTTGCCGAGACCGCTGTTCTGGAGGAAGACCGCTTCGCGGCGGCCGGCGAGCCGGGCGCCGACGGCGCCGGAGAGCGCGAGGCCTTCGTTGGCGGCTGCCCGGTAGTGTCCGGAGGCGCTCAGGTGCGCGATCGGGCCGGCGAAGGTGCTGCAGGGGACGCCGGATCCCTGGTTCCAGCCCCGGGCTGCGAGGCCTGCGATGAGATCACAGCAGTCGATCATGCTTCCAGCTCCAGCCATTGGTCCATGCGCTGCAGGTCGAAGATCTCCTTGACGCTGGCGATCTGTCCTTCAAGGGCGCTTGAGCAGCCGTCGTTGAGCATGATGGAGAAGGCGGACATGACCGCGCTGACGGTGGCCCTGAGCCCTTGGTTGGCGTGGATGACGATCGAGGCTCCCGCGTGGCCGGCGTCGCTGGCGCTCCATTCGTAGTACGTCGTGGGGACGATCACCACCGGGAGCCGTCCGCCCCAGCGGACCATGAATTCTTCGACCTCGGTGTGGGTCTTTGCCTTGGAGTGGATGAGGATGGCGTCGGCTCCGGCGTCGGCGTAGGCATGTGCCCGGGCCATGGCCTCGTCCATGCCGGCTCCGGCAATGAGTGCCTCGGTGCGGGCGATGACCATGAAGTCCGGGTCTTTCTGGGAGGCCTTGGCGACGCGGATCTTATGCGCGAACTCGCCGATCGGGGCGAGCATCTGGCGGTGACCGGCGAAGCTGTTGACCTTGGGGAAGACCTTGTCCTCGATGCAGATCGCCGCGACGCCGGCTGCTTCGTACTGCTGGACGGTGTAGGCGGCATTGAGTTCGTTGCCGAATCCGGTATCGCAGTCGGCGATGACCGGCAGCCCGCAGGCCTGGTTCATGATCCTGGCAGCGGCCAGGTAATCGCTGATGCCCAGGAGCCCGACGTCCGGCAGGGCGTGGGCTGCGGAGACTTCAAGCCCTGAGGCCCAGACCGCGCGGTATCCGGCCCGTTCGGCAAGGACGGCGCCGAGTCCGTCATGGGCTCCTGCCGTCAGGACGGGGGCCCTGCCTTCTCGGATGAGGCTGCGCAGGTGTGCGGCTTTGGACATGACGACTCCTTTTCTACAACGGATGTGGAAGCGGCCCGGTGCCAGGGCAAGCGGCTGGCACCGGGCCACGATCTGGGCGGCAGCGCTCGCGGCGGCTAGTCGCTCGGGTGCTGCTTGACGTCGATGGCCAAGGCCACGACGAAGGATGCCGCCAAGGCGACGGCCAGGATCGGGGGCAGGAGCAGCGACTCCTCGAAGCCGTTCAGGACGAACCCTGCCCCGACGACGAGCGGGATGAGGACCGATACGGCGATCTTCCAGTCGTCGCCGATGATGAAGTCGTACCAGAAGTGGAAGAATCCCTTGATGAATTTCATGGCTTTAGGCTTCCTCTCGGACGCTGACGGGCTGGATGATTTCGATGACCGGGACCTGGTCCGCGGGCACCTTCAGGATCTTGACGAGGATCGCCGAGAGCAGCACCCACCCGGCGAGGATCGGCAGCAGGACCAGGTCCGACATCACCCATTCCAGGCTCGTGTGCGAGGGGGTCAGGGCTCCCAGGCCCTCCACGGCCCAGAACGTGCCGAAGGTGGTCAGCAGCAGTCCGACGCCGAACTTGAGCGTGTTCTCCGGGACCTTGGTCAGCGGGGCATGGATGACGATGGCGGCGAGCAGGACGACGACGACAGCGGCGACGGCGCCCATGATGGCGACCGGCATGTTGTTGGCGTTCAGGCCGAAGGTGATGACGATGAAGACAACCTCAACGCCTTCAAGGAAGGTGCCCTTGAAGCTGACGACGAAGGAGAACCAGTCGAGCCCGAAGCGGACCTTGTCTCCGGCCGCGGCAGCAGCGTTGACCTTGTTCTGGTAGATCCGCGCTTCGTCATGCATGGCCTTCCGGCCGGCCGAGCGCAGGATGGCCTTCTTGAGCCATTGCAGTCCGAAGATCAGCAGCAGGACTCCGATGACCAGCTGAAGACTCGATCTCGGCAGCCAGTTCGCCAGCGCGTATCCGGTCACCGCGGTAAAGCCGGTGAGGGCGACTAGCGCCGTTCCGACACCGTACAGCGTGGACTTCCAACTCCTGGTCATGCCCATGGCGAGCACGATCGTCAGGGCCTCGACCATTTCCACGATCGCGGCCACGAACACGGAGATGGCCAAGCCCCAGTCGGTACTTGAACCCATGACAACCACCTTTCTGGTTTCGTAAATTTTTGCGTTCGTTGACCATGCTAACGACTGTTAGATCCATTAAGCAACAGTTAATCTGAAATCTAGGCATGTAAGTTAGCTTCCTACTGGAACGGCTGATCGTTTCGAGAGGAAGTCGCGGCGCATTTGAGACTTGGCGGCCGTCAAGGATCCAGAGGGCTGTTCGTCACGGTACTTTCGAGCGTCCGCGGGGTACGATTGTCTTGCTCGAGTGAGGAGACCAGATGAGCGTCAATACGAACAAAGAGGCCCCATCCGACGGTGAGGTTGTCATGCCCGACTTGGCGGCCGCCGCCTCCGACGGGCGGCAGGCGGCGAAGGCTCAGGGCTCGCCGACGTGGTTGCTCCTGGTCTACCGGGTGCCGAGCGAGCCGACCCGCCTGCGTGCCGCCGTCTGGCGTAAACTGCGCAACCTGGGGGCCATTTACATGCAGAACTCGGCAGCGGCGGTACCACGTACTGCGGCAAGCGAACGGGCCATGCGGGCACTGCGGAACGAAATCGTCGAGTCGATGTCCGGGAAAGCCTTCCTCATCAACTCCACCTCGATCATCGGCGAAACGGATCTGGTCGAGATGTTCAATGAGGCCCGCAACGAGGAATACGAAGAGATCCTCGACAAGTGCCGCGATTTCCACGCCGGGGTCGAGAAAGAGGTCCGGGAAGAGCACTTCACCTACGGTGAGCTCGAAGAAAACGAGGAAGACCTCGTCAAGCTCAAGGGTTGGTACCAGAAGGTCAAGGCCCGCGACATGCTCGGGGCCTCCCTGGCGGACAAGGTTTCGGACGCGCTGGCGGACTGCGCCTCCACGCTGGAAGAATTCGCTGCCCGTGTCTACGAAGCCGACAGCGCGGCACTCTGACACAAACGCCTGCTTTCACGAGCCCTGTATGAGCGGCTCCCGGAATCTGAACTGATCCCCGGGGGCCGCTCATTTCTTTCGGGCCCCGTAGCCGGCCTAGGCGCCGTGCCGGCAATCCCTCAATTGACGCCTCAAGGATTCGGCGCATGACACGGAACTTTTTGAAAAGTAACAGCTGATAGATCTATTCATGAGTATTTGTTAGTGATACGTTGTAGTGCATTAGCGAACGCGAGCGGACCGGTCCGTATCCTGCGAGATCGGAAGCCGCTCCAGAAGGAGGGTTCAATGGCTGAATCCCAGGAACCGCAGCTTTCCCTGCGGCTCGGCTCGAAGGCATCTTGGCTCGCCTACGTCGCCGAGCAGCTCGGGTACTTCAAGGACGAGAATCTCGCCGTCACCCTGCTGAACAAGCAGGAGATCAAGGATCTCGAGGCCGGCGGTGACCGTCTCGAGGCCCAGGTGAACTGGTTCCAGCACGCCGTCTTCGGCGTGGTCAACGGCAAACCCCAGCTCGCCGTCATGGTCCTGCATGACTCGCCCGGCATCACGGTGATGGTCTCGGACGCCGCCAAGGACGAGGTCCGCTCCGCCGCCGACTTTGCCGGCCGCCGCATCGCCGAGGGCGCCAGCCACTCCGCCAAGGGCATCGTGACCAGCTACCTTGCCACCCGCGCCGGACTCCCGAGCGGAAGCTACACCCCGGTGATGGCGGCGGTCGACGGACGCCGCGAAGCCGTCACCCAGGGACTCCAGGAAGGCACCGTCGACGTCTTGACGTTCATGGAGCCTATGACGAGCTACATGAAGGAAACGGGACTCGTCTCCACCCTTTACGACCTGGGCACCCGCGACAGCACGGTCGCCGAACTGGGCGCGGTCTGGCCGGCCGAATCGGTGCTCGTCACCCCGGAGTTCGCCAAGGACCACCCGGAAGCGGTCCAAGGCCTGGTCAACGCCATGGCCCGCACCCTTGAGTATGTCCGCTCAAGCACGCCCGAGCAGATCGCCGAACTGCTGTCGTCCACCTACCTCGCCGGCAAGGAAACCGCCGAGGCCGTCCAGGCCATCGCCAAGAGGTGGCCCACCCTGTCCCAGGGCGAATACACGATCTCGCCCGAATCCGCGCAGCTGATCATTGACGCGATCAAGGCCTGCCCGTTCGATGACACCGTCAGCGGACAGACCCGGGCCAAGGTCAAGACGGTCGACATCGATCCCTCCACCCTCTACACGAACTCCTTCGTCCAAGAGCAGAGCGCCGTCGCCTCCTGACACCGATTTCACCTCCACTCCGGCGAAGGCCCCAGCCGTGGACCTTCGCCGGAGCTGTCTCCGCAGTGCGGCCCCGCGCCGCCAAGAACTTCCGGCCCGTAAGGAGCCCGCCCATGGAACACCTGACATTTCCCCCGTCCATCCTCGACACCACCCCGGACGGAGAGAACCCTTCCGTCCGTGCCTTCCGTGAAGACGTCTTCACCAGCCCAGGCTGGAGGGAGCATGGTCTGGCCATCATCGAGGGCATCCCGGTGCAGGAACCCGGGCAGGCGGCCAGGTACGCCGCTGCCGTCTCCTCTGCTCTGGGTCGCCTGCTTCCCCAGGATGGCGCAGGCCAGCTCGTGCGCGAAGTGAAATACCGCGGCGTGAAGCTCGGCGAGGGCGCCACTGGCCGGTACTCGGACAGCCGCGAAGGCGGACAATTCCACACCGACGGTCCCCACCGCCCCGATACCGCCCCGGACTGGTTCGCTCTCCTGTGCATCCGTCAAGCCAGGGTCGGAGGCGGACTCATCCTTGTCCCTACCGGGACAATCATCCGCGGACTCGACCCCGCCTCCCTGGCGGTGCTGCAGGAGCCGTTCCTCTTCGACCAGCGCGAAGACGGTGTGCCGCCCGTGCCGCGGCCTGTCCTGGAGCACCAGCCCGACGGCCGGTGGCATGTGAACTACCTTCGCGAATACATCGAGCTCGGGCACAAGCACCCGGCCGGAACGCCGCTTACTGACGGCCAGATCCGGGCGCTTGACCGCTTCGACCAGGAAGTGGCCGCGGCCGTGGCTGCACCTGACCGCCTCGAAGTCAAACTGGCTCCCGGCCAGCTGGCCGTGATCGACAACCGCCGGCTCCTGCACGGCCGAACCACTTTCGGAGACGACCCCCAAGACCGCGACCGGCTCATGCTGCGTACCTGGATCCGCGAACTGGCACCGGTCGGCGCCGCCGTCGCCGCGCCTCCCGGCGCCGTTGTCAGCGACCGGTGAGTCAGTCCGGAAATACCCATTGCGAACACCCTGAACTGCCGGGGGCGCACGGCCTGGCCGAACACGTCCCCGGCGTTCGCGCCTCATGACCGTCACGCGGGAGCTCGTGCGGCGTAGGCTCCTGGCCGCCGGCAGTTCCCTGCGCGTGCGCAATTACCGGCTCTACACGGTGGGGCAGTCAGTATCCGTTGCCGGCAATTTCATGCAGACACTGGCGATCGCGTTTCTCACCCTGCATCTGACCGGCAGCGGCTCCGCACTCGGACTGGCCGTGGGCATACGCCTTTTGCCGTATCTTGTTGCCGGCCCGATCAGCGGAGTGATAGCCGACAGGCACGACAAACGGCGAATGCTTTTGTTCACTCAGACTGCATGCGCCCTCTGCTCCGCGGTGTTCGGCGTGCTCGCCCTGACCGGTTGGATGACCTATCCGCTCCTTCTCGGTCTCAGCTTCCTCCTCGGCTGCCTCACGGTGTTCGACAACCCGGCCCGCCAGAGCATCATCTCTGAACTGGTCGAGGATGCGGACCTGTCCAACGCCATCATCCTGAGTTCGGTGTTGATCAATCTTGCCCGTGTGCTCGGTTCAGCGGTCGGAGGCGCGTTGGTTGCGATCATCGGCATTCCTGCCTGCTTCTTCTGCAACGCCGCATCCTTCGGATCCGTGATCGTAAGCCTGGTGATGATGCGCCCGTCCGAGATGTTCCGGTCGGAACGGGCCCCCCGTGCCCCCGGTCAGGTCCGGGAAGGGGTGCGGTACGCCTTGACGACCCGGGATCTCGCGATCACGCTGCTGATGATCATCGTGACCGGAACCCTTGCGTGGGAGTTCCCGACGACGCTGCCGTTGTTGGCCACGGATGCGTTCGCCGGCAACGCGGCCACTTACAGTGCTTTGGTCACGGCGATGTCCGTCGGCTCCATTGTCGGTGGGCTGGTCGCGGCCGGACGGCGCGCCGCATCTACCCCTTTCACCCTGTCCCTGACGGCGGCCGCCTGGGGTTCCACCATGATTCTCGCCGCGTTGGCCCCCACGATCGTGCCGGCCCTCGTGGCCCTTGCCCTTGTTGGATTCGCCAGCATTGCCTTCAACTCCGGTGCGAAGGCCAACCTGCAACTGACCGCACGGGCCGACATGCGGGGCCGGGTCATGGCGCTGTGGGCCATGTGCTGGGGCGGAAGCACCGTGATCGGCGCCCCCTTGATGGGCTGGATAGCACAGGAGTTCGGGAGCCGGTGGGGTCTGCTGGCGGGCGGGATCCCGACGTTGATCCTCGGGCTGGCGCTCCTGCCCTTGCTGCGACGCGAGGACCGCAACCTTCGTGGGCACCATCCCGGTCCCGACGATGAGCCGGACGATCCACGTGCCGACCCGTATCCTGACCCGACCGTGGGACCCCCTGCCGGATGACGGGCCTGCCGCTCATGGAGCATCCCGTCCACCCAACCATGCGTGAAAGAGAGGCGACACATGTCGGCATTTGAAGCCACGACACCCACCGGCCGCAGCGGGCGGCCAAGAATCGCGGCGGTGGTCAACGAATACTGGGCCGGATCACACGCTGACCTGATTCTGGGACGCCTGCACGACGGCTACGAACTGCTGTGGACGCCGACCGAACCGCTCTGCGAGCTGGCGTCCCTGCACGTACTCGACCCGGGACCGGCCGACCTCGGAACGCAGCGGACCGGGCAGTGGGGCGTGCGGGCGGCGGAAAGCCGTGGCGATGCGCTGTCGGAGACCGGCACAGGGATCGACGTCGACGGCGTCGTCCTGATCGCCGAACGCAACCCCCGCTCGGGCCGGCCCGAGGAATTCGACGGGCGCGGCAGGCCCAAGGACCGGCGACACGAGATGTTTATGCAGGTCGCGGGCGAATGCGAGCGATCGGGCCGGCCGGTTCCGGTGTTCCTGGACAAACACCTGGGCAACACATGGGCCGAGATCAGCGAGATCTACCAGACGTCCCGCCGGTTGTCGATTCCGCTCATGGCCGGCTCCTCCGTTCCCGTGACCGTGCGCTGTCCACCCGTGGAGATCCCGGTCGGATCGCGGGTGACCGAGGTCGTCGCCGTCGCCACCGGTTCGGGAGAGCCGCCCATCTTCCACCCGCTGGAACTGATCCAGTCGATGATCGAACGGCGCGCAGGATTCGAGACCGGTGTGGCATCGGTGCAGTTCGTCTCGGGAGAGCGGTTTTGGGACGCGTTCACCGAAGGCGGGCTGTGGTCGCGGGAGCTCGCCGATGCGGCCATCGAAGCCGTACCCCACTATGCCGGCGGCGCCCGGGAGTACTACAGGCGGTATCCGTCAACGAAGCCCCATGACCTGGGCGCCCCGCCCCGCGGGGCCGAAGAGGCCATCGTCGTCAACTACAACGACGGCACCCGGGTGAGCGTGCTGCTGCTGACCGGATTCATGCTGCGCCGGTCCATCGCCGTGCGGTCTGCGGAGAGCGCCGACCCGCTCGTCACCTGGACGCCCACTGGGTCCAAGCTCACCGATGTCCCGATGGTCGGCGCTCCCGTGGCGGCTCCAGGACAAAAGAAGCCACCGACCTGGAACTTCGACCATCTGGCGCATTTCGTCGACCGGTTCCTGTTCACGGGCCAGTCGCCGTTCCCGATCGAACGGACCGTGCTCACCAGCGGCATTCTCGAAGCTGCGATGACCTCCCGCCAACTCGGGGGTGACATCGTGGAAACCCCCCACCTTGGCATCGACTACCGGCCACCCCTGACGGCAGGCCAGCTGATGCGCCGCGTCGACCGGCAAGAAGTATGACTGTCCAGCCCCGAACGCCTCCACCAGCACCGGCCCACGGCGCCCGGCGTCAAACAAGGATGAACCAGAAGGAGAAACAGTGAAAGTCATCGTCGTCGGCGCCGGAGTCCTGGGCGCATCCATCACCTACCAGCTCGCCAAACGCGGCGTTGCCGTGACCGTCCTTGACCAAGGGATCCCGGGGGAAGGAGCCAGCGCGGCCAGCTTCGCGTGGCTGAACTCCAACGCCAAGGAGCTCCGGCCCTACCACCATCTGAGCGTCATCTCGATGGCCGAATGGTCGCTTGTGGCCCGGGAGCTGGGCAGCTCTTCCTGGCTTCACCGGAACGGTCATCTCCACGTGGCCGCCACCGCGGTCCAAGCCGCAGGGCTGCTTGCTCGGGCGGAGCTGCTCGAGTCCTCCGGCTACGCGGCAATCCCCGTGGCCCCGCCGGAGTTCCCCCGTCTTGACCCCGTGATCCGTGTCCACGAGAACTACGAGCTGGGCGTATTCTTTCCCGGCGAGGGGCACGTCACGGTGCCCCTGCTCATCCACGAGTTGCTCGCCGCCGCCACCAACTGCGGCGCCATCGTACGACACTCGACCAAAGTTGAGGCACTCCTCTCGGACGAGGAAAACCTCACCGGGGTCATCCTCGCGGGCGGTGAGCGGATCGAGGCCGACGTCGTCGTCCTCTCAGCCGGTGCCGGCATCGGGGGCCTTCTGGAAACGCAAGGGATCAGTGTGCGCACGGAGGGCACCCCGGGAGTCACCGTCACCACCTCACCCGGAACCTCCAAGCTCACGACCGTGCTGCACGTTCCCGGACTCAGCGTCCGGCCCGATACCGGCGGGCGCCTTGTCCTCCGCTCCTCCGGCATCGATGCGGACATCAACTCCACGAACTGGACTTTGCCCGAGCCGGCCGTCCAGACGTTGTTCGCGCAGCTGGGGGAGGCGCTGACCGACGTCGAACCGGCCGGCGCCCGGGCAGAACGCATCCGGATCGCCCACCGCCCCTCGTTCGACGGGCTTCCCGCTGTCGGCTTTTGGGACGGACATCCGGGACTGTACGTCACCACCGTCCCTACCGGCGTGACCCTCGGTGCCCTGACCGGGAGGCTGGCTGCCGAGGAAATCACCAGCGGCACGGCGCCCAAGCTCCTCGAAGGCCTCCAGCCGGGCCGGGTCGAGAGCATGGTCGGATAACCGTGGTGCCCGGGGCTGGTCGCTGACCTGGCCCCGGGCGCAACGACACCGGTCACCCCGCAGGCGCCGGCCTACTCCGTGGGCGAAGACAAACCCATCAGCCGCACGAGTTCCGGGCCGGCGACCGACTCGGGCAGGGGCAGGTAGTCGCCTTCCGCGGCGACCACGGACTGCCCGGCGCGGCTCAGCACGAACCGCATGAACTCCTTCACCTTCGGGTCCCAGCGGGTATGGGGTGCCTCGCGGACGAACGCGTAGACCGACCTGCTGAGCGGGTACTCACGGCTGGCCGTCGTTTCCCGGGTCCCCGCGACCGCATGACCTGAGTCTTCGACAATCGGAACTGCCTTCAAATCCTTGGTCAGGTTCCTGAACCCCGCCAGCCCGATGCCGTGGCGGTCACTCTCAAGCGTAGTGACGAGCGCCTCGGCGGCATGTCCTCCGGAACCTGCGTACATCCGCGTCGGTGCCCCCTTGGGCAGCACCGCCCGATCAGACCACGGTCCTTCCTGCAATACGCGCAGCCACATGTGCTGCGCCGTCCCAGTGTCGCGATCCAGGCCATAGGTGTGGATCGGCGCGTCGGCCCACTCGCCGGTAAGACCGAGCTGGCCCCACCGGGTGATCGGCTCGGGATAGCCCCGTCGGCGCTCGGCCGAGTAGATCGCGTCCAGCTGGGCGAAGCTTAGTTCCGTGATGGGATTCTCGGCGTTGACGAGCACCGCGACCGCCACGGTCTTGGCGAACGTGTCGAACGCGCCGGTGGCGATCGCGAACCCCTCCGGCTGGTGATCGAAGATGCGCTTCCACGACGTGCGCTCCAGCTTGCGGATCTCCCGGCCGAACAGACCGATGTCTGCAACGCCCGTGTAGAGACCACCCACGGCCGTGGATGTGCCCCGGAGGAACGAGTCGAACTCGAGCCCGGGATGGAACTGCCCGAAGTGCTTGGCCCATCCGTCCCAGAGTTCCTGAAACGCGGGGTCACCCCACGCCACGAGCTTGCCGCTCAGCTCGGCTTGGGGCTCATACTCGGGCAGGATCTGCCAGGATTGCGCGGCACTCGTCTGCAAGGTCGACATCGTTTTCCTTTCCTGAAGAAAGACACCGTGGCGCCGTGGCGGCTTCCTCCCACTTAGTTACGTAGCGCCTCAACTCTAATACCAGTTTGGAATTAACAGCTGTTAATTTTTCTATTGCCGTTGTGTTGCTGTCAGGTCTACTCTTTTGTCTTGCAGAACTGTAGCTTCCGTTAGCTTCGTGTTGCCGGTGGCCCGTTGGGCTCCCCACGCCGGGGCACGATCACGTGCTGCGCGGACGCCGCGCACAACGAAAGAAGAACAATGAAGTTCCTGATGACAACGAATCCTTTACTCCGGGTGCGGGTCACCGTCGCTGCCGCCATGGTGGGCTGCGTGCTTGCCACGGCGGCGTGCACCGGGACCACCTCCAGCGCCTCAAATACGGCAGGTGGAACCCTCAAGGTGACCGCAGGCGCCTCCGGACCGTTCACCGATAACTTCAATGCGCTCATCGCCAGCTCTTCCAGCGCCACCGGGTTTGCCGCCTACGCGATCTTCGAGCCCTTGCTGCAGGAGGATTTCGGCAGCGGCAAGACACGGCCTTGGCTCGTGACCTCATACACTTGGGGCCCGGACGGCAAGACTCTGACTCTGAAGATCAAGGACGGGGTGAAGTGGTCCGATGGCACGGCGTTCACGGCAAAGGACGTGGCGTTCACGTTCAACTTGATGAAGGCCAACCCGGCGTTCAACGCAGTATCCCTTCCGTTGACCGGGGCCGAGGCCACTGACGACACAACCGCCGTCGTCCACTTCAGCAAGCCGGCCTACCAGGTCATGTGGTGGCGCACCGAGACCGTGCCCGAGCACATCTGGAAAGACGTCCAGGACCCCGTGAAGTACGCCAACCCCAACCCGGTCGGCACCGGCCCCTACATGCTCAAGACGTTCACTCCGCAGGCCATCACACTGCAGAAAAACCCCTACTACTGGCAGGCCGGAGGAAATTTCCCCACGGTGCAGTACCTTGCGGCCGACTCCTCCAGCAGCATGATCGCCAACCTGCAGTCCGGCGGCGTCGATTGGATCGGAACCGCCGGCATTGACGGTGCGACCGTGAAGAAGCTCGCTCCGAACGCCATCGACTACTGGAACACCACCATCAACCCGTCGGTCGCCCTGCTCCTGCCGAACTTCAACCACGCGCCGCTCGATCAGCTGCCGGTGCGCAAGGCAATGGACATGGCACTGGACCGCGACGAGATTTCGAAGATCGGCACGGCCGGGCTGAACGCCCCGGTCGAATCCCCCACGGGGATGGACGTCAAGACGCGAAGCGACCTGATCGCGTCGGCGTTCTCCGGACAGAAGTACGGCAAGGCGGACCCGGAGCAAGCGAAGAAGATCCTCACCGCCGCCGGCTACCAACTCGGTTCGGACAACGTGTTCGTCTCTCCGACCGGCCAGCGGCTGGACTTCAAGCTCACGGTGCCGACGACCTACCCGCAGGCCGACCTGTTCGGCATGACCCGGGTGATGGTGCCGGAACTGGCGGCCGCCGGGATCAAGGTCACGGTGAAATCGGAGCAGCAACAGGCCTACGTGAAGGATGTCGAGATGGGCAACTACGAGCTGACCATGCGCACCAACGGCGGAACTCCCTCGGTGTATGACTTCTACAACCGGATCATCAACCAACAGCCGATCAAGGCCGCCGCAACGGGCACCCAGCTCAACTACGAGCGGTACCCGAACCCGGACGCGCCCGCCTTGCTCAGCGCCTACGCCGCAGCCGCGCCGGGCAGCAAACAAGAGCAGACCGCCGTCGGGGCGATCCAGAATGTCATGGTCAACGACCTGCCCGGGCTGCCTCTGGTGTTCTCCGGTGGCGCCGGAATGTGGCGCACCGACCGCGCCACCGGCTGGCCCTCGGCCTCGGACCCCTACGCCGCCCCCGTGCCCGGCAGCGTCAACGCCGAACTCGTCCTGCTCAAACTCTCGCCCAAGTAAAGGCTCTCATCGGGCGCCCCGCATGAAAATGTGACGGCCCCGGTGCTTTGCCGGGCCTCCTGGCGGGTGGAGGGATCCACCGCACCAGGAGGTCTCCTGGAGCTGGCGTCCGGACACGGCCCCGTCGGCCCGATTCGTCACCATGCGGCGTACCAGACCGTGACGCCGTCGTCCTGTCGCAAGGGTCATGCCGGGAGCCGGTCCGCGGGGGAGGGGTTACGGACGATACGCCGGGAACCGGAGCAGGGTATCGATGGTGTCGGCCTGATGGAGGATTCCGGTGGGCATGGCGCGCGCATCGGGTCGTAGTGCGATTTCCTTCAGGGAATCAAGGCCGACGAGCTGCACCTGGATCCGCTCGCCGCCGTCCAGGCTAGGCGGCATCAAGGACTCGAAACCGGTAGCGAGGAAGAGATAGACGAAGTGCTCGATCTTGGCGTGCGGCTGCGTCACGACGAGCAACTTCCAGTCGGAAAAGACCATGCCTGTCTCTTCCCGCAACTCCCTCCGGGCCGCGTCAAGCTCGGTTTCGTGCTCCAGGTCGTGCCTGCCGCCGGGAATGGAGTAGTAGGGCGGTCCTCCCGGCTGCCGTTCATGCAGCACCACGATTGACTCATCCCTCACCGCAAGAACCTGGACCGTGTCGGGGCGTTTGAGCATTTCGAAGACCTGCTCCGTTCCGTCGAAGGCCCTCTGCCGCCATTGGTAGGTGCTGAAAATGACCCCTTCGAAGGCGAGTCTCGCCTTCGATGGAACCAGGACCGCCTGCTGCGGAAGAACGGTCCTCATGCGGCGCTCCCTGTGCCCTTCGCTGACGGGTGAAGAAGCTGGTGCACGCCCGAGGTGTCAAGAGCCGCGCGGAAGATCTCCCGCTGGGCCGGGTCGAACACCGCCCCGACCAGAGGCGACAAACTGCGGCCCTCGATGGCGTCACAGGCGGCGACGGATACCGCGAACGGAGTAGCGCCGCGCACATAGTTCGCCGACCCGTCCAAAGGATCGATCACCCAGTTCAGTCCGGTACTGCCGGTGAATGCCCCGCGCTCTTTTGCGATGATGCCGTCCTCGGCCCGGGCGGCAAGAAGCCGCTGGATAATGAGCGACTCCGAATCGCGGTCAGCATCGGTGACGATGTCACCGGCACCGGCTTTGGTCCCGATCCGGTCCGGGGCTTTCCCCGGCCGCTCCAGGAGGAGGCCGCCCGCTTCGATCGCCGTATCCGACGCGAGTGTGAGCAGATCCTCAATGGTCCACTGTCCATTCCCTGACATGCCGTCATTCTCGCACCCGGATAAGCCGGATGGCCATATTCGTGCGTTGAGAATATAACAGTTGTTTCAAATAGATCTAGCATTCTGTTGATTTTAAGTATAGGTTTCGTTTGGTTGGCCTTTATCAGGGCGACCGTGTGATGAGTCGGCGGACTCGAGTTCAAACGAGAGGAACGCAGCACAATGACGAGCATCTGTTCTCTGGGGATCACAAAACGGAACAGCCCACCCGCGGCCCACGCCGGTTCCGGCGTCCTGGCGAAGGAGGCCCGCCGATGACCGCGGCAGTCGGCACGACCGTAAGGTACCGGGAGATCGCGACCGTGGAAGTGGGTGCCGGCCCGCACCTCCACCTGGGCTATGTGAAGGAGTCCGGACACGTCTGGGTCTCGGACACCGGCGGTGACACCATCACCGTTCTCGACCACGCTGACGGTCAGGTGATCGATCGATGGCACATCGGAGGCGGTGCCGCGCATTTCTCCTTCGATGCCGGATGCAACGTCGGACTCGTCGCGCTCCGGTCCGCGGACGAGGCAGCGATCATCAAGCCGCGGACCCGAGAGGTGCTCCAGAGGGTCGCGCTGCCGCCCGGAAGTGCACCCACCGGGACCATGCCCGCCTTCGACCGGGGCATCGTCTACACGCTCAACGAGGGCAACGGAACGGTCAGTGCAGTCGAAATGTCCTCTGCCCGGGTCATCGCAACGATCCCGGTGGGCGGCCTGCCGAAATGGGGCCAGCCGTGGGGTGCGAGCTATAAGCCGATCACCCAACCCGTCGGGAAGACGTATGTCGTCAGCACCGAATCCGACGACGTCACCGTGTTCGACGACCACAGCAACGAAGTGATCCGCCGCATCCCCGTCGGGCACCGGCCGAACCGGAACGCCATCTTCCGTGAGCACGGAAACATCTACATCTCCAACGAGGCCGACGACACCGTGACAGTGATTCGCATCGCCGATGACGAGGTCCTCGCCACCGTTCCGGTGAATCACCGGCCCTTCCGGATGCTGCCCATCCAAGCCATCAACGGCAAAGACGAGATGTGGGTGCTCGGAGCGGGGGAAGCATCAACAGGCGCCGGCACCGTGGCTGCCGTTTCAGGAACAGAGCACGTCGTGGCACGCACCATCGACGTCATTGACCAGCCGGCAAACTGGGTCGTGAGCCCCCGGAAGAGGCTCTTCATCGTCGGCTCCTCCTGCCGGCAACTGCTGGTGCATGATTTCGTCTCCGACTCGCCCATCGGGCTCACCGAGCTCGGGCACGACCCCGCGCCCGGTGCCATCAGCGGACTCATCCACACCTCCGCCGGAAGCCTTTTCATCCTCAACAACGACAGCACCGTCACCGTGCTGCGCGACCAGAACGACTGAACCCGCTCAAGGAAACAACACCGTCCGGGGCTGCGCGGTCCGCCCGAATGCTCCGCGCAACTCCGGACCCCGAAAAACGACACTGAAAGGCGGTCGAGAACAACCGTGGAATACAGCGAAGAAACCGTCCAAGCCGTCGAGGAATTGCCTCCCTACGTCCCGGGCGCTCCATTTTCCGGCGTGTTACGCCATTTCGGTGTCTCCCTGGCCGACATGGTCCCCCGATGGGAAGACGGATTCCGCAAATTCCACCCCGAAGCCCGATTCGAGGACGACCTCTGCAAGGCATCAGGCATCATCGGCGTGATGACAGGAGTCGCGGAACTCGGCGCAAGCGGACGGGAATCGGTACTCACCGAATTCCTCTCGTTCGGTGAAAAACTCAAGCGCATGCCCGCCGAGATAGCAGTGGCAACTGGAGCCCTGGACGTCGCCGGAGGCAGCTACGGACTCGCAGCCTTCGTCCACGAAAGCAACCCGATCGCCGGACTGACCGTGGACCAGCTGGATGGGATCTTCGGCGCCGAACGGACTGGCGGGTTCAGGGAAATCCGTTGGAATCCCACGGCAGCACGGGGCGCGGAGAAGGACATTCGAACCTGGGGCCAGCTCGGGCTGGAAGGCCACTGGGCGGACGCCCCGATCCAGACCTACGGCTTCGCCCAGACCGGGATGACCACCTTCTTCGAACGGGAAGTCTTCGGCGGTGGTCGCAAGTGGAATCCGAACTACCGCGAATACGTCGAAGCAGGATCCAAGCAGCAAGCCCCCGGAGCCCTGACAACAAAAGACATGATGGCGGCACTGTCCGAAAATCCCTACGGGATCGCCCTCGCCGGCCTGTACCATGCTGACGGTATCGAACATGTCAGACCGCTGCACCTTGCCCCGCACGGCAGCGACGCCTTCTACGCCCCGGACGCCGACTCTTTCGCGACCCGCAAATACCCGTTGGCGCGCAACGTCTACCTCGTCATCGACCCGGGAGCCGAGGGTCCCCAGGCAGAAGGCACGCGCGAATACCTGCGCTACGTGCTCAGCCGGGACGGCCAGCGAGCCATCCTCGACCAAGGCGTCTACTTCCCGCTTCCCCAAGAGATCCTGCTCAGGGAACGGGCAAAACTCAGCTGACACGAACCCGTCAGCACCACTCCAATGCCAGCGAGCCTGCGGACCTCGTGTTCACACAATGCCAGGCCGGATTCCGCAGGGGGCTCAGCGGCTCCGCCGTCGCGGACCACGCCGCCCCAGGCTGAAGCAGGTCATCAATTGACCACGGAAAGCAACTACATTTCCGGTGCCGGCACGTACCTCGCAACAGACACCCCGACGGCCGGGGGCCGGCGCCGGAACCCGCTCGCCATCCGCGTTCCCATCCCCTGACCGCAGGTTTCGGCGGCCCAGTGCAAAGGAAAGCCGCACACCATGAAAATAGGTATTCTCACCAGCGGAGGAGACTGCCCAGGGCTGAACGCAGTCATCCGAGGATCCGTCCTGAAAGGCATCAAAGCCTACGATCACACCTTTGTCGGTTTCCGCGACGGATGGCGCGGAGTCGTCGCCGGCGACGCGATCCAGCTTCCCAGGGAAACAGTCCGCGGAATCTCCAAACAAGGAGGCACGATCCTGGGTACATCGCGGACCAACCCCTTCGATGGTCCGTGCGGCGGCGCGGACAACATCAGGGCCACGCTGAACACCTTGGGCGTTGACGCCCTCATCGCCATCGGCGGAGAAGGGACGCTCACCGCTGCCAAACGACTGTCCCAGGAAGGGCTCAAAATCGTTGGCATCCCCAAAACCGTGGACAACGACCTGGCAGCCACGGACTACACGTTCGGTTTCGACACCGCCGTCGAAATCGCCACAGAGGCCATCGACAGACTGCGGACAACCGGTGAATCACACCACCGGTGCATGGTCGCTGAAGTCATGGGACGACACGCCGGCTGGATTGCGCTTCACGCCGGAATGGCATCAGGGGCCCACGCGATCCTCATCCCCGAGCAGCGCGTGGACGCAGACCAGATCGCAGCCTGGGTACAGCAGGCACAAGACCGGGGACGGGCGCCCCTCGTCGTCGTCGCGGAAGGGTTCATCGAACACGGGCACACCGCCGCGCACTCCGAACGCGGCCTGGACACCTTCGGACGTCCGCGCCTGGGCGGAATCGCCGACAAAATCGCCCTCGAAATCGAATCGCGGACCGGCATTGAAACCCGCACCACCGTCCTTGGCCACATCCAACGAGGGGGAGTGCCATCCGCGTTTGACCGAGTCCTGGCTACCCGATTAGGCATGGCCGCTGTGGAAGCCATCGCCCACGGACAGTGGGGAACCATGGTCTCCCTCAAAGGCACAGCAATCGAATCCGTCCACTTCGACGAGGCCCTCGGCCGCCTAAAAACCGTCCCCCAAGAACGATGGGATGAAGCCAAATTCCTTTTCGGCTAACGCCCACCCACCGGAAAACCGGCTCACCCGGCGACCACACCCCAACGGGGTCAACCATGGAGGAAAACATGAGCACAGAACACGCCTCCCCTCAGGTGACAGATGAATTCCAACGACTGGACGAGCACGAATGGCACCTCCTCCAGCCATTGGACCGTGTGCACCTCAGGCGCCCCGACAAGACTTCCGACTCAGGAACAGTTGACCAGATCATGGCCGAAGCGGCCCTCTTTTGGGTCTGGCTCGACCACGGCAAGGGCCGTATTCTCGTCCATTCAGACAGCCGGACCTCCGTATGGCGCGTCACCGTCGGATAGACACCGACGCTTGCATCATTTGCCTTCCAGTCACGCCCAACGGGAACAGCAGCAACACGCCGTCCACGTTGTCCCCACAAAGACGGCGGCCAACTAGGTGAACCCGTGCACGCGCGACGATTCGCCCTCCGACCCTAGCGGCTCGCCGCCGGTACCCGGACGGGCTTTCGAACCATTTCAGAGAGCCGGTGAAGAGTTGAATCCACCTTGGTCGGACACCGAGCGGCACGACAGGCAGGCTGGTTTTCTGGATAACGCACTTGACCCGCGCACAGCACCTTGGCCCGTCATGCGCACGGAAACCCCGAGGAAAGCCGAAGGAACACAAGCGGAGGTTTCCCGTCGTTCCGTCCTCCTGGTTGCCGGCGCGGCAACTTTCGGGACCATCGTAGCGGGATGCGCATTCCCGACCCCGGACACTTCCGCCCGACCTACATCTCCGAAGACACAAGAGATTCCGGCTGCGAAAGCCGCAGCCGCAACAAGCCCGAAGGCGTCCGCGGTACCCACTGCGCCGGTTCAGCCCAGCCGGTCCGATATCGAAACGCGCTTCGCCGCCGAACCACCCGGTCGATGGGGTCTCGACCTTCCGGGGATCGTCACCCACACCGGATCCTCGGCCATAGCGCTCACCTTTGACGCTTGCGGGGGTGCCGGCGGATCGGGCTACGACGCCCGTCTCATCGAAACACTCAGACGTCTCCGCATACCAGCGACACTCTTCCTGAACGCCCGCTGGATCACCTCAAACCCGTCCTTGAGCAGAGAACTCGCTTCCGACAGTCTGTTCGAGATCGGAAACCACGGCCTCGCCCATGTCCCGCTCTCCACGACCGGCCGGAGTGCCTACGGGATCGCCGGGACCAGCTCCGTGGAGGGGGTCATGGACGAGGTTTCAGGCGGCGCGGCCGGCATCGCCGCGCTCACCGGGCAGAACACACCGTGGTTGCGCGCCGGTACAGCGTTCTACGACGAAACCGCCGTCCAAGTGGTCGTCGCCATGGGCCTTGTCCCGGTCAACTTCTCCATCAATTCCGACGGCGGTGCGACCTTCCCGCCCGGCACGGTCGCCTCGCAATTGTCTTCGGTACGCGCCGGAGACATTGTGATCGGCCACATGAACCAACCAGGGTCCGGGACCTCTGCCGGCTACCAGGAAGCCCTGCCGGCCATGATCGACCAAGGCCTGAACTTCACCACCCTTTCCCTTACAGCCATTCCGGCCCCAGGCCACTTCCGTCGAAGCTGACAGCGACGGCGTTCAGGGCCGAATAGCGCCCGTGTACTAAAGGGTTTCGGAAGGGCGAGTGATGAGGATTCCACGTTCTTTGATTTTCTGTGCGCTGGCTCGAAGTTGTGCTTCCGCTTGATTCAGTTGGATGTCCATGTCGATACGGTCGTAGACGCGGATCGAACACCAATCTTTTGCTATTTCGGGACGTTCCATGCCGTGTCCTTCGCGATGTGTTGATGACGTAGGTAGTCGGGTGATTGGTGGTTCCTTTGGCGGATGGCTCCGGTGGTGTCAGTGCGACAGGACGATGGCCGCGGTGATTGCTCCTGCGAGGGCGAGCGTCGCGGCTGCGGTGGTTCGGGTCAGGACGCCATGAGGTGCGCCGGGCGTGCGGTGCAGTGTTTTGGTGCGGTGGAGGGCGCAGGCGGTGATGATGGTGGCGGCTGCGGTCGCGACTGCAGCGGCGGTGCCGAGGCCGATGACCTCGATGTCGATCCGTCCGCCGTGCCTGGCCCAGGCTGAGGTCGCGGCGCGCCAGATGAAATAGGCGCTGACGAGTGCCGCCAGCAGGGTGCGGCGCCAGGCCAGGGATGTGCGTTCGGGTTGTAGGCCGGGGTCGCGGACGGGCGGTGGGGTCATTTGGCGAGGAGGATGAGGATGGCTAGAACGGCTGCGGCTGTTGCGACGATGATGGCCATGGTGACGAGTAGCCAGGCGTGGGGGAGTTCGCGGTTGTTGCGCATGGCTTGTTCCTGCAGGGACCAGCGGCGGTAGGCCTCGAGGGCGAGGAGTGCTCCGATGACGGCGAACGCGATGCACAGGGAGATCCTGACGGGGGTTGGGGCGATCTCGGGTGCGAGCTGGTCGATTCCGATGGCTCCGGCGAGGATGGCCAGGGCGGTGCGGATCCAGGCCAGGAAGGTGCGTTCGTTGGCTAGTGAGAAGCGGTAATCCGGGCGCTGTCCCTCGCGCCGCCAGAGGGGTTCTTTGAGTTTCATGCGAGCCCTATCGTGCGGAAGCCGCAGTTGCCTGAGGAGGATTCGGGGGTGTTTGAGGTGCGGGCCGCGACGCGGTAGCGGTTGCAGTAGGAGTCGTGGCAGAGGTAGGAGCCGCCGCGCATGACCCTTCCGGCCCCGATGGTGGGTCCTTGGGGGTTTTCCCGGGGTGAGGTGCGGTAGTACTTGGGTAGGAACCAGTCCGCGCACCATTCCCAGACGTTGCCTGCCATTTCGTACACGCCGTAGCCGTTGGGCGGGAAGGACCGGACCGGGGCGGTGCCCAGGTAGCCGTCGTCGCGGGTGTTCGTGATGGGGAAGGTGCCTTGCCAGATGTTGCAGCGGTGTTCCCCGTCCGGGGTGAGTTCGTCGCCCCAGGCGTAGCGTTTGCCGGTGAGGCCGCCGCGGGCGGCGTATTCCCATTCGGCTTCGGTGGGCAGGCGGCGTCCGGTCCAGCGGCAGTAGTTCTGGGCGTCGTGCCAAGACACGTGGACCACCGGATGCTGAGGTGTGTCGGTCCAGTCGGATGAGGGTCCGGTGGGGTGGGCCCAGTCGGCGCCGCGGATGTTCAGCCACCAGGGGGCGCCGGCGGCCCGGCCAAGGATGTTCCGGTCCGAGGCGTTGATCAGGAGATGGAACACGGCGGAGCTGCCGTATTGCTCGGCTTCGGTGCGGTAGCCGGTGGCGTCGACGAAGGCTGCGAACATGCGGTTGGTCACGGCCGTGGCATCGATCCGGAACCCGTCCAGCGCCACTTCGTGGACCGGTGCTTCGCCGTCGGTCGGGTAGCCCTCGCCGAAAGCGTCGCCCATCCGGAAGACCCCGGATGGAACCGGGACGTCCACGTGCGCCGTCGTCCCGGATGGAGCTGTCTCTTCGGTTTCCTGCCCGTGGATCGTCACGCCCGTCCTTCGCGGCGTGCAGCAGTGGCCGGGCGCGTGTGTTTCAGACACGGATCGGGGTTCCTTCCCTCTGTAGGTGCTCTGGTGATTGCATCACGTGGTCCGGGGACAAGTCATCATCCCCGGATCGTCCGCCGGCATCCCGTCGCGGACGGGATGCCGCCCGGGGGTGGGCTGACCGAGGATGAGCGTCCGGCTGTGCTTGCGGGTGGCCCACTGGAGCATGATGCTCCCCGTGCCGGGTTCGTCGGTTTCCAAGGAGTTGGTGTTCTTACCCATCGGTGCGGGCCGTGAGTTCGTCGTTAGTTGGAGGGGTGAGGGGGCTGCCGGGGAACGCGGCGAGGCGGCCGAGGGGGAAGCTGCCGATGAGCGCGCGGCCTTCGGGTTCGTTGAGCATCGCGGCGAGCTGGTTGCCTGCGGTGGCGGAGTCCTGGAGGATCCGGGAGAGTACGGGCCCGCCGACGGGGTGGTCGAGCCATTCGATCAGGGTCGCGTCCCTGGTGAGTGGTGCGGTGGGGTCATCGCCGTCGAGCCGGATGGTGGCGGTTTGCCGGATGTCGCGGGAGGAGGCGCCGACCTCGACCGTGTAATCCCCGCCCTCGAGGACCCAGCGGCCCAGGGCCGAGTGCCAGACGGCGAGATCGTCCCGTTGGAGGCGGATGCTTGCCGTCGCGCTCTGGCCGGGTTCGAGACGAACGACGGCGAAGCCTTTCAATTCCCGGCGCGGCCGCACGAACGCCGAGCCGGGCACAGAGGTGTAAGCCTGCACGACCTCGTGGCCTGCCCGGGTGCCGGTGTTGGTGACGTCCACGCGCACCATGATGCCGCCGTCGTCCGCGGTCAGGGCGGGGTTGGCGTACGCGAAGGTGGTGTAGGACAGGCCATGGCCGAACGGGTAGGCGACGTCAAGGTCGCGGCTGTCGTAGTGCCGGTAGCCGACGAAGAGTCCCTCGCCGTAACGCACGTGCGAGTGCTCTCCGGGGAAATCGAGGTACGCGGGGGTGTCCTGGAGCCGGTGCGGGATGGTCTCGGCGAGCCGTCCGGAGGGGTTCGCGCGGCCGAAGAGCACGTCCGCGGTCGCGAGGCCGCCGGCCTGTCCGAGGAGCCAGCCTTCCAGCAGGGCCGGGACGCGGTGGTCCCAGTCATTCGTCGCGACGACGCCGCCGTTGGAAAGGACGACGGCGGTGGCCGGGTTCGCGTCCAGGACCGCGTCCAGGAGGGCCCGGTGCGCGGCGGGCAGCTCGATGCCGGTGCGGTCGTAGCCTTCGGATTCGAGCTCGGAACCGAGGAACAGGACCACGGTGCCGGCGCCGCGGGCTGCGTCCGCGGCGCCGCTGATGAGCGCAGTGTCCGGGGCGTCTTCGCCCGGGACGTAACCCGGGGCAAAGACCACCTCGGCGGCGGAGACGGCGCGGATGGCGTCGAGGGCGTTGTCGAGGCGGGTCGGGTTCACCAGGGAGCTGCCGCCGCCTTGGTAGCGGGGGGTGCGGGCGTATTCGCCGATCACCGCGATCGTTCCCGTGGATGCGGGGTCCAGCGGCAGGAAACCGTCCTCGTTCTTGAGCAGCACGATGCTGCGCCCCGCGGCCTCCCGGGCCAGGGCGTGGTGGGCGTCGACGTCGAAGGACGTCCCGTTCCCGGTCGCTACCCGGACCCCCGCGGTGCGGTCGGCCAGGTCGAGGACGCGGGCGACGGCGGTGTCCAGGACCGTTTCATCCAAGGTGCCGTTCTTGACGGCGTCGACGATCTGGGCGTCCGTGATGCCGCCGCTTGCCGGCATTTCCAGGTCCATCCCGGCCGACAAGCCTCTCACGCGGTCGTTGACCGCGCCCCAGTCCGAGACGACCAGCCCGGTGAAGCCCCACTCGCCGCGCAGCACCTCGGAGAGCAACCACGGATCCTCCGAGGCGTAGACACCGTTGATCCGGTTGTAGGAGCACATGACCGTCCATGGCTGCGCAGCGGTGACGACCTTCTGGAAGCCGCGCAGGTAGATTTCCCGCAACGGGCGGGGGTCCAGGTCCGCGCTGACGCGCAGCCGATCGCTTTCCTGGTTGTTGACCGCGAAGTGCTTCAGGGATGCCCCCACACCCCGCGACTGGACGCCGTTCACAAGCGCGGCGCCGAGTTCCCCGGTCAGGACCGGGTCCTCGGAGACATACTCGAAGTTCCGTCCGCCCAGCGGGGAACGTTTGATGTTGATCCCCGGCCCCAGCAGCACGGACACGCCTCCGGCCTTGGCCTCGGTGCCGAGCGCCTTACCGACGCGGGTCAGCAACTCCGGGTCCCAGGTGGATCCGAGCGCGACGGCGGGAGGGAAACACGTCGCCGGCACACTGGCATGAAGCCCGACGTGATCATCACCCTCGGCCTGCCGGCGTACCCCGTGCGGGCCGTCCGTCAACAGCATCGCCGGCACTCCGGCCACCGGGATGGCCTTCGTGTTCCAAAAATCAGCGCCCGACGTCAGGGACGCCTTCTCCTCCAAGGACAACGAGGCGAGCACAGCAGTGGGGGATCCATGAGAACCGGATTCAACGGAACGGGATTCAAAGGGGGCGTTCATGGGGGCCTTTCGGTGGTTGAGGGTGTCAGGAGGCGAGGGCGGAGGGCACTTTGATGGCGACTTCGGCGCTGGGTTGGAAGCCGAGGCGCCAGGCCTGGAACCACACGGTGTGTGCCTCGGGGTGGACGGGTGTTGTATAGAGGTGCCAGTGGCGGCCGTCGTTCGCAGGGATTCCTGCGATCTTTTCCAACGGTGTGGGGATGGCGGGGTTTCCGGGCGGATCGGTGGTCCACGCGATGGATGACCCGCTAGTGGGGCATTCGGCGACGAGACCGTCCGCGGTATCGACGACGGCGGGGGCCGCGGTCGTGCGCGCACACCCGCCGGGGCGCCACTCTTCGAGGAGGGTTTCCTCGTCCATGAGGCCGAGGTCGCCATAGCGTTGTTGCCAGGTGTCGAGCGCCTGGCGGAGCCGGGCGAGGTCGCCTGCGTGCCGGGGGTCTTCGGCGAGATTGCGGGTCTCGTGCGGGTCGGCTTCGAGGTCGTAGAGCTCTTCGGCCGCCTTGTCCGCGGCAAGGAGTTGCCGCTGGAGCGGGGTCAGGAGGCTCTTTCGTTCGCCACGGCCTAGTTGCTCGGCCTCGAGAAACGCGAAATGCCGCAGCTCGGCCCACGTGGCGAGCCTGTCCGGGTAGTCGTTGTGCTGCATCGGGGCACGATCGGGGTGATAGTTCCTGACGTACCGGAACCGCGAGTCGCGCACAGTGCGGATCGTGTCCTCGGTTTCGCCTTGCCGGTCACGGCCGCCATAGGCGTATTCGTTGGGGCAGTCGGTCAAGCGGCCGTTCCGGTCGAACAGGGCCTTGCCGTGCATGTGGTGAGGGACGGGTAGGCTCGCGGCGGCGAGCATGGTCGGTGCAAGGTCCATGGTGTGCACGAGGTCCGTCACAACGGTGTCCGGGGCGATCCTGCCGGGCCAGCGAACCAGCAGCGGCTCGCGCAACCCCGACTCGCAGGCCCACCGTTTCGCCCGCGGCATCCCCCGGCCGTGGTCGGACCAGAACACCACGATCGTGTCCTGCGAAAGTCCGTCTTCCTCCAGCTCCGCCAGGATCCTCCCCACCCATGCATCCATTTCCGTGATGAGGTCCGCGTACCTTGCGATCGCGCCCCGAAACACAAGTGTGTTCGGGTAGTACGGCGGCACTGGCGCGCCCGCGGGATCATGCTTGGCCTCGGCGGGCACGTGGGAGGTCGCTGCGGCGAACGCCTCTTCCCCGAGGTAGATCTGCGATTCGTGGGTGGCCATCCCGTGGAACGCGGCGAAGAACGGCTGGCCGGGATCGGGCCGGTTGCGCCAATGCGCCGACGCCGAACAGTCGTCAAATACGGTCCGGGGCACCTCGACCTGGAAATCCGTGAACACGTTATTCGTCGTGTAATATCCCGCGGCCCGGAAGTACTCCGGCAACAACCGTACCTCCGGCGGCGGGACCGCCTTCGTGCGCATGTGCATCGTCCCGATCGCCGTCGGGAAACACCCCGTCATGATCGCCGACCTCGCCGGCGCACAAATGGGAGCCGCCGCGAACGCGGCGTCGAACCGCGCGCCGTCGTCCGCCAACCGGTCAAGGTGAGGCGTCACCGCATATTCCGCCCCCGGCCACACCCCCGCATAACACCCCAGATCCGGATTGATGTCATGCGTGGAAATCCACAAGATATTCGGCTGCTTCACGGTTCCCTCTCCAGGAGTCTTGTCCTTTGAATTGGCTGCCGGCCGCCCTCGACGAATGCGGTGCCGGGGTTGCTCGCGCGGCCAGTCAGCAGGATGTCCAACCTGCGGACTGGCCATTCACGTTCACGAACCCGGGTTAGCCTCGCCCAAGCGCTTCCTGGCGGCGCTGTTCAAGGGTGTTGGTGACCCGGGCAACGTCACGCGGGTAGCACCGGTAAAGTCCCGTGAGCACGGCTGCGTTGACGAGCATGAGCACCACCATGATCCAGAAGAACACCGTCTGGATGCCGAGGTTCGTGGCGAGGGCGCCGGCGCCAAGGGAGAACAGTGCCCAGCCGATGGTCTCGAAGATGGTCAGGAAGATTGCGAACGCCTGTCCGCGCAGCTCCGGCAGGATGACGGCCGCGACGATCGAGCGGTTTGCCGCAGGGTTGAGGCCCTGGCCAAACCCCATGAGCCCCCAGAAGACGGCATAGATGCCAATTCCTTCGTAGTGGAACTGGGTTCCGAAGAATGCCGCGACGGCGAAGAACACTTGAGCGCCCTGGAGGTAGGCGACTCGGCCGCGGTGCGGGATCACGCGGTCAAGAAGCGCCAGGAACCATCCGCCGCCGATCGTTCCGGCGAAGTACGACAGGCCGAACGGGATGAGCACGGTGGCTGCTACCGCGTTCGAGAAGTGACGCTCGGTCACGAGGAACTGGATCCCGAAGATCGCGATGAGCAGGTGTCCGGACAGGAGCCGGGAAACCATCATAAGGGAAAATGAAGGCACTTTCATGATGGAGAGCACTGATCCAAACGTCACGCGGGACAGGTGGCGCTTGCCTTCGGACAGGTCGGCCAGTTGCGCCTCGGCGGCGCCGACTCCTGGATCCCTGTACAGTGCGGCGACCAATAGCCCGGCAAGGACGCAGATGCCCCCAATCGTCCACATGCCGTAGCGCCAGCCGTCCGTGAGCCCGGTGAAAAGCGCGATGAGTGGACCGACGAAGGAACTGATGAGGCTGATGAAGCCATAGAAGTATCCGACTGCCTTGCCGCGGTTTGCGTCATCAAAGGAGTCAGCGAGGATCGCATTCGAGATCGGAACGCCGCCCACCATCGCTGCGGACATGAGCGCATTGAAAATCAGCAGTTGGGTAAAGTCCTGCGCGAAGCCGGCCGCCGCGCCGAACAGGCCGCCGACGAGGGTGATCAGGACGAGCGTATTCCGGCGTCCGATACGTCCGGCGAGCCACGTCCAGGCCGGGCCAGCGGGCACGGCGACAATTTTTCCAAGGGCCGCGAGGAGCCCCAAGTGACCGCTGTTGAGCTTCAGGGCCTGCGCGATCGAGGGGAAGATCGTCGACGTGAGGCCGGCTTCCGTGTTGTCGACGATGCTCACTCCTGTGAGCACCATGAGGTTGCGCCAGCGGTGGGGAACGCGGCGGGCTTGGAGCTCTCCTTCGACGGGAGTGGCCTTGATGATCTGGGCTTCCATGATCTTTTCCTGACTACTTTGACAGGTGGACGGGGGGTGGTGAGCAGCTTGCTTGATGAAGGGTGCTCAGGCCGGAACCGGTAAAAGTTCCTCGGCGAGGTGTTCGAGGGTGGTGGCCGGGATGGGGCTGACCTTCGCCAGTTGGTAAAGGGTGAGCTGGGCGGGGATGTTGACCAGTTCGGTGGTCACCAGATGCGGTAGGCGGCGTTCGAGCGTGGTGCGGCGGTGCGGGTCCTGCAGGAGTTCAAGGATCGGGATGTTCAGTGCCGCGCCGTTGTCGGAGAAGGACGAGAGCGGGGGGAGGGCCCCGAGGTCGACTTCCGCGCGTTCGGGCTGGCTGCGGACGAGGAGGTGGTCAGTGGTGGGTGCCGTATCGAAGGGAATGCCGAGCCGGGCGAATTGGCTTGCCGGGGCGTCGCTTGCGTGCATGAGATCGGCGAGCAGGACCAGCATGCGCAGTTCGATTTTCTCGTCAGTGATCGGGGCTTTTTGTCTCGGGTCTTTGTGGAGGTCGAACAGGAGGGTTCCGTGGGCCCAGGAGTTCATGAGGGAGTGGGTGCTGATTTTGAGGGTGCGCAGTCCTTTGGTGAAGGTGAACGGCTCGGCCGGTTCCCACGCGGCCAGTTCCCCGGGACTGAAGCGGGAGCGCATGTGCGTGGGCATGAGCGTGAAGTCCTCCAACGGCCCATTGGAGGGGTCGGCGGCTGCGCGCATGTAAACGTAGCGGCCGTCGGTGACGTTGACATGGCCGCCATGGATACCGAACAGTGCCGCGTCGCGGACCTGGGTGTCGTCTTCGAGGACGACGGCGAGGTCCCGGCCTTGCATGTCCGGCGTCGGTTCGAGCCCGAAGTAGCCCAGCATCGTGGGGGCGACGTCGATGGTCTGGGCGAGTGCAGCGCGGCGGGTGTCGGCTCCGGCGGTCCGAGGGTCCCAGAGGAACATGGGCAGGTGGACGAGTTCGTTGAACCAGGGCTGGACGGATTTGGCCCACCAACCGTGCTCGCCCAGGAGGAAACCGTGGTCGGTGTTGACAAGAAGGAGGGTGTCTTTCCACATGTCGTACTTGTCCATGGCGTCCAGGACCCGGCCGAGGGATTTGTCGCACATGGAGACGAGCGCGGCGTATTCGTAGCGGGCGTGCTCGACCTGGGATTCGGGTTCGGTGACGCGCTGGTAGCCGGGCCAGTCGAACTCGGGGCCGTCGTAGTCGTGGGGGTACATGGCTTTGTAGGCGTCGTGGGTGAAGAAGGGTTCGTGCGGGTCGAAGAGCTCGATCTGGAGCATCCACTGGTCTGCGGCCTGGTTCGTGTCGATGAAATGGATTCCGGCGTCTACGGTGCGGGTTTGGGAGTGTTCGGCCTCGGTGGGCATGTAGGAGCGGTTGATGCGGTCCTGGCGTTTCATCCCCGCACGCCAATCCAGGGCACCGCCGCCGGACCCTGCCACGTCTACCGACGGCGGGGCGACGACGCCCTTCCAAGGATCGCCCTCCTGGCCGCGGAAGAATTCCCAAGTGGTGTAGCGGGGGTGGTAGGTAGCGCCGCCGTCTTCCCAGTAGTGCGGGTGGTCGGAGGCGAGGTGCGTGTGGATCCCTGCGTTGCCGAGGATCTCTGGCATGGAATCATCAAACGGTTCCAGGGGCCCCCAGCTTCGGTGCAGGAAGTTGTAGCGTCCGGTGTGCATTTCGCGGCGGGCCGGCATGCAGGGCATGGAGCCGGCGTAGAAGTTCTCGAAGGTCACGGACTGTGCGGCGAGCCGGGCGAAATTCGGTGCCTCCACGATAGTGTCCGCGTACGGCGCAAGCATGTGCCTGTTCAGACTGTCGAACATCAGGATAATGGCCCTCATCATGGTCCTTTCAGGAGGGGTGGGCGCGGGTCAAAGGACGGCGTCGTCCGTTCGCTCAGCCGGAGAGCTCGGAACGGTCCAGGTCGCCGGGAAGGGCGGTCAAGGAACGCGAGGAGAGCTTCCCGTCAAGGAGGTCTTTGCGAAGCTCGGTCATGGCGGCGACGTGTGCGTCAATGGCTGCGGCGCCGAGGGTGTGGAGCCGTTCGCCGAGGGAATCGGCGAACTCGGCGTCAAACGGAATGGTCGGTGCCCAGTTCTCGCGCCGATCCCGGAACCTGTACCTGGCGATCTCTTCTTGCCGGGTATGGATTTCCACGTCAAGGAGTCGGAGCAATTGCTCGGCGCTCATGAACCCGGCGAAGCTCAGCCGTGCGCCGAATTCGGGGTCCTGGAACCGCGACGGCGGCTGGTACGGGCCGGTGAGCCAGTCGAGGAAGACAGTGGCCCCCTCGTCCGTCACACGGTACGTTTTGGCGTCTTGCGCACCCGGGCGGGGCTCGACTGTGTGGGTAATCCAGCCCTGCTTCTCCATTGCGGCGAGGGAACGATACACCTGGCTCATCTGGGTGTTGGACCGGAGGAACCGTCCGTGCACGTCGAGGTACTTCTTGAGGTCATAACCCGTGCTGGGATGTTCCAGGAGTACTCCCAGGAGGATGTCTTCGAGCTTCATGGTTCTCTCCGATAGCGATGGTATTTCCGTGATGCACCTCACGTTCTAAGAAAACAATGACACAAGTGGAATGCTTCGTCAATGGCACAAGTGGAATGCTCCGGGGAGTGTTGTTATCGCACCGGCGAAGCTTGAGTAACTAGGCGGTGAAAGACATCGCGACGTTTACAAGTAGTCGCTACTCGGGCGGTAGCCATGCCGGATCAGTAAGGTCTTTCCCATCCGCCGTACCTGGCCCGGCGCGTCGGGCGGCATGGGTGATGCGTTTCCCTGCGGAACCGTGAGGAGATCACTGTGTTCGGAAAAGTCCATGCCTCACGTGCCCTCACGCTGCTTGCAAGCTTATCCCTTGCCATCACGGGATCTATCGTGAGCCTGCTCCCGGCAGCCGCGCCCGCGGCAGCCGCGGTACCTCTGGCGACGGACCGGATTGTCAGCACGCACCAAGGCACGCCTTCGACGCGAATCGTCTCGCCCGCCTTCACGACAAGCCAGGCGAACGAACTGCTTATTGCCTTCGTCATGTCGGACGGGCCCCAAACCACTGGCGGAGAGTCTTTCTCGTCCGTCACCGGTGGCGGCCTCTCTTGGCGGCTGCGCCAAAGGACCAATACCCGATGGGGAACCGCGGAGATTTGGCAGGCCGTCGCACCGGCAGTGCTGACGAACGCCACGGTCACGGCCACTAACTCGGGCTCGTACCAGTCGTCGATGACTGTGGTCACATTTGTCGGCGCGGATGTGGCGACCGACGGCGCTGTCGGAACGGGGAACGCCGCTACAGGGGCTCCCAACGCTTCGCTGACCACAACGCGCACCGGCTCATGGGTGTGGGGAGTGGGAAATGACTGGGACAGGGCCACCGCGCGCACTGTCGGCGTCGGGCAGACAAAGGTCGATGAGTACCTCTCAAGCCAAGGCGATACTTTCTGGGTCCAGCGCCAGAGCGCAATAACGACGGCGGCACCTCCTGCCGTTGTGGCGATCAATGACACAGCACCCACGACTGACCAGTGGAACCTCTCCGTCATAGAAATTCTTCCGGCCTCGGCTACAGGGGACACGACTCCGCCCGTGATCTCTTCTGTATCTGCCGGCACGCCCGGTTCCAGCGGGGCCACCATCACCTGGACCACCGACGAAGCTTCCAGCTCGCAGGTGGAATACGGCACCACCACGGCATACGGCCAAAGCACGGTTCAAGATTCCACGCCTCAGACCTCCCACTCGGTGGCATTGTCCGGGCTCTCGGCCGGCACCCTGTACCACTACCGGGTGAAATCCGCTGACGCGGCAGGCAATCTTGCCGTCTCGGGCGACGCGACGTTCACGACGGCGAACGGGTCCGGCACGGACCCGTCGGTGGTCGGCTCGTGGGGACCTGTCGTCGCTTGGCCCGAGGTGTCCATCCACGCGGCGCTGACACCTACCGGCAAGGTTCTCACATGGCAGGGCGACTTCTCCCAAGGTGGCCAGCAGTACCTGCTCGATCCCGCGACAGGCAGCTATGTCCAGGTGCCGAGTGCCGCCGTCGACCTCTTCTGCGCAGGGCAGGCGGTCCTGCCCGACGGCCGTATTCTCGTCGTAGGCGGGACAGCGACAAGCGGGGGACTGGGTACTCGGAACGTGACCGCCTTCGATCCGGCCACGGGAACCTGGCAGACCCTGGCGCCCATGAACCACCCCCGCTGGTATCCGACGGCGACGACGCTGGCCGACGGCCGGGTCCTGGTGACCTCAGGTGCGAACACCACCTCGACAGACATCGTGCCTATCCCGGAGGTTTACTCACCCACCACGAACTCGTGGACCGACCTGACAGGCGCGAACCGGTCCATCCCGTATTACCCCTTCATGTATCAGTTGCCCGACGGCCGCATCCTCCAGGCCGGGGCGTCCGAACAAGCCACCCAGACGCTGGCCCTGAATGTGTCCACGCAGCAATGGACCACCGTGGACTCCCGCGTCCTGGACGGCGCCTCGATCGCGAACTACGCGCCGGGCAAATTCATCAAGGCCGGATCGGCCTCGGACGGTGGCTTCACGGGACAGTCCACCGACACCGCCTACACGCTCGACATGAACGCGCAAAACCCGGCATGGCAGGCAACGGCCCCCATGGCGTTCCCCCGTAGCTTCGTGAACCTGACGAACCTTCCGGATGGCACAGTCCTTGCGACAGGCGGCGGAACCGACAAATCAGGCCAGGATGTCAGCAAAGCAGTGATGCAGGCCGAGGTCTGGCAACCGGCCGCGGGAACGTGGAGCACCATGGCGCCGATGTCGGTTCCCCGCCTCTACCACTCGGTGGCCGTCCTGCTCCCGGACGGCCGGGTCTTCGTATCCGGCGGCGGTGGCGACAACGGGGTGGCGGACCAGGACAGCTACCAGATCTACTCCCCGCCGTACCTCTTCAAAGGACCGCGGCCGAGCATCTCCAGCGTACCGGGCAGCGTCCAATACGGTTCGACGGCGTTCATCGGAACCCCGGATGGGTCCCGGATCCAATCCGTGTCCCTGATCAAGACAGGATCCGTGACCCACGCCTTCGACCAGAACGCGCGGGCCATGAACCTGAGCTTCACGCAGGCCTCCGGCGGGCTGAACGTCCAAATGCCTGTCAACGGCAATTACGCCCCTCCGGGGTATTACCTGCTCTCGATCGTTGACGGCAATGGTGTTCCGTCCACGGCAGGCATGATCCGGTTGCCGGCACCGAGCCAGGACACCACTCCTCCAACGGCGCCGGCGAACCTGGCCGCGTCGCCGTCCCCAGGCCAGATAGCTCTGACGTGGACGGCCAGCACGGACAACGTGGGCGTCACCTCGTACCGGGTCTCGCGCGACGGAACCGTGATCGGGACCTCGGCGTCGACCAACTACACCGACACTTCGGTGGTCGCCGGCACTACCTACTCCTACGCCGTCGTCGCCCTCGACGCGGCAGGCAACGCCAGCCCGCCGTCGAACACGGCCACCGCGCAAGCCATCGCAGCGCCCACAGGGATCACGATCGACAAGATCGTCTCCATCCACCAAGGAACCGGCGCGACGACGATCAGTGCCCCCGGTGTGACAACCACGGGCACCAACGAACTCCTCCTTGCCTTCATCAGTTCGGACGGACCGAACTCCGCGAACTCGGCACGGATCGCCGGCGTTACCGGCGCCGGACTCACGTGGACACTCCGACAAAGATCCAACACCCAGCCGGGCACCGCGGAGATCTGGCAAGCAGTCGCACCCGGACCGCTGTCGAACGCGACCGTCACCGCCACGCAAGCCTCGGGCAGCTGGCAGGCCGCCATGACGGTTGTCGCCTTCCGCGGGGCGGACACCACGGCAGGTGCGACACTGGGCGCGAACGCCTCCTCCGGCGCCCCGACTGCCACCCTCACCACCACGAGGGCGGGCTCCTGGGTGTGGGGTGTCGGCACGGACTGGTCGAACGCCATTTCCCGGACGCTAGGACCGAACCAGACCCTCGCCGACCAGTACCTGGCGCCAGCGGGAGACACTTACTGGGTCCAACGACAGGACTCCACCACGCCGACGAGCGGCACGCCCGTGACGATCAATGACACTTCCCCAACGTCGGACCAGTGGAACCTCGCGATGATTGAAATTCCTGCCGCACCCTAGGCCTCGTGCCGGCCCCGCTCCGGCCCCGCCTCATCGCCTTGGGCCCGCCAAACGCTCGAACTAAAATTGAGCCGCGAGAACGACCTGGGAAAGCGTGACGGCGCGGCTGGTCAATGCTTCCATTTCGTCGTCATTGCAATCCGGTGATGCCCATCTGGTGGCTCCTTCCAGAAGGGTCATGACGACTTTGACCCGCTCCTCGGCTTGTGTGTAGCCCATGTCAGTCGCGGCCGCCACGTACATATTCTGGTGGAGGCTTACCCAGTCATTGACCTGATCGCGCAGGGCTGGCGGGAGGACGTGGGCCATCCTGTCGGTGGCGACCAGCAAGTCCCAGAGGTTGCTTTCCGGAAGCTTCACCTGGCGGGTGAAGTGAAGCCTGACCATGGCATCCCAGAAAGTCTCGGCAGAGGTTGCAGGATCCACCGCTTCCAATAGGGCCATGCCAAAGCGGTGGAAGTGCCAGCGGAGCGATTCGGCCACGATTTCGTCCCTCCCGTTCGGGAAGTGCGAGTAAAGGCTGGGGGGCTTGATGTTGACGGCGTTTGCGATCGTTCGCATCGAGACCGAGCTGAAGCCGTTCGCGATTGCCAACTCAAGAAAGGCTTCAAGGATGTGCCGCCGCGAGGCCCCTTGGCCTGCCCAGTCCCACTCCTGAAGTTGGTGGGCGAAGGCGTCGCGCGCAGCCTCGTATGACCTACCGCTCATAACTTGACCCTAACAAAGAAGTAACTACCAAAAAACTCTTGGCTAACGACCATTAGTTAGCCTACTCTGGAAGTGGGGTCAATGAAGCGCCCGCATTGAGCGCTTCTCCAAGTTTTAGACACAGGAGGCGGCGGACGTGGTCACGGAAGCGGTTCTGGATCAGGCCGCGATGTCTATGGTGCCGGAGGCGATGTCGTCGTCTGGCTCGTATCAGATTCTCCAGAAAGATCTTGAGATGGCTACTGTCGAAGTATTGTCCCCATGGCCATCTGCGGCGTTGCGGCAGATCGACCGGGTGCGCGAACTTTTCCTGACGCAACCAAATGCGGACCTCAGCGGTATCCGGCCGATCGTGGCCCGTTCCTGGTACCGGAGCCGCGCCGCCGGCGTCGACGCGGTGGCCGATCGGGGCTTCTTTGATGAAGGTCGCATTGATGAATTCACCATGGCAGCAGCCGGTCCGCATCTACAGAAGCTGGATGAGGTGGCTGCTGACTTAGGCGGATATGTCAGCCTGACTTCTCCAAACGGGGTGCTTGTCAAGGCCAGTTTCCTCCGCGACGACGGTTTCCCCGCCGGATACTCGCTGCTGGAGGAGAGCTGCGGCAGCAACGGAGAAGGCCTGGCACTGGAGGAGGGGCGCGGTGTGTGGCTGGCCCCTGAGGAGCACTTCCGTGAGGACATGCGGGGCAACTGGTGTTTTGCCTCCCTCGTGCGGGATCCGTTCCATAACCGGGTACGGGCTGTGATCGGTCTGACGCTCCCGGCCAACCGTGTCCCCGCCCTGGAGCCGTCTTCGACGTTGCTGATGCTCGAGGGCGTCGCTTCGCGGATCGAGCGGGACATCGAGGTACGGACTTCTTCGAAGGAACGGGCCCTGCTCACTGAGTACCTAAGAATTTCCCGGCGAAGGGGCAACCGGGCAGTGATCGCGGTTGACGGGAAGAACTCGCTCCAGAATGCCTCGGCCACGGCCATGCTGGTGGACAGCGATTTTTCGATTGTCTCCGGTTACGCCAAAGCGGTGATGTCCTCGGGCTGCGATATGACCTGTGAAGTCATGCTGCAGGGTCCGGGGCTGTCCACCTTGGAAATTTCGCCTGTGACATTGTCGGCCGCGAACGTCGGGGCAATTGTTGTGGTGCGGCCCCATGCCCCTGCCAAGGAGCATGCTGAAGCCGCGGCAAGTGTCGCCACAAGGCTCGAATCGCCCCCGCAAGGGACCATTGAGCGCCTGATGAAGCATGTGGATGGCACAAGCACGGAATTCAAGCGCACGCTGAACCTGGTCCGGAAGGCTGTGGACCAGGACAGGTCCGTGGTGATGATCGGCGAGTCGGGCAGCGGAAAACTCCGCCTGGCCAGCGCCATCGCATCATTGCGCGGAGGCCAATTGCTGGTGGATGCACGCAGCGGCGCCCTCCGGGGCCCGCAATTCATGGATGTGCTTCACCAGGTGGCCACAGAACTACCAGCGACGTTGATCATCGAACACGCTGACGAACTTTCCCAGCACGAAGCCGGCGAAATCGCCCACAGCCTGCGCGGTAACCGGGCCACCAAACTGATTTTCACCATCACCCGCCCTACTGACGCCACACTGCAGCTCTCAGAAGCCTTCGACGTCCTTGAGATCTCGGTGGCGCCCTTGCGCAACCGAAGGGAAGACATTCCCCAGCTCGCCCAGGCCATCGCGGCGGAATTGGGGGAGCGCAGGCTGTCACGGAGGCTTATCACGACGCTTACCCACGCTGACTGGCCAAGGAACATTGACCAGCTCCGGGCCGTCGTGTCCAACGCGGTGGAACGATCAGAAGGCGCCGAAGTCACAGTGGACGATCTGCCGCAGGGATTCCACCGCGTCCTGACAAAGGGCAGGCTTTCCCGGCTGGAGGACGCAGAGCTAAGCGAGCTGCGGACGGCATTGCAGGAGGCGGAGGGAAACCGCAGCCTGGCGGCGGAGACCCTGCAGATCGGGCGCTCCACCCTGTACCGACGGATGGACTATTTCCGCAGCCGCGGCTTCGATCTCTGATCCGGAGCACCGGAAATAACTGCATGGAATGACAGAGCCGGCCATCGTTTTGGTGGCCGGCTCCTCCGTGTCCGATGCCTGCCCGGTGCGGGCGCTGCCGGTGGGACAGTGTCCCACCGGGTGTCCCGATCTGGCACGGATGGACACCCGGATATCGCGTTGTACTTGAAACACCCGACGCCGGCACCCGTCCCATGGAGTGTTCGGCAGCGAATGAGGGTACGAGACGAACAGGACGACAGACTATGACCCGCGATGCCCAGGGAACCATACTGGTGGCCCCTCACCATTTCCCGAACCTGAACCGCGAGCACGCCCTCGCGGAGGAATTCGGTTACACACTCAACCCCGCGGCAGACACCGATGCCTTCCGTGAAGCGCTTCCTGAAGCCGACATTGTGATGATCACCCCCTACGCCAAACTCACGGCCTCGGACTTCCCGGTGATGTCCAAATGCCGCGCGGTTATCAGGTACGGAATCGGCTACGACAACATCGACGTTGCCGCGGCCACGGAAGCCGGCATCCCGGTGTCAATCGTTCCGGGAACGGCATCGGAGGAAGTTGCCTCCCACGCCTTTGCCATGGGCCTGGCCCTGGCCCGTCGCCTGCCCGCAGGCAACGCTTCGATCGGTGACCTGGGATGGGCCGGCACCATCGGCTATGACACGCCGGTTCTCTCCGAGCTGGAAGTCGGCGTGCTGGGCATGGGACGCATCGGCCAGCACGTTGCCCGGATGTATTCGGCTGTCGGCGCCCGCGTGCGCGCCTACGACCCCTTCGTCACCGAAAGCTTCGTGGAGCTGGCCGGGATGGAAGACATCTTGGAAAACTCCGACGTCGTCTCGCTGCACCTGCCGCTGAGCCAGGACACCGCCAACCTCATCTCCGGGGACGTCCTGGCACGGATGCGCAAGGGCGCGGTAGTCGTCAACGTCTCCCGCGGTGGGCTCATCGATGAAGCCGCCCTCGCTTCGGCACTGACCTCCGGACACATCGCCGGAGCCGGCATCGACACCTTCGCCCAAGAACCCCTCAGCCCGGAGCACCCGCTTCGTTCCGCCCCCAACACCATCCTCACCCCGCACATCGCCTGGCGCTCCAACCGGTCCACCGGTGCGCTGCAGGACGGCGCCGTCGAACGGGTCCGCCTCGCATTGACCGGGCAGCCACTGATCGACCTTGTGAACTGAATAGACTGGAGAACTCGAAATTGGGAACAACCAACCATCTGGACAACGTCACGGACATTAACCCCGCGGAAGATCCCCACCTGCGCCGCGGGCCGCGCGGCTTCCCGCTGCTGCCTGGCGGCTACGGGCGCTCAACGTATTACACCGGGGCTCCGAGCCCCTACGCCATCAAGGGCGAAGGGTACCGTGTCTGGGATGATCGCGGCCGCGAACTGATCGACGCCAACAACAACTTCACGTCCCTGATCCACGGCAACGCCCACCCGGAAATCGCGGAGGCCGCAACCAAGGCCCTCACCACCGGAGCCAGCTGGGGCATCCCGAACCTCTACGAGTGGGAACTCGCTGATCTCCTGCTGTCCCGCCTCCCCGACCTTGACCAGGTCCGTTTCACTAATTCCGGCACCGAAGCCGTCATGTCCGCGATCCGCGTCGCCCGGGCAAGCACGGGTCGCGAACGCGTCATCGTCACCAAGGGCGGCTACCATGGCACGTCCGAAGTGGCCCTCGTCCCTGGCGGCCCCTCCTACCAGCGCGGCGTGACCCAAGGTGTTATCGACGACGTCACTGCGGTACCGCTGAACGACGTAGAGGTCTTGCGCCAGGCGGTGGAAGCCGCCCCCGACCAGTACGCCGCCATCATCCTCGACCTGCTGCCCAACCGCGCCGGCCTGCTCACGATCTCCGACGAGTTCGTCAGGACCGCGCGGGAACTCGCGACCCGGTACGGCATTGTCCTGATCATCGACGAGGTCATCAGCCTGCGCCTCGGATTCAACGGGTTCAGTGGGGAATATGGCGTTTCGGCCGACCTGCTGACGACCGGCAAACTCATCGGCGGCGGATTCCCCGTTGGCGCCGTCTGCGGCAAGGCCGAACTCATGGCCGAAGTGGACCCGACCCGTCCGGGCAGCCTGCCTCACGGCGGCACTTTCTCCGGCAACCCTGTCAGCATGGCCGCCGGGGCGGTGTCGTTGCGCTTGTACACGCAGGAGGAAGTCAAACGGCTCAACCACTTGGGCGATTCCGCGCGGGACACCGTGAACGCCAGGATCGCAGATACGGGCTGGGAGATCCGCGGCCGCGGCTCGCTGCTGCGCGCCGTTCCTGCCGGAGCCGGGAAAGTGGACGAGCGAACCCAGCACCAACTGTGGTGGGCCTCCTACGAACGGGGACTTCTCGGTTCTCCCGCCAACCTGCTGTCCCTGTCCACACCGATGGACGAGAAGGTGGTCGGCGACATCGCTGACCGGCTCGCGGATGCCGTGTTGGAAGTCGCCGCACGCGTTCCGGCAACGGAAGGCGGCAAATAAGCATGAAGATCGTTTCCTACCAACACGAATCCGGAGTTCGCGGTGGAGTCCTGGTTGACGATGCTGTCTACGATCTGGAGCTGCTCCTGCAGGGTTGCCGCCATGCTGTTCAGGGCGCCACAACCTCCGTCCGTGAGTTCCTGGAGCTGTACGGTGACCGGCTTGGGGAAATTTCGGCCGAGATCGGGGCTTTGGTCAGCCAGGACCCGGTCGCCCGTGTGGGTTCACGGGACGGCGTGCGCCTCACCGCACCGGTGTCGGATCCCTCAAAGGTGCTTTGCGTCGGGCTGAACTACAAGGACCACGTAGCCGAAACCGGACGGGCTTTCCCGGAGTACCCCGACGTCTTTGCGAAGTTCGCCTCCACCATGGTTGGCCCTGACGACGAGATCGGGGGCGCCAAGGTCAGTGAAAACCTTGATTTCGAGGGTGAGCTGGCAGTGGTCATCGGACGTCGGGCCAGCGAGGTGACCGAGGAAGAAGCGCTGGACTACGTGGCAGCGCTCGCACCGCTGAACGACGTCACGGCACGCGACCTACAATACCGCGGCACCCAGTGGCTGGCCGGCAAAGCCGTCGACGGCTCAACCCCCTGGGGCCCTGCATTGGTCACCCTCGATGAGGTGGGTGATCCGCAAGCCCTGGAACTGGCCACCCGCGTGAACGGCATCGAAGTTCAGCGTTCCAACACCCGCTACCAGATCTTCCCCATCGCCCGGATCGTGTCCTACCTCTCAAGTTTCCTCACCCTCGAGCCGGGTGACGTCATTGCCACAGGTACTCCACAGGGCATCGGCGCCAAGCGGACTCCGCCTGTCTGGCTTGAGCCTGGAGACACCGTGGAGATCGAGATCGAAAAGGTCGGGGTGCTCCGCAACCGCGTCGGCAAACCCCAGCTCTAATTCCCTGCAAGCCCTAAGAAAGTAATGAAGACCTATGAGTGAAGTACAAACACAACCAGGTGAGGCCAGGTACCGCATTGCCGTCGACACCGGCGGTACGTTCACCGACGTCGTGGTCGGTTCCAACAGCGGCGACATGGCGGTCGGCAAAGCACTGACCACCTATGACCGCGTATTCACCGGCTTTGAAGCCTCTGTCCGCCGTGCGGCCGAGTCCGTCGGTTGGAGCGGAGACGAGGTATTGCGCAACGCCGATGTCATTGTCTACGGCACCACGCACGCCACCAACGCGGTCCTCACCGGCAAGGTCGCCAAAACCGCGCTGCTGACCACGGACGGCTTCGCCGACACCTTGCTGCTGCGCGAAGGCGGGCGCAGGGACGCCTTCGACTCCAAGGCCGCCTACCCGCCGCCCTACATTCCCCGCCAGCTGACCTTCGAGATCACCGAACGCATCTCTGCCGAAGGCGACGTCCTGGTACCGCTGGACGAAGAACAGGTCCGGGAAGTCCTCGGCTCCTTCAAGGAGCAGGGGATCGAGGCCGTTGCAGTCTCATTCCTCTGGTCGATCATCAACGACGCCCACGAGAAGCGGGTTGCCGAACTCATCAAGGAAATCCTTCCCGGCGTTCCCTACACGCTCTCCAAGGAAGCCAACCCCACCATCCGCGAATACCGCCGCTCCTCTGCGGCCTCAATCGACGCTTCCCTGAAGCCGCTGATGGCAGACCACCTGGGCAAGCTCCGCTCCGACCTTCAGGCGTATGGTTTCGCCGGCGACCTCCTGGTGGTCACCTCCGAAGGTGCCGTTCTCGACGTCGCGGACGTCCTGGACCGCCCCGTGCTGCTGCTGAACTCCGGCCCGTCGATGGCGCCGCTGGTCGGCGCGGCGGCCGCCCCGGACCGCGACACGGTTGTTGTATGCGATATGGGCGGGACTACCTTTGATGTGTCGCTCGTTGAAGAAGGCGTTGTCCGCCACACCCGCGAAGCATGGCTGGGCGAGCCATTCGTGGGGCACCTCACCGGTCTGTCCTCCGTGGCGGTGTCCAGCATCGGCGCCGGCGGCGGCAGCATTGCCTGGATCGACGGCGGAGGCCTGCTCCGCGTCGGTCCGCAGAGTGCGCGCAGCACCCCCGGCCCGGCAGCCTACGGCCGCGGCGGCGAAGAGCCCACCGTCACCGATGCCTGCGTGGCACTCGGGTACCTCGACACGGAGGGCTTCGAAGGCGGGTTCACCCTGGACCGCCAGGCCGCAGTACAGGCCATCGACACCCGTATCGCCGGGCCGCTGAAGATGGACACCCTGCAGGCAGCACAAGCCATCCTGGACGTCTCCGCCAACCACATGGCCACGGCCATCCGACAGGCGGCACTCGAGCAGGGCGTCGACCCCCGCGGTGCCCTCATCGTTGCCGGCGGCGGCGCAGGCGCGATGGTCGCCGCGGCGATCGGTGTCCTCCTTGAAGCCGACACCATCCTCATCCCGGCCACCGCGGGTGTCCTGGCCGCCTACGGCGCCCATCGTGCACCCATCGCCACCGAGTTCCTCTCGCCGCTGCATAACGACACCCGCAGTTTCGACGCCGGTTCGGCCTCCCGCGCTGTCGAGGAGCTCACCGCCAAGGCAGAGCTCTTCGTGAAGCGTTTCGATGGCGTGGGAGATGAACCCAACGTCACCTACTTCGTCGACGCCCGCTACCCGGGCCAGGCCTGGGACCTGAAGGTGTACCTGGATGCCGCGCCCGACACCTCCGGCGATGCCGCCGGAATCATTGAACGGGCTTTCCACGAGGAACACGACCGCCGGAACGGCACCCACGACCCGGACAGCCGGGTGGAGATCATCACCTGGGGCGTCCGGGTGGAAATCCCGCGGCCCGAGCACACCAAGTCCGAAAGCGGACCCACCCGCAGCAGCGAGGTCCACCGAATCGACGACATCGTCTTCGGCGGCGAGAGCTTCAGCACCCAGCGGTACCGCGGAGTCACGCTCGCTCCGCGTGACAAGGTCCTCGGACCGGCCGTCATTGACCAGCCCACCACCACCATCGTCGTGCCGCCGGAGTGGAACGCCACGCTCGATGAACGATCCAACATCTACCTCACGCGTAAGGAGGCATAACCGTGACGCGCGAATTCGATCCCGTAAAACTCTCGGTACTTGCCAATGCATTCGACGGCATCGTCCGTGAAATGACCAGCGGCCTGCTCCGCTCGGCACGCTCGTCCGTCATCAACACAGCCCGGGACTTCTCCTGCGCCGTCCTGACAGCGGACAACCAGTTGCTCGCGGCGGCGGAAGGTGTCCCCGTGCACGTCTTCGGCGCCGGGCCGCTCGGCGAAGACATGGTGGAACTGCACGATGACATCCGTGAAGGCGACGCCTTCCTCCACAACGACCCGTACATGGGCAACTCCCATGCGGCGGACCACGTCATCCTGGTGCCGATCTTCATCCAAGGACGCCACCTTTTCACCGCCGTGACCAAGGCCCACCAGGCAGACTGCGGCAACTCCCTGCCCACCACGTTCTTCGCCACCGCCCGGGACGTGTACGAAGAAGGCGCCCTGATCTTCCCCTGTGTGCGGATCCAGCGCGACTACACCGACATCGACGACATCATCCGCATGTGCCGCTCCCGCATCCGCGTCCCGGACCAGTGGTACGGCGACTACCTTGCCTCCGTGGGTGCTTCCCGCATCGCTGAGCGCCGCATCCACGAACTCGCCGAAAAGTTCGGGGTTGAAGACCTGGTGGACTTCGTGGACGCCTGGTTCGATTACTCGGAACGCCTCACAGCAAGCGCCATCGAAAAACTCCCCGAGTATGTCCTGCACGGCACATCCACGCACGATCCTTTCCCCGGCACCGGCCCGGACGGCGTGCACCTGCAGGCGACCCTCGAAGTGAAGCCCAAGCAGGGCAAAATCGTCATCGACCTGCGGGAGAACCCGGACAATCTGCCCAACGGCCTGAACCTCACGAAGGCAACGGCCACAGGTGCCGCTTTGGCCGGTATCCTCTCGGGCATCCCGGAGAACCTGCCAAGCAACGCGGGAACCTTCCGACGCGTCGACGTCTTGCTGCGTGACGGCTGCGCCGTCGGCGTACCCAAGCACCCCTACTCCTGCTCGTCCGGAACCACAAACCTCGCCGACCGCGTGGTGAACATCGTGCAGGCCGCCTTCTCACAGATCGACGACGGTTACGGGACGGCCGAAGGCGCGGCCGGCCAGGCACCGGCGAAATCGGTCATCTCCGGCATCGACGAACGCAACGGCAACCCCTACGTCAACCAGATCCTGGTGGGCGGCGTCGGCGGCCCGGCAACCCCCTACGTCGACGGGTGGCCGACCTACCAGCGTCCTGTTTGCGGCTCCCTGCTCTACCACGACAGCGCAGAGGTGGATGAACAGCGCTACCCGATCCTGATCCACGAACGCACCCTCGTCGCCGACTCCGGCGGAGCGGGCCGGCAGCGCGGTGGACTCGCCACCCGGGTCACCATGGAACCCCGAGGGGAAAGCGTCACCCTCACCTACGGCATTGAAGGCAACCTCAACCCGCCCAAGGGTGTCCGCGGCGGGCACGACGGCAAAGCCCCGGCCACCTGGGTCGAGGACCTCCGGACCGGAGAACGCCGCGAAATTCCCGTGGTCGGCCGCTACGACCTGCAGTTCGGGGAGAAGGTCGTGTCCATCACCCCGGGCGGTGGAGGATACGGTGACCCCCTCGAGCGGGACCTCCTTGCGGTCCTGGACGACGTCCGCGAATCCAGGGTCAGCCCCGACGCCGCACTGACGGACTACGGCGTGGTCTTCACCAACGGAGTGCTGGACGAAGAGGCCACATTCAAGAACCGCCAGGAGCGTCTGGCCAGCTAGAGCAAGAACATGGCAATCACCTCCGGGGCGCGGTATATTCCTCGCCCCGGAGTGTTCCAACAATCAATAACGGAGATAGACATGGAACCCATTCGAGTCGGGATCATCGGCGTCGGAAACGTTCTGAACCAATACCTGGACAAGATCGGCGTCCACCCCGATGTGAAGATCGTGGCACTGGCGGACGTGAACGCGGATGCCGTGAAGGCGCGGGCGGCAGAGTACTCGGTTCCCAAAGCCCTCACACCGGATGAGCTGCTGGCCGACGAGGAAGTGGAGCTGGTCCTCAACCTCACTCCGCCCAAGCTCCACGCACCGGTCACGCTCAAGGCCATCGCCGCCGGCAAGCACGTCCTCTCCGAGAAGCCTTTTGCGACCTCGCTGGAGGAAGCCAGGGAAATCCTCGACGCGGCGCGGCAAGCCGGCGTCAAAGTAGGCTCCGCCCCCACCACTTTCCTGGGGTCGGGCATGCAGACCAGCCGCAAACTCATTGACGACGGGTGGATCGGCAAGCCCGTGGCCGCCTTTGCCTCCTTCGCGTGCCGCGGCTACGAGCACTGGCACCCCAACGTGGACCCGTTCTACAGCCCCGGCGCCGGGCCCATGCTGGACATCGGGCCTTACCTCATCACCAACCTGGTGAACTTCTTTGGTCCGGTGAGGCGGGTTTCCGCGACGGCGCCCCGCTCGTCGGAGACGCGTCCACGCCCCGGCAAGGAAGGGGAAGTGATCCATATCCAGACCCCTACTCACGTTACGGGCACGATCGATTTCGAGTCCGGCGCCGCGGCCACGGTGATCGTCAGCTGGGACATTTGGAACCACAACCTGCCGCACTTGGAGATTTACGGCACGGGCGGCTCCCTGGCAGCACCCAACCCGGACCATTTCTCCGGCGCGCCGGTGCTTCGGCGCGGTGAGCCCCGTGACCTGTCCCTGGACATGACCCCTCCGGGCGGTGGCGACTGGCGGGAAACGCCCATCACCCACCGCGACGACGCGTACCGCGGCATCGGCCTGGCCGAATTCGGGTACGCCATCCGCAAGGGCCTGGAACCCCGCACCGGCGCGGAATTCGCCTACCACGTGCTGGAGGTCCTGCTCGCCTTTGAAGCATCCTCCGAGCAGGGACGCCATATCGAGATCGAGAGCACCTGCGAGCGGCCCCGGCCGCTGCCTTCAGTAGGTCCGCAGGAACCTTACCGATTCGACTGAGAGCCAGCAAAAACAGCAGCCGACGGCGGTACTCATGTGCCGCCGTCGGCTGCTGTTTTTCTTGTGCCCTGTTTTTGTGCCGGGGCCGGTGGGCCGCGTATCAAACTGGGACACAACTTTGGTCCTCCACGGTGAAAACCTGATGTTCGGGCGAATCGGTTTGCAAATGCCGACGCACCTACGAATTTAGGAGAAAGCATGACTAGCACAGCCGCTGCTGATATCGGCACCGACGTCAATATCGCAGCCGATAAAACAGCCGTCCGTCGCCGCACAGTCGCACAAGCAATCGTTGAATACCTCCAGGTCCAGTACAGCGAACTGGACGGCGAGAAGAGGCGCCTGGTTGCCGGCATGTACGGCATCTTCGGCCACGGAAACTCCGTCGGCCTGGCCCAAGGCATCGACGAATACGGCGTGGACTTCCCCCACTACCAAGGCAAGAACGAACAATCGATGGTCCACGCAGCCATCGGTTTCGCTAAGGCTTCCAACCGTGCAGCCACCCTCGCCTGCACGGCCTCCGCCGGCCCGGGATCCACCAACATGGTTACCGGTGCGGCAACGGCCACCACCAACCGCCTGCCGGTCCTCCTGTTCCCGGCAGACATCATCAACAACCGCTTCGGCGACCCTGTCCTGCAGCAGATCGAACACCCGGTCGAACGCGATGTCTCCGCCAACGACTGCTTCCGCCCGGTGAGCCGCTACTTCGACCGCATCACCCACCCGGCCCAGCTGCTCTCCACCCTCCCCGAAGCCATGCGCGTCCTCACCGACCCCGTGGAAACCGGAGCCGTGGTGGTCTGCCTGCCGCAGGACATCCAGGGCGCGGAGTTCGATTTCCCGGAGTCGTTCTTCACCCCGCGTGTCTGGCACATCCGCCGCCGTCCGGCGGTGGAAGACGAGATCCGTGACGCGGCTGAAATCATCCGCAACGCCAAGCGCCCGCTGCTGATCGCCGGCGGCGGAGTCCGCTACTCCAAGGCGCAGGAGGAACTGGCGCGCTTCAGTGGCGAATTCGGCATCCCTGTCTCGGAAACGTTTTCCGGCAAAGCCAGCGGCCCGAACAGTGAATTGAACCTGGGTGGCCTCGGTGTCACCGGAACGGTCGGCTCCAACGAAATCGCCGGCGGCGCCGATTGCGTGATCACCGTGGGTTCACGGCTGCAGGACTTCATCACGGCCTCGCACTCACTGTTCCAGAACCCGGACGTCAAGTTCGTGCACCTCAACGTCGGCGCCTTCGACGCGCACAAGATGGGTTCCTTCCCGGTGATCGGTGACGCGAAGCTGAACCTGGCTGCACTGCGTGAGCGCCTCGCGGCGGATGGCTACAGCACGTCCGAGGACTTCCGCAACGACATCGCGGACGCCCGGAAGGCCACCGCAGAAGTACGCGAGCATGACCTCCAGGCCTTCCCCGGCGAAATCATGAGCCAGGCGCAGGTCATCGAGATCCTCAACAAGGAAACGAACAGCCAGGACGCCCTGGTTCTGGGTTCCGGTGGCACCGTGGAAGGCATCCACAAAGCGTGGGATCCATCCAACGGCACGGAAATCCACTTCGAATACGCCAACTCCTGCATGGGCCACGAGATCCCTGCCGGCCTCGGCTACCGTTTGGCCCGTCCCGACGCGCCGGGTGACGTGTTCGTGCTGATCGGTGACGGCACCTACCTCATGCAGCCCACCGAACTGGTGACAGCGGTCCAGGAACGCAAAAAGATCATCACCATCGTGATCGACAACCGCGGACACCAATGCATCTGGCCGCTCCAGGTGGCCAAGGGCGGCCCGGGCCGTGAATTCGGTACCCAATACAAGGAACGCGGCAAGGAGTCAGGTCGCCTGGACGGGGCGGTTCTCGAGTTCGATATCGCTGCCAACGCCGCAAGCATGGGTTGTGCCGCCTGGTCCACGACGACCGTCGAGGAGTTCACCGCGGCGCTGAGCGAAGCACGCGAGGTCGAAGGTCCCGCCGTCATCGTCGCCCATGTGGAACCGTGGCGGTACCTGTCCGGAAACGGCTCCTTCTGGGACGTCGGAGTTCCGATGACCTCCGAGCGCACGGGCAGCCAGGAAGGTACAGCCAAGCACCTCGAAGGCCGTGCACGCCAGCGCTACTACGCGGCTACCACCGTACCCGACGCCAACTAGGCGTTACCGGGCGGGATCGTCTTAGAGGGCGGTCCCGCCCGACCTGTTTGGATACAACATCCCTCGAAAAGGAGCATTCACCATGGGTGCATTCGCTGTTATTGACCCGGCCACGGGTACCACCCACGCAGAGTACCCTGCGGCCACTGATGCAGAGATCGAAGCCGGTCTCAGCGCAGCCCAGAAGACGTACCAGGAGTGGTCGCGAACCACTACCGTCGCGGAGCGTGCAGCCTTGGCCAAACGCTTGGCTGATCTGTTCGTCGAGCGCAAGGACACGCTCGGAGCCATCATCAACCGCGAAATGGGCAAACCGCTGCAGCAGGCCGTCGGGGAAGCCGAGTTTTCAGCGGCCATTGCCACGGCCTTCGCCGAGAACGCCGAAGAGTGGCTCGCCGATGAGGAACTCGAAGTAGCAGACGGACTGCGGAGTTTCTTCCGGTATCAGGGCCTCGGAGTGATCCTGGGCATCATGCCGTGGAACTATCCCTACTACCAGGTCGCCCGCTTCGCTATCCCCAATATCATCCTGGGCAACACAGTCATTGTGCGTCACGCCAGCCAGTGCCCCGAATCTGCGCTGGCCCTGGCGGAACTCTTCCGCGACGCAGGCTTCCCCGAAGGCGCGTACGTCAACCTTTTCGCCACGCACAAGCAGATCTCAGACATCATCGCCGACGACCGTGTGCAGGGGGTATCGCTGACGGGCTCGGAGCAGGTTGGTGCGATTGTTGCTGAGCAGGCCGGGCGCGCACTGAAGAAATGCGTCCTGGAGCTCGGCGGCGCGGACGTATTCCTGGTGCTCGACACCAACGACATCGACCTTGCCGTAAAGAAAGCCATCATGGGCCGGATGGGCAACACCGGACAGTCCTGCAACGGTTCCAAGAGAATCGTCGTCATGGACAAGTACTTCGACGAATTCTCCGAGAAGTTCAAGGCTGCGATCGCCGGACAATCGTACGAAAACGGGGACTTTGGGCCGCTCTCCTCGGACGCTGCCACCAAGTTCCTTACCCGGCAGGTACAGGGCGCCCTCGATCAGGGCGCCGAAATCCTGGTCGGCAACAACGAACCCCAGGGCAACGTCTTCACGCCGACGGTCATCACCAACATCACACCCTCAATGGATGTCTACAGCGAGGAGCTTTTCGGCCCGGTGGCGCAGTTGTACAAGGTTGGCAATGACGAGGAAGCGATCAAGCTCGCCAACTCCTCCCCGTACGGACTTGGCTCTGTGGTGATCTGTGAGGACCTCGAGCGCGCCGAGCGGGTCGGCAACCAGCTCGATGTCGGCATGGTCTTCGTGGGTGCCTACGACCTCAGCGGCGCCGACGTACCGTTCGGCGGCGTCAAGAAGTCAGGTTACGGCCGGGAACTGGGCAAGGTGGGCATGCTGGAGTTCGCCAACAAGAAGCTGTTCCGCTTCGCGAAATAAGAAACCGCAGCAAAATGAGAGGCCGGATCATTTTTGATCCGGCCTCTCATTTCTGTGGTGGCAGCGCTATGCCTGGTACGTGGTGTTGCCGGAGACCTCGGGAACGTCAATCCAGGCGCCGGACGCAGCGCTGCGCAGCGACGCGTCAACCAGCTCGGATGCTGACCAGCCATCAGCCACCGACGGGCCGAGCTGATTGCCTTCGGCGACGGAGCGCAGGAACAGTGCTGCTTCGATCGTCTTGAGGTCGTTGAAGCCGATACCGGGTCCCGCGTTGGGCTGGAAACGGCCGAACTCACCGAAGGACGGCGGGGTCATGATGGTGCGGTAGCCGCTGCGGTCCGTGGCGACTTCCAGCTGGTTCATGCGTTCGAAGTTCCAGCGGAGGGATCCTTCGGTGCCGTAGACCTCCACGATGTACTCGGCGTGCGGGCCGATCGCCACTCGGGTCGTCTCGAACATGCCGATCGCGCCGTCTTCGAAACGGGCGAGCATGGCGGTGTAGTCCTCATTCTCCACTTCACGGGTGACATCCGAGGCCTCACCGGTGTTGAACGAATTCGAGGATGTACCAGCCGGCAGGGGACGTTCCTTGATGAAGGTCTCCGTGACGGCGTTGATCGAGGCGATGCGGCCGACCAGGAATTGGGCAAGGTCAAACCCGTGGCTCAAGATGTCGCCGAGGACGCCGGAGCCTGCACGTGCCTGCTCGTAGCGCCACGTGAATACCTGGTTCGGGTCCGAAGCGTAGCTCGTAAGCAAACGAATCTGGACGTTCGTGATACGGCCAAGGGTGCCCGAGCGGATGAGGCGGCGGGCCTCTGCGATCGCGGGAGCATGACGGTAGTTGAAGCCCACCGAGGTGATGAGGCCGGCGGCCTCGGCGCCTTGGGCGATCTCCCGGGATTCCCTTGCGCTACGGCCCATGGGCTTCTCGATCCAGAAGTGCTTTCCCGCCTCGATCGTGGCCAAAGCGATCTCATGGTGCAGGAAGTTCGGGGAACAGATGGAGACCACGTCCACATCCGGGTTCTCCAGGACCTTGCGGTAGTCAGTGGCGGTCTCGGCATAGCCAAGCGCGTCTTCGGCGTGGTGTCGTCCGGCGTCGTCCGGGTCAGCGGCAATCACCAGTTCGGGATGACGTGGCAGTTCCGGGAAAAACTGCTTGGTGGCCATGTAGGCACGTGAATGCAACCGCCCCATCCACCCTACCGAGATCAGGCCTACGCCGATGCGTTTCTGGTCTTTCAAGGGAACTCCTCCGTCTAGCAAATGGTTTTTTGGGAAATGGTGCCGCGCGAAGGGGCGGCATCTGTCGACCAGCATATGAACGCGGAGGGCGTGCTCTGTGTCTCAATGTGAGACATCCAGCGGGATCCCGGCACTGATTTAGTGGAACACAGCCTAGATCACGCCAACCCTAAGGAGTTCTGTCGACGATGACGGACCGCAATGAGCAACTTGGAACGGAACCGTTGAGGGTCCTCATCACCGGTGCCACGTCCGGAGTCGGGGAAGCTACCGCCAAACTTTTTGCCCAACGGGGAGCCCGGGTAGCACTGCTGGGCCGGCGGTCAGGTGAACTGCAGCGAGTCGCGCAGGAGATCGGTGGGGGAGTGCGCACCGTGGCGACCGATGTCGCAAACGCTGAATCAGCCAGGAACGGGGTCCGTGGAGCAATCCATTCACTTGGCGGACTCGATGTGGCGGTCAACGCTGCAGGGGTTGCCGGATACGCGCCCCTTGAGGACCTGGACGAACACCGGTGGCATGAGGTCCTGGAAACCAACCTGTCCGGCACTTTCTACGTTTCCCGGGAAGCGGGCCTCCACATGCGCGGCGCCGGTGGAGGAGCGATTGTCAACGTTGCCTCGGACCTCGCAGTGATGGGAGTCCCCGGATTGGCCCACTATTGCGCCGCAAAGGCCGGAGTCGTGGGACTGACGAAGGCGTTGGCCCTGGAACTGGCCCCTGATGTCCGCGTCAACGTCGTCTGCCCGGGGCCGATTGACACGCCCATGCTGCGGGCAGGCCTTGAATCGGAACCGGACCCCGTCCTTGCCCTGCAGCAGAAGGAAAGCACCGTGCCACTGGGCCGGCTCGCCGACCCGGATGAGGTGGCCGCGGCCATTTACTTCCTGGCCGTTGACGGCACCTTCGCAACCGGAACCAGCATGGCGTTCGACGGCGGCACTTCCGCCGCGTAACCCGCCCCAAGACCCGAAGACATATACCAAGCCAAGGAGCTTCGAAAGACATGCCAGATTCGAACTACAACAACCTCCGCAGCGCGCGCTGGTTCGCGCCCCACGACCTCACGGGTTTCGTGCACCGTACGGCCATCCAGGCAGAAGGCTTTTCGCGTTTCGCCATCAAGGACAAGCCGGTCATCGGTATTGCGAACTCATGGTCCGAGCTCGTCAACTGCAACATCCATTTCAAGCTGCTGGCTGACGCCGTCAAGCGGGGCGTCCTGATGGCCGGCGGATTGCCTCTGGAGTTCCCCACCATCTCCTTGGGCGAGAGCCTGATGAAGCCTTCCGCCATGCAGTTCCGGAACCTGATGGCCATGGACGTCGAGGAATCCATCCGCGCCTACCCGCTGGACGCCATTGTGCTCCTGGGAGGCTGTGACAAGACGGTTCCCGCCCAGCTCATGGGAGCGGCCAGTGCCGACATTCCCACGATCATGCTGACCGGCGGCCCCCAGGAGCCGGCACACTTCCGGGGCAAGCAACTCGGCGTCGGAACCGACACGTGGAAATTCGCCGACGAACTGCGGGCCGGGAAAATCACGCAAGCAGACTTCGATGAACTGGAATCGGCCGCTAAACCGTCGGCAGGCCACTGCAGCGAAATGGGCACCGCGTCCACCATGACCTCCCTCGTTGAAGCCCTCGGCATGTGCCTGCCGGGCACCGCCTCCATCCCCGCGGTCGATTCCCGTCGCGGTGCCGCAGCAGAAGCTACCGGTCGCCGCGCGGTGGAGATGGCATTGTCGCAGGGTCCCAAGCCCAGCGAAGTATTGACCAAAGAGGCCTTCGACAACGCAATTACGCTCCTGATGGCCGTGGGCGGATCCACCAATGCTGTGGTCCACCTCCTGGCGCTTGCACGGCGAGTGGGATATGAGCTGGAGCTGGACCGGTTCCACCAGATCTCGGAACGGACGCCGCGCATCGTCAACGTGCGCCCCTCAGGCGAGTACCTGGTGAAACAGCTCTTCGAGGCCGGGGGCATTCCCACGGTGCTCAAGGCGCTTTCACCCCTGCTGAACAAGGATGCCATCACGGTCAGCGGCGAGACCCTCGAAAAGGGGTACATCAACGCCCCGGAGCCTGACGGCGTCGTAGTCAGTAGCCTTGACGAGCCCTTTGACGCCTCCGGTGGCATCGCCGTCGTCCGCGGTTCCCTGGCCCCCAACGGTGCCGTTATCAAGCGCAGCGCGGCCTCCAAAGATCTTTTGCAGCACAAGGGATCCGCGATCGTTTTCGAGGACATTTATGACCTCGGACGCAGGATCGATGATCCGGAGTTGGATGTTACCGAGGATTCGGTATTGGTGCTCCGCAACAGCGGTCCGGTCGGAGCACCAGGCATGCCGGAATGGGGAATGCTTCCCATTCCCGAGAAGCTCCTTCGCAAGGGAGTCCGGGACCTTGTACGGATCTCGGACGCACGCATGAGCGGCACGGCCTTCGGAACAACCGTCCTGCATGTTTCCCCCGAAGCAGCCGCTGGCGGCCCGCTTGCCATCGTGCGGGACGGGGACCCGATCGTGCTGGACGTCAAGAACCAACGCCTCGACCTCGATCTGCCGGCTGAAGAAATCGAGAACCGCCTGGCCGAACTCAAACTCCCCGAGCCGAAGTACCGGCGCGGATACGGCCGGCTGTTCATCGAGCACGTCAATCAGGCGCACGAGGGCTGTGACTTCGATTTCCTGAAGGGCCTGCCGGACGAAGAGCCCCAGCGGCTGCCTTACGGCCTGATGAGCGGCTGGCAAGGCGGCTGGTAAGAGCAAGGCTCACAACTACGGATGCGCCGCCGTCCGCGAAGGACGGCTTGAAAGGAGAAAAATGTCTCGACCCAAAGTGATCGCCATTGTCCAGGAGGGCCGTCCGGTCCCTCCCGTTGAGCGTCTGGACGCTGAGGCCGAGGTTGTGGTGGTCCGGACGGCAGACGATTTCCGGGCGGCACTGCCCGGAAGCGAAATCCTGTTCCTTAATGACTTCCGCACCAAGCTTCTGCGCGAAGTGGGTCCGGGGGATTTGCGCTGGATCCACACGTCCAGCATCGGAGTCGACAGCTTGATGACCGATGAGATCGTGCATAGCGACATCGTGGTGAGCAATTCCCGCGGGGTGTGCGAACGGCCCATCGCGGAGTGGGTTCTGGGAGTCTTGCTGATGTTCACCAAGGACCTGCGCCGCACCATTGAGTTGCAGCAAGCCCGCACATGGCAGCACCGCGAAACCGAGCCGCTCCTGGGCCGGAAAGTCCTGGTGGTGGGACCCGGACCCGTGGGCGGCGAGACGGTCCTCCTGTTGCGCGCGGCCGGCATGGACGTCACCGTCGTCGGGAGATCCGCCCGTGACGATGCCCAGCTGGGGGCCATCGCGTCCTTCGACGATCTCGACGTGCTCCTCGGGGAGGCCCAGGACGTGGTGCTGACGGTACCGCTCACGGAGGAGACCCGCGGCCTGTTCAATGCTGCCCGGTTCGACAAAATGCGTCCCGGCTCCCGCCTCGTGAATGTCGGGCGCGGCGCGGTGGTAGTCGAGCAGGACCTCCTCCAAGCCATTGACGCGGGACACCTGGGAGCAGCGGGCCTGGACGTCTTTGAGCATGAGCCGCTGTCACCTGAGAACCCCCTGTGGAGCCGCAAGAACATCCTGGTATCCCCCCACGCCTCAGGTGACCTGATCGGTTGGCGCGGCCGGGTTGTGGACTGCTTCGCGCGGAACCTTGAACGGTGGAAAACGGGCCAGCCCCTCAACGACGTGGTCGACCTGAAAAGGCTCGGTGCGACAGCTCCAAAAGTCGTTTCCCGGGCTGCCGCGACACTCCCGTAACCGCCCCATGAGTGCAACGCATGCAGGCAGTGGAGAAGCGACCGCGGAAAGGCGTCAGCCGATCGCATTCTGGGGAAAAGTGGAAGTCGGAGACGCGGTCCGACTGCAAAAGGCGGACTGGCCACCGCACGAAGGCTATGTGGACGACAAGACCCCCGACGGCGATATCGTCTGGATTTCCTCAGTGGGTGAACGTCGCCTCTTCCACAAGGCTGACGGTTACAGCCTCATGGTGAGGGGCTGACGACGATTGGAGAACGCAAACATGCCGCACGGTGACCGCCGAGGCACGAACCTGAGGCAGTTGCTTGCCGTCTTACGCGAGCAGGGCATCGAGGTGGACGACACTTCCCGGAGGCTCTCCGAGTATTCCTACGATGCTTCGAATTACCGTATCCGGCCTGCCGCCGTCGTCTTCCCGGGAAGCGTCGACGATGTCCGAAAGGCCGTGCGGGCGTGTTCGGCCTTGAAGGTGCCGATCATCGCGCGTGGCGGCGGCACCTCCATGGCGGGAAATGCGATAGGAGAGGGCGTGGTGATCGACCTTTCCCGCCGCATGGTTTCAGTGGAAGGCCCCGACGCCGGACAGGCCACGGTGTGGGCGGATGCGGGAGTTGTCCTAAGCGAGTTGCGCTCTTACGTTGAGAAAGCCACGAACGGGAATCTGACCTTCGCGCCTGACCCTTCCTCAATGACTCGGGCGACGATCGGCGGTTCAATCGGAAACGATGCCTGTGGCAATCACTCGGTGGCCTACGGGCGCATGACCCAGCATGTAAAGGAGTTGGAACTCGTTACTGCTGACGGTGCCCACCTGCATGCCGGACGGGACTACCTTCGGGCTGTGGACGCAACAGATCACCACTCAGTGGTCCGGGCCGGTGAGTTGCTGGAAGGCTTGAAAGAACTGGCGCGGGCAAACATGGCACCGCTACGGGTAGAACTGCAGAAGATTCCGCGTCAGGTCTCCGGGTACCACTTGGGCCATCTGCTGCCGGAAAACGGCGTGGACATCGCGGGCGCTTTGGCAGGCAGCGAAGGCACATGCGCAATCGTCGTAAGGGCAAAAGTGGCCCTGGTCCCAAAACCCAGGACCACAGCGCTCCTGTGTCTTGGGTACCAGGACACCGTCGAGTCCGCCCGCGATGTGATGACCATTTTGGCGGCGAAGCCGAGCGCGATCGAAGGCCTGGATGCATCGATTGTGGACATCATGCGCCACCGCCGGGGGGACGCGAGCGTTGATTCCCTGCCGAAGGGCCAGGCCTTCCTCATGGTCGAGTTCCCGGCAGAAACCATCGACCAAGCAGCAGCCGACTGTGAACGCCTGGCGGAAAAGCTCCGAGCCGACGGCCGGATCGTGGATTATGCGATCGTTACCGAACTGCAGGAACGCGCAAAGCTGTGGCGGGTGCGGGAAGACGGTGCAGGACTCTCGTCAAGGCGGATCGATGGCGTGCAGACGTGGCCGGGTTGGGAGGATTCGGCCGTCGCTCCGGAGCGGCTGGCTGACTATCTCGCGGATTTGCTGCCTTTGGTGAAGAAATACGGCTACACCGCCTTCACATACGGACACTTCGGCGCGGGCTGTGTTCATATGCGGCTGGATTACGATCTTCGCAGTGACGCCGGCCGGCAGGCATTTAGCGATTTCACCCGTGAAGCGGCCACGCTTGTGGTCGCCCACGGCGGCTCGCTCTCCGGAGAGCACGGCGACGGCCGGGCGCGGGGCGAATTGCTCGAGGTGATGTATTCCCGCGAGATGTTGGCCATCTTCAAAGCGTTCAAGCATCTCTGGGACCCGACAGGAATCCTCAACCCAGGGATCATCGTGGACCCGGAGCCCTTCTCTGCTTCGCTTGCCTTGGAGGGCGTGCCCCAACCGGGCCCCGACCACGGCGAGCTGCGCGCCGTCCTGGATGCCGCCGTCGTACCGTCCTCCGGAAACCGCGGGTTGCTCCCGGTGGTGAGCCCCTTCGTGGGCAATACCCACGCCTGCATCGGTGTGGGACGCTGCAGGGCGACAACCGGCGGGTTCATGTGCCCCAGTTACCGGGCCACCAAAGACGAAAAGGATTCGACGCGCGGACGGGCGAGGGTGCTGCAGGAACTCACTCGGACAAAGGGGAGCAGCCAGGGCGGCTGGTCGAGTCCGGAAGTCAGGGAGGCGCTGGATCTGTGCCTGTCCTGCAAGGCGTGTTCAACCGACTGTCCCACGGGTGTGGACATCGCCGAAGCCAAGTCCCAGTTGGTGGATGAGCACTACCGTGGCCGCCTGCGGCCGTTCACGCATTATTCGATTGGCTGGTTGCCGCGTTGGCTGCCGCTGCTGACGCGGGTCTCCGCGCTCGCCAACCTCGGCACACGCACCGGCCCGTTCCGGGCTCTGGGGGAGCTGTTGGGCGTCAGCGCACGACGGCGACTCCCGGACTTCGCGCAGTCGGCCCGGATCCGACGGCGGGTCCGGGAGGCTGGATTCAGCCAGAACGCGGACATCCTTGTGTTCATCGACAGCTTTACCCGCGCATTCCGGCCCGAGGTGGTGCCGGCCGCGGCGCGAATCTTCCGCGAAACCGGCAATTCCGTGGGATGTACGCCGGACGCCTGCTGTGGCCTCACCTGGATCTCCACCGGGCAGCGCGACGGTGCCCGACGGCGGCTGGCCCGGTTGATCGGCAAGCTCGACGACGGCACGGACCGGGACATCGTTGTCCTTGAACCGAGTTGCGCGGCGACCATCCGCGACGAGGGCCCGAAGCTCGTGGGCGGCGCGGCCGCCGCCCGGGTCGCGGCAAGGGTCCGGTCATTCTCGGTGGCCGTGGACGAAGCCATGCAACGCGGCTGGAAGCCTAAGACCCTGCCGCCCGAAACAGCAGTGCTGCAAACCCACTGCCACGAGCACGCCGTTTTCGGTTCCGGCGCACAGAAACGCATCCTGGAGGCCTGGGGCGTCCCGAACCTTGTGGAATCGTCCTCATGCTGCGGCGTGGCCGGCAACTTCGGCTTCGAGGCCGAACACTTCGACATGTCCATGAAGGTCGCCGAACACTCCGTCATACCTGCCTTGGCGAAGGGCGAACCAGACGCACTGGTCCTCACTGACGGCTTCAGCTGCGCCATGCAGGTCTCACAGATAGACCCGGAGCGCTCCAGCAAACACCTGGCCATTGCGCTGGACCCGCGCAACGCCCGTCCGGTGGATTAATGGAGTACCTCGGCCTCTTCCTGATCCTGGTGGCGGCCGGGCTGCGCCTGATGGGCCGGCACTTCGCCGCGGCCGACCGTCAGCCGCGGAGCACGGCTACCTTTCGCGGACTCCTCGCGGTTCCCCCGGGCGCGGCTGCCTTTTTAGTGGCCGCTGCCGGGGTTTTCATCTTCGCCACAAGCATCTCCACCCGGTGAACCCCCATCCGATTCCCGACCGTGTCCCGAACTGGCACGGTCGGTTTCGTTTCCCGGGACAGATGCTGGAAGGGACCTAATAGCCCGAATATTTTTTAGAGTTGATCTCGATGATGAACAGGAAGCTCGCACAAGGCCGGCATGTCGAATGGCTGCGGGCGTCGGCACCCTTCAATGAGACCGATCTTGGCGAACGGACCAACGTCCAGCTAAGGCGATCCGGGAAGCTCGTTCACCGACTCCTTCAGGACATGGCAGAAGGCCGCGACACACGCGACTCCTCGCCGTGGCCAACCCCGGGACCGTAGCCAGTTCCTGACTTGATGACTTACGAACGGTCGTTAGCTATCCTTGGGTGATGGATATCGGGGGTGACGTTGGAATGATTCAGGTACCGCGGGAGCGAGCGAACGCGGCAATTGCCGCCTTCTTACTCAGCCGCGATCGGCCTCCCCACACTCCTGCGCAACAACGCATCTTGGCCGCATTCTTGCGGCTGGCCGCCAACGGCGGACTCGAATCGGTAACCATGAGGACCCTGGGGCGAGAGCTTGGAATGAAGGCTCCGAGCCTGTATTCAAGCTTTCCGCAAGGAAAGCGCGAAATTGCCGCTGCGTCACTCCTGTCGTTCACTCACGACTTCGCCCGCGGGCTGCTCGCCGCAGCCAGTGACGCCGGATCAGCCGAGGAATATTGGGCGACCCTGGTGCGCTTCCACCTTTCACATCAACTGCTGCAACCCGAGTCTGAGCTGTGGGACCTCGTGATCGCCACAGACCGCGTCACGCACTTTCTCAGCGACGAGGTCCGCGATGAAGTCGGGGCGTTGGTCGGCTTCCACGAAGACATGTTTGCTGCCGCGGCAGAGGAAATGGGCTACAGCCTCACTACCGAGACAACACGGGTGATTTTTACCCTCCTGGATGGGGTCAAGCGATGGGGCGGGCGGAAGCCTGGGCAAGTGGAGTTCGCGGAAGTGCTGGACCGTGCCGTCACGCTGACCCGATCAATCCTCGAGCTGTCCCAGACTGGCACATCCCTGCCGCTCCAGCTGTCGATACTGTGAGTCGGCACTCATATTTTAGTGACGAGGATTACATGAGCAATACAACGATCGACAAGCCAAAGGTGACGGGCTCCGCTCCGGAAAGCCGACTCAAAGGCAACATGGGGGTGGGTGAACTCGTGATGAACGTCCTCGCGTTCTCCTCGCCGCTGGCCACGGTAGCCGGAACCCTGCCCGTCCTGCTGATGTTCAGCGGCCAGACGGCTCCGGCTATGTACGTTCTGGTGACCCTCATGCTGCTGATCTTCTCTGTTGGCTTCGTGAAGATGAGCCGCAGCGTCCAGTCGCCAGGTGGTTTCTACTCGTTTGTCACAGCTGGACTGGGTAAGCCAGCCGGCCTCGGCGGCGCCTTCCTCGCGCTCTTCGGGTACATCTTCATAGGATTCTTCGCCCCTTCATTCTTCGGAGTGACATTGCAAGGATTCGTTGTGAACACCTTGCACGGCCCTGAAATCCCCTGGTACTGGTACGGGCTGGCCATCATCGCAGTCACAACGGCCCTTGCCTATAACCGCATCGACCTTTCCGCGAAATTGCTTACAGCGGTAATGCTCCTTGAGGTAGCCATCATCGTCGTCTTCGATGTGGCCTCGTTCTCAGCCAAAGGACTCGACGCGGTACAGAGCGCAGGATTCGTCCCCTCATCGGCAACCAATGCGACAGTGGGTTTGGCATTGCTGTTCGCTGTGGGCAACTTCTTCGGTTTCGAAGCCACGGTCATCTATCGTGACGAGGTCAAGAATCCGGACAAGACAATCTCCCGCGCCACATACCTTGCCGTCGCCGGCATCGGCCTCTTCTACGCCATAGCTGCATGGGCCTTCATCGCTTTTTTCGGCCCGGACAACGTGCAGGCGGCAGCATCAAGCGACACTGTGAATCTGTTCAACAACGCCGTAGGGGCCCTTGTGGGAAAGATCTTCGCGGATGTTACAACGATTCTCCTCATCACATCCGTGCTGGCATGCATGTTGTCCATCCAGAACATCGCAGCACGCTACGGCTTCTCCCTTGCGGCCGATCACGCGGTTCCCGCGTTCTTTGGACGCGTACACCCCCGGCACAAGTCACCCTATGTTGCCGCAATCGCCATCGGTCTGATCTGGGCGGCGGCGACAGTGCTCTTCACTATGCTGGGCGTCTCCCCGGACGCTCTGTATCCGATTGCCAGTGGCAGTGGGACATTCGCTGTGCTCTTGCTGATGTTCATCACCAGCTTTGCCGTCCTCGTGTACTTCTTGCGTCGCCGCAGTTTTGCCCCGGAGTCGGTATGGAAAACAATCGTTGCTCCTCTCATCAGCGTGGTCTTCCTAGGTGTCGTCACCTACCTGGCAATCGCCAACTACCCCGAACTCATCGGGGGTTCGGCCGAAATGACGGTCATTTTCATGAGCTTCACCTTCGCTTTGTTTTTCGGAGGCGTTGTCTACGCATTCTTCCTGCGCTCCCGGCGCCCGGACATCTATGTTCGGCTCGGCCGGCAAAAGATCGACTGACTCAGGCCAATTCAGCTCCCCGCTTGGGGGCGGCCCTGATGGACGAGACGTTCCAGCAATGAACCATTCCCAAAGCGACCGGACAAACAGTCGCAGGACCGGAGGTTGAACAACATGAGCATTCAAACGACGTGGAGTAACTGGGCCGGCACCCAAAGCTGCTCACCCGAGGCGGTCGTCAAAGCCGTTTCTGTCGAGCACGTGAGCGAGATAGTGGCCGACGCAACCAAACGGGGGATCTCGGTCCGTCCGGTGGGATCCGGCCATTCGTTTGCCCCGCTCGTTCCCACCGATGGAATCGTGCTTGACATCTCAGCCCTATCGGGCATTGTCCACATCGATCAAACCGCAAATCGGGCGTGCATCCAGGCCGGTACGAAAATCTCCGAGATCGGGGAGCCCCTGTGGGACGCAGGTCTGTCCTTGAAAAACCAGGGCGCGATTGATCTGCAGACAATCGCAGGCGCTGTCAGCACCTCAACCCACGGGTCGGGACTGCAGCTCACCGCAATGTCCGGGGCAGTCGTCGGCGCAGAGCTGATAACTGCGTCCGGCGAACTCGAGCGAATTGGCCCCGACGACCCGCGACTCCCGGCTCTCCGGGCCTCAGCGGGGATGCTTGGGATCCTCGTCAGCATCGATCTGCAGCTTGAGCCGGCGTTCAAACTAAGGGAATCACTGACCTTCAAGCCCTTCGCGGAAGTCCTGGACGGATGGGATGAAGCGAACCGCAAACACCGCCATTTCAGCTTCGTTCGTGGACCGATGTACGACATGTCCGCGATCCTGCCACCGTTGCCGGACAGCATGGAGGACCCGACCCTAGTGCGGATCTACGACGCAGTGCCCGCGGACGCGGACGATGATTACACCCCGGCTTCGCGCCTCAACCGTCCGTACCGGATATATCCGGACCACTATCCGACGCCGTGGGAAGAAGTGGAGTACTTCGTTCCCTACGACAAGGCTCACGATGCCTTCGCCGCAACGCTCCCCGTCATGGACCGTTTCCCCGACGAATTTCCCATGGAAGCACGGACTGTTGCGCGGGACGAATCCTGGCTGTCACCCATGTACGGCCGCGACTCCGTGGCGATCGGCTTCTGCCGAACGAAGGGCGGAGAGAATTTGCCCTTTTTCCACACCATCGACCAGGTCCTTTCCGAGTTCGATGCGAGGCCGCATTGGGGTAAGCAGCAGTACTTCCTCGCCCCCGATATCCTCCGGGAGCGCTATCCGCGGTGGGACGATTTCGTCGAAGTCCGGAGGAAGCTCGATCCCACCGGCACATTCCTGAACGCCCCTCTGCGCACGTTGTTCGAATAGCAGTAACAGTTTTTGAGGCAGCAATTACTCGGTGCGAAGGCTCACCGCCGTGTGGGTCTCCACGCCGGAGGAAGCCAGCCACCAGCACGTGGATCGCATCTATCTCGACGGCTCCACAGTCGTCATCACTACAGTCCCCGAAGAGCCCTGGACCCCTCCCGGCCTCAGCAAGCCCATCCCCGGAACATAGAAACTTTGAAACGAGAAGGTATGACACTGCGAATCGGAGTCATCGGCGTCGGAATGATCGGCCAAGACCACATCCGCCGACTGACAGAAGTCCTCTCAGGAGGCAGCGTCGTGGCCGTCAGCGACGTCGACCATGACCGGGCCCGGAAGATTGCCTCGACCCTGCCGGGCTGTACCTCGCAGGTTGCGGGGGAGGAGTTGATCGCCGACCCGAACGTGGACGCCGTCGTCGTGACGACTTGGGGCCCGACGCACGAGAAGTTCGTGCTCGCCGCCATCGAGGCAGGCAAGCCCGTCTTCTGCGAGAAACCGCTCGCCACAACCCGCGAAGCATGCGAACGGATCATGAGCGCCGAGTCCGAAGCGGGGCAGCGACTCGTGCAAGTCGGCTTCATGAGGCGGTTCGACGCCTCCTATCGCGCCCTGAAGGACGCCGTCGATTCAGGCCGCATCGGGGCACCCCTGATGATGCACTGCGCACACCGCATGCCGGAGGCCGCACCGAATTACACCAGCGAAATGGCGATCACTGACTGCCTCATCCACGAGATCGACCTCGTGCGCTGGCTTTTCAACGATGAGGTAACCGCTGTCCGGGTGCTAAAGCCCCGAGGCAACAGCAACACCCAGGAGGGAGTCGACGACCCCCTTTTCGTGTTAATCGAGCTGGGAAGCGGCATCCTCGTCGACGTCGAGGTGTCAGCCAACATCCGATACGGCTACGACATCCGCGGCGAGGTTGTGGGCGAGAGCGGAACCGTTGCGCTCGCCGACAACACCGACGTCGTCCTCAAACAGGGCGCGCACTACAGCGGGCGCGTCCCGAGCGATTGGCGTGAACGCTTCATCCGCGCCTACGACGTCGAATTCCAGGAGTGGATCGACAACCTCGCGGCGAACAAGCCCCCCGCTGGCCCGACGTCCTGGGATGGATATGCGGCTACCGCGGTCGCCGATGCAGCCATCGAGGCGATGCGCACCGGCAACCGACATGCGGTCATGCTTGCCACGAAACCCGACTTTTACCAGGACTAGAAGCTATTCTCGAAGGAGACATCTCATGAGGCAGAATCCCATACGCTTCGGACTCATCGGGACTGGCCGCATCGGCCAGGTCCACGCCGCGAATATCGCCGCCAATCCGGCGGCGGAACTGGTTGGAATAGCCGACCCGTTCATCGATGGAGCAAAGTCTGTAGCTTCACGCTTCGGCGGCACCGTGACCGACTCGCCGGAACAACTTATCCACTCCAGGCAGTTGGACGCCGTGTTGGTGGCGTCCCCAACCCCCACCCATGTCGAGCTCATCGAGGCCTGCGTCGACGCAGGCCTTCCTGTCCTGTGCGAGAAACCGATCGATCTGGACATCGTCCGGGTAGACGCGCTGCGCCCGAAAGTCGCAGCAAGCGGCGTCCCGGTGGCGTTGGGCTTCAACCAGCGCTTCGACCCCAGCTTCGCGCGCGTTCATACACGGGTGCTGGCCGGGGAGATCGGAGAGCTCGAACACCTCTCGATCGTCAGCCGGGATCCTGGCCCACCGCCCGCGTCCTACATCGGGGTGTCGGGCGGGATCTTCCGCGACATGACCATCCATGACTTCGACATGGCGCGCTTCTTCGTCGGCGACATCATCGAAGTGAGTGCTACCGGGGCCCGGCTGTTCGACACAGGCGCCCGCGAGCACGGCGACTTCGACACTGCCGTGGTGACCTTGCGTGCCGCCTCCGGCGCAATCGTCACCATTACGAACTCAAGGCACAGCGCCATCGGCTACGACCAGCGCCTCGAGGCATTCGGGGCGCTCGGCATGCTCCAAGTGGGAAACGCCCAGTCCAGCCTTGTGAGCTATTCATCGGGCTCGGCCGTTGAAGCAAGGGACCCGTACATCGAACCCTTCATAGAACGGTACGCGCAGGCATACGCCCTCGAGCTCGATGAATTCATCAAACTGGTGCGCGGTGAGCATTCCAGCAGCCCAAACTTCGAAGACGGACGAGCTGCCCTGATGATCGCCGACGCCGCACAGCGCTCGGCAGAGGAAGGCATTGCTGTGTCTATCGCAAGCGCGCTGCCCATAGCCAATTAGCGGAACGTTCCTGTTTCGGGCGCGACGTCAGGCGCTGCCAGCGGCCAAGATTCCGGGGTACCGGAATCTTGGCCGCATCCGTCTGTGCAAGTGCGCAGGCGGATGCGGGGCTTGGCTTGGGACGGGCCCGAATAGGGGTGTTCCATTCTGGCACATAGGAGTCTACGTGATGTGGATCATAGTTGTTGCACACGGGTGAATCCAGGCCTCCGGAGCGTCGCCCGGCACGATGACCGTAGGCGTTGTGCCGGATCCAACGAGGGAGTTGGTCGACAACCAGCGGCAAGCCAAATTCATCCCGTTCATTCGTGGTCTATCTATCGAGGACGAAGGATAAAATGACCGAAGCATTATCAAAAGAATCGCGGAACACCATGGATAGGAAATCCGCTACAAACGCTCCGACGCCCGCGGCGGCACAGTCCGCTGAAGACCAGCAGAACCGCCTCACCGGCAACCTGGGGACCGTCTCGCTCGTGCTGAGCGTCCTCGCGTTCTCCGCGCCGATCGTCACGGTGGCCGGCTATTTGGCCTTCGCCATCGGCTTCGTCGGAGAAGCCGCGCCGCTGGCGTGGATCATCTCGACGATCGTCCTGATGGTCTTTTCGATCGGCTACATGACAATGACGCGCCACATCCCCAGGGCGGGCGCGTTCTACGCATATATCTCGCTCGGCCTCGGTCGGGTGACCGGCGTCGGCAGTGCCTACCTCGCGACCATCTCCTACCTCGTCAACTGCGCCGGGATTTACGGCTTCGCGGGTGTGACGATTGGGTCATTGGTGACGAGCTTCGGCGGACCCGCCCTGCCGTGGTGGGCATGCGGCGCCGTCGTATGGATCATCGTCACCACCCTTGGACATTTCCACATTGACCTATCGGCGAAGGTCCTGGGCACCGTGATGGTTCTTGAGGTGATCCTGGTCGGCATCTTCAACGTGGTGACCCTTGCAAAGGGCGGCTCGGAAGGACTGTCGCTTGCGCCTCTCGACCCGGCCCACTTCATCAACGGCGGTACCGGCATCGCGCTCTTGTTCGCACTCGGCAACTTCTTCGGCTTTGAAGCGACTGCCCTCTACCGAGACGAAGTCCGCAAGCCGAACAAGACGATTCCCCGGGCTACGTACCTCGCCGTCATCCTCATCGGACTGTTCTACGCGCTGTCCGCGTACACACTGATCGTAGCCTTCGGATCTAAGGCGCAGGCGGCCGCCACCGATGGCGCCGGCACAATGTTCAACGATGCGCTCACCCGGTTCGTCGGTCCTGGCGTCCTGCAGATCACGATGGTCCTGGTTACGACGTCGGCAGTGGCCTCCGTGTTGTCCGTTCACAACGTCTCGGCACGCTACCTGTTCAACCTCAGCGCAGACCACGCTCTGCCGAAGTACCTCTCGGTGGTGCATCCACGGCACAAGTCCCCGTATCGTGCATCCCTGACTGCTGCGATCGCAGTTGCCGTCATGCTGGCGCCGTTCGCTATTGCCTCGGTCGACCCGGCCTTCGTGATGGGTGCGGGCAGCGGTATTGGAACTGCGGGCGTGCTTATCCTCATGGTCCTCGTCAGCCTCGCCGTTTTCGTGTGGTTCAAGCGGACGGGTGTTCCCGCCGGAGAATCCCCGTGGAAAGTTTTCGTCGCACCGATCTTCTCGCTCGTGATACTTGGTGCGGTTGTGGTGTTCGCGATCGCTCGCTTCGATCTGCTCGTCGGCGGCGAGCCAGGGCAGAACCTATGGATGCTGCTGGTGCTTGTCGCGTTCGTCATTGCCGGTTCCTCGGTGGCGCTCTACTTCAAGCGATTCCGTCCCGCTTGGTATGCGCGTCTTGGCCGGGCCACGGATGCCGAGGTGGAGGCCGCCGTTTCGAGCGCTTCGCCGCATGATGCAAGCCTCGCGATCGCTTCAGTCGCGGAGACCGAGAGCGAGATCGAAAACGTACTCGAAGCTCAAGACGCACACGAGGCAAACCGTCGTCGCCTCGGAACCAAAGCCTGACCTTCCCAGGGGCGTCCGGGTCATGCCCGGACGCCCCTCCTGCAACTCCCGGCGATCATTGAGACCCACACGGTGGCGCCCCAACCCGACAAATTCGGGCTGGGGCGCACTGTTGTGGTCGCGATACCGGGCTCCGCCTGGATAACGCCAAATACCCCTAGGAGAAGCAAAGTTCTCCTAGGGGTATTTCGGGGGATTTCCTTCAAGCTTCGTTGTGCGGGTTCTCTGCGAGGCACTCATAAATAATTCCGACGGGGATCTCGTCGCTTAGTTCGATGCTGTAGGAAGCTGCGCTATGCCAAGTGATTTTGACCCCCCGCGACCCGCCGCGGGATGCTTCTGCCTGGACGTACCACTGGGCTTCGGTGGTGACCGACGTTCCCTTGTTGTTGTGCAGAAGGGTTTGGGGTTCCACCGTGGTGACGAACATCAGGGCCTCCGAACAAAGACGCCATCCGACTTGAGGAATGTCTGTGTTTCGGATTCTTCGTTGTCGAGCCAAAGGACCCCGCCGCTTCCGGATACTTCCTCAACGCGACCACGGGCGATCACTTTTGCGTTCCTGACGATATTGACGAACTCACCGGTTTGAAGCTCACGCCAATCGGACAATGCAGCGTGCGTCCAGCGTTGCTTGACACCTTCTCGAGCCTTCATTTCCCTCACCTTGCTTTTGCTTCAGGCGACTGCTGCCGCGATGTCTGGCCAGATGCCAGCAGTGAGAAAATCTGCAGGGGAGACTTCGAACAACTCACTAATCTGATTGGCCTATTTGATCTCTTCCAGAATCGGCCTTTGGCAATGGGACAAAACGTGTCAGTTTGATACACCGGATCCCGGCCAGGATTGCCCGGACACAGGGATTTCCGTGAGTAATCGGGGGGGCTGGAGCCAGCACACCGGGAAGCGTAGAGTCGGCTGATCCAATGAAGAAGGCCCCGGATCGCGGGGCTTGGGATCGTCAGAAGTAACGGCGCAACTCCGCGAAGGAGCCTGGAATGGCTGGGTGGAACGCAGATACGGCAGCCGCGCCTTTGAGCGCGGCGGTGACACTGCTGGAAGGTTCAAATTTCTGCATCTCGTCGGCTAACGGGGACATTCTCCCGGAATACCCTCACGGCGTTTTCTACGAGGACACCCGGATCCTGTCCCGCTGGATCCTGACCGTAAACGGGCAATTTCTTGAACCGCTGGCGAAAGAGAGCAAAGAGCCCTACAGGGCACTCTTTGCCGGTCGTGTGCCACAATCCGAAGGCATCACCGCGACTCCCCTTATCGTCGAGAGGCTTCGTGAAGTGGGCATCGGAATCCAGGAGCGGATTACCATCCGCAATTATTCGATGAAGCCGGTCGAGTGCACTGTGGAAATGGCCTTCGAATCGGATTTCGCTGATCTCTTCGAGGTCAAGGAAGCCCGGATCCAACGGCGCTGGAACGAAACCCGGGAACTGGACGGGGACTCGCTTGTCATCCGGGGCACCTGGCAGGACGTCAGCAAGGCAGTCGTTATCACGGCAGACCGGGGCGTCCTTGTCACCGAAGCCTTAACCTACAAGGTGACCATCCCGCCGCACGATCACTGGAGCACTCTGCTCGCCGTGGCGCCAGCCACGGATGGTCCTCCCGCTTCGGAGACCGACGCGCGTCCGGAGACCGACGCGCTAACGCCGCGTGACCGTCGTCGACGGGAGTGGGTGGCCAAAATCCCTGTCCTGCAGATGGGCAACCGCTCGATTGAGCGGACCCTGCGACGTAGCTACGACGATTTGGGCTCGTTGCGGATTGAGGATCCCGGACACCCAAACCGGGTAGTGGTGGCGGCTGGGGCGCCATGGTTCATGACTCTGTTCGGGCGCGATTCGCTATGGGCTTCGACGATGGCGCTCCCCGTGGACCCCTCCCTGGCTCTCGGCACGCTCCAGACACTTGCCGACCGCCAAGGAAGAACAGCGGACCCAATGAGCGAGGAAGAACCCGGCAAGATTTTGCACGAGGTCAGGCTGGACGTTGCAAGCTCGCTGGCTCTCGGCGGTAAGTCCACCTACTACGGCAGTGCGGACGCCACGCCGTTGTTTCTTATGGTGCTCGGAGAGGTGAGCCGTTGGGGTTTTGCCAAGGAGACCATTGCTGCGTTGCAGCCTAACGCGGACCGTGCGCTGGGCTGGATTGTGGATTACGGGGACAAGGACGGGGACGGTTTTGTCGAGTATGAGCGCCTTAACGATCGGGGATTGATAAACCAAGGTTGGAAGGACTCCTGGGACGGAATCAATTTCGCTGACGGAACCTTGGCCGAGCCTCCAATCGCTCTCTGCGAGGTGCAGGGTTACGTCTACGGCGCCTTCCTGGCGTCCGCTTGGATGGCGTACGACGGCGGCAACCTGGCCAAGGCGTCCGAGTTGCGGGATCGTGCCGCGCGCCTGAAACGGCAGTTCAACGAACAGTTCTGGCTGCCGGACAAGGGCTACTACGCCGTCGCGCTGGACAAGGATAAGCGGCCGGTCGACGCCTGCGCCTCCAACATGGGCCACTGCTTGACGACAGGAATCGTTGATAAGGACAAGGCACCGTCCGTGGTCGAGCGGCTGATGTCCCCGGAGATGTTCAGCGGTTGGGGAGTGCGCACACTTGCTAGCGATATGGGGGCCTACCATCCGGCGAGCTACCACAACGGATCAGTGTGGCCGCATGACAATGCGATCATCCAAGTCGGACTCATGCGCTACGGATTCGTGGCAGAGGCCCAGCGGATTTCCACGGCATTGCTTGAAGCTGCGGAATTCTCGGACGGGCGTCTTCCCGAATTGTTCTGCGGCTTCAGCCGGGAGCAGTTCACCGAGCCCGTTCCGTATCCAACGGCGTGCTCACCGCAGGCCTGGGCAGCGACCGCACCGATCATGCTTGTAACAACGTTGATGAGATACGACCCGGACGTTTCCCTGCGCGGAATATGGATGGACCCGGTACTCCCTGCGTCCTATGGAGATCTGCACATCACCAACGCGCCAGTGGGTGACGCCCGGATCACTATCGACATTTCAGGATCCGGATTTGATGTCAAGGGATTGCCCGACGGAATGATAGCCCGTCGCGGGTACCTGCCCTGGGTGGGAGATCTTATGGAACCGGGGCCGTCTCAGCCGCAGGCGTGAACAGCCTAAATCTGCCGTTTCAGCCCGACGTGGGCTGTCCGATATCCGAGTCGGGTGTAGAAGGCCCGGGCCCGTTCGCGTGCTTCGTCGGTGGTCACCTGCGCCAGTTGCGCCCCGCGCGCTCGCCCGAAATCGTGTGCCCACTCAAGCATCGCGGTGCCCAAGCCACGTGAACGTTCCGCGGCCGCGACCCGCAGCCCCTCGATCTGCAGTCGGGAAGAACCGCCCCGGGAAAGACCCGGAATGATGGTCAACTGCATCGTGGCGACGATGCGGTCGGCGCCATTGCGGACAACGCCCAGATAGTTGGACTTGTCGCGGACAACCACGTCATAGGCTGCCTCATATCGTTCGAGCTCGACGCATTCACGATCGGGACCGAACTGATCATCGGATAGCAGCGCGGCGATGGCTTCGACGTCATCGCGGCCCGCCCGTTCCAGCCTGAAGGTCCGTCCCGCCACCCGCAGCAGTCCTCGAACCGAGGATCGCGCATCTGCCTGCAAACGAGCGACCAACAGATCGAGCCATCCGCCCACGTTGGCTCGCGCCTCAAGGGTATCGGGATAACGGCATCTCAAGTGAAGTCCGGACTCGTCCAGGATGAACCAAAGCATCACGCCGTCGGTGTCGATTGCCGCGCTCACGTATTGCGCGTCGAGTCCGACGGAATCGATCCGCACCGGCAGTCTGCGCAGATCCAGCCAGGAGATCGCGAACATGCCGGGAGCCACGGGCATGCCGCCCCATGGAGCCAGCACGTCAGCGAGCGGCCATGAGCCAAGCCGCACAGCTTCCTTTACCGCAGCCGCCGCGGCGCGCGGCTCGGCGACCGCCGACTCAAGTACCGAATTGGTAATGAACCAGCCGACTGAGTCATGCCATCTGTCCTCGAAGCGGCTGTGCACTGGGAAGACCGCCCGCAGCGGGGTTCCCGCCAACTCGCGGGTCACCGCGGTCATCGCAACAACAGCGAGAGCGAGCGTCGAGACGCCGTCGTCGCGGGCCTGCGCAGCAAACGCGGCCCCGTCGTCGAGATCGAACACATCGCGCACTTCCACCCGCTCGCGATGCGGAGCGGGGGCGCCCAGGGGCAGCGGGAACTGCGGCATGACGCCGCCGCTGTCGCCGATGATGTCTTTCCAGCGTTGACGGACGTCGTCCGGCGCCGCATTGCGATCCAGCAGTGCTTGCGTGTGTTCTTCGAATGCCGACACTGGCCCGGGCAACGGTTCGCGGCCCGCCTTCCCGCCATCGAGCGCTGACAGCAGGTCGCGCGCGATCACCAGCATGGACCACATATCGACGTGGGCGTGGTCGGCCGCGATCACGACGGTGAGTCCAGCGGCAGTCTCCAATAAGCACAGCCGGTGGGAGGGCTGTGCATAGGGTGAACATGCCGTGTCGAGAATGTCCCTGACCGCGTCATTGACGGCCTGACCGGGACAGATCTGATGCTCAACCCATGTTCCCGGACCAATCTCGACCTCGTAAAGCTCCGGCTCACCATCAGCACCGGCGACGAATGCCGTCCGCAGAGTGCCATGACGGGCGATGACCGCCAGCCAGGCGTCGGCAATTGACTCACGACGGGTCGGTGCGGGCAGCCGAAAAGACAACGCCATCCAGGAGCCGGGGCGTTCGCCTGCCCCCACATGGAGCCGTTGGTCAAAGGACACTGGAAGACGACGCTTGGGCGCAGACACGCTGACGTCGTAGCCCCAAAGTCGTCCGAACGGTAGGCGTAGGTGCGAGACGTTGGTCAGCCGCATGGCGGTATCCTATCGTCCCAGATAGCTTGAACGCCCAACGCGGCCGCTCGAGGTGACGCGGTCAGTGACGAAACGAGGAGCCTGATGCCCGTTTTTGAGGTTCCCGGAGCCGAGCTTGCGGTGGCTTTGAGCGACGAAGGTGGACACCCGGTTGTCCAGTTGCATGGCCTTACCTCAAGCCGTGCGCGCGATCGGGTGCTCAACCTCGACCTCGGTCGAGGGCTCAGTGGAACTCGATTGCTGCGCTATGACGCGCGGGGCCATGGCCGGTCGACGGGGCGGAAAGTCCCCGAAGACTATCAATGGCAAAGCCTGGCCGAGGACCTTCTGCGACTGCTCGATCACTGGTTCCCGGGCGAACGTGTCCACGGAGTCGGTCCCTCCATGGGTGCCGGCACACTGTTGCATGCCGCTTCCCGTGAGCCGGACCGCTTTAGCGGGCTCACTCTGATGGTGCCGCCCACGGCATGGGAAACCCGGGCTGCACAGGCTCGAAGCTACCGTGTTGCCGCGGATCTCATCGAATCTGCCGGGGTCGAGGCGTTCCTCGCCACCACCCGCCAGTCAACACCGCCACCGGCCACCGTCGGTGCGCCGGAGACGGTGCCCGACGTCGCCGACGCCCTCTTGCCGTCGTTGTTTCGAGGCGCGGCACTCAGCGATCTGCCTGCGCCTGAGTCCGTCGCGCGGATCGACGTGCCGACGACCATCCTGGCGTGGACCGATGATCCCGGCCATCCGCTGTCAACCGCTGATTCCCTTGCCGCACTGCTCCCTCAGGCAACACTGACGGTCGCCCGCACCCCGGGAGACGTCGAAACCTGGCCGGGCATTCTGAGCGACGATGTCGCACGTCGGGGCTAAGCGACAATTCGCCCCGCTGCTTACCCACGGGTAAGCGGAACCCTGCCAGCGTGTCACTGTTCAAGCGGGCGGGATGCGGCCACGAAAAGCCTTGTCTGGGCGCGGGAGGACTACTACCGTTATGCGCAGTGGGCCTGCGGACCGCTGGCCCCTCGTCGAGAGGACGTGCCATGCCAACCGTGATCGGCCACCACGATGTGAAAGACAAAGATCATTGGCTTGCCTCACGAAACGCGAAGAGGTCTTCGGCCCCCTCGGCGTCACCAACATCCGGACGTTCGTCAACCCACAGAACCCCACGCAGGTGGCAGTCCTGATGGACGTTCCCGACATGGACGCCGTTATGGCCCTGATGCAGTCCGAGGCCGGGGCCGAAGCAATGGAGTATGACGGAGTGCTGCCCGAGACCTTGGTGATTCTCGTCGAAGCGTAGTTTCTTATCTCGAAAAGCAGGAATGCGCCAAACCGTATATCGGCCCCGGCCCCGGTCGCTTCTGGCTAGATGTGATCGATGACTTGGCGCACGCGGCGGGCTACCTGGACGGCGTTGGGTACGTCGGAATGAACGCAGATCGAATCGGCCTGGATCTGGAGGATCTCTGCGTTCGATGTCGTCGGGCTCGTGCTGTCCCCGAACAGCGCATACGCCCGGTCAGTCGGGGAAGGCCTGGACGCCGTCCTCGACCGCCTCACCCCGTCCTGAACTGAGCCCGAGCACGTCGGGTCTTACTTGATAGCGCCCTGCGTCAAGCCTGACATCACCCAGCGCTGCGCGAACAGGTACACGATGATCGACGGTGCCATGGCCATGAGGTAGGACGCGAAAGAGACGTTGTAGTTGTTGCTGAACTGTGTTTGGAACATCTGTTGCAGCACCGGCAGCGTTTGCCACGCCGGGTTGGACACGATGAGAGCGGGCATCATGTAGTCGTTCCACGAGGCCAGGAAGGCGAAGATTCCCACCGTGGCGCTCATGGGTGCCAAGAGGGGGAAGATCAGGCGCCAGAACACCTGGGCCGTGCTGGCCCCGTCAATGCGGGCGCTTTCTTCGAGTTCGGTCGGAATGGACCGCAGAAACGCGGTGAACAGCATGACGCTGAACGAAAGCTGGAACATGATGTGCAGGATGGCGACGCCGATGGGATTGTCCAGGTGGACCATGCCGCTAAGGCTCACTTGGGACAGTGCGACGACGGGGAACGGCAGGAACATGGCCGCCAGCAGGTAGAAGAACGAGTAGCGGAACAGTCGGCGGTCCCAGTTGCGGGAGATCGCGAAGGCGGCCAGGGCGCTGAGGACGATGGTGCCTGCCACACTGAGGGCGGCGACTCCGACCGAGACGGCGAAACTGCGCGGGAAGTTCGTCAGGGTCCAGGCTTGGACGAAGCCGTCCAGGCTCCATGGTCCCGGGAGTGAGAAGGCGTTGCCGTCCACGGCCTGTCCGGTGGTTTTGAAGGCCATGGTGACAGTGACGTAGAGGGGAACGAGGACTGTGAGCGAGCAGAGGGCCAGGACAATGGTGAGCGCCCAGCGGGTGAGTTGCGTGCGGTTCCTGCGGGGGCGCGAACTGGTACCCCGGCCGACGGGCCGCGCAGTGGTGGTGGGTTTGCGAAGGGTTTGGATGCTCATCAGAAGGTCGCCTTTCCGTGGGTGGCGCGCAGTTGCAGCAGCGCGATGACGATGGCGATCAGGAAGAAGATGGTTGCGTTGGCCATCTGGTAGGAGTAATCGCCGTTGCCGAAGCCGTTGAAGATGGACATGGCGACGCTGGTGGTGGAGGTGCCGGGGCCGCCGCCGGTCAGGCCGACGATGACGTCGTAGGCGTTCATGAAGCCCTTGAACCCCATGATCACGTTGATCACGATGTAGCCGGCCGCCAGCGGGATCGTGATGGATGCCAGCTTCCGCCAAGCGGTGGCGCCATCGAGGGCTGCGGCTTCGTAGACGTCTGCGGGGATGGACAGGATCCCGGCAATGTAAATGAGCAGCGTGGCGGGGACAGCCTGCCATGCGGTGACCAGAACCAAGGCGAGCCAGGCGAGGTCCGGGTTGGCCAGCATGGACGTTTCCAGCGGCTTTAGTCCGATCGCCGTGGCAATGTCCGGGAGGGAGTTGGAGAACAGGAAGTTGAAAACGTAGGCGATCACGATGCCCGAAATGACCATGGGCAGGACAAATACGGCGCGCAGGGCGACCTTGGCCCGGATCTTTTCGGTCAGGCCAAGTGCGAGGAAGAAGGACACGACGTTGACGAGGATCACGGTCACCAGCGCGAAGCCGATGGTGAAGCCGTAGGCCTTGAGGATGGCGGGGTCGGAGAAGGCCGCGATGTAGTTCGTCAGGCCGATGAACTTGAACTCACCAAATCCGACCGAATCGGTGAAGCTCAGGGTGATGCCCATGAGGGCCGGGACGGTAATGGCGAGGGTAAAGGCCAGGACAGTTGGGAGGAGGAAGGCGTAGAACACGGGCTCAACGCGCCGCTTCCGCGACGGGCTCGAGGTGCGGGACGGGATCGAGGTGCGGGACGGGCGCGACGTGCGTATCAAGGACATAAGGGAACTCAATTCGTGCGGGAGCGGGTCAGACGTTGCGCAGGGCAAGGCGTGCCCAGTCGGCGTCCAAGGTCTTCAGGAGCGCGTCGGGCGCGCTGCCGAGTGCGATCGACTGGGCGTAGTTCGATACCGGAATTGACGCAGGAATGAGCTGCGAGGCACCCAGGTAAAACGCGCCGTCGTCGTAGTATTTCTGCATCCCGGCCAGGGCCGGGTTGCTTGCCGGCGGCGCATCCTTGCGGACGCCGAAGCCGTTGTTGTCCGCGTTGTACTTGTCGTTGATGTCCGGGCGCATGAGGAAGGACAGGAACTGGCGGGCCGCGTCCTTCTTCCGGGAGGCCTCGGGGATCCACAGGGCGAGGTCCACGTTTACGCGCACCTTCAGGTCGGCCGGGTCGTCGGTCACGGGCAGCGGGAAGGTACCCAGCTTCAGCGCCGGGGCGGTTTTGGCGATTTCATTCAGCGCCCACGGACCTTGCATGTACATCGCGGCCTTGCCCTGGGCGAACGCGAGGTTACCGTCGGCGTAGCCGCGGCTGGCGGCATCCTTGTTCGCAAACGCGGCCAACTGGAGCATGCGATCCATCGGGGCTTTGAAGTCCTTTTGAAAGGATGCCGCGGAGCCGGCGTTCAGGGACGTGCCCTCGTTGCCGAGAGCGGAAAAGAACCGCGGGACGTCCACCATGCCGCCGACGCTGTAGTCGAACATTCCTTGTCCGACCGTCCAGGTGTCCTTGATGGTGTTGTAGAAAGGCGCGATGTTGGCGCCCTGCAAGGTCTGGCAGATCTTCACGAGCTGCGGCCAGGTGGTCGGAACGGACAGTCCATGCTTGGCGAAGACGTCTTTGTTGTAGATGACGGATGCGGCCATCACGGAGTACGGGATGGCGCTGGTACGGCCGGGATACTGTGCGGTCTGGTCCACCAACGGCCACAGCTTGGGGTTGATCGACTTGGCCTCTTCCATGTCGGACAAGTCGCTGAGGGCGCCGTGTTTGACGAATTCCGCAACGGCAAAGTTGTAGTTCCAGCACCCCAGGTCCGGCGGCTGGTTGCGCACGAAGTCGGCAGACATGCTCGACGTCGAATCGCGGACCACGCGGACGGCGTCCTGGCTCTTGTGGAATTGCTCGATCACCCGGTCGAAGTACCCGATCACTTCGGGCTTGGACACATAGAACGTGATCTCCGTGGCCGCCGTCGACGACTGCGCCGGCGCGCAACCGTCAAGGGCGAAACCGGCCCCGAGAGCACCCGCTGCGAGCAGGAACGATCGTCTGCTCACACGCGGCTGCCCGCTCGTTTGGACTGCAAGCACCACATGGTCTCCTTTGACTTGGTTCACGCATCGCTGACCACGATGCGCCTCAAAACATAAATCCACGTAGTAAATAAAGGAACTAAATTTAGTACGTGGACTAAAGCTTGCATGAATGCCGGGGATAAGGTCAAGGAATGTTCCAAGATGACGCGGGGGCGTCGACGCAGCTGCTCAGGAAGATCAACATGGGCGCGGTGCTCCGCCACGCCCTCGAAGCGGAAACGTTCGTGGCCGCCGAGGCCATGGCGGCAACGGGCCTGACCCGCACCACGGTGCTGGGGCTGTGCGACGAACTGGTCGAACGGGGCTGGATCGAAGAGGTGGGCGATTCCCGCGAAGCCGGGCAGTACGTCAAGGGCCGGCCGGCCCGGCGGTACCGCCTGCGGAACGACGTCGGACACGTCGTCGGCGTCGATGCCGGTCAGCACACGGTGACGGCGGTCGTCTCGGACCTCCGCGGAACCATCCTGGCCCGGGCCACCCATGCCCTGGACAGCCAGGACGGTGCCGTCCGCCGGACGACTTTGCGCGCCGCCGTCGACGAGGCACTGGAACGGGCGGCCGTCCATCCTGCCGAGGTTTTCCTGACCGTCGTCGGAGTGCCCGCGCCCGTTGACGAAAACGGCCGCTCGCCCCGGAACAACGAGTTCTGGGACGACATGAATCCGGACTTCCCCACGGTGCTCGCCGACTGTGGACAAACGATCATTGACAACGACGCCAACCTCGCTGCGCTCGCCGAGCGGGCCCGCGGCACCGACGGCAAATCCTTCGCGACACTGCTCTCCGGGGAGCGCTTCGGCGCCGGCTTGGTCATCGACGGGATGCTCTTGCGGGGACCGCGCGGCGGTGCAGGTGAAATGCGCCTGCTGAACGTCGTCGAAGGCGTGGGCTCCACCGATGGCCTGGGCCTGCTGGGCAGGCAATGGGCAGTGGACGCGAGCCGTGCCGGCGCGCTGCCTTCGGGTTCGATTTTGGCCCGGATCCCCGTCGAACAGTTATCCGCCGAAACGGTGTTCAAAGCGGCGGCCGACGGCGACATCACCGCCCTTGGCATCGTCGACCGGTTGGGGGAGCGGTTGGCCCGCATCGCCCACGTCCTGGCAAGCCTCCTGGACGTCGACAAAGTCATCGTGGCCGGTGCGGTCGCAGCGACCCTCGAGCCGGTCCTGAGTAAGGCGGCAGCCGCCCTGGAAGATCACTTCGAGGCACCCATACCGGTACTGGCCGCCTCCACGCTGGGCGCCGACGGCGTCGTGCTGGGAGCGCTCGAATGCGGACTTTCAGCGGTGCGCGAGCAGCCGTTGTCCTTCGAACCGCGGCGGCGGGGACGGGCTGAGGCGTAAGCGAAATCGCCCGCGTCGATTCGAATCCGACTGGTGATCTCCAATGTGGCGCTGAGGGGGTACCGCGAGGGACTCCCTGGGGGAATGTTTCGCGTCTACCGTGAATGCATGGACAATCGAGCAGAGGTCCGGGATTTTCTGATCTCCCGCCGGGCCAAGGTCGCGCCGGCCCAAGTGGGACTGCCTGAAGGGATGAAGCGCCGGGTCGCTGGGTTGCGACGTGGCGAGGTCGCTTTTCTGGCCGGGATGAGTGTTGAGTACTACACGAAGCTGGAACGTGGTGCGATCAGCGGGGCGTCGCCGGAGGTCCTCGACAGTTTGGCAAAGGCTCTCCAGCTTGACGAGGCCGAACGCGACCACCTTTTCAACCTGGCCCATGCAGCTAGTCCGGTCGCTCGTCCACCGCGGCGGCGGAACCCGAAGTCCTGGTTGCCCCATCAGAGCCTGCAGTGGGCCTTGGACGCCGTAACGGCCGGGCCGGCCTTTGTCCGGAACGGTCGGATGGATCTGCTGGCCGGGAACCTCTTGGCCCGTGCATTTTACAAAGATGTCTACGACATGCCAGGAGAGCCGCCGAACATTGCCAGGCACATGTTCCTGGCTGAAAACGCCCATGACTTCTACCCGAATTGGGAAGTGTTCGCCGATATCACGGTCGCCATATTGCGGACCGAGGCAGCACGCGACCCCCGTAACAAGGACCTGCATGACCTGATCGGCGAGTTGAGCACCCGCAGTGACGAGTTCCGCCGTCGTTGGGGTTCGCACGATGTTCGCCAACACGGGGCTGGCTTCAAGACGTTTGCCCATCCCGTGGTGGGGGAGATGACGTTGGCCTACGAGGGCCTGGAGATGGCCGCTGAACCCGGTCTGACCCTGACGATCTACTCGGCGGAGCCGGGTTCGCCCTCCGCTGAGCGCATGCAACTGCTCGCCTCCTGGGCCGCCAGCGAATACGGAAGTGTTTCCGGCTATGGCGCGGCGATCTCGCGGACCGAATAGCGAGTGCCCTCGCGCGGTGGTAGCGGCATGCGCGGGCTGCGAGCCTCACGAGCGTGCGCGTCGGGTGGCCCGCGCTGTTCCGAGCGCGAGCAGTGACGCAATGAAGAGTATGCCGGCGCTGACCAGGAAGGTGGAGCGGTACCCGGCGGAGTCGAACAGCAGCCCGCCCAGCGTGGAGCCGAGGGCGATGCACGTCTGGATCACGGCGACCATCAACCCGCCTCCAGCCTCCGCATTGTGCGGCATCGCCTTGGCGACCCAACTCCACCAGCCGACGGGAGCCGCCGTCGAGAACAGGCCCCAGAGGCCCAAAATCACGACGACGGCGGCGACCACGCCGCCGAGGGGCACCATCGCTGCAGCCAGCGAGGCCATGAGGACCGGAATGACTATAAGTGTCCGGTACAGGCCCTTGACGAGGAAACGGCCTATCACCACCGTGCCCACGAAACCGGCGGCGCCAACAACGAGGAGCACCAGTGAGATCGTGGCGACGTCCACCCGTGTGACTGCTTCCAGGAACGGGCGGACATAGGTGAAGAGGGCAAACTGGCCCATGAAGAACGCACCGCAAGCCGCCATGCCCCACGAGATGGGAACGCTCTTGAGCGAGCCGAAAATGCTGAGGATGTTTCCGGGTTCGGCCGGCCGTGAAGCCGCCTTCATTGGTGGCAAGCTGATCCACTGCCAGAGGAGGACCAGCACGGCCACCGGAACCAAGCAGAAGAATGCTCCCCTCCAACCCATGACCGAACCAAGGTAGCTGCCCAACGGAGCGGCGAGCACGGAGGCCAAAGCGTTGCCTCCGTTGAAGATCGCCAACGCCCGGGGGACTTTGGAAGCGGGAACAAGGCGCATGGCCGTGGCGGCGGACATGGACCAGAATCCTCCGATGACCACGCCGATCAGCGCCCGGCCGATCATGAAGGGCACGTAGCCCGGTGCAACGGCGATCAGGGCACCTGAGACCACCATGACGCCGGTCAAGGCGAGCAGGAGCGCCTTGCGGTTCATGCCCCGGGTCAAGGTGGAGACGGAAAGGCTTGTCAGCACGGCGAACAGGCCGGATATCGAGATGCCCTGGCCGATCATTCCTTCGGAGACGCCGAGGTCGGCCGCCATCGGGGTGAGCAGGCTGACAGGCATGAATTCGGAGGCGATGAGCGCGAAGACACACAGCGACATGGCGTAGACGGCGCCCCAATGACCCGGGTGTTGTTCACGGTCCTGCTGTCCTTGGTCCGCGTCCGTGGCCGGTGTGGAAGTGTCCTGCGACATGGTGTCCTCTCGCTGCGATCTCTTCAGTTCATCCATCGGACCACGTTCGAAAGTGGTGAGGGAGTCCCGCTTGAAAGGGGTACCGGGGGGACTCCCTTGCCCGTGTAGTGCTGTCTAGGCTGGAGGGAAACCGCTCGCAAAGGGGAAACATGGCATTGATTCTTGTCACGGGAGCTTCCAGCGGGTTGGGGCGGGAGACCGCCGTCGCGCTCGCGGCGCAGGGGCACGACGTCGTCGGCCACGCCCGCAGCTCAGGATCCCAAGGCTCCCTGAAGGGTTTGGCGGAAGTCCTCTACGCGGACCTGGCGCGCTTGGACGAGACCCTGGAACTCGCGGCCCAGGCAAACGGCATCGGGGTTTTCGATGCCGTGATCCACAATGCCGGGGTGCTTTCCGGGGCGGAAGTCGCTGCCGTGAACATCGTGGCGCCGTACCTGCTCAGCACAGCGATGACGCGTCCGGGCCGCGTGGTTTTCCTCAGCAGTTCGATGCACCGCTCCGGCTCGTCAACCCCGCCGACGGCTGCCGCGCTCATGTCCGGACGGCTCCGCTACGAGGACAGCAAGCTGCAGGTCACGGCCTTCTCCATGGCGCTGGCGCGCTGGTGGCCCGAGGTGCTGGTCCATGCCGTAGATCCTGGCTGGGTTCCCACCCGCATGGGCGGACCTCATGCTCCGGACAGCCTTGAGGAGGGCCACCGGACGCAGGAATGGATCGCGACGGCGGACGCGGCCGAAATCTCGCCGCGCACCGGCGGCTACTGGCACCATCGCAGAACGCAGCGTCCACATCCTGCTGCAATGGACACTGAGTACCAAGACGCGCTGCTTGCGGCCTTGGCGGAGCACACGAGCAGGATCCTTCCGCTCTGAGCTGGAGATTCAGGCCGCGCCCGACCCCGTATCGATCAACCCGGCAATCACGTCCAAGGCCCGGGCTAGCATCAGAGCTGTAACCAATTCCTGACGTCCGTTACAGGGCGGCCAGATGAAAGCAGGCTTCTTGTGTTTGATGGACTTAGTGCCTTCCCGCTCACGCCGATGAACGGCGAGGACGTTGACCTCAAGGCTCTCGCGGGGCTCGTCTCGCGTGCAACCCTGGCCGGAGTCGACTCGTTGGGTGTCCTGGGATCCACCGGAAACTATGCCTACCTCTCCCGCGAAGAGCGACGGACCGTGCTCGAGGCGGCGATCGATTCGGCTGGCGACGTCCCGGTCCTCGTTGGGGTGGGGGCGGTCCGGACCCGTGACGTTTTGGCGCTGGCCGGAGATGCCCAGTCAGCCGGCGCTGCAGCTTTGCTTCTCGCTCCAGTCTCGTATCAGCGGCTGACTGACGACGAAGTCTTCGGCCTCTACGAATGTGTTGCCGCTGAGACCGATCTCCCCATAGTTGTCTACGACAACCCGGGGACCACCGGATTCACATTCTCAGACGACCTTCACGCCCGCATTGCCCGCATCCCAGGCATCGCATCGATCAAAATCCCGCCGCCGGCGGCGGACGTCTCCGCACGGATCGGGAAGCTGCGTGCGCGACTGCCGCAGGGCACTTCGCTGGGGATCAGCGGTGACTGGGTGGCCGCCGAAGCCCTCGCCGCTGGCTGTGACGTCTGGTATTCGGTCATTGGAGGGGTTCTTCCGATTCAGGCAAAGACCATCGTGGACCATGTTCGCGCGGGCCGCACCGGGGAGGCCCTTGCAGCGTCGCGGCGCCTGGAACCGCTCTGGACCCTGTTCAAGGCCTACGGCAGCCTCCGCGTCGTATCGGCCCTCGCCGAGGAGTTGGGACTCCTTTCGGCCTCGGCGCTGCCTTTGCCCTTGCGCGGCCTGGACAGCGAAGGGCGGGAAAAGCTCGCCAAGGCTATCCGCCAACTCGGACTTGAGGCTTGAAAATCGCCGTCGGATCGGGCGCGGCATCGTGCGAAATTAGTTGTTGCTTCAATGAAATCTCGGGAGTAGAATTTAGTTGAAGCATCAACCAATCCGCAGAGAAATGAGGAAACGATCATGACCGCAGTGAGTATTCTTGGGACGGGCAACATGGGAACCGCGATTGCCGGTGTTTTCGAGAAGGGCGGCAACGCCGTGCAGTTGCTTGGCAGCAAGGACACCGCCGTGCCGCTAAGTGGCGAAATCGTTGTCTTGGCCGTGCCTTACCCGGCGGTCGGCAAGGTGCTGTCCGAGCGTGGCGGGGAGCTGGGCGGCAAGATCGTCGTCGACATCACCAACCCGTTGAACTTCGAGACTTTCGATTCCCTCACTGTGCCGGCGGATTCCTCGGCTACAGCTGAGATCCAGGCTGCGCTTCCGGAGTCCCGCGTGGTGAAGGCGTTCAACACGACCTTGGCGGCGACCCTCGCTTCGGGCCAGGTCGGCGGCCAGCCGACCACTGTCCTGATCGCCGGGGACGACGCCGACGCGAAGTCCCGGGTTGCCGAGGCCATCACGTCGGGTGGGCTGAAGTCGATCGACGCCGGCGCGCTGCGCCGCGCCCGCGAGTTGGAGGCTCTTGGCTTCCTGCAGATCACCCTCGCCGCCGGCGAGAAGATCTCCTGGGCCGGCGGCTTCGCAGTCCAGGCCTGAGTCTTTCAACCGCGGCCGCTCGCGTTGACCTCGGGCCCTTCCGGGGTCAACGCCGACGGCGGGTATCCTGATCCCAGTGATACTTCCTTTTTCTCTGTGACCCAGAGCCTTTACAGCGATTCCAGTTCGCTCCCTGGGGGAGCGGTGATTCCGTGCGCCCGGGAGGGGAACTCCATCTGGAGCTCCCCACGGCACCGGCCCCACACAGAACCCACTCCTGGAAGATCGCATGCACACCTCATCAGCCAACCCTTCGCCTTCCCTCGACCGGCAATCCTTACGACCTGACTGCGGCAATTGCTTTGCACTCTGCTGCACGGCGTTCGGATTCACGCGATCGGCGGATTTCGCCCTCGACAAACCTTCGGGCACTCCATGCCGGAACCTTGCGCCGGACTTCTCCTGCACCATCCACGAGAGCCTTCGGCCGCGGGGATTTCGCGGCTGCACGGTCTTTGACTGCTTCGGGGCGGGCCAAAACGTCTCGCAAAAACTGTTCGCCGGAAACGGCTGGCTGGAATATCCGGAAACCAAAGACGGGATGTTCTCCGCATTCAAAGTCGCCCGGCAATTGCACGAAATGCTCTGGTATTTGATCGAAGCCCAAGAGCGAACTTTTGATCCCTACTCTTCGAGCCGTGCACTGAAGCCCAGGAAAATTATCGAGCAGGCACTCGACGGCGGCCTGGAGGCGTTGCTTTCACTTGATATCCAGGATCTCCACTCGCAGGTGAGGTCAACGCTGATGGAGATCAGTGACGAAGTCCGGGCTTCCTACTTCGCCGCGGGCGACGATCATTTGGAGCCTTGGCTGACGCCCGGTGCTGACCTGATGGGCAGGCAACTATCGTCCCGCCGCTTGTGCGGCGCGGATCTCCGAGGGGCTTACCTGATCGCGGCCGATCTACGCGGCAGCGACTTATCGGGAGCGGACCTGCTCGGCGCGGATTTGAGGGACGCGCGACTTGAAGGGGCGGACGTGTCGCAGGCCTTGTATGTGACGCAACCGCAGCTCAATTCCGCGAGGGGCAACAGTACGACCCTCCTTCCCGCGGGCTTGGTGATGCCGCCACACTGGGGCGCCTAGCGGGACTGTATCTAAAGCAGCACTGCGTCAGCCAACGTGGATGCCCGGCCGCAGGGCTTTGTCGCGTTCGGCCTCGCGAAGGATTTCGCGTACGAGCGGTGGGATGTCGCCTCGGCCCAGAAACAGATAACGCATGAGGTGGGCGATCGGGCTTCCCTCGGACCACTCGAAGTAGCAATGGGGTTTGGTGCGGGTCGAGTCGCGCAGGGCCAGCAGGACCGCTGCGATCGCGTTCGCGACTGCCGGGGATTTCACTCGGAGCACCCTGTAGCCTCCCACTTCGATACCTTCGACCCGGAGAGTGTGGCTGAAGTCCGACGGATCGGAGATTTCGACTTCCAGGAAGATGACGTCTGCCGCGCCCGGTACCGGGTTGAGGCCGCGCTGTTCGAATTCCTTGTCGGCATATTCGGTCTTGTCGCCTGCCTGCTTCTTGTTGGCGATGACGTGGAGCCGGCCGTCGAAGGCAATCGACTCGGTGATGAACTCCCTGGCCGCTTCGTCAAATTCGATCGTGTCCACCCGCAGCTCAGTGGTCCGGGTGATCCGTGATATCAGTGAGACCGCGATGATCCCTGCAATGAAGAACGCGGAGATGAGGATACCATCGGGTTTTTCGATGACGTTGGCGGCCAAAGCGTAGAGGAGGATGAGGGTCAGGCAGCTGAAGCCCACGACGCCGATCCGTCGCCGCCGTCGGACAGCTGAGACTGTGACCGCGACGGCTCCCGAGACCATCATCGCCAGGATCCCGGTTGCGTAGGCGCCCGCCTGGGCATTGACGTCGGCGTTGAAGGCGATGGTGATGCCGACGCTCACCAGCGTGTAGACCAGAACGACCGGCCGGACTGCACGCCCCCACTCCGGCGCCATCCCGTAGGCGGGCAAATACCGTGGCACGATGTTGATCAGTCCGGCCATCGCGGACGCGCCGGCAAACCAAAGGATCAGTGCGCTGGAGATGTCGTAGACGGTACCGAATGCGGGACCGAACAACTGGTGGGCAAGATACGCCAAGGCGCGTCCGTTGGCCTGGCCCCCGTCCTGGAATTCCCTGGTGGGAATCATGATCGTAGTCAGGAAGCTGGTTGAGATGAGGTAAACGCTCATGATGAGCGCCGCCGTCGTGAGCAGTTTGCGGGTGTTTCCGATCCGGGAAGCGAGCCGGTCCCGCGGCGTTGTTCCCGATGCCTTGATCAAAGGCATCATGGAGACCCCCGTCTCGAAGCCGGACAGGCCGAGTACCAGCAAGGGAAATGCGATGACCGCGGGGCTGATCAGCCCCACGGGGCCGCCTCCGTTGGCGAGGAGGCGGTCCGTCCATCCCGCAACCAAGGACGGGTCAGCTGCCACGCGAGTGAATCCCGCAACCACGACGGCGGCGTTCAGCAGTAGGTAGATGCTCACCAACGGGATCGCAACGCCCACTGCTTCGTTGAACCCGAGCAGGAAGACACCGCCCAGGATCAGCAGCAGGACCACGGTCATGATGAGCGCGCCACCTTTGAGTGCTTCGGGGATCAAAGGGTTCTCCAGGAGATGGACGGTCGCGTCAGCGCCGGAGAGCGTGATGGTGATGATCCAGGAAGTGGCTACAAAGCCCAGAAGCAGAAGGACGAAGAACTTTCCGCGCCAGAACGGCAACAACTTCTCCAGCATGGCCACCGACCCCTGGCCTTGCGGGCTCTCCTGCGCGACTCTGCGGTACATCGGCAGCATGCCCAGCAGGGTAAGGGCGACAATCAGCAAGGTAGCCAGGGGCGATAGCGCCCCGGCGGCCAGGGCGGCGATACCGGGCAGGTAAGACAGCGTGGAGAAGTAGTCGACGCCCGTCAGGCACATCACCTTCCACCACGCGTTGGGTTTGTGCGTCTCCTTGGCTTCCGGGCCGACGGGAGCAACTTGGTGGGCGAGCAGCCACTTTACCAACGGCTTATGGGCCGGCGTCGCGGTTCGCTTCAGCTCAACCCGGGCCGGAACAGCATGTTCAGAAGGTGCCGTCATGAGTGTTTTGCATTCCTAACTCCTCGCCGATGCCAACAGGGCGGTGGTTTAGGGTTTACGGTTTGAGGAGGACCTTCGTGTAACCGTCCTCGCGCTTGTCGAATTTCTCGTACGCGGCGGGGGCTTCGGCCAAAGGCACCTCGTGGGAGACGATCCACGAGGGGTTCGCCTTACCGCGGATGATCAGGTCGCGGAGTTCGCGGTTGTATTTCTTGACCGGACACTGGCCCCCGATCAGGCTGATTCCCTTGGTGAAGGCTTCGCCGTAGTTGAAAGCGATCCGGCCTTCCTTTGCCTCTTCGGTGGCTGCGCCGGGATCCTCGGGGACATAAACGCCTACGACGCCGATGTGCCCGGTTGCGCGGACCACCTTGACGAGGTTGTCGAGCACCATTTCAGGATGTTCCTGTCCGGTGTGGTCATGCGCTTGGTATCCGACTGCCTCGATTCCGCAATCGGCGCCGAATCCGTCGGTACCCTCCATGATTGCCTCCGCTGGGTCCGTGTCCGCGAAGTTGATGGGAGTCGCCCCGATCTGGCTGGCCAGCGCGAGCCGATCAGGTTCCTTGTCCACGACGAACACCTGGGACGCCCCTTTGATGAAGGAGCTGTGGGCGGCCATGAGCCCGACTGGTCCGGCGCCAAATACGACGACGGACTTCCCGGGTGCTACCAAGGCCGACTCGGCTCCGTGATAGCCAGTGGGGAAGATATCGGAAAGCATGGCGAAATCGTTCTCGTTTTCGGTGCCTTCGGGAAGTTCGAGGAGGTTGAAGTCAGCCCAGGGCACCCTGAGGAATTCGGCTTGTCCGCCCCAGTACGGTCCCATTTTCGGGTAGCCGTATCCAGCTCCGGGTTGTCCTGAGGGATTGGCCCGCAAGCAAGCAGAGGTGTAGCCGTTATTGCAGTTCCGGCAAGTTCCGCAGGCCAGGTTGAACGGCACGGAAACCCTGTCTCCCACTTTGACCCGTCCCACGGCCGAACCGACTTCTTCAACGATTCCCATGTTTTCGTGGCCCAGCACCATTCCGGAGTCCAGGGCGGCGCGGCCTTCATAAGGGTGCAAGTCCGAACCACAGATGTTCGCTGTGGTGATTCGGACAATGGCTTCGAGCGGTCCTTCGATCTTGGGGTCCGGCACGTCCTCGACGGCCAGTTCGTACGGTGCTTTGAATACAACTGCTTTCATTACCGTTCCCTCCATACTTGCGACCGCGGCTGCCCGGCGGCAAAGTTGGGCAAGCGCGGCTCCGCAAATTAGTAAGTAGGCTTAGTTTATCATCCGCGTGGCTGCCGCCTCCTGTGAATCGGGGTTGGGGGAGCGTGAATCGGGGCTGGGGGAGCGCAAAAACCCGGTGCCTGGACCGTCTGGTCCGTGCACCGGGCTGTTTTGATTGCGGACTACTCCTGGCCGAGTCCGCCGGCCGAGATTTTCTGGCCGGTTATGGTGTTGAGGGCGCGGAGGTCGAAGATTCCGTTGATGTCGGCCTGTTTGGTGACCCCGGCATCCACCCCGTCCTGCAGGAGTTTCTTGTAGGTCCCGGCCAACGGATCCACGGTGAAGGTGATGTTCGCCAGGGACCGGTCGATCACATCCGCCGGCAGGGCGGATCCCGCAGTGGCCTTCAACGCCGCGTTGATCGTGCTGGCCTTCTCCGCCGCCGGGGCACTGTTCAGCCAGTCCACCGCCGCCTTGTTCCCCCGCAGCAACGCCGCCACCGTCTCGGGGTGCTCCGCGGCGAACTTCTTGCTCACGATCAGGATCGTCGTCGGGAACCGGCCCTGATCCCAAAGACTCTTTTCGTCCACGAGCACCTTCGCCCCGGCCTGCAGCACCAACCGCGAGGCCCACGGCTCGGGCAACCACGCGCCGTCGAGCTTGCCGTCCTGGAACAACTTCAACGTCTGCGCGTTCTCGGTCGGGTTGATCGCCACATCCCCGCCACCGGCCGCACTGACCTTCAACCCCTGCCTGCCCAGCCAGGCACGCAACGCCACATCCTGCGTCCCGCCCAACTGCGGCGACGCCAGCGTCTTGCCCTTCAAATCCGCCGCCGAATTGATCCCCGGCTTCACCACCAACTGCGCCCCGCCCGACGCCGCACCGGCAATGACGCTGATCGAGGCGCCCTTGCTCTGCACGAACGAGTTGATCGCCGGGTTCGGGCCCAGGTACGCGGCATCGATCGCGCCGGCATTCAACGCCTCGATCGCCGCCGGACCGGCGTTGAAAATCTGCGTGGACAGCTTCGTGGCACCCAGTTCCTTCGCGATCAGGCCCTTGCTCACCCCGACCAGGGCCGGGGCGTGGGTGACATTGCCGAAATAACCCAGCTTGAGTTCCGCCGCGGGCGAGGTCGACGCCGCCGCCGCGGCCGGCTGGGCCTCATTGTTCTTCGCAACCACGGACGCCACGGCAGCACCGCCGCCCACCAGCACCACCAGACCGGCAGCAACACCAATCTGAAGCGCACGACGACGGGACGGCCTACCACCGTCACCAGCAACAATCCTTGTGGTCGAGTTCTCGTTAGGGGATGACACGGGAGTATTCCTTCGGGGATGGGCGTGCCTGAAATGCTTTCCAGGCATGCGAACGGAGAGAGCTTTGGGGGTGTAGAGGAGCATCCACCGGGTCCGGACTCCGTGGATGGATTGAGATTACGGAGACCCCATGCCAGGAGACAACGGGAGGCGACACGGCGGGTAACCGTGGGACGTCCGCCTTCATGTGTCGACTTGCTGCGTCATTCAAGGACCAAGTCCGTCAACTTTTTGACGCGATTCCCGGCAGATCAGCCGAGCGCTTTCCTGCTCACGCGGGACATGAAGCGCCCGGTGTTGATGATTACGCGCTGATGGTTTCCTTCGCCGATGAGACCTTCTTCGTCGAGGCAGAAGACCCTGAAGTGGAGCGTGTGGGCTTCGACGCTGACGAGTTCGACGGTGGCGGCGATTTCCATCCCGACGGGCGTCGCCGCCACGTGGCTGATGTCCACGTGGGTCCCCACCGTGTGCTCGCCTTCGCCGAGGAAAGGCCGGAGTGCCTCGACGCACGTCTGTTCGATGAAGCCGACCATCATGGCCGTGGCGAAGACCGGGGGCATGTCGGCAAAGCCGGGCCAGCGAGGCTCCACTGCCGGCACGGTATGGCGCTCCTCGACGGTCATGTATTCGGTGTGCTTCAGCCCGACCGCCAGTTCCGTGGCGCTCATATCGTTCCCACTCTCGTATTGATTGGCCAGCAGACCCGGCGGGAGCCTTCGGGGTCTCCCCACAGCCCGGAAAGGTCGCCGGCGAAGGTGTGCAGAATGTCCTCGCGGCCCGCTTCCTTCACGACCCGGACGGCCGACCAGGTAGAGATGTAGCCCAGCAGTTCGGAAAGCGTCAGGTGCTTTTCCATGTTGATCGGGGCGAGGGTGGTTTCCTCGAACGGGAAGTCGATGGTGCGGTAACCGTCGTCGACCAGTTTGCGCTCAGCCGGCCAATAAGGCCCGATTTCCTGCGTGTAGAAAGCCTGGAAGCGGCCGTCCAGGTCGTCGTCGAGACTCATCACGCCGTAGCTGATCAAGGCGAGGATGGCGCCCGGCGCCGCGATCCGGCGGACCTCCTTGTAGAAGGCGGGAAGGTCGAACCAGTGCGCCGCCTGCGCCGCGGTAATCAAGGCGGCGGTGTTGTCCCCGACCGGCAGGTTCTCGGCGGGTGCGCCGACGTACTGCACGTTGGGCAGCGCGCTCGCGCTTGCGAGCTGGTCCGCGCTGGAATCGACGCCGACGACGGTCCGGAACCACGGTGCGAGCAGCGACGTGAGCTGTCCCGTGCCGCAGCCGACGTCGACGGCCAGTTCTTTGGAGGGTGCGAGGGATGCCAGGTCCGTAGCGAGCCGGGGCGGATATTCGGGCCGGAAACGGGCATAGTTGCCGCCACCTGTCGTGAACCAGTTTTTCGCTGCATGGTTATCCATGAACGGCCTCGATTCGTGCGTCGTTTGCGGCTGCCAAGCGTGGTCCGAATCCTTGGCGGTCCAGCGCGTTTGCTGTCTCTTGCAGGACCGTCAAGAGCGGATAGCCGATTTCCTTCTCAAGTTCGCCGATGGCGGTGAACGTCGCTTCCCACTGCGGTTCAAGCGCACGCGCCAATTCTCGGCCGTCCCGCGTGAGGCGGAGGCCACTCTTTCTGCCGTCGGATACGCCGTACCGTTCCACAAGCCCCGCGCCACCCATGAGCTTCACCGTCTGGCTGACCGCTCCTTGCGTCAGTCGGGTCTGCTTCGTCACGTCAGTGACGGTTTCGGCCCCGGCGGCCAACGCGCGCATGACCGGTGTGAATCGAGGGCGGTACTCGAGGCCCATTCGCCTGTACTGTTCTTCCGCTCCCTGCTCCACCAATTCGGCGACGTATCGCAGCAGCTCGCCTAGTCCTGGTCGTTGAAGGTGTTTCATGCGATCGATTTTACATTAGCGCTAATGTAACGCGAAGGGCGGGTTCTGTATGCATGTGTAATAATATTCGCATGAATGCAGATAAGGCTTGCAGATTGAGCGTCGACAGTGAGTATGTCGAGCTGGCCGTGGAGGTTTTCGCGATGCTTGCCGAAGCGACGCGGGTCCGATTGATCCTGGCGTTGCGCGACGGCGAGATGTCCGTGAATGAACTTGCGGAGACGGTAGCGAAGCCCCAGTCCGCTGTGTCGCAGCACTTGGCGAAGATGCGGATGGCCCGGATGGTCTCCACTCGGCACGAAGGCACCCGCGTGTTTTACCGCCTGGAAAATGAACACGCCCGTCAACTTGTAGCCGATGCTATTTTCCAGGCCGAGCACACTCTTGGCGGCACGCCCCGCCACCACCACGCACAAGCCGAAGGCGGCGCAGCATGAAGCACACGGGTGAGAACACGGAGGGTCACGTGGTCGACACTCATGAGCACGACCACGACCACGAGCACGAGCACGAGCATGACCACGAGCATGACCACGATGGGCATTCCCACGGGCATCACCATCATGACCACCACGGCCACGACCACGAGCACCCCGGGGGCCTGAGGGGCTTCCTTCATGGTTTGTTCGTCCCGCACAGCCATGATGCTGCTGATTCGGTTGACGAAGCGATGGAGTCCTCAGCCCAGGGCATCCGGGCGTTGAAGATTTCCTTGGCTGTCCTGGCTGTGACGTCGTTGTTGCAGCTGGCGGTTTTCTTGTTCAGTGGCTCGGTGGCCCTTCTTGCCGATACCATCCACAATTTCTCCGATGCCTTGACGGCGGTCCCGTTGTGGGTGGCGTTTGTCCTGAGTCGTCGTGCCGCCACCCGGACGTATAACTACGGGTTCGGGCGTGCCGAGGATCTGGCCGGATTGTTCATCGTCGCGATGGTGGCATTGTCGGCTGTGGTAGCCGCAGTCGAATCCGTGATCCGCATTTTCCAGCCACAGCCTTTGGCGAACCTAGGCTGGGTCCTCGCTGCCGGCCTGATTGGCTTTGCCGGTAACGAGATCGTGGCGGTTTACCGGATCAGGGTCGGCAAGGAGATCGGTTCGGCGGCGCTGGTAGCCGACGGTGTCCATGCCCGGACCGACGGATTCACCTCGCTGGCCGTCGTCGTCGGCGTGATCGGCGTCTGGCTGGGGTTCCCGCTGGCGGATCCGATCATCGGCATCCTGATCTCGATCACGATTTTCGTCCTCTTGTGGGGCACTGTCAGGGACATCGGACGGCGGCTGCTGGACGGCGTCGACCCCTACCTGCTGGAACGGACAGAGGCGGCGATTGCGGCGGTGGCGCCCGCGGGCTCCACCGCGCGGCTTCGCTGGACCGGCCACCGCCTCCACGTTGAGGTCGCTGCCCCGGCCGATCCGGGCTGGACCATGACGGAGTTTGCCGGAATGACTCGTTCCGTCGAGGAAGCTGTGCGGACGAGAATCCGCAACGTTGGAACGGTCCTTGTGGTCGCCCGCCAACCCTGATTTGTTTAGGAGTGCGTGCACTCACCAACCAACCTACGAAAAGGAACAACATGTCTGTTGTGAAGATCAACGCCATCCACGTGCCGGAAGGCAAAGGCCCCGAACTTGAGCAGCGCTTCGCAGCCCGGGCACACGCCGTCGACGGTCAACCCGGATTCGAAGGGTTCCAGCTCCTTCGCCCGGTCAAGGGCGAGGACCGCTACTTCGTCGTCACTACCTGGGCTACCGAAGAGGACTTCCAGAATTGGCGGAACGGACGGGCAAACGAACAGCACGGCGGCGACAGGTCTCCCGTGGCAACCGGGGCCGACCTGCTCGAGTTCGAAACTGTCGATTTGTAAGCGGGCACTGACTGCCCACGGCAAGCACCGATAGTTCTCCGGGCGCCCCGGGAACCTCAGGAGGCAGTTGGTGTCTCGAGCATAGGCGTGTCAGCGCAGACGGCCTGGTTCCGGCCGCGGGATTTAGCTTCGTACAGCGCGTTGTCCGCAGCCGCAATCATCCCGGCAAGGTCGGTACTGTCCGCAGCTAAGCTGGCGGCGATGCCGTAGCTGGCAGTGGGGTAGTGGACGCCTTCGGATGGTTCCGCGAGTGCCATCCGACGGCTGATTTCCGAGGCAACGGCCTTGGCGCTTTCCGGGCCCGCCCCGGGAAGCAGGATGAGGAATTCTTCGCCGCCATACCGTCCCACAAAGTCCGTGCGGCGTACCGAAGCGCGGCATGCCCCGGCGAATGCTTGCAGCGCGGCATCGCCGGCGGCATGGCCGTGGCTATCGTTGAGTGCTTTGAAGTGATCCAGGTCTGCAAGGATCACGGTGGAGACCGTTTCAGTGGCGCGGATTCGGGTGAGTTCCCGGTCTGCCAGGTCCATGAAGGCTTGACGGTTCAGCAGCCCGGTCAGGCTGTCCCGCGTGGCGCGTTCGTTGAGCGCGCGGATGAGTTGTTCGTTGCTTAGGGACACCATGCTGAAAGACGCGATGACCAGAAGCACCAAAGTGACCAGGCTGGTGGTCGCCGGACTGAGATAGGTGCGCAAAGCGGTCCCACCCGGTCCCTCGAACAAGTAGGCGACGGCCCGGCAGAAGAAATACCCGCCCAGGCCGGCTGCGGCCAGCGCCAAGGAACTGCGCGTACGCGAACTTGAGGACTTCATCCGCCACAGGTCAATTGCTGCCAGGCCCATGCCCGTGGACATCAAGGCCAAGTACATGAGGCCACCGGCCCAGATGTTCGTGCCCGGGTTCTCAAGCGCCGCGGCCAACGCCGTCGCGGCCGGCGCCGCCCAGAGCTGCCATGACGGAGCCGGAAGGAGCCTCAAGGATCGTGAACCGGCCCAGACGCTGAACGCCCCGGCGACGAGCGAAGCGTTCCCGAGCGGTCCTGCCCAGACTTGGGACGGTGTGCCATCCAGCAAGTAGGCCAGGTTCCCGGCCAGGAGGAAAGCGATGGCAAGGCACCACCAGCCGCTGTAAGGGGCCCGCGAACGGCGGTACGAGTCGAAGAACAACAGGCACAGGATCAATGCCGCAACGCCAAGCATCACTTCCATGCTGGCCGGATCAAGACCCATGTTCGCTCTTTCTCGAGGGGTGAGAACAGATTACGGCACGGCCGGCCGGCTGGCGCGCAAACAGGGGATGTAAAGTCCCAGCTCGCCGTCGTCGAAGTCCTCGCCGGCACGGATAACGACGGCGGCTGCCGCGGTTTCGAGCCGGAACCGCACCTTGCCCGCGTGGATAGTCCGCAGGCTCAATAGCCACATTTCCATCGTTGTTGTCCTTCAATCTCTGTGGCCACAGGAGTATTCTGTACGGAATTCGGTTTGAGGGGACCATACAGAAAGGTGGTGTCCGCGAGCGTGAGCCTCAAGGACGAGTGGGATCGGCTCGGTTCCGAGACCCGGACATGGCTTTTGGAAAATCCGGCTTGCCTGCTTTTGCCTTCCGATATGTCGGCGAAGGTCAAAGCGGATCCGCATTTCGACGTCGAGCTTGATGCGAACGGACAAGTTGTCCTGTCCCGGGAAGACCTCGACTTCATCAGGGAGAAGGCCGAAGCTGCAGGGACAATCCACGCCCCCGAGGGGGAGTATCAGTTCTTCGACACCGCTTCCATACCTGTCATCCGCAGTGCAACGTCACCGCATAGGACTTAGCAGCGATTTTGGTCTGGGAATCGCCACCCTGCGCTCCGATCTGCGGATTCTCTGGGCGACTCCCGGGGTGCCGAGCCGCCTCGCAACGAGTATGCGAATAGCGGCCTTAGCTTTGATGGATTCAGTCCTGGGCGTTTTTCCTTCTGGAAGCCGAGCGCTTGCTGCGAAGCCAACCGAAGATGTAGCCAATGCCGAACAGGACGAACAGAACCCCGATAGCGATGCGCCAAGGTACCGTCGGGCCGCTCGCCACCACATCGATCAGCCATACGATGCCGACGGCGAGCCAGACGAAACCCAGGAAGGCGAACAGCTTCCGCCGAGGCCTCGGTGCGGGCAATTTAGATCGTGTCGGCTCACCGGCGCCGGTGTCGTCGGAATGTGAATCCTCTGGCATTCGGGCAGCCTATCGACGATCAACGTCCCCGTCCACGATCCCGCTCCGAAATGCTTGCGGGGTAGCGGTAGCCTGCGCTACGGTCGGCCAAGAGGTTGCCGGCGGCAAGCAATTACGGATGCTGTTCGGCGCGTTGCTTTCCAACTGACCACGAGCAAGGAGTCCAATGTCACTCGTCCGCGTTCACAACTTCTCTGTCTCCCTCGACGGATTCGGTACTGGAGAAGGCCAATCGCTCGAAACGCCCTTCGGTCATGCCGGATCACGCCTGATGAGCTGGGCTTTCCCAACGCGAACCTTCCAAGGGATGGGATTCCACGGCAAGGATGAGGGCTCGAACGGAATCGACGAAACGTTCGCGAGCCGCTGGGCCTCGGGCATCGGCGTCGAAATCATGGGCCGGAATAAGTTTGGTCCCCAGCGCGGTCCGTGGACCGATGAAGAGTGGAAGGGCTGGTGGGGTGACAACCCGCCCTTCCACACGCCGGTGATCGTCCTGACGCACCACCCGCGGCCCACGTTGACTATGGAGGGCGGCACGACTTTCCACTTTGTGGACGCAAAACCCGCGGAAGCGCTCGAAGAGGCCCGCGCGCTCGCCGGCGACCTCGACGTGAGGATCGGTGGCGGCGTGGACACGGTCCGGCAGTTCCTGGAAGCCGACCTGATCGACCAGATGCATATTGTCCAGGTTCCCGTACTTCTCGGCCGTGGCGAACGGCTTTGGGATGGCATGGAGGGACTCGAAGAACGCTTCGAGATTGAGGCGGCACCTTCGCCCAGCGGCGTCACCCACCTGACGTTCGCACGCCGCAGCCGCGCCGCCACAACTGACCAGGCAAGCTAAACCGACGGCACAACGGCCCCGGCACCACGCCTGTTGCGGGCTGGAGCGGGGGCCGTCCCAAGGCCGGAGTTATCCAGCGCGGGTTACGCGGCTGGCTCAGGCATGCCTCAAACGCGCGACCTGCCGGTCACGAAGTGGATGATCAGGACAATAACGGCGATGACAATGAGGATGTGGATGAATCCACCCCCGATGCCGCCGAGCAGGCCGAGAAGCCAGAGAATGGCGATGATGATGGCTATCCAAAGCAACATGGTGTGCTCCTGGTTGTTGGTAGAGGGAAAAGCGTGAGGTCCCGGCATTGATCCAACTGCTCATCGAGCAGCCGGTGGATCAGTCGGGCAGTTCGATCGTGAATCCGCAGGCGCATTCGAGTGTCTTCGTGGACAGGATGACTTCGGCCATCCCGGCGTCCGCGCATTCCGCTGTAGACATTGGTGCTTGGATGGTGCGGTGGGATGTCCGGGCCACGGTCATCGGCACTCCGCAATGGAGGTAGAACGTGCCGAAATGCATCATGCCCGGGGTGCTGTCCGTGGCGTTCAGTAAAGCCGCGACATCACGGAAAGGTGCGGGATGGGCGTGGAAGGAGCCGCATTCGGTGCAGGCGTAGATGACGTGGACCAAGGGCTCGCCTGTCGTGGCGGGTGCGGGGTCGATCGAGTGCAGCATCAAGTGTTGGTCTGAGCGGCACGTGGGGCACCAGAGGGGAAGGGCGCGCGGTGGCGCGGGCTTCCGGGACCAGTGTGGGGTTTTGACTGTCCTATAGGTTCCGGTGCGTGTTCGGTCCTGCAGGTTAGGTACTTTTTTCATGGTTCTTGCTTGCTTCTTCGGGTAGCCCGGCCCAGTGGTTGTTCCACTCGTGGTACTGGGGTACCGCTCCGTGATGGTGCTTGTTGTTGTGCTTTTTGGCGTACCGCAATGCTGGCTTGAGTTCGTGGAAAAGGCGGTCCTTCGATGAGCCGCCGCACTGCACGAGGTAGGCGGTGCCGTTGGGACCGTAGGAGGGAGAAACGTCGGCCGGTCTGGTCATGGCGGGTTTCCTTTGCGTTCGCTGTCTTCGCCTGTTCGCGAAGGCTCGTCTACGGTGTAGTCATCGGGCGTAGACTTTTTGCTGTTATTTACACAGTAACCTTATATTTGCGGTAAGGCAATGACTTAAATGCGCTACCGCGCTTCAGCGCCCGACGGCGGTTGCTCGCCAGCCTGCGACGGCGTCCATCCCAGCGCGGGGCCTAGTTTCCCGGCGATGTCGCCAAGGATTTGGACATAGTCCTCGTGTTCAAAGCTGAAGGGCAGCGCGAAAGCGACTTCGTCGACTTCCTGGAACCCGGCGTGCGCAAACAATTGCCCGGCGATTTCCTCGCTTGTGCCGATTAGGTCCGGAGCGAAGAGCATGCCCTTCGGTCCTTGTGGTGCAAGTGTCCGGGGGGTGCGCTCGTCGACGTAACGCTGGTACTTCTCCCTCTGCGCCGGAGACGCTGAATCGGTCGGGATCACCACCAAGCCTTGGGAGACGCGAGCTGGTCCGCGTGCTTGGGCCGACTCGGCGGCCTCACGGAAGGCACGGATCTGCGATTGCTGGACGAGGCCGAAATCGGGTTCTTGTCCGGCGTCGACAAAGACCACGCTGCTTGAGAGCAGATTGAAACCGTTTGCGCCGGCCCAGGCGGCCGACTTCGTGCTGGCGGCCCCGTACCAGAGCCGTTCGCGCAATCCGGGTGAATGTGGCTCGACGCGGTTGGAGAATTCTTCGACCACGCCGTGCTTGCCGGAAAAGTCCCGTACCTTTTCCCCTGCGATCAAGCGGGCGAGCCGATCCACGCGGGCGTAGCTGAAATCCTCAATGTCCGCGGAATCCGGGTACAGCTCATGCTTCACGGTGTCGTAGTGCATCGGTTCCCCGACGCTCAGGCCCGGGTTGATTCGTCCTCCGGCGAGCAAGTCCACGGTGGCGAGGTCCTCCGCCAGGCGCAAGGGGTTTTCCCAGCCCAGCGGGGTCACCGCGGTTCCAAGTTCAATGCGGGAGGTGCGCTGGCTGGCGGCGGCCATCACCGCGATGGGGGAGGAGATCCCGAACTGCAAGTGACGGTGGCGCAGCCATGCGCTGTCGAAACCAAGCCGTTCGCCGAGTTCGATGATCTGCAAAGTGGACTGGTGGCCCGCGGCCGGGTCCTCGGGATCGAACAGGCCGATCGTGAGAAAACCAAGCTTGCGCAGGGGACTTCCATGGCCGGGCATGGCACTCCTTCAGGATCGGGGGCGGCTTTCCCTCAGGATATGCGCAGGCTTCTGGATATCCTCCCGAGCATGACGGGAGGTTAATTCAGCCGGAAATCCGTGCGTGGGCGGTCACAACCAGAGCTTGCCTTCCTCTTCCTGATGGCTGAGGATCTTGCGGAGCTTGGCGAGGTCAAGGGCTTGGTTGCCCCATTGGATTTCCAGTTCGTGCAGTGCACGCCTGCAGTTGTCACACATGATGTTTCCTTTGTTGGGGATGCGGGCCAGGTCTGGAGGAGCTGGGGACGTGGACGGCGTCGTAGCTATCCATGATGACCCAGTCCTACTCAAGTCCTGCCGGTGTGATACCGGTCACTTGCGTTTCTTTCATGTAGCAAAAATACGCCTGGCAAACGAATTGCGGGAGAGTCTCAAGAATATTTGGATGAGAAATTCGGAAGGCTAATTTACCAACCGAGTTAACATGTTGGAAACATTCGAAGTTGCCTTTGGTTCCGGCGCTAGCGATGGCTGCGGCCCTGTGCTGGCGGGCCAGGAACGGCATTCGATAGTCCGCCTCCTGCTCTCGCGCGGGTCCTTGCCCTGCCGGAGTATGGGGTTCGGAGCGTCCCTTTGCCGGGAAGTGCGGACATTCGATGAATGCGAATCGGGCAATTTAGCCGAATGTATATTGTCATTTTCTTGGATTAATTTGTTCTGGCACATTCACCTGCGCGAGCAGATGGCTGTGGGGCCGCCCGGGTTCAAGTCCATTGAACCGTCAGTAGACTTACTATTATCGTTGCACTAACGGATGCGTATTCGAACTGACGGTCCCTTCCGACCCGGGGAGACCGTCGCAGAAAGGAGCGCCGTGAGCCAGCAACCCCAGCCCCCGCGGCAAGAGCCGGGCAAGGCCGAGCAGGGAGTTTCGAATCAGTCGCCGGCCCCGCCCGTCACCCGGGCGGGCGTGGTCTGGACGGCGGTTGTCGTCGCCCTCGTCGTCCTGATCTTGTTGATTGTGTTCTTCCTGCAGAACCAGGACTCCGTACGCGTGTACTTCCTTGGCTTGGGCGGTTATGTTCCGCTCGGGCTTGCGCTCTTCATCGCGGCGGTCGCCGGGGGCGTGCTTGTCGCGGTTGCGGGAGCCGTCCGCATCCTGCAGCTTCGGCTGCTCGCCCGGCGCTCCCGGCGCACAACGCCCCCGACGGCGGCAAAACGGTGATCGTCCGGCGCACCTTTCAGCTTTCGCATTCGATGCAGTAGAGGTTGCCGTCCTTTTCCCGTGCGATCTGGGAGCGGTGGCGGACAAGGAAGCACGAGGCGCAAGTGAACTCATCACTGCCTTGGGGAACGACGCTGATGACCAGTTCCTCGGCGACGATTTCGCCCCCCGGGCCTTCCGATTCCAGCTCGTCGCCCGCCTCTACTTCAAGGACCGCGCGCATCGGCGTCGGCGCATTGGCTGACTGCAAAGCTTCCAAGGATTGCTCCTGGGCCTCTTTGACTTCCGGGCGCAGGTCGTCGTAATCAGCGGCCATGACGTGTTCTCCTTTCCGGGAACCAATGGGGGAACCTTGGCGGCGGGGGAGTGCTAGACGAGTCGGACGTTTTCTGCCACCAGGCCTGTAACTCCCAGGACGACGTCGAACGCGACGCGCTGCTCGTCGTCCAAGGACAGCCGGCCATTGCCTACGACGGCCGAGTAGTGCACGAAGACGTCGGGACCCCTGTCGTCCTGGGCGATGAACCCGAAACCCTTGTCCGAATCGAACCACTTGACAGTTCCAGTGGACATGTCCACTCCTTCCGCGCTCCGTGCAGGCCCAGGGCCGGCAGGCTTTCCAGGCGAACTGCCTAGACGCATATCATAAGCATGCTTAGTATTGTTTTGGCCCATAGACCGTAATGAAACCCGTGCGCAAATGAATTTTCGCCCGCCAATGAAACCGGGTTCCCGGTGCTGTAGCATCGCCGCATGGCCGTCAGTGTCAGTGTGCAGGTTGTCGATTCGCGCGTCATTGCCGCTGTCCGGCGCGTGGTTGCGTCCGGCGACGTCGGCTCAACCTGGGAGGCCGCGATCGGCAAGGTCTGGGATTTCCTGCGCAGCCAGCCAGGGTTGTGGACGGACGGGCACAATATCTTCGTCTACCACTCCGACGAGCCTGGATCGCCCATAGTCTGCGAGTTCGGCGTCGAAGTTACGCGGCCCTTTGACGCCTCTGGGGAGGTGTACGCGACCCGGACGCCTGGCGGTGAGGCCGCCGTCGCGATCTTCCACGGACCGTACCACCGCCTGCAGGAGGCCTATGACGCCCTCGACGAGTGGATGACCATGAATCATCGTGAGTCCGCCGGGCACTCCTGGGAAATCTACGGCGACCCCACCCCGGATCCGGCCCGCACTGAAACCATGGTGTTGCACCTGCTGAAGTAGCAGGCCGATGTGTCTAGACGCCGGCCTTGACCAGGAGCGCATCCACCAACATGAAGAACATGCTCCGATAATCAGCGGCTTTGGGATCCGTCATGTATTGGATGGCTGCTCCGTCATAGATCATGAGGAAGGACCGCACCAGCATGGGGAACTCCATGAGGCATTCCTCGCCCTTGCTCCGGGCCGCGGAGGAGAAGATGTTCCCGAGCTCGGCTTCGTAGGCCGGATATATCTTCCCGGCGAGGGCGCTGACGGGCGCGTTGCGTGTTGCCCACAAGATAAGTTCGATTTCGGCGAGGAGGCTGGCCGGTTCTTCCACCAGTGCGCGCCAATAGCCTTCGGCAACTTGCTCAACGGCCGCACGGAGGCCCAATTCGATGGCGACTTCGCTGGAAAAGCTGCTGAGGTTTTTGAGCCAAGCCTCGGCGGCCGATTCCATGAGTTCGTCTTTGTTCCGGAAACAATAGTGGGCGGTGGCCAAAGGGGCGTTCGCTTCCTTGGCGATGGCTCGGATGGTCACCGACTGGACGCCTTCGCGGCGCATCAGTTCGACCGTTGCTGCAATCAGCTGTTCTTTGCGTTCGTCGGCGGGTACCCGCATAGCTCACTCTCTAGTCTTCCGGCTGTGGTCCGGTGGGGACCGTGCCTTAAGACTATTGCTTAGACAAAAGTCGCGCACCCTGTCTTGAACCTCTGACTAGAACAGGCGTATAAAACAGCGCCGCGGCCCAATTCGTCGGGCCGCGGCGCCATGACACCCTGCGGGTTTACCGTGAGGCGAGGGTCTCAGCGGCGTCGACCGCTTCCTCGGGATCTTCCGAGTCCAGGTCTTGCGACTGTCCGTAGAGGTACCTTTCCAGGGAATCGTCCATCGCGTTGAGCCAGCGTGTGTGGTGCTTCGTCGCCATGGTGCCGGTAATAACGGAGCGGTGGACCATGTCGCGGTAGCCCAGGATGTCGGTGTGCTTGTGGTGCATCCAGTCCTTGAACAGCTGCGACACTGCATCCAGGTCGAACGGTGGGTAATCGGTGGCGTCGATAAGCTCGCGCAAGTAGTCCGTCTGGAAGTCCGCTTCGGCGTCGTGATCCGGCAGTGCCGCTTGGCGGTCCAGCCAGACCTGGATATCCGCCTCGCGTTCGGCGATCGGAGGGAGTTCGATGGTTCCGGTCATGACGTCGCGGGCAAACCACGCTTGCGCGTCGAACATATTGAAGGTGTAGTACTGGTCTTGGGCGCCCAGGTAGAACAGGTTGGTGTTCTGCTGCCACACCACCCCTTTGTACAGGTTGCCGGGATACAGCACGTTGGGTGATTTCAGGGAGAGCTCGCTGGGCAGGAACGGGTACTTGTGCTGGTATCCCGTGCAGAGTACGACGGCGTCAAAGTCGTCTTGGGTGCCGTCGCTGAAATACGCAGTGCTGCCCTGGAAGTGGGTAACGAGCGGGCGTTCCACGGTGGTTTCGGGCCAGTGGTATCCCATGGGGTTGGTGCGGTAGCTCATGGTGATGGACGCGGCGCCCATCTTGTGGGCCTGCATTCCGATGTCTTCGGCTGAATAGCTGCTTCCGACCATGAGGAGCCTTTTGCCGTAGAACCGTTCGGCGCCGCGGAAATCGTGGGCATGCAGGACTTCTCCGGGGAAGGTCTTGATGCCTTTGAATTCGGGGACGGACGGGACGTGGAAATGGCCCGTGGAAACTACGAGTTTGTCGAAGACATGGGTTTCGGTGAGGCCGGTCTTGAGGTCCTCGACCGTCACCGTGAACTCTTGGGTGGACTCGTCGTAGCTGGTGTGGCGTGCCACGGTGTTGAACCTGACGTACTTGCGGACGTCGGACTTCTCCACCCGGCCCTTGATGTAGTCGAAGAGCACTTCACGGGGCGGAAAGGAGGAGATGGGGCGGCCGAAATGCTCATCGAACGAGTAGTCGGCGAATTCGAGGCATTCTTTCGGCCCGTTGGACCATAGGTGCCGGTACATGCTCGAATGCACTGGCTCGCCGTGGCCGTCCAGGCCGATCCGCCAGCTGTTGTTCCACTGGCCGCCCCAGTCGGACTGCTTTTCAAAGCACAGGATCTCGGGGATGGCGGCGCCTTTTTGCCGTGCCGATTCGAACGCCCGCAGTTGCGCCAAGCCGCTGGGTCCGGCACCGATGATTCCAACTCGTAATGTCATGTTGCTGTTCTCCTCTTGCAATTCATCAAACATTTTTGCTCGCTGGCTACGGCGCGAAGGAGCGGTGGCCGGTGAAGAAGCCGAGTCCGTATTCGGGGGTTTCGAACTTGACGGTGGTTCCCTTCGGGAAGAACAGCACGTCGCGTTCCTTGGCGTGGGTGACCTCGCCGGTGGACTGGTCGGTGAGGATGAATTCGCCCTGGATGACGACCTTCATTTCGTCGTACGTGTAGGTGTAGACGAGGGGTTCGGAGGCTTTGAGCTCGAAGAAGCCGGCGCTCATGACCGAACCGGTCGGGTTGTGCAGGGAGTCGCCGATTGCGGCGATGGTGCCGGGTTCGTTCATGGAGGGAAGGCCGGTGTAGCCGCCTTCTACTTTGTGGATGGAGCCGGCCTTGCTCAGTGTTCCTACGAGGGTTTCCATGGTTTCTCCTGTGGATGGTTGTTTGGGGTGACGCGCCGGAACTGTTCATCTTTGACAGGACCGTTCTTGCTTGGCAGGCCTATGGGGCCGCCGGGGAGAGAGATTGGGTAGGGCCCGATCGGGGCCATCGCCGGGAAGTTTTGCAAACCGGAGATTGTCGGTACTGCAGGCCAAACGAGCTGCACTTATGTGATGCCAGTCACGTTTGCTCGTGGTGAAAACTGTGACATGGACGCTTGTATAAGTCAATCGTCCAAGTTGGATATTTCTCAGAAAAATGTCTGCGTGAAAGAGATTGGCGCCATCGATCATGAACCATTGACTGGGACGGGTGTCCATGTAAAAGTGTTGGTCAGCGCCGTGACCCAGATCACGATGACGCGGCCTCATCTGCTTCATCGAAGCAATCCCACGCAGGATTCCTCCCTCGAGAAACGGGTAAAGACAATGACGACAACCACCCCTCAGCTCCCGATCCCCACAACAGGCGAACCGGTCGAGTATTGGCCCGCGAAGGCCATGACACCGATGAAAGACGATTGGCCCCGGCTGCGTTGCCGGTTCATCAACTCCAATCCCGAAGGCTCGTGGGGTGACGTCATACTCTCGGAGTGGGAACTGGAAGCCTGCGGTTGGCAGGACTTCCACCCCCACACCGAGACGAACTTCGTGCTCGAAGGAGAGCTCCACATCGAGAGCGAAGGCAAGACCGTTATCCTGCGGCCGGGCGACGCGGCCCGTGTCAATCCAGGACGGACCGGCCGCTACTGGGCACCCGTTTACGCCCGCATGGTCACCATCTACGGTCCCAACCCGGACGGCTTGGAATCACACTCCTTCCGGTACTCCGAAATCTGAGGTTGGGAACGCCCATGAGCACATTGAAAGAGTTGTATGCAGAGGAATTGAACACCCGACTGGCCGAGTGGCAGTCCAGCGACCTCGAACCTCCCTTCAGGTTCGGCGACATGCGGACACTGCTCGTCATCACAGTCGCCTTGCCGGCCTTTGCCTTGGTGATGGGGTGGTTTGTGTGAGCCAGGCAACGAATGAAATATCCACCTCCGGCACCGAGGGATCCCTCCCCCTGCTCAGCCATGAACGGAACTGGACTCCCAAGGCCCTCTTCTTCAGTTCTGCCCAAGCGGCTGTTGCTACCTGGTGTTTCATCATCGGGGGATACGTGGCCTTCTACCTGCCCGCGGTCCAAGGCTCGATCGTGATGATCGCCTCGATGTTGGCGGGAATGCTGCTCGTATTCCTTGCCACCGTTCCGATGGCCACCCGCTACGGCCTGGAGGCCGTGCGCTCAACGCGCCCCGTCTTCGGCACCCGCGGTTCCCTCTTCGCCGTCGCGCTCACCTTCCTCTTCACCATCGGGTGGGGGACCACGCTGATGATCTTCAGCGGGAAATCGGCAGCTTTGCTGCTGACCACCCTTGGCCTCGTCAGCCAGCAGAGCGCACCGACCGTCCAGACGCTGAGCAGCCTCGCGTGCCTCCTGGTGGTTTGGGCCCTCATCAGCCGCGGTCCCGGCATTCTTCGAAGGGTTGGCGTGCTGGTTGCCTGCTCGGTCCTCGCGCTGGGTGTCATGGTCATCGTCGTGATTGTGGCGAAGGTCGGATGGCCGGCCCTCCTGGGCGCCAAGCCGAGCGCCGCCAACGGTAACAAGCTCCTGGACTATACGACGGCGATCGAACTCATGCTCGCGACGGCACTTTCCTGGTGGCCCTACGTCGGCGGCATGACCCGGTTCTCGAAAAGCACAAGGAAGTCCGTCCTTCCGGCGACGCTGGGCCTCGGACTCGCCCTCTCCGTCATCTGCCTGATCGGCCTTTACACCGGCTTGGTCTTTCCGGACTCCGGCGGCAATCCGCTCCCGGGACTGCTGGACATCGGCGGCATCTGGTTGGCCTTGCCGGCATTCGCGTTCATCATCGTTGCCAACGTGGGCACGGCGATGGTGGGTACCTATACGGCGGCGCTCTCCCTCAAGCAGCAACCTGCCATCGACGCGCGCCTGAGCTGGCGGGGAGCGACCACGGTTGCCGGGCTGACCGTGGCCGTAGTCATCGTTTTCCTTGCGGAGCCCTTCTACGCCAATTTCGGAACGTTCCTCACGCTCTCGGCAGTGGTCTTCGGTCCGGTCTGCGGGCTACAAATCGCCGACTACTTCATCATCAGGAAGCAGCGCCTGGACCTGGACGGCCTATACAGCGACCGCGCCGGTTCGGCCTATTGGTACTGGAAGGGCATCAATCTTGCCGGCTTCGCGAGCATGGCGATCGGTGTGGTGGTGTATTTCCTCCTGCTTGATCCCGTCACCTTCGCCTCGTCACCCGTGTTCGCGTTTACTACTGCGACCCTGCCGTCGACGCTGGCCACGGCTGTCAGCTATGTGGTGCTGGTGCGTTTGAAACGGAAGGCCCGGGAGCTCCAAGCGCCCCTTTCCTCATCAAAATCTTCCTAAAACCGAGCATTCCCGCTACTCTTTTTCCAAAATTCCGGACAATACCTGACGACGCTTTCGTGCGTCCAATATTTCAGGGCACATCCGATGAATTAAGCAGCGGCCCGAACGGGTAGTTTAAACCGTCCATAATTAGCGTTTTGCCCACCCGAAAATGACACAAGGATGGGTAGTAGGCCTCCCATTGGGGTACCACCGCCGGAAACCTGCCGGCGCGCAGCAATAGAAAGGTGAATCCACATGAGCAAAACTTTCCAGCCCACCGAGCTTTTCAAAGGCGAGCTCGATGAAGCCCTGCTGGCTCCGCCGCTGGCCGAAGTGATCGGCGCCGAGATCCCCACGAGGATCGGCATCCCGTTCACCAGCGAAGACTCCCGCATACTTTCGGGCGTTTGGGAAGCCGAACCGGGCCTCTCCCGCTGGGAATTCCTGGACCGCGGCGAGGTCATCCATGTCCTAGAAGGCCGCATGGTGGTCACTGAGGACGGTGGCCAACCCGTCACGCTCGAAGCTGGAACGGCCGGCTTCTTCCCGATTGGCTGGCAGGGAACCTGGGAAATCCAGGAACGTATCAGGAAGTTCTTTGTGATCTTCTCGGCTTAAGCCTTAATAACAGGAAAAGGCCCGGTGTTTGCACCGGGCCTTTTCCTGTGTCCGGAAGCGGTGTGCCTGAAATTTGGGGTTGGGATGAATTAGTGCACGAAAAATAGGCCCGGAATATTCCGGGCCCGATGCAAATAAATTAGTGGCGGAGGACCAATCGGCGGGGAAGCCGCGAAATTCAATTCGCGGAAACTTCCCTCAACGATTGCCGAGTGCGCGCGGGGAACATACGAAGAAGAGCGGCTGCTCTACTTGCGCGAATGGCACGACGAGCCAACGGCCGCCATAGAACTCGACGTACGAGTCCGGAGTGCACTTTGCGAAGGCTTCTTCCCGTGTCATCCTCATTCCTTTCACGCTAGGTCCGGTACGGCCCTTCTTGGCTTCCCGAGTGATACTCTAACTATAGACCTTCATGGTTAAAGGTCAATAGACATTCAAGGTTAAATGTCACACGGTCTAGGAGTGTGTGCAGTGACTACTTGGAAAGAGCAACTCGCCTTCGCGCCCTTGGAAGCAGCGGATCGGGGGGAGGAGGTCGGGCGTCGGCTGAGGCACGCCATAGAGCTCGGAGTGCTCGAGAACGGTTCCCAACTGCCCAGCGAGAGCTACCTAGCGTCACGGATGGGGGTGTCCACACTGACGCTCCGGTCAGCACTGGCGGAGCTGCGTGGACTCGGCCTGGTTGAGACCCGCCGTGGCAAGGGCGGCGGTAGCTTCGTGAAGGCGAACACGGGGGACATCACCCGGATGCAGCGGCAGTCCCTGGAGGCATACTCCCTGGAGGACCTGCGGGACATGAGGGAGTACCGCGCCTTCCTCGCCGGCGCCGCTGCAGCCGCTGCCGCGGAACAGTCCCACAGGCTCTCGATGGGACGCCTGGATTACTCATCGCAAGAGATCAGGGCTTGCGAGCATCCCGCGGACGCGATCCGGGCGGACAGCAAATTCCACATTGAACTGGCGGCGAGTTCGGGTTCGGTCAGGCTGACCCGACAGGAAGTCGCCTTACAGGCCGAGGTCGGTCCGCTGATCTGGGTGGATCCGAAGGAGCATAGGGACACCGCCGCGGAAGACCATGCGAAGATCGTTGAGGCGATTAGCACCGGCGATGCCCAGCGGGCCCGCACCCTGGCTGAGGAGCACGTCAGGCGGGACATGAACCTGGTCATCGACGAGCGGATGACGATGGACCGCACCCCCGTCGAGGCGTTGACCCGCTCGGCCTCCACGGACGACGCCGTTGCCGCCATTGAGGCCCTCGCGGCGATGTTCTCGGGAACCGCGGCGACGGCGATGCGCGAAGTTGAGCAAGCGGTGCGTGCCTGCATCGGTGCGGGCGTGCGCAGGGATCGTGCCGACTCGGATATTTACGGCGCGGCCAGGAGGGCCGTGGCTGCCGGGGCGCCCCTGCTGTATGGCACCGGATTCGTCGCTGAGGAGTCCTACTTCGGCGAGAGTTGGATCGCCTGGTGCTACACGCCGTCGGGCCCTGAATCGCCGCAGCGGCTTTACGTCGACATGGATCTCTACGACTTCGCCACGGCGCCCTGGCGGCCGCACGACCAAGGCGACGAAAGTCCGATCCACACGAGCCATGCTTACGTAGACGCGAGCGGAACCAACGAGACCGTCATTACCCTCAGCAAGCGCGTGGTAGTGGCGGGAACCTACGTGGGAACGCTCGGTGCCGACCTGCATGTCAGCCGGCTCCAAACTTCGTTTGAGCCGCTTCTGCGGCCCTTGCCGGCCAATACCTGCATCGTGGACCAATTCGGAGCGATCCTCGCGACCAACACCGGGCGTTTCGTCGGTGGGACCATTTCGGAGAGCGATGATGTCCGGCGGCAAGCCCTTCCCGGGGTTCCATGGACGCTCTGCTTGGGCGCTGACTGAGAAGACCGACTGAACAAGACATTTAAAGTTGAATGTCTATTGACATTTGACGTTAAAGGTCTAATCTCGATCTATCAGAGGAACGGGAAACAGGGGGGCCCGAGCCATTCAGATCATCACAAAGGAGTCGATGGTCATCATGGATAACACGGATGCCGTCCACGTCTGGCACCGGGCCGGAAACCCGACGCCGGACGATCGCCTTAGCCTCTACGCCCAGGCGCTCATTTCAGAATGTTCGATCGGTGCCTACCGCACCTTGAACGACGCGCAGGAAGACAGGGCGATCCTCGCCCTGTTCCGCGTGGACCAGCCCCGCGCGACCCTTGCTTCCCTTCATCAGGTGCCGCCGCTTGCCCTCTCCGGATACCACCAACTCCTCCACGAGCTGGCCCGCGAAGGATTTGGCCCGGGATCCGGATTTCATGCGGAAAGGAGGATGGGCCATGTGTGACAACTGCCGGCGCGCCCTGCATGAACTGGAAATCCAATGGGGCAACCAAGCTCTGGACCTCGCAAAGATCCGCCAAATACTCAGTCACCATGACGACTAGTTCCTTGCGTGGAGCCCTCGTGCTACACTGTAGACATGACCTGTAGAAGGATCTCCGTGTCTACGCCGTAGACAGAGAGGGGACGGGCGGGAGTCGGTCGTGGAGCGTGCACCAGTGCCGGAGCGGGATGATCGCCGCCCGTTGAGCCGCGCGACGGTGTTGAAGGCAGCCTTGGGCGTGGTGGATGCCGATGGCCTTGAAGCGTTGAGCATGCGCCGGCTGGGGCGCGCGTTGGGCCGTGATCCTATGGCGGCCTACCGGCACACGCCGGGGCGGAAAGAGCTGCTTTCGGGAGTAGCCGAACTCGTCCTGGATGAGCAGGAAGTCTTTCCGGACGATACGCCTTGGCGGGTGCAGCTGCGCCGGATGGCCCACGAATTGCGCCGCGTGTGCTTGCGCCATCCTAATGCCGTGTTGCTACTGGTGACCGAGCCGCTCGCTGCGCCGCTCGGCCGGCGCCAGGCCGGAACGCTCCGGCCGCTTGAACGGACCCTCAAGGTCTTGTGCCGTGCCGGATTCCCGCCGCCGGATGCCTTGCACGCCTACCGCGCCTTCTATGGCTTCCTCTACGGGCACATCCTGAATGAGCTCCAGGAACTCGTTGTGGATCCGGAGGAAAACGAAGCGTTGTTGCGCCTCGGACTCCATCGGCTGCCCCTGGGGGATTTCCCGTGCGTCCGGGATTTGGCCTGCGAACTGCTTGGGTATGACGGCGAAAAGGAGTTCGATCGGGGCATCACCATTCTCCTCGCCGGGATTGAACAGCAACTGGCTGATGTTCAATAGTGTTCATTAATGTTAGGTTATGGTTGATATTGGGAGATCGACCAAGGCCGCGCACGGCCGGTGAGGAAAACTTTGAGCATTCTTGTCACGGGCGGTGCCGGCTACATCGGCTCGCACACCGTTCTTGCCCTCTTGGAAGCCGGCCATGATGTGGTTGTGCTCGACAACCTGGTGAACTCGAGCGAAGAGTCCCTTCGGCGGGTTGCGGAACTCGCCGGCAAGGCCGCTACCTTCCACAAGGTGGATCTGGTGGATGAGCAGACGGTTGGAGCGGTGTTCGATCGGCATCGGATTGATTCGGTCATCCACTTCGCGGGACTCAAGGCAGTAGGGGAGTCGGTGCGGGAGCCCCTTGCCTACTACTACAACAACCTCGTGGGCACCTTGAACCTGCTGCGCGCCATGGACAAGCATGATGTGCGCACCCTGGTCTTTAGTTCGTCGGCCACCGTGTATGGCGAGCGTAATCCCATACCGTACGTCGAGAAGATGGAGATCGGTGCGAACAATCCGTATGGCCGCACCAAGGAGCAGATCGAAGACATCCTCTCGGACTTGGGAAGCGCCGATGGCCGCTGGCATTTAGCACTACTGCGCTATTTCAATCCCGTGGGTGCCCATCCCTCCGGTCGCATCGGAGAAGACCCTCAGGGCATTCCGAACAACCTGGTTCCCTTCATTGCGCAAGTGGCCGTGGGACGCCGTGAAAAACTCATGGTCTTCGGCGGTGACTATGACACGCCGGACGGAACATGCCAGCGCGACTACATCCACGTCGTCGACCTCGCCCAGGGCCACGTGGCCGCCCTTGACCATATCGCCGCCCGCCCGGGCGTGCGCAGGTGGAACCTGGGTTCCGGAAAGGGCTCCTCGGTGCTCGAGGTGCTGCGGTCGTTCGAGAAGGCCGTGGGGAGGGAGCTTCCTTATGAAATCGCCGGCCGGCGCGCCGGGGACCTGCCGGCGTTCTGGGCGGACGCCTCTTCCGCCCTTGCGGACCTCGGTTGGTCCACCACGAAAACCGTGGACGAAATGTGTGAAGACCACTGGCGCTGGCAGCAGAACAATCCCTACGGCTACGCCCGGTGATGGCGTGGGATCGCTGGTCACCGAGGTGCCAGATGCTCATGGAGGAAAGCATTTCGCGGGGATCCCAGACCACTGCTTCGGAAGGGATCAGCCCGTCACGCCTTGGTCCAGGCTTCCGTAACGCGGCTGAGCATGGTGGTCATGTCACTGGTCCTTTCCGGCGGCAGCAGGAGCTGCAGGAGCTGCGGCGGCCGGGCGCCGGAGATCCGGGGAGTGCCGAGGGGGCTCTGTTCGTAGTCCACGCCGGCGAACGGTCAGGCCCGTGATCGCGGTGACGCCGGTGGGCAGCGCACCGAAGACCTGGCGCTGGACGGCGGGGTCGATCGAGGGGTTCTCGGCGGTAACGATGATGGACATGTTGGCTTCCTATGCCTGGGTGGTGCGGGTGCGGTGGTAAGCCGCGCCGGGGTGGTCGGAGGCCAACCGTGCTTGTCCGGCGCCGAAGAGGCCTTCGCGGAGGGTGTCGCCGTCGTACGCAGTGCGCAGGACGCCGCGGGCCTGCAGTTCGGGAACCACGTGGGCCGCGAAGTCCTCGATGTCACGGAACTCGACCGCTACGCGGAGCGTCCTCGCCGAGACGGGCGTTGCGGAGGCGGAGGATGCGAAGCCCGCGGCGACACGCCGCGTTTCGAGTCATGCGACGTAAAGCGGCGATTGTGTGCTTGGGGCGACTGCTAAACTGGGTCAACCGGTTGACCAGGCTATTCCGCCTGGAGGTTACCGACCAATCCGAGCACGTTTTTTATGGAGAAGTATGGAAAGCACGAACATCATGGCCTTTCTCTTGGTTGGCCAAGGGGATGCGGCCAGGAGTGCGCTTCCGCACGCTCCAAGGGTGGTCGAGGAGCGGGCTCCCCGTTCCGCGGCCTGGGCGGCTTTCAAGGGAAAGCTCGCCAGCTTATTGCACCGCCTCGCGTGGGCGATTGAACCGGATGTGCGCGACACCGTCTAAATACGCGAAGCTCGCGCTTCTTACCGACCTCTTTTGAAGCGAGAACGACGGCGACACGCCCACCGAAGCGGCGTGTCGCCATCGTTCTTTGCTCACTAAGGGTCCGGAGCGCGGACTGCGCACCCGCTGGCAAGGACCGTCCAAGAGCTAGTATGGTGACTAAATAGGGAAAGTAAGCATGCTTACTGTCTTGAAGGTGGGGGCGCGAAACACTGGAAAGGGCGGGCAACAGGCGATGAACCAAACGGGTGCCTCTAAACCGGAATCACCGCAGTCCGCGGCGGTCGAAGCGCGAACGGAAGCGCGAACGGAAAACGGTCCGCAGGAAAACTCCCGTCATCAGGAGAAGAAGCGCTCGCCCGTCCGGCGGTTCCTTGGTTTGCTCGGTCCGGGCCTGGTGACAGGCTCGGCCGACGACGACCCGTCCGGAATCGCGACGTACGCCCAAGCCGGTGCCACCTTTTCCAACGGCATGCTGTGGACGGTTCCGGTGACTTTGCCCCTCATGATGGCCGTCCAGGAGATTTGCGACCGCACGGCCTTGGCCACTGGCGACAGTCTGGGCAAACTTGCACGGCGGAAGTTCACGCGCAAGCCACGGGTGATGATCGCGATCTTGATTGTGGCGCTGCTCGCGGCGAACACCTTGAACGCGGCGGCCGACCTGATGGCGATCGGGCAAGGCATGCAGCTGCTCGGCGCGGGTCCGGACCGCCTCTGGAGCATCGTCGCCGGAGTGGGCATCGCCGTCGTCCTCATGGCCGGTGGATTCGAGATCATTTCCAAGGTCTTCAAATGGCTATGCCTTTCCCTGCTGGCCTACGTGGCCGTCCTGTTCGTGGCGAAGGTGGACTGGGGCGACGTCCTGGCCGGCGTCTTGGGATTGCAATTCCGGCCCAGCCTGGAGTACCTCTCTTTGATCGTCGCCGTGCTCGGTACCACGATTTCCCCGTATTTGTTCTTCTGGCAAAGCGCGGACCGCATCGAGGAGCTCCGCGAGGAACCTCGCGGCGGCGATCATGCAATCGGTTTGGAGGAACAATCCCCGGGCTCTGGCGGACATAAGCTCCGCAACGCGCGCGCGGACGTGTTCGTCGGGATGTTCTTCTCCGTCCTCGTCATGTTCTCCATCACGGCTGCGACAGCGGCGACTTTGGGAAGGAACGGCACCGACGTCAAGACCGCGGCTGACGCCGCCAAGGCACTTGAGCCCATCGTGGGTCCGGCTGCCAAGTTCCTGTTCGCGGCCGGCTTCATCGGTTCCGGCATCCTCGCCGTTCCGGTCTTGGCGGCCTCGGGTTCTGCCGGCCTGGCGGGCTTGCTCGGAAAGCAATGGGGCTTCGACAAGAAACCCAGCAAGGCTCCGGTCTTCTACCTTCTCCTGGGCGTGGGAACCATCGGCGGGGTGATCGTCACCTTCTTCACCACCGATCCTATTGGCCTGTTGATCCTCAGCGCCGTCATCAACGGCATTGCCGCGGCGCCGTTCCTGATAGTCACCATGTTGATTGCGCGGGACAAGGACATCATGGGCAAGTACCGCAACGGCAAACTTGCCTCCACAATCGGCTGGTTTACCACCGCCGTCATGGTGGTAGCCGGCGTCATCGGAATCTGGACCACCGTCACGGGCACAGGCTAGTCGCGTCACCCGGTGGGCGGCCCGGCGAGCCGGTGGGCCGTTTCCAGCATTGCCGCGTGTACGAACGCCTGGGGGAAGTTCCCACGGAGCTGGCGCTGGCCGACGTCGAACTCTTCCGTGAACAACCCCGGCGAGCCGCACGCCGCGCGGTTACGCTCGAAAAGCCTGAAGGCGTCCACGATGTTGCCCTGCTGGTGCTCGGCCAGCGCAAGGTTGAAACCGCACAGCAGGAAGGCGCCTTCCGCTTCGGCCAGTTGCCCGGGCCCGTGCCTGAACCGGTAGACGTACCCATCCTCGAGGAGTTCCTTCCGTACCGCCACGGCAGTGGCGAGCGAGCAGGGGTCCCGCACGGGAAGGGCGCCGCGGATGGCGGGAAGCAGCAAGGCGGCATCGACCCTATGGTCCGACGCCGACCTCTGCCATCGTCCGCTCGGATGCACGGACGTGGCCGCGGTCTGTGCCAGGATCCTGTCGGCCAAGGACTCCCAGCGTCCGGCCTGGATGGCCGGGGCGTGCCGGGCAATCGCCTTGAGGCCGGCAACACACATGAGCCGGGAATGGGTCCACAGGTCATCCTTGAGCTCCCACATACCGGCGTCCGGCAAGGTCCACTTCGCTTCGATCGCCCGTACGGCGACTTCGACGGCGGGCCAGTCCGCCTTGTCGAGGCGGTCGCGGTCGGCGGCGGCCGAGAACAGCAACAGCGCTTCACCGAAGATGTCCAACTGGAATTGTCCGTTGACCCAATTGCCAACGGTGTCAGTTCCGCCCGGATAACCGGCAAAGTCGAGGCGTTCCTCGTCCGGCACGGGTCCGCCGGTGACAGTGTATGCGGGCTTGAGTTCGGGGCCGTCGGCCAGCAAGCGCCCGCCGACGAAACGGACTGAACTGTCCAGGAGGTCCGTCGCTCCGCTGGCGTCCGCGGCCAGGCCGGCAAAGCACTGGTCCCGGATCCAGGCGTAGCGGTAGTCGTAGTTTTGTTTTCCCGCTTCGCGTTCCGGCAACCCCATGGTGGCGGCGGCAACCATGGCCCCGCTGGAACTCGTCAACCCTCGCAGGACGGCGTGGGCGAGACGGGCATCCACCGGGGCGACCGAACTGTTCAGCCGAGGGGCGGACGCCGCCCAGGCGTCTGCGGTATCGGCCCAGAGGAGGGCGGAATCCGGAAGCCGCGCGGGCAACTCCTTGCTGGAAAGTTCGAACACCAAGTGGTGCTCGTCCCCCGGAGACAGGTCGATGTCCAGCCGCAGCATGTCGTCCACCACATGCGCCCGCTCCAGCCCGCTGAGGCGGGCCGACAAGCCGCCACCCGCTCCGGACCACGTACCGTCGTCGTTCCTTGAAAGATCCAGTTTGTCCCGGCCGAAACCGGGCTTGGCCTGGAACAGGATACGGACGGGCGCCGTTCCGGAAATGACCCGGATAGTGCGCAGCAGCACCGCCGTCGATGGGTCGCCGGGCATCGCCAGGGCTTCGCGGCACTCGACGATTCCCTCGGTGGTGACCCAGCGGCTGTTCCAGATGAGCGTTCCGTCGTCGTAATGGCCTTCCCAGACGTATCGCGGATTGATCGGAGTGACGGCGAACGCGCCGGGTCCGTCGATGAGCGAGGAGAACACAGCAGGATCGTGCCATTGCGGCGCGCACATCCAAATGACATCGCCGCGCGGCCCGATCACCGCGCCCCGCTCGCCGTCGCCAAGCAAGGCGTAGTCGCGCAGGACGTGGGCCGGGAAGAGTGCGTCGATGCCGGATAAGTCTGCCGTCACGTGCGCGCCACCCGGTATTTTTCGACGTCGGGCTCCTTGAGCGTGAGTCCGTTGCCGGGCCGGTCGTCGAATGGCCGGACGCTGCCCCCGTGTGGATCGAGGGTGCCGTCGAAGAACATGTGCTCGATCCGCACGTGGTCGTAGAACCATTCGAGATGGCGGAAATTCGGTGTGCTGGCGGCTACGGGAACCGAGAGGCCCGGCGCGCAGTGCCCCGAAACCTCCAGGCCGTGGGCCGCGGCAACTGCCGCCACCCGGATCCACTCTGTGATCCCTCCGCAGCGGCTCACATCCACTTGGAGGCAATCGACCGCGCCGGCCGCGCACATTCGCTGGAAATAAAACAAGTCCGTGCCGTATTCGCCCGCGGTGACGTCGGCAGTGATCGCGTGGCGGACTTGGCGGAGCCCGTCCAAGTGGTCGCTGGACACGGGTTCCTCGAACCAAGCGAGGTCCTGGCCGGCCGCCGCTTCGGCGAGCCGGATCGCTTGCTTGGCCGTGTAGGCGCCGTTGGCGTCGACAAAGAGCTGTGCGCTGCTCCCTATCGTTTCCCTCGCCTGGCCGATCCGTTCGAGGTCCCGTGTGGTGTTGGTGCCGCGGTCCTGGCCGATCTTGATCTTCACCCGCGGTATCTGCTGCTCACCGGCCCAGTGTTCCAGTTGGCTGCGCAACCGGGACTCGTCGTAGGTGGTGAAGCCGCCGCTCCCGTACACATCCACTTCCTTCCGGACCGCGCCGAGGAGGCGGTGCAGCGGGAGGTCGAGGACACGCGCCTTGAGGTCCCACAGGGCGCAGTCGACGGCGGAAATCGCGTACGCGACGAGCCCTGGACGCGAGGCGTTGCGCACTTTTCGCGCCATGGATTGCGCCGCTGCGGGCACGTCGAAGACGTCGAGCCCGCAAACGGCGGGCTCTAGGACGTCCTTGACGATCCCCGCACACGCTGAGGGCGCGTAGGTCCAGCCGATTCCCGTCCATTCACCGGCGGTCGCTTGCACGAGGATCATGGTGGTGCTGTCCCAGGCGAACGTGCCGTCACCTTCCGGCGAGCTGGTGGGAACCGTGAATGCCGAGACCCGGAGGGAACCGATCCCAAGGCTTGTTCCACCTGCGGCCATTAGTCGTCACCGTGGGGAAGGAACTCCTGGGCTTTGATCTTGACCCCGGCCTTGACGAAGCCGGCGGCGCGGTCGTCTCCCTTCAGGACGGCCTTCGCGCTGTTGAGTGCTTGCTCGAAGGTCGCGTGCGGCGGGATCGGCGGAACGTCCGGATCCGTGCGAACGTCCAGGACTGTCGGCCTGCCTGCCGCCAACGCCTTCTCCCACGCGGGGCCGAGTTCGTCGGGGCTGGTCACGCTGATGCCCTGCAGGCCCAAGCTCGAAGCGAAAGCCGCGTAGTCGACGTCGGGCAATGCTTGTGACTCGAGGAAAGCCGGAACGCCGACCATCGCGCGCATCTCCCACGTCACCTGGTTCAGGTCGTCGTTGTGCAGGATCGCGACGATGAGCCTCGAATCGCTCCATTCGTGCCAGTACCGCTGGACGGTGATGAGTTCGGCCATGCCGTTCATTTGCATGGCACCGTCACCCGCGAAGGCGATGACGGGCCGGTCCGGGTGCGCGAACTTCGCCCCGATCGCATAAGGTACCCCCGGTCCCATGGTTGCCAGGTTTCCGGAGAGGGAACCGCGGACGTTTCCGTGGAACTTCAGATGCCTCGCGTACCAGTTGGCCGAGGATCCGGAGTCCGCGGTGACAATCGCGTCCGCCGGCAGCCGGTCGGAGAGTTCGCTGAACAGCCGCATCGGGTTGATCGGCTTTGCCTCCACCATTGCCTCAGCGCGCATAGTGCTCCACCAGCGCGTGACGTTGCTTTCGATGCCCTCGCGCCAGGACCGGTCCTCTTTCCGCTTGAGGTGCGGAATCAGCGCGCGCAATGCCGTGGCGGCATCGGCCACGATGTTGAACTCGTAGGGGTACCTTAAGCCGATCATGCGGGGATCGACGTCGATCTGGACCCCGCGGGCCTTGCCCGCCTCGGGCATGAACTGCGTGTAGGGGAAGCTCGAACCGATCGTCAACAGGGTGTCGCAATCACGCATCAACTCGTAGCTGGGCCGGGTGCCGAGCAAGCCGATCGAGCCCGTGACGTAAGGCAAGTCGTCCGGCAGCGAATCCTTGCCGAGCAAGGCCTTGGCGACGCCCGCTCCCAGAAGGTCGGCCACCTCGCGGACCTCGGCTGCCGCGTTTCGGGCGCCGTGGCCGATGAGCATGGCGACTTTGCTGCCGCTGTTGAGGATTTCGGCCGCGCCCCGGATCGCCACGTCATCCGCTTGGATAGCCGGCCAGTTGATGCCGAGGCTGGACGGAACCATCTTGAACGCGTGGGTGGGTGGCGTGTACTCCAGTTCCTGGACGTCGGACGGGATGATGATGGCCGTCGGGGCGCTCTCCGCTATGGCGATGCGGATGGCCCGGTCCAGGACGTTGGGCAATTGTTCGGGAACGGTCACCATCTGGACGTAGTCGGACGCGACGTCCTTATAGAGGCTCAGCAAGTCGACTTCCTGCTGGTAGGCCCCGCCCATTGCGCTGCGGGCCGTCTGGCCCACGATCGCCACCACCGGGACGTGGTCCAGTTTCGCGTCGTAGAGACCATTAAGGAGGTGGATCGCGCCCGGACCGGACGTAGCCATGCAGACTCCGAGCTTGCCGGAGAACTTGGCGTAGCCCACAGCCTCGAAGGCGCTCATTTCCTCGTGGCGGGCCTGGATGAATTTCGGTTCGTTGTCCGCTTTTCCAAAGGCGGCGAGTATCCCGTTGATGCCATCGCCGGGGAATGCAAAGATTTTCTCCACATCCCATTCGCGAAGCCGGGCGAGCAAATAGTCGGCGACTGTTTGTGATGCCATGGTCAATCATTCCTTCCTGGGATGAATCATTTGGCGAGTCGTTCAGCTGCGCGTGCCGCCACCGCCATGATGGTCAGCGCCGGGTTCGCGCTGCCTTGCGTCGGCAGGACGCTGCCGTCAGTGATGTACAGGTTCGGGACGGCGAAGGTGCGGCAGGACCCATCCACCACACCGTGCTTTTCGTCGGCGGCCATCCGGGCCCCGCCCACCAAGTGGGCATAGCGCTTGATGGTGATGACCTCGTCCGCGCCTGCCGCTTTCAGGATCTTCTCCATCACGGACTGGGCGGCCTCCAGCAATTGGCGGTCGTTCTCGCACTGGCTGTAGCTGAACCTGGCAACGGGTATCCCGTGCCGGTCCTTTTCTTCCGCGAGCGTCACGCGGTTCCCTTCCAAGGGAAGGAATTCGCACAGCGCACCGAGGCACGCCCAGTGCGCGTAGTCGCTCATGTACCGGCGGAAGTCGGCACCCCAATACCCTTGGGCAGCCACGTGTTCGGCCCACGTAATAGGCAAGGGCGAAACGGTCTGGACGGAGAAACCGCGCTTGTACGGTTTGCTGGGGTCCGTTTCGTAGAACTCCTCGGTGCTGACTTCCGGCGGCGGGGCCTTCCACATGCGCACTTCGGCGTCGAAACGGCCCGCCGTCTGCGGCGCGCCTTGCACCATGAGGTACCGGCCCACTTGGTCGAAATCGTTGCACATTCCGTCCGGGAAACGGGCCGACGTCGAGTTCAGCAGCAACCGCGGCGTCTCGATCGAATAGCCGGCAATGGCCACAATCCGCGCCCGCTGGAACCGTTCGCGGCCTCCCTGGACGTAGTGGACGCCGGTGGCCCTGCCGGTCTGTTCGTCGAAGTCGATGCGCGTGACCATCGAGTCCGCCCGGATTTCCGCGCCGTGCGCCAGCGCGTCCGGAACGTGGGTGATGAGGGGAGAGGCTTTCGCATTGACCTTGCAGCCTTGGAGGCAGAATCCCCGGTAGATGCAGTGCGGCCTGTTTCCGAAGCGGCCATTGGAGATGGCCACGGGTCCTACCTTGGCGGGAATTCCGCAAGCGTAGGCGCCGCGCAGGAAGAGCTCGCCGTTTCCCGAGACAGGATGGGGCCGGTGCGGATAGCTGTGCGGGTCGCCCCAAGGCCACGTCTCGCCGGCAACCGGGAGTTCTTCTTCGATCGCCTCGTAGTAGGGCTTCAGGTCCTCGTATTCGATGGGCCAGTCCGCCCCGACGCCGTCCGCGGAGAAAGTATGGAAATCGCTGGGGTGGAAGCGCGGCGTGTATCCAGCGAAGTGCACCATGGAACCGCCCACGCCGCGCCCGGAGTTGTTCGACCCCAACGGCACTGGGTCATCGCCCGCGATGACCCGCGGCTCGTTCCAATACAAATGGTGCGAACCGGCCTCGTCGCTCACCCAGTCCCGTTCCGGATCCCAGAACGGACCGGCGTCGAAACCCACGGCCCGCCAGCCCGCGCGTGCAAGGCGTTGGAGCACCGTTGACCCGCCCGCGCCACAGCCGACGACGGCGATGTCCACCTCGTCCGCGTCCTCGAACCGTCGCATCTGCCCACGCAACTTGTGGTTGCCTCCGGGACCCGGCGGAAGCAGCCAAGCGGATTCGTTCCGGCTCCGGACCCCGCTCATGCGTTCTTCCGATCCGCCGGGGACAAAGCCGCCGGGCCGGCCGCCAAGGGATCCTCGCCCGGGCTCGCATCCGCCACTTCGAAGGACTCCCGGCGATCGATCCCAAGGTTCTTGTACCCGCGTGGGTAGGCAGGGCCGCCGAAGCCGATCTCGTCCCACGCCCACGGATGCGAATAGAACGCGGTGGCTGCGTAGCGCGTCCATAAGCCCCACACGCGGCTGGCCCGCATGCCTTGCCACGTGCCGTTGCCGAGGTCCTGGATGGACTGCAGCACTGCGGCCTGCTCTGATTCCGGGCATTCCGCGAAGGGTTGGAAATAGAGCTCCTCCGCCGAATGATCCAGCGCGGCGAGCGTCTTCCGCCAGGCCTCGCCGTCTTCAGGCAGGTCCTCGTAGCGCCAGCCGTCCGTCTGTTTTTCCGCCAGGCGCGAGTCGACAAAGTTGACCACGGGCACCCGGGGCTCGGCGCGCTGGCCGAGCAGTTGGTCAAGCAGCGCCGCCGCCGTCGCTTCCTCCTGCGGGGTGAAAAAGCGGATCTCCGGAGGCGGCCCGATCCGGCCCAGCACAACGCCCGCGGTGGCCTGATCCCAAGAGTCGGCCTGCGCAAGGGTGCTGAACCCCGGGTAGCGCCCGCCGCCGTCGTTCTTGTCCAAAGGGAGCATGCTCATCGCTCGCGCCTCAGGACGGAAGCCAGCAATCCCATGCCGCCCACCAGTGTGACCAGCAGCGGCGCCAGGAGGGGCGGTCCCATTTCGATGTTGTAGCGCAGGTTGTTCAACCCGCCGGGTTTCTGGATGATGCCGCGGACATGCAAATAGGTTCCTTGCAGGCCGTTCGCAACAATGGCGGCGCTCGCGAGCGGCAGCGCCGTTTTCGCCATCTTTCGGCTGAAGACTCCCGCGACGCCGGCGGCAGCCCCGACGGGACCGAGCGCCACCGGCACCCACATCCATTTGTTGCCGAAGCTTGCTTTGTCGTGTTCGAAGTAGATTTCGGCCGCCGTCACCAAGGCGCCGACCGCCGTCAGCCCGGAGAGCGAGCGTTCGAACCGTCCCGTCTTGACGTTGCGTACCCAGTAATCAACGAGGTGGACGGCTTCGCTTTCGTGTTTCAAGGTATGCCTCCTCAATTCGGCGAAATATGTGCGACTGCAGAAGTATTGCTGCTCCGCAAATAACCGGGTGATACTTGGGGGGTGGAGAAAACAGCGAGCGATGCCCAAGTCGATGCGATCCTTCGGGCCGGGAACGTCTTGCTGCGGGTCGTGGCGCAGTCCGTGGTCGAGGTGGAGGATACTGTGACGAGCCCCCAACTGCGGGTGCTGGTCCTCATTGCCAGCCATGGGCCGCAGAGCTCCGGGGCCATCGCCGCCGAGCTTGGAGTGCACCCCTCGAACGCCACACGCACGTGCGACCGCTTGGTCAACAGCGGACTGATTGTCCGGAAGGACGTGCCCGGGGATCGCCGGTACGTGGCCCTCGCTTTGACGCCGAAAGGTGCTTCCTTGGTCAACGGCGTGCTAGAGCACCGGCGAAATGCCATCGCCTCCGTGATCGAGCGGATGCCCGAGGAATTGCGCCGTGCGGTGGCGGAAGGCATGGACGCCTTTGCCGCGGCCGACGGCGGTGGAGGAACCGAGGACGGCCGGTTCACGGTAGACCTTGAAAGCTAGCGGCTTTGAACTCGGCAGCGGCGAAGAGCAAGGCGACCGACGCGCCCACCATCGCGGGAGCCCGCCGTCGACCGTTCACCGCAGCGAGCAGCACCATGCTCGCGGCGTGAAGCAGATCCACGCTGCCGCCCGTGCGCGAACTGATGACGGCACGGTTGGTGAGGATCGCCTGGAGCAGGTGGCGGGTGCCCAGGGTGCGGATCGCCGCACGCGTCCGGCGGTCCGGAGACTCGTGGAACAAGCACGCGAACGTCCTGTCCGCCGCAAGTAGCTCCCACAGGCCCCAGGCCATCCGGAACGCTTCGATTGCGTCCCGGCGGCTTGCTGTCCTCGCGTTTTTCATCTGCTCGCGTTCCGTGAGAGTGCGACGGCGGCAATCGCCCCCGCGAAAAGGCTCGCGACGGCGGTTCCCACCGCGCCGGGATGGTGCGAGGCGCGCTGCTGGATGCTCTGCTTTGCTGACCGGCGATCAAAGATGCCGTGCGTCCCGAAGTCCCTGCCGGCGTCGGCGGGCTCCCACAAGTTGACGGGCTGGTCCGGCTTGCGGGGTTCCTGTGTCTGCTGCGACTTGAACCCGGTTTTCGCCAGGTACCTGTCCAGGAGCCCTGGCACGACGGCGTTGGCGATGAGCGTGGCCACGGTGCTGCCGCCTACCCAGTACTCGCGGCGATGGGGGTGGTCGGCTGCATACATGACTGCCCGCGCAGCGACCTCCGGTTGGTAGATCGGCGGCACGGGTTGGGCCTGGTGGGGGAGCCGTGAGAGGACCCAGGAGAACTGTGGTGTATTGACTGCCGGCATTTGGACCATGGTGGTGTGGATGCCGCTGGAACTGTGCAGCAATTCGCACCGCAGTGATTCGTTGAATCCCTGGATTGCGTGCTTGGCGCCGCAATACGCGCTCTGCAAGGGAATGCCGCGGTAAGCGAGGGCGGAGCCCACTTGCACAATGACACCGCGGTTGCGTGGGCGCATGCGCTTCAAAGCCGCCATGGTCGCGTAGACATAGCCGAGGTAGCTGACTTCGGTGACGCGCTTGAATTCCTCGGGAGCGATCTCGGAAAACGGGGCAAAGACCGAAGTGAAGGCGACGTTGACCCACACGTCGATCGGGCCAAGCTCGCTTTCGATCCGTGCGGCGGCGGCATCAACGGCGTCGGCGTCGGCAACATCCACGCTGAGGGTCCACGCCCGGCCTCCTGCGGCCTCGACCTCGCGGGCGGCTCCGGCCAGGCCCGCCTCGCCGCGGGCGAGCAGGGCAACGGTGGCGCCTTGGCGGGCGAATTCGATGGCTGTGGCCCGCCCGATTCCGCCGCTGGATCCAGTGACGACGATGATTTGCCCGGTTCTGTCCATGGGTGGTGACTCCTTGACATGCCAGCAGTTTCGTCAGCATCCCGGCCTGTCAGCCGGCAGCTGAACCTGGTCCCAATAGACTTTCAATCTATCGGGATCCATTGCGCATACGCAATGGTATGTATGCTTAGAAAATACTGGACGGCGTCATGGCAATAGCTGGTGGGGGGCAAAGAGTGCTAAGTATACTTACTTTATTGGCCTGAGGCATTACTCGTCTGGGGCGCCGCGCCAAGGCCGGAACTTTCCTGCATGCAGGAAGGCGCAAAGGAGGCGGCGTGACATGGGACTCAAGGAAATCTGGGCCCGGCTTGATTCGGAAATCAAGGAATGGCTGGTCCATAACTCGGGATGCGTGTCGGTGCCTTCCCGCATCGCCGGCAGGATGGCCGCGGATGCGGAGGGGCATCTCGAGTGGGATGCCCACGGCGGAATCGTCCTGACCCCCGGGGACCGCGCATTCCTGCGGGACCGCGCAGAGGCGGCCGGAACCATCCATTGTTCGCGGACCATGAGCGAACCGGGCCGGCGGTTCTTCAACTCGGAAGGCTCTTAGCCCGCTTAGCTTGCCAGGAGCGACTTCCGCGCCTCGGCGCCGTCCCAGCTGCTGAAGCTGCGGAATTCGTCCCAGCACCCCTCTGTGTGGACGATGTAGTCGCGGGCCGCCGGACCAGTCATTCTGAGTCCGATGTAGGACTTGTGATGGTTGTGCCGGACGCCGTGGAAGCCCAGGAGCTTGAGGGCCCGGCCAAACGAGGCCTCTGAATCGAGCGGCAAATGGTTCAGCCGGCACCAGCTGATGTACAGGCCATACAGCGACTCGAAGTCCAAACCGTCTTCGGTGTCGTCGTCAAAGACGAGGCACTCGCGGAAGAACAGGGTGAAATCGTCAATTGTCATGGCAGGCTCCAGCGGAATGACCTAGGCCGCCGGTCTGCATCAGCGAGGACAGTTTCTACTATACGCGGGCAATAGTTGCTTGGGGGAGCGGGCCTATTCGCCGCGTTCTTGGTGTTCAGCCGATTCGGCTTCTACGTGTTCCTGCTGTCCTGCCGATTCGGCTTCCTTGAGTTGTTCGTCGAGTTTCCGCTCGGCGTCCACCCTCCTGCGTGCGATGTCGCGCATGCTGTGGGCGGCGGGTGACCCGCCGATATCAAGTTGGCCATCCCGTGAAAGGCCGGGAGGTGTGCCGCTTCCCTGGTGTTTTGGATTGTCTGTCATGTTAAGCATCGTCCCACGGGTGCAAGCGTGCGGCTAGATAGTAAGTACACTTATCTTCGGGGGTCCGACGCAGAGGCGGGAGGTTGTTCGTGAGTAACTGGCTATGGATGTTTGTTCTGCTTGTGCCGTCATTGGCGTTCGTTGTGTACTTGGTGGTGGTCAATATCCGTTTCGCGCGCAGGCGGAAGGCGGATGAGCGCGTACCGTAGCGCGTGTTCATTCGTCCCGTTGTATCGGCTCGCCGGGCTCGCCGGGCTCGTCGGGCTCGTCGGCGAGCGGGGATTTAATCCAGGTGGCTACCACGCTGACTCCGCCATGATCGTCCTTCTCGCTGACGATCTCGATTTCGGAAGCGGCCGCCCCCATTTCCAAGAGCTGCGCCCGGTAGCCGGCGACCAGCGCTTCGAGGCTTTCTTCCGTCCATTCGCCGTCGCGGATGCGGGTTGATATTTCGACAGGTTCGGGCTGGTAAAGGGACACGCTTCTCCTCCTTGGAGCCGGGCCGGAGCTAGGCTGGGCCCTTCGAACCCTTCGGGTGGGGCTGCGGCTGTTTCCGGTAGGGCCGTGGATGTTTCCGGACGGCGAAGTGGGCATTGTGCAGGCCGAAAACCGTGACGATGCCGTTGTCCTTCGCCTCTATCTCAAGCCGCATCATGTCCCCTTCCCGTTCGTTATTGCGCACCTCGAATGCGTCGCCGCCGATCTCGATGATGTCGCCGGCACGGATCTTCTTCAGGGGGGTCATGAGGATGGATGTGGCCATAGGGAAATGATAAGTGAGCTTACTAATTCTCGGAAGACCGGGGGTCTTGCGCGGCCACTATTTAGCGTTACTATGTACTGGTAGTCAGTAACACTGAGTAGTAACAGGAGGAACTCCGTGGGCAAGCAAATGACGGAGATGCTCAAAGGCACTTTGGAAGGCATCGTCCTCGCCATCCTGGCCGCACGGTCGGCTTATGGGTACGAGATCACGGCACGGCTGCGCGATGAAGGATTCTCCGATATCGCCGAAGGAACCGTGTATGCCCTCCTGGTGAGGATCGAGCAAAAAGGCTTTGTCGACGTCGAAAAGGTCCCGTCCGAGAAGGGGCCGCCGCGCAAGGTCTATACCCTCAACGCCCAAGGGCGGGAATTTCTCGAAGAGTTCTGGACAACGTGGAGCTTCCTCGCCGATCGGATCGGCCAGCTCCGTGAAGATGGAGGCAAGTGAAATGGCAGCCAAATGGATCGAGCTGGTCACGGGATCGCTCGAACAGAAGAAGCAATACAGGCAGTACAAGTCGCGCATCGATGCCCTTCCGGAGCCTCACGGCACGGCGGCGAAGGCCTTACAGCGGTACCTCATGTACTTCGGTGGCATGGCGACAGACGGCGAGACCACGCTCAAGATGTTTGCCGACTTCGCCGATCTCTGGGAACAGGCCGCGGCGGATGGCACTCCGGTGCGCGCAATTGTCGGCGAGGATCCCGTCGAGTTCGCAGAAACATTCGCCCAGGCCTACGGAGGGACTCGCTGGATCGACAAGGAGCGCGCCCGCCTAAACAAGGCGATCGAGGACGCGGAGCTAGGCGGAGAGCAATGAGCGCCGCCGCGGCGATCCAGGTGCGAAGCCTGGAGAAGTCGTACAAGGACGTTGAGGTGTTGCGCGGCGTTGACTTCGACGTCGCGGCCGGCAGCATCTTCGCCCTGCTCGGTTCGAACGGGGCCGGCAAGACCACAGTGGTCAAAATCCTGGCCACCCTGCTGAAGGCGGACACGGGGACAGCGAAGGTCAATGGCTTCGACGTCGCCACGCAGCCCGCGGAGGTCCGGGAGTCCATCAGCCTCACCGGCCAGTTCGCCGCCGTCGACGAAATCCTCAGCGGCCGGGAAAACCTCGTTTTGCTCGCCCGCTTGCGGCACCTGAAAGATCCCGGGTCCGTGGCCCACGGTCTTCTTGAGCGGTTCTCATTGGCTGACGCGGCCGCGCGGAAGGTCTCGACGTACTCGGGCGGCATGCGCCGACGGCTCGATATCGCGATGAGCCTCATCGGGAACCCGCCGATTATTTTCCTCGACGAGCCGACCACGGGCCTCGACCCGCAGGCCCGCCAAGAGGTATGGGACGCCGTCAGGGAACTCGCCGCGCAGGGCACCACCGTGCTGCTCACCACGCAGTACCTCGACGAGGCCGAACAGCTCGCCGACCGCATCGCGATCCTCCACGCGGGACGGATCATCGTCAACGGCACCCTCGCCGAACTCAAGCAGATGCTCCCGCCCGCCGAAGTCGAATATGTCGAGAAACAGCCGACCCTCGAGGACGTCTTCCTCGCCGTCGTCGGACACCAGTAAGGAGGAACCGATGACCACGCACTTCTTCGGCGACACAGCCGTCCTGCTCGGGCGCTCGCTGCGCCACATCGCACGCAGCCTGGACACGATCATCACGACGGCGATCATGCCGATCGGCTTCATGCTCCTGTTTGTCTACGTGTTCGGTGGCGCGATCAACTCGGGCTCGGATTCCTACGTCAGCTACCTGCTGCCCGGCATCCTGATCATCACTATTGCCTCGGGCATTTCCTACACGGCATACCGGCTCTTCCTCGATATGAAAAGCGGCATTTTCGAGCGGTTCCAATCCATGCCGATCGCGCGCTCATCCGTGCTGTGGGCCCACGTTTTGACCTCGCTGGTCGCCAACCTGGTCTCGCTCGCCGTCGTCGTCCTCGTCGCGTTGCTGATGGGCTTCCGGAGCGGCGCCGGACCGACAGCGTGGCTCGCCGTCGTCGGAATCCTGGTCCTGTTCACCCTCGCGCTCACGTGGATCGCCGTGATCCCGGGGCTTACCGCGAAATCGGTGGACGGCGCGAGCGCGTTTTCCTACCCGCTCATCTTCCTGCCGTTCATCAGCTCGGCCTTCGTGCCGACCGCCACGATGCCAGGTCCCGTGCGTGCCTTCGCCGAACACCAGCCGGTGACGTCGATCGTCAATGCGATCCGCGACCTGTTCTCCGGCCAGCCCGTGGGTGCCGATATTTGGACCGCGCTCGCCTGGTGCGTCGGAATCCTCGTGGTCGCGTACGTTCTCGCGGTGGCGACCTACCGCCGGAAGATCGCCTAACTAGATGCCGGTGTAGACCGTTTTGCCCCAAGTGAAGAAGTCCAAGGCCGACCGTCCCTGTTCGCGGAAGGTGTTGGTGGAGGAGTCCTTCACGCCGCCGAACGGAACGTTCAAGTCCAGGCCCGCCGTCGGACGGTTGACCTTGACGACACCCGCCTGGGCGCGCGCCGCGAAGTCCGTTGCGCGGGCCAGGGAATCGGTGCAGATTCCGGCCGTGAGTCCGTAGCGGGAGTCGTTGATCGCCGCGAGGCCCGCCTCGTAGTCGGCGACCTCCAGGACAGCGACCACCGGGCCGAAGATCTCTTCGGTGACGGCCGCGTCGTCGGACGCGATGTCGGTGAGCACGGCGGCAGGGAACAACAGCGCACCGGAGGGGTCGCCGTCGTACTCGCCGTGAAGCAGCGTGGCACCGCGTTCGACGGCGGAACGCACCGCCGCCTGGTCCTGCTCGAACTGTTGGCGGCTCACCACGGCACCCATTCGGGCGGCGCCCGAACCACCAGACCCGAGGCCGTCGCCCGCGGTGTATTGGGCCGCTTCGGCCACGAGGGCTTCAAGGAACGCGTCGCGGATGCCCGGCGTGACATAGACGCGGGAGGTTGCCGTGCAGGCCTGTCCGGTCAGGCCGAACGCGCCCGCGGCGACGACGGCCGCGGCTTTGCGCGGATCGGCGTCGTCGAGGACCAGCACACCGTTCTTGCCGCCCATTTCCAGCTGAACGCGGGCGCGGCGGGCGTTGAGGATTTCCTGCAGGGCGAGTCCGACGTTCGTGGACCCTGTGAAGGAGAGCCCGGCGATGCGCGGATCGCGGGCAAGGGCGTCGCCCACCACACGGCCCTTGCCGTGGACCACGTTGAACACCCCGGCCGGAAGCCCGGCGTCCTGTAGGGCGCGCGCGAGGTGGGTCGCCGAGAGCGGGGTGAGTTCAGCCGGTTTGATCACGACGGCGTTGCCGCTGATGAGTGCGGGCGCGGCCTTCCATGCCGGGATGGCGATGGGGAAGTTCCACGGCGTGATGAGTCCGACGACGCCGAGCGGTTCGCGGCGCGTGGTGATGGTGGTGTCCGGCAGCCCGCTGGGGAGGACTTCGCCGGTGGCGGACCACCCGAGGGAACCGAAGAAGCGCAGCACGTCGGAGGCCCGCTTGACCTCGCCCTTGGCCTCCGCAAGCGTCTTCCCTTCCTCACGGACCAGGTCCTCGGCGATTGCGGCCTGGCGTTCCAGCAGGAGGTTCCCCGCCGTGATCAGGATGGCACCGCGGGACGGAGCGGGGAGGGCGGCCCACGCCGGCTGCCCGGCGGCGGCAGCCGTAATGGCGGCGTCCACGTCCTCGGCCGTGCCGCTGGGGGAGAGAGCCGCGAGTTCTCCGGGCTTCGCCGGGTTCATGCGCTGCGTTTCCGCTTCTCCCGACCATTCGCCGTTGATGAGGTGATGCGCGGTGATGAGCTCGCGGGCTGTGGAGGAAGGGATGTCTGTAGCTGTGGAAGTCATGGTGTTCCTTCTGAAGAGTGGAGCCTAGAGGCTGCGGATCAGGCCGCCGTCGCACCGCAGTGCGACCCCTGTGATGTATGACGCCGGTGCGCTGCACAGGAACGCAGCGGCGGCGCCGAATTCCTCGGGTTCGCCGTAGCGGCGGGCGGGGATGGTCTTGCGGGATTCGAGCTGGATTTCCTCGGGCGTGGTACCCCGGCGTTTCGCCGCCGCTTGGTCCAGTTCCGCGACGCGGTCGGTGGCGATGCGTCCGGGCAGGAGCATGTTGACCGTGACCGCGTCCAGGGCCACTTCGGCAGCGAGCGTCTTGAGGTATCCGGCCAACGCCGCGCGGCCCGTGTTGGAGACGGCCAGGTTAGGCAGCGGGGATACCACGCCGCTGGAGCCGACGGCGAGGATCCGTCCCCAGTGCCGCTCGCGCATGCCGGGCAGGATCCGCGAGACAAGCGCGTGGTGCGGTTTGACCAATTGTTCGAAAGCCGCGGCGATGTCGTCGGAGCCGAGGGCGCTCGCGGCGCCGGGCTTGGGGCCCGGGCCATTCAGCACGAGGATCTCGACGGGGCCTAGCAACTCCTGCGTGCGTTCGACGGCGGCCGCCACGCCGTCGGGCTTGCTGAGGTCGGCTTCGATCGCCACGGCGCTGTGGCCGTCGGCCTGCAGTTCCGCCGCGATCTTTTCGGCGCGCTCGCGGTGCCGTCCGGTGATTGCCACGCGCGCGCCCTCGGCGGCGAGGGAACGCGCGACGGCGAGTCCCAGGCCACCGGTGGAAGCGGCGACGAAGGCGGTCTTTCCGCTGATTCCGAGGTCCATTAGAGCCAGCCTTGCAAGGACGTGCTCGAGTTGAGAGCGAGCGCCGCCTCGCCGAGGTGCGTCAGCATGTTTTTGCGTAGTGCATCCGGGAAGGAGGCCGCGGGAGGCCGAACGCCCGCGTCCTTGATGAGGTTCCGTTCCCGGAAACACTCCTTGCGGATGGCGAGGGCGATCTTTGCTTGCTGTTCGAAATTGATCAGCGGCAAGTAGGGGAGCAGCTCGTCCTTTGCGGCATCGTACCCGTCGGCCTGCCACGCGCGGACACACGCTACGAGGGCTTCCGGATACGAGAAACCCGTCATGGCGCCGGCAGCACCGGCTATCAGTTCATCGAGCAAGCCCTGGCCACCGAGTCCGCCGAAGACGGAGACCTCGACGGCGTCCGTGAGCTGCGCGATGGCAGCGCTCGTGGGCGGGGCCTCGGCCTTGACCGCCACGACGAACGCGCACGCCTGGACGATGTAGATCAGCGACTCCGTGCTGATGCCCACGCCGCTCGCCAAGGGGTAGTCCTGGAGGACCACCTTGGCGCCGGTGGACTGGTGGATCGCGTTCAAGTGCGCGATCACCACCTCCGGCCGGGCCGAATTGGCCTGGACCATCACCGCGGCGAGCCGGTCGCCCACCGCCGCTTGTGCTGCCCGGATTTCGTCGACGGCGGTGCCCGTGTAGAGCGAGGTCACGCCCACTACGAGCGGGAGTTCGGTTTCCTCGACGACGGTCTCCAGGACGAGGTTCCGTTCGGCGGCGGTCAATGCTGCCGCCTCGCCGAACACGCCCAGGACCGTCAGGCCGGTGGCGCCGATGGATTGGTAGTGTTCCGCGAGCAGGGCAAGGCTGTCCGTATCGACGTCGAGGGTGCTGCCTTGGAATGGGGTGGGGACGACGCCCCACACGCCGGGGGCCAGTGATTCCCGCATCGGCTTCTCCTTCGGTTCGTGCTGCAACATGTCGTGGTCCTCCTTCAAAGGGCCTGGCGGCTTCAAGGGGCTTCTAGCGGCCCGGCCACACGGGTGCGCGCTTTTCCTGGAATGCACGTACGCCTTCCGCTGAATCGCCGCTGTCCAACGCCGCCATGAGCGCGGGAAGCCGGAGTCCGCGGGCCTCGGCGGCCGTGAGGTGGGCGGTCCGGGTAACCATCTGTTTGACGGCGCGCACCGAAGTGGGGGCGCAGCTGAGGATCTGGTCAACCCAACGCTGCACCGCGTCGTCGAGCTCGTCCGCCGGGACAACCTCGTTGACGAGGCCCATGGATTGCATCTCCGAGGCTTCCGCTTTGCGCCCGGTGAGGAGCATGCTCATCGCTTGGGTGTAAGGGACGCGTCGCACGAGCTGGTGGATGCCGCCGTCGAGCGCCAAACGGCCCACGCGCGGTTCGGTGAGTCCGAAGCGTGCCGTGTCCGCGGCCACCACGATGTCCGCGCCCAGCACGATCTCCATGCCGCCGCCCAACGCGTAGCCGTTGACCCTGGCAATGACCGGCACGTCGAGGGTGGTCCGCAGGCTCAGTCCGCCGAAACCGTTGGGGTCGAGCTCGGCCCAGTACTGCAGGCCGGTCTTGTCCACGGCAGCTGCGGACATGTCCGCTCCGACGCAGAAAGCCCGGGTCCCCGCCCCCGTGATAACCACTGCACGCACGTCAGGATCCGCCCCGATCCGGTCCCAGATTTCGTTGAGCCGAGCCTGGGCGGTTCCGTCTACGGCGTTGAGCACGTGCTGGCGGTCGATCACCACCGTGGCCACATGGTTCTCGATGGTGAGGGTGACCTGGTCGACCTTCTCATCTGCCGAAACTGTCACCGGAGCACCCCCAGTCCCTGCAGGCGTTCGATGGTCTCGGCATCGAAGCCGTTCTCCAGCAGGACCTCTACGTTGTGCTCGCCGAGCCGCGGAGCCACGCGCCGGATGCTGGGCGGAGTGGCGGAGAGCCGAATGGGTGCGTTCAGCATCTTCACAGTGCCGACGCCCGGGTGCTCGGCCTCCACGATCATGCCGTTGGCCTCGGTCTGGGCATCTGCCAAAGCCTGTTCCAGCGTGTGCACGGGGGCATTGAGCAGGCCCTGGCTTTCCAGTTGGCCTGTCCAATACTCGGTGGTGTTGGTGGCGATGCGCTCGCGGAAGATCGCCTGCAGGGCCGGCTTGTTCTTGAACTGCTGCTCAAGGTTGGCGAATTCTGGACGCTGGGTCAGGTCCTCATCCAGGCCGAGGGCGTCGGAAATCCGTGCGAGCGGGTCCGGGGTGAAGCCGCCCACCATGCACACGGCGCCGTCCGTGGTTTCGAACACGCCGCTCAGCGGCATGGCACCCCAGTTGACCTCGTAGCCGCGGTTGAGCTGCATGCATGCCTCCTGCATCTGGAGGTGCAGCATCGAGTCGTACATCGTCACCTCCACTTTCTGCCCGACGCCGGAGGCTTCGCGGGTGCGGAGGGCGAGGAGGATTCCCTGCATGAGGTGCATGCCGGTGATGTAGTCGCACAGCGTGGTGGGGTAGATGGACGGCTTGACCTCGTCCGAATCTCGGCGCCACATCACGCCCGAGTACGCCTGGGCAATGGCGTCTTGCCCGCCCTTGTGCGAATACGGTCCCACGGGGCCGAACCCGGTACCGGAGGCCCAGATGATGCCGGGGTTGGCGGCTTTGAGTTCGTCATAGCCGAAGCCCATCCGCTCCATGACGCCCGAACGGAAATTGCTCACCACCACGTCAGCGTCCGCGATGACCCGCTTGAGGACTTCGCGGCCTTCGTCGGTGCGGGTATCCACCGAAACGCTGCGCTTGTTGCGGTTGATGGACAGGAAGATCGGGTTGTCCTGCCCGTCCTTGTCGGGGAACGAGTTGCGCGAGATGTCCCCGGCGCCAGGACGTTCCACCTTGATGATGTCCGCACCGTAGTCGCCCAGGAGCTGCGTGCAGGACGGCCCCATGAAGACCTGGGTGAAGTCCACGATCTTGATGCCTTCGAGCGGCAGCGGAGTACCGGTGGCGAGTGCCGCCGTCGTCGGCTCTTGTTGCGCGCGTTCGGCGGTTGCGGTGCTCATGCTCCCACCACCGCTTCGGCGTCGACCGTAGCGTTCGACGACGGGACGTCGCCGGGGTCCGCGCCGTGCCGGCGCATGCCCTGCTGGATGTCCAGCGCGGAGACTTCGCGGACGGTCACGCCGTTCTGGACGGCGAGGGCCGCGGCGACTCCGACGGCTTGGCCCATGGCCATGCACGGCGGGATCTCGCGGGACATCTTCTGTGCGTCCGGCGTGGCGGAGTAGTGGCGGCCGGCGACGAGCAATTGGTCCACTTCCTTGGGCAGAAGCGAGCGGTAAGGGTAGTAGTAATCCCGGCCACGGGCAACGGTGTCCGCGAAGTGGCGGCGGGACGTGACGTCGTCCTTGGTCATGACGTATTCGCCCTCCAGCAGGCGGGTCTGCCGGACGCCCATCTGCGACGCGACATCCAGCATGTAGCAGTTCTCGAAACCCGGCAGGTTTGCGCGGACGTGCTCCACGGCCTCGGCGATCCTGTCACGAGCTGCAAACTCGGCGGCCGTCATGTCCGCCGGGTCCACGCCGTCGAAGCCTGTCATGTGGGGAGCGTTGCACCACACGACGCCGTCGATCGGGGTCTTGAGCCACCACAGCTCCCAGGCGCCGCCAAGGAGGCGCTTGATGGTGCGGTTGATGGCGCGGGCTTCCTTCGGGTTGGCCTGCTCGAAAGCCTCCGCCGCGGCGGTGTCAACGTTGCCCAAGCGGAAGACAAGGGTGGTGAGGTAGCTGTCCTTGATGTGGCTGGCGCCTGCCCGGGAGGCGACGTCGATGTCGCCTGTGGTGTCGATGACGACGTCGGCCATGAAAGCCTGCGGGCCGGACTTTGTCTCGCAGATGACGCCCTTGATCACGCCGTTGTCCACGATGGGACGCGAGAACCAGGAGTGCAGCCGGAGGTTGACGCCGGCTTCGCGGACGAGGTCGTTGGAGACGCGCTTCCAGCCGTCGGGATCGAACGCGGCGGCGTAGCAGATGGGCTTGGGGTTGGTGTGGGAATGGAAATCGAAGGTACCGAAGCGGCCCCACTTGTTCCAGAGTTCTTCCGACGTCTTGCGGTTGTCGGCGGGCGGTACAATCGCCAGGCCGAGTTTCTGCAGGCGTTCAACGTATTCCGAAACGATGCCGGTGACGGTGATTTCCTGCCCGTTGATCATGTCATCGAGCACCAGGACCATGCCGCCGGAGGCGAGGCCGCCGAGGGAGGAATAGCGCTCCAGCAAGGTGACGGACGCGCCGGACCGGGCGGCAGTGACGGCTGCGGACACACCTGCGGGTCCACCGCCGACCACGAGGACATCGGAACGGGAGATCACCGGTGCGGTGAGGTCGGCCGTCGTTGTGCTGAGTTCCAAAGACGACGTTGTGGCATGGGAGTTCATGGTGGAGATCCTTACTTTCCGGCGGGCATGCCAAAGGCACGGCTGCCGGGGCGTAGAAAAATAGGGATTACTGAAGAAGCCATGTGGTGGCATGGCGTGGAGAGGTGGCGGCTAAGGCCGACTGGTCACCAAACGTGGGGGGCGTTGACCCAGATCGCTACGCATTCCTCTTCGTAGCTGTTCTTGTACCAATGAGGGGTATCGGACGAGAACGTGATGGAATCGCCGGCCTCGAGGCTGTAGCACTCGCCGTCGAGGTAAATGTCTTTCTTTCCCGAGAGGATGATGCCGAATTCCTCGCCGCTGTGGCGGAACGGCGTGGCGCTGGTGTCGTGGCCTGGCGGGGTCACGATCCATTGGGCTTCCAAGGCGCCGTTGAGGTCCGGCGTCAGCAGCTCATAGACAGCTTCTCCGACGGACTTCTTGGTAACGCCTTTGAGGTTTCGCCGCTCGGCCTTGCGGACAACAGGCGACCTGGTTTCTTCCTGTCCGAGGAAGAACTTCCCCACGGGAATATCCAGGCCGTGAGCCAATTGGGCCAACGTGGTGAAAGACGGATTGGCCAGTCCGCGCTCGATCTGGCTGACGATCGCCGGGCTGAGGCCCGTGATTTCCGAGAGCTTGGAAAGGGTCATTCCCTTGTCCTTGCGCATTGTGCGGACCTTGTTGCCCACAGTTGCAAGAAGCGCTGTGGTGCCGACGGGGGCAGATGCCGCAATACTCTCGTTGCTCATGATCAGGCCTTCTCCTCGGTGAGCTGACTCACATAACTATAGTGAAAAAATTTAGAGAATCAAGCATTGACTGGATGAAAATCTTCAATATAGTTATGTGAGTCGCATCACGTGGGGATGTTGCTACATAAAACCCAAGGACGTGGGCGCCGATCCTCTGGCGGGAGGTCCTTTCCGTCCACCGTCTTCATTCAAGCGCTACGAAGAGGCATGCGTAGCTATCTGGGCAAACTCGCTTCCCTTAAGGCGAGCTGGAATGGCCAAGCCGGACCAGGCCAAAATGATAGTTCCGATCACCGGTTGCCTATGGGCGAGCCAATGGTGATCCGTACCCTCACGCACCGCGAAAGGTGCGGAGGAAGGAAAGAATCATGACTGACACTGTCGTCAAGAATGGCTCCGAGAGCGGCCGGAAGTCCCGGCTCTCTCCTGAAATCCGCCGCGGACTGCTAGGGCTCGGGCTTGGGAACACCCTTGAGTGGTATGACTGGATGGTCTTCGGACTGCTCTCAGCATTCATCGGACCCAAGTTCTTCCCGTCCCAGGATCCCACCGCCGCAACCCTCAATGCCTTGGCGGTGTTCGCCGTCGGGTTTGCGTTCCGTCCGCTCGGCGGGGTCCTGCTGGGCACCTTCGCGGACAGGATCGGCCGCCGCAAAGTCATGCTGTGGTCGATCATGATGATGGCCATCACTACCTTGGTCATCGCGTTTTCCCCGACGTACCAGCAGATCGGCGGCGCGGCCGGCATGATCCTCCTGGCCTGCCGCGTCATCCAGGGCATCTCCACCGGCGTCGAGGCGCCGCTATCCACTTCCCACGCTGTTGAGCTGGTCCCCGAGGGCCGCGAGGGTTTCGTCGCGGGCATCATCTCCTTCTTCGTCAACTTCGGCATTCTGTTCGCCTCGCTGGTCAGCTACTTGACCAGCCTGGTGTTGAGCGGGGCCGTCATGGCCGACTGGGGATGGCGGGTTCCGTTCGTCGTCGGTGCGGTCTTCGGCTTCGTGGTGGTCTACCTTCGCCGGACCCTTCCGGAAACAATGAAGCCGGAAGAACTTGCGGAAAGCACCTCGAAATCCGTGTGGAGCGGCGTTGGCAAGCACTGGTTGAGCGTGTTGGCGATTACGTTCGTTGTCGGAGCCGCGCAAGCGTACAACTACGCGTGGAACACCGGCCTTCCCACTGCGGCCCGGAGCGGCTTCAAGGAAGACGCCACCGCTGTTTTCGCCCTCACCACCATCCTTGGCGTCGTGCTGGTGATCGGCAGCCTGGTGGTTGGACGGCTTTCCGATGGCAAATCGATTTCCAAGTGGTTCCTCATTACCCGTGCGCTGGCGATTCCTTCAGTCTTCCTGATGCTGATGTACGTCCGTCCGGGCATCGCCGGGTTCGCGGCGGTCCTCCTCGGCGGCTCCGTGGTCCTGGTCTTGAACATGACCCTCTACAACGTGGTCACCAGTTCACTCATGCCCAAGTCCTGCCGTGGTGCCGGAACCGCCCTCGGGTACGGAATCGGCGTCGCCCTCTTTGGCGGCACGGCCTCGTACCTGCTCGTGTGGCTCCAGTCCCTGCATATGTCCTGGATGTTCCCGGTGTACGTCGCCGTCTTGTCCCTCCTGAGCATCCTGTTATATGTGCTGGCACGGCGGAAGAACGGCATCTTCATTGGAAAATAGGGCCATCTCTTTTGAACTTGGCGAGTCCGAGGTGGAGCTCTACCGGATAGCGCGTGAGCTGCTCCTCCACGCCCATCATCCGGAGAACCACCGTGTGGCAGTTGCCATGCGGGGCGGTTCGGGGGCCATCTACCGCGGCCTGCACGTGGGCTCGAAGCGAATCAATGTGTGTGCCGAATCGAGTGCCCTCGCCAATGCCCGGATCGCGGGGGAATCGTCGATCCATTCGGTGGCGGCCGTCAGCATGGACGAACATGGTGAACCCCAAGTGACCAATCCTTGCGGGGTGTGCCGCGAACTTCTCCGCAACTACGGCACTGAAACCATCGTCCTCGTGGACGCCGGGGGCGAAGTGGGAATGGTTCCGCTCCTGGAACTGCTGCCGTTCCCGTGGATGCGGGCTGCCGAAACGGAGTGGAGCACGCTCCCGCCGTCGGTATCGGCAGCGGCGCACTAGCCGGACCTTGAGTTTGTGTACAGATCGGCACCCTTTAGAGCGCTCTTAAGGGGTGGGATCTGTACACAAACTCCGGCGTTAGTCGGCAAGGATGTGGTAGAGCGCCCGGCGGGTTTCGTCGATCTTTTCCATCGCGGCGGCACGCTGTTCTTCGGTGGCGGCGAAACGGTATTGGTGGATGACGCCCATGAGCTTTGCCACGCTTTGGTGGAACGCCGCTCCGGTGCCTTCCTGGTCCATGTTCCACGCGTTCTCGAGTTCCTCGGCGTGCTCGGCAACGTAGGCCTTCCCGGCGTCGGTAAGCGTGAACTCTGTCCGGCGGCCTTCACCGACGGGCGTGATGAGCTCTTCGTCAACCAGTTGCTGCAGGGTGGGGTACACGGAGCCCGGGCTGGGGCGCCATGCTCCGGAGGTCTTCTCGGCGATCGTCTTGATCAATCCATAACCGTTTGAAGGTGACTCGGCCAGAAGGGAGAGGATCGCGAAGCGAACGTCGCCTTTGTTGGCGCGGCGAGGACCGCCGGGGCCGAAGCCTGGTCCGAATCCCGGCCCAAAACCAGGCCCGAATCCGCGGCCCGGTCCAAAACCGCGGCCTGGCCCGAATCCGCCGTGGCCGTGGGGTCCGCGATGGCTCCTCCCGCGGCCGAAGGGTCCCATGCCGGGTCCGCCGTCACTGAACTTGTTTTCATGAATGCCTTTCATAGCGGCATCTTCCTTTCGGTGTTTTTGTGGGTGTTGTGTTAGCCAAATGGCTCGCAGATCATTTCTGCGATACTTAACGATATATCGGTGACTGTCGTTAAGCAAGGGTGATTCCTAGCAGGTCATGTCCGGGTGGTATGAAGAAGGACGTGTGTCCTGATGTAGGTGGCAGTGTGCCTTCCCGGTTGCGTCCACTTCCCACGCGCCTCGGGGACCTGGGCGTCCGCGCTATCGTCCGCTCCGGCAATTCACCCGCGGCCGAAATCGATGCCTTGTTCCGGGGCGACCGCACTTTGAGGGCCGTCGTGATCGATCATGGCGGGACCTTGGCGCTCCTGACGCGGGACCAGGTGGAGTTCAAACTGACCGGGAGGCTCGGCTATGGCAGGGCCCTCAACTCGAGAAGGAAGGCCTCCGAGCTGTTGCCGGCTCCTGCACCGTCACTGCCTGCCACGATGGACATCCAGTCGGCGGCCCAAGCCGTCCTTGAACGGCCTGAGGAGCAGCGTTACCAGGACCTCCTGGTGCTTGACGCGGGCGGTCCCCGCATCGTCACGGTGTCGGATATCTTTGCCGGGGCGTCCGCGCAGTTCCGCCACGCTTCGCTCCACGACCCGCTGACCGGGCTTCCGAACCGGCGGATGCTTGAGGAACGCTGCCCGCGGATCGGAGCGGATTCGGGACTTCCCGGCGTCGGGATCCTGTTCATCGACCTCGACGACTTCAAAGTTGTCAATGACACTTTCGGCCACAAGGCCGGCGACGCCGTCCTCGTCGAATTCGCGCGCCGCCTTGCCGGAAGCGTGCGGCCCAACGACTCCCTGGTGCGGCTTGGCGGTGACGAATTCGCGGTGCTGCTCAACGACGTCGACGGCGGCTCCGCATGTTCGGTGGCGGAGGCCATATTGGCGAGCCTCGACGAGCCCTTCAAGCACGACGGCGCCACGCTGCAAGTGAGCGCCACGATCGGCATGGCCCTCGGCGTCGACGTCGTCGCCGAAGACACGCTCGGCGGGATGGAGGTTCTCCTGCGGCACGCCGACGGGGCGATGCTCCGCGCCAAGCAGGAAGGCAAGAGCCGCATCGGATACGTCGGGGCGTGCCCCGAAAAGGCGCCGTTCGCGCGGCAAGCCCACATCCGGCGTCGGATCACGACGGCGGTAGGCGACTCGGCGCTCAGCCTCCAGTACCAGCCGGTACTGGACCTGGCGACAGGGGAGGGCGCCGGCGTCGAGGCCCTTGTCCGCTGGGTGGACCGCGAAATCGGGCCCGTGGGCCCGGGTGAGTTCATTCCCGTCGCGGAACAGACCGGCGAGATCCTCCGCATCGGGGCGTGGGTCCTGGACCGCGCCTGTGCCCAATCCCGTGCTTGGATCGACGCGGGGACGCCGCGGAAGATAGCCGTCAATGTCTCGCCCGTCCAGCTTGCGGCGGGAACCCTTCCCGCGGTGGTGCGGGCCGCCCTTGACCGCCATGGCGTCCCGCCGGAAATGCTGGAACTGGAGATCACGGAGGGGACGGCGATCGCCGACGTTCGTTCTGCGGCATCCCAGCTGCGCGAACTCGTCGACCTGGGCCTGGGCGTGGCACTCGACGACTACGGGAGCGCATATTCTTCGATCGCGATGCTCCGGGTCCTGCCGTTGACTACGCTGAAGATCGACAAGGCATTCATCAGGGACATCGACGTCGAACCGCACAGCGCCGTCATTGTCCAAGGGCTGATCCAGACGCTCAATGGAATGGGCGTCCGCGTCACCGCCGAAGGAGTGGAACGGCAATCGCAACTGGATACGTTGCGGTCCTTGGGCTGCGACACGGCCCAGGGGTATTGGATCTCCCCGCCGATGTCGCCTTCTGATTTTGACCGTGTGCACAAACTGGAGGACACCCTGTGAACGAACAACTCACCACCATTGAAGTCGAACTCTTCCTGCGGCACGCCCCGGAGACGGTGTGGCGGGCCCTCACGGAACCGGAACTGATTTCCCGGTGGCTGATGGAAAACGACTTCGAACCCGTTGTCGGCCATCAATTCCAGATGCGCGGAATTCCCGTGCCCGCCGTCGGGTTCAGCGGCCTCGTGGCAAGCGAAGTCCTCGAACTGGAGGACCGGAAGCGCCTCCGGATTTCGTGGCGCGATGCGAACTCCGGGAACGACCTCAGCAGCACGGTGACGTGGTCGATCGCTCCGGAAGGCACGGGAACCCGGTTCTTCCTGGTCCACGAAGGATTCAATCCGGCCGATCCCACGCATGTGGCGTCCCACCGGATCCTGAGCGGCGGGTGGCGAAACCAGGTGCTTCCGCGGCTTGGGGAAACGCTGGCTGAACTCGACGGTTAGGGCAAGACTGCGGGATTCTTGCGGGCGGGGGAGCTTACGATTCCGGGTGGCTCTTTTCATGGATCGTTCCGCACGGGACGGAAGGATCTATCTCGAGGCTGTAGTTGCTGGCGTCGTGTTGAGTGACAAGAATTCCGTACCTGCGCTCCAGGGCCGCAGGTATAAGTCGGTTAACAGCATCGGTCAGCAGCTCGTCCCTGATTTGGGCCTGGCTGATGGCGATGTCGAGGCGGAACGTGGTGATCTCGTTCACTGTGGTGTCCTTGCGTGGGGAGAGCTCTTCGGGGAAATGGATCGATCGGCCTGCGTGGGGGACACGCAGGCCGATCGATCTATTGCTCGCCCGGGCGCTGTGGCGCCCAAGGTCCGCTGGGCGGGGATCAGATTATCCGTCGGCCCCGGCCGGGGTCGACACCGCGGTGTAGCCCTCGAGCTTGAGCGCTGCCTCGGCATACTTCTGGGTGAACGTGTCGGCGATGTTGACCTTCGAGGTGTCAACGCCGATCGTCTTCTCCTCGTCGAAGATCACCTTGGGGCCGCCCGCAGGCATGATGCCGTCCGGCAGGAACTGCGCCTTGTCCTGGTTCAGCCCAGCGACGTACTGGTCCTTCGTGATGGTGCTGTTCTGGACGAAGTCGGCCGGGAGCTTGTCCGCGATCTCAGCCGCCGAGTGGGTGCTGATCCAGTGCATGGTGTCAACGAGGGCGTTGACCACCTTCTGCGCCGCGTCCTCGTGGGACTTGACCCAGTCTGCTTGGGCGAGGAGGCCTGCCGACGGCAGGGTGCCGCCGAGGGCCGCCTTAGCGCCGTCCGACGTCGCGAGGTCGATGGCGGGGACGGCGAGGTTCTTGCTCTCGAGGGCACCGACAGTAGGCTGCGTGGTCATCACGCAGTCCGCGGAACCGCGCTGAATGGCGGCGATGGCGGTGGCACCGGCTCCGACGGCGATGGTGTGGTAGTCGTTCTTCGAAATGCCGGCCTTCGCGGCGATGAACTGGGTGAGCTCATCAGTACCGGAGCCAAGGTCGGTGACGCCGACGGTCTTGCCCTTTAGATCCGCGCCGGAGTGCACGTTGGCCTTGGGGCTGCACATGATTCGTTCGCCCGGGGCTCCGGAGAGCTGCACGAGGTTGATGACGTTCTTGCCCTTGGACTGGAAGTCCACGGTGTGGACGTACCATGCGCCGGCCATGTCGACCTGGCCCGAGGCCATGGCGTCTTCGGCGCCGACGCCGCCTTGCTGCTCCGTGGAGAGCTCGACCTTGACTCCGTACTTCTGGTAGTAGCCGAGCTGCTGCGCGAGCTGGTACGGCAGGTAGATCTGCTTGTCGATGCCGCCCACCATCATTTTGACGGTGGGCATTGAGCTGGTGTCAGCGGCAGCCGTACCGCTCGCGGACCCGCCATTGGCAGCAGGAGCCGCGTTGTTGCTGCCGCCGCAGGCCGTGAGGCTGAGCGCTACGGCTCCAACAGCGGCAGCGGCCAAGATAGTGCGCTTCATCATTGTTTTACGCATCCTTTGTTGATCCCAAGTGGAATTCGGGTTGTTGTGGGTGATTGTTTGGTTGGAAAGCAGTTGCCGGCTCAGATCGACTGGGCCTCCGAGCGGTTCGGTGGACGCCACTTGAGGAGCTTGTGCTCAAGCAGGCTGATGAGGGATTCCGCAAGGAGCGTGACGATCGCGATGATCACCATGCAGGCGAATACCGTGTTCGGATCGAAGGTTCCCTGCGCCTGGCTGATGATGAGGCCGATGCCCTGCTGCGCACCAAGGACCTCCGCCACGAGGGCGCCGATGATGGCGAAGCCGAATGCCGTGTGAAGGCTCGCGATGATCCACGTCATGGCGGAAGGAATGGTCACGTGCATCGCTACCTGCAAGGGCGAAGCGCCGAGCACCCGTACGTTTGCCACGAGGTTCTGGTCCACTTCGCGCACGCCCTGGAATGCGTTGAAGAACACGACGAAGAAGACCAGCACGGCCGCGAGCAGGATCTTCGGGAAGACGCCGAGGCCGAAAGCCACGATGAAGATCGAGCCAAGGACAATACGGGGAATCGAGTTGACGATCCGGATGTAGGGGCCAACCACCGCTGAGAGGTACTTGTTGGAACCCAACAGGATACCGAGCACGACGCCGACGAGCGTGCCGAGCAGGAAGCCGAGGAACGCCTCCTGGGCCGTGACCCAGAGGTTCTCCCAAATGGTGCCAAAGGCCGTGCCAACTGTGAAGAGCTTGACGAGGCTGTTCCCGATTTCCGATGGCTGGCCGAAGAAGAACTTGTCCACCCAGCCTTCCTCGGTGAACCACTGCCAGCCGCCAACCACCATGACAGCGAGAACCACGCGGCCAATCCAGATCGATGCTGTGCGGCGCCGGGCTTTGCTCCGGCCGGCGTTCTTGGCGGCTGAGTCTGTTTCCATTGGTTTCTCGCTTTTGCGCGTTTCACTATGGGTGAGGGTTGTCATGCTGCTGCTCCTGATGTGCGCGCATAGGCGCGGGTAACTTCGTCCTTCAAGGACTCCCAAATGTGCCCTTGGAGCTCGAGGAACCGTTCTTCATGGCGGATCTCCTGGACGTTTCCGCGCGGCCTCGGCAGGTCAATGTCGAAGACATCCTTGACCGACCCCGGGCTGCTCGTCATGATGACCACCCGGTCTGAGAGTGCAACCGCCTCGTCGAGGTCGTGGGTGATGAAGAGGACCGAAGGCCGCAGTTCCTCCCAGAGCTTCAGCAGTTCGTTCTGCATGATGGCCTTGGTCTGGACGTCCAGCGCGCCGAAGGGCTCGTCCATCAGGAGGATCCGCGGATTGTTGATCAGGGCGGCAGCCATGGCCACGCGCTTGCGCATGCCTCCGGACAACTGGTGCGGGTAGCGGTCCTCGAAGCCGGCCAGCCCAACCCGGCGCAACCAGTCCATGGCGAGGGCGGTAGCTTCGCGCTTGGGCGTGCCGAGCAGCGTGGGGCCCATCATCACGTTGCCGAGCACGCTCTTCCACGGGAAAAGCGCATCGGCCTGGAACATGTAGCTCACGCCGTTCGTTATGCCTTCAACGGTCTGGCCGCCCACCTTGACGGAGCCCTCGCTTGGCTTTTCCAGGCCTGATACCTGCGCGAGCGTGGTCGACTTGCCACAGCCAGTCGGTCCGACAATCGAGCAGAACTGGCCGGGTTCCACTTTGAGGGTGACATCGCGGATGGCAGTGAACGTCTCGCCCTTGGGGGTGAGGTAGCGCTTGCTCAGCCCGACAATGTCTACACCCGCCGCGTCTTCGGCCCTCTCAAGGGACCCGGGCGGCCGGTGATGGTTCTTGGCATCCATGTGAAGACCTCTCTGTCTTTCGGTTCGTCAGTGCGTGATGCGGATCACGGGAACTGAGTAAGAGCCTAGAAAGCGAAAGGTCTGGCCAGAAGCCTTCAGTAAGTTGTGGGGATTAACAGCAAAAGTGCACGTTTTGAGCCTTTATGCACGTGGCCGGATCGCGCGCGAGGGACTCCCTGTTGCATAGTGGCTGTGAACTATGTCACCTAAGCTGGCTAGTAGGAGTTGAGGAAGAGAATGGCGGAAAACACGGAGTTGGCTTGCTCGTGAAAGCCCTGATTGCGCGCTGGAAGGCCCGGCCCCTCGCCTCCCAGATTCTCGTATGGCTGCTTTGCATCATCCTTGTCACCGTCACCCTCGGCGCGCTCATTTACACCCAGATCAGCAACCAAACGCTCGAGGACCAGTACCGCCTGCGGGCACTTGGAATTGCCACCACCGTGGCGCAAATGCCCGAAATCGTCACCTCGCTTGGCAACGGCGACCCCCAGCGGACCATCCAGGCGATCGCCTCCAAAGTCCAGGAAGAAGCGCAACCCGCGTACGTCGTCGTAAGCGACCGCGCCGGAAAACGCTACTCGCATCCCAACCCTGACCTCATCGGCCAGAAGCTCGAAGAACCCGTGGCGGTCCTCGACGGGCAAACCCATGTAGGCATCGACAAAGGCAGCCTGGGCGACTCCGTCAACGCAAAGGCGCCGGTCCGCGCCGCGGACGGGTCGGTCGTCGGGCAGGTCTCTGTGGGCATCCTGGTGACCAAGGAAAGCAGCGAACTCGATCGCCAGGCATGGCTGATCGCCGGCTACTCAGCCGTGGTCCTAGCGATCAGCGCCATGGGGTCAGCGCTGCTCGCGCGCCGGATCAAGCGGGTCACCTTCGACCTTGAACCGGTAGAGATTGCATCGCTCCTGCAAGAGCGCGAGGCGCTGCTGCACGGAATCAAGGAGGCGATGATAGGGCTCGACGACGACGGCCGGGTTACCGTGATCAACTCCGAAGCGCGCAAACTGCTGAATTTTGAATCGAACGTCCTCGGGGAGCGGCTTGAGGAACACTTGCCCGAAGGGCGGTTGCGGTCCATCCTGACCGGCCAGATCGCCGGAACCGACCAAGTGGTGATCACCGAGGACGCGCTGCTGGTAGTGAACCGGATGGCCGTGGAGTTGAGCGGGCGGAGCATTGGTTCGGTGGTGACGCTTCGCGACCGGACCGAGGTGGAGGGCCTCGTGCGCGACCTTCGCTCCGTCGAGGGGCTCATGGAAGCCTTGCGCGCGCAGGAGCATGAGTACGCCAACCGCCTCCACGTGGTGGATGGACTCCTGGAACTCGGCGATGTGGAACAGGCGAGGAAGTTCGTCTCGCGGATTTCGGACACGTCGCGTTCGCTCGGCGAAGGCCTGCGCTCGCGGATCGAGCCACCGGAACTCGCGGCTTTGCTCCTCGCCAAGGTCACGGTCGCCGACGAACAAGACGTGCACATCGCGGTGACGGACGACTCACAACTGCGGCAGCCTTTCCTCGAAACCCAAGCGCTCTTGACGATCGTCGGCAACTTGCTGGACAACGCCGTCGAGATCCTCTCCGAGCAGCCCGAACCGCGCGAGGTGACCATCCAACTGGACGATTCTTCCGGCATCTTCATCTGCGTGACGGACAACGGCCCCGGTGTTCCCGCCGAATTGGTGGACACGATCACCGCCGACGGATTCACCACCAAGGAAGCGCGGCCCGGGATGCGTCGCGGAATAGGCTTGGCACTGGTGAGCAGGATCGTCCACCGCGCCGGAGGAACCATGGACGTCTTCCCGGGACCGGGCGGACGCTTCGAAATCTGGCTGCCCGAACCGTCGACGGGAACGGAAAGCCACGTGATGACAGGAAAATCAATCGAATGATCCGCACTTTGGTAGTCGACGACGACTTCCGCGTAGCGCGCATCCATGCCAGCCGCGTTGCCAAGATCGAGGGGTACGAGTGCGTGGGGGAGGCCCACACCGCCGCCGAAGCCCGCGAGGCCGTCCGCCGCCTCAAGCCCGACCTCCTGTTGCTGGACGTCTACCTCCCGGACGAAGACGGAATCAGCCTGCTGCGCTCCCTCCAAGGCGCGGGCGAAAAGCTCGACGCCGTCATGATCACCGCCGCCCGGGACCTGGAGACCGTGCGGGCCGCAATGCGTGGGGGAGCGGTGTACTACCTCGTCAAACCGTTCGGCTTCGAGCAACTACAAACCCAGCTTGAGGCGTACCGTCGCTGGCGTCGGGAGGCCGAGTCCCGCACCGTGGCCGACCAAGCCACCGTGGATCAACTGTTCAACCTGCGCCGCACCTCGGCGCCTGCCCAGAGCGCACGCCGCCTGCCGCCCACGATGCAAAAGGTGCTCGACCTCGTCGTCCAAGCCTCCGAGCCGCTTGGTGCGTCGGAGATCGCGGGAGGCGTCGGTATCAGCCGGCCCACCGCGCAGCGCTACCTCAGCGAACTTGAGCGCAAGGGATTGGTGGAGCTGCATTTGGCTTATGGAACCACCGGGCGCCCCGTGAACACTTATTTGCCGCGGAGGGGTTGAGCTTCTACTGGCTCGCGCGGCGGTTCCGGGCCTGGTGCGGCGGCTACTGGCTCGCGCGGCGGTTCCGGGCCTGGTGGGCCAACTGGATGAAGCCGTAGATGAACGCGGCCTCGATAAGCGCCATGAGCGCCAGGAACAGTACGTCGCCCCGGCTGATGAAGACGGCGGCGCCGGTCACGACGAGCACGGTGCCGAGGGCCAAGGCATAGACGGCGAAGCCGAATGCCACGCGTGCGCTGCGGACGCCGGTCCGGAAACCAAATCCTTGTGGCTCGCCGCCGGGGATGCCCTCGACGCGATCACGTCCCGCGGGCTTGAGTTTGTCGAACTCATCCCAAGGATCCAGATCTTGATTGGCCATATTCCATTATCCCGCGGATTGGCTGGGTTGCGGGGGAGGCGGGCGATGAGTACGACGGCGGGTGGCCGCCACAGAGGCGGGTGACCGCCTTGAATCGGTGGCCGGCACGGATCGGTGACCGCCTTGAATCGGTGGCCGTCGAGACCGTGCTATCGAATCAATTAACACCACCGTGACGGTCCGGAAACGGTGGCTACGCATGGCGCCGATAGCGTGGCCGCATGATCCTATCCATCATGTCCAAGGTGAGCGCCTGGATTCAGTCTGCCTACTTTTACGATGCGGCGGATCTCGGCGCGTCCGGCGCCACCGAAACCACACGGTACGGGTGGCTGCCAGCGCTCAGCGGCGTGGCGATCGCTGAGGCCAGCGCACGGAAAATCCGCGACACAGCTTAAGGGAAAGAGCGGAATTCCGGGGGGCCGGCTGGTGAAATGTCTTGTTGGACACACTATTCGTTGAAGGCGTGTACTATGCCCTAAACTGCTTCACTGAGGTGCCTGAAGGGCACTATGCAGCAACGAAAGTGAACCCACTATGGCTACCGATTACGACGCCCCACGCAAGACCGAAGAAGAGTCTTCCTCCGAGTCGCTCGAGGCCCTGCAGGCGTCGCGCGGCACCGGTGCCCAGACTGCTGTCATCGACGTCGACGAGAACGATACCGCCGAGGGCATCGACCTCCCGGGTGCAGATCTCTCCGGCGAAGAACTGACCGTCATTGTCGTCCCGGAGCAGTCCGATGAATTCACCTGTTCATCCTGTTTCCTGGTCCGTCACCGGTCCCAGATCGCACTGGAAAAGAACGGCCTCAAATACTGCCGCGAGTGCGAAGGCTAAAATTAAACAAAGACATCGGCCCCGCCGGACTGGAAAACAGTTCGGCGGGGTTTTTTTGTTTATTGGGTGAGGGTTGCGCGGAATCAGCATGTTTTTCCAATTGGGCGACAACTGTTTAGGCAAGGAAATTTCTGCTGAAGAAGTCCTAGCGATGATGGCCGCCGAAGACGTTGTCGAACCAGAGGACATCTTCGTTGAGGCGACTCTCGAACGACTCTTGACCCGTCTCAACCTGCCCCTTCATCCTTGGTTAATCGCTCAATAATCAGATACTTGGTTTTCTGCGTGGCCGTTTCAATTCGACGACATCGTCCCCCAAGCACGTCAGTTTTGGCGAGTCATGCCAGCCCAAGAACTTTTCCGGCATTGCCGTTTTGTAGGTGCCGGCTGGCCGTGTTTGGGCGTGCTGGTTGTTTTTAGGCGGGTTTGCGGAGTTGTGGTTGGTGGTGTGGTTTGTGTTGGTGGTTCCGGTCGTCCCAGTGGTGGAGGGCGGTGGTTTCGAGGGGTGAGATTTGGGTGTCCGGGTCCGTGTCCGGGGTGTGGGGTGTGCCGGGTAGGGGCGGGGCTGTTGTTTGGTAGCTGTGCCCGGTGGGGGTGAGGAGTTCGAAGGTGTGCCGGTGTCCGGGGTGTGGTTTTCGGGTGCGGGTTGTCCAGCCGGGGAGTTCTTTGGTGTGGTTGCAGGCTTCGCAGAGTCCTGCGCCGTTGTTTTGGGTGGTGGTTCCGCCCAGGTGCCAGGCCAGGATGTGGTCCAGGTGCCGGATGGGCGCGTCGCAGTAGGGGGTGCGGCAGGTGTTGTCCCGGACCTGGATGAGGCGCCTGAGTCCGGGCGGGAAGAGCCTGGCCTTCGAATCGGCGGCGACGAGTTCGCCGCTTCCGGGCGCGGTGAAGAGCCGCCGCAACCAGACCTTGAACTCTGCATCCCCGGGCTGGTGGTTACCCGGTCCGGGGCGGAGCGCCTCGGCGGCCGCGGCGTGCCCGGCCCCCGCACCGCGTTGCCGGCCAGCGCTGTGTCCGTGACCGGCGTCGCGTTGCTGGCCGGCGCTGTGTTCCTGACCGGCGCCGTGTTGCTGGCCGGCGCTGTGTTCTTGGCCTGCGCGGTGGCTGTGTCTGCTCCGGTGGTCCGGCCCGTCTTTCCCGGTTCCGGTCCGGTTTCTTCGTCCGGGGCCGGGTTCGTGCCCGGCCTGGCCGGTCCTATCTCCGAGTTCTTGCCTGTCTCCGCTTCCGTCGGGTCCGGTGCCGGCTCCTCCATCAGACCCGGTTCCGTCGGGTCCGGTGACGCCGTTGGGTCCGGGTTCGGGGTTGGTTTGGGTGGTGCCGGGGTTGGTGGTGAGGAGGGTTCTGGCCCAGGTGGCGGGGACGATGCCGTAGCCGGGGATCCGTGCCGGTTCGGTGTGGCCTTGCAGGAGGGTGCGGTCGGTCATGACGAGGTGGAGGTCGATGCCGGTGATCCCGGCCCGGGTGCCGGTGGTGCGTTCGACGAGGGTGTCGGCCATGACTTGCCCGCGGGAGCGGCTCTCCCCGCCGGCGCGCAGGGTGTCTGCGTGCCGGGTCAGGGCGGCGTGCACGGCCACGCCCTGGGCCACGGGCAGCAGCGCGGTCAGATAGGTCATGGTGTCCGGGGCCGGGCGCAGGCTGACGTGCCTCTCGGTCACGGCCCGGGCGGCGCGGCGGGTGACCGTGCCCGGGTCACGCCGGTACGCGGCCGCCCGTGCGGCGGCGGTCACGGCGCGGTCTCCGGCGCCGTGCAGGGTTCCGGTGTCCGGGGCGAGTTCGGCGTCGACACCGGCCCGGTCCTCCGCGCTGAGGCAGGCGGTTTCCTTCACCAGCAGTGTGGCGCGCCATTCGTTGAGCTGCCCGGTGTCCAGGGCGGCCAGGGTCCGGGGCATCTCCACCACCAGCGCCTTCGCCAGTCCGAGGAGGCGGGAGCCTTTGGCGGGGGATTCCCGTCTGGCCAGCGCGACCTGCGCTCCGACGCCCTTGCCTTGCTCCGCGGCAGGGACCCCCTGCCCGGCGTGCGCGCGGCGCTGGGCAGTGTCGAACGCGACGGTGATCCGGGCCTGCGCCCCGGCGATCGCGGACTTCAAATCCTCCAACAGGCGCAACTGACCAATCAACACCGCCCCCGCCCCCGCGATACCGGTAATCCCGGTGCTGCCGGCGGTGTCGGCAAAAGGGTTGCCGGTGCCCGGGCCACTACTGCCGGGGTTGCTCGTGCCGGTGCCGTCGGTACTGGCCAAAGCGGTACCGGCCAAAGCGGTGTCGGCAAATCGGGTGTGGGTGCCGGGACGGAACGCCGTCACCGCCGCGATCGCCGCCTCGATCAAGGCGAAGGCATCGGCACCAGGAACTGGACCGGGATCCGTCCGGTGGAGAGCAGCGACCGGCGACCCGGCACCACGAACGCCGGCACCACGAACGCCGGCACCACCCGGACCATCACCCGAAGGCATGTCCGTCCGAAGCTGCCGCGTCCGCAAAACCGATCCCCCGATCCCGTCCATAACCAAAGCCTCCCAGAAGGCACCGACAAAATAAGCCCCGCACGACCCGCTACGTTTCTTGGTTCAGATTCCGGAGCTTCTTTTACATTCCGCCGCGCAAGCGACGGGATCGCGGCCGGCATCGTCGACCTGCGCCGCGCAAGCCGTTATCCGAAGGCGTGTCCGTCCGAAGCTCTAACGTCCGCAAAACCGATCCCGTCCATAACCAAAGCCTCCCAGAAGGCACCGACAAAATAAGCCCCGCACGACCCGCGACGGTTCTTGTTCGAAAAAGCGGCGCTTGTTTTCAAAACCGGACCATCAAGCGTCTGAATCGCGGCCGGCGTGGTCGACCTGCGCCACGCAAGCCGTTATCCGAAGGCGTGTCCGTCTGAAGCTGCCGCGTCCGCAAAACCGATCCCCCGATCCCGTCCATAACCAAAGCCTCCCAGAAGGCACTGACATTAAAGGGTCCGCACGACCGGCGGCGGTTCTTGTTCGCCATTCCGGACCATCAAGCGACGGAACTGGAATCAAGCGCCGAGACCGCGGCCGACGTCGTCGACTTACGTAGCCCGTGCCGCAACCGAAGGCGCGCCGGGTCCCAAGCTGCCGCGTCCGCAAAACCGTTCCCCCGATCCCGTCCATAACCACAGCCTCCCGGAAGGCACTGACATTAAAGAACCCACACGACCCGTTACGGTTCTTGTTCGAAAAACCGGCGCTTGTTTTCAAAACCGGAGCATCAAGCGACGGGATCGCGGCCGGCATCGTCAACCTGCGCCGCGCAAGCCGTTATCCGACGGCGCGCCGGTCCGAAGCTGCCGCGTCCGCAAAACCGATTCCCCCGATCCCGTCCATAACCAAAGCCTCCCAGAAGGCACCGACAAAATAAGCCCCGCACGGCCCGTTACGGCGCTTGTTCGAAAAAGCGGCGCATCAAGCGCCGGGACCGCGGCCGCCGTCGTTGACTGACGTAGCCCGAACAACAACCGAAGGCGCGCCGGGTCCCGTGCTGCCGCGTCGGCAAAGTCCGTTCCATCAATCTTTTCCACCATCTCGCTTTCCAGGCCTTGAACCCTGTTATGTGCAATAACGAACCGGGGCGCGAACCGGCGCAATAGCCCTGGAACTGTGCGTGCAAGAGCCCGTTTGATGGTGTCTCCGTGACCCTGCGCCGGCGGTATTAACGGTTGGGGACCGAAGCGGAAACGGCCGCGTTGAAAGGGCTCGGCCGCTCCTACTCTTGGAGTATCAAGAGCCTAGAGGGAGTGGGTAAAAATGGGGAATTTCAAGGCATGGTTTGCAGCCCTGCTGCTCGCCGTCGGACTCGGATTCGTAGGTCCAGGAGCGGCCTCGGCTGCTCCGTATTGTGGCATCGCCTGGGGATCGTTGGCGAAGTCCAGCCCAGGGTTGACGCAGGCCCAGGTGATGAACGTCAGGACAGGCCAGCAGCCCTGCTTCGACCGGCTGGTGATTGACCTGAACGGCAACGTCGCAGGCTACTCGGTGAAGTATGTTCCGCAAGTGTTCCATGAAGGATCAGGGCTCCCGGTGGAGCTGAGGGGCAACGCGTTCCTGCAAGTCACCGTCAATGCTCCGGCGTACTCCAATGGCCAGTCGACGTACAACCCGGGAGATCGGTCGGAGCTCGCGAACCTCGCAGGGTATTCGGCGTTCCGGCAGCTCGCCTTCGCGGGAAGCTTCGAGGGCTACACGAGCCTTGGCCTGGGAGTACGCGGCCGCTTGCCCTTCAGGGTCTTTACGCTGGCCGGACCAGGAGAAGGAACGCGGCTGGTAGTGGACGTGGCCCACCTATGGTGAGCGCCCACGTGTGAGAGCCCACCTGTGGTGAGCGCCCACCTATGGTGAGCGCCCACCTATGGTGAGCGCCCAGGTGTGAGCGCCCACCTGCGAGGGCCCACCTGTGAGCAACGCAGAAGCCCTGTCCCGGGAATTCCCGGAACAGGGCTTCTCCCATTTGCGGCTTACTCCGGCACTACAAGTGCCGGGGTGTCCTTGCGGAGGGTTTCGCCGCGGAAGAATCCGGGCCGGACCCGCGCCATGATCAGCATGAACACGGCGCCGAGGACCAGGATGCCGACGCCGATGATGAACACCAGCCCGATGCCGAAGACTTCCGAGCCGCTGCCGAAGGAAGGGGACCAACTGTCCACGGCGGTCTGGATGAAGACCAAAGTAAGGACCACGCCGCCGATCACCGGGAAGAGCAAGCGCATGAAGAAGTTGCGGACGCTGCTGAATACACTGTGCCGGAAGTACCAGGCGCAAGCGAACGCGGTCAGGGCGTAGTAGAAGCAGATCATCAGGCCGAGCGCCAGGATGGTGTCGTTCAGGACGTTTTCGCTGACGACCTTCATGATGGCGTAGAAGCCGCCAGAGATTGCTCCGGCCATGATGGTGGCGAAGCCGGGGGAGCCGTAGCGCTTGCTGACCGTGGAGAAGCGGTGCGGCAAGGCGCCGTAGTGGCCCATCGCGAGGAGGCTGCGGGCAGGGGAGGCCATGGTGGACTGCAGGGACGAGGCGGTTCCGGCGAGCACCGCGAGCGACATGAGGATCGCCAGCGGTCCCATGACCGGCGAAGCCAGCGCGGCAAACACGTTGGACTGGTTGTCCGGGTTGTTCAGCCCGATCCCTTCGCCGCCGATGCCGGCAACCATCATGGTTGCCACGATCACGGCGATGTAGAGACCCAGGACGGCGATGGCGGTGGTGGTTCCAGCCTTGCCGGCAGTGCCTTTGCCGCCCTTGGTTTCCTCGTTGACGGTCAGGCAGACGTCCCAACCCCAGTAGACGAAGACGGCGAGGGACATGCCCGCTGCGAACTGTTCGAAGCTGCTGATCTTGCCCGGGTTGAACCAATCCCAGCTGAAGGCAATCGCCGTCGAGGTGTCTCCCGAGGCTGCATGGGTGAGGGACATGACGATGAAGACGCCCAGCACCACAACCTGGAATCCCACCATGGCGTACTGCACGAGCTTGGTGGCGTGCAGGCCCCTGTAGCTGACCCAGACGGCCAGTGCCACGAACGTCAGGCAGGTGGCGATGTTCAGGGGCTTGTTGGAGGTGAGGTCCGCGAGTCCGGGATTGCCGAATACCTGCGCGAGGAAGAGATAGAAGAAGTCCACGGCGACGCCGGCGAGGTTTGACAAGACGATGATGTTTGCCGCCAGCAAGCCCCAGCCGCCCATCCATCCGATGAACGGGCCGAAGGCCTTGGTGGTCCAGGTGAAGCTGGTTCCGCTGTCCGGCGAGTCGGCGTTGAGCTCGCGGTAGGCGAAGGCCACCAGGATCATCGGGATGAACGCGACGATGAAGATGGCGGGCAATTGCAGGCCGACGGCGTTGACGGCCGGGCCCAGTGAGCTGGTCAGGCTATAAGCGGGTGCCACGGAGGAAATACCGAGGACGACGACGGCGAGGAGCCCCAACTGCCCCGTCTTGAGTCCTTTGCCGGTAATGCCGTGCTCGGAGCCGGCGGGATCGTGGGCTTCTACTGCTTTCCTGGCACTTGGGCGGATTGTTTGAGTCATGTATTTGGCTCTTTCTAGATGGCCGGGGGTTGTTGCGGGGTGGTGCTGGCTTCGGGGCATATCCGGGCCTTCCCTCCCAGGGGGTCATCAACGAGACGGGAGTCACTAAATGAATGACGTTCATTTAGTATGGACGCCGAGCGGTCACGACGCAAGGGGTTTCCGCAATTCGGCCAAAATTGTTTGGGCACGCGAAAGGGCAGGGCCCATACCGGCCCTGCCCTTGAAAAGCTTCCCCTTAGGCGCCCAGTTCGGCGCGCAATGGATAGTCGGCACCATCGAGGACGAGCTGCGTGCAGCGCCCCGTCTCCGCGTTCAGCACGATTGGCGCGGCGAGATTCACCGTGGTCCGTTCCGGCGTCGGATTCACCACTACCAGCGTGGTCGGCAAGCCGGCCTGACCCAACCCAAGCTCCTCGAGCACGGCGCGGGGAATCGTCGGAGCGTAATCGGGTACGTAGACGGCCGCATCGGCGACGAACATCCGGATGGGCGGACTGGCCGATTCCATCGCGAAGAGCCCCGGCGCGCCGTCGATCTCCCGCAACACGAAACTGGCCGCGGCCTCAAGTCCGGGCATGGGAGCAGTGAAGCTCAATTCCCGAAACTCCGGAGCCGTGCTCATCGGAGGAAATCCATGAGCGTCGGCTGCAGCGTTTTCGCGGTGACAGCGAGGGCCACCTGGTAGTTGGTCTCCTGCAGCTTCAAGTCCAGGACCACCTTTCCTATGTCCGCGTCTTCGATGCCGGAGCGTTGCGCGTCCAGCGTGAGCTTCATGCCGTCGTTCGTGTCCTGCGCGCCCAGGATCTTCGCCTGTCGCGCGCCCACTTCCGTCCGGCCCGCGATCACAGTGTTGATCCTGTCCGCGATCGCCGGCAAGCGGCTGCTGACGTTCGCGCCCGAGCGGATGTCCGCGACGACGTTGCTCACCAGCGCGAAAACGGAGCCGGCGCCGTCACCGAAGATCGTGCCGCCGTCGGCGTCTACCCGCACGGTCTGGTTGGCGTCGATCCTGCGTTCCACGGTACTCCCGGGCGTTCCGTTGAAGACCGGGGGAGACGCGTTGCTGAACGCGCCCGAGGTATCCGAGCTTCCGGCGAAGATGTTCCGCCCCAGGTATTGCGTATTCGCCTGGGAAAGCAAGTCCTTGTTGAGGCCTTCGAGTTCGACGGCGATCGCCTCCTTCGCGGGGTCGGTGAGGGAGCCGTTCGCGGCCTGAACCGTGAGGTCCCGCACCCGATTGAGGATATTGGTGGTGGTGCCGAGCGCGGAATCCACCATGGTGAGCCAGCCGTTGCCGTCGTTGATGTTGTTCGCGTACTGGCTGGCCGCGCTCAATCGGCCCTTGGTCGCCAGGAGGTTCGCGGTGGCCGCGGGGTCGTCGGAAGGCCGGGTGATGTTCTTGAGCGTGCTGGCCCTGTCCTGCAACGCGGCGAGCTTGGATTGCCCGGCCTGCAGGTTGCGTTGGGCGGCTGCCGCCATGGTCAGGTTCGGGACGCGGTTGAGCATGGTTTACCTTCCCACCAATCCGGTGTGGTTGATCAGGACATCGAGCGCTTCGTCCACTGCCGTCATGGCCCGCGCCGCCGCCTGGTAGGCGTTCTGGCTGGTGAGCAAGTTGATGTTCTCCTCGTCCAGGCTGACGGACGCCCCGGAGGAACGCTGCCCGACGGCGGCCGTGCTGGCTGCGTCGGCCAACTGTTCGTGCTGCTGGGCTGCTTTGGACGCCGTGCCGATGCCGGTCACGATTCCGGTCCAGAAGGAATCCGGGGAGCCGGGAGCGGAACCGAGTTGGGCGACGGCGTCCGCGACCTTGCCGTCGAGCGCGCCGGCACCGGGGGCGCCGCTGGCGATTCCCGCGGCGCCGGTGGGCACGACGCTCAGGGACACCGCGGCTGGTTGCCCCGGAGTGGTCGTGAAAAAGTCGAGGTTGCCTGTTCCGGACGTCGATTGGCCGGTCCGGTGCACGGCGTTGACGTCGTTCGCGAGTTTGTTCGCGAAGGCGTTGTAAGCGGCTGCGGCTTCGGAGATTGCGCCTCCCGTGCCGCCGGAAGCCGGCGCGAGCAAGGAGACTGCACCGGCGAGTTTTCCGCCGTCGAGCGGTACCGCGACGCCGGGCCGGTCCGCCCATTCCAACTGGACCGGGCCTCCGCCAGCGCCCATTGTCGGCTGGCCGGCCAAGGCGAGATCACGGTGCGACGTTCCGGACACGAGCGCGTTGCCGCCAACGATGACATCCACGGTACCGTCGGCGTTGTCCCGGACGGTTCCGCCAGCCAGCGAAGCGATGGTTTCGGTGACCTGGTTTCGGGCATCGATCAGTTCGTTGGCGGAGCCGCCGGACGCGACGACGGAGCGGATGCTTGCGTTGAGACCGGCCACCCGCGCGGCGGCGTCGTTGAGGGTGGAGACAGTGGTTGCCGCTTCCCCGCGGACGCGTGTCCACTGGGCATCCAGGGCGCGGTAACCGCTGGAAACAGTCTCTGCAAGTGTGGTGCCGGCCTGGATAAGGAGACCGGCGGAAGCTGCCTCGCCCGGGTGGTTGGAGACTCCCTGCCACGATGACCAAAAGCCTTGGAGCGCCGTCGAAATCCCGGCAGGTCCGGGCTCGCCGAGGGATGCTTCGATCCTCTGCAGTTCAGTGGAGCGGAGGCCGGCGTAACCGGATTGGGCGGCCGTTGAACGCACGCCGGCATCCAGGAAGCTGTTGCCGAGCCGGGAGATTCCATCGACGGAAACTCCTTGGCCGGTTTGGGCTCCAGTGGCGCTGAGTCCCGTGCGGGCGGGAGCGCCGACGGCCGATTGCTCGATGCGTTGCCGCGTGTAGCCGTCCGTGCCGGCATTGGCGATGTTTTGCCCGGCGAGGTTGATGCCTTGCTGCGCAGCGGTGAGGCCCAGGTAGGCCGTGTTGAGTCCGCCGAATGTGCTCACTGATTGTCCTCAGAACTGCTGGTCGAAAAGGTGCGAGGGGGTTGCCGATGTCCCCGGGCCGCCGTGGGAACCGGTCCGGCCGTAGGAGTCGTAGGTGCCGGCGGCGGGCTTCGCGTCCGCCATGGTTTCCTGCGTGGAGCGGACGGCCGCACGGAGGAATTGTTCGTTTGAATCGCGCAATTCCTTGATGGCCTCGGTCTGGCGTTGCATGGCGGCAAGGTGCGAGGACAGGACATCCGCCCAAGCGTCGTCGGGCGCGGCCGCGGCGAGCTCGCCCAGCGAAGACTCGGCAGGCAGTCCCCATTGATCTGCCACTGCTGCCGCCTCCACGGCCCTCGCCAGGCCCGCCTTGGACAAGTGTTCCAGGACCTGTTCCACTTCCCGTGTGCCGTGGGGCAGCCAGCGGGATTTGCCCGCGGTGAGGAGCAACTGCTCTTCTTCCAACTTAAAGGTCAGAAGATCCAGTAGCTCACGTTCCCGCCACAAGAGGGCTGAGAGTTCATGGATGGCCACGTCGGGTCAACTCCAGTTCCGGGTTGGTTTTTTGGGTGCGGGTCAAGAATTCTTATCGGCCAGGCCGCCCCGCCCGTTAGATGCAGTGCTGTGGACGGCGATTCGAGGTTGTCCTCCGTTTTTGCTAACCGCGGGCTTCGCGGGTCCGATAACCAGAAGTGACAGGCCACGGACGGCCTGGAATTGAAGACCCAATCACGGAGGAAACACCATGGGCATGGCAATCAACAACAACCTGATGGCTAACAACGCGTACCGCAACCTCAACAACACGCAGAACGATGTGTCGAAGTCGATGGAAAAGCTCTCCAGCGGCCTGCGCATCAACCGTGCGGCTGACGACGCCGCCGGCCTCGCGATCTCGGAAGGCCTCAAGTCCCAGGTCAGCGGCTCGGCGGTTGCCGCTCGAAACGCCCAGGACGGCATCAGCATGATCCAGACCACTGAAGGTGCGCTCGGCGAAGTCACCTCGGTGCTGCAGCGCATGCGCGACCTCGCGGTCCAGGGTTCGTCGGACACCAACAATGCGGCATCCCGTACGGCAATCAAGAAGGAAGCCGACTCGCTGGGCAAGGAACTGGACCGCATTACCCAGTCCACGAACTTCAACGGCATCAACCTGCTGCAGGCCGGCTCGAAGAACATCCAGGTGGGCACCGGCGGAACCGCCAACGACACGATCTCCGTCACCCTCGGCGACGTTGCGACGGCGGCAGGCACCCTGTCCTCCAGCACCGGCGCCACTGGCTTCGACGTTTCCACCAACGCTGCCGCGCAGACCACGATCACCGCGATCGACGCCGCCATCACGACGGTTTCGGCGCAGCGTTCGGACTTGGGTGCCAACCAGAACCGTTTGGAGCACGCGGTCAAGACCCTGAACGTCTCGGGTGAAAACCTGCAGGCCGCCCAGTCCCGCATCGCCGACACGGACATGGCCGCGGAAATGGTCAAGTACACCAAAGCGAACATCCTCTCCCAGGCCGGCACCGCCATGCTGGCCCAGGCGAACCAGTCCGGCCAGGGCGTTCTTTCGCTCCTGCGCTAGGCCCCGGCCGCCCCCGCGCTAGGTCCCGGCAACGGATAACTGGTTAGCGGATGGCGATAGGGCCAGTGGCGGCCAAGGCGGGTACCCCCCCTTGGCCGCCATTGTCCTTCGCTAACGGCCATTGACAGCAAGCGGCCTTGACAGCATTCGACCTGGAAGGAAGACCCTGTGGGGACCTCGATTGACGGCCTCGCCAGCGGCTTGAACACCACCTCGATCATCAATGCGCTCATGAGCGTCGAGGCGTTGCCGCAGACGCAGCTCAAGACGAAACTGGCGTCGGACCAGACGATGATCTCGACGCTGCAGTCCTTCAACACAAAGCTGGCCACCCTGCGCGACCTCGCCACGGGCGACTCCGCCGCGAACGCCCTGAACCTCTTTACCGCCAGCACGACGTCCACGTCGTTGACCGCGACGGCCACCACCGCCGCCACAGCCGGTTCCATCGACCTCACGGTCACCCAACTCGCACAGACCCAGGTTTCCGTCACCGCCGCCATGACCAGCTGGCCCACTGACGGGACGGGTGCGCCCATGTCCTTGACCCTGGTCGATTCGACCGGGAAGCAGACGGAAGTAGTCCCCGCCAGCACTTCGCTCGACGACGTCGTGTCAGCCATCAACGGCGTTGCCGGGGGAGCGCGGGCAGTGAAGGTTCCCGCCGGAAACGGCAGCTACCGGCTCCAATTGACTGCTACTACCTCCGGCGCGGCCGGCGCGTTCACCGCTTACCAGGGCACCGCCGCCCAGGTCACCGCGGGAACCGCCACGAACCTTATGGCCGACCCCGCTGCCGCCGTCGTTAAAACCGCCCAGGACGCCAAAGCGACACTGTACGCGGGCACGGCTGCCGAGCAGACCGTGACTTCGTCGAGCAATACATTCACCGACATCCTTCCCGGCGTATCCGTCACGGCGTCGGCCGTCAGCACGTCGCCCGTTACGGTGACTATCGCGAGCGACACCGCGGGTATTTCCAAGAAGGCGGGCGACCTGGTCTCCGCGGTCAACGATGTCCTGGGATTCGTCTCGATCTACACGGCGGTGAGCAGCAAGACCGACGACAACGGTGTAACGACGCCCACCGGCGGCATTTTCACCGGCAACAGCACGGTCCGCACGGTAAACGACCAGGTGCTGACGGCGTTGTCGATGCCGGTCAACGGCCAGTCGCCATCGGTGTACGGAATCAACATCACCAAGAGCGGCGACTTCACGTTCGACGCCGCGAAACTTGCCACCGCTTTGGCGGCGGACCCGGTGGGGACGCAATCCGCGCTGCAGTCGATCGCCTCCCGAGTGTCGGACGCCGCGACGGCCGCGACCGACCCCTTCAGTGGTGCCATCACCAACCTGATCAAAGGCCAGCAGTCCGAAGCGTCCGATCTCGGCAACCAGATCTCCGATTGGGACCAGCGGCTCGCGAGCCGCCGCGCAACGCTGCAGGCCGTCTACACCAACATGGAGGTCCTGCTTGGTGGCCTCCAATCCCAGTCATCCTGGCTTTCCGGCCAGATCTCCAGCCTTCCCACCACGTCCTCGACAGGAGCGTAGAGAATGACTTCCACCGCTGTTCGTGCAAGCCGGCTTTCCCGCGCCGGCCAGGTTTCGCGTTACAACGACGACGCCGTGCTCTCGGCCCCGCCCGCACGCCTCCTGACCATGCTGTACGACAGGCTGCTCCTGGACCTGAACCGGGCGCAGTCCGCGCAGGAGAGCTCCAATTGGGGCCCGGCCAGCGAAAACCTCCTGCATGCCCAGGCCATTGTCACGGAGCTGTCCTCCACGCTGAAGACCGACGCTTGGGACGGGGCATCGGGCCTGCTGAGCATCTACCAGTACGCGATGGAAGCCATGATCGGGGCGAACATCTATCGCGATGTGGAACGGACCAAGGAGTGCATCAAGCTCCTGGAACCCCTGCGTCAAGGCTGGCACGAGGCGGCGTCGCTTCTTCCGGTGCAGGGCTCGCCTGTCCGGTCGAACGGAACGCTTGGTGTTGGCTAGGGACGTGTCGGCCCCACACTTCACCGAGTGGACGCGCATCCTGGACCGTTTCGAATCAGACATCGCCGTGGCAGTGTCCGGCGGCGTCCTGGAACGTTGGCAGCCACCGCTCGACGCCGGCCCCATCCCGGATGGCCTCGCTGAACGCGCCCGCCGGGTCCTGGACGCGCAATTGGAGTCCATGACCGTGCTCGGCAAGCTCCGGCTGGATGTCATTGCCCACGTGGAAGCGGTGAACGCCGTCCCGGATAGCCGGAGCTCCGCCCGCCCACTGTTCCTTGACGTCCAGGGCTGACGTTGCGGCCGCGAAATAATCCGGCCTTCGCCTAACGAACGCGACGATCCGGCCGATGGTGGAAAGTGAGCAGGGATAGCTCAGTGCACGGCCACGGATCGGCCTCGTCATATCTATTCGCGAAGGCAGGCCGCGTGTTCGACTCTGTGACATCTGTTGCGCTAGGCAGCGCCCTGGATGGCTTGACCTTGCGTCAACGCACCATCGCCAACAACATCGCGAACATCAATACGCCCAACTACCATGCCCAGCGCGTCCAGTTCGAAGACGCCCTCGCCGCCTCTGTCGCCGCGGGAGACGGGTACGCCCCGGCAACGGTGTCTGCCTCGCAGGAGCCCACGCAGCTCAACGGCAACAACGTGAACCTGGACACCGAGACGCTGTCCAACATCGACACCGTTTTGCGCTACCAGTTCGCTTCGCGCGCCATCGGCAATGAGTTCACGGCTGTCCGCACGGCGATGAGGACCAGCTGATGACCTTCGACGCGATTGGAATTGCCGGTTCCGCGCTGACGGTGCACCGCAAATGGCTCGACGCCGTCTCGGACAACCTGGCAAACATGAATACCGTCACCAGCACGAGCGGCAAGGCCTTCCAAGCCCGCTACGTCGAAGCCGCTGCGGGCAGCGATGGAAACGGCGTGTACGTCAAGAGCACGCCCTTGGGCAGCGCGACGGGCAGGCTCGTCTACCAGCCGGACCACCCCTTGGCCGACGCCCAAGGCTACGTCCGCTACCCGGATATCGACCTCGCCGAACAAATGGGTGCCTTGATCGTGGCCCAACGGGGGTACGAAGCCAACGCGCAAGTTGTAGACCGTGCCCGCGAGACCTACCTCGCGGCGCTTGAGATAGGAAAATCCTGATGTCAGTGGAGCCAATCGGTGCGATCCAGGGCGTAAGCAGCGGGTTTGGCGTGCAGGGCGTGGGCGGCACGGGCTACGTCGGGGCCACAGGCACGGCGGCCACGTCCGGAGCCACGGACGGCAGCGGTTTCGCGACGGCGTTGAGCGGCGCCGTGGACAACCTCCAGGCGCTGCAATCGACCTCGAACCAGCTCTCGGTATCGGCGGTGACGGGGAACCTCGACGACATCCACCAGGCGACGATCGCCGCGACGCGTGCCCAGGTCACCTTGGAGTTGGCTGCCACGATACGGAACAAGGGCGTTGACGCATTCAACGAGATCATGAGGATGCAGGCCTGATGCCACCGCAGATTGCCGCGTTCTTTCGCCGGTTGAGCGACGGATTCAAGGGCTTCACCACGGGGCAGCGCACCATCGCGATCATCGGCGTCGCAGTCCTGGTTCTGGGAGCCGTCGCGCTTTCGGCATGGCTGGGTAAACCGTCCTACTCGCCCTTGTTCTCCGGCTTGAAAGACACCGACGCCAACAGCATCGTGGAGCAACTCCGCAAGGACAACGTCCCCTACGTACTCAGCAATGGCGGTTCCACCATCCTTGTTCCCGAGGACAAGGTCTACGACGAACGGCTCAAGGCGGCCGCGGCGGGCCTCCCGGCAGCGGCCCCCACGGGGTACTCGCTCCTGGACAAACTCGGCGTGACCTCCTCCGAGTTCCAGCAGTCGGTGACGTACAAGCGCGCGCTCGAAGGCGAGCTCGCCACTACCATCGAGGCGATGGACGGGGTGAAGACGGCGGCCGTCAGGCTCGCCATTCCGGCGAAGACCGTGTTCGCGGACAAGACTCCGGACACTACGGCTTCCGTTTTCGTCGAAACCCAGCCCGGCACCAAGTTGTCAGCAGACAAGGTCGAGGCGATCGTCCACTTGACCTCGGCCGCCATCGAGAACCTCAAGCCAACGAACGTTTCCGTGGTGGATTCCCAGGGCAACGTGCTGTCCACCGTGGGAGGCGGAGCCACGGGTTCCTCGTCCAAGCAGGCCGCCGATTACCAGCAACGCACCTCTGATTCGGTCAAGGCCGTCCTGGACAGCGTGGTTGGCCCCGGCAATTCGACCGTCGCCGTGGCCGCGGACGTCACCGCCGAATCAGCGCAGCAACGCAGCGAAACGTTTTCCACCTCCAAGGATGCCGCGCCCTTGAGCGAAAGCACCAAGACGGAAAAATACACCGGCACGGGGAGCGGAGCCTCCGGCGTGTTGGGTCCGGACAACATTGCCGTGCCGGGCGGAACCAGCGGCAACGGCTCATTCGATTCCAACACCACCACGAAGAACAACGCGGTCAATAAGGTGACCGAAGACCGGACCATCCCGCAAGGGGCCGTGAAGCGCCAGACCATTTCGGTTGCCATCAACCAGGCCGCGGCAACAGGCGTCAACCTCAATTCAGTCAAGGCCCTCGTGACCTCCGCTGCCGGCGTCGATGCCACTCGCGGAGACATAGTGACGGTCGAAGTGCTCCCCTTCAGCACGGCGGCTTCGGACGCGGCGGCCCAAGCATTGAACTCGGCCAAGGCCGATGCCGCGGCAAAGCAGCAATCGGACCTCATGAACACGCTCATCCTGGCGGGCAGCATCCTCCTGGCAGTCGTCGCCCTGATCGTGTTCATACTGATCCTCTTGAAGCGCCGGCAGCAACGCGAACCGGTGGACCTCGGTGAGCGGATCGACTACGTCGCGCTTCCCACCGCCGCCCCCACGCCGGTACTTGAAGGACCGCCCGCCACCACCGCGATTCCCTTGCCGCCCGTGCCACCCGTCCCGGCGTTGCCGATGCCGGCTGCCGAAACGGTCGACGGCGAGCGGCGGCGCGCCCAGATTGAAGCCATGGTTGCCGAGGACCCGGCCCGGACCGCCGAGTTCCTGCGCGGCCTCATGGACGAAAAGCAGTCCGTATGAGGGTCGGGGAACTCGGTTCCGAGGTGGGCGCCCTGACCGGCGCGCAGAAAGTGGCCGTGGTGCTGATGCAGATGAGCCCCGCCAGCGCAGCCTCGGTCATGACGCAGTTTTCCGAATCCGAGGCGGAGGACATTGCCGCGGAGATCGTTCGCTTGCGGAGGGTGCCCTCGGCCGTCGCGGAGCACGTCCTGACCGAATTCCACGATCTTGCCATCAGCGGAAGGCGCACAGCCCGCGGCGGCCAGGAATTCGCCGTCGGGCTTTTGGAAGCATCTTTCGGCGCGGACAAAGCGGCGGGCTTCATGGACCGACTCGCGTCCACGATGGCTGGGAAGTCGTTCGAATTCCTGGAGATGATGGATTCCGGTCAACTCCTGGCCTTGATCGACGGCGAAATGGCCCAGACCATCGCGCTGATCCTGGCGCATTTGCGTCCCGGGAAAGCCTCCGCCGTGATGGCGGGGCTTGGCGACGTCCAGCGGAGCGAAGTGGCACGCTGCATCGCGACCATGGGCCTGGCGTCACCGGAAGCCGTGGGGATCGTGGCCGAAACCCTCAAAGTCCGGGCCGGTGCGGTCATGTCGCAGCGGAAGTCGAGCGAGATCGTCGGCGGAATCCAGCCGCTCGTGGACATCATCAACCGGGCCGACGTCAATACCGAACGCTCCGTGCTGGACGGCCTGGAAACGCTCGACCCGGACCTCGCCACCGAAGTGCGCGCCCGAATGCTGACTTTCGTGGACATCGTCAAACTCGAGCGCCGGGACATCCAGCAGATCCTGCGAGGGGTCAGCGCCGAGGTGCTTGCAGTGGCCATGAAAGGCGCGCCGGCCGCGGTGCTCGAAGCCGTCCGGACCAACGTTTCCGGCCGGAACCTCGAAATCCTCGAATCCGAGATGGCGTCCGCAGGGCCCGTCCGCGCTTCGCAGGTTGAAGAAGCGAGGGCGGAGATTGTCCGGTCCATCCGTGAACTCGAAGCCGAAGGCGCCATAGTGGTCCGCCGCGGCGAGGAGGACGACTATGTCTACTAAGGCGGCCCCGTCCAAGCCCGCGGCGGTCGTCTTCCCCGATCTCCGGACTTCCTTCCGGACCAGCCAGGAGGACCAGGGCTTCACGCAGGGCCACGCGGCGGGGTACTCCGCAGGGCTCCGGGCCGCCGGGCTTGAACAGCAACGACTCCGCGAACAACTCGCCGCGGAACAACGCGCAATGCTCGACGACGGCCGCGCGGCCGTGCGGCAAGCCGTCCTGGCGCTGGAGGCGGCAGCGGCGGACTTCCGCCAACGCCGTGGCGCGGTCCTGGCGGAAGCGGACGATGTCTTGGCGGCCGGGGCGATCGAACTCGCCGAAGCGATCCTGGGCTACGAACTGGCTGACGGCCGGAATACGGCCCGCGGGGCCCTGGCGCGCGCCTTGGGCGCGACGTCCGGCGTCGACGACGCGACCACGGTCCGCCTGCACCCGGCCGACGTCGCCGCGCTGGCCGCCGTCGACGTCGAGGAAGCAGCAGGCGTCCACATCGTCGCCGATCCGGCACTCAGCCCTGGCGACGCGATTGCCGAGTATGAGGACGGCTGGCTGGACGCACGCCTCGCAACCGCCGTGGAGCGCGCCAAGCAAGCGCTCTTGGGGAACTGGGCATGAACGGCACAGCCAAGCGGCCCCGCGCACACCGCTTCGCTGCCGCGCTTGCGGCCGCCGCGCCCCAGCGGGTGGGTACGGTGACTTCGGTGATCGGCCTCGGGCTGGAGGTTTCGGGGCTGGATTGTGCAGTAGGCGACCTCGTGACGATTGGTGACACGCCAGGGCTCGACGCCGAAGTGGTCGCCTCGGTGCGCGGCGCCGTAAAGTGCATGCCCTTGGGACGATTGAACGGCGTGGCCGCAGGCGACCCCGCACGCTCCAAAGGAAGCCCCCTCCTGGTCCCTACCGGCCGCGGCTTGTTCGGACGTGTCTTGGATGGACTCGCACGACCGATCGACGGCAAGGGTCCGCTCCCCGCAGGCCGCATGGTTCCGTTGGACAATGAAGCGCCATCGGCAATGCACCGGGCGCGAATCGATACCCCTTTGCAGACCGGCGTGCGTGTGCTCGACACCATGGCCACGCTGGGCCGCGGGCAGCGTATGGGCCTTTTCGCGGGCTCGGGAGTGGGCAAGTCTTCGCTCTTGTCCATGATCGCGCGCGGCACTGACGCCGAGGTCTCCGTGATCGCCCTGGTGGGGGAGCGCGGGCGCGAAGTCCGGGAGTTCCTCGAGGACGACCTCGGTCCCGATGGCCTGGCCCGCTCCGTGGTGGTGGTTGCCACGTCCGACGAACCCGCGCTCATGCGCTTGCGCGCCGCCGTCGTCGCCACCAGGATCGCGGAATCCTTCCGCGAAGCCGGGCAGGACGTGGTGCTCATGATGGATTCGCTCACGAGGGTGGCCATGGCCCAGCGCGAGATCGGCCTCTCCGCGGGCGAGCCGCCCGCGACCCGCGGCTACCCGCCGTCGACGTTTTCCGTGCTCGCCCGCCTCCTGGAACGGGCAGGAACCGCGGAAACCGGCTCCGTCACCGGCATTTACACCGTGCTGGTGGACGGAGACGACCACAACGAACCCATCGCCGACGCCGCACGCTCCATCCTGGACGGCCATATCGTCCTGGACCGGAAGCTCGCCGTCACGGGCCATTTTCCTTCCGTGGACGTGCTGGGTTCGGTCTCGCGCGTCGCTTCCAAAGTCAACACGCCGGACCGCATGGCGCTCGCGGCATCGTTGCGCAGGGTCCTCGCGGCGCGCCGGGGCGCCCAAGACCTGATCGACGTCGGCGCCTACCACCGGGGCAGCAACCGCCTGGTTGACGCCGCCTTGGACCACGAAGCGGACATCAACCGCTTCCTGCAGCAAAGCATGGACGAATCCACCCCGAACAGCGAATCCTGGCCGGAACTTTTCCGGCTCTCGGCAAGCCTCGAAGGAGCCGCGTGAACCGTCAATTCTCCCTCGCAGGCCTGATGCGGCTGAGGCAGACCCAGCAGGTCGCCGCGGCGAGCGGGCTGGCCCAGGCCAACTCGCGGTCCGCGTCCGTTCGTGAACGCCGGGCCGCCGCCCGCGAGGAACTTGCCGAATCGTCCGGGGACGCCGCAAGCGCCGCGTCGTTGCTGGCCATCGCGGCCGCCCGGGCTTCGGCGCAAAGCATGCTGGCCGAACTCGACGCCTTGGCTGCCAGCGCGGAAGCGGAGGCCAGCGAAGCACGCACGGAATACACCGAAGCGCGGCGCAGGGCCGTGGGTCTCGAGAAGCTCGAAGCCCGGCACGGAGCGGCTTTCGAGGCACACATCCTCCGCGCCGAACAAAGCGCGCTGGATGAAATCGCGTCCTCTGCCTGGCACCGGGGCTCAACCCAGGACGCTCCGCGGAAGGCCACCTCATGAGCATGGCCGAGGCGATCGGACGTATCCAAAGGATCGAATCGACGCTGCAACAGTTGAACCAAGGTCTTATGCCGCAGGCATCGTCTACGTCATCTTCGACGGCGTCGTCCGGAAGCGCCTCGGGCGGCACCTCGCCCGTGGATGCGGCGACTTTCGCGCAAGCGCTAAGTGCCGCCGTCGGGGATTCGACGACGGCTGCCGGCATGACCCAGCTCAGCTCCGCCTTGGGACTGGGCGGAACTACGGGAGTCGGGGCGCTTTCGAGCGTCGCGGGCACGACGACGGGCGGCGTCACCGGGGATGCCGTGGTGGCCGCGGCGAAGAAGTACATTGGTGTGCCTTACGTGTGGGGAGGAACGAATCCGGCCGTCGGCATGGATTGCTCCGGCTTCGTGCAGCGCGTCTTCAAGGATCTCGGCATCGACATGCCCCGCGTCGTCAGCGACCAGATGCAAAAAGGAACGCCCGTTGCTTCCCTCGCCGACGCCAAACCCGGCGACCTCCTGGTGAGCTTCGGCGGCGAACACATCTCCATCTACCTAGGCAACGGCAAGGCGATCGACGCTCCCGTCCCGGGCCAGACCATCCAGATCCGCGACGCCTGGGAACAACAGTCCAGCCTGACGGCCATCCGCCGCATTGTCCCGGCGGGAGCGTCGTGATGCAGCTGCCTTCCACCGCCGTGGCAACCCGCCCTGCGCCAACGGCCGTTCCCTCGCGGGGCAGTGACCAGTCCGGGGCGGCTGCTGCGGGATTCGAAGCTGTGATGGGCGGGTTGCTGGCGGTTGTCCCCGGTGCGCCTGCCGCTGCCGGTTCCGGTGCCGCAGCCGGGCAAGCGCCCGACGGCGGCGCGGCTGTCAAGCGCGGGCGTGGCGGTTTTGCTGGGGCCGACGGGGTTGAGGCCAAGGAGGCGGAGGAGGCTAAGGACGATAGGGACGCTAGGGACGCGGCAGTTGGCGTGGCTGATGCTTCCGCTGCGGTGGTTCCGTCTCCCGTCGCGGTTCCCTCGCTGATTGCGCAGGTGGCATCGTCTGTTGCGCCGACTGCTCACTCCACTGTGGGCGCGACCTCCGGTGTGGAAGGCCTGACGCTGGGCGCTGTTCCTGCGACGACTACCTCGACCACAGCACCAGCCTCGACCACAGCACCAGCCTCGACCACAGCACCAAGCCCTCCTCCGGCCCGGCCAACGGCCCCGGCCGACCCAACAACCTCAGCCGAACCCGCGCTCCTGCCCCAGCTGCCGCCGTCGGGCGCTGTTCCGGTTCCAGCTCCCATGCTTTCTTCAGCCCCGGTAGTTACGCCAGCAACGCACGCTCCCGCGACGCCTGCCTTCCTGCCGGAGACGGCCGCGAAAGTCCTGCCCCAGGTGAGCGGGCCGGTGTTTTCGCTGGCTGAATCGGGGCCGGGCAGGCACGTCATGACCTTGAGGTTGTCCCCGGACGATCTTGGACCGCTGACCGTGCGGGCGCACATTGATGATTCAGGTGTGCGGATCGAGTTGTTCGCATCGGCCGACGCGGGCCGGGATGCCGTGCGGAGCATCCTGCCGGAATTGCGGCGCGGACTTGGGGAATCGGGCCTTGGCGCGAGCCTGCACCTGTCCGATCACGGCTCCCCGGCCGACGCCGGAGCGGGCGGCCGCGACTCCCGAAACCCCGACCAGCGAGGCCAAGATCCCCGAAGCCCAGATCCCCGAAGCCCAGACCCTCGAAGCTTCGGTGCGCAAGGCTCAGGTGCCGGGAATTCGGATGCGCAGAGGCCGTACCCGTGGCCCGGTCGCACCGCGGTGGGCCGGGCTTCGCCCCGCGGCAGCGACGGCGAGGCGGGCCACCTGGCGCGTACCGCCGTCGTCCTTCCACGAATCAGCAAAACCAGCCTGGACATTCTCGTCTGACGAAGGAGAACCACAATTGACGATCCAGCCCATCGCCAGCATCCCGCAGTCGGGAGTCACGGGAACCACGGGAACCGCAGCCCGGCAACCGGCCCAGACCATGGATTCGAATGTCTTCATGTCCTTGCTGGTGACCCAGTTGAAGTACCAGGATCCGGGCGCGCCGATGGACACGAACCAGATGATGAGCCAGTCCGTCCAGCTCTCCATGATGGAGAAAATGACGGAGCTGTCCACGAACGCCAAGGAGAGCTTCTCGCTCCAGATGCGCACCGCCGCGGCGCAAGTCATCGGGCGCACCGTGAGCTATGCGCTCGCTGACGGGACCAAGGGCTCCGGGGTCGCGAATTCGGTGTCCTTTTCCGGCAGCGTTCCTACCGTAGCCGTCGGCGGAGTGGATGTTCCGCTCGACTCCATCAGCTCGATTTCCGCCGCCACTCCGGTCGCCTGACACTCACACGACTTCCATCCCGAAACACCCGAAGAAAGGCAACACCATGCTTCGTTCGCTGTACTCCGGAATTTCCGGCCTCCGCGCCCACCAGACCATGCTCGATGTCACGGGCAACAACATCGCCAACGTGAATACGGCCGGATTCAAGGCCTCGTCCACGGAATTCCAGGACACTCTTTCCCAGCTGACCCAGGGTGCCGGTGCGCCCCAAGCGGACACGGGCGGCACCAACCCGGCCCAGGTCGGACTGGGCGTGCGGGTGGCAGCGGTCAGCACCAACTTCAGCCAGGGCTCGTCGCAGACCACCGGCCGCGGAACGGACATGATGATCTCCGGTGAGGGCTTCTTCATCACCGGCAAGGGCGGGCAGCAGTTCTACACTCGCGCCGGCGCGTTCGACATGGACGCGGCAGGAAGGCTGGTGAGTCCCGACGGCGGCATCCTCCAGGGTTGGTCCGCCGTCAATGGCGCGGTCAACGTGGGAGGGGCGGTGGGCCCCATCACGCTCTCACCCAATACCACGGCACCCGCGGTCGCGACCTCGCGGTCGTCGCTGGAGGGCAACTTGCCCTCCGACGCCGCGGTGGGCACCAGCGTGGAGCGCCAGGTCAAGGTGTACGGCGCCGACGGCGCCTCCCGCAGCCTGACGCTCACGTTCAGTCGTACCGCGGCGGGCTGGGACGTGGCCGGCGCGGATGCCAACGGCGCCAGCGGTATGTCGTCGCTCACGTTCGCGAACGGAGCCCTGACCTCGGGCGGCACCATGGCGGTGGGCGGGATCACGGTGGACATGTCCAGTGTTACCGGCTTCGCGGGGATGAATTCCCTCACCGTCAGCAACCAGAACGGTTCCGCTGCGGGGAAGCTGGAATCCTTCACCCTCGGCGGGGATGGTTCCCTCATTGGCTCCTTCAGCAACGGCAGCAAGCAAGTGCTGGCACGCGTTGCCTTGGCCCGCTTCACCAACCCGGGCGGCCTCGAGAAGGCCGGCGGCTCCACCTATGTTGCCACTGCCAGCTCCGGAGCGGCCCAAGTGGGCAGCCCTGGCGATCCTGGGATCGGCACCCTGGCGTCGGGCGCATTGGAGATGTCCAACGTGGACCTTTCGCAGGAGTTCACCAACCTGATCGTCGCCCAGCGCGGCTTCCAGGCGAACGCCCGCATCATCACTACCTCGGACGAGGTTCTGCAGGAACTGAGCAACCTCAAGAGGTAGGGGAGCGCTACTTGCCTGCCAGCAGTTCGTCGAGGAAGCGGTCCAGTTGAAGGGACACGTCTGCGTCCTGTGCTTCGGCGGTTTCCGGCTCGAAGTACAGGCCTTCCCACGGGGCGCAGCTCATCGTCGATGAACGGCGGCCGGGGTCCACGCTGACCGGCCGCGGAGCGTGGACCCGGGCGGCAGGCTTGCGGAAAACAAAGGGGGCGGAGATGCGGTGCACGATGGCCATGGTTGCTTCCTCCCTGAAGCTGGCAATCCAGTGATTACTACTTGAATGTAAATTAAAATTTGAACGTCATGTTCATTTTATGAACGTATTCAGAGTATGGCACGAGTCACAAACCTTGGCAAGGCGTGCGGTGCCCACCCAGTAAACTCGCAGCCTTCGTCCGGTTACCCCTCGGTCTTCCAGTTCTATCCTGAGAGGGTGGAAGAGCGTCCGGCAGTGGAGAATCGTGGCAGCGAACGCGGGGATCCCCCCGAGGGCCGGTGGAGGCTGAGCCGGCGCAGGTTCCTCTCCGGGGCAGGGGTGGCAGGCGCGGGTATCCTCGCCGGCGTCGGCATCGCGAGGACGGGACTGCTGCCAGGTGCGGCAGGTTCCGGCGCAGCCGCCGGTTCGGCTCCCGTTCCCGCTGGAGGAGCGACGCCGATACCATCGCCGTCGTCCTCACCCACGGGTTCGGCGGCTCCGCAGCCGGCCCGCTCCTTTGTTTCCACCGCCCTGACCGCACCCCGCGTTGCCAGTTGGGCCAACGGCCCTACCGGCTCGGGACTGTTGTTCGTGGGCCCGATGGGCAACGGGTCCAACGGCCTCATCATGGACAACCGGGGTGAACCCGTGTGGATGGAACCCACGGGTTCCGGCGTCACCGACCTTCGCGTGCAGACGTTCGAAGGCAAACCCGTCCTGACCTACTGGACCGGGATTGGAAAGGGGGGACACGGCGAAGGGAAGGGCGTCATCAAGGACGCCAGCTACCGCACCATCGCCGAAGTCAATGCCGGCAACGGACTGCAGGCCGATCTCCACGAGTTCACCATCACAGCAGCCGGAACGGCCTTGATGATCTCCTACCCGACCATCCAGCATGACTTGACCTCCGTGGGCGGACCTGCCCAGGGGTACATGTTCGATTGCCACGTCCAGGAGATCGCCATACGCTCCGGCGCTGTCCTCTTCGACTGGACCGCTTCCGAACACATCGACATCACGGAGAGCTACCTGCGCGCCTCGGACAACCCCAACTCGAACGGCTCCGACGCATCCAAGGCCTACGATCCGTTCCACCTCAATTCCGTGGACGAAAGCGGTACCGACCTCCTGGTGTCGTCCCGGCACACGCATACGGCCTACCTCGTGGGGCGTCCGGACGGGAAAATCCACTGGCGACTCGGCGGAAAGCGATGCGACTTCACCATGCCGGCGAACGCTGTCTTCGCGTGGCAGCACGATGTCCGCCGGCGGTCCAACGGCATCATCAGCATGTTCGACAACCACTACAACCAAGGCAGCACCGGCACGTCCCGCGGACTCTTGCTGGCCGTCGACGAGAAGGCGCGGACCGCCGTCGTACACCAGGAATTCAGCAGGGGCGGCCACCGGGGCGACGCCGAAGGGAACGTGCAATTCCTGGACAACGGGCACGTCCTCGTCGGCTGGGGCGCGGATCCCGCGGTCACCGAGTTCACGCCCGACGGCAATGCGGTGTTCGAGGCCACGGGCCTCGGCAACGCTTCCTACCGGTCGTACCGGTCCGCGTGGACCGGCCGGCCGGATACGCTCCCGGACATCGCCGCGGTCCCGGGCAACGGATCGACCATGCAGCTCTACGCGAGCTGGAACGGGGCAACCGAGATCGCCAAATGGAGGTTCCTGACGGGGACCGCGCCGGAGGCGATGGCTGAAGCGGTGACGGTTCCGCACCGCGGATTCGAGACCTCGACGGCGGTTGCCGTGTCCTCGCGGGCGGCAGTGGAAGCCTTGGACAAGTCCGGCAACGTCCTGGCGCGGTCGGTGGTCATCGCCACCTGAGGGTGGTCGCTACGGCAGGATGTGTTCGTGCGCAGCTGCCTCGAGCGCTTCGGCCTCGGCTTTGGCCAGTCGGGTCTCTCCCTCCACATCGATTCGCCTGGTGAGCAGCCAGTAGAGCACGGCCGAGACTGGCAATCCAACGAACAGGGAGATGTCCGTGCCTTGCATGGCTTGCGCTATGAACCCGACGAAGAGCTTGCCCGCGGAGAAGAACGGGATCATCACCGCAAAGCCGACGAGGTAGGCGATGATTCCGGGCCAGCCCCAACGCCCGTAGATGCCGTCCGGTTTGAAAATCTCGGCGATGGCGTAGTGGCCCTTGCGGACAATGAAGTAGTCGGTGAGGTTGACCGCGGTCCAGGGGATGAAGAAGTACAGGACCAGCAGCAGGAAGTCATTGAAGTTGGTCAGGAAATCCGATGACGCAAGGTTGGCCAGGACCGCGGAAATGAGGGCCGTGATGCCGATCGTGATGATCCGAAGCCGCAGTGTGGGCCGGATCTGCCGAAGGCTGTCGATGGACGAGATGAGCGTGAGCGAACCGCCGTACATGTTCAGGGCGGTCACGGACAACAAGCCCAGGGCCGCGATGAACAAGGCGATGGCGCCGAAGCCGCCGAAGAGTTGGTCCGCGGTGGATTTGATGGAGCCGATGGTCTCGAAGTTTTCGCCCGCGGCCGCGCCGATGTACGAGCCGAGGAACATCACCCAGATGCCACCGAGGGCGCTGCCCCAGAACGTCCATCGGAAGGTTCCCCGTCCGCTGGACGGCGGAAGGTAGCGGGAGTAGTCCGAGACGTAGATGGCCCAGGAAATCTGGTAGCCGGCGGCAACTCCCAACTGGCCGAGGAACGGAACGAGGTGGAAATCGGCCAGGTTGTAGGCACCGGCGGGGATGGCGAGTTTGAAGGCGGCCACCGTGAGCAATGCGAGCATGGCGATGGTCAAGTAGGTCAGGTAGCGCTCGAAGGCGTGGATGAGGTCGTAACCGAAGAGCGCAACAACAACGGCAATGATGGTGATCACCCAGAGCCATAGGGTCTCCGAGCCGACGTTGATCGATTCGTTCACTGCCTGGCTCGCGAGGATGGTGTTGAAGATGTTGAATCCGGCGTATTGCAGATAGGCGAACAGCCACACCAGCAGGGCGCCTATGTAGCCGAATTGCGGGCGGGACTGGATCATCTGCGGCAAGCCGAGCGTGGGGCCCTGCGAGGAGTGGGCCGCCATGAACAGCGTGCCCACCAGGACCCCGATGGCTATCGCGAGCAAGGACCAGATGAGGTTGCCGCCCGTGGTGATGCTGATGAGTCCCACGGCCAGGGTGGCGATCTGGGCGTTGCTGACGAACCATAGCGGTCCGATGTGCGAAACCTTGCCGTGCCGCTCATTCAGCGGTACGTAGTCGATCGACCGGACCTCCAGTCCGCGGCCCGATCCCTTATCCGTCGTCGTGCTCATGGCGTTTCTCCTTCGATGCCTCGGTGCATCTTGACTTTGGTTTAGCACAGACTTGGGGCGCCCAGAAGACGCCGCGAAATTCCTAACGGAGACGGTGATGCATCCAGGTGGGGAACTGCTCCCGGGCCTCCCGAACAGGGCCCGGCGAAACCTCCACGGTTGCCGCGGCGGGTTCCGTGCCAAGCCCATGCAGAACGGTGCCCAGGGGATCAACCAGCATGCTGTGGCCGATCGAGACAGGCGGAGTTTGCGAAACGGCCGCCACGTACACGCCGTTCTCTATGGCCCGGGCCTTGGCCAGGGTGGCCCATTGTTCCGTCTTGGCCGTGCCGGGAACCCACGAGGAGCAGACAAGCAGCGTTTGGGCCCCGGCGTCGGCCAGGATGCGTGCCAACTCGGGGAAGCGCAGGTCGTAGCAGGTCATCAACCCGAAGGCCAAGCCGCCGTAGGAAAAGGTGACAGGCACGGGCTCCGGCGCTGCTTTGATGTACTCCGATTCGCGGAACCCCTGGCAGTCAAAGAGGTGGATCTTCCGGTAACTGGCAAGGCGCGAGCCGTCGGGCCCAAAAGCCACCAGCGTGTTGAAGGCCCTGTCAGGTTCCTGGGGTGCTGTTGGTTCGCCGGACGTTTCGAGGATGCCCGCGACGACGGCGATGCCGTAACGTGCCGCCGTCGCGCTGAGCCTTGCTGACACCGGGCCGTCGAGGGGTTCGGCGTTGTCCACGAAGCTCCGGTCCACCCGGGCTTTCTCATACGTCGAGTACTCCGGGAACACGATGAGCTCGGACCCCTCCCGGGCGGCCCGGGCACAGTAGTCCTCCACGAGGTCGAGGTTGCGGCCGACGTCCGTGCCGGAATCGATCTGGGCTAACGTGATGCGCACAGCGCTCCTTATCTCTCAAATAATCTGCCGTCACACCGCGGTCTTCACAGCAGGATCTTCACACCAGGGCGGCTTCCTTTTCCTCCATCACCATCTCGGGTGGCGCCTTCCGGAAGCCTTTCGTGATGATGCCGAGGACCACGACGCCGACGCAGAGCCAGATCAGCCCGAGCGTGATCGCGTTCGAATCCAGCTGGGAGAGCAGGAAACCGTCGACGACGGCTCCCACCGCGGGCAGGACCACGTAGGACACTACGCTGAGCCGCTGCCCCAAGCGTCGCTGCCGGAGGTAGTAGGCAATAACCGAGATATTGACGAGGGTGAAGGCGGTGAAGGCGCCGAAGTTGATGAACGACGTCGACGTCGCGACGTCCAGGAACATGGCGATGAATCCCACGGCGCCCGTAATGACCAGGTTGAACACCGGCGTGTGAAATGACTTGTTCAGCGCGCCGAAGACCTTCTTGGGCAGGACCGAATCCCGGCCCATGGCGTAGAGCAGCCGCGAGGCGCTGGCCTGCGCCGCGAGGCCGGAGGCGAACTGCGACACGACGAGTCCTGCCAGGAACACGGCGCCGAAGAACTGGCCGCCGATCTTCAGGGCAATGTCCGACGCCGCCGACGCCGAATCGTCGAAGACCCCGCCAGGGTGGATCAGCTGCGTCGTATAGGAGACCACCACGAAGATTGCGCCCCCGATGAGGGCCACCAGCATGATGGCTTTCGGGACCGTCTTCTTCGGCTCGATGGTCTCTTCGGTGAGGGTGGATACGGCGTCGAAGCCGAGGAACGAGTACGCCGCTATGGCCGCTCCCGCGGTGATCTTGTCGAAGCTCGAGGTGTCGTTGAAGAAGGGAGCCGCGCTGACCAGGGCGCTCGCGCCGGAGGTCGAGACCAAGGTTCCAACGGACAATGCAACGAAGAGGACTATCACCAGGAGCTGGAATGCCATGAGGAGGTAGTTGGCCTTGTCAGCGACCTTCACGCCGACCACGTTCAGCAAGGTAGTGATGGCAATGAACGCGACAATCCAGACGCCGATCGGGATGTCCGGGAACTGGGCTGTGAGGTAGGAGCCCCCGATCAGCCAGATGACCATCGGCAGGAACAGGTAATCCAAAAGCACTGCCCAACCTGCCAGGAAGCCGATCCGGGAGTCGATGGACCGCCGGATATAGGTGTATGCGGAGCCGGCCACCGGGTAGGCGACAGCCATGCGGCCATAGCTCTGCGCGGTGAAGAGCATGGCCACCATGGCCACGAGGTAGGCCGACGGCGATGCGCCGCCGGTGGTTTCGGCGATCACCCCGAAGATCGCCAGCACGATCAGCGGGGTCAGGTAGGCCAGCCCGAACAGGACCAGCGAAGGCAGTTTGAGGGCGCGCGTGAGGCTCGGTTGCGTTGTCACCGGTGATTCCTTAGGGGTTGGAGGACCGCGGGGTCCAGGTGGCCGGGTCGATGCGGCCTTGGTAGACGGGCAGTTCGATGGCGGGCTCGCCGGGACGGAATTGGGACCAGGGGCGATTAAGGTTTTCGGTTCCGTGGAGGCGGACATGCCCGACGGCGGAGAGGTCCAGCTCCGCGGCGAGCAGGGCCGGAGCCTCGTCGGTGGCTTCGGCGATCGTGTTTCCTTCGGGGTCGACGATCAAGCTCAGCCCTTTGCCAGTGGGTCCCGCGCAATTGACGCTGACCATGAAGACCTGGTTCACGATGGCGTTCGCCTTGGCGAGGACGAGTTCCTGCCGGCGGTCCGGCGTCGTGGTCTTGACGACGTTGAGGATGACTTCGGCGCCCATCCACGCCAGCTGGCGGGTTACCTCCGGGAACCAGGCGTCATAGCAGATGTTCAAACCCACCCTGCCGATCCCGTCCAGGTCAACGGTGGTGAACCGGTCGCCGGGGTCATACGGCTCAAAAGGGCGCCAAGGAAAGATCTTGCGGTAGTAACCGGCGAGCTCGCCTTCCGGGGAGAGGACCAACTGGGTATTGAACAACTGTCCCTCGGGGCCGCGCTCGCAGACGCTGCCCGGAATCAACCAGACGCCCAGGTCTGCAGCCAGTTGCCGGAGTTCCTTGACCCGGGGACCGTCCAGCGGTTCGGCCGAATCCTGCAGCACTTCGGTGCGCTGCAGGTCCGGGAAGGAATCCCCGAACAGGTGCAGCTCGGGGAAGACCACCAGCTTGCTGTGCGGCTGGATCGCGACGGCAGCCGCGACCTCGTCCGCAAAGGCTCCGATCGGCTCGCCGATCAGCCGGGGCGGCACTTGTGCGGCGATGAGGGGAAGGATGCGTTGCACTGTTTTTCTCCACGTTGTCGTTGTGACTCGCCTCATATTAGATCATAATGATCAAATAAAAGGAAGGTGGATTTTGCCCCGTAAAGTAGCCGATATGACCCGTCAGCTTGAGGACGCCACAAGCGAATCGCCCATCGAAGCTGCCCCTTTGCTCGGAATCGATCGAAGGAGCGCCATCGACGCAGTTCGCCTGAGGATCGGCATGGCAATTTCCCTGGGGCTGCTGCAGCCAGGCGAGCGCCTGCCTGACCAGCACGACGTCGCGTTGGGCCTCTCGGTCAGCCCGATCACGGCACGCAGGGCACTGGCAAGCCTGGCTGAGCAAGGCGTCGTGGTCCGTCGTCGGGGGCGCGGCGGGGGAACGTTCGTCGCTGACGAACCACCGCGGGGCGTGCTTCAGGAACTTGCCGCGTCGCCCGCCGAATCGCAGGCGGTCAACCGGCTCGTGGACCGGCGGCTGCTCTTCGAATGCGCGGTGACGCACTTTGCCGCGGTGAACGCCACTGCCGCGCAACTCGACGAACTGGAGCGCCTCACCCAGGAAATGGCCAGGTCAAGCAACTGGTCCGAGTATCACCAAGCCGACGAGCGGTTTCACCAACTGGTCGCGGCGTCCTCGGGACTGGGCCCGGCGGTGGATGTTTATCACGAAGCCTTGGCCGAACTCTATGCCTACTTCATCCCATATCCGATCGAGTTCCTGCATAAATCCAACCGCGACCACATCGCGCTCGTGAATGCCCTCCGGGCCCGCGACGAACGCGCCGCGGTGGAAGTATCGCGGCGGCACGTGGACGTGCTGCACAAGACGATGTTCATGGGTTTATCGTCCGGTATATCGGACTAAATATCCGCACCTTTCGGTGATAGCCGTCACTTTGCGTGCTCTGATTGATTCTCAGTTGGGGACTTCGGACTTCGGTTGTCACAGTAAGGAAGACAGGCATGCAGGCCACAGGAAATGCGGGAACAGGCGGGACGCGCGTTGAGCGACGTTCCATTGACTTTGTCCCGGAAAATGAGCGCCACGGTTCGCCGGCCCAGCAGTTCACGCTCTGGTTCGGAGCGAATATGCAGATCACCGCGATTGTCGACGGCGCGTTGGCGGTGTTGTTTGGCGCGGACGCACTGTGGGCGATCATCGGCCTGCTCATCGGAAACCTTTTGGGAGGCGCGGTCATGGCCCTCCACGCGGCCCAAGGGCCGAAGCTTGGCCTGCCGCAAATGATCTCCAGCCGGGCGCAGTTCGGAATCTTCGGCGCTGTGATCCCGCTGGTGCTGGTGGTCGTCATGTACCTCGGATTCGCCGCAACCGGCACTGTCCTGGCAGGGCAGGCCGTGGACCAGATCCTGCGGACCGGCACTCCCGCCGTCGGCATGGTCCTGTTCGGCGCGCTGACTGTGCTGGTGGCGACCCTCGGCTACAAATACATCCACATGCTGGGCCGCATCGCGACCATCGTAGGCGTCCTGGGATTCACGTACCTGGGCATCAGGCTCTTGCTCAGCCAGGACGTCGGCGCACTGCTGGCCCCCGGCACGTTCGAATTCCCCACCTTCCTGCTCGCCATCTCGCTCGGCGCCGGATGGCAATTGACCTACGGCCCGTACGTCGCCGACTACTCCCGGTACCTGCCCGCCAACACCGCCGCACGCAAGACCTTCATGTCGGCGTACTTCGGTACGGTGCTCGGTTCCCAGTGGTCAATGACGCTGGGCGCACTGTTTGCCGCCTTGGCCTTGCCCAAGGGATCGCGCTTCCTGGACGGCCAGGTCGCCTTCCTCGGCAACCTCAGCGGCGGTGGCCTGATCGCCGTCGTCATCTACTTGGTCATCGTCACGGGAAAGCTGACCGTCAATACCCTGAACGCCTACGGCGGCTACATGACCATGCTGACGTCGGTCACGGCGTTCACCCGCAAGACGGCCGTAGCCTCCTGGACCCGCTTCGCCTATGTGATCGGCTTTATCGGACTCTCCGTGCTCATCGCCGTTCTGGCTTCGCCTGATTTCATCGCAAACTTCAAGAACTTCGTCCTGCTCCTCCTCATGGTGTTCATCCCTTGGAGCTCCATCAACCTGGTGGACTACTACCTCATTTCCAAGGAAAAGGTGGACATTCCGGCCCTCTATGACGTCAACGGCCGCTATGGCCGCTGGAACAAGACGGCCCTGCTCAGCTACGCGATCGGCATCGTTGCCCAGATTCCGTTCCTCGCCCAGACCCTCTACACCGGCCCCATGACCGAGTTGCTGGGCGACGCCGATATTTCCTGGCTCGTGGGACTCGTGGTCACGGCGCTGGTTTTCTACCCCCTCGCGAAGCGCAACTCCACGGCTCCGTCCCGCATGATCTACCCGGACGAAACGGCGGAAGCAGCCGATTCCCTCGAGGGCTCCGTGGCCAACACTGCAACAGCCTAGGCTTGCGTGCCCAGCCTGCGGGAAATTTCCCTGGCGCACCTGGTGACTTCCGGAACCCATTCCCGCGCCAGGTCTTCGATGCGGATCGCCCGTTCTTCGGCCGTCTCGGAGTCTTGGTCGCGGCGCCGTGTGCCTCCGGGAAACGCGCGGTTCGACACCGTCAGCGTCACGCTGGCCACGGGATAGCGCTGCCGGTCAAGGACAGCGACGGCAACCGAGGAAAACCCTTCGGTGACCTCGTCCTGTTCCCAGGCGTAGCCAAGTGACCGGGCCCGCGCCAACAGATCCTGCAAGGCGGGCAAGGATTGCGGGCCGTTGCTGTGGCGTTCTGCGAAGGCCTCCGGCCCGGGAAAGAGTGCCGCCACCTGGGCCGGGTCCATTTGGGCCATCATCGCCCGGCCGCTGGCGGTCAGGTGGGCCGGGAGCCGGACGCCGGTGTCCGTGACCAAGGGCCGTTGGCGTGGTGCACGTTCTTCAATGACGTACACCACGTCACGGCCGTGCATCACGGCCAAATGGGCGGTCCGCCGGGTCCGGGCCACAAGCCGGGCGAGCGGGTGGCGCGCGATCCGTTGGATCGGAGCTTGCCGCGAATACCCTGTTCCCAGTTCGTGGGCGGTCACTCCCAAGGCATACTTGCGTTCCTCGGGCAGGTGGACCAGGAACCCGTCATCAATCAGAGAAGCAATGAGCTGATACGTGGTGGACCGGGGCAAGCCAACATCGCGGGCAATGATGGACGCACTGACGGGCCCGGCCTGGCCTGCGACGTATCTAAGAACCGCCAACACCTGGGTCGCGGCGGGCGACTTCGGCCGCAAGGCATGGTTGCTCATCCCAGTCCTGCCACCCGCCGCCGCGCCATCTCCGCCTCCCGATGCCCACGGTCAGCCTGCCTCGCCGCCACCCTACGGTTCCGCTCGGCAACCGTCACAGCCCACTCCGTCGACGCGAGCTCTTGCTGCAGCGCGGCAAGCTTGTCCTTGGCGGCCTTGACGTCGGCGGCGAGCCGTTCGCCCCGCCGCATCGCCTCGTCCTTTTCCCGCTCCGCTTTGGCGAGTTCGACGTCGGCTTCCTCCGCGGTCCTTTCGGCTTCCGCGAGTGCCGCCCGCGCCTTTTCGCGCTCCTTTTCCCGCTCGCGCTCCTGTTCCGCACCGACGCGTTGCCGCCCGCCGTCGTCGGGCAGTTCCGCCGGGGTCGCGATGCTCGGAACCGGCAGCGGTTCCATCAAGGAATCAGGCACCGCGACGGCGTCAGTGAGGTCCACGGCCTCGATCCCGTCCGTCGACAACGCCCGCACCAGCCGCCCACTGCGGACCGCGCCCGCCGCGCCGGGATCGGACATGGCGGCCCGCAGGGTCGCCTCGACTTCCATCGCGGCAGCGCCGCTCACCTTGACGCCCTGTCCTTCGGCCGCGTTCCTGGCCTGCTCGACGGCGGCAGCCAGCACCCGCGGGCGCTGTTGGCCGAGGGTACGCAGGCGCTCGGCGTCTTGCTGTTCGGTCGCCGCCGCGAGGGCTGTCCCAAGTTCCAAGACCCCGGCGAACTCCTTTGCACGGTTCCGCACCAGCAGGTTGACGGCCCACGCCGACGTCGAGGGCTTGGGCAGGCGCGTGATCTGTTGCGCCAGTTCCTTGTCCCCGGACGATTTCGCGTCCTTGGCACGGGCGCTCCTGGCCGCCGTGAACGCGGACGGAACCAAGGCATAGAGCTCGACGGCGATCCCTGCCAGGTCCTCCACGCTCAGCCCACCAGCCCGCTCGGCGGCCTACTCGGCGAAGAATTCCGCCAGAGCGCCCGCCATGACTTTCGGTTCCCAACTGTGGTTTGCGCCGGGAATGGTCTTCTTGGCTGCTCCCGGGATGTTGGCCGTGATCGCGTCGGCAGCTTCGGCCATGATCGTTTGCGTTTGTTCACCAAGGAGGACCAAAGTAGGCTGCTTGACGCCGGACCACAGCTCTGCGCGCGGTGCGGATTGGGTCCAGGCGAGGGATTCGGAATCCGCTGAGAGGCTGGGGCCGATTTCCATCATTATCGGCCAGCCGGGGCTGTTCTTGGCCCCTGCCAGCCATTCAGGCGGCATGTCCTTCATGAAGTACTCGATAGTGCCGGCTTTGTCTCCGGAACCGATGCGCTCGCGAAGTCCGGCGAGGAATTCCGCGCCGTCGGTGCCCAGCTCGGCCCGCAGCGGCACTTCCCAGAGGGCCAGTTTCGTGACGGGAAGTCCGGCCGCTGCCGCTGCCAGGGAGATGGCGCCGCCGGACGAGCTTCCGTAAAGCGCGGCTTCGCCTCCGACGGCCTCGATGAGCGCCGAGAGGTCGTCGAGTTCGTCCTGCAGGGTGAATGAGCTGGTCTCGGCGCTTTCGCCGCGGCCGCGCCGGTCATAGTTCAAGACAGTGAAGCCTTGCGCGGCGAGCTGCTTTCCCATTTCCACCGTGGTTGGATCGAACCCCCGGAACTGCATGGCTCCCCCCACCAGGATGACTGCCGGTCCGTCGCCGTGCCGCTCGTAGGCGATACGGGTTCCGTCTTTCGAGTTCGCAAATTCGGTCATTCCAAAATCCTTTGAATCAGCCGACAATAGTTCCTCAACTCTCGTGCCGCCTTCGCACGGGGTCAAGGGGAAGCCCTTGCAGCTCGCCTGGAAGTTCTTAAGAGCTTCTTAAACGGCCGGGGGGAAGCTGGAAACAGGCCGCCAACGGCCGCGACCCCGAGCTGGAGAATCTCATGCCACTACCCGTCAACCGGAACGCTTCCCCGGAAGGCCGCGTTTCCGCCGTCGTCCGCGAAAGGGTGCCGCTGCTGCCGCAGCCAAAATACTGGCTCTTGTGGGCGATTGTGCTCTCAGCGGTGGTCCTCGCCATCGGCTTCACTGTGAAAACGGTGCCGGGCGTGACCACCAGCGAGCTCGGCGTGGACCAGGACCTGAGCCTGCACCACATCGCAGCGCTGACGGCCCTGGCAATGACTATCAATACACTCTTCGGGCCTGTTGGCGGAGCCTGCGTTATCTTCGTGATCGCGTTGTATCTTTTCGCGGTCCGCAAATCCTTGGTTCGGACAATCATGTTCGTGCTGGTCGCATGCTCGGGCTGGGCGGCCAGCGAAGTGTTCAAGCTGATCGTTGCCCGCCACCGGCCGAATCCCGCCCTGCTGTTTGACCCCCTTGCTCCTGAAACGGGTTCCAACAGCTTTCCGAGCGGACACACCAGCTTCGCCGTAGCGCTCGCGTTCGCCTTGTACTTCCTGGTCCGGGGGACCCGCTGGGCCACCTTCACCGCGTGGGCCGGGGCGGTCGTCGCCGTTGTTGTCGCTTGGTCCAGGCTCTATGTCGGCGTCCACTATCCCAGTGATGTGACCGCGTCCTTCTTCGCCGCCACTGCCGCCGTCATCGCCATGGCCGGCCTCTGGAACCGGTACGCCCCCCGGGTCCTGGAACGGCGCCCGCTGGGATCAGCGGAGGGCGATGCCGCAGTGCAGGACGCTACGCCGGGACTCGCGATTGCCGACGGCACGACGGAAGGCAGGGGAGCCTGATGTTTGATCCGACGACTCTCCTCCAGGGCCTCGGGCCCGCCGCCCTGGGAATCGTGGCGCTCATTGTGTTCATCGAGTCAGGGCTGCTCTTCCCCTTCCTGCCAGGCGACTCCTTGTTGTTCACCGCGGGACTGCTGCACCAGCAACTCCAGGTCGGCCTGCCGGTGTTGATCGCCATCGTCTCGGTGGCCGCCGTCGCGGGGGACCAGGTCGGCTACTTGCTGGGCCGCAGGTTCGGCAGGCGATGGTTCAAGGATGACGCCAAAGTCATGAAAACCGCGCACCTGCAAGCGGCCGAGGATTTCTTCGCGCGGCGCGGCGGCCCCGCCATCGTGCTGGCCCGCTTCGTTCCCGTGGTGCGGACCTTCGCCCCGCTGGCTGCCGGTGCTGCGCGCTATGGCTACAAGTCCTTCACCCTGTGGAACATCGCGGGGGCCCTGGTTTGGGGAACATCCGTGACCCTGCTCGGCGCGTGGCTGGGCCACTTCGAGTTTGTCGCCAAGAACATCGACGTCATCGCCGTGATCCTCGTCCTGGCCTCGGTGCTGCCGTGGGGAGTCGAGTTCCTGAAGCGCCGGAAGGCGGCTGCCACGGCCGCTGCCGATCCCGAAGACAACACCGTAAACGCCATGGACGGGCGTGCGGGCGAGTAATCGCGCACGTCGGGGAAGAATGGACCCATGACAACAGCTGAGCGTCCTTCCATCCTCCTGGTTGAAGACGACGCCGCCCTGGGTCCGCTCATCGCCGAACTCCTTGAGGACGACTTCTCGGTCCACCTTGCCGTCAACGGCCAGGAGGGCCTCCACCTTGGCCTGACGCAGGTGTGGGACGCCATGGTCATAGACCGCGGGCTTCCCCTCCTGGACGGCATCGCGCTGGTCTCTGCCCTGCGTTCCAGGGGGATCTCCACGCCCATCCTTATCCTGACCGCCTTGGGCGCCACCGACGAGAAGATCCGCGGGCTCGACGCCGGCGCGAACGACTACATGAGCAAACCGTTCGACGCCCTGGAACTGGCCGCGCGCTTGCGCGCCCTCACCAGGACGTACGGCCGGCCGCCCGCGACGATCGACATCGGGGACTGGGAGTTCGACGCCGGTGCCCGCTCCCTGCGCTCGACGTACGGTCCGGTCGTGACGCTGACGGCGAAGGAAGCGTCCCTGTTGGAGGCGCTGGCGAGCGAACCGGAGCGGGTCTTCACCCGCGAGGAACTCATCAGTACTTTGTTTCATCCGACGGACCAACCCGGCGTCATCGACACCTACGTCCACCATTTGCGCAGGAAAATATCCAAAGCGGTGATCCGCACCGTCCACGGACTCGGCTACCAGATCGGCGATCCCCATGACTGAGAACCTCCGCCATGAGTGAGAACACCGACCAGGTGACGCTCCGCAAGGCGTCACTGAAAATCGCCGCCCGGATCAGCGCAGCCTGCGCGGTCCTGGTGCTCATCCTGCTGGCGGCCGCCGCCATCTACCTCTTCAACAGGCCGCTCCAACCCGGAGTGGCCGGTTCCTCGGACCCCGACTCGGTCTATGCCTTCCTGGACACCAAGGACCTTTTGAAGGCCATGATCATTGCCGGCGCTGTGGGGATTGTGCTCGCCGGCGCGATCGGTTGGCTCAGCGCACGGAGCGCCATCCGGCCCCTCGGCGACGCCTTGGCGTTGCAACGGCGGTTCGTGCAGGACGCGAGCCACGAATTGCGCACGCCCTTGGCAATCCTCGACGCCCGCGTACAACTCGCCCAACGAGGCACCGAGCCGGACTCGGCCACCGGACAGGCACTCGCACGAATCCGCAGCGACACCGCCACCCTCACCGGAATCGTCAACGAGCTGCTCGTGGCCGCCACCGGTTCGCCTCGGGGAGCCGCGGTCGAGCCGAGCGATCTCGCCGCCGTCGCGTCCGCCGTCGTCGACAGCCTGCAGGAACTCGCCGTGGGTCAGGGCGTCAGCGTCACCCTGACCCAAACCTCGCGACCGCTCGCGGCGATCGACGGCAGCGCGTTCAGGCGGGCGCTCCTCGCACTCGCGGACAACGCGCTCGCGCACACGCCGCGGGGAGGCCTGGTGGAAATCACGACGGCGGCACTCGGCAACAGGGCGGTGGTCACCGTCGCGGACTCGGGACCAGGCATCAAGGGAGTTGACCAGGCACGGATATTCGAGCGTTTCGTGCGGACGCCCAGGCCTGAAAATTCGCGTGGCGAAGGCTCCCGCGGCCAACGCAGCTTTGGAATCGGGCTCGCGCTGGTCCGTGAAATCATCACCGGCGCCGGCGGAACCGTGGGCGTCGAGAAGAGCGGTCCACGAGGAACCGTCATGAAGATTTCCCTGCCGCTCGCCGGGTCGGGAGCACCTCGAAATGGAACTCGCCCGCCTTCGCGGGCTCAAGGGGAACCGGGCTGATGAGTACCGCAGGACCGCGGCGGAGGACGCCGCCCGATAACGGCTGGCACCGCACACCGCCGCGTCCGCGCATGGCCGCGTGCGCTCCTGGAGCGAGGACTTGGTCCATCCAAGCACATGGGTGGGCAGGCCGGCCGCCCCGCAACAGCACCCTGCCGTTTGGCTCGCCGACCCCGGACTCCAGCGCGAATTCCTGCCCGAGCAGCGGTGCCAGATGGGCGCCGCGCAGGACAATGTTGCGGCGGGTGAGCAACGGATCGAACGGCGCGGCGCCCAGCTCCGCCGCGAGGGCTTCCAAGGCTTCGACGGCGAAGAGCGTCACCGCGGCATCCATGTGCGCGGCCTTCCCGAAAAAGCGGTCACCAACGATGCCCTTTCCCTGGACCACCTCCACGCTCGCCGCATCGGTAGTGGGCACATCGGCAGCCCCGTCACGGGCACGTCCGAAATACGCGTGACCGGGGGAGACGAGGAGGTGCAGTATCTCGACGTCGTAGCGATAGCTTTCCGTCATGCAACTACCGTAGACCCGGCCGGCCATCATGACGATTGCGCCTCCGTGACGAAGCCTGCTACGCTCCAAGCGATCGTGATCCGGCAGCAGGAGGTGAGACCCATGTACGCAGTATCCACAGTGGGCGCTCCCTCGAAGTCCACGATCTCGCGACTGAGGTAGTCGCCGTCGGGAGCGCTTGTCCAAAGGCAACTCGCGAAAGGCGACTCCCATGAACACAAATCCTTCTTTGAACCAGCCCGGGTCTGCCCTTCGAGCCGATCCAAGCAGCCAGGCGAACAGCAGCAACAAGCGGGCCTTGGTGCTTGCCGGTGCCGGATCGTCAGGCAACGCCTGGGAAATCGGCCTCATCGCCGGCCTCTTCCATGGCGGCCTGGATGTGACCGGGGCCGACCTCATCATCGGGACTTCGGCAGGTTCCACGGTCGCGGCCCAGATAACCAGCGGCACGCCACTAACCGAACTGTATGCGCCGATCCTCGAGGAGGCACCCCACCCGCAGGCCGGTAGCGCCGAATCGCGGCGGAGACCGGTTCCGAACATTCCAGCACCGAACTACATGGATTGGTCGAACGGGATCATTGCTTCGGCCGCCGACGCTTCCGATATGAGACGCCGGATGGGTGCGGCGGCGCTCGAGATGGATACATCCAACGGAGCAAACGGGGAGCGCTGGCGGTCAGTCGTCGCCAACCGGCTTCCCAACCAGCATTGGCCGGCCCAAGCTGTCCTCATCACGGCGGTCAACGCCCGCACGGGAGAGCCGGTGGTATTCGACAGCAGCAGCGGAATCGATCTTGTGGACGCCGTCGCTGCCAGCACGTCCTCGATGGCCCCCTACAGTATCGGCGAGGACCGTTACATCAACGGGGGCTACAGGCGCAGTGAAAATGCCGATCTCGCTGCCGGATATGGACGGGTGCTGGTGTTGTCACCGTTTGGTGGCAGGACGCGCATGCCACTGGAGTGGGGCATGGATCTCGCCGCGCAGGTCGATGAACTGCAGGCAGGCGGCAGCGTGGTTGAAACAGTCTTCCCGGACAGCGATGCCGAGCATATGTTCGGCGCCAACGCGATGGATCCGACGCTGCGTCCGCCGGCAGCCCGGGCTGGTTACGAGCAAGGCAAAGCCATCGCCGGACGTCTCTCAGCGTTCTGGGGCTGAGCCGGCAGAACCGGATCCTTGGCCTACTCCTCCACGGGAAAAGCCACGCCTTCACCTACCACCCGGAGCGACAGTTCGGTGCCGGGGCGGGTGATGGAGGCGTTCCAGTGGCGGATGGTGATGACTTCGCCGCCGCCGGGGTATTCAACTGCGCCGGGGGTCGGAACGCGCGGGGCGAGCTTGATCCGCACGGTGGTTTCCGGGCCGAAGTAGTCGGTATCAACCACTACGCCGCGGATTGGGCCGTCCGGTGCGATGCGGATCTGTTCGGGGCGGAGCATCAACTGCACGAGGCCTTGGGCCGGGGGCCGGCGCACGGGGATTCCGCCCAGCGAGCAGGTGGCCAGGGAACCTTCCATCCAGGCGTCCAGGATGACGGCGTCGCCCAGGAATTCAGCTGTGGCGCGGTCGGCGGGACGTGTGTACACCACGAAGGGGTTGCCGATCTGGGCAAGTTTTCCGCCACGCATGATGGCAACCTGGTCCGCGAAGGACAGTGCCTCGGCTTGGTCGTGGGTGACAAGGATGGTGGTCACCCCGGCCTCGCTGAGGACCTTCGCCACGGCGCGTCGGGTGGCAACGCGGAGGCCGGCGTCGAGCGCGGAAAACGGTTCGTCGAGCAGCATGAGCTCCGGCTCGCGGGCCAATGCGCGGGCGAGCGCCACGCGTTGCTGCTGGCCTCCGGAAAGTTGATGGGGGCGCCGCTTGGCCATGTCCGAGTCGAGCGAAACCATCTCCAGCAGTTCCTGGACCCGCGCCTTCACGGCGCGCCGACCGCCGTCGAGCGCTGAACGGTCCAGCCCGAACGCGATGTTCTGCCCCACCGTCAGGTGCGGGAAGAGCGCGCCGTCCTGGGCTACGTAGCCCACCTGGCGTTTGTGCGCCGGGACCCAGACGCCGTTGCCGGCCACGGTTTTCCCGTTGAGGCTGATCGAACCCGTGGCGGGGTGTTCGAATCCGGCGATCAGCCGGAGCAGGGTGGTCTTGCCTGAGCCCGAGGGGCCGACGATCGCGGTGGTGCCGCCCTTCGCGACGGAAAGGTTGACGCCCTTCAACACAGCCTGCGCTCCGAAGTTCTTGGTGACCTCGGCGATGTCCAAATGGGGATTGGTGGTGGGAGCCACCGATGCCGCGATCCGCGGAGCCGGAAGCCTTGAAGGGGATTGTTCGGTCACTGTCCGGCTACTTTCTTGGACTGTTGGAAAAGCAAGTACGTCATGGGGGCGGACAACAAGATCATCAGCAGCGCGTAGGGGGCCGCGCCCGAGTAATCGATCTCGCTGCTCTTGCTCCAGAATTCGGTGGCCAGGGTGTGCGTGCCGTTGGGGGAGAGCAGCAGCGTGGCCGTCAGTTCATTGACGATGGCGAGGAATACCAAAGCGGCGCCGCCGGCGGCCGCGGGCGCGGTGAGCCGAAGCGTGACCTTGAGGAAAGAGATGAGGGGGGCCTTGCCGAGCGATTGGGCGGCTTCGTCCAGTTCCTTGGGTGCCTGGGCAAGCCCGGAGCGGATGTTGACCAGCGCCCGCGGCAGGAACAGCAGCACGTAGGCGGCAATGAGGACGCCCGAGGTCTGGTAGATCCCTGGAACCAGGCGGATGCTCACGGTCACGAAGGCCAGGCCCACCACAATGCCGGGCAGGGAGCTGGTGATGTAGTTGGAAAGTTCCAGCATCTTGCTGAACCAGCTGGGGTGCCGCACCGCGAGATACGCCATGGGGAATCCGACGACGACCGTCGCCGCCGCGCCGACGGTGCCATAGCCGAGGGTCTGGAGCAGTGCGGGAAGGAATTCATCCGCCGACCAGATTCCTGCGCCTCCCACGAAAATCCAACGGAAGACGAACCAGATCGGCAGTCCGAAGGCCAGGAGCGTCAGGGCCAACAGGGCAAGCTGGGACGGGAATTGGTAGTGGCGCAGCGCGAGCTTGGTAGGCCTCGCCTGGGCGCCCGAACCGACGCGGGCATAGCGTGCGGTGCCGCGGCTGCGGACTTCCACGAGCAACAGGATGAGGCAAAAGAACACCAGGACGCTGGCGAGCATGTTTCCGGCCGTGCCGTTGAACGTCGACTGGAACTGGGTCATGATCGCCGTCGTGAACGTATCGAAGCGGATCATGGCAAAGGCGCCGTACTCGGCCAGCAAGTGCAGGGACACCAACAGTCCGCCACCGGTCATTGCGATTCGCAGTTGCGGCAGGACCACGCGGAAGAAAACCGCCCACGGACCCAAACCGAGGGACGCGGCCGACTGCTCAATGGCGGGGTCGAGGCGCCCCAGCGTCGCCGCCGCCGGAATGTAGACAAGGGGGAAATAGGACAGGGTGGCGATCAGGACGCCGGACCAAATGCCCTCAAGCGACGGGACGGCAGACACCCACGCGTAGCTGTTCACGAACGCCGGGATGGCCAGCGGGGCGGCCAGCGCCACGGCCCACCAGCGGTGCCCGCGCAACTTGGTGCGTTCAACAAGCCATGCGCCCCCGACCCCCAACACAAGGCATATGGGCACCGTGAACACCACCAGCATGATGGTGTTCAGGAGCAGCTCGCCGACGCGCGGCCGGAAGATGAGCGCGACGGCGGTACTCCAGCCGGTCGCGCCCGTCATGAAAGCGACGTACCCCAGCGGGACGAGCGCAAACAGCGCGATAAGTACCGCGAGGACGGATATTACGGAAACGCCGAAAGGCGGGCGGGGGCGCGTGCCCCTGCCCGCCGTCGTCGTGCTCTCCGATGTCGTTGAACGAACGCGAGCCGATAGATCAGTGGTCACAGATTTAAAGCAGTCCTGCCTTGGTCATCAGGTCGGTGACCTTCGAAGAGTTCAACTTGGCAGGATCCACGGTGGGAGCCTGCAGGTCCTGGATGGGAACGAGCTTAGCGTTCGAGTCTACGTTCGAGGCAATGGCGTATTCGTAGGAAGTGCCGTTCTTCAGGACTTCCTGTCCCGTCTTGCCGGTGATGAACTTGATGAAAGCCTGCGCCGCGGCGGCGTTCTTCGAGGACTTGAGCACGCCGCCGCCCGAGATGGACAGGAATGCTCCCGGGTCCTGGTTCTTGAAGAAGTATGGCGTGACCTTGTTGGAGTTCTCGCCCGTCTTGGCCTGGTCGCCGTAGTAGTAATAGTGGTAGATCAGGGCTGCGTCCACTTCGCCGGCATTGACTGCCTTCATGGCCGTGCTGTTGCCCTTGTAGGCCTTGGAGTTGTCCTTCATTCCCTTGAGCCACTCAGTCGTGGCTGCTTCGCCCTTGAGTTCGAGCAGCGCGGCGACGATGGCCTGGAAGTCGGCGCCTGACGGGGAAGCAGCCCAGCGGCCCTTCCATTCCGGCTTGGCCAGGTCAAGCATGGACTTGGGCAGCTTGTCTTCGCTGATCTTGTTCTTGTCGTACACCAGGACGGTGGAGCGGGCGGCGATGCCCGTCCACTTGTTGGTGGAAGGACGGAAGTCGGCGGGGACCTGGTCCAAGGTGGCCTTGTCGATGTCCGCGAAGAGTCCTGCGTTCTCGACCTGCGCCATGGCGGGGGAGTTCTCGGTGAGGAAAACGTCGGCCGGGGACGCCGCGCCTTCCTGGATGATCTGGTTGGAAAGTTCGGAGTCCGAACCCTGGCGGATCGTGACCTTGACGCCGGTTTCCTTGGTGAACGCGTCCACCCATTCCTTGGTCAGGGTGTCGTGCTGGGCATTGTAGACCGTGATTTCACCGGAGACCTTCGCGTTTGCGGAGGAGGACGCGGGATCGGAGGTTGCGGACCCGCCGTTGCCGCACGCGGCAAGGGTCAGGGCCGCGCTGGCGGCGATTGCCACGCCTGCCAGCGCGTTGGCGCGAATCTTCATGGGGATCTTCTTTCTGCGAGCAAATCAAGGGGGAGCCTCGCGAAAAGCGGTGGGCTCACAGCTTGAAACTTTAGGTTAGCCATACCTAAATTTCCATCCAGAACAGGCTTAGGTGACGCGAATCACATGCATTACGCAAGATTTACGTGACCTAATGCAGCATGGCGCTTCGCGGCTGACCATCCGGGCGGGCGGATAGGCTGGCTGCATGCCCGGTATCGCCGAATTCCTGCCGACCTTCCTTGGCGTCGGCGTCCTCGTGGCAGGCACACTGGCCCTCCTCATGGCATTCCGGGCTCCGCACCCCTTCGCTCCGGCATTGGCAATCCTCCGCGGTGCCGTGCAGCTCGCCGCGATCAGCTTTGTGCTCGGGGGAGTGATCACGAGCCCGCTATGGGTCGGAGCCGCCTTGCTCGTGATGTTCGGGGTAGCCGCGGTGGTCGCCGCCCGAAGGATCGGATGGAGCCTGCCCCATCTTGGCCTGGCCGCCGGTTCGATGGCCGGCGGCATCGCCACAACCCTCGCCATCATTTTCGCCACGGGCGCCATCTCCTTCACCCCGCGGTACGCCCTCGCGATCGGCGGAATCGTGATCGGGAACGGAATGACCATCGCGGTCCTGGCCGGCCGGCGCTTCAAAGAATCCGTCCACGACCACTGGGAAGAAGTGGAAGGCTGGCTTGCCCTGGGGGCAACGCCGCGGCAGGCAACGCTTGACCTCGCGCGGCGGGCCGTCTATTCGGCGCTCATTCCGTCCACGGACCAAACCAAGACCACCGGGCTTGTTACCTTGCCCGGTGCGTTTGTCGGCGCCATTTTCGGCGGGGTCTCGCCCCTTGAGGCAGGACGCTTCCAAATCGTGGTGCTCGCGGCCATCATGGCCGCCGGTTCCATCACGGCCATCATGATCATCGGAATCCTCGCCCCGGTCCGGGTGCGGCCGGCCCTGCTGCGCTGAGAGCCGCTTCGCTGTCAGCCGCCGGGCCGCGCGCAGCGATCGATTCAGCGCCCCGGCTAACGCCCAAACGCCCGTGGCCGACAGTAAGGGGTGAACCGCTTTTCCACCAAGCAGCGTTTCACTACTCCGAGCAGAAACGGCCCATGATCGTTGTCACCCGCCTGAACGGCACCCGCTTTGCCGTGAATCCGGACATCATTGAGCGGATCCACGAAAGTCCGGACACCCATCTGGTAACGCTCGACGGCGCCGCTTACGTCGTGCGGGAAAGCCTCGCCGAGGTTGTGGAGCTGATTGCGAACTACCGTGCGTACATCCTTCGGCGGGCGCAGGACCTCCCCACCGTGACGGGCTACCCGTTGAGCCTCGTCCGGACGCCGGAACAGGACGGAAGGTAAGCTATGGATCCCTCAACAATCATCGGCCTGCTCCTGGCCTTCGGCTCGGTCGTTGCCATGGTGACGCTCGAAGACGCCAACCTCATGGCGCTCCTCCTGCCCGCGCCGATGGTCCTGGTCTTCGGTGCCACCCTGGCCGTTGGCTTGGCCGGAAACACGTTCCGCGATTCCCTCAAGGCGTTCAAGGACCTGCCCAAGGCCTTCAAGGGGAAGACCCACAAGCCGCAGGACAGCATCGACCAGTTGATCGGCTTCGCGGAGAAGGCCCGGAGCGAAGGCCTTTTGTCGCTTGAAGAGGCGGCTGCCTCGGAACAGGACCCCTTCCTGGCGCGCGCCCTGCAGAACATCGCCGACGGCACGGACGCAGAAGACTTGCGCATCCTGATGGAAGACGAGATCGACACCAAGATGCGCAGTGACCACGCCTCGGCCAAGTTCTTTGCCAGCCTGGGTGGCTACGCACCGACCATCGGCATCATCGGTACTGTTGTCTCCCTGACCCACGTCCTGGAAAACCTCTCGTCGCCAGACCACTTGGGTCCTATGATCGCTTCGGCTTTCGTGGCCACCCTGTGGGGCTTGTTGTCGGCCAACTTCATCTGGCTGCCGTTCAGTTCGCGCCTCAAGCGCCTGTCCGAGCTCGAGATCGAGCGCATGACCCTCCTCATGGAAGGCATGCTCGCCGTGCAAAACGGAACCCAGCCGCTCCTCCTCGCGGAGCGCCTGCGTGCAATGGTCCCGGCAGGTAAGCCCGCCAAGGCGAAAGCGGCCGCCAAAGGGAACGACGGCGGCGCCGGCTCCTTCGAATCGTCGAAGGCGGCATGAGGTCGCGCCGGCGCCGTGGTTCAGCCCCGGCGGAAGAACACGTGGACGAGCGCTGGATGGCGTCCTACATGGACATGGTCACCGTGCTGATGTGCATGTTCATCGTGTTGTTCGCGATGTCCACCGTGGACCAAGCCAAATTCGACAAGCTCAGGAATTCCCTTGCGACAGGCTTCGGCACCACCATCAGCCAAAAGGTGGATACCGCTTCCGGCACCGTGGTTCCGCCGGAACTCCTCACATCCGATGGCCAGGGATTCTCCACGCTCGACCTCGCGACCAAGGAAGCGGACAGGCTCTCGGGACTGCGTGACGACATGAAGTCGAAGCTCGACGCCGCAGGTCTGGGGGCGAATGTCCAGTTCCAGGTCAACGAGCGCGGGCTGACCGTGAAGCTCGTCGGTTCGCAGGCCTTCTTCGAAGCGGACCGGCCGGAGCTCACGGGCCGGGCGAGCCAGGTCCTCACCACCATTGCCCCCGTGATGTCCAAGGCCGGCCTCGAAATCATGGTGGAAGGCCACGCGGCCAACGGTGTGACTTCCTACCCTTCCACCTGGGAGCTTTCCTCGGCCCGTTCGGTGAACGTCCTGCGCTACCTCGTGGACCACGGAGGCATTCCCGCGGCGCACATCGGCGCGGTGGCCTTCGGTTCGGCGCGGCAGGTGAACGACGACTCCACGGAGGCGCTCATGGAGCTAAACCGCAGGGTCGACGTCGTGGTCCTTTCGGACAAACCCGAAACGGTCCGCGCCCTGATTCCCGAGGCGCTCAAGGCTCACGCCGGGCAGTGACGCCGGGCAATGAGATGACGACGCCGGTCGGCAGCCGCCGTCCGTGGAAATGCCTTGCTGCCCGCGGTACGCTCGAGGCATGACCCCGGAAGACCTCGCCAAGCTCACGTACTTGCGCCGGGCCCGTGACCTGATCGACCGCGAGTTTGCGAAGCCGCTGGATGTGCCCACGATGGCAAGCCACGCGTTCATGTCCCCGGCACACTTTTCGCGGCAGTTCCGGGCGACCTATGGCGAGACTCCGTACAACTACCTCATGACCCGCCGGATCGAGCGCGCCATGGCCCTTCTTCGGGCCGGGATGAGCGTGACGGACGCCTGCATGGAAGTCGGTTGTACCTCCCTTGGTTCCTTCAGTTCGCGGTTCACTGAAATCGTGGGGGAGACGCCCAGCGCTTACCGCGGCCGGGAACACCGTGCCGTGGACTTGATGCCTCCGTGCGTGGCGAAAATCCGGACCCGGCCCTCGCGGTACGAAGTGAGCAGGATCCAAGAAGCGCTCGCCATGGCCGCTGATTAGCGTTATGGCATGACCATTTCACTGCAGTACTCGCAAATCACTGTCAACGACGTCGATGAGGCCCTGGGCTTCTACCAAGGGGCCCTCGGACTCGAGGTGCTCAATGACGTAGCGCAAGGCGGTTTCCGCTGGGTGACGCTCGGCAGCCCCGCGCAGCCCGGCGTCGAGATCGTCCTGTCCGAACCACACGCCGGCCGTTCCCAGGCCGACGGCGACGCCCTCCAGGAGCTTGTCACGAAGGGCGTCATGGGCCCCATTGTCTTCCGTTCCGAAGACGTGGATGCCTTGTTCGAGAAAGTCCGGGCTTCCGGCGCGGAGGTCATGCAGGAACCGATCGACCAGCCGTGGGGTCCCCGCGACTGCGCTTTCCGCGATCCTTCGGGCAACATGGTGCGGATCAACCAGGCGCCTGCCGCCTAAGCAATCGTCAACCGACCCGGGACGCCCGCAGCCGGGCGTCCCGGGTTTGTTTCCGAGGCAAACCACTTACGCCGGCGCTTTCCGTGCCGATAGTGCCAACCGTGAGTGAACAGGAAGATCGAACGGCTCCACGGCGCACCGTGGATGTCTACGACTTCCGCCGACCCACCACGTTGCCGCGCCAGCACAGCCGGGTGCTGGAGGTCGCGTTCGAGACGTTTGCCCGGCAATGGGGAACGCAGCTCACGGCCAAGGTCCGGGTGAAGTCCACCGTCACCCTGGAACAGCTCATCATGCAGAGCTATGACGAATACGCGTCGTCCCTCCCGTCGGTTACGTCGATGGTCCTCTGCAGCATCGAGGGCAGCGAATCGCGCCTGGTCATGCAATTCCCGGCGACGGCCGCACTGTCCTGGGTGACCCGCATGCTGGGCGGATCGAGCGAGTCGGCTGTGCCGGACCGCAAGTTCACCCAGATAGAGCAGGCCCTCATCAGCCGCATGGTGGAGGACGGGCTGGAGGACTTGAGCTATTCCCTCGGCGCCCTCTTGACGACGCCGGTGCGCATGGATGTCATCCAGTACAACTCCCAGTTCGCCCAGGCCGCGGCTCCCGCTGAGCTCATGATCGTGGCGTCCTTCACGGTCAAAGTGGGCGACAACGTAGCCGCGGCGAGCCTTGCGATTCCCGCCGACGTCCTCCTCTCAGGGCTTGGCGACGTGAATCCCACTATCCACAGCGGCGACGCCGAGGCTTTGGTCCGTGCCCAGGTCGCGCAGGTTCCCGTGGACGTCGCTATCCAGTTGAGCGCCACGCCGGTGACGCCCGCGCAGATCCTGGGCCTCGCCGTCGGGGACGTCATTGCGTTGCCCCACCTCGAGAACCGGCCGTTCGACGTCGCCATCAACGGCACCCGGCTGGCCACCGCAGCCCCCGCCCGGAACGGTTCGCGTGCGGCCGCCGTCATCGTCACAATCGAGGAGAACCAGCGATGAGCATCACCCTGACCCTGCACGAGTCCGCGGCCGAACGGCTTGCGCAGAACCTCCCGACTCCCGCTGCCCTGCACGTCACCGGCATCGTTCCGTCCCAGTCCGCGGCGCCCTACGCGCCGATGGCTGTCATGGCCACGTTCGTCGGCGCCGTGACGGCCGACTTCGCCCTCATCCTGACGGACCGTTCCTTCCTCGCCGCGGCCGGTGGGGCGCTTGAGGGCATGGTGTCGGCGACTGACGTTTTGCGGCCGGCCATGGAATACGCGACCGGAGCGTTCGACGCCGGTGTGCTGGGTGAGTTGCGCGAAGAAGACGCCGCCGGGCTTCTTTCCGACCCCGAAACCGCGGTTTTTGAGCTTCGCCAAGTGTCGGCGGCCGACGCCGGTACCGCCTTTGGCTGGTTCGCGGTCCGGGTCCGCGAACACGGGACGGTGCGGGACGCCGCGGGAGCCCGCGCCGGCCAGGCCGATTCCGTTTCGGCCCGCCTCGGGCTGATCAGCAACGTCGAAATGTCCCTCACCGTGGAGATCGGACGAACGCGCATGTCCGTCCGGGACGCGCTCGCGCTGGAGCCCGGCAAAGTGATCGAACTGGACCGCTCCGCCGGAGCCCCTGCCGACGTCCTGCTGAACGGGCGGCTCATCGCGCACGGCGAGGTTGTTGTGGTGGACCAGGACTACGCGGTCCGCATCACCCGGATCCTTGACGTCGCAGAGGGAATCTACTAGATGGATTCGCTGATCCTCGGGCTGCGTGTGCTTGTGGCCCTGGGCGCCGTGCTCGGCCTTATGTGGGTCCTGCAACGCCGCCTGCTCAAGGGCAAGGGCAGAGGCAGGCGCCGGGCCAACACCACCCTGGCTGTGGTCAGCCGACAGGCTGTGGGCCAGAAGGCTTCGGTTGTGGTGGTCGACGCCGGCCACAAGCGCTTTCTCCTGGGCGTCACGGAACACGCCATCAGCGTGCTCCACAGCGGTGAGGTACCGCCCGAGGTGCCCGAACCGCTCCGGGTGCCTGAACCGCTCGGGCCGGTCAGTGCGCCCGTGAGTTTCGAGGAGATCTTCCGCGAAACCGGCGATACCCTGCCGGAAGGCTGGACGGCGGAGACCACCGGGATCACGCGCCGAAGCGAGCTTCATCGCCGCGGCGAACAGCACAAGCAGGCGCAACCCCTGCACGGGTCCATCCTCGCCGGGTCAACGTGGCGGCAAGCAGCCGAGGCCATCAGGGGACGCCGGAATTGACCCTGACTTTGCCGCAAGCCGTGCGCAAAGTGCTGCCCGCGGTGTTTTGCGTGCTGTTGCTGACGGTTGTGTTCCTCTGGCTGGGCATGTCCGCTGGCCACGCCGCGCCCGGCGACCCGACAGGGCCCGCCCAACCAACAGCCCCCGCCCAACCAGTTCAACCGGTTCAACCAACAGCACCAGCCCAACCATCAGCGCCCGCGCAGCCGTCCGGCAGCAACGTCACCATCGACGTCAACGGCCTGGACGGGAAGCCGTCCACAGCGGTTGTCACCCTGATCGCGATCACGCTGCTGTCCGTCGCTCCCGCGCTGCTGCTCATGATGACCTCGTTCACGAAGATCTTCGTTGTGCTGGCCATGACCCGCAATGCGCTCTCTTTGCCGTCCATCCCGCCCAACCAGGTCCTGGCCGGACTCGCGCTTTTCCTGTCCCTGTTCGTCATGTGGCCCGTGGTTTCCGAGATCAACAACGTCGGAATCCAGCCGTACCTCAACGGAACGCTCGACTTCAATGGAGCCGTCACCGCTGGATCGGCGCCACTGCAGCACTTCATGCTGGCCCACACCCGTGAAGAGGACATCGCCCTGATGACGCGAGCGGCCAAGCTGGACAATCCCGCCAACCCCCAGGCTGTACCGCTCCAGACCCTCATCCCGGCGTTCATGATCTCCGAGCTCCGGGCGGCGTTCATCATCGGCTTCGTCATCTTCATCCCGTTCCTCGTGATCGACCTCGTCGTTTCGGCGGCTCTGATGTCGATGGGCATGATGATGCTTCCTCCCGTGATGATCTCGCTGCCCTTCAAGATCCTGTTGTTCATCCTGGTGGACGGCTGGGGCCTTGTGATCACAGCCCTGATCCAGAGTTATTCGAGCGGCTGATGGATACCAACGCAGTCCTGGATATCGCGCTCCAGGCCATGATCGTTTCCGCCAAGCTCGCGGCGCCGGCCTTGGTCACCGCCCTTGTGGTTGGACTGGCCATCTCGCTCCTGCAATCCATCACCCAGTTGCAGGAGGCCACGCTGTCCTTCGTGCCCAAGGCGGTGGCGGTGGCGGTGGCCCTCGTGGTGTGCGGCCATTGGATGATCACGGAGATGGTTTCCTTCACCAACGATCTTTTCGCCCGGATCCCCGGACTGATCGGCGGAACGTGAAGTGGACCTGCCCATCAGCCAGGCCTGGCTTGAGGTCCTGCTCCTGGCCTCGCTCCGCATGACCGCCTTCCTCTTGGTGGCCCCGCCCTTTTCCCACCAAGCGATACCGGCGCGCATCAAGGCGATGCTCGGCGTCGGACTCGGTTTGGCCGTCTCGCAGCGGCTTTCGGCCGGTTACCAGCTCCAGGACACTGCCGGATACATCACCGCTGCCGTCCTTGAGATCGCCACGGGGCTCGTCCTCGGGTTCCTGGTCATGCTGGTCTTCGCGGCCATCCAATCGGCGGGCAGCCTGATCGACCTTTTCAGCGGCTTCCAGATGGCCCAGGCCTTCGATCCGCAGATGATGGTCAACGGCGCCCAATTCACCCGGTTGATCCAGATGGCCGCCTTGGCCCTGCTTTTCGCGTCCGATGGCTACCAATTGGTGATCGGCGGCTTGGCCGGGAGCTTCTCGGCCCTTCCCCTGGGCGGCGGATTGGATTTGGCCCGGCCCGTGCAGGCAATGACGAGCGCCGTCACGGGGATGTTCCTGAGTGCCGTGCAGATCGCCGGGCCGTTGCTTGTGGTTCTCGTGCTCGCCGACGTCGGACTCGGTCTCCTCACGCGCGTGGCCCCGGCCTTGAACGCTTTCGCGCTGGGCTTCCCGCTCAAGGTCTTCATCACCCTCGGCCTCGCCGGCTTCCTGTTCCTTGCCCTGCCCCGGCTCGTGGCCATGCTCGCCGAACAAGCGGCCAACTCGCTCATGGGGGTGGGCTGATGGCGGATTCGCAGGAGAAGACCGAGCAAGCCACGGACAAACGGATCCGGGAAGTCCGGTCCAAGGGCCAGCTCTCCCGATCCCAGGACCTCACCGCCTGGCTCGCAGTCGGTGCGGCAGCAGCCATGCTCCCGTCAACCATCGATCGCGCGTCAAACGCCGCGGCGGACCAACTCTTCAGCATCCGCGGCGTCATTGCCCATCCCGAACCCGCCAAGGCTGTCGCAGCCCTTGAGGCAGGGTTCGCTTCCCTGGCCCAAACCCTCGGACCCCTGTTCACGGTGGTAGCGCTGGTGGTCCTGGCGGGGTCCGCCGCGCAAGGCGGGATCCACATCAAAAGGTTCCGCATCGACGTCGAACACTTCAACCTCGCCAACGGAATCAAGCGGATCTTCGGTACCCAGGCACTGTGGGGAGGCCTCAAAGCGCTCCTGAAGACCGCCGTCGTCGGGCTTGTCCTGTACTCGGTGGTGCAGGGCCTCATCCCGGTCCTGCTCACGGCCGGCGGGCTGCCGGTGTCCGGCGTGCTGTCCGCAGCGACCGGCGGGATTTCCTCGCTCATCCAGTTCGCGGTTCTGGCCGGCCTGGTCCTCGCCGCGGCCGATATCTTCGTGGTCATGCGCCGCAACCGGAAGATGACGCGCATGTCCAAGAAGGAAGTCCGGGACGAGAACAAGAACAGCGACGGCGACCCCCTCATCAAGTCCCAGCGCCGCTCGCGCCACCTGACCATGAGCCGGAACCGCATGATCGGCGCCATCGCGGACGCCGACGTCGTGATCGTCAACCCGACGCACGTCGCCGTCGCGTTGAAGTACGACGCCGGCAAATCGGCGCCGCGCGTCGTGGCCAAGGGGTCGGGGGTCATCGCAGCCCGGATCAGGGAAGAGGCGGAATCGAAAACGGTTCCGATGGTCCAGGACGTGCCGCTGGCCAGGGCCCTGCATTCAGCCTGTGAGCTGGGACAAGAGATCCCTGTTGAGCTGTACCGTGCCGTCGCGGGTGTCCTGGCCTTCGTGATGTCGCTCAAAGCCAGGGGAGCGGCCCGCGGAATGCACCGCATGCCACTAGAAAGGAGACAGCCGTGAACAACAGATTCTCCAGGCTCACGGTCCCGGTGGGAATCGTGGGCATCGTGCTGCTATTGGTGGTTCCCGTACCGGCGCCGCTCCTGGATTTCCTGATCGTCTGCAACATCCTGCTCGCGCTCCTCATCCTGCTGACCAGCATGTTCGTCAAGAAGCCGCTGGACTTCTCGGTGTTCCCTTCGCTGCTGCTCGTGGCCACGCTGTTCCGGCTCGGCCTCAACGTCGCCTCCACCCGCCTGGTGCTGGGGCAAGGATTCGCCGGACAGGTGATCGACGCGTTCGGCAAAGTCACGGTTGGCGGGTCAATGATCATCGGTGCCGTGGTGTTCCTGATCCTTGTTGTCATCCAGTTCGTGGTGGTCACAAAGGGCGCCGAACGCGTGGCCGAGGTGGGTGCGAGGTTCACCCTCGACGCCATGCCCGGCAAGCAGATGGCGATCGACGCGGACCTCAACGCCGGACTGCTCACCGACGCCCAAGCGCGCAAGCGGCGCGCCGAGGTGTCCGCCGAAGCGGACTTTTACGGCGCAATGGACGGTGCCTCGAAGTTCGTCAAGGGCGACGCGATCGCCGGCATCATCATTATCATCATCAACTTCGTCGGCGGCATTGCCATCGGGGTCCTGCAACGCGGAATGAACGTGGGCGACGCCCTCAACTCCTACGGGCTACTGACCATGGGCGACGGCCTCGTCACCCAGATTCCTGCCCTTCTCATGGCCGTCTCCACTGGCATGATCGTCACCCGGTCCAACGCCGAGGAAGACATGGGCCGCACGGCGTCATCGCAACTCACGCAATCGCCCAACGCGCTGCTGATCGCCGGTGTCGCCGCGATCGCCATGGCCCTTATTCCCGGCATGCCCATCCTGCCGTTCCTCCTGGTGGGCGCCCTCCTGGTGTTCGCCTCCCGGAGGCTGTCGTCGCAACAGAAGCTCAACGCCGCCCGTGACGCGGAGGCCGCCGCCGCCCAAAGCTCCGAGGAAGACCCCAACGAGCGGATCATGCAGGACATGCGCATCCATCCCGTGGAAATCCTGCTGGCCCCGGACCTCGTGGACCTCGTCTCGGGAGCCTCGGACGACCTCCTTGCCCGGGTGCGGTCCCTGCGCCACAAGATCGCCATGGAACTCGGCATCGTGATCCCGCCCGTCCGCACGCGCGACAACGTGGAGTTGCCGCCGGCCAACTACGCCATCCGCATCGCCGGCGTCGAAGCGGGACGCGGCACGGCGCCGTCGGGCAAGCTCCTCGCACTCGGTGACTTCCTCGACGCCCTGCCCGGCACCGCCACCGTGGAACCGGTCTTCGGCCTCTCAGGAAAATGGATCCCCACGGAAATGCGACACAGCGCCGAAATGACCGGGGCAACAGTGATCGACAGGGTTTCCGTCCTGGTAACCCACCTGTCCTCCATCGTCTCGGCCAACGCCGCGCGGCTCCTCAGCCGGGAGGACGTCCGCGTCCTCACCGAAGGCGTGCGAAAACAGAGCCCGGCCGCCGTCGAGGAACTGATCCCGGCACTCATGTCCCTCGCTGAGGTGCAGCGGGTCCTGCAAGGCCTCCTCGAAGAGCAAGTCCCCATCAACGACCTCCCGCGCATCTACGAAGCCCTCGCTTTGCGGGCCAAGGTGTCCACGGAACCCGAGGCGCTCATCGAGGCGGCCCGCCAGTCCCTGGGGCCGGCGCTCGCAGCGAAGTTCCTGGACGGTTCGGTGCTCAACGTCATCATGATCGATCCGCTCCTCGAGCAGTCGATGCTCGAGGACATGCGCCCCGCCGAAGGGGGAACGCAGATCGTCATGAGCCAGGCCCGCCTGGACGCCGTGTTGGGCTCGATCCAGGCATCTGTTGAGGCCGCGGCCGTTGCGGGGCGGCAGGCCGTCCTGGTCTGCGCACCTGCCTTGCGGCCTGCCGTCCGGCGCCTCGTGGCTTCCCCCGACGGCGGTGTTCCAGTCCTGTCCTACCGCGAAGTAACGTCCGCCAACATCCAGATCGAAACCGTGGGGGTGGTCCGCCATGCCGAAGCAATTCAGGCTTAAGGGCGCCTCCCTGGACGCCATCCGGGAGAAAGCGGAAAAGCAGTACGGCGCCGGAGCGCGCATTGTGTCGGCCGAGAAAGTCACCAACCCCGGGATTGCCGGCCTCTTCGTCGCCAACCGGTATGAGGCCACGATTGAGGTCGCTGAGGTGGTACCGGGCCCGCCCCCGGGAGGTGACGCGGAACGTTCGACGGCGATGTGGCTCGACGGCGCCACCCACGCCCTGCACGGTCCCGCCATCGCCGCGCTGCTGGAGCAGGCGGACGCCGCCGAGCTGGACCTCCACCGGCCGGCGACGGCTGTTTCGGGGGCTGTTCCAGCGGCCGTTCGGGCCGCTGTTTCGACGGCTTCACCGGACTTCGCCGGGCTGTTGGAGCAACTGGGCAAGGAACTCACCAATGAGCATGCTCCTTCGGCGCCGCTACCATTGCCCGCATCCGGTCCGGTACCAGTGCAGACTCCCGTGCCCGTGCCGCGGGTCGGAAGCGGCAATCTCATCATTTTGCTCGGGCTCGGCGACGACGCCATGGGACCGGCACTGGAAATGTCCATCGCCGGGGGCGGTTCCGACGTCCGCACCGCCGGCCGCTTGACCGCGTTCGGCCACCTCCATGTCGGCGGAAAGCAGGGCGCGACGGCGGCACGCGCCCAGGCGGTCCACGCTGGCCAAACCGTTCTGGTGGCCTACGGTTTGGGCGGCCCGCGCGACGCCGCGGCACAGGCCTCGGAGATTGCTGGCCTTGCCCCGGACCAATTGTGGCTGGCCGCTGATGCCAGGCGGAAAGCGGAAGACACCGAAGCCTGGGTGCGGGCCCTCACGGCCGCCCTCGGTGTAGAAGGCTTGTCGGTCGAAGCACTCGCGGTGTTCGGCACGGCCGAGACATCGACTCCTGAAACGGTCAATGCGCTGGGTCTCCCCGTCGGCTGGGTGGACGGCAAGCCCGCCCGCGTCGCAATGCTCGGAAAGGTAGATTGAGAGCATGCTGGTACTGACACGCAAGCCGGGCGAACAAATCATGATCGGTGACGACATCGTTATCACCGTCATGGAAGGCCGTGGCGACGGCGTGCGCATCGGAATCGAAGCCCCCCGAGGGGTGTCCATCCAGCGTCGCGAAGTGATCGAAGCGATCGCCGCCGCCAACCTCGCGGCAGCCCAAGCCGGCCCCGAAGCCGAAGAACTCCTCGCAGGCCTCCGCCCCCCGGCAGCGCCCGGAACCAAAGCCGCCGGTCAAGAAGCCGCAGGCGCACCAAGAAACCCGGCACCGGAAAACCGCCCCTAACCTCACGCCTGCTCACGCATCACCGCGCTTTTCCCGACGCCCGCTCACATCTGATGGGTCTTTTCTTGACGCTCGCTCACATAACGCGTGTTTTTCCCTGACGCCCGCTCAGGTCCGGCGGGTTTTTTCCCTGACGCCCGCTCAGGTTTGGAGAGACATGGGTCCTCGGGAAACCTGGCTTGTGGATAACTTTTCGACGCTTTGCGGGTACTTCAGCTACCCTGATGCTCAGGCACACAACTATTGGGGGATAGCACGCCATGACTTCACGCACGTCCATTTCTTTTCGCGCCCGGTTCTTTTTTGCTGCCGTCGTCAGTGTGATTTTTGTTCTTACTGGCTGTGCTCCGGGCGGTCCACCGGGAGCATCAGACGAGCCTTCCGTCAGCGTCACGGCCACCCCGGCGCCGACTGCGACAGCGGTCTACAAGCTCGCCGACGCCACGGGAAAAGCCCAAAATGTCCGGATTCCGATGCTGCCGGAGGAGGCCAATGCAAATAATGAAGACGGCGTCGAGGCATTCGCTCGGTATTGGTTCCAGACGCTTTCGTACGCCTACGAGACCGGGGATGTAACCGCCTGGTCGGCCAACACGTCCCCGAGCTGCAAGTTCTGTACTCGTCTGAAGGAAGGACTGGATTCCGCCTATTCCAACGGCCGTTGGCTTGTCGGTGGCAAAATCCTGACTCCCTCAATCGAATCAAAATACAAACCGGAGGCTCCGACGCAGCAGGTGATAATCCAAGTCGTCCAAGAGAAGATCGATTACTTCGAAGCAGATGGAAGCGCGAGCCAGCCGATAACTGTGTCGTCTAAATCCGAATCAGTGATGATTGCTTCATTCGAATCAGGATCGTGGAAAGTTAAAGATCTTGGCCTGATTCGGTAGATCATCGTCTGGACTTTTCAAGTAGTTCGCATTTGGAAAATATTGGGGGAAATAAAAATCATGTCTTTGCTGATGTCCAGTTCTTTACGTTCCCGGCTGTCGCTTGGTGCTGTCGTTGCAACAGTGACGGCAGTCCTAGCTGGATGTGCCTCAGGGGCGCAACTTGACGGGCGCGAATCTGTTTCGCCGAGTGCTTCGGTCAGTGCCACTGTAACGCCAACTCCTACGCCGACCTTGACTCCTGTCTACAAACCCGCGTCTTCTACAGGTAGAGCTGAGAACGTGCCAGTTCCGGCGCTGCCGGAAGCCGCGAAAGCGAACAGCAAGGAAGGCGCCGAAGCGTTCACGGCCTATTGGTTTCAAGTGATGGGCTACGCATATGAAACCGGTGACATTGGGCCGCTAACGAAGCTGACAGGACCGAATTGTGAGATGTGCGAGGGGGTGAAGAAGGTCGTCCCCAATGCGTATACCGGGGATCGTTGGCTCAGTGGTGGGTCATTTTCGACTCCGACTTTCGAGTCAAACTTCACTCCGCATAATGACGGTAGGATCCCCGTGATTGTTCAAGTCATCCAGAGTGAGATTCGCTATTGGGGGCCTGGAGGGATTGAATACCGACCGCCAGGCGACGAGACTAACACGGCGAACGTCGCCTTCTTACGGTTTATTGACGGTTCATGGATGCTTGACTCAGTTAATCCGCTGGCATGAGCAAGGAACGTTGGCTCTCGCGCTTTTCCCGGGTTGGAGTTATTTTCCTTTTGACGAGCCTTTGTGGACCGCCCGCGTTGGCTGCCACCGAAAATGGTGAAGCTCGGTGGAGTAATACGGGCGTAAAACCGCTTGTCTATATTCGTGATGGGGAATCGGGTGGACTTGTCCGATCCGGCCCCGGCGTGGTCAGTGACGACCCCAACCAGTACAAGCCGGTTTTGCAGTGTCAGGTCGGGGAGAATTTTGATAAGAAGTGTCTTCCGGGTCAGTTGCAGTGTCCGGCGCGTGAGCCGGGCGGGAAACCCGGGACGGCGGTGATCTGGAAGGTCGCTCCGCGGGCGCTGGAGAATCCGACCTGGTCTGATTGGAAGTCACCCAGTGATGGTCCGTCGTGCTTGTACGACCAAAAGCCGGAGGATCTGTTGGCCAGGATCGCCGGGAGGATCGTGTCGGATTTCCGGACGCTTCCGATCACGCCGGCGGTTCTGGGGATCCAGCCGAGTCCGCACACACTCAGGGGAGCCGAGACGAATGTGTTTGCCGATGCGGCGGAGCAGCGCTTCGATGTGGTGATCCTCGGGCAGAAAGTCCGGGTGGTGGCGACCCCGGCCGAGTACACCTACAGCTATGGGGACGGCAGTGGTTTGGGGCCGACGATCTTTGCCGGTGGCCCGTTGCCGGAGGAGCAGTGGGGTGAGCAGACGCGCACGAGTCACGTGTATAAGCAGACGGGTGATTTCCAGGTGTCGGTCTCGACGACGTTTCGTGGCACGTATTCGGTGAATGATGGCCCGGATTTGCCGATCCCGGGCACGGGGGAGTTCGCGTCCCCGGCGCAGACTGTGAGCGTGTGGCGCTCGGTCACGCGCAACTATGCCGATAACTGCCTCCAGAACCCCCAGGGCGAAGGCTGCCCAGGCGTGCCCTCAAAATAGGACCCACGAACCACCACGCCAAGCCGAAACCCAAAGACCCCGCCAACCAGCCCTAACCCAGCCCCAAGAACTCTTCGAGGAGCGGCAACGAGCAATCCCGCGTCGCAGCCAAGGCACGTTCGATGTTTGCGCTCCCCGCCAAGAACATTACGTCGTCCTCGGTCGAGGGGTCGTGCGGCGGGACGGCCACTGCCACACCGTCACCGGTAATCGCCCCTTTAGGCAACGGTTCGCCGGTCCTTTGTTGGCCCACGGTCAACGCTTCGATGTTGGCGGCGGCCGTAACCTCAACACGCTTGACCAGTTCGACCAAGGCTTCATGGTGCTGCCGGAGCAGGTCTTCCCAGAGGCCGGACGATGCCGCCGAGATGATCATCGGAAGTGTGGAGCTTGCGGGGAGCCTCCATTCGACGGCTACGGCCGAAGATTCGATGTTCCGGGCAAGGGTATCGAACCGAAGGTTTTCTAGGACGCTCTCAACGTCGGCGGCCGTAAACTTCAGCCACTGCCAATTGCCGGTCCGCACATGCAGCAACTGCGATTCGAGCCGGAACAACAACAGTTCCAACTGTTTCCGCTCTCGCCACAGCGTTGCCGATAACTCGTCCGCCCCCACGGTTCCCCAATCCCCGGTTGGACCTCCGAAAATGATTCCGCGGCCCGTTTTTCGATCTTTTGCTTGAGCGTACACGGATTGTTAGCTACCAAGTGGTATGTTCACTCAATACACGTCTGTTACAGGCAACTTTTGGCAAGCTGAACGGTCTCTGCAGCTTGCAGCGAAGGCCCTGGAAACAGGATATGCACTCAATAATCAGGTCTCATGGGGGGACTAAATTTGAATCGCGAAGAACGCAACGAGCTGGTGCTGCAGCACTTGCCGCTCGTTGGCTACTTGGTGTCCGAGCTTTGCGCGCGGGCGTCACATTTGTCACGCGACGATTTCGCGTCGGTAGGTTCCGTGGCGCTCATTACGTCGGCTGATTCCTTCGACCCGGATCTCGGAGTCCCCTTCGGCGCCTTCGCGCGTCGCCGGATCGTCGGAGCCTTCGCGGACGAGATGCGTTCGAGCGACTGGGCCACGCGTTCAGCCCGCAAGCGCATCAAGGAAACCATGTCCGTCCAGGAAACGCTCGCCGGCGTCTTGGGCCGTACGCCCACGGTGTCCGAGACGGCGTCGGCGCTGGGCGTCGAGCGCAGTGTCGTGGAAGCCGCCTTGGCGGACGCCGCACGCACGCTCACTCCGCTCGACGACGTCGTGGTTGATACCGTCGCCGCGGAAACCGTCTCGCCGGAGCACTCTGTCCTTGCCGACGAGCGCATCAAGTACCTCCGCGCCGCAGTCGCAGCCCTGCCCGAGAAGATGCGCTACGTCGTCGAACAAATCTACTTCGACGGCCGGACCGTCAAGGAACTCGCGGAAGAGCTCGGTTCCACCCACGCCGCGGTGTCCCAGCAACGCGCCGAGGGCATCCGACTCATGCGTGACGGACTCGCCATGCACTACGCGGACGATCCCGGGCAGGGCTTCGAGCCGCAATCCCGCATCACAGCCCGACGCCGGCATGACTACCTCTCGACACTCGCCACCGCGACGTTGGGCGGCATCACGCGCGGATTCGCGGCCCATGATCCAGCCCTTAACCGGGCGGTCTAGAAAAGATACTTACCGGCGCCTCAGGCGACGGACGACGGCGACACCGCCGGCGGCGAGCGCGGCCCCCATCGCGATCCCGACGGCGGTCCTGGCCTTCGATGGTCGGGCCGACGGCGCTTCCGGAAGCTCCTGCGCGTCGGTCTTGAGCGTGACGGTGCCTGCGTCGCCGTCGACCCGGATCAGCTGTCCGCTTTCGATGCGGCTTGTTGCGACGGCGGTGCCCAAGACGGCCGGAATGCCGTATTCGCGAGCGACGATCGAACTGTGGCTCAGCGGCCCGCCGACGTCGGTGACCACAGCGGAAGCCATGGCGAACAGCGATGTCCAGGCCGGCGTCGTCATGCGCGCCACAAGGACGTCGCCGGGTTCCATCCGGTCGAAGTCGGCCGGTCCGCCGAGGACCCGGGCGGGGGCCGTAACCCGGCCGCCACTCGCGCCGACGCCTGTGATCGTGTCTCCCGACTGCTCGCGCGAGTTCGCGGGCATCATGCTGCCGAATGCCCGGTTCGCCCACGTGATCTCGGGCAATAGCTGGGGCGGGTTTGCCTTGCGTTGTCCCCGCCACGCCATTTTTCGTTGCTCCACGGCGTCGGTGAGAGAGTCGGTGACAGAGCCGGTGAGAGAGCCGGCGAGGGAACCAGCGGGGGAAGTGCCTGCAGCGGTGACTTCCTGGGTGCGAAGCCAGAAGACGTCGTCGGGCGCCGCGATCACTCCGGCCTCTGTCAGCCGCCTGCCCAATTCCAGCAGCATGCGGCGAAGGAGCGGCCATGCGAGGCCGATGTCGGCAAGGGCGTCTTCCCGGACCGGGACGGTGGCTTGGGCCCAGCCTAAAAGGCGGTCGAAGGCGGCGCGGCGGGCGGGATCGAGCCTGCGCCGCACGATGCGTGTCTGTTCCTCGCGCCGGTTCTTCGCTTTTTCCTGCCGTTCGTGCGGATTGTTCCCTTGGCCGCGCAGGTAGAACTTCAAGGTACTGAGCAGGGGAGAGGGGTCGTCTGCCGGGACGGGGTTGAGGAAGTCCAGGTTGAAGACGGCGTGGCCGTAGCGGTCGAGGTGGGTGCGGAATTTTGCGGACCATTCCTGCCACAGTTCAGGATCCGCGCCGGGAAGCCCGACGTCGGATCCCTCGCCAGTGTGCGTGAGCGCTCGGGCGATGGCCTGGATCGGAGCCGAAGTGATCGCGCCGGCAAGTCCGGGGTGTTTCCTGGTCCACGTCGCGAGGTCGTATAGCGATTTTTCGGCGCGGATCGGCTCGCTGTCGAATCCCAGGAGGAAGGTCAGGGCAGGCGGGTCCCCGGCACGGCGCACGAAGGTTTCGTAGTACCGCCCGAAGACGATCTCGCTTGTCGCCGCGAGCGGAATGACGGACTGCACCGCTGTGTAGTAGACGGTACCGCCGTCGAGTAGTTGCGAGACGCCGTCGAACAGTTCAGCGTTCGAGAGCTCACTGAGTTGCTTCGCTGACCAGTCCTGGACGAGTTTCGCGTAGAGGGGGTGGGAATATTCCCGCCATCCTTGGACGCCCATGTGTGCCTTGCCGCGGGCGAGGGAAACCATGGCGCCGGGGAACTTGGCCATGACCCGCCACATGCCGGAGTTCCGATAGTAGTAATAGGCGTAGCCGTTGATGGTGGGCAGCGCCACGTCGCCTTCCCGAACGGCGTTGCCCTTGAAGGCCTCCCCGAGGAGTTTGGTGATCGACTTCGAGACCGAGCCGTCAATCATGTCGGCGAACAGGGTGGAGAGCGGGTCCGGCAATTGTTCGACGATACTGGCCCGGAAATACAGCCCATCCGGGTAGGGCACGGTCCAGTCCGTGGGGGCATCGCCGGTGGGTTCGGGCAGGGCCGTGATCGGCCGGGATTGGACAACGTGGACATGTCCCGAGGCCAAAGCCCATTCGATGTCCTGGGGAGCCCCGAAATGGTCTTCGATCTCTTTGCCCAATGCGGTTAGTTGGGTAAGTTGTTCGTCGTCGAGGGCGGCGCGCCGGCGTTGCGCATCCGGAACAGGACGTTCGGCCGTGCCGCCGGGAGTGCTGTCCGGCGCGCCGGTGGCATAGACGGTCATCACGTCCTTGTCGGCGATGAACCTCGATTTCGCCTTCGCCGACGACTTGTCCACTACGTAGTCGTCAGTGCTGACAGCGCCGCTGACCACGGATTCCCCGAGCCCCCACGCGGCGCTCACTATGATTTCCTCGCGGCGCCCGGTGCGCGGATTGGCCGTGAACATGACACCGGAAACCTCGGACTCGACCATCACCTGGATCACCACGGCGAGGCTCAACCCCTCTGTATCTATTGCCCGGCGCGCCCTGTAATCCATGGCCCGCGCTGTCCATAGGGAGGCCCAACAATCCTTGATGGCGTCTTCGAGGCCGGCGGGGCGGATATTCAGGTAGGTATCCTGCTGGCCCGCGAAACTTGCGTCGGCCAGGTCTTCGGCCGTGGCAGATGACCGCACGGCGAAGGTTGCCTCGGGGCCGGCGCCCAGGCTGAGCAGCGCTGTATTGATCTCTTGCGAGATCCCTTCAGGAACGACGCCGGAACGGAACAGGGCGCGGATCTCCCGTTCGGCGTCGTCGGAGGATCCTCCCCCGGCCAGTTCCGCGACGCGGGCCGTCAACCCGTTGGAATCCAGGAACGCCCTGTAGGCGTTCGTGAGGATGACGAAGCCCGGCGGGACGGGGAACCCGGCGCGGGCCAGCTCGCCCAGGTTCGCACCCTTGCCGCCCGCGCTGGCGACGTCTCCGCCGTCGATCTCCTCAAACCGTTGCGTGAAAACCATCGCCGATGCTCCCTCGATCCAGTTTCCTGTGCTCATGTGGGCCGGTGCCGCCTCACACGCTACGCCGGGCATCTCCTGAGCGAAAGGCGCCAGCCGATTGACTTCGTCGCGGAGCTGGCGAAGCCCTTCGCCATGAGCCTGCCGGCGATTGTCCAGCCGGCAATTGAGCGGCTACTTCGCCGCCGGTATCCGGCGGAGTACGACGGCGGCGAGGACCGCCGCTCCTGCCATCAGTACCAGCCCGATCGCCGCGGTGATGTGCACGCCGGATTCAAAGGCGGAACGCGCCGCGGCGGTCAGGGCTTCGGCCATCGGCTGGGGGAGCGTCGCGGCGGTATCCATTGCTCCGGCAAGCGTTTCGCGGGAACGTTCGGCCGGGTGTCCGGACAGGCCTGCAGGCAGCAGGAGGTGCTGCTGGTAGGACGCTGTGAGGATCGAGCCAAGAACCGCCGTCCCGAGGAGGGACCCCAGTTCGTAGCCGGTCTCGGAGATCGCTGAGGCCGCACCGGCCTTGTCCGCGGGCACGGCGCCGAGAATGAGGTCGTTGGAAATGGTCTCGGACGAGCCGACTCCCACCGCGAGCAGCAAGAGCGCGGTCAATAGGTATCCGGGTCCTTGGCCATGGTTCCCCGCGGCCGCCACGAGGTAGCCCACCGCGTTCAGGGTCAGGCCGGCGGCGACTACCAGTCCCGGCCGGATCTTCTTGACCACGGGGACCACCACGAGTCCGGCGAGGATCGTCGCGAGCAGCGCGGGGACCATCGCGATTCCGGCTTCCATGGGAGTCTGTCCTTCCACGAGCTGCAAGTGTTGCGCGAAGAAGTATATGAAGCCCGTCATGGAGAACAAGGACAAGATGTTGGCCGTAATCGCCGTGCTGAAGACCTTGTTCCTGAAGAGCCGCACGTCCAACATGGGCGAAACCAGGGAGCGCTGCCGGCGGACAAAGACGACTCCCATGGCCAGGCCGAACACGATGAACGCCGCAGGGCCGGGACCGAAACCGTGCACGGCGGCTTCCTTGATGCCGTAGACAACGGGCGCCATGGCCAGGATGGACAAAGCGACGCTTGGGACATCGGCCTTGCCTGGATTGCTGTCCTTGGATTCGGGGATGAGGAACGGGCCAAAGGCAAGCAAAGGCAGCAGGAGTGGCACGGCCACGAGGAACACTGCTCCCCACCAAAAGTGCTCAACGAGCCAGCCACCGAAGATCGGGCCGAGTGCCGCCCCACCCGAGAAGCCGGCAGCCCAAATCGCGACAGCAAGCCGACGCCGGTTGGGATCCGGGAAGATGTTGCGGATCAGGGACAGCGTTGACGGCATGAGCATGGCACCGAAAATGCCCAATCCCGCACGGCCGGCAATGAGCCATTCGGGAGATGGCGCGAACGCCGAGGCCGCAGAGACGGCGGCGAAGCCCGTGCTGCCGATCAATAGCAGTCGACGGCGGCCAATCCGGTCGCCGAGGTTCCCCATGGAGACCAGCAATGCGGCCAGCACGAGCGCGTACGAGTCCACGATCCACAGCAACTGGACGCCCCCGACGTCGAGCTTCCTGGCGATTTCCGGCAAGGCGAAGGTCAGTGCGGTGTTGTCCACCGCGACCAGCAGTACGGGAAACATCAAGAGGGCCAGGGCCGCCCAATCGCGCCACGGCGCAGTGTTGGACGCGGAGGGAATGCGGGGGAGCTGGGTTGTGGACGGGCTGAACATGGAAATAACTGTACCGTCCGGACGGTATAGTTTCAATCGACCTCGGGACCTAGGGAAAGATGGACACCATGCCTCGAAAACCTGTTGCGCGGGCCGCTGTCCTGGACGCCTATGAAGCCTTGTTGATCGACGTGGGGGAGCGGGCGGCAACGCTGGACGCCGTTGCCAAGCAAGCGGGGGTGTCCAAAGGGGGCCTCCTTTACCATTTCCCTAACAAGGAAGCGCTGATCGCGGCCCTCCTGGAGCGCATGGATACCTTGGCCGCGAAGGACCTCGCGGAAATGAAGGCCGCGCCCGAAGGGCCCGCGGCTTTCTTCATCAAATCGTCCCTGTGGGCGAACTCTCCCTTGGACAGGGTTTTTGTGGCCGCTGCCCGGCTTGTGGAAGTCGCCCACGAGGAAACACGTAGGCGCTTTGCCGGGATCCAGCAGCAGTGGCTCGACCTGCTCGCCGAAGAAGTAGGACCGGAGATGGCGCGTGCCGTTCGGTATATGGGCGATGGGCTGTATTTCAACGCGATGCTGGAAGGCGGGGCCGCCGGCGGAGAAAGCAAGGCCGACGAGAGGAGCGCCGACGTCGCAGCGCTGCTTGCCGCCGTCGAACGCCTTCGCAACTGAACACCTGCGCAGCTGAAACAGCCGGCGCCCTACCCAATTGGCGACCCCATTTGCGGAGCGGCCCCGGACATAGGAGAATTGTCCCTTGTGAGAGCTGTCACCGGCTCGCGCAATCTGACTCACACAACTGAATACGCCTTTGAACTGCGGCGGGAGAGTCCTGCAAGCAAGTGATGCAGGCGCCGTAGGAGCAAACCCTCCCCAGGAATCTCTCAGGCCAATGCACCGCCGCGGCAAGGCAACTCTGGAAAGCAGCAAGCCGTCCCGTGGTCCCGGAACTTCCCGGAACCACGAACAGGATGTGCCGTGCTCACCGACGGTGCAAGCGGGCAATAAAGCCTGCGGAAACTCTCAGGTCCAATACAGAGCGGGGAGGAACCCTGATAGCTGTGGCGTACTTTGCGCCGCCTTAGTAATGGAGTTCCTTCGTGACGGTTAGTTCCACCTCCGCAACGTTTGTTGACCGGCATATCGGCGCCCGCCGCCAGGCCGATATTGACATCATGCTCAAGGCTGTCGGTTATGACAGCGTCGATTCGCTCGTTGATACCGCGGTTCCCAATGACATCCGCCAGGACGTCGCACTGACTCTCCAGAACGCGTTGAGCGAGGTTGAGGTCCTCGCCGAACTGCGCAAGCTGGCGTCCAAGAACAAGACCGCGGTCCAGATGATCGGGCAGGGCTACTACGACACCGTGACGCCCGCGGTGATCCGGCGGAACATTCTTGAGTCCCCGGCCTGGTACACCGCTTACACGCCGTACCAGCCGGAGATTTCCCAGGGCCGCCTCGAAGCCCTGCTGAACTTCCAGACGATGGTCCAGGACCTGGTTGGCCTGCCGATCGCGAACGCGTCCCTGCTGGATGAAGCCACCGCCGTTGCCGAGGCCGTGCTCATGATGCGCCGGGCCAACAAGAACAAGACGGCCCACGATGGCAAGACTGTCCTTGACGCTGATTGCTTGCCGCAGACCATCGCGATAGTGAAGGGCCGTGCCGAGGCGCTGGGCTTCGAGGTCGAGATCGCTGACCTTTCGGCCGGGCTTCCCGACGGCGACATCAACGGTATCGTGCTGCAGCAGCCTGGTGTTTCGGGCAGGGTGTTCGACCATTCTGCCGTGATCGCGGCCGCGAAGGAGCGCGGTGCCCTGGTCACGGTTGCCGCTGACCTTCTCGCGCTGACGTTGATCACGCCTCCGGGCGAGCAGGGCGCGGACATCGCTGTCGGCTCCACCCAGCGTTTTGGCGTGCCGCTGTTCTTCGGTGGCCCGCACGCGGCCTACATGGCCGTGCAGAAGGGCTTGGAGCGGTCGATGCCGGGCCGCCTGGTGGGCGTGTCCAAGGACGACGCCGGAACTCCCGCCTACCGCCTCGCGCTCCAGACCCGCGAGCAGCACATCCGCCGCGAGAAGGCCACCTCGAACATCTGCACCGCGCAGGCGCTGCTGGCGATCGTGTCCTCGATGTACGCCGTCTACCACGGCCCCGACGGGCTGAAGGCAATCGCCGAAACCGCCCACAAGCACGCCCGCACCCTGGCGGCGTCGCTGGCGGCGGCCGGCCTTGAGGTCCTGCACGGCAGCTTCTTCGACACCGTCACCGTCCGCGTCCCCGGCAAGGCGGCCGACGTCGTCGCCGCCGCGGAAGCCAAGGGAATCAACCTGCGCGGCATCGACGCCGACACGGTCGGCATCTCGGTAGACGAGACGACGACGGCGGCAGTACTCGCCGACGTCGCAGCCGTCTTCGGTGCCACGCTCGCCGAATCGGGCGAAGGTTTCTCCCTGGATTCGGCCGTCGGACGTACCTCGGATTACTTGCAGCACCCGGTGTTCAACACCCACCGTTCCGAAACCCAGTTGCTGCGCTACATCCGCAAGCTCTCGGACCGCGACCTCGCGCTGGACCGCACCATGATCCCGCTGGGCTCGTGCACCATGAAGCTGAACGCCACCGCGGAGATGGAAGCCATTTCCTGGCCGGAGTTCGCCTCGATCCACCCCTTCGCTCCGGATTCGCAGACCGTGGGCTGGCGCGAACTGATCGCTGACTTGGAAGCCGACCTGACCACGATCACCGGGTACGACCAGGTCTCGATCCAGCCCAACGCCGGTTCGCAGGGCGAGCTGGCCGGCCTGCTGGCGATCCGCGGCTACCATTTGTCCCGGGGCGATGAGCAGCGCAATGTCTGCCTGATTCCGGCCTCTGCCCACGGCACGAACGCGGCGTCGGCGGTGCTGGCCGGCATGAAGGTGGTCGTCGTGGCCACGGCAGCCGATGGCACGATCGACCACACGGACCTGCAGGCCAAGATAGAGGCCAACAAGGAAGCCTTGTCCTGCATCATGATCACCTACCCGTCCACGCACGGTGTCTACGACGCCGACGTGCGGGAAATCTGCGACTCGGTCCACGCGGCCGGCGGACAGGTGTATGTTGACGGCGCGAACCTGAACGCCCTCGTGGGCCTGGCGCAGCCGGGCAAGTTCGGCGGGGACGTTTCGCACCTGAACCTGCACAAGACCTTCTGCATCCCGCACGGCGGCGGCGGACCCGGCGTGGGCCCGGTCGCGGCCAAGGCCCACCTGGCACCGTTCATGCCCGGCGACGCGAACAAGGCAGCACACGAGGACGGGCACGGCGTGGCCATCTCGGCCTCCCGCTTCGGTTCAGCCGGTGTGCTGCCGATCTCCTGGGCCTACGTGAAGCTCATGGGCGGGGAAGGCCTGACCGAGGCCACCAAGTCGGCGCTGCTGGCTGCGAACTATGTCGCGTCCCGCCTGAACGAGCACTTCCCGGTCCTGTACACGGGCGAGGGCGGCCTCGTGGCCCACGAGTGCATCCTGGACTTGCGCGAACTCACCGCCCGGACCGGGGTCACCGCGGAGGACGTGGCCAAGCGCCTCATCGACTTCGGTTTCCACGCCCCGACCCTCGCGTTCCCGGTCGCCGGCACCCTGATGGTGGAACCGACCGAGTCCGAGGACCTGGGCGAGATCGACCGCTTCATCGAGGCCATGATCACCATCCGCAAGGAAATCGAGCAGGTCGCCAACGGTGACTTCACCGTGGAGGAGTCCCCGCTGCGCCACGCACCCCACACGGCTGCCGCCGTCGTGAGCTCCTCCTGGGACCGTGCGTACCCGCGCGAGCAGGCCGCGTTCCCGGTCCACCACCTCGCCCAGGACAAGTACTTCCCGCCCGTCGGCCGCATCGACGGCGCGGCCGGGGACCGGAACCTGGTCTGCTCCTGCCCGCCGCTTTCCGAGTTTGAAAACTAAAGGATCCCGATATGTCTGAGAACTACACCGCGCTCTATGAAGAGCACAAGAAGCTCGGCGCTTCCTTCACCGATTTCGGTGGCTGGCAGATGCCCTTGAAGTACTCCTCGGAACTGGCCGAGCACCACGCCGTGCGCAACGCTGCCGGCCTGTTCGACCTCTCCCACATGGGCGAAGTCTGGGTGACCGGCCCTGCCGCCGCAGCCTTCCTGGACTACGCGCTCGTGGGCAAGATCTCCGCGATGGCCGTGGGCAAGGCCAAGTACTCGCTGATCTGCCAAGAAGACGGCGGCATCATCGATGACCTGATCACGTACCGCCGCCCGTCCCCGGAGGAAGGCAGCGATAGGTTCCTCGTGGTCCCGAACGCGGGCAACGCCAAAGTGGTCGCCGCGGCCCTGGCCGAGCGTGCCGCCGGTTTCGACGTCGTCGTGGAGGACGCCTCCGCGGCAACCTCGCTGATCGCCGTGCAGGGCCCCAAAGCCGAGGCGATCCTGCTCCGCTTGGTCCCGGCCGCGCAGCACGAGCTCGTGACCGGGCTGAGGTACTACGCCGCGGTCGAGGTGCCCTTCCTCTTCGGCGGGTCCACCACCGAGCTCCTGCTCGCCCGCACCGGGTACACCGGCGAGGACGGCTTCGAGATCTTCGTTGACAACGACTCCGCCGCAGCCCTGTGGGAAGCCATCACGGCCGTGGCCGAAGACGGCGAACTCATCCCGGCGGGCCTGGCCTGCCGCGACTCGCTGCGCCTGGAAGCCGGCATGCCGCTCTACGGCAACGAACTCTCCCGCGAAGGCAACCCCTTCGCCGCGGGTCTCGGCCCGGTGGTTTCGCTCGCCAAGGAAAGCGATTTCGTGGGCCGCGCCGCCCTGGAAACCCTGAAAGCCGAAGGCGCCGGAACTAGCACGGGCCGCAAGCTCGTTGGCCTCAAGGGCCTCGGCCGCCGCGCCGGCCGCAGCCACTACCCGGTGCTGAAGGACGGCGTCGTCGTCGGCGAGGTGACCTCCGGCCAGCCGAGCCCGACGCTCGGTTACCCGGTCGCGTTGGCGTATGTCGACGTCGAACACTCCGAACCTGGCACCGCCCTGGACATCGACCTGCGCGGAAAGGCCGAACCCTTCGAAGTCGTCGCCCTGCCCTTCTACAAGCGCTAAGCAGCTGCGCTAAGCAACAGAGCACCCACTGGAGTTTGTGTACAGGTCACACCCCTTAAGAACGCTTTCAGGGGGCATGATCTGTACACAAACTCCATCAGACCAAAGAGTTTCAAACGTAAAGGAAAAGCGCATGGCAAAAGTTGCACCTGAACTGCAGTACTCCGACGAACACGAGTGGGTCTCCCGCGAAGACGGGAACCTCGTGTCCATCGGCATCTCGGCCATCGCCACCGATGCCCTGGGCGACATCGTGTACGTCGACTTGCCCGAGGTAGGCGCCGCCGTCACCGCAGGGGAAACCTGTGGCGAAGTCGAATCCACCAAGTCCGTCTCGGACCTGTACTCCCCGGTCACCGGCGAAGTCACCGAAGTGAACTCCGCCGTCGTCGACGACCCCGCCCTCATCAACAACGACCCCTACGGCGCTGGCTGGCTGTTCAAGGTCGCCGCTGAGTCGGACGGCCCGCTGCTCTCCGCGGAGGAATACGCTTCCAAGAACGGTGGCGAACTGTGAGCGCCGCAACGGGAACCGCGTTCGAGCAGGTCGTCTCGCCGTCGCTGGACGCGCAGATCTCCGAGCTGGACCCGGAGATCGCGGCAAAGATCGACGACGAACTCGGCCGCCAGCGCGGCGGACTGGAAATGATCGCCTCCGAGAACCACACTGCCGTGGCTGTCATGCAGGCGCAGGGTTCCGTCCTGACCAACAAGTACGCCGAAGGCTACCCGGGCAAGCGCTACTACGGCGGCTGCGAGCACGTTGACGTGATCGAGCAGCTGGCCATCGACCGCGTCAAGGCCTTGTTCGGTGCGGAGTATGCGAACGTCCAGCCCCACTCGGGCGCCCAGGCGAACGCTTCCGTGATGCACGCGCTCATCAAGCCCGGCGACACGATCATGGGCCTGAACCTCGCGCACGGCGGGCACTTGACGCACGGCATGCGGATCAACTTCTCCGGCAAGCTCTACAACGTGGTCCCGTACGGGGTCCGCGAGGACAGCCACACCGTGGACATGGCCGAGGTTGAAGCCCTTGCCCTGGAGCACAAGCCCGCGCTGATCGTTGCCGGCTGGTCCGCGTACTCCCGCCAGCTGGACTTCGCCGAGTTCCGCCGCATCGCGGACCTCGTGGGCGCCTACCTGATGGTGGACATGGCCCACTTCGCCGGCTTGGTTGCCGCGGGGCTGCACCCCTCGCCGGTCCCGCACGCGCACGTGACCACCTCCACGACGCACAAGACCCTCGCGGGTCCGCGCGGCGGCATCATCCTGTCCAACGACGCCGAGATCGCCAAGAAGATCAACTCCGCCGTGTTCCCGGGACAGCAGGGCGGCCCGCTCGAGCACGTGATCGCCGGGAAGGCCGTGGCCTTCAAGATCGCGGCTTCGGAAGAGTTCAAGGAGCGCCAGCAGCGCGTCCTCGCCGGCGCCCGGATCCTGGCTGAGCGCCTGGTCCAGGACGACGTCGTGGCCAAGGGGATCTCGGTTGTTTCGGGCGGTACCGACGTGCACCTGGTGCTCGTGGACCTGCGCAACTGCGAGCTTGACGGGCAGCAGGCCGAAGACCGCCTCGCCGCGATCGACATCACCGTCAACCGCAACGCCGTGCCGTTCGACCCGCGCCCGCCGATGGTCACCTCCGGCCTGCGGATCGGCACGCCGGCCCTGGCGACGCGCGGCTTCAGCGAAGCCGCGTTCCGCGAAGTCGCCGACATCATCGCCGAGGCGTTGATCGCCGACGCCGGTGCCGACCTTTCCGGTCTGCGTCACCGCGTGGAGGCCCTCGCCGCCGCGCACCCGCTCTACCCGGGCGTAGCAAACCTGGGCTGATCTTGGTGGCCCGTTGGGGCCGACATCCTCCGCGTGCTCGGTCGCGAAGACGCCCGCTGGGCGGACGTGACGCTCTCTTGGACGCACGCTTCCGGATGTTGGCCCCAACGGGGCCATCCCGGCGGACCGTTTGCCCGGGCCCGGATCCTCGGGTCCCCGCCGTATCCGAATTAAATTAGTTAGGAACCACCATGGCTGTTGGCGTCTTCGATCTTTTCTCTATTGGGATTGGTCCTTCGAGTTCGCATACCGTGGGGCCGATGCGGGCTGCTGCCGTGTTCGCGGGCGAGCTGAAGGATTCCGGTGCCTTGGAGCGCGTGGCATCGCTGCGGGTGGACCTTTATGGTTCGCTTGCCGCCACCGGGCGTGGCCACGGGACCATGACGGCGGTCCTGCTGGGACTTGAGGGCTACCACCCGGAGCTGATCCTTCCGGATGAAGTTGAAGCGCGGCTTGCGGCAATCGCCGAAACCGGCACGCTGAACTTGGCGAGCGCTGGTGCTTCCGGTGCCGGCAAGCAGCTTCAGTACGGGGAATCGGACATGGTCCTGCACCCGCTCACCGTCCTTCCCCGGCACACCAATGGGATGAAGGTCTCCGTGTCCGACGCCGATGGCGAGGTCCTGCACGAAGCCACCTTCTTCTCCGTGGGTGGCGGCTTCATCGTGCGTGAGGGCGAAGAGGAAAGCGCCCGGAAGGAACTGGAGGAGTCGAAGAAGGAACTTCCCCTGCCGTTCCGCACCGCTGCTGAAATGCTGGGGCGTTGCGCGTCCAAGGGGCTCAGCATTTCGGACATCATGCTCATCAACGAGCGTGCTTCGCGGAGCGATGAGGAAATCCGCGAAGGGCTCCTGCACATCTGGTCTGTCATGGAAGGATGCGTCGAGGTCAGCCTCAAGCGCGAAGGCGTGCTGCCCGGCGGACTGAAGGTCCGCCGTCGGGCCCCCGACTGGCACGAGCGGCTCCTGAAGGAAGACAAGGACCGGGACCCGAAGTACTGGCAGGAATGGGTCAACCTCATCGCGCTGGCCGTGAACGAGGAAAACGCCTCCGGGGGACGGGTTGTCACCGCACCCACGAACGGGGCCGCCGGAATCATTCCGGCCGTCCTCTATTACGCCTTGCACTACGCTCCTGGGATGGACAACGCCTCGCAACAAGACCGCGACGACGTGGTGGTGAAGTTCCTCCTCGCTGCGGGGGCGATCGGGGTCCTCTACAAGGAGCAAGCGTCCATTTCCGGCGCTGAGGTCGGGTGCCAGGGCGAGGTAGGTTCTGCGTCCTCGATGGCGGCCGCGGGCCTGGCGGAAGTCATGGGCGGCTCTCCCGCCCAGGTGGAAAACGCTGCCGAAATCGCGATGGAACATAACCTCGGCCTGACGTGCGATCCGATCGGCGGCCTCGTGCAGATTCCCTGCATCGAACGCAACGCGATCGCCGCGGCGAAGGCCATCAATGCCGCCAAAATGGCGTTGTGGGGCGATGGAACGCACCGCGTCTCCCTTGACGAAGTCATTGTCACCATGCGGGAGACCGGCAAGGACATGAGCGACAAATACAAGGAAACCGCGATGGGAGGCCTCGCCGTCAACGTCGTCGAGTGCTGACGTCAACCTTATGGCGTGCCGGTGCGTGAGCGGGAGCGGGCGGCCATGCCGGACCGAGCAAGGCCGCGGACGCCATGGCAGCGATCGCTGACCAAACGCTGTTGCCGCGGCCGGCAGTGAGCGGCGGAATGGGACGGTAGGCGATCATCGGATCCTCCAGGTTCGGTTAGTGGTATTACCACTGTGCACGGGCGTGCTGGCTGGGAACTTTGGGGAATCTTTGCCTGGGCTGTGAAGCAGTGGATTGGCATGCGTGGAGTTTGCAGTCAAGGAGCCGAAGGCCATCCAATTGGAGTCTGCGGACCAGATCCAGTTATAGGGGCCGATAGACTTGAGAGTGAACGCCTGCGCCGCCCAGCGGTGCCTGCTGCCTCACGTAACGCAACTGATTGGACACGGCCCCCTTGCGAGAATTCACCGCGCGCTTTGCCACCTCCGAGGAAATCGAACACTGGGACAAACACGTCACGGCCAACCCCAACGGCGGAAACCTCCTCCAATCCGAGGCTTTCGCTGAGGTCAAGCAGCATTTCGGCTGGAAGCCCCTGCACCTGGTCTATGAGACGGCGGACTACAGCAGCTTCAACCTGGTCTTGGAGAAATCCTTCCCGCTGCTCGGCAAGCTCTGGTACCTCATCAAAGGACCGGACGTCGCCGGCGTCGAGGACATTCCCGGGATCGTCAAGGCCAACCAGGAATTCGTGAAGCGCGCCAAGCTGGGTGTGTTCGCCATCAAGATCGAACCAGACATCATCCTGGGGGAGGACGCCAAGGCCACCATCGAGGCCACAGGCGTCGTCAAGACGCCCAACCTGCAACCCAACGACTCCACCGCGCTGCTGGATATTTCCCCCGAGGAAAACCAATTGCTGCGAAACCTCCATTCGCGGGGCCGCAACGCCGTCCGTCGCGCCATCCGCGAAGGGGTCGAGGTCCACACGATGGAGCCGACGGAAGAGAACTTCCGTTCAATGTATGCGCTCATGACCAACACCGTTGAGGCGAAGTCCCAGGTGCGGGTGCGGGAATTCGATTACTACCGCCGGTTTTGGACCAATTTCATGGACCGCGGCCAGGGCAGGCTCCTGTTTGTCTTCGAAAACGGCGTTCCCAGCGTGGGTGCGTTCGTGATCAATTACGGCCGGAAGGGCACGTACAAAGACGGCGGCTCGTTGCAAAAACGCGGTCAATACGGGGATTCGCACTTGGTCCAGTGGACAGCCATCAACGCGGTCAAGGAGCTGGGCTGCACCGAGTACGATTTCTGCGGCACCCCTCCGGCTGACCGGCTCAAAGACACATCCCACCCCTTCCACGGATTGGGCCTGTTCAAGACGAGTTTCAGCAAGACCGTCACTGACTTCGTAGGCTGCTACGACCAAATCATCAGCCCGCTGAAATACAAACTGTGGACCGTTGCGGGGGAGCGCATCGCCCGGCAGATCTACACTCGCCGCACGGGCAAACAGTTCTACTAGGAGTACACCCGTGACCGACCGCCCGGACCACAGGCCCATCACGGACGGATTGCCCAAGACGCAGCCCCTCAAGCCATCGCAGGTGCGCCAGAACGCCAACGCAAGGCGCATGCTCCGCCGGCTCGTCCAGGGCGAGAACCCGCCCACTGCGCCGTTGAGCATCGTGGATCGCTTGGCTGGCAGCCCCTACGCCAACCCCACCATCCAGGTGAGCGGCGTGGATGCTTCGGCCCGCAAGACGATCGATTTCGCGCTCCACATGGCCGAGACGATGTTCCGTTACGGTGCCGGCGCCCTGGAGGTCGAAACCAGTATTATCGCCGTGACGGCCGCGCTCGGCCTGAAGTACATCGAAGTGGACATCACCAACCAGTCGGTGGCAATCAACTACGCGCCCAAGGACCAGACTCCCATCACCTTGCTCCGCGTGGTGCGCTCCTGGACCAACAACTACGCCGGCCTCGCGCAGGTCCACCAGCTTGTCACCGATATCGTCGCCGGAGGAGTGGGCCGCGCCGAAGCCGTGGGCCGCCTGGACGACATCATCCGGAAGAGCAAGCCCTTCCCTCGGTGGATGGTGACCATTGCGTTCGGTGTGTTCGCCGCGGTCTTCGTCGGCGTATTGGGCGGGGGACTCGGAGCTTCGGCCCTGGCTTTTGCGTCCAATTTGCTCGTGAACCTCGTTGCCCGGCAATTGGGCAAATGGCGCACTCCCGACTTCTTCGTCACGGCTGCTTGTTCGTTCCTGGTGACGTTCATTGCGTTGATGCTTCGCTGGGCGGGAGCGGAAATCCCACCGTCCATCGTGGTGGCCGGCGGGATCCTGTTGTTGCTGCCGACGGGACGGCTGGTCTCGTCGGTCCAAGACGCGATCAACGGCTTCCCCGTGACCGCGGCCGGAAGGTTCCTGTCCACCATCCTGACGTTTGGCGCCATTGTTGCCGGGATCGCCGTGGCAGTGGTGGTAGGCGACCTCGTCGGCACCGCCAACATAGACGTCACGCAAACATTCCCCGAGGCGTACCCGTTGTGGGGCCAGGCGATCCTGATCGCGATCGCCGTGATCGCCATCGGGATCACGGAACAGACCCAGTTGAAGCTACTGCTCCCGACGGCGGCTGTAGGCGTTGTGGGCTACTTTGTCTTGTGGGGGGCGGGCGTTCTCGGCATGGGTGACCGGCTATCGCCGGCGATTACGGCCGTCGCGATCGGCCTTTTGGGACGGATTGTGGCGCTGAGGCTCGGCGCTCCCCAACTGGTAGTGGCCGTGCCCGCCGCCATCATCTTGCTACCCGGGCTGAAAATATTCCGCTCCATGTATGTATTGACGGTCCAGGAAGCCGACATCCTTTTGGGTTCGGGCGGCATGCTGAACGCCGGAGCGATCGTCCTGGGCGTCGCCGCGGGAATCGTGCTTGGCGACAACCTCGCCCGGCCGCTGACCAAGGGCTTGGCGAGCAACGAGCGTCGGCGCGTGCGGAGGCGCTAGATCTGCCCGCGTTAGATTTGCCCGCGTTAGATTTGCCCGATGGGGAGCTTCTTTTCGGCTTGGAAGTCGTCTTCAATACGGCCTTGCGCCCAGTAGCCGGAGAGTGAAACCTGCGAACGCTCCAGCCCGTGCTGCTTGAAGAAAATGTCCCGCAGTCCCTTCATGTAGCCGCGCTCACCGTGCGCGAACACGTCGACCCGTCCCTCCGGCCACTCGGCATCGCCCACGGCATCTGTCAGCAGGGAGCACGATCCAGCCGGTACGCCCGAGCGGAAGAGCCAACGCAACTCAACACCTGCCGGCGCCGCGATATCCAGGACGTCCGCTTCGTTGTCCACCTCGAGGAACGCCAAACCCTTGGCATGCGCCGGAAGAGCCTCGATCGACGCAGCGACTGCCGGCAGCGCGGCGTCATCGCCTGCGAAAAGGTACCAGTCGGCGTCCGGGGCCGGGTTGTAGGCGCCACCGGGGCCGGTGAAGACCAGCGGGTCGCCCGGTTGTGCCGCCACGGCCCACGGCCCGGCAAGGCCCTCGTCGCCATGGACCACGAAGTCGATGGCCAATTCCTGGGCGGCTTCGTCCACCCAGCGGACCGTGTATGTGCGGGTGTAAGGCCACTGCTCGCGGGGCAGGGTCTCACGGATAGTCCACAGATCCAGCGGCTGCCCGTAATCCACCCCCGGCTGCGGGAACACGATCTTGACATACCTGTCCACGAAATCGTTGTTCGTATAACCGTCAAAGCCCGGACCGCCTGCGATGATCCGCACCATGTGGGGTGAAAGCTGTTCCTTGCGCAGCACCGTCAGGTTCACCTGCGGACGGGTTTTGCGGGAGGCGGACGAGGCGGCTGGCAAAGAAGTCATGTAGGCAAGCCTAGCTAAGGGAGCGGGGGAAGTTCCCAGTTGACGGGATCGGCGCCTTGCTCGGCCAGCAAGGCATTCGTCCGGCTGAAAGGCCGCGAGCCGAAGAACCCACGCGAAGCGGACAGAGGACTGGGATGTGCCGAAACGATCGCCGGAGCGCCGTCCAACAGCGGTTGCACGGCTTCGGCGTCCTTCCCCCAAAGGATCGCGACGAGCGGGCTTCGCTGCCCCGCACTCGTGCGGCGGCCGGCGACGGCGGTGACGGCCGCCGTCGTGATGGCCTCCCAACCCTTGCCCCGGTGCGATCCGGCCTCCCCGGCGGCGACGCTGAGCACCCTGTTCAACAAGAGCACCCCTTGGCCGGTCCACGCCGAGAGGTCGCCGTGGACGCGCGGCGGAAGGCCGAGGTCCGATTCCATCTCCCGATAGATGTTCGCGAGGCTGCGGGGGATGGGCCGGGTTTGGCCGGAGACCGCGAAGGAGAGCCCGACGGCGTGTCCCGGCGTCGGGTACGGGTCCTGGCCGAGGATCAGGACTTTTACGTCCGCCAGCGGTTGCTGGAACGCGCGAAGGATCCGCGTCGCCGCCGGCAGCACGTGGGTGCCTCGGGCAGCCTCGGCCGCCACGAAAGACAGGACGGACCGCAACTCGTCCTCGACGCCGGCCAACGCTTCAGCCCAGTCCGGTGCCACCAGGACTTCCAGGGGCGCCTCCGGCAGCGCCGCGAATTCCGGCGACTGGTCTTCGGCCCCAAACTGAAACAACGCTTCTTCTGCCATCCGGCCATTCTCCCCTCAGGGAGCTCCGACGTGGCAAACAACAGCCTTGTTATTCCACCGGTACCATTGGAAGGGACGAAATTCGGTTTTGCGGTGAAGGAGTGTGTCGTGGCAGAACCCGCACGGGAACCCTTGGCGGCCGAAGTGACCGGACCGTCGCTTGATGAGCTGAATGCCGGGATCCGCAGTGATTCGCCCCTGGGCAAGCGCGAACAGCAGATGCTTGCCTTGGAAAGGCAATGGTGGAAGTACGCGGGCGCCAAGGAGCAGGCAGTCCGGGAGCTTTTCGACCTTTCGGCGACGCATTACTACCAGCTCCTCAACGCCCTCATCGACACCGAGGAAGCGCTGGCGCACGATCCCATGCTCGTCAAGAGATTGCGTAGACTACGTACGTCACGTCAACGGGCCCGCACGGCCCGCCGCCTCGGCTCCGACGCATAGAACACCCCGCTGTACCGCAGCAAGAAAAGCAGCAAGGACAAGGCCTCACCATGACCAAATATGCCCGGGACGAATTCGACCGTGTCCCGCAGAGCTCATCGCGCCAAGGTGTCCATCGGCTCGTCGCGTCAGCGTCACGCCCTGTTTTGTGGCCTGTCCTGGCCATGGGCGGCATCGCGTTGGCCGTAGGCCTGGTTGCTTTCCTGATCCTGCCGAAACTGGGCTCGGCCCCGACGGTGGTCCCGCAGGCGGTTGCGGCCGCTGACGCCACCAAGACCGCGGCCGCGCCTTCGGCAAGTGCTTCGCCTTCGGCCAGTACCGCTGCCCAGCCGTCGAGCGAGCCAAGCCCCAGCACCACGCCGTCGAGCACCCCGACGCCGACTACCGCAGCGGTGGACATGACCGCCGCCGTCGCCGTCTACAACGGCACCACCACCAGCGGGCTCGCCGCCCGGGTGGCCGGCCTTGTGCAGGGCAACGGATGGCCCCTGTCCACCGTCGCGAACTGGGGCGGCATGCCCCAGCAGACCTCGTCCGTCTTCTACAAGGGCGAAGCCCAAAAAGGCAACGCCGAAGCCCTTGGCAAGCTGCTGGGCATCGCGAACCTTGTGGACAGCGCCGAATTCCAGCAGCCCGTGGTGGTCATCCTGGGCCCCGGCTACCGCTAGGCCGGTTACGCCTCAATAACATTGCGGCCAGCCTTGCGCCTCATTGCGCCACAGCATCGTGACTGTGGTTACAGTAGTTGGGAGCCGGACAGGGGAACCCCCGAACGGCTACCGCTAGTTGAAAGTGTGGGGAACATGGCTTTGGGGACCGTCAAATGGTTCAACGCCGAAAAGGGCTACGGATTCATCACCGTGGATGATTCCGGCGACGACATCTTCGTGCACTGGTCTGCGATCCAGATGGATGGCTTCCGTGCGCTCGAAGAAGGGCAACGCGTCGACTTCGAATTGGGCGAGGGCCAGAAGGGCCCGCAGGCAGAGAGCGTCCGGCTTATCTAGTGGGTATTGCGGCAAGGCAGCTTTCACGGCCCTCCATGGGACGTCCGTCCAGGTCACTTCCACCCGTACCCGCCCTTCTCGCAAGCTGTGCCGTCCTTGCCCTCGGGCTCTCCGGATGCGCCGCGGCCGGCGCAAACGCCCGGCTCGATTCGGTCGCTCCAAGTGGTGACGGCGTCCTGCGCATCGGGGTCATCCTGGACAATACGGGCGATTCTGCGTTCCTCAACGAATCCGAACTGGCTGCGGCGAAGCTTGCGGTGAAGCAGATCAATGATGCCGGAGGCTTCAAGGGGCATCCGGTCGAGTTGCTCCCCGCGGCGGCGGGCGCTCCGGCGGGGTCCAGCCCGAGCCCGAGTGCGTCGGCCAGCCCGAGTGCGACGGCGAGCCCGAGCGCCAGCCCGACGGCGAGTTCCAGCCCGAGCCCGAGCGCACGCAGCACCCAATCAGCTACCGGCCCGAACGATTCAGCCTTCACTGCGGACACCGCGACCCAGGCCAAGGCGTTGTTGGCCGCCCATGCGGACGTCGTCATCGGACCGACGGATTCAAGCCATGCCCCCGCCGCGATCGATGTCCTCTCTCCGGCTCACATACCGCTCATCTCGCCTGCGAACACGGCGACGGGGCTGAGCTCCTACAAGAGCGGCGGGTTCTATTTCCGCACCTCCGCCGCCGACGCCGCCCAAGGCAGTGTCCTGGCAAAGCTAGCCCACGACGCCGGTGCGAAGCGGCTTTCGGTCCTCCACGAGGCCGGCGATTACGGCACTCGGGTCTCGGGAGCGGTCATGGACGCGGCGCGCGGACTTGGCATGGATGCCGCGAACAATGTCGAGTTCACTGCCGGCAAAGCAGCCCCGGCTGCCGCGAGCATCAAAGCGGCGGCGCCGGACGCCGTCGTCGTGGTTGCCCGTGACGGCGCCCAGGGCGCCCTGGCCGAATTGCTCAACGCTGGACTCGGCGGCAACAAGCTGTACTTGAGCGACGGCGCTGTTCGGCAGTACGGGACGGAGCTCGGCGCGGGCGGCCTCAATGGTGCGCACGGAATCGTTCCGGGTGTCTTCCCGACCGTCGAATTCCAAACCGCGCTGACAGGCATCGACCCTGGCCTCAAGGACACGACATACGCCGCCGAGACGTTCGACGCCGCAACTCTCGCCGGCCTTGCCGCCGCCGCTGCGGATGACGACGCCGGGGGATCGATCGCCGCTTGGCTCACCACGGTTTCCGGTGGAGTGCGTCCGACGTCCGGTACTGGAGCCGGGAAGGACCGCGCGAACTGTACGACGTACCAGGGTTGCCTCGACGTGTTGAAGGAAGGGAAGCTGCCCGATTACGACGGCGAGTCCGGCACCATCGGATTCGACGCGAACGGGGACGTCACGTCCGCCAATTACATGGTCTTCAGCTACGGAGCCGATAACACCGCCCGCGTGAGCGGCAAGGAGACTACCTCGAAGGCGCAGTGACGCCACTGTGCCGATAGCGAAACCGCAGGCGTAGCGGGCGGTTTATGGGACGCGCTGCTTGCACTCTCCTCGGTCGAGTGCTAATTATTGATTAGCACTCTCAAGCACCGACTGCTAATTGTTCGTGCGGCCCCGGTCGCATGGGAATGGCGCTGGTGCGTGGGGGACCAAGAACACCTTGCTGGGGTGAGATCCGGACCGCGCGGCAAACAGAGGCCGCAAGCGAAGGATCGTCCGTCGCGGGCACCACAGTGAAGGCACCTTCTTAACGACTGTCCCGGAAGGACTACCGCCGTTATGGCCAAGATCATTGCATTTGATGAAGAGGCACGCCGCGGACTCGAGCGGGGTCTGAACACCCTCGCCGACGCCGTCAAGGTCACCCTCGGCCCGCGTGGACGCAACGTCGTCCTCGAAAAGAAGTGGGGCGCCCCCACGATCACCAACGATGGCGTTTCCATCGCCAAGGAGATCGAGCTGGACGATCCTTACGAGAAGATCGGCGCCGAGCTGGTCAAGGAAGTTGCCAAGAAGACGGACGACGTCGCAGGCGACGGCACCACCACGGCAACTGTTCTGGCCCAGGCCCTGGTCAAGGAAGGCCTGCGCAACGTTGCTGCCGGCGCCGACCCGCTGTCCCTCAAGCGGGGCATCGAGAAGGCCACCGAAGCAGTCATCAGCGAACTGCTCGCGTCCGCCAAGGAAATCGAGACCAAGGAAGAGATCGCGGCCACCGCATCGATCTCCGCCGGTGACACCGAAATCGGTAGCCTCATCGCCGAAGCCCTCGACAAGGTCGGCAAGGAAGGCGTCATCACGGTCGAGGAGTCCAACACCTTCGGCCTGGAGCTCGAACTCACCGAAGGCATGCGCTTCGACAAGGGTTACATCTCCGCCTACTTCGTCACCGACGCTGAGCGCCAGGAAACGGTCCTCGAAGACCCGTACATCCTGATCGTCAACTCCAAGATCTCCAACGTCAAGGAACTCGTTGCGGTCCTCGAGAAGGTCATGCAGTCGAACAAGCCGCTGCTGATCATCGCCGAAGACATCGAGGGCGAGGCCCTGGCCACCCTGATCGTCAACAAGATCCGTGGCACCTTCAAGTCCGTCGCCGTCAAGGCTCCGGGCTTCGGTGACCGCCGCAAGGCCCAGCTCGCCGACATCGCCATCCTCACAGGTGGCCAGGTCATCGCCGAGGAAGTCGGCCTGAAGCTGGAGAACGCAACCCTCGAACTGCTGGGTAACGCCCGCAAGGTTGTTGTGACCAAGGACGAGACCACCATCGTTGAAGGTGCCGGCGACGCCGAAGCCATCGCCGGTCGCGTGGCCCAGATCCGTGCCGAGATCGAGAACTCCGATTCCGACTACGACCGCGAGAAGCTGCAGGAACGCCTTGCCAAGCTCGCCGGCGGCGTCGCAGTCATCAAGGCCGGTGCCGCAACCGAGGTCGAACTCAAGGAGCGCAAGCACCGCATCGAGGACGCAGTCCGCAACGCCAAGGCAGCTGTTGAAGAAGGTATCGTCGCCGGTGGTGGCGTTGCCCTCATCCAGTCCGGTGCCAAGGCATTCGCCAACCTGCAGCTCGAAGGCGACGAAGCAACCGGCGCGAACATCGTCCGTGTTGCCATCGACGCTCCGCTCAAGCAGATCGCTTACAACGCTGGCCTCGAGCCGGGCGTTGTTGTCGACAAGGTCCGCGGCCTGCCTTCCGGCCACGGCCTGAACGCTGCAACCAACGTGTACGAGGACCTACTGGCTGCCGGCGTCAACGACCCCGTAAAGGTCACCCGCTCGGCCCTCCAGAACGCAGCGTCCATCGCTGGCCTGTTCCTGACCACCGAAGCCGTTGTTGCTGACAAGCCGGAGAAGAACGCTCCTGCTGTTGGCGGCGGCGACGACATGGGCGGCATGGGCGGCTTCTAGTCCCCGCACCGGCTCACAAGCCAAACGCACGACGGCGGTTCCCACCTCAGGTGGGGACCGCCGTCGCGCTTTAACTGTCGGGGGCGTCTGGCAGGATGGAAACCATGACGATTATTGCTGCCGCCGATGGTTCCGCCCTAGGCAATCCGGGGCCTGCCGGTTGGGCTTGGTACGTGGACGACTCGTGCTGGAGGGCCGGAGGGTGGCCGCACGGAACCAACAACCAGGGTGAGCTGATGGCCGTGCTGGATCTCTTCCGCTCCACTGCGCATGTTCCGAACGAAGAGTTGAAGATCCTGTGCGACAGCCAATACGTCATCAACTGCATTACCAAGTGGATGCAAGGCTGGAAACGCAAAGGCTGGCGCAAGGCCGACGGGAAACCGGTTCTGAACGTCGACCTGCTTAAGGACATCGACCAAGCCATCGTTGGCCGGAAGTACTCGTTTGAGTGGGTCAAAGGTCACGCAGGTCACGATCTCAATGAGGCGGCTGACGATCGGGCACGGGCAGTTGCCAGTGCATACCAGCAAGGTACTGCCGTCTTGAGCGGACCGGGGTACCCCGGGAGCCGGCTCGGAAACGGGGGAGCAGCCGTGCCCACCCAGGCAGCGGCCCCGGTGGCGTCCGGCGCCGATAACCAGGACGCCGAGTCCCAAGACGAGGACTTGACGCTATTTGGCGGGCAGGATAGTTTCGCGGAGCCCACCCTCTTCGCCGAATTTGAGGAAGAAGCCGTCAACGGCGCGAGCGGCCAGCAGTCCGATGAAGACGCCGTCATTCAGCTTGAAAAGGAGCTCTTGACGCCCGAAGTCAGGGGCGACGTAGGGCGCACCGGGTTCTTGCTCCACCCGGATTTCACCGAGATTGGAAGCTCCGGACGGATCTGGTCGCGCGATGAATTGATGATGGCGTTGGAGGACAACCCGGGGACTACCGCGGAGCTCGAAGTCATTTCGGCGGATCGGATTTCCAAGGACACGATTCTGCTGAGCTACCGGAGCCACGGATGGAACGGTTCGGCCCTTCGCAGTTCGATCTGGCTATTCGACGACGGACGGTGGCGCCTGCGCTTCCACCAATCCACCCCGGAGAAGTAGGCGGGACACCCTTGTCGGCATCCGGCTGGGGCCCGCATAAGGCCCCGGCCGGATACCGCGCCGCTAGTAGCTGAACCTCTGGGTGTTGCCTTGCTCGGCCTGGAGGTAGCTTGCAGCGGCCGAAGACAGCGCGAGGTTGATGGAAGCGAGCGACGCCTCGACCTTGTTTTGGGTCATTGTCCACTCCGCGATGAGGGCTTGGAAGTTGTTGGCTGCCGATCCCTTCCACGTGGCTTGGAGCTCGTCCAACCCGCTTTTCATGGCCTGCACGTCGGCGCTGATGCGGTCCACGGTGGCCTTGACGTTGGCGGACTTGAGCTGGAGGAGTTCGGTATCGACGGAAATGACGCTCATAGGGCGGTGCCTTTCGACTAGCAGTGTCCGCGGGGTGCGGCTGACTTGTGGTCCACACCAATGAGCCTAGGAGACGCTGAAGGGCACCTGCCAGGGTCGAGTCGCGCTATGTGGACAACTAATCGGCGAAGTCCGCCTCCGTGATGCCCCGGGCGTCCGTGACGCTTCCGCCGTCCGGCCCGTCGCTTTCAGGCCCGTCCTCGGCTTCCGGGACCTCCGAGATCGCGTCGTGGAACGGGAGGCTGACAACCAAAGTGGCACCGCCGCCGTCGGTCTCCTCGACCCGGACGGAACCACCATGGGAGCCGACGATAGCCGCAACAATGGCGAGGCCCAGGCCGCTGCCGCCGGTTTCACGCGTCCGCGAGGTATCGGCCCTGTAGAAGCGCTCGAAGATCCGCGGCAGCTCGTCTTCGGGAATGCCGCTGCCGTGGTCGCGCACTTCCATGACGGAGAACACGCCGGCCTCGGTGTTCCTGACCCCCACGGCCAGTTCGATCGGCGTCCCGTCGGGGGTGTAGCGGAGGGCGTTGCCCACCAGGTTTCCCAGGACTTGCCGCAGCTTGGCTTCGTCTCCCTGGACGGGCGCGGGGGCTGCCGACCCGCCGTCAAGCCCTGTCAGTGAGAACTTCCTGGTGCTTGAGGTCGCGAGCGAATCCACCACGGCGTCGTTCGCCAGCAGTTGCAGGTCTACGGGTTTTCGCTGGAGGGGCCTTTGTTCGTCCAAGCGCGCGAGGAGAAGCAAGTCTTCCACCATGGAGCCCATGCGTTTCGCTTCGCTCTCGATCCTGCTCATGGCCGTGCCCACGTCTTCGGGGGTCGCGAGGGCGCCGTGCCGGTAGAGCTCGGAGAAGCCGCGGATGGTGACCAAAGGTGTGCGCAGCTCGTGGGAGGCGTCGGCCGCGAATCGACGCATGCGGGCTTCGGAGGCTGCCCTCGCAGCGAACGACGATTCGATGTGGGCGAGCATCGCATTCAGGGAGGCCCCGAGCCGGCCCACCTCGGTGACGGGATTTTCGATCTCGACGCGGCGTGAGAGGTCACCGGCCGCAATGGCGGCGGCAGTCTTTTCCACCCTCGCCAAGGGACGGAAGGACCGCGCGACCGTCCAGGTGGCGATGAAGAACGCGAGCACCAAGGTCAAGAGCCCGACGCCGACCACCACCAAGGTGGCGTGTTCCATCACCCTGTCCACCGGCGAGAGGGGCAGCCCTACGATGACGACGGCGTTTTGTGCCGTCCGGTTGTCGACTACCGGGACCGCGACAACGCGCCAGTTACCGCCTGCCGTGCCGCCTACCTGGAAGGGGACGTAGTTGCGGTCCCGGGCCTCGGCGGGCGTGATGCTGGCGATGTTCGGGCGGTCGCTCTTGCTCCCGCCGAAGGGGTAGGGCTGCTGGCCCTGCACGAACAACGTGAGGGAATAGTCCGTGGGCACCGTGGGAGTGGACTCGGACAACCTGTCGAAAGATTGTTGCTGTTGGGCGAGCTGGACGGCGGCCCTCAGCTTTTCATCCACTTGTCCTTGGAGGTAGCTCCGGACAAGGGTCAGCGTCCCGGCGCCGGTTGCGGCCAGGGCAAGGAGCAGCAGTCCCATGATGATGGCGACGAGCTGCGACCTGAGGGACGCCGACTTCCAACGGTTATACAAGGTCAGCGCTTCTCGGCCGTCCGCAGTACGTAGCCCACTCCGCGCTTGGTCTGGATCAGTGCGGCGGCGTCCGGATCGATGTCCACCTTGCGCCGGAGATAGGAGATATACGATTCCACGATCGAGGCGTCGCCGTTGAAATCGTATTCCCAGACGTGGTCCAGGATCTGGGCTTTGGAAAGCACGCGGTTGGGGTTGAGCATGAGGTAGCGCAAGAGCTTGAATTCGGTGGGCGACAACTCGATGATGGTGCCGCCGCGTCGAACCTCGTGCGCGTCGTCGTCGAGTTCGAGGTCATCCACGCGGATGACGGCGTCGTCGTCTTCCATGGGCTGGGTGCGGCGCAGCACGGCGCGGATCCGCGCCACTACTTCGTCCAGGCTGAAGGGCTTGGTGACGTAGTCGTCGCCGCCGACCGTGAGGCCGGTGACTTTGTCTTCGGTATCGTCCTTGGCGGTCAGGAACAGGACGGGGAAGTGCTTTCCGGCGGCCCGGAGGCGGCGGGTCACGGTGAACCCGTCCATGTCCGGGAGCATGACGTCCAGCACGGCAAGGTCCGGAGCGTGGGTGTCGGCCGCCGCGAGGGCCTCGCGACCGTTCGACGCCGCGACGACCTCGAAGCCTGCGAATCGCAGCGAGGTGGAGAGCAGCTCACGGATGTTGGGTTCGTCATCGACGACGAGGAGCTTGGCTTCGGGGCCGTTCTTTTTCATACCATTCATGATGCTCCCAGTTTCTGGGAGTTGACTGGATGCTTGTTGGGAGATTTATCCAGATGTCGCGGGCTTTGTCAGGGCGGGTCGACTGCCCGTCAACTGCCGAGGGCCAGCCCGACGCCGAGTCCCACCATCGTGACCGCGACGCCGCCGTCGAGGAACCGCCAGGACACCGGCCGCGCAAAGAACCCGCGCAAGAATTTCGCCCCGAATCCGAGCGAGCAGAACCATACGACGCTGCCCACCATGGCTCCAGCGCCGAACCACCATTGCAGCCCGGCACCTTGCGCATTCGCCACCGAGCCGAGGAGCAGCACAGTATCCAGGTAGACGTGCGGATTGAGCCACGTCAGGGCGAGGATGGTGGCCAATGCCGCAGCCAGCCCGCTCCGCGAACTACCTGAAGCGTCGGCGGAGACCAGCGCTTTCGGCGAGAGGATCCGTTTCGCCGCCATCACGCCGTACGTCACCAGGAAGGCCGCGCCGACGTAGCGGAGGACGACGACGGCGGCAGGGGCCGCGGCGAGCAGCGCACCTGTGCCGAGTACCCCGGCCGCGATAAGCACGGCGTCCGAGACTGCGCAGGCCGCAACCACCGCGCCGATGTGCTCACCACGGATTCCTTGCCGAAGGACGAAGGCGTTTTGGGCGCCGATGGCAACAATGAGGGCCAAACCGGTACCAAGGCCCAGTCCGGCAGCGTGGAAAGCTTCAGGAGAGATCATGTTTCGAGGCTAAGTAGGACGTCCATCATTAGTCCAGCTAAAGATTCTTAGGCAAGATAAGATTCACTTATGTCGCGTTTTTCCTCCGAGCAGCTGCAGACCTTCGCTGCCGTCCTCACTGAAGGCACGCTCGAGTCCGCCGCCCGAATGCTGAACATCACGCCGTCGGCGGTGTCGCAGCGGCTCAAGGCCCTTGAGCAGGCAGCCGGAAGAGTGCTGTTGCAGCGCAGCAACCCGGTCCAAACCACCGAGTCCGGGCAAATCGTGCTCCGGCTCGCCCAACAGCTCGCACAGTTGGAGGCCGATGCCGAACTCGAGCTTGGGTATCCCGGCGAATCGCCCATGGTGTCCGTGCCGATTGTGGTCAACGCCGATTCCTTGTCGGTCTGGTTCCTGGACGCGCTGACGAGGATTCCTCCGGAGCTGAACGCCGTTTTCGATTTGCACCGGGACGACGAGCAACATTCCACTTCCATGCTGCGCGCCGGAACGGTGATGGCCGCCGTGACGGCGACCCCCGAACCGGTCCAGGGTTGCCGGGTGGAACCGCTCGGCAGCATGCGGTACCGGGCAGTCACCACGCCCGCTTTCCGGTCCCGGTGGCTCGCCGACGGTGTGGACTACGACGCCCTGCGTGCAGCCCCGGCGGTCGATTTTGACCGCAAGGACGAGTACCAGCACCGCTTCCTTGGGCTCATCGGCGGCAGTGCGGTCAGGGCGATTCCGCCCGGCCCGCGGCACTATGTCCCGTCCAGCCAGGAGTTTGCCGAAGCCATCCGCTTGGGGCTCGGCTGGGGGCTGTTGCCGGAAGCGCATTGCCTTCCGGACATCGACGCCGGACGCCTCGTGGAGCTTGCGCCACACCTGCCGATGGACATTCCTTTGTACTGGCAAAGATGGCGCAGCGCCTCGCGGATCCTGGACGCCGTCACTGAAGCGGTGCGGGGCGCGGCGGCGGAGTTCCTGCGTCCGGCCTGAGACACAATTGAATCCGGGGGGACCGTGAACCTGCGGGTCCCGTGAATCCGGCGGATGCGGGGCCGAATTGCCAACACGCCGGAAGCACAGCCTTAAATTGTCGTAGCCCCGTCCCACACTGGAGCCATGGAAAACACGCAAGCAGCAGAGGACGCCCGGAAAGGCGCCATCGAATACCGTGTCAGCTACCTGGACCCGCACTCAGGGCACGTCATGGAGGAGCAGTTCGGCAACCTCGCCGCGGCGGAGCGGTTCGCCAATGCCCAGCTCAAGGACGCCGATGCCTGGGCCATTGTGGACGCCGTCGCAGTGGAAACCGCGGTCTCCGGCAGCACACCGGAGCGCTCGCAGCAGCTGGTCGCCTAGCCTGCTGCCACGTCTTTCGCGTCCATGATCCGGTAGGCATAACCCTGCTCCGCGAGGAACCGCTGCCGCTTGGCTGCGAAGTCCTGGTCAAGCGTGTCACGGGCTACCAACGAGTAGAAGCGTGCCGCGCGGCCGTCTTGCTTTGGCCGAAGCAAACGGCCTAGCCTCTGCGCTTCCTCCTGCCGGGATCCGAAGGAGCCGGACACTTGGATCGCTACCGACGCCTCGGGAAGGTCGATCGAGAAATTGGCCACCTTGGAAACAACCAGGGTCTTGATCTCACCCGAGCGGAAGGCGTCGAACAGTTTCTGCCGTACCTTCACGGTTGTGTCGCCCTTGACCACCGGGGCATCGAGGCGCTCGCCGATCTCGTCCAATTGGTCAATGTACTGGCCGATCACCAGTAACTGCTCGCCCTTGTGCAGGCCAACCAGTTGCTCCACCAAGTGCGTCTTTGTTTCGGATGTCGAGCACAAACGATACTTGTCCGCGTCTTCGGCCATCGCGTACGCCACCCGTTCATCCTTGGGCAGGTCCACACGGACTTCCACGCAGTCGGCGGGCGCAATGTAGCCTTGGGCTTCGATGTCCTTCCAGGGCGCGTCGTAGCGTTTGGGACCGATCAGGCTGAATACTTCGCCTTCGCGTCCATCCTCGCGCACCAGGGTTGCCGTGAGCCCCAGCCTCCGCCGGGCCTGCAGGTCAGCGGTCATCCTGAAGATCGGGGCAGGCAAGAGGTGGACTTCGTCGTAGATGATGAGTCCCCAGTCGTGCCCGTCCACAAGCTCGAGGTGCGGGTAGATGCCTCCGCGCTTGGTGGTGAGGACTTGGTAGGTGGCGATCGTTACCGGCCTGACTTCCTTGACCGAGCCTGAGTATTCACCGATCTCGTCCTCTGTCAGGGAAGTCCGCCTGAGGAGCTCGTCTTTCCATTGCCGGGCAGCCACCGTGTTGGTGACGAGGATCAGTGTGGTCGTGGAACCGGTGGCCATGGCAGCCGCGCCCACCAGGGTCTTTCCCGCACCGCATGGCAGGACGACGACGCCGCTGCCGCCGGCCCAGAAGTTCTCAGTAGCGAGTTTCTGGTAGGGCCGCAAGTGCCAGCCGTCCTCGTTGAGCGCGATGAGGTGCGGGGTGCCGTCCACGTAGCCGGCGAGGTCTTCGGCAGGCCAGCCGATTTTGAGCAGGAGTTGCTTGAGCTGGCCGCGCTGGGAGGAATGGACCACAACGGTTTCCCCGTCGATCCGGGGACCGAGGAGCGGGGCGATCTTCTTGGCCCGGATCACTTCCTCAAGCACGGGGTAGTCGTTGGTCCGCATGACCAGGCCGTGCTGCGGATCCTTTTCAAGCCGCAGCCGCCCGTAGCGGGACATGGTTTCTTCGATGTCGATCAGCAGCGCGTGCGGCACGGGGAACCGCGAGTAGCGCAGCAGCGTGTCCAGGACCTTTTCGGCGTCGAGCCCGGCCGCCCGCGCGTTCCACAGCCCCAAGGGCGTGAGCCGGTAGCTGTGGACGTGTTCGGGCGCGCGTTCCAGTTCGGCGAACGCCGCGATGGCGTGCCGAGCCTCCGTGGCGAGTTCGTGGTCGACTTCAAGAAGGATGGTTTTATCGCTTTGTACGATCAGCGGACCGTCGCTCACTATGGCTTCCTCACTTGCGCGGTTCGCCCGCGGGTTCCACATCGATAATGCGGTGTATGGACAAGACTCTTTCGGTGTCCTTGGCGGCGTCGAACACCCTCACGCGCCCGCCGGATACCGATACGGGAACAACGGTCTCGGTGTTGGAATTCCCCAAACCGTCCACCACGTTCATGGTGACGGCCTGCTTGAGCCGGATGGCCTTCTGGAGTGTTTCGAGCCCCAATTGCGTGGCCGCCTCACCCGCCACCTCGCCATGGCTCGCGCGATGGCGCCGCAGCACGGCGAGCTGGTCTTCGACGTCGTCCTCTGGTGGTGCCAGCCGGGGCGCCGTGTAGACGGGGCGCGCACTGCCGGGCACCGCCGTCGTCCTCTTGTAACGCACAACGGCGGGTTCGGCCTCTTGGACGGCAGGCGAGAGTCCCAGCTCGCGCAGCACGCGCGCGGTCTCCCGCGGGCTCGCCGCGGACGTCAGCACAGTCGGGGCGATCCGGACCAACCCGAGGCTGGCGGCTCCGGGTTCGCGGATGAGTTCCGAGATGGCCGTTTCGTCATCGCTTTGGATGAAACTCGCGCTGCTCGCGACACGAAGCTTGCCGTGCCGGGACGCGATGTCCTTGACCAGGTATTCGAGCGGCTGCGGGACATCCGTGGCGGAATGCGTGCGCAGGAACGTGAGGATGGATTCGGCGTCTTGGCCTGAATCCAAGGCACGCCGGATCGAATCGCTGGAAAACCGGAAGATGGTGGCCGGACCCTGGCCTTCGGCATCAGCCATCGCAAGCAGCTTTTCGCCAAGTTCAGGCGCGAGGTATCCAGGGGCGACTGCCGTCAGGTCGGCCTGGAGCAGGACGTGGTTGACGGCTGCCGGCAAATGCTCGCCGAGGATGTCGAGGGCGCGTTCCGGTTGCTCGGCGGCGATCGCCGAACCGAGCTGGGTCAGGGCTCCGGACCCCATGAGCCCCAGGAGTTCGGCTTCGCCCAGGATGCCGCGGACCAGGGAACTGAACCTCCGTGCCATCCGGGGCTGGGCCCATTCCGCGCGTTCCATGACGGCTTCGGCGTCCAGCACGGGAGCCTTGCCGTCCGGAGCTTCAGCCTCCCGTGTGAGCTCGTCGAGGATCTCGAGGATCCGTTTGCGCACCAAAGGGGCGTCCGGGCGTTGTGCCTCGGCGGACAAAGCGTTGATGGAGTTTCCCGCGGCGCCGGACCGGGTCGCCGTGGCGGCGGCTCCCGGGAGCGCCTGCCCCACAAGCGAGGGGGCTCGTTCGCTCGCGATCCAGGCGTGGACCAGCCACAGCCACTGTTCCTGCCGGGGAAGCGTCAACCATTCCAGCGCCGGCGTTTGGATCCACGTGGAACTGTCCACGTCGAGGCGCAGCAATCCGGAGAGTGCGCCAAGCTCAAGGATCAGGGCGGCCTCGGGCAAGTCCAAACGGAGGGCATCGGCCACGCGTGTGAGTTCGCGTACTCCGACTCCGCTGCTTCGCAGGGTTGCCACAGGCTGTTCACGGACGGCGTGCAGGAGCTCGCCGACAAGTCGCAGGAGCTCGGCGATCGCCCCGAGGGCCGCGTTCCGGCGCAAAGCGGCGCTGGTCTGGCCAAGCTCCGGGACGGGCGGCCGCAAGGTGAAATGGTCCACGATCGCGCCGCCGCGCAAGGACAAGCCGACGCTATGCGGCAACTCGACGTGGTTGGCGTCCAGGGGGACCAGCAATCCGCGCGCCAGCAACCAATCGATGGGGCCGACGTCGTGCCCTTCATGGAGCACGGACGCCTTGCGCTGGGCTTGCGGCACGGCCCCCATGGCCCAATTGCCGAACTTGTTCAACAGCGGCCGCGTGCGGGCCGGTGCTTCGGACAAGATGTGTTGCAGGTTCTCCGGCGTCGATGTCCACCGCTGGAGGGCCAGGCCCGCGTCCATGGGGGTGGCGGCGGGCTGGATGTTCGCGCCGCTTTGGTGGAGTTCCGCGACGAGGTGGACTACCCGCTGGGCGAAGGCGGGCTGGAGGCGCACCAGTTCTGTATAGCTGCGGCCCAGGCCTGCCGGATAGATCCCGATGACGTCCTTGAGGCTACCCACCGGCAGGTAGAAACGCTGGCGGCCCGGATTATGCATGGAGGCGGGCGGATCGGCCCGGTGGATGAGGGCCAACTCCTGCAGCTTGTTCAAGATCGGTTCGAGGGCGGCAAGCGTTGAGCCGTTGATGCACTTTTTCAAGCCTGCGGCGGAAACGCTGTGGCCGGTGTCCGCGTTGGTCGAGAGGTGCAGGGTTTCCAACACCTGCATTTCAGGTTTGTTGAGCCGCTCGAGCGCCCTCTGCACGCTGACCCTTGCGCTGGCCCTCGCTGCGAGTGCCGGAAAGTCCGGAGCTATGGGGGAGATGAGGTCCGGCCGCGCGGCAAACAGGGCCCGCAGCGATTCGTCGCTGCGCGCTTCCAGTTCGTTGCTGAGCGCGCGTATGAGGGACATCAGTTCAACGTTACCGCCAGCGTCGCCCGCCGTCGGGCTTTCGCCCCGCTCATTGGCGGCGGCGCGTCCACATGGAGTCCACGATGAGCGCGGCCATCAGGATGAAGGCGAGGGGCAGCCCGTAAAGGGCAGTCGATGTCACCCAGGCCGGCGGTACGCCATTGGCGAAGGCAACCGCCATGACCACGCCGACGGCGGCCAAGGACAGGACCGCGACGACGCCGGCAACAATCGTGAGCGCGCGGCGGTAGCCAGGGGGAATCATGGAAGTAACGCTAACAGCCCCGAAGGGTTCGAAAGGTCCACGCGGTCTCAAAGCGGGAATCCCCGTCCGGGCACGATAACCTTGGATCAATAGACCAACGCGCACCACGCCGTTACCCCTGTTCCCGCAGTACCCTGCGGATGCGGTCGCGAGCGGGTCGTGTCTCCCAAAGAACGAAGAAGGTTGATTAAGTGCCCACCGGCAAGGTCAAGTGGTATGACAAGGACAAAGGCTTCGGATTCCTCGCGGCAGAGGATGGCCAGGAAGTATTCCTGCCCAAATCCGCCCTGCCCGAGGGCGTAGCGGACCTGAAGGCAGGCACCCGGGTTGAGTTCGGCGTCGCCGACGGGCGCCGGGGCGCCCAGGCACTCGGAGTCCGCGTGCTGGAGAAGTTGCCGTCCATCGCGAAGGCAAAGCGCATGAACGCGCGCGAACTCGCGCCCCTCGTGCAGGACCTCGTATCCGTGCTGGACAACCTCTCCGGAACGTTGTCGGCCGGAAAGTACCCGGAAGGTGCCAAGGGCAAGGCCATCGCGGCGGCCCTGCGCAAGGTTGCCAACGAGCTGGAAGCCTAAGCGGGCCATGACATCGGAATCCGCAGGGACCAACCCTGGAGAAAACGGTGATGGCACCGCTCCAGCAACGGCAGGAGCTGTCGCGGCAGGATCCGTCGTATCCGGTTCCGGGCGGAAACCGGCAGCGGTGAAACCACGTGCCGGAATCCCCGTGTGGCGCGTCGGCAAGCCGGATGCGTTCCTCGCGTCCGCCGTCGACGTCGCCCGCGCGGCCGTGGAAACCATCGCCAAGCCTGCCGAGATCGGGCCGCACATCGCAGCCCGATCCGAAGGCGAGCGCGTCGTCACGCACTTGTTTGAGTCCCGGCTCGCCGGTTACGGCGGCTGGCAGTGGTACGCGGTGGTCACGCGCAACTCGCGCTCCAAGGTGGTGACGGTCAGCGAGCTTGGGCTCCTGCCCTCGGAGGACTCGATCCTTGCTCCCGAGTGGGTGCCGTGGGCAAAGCGCGTCCGTCCCGAAGACGAAGCGGCTGCCGCGGAACTGGCGGCGGCCGAGGCCCTGGGCGCCGACGCCTTGGATGAGGACGAGGACGACGACGACACTTCCGTAGCGGACGACGCGCAAGCCGTGGTTGCGGACCAGGACGAAGTGCACGACGCCGACGAGTATGACGAAGAAAGCTTCGACGACGAAATCGAGGCTGACTAACTTTTGACGAACCCGGCGAGCGAACCTATTGAAGGTGGAAGTTGATGTCCACCTTCAAATCGCTGGGTGTCCTTAATTACCGTATTTGGTTCATCGGTGCCCTCATCTCCAACGTGGGTACGTGGATGCAGCGTACGGCCCAGGACTGGCTGGTCTTTGCGCACTTGAGCAATCAGGACGCCGGTGCCATGGGCGTCACCATGGCGCTTCAGCTCGGACCCCAATTGTTCCTGGCTCCGTGGGCCGGCCTGCTTGCCGACCGCTACAGCCGGCGCAGGCTCCTGGTGGCCACCCAATCCGCCATGGCGCTTTTGAGCGCGGGATTGGGGCTACTGGTCTTGAGCGGAGCGGCGCAGTTGTGGCACGTCTATGTGTTCGCCCTGCTCCTGGGCGTCGTGTCCGCCCTTGACGCACCTGTCCGGCAGACGTTCGTCTCCGAACTGGTCAAAGAGGACTACCTTGCCAACGCAGTGGCGCTGAACAGTGCATCCTTCAATGTCGCCCGCATGATCGGTCCGGCTATCTCCGGCGTTTTGACGGTGGCCATCGGGCCGGGCTGGGTCTTCATGATCAACACGGTGACCTTCGTTGCGATGCTTGCCGCGATCCGGGCCATCCCGACGTCGACCTTGCGGGCGCAGCCGCGGGCAGCCAGCGGCAAAGGGCGCATCCGCGAGGGTTTCCAGTACGTGCGCAACCGGCCGGACATCATCGTGGTCCTTGTGGCGATTTTCATTATGGGGACGTTCGGGCTGAACTTTGTCCTCTTCATCGCGGCGATGGTGGGTACGCAGTTCGGGCTGGACGCGGGAGCGTTCGGCCTCCTGAACTCGGTCATGGCCATCGGTTCCGTGGCGGGAGCGCTGCTGGCGGCCCGGCGCGGAAGGCCACGGTTGCGGCTTATCTTCGCCGCGGCCGGAGGGTTCGGCATAGCCAGTGGATTGGCTGCGCTCGCACCGAACTACACAGTGTTCGCCATCACCCTGGTTCCCTGCGGCCTGTTCGCCTTGACCATGATCACCAGTGCCAACGGGTATGTGCAATCCACCACCGATCCCGCGGTGCGGGGCAGGGTCATGGCCCTGTATATGGCTATCTTCATGGGTGGAACCCCTATTGGCGCGCCTTTCGTCGGCTGGGTATCCAACGTTGCCGGCCCGCGGTGGTCCGTCGGGGTGGCAGCAGCCGCCGGAATCATCACCGCGGCGGTGGGCCTCGTCTGGATTATCAGTGCCGGGCAGCTCCGTCTCCGCTTCGACCGGAGCGCACGCGGACTCCGGTTCCTCCGGATCGAGGCGCAGCGCCCGGGCGAGTTCCAGCGTCCCGCCGGACCCGCGGACGCTGACGGTCATAAGGCCCCAACCGACGTCGACGGCGTTAAACGGTCCGGCGCCGCCCGGGATCCCCACCCGGACGACGCCGATAACTCCTGACCGCCCGATGGCGGCGGACAATTACTTCTTCAGTTCGCCCACGACGAAGTCGATGCTGGCCAGCAACGCCGAGACGTCGTCCGGTTCGATCGCGACGAAAGTAGCGATGCGGAGCTGGTTGCGGCCAAGCTTCCGGTAGGGCTCGGTGTCCACGATTCCGTTGGCACGCAGTACCTTGGCCACGGCCGCGGCATCGATCGAGTCGTCGAAGTCGATCGTGGCGATGACGTTGGAGCGCTCCTCGGCCTTTGCCACGAACGGCGTAGCGTACTCGGAAGCCTCGGCCCAGCTATATACGCGGCCCGCGGAGTCCGCGGTGCGGCTGGAAGCGAAGTCCAGGCCGCCGTTGCTGTTGAGCCATTGCACCTGGGCGTCGAGCGTCACCAGGGTGGAAAGCGACGGAGTGTTGTAGGTCTGGTTGAGCTTGGAGTTGTCGATCGCGGTCTGCAGGTCCAGGAAATCGGGGATCCACCGGCCGGTCGCTTTTACCCGGGCCGCGCGCTCGATGGCCGCGGGGGAGAACAGGCCAAGCCACAACCCGCCGTCGGAAGCGAAATTCTTCTGCGGAGCGAAGTAGTAGACGTCCGACTCGGCGACGTCCACGTCCAGTCCGCCGGCCGCCGACGTCGCGTCAACGAGGACGAGGGCGCCGTCGTCGGCACCCTCTACGCGCTTGACGGGGGCAGCCACACCGGTGGAGGTTTCGTTCTGCGGCCATGCGTAGACATCCACGCCGGCTTCGGCCTTGGGGGACGGGCGCGTCCCGGGCTCGGACGTGATGATGGAGGAAGCCTCAAGGAACGGCGCCTTGTTGGTGGCCGAAGCGAACTTCGAGCCGAACTCCCCGAAGGAAAGGTGCTGGGCCTTCTTCTCCACGAGACCGAAGCTGGCGACGTCCCAGAACGCGGTGGAGCCGCCGACGCCGAGGATCACCTCGTAGCCCTCAGGCGCGCGGAAGAACTGGCTCAAGCCTTCGCGGACGGATCCCACCAGGTTCTTGACCGGCGCCTGGCGGTGCGAGGTGCCGAGGATCTTTGCCGAGGCGGCGGACAAGGCCTCGATCTGTTCGGGGCGGACCTTGGAGGGCCCGGCGCCGAAACGGCCGTCCTTGGGCAGCAGATCGGCGGGGATGGTGATGCTGTTGTCGCTCACGGGATGCTCCAATGGTGAAGTAGCGGCCTAGATGGGTCGTGGCAGGTGGCAACGATGCCCCTTTGACTTCCCAATTCTGCCTGACGCCGGATGCGGGTGGAGAACCGAAGGTGTCATAGTCCGCCACGTGGATGCCTCCACCCGGCCTGGGGATTATCCGGAGTAATTCCAAATAAGCTAAGCTTGGAGCTGGCGCCGGTACTTGGGGCGACCGGTCGATCCTTTGCCCGGCCGGCTGCGGCACGGTGGAAAGCACGCTAGATACTGCGCTCGAGGAGCTGAGCTGGATGACGGATCTGATCGATACCACTGAGATGTATCTTCGGACCATTTTGGAGCTTGAGGAAGAGAACATCGTGGCTCTTCGCGCACGCATCGCCGAGCGCCTCCGGCACTCGGGTCCCACCGTTTCCCAGACCATCGGACGCATGGAGCGCGACGGCTTGGTGATCGTTTCCAATGACCGCCACCTTGAGTTGACCGAGTTCGGCCGCAAGCGCGCCACCGAGGTCATGCGCAAGCACCGCCTCGCCGAGCGGCTACTGGCCGACGTCATCGGTCTGGACTGGGCCTACGTCCACGACGAAGCCTGCCGCTGGGAGCACGTCATGAGCGAGCGTGTGGAAAGGCGCCTTTACGAACTCCTGGACCACCCCACCGAATCTCCCTACGGTAACCCGATCCCCGGGCTTGAGGCCTTGGGCGGATCAGCCACCAACGCCTTCGCCGATGGCGTTGTCAACCTCCTGGACGCCATGGACGACTACTCTCCGGACAACCGCGTTACGGTCAGCCGCCTGGCCGAGCCCATCCAGGTGGAACCGGAGTTGCTGGTCCAGCTGGACGAGGGCGGAATCCGGCCCGGGGCCAGGGTTTCCCTGGAGCGCGTCGGCGAATACATTTCGGTCCGCGTTCCCAACATCGACGGCGCCCTCGAACTGCCGCCGGAGGTAGCTTCGCACGTCTTTGTCACGGTGGCTTAGCGCGCCTGCAGGACCTTCGCCGGGCTACTCGCCAGAGCGCTCGCCGGACCGCTTCCGGAAAGATAACGAAATTATTACTACAGGGGTTAATCCCCTATAGTTAACCACTAGCGCCGATACCAAAGCGTTACCTGATCCGGAGCCTAGTTCTGCCAGCGGATCAGCTGGATTAGTCCATTCACTGGCAGAAGCGGGGGAACCATCAGCGGTTGCCGAAATGCAGCCTTGGGGTGAAGTCCGCAGCGGAGAGCAAATCACGGGACCCTTGACCGGGCTGCCCGCGTTCGGTGCTCCTCTACGCGGACCGGGTCTTCGAACTCTCTGACCCGAATCCGACAGCTAACTTCGCAGGCTTGTTAGAGAGGAAAATCTTGAGCACGCAGACCACCAGGGGCCGCAGACGCGCGTCCGTGCCTACTGCTGAGCTGCGAACCGCGCACGTTCCGCCGCAAGGCCGCCCTCGGGATTCGCAGCGCGAAGTGCGCCGACGCAAGGGCCCCTTGCGTCAAATGGCCGAGTTTGCCGCAGCCAGCGGAGTGGGCCAAAAGGCTGGCGTGGCCCTCGCGGTCACGGGCCTCGTCCTGACCGTCACGATGCCGGGCACCGGTGCCCTGACTGCTACGTCAGAATCGGGCCAGGCCTCGTCCGCCGTTGGGACGCAGCCCGAGATTCCAGCGTCCGCCAGCGCCACCATCGACTTCAGCCGGGCCGCGGTTTCGACGACGGCGGACCCGGACAGCCGGCTCAAGCAGCTCTTGAGCGCGCAATCGGTCGGCTCAATCCAGGCTTCTTCTTCAAAGGGCACCCTGGGTGCCCCTTTGGACACCTTGGTCGCGTCGTCGCCGTTCGGCTACCGCGTGAATCCCATTACGGGTGCCGTGGGGGAATTCCACCGTGGCCAGGACTTCGTGGCCCAGTGCGGGACCCCCGTGCACGCCGCTGCGGCCGGGAAGGTAACGTTCGCCGGCTGGCACCCTTATGGCGGAGGAAACCGCGTTGTGGTGGATCACGGTAACGGTCTGGAAACGACGTACAACCATTTGTCGGCGTTCAACGTCAAGGTGGGCCAGGCGGTCAGCCGCGGAGACGTCGTCGCCTTGAGCGGAACCACAGGCGCCTCCACCGGTTGCCACCTGCATTTTGAAGTGATGGTCAACGGCGATGTCGTTGACCCAATGGGCTGGCTCTAGCCAATCCGATGGTCGTCTATCGCATGATTGTCACGCTCCGTGACCTGAATGTGACTTTCGCTCCAAACTCCTGTACCGTCTAACTCGCATCAACTTTTAGAGAGTTGATGCACCCGGGTGGATTGCCTAGCTCTGCCACTGCCCGGGTCTCCGTTCGCAAAACATCGTCTGGCAGAGGCGGGGGACCCACTTTTGGTCATCTTCACGGATGGCCTTGGGGTTAAGTCGTGCGCGATTCCGGAAGGAAGAGCGTGCGGCCGGATGACTCCCATCCGAATCCGACAGCTTACCTCGCGGGCATAGGGAGAGGCCTTTCACGTGTCTTCACGCTCTACTCTTGCGCGCCACCGTGCCGCGGTCACTAAGACCAACTCGCTTGCCGTTATCGCAAAGACGGTCGGCAGCAACGCCGGTGGCGTAGGCCGTCAGGCAGCCGTTATCGCGGCTGCGTCCGGACTGGTCCTTACCAGCGGTATCGCAGCAAACGCTGCCGAAACCAACGTCCCCCGCGAATCCACTGCGACCTCCACGCTGGAAGTCCAGTCCGTCGCCCAAGCCAGCATCGCGGCCGACTCCTCGGTTGCCATCAAGTACGAGCGCCCGGTTGTTTCCACCGAAGCCGCTCCTGTCGCCCAGGCTCCGGTAGCCGTCCAGGAAGCAACTCCCGCGACGCAGACCGACGCTCCGGCCGCCACCACCGGCGGCGTCACGGCAACCCTGGCAGTTTCCACTCCTTCCCCTGCCGCGAAGCTTGCCAGCGGCCAGGGCGCAGCAATTGCCGCCGCTGCCTACGCACAGCTCGGCGTTGCCCAGGACTGCACCGCCCTGGCCACCAACGCACTCGCTGCCGTCGGTATCCACTTCCACGGCTGGCCGGCAGACTACCTTTCCCTTGGCCGCACGGTCAGCGCCGCTGAAGCTCAGCCGGGCGACCTCGTCTACTACCAGAACGGCGGCATGGGCATGGCCCACATCGCTGTCTACGTCGGTAACGGCATGGCTGTCCACGGTGGCTGGAACGGTGGCACCACCGCCCTGTACAGCGTCAACGTTGGTTCGGGCCCGGTCTTCATCCGCGTCGGCGGCTAATCAGTTTTTTACAATGTCCCCGCTGCCTTTCGGCAGCGGGGACATTGTCTTTAATCGCGCCGTCACGGGTTCCCCTCCCCGTGCCCGCCGCATGTCCGGCACGTGAACATTGCCCTACAGTCTTCCGGAACCGGCCTGTGGATTCGTTGATTTGGCAATTGAATGCTTACTCTTGTCATGTCGATCCACAGCCCGTACATGCAGAGGGCAGCCGGCCCTCGCGCCCCTGACGGGTGCGGCCGTGAAGAGGTACGTGCATGCGCACACTCGTTCTGAATGCTGGATATGAACCGCTGGCGGTAGTAACCTTCCGCCGGGCGCTGGTCCTTGTGCTTACGGGAAAAGCGAGCGTAGTGGCCGAAGGCGACGAGCCTGTCGTCGGGCCACAGGAGATTCTCGGACGACCCTCCGTGATTCTTCTCAATCGCTACATCCGCCCAAGGTACAACCGGATCACGGCGGTCACTCGCCGCGGCGTGCTGCGCCGCGACGGACACCGTTGCGCCTATTGCGGGAAAGCAGCCCACACTATTGACCACGTCCACCCCAAATCCAGGGGCGGCGCGGATTCCTGGGAAAACCTCGTGGCGGCGTGCCTGCGGTGCAACAACGCCAAGAGTGACCACACACCGGCCGAGATGGGCTGGAAGCTGAGGTTCACTCCCGCGCCACCCACCGGGACAATCTGGCAAATCAAAGAGCTTGAGAAACCTGCGCCTGCATGGGATCCCTTCCTCTTGCCCGAATCGGCGGCCTGATCCGGAATTGAGGCTGCCTCCCGGGTAATCTGGGCGGGTGGACTTCGATGCGGTGATTTTGGCGGGCGGTAAGTCCTCCCGTCTATGTGGCGTGCCCAAAGCCGAGTTAAGGTACGACGGCGACACACTCCTTGGGCGCGCCCTTTCTGCTGCGCGCGGGGCCGGGAGGGTCGCCGTCGTCGGGCCTGATCCCGGCACCCTGCCGTCGGGAACGCTGACCGCCCGGGAGGATCCGCCGTTCGCCGGTCCCGCTGCCGCGATCGAAGCGGGGTTGCTCGCCTTGGATACGAACGCAGGACGCGGCGCCCCGTGGATCCTCGTGCTGGCTTGCGATATGCCCCATGCCGTCAATGCCGTTCCGGTCCTGCTGGCGGAACTGGCGCGGAATGCCAAGGCTGAAAATGCCAATACCGAATATGCCGGCATCGAAGGGGCCATGGCTGTTTCGCCTGACGGCCGGAAGCAGCCTTTGCTCGGAATCTACCGCTTGTCCGCCCTGCAGCGGGAAGTGCGCGCCGCGGCCGGGCAAGGCGGACTCGCCAACGCGTCGGTCTTCCGCCTGCTTGCTAGTCTTGATCTGCTGGCGATACCGGTCCCGGAGGGCTCCACGGATGACGTGGACACCTGGGACGATGCGGCGGCGCTCGGAGTGAACGGCGACCTGCCGTGAAACTGCTGGACAGGGACTGTGGAGGCGGATCGTGAAGACCCAGGAAGAAACGCTTGAGGAATGGTGCCGTAGCCTGCTGCAAGCATTCGAGCTTGAGAACGTTGAACTCGACATCAACGAGATCCTGTCCCTGGCCGGGGTAGCCGCCCATTCGGTGGTCCGTCCGGCAGCACCGTTGACTACCTTCATTGCCGGCTTGGCCGCCGGCCTTGCCGCGGGTTCGGGCCAGGCAACCCAAACCGCGTCCGTGGACGCCGCGTTGGGACTGGCACGCACGCTCGCCAAGGACTATACCCATGAGGAAACCGACGCCGGATGACGGAAGGCCCCCGGCAAGGCGCGGATCAACCCCGGCCGGATAGCGACAACGAAGATCATGGGCACGGCCACCACGCCGACCATTTGTGGGCGGAAGCCCGGCAACTCGCCTTTGACTGCGCCACGCCCATTCCGTCCGGCCCGGTCGCGCTGAAGGACTCCCTCGGCAGGATCCTCGCGTCCGATGTCCACGCCCTGCAGGATTTGCCGCACTACGCCTCCTCGGCCATGGACGGTTGGGCCGTCAACGGGAGCGGGCCGTGGATCCTTGTTGAGCCGGGCCATCGCTTGGCGCCGCACCAAGCCAGCCCGATCGTCACCGGGGGCCTGGTGCCGCCCGGGGCGAAGGCCGTGCTCCGCAGCGAGAGCGGCATCATGTCCACGGACGACGACGGCCTGCCGGTGCTCGCGCTCGGCGGAACCGCGAAGCCTGGGGATCCGCGCAATGGCCAACACATCCGTAAAGCGGGGGAGGAAGCGGAGGAGGGCGAGCTGCTGATCAAGGCCGGTGTCGTCTTGAACCCGGCCCACCTTGCCTTGGCAGCGTTGGCCGGACGGGACGAGCTCGAAGTCCTCGGCAAGCCGGTCGTCAAGCTCCTTTTGACCGGATCCGAAGTGGTGACCTCGGGCGTCCCGGCCCCCGGCCGCGTGCGCGACACCTACGGGCCCCAACTGGGCGCCGTCGTCGAACTCCTTGGCGGGATCCGCGGCGGACAGGTCAAGGTGGGGGACTCCTACGAGGAATGGCTCGCGGGCCTTGACGAAGGCGAGCCGACAGCCGAAACGCCACCCGCCGACGTCGTTATCACCACGGGCGGTACTGGTAAATCCGGAACGGACCACTTCCGGCGCGCGGTGGCTGAACTGGGAGGCCGGCTGCTGATCGACGGCATCGCGATGCGTCCGGGACACCCGGCGGTCCTGGCCGAACTGCCTGACGGCCGATTTGTCCTGGGCCTTCCGGGCAATCCGCTCGCCGCCATGATGGTCCTTTTCACGGTCGGGGCGCCGCTGCTTGCCGCACTCGGGCACGGAAAACTCGGCGAGGTCGGCGAGGTGCCTTGCGGTGCCACGCTCGACGCCGACCCTCGACGCACGCGGTTGCTTCCATTCCGGTTCGTGTACGGCCTGGCCTCGCCCGCCCAGCATGCCGGTTCCGGCATGATGCGCGGACTGGCCAGCGCCGACGGCGTCATGGTGGTGCCGCCCCACGGGGTGCAGATGGGCGAACTGGTTCCGGCCTTCCCGCTACCCTGGGGACCGCCGCTGCCGCAGCCCAAGGAAGACAAGGCAAAGAAGCCGTCCACAAGGACGGCGCGCAAGGCTCCTTCCGGGCCCGTCGACTGGAGTGCCCTGAGCGGCTGAGCGTCCTTGGATGGACACGGCTGGAATCGGGGCTCAGGCCTTGCAATGATAGTGGAATGAACACGCATGCTTCTCCCCAAGCGTTCCGCAGCCGCGGGAAGGCAGGTACCTGAAATGGGACGCGTGACGCAGCGCCGCAAAATTCATCGCTTCGTCCTGGACGGCTCTCCCCAGGCACTCGAGCATCCGGTGCGTTTCCGCGAGGATTTCCTCGCAGTCGAAGAACCCCTTGAGGTGCGCCTCGGCCACCTGTCCTTCTCTGTGACCATGCGCACCCCGGGCGACGATTTCGACCTCGTGGCGGGTTTCCTCGTCTCGGAGGGCGTTATCTGGGACGCCGAACAGCTCATCTCGCTGCGTTTCTGCGCGGGAGAAGACGAAAACGGCGTCCAGACCTTCAACGTGGTTGAAGCGCAATTACGGCCCGACGTCGTCCTTCCCGAGATCGGACGCAACGTCTACACGTCCAGCTCCTGCGGGATTTGCGGCACGGACTCCATCGAGGCGGTGCGCAAATCATCCCACTTCAACGCGGCGGATGACCCTCTGGCTATCCCGGTAGAGGTCCTCGCTTCGCTTCCGGACCGGCTTCGCGAAGCGCAGGCCGTCTTCGACAAGACCGGCGGCGTGCACGCTGCGGGACTCTTCCGGATGCACGACGACGGCGAACCCGAACTTTTGTGCCTGCGCGAGGACGTGGGACGGCACAACGCCGTGGACAAAGTAGTGGGCTGGGCGCTGCGCGAAGGGTTGCTGCCCCTCCGCGGGACGGTCTTGCAGGTTTCGGGCAGGGCGTCCTTCGAGTTGGTGCAAAAGGCCGCGCTCGCCGGAATTCCGGTGCTCGCAGCAGTCAGTGCGCCGTCGAGCCTCGCGGTGGAACTTGCCCAGGACACGGGCCTCACCTTGGTCGGATTCAGCCGGGGCACCAGTTTGAACGTGTACGCCGGCAGTGACAGGGTGGGCGTCCCGGCGACGCTCTAATGCCTGTTTGGATAGTCGTCGATCACTTGGCTATTGACCGGGAACAACGTAGATTTTATCCATCGATTGGAACCGTTGTTTCCACCGGCCGGTAACCTCGCTTCGCTAGGCTGCCCGCGACGGTAAAGGAAGCCTCCCTACCCAGCCCGGCGCCAAAGGGGACTTGAATTGCACGACGACCGCCTGATTACCGAGAAGCGGCTCGAACGTTTCGTCCGCGAGCGAATCGCCCCTGCCATCTACGGCCGCGCCGTGCCGTTGGAACTGAGCAGCTGGGATGCGCCCGGGGAGCCGGTTCCCGTCTCGGACGCACTCCACCAGGTCTTTGAACCCCAGGAGCATGGCGCCGCATGGGGTAAGGCGTGGGGCACCAAGTGGTTGCGCCTCCGCGGAGAGGTTCCGGAAGGCTGGGGCGCTGCCGAAGGAACAGCCGTGGAAATCGTCGTCGACCTCGGTTTCAGCAACGACGTTCCGGGATTCCAATGCGAGGGCATCGCGTGGCGGGCGGACGGCACCATCATCAAAGCCATCTCTCCACGTAACCGCCATGTTCCCCTGAAGCTGCTCGGCGGTGGCCTTTCCGTGGACTTCTATGTCGAAGCGGCAGCCAATCCCGACGTTGCCCAGGGGTGGACGTTCGCGGCAACACCCCTGGGTGACAAGGCGACCTCCGGGGACGAGCCCAGGTACCGCCTGGGCCTCATCGCCATCGCGGAACTCAACGAGGTTGTCTGGGAGCTCTACCAGGACGTCTGGACCCTCAGCGGGCTCATGCACGAGTTGCCGTTCGACCTTCCCCGGCGGCACGAAATCCTCCGCGCTTTCGAACGCATGCTGGACATCATGGACCCGGACGACGTCGCGGGCACTGCCGCGGCCGGCCGGGAAGCCCTTGCAGAAGTCCTGGGCCGTCCAGCCTACGCGTCGGCGCACGAACTGGTCGCGACGGGCCACGCGCACATCGACTCTGCCTGGTTGTGGCCGGTGCGCGAGACCATCCGCAAGTGCGCGCGGACCTTCTCCAACGTGGTGTCACTGATGGATGAGAACCCGGATTTCGTGTTTTCCTGTTCCTCGGCCCAGCAGTTGGCGTGGATGAAGGAGTTCTATCCGGAACTGTTCGTGCGGATCCGCGAGAAAGCAAAGGCCGGCCAGTTCATGCCGGTGGGCGGCATGTGGGTGGAATCGGACACGAACATGCCAGGCGGCGAAGCCATGGTCCGCCAATTCGTGGAAGGCAAGAGCTTCTTCCTTGAGGAATTCGGGATCGAATGCCAGGAAGCCTGGCTCCCCGATTCCTTCGGATACTCCGGCGCCCTTCCGCAGATCGTCAAGGCCGCAGGCTCCCGCTGGTTCCTTACCCAGAAGATCTCCTGGAACCAGGTCAACCGGATGCCGCACCACACGTTCAATTGGGAAGGCATTGACGGCACGCGGCTCTTCACCCATTTCCCGCCCGTGGACACCTACAACGCTGAGCTCCACGGCCGCGAGCTCGCCCACGCCCAGCGGAACTACCGTGAGCATGGCCGGGGAACCGTTTCGCTTGTGCCGTTCGGCTATGGCGACGGCGGTGGCGGACCTACGCGCGAAATGGTCGCCGCGGCGCGCCGCACGGCCAACCTCGAAGGCTCGCCGAAAGTGCGCATGGGAACCGCGAAAGAGTTCTTCACGCAGGCCGAAGCGGAATATCCCGATCTTCCAGTGTGGGTTGGGGAGATGTACCTCGAACTGCACCGGGGAACATACACGAGCCAAGCCAACACGAAGCAAGGCAACCGCCGCTCGGAGCACCTGTTGCGGGAGGCCGAACTTTGGTGCTCGACGGCGTCAGTGCGCTCGGGCGGTTCCTTCACCTACCCCGTGGAGGAGCTGAAGCGCCTGTGGCGCCTCGTGCTGTTGCAGCAATTCCATGACATCCTGCCGGGCAGCGCCATTGCGTGGGTCCACCAGGATGCCGAACGGAATTACGCGGCGATAGCCCGCGACTTGGAAGCCATCATCGCCGGGGCCGCGTCGGCACTACTCGGCGAAGGGGAGACTGCCTTCCTGCTCAACGCGGCACCGCAGGAGCGCAGCGGGGTGCCGGCCTTGGCAATCGCCGAGCCCGTCCGCGCGGACAACCCCGTGGCTGTCACGGAACGCGCCGGTGGTTACGTCCTGGACAACGGCATCATCCGTGCCGTGATAGATGCGAATGGACTCCTGACGTCCCTCTTGGACCATGCCAGCGGGCGCGAAGCGATTGCCCCCGGGCAGTTCGGCAACCACCTTGAATTGCATCGGGACACTCCCAACGAATGGGATGCCTGGGACATTGACGCGTTCTACCGCAGGAATGTCGTCTCGGTAGTCGAGGCTCGTTCGGTGACGCTTGAGAGCGCCGGGTGGGACGCCGTCGTCGTGGTTGAACGGACGGTGGGATCGTCCACCATCACGCAGCGCATCTCGCTTGAGGCCGGTTCCGAGTCCCTCGGCATTTCCACCACCGTGGATTGGCAAGAGCGCGAGAAGCTGCTGAAGATCGGCTTCCCACTGGATGTCCGCGCGGACCGTTCGGCCTCGGAAACCCAGTTCGGGCACGTGTTCCGGGCAACCCACACCAACACGTCCTGGGAAGCCGCCAAGTTCGAGATCTGCGCCCACCGTTGGATCCACGTAGGGGAGCCGGGATACGGCGTCGCGATTTCGAACGCTTCAAGCTATGGGCATGACGTCACGCGCGCCATCCGCGAGGACGGCGGGACTACGACCAACGTGCGTGTTTCCCTGCTGCGTGCGCCCAAATTCCCGGACCCGCAGGCCGACCTCGGCGTCCACGTCCTCGAACTCGGCATCCGCCCTGGCGCGAGCATCGGTGACGCCGTCGAAGAAGGCTATCGGCGCAACCTCGCACCGAGGATTGTCATGGGTGGGAACCAGACAGAACCGCTATTCACGGTCTTCAACCAGGCGTTGGTCATTGAGGCCGTCAAACTTGCCGAGGATGGTTCAGGGGATGTCATCGTGCGGCTCTACGAATCGCTGGGCGAACGTTCCGAAGGACTCATTACGGCCAACTTCGCCACCCGCGGCGTGCAAGCAGTCGATCTCCTGGAGCGCCCGCTCAAGGCTCCGGGCGTCGTGCCGGGAGACGGTGCGGCAGAGTTGACCCTTCGGCCCTTCCAGTTGGTGACGTTGCGCTTCAGCCGCTGAGAAATGAGGCTCTGAGAAATGAGGCTCTGAGAAATGAGGCTCTGAGAAATGAGGCGGCTGGGAAGTCGGTGCGGGAAATGACCGTGCGGGGAAATGACTGCTTAAAAAGGCTGAGTGGGGGCGGTCCCCAACAGCCCGCCACCACTCATCCCCCCAAATGCGCTCCGGTACGCGCCACAGACCCTTGAAACCCGTTCATTGATTCGAGCGTCAGGCTGCGTCTCCTTCACACATTCATTATTATGGCACGATATAATGGATTTGCGAAAGAGGTTACGCGGTATGTTTTTACCGTTGATCTGAAGGTATCGTGTGGATAGTCCGGCGCGCAATGGTCTTGGACAACCAGATTCCGCCCAAACCGAGGGCGCTCGCCAAGGCAGCCGAGTAGTTGATGAGCGGCCGCAACCACGTATTCGAATCCGGAATGAGCGGAAAGACCTGCGAAACGATCAACAAGGCGAGCCCCGCGAGCAGCATCCCCGAGGCGGCCCGCAGGAGCGCCGGGCCGGAGCTCCGGACTGATCGCCAAATGGCGGGAATGAGGCACGCGGAGACATAGCCCGGATAAGCCCGGCCGAAAGCGGAGTACAGGTCAAGGGCCGGTTCCGGATCCAGGTCTTCCAAGCCAACGGTGGATCCGGAGGTATCCATCGAGAAGAAAAAGACGGCCGTCAGGACCGCCGTGATCGCCAGGACCGCAATTCCCCACGGCCCCCGAACGGCACGTTCCCCGCCTCTTGAACCGAAGGCCCGGGCCACTTTGATGCCCATGAGGAGGAAAGTCCCATAGAGCAGGAAGCGGAGCAGGAGGTTGCACACATTGAAGCCGCCCATGAGCCCGTCCAGGAACTCATACGGGACCTCAAGGCTGAGCAGGATGTCAAGGGAAATGAGTGCGAACAAAACGAACATCATCCGGTTTTCGCCACGCAAGGCGCTGGGAATCCGGATACCGGTCAGGGCCACGCAAACACCAAACGTGGCCCACGCAAGGACATTGGTCATGCGAGGTTGTCCCAGATCCGCTGGGTTCGGTCGAGCTCATGTTCCTGGCGGCGGAGGCTCTTTCCGAAGGCCTGAAGTCGTTCGCCGGCCAGAAGGGCCAGTTCGCCATCGCTCAGCCGGTTCAAGGCGTCCAAGCGTGCACCGGAGGGCCAACCTGCCTCGGCTTCCGTTACGAGCCCGCTCGCCACGAGGCCGCCGGCCGGTCCGACGCCAGCCTCCCGCGACGTCGCCAAGGCAAGCTCGGGAGGCAGCCGGTTGGACGTCAAATAGGCGGAAAAGTTCTGTGGGGCGATCCCGACGGCGTCACTGACCCGGTGCCGCAAGTCGCCGTCGTCGATCGCGTCCACCCAGTTCCGGACGGAACCCGGGTGCGGCGTGCCGGCCAAGTCCAGCGTCCGGGGCCCGTCGGGGTGCTCCGAGCGGTCCACGACGGCGCGGAGCATGTCCATCGTTGAGACCTGGCTGACGAGTTCGGCGTCCGTCGGCGGCACCGGCGTCCCGCGGAGCGCGGCATACGCCTCGAATTGCGCCAGCGCATCGAAGGGATTCACGTCAAAGGCCCGGCTGATGCTGACCAACGACGACTCAGCCACCTTGCCGCGAACCAACTGCTGGGCGAGTGTGGTGCGCTTCACTCCCGAGGAACGGCAGACGTCGGCCGTGCTGGTGTTCGGTGCGATCCCGTGCAACCAGTGTTGGAACGCCTTGGAAGGAAGGGACATGAACCACTTTCTGCTGGACGGCTTCTTTCGCACTGTAATTTTACGATCAGCGCACATTGAATTATGCTTGATTCTCGAACCCGCTGGTCCGCACACCCCCCAAGTCCGGACCAGCGGGTTCTTCCATGCCCGCCCGCCAGGCGGGCAGTGAGAGGATTGACTAATGACTGCAACGCTTGTCGCCAAAGAACTCTCCGGCGGCCACGGTCACCGCACTTTGTTTTCCAAACTGTCCCTCACCGTTGCCCCCGGCGATGTGGTGGGCGTCGTCGGCGCCAATGGTGCCGGAAAATCCACCCTCCTGCGGATCCTCGCCGGAGCCGACCGTCCGCAAGGCGGAACGGTCACCCTCGCGCCCAGCGATGCTTTCGTGGGCTGGTTGCCCCAGGAACACGAACGCACCCCGGGCGAAACGGTCGCCGCCTACATCACCCGCCGTACAGGATGCGCCCAAGCGACTGCCGACATGGAAGAAAGCGCGGAAGGGCTCGCTTCAGGCGCGCCTGGCGCAGACGACGCCTACTCGTTCGCATTCGACCGGTGGATGGCCTCCGGAGCCGCCGACCTTGAGGACAGGATCCCTGCCGTCCTGGCGGAACTCGGGCTCGACGCCGGACCCGAAGCCCTCATGACGGGACTCTCCGGTGGCCAGGCTGCGAGGGTGGCTTTGGCCGCGTTGCTCCTGAGCCGCTTCGACGTCGTCCTCCTCGACGAACCCACGAACGACCTCGACCTGGACGGACTGGCACGGCTTGAGTCCTTCGTCCAAGGCCTGCGCGGCGGTGCGGTGCTGGTCTCCCACGACCGCGAATTCCTGGCTCGTTGCGTCACCAAAGTGCTTGAACTGGACCTTGCGCAGAACAGCGTCGCAGTCTACGACGGCGGCTACGATTCCTTCCTCGAAGAACGCGCCGTGGCAAAGCGCCATGCGCGCGAACGCTACGAAGAATTCGCCAGCACCAAGGCCGACCTCGTTGCCCGTGCGCGGACCCAACGTGAATGGAGCTCGCAGGGCGTCCGCAACGCCATGAGGAAAAACCCGGACAACGACAAGATCCGCCGGGCAGCGAGCACCGAGTCCTCCGAAAAGCAGGCCCAGAAGGTCCGGCAGATGGAATCGCGCATCGCCCGCCTCGAAGAGGTCGAGGAGCCGCGCAAAGAGTGGCAGTTGCAGTTCAGCATCGGCCAGGCTCCCCGGTCGAGTTCCGTCGTCGCAACCTTGCGGGACGTCGTCGCACGCCAAGGCGATTTCACCCTGGGGCCGGTCAACCTGCAACTCAACGCGGGGGAGCGGATCGGAATTACCGGTCCGAACGGAGCAGGAAAGTCCACCCTCCTGCGCCTGCTGCTGGGGACGCAAAAGCCCGACGCCGGCGAGGCTTCAATGGGAGTGTCGGTCGCGATCGGCGAAGTGGACCAAGCGCGGGGACTCCTGGCGGGGCACCTTCCGTTGGCGGACGCCGTCGAAGCCGTTTTGATTGACTGGAGTTCCGCGGATGTCCGCACGCTCCTTGCCAAGTTCGGCCTCAAAGCGGACCACACCTCCCGGACTGTCGACTCGTTGTCCCCGGGCGAGCGCACGCGCGCCGCCCTTGCCCTGCTCCAGGCCCGCGGGGTCAACCTTCTGGTCCTCGACGAACCCACCAACCACCTCGACCTGCCGGCAATCGAGCAGCTTGAGGACGCCTTGGACAGTTACGACGGCGCCCTCTTGCTGGTCACGCATGACCGCCGCCTGCTCGAAAACGTCCGCCTCGATTCCCGATGGAACCTTGAGGACGGCACCGTAACAGAACTGCACCACACTTCCGGAATGGGGAATCACCAGCCATGAGCATGGATGGCGTCGCTTGGCGTTCGCTTTACAACATCAGCCGTGCCAAGAGCGGCTCCCAGCCGTTCTCCCGGGAAACCATCAAGCGCGTCTTGGCTTTTGCCAAGCCGTACCGCAACAAGCTGATCGCGTTCGTGGTTACTTCCATCATGGGCGCGTTCCTCGCGGTTGCCACGCCTGTCCTTGCCGGCCGGGTGGTGGACGCGATCATCGCCCATTCCGCGGCCGGCATCGTGATCGGCCTCGCCGGGCTCATTGCGGCGGTCGCGGTTGCCGACGCCGGGCTGGGACTGCTGACCCGCTGGTTGTCGTCGGTGATCGGTGAAGGCGTGATCGTCGACTTGCGCACGCGGGTTTTCGACCATGTGCAGCGCATGCCCATCGCGTTCTTCACCCGGACCCGCACCGGCGCCCTGGTCAGCAGGCTGAACAACGACGTCATCGGTGCCCAGTCGGCGTTCGCCGGCACGCTTTCCGGCGTGGTGAGCAACTTCGTGTCGTTGGTCCTCACGCTCTTTGTCATGCTGAATACGTCGTGGCTGGTCACGGTGGTGGCCATGGTCTTGCTTCCGGTCTTCCTCATCCCGGCCCGGCGGATGGGTTCGAGGCTCGCGGACCTGCGGCGCGAGGCGGCCACCCACAACGCCGCAATGGGAACCCAGATGACGGAACGCTTCTCGGCGCCGGGCGCCACCTTGGTCAAGTTGTTCGGCCGCCCGGACGAAGAGTCCGCCGAGTTCGCCCTGCGCGCCGGCCGTGTCCGGGACATCGGCGTCCGCACGGCGATGCTGCAATTCACCTTCATCACCGCACTCACCTTGGTCTCGGCCCTCGCTCTCGCGCTCGTTTATGGCTTGGGCGGCTGGCTTGCGCTCGGCGGGCAACTGGCAGCGGGCGACGTCGTCGTGCTGGCGCTGCTCCTGACCCGCCTGTACGCTCCGCTCACCGCGCTGTCCAACGCGCGCATCGAGATCATGAGTGCCCTGGTCAGCTTCGAGCGGGTTTTCGAGATCCTGGACCTCGAGCCGCTCATCCAGGAAAAGCCCGACGCCGTTGCAGTGGCTTCCGGGCCTGTCGCCGTGGAGTTCGACGACGTCCGATTCGGTTACCCGTCCGCGGATAAGGTTTCGCTCGCGTCCCTCGAGGACGTTGCCACTTTGGACACCCGTGGTGGCGAGGAGGTCCTGCACGGCATCAGCTTCAGGGTAGAGCCCGGCCAGACGGTGGCGCTGGTCGGTTCGTCCGGCGCCGGCAAGTCGACGGTGGCCCAGTTGCTTTCCCGGCTCTACGACGTCGATTCCGGCGCGGTACGTCTCGGCGGGCATGGCCCGGGGACCGGCCTGGACATCCGGGACGCGACTTTCGACTCGTTGCGCACCACGCTTGGCATGGTTACCCAGGACGGGCACCTATTCCACGAGAGCATCGCCTCCAACCTGCGGCTCGCGAGCCCGGGAGCGAGCGACGAGGAAATGTGGGACGTGCTTCGGCGTGCGCGGCTCGAGGCCATGGTCCGTTCCTTGCCGGACGGACTGGAGACGGTGGTGGGGGAGCGCGGCTACCGGCTCTCCGGCGGCGAGCGCCAGCGCCTCACGATCGCCCGCTTGCTCATTGCCCAGCCGAGGGTGGTCATCCTCGATGAAGCCACGGCCGCCCTCGATTCCACGAGCGAAGCCGCCGTCCAGGCGGCCCTTGGCGAGGCGCTCGAGGGGCGTACCGCCGTCGTGATTGCCCACCGGCTCTCCACGATCCGTGCCGCGGACGTCATCCTCGTGGTGGAAGACGGCTCGATCATCGAACGCGGAACTCATGCCGAACTCCTTGCCGCGGATGGCCGTTACGCCGAGCTCTACAACACCCAGTTTGCCGAGGCCGCGGCCGTGGCACGGGAAGCTGTTCCTGAGCTGTAACGGCGCCAGGGGCAGGGCGCCGGCGCCAGCGCCCGCCGTCAGCTGCGGCGTTCAGCTGCGGATGACGTGGCGGACCTCCGGCGCGATTTCAACACGGTTCCGGCCGGAGTTCTTGGCCGCGTACAACGCCATGTCCGCTTCCTTCAGGAGCCTTTCGCTACTGACGCGATGGCCCGGGACGTAGGCCGAGATCCCGGCGCAGACCGTCAGGGTGCCTGAGGGGTTGCCGGAATGCGCGATGTTAAGGGCACGAATCGACTCGAGGGCGCGCAAGAGCCGGGTTTCAGCTCCAGTTAGCCTTTGGCCGGGAAGCAGGAGCAGAAATTCTTCGCCGCCGAAGCGGTAGATCCCGTCGCTCTTGCGTCCCCCGCCAGCGAGCGAGGCGGCCACCGCCTGGAGCGCCGCATCTCCCGCCTGGTGCCCGTAAATATCGTTGTAGCTCTTGAAATTGTCGACGTCGCAAATGGCCAGGCAATAGTCAGTTTCATAGCGGGCGCTCCGCTGGTGCAATTGTTCGAGGTCCTCGGCGAGCTTCAGCCGGTTGTAGAGCTTGGTCAGGGGATCGGTACGGGCTTGCTCTGCGAGTGCCTCACGATAGCGGGCAAGGTCCGAATGCAAGGACGTCACCCGCTTTGCCACGAGGAGCCGGGTATGGAGGGTGAACGGGTCAAGGGGCTTGGTCACGTAGTCGTCTGCGCCGGCTTCCATCCCTGCGATCACGTCCGCGTGCGAATCCTTTGATGTCACGAGGACCAGGTAGGTGTAGGCGTAGTCTTCAGCGTCGCGGATCGACCGGCACAGGTCCAGGCCGTCGATTCCGGGCATCATGAGGTCCGTGACCACCACTTCAGGCCGGTGTTGCCTATAGAGTTCCCATGCGGACGTGCCGTCAGCGGCCACGATGCATTCGTGCCCCGACTGTTCGACTGCGGCTTTCGCGACCAGCCGGGAGCCGAGATCGTCGTCCGCCACAAGAACCTTCACGAGGCAACCGAAAGTGCCCTGTCCAGGGCGTGGTCGACGAGGACGAGTTCAGCGTCCAGCCTGGCCAGGAGCGAGGGGTCGACGGCGGCCGGGGCTGAGGCGCCGCGCTCGATGTCCTCGCACAGCTTCGCTGCACGGTTGGCTCCGATGTTTGCCGATGAACCTTTCAACTTGTGGGCCGCTTGCTTGATTTCCTCCCCGGAGCCGTTGGCAACGGCTTGGTGGAGGGCATCCAGGCTGGGTTGGACACACTGGCGGAAGGCCTGTGCGGCTGCCGGCAACAAACCCAAGCCGTCCGCCGGTCCGAGGTCCCTCAGGACATCCAGCCGCGCCGGGTCCAGTGCGGGGCCGGCAGGTTCCCCCAGGGAATGCTTAGGGACCCATCGGTCCAAGAGTTGTTCAAGTTTGCCCATGTCGACTGGTTTGGCGAGGTAGTCGTCCATGCCGGCGGCTCGGCACCTTTCGCGGTCCTCGTCCAACACACCTGCCGTCATCGCGATGACCGGGAGCCGCCGCCCCCCGTCCAGCCGTGCCCTGATGGCCCTGGTGGCCTCGAAGCCGTCCATGACCGGCATATGGCAATCCATCAGGACGGCCGCGTAGCGGGTGGATGCCGTGGCCGCGAGTGCTTGTTCGCCGTCAGCCACCACGTCCACGTTGAACCCCAGCTTCTCCACCATGCTCCGCGCCACGAGTTGGTTCACTTCATTGTCTTCCACTACCAGGACGAGCCCGCGCGATGGCCGGCCTGGACCCACCGGAAGCGGATATGCCGGCTGCGGGGACACATGCGCAGCGGCGGTCGCCGGACGGCTTGCCACGAGCCGCATGAGGCGGTCGTAGAATTCGGAACTCCGAACCGGCTTGGTCAACCATTCCTGGACGCCGGCGGCGGTGAGTTCGGCTTTGTTCACGTTCATGGTGGAGGTCAGCATGATGATCCGCGTGGATCGCAAAGCGGTGTCCGCGCTCAATTGCCGTGCCAGCTCCAGCCCGTCCATGCCGGGCATGCACATATCGAGGACGGCGATGTCGAAGGGGTGTCCGGCGTTGTGCTCCTCCCGGCATCGCTCCAGCGCTTGGCGGGCATCGCCCACGGCTTCGGGGATCAGCTGCCATCCGGCCAGTTGCGCTTCAAGTACGAGGCGGTTGCTTGCGTTGTCGTCCACTACGAGGACCCGGCGGCCGGACAAGTGGTCCTGCCCGATCGACGGCGGAGCCGGGGCCGGGCTCGACACCGCGAGCGGCAGGGCAGTCCAGAAAATGCTGCCGCCTCCCAGCGAGCTCTCGACGCCGATCTCGCCGCCCATGACCTCGGTGAGCTTCCGCGAGATCGCCAAGCCAAGGCCGGTCCCGCCGTAGCGCCGGGTAGTGGAGGCGTCGGCTTGGGCGAACGACTCGAAGAGCCTGAAATGGTCGGCGGCGTCGATTCCAATGCCGGTATCGCGGACCTCGAAGCGGACCCGCACATTTTCGGTATCCCGCTCCACGACCTTGGCGCTGATGACCACTTCGCCGGCTGGGGTGAACTTCACGGCGTTCGAAGCCAGGTTGAGCAGGATTTGGCGGATGCGTCCGGAGTCTCCAACGAGCATCGCAGGAACTTCCGGGCGGCAATACGCAATAAGTTCCAGGCCCTTGGCTTGCGCGGCTTCGGCCATGAGCGCCGCGAGCTCTTCCACCAGCGTCCGCGGATCGAAGGGGCGGGGATCGAGGTCCACCTTGCCGGCCTCGAGTTTCGAAAAATCGAGGATGTCGTTGATCAAGGTCAGCAAGGCTTCGCCCGCGCCCCTGACTCCCTCCGCGTAGTGGCGCTGGGTCTCGTCCAACGGGGTACCCAGGAGCAAGCCGGTCAACCCGATCACGCCGTTCATCGGGGTGCGGATCTCGTGGCTCATCGTTGCCAGGAATTCCGACTTCAACCGGCTTGATTCCTCTGCCGCCTCCCGGGCGGTGACCAGTTCTGCCTGCGCGATTTTGCGTTCGGTAATGTCCTGGCCAATGGTCGCGATTCCGTGGGTTCCGCCGCTGCCGCGGATCGGGGACATCGTCAGCGAGACGGGAACGATCGAGCCGTCGATTCGGACGCGCTTGGTTTCGTAGCTGTGGGTTTCCCCGCCGGTCCTGATGATGGCGAGGAGGCGTTCTTCCTCCCCATGCAGTTCCTCGGGAATGATGAAGGAGACATGCCGGCCAATCGCCTCGGCTGCACTGTAGCCGTAAATTCTTTCGGCGCCCGGATTCCAACTGGTGATGACTCCATCGAGGGTCTTGCCCACAATCGCGTCGGCGGAGGAATTGACGATCGCGCCGAGCCCTTCGAGCTCCGCGGTCCGCTGGGCCACTTTCGACTCGAGGTCCCGCGTGAGGTTGATGTTCTCCAGGATGATGAGTACCTGGCGAGTCACGGCCAGGGCCAGCACAGTGATTCCCACACCTTGGAGGAAAGGATCGCCCGGTCGGCCGGTCCGGATGGGGGCAACCATGACCATGCCGACGACCGGAACGTATGGCAGCAGTTCAAGAGCGAGGGTGTAGAGTCGCCGGTCCGGCCTGTCCCGCGTCAAGTAGGGGACCATCGGGGCCAAGGCGACAAGGAGGAACGCGATGATCCAACCCGCGGCGAGAGGGGTCCCGGTGAGTCCGGTGACGCCGTCGGCGGTTAGTTTTACATAGGTGCTGTCCGTGATTGCCAGGACGAGCAGCCCGCCACCGAGGCACACCCACCGCAGCCGTTCGCCGGGAGCCCGCCGCATGGTCAGCACCAGGACAATGGAGACCATGACGACGTCGACCACGGGATAGGCAAGGCCCGTGAGATGGGCGAGGATGTCCGTATCTTCGGCCTTGTACATGGAGCCGAGCACGGTGGCCCAGCTCATGAACAGCACCGCTGAAGCGATCACAGCCGCATCCAGGATCACCCGAACGAAGGCCACCTTGGACACCCGCGGCCGGGGGAACAAGTAGACGCCGATAGCGGCCGGGATGGCGCAACCCACGAAGGCGGCGTCGGCCAGCGAGGGGTAGGGGTAGCTGTGGTTCCTGCTCAAGCCGAAGAAGGTCCAGATCGCCTGGCCGGCAGCCCACATGAGGGTCGCCGTGGCCATGAACCACCATGCCCGGGAGTTATCGTCCTCGCGGCGGGCGGCTTGGGCGCAACTGGCTGATGCTATGAGTGCGGACGCGAGGATGACGAGGTCCCCTGCGGATTGTGCGGCAGGCGATCCGCTGTTCATGCCCAAGGCCACGGTGAGGAAGGCGACGGCAATGAAACTCAGGGCCGCCAGCCACCCGAGGGCAGGCCTTCGCAGCACTTGCCTGCGCGTCCCGACCGCCGGACCGGCCCGGCGCTCGCCCATGGATTGCATACGGATCCCCCAGTTGGACCTGTCTATGCAGAGACCTCAATTAACCTACAAACAAACTTTGCCACCCTCAGGGCAAAAGCTCCATGGTTCTGGTGGGAAAGGTGGGAATTCCGGCCCTCGTTTCCCGGACCGGCTCCTCTTTTGACCGGCGCTGCTTTTGTACGGCGCTACTTTTGACTGAGCAGGGGGAGCACGTGGTCTGTCAGGAGCGGGGCAAGATCGTCCGGGAGCTCCGCTTCAAGGTCCAGCCAGCGGATCTCGGCGATTTCGGCCGAAGGACGGGCCTCCCAGGTTCCCGGAGCAGTGAAGACCGTGGCTTCGATGTCCGTGGCGGCCTCGTTGGCGGCAACCGCGAGCCATGTTCCCAGGAGTTCCAAAGCATCCGGCCCGATGACGATGCCGACCTCCTCGAACAGCTCCCTGGACGCCGCCTGGGCTGCAGTTTCGCCCGGTTCGGGCTTGCCGCCCGGATGCATGAACTTGTCCGTGCCGCGCTTGCGCACGGTCAAGAGCCGTCCGGAGCGGTCGTAGACGCAGACGGCGCTGACGACGATCAGGTCCTTGGCCGGGTGTTCCTGGGTCATTGCATCCTCCTCAGCCGGGATTCCAGCAGCAGGTCCTTGGCGGGTCCCCGGACGTCCCAGGCGTAGTTGAATTCATCCGGCCCGGCCCAGGAGTAGTTGACTTTGTAGTCGTCGGGCGCGCACCAATGCGTGTCCTCGTTGGCGTGCTCGACGAAGCTCATCCGATGGAAGGGCTTCCCGTCGGGAAAATAGACATCCATCGCTGCCGGCGAGTCCGAGGGCCGCAGGAGGTACTCGCGGAAAGCCGGTCCGGTGTGGGTTGGCCAGCTCATGGTTCCGTCTTCGCGCAGGAGGAGGCCGCCGTCGGGGGTTTCCGAGTAACGCACGACGCCGGTAAAGGTTCCGCGGGTGCCGCCGGCGCGGTCCCAAAGGGACCGGTGAATGCTCCATTCGCCGAGCAGATAGGCGCGAAGGTCCGGCGCCGGGAGCGATTCGCGCGACTGGTCTTTCAAGTGCCCTCGATTGGAATCGAACCAACGACACCGGCTTTAGGAGAGCCGTGCTCTATCCACTGAGCTACGAGGGCCTGTGCCGGGGAGGAGTTTCCGAAGAGCCGCCGTCCGGACACGCATACAAGCATACAAGCTGCGGCGACGCGGCTCGACCACCGACACCACGGCTCCGAGGGCCTGCCGTAGGCTGGCGGCCATGAGAGACCAGATCACGGTACCGGCAGCGCGCGGAGACTACGTCCCGGACCTGGCCTCGACCCGATCGGCCATCGGCAGCTGGGCCCACCTGAGCGTGGTGCAGTACTTCGTGGCCGAATCGGCGGTGATCGATGCCTGGGGCGGGCCGGAACCGTACAGCCGGCGGACGGGCTTCATCAGCGACCTCGGTGCCCTTAAGTGCGGTATCTACGAGCACCGCGACGTCTGTTCGCCATTGCACTTGCTCATGGACGCGTCGTTCGTGGTGCAGGGGCTCGGGATGCTGTTCGGTGCGCTCCTGCTGACTTCGACGCTCCTGAGCATCGCGGCCCGTCCCGGTGTGCGGATCCAGCCAGGGGCCGCCTACCGCAGGTCCTGGTCCGCCGCCGTCGTGATCCGTATCGTTACGGCAATATCCGGGCTCGGAACCGTCATTGTGGGCCTTGTGCCGGAGGACCTCGGATCTCCATTGCACCTCACGGGAGCACTGATGTTCTTCATCGGCGGCGCGTTCGCCTTGTTGGTCCTTGGAGTGCTCTGGCTGCCACATACCACGGTGAGTTGGTTCATCCTCGTTTGCGGATCGGTGTCCTTCGTCGCCCTCGTGGCCGGCGGCCTGACCCGGATGGCGATCCCGGAGCCCGGAACCCTGGAGCGGCTGATGGCGTACCCGTTGACCATCGGATTCAGCGCCGCGGGCCTGGTCATCGCCCAAAGGGTGCGGGACGTCCGGCGGGCTGCCCGCTTCCAAGTTCGCTGAATCTTCGGGCGAAACCCCCCCTTGTTAACGAGTGGGCGTGTTTGGATTATCATGAGTGCACTTGCGGGAAAGCGCCGGGCTGAGGGTTCCATGCAGCCAGGCAGACAGAAGATTGATCGACACAGCAGAACATAGGACCCATGACTCATCAGCTTGTTCTGCCGGGCGCGGCGCTTCCGCCGGGCGTTACGGCTCCGCCGGTTGCCAGCGTGGTGCCGGGTGCGGCGACGCCCGCTCCGATTGCCGTCCATTTCGGCGACGACGGGATCGTTGAGGTCACGCTCCCGGTCAACGCGGTTGTCAGGTCCCATGAAGCCAAGGCAGCGGCTTCGGCCGTTCGCGAATTCTCGGCCGGGCGGAAGGTCCCCCTTCTGCTGACCGTGACCGGCGTGCTCGCCATCACCACCGATGCGCGGGCATCCTACGGGAATCCCCTCGCCATTTCGGCGTGCGCCTTGCTGGGGGAGAGCCCCGTGGACCGCGTGATCGCGCACTTCTTGCTTCGCGCGAAGCCCGAGTCCTTGCCCGCGCAATTCTTCACCTCCGAAGCGGAGGCCCGTGAGTGGCTGAAGGAACACGATGGTGAATCCTGAAACGCAGGATCCGCGCCTCCTTGCCCTCGTCGAAGGCGTGGTCCGAATCGCCGACGGTGACCTCAGCACCAGGATCCCCGTCTCCGGTCCACGGGACGAAGTCGCCGCCGTCATCACGGGCATCAACCTCATGGCGGACGATCTCCAGGCCATTTACCAGGAGCTCGAAGAGCGGGTGGAAAGCCGTACCGCGATGCTCCGCGAGGCCCAGATCGAGCTGGAGCGAATGGCGCTCACCGATCCCCTCACGCAACTGGCCAACCGCACCGCCCTCAACCGCGCACTCAGCTACGAGCTCACGGAGTCCGAGCGCGGGGAGCTTCCTCCCGCTTTGTTGGTCATGGATTTGAACTCGTTCAAGGGGATCAATGACACCTTGGGCCATGGAGCGGGCGACACGGTCCTGCAGGTCACCGCGCAGCGACTTCTCGCGGCGGTCCGCGACGGCGACACCGTCGCCAGGCTCGGCGGCGACGAGTTTGCCGTCATGCTGCCTAAATCCACGGCGGCCCACGCACGGGGAGTGGCCAAACGGATCCTGCGCGCGGTGGGCGAAAGCATCGACATCGGCGAAGTGCGCATCATTTGCGGAACCAGCATCGGCCTCACTGTCGGCCAACCCGGCCAGACTGTGGACGACGTCGTGATGGAAGCTGACACGGCCATGTACGCCGCGAAGGCCGAGCAACGTAGCAGCGTCCGGGTCTTCGAACCGGCGCTGCTCTACGCCCGGCGGCTGCAGGGCCTCATGATCACGGAATTGCGCGAGGCGATACGCACGGATCAGCTGGTGCTGTATTTTCAGCCGGTTGTGGAGTTGAGCTCGGGGCGAATCGAAGGCGCGGAGGCTTTGGTGCGCTGGAACCATCCCGAGCGTGGGCTGCTCATGCCGGACCAATTCATACCGCTGGCCGAGGAAACCGGCATCATCATTGATCTCGGCTATTGGGTATTGCGGCAGGCGATGCGGCAATTGCGCGAATGGCAGGAGCAGCCTGGCGTCACGGGCGATTTCAGCATGCGGGTCAATATCTCGACCACGGAATTACAAAGCCTCGAATTGATCGAGCATGTCAGGGAAGTGCTGGCCGAAACCGGGGTGGAAGCTTCCAAACTGGTCATCGAACTGACGGAATCCATGGCCGTGAACGGCAGCGACATTGACAAATACTCGCTGACTGGACTGCGGCGCTTGGGTATCCGCCTGGAGATCGACGATTTCGGTACCGGTTATTCGTCCATCAGCTATTTGCGCAACCTGCCCGTCAACGTGGTCAAGATCGACCGTTCACTCATCCAAGGTTTGGGCTCGAACGACAAAGAACGCGACTTTGTTGCCGCCGTCCTGCAGCTTATCCATGCGTGTGGAATGCAAGCGGTCGCAGAGGGAATCGAGACCGCGGAGCAAGCCGCCGAGCTTGCCCGCCTCGGCTGTGCCAGCGGCCAAGGTTACTACTTCGGGCGGCCCATGGCTCCCGACAAGTTCGCCGAACTCCTGGCGGGCTCCTAAGCGTTTCCGGAGCTCCGCCGTCGTGCGCGCCGCCCCGGAGCACACCGCCGTCGTACGGACGCGGAAGGGCACCTCACTGCGGTGAGGTGCCCTTCCGTATGACGCTTTAGCTGATGCTAGTTGGTCGGGGTGCTCTTAGTGGTGGCGTTCGGCCACCAGCCGGTCGCGAGCGGGTTGCTCGTGACGGTGGCATTCGGCCACCAGCCCGTTGCGGCGGGGTCGCTCTTGATAGTGGCGTTCGGCCACCAGCCCGTCGCGTCCGAGGAAGTGCTGGAGAAGTTAGGCCACCAACCGGTTGCTACCGAAACGGTGGTGGAGAAGTTAGGCCACCAACCGGTTGCTACGGACGAATCCTGCGAAGGGTTCTCGCTGCTGGCGGAAACGGCTGCCGAGCTGGAAATCCCGCCAATCAAGATGGCTGCGGCCGCAAGGAGTGCGGCGATGGTTCTTTTCATACGGAATGCTCCTGATATGAGTTACTGATGCGACTGGAGTGAATGGAGTGAAACATGCCAATTATAGAATCAACGACACGCCGTGTCACTAACGGTTTGTCAACTGGGACAAATTCCGTGCTAATCGTCGGGTATTCGCTGCGATGCATTGCCTCTGGCCGGGAACCGGGCAGTGCCGGGACATAATGGAGCTATGCGAGAAAAGAAGGTCGCGCCGTCATACGCTGCCGCGGAACTTGAGGCGAGGGGTCATCGCGCGAGCCATGACTTCGCCAAAGCCGCCGACGGCGCGCGCTCGGCCGCGGACATTGCCCTCGACGAGGGCGACTCCGCCGGCTGGTGGAACATGACGTTCCTGCAAGCGGAAAACCTTCTCGACGCCGGCGAGTTCAGTGAGAGCGCGAAGCTGGCAAAGTCGCTCTCGGAGGCTCCCCTCGCGGCGACCTCAGTACAGCACCGTGCCCGTGCGCTCATCCTCATGGCGAACTCGCTCCGCGGCGAAGGGCTCCTCGAGAAGGCGGCTTCCACCGCGGCGTCGGCCGTCGGGCTCGTGGACGACGACGCGGACATGGAAATCGACGTGCACGCACGCCAAGCCCTGATTGCCGCTTATGGCGAATCCGGGAAGCTCGATGAAGCCTGGGCAGAATGCCTGTCCCTGTCCGAGCGGATCTCCGACGAAACCGATGACCAATTGGCTGGAAAGGCCTACTGGGTGATCGGCAATGTGGCCTTCCTTTGCGACAGGATAGACGACGGACTGCACTACCACGAGCTCGCCGCGGAAACTTTCTCCCCTTCCCGGAACCTCGACGTCTGGGCCAAGTTCAACAAAGCCTCCGCCGCGATGAGGCTAGCCGCCGAAGTCGCGGATGCCGCGACCCTCAGGTGCATTGAACGCGCCGAACTTGCCACCGACGTCGTGGGCGGAAGCGAGGAAGACATCATCCTCCTCCGCCTCAACCGCGCACATTGGAACTATCTCGCCGGGGAGGCGGGCGAGGCGATTGAATTGCTCGGCGAGATCAAGGACCGCGCCGACCAGTTGCCCCCGCAAATCGCCGGCGAAGTCTTCCTCCTCCTCGGGCGGGCGCAAGCCGAAACCGGAAACAAGCAAGCAGCCGCTGAAAGCCTCCTGGAGGCAGCGGACCGCTTCGACAAAGCCGGGGCACACCAGCGCGCCCTCCAAGCGCGGGAAATGGTCGAAACCGGGAACAGCGCGGATCGGCAATAGCGCCGGGAGCGCAAGCTTCTCAGGCGCGCTTTGACCGCTGCCGGCCCAGCACTGCGGCCACCACGCCAACAACCACGCTCGCCAGGAACAGCACCCAGCCCACCACGGTGAGCGTCGACGCCAAAGCCACCTGACCGCCGTCGGGCACTGGAGACGCCAGCGTGGTGTCTATGGCGATGTTGCCCCACAAACGGACCACCGCGAACAGCAAGGGGGCTGCCCATAGAGCCCAACGCACCGCCCGGCCAGCCACGTTTGTACCGATCAGCAGTATCCAGGTGAATGCGAAGATCAGCGGAAACAGCGTGCCGGCGGTCTTGTGGATGAAGCTGAGCTGGCCACGGGCGTCGTCGTTCATGGCGCTGTGGAGGTGCTGGACGTAGTCGGTCGAGAATCCGCCGATGAGGGAATCAGGCATGGCCAGGCCGCCGGACAGCTGGGTCATCTGGTTCAGCGTCAAAAGGTGCACATACCAGAAGAGCAGAACACTCGCCACGATGCCGGCGACCACCACGAGCTTCGCGTTGCTCGCGGCCTTCTCGGGCGAACGCTGCGTAGTGGGATTCACCACCGAGGGCGATGAGTGCTCCGGGACAACGGCATTCGCGCCGTGCTTCTTGATGCGCTGGGCGCGAGTCTTGGCCATGCCATCCATTATCCCGGCACTTAAGCTGGAAACATGACCACAGGCAGGCATTCCGCCATAGAACTTGATCCTTCGCTCAATGATTACGAGCTGGCCGCTGCCCTCGTCCGGGAAGCCGGGCAACTTGCGCTGCTCATGCGCATGGGCGGATTGCAAGGCGAACGGAAGACATCGGTGTCCGACGTCGTCACTGCCGCGGACCGGGCAGCCGAAGCCTACGTGCTCGAACAACTCCGGCGCTGCCGGCCCGATGACGGGATCCGGGGCGAGGAAGGCAGTTCGGTGGCCGGGAGCAGCGGACGGACCTGGGTGATCGATCCCGTGGACGGTACCTACAATTTCCTCCATGGTTCCACGTACTGGTGCTCGGCGATCGCGTTGAAGCGCGACCAAGATGCTTCTGCTGTTGACGTGGACCCTGACGTCATCCTCGGCGCGATCTACCAGCCTGAGTTGGACAAGCTCTGGACCGGCGGCGATGGCCACGCCGCCGCATTGAACGGAGAACGGATCGCGGGGCCGTCCAACGCGGCACTGGGCGAACTTGGCGCTGCGACCTACATCCATCCCACCTGGTTGGCCGATCCCCGCGCCGCCATGCCTTGGCACGCCGTTGCGGTTTCCGCCGCCTCGCTGCGGATGTTCGGCTCCGGCTCGTGCGACCTCGGACGCGTGGCCGACGGCGAACTCGGGTGCTGGTTCCAACACAGTTGCCCTGAGTGGGACTGGCTCCCTGGCAAGGCGATCGTCCGCGCGGCCGGCGGGCACACCGCCGTCGTGAACGTCAACGGCCTGAATTGGTTCATCGCCGGAGGCCCGACGGCGGTGAGCGAGATCCGCGGGGCGCTGACGTCCGTGCCGCAATTCGCCTGAGCATGCGCCTTGTTGGGGGTGTGCGTTGCGCATGCTCTTTGCTGGGGGTGTGCGCTGAGCATGCTCCTCGGGGGTTCGTCACGTTGACATTGGGTGTCAGTGCCACCGCCTAGACTTGTATGCACCATGGATATGTTGTTTGACCCGTACGCGGATGGCCCTTTCAAAGCCGGCAGCAGGGCTGCCACCAAGGACGCTCCTGCCATGCTTTCGCGCTCCGGCGGGGGTCTGCCGGGCTTCGAGAGAGGGATGCCCGACGCCGGTCACCGCCTTGCGGAAGGACCCAGCTCCGAAGGACCCGGCTCGGAAGGACACAACTCCGAGGGACACAGCCAGCCGGCACATAGCGTGCCGGGCAGCGAGCTTCCGGGTGCCCCAGTCCGTGAGGCCCACGGTTCACCGCACCAAGGCCAAGCCGGTTTGCCGTCGCGCGAGGCCCTGCTGCAGGGATTGAACCCGCAACAAGAGGAAGCCGTCAAGCATGCCGGCAGTCCGCTGTTGATCGTCGCGGGCGCAGGATCGGGAAAGACGCGTGTGCTGTCCAACCGCATCGCCTACCTGATTGCCACAGGACGCGCGCATCACGGTGAGATCCTCGCCATCACGTTCACCAACAAGGCAGCCGCGGAAATGCGGGAACGCATCGAGGCCTTGGTGGGGAACCGGGCGAAGTCCATGTGGATTTCCACGTTCCACTCTTCGTGCGTGCGGATCCTGCGCCGTGAAGCCGCTAATGTCGGGCTGAACTCCAACTTCTCAATCTACGATTCCACGGACTCGCTTCGTCTCATCACGCTCGTTGCCAAGAACCTGGAGCTCGATCCCAAGCGCTTCGCGCCCAAGGCCATCCAGCACAAGATTTCGGCCCTCAAGAACGAGCTCATCGACGATGACGCTTTCGCTTCCACGGCAAATTACAACGAACCCTTCGAACAGGCCGTGGCCGAGGTTTTCAAGGGCTATACGCAACGCCTCCGCCAGGCGAACGCCATGGACTTCGACGACCTCATCGCCCAGACGGTCTACATGTTCCGGGCCTTCCCTGCGCTCGCGGAGTCCTACCGGCGCCGTTTCCGGCACGTCCTCGTGGACGAATACCAGGACACCAACCACGCCCAGTACGCGCTGGTGCGTGAAATCGTCGGCGAGGGTCCGCAAGCGAGCGAGCTGACCGTCGTCGGCGACTCAGACCAGTCCATCTACGCTTTCCGCGGCGCGGACATCCGCAACATCGTCGAATTCGAGAAGGACTACCCGGAAGCCCGGACCATCAAGCTGGAGCAGAATTACCGCTCCACGCAGAACATCCTGAGCGCCGCCAACTCGGTCATTTCACGCAACCCGAACCGGCCGGACAAGAAGCTCTGGACGGCGGAAGGCGACGGCGAAAAGATCATCGGCTACGTCGGGGAGAACGAACACGACGAAGCCCAGTTCATTGCCAAGGAAATCGACCGGCTGCAGGATGAGGACGGCTTGCGCCCGGGCGACGTCGCGATTTTCTACCGGACGAACGCGCAATCCCGTTCGATTGAAGACGTCCTGGTGCGCGTCGGCCTGCCCTACAAAGTGGTGGGTGGCACCCGCTTCTACGAGCGCAAGGAAATCAAGGACGCCCTCGCGTACCTTCGCGTCTTGGTTAACCCGGACGACGACGTCAACTTGCGCCGCGTGCTCAACGAGCCCAAGCGGGGGATCGGCGATCGCGCGGAAGGCGCTGTGGCGGCCCTCGCCGAACGCGAACGGACGTCGTTCATGGCGGCCGCCCGCAAAGCCGAGCAGGCTCCCGGGATGGCCACGCGTTCTGTCAACGCCGTCCTGGGCTTCGTCAAGCTGTTGGACGACCTCGCGGAAGTGGCTACCGGCTCTGGCGCGGCAGCTGCGCTTGAAGCCGTCCTCGAACAGACGGGGTACCTTGCGGGGCTTCGAGCCAGTACCGATCCCCAGGACGAATCGCGCGTGGAAAACCTGGCGGAACTCGTTGCCGTGGTCCGCGAATACGAGCGCGACAACCCCGAAGGTTCGCTGGGAGAGTTCCTCGAACAGGTATCGCTCGTGGCTGACGCCGACCAGATCCCGGACGCTCCCGAAGGATCGTCCGCGGACGCCGCCGCGGCTGTGGCCGAGGCCAAGCGGATGGGCGTGGTCACCCTGATGACGCTCCACACGGCCAAAGGCCTGGAATTCCCGGTGGTCTTCCTGACCGGTATGGAGCACGGGCTCTTTCCGCACCAGCGCTCCGCGACCGACCCCAAGGAACTGGCGGAAGAACGGCGCCTCGCCTACGTGGGCCTGACGCGCGCACGGAAGCGCTTGTACGTGACCCGCTCCGAGGTCCGCAGCATGTGGGGCCAAAGCCAGTACAACCCCGCGAGCCAGTTCCTCGAAGAGATTCCAGGCGAACTCGTTGATTGGAAGCGCGAAGGAACGTCCCGGCAGGTGAGTGGCTGGGGCGGCGCGTCCATTGGTTCCAACCGCTACGGCGGCTCGTTCTGGGGAGCCGGAACCGCGAGGGGAACCGGGGCGAGCCCCACCGCCGGGTTCGACGCCGACGTGCCGGCCGCCGTCGTACGCAACCGCGTCCAGCCGCAAAAGGAAATCGTCGCGGTTTCGGTGGGGGACAAGGTGAACCACACCAGCTTCGGCAACGGGACCGTGATCGGCGTCGAAGGCTCCGGGGACAAGACCGTGGCGAAGGTGAGGTTCGACGTCGGGGAGAAGCGCCTGCTGCTGCGTTACGCGCCGCTGACCAAGCTGGATTCCTAGCGGCAACTGGATGCCTGACGCCTGAAAAACCGCGCCATCGCGCGGTTTTTCTACGTCCCATAGAAGTGTGTGGTTACTCACTTAACGGGTACTGTAGAACCGGCTGGCCTCCCCGGGGGGCTAAAGTTCGAGAGGAACTTGCGCAATGTGACTGGCCGTTTTGCGGTCGTCCAGAGTGCACCTATCCGCAGCCGGCTTTCGCGGTCACCGCGGTTTCCGGCTGTACCGAAACTACTTCGACGTAGAAGGACACTAAACCGTGGACCTGTTTGAATATCAGGCGCGCGATATGTTCGAAGCGCACGGTGTACCCGTGCTCGCCGGCATCGTGGCGCACACTCCTGAAGAAGCAAAGGCTGCAGCCGAGAAGATTGGCGGCGTCACCGTCGTCAAGGCGCAGGTAAAGGTCGGTGGCCGTGGCAAAGCCGGCGGTGTCAAGGTCGCAAAGTCCGCTGACGAAGCGCTTGAACACGCCACCAACATCCTGGGCATGGACATCAAGGGCCACACGGTCAACAAGGTCATGATCGCCCAAGGCGCCGACATCGCCGAGGAATTCTACTTCTCCGTCCTGCTGGACCGGGCCAACCGCAACTACCTGGCCATGTGCTCGGTTGAAGGCGGCATGGAGATCGAGCAGCTCGCGGTCGAGCGCCCTGAGGCCCTCGCGAAGGTTGCCATCGATCCCGCGGTCGGAATCGACCAGGCCAAGGCAGACGAAATCGTCGCAGCTGCCGGTTTCTCCGAAGAACTGCGCGGCAAGGTTGCCTCTGTCATCCTCAAGCTGTGGGACGTCTTCAAGAAGGAAGACGCAACCCTGGTTGAGGTCAACCCCCTCGTCAAGACCGGTGCGGGTGACATCGTTGCCCTGGACGGCAAGGTCTCGCTGGACGAAAACGCGGGCTTCCGCCACGTCCACCACGCTGAACTCGAGGACAAGGACGCAGCCGACCCGCTTGAGGCCAAGGCAAAGGCGCAGGACCTCAACTACGTGAAGCTGGACGGCGAAGTAGGCATCATCGGCAATGGCGCCGGTCTTGTGATGTCCACCCTCGACGTCGTTGCCTACGCAGGCGAAAACCACGGCAACGTCAAGCCTGCCAACTTCCTGGACATCGGCGGTGGAGCTTCCGCGGAGGTCATGGCTGCTGGCCTCGACGTCATCCTCGGTGACGAGCAGGTCAAGAGCGTTTTCGTGAACGTCTTCGGCGGCATCACCGCTTGCGACGCCGTTGCCAAGGGCATCGTTGGCGCACTGGCCGAGCTTGGCAGCAACGCCAACAAGCCGCTCGTGGTCCGCCTCGACGGCAACAACGTCGACGAGGGACGTCGCATCCTGACCGAGGCCAACCACCCGCTGGTTACCCTGGCAGCCACCATGGACGAGGGCGCCGACAAGGCCGCCGAGCTCGCCAACTCGAAGTAAGGGACGCAGGACTATGTCTATCTACCTCAACAAGGACTCCAAGGTCATCGTCCAGGGCATCACCGGCGGCGAAGGAACCAAGCACACCGCCCTCATGCTCAAGGCCGGCACCAACATCGTCGGTGGCGTCAACGCCCGCAAGGCAGGCACCACGGTGCTGCACGGCGACAAGGAAATCACCGTTTTCGGTACCGTCAAGGAAGCCATGGCGGAGACCGGCGCGGACGTCTCCATCGTCTTCGTTCCGCCGGCATTCACCAAGGCCGCGGTTGTTGAAGCCATCGAAGCCGGCATCGGCCTCGTTGTTGTCATCACCGAAGGCGTGCCGGTTCAGGACTCGGCCGAGTTCTGGGCACTCGCCCAGGCCACCGTCGACGCCGACGGCAAGCAGGTCACCCGCATCATCGGCCCGAACTGCCCCGGCATCATCACCCCCGGCGAGGCACTGGTCGGCATCACCCCGGCAAACATCACGGGCAAGGGCCCCATCGGCCTCGTGTCCAAGTCCGGTACCTTGACCTACCAGATGATGTACGAACTGCGCGACCTCGGCTTCTCCACGGCCATCGGCATCGGCGGCGACCCCATCATCGGCACCACCCACATCGACGCCCTGGCTGCGTTCGAAGCCGACCCCGAGACCAAGGCGATCGTCATGATCGGCGAGATCGGCGGCGACGCGGAAGAGCGCGCAGCCGACTTCATCAAGGCCAACGTCACCAAGCCGGTTGTCGGCTACGTGGCTGGCTTCACGGCTCCCGAGGGCAAGACCATGGGCCACGCAGGCGCCATCGTCTCCGGCTCCGCGGGTACCGCGCAGGCCAAGAAGGAAGCCCTCGAAGCCGCAGGCGTGAAGGTCGGCAAGACGCCGTCCGAGACCGCAAAGCTGCTCCGCGAGGTTTTCGCAGCCCTCTAGGGTCCGCACCCCAGGGGAGCACAACTAAAGCACGACGACGGCGCCCGCCACCTTCCAAGCGAAGGCGGCGGGCGCCGTCGTCGTGCTTTAAGGGATGTGCTTCTTGTGTCGATTCACTCCAATTTGTTAGTATGTCAGTACAAACTAGCAAAGGAGAACAAATGCCTCTCGTGCGTATTGATGTCAACCAGGGCCGCACTCCTGAGGAGCTCGGGGAATTGAGCCGTCGGATCCATGATGCGATCCTCGCCGAATATGGAATTCCCGAGCGTGACTACTTCCATATCGTGACCGAACATCCCCAGGGGCAGATCTTCGCGCAGGACGCGGGCCTCGGGTTCGAGCGGACCTCCGGAGTGGTCATGATCCAGATATTCACGCAAGGAGGCCGGAGCCGCGAAGCCAAGCAGTCCTTGTTTGCCGCGATCGCAGGCCAGCTCGGGGAGATCGGCATTGCAGGCGAAGACGTGTTCCTGGGGTATGTCGAGAACACGGCCGACGACTGGTCCTTCGGCTTCGGGCGCGCCCAGTACGTCACCGGTGAACTCGCCATTCCCGCCCGCTAGATTCCGCCTGTCGGCCGGGACTTTCAGCATGCTTTGCATATGGAATCCCGGCCATTACGTTTCGTTGTAAATATGTCAGTACAAACCTTTGACAGGACATGAATTCTGGTGCAAAGTAGAGCTTGTGGTCCCGCTCACGCGGGCCGGCAAAAGCACCGGAGCTCTCACCGTCCCGCAAGAGTTCACTAGAGAAAGGTCCGCGATCACCGTGACCCACGAACTGCTCACCATCGGGCGCATCAGCGTTGATATCTACCCGAATGACATCGGCGTCGGTTTGGAGGATGTGACGTCCTTCGGCAAGTACCTTGGCGGTTCGCCGTCGAACGTGGCTGTGGCCGCGGCACGGCACGGCCGGCGGGCCGGTGTGATCACCCGCACCGGGGATGATCCCTTCGGTGAATACCTGCACCGCGAACTGCGCAAGTTCAACGTCGATGACTCCTATGTCGCCCCGGTTGCCGGACTGCAAACGCCTGCTACGTTCTGCGCGATCCAGCCGCCGCATGATTTCCCCCTGTACTTCTACGGGCGTTTCCCGACGGCCCCGGACCTGCAGATCGCGGCCGGCGAGCTGGACCTGGACGCGATCCGCTCGGCTGGGATCTTTTGGTCCACGGTGACGGGTTTGTGCCAGGAGCCGTCCCGCAGCGCGCACCTTGCCGCACACGAGGCACGTCCCCGCACGGGCCTGTCCGAGGGCCAGTTCACCATCCTGGACCTGGATTACCGTCCGATGTTCTGGGCGTCGGAAGACGAAGCCCGTGAGCAGGTCGCGAAGGTCCTTCCGCATGTGACGGTCGCGATCGGCAATGACAAGGAATGCGCCGTTGCTGTGGGTGAGGGTACCCCGGATGAGCAGGCGGACCGTCTGCTGGCTGCCGGCGTGGAGATCGCCGTCGTGAAGCTTGGCCCGGAGGGCGTGATGGCGAAGACCCGCACCGAACGCGTTGTGTCCGCTCCGGTTCCCGTGGAGACCGTGAACGGCTTGGGTGCCGGTGATTCCTTCGGTGGCGCGTTCTGCCATGGCCTGCTCTCCGGCTGGCCGCTGGCCCAGGTTCTCGATTACGCCAACGCCGCCGGCGCGCTCGTCGCCTCGCGCCTTTCCTGCGCTGACGCGATGCCGACGCCGGAAGAAGTCACCTCGCTGCTGATCGAACGCGGCCGCCTGACCCCCGCTGATGCTGTTTCCGAAGGAGCAACCCGTTGAGCCTGAATGATGACCCCCGCCGTTACGAGCACCTCAGTGCGATCCGGCTCGAAGATCCCGACGCCGTGGCACGTGCGGCTGCCACGCGTCGCCGCCACCCGGGCCTGAAGTACGGGCAGCAGAACTTCATCGTCGCTGCGGACCACCCGGCCCGGGGGGCCCTGGCTGTGGGGTCCGATCCGACGGCGATGGCGGACCGCCTGGACCTGCTGGACCGTTTGCGGATCGCCTTGGCGAATCCTGCGGTTGATGGTGTCCTGGCTTCTCCGGACATCATGGACGACTTGCTGTTGCTGGGTGCCTTGGAGGGCAAGCTGGTGTTCGGTTCGATGAACCGTGGCGGCCTGGCCGGCCTGGTGAATGAGATTGATGACCGTTTCACGGGTCACACCGCTGACGCCCTCGAGGCTTTGGGTGCCGACGGCGGGAAGATGCTGACCCGGATCTGCCTGGGCGATCCGGACACGGCAAGCATCCTGGAGAACACGGCGAAGGCGGTGGATTCCCTTGCGGCGCGCAAGCTGATCGCGATGGTGGAGCCCTTCCTGTCCGTGCGTGAAGCCAATGGCAAGGTCCGTAATGATCTCTCGGCTGATGCCGTGATTAAGTCGGTTGCGATCGCCCAGGGCCTGGGTTCGACGAGCGCGTACACGTGGATGAAGCTGCCTGTGGTGGCCGAGATGGAACGTGTCATGGCGTCCACCACCCTGCCTACTGTGTTGTTGGGTGGAGACCCGGATGCCGGGCAGGACGAAGTGTTCGCTTCCTGGCAGGCAGCCCTGGCCCTTCCGGGTGTTCAGGGCCTGACCGTTGGGCGCACCCTGTTGTACCCGGCAGACGGTGACGTTGCCGGCGCGGTTGCCACGGCAGCCTCGCTGTTGAAGACCCCAGCGAAAGTATCGGAGTAGATACCATGAGCACGACGCGCAGGATGACCGTTGCCCAGGCGGTAGTGGAGTTCTTGTCCAAGCAGTACACGGTTGATTCGGTCAACGGTGTGGAGTTCCGGGAGCGCCTGATTCCGGGCATGTTCGGTATTTTCGGGCACGGGAACGTGGCTGGTGTGGGCCAGGCCCTCAAGCAGTACCAGTCCCAGGATCCGTCGGTGATGCCGTATTACCAGGGCCGCAACGAGCAGGCCCAGGTCCACCAGGCCGTGGGCTATGCCCGGCACACGCGGCGCCGGCAGACCTTCGCGATCAGTACCTCGATCGGTCCGGGGTCCTCGAACCTGTTGACGGGTGCGGCGTTGGCGACGACGAACCGGTTGCCGGTGTTGTTGCTGCCGAGCGATACCTTCGCGACGCGGGCGGCGGATCCGGTGTTGCAGCAGCTGGAGCAGCCCTACGCGTACGACGTGACGGTCAACGATGCGTTCCGTCCGCTCTCGAAGTTCTTTGACCGGGTGTCGCGTCCGGAACAGTTGTTTTCCGCGTTCCATCACGGCCTGCGGGTGCTCACGGACCCGGCCGAGACCGGTGCGGTGACGATCTCCCTGCCCCAGGACGTGCAGGCCGAGGCCCTGGACGTTCCCGAAGAGTTTTTGGCGGAGCGGGAGTGGCGGATCCGCCGCCCCGAACCCGAAGAGGCAGACATCGCCAGGGCCGTGGAGGCCATCCGGGCCGCGAAGCGGCCGTTGATCATCGCCGGCGGCGGCGTCCTGTACGCCTACGCCAACGACGAACTGGCCAGGTTCGCCGAGCTGACCGGGATCCCGGTGGGCAACACGCAGGCCGGCGTCGGTGTCCTGCCCTGGGACCACCAGCATTCCCTGGGCGCGATCGGGTCCACGGGCACGACGGCGGCGAACGCGATCGCCGCGGAAGCTGACCTGGTGATCGGGATCGGTACCCGGTACGAGGACTTCACCACCGCGTCCAGGACCGCGTTCCAGAACCCGGACGTGAAGTTCGTGAACATCAACGTCGCGCCGATCGATGCGTACAAGCACGGCACCGTGCTGCCGATCGTCGCGGACGCCCGTAAAGCGCTGGTCAAGCTCAATGCCGCGTTGGGCGGTTACCGGGTCGGGGCCGACCTGGCACAGGCCGTCGCCGCCGAGAAGCAGCGCTGGGACGCCACCGTGGACACCGCGTTCGACACCCGGTTCAGCCCGTTGCCGGCGCAGAACGAAATCATCGGCGCCACCAACCGGGCCATGGACGCCCAGGATGTGGTGATCTGCGCTGCGGGGTCGCTGCCCGGTGACTTGCACAAGATGTGGCGGGTCCGTGACCCGTTCGGCTACCACGTGGAATACGCGTACTCCTGCATGGGCTACGAGATCCCGGGCGGTCTGGGCGTGAAGCGCGCGGCCCTGGCCGAAGCCGCCCGCGGCGGCACGGACCGGGATGTCGTGGTGATGGTTGGGGACGGCTCGTACCTGATGATGCACACCGAACTGGTCACCGCCGTCGCTGAACGCATCAAGCTGATCGTGGTGCTCATCCAGAACCACGGCTACGCCTCCATCGGTTCGCTCTCCGAGTCGCTGGGTTCGCAGCGTTTCGGGACCCAGTACCGGGTCCTGGACACCGAGCAGCATTCCTTCGACGCCGGCGACCGGTTGCCGATCGATTTGGCCACGAACGCCGAGTCGTTGGGTGCGAAGGTCATCCGGATCGAACCGGGCGAGAAAGTCATCGCCGAACTCGAACAAGCCATCCGTGACGCGAAAGCCGCCCCCGAAGACACCGGCCCCATCGTGATCCACGTCGAGTCCGACCCGCTGCTGGACGCCCCGTCCTCCGAGTCCTGGTGGGACGTGCCCGTCTCCCAGGTCTCCGAGCTCGAATCCACCAAACAGGCCTTCCAGACCTACATCGACCACAAGTCCCGCCAACGCAAACTCCTCGGCTAAGAACCACCCCCCAACCAGGAAACGAACCCAGGAAGTCCCATGACGAACATCATCACGCATTTCATCAACGGTGTTGAAACGGCCGGTGCCGGCGATCGTAGCCAACCGGTGTACAACCCGGCTACCGGTGCCGTGACCGCGGAGCTGCGGTTGGCCAACCGGGAGGATCTTGACGCCACGGTTGCTGCGGCGAAGGCCGCGGCGGTGAAGTGGGGCGATTTTTCCTTGGCCAAGCGGACGGCGGTGTTGTTCAGGTTCCGTGAACTGGTCGCAGCGCACGTGGACGAGCTTGCCGGGTTGGTGACGGCCGAGCATGGCAAGGTCCTTTCGGATGCGAAGGGCGAGATCGGCCGCGGCCTGGAGGTCGTGGAGTTCGCGTGCGGTATTCCGCAGTTGCTCAAGGGCGAATACTCGGACCAGGTCTCCACCGGGATCGACGTGTTTTCCTTCCGTGAGCCGCTGGGTGTGGTCGCCGGGATCACGCCGTTCAATTTCCCGGTGATGGTGCCGTTGTGGATGGCGCCGATGGCGATCGCGACCGGGAACGCGTTCATCCTCAAGCCTTCCGAGCGCGACCCGTCGGCGTCGATGTTGCTGGCGAGGTTGTGGAAGCAGGCCGGGCTGCCTGACGGGGTGTTCCAGGTCCTGCACGGTGACAAGGAAACCGTGGACGGTTTGTTGACGCACCCGGACGTGGACGGCATCAGCTTTGTCGGGTCGACCCCGATCGCTAAGTATGTCCACGAGACCGCCACCCGGCACGGCAAAAGGGTCCAGGCGCTGGGCGGGGCGAAGAACCATGCGATCATCCTGCCCGACGCGGATTTGGACAACGCCGCGGACCACCTGGCTGCTGCCGCGTTCGGTTCGGCCGGGGAGCGGTGCATGGCGATCTCGGTTGCGGTCGCCGTCGGGGACGCCGTGGACCTGCTGGTCAAGAAGGTCGAGGAGCGCGCCCTGGCCGTGAAGGTAGACAACGGCACCGCGCCCGGGGCTGAAATGGGGCCGGTGATCACGCCGGCGTCCAAGGAACGCATCATGCGGATCGTCACCGAGGCCGAAGCCGCGGGTGCGGCGATGGTGGTGGATGGCCGCAACCTCGTGGTCCCGGGCCATGAGGACGGGTTCTGGGTCGGACCGACCGTGATCGACCACGTCACCACCGCGATGAGCGCGTACACCGAGGAAATCTTCGGACCCGTGCTCGTCGTCGTCCGCGTCGAGGACCTGGACGCGGGCATCACGCTGATCAACGCCAACCCCTACGGCAACGGCACGGCGATCTTCACCTCTTCCGGTGCTGCTGCCCGGAAGTTCCAGCGCTCCGTGACCGTGGGCATGGTCGGCATCAACGTGCCGCTGCCCGTGCCGGTGGCCTACCACTCGTTCGGCGGGTGGAAGAACTCCCTCTTCGGCGACAAGCACATCTACGGCCCCGAAGGCGTGTCCTTCTACACCCGCGGCAAAGTCATCACCTCCCGCTGGCCCGAAACCCACCACGCCTCCGGCGCCTCCTACAACTTCCCCTCCAACTAGCACCAGCTGGGTCACGTAAGGACACGCAATGACTGAAAACAAACTCACCATCGGAACCGCCCCGGACTCCTGGGGCGTCTGGTTCGCGGACGATCCGAAGCAGACTCCGTGGGAGCGCTTCCTGGATGAAGTTGCCGAGTCCGGCTACAAATGGATCGAACTGGGTCCGTATGGCTACCTGCCGAACGATCCCGCCCGCCTCGCGGAGGAACTCAAGCAGCGCGACTTGAAGGTCACAGCCGGAACGGTCTTCACCGCGTTCCACCGGGGTGCCGGCCAATACGAAGAGGCTTGGGAGCCTGCACGCAAGGTAGCCGAATTGACGGCAGCCATGGGCGGCGAGCACATCGTTGTCATCCCCGCGATGTGGCGGGACGACGTCACGGGCGAAGCCGTGGAAAGCGGCGAACTATCGCAGGAACAGTGGAGCGATCTGTTCGCCGGCCACAACCGCATGGGCAAAGTCCTCCTGGAAGACTTCGGCCTGAAGCAGCAGTTCCACTCCCATGCAGACTCGCACGTCGGAGCCCAGCAGGATATCGAGCACCTGCTGGCCGAGACTGATCCGCAATACCTGAACCTCTGCCTGGACACCGGACACGCCGAGTACTGCGGCGCTTCCAGCCTTGAACTCATCAAGAACTACCCGGACCGCATCGGGTACCTCCACCTCAAGCAGATCAACCCGGATGTCCTCAAGAAGGTCAACGAGGAAAACATGACCTGGGCAGCGGCCAACCTGGCCGGCGTCATGACCGAGCCGCCGAACGGCCTCCCGGACCTGCGCGCCGTCATTGAAGCAGTGGAAGGCCTCAACCGCCCCATCTTTGGAATCGTCGAGCAGGACATGTACCCGGTGGCCTTCGACGTACCCATGCCCATCGCCAAGCGCACCCGCAACTACCTGCTTTCGTGCGGCTCCCGCACTACCGTGCAGTAGTAGCCAGCAGTAACAACTAGACCAAAGGACAGAAAATTGACTGACATCCTCCGCGTGGCCGTCATCGGCGCAGGCCGCATGGGCGCAGACCACATCAAGCGGCTCAGTACCCGCATCCACGGCGCCGAAGTGGCCGCCGTCGTCGACGTCGACATTGCCCGCGCGCAGGCCGCCATCGAGGGAATCGACGGCGCTGTGGCTCTCGCGAGCGCTGACGAAGCCCTCAACAACGGCGACGTCAACGCCGTCCTGATCGCCACCCCGGGATTCCTGCACGAGGACATCCTCTACAAGGCACTCGAGAAGGACTTCCCGATCCTGTGCGAAAAGCCTCTCACCCCGGACGCGGAAAGCTCCTGGAAGGTTGTCCAGGCTGAAACCGCCCTCGGCCACAAGCGCATCCAGGTCGGTTTCATGCGCCGCTTCGACGCAGAATACGCCGCCTTGGGCTCCGTGATCCGCAACGCCGAACTCGGCGAACTGCTGATGTTGCACCACCAGCACCGCAACCCGAGCACTCCCGAAGGTTTCACCAACGAGATGCTCATCAACGACTCCGTCGTCCACGAATTCGACGCCATCCGCTTCTTCACCGGTGAAGAGATCACGTCCGTCCAGGTGCGCCTGGGCAAGGCGACGCGCAACGCCCCCAAGGGCCAGCACGATCCCCAGCACGTCCTGATCGAAACCGAATCCGGTGTCCTGGCCGACGTCGAAATCTACGTCAACGCGAAGTTCGGCTACGAAGTGGCCACGCAGGCGTCCTTCGAGGACGGCATCGTGAGCATCGGCGGCGACGGCGGTCCTTACGTTCGCAGCGCCGGGCGCTGGGGCGGCCAGGTCACGCCCGGCTTCGAGGAGCGCTTCGGTGCGGCGTACGACGTCGAGGTCCAGGCATGGGTGGACGCAGCCCGTCGTGGCGAGATCGGCGGCCCGACCGCTTGGGACGGCTACGCCACCGCTGCTTGCTGCGAGGCCGGCGTCAAGGCCCAGAAGTCCGGCGAGAAGGTCGTCGTGCACCTCAACGAGAAGCCCGATCTGTACCAGTAGGACCCGCTTGGTGTGAACCGGGTGGCCGGCCGGTTGTTGCGGCCGGCCACCCGTTTTTGCACCCGCATCCTTCGTAAGACCGTTGACCCCACAAAGGAGTGACCATGAAGATTGCCCTTGATCCCACCCCGTTCCACCACAGCCACAGCCTGCTCGAATTTCCACGGCTCGCGGCTGATCTTGGCTACAAGTACCTGCAGATGACCCCGCACGCGGACCTCATCCCGTTCTTCAACCACCCGAAGGCCGATGACGAGCTGGTGGGCAAGCTGAAGGCGGCCTGCAAGGACGCCGGCGTCGAAATCGCTTCGGTGCTGCCCGTGCTGCGCTGGTCCGGTCCGGACGAGGACGCACGCGAAGCCGCAGTGCGTTACTGGAAGCGTGCCATCCAGATCACGGTGGACCTTGGCGTGCAGACGATGAACACCGAATTCAGCGGCCGGCCGGAGAAAGCCGAGGAGTCCGAACGGGCGTTCTACCGTTCCATGGAAGAGCTCGTTCCGATCATTGAGCGCGAAGGCCTGGACGTGCTTATCGATCCGCACCCGGACGACTTCGTGGAGGACGGCCTTGCTGCCTTGCGCGTGATCCGCGGAGTGAACTCGCCGAACATCGGCATGGTGTACGTTGCTTCGCATACCTTCCACATGGGCAACAAGCCGTTGGAAATCATGCGCGCGGCGGGGGACAAGCTGCGCCTGGTCCACGTGTCCGACACCATGAATCACCACGCCTCCCACGGGCTGCGTTACATCACCAACCCGCCGGGCAACGCCGTGCGGGTCCACCAGCACCTCAAGATCGGCGACGGCGACGTCAACTGGGATGAGTTCTTCGGTGGCCTGAAGGAAATCGGCTTCCTTGACAAGGAGAACACCGTCATGGTTTCGAGCGTCTTCGCCGAGGACGAGAACGCAGAAGAGGTCTCCCGCTACCAGCTGGAGACGATGGGGAAGTTCATCGCCAACGCCTGACCTTCCTCCCGAGTTTGTGTACAGGTGGCACCCCTTAAGAACGCTCTTAAGGGGTGTTTTCTGTACACAAACTCGGGGTGCTGGCGGCTCTTACCTCACCGCTGTGGTCACCAGCAGCAGGGAGTTGATGAGGGCAACGACGACGAAGAGGAACAAAAGGCGAGCGTTGGACGCATCGAATGTCTTTTTTGCCGCCGCAACATATATGCCTGCTGCCGATGTTCCAAGAAGGACTCGGACCCAAGCTTGCCCCAGGGCGTCCAATGCTGCCGGTTCGTGTAACAGTCCCATGGCGTAGACAGTGAGCATGAAGGGTATTTGGCCTAGAAGAACCCAGAACCAACTGTCCCTCAATGTTGGTTTGCTGCCTTTGATGAGGCCTTTATAAACGAGCCGCAGTACTACAGCCTGCAGAAATGATGCCAGGATACTGAAGATATTCACGCCACAGGCGAGAAGAATCCTGAGCGTTGACTCCTCGGAGAACAGGCTGCTTTCTCCAGCCTCCGCAGCAATCCGATCGATGCCCGGTTGTGCGGCGACCAACGCAGCAGTGGCGTACCAAAGCAGCAGGAGGACGATCCAGACGGCGCCGATTTTCTTCACCGGTTGGGTTGTTGGCTGCTCTGACGCCTGGAGGTTTGCCGAGTTCATGTCTACCTTTCTGCAAGTTCTGTGGCACCTTTCTGGGCTTCTAGAGCCTAAGGCGAGACATCGCTCATAGGTGGAGGTTCACCTGAATTTGAGTGCTGATCGGCGCCAAATTGAGTGGACAGCCACCACGACATTGAGTGTTCCGCTTGGTTTTGCGTGACATCTTCCACGAAACAAACGTAAAAACATACTAATGTCAGGACAAAGTATTGACTTCCGTGATCCTTATCACCATGATCTGTGTAGAGGGCCTCAAGCACCTGCAGAGTGGCAGGGCAGGACCCTTATCGAAGGAGATAAAACGTGAAGAAGTTTTCCTGGCGGAACGCGGCCCTCGTGGCGGCTGTCGTTCCGATGATTGCTCTCAGCGCTTGTTCCGCCCAAGGAGGGAAGGCGCCTGACAACGCCAGTGCTGGTGGTGCAGGCCAAGCCGCAAGTACTCCGCGCATGAAGGTCGCCCTGATCACCCACGCCGCGGCCGGTGACACCTTCTGGGACATCGTCCGCAAGGGGGCCGAGGAGGCGTCCTCGAAGGACAACGTCGACCTGCTCTACACGAGCGACCCGGAAGCAGGCCGCCAGGCCCAGCTCGTGCAGCAGGCAATTGACCAGAAAGTTGACGGAATCGCCGTCACCCTTGCCACTCCGGACGCACTCAAGGATGTCCTGAAGAAGGCCGAGGATGCCGGCATCCCGGTGGTGAGCCTGAACGCGGGCGAGGACGTCTCGGCGCAGCTCGGGGCTTTCACGCACTTCGGCTCGAATGAGAAGCTTGCCGGTGAGGCCGTTGGAACCAAGCTCGCGGCGCAGGGTTTCAAGCACCCGATTTGCGTCATCCAGCAGCAGGGCCACGTCGGCCTTGAGGCACGGTGTGCAGGCGTCAAGGCGAAGGTCCCCGGGACCGAGGTCCTTTACGTGAACGGCCAGGACATGACTTCGGTCCAGTCCACCGCGACGGCCAAGCTGCAGGCATCCAAGGACGCCGACGTCATCATCGGCCTCGGTGCGCCGATCACCTTGACCCTCCTGAAGTCGGTCGCTGACGCCAGCAGCTCCGCCAAGGTTGCCAGCTTCGACCTGAACGCGGACCTCGCCCAGAAGATCGTTGACGGTTCCGTGCTATTCACCGTGGATCAGCAGCCGTGGCTGCAGGGCTACATGTCCGTTGATGCCCTCTGGCAGGCAAAGCGCGGCGGCTTCAAGCTCGGTGGCGGCCAGCCGGTCCTGACCGGTCCGACCATCGTTGACAAGTCCAACGCCTCCGACGTCCTCAAGTTCGCCCAGCAGGGCGTCCGCTAGATCCAGGAATCCGGCTGCGCGGCGGACGACCGCCGCGCAGCCTGAGCAACAAGGAGTTCTTGCTATGGCAAACACAGCAACCCTGCCGCCGGCGCCGGCTTCCGCTGCCGGCGATGAGCGGATCGGCAGGCGTAGTCCGGTCCAGAAGTTCCTGGCGAGGCCCGAGGTCGGGGCGCTCGTCGGGGCGGTTGTCCTGTTCATTTTCTTCGCTTCGGTGTCCCAGACGTTCACGCAGCCGAACGCTTTGGCGACGGTCCTGTACGGGTCTTCGACGATCGGGATCATGGCGGTGGGGGTGTCGCTGTTGATGATCGGCGGGGAATTCGACCTCTCCACGGGTGTGGCGGTGATTTCCTCGGCCCTGACGGCGTCCCTGTTCAGCTGGTATTTCTCGATGAACGCGTGGGTCGGCGTCGCGTTGGCGCTGGTGGTTTCGCTGGGGATCGGGTTCATCAACGGGTGGATCCTGGTCAAGACGAAGCTGCCGTCCTTCATCGTGACGCTGGCGACGTTCCTGATGCTCACGGGGTTGAACCTGGCCTTGACCCGCCTGATCGGCGGCAGCGTGTCTTCGCCCTCGATCTCGAAGCTGGACGGGTTTGATTCGGCCCACGCGGTGTTTGCTTCCTCGGTGAGCATTGGCGGGGTCGAGGTGAAGATCACCGTGTTTTTCTGGATCGTGCTGGTCCTGATCGCGTCGTGGGTGTTGCTGCGCACGAAGGTGGGGAACTGGATTTTCGCCGTGGGCGGGGACGCGAACGCTGCCCGTGCGGTGGGTGTGCCTGTGACCAGGACGAAGATCGGTTTGTTCATGGCGGTGGGGTTCTGCGGCTGGATCCTGGGCATGCACAACCTGTTCGCGTTCGACGCGGTGCAGTCCGGTGAGGGCGTGGGCAATGAGTTCTTGTACATCATTGCCGCGGTGATCGGCGGGTGCCTGCTGACCGGCGGGTACGGTTCGGCCGTGGGCGGTGCGATCGGTGCGTTCATTTTCGGGATGGCGAACAAGGGCATCGTGTATGCGCAGTGGAACCCGGACTGGTTCAAGTTCTTCCTGGGCCTGATGCTGCTGCTGGCCACCATCGTGAACCTGATCGTCAAACGCCGCGCGGAACTGAAGTAGAAAGGCCCGCAAGAGAAATGAACGCGAAACAGATCGACCAGCAGACCCTGCTGAAGGATGAAACCGACCCGCTCACGCATACCCCGGTGCACCTGCTTTCCCTGGAGAAAGTCGGCAAGCATTACGGGAACATCATCGCGCTGCGGGATGTGACCATGGCGGTGGACAACGGCCGGGTGACCTGCGTGCTGGGGGACAACGGTGCGGGCAAGTCCACGCTGATCAAGATCATCGCCGGGCTGCACCAGCACGACGAAGGCACCCTGCACGTGATGGGCGACGTGCGGAAGTTCAACTCGCCCCGCGATGCCCTCGATGCCGGGATCGCGACCGTGTATCAGGATTTGGCCGTGGTGCCGTTGATGCCGATCTGGCGCAACTTCTTCCTCGGCTCGGAACTGACCACCGGGTTCGGGCCGTTCAAGTCCATGGACGTGCAGCGGATGAAGGAGATCACGAAGAAGGAACTGGCGGACATGGGCATCGACCTGCGCGATGTCGAACAACCCATCGGCCAGCTCTCCGGCGGTGAGCGCCAGTGCGTGGCGATCGCGAGGGCCGTGTACTTCGGCGCGAAGGTGCTGATCCTGGACGAACCGACCGCCGCGCTGGGAGTCAAGCAGTCCGGCGTCGTGCTCCGGTACATCCTGCAGGCCCGCGACCGCGGCCTGGGAGTCATCTTCATCACCCACAACCCGCACCACGCGTTCCCGGTCGGGGACCGGTTCCTGCTGCTCAAACGCGGCAAGTCCATCGGGTACTACGACAAGAAAGACATCACCCTGGACGAGTTGACGGCCCAGATGGCCGGCGGCGCCGAACTGGCCGAACTCGCCCACGAACTCGAACAACTCGGCGGCCACACCCAGGCCCTCAAAGAAGTCCAAGCCGAAGTCGCCGAAGTCACCGACACCAAACCCGAGGGCGCACCTCGGCACGCATAGTCCGCACGGAAACCAGTCCGCACGGAAACGGGGGCCCGCCGCAGGCCTGCATTGTCCAGGTCCGGCGCGGCCCCCGCTCGTGTGCACAGAGCACGCGTAACGGGCTCGTTTGTAGCAAGCACTAACTAGAAAGTTGTCAATTGATGGTCGTTCCCTCCCTTCCAGCATCCCGAGTGCCGGATTCCCATGACGCTCCCGCCTTGCGATGGGGAATCATGGGGCCGGGATGGATCGCCGAACGCTTCACCGAATCGGTGCAGGCACATTCGCGCCAGGTGATTGCCGCCGTCGGGTCCCGTTCCCTGACGCGGTCCAAAGCGTTCGCGGACGCTTTCGGCGTACCGGCCGCTTACGGGAGTTACGAAGAGCTGGCTGCCAATCCGGACATCGACATCGTGTACGTTTGCACGCCCCATAACTTCCACCACCAGGCCGCCATGCTCGCGCTCAAGGCCGGCAAGCACGTCCTGATCGAGAAGCCGATCGGGCTCAACGCGGCCCAGGCGCGCGACATCGCCGAACGGGCCGAGGCGGCGGGGGTATTCGCCGCGGAGGCCATGTGGAGCTTCTTCCTGCCGAAGTTCGATGTGATCAGGCAAGTGCTCGACGCCGGGACGCTGGGTACCGTCACGACGGTCACCGCCGAATACGGCGAGTATTTCGACCGCAGCCACCGCATCTTCGATCCCGGGCTGGCGGGTGGCCCGTTGCTGGACCTGGGCACGTATCCTTTGGCGCTCATCACCGAGGTCCTGGGCGCGCCCGAATACGTGCATGCCTTGGGCCAGCCGCACGAATCCGGCGTGAATGCCCAACTGTCGGCCATCATGGCTTTCCCCGGCGGCAGCCAAGCCGTGGTGAACACGAATGTGCACAATTTCACCCCGACGGCGGCGACCATCGTCGGTTCCGAAGCCACCCTGACCATCGACGGGCCGTTCAACATGCCCGGCGGGTTCGAAATCCGGTGGCCGGATGGCACGCGTTTGCGCTATTCGGAGGAACCCGGCAGCCAAGTGGATGGCCTCCACTACGAAGCGGCCGCGGTCGCCCGCGCTATCGCCGACGGGAAGAGGGAAATCCCGCAGCGGACCTTGGCATCGTCAATCCGGACGTTGGACGTTGCCGACGAAATACGCCGCCAGGTGGGCATCGCCTTCTAGGCCGCTAATGGATCAAAAGTCTTTTCAACACAAGGAGGTAAAGCAATGAAGGAAGTCATTCTCGGATTGGTGGGCGTGGGGCGAATCGGCGTGATGCATGCCAACAACATCGCCGCCGCTAACGCGGAATTGAACGCCCGTGGTATTAGCGTCAATTTGCGGCTGACCGACGTGGCCGAGGAACATGCGCGCTCGGTTGCAGCCGGTCTCGGCGCCGAATTCCTGCCATCGGTGGAAGCCTTGATCGCTTCGGGCATCGACGGATTGGTCATCGCGACGGGGACGGCCACCCACCCGGAGCTGATCCGTGCCGGCGTGGATGCGGGCATTCCGGTCTTTTGCGAGAAGCCCGTCGCCATGAATGTTGCCGACTCGCTTCCCGTTTTGGAACATGTCCAGTCCAAGAACGGCGTAGTGCAGATCGGCCACCAGCGCCGCTTCGACGCCGGCTACCTCGAGGCGAAGCGCGCCTACCATGCCGGCGAGCTTGGCTGGATCCACTCGCTGCGCGCCGTGACGTGCGACATGACTCCGCCGCCGGTTGAGTTCCTTGCGACGTCGGGCGGCCTTTTCCGTGACTGCTCTGTTCATGATTTCGACATCCTGCGCTGGCTGACCGGCCGCGAAATTGTGGAGGTCTACGCGAAGGGTTCCAACAATGGAGACCCCGCGATCGGTGAAGTGGGCGACGTCGACACTGCCTTGGCCGTGGTCACGTTCGACGACGGAACGGTCGGCACGGTTTCGGCGTCACGCTACAACGGCGCCGGGCACGACGTCCGCCTCGAAATCCAGGGCTCCAGGAACTCCCTCACCGTGGGACTGGACAACAAGACCGCCATGGAATCCGCCGAAGCCGGGGTCGAGTTTCCCAATGGCGAATCGCACAAGACCTTCGCGGAACGCTTCGACCAGGCCTACCGTTCGGAGATGGCCGCGTTCGTTGAGCTGATCCTTGGCTTGCGTGAGAACCCCTGCACTCCGGAAGACGCCGTCGCGGCCTCCCGCGTAGCCGACGCCGCGCAAGAGTCCCTCGCGAGCGGACTGGTGGTGAAGGTAGCCTTCGCCACGGCCTAACGGCCGAGTTTGTGTACAGCTGACCCCCTTTAAGAGCGCTCTTAAAGGGGGTCAGCTGTACACAAACTCCGACGGCGGGAGGCGGCTCGGGTAGGGAGCCGCCTAAGCGCCGAACGGCAGGCGGGGGTCGATTGCCTGGGCGTCCCAGCTCTGCCGCACCCAGCCGTGGTGGGGGTCGTCGCTGATGAGCCACTCACGCACGGGGCCGGGGCCGGCCATGACGTTGAGGTAGTAGAGGTCGTAACCCGGCGCTGCCATCGCGGGGCCGTGCCAGCCATAGGGGACCAGGACGACGTCGCCCGTGCGGACTTCGGCGGCGACATCGATCGGGCGCTCGTCGGAAGCGTACACGCGCTGGTAGCCGATGGCGTCGGCGTCGGAAGGTGCGCCGGGGGCGTCGGCAACCCGCGTCTCGAAGTAGTAGATTTCCTCGAGTTGCGTTTCGCCGTCCTTCTCCTCGTCGTGCTTGTGCGGGGGATAGGAAGACCAGTTACCGGCGGGAGTGAGCACTTCGCACACAATGAACCGGTCCGCCTCAAGGGCCGCGGGGGTGCCGAAGTTGTGGACCTGGCGGGAGCAATTGCCCGCGCCGCGCAACTCGACCGGGGTCTCCGCGGCGGTCACGAGCCGGGTGGGGTACGAAGCCTTGGCGGGTGCCGTCGCGACGGCGACCCGGCCGCCGTCGGGCGAGCTGATGGTGACCGACTTGCCCACGCCGCTGTACAGGACGTCGCTCGGCCCGTGGAAGACGGACTGCCGGCCGGCAAGCTGGTGCTTGACGCCGTCGACCTCTACCGTGAAGGCGCCGTTCAGCGGAACGACGATCCGTTCTTCATTAGCGGCGGGGAGTTCGACGGCGGTGCCCGCGGCGAGCGTCGCGACCTTCAGGCCCGTGTGGGCCCAGCCGTCCACGGCAAGCGCCGAATCGGAGGTTCCAAGGGAGATGTCCCAATCGCCATCATTGGCGGTTCCAAGAGGATAGACCCAGTTGGCCATGAAGTTGTGTCCTTGCCTTAGCGCTGTACGAGTGTCATTTCAAAGCTGTAAGAGTCGCCGCGGTAGACGTGGTGACCGGTTTCCACCATGCGTCCGGTGTCGTCGACGGCGGTGCGCTCCATGGTGACCAACGCCGAACCTACCTCCGCCTCGAGCAGCGGAGCTTGGTAATCGTTGGCGATCATCGCGCCGATCCGCTGCGTCGCGAGGCGGAAGTTCACGCCGCCGCGGCGCAGGATGGCGTAGAGGCCTTCGGACGCGAGCATGGCTTCGTCCATGGTGGCGATATCGTCCCGGACCCAGTTCTCCATGAGCGCCAGCGGCTTGCCGCCCACTTTGCGGAGCCGCGTGAAGTGGTAGACCTTGGAACCGGCCGGCAACTGCAGGGCGGTCAGGGTGGCGGGGTCGGCTTCGGTGTGCGCGAAGCTGAGGACTTGGGTGGTGGGTTTCTTCCCGTTGTTGGTGAGGTCGTCGTAGAGGCTGGAGAGCTCCAGGGGCCGGCGGACCTGGCTGGACACCACCTGGGTGCCCACGCCGCGCTTGCGCACCAGGAGCCCCGAGCGGACGAGTTCGTCCATGGCTTTGCGCATGGTGGGGCGGGACAGGTTGAGTTGGGCGGCGAGGTCGATCTCGTTGTCCAAGCGGCTGCCCGGCTCCAGCACGCCGCTATGGATGGCGGCCTCGATGCCCTGGACCACCTGGTGGTACAAGGGCACAGGGGAAGAACGGTCGATATTGAGGCCAAGTTGATTCGCCATTGCATGCTCCCTCGCGTGCCGGGACTGTCCCGGATGTCGCAGGCATGTCCGTCTATGTTTGCTTGATAGGACATACTGCTTAACTGATCATAGCAGCAGGCCACGCGGGGTCAAGGGATCGCAAGGGAGGGTGTTTTGGCACTGTCTTGGCACTCTCTCGGTGCCGGCAGGATGTCCGGACAACAGCCCTTATGGGTTTACCGTTCGGACCGTCGGGTGCGGCGGCGATGCGTTACGAGCGCGACGGCGGCCAGCAGCGCGCCCAGGCCCTCCGCCACCGCGCTGACGGATTTCCCGAAAAACCAAACAGGCTCATACATGGACGGAATCGGTCCAATGGCTGGTATATCGACGTACCTGTAAAGAACGACGGCCACAAAGGCACTGCCGGCGACAAGAAGTGCCGCCGCGAACGCCGGACGGCTCCCGCGCACCAGGACATACAGGGCCACAAGCACCGCCACGACGGCCTCGAGGTGGAACAGGTTGCCTTGCCCGATACCTCCTGGGGCAGCCAGTTGATACCCCGGCGCAAGCTGCCAATGCACAGCTGCATCCACCGCCAGGGCCGCCGCGACCAAAATCCGCAACACGACGTTCAGCGTGGTGCTCCGGGTACGGCCACGGGGCCGAAAACCACCGGCAGCCATCTCGTGCGTCCTCATTTGACTACCAGCGTTCCGTGCATATTCGAGTGGTAAGTGCAATGGTACGGATAGCTGCCCGGAGTGCTGGGAGCCGTGAATTCCGCGGTTCCGCCCCCGCCGTCCACGGCGGCGTTGAAGGATTTGCCGTCGTCGGACGTCACCGTGTGGGCCTGGGCGTCGAGGTCCTTCACGCTGATCTTAGCGCCGGGACTGACCGAGACGGGCCCTTGGTAGCCGAAGTCCTTGATGGTGATCGTGTCCGGTTGCGTTGCGGACGCCGCGCTCGACGACGACTCGCTAGATGACGGGGCGCCGGGCGGTGGCGTGCCCTGGCCGCCCGAGGTGCCGCAGCCGGCAAGTGCAATCATGGCGGCCGCCGAAGCAATGACCGCCATGGCCTTGGGAGATTTCATGTCAGCCCTTCCCGATGCATCGATCACGTGGCCGCGGTCCGAGATTGCCCGCCACTCTTCATGAGACGTTTCCGCGGGCGTCGCGGTTCACTGGCGAAGGCAAAAGGCAGGCTTACCCTGATGGAATGAGTCCGTCCGGAGCATTGTCCCCCAGTCCGCGAACGCTCGAAGTCGGGAGCCTCGCACATTTCGACCGGCTGCTGGCCGCGGGTGCCATGACGATGCACGGTTGGCATGCCCAATCATTGGACCTCCGCGGACGAAGCGCCGATCTGGATCGGATGGATCCGCAAGGCGCCATTTTCCTGGGCTGCACCTTTGACGAAGGAATGGAAGACTCCTTGCGCAGCCGTGGAGCCCTCATCTTCCCCAAGCTGCAGGGCGTTCCCTTCAACCCTTACCGGGGACGGCTGTACAGCGCAGCGGAACTGTACGAGGACATCGGCGCCACGGAATACGAGTCCACGCTGGACGCCAAGGTCTACCACTGGAGCATCCTGCCAGGGCAACGAACCAGCCTCGACGCGACACTCGCTGCGGCGTTGCACGACCATGCGATCGGCGACGCGCTTGACGACCTGCTCGGCAACGGTGATTTCGCCGGCCATAAAATCGTCGGAGTCATGGGCGGCCATGCCGCGCAGCGCGGCACCCGGGAGTTCGACGACGCAGCCCACCTCGGGCGGCTCCTGGCCCTCGCCGGATACACCGTCGCTACAGGCGGCGGCCCCGGTGCCATGGAAGCGGCCAACCTGGGCGCCTATTTGAGCCGGATGCCCGACGTCGACTTCACCGCCGCGTTGCTGTCCCTCGCGGCGGTGCCTGGTTTCCGTCCCTCGGTGACGGCTTGGGCGCGGGCCGCGGCCTCCGTCGTCGGGACGTATCCGAACGGGGCGACGTCGCTCGGAATCCCGACGTGGTTCTACGGCCACGAGCCACCCAACCTCTTCGCCACCCACATCGCGAAATACTTCGCCAACTCCATGCGCGAAGCGATCCTTCTTGAACTATGCAGCGGCGGAATCGTGTTCCTCCCCGGCTCGGCGGGAACCGTGCAGGAGATCTTCCAGGACGCGTGCGAGAACTTCTACGGCGCACCGGAAACCGTGACGCCGATGGTGCTCGTCGGACGCGACCATTGGGAGCGTGTGTATCCCGCGTGGCCAATGCTGCGAAGCCTGGCGCAGGGAAAGGCAATGGAAGACCGGATCTTCCTCGTGGACACGGTGGAGGAAGCTCTGGCCGTGGTTGCGCGCTAGCTAGCGGCCCGGGGGAGCATGTCCAGTGGTCGCAAGGACCAGTGGACATAGTGGGTTTATGTCCACTGGCCAAGCTAAACGCTGAGCATGCTCCCCCGGGGGCGGGGTTAGTGGGCGGCGTTGTGGGCGGGGACGGTGTCGCCGATCTTTTCCTGGATCCAATCGTGGAAAGCGCCGATGTGGTGCTCGCTGGGGACCAGGACGCCACCGTTCGCGTAGACGCGTGAGCCCATGGCCGGTTGGCAGCGCTCGCAGGCGTCGAAGTCTTGCTGGTTGACGCGGTGGAACAGTTCCACAGAGGCGCTCACGTCCTTGCCGGATTCCACCACGCTGGGCAGGTACAGCCAATCGCATTCCACGATGGTGTGGTCCGCGGCGAGGGGGAACATGCGGTGGATGATCACGTGGTCCGGGACGAGGTTCACGAACACGGTGGGTTTGATGGTGATCGCGTAGTAGCGACGGTCCTGGTCTTCGGCGACGCCAGGAATGACGTCCAGGCCTTCGGAGCCGTCCACCGTGAAGCCCTTGATGTCTTCGCCGAATTCAGCACCGTGGCCCACGAAGTATTGGGCGGCGAGCCCGTCGGCGAATTCGGGAAGTACCTCGGTCAATTCGGGGTGGATGGTGGCGCAGTGGTAGCACTCCATGAAGTTCTCGATGATGAGCTTCCAGTTGGCCTTCACGTCGTACTTGATGCGCCGTCCCAGGGAGAGGTTGGCGACGTCGTAACCGTCGATCGCGTGCACGTCGCCGAGGCGTTCTTCAATGGCGCCCATGACGTCCTCTTCGAAGGAAGGCGGTTCCTCGGCGAGGCAGACCCAGACATAACCGAGGTATTCGCGGATGTGGACCTTGGCCAGGCCGTATTCGTCGCGGTCGATGTCCGGCATTTTGGTCAGGTTGGGCGCTGCGATGAGCTTGCCCTCGAAGTCATAGGTCCAAGCGTGGTACGGGCACTGGAACGAGCGGGCGGCTTCGCCTTGTTCTTCCATGCACAACTTCACGCCCCGGTGGCGGCAGATGTTGTAGAACGCGCGGATGGCTCCCTTGCGGGTGCGGGAAATCAACACCGATTCCCGGCCGACCTGCACGGTCCGCCATGCTCCGGCCTTGTCCAGGTCCGCCGAACGGATCGCACAGAACCACATCTGCTCGAAAATGCGTTCCTGCTCGGCCCGGAACACGGCCTCGTCTACGTAGGTGGATCCCGGCAGCGTGGGAATCAAGCTCGGGGCGGTGACTTCAGCGGTCAATGTTCCTCCTCAGAACAAAAGGGTGGTACGGACGTGGCCTTCACGCCCGCGGGTCTTGGAATGGAAAGCGGACTTAGTGCCCGACGGCGGCAAGTCCGGCGGGCTCTTGCGCTTGGGCGGGCGCGGGGAGACTGCGCCGCCTCTTGGTGAAGAGCCTTGGTTGGTTCATGCCCAGTACCGCGACGGGCGTTTCCCCCCGGTAGTAGACGGCAAGAAAGCTGTGTTCCTGCGGATCGCCGGCTTCGATCTCGAGGCGGTCGTGGCCGCTCGAATGGCCGGCGAACTGGATCTTGACGCCGTGTTGGTCGGACCAGAAGTAGGGCGGCTTCGTCGGCTGCTGCGGCGCGTCCTCGTTCAGTAGCGCCTGGACAGCGAGGGCGGCGCGTTCCAAAGCGCCGGTCCAATGTTCAATGCGGCGGGGACGTCCGACGGCGTCGTCGAACCATGCGGCGCAATCGCCTACGGCGACGATGCCGGGAACGTTCGTGCGGCCCATCCCGTCGCAAACCACCCCGCCGTCGAGGTGCACCCCCGAGCCCTCGAGCCATTCGACGTTGGGTTCGGCGCCGATGCCCACCACAACGACGTCGGCATCCAGTTCGCGGCCGTCCGACATTACCAGCCCGGTCACCTTGCCTTCGTTCCGGTGGACTTCCGTGATGGCAGCGCCGGAAAGCAGCTCCACGCCGTTCGCAGCGTGGAGGTTCGCGACGACCTTGCCCATCTCCTCGCCCAATTGGGCCGTAAAGGGGACAGTGGAATTGTTGATCATGGTGACCTTCATTCCGCGCGATGCCGCCGAGGATGCGACCTCCGCACCGACGAAGCCGGCTCCGATGACCGCGAGGCGGGCGCCTGGAACCATGTGCCCGGCGAGTGCTTGGGCGTCGGCCAAAGTGCGCAGCGTGAAGGCGTTGCCTAGTCCTGCGAGCTCCGGAAGTTGCCGGGCGCGCGCACCGGTGGCGATGAGAATGCCATCGGCGCTGATGCTTTGTCCGTCGTTGAGGCGGATGGTGCGGGTGGCGGCGTCCAGTCCTGTGGCTTCCTGGCCGAGGAGCCATTCGGCGTTGAGTCCGTCGTCGTCGGTCTCCAGGAAGAGATCGTCGGAGGTGATGGTGCCAAGAAGGAAATCTTTTGACAGCGGGGGCCGGTCGTACGGGCGGTGGCATTCATCGCCAATGATGATTAGCCGCCCGGTGAAGCCTTGAGCGCGGGCCGCGCGGGCTGCCGATAGTCCGGCGAGCGAGGCTCCCACGATCGCGAGCGTCTGCATAAAACCACTCTTTTCAAATCGCTTGATACGCAACAAGAGTCGCGATATGCAACAGCGTGACCTATCGCACTGCCAGTGTCAAGGGGGGATCGAGCAATGGAAAAGCCCTTGACAAGCGGTGTGAGCTAGAGCACTCTGTTGCTTAGCGCGAATCGTGTTGATCCATGCGAAACATACTTCCAAGAGTGTTCTCCGGTGTTCTTCCGATCCATTCCGCCAATACCATTCCCTTACTAAAAAGAGGTGCATGATGCATAAGGCCTGCCCGCTCAGTGAACTTGCTCCCGGGGAGGCGCTACGGCTTGACACAGCTCCGCCCATCGCCGTCTTCCACACCGAAGAAGGCGAACTGTTCGCCATCGATGACACCTGTACCCACCAGGACGCCTCCCTTGCCGACGGCTACGTTGAGGACTGCTGGGTGGAATGCCCGCTCCACGCGTCGAGGTTCGACCTGCGCAGCGGATCCGTGGACGCCCCGCCGGCCAAACTGCCGGTCCGCGTCCATGAAGTCAAGGTTGTCGATGGCGACATCATGGTCGTCGAGTCCAACGAAGTCCCCAACCTTCCGCCGGGACTCACTCCGCAAGGCCATGTTTGAGCGTTCCGCGCAATAATCAACAAAGGGCCCCATTTGACAATCAGCAGTGCCGGCCTTGTCCACCGGTCGCCAATGGCGGCGGCTGTCCGTGGGTCTGGGAAACGGCGCCCGGGTGCCGTCAGCGGTCTGCGCTGAAACCAGAAGGGAACAATTCTCAATGATCCATCCGACTAGGACGACGGACTCCGTCGGCACCTCCATATCAAAAGAGACCAGCTCCAGGTTCAAACGCCGTTTCATGGTGCGGCTTGTCGCCGTCTTCATCGGCGGAATGTTCCTCGACGGTTACATCCTCGGAATCATCGGCCCCGTCACCGGACTCATGCGGTCAGATCTCAAGCTCGACGCACTGTCTCTGGGCATGATTGCTGCGGGCCCGCTGGTTGGCATCTTCCTCGGCTCCCCGCTGGCCGGCTGGGCTGCTGACAAGTTCGGGCGCAAGCCCATGTTCCTCGTGGACATGGGTCTGTTCCTGGTCGCCTCAGCGGCCCAGTTTTTCGTAACCTCCGGAGACGGGGCCGTGATCCAACTGGCCATCATCCGGTTCTTCATGGGCGTCGCTATCGGCGGCGAGTACTCAATCGGTGGGCCGTTGCTATCAGAGTTCTCCCCTCCAAAGCTCCGGGGCCGGTTGCTCGGGCTGACTCTGATCGCCTGGTACGTCGGTTTCATGATGGCATTCATCATCGGCACGCTCCTGCACGACGCCGGTACCCCATGGCGCCTCGTAATCGGCACGAGCACGATACTCGCATTCGTCCTGTTCCTCGCCCGCTTTGGCCTCCCCGAATCGCCGAGCTGGCTCATTACGAAGGGACGGCGTGAGGAAGCCCTAGCAATCGCACGCAGATACGTCGAATCGCCCCAGATGCACAACAGCATCACCGAAGAGATCGATCTCAGAATGATCCAGGAGGCCCAAGCCGCGCAGAGCAGCACCAAAATCAAGGGCGCCTCTTTCGGAATGCTGTTCACGAGGCAGTACTGGCGCACCACCCTCTTCACCTCAGGTTTTTGGTTCTGCGCGGTCACTCCATACTTCGCCATCGCGACGTTCGCCGACGACGTGCTCAACAAATTCGGCTTCGGCGGCGGCTGGGCCGGTGGAGTCGGCCTGTCCGCACTTGCGACCGCGGGCGTTGTCACCACCGTACTTCTAATTGACAAGATCGGCCGCCGAATCCTCACCGTGCCCGGGCAGTGGCTCTGCGCAGGCATCCTGCTGATCATCGGAGTCTGGGCGAACGCGCCAGCGATCCTCGTGCTCGCCCTGTTCCTCGCCTTCTCCTTCTTCAATGCCGGCTACACCACGATGACCCAGGTCTATCCGGCCGAGGTGTTCCCCGGCCACCTGCGCGGCATCGGCACGGGCTTCGCCGCCGCCTTCAGCCGCATCGGAGCCGCACTCGGCACCTTCGCCCTGCCATGGGCGATCAGCAACATCGGCATGGGCCCGAGCATGGTCGTGGCCGCCGCCGTCGCATTACTCGGCGCGGTCCTCTCGCAATGGCTCGCGCCTGAGACGAAGGGGCGCACCCTCGCCGAGATCTCATCAAACTTCTCCCACTGACACCGGAAAGTGACTTCGAGTCAGAGCTAATGCCCTCAGGCGGATCATTGTCAGTTGGCAAAGTGGCCCCGTTCCCCGCCGGGAACGGGGTCACTGACGTCTGTAGCCCATTTTCTCGCTGATCATGATGCCGGCCTCACAGAGGCCTTTGACCAATTCGGGATCGTCTTCGGGCTTGAACCGGAAGGCCGGGCCCGAGATGCTCACGGCCCCGATGACCTCGCCCATGTGGTTATAGATGGGGGCCGCCGCTGCCGTCAGTCCAATTTCGAGCTCATCATGGACAATTGAGTACCCGTTCCGGGAGACCTCCAGGAGTTGCGCCTCCAACACCGCCCGGTCCGTGACAGTGCGCGACGTCCGGGGACCCAGGCCCACCTCTTTGAAAATCCGGTCCCTTTCCTCCACCCTGAGCGCTGCCAGCATGACCTTCCCGCTTGAGGTGGCATGCAGGGGAGTGAGGCCTCCCACCCAGTCGTAGGTGGCCAGCGTGGACGGTCCCATGGCTTGATCGACGTTGACGGCGTAATTCGAGCGCAGGACCGCCAGGTTGACGGTCTCTTTGTACGTGTCAGCCAAGCTCTCGAGGACGGTCCTGGCCTCGTGGACCAAGCTGAGCCGTCCGGGCACGGAGCTCGCCAGCCTCAGAATCCCGAAACCGAGCTGGTATTTTCCGCGCTCGGTGTTTTGGCGCACGATTTCCCTGTTCACGAGCGAACCTATCAGCCTGAACACGGTGGACTTATGGACGCCCATCTCTTCCGCGATTTCGCTGACGCCGGCATCGCCTTGCCGGGCCAGGATCTCCAGAATCTGCAGGGCGCGGTCTACCGACTGGACGCCGCCGCCCGGTCCGTCAGAGTCCTTTTCAGTTTCCGTTTCCTTGCCTCCGGCCGCCATCGCGCCTCATGCCTTTCCGGTTGGAAATCACAAATCCTACCCAACGAGGCAACGCTAGCAGAGTCCGGAGACGACGAGAGGCACCCCGGTGGGGTGCCTCTGGCTGGCGGATTTCCAGGCGGTGGCCGCCCGGAAATCCTGGAGCAGCGGCGCGGTCCCTAGGCCTGGACGTATCCGTGAGGGTTGAGGACAAACTCTGTCGCGGCTCCGGCGTCGAACTCGCCGTAACCGCGTGGAGCGTCTTCGAGCCCGATGGCCTTGGCGTTAAAGGCTTTGCCGATCCGGACCTTGTCGTGGAACTTTCCGGCCGACGTTGGCCGGTTGGCGATGGTTGGAATATGCGCGGCCGCCGCCCAAAGGCGATGCTTCGATGAATACCTCCCCAGGTTTCAGGCACCGAAGCACCGTCCATCGGCGACGGAACGGCTCATCCCTCTCAGCGCGAAACACGGAGGAGGGGGCGGACTGCTTGATATTTTGTTGCGCCACTAATGATATATCAGTTCTAGGAATACTATGGTCAGGGAACGTGCGAGTCAAGGCTCTGCCGGGTATGGAAGGAACGTAAAAAGTGGAAAGCAGCGGCGAACTGCCCGTTGACATTGCCGGTACCGATATTCCAGCGCGGCAGGACGATGAGTCCTACGCCGACTTCGCCTACCGGGTCCTGTGCGATGAACTCATCGTCCTCGACATCAAGCCCGGCGAACCGCTCAATGACGATCAGATATCCCGACGCCTGGGCGTTGGAAGGACGCCCATCCGGGAAGCGATGAAGCGGCTCGAAAGCGAACACCTGGTGGTGGCTTATCCTCGGCGAGGGACATTTGCAGCCGGAGTGGATATCACCGACCTCGCCGAAATTTCCGAGATCCGCCAACTCTTGGAACCGGCGGCATCCTCCCGCGCGGCGCGCCTGGCTTCGCCCGTGATCAGGCAGGAACTCCGGGACGTAGCAGGGGAGGTCAAGCAACTCCTGGCCGGCAAGCAAGCCCAGCGGGACCTCATGCGCCTGGACATGCGTGTGCATCGGCTTATCTACCGCGCCACGGGAAGCCGGCACCTTGAAGACGTACTGATTCGCTACGACAACCTGGCTACCCGGATCTGGAGCCTCGTGCTGCAAAAGCTTCCGCCCGTGTCCGAACACATTGCCCAGCACATCGAGCTGTTGGAGACGATCGCCGACGGCGACGCCGAAGCCGCTGCCCGACTGACCACCAAGCACGTCACAGAGTTCGAGAATCTGATCCGCGCCGTTCTCTAGCCGTCTTAGGCCGTCATGGTGGCGAACATGAGGGCCATGGTGGCGGCGCCAGTGGCCTCGAGGGCGTGTTTGGTGCGGTTGTTGTGTTTGGTGTGGTGCTTGGCCTGGCCGGTGGTGGGTTGGCGGCGTAGGAGCAGGGTGGTGAAGGTGATTGCTGCGGCGCCGAAGAGGATGGCCAGGATGAGGGCGGGGGCGCCTTGGTGGGTGAAGAGCGAGGTGAGCGGGTTGCCTGCGCCTGTCCCGGCGGTGGTGGTGTGGTGGTTCATGGGCATGGAGCCCATGTCCATGCTTCCCATTTTCATGTGGGGCATGCCGGTGGTTCCCATACCGGTGGTTCCCGTGGCGGTGGTGCCGGTGCCGCTGGTGGTGGTTCCTGGGCCGGTGGTGGGGGTGTTCATCATGGTGAGCATGAGGGCGGCGGCGGCCATGGTGGCGGCGTGGTAGGCGCAGGTGATGCGGCCTTGGGCGCCGGTGCAGAGGAGTTTGTATTCGGGGCGGGCGATGGCTTGGAGGGTGAACCAGAGCGCGGCGGCGGCGAGGACGCCGATCTGGGCCAGGAGCGCGGCGGGGGCGAGGTTCCAGATCATGGCGGCCATGGCGGCGTGCATGAGGGCGTGCAGGGCTTCGTTGATGCGGTCCGTGGCCTGGCGGGCGCGGGCTGCGAGGTAGAGGTGGTAGGCGCCGGCGGTGGACAGCACGGCCGTGAGGGCCCAGGAGACTGCGGGGATTTCGAACACGCGGATCACGCCCTCACTAAGGGAACTAAAAAGGTTTGTGGCTGGGATGGTTTCGGTCCCCGGCGCTGGGTGTCAGCGCCGGGGACCGAAGACTGTGTCATGCCGGCAGTACAGGCCTGCGGGTACTGCCGGTATTGCTGGTGTTACTGGTTTTTTGTTGGTGTGGGGGTTATTTGCCGGTGCTGCAGTGTCCGGTGTCGGTGGTGGTGGTTTCCCTGGGGAGGTTCAGGGTGGGGTTTTGGTTGAAGAAGCCGTGGGGTTCGAGCATGAACCCGATGTTTTGCCGGGGCATGACGGGCCAGTCTTCCAGGCGGACGACGTGGTGCATGCCGAAGGTGTACCAGACGACCAGGTCTTGATCGACGATGTTCCGGTCGGCTTGGGTCCAGGCGGGCAGTCCGTCCCCGCCGGTGGACTGGTTGGGGTATTCCCCGGCCGGGAAGCGTTCGTCCCGGGTGTAGGGGGTGACCCAGAGGTTGTTCCGGGCGAACTGGGCGCGTTGGGAGACGTGCGCGCGGTCGTCCGCGGCGAGGGTGATCGCGTTGTCCGGGATCAGCCGGTACGCGACCGGTTCGTCCACGATGTTTTTCTTGGCGTGGTTGACGATTTTCCAGAACCGGTGTTTGGACGTGTCGGCCTTGCGGATGGCTGCTTGTTCGGTTTCCAGGAGCCGGTCCACGGCCTTGAACGCGGTGAACGTCGGGTTCTCTTCCGGGATCACGGTGTCGACCTCGTAGACGGAGTTGTTCACGCCGTCGACTTCGAAGTCCATCCGGACGTTGAAGATGTGCTGGTGGATCGGGCCGTACAGGCCGTCGTTGTTCAGGGTCTGGCCGTACGGGCTCTTCTGGTCCGGGTGTTGCCCGGCGGTGGACAGGATGCCGGTGGCCTTGACCAGGAACTCGATGGACCCGTCCAGGAACAGGTGCCAGTAGAACGCGTATTCGTAGTTCGCGACCGTGGCGATGAAGGAAATGACGAGTTTGCGGTTGCGGCGGGTCTCGGCCGTGCCCTCACGGAAGTCAAAGTGCTTCCACAAGATGGAGTCGTCTTCTTCGTGCATGCAGATCGCGTTGGCGATCGTGAGCGGGTTGCCCAGCGAGTCGGTGGTGATCCCGTCGAAGTACTTGATTTCCCCGGTGCAGTCACAGCCCAGGGTCAGGGAGTTGGCCATGTTGCCGATGTTGTACTCGCCCGAGTCGAACGCGTTCTTCTTCGCCTGTACCGGGGCCGGGTCCCCGTACGGGACGACCATCTCGGCCAGCGAGGCACGGTTGATCACCGGGCGGTCCACGCCCTGGTCACGGAACTTCAGCTGGTGCAGCACCAGGCCCTCGCGCGGGGTGAACCCGACCCGGAAGGACCAGTCCGCCCAGCGCACGTGGTTGCCGGTGACCGTGAACGAGGCCCCCTCGGGCTGGGTGATGGAGATCGGCTTCAGATCCGTCCGGGCTTCCCCGACGTACTTGGGCAGGTAATTACCCCGCGCGGCCGGGACCGGGATCGCCTCGTTGTCCTCAATCCTCGCGACCTGACCGGAGGACAGGTCATAGATCACCACCAGGTTCTCGATCGGGTGCGCGTACGGGGAATCATCCGGCTCGTCCCGGACGAACACCAGGGCACGCATCAGGCGCCGGCCCTGCGCGTCCTCACCGAACCAGCCCACGCTCCAGGGCTCGAAACACACCAGGTCCAGGTCCGTCAGGCCGCGCTTGGCCAACGCCTCGATCACCCGCGGGTCCTTCTTGCAGTTGACCTCGCACTCATCAAACTCATCCAACATGAACGGCGGCTGCACCCCCCTGGCCAGCTGCGTCCAGGAGGACACCAGGCCCCCGTCCAGATCCACCACGGCCTCGAACGCGGACCCCGACGCACGGTCAATCAACACCGCATCCGCCTCACGCACCACCGCCGCACCGGCCCGCAACTCAGCCTTGCCCGGCTCCCGCAACTCCACACTGCCAAACCGGAACGACTCCGCAGCAGCCGGACCCTCCTTCAAAATAGCCACCGCACGCGAAATCTCCGCCCGCGACAAAGGATCCAAAGGATGCGCCGTACCCACGGCAGATTCCACTTCATTGTTGATGGTCATGCTTTTACTCCTTGAACTTTCGTTTTTTAGTGCGGATGTTTATGCGGCTGACTTGCCGGATAGCAGCCAGTCGGACGCGGCTTTGCGGTAGCGGATGATGCCTTTGTATTCGGCCATGTCCTCGGGGAGCTCGGCCAGGACGTGGCCGAACTTCTCCCGCCAGGACGGAACCTTGGCAATGTCGGACAGGGGGAGGAGATAGCTCCGGATCAGGAACATCAGGACCCCGCTGTGCGGGAGGCGGATCAAGTGCTGGACTTCCACGCGGAGGTGGAGCTTGTTGGGCATGTCCGGGTCGTCGGCGATGGTTCCGCGGTCCGGACCCCACTCGGGGTAGGTCTCCGTGGAAGTGTCGAGGCGGCGGCCGACGGTCATGGTCCAGTTGGTGCGGCGGAACTGCTCACCCGGCTGCAAGCGGAGCAGGAATTGCTCGGCGCGGGTGATGATGTTTTCTTCCTTGACGCGCGGGACGGGGCCGTGGATTTCAAGGAAGTTCATTCCGACGTCGAAACCAAACGACCAGTCCGCGGCGAAGGTGACAAGGCCGGCGTCGAGCCACATCGTGTTTTCACGTACATCCAGCAGGACGATGTCGTCCTGGATCTGGGTTCCCAGGAACCGCATGGGCTCCATGGGCAGCGAATCGTCGTCGCCCATGGTGAATTCCAGGTCGAGGTTCTGCAGGGAGTTCTGCCAGCGGCAAGTGTCGCCGTCGCGCTGGAAGGACATGATCTCCGGATTTTCCGCGGCCATGGAGGGCAGCAAGGTGGCGATCGAGTCCCACACGGCGGTGCGCATGTGCGGCAGTACCTGCATGCGGGAAGGATCGCGCTTCAGGATCGCCTCGCGGTCGGCCAGTTCTTCGTGGTAGAACTCGTCAATGTCGATGAGTCCGGCGCCCCAGTTGCCGGCTTCGGTCGCCACGTCCTTGTTGGCCGGCTCGACGTTCGCGCTGTAGCGGTAGAAGTCGTTGGCGAACGGGAAGGGGAACTTCCTGATCCGTTCCGGCAGGACGGCGAGTTCAGAGTCTTTGTCGATAGTGATGCTCAAAGGTCCAACTCCAATTCTGGGTCTTCGCTGCGCGATACGCAGCACATCATGGTGGTGTTGGAGGCCTTTTCCTCATCAGTGAGGTAAAGGTCCCGATGTTGGGGGGTTCCGCGGAGGACCGGGAGGACGCATTCGCCGCAGATGCCCTTGCGGCACATGTTGGGGATGCTCTTCCCTGCGTTTTCGAGGGTCTCGAGCAGCGAGACGCCGGCCGGCACATCTAGCTTGACGCCGCTCCGGATCAGGTTCACCGTGAAGGGTTCGCCGTCGTCCAGTTCGGCTGCGCCGAAGGCTTCAGAGTGCAGCCGCGCTTGCGACCAGCCAAGCTCGCGTGCTTGGTTCAGGACCGAATCCATGAAATCGGCTGGGCCACAGACGTAAAGGTGGGTGCCGAGGCTCTGGGTGGTGAGTTGCTCGGTGAGGACCTTTTGGAAACTGTTGCGGTCACCGCATTCGGTGAGCGCTGACCCCATCAGTTCCCTCGCTTCATCTACGTGGGCTCCGGCACCGGGCCGGTAGACGTAGATCAGGGACGACGTGGTGCCTCGGTCAGATGCTGCCCTGGCGTGCGAGAGGATCGGCGTGATACCAATACCGGCCGCGACCAGGAGATGATGCGAGGCATTCGACACCGGGGCGAATGCGCTGCGGGGGTAGGACACGTATACGAGGTCGCCGACCTCGAGTTGGTGCATGGCGATGGATCCGCCGGCACCCTCGTCCACCCGCAGGACCGAGATAATGTACTCGGACGGAGCATTGCCCGAACCGGTAAGGGAGTACGCATTGACGCCGCTGCCGTACTGCACGACGAGATGGCTCCCTGGGACGTACGAGGGCAGCCTTCCCCCCGATGGGTCGATCAAGGTAATGCTGCTGATCGAATCCGTCTGAAGGCTGACGTTCGCCACCTCCAGCTGGAGGCCGCCTTCCACCGAAGGGTGGATAGCGGCCTGGAGCGCCGTCACTGTCATGATGCCTCCTCGGCGTAAGCTGAGTAACCCAGGTAGGCGCTCATACGGCGGGAAAAGTGGTCAGTGACCGCCAACGTAATGGCACATCCCTGGCACTCCACCTCGGAGCCGGCTCCCTGCATAATCGTTGTGGTGTGGCAGTGAGGGCAGTAGATAACCCGCGCACCTACCTCGTTGCCGAGAAGGGTTACTTCACTATCCAGAAGTCCACAGTCGGCGGCCACGGCTGCGGCTGCCCTGATGTCCGCCGCCGGTCCGGCGAGGACAAGACGAACCCCTACGTGCGAGTTGCCAAGCACGGACCGCAGGGCGGCCAAGCTCTCAGGGGTTGCAGATTCAAAACGAAGATCATGCCGAGGCTGGCCACCGGTGTCGTGACCCGCGGTGTCACCTGTGGGGCCAAAGGACGCACAAATGACACCGCGGAAACCCGGTTCCAAGCCTGCTGTTGCGGAGGGCATGGACACGGAGGACATGGGGTGGTTCCTTACGGTGCGAAGGAGCGGTGGCCGGTGAAGAAGCCGAGTCCGTATTCGGGGGTTTCGAACTTGACGGTGGTTCCCTTCGGGAAGAACAGCACGTCGCGTTCCTTGGCGTGGGTGACCTCGCCGGTGGACTGGTCGGTGAGGATGAATTCGCCCTGGATGACGACCTTCATTTCGTCGTACGTGTAGGTGTAGACGAGGGGTTCGGAGGCTTTGAGCTCGAAGAAGCCGGCGCTCATGACCGAACCGGTCGGGTTGTGCAGGGAGTCGCCGATTGCGGCGATGGTGCCGGGTTCGTTCATGGAGGGAAGGCCGATGTAGCCGCCTTCGACTTTGTGGATGGAGCCGGCCTTGCTCAGTGTTCCTACGAGGGTTTCCATGGTTTCTCCTGTGGATGGTTGTTTGCGGTAATCGCGCAACGGTCCGTCTTTGACGGAACCATCGATGTTCGCGGGCCCATCGGAGACTGTTGGTGGAATCTTCTGTGATGCCAGTCACGTCTCTTCGTCCCAGAAGCAAAACTATGACACCTAAATCCTCTAGTCCAGCTTTTTTTAAAAATTTTTCTTATGAGTCATCCAGATTTTGCTTGATGACGTCCTGCTCCAGCCGTGGACTCCTGCCGTACGGCCTTGAGTTCATTGAGACTCCGGGCCCTAGAACTCGGGGATGCGAGGAGGATTGGACGGCCGGGATGGCTCTTTCGGGAGGGGTTTATTCAAGTTGGTTGCCAAAGGAAAATAAAATCACCCACCCTAAAAGCTGTTGCAACGCAGGTTTACCGCTGTACTCTCGGAGGTGATCTGTTTCACAAGTGGCCCCTAGCGGGAACCATCAGACGTCCTGCACGAGATCGCAGACCGGACGGCGAATTACTTCCCCAAAAGACGACACCTTAGTCCCGGTATTCCGATGCGAGTTCAGTTCCGGCCCAGACGAAACACCCTTCCACGCCACTACTCAAAGGAGAGAACCAGTTGCTTAATGGAGATTGTTATGAGTGAAAAACGTTTGGACGGAGCCGATGGCCTCGAAAGGTCGATCGACTGGAAACAGGGTTTGGCCATTGCGCTCGGCGTGCCCCTGCTGATCCTGCCCTCTTTGGGCTACATCCCGATATATTTGTCCGCCGCGGCCATCCTCATCTGGGGATTGTCTGTCATCCAGGGGTTCTTCCAGAACGCCGCCTACGCAGAAATGGCTACCACGTTCACCAAGGCCTCCGGCCTCCCGGGGTTCGCACAGCACATTTTCCGCAACGAGAACTTCCAAGGCAGGTATGACAAGAGCAAGCTGATCGGTGGCTTCAGCGCTTGGGCATACTGGTTTGCCTGGACTCCGGTGCTGGCGATCTTTTCCATCCTGGTCGGTAGCTACCTGCACGGGCTCTTCCCTGCCCTGGGCACGATGTTCACTGAGAACGAGCTCGCCCTGATGACCGGTGTGGTGATCTTCGGCGGACTGTTCGTGGTGAACTGGTTCGGCCTCAAGGACGGCGCCACTTTGGGCTACATCCTGGCGGCCTTTTCCCTCATCCCGCTGATCGTCCTGACCGTAGCGCCTTTCGCCACCGGACACGTCGACCTGGCAAACATCACTGGTAGCTGGTTGCCTACCGATTGGTCCTGGGACCTGCACCACATCCTGATCCTGCTCGGTATCTTCGCAATCGCACAGTGGAGCGCCTGCGCTTGGGAAACAGCCGCCATCTACGGACCGGAATACAAGAACCCCGCGAAGGACGTATCGAAAGCGCTGTTTGCCTGCGGCGCCATCTGCTTCTTCTCGTTCGTCCTGGTGCAGGGCGCGGTCATCGGCGTACTCGGTGTGAAAGGGGTCCTCGCGGAGCCTGTCTCTCCGCTGATCCCCGTAGCACACGCAGTCTTCGGCGAAGCCGGCTCCCAGATCACCATCATCATGCTGATCGCGGCCATGGTCCTGATCATCCAAACGGCGTACCTCGGTTCCTCCCGCGCTATGCACTCCATGGCCACGGAAGGAAACCTTCCCAAGGTCCTCGGCAAGACGAACCGCAACGGCACCCCGTTTATTGCGATGCTGGTTATCGGGTTCTTCAACCTGGTCCTCATTTTCATGGGAAACCCGGCCGCCATTGTGGCGGCATCGGCGATCGGCTACACCTGCGCCAACGGCATCAGTCTCTTCGCCTATGTCAGGGCCAAGAAGCACCCCGCCTTCGCTTCTTTGGAACGGCCATTCAAGGCCCCCAAGGGCTGGAAGAACGTGGCCATGGTCTTCGGCCTGTTCAACCTTCCGCTGTGCTTGGCTGGTGTGGTTTACCTGAACAGCCTGGAAATCGGCTGGACCCCGACCTGGGTTGGTTTCCTTGTCCTGGCACTCTACATTCCCATCTGGTTCTACTCGCAGAACGAAACCAGGCGAGCAAAGCAAAAAGAAGCAGCAGGACGCCCTTTTGGTCTTGAGCCCGCCGGATCCGACGAGCTTGCCGACGCTGAAAAGGTTCCGAACCCCAGCTAAATCCATCCCCCAACCGAGGACGTATATCCCCAACAAGCCATCCCGCTCTGCGGGAGGCCCCATCCCGCACTGAGGGACAAGGAAAGGCAGGCCGTTCGTGAACGGCCTGCCTTTCCTTGCGCCGGACGGCGTTCCCGGCTAAGCCGTATAGATCAGCGAGAGTCCCAAGTGCGGGACGTCGAGCTCGAGCTGGCGCCGCTCGGGTGACCCGGGCTTGACCCGTTCGCCCACGAGGTACATCCCCGAGTTGCCGAGGATAACGCGGTTGCTCGCGTTGATCAGGGCGGCATCGCCCGGGATGGAGCGGAGGATGGGCATGAGCCGTGGTTCGAGGTCCTTGAGGCGGATATCGCATCCGGCGACCCCGGTGAAGTGTCCGTGCACGGAGAATGGCGCAGTGAACGTCAGGATGTATTCCTCGAAGCCGAGGTAGTCGATGTATGGACCCCAGAGGGTCTGCTCGCCCGTGGATTCGGCCATGGAGAAGAAGGGCAGCTTTTCGTAGTCGTAGTACCGGCTGCTGCCTGGCGTGAGATCGAAATTGAGCGGCGCGATCGTGCCGGATTCCTTCCGTGACCACCAATCCAACGCCTGGCTGCCTTCCGCGACGGATTCGTGCGCGAAGAAAGTTCCCGCCCCGACGGCGAAGGAGTTCTTCGCCAAGAACTCCTTCGAGAGCGTATCGAGTCCCGCCAAGGCTGCCTTATCCACCTTCGACTTGCCGACGAGATTCCGTTCGAGCAACGCAGCGACGTTCGCAGAGAGCTCCTTGGTCGCAGCGGACACCACACTCGTCCATGAAGTGAGGGCTCGGGCGGCATGGACGACTTCGTTGTCGGGGTTCATGGGGCATCCTGAATCGATTGGGCGTATCCGAGCGTGAGTTTGGTGTCGATCAAGTGGAATATGTTCCGCCTGATGTGCTCCAGTACCAGTTTCTGGGCTCTTTCGGCTTGGTCCTGGGCTACCGCCCGGACCAGTTCCAAGTGTTCAGCCGTTGCCGTTTCGGGGTCAAGCGCCACACCGAGCGGTGCCCATAGTTGCTGGACTGTTTCTTCCTGAAGCCTTATTTCGGCATTGGCCAACCTCGGTGATTGTGCGGATACGGCTAATTCGATATGGAAGCGGCTGTCAGCCGATGCCCGCACTTCCGGTGTCTCGGCCAAGACGAGTGCGCGCGCAAGTTCCTGGAGCCGCTCAATATCGTGCGTCTCAGCACGTTCGCACGCCAACCTGATGATTGTCGTGGAGATAGCTGAATGTTCGTCGCCGATATCGCGGATTTCCGAGATCGACGTCGAGAGGAACCATTCGCGGATGGTGTCGGTGGGTGTCCGGGGTTGATTGACCACGAAGGTCCCGCCGCTTCTGCCCCGGCGGGTCTCCACGACTCCCTGCTCGCGCAATTCAGAGAGCGCTTCGCGAAGGGTCGCGCCTCCCACCCCGAACATCTCCGAGAGGGCAGCTTCGGGAGGCAGGCGCTCACCGACCTTGAGCAACCCCAGGGTAATCGCTTTGGAGATTCGGTCCACAATGGCGTCGGCACGTTCGATTTCGGGCAGCGACCGATAGATCTGCGACTGGAATGAAGCCGGCGAGTCCAAAAGTCTGCGCTCCGGGAAAAGAGTGGGTGACGTGTTGCGTCAATACTAACCAGTGACCAACGAAGCCGATTGCTCCCGCGCAGCTTCGACCGTGTGGAGGAGCAGTAGCGCCGTGGTCACCGAACCAACTCCGCCGGGAACCGGGGTCAGCGCCGACGCGACCTCCCGGACGCTGGCGGCGTCCGCGTCCCCCACAAGGGAACCGTCGGGCAGGACATTCGTGCCGACGTCGAGCACTACCGCTCCGTCGGAAAGGTGGCTGCCTGTCAGCAGGCCGGCACGCCCTGCGGCGACCACGACGACGTCGGCCGCTTTGGTGTGCTTCTCCAGCGGACCGGAGCGGGAGTGGCAGATGGTGACCGCGGCGTCGCGTTCCAGCAGGAGGAGGGACAGCGGCTTGCCGACCACCGCGGAACGGCCGATGACGACGACGTCGCGGCCCGCCACCGGGACGTCGAAGTGGTCGAGGAGTTCGACGACGGCGCGCGCCGTCGCGGGTGCGAAGGCCCGCTGCCCCACGGCCAAGCGACCCAAGCTGAGCGGATTCGCGCCGTCGACGTCCTTCTCCGGCGCGATCAGCCCCACCAATGCGTCGGAACGGACGCCGGTAGGCAGGGGAGTCTGCAGGATGATGCCGTTTACGGCCGGCTCTGCGCTCAAGTCTTCCAACACGGTGGCCAAGGCCGCTTCGCTGGCGTCAGGCCCGAGGTGGACGATCCGGCAATCGATGCCCGCGTTGCCGGCAGCGCGCTCGATGGATCGGACGTACCAAAGGGTCGAACCGTCGTCGGTGGCAACAACCACCGCGACGGTAGGTCGGACACCTGTTTCAGTGAGGGACAGCGCTCCGCCCCGGGCGCGTTCCTGGATGCGTTCAGCCAAGGCTTTTCCTGACAACAAGGTGGCGGTCATGCGAGGATCCTTTCCCGAACGCGGGCGGCGAGTTTGTCCGCGGCGGCGACGACGGAGTCGGCCAGTCCGTCGGTCTCTCCCGCAAGACGGGTACGGACGGCGTTGTCCTTGATGGCGACCACGTTGATGTCGATGTTGACGCGCGCCGTGGTTGCCGCCGCCCGGGCGGCATCCGCAGCGGCCGCGACGTCGCTGATGACGTTGGAATTTGCGACGTCGAAAAGTTCGGTGGCGAGGTCGACGACGGCTCGGGCGACCGCGATAAGGCGGCCAGGGACCTGGGCGGCCTGGGCAAGCGCGGCCTGGATGCCCGCGGACCGGGCGGCGTCGAGCTCTTCCGTTCCGGACGGGAGCTTGTAGGAATCGATGACGGACTGGAACGCGTGTTCGTCGGCGTCGGCTAGCTGCAACGCCTCGACGATGAGTCCGTCCGATGCCTCGGCGATGCGCTCCACCAGCGATGCGTGCTGTTCGTACTTGGCGCCGGTGGTGTACCTCGCAACCATGGCGACGAGGGCTGCTCCTTGCGCGGCGTGGAGGGCGGCCGCCGCGCCGCCACCGGGAGTGGGCTGCCGTGCGGCGAGCCGGGCGAGGTAGCCGTTGATGGTCTCTGAACCGATCATGAATCTTCCTGGGCTGGGTTGAAGAGGGGGCTGGGATTGGTGAAAGCGGTGCCTGCGTGAAAGGGATGGCTGGGTGAAAGCAGCGGCCCGGACCCACGCTTGAAGGTATGGGGTCCGGGCCGTGCTTTGCCGGGCCGTGCTTGGTTGAGGCGTTCGGGCTGTTAGCCGCGGAGCCTGCTCATCGTGGGGTCGTAGAGCGGATCAGCGGTGACCGTGGCCCGGATGCGTCGGCCGAAGTATTCGATCTCGACCGAATCACCCACGGATACTTCGCCCGGGAGGTACGCGTACGCGATCGGCTTGGCGACCGTGTATCCGAAGGCCGCGCTCGTGACGTAACCGACCGCCTGGTCCTTGTAGAACACCGGTTCCTTGCCCAGCACGAGGCTCCGGCCGTCGTCGACCGTCAGGCAGCGCAAGCGGCGGGCCGAGTTCTCCTCGGTGCGGCCCTCCAACGCGGCCTTTCCGACGAAGCTGTCCTTGGCCATCTTCACCGCGAAGCCGAGGCCGGCTTCGAAGGGGTCGTGTTCGGTGGACATGTCCGTTCCCCAGGAGCGGTAGCCCTTTTCGAGGCGGAGCGAGCTGAACGCGGCACGGCCGGCGGCGATGACGCCGAACGGCTGGCCGGCCTTCCACAAGGCATCCCAGAGGCGCTGTCCGTTTTCGGCGCTTGCGTACAACTCCCAACCCAGCTCGCCGACGTAGGACAGGCGCATCGCGGTGACGGGGACGCCGCCGATAACAGCCTTCTTGGCGCGGAAGTACTTCAGTCCGTCGTTGCTGAAGTCATCGCTGCTGACGGTGCTGACCAGGTCTCGGGCGAGGGGACCCCAGAGGCCGATGCAGCAGGTGCCGCCGGTGATGTCGCGGACCTGGACCCAGTCCCTGGCGCTGCCGTTTTCCGTTTGGTGGCGTGCTGCGCGGTCGAAGTACGCGGTGTCGATGTTTCCGTTGACCCCGAGCTGGAAGGTGTCTTCGCCCAGCCGTGCCACGGTGACGTCGCTCCGGACACCGCCGGCCTGGTCCAGGACAAGGGTGTAGGTGACCGCGCCGGGCTTCTTGTCGAGCTCGGCGGTGGTCAGTTCCTGCAGCAGCTTGAGCGCTCCGGGGCCGGAGACTTCAAGGCGCTTGAGCGGCGTCATGTCGTACATCGCGACGGCGGTACGCGTCTTCCACGCTTCGGCCGCGGCGATGGGGGAGCTGAACATGGCGGACCAGGCGTCGCGGGCCGGCGGCTGCCATTCGGCGGGCATTTCCTTCAGGAGCTCGGCGTTCGCTTCGAACCAGTATGGCCGCTCCCAGCCGCCGGCTTCGAGGAAGTATCCTCCCAGTTGCTGGTGGCGGGCGTGGAACGGGCTCACCCGCAGGCCGCGCGGCGACAGCTTGGGCTGGAGCGGGTGCAGGACATCGTAGATTTCCACGAAGTTCTGCTGCGAGGTTTCGCTCACGTACTCGGGGGTCAGCTGGACGTCCTCGAAACGGTGGATGTCGCAGTCGCCAAGGTCGATCTTGGACTTACCGTCCACCAGTACTTCGGCTACTGCCCGGGCCACGCCGGCCGAGTGTGTGACCCACACGGCCTCGGCAACGTAGAAGCCGTCCAGTTCCTTGGACTCGCCCACCAGGGAACCGCCGTCCGGGGTGAAGGAGAAGATGCCGTTGAAGCCGTCTTCGATTTCGCTTTCGCGCAGGGCCGGGAGCAGCTGCTTGGTGGCTTCCCAAGCCGGAAGGAAGTCTTCGAGGGTGAAGTCCAGCCGGGAGGGCATGTTGTGTTCGTTGATGCTGCCGGGTTCGAACGTACCGAGTTCGTCCAGGTCCACGGGCATCGGCTTGTGGGCGTAGGAGCCGATGCCGTAGCGGTCGCCGTGCTCACGGTAGTAGAGGTCTTGATCCTGGTGGCGCAGGATGGGCAGCCGGGCGCCGTTTGGAAGCTCGTTCTTGCCCTGCTGGACCGGGACCGGGGAAGTCTTGACGTACTGGTGGGCCAAGGGCAGGAGCGGCACGGTCATGCCGATCATTTCGCCGATCTTGGCACCCCAGAAACCTGCACAGGACACCACGATGTCAGCCGGGATCACGCCGTCGGCCGTTTGGACACCGGTGACCCGGCGGCCGGACTGTTCAATCCCGGTGACTTCCGTGTTTCCGAGGTACTTCACCCCGGCGGCCTCGGTGCGCTTGATGAGTAGCTGGACGGCGCGGGCGGCAAGGGCCAGGCCATCGCTCGGAACGTGGAGGCCGCCCAGGACTTCTTCTTCGTTCAGGAGGGGGTACAGCTCCTTGCATTCGGCGGGGGAAATGATCCTGCCTTCGATGCCCCACGACTGTGCGTAGCCGAGCTTGCGCTTGAGGTCGGCCAGGCGGGTCTCCGTAGTGGCCACCTCAAGGCCGCCCACCTGGTTGAAGCAGCTCTGGCCGTCCTCGGTCAGGGAGAGCAGCTTTTCCACGGTGTACTTGGCGAACAGTGCCATGGTCTTGGACGGGTTGGTCTGGAAGACCAGGCCCGGGGCATGGGACGTCGAGCCGCCGGGCATGTTCAGCGGCCCCTGGTCCAGGACCGTGATGTTGTTCCAGCCGCGGGTTACAAGTTCGTCGGCGAGGTTGGTGCCGACGATTCCAGCGCCGATGATGACAATGCGTGGCGTTGATGCCATGGAAATTCTCCTGCTGATGATCGAGTGTGGACTCTGCTGATTGGGGGTCGTGGCTAACGGAAAACCACGGTGCTGGAGCGATCCAGCAGGACACGGTGTTCGCAATGCCAGCGCACAGCGCGGGACAACGCCAAGGCTTCAGCGTCGCGGCCGACCGTTGAAAGGGCGGTCGGGCCGTAGCTGTGGTCCACCCGGATGACTTCCTGTTCGATGATCGGCCCCTCGTCGAGGTCCGCAGTGACGTAGTGGGCCGTGGCGCCAACCAGCTTCACTCCGCGGTCGTAAGCCTGGTGGTAGGGCCGGGCCCCCTTGAATCCGGGCAGGAACGAGTGGTGGATGTTGATGGCCCGGCCTTCCAACTTCCGGCACAGGCCATCGGAGAGGACCTGCATGTAGCGGGCCAGGACCACAAGGTCGGCCTGGTATTCGTCCACGAGGTCCAGGAGCTGTTGTTCTGCCTGCGGCTTGGTGTCCGGGGTCACCGGGATATGGATGAACGGCAGGCCCGCTGCCTCCGCCATGGCCCGGTGTGTCTCGTGGTTGGAGACGACGGCCACGAGCTCGCCGCCAAGGCTGCCTCCACGCCACCGGAAAATGAGGTCGTTCAAGCAATGGCCGAACGTGGACACCATGACCAGGACGCGCGGCTTGGTCTCGCCATGGAAACTGAACTTCATCTCGAAACGGTCCGCGATGGAGCGGAACTCTTCTTCGAGCCGCTCGGGCGAGTAGGCCTCGGAGCCTGAGAAAGCAGTCCGCAGGTGCAGCGTCTGGCGCAGGCCGTCGTCGAACTGCTGGTGTTCCTCGATGTTGAATCCGCGCTCGAAGAGGAACGTTGTCACCGCCTGCACGATGCCTGCGCGCTCAGTGCACGACAACGTGAGTACGAATTTCGGGTCTTGCTTTCCTCGCAGGGCCTTCGGCGCCGGTGCCGTGGCCGTTGAGGGTGTCGCTTCCAGCAAAGTCATGTCTTCTCCTTACGATATATCCTTGCGTTTGATACTGATATATCTGAGTTGTCCATCAGCGTATACTGGTCACTAGATGAGGTCAACAACTATTTGTTGCCAACAGGAGAGGATCGTGGCTGTGGCAATCGAGGCGCTGGCAATTGCGGGGGACGTCGGCAGGAAATCGTTGGCTGATATCGCCTATGAACGGATCCGCGACCGGCTGCTCTTCTTGGACATCAAGCCGGGCGAACTGCTGAATGACGACCACCTCGCCAAGGAACTTGGCGTGGGGCGTACTCCGGTGCGGGAAGCACTGAAGAGGCTCGAACTCGACCGCCTGGTTGTCACGTACCCCAGGCGCGGAACGTTCGCCACCGGCGTCGAAGTCACGGACCTCGCGTTCATCTCCGAAATCCGCACGCAGCTCGAACCCCTTGCCGCGGCCCGTGCTGCGAGGGTGGCAACGGAGCCCGTGAAAGAGGAACTCCGGGCAATCATGCGGGATGTGGAAGCCTGGGACGCGGGTACCGCCTCAGTAGTGGAAACCTTGCGCCTTGACGCGCGGGTGCACCAAGGCATCTACGCGGCCGCAGCCAATCCGCACCTTGAGGACATCCTGATCCGGTACGACAACCTCGCAACCAGGATTTGGTGCATGGTGCTGGACCGGCTTCCCGATCTTTCCCGCCACGTCCACGAGCACCTGGGTCTCTTGCGGGCCATTGCCGACGGAGAAGAGGAAAAAGCCGCAGAGTTGGCCCGGACCCACGTCACCGATTTTGAGCACGCCGTCCGTCAGGCGCTGTTCAGCGCGTAGGGCGCGCTGGCGTTGGGGCGCTGGGTATTGCAGGCGCCGCCTCAATGCTGGGGGCGGCCGCCCAGGCGCGTCGTGACCTTTCGGGCCGCCTCCAGGCATGCCTCGCCGAGGCTGTTGAGGCTGTCCTGGGAGACCCGGAACTTGGGCGCAGCGATCAGGACCGAAGCCACGACGTCGCCACGGTGATCGAACACGGGGGAGGCGACGCCCACTTCATCGATGGACGTTTCGCCGAAGTTGGCGGCCCAGCCGCGCTCCGCTGAATCCTTGAGCCGGAGAAGATAGCCTTCCACCGCCTCTTCGTCGAGGCCGGGCAACGTGACGGAGCCGCTGTTCAAGAGCCGGCGGACACGGTCTGCGTCTTCGGCCGCGAGGAAGATCTGGACCGAGGAACTGAGGGCTTCGTTGTAGCGGGCGCCAAGGGGAGCAAGATGCTTGACTTGGTGGCGGCTGGCGATTTGTTCCACGCACATGGATTCGCCGCCGTTCCACACCATCAAGGCACTCGTCTCCCCGGTCCGTTCGGTGAGTTCGCGCAGCACCGGGTACGCCACCCGTCGCTCCTCGAGTTCGGCGAGCAGGGGTCCGGCGAGCGCAATCATCCCCAAGCCCAGACGGAAACGGCGGGAGTCGTCGTCGCGCTCTACCAGGTGCTCCTGCTCAAACGTCGCAAGAATGCGGGACACCGTGCTCTTGTGCAGGCCGATCCTGCCGGCGATCTCCGTGACTCCCAGCAGGGGTTCCTCGGCCGTGAAGCTGCGGAGCACCGCGATGGCGTTCACGATTACCGAGGTGCTGCGGGTATCGCTCGTGTTTCCGGGCTCGCGGTTGTCGCTGGTCTCGCTGGTTTCCGGGGGAGTCATAGTGCTCACTATATTTCTTCGCGATAGTCGAAATGAGCATGCTCTCCCTTCGCCGCAGCCAGTGGACATATTCGGGTTATGTCCATTGGCCTTGGCAAGGGGAGAGCATGCTCAGTGGGTTTTACGGTGCTTTGCCTGGGATCAAGCGCCGATGATGTTGTATTCCGGGCCGAATGGGAACTTGGTGATGTTCTCGGCGCCGTCTTCACCGACTACCAGGATGTCATGCTCGCGGTAGCCGCCGGCGCCGGGCTGGCCGTCCAGGACGGTGATCATGGGCTCCATGGAGACCACCATTCCCGGTTCCAGGACGGTGTCGATGTCCTCGCGGAGTTCCAGTCCGGCTTCGCGGCCGTAGTAGTGGCTTAAGACGCCGAAGGAGTGGCCGTATCCGAAGGTGCGGTTGGGCAGCAGGCCGTATCCAACGTAGATCTCGTTGAGTTCAGCCGCGATGTCCTTGCACACGGCGCCGGGCTTGATGAGTTCCAGGCCGCGCTTGTGCACTTCCACGTTGATGTTCCACAGCTCCAGCGAGCGGGCGTCCGGTTCGCCGTAGAACAACGTCCGCTCCAGCGCCGTGTAGTAGCCGGAGGTCATGGGGAAGCAGTTCAGTGACAGGATGTCGTGCGTTTGGATCTTCCGGGTAGTGGCCCAGTTGTGCGCTCCGTCCGTGTTGATGCCGGACTGGAACCACACCCAGGTATCGCGGATTTCGGAATCAGGGAACGTGCGGGCGATCTCGTGCACCATGGCTTCGGTGCCGATCAACGCTACCTCGTACTCGGTGATGCCCGCGGTGATGGCGTTGCGGATCGCTTCGCCGCCGAGGTCGCCGATGCGGGCGCCGTGCTTGATGACCTCGATCTCTTCGGCGGACTTGATCATGCGCTGGCGCATCGCGGACTGGGCAACGTCAACCAGCGCCGCGTCCGGGAAAGCGGCCTGGATCTTGTTGCGGTTGTCCAAGGGAAGTGAGTCGTCTTCGACGCCGAGGCGCCGCACGTTGATTCCGCGGGACCGCAGTACTTCCTGGATGCCGAAGATGAAGTTGTCCCGGCGCCAGTCCGTGTAGACCAGGTTGTCTCCATAGCTCCGGCGCCAAGGCATTCCGGCGTCGATATTCGCAGTGACGGTGACCGTATCCTCGGCGGTCACCACCATCGCGTAGGAGCGGCCGAAGTAGGTGAACAGGAAGTCCGAGTAGTACTTGATGGAGTGGTAGCTAGTCAGGACGACGGCGTCCAGTTCCTTTTCTGCCATGATCCGGCGAAGGCCCGCGAGGCGGCGTTCGAACTCCGCATCGGAGAAAGTGAGCGATACCTTCTTGCCGTTGTTGAGTACCTTGAGGCGCTCAAGCTGCGCTACGTCGCTAACTGCCGCGTTTTCGGGGCGGGTTTCGGCGATGGTCATGAGGGTGTTCCTTTCAATGGGTGGGTTGTTTCAGTCCTGTTGGAGTGGTTTCTTGGACGTTTCCACGGCGAACAGGACCGCGATGAGGGAAACTACGGAGGCTGCTACGAGGTACCAGCCGGGAGCCAGCTGGTTGTGGGTGAGGCCGATGAGCAGTGTTGCCATGAACGGCGCAGTGCCGCCGAACAGGGCATTGGAGAGATTGAAGCTGACCGCGAACCCGCTGTAGCGGACCGCCGTCGGGAACAGTTCGGCGAGGAAGCTCGGCAAGGTGCCGTCGTTGAGCGTAAGCATGCCGCCGAGCACGATCTGAACCAGGACGATGACCATGAAGTTGCCGGTGTCGAGGAGCATGAACGCCGGAACTGTCAGGGCAATAAAGAGAATCGACGCAGTGAGGAGCATGCGCTTGCGTCCGAAGGCGTCGGAAGAGATCCCCGTCAGGAAGATGAAACCGATGTAGCTGACCAGCGCGATAGTGGTGGCGAGGAACGATTCGGCAGCGCCGAAGTGGAGTTCTTCAGATAGGTACGTCGGCATGTAGCTGAGGATCACGTAGAAACCGACAGCGTTGAGCAATACCGCGCCCGTGGCGATGATCAGTTGCTTGCGGTAGGTCCGGAACATCGCGAAAGCCGGCGCTTTGACGGGGGCTTCTTTCGCGGCCAATTCGCGGAACGCGGGAGTGTCCTCGAGCTTGGTGCGGATGTAGCGGCCGATCAGGCCCATCGGCGCCGCGAGGAGGAACGGCAGCCGCCAGCCCCATTCGTTGAGTTGCTCGGCGGTCAGGACCGAGCTGAGGAGGGCTGCCAGCAGGGAGCCGAGCAGCAATCCTGCCGCTGTGCTGGCGGGGACGACGGCAGCATAGAGTCCGCGGCGATGTGCCGGCGCGTACTCCACAAGGAAGGCTGACGCGCCTGCGTATTCGCCGGATGCAGAGAAGCCCTGGACTACCCGGACAAGCAAGAGGAGTACCGGCGCCATGACGCCGATCGTGCCGTAGCCCGGGATGAGTGCAATGCAGAAGGTTGCCAAGGACATCAGGACGATCGACAGGGACAACGCTTGTTTGCGTCCGAGCCGGTCGCCGATGTGGCCCCAGATGAAGCCGCCCAACGGCCGGACGAAGAACGAGACGGCAAAGACGCCGAACGTTGCCAGCAGCGCCGTCTGCCGGTCGGAGGAAGGAAAGAAGACCGTGGAGATGGTGCCGGCGAGGTAGCCGTAGACGGCGTAATCGAACCATTCGACAAAGTTGCCGATGAAGCTTGCGATGATGACGCGGCGTCGGGTGTCCTTGCTGACCGCGGGGACGTTGTTTGGAGTGTTTGGCGTGGCCTCGGTATCGGGAAGCGAACCGGATCCGCCATTGGATCCGGAAGGGTCTTGTCCGATGGTTGCCGCCACGGGGGAAGTTTCGTTTTTCATGAATCCACCAAGACGATGTAGTAGTTGCATTCAGAGCAACGCTGTTGCACCAGAATAGGTGTGTGTTGTGTCACCGTCAAGGGCTCTCGTGTGCGGTTGACCGACCGATGATGGGAATTTGATGCGTTCAGAGAAACTGTGTTGCGCTGATTCCGTTCCTTCGGGCAGGGGGAACGCTCGCGGACTCGCCGATGCAAGGGGCAGGGGGAAGGGTTAGGGGCGGGGAGGGGAAACCGTGGGGCGGGAGCGGGTGTCGGGGCGCTACTCCGCGCGCGAACCTTCCACCGCCCCACCGAGCATGCCCATCCTTGGGCATCAGGAGTGGGCATAATCCGGTTATGTCCACTGCACGGGGCCAGGGTTGGACATGTCCCTCTGTGTGTTCACCCGGGAATGAGCAAGTTCCCCGGGCGTTGTCGGAGCTTGTTTGGAGCATGCCCAGTGTCCGACGCCAGGAGTGCGCATAATCCGGTTATGTCCACTCCACGAGGCCAAAAATGAGCATGCTCCAAGGGGAAAGCCAAGAGGGGGCATGCTCTGGTGGGCGGGCGAAGCGGGGGCGTTCCCTCCGGGGCGATGTCGTGGCACACTTAGTGCACTATCGATTGACTGGGGGACCCGGGTCAGGAGATTGGTATGCGTGGTCTGATGCACCTCAGTACATCGTGCCGCCCGCAGGCGGTGAACGAGCCATGATGGCCGGATGGGCCTACCTCATGGCAGGAATCATGACAGTCGATTCGCTCTTGCTTGGCCTCTTGCTGTTGAACATGAAACGCCCGAGGTTCTGGAAGCGAAAGGGCTGACGACGCCCGGCGCCCGCCAACGGCGCCGGCCACCGGCGCCGAATCCACTGGATCGGCAAAGACCGGACCGGCAAAGTCAGAGAACCCCGCGGATCGCCTCTTCGAAACTCACCACGTGGTGCAAGGCGAGGGAAGCCGCACGTTCTTCGTCGCCGTCGGCGATGGCGTTGAGCAGTGCCACGTGCTCTGCGACGTGCCCCGTGACGGAGGGCATCTTGTCCAGCATGTGGCACCAGATGCGCGTCGCCAGGTTGTCGTAGCGGATGAGAACGTCTTCAAGATGGGCGTTCGCGGCGGCGTGGTAGATGAGCCGGTGGACCTGGATGTCGTAGCGCATGAGCTCTTGCTGGGCCGCGCCCTGTGACTCCAGGATGCTGATCTCGGCAGCCACTTCGCGCAGTTTGTCGCGCAGTGCCAGGCTCGCCATGCGGGCTGCCCGGCGCGACGCCAAAGGCTCAAGGAGTTCGCGGATTTCCGAGACTTCGGCCAGTTGGGTGATGTCGACGCCGGTGGCGAAGGTTCCGCGTCGAGGGTATGACACTACGAGGTGGTCGCCTTCGAGCCGTTTGATGGCCTCGCGTACCGGTGTGCGTCCGATTCCGAGTTCTGCCGCGATGTGGCCGTCGTTGATGGGGTCGCCGGGCTTGATGTCCAGCATGATGAGCCGGTCGCGGAGGAGCAGGTAGGCGTTATCCGACAGGGATGTTCCCTGTGCGGGCGCCCCCTGTCCGATCAGTGCCGGTGCTTCCAATGCTGCGCTCATCTGCTACTCCCGTTTGCCGCAATTCCTGGTGGCGGATCCCTTTGATGCCGGGTGGTTGACTGCTCTGTGATCTTCAGCATACTATGTCAACCAGTTCTAATATATCAGTTGCTTATTAGTTCGAAAAGATAAGTATTTCAAAGGAGAACATGATGGTCGAACCCCTGATCCGCCCCCTCGCCCAGGCGGACCCTGAGGTTGAACAAGCGATCACCCGGGAACTCATCCGCCAGCAGTCCACGCTGGAAATGATCGCCTCCGAGAACTTTGCCCCCACGGCCGTCATGGAGGCTCAGGGCTCCGTCCTGACCAACAAGTACGCCGAAGGCTACCCCGGCAAGCGCTACTACGGCGGCTGCGAACACGTCGATGTGATCGAACAGCTCGCCATTGATCGCGTGAAGGCACTCTTCGGTGCGGAATTCGCCAACGTCCAGCCCCACTCGGGTGCCCAGGCCAACGCCGCCGCGATGTTCGCACTCCTCAACCCGGGAGACACCATCCTTGGCCTCGACCTCGCCCACGGCGGCCACTTGACCCACGGGATGCGCATCAACTTCTCCGGCAAGCTCTACAACGTGGTCCCGTACCACGTCCGCGAATCCGACCTCCGGGTGGACATGGCCGAAGTCGAAGCCCTTGCCCTGGAACACCGTCCCAAGCTGATTGTTGCCGGCTGGTCCGCCTACTCGCGCCAGCTCGACTTCGCCGAGTTCCGCCGCATCGCGGACCTCGTGGGCGCCTACCTCATGGTGGACATGGCGCACTTCGCAGGCTTGGTCGCGGCCGGCCTGCACCCGAACCCCGTGCCGTACGCCGACGTCGTCACCACCACTACCCACAAGACCCTCGGCGGTCCGCGCGGCGGCGTCATCCTCGCCAAGGAGCAGTACGCCAAGAAGATCAACAGCGCAGTCTTCCCGGGACAGCAGGGTGGCCCGCTGGAGCACGTGGTTGCAGCCAAGGCAGTTGCCTTCAAGTTCGCGGCTGAGCCCGAATTCAAGGAACGCCAGGAACGCGTGCTCAAGGGCGCCAAGCTCCTGGCCGAACGCCTCCTGCAAGAAGACGTTGCCGCGGCAGGCATCAGCGTTGTCAACGGCGGCACCGACGTCCACCTGGTCCTCGTGGACCTGCGGAACTCCGAGCTCGACGGCCAGCAGGCCGAGGATACGCTCCACCACATCGGCATCACCGTCAACCGCAACGCCGTTCCGTTCGACCCGCGCCCGCCGATGGTCTCCTCCGGCCTCCGGATCGGTACGCCCGCGCTTGCCGCCCGTGGCTTCGGAGCCGAAGAATTCGCCGAAGTAGCGGACATCATCGCGACGGCGCTCGTCGCCACTGCCGGCACCGGCACCCTGGGCGAGGAAACCGCCGTCGAACTCCGCGGCCGTGTTTCGGCGCTCGCCGAGCGTTTCCCGCTTTACCCCCAGCTTTCCCAGCGCGGCAACGCCGCCGCCACCGAAATCGAGGCCGAAATGATTGGAGCAGCCCAGTGAGCGCCGACCACCTCCCCGAACACCCGGACTTCCTTTGGCGGAATCCGGAACCCAAGTCCTCCTACGACGCCGTCATCGTCGGCGGCGGCGGACACGGCTTGGCCACCGCGTACTTCCTCGCCAAGAACCACGGAATGACCAACATCGCGGTGCTCGAAAAGGGCTGGCTGGCCGGTGGCAACATGGCCCGCAACACCACGATCATCCGTTCCAACTACCTGTGGGACGAAAGCGCAGCTATCTACGAGCACGCGCTGAAGCTCTGGGAAGTACTCCCCGAAGAGCTCGAATACGATTTCCTTTTCAGCCAGCGCGGCGTCATGAACCTCGCCCACACGCTGGGCGACGTCCGTGAAAGCATCCGCCGCGTCGGCGCGAACAAGCTTAACGGCGTCGACGCCGAGTGGCTGGACCCGCAGCAGGTCAAGGAACTTTGCCCCATCCTGAACATCAGCGACAACATCCGCTACCCCGTCATGGGCGCCACCTACCAGCCGCGCGCCGGCATCGCCAAGCACGACCACGTTGCCTGGGCTTTTGCCCGCAAGTGCGACGAAATGGGCGTGGACATCATCCAGAACTGCGAAGTCCAGGGCTTTGTCAAGGACGGCAACCGCGTAGTGGGCGTCAAGACCAACCGTGGCACCATCAACACAGAAAAGGTGGGCCTCGCAGCGGCCGGCCACAGCTCGGTCCTCGCGGAAATGGCCGGTTTCCGCCTGCCCATCCAGTCGCACCCGCTCCAGGCCCTCGTGTCCGAGCTGCATGAACCCGTGCACCCGACGGTGGTCATGTCCAACCACGTGCACGTCTACGTTTCGCAGGCGCACAAGGGCGAACTGGTCATGGGCGCCGGCGTCGACTCCTACAACGGCTACGGCCAGCGCGGTTCCTTCCACGTGATCGAGCACCAGATGGCGGCCGCCGTCGAGCTCTTCCCGATCTTCGCCCGGGCACACGTGCTCCGGACCTGGGGCGGAATCGTGGACACCACCATGGACGCCTCGCCGATCATCGGCACCACTCCGGTGGAGAACATGTTCGTCAACTGCGGTTGGGGAACGGGCGGCTTCAAGGGAACGCCCGCTGCCGGCCTCACCTTCGCGCACACCATCGCCACCGGCGCTCCGCACGAGCTCAACAAGCCTTTCGCGCTGGAACGCTTCGAGACCGGCGCCCTGATCGACGAACACGGCGCCGCCGCCGTCGCCCACTAGCCCGCAGCCCCTTAGGAGACCAACCATGCTGCTTATCAGCTGCCCCAATTGCGGGCCACGAGACGAAACCGAATTCCACTACGGTGGCCAGGCCCACGTGGCCTACCCGGAAAACCCGAATGACCTGAACGACCGCGAGTGGGCGGAGTACCTGTTCTACCGCGACAACACCAAAGGCAATTTCGCCGAGCGCTGGGTGCACAGCACTGGTTGCCGCAAATGGTTCAACATGCTGCGCGACACCGTCACCTATGACATCAAGGCCGTTTACAAAATGGGCGAACCGCGCCCTGACCTGACAAACGAAGCGATCTCCCCGGAAGGAGCAAGCAAGTGACCTCGCAGAACGCCCGCCTCGCCACCGGCGGCCGCATCGACCGCAGCATTTCCTGGCGATTCACCGTGGACGGGCAGGAATACACAGGCCACCCCGGTGACACGATCGCCTCCGCCTTGCTCGCCAACGGCCGCGTCAGCGTCGGCAGTTCCCTTTACGAAGACCGCCCCCGCGGCATCGTCTCGGCCGGCGTCGAAGAACCCAACGCCCTGCTCAAGGTTGCCGCCCGCTTCCCCGGCCACGTCGCCGAATCCATGCTCCCGGCAACCGCCGTTTCGCTCGTGGATGGACTCAGCGCCGAGTTCCTGAACGGGCTGGGACGGCTCGACCCTGCCGAAGACCGCGCGGAATACGACAAGAAGTACGTCCACACTGACGTCCTGGTTGTCGGTGGCGGCGTTTCCGGCCTGGCCGCGGCACGCGAAGCCGTCCGCACGGGTGCCCGGGTCATCCTGATCGACGACCAGCCCGAACTTGGCGGCTCGCTCCTGTCCGGCTCCACCGCGCCGGAACTCGCCGAGAGCATCGAGGGCAAGACGGCGCTCGAGTGGATCGCCGACGTCGAAGCGGAACTCGTTTCCGCCGCCGAATGCACCGTCCTCAACCGGACCACGGCGTTCGGTTCGTACGACTCCAACTACGTGATCGCCGCGCAGAACCGCACCGACCACCTGAGCAGCCCCGCGGCGCCGGGTGTTTCCCGCCAGCGTATTTGGCACATCCGTGCCAAGCAGGTTGTCTTGGCTCCGGGCGCCCACGAGCGTCCGCTCGTCTTCGAGAACAACGACCGCCCCGGAATCATGCTGGCCTCAGCGGTCCGCAGCTACCTCAACCGTTACGCCGTCGTCGCCGGAAAGCGCGTTGTCATCGGTACCACCAACGATTCCGCTTACTTGCTGGCCACGGACCTGCAGGCAGCAGGCGTCAAGGTTGCCGCCGTCGTCGACGCCCGCCCCACCATCAGCGCGAAAGCGGCGCAGGCCGCCGAAAGCGGGATCCGCGTCCTCGTCGGCAGCGCCGTCGCGGACACGAGCGGTGCAGGGGAAGACGGCCGGATCGACGGCGTCACCATCCGCAGCATCGACAACGATGGCGAGGTCACCTCGGGCGTCGAACGGCTCGATTGCGACTTGCTCGCCATTTCCGGCGGCTGGAGCCCGGTGGTCCACCTCCACAGCCAGCGCCAGGGCAAGCTGCGCTGGGACGACGAACTGGCAGGATTCGTGCCGAGCAGCGTCGTCAAGGACCAGCAGGTTGTCGGTTCGGGACGCGGAAGCTACGAACTCGCGGATTGCCTCGCTGAAGGCATCTCCGCCGGTGCCGCAGCGGCCATCGCCGCCGGCTTCAGCACCGACGTCGTACCCTCCGAACTGAAGGCTCCCGTCGCTTCGGCGCCGACCCGCCAGCTGTGGCTCGTCCCGGGCCAGACCGGCAACGCAGGGGAGTGGCGCCACCACTTCGTGGACTTCCAGCGTGACCAGACCGTGGCCGACGTCCTGCGTTCCACCGGTGCCGGCATGCGCTCGGTGGAGCACGTCAAGCGGTACACCTCCATCAGCACCGCCAACGACCAAGGCAAGACCTCCGGCGTCAACGCGATCGGCGTGATCGCGGCGGCCCTTAAGCAGGCAGGCGAGGCTGGAACCGAAGGTAGTCGCAGTATCGGCGAAATCGGCACCACCACGTACCGCGCACCCTTCACTCCGGTAGCCTTCGCGGCACTCGCGGGACGCCAGCGCGGGGAGCTCTTCGACCCCGCCCGCGTCACCTCCATCCACCCGTGGCACGTTGCCCAGGGAGCGCTCTTCGAGGACGTCGGACAGTGGAAGCGGCCGTGGTACTACCCTCAGGACGGCGAGGACATGGATACCGCGGTGCTCCGTGAATGTGCAGCAGTCCGCGAATCCGTTGGCTTCATGGACGCCACGACGCTCGGCAAGATCGAGGTCCGCGGCAAGGACGCGGGTGAGTTCCTGAACCGCATCTACACCAACGCGTTCAAGAAGCTCGCCCCCGGTTCCGCCCGTTACGGCGTCATGTGCACGCCGGACGGAATGATCTTCGACGACGGCGTGACCCTGCGCCTCGACGAGGACCGCTTCTTCATGACCACCACCACCGGCGGCGCCGCGAAGGTCCTGGACTGGCTGGAAGAATGGCACCAGACCGAATGGCCGGAACTCGATGTCGTCTCCACTTCGGTGACTGAACAGTGGTCCACGATTGCCGTCGTCGGGCCCAAGTCCCGCGAAGTGATCGCGAAGGTTGCTCCGCAGCTGGCGGAAAACGGCGGGCTCGACGCCGAAGCGTTCCCGTTCATGACATTCCGCGAAACCACGCTGGCTTCCGGCGTGCAGGCCCGGGTATGTCGGATTTCGTTCTCGGGTGAGCTCGCCTACGAAATCAACGTCCCCACCTGGTACGGACTCAACACCTGGGAAGCCGTTGCGGCCGCGGGTGCCGAGTTCAACATCACCCCGTACGGCACAGAGACCATGCACGTGCTCCGCGCCGAAAAGGGCTACCCGATCGTCGGGCAGGACACCGACGGCACGGTCACGCCGCAGGATGCCGGCATGGAATGGATCGTCTCCAAGGCCAAGGACTTCATCGGCAAGCGCTCGTACAGCCGGACGGACGCCGTCCGCACCGACCGCAAGCACCTGGTCAGCGTCCTTCCGGTCGACGGAACGTTCCGCCTTCCCGAAGGCACCCAGCTCGTGGAAAAGGGCATCCCGGTGAATCCGGCATACGGTCCCGTTCCGATGCAGGGCTTCGTGACCTCGAGCTACCACAGTGCAGCATTGGGCCGCTCCTTCGGCCTCGCACTGATCACCAACGGACGCAACCGCATCGGCGAAACCCTGGTGGCCGCCGTCGGTGACCAGTTGCTGGACGTCGTGGTGGGAGAAACCGTACTTTTCGACGCTGAAGGGACCCGTAAAGATGGCTGAAACAGCATTGCCCGCAGAAACTAGCAACCCGGCAAACATTGACAAGCTCCGCGGGGCACGCCGCAGCCCGGCGTCGCACCTGAGCGAGAACTTCGCGTCCGGGTCCGTGGCCGGCACCGTGGCACTCAAGGAGATCCCGTTCCAGACCATGGTGGGGATCCGGGTAGACCGGGATTCCGACGCCGGCCGGCGCCTTGCGTCCGTGACCGGCGGCTTGCCTGCCGCTTGTGGCGAGGTCGCTGGAGGCGAGCGGGCCACCACCTTGTGGCTCGGACCCGACGAGTTCCTCGTGGTTGCGCCGGAAACTGCCCACGATTCCCTGGGCGGCGACCTCGTCCGGGCACTCTTCGAAGCACTTGGTGACGCGCCCGGGCAGGTAGTGGACTTGTCCGCCAACCGCACTACGTTCGAACTCTCCGGAATCCGTGCGAAGGACGTCCTGGAGAAGAGCTGCTCGCTGGACCTGCACCCGCGTGCCTTCCACGCGGGAACGGCCCTGACCACGGAGATCGGCAACATCCCGGCCGTCCTGTGGAAGACCGGCGAGGAGTCCTTCCGGATCTTCCCCCGGGCCTCGTTCGCCGATTTCCTGGGCCGCTGGCTCCTCGATGGCATGAAGGAATTCGCTTCTCCCGAGGTCCCCTGATGGCACTGAGTGTCCTTGACCTGTTTTCCATTGGCATCGGGCCGTCGTCATCGCACACGGTCGGCCCGATGCGGGCGGCAAAGCAGTTCACTGACGGCCTTGAATCCTCAGGCCAGCTCGCGGCAACGGTGCGCGTCCAGGCAGAGCTTTTCGGCTCGCTGGGCGCCACCGGCCGCGGCCACGGCTCTGATAAGGCCGTGGTCCTCGGGCTCCAGGGAGAATCCCCGGAAACCGTCGATACGCGGACGGCTGACGACCAAGTGGCCGCGGCTGCCTTGGACGCGGAACTGCGGATCGGGGGACACCACCGCGTGGACTTCAACTGGGAAGAGGACATGCTCCTCCACCGGCGCAAGTCCCTCCCGGCCCACCCCAACGGCATGACCTTCCGGGCGCTCGACCACGCCGGGGAAGTACTGCGGGAACGCAGCTACTACTCGATCGGCGGCGGTTTCGTGGTGGATGGAGACGCCTCCGGGAGCGACAAGGTAGTCGCAGACGCAACTGTGCTGCCCTACCCCTTCAACACCGCCGACGAGCTCCTGGCCATCTGCGCACGGGAGGAGATGTCCATCTCCGACGTCATGCTCGCAAACGAACTCGTGTGGCGAAGCGAAGCGGAGCTTCGCGAACGGCTGCTCGAGATCTGGGCGGTCATGCGCGAGTGCGTGGACAACGGCTGCTCCGCGGAAGGAATCCTGCCGGGAGGCCTCAACGTAAGGCGCCGGGCGCCGTCGTTGTTCAAGACACTGTCCACGAACGACGCCGGACACGTCACCGGATCGGCGGACCCGCTCCTCGCGATGGAATGGGTGAACCTGTTCGCCCTCGCGGTCAACGAGGAAAACGCCGCGGGCGGCCGGATTGTCACGGCCCCCACCAATGGTGCCGCCGGTATTGTGCCGGCGGTCCTGCATTACTACGTCAAGTTCGTGCCGGGAGCGGACGACGACGGCGTGGTGCGGTTCCTGCTCGCGGCGGCCGCCGTCGGGATCCTGTTCAAGATCAACGCCTCCATCTCGGGAGCCGAAGTCGGCTGCCAAGGCGAGGTGGGCTCGGCCTGTTCGATGGCCGCGGCCGGTCTTTGCGAAGTCCTCGGCGGCACTCCCGCGCAAGTCGAAAACGCCGCGGAAGTCGGTATCGAACACAACCTCGGGCTCACCTGCGATCCGGTGGGCGGCCTCGTCCAGATCCCGTGCATCGAACGCAACGCGATCGCCAGCGTCAAGGCCATCAACGCCGCACGCCTTGCCCTGCACGGCGACGGCAGCCACAAAGTATCCCTCGACAAAGCCATCAAAACCATGCGAGACACAGGAGCGGACATGAAGATCAAGTACAAGGAGACCTCCCGTGGAGGGCTCGCCGTGAATGTGGTGGAGTGTTAGCCATGACAGCCATTCACAATGAGACCGCGTCCGCGCCGGAACAGCCGGCGACCACCGTGGAACATGTCCTGACGCTCGATTGCCCCGAAACCCGGGGAATCGTGCACGCCGTCTCCGGCTTCCTGCTGGAACACGACTGCGACATCATCGAGAACAAGCAATTCGATTCCCAACTGGACCGGCACTTCTTCATGCGGATCCATTTCTCCTCGGAGGGAGACGAATCAACCATCGATTCGCTGCGGGAAGCCTTCGCACCGGTTGCGGAGAAGTTCGGCATGCGCTGGCAACTGAACCGGCATGGAGCCAAGCGGCGCGTGCTGATCATGGTTTCCAAGTTCGAGCATTGCCTCAACGACCTCCTGTTCCGGGCCCGGGTGGGCGAATTGCCGGTGGAGATCGTCGGGGTGGTCTCCAACCACCCGGACCACAGGCGGACCGTGGAATGGCACGGGATTCCGTTCTTCCACGTGCCCGTCACAGCGGCCACCAAGCCCGCCGCGGAAGCGCAGCTCCTGGACATCATCGACCGCCTGGACGTTGAACTCGTGGTCCTCGCACGCTACATGCAGGTGCTGAGCGATGACCTGGCCCGCAAGCTGGATGGCCGTGCCATCAACATCCACCACTCGTTCCTGCCGAGCTTCAAGGGCGCCAAGCCGTACCACCAGGCCTACGCGCGCGGCGTCAAGACGGTGGGCGCTACCGCCCACTACGTCAACGGTGAACTGGATGAAGGACCCATCATCGCCCAGCAAGTGGTGGAGGTGGACCACACCTTCGGTCCGGACGAATTGGTCGCAGCTGGACGTGATACCGAATGCAAGGCGCTCAGCAACGCCGTTCGTTGGCACTGCGAAGGCCGGGTGATCCTGCAGGGGAACAGGACCGTGGTGTTGAAATAGGTTCCGGCCCGGCCCCCGCTTGGACGGTTCCCTGCGGACACGGTGCTTACAAGCATCGAGTGCGCAGGGAACCGTCTTTTGGCGAAGTTTTGCATTAATAGAAAGCGAGCCCCGTCCATCTCTGGACGGGGCTCGCTTTCTTGGTTCTAGTTGATGGGTGTGGGTGGGCGGTTTCCGTTGAGGACGGCGAGTGTGTTGTCGGCTGCGAGCATGGCCATGGCTGTGCGTGTTTCGATGGTGGCGGAGCCCAGGTGCGGGACGAGGGTGACGTTTTCGAGGTCGATCAGTCCGGGGTGGACGGTGGGTTCCTTTTCGAAGACGTCCAGCCCGGCGCCCGCGATCTGGTTTTCGCGTAGGGCGGTGGCGAGGGCGGCTTCGTCGATGATCGGTCCGCGCGCGGTGTTGACCAGGTACGCGGTGTCCTTCATGGCCGCCAGTTGTTCGGCGCCGATCAGGTGGTGCGTGGCCGGGCCGTAGGGGCAGTGGAGGGAGACGACGTCGGAGACGGCAAGCAGTTCGTCGAGCTCGACGCGGCGGGTGCCGAGTTCCGCGGCGATACCGGGGTCGATTTCGCTGCGGGACTGGTAGACGATCTCCATGCCGAAGGCCTTGGCCCGGCGGGCGGTGGCTTGGCCGATGCCGCCCATGCCGACGATGCCGAGGGTTTTGCCTTGCAGGCTGGAGCCGAGCAGGAAGAACATGCCCCATTTCCAGGCTTGTCCGGAGCGGATGAGCCGTTCGCCTTCGCCGAGCCGGCGGGTGGCCATGAGGATGAGTCCGAACGCGATGTCCGCGGTGGCTTCGGTGAGCACGCCGGGGGTGTTGGCGGCGATGATCCCGCGTTGCGTGCAGGCGGGGACGTCGATGTTGTCGTAGCCGACGGCGACGTTTGCGACGACCTTCAGCTGCGGTCCGGCGGCGTCGAGCAGTTCGGCGTCGATGCGTTCGGTCAGCAGGCTCACGACGGCGTCCGCGCCGGCAACCCGGGCCAGGAGTTCTTCGCGGCTGATGGACTCGGAACCGGTCCAGGCGTCGACGTCGTGTTCGGCGCGCAGTTTTTCCAGTGCTGCTTCGGGCACGCGCCCGGTGACTACTACTTTGCTCATGCGTTTTGGATCCATTCGCGCAGGCGGCCGAGGCCGTCGTTGATGGCTGGTACTTCGATGCCAGAGTATGCCAGGCGGATGTATTGGCGCTCTTCTCCGGGCAGGCGCCGGCCGAAGTGCTCGCGGGTGCAGAAGGACACACCGGTCTTGTAGAGGGCATCGGAGGCGAAGTCGCCCACGGCGGTGTAGCCCAGTTTCTGCATGGCTTCGGTGACGTCCGGGAAGAGGTAGAACGTGGATTGCGGCACGGCCACGCTCATGCCCGGGATGGAGTTGACAAGCTCGCACGCGGCATCCCGGCGGTCCTTGAGGATGTCGAGCATCTGCTGCACGGATTCCTGGGGACCGCGGAGCGCTTCGATGCCTGCCCACTGGACGTAGTGGGTGGTGCAGGATTCGTCGTTGGTGTTCAGGGTGGACAGCACCTTGGCGATCTCCACCGGGGCGACGGCACAGCCCAGGCGTGAGCCGGTCATGGCGAACTTCTTGCTGAAGGTGTACAGGATCACGGTGCGCTCGGCCATGCCCGGAATCGATGTGATCGAGCTGGAGACGCCTTCGTAGCGGGTCTCGAAATAGGCCTCGTCCGAAAGCACCCAGAGGTCGTGCTCGATCGCGATCTGCGCTATCGCCTCGCGCTCGGCGGCGGTGGACTCGGCCGAGATGGGGTTCTGCAGGTCGTTGTAGATGATCGCTGCCGTGTAGGGCGTGATCGAGGCCCGGACCTGGTCCAGGTCGATCGCGAAGCCCGTGCTGGTGGGCACGTAACGGTATGGCACGGCCGTGCCGCCCAGGTACTCGATCTGGGATTCGTAGATCGGGAAGCCCGGGTTGGGGTACAGGACTTCCTGGCCGGGGTTCATGACCGCCTGGAGGAACTTGGTGATGACGGGCTTGCCGCCGGTCATGACCACCACGTTCTCCGGGGAGAATTCAATCCCGCGCCGTGAGCCGATGTCCTCAGCCAACGCTTCGCGCAGCTGCGGGATGCCCGGCCCGGGGCAGTAGCCCGTGTACCCGTCGGCGATCGCCCGGTTCATCGCCTCAACGATGTGCGGTGCGGTAGGGATATTGATGTCGCCAAGATGGAACGGGAAGACCTCGTTCCCCTTCGCCTTCCAAGCCGCCGCGGCCTGCGCGACGCTGAAAGCGGTCTCAGTGCCCAGGCGTTCAAGCCGGTGCGCGAGTTTCTGCATGATTGTTTCACTCCTCGTCGAGTTGACGATCCATCCCAAAGGGATACAGATCTCATGTGTAACTAATATATCAGACCACGGGACTAATATATCAGCGGGACGAAAGATGTCCGCTTGTTTTTCTTCCAAATTCCGGCCGAGTGTCCTGCCGGCGGTTAATGCGGTTCGAGTCGAAGCACGAGGCGACGGCTGGCGCTCGCGAGCGAGTCCGCGTAGCTCATGCGAAGCTCCGTTCCTGTGTACGCATGAGATCCGTGCTGCTCGGACGACGGTTGTCCCGGAGCGGCACGGATCTCAGCAGTTTGTGATTTCCCCGGCGTAGTTCTTACGGGCGGGAGAGGTTCACTGCCGGAGCGGTGGAAGTCGTTGATCGCTTGCTGCCGAGCGCAGCGCTCTCAGTCAGCGAAAGGCCACGGGTCTCCGGTGCCCAAAGGATTGAGATCAGGGCGCCGAGGAGGGTGATGGCTCCGGCGATGATCATAGTGGTGCCGATGCCCAGGCCGCTGAGCGCCAAGGGGACAAGATACGTTCCGACGGCGGCGCCGATGCGGCTGAGCGAAGATGCCAGGCCGACAGCGGAGCCGCGGATTTCGGTGGGGAAGAGTTCGTTCGGGTAGACCCACTGCATGATCTGGGTTCCGCCGATCAGTACGGCGTAGCCGATGAACAGGGCCATGATGATCCAGGACGACGCGTCCGGGAGGATGCCCAGCATGAGCAGGGCCAGGCCTGACCAGAGGAAGCTGTGGATCATGAGTGGGCGGCGGCCCATCTTGTTGACGAATACGCACGCGATGATGCAGCCGACCATGAACATGATGGTGATGACGGCGGAGCCGATCTGGCCCATGCTTCCGTCCAGGTGGAGTGCGCCGAGGATGGCGGGGGCGAAGGCGTAGACGGCGAAGAGGGGGACGATCGAAGCGGTCCAGAAGATCGTGATGAAGGCCATGCGTCCGCCGTAGCCGGAGCGGAGGAGGGCGCGGACGTCGAGGTTTTCCTTCGATTCCTGGGGCAGGTCGTCGACGGTGACTCCGGGGCCGAAGACCTTGCGCAGGGAGGCATTGGCTTCGTCGAGCCTGCCTTTGCCCGCGAGCCAGCGCGGGGATTCCGGTGTTCCGATCCGTGCGAGGGCGATCAGCAGGGCGGGCACGGCTGCGCTTGCCAGCGCCCAGCGCCATCCGCTGTCCCCGAGCCCGACGAGCAATTCCCCGACGACGTAGGCAACAGCGGCGCCGACGAACCACATGGTTACGTACAGGCCGAGGAGCGGCCCGCGGTACTTGCGTGGCGAGAATTCCGCCAGCAGGGAGGTTGCGATGGGGTAGTCGGCGCCGACGGCTATGCCGATGAAGAGGCGCAGGATGATCAGCCAGAACACGTCGCCCACGAAGAACTGGAGGGCTGAAAAGACGATCATCGCTATGAGGTCGAGCGTGAAGAGCGTCTTGCGCCCGAACTTATCGGTCAGCCAGCCGCCGGCGAAGGCCCCGAAAAAGATGCCGACGAGAGTGGAGGCACCGATCAGGCCTTGTTCCGACTCGTTCAGGTGCCACTGCCCGGTGATTTGCGCCAGTGCAACACCGATGATGGACAGGATATAGCCGTCAAGGAAAGGCCCTCCGGAGGAGAAGAGGGCAAGCTTCTTATGGAAGGTGGACAGGGGTGCATCGTCCAATGCGTTTGTGGTCATCGAGTTCTCCTAGTCGATGTGGCAGGGATTGCGGCGTCGGTAGTGGACGGCAATTCCTTAAGGGGGCCGACCTCACGGCTCCCCGGATTCTCTGTCCGCCAGGGCCGTTGCCGTGACGATACGGCTTCGGCCCGGATGCAGAGTCAGGGACATCGTGCGATGTCGGCGTGTTGATGGTCCTCGGTAGGTTTCGTGAACTTTGTGATCTCGAACATGCCCGTGTGAGGCATGTCTCAATACTAGGATTCGATCAAAGATCGCACAAGTACTTTCGATCAAAGATCGAAAAAAATTTGAGCGACGCCTGAAGAACTCAGAGTCTCAGGAAAGGCGTTCGTCGCTGTGGACGATCAGTCCCGCACGCACGCGGGGGAGTGGTCGCCCATGATTCGGCGGGCGTGTGGCCCGTACCAGGGAAGAGGTTTAGCTATGGTCCCGCTGGGCGGCCAGAAGGGCCTTGATGCGGTCGGTGGCATCGACAAGTGACGAGTCGTTGACGGACGCGGCCTTGAGGGAATCGCCGTCGCGGGCGGCATCGATGAGGTCGCGTTGGTAGCGCCACAGGGACTCATCGCCCGCGGTGTCCAGGGTTCCCTGCGCTCCCACGATCTTGTAGGCGCGGCACTGCCGCCAGAGGTTGCGGATCATCTGGACGAGCAGTGGATTCCCGGCGGCGGTATAGAGGATTTCCAGGAGGTTCTCGTCGTGGTCCAGGATGGGGACCACTTGGTGGTCGGTGATCGCATGCCGCATGAGGTCGTATTCTTCCTGCATCCGGTCGCAATCCTCGCGGGTGATGTGCCGACTCCCCAAGCGCGCAGCCTCGACCTCAAGCAGCCTGCGGATGTTGTAGACGTGCAATAGCTCCTCAAGGGTGAGTGCCTTCACCACTGCACCCTTGTGGGGTTCGCGTTCGACGATTCCCGCCTCTTCGAGCCGGCGTATCGCCTCGCGCACGGGCATGGCGCTGGTGCCCACCTGTTCCGCGAGCTCGCGGACCGTCAGCCGGGAGCCGGCGGGCAGTTCGCCGCTGAGGATGGCCTCGTGGATGGTGTCGTAAACCTGGTCGGTCAGGAGTGCTGGCGCGGCCCTCTTGGAAAGTGGCATAGATCAAATATATAGGCGAGTGCCGACGGCGGTGCGGTCTTTGGCGTCGTTTCTCACCGCGTGTGCCACTCGGCGCGGTTTCCGGTAAGAGTTAGCCAAAAATCTCTATTGATCTTTGATCAAATCTTGTTATGATGGGAATCACATTGTGCGGTGTTCCTCGAGGTTGTGGGACATCGCGGAGGCTGTCCCGCCTGGGGTGGGAGTATCACGGGCGCCTTCCCCTGGACCGCCCGGAGAAGCAAGCATTCGAGAATTTCGCAGAAGGGCATTCCTATGAAAGATGTTGTGATTGTCGGTGCCGGCCTGGCCGGACTTTCGGCCGGTTGGCGCCTCCGCCATTGGGACACGCTCTTGCTGGAGGCCGGCGAACGGGTCGGGGGCCGGATCCGTTCGGAGCGCCGCGGTTCGTATTGGTTGAACTGGGGCGGGCACGTCTTTGCGGGTGCGGGTTCGTCCACGGATGCCCTGCTCAACGAGGTCGGCGTCACTGCCGTGAATATCCCGGGTTCGCTGCAGGCGTTGTCCATGAACGGAAAGTTCATCCGCAAGGGACACATCGCCACGTACCCGTTCCGCATTCCGATGTCGTTGTCTTCGCGCATCGATACCCTGCGCGCGGGCATGAAGGTTGTCAGCGGCGTGGCCAAGTACACGGGCGTTGTCCGGAAGCGGGCGGGCGAGTCCGGCGCGATGCGCCAGCAGCGTATTTACGACTTCGAGAACAGCACCTCGTTCCAGGACTTCATTGGCGATTTGTCCGAGGACGCCGCTTCATTGTTCAAGACGACGGTTACGCGCTCTGCCGGCGACATGGACCAGATCTCCGCGGGTGCCGGAATCGGGTACTTCAGCTTGGTCCTGGGCATTGGGCAGGGGTTGAGCCAGGGCATCGTCGGTGGTCCGTCGACCCTGACCGAATCGATTGCAGCGTCGCTGGGCGACCGCATCCAGTTGGGCGCCACGGTGAATGAGGTCGTGCACAAGAAGGATTCCGTCGTCGTCCGCTACACCCAGGGTGGAGTGGACCGCGAGGTGGAGGCGCGCGCCGTCGTCCTTGCCACTACTGCCGATGTTTCGCACAAGGTGGGCGTGGACCTTCCGGGCGAACTGCGCGATGCCCTCAGCCAGATCAAGTACGGCCCGCACGTCAGCACGGCATTCCTCACCAACGAAACCTCCGCGCGGCCGTGGGACGACATCTACGCCATCGCTGCTCCGAAGCGGTCCTTCGCGATTGCGCTGAACCAGGCAAGCATCGTGCGTGGTTCGGAATCCGTGCGCAAGCCCGGCGGAAGCTTCATGACGTTCTCGCCGGCTAGCCTCGGTAAGGCCCTGCTGGACAAGAGCGACGACGAAGTCATCCAGACGCACCTTGCCGACCTTGACCAGGTGCTTGGCCATGGTTTTGCCGGCAGCGTTGTGGAAGCGCAGACGGATCGTTGGAAGGTCGCTTCGCCGTACTGCTTCCCGGGCCGCGCCAAACTCCAGTCCACCCTCATGCGGGGAACGGACCGTGTCTTCCTCGCGGGCGACTTCCTCGGAACCCTGTACACGGAATCCTCGATCACCTCGGGCTTCTCGGCGGCCCAGGAAGCTGCCAGCCTGCTCGCGACGCACCGCCAGGCCCCGCCGCACAGCGGCCTTTCGGTCGTCGCCTAAGCCAAGCATCCGTTCTTCCCACCTCAGCACTTAAGTAAAGGAACCACTCATGACCAACCAACTCCGCGGAGTCCTCACCGCTTTGTCCACGCCGTTCGGGCAGGATGGCGCCATCGACGTCGAGATGCTGCGTCGCGTCGTCGACCGCTCCATTGATGCCGGTGTCGACGGCGTTGTCGCCGCCGGATCCACCGGCGAAGTCGGTGCACTGTCCTCCGAGGAGCGGCTGCTCCTGATCGAAACGGTCATCGACCAGGCGAAGGGCCGCGTCCCGGTGATCGCCCAGACCGGCGCAACCTCGACGGCGGAAGCCATCCGGCTTTCGCAGGCTGCCGAGAAGGCGGGCGCGGATGTGCTCATGCTGATCACTCCGTACTACGAACCGTTGTCCCTCGAAGAGACCGTCACGTATCTCAAAGACGTGGCCGGTTCCGTGAAGCTTCCCGTCATGCTTTACAACATCCCGGCCGTGACCGGCGTCAACCTGGATCCGGCCACCGTGCGCGCACTGGCCGAAGAGGTCCCGAACATCCTCTACATCAAGGATTCAAGCGCCAACTGGGAGCAGGCCCTCCAGCTGATCCACCACCACAGCGACGTCATCGGCACGTTCATCGGCTGGGACGCCTACATTTACAGCGCCTTGGTAGAAGGCTCGGCCGGTGTCATGGCCGGTACCGCCAACGTGGTGCCCGAGGAAATCGTCGCGGTCAGCCGTCTGATCGCCGAAGGCGACCTCAACGGTGCGCGTGAACTGTGGAACTCGGTCTACCCGGTGATCGACGCCCTTCTCTCCACGCCGTTCATCGCCTCCGTCAAGGCCGGCCTCACCCTGCAAGGGCTGCCCGCCGGATCGCCCCGACGCCCCACCGCGGACCTTGGTCCCGAGGACTTCACCCGCGTCCGCGACGCCCTTGCGGCACTTCGAGTGAAGGTGGCGTAGGGCTATGTCAACGTCCAGCACAACAGTGTTCACCGTCCTTCGGGGCGGGGAATTTCCGGTTCCTGCCTTGCCTCCTTTCGGCCAGTTCATCGGTGGAGCGTTCGTTCCTTCGACGTCGGGCTCCACCGTTGATGTCGTGAACCCGGCCACCGAAGAAGTCATCGCGCAGGTCCCCGGGGGATCCGTCGAGGACGTCGACGCCGCCGTCGCCGCTGCCGTAGCGGCCAAGACGGACTGGGCGGCAAAGACCCCGAAGGACCGTTCCACGGTTCTCCTGAGGATCGCGGACATCATCGAGGCCAACCGGGACGTCTTCGAAACCCTCGAAGCGGCCAACACCGGCAAGCCGGCCGCCGTGACCGAGGACGATATCTCAAGCGCGATCGACACCTTCCGGTTCTCCGCCGGCGCCACCCGTGCTTTCACCACCCTGGGCGCGGACGACTACGCGGAGAACCACACCTCGGTGATCTTCCGCGAGCCCGTCGGCGTGGTGGGCGTGATCACCCCGTGGAACTACCCCCTCCTCATGGCCGCCTGGAAGATCGCGCCGATCCTGGGCGCCGGCAACACGCTGGTGCTCAAGCCATCGGAGCAGACACCGTTGACGACGCTCAAGCTGGCAGAACTCATCGCCTCCGAGCTTCCGGCAGGCGTGCTGAACATCGTCACCGGCCCCGGCCGGGTAGTGGGCAACCGGCTCTCGGAACACCCGGATGTTGACCTCGTCGCCATCACCGGCAGCGTGGGCAGTGGCCAGAAGGTCGCCTCGAGCGCGGCGTCCACCGTCAAGCGCGTGCACCTGGAACTGGGCGGGAAAGCGCCGGTAGTGGTCTACGACGACGCCGACCTGGAAGCAGCCGCGAAGGGTGTCCGTTCCGGGGGGTTCTGGAACGGCGGCCAGGAATGCGGCGCGGCATGCCGTGTCCTCGTGCACGAATCGGTGGCGGAGAAGTTCACCGAGCTGCTGGTCCGGGAAGTGAGCGACATTTCAGTCGGCGCTCCCGGTGCGGGGGACGACGTCGAGATCGGTTCCATGATCTCCAAGGCCCACTACGAGAGGGTGCTGGCCGCCCTCGACGACGTCCGCAAGGATGGACTGACGATCGCAGTCGGAGGCAACGCACTGGAGGGGCCGGGCTACTTCATCGAACCCACGGTCGTCACCGATGTTCCTGCCGGCGCAGCCATCGCAAGCACCGAGATCTTCGGCCCGGTGGTTTCCGTGGAGACGTTCAGCACAGATGAGGAAGCGATCACGCGGGCCAACGAAACCATCTACGGGCTCGCGGCCTCGGTGTGGACCACGAACGCGTCCCGCTCGCTGTCCGTCCCGCGCAAGCTGGACTTCGGCACCGTGTGGGTCAACTCCCACCTCGTGATTGCCAACGAAGTGCCCTGGGGAGGCTTCAAGGGATCCGGCTACGGCAGGGATCTTTCGATCTACGCCCTGGAAGACTTCTCCAGGACCAAGCACGTCATGTACAAGCGGGACTGAGTTCCGTCCCCGGCTGGCCTCAAAGCACCTCAGCGGTACGAAAAAGATCCCGACGGCGGGCAATCGCCGTCGGGATCTTTTTCGTCTTTGGTTTCTTAGCCGGCAACTGCCGCTGAGGCCCGGATCAGGGACGCCACGCGTTCCCCTTCCGTGTATGCCCCATGGGTTCCTGCAGTCTCGGAGGTGTAATCGCCCGCGAAGTGGAGCGAACCGATCGAACGCTGCAGCTCAGGAAGTGCCGTCGCCCGCTCCGGACTCAGCAAAGCGAAGCAGTGCTGCCACGTCTGGGCATGCACCGCCAAGACGCGGCCCCGAAGCTGTGGAGCCACCGTGTAGAAGTCCTCCATCCACTCGGCCACCCTTTCCTCATCGTCGGCGAAGCCGGGCAAATAGCCGGAAGAATTCCCGTAGCAGGTCAGCTGGACGATGTTCTCGCGGGAGGTCTGCTCGGTTCCACCAGGGACCGGGTTGATGATGGCGTCAAAGGGCATGCCGACAGTCACGATGATCGCCCAGTCCTTGACCTCCGGAAGCCCCTCAACGTCGGCGACGATGTTCAGCGTAGTGCTGCCTGGGCTCGCGACCCGCTGAAGCGCGGAGGTTTTCCAGCCAGGCAGGTCCTTGACGATCTCCGGGACCACTGGCCCAGGGACGGCCAACACGACGTGCCTCGCAAGGAGTTTCTCTTCACCGGGTCCAGCTTTAACCGACACCTCGTACACGCCGTCGGCCTCGCGCAGGGCCACATCCGTTACCCGGGTGTTGTAGCGGACAGCGTCTTCGGGCAGGTGCTTCAGGATGGTCCGGGGAATGGCCTGCATTCCGTCCAGCGCGAATAGTCGGTTGTCCTTTTCCCGCGCGAGGTAGCTGGCGAAGTAGCGGAGTGCGTATTTCGCTGAAAGATTGGCCGGATCGCCCACGGCGCCGCCACGGATCGCCGTCGATATGACGTCGCGAACCGCCGGTTGCAGATCCCGGATCCTCTCCGCCACGGTTTCGTCCGAGAGCTTGCCGAGCGCGTCTACCGATGTTTGGCCGTTGACGTAGTCCTGGTACTCGGCGAGTGAGGCATCAATGAACTTGATGAGTTCAGCTTTTTCGGACTCGCCGAGGTTGAGGCCGGCTACGACGTCCTCGTTTGATTCGGCAACGACTGTCTTCCCGTTGATGTGGATTCCGTACGTCGAGGGAAGGAAGGGCACGGTTTCGATCCCCAGCTCATGCACGAGCTCCTCGGACTTGGTTCCCTTGTAAACGAACATCGCACCGGAATTGGCCGATGTCCCGGCAAGCGGCACAGTGTGCGAGCGTCCGCCGACTTCATGGCCGGACTCCAAGACAAGGACATCCAGCCCCGAGTCCCTCAAGTAATAGGCAGTTCCGAGTCCGGCCGCGCCTCCACCAACAATAATCACGTCATGCAATTTGGGCTCCTCTTGGATAATTCTGTTGTTTCTTTTCTCAAACGCGCCGACGAATACGGGCTCATCGGCAATTCAATGGGCACGCACAAGGGCGACGCCGGGGCCGTAAGCCCTTGCGTCGCCCTCATGCTGTATGGCCCTTGTCAGAGTTCGCTGGGTGCGCCGGGCTCGCCGACGGAGGGATCCATTCCGTACTTATCGAGGATCTTCTTGATGGTGCCGTCCGCGCGGAGCTTCGTGATGTCATCGTCGATCGCCTTGCCGAGGGCCTGGTTGTCGAGGCTGGAGGGCAACATGACCTGGCCCACGGAGGCGAACTGCGGGACGTTCGGGTTGGGCTTGACGTTTACTACCTGGGCGCCGTCGATAGGCGCTGACTTGAACCGGTACTTCGCGGAAGCTGCGGATGCCACGAGCGCGTCGATGCGGCCGGCCTTGAGGTCTGCGTAGATGGACTCGTCGTCCTGGTAGATCTTGAAGTTGTCTCCAAGCCACTTTTGCATGCTGTCGTTCCAGAGGTTGCCGGCGACCGAGCCGACCTTCTTGCCGGCGAGGTCGTCACTGGTCAGGCCGGTCTTCGAGACGATGGCTTGCGGATCGCTCCAGAGCGGGGTGCTCATGTAGACGATGCTCGAGCGTGCCTTGGTGCGCAGCCAGTTTCCGGATCCGATGTCGACGCGCTTGGACTGTACCGACGGGATGACCGCACCGGCACCGCCGGAGGAGCTGACGGTGACCTGGAGGCATTCGAGCTTGGCGATCTCGCCGATCAGGTCGCCTTCCATGCCGGTGACCTGGTCGCCGTTGAGGATGGTTGCCGGCGCGTAGTCGTAGCTGGCCACGGTGAGTTGGCCTTGTGTGAGGGTCTTGAGGCCGTCGTGGGCGGGTTTGCAGCTGGAATTGCTGCTGGCATTGTCGGTGCCTCCGCAGGCTGCGAGGGAGATGGCGAGCAGGCCGGCGGCGGTGCCGGCCGAAAGCACGCGCACGAGTACGCGGGGGGTCCGTGACATGGTTCTACTTTCTTTGCTGGGGTGTTTAGTTGCGTTGGAGGTGGCGGTTGAGGCGTTGTTCGAGGAGTCGGACGAGGGCGAGGAAGAGGAGGGTGAGGGTGCCGTAGAGGGCGGAGGTGAGGAGGTAGACGGAGAGGTATTGGAAGGTGATGGAGCCGATTTCGAAGGCTTTGGACATGAGTTCGGGGACGGCGATGACGAAGGCGAGGGCGCTGCCTTGGAAGACGAGGACGGCGAGGCCTGCCAGGGGTGGGGTGGAGATGCGCAGGGCTTGGGGCAGGATGATGATGCGGAATCCGGTCCAGCCGGACAGTCCGGAGGTCAGGGCGGCTTCTTTTTGTCCGAGGGGTACGGCGGCGATGCCGGCGCGGAAGTATTCGGAGGCGTAGGAGCCGGTGTTCCAGGACAGGGCGATGATTGCGGTGGTGAGGGATCCGAGGGTGATGCCGGCGTCGGGCAGGCTGAAGTAGAGCAGGTAGAGCAGCACGAGGGCGGGCAGGCCGCGGCCGAATTCGACGAAGAGGAAGGAGATCCAGCGCAGGGGGGCCGGTTTCGCGGCGGCCATGACGGCGAAGAGCAGGCCGAGGGGGAAGCCGAAGAGCAGGGACAGTGCGGTGAGTTGGAGGCTGACACCGAGTCCGGGGGCGAGGGCGGGCAGCCAGGAGGCCCATTGGGTGAGCATGTCCATCATGCCACTCCGATCTTGCGGCGCAGGGTCAGGTCGATGCGCCGGGAGATGAGCGCGACGATGAGGCTGATGATGATGTAGAGGGCTCCGGCGGTGATGAAGGAGAGCAGGCCCTGGTGGGTTTGTTTGGCTGATTGTTGGGCGTAGTAGGTGATTTCGTGCACCCCGATGGTGGAGGCGAGGGCGGAGTCTTTGAGCAGGCCGATGCCGTAGGTGGCGATCGCGGGCAGCGCGACGCGGAAGGCCTGGGGGGTGATGATGTGGGTGATGGTGTCCAGGGTGCCCAGGCCGAGGGCGTGCGCGGCTTCGCGTTGGCCTTCGGGGATGGAGAGCAGGCCGGAGCGGTAGATTTCGGCCATGAAGGCTGCGGCGATGAGGGAGAAGCCGATGATCGCGGCTTGGATGGTGGTCAGGCGCAGGGCGTATTGGGGCAGGCCGAAGTAGATCAGGAACAGCCAGGTGATGGGCGGGATGACGCGGATGAGGTTGATGTAGAGGGTGGCGATGCCGCGGATGAGGGGGACGGGGGAGCGGACGGCGCCGACCAGGACCAGGCCGATGATCCCGCCGAAGAGCAGGGACGCGCCGGTGACGTAGAGGCTCAGTCCGATGCCTTGGGCGATGGTGGTGAGCAGGTGCAGGGGCATGGGGGTCACCGGTCCAGGACGGCTTTGAGGAACTGGCGGGTGCGTTCGTTCGCCGGTTGGGTCATGACTTGTTCGCTGGGTCCGATTTCCAGGACGCCGCCGTTGCCCATGACCATGATCCGGTCCGAGACGTCGCGGGCGAAGTGCATTTCGTGGGTGACGACGAGCATGGTCATGCCTTCGTCGGCCAGGTCGCGCATGACGGCGAGGACTTCCAGGCCGATTTCCGGGTCCAGGGCCGAGGTCGGTTCATCGAAGAGCATGACCTTCGGGGACAGGGCCAGGGCGCGGGCGATCGCGATGCGTTGCTGCTGGCCGCCGGAGAGCCGGGCCGGGTAGGCCGTGGCCTTGTCCGGCAGGCCCACGCGCTGGAGGAGTTTCTCGGCGGTGTCCCGGGCCTGGTCCTTGCCGGTGCCCAGGACCTTGCGCTGGGGCAGGGCGATGTTTTCCATCACGGTCAGGTGCGGGAAGAGGTTGAAGCTTTGGAACACCATGCCGGTGACGCGGCGGAGGTGGTCCAGGCTGGCCTTGTCCGGGCGTCTGCCGCCGGCGACCACCCGGGCCCCGCCGATCTCGATGATGCCCTCGGTGGGGGTTTCCAGGTAGTTCAGGCAGCGCAGGAACGTGCTCTTGCCCGCCCCCGAGGGCCCGATGATCGACACGACCTCGCCCTCGCCCATGCTCAGGTTCACATCCGACAACACCCGGGCCGGGCCGTAACTCTTCCCCAAACCGGAAACCACCACCTCCCCGGACACTGATACCCGCGGAGCCCTCGTGCCAAAACTGAAGCTCATGCCAATTCCTTCGGTAACGGGACATCCTTGTCCCTCAAACAGATCAAATGAGGATGCGTGCCCCCTGCAGGAGTATGTGACTTGCTTAGTCCGGTCAGTCTTGGTACTCGCCTGCAGTGTGCCCTACGTCACTGTAGCGAGAGAATTTACTCCCTGTCTAGATCTTTGATCGAATTTTTTGGGAAACCCGTTTTCGCGCCCGACGGCGGGCGAGACTACCGCCGTCGAGCGCGTCTTAGGGGGAATCGCCTCACCGCGCTGGCGAAAATAACCGAGCGGTCGCGCTAATTGCCCGTATATGGCATCAAACTTTGATCAGATTTCATGCGGTTCGTTGGCACGTTGCAGCGGATCGGAAGCCGTGGCGGACCGCGGTGCGTGCTGCCGGATGCGAGGCGTGCGTGCGTCGGGTACATGTGCCGGTACATTGAAGGATTGAAAACACATGGAACGGGGTGAACGCGTCATCGAATCACTGGCCGACATCGCGTACAAGGTCATCGCGGACAGGATCATCACTCTCGATATCCGCCCGAATGAGGCGATCAACGAGTCCCAGCTGTCGAAGGAAATGCAAATGGGAAGGACTCCCATCCGCGAAGCCCTGAAGCAACTGGAAAGCGAACGGCTCGTGGTGACGCAGACGCGAAAGGGTTCCTTCGCCGCGCCCATCAAGCTGACCGACCTTCTTGAAGTCGCCCAGATCCGGCAAGCACTCGAACCGTTGGCCGCGGAACTCGCGGCGGAAAATGTTCGGCCCGAGCACGAAAGCGCCCTTCGCGGGCACCTGCAGCTCCTGGCGGCCTTGTCAGGCAGGCCGGCCGAGCAGAACGAACTGATGCGGCTCAATCTTGAGATCCACCGGCAGATTTACAGCATCGCCGGAAACCTGCACCTCGAGGATACCCTCCTGCGGTACGCCCACCTCTCGACGCGAATTTGGTCGCAAATCCTGGAGCGTCGTTCGCCCGTGCGGGAGCACACACTCGAACTTGGCCCCATCATCCAAGCCGTCCTGGATAAGGACAGTGCCCAAAGCCGTACCTTGATGGATGCGCACGTGCGGAACTTCAACGAGTACATAGCCAACCTGCGATAGGCATGCCCCGCTCCTAAACGAAGCATTGACGTGTAGTGGATCACATCCTAATCTTTGATATATCAACCGTCGTCAGACTGTTGACGATCTCAGGGGGTAATCGCACACCCCATGTCAAAAGGAGCTCAATGGACATCCATGTCGCCATTGATGAAGCGCGTTTCACGCGGTTCCACAAAAAGCTAGTCGCCGCCTGCATGGGCGGCCCCATTCTCGACGGCTATATCCTCAGCATCATTGCGATCGCCCTGATCGGAATCTCGGCCGATTTCCAGACCACGCCGCTCGAAACCAGTCTCATCGGCGCGTCCGCGCTCGTGGGCATCTTCCTCGGCGCTGTCTTCCTCGGACCCCTGACGGACCGCATCGGCCGGCAGCTCATGTACACCATCGACTTGTGGGTCCTGGTCATCGGGTCCGTCCTGCAGTTCTTCGTCCAAGACTCGATGCAGCTCATCATCGCAAGGTTCATCATGGGGCTGGCCATCGGAGCCGACTATCCCATTGCCAACTCACTGCTTGCCGAGTGGCTTCCCCGCAAGCGCCGGGGCCAAATGCTCGGCGTCCTGCAGGTGGGCTGGTTCATCGGCGCCGCCCTCGCCTCTCTCGTCGGCTATGGCATGTTCGAAATCTTCGGTGGCGAGTCCTGGCGTTGGATGCTCGTCTCCTCGGCCATCCTTGGAACAATCGTCATGCTCCTCCGCCTGGGCACCCCCGAATCTCCCCGCTGGCTCCTCCACCATGGCCGGGTCAAAGAAGCAAAGGCCTCCCTCCGAGCCGCACTCGCAGACCAGCTCAGCGTCGAGCACCTGTTCTTCGAGTCTGAAACGAAGCCTGAAGCCGATACCGGCAAGGTGAATCTCTCCGTCCTCCTCAAGAAGCCATACCTGAAGCGCATCATCTTCTGCAGCGGCTTCTACACCTTGCAGGTCGGTCCGCTGTTTGCCATCTACACCTTCGGGCCGACCATCCTGTCCTCCTTCGGCCTGGGGCACGGTAACGCGTCCAATCTCGGTTCCGTGGTGATCGACCTTGTCTTCCTCGCAGGTTGCATCCCCGCGCTCAAGCTCATTGAGACGTGGGGCAGGCGTCCGCTCATCATTTGGTGCTTCGCGCTGATGGCGATCCCGCTGTTCATCCTGGGATTCGCGCCGTCCGCCCCGGTCGGCGTCATCATTGCCTGCTTCTGCGCCTACGCCTTGTTCTCCGGCGGCCCGAGCATCCTCGAATGGGCGTACCCCAGCGAGATCTTCCCGACGAACGTCCGCGCCAGCGCCGTTGGCATTACGACGGCAGCAAGCCGCATCGGCGCGGCGCTCGGGACCTTCGGCCTGCCCTTCTCACTCGAAGCATGGGGCATCGGGCCCACCATGATCATCGCTGCTGTAGTCACGGCAGCCGGCTTCTTCCTGTGCTTGTTCCTCGCGGAAGAGACCAAGGGGATGACGCTGGCCCAGGCCGGAGGCGAAACTGCTCCGGAGAGGGAGCGGGTCCGCGAGGTCGCTTAGCCTTCTCCGACCGCTTCGACGGTTTCCTGCGCACACGCTGTTTGAAAGCATCGGGTGTGCAGGGAACCGTCGAACCGGCGTTGTGGCCGGCCCCGGCTACAGCCCCACGAGCCGTGTGGCCAAGTGCAACGCTGCGAGCCTGCCCGTGCCCCGAGGATCTCCGCCGCACAGTTCGAAGATCCGTTGCAGCCGGTGATGCATCGATTGCCGTTCCACGTGAAGTTCCCGCGCTGCTTGCGCCGTGTTGCAGCCGGTGTCCAGCCAAACGGCCAATGTCCGCACCAGCTCCGAGCGGCGCTGTTCGTCATGTTCGACCACTGCCCCGAGGTGCCGCCGGACAAAATCTTCCCGCGTCCCGGCGTCGAGGCCCGCCTCCGCCAAGCGTTCCACCGCGAAATCGTCGGCATCCACAATGCCGGCGGAAATTCCGCTTCTTGCCTTGAGTTCAAGAGTCCGACGCGCCTCCGCGAGGGACCACGGAGCTTCCCCGATCCCTTGTGCCGCCGGACCCACCGCCAGCGTTGAACCGTCAGGGATAGCCAGCGCGTGAAGCGCCTGGATCAGTTCCGAGCGTGCCGCAAGAGTGTGGTCCCGGGGGAGTGCGGCCAATGCGATCACTTCGGAATTGTCCGCGTAGCTCGCGTCGTGGGACACACAGCGGTGGAGGATACTGTCCAGTTCCGTCCGCAGCTGCCCGGCGGACGGGGAACGGACGACGACGGCCGTCACCGCCCCGCCGACGGAAAACCCAGACGCCGGGCCGAGTTGCTGTAATCGCCATGGTTGCGTGCCCGAGCTGATGGCGCGCATGAGTTCGATCCCCGCGAGTTCCTTCAACCCGGGCGGCATGCGCTGCAGCAGGGCCAACCCGATGATGTCGACGCACCGCTCGCCGGCCACCCGCGCGCGGTTCGCGTCGCCGTCGTCGGGCACTTCCAGCTCGAGGCGGGCGGCCAGCACGCCCCGGACCGGCACGTCCACGGTGCTCAAATTGCAAGACGGCGCCGCGTCGCCCACGTTGGCGGGCCGGTCCGGGCTGGCGCTAGCCAAGGTAGCCCCCGACGGCGATACGAGCCTGACGCTGGCACCCGTCCGGCGTGCCAGTACCGCCAGGAGTTGGTCCAGGCCGCCGCCGTGTGCGAGTTCCGCGGACATCGCGTGGCTTGTCTCGTCGCCGAATTGCAGCTGCGCCACGGATTCGCTGACCAATTGCGAGTTGATGGCCTGCATGATGCCGACGAACGGCGCTACCTTGCGTAGCTCGATGATCGGCAGGCCGCAGGTTTCGCCGGTGTAGAGCATGGATACAGGTATCGCGGGCAAATCCGGGCCGGTTTCAATGGCAAGGGCCGCTACGCCGCGCGCCGCGAGTTGCCGGACGTAGTCCTGGCGGCGTTCGTCCGAGGCGGTGGCAAGCGCTTGGCCGCCGGTCAGGAGGAGTTCTCCGCCTTGCAGGAGGGGAGCGATGTCCATGACTTCGCTTGAATGCACCCAGCGGACTTGTCGGGACAACGCCTCCGGGATGTCCGTCCGCAGCACGGGGTCGGCTGCTTTGAGGGAATCGTGTTCGAAAGCTTCGCCTAGCAATAGGGACATGACATTCCGTAACTCTTATGGGTCAACTGTCATACACATCGTATCTTGTTGCTGTGATGTGAGGCACATACATTGAGAAGGTCCCTTTCACACACGGAGGCACCCCAATGCATGAGAACCTTTCCGCTGCCACGACGCCTGGATCTGCAACGGCGCAGACCGACGTCGAGCAAAACCTTCAGTCCATTCCCGAATCGGCGAGAACCCGCAGCGTCGCGGGTCAATTCTGGATCTGGGCCGGCGCGAACCTGGCCCCGATCAACTGGGTCCTTGGGGCCCTTGGCGTCCAGCTCGGACTTGGCTTTGCCGATACCGTCACCGTCCTGGTGGTCGGGAACCTGATCGGCATGGCACTATTCGGCCTCTTCGTCCTGCTCGGCCAGCGAACCGGCGCCACCGGCATGGTCCTGGCCCGGGCCGCGTTCGGCAGGCGCGGCAACTACCTCCCTAGCGCCATCCAAGCGCTCCTCGGCATCGGCTGGTGCGCCGTCAACACCTGGATCATCCTCGATTTGGTCATGGCACTCCTCGGTAAGCTCGGAATCGTCGATCCGGACCAGCCCAACGTCGGGCCCAAAATCCTGGTGGCCTTCCTCATCATGGCCGCGCAAGTCATCATCGCGTGGTTCGGCTACAAAGCGATCGCGGCATTTGAAAAGTGGACGGTGCCGCCGACCATTGTTGTGCTGGTGGCGATGTCGGCGGTGTCCTGGTTCGGCATGAACATCGACTGGGGCTACGCAGGCCCTCCGGGTGCGGTCCTGGAAGGCGGTGCGAGGATCGCCGCCATGACCACAGTGATGACGGTGATCGGGATCGGTTGGGGAATCACCTGGTTCACCTACGCCGCCGACTATTCACGGTTCGTGAGCACCTCCGTTCCCAAGCGCAAGGTTTACCTGGCCTCCGTCTTCGGCCAGTTCCTGCCGGTGGTTTGGCTCGGCATCCTCGGCGCCAGCCTGGCCACGAAGAGCGGTACAGCCGATCCCGGCCACCTCATCGTGGACAACTTCGGAGTCCTTGCCATCCCGGTCCTCTTCCTGGTGCTGCACGGTCCCATCGCCACGAACATCCTGAACATCTACACCTTCTCCGTAGCCGCCCAGGCACTCGACATCAAAGCCAAGCGCCGGTCACTGAACCTTTTCGTCGGCGTGCTTGCCTTGGCCGGCGTCGTGTTCTTCATCCTCCAAGAGGACTTTGCCTCAACACTGAGCACCTGGCTCGGCGGCCTGGTGGCCTGGGTCGCGGCATGGGGAGGCATCATGCTGGTGCATTACTTCCGTGTGGACAAGCGCCACCCGGTGGGCGTTGATCGCCTTTTCGACCCCGTGGGTACCCGCCGGCTCCCCGCCTTCAACCGGGCCGGGATCACCGCCCTTATCGTGGGCATCTTTGCAACCTGGCTATTCATGTATGGCGTGCTCCCGATCATGCAAGGTCCCATTGCCACGGCGATGGGTGGAATCGACCTCTCGTGGTTGGCCGGCGGAATTGTCGCCGCCAGCGTCTACGGAGTGCTCGGTCCGCGGGTTCATGCCCGGTACCTGCCGACCGCACCGCCCTCGACGGCGGGTTCCCCACCTGCTGCGGAAGCCGCCGTCGTCAACCTGGTCAACGACTGAGAGGAACTCCCATGACCGCCAACGCACCTACCGGCCGGACCGCGCGTCGCAACGCTTTTCCCGACGAGACCCACCCGATCACCTGGCCCGAGGGCTTCACCGCGGCTGCTTCGTTCACGTTCGACGTCGATGCCGAATCCTGCACCATCGCCCACGACCCCACCTCAACACGGCGCATGTCCCTCATGAGCCACCAGTCCTACGGGCCGAAGGTCGCCGTCCCGCGCCTCCTGAAAATCCTTGAGCGCCAAGGGATCCAAGGCACGTTCTTCATCCCTGGATTCACTGCGGAAAGCTACCCTGACGTGGTGCGGCGGATCGTCGACGGCGGACACGAAGTTGCCCACCACGGCTACCTCCACGAGCCCATGCAGGGAATCGACGCCGCCACCGAGGCAAGCTACCTTGACCGTGGCCTGGAAGCGCTCGCCAAGGTCGCCGGCGTGCGACCCGTCGGGTATCGGGCCCCGTGGTGGGAGCTGAATTGGCATTCGCCGGCACTCCTCGCGGACCGCGGTTTCCTTTACGATTCAAGCCTGCTCGACGGCGATGCCCCCTATCGAATGGCCGTCGCCCAAGGCGAGGCCCAGGACACGGATTCCCGCGACATCGTGGAAATTCCCGTGGACTGGACGCTCGATGACTGGGAGCAATACGCGTTCTATCCGGGAGTAACGGGTAGCGGAGTGATCGAGAGCCCGTCCAAGGTCCTCGACATGTGGACTCTGGAAGCCGAAGCCCACCACTCCCAAGGCAGTTGCTTCGTCCTGACCAACCACCCCTTCATCTCGGGGCGCCCGTCCAAGGCTGTTGCCCTGGAACGGTTGATTGAACGCGTGAAGTCAATGGACGGAATGTGGGTGACCACCATGGAACGGATCGCCGAGCACACCAAAGCCACGGTCAACGAAGTCCACAGCCATGCCCGGATAGAGATACCCGGCCATCCTGGAGCCGGAGCCATCTTCAAGCCATCCCGCACGCGGGAGACAGCGCTGAGCTGACGGGCTGCCCCCTACAAATCCTTCCGGCACGGGGCCGAGGCCAGTTTGTAGAGTCCGTTGAGGTCGCCGGCGGCCAGGCCATCGGGGGCGCCGATTTCGGGGTACATGAGCTGGACCGGGTCTTGGACATGGTCCAGGCCCACCACATGTCCTAGCTCGTGTTGAATGACGGCCGAAACATAGTGCGAACCGCCGGGGATGCCGAGGAGCTCGGTGATCTGTGGCGCGTCGAGGTCCAGGCTGCCTGTGACGTAGCTCTTCGGACCCGTGGTGAAGCTGTACATCGTGCTGCCGCCGGTGCCGATGACGGACCCGGCCAAGGCCGGAGCTGCCTCGGGCGTGGTCCAGGAAATCAGGAGCGGCGCCCACCGGTCTCCGTAGAGGTCCGGTTGGTAGGGATCTCGCTTTTCCGAAGGATTCTCCTCAGTGGTGCCGTCATCGATGAACGAGAGGCCTGTGGCTGCGGCGATCTTCGCGATTGCGTCGGAGATGAGGCCTTCGGAGCCGGCGGGAGCCTGGGCCGCGTTGACCACGTAGTGCAGGGGACGGCACGGCGAGTAACCGACTGGCGTGCCGTCATCGTTGGTTGCCAGGAACTTGTAGGAATCGCTGGCGACGGCCGGTTTGGCGGGGGTGCCCAAGGGGTGGTCCGCTTCCTCGTACCCGGGCGGCGGCGTGTCCGGAGCCCGGGCTGCTTTCGGCGCGGCTTGCCCCGACGCGTGCCCGGGAGCGGCCGTAGCCGGACCATGTGTTGGAGGGGCAAACCCCGGAACCAAGGAGGTGATTGCCGGGTCCCCACGGAGGAACCCGCTGACGAGCACCGCCACCGTGGCTACGATTCCCACAACCAACAAATTCCGGACCACGGCGGCAACCGTTCCGGTGCGCGGCGGCGGCAGGCCGCCGTCGAACCCGTTATTCGAGTGCACTACTTCCCCCCAAAGTCCCTGATCCCCGTGCCGAAGCACAGAGAGGCGCCCCTATCCGATCACGGCCCCGAAAACGAGACCCAGCCCGTAGGTAGCGGCCGCGGCGCCGAGGCCGATCGCGAGCTGCCGGAGGCCGCGGGTAAGCGGTGACGTTCCGGACAACAGGCCGACGACGGCGCCCGTGGACAGGAGAGCGATGCCCACCAGCGTACCGGCTACAGCGAGCGCGGCGAAGCCGGTCATGCCGAAAATGAACGGCAGGATGGGCACGATGGCGCCCGAAGCGAAGAAGCAGAAGCTGGACAATGCGGCGCCCCAAGCCGAGCCCACGGCCTCATGTTCGTCCACCGTTTCCTCTTCTTCCGGGTGGAGGGAGAGGCTGGGATCGCAATCGCAGCTGAAGAGGCCCATGCGTTCCGCGGCGCGGTGCTCGGCCGCTTCGTGGGACATGCCACGGGCCAAGTAGACCAGGACGAGTTCGTTGTGCTCGAGGTCCAGCGACGGTGCCGCGGTGAGCGTGGCCTGCGTGGGACGCGTGGCGCGGAGGAGTTCGAGTTGGGAGCGGACGGACACGTATTCGCCCGCACCCATGGACAGCGCGCCGGCGAGGAGGCCAGCGATGCCGCTGAACAAGACCACCGCGGCAGGAACTCCGGTGGCCGCCATGCCCATCACGAGCGAAAGGTTGCTGACCAGGCCGTCGTTCGCGCCGAATACGGCTGCGCGGAAGGTGCCGGAGAGCCTGTTGCGGCCCCGGGTCGCGAGGGCGCGGACTACCTCTTCGTGGATCTGTTCGTCAGCGGCCATCGCGCGGGTGGCCGCGGGGTCCTTGGCATAGGGGGAGCGGCTTTCGGCACGCTGGGCAAGGGCGAGGACGAACACCGAACCGAAATTCCGGGCGAGGAAGCCGAGCATCCGGCTGCGTCCCGAAGCTGCTCGTGGCATCCCGGCGTGTTCGCCAAGGAGCTTGAGCCAGTGGGCTTCGTGGCGGCCTTCGGCGTCTGCGAGGGCCAGGAGGATTTGCCGTTCTTCACCGTCGCGGCGCTGTGCCAGTTGGCGGTAGACGGCGGCTTCGGCGCGTTCGTCGGCGAGGTACTGCCGCCAGCGCTTGATGTCCGACGACGAAGGGGAAGTCTGGGGGGCCGGTGCCTCTTCTGCGGGACTTGGCAAAGGTTCTGCGGGACTCGCCAAAGGATCTGCGGGACCCGCGGCCTCTTGGGCGGGAGGGGTTGGATGTGAGGATTTTGCGTGCGGGTGCACCGGTACTCCTGGGTTGCTGGGGCGGGCTTCATCGCCTCATTGCATGTCCACTTTACCGCCAAATTCCGCGGATTTCCGGCTGGCAAACCTCACTGGACAGTTTAGGCGCACCGTAAAAACGGGCTCCTTCGGGGAAGCCTTGACCACCGGAATAGGCAGTGCTGGGATGGTTGGACAGGGTCCACGAAGAAGCTTAAGCAGGCTTGCTCGTGACAGACCAGCGCCACGTCGAACGGAGGTTGCACCATGGACAGCACCGGCGCCCACGCCCCCCACCCCGACCGGCCCACGGTCGAGGCCGATCCCGCCTACGACTACAGCGAAGACCTGGAAGTCGACGAGGATTGGGACGAACAATCCGAGGTCCTCGACGACGACGAACGCACCGTTCCGCTCGACGAGGCGGAGGAGCATCGCGAGGCTGACGAGGCCGAGTAACCCGCGCGGCTAGAACGCGCTCAGGATGAAATGCCGCTCCACGCCGTTGCGGTGCCCGGCCGCCGCGACCGTGAGGGTGAGTTTGCGCGTGGCCGGGAACCAGCGAACCGGTCGGACGGAACACGACAGTATTTGCGTGATGAGCCGCGGTTCGTGATGCCAGTAGCGCTCCAGGCGCCCGTCCACCAGGAACGTGATGGTGCCTAGTGCAAGGTCGACGCCGGGAACCACCCGCACGCTTTCCTCGCACCTGTGGCTCGGGGGAGGCGCGGACGGACCCGCCTGAACGCCAGGCGCACCCGCCTCTGTGTGGTGCCCGCCTACGGTTATGGATTGCAAAGGCATTGCCTGCTCCTCGCGGAGGTGCTCTTGCCCGTCCGGTTGTCTCTGGTCCGGGGCCGGGCCGCTTCCCATCCGAACCACCCGTGAACATGGGGTTGGCGTGTGGCAAGTCGGAGCTTGGCGCCACATCTCTTGAAGCTGCCTCTACTGTAGGCGCAGCTCGCCGCCAAAGGGCTAAAAGTTTCCCATATTAAGCACGACGTCGGTGCCGCGCCTTCCGGCTGGAAGGTGCGGCGCCGACGTCGTAATCGATGCGGTGACGGTCAGTGCGTGGCGACCGGGTGGGCATCCAAGGGGAGTTCCTCGGTGACCGCTCCGGCGACGCGGCGGTCCCAGGCTTCGCGGACCTCCGGGTCGGTGGGCCGTGTGAGGAGCGAGAGCACGATGTAGACGAGCAGCGATGCGCCAAGGCCGTAGTAGATCGGCTCGTTGGCGTAGACGCCGTCTTCGCTCGGGATGGCGCCTGTGGCGTAGGCGATGAGCAAGGCCAGGGTGAGCACCGAGCCGACGGCCATGGACCATGCGGCGGCGATGCCCGTGCCGCGCTTCCAGACCAAACCGCCGAGGATCGCGACGAGGAGTCCGCCTACCAGGATGTCGTAGGCGATGGTCAACGCCACCACGACGTCTTGCGCCGCCATGGAGATGAGTACCGCGAGAACGCCCAGTCCAAGGACCCAGTAGCGGTTTGCCTTGACGTCGTGCTCGGGGTTGGTGGAGTCGTCCGTGGTGATCGTCTTGCCGAACCAGCTGGCGACGAAGGGCACGACGTCGGCGCGCGCCACCGTTGCCGCGGCGATGAGGGCTCCCGAAGCGGTGGACATCATGGCGGCGACTGCTGCCGCCATGACCAGGCCGCCGATGCCGATCGGCAGGATGTGGGTTGCGACTTCGGCGTACACGACGTCCTTGCCGAGCGACTTGACGTCGATGTTGGGCAGGGCCACCCGGGCGGCCAGACCGATCAGTGCGCCGGCGATGCCGTAGAGGATGCAGTAGAGCCCGGCGGTGGTGCCGCCCCAGCGGGCGACCTTCGGGGTCTTGGCCGTGAAGACGCGCTGCCAGATGTCCTGGCCGATCAGCAGGCCCAAGGTGTAGACCACGAAATACGTAATGATGGTCTGCAGCCCGATGCCGTCAAGTTGGAAGAAGCTGGCATCGACGCGTGCGCGGATGCCGTCGAAGCCGCCTGCCGCGTTGAGCGCGAAGGGAAGCATCAGGAAGAAGATGCCCACGGTCTTGATGATGAACTGCACCTGGTCGGCCAGGGTGATGGACCACATGCCGCCGATGGTCGAGTACACGAGGACGATCGCACCGCCGACGGCGATGGCGAGCCAGCGCTCCCAGCCGAAGAGTACAACGAAGATCGTGGCGTAAGCGCCGGTGGACGTGGCGCACAGCATGAGAGTGTAGGCGAGCATCACGATGCCGGAAGTCTGCGTGGCGCGCTGACCGTAACGCAGGCTCAGCATCTGGGAGACCGTGTAGATCTTCAGCCGCTGGATGGTGCCGGCGAAGAGCAGGCTCAAGAGGAGCACGCCCGAACCGATCGCGACAACCAGCCACATGCCGGAGATGCCGAACTTGTAGCCGAGACCGACGCCGCCCACCGTGGACGCGCCGCCAAGGACCACTGCCGCCATGGTGCCCGTGTAGAGCATCGGGCCAAGGCGGCGACCGGCCACGAGGAAGTCGCTGTTGTTCTTGGTGCGCGATTTGCCCCACCAGCCAAAGGCCAGCATGGCGAGCAAATACACCACCACGATCGCGATATTGATGAAGTCCACGGTTGGCTCCTGAGGGTTTGGCAGAGTCGGTTGGGGAGGACGACGGCGGCCCGCGCTTTGCGCTTTCGACTCGCCGATTCTCTGCTCTGGTGAGTTGGGGAGCGGTTTGTGATGAATGCCTCACAAACAACACTTGTTGCCTATTAGAATACGTAGTGATGCGAGTAACAGTCAAGATGCGACTACTATTGCTGAAATGACAGGGCCGCCGGAACGGCCTGAAAGGTTCGTGAATGAAGGCTCTCCCCGTTGAACCAAGCAACGCCCCCGTTGCCATCGGTTCCCGAATCCGCGCCGCCCGCCAAGCGCAGCGTCTCACCATCGAACAGGTCGCCGACGCCACCGGCCTGACCAAGGGTTTCCTGAGCCGCGTGGAACGCGACCTCACGTCGCCGTCGGTCGCGTCCCTTGTGACGTTGTGCCAGGTGCTCTCAGTCTCGATCGGCGAGCTTTTCGCGGCGCCGGAAACCCACCTGACCCGCCGCGACGACGGTCCACGGATTTCGCTGGGCGGCCAGGGGATCGTGGAGCGTCTCCTGACTGCCCGGTCCGAACGGCGCGTGCAAGTCCTGCAAGCGTCCATCGAGCCGAGGGGGCGCGGGGAATCCGAGCTCTACGCGGTTGACTGCGACGTCGACGTATTGCACGTGGTCAAAGGCCGCATCCGGCTGATCCTTACCAACGACGAGTACGAGCTCGAACAAGGGGACACCTTGTCCTTCCCAGGACGCGAGCCGCATACCTGGGTCAACCCGACGGATGAGCCGGTCGAGGTGCTCTGGATCCTGGTGCCCGCAGCGAGCCGCTGAGCTTGTAGTCGGCCCCGCAACACGCCGTGTAACACGCCCGAAACTCTGCCGACTTGAGAAATTAACGACGACGCCCCTCGCGTTACATGCTGGAAATGATCTGTGCCACATGTGGAAACAGGGCTTCTGTAGCTTCGAGCTTGGGTTACTCGTCAAGGTCGGTACACCTCCTGGTACCAAGACCTGTTCGTTTTAAAAATGGTCTCGCCGTGCGGGCGCCATGGAGCGCCGAACATGCAGGAAGGCTCCCAAAATGGACACAGCGTTTTTCAGCGTCGGGCTGGACATCAACCCCCAGACGCTCGATCCCGGATCTACCGCCTGGATGCTGGCCGCTTCCGCCCTGGTTCTGCTGATGACGCCAGGTCTGGCATTCTTCTACGGCGGACTGGTCCGGATGAAATCCGTCCTCAACATCATGATGATGAGCTTTGGCGCTATGGGCGTCGTCGCGGTGGTCTGGGCCCTCTGGGGCTACGGACTCGCCTTCGGTCCGGACACGATGGGCGGCTTCATCGGAAACCCCTTCGCGAACTTCGGATTGACCGGGCTGGCCAGCGCCATCGGTGGCAAAGCGCCGGGCCTGCCGGACATGGTCTTCATCGGGTTCCAAGCCACCTTCGCCATTATTACCGTGGCCCTCATCAGCGGAGCCGTCGCGGAACGCGTCAGGTTCGGTCCCTGGCTCTTGTTCGCCGGGCTCTGGGTCACCATTGTCTACGCCCCGATCGCCCACTGGGTCTGGGGCGGTGGCCTCTTCGGCTCTACGGGGATCATCGGCAGCAAGATCTCGGCCCTCGACTTCGCCGGCGGCACGGTGGTCCACATGAACGCGGGCATGGCCGGGCTGATGCTCGCAGTGGTCCTGGGCAAGAGGCTTGGCTTCATGAAGGACCCGAACATCAAACCCCACAACCTTCCGTTCGTGATGCTCGGCGCAGGCCTGCTGTGGTTTGGGTGGTTCGGCTTCAACGCAGGTTCCGAACTCGCCGCTGACGGGATCGCCGCGCTCGCGTGGACGAACACCCTCCTGGCGACGAGTGCCGCGCTGATGGGCTGGCTCCTGGTCGAAAGGCTCCGCGACGGCCACGCGACCTCGCTCGGTGCCGCATCCGGCGCCGTCGCCGGCTTGGTGGCAATCACTCCGGCCTGCGGTTTCGTGGATCCCGTGGGCGCGATCGCCATCGGAGTGCTCGCCGGAGTTGTCTGCGCGCTCGCGATCGGCTTGAAGTTCCGGATCGGCCTGGACGACTCGCTCGACGTCGTTGCCGTCCACTTTGTGGGCGGTCTCTGGGGCACCTTGTCGCTCGGCTTCTTCGCCGTTCCATCCGTCAAGACGGCGGGCGGCTTGCTGTACGGCGGCGGCCTGTCCCAATTCTGGCCGCAACTGTTGACTGCCCTGATAGTCACGGTGTGGACTGCAATCATGACAACGCTGATCGGCTTGGCAATCCACAAGACAATGGGGATGCGCGTCAAGGAACACGAAGAGATCGCCGGCATCGATATTGCCGAGCACGCTGAAACGGCCTACGAACTTGCCATGGTGGGTGGTAGTTTCCACCCGGGTGAACAAAACGGCAAGCCGGCCGCGTTTGCTGACAGGATCGAAGAGACGGAGCTCAGCAGCAGCAAGGCCGCCACGTGAAACTGATTACCGCGGTCATCCGTCCAGAAAAACTCGACGAGGTCCTCGACGCCTTGGAGCAGTGCGGCGTCAACGGCCTCACGGTCAGCCAGGCAAACGGATATGGGCAGCAGCGCGGACACGTAGAGGTGTATCGCGGCGCCGAGTACAACTCGGACCTGTTCGCCAAGATCCGGATCGAGGTCCTGGCCGTCGACGATCTCGTGGACGGGATAGTGGATGCCATTCTGGCGAGCGCGAGTACCGGGCAGTTCGGTGACGGCAAGATCTGGACCGTCGATGTATCCCAGACGGTGCGCGTCCGGACCGGAGAGCGCGGGGCGGCAGCCATCAGCTAGCCCCCGGAATGCACATGGCGGTGCCGCATCCCTTGCGATGCGGCACCGCCATTGGCGTGTTTGGCAACCAGCCCACGTGGACCCCTAGCCCACGTGGACCCCTAGCCCACGTGGATCCCTAGCCCACGTGGATCCCTAGCCTACGTGGACCCAGGGCCTGCGGGTGATGTCCGGTTCGGCTTCGCGCAGGACCTCGCGGGTGACGGGCGCGATCTCACCCTCGCCGAAGAAGAGGAACTTGCTCAAGTTGGCGATCGGATTGCCTTCGGTCCACCGGAAGTAGATGTGCGGCATGAGCCCTGTCACGTCGCGGATGTGGAGGAGGACCGCGGCCAAGGTGTTGGGAACGTTGTTGCTGTGGATTTCCAGGATCTTGAAGCCATGCCGGAGCTTGCCTTCCACCAGGAGTTCCTGTTCGAAGTCCGAGCTGTCGTCCACGATGATCTCGATGAAGAGCGCATTGCTGTCTTTAGGCAAGTGGTTGGCCTGCTGGGCGTGCTGCAGCTTCAACTGGTACCGGTCGGCGCTGAGGCGTTTGGGCTCGTGGGCGATGATCCTGATGGGCCCGCGCTCGTTGGCGGCCGTGAACTCGAGGGCGGCCTGGTCCATCTTGATGTGCGTAGCGCGCAGCTCGAACGAGCGGCGGACGCGCGACGCGAAGCTGACCAGGACAATGCCCACGATGAACAAGGCGGCGATCCGGATGCCGTCCGGGCGCTCCACGACGTTGGCCACGGTGGTGTAGGCGAACACGACGGCGACAATGCCGAACGCGAATTTCTTCGCTTTCTGCTTCATCCTCCGCGCCGACAAGGTCACGGCGATGGACGCCGATGTCATGAGCACCAGTACGCCGGTGGCGTAGGCACCGCCCTGGGCGTCAACGTCAGCCTTGAAGATGAGGGTGATGACGAAACCGATAGCGGTGAACACGAGGACAAGCGGCCGGACGGCCCTGGTCCAGGCCGGAGCCATGCCGAAGCGCGGCAGGTAGCGGGGCACCAGGTTCAACAAGCCCGCCATCGCGGAGGCGCCGGCGAACCACAGGATGGCGATGGTGCTGACGTCGTAGACCGTGCCGAATCCGTCGCCGAGGTATTGGTGCGCCAGGAAGGCGAGGGCGCGGCCGCTGGCTTTTCCGCCGGGCTGGAACTCGGCCGCCGGGATCAGGAACGTGGTGATGAAGCTCGAGGCGACGAGGAAGGCACTCATGATGAGTGCCGCCGTCGTGAGCAGTTTGTGCGTGCCGCGGATGCGGCCGGTGGGCTGTTCGTCAGTGTCGCTCGGGCTGCCCTTGATTTGCGGCATCACCGCGACGCCGGTTTCGAAACCTGAGAGGCCGAGCGCGAGCTTGGGGAACACGAGAAGGGCGATGCCCACCATGACCAGGGGGTTGCCGTTTTGCTGGTTGAGCGCGGCCCACCAGTCGGTCACCACGTGGGCTTCGGTCACCACATGCATGAGGCCAACCCCGACGACCACCGCGTTGAGCGCCAGATACACGCCAACCAGGACAACGGCCACGTTGATCGCTTCCTTGAAGCCGCGCAGGAACACGATGCCAAGGGCGGAGATCAGGGCCAGCGTGATGGCGATTTCCTGGCCGTGCAACCAGTCTGGAGCGAACGGGTTTTCGACTGCGTGGGCGCTGGCGTCAGCGGCGGACAAGGTCATGGTGATCATGAAGTCCGTGGCCGCGAAGCCGAGCAACGCGAGGACGAACAGCTTGCCGCCCCAGCGGGGGAGGAGGCGTTCGAGCATCGCGATGGAGCCTTCGCCCCGCGGACTTTCCGATGCGACCCTGCGGTACACGGGCAGGGCGCCCATGAGGGTCACGCCCACCAGGACCATCGTGGCGAGGGGAGAAACCATTCCGGCCGCGAGGGCGGCGATCGCCGGCTGGTAGCCGAGCGTGGAGAAGTAGTCGACGCCGGTGAGGCACATGACCTTCCACCAGGACTGCGGGGTGTGGCCTTCATCGGGTTTTCCGTGCGGGCCTTGGCGCTTGCCCGCGGGTTCGGGCATGCCGTCGAGCAACCAGCGTTTGAACTGGCCGCGTGGTTTGCGCCGGACGGTGGGGTCGGCCGGCGGCCGGGTCAGGGTTGTCACAGGGGTCCTTTCGCGCAGCGCTTGCTGCTCCAGAGGGGAGCGTACGAGCGCCTTCGCCGCGCAAATCCGGGTTTTTATGGAATCTTTACGCCGCCTGTGGCGCCCATCACCTTGCCGCATTTTTATTTCGGGCTTTACCTGTGAGGCGAATCACGTAGCATATAGAACGTCCTATGTCGGATGTGACCACAAACGAAAGGTCTCTACATGAATCACGCAGTGCTTGCCCGCAAGGTCAGGAAACGAACCAAGGGGAGGGGAGCCCGGTTTCCGCTGGCACTCTCCGCCGCGGCGGTTCTTGTGGCGTCATCGGTGATGCCCGCCTACGCGTTGGATCCGTTCCCGGTGACCAACGTCCCCACGAATCCGCCCGGAAGCTACGCCGAGAAAGTTCTCGCATCCAATGGCGACAACGCGATCGATCCCGTCCTGGGGAAGTACTACCGGATTGTGGCGCTCGCGGACTTGGGTGACGGCGTCGTCGTCGCGTCCTACGACGGCAGGCCCGACGGCGGTGACTCGCCGTCGCCGAACTCGATCGTCCAGCGCCGCAGCTCCGACGGCGGCAAAACCTGGGGGAACCCCACGTTCATCGCGCGAGGCCAAATGGGTTCGGCCGGCGTGCAGAAGTACGGCTTCAGCGATCCGAGCTACGTGGTGGACAAGGTCACCGGGACGGTGTTCAACTTCCACGTCTATTCCAAGAACCAAGGGTTCGGCGGAAGCATCCTTGGCAACGACGATTCCGATCCGAACGTCATCAGCGCGGAAGTGTCGGTGTCCACCGACCGCGGGCTCACATGGTCCACGGACCCGGCGAACCAGCCGGCGCTGCCCGTTCCCTCCGGGTATCCGGGTGAATCCGCGTATTCCGGCTTCGCCGGACCGCTCATCACCAACACCGTGAAGCCGAACGGGAGCACCGTCAACGGCGTCGCCAACGTGGGCGGCGTCGTCAGCATGTTCGCCTCGTCCGGCGAGGGCATCCAGCTCAAGTACGGCCCGCACGCCGGCAGGCTCATACAACAGTTCGCCGGAACCATCGTGCAGCCGGACGGCAGCCGCCAGATCCAGGCTTACAGCGTCTACTCCGACGACCACGGCAAATCGTGGACCATGGGCACTCCCACCGGAACGGGCATGGACGAGAACAAGGTGGTGGAACTTTCGGACGGGCGGATCATGCTCAACTCCCGGGATAGCTCCGGCGCCAACCCGCACTACCGGAAGGTCGCCTACTCAAGCGACGGCGGCGCCACCTACAGCACGCCCGTGATCGAAACCCAGCTTCCCGACCCCCGGAACAATGGATCCATCACACGCATGTATCCGGACGCACCCAAGGGATCGGCCGGCGCCAAGAAACTCCTGTTCTCGAACTCGCCGACTCCCACCGCCGGCGGCGCGCGCGTCGATGGCACCATCCGCTACTCGGCCGACGACGGCAAGACCTGGGGCTCATCGCGCATCTTCAAACCGGGAAGCATGTCCTACTCGACGCTGACCCCGCTCGCTGACGGCACCTTCGGCGTCCTCTACGAAGGCGACAACAACACCATCACCTTCGGCAAGTTCGACAAAGCGTGGCTCAGCCCGATTGCCGCAACCATCACTCCCGCGAGCGCCACCGTGGCCAATGGCGGTTCGACCAAACTCAGCGTGACGGTCGCCAATGGCGACAGCGTGCCGCTTCCGGCGTCCACCGTGGGCCTGGACGCCTTGCAGGACTGGACGTCGACGACGGCGGACCTGCCCGCCCTCGATCCCGGCGCCTCGGTGACGGTGCAGCTCACGGTCGGATCGCCGTCGTACGCCAAAGCGGGCGCCGTGCCGTTGACGGCCCGACTGACGGCGGGGCCGGCAACGGTTTCCGCTCCGGTGTCCATGACGGTCACGGGCGGATCGGCGGAGAACGTGGTGGGAGCCTACATTTTCGGTGCCCGCAACGATGCCGGACGGGACCTCGCAAGCCAGCCGTACACCGCGGGAAGCTTGGTTCCCTACAAGTTCCGTGTGTACAGCACGGGCAACGTGGTTGAGTCGGTAGTGCCGCAGTCGGGCAACTTCCAACCGTTCCTGCCGCCGGGGGCCGGCAATTGCCGCTTCAGCTCCCTCGGCGTCTGGGGCAACTTCCTGTGCGGAACTCCGCAACACACCGTCAGCGCGGATGAAATGGCCCAAGGGTTCTTCGTCCCCAGCACCGTTTGGCAAGTCACGGGTACCGGGGCTAGCACCCGGAACTACACCGTGACTGGCGACGAAGTGGACCTGCTGGTCCGGAATCCGCGGCTGGACGGCTCCGCAGCGCCCGTTTTCAATGATCTCGACGGCGACGGTTTCGCCGGTCCGGGTGACACCGTCACCTTCACCTACACGGTGGCGAACGCAGGGAACGTGGCGTTGACGAACGTATCGGCTCCGGCCATCGGGTTGTCCCGGCAGTCGCTGGCTGTTGGAGAATCGGTGAGCGTCAGCTCCACCTACACACTGACCGACGCCGACATCGCGGCCAAGCAGCTCCCGGCGTCGAGCATTGCCACTAGCGCCAGCAACGGCTCCAAGGTAGCTACGCTCGACCTCGTGCGGGCGGCCGTTCCGCTGAAGGTCAAGCCGGCCATGCCGGGCTCCGCGCCTGCCATAGCGCCCCAGGACTTGATCGGCCAGAATCCGCCGATCGACCTGGGCCTTGGCTCATCGCAGGGCGGTTCATCGCAAGCGGTCAAGCATCGCGCAGGCGAAAGCGTAACCATCCACAACGTCGAGTACGGCCAGTGGTACTACGTCTATTTGAACAAGCGCAGCTACCGTCTGGGCTGGTTCTTCCCCACGCGGCAGAACACCATCTCCTTCGTGCTGCCGGACGATGTGAAGAACGGAATGGACAGCTTGGTGGTCTTGGATTCGGACGGCAAGCAGGTCTCCTTCGGCGACTTCCAGGTGACCCCGTTCGGGAACAAGTAGCGAGCCCATGAAACCGGGCCGGATGCGGACGCATCCGGCCCGGTTTCTGCTTCCTGTGTGAGGACCGTGATCTTGTAAACATGTGATGCATATAAGGCAACTTTGAGTGTATGATTGGTGTCACAGTGGTCAATCCCCTCACCGATTCACTTAAGGAGTGGCACATTTTGGAAGAGCTTCGTATTGAGGCCAACGGCAACCTTGGTCCCATTGATTCGGCCCGAATTCCGCGTTACGCCGGTGCTGCCACGTACGCCCGCCTGCCCCGCCTGGACCAGGTGTCCAAGGCCGACGTCACCGTTGTCGGCGTGCCCTTCGACTCCGGTGTTTCCTACCGCCCGGGTGCCCGCTTCGGTGCCAACCATGTTCGCGAAGCCAGCCGCTTGCTCCGCCCGTACAACCCGGCCTGGGATGTCAGCCCCTTCGAAAACATCCAGGTAGCCGATGCCGGGGATATGGCAGTGAACCCGTTCAACATCAACGAGGCAATCGAGACCATCCAGCAGAACGCGCTGGACCTGACGGCCAACGGGAGCAAGCTTGTGACCCTTGGCGGCGACCACACCATCGCCTTGCCGTTGCTCCGTGCTGCCGCTGAACGTGCGGGCGAACCCGTCGCGATGCTGCACTTCGACGCCCACCTCGACACCTGGGACACCTACTTCGGTGCCGAATACACCCACGGCACTCCCTTCCGCCGCGCCGTCGAGGAAGGCATCCTGGACACCGAAGCGATCAGCCACGTCGGCACCCGCGGTCCGTTGTACGGGAAGAAAGACCTCGACGACGACCACCGCTTCGGCTTCGGCATTGTCACCTCGGCGGATGTCTACTACCAGGGCGTCCTCGAGACCGTGGCCAAGATCCGCGACCGCATCGGCAACCGGCCGCTCTACATCTCCGTGGACATCGACGTCCTCGATCCCGCCCACGCACCGGGCACCGGCACTCCGGAAGCCGGCGGCATCACCAGCCGCGAACTCCTCGAAATCATCCGCGGCTTCCGTGGCATGAACCTCGTCGGCGCGGACATCGTCGAGGTCGCCCCCGCCTATGACCATGCCGAAATCACGGGCGTCGCCGGCAGCCACGTTGCCTACGAGCTCGTCACGCTCATGGCGGACAACGCCGTCGAAGGCGACCGCGTCGGCGCGCCGAACGGCTACGCGGCCCAGGCCCTCGGCCAGGAAGCCCGCCAGCCGGCCGGTTTTGCCGCCAACTCTGCGGGAGTGCGTCCGTGATCGACTTCGATCCTGGCACCGCAGCCCCCACTCGCGGCACGGATCAGCGCAACGGCGGGGACCTCGTCGTCGAGACCCTTGAGGCGCTCGGCGCGAAGACGGTTTTCGGCATTCCCGGCCAGCACGCGTTGGGTTTGTTTGACGCGATGGGCCGCGGGAACCTGCATTTCGTTTCGTCGCGGGTGGAGAACAACTCGGCTTTTGCTGCCGACGGGTACTCGCGCGCCACTGGCGAGGTCGGGGTGTTGTTCCTGTCTACCGGGCCGGGGGCGTTGACGTCGCTGGCCGGGTTGCAGGAGGCGTATGCCTCGGGCGTGCCGATGGTCGTGGTCGCGAGCCAGATCCCGTTGGAGGGCCTCGGCGCGCGCCGCAAGGGCATGCTGCACCAGCTTGATGACCAGAAGGCGTCCGCGGCGAATGTCACCAAGAGCCAGCGGCTGATCCAGCACGCTTCGGGGATCCCCTCGGCTATCCAGGACGCGTGGACCGAAGCCATTTCGTCTCCGCAGGGGCCGGTGTGGATTGAGATCCCGCAGAACGTGCTCCTGGATCCCATCATGGTGCCTCCCGTGGAGGATGCCTTGGCCGAGGCCGCGGACAACCCGCCGCGGGTCGAGCTGATCCGCGAGGCGGTGAAATGGCTTACGACGGCGGAGCGTCCGGCGATCATCGCCGGTGGCGGTACGCGCCGTGGCCGGGCTGAAAAGTCCCTGCTCTCGATCGCCGAGACGCTGCGTGCGCCGGTGATCTGCACGCCCGGCGGGAACGGCGCGTTCCCGTGGAACCATGAGTTGTCCTTGCAGTCCTGGATCGAAGACCGGTACATGACCGACGTCCTCGAAGACGCCGATGTGCTGATCGTCGTCGGCTCCTCCTTGGGTGAAGTGACCTCCAACTACTTCACGTTCGAACCGCGCGGACGCATCATCCAGATCGACGCCGAACCGCGGGTGTTGGAATCCAACCGGCCTGGACTGGGCATCCGCGCCGACGCCGGGCAGGCCCTCGCGGCCCTGGACTCGGCGTTGACGGCGGCTTTCGACGCGTCGCAGGACGTTTCCGGGCGTACCGTTCCCAACTGGCACGGGACCTCGCCCGAGGACCTGGTCAAGGAATCCCTCGCGAAGGTCAAAGCCCGCCTGGAATCGCAGGACCTGGGCAAGGAACTGAAGTTCATGGCCGATATCCGCGAAGCCGTTCCCGCAGGGATGCAGACCTTTTGGGACATGACCATCTCCGCGTACTGGGGATGGAGCTGCTGGGACTCCCGCGAGGGCCAGTTCCACTCCGCCCAGGGCGCCGGCGGCCTCGGCTACGGCTTCCCGGCAGCGATCGGCGGTGCCGTGGGCCTGGAAACCACTGGCCAGCCCTCGCGGGTGCTCGCTGTCTCCGGCGATGGTTCCTCGATGTACTCCATCTCGGAACTGGCTACTGCAAAGCAGCACAACATCCCGGTGACCTGGCTGATCGTGGACGACGGCGGCTACGGCATCCTGCGTGAATACATGGTGGGCGCTTTCGGCAAGGCCACGGCCACCGAACTCGCCCGCCCGGACTTTGTCAAGCTCGCCGAAGCCTTCGGCGTCCCGGCACGCCGGGTCTCGCCGGACGAAGTGGGGGACGCGCTCAAGGAAAGCTTCGCCGCGGACGGCCCCAACGTCGTCGTGGTTGAAACCCTCCTGAAAATGTTCGGCCCCACCCACCTCGGCGACTAGCAACACCACATAACCAACCAGCGCGAGCTGGCAGCACATTCGTTCGAAACTCCGGTTTCGCACGTACCGGCTGCCGGTTCGCGCTTGGCGTTTAACGCACCTCACACTTGATTAGTTTCCCAAAGCAATCATTTTGGAGTATAGTTGCTTTAGGCAAACAAAAGTGAGGTGTTTTCCATGGCGGTCGCGTCGAGCACAGCAACCGAGCTCGTCCACCAGATTTTCGATCTCCAGCGGGTCCTCCGATGCATCGTGACCACGAGCTTGGCAAAGGATCCCGAGGTCGGATTCGCGCTGCAAGGCGTCATGCGCTTTATCGGCGAGGGGGAGTCCCGCGCCACGAAGCTGGCGACGCGGTTAGGCGTCAGCCCTCCGGTCCTGAGCCGGCACATCGCCGAACTCGAAGAGCTCGGCTTTGTTGTCCGGCGCCCCGACCCCGCGGACGGCCGGGCCCAACTCGTCGCACTGTCCGAAAAGGGCATGGCGAAGGTCCGGGATTTCGAAGAGCAGCGCAGCCTCAACTTGCGGAGCTACCTCGAAGAATGGAGCGAAGACGACGCCCTGGAAGCGGGCGAGGTCCTCGCGAAATTGACCGCATCACTCAACCACTCAGTCCGGGCAACGGCGGCCGGCTCCCATCACTCGAACCACGAAGCTTAGGAGCAGCACCTATGGCAACCCGAACCCTTGAAGGCACCACGGCGGTGGCGGCACCCAACGCGCCCATGTCGCATCGACAAATCATGGAGGCCCTGACCGGGCTCCTCGCGGCATTCTTCACGGCAATCCTGAGCAGCACGATCGTTGCCAACGCCCTGCCGACCATCATGTCCGACCTCCACGGAACGCAGACCGACTTCGCCTGGGTCATTACCGCCGCGCTGCTCGCCAACGCGGCCACCACGCCCATCTGGGGCAAGCTGGCAGACCTCTTCGACAAGAAGCTCCTGGTCCAGCTGAGCATCGTGGTCTTCGTCGCAGGCTCGGTCATGGCCGGCTTCTCCCAGAGCATTCCCTTCCTCCTGACCGCCCGCGTCATCCAGGGCATTGCGCTCGGTGGCCTCACTGCCTTGGCCCAGGCCATCATCGGCACCATGATTCCGCCGCGTGACCGTGGCAAGTACTCGGGATACATGGGCGCCGTCATGGCAGTTGGCACCGCGGGCGGACCGCTCCTCGGCGGCTTCATCGTGGACAGCCCCCTCGGCTGGCGCTGGACGTTCTTCGTCTGCGTGCCGCTCGCCGTCGTCGCGCTCATCCTGCTCCAGGCGACCCTCAAGATCCAGCACGTCAAGCGTCCCGCCAAGATCGACTGGCTCGGCTCCGTGCTCCTGACATCCGGCGTCAGCCTGCTGCTCATCTGGGTGTCCTTCGCCGGCAACCCGGATTACTACGACTGGATTTCCTGGCAGACCGCCGTCATGGTCGGCGGCGGCGTGCTGTTGCTCGCCCTCCTGGTGCTGGTCGAATCCAAGGTCGCCCAGCCGATCATTCCGCTGAAGATCATCTCCGAGCGCACCACCGCCCTCGCGATCCTCGCCTCGGTGGCAGTCGGCATCGCGATGTTCAGCTCGTCCACCTTCCTCGGCCAGTACTTCCAGGTGGCCCGTGGAGCCACCCCTACAGAGGCCGGCCTGCTGACCCTGCCGATGATCGCAGGCAACCTGACGGGCTCCGTGGTTTCGGGACAGCTCATCAGCCGCTTCGGCAAATGGAAGAGGTACCTCCTCGCTGGCACCGTGCTGTTGGCCGGTGGCCTCGCATTCACGGGCACCATCGACCACACCACTGAACTCTGGATCACCTGCACCTACACCGCGATCTTCGGCCTGGGCCTTGGCTTGCTCATGCAGAACCTCGTGCTGGCCGTGCAGAACACTGTCCAGGCTAAGGACATCGGCACCGCGAGCGCATCCGTGGCGTTCTTCCGCTCCTTCGGCGGCGCGATCGGCGTTGCCGTGCTTGGTGCGGTGATGTCGAACCACGTCACGGAACTTGCCACCCAGGGCCTGGCCGCGGCACACATCCCGGTGAAGGGCGGATCCAGCGACGCGAGCATGGACCTGACCGATCTCCCCGCTCCCATCCGGGACATCATGCGTGCCGCATACGGCGACGCCACCGCCCAGATCTTCATGATCTCGGCAGTCATTGCCCTGGTCGCTTTCCTCGCGGTGCTCTTCATCAAGGAAGTGCCGCTGCGGAAGACCGTGGATGCTTCGCCTGAGCGGGAACTGCTGGCAAACGCCTCCGCCGAGGCAGCCATGTCCCTGGACACCGCCACCATGCCTGTCATCAGTTCTGGTGAAACCACCGAACCAGTCGACGACGGCGGCACGAGCCTGGGTGCCAAGCGTGCGCTTGCGGCGGCCGCCAAGGAACACGACGACCTCGATCTCGAGTTCGCACGGATCCTGACGCAGGAACGGCCCGATCCCACAGCCGGTTTTCGGGATGTCCAGGAACAGTTGGCCCGGACCCAGCGTCTGCTCGCCGAACAGCAATTGCAGCTGAGCCGCTCGCAGCGTGAGCTTCAAGCGCGCATCCAGGAACAGCAAACCATCGCCGTGGAGCAGTCCCGGACAGCCGCGGAACTGGCTGCGTTGCACAAGGAACTCAAGCGGGAACGCCGGCGCCAGGAACGGGCGGCCCTCATGCTCATCGCAGGGGAAGCGCCAAACGCTGCTGGAGCCGGCAACCACTCCAGGGAAGCTGGGCGGCACGCGGGCTAGCCTCCGTTGGCTTTTACGTGAGTTAGCCGCGGATTTGCGGGCGGGTCGGGATCATCCCGGCCCGCCCGCACTGCTGCGTGGAGGCTATGCACGGGACAAAATACGCCGCTCGGATGATATTTGGCTATCAATATTCTGTTGGGGCGGGGGATTTCGTACAGTTGAGGGGCTAATACTGTCAGCGCCTCCTGCTATCTGTATTACTCGTTGGTTCTCACTCAAACTCGCACTCTAAACTCGCACTCTAACTAAGGATCCGTGGGCATGCTTGTCACCCTGATACGGCGCTATTCCAAGCCGTATTTGCCACAGATACTGGCTGTCATCATCTTCCAGTTGGCATCTACCATCGCAACCCTCTACCTTCCCAGCCTTAACGCCAAGATCATTGACGAGGGTGTCTCCCGGGGCGACACCAACTACATCTGGCAGACCGGTGCCCTGATGCTCGCGGTCGCGTTCGGCCAGGTCGTGGCCGCCATCGCCGGGGTGTACTTCGGCTCCCGTGTGGCCATGGCCATGGGCCGCGACCTCCGCCGGGACGTCTTCCGCAAGGTAAGCAGCTTCTCGGCCAAGGACGTCAACAGCTTCGGCGCTCCCACCTTGATTACCCGCGGCACCAACGATGTCCAGCAAGTGCAGATGCTCATGCTGATGGGCCTGAACTTCATGGTGTCCACCCCCATCATGTGTGTCGGCGGCATCATCATGGCCCTCCGCGAGGACCTCAGCCTGTCGTGGCTCGTGTGGGTATCCGTTCCGCTCCTTGTGGCCGTGGTCGGCTACCTCGTGGTCAGGCTGATGCCGCTCTTCCGCTCCATGCAGAAGAAGATCGACGCCATCAACGGCGTGCTGCGCGAGCAGATCATCGGTATCCGCGTGGTCCGTGCCTTCGTGCGCGAACCGTACGAGGCCAAGCGGTTCGGCGGCGCCAACCGGGACCTCACCGAAGTTTCGGTCAAGATCGGCAACCTGTTCGTCCTGATGTTCCCCGCCATCGGCATGATCCTGCACCTCTCCACGGCCGCGGTGCTGTGGTTCGGTGGCCAGAGGGTCGACGCCGGCAACATGCAGGTGGGTTCCTTGACGGCCTTCCTCCAGTACCTCCTGCAGATCCTCATGGCCGTCATGATGGGCACATTCATGGCCATGATGATCCCGCGCGCCTCCGTGTGCGCGGACCGCATTGGCGAGGTCCTCGACGTCGAACCTTCCATCCACGATCCGAAGGCGCCCGTTGCGCCCGCGGAAAAGAAGGGCCGCGTGGAATTCCGCGATGTCACCTTCAAATACCCGGGCGCTGAAGCTCCCGTCTTGAGCAACATTTCCTTCTCTGCGGAACCGGGGCAAACCCTCGCGATCATCGGTTCCACGGGTGCGGGCAAGACCACCCTTGTGTCGCTCCTGCCGCGGCTTTACGACGTCGCATCCGGTGAAGTACTGCTCGACGGCGTTCCGGTCACCAGCCTGGACCGCGACGAAATCACCAGCCGGGTGGCCACCGTTCCCCAGAAGCCGTATTTGTTCTCGGGAACCATCGAACACAACCTCCGCTTCGGCAAGACCGGCGCCACGGACGAGGAGCTCTGGGACGCGTTGGAAACGGCCCAAGCCAAGGACTTCGTGATGGAAAAAGCTTCCGGCCTGAACCGGCGGGTCGCGCAGGGTGGCACCAACGTCTCCGGTGGCCAGAGGCAGCGCCTCTGCATCGCCCGGGCTTTGGTGACCCGGCCCAAGGTCTACTTGTTCGACGATTCCTTCTCCGCCTTGGACGTTGCAACCGATGCCCGGCTTCGGCGGGCCCTGAAGGAAAAGACCCGCGATGCCACGGTCATTATCGTGGCCCAGCGTGTCTCGACCATCGCGGACGCGGACCAGATCCTTGTCCTGGACAACGGCAGGATCGTCGATCGCGGCACACATGAAGAACTCCTCGAAACGTCACCGACGTACCAGGAGATCGTGGAGTCCCAGCTGACCGCGGAGGAAGTGGCATGAGCGAGCAGAATCAGCAAAAGCGTGGTTGGGCGGCGAAGGCCGAAGCAGCCAAGGCGGCCCGGGCGGCCAAAGAATCGGCGGATGCGAAGGACTCGGAAGCCGCAGTCGCCGTTGCCGTGGCGGACGATGACGACGTCGAAGACGTCGAATACACGCCCGGCGAAGCCGATGGCGGCATGTTCGGCAACCTGCCCGCGAAGAAGGCCAAGGCCTTCGGACCGTCAGCCAAGCGGCTCCTGGGCCTGCTGAAGCCCGAAGCCGCGGCCGTGATTGTCGTGATCGGCCTCGTGGTGGTTTCGGTGGTCCTGAACGTCATCGCGCCGAAAATCCTCGGTAGCGCCATGGACGTCATCTTCGGCGGCGTGATGGGCAAGCAACTCCCGCCCGGCGTCAGCCAGGCAGCCTTCGCCGAGAGCCTTCGCCAAGCGGGACAGAACAACTTCGCGGACATGGTGTCCAAGATGGAACTCACCAACGGGATCAACTTCTCCAAGCTGACGTTCCTGATCTCGATCGTCCTCTTGATGTACTTCGTGGCCAACATCTTCCTGTGGGCCCAGGGCTACATCCTGAACCGGATCGTCATGAAGGTCATCAACCGGCTCCGTAACGATGTCCAGACGAAGCTCAACCGCTTGCCGTTGAACTACTTCGACACCCGCCAGCGCGGGGACATCCTTTCCCGCGTGACCAATGACGTCGACAACGTCCAGCAAGGGCTGCAGCAGGCGTTCGCCCAGCTTGTGAGCTCCGTACTGACTGTCCTGGGCATCACCGTCATGATGTTCATCGTGTCTTGGCAACTTGCCCTGATCGCATTGGTCGCGCTGCCCCTCTCCGGCGTCCTCGCAGGTGTCATCGGAGCGCGCAGCCAAAAGCTCTTCGCGGCACAGTGGAAGAACACCGGAACGCTCAATGGCCAGATCGAAGAATCGTTCTCCGGCCACGAACTGGTGAAAGTCTTTGGTCGCGACGCGGACATGCTGGAGCGCTTCGACGAACGCAACGAGGCACTCTACAAGGCGTCCTTTGGAGCCCAGTTCGTTTCCGGCATCATCTTCCCGGCCATGAACTTCGTGTCCTACCTCAGCTATGTAGGCATCGCGGTTGTCGGCGGTTTGCGCGTGGCTTCGGGTTCCATGAGCCTGGGCGATGCCACCGCATTCATCCAGTACTCGCGTGAATTCACGCAGCCCCTGGGCCAGATCGCCGGCATGGCCAACATGCTGCAGTCCGGTGTCGCTTCGGCTGAACGTGTATTCGAGTTCCTGGACGCTGACGAGGAACTGCCCGAGACCGCTGCCAAGCACTTGCCGCCGCGTACGGACGGACACGTTGAATTCGAGAACGTTTCCTTCAGCTACGTCGCGGACAAGCCGCTCATCGAGAACCTGTCCCTAAGCGCCGAGCCGGGCCACACAGTAGCCATCGTGGGCCCGACGGGCGCCGGAAAGACCACCCTGGTGAACCTGGTGATGCGCTTCTACGAACTCAACTCGGGCCGCATCACCTTGGACGGGGTGGACATCAAGGAACTGAGCCGCTCCGAGCTCCGCTCGAAAGTGGGCATGGTGCTCCAGGACGCTTGGTTGTTCGGCGGCACGATCTACGACAACATCAAGTACGGCAACCTCGACGCCACCGAGGAGCAGATCATGGAGGCTGCCAAGGCCACCTATGTGGACCGCTTCGTCCGCGCATTGCCCGATGGGTACCAGACGATCATCGACGAAGAAGGCAACAACGTCAGTGCGGGTGAAAAGCAGCTCATCACCATTGCCCGGGCGTTCGTTTCCGACCCCTCGCTGTTGATCCTGGACGAGGCCACGAGCTCCGTGGACACCCGTACTGAGCTGTTGCTGCAGAAAGCGATGGCTGCCCTGCGCACGGACCGCACGAGCTTCGTCATCGCCCACCGCCTGTCCACCATCCGCGACGCCGACACCATCCTCGTGATGGAAAACGGCAGCATCGTGGAGCAGGGCAACCACAACGAACTGCTTGCATTGCAAGGCGCGTACTACCGCCTGTACATGTCCCAGTTCGCTGGTGAGGACGCAGAAGAGGTCGCTGTGGACGATTCGACGGCGGTGCACAGCTGAGCGCGCACCACGTCGGGCCGATTTCCGTCCAGGTCCCCATGCGTTGGGGCGACATGGACGCGTACGGGCACATCAACAACGTCCAGATCGTCCGCATGCTGGAGGAAGCCCGTATTGCCGCTTTCGGTCCGCCGAGCGGGGCGGGCCTCCCCGGAGTCGAGCCTCCGGTGTCCATCTTCAACGATGTTGGAGAGGGCGTCATGACCTTGGTGGTTGAGCATAAGGTCAGGTACGTCCGCACCTTGGAATACCGCAACATCCCGGCAACGGTGGAAATCTGGGTGGGGGCCGTCAAGGGGGCAAGTTTCGACCTCCACTACGTCATCAAAGATCCGGTCACCGGCCAGGACTGCGTCAAAGCCAGCACCCACCTGGCCTTCGTGGACCAAGATGGCCGGGTCCGCCGGCTCACCCCGGAGCAAAAGGAACAACTGGCTCCCTACCAAGCGTGATCCGAGTTTGTGTACAGGTAATGCCCTCTAGAACCCCTCTTAAGGGCGTCACCTGTACACAAACTCCAGCCATTCAGGAGGCAATACCTTGCAGAACCTGACCTACCGCACCATCGCCTTGAACATTGCCGAACTCGGCCCCACCAATCCTCTGCCCGTGGTCGACGCAGAGCTCAACCAGCCCTACAGGATCGGCGACGGCGTGCCGGAGGAATTGCAGGCCGCGGCCCGGTATGGCCAAGTGCCGAATATGTTCCCTTACCTGATGCAGGATGGCTACTCGCGCGAGCGGACCACCCACGAGGTACCCGCCGTCGTGCTTGAGAACAGCAAGCTGCGCGCGGTTGTCCTGCCCACCTTGGGCGGTCGGCTGTGGGAACTCTTCGACAAAGCCTCCGGTAAACAGCTGCTCCACACCCACGGAACGTTGCAGTTCGCCAACATCGCGCTGCGCAAGGCGTGGTTCGCGGGCGGGCTCGAATGGAATATCGGAACCCGCGGGCATTCACCCACTACATGTGATCCGTTGCACACGGCCGTCGTCGAGACCCCGGAAGGCCACGAGGTCCTGCGGATGTGGGAATTCGAGCGCGTCCGCGGGGTCGTATTCCAAGTGGATATGTGGCTTCCCGAGGATTCGGACGTGCTCCTCGCCGCGGTGCGGATCCGGAACCCCCACGAGCACGACGTTCCAATGTATTGGTGGAGCAACGCCGCTGTTCCCGAGACGCCGGAAACCCGCGTCGTGGCGCCAGCCGCTGAGGCCTATGGCAGCGACTACACTACCGACGTCGCCCGCGTGCGGCCCACCGAGCATCACGGCAAGGACGCCACGTGGCTGGTCAACAGCGCGCACGCGGCGGATTTCTTCTTCGACATCCAACCCGGCCGCCGTCACTGGATCACCGCGGTTGACCGCGACGGCGACGGCCTGGCGATGCTCTCCACGAGCCTGCTGCGCGGGAAGAAGCTCTTCGTCTGGGGCCAGGGCGACGGCGGCAAACGCTGGCAGGAATGGCTCAGCCCGGGCGCCGGTCCGTACGCGGAGATCCAAGCCGGGCTGGCCCAGACCCAAGTGGAGCACCTGCCCATGCCTGCGCGCGCCGAATGGACGTGGGTGGAGGCCTACGGCAACGCCCGGCTCGATCCCGCGGTCTCGCACAGCCAGGATTGGGACGCGGCAATCGCCCACGCCGGCGCGCGACTCGAACACCTCGTCCCGGATGCGGCGCTGGAAGAGGCCCTTGAGGAAGCGGGGCGGAACCAGGCGCTTGCCCCGACGGAGATGCTGGTGCACGGCAGTGCCTGGGGTGCTGTGGAACGCGTCCGACGGCGTGCCGCGGGGCTTGGGTGGGTGGATGAGGTCGGCACGCCCTTCGGCGATCCGACGGGCGGCGAAACCGCGCCGTGGCTTGCACTATTGGAAGGGCGGGGATTCGCGGGATCGGAGACTTTCGTTGCCGGGAACGATTGGGAGGGACTGTTGGAGCACGACGGCGGAGCGGAGGCGTTGTTCCACCTCGCCACCATGGAACATGCCCGCCAGGAACTCGATGCCGCAATCGCGCACTACGACGCCGCCTTGGCCGCGGGCACCATTCCCCGACACACCCGGGCCTTGATTCACCGGGGCCGGTCACGAGCTTTGCTGACCATCGGCAACGTCGACGAGGGCCTGGCCGAGCTGGCGTCCGCGAGCCGCCTGGAACCTACCAACGTCCACCTGCTCGTTGAGGCCATGACCCTGAGCATCCGCCACGGTCTTCCCGGGCAAGCGCTCGTTTTGGTGGGCGAGGCACCTGCCGGAATGTCCGACGTCGGGCGCGTCCGGTTCCTCACGGCGCTCGCCCTTTCTCGCGCCGGCCGGAGCGAAGAAGCAGCGGCCATGCTGCGCGACGGGGTGGAAATTCCGGATATCCGGGAAGGCGAGGACGCGATCTCCGAGCTGTGGAAGGACGTTTGCCCAGATGAGCCGGTGCCTAGCCGCTATCGCTTCGGAATGCACTAGCTTTGTGCCTCCCTGGATGCCGGCCTTCCGGATGCCGGTACCCAGCTAAACCATGTAAGTTGGCATGGTGACTCCCTCCACCAAAGCCCCACTGACCCGTGCCCCCGGTATCTCCAAGGAGATCGAAGATGCAGCGTGGTTCGTGCTGGGCCCGGGGCTCCAGGGGAAGGCCTCGGCGCTCGACGCCGGAACACGTACATGGACGGTCGACGCCGCAGCCGAGCTTCTGGAACGCTTGGAACGCGGCGCATCGGACCCCAAAGCACCCATGATGACTAATTTGCGGCAGAACCTGGAGGGAGCGTCGCGCGAAGCCAAGCTGCTCGCCGTCGAACTTCTGTTCCTCCAGTCCCTGCCGCTCGCCCATGAGGTCAAATCGCTCAAAGTGAAGCGCGCCCGCGTTGCCGAGGCCGCGTCTTGGATCGAGCCTCCCATCGAGCTGCCCGTCGAGCTCTACCAAGGGATGACCGACCACGGCGTGATCCGCGACCGTACCGCGGAATTCAATTGGACCCTGTGGGACCAGTTGGCTTGGCTCTGCCGCTTCGTGGCCCACGTGGATGGCCAGTCGAACGCGAGCATTGCCAAAGCCCTCAAGGATCCGTTGAAGTTCCACGAACTCGCTGCTGCAACCCTGGGGGACCAAGCGGCCATCCGGCGAAGCATCGAATACCTGGCGTGGCCGAGCTACTTCGAACCGGTAGTGGCGGATGTGGAGCGTCGGGAAATCCGTGATGCGTTTGCCTCGCTGGTGGGCGGTGCCAAGGGAGATTCGGAGGAAGACATCACCGCGGATGTCCACCGGATCCGCCTGCACCTCGACGAACAGGCCGGCCAACGCATCGATTGGTACCATCGCCAGCTCGTCAGCCAGTGGCGCAAGGTAGGCGATCCCGGCCGCAGGGCCTGGCTGTTGCGCACGCACCTGGATTCCGCCGAGTTGCTCGCCGCGTGGCAGGCGGAGGAGAAGGCGACGCTCGACGTCGAACACCTCCGCGAACTCAACCCGGGCGTTACCGCGGGCGTAGTGCAGCATGCTGTGGACGAGGACTACAAGCACCTTGGCTACGTTGAACGCGAGGACATGAAGACCGCCGTTTTCGCGTTCCTCACCGTGATGAAGCCGGGCGACCTCGCGCTGTTCCAGCATGCCGGCGCGGTGCGGATCGGCGTCATCCTCGGCGAAGCGGAGCACAACGAGGACAATCGCCGGTTGCGCCGCAAGGTCCGCTGGTTCGACGAAACCCACCCCATCGCCGAGGCCCCGCGCCACGTCCAGCGCCAACTCGCCACCGCGGGGATCGTCGTGGACGTCACCAAGGTCATCCAGTCGCTGCAGAGCCTCCTGCCCGCGGAAGCGGAATCCGACGGCGAGGACACCGCCGCCGCGGACACCGCCGTCGAGCCCGTCATTGAAGGGTTCCGGCCCCTCACCGAGGAGTTCGCGGATTCACTCCATATGGAGCTCGGGCCGCTGAAGGAAATTGCCGACCTCCTCGAGGAAAACCGGCAGCTGGTGCTCTACGGCCCTCCCGGAACGGGCAAGACCTACCTCGCGAAGCATTTGGCCGCCGAACTCGCGGGCGACAGCACCGACGAGCGCGTCAAGCTGGTGCAGTTCCATCCGTCCTATGCCTACGAGGATTTCTTCGAAGGGTTCCGGCCGGACAAGACCGACGACGGCCAGGTCTCTTTCAAGCTCGTCGCCGGGCCGCTGCGTCGCCTGGCCGAAGAAGCAGCGAAGCCGGGGAACTCGAACAAGCCGTACTTCCTCATCATCGACGAGATGAACCGTGCCAATCTCGCCAAAGTGTTCGGTGAGCTGTACTTCCTGCTTGAGTACCGCGACGACCGCATCTACTTGCAGTACAGCCCCAACGAGCCGTTCAGCTTGCCGGACAACCTCTACATCATCGGCACCATGAATACGGCCGACCGCTCCATCGCCATGATGGACGCGGCCATTCGGCGCCGCTTCGCGTTCGTGGAATTGCATCCCAAGGTGGAACCGATCCGCGGCTCACTGCGGCGATTCCTCGAGGCCCGTGGGCTGGACACGCTCAACGCGGACCTGCTCGACGCCTTGAACGATTCGATCGACGACTGGGATCGCGACCTGATGATCGGCCCCTCCTACTTCATGAAGAACGCGGCCCAGGATCCCGCCGGACTGCGCAGGATCTGGAAGTACGAGCTCATGCCGCTCCTCGAAGAGCACTACCACGGGCAATTGAACAGGGCCCAGTTGGAAGAGCGCTTCGGGCTGGACCAGTTGTTGGGTCGACTTGCGACGCGCTAAGTCAACTCCGCCGCGGCCATCGCGTCCTCCCGAAATCGGGAAGGCCGCAGGGTCGGGTAGATCCGTGGGGGTTCGGCCTCCGGCACGTTCGTCCGTGGTTTCGGCGGCGCGGCCGTCCGCTCTTGGCGCTGCGCGGCCCGCTGCTTCAGGAGCAGCTGCCGTTCGGCACGTCGTGATGGACGAGCTCTCCGGTGGCATCGTGGAGAAGCTGGATCCGGACTCCGCCGCGCTCCTGAACTCGAGCGGCCTCGCGAAAGCCTCGCCCATGGGAATGGGGCTTTACAGGATCGAACCCGTCGGGAAAGTCGGATCCGTCCGCACGCCCACGGTCCAGTTCGAGGTGCGGCCAAAGGACCGGTTGGGCCTCAGCCGCCTCCTGTTCCTGCTCAGCTACGCGGGAGACCAGGGTTTCCGCGAAGACTCGGTGGCCGCCGTCGAACACCAGGACTTGTGGAGCGCCTTGGCGGAGTCCCTTGCCCAACTGGCGGAGCGTGCCCTGAGCCGTGGTCCGCTGCAGGGTTACCTGACGGTGGACGAGTCGCTGCGGACGGTCAAGGGCCGGATCCGGATCTCGGACCAGATTTCCCGCCGTCCCGGCATGCTGGTTCCGCTCGAAGTCTCGTACGACGAATTCACCGAGGACATTGCCGAAAACCGTATCCTTCGGGCCGCCCTCGAGCGGATGTGCAAGGTCCCCGGCGTGCGAAGCAACGTCCTCAGCCGCCTGCGGCAGCTTAAGGGAAAGCTCGACGCCGTCACGCGGCTGCAGTCCGGCGCGCCCCTTCCGCCGTGGCGGGCCAGCCGGATGAACCTCCGCTACCATCCGGTGCTTCGCCTCGCGGAGGTCATCCTTCGCAATGCCTCGGCGGAGGCAGGGGAGGGGAAGCAACAAACAGCGTCGTTCGTGGTGGACATGTCCAGTGTTTTCAAGGAATTCGTGGGTCTTGCGATGCGCAAGGCCATGAGGGCGCACCCCGGCGAAATGCGGCTTCAGTACGGCGCCACGCTCAACGAGGCAGTTCGCGATTCCGACCGGCTCACAGTGCGCCCCGACGCAGTCCACTTCCTTGGTGGCAGGCCGGTTGTGGTGTACGACTCGAAATACAAGGCTGCCTCGGATTCCGGAGCTTCGCTCAACGCCGATCACTATCAAATGCTGGCTTACTGCACAGCGCTGCAGGTGCCCACTGCGTGGCTCGTCTACGCCGGGAAAGGCGAGATGAAACTCCGGCGGATCCTCAATACCGATATCGATATCGTGGAATACCCCCTCGACCTCTCGTTGCCTCCCGCGGACGTCCTGGCCGCCGTCGACGATTTGGTCCAGCAGTCGTGGGGAGAAGTGGTGAGGCAAGCTTTGGCGGTTCCTTCGGGAGGGTCGTCAGGCTAGCCTGAAGGAGCAGGCACAGCAGATGGAGGCACAATGCGAAACAAGAAGAAGAAATCCTGGAAGGACATGACACCGGGGCAACGCTTCGGAATGGCAGTGGTTGGCGCTGGTCAAATAGCGCTGCTGATTGCCGCGCAACGCAGCATTACCAAGACGCCGGCGTCGGACATTCGGGGGAGCAAGGCCCTGTGGCGGGCCGCCAGCTTCATCAATTTCTTTGGGCCTTTGAGTTATTTCCTGTTTGGTCGCCGTCGAGGAACTGTGTGAGCTGATCCTCCAAAGCCGAACGGTCCCGCAATTCGCACTCCCAGACAGTGAGGACAGCCCAGCCCGATTCCTGTAACTTTTCGCGCTGGGCCGCGTCCCGCTCCCGGGTGCGGTTCCGCTTGGCTTCCCAGAACTCGGCGTTGGCGGTGGGAGCATGCAGCCCGGCCTTGCAATCATGGAAATGCCAGAAGCAGCCGTTGACGAAAATGACCTTGTGGCGGCTCGCGAACACCAAGTCCGGACTGCCGGGAAGTTTCCCGCCGGCCGCGTTCCCATGGAGCCTGTATCGGTAACCCTTGGCGTGCAGGATTTTGCGAACCAAGAGCTCCGGTTTGGTGTTCTTGCCCCGGATCTTGGACATGTTCCGGCTGCGTTGCTCCGGCGTCAGCAAGTCCCGGCTCTCGCCCATACCCCAGTCTAAGCACGCCGCCCGTTCCAGGTTCTCTGCCTTTGAAACGCTGCCGGCGATACATTACGACGATTATTTTCCGTGTTTGGTAGTTGCTAGCATTTCGACCATGGGTCGAGGGCTGTTTCAGCGCATGGTGGGAATTCTCATTGCGGTCACTGTGGGAGGTGCAGCCGCACTATTGTGGTTCGCTATTGCATCGACCGGAAATTCTGCCGTTGAGTCGAGGGCTGAGGCCATCGTTCTTGGCGTTTGGAAAGTGCTCTACGACTCGGAGGCGCCCCAACCGCGAGTGATCCTCGCCGCCATCGCTTTTGCGCTTTTGTTGTCCGCAGGAGTGGCATTGTTGGAACGCCGTATTGCCAACAGGTCCCGACGTTCGGCAAATCCCCAGACTCCCTTGGCCCCGAAGATTGTCATGGCGGAGACCCGTGGACTGTACGCGGGTCCGGTCACGGTAACTGTGTTGATTCCGGCGCACAACGAGGAAGTTTCACTGCCGTCCACTATTGCATCGCTTATGGCGCAGTCGCATCCTCCGGAACGGATTATCGTGGTGGCCGACAATTGCACGGATTCGACTGTAGCCCTCGCCCGAAAAGCAGGTGTCGAGGTCTTTGAATCCGTAAACAATACAAAGAAGAAAGCCGGAGCCCTGAACCAGGCGCTAAAGTGGCTGCTGCCCGGCCAAGGGGATAACGACGTCGTAATGGTGATGGATGCTGACACCCGCCTCGACGACGGTTTCCTGGAAGTGGCGGTATCCAGGCTGACGAATGACAGGGCACTGATGGCCGTCGGCGGACTCTTCTACGGCGAAGAAGGCCATGGCATTATTGGCCAGTTCCAGCGCAACGAATACATACGCTACTCACGCGACATCGGCCGCAGGCGGGGGCGCGTTTTTGTCCTCACCGGTACGGCCTCGATCTTCCGACCGCGCGCTCTGCGCACTGTCGCTCAGAGTCGCGGCACGTCTATTCCGGGAATCAACGGAGACGTCTATGACACTGCGTCGTTGACCGAGGACAACGAATTGACCATCGCGTTGAAGTCCCTGGGTGGTCTCATGATCTCGCCCATGGAATGCACAGTGGTGACGGAATTGATGCCGAATTTCCGCACTTTGTGGGCCCAGCGCCTTCGCTGGCAGCGGGGAGCACTTGAAAACCTTGGTGCTTACGGTGTGACACCCCAAACCATCCGCTACTGGGCTCAACAGTTTGGCATCGGGTACGGGGTCATTGCGCTCAGCGCCTATCTATTGCTCATCCTCATGATGGTTCTGTCATTGGATACTTGGGTGTGGTTTCCGTTTTGGCTGGGAATCGGCGTCGTTTTCTCGTTGGAGCGCGTGGTCACTGCGTGGAAGGGTGGCTGGCGTGCCCGTATCCTGGCCGCCACGCTCTTTCCGGAATTGTTCTTCGACATGTTCCTGAATGTGGTTTATGTCAAGGGAATCATTGATATCTCCTTGGGTAAGCAAGCCAAATGGAAGCACCTTAACCATTCACAGAGCGCAGGGACCGGGAAGGCAAAATAGCCATGGCGATTTCAACAGCAGTCCCCACCGGTCTTCTGTTCCCAGAGGGAGTCCTGCATTCCGATTGGTTTGCCATTCTGGCGACTTTTGTGGCGATCAATACTTTGATGTATGGCGCTTTGGCTATAGCGAAAATTGTTCCGAAATTGCATCCCGGCGACTGGATTCGTACGAAAAACCAACGCGCGGAGACTCGAAGCATCTACCCGGATGCGCCTACCGTGAACGACGCGACGGACTTCATCAACACTCGCGGAGGACGCGGGCGCCGCGCGGATTAGCGTCATAGGCGGGCGATTCCCTGGTTGAGTGCACCTTAGACACTGCCCGGGCGTCGGTGCGGCCGGGCGTGGGGATACGAGGCCATGCGACCAGCGTCATCTTGGCCCTGTGGATAACTTTTCGACGCTTGGACGGTTCTTCAGCTACCCTGTTGCTCAGGCACACTACTATTGGGGGATAGCAAGCCGTGACTTCACGCACGTCCATTTCTTTTCGCGCCCGTTTCTTCGTCATAGCTGTGGTCGGGGTGATGTTGGGTCTCGCTGGCTGCACGCCTGGCGGTCCACCGGAAGCGTCGCAGACCGGATCACCGAGTGCTTCACCTAGCATCACGGCCACGCCCACGCCGACTCCGGCTGCTGTCTACAAGCCTGCGACTTCCACCGGCAGAGCTGAGAACGTGCCGGTTCCGGTGCTCCCGGAGGCTGCGAAGGCGAACAGCAAAGAAGGTCTGGAGGCGTTTGCTCGGTATTGGTACGACCTTATGAACTTCGCCTATCAGACCGGGGATCTCACACCGGTTGACGCGGTGTCCGGGGCTGGCTGCAACTCTTGCTCCAGAGTTCGCCCGACGATCGAAGACTGGAACTCCCAAGGACAATGGATAGAAGATCATCGCGAGGCAATTTCATACCATCGAGCTGATGGTTCGGTGGAAAAGGCGTCGCCAAAGACCAGTCTGCAAGCCGACATCATGATTGCAAAGTACGAAGGCGGCGCGTGGAGCGCGTCAAACGTCGACCGAATTGGTGGTTAGCAATTGACGCGACGTGGACTTCGTTTCGGCGCGCTCATGGTGTTCGCAACGATCTGTGCAGACTTCCTGGGTGCCCCGTCATCTTGGGCAGCTGGGCCGATAGTTGATTGGAATGATGCAGGAGTTGGGGTCTGGAGGGTTGATCCGGCTTCAGGGAATTGGGTCGATGTACCTGCAGAAACGCCAACAGCTCAAAAGCGGTACAAATACGAGGTTCTCTGTATCGTCAATGATCAGAATGACGTCGATTCAGCATGCAATACCCGTGCGAGGTGTAACGAAGGAATAAATGGCAGGCCGGTGAGATGGTTTGACCAGTTCACCTTTGCAAACCCCGATACATGGCACCGGGTGGAACCCGACCGCTGCATGTATTCCGAGAAGCCGCATGATGTCCTGGATCAGATCGGTGCTCAGATCCAGACGAAATTCCAACAGTTGCCGATCGCCCCTGCGGTCTCCGGTATTCAGCCTTTTCCGCATACGCTCAAAGGGGCGGAGACCAACTTCTATGCCGACGCCGCGGCTCAGACCTTTGCTGTCGACATGCTTGGCCAGAAGGTGGTTATCAAGGCCGAGCCGGTGGAGTACACCTACACGTATGGGGACGGCAGTGGTTTGGGGCCGACGATCTTTGCCGGTGGCCCGTTGCCGGAGGAGCGGTGGGGTGAGCAGACGCGCACGAGCCACGTGTATAAGCAGACGGGTGATTTCCAGGTGTCGGTCTCGACGACGTTTCGGGGTACGTATTCGGTGAATGGTGGCCCGGATTTGCCGATTCCGGGCACGGGGGAGTTCGCGTCCCCGGCGCAGACTGTGAGCGTGTGGCGCTCGGTCACGCGCAACTATGCCGATAACTGCCTCCAGAACCCCCAGGGCGAAGGCTGCCCCGGCGTGCCGTCAAAATAGGACCCGGAACCGAGCGGGCCAACGTGAGATCAAGTCGCTCGGCTTTGCTTGTCGGGGGTCGAGGCTACGCTGACCGGCAAGATGGAAGTACCGACGCAAACTGAAAATTGGGGGAGAAGAATGAAGGAACAAATCTCACGGGGCAGAAGGCGGTTTTCGGGTGACCTCGAGTCGGTCAGCACCGCGGTAAGGACAGTTCGGGAGGCTTTTCCCGTGGTCCTGAAGACGATTGGTGGAGAATGCAGGTCCCCGAGGCGTCTCGGGCGCGATTGGCGTTTCGACCTGGCAACGCTCAACGGGAGAACGCTAGATGTGCTTGAGTGCCGGATTAGCGGCGAGAATGCCTACAACATCGCCAACTACCTTCGACGTCAAGAGGTGTCCTTGGCTGCTGCCATGCGGGAAGGCATGAAGCTTGAGATCCAAGGCGAAACTCAGTTGGCCGACGACGGCACCGTCATCTTGGACGTCACTAAAATTTCCGAGAATTTCACCTCTCGGGAGAACTTCATCGCCAAGATGCTCGCACACTTGAGGCACTTCGCCTAGCAGGCGTCTCATCGGTCAGGACCTCTCGACGAGATATTCACTGTAATGACTATCAAAGGCCCAAATTCCCCAAAAAACTCACGCGATTGCTGGTAATCGCGCCCGAGGACAGCCGCGGATTGGCTGACTTCAAAAGCCAGGTTCGGAAGTCCGAACAAAACGAATCCCTGGCAATCGACTACCAGACATTTCGTTGGGCCAGCCAAGCAGCACCCGAGATGTTCCAAGCGAAGCTCGCCGAGATTATTTCGAAGGGCTACGACCTTATCCTGATCATTCGGGGCGGCGGGCACTGGAGCAAATTGAGGGTCTTCGATCAACCCGAAATAGCTCTTGCAATCAACCGCTCTCCGGTGCCCGTCGCAACCGCTATTGGACATGAACCGGACGTCTCCATGGCCGATCGGGCAGCTAGTTTCTCCTTCGTAACGCCAACGGCCGCTGGAGAAGCAATCAAACGGGAACTCGAGAAGCGCCACTACATCGAGTCCAAACGAATCAACGAAAAACCTTCGAACGGGCGCTCGTCTGCCCAGGCCCCCGTTGGCGCGCCGACACGAGCCAAAGCGGCGGCCCCGGCCGTCCCGCCCACTGTCGCCCCTCATCCGAACTTGGCTGATCTGAATCGAGCAAGGGCCGACGCCGCAGCATTTCAAACGTGGGCCCGGGCAGCCGAACACGAACACCGCAGTGACCTCATCGAATTGGCGCAGCGCCGCGTTCGAATGTTCTCCCACCTTAAAGTCGCTGCATTTATCGCGGCAGGCGTTTCTGCCCTTCTCGTTCAGCAGCCGGTGCTCGAGCTAACGGGTTTCAGTTCGCTCGTTTTGGCCCAGGTGCTGTATCCGGTTTGCTCTGTGGGGCTCTCACTCCTGGCTGCTTGGATGGAGAAGCGGAACCAGAGGTTTGTTTCGGATCCGGCGACCAAGCCAATGAAGCACCCTTTCCGCGACCGGGATGACTGGCGTCGGAGAGCCAAGAGTGTGAGGACCATTCGAGGCATTCGCCAAGTGATCGCAAACATCCCTCCCAGCGGCTGAGCGAACACGACAAACTTGTGACGCTCGTCTCATCAACGTTGGTTCCGGAATAGTTGCAGACGCGTTGCAGTTGCCAGCAGTGGATCCGTTCCCGTTTGAAAGGCATTGCACATGTTGTTTTCCCCGTTGACGCTCGGCGAACTTGAACTTCCCAACCGTTTGGTCATGGCACCGTTGACCCGCGTCCGTGCGGGCGCAGAAGGGATTCCCGGGCCCCTCCTCGTAGAGCATTACCGGCAGCGCGCGTCCTTGGGCCTGATCGTCAGTGAAGGAACATATCCCACTCCGGCCGGCCAGTCCTACCCGGGCCAGCCTGGCCTTGTTACCGAGGAACAGATCGCAGGCTGGAAGAAGGTGACCGACGCCGTCCATGCCGAAGGTGGCCGCATGTTCGCACAGATCATGCACGGTGGACGAGTCTCCCACCCGGACATCACCGGCGGCAACGAAATTGTCGCACCAAGTGCCGTCGCCATCGAAGGAGAAGTGCGGACCCCGAACGGCAAGAAGCCCTACCCTGTTCCACGCGAGTTGAGCACGGACGAGCTGCCAGCGGTCATCCAGGAAATCGTTACGGCATCCCGGAACGCTATCGAAGCCGGGTTCGACGGTGTTGAACTGCACTCAGCCAATGGTTATCTGCTCCACGAGTTCCTTGCACCTAACACCAACATCCGGACGGACAGCTACGGGGGTTCGCCGGAAAACCGTGCGCGCTTTGTCATCGAGGCCGTCAATGCCGTGGTCGAAGCCCTCGGCGCCAACCGCGTGGGCATCAGGATTTCCCCGGAGCACCTGGTGCAGCAGATTGACGAGACTGATCCTGCTGATGTCCGCGCAACTTACGAGGTTCTGGTGGACACGATCGCCCCGCTTAACCTGGCCTACCTGAGCATCCTGCACCACGATCCCCAAGGCGAACTCGTCCAGGACTTGCGCGAGCGTTTCAGGGGTACATTCTTGGTGAACACAGGCTTCAGCACCATCACGGACCGGGAAGAAGCTGTAGCACTCGTCGCGAACGGTCACGCGGACGCCGTTGTCGTCGGGCGCCCGGCCATCGCCAACCCCGACCTCGCGCGCAGGTGGCGCGAGAGCTTGCCGCTCAACGAACCTGATCCCTCTACGTTCTACGGTGAAGGCGCGAAGGGCTACACCGACTACCCGTTCTACGCGAACTAACCGCAAGTAGCCCACGACGGCGGCACTCGGCTTTTCCTGAAAGCCGAGTGCCGCCGTCGTGATTTAAGCGATCCTCCCCGGGCAGATTCTGCTAGCGCGGCACATTTTGCCGGATCTGCGGGCAGGTGCCGTTCGAAGATCCCCGGAGTCGCGGGGGAGCCAGCCCAAGCCAACCGGAGTGGCCCAGCAGAAAATCCCTACCCCCGGTTCTCCGCACAGTTTCCGGGTCTAAGGTTTTTAGTGAGGTAACAATCCCGAAGCGGCCCGTGTGCCGGGAAGGGGCAGCTGAGGTGGCGACAAAGACCCAAGTCTTCAGGGATAAACGCCAGGCCCGCATCGAGCGCGCGGTTGCCAGCCCCCACTACAAATGGATAGTCCTGACCAACACCACGCTGGGCATGCTCATGGCGACCATCAATTCGTCGATCATGCTCATAGCCTTGCCCGATATTTTCCGCGGAATCCACGTAGACCCGCTCACTCCCGGCAACACGAGCATGCTCCTTTGGCTCGTCATGGGCTACATGGTGGTCACGGCCGTGCTTGTGGTTACCTTTGGCCGGTTGGGCGACATGTTCGGCCGGGTGACGATGTACAACGCAGGCTTTGCGATCTTCACGGTCTTCTCCGTGCTGCTTTCGCTGACGTGGCTCTCGGGTGATGCCGGGGTCCTGTGGCTGATCATCATGCGTGTGCTGCAGGGTGTCGGCGGGGCAATGCTGATGGCCAATTCAACGGCCATCATCACGGACGTCTTCAAGGTGGACCAGCGTGGACTGGCATTGGGACTGAACCAGGTCGCGGGCATTGCCGGGTCCTTCCTGGGCCTGATTGTCGGGGGATTGCTCGGTCCGCTGGATTGGCGTTTGGTGTTCCTCGTGTCCGTGCCGGTGGGGTTGGCCGGCACCATGTGGGCGTACCTCAGCATGCATGACACGGGGATCCGGCAGCCGGCCAAGCTCGATTGGTGGGGCAACGGAACGTTCGCGGTGGGCCTCGTCGCGGTGCTGGTGGGTATCACGTACGGCATCCAGCCATACGGCGGCCACACGATGGGTTGGACCAACCCTTGGGTGCTCGCCGCCTTGATCGGTGGGGCTGCGGTGCTGGCCATTTTCTGCTTGGTGGAATCAAAGATCGACGAGCCTATGTTCAATTTGTCGCTCTTCCGAATTCGGGCGTTCACCGCCGGAAACCTGGCCTCGTTGATGTCCGGCATAGGCCGCGGCGGCCTGATGTTCATCCTGATCATCTGGCTGCAGGGGATTTGGCTGCCGCAGCACGGCTACAGCTTTGAAACCACCCCGCTTTGGGCGGGCATTTACATGTTGCCGCTGACCGCGGGATTCCTGATCGCAGGACCCGTTTCCGGTTGGCTCTCCGACCGCCACGGTGCCCGGCTCCTCGCCACCTTGGGAATGGTAGTGGCGGCAGCGAGTTTCCTTTGGCTGCTCGTTTTACCGGTGAATTTCACGTACCTGCCGTTCTGCCTTGCGTTGCTGACCAACGGCTTGGGCATGGGCTTGTTTGCAGCTCCGAACAGGGCCGGCATCATGAATTCACTTCCGCCTAATCGCCGCGGGGTAGGCGCGGGCATGAGCACGACCTTCCAGAACTCGGCCATGGTGCTTTCCATCGGGATCTTCTTTTCCCTCATGATCACAGGGCTCGCCCGCACCCTGCCGCAGACGCTCGCCTCAGGCCTGACGGCTCACGGTGTGGCCGCAGCAGACGCCGCGAAGGTTGCGCAATTACCGCCAGTTTCGGTCCTGTTCTCCTCGTTGTTGGGCTACAACCCGGTGCAGACGCTGCTCGGGCCGAAAGTCCTGGGAGGCCTTCCGGCGTCGGACTCGGCGTTCCTGACCGGCCGCTCCTTCTTCCCGGCGCTCATCTCGGGGCCGTTCGCCGAAGGCCTGGCAGTGGCCTTTGCCTTCGCGATCGCGGCCTGCATCGTGGCCGCTTTCGCGTCCGCCCTCCGTGGCGGGAAGTACGAGTACACGGAGCATCGGATCGAGCCCGAAGCCCCGCGTCGTCTCCCAGCGGCGCAGTTCCTTCCGGATGCGGAGCCGTTCCGGACGGTCAGGTCGAACGACGGCGGAAAGCAAGCCGTCCGTGGGCGGCGTGCCGCTGACCATGTTCCGAAACCCACGAGCGTTGATCCACGTCGGCTCCGATGAAGCGAAGCTAGCTGGCCCGCTGGCACAACGCCACGAAGCCGCCCAGTTGCTCGAGACCTTCGGGGTGGCTCGGCAGGTAGTTGGTCAGTTCCGGTGAGCGTACGACGACGGCACGCCACTGACCGCGCGAGACCGCCACGTTGATCCGGTTGCGTGAGAGCAGGAAATCCATGCCGCGGGGAACTTCGGCCGCAGCGGAGGCCGCCATGGAAACGATCACCACGGGAGCCTCCTGGCCTTGGAACTTGTCCACGGTGCCCACGCGCACATGGCCGAGGCCGGCACTCCGAAGTTCCCGCTGGATGAGCTGCACCTGGGCGTTGTAGGCGGCCACCACCAGGATGTCCTTCTCACCCAAGGGCCGTTCTCCGGCCGATTCACGGGGATCCAGCCATCCGAGCCCCACGTGTTTCCGAACTTGCCCGGCGACTTCCGCGGCTTCCTCCGATGACTGGGTGGAGTTGCCGCTGTGCGGGACGTAGACGCATTCCACGCCGGCAGGGACTCCGGCCAATCGCCGCTCGGAAGCGAGGGGAGCTGACTCCAGCCGGTTGTCGTAGGAAAGTTCTGACACGGCTGCGCACAAATCGGGGTGCATGCGCCACGAGGTCGCCAAGAAATAGCCAAGTTCCTCCGGCAGTGTGTGATGGCCGTCCGCCAACCAGCCGAGGGCGGATTCGTCCACCGGTTCAGGGTGTTTGCCTTGGGTAACCTGCGGGAGCTGCTGCGGGTCGCCGAGAAGGAGCAGCCTCTTTGTTGCCCGGCTCACGGCAAGGGTGTTGGCCAGCGAGAACTGCCCGGCTTCATCGATCACCAGCAGGTCCAGGGAATGGGCTGGAACAGTTTTGCCAGTCATGGTCCATGCCGTACCGCCGATGAGGCAACCGCCGGCCGACGCCAACAACCGTTCAATATCGCCATCAGCCAGGATCTCCCAAGGCTTGGCTTGGGTATCGCCTTCCTTGGGTTTCTTCCCAACCCTGGCCGGAGATACGCCTGCCTCGATCGCCCTGCGGAGGAGCGCTTCAACCGTCGTGTGGGACTGGGCGACCACCCCTACTTTCCATCCCGCGGCCACGAGTCGTGCCACAACGTGGGAGCCGACGTAGGTCTTGCCTGTCCCCGGAGGTCCCTGAACAGCGAGGTAGGAGCGGTCGAGGTCTGCCACCGCGGCAGTGATCGCGTCCACGTAGCCGTTCTCGCCGGACCCGACGACGGGCAGTGCCGTTAGCGTGGCAAGCCGCGGTGGGACTCGGCGCAGCAAGTCCAAAGCTGGGTTCTTTGGCCAGGACGGCAAGCTGGAGCGAAGTCCGACGGCGAGTTCCGAGAGGGCTGCCCGCTGGCCGTTGGTGTTGACCGGGACGTCGGGCGTCAGCGCCATGGGTACCTGGTGGAACGGCGAAGTTTTGCTGGGCAGGATCTCCCGGACAAGCACGGTATCGCCGCTGTGCCCGTCACCGGGGGAGTCCTTGGCATCCAAGCCGCTTGCATCGAGGACTTCAGTTCCGCCTGCACCGCTCCTGCCTTGGGCACTCATTGCCTTGCCGTCGAAAGCCTCAGGCACGGGGGAATCGTACATTCGGAAGAACTTGCTGCCAGGAATGAAACCCGAACCCTCGGCTGCGCGGCCGTAGAACAACACGTCCCTCGAAGGGTTCCTCTTCCCGGGCAAAGTGGACCAGTCCCGTACCACTTCAGCTTCCTCAACAATGAAGCAGTCCCGGGTGTCCTCCCATTCGGAAACGGGCCGGTCGAGGCGATCGAAGTGGCCCCACCAATATTGTTTGTCCTCGCGGCGGTGGTATCCGATGGCGGCAGCCACCAAGGCGACTGCCCGGGCTTCCGAGGGTGCCGCGGCATGGTCCATGACGTAGTCAAGCAGGGCTGTTTCTTCGGGGGCGGCCTCGTATTTCGCCGGCTCGGTCTCCTTGTGTGCTGCCGGGACGGAGTAGCCCGGCTCGATCGAATGCTCGGAGGCCAAGCCCAGCAGCCAATTCCGCAGCTCAAGGGTGGAGAGGCAGTCGTATTCGTTGTAGTCCGAGATCCCCGCCAGGATGTCGGCGGCCTCGTCGCTGCGGCCTTCGTCGCGGGCAGTGCAGTAGTTGGCGTAGGCAACTACTGAAGCTCCGGCGTCGGTCACTTCGCCCGAGCGCAAATGCTCGCCCATGTAGAGGGGCTCGAGTTTCTTGATGCTGTACGAATTTTCGGAAATGCGGATGCTGTGCCGGACCGTGTCGTAAAGGTCCACCAGGACGCCCTCCCGCAGGAGGTTGTCCACGGCGGCCTCGCCGACAGTGTGGACCACCGACAGGTGGCGGAGGGCGGTCTTCTCATAAGCCGCATAATGGTAGATCCGCATGTCCGGATACTTCATCCGGCGTTCCTCGACGTAATCGAGGAAATCGATGAAAGCCTGCCGCTCTTCGGCCCGGGAATGCGCCCAGAACGGCCGGAAGACGGGCTTTTCGCCGGGAGCCTCAGGATTCTCGACCACACCGAACAAGTACTCCAAACCCCAACGGCCGGTCGCCGGGTCTTGCCATAATGGGTCTCCCTCGAAGTCGAAGAAGATGTCACCGGCGTCGGGTCGTGGGAGGCGTGCCAGGGAGTTGGATTCGAGGACCGAGTAGCTGATGGTCTTGGCCTCACCGGTCTTGTCGGTGTAGCGAACGGTTCCGTGGGGCTTCGCGATCCCTGTTTGCAGTCGCGCTTGTTCCTGCAAACGCAGCGTCACGGAATCCGTGAAATCGGGCATCCCGGCCAAGGCGTCAATCGTGGAGATGCCATCGGCAAGCAATTTCTTGCGACGCGCGATCCTCATTCCTGCCACCATCAGCAGGTCCCGGTGCAACTCGACTTGCTCCTTGCAATAGTTGCACCTGCCGCACGCGGTCACCCCTGGGGTACCCCACTGGACGGGCCCGGGTTGTGACCTGTGCGCCGAGGTCAGCGCCAGGAAACGGCTACGGCGTTCGCGGAAGACCGGCAGTACGTCGGCCAGTTTGTGGTTGCTGTGCACGTAGTCGTAGCCGCCGGTGCCTGCCTGGACAGTTGCTCCCAGGACGAGAGTCAACTCCGGCGCAGGCTCGATCCCAGCTTTAAGAAGTTGCTCGGCATAAGCGGCAAGCTGCAGCAAGGCCGTGACTTTTGCATGGCGCGCGAGCTTGGTGTCGAAGACGGCGTACGAGCCGCCGGCCTGTTTCACGAGGAAATCCGACCGCCCGTGGAACTCGCCGTCGAAGAACGCAGCCTGAAAGACAACATCCGCGCCGGACCGCAGGGCTTCAATGGACTCCGCGTGCTTGGTGCGCAGGGTGGCGCGGTCCATCGCTTCGGCGGGAACGACGTCGTACACTCCGGTTCCCGCGCGCGGATCCCAATCGCCGAACTCGGCAACGAACCGCTCCAGCACCGCGTGTTCGTGGATATCGCCCAGCTTCGCTGCGCGATCAAGCATTTCGTCGGGCTCGAACTCCGCTTCGGGGGAGCGCTGCAACTTCTCGTCCAGCACGCGCAGCAACTGGTATTCGCACGTGGAAGCAATCACGAGGTCGCTGGCCGAAAACACCAGGTCCTGCGCCGCTCCCGCACTTTCCGAATCAAGAAGAAACACCTTGCCCCCTTCGAGGCCACGCCCCATTCCAAGCCGACAAAGCCAAGCTATCAGGGGCCCCTGACAGTAATAGGATCAGCACTTTCAACCGCGATCTGTTCAGCGTTTCGGCCTGAGCGTAGGCTGACAACATCGGCGTCGGTGCCGGGGGTCCGCGTCGATACCACATCGATGGAGGAGGACTCATGAGTGTTGTGCGCGAATTCATGACCACCAACGCCCAATGCGTCAAGGAAGACCAGTCATTGCGTGACGCGGCCGTCCTGATGCGCGATCTGGACGTCGGTTCCCTGCCGATTTGCGGCAGCGATGGAAGGCTCAAGGGATTCATCACGGACCGCGACATAGTGGTCAAATGCGTGGCTGAAGGATGGGACGTCGGGGCGAAGACCGCGGCCGACCTCGCCCAAGGCACGCCGATCTGGATTGATGCCGATGCAAGCATCGACGCCGCCATTGACTTGATGGAGAAACACCAAGTCAGGCGCCTTCCGGTCATCACCGACCACCGCCTGGTCGGCATCATCAGCCAGGGCGACATCGCCCGTAACTACGCCGAACAGCGCACTGGAGAACTGGTGGAGCACATTTCCGCCAAGTCGCCGGCCGTCCCGCTCGGCTGACGCACTGCAAACCCAAGCGTCACGGCCCACCAGCCGTGGCGCTTTCGTTTGTGGGGCACAATGTCATGGTGACTCAACTTCCAGCGACCCCGTCAGCCCCGAGCCGGACCACGCAGCCTCCAGCGGCAGAAACCGCCATCCACGCCCGCATTGCAGACGAGCTGGGCGTCAAGGCCTGGCAGGTCAAAGCGGCGGTTGAACTGCTCGACGGCGGATCGACCGTCCCCTTCATCGCCCGGTACCGCAAGGAAGCCACCGGGACGCTCGACGACACCCAATTGCGCGAGCTGGAGGAAAGGCTCCGCTACCTGCGGGACCTGGAGGACCGCCGTCGTACGGTCCTCGAGGCTATTGCCGCGCAAGGCAAGCTGACCCCGGAACTGGAAGCCGCCGTCGTCGGCGCTGACACCAAGTCGCGGCTTGAAGACATTTACTTGCCTTTCAAGTCCAAGCGGCGCACCAAGGCGCAGATCGCCCGCGAGGCAGGGCTCGAGCCGCTCGCCGATGCGTTGCTCGCCAATCCGCAGCTCGATCCGGAACGCGAAGCGGCCAAGTACCTCAACGCTGAGCACTCCATCGACGACGCGTCCGCCGCGCTCGCCGGCGCCCGATCCATCCTCGTCGAGCGTGTCTCGCAGGACCCTGATCTTGCCGAGGACCTGCGCGAACGGCTGTGGACGCAGGGCCGGATGGTGTCGCGCGTGAAGAAGGGCCAGGAGGTCGAGGGGCAGAAGTTCAAGGACTATTTCGACTTCACGCAGGTGCCGTCCGGGATGCCGAGCCACCGCGTCCTCGCGCTGCTGCGCGGTGAGAACGACGGCGTTCTCGAGCTTGACCTCGCCGAAGCGGAACCAGCCGACGACGACGCCCTGGCCGCCGCGCGCACGCGCTACGAGAACGCCGTGGCCAAGTGCCTCGGGGTCGCCGAACGTGGCCGGCCCGCTGATTCGTGGCTTGTCCAGACCGCGCAGATCGCTTGGCGCTCGAGGATCCTGGACCGCCTGAGCAACGACCTCCGTGGCCGCATGTTCGCGACGGCCGAGGACGAAGCTGTCAGCGTTTTCGCTGCCAACCTGCGCGACGTGCTCCTTGCAGCTCCCGCCGGGAACCGCGCCACACTGGGCCTGGACCCGGGACTGCGGACCGGCGTGAAGGTGGCCGTCGTGGATGGAACCGGCAAGGTGGTCGCCACCGACACCATCTATCCGCACGCTCCGGCCAAGAAGTGGGACGAGGCATTGGTGACGCTCGAGCGCTTGGCGCGGCAGCACGCCGTGGAACTCGTGGCGATCGGCAACGGCACGGCCTCGCGCGAAACGGATAAGCTCGCCGGGCAGCTCATCAAGAACCTGACCGCATCGGGCGGTCCTGCCGTGCAGAAACTGGTCGTATCCGAGGCCGGTGCATCCGTGTACTCGGCATCCGCGTTGGCTGCCGCGGAGCTTCCCGGCATGGACGTGTCCCTTCGTGGCGCGGTGTCCATTGCGCGACGCCTGCAGGATCCGCTGGCGGAGTTGGTCAAGATCGAGCCGAAGTCGATCGGCGTCGGGCAATACCAGCACGACGTCACGGCTGCGAAGCTCGACCGTTCGCTCGACGCCGTCGTCGAGGACTGCGTCAACGCGGTGGGCGTCGACGTCAACACCGCATCTCCCGCGCTGTTGAGCCGCGTGGCAGGCGTCGGACCGCTCCTGAGCGAGAACATCGTGGCCTACCGCAACGAGAACGGTCCGTTCGACAAGCGTTCGGACCTCAAGAAGGTGCCGCGGCTCGGGGCCAAGGCCTTCGAACAGTGTGCCGGCTTCCTGCGGATCACCGGGGGAGCGGAGCCGCTTGATGCCTCCAGCGTCCACCCCGAAGCGTATTCTGTGGCGCGGAAAATTGTGGCCGCCGCACATGGTGGGGCCGTGTCCACGCTGGATCCGCAGGCGTTCGTGGACGGAACTTTCGGGTTACCGACCGTTCGCGACATCATGGCCGAGCTTGAGAAACCCGGCCGTGACCCCCGCCCCGCGTTCGCCGCCGCGACGTTCTCCGAGGGCATCGAGAAGATCTCCGACCTCAAGCCCGGCATGGTCCTCGAGGGCACCGTGACCAACGTGGCCGCGTTCGGGGCCTTCGTTGACGTCGGGGTTCACCAGGACGGCTTGGTCCACGTGTCCGCGATGTCCAACAAGTTCGTGTCCGATCCCCGCGAAATCGTCAAGTCCGGCCAAGTGGTGCGGGTGAAGGTCCTCGAAGCCGATCCCGAGCGCAAGCGGATCTCGCTCACCTTAAGGCTCGACGACGAACCCGGCACCGCGGGCGGCTCCGGCTCGCGCGGCGGCTCCGGCGGTCGTGGTTCCGGTTCGCGCGGTTCCGGTGAGCGGGCTGGTTCCGGTGAGCGGGCTGGTTCGGGTGAGCGCCGTCCGGCGCGGCAGGGTGCCGGATCCCCGAGGTCAGCAGGGGCAGCCAGTGGCGCGAAGGCGGCGCCCAAGCCTCAGGCTGACACAGCAATGGCAGAAGCCCTCCGGCGAGCGGGGCTGGGTAAGTAGCCCCGCCGTCGGAGGCCCGCCGCCCCTACAGCGACGGAATCGGGAAGAACGCCCGCGGGTCCTGCATCAGGGCCGGGAAGTCCAAGTCCGAACGGTCAATGACTTTCTCGACCTCGAAGTTGCGCCCGAACCTGCCGTCTTCCAAGGTGATGGGCCGTCCGTGGATCTTGCCCAAGACGAACTTGGCACCGCCTTCGACCGGGACAAGGACAGGCGTGCTGCCGGGGAGCGTCCTGAAAGCTTCTTCCTGGCGTTGCCGGTTCCGCGTGGGTTTCTTGACCTTCTGAACGGGCACCTTGCGCGAGTTCTTGGCCGGACGGCGGGACGTTTCCTCGGCGTACACGAATTGGTATTCGTCACTGTCGGCAATTGCGGGCTTGGCCTTGCCCACAGCCGGCAAGCCGACCTTGTTGATCTTCTCCGGTTCGACGTCGCCCACCGGGGCGCGAAGGACCCAAATGAAATCGTCAAAGGGGTCTTCCGGAATGAATTCGTAGCGCGGTTCGGGCCAGACGAACTCCAGGTCCTTCGGAGCGTCCGGAAAATGTTCGGCGTAGAAACGCGGTTCTTTCTGGAGCAGCTTGGATTGGTGGCTCAAGTGGAAATCGGGGTCGCCGAGCCACGGCGGCATGGGAATCTTGTCCGCGTAGTCCGGGTGGGCGGCCTGCGGCGCGAACTCGGTGATACTCGCGCGGGTGTTGTCCGGATTGCCACGCGCGACCCATTCGTCCACCATCGCCAGGCCGTACAGCGTGAGCGCGGGAACGTACCCCATCCACATGCGGATTGCCGGGTGGGCCGACCGGCCGAACTCGGGGATCACCAGTGCGCGGAGGATCTGCAGGGCTTCGACACGCTGCTTGCCAAGCCTGGCGGTGTCCAACGCGGCAGCGCTCTGCTTGAAATCGGGGAACGGGAGGAAGGTCTGCATCCTTTCAGTTTGGGGGCGAGGCGCCCCAGAACCAAGTTGACGGCGTGTGGTCTTCCCCTCCCCGGCTCTATCTGGTGCATCCATGGAGGATCAACCGGCATCTCCCGTGATTCGTCCTAGGCTTGTCGGGTGGAAACTTTTGGCGAAACGACGACGGCGGCACCCCCGGTTGCCGAACTGCACCTGCACATCGAGGGGACGCTCCAGCCCGAGCTGATTTTCGCCCTCGCGGAACGTAACGGGATCCAGCTTCCGTACGCGGACTTGGACGAGTTGCGCGCCTTGTACGAGTTCACGGATCTGCAATCATTCCTGAACCTGTACTACGCCAACATGGCTGTCCTGCAGACCGAACAGGACTTTGCCGACATGACCCGTGCATACCTGGCGCGTGCCGCGGCCGGAGGAGTCCGGCATGTGGAGGTCATGATGGATCCCCAGGCGCACGTCTCACGCGGGATTGCGTTGGAGACCTGCGTGAACGGTGTGGCTTCGGCGCTCGCGACGTCGGAGGTAGAGTTCGGCGTCTCGTCGCTCCTTATTGCCGCCTTCCTGAGGGACATGTCCGAAGAGTCGGCGCTCGACGTCCTCGAACAGTTGCTTGCCATGGACGCTCCCATTGCCGGGATTGGCCTGGATTCGGCCGAGGTGGGCAATCCGCCGTCGAAATTTGAGCGCCTGTACCGTCGCGCGGCGGAAGCCGGCCTGCACCGCATCGCCCACGCGGGCGAGGAAGGTCCGGCGTCGTACGTGTACGAGGCGCTCGACCTGCTCGGGGTTGAGCGGATTGATCACGGGATCCGCTGCATGGAAGACTCCGTGCTCGTGGATCGCCTTGTGGCCGAGCAAATTCCGTTGACTGTGTGCCCGTTGTCCAACGTGCGGCTGCGTGCGGTGGACACCCTGGCCGACCACCCCTTGCCCGCAATGCTCGCTGCCGGGCTGAACGTGAGCGTGAACTCGGACGATCCCGCGTACTTCGGCGGTTATGTGGATGACAACTTCGCGCAACTCGTCGCGGTCCATGAATTGTCGGCGCGGGACCGGGCACAGCTCGCGTCGAACTCTGTCCGGTCGTCCTTCGCCGGTGATGCGAGGAAGGCTGAACTGCTCGCCGAGGTTGCGGAGTGGGAGAAGGCGGCGGGGGCGTAGGAGGCACTCCGCTTCAATCCGCAAGCTACTCGGCAGTACCCAGTCCAAGTCCGTAATTTGCGGCTGTTTGGGCGTAATAGTGGGACACGACACACGCTGTTAACCGGGAACAGTCGTCAGAATTTACAGAACATTGGCAGACTGCTCAAGGAATACCCGCCGTTGAAGGAGACCCATTGGCCAAGTCCACCGTCGAAAAAAGCAGTGTCCGTCTAAAGACCGTCCTGGACGTCTTGGCTGAGGGAACCTGGTCTGAGAAGTCGCTGAACGCGGGCGAAGTCTTGGCGGAGGCGATTGTCCGCGTGCCGCTGGATGTACGCGAAGCAGAATTGTTGAGTGGAGGGATTCCGCGTGGCCACAAGAGCTTGACCACCGCTACCGCGAAACTGGTCAAGGCGGGCTGGCTGATCAAGGGCCGTTCGGGCTGGACCATCACCGAAGACGGCCTGCGTGCCACGGTGGCTTTCGCGAAGCCGGAACAGTTCGCCGAGGCACTGGCTGAGGGAACTCCCGTTCCTGCGGACACCCCGCTCCCGACGGCTCCGGCCAAGAAGGCTCCTGCTCGGAAGGCTGCAGCCAAGAAGGTGCTCGAGGAAGCCGCCCCTGCCGAGGTTGCCGAGGCAAACGCTTCGACCGCCAAGGCATCGCCCAAGAACGACGTGGCGGCCAAAACGGCTTCCGCCGTGGACAAGCTCGAGCAGCCGGCCGCCGTCGCGATCGCTGGTGATTTCAACAAGATCCTCGGCGCCCCGGAGGACTGGGCCCCGCAGTACGACGAAGCGCAGATGAAGTTCAACTCGCGCCGCAAGGTCTGGACGCTCGCCGCTTCGTTGCCGGCCGGTTTCTACACGTACAAGATCGCGCTGAACCGTTCGTGGGACGAGAACTACGGTGCGTTCGGTGTGCGCGACGGCGCCAACCACGAACTGCACCACGACGGCGGCAAGGTCACCTTCACGTACGACCACTCGACGAGGGACATCGTCACGGCGTAGCGTCGTTGTCCCCGTTTTCTCCAAGTCCAAATTGGACTTGGAGAAAACGGGGAGTCGCCCTTGATCCCGGGAAGACGCCCAACCTCGTGTCGGGATGATTAATGAGAATCATTATTGATAAGCTCCAATTGCTTGATACCTCGCGATTGGAGATCCATGCCGTTCAGTGCTTCCCGACTAGCCCTTTCAATTGTTCTTCCGGTGGCCTTCCTTCTGGGTGGCTGCGCGGCGGCTGAGCAAGCCCCACCTTCCGGGTCTGGCGCAACGACGGATCGGGAGTGGCTTCTCACGGCTGATCCCAAGGCGGCCGCGCTCTATGTAAACGATGTGTCTGACGGGAGCCAGAAAGGCTCGATTGACGGCATTGAGCTTGGTGTGCACGCCGGAACGATCCAACTCGGCAAGGGCCGCATCGCATTGGTTGATGAGTCGAAGCCAAGCCTGAACATCCTGGAAGTCGACCACCAGGGCAAGCCGGTGATCGCGCAAAGCTTCAAGATTCCCGATCCGAACGGAAAATGGGAGCGCGCCGGATGGATCACCACCGACGTGAACAAACGGTACGTGGCCGTGGGTTCTGACTTCGATGGATCCACTGAGCAGCAGGTGACACTGGTTGATCTTCAAAACGGTGGCCAGTGGACGGTCTCATTGCAAACGAACGAGGTAGTCCTGGCGACCACCGGGAAATCGGGCACCGAGGAGATGCATACGTTCCTGGCAGGCGATCCTCTGAGGCTCGTAGTCTCCTCGGGTGGGAAGCTGGACGCTTATCTTGTCTCGGACATCACTTCCGGAAATCCGGCTCCGACCCGCCACAGCTCTACGGCGTTGGGTGCGTATCCGCATGGTCCCCTCATGGGCAAAGATGGCGACGCCATTGGATCGACGCTGAACTCCGGGGTTGAAACTCTTCGCTTGACGCGAGACGGCTTCGGGTCACCGGTTTCCGCCGGCTACCCGGCCGGCGTCGGGCAAAGCTACCGCCCGCGCATGGCTCCCGATGGCACGACGTTCGTGGGGGCGCAAGCCGGGCGCGTCGAGAAGGGCACGGCCTGGAACCTCACTCCTGCGTACCTGATGTCCGGTCCAATGACCCAGGGAAGCATCTCCTCGGTCAAGGTAGGTGAAGGGATTGCAACACGTGCGGCAGTCAGCTCCCGCTTCGCATCGCTTGTCCTGACGAAGGCCGGGGGTGACGACCTGATCCTCCTTGACCGCAACCCTCAAACAAGGATTTACGACGGCGGGAAGACCGAGATCCCCCTTGAGCCCCTCAGTGCGGGACCCAAAGCCGGACAAGACAGTAAGACAGCCGAAACCAGATTTATTGCGGCGACAAAAGACGGAGAAATGATCTTTGTCTCCAGGGGCGGCGAGGGTGCGGTAACCCAGGTTTCCACATCCGAATCAAAGGCCCGGCGCACCATTACCTTCCCGACCAAGCTTGCTGCGGGTGGATATCTCGCAGTCATTAACCCTGCGGAAGCGCCGTTCGACCTTGGTGGGCGCTGACCCTACCCATACATCAACGATCCCGGCGTCGTCAGTTTCTCTCCGGTCTCGAGCCACGTCTTGAGGCCGGAGAGGATCATTGGCCAGCCGCCGTAGATTTGGTCGTTGCCGCCTTCGCGCAGGTCGCTGTGCGTGACGGTCAAGTGGCAGGAGTCTCCCACGGGTTCGATTTCCCAGGTAACCCGCGACGTTCCTTCGGCTTTCACGTCCTCGCCCCATAGGGCGCGCATGGTTTGCACGAGCCGACGCGGGGGATCGACCTCCAGGTTTTCGCCTTCACCGAGGATCATTCCGTTGGCTCGGGGGTTTGTCATTTCGTAGTGGCCTCCCGGCGACCATTCGGCGGTGTGGGTGTTACCGAATTGGTACTTGCTCCGGATATCGCTGTCCGTGATGGCTTCCCAGAGCCGTTCCGGAGTGGTCTTGATATAGATTTCGAAGATCTTTTCCACGGGACTTTCCAATCTGGATTTGAGGTCGCTCAATGCGGCGGCCCATGGTTCTGCGTATTTGCTCACCCAGCGGTCGTGGACGAGCCGGATAGGTACGGGATTCAGGTAATGCAGCTTTTCACGACCACGACGGCGGGTCACCACCAGTCCGGCCTCCTCAAGGATCTTGAGGTGCTTCATGATCCCGAAACGGGTCATGTCGAACCGCGCCTCAAGCGCACTCAGCGTCTGACCGTCCTCGCGGAAGAGCTCATCGAGCAATTCCCTGCGGGTGGGGTCGGAGAGTGCCTTGAATACGGCGTCCATGAATTCAGGATAGGTGACCATTTAGTCACATGTCAACGGTGCGCGGCAGCACAAATGGCGCTCACCAAACCGCGCATGGCCTCACAACCGATCATGCCTATATCCGAGTAGGCCTGAAGAACCCGTTGCGTCGTGGTATTTGGCGGGGATCGATATGAGGTGGAGGCCTGAACCATGCCACGCCGGAATCCATGGTGATGGTCCATTGTTCTTTGTGGATGACGTGATGGTGGTGGCTGCATAACAAAACGCCGTTGTCCGTGCCGGTGGTGCCGCCGTGGCTCCAGTACGTGATGTGGTGGGCTTCGCACCACGGCGCGGGAATATCGCAATCCGGGAAGGCGCAGCCTTGGTCGCGGGCGGTGATGGCTTTACGGATGTGGGGTGGGAACAGCCTGGTGCTGCGGCCGATGTCTAGAATACGGCTCTCACTGCCGAGCAGAACCGGAATGATGTCCGCGTCGCAGGCTATCTTGCGGATGACCGAGGGGTGGATTGGGCCTTGGAATGCGGACGAACTGCTGCTTACGCTGCTGCGCGAGGCGGCCGGTGATTCGTGTTCGATGCGGTCCAGCAGTTCGCGGTAGTCGATGGTCACCATGACCTGTGGCCGAAGGCCTCCCGCCGCCGGCAGTTCCGCCGTGGACAATGCCACCCCGCACGCCCCGACCAGTCCGTCAAGTAGCTTTTGCGCGCGCGAGCGGCGATCGAGCGATGGGCGACTGGCGCCGTCGTACTTGGAAAACGCCCGCGAGGAGGCGGCGCTCCCGTCGTCCGGGTCAGCATCCGCCGATCCGTCGACGTCTTGGCGGAGCCGGGGATTCGTTGCCGTATTCATGACGGTGGCGAGTGTTTCAAATTGTTCCGCGGTGGCGAAGATTTCCATGTGGTGGAGACCTCGGCGGGTTTTGCGGATGAACGCCCCTTGCCGCTGGCGGAGTTCTTCCTCGCTCGGTTCGGAGCCGTCTTGGTCGATGGCATCAACCCAGCGCTTCGCCATCCGGGCGACGAAATCAGGATCGCTCTGCACCGCCGTGTTGGTGAGTGACTGCTCCATCTTCAGTGTGGTTTCCGAATCGGTGATAAGCCGCACCCGGTCAAGGGCCAAGCCGATAATCGTGGCCGAACGGGATGGCACGCTCGCTGCCGAAACGGCCTCGGCCAGCACTTCGTAGCGAGCTGGCACATCCTGCCCAGCGATGCCCGCCTGCGGGAGCACCGCCGAAGCAAGCCCGAGCCGACGCCGTGCCTCGCCAATACTGATCCGCAACCTGGCCCTCAGGAATTCGGCCGCGTTCCGGTAACCGTCGTCCTTCGCGTCGGCCAGATCCGAGGAGCCGGCGGTCTGCGCCGGCCCTTCGACGTCGGGCGGCGTTTCCGCGGCTTCCGTCCAACCGGTCTTCCAACCAGGCGTTGCCGATGATTGCCGCGCCTCGTAGGCGTCCCCGCGTGTCCGTTCTACGGCCTCAGCTGCGACGATCTGCAAAAACTCCACAGCTCGCGATATCTCTTCGACCTTTCCGGCGAAATCGGCGGCATCCTTGAATCCAAACAGGCGGGAAGCGGAAACCGTTTCTGCGCGAAGGGCATCCATCGCGGCATTGGCCTGGCCAAGCCAGAAATCCGGACCCGCCACTCGATCCGGTTTGGCAACAGAAAGGGCCGCCAGGTGATTGAAACCGGCGGCATCGAAGATCGAAAACTTGTGCATTGTCCGCGACGTCGTGGTAGTTCCCAACCCGACGCCCATTCCGCCGGACTGGGCCACTCCGGCATTCATGCGCTGCGAAAGGCGTTCCAACGCCGCAACATCAACGTCGGGCGAGGCTGCCCGACGCGCCACGATGTGAACGATGCCTTCCATGGATAAACCCTGTCACGGGGGTCTGACATTTTTACGCCCGGCGGTCATCGGGTCCCAAGATTCGGAGCCGTAACTAAGGCTTCTGTTCCCAATGAACCCGGATTGCCTTGGCAATTGGGTCGGTGGTGACATCAACCTGGAATGCTACTGGCGCGGTTCCGGTTTCTTCTATGACAGCATCGCGGTACACGCGGCCGCATGAAGGACACAGGGTGTACAGGTCCTCATCTTCTGGCCAGGCGGCCAGCCCGTCGGGAGGGAGGGTCTCTCCAGCGATATGCACAGGGACGCCGTGTGAATCGGCCTGGATCAGTCCCTCATTGCCGACGGTGTTTCCACAAATGCAGGTGATGGTGGTGACATCATGATCGATGACTTCAGCCATTTCAGTGTCCATGTGAGCTCCCGGAGTGGAAGGGACCTTGTGATTAGATTATGCCCAAGAATCCGTAAGTAGTGAGTCGTGGCTGGCGCTTGCGCGAAGCCTTCAACTTCGTGAGGTCCGCGCATCACCGACCCGCCACCGCCGTTGACGCCCGTCGTAACTAGTCGAGGATCGTGTAAGTCGCGTCGGCAGAGAGGTAGTTCTCAATGTCGGGGAAAAGGCTATCGTCCATGAATGGTCGGCAAGTTCCGCTACGGGACGCGATTTGCATGGTGCCCGTGGCGCGGCCCTGACGCATTTCCGACGGCGGCGGGGAGCCGGGGTTCGTGTTCGAGCAGGAACCGCCAAACCGCGATTCATCGACTCCGTAGTAAGTGACCAGAAAATCGTGTGGGCGGGCGAACGCATCCCTGACCGCGAGCACTTTGGAAGCGTCAGGAACAACCGTGCCTGCGTCGGCTTGGAACCAGTCCGAAACGCCAGGGTGCGAAACAAGGTCGATGGACGCACCCGGCGCTACAGCCTGGTCGATGTGGAAGTGCGCAAGCTCCACCCCGCACCAAAACCCTTTGAGTCCTTCGCCGAAGGCTTTGTCACAGAGGGCGTTGGGTGACTCCCACAGCGCATACAGCCCAAACGTCGCTGGCCACTCGGAACTCGGCTCGAATGTTAGTGACGCGCCAGGAGTCGTGTTGGTAATTCGTAACGTGTAAATGGCCTCGACTTGAAGCTCAGCCATGGGCTGATTGGTCGTGGGCCCGACCATGGCCAGGGGCCTGCTCTTCATGCGGGACGGCGAATAGCTGTAGCTCAGCTCAAAGGTGTTGCCGTCAACGTCCCTAATTTGGAGTGTGCCGGAGGATCCTTGAAGCGGTGCTGGCGTCCGCGGCGCCGCTTCCTGGGTGGATTGCCCTGCGGCCTGGCCGGATGGCGTCGCGGGTCCCGACGGCCCCCGGGCAGGAAATGGCCCGCTGAGGAAGACACAACCAGACAAGCATGCCGCCACGGCCGCCCCGACTGCGATTGCGGCAAACTTCGCCATGGTGCCCCCACCACACACTCGACGGCCCTGATGGCCGCATGTCCTCAGATGTTAGCTTCTGATCGCCTGAGGCAACACCATTCACCAGCACGCCGGACGTGAGATTCCGCAGTGCAGCGGCGCCCGCGGGGCCGTACGGTCGGCTTGCTCGAATTGGACTGGCGACCTGTACTCCAAGTGCACAACGGTCACTTACTCGCAAACTCATTAACTAAGTCCAGTAGGCATCACTCAAGGCTGGCCGGAATCGGATCCGTAGGCTCCGTTATGAGCTGAGGAAGGCTCACCGCCATCGGACTGGGAAACGGTGTGCGGAGGTTCAACCGGCAATGCCTGTGCCATGCCAAGGACGCATCATGAAAACTCCAAAACTCATGGCCATAGCTTGCCTTTTGTTTGGATCGATAGTTACACCGCTCACGGCGGCGAACGCTGCGAGTGCCGAGACGCTGGAGTCTCCGAATCTGGGAGCCGCCGCACTGGGTAACGATATTTCGTGGCCCCAGTGCGGCGGCGGATTGCCTGGCGGGCAGTCATTCGGGATTGTCGGCGTGAACGACGGCCGGCCTGGCACGGTGAACCCTTGTTTGGGTGAGCAGCTCCAATGGGCTGCAAGCTCGGTAGGGGGAACCAGCCAGGCGCCGGTCGCGCTGTACGTCAACACCGCCAACCCGTCGCAATATGCGTACTCGTGGTGGCCCTCCTCCAACGTGGTGTTGGGAGTGAATGTTCCCAACCCTTACGGTGCCTGTAACGGGACCGCTTCCACGGCTTGCGCCTACATCTACGGCTACGCCAACGCTTACGACGACGTGAACGAGTGGGGCGTGCCGGATCCGGCGAAGCACATGTGGTGGCTCGACGTGGAAACCGGCAACGCCTGGTCCTGGGACACCGCGGCCAACGCTTCCGTCCTCGAGGGCATGACCGCGTACTTCCAAAGCATTGGTGCTCAAGTGGGCATCTATTCCACCTCGTACCAGTTCGGCCTTATCGCCGGTCAGCCGGGTCCGAACAGCAATCTGAACGGGCTCAAGAGTTGGCTCGCCGGAGCTACCTCAACCGATACCGCGGCCGCATTCTGCGCCCTGCCTCCGCTGACTGCGGGCGGCGCCGTCGCGCTCACGCAGTTCACGGACGGAAACTTCGACTACAACTACTCGTGCATCCCGCCGGCACCGCCCGCACCTCCGGCGCCGGTTGCTCCGCCAGCGCCCCCGACGCCGACACTCACCCACGACGCCGACGGTCGCCTCAAGCCGCTACTCTCGCAAGCACAGGGCTGACGCCCCACGCTCAGAACGCGACCCCGGCGGGTTCCAAACCCGCCGGGGTCGACTGTTGTAACGCGTCGGTTCGTGACCCGAGGCAACCATGCACCAGACTTAGTTAGGTGACCAACAAATCCCGCCCCGGCCTCGCGATTACAGCCCTGAGTGTCGGTACGGCGCTGAACCCGCTGAACTCGTCCATGATTGCAGTCGCCCTGGTGGTGTTGCGGGAGGATTTTGCGCTCGACGTCGCCACCGTCACCTGGGTGATCACCTCGTTTTACCTTGCCTCGGCTGCCGGCCAGCCGCTGATGGGGAGGCTCGCGGACCGCTTCGGTCCCCGGCGGCTGTTCACGTTCGGCATGGCGGTGGTCGCGGTGACGTGCGCGGTGGCGCCGTTCCTGCCCAACTTCGCGCTCGTCTGCGTGGCCCGGGCCCTCATGGCGGTGGGCACCGCGACCGCGTACCCGTCCGCCGTCGTCATGGTCTCCACGCTCAGCCGGGAAGCGAACATCAGTTCCACGCGCCCGCTGGGCCGGATCCAGATGGCCAACACTTCGGCGGCGGCCGTCGGGCCGGTGATCGGCGGCGTGCTCGTGAGTCTGGTTGGCTGGCAGGCGCTGTTCGCGATCAACGTGCCGCTGTCGATCGCGGCGCTACTGGTGGTGCAGCGGACGGCCCCGCCCGACGTCGGGCGCGAAACCGGTAAGTTGTCCGTCCTGGTGCGCGATTCCGACGTCCCCGGAATCCTCGCGTTCGTCGGTTCGCTGCTGCTCGCGATGATGGCGTTGCTCAACGTCGTGCCAGCCTACCGCTGGTGGTTCCTCGCCGCTGCGGTGATCCTGGCGGCGTTGTTCGCGTGGCGGGAGCTGCGGTTCGCCCCGCCGTTCCTCGACCTGCGGCTGCTCGGCCGGAACCGGCCGCTCATGCTGCTTTACCTGGGCTTCGCGGTGTTCAGCGCGGTGTACTACTTTGCGTTCTTCGGTCTGCCTCAGCTGCTGCAACAAGCTGCGGGGTACGACGCCGGCCTGGTGGGTGTGTTGATGCTTCCCCTTGCCGCCGCGTCGGTTTTCATGACGCCGGTGACGGTGCGGCTGATTGAGCGGTTCGGCGTGCGACCGGTGATGGTGGCCGGCGTCGTGGTCCTGGCGTCGGCATCGGGAGCGCTCGGCCTGCTGACGTTGTCCTTCTGGCCGCCGCTGGTGCTGGTCCTTACGGCGTTCATGGGTGTGCCGTATGGCGTGGTCAGTACCTCGTCGAACCAAGGCTTGTATGTTTCGGCGCGGCCCGAGGAGAGGGGAGTGGCGGCCGGGATCTTCCAGACCTGCCGCTACCTCGGCGCGATTACCGCCACGGTGTTGATCGGCGTGCTGTATGGCTCGGGCGTGAACCAGCCGAACTGGGGACTCATGGTGTTGGTGATGCTCGGGCTCAGCGCGGTGGTTTTCGTGCTGGCGCTGGCGTGGCGGAAGCCGGCGGAGTAGGTGCGAGGCCCGTCGGTGGAAATAGCGGATTGAGTGTACGACGGCGACTCCCGTCCTGAGTGCCGATAGGCGCCTGAGCTGGGCGTTTATTGAATTACTTGGCGACGCAAAGTGGCTCCGATCTTAGGGCGCTTTGTGGGTTTGCGCAGCGTATTGACACCCATTTTGGGCCGGAATAATCTCTGCCTTAGCGAGGCCGGTCGCCTCGTCATTTCGTGTTTCGGCGCTGCCTCTGGGGGAGCTCCGCTAGGAGATTGTGCTAGCGAGGAGGGTCCTAAATGTCTTGGGAAATGTCCGGAAAATATGTTGCCAATTGCAGTTGTGCATTGATTTGTCCGTGTCCGGTGGACAGCAGGCCTGGGGGCCGGGCGTGACTGCCGGGCACGTGCCACGGCGGAGGCTGAACGCGGGAGTTGCGGGGCGCGCTTCGGCGCGCCCTGCGTCATTCGCGGTTGCTCGGCGATACCGGCTTGATCTGCGCGAAGCAGGGTTGGTCGCCGTACTGCTGGCCCTTGCGGCCGTCAGCTGGGTGGTTACGGCTGTGCAAATGTCCGGTATGGACATGGGGCGTTGGACGGATCCGGGACCGCTGGGGTTCTTCGTCACGACGTGGGTTGTAATGCTCGCGGCGATGATGTTCCCTTCGGTGGCGCCGATGGTCGTTGCCTATGCGCGGATCGGTCGCCATCGCCGCGAGACTGGTCGTTATGCTCCGACGGGTTCCACTGCCTTGTTCGTCGCGGGATATTTGGTTGCGTGGACGGTGTTCGGCCTCGCTGCCTATGCGATCTATGGTGTGCTCGCGATGCTCGTCCCGGGGTTGTTTTCCTCTGATCCGGGTGGCCGATACCTGGCTGCCGGGGTGATCTTGGCAGCTGCGGTCTACCAGCTCACGCCGGCCAAAAATGTTGCTTTGATGAAGTGCCGGACGCCCTTGGATTTCATCCTTCACCGCATGCGGCACGGGTATTTCGGCGCGCTGCGCATGGGAGTGGAGCATGGCACGTGGTGCGTTGCCTGCTGCTGGGCCCTCATGATCGGGCTCTTCGCGCTTGGTGTGATGAGCATTGGCTGGATGGCATTGGTTGGGGCGTTCATTGCCTTGGAGAAAATGCTCCCGTGGAAACGGCTTGCCAACCGCACGGTGGCGATCGCCTTGGCCCTTATCGCGTTGGGCATCGCCGTCGCGCCCGGGATGGTGCCGGGGTTTGGAATGTAGGTTTGCGGGCGCTCGTGCTTGGCGCGTAGGCGGTGGGGTGCGTGTTCATGGAGCGTTGCTGGCTCTAGTCGGTGTCCTGCTGCTCTGCGCGTGTGCTGCTTGGCCATGGGGTGACTCTCCTTCGGGGGTGGTTTCCGGGAACGTCCTAAGCGCGCCGAGCTGCCCGGTGGAGCGCGTTGGTTATGTGTGTCCTCCGCGCCCGGTTTCAGGGGCCACGGTGGTAGCTTACGACGGCGACACGGCCCAGGTCTCCACGCGCACCGACTCCGGCGGCTTCTTCAGGCTCACCTTGCCCGTCGGCCGTTATGTCATCAAGGCGACTAACGCGGGCGGCTATGCGTCGACTGCCTCACAGGATGTGGTTGTGTCGGGCGGGTCTGTGCGAATCACGTTAATCGTGGATAGCGGGATTCGTTGAGTTATGCACAGTCGCCAAACCCGCTAATGAACACAACTCGAGTGCCCCCTTTTGCAATCACTCCTGATATTGCCGAATTTCTCCTGAATTCGATATCCGGTCTTTCTGCTTAGGCTGGTTATTCAATGTGTTCCATTTGCGCTGTAGCGGGTCACGCCTTCAACCGTCACCCGCTACAGTCATGTTTCCTGTGGATCAGTTCGATGAGGGGCTGTGTGATTCTGCTCCGGAAGAGGGGTCGCCGTGTCTACTAACCGAAACACTGCTTCAAACCGCGACCAGCACCCGCTTCCCGTCCATGACGGGAGCTTGGTCGAAGTGCGCGGCCGCCTGTTCACGGGGGCCGATGGCCATGCTTATGTGCGGCCTAGGATGCACCCGTATGAACCGGACCCCAGTCCGCAACTGCAAGCACGGGAGGACACAACGCCGTTCAGGATGAGGGTCACCGGCCCTGAAATTGTCGAACAGAAACTTGCTCACCCCGAGGGATCGTGGCACACCATTCGGGGCGTCCTCCGAGGGACGAGCATTGAAGTTACCGAAGTGTTCGGTCAGCCCGCGCAATGGCTCGACACCTGGGAGGAAGCGGACCCCAGATACGCGGAGTCGAATCCGGATGCGCCAACGGAGTGGTTCCTTAGTCCGGACCGTCAAACGCTTCTGGAAGAGATTTCTGACCGCTTTGATCAGCGCACGGACTTCGGCCCGCATCTATCGTGGGGGCTCAACGGCACGTACGAGGGCACGTATCGAGTCAAGTTATACATGCTGATGATCAATGACAACTTCGCATCGTGGGCGAACAACTACAGCACCGATGACCTTTTGGTTCGATCCTTCGTCCGGGCTCTGTAGGGGATGCTCCAGCCGTAGCCCTCGTTGGGCGCCAAAAGTCCCTGCTGTGGATCCGGACAGCATCGTTTCCGTGGTCAACCGCTGTGGCTCATTGTTTGAAGATTTCTTTGGCCACAGTGATCGCAGACATGGCTTTGGGCCAGCCGGCGTAGAACGCCAAGTGGATGATGGCTTCCTTGAGTTCCTCTTCGGTGAGACCGTTGGCTTTTGCCCGGGCGAGGTGTCCGCGCAGTTGTTCGGTGCTGCCGCTGGTGATGAGGCTGGCGACTGTGACGAGGCTGCGGTCCCGCGGGGAGAGTTCGTTGCGCTCCCATATGTCCCCGAAGAGCACGCCGTCTGTGAGTTCCACGAGTTTGGGGGCGAAATCGCCGATGAGCTGCTGGGCACGGGTCTGGTTCGTTTCGGTCATGGAGGTTGGCCCGTCAGTTGATCCGTCGTCCGCCCAGCCAGCTGACCATGGCGGGGTCGCGGTGGTCGAAGAAGAGGCTGGCGCCGGTGTCCAGGGCGGCGATCCCGCCCATTTGCTCGTCGGTGAGGGTGAAATCAAAGACGTCGAGGTTCTGCGCCATCCGCTCGGGCCGGACGGATTTGGGGATGACCACGACGTCGCGCTGGATGAGCCAGCGAAGCACCACCTGGGCGACGGACTTGCCGTGTGCCTCGGCAATATTGCTGAGGACGGGGTCGGTGAACAGGTTGTTCTTCCCTTCGGCGAAGGGACCCCAGGACTCGATCTGGACGCCGCGCTCACGCATCAGCGCCTGGTCTGCTTCGCGCTGGTGGAACGGGTGGGTTTCGATCTGGTTCACTGCCGGGACGATCTCGTTGTGGTCGATGAGGTCCACGAGCCGGTCGGGGTGGAAATTCGAGACACCGATCGCACGGGCGCGGCCTTCCTTGTTGATCTCCTGCATGGCCCGCCATTCGCTGTAGTAGTCGCCCAGGGGCTGGTGGATCAGGTAGAGGTCGACGTAGTCGAGGCCGAGGCGGGCCAAAGAGTTTTCGAACGCGCGTTTAGTATCTTCCTGGACGTTGCCGGCCGGGGCGTGTTGGATCCAGAGCTTGGTGGTGACGAACAGTTCCTCGCGGGCGATTCCGCTGGCCTTGATCGCGGCTCCGACGGCAGCTTCGTTGAGGTAGGAAGCGGCGGTGTCCAAGTGCCGGTAGCCGGCGGCAAGTGCTGCTTCAACAGCAGCCTGGGTTTCCGCTTCGGGGATCTGGAAGACGCCAAAGCCGAGGATGGGCATTTCAACGCCGTTGTTCAGGGTGACGGTTTGCATGGATTTTCCTTTGCTCGGATGTGGTTGGAAGGGCTTTATCGGGCTGTTTGGGTATGGGCTGCCGCATAGTCGGCGTCACTGACCGGTTCCAGCCAGGTGGCGCTTTGTCCGTTCTCGTGCTCGACCATGGCCAAGTGGCTCATCAGGCCCTCAGGGGTGGCGCCGTGCCAGTGTTCTTCCCCAGGTGGGGTGTGGACGGTATCTCCGGCGCGCATGAGGATGACCGTGCCGTCACGTGTTCCGACGAGACCGGCTCCTTCGGTGCAGAGCAGGGTTTGGCCCAGCGGGTGGGAATGCCAGTTGGTCCGGGCCCCGGGCGTGAAATGAACCATTGCGGCCATGAGTTTCGACGGTGCTTCGCCCGCATGAAGGGGTTGAAGGTAGACGTCTCCGGTGAACCTCTCGGCCGGGGCCTTGGTAGTGGGCGCGGGGTTGTTCAGTTTCATGGTGTTTTCCTTTGCTCGTGGCGCAGCGTCAGGGAGGCGAGGATGAGGAGGATGAGGATGGCGGCAGTCCAGCCGAGGCTCGTGCGGAGTCCATCCATGAAGCCCTGCCCGGCGAGGAGGGCACCGAAGACTGCGACGCCGAGCGAACCGCCGACTTGCCGGGCGGTGTTGACGACGCCGCTGGCCGTCCCGGCGCGTTCGGCGGGCACGTGGTCCATGACCAGGGCGATGATCGGGGGCACTGTGAAGGATCCGCCAACGCCCACCGGAACCATCATGACGGCGACGAGCAGCACCGGTGTGTCCGCCGGCAGCAGGCAGAGCCCGGCAAGGCCCAGGGCCATGAGCAGTTGACCTGCAGCAATCAGGGCCACCTGCCCGAAGCGGGCCATGAGCCGGGCCACGAGCGGGTTGAGCAGGGCAACCAGTGCGGTCATGGGCAGGAACAGCAACCCTGTCTCCAAGGCGGTAGCGCCGCGTTGCTGCTGGAAGTACAGGCTTTGCAGGAACACAACACCGTAGAAAGCCGCCATCGTTGCCAGGGCGACGCCAAGTGTGGTGGAGACGGTGCGGGAACGGAAAATATCCAAGGGAAGCATTGGCGCCTTGGCCTTGAACTGCACCACCATGAACACCGCCAGGGATGCGGCACCGGCTCCGAATACTGTCAGGATTGCGGGGCTTCCGTAACCGACGGAGGGGCCCTCGATGATCCCGTACGTCAGGCTGGCCAGGGCTAGGACGGCGCTGACCTGCCCGGCCCAGTCAAAGGGCATCGGCCGCCGCGGCGAGCGGGCCACGCCGGCAAGGACCACCAGAGCGAGAACTCCGACCGGGAGGTTGACGAAGAAAATGAGCCGCCAGTGCAACTGGGTAAGGACACCGCCGAGTACCGGGCCGGCTGCGGCAGCAACGGATCCGCCCAGGCCCCAGTAGACGATGGCCCGGCCGCGCTGAACGGCGTCGTGGTAAGCCTCCCTGATCAGGGCGAGTGAGGCCGGGGTGATCATCGCTGCCCCGATACCTTGCAGGATGCGCGCTGTGACGAGCATTGAAAGGTTCGGGCTGAACGCGCAGGCAGCGGATGCCGCTGTAAAGAGGATCATCCCGATCCCGTAGGCACGGCGTGCCCCGACCCTGTCAGAGAACGTCCCAGCGAAGAGCTGAAGTGCAGAGAACATCAGGGTATAGCCGGTCACCACCCACTGCAGCCCGGCCAGGCCACCACCAAAATCGGACCCAACCGCGGGCAGCGCGACGTTGACGATCTGCGCATCAAGGGCGACAACAAAGAAGCCCAGCATCGCCACGGCGAGCGAGGCACGTGGCCGCGCCGCCGTCGTCGTGCTCGGAGGGCTGACAGCAGAAACTGGCATGGGGTCCTTTCAGAACCGGATGAAGAAGCTGCTTCAAGACAACCAGCGCCTTTACATGCGTGGGAGTGCCTGTTGTGCGGTGTACTGCCAGTTCCTGTTAGAGCCGCCTCGTGCGTCGTAGCGTAGATGGATGGACAACACCAAGGACGTCCGCGAGTTCCTCATGAGCCGCCGGGCACGCATTTCTCCGGCCCAAGCCGGGCTGACCGCCTTTAGCGCGAGCCGCCGGGTTGCCGGGCTGAAAAGAGAAGAAGTGGCGCTGCTGACCGGCGTCAGCACCGAGTACTACGCCCGCCTCGAACGCGGAAACCTGCGTGGAGTCTCCGACTCGGTCTTGGACTCCCTCGCCCGCGCCCTGCAATTGGATGAAGCCGAACGAGCCCACCTCTTCGACCTCGCCAAGGCTGCTGCACCGTCGAGCCCGTCCAGCAGCCGCAAGGCACGCCACGAGGTACGGCCAAGCGTCGAGCGGGTCCTCGCCGGCATGACCGGTACGCCCGCATACGTGCGGAACTCCCGGATGGAGATCGTGGCGGCGAACAGCCTCTGCTTCGCCCTCTACACGGGCATCCTCAGCCCCGACACCTTGCCGCTGAACTTGGCCCGGTTCATGTTCCTGGATCCGCGTTCCAAGGAATTTTTCGTCGAGTGGGAAACCCTTGCCGACGATTTCGCCGCTGCCCTGCGCACCGAGTCCGGCCAGAATCCCCGCGACCGTCATCTGAACAGCCTCATCGGCGATCTCGCGGCCGGAAGTACGGAGTTTTCCACCCGGTGGGCCCGGCATAACGTCCGCTTCCACCGCACCGCGCGCAAAACCATGCGGAACGCCCTCGTCGGCGAGATTCAACTCACCGGTGACGCACTGGTCCTGCCCGGCGAAGGCTTGACGCTCATCGCCTACACAGCCGAACCAGGAAGCCATGCCCAGGAACAACTCGACTTTCTGGCCAGCTGGAGCAACACGGGGAAGATCCCGGAGCGCACTGCCCCTGCAGGGCCCCTGCAGGGCGAGCCGTTTGACGTCCCCGGGAGAAAGCTCGACGGCGGTCGTGCTTAGGTTCGCTGCCTGACCGCGGACGCCTACTGCTCCGTCAGCAGTCACGCAGAACAGGCGAAGGACTTACGTATCGATGCTCGACATGTTCGGGTAGCGGGCTCCAGCCGTGGCGCCCGCGGGCGCGAGCTCGTCAAGCCGCTTGAGGTCCTCTTTGGAGAGTTCGACGGCGGTCGCGCCGAGGTTCTCTGCCAGTCGTTCGCGCTTCTTGGTGCCGGGGATCGGGACGATGTGCTCGCCCTGGGCCAGCAGCCAAGCAAGAGCGAGCTGCCCGGGCGTGCATTGCTTTTCGTCGGCCAGTTCTGTGACCCGGTCAACGAGCTGCAGGTTGCGGGCGAAGTTGTCGCCTTGGAAGCGTGGTGAGTGCCTGCGGAAGTCGTTCTCAGCGAAGTCCTCGGGCGTGCGGATTTGCCCGGTCAGGAAGCCGCGACCCAGTGGGCTGTAGGGGACGAAGCCGATGCCCAGCTCGGCCAGGACCGGGAAGACTTTCGTCTCGGGTTCGCGCTCCCAGAGGGAGTATTCGGTTTGAAGGGCTGTAATGGGATGAACGGCGTGGGCGCGTCGGATGGTCTCCGCGGAAGCCTCGGACAGTCCCAAGTGGCGGACCTTGCCTGCCTGGACCAGCTCGGCCATGGCACCGACGGTGTCTTCGATGGGCACCGTCTTGTCCACGCGGTGCTGGTAATACAGGTCGATGTGGTCCACGCCGAGGCGCTGAAGGCTGGCGTCGCACGCGGCTCGCACGTACTCAGGCTTGCCGTTGATACCCGCGAAGGAGCCGTCTTCGTGCCGTTCGTTCCCGAACTTCGTGGCAACTACGACGTCGGCACGACGGTCGGCGATCGCCTTGCCTACGAGCTTCTCGTTAGTGAATGGCCCGTACATGTCGGCGGTGTCCAGGAGGCTGCCGCCGGCGTCGAGAAACGCGTGGATGGTGGCGATGGATTCTTGCTCGTCGCCGTGTCCGTAAAACTCGCTCATGCCCATGCAGCCGAGGCCGAGGGCGGAGACAGTCAATGATCCAAGCGTGCGGTTTTCCATGGGTACTCTCCGTAATCGCGGAATGTGCTGGACGGTGCTCAAAACGGGACTGGGCTCAGAGAGGGTGCGTAGACCGCCACTATAGGCACCCGAACAGTTCTGACTCAAGCTCGGCCAGGGCTTCCGGGTACCCGGCCACATCGATTGCCCCGCGCGTGGTCTGGAGCGAAACCACACGGATGCCAGGCTCGAAGTTGAGGGCCATGAAATCCCACACCTTCAGGCGCTTGCGATCCCGTGCAATCGGGCCACTGACGAGGAAACTTGCGGGTTTGACCCACGGTCCTTCCCGGGATTCGTCTGTCAGGAAGTCCACAAGCGGTGCGCGCACGGAAATCAGGCCGCGCGCCCATTTGTCGGCTAGACCACCGGGCAACGGCTCCGGCGAACGAACCCAGACCTCCGTCCACCCGCGCCTCCGCCATAATTTGAACCTGACCCGGTTGATTACGCGGGCTACTATCGGTGGCACAATCCAGCCGGCCACCCAAAAGGCAAGGTACACGGGAATTGATTCAGGCCACTTCCCGTCGAGCATCACCAAGACGAAAGAAATCGCAAGCGCTCCGACAAAATAGACCACCTTGAGCAAGCGCCTGATCGTCTGTCCTTTCGGAGCCATGCAACACTTTAGCCCCGCCTCGCGGTGGTTGTCCGCAAACCCATCCGACTCCGCAAACTCAGTCAACTGGGAGTTCCCCGCAAGCCACCTCGGAATCCTTGACTCCAGCGAGGGAGTCAACAAAGGTGGGAAGGACCGATCCAAGCGAAATTCTTGCGAATCAGGAGATCCATTATGACTCTTCCCTCAGGTCTGACTTCCGGCACGTGGTTGCTGGACATGTCCCACAGCGAGATTGGCTTCAGCGTCCGGCATGCCGGCATCAGCAAGGTCCGGGGCCGCTTCACGGACGCCAGCGCAGAAGCCCGCGTTCGCGAGTCATTGGCCGACGCGTCCCTCCACGCGACAGTGAAGACCGCCAGCTTCGATTCCGGCGATGCCAACCGCGACGCCCACGTCCGCGGCGGCGACTTCTTCGACGTCGAACAGTTCCCGGAAATGACCTTCCGAGCCACCAGCGTGGAGGGCGACGGCGAGGATTACACGCTCACGGGCGACCTCACCATCCGTGGGATCACCAAGCCGGTTGAGCTTGAAGTCGAGTTCACGGGCGTCGCTGTTGATCCTTTCGGAGCAACCCGCGCTGGGTTCTCCGCTGAGACCGAGATCAGCCGCAAGGACTTCGGGCTGACGTGGAACGCGGCCCTGGAGACCGGTGGCTTCCTGGTGAGCGACAAAGTAAAAATCAACCTCGAAGCCGCCTTGGTCAAGCAGACGGAGCCTGTCGCCGCTGAGTAATCCGGCGAAGCCCGCCACCCCAGGCACAGCTGAAAAGCTCAAACTTTAGTCGCTGCCCTGACGCAACAAGAAAGCCGCACTGGGCCTTGGGCACCAGTGCGGCTTTTCCAATGTTTATCGCGTATTTGTCATGATGTCGTCTCGGAAGATCTCCTGTAGAAACGCCCGAATCGCTGAAGGTAAAGATAGGTAACTGCGAAGGTGATCAATCCGAGGGCTGGCCCTGCCCAGAAGGCTACCGGCGTGCCGTGGACGAGAACAGCAGCACCGCCGAATACGGCACCGAGAATACCGACTCCCGGACCGGCCGAAGCAAGCTTCCCCTGGATTTTGCGGCCGATCTGGCCATAGTGGATGCCTTGTATGACTACAAACAACAGGAACGCGGCAACCATAATCACCGACCACGAGGATCGGTCATCGCCACGACGCTAATGGTCACCCCGAACAAGGCTGACAGTGGCAGCCAATAGGCTCGCGCGGTCAGATGCGTTGTTGTACTCATGAGCAACCTCGATTGAAATCGATGCCAATAGCGGCCATAGGACGGGAGAAGCCCCTCGTGCAGAGTTGTTTCCGAATGCGTGTTGCGTGAACCATCTAAGATCCCCAAACTCTTAGTTTTCAGCTGCTCAAAAAGAGCAAATACAACGACACCAGCTCGTCAGTGGCGTCCGGTTCAGGTCACGCTAGAGAGCAATCCGCCCTGACGCAAGTCAAGCCGGGATGGGCTTCATCGAGCGCATCCGGAGACCCCTCCGGGAAGGGAACCGCGGATCAGCCCGCGTGTTCCAGCCGAGGGGCCAGGGTGAGCGTCGAACGTTGTCTCACGACCGGCTTAGTGCTGGTCCACCGATTCCTTGACCTTCTGTGCTGACCGGCCGGATTCTTTCCGGCCGGGTGGGTAGGCGTGCCGCTTGCCGGCCAGCGTGATGACGAGCGCGACGACGACTGGCAGCGCCGCTGCGACCGGCACCATGAGCGGGCCGGTCAGGACCAAGGCGGCGGAGCCGTAGAGCGCACCGATGGTGATGCCGAGTTGGATGGTAAGAACGGTGAGGCCGTTGGCGGCATCCCGGTATTCGCCTCCCGCGCGGAGGATGGCTGCCTGATTGTAGATGCCGATCGCGCCGAGGCCCGCGCCCCAGACAGTCATGAGGACCATGGCGCCGGGAACTGTTCCTCCACCGAGCGGCAGGAGGAGCATCGCGATGGCGATTGCCGCCGTCGTAATTAACAGCGAACGGCGAGGGCGGGAGTCAACGGTGATGCCCGCGATCCAGATGCCGATCAGGCCGGAGGCTCCGAGGACGGTGAGGGAGAGGCTGATGGCGTAGTCGGGCAGGCCGGCTTCGCGGATGAACGGTGCGATGTAGGTGAAGAGCGCGAAGTGCGCGAGCACCAACAGTGGCCAGGCGATCGCGACCGCTTTCACGCCAGGCTGGGCGATGGCCATGCGCATGGAGGGGCGGACGGCGTCGGGGATCCGTCGGACTTGGGGGAGCAGCCAGAGAGCCAGGCCGGTCAGCAGCAGGCCGAAGCCGGCCAGGAAGAGGAAGGCCGCGCGCCATCCGAGGAGCGTGCCCAGGGCGGTGCCGACGGGAGCGCCGATGGCCATGCCCAGGCTGTTGCCGCTGAAGACAATGGCCAAGGCCTTGCCTACTTTGTCGGCCGGGACTACGCGTGAGACGAACGGCGCCATGGTGGTCCAGAGCAGGCCGTGGGCCAGACCACCAACCAGTCGGCCGCCCATGGCCGCCGCGAAATTGGGGGCGAGGCCGACGAGCACGTTGCTCAGTGCGAAGGTGAGGACAAGTGATACGAGCAGGGTCTTCTTTGGGACCCTGCCCAGCAGACGGGCAGCAGGGATCACCGTGACCACGATGACGGCGGCATAGGCGGCCGCAAGGTAACCCGCGACGGGTTCGGACACGTCCAGGCCAACGCTGATCTGGGGCAATAGACCCGACGTCAGAAGCTCCGTGGTGATGGCCATGAAACCGGTAGTGGCAAGGACCAGCATCGCGGCGATCGGGAAGCGTTTGGGCGCAGGCAAGGGCAGGGCGGAAGACATGGGGGAGCGGATCCATTCAAAAGGGGTGGGTATGAGGACGGCGCCTATGCCAGAGTCCTGCGGACTAAGTTACCTGATATATTCACTGTGCGGCAGGCCCTGTTTAAGTTGAAGATCCAGGCCAGACATCTCGTTCCAGAGTCAGAGCTCCTGCGGCACACGAGACCGGCCATGAGCTCCGCTCTGTTGGCCCGGAGGGGATCCTCAGGGATCCACCGGCGCCGCATTGTGCTGGCTTTCAGCTGGGCGGCCAGTTCGCGGCGCCCGGTCCGTCGAACAATGCGCTGGTGCTGCTCTGGGGGACCACCACGTTGGCGGCGTTGCGCTGAACAGCGAAACCGACCAGCGTGATGGTCGCAATCTCGTCGTTGAGGTTCACCGGCAGCGGCGGCTCCGTGACCAGCCGGACACACCGGCTGGTCAGGTGGTACCCCCGGTCGTGGTCGATGAAGCTTCCGTCCTTGAGCAACCGTGCGATCACGTGCTCCCGCAGCGGGCCAAGCCAGCATGGCGTAGATGTTCAGGATGTGGTCATCGATCCCTGAGGTGGGGGAGACCGCGTTGCCGCCGCAACATGCCGGCCGTTGCCCACCGCCACCTGAAGCAGGTCTTCCAGACAGTCAGGAACCCTTGGCCGCAGCTATCGATGTCCTGGAATCACCGCCGCAATCGTCGGTCGCCGATCGGCTCCTCCGGCGCTATGTAATGGATCTTTATCACTGCCGACACACCAGCTCCCGTGGGAATCCCGACGTCGGCCCTCAAGCCTGCGCACAGCCGCTGGGGATGATCCTGCCGTCGTGACCCGGCCGACCCATGTGAGAGCACGACCGCGGGCTGGCGTTCGGCGAACGGCAGGCCGGCACCAACGCGCGTCGAAGGGGTTCCTGGGAGGTCTTCAAGAAGTTGACCCGATACGGGAGCCAGGTCAGCCGAGGGATGTATCGGACGCTCCAAGGCTGGGCGGCTTTGGCGCGACAGCCATTCCAGGAAGGCGCGTCGGCGAATCAGAGCCCGTGCTCCGTGAGGCGGCTCCAATGAGTCGGATGGCTTTGGGTTCGACGTCAAAGCAGTTCAAGCAGTTGGCTGGGTAAACGAGACTTGAGCCAGCGACGTGATGTACGCCAAGAGCAGCGCGCGGTTGTCTGGCCTGCCGAGGGGCGGCAGGTCCCCGATCTGTACCAGTGTGTCTCGGGTGCTCGTGAGAAACAGGGTAGTGGCACCGGTAACAGTAGCCCCAGGAGAGGTCGTCGTTACGGTCTTAACAGACCTTAGAGGTCTTTCTTCAGCTTGTTGCGTTCGCGCTGGTATAGCCAAATGCCGTGGTCGAATTTGTGCAATTCGACCTATGGATGCGCCGCAGCTTGCACTGCCGCAACGAGTTCCCGGGCTTCATCAGCACTTACAGGTCTCATACGTTGCTCCTTCAGCGCTGCATCAACGAAGCCTCTGACCATGGTGTCCGCCTTTACTCCGGGCTGGCCGAGCAGCATTGTGAAGTACTCGTACGTCACGTCACCTAGACCGCGAACGTCCGTGTAGGCCCGCTTGTGCTGAAGATCAAGTGCCCGTAGCTCATGGGCGGCTATGACAGGCTGGTTCAGGCGAAGGAAGTTGTCGGCCGCCGCAACCACGCACTCCCTTTTATAGCGCCCACCGGTCTTTCCGTTGCCCATGATTTCGCTGATGGTCTTCTCCCTCAACTCCTTAACAGTTTGAAGATTGTTTGTCGCCTCGGGATACAATTCGCGGAATAGTTTAAGTCTGCCGAGAACGCCCCTGGTACTGTCCTTTGTCTTATATACAGATCGGATCGAGTACACCGCGTCGACTAACGACGAACCGATTTCGTCTGGCTATCCGCCGGGCCATGCAGAAAAGTACTTCGCGGGTATTTGTTTTGCAGCCTTTGAAACTGCCGCTAACTGGTACTGATCAACCACTGGGCCCCCATCAAACATGCGCGATAAGATCGACCGTCGCGGTAATCTCAACCTACCCTGTTTCGTACAAGAAGAGGGCGCCGGTGCTGGTGGCGAAGTTTGAGCGGAGTCTTACGGCATCCCCTCGCAGCGGCAGTAAATGCTGCGCCGGATGCAAGGACACGGGAGCGAAGAACCCCACGCGCCACAACGTGCGCTGTCTGGCGAAATGTCGGAGGCTGCACTTACAGCTGGTTCCGTTCGGCAGCCTTCGTCGGCAAATGCACAGGGACTGACTGCACATGTTCCTCTCGCGTGTCACGCCAAGCTGCATTGCTACAGCGTGTGGAGCTCCTCCCAATGCTGTGCAGAATCGACTTCGCCGCTATACCCGGGCCGTTCCGAAGATCGCCGAAATTCACCGTGCGAGTCTCCCAGCAATAGCCCTGGACAACTGCTCTGTGTCGAAACGATGGGTCGCGAAACTCGAGGAAGTGCTGGCCTATCGCGCCGACTATGGGCGTATTCCCCATGCTCGCTTGGACCTTCCCGAGCATGCTCGGCTCGGGCCCTGGCTGGAAGCTCAGCGGCGCAAATTGCGGGAAGGGACCCTAGGTTAGACGCAAATCACTCTGTTGGAGCCATTAGTGGGGTGACGGCCCTGATATCGGAAGCAAATGTAGAAACAGCGTTCGCAGCTACGCTTACCACAATTAGCGGAGTTCAAGCAAGAAACCAATCGCTTGCCCAGTTACCGATCAAGAGCCCCTAAACGGCGCGTACGAGCGCCCGGACAATCAGGGCCGACGGGGAGATTCCTAAGTCAGTTTAGAATCCAGAGAGATCCTAAGGAAAGGATCACTTGCTCTTACAGAGCCAAGCTCAGTGAAGAGAGCTAACTATCGAGGTAACTTGATAAGTGCGCATAGAAGTTAGGAAGGTCGAGACTGTCCGTGCGTGGGCCGTTTCGTACAAAGTATTCATAAGGTTGGCCCTTGGCACGTCGTACGAAGCTGCGAGTGCGGCGAGGCATGACAGAAACGTGGAATACAGGTAGAGCATCGATTTCCATCATCGTTCCGCGCAAAAATGGCTGAACCTGTCCGCCGTCTTGAAAGAGTCCACTTATGAGTGCCTGAAAATGCAGCTGCCATTTGTCGAGTGACCACTTCTTGAGCTCCAAGTCCAATTGGAGGCCACCACACGAATGTCCATCATCGTCTACTCCTACGAAGAGGTCACCCCCGTCGGTATTCAGAAAGGCGCAAACCGTCTTAAGGATCTCACCCTGCAGCGCCTGAATCTCGAGGCGCTTGCCGGACGTTTGCCAGTCTCTAATCGAGCAAAACATCGAACTCTTGAACTCGACCGAGGGACCTTCTCCCTGTAGCAATAGCTGACGCATATTGTTAAGCGGGTCGGTGGAGGACAACTTCGACCGAAGCACCCGTACAGAGCCAAATTCCCCTTCCATCGGAGATGGAGCGAGTTCTAGGTGAAACATTTCCATGAATTCCACCACCTTGATGGCCGCCGAAAGTCTGCCGACTTGGCCCAAATCAAGGAGTTCAGATAGCTTCTCAATGGAAGTTTCGACGCCGGTGGTGTAAGCGCGCGCCACGATTTCGGCTAGAGCCGGCGCGATATCTACAGCCATTTTCTCACAAGGTTACGATGCATCTTGAAATCAGATCCTCAGCTATCAATGCAGCCCGATTTTCCCAGAAATGCAGAGGATCCGGTTCGTCGGCAGTGAGTAAGTCATAACCCTCTTGAGAAATGAAATGCGAATCGAGGCGATTTTTCGAAACCGCGTACTCCATGTCCATTGATGCCAATGCCTGGCCAGGGGTTTGTGCGCGCCAAGCATTATTGCTTTCGCGGGTGAGAGGTGTGAGGTTCGCGACCGAACGCGCGTAGTCATAGTCGGCTTTATTAGGGTCCAAAATTTCCCCAAGCGATCCATGTTGGTTGTTGGCGCACCATGCCCTGGGATAAATGTGGTGGAGTTCCACCGGTTTAGTGCTCGGGTAGGTTATTTTGGTCCCTGGCTCGAGCAGGTCCACTAGGGGCTTGGTTCGAACAGGAAGACTGAGTGCGCGTCCTAGTGCTCCGGCGGGTTTCGCCTCTAGGAGAAGCCTCACTAAGCCTTCCTGATCAGGGACAAGGCCAATGCTCCTGGAAAGAAAATCATTTGCATCGGCGGCCCATGCGTTGGCGTTAGTTGCCTTTGACCGTTGGAACAGAACTTCCTTGAGAGCGCGCAAGTCAGTGGAGCTCTGACTTAGGAACCCTTGATCGTACCGGCCCGACAGGGAGTTCCTCCAAAAGAAGGCCTTGAAAATACCGTCGAGCTCCTCCTGCGTCCATTGATTCGAATAACGGCTATCGTGATCCATGTACCAGCGTAGAGAGGCGTACATGGCCATAGTAACCGGGTACGGGCATTCAGAAAGTTGAAAATACGCGTCGCTAACGCATCTTTGAAAGTCGCCGATGTATCCTGCAACGTCACGGCCGTGAGAAACAATATCCTTCCAAAATTTGGTCGGCGTCGCGAGGAGATCACTGGCCTTCAGCGCAGTGATCTTTGGCTGACCTTTTCCGCCTCCTACCGCCCGCGGTAGTGGTTTATCCACATCATCAATCATGAAATAGCAGGCTGTAGCCATTTGGGCGATTATTTCTGGGCGTGATGACTTTGACGCCCAGCCGACAGCTCCCTCAACCTGCCCTAAATCATCGATCCATTCTCGAAGAAAGATGGTTTCGCCATCATCTTTTGTGTCGTTGTAAAGCCAGCTATGCAGAAGATCGACGGTGGATACTTTGGTACCAGTCGTATTGAGAGTCTCAAAGATCTCGCAGATTTCACCGAGATTATAATCGGCAGGAACAATGTACACGGCTAGTACAGTTTCGTTAATTCCTTCGAATGCCTGCATAAGAATAGAATTTCTCAATTCGAGGATAGCGGCCTCTGGGAGCTCACCATTGGGGTAGTTCGAGGGATTCTTAATTTCCTGCAAATAGCTCATCCATTGGCCCATTAGGCCCTTATGATCGTCACTCGCTAGAGGAAAGAGGCCGGCGCCCACGCAAACACTCAATTGATCGAACTTGTTGGCCTTGACATGACTTTCCTTGAAATAGCGTACCCGCTCGGAGACATCTTCCTGGGTGACGTCAAGGAAATAACGACCGGAGAATTTTCGCCTAGCGTCAGTTGCCCGTAACCCGCCAAAAGCCATAGCAAGGGCGGTTGCTCTCTGGCGGCCGTCCAGGACAGCGTAGAACTTATTTGGTCTTGAGTCTTCTCCGCTGCCAAGCGTGGCCGAGGTGGAAACGCCGTTTTGAGTGTCATCAATGGAGGCGGGAACAAGTTTTAGGTCTCCGTCGTGCGGCTGCTCCCACAGCGTCGCCATACCAATTGGCCTAGCCTCGATTACGGAGAGTACCAAGCTCGTCACGTCTGACTCCGACCAAACGAAGTCGCGCTGGAAGGAGGGAATAAGCCAAGCGTTTGTGCGAAGACGTGTTAGGAGATCTGCAATCCCGATGGATTCGACAACTAGCTTTCCCAATTCTCCTCCGAATACTGTAGTCCCGGGTTACTTTAATTTGTTTTGCGTGCATAGAGATCTCAACACAGCGAGGATTCTAAGGCTGGTTTGGGTCTTCAGGCTTCAAAGAGTTCAGTTGAATTGTCCAATCTAAATCGGGTTTGCCAATTCTGCCACGCCAGTGGCTCTGCCGAGCAAGCAAAGACTCAATGTAGGGGGTATCGAGGTCGGCGATCCTTTCCCATTCTGGGTCTTCGAGGACACTATGAGGTTCAGTCTGAAGGAATTCCAAGTCGACGAGTAGATTTGGGATCGAGAGAAAGGACGGCAAATAAAACCATCTAGTCTCATCCTGGTGGCCGCTGAGCACTCTCCTAGCCTCGCCGATTCCACTTCCGTCGTTAAGGAACTTCTGTATCTTCGGGTGCGTATCTACCATCGAGAGTCTGGCAAGCAATACACGGCTGGCTTTTGGTGAACGCAATTTCTCACCCTGTTTCAGGGTACTTGCGTTGGTATAAAGATCACAAGTGGGTGTGAGGACGATCCACCATTCGGCTCCGTGCTTTAGTATGCTTCCTGCGCGAAAACCGGAGCCATTCAAGGGCGGTAGCAAGTAATACGATGCGGGAACGGCCACGTGTCCGATCGGTTCGCTCTCGCCACTCTTTGCCGGCTCGTCCCAGTCCCGGAGGTATGCTGCTAGGCGGCCGACGAGGACTCGCTCAATCTCCTGTGGATCCAGTTTCTGGTAGGCATTCCAGTTCGGGGCCGCATGTAAACCGAGGAAGCCCCGCAATCTCGAGTCCAACTTATGAAGCAGTTCCCGGGCGGTGCGGCTCGCTCCGGATTCTAAAGCAGCGCGCAATTGTTCGAACAGTTCGCTGGGTTCATCTTTGCTTACGACAGCGACCAGCGGCGGTGTGTGAAGACCATCGCATTGGCCAGGTAGGCCAGTGTAGAACACAACGGGAACCCACCGGACCTCTCTCAGGCGTTTGTATAGATCCACACCTTGGGTGGGCTCGTAGCCGTCAGTAGCTGGGTCGCCGTTCATCACGTCGAGTACTACAGCATCGTAATGACTCTGAGGAGAACCCAGCTCAAGTTCTGCTTCTGGAAAGGAACTTCGAGTTTCAACTTCTACGTTTCCCAAGTCGCTTAGCATCACAGGAATCGCAGCCTTTAGGCTGTCCAGGTGCTCCTGTTTGTCATCAACAACGAGAATCCGAAATTGTCTGTTCTCGGTCACTCGCCTACCCTTCGTCTGAGAGTTACCTGAAAACTAGCCCCGGGTAATTCCTTCGAAGGAATCAACTCCAAAGAGCCATCGTAGAAATCCTGAACTGTTGAACCGGCGATGGCGAGTCCAAGGCCAGTGCCATCAGGCTTTCGTGAGTAATAGGCCTCGAAAATTTCCTCTCGTGCCTCCGGCGGCACACCAGGTCCACTATCGCTGACGCGAAACACCACGTTGCCATCGTCCACTCGCCCGGCCTCAATTAATATCTTGCGCTGTGATTTGTCAACGTGGGTCAACCAGTAACAAGCGTTATCAAGGAGATTCACTAACACATGCATGATTTCGCCTTCGTCAACTGTGACGATCTCTTCGTGCACGCGCCGAGTTACTGCGATGTCGAGTCTTGCGAATTCGGGCTCAAGGAGGCCGCAAGCCGAGTCCACCAGCTTGGTAAGTCCGGTCCTCCGAGGTCTCCCGCGTCGCCGTCCAGACAGCGGTTCGATCCGTTTGAACAGGTTTGTCAGCGTATCGGCGCCCGTCAGAATGCCCGGGGCTTGTGTTTTCACAATTCTCGCCATGGTCGAAGCGTGGTCGTCCACCATCTGAGCGGCTTTTGCGAGCACGAGAGCAGATGTTTTGATGCGACCCACAGCACCTCGTCCTTCGTGCAAAACGATGTCTACAACAGAGCCAAGAGTCGCTAGACGGCTAAACCGCGAAAGAGCTTCCTTGACATTCTGAATTCCTGCCTGAACAGACGCTTCCACTTCTTTCACTGCCTTTTTTAGCTCGGGATCATTTGAGCGCAAGCGGGAGAGCTCGTGAAGCGAATCAAGTGAGAAGTCGCTAAAAAGACCACCTTCGCGAGGTCGATCGCGGGTAGAAGCGCCTTTCTGCTTTTTTCGGTGGTTCCGTCTACGAATCTCTAATTCCTCAATTACGGATAATACGACACTTTGAAGGTCCTCGTATTCGTGTGTGTCAATTAGACCCTCACGGTGAGAGCGATCTCGCAGGCCGTCATTTTGGTCTGCGCTAATGAAGATAAATCCGCTAATCTGATTGTTAGATAGGCGGGTTGTTGGATTATTTACACGACGCGCATCCAGGTTGAGCCAATCATAAGTCGGATCGCCAAATGGCTGCACTCGGAATTTATCGCGGTATAGACCGACCCCGGAATGCTCCTTGATTTCCGTGCGATAGTCCTTGATATCTGTCGACTTGAAATTAACCTTTCCCCTTGTGGCGTCGAATGCCGTCTTGTCCAAGTCCCATGCTCTGATATCGACCTTTAGAGGCCCGCAAGCGGGCGCTCGCCTTGCGGTACGGTCTCTGGAAAGAACAGTGACCGTCTTCGTTACTCTTGAGGCAGTGCCGCTGATCAACTCCTCATACACTAGTTCGGCCACTCCGTCGCCGTTTACTTCACCGCAAATGCTGTAATGAGGATGCATAAGTAGATCGCTTGGTTCTACAACGCCCGATAGATGTCGAAATTCAGAAGGAAGCTCAAGTGAAATTTCGAAATCGGGTTCGATTTCTTCGTCAAGTTCACCTGATGGAACGGGACCTGCAAGTCGAGACAGCGCCAGCCGAAGTTGGCGAATATCGTTCTCCTCCCAGGAACTCTTCAGCTCTTTCATCCGAACAACCGTGCCTGAGCCTGGGTGAGCGTCTCCTAGGACGCTGGCCGCTTCGCCGAGGCCATCTGCGAAAACACCGGCAGGACCTTCATTGAGTGGAAAGGTAACTTGGTCCAAATAGACGTCCTCGTTGAATTTCCTCCAGTCGATACCAATTTCAACCTCAGGCGCATTGGCGCGCCGCGTGGTTATCTCAGTTCGGTTGCCGATCCGCGACGCTGCCAGACGGCCAATGCCTTTTTCTCCGAGCACGCGACGATTTCCGCTTTCACTTTTCATAGCTGCTCGTCGGTGGGGTGTGGCAATTTCGGACCAAACTTTTCGGACAGTGTCAAATGACATTCCATGGCCGTTGTCCCAGACTTCAACACTGCCGGCGCCTTCCTCCAGTGGGCCGTTGAAACGGAGCACGACCTTGCTTGCATCGGCGTCGTATGCATTTTTCACAAGCTCAATCAGAGCGACTCGTTCGCTGCTTATTAAGTCGCTTCCGAGAGTGTGGACGAGCCGCGCGCGAGGCCGGAGGATGCCGGATTGCCGGGCTTGGAGTTCTGTCATGGTACCGATCCTTACTGGCATCCCGCCTTGGCAACGCAATTCCGCCCATGGTTACCGAGATCACAATCCGCCTATTCCGGGGGCAATGCTAGCAGTGGCGCAAGGATTCGCGCTGGTGAACGCGCGGGCATCGGAGTAACCCGCCAAATGTCTACTTGTTCCCGTCTTTCCGTGAGCGGCTTTGCTCGGTCAGAGGCCCGTTAGGGAAGGTGGCCGCCCCATACGCCGACGGCACTCCATGGCCACTACCGGTTTCAACTTCGACTGTTCACCATGACAGAGTCACGATGAATCGTCGTGGTTCCTTCACGGCCTTCGACCTCTGGATAGGTGAGCGATGGTGCACTGGCTAGGCGTTGACCAAGGAAACGGCTGTGTCGGCCGCCGCAGATCACAGACGCTTGACTTGAGGGTAAGGCGAGTATTGTCCGTGAGGTAGGGCAAGATAGACTCCATGTTGTCTGCTGCTGTACCCCTTCATGCTCCAATTGACACCAAGCTTGCTCGCCTGAGGAATGGTGGGTCTCCACGCATGCTGGACCTTTTCAGTGGCTGCGGAGGCCTGACTGCAGGGTTCACGCGGGCCGGTTTCGTTTCGGTGGGTGGAGTCGAGAACGACCCATTTGCGGCCGCCTCATATGCCAAGAACTTCCATGCAGGGGAGAACGAAGGACACTTCGGCAAGGCGCGAGACATCCGTACTCTTGATCTTCAGGAACTCCTCGGCGTTGATGAAGCTGGAATCCAAAGCAGCGTTGACGTTGTCGTGGGCGGGCCACCATGCCCGAGCTTCACCCGTGTAGGGAGGGCGAAGCTTCGAGAGGTTATGGATCACCCCGAAGCATTCAAGCTGGATGACCGGACCACTCTCTACCTTCACGCAATGCGAGTCATTGAACAGACGAAACCGGTAGCTGTTTTGTTAGAAAACGTGCCTGATGTTTTGAATCAGGGCGGCCGGTCCGTGGGTGACGAAATGGCTGAGTACCTACAAGGCTTGGGTTACAACGTTTCGTACACACTTATCAATGCGGCAAACTATGGCGTGCCTCAGACACGCGATCGCTTTTTCTTGATGGCCTATGCCGAGGAACTGGATGCACGTCCCTGCTTTCCCGACCCCACTCACTGGGTAGATTTGCCGCGCGGATACAAGAGCTCTCGGGATGTCGCGCTGCGCCTTCTAGGGGACGTTAACTCGCACACCTACTACCGTCCTCAAGCTGAAGCAACGCCTGAGCAGGGACCTGCCGTGACAGCCAAGGATGCGATTCAGGATTTGCCCCGAATCAGGGAGCACCTTCGCCGGGGTGCACGGCGATTTGATATTCCCGTGGAAACTCCCGTCCCGGCTGTGATGAGTGATTTTGCAACAGCAATGCGTACTTGGCCCAAATTTGACAACAAGGGCGTGGTATTTGATCACGTTACGAGATCTCTAGGCGAACGAGATCTGAGACTCTTCGCGCAGATGAAGCCCGGAGACCAATACCCGGAGGCGCACGCCTTGGCAACATCGCTCTGGGAAGCTGGGGGAGCAGATCCGGCGCGGCTCAGGGAATTTGTTCCTCCATATGATCCGTCAAAGTTTCCAAACAAGTGGCGAAAAATGGAGCCGAATGCTCCAGCCAGGACACTGATGGCCCATCTGGGAAAGGATACGTACTCACACATACACTACGACTCTAGCCAAGCTCGTACGATTACCGTTCGTGAGGCAGCTCGACTTCAGAGCTTTCCCGACGGATTTCAGTTCTGCGGCACAATGAATCCGGCGTTTCGTCAGATTGGGAACGCTGTTGCGCCGCTTGTCGCTTTTGCCTTGGCGAAGTCGATGTCACGAGGCATCGGGGAAGCCTTGTCGTCGTTGGAGGCTGTGAGGGCTTCTTGAGTACGTGGGACGAATTTTCACACAGGCTGGAGCAGAGGCATCCTGGAGTAATAATCCAGGCGGAGCCGAGTCTGGGATCTGCCAATAGTGCGCGGTTTCTCATGGACGGGTTCAAAGTAGGCATTCCGAATCTCCGGACTCGGAGCCGTTTTAAAACGGCAGTGCAAGAAGCGCGCCCATGGGCGTTCGCGGCCAAGCTGCTTCTCCCTGGTGACAAAGACACAGAGCTTTACGTCGCCCTCGTGTTCAGCGGTGAGAACTTGGCTACCTTAGAGCACCGTCTGAGCGTGCTTGATGCTCGCGCCCAGCCGGGGAAAGAGCCGGCAACTAACAACACAAGGTTCTTGCTGCACCGGACTGGTTTTTACGCCACGGTGATGCAGGAGCGTGACCGCATTGATCCCGAACTTGAGACCGGGGAGTACGGTGAGCCAGTACCCGTCGACGAAATTGTTTATGCGGACGTGGAAAGGAGCGGTAGGCTTTCGCCCGCAGAAGTGGACATTGTTAATCGCCTTCGTCGGGACTTCAATGCACCAGAGAAAATACTGAGACTCGAAAGCGATGGTGCTGTAATCCAGGCTGTTCCGCGTCCAGAGCAGTTGTCCATCCGTGAGGTGACGCAACGAACACGCTCACTAGGCGGCCATTACAGCAACGCCACGTTGGAGGCCTTTCATCTGAATCTGACCCACAACTATGACAAACATTTTGTTATTTTGCGTGGAATTTCTGGAACGGGCAAGTCTCGTTTAGCCAAGTGCTATGCATACGCAGTGTTGGGTGCGGACAGCTTGGCGGAGAATCACGACCGCTTCATAGTTGTTGCCGTTGAGCCTCAATGGACTGATCCCACATTTCTCCTGGGCCATCAGGATGTTCTCGACCCGGCTGGTTACCGACGAACCGCCTTCCTGGATGCTTTGCTACTCGCTCACTCAGACCCTATGCAGCCAGTTTTCGTTCTGTTGGACGAAATGAATAGGGCGCAGGTAGAACATTACTTCGCCTCCTTGCTTAGTGCCATGGAGATTGAAGGTGCCATTAGGTTTCATTCAGTTGGCTCAGAAACCATTCCCGGTGTCCCTCCAGAGATCCCGTGGCCGAAAAACCTGTACCTTATTGGGACCGTAAATGATGACGAAAGCGTGCTGCCCTTCAGCGGAATGGTCCTTGACCGGGCCAACTCTCAAGATTTGAGCTACGTCGACGTCAAATCTTTCTCAGAATGGCTACGTGAAACCGAGCCGGCATTGGCTGAAGTGCTAACGGATCAGGTAGTTGAATACCTAGCTGCCCTCGGAGCCCTACTTGCCCCTTTCCAACTTCATTTTGGAAACCGAACTGTCAGGGAAATCGCGCTCTATCTGTTGAGTGCGAAGAAGAGTGGCGCGACAATCGATGCGCTCGACTATCAGATTGATCAGAAGATCCTTCCAAAGCTTCGGGGTGGTGAGGAGTGTTCTCGAATGCTGTTGGATCTGATACAGCTTCTCGATGGCCGAACTTTATCTCAAAAACGAGTCATGTTAATGAAGTCCGACCTGGATCAACTTGATTTCTTCAAGTATCGATGATGGCAGATTGGAATTTATTACTTCACACCACCAAATCATCATCCGCCCCATCGATTGCTCAGGCTTGGCCCCACGTGATCGAGGGGAAAGAAGGATCGATAACGGAAAACCGCACGTACTGGTGGTACTTAAATGGGGATATCGGTCGACCTTACGACATATCGCTCAGGGTTAATGGCGTGTTATTAAGCCGTGATGTTAGCTCAGAGCGGGAAATTTGGTTTGAATGGCCCGTTGGCTTCAATGCCGGTTTTGCTGACGTAGAAATTCTAGGCCTTAGGGCCGAACCTGAGTCCGTGCGAGTAACTGTTGATCCGGCTCAATCCAAACTCGTTCGCAAGGACTTTCGGTTGATGCTGAAGGACATCATGGACGACACTCGTTCCCTGGCGTCCACGTCCGGACTCCACACCGGCTTGACTCGGGGCAAACGTGTTCTCCCCATTGCTCAGGTGGAGTTTCTAACGGAGTCGACCGGTCTCCTTAGAACGCTGGTCCTCGAACTCGACTCTAGCCACACCAAGCGTCTGGGAAGAGCAACTCGCTTGGTTGCCCTTAGGGATGCTCGAGCCTTGAGCATTGCTGAATGGAACCGTAGCCGGCGGCACGGAGTACCAATTGATCAGCACGTCAAGCAAAATCTACCCCATCGGGTTGCGCGTCTTGTTGCTGCTAACGGAGGCCTGCTCCCACGTCGGGTGGACCAAACTCGCACTATTCCCGGTGTACGTCAGCGAGAGCATCAAGAGATTCTGGGCCTTATCAAATACACTATCCGCCTGCTTCGGCGTGCGATTCGCAACCTCGAGTACCGGGAGGTGGGGCAAGGCGAGGCCGTGCTGGCTCGCCGCTGTAGGTTCGCGGCAAGGCAGCTTACTGGGCTTTTAGACCTGCCTATTTTTGCTAATGTTGAGCCTATTCATGGGCGCTGGGGTTATTCGCATGTCTACGAGCGTGTAGAACCCTATCGATCACTATATCGTCTCTATCGTGACATACATTCTGGCGTGAATAGTGTAGATGGGGAGTTCACAAAGATTCCTTTGCGAGAAACGTTTCGGCTATATGAGACTTGGGTCGCCCTCCGGCTCGCGAGGGCAGCAGGAACGATTGATCCAGCATTGGATGCCAGCTCCATGTTCCGGGACGCTCTGGAACAAAATACCCTTACGTTTTCTCTAACGGCCAGCTCTGTTGTTTTTCAAGGCAGTGTTCTGCGATTCAAGCCGGTCTACAGAGAGACCTGGCAAAGTGAGAGTGGCCTGGGATCGTACTCGCGGCATATGATTCCTGATATCGTTCTGGAAATTCAGGGGGACGGTATGTCATCGGGGCAGATCATTGTCCTTGATACGAAATATAGGGTCGAGTCGGAGCTGAACGATGCGGTCGCCTCCATTCATATGTACAAAGACGCCCTAATACAGGAAAGTGGGGGTGACTCGAGTCCCTATCATCGTCGAATCGTCACGACAGGCCTGATAGTTGCACCAAGTCTGCCACGCGGAATGGGGCCAGAGACGGACTGGCGCAAAGAGCGCATGCCTACCGTAATCTTTCGGTCCGGTTATCAGGAGCGCTTCCGTCTTGGGGCCTTGGTCCTTCAGCCTGGGGCGGACCTGTCAATGGTTGCGGACACCCTTGAGCGCTTGCTCGGACGAATGTAGTCCCCGGCGATACCGCTGTTGTCTGCAACGGTGTCCAGCGGAGACATGCTTCCGGTTGGTTAGTCGCACCCGCCCGGGGGGGGGGTAACGGGCGGATTCAGCGGCACCGCCTAGGGAGAAAACTCGCTGGCGGGCTGCATCTGCGCCTGGGCTCCTCTTGAAGTAGTAGCTGAACGGTGCCAACTCCGGCTGCGACGAAGGTTCCGCCACCGCAGCAGCCGGCGGATACTGTCGGTAGGCCCGGAGGAACATCATGCTGAAATATATGCTCGAAATGGCGGAAGCGCGTAGAGCAACACCGGGACGTCGCATCTATAACTACGCGATGGCTGCGGTTTTGGTGGCAGTCGGAATCTGGGTTTTCGCCACGGGCGCGCCCGGATGGATCTTTCTCGCCGTCGCTGCCGTTGACGCCGTCGTCGATATCGTCCTCGTCAATAGTTGGGTGAAGCATGATGCCTTGCGGACGTCGCGATCCGCCGGCGATTCAGTCTGATCTCGTTGTCCGTCTGTTGAGCACCAAGGTCTGAATGAATCGGTCGGCTGCCCTACCGTGGATCCAGCTTGTTGAATCCCGTAATGTCGCCCCGCACTAAGGAAACGATGAATAGATTAATGTCCCGAGGGCTGATCTTTGGTGCCGGATTTGGGTGCGCGTATGTGTTGGTGATTGTTTCTTTGAGCGCGACCAGCGGCCCGGGATTGTTGGTACTCGGCGGACTTGGCGGTGCGTTCGTAGGTGCCCCGTCAGGTTTCATCATTGTGGTCTTCACCCTTGGCGTCGTTCGGCTGGTCACAGTTCGACCCGGCTTTGAGAAAGCCATTGCTGCCACCACAACCGGAGCTCTGACTCTGCTGATCCTTATGGCTTTGGCATCGGGTTCGGATACACAGTGGCCATGGTGGACGGAGGTTGTCACGGCGAGTGCCGCGGCCGCCATTGGTGGGCTGGTATGGCGTCGGGAGAAGACTTTGGCTGAGAAGTCCAGCGAGCTTCATGTCCCCCAACATACTTCGCAACCCGATTCGCGAGGTTAACTGCCGGACACCGCGTGACAGTGCAAGGTTTTGTCTAAGAATTGCCCAAGATTCGTCAATCGACGTTCCAGACGGAGCGGATTATGACAGCATCGTGCTCGGGGCCTTTCCCACTGAACGTTGGGGGTAGCGATGTTCGTTCCGAATTCCGGGGATCTCTTTCGCGAGGACGATCTGCCAGTCCAGATTCGCGCATTGCGGATGCCGCGCTGGGCCGGTGCTGTCCTCGGTGCCGGCCTGGTGGTGATGGCGGTTGCAGCGGTTGCCGCCTCGATCGTTGTCAACGATAGCGACAGCACGATCATCCCGGCTTGGGTCGAGGGACTCATCCTGGCGGGGTCAATAATCTCGGCTATCTCAGGTGCCGTCCTGCTTTGGTATGCGGGGGAGTGGGTCACGCTCACCAAATTCGAAGCAATCGTCACGAGGGCATTCGTCGTCCGCGTCAGGGTCGACCGCACGCAGCTTGAAGACTTCCACGCCTACCTCCACCAGCACTACGCCCGCGGGGGAGTTCAGTACCGCATGGTGCCCACCTTCACCACCAAGGACGCATACGACCGACTCCGGGACCTGCCGCTACCATTCCTGTCCTACTGGAACCCTGCCGGAGGGACACAAGCTCCTCTGCCACCGCGCGCCGCGTACATCGAGGCCTGGGCGCGGGCGGGCTACAGCCCGTACTCAAGAGCCATACCCACAGGCGTCGTACCGTACACGCTCTCGATGCATCGGGAGGCCATGCGAACAGGCCTGCGGCACCGCGCGCGCATGTGGGCGATTATCCTCCCGGTGGTCTCGATCGGGCTTGGCCTAAGCCTCGGTTTCGGTCTCGGACCTGTCGCCAAAGGCCTCGGACACAGCCGCAGCTTTGACGCCAACCGCAGCTATGACGCCGAAACGAACCGCACCGGCATCCGCGACCTCAACGACGCTCTTACCCCCGACATCGCCAGCTACCAGTGGCATGCGACGGTGTATCCGAGCACCGGCACGAGGGACTTCACCTTCTACCCGATCATGCGGTCACTACCCTCAGGGCCCTACACCGTCCGATATTTCATCCGCGACCCGGCGCAGCACGGCGCGGACCTCAGCGTTCCCGAGCAGAGGTACGGCCGAATCGTCTCGCAAGGCACAATAACCGTCAAAAACCCCACAATTGCGTTCACCCTGGACCACGACGACAGCACCTTCGCCATCGAGGTATACGTCACCGACGACCACGGGCACACCACGGCCAACTCCAAGATCTACAGAAACATCGCCGAGCTTCCGGCGCCGACTCCCACGCCCCTTCCCACACGCTGAGAGCCCGGAGCTTCGCATAGGGATTCCGGCGCGGGAGGAGGCTCCAAGCCCGGACCGACGCTGGACAGCACCGTCAGCGCGTGGTTGCGTGGGAGTGTTGCCATGGCCGCATACGGAAGGAACAACAGTGAGCAAGCTTGCACTTATCACGGGAGCCACCTCCGGAATCGGCTGGGCATTTGCCGAGCGACTTGCCGCCGACGGTTACGACCTGGTGATCGTGGGCCGACGACAGGAGCGCCTGGAACAATTCGCCCAATCCCACCCTGAAACCAAGATCCGATCCGTGGCCGCCGATTTGTCCACGCCCGCAGGGATCGACTCGGTAGCGCAGATCTGCGCTACCGAACCAGTGAGCATGCTCGTGAACAACGCAGGCGTGGCACACTACATGCCTCTCGCCGAGCTCCCGGCGGACAAAGCCACGGAACTCGTCAACGTCAAGGTCCTCGCTCCCACCATGCTCAGCCGCGCCGCGATCCCGGGCATGCAGGACCGGGGCGAGGGAACCATCATCAACGTGGCCGGCATGATCTCCTTCGGCGGCCCCGCCCCGCACTCCCAGATGCCCCGCCGCGCAGTCTACGGCGGATCCCTGGCCTACCTCGTCGCGATGTCCCAGACCCTCAGCGCCGAGCTGGAAGGCACCGGAATCACGGTGCAGGTGGTTTGCCCGGGCGTCGTGGCCACGGAATTCCACGAACGCCAAGGCATGGACCTGAGCATGATTCCGCGGATGAGCGCCGCCGACGTCGTCACCGCCAGCATACGCGGCCTGGAACTCGGCGAAACCGTCTGCGCCCCGGGCGTCGAGAACACCCGGCTCCTCGACGCAGTGTTCCAAGCAGACCTCGCCGCTTTCGGCGCGCAGAGCCCCGAGCTTGCCACGCGCTACCGGACAAGCTGATGCGATCCTCATCAAACGGTCCTAGAGTGGGGCCCATGGCTATCGCACGCTTCCCGGTCGTGGTGCTCGATTGTCCCGACCCCAAGACCCTTGCCGAGTTCTACAGCGCCCTCCTCGAGTGGAAAGTCGAGCGGAACGACGACGACTGGTGGTCCGTTCGTGCCGAATACGGGGATTCGCTCGCCTTTCAGAAGGTCGAATCCTTCACGCCCCCGCAATGGCCAGGCCAGGACGTCCCGCAACAGATGCACCTCGACGTCTCGGTGGACGACCTCGACACCGCCGAGGCCGCCGTGCTCGAACTCGGGGCTACCAAGCACGAATACCAGCCGGGAACGTCATTCAGGGTGTTCCTCGACCCGGCCGGCCATCCGTTCTGCCTCTGCCAGGACTGACGCTACACGTTCGCCGTCTCCGTGACCTGCGCCGCCACGTACACCGGCGGGAACAACTCGGAGGCTTCGCGCCGCCGGTAGTCACGTTCCCCGTAGGCTTCGACCATCTGCCCGAAAAGCCGTTGTCCCTCGGCGCGTATTTCGTCGAGATCGATGCCCGGAAGCGAGCCGTCAACAACCACAGGGCGACCCGCGACGTAAGTATCCGTGACGTTGCGAGCCGAACCGTTAAGGATGAGCGTGCGGAGGGGATCTTCCACGACGCCGTCGCGGAAGTCGCCCAGCGACGCGACCATGATGTCCGCTTGTGCGCCCGGGCACAAGCGTCCCAAGTCGTCGCGGCCCAAAGCCTTGGCACCGCCCAGCGTGGCGGCGTCGAAGAACGCTGATACCGAGCCGGCGTCCCGGCGGCCTTCCGCGATGCGCGCGAGGTGCGTGCCGACGTCGATACCCTTGATCAGGTCCGGCGGGAACGAATCCGTGCCCAGGCACATGTTCACCCCGGCGGCTGCGAAGGCGTCGAAGGACTTGAGCATGCCTGAGTAGTGGAACGACGTGAGGGGACAGTGGATCACGCTGACGCCATACCGGGCCAGTACCTCCAATGGCCCGCCTTCAGCGCTCGACGACGGGTCCGTGCCGTCGATCACGATCCCATGCGGGATCAGGAGCCGGGTCTCCAGCAATCCGGAATCCGCCAGCTGCTCCAGGACCGTGCGTCCGGTGAGCTTGAGGAGTAAGCCGTCTTCGTTGGGCTGCTGGAGGCAATGCAGGCGCACCAAGACGTCGCGTTCGGTGGCCAGCTCGGCGGTCCGGCGCATCAGGTCGTCCGAGAGCGTCTCGATCCGGCAGGGGAGCAGGACACCGGTCAGCAACGGGTGCCCGAGTTCCTCGGCGTAATCGAGGAACCGGACGGCGTCGGCGAGTCCCTTGCGTCCCTCGTCCTCGTCGAAGAGGACCACGCGGCCGCCGTCGTCGTCTGTGACATTGATCCCCGAGCGGTAGGCCGGCCCCAGGAAGCCGCGCAAGCCGAGTTCGATGCTGGACTGTGCCATCCCCTGCAATTCTTCGAAGGGTTCAGCCCACGAGCTGTGGATCTCCGAGGCGATCGGCATGTAGGTGGTCACACCGTGCAATGCCAGCTGCGCCAAGGCGAATTTGCGCACGATCTGGCGTTGCGCCGCGGTGAAGACATCCCGACGGCGGTGGGTGAAGTAGTCCTCGGACCATTGCAGTCCCGGAGCGGTCTCTTCCGTGGGCCAGGAATCGAAGATCATGTGGTCGATGTCCGCCAAGGCATCGAGATCGATGAGGCCAGGCGCGATCAGGCTCTGTCCGAAATCCCGGCGCTCGTCCACGGGACCCGCGTAGGCGGTGCCGACGTAGATCACCTCGTCGTCCCGCATCACGACGTGCCCGTCCTTATGCAGCACGTGCCGGGTCCCGTCATAGCCAAGGACGTACCGGGCAGAAAGTTGGGTAATCATGAATCCTCCATATTTGGTATCCCAGGTTAACTAGCCGCAGTTCTTGCTCGGCGGCGACCATGGGCGACGATGCCCACGATCTCCAGAGATTTCATGCGACTTCTGTGACATGTATTGCATTGCGATGTGATCGAGCTTACCATTTTTGGTATACCAAATGGCGCAGGCGAATCCGCCCAACGCCTCTTCAGCACACGAAGGGTGCAGAACAATGAAGAACCGATCCACAACCACTCCGGAGGTGGATGCGCCGGTAGCAAAGGTCGACGACGGCGCGACCCGCCTCTTCACCCCGACGGCGCGGCAATGGGGATCAATGATCCTGTTGTCCACCGGTATCTGCGCCGTCGCCATCCTGGCCGGCACCCACAAGATTCCGCTCGGCAACGCCGCGATCGTCCTCATGCCGGTCTTGTGGGCAGTGCTGATCGGTGCGGTCATTGGGGTGCAGAAAGTACGGCCGATGTCCGGCCAAAGCCGCGCGGTGGCCTCTGTCTTGCTCAATGTCAGCATCGTGATGTTCCTGGCGGCCCTCGGCACCCAGGTGGGGCCCTCCCTCGCCAAACTGACGGCACTCGGCCCGGCCATCCTGCTTCAGGAAGTAGGCCACATCTTCGGTACCGTCATCATCGCCCTGCCCGTCGGCGTCGCACTCGGCATGGGCCGGACGGCAATCGGGGCCACTTGGGCGATCGACCGTGAATCCTACCTGGCCTACGCGCTGCAGCGCTTCGGTGTGAAGTCGCCGGTCTACCGCGGCGTGTTCTCGGTTTGGCTGCTCGGCAGCGTCTTCGGCGCGGTCTTCATCTCCCTGCTGGCCGGGCTGCTCGGCGGGATGGGCATCTTCGACCCGCTCGCCCTGGCCCTCGGCTTGGGGCTCGGCTCGGGATCGATGATGCTCGGCGGCGTAGCGGCCCTCTCCATCCTCCATCCGGGGCAAGCGCCGGAAATCATGGCGCTCGCGGCCCTCTCCAACCTCGTGACGAACCTCGTGGGTTTCTACGCCGGCGCCTTCCTTTCATTGCCTATGGCCCTGAGGCTCTACAAGTTCTGGTCGCGCCTCTTCCGGCGTAACGACGACGGCAAGCGCCTTGACCGGTACGGAAAGGTCGTTTCGGCGAACCTTCGCGGGCGCAAGGATAGCGGTACGGTAGACGTTTCGGCGGTGATCCAGGACCCCGAGGTACGTACGAAGCCTTCGACGTGGATCATCGCGTTCGCAGCAAGCATCGCCACCGGAGTAGTCCTCAACGCCCTAGGCACCAAGTCCACCAGCCTTAACGACGTAGTTGGAGTGGTGATCCTCGGCCTCCTGACCGCCCTGGCCTTCGTCCTCGCGAAGTACATCCCCGCCGTGCCGTCGAGCGTATGGGTCCTCGCCCTCGCAACCTTGGCGACGGCGCCGATCCTTCCTTTCAGCGGCGCGATCGTTTCCCTCACCCACAACCTCGACGCCCTGTACGTAGGCCTCGGATCGATTGCCCTGCTCGGCATGAATGTGGGGCGCGATGTCAACGCGCTAAAGACCCTGAACTGGCGCACAGTAGTTGTGGCGACAATCACGTTCTCTGCGAGTTTCGTGGCAGCCGCGGCTCTTGCGCAATTCGTCATCCATGTCTGAGCGGTGACATAACCCCAATCCAGGCGGGTGGAATGGACTCCTTCGTCCCTTCCACCCACCTTCCCGCGTTTCCTGGGCGAAACCCTCGGCAGGGCCTGCAGGTGATATTCGACGCATCGTGGCCCCTTCGAGCCCTAGCGCACGCCATATTCGGTCGAACATGAACGGCGGATGGACAGCAAGCCATCTCGGGCTTGCTAAGATCTAAAGGCTCGTCGGCAAACCGGAGAGCCTCCCCATCAATTGGTCCGGAACGGACGTGCGTCGACGCGCCCGGTACCGGCCCCTGCCCGACCCGAGGAGACCCCCAGCCCTCATGACCGCATTGGCCGAACCGGACTATTTCGAAGACTACGACCAGGATTACCGCAGCGAGCTCGACTCGCGTTATGAGGAAGGCTTCGGGCGCGGCCCCGAGCTGGACGACGACTACGACAGTGGCTATGACGAACTCGACAAGCTCTTCGATGGTCTTTTTGACGACGAGGACGACTTCGACGCCCCTGCCAAGGCCGAAAAGAAGGCTCCGGCCAAGAAGGACGCTGTTAAGGTAGCTTCCGCCAAGGCAACAGCGACGAAAAAGGCCACGGCAAAGTCGCTGCCGAAGGCCAGCCCGGTCATTACCCGCCGGGTAGTGCCCGCCGCCGCTCCGGCGGCCGAGGCCCCCGCCGCCGTCGTGGAAACCGCGCCCGCCGCCGTCGTCGAGCGCACCGCTGTCGAAGAACCGGCCGTCGCTGCAACTCCCGCGCGCGAAAAGGCGACTGTGACCGTCGTCGAACCCGCCGCCGTCGAGCCCGTCAGTGCCGAATCGGTTTCCACGGAAGAAGCCCAGGCTCCTGCGGAAGAAACGGTTCCTGCGGTTCCGGACAGCCCCTTCTTTGCCCCTCACATAGCGCCGGTCAACGAGCACGTGGACTTCCTCCGCAAGCTCCGTCCGGGCTTCGAGGTCCCGTATGTCGATCCGATGCACTCCGTGGAGGAGTGCCGGATTGTTTCCCTGTTCTCCAACACCGGAGAGGCCTCTCCGCGCGGAGTTGTCTGGGCCGGCGACGACGTTGCCGCCACCCGGCTCCTGGGCCTGCAGTTCCAGCTCGGCCTGCGCCCGGAGTGGATGATGCCGTGGAACACCCACCCGTGGTTCACCCCAGGCGAGGCGAACGGAAAACTGACTCCCGAGCAGGTCAACGCCGGCCTCAAGCCGCTCATCGGCTTCCTCAGGCTCGTCCCGCGCGCCTCGGCGATCGTCGCGCACGGAACGGAAGCCAACCGCCTCGCGCAGATGCTCCTCAAGACCGACAATCCGCTGATCTGGCGGCGCGGCTTGAAGGTCTACAAGGCCCGTTCGCTCCACGGGCGTGCCTTCGCCGGGTCCAAGGAACGCCAGACCGAATGGCTGATCGAAATGGGCCGCTCCTACGCAGACGCGATGGCACGAGCGGGCCTCCAAGCAGGACGGCGCTAAGCAAACCGCCTATCCCCGGCAGGCGCTGAGTGGCTTACCACCCAGCTCGCGCCGGGGTTGCGGTTATTTCTTCGGCGAACGCGGTTTCGCGGCTTTTGGCGGAAGGGTGGCTACGTAGGCGAAAGCCTTGTCCACCCATTCGGCCGTTTGCTCTTCGTCGGCGTTCCAGGTTTCGGGCAGTCCGACGTAGCCGCCCATGGGCCGCCCTTCCGGGCCGAAGGGAAGAGTTTGGTGGTTGGCTTCGAGTGACTCCCGATCGGCGTCGGAGAGCCTGACGCCGATCATCGGACCGAACAATCCGGCGAACATGTTGCCGTTCACGAAGGCGCCGAGGTTTCCGAACATCGGCTTGACCACCACCTCGGGGTTGTCCGGCACCACTGCGCGGAAGTGAGCTTTGTCGGCGTCGGACGGTTTGGGTATCTGCACGTGCCTGCTCCGGAGTAGGGGATCGAAAGCCTGGGACTGCATGCAGCATACGACGTGAGGATGCGTGCGGCCAGCGTCTGGGGACCGTGCGCGTGGGCGTTGCGGACAGGGGTGGTGAGCGATCCATGCCGCGAGACTTGCGCTGGAGGGGCTCGGGGTCGGTCCACACAACGACTGGATTGTCGTTGCGCGGATCCGACCACGAGCCGTTCAGACTCCAGGGTCTAGAGAGATCCGTTTTCGCGGGCTTTTCCTGACCGGTAACGGTGAATTGCAGGGACACCAAGAAAGATGTATCCGAATGCGATGACCGGATATGCGGTCCAAAGTGGACCGAGCAGCACTCGAACGGGGTCGACGATAATCATGACGATGCCCAAGAGCGCTATCGCAAGAGTCAGCAAACCGCTCCAGCCGTGAAGCATGACTTGGCGGGTTTGTTCCGCAGAGATCATTTGGTGGCTCCTGCGCCGTTACCTGCAATTGCTGCCATTGTAAATGACAGGGAAGGATATCTGGCTGGTCCATCGATACGTTCGGATTCCTACGCAATCGCCCTGGTTGTGAGCTTGTGACGCAGCGATTGTCAGGGCACCCCCGATTGCCCCGCAAAGCACGGCCATCCCCGGAGTCAGCAGTCCGCAACCGAGGGAGACGACGCCCGTTGCTTGCCATCCATTGTCCGCAATGGTCTTGGTTTCGGACTTATTGAATTCGACAGTGCAGAACCAGGCGTCGCAGGCCGTCCGCGGGTCGGCGACTACTGGGAATGCCGCTCCTCGCAAATTGATGTCCTGTTGGAGAATGTTTCCATTGACTGAGTAGGACGTCGGCAGATCCTTGCCGGTGGCATCTACAGCCCAAGGCGGGAGTATCACATTAACCAGTGTGCCGTCGTTGGAATAGACCGCGACACTACCATTGCTCCGCGATTCGAGGATGGCTGGAGCTCCGTTGACAAGAAGTTCGTAGCCGAAGCTGCTCTTCTTAGCAGAGTTGATGATCGTGTATCCCGCGAGTCGACCGCCCGTGGAACCTGTGGCGTAGTTGTAGTCCGAAGACTTCGACCCGAATACGGTCAGGGGTCCCCTGCTGGCATCAGCTTTCTGAACCGAATCGTCGTGGAAACGGACCTGCAATGTGCCCCCCGGCAGATCGACTTCCGCTCCTCGATCAACGATTCGAATTGCGCGCACAGCCGACTTCGAGTCGACATTGTGCCCGGCTTCGACAGACGACCGCGCCGACGAGCTCGCGCGTGAGTTTTGGTGTGGGATCTCCGTATTTTTGACGGCTCGATCCAATGCGTCCAGTGCTCTAGCCGATTGATCCGAAGGCATTTCGGCTGCCGCGGAAGGAAGTGCAGATAAGACAAGCCCCGCTGCGACGAGCATTGCGGTCAATAACAGCTTTCCTCTGAACTTCATTTCGTTCCCCAGATGGTTCGCGAACATTCTCATATCTCTCCCCAATCGCTGTGACGACATTCGCTATCGGGTCGGGCGTCGCGGTCTAATCTGTCGTCCGAACCCAATTGAAAAATACGGCCAGCAGTCTCCGGCTGGGTGTGAGATTGTCGGATCTAGGTGTGAAAACAGCCAATCTAGGTGTGAAATTACGTCTGTCTAGGTGCAAAAGAGCTTAAACACCTAGTTGGGGTGTCCCTCTGCTCAGCCTTCATTCGCCGTCGGCTATTTGAGGAGGTGGCTCGGGCTATCAGCCCCTCCAACTCCAAACGGAACACCCACAGCAACACGTCCTCGCCCGGCACATACCAATCGCGCTCCGGCGCCCGCCGGAAACCAAGAGACCGATAAAGCGAATGCGCCCGTTCCATGAACGTCGCGCTCGTCAGGCTGATCGCACGAATTCCAGGCAACCGCTGAGCATGCTCAATGATGGATCGAACCACGGCCCGGCCGACGCCCGAGCCCTGCAAGGCAGGATCCACCGCCAGCATCCGAAACTCGAGCTCATTGTCCAGCGCGATCTCGCTGTATGGCTGGCCGGTGAAGGTCAATGTCACAGCGGCCACCACTGCGCCGGCAGACTCGGCCACCCACACCTCCGCGTGCTCCGCCCGGTGTTCCACATCGTCCAAGACACCCATGTAAGGGTGGTCGGCCGTGAAGTGCCCCGCCTGCACATATGCCTCCCGGGTGATCCTCCGAACCTCCGGGAAATCGGCCGCCGAAGCGCGCCTGAAAACCAAGTTCACAGCCCAACCCCAGCCGAAACCACGCGCTCAACATACGAATCCAACGAACCCAACTTCGGCTGGGACGACGGATTCGCCACGGCATCGGCGCCAACCAGATTGGCCACAGCCAGCCCAACCCCAGCCGAAACCACGCGCTCAACATACGAATCCAACGAACCCAACTTCGGCTGGGACGACGGATTCGCCACGGCATCGGCGCCAACCAGATTGGCCACAGCCAGCGCATCCCCATAAGAAAGCCCCGACCGCAACGCCAACACCAAACCAGCGCAGAACGCATCGCCCGCGCCGATCGTATTCGCCACGGTCACTGAAACCGAAGGCGCCTCAGCAACACGGACACCGTGCTCAAACATCGCCGAGCCGGCAGCACCATATGTCACCGCCACTAACTTCGCCCCCGAAAGAGCGGGAATCAGCTCATACTCGGTCTCATTGACGATCACCAGGTCGCACCGTTCCAGCAGTTCCGCCGGAAGGTCCATTGCAGGCGCCGCGTTCAGCACGAAGAAACCCGAAGCGCGACGCGCAACCTCCAGCACTACGGGCAGCCCGACCTCGAGCTGGCACAGCACGGTCTCCTCAGGAGCAAAAGAAACGCCATCCAAGGCAAACCCCGAGTTAGCCCCCGGGCACACGACAATCTGGTTCTCGCCGTCGTGATCCACCACGATCAGCGCCGTGCCGGTCGCGGCGCCATCCAGCACCGCAACCTCCGAAACGTCCACCCCCGCAGACGACAGCGCCGAGAGCATCACGCCGCCTTGGGAATCAGAGCCAACGGCCCCGATCATCCGGGCAGTTCCACCAAGCCGCGCGGCAGCGACCGCCTGGTTCGCCCCCTTGCCGCCGGGTTGCTGGCTTAGAACGCCGCTGCCGATGGTTTCCCCGGCCGTGGGCAGCCTGTCCGTGGTGGCGATGATGTCGAGGTTGATGCTGCCGACCACGGTGACGGCAGGAAGTCGAGTGCTCATGGGAAGTCCTAACGAAAGAGGGCTGATGAGGAAATAGTGTACGGGATGGTTGTACTTGTGTGTCATACATGGTTGTATAACAACTCACATCCCAACGGCAGGACGTGCCTGCAGAACAAAGGAGTTTGATGTGAACACCCCAGCAAGCGTCACAACAACGCCGCCACCCGCCGTCGTCGGCGAAACGGTCACCGGCGAATCAGCCGAAACAGCCGAAAACAAACTCGGCGGCCGCCGCGCGGCGATGCTTATTTCCGCGCTGCTTCTCGGCGTGCTGTCCTTCCAGCTCAACGCGAGCATGGTCACCCCGGCTTTGCCACACATCGCCGAGAGCTTCGGGTTAGGTGCGGACAGTGCCGCCCCGGTCCAGTCCATGTTCTTCCTCGCCGGGGCCATCGCAGGTCCAGTGATCGGCAGGTGGAGCGACTTCATTGGACGCCGCACCGCGCTCCTGCTGGTGCTCGCGATCATGGGCGTCGGCACCATTCTGTGCATCGCGGCACCCACCCTGCCCGTCCTCATCGCGGGACGATTCCTTCAGGGCGTCTCCAGCGCTGTCTTCGCCCTCGCCTACATCGTGCTCAGCGAAAACCTCCAGCCCCACGTCTTCGGCACCTCGGTGGGCATCATCGCCGCCATCAACGGTGGGATCGGCGGAGTTGACGGCTACTTCGGCGGACTCATGTCCGAAACCCTCGGCTTCCGCTCTATCTTCGTCGTCGTCCTGATACTCACCATCATCGCCGCGGGCTGCATCCTCAAGACCGTTCCCAAGGGCAAGCCGCGGGGGATCCGCGGCGCGATGGACTGGTGGGGAGCAGGATCGCTCTCGGTGTTCCTCGTCTTCATCACCTACTTCGTGTCCGACGGCTCGGCCGCCGGATGGACCGCGCCGAGCACCCTCGCCCTGCTCGCGGGAACTATCGCATCCTTCGCTGCCTTCTGGATGATCGAGAAGCGACGCCGCAACCCGCTCATCGCGGTCCACCACCTGCGCTCGCGGCAAGTCTGGCCCGTCATCGCCACCACGGTCCTCACCCTCGCGGGCATCTTCGCGATCATCAACTTCACCGTGGTGCTGCTCAGCCAGGACAACCACCACGGCTTCGGACTCAGCGCATCGCTCTCCGCACTCTTGTTCCTCACCCCGGCCGCGCTTATCGGCGTCTTCGCCGCCCCGCTCGCCGGCTGGCTCGCCGACCGCCGCGGCTGGATCAAGACCCTTCGCGCCGGCACCGCACTCAGCCTCGCCAGCGCGATCGTCGCCGCCGCGTTCTCCAGCAACCAGATCGCGGTGATGGTCGCCGTCGCATCCCTCGGCATCTTCTACAACGGATTCTTCCTCACCGCCATCAACGGACTCTCGGTGCTCCTTTCGCCGAAGGAGGCACCGGCTGCCTTGCCGGGCATCAACGGTGCGGGCTTCGGCATCGGGGCGAGTCTCGGCGTCGTGATCGTTGCGCCGTTCGCCGCCCAAGCGACCTCAGCCGGTTACGCCACAGCCCTCTGGATCTCGGTGGCGATCACCGCCGTCGCGTTCATCGTCAGCCTCTTCGTCGCCGCCCCCAAGGGCGAAACCCTCTAATCCCACTCACCTACCGAAATGAGAACCATGACCACGCCCGCGCCGTTCTATCTCGACTGCGATACCGGAATCGACGACGCCCTCGCCCTCGCCTACCTGCTCGCCTCGCCACATGCCGACGTGCGCGGAATCGGCAGCGTCAGCGGTAACGTCAGCGCCGCCGTCGGAGCCCGAAACACCCTCGACCTCCTCCAACTCGCCGGCCACGCACACATCCCTGTCGCGCTCGGCGCGCATGACCCCCTCGCTGGATCCTTCCATGGCGGAGCGCCGCACGTGCACGGCACCAACGGGATCGGAGAGGTTTCGCTCGCGACGGCGGCTGCCGCACTCGCGCCCGAAACCGCGCCGGAGATGCTGGTCCGGCTCGCGCACGAGCACCCCGGCACGCTGAAGGTCCTGGCCATTGGGCCTTTGACGAACATCGCCGAAGCCCTGCGCCTCGACCCCGAGCTGCCGGGCTTGGTGGACGAAATCACCATCATGGGCGGGGCTGCCTTGGCCCCCGGAAACATCACCCGCGTAGCTGAAGCGAATATCGCCAACGACCCCGAAGCCGCCGCTCTCGTGCTATCCGCGGACTGGAAGATCACCCTCGTGCCGCTCGACGTCACCATGGCCAACGTCCTGGAGGAGAGCCACAGGCAAGAACTCCTCGCTTCGACCGAGGCCGTCCCGCTAGCGCTGGGGGAGATGCTCGGCTACTACTTCCGCTTCTATGAGGGCATCTACGGCCGCGCTTGCTCCGCCATGCACGACCCCCTTGCCGCGGCGCTCGCCGTCGGTGCCGTTTCCGCGGCGGTCGCACCCGTGGTGCGCGTCGACGTCGACACCACTTCCGGTCCCGGCCGCGGCCAAACCATCTGCGAACTGCGCGGACTGTACATGGACTACCCGGAACAGCCCGGCGCACACTGCCGCGTTGTGCTGTCCCTCGCCGACGACTTCGCGCCGCACCTCGTGGAGACGCTGCTGTCGTTTTCGGCTGAGAGTACGACGGCGGATCTCGGGTTGGCTGCGTCCGTCGCCTGACCGCCTGGGGGCTTAGGACTGGAGCGTCTGCATCACCGAGAGGTGCCCGGCGCGGTCGGCGATGAGGCATTTGGCCAGGTAGAAAGGCCGGTTTGCGTGCCGGACGTATTGCGTCAGGACAAGGACGGGGTCCGAGGCGCGCAGGTCCAACAACTTGGCGCGGCTCGGGCCTACCTGGCTCAGGCTGATCTGGCACTCACCCGGCCCCAGGCTGCGGCCCGCCGCTTTGTTGAGCGCGGCAAGCAAGGTGGTGCCGCCGTCGTCGTCGATTTCCAACGGCGCGGCGGGACCGCCGGCAAAGCTGACAGGGAGGGCGGAGATGTTTTCCTGCAGTTGCGCGATCGGCTCGCCGTCCCTGATCAGCACGGACTCCCACAACCAGCAATCCTCGCCAGGCTTAACGCCGACGCCCGGGGCCGCGAACTCGGACGCGGGCTGCTTCACCATCTGGGTCCGCTTGATTTCCACCTTTTTCCCGGGGCCACCGAGGACTTCCTCGAATGGTCGGATGCGTTCGATACCGATGCGGGGCAGGGTATCCGAGACGAAACGCCCGACGCCGCGCCGAGCCCGGATGAGACCGTCTTCCTCAAGCAACATCAGGGCTTCCCGCACCACCGTGCGGCTGACCTTCATGTCCGTGCCGAGTTCTGTTTCGGTGGGAAGCATGGAGCCGGGGTGCAGCAAGTTGTTGCGGATGGCTTCGGCGATCCGTGAGTAAACGACCACTCGAAGCGGTGAGCCGGGCTGCGCCTCCACCGGCTGGGACAGGAACCGGACGGCGTCCTCGTGCACGATATGCCTCGCTTTGTGGTCTTGGGGGGAAAAATCCAGCGTAGCAAGTTGTACGGGCTTGTTGGACAAGGCGGGGCTTTCGGCTCGACAGCGTGCCCACGGGATCCCGGCCAGTTCAGCCCCAGTCCTTCACCGCCCCGCCACGCACGCCGCAACGTACTCGGCATCCACGCCCACACCTCCGATGAGCGCGGAGTAGTGGCCCGTCAACCACGGCAGGCCCACCACGAACAATCCCGGATGCTCGGTGACGCCGCGTTCGTGGCGCGGATAGCTCCACTGGTCCAGGACGGGAAGGTCAACAAAGTTGAGGTCCAACCGGTAGCCCGTCGCCCAAAGAACCGAGCTGATGTTTTCCGACGCCAAGTCGAGCCGGGCCGGCTCCTCCGGCAGCCAGTCATCCGTGGCTCGCACCTCCGCGGGTGGAGCGTCGATTCCCGCGGCGGCGATATATGCGTCGAGCGCACGTTGCATGCGTTGGCTGAAGCCCGATTCGACTGTTGCCAAGCGGTCGGCGAGATCGTCCGTGAAGACGAGTTCGCCGTCGTCGGCTGCTTCCAAGCGACCGTGCAGACGCATGCCGCTGCGGCCCAGCTCGCGGAGGCGGATGTCGTGGCCGCCGTCGGAACCGGACAACAGCGGGTTGCAGCCGAAGCGGGCCGCGGGGGAGGGCAATTGCTGGACCCTCAGGGCGTTGACTCCGTATTCGGGGCCGTGGAGGCCGGTCTGCAGAACCCAATAGAGTGTGTCGCGCCCGCGGTAGCGGCGCGGCGCCTCCGGACACGTCGACACCGCTAGGTGAACCTGCCGCCCGGCCGCGAGCAGCTCCTCGGCGATCTGGACACCCGACTGCCCGGTCCCGACAACCAGTACCGCGCCACCGGGCAGCTGCGCTGGATTGCGGTACTGGTCCGTGTGCAGCTGCACGATATCCCGAGGAAGGTCCGAGGCGACCGGTGGAATCTTCGGCATCTGAAACCCGCCGGTCGCCAACACCACATTCCGTGCGCGCCAGGTTCCGTCCGACGTCTCAACATTGAAACTGCCGTCCGACGCCGACACCCGGGTCACGTCCGTTCCGGTCCTGACCGGTGCATCGATCCGCCGCGCATACTCGCGGAAGTAGTCCACGACGTCGTCGCGCGCCATAAACGCATCAGGTTCCGTCCCCGAATACGGGAGTCCCGGCATATTCAGCGCGAGATTCGGCGTGTTCAGGACGAACGCGTCCCAACGGTCCTGCCACGCGCCGCCCAGCGCGGCCCGCTTGTCAAAGATGACGTGCCCGACGCCGGCCCTGCTGAGGAAGTAGCTAGCGGCCAGTCCCGCTTGGCCGCCACCGACAACCACCGTATTGATGTCCAGGGGATTGCCCGATGGTCCGTCCCCTAGCGGTTCAGTTTCCATGGCTGATCCCTTCTCCTGCTCGCCGGCACCAGGTCAATCTTCGGCGCTTTGGCAGAACCTTACGCCTGGCAATTCAAGGAGGGAACGGATCGGTCAGGATCGGAGAAGCGATCAAAGTGGCCCGTGCCTAGAGTCAAAAGTACGAACCCATCAACATCTATTGAAGGATCTGACATGACCTCCATCGATTCAGTCACCCTCGAAGTTCCGGACCCCGCGGCGGCCGCCGATTTCTATGATGCCGCCTTCGGATTGGGCGAACTCGTGCGCGTTCGCGCGGCCAACGCCGCGACCAACGGATTCCGCGGATACACCCTTTCGCTCGTCGTTTCACAACCCTCTACGGTCAGCAGCCTGATCGACTCCGCCGTAGCGGCCGGAGCCACCACACTTAGACCTGTCCAGAAATCTCTGTGGGGCTACGGCGGCGTGGTGCAGGCCCCGGACGGCGCGATCTGGAAAGTCGCGACGTCAGCCAAAAAAGACACAGGGCCAGCCACACGCGAGATCGAAAAACTCGTCCTCCTCGTGGCAGCCGCTGACGTGACGGCAAGCAAGAAGTTCTACGTCGACCGCGGACTCACCGTTGGAAAGAGCTTCGGTAAGTACGTCGAATTCAACATGCCGTCCAGCCCGGTTCAGTTGGGCCTATACGCCCGCCGTGCCCTCGCCAAGGACGCCGGTGTAACTCCCGACGGCGGCGGATCGCACCGGATCGCGATCGGCAGCCCGGCCGGCCCGTTCACGGATCCCGACGGATTCGCCTGGGAGGCCGCATAGGACAGTGCGTTGCAAGGACAAGACGTGAGCTCTGGGCTGGCGGGATCGCTCCACCTAATGGGGGCGGTTTCGCCACTCAACTTTCGTCAATTCACCACTCACGCGCGGTCGATGGCCCTAACCTTCTTACACGGACAACAGGGTCCGCAACGGCGAAGGTGGAGACAACAACATGATGGCTTCGACCGCGAAGACGATGTTCACCATTTGCGTAATCGTCGCGGTTCTCGGCGCGGGCCTATCGGCAATCACTTTTCTGGGATACGCCGTGCGATACTCACGCCACGATTCGAAGCTCGGTCGCATCCCCTACGACGACTACCTTGAACTCACAAGCATGACTTTGACCGAAAAGTACTTCCTGACGGTCGGTTCCCTTTCGTTCCTGGCGGCAGCGGCGGCTGCGGCGATGATTCTCGTGCGGGCCCACCGGCGATTGCCGCGATCGTCGGAATAGTATTGCCGGGAGAGCTATTCGAAGCGCATGGAAGAGGCGCCGCATGATCGAGATCTTGAACCCTGCCGAGTTGCGCCGCGCAAGGGCAGCGGGTGCCCTTGTTGCTGACGTCCTGTACACGCTGAAGGGCCGCGTCGAAGCTGGAACCAATCTCCTGGACATCGACCGCTGGGCGCGGGAAATGATCGTCGACGCCGGCGGGGTGTCCTGCTATGTGGACTACGCGCCGTCATTCGGACGCGGACCGTTCGGGCATTACATCTGCACTTCCGTTAACGACGCCGTGCTTCACGGACTACCGCACGACTACAAGCTCGTCGACGGCGACCTGCTCACGCTCGACCTCGCAGTCTCCAAGGACGGAGTCGTTGCGGACTCCGCGATCAGCTTCATTGTCGGTGACTCAAAGCCGTTGGAGAGCGTCGCGATGATCAACGCGACCGAGCGTGCGCTCCAGGCGGGAATAGCCGTTGCCGGCCCCGGTGCCCGCATCGGTGATATCTCCTACGCCATAGGCTCGGTCCTGAGTGACGCAGGCTATCCCATCAACACGGAGTTTGGAGGTCATGGCGTCGGATCAACGATGCACCAGGACCCGCATATCCCAAACACCGGGCGGCCGGGCCGTGGCTATGAACTCCAGCCCGGGCTTTTGCTGGCCTTGGAGCCGTGGGTCATGGCGGACACTGCCCTGCTCATCACCGATCCCGACGGCTGGACCCTTCGAAGCGCCACAGGCTGCCTGACTGCGCACAGTGAGCACACCATCGCGGTCACGGACGACGGCGCCGAGATCCTCACCTTGCCGAGTTAGGCGTCCTCGATACCCCGGTTCCGCGCCTTCGCAAGAGCGGCGAGTTGGCGATGCTACAAAACGCCCGATCGTTCCCAGTGCTCACGCAGCATTGCCGCTAGCCGATCGGGTTCGATCCTGTGCGGAGGATCGAAGTGGTGGCGGTCCGGAAAGACCTCGAGTCGGAAATCCGGAAACACCGTAGACAGCCTCTCCGCGACCTCGCCATAGTCATCCGGATTGCTGAGCCCGCCGAGGACGAAAAAGACCGGTCGCACAAACGCCGCCAACTGCGCGCGGTCGAGGTTGTAGACCTTGAAGTCGTTCAGAAACGCACTGATTCCTGCCGGACGCTTGGCCATCCACGGCGGCGGCTCTCCTTCAGGCGGCGGTGGAAGGACGACGTCGGGCTTTACACCCAACCTCATGAAGGCCACCATGAACTGGGCGGGGGGAAGAGTCTCGAGCGCTTCGTATTGTTGCCAGAGCTCGGCGTGCGCAGAGCTCCAGTCCCAACTACCCGCCCAGGCGGCCTCCAAGAGCGTGAGGCTGCGCAATCGCTCGGGGTGTTTGGCGGCGAAAGCAAGCGCCGCGGCACCGCCGCCGGAATACCCGAGCAAATGGAAAGTATCCCAGCCCCGCGAATCCGCCTCGCGGAGGACGCCGTCGACCTCGGTGTCCAGGCTCCATCCCGGCGGCGGCGCATCGCCGTCGTACAGTTCGAGGTCCTTCGCGACGGCGTCGACGTCGGGCCCCAGCGCTTCGATCAGCGCGCCATAGGCGGGTTGGGCGGGAAGCACGCTCCCCGGAAGAAGAATGACCCGAATCGGCTCCATGGCAGAACTGTACCCCGCTTAGATCGGTCCCGGGTCGGGGAGAAGCGGCTAGTTTGTGGGCGACAGGACGGTGACGCCGGCGCGGACATCAGGTCCGAACGCATAACGTCCACAAGGTTGATTCCGCCCAGCACGGTATTGACCGGCCCAGCTTCGAGTCCGCGACGACGCGCAGCGCAATGTAGTTCGGTGTAGAGAAGCATGCACGCGACGAGACTGTGTCCGCCTGCTGCCGCGGCGGAGAGGTATTCGTCGCGCAATTCGGCCAGCATCTCCGAGGTGCTCATTTCACTCTTGATGCGCGGCACGAGCGTGAAACCAACCGGGCTGCTTGCGGCAGGGTGCACTCCGCCCGACAACAGGGCCCGCTCGAAGGGCGACGCGGATGGCGGCATGCGCGTTGCCGCTATTCCCCGTTGTTAGTGACGTCGATGGTTTCGCCATTCTTGACGCGTTCGAGAATCTTGCTGCCGTTGTTGCGAAGCTCCCGGTGCGGGATCGTGGTCATCTGGGCCCCGTGGCAATCGGAGCACTCACGGTGGAGCAATTCGGAGATGGTCGATGAAGAATTTGAGCAAACACTAGCCAAAAGCCCACACCCCTGTATGATTGTGGCTGTTGTTGTGTTTGGCATTTGGTAGTTCAGGCAGTTCCCGCGGTTCATCAACCGCGACCTTCTGAAGTAACGGTGGAGAACACCCCACAACGGAGGCCCGACAGTCGGGGCAAACCTCCACCTTCAGTAAGGAAACTGAAAAAATGGCTACAGGTATCGTCAAGTGGTTCAACGCTGAAAAGGGCTTCGGCTTCATCTCCCCCGAAGATGGCAGCCAGGACGTTTTCGCTCACTACTCCGCAATCAACTCCTCGGGCTACCGCTCCCTCGAAGAGAACCAGAAGGTTTCCTTCGACGTCGAGCAGGGCCCCAAGGGTCCCCAGGCAGTAAACATCCAGGCTCTCTAAGCTTCGGATTACACAAAAGCAGGGCCGGTTCGTTTGAACCGGCCCTGCTTTTGTCTTTCCTGCTATTCGCAGGCTATGCCGTCGTTATCCCTATCCAAAGCGGCCCGATAGCCCGGCTGACCTCGATAGATAGGTGCCGCCCCGGCAGCTCGTGCAGCTGTGCAGTTCGCGTAGTAGACCGACGACGGCGGTGCGGCCGCCTGCTGTGCAGCAGCTCGTGCGGCGGCTTCTTGGGCAGCTTGTGCCGCAGCGGCTTGCGCGGCTGCCTGAGCGGCCGCTTGCGCAGCCGCGGCATCTGCCGCCGCCTTTGCCGCTGCGGCCTGTTCTGCCGCCGCCCTGTCTGCTGCTGCCTTGTCCGCCGCCGCTTTATCTGCCGCTGCCTTTGCCGCAGCGGCTTGCGCGGCCGCTCGTGCATCGGTGACCTTCTTCGACTCGGACCGTTCCATCCAAACCAAAGCGCCAGCATCGGTCTTCGTGCACACAAACTCCTTCGGAGGGTAGCTCTCCGTTGCGTTTTCAGTTACGCAGGATGTTGATTTCGGTGCTGTCGGTGTTGGTGTAGCCGAAGGAGTGGGTGTCGGCGATGCGGACGCCGAAGTCGATTGCACAGCGGCCGCGTTGGTGTGTGCTGTGCCGGCTCCGCCACAAGCAGCCAGCGAGATCGCCACGGACCCTGATGCAATGACGGCGAAAATCCGGAACATATCCTTGCGCGTTCTTGGAAATCCTTGAAACGCTTTTTTGACCCGGTTTTTTGGCGCAGGTGTATTCATTTATTGCCCCCATGAATATTTTATTTTGATGCAAACACCGCAGATCGCAGCACCCGGAATCCCGCAGGCGGAAGTGTTATCCACATACTTGCAGTGGTCCGTTGACTGTTCGCCCCGTGCATGCTGATTCGAATCTATGTTCTAGTTAATAAAAATAGATTCGAACAAATATCCACATGCAAGAAGTCAGACCTGGAGCCCGGCACTCGGTCCCCGTAGCGTCGAAGCATGAGACCGCCCACCCGGATCCACTCGAGGATTGCTTCTTCCCCCGCCCCAACCCCAACTAGGTGTTTTTCGGGAAATACACCTAGTTGGCTCATCCGCACACCTAGACGGCAAGCAAAACCCCACGTCAGCACACCTAGACGCATGCCCGGGCACACCTAGATTGGCCATTTACGCCTGTGGAGCCCGAAAAGACCTCTTACAGTTCCCCGTGGAAGAGGTCCGTGTGCGGGCCCTGGGGGAATCTGCGGCATCGCTTTGGATATCCGTCCGCCAACGCTCGGTATTGGGCGGGACTCAGTCGAATCGTCTGGACATGGCACCACCCAGGGTCCGGGGACTGCTGGTTTAGCCCATCGAAGGAAGTTGGATCGTGTTCGAACAGGAAGTTCGGCGAACACTGGAATACATCGCTCGCGGAATGGCGGTTCGAATAGTTGCGGCTCCTGGAGGCGGACGCACCACCGTAACGCAGAAAGTCATCGCCGAGTTCGAAAAAGGTGGCGTCACCGTATATTCGATTTCCGGACTGCGCTCACATCGAAGAGTGCCTTTCGGCGGAATTCACAGCCTGGGCCAGGAAATTCGCGTTGGCCAATTGGGAGTGCTCGGCGTGGCCGATGTCCTGGCCAGTCGCCTGACCAAGCCGGGAGAACGTGTCCTCGTCGTGGACGATCTCGAATACGTAGACCCCGAGTCCATCGCTGTCCTTGATGCTGTCCGGCGACGAACGCGGCGTCCGATGATCGTCACCATGACCGAGTCGTCCCTTTACACCAAGGGTCGAGTTCCCCTCCTCGGGCTCGGTCCGGAAGCCAGAGTGCACCTGAACCCATTGCGGTATGAGCAAGTCAACGAGCTCATGACCGAAGTCCTTGGCACCCCGGCGGACGCAGACGCCACAGCGCGGGTCCTTGCAAAGTCCGCCGGGAACCCGCGGCTCATAGTCCGTATCGCGGAGACAGCGGCCCTGAGCGGACTCCTTGCCCGCAGGGATGGTCAGTGGCATATGACCAACGACACCTTGTGGAACGAACACCTTCACAGCACCGTTGAGTCCCTGCTTGAAGGACTCGAAGCCGATGAACTCACAGGGCTTCAGACCATGGCGATAGCGGGGACTGCCTCAATCGATGTCCTTCAACAGGTCATCAAACCGGATGTCCTGGACCGGCTGGAACAGCGCGGCTTCATTTCCGTGATCGATAGCGGGCACAACGACATCTCACTAGCCATCACGCCTCCGGTCATCTCCGACTACTTCCGGGGCGAGCGGATGCTCACTACGCGACGCGTGCTGGCCAACCGAATCACGCGCACCCTCAGTGCCGAGCCGCAGGAATCCAACGCAAGCGCAAGCTCCGGTGATTCACTGACGCGCGTCCTGGCCGCACTCCGTGTGGAACGGAGCTCGGGGGACGCAGCCACCGCTCGTCACTTTCACGAACAAACCGCCATTTTGGAACGGCACCGCTTCGAATTGTGGGATGCGGACAGATCGGTATCGAATGCTGCCGCCTTGCTGCGGGTCTATTGGGGTTCCCCGATTGATGCATCGCGGATTGAGCAGGTCCTGACGAGCACGCCCACGGCAGATGGTGACTCGGGCGAACTCTTGTTCTTCGCGATCTCAAAAGCACTTTGGGCTATTTACTCCGGTAAAGGCCTGGACCATGCAGCCGCGGTGCTTAGGAGCTTCGCGAAGGAGCATCCCCGACGCTCGGCGGAAGCTGATGCCTTTGAACTATTCATTAACGCCTCCTATGACAGGATGCCGCAGGACCTTGACCAGGTGCTTGAGCGACTCCACGAGCGCAGGCCTGGAAGCAGTGTCATCGCAAGCGTCCAAGCAATTCTGGAGCTCTACCGATTCAATCCCACCGGAGCGCTCGCCGCCGTCGAATCTTCGCGTGATCCAGGGATAAACCCCGGAATCGAACCATTCATTCGGGGAATGGCCATGTTCAGTCTGGGCAGATTCGAGGACGCAGTCGTCCTGGCCCTCGACAAACGTGCGGAGGCGCGGCGCGACCTCGATCAATTCGGAGTGGTGTCAAGCACCTATGTAGCCGCCCATGCCCTTTCCTATGGCGGCTATTTGGACGAGGCCGACTACTTGATGGGCAGCGTCTTTGCCATGGGGCGGCCGGGCTTCCTGATGGACTCCCTGTACGACGCAATGCTCAGGCTTGCGGGACTCAGGACAGCTGCGTCCACAATCGAGCCCACCATTACGCTGGCTACCCAGGCACGACGCCAAACTGAAGAAGCCGGTCCGCTGCCCGGAATGGGAAAGGGCGTTTACAACCTGGTCGCGGGACGGCCGCTCGTTCCCGCCGTCTTCGATCGGCAGGCCGCGTACCTGGTCAAGGGGCAACTGCAGCGAGGCTACGTGCTTGAAGCCGCGCAATCAGCCCTGTTTCTGACCTGCTTGCTGCCTGGGCGCAAAACGCTGGACCTCCTTCGAGAAGCCCTTCGGGACCACTCAATCACCGCTCACGAACAACTGCTGGAAATTGCCGCCACGGTCGTGAAGGAAGACCACCAATCGCTCGACGCGCTCCTTAAGAAATACAAGCCCGACGCCGATCTCTACCACGTCCGGATGCTCCTTCGGGGAGCCTTCAAACGGTACGCCTTCGTCGACGACTCCATTGGCGCGGCTGCCATGGAACGTGCCTATCTATTGTTTTCCGCCCGTTTTCCGTCGTCCGTTGAGCCTCTGGCCTTCAATTCGGGCAGCTACTCACCGCTGACTGTCCGCGAAATTGAGGTAGCTGCCTTAGCCGGCCATCGCACAAATCCGGAAATCGCGGAGCACCTAGGGCTCAGCATCAGGACCGTCGAGAACCACATTTCCAACGCACTTCGGAAGACGGGCAGCCCGACTCGAAGTGCCCTGTTCGAACTCGTCCGTGATTCGTTGCCCTTCCGTTGATGCAGGTTCGTAGGTGTGCGAACAAACCCTGATCTGTGAGTGGGGCCCTCTCACCACCTAGTGTCGCGTGTCGTTAATAGCTAGACGTTTAGGTGTTTGGGAGGATTGGTTATGGCCAATCGTCCTGCTGCTGCCCTGGGTCTTCGTGATGGTGATTTTGAGGCGTTGAATCGCCTGTCCAGGTCCTCGGCGGGACGGGCGGGACTCGCCCAGCGGGCGCGGATCGTGCTGCTGGCCGCGGAGGGTCTGTCGAACACCGTGATCGCCGAGCGTGTCGGGGCGACACGGACGACGGTCATAGGGTGGCGCAGCCGGTACGAGTCCGCAGGGATTGCCGGACTGCATGATCAGGACCGCCCGGGGCGTCCGCGGCGGGTGGATCACCGGGACATCGTGGCGGCGACGCTGGTGGCGCCGCCGAAGAAGTATGGTGTCACGCACTGGTCCTCGCGTCTGCTGGCCGGGCATCTGGGCATCGGGAACGCCACGGTGGCCCGGGCCTGGCGGGAGTATGGGGTGCAGCCCTGGAGGAGCGGGACGTTCAAGTTCTCCACCGATCCGGAACTCGTCGCGAAGGTCACCGACGTTGTGGGCCTGTACCTGGCACCGCCGGAGAACGCCGTGGTGCTCTGCGTTGACGAAAAAAGCCAGATTCAGGCATTGGACCGCACGGCCCCGATGCTGCCGATGCAGCCGCACCAGATCGAGCGGCGCACGCACGACTACACCCGCCACGGCACCACTACGCTGTTCGCGGCACTCGAAACGGCCACCGGCCAGGTCACGGCTGCGGTGAAGCCCCGGCACCGGCGCCAGGAGTTCCTGTCCTTCCTGCGCCAGATTGACCGCACGTATCCCGGAAAGGAACTGCACCTGATCATGGACAACTACGCCACGCACAAGACCCCCGAAGTCAAGGCATGGCTTGCGGCCCATCCCCGCTTCACCGTCCACTTCACTCCTACCTCGGGATCCTGGCTGAATCTCGTCGAAGTCTGGTTCGGCATCATCGACCGGCAGGCCATCCGGCGCGGCGTCTTCACAAGCGTCAAAGACCTCAACCAGAAAATCCGCCAATTCATCACCGGCTGGAACGACCGATGCCACCCGTTCGTCTGGACCAAAACCCCCGAACAAATCCTCGCAAAAGCCAACCGCTTAACTACTTCAGAAACGCGACACTAGTGGGGGCGTTTTTACCACTCAAAAGGGGTTGAACCACCACTCAACGGGTCCTCGCCGAACATAGTCTCCTCATGGTTGCACGGCGTCATATGGGGGAAACGCTCCAGTTCCTTTGCCGATGCACTGCCCCTCGAACCTGCCGGCAACGGGCCGGCATATCGTGAAAGGAACCATTTTGAAGACAAACCTTAGCTCGGGCCGCAAGCGCACATTCCTGGCAGGAGGCGCACTCCTGGGTGTGACCGCACTGCTGACCGCGGCCTCGTTCACGGACTTCGCCAACCTCAACTTCGGCAATGGCGCGGCTGATTCCGGCTTCGGCGGAAACAACCGATTCAACATCCAGGTTGTCGGTACGGACTCGAGTGGCCTGCCGGTGGCGGGAACCTGGCAGGAAGCCAACAGCGCGAATGGCGTGAACATCAAGATTCCGGGTGCTGACCTGATCACCCCGGGCGACACCGTTTCGGTCAACATCCCGTTCCGCAACGAAAGCCCGGAGCTCAGCGCAGCAATCACCTTCTCGCTCAAGGACCGGGCCGGTTACACCTCCAGCCCCGCTCTGGACGCTGCACTCCGCTACACCGTGACGCTTGACGGCACTGCGCTCGTTACCAACGTACCGAAGTCGTCCGTGGATGCCCTGAACTTGGGTACCTTCGCCAAGGGCGGTTCGGGAGTCCTCGGCGTGAGCGTCACCCTTCCGGACCAAGGCAGCCCGGCGGCCAACAACGCGATGCAGGGCCTCGTTTCCTACGTTCAGGCACACTTCGACGCGACTTCCGTCAAGCCGTAGTACATGAACGGCTGGTGGAGGCTCCTCTCGAGCCTCCACCAGCAACACCGCTTGCCTGAGCAGGCCGAGAGCTGGATCCACGAAGGACAGAAAAAGTATGAGGACAAAACCCCGCGGTCGAATGCGGATAGCGCTTGCAACCGGGTCCCTGGTTGCCGCGGGCGCTCTCATCACAGCCGCCACATTTACGGACTACGCCGACGTCGACGTCAAGCTTGACGGTTCCCGGAACGCTTTCGACATCGTCACGGCAGGAAAAGTTGACCGCACCTGGCTACCCGGCGACGCCGACTGGGTCCAAGGCAATCCAAATGCTTACAGGGTGTCTTTGACCAGTGATAACAGCGGTTACCTCATGGCCCCCGGAAGCGCCGTGGACCTGCGGATCGCGGCTAAAAACAACAGCCCTCGTCTTTCCGGGCTTCTGAGCCTCAGGATCCTGGACCCTCAACCGCGCCACGATGCCAAAGACCCAGTCACTGGGACGTACCTCGAACTTTTTGACCAGCTTGTCTTCACCGTGGCCGATGGAGGCACGGTCCTTCTTGATCGTGTCCCGGCCGACCGCCTGACAAGCATCAGTTGGCCGGATCCGATCAAGGCTGGAGAACACAAAGTGCTGGACGTCAGGATCGAGATGCCCTCAACCGTGGACAACCGCTGGCAGCAGGCTTCGACCGATATCCAGTTCAATTTTGAAGCGGTGAACCTGTGATGACGAGTCGATTCAAGGCAACTGGACGTAAACGCGTCGCACTCGCGGTAGGAGCCGTCACGCTGGCTTGCGGCCTGGGCATTACCGCCGCTGCGTACACTGACTTTGCTGTGGTCAACCTCGGGACTGGCGCCGCGAATTCCGGCATCGGAAATCCCAACAAGTTCGATATCGCAGTAAAAGACGCCGGCGGGGTCCTTCGCGATGCTGATTCCAAGGCGACAGCCGTCGTGCTACCGCTTACCTCAGGCACGGAATTCTCCGAGACCAAAGCGGTCCAATTCGACACCACCGTAGTAAACCGTCAGCCAGGCATCATCGGCGACCTCACAGTTTCGCTGTACGATCCCGATCCCCAGGCCAACGACCTTTTCGGCGGCCTTCTCTTTACTGTCTACCTGGACGGCTCCACGACGCCAGCCATTGCGAATGCCACAGCAACGCAGGTCAACCAGGCGGCCTTGCGTTTCACGGACGTTGCTCCGGGACAAGAACACTCCGTCAAACTTTCCGTCCTTCTGGCCAAAAACAGCGCGTCAACGGCAACCGGCAAGTTCACCCAGTTGGGCGTACTGACCAATGGAGAAAGCAAATGATCGCACTGCGCAAGGGCCGGGCGCTCATCGGCCTTATCGGAGCAGGAATGCTGGTCCTCCTGCAGTCCGCAGGAGCATCTGCCGTCACGTCTGACTTGATCAACACCAACCCAACATCCATCGCGATCGACGCGCCCGCGCCCGGCGAGACCCAGACTTGGAAGATGTCCGTCAGCAATGCGGCCGATTCGGCGCTGCCGCTTGGGCTTGAGATCACGGGGTCTTCGGACGTCCTTTTCTCCGGGGCCACGCCGATGGAAATCAGCGTAAAAACGCTTGACGGCGGCACGGTTGTCGAGCGGGTTCCCGTCGGAAAGATGCTTGGAAAATCGTTGCAACTGCCTGAACTTCAGGTTGGCAAGACGTACGACCTCGTTGGTTCGGTGACTTTGCCGAGGGAAGCCGGCAATTCATATCAGGGAGCCAGCGGCAACCTTAAGTTCCGTTTCGTCACCAGCCTCGACAAGCCCGACGTCAACCCGGCACCACCCTACTCAGGACCAAATCTTGCCAATACCGGCATGAATAACCTGCTTCCCATAACGATCGCGGCCGTCGCGCTGCTTGTCATCGGCCTTGGCGTCGTGGTCCTTCGTCGAAAGAGCTCCTCACATGAGTAACCTTCCATTCCTTCGCCGCCGAGAGTACCTCGCCGCAACCGGCTTGTTCGGCCTCAGCGCGATCTTCGGCTCAGCCGTGACCGTGGCACCCACAAGCGCTGCCTACAAAGACCAGACCCACGCACGATCTGAGGCAGTTCCCGCAGCAGCGGCGCCTCCTTTCATGGTCGGCCTTGCTCGCAACGTACGCATGGTGGACACCGGCCTTGGTGTGGGCGTCGACGGAAACGCTTACGTCTGGGGCCGCACTGACTACTTCATTAATGCCGGCGCTCCGGATCCTGGTCCGTTCAAAGCACCACAGAAGGTCGCCGGCATTCCTGACGGCACCGTCCGACAGGTCACTGGACAGATTTACAACGCCAACGCGCTTGACGCGAACGGCACGGTATGGGGTTGGGGCTTCTACGACTTCCGTGACGGAACCGACGCCGCCAAGCCTGGCAACAACGCGAAGCAGCTTCGGATCAACTCCGCCTGGAATGGTGGCGGTGCCATTCTGGACAAAATCATCACGATTTCATCCACGGAATACGCCGGTGCGGGCATCAGGAGCGATGGCACTATTTGGCATTGGGGCGCGCCGACCGGGTACGGAGGCAATGCCGGAGTCGGAGCGAGCCAGGTCATGGGGATGCCCGATCCCGCCGTGCCGGGAAACCGACCCATCTACCTCAAGGGTGCCTACACGAACTTCTTCGTCATCCTCGAGAACGGGGACGTGTATTACTGGGGCGGCATTGGCGGGAACAGCCTTCCATCGGGACTCCTCAACTCGGATGCCAGCCCTCGCCTAGTGGCTCCCTTGTCGCCGTGGTTCCAGCGCAACGTCGCGCCAGGTGCCCCGTACATCGTGGCCGTCGACGGCGGTATCAACATGGGCGGAGCGCTACTGTCAAATGGGCAAATGGTGAGCTGGGGTGGCAACACTACGCGGATCGGCGGCCGCGCCACAGTCAACGCGACCACGCCGGGCGTTACACCAACGCTCTCAAACATCACATCGATGCAGTTCGGCTTTACCGGTGTGGCCATGATGAACAACGCCGGAGAGTTGTGGGGCTACGGTGCGAGCGATGATTACGGACGCTTCCCGCAGATACCAACTCGTATCGATACGAATGTCGTTCAGTACGGTTCAGGCCAAGGCTTCTACCTCTGGCAAAAGACAGACGGAACGTTCTGGGGCCGTGGCTACGACCCAGCGGGCTCGATAGGTATGCCGACCGGTCAGATCAACACAAGCCGACTGGTCTCCTGGAACCTCGGAATGGTGAAGCTATGAGGAAGTTGATGAAGAATCCAATCAAGACCTTCGGTGACGTACGGAAAGCCGGTCGGGTGAAGCTGGTCCTCACTGCAGGTGTCCTCGTGGCCGCGACGGTAGCCGTTACTGGAGCAACGTCAACCGACTTCGCCCGCCTGAACTTCGTCGGGGCCACGTTGGTTGAGTCGCCGCGGTTCGACATTGGGATTGTGCGGGCCGACGGAACTGTTGAACAGGCAGACAAGGACGGCGGCTTTGACTGGGCCGTCGCCGGTGCAAGCGACCTGGTGCCCGGCAAGTCAGTGTCCACCACTATCCCGGTCTTCAACAACACCTACAACCTCAAAGCCGATACGAGCTTTCAGGTGGTCTTGCGGAACGGCGATGGCCGAGTGGCGCCAGGTGTTCCGATCATCCTTCCTTTCCTTCGATTTACTGCAACCGACGAGACCAACAAGGTGATCTTCACCGATGTCACCTGGGACCAAGCCAAGGGCGCTTTGGGGGTCATGGAGCCAAGGTGGGGCGCCGTCCTCAACAACGGTGAACAGTTCACTCCCGCAGCGTCGGGCTCCGCGAAGAAGCTCAATCTGACCATCAAGTACATCGACGGTCCGGGCGTCGAAAACTACAACGGCGGACAAGCTGCATTATCTGTTCGCTTCGACGCTGTATCAGCCGCGCCGTGACCCTTCCTGACGTCATGCGGGAAGAAGAAGGCATGCCAGTCGACGCAACAGGGCAGGCGAAAAGACGCGAAATGAGGGAAACCCGCTCCACAAGGACGCGTCGAGCCAAGACCGCATCTTGGGTCAACACTGCGGCAGCAAAGGACCCCGTCCATCCCGCAATGAGGATTTACGCAGCGTTCCGGTCGACCGTCATGACGATCGGGGCGATTATCGGCGTCGCATCAATTCTGACCTTTGGAGTGTCGCTCCTTTTCGGAGTTCGGCCACTCGTGGTCGTTTCAGGTTCCATGGAACCCACCATCCCGGTGGGCGCTGTGGTCTTTACAGCGCAGACACCGGCCGGCGACATCAAGGATGGCACGATTGTCACCGTAGATCGGCCGCGGAACCTGGGTTTGGTCACGCACCGTTTGATGAAGTCCGTTGAGACGGAACCCGGCACGTACGAATACACCCTCAAGGGAGACGCCAACTCGAAGGACGATCCCGAGCCCTACAAGGTCAAGACTGCAGGCAAGTATGTTTGGCACGTTGTTGGGCTCGGCTACCTCGCCGAATTCCTGCAATCCAGGAACGGAATGATCGTGGGGATCGGATGCGGCCTGGCCCTTTTTGCTTTGTTCATAGCAGACCCCGATCGGATGGCGAGCCGGCGAAGCAAACGGAACGAAGAGGCTGATCCGGAAGGGGCAGAGCATGCGACTCAACAGGAGACCCATGGAACGCATTCGTGAATGGATTGTCCAGCGTGGTCTTTCCCAAGTTAGCGGGAAAAGGAGTAGGTCGCAGAACGCCGCTGCCAAACCGTCAATCGCACTCATCCACTTCGCAGATCGTTTCACCGCTACCACAGGTGAAACCATCGCCTTCACGGCGTGGATGCTTAACGATTCGAGGGAGACCCTGACCGGGGTCTCCCTCATTGAGCGTTCTTTCACGAACGCGAACCTCGAGAACCTCAGCTACGACACCGGCCCCCATTCCGAGGAACTCAGAAGGGGAAGCTTGGAACCGGGAGAGAGCGCGGAACTTCACTTCAGCTATGTTGTCCGCGAAGAGGACGTCATTCACCGCGGCGAGATCGTCAACGCGCTGCAAGTACGCGCCGTCTCTTCAGCGGGCGTGATTTGGGACGAATGCGACGCTACCGTCCAGCTCTATCCCAAAAAGCTCGGCAATAGCAGGGAGAACGGCCATATCACGCCTCTGCTCGACGTCATCTAAAATTCCTCGAGCATGTTGTCCTTAGATTACGAATTGGTGCCATTTCGAGCGCCTGGCGTCATAGATCTCTCCGCGATCCAGGCGCCAGGCGTCCGCCATTTTCCGGACAATAAACCTCAGCTTCGACTTTGGCCGGACCATTTGCAGATAACGAAATGTCACTTCCCCGGGCACGGACTTCTCCAGCTGGATGACATCACGATCGGCGTCGTAGGTTGGCGGATAACCAATTCCGTTTGAGTCCAATCGCCGACGGTCACCCCTGCCGCGCACCAAGTGCCGCTCGAAAATTCGTGCAAGTTCACGTCGGGCATCTTCCAACTCATCCACTGCGGGCCTGCGGTATTCCAGCAGCGGCGCAATCACTGAGTAATTCTTCATCTCCCAGTGGTGCATGGCGTCAACGAATTCCACGAACGCCCGCACGGCGGGATCATTTGACTTGCTTCGGACATCAATGGCGATCAACTTCAAAATACCTCTCCAAGTTTCCCGTTGAAACTAAGGAATACGGTAGGTGCGCCTCCGCCGATTAGGTGTCCATATCAGTTCGATTGAGTGGTGGAAATCGGCGGATTAGGTGTTCAGGCCCTTTTTGCAGCCCGCAACACCTAATCCGAAGCACTCGCTTCACCCTTGTGCGGTTCCGTGTTCTCCGCAGGCGGGATCCGTTGGTTTCGGGTAACGCGGGTGGTAGCGCCATGCGGGGCAGGAACAGCCCGGATACCGGTTTGTCCGCCTATGCCAGTGACTTTCCGCCCCCAGGGCCACCGCATCCCGCAAAGGTTCGTTGGTGTACATGGTGCCTCCTAGTGGACCTGACCGTCCGGCTGAGCCTCGGCCTCGGGTTTCTTGAAGAGGAAGGAGTGGGTAATCGAGAGTTCATCGGGAACGGTGTGGGAGACCAGAACCACGATCTTGTTGCGCGCCCATTCGTCCAACTCGCCGATGAGGGCGTCAATGCCTTGGACATCCATCCCGTTGAAGGGCTCGTCCATGGCAACAATCGGGGTATCCGCCACCGTGCACATCAAAAGCCAAAGTTTCCTGACGTTGCCCGTCGACAGCATCGAAACAGGTTGCTCGGCCCAGCTTTCCAGTCCGTAACGTGCAAGTCGGGCGAGTCCGGCTTCTGGACGGACGCGACGGCTCCTGGCCGCGAGGGCCAGGTGATCGTGAACGGTCATGGACGGGAACAGCGCGGGCGACGTTCGGCAGACGCTGCGGACTTGGCGCGCGTCGGCGGAACCGGCGTCGATATCGCAAAGCCGGACGCTCCCGGACCACGGCCGGAGGAACCCGCTCAATAGCTCAAGGAAGGTCGATTTGCCGCTGCCATTGCTGCCGGCCACACGGTACAGGCCGGGCGACGTCATGCTCAGGCTCAGTCCTTCCACGACAGGTAAGCCCTGCCGGTAACCCACCGTTACAGAGTCAATCTCGATCGAAGGCTCAAAAGGCGTTGGCGCAAACATACGGCGGCTCCGAGGGTCAAGAAGGCGGAATAGCCCAACAACACAAAGGTGCTAAATCCAGGGCTGACGATAAGGGTGAAAGAACAGGGGGAGACGAGCAAAAGAGTGAGGACAGCGTCCATGACGTCGTTGGATTTGGTGCCGTCAGTAGTTGCCGACGGGCTAGACATCGACTCCGCGACGACGCCCGCCGCAGCGACGATTACGCTTGCCAGAACAGCGCCGGGCGCTAGGACACCCAGCGCGAGGTACGCCGCCCAGAAGATAAAGCTGCCAATCACGGCGCTCAACAGGATGTAAGTTCCCAGCAGTTTGGCGGCAATGGCGGTCGCCGAGGAACCGTTCTCCCACGCGAATCGGTAGTGATAGAGCTTTGCCGTGGGACCGATGCGCTGAAGCGTCGGCTCCGTGACCGCGAGGCTCAAAAGCACGGAGATCCCGAGAAACGACCTGGCCAGCTCCGCCTCGCCAAGAGTCGAATGAAGAGGCAGGATGGCCCGGGCACCGAGCAAGATCCCGACGACCGCAAGCCAGGCAAGGACGATCGTGCTGACCACCGTGCCCTGTTTGCTGCTGACCATGTCAGTGACGACGAAACGTGCGAGTCCTGGTTTTCCCCGGCGGGCGGCAGGGCCCTTCGATGATGCGGGAAGTGAAATGCGCAGGTATGAGAGTCGTCGCCATCCCCGCACGCCGAGCGCGAGAAGCAGTCCGGCAGCGAGCAAAGCAAACACCGTCAGCCAGGGAAGAAAGGACATTCCTTCCAAATCACGGCCATCAAGCGGTCCGATGAGAGGTGCGAGGAATCCGGTGACGATTCCGAGAATCACCCCGAAAACCAAGGCAATGAGGCAGTACTTCCAGTGCAGGCCTACCCGCCGGACGGGAACAGAGGCGAAATGGACCACGGCGTAAAAGCACGCGCTGGAGACAAAAATCAGTACCGCGATTGACGCAGCTGCGAGCCTGGCAAACGTAACGGATTGCTCGAAGAAGACCACAAGGAACCACGCCCACGAATACGCCAGTAGACCGATCCGACGGAAAACAGGAACAAGGCCGTATCTGATGACGACCTGGTGAAAAGGCAAGTCCAAAGCCCTGAAGAGCTCCACGTGCGGGCAGCCCGAAACGGACAGGCGCCGGCTCGAAATGATGTCACCCAGCGTGATCGCGGTTCCGGCATAAAGAAGGCCAAGGAATCCCCAGTTCAGTACGGCTTGCGTGTCCTCGCGAAGGGGCCCATCGCGGAGAACCGACAGGGTTGAGAAGAGCAGGAGTGTGCCCACCACGAGCACGGCAAACGACCCGACGGTGGTGATTGCCTTGAAACCGTCTAGCGTCACCGGCAGGCGCAGTGCATTGACGAACTCAAATGCCCGGAAATCCCGAAGGGTCCGGTAGTCCGCCTTCCATTCCTGTTTGCGCACGTTCGCTGTGCTCCCAAGCTGCCGCTCGACGTCGTGCACTGAGGTTTTTGTGTCCATCGGCGCTTAGAACTTGCTTTGCGGATTCTTCTTCTGGACGGAGTCCATGAAGGTCACCAGGGTGAGCACCGCGAGACCGAGCTCGCAAACGACGGCGATGACCGACGTCGTTCCCTGGAACGGGACCGCGGATCCCGTGCCGAGGGCTGCCGCGTTCGAAAATCCGGCGATCGCGAAGACCACCGTTTTGAGCAGCAACCATTTTCGGGCGGGACTAAATGCCGCAATCAAGGTAGCGGCCACGCCGAAGATGAATAGGACGGCGACCATTGAATTCCGCAGGACGAGCGGATCGATGTTCCTCAGGCCCACCGGGGGAGCGGCGGACCACAGGAGCGTCGCGGATATTCCGGAGAGGACGGCGGCAAGGAGGCCGACGATCCGGAGGAGAAGGCTATAGAGCTGGGTAAACATCGGAACTTTCTGGCTCGGAAATGGTTTCGGACGGCTTAGCCGACGGCGACGATGGATGCCAGGCCGATGGCCGTCAGCACCACGAGGACTTTCCTGCCCGCCGGGAAATGGCGCCAATGTCGGAAGAAGAAGACCAGGACGAGAATCGCCATGGCCGGGAAATAGACCCAGTACCCAGGGACGTCACGTGGTTGAACCACACCGAAAACCACGCTGAAGAGGTTTACCGGAATGGTCGAGAGAACGGCGATGACAAAGAATGCACCCATATTGAATCGTCCGGCGACCCGGCATTTTGCGGGGATTATCCGCTTGTCCAGGACGGAGGCCAGGGAGAAATACAAGGCGATGATTACTGCGTAGACAAGGAAGAACACCACGGTGCCGACCGTCATCGAAAGCTGCAGCAGGCGATCGTCGCCAAGCTCGGATTTCACCTCCTCCGGCACGCGAGTGCTGAGGTGCTGCCTGGTCAAGGGAAGCCGCAAGGCTACCAATGCCATCAGGACGATGTACGCCGCGATCCAGAGGAGGCGCGATGTGGAGATCCGCTCCAAACCGCGTGATGGCTCAGGCCGCAGCTTCCCGACGGTTGCCACGTTGATTACGGTCTCGGATTCCTGATTGTTGCCGGTTCCGGTCATGAAGTCTTCCCCTTTAGGTCTTCAGGTGAATCACGATGGCCTCGATGGCGGCACCGAGGACGATCAAGGCAAGGGCGATGAGAAGGGTGCCCAAGGAACGGGCGGTGTCCTGGATGAAAGACGCGACGGTGGCGGGCTCGCGCTTGAAGGCGAGCCTCTGGACGAGCCCGGCAGTTGGCTGGAAGCCTGCCGTTGCCGCCATGACGAGGCCGAGGAATTCAAACGGCACGTACCAGATCACGTCGGCGAGGAGGTTGCCGCCGCCCACGGAATGCACTCCGAGGGAGACCGTTGCGCCGACATAAAGGGCAAGGATTCCGGCTCCAACAAGAGTGGTAAGGCCGAGCGTCGCGATGCCCGAATAGAGCACCAGGGCCGCCCCTACGTTCCGTGTGAGGATTTGCACGAAATCCTTGCCGTACAGCGGGCTTCCGCCCATGCCCCGGGCGTCCCGGATCCAAGAGGTATCCATTGCCGCGTAGCCGAAGAACGCTATGGCAGCCATGATCAACCCCGTGCTTGGGAGCAACCACCCAGGGATGCTCCCAAGCACGCGTGCTGTTTTAACAAGCATTGATTAGGCGACCGCTTGCGCCCGACCAATGCGGAAGAGAATGCCCCGGGCGGTGGCGATCAAGGCACCGGTAATTCCGGCTCCAAAGACCGCACCGATCACCACGAGGGCCCAGCCTCCGACTTCGATGGCCTGCATGATCTGGGAAGCGGCCGCGGCGGAGATGCCAAGGGATCCCGCGATCCAGGAAACCGCCATGCTTGCCCCGAAGATACCCACCACGGCGATAGCGGCTGCAGCCGCCGCCTGAAGGCCAGTCCTCTTCGTCAGTGTTGATTCCACGTTTTACCCCTTTTTCTGAGAGATGGTTGCCAGCGGGTTGCTGGTCCTGAAGGCAGCGGCCCTGTCCTACGAGGGCTGCCGACAGTTCAGATTCTCTCGGTGAAAATGGGGGTCTAGGTGTGGAAAGGGGCGGATTTGGTCCTATCTAGGGGTAAACAAGCGTGATCTAGGTGTAAGAAGAGGTCCATCTAGGTGTAAATCCGCAAAAACACCTAGTTGGGGTCCGGGCTTCGGATCGTCAGGCCTGGCCAGCACCTTTGCAGCGCCGTAGGCAAGCGAATGTCACCGCCGTGTTGACCGGGCCTTGGCGGGCGAACCCACAACGAATGGCCGCGTGTTGACAGCTTTGCTCGGAAGGACCGCCGGGGTGACGTCGGTGGCGGTCTCCTCGACCTCGTTGACGGATCCGGTTCCGAGTCCACGGACGGTCCAACCTTCCGCCCGCCATGCCGCAGCGTCCAGGACGTTCCGCGCGTCCAGCACCATTCGGCGTCGTACGAGTTTTCCGACGGCGGCGGGTGACAAGTCGCGGTACTCGTCCCACTCAGTGAGCAGCAGCACGAGTTCCGCACCTTCGAGCGCACGGTTGGTGGAAGCCTCGAAACGTAGCTGCGGGTAGCGCATCCAGGCGTTGTTGATCGCTTTGGGATCGGTCACTGTGACGTGGGCGCCCGCGGCAGCGAGCTGGAGCGCGACGTCCAAGGCAGGGGAGTCCCGGATGTCGTCCGTGTCAGGCTTGAAGGCTGCGCCCAGGACCGTGACAGTCCGGCCGGACAGGAAACCCTTGCACAGATCACGAGCCACGAGAACGGTGCGGGACCGCTGGGAGAGGTTGATGGAGTCCACCACGCCCATCCACTCGTCCACGGAGGGAACGGACAGTGCCTGTGCCTGCGCCCGGAACGAACGGATATCCTTCGGCAGGCAGCCTCCGCCGAATCCCAGTCCGGCGTGCAGGTAGCGGTTGCCGATGCGAGGATCCAGGCCCATCGCCTCGCTCAGTTCGGCGACGTCCGCCCCGGAAGCATCGCACAGTTCGGCCATGGCGTTGATGAAGCTGAGCTTCGTGGCCAGGTAGGCATTGGAAGCGGACTTGATGAGCTCAGCCGTGGCAAAGTTGCAGACCAGTCGTGGGATACCGGCGGTGATCAACGGTTCGTAGACGGCGTCGAGCGCCGCGGTGACAGGAAGGCCGCCGGCAGAATCCTTGCCGCCGGGCACACCGTAGACGAGTCGATCCGGCACCAGCGAGTCCTTGACGGCGGTGCCCTGCCGGAGGAACTCGGGGTTCCATCCGAGGAGGACATCTGGCCGGCGGGCAAGGATCCCACGGAGCATGTCCACTGTTCCGACGGGAACAGTGGACTTGCCCACGACGACGGCGCCCCTCGCCAAATGGGGGAGCAAGCTCTTTGTTGCTGCGATCACGTAGGAAAGGTCCGCAGTGTCCGAGGTCTTGGACTGCGGCGTGCCCACGCAGACGAAGTGGACTGACGCATCGGCGGCATCGGCGAAGTCAGTGGTGAACGTGAGCCGCTTCGTTGCGAATCCGTCCCGGAGGAGTTCGTCAAGGCCGGGTTCGTGGAACGGGGCGAAGCCCTTGTTCAGATGGTCTACCTTTTGGGCGTCTACATCGATGCCCACCACCGTGTGTCCCATCGATGCGAGAGTGGCCGCATGCACTGCGCCGAGGTAACCGCAGCCGACGACGGAAATTTTCATGCTGGGAGTCCTTTGCTGGAAGTCGCGGGGAAAGTCGGATGGATTTTGGCCACCGAGGCGGCCGGGGCAGGGAGCTCAGCCAAGACCTCGCCCGAGATGACGGCCTCATAGTGGTTCACGAGCTGGGCGCTCAGGACGGGCCACGTCCGCCCTTGGACCGAAGCGAGGGCCGCCGTTCCGAACGCGCGGCGCTTGGCGTCGTCGCCCACCAGGTCCTGAACATAACCACGCAACTGGGCAAGGTCGCCGGGCTCGTAAAGCCAGCCTGTCCGTGAGTTTTCCACGAGGTCGAGGGGACCGCCGCGGCCCGTGGCGACCACTGGAACCCCCGAAGCCATGGCCTCCTGGATGGTCTGGCAGAACGTTTCGAATTCGCCAGGATGAACGAAGAGATCAAAGCCGGCTACGGCTTCGGCAAGCTCTTCGCCGCCGAGGAACCCGGTGAAGACTGCTTGTGGCAGTGCGGCTTCGAGCGCCGTGCGTTGCGGCCCGTCGCCCACGATCACCAGTTTGGTTCCCGGTAGATCGGCGAGCACCGCGAGGTCCTCCACCTGCTTTTCCACGGCGAGGCGGCCCACATAACCGATGACGCGCTCGCCGTCGGGCGCCACCGAGGCGCGCCACGCCGTCGAACGCTTGGCGGGGGAGAACCGCGCGGTATCCACACCGCGCCGCCACATGCCCACCCGCAAGATCCCGCGGCCGCGCAACTGATTGAGCGCGAACGTGGACGGGACCAGTGTCCGGTCTGCGAGGAGGTGGATGTTGTCCACCCGGTTCCAAGCCCAGTTCTCCAGGATCGGCACGCCGTACCGTCCGGCGTAGCTGGGAACCTCGGTCTGGTAGATGGCCACTGTGGGGATGCCGAGCTGATGTGCCGCTTGCACGGCCCGCCAACCGAGCACGAACGGTGATGCGAGGTGGACGACGTCCGGTGCGTAGTCGGCAAGGATTCTCTTGACCCGATTCACACCGCCCAACGCCACCCGCACATTCGTGTAACCCGCCAACGGCACGGACGGCAGGCGGTGAATATACGCCCCGTTCACGACGTCCGAGACAGCAGTGTCCGACGTCGACGGCGCAATCACCATTACCTCGTCGCCGCGCTCCTGCAGGTGCTCCAGCACCCGAAGGATGGAGTGGGTAACTCCGTTCATGAGCGGCAGGAATGATTCGGCAACCACAGCGATCCTCACACCTCCACGGTCCGCTCGGCGGTTGGCGGGGCGGCGGAATGGGCATGACGCGAAGGGGAAGGTTTGGTTAACAAAGCGATGTTGCTACTTGAAGTAGCACTTCGCGGCAATTGCGGACACAACAGTGCCCGCCGACCCGGGTTGCCTATTGCAATTTTGATTGAAAACGCTGAGGGCGGCCACAGATGTAGCCGCCCTCAGTTGTTCACGGCGCCGACCTCAGGATGTCCGGCAGGACGTCCACAAAGACCGTCTGGGGAGGCTCGTAATAAATGACCAGGACCTCATCGCCGACGTTGAAAACACTTGTCTTGTCGAACGGGTGGGCATGGAAGGCGCTCGTCCCGCCATGGAACGGAAGCATCACCTCGCCCACGGTCCCCGGTCCGATCCGTCCCGTTACCCGGCCGATCTTGCCGGTCAGGCTCCGATCAACCTCTCTGTGCATGGAAACCACTGTGCATCACGGCTACTTGGCGTCGGGAGCTTTGGGCCGCGTCGGCTGTACCTTGCCGTTCTTGAGGGCACCGGTTATCGATGGTAGGAAGCTTCCCACCTGAGACAGGATCCCGCCCACCATGCTGTTGAGTCCCTCGCCGCCATTGAGGACGGTGAGTTGGTCCACATGGGCGAACGGCTCGGCGGCAGCAGCGACGATCGCTGGCATGTTCTCCGCCAATTGCTGCGAGATCACGGCTTCCTGGTTGGTTCCCAGCGCCTCGGCGCGGGCTTTGATACCGTCGGCTTCCGCGAGGGACTTGGCCTTGATTGCCGAGGCGGCCGCGTCACCGCGGGCCCTCGTGGCCGCCGCTTCGGCCTCGCCGGTGACCTTGGTGGCCCCGGCCATGGCCGCCGCTGCCGACGCGCTTGCCTGCGCTTCGACTTCCACGCGACGCGCATTTGCTTGCGCTTCGAGCTCGGTGCGCCGGGCCCGTGCCTCCGCCGCGCTGATATCCGCGGACTTCTGGGCTTCGGCTTCCGTTCGCAGTGCATAAGCTTTGGCGTCTGCCGGCTTGCGAATGGACGTCTGGAGCTTTTGCTCCTCGCGATCGGCCTCCAACTTGGCCACTTCGGTTTCCTGGACAACCACTTGCTGGCGCGCCGTCGCTTCCGCCAAGGGCCCGGCCTGGGCAGCGTTAGCGCGTGCGGTTTCCGCGTTGGCTTGCGCAGCCGACTGCTTGATCGCGGAGAGGCTCTGGGCGTCCGCGATCTGGGCTGCGGCTTCGGCTTCCTTTTCGGAGGCCTCGCGGTTCCGCGTGGCCTCCGCGATGCGGGCCTCCATTTTCACCTGGGCAATGTGCGGCTTGGCGAGGTTCTGGATATAGCCCGTTGGATCCTGGAGGTCCTTTATCTGGAGGGAATCAACCACCAAGCCAAGTTTTTCCATTTCGATTCCGCTGGCACTGCGGACCAATGACGCGAGTTTGTCCCGCTCACGAATGATTTCTTCCATTGTCATGCTGCCAATAATCGAACGCAGGTGTCCTTCGAAGACGTTGTAGACCTGGCTTTCCATTTTGGGCTGTTGGCCGAGAAACCTCCTCGCCGCATTCGCGATGAAAGCCGGGGCGTCGCCGATCTTATAAATCACGACGCCCTCGACCACCACCTGGATGCCCTGGGAGGTCACGCAGTTGACCTGGAGTTCTGTTTCATTCAGCGTCAGGGACAACGTCCTGACGGTCTGAAGTCCTGGAACGACCAGCGCACCTTTTCCGGTGACGATTTTGAAATCCATTCCGTCCCGCTCAAGCGTTCCCCGGGTGAGTCCGGAAATGATGAGCGCTTCATTCGGTTCAGCTACCTTCCACGTCAATCTGATCACCAGCCTGATTACGGCTACGGCGACGACCACCCCCAAAACGATTACAAGAATCGGCAGATAAGCAGCAAGGTCGAGCATGACTGTCCTTTCAACGACTAGCACTCAAGCGGCTCGTGTAGTCAGTCTGCTGCGCTCCGCTCCAGTAGTCCAGCAAATTGTTAACGGAAGATCTCCGGCTCGAGTGCCCTTAGGAGCGCGTTCCCACCAGCGCTTCGGAGGTTTGTCCGTACAGCCAGTCGTTGTACTGGAAATCGCCGTCCTTGCGGCTCTTGAACAGGAGGTTCCGCAACACGCGCGCGACGCCGGAAACGTGCCAGGATTCGCCCCATACCCGGGCGGTCCGCTGGACACGCGCGGTGCGCCCTGCGCGGGCTACGTTGAAATCGCTGATGGCGAGGTCCCACGCACGGGCGTTCACGCCGTCGGCGGTAAAGACGGAACCGAGGGTGGAGTCTTGCAGCGCAGCTGCGTCTTCGAGCGCCTGGCACGCCCCTTGGGCAAGGTATTGGAGCATCGGGTGGGCGGCGTCGCCCATAAGCACCAGGCGGCCGTCGATCCAGTTTTCGATCGGCTCGCGATCGTACATGGGCCAGCGGATGCCGGTTGCGAGATTCTGCAGGGCTGCCCGGACGGCAGGGACGCAGTCCCGGTAGGCGGCCTCGAGTTCGTCCACTCCGCCGTACTGTTCTTCGCCTCGTTCGAAGGACGGGGACTTGAAAACAGCCACTGTGTTGAGCAGTTCGCCCTTGCGGAGCGGATATTGGACGAGGTGGCAGTCCGGTCCGAGGTAGACGATGACGTCCTCAAGATCCGCGGCCGGTGTTTCCGCCGTGATCGTGACCGTACCGCGGTAAGCGACGTACGACGACGATACTGGGCCGTCCTGCGCGACTGCGGCACGAAGGGTGGACTTGAGTCCGTCCGCACCGATCACGACGTCGGCCTCGTAAACCTCGCCGCGGGCCGTGTGCGCGATGCCGCGACCGTTCACGGTCTCCACGTTGTCGACGACGACGTCATTCACCAAATGGACACCGGCCTCCTGGCAGGCTTCCAAAAGGATCCGGTGCAGGTCGCTGCGGTGGATCACGACGTATGGAGCGCCGTACCGTTCCTCGAAGTCGCCGCCGAGGGTCTGGCGGGTCAGTTCCTCACCGGTAAGGGCGTCGCGGAACACCAGGTGCTTGGGCCGGACGCCGATTTCCAGCGCCTTCTCCAGCAGTCCCCATCGCTTCAAGACGCGGGAAGCGTTGGGCGCCATTTGCAGGCCGGCGCCCACTTCGCCGAATTCCGGCGCCCGTTCAACCAGGGTGACCTCGGCACCGTTCGAACGGAGGGCCAGGGCCCCGGCGAGGCCGGCCATTCCTCCGCCGACGACGAGGACTTCAGTGGACGGTGTGCGGTCAGGCATTGCTGGCTCCTACAGAGGTGGTGATTGTGGAATCGTGTGCTTTGGTTCGCGCGTTGTTGATCCGGGCGCGGATGGCTCCGAGCAAGATCGCGGCGACGCCGGCGGCCCCGGCGAACGCGATGAAGTTTGAATTCACGCCCAAGCCCGCAGCGAGCAAGAGCCCGCCGACCTGTGGCGCGGCAACTGCCCCGATGCGGCCGACACCCAGGGCCCAACCCAGGGCCGTTCCCCGCAGGTGGGCCGGGTAATGGCTTGCCACTGCGGCGATGATGAGGCATTGGGTTCCGTGGGTGCCGACACCGGCGAGCACGAGCATGACGTAAACGACCATCACCGGCGGCCCGGCTACGAGGACAGCCAGCGCGACGGCGGCGACGGCGGCTGCCGCTATCGCCGTCGGGACCGGTCCGAAGCGGGTTCCCGCCCAGGCGGTCGCAACCGATCCGACGACGGCACCGAGGTTGAGTGCCAAGGCGAAAGTGAGTGCCGATCCGAGGTTGTAACCGGCCAGTTGCATCAGATTCGGGAGCCAGGTGCCGAGGCCGTACCAAGCGAAGAGGGTCACCAAGGTGGCGACGGCAAAGAGAAGGCTCATTCCAAGGTGGGGGGCTCGGAGGAGTGACTTGAATCCCACGGGTTCGGCGGGCTTAGTGGGAGGCAGCGTTTCCGGCAGGAACCACAAGCCCAAGGGAACGATGACGAGCAAGGCCACAGCTGCCACAAGGAACATCACGGGCCAGCCGAAGGCCGGGATGAGGGGAATGCCCGCCAGCGCGGCGACTGAGCCGCCGATAGGTACGCCGGACATCATCAAGGTGGCGATCGTCGAGCGCCATTTCGCCGGTACCATTTCCGCGACCAAGGCGTTGGCCGAGGGAACAAGTCCACCGAGGCCGATGCCGGCGAGCAGGCGCAGGCCTCCGAAGGCGTACGCGTTCGGGGCGAAAGCGCAGAGGATGGTGAGCGCGGAAAACACGGTTGCACAGAGGATGATGGTGCGGCGCCGGCCCCAACTGTCCGACATCCGGCCCGCGAAAATGGCTCCGATCATCATGCCGACGAAGGCCATCGAGCCGACGGTTCCGGCAGTGGCCTTGCTGAGCCCCCAACCGGTGTCAGTGATGAGCGAGGACTGGACGGTTCCGTAGACGATGAGGTCGTAGCCGTCGAAGACCACGAGCAGCCAGCAAACGAGGACGGCGGCGGCTGAACGCCTCGAGAACGTGGCCGGGGCATCGGGGGAGACCCCGGAGAAGTGGCGCCGTTGGGTCCGCTCCGGCGCTGCAGCGGAAGGGGTGTGATTCATGCCACCACTGTGGCGGCGGTCGCCTCTAGTTCCCAATATAATTCTGTTGTGCAGAATCTTCGGGCTCGCAAGAAGCCCGCCTACTCCATCGAAGCAGTGGACAATGCCTTGCATCTCCTCCAGCTCTTGCGGGATGGCGGTAGCTTGCGGCTCAAGGACGCCGCGGCCGAGCTGGATGTTGCTCCGTCCACGGCCCATCGGCTTTTGGCTATGCTGGTGTACCGCGGGTTCGCGGTCCAGGATGAGACCCGCCGCTACGTGCCGGGGCCGGCGATGGGAGTCGGGCCGGCCGGACTCAGCTGGACCCGGCAGCTTCGCTCGGTGGCCCAGCCGCACATGGAGCTCCTCAGCGGCCGTATCAACGAGACCGTCAACCTCATGGTCCGGGTTGGCACCAAGGTCCGGTTCCTCGCGACGGTCGAAGGTACCAGCGCCTTGCGCGTGGGGGACCGGCAGGGAACTGTCCTTCCGGCCAACAAGGCGTCGGGCGGCAAGGCGATGCTCGCCGAATTGGAGCCGGCCATGATTGAGCAGCTGTTCCGCAGCCACAATGCCGAGATCGGTGGGGACAACATTCCCGACGCCGAATACCCGGCCTTCCTCCGCGAGCTGGAAACGATTCGGAGCAACGGATTCGCCGCAAACTTCGAGGGAACGGAGGATGGAATCAGCGCACTCGGCGTGGCCTTGCACAACAGGCACGGTGCCGCCGTCGGCGCCTTGAGCGTCGCGACGCCGGTGACGAGGTTCCGTAAATTGTTCGACGGCGGCCTCGTGGCCATCTTGCGGGAAACGCAACGCCAGCTCGAGATCGACATCGCCGCCCACCCGGCCGAGCCGGATTGAATCACGCAGCTAAATTCTGCCCTACAGAATTTCATGGAGTTGGCTCGGCGCTGTCCCTAGGGTCTGGAGTACGCAAAACCAGTCCGTACTCCCCAAGGAGGGCCTTGTGTCCGTCAGCGCCGATAACACAACCCATGATTCAGTTGCGGCGGGGCACGTCGTTCCTGAGCCCACGCCCGAAGAAGCAGCCCAACTGGAGCAGTTGTACCGGGACTTCGACAAAGAGAATCTGATCCCGCTGTGGACGGAAATCGCGGACTTGATGCCGATGGTTCCCTCCCCGAAGGCAGTGCCCCACGTGTGGCGGTGGAATGACCTCTATCCGTTGGCCGCACGGGCCGGAGACCTCGTGCCTGTGGGCCGGGGCGGCGAGCGGCGGGCGATCGCCCTGGCGAACCCGGGACTGGGCAATACCCCTTATGCCACTCCGACGCTGTGGGCCGCGATCCAGTACCTCGGCGCGCATGAAACGGCCCCGGAGCACCGTCACTCGCAGAACGCGTTCCGGTTCGTCGTCGAAGGCGAGGGCGTGTGGACCGTGGTCAACGGTGATCCGGTGGCGATGCGCCGCGGCGACTTCCTGCTCACTCCGGGATGGAATTTCCACGGCCACCACAACGACACCGATCAGCCGATGGCCTGGATCGACGGCCTGGACATCCCGTTCGTGCACTATGCGGACGCAGGATTTTTCGAATTCGGCACCGAACGCGTGACGGACGAGGCGACTCCGGACATTTCCCGTTCCGAGCGGTTGTGGGCGCACCCGGGACTGCGGCCCTTGTCCGGGTTGCAGGACACCGTGAATTCCCCGATCGCCGCGTACCGCTGGGAACACACCGATGCCGCCTTGCGCGAGCAGCTTCTCCTCGAAGACGAGGGGCATCCGGCCACCGTCTCACAGGGCCACGCCGCCATCCGGTACTCGAATCCGACCACGGGCGGGGACGTCATGCCCACCATCCGGGCGGAATTCCACCGGCTCCGCGCAGGGGCTTCCACCGAAGCCGTGCGCGAGGTCGGCTCCAGCGTCTGGCAGGTCTTTGAGGGCACCGGCACTGTCGTTTTGAACGGCGAATCGAAGGCTCTCGCGAAGGGCGATCTCTTCGTAGTTCCGTCCTGGCAGGAATGGTCGCTGACGGCGGACGCAGATCAGCCCGGGTTCGATCTCTTCCGCTTCAGCGACGCCCCCATTTTCGAACGACTGAACTTCAACCGCACGTACATCGAAGGACGCAGCAAATAATGAGACTCCTCACCCTCCGCACCGCTGAAGGAACCGGTACAGTGGCCGTCCGCCAGGACGGCGACACCCTGACCGAGATCGACGGGTTCGCCGACGTCGGGGCGCTCCTGCAGGATCCCGCCTGGGAGACCACCGCTGCGGCGGCCAACGGCGCAACGCACGCGCTCGACGGCGCCGACCTCGCCGCCGTCGTGCCCTTACCGGGGAAGATCATCTGCGTCGGGCACAACTACCGCAACCACATCAAGGAAATGGGCCGGGAGATCCCCGAGTACCCCACCCTGTTTGCGAAGTACCCGGAATCGCTGATCGGCCCGAACGACGATCTGGCGTTGCCGCAGGAATCGGACACGGTGGACTGGGAAGCCGAGCTCGCCGTCGTGATCGGCAAGAAGGGACGCCGCATCGCCGAGGCGGACGCCGCGGACCACATTGCCGGGTACGCAGTGCTGAACGACATCAGCATGCGTGACTACCAATTCCGCACGGTCCAGTGGCTGCAAGGCAAGACCTGGGAAAACAGCACCCCCTTCGGGCCGGCCCTTGTCACGAAAGACGAATTCACGGTGGGCCCGCTCATGACGTCCGCAGTGGACGGCGAGATCCAGCAGCGGACTCCCACAGCGGACTTGGTGTTCACGCCGGAATTCCTGGTCTCCTACATTTCCGCCATCATCACCCTGAACCCGGGCGACGTCATCGCGACGGGCACTCCCGGCGGCGTGGGCCACGCACAAAACCCCCAGCGCTACCTGCAGGAGGGCCAGGTCCTGGTCACCGCAATCGAAGGCCTGGGACAACTGACAAACCGCGTGGTCAAGGAAGCCTGATGGTCGCCCGCCACGACCTCACCACGGACCCGGGCCTGCAGGAACAACTTCTGCAGGCCCGGCGTGGGACGGCTTTCTTCGCCCGCAAGCTCAATGAACTCTCCGACGCGGAACTCGACGGCGAGTCCCTCCTGCCCGGCTGGACCCGCCGCCACGTCGCGGCCCACATCGGCTACAACGCCCGGGCCCTCGCCCGCCTGGTTGAATGGGCGGCCACCGGAGTGGAAACCCCCATGTATCCATCCGCGGCGGTGCGGGATGAGGAAATCGAGTTCGGCGCCACCCTGTCACCCATCGCGCTGCGCAACCTCTTCGACCACTCCGCCGTACACCTGTCCGTGGAGTGGCGGGATCTTCCCGACGACGCGTGGCGGCACACCGTCCGGACGATCCAGGGCAGGGAAGTGCCGGCGTCGGAAACTGCATGGATGCGTTCCCGCGAAGTCTGGGTACACGCCGTCGACCTCGCCAACGGCGCAACCTTTGCCGACATACCCGCCCCCGTTCTCGAGCGGTTACTGAAGGACATTACGGGTGCCTGGCACGCGCGTGGAACGGATGCAGGTCTGCTCGTCACAGTTTCCGGCACGGAACTCGCTTTCGGAGATCCGGACGCCGCGGTGGTGGTCGCCGGCCCGCTTCCTGGCGTTGTTGAATGGGCCACAGGGCGCGGGAACCGCGGAGTGACCGCGAGCGAGGCGGGGCGCCGCGGGCCGGTGCTGTCGCCACCTGCCTGGATCTGACTGTTGCCGCGCTCGTTGAACACAAAAAGATGGTTGGCGCAGCTCCGGGCTTCATCACCGATAGAACTGCACCAACCGCTTTTCTGACTATTCAGGTTTAGCTGTAGATCCTACTCATCGGCGGCTCCTGTAATCCCGGGACTAACTCGATCCGGGCCCCTCCACGACCTGCATGCGCCTACTGCGAACACTCTAATTTTACGGCTGACCCGGGCAAAAAGCGCCGGGCTCTGGATGGCGACGGAGGCACGACGTGAGTTCCGGTTGGCGGCTCCCGCAGGCGCCTCCCGGGGGAGCGGGTTGCGCCGTGGCACGATAGAAGGCGATGAAACTGCGTGCTGATCAGACCGGAAACCGTGGCCTGCCTATGCCTTTGTGGCTCCAAGGCGCACTCGAATCGGCCCAAGCCGCTTTCATTTCCTCGCTCGTGGTGATCCTGCCCCTCCTGGGCGTCTGGGCCACGGACGGATTCCAGAACCGCAGCATCGATTTCCTGGCTCGCTTGGCGGGACAGACCTGGCTGCTGGTCAACGGTGTTCCGCTGCAGCTTGCCACGGTCAACATCGGGACAGCTGGACTGCCGGGGTCGGGTGTGCTTTCGCTCATTCCGCTCGGCTTGACCTTGGTGCCGTTCCTCCTGGCCTGGCGCGCGGGCCGGCGACTGGCCCGCGCCTCCTATTCCGATCAACTCTGGCAGGCGTTCCTCGGAGCCGGACTGACTTACGCTGCGTTCGGTGCGGCCACCGGGTTCATCTGCCGCACCCAGGATGTGGTCATCAATGTGTGGCTCGCGGCGTTGATACCCCTCATCCCTTTCTGCCTGGGCATGGTGGTTGGCGCCCGGCGGGAGTCAGGCTCCTGGAGCCGGCTTATCGGCGTGGACGCTGTGGACTGGCTTGCGCGAACCAGCCAACATTCCCGCTGGGCCGGCTCCTATTTCGGCTCCGCCCTCAAGGCCGGGTTCGTTGCCATCATGGCGGCCCTGGCGCTTTCGGCACTACTGCTCACAGTCGACATCCTGGTGCACTGGACGGACATCATCGCCGTTTATGAAGGCCTGAAAGCCGGCGCGCTCGGGGGCGGAGTCCTCACGATCGCCCAACTCGGATACTTGCCCAACCTGGTCGTATTCACCCTGGCGTGGGCGTCCGGTTCCGGATTTTCCCTCGGCGTCGGTTCACACGCCGGGCCGCTGGGCACCGCCGTCGGGCCTTTGCCCGCCATCCCCGTCTTTGGCGCGCTGCCCACCGGCCAGCTCGATTTTGGCGCCGCGGCGCTCGCGCTGCCTGTCATGGCGGGCCTGCTCGCGGGCTGGTGGTTCCTGCGCGAGGGAGAGAACCACTTCGACGAGTGGCTCTCCATCAAGATCAAGGCGCGCTGGTTCACGGCACCTGTTTCCACGGTGTTCCTCGGAGCGCTCGTCGGAGCTGCGGCAGGCGCGATGGCCGGAGTGTTCGCATGGCTGGCGCGCGGTTCGGCCGGTATCGGCCGACTGACCGAGATCGGTCCCGACCCGCTATGGACGGCGGTGTGGGTCGCCGCGGAAGTCGGTATCGGCGTCGTGATCGGCTATTCCGTTGGTCCCTGGCTTGAGCGGCGCCAGAAGCTGCGCGAAGCGGACCTTGACGTTCCCGCGTACGACGGCGAGCGCAGCTAAGCGGCGCACCGCACCTTTCGCGTGTGGGCTAGCCGCGTGTGGGCTAGCGGAGTTCGGACGGGACGGAGTTCTGGAAGTCCACGAGGCATGAATCCTGGGCCTGGAGCGTCAGGGCACCCCGTGAGCAGTCCTGGAAGGTCTGGATTTCGCGGAAGAAGAAGGCCGTGGTCAGGATCAGCAGGCCCATGATGACCGTGACTGCCAGGCCCGAGATGGTGCCGAACAGCAGGAGACGCGACTGCTTGAAGCGCACCGCGCGGACAAGGACCACGATTCCCAGGACCACGGCGATGACGGCGATGACGGCGCTGAGCCACACGTAGCTGATGTTGAGAAGGTAAACGAAGACCGAGCCAAGCACCGAGAGAAGGAACGCCCGGAAAATGGTCCGTGTCACGGCAAGCGCCGATTTGGCAGCCTCGCTTTGCGGATGGTGCTGCGGGCTTGGTCCAACGCTTGAATTCATGTTTTCCAGCCTACGCGAGCCGCCCATAAGCTAGTGCAATGCGCATTGTTGTCCTCGTCTCCGGCACCGGTTCCAATCTCCAAGCAGTCATCGACGCCGTGAAGGCAGGCGAACTGGACGTCGAGATCGCCGCAGTGGGCGCCGACAGGCCCGGCACCTACGGCGTCGAACGCTCGGCCGAGGCCGGGCTGGATACCTTCGTGGTGAATTTCAAGGACTACGCCGACAGGGCCGAATGGAACTCCGCGCTCACGAAGGCTGTTGCCGGATATGAACCGGACGTTGTTGTCTCATCCGGGTTCATGCGGATCGTGAGCCCTGAATTCATCGACGCATTCGATGGCAAATACCTTAATACCCACCCCGCTTTGCTCCCGGCTTTCCCCGGCGCGCACGGGGTCCGCGACGCCATGGCCTACGGGGTCAAGGTCACGGGATGCACTGTGCACTGGGCCGACGCCGGGGTGGACACCGGGCCGATCATCGCCCAGGAAGCCGTCGAGATCCTGCCGGAAGACACCGAAGACACCCTCCACGAACGCATCAAGGTAGTGGAGCGCAGGCTCTTGGTCCGGACGTTGGCGGAGCTGGCAGCGGGAAAGCGCGTTTAGGCTCCCGATCTCCGCCACGTCCCAGCCAGCGGCCCCTACCGTCGGGCCTCGATTGCCTTTCGCAAGAAACCGCCGGCATCATCCAGGGCGCTTTTGGCTTGCCCCGGCTCAACCCCGGTCAGTACCACCAGGATCGCCGCCTTGACCGAACCGCCCACGGAATCCAAGGCCCGGATGGCCGTCTCGGCGTCGACGCCCGTGGCATGTTGGACAGTCCGCTGGGCTCGCGCGAGGAGTTTGTCGTTGGTGGCGCGCAGGTCCACCATGAGGTTTCCGTAGGTCTTTCCAAGCTTGACCATGGTGAGGGTGCTGATCATGTTGAGGACGAGCTTTTGCGCCGTGCCCGCCTTGAGCCGCGTGGAGCCAGCCACGAACTCCGGGCCGACAACAACGTCGATCGCCACGTCCGCCAACTTGCTGATGGGGGAGTCGTGGTTGCAGGCCAGTGAAGCGGTGAACGCTCCCCGGCTGCGGGCTTCCTCGAGGGCGCCAATCACGTAGGGAGTCCGTCCTGACGCCGAAATCCCGACGACGGCGTCCGCTTCCGTAACTTCGATGTCGTGCAGGTCCCTGGCCCCGGCCGTCGCGTTGTCCTCGGCGTATTCCACCGGTTTCTGGATGGCTTGGGGACCACCGGCGATAATCCCGACAACGAGGCCCGGGGGAGTACCGAACGTGGGCGGGCATTCGCTCGCGTCGAGGACGCCGAGCCGCCCGGCCGTCCCGGCTCCTACGTAGAGCAAACGGCCTCCTCGCGCGAGGCGTTCCGCGACGGCGTCGACCACCGCGGCGATCTGCCCACTCGCTTGTTCCACGGCCTCCGGAACACCGCGGTTCTGCTCGTTCATGGCGGCGACGAGCTGGGACGTGGCCATCGTGTCCAGATCGCTGAGGGTCGGGGAAGCCATTTCGGTTTGCAGGCCCGCGAGTTCGGTGCGGAGATCCCCGAGCCTGTCACTATTGGCAGAAGGGACCGGGGTTGCGTCAGATTGTTCGGTCACGGTGGATGTACCTTTCCTGAAGGAGCCCGCGGCGATCCGCTGCGAGGGCGGCCCCGTCCATTCCGTCGCCGAGCGCCGCAACCACCTCAATCCCAGCCGAAGCAAGGGCGTTCTGCAAGAGCCGGGCGAAGAACTCTGATTTCATCACTCCGCCGAGCAACGCAACATGGCGGGTCCCTCCGCATGCCAGGGAAACCGTGCGGACCAGGAGGGAGCACGCTTCCGCCAGGATGGAACGCGCGACGGCGTCACCCGCCTCCGCTTCCTGAAGCACTTCGGGCGTGAATCGGCCCATCGTCCGCGACGGGTTGTCGGATCCCGCGAGCCACGCTGGAAGATGGGCCGCGGAACCAGCCAGCGCGGAAGCCGCCGTGAGCAGGGAAGTGGCCGGGCCGCCGTCGTACGCGTGAAGTGCGGCCTGCAGGCCGGCCTGGCCGATCCACCGCCCGCTGCCGAGGTCGCCCAACAGCGGTCCCCAGCCATCGGCGCGGTGGAGGGTCCCGGCGTCGTCGAAGCGGAAGGCGACGGCTCCCGTGCCCACGATCAGCACAGTTCCGGGCTCTCCGTTCCAGGCGCCAAGCTGCGCGGCCGTGGCGTCGGACAGGACGGCGGCAGGTGCTCCGAACCGTTCGGCGAGTACGACGGCGAGCTCCCGCGACTGCGCCGCGGAAGCCTCCACTCCTGCGACGGCGGCACCGATTCCGCGCAGTGGCGCCGTAGGAAGGCCAGCAGGAAGCATCGCGACCGTATCGACGAGGAGTTCGAGCGCGACGCGCGCCCCGTCGTCCATGCCCAGGCCCGGAAAACCGTGCTGGTCCGCGGACCCCAAGACAGTGCCGTCTTGCCGGAGTTCCACGCGGCACCGGCTTTTGCCAATGTCTGCCACCAAGATTGCGTCTCGGGAATCCATGGCCCCACCCTATGTTGCGGGTGCCGGGATGTCCGGAAACCTGTCGCAAAAAACGAACGTCACCACAACAAGATAAACTTGGCCGTATCCCCAGCAACCGCGCATTTCCCGCGATATAAGACGGAGACTTTTGTGAGCTTGACGCAGCTTGACCGTGTTCCCATCCGCCGTGCACTGATCTCGGTTTACGACAAGACGGGGCTGGAGGAGCTCGCGAAGGGCCTGCATGCCGCAGGAGTCGCGATCGTGTCCACCGGTTCCACGGCGAAGAAGATCGCCGCCGCCGGAATTCCGGTCAAGGAAGTCGAAGAAGTCACCGGTTCCCCGGAGATGTTGGACGGCCGCGTGAAGACTCTGCACCCGCGCGTTCATGGCGGTATCCTGGCCGACCGCCGCGTGCCGGCCCACATGGAGACCTTGGCCAAAATGGAGATCGAGCCTTTCGACCTCGTCGTGGTCAACCTCTACCCGTTCGTCGAGACCGTCCGCTCCGGCGCGGAGCAGGACGACGTCGTCGAGCAGATCGACATCGGAGGTCCCGCGATGGTGCGGTCGGCCGCGAAGAACCACGCCGCTGTCGCGATTGTGGTTGACCCGAACTTCTACGGGGCAGTCGTTGAGGCCGCAGCTGCCGGCGGTTTCGACCTGAAGACGCGTCGCCGCCTCGCGGCGAAGGCTTTCGCCCACACCGCGAGCTACGACACCGCTGTTGCCACCTGGACCGCGAGCCAGTTCCTTGACGAAGATGGCGATGGCCTCATTGACTGGCCCGCGTACGCCGGCTTGGCACTGGAACGCTCCGAGGTCCTGCGTTACGGCGAAAACCCGCACCAGCAGGCGGCCCTGTACGTGGACAAGGCTGCGCCCGCCGGCATCGCCCAGGCCGACCAATTGCATGGCAAGGCCATGAGCTACAACAACTTCGTCGACGCCGATGCCGCATTGCGCGCCGCGTTCGACTTTTCGGAGCCCGCGGTCGCCATCATCAAGCACGCCAACCCCTGCGGCGTTGCTATCGGTTCCGCCGACGCGGCCGACCCCATTGCCGACGCCCATGCCAAGGCCCACGCTTGCGACCCCGTGTCCGCTTTCGGCGGCGTGATCGCGGCGAACAGCATTGTCACGGCTGGAATGGCGCAGACCGTGGCCGGAATCTTTACCGAGGTGGTCATCGCTCCGGGCTTCGAACCCGAGGCCGTCGAGATCCTCTCCAAGAAGAAGAACATCCGTCTCCTCGCCCTCCCGGACGGCTACGGCCGCTACCCGACGGAGATCCGACAGGTTTCGGGCGGCGTGCTGGTCCAGGAATCGGACAAGGTCGACGCCGACGGCGACAACCCCGCCAACTGGACGCTCGCAGCCGGCGAAGCCGCAGACGACGCCACGCTGGCCGACCTCGCTTTCGCATGGACCGCGTGCCGCGCTGCAAAGTCCAACGCCATCCTCCTCGCCAACAATGGCGCAGCGGTGGGCATCGGCATGGGCCAGGTGAACCGCTTGGATTCGTGCAAGTTGGCCGTTGAGCGCGCGAACACCTTGGGCGTTCAGGTGGAGTCCGACGTCGATGGCGCCGGCGGTGCGTCCAATGTCGGCACGACAGAGACAGGCGCGAGCGGCGCCCCCGAGCGCGCCCGCGGTGCCGTTGCGGCTTCCGACGCGTTCTTCCCGTTCGCCGATGGCCTGCAGATCCTGATCGACGCCGGGGTCCGAGCCGTGGTCCAGCCGGGCGGTTCGGTCCGTGACGAGGAAGTGATCGCCGCGGCAAACGCTGCCGGAATCACGATGTACTTCACTGGCGCACGCCACTTCTTCCACTAGGCGGTATTCGCTACAACAAAGAATGGACATGTCCCCTCTTCCCAGGGGACATGTCCATTTTTCGGTGTCAGAAACGGACATATTCGGAATATGTCCGTTTCTCACAGCCAGCGCGGAGCATGTCCAGTGTCCATCCTTAGCGCTGAGCATGCTCCGTGGGGATGAAGCGCCGGGCCAAACTCAGGATTCCGATGCCGCCTTGTAGGCTTCGCGGATGACTGAGCCCCAGTAAGGACCGTAGATCACGGGGGGTCCGCCGGTGTAGCCGTAGCTGGTGATGGAGTTCTGGTAGCAGTCATCGTCCGAGCTGACTATCCAGGGACCGCCCGACGATCCGCCGGTCATATCGCAAGGAATGCCCTGGGCTTTGAATTGCGGGTTGATGGCGTCTTCGGTGGCATCACCTGAACAGCTCTTGAGCGACTGGCCGTCGAACGGCGGGGCGGCCGGGTATCCGTACGCTTTGTAGCTCAGCCCGCGGTCCATATTGAATTCAACCCCCGAAGCGCCTACGACGTCGGCCAGGTGCTTGCCGTTGATGGTCGCCATGACGGCGAAGCCAGTGTCGTAGCGGATATCGCCGGCGGTGCTCCATTGCGCGGTGGTGTATAGGGCCTTTGCGGGCCAAATACCGTAAGGAGCCGTGCCGTTGAGGTAAGCCGGAACGAAGACGAAATTCCGGACGAACGCTCCCGGGCCTTCATTGACGCAGTGGCCGGCGGTGGCAACGGTGCTGTCGTTGTCCGACACCACGGCGTTTCCGGAACATACGTAGTTGAAAGCGCCCATCGAGAAGAAAACTTTGCCGACGTGGTCGATCGGGTCTTCATTCTGGTGCAGGCTCGTACCGCCTCCCTTGGATGTGCCGGCGATCTTCTCCGGTGGACCGGTTTCGACGGCGGTGCTGGCGCTGCTTAGCGCGCCGCGGGCCAGCGCCGGCCCCGCGAGGACGTCGCCGGAAATTGCCGCGCGCATCCGTTCGGGGGTCCAATACGTGGAGGCGTCACCACTAAGTGACGAACTGACGAGCTGCAGCGTCCCAGGCGCCGCGAAGCTCGAAGCTGATCCAACAGGCGCGGCGTACGCCCCTCCAGCGGCGCCGAGGGTCAGAACAGCGAAGGTGATGAGGCTCAGGAGACCGGTGATGGGGAGTGATTTCTTTGTCATGATTGTCCTGCCAATCGCTTGGGGCCATGTGTTGTCGGCCACAGTTTGACGCATCGAACCTACTCCGATTCGGTGTGTTGGTACATAAGGCGCGGTTGTCGATTTGGCGGATGGTCGGGGCATTGCAGTCGCGGTAGGCGTCAATCAGGCGCCCTCAGGTAAGTTAGAGATGTTGAAATCTGCTGACTTTCAGGGAGATGCCCCGCCAATGGCAAAGATTATCTATACCCACACTGACGAAGCGCCGATGCTGGCGACGTACTCGTTCCTGCCGATTGTGGAAGCTTTCGCCTCGACTGCGGGCGTGGAGGTTGAAACTCGCGATATTTCGCTGGCCGGCCGCATCATCGCCGTCTTCGGCGACTACCTGACTGAAGAACAGCGGATCAGCGACGCCCTGGCCGAACTTGGCGAGCTGGCAAAGAAACCTGAAGCGAACATCATCAAGCTTCCCAACATCAGCGCTTCCGTCCCGCAGCTGAAGGCAGCGATCGCCGAGCTCCAGGGCAAGGGCTACGCCCTCCCGGACTACCCGGACAACCCGGCTTCCGACGAGGAGACGGATATCCGCTCCCGCTATGACAAGGTCAAGGGTTCGGCCGTGAACCCGGTCCTGCGTGAAGGCAACTCGGACCGCCGTGCACCGCTTTCGGTGAAGAACTACGCCCGCCAGAACCCGCACTCCATGGGAGCCTGGAGCGCCGACTCCAAAACCAACGTTGCCCACATGACGGCGGACGACTTCCGTTCGAACGAGAAGTCCGTGGTCATCCCCGCCGATGACACCGTCAAGATCCAGATCGTCCGCGAAGACGGCACGGTCAAGGTCCTGAAGCCTGCCTTCCCTGTCCTCGCCGGCGAAGTGTTGGACGGCACCGTGCTGCGCGCGGCCGCCCTCGACGAGTTCCTCGCTGCCCAGGTGGTCCGTGCCAAAGAAGAAGGCGTGCTGTTTTCCGCGCACTTGAAGGCCACCATGATGAAGGTCTCCGACCCCATCATCTTCGGCCACGTCGTCAAGGCGTACTTCTCCGAGCTTTTCGACACCTACGGCAAGCAGATCGCCGCGGCTGGCCTCAGCCCCAACAACGGCCTTGCCTCCATCCTCAACGGCCTTGACGAGCTGCCGGAAGACGTTCGCGAAGGCATCCGCACCGCCATCAAGAAGGGCCTGGAAGAAGGCCCGGCACTTGCCATGGTCGATTCGGACAAGGGCATCACCAACCTGCATGTCCCGAGCGACATCATCGTGGACGCCTCGATGCCGGCGATGATCCGCAGCTCCGGCCACATGTGGGGACCGGACGGTAAGGAAGCGGACACCCTCGCCGTCATTCCGGACAGCTGCTACGCCGACGTCTACCAGGTGGTCATTGAAGACTGCCGCAAGCACGGAGCTTTCGATCCCACCACAATGGGCACCGTTCCGAACGTTGGCTTGATGGCGCAGGCAGCCGAAGAATACGGCAGCCACAACAAGACGTTCGAGGTCGAATACGACGGCACCATCCAGGTAGTCGACTCCTCCGGAACCGTGCTCCTTGAGCACCAGGTTTCTCCCGGTGACATCTGGCGCGCCTGCCAGACCAAGGACGTACCGATCCGCGACTGGGTCAAGCTGGCCGTTACCCGCGCCCGCGCATCGAAGACGCCCGCCGTCTTCTGGCTCGATGAAAGCCGCGCCCACGACGCCCAGCTGATCGCCAAGGTCAAGGAATACCTGAAGGACCACGACACCGAGGGCCTGCAGATCGAAATCATGTCCCCGGCGAAGGCCACCGCGTTCACCTTGGAGCGCATCCGCAAGGGCGAAGACACTATCTCCGTGACCGGAAACGTGCTGCGTGACTACCTCACGGACTTGTTCCCGATCCTCGAACTCGGCACGAGCGCGAAGATGCTTTCCGTTGTTCCCCTGATCAACGGCGGAGGCCTGTTCGAGACCGGTGCGGGTGGTTCGGCTCCCAAGCATGTCCAGCAGTTGCTGCAGGAAAACCACCTGCGCTGGGACAGCCTCGGTGAGTTCCTGGCTTTGGCCGTGAGCTTCGAGCACCTTGCCACCACCACGGGCAACGCTCGCGCCCAGGTCCTCGCCGACACCCTCGATCGGGCGACGGGTACCTTCCTGCTCGACAACAAGTCCCCGAAGCGCCGGGTCGGCGAGATCGACAACCGCGGCAGCCACTACTACCTGGCCAAGTACTGGGCTCAGGAACTGGCAAAGCAGTCTGACGACGCCGAGCTCGCAGCTTCGTTCTCGGCGGTTGCTGAAGCGTTGACCTCCAACGAGGAAACGATCGTCGCCGAGCTCCTCGGAGTCCAGGGTTCGCCCGTCGATATCGGAGGCTACTACCGCCCCGACGCCGCGAAGGCGGAAGCTGTCATGCGCCCTTCGGCAAAGCTCAATGAAGTGGTGGCTTCCCTGAGCTAAGCATTTGGCTTAGCTCAACCGAGATAGTCCACCTGGGTTAAAATCCAGCCAGCCCGCAGCCTTGGCCACCGAAAGGAGGCAAAGGGTGCGGGCTGGTTCTCATTAAGCCGGTGGATGCTGGCTGCGACCCGAGGCCAGGAAGCGGCGCGGTGCTCCGACGCCATCGGCGAGATCGGCAAGCACCCGGCCGATAGCTGGGGTGAACTTGAAGCCATGCCCGGAGAAGCCGGCGCCAACCACCAGCGGACCAAAGCGGTCAAGCACGAAATCTTCGTTTTCGGTGCTTGTGTAGGTGCAGCTGATAGGCGCGGCGGATTCGGCGTCCACCCCGGGAAGCCATTCGCGAACGTAGCGCAGGAGGGCCTCGAACAGGACCGGCTCGGCTGTAAACGTTCGGGCATCCGGGTCCATCACCGGCCCTACGCCGTGCCAGCCCGCCTTGATTCCCTCACCCGGCGTGAGCATCCCGTAAACCGGGCTGTACCAGTAGTCGTCGCGGGGCTCGCCGGGATCCGGTGCGTGGTTGAAGCTCGGCCAGGACAGGGAGCCGTCAATCGCCGTGAAGTGGGCGGGTTGCTCCTGGGTGACTACCAGACGTGGAAGGTGCACCCGTGACCCGATGAGCTTGCTCGTCCACGCGCCGACCGTGATGACCACCCGTTGTGCTGTGATCTCTTGCGTATCGGTGACGACGACGGCGCGGTCCTCGCCGAGGACGCGGATGTCCCGCACCGGCGTCGAGTACTCAAACCTTGCTCCATGTGCCTCGGCCGATGCGCGCAAAGCCCTCAACGCATCGGCGGCCCGGACACGGCCGGCTTCCGGCACGAACAGGACATCGCCGCGGAAGGCCATGCCCTGCCAGCGGTCCTGGGCTTCCTTCGCGGAGATGAAGTAACTGTCGATGCCGCGCAGCTCGTGGGCTGACCTGACCTCCCGGAGCCGGGCGACGTTTCCATGATTGGCCAGGCCAACGAGATCCAGCAACGGTATCCCGGTTTCTTCAGCGAGTGCGTCCCAAAGGTTGCGCGCTTCACTGACGAGGGAAAGGTAATCGTCCTCGGGATAGGCCGTGTTGAAGTTGCGAGTCGCGCCGTGCGAAGCGCCGAGGCGGTGTCCCTCGTCGAACTGTTCGAAGAGGCGGACCGACTTCCCCTTGAGGGAGAGCTGCCATGCGGCGGCCGATCCCATTGCGCCTCCTCCGATAACGACGACGTCAACATCCATTCCCATTCACCTATCCCGTCCGCGGCTTCCGATCGAAGCCCACTGCAGCTTCTATTCTGCCGTCAGGCGTGCCGCCGTTTTGAGCTGCCGGGCTGGCATGGAAGATTGATGGGGTGAAATTCCTCCTTCCTTCACAGACGTCTTCCGCTCGCGGAATCGCGTTCCTCCGGATTGTATTTGGCGGCCTCGTGCTGCTTCACGGGATTCAGAAGGTCCTGGCCGGACAACCAGCCCTTCAGGCAACCATCACCGCGATGGGTGTCGAAAAGGCAGACATGGTGTCCTGGCTTGTCCTCTGGGGCGAAACCGGGCTGGGCGCTCTTCTGGTGCTCGGTGCCCTCTCTCGGGTGGCTGGTTTCCTTGCTGCGCTCATGTACGCCGGGATTTGGTTCGTGACCGAAGCGGGCAAACCTTTGCTTAGTGATCGGCCCGGTATCAACGCCGAGCTGCTCATCCTGTATGTCGCCCTGGCGCTCTCCTTCTCCTTCCTTGGCTCAGGAGCGATGTCCTTGGACCGGAAGCTGTTCTCTGGGAAAGGCCCGCGCAAGGCAGGCCGTTAGGCGAGCCGCCAGCACCCATTACCGCCCGTCCGCACGGCGGCACTCCTGCGGGGGTTCGCCCCGCAGGAGTGCCTGGTTGGGGGCTGTGTCCAGTGCGGTGGAGCAGCCCGGGCCGGTGACTATGCGGGAACAGTAGCCCGGATCTTCCGGCTACCCATCATGGCGATGAGTCCGCCCGTCAACAGTGCAGCCGCGATCAGCAACCACAAACCGTTGAAACCTGTGCTGGCCAAAGCTTGGCTGCCGGTTGAAGAAGCCACAGTCGCGCTCGACTGGCCCGGGCCCGTCATCGTCATGGCGGCAGACGACGGAGCAGCGACCGAAGCGGCAAGCGCTCCCTGAGCCACAACGCCCTGCGTCGCATCGCCCTGTACTTCAACACCCGCATTCGCAGCGGGCGTGGTCACAACCGGCGTGGTGGCAACCGGCGCCGTCGGCAGTCCGAGGCCGAGAGAAGCCGCGCCAAGGACTGTTGCCGGAAGACTTCCGATCAAGTCCAAGGGCGCCGCGATCCCGGCTCCCGAGACGAGGCCGTTCGTGCCCAGCCCGTCGGCGCCGAGCAAGCCCGAGGTCGTGTCGCCGAGGGTGACGGGGAGCACGACGCCGGTGCTTGGCGTGGTGCCGGTGCCGCCCAGCAGGGTGGCGAGGGTAACGGGTACGGCTGCGCCGGTGCCCGTCGTCGTGCCGGTTGCGGTTCCGGTCAGTACGTTGGCGGTGGTGTCGCCGACGGTGACCGGTACTGTCACGCCAGTGCCGGTGGGCGCTGTGGCAGTCCCGTTGAGCACGTTCACAGCTGTGTCGCCGAGGGTGACGGGGGCGGTGACGCCGTTGCCCGTCGTCGTGCCGGTTGCGGTTCCGGTGAGTACGTTGGCGGTGGTGTCGCCGAGGGTGACCGGTACGGTTGCGCCAGTGCCGGTGGGCGCTGTGCCAGTGCCTGTGAGTACGTTGGCGGTGGTGTCGCCGACGGTGACCGGTACCGTCACGCCAGTGCCGACGGGTCCTGTGCCAGTGCCGTTGAGCGCGTTCACAGTCGTGTCGCCAATGGTGACTGGGGCGGTGACGCCGGTGCCCGTCGTCGTGCCGGTTGCGGTTCCGGTGAGTACGTTGGCGGTGGTGTCGCCGACGGTGACCGGTACCGTCACGCCAGTGCCGACGGGTGCTGTGCCAGTGCCGTTGAGCGCGTTCACAGTCGTGTCGCCAATGGTGACTGGGGCGGTGACGCCGGTGCCCGTCGTCGTGCCGGTTGCGGTTCCGGTGAGTACGTTGGCGGTGGTGTCGCCGACGGTGACGGGTACCGTCACGCCAGTGCCGACGGGTGCTGTGCCAGTGCCGTTGAGCGCGGTCACAGTCGTGTCGCCAATGGTGACTGGGGCGGTGACGCCGGTGCCCGTCGTCGTGCCGGTTGCGGTGAGCAGGTTGACCGAAGTGTCACTAGCCGTAACCGGTGCTGCTACAGAGACGGGGGTATTCGATGGAGTGCTGGGTGCCAGCACAGCCAGAGAGGTGGCTCCGACATTAACAGGGACCGATATCGGAGCCACCACCTGGGTTCCCGACGAGACCCCCAGTCCGCCGGAATTTGTCGCCTGGGCTGGAGCCGGGGCGGGTACAGGGGTGGTGGTAGCGACGTTCGAATTTCCAAGCAATCCGAGTGTCGCGGACCCGAGGTTCACCGAGATTGCCGGTGAAGGGGTAGTCGTTGTGCTTTGGGCAGTTGCAGTGGTGTCTGCCGCGTTGGCGGCAGTTGCGCCGAGGGCAATAAGCCCTCCGGCGAAAAGGGTGCCAAGTAACCCTTTCCGGACAATGCTGTGCATTTTTCTCTCCTGAGTGATTTGTTCCGTAGGCGCCTCGGTCCGCGAATACATTGCGCGGGCGCCAGGACTGGCCGTTTGTCACCGTCGCCCTGATGGATTGGCGCGGTGACCTGGCTCGGAACTAGTCAGGAGAGGATCCCGGATCAAAAGACACGGGAGCGGGAAGGTGGTAGCTGGCGGCCGTGGATTCAAGGATCGCGGCCAAGGGATGGAACAGGCTCATGTTTGGAAGCCACGCCGCGGCGGCCCCCGAGGAGTTCCCTGTGATGACCGCCGAACTGTTTCCAGCGACGCCACCGGGGTCTCCGTCAGGATATTTGCCGTCTGACGGAGCCAACGGAGCAGACGCCTCCCCAAAGCTGCTCACAGGAGCCGACGCGGGCCACTGGGCTCCCAAAAACCCAGATGGCCCGACCCGACCTGCGAAACCCATCATCGGAGGAGTAACCGCTGACTCGCCGGCGGGCGGAGTCGTGTCGACCGGCACGGCGGTAACAGGACTGTGGTCGCCCGCTTCGGCTGGAAGGCCGACCGGCTGTGAAACACGAGGAGCCCCGACGCCGGGAACTGTCACCTGGGTCTCCGGAATGGCGTCGGGGAGCTTGGGAAGGCTGTCCACCAGCGGAGTGACGGCCTCGATCGCGGGGCCGGTCACGCCCTGGAGCAGGGTGCCGGCGGGCTCAACTACCGGAGCTGTCACGCTCGAGACAGCCCCGCCAGGGACCACCTTGTTGAGCACCGGCGCGTTGGCGACGAGGTGGTCGACGGCGGGCGGGAGCTTGCTGACGACGACGGCGGGCGCCGGGACTGCTGCGGGCGGTACCGCCGGTTGGTGGGCAGTATGCGCAGGGGCTGAAACCGCCTGCGAAACGATGGCCGGTGCAGCCTCGACAACATGAGTGATGGCGGAATCCACACCATTCACGATCGAATGGTTGTTTGCCGTGCCGGAATCGGCGCTGGCCGCGGTGGATGAGAGGGCCATCCATACAACAGTCCCGGCACCGGCAAGCAGGACGGAGCGGAGAACATGAAGAATGCGACGCTTGCTCCGCATTGCTTCCATCTCGACACCCCCCAGCGCCCGATTGGATTGACGAACACTCCCATCGTAGGACCGGATTAGTTAAATAGTCCAGAAACCCAGATGCCAATTACCGCAACTGTCAAGTAGGCGCGGCGTTGTGACAAGAACGGGACGTCGGTATGGAAGATTCGAAAAGCGGTCCAGTCAGACCCGCGCGTCGTTCGCGTATCGGACACCCAGTTGGGACCGTACGCCGTCGAAAAGCCGCATGGTGTTGAGCGAATCGTCCAAGGGCATGACTGGGCTTTCGGCGAGGCCTTGCTGGATGCAGCGGGTGACTTCGCGCAATTCATAGGTGTAGCCGATTCCTACGGTTTCAAAGCGTTCGGCTCGGGGTTCGTCCCACCCGGTTCGGACCAGGATTTCCCGTGGATTGTTGATGGACCCTTGGGTCTGGAGGAAGCCCCGGGTTCCAGCAACGGTTGCTGACCGCGGCCCGTGTGCCAGGAGCGAGGACGTCAACTGGGCGATAGCGCCGTCGTCGTAAGCCAGCGTGAGCGCGTTTTGGGTGTCAACGCCGTCGTCGTTCAACGAGCCCACCGCACTCACCGACTGCGGGAAACCCAAGGTCCCCAAAGGCCACAGCAAGGCGTACACAGTCAGATCCAACAAGGCGCCCCCACCTGCCGCTGGAGACCAGATTCGTGCGGACGGATCGTAGGCGGCGGGGAAGCCCAAGTCTGCACTGACCCATTTGATATCGCCCAATTCGCCCGAGGCGGCAATCGAGAATGCACGCTGAATGCTCGGCAGGAAGCGGCTCCACACCGCTTCCATCAGGAACAAATTGCGCTCCCTCGCCAAGTTGATCAGCTCCGCGGCCTCACGGCCGTTGATGGTCAGGGACTTCTCGCACAGGACGTGCTTGCCGGCGTTGAGTGCGTCCCTCACGATCTCGAAATGCTGGGCGTGCGGAGTCGCCACATAAACCACGTCCACGGTTTCGTCGGCGAGCAGTCGCTGGTAGCCGGGGACATCGCCGTCGTTCCCATAGGCCTTGGTAACGGCGTTCGCCGCCGCAAAGGCGTCCGCCGAATCCTGGGAGCGCGAGCTCACAGCGTACAGCCGGGCGTCCTGGAGTTGGGCAAGATCGCCGGCCACGGTCCTCGCGATACCCCCGGTGGCAATAAAGCCCCAGTTCAAGCCTTTTCCAGTGGCCGAGCGGGGATCCTGGTCAGGTTGGCTGAACAGCCACGGCGTCGCGATATGCAGGCTCATGGGCCCTATCCTCTCACTCCCTCGGCGCGCTTCGCGGGATGTGCCGCGACGCAATAGTGCCGGGAACCGCGCGGTTCCCGGCACTTCGTGCGCACTGCAGTCGGCTGGCCGGTCAGGCTCCGGCAACTGCCCTCGGACGGGCGGCCTCTTCCGTAAGCCGGCCTTGCTGCAGCCTGAAGCGGCGGTCCGTTTTCTGCGCCAACGCCCGGTCGTGCGTCACCACGAGGATGGTGGTGTTGTGGTCCCGGCTCAACGAGCTCAACAGTTCGATGATGTGGTCGCCCGTCTGCTCGTCGAGGTTGCCCGTGGGCTCATCGGCCAGGATGAGTTTGGGTTCGTTGCCCAGTGCCCGGGCGATCGCCACGCGCTGCTGCTCTCCGCCCGAGAGCCTGTTGATGCGGCGGGAGTGCTTTTCCGGGTCCAGTTGCACTTGTTCAAGAAGGGCACGGGCCCGTTCCAGGCGGGCTCCCTTCCGCATTCCGGCGAATTCCATCGGGAGCATGACGTTGTCGATGGCCGAAAGGTTCGGGATGAGGTTGAACTGCTGGAACACGAACCCGATGTCCCGGCGGCGGTACTCCGTGAGCTTGCCGTCGGGCAGGCCGGCGAGGCTGACGCCGTCAACTACGACGTCCCCGCTGGTCGGCTTGTCCAGGGCACCCAGCAATGAAAGCAGGGTGCTCTTGCCGCTGCCGCTCTTTCCGACGATCGAGGCGAGCGTGCCCTTTTCGAGTTCGAAGCTGACGCCGTTGACGGGCTTGATGGTGCGGTCGCCGGTCTTGAACTGGCGTACGAGGTCTTTGACTTCAATCATGGCTATTCTCCTCGGAGGACTTCGATGGGGCGGATGCGCGCGGTCAGCAGGGCCGGCACCAGGGCACCGACGACGGCGACCGCGAAGACTGCCGCGATACCTATGGCGATCGTGCTGGGGGAGGCGCTCGCTGTCACCGAAGTGAGCAGCTGGGAGGCGCCGCCGAACGCACCGCCACCGCCAAACCCGCCACCAAAACCGCCGCCGCCCGGACCGCGCTGGTTCGAGGCCGACGTCGTGCTGTTGGAACTGATGAGGGCCGAGGCGATGCTGCCGCTCGCGAAGGCGGCAATCGCGGCACCCACCACGCTGCCGAGCGCCACCAGGACCAGGGCCTCAAGGACGAACTGCAGTCCGATCGTGCGGTTGCGGGCGCCGATCGCTTTCAGGACGCCGATCTCGCGGCGGCGTTCGCGGACGAGCATGACCATGATGAGCAGGATGATCAGGCCGGCGGTGCCGAGGGCGGCAATGAAGGCCACGAGCGAAATGTTCTTCACGCTGTCCAGGGAGCTGACGGCGGTTTCAATGTTCCGCTGGCCCTGCGTGACGTCGGCCTTGTCCGATCCGAGCGCCGACTGCAGCGCCGTCTTGGCGGCATCCACGTTGTCCATGCTGTTGACGGTTACCACCATGCTGGACAGTTCGCCCGGGGTGGAAGCGAGGGCCTGTGCCTCGGCCAGGGTGGTGTAGACGGCGTTGTTTCCGAACGTGGTGCCGGCGTCGAAGATGCCCGCCACCGTGAAGGTCTTGCCGGCGATGGTGAACGTCGAACCGACCTTGAGGCCGTTCTTGTCGGCGAGCGTGGTGCCGAGGAGCGCTTTGGTGCCGGCGGCGGTGTAGTCGCCGAGGCCGGTGCCGCTGGTGATGTTCAGGGCCTTGCCGGACGTGTCAACCTCTGCCCCGATACCGGCGGCCGTGATGGGCAGGGAGAAGGTGGGCGCAGTGCCCGAGTTTCCAGCGCCCGAGTTCCCGGTTCCCGAGCCGCTTGCGGATCCGCTGTTGCTGTTTGCGTTGTTCCGGTTGCCCAGCGTGCCGGCGTCGATGGCTGCCTTGAGGCTCGTGCTCACGCTGGTGCCGCCGCCAGGACCGCCGCCCGGTCCACCCTGCTGCGAAGTGGTGCCGGTGCCTGAAGTAGACGTCGCGGATTCGGTCTCCAGGCGAAGGGCTTTCGTGCCTACTACCGAGACGACGTTCGGTACTGCGGCCGCCGTCGCGGATTCCGCAGTGGTGAGCGGCTCGCCGCCGCCCTCGAAGCCCTGGCCGCCGGCCGGATTCACCGTGAGGACCGTTCCGACTGCCGCGTTGAGTTCCTGGACTTTGCTGCCTACGGCCTGGTTGGCCACGAGCATGGACAACGCCAACCCGATCGCGACCGCCAATACTGCCACCACTGCCGAGGTTCTTATCTTGTTGCGGAAGGCATTGCCTACGCTCCTGGCTAGGACGCTCACGTTTCTCCTTAGGACCTGGCCCGCCCCAGCGGCGCGCCTGCTCACCTAACAGTGCGCATAGCGGCTGTGCGGCTCTCCAGCTGAAGCTATGCGGGGCCTGTGAAGCGCGGTCCGGCCCATGAAAGGGCCCGACGGCGGCACCCCGCCAGGTGCCGAAGCGCCGACGGCGGCAGCAACCAAACGGAGGAAACGCGGACGGCGGCCGCCCCCGGGTAGGGGACGGCCGCCGTCGTTCGAGCTGTTTGCGCAGTGCTACTTGGTGAGCGGGCCGAGTACCGGATCGTCCACGTAAGCGGTCTTCACGTTGTCCTTGGTGACGATGACCGGCGGCAGGAGGTAAGCCGGAACGGTCTTCACACCGTTGTTGTAGGACTTGGAGTCGTTGATTTCGATCTGCTTGCCGGACTGCAGGTCCTGCACCATGGTGATGGCGTGCTCAACCAGCTTGCGGGTGTCCTTGTTGATGGTCGAGTACTGCTCGCCGGCCATGATCGACTTGACGGACTCTACTTCGGAGTCCTGGCCCGTGACGATCGGGATCGGCTTGCCTGCCGCCTTGACGGACGTCAGGATGGCGCGGGCCAAGGTGTCGTTCGGCGACAGCACGCCGTCAATCGAGGCGCTGGTGTAGGTGCCTGCAAGCAGGGTATCCATGCGCTTCTGGGCGTTCTCTGCCTTCCAGCCCTGGGTCACAGCCTGTTCGAAGGACTTCTGGCCGGAAAGCACCTTGAGCGTGCCGTCGTCGATCTTCGGCTGCAGGATGCTCATGGCACCGTCGAAGAACACCTTGGCGTTGGCGTCATCCGGGGAACCGGCGAAGAGCTCGATGTTGTACGGGCCGTTCGGCTTCTTCGACTTCAGCCCGTCCAGGAGCGCCTGGCCCTGGAGCACGCCGACCTTGAAGTTGTCGTACGCCACGTAGTAGTCCACGTTTGACGTGTTCAGGAGCAAACGGTCGTAGGCGATGACGGTTGCGCCGGCGTCCTTGGCCTGCTTGAGCTGCGTACCCAGCTGGGCGCCGTCGATGGCGCCGACGATGATGACCTTGTCACCCTTCGTCACCATGGCGCTGATCTGGTTCTGCTGCTCGGAAACACCACCGTTGGCGAACTGCACATCCGGTTTGAAGCCTGCGCTGGTGAGTCCGTCGTTGAACAGCTTCTCCGCGAGGACCCAGTTTTCACTGGTCTTCTGGGGGAGTGCGACGCCGATCGAGGACCCTTTGGGGAACGTTTCGGCTGCGCCGCTCGAAGAGCCGCTGGAGGTGCCGTTGTCGGAACGGCCGCAGGCTGTCAGCGCCAGTGCCGCGATCGCAGCGACAGCTGCTGCCTTTCCTGCTTTACCCAACATTCGCATAACTTGGTTCGCTTTCTTTGTTGTGGATGGAACGCATTGCCTCGAAGCCGATCAGGCTTCCTTCGCTATGACTTCCTTGGTTGAGGTTGTCTCATCCGGTGCGATTTCTTCGCTCTTCCGGCTGAAGTTCTTCATCATCATTCCGATAATCGATTTCTTGCCCTGCGTCTTGTTGTAGACGTCGAAGGCGACGGCTGCGAGCAGCACCAGGCCCTTGATGATCTGGGTAAGGTCCGCGCCTACGCCGAGGAGCTGCAGGCCGTTGTTCAGGACTGCCATGACAAGGCCACCGACGATCGAGCCGATCACGGTTCCGACGCCGCCTGTCACCGCAGCGCCGCCGATGAACACGGCGGCGATGGCGTCAAGTTCCCAACCGACGCCGTCGAACGGTCCCGAAGCGGTGGAGCGTCCCACGAAGATCATGCCGGCGAGGCCGGCCAGGACGGACATGTTCATCATGACCATGAAGTTGACCTTCTTGGACTGGACACCGGAAAGCTCGGCCGCGTGCCGGTTGCCGCCCACGGCGTAGATGTGCCGGCCGATGACCGTCTTGGCGGAAATGAAGCCGTAAATCAGGACCAGTACGGCCAGGATGAGGCCCGGGATCGGGAACGAGGTGCCGGGGCGGCCGGTGGCGAACAAGTAGGTCGCATACAGGATGGCTGCGTTGACCAGCACGAGCTTGGTGATCATCACCCAGGTTTCCGGTACTTCGGCGCCCAGTGCCTGTGCGTTGCGGCGGCGGCGCAATTCGCTGAAGATGACGTACGCGACGGCGATCAGGCCGAGGAGGACCGTCAGGTTGTTGTATCCCGTGTTTGGTCCCACTTCCGGCAGGTAGCCGGAGCCGAGGTACTGGAAGTCATCCGGCACAGGAACCGTATTGGATTTGCCGACGAACTGGTTGAAGCCACGGAAAAGGAGCATGCCGGCTAGGGTGACGATGAAGGCGGGGATTCCGACGTACGCGGTCCAGAAGCCTTGCCATGCACCGATCAGCGCCCCCAGCAGGAGGCCGAACAATACGGCTCCGTACCAGGGGAGATGCCAGTCCCTGATGGCCAGTGCCACCGAAATACCGACGAAGGCTGCCACCGATCCAACGGAGAGGTCGATGTGCCCGGCGATGATGACCAGGACCATGCCGATGGCCAGGATCAGGATGTAGGCGTTGCCGTTGAACAGGTTGATGACATTGCCCGGGGTCAGCGTGCGGCCCTCGGTAAAGATCTGGAAGAAGATCACGAGCGCCACCAGGGCGAAGATCATGCCGAATTGTCTGGTGTTGCCACCGAATAGCTTCTTGAGCGCGTTCATGGTTTGGATCCTTGTGTCCGTGTGGTTCTGCGGTAACCGGGTCAGGCTGCTTTGCGGCTGGAGGTCATGAGTTTCATGAGGCTCTCCTGGCTCGCTTCGTCCTTGGTGAGCACCCCGGTGATGGAGCCCTCGAAGATGGTGTAGATGCGGTCGGAAAGGCCCAGGAGCTCGGGAAGCTCGGAGGAAATCACGATCACGCCTTTTCCTTGGTTGGCCAGTTGCTGGATGATGCCGTAGATCTCGTACTTGGCTCCGACATCGATTCCGCGGGTGGGTTCGTCAAGGATGAGGAGGTCCGGATCGGTGAACATCCACTTGGCGAGCACTACCTTTTGCTGGTTCCCGCCGGAGAGTTTCGAGACGCCCTCTTCAACCGACGGGGTCTTCGTCCGCAGCGACTTCCTGTACTGCTCCGCCACGATGAATTCCTTGTTGGCGTCCACGACGATGCCCCGGCTGATCTTCTTCAAGTTGGCCGAAACCGTGGTGGTCTTGATGTCGTCCAGGAGGTTCAGTCCGAGGCTCTTGCGGTCCTCGGTGACGTAGCCGAGGCCGTGGTCGATCGCTTGGCGGACGCTGCGCATGGTGATCGGCTTGCCGTCCTTATAGACCTGCCCCGAGATGAACCGGCCGTAGGAATGGCCGAAAACGGAGCGGGCAAGCTCGGTACGTCCCGCGCCCATGAGCCCGGCGAAGCCAACGATCTCGCCCCGGCGCACGTGGAAGTTGGAGCCCTTGCAGACCAAGCGGTCCTGGATCTGGGGGTGCCCCACGGTCCAGTCCTTGACCTCGAAGAACACCTCGCCGATCTTGGGCGTGTGGTCCGGGAAGCGCGATTCGAGCGTGCGGCCCACCATGCCCTTGATGATCCGGTCCTCGTCCACGCCGTCACGCTTGACGTTGAGCGTCTCGATGGACTTGCCGTCGCGGATGATCGTGATTTCATCCGCGATCTGCTCGATCTCGTTCAGCTTGTGGGAAATCATGATCGAGGTGATGCCGCGGCCCTTGAGGCCAAGGATCAGGTCCAGCAGGTGCTGGGAGTCGGATTCGTTGAGGGCGGCCGTGGGCTCGTCCAGGATGAGCAGCTTGACCGATTTGTTCAGGGCCTTGGCGATTTCCACCAGCTGCTGCTTGCCGACGCCGATTTCCTTGATGGGCGTGTCCGGATCCTCGCGCAGGCCTACCCGGGCAAGGAGTTCCACCGAGCGTTTGCGGGCTTCCGCCCAGTCAATGACGCCGCGGCGGACCGGTTCGTTGCCGAGGAAGATGTTCTCCATGATGGACAGTTCCGGAATCAACGCGAGTTCCTGGTGGATGATCACGATCCCCGCCTGCTCGCTGGCCCGGATGTCCTTGAACTGCTGGACTTCGGCGTTATACACGATCTCGCCGTCGTAGCTGCCGTGCGGGTACACGCCGGAAAGCACCTTCATGAGGGTGGACTTCCCGGCACCGTTCTCGCCGCAGATCGCGTGGATTTCGCCCACCTTGACCCGGAGGCTGACGTTCGAGAGCGCCTTCACGCCGGGGAATTCCTTAGTGATGGACCGCATTTCGAGGAGGATCGGATCCTGGTCGGTTGTGGGGGTAGACATACCCTTGCGCCTCCAATGGTTGACGTCGTCGTCGGCTCGCGGATGGCGAGCCTTTCTGATGTGAAAGTAAACTGGATCACACGCCTTGTCGTCAAGACTTGAACGCAATGGCGAGATAACAGCGTGGTAAAGAATTGGTTTAGGACTGCTTGATTCCGGCGTGCTGGAAGACGAGTGCCGCCGCCCCCAAGGCCTCTGCCCGGGCACCGAGCGAGGACATGGCAAGGTGCGTCGTCTCGCCGATGACGGGGACGGCATGGCGGACAAGCCCGCGCCGGATCGGGTCCAGGAGGATGTCGGCAAGGCCGGCCAGCGGACCGCCGACCACGATCACTTCGGGATTGATGAGATTCGCCACATTGCCCAAAGCGCGCCCCACGGCCAGGCCGGCGTCGTCCACCACGCGCAGGGTCGCAGGATCCTTCGCGAGGGCGTTCCGCACAATGTCCTCAGGTTCGAGATGCACTCCGGTGCCTTTGCCAAGCAGCTCGATCATGGTGGTGGTGGAAGCCATGGTTTCGAGGCAGCCGCGGTTGCCGCAACGGCAGATCGCGCCGTACTCGTGGATGGTCGCATGCCCGATTTCGCCGGTGATTCCGACCGCCCCATAGTACGGTTCCCCATTCAGGATGAGGCCTGCGCCGATGCCCGATCCTATCTTCAAGAACATCAGGTTGCTGATCCCGCTGTGCGGCCCCCAGGTGACTTCGGACAGGGCGCCCAGATTGGCGTCGTTGTCAACGTACACGGGCAAATCGAGGGCTTCTTCCAGCCGTTCGAGGATCTGGATTCCCACCCACTCCGGCAGGATCGCCCCCTGCGCCACGGTCCCTGATCGGCGGTCGATCGGGCCCGCGATGCCTGCTCCCGCGCCCACCACCGCGCTCCGGTCCACGCCGCTTTCCAGGAGTAGTTTGTCGAGAAGTTCGACGGCGGCGCTGATGCCTTGTTCCGCGTGGTGGCCGAGGGGGAGCGTCACGGTTTCCTCGATGATGATGTGGTAGCCAAGCGACGCGAGCACCACCCTCAGGTGCCGCCTGCCGAAGTCGATCCCGACGGCGACCGCCCCGTTGCTGTTGAGCCGGACGTTGAGTGCCCGGCGGCCCGAGCTCGTGATCGGTTCCGTGGAAACCAGGCCGGCGTCCTGCATGATCTTGACGATGTTGGACACCGTGGCGGTGGACAGGCCGGTCTGCCGGGCGAGTTCGGCCTGGGTGGACGGGCCATTCAACAGGCACTCGATGAGCCGCTGCTGGTTGAGGTGGCGCAGCGCCGACTGCGAGCCGGGGTTCTTGCGATGGCTCTTCATCGAGCTGGATGTTGCAGGCATGACATGAAGCGTGCACCAAATCACTTTTGCAGTCAAGAAGTTAACGCAAGGGGACGGTCTTGTGTCGACCCCATGGACTGATGCGGACAATTGTGCGATCCATCCTCTGTCCGCCTTCGTTGGGTCTATTTGTCCCAGCAGCAGCGCGTGGAGGCTGGCTACGCTGGTTTGACGACGATTTCCAGGAATGTTTACCGGGAAACTGAATGGGCTATTGAGGTGGTAAAGATGCTGCTGTCCGTGATGCAGGCCAATGCCGTTGTCCTGGACATCGAGGCCAATCTGGCGACGATTGACGCGGCAGCGCAAAAGGCTGCCGGCGCCGGGGCCTCTTTGCTGCTGACTCCTGAACTCTTCCCCGTGGGCTACTCGCCGCTCAGGATTCGCAATGAACTGAGCCAAGAGGAGCTGCCCGGTATCCGGGAGAAGTTGGCTGAGATCGCTCGCGTCCACGGCATTGGACTGGTCTATAGCCTTCCCGCTCCTGCTGAAGACGGTGGTTGGTACATTTCGGCTAGGCTCCTTGACGCCGGCGGCCATGTCTTGCTGGATTACGCCAAAGTGCACCTCTTCGGCGACGAAGAGCGAAAGGCGTTTTCCGCCGCCCGGGATGCTCCCGCCGTCGTCGATTTCAACGGCCTCAACGTTTCACTGCTGATTTGCTACGACGTCGAATTCCCCGAGGCGGTCCGCGCGGCAGCCGTGCGCGGCGCCGAACTACTGTTGGTTCCCACCGCTTTGTCCGCGGGATACGAAGCCGTGCCGCAAGTGCTTATCCGCGCCCGGGCACTGGAAAGCCAACTCCACTTGGCCTACGCCAACCACAGCGGCCATGAGGACGGTTGCGACTTCCTTGGCGGAAGCGTGGTTGCCGGTCCGGACGGCTCATTGATGGCCGCCGCCGGAGAGTCGGCCGCGCTGCTGTTCGCCGAAGTCCTTGCGGATCCGGTGCGTGCCGTGCGCGAGGACGTGCCCTACCTGGGCGACCGACGCCCGGAAGTTTACCGGGAGTGGGATGCTCCCGGCCGCCGCGCCTGAGTCATGGCAAGTGCCGCCCCGATGACGAATGCCGCCCCTGGGCCGGCGACCGCCGTGGCCGCAATCTGCCAACTAGTCGGCCTCTTGAAGGCGTCGCTTGTGGGCCTTGAGACGTTCCAGGACCGAGGCTACCGCAACGTGGAATGCCGTTAGCAACACGAAAATGATGGCGATCGGGATGCCATTCGACACGCCTGCTTCCAGTATCGTTGACCCGTCGGACTGTTCTTGCGGGTGAAAAAACAGCGCTCCAAACAGGCCAAACTTCCGTACTCCGACTTCCCGGGCCGAGAACATCGTCATGATGAAGCTTCCCACGACGACGATCATTGTGAGGACAAAAGATGACGTCAATGCCGCGGATATTCTAAGAAACCACTTCATGGCGGGTGATCCTTTCCAACCTTTGCATGCCGAATATGCTGTAACCGACAATCAGGAGGTTCAGTAAGATGAAGATCATGGCGGTGATTGCCGGATGAAAGTTAAAAATGTTCAATCCAAGGGCGATAATCATGACGATCGTCAAGGTCACCACCACTCCGATGAGTACAGTGAAGGGATTTCCCTTTTCCGGGGAAACGCGATGCCTATCAATGTCGAAATGAGGATGTTGCTCAAGCAAAAGACTGCCACGGGCGGGATCGCGTCCCACGAAATTCCTTGTGCCAGGGATAGGCTCAGGACCGGAATAGCGACGACGCAGAGCAGGACCGCCTGCGATCCGACGATGCGAAGATAGTTCGCGGCTGTCCGTCCCGGTAAGGGAACCATTCGCCTCAATGTTTCCGAATTTGAATATGCGTAAATGCCCTGGAAAGTGACTAAGGCTAGCACGTAAGGTGGAAATACCAAATGATAGATCCACATGAAGGCTGAAAATATGATGACGAAGAGGGCCGCTACCGTCGTTTCAAAATTTCGAAACATGACCAGTACGTAAACGCCAAACCGATGCTTCGCCAGCCAGGCCGGCAGCAGTATGAAAAAGCGGCGCATCGGAACGTAACTCTTCGGAGCCGCCGCCATGATTGCCCAGACTATTGCGGCAGATGTCACAAGGAATACCAGACTGCAAATCCAGATTCCAGCCTTTTCCTGCAAGAGCGCGTATGACGGGGCTGGCGACCAGTATTCACGGCTTTCTACGTGACTTTGGGCTATTTGTGCGCTCTGTTCATTGGTATATGGGAATATCGCCACGAGCCCCAGGCCCAGCACCATCGGGACTACGAGACTGCGAAGTCGGGAAACGCGTAGGGCAAGAAGCACCCGTTCGAGGAGATAGTAGCCAAGGCTGAGCAGCAGGTACGCCGTCTGCGCCGGAAACCAGATGGATGCCAGGACCTTAGGTATGAAAGCAGGGCCTCCAACCAGGACTGTAGAGGCGGAGAAGGCCCCGAAAATGAACAACATCATGACGAAGACGACTGACGATTCGAAGAGCCCGAAGGCCAATGTCCTTTCCTTGTTGGTCACCGGAAGGTTGAAGGACAGCTTCAGGAGATCGTCTGCCTTCATGAAGAGCACCCGTATTAGCACATAGGTAACAAGGGCCCAGAATGCGACAGATACATTGGCGGCTTGAAGGACCGGCTCGAGGAGCCCGGTTCCACCGAAGTACTGCCGGATCACCACATAACTGAGCAGCGTAAAGCCGGCGAAGGCGGTAGCAAGGAAGACCAGCACTGAGATTCTGGCCGTCCGACTTGCCAGCAATCCACGGCCCAAAACGCGCCTGAGAATAAAAATCCAAAATAGCCGGAACAGCAGCGCCACGCTCGCGCGCCGCATCTCAGGGGGTCTCCATTACCTGGATGAGCTCGTTGGCCAGGTCCGCGATGGTGCCATGGTCCGCGACAAGGTCACCGATCGGGGCTTGGACAACCATGCTTCCTTGAATAAGGAAGGCAAGCTGGTCAGAAACCCGCTCCAACATTGCGAAGTCATGGCTGCAAAGCAAGACCGATCGGCCTTCCGTGGCGAGCTCCTTCACGTCACCTTCGAATATTCTGAGCGCGTCAATGTCTATTCCGTTCAAGGTCTCATCAATGACGGTAAGCCTCCTTCGCAACATGAACGCCGCGATGAGCTGCAACTTTTTCCGCATGCCATGTGAGTAATCCTCAATGAGGTCCCGATGCCTTCCAGCCATGGAGTACTCCGCGAATTGCGACGTCAATGCGGTGTAGTCCAGGGATTCCCCGTACAGGCCGTGCATGAAACGCAGGTATTCCTCGCCCGTGAGAAACTCCGGAAGGAAGTCATTGCTTGACAAGTAGATCGAGGACATCTTGGCATTGCGGCTCTGGCTTCTGTCAGAACCGATATTGACTTGACCGTTTTGGAGTTGCAGCAGGTCCAGGATGACCTTGATCAGCGTCGATTTTCCTGACCCGTTGGGTCCCACGAGTCCCAAGATGCAGTTTGCCGGAATCGTGAACGAGACATCGTGCAGTACTTGAGTTCGGGAACTGTAGGCGAAGTTAAGGTTTTCAACCGTCAGGTTCATTGTTGATACCCCTTTCAATGCTCCGGCCGTGGTGGCGCGCATTCGAAGAGTAAGGCTCGGAAACGCTGCCTAGGGGCCGATAGGCCGGATCTAGGTGTGAAAAACTCCGGACTAGGTGCAAATCGGGCAAAACACCTAGTTGGGGTCCCGTTTTTAGGCCTCAACACCTGGATAGATGCCCCAAAACACCTAGGCGACCTTCCAAACACCTGATCTCGGTATTTCATGGCCCGGTCATCCAGAGGCCCCGGCCGGTGGTGATGGTCGTCAGGGGTTCTGGTTCAGTGCTGGTGAAGCCTGCGCAGGACGAGGGCGAGGCTGGCGAAGGCCAGTGCGTTGGCGGCGAGGATGACGATGATGGCCGCGGCCGGGCTGATGCTGTAGGCGGCGCCGAGGATGCCGCCGGCGGCGAGGAGGCCGAGCCCGCGGACGAGGGCGAGCCAGCCGAAGGCGACCGGGCGGGAGTGGGAGGGGACAAGTTCTGTCACGACGGCCTTGACGGTGGAGTCCAGGACGCCGTTGACGATGCCCCAGATGGCTGCGCCGGCCCAGACGAGGGCCACAGTATTGGCGAAGGAGATCGCCGCGATGGCCGCGGCGGCGGGAACGGCGAGGAGGACGAGGGGACCGCGGCGGTCGTAGAGGCGTCCGACGATGAGGCCGCTGAGTCCGTCCACTGCCATGGCGACGGCGAACACGACCGGGACCAGGGCATCGCTGAGGAGGCCAGCGGTCTGGGCATGGAAGGCCATGAGCGGGAAGGGCGCGACCCCGCAGGACAGGACGGCCACGGCCGCCGTGTACTGCCAGAACCGCGCTGGCAGCTGCACGCGGGTTTCCTTGGCCTGTGGCTTGCGGGTCGGTTCGCCGGTGGCGGTGGCGGTGGTTTCGGGGTGTTCGTAGGCGGCCGGATTCGGTACGCGGGTCCTGAGCCAGAACAACATGGCAAGGACGAGCACGCCCGGGACGGCGAGTACGCCGAACGCGAGCCGGTAGTCGCCTTCGTGCCAGGCCAGGACCGCGGCCAGGAGCAAAGGTCCGAGCATGGCACCGGTCTGGTCCAGGGCCTGGTGGACCCCGAACGCGGATCCGCGCCCGGTGCTGGTGGAGGCGTGGGAGAGGAGGGTGTCCTTGGCCGGTGAGCGGACGGCTTTGCCGAGCCGTTCGGTGCCGTAGAGGAGCAAGGCAGGGGCGATGAGGCCGGTTGTTCCGATCAAGGGAACGCTCAGGACGGTGAGGGCGTAGCCGGTGATGGTCCAGGCCCAGTAATGCTGGGTGCGGCGGACGGCGAGGCCGGAGAGGACGCGGAGCCCGTAGCCGATGAACTCGCCGGCTCCGGCAACCAGGCCGACGACGGTGGCGCCCGCGCCCAGCGTGCCCAGATACGGTCCGATGATGCTGCGGGCGCCTTCGTAGACCATGTCGGCGAGCAGGCTCACGATGCCGAAGGCGACAACAAAGTGCCAGGGGCGCAGCAGGGGCTGGTGTTCCCTGGATGTGGCGGATTGGCCGTTGGGCATGTGGGGTACCACCGACGTCCGGCCTAGGCCTCCAGCCGCTTGCGCAGCAGGCAGAACTCGTTGCCCTCAGGGTCGGCGAGGACGTGCCATGGCTCGTCGCCGGTTTGGCCGACGTCGGCGGGGCGGGCGCCGAGGGCGAGCAAACGTTCCAGCTCGGCGTCCTGGTCCCGGTCGACGGGGTTGACATCGATGTGGAGGGGGAGCCTGCCAGTCCGCAGATTGGTGCTCGGGCTCAGGAAGATGGTGGGCTGCAAGCCGCCGAACCCGGCGTCGGCCGGACCGATCTCGATCGCGCCCTGGTCCCGGTCGAGCTCCACGTAGCCGAGGACTCCGCACCAGAAGCGCGCAAGGAGCTCCGGGTCGGCGCAGTTGAGGACAAGTTCGCTGATGCGGGATGCCATGCAGCCCAGTGTACGGAGAAGCCCGCACCAACGCGGCCGACTCGCGGAAGCCTCACGAAACCTCCGAAACCCCGGCCACAACGTCGTCGGCATACTGCAACGCTATCCAGAGTTCTGCCCGCACTTGGGCCTGGTTGAGGTCGACTCCGAGAAGTTCGGCCACCAGTCCGATCTGGCGGCGGACGCTATTGCGGTGCAGTCCCAGCACCTTGGCGGATGCGTCCCAGCTCCCGTTCTCACTGAGCCAACCACGGAGCACGGCGAGCAACGCGTCGCGACGATCCGCTTCCAAGGAAAGCACGGGTTCGAGGAGCCTTGCCGCCAGCATCGTCCCGGCCTCGCGTCCCAGCAGGCCGGTGACCGACCACGTGACTTCGTCGACCCGGGCACTGCGCCCGCTCGACTGGACCCGGGAGCGGAGTGACGTCACCCGCTGATGGGCTGCGGCAAGCCCGGTCAGCTCCGTGGGATCGCCGATGACCAGCCGCCAGCCGAGTTTTTCGACATCCGCCAGCAGCGCGTCGTCCACCTTGAGCCTGGTGATCGCCGCGAATCCGTAGTCCGTGATTTCCACGAGCTTGGTGTCGAAGAGGCGCCGCCACTGCAGGACCTCCCGCACCGGGCCGTCGCCCGACGGCCAGTCAGGGGAGTCCACTTTGATGCCTTGGACCACCCGCAGGGGAGCGGATCGCGTGGAAGAAAGACTTTGGGCAAGGAGGTCCTTAAGCCCGTTGATGTGCCGGGTTCCGCCGCTCGCAAGGGATTCAGGATGCAGAAGGAGGGCCGTGGCCAGCTGGCTCGGCGCGAGCGAGCCGCTGGTCCGTTGCCGCACCAGCAACTCGAGGAGGCCCACCACCGACTGGACTACGATGTTCTGCGCCGGAGCCAGCGCGGTGTCCGAACCCAGGACCAGTGCGCCGAGGTTCGCATCCTTGGTGCTTCGCAGGGGGTGGCCGAAGACCATCGCCGAGCCGGGTTGCTCAAACCCGTCCATCTCAACCCGCGGACCCCGCCCGGAAAGGAGCCGTTCCAACATCGGTTCCAGCAGTGAGTGCTCGACGCCGGTGCTGCCGCCGGCTGCGTGGGCACGCGCACGGACGCGCCCGTCAGCCCCGATGAGCAGCGCCCAGGCCGGAACTTTCTGGACGAGCGCTGCAAGGAGTTCGTGTTCCGGGCGCGGCGACAGGACGGCCCGCATGAGTTGGCGGTTTGTCTCCGCAAGTTGGCGGAAGACCCTTGCGTTGTCCGATTCCAGGAGCTGGGAGAATTCCAGGCCGATCGCGGCGAACGGGATCGATTCCGGGATGCCGATCAAGGTGAGCTCGTGCCGCCGGCACGCGGCGATGAGTTCCGGCGGAACGGCGTCGAAATACGGCTTGATTCCAAAGCCCAAGGCGGCCACCTTGGCCCCCACCAGCCGCTTGACGTAAGCGTCCACCCTGGCCGGTGTTCCGCCGTCGCCCTGGAAGGGGAGCCCGGCAGTCAGCAGGAACTCCCCTTCCGGGAGGTAGGGGGTGGGGTCGTCCAGTTCGCTCGGTTCCACCCAGCGCAGCAGCTCGCCGCCGCTGCCGCCGTCGTGGAGGATGTCCAGTTCCGGCGGCAGTTGCGCGAGGAACTGATCGAGGGTGACGAAGCTCAAGCGCCCTGGACTCGGCTCAGCGGACATGGCTTGGAGCCTCCTCCTGGTAGTCGGGGCACTCGTACGCGCTGCTTTGGTAGACGCGAGGCAGGCGGGGCGCGATCCTGTTGATGATCTCGTCGCCGTGGCTGCCGATCGCGGCGCCCCAGTCGTCGGCGCTCGCGGCTCCGCTGGCCGGATCCCCGAACAGGACGGCGATGTCGCCGACGTCGATTCCGGCGGCGTCCGGCCCGAGGTCCACCATGAATTGGTCCATGCATACCTTTCCGATCACGGGGACTCTGCGTCCGGCGATCTGGACCAGGCTCCGTCCGCTGATCCCTTTCGGAATGCCGTCCGCGTAGCCGAGGGGAATGAGGCCCAGGTAGCGCGGTTCGTGGGTAATGGCTTGGTGTTCGTAGCTGACGCCGATTCCGGCGGGGACCTTCTTGACCATGACAAGCGGCGCGGTGACCGTCAGCGCAGGGCGGAGCCCGAAGTCCGCCGGGTTCAGGTGGTCCGCGGGAGCGAGCCCGTAGATTGCCAGGCCGGCCCGGACCATGTCGAAGTGGAACTCGGGCCGGTCCAGGATGTTGGCCGAGCTTGAAACATGGCGCAATTGTGGCTCGAGGCCGGCGGCACGGGCTTCACGAACCGCGTCCTCGAATTCGGCGACGGCGGCGGCGTTGCCGGGGTGGGCGGGAACATCGGCCCACGCCAAGTGGGTCCAGATGCCGCGGACCTTCAGCGTTCCGTCCTTTTCGGCCGCGCGGGCCCTGGCGACGAGCCCTGTCCAATCCTCCTTGCGGGCGCCGCCGCGGCTCAGTCCGCTGTCCAGCTCCAAGTGCACGACGGCGGGCCTGCCCACGTGCCTCGCGATACCGGCCAGCACCTCAAGTTGACGGACGCTCCCAAGCGACACGTCGACGTCGTGCTCGAGCGCTTCCCGAATGGTCGCGCTCGTCTGGGATGCCAGATAAAGCCAGGACAGGACCGGGACCGTGATGCCGGCCCGTCGCAAGGCAACGGCTTCGCTCAACTGTGCGGTGCCGAGCCAGTCCGCGCCTGCATCGAGGGCTGTGCGGGCAACGTCGATCAGGCCGTGGCCGTAGCCGTTTCCCTTGACGACGGCCATGAAATGCGGGGCGTCGGTACGCTTCCTGAGCGCTTTGATGTTGTCTGAAATCGCAGACAGGTCAACGCTGACTTGTCCCGAGAGCGCCGCTTCGGGCGCCGTTTCCAATGGTGCAATACGTCTCATGGATGAACACTATAGGTCATTTTGCACACTTTGAGAGATGGCTCACAGGCTTACGGTGGACAGGGGAAACCGAAAACTACTCTGAAGGGACGTCAACGGTGACTGTGCCTACTTCCACCCGAACCGAAGCAACGCATGACACCCGGGCTGCCAGCCGTCCGGGGCTCGGAGCCCAACTGCTGCGGCGCAAACCGATCGGACAAATGGTCAGCGAATCCGGCAGCGGCGAAGGCGGTACTCCGCTGGTCCGCAGCTTCGGAGTCCTGCAGCTCACGATGATCAGCGTCGGCGCCACGTTGGGCACCGGCATCCTGGTGATCCTGGGCGAATCCGTTCCCTTGGCCGGCCCGGCTGTGTGGATATCGTTCGTCGTGGCCGGCCTCGCGGCGCTGCTGTCCGCGGTCTCCTACGCCGAAATGGCCGGCTTGGTGCCCGTCTCCGGTTCAAGCTACTCGTACTCCTACGCGACCATGGGCGAAGGCATGGCCTGGATCTGCGGCTGGTGCCTCGTCCTCGAATACGCGGTATCTGTGGCCGCCGTGGCGGTCGGCGCGGGGCAGTACGTCAACGAAACCCTCGCCGCCTTCGGCCAGGTGCTGCCGGACGCGATGTCGCAACCGCCCGGCAGTGGCGGCGTCGTCAACATCCCGGCCATGGTCATTGTGGTCCTTGCCATGGTCCTGCTGGTGCGCGGAGCACGCGAGAGCGCATGGATCAACACCGCGATCGTCACCGTCAAGATCGTCATCCTGCTCTTCTTCTGCGCAGTGGCCTTTACGGCATTCAACGCCGGAAACTTCGATCCCCTCATGCCGATGGGTGCCGCCGGAGTCTCGGCCGCCGCATCCCGCGTGTTCTTCTCGTACATTGGCTTCGACGCCGCCTCCACGGCAGGCGAAGAAGCGCGCAACCCCAAGCGCGACCTGCCCCGCGCCATCCTGCTGTCCATGGTGATCGTGACCAGCATCTATGTCCTGGTTGCCGTCGCGGCCATCGGTGCCCGTCCCTGGGGCTGGTTCGGCGGCACGGAAGCCGCCCTCGTCCAGATCCTCGAAGAAACCACCCACCAGCCGTGGATTGCGCTCGTCTTCTCGGTGGGAGCCGTGCTCGCCATCGCCAGCATCGTGTTGACCGTGCTGTACGGCCAGACCCGCATCCTGATGTCCATGTCCCGTGACGGACTCGTGCCCCGGGTCTTCGGACGCGTCTCCCGCCGGACCGGCACTCCCGTCGCCGGAACGCTCATCGTGGGCACCGCCGTCGCGCTCACCGCGGGCCTGGTCCCGCTCGGTGCGCTCGCCGACGCCACCAGCATCGGCACGCTCTTCGCCTTCGCACTCGTCAACGTCGCCGTCATCTACCTCCGGCGCAACCAACCGGCCCTCAAGCGGAGCTTCCGGGTGCCGCTGTACCCGGCCACCCCGATTCTCGGCACGCTCATGTGTGCCTACCTCATGGCCAACCTGGGCACCGACACCTGGGTGGTGTTCGGCGGCTGGATGCTCGTGGGGATCGCCCTGTACTTCGGCTATGGACGCCGGAATTCCAAAGTAGCGGCCCTGCCAGAACAGGAATACCGTGAACTATCCGCAAGGGTCACCGACCCGGAAACTGTGAAGGCAGAACTTTCATGACCATCGCCACCGAATTGCCCGCGGAACACACCCTCGAAAGGGGAGCGGACCAGGCGACGCCGTCCGAGGCTCCCATCACCATGCTGAACCCGGACTTCCCGTTCAGCTACGACCACTACCTGGCCCACCCGGACGGCCTCGCCGTGGTGCCGCCGGAACTGTACGGAACCGAAGTCGCCGTCATCGGCGCCGGCCTTTCGGGACTTGTCACCGCCTATGAGCTGATGAAGCTCGGCCTCCGCCCGGTTGTCTACGAAGCAGACCAGATTGGCGGACGGCTGCGCACCGCGGGCTTCCCCTCCGCGCCCGGAGTCGTAGCGGACCTTGGCGGCATGCGCTTCCCGGTTTCGGGGAAGGCCTTCTACCACTATGTGGACCTCCTCGGCCTCGACACCCGGGAATTTCCGAACCCGCTCGCTCCGGCAACGTCGAGCACCGTGATCGAACTGGCAGGAGAGAAGCACTACGCCGCCACCGCGGCGGAACTCCCCGAGTTCTTCCACGAAGTCGCTGCAGCGTGGAAAGCAGCCGTCAACGACGGCGCGGCATTCCAGGAAATGCAGGAAGCAATCCGTGCCCGCGACACCGCCCGCATCAAGGAATTGTGGAACGAACTCCTCCCGAAGCTGGACGAACAGACCTTCTACGGCTTCATCGCCGCCAGCGAGTCCTTCAAGAAAGCCGGCTTCGCGCACCGCGAAGCATTCGGACAGGTCGGCTTCGGCACCGGCGGCTGGGACACCGATTTCCCCAACTCCATCCTCGAAATCCTCCGCGTTGTCTACACCGACGCCGACGACCAGCACCGGCTCATTACCGGGGGAGCGCAGCGGCTACCGGAGGCACTCTGGAACCACGCGCCGTCGGGCATGGCGCACTGGCCCGAAGGCACGTCGCTGGCGTCCCTCCACTCCGGATCGCCGCGCGGAGCCGTGGACCGCATCCAACGCGGCGAGAATGGCGACCTCCTTGTGCGTGAGCGCTGGGGCCGCGAAACCGGGTACCCGGCCGTCGTGACGACGTGCCAGTCCTGGCTGCTCTCAACCCGTATCCACACAGAAGAAGCGCTCTTCCCCGCCGAGCTGTGGACAGCGATCGAACGTTCACACTACATGCAGTCCTCCAAGACCTTTGTCATGGTGGACCGGCCGTTCTGGAAGGACATCGACCCCGAAACGGGACGCGAGGTGCTGTCCATGACCCTGACGGACCGCCTCAACCGCGCGAGCTACCTGCTCGACGACGGCCCGGACAAGCCCGCCGTCATCCTGCTCTCCTACACCTGGAACGACGACGCCCTGAAGTGGCTCGCACTCAGCGCCGAAGAACGCGTCAAGCTCATGTTGCATTCGCTCGAACAGATCTACCCCGGCGTGGACATCGCGAGCCACATCATCGGCCAACCGATCACGGTGTCCTGGGAGGCCGATCCCAACTTCATGGGTGCCTTCAAGGCCAACCTGCCCGGGCACTACCGTTACCAACAGCGCCTGTTCACCCACTTCAAGCAGGACAAGCTCCCCGAGGGCCAGCGCGGCATCTTCCTCGCCGGCGACGACGTCTCCTTCACCGCCGGCTGGGCAGAAGGCGCAGTCACCACGGGACTCAACGCCGTCTGGGGCGTCGTGAACCACCTCGGCGGATCATCGGTCCCGGGCAACCCCGGCCCGGGCGAGCTCCTGGACGAGCTGGGGCCGATCAGCCTGGACTGACGTTCTCCTTGCGCTACTCCGCGTGCATTTCCCGGTGCGCCGCGGCGAGCTCGCGGTAGTGTGCGGCGTTGCGCTTGACGCCGTCGAACTCTTCCTCGCTCAGCTCGCGGCGCACCTTGGCGGGAACTCCGGCCACGAGCGAGCGCGGCGGAATGACGGTCCCTTCAAGCACGACGGCGCCTGCCGCCACGAGCGAGCCCGTACCGATCACGGCCCCGTTCAGGATGGTCGCGCTCATGCCGATGAGGCAGTCGTCCTCCACGGTGCAGCCGTGCACGACGGCGGAGTGTCCGACGCTGACGCGCTCGCCGACCGTGCACGGGAAGCCGGGATCCGCGTGGAGGACCACGTTGTCCTGCAGGTTCGAGCCGGCACCGACGCTGATCGCCGCGGTGTCGGCACGGACGGACACTCCGTAGAACGCGCTGGCGCCTTCGCCGAGCGTGGCCTTGCCGATGATGGACGCCGTCGGCGCGACGAACGCTGAGTCATGGATGACCGGGGTGTCCCCGGCAAAAGTGTGAATGGGAGCCATGGGGCAAGCCTAAAACACGCGTAGGGCAGATGACCGCAGGTCATCCATTGTCTGGCGTCCGCAGGACCAGGAACTGGTAGTGCCGGTTTCCGGCTCCCGCCTCCTCGGGCCAGGTCTCAAAATGTTCCACGAGGCCGTGTTCGCCAAAGATCCGCCGTACGGTGTCGTCGCTGCGGAGGCTGAAGAACCGCCGCGGCTCGTCCAGGTCCTCGGGGTTGAGTACCTCTTCATCTTCACCGGACCAGAGCCCGACGGCGATCGGCGCACCTGGCGCGGTGACCCGCACAAGTTCTCCGACGACGTCGTGGATCCCGCTGTCGGGGACATGAAGCAGTGTGTTCATGGTCCAGGCAGCCGGAAACGCGTCGTCGGGAAACGGCAGGTCCCGGCCGCTCGCCACTGTGGCGTCAAGCCGCTTGGCCCGGGCCTCAGAGATGCTCTCCTCGGAGAGGTCGACGCCGGTATAGTGCAGCCCCGCGCGCACGAATTCCACGCCCTCGATGCCCGTGCCGCAACCAAGCTCGAACAACGCATGGCGGTGCTCCTCCTTGAGGAGGCGGATGAACCATTCACGGCGCCGCACCGGCTGCGCCCCTGGAATGCCTTCCATTGACCCAGCGTAGTTTGGCGGAGCCGCCTAGTTGAAGACCACCGTGCGGGTGCCATCCAACAGGACGCGATGCTCAGCGTGCCATTGCACTGCCTTCGCGAGGGTCCGGCCTTCGACATCCCGGCCCATCTGCACGAACTGCTCGGCCGTGCGGGCATGGTCCACCCGGATGACTTCCTGCTCGATGATCGGACCCTCATCCAGGTCGGCCGTGACGTAGTGCGCCGTGGCGCCAATGATCTTCACGCCGCGCGCATGTGCCTGGTGGTACGGCTTGGCGCCCTTGAAGGAGGGCAGGAAGGAGTGGTGGATGTTGATGGCTTTGCCGCTGAGTTCGGTGCAGAGATCGTTGGACAGGACCTGCATGTAGCGTGCCAACACGGTCAGTTCGACGCCGTGCTCGCGGATCAGTTCGAGGAGTTTCCCTTCCGCCTCGGGCTTCGTTTCCGCGGTGACCGGGATGTGGTGGAAGGGGATGCCGTAGAAGTCGGCAAGGCCTTCCAGGTCCCTGTGGTTGGACACGATGGCCGGAACCTCGATGGGCAGGGTGCCGGAGCGTTGCTGGAAAAGGAGGTCGTTGAGGCAGTGCCCGTCCTTCGAACCAAGGATCAGCGTGCGCACTTTCCCTGCCGCGGGGTTGATTTCCCAGGTCATTCCGAATGCTTGCGCCACGGGTGCCAATGCTCCCCGCAGCTCTTCTTGGCTCGACGACGTCGTGGCTTCCACCCGCATGAAGAAGTTCCCGGTGCTCGGGCTGCCGTACTGCTGGGAGTCGGCGATGTTGCAACCCGCTTCGAGCAGGGCGCCCGCGACGGCGTGCACAATTCCGGGCCGGTCCGGGCAGGACAGGGTTACAACATAAGACGTAGGCAGGGTGGAATCAGTCACACGCCAAGCCTACCGTTGCCGACCTGCTGTACTGTTTAAGGCGTCGCGACTGGCGTTGGGTGGTGTACCACCAGGGAGCGGCACTGATGAAGACCACGGATCGTACGCCTGGGCCGAGGGTCACGTCTTACCGTTGCTGTGCCATGCCTCGTAACCAAAGGGCATGGAAAAATCCCAGCCGGTAGCCTGACCTGTAGAAGTACCCGTTGCCTATCCAGGAGATCTTCGTGACTGCAACCACCATCACCTCCGCGACCATCAGCAACCAGCCGCTGTCAGAACTCGACCCCGAGATCGCAGCGGTTCTGGAACAGGAACTCGGCCGCCAGCGCGGCACCCTGGAAATGATCGCCTCCGAGAACTTCGCTCCCCGCGCCGTCATGGAAGCGCAGGGCTCCGTCCTCACGAACAAGTACGCCGAAGGCTACCCGGGCAAGCGCTACTACGGTGGCTGCGAATATGTGGACGTTGCCGAGCAGCTTGCCATCGACCGGGTCAAGGCACTCTTCGGCGCCGAATACGCCAACGTCCAGCCGCACTCCGGCGCGCAGGCCAACGCCGCGGCCCTCTCCGCCCTCATCAACCCGGGCGACAAGATCCTCGGCCTGTCCCTGGCCCACGGTGGCCACCTCACCCACGGCATGAAGCTGAACTTCTCCGGCAAGCTGTACAAGGTCGCCGCGTACCAGGTCGAAGAAGACACCTTCCGCGTGGACATGGACAAGCTCCGCGAGCAGGCAATCGCCGAGAAGCCCCAGGTCATCATCGCCGGTTGGTCCGCCTACCCGCGCCACCTCGACTTCGCCGCCTTCCGCTCCATCGCCGACGAAGTCGGCGCGCTGCTCTGGACGGACATGGCGCACTTCGCCGGACTCGTGGCAGCAGGCCTGCACCCGAGCCCGGTGCCGCACTCCGACGTCGTCACCTCCACCGTGCACAAGACGCTTTCCGGACCCCGCTCCGGCGTGATCCTCGCCAAGGAAGAGTGGGCCAAGAAGCTCAACTCCAACGTCTTCCCGGGCCAGCAGGGCGGCCCCCTCATGCACGTCATCGCAGCCAAGGCTGTCGCGTTCAAGATCGCAGCGGGCGAGGAGTTCAAGGAGCGCCAGGAGCGTGTCCTCGAAGGCGCCAAGATTATCGCCGACCGCCTCAACCAGGCCGACGTTGCCGAAGCAGGCGTCTCCGTCCTCACCGGCGGTACCGATGTGCACTTGGTCCTCGTTGACCTCCGCAACTCGCAGCTCGACGGACAGCAAGCCGAAGACCTCCTGCACTCCGTGGGCATCACGGTCAACCGCAACGCCGTTCCGTTCGACCCCCGCCCGCCGATGGTCACCTCCGGCCTGCGCATCGGTACCCCGGCCCTCGCAACCCGTGGCTTCGGCGCAGCCGAGTTCACCGAGGTTGCCGAGATCATCGCCTCGGCGCTGAAGTCCGGTTCCGCTACCGACGTCGAGGCACTGCAGGCCCGCGTCGACAAGCTTGCCGCCGACTTCCCGCTGTACCCGCAGCACGAGCAGTGGTAGGCCAATGACAGCACAGTCCACCGCGCAGGTTCTTGACGGCAAGGCTACCGCCGCCGCCATCAAGTCCGAATTGACCGAACGCGTCTCCGCCCTGCGCGCCAAAGGAGTAACGCCCGGACTCGGTACGATCCTGGTCGGTTCGGATCCCGGAAGCACGTGGTACGTCGGCGGAAAGCACAAGGACTGCGCCGAAGTGGGTATCACGTCCATCCGGCGCGACCTGCCCGAGGACATCAGCCAGGAGGCCCTCCTCGAAGTGGTCCGCGAGCTTAACGAGAACCCGGAATGCACCGGATACATCGTCCAGCTTCCCCTGCCCAAGCACATTGACCAGGACGCGATCCTTGAGGCCATGGATCCGGAAAAGGACGCCGACGGCCTCCACCCCATGAACCTTGGCCGCTTGGTGGCGAACGTCGGCGGCGAGATGAAGTCTCCGCTGCCCTGTACGCCCAAAGGCTGCGTGGAGCTGCTGCGCAGGCACGGAATCGAACTCAAGGGCAAGCGCGTCCTCGTGGTGGGCCGCGGCGTCACCATCGGTCGTCCGATTGGCCTCCTGCTCACCCGCAAGGACGTCAACGCGACCGTCACCCTGGCCCACACCGGCACGGTGGACCTGCCCGCCGAACTCAAGCTGGCCGACGTCGTGATTGCCGCGGCCGGTGTGCCGCACATGATCAAGGCCGAAGACCTCAAGCCGGGCGCGATCGTGCTCGACGTCGGTGTGAGCCGCGTCGACGACGGGAACGGCAAGGCTGTTGTCACCGGTGACGTGGATCCCGCCGTTGCCGGCGTCGCCTCGTGGCTGTCGCCCAACCCAGGTGGCGTCGGCCCGATGACGCGCGCCATGCTGCTCGCGAACGTGGTGGAAACGGCTGAACGCCAGGCCGGCATCGCCTAGGCTTCGAATTCACGGTGTAGGGCTCTTACTCCTGCGGGAGTAGGCGCCCTACACCGTTAAACCGACGACGCCGCAGCCCGCCGCCGCTAGGCTCGGAGCATGCAGCGGCGTTTCCACGGTCCTCCGACGAGTTTCATCGTGATTGCGGTGGCGTTCGTCCAGGTCATGGGAACGGTCTTCTCCGCGAGCCACCAATCGGCCGCGAGACACCTGGATCCCTTGGCTTTCCTGCTGTTGCTCGCCGGACCGGCCGCCCTGGCCTTCCGCAAAGCCAGGCCCGTGGTCATGCTGCCGGCCACCCTGGCAGTCACAGCCCTCTACCTGTTCCTCGGCTACGCCTGGGGTCCGATCGCCCTCTCGCCCGCGTTGTCGATCATCCTGACCGCCGCGGCCGGCCTCCGGTGGCAAGCGTGGCTGGGGGCGGGAGTCGTTGCGGCCGCGGTCGTCCTCTGGTCCATCGCCGTGGGCGACGAGGCCGGGCTCGTGCGGTCCTCGGCCGTTGTCGCCTGGGCCGCGATCCTGGTGCTGATAGGCGAAGGATTCCGACGGCGGCGCGAACGCATCGCCGAATACCGCCGCCGGAGCGAGGCCGCCAAACAGGCCGAAAGGGACGAATACCGGCTCACGCTGGCCCGGGACATCCACGACGTCGTGGCCCACTCCTTGTCGATGATCAACGTCCAGGCCTCCGTGGCACTCCACGTGGGGAAGGACGATCCCGAGAAGCTCCGCCCGGCCCTTGAAGCGATCAAGGCGGCGAGCAAGGATTCGCTGGCCGAAGTCCGGCAGCTTCTTGGCGTGCTTCGCGACGACGCCCCTCTGGTCCCTGCGGCCCCACCGAGCCTCGCACGGATTGCCCAGCTCGTGGAGGATGCCCGGCGCAGCGGCTTGGACGTGCGCTTTGAAGGCTTGGAAGGGACCCTGCTCGTCGCAACCCCGCAGCAGGAAACGGCTTACCGCGTGGTCCAGGAAGCGCTCAGCAACGTGCGCAGGCACTCCGGTGCGGCGTCCGCCGTCGTACTCCTCCACCACGACGGGACCGCGCTCAAGGTGAGGGTCGACGACGACGGAACAGGCATGCAAGGCGCACCCCCGGGAAATGGCCTCAGGGGCATGCGTGAGCGCGTCGAGGCCCTCGGCGGAACCCTCGTCCTGGTGCCCCTCGATCCCGGATTGCGCGTCGAGGCAAGCCTCCCGCTCAACCCCGCGGAAGGAGAGCCATGATCCGCCTGCTGCTCGCCGACGACCAGACCCTCATCCGCGCCGGATTCCGTGCCTTGCTGGACGCCGAACCGGACATGGAAGTGGTGGCCGAAGCAGGCACGGGCAAGGACGCAGTCCGCCTGGCCGAACGCGAGGCACCGGACGTAATACTGATGGACATCCGCATGCCGGACGGCGACGGATTGGCCGCGACCCGTCAGATCCTGTCGAGCCCCCGGCTTGCGCACACACGCATCATCATCCTGACCACGTTCGAACTGGACGAATACATCGCGGAGGCGGTGCGCGCGGGTGCTGCCGGCTTCCTCGTCAAAGACACCGAACCGGAGGAGCTGATCCGTGCCGTGCGGGTGGTGCACGACGGCGACGCCCTCCTTTCGCCCTCGGTGACGCGTCGCATCATGGCCCAGCTCGCCCTGCACAGCAAGGCTGCATCGCCGGCGGTTCGGCTGGACCAGATCACCGAGCGGGAACGCGAAGTCCTGGCCCTGGTGGGCGAAGGCTTGAACAACGCCGAGATCGCCGAGCGTTTGTTCATCACGCCCCTGACGGCAAAAACGCACGTTTCCCGCATCATGACCAAACTCCTTGTCCGGGACCGGGCGCAATTGGTGGTCCTGGCCTATGAATCGGGCCTCGTCCGTCCGGGCTGGAGTAGCTAGCTCCGCGTCCGGGCCTCCCGCGGGAGTAAGCGGTGGCGGGCAAGAGACTCCCTGGGGCAGACGCCGCGATCCACCCCGAAAACCAGACTGGAACCACGAGCCGAGATACGGCCTGTTGAGAGTTTGGACGAGACATGTTGACATCACTGAGCACCACCATCGCGGCCGCGGCAGCCCACTTGCCCGCCGACACTGTCGCCCACGGGAACGGCTTTGCCTTCTGGCCGTTCTTCCTCGTGTTCCCGCTGTTCTGGATCCTGGTCGTCGGATTCTTCGTCTTCTTTGGACGCAGGATGTGGCGCCGGAACCGCCAATGGGCAGCCACCCAGGGCGCGGAAGGCGTCTTGCGGGAACGCTATGCGCGCGGTGAAATCGACGAAACCGAGTACCGCCAACGCCTCGAGGTGTTGCGAGCTCACACGGAGGCGTGAGTTTTTGCTGGCTCGCGGAGTTTCTCCAGAAAATTGTGCAATGGCTCTTTCAGGTATTCCCGGGCTCAACTAGTGTGCTGTGGGTGCACAATGAAGCCACCCGCTCTTTCGCCACACCAAGCAGCTCCCAGATGAACCCATCCGCAGTCATCACAGCCGAAAAACTCACCAAAACCTATGGTGACCTCACTGCCGTCGACGCCATCTCGTTCGAGGTTCCGGCGGGGGAGTCCTTTGGCCTGCTGGGTCCCAACGGCGCCGGCAAGTCGACCACCATGAAAATGATCGGCGGGGTGTCCCAGCGGACGTCCGGGAAGCTCAGCATTATGGGCCTGGATCCCGAAGCCCACGGTCCCGAAGTCCGTGCCCACCTGGGCGTCGTGCCCCAGCAGGACAACCTGGACGAGGAATTGAAAGTCCGGGAGAACCTGATTGTGTACGGCCGTTACTTCGGCTTGCCCTTGAGCTACTTGCGTCCCAAGGCCGATGAACTGCTGGAATTCGCCCAATTGAGTGACAAGGCGAAGTCCCGGGTGGATGCCCTCTCCGGCGGGATGAAGCGCCGGCTGACGATCGCCCGCTCGCTGATCAACGAACCCAAGATCCTGCTCCTCGACGAGCCAACCACGGGGCTGGATCCGCAAGCCCGGCATATCCTGTGGGATCGTTTGTTCCGGCTCAAGGAGCAGGGCGTCACCCTCATCCTCACCACCCATTACATGGACGAAGCGGAACAGCTCTGCGACCGCCTGATCGTGGTGGACAAGGGCAAGATCATGGCCGAAGGTTCACCTTCCAGCCTGATCCGCGAATACTCCACGCGCGAAGTCCTGGAGCTCCGTTTCGGCTCGGAGCGCAACGCGAGCATCGGGGCTGAACTTGGAGGCATCGGCGAACGGGTAGAGACCCTGCCGGACCGCGTGCTCATTTACGCGGACAACGGCGAAGCGGCGCTCGAACAAGTTTCGGCGCGACGCCTGCGGCCATTGACCTCCCTGGTGCGGCGATCCTCGCTGGAAGATGTCTTCCTGCGGCTGACTGGGCGGAGCCTTGTTGACTAGGGCCGGGAGTTGAGGAGGGTCCATGACGGATAGCCAGCTCCCGACGGCGGCAGGGATTTTGCGGGCACACGCGCCGGAGGTGTCGGCCGGCCGGGCGCGACGATGGGGATCGTTCTACTATGCGGAACAGGTCCTGCGGGTGATGCGTGGCTACGGCTGGTCTGTTTTCCTCTACAGCGTGTGCCAGCCCGTTGCATACCTCTTCGCGATGGGGATCGGCCTGGCGAGCCTCGTGGATGCCAACAACCTGGCCGCGTTCGGCGGGGTGAACTACCTGACGTTCATCGCTCCCGCTTTGTTGGTGTCTTCCGCGGTCATGACGGCGTCCGGGGACTTCTCCTACCCGATCATGGACGGCTTCAAATGGCGCAGGGTTTTCTATGGCCCCCACGCCTCGCCGCTCGTCCCGCAACAAATCGCGGCCGGTCACATCATGGCCAGCGCCTTGAAGTTCCTGCTGCAATCGGCCATCTACTTCGGCATCGTGGCCATGTTCGGAGCATCGCCGAGCCCGTGGGGATGGGTGTCGGCACTAGTGGCCACAGTGGCGGGGCTGTCCTTCGGATTGCCCCTCATGGCGTACGCCTCAAGCATCACGAAGGACTCCGGCCAGTTCGCGCTGGTCCAAAGGTTCATCGTGGTGCCCCTGTTCCTGTTTTCGGGCACCTTCTTCCCCTTGGATTCGCTGCCACTCGCGGTTCGCTGGATTGGCTGGATCTCCCCGGTGTGGCATGGCACACAGCTGGGCCGGGTCTTTACCTACGGCTTGGAAGAAGGCCCGGTTCTCACCCTGGTCCATGTGGTATTTCTCCTGGGAACGGCTGCCGCGGGGTGGACACTGACCCGGCGCCGGTTTGTCAGGAGGATGGGAGCATGAGCGCGCTGTCCGAAGGACGTGCCGAAACCCGCAGTGCCACGGAGGCCGCCCGCGAACGTACCTTCGGCCCGCTGTACTCACGCAATGCGCTGGCCGTGGTGGCCCGCGGGCTCATGGCGGCGAAGAGCAGTACGTGGCTGGTCCTGGTCTCAGGGTTCTTCGAACCCGTCCTGTATTTGATCTCCATGGGCGTCGGGCTTGGACCGATCGTCGGCAGCGTGACGGGTCCCGGCGGGCAGCAAATCAGCTACGCGGCCTACATCGCGCCCGCCCTGCTGGCGGTATCCGCCATGAACGGCGCGATCTATGACTCCACCTGGAACGTCTTCTTCAAGATGAATTTCGCCAAGCTGTACCAAGGGATGCTGTACACCTCCCTCGGGCCGCTCGATGTGGCGATCGGTGAGATCTTCCTCGCCCTCCTGCGTGGACTCTTGTACGCGACAGGTTTCACGGCAGTCATGGCCGTCATGGGACTTGTCACCACGGTGTGGGCAATCCTCATCATTCCTGCGTCCGTGCTGATCGCCTTCGGATTCGCGAGCTTCGGGATGGGGATCACGAGCTTCATGAAGACGTTCCAACAAATGGACTGGATCAACTTCTTCCTCTTGCCGATGTTCCTGTTCAGCGCCACGTTCTACCCGCTGAGCGTCTACCCGCAGTACATTCAGTGGCTCATCCAGGCGATGCCCTTGTGGCACGGGGTGGAGCTCCTCCGCCAGATCAGCATCGGCTCCTTCAGCCCCGCCACGGCCGTGCACGTGGCCTACTACCTCGTGATGATCGTCCTTGGAATCATGCTCACCACCGGGCGGTTGCGGAAGCTCTTCCTGAAATAGCGGAGCCGGCTGTTCGCCCGGGGTGGAAGCGTCGGGACGGGCTCCGGGAGTTTGCGAGAATGGGTACATGCACTCTCTCGGCGACTCCACGTCATCTGTCAACTCGTCGGCTTCCGCAAGGCGCCCTTTCAAAGGATTCCGCATCGGCGGCCTGGGCATGACGGTAGTGCTCATCGCCTTCCTGGTGGCCGTGATCTTCGCCGCGAACCAGAACGACGTCGTCGGCTGGATTGTCGCCGTCGTGTCGTTTGGATGGCTCGCCCTCGCCGCCTTTGTGGTGTTCAGCATCCAGCGGGCGGCCAAGCGCGCGGGGGAGAAGCTCAACGAAGCGAGGAACGCGTTCAGCGCGGCAACCGGCCGGGCGCCGTCGGCGTCGAGCGCGGACCGGGGCGGCACCCGGGTGGTGGCTGAACGGAGCGGTGCGGACGAGATGCGCGACCTCAAGCTCGACCATTCGTTCAAGATCGTGCAGGTCCAGATCCGCGTCGTTGAAGACGAGCGTGCCAAGGGAGCCTCCGCGGACCAGGACACCATCAACCGTGCCTTGGAGACCATCGCCATCACTGCCAGCAACGCCCGGGACATGATCAAGTCATCCGGCGGAAACGACGAGCCCGTTTCGGGCACCATCATCGACTAGAGTAGGCGGGGTGAGTTCGGCATTGAAGAAGGATTTCCTTCGCATCGCAACGGTCAACGTCAACGGCATCCGTGCCGCCTACAAAAAGGGGATGGCGGAGTGGCTGGAACCGCGCGACGTCGACATCCTGTGCTTGCAGGAAGTCCGTGCGCCTGACGACGTCGTCCAACAGCTGATCGGCGAGGGCTGGCACATCCTCCATGCCGAAGCCGAAGCGAAGGGCCGCGCCGGAGTGGCCATTGCTTCCCGCCAGGAACCGACCGCGACCCGCATCGGCATCGGCGACGATTACTTCGCCACCACCGGACGCTGGGTCGAAGCCGATTACGCCGTGAAATCGATCAACGGCGCGGACACCACTTTGACTGTGGTGAGCGCCTACGTGCATTCCGGCGAGGTGGACACTCCCAAGCAGGTGGACAAGTACCGCTTCCTTGACGTGATGAGCACGAGGCTTCCCGAACTCGCCAAGCACAGCGACCACGCCTTGGTGGTGGGCGACCTCAATGTGGGCCACACAGAGCTCGACATCAAGAACTGGAAGGGCAACACCAAGCGTGCGGGCTTCCTTCCTGAGGAGCGGGCGTACTTCGACCGCTTCTTCGGCGACGAGATCGGATGGAGGGATGTCCACAGGGGCCTGGCAGGAAATGTCGATGGCCCCTACACGTGGTGGTCTCAGCGCGGTAAGGCCTTTGATACAGATACAGGCTGGCGCATCGACTACCACATGGCTACTCCCGGACTAGCGGCTTCGGCATTTTCCGCCGTCGTCGACCGGGCGCCTTCGTGGGACACCCGCTTCTCCGACCACGCCCCGCTGGTAGTCGACTACCGGCTCTAAGCTCTCGAAAGTTGTCCTCATGACCAGTTCCCCCACGACTGAAACCGCCACGGCCCCAACCATGGGCACCTCCACCAAACTTGCCGTCGGCGCCAAGCACCGCGTTTTGTCCGGCATGCAGCCCTCCGCCGACTCACTGCACCTCGGTAATTACCTGGGTGCGCTGGTCAACTGGGTCCGCATGCAGGACGAGTACGACGCCATTTTCTTCATCCCGGACCTGCACGCGATCACCGTCCCGCAGGACCCCGCGGAATTGGCCCGGCGAACGCGCGTCACTGCGGCGCAGTACATTGCCGGCGGCGTTGACGTCAACAAGTGCACCCTGTTCGTCCAGTCCCAGGTCCCTGAACACGCGCAGCTCGCCTGGGTGCTGGGCTGCATTACGGGCTTTGGCGAGGCCTCGCGCATGATCCAGTTCAAGGACAAGTCCTTGCAACACGGCTCGGATCACGCCAGCGTCGGACTCTTCACTTACCCCATCCTGCAGGCGGCGGATATCCTCCTGTACCAGCCTCATGGGGTACCGGTGGGTGAAGACCAGCGGCAGCACATTGAACTCAGCCGCGATCTCGCCCAGCGTTTCAACAGCCGCTACGGCGAGACCTTCCAAGTACCGGAAGCCTTCATCCAGAAGGAATCGGCAAAGATCTACGATCTCCAGAACCCGACGGCCAAGATGTCCAAGTCGGCGGAATCACCGGCGGGCCTGATCAACCTGTTGGACGACCCCAAGGTCACCGCGAAGCGCATCAAGTCGGCGGTCACGGATACCGAAACGGAAATCCGCTTCGACCGTGAAGCCAAACCTGGTGTGTCCAACTTGCTAAGCATCTATTCGTCCATCAGCGGCCTGCCGGTGGACAAGATCGTCGCCGACTACCAGGGCAAGATGTACGGCCACTTGAAGGTGGACCTCGCGGAACTTGTTGCCAGCCACCTCGGGCCCATCAGGGACCGTGCCAATGAGCTCTTGGCGGATCCGGCCGAGTTGGACAGGCTCCTGGCCCACGGAGCGGACAAGGCCCGCGAAATCGCTTCGGCAACCCTGGCCGATGTCTATGCCAAGGTAGGCTTTTTGCCTTACGGCGGACCACAAGGAATCCGCTAAGGCATGTGCGCTGCCGGCAAGCTCAGCGTCCAAGCCGGCTCCCGTTCAAGGGGAGCCGGCCAGGCCCCTGATTCCCGCCGGGACGGAGCCGGGAGCCAGCCAGCCACTGCGGGCAGGACCCCGCAGGCGTGCAACGCAGCGCAGGCCGCTGACGAAAGCATGTGCGTGGGCATCATCTTGGGATTTCCGCCGGAGATAGCCCGTGAATTGCAGGAGTGGCGCGCTTCCTTCGGTGATCCAATGGCCGGGGTGATCCCCGCGCACATCACGCTGGTGACCACTACTCCAGCCCGCGATTGGGAGGCCGCGCGGAAGCACGTCCGTGACATAGCCCGGCGCCAGGCGCCGTTCACCATCACCATTTCCGGCACGGGATCCTTCCGGCCTGTCTCTCCCGTGGTCTTCCTGAACGTCGAGGACGGCTTCGAAGAGTGCGTCGGCCTGCACGAGCAACTGCAGAGCGGACCGCTCGAACGGGAGCTTCCTTTCCCCTACCATCCGCACGTGACGGTGGCGCACGACGTCGCTCCCGAGAGCCTCGACGAGGCCGAAACAGTCCTCAAGAACTACACCGCAACCTTCCCTGTGGTTAGCATGGGACTTTACGAGCACGACAGCAATGGTATCTGGCAGCTACGGGAAGAGCTGGACTTTGGCGGCGACACAGGGCAATCAGACGCAGGGCAATCAGACACAGCGCAATCACCCACGGCGGAACGACCAGCGGCAGGCAGCGAAGCCACCCCTGCCGACTGATGGTGCGCAGCTGAGGCTGCAGCTCATCCAGCGGCAAGTCGAATGGGGCAAAGCGCGCCGTTCGGGCAGTGGCGGTTCGAAGCTCCCCGCGTACATCAACCTTGCCCTTGCCCGGTTGAACTCATTCAGGCCGATGCGCGCTTTCAACCTCTATAACCTGCGCCACGGCCCGCTCATGAGCGCAGGCATCGGGTTCACGATGTTCTTTTCCGTCACCGGCCTGTTGACCACCGGATTTGCCATCACCGGGCTGGTCCTCAGCGGGGAACCGAAACTGGTGGACTCCATTGTCTCCAGCGTGGCTACTGTGGCTCCCGGCCTGCTGAAGGTCGACGGAGGCAGCGGGCTAGTGGATCCCCACGAGTTGCTTAACCCTTCGGGGCTGGGTTGGACCGCGGTCATCGCGGCGGCTGTCACAGTATTTACGGCCTTGGGTTGGATTTCCGGCGTCCGGGAAGGCCTGCGGGGAGTTTTCGCCTTGGACCCGGTCCAGGAAAACCCCATCCTCACCAAGGCTTACGACGCCGGTACCCTCCTGCTGCTTGGCGTCGCCCTCGTCGGCAGCGCGGGTGCGTCACTTGTGTTCGGCACGGCTGCCGGATGGATCATCGACCGCCTCGGTGTGCCGGAAGCTGTTGGCCAACCCGTCACGTGGCTGGTCCGGACCGCTGTGCCGCTCGTGCTGAACTGGGCAACGGCCGCCATCATGTTCCGTTTCGCCGGCCGCTTGAGGCTTGAGCGGCGGGCGTTCATTGAAGGCACTGTGCTTGCGGGAATCGGAACGACGGTCCTCCAGATTTTCAGCACGCAACTGCTGGCGAATGCCGGCCGGAACCCCATCCTGGCGTCGTTCGCCATCATCATCGGCCTTCTGGTGTGGTTTAACCTGGTGAGCCAGGTGTACTTGATCACCGGGGCCTGGTCAGCCGTTCGCGAGGCGGATCAGCGCTCCGCCGCAAAGCAGCACAAGACCCTTGGCTCGCGGCCCGTCCAGCCGCGGCCGTTCACGAGCCGGCACACTCCCGACGGTTTGGGTACCTCGCACTAGCCACCCAGGTATTGGTCCGCCCAAGCAGAGATGATCCTAGCCACTCGCGCGGCTTGTCCTTTGCCGGTCAACAGGTGGTCGCTGCCCTCGATCGAAACGAAGCTGCGGGGGTGCCTGGCCGTCTGGAAGATAGTGCTGGCATTTTCGATCCCCACGGTGTTGTCCGTGGGGGAGTGGAGCACCATGAGCGGCTTGTGCAGGGTGCGGATGCAATCGCTGAGATCGGCGTTTTGGAGGTCCTCCACGAAGTGGCGGCGGATCTCCACACGCTTGCCACCGAGGTCCACCTCGGCGCTTCCTTCGTTGAGGATCTTGTCCATCGCGGAATCGAAGACGTGCTCAACATGCTTGGGGGAGAACGGAGCACCGACAGTGGCCACCGCGCGAAGGTCAGGGATGTTCCGTGCTGCGGCGAGGACTGCGGCTCCGCCGAAGGAATGTCCCACGAGCAAGGAAACGGTGCGTCCCTCCGCGCGCATGAACTCGGTAGCGCGCACGGTGTCGGCCACCTTGTGGCTGAACGAGCCCTGCGACCATTCGCCGCCCGAGCCGCCCAGGCCGACGTTGTCGAATCGAAGCATCCCGACTCCTTCCGAAGCCAGGCCTTTGCATATCCGGGAGGCAGCGGGACTGTCCTTCCCCAGCGTGAAGCCGTGGGAGAAGACGCCCCAGCCGCGCACGGGTCCGTCAGGAACGTCCAGCATCCCGGAGAGCATTTCGCCCGTGGTGCCTTCGAAACTCACCTTCATGGATGTGGTCACTTACTCGCCTTCCACTGAACAATTGCGTTCCACCGCACTGTCACCTACCACCGCGCTGTTGCCTACCACCGCACTGTTGCCTACCACCGCAGACGACGACGGCGCCCCCTTGGTGAGGGCGCCGTCGTCGTCGTTCTGGAATTCCGGGACTAGATCTTGCGGGCCAGGATGGCCTGCTTGACCTCGGCGATTGCCTGGGTCACCTGGATGCCGCGAGGGCAAGCCTCCGAGCAGTTGAAGGTGGTGCGGCAGCGCCACACGCCTTCTTTGTCGTTGAGGATCTCCAGGCGCATGTCGCCGGCATCGTCACGTGAATCGAAGATAAACCGGTGTGCGTTCACGATTGCTGCGGGACCGAAGTACTGGCCGTCCGTCCAGAACACCGGGCACGACGAGGTGCACGCGGCGCAAAGGATGCACTTGGTGGTGTCATCGAAGCGCTCACGGTCCTCCACGGACTGCAGGCGTTCCTTGGTGGGCTCGTGGCCCTTGTTGATGAGGAACGGCATGACCTCGCGGAAGGACTGGAAGAACGGTTCCATGTCCACGATCAGGTCCTTCTCCACGGGGAGGCCCTTGATCGGCTCGACAGTGATGGGCTTGGTCGTGTCCAGGTCCTTCAGCAGGGTCTTGCAGGCGAGGCGGTTGCGGCCGTTGATGCGCATTGCATCGGAGCCGCACACGCCGTGTGCGCAGGAGCGGCGGAAGGACAGCGTGCCGTCGATCTCCCACTTGACCTTGTGCAAGGCGTCCAGCACGCGGTCCGTGCCGTACATGGTCAGCTGGTGGTCTTGCCAGACGGCCTCTTCGGAGATCTCCGGGTTGTAGCGGCGAACGCGCAGGGTGATGTTGAAGGTGGGGATTTCCCCGCCTCCGCCGACGCCTGCAGGAAGCTCGATCTTTGAGGCCGGCTCAGCCATTTCGGCAGTCATTAGTACTTACGCTCCATTGGCTCGTAACGGGTAAAGATGACGGGCTTGGTCTCAAGACGGATGCCCGCTACGGATTCGGCTGACGATGCGGCGGTGACCGCGTTGTCCTTGTAAGCCATGGAGTGCTTCATGAACTTGACGTCGTCGCGGTCCGGGAAGTCCTCGCGGTAGTGGCCGCCGCGGGACTCTTCGCGGTGCAGCGCACCGACCGTCATGACCTTGGCCATGTCGAGGAGGAAGCCCAGTTCCACGGCTTCCAGCAGATCCAGGTTGAAGCGCTTGCCCTTGTCCTGGACAGCCACGTTCCTGTAGCGCGCTTCGAAGTCAGCGATGTCGTTGAGCACCCGCTCCAGGGATTCCCTGGTGCGGAACACCTGCATGTTGGCATCCATGGTGTCCTGCAGTTCCTTGCGGATCTGGGCGACGCGTTCCGTTCCGGTGCCGTCCAGCAGGCTGGTCAGCATGGAACGGGTGAAGGCCTCGGGATCCTCCGGCAGTTCGACGAAGTCCGCCGTCTTGGAGTATTCCGCGGCAGCCACGCCGGCGCGCTTTCCAAAGACGTTGATGTCCAGGAGGGAGTTGGTGCCCAGGCGGTTGGAGCCATGCACCGAAACGCAGGCGACCTCGCCGGCCGCGAACAGGCCGGGGACGACCGTGTCGTTGTCCTGCAGGACCTCTGTGGCGATGTTCGTCGGGATACCGCCCATGGCGTAGTGCGCGGTCGGGAATACCGGGACGGGCTCCGTGAACGGTTCCACGCCAAGGTAGGTGCGGGCGAACTCAGTGATGTCTGGAAGCTTGGCCTCGATGTGGGCCGGTTCCAGGTGGGTCAGGTCCAGGAGGACGTAGTCCTTGTTCGGGCCGCAACCGCGACCTTCGCGGACTTCGTTGGCCATGGCACGGGCCACGATGTCACGGGGAGCGAGGTCCTTGATGGTGGGGGCGTAGCGCTCCATGAAGCGCTCACCTTCCGAGTTGCGCAGGATGGCACCTTCGCCACGCGCGCCTTCCGTCAGGAGGATGCCCAAGCCCGCCAGGCCGGTCGGGTGGAACTGGAAGAACTCCATGTCTTCCAGCGGGATGCCCCGGCGGAACGCGATGCCCATGCCGTCGCCCGTCAGGGTGTGTGCGTTGGACGTCGTCTTGAAGACCTTGCCCGCTCCGCCGGAAGCGAAGACCACGGACTTGGCCTGGAAGACATGCAGTTCGCCGGAAGCCAGATCGTAGGAAACAACCCCGGCAACGCGCTTCTGCTTGTACGGCGTCCCGTCTTCGCGGACTGCGTCCTCTTCGACGAGCAGCAGGTCCAGGACGTAGTACTCGTTGTAGAACTCAACGTTGTGCTTGACGCAGTTTTGGTACAGCGTCTGCAGGATCATGTGGCCCGTGCGGTCTGCCGCGTAGCAGGCGCGGCGGACCGGAGCCTTGCCGTGGTCACGCGTGTGGCCGCCGAATCGACGCTGGTCGATGCGGCCTTCGGGCGTGCGGTTGAAGGGCAGCCCCATTTTTTCCAGGTCCAGCACGGCGTCGATGGCTTCCTTCGCCATGACTTCGGCCGCGTCCTGGTCAACGAGGTAGTCGCCACCCTTGATGGTGTCGAATGTGTGCCACTCCCAGTTGTCCTCTTCGACGTTGGCCAAAGCTGCACACATGCCGCCCTGGGCTGCGCCGGTGTGGGAACGGGTGGGGTAGAGCTTGGTCAGTACTGCGGTGCGTGCGCGCTGACCGGATTCGATCGCGGCGCGCATGCCGGCGCCGCCGGCACCGACAATAACGACGTCGTACTTATGGACCTGCATACCAGATGCTCTTTCTCTCTAAGTCAGATGGTCGGCGGAGCCTGCTCCGCGGGTTTGCGCCCCGTTGGCCAGGGCCGGGGGCGCGGCGGAGCCGCTACGGGGCCGGGCAGAAGCCGCCGGGCAGCTGGACGCCGTTGGCGACGGGGCACGGGTTGAAGGTGAAGATCACCAGGGTGCCGAGGATGACGATGACCACGGTCGCAGCGTAAAGGACTACCTTGAGCCAGAAGCGGGTGGCGTCCTTTTCGGCGTAGTCGTTGATGATGGTGCGGACGCCGTTGGTGCCGTGCAGCATGGCGAGCCACAGCATGGCCAGGTCCCAGAACTGCCAGAACGGATCGGCCCACTTGCCGGCGACGAAACCGAAGTCGATGCCGTGGATGCCTTCGCCGACCATGAGGTTCACGAACAGGTGGCCGAAGATCAGCACAACGAGGACTACGCCCGAGAGCCGCATGAAGAGCCATGCGAACATCTCGAAGTTGCCTTTGGAACCGGCGCCGCGGCGGTACTTCGGAGCGATCTTTCCACTGCCGACTTTCCCGCTGCGCGGGCTCTGGATGTCAGTAGTCATGGCTTAGTGGCCTCCCAATGCGAGGGACAGGTGGCGGATGGCGAAGGCGCCGAAGACGATCAGCCACAGCACCAGGACGGTCCACAGCATCTGGCGCTGGTACTTGGCACCCTTCTTCCAGAAGTCGATGGCGATGACGCGCAGGCCATTGAATGCGTGGAAGACGATTGCTGCGACAAGGCCCGTTTCGCCCAGGGCCATAAGGGGGTTCTTGTAGGCGCCGATGACGGCCGTGTAGGCCTCCGGGGACACACGCACCAATGAGGTGTCCAGCACATGGACCAACAAGAAGAAAAAGATCACTACACCGGTAATACGGTGTCCAACCCAGGACCACATGCCTTCACGGCCGCGGTACAAGGTGCCAGCTGGTTTTGTCGGCACTGAATAAACCTTCCTGCAACACAGCGGCGCTGGCACGGGATCCATGCGGGGGGAACGCCAGCTGTGAGAGCACTCGTAGCTCAGCCTAAATCTAGGCTTCGCTCACAGCTTATTCAATTTAGCCGCTCCTACTTGTATCGATGTCGGCGCTAATTGGCTGAATTCCGGCCTTTTTGCGGGTCGGATGAGACTAAGACCACAAAGCGTGAGTTGTGGCGTCGTCGGTTATGGTGTTGCGGTGAGTACAGACAATGCTGCAAGCCCTACATCGCCCTTGCGCCACTTCCACGCCGTCATTCCAGCGGGTGGAGTAGGTACGCGCCTGTGGCCCCTCTCGCGTGCAGCTGCGCCCAAGTTCCTGCACGACCTCACGGGGTCGGGAAGCACGCTTTTGCGCGCCACGTTCGATCGCCTCGAGCCCCTCGCCGGTAACCGCGTCCTTGTTGTTACGGGCGTCGCGCACCGTGCTGCCGTGTGCCGCCAGTTGCCGGAGGTTGGCGAATCCGAACTCGTCCTCGAAAGCGAGCCGAAGGATTCGGGCGCCGCGATCGGCCTGGCCGCCGCCATCCTGCATCGCCGCGATCCGGATACCATCATGGGCTCCTTCGCTGCGGACCAGGTGATCAGCCCGGACGACCTCTTCCAGGACACCGTGCGTGAGGCCATCCACACGGCGGCAGCCGGAAAGATCGTCACAATCGGCATCAAGCCTACGCACCCTTCGACGGGCTTCGGCTACATCCGGACGGGCGACTCCTTGAATATCGACGCCGCGCCCAATGCGCACGCAGTGGTCGAATTCGTCGAAAAGCCGAGCGAAGTCATCGCGAAGAAGTACCTCGAAACCGGCGATTACGTCTGGAATGCCGGCATGTTCGTGGCCCCGGTCTCGCTGATGCTCAAGCATTTGGAGGCCAACCAGCCCACGCTGTTTGCCGGCCTCCAGGAGATCGCGGACGCCTGGGACACCCCGCAGCGTGACGAGGTCACTGCGCGCGTGTGGCCCACCCTGCCCAAGATCGCCATTGACTACGCCGTGGCCGAGCCCGCGGCGGCGGCCGGTGATGTCGCCGTCGTGCCCGGAACCTTCCGCTGGGACGACGTCGGGGACTTCGCGGCAATCGGCCGCCTCAACAGCGCCGGCGACGTCGACGAAGTGACCGTACTTGGAGAAGGCGCACGTGTCTTTACCGAGAACGCCAGCGGGGTGGTGGTGTCCGACACGAAACGCGTTATCGCGCTCATCGGCATCAAGGATGTGGTGATCGTGGACACGCCGGACGCGTTGCTCGTGACCACCAAGGAACATGCGCAACGGGTGAAGGGTGCGGTGGACGCGCTTAAGGCCAGCGGCGACACGGACGTCCTCTAGCTGACGGGGAAATCCGTAACCAAGGGACCCCTTTCACTCATCGCGGGCCGCGGATGGCTAGAGTTGTGAGGTGCGCAATTTCACTACTGAAACCGAGCCCACTCCCGTAGTGGGGCCGTGGCTTGAAGACCTCCTGCCGGAACTCATCGAATTCCGGCGGGACCTGCACGCGCACCCCGAGCTTTCCTTCAAGGAATTCCGCACCACGGACAAGCTTGTGGACAGGCTCGAGGCCGCGGGGCTGAAGCCGCGCCGGCTCGAAGGCTCGGGTTTGACCGTGGATGTCGGCGAGGGTCCGATTGCCACCGCCCTGCGCGGGGACATCGATGCCCTTCCCATCATCGAGGAAACCGGCCTGCCCTTCGCTTCGAAGAACCACGGCGTGACGCACGCTTGCGGGCACGACGTCCACACCACGAGCATGCTCGGCATCGCCTTGGTGCTGCACGCCATGCACCAGGAATCCCCGCTCGGTGGCACGGTCCGGATCATTTTCCAGCCGGCCGAGGAAACCATGCCGGGCGGTGCGTTGTCCTGCATCGAGCAAGGCGTGCTGCAAGGTGTCCCGCGGATCCTGGCGCTGCATTGCGATCCCCGGATCAACGTCGGCCAGATCGGTACCCGCATCGGTGCCATCACCTCGGCGTCGGACACCATCAAGATCGAACTGACCGGGCGCGGCGGCCACACGTCCCGCCCGCACCTGACCGAGGACCTCGTCTTCGCACTCGCCCAGATCGCCATCAACGTTCCCGCCGTTTTGTCCCGGCGCGTGGATGTCCGCAGCGGCGTCTCAGTGGTGTGGGGCCAGATCGTGGCGGGTTCGGCACCGAACGCGATTCCTGCCAGCGGCTACATGGCCGGCACGATGCGTTGCCTGGACCGCGATGCGTGGCACAGCGCGGGGGAGTTGCTCGACGACGTTGTCCAGCAGGTCGCCGCGCCGTACGGGGTGGATGTCCATCTGGAGCACACCCGCGGAGTGCCGCCGGTGGTCAACTCGGAGCATGAGACGGCCCTGATCGAAGCCGCGGCACGTGCGGAACTTGGGGAACACGCCGTCGTGCTGACCCCGCAGTCCATGGGCGGCGAGGACTTCGCGTGGTTCCTGGCGGACCTGCCGGGCGCCATGATGCGCTTGGGAACCCACACTCCGGGCGGCGAGGAGTACGACCTCCACCGCGGCGATTTTGTGGTGGACGAGCGGGCCCTCGGCTTCGCCATCCAGGTGCTGGCCGCCTCGGCGCTTCGCACCATCCGCGACCACTAGGGCAAAGTCCCGAAACCAGCCGAACACTTCTGCTCTCGACAATTGAGTTGTGCACAATTTAATTGTTGGCTATCGTTATGGCCATGAGTGAAGCTCCCCGCCTCAACCGCCAGGTCTGTTTTGCCCTCTACTCGGCGTCGAAGGCCGCGACGGCGGTCTACCGGCCCGTACTGGAAGGGCTGGGTCTGACGTACCCCCAGTACCTCGTGATGCTGGTGCTCTGGGAAGACGAGCCCAGAAGCGTCAGGGAGCTGGGCGCCGAACTGGGCCTCGACTCGGGCACGTTGTCGCCCTTGCTCAAGAGGCTCGAGTCGCTCGGTTTCGTGGAGCGCAGGCGTTCGGCCGAGGATGAGCGGCGCGTCGAGGTCCACCTCACGGAGGCGGGAGATGCCCTCAGCGAGCAGGCGCAAGCTGTTCCCCGGCGGCTGGCCGACGCCGCCGGCTTGAGTGCCCATGAACTGGCCCAGCTTCACGACACTCTGGGGCGCCTCACGGCAGCCCTCCATTCGGCTATCTAGCCACCAAGCACCCAACGGACACGAACCCCAACGAACAGGAACCAATTGTGAAGACTCTCTACACAGCCGAGGCCTTGGCGTCCGGTGAAGGCCGTGACGGCAACGCCCGCACCAAGGACGGCAAGCTCGATGTGGTCCTCGCCAGTCCAGTGGAGCTGGGCGGAAACGGCCAGGGCACCAATCCCGAGCAATTGTTCGCCGCGGGTTACGCGGCCTGCTTCCATTCCGCCCTCCGCCTGGTGGGTCGCAAGGCCCGCGCGGACCTGAGCGATTCCGCCGTGGCCGCGAAGATCCACTTCGGCGCCCTGAGTGAGGGCGAAGGCTATGGCCTCGCGGCCGAGCTGGAGATCGCCTTGCCGGCATTGGACCGGGAGACTGCCGAGCAGCTCGTTGAGAAGGCCCACCGCATCTGCCCGTATTCGAACGCCACGCGCGGCAACATACGCGTGGACATCACACTGGTGGAGGTGGCCGCATGAGCGCCGCGCTTCCACTCCGTACCCGCGAAATCCAGCTCGCCTCGCGCCCCCACGGGCGCCCCGTCCCGGAGAACTTCCGGCTTGCGGAGACCGCCTTGCCGGATTTGCAGGACGGCCAGATCCTTGTCCGGAATGAATTCATGTCGGTGGATCCCTACATGCGCGGCCGCATGAACGACGCGAAATCGTACTCGGCGCCTTTCCGCTTGGACGCAGCGCTCGACGGCGGTGCGGTGGGTGAGGTGATCGCGTCCCGTTCGGACGCGCACAAGGTGGGTGACGTCGTCGTGCACCAGCTCGGGTGGCGGGAGTTCTCCGTGGTTGACGCGGCCGCGGCGACGCAGGTACCGGCCGGGCTCGCGCCGACGTCGGCGTTCCTTGGGGCGCTCGGGATGACCGGGCTGACGGCGTATGCCGGGCTGCTCAAGGTGGCCGAATTCAAGCCCGGCGATGCCGTCTTTGTCTCGGGCGCCGCCGGGGCTGTCGGGTCGATCGTGGGCCAAATTGCCAAGGCCATGGGAGCGTCGAAGGTGATTGGCAGCGCCGGGTCGCCCGAAAAAGTGGCGCGCTTGCTGGAACTCGGCTTCGACGCCGCTTTCGACTACCACGACGGTCCGGTAGTCGAGCAGTTGCGGGAGGCGGCAGGGGAGCGGGGCATCGACGTGTACTTCGACAACGTGGGCGGCGAACACCTTGAGGCGGCCCTGTCGGTCCTCACAGTCGGCGGACGCGTGGCGATGTGCGGGGCCATTTCGCAGTACAACGCGACGGCGCCTACCGCAGCTCCCCGCAACCTCGCCGTGGCGATCGGGAAGCAGTTGACGCTGCGCGGCTTCCTCGTCGGCGGGCAGCGCCAGCATGCTGCGGAGTTTTCAACGCGGATGGCGGGATGGCTGGCGGACGGAACCGTCCGTTACGACGAAACGATCGTTGACGGACTGGAGAACGCGCCACAAGCTTTCATCGATCTCCTGGATGGCGCCAACACGGGCAAGATGCTGGTCAGGATCGGTTGAGGCAGGCTCCGCGCCGACCGGGAAGCAGATAGTAGGCCGCGTTCCTGAAAGAACCCTGTACCGCTTGGTAACAAAAGCTCAACAATCTTCGGATTGTTGGGCTTTTGTGTTAACGGGGTGTGTTCAATCCCACTAGTGTGGTGCCCAGCTTGACCATCTGTCGTAGCATCAATCACTTTCTTCCTGGAGGAAAATTGAAGCAGTCACTCCGCGCCCACCTGAAGCGCGGTTCATTTGCGGGCGTCGCAACAGCCGGTGCCGCTGCCCTTTTGCTGGCAGGCTGCGGGGCCGCGCCCTCCGCGTCCAGCTCCGGGAGCGCCACGAAGTCCGATTACACCGCGTGCATGGTGTCCGACTCCGGCGGCTTCGACGACAAGTCGTTCAACCAGTCGGGATTCGAAGGCCTCCAAGCCGCAGCCAAGGACCTTTCCATCCAGGAGAAGCACGTCCAGTCCAAGGCAGACACGGACTACGATCCCAACCTTCGTTCCATGGTCCAGCAGGGCTGCAAGCTGACAGTCACGGTCGGGTTCCTCCTCGGCGACGCGACCAAGAACATCGCAACGGCCAATCCAAACAGCCACTTTGCCATCATCGACTACTCCGACCCCACGTTCCCGAAGAACGTCAAGCCGATCGTGTATGACACCGCCCAGGCCGCGTTCCTGGCCGGCTACCTGGCTGCGGGAACTTCCAAGACCGGCAAGGTTGCAACCTTCGGCGGCCTCAACATCCCTACGGTGACTATTTTCATGGACGGCTTCTCCGACGGCGTGAAGTACTACAACCAGAAGAAGGGCAAGTCCGTCCAGTTGCTCGGTTGGGACAAGGACAAGCAGGACGGCACCTTTGTTGGCGACTTCAAGCAGATCGACAAGGGCAAGGTCCTCACCCAAGGCTTCCTCGACCAGGGCGCCGATATCGTCCTTCCCGTCGCCGGCCCGGTAGGCAGTGGCGCCGGAAGCGCGATCCTGGACGCCAAGTCCAAGGGCACGGACGCCAAGCTGATCTGGGTTGACTCCGACGGCTACTTGACGGCACCCGACTACAAGTCAGTGATCCTGACTTCCGTCCAGAAGACCATGGCAACCGCCGTCGAGTCCGTCATCAAGGACGACAAGGACGGCAAGTTCGACCCCAGCCCCTACATCGGCACGCTGGACAACGGTGGCGTGGCGCTTGCCCCGTTCCACGACCTCGACTCTGCCGTTTCCTCTGACATGAAGAGCGACCTCGACCAGCTCAAGAAGGACATCATCTCCGGAGCGGTCAAGGTTGAATCGAAGTCCAGCCCCAAGCAATAGGTCCAAGGGCCATTCAGGGCGAACCCGGGGCGCGCTGCCCTTCAGCCGGGTCACGGCGGAGGGCAGCGCGTTCTGCTTTGCCTCCATAACTGCTCTTCGACACTCTCCGGCGGCGCACTATGCTGGGAGCACGGCGATGACGGGGAGCCATCCTTCATAGATGGGTTGGGGTTTTGAAACTCGAACTTAAAGGGATCACGAAGCGCTTCGGATCCCTCGTAGCCAATGATCACATCGACCTCGTGGTGGAACCCGGCCAAGTCCATTGCCTCCTGGGCGAGAACGGCGCCGGAAAATCCACCCTCATGAACGTCCTCTACGGGCTCTACGATCCCAGCGACGGCGAAATCCTGGTGAACGGCAAACCCGTGGTCTTCAAGGGACCCGGAGATGCCATGGCAGCGGGAATCGGCATGGTGCACCAGCACTTCATGCTGATTCCGGTGTTCACGGTGGCGGAAAACGTCGCGCTGGGCAACGAGGCCACCAAGGCCGCCGGTTTCCTGGACCTGGACGAAACCAGGCGCAAGATCCAAGCGATCTCGGAGCAATACGGATTCGACGTAGACCCGGACGCCATGGTGGAAGACCTGCCTGTGGGCGTCCAGCAACGGGTGGAGATCATCAAAGCACTCGTCCGGGATGCGGAAGTCCTCATCCTCGATGAGCCAACCGCCGTCCTCACGCCGCAGGAAACCGACGAGCTCCTGGCCATCATCCGCCAGCTCAAGGCCGACGGAAAATCGATTGTCTTCATTTCGCACAAGCTGCGCGAAGTCAAGGAAATTTCGGACACCATCACCGTGATCCGCCGCGGCAAGGTGGTCGGCTCGGCCGATCCCTCGGCTTCCCCCACCGAACTCGCCTCCGCCATGGTTGGCAGGTCGGTCAGCCTGACTTTGGAGAAGAAGCCGGCCGAGCCAGGCGACGCGACCTTCAAAGTCCGCGACCTCGTAGTGGTGGACCAGAACAGCCAACACGTCGTGGACGGGCTGAGTTTCGATATTTCCCAGGGCGAAGTGCTTGCTATCGCCGGTGTCCAAGGAAACGGCCAGACCGAACTCACGGAAGCCATCCTTGGGATCCAGCCACACGTCACAGGCTCCATCACCCTCGACGGCGTCGAACTCCTCGGCAAGAGCGTCAAGCAGGTCCTGTCCGCCGGCGTCGGGTTCGTTCCGGAAGACCGCAAGGTCGACGGCTTGGTGGGGACCTTCTCGATCTCCGAGAACATGGTCCTGGACCTGTATGACAAGGCCCCATTCGCCAAGGGCATCGGCATGAAGCCGGCGCAGATCGCTTCCCATGCGGAGCAAAAGGTCGAGGAGTTCGACGTCAGGACGCCGTCGATCAACGCGGCAGTGGGCACCCTCTCCGGCGGCAACCAGCAAAAAGTGGTGCTCGCCAGGGAGCTGTCGAGGCCTCTGCGGCTGTTCATCGCCTCGCAACCCACCCGGGGACTCGACGTCGGCTCGATCGAATTCGTGCACAAACGGGTCATCGCCGAACGGGACAACGGAACACCGGTGATGATCGTGTCCACCGAGCTCGACGAAGTGCTTGAGCTCGCCGACCGGATCGCCGTCCTCTACCGCGGGAAGCTCGTGGGAATCGTCCCCGCGGGCACGTCCCGCGACGTTCTCGGCCTGATGATGGCGGGCGTCCCGGAGCACGAGGCAGAACTGGCCGCGCAGAAGACCCACGAAGGAGGAACCCATGTCTGACGCCAAGACACCCCGCGACGAAGACGACGTCGCCGCCGACGTCGCGCTCGATACCGCGGACGGTGCCATGGCACCTTCGCCGGTGCCGGCTTCCAGCCAAGGCGGCACCATCCCGCACGCGGCGGGCGGCTCGCTTTTCCGCCAGATCGTCACCGGGAACGCCATGGTTTCGGTGCTGTCAGTGCTCCTCGCCATTGTGCTGGGCGGCATCCTGATGGCGGTCACTAACCCCCGGGTGGCGGAGACGGCAGGCTATTTCTTCGCGCGGCCGGGGGACATGCTCAGTGAGGTCTTCAAGCCCTATGCGGCATTGGTGCAGGGCTCGCTCTTCAATTGGGCTGGAGCGGACACGGCCGCCCAGCTGTACCCGATCACGGAGACCCTGACGGTCTCCACGCCTTTGATCTTTGCCGGGCTCGGGGTGGCCTTGGCTTTCCGGGCCGGACTTTTCAATATCGGCGCCCAGGGCCAGATCATCTTCGGCGCCCTCTTCGGGGCCTACGTAGGCTTCACCTGGCATTTGCCGTTCTTGGTCCACCTCTTGGTGGTGATCATCGCCGGACTGGTTGGCGGCGCCATCTGGGGTGGCATTGTGGGCCTCCTCAAAGCACGGACCGGTGCCCATGAGGTCATTGTGACCATCATGTTGAACTACATCGCCAACTTCCTGTTGTTGTTCCTCCTGACCACCCCGGCATTCCAGCGCAAAGGATCGACGAATCCGATCTCGCCCTTCCTGGACCAAACGGCACTGTTTCCGGAATTGCTCGGACCCCAGTTCAGGCTCCATGCCGGGTTCCTCGTGGCCGTGCTGGCAACGGTGTTCGTGTGGTGGCTCCTGAACCGTTCGACCCTTGGCTTCGAATTCCGGGCGGTTGGCGCAAACCAGAGCGCGGCGCGCACCGCGGGCATCAATGTTCCCAGGGCCGTGATCCTGGTCATGGCGCTTGCCGGCGCGCTCGCGGGGCTGGCCGGCATCGCCCAAGTGTCCGGGACGGAAAAGTATCTTTCCGGAGGTGTCGCCGCGTCCATCGGCTTCGACGCCATTACGGTTGCCTTGCTTGGTCGGTCGACGCCGTGGGGGACGTTCTTCGCGGGACTGCTCTTCGGGGCGTTCCGCGCCGGAGGTGTCGCAATGCAGGCACAAACCCAGACTCCTATCGACATCGTGTTGGTCATTCAATCGCTGATCGTCTTGTTCATCGCGGCGCCGCCTCTTGTGCGGGCGATCTTCGGACTTAATCCGCGGAAAAAGAAGAACACAACGCGCGGCCGCGGCTCAGGAACCGGCTCAGGAGCGACGTCCGGCGGGAAAATCGAGAGCGGAGCGGCAACGGCATGAGCACCACAACTACGCGGGCCGGCGGCGGAGCTTCGGCCGGCAACAGGCCTGGGCACCCCGGAAAACCGGGCGCGAGCGAGATCGTGAGCTGGAAGGCCGGAATCGGATTGTCCTTGCTGGCAATCCTCGGAACCATACTGTTCGCTTTCTTGGCCGGCCCGAAATCGGCGGGCTTCGGCATCGCCGAGACGTCGAATACCGGCGCGTCAACCCTCGCGGCGTGGATCACCCTGGTCCTGGCCTTGGTGATTTCTGCCGGGCTTGGTTACCTGTGGTTCGTGCGTCGTTCGGGGCCAGGCAGCGGACACGCACCGGTCCCGCGTTGGATTCCGGCATGTACCGTGGCGGCAGTCATCGCGCTGTGCTTGGCGGCGCTCGGGGTGGCCAAGGTTTCCAGGATCACGCTTGAATCCGGGCCGGTCGGCTGGAGTTGTGCCGTGGTCCTCCTTGCCCTGGCCGGCTACTCGGTGTTCTTGACGCAAGCGAAGAAGACCACGCCACGTTGGGTGGGCGGCGTCTTCGCCACCGTCTTCCTGATCGGATTCCTGGTGTGGATCGTGGCCCACGGGAACGACGCCGAACCGGCGATTTCCCTTGCCGGCTTGATCGCGGGATCGGTGACTTTGGCCGTGCCGCTGGTTTTCGGTTCGCTCTCCGGCGTCCTGTGCGAACGCGTGGGGGTGGTCAACATCGCGATCGAGGGCCAACTCCTCCTGGGAGCGTTCTCGGCCGCGGTTGTGGCGACCGTGACCCACAACGTGTATGCCGGACTGGTTGCCGCGGCAGTTGCCGGGGCTCTGGTTTCGCTGGTGCTGGCAGTGGTCAGCATCAAGTACCTCGTCAACCAGATCATCGTGGGCGTGGTGCTCAACGTCCTGATCAGTGGCCTGACGAGCTTCTTGTTCTCGACGCTCCTGACCGCGGACCCGGATGGCCTCAACAAGCCGGGACACCTTCCACCGGTGGATGTTCCGTTCTTGTCCGATATCCCCATCATCGGTCCGATCCTCTTCCACCAGTCACTGGTGGGCTACCTGATGTACATCGCCGTGATCGTGGTCTACCTTGGCTTGTTCCACACCAAGTGGGGCCTTCGCGTGAGGGCAGTCGGCGAGCACCCGCAAGCTGCCGACACCGTGGGCATCAACGTCAACCGGACCCGGTTCTGGAACGTGCTTATGGGCGGCGCGATCGCCGGCATCGGCGGCTCCTTCTTCACCTTGGTCTCGGTGGACGCGTTCAGCAAGGACATGTCCGGCGGCCGCGGCTACATCGCCTTGGCAGCGTTGATCTTCGGCCGGTGGAATCCGATCGGCGCGTTCTTGGCGGCGCTGCTGTTCGGGTTCGCGGACAACCTCCAGAGCGTCATCACCATCATCGGATCGCCCGTGCCCAGCCAGTTCATGGCGATGCTTCCGTACGCTTTGACGGTCTTCGCAGTGGCCGGATTGGTCGGCAGGTCCCGGCCTCCGGCGGCCAGCGGCATACCGTACGTCAAGGGTTGACCGTGGCACCTGAAGATTCCGAGGTGGATTGGCCGGCGCTTGAAGCAGTCGCCATCGCGGCGATGCACAAGGCCTACGCGCCGTATTCGAACTTCCCGGTGGGGGCGGCAGCGCTCACCGACGATGGGAGGATCGTCAGCGGCTGCAACGTGGAGAACGCCAGCTACGGACTGACCCTGTGCGCTGAGTGCGCGCTTGTGGGCGACCTGCATATGGGCGGGGGCGGAAAGCTCAAGGCGTTCTACTGCGTCGACGCCAAGGGCAACGTGCTCATGCCGTGCGGACGCTGCCGCCAGCTGCTGTACGAATTCCGCGCGCCCGGAATGCAGCTCATGACAACCCAAGGCATCAAGACGATGGACGAGGTCCTGCCCGATGCCTTCGGCCCGGACAACATGGCACACCTGGAGGGAAACCGGTGACACAAACTGAAGCGTTCGACGCCGTCCAGATCATCAGCATCAAACGGGACAAGGGCACGCTCACCCCGGAGCAGATCGATTGGACCATCGATGCCTATACCCGCGGCGTCATAGCCGACGAGCAAATGGCGGCATTGAACATGGCGATCCTGCTCAACGGAATGGACCGTGCCGAAATCTCGCGCTGGACTGCCGCAATGATCGCGTCCGGCGAGCGGATGGACTTTTCGAGCCTTCGGCGTCCCGACGGCGGCACGAAGGCGACTGCCGACAAGCACTCCACCGGTGGCGTCGGGGACAAGATCACCTTGCCCTTGGCGCCGTTGGTGGCGGTTTTCGGGGTGGCAGTGCCGCAGCTGTCCGGCAGGGGATTGGGCCACACGGGCGGCACGCTGGACAAGCTTGAGTCCATTCCGGGCTGGCGGGCGAACCTTGGAAACCAGGAAATCCTGGCGCAACTGCAAGACGTCGGCGCGGTGATCTGCGCGGCCGGGGCCGGCCTGGCTCCCGCGGACAAGAAACTCTATGCCCTGCGGGACGTGACCGGAACGGTCGAGGCGATCCCGCTCATCGCCTCGTCCATCATGAGCAAGAAAATCGCCGAGGGCACGGGCTCCCTGGTCCTCGACGTGAAGGTGGGTTCCGGCGCTTTCATGAAAGATGAAGCCGGCGCCCGCGAGCTGGGCGAAACCATGGTTGCCCTAGGAAAGGATGCCGGCGTCAAGACCGTCGCACTCCTGACCAACATGGCCACACCGCTGGGCTTGACGGCGGGAAACGCCATTGAGGTGGAGGAATCGGTGGAGGTCCTCGCCGGCGGCGGTCCGGAAGACGTCGTCGAACTCACAGTCCGCCTCGCCGAAGAGATGCTCGAAAGCGCCGGAGTGCGCGACGCCGATCCGGCGGCCGCGCTGAAGGACGGGAGGGCAATGGACATCTGGAACCGGATGATCGAAGCCCAGGGCGGCGATCCGCGCGCGGCGTTGCCGGTAGCCAGGGAGTCCGAGGTGATTCCTGCGCCTGCCGATGGCGTGTTGGTGGAGTTGGACGCGTTGTCCGTGGGGGTGGCCGCTTGGCGGCTCGGCGCTGGCCGCGCCCGCAAGGAAGACTCGGTGCAGGCAGGAGCGGGAGTTCGGATGCACGCCAAACCCGGTGCCGTGGTGCGGGCCGGTGAGCCGCTCCTGACGCTCCTGAGCGATACTCCCGAGAAGTTCGACAGGGCCAAGGAAGTCCTCGAGGGGGCCGTGGTCATCGCACCGGAAGGTTCACGTCCGGCGCAGCGCCTCATCATCGACAGAATTTCGTAGCTCGTCCTCCCGGGCGTTTCGGGCGCCCGGGAGACTATCCTGCGAGCCATTCGTTAGGAAACCGTGCAGGCAATCAACGATTTCATCCTCGCAGCAGCCGGGCAGCCGTGGGTTCTGCTCCTGGTTTTTGCGTGCTGCCTGATCGATGGCTTCTTCCCGCCCATCCCCAGCGAGTCGGTAGTTGTGGGGCTTGCCGCCGTCTCAGCGACTGCCGGCGTGCCCAATGCGTGGCTCCTGATCCTCGTGGGTGCGCTCGGTGCCTTCGGGGGAGACAACCTGGCTTACCTGATCGGGCGGAAGATCGGAGTCCGGCGATGGCGGTGGATGCGCTCGCAGAGGATGCAGGGCGCCTTCCGCTGGGCTGGACGGGAACTCCGACGGCGGGCCGCTTCGCTGATCATGGTGGCCCGCTTCATCCCCGTCGGCCGCGTGGCGGTGAACCTCACCGCGGGTGCGACCCGCTTTTCCCACGGCACCTTCGTAGCGCTCACGGCGTTGTCCGCGGTGATGTGGGCGAGCTATTCGGTGGCAATCGGCGTGTTCTTCGGCCAATGGTTCGAGCACAACCACGTGCTCGGTGCCGTCATCGCGATCATTGCTGCCGTCATCCTCGGAATCGTTGTTGACCGCGTCATCAGCAAGGTCCGCGGACCGCTTCCAGCCGAGTCCGAAGTCGCGGACGAACCGGGGGAAACCGAGGCGGAATCCGTCAAATAGCCGTCCCGTCCTCATCCTCGGGTATGACGCCTGGCAAGCGCGGATATCCGCCCGGAGGGGGACGCGTTGCGTGTGACTTGCGAGTTAGCCTTGACTTGTGATCCCCTTCGGCGGGGGCGTAGCGAACGACGCTCCGGCCATGGGATAATTGAGAGCGATCTATGTCACGCAACCGTGTGACTTTCCCTGAGGAGCAATGCCTGCGTGGAATTCATGAACCACATGCTCGAGCATGCCGCCGGGCAGCCGTGGATCTACCCCGCGCTCCTGGTCTTCTTCTTCATCGATGGCTTTGCCACGATCCTGCCAAGCGAGACCGCGATCGTGGGCCTCTCCGCGTTGGCGATGCACCGTGGTGAGCCGAACCTGTGGCTCCTCGGAGCAACGGCCCTCATCGGTGCGATGGCAGGCGACAACACGGCCTACTTGCTGGGACGCAAAATCGGCCATGACCGGTGGAAATGGATGCGCAGGCCAAAGGTCCAGAAGATGTTTGCCTGGGCGCACTATGAGCTGGACAAGCGTGGAGCGGTACTCATCTTCACGGCGCGCTACATTCCTTGGGGCCGCGTGGCGGTTAACTATGTCGCCGGACAAACCGGATTCAGCCGCAAGACCTTCTTCTGGCTTGATGCTTTCGCCTGCCTGACCTGGGTGGGTTATTCCGTGGGGATCGGTGCGCTCGCCGGACGTTGGGTGCACAACAATCCTCTCCTTGGCGTGGGAATCGCGATCGCGTTCGCCGTCGTGGTGGGCTTTGTGGTTGACCACGCCCTGCGCTGGTGGCACAAGCACCTCGAAAAGAAGGATGCCGAGAAAATGGCCGCGGCAGGCGGGGGAGCAGCTTCTCCGTCGGGAACCAGCGCGGAAGGCCGCTCCGGGATCAACGCGACGGCCGGCGTCGAACGCTCCCACCCTGCTGGCTAAGCTCCTTCCGTCCCCCTAGAGTTGAGGGGTGACTGAGCCCATTGTTGACGCCGCCCCAGCCCTTGACTTCGACCTGAAACGACTTCCGAAGGTTTCCCTTCACGACCATTTGGACGGGGGACTGCGCCCGGCCACCATCATCGAACTCGCCGATGCCGTCGGCCACGTCCTGCCATCCACTGATCCCGTTGCACTGGGCCAGTGGTTCCGCGAGTCGGCCGATTCCGGTTCCTTGGTCCGCTACCTCGAAACTTTCGACCACACGGTCGCCGTCATGCAGACGAAAGAGGGCCTGGCCAGGGTCGCCAAGGAATTCGTTGAGGACCTCGCGGACGACGGTGTGGTGTACGGCGAGATCCGCTGGGCGCCCGAGCAGCACCTGCAGAAGGGCCTCACCCTGGATGAGGTTGTAGAGGCCGTGCAGGAGGGCCTCGACGCCGGTGTTGCGGTTGTTGAGGAATCAGGCCGCCAGATCAGGGTCGGCCAGCTCATCACGGCAATGCGCCACGCGGACCGCGGCCAGGAAATCGCGGAACTCGCTGTCCGCCACCGCTACAACGGTGCCATCGGTTTCGACATCGCCGGAGCTGAAGACGGCTTCCTTCCCTCCCGTTTCAAAGACGCCTTCACCTACCTCGCCGAGCACAATTTCCCGGCCACCGTGCACGCCGGCGAAGCAGCGGGACTGGAAAGCATCCAGTCCGCGCTTGTGGACGGCCGCGCCTTGCGCCTCGGGCACGGCGTGCGGATCGCGGAGGATATCAGTGTCGAATTCGAGGACGCCGACCACGACTCCGACGACGACTCCGAGGACACAGTGGGCATGGTCACCTTGGGTGAAGTGGCGGGCTGGGTCCGCGACCGCGGGATCGCGTTGGAGATCTGCCCTTCGTCCAACCTCCAGACCGGAGCGATCGCGAACTTCGGCGAAGGCATCGAGAACCACCCGCTGGACATGCTGTACCAATTGGGCTTCAACGTGACCATCAACACGGACAACCGGCTCATGAGCGGCGTGACCCTGACAGAGGAGTTCGAACTGCTCGTCGAGACGTTCGACTATGACCTCGACGATCTCCTCGAACTGACCCTGAACGCAGCCGAATCCTCCTTCTTGCCGCTGGACGAAAAAGAGGCGCTTGTGGAGTACATCAACGACGCCTACGCCAACCTTGCCTAGCGGGCATTCAGCCGTAGCCGCGCTTGTCCAAACAATCGCGTCCCTTCGCGAACATTGTCCTTGGATGGGGGCCCTGACGCACGAATCGCTCGTGGAGTACCTGATCGAGGAAGCCTACGAAGTGGTTGATTCGATCGAGGCCGGTTCCCGGGGCCGTTCGGAGTCCGGTTCCGGAAGCGCCGGCTTCGCCGATGAACTCCGCGGCGAGCTGGGCGATGTGCTGCTCCAAGTAGTGCTTCACGCCCGGCTCGCCGAGGAGCGCGGCCAGTTCGCGTTCGACGACGTCGCCCGCACCATTACGGAGAAGATGATCCGGCGCAATCCGCACGTCTTCAAGCCCGACGGAACGTTGCAGGACTCCTTTCCGGCCACTGTCGAAGAGATCGTCGAGAAATGGGATGCCGTCAAAAAGGCTGAAAAGCCGGGGCGGACGGATCCATTCGAAGGCATACCACCCCATCTCCCGGCGCTCGCGCTGGCGCAGAAATCCCTCGACAGGGCCGATCGGGCGGCGCGTTCCGGCGTCGTCGGGCACTCCCGCCCGGACGTTGTCCCGGCGGAGGTTCCCGGCTCCGAAGGCGACCTCGGCGACCTCCTGCTCGCCGTCGTCGCCGGCGCGCGGGAGAAAGGCCTCGACGCCGAACGGGCGTTGCGCGGTGCCGTCCGCCGCTACCAACAACATGGAAACGAAACCGCATGGAAGCCACACGAAAGGCCCGGGTCCGACGCCGTTCCGTAACGTTGGCCCGTCTCGACTAGGCTAGTGGCGACGAGGACGTCGAGAATTTCCCTCTAGATTCCCAGTAAATCGCTTCACCATAAGGAGCAGTCCATGGCGCTTATCGATGCCATCCACGCCCGCGAGATCCTTGACTCCCGCGGAAACCCGACAGTAGAAGTTGAAGTTCTGCTTTCCGATGGCCAGATCGGCCGCGCGGCAGTCCCGTCCGGAGCCTCCACCGGCGAGCACGAGGCCGTTGAACTGCGCGACGGCGACAAGGGCCGCTACCTCGGCAAGGGCGTCCAGAAGGCCGTTGACGCGGTCATCGACGAAATCGCCCCGGCTCTGATCGGCTTCGACGCAACGGACCAGCGCAGCATCGACCAGGCCATGATCGACCTCGACGGCACGGCCAACAAGGGCAAGCTCGGCGCCAACGCCATCCTTGGTGTTTCCCTCGCCGTGGCCAACGCCGCAGCCGCTTCCGCGGACCTGCCCCTCTACAAGTACCTGGGCGGCCCGAACGCACACGTCCTGCCTGTCCCGCTGATGAACATCCTCAACGGTGGCTCGCACGCCGACTCCGACGTCGACATCCAGGAATTCATGATCGCCCCGATCGGCGCCGAGACCTTCTCCGAGGGCCTCCGCTGGGGCGTTGAGGTCTACCACAACCTCAAGTCCGTCCTCCAGGCCCAGGGCCTCTCCACCGGCCTCGGCGACGAAGGCGGTTTCGCGCCGAACCTGCCGTCCAACCGTGCCGCACTGGACCTGATCCAGGAAGCCATCAAGAACGCCGGATACACCCCGGGCCAAGACATCGCCCTGGCGCTGGACGTCGCTTCCTCCGAGTTCTACAAGGACGGCGCCTACCAGTTCGAAGGCAAGTCCCTCTCGGCCGCCGAGATGAGCGCCTACTACGCCGAACTCGTTGCCGACTACCCGCTGGTCTCCATCGAGGACCCGCTGGACGAGAACGACTGGGAAGGTTGGAAGACCCTCACCGACACGATCGGCGACAAGGTCCAGCTGGTTGGCGACGACCTCTTCGTGACCAACCCCGAGCGCCTGCAGCAGGGTATCGACGCCGCGACGGCCAACTCCCTGCTCGTCAAGGTCAACCAGATCGGTTCCCTGACCGAAACCCTGGACGCCGTTTCCCTGGCCCAGCGTTCCGGCTACACCACCATCACCTCGCACCGTTCCGGCGAAACCGAGGACACCACCATTGCCGACATCTCCGTTGCCACCAACGCGGGACAGATCAAGACCGGTGCCCCGGCCCGCTCCGAGCGCGTCGCGAAGTACAACCAACTGCTGCGCATCGAAGAAGAACTCGACGACGCCGCACGCTACGCCGGCCGCAGCGCTTTCCCGCGTTTCAAGGGCTAGTGTCCGCGTAAACGCCTGACCGGTGGCTATGGTGGAAAGACCATAGCCACCGGTTCCGTTTAAGGAAGCGCGCTTGCACTTCGGCGAACCGGCTGGCCCGAAGGCACGCGACGAGCAGCAACCCGCCAGGAAAACACCGGGCATTACAGGAGTGTCATGGCAACCCGCCGTCCCAAGGTCCCCCGGGCAGACGCCCTCGGAGGTGCGCCACTGAAGAACCCCGACGGCGGCCACGTCATCCGTGCCGAATTCGGCGAGTCCCGCAAGGTGGCTCCGGGCCAGCACGAAGCCCCGGCCTCAGCGGGAGCGAAGGGATCAGCCGGCGCTGTTTCCAAGAACGGCGCGGTTTCCAAGAACGGCGCGGTTTCCAAGAACGGCGCAGTTTTCAAGAACAGTGCAGGCGGGACATCCACCGGGCGCGGCCGCACGGGAGACTCCACGGTTTCAAAGGCCTCCCATAAACCGACATCGTCCGGCAACGACGCAACCGTCGGCAGGCCGGTTCCCGCGAAGGCCTTTTCCGGCCGGATGCTCGCCCTCGCGGTGGTGATGATCGCGATCACCGTCATGCTCGCGCCGACGGTCAAGATCTGGCTCGAGAAGAAAGCGGAAATCTCGGGCCTCCAAGCCGATATCGCGAGCAAACAGGCGGAGCAGGCCGACCTGCGCAAGCAGATCACGCGCTGGCAGGATCCCAACTACGTGAAACAGCAGGCCCGGGACCGCATTAACATGGTTATGCCGGGTGAAGCCGGCTATTGGGTGTTCGGCGGCGACGATTCCGCCGGCACACCGGGTGGACGCACCGCCTCAGGCGCTTCGGGGACCCCGTCCAATCTGCCATGGGTGGATGGGCTGTGGGATTCGATCGTACGCTCGGCAACAGACTAGACGCGGTGCCCGCCGCCGTCGCGCTTTGGATAGACGCGACCCAACAGGGCAGGAAGGACGGCAGCGCCAGTGGAAGAAAACCCGGCACTTGCCTCGAAGGAGTCCCGCAAGCCAACAGCCCACGATCTCGATGTCTTGAGCCGCCAACTCGGCAGGCCCGTGCGTGACGTCGTCGAAATCCCGGCGCGTTGCGTGTGCGGCAATCCCTTGGTCGCGGCTACGGCACCGCGTTTGAGCAACGGCACCCCGTTTCCCACCACGTTCTACTTGACGCACCCCGTGATCACTTCTGCGGTTTCCCGTTTGGAAGCCGGCGGCCTCATGAACTACATGAACGACCGCTTGGCGGCGGACGAATCCTTGGCTGCCGCCTACCGTGATGCCCACGACGCCTACTTGCGGGCGCGTGAGGAGATCGCGGCCCGCGTGGGGACGGGGGATGTTCCCGAGATCTCGGGCGTTTCCGCCGGCGGCATGCCCACCCGCGTCAAGTGCCTGCACGTCCTGGTGGGCCACTCGTTGGCGGCGGGGCCCGGAGTGAACCCACTCGGCGACGAAGCCATCGAAGCCATCAAGGAATGGTGGACCGTGGACCGCTGCTATTGCGAAGGCGCGTGGGACAGCGCCGGACAAGCGCCTTCGAAGGACCTCAGCCGCCACGGCCCGCAAGGCCTTCCGGACATCGTGGGCCGGCCGGCACCCGTCCGAAAATCGCAGCAAGCCGTTACGAACGGAACCGACGCCCCGGAGCAGGACGCATGAACCGCGTAGCCGCCATCGATTGCGGTACCAATTCGATCCGCCTCCTCATCGCCGACGCGGACGACGCCGGCTCGCACGCCCCGCTCCGGGACATCGTGCGTGAAATGCGCGTCGTGCGCCTCGGGCAAGGTGTGGACGCGACTGGCGAATTGGCGCCCGAAGCCCTCGAACGCACCTTCGCGGCCGCTGGCGACTACGCCGGGCTGATCCGCCACCACGGGGCCGGACGCATCCGTTTCGTGGCAACGTCCGCCAGCCGGGACGCCCGCAACAGGGACGTCTTCGTGGACGGGATCCGATCGTTGCTGGGCGTCGAACCGGAGGTCATTTCCGGCGACGAAGAAGCGTCGCTGTCCTTCGCCGGGGCAAGCAGCGTCCTCCCGCCGAGCGGCAAAGACGCGGTGCTGGTGGTGGACCTCGGGGGAGGGAGCACGGAGTTCGTCCTCGGAGACGACGACGGCGTCATTGCGGCGAAGTCCGTCGACATCGGCTGCGTCCGGCTCACCGAACGGCACCTCCACAGCGACCCCCCGACGCCGGCGGAACTCGCCGCCGCGGAAGCCGACGTCGATGCCGCCATCGACCTGGCGAACCGCACCGTCCCGCTGAACCAGGCCACCGCCGTCGTGGGCGTTGCCGGGACCATCACCACCATCACGGCTCATGCGCTGGGACTGGGCGAATACGATCCCGGAGCGATCCACGGGGCGAGCCTCGACCTTGACACCATTTGCGACGCCGCCACGAGCCTGATCGAGATGACCCGCGAGGAGCGCGCGCGGTTGCCGTACATGCACCCGGGCCGCGTGGATGTCATCGGCGCCGGAGCGCTTGTGTGGCGCCGCATCCTTCAGCGATTGGCCGAGCTGAGCGATGGCGCGATCAGTGAAGCGACCTCAAGCGAGCACGACATCCTCGATGGCATCGCGCTGAGTATTCGCTGATGGTCCGCGGACACCAGCGAAGCAACCGTCTCCAGCCAGGGATCCGGCCTCGTCGGCGCTTCCGGGCGGCCGCGGCTGCGCTGGCCGCCGTCCTGGCCGGAGGGAGCCTGGCCGGCGGATTGTTCATCGCGCCGTCCGCGTTCGCCGACTCCTGGCGGGACAAGGAATATTGGCTCAACGAATACGGCATCTCCGCTGCCTGGCAAGTGTCGAAGGGCGCGGGCGTGAAAGTCGCCATCATCGACAGCGGCGTGGACGGCCAGCATCCGGATCTCAAAGACGCAGTGGTCGGCGGAACCGACGCGTCAGGGGCCGGTAGCCCGGACGGGCAGAAGAGCATTGGTTCCAAGCCCGAGCACGGGACACTCGTTGCCACGCTCCTGGCCGGGCGCGGGCACACTCCGCCGAGCCCGTCGGGAGCCCCGGCATCGCCTTCACCCGCAGCCGGCTCCATCGGGTCCGACGGCATAGTCGGCGTCGCACCCGAAGCCCAGATTTTGACCGTGTCGGCCTGGCTCGGTTCGCCGAACCCCGCGGGCAAGACGGACCAGGAACAGATTCCCGAGGCCGTGCGCTGGGCCGTGGACAACGGCGCCAAGGTCATCAATATTTCCTTGGGGAGCACCTCGCCGGACTGGCCGCAAAGCTGGGATGCCGCCTTCCTCTACGCCGAGCAGAAGGACGTCGTGGTTGTCGCGGCGGCCGGCAACCGGATCGCGGGCAACGTCCAAGTGGGCGCACCGGCAACCATTCCAGGCGTCTTGACCGTGGCGGGGCTTGACCGGAACCGCACCGCCAGCGTCGATGCCTCGTCGCAGGGGATAAGCATCGGGGTCTCGGCCCCATCGGAGCAACTCGTGGGCGGTCTCCCCGGGGGCAGCTATGAGGACTGGGCAGGAACGTCCGGCTCTGCCCCTATCGTCTCCGGCGTCGCTGCCCTCATCCGTTCCAAATGGCCCACCATGAGCGCCAAACAGGTCATCAACCGGATCGTGTCTACGGCCCAGGATGCAGGTGCTCCTGGCAAGGACCCAATTTACGGCTACGGCATCCTGAACGCCGAAGCCGCGCTCAAGGCCGACGTGCCGGAGGCGCAATCGAATCCCTTGGGCTCGATCGCGGACTGGATCCGGGTCCATCGCCGCGGGGACCTCAGTACGCCCACGCCGTTGCCGACCACCAAAGTCAGCAGTTCCCTGCCTCCTTTGGCCGACCCCACGGTCCCTGTCGCGAAGGCGCCGTCCGAGGCGGACACTACGGTTCCGGCCGCCGTCGTGGTTGGTTTTGGCGTCCTGTTCATTGCGATCCTGGCCGGTGCGACGTTCCAGTTGAGGCGGGCCTACCGGGCGCCTCCGAAGCCGGTGGAGGCGACGGAATCGGGCGAGGTGGAAGTCGTGGATCCGAGTCCGCCGAAATAAGGTTCGCGGCCCTGGCATGAGACTTGGGAAATAGCTAGTGAAGATTTTCACAAAGTGCTGTACCCTAGTGATATGACCACGCCTGAGCTTATTGACCGTCCCCGTGTCCTTGTTGTCGGCGGCGGGTACGTCGGCCTGTACGTAGCCCTCAAGCTGCAGAAGAAGATCGCCAACGCCGGCGGAATCGTCACCGTCGTTGACCCGCTTCCCTACATGACCTACCAGCCCTTCCTCCCCGAGGTGGCCGGCGGAAACATCGAGGCGCGCCACGCCGTCGTCTCCCACCGCCAGCACCTCAAGCAGACTGAGCTGATCCAGGGCCGCGTCACCAGCATCGACCACCAGAACCGCACCGCGGTTGTGGCTCCGGCTGACGGGGGTGAGCCTTTCGAGGTTCCCTACTTCGACGTCGTGGTTTCCGCGGGCGCCATCACCCGCACGTTCCCCATCAAGGGCCTCGCGGACGAAGGCATCGGCCTGAAGACCATCGAAGAAGCTGTGGCACTGCGCAACAAGGTCCTGGAGCGCATCGAGGTTGCCTCCACCATGACGGACCCTGCCGAACGCACCAGGGCGCTGACCTTCGTGGTTGTCGGCGGCGGTTTTGCCGGCATCGAGTGCATCACCGAAATGGAAGACCTGGCCCGCGCCGCCGTCAAGAACAACGCGCGCATCCGCCAGGAAGAAGTCCGCTTCGTCCTCGTCGAAGCCATGGGCCGCATCATGCCTGAGGTCACCGCACAGCAGGCCGAGTGGGTTGTGGGACACCTGCGCAGCCGTGGCATCGAGGTCCTCCTCAACACTTCCCTCGACAACGCCGAGGGCAGCCTCAAGCTCATCAACCTCCCGGACAAGACGCCTGCCCAGGAGTTCGAAGCAGACACCCTCGTGTGGACTGCGGGCGTCCAGGCCAACCCGATGATCCGCTCCACCGACTTCCCGCTGGAGCCGCGCGGCCGCGTCCGCGTCCTTCCGGACCTGCGCATCGCCGGTGACGAAGGCATCATCGACAACGCCTGGGCCGCCGGCGATATCGCGGCTGTTCCGGACCTCACGGGCAAGGGCCTGCCGGACGGTACCTGCGTTCCCAACGCCCAGCACGCCCTGCGCCAGGCCAAGCGCCTCGCGAAGAACCTGTGGGCATCCCGCTGGGACAAGCCGCTGGCCGACTACAAGCACAAGAACCTCGGTGCTGTTGCCGGTTTCGGCGAGTGGAAGGGCGTTGCCAACATCAACCTCTTCGGCCGCATCGGCCTCAAGGGCGGCCTCGCCTGGCTGGCACACCGTGGTTACCACGGCCTGGCCATCCCTACGGGCGAGCGCAAGGTCCGCGTTATCTTCAACTGGCTCTTGGGCATGACCATGGGTCGCGACACCACCCAGTTGCTGGACCTGGACAACCCGCGCGGCGCTTTCGTCGCCGCGGCCACCCCGGCTCCCAAGCCGGCAGCAGCTCCCGCGCCGGCTGCCGAGTCCAAGGACCCGGTAGCGGCCAGCGCAAAGTAGCACCACCCAAAGCAGTCCCGACGACGGCGACCGTTCCCCTGAAGGGGCGGTCGCCGTCGTCGTCCCCCGAGTTTGTGTACAGATAACGCCCTTAAAACCCGTCCATAAGGGCGTTACGTGTACACAATCTCTGCCTACACTTGGCACCATGGCAGGCGAAAGCGATCTGACGACCCTCCTCACGTCCATGCACCCGGCGCTCCGCGACGGCGACTACGTGTATGCCTTGTGGCCGCACGGCAAGCCCCTCGAAGGCCACGTTGAGGCCGCCGTCCGGGAGGCAGAAGGCTTGACCGTAGTGCTGCATCGCGACGAAGCCGAACGACTGGGCGTGTCCTACGATTTCGTCGCGGCCTGGATCACCCTCCAAATCCACTCCGCGCTGGACGCCGTCGGCCTGACCGCGGCCGTGAGTTCCGCGCTGACCGCCGCCGGCATCAGCTGCAATGTGCTCGCGGGATTCCACCACGACCATTTGCTGGTTCCGGCCGCCCAGTCCGGTCACGCGATGGACATCCTGGAACTCTTGGCGCAAGGCGTCGTGCTGCGGACGGAAAAGCCGTCCGACCGCGAGCACATCCTGGCGTTGACCGCTTCTGCTTTCTCGGTCAGCCCCGTTACTGGCCTGCCGGTGGAAGGGACGCCGGAGGAGGTGACGTTGTTGCGGGAGCTGTTCGACTCCGATGAATACCTTCCGGAATTCAGCATCGTGGCCGAGATCGGCGGCGACATCGTAGGGCACGTCATCAGTACGCGGGGCTGGATCGGCGAGCTCGGACTCCTGGGCCTTGGTCCCATCAGCGTGCAGCCCCACTTGCAACGTCGCGGGATCGGATCCGCGCTCTTGCGCGAGTCGGCCCGCCGGGCCGACCGGGCGGGGGAGCCGGGCATCGCCCTGCTTGGCAGCACCGCTTACTACCCGCGCTTCGGCTACGTCCCCGCGGGGACGCTGGGGATCGAAGCCCCCGATCCCGCCTGGGGAGACCACTTTCAGCTGTTGCCGTTAAAAGCATGGCCCGACGGCGTCAAGGGCACCTTCCGCTATGCGTCGCCTTTCCACGCGGGCTGACCGGCGACACTCCCGGGTTACAGGCTGGGTTACGATTGTCCGGGCGCCCCAGTAGCCCAATCGGCAGAGGCAGCGGACTTAAAATCCGCTCAGTCCGGGTTCGAGTCCCGGCTGGGGCACAAAATTTACATGTAGTTCACGCGGTGAATTCGTGCTGCCTGCCATTACCGACCGTTACACGATCCTGACCTGCAAATATGTGTTGTGGGACACATATTTGGTAGTACGCTCATGGAACATGTTCGAAGTGAAAGCCGCTTCGGGCGAATGACCACGAATCACATGCGGCGCGGAGGTTATTTATGTACGGGAAGAAAGTCATTTCGGCGATAGCGACGACGGCCGCCCTCGGCATGTTGGTGGCTGGCTGCGCGAACCAGTCCGGCCCAAGCAATACGGAATCTTCGGGGAGCAGCGGCAGGGTCAACATCCCTTCGATTTCCAAGGTCGACGTTCCCGCCGGGGCTGTACTACCCGCGGGCGACGGCAAGGGAACGTGCCCGTCCACCACCACCATTGCTTATGCCGGTGCCGAGACCGGACCCAATGCCCAGCTGGGCATCAACATCTTCAACGGCATCCAGTTGGCCGTCAACCAGCACAACGCCGCCAACGCCGGCTGCCAGGTCCAATTCAAGAAGTTCGATACAGAAGGCGACCCGAACAAGGCCACCGGTCCGGTCACGCAGATCGTCTCCGAATCGGACATCATCGGCGTTGTTGGTTTGCCCTTCTCCGGCGAATCCAAGGCAACAGGCAACATCTTCGAACAGAAGGGCCTGGTCCACATCACGCCGTCGGCCACCAACCCCGGCCTGACCAAGAACGGCTGGACCACCTTCTTCCGTGCCCTCGGCAATGACGCCGTTCAGGGACCGGCGGCAGCCAAGTTCCTCACGGACAAGCTGCAGGCCAAGAAGGTCTACTTGGTCCAGGATGATTCCGACTACGGCATCGGCCTGGGAACCACCACGTCCCAGGCGCTCGGTTCCGCCATGGTCGGTTCGGACAAGGTAGTCACCGGCCAGAAGGACTTCTCGGCCGTCATTTCCAAGATCATGAACGCGAAGGCGGACACTGTCTACTACGCCGGCTACTACGCGGAAGGCGCCCCGTTCGACCAGCAGCTGGTTGGCAAGGGATTCACGGGATCGTTCGTTGGCCCAGACGGCGTGAAGGATGACCAGTTCATCAAGCAGGCCGGCGACGCGTCGTCGAACGCCTACTTCACGTGCCCCTGCATTCCCGGAGAGCTGATCCCGAGCTTCGAGTCCGAATACAAGAAGCTGGCGAACGCAGAGCCCGGAACCTACTCCATTGAGGGTTACGACGCAGCTACCGTCCTGTTGTCCGGTATCGACAAGGGCAAGCAGACTCGCGCCGACCTTCTTTCCTGGGTGAAGTCCTACGACGCGGACGGGCTGTCAAAGCACTACAAGTGGGACTCCACCGGTGAACTGGCAACCCCGGATGTCTACGGCTACAAGGTCGAGAACGGCAAGATCGTCCCGATCGGCGTCATCGGCAAGTAGTGACATAGGCCGTCTGAATGCTGGGGGTTGGCATCCGTGCGGACCCCCAGCATTTCTTTGACAACAGCAGGAAGTGCCCATGATTAGTGAAGTAATTCCCACCTTGCTCCATTCGGTGCCTATGGATGACACGTGGATCACATTTGACGTCAATTCACTCGCCGAGAACTTCTGGAGCTCCACTTTCGACGGGTTCACCTTCGGCGCGATTTATGCCCTGGTGGCCCTTGGATACACGCTCGTCTACGGTGTTTTGAACCTCATCAACTTTGCCCACTCCGAAGTGTTTATCACGGGTTGCTACGGCGTGTTCTTTACGCTGAGCGCCCTCAATTTCGGGCCGTCCGCACCGCACCTTGCCTTTTGGGCGATCGTCGGAAACCTTATCCTTGCGCTCGTCGTCGCAATTATTGCTTCCGCATTGATGGCCGTGGTGGTTGAACGCGTTGCCTACAAACCACTGAGAACCCGCAAAGCCCCCCGGTTGGCCTTCCTGATTACGGCGATCGGGGTTTCCTTTGCCATTCAGTACACCATTTATTGGTGGCGCGGCCCCAGCCCCGAAGCGGCCTTGACCATGTTCCGGCCAATACCGATTTTCGATGTTTTCGGGACAATCGTCGATTCCCAGCAAGTGGTCATTGTCATCGCTGCCATCATTTTGATGATTGCCACCGACCAGTTCATCCGGCGTTCGCGCACGGGCCGCGGAATCCGCGCAGTGGCGCAGGACCCGGATACCGCCACGCTGATGGGCGTCAACAAGGAAAAGATCATTGTCACAACCTTCATCATCGGCGGAATCCTCGCTGGCGCGGCGGCATTGTTCTACGTCATGAAAATCCCTTCGGGCGTGCAGTACAACGGCGGCTTCATCCTCGGCGTCAAAGCCTTCGCGGCCGCTGTACTTGGCGGCATCGGCAACGTCCGGGGCGCTTTGCTGGGCGGTTTGTTGATCGGGCTGATCGGAAACTACGGCCAGGTCCTCCTGGGCAGTTCGCAGTGGACGGACGTTGTTGCCTTCGTGGTTTTGGTTTTGGTTTTGATCGTTCGTCCCGAAGGTATCCTTGGCAGCTCGCTAGGAAAGAGCAAGGCATGAGCACTACAGACGGTCCCACACTGATTCCGGATGATGCGGCGGCCCAGGATATTGCGGACCGCGAAGCAAGAAGGCGGCAGCGCAAAGGCTGGTTCCCGGGTCTCGGCGACAAGTGGAACGCGCTCCCGCGCCATATCCAATGGCTGATCCTGATCGTCGTGGTTGTCATCGCGTACTTGCTTCCGATCCTCAATCCGCCGTTGATCACCACGGAGCCCGGCAACAACTGGCAAATCGCCTTGGCGCAAATGTCCGTGTACGCATTGGTGGCCGTGGGCCTGAATGTCGTGGTCGGCTATGCGGGCCTCCTGGACTTGGGGTACGTGGCATTCTTCGCGCTCGGGTCCTATACGGCGGCGATGTTCACGAGTCCCGACTCGCCGTACGTGCACATTCCCTACCTGTGGACACTGCCGTTGGCGATGGCGGTCACGATGTTCTTCGGCGTGCTCCTCGGGGTGCCTACGCTTCGCCTCCGCGGTGACTACCTGGCAATCGTGACCCTTGGCTTCGGTGAGATCGTGCGTATCCTCGCGACCATCATCCCGGCCATGAAGGGCCAGGTCGGCTTCCAAAACGTCGGCCACCCTCCTGGAACGGATTCAAGCGGGCAGCCGATCTTCCTGAACTCGAACGGAACCCCGTGGTACTGGTTCACGTTGTCAGTGATCATCATTGTGCTGCTCGCCGCCGGAAACCTTGAGCGAAGCCGCGTGGGGCGGGCGTGGATCGCGATCCGCGAGGACGAGGACGCCGCCGAAATCATGGGGGTTCCCACCTTCAAATACAAGGTGTGGGCATTTGCCATCGGCGCATCCGTCGGCGGTTTGTCCGGCGCCTTGTTTGCCGGTCAGGTCGGATTCGTGAACAACCAGAAATTCGATATCGCCACCTCCATCCTGTTCGTCGCTGCCGTGGTGATGGGCGGCACTGGAAACAAGGTGGGTGCGCTTCTTGGGGGTTCCCTCGTGGCTTACATTCCTCTCCGGTTCACGGCCATCGCCGAATTCAAGTACTTGATCTTCGGAGCGGCCTTGGTGCTGATCATGATCTTCCGTCCAGGGGGAATCCTGCCGGCACGCCAGAGCCTCCTTGCGTATGGGCGCTTGGCGTACAACAAGGTCAAGGGTGCTTTTGGCGGTACCGCCGCCCCTGGGCAGACAATTGCCCGGGCTCCTGGACAAATAGCCACCGAACCCGCGAAGGGAGCAGGCAATGAGTGAAGCAATCGAGCCGGAGATCGACGTCGATGCCCTCAAGGAGCAGGGTGTGGACCTTGAGGTCGCGGAAAAGGTTGCGCCGGAGCGCGATATCGTCACCAAGGTGGGCGAGGCGCTGGTCCAAGTGCAGAACCTCACCATCAAGTTCGGCGGCCTGACAGCCTTGGACAACGTCACGTTCGATATCAACCGCGGTGAAATCCTGGGCCTGATCGGTCCCAACGGTGCCGGCAAGACCACGTGCTTCAACGCCATGACAGGGGTATACAAACCGACGGCGGGGAAGGTCCTGCTGGAGGGGAAGTTGCTCAATGGATTGCCGCAGCACAAGATCACCAGGCGCGGCCTCGCCAGGACTTTCCAGAACATCCGGCTCTTCGGCGAGATGACCGCCTTGGAGAACGTCGTGGTTGGCCTGGACGCCCGGCACCGAACGAGCGTCGGGGGGGCGTTGTTTCGCCTGCCCACCCATGTCCGGGAGGAAAAGACGGCCATTGAGCGGGGAATGGCATTGCTCGAATTCGTCGGTATCGCCGACCATGCGCATTTCCTGTCGCGGCACTTGCCCTATGGGTACCAGCGCCGCCTGGAAATCGCCCGGGCGCTCGCAACGGACCCCAAAGTCCTTTGCTTGGATGAACCGGCGGCCGGCTTCAACCCGGCGGAAAAAGAGGAACTCATGTCCCTCATCCGAACAATCCGCGATGACGGATACACGGTTCTGCTCATTGAGCACGACATGAAGTTGGTCATGGGCGTCACGGACCGGATTGTGGTCCTGGAGTTCGGAAAGAAGATCGCTGACGACGTGCCGAAGGTTATTCGCGATGACCCCAAGGTCATTTCCGCCTATCTCGGGGAGCCTGAAGATGACGTTGCTTGAGCTGAAGAACGTTTCCGTCCACTACGGCCGGATCCAAGCCATTTCCAACATGTCCTTCAGCGTCGAAGAAGGCGAAATCGTCTCGCTTATCGGTGCCAACGGTGCGGGAAAGACAACCACCATGCGGACCATCTCGGGTTTGCTCCATCCGTCGTCGGGATCCATCACGTTCGGGGGCAGGGACATCACCCGCATGAAGGCGCATGTCCGCGTCATGCAAGGAATTTCCCAAGCTCCCGAGGGGCGGGGGATTTTCCCGGGCATGACGGTGATGGAGAACCTGGACATGGGTTCGTATGGCCGCAAGGACCGGGCCAAGATATCGGAGGACCTCGAGCGGGTTTTCGACCTTTTTCCCCGGTTGAAGGAGCGCATCCGGCAGTTCGGCGGAACCATGAGCGGTGGCGAGCAGCAAATGCTCGCAATCGGCAGGGCGTTGATGTCCAATCCGAAATTGCTGCTGTTGGATGAACCCTCGATGGGCCTTGCCCCGCAGTTCATCCGGCAGATCTTCAAGATCGTCAGCGAAATCAACAACCAGGGCACCACGGTGCTTTTGGTCGAACAAAATGCCAACCAGGCCTTGGCCCGGGCCAACCGGGCGTTTGTCCTTGAGACCGGGTCGATCACGCATAGCGGCACCGGCAAGGAATTGCTTGCAAATCCGGTGATCAAGGAAGCCTACTTGGGCGTCGGATAAGAGACCGTGCCGGCGTCCCGGTCTCAATATGGGGACGCCGGCACAGGACCGATGGAACTATTCGGGCGGTCCGAGCGTAGGAATTGGTAGCGTGAACTATCACTTCGCACCCAAACCAAGAAGGACATCCATCATGGCACTCGGCGGCAACCCGATCTTCAACGGAAAGAGTTTCCGTGGAGCCACACAGGCACCGCGTGTTCCCAGTTATCCGCAAGGCCAGCAGCAGTACGGCCAGCCCCAATACGGCCAGCCGTCGTGGGAAACACAGCAGATGAGCAGCGACCAGCTGCAGCAGATGTACAACCGGCCTTCCGCCGGCCCGGCCGAGACAGGCCGGATGACTTTCGACGACGTCATCGTCAAGACGGCGGCTTGCCTCGCTGTCTTGCTGATCGGCGCGGCCATCAGCCTGTTCGTCGCACCTGGAACGTCCAGTCTTTTGATGGTCGTCGGTGCGTTGGGCGGCTTCGTCTTGGCCATGGTCAACACCTTCAAGAAGCAGCCGTCGCCGGCCTTGATCCTTGGCTATGCCGGGTTGGAGGGGTTGTTCCTTGGTGGCCTGACGCGTTTCCTGGACGCCTTGTACCCGGGCGTCGGCCTGCAAGCCGTGATCGGAACCCTGGCCGTCTTCGGCGTGACACTGGCGCTTTTCAAGAGCGGCAAGGTGCGCGCCACTCCCAAGGCGATGCGGTTCTTCATGATCGCGATGCTCGGGTACCTCGTTTTCGCCGTGATCAACATGCTCATGGTGTGGACCGGCGTGGTGAATTCACCGTTCGGCCTCAGCACCAGTGTCCACATCTTCGGCATTCCGCTGGGTGTCTTCATCGGGCTACTGGCCATCGGCCTGGCTGCGTTCTCGTTGGTGATGGACTTTACGAGCATTGAGCAAGGTGTCCTGCAGGGCGCTCCGGAACGGTATTCCTGGACGGCCGCGTTCGGCCTGACCGTCACCCTCGTGTGGCTGTACGTGGAGATCATCCGCCTGCTGGCGATCCTGCGAGGCGACGACTAACCCCGAGGAAGGCTAGGAAAGGCGCTCGAAAACGACAGCCATGCCTTGCCCGCCGCCGACGCACAGGGTCGCCAGTCCCAAGGTGCCGTCGCGTTCGCGCAAGCCGTTGAGCAAGGTGGTGGCCATGCGCGCTCCGGTCATCCCGAAGGGGTGGCCGAGGGCGATCGCGCCGCCGTGGACGTTGAGCTTTTCGGGATCGATGCCGAGTTCGCGGGCGCTCGCCACCACCTGCACGGCGAACGCCTCGTTGAGTTCAACGAGGTCGATATCCGCCATCGTCAGTCCGGCGGAGGCGAGGGCGCGGCGGGACGATTCGACCGGACCCATGCCCATGAGTTCGGGGGAGAGGGCGCTGACGCCGGTGGAGACAATGCGGGCCAGGGGTTGCAGGCCAAGCTCCCGGGCACGGGAATCGCTCATGACCACGACGGCGGCAGCACCGTCGTTGAGCGGGCAGGCGTTGCCCGCGGTCACGGTTCCTTGCGGCCGGAAAACGGGCTGCAAGGCCGAGACCGCCTCAAGGGTGACGCCTGCCCGGGGCGAATCGTCACGATCCACCACGGTGCCGTCCTTACGTTCGTACGGCGTGATCTCCCGGGCATAGAAGCCTGAAGCAATGGCGGCTTCCGTGCGGTTCTGACTGAGCACTGCCCACTCGTCCTGCTCTGCCCGGCTGATCCCTTGGCTTGTGGCAACGTTTTCCGCGGTCTGTCCCATCGCGATGTAGACGTCCGGCATCCTGCCGCCCCAGCGTGGATCGGTCCATGGCGTGTTGGATGCGGCTCGGGCAGCGGTGCGTGCCCTGGCCGCGGCGAAGAGGGGATTGTGGACGCTGGTATCGGTCTCGCCTGCGCCCACCCAGTTCTGGTAGCGGGAGACCGATTCGACACCCGCCGCCACGAAGGCGTTGCCTTCCCCGGACTTAATGGCATGGAACGCCATCCTCAGGGTCTGGAGGCTCGACGCGCAGAACCGGTTGATGGTGGCCGCGGGGACGATGTCCAGCCCGGCGAGGACGGTGACCACACGGGCCATGTTCGATCCCGCCTCGCCGCTGGGTTCGGCGCATCCGAGGTAGAGGTCGTCCAGGCCGCGCCCGTCCGCCGCGCCGGGATCGAACGCGGGAATCCGGGCCAACGCGGCGTTCACCATGGCTACTGCGAGGTCGTCAGGGCGTTCGTCCTTGAGGGATCCTTTGAACGCCCGGCCAATCGGGCTCCTGGCGGCTGACACGATGACGGCCTGAGTCATGTGCCCAGCTTACGCCCGCGGCAGGTGGCCGCACTCCGCCGAATCGACCGGCGGTGCGGCGCTCAGATCAGGCGTGTGGCGCCCGCTGCGGGGACTACGGTGAAGATGTCCGGCGTCGTGAATCCGGCCGCTTCGAAGGCGCGCACGACGGCGTCACGCACCTCCTGCTCGTGCCGCACCGGGGTGAGCGCGATGGCTGAGCCGCCGAAGCCACCACCGGTCATCCGTGCTCCGATGGCGCCGTGCGCGCGGGATGTGTCCACAGCAAGGTCCAGTTCCGGGCAGGAGATCTCGAAATCGTCCCGCATGGAGGCATGGCTTGCGTCGAGCAGCAGGCCGATATGGCCGGGGCCGTCCGAGGTAAGGCGCTCGACCGTTTGGAGTACGCGGTCGTTCTCGGTTACTACGTGGCGGACGCGCCGGAACGTCGTGTCGTCAAGCAGCCCGCTGGCTTCCTCGAGGTCGCCGACGCCGACGTCGCGAAGCGATGGGACTCCCAGGACCTGGGCGCCCAATTCGCATGATTCGCGCCGGGACGCGTAGCCGCCGTCGGCATGGGAATGGGAGACCTTGGTGTCGATGACCAGCAGCACGAGTCCTGCTTCCTCCGCGTCGAACGGGACCAACTGGATGCTTTGGTCGCGGCAATCCAGGAAGACGGCGTGGCCCGCGGAACCGCGCAGGGAGGCAGACTGGTCCATGATTCCGGTGGGAGCGCCGACGAATTCGTTTTCGGCCCGCTGCGTTTCCAGCACCATGTCTTCTGCCGTGAGGCCGGCTTCCTTGAGCTCGTTGAGGGCCAGGATGACGGCGCTTTCAATGGCGTGGGAAGAAGAGAGCCCCGCACCGAGGGGCACGTCGGAGTCCAGGAGCAGGTCGAAGCCAGGGACCTCGATGCCGCGCTGTTGGAGGGCCCAGGCCACGCCGAGGGGATATTTCGTCCAGCCTTTGGCGGAGCCTGGAACCAGCGTGTCGGCGTCCGCCTCGACGAGGCCTTGCGCGCCGAAGGTGGAAAGGAGCCGGATCCGCGAATCCGGGCGCAAGCGCAAGGCCACCTTCGCCGTCTTGTCGATCGCGAAAGGAAGCACGAAACCTTCGTTGTAATCGGTGTGCTCACCGATCAGGTTGACTCGTCCGGGAGCCTGCCACACGCCGTCGGGCACTGAACCGAACGCGGCCTCGAATTGTTCGGAGAGGGCACTCACTGCGGGAGCGCCGGGAGTGGAGGTCATGCTGAGGCCCCTTCCGGGATTCCGGTGGTGGTCTTGCCGGCTCGCGTGGAGCCGCCGGCGACCGAGCGCAGGCGGGCGGCCACGGATTCGGGCGTGGTGTCGTTGATGAAGGCTCCCATGGCGGCCTCGGAGCCGGCAAGGTATTTGAGTTTGTCGGCCGCCCGGCGGGGGGAGGTCAATTGCAGGTGCAAGTGGCCGGACTGTCGCAACGCCGGGTCCAGCGGCGCCTGGTGCCAGGCGGAAATGTAGGGGGTCGGTGTTGGATACAGGGCGTCGAGTCGTTTGAGCAGGTCGAGGTAGACGTGGGCCAGTTCGTCGCGTTCGGATCCGGTCAGGGCTGCCAGGTCCGGTACTTGGCGGTGGGGGACCAGATGTACCTCCAAGGGCCACCGCGCCGCGAACGGCACGTAGGCACTGAAATGTTCCGCTTCGAGCACCATGCGCCTGCCGTCCTGCAGTTCCGCCTTGAGGATGGAGGACGTGAGCGATTCCCGGCCCTTGGAGTCGTCGAAGTGCTTGCCGGCTTCGGCCCCGAGGCTCGCCGCGCGGGGCGTCACGTAGGGGTAGGCGTAGATCTGCCCGTGGGGGTGGTGGAGCGTTACTCCGATTTCGGCGCCGCGGTTTTCAAACGGGAAGACCTGCCGGACCCCGGGGAGGGCACTGAGCGCTTCGGTCCGGTGTGCCCAGGCTTCAATGACTGTCCGGGCCCTGGTCTCGCCGAGTTCGGCAAAGGATCCGGTGTGCTTCGGCGTGAAAGAGACAACTTCGCAACGGCCGAAGGCCGGTCCCGATGTTCCCCAGGAAGGCGCGTCCGGAGTGGATCCCACTGCCGGGCCCAAGGAGGGGAAGCGGTTCTCGAACACCACGACGTCGTAATCCGGCGCCGGGATTTCCGAAGGGTTCGCGGGGGTGGTGGGGCAGATGGGGCATTGGTCGGCGGGCGGGAGGTGTGTCCGGCTTTGGCGGTGGGCGGCGACAGCTACCCATTCGCCGCTGAGGGCGTCGTAACGCAACTCGCCCGGGTCAGCACGGGGTGGAAGGTCCCGGTGGTCCACCAAGGACCGGGGATCACGCTCCGGCGAGCCGGGGTCGTCGAAATAGATCAGTTCCCGACCGTCGGCGAGGCGTGTGCTGGTGAGGCGAGTCATGAAATTATGGTGCCACAGACCGCTCAAAAAGGCAAAATATCTAACAAAATTGAACATTGGACGCCTTCCGCCGCACGACTCGACGATGCAGTACGGTGGTGCCATGCCTCCTACATCCCCGTCGGCCGCCGTCGGCGACGCCGTTTCCCGCCGCTTCGCCACCGGCCGCCAATTCGAAATCCGCCGCGGTGACGCGTTCGCCGTCGTTACCGAACTGGCCGCGGGCCTCCGGTTGTTCAGCCGCAACGGTGTCCAATTCACGGAAAGCTACGGCGACGACCAAATCTCGCCGGGCGCCACCGGCATCACCTTGGCGCCGTGGGCGAACCGGGTGGAAGACGGTGTCTGGTACCTCAACGGCAAGAAGCAGCAACTCGACGTCACCGAGGTCTCGCGGAACAACGCCAGCCACGGACTCCTGCGTAACTCGTCTTATGCCCTCGTCGCGGAGGACGAGTTCTCGGTGACCCTCGAGGCCGTGATCTTCCCGCAGCACGGCTACCCGTTCCTGGCCCGGCACCAGGTCCGCTACGGGATCGACGCCGAACTCGCCCTGCGGGTTTCGCAAACCTTCATTAACGATTCGGCGTCGCCCGCTCCGTTCGTGCTGGGCGCCCACCCCTACTTCCGCATCGGCGACGTCCCGCCCGAGGAGACGGTCCTGACGGTCCAGGCCCGCACGCGCCTCGTCACCGACGAACGGCTCATCCCGCGCAGCGCGGTTCCCGTCGAGGGAGACTTCGATTTGAGCGGCGGCCGGAACGTCGGCAGCCTCGAGCTGGATTCCGCGTATTTGGACCTTGCGTTCGACGACGGCGTTGCCCGCCACACGCTGTCCGCGCCGGACGGCAGGACGGTCACTTTGGAGCAGGACAGCAACTGCACGCACGTCCATGTCTTCGTCACCGACACCTTCCCGGGACGTTCGAAGGCGGTTGCGCTCGAGCCCATGACGGGACCGGCCAACGCCTTTAATTCAGACGAGGGGCCGCGGTGGGTCGAGCCGGGGGAGGCGTTCACCATGAACTGGGGAATCGTCGCCGTGCCGTAGCCGGTTTCCCATCCTGCGATCCCTGCGGAATTATGGGGTCATGACGCCAGCACATGACGCCACTGCAGCAAGCGACTCCTCTCCGGGAAGGCTAGCGCCCCTCCCGGAGAACCGGATCGCGCAAGACATCCCGTACGGAATCCGGATCGCGGCGGCGTGGGCTTGGCGCGTGGGCCTCATCATGGTGGTTGTCGCCGCCCTCGTGTGGTTGCTGGGCAGGGTCAGCTTCCTGGTCATTCCCGTCATGGTGGCCGCGCTCCTTGCCGGTTTGCTCTACCCGGTCACAGCATCGCTCAGGAGGCTCAAACTACCGCAAGGCCTGGCGGTCGCCGTCACCGTCCTCGGTTTCGTCGGCGTCATCGCTGGTGCATTGGCGCTGGTGGGACGGCAACTGGCCGTGGGCTTCGGCGAGCTGTGGCAGGAGGCCCTCGTCGGAATCCAACAGATCCAGACTTGGCTCGCCGAAGGACCTTTGCGCCTGACCGCGGAACAAATCGACAAGTACGTCCAAGACGCCACGGCCGCCCTGCAGAACAACAGCAGCAGCATCCTGAGTGGCGCGTTGTCCTTCGGGAGCACAGCCGGGCACTTTGCCGCGGGAATGGTCCTGGCCCTCTTCATCCTCATCTTCTTCCTCCTGGAGGGGCCGCGGATCTGGGGGTTCATTGTGGGACTCCTGCCGAGGACCGCGCGTGCGGCGGCCGACGGCGCTGGACGACGTGGTTGGTCGTCCATGGTCAGCTACGTCCGCATCCAGATGTTCGTTGCTTTCGTCGATGCCGTGGGAATCGGTGTCGGCGCAGCCATCATCCAAGTTCCGCTGGCCGTGCCCTTGGCCGTGCTGGTGTTCATCGGTTCATTCATCCCGGTCGTCGGAGCCTTGGTCACAGGTGCGGTTGCCGTCCTTCTTGCCTTGGTGGCGAATGGTCCGGTCAATGCGCTCGTCATGCTCGGCATCGTCCTCCTGGTGCAGCAACTCGAAAGCCACATCCTCCAGCCGCTCGTCATGGGCAAGGCGGTCTCGCTCCACCCGGTCGCCGTCATCCTGACTGTCGCCGCCGGCTCCTACCTCGCCGGGATCCCCGGAGCGCTTTTCGCAGTTCCGCTGCTGGCCGTAGCAAACTCGGCGATTCGCTATATTGCCGCAAGGACGTGGGAACATGATGAAGGACCGGATGACGCCGCCGCTGCCCAAGCGCCCGCCGAACTGATCCCTTCAGGCAATGCCGCAGAAGAAACCAACAAAGGAGAATAACCCGTGAATACCCTCGACACCCTGCCCGTCACGCTGGACGATGTCCTCAAGGCGCGGGAGCTGCTCGAGGGCATTATTACCAAGACTCCCATCGAGTCCTCACGGGCCCTCGGCGCCATGGTTGGCGGCGACGTCTTCTTCAAGTGCGAAAACCTCCAGCGCGCCGGCTCCTTCAAGGTCCGCGGCGCCTATGTGCGCATGGCGCGTCTGTCCGACGAGGAAAAGAAGCGCGGCGTCGTTGCTGCCTCCGCAGGCAACCATGCGCAAGGCGTTGCGGTTGCGGCGAAATCCCTGGGAATCAACGCACGCATCTACATGCCGCTCGGGGTCGCACTGCCCAAACTGTCCGCGACGCGCAGCCACGGTGCCGAAGTGGTCCTCCACGGCCACAACGTGGACGAAGCACTTGCCGAAGCCCAGCGCTACGCCAACGAAACCGGTGCAGTCTTCGTCCACCCGTTCGACAACGTGGATGTCGTGGCCGGCCAAGGCACAGTCGGCCTCGAAGTGCTGGACCAGGTCCCGAACGTCGATACCGTCCTGATGGGCGTGGGTGGCGGCGGCTTGCTCGCCGGAGTCGCCGTCGCAATCAAGTCCCGCGCCCGTGAACTCGGCCGCGAGATCCGGATCATCGGAGTGCAGGCGGAAAACGCCGCCGCCTACCCGCCGTCGCTCGCTGCAGACGCCTTGGTGCCGCTCAAGAAGGTTTCCACGATGGCGGACGGCATCGCCGTCGGACGTCCCGGCCAATTGCCGTTCAGCATCATCCGCGAGCTCGTGGACGACGTCGTGACCGTGAGCGAGGATTCCTTGGCGCGGGCGCTCATCTTCCTGCTCGAGCGCGCCAAGATGGTGGTGGAGCCGGCCGGCGCCGTGGGCGTCGCCGCGCTGATGGACGGCAAGATCGAGAATCCGGGCACTACCGCGGTGATCCTCTCGGGCGGCAACATCGACCCCATGTTGATGCTCAAGGTGATCCAGCGCGGCCTCTCCGCCGCCGGACGGTTCATGACCGTCCGCATGATGCTGGATGACCGGCCCGGTTCCTTGGCCACCATCGCCCGCATCATCGCCGAGAACGATGCCAACGTGACGGGCCTGGACCACACGAGGGTGGGCGGCGCGATCAGCATGGGCGACGTCTCCATCACGATCAACCTGGAAACGAAGGGACACGAGCACAGTGAGCAAGTCCTCGCCGCTTTGAGGGCCGAGGGCTTCCACCCCATCGTGGTCCACTAAGCGGCAGGCGGCCATGGTCCTTTACCCGAACGCGGACGCGCCCTCGCCAGGCAAGGATTCGCTGGCGAGGCGCGCCCGCGGAGGACTGCTGTTCATGATCGGCTTCGTCGCCCTGCTCGCGGTGATCGAAGTCCTCAACACCATGATGTTCGGCAGCCTCAACCGGACGTTCGGCTTGCGCCCGCGCACCCTGGACGGGATCTTCGACATCCTGACGTTTCCGCTCCTGCACGCCAGCTTCGGCCACTTGCTCTCCAACGCGTTGCCGCTGATCATCTTCGGCTTCCTGGTGTTCCTGTCCGGCCTGCGGGTGTTCCTGACGGCGCTGGCCTTCAGTTGGCTCGGTTCGGGCCTCGCAGTGTGGTTCTTCGGTACCGGCGGGGTGACCGTTGGCGCGTCAGGGCTGGTTTTCGGACTCTTCGCGTTCCTTTTGGTGAGGGGATTCTTCAACCGCAGTTGGTGGCAGATCCTGCTATCCGTGGTGTTGTTCCTCGCCTATGGCGGGATCTTGTTCGGGATGCTGCCCACGGTCATGGGCGTCGTCTCGTGGCAAGCGCACCTGGGCGGGGCGATCGGGGGAGTCGTCGCGGCGATACTCCTGCGCCCGCGGCGGGCAGGGGCGCCAACAGCGTAGCAAGCCGCCGGCCACCCGGTGCCGAAACGCAGAAACGCCGGCCTTCCGCGAACGGGAGGGCCGGCGTCGTGTTTTGTGGCTGGTAGGCCGGAAGGCAGGTTAGCCGGAGAACGGCTTGGCGGAAACGATCTCCACCGGGATTTCCTTGCCGTTCGGGGCGACGTAGCTCAGCTTCTCGCCTTCCTTGTGGCCGATGATGGCAACGCCCAGCGGCGACTTCTCGCTGAAGACGTTGAGATCGGAATCGCCGGCGATTTCGCGGGATCCGAGGAGGAACGTTTCTTCGTCGCCGGCGATGCGTGCCACGACGAGCATGCCGGGCTCGACGATTCCGTCGTCGGCCGGAGCTTCGCCAACCTGGGCATCGCGCAAGAGCACGGTCAACTGGCGGATGCGGGCTTCGATCTTGCCCTGTTCTTCCTTCGCGGCGTGGTATCCGCCGTTTTCCTTGAGGTCGCCTTCCTGGCGGGCGGCTTCGATCTTCTGCACGATTTCGGCACGGCCAGGGCCGGAAAGGTGGTCCAGCTCTGCCTTCAGGCGGTCAAATGCGTCCTGGGTGAGCCAAGCTGCAGGTGCGCTGTTGGTGGTCGACACGGACTTCTCCTTATGGATCCGACAAGCAAAAACCCGCTGGTGTTGGCAACTCGTGGAACTCAGCAACCAACTCAGCGGGGTCGAGGTATTGATCCAGTGTAGTCAATCAAGTGGGCGAACCCAAGCTGACTGAGTCGCGGGTCACTTCTTTGTTATTTCCCGTTACTGTCGATCCAGCAGTTGTCCACGGAGGCGGAGACGGCTTGCGATTCGGTCCGCAGGATTGTCCTGTGGACAGTTGTCTGCCCGCCGTCGGCGCTGGCCTTGGGGTCGTTCGGGCCGATCACAACAACCTTCCAGCCGACCACCCCGAACGTGGAATCCAATGCCTTCACGGCGCACTTCGCCGTGGCGCCGGGATCCTTGGTGACCTGGAAGTCCGCTTCGGACTGGGTGGCATCCGTAGAGCTGTAACCCACGTCCTTGTAGGAAACGGAGGGGCCGGAAGGGGCCATGGTGATCCAGGCCAGGAGTCCGATGGCCACAAGGAGGCCGGCAATCAAAATGTTGCGCCTGGTTTTACCCCCGAAGGCGCGCTTTTGGCCGCCGTAGCGATTGGCTAGGCTGGTAGTTGCCGGCAGCGCCGCGCCCGATGGGTCCTCCGAAGTCACCCACCTAGTTTAGTGGCCTTCCGGAGCCTCGGCGCACACGGCCGGAGACGGCGTTCCGGCGAGCCCGAAAACGTCCAAGGGCATGAAGGCATCATGAAGGCAACACCGCAGAAAGAGGAACCGTTCCGGATGAGCACATCCACCAGCACCACCCCGCAGTTGAGGTTGCTCGCAGTCCACGCGCACCCGGACGACGAATCGAGCAAGGGCGCCGCGACCATGGCGATGTATGCCGCTTCCGGAGTCGACGTCATGGTGGCCACGTGCACGGACGGTTCCCGGGGAGACATCCAGAACCCTGCCATGGAGTCCGCGCCGCATCCGAAGCGGGACATGGCCGGAGCCCGCCGCCTCGAGATGGATGCGGCGGCCGCGGTGCTGGGAGTCAAGCAGCGTTGGCTCGGTTTTGTGGACTCCGGCCTGCCGGAAGGCGAGCCGATGCCCCCGCTTCCGCCGGGTTGCTTCGCGCTCCAGCCCCTGCAGCGCGCCGCCGCGCCGTTGGTCCGGCTGGTCCGCACCTTCAAGCCGCACGTCATTGTGAGCTACGACGAAAACGGCGGCTACCCCCACCCGGACCACGTCATGGCCCACAAGGTCGCGGTGGAGGCGTTCCACGCGGCCGGGGACCCTACGCGTTATCCGGGAACCGGCGAGAGCTGGGCACCGAGCAAGTTGTACTACGACCGCGCCTTTAGCCCGGAGCGGTTCCGCGCGTTGCACTTCGCCCTTGAGGAAGCGGGACTTCAATCGCCGTACGCCGAACGGCTTGCCGCCTGGCTTGAGGCCGACGCTGAAGGCCACACGCCGCCAAGAACCGCCAACCCGACCACCACCCAGGTTGAATGCGGTGACTTTTTCGAGGCCCGGGACGATGCCCTCCGCGCGCACCGGACCCAGATCGATCCGCTCGGCTTCTTCTTCGCGGTGTCGCCCGACATGCAGCGAAAGGCCTGGCCTTGGGAGGACTACACCTTGGTCCACTCGAGCATTCCTCCGGAACTGCCGGAAAAGGACCTGTTCGCGGGGCTAAGATAGGAGGGCCGGCGTTTTCTATCCTGCGTAGAATTCGCTCCTGGAACCCCCACAGCCTGGAACCCCCACAGCCTGGAACCCCCACAGAAGGTTTGAACCGTGCAGCACTTTCTCATTGCCCTGGCCGCGACCCCGTCGCCTTCCCCGACGCCGTCGCTGCGCCCCGGCTTGTCGGAAGACCAGGTGACCCCGGGAACCTGGGGATTCGTCCTGACAGCCTTCATTGTTGTGCTGACCACCTTCCTGATTGTGGACATGGTCCGCCGCATCCGCCGGGTCCGGTACCGCGCCCAGGTCGAGGAAGCGCGCCTGGCCGCCGAAACGGGCGGCGCATCCGACGTGGAAAACGATGGCGATGCCGGCGCCGGAGCCCGCTGAGCAGGGCACAGCCAGGGAATGGCCGGGGGCTTCGAACGCCCTCGGTTCCGAACCGTCCGCATACTTGCGCCAGCACGCGCACAATCCGGTGCATTGGCGCCCCTTCGGTGACGAAGCCTTCGCTTTTGCAACCGCCCGGGACGTCCCCGTCTTCCTCTCCATCGGCTACGCCGCGTGCCACTGGTGCCATGTCATGGCGCACGAGTCGTTCGAAGACCAGGGGACCGCGGACTACCTGAACGCCAACTTCGTGGCCATCAAGGTGGACCGCGAAGAACGGCCGGACGTGGACGCGATCTACATGGCGGCCACCCAGGCCATCAGCGGCGAGGGCGGCTGGCCGATGTCCGTCTTCCTGACTCCCGAAGGCCTCGCGTTCCACGCGGGCACCTACTTTCCGCCGAAGCCCCAGCCGGGCCGTCCTTCTTTCCGGCAAGTCCTCGAAGCGGTCCGGGAAGCCTGGCTGGAACGCCGGGACGCCGTCGAACAAAACGCGAGGGGACTCGCCGCCGGCATGGCGGAGGCGCAGCTTTCCACCGCGGTTTCCGTCGACGGTCCCCCGCCGGCGGTGGACCGCAAGCTGCTCTCGGAGGCCGTGCGGCTCCTTGCCCGCTCTGAGGACCCCGACGGCGGTGGCTTCGGCAACGCTCCCAAGTTCCCGCCGTCGGCGGTTCTTGAGTTCCTGGTCCGCCACGCGGCAGTCCCTTCAGGGACTTCCGACGCCGCCCGGGACCTGGCGGGGCGGACGCTCGCCGCGATGGCCCGCTCAGCTTTGTGTGACCAACTCGACGGCGGGTTCGCGCGGTATTCGGTCACGGCCGATTGGTCCGTGCCGCATTTCGAGAAGATGCTCTACGACAATGCGCAGCTGCTTCGCGTCTATACGCACTGGGCACGGCTGGAGGGCGACCGGGTCCTGCCCGCCGGGGAAGCCGCGGCTGTGGTCTCGCGGGCTGCCGACTGGATGCTCGACTCGCTCGGGGTTGGCGGCTCCACGGCGCCGGGAGGGCTCGCGTCCTCCCTTGACGCCGACACTGTGGTGGACGGTGTGCATCACGAAGGGGCGTCGTACCTGTGGACCCCTGAAGGCCTCGAAGAGGCACTTGGGCCGGGCGACGGCGCGGCAGTGGCGCAGTTCATGAATGTCGGTCCGCGCGGCACGGTTTCGGCCCTCGGTTCGCCGCTGCACCCCGGCAGGCACCTCTCGGGCTCCGAATCGAGGCTATGGAACCGTGTCCGGCCGGCCCTTCGCGAAGCCCGTTCCGCGCGCCCCCAGCCGGACCGGGACGACAAAGTGGTGGCCGGGTGGAACGGCTTGGCCATCGCCGGGCTCGCCGAGGCCGGAGCGGTCCTTGATCGGCCGGAGCTCGTCGCGGCCGCGGAAAACATCGCCGATTACCTGGCGCGAGTGCACTGGCGTCCGCCGGCGGGTGGCGGCGAACCCGTGTTGATGCGGGTCTCGCACGACGGCGTCGCCCGGGGCATCGGCGGCTCGCTCGAAGACTATGCCTTTTGCGCGGAAGGATTCCTCGCCCTCTACGCCGTCACGGGGAAACGGCGTTGGTACCGCTTCGCTGAGACGTTGATCCGGGAAGCCTGTGCCCGTTTTGTCGTGGACGGCAGGCTGGCCGACTCCGTGGGCGAATCTGCCCAGGTCTTCAACGCCCAGGGGCAGCACCCGGGGCTGGATCCTTTCGATAACGCGGCTCCGAGCGGGGCGTCTGCCTTCGCCGGCGTGCTCCTGGCTTACGCCGCATATTCCGGCTCGCACGAGCACCGGACCATGGCCGGCAACATCCTCTCCGTCCTGCCTCCGCTGGCTTCGCGTGCCCCGAGGGTGGCCGGATGGTTGCTCGCGACCGCCCAGGCGGCTGTTGCCGGTCCGGTCGAGGCGGCAGTGTCCGGTCCTGCCGGGCAGCGGCAGCGAGAGCTCCACCGAGCCCTTCTGTCGTCGCCGAGCCCTGGAATGGTCGTGGCCGTCTTGGCCGGTGAACAGGCCCGGAGGGACGACGACGGCGGCCTGCCCGGAACCGGGCATCCGGAACGTGAGGTGCCGCTGCTGGAGTCGCGCTTGCCTGCCGCCGACGGCTCGCCCCAGGTGTACTTGTGCCGGGGGATGGTCTGCGACCTGCCTGTTGGCTCCGTCGAGGAACTCGCCGCGCGCCTCCAGGCCATGACGGAAGATTCGGCGCAGGGCGGGACGGGTTGGTAGGGCGGGACGGGTTGACAGGGTGGGACGGGTTGGTAGGGCGGGACGGGTAGCTAACTGAGCACGGCCATCATGATCGCCACGAAGTGCGCCGCGAACGCCAGGACCGTGAAGGCGTGGAACAGCTCGTGGAAGCCGAAATTCGCGGGGCTGAAGTTGGGCCTCTTGATGCCGTAGAACACTGCTCCGGCGATGTAGAGCGCGCCGCCGACGCAAATCAGGATCGAGGCGGCGGCATTGGCTGCGAAGAATTCGGGCAGGAAGATGACGGCGCTGCAACCGAGGGCCACATAGATGGGCACGTAGAGCCAGCGGGGAGCACCCGTCCACAAAACCCGGAACAAGACCCCAAGTAACGCCCCTGACCAGATCATCCACAAGACGAGCTCGGCCTTTGGCCTTGCCAGGAGCACCCAGGACAAGGGCGTGTAACTGCCCGCGATGACCAGCATGATGTTGGTGTGGTCCAAGCGCTTGAGGATCGCTTTGGTCCGCGGTTTCCAAGTACCGCGATGGTACACGGCCGACACGCCGAAGAGCAGGGCGCCTGTGAGGGCGTAGATGGCCGAGGCGATTTTCCGGTCCGTCGTCGGCGCGACGGCCACCAGCACAATGCCGGCGGCTATGGCGAAAGGCGTCGCGACGGCATGTATCCAACCGCGCCACGTCGGTTTGAGTGGCTCGAGGGTGGGCTGCTCCAACATCATTCAAGGGTACCTCGCGGCTGGTCAAAGTTACCGGCGAGTAACGCCATTGGCCGTTTGACGCAAACCCCCGCATGCGCCGACCGGTCAGCTTGGGAAGGTAGCCTTGGTGGTGCACCTGCGGCACGGGTCCGCAGGTGGCGATAGCGGTTTGGCCGGGGCCACCAGCCCCACCCGCCTGCCGCCGTCGTAGTTTTCCGCTGTTCTGTGCCCAGGAAGTCAGGTGAGTGTCCGGATGGAGTTGCCCGGGTTCCTTTATGGCTTCTACGAGCGCAAATTGCTCCGCTCCCTGGAACAGGACAAGATTCCCCGCCACATCGGAGTCATGGTTGACGGCAACCGCCGGTGGGCCAGGCAATTCAACGCTCCCACGAGCGAAGGCCACCAGGCGGGCGCGGACAAGATCCACGAATTCCTCGGCTGGTGCCAGGAACTTGGCGTCAAAGTGGTCACGTTGTACATGCTCTCGACGGACAATATGAACCGTTCGGGGGAAGAGCTCGAACTCCTCATGGGGATAATCGCAAACACCCTGGACCGGCTCGACGAAGACGCCGATATTTCTGTCCACGCCATGGGCGCGCCGGAGCTCTTGCCCGACTACCTGGCCGAGCGTCTCAACAAACTCACTGCCCGCACGCCGGTGCGCGAGAAGGTCCACGTGAATGTCGCGGTCGGGTATGGGGGCCGTCGCGAGATCGTGGACGCCGTCCGCGAACTGCTGCACGACGCCGTCGCGCACGGCCGGGACATGTCCGACGTCGCGGATGGACTCTCGGTGGACGACATCTCACGGTTCCTCTACACCCGCGGCCAGCCCGACCCCGACCTCGTGATCCGCACCTCAGGCGAGCAGCGACTCTCCGGGTTCCTCATGTGGCAAAGTGCCTACAGCGAGTTCTACTTTTGCGAGGCGCTCTGGCCCGCGTTCCGGAAGATCGACTTCCTGCGCGCCCTGCGCGACTACGCGGGCCGCCAGCGCCGATTCGGTACCTGACCACGGTGTCGCGGCGGTGACGACGGCGTGATCCCGCGTTTACGGGAAGTTCACACGCTATCTACGCGAATCGCCGTTTGCGGTCACCGGAAATGTAATTGCCCCGGAATACGTTATTCCCATCAGCAGGCAAACCGCCCGCTGATCGGGGAGGCCAGTAGATGGAGCGAAGCATCGCACCAGTTACGTGGGGGGCCCGCCCGGCCTTCCGGCCGAGCCGCCTTACGAAGAAAAGCCGGGCTCGCGCCCGGGGCTGGAGTCGATGTGGCCATTTCTGAGCAACTGCCCGTAGTCGTTTCCAACGGGGAAGGTTCAGCTACCTCCCGCGCCAAGCAGGCCAAAATAGGGCGGACCGCGACGTCCGACGTACTGACTGGCCGAAGCTATGTGATTGACACCTCAGTCCTGCTTTCGGACCCGCACGCATTGCTGCGCTTCGCGGAACACGAAGTCATTGTGCCGATTGTGGTCATCACTGAATTGGAAGGAAAACGCCACGACCCCGAACTGGGATATTTCGCCCGCAAAGCACTCAGGCTCCTAGACGACCTGCGCATCGAGCACGGCGGCCTGAACCAACCCATCCCGATCGGTACCGACGGCGGTACCTTGCGCGTCGAGATGAACCACGTCTCCACCGAAGTCCTCCCCGCCGGATTCCGGGGGGCCGACAACGACAGCCGTATTCTGGCCGTCGCGAAGAACCTCGCCAACGAAGGCCGCAATGTCACGGTGGTTTCCAAGGACCTCCCGATGCGCGTCAAGGCATCCGCGATGGGGCTGCTCGCCGACGAATACCGCAACGAACTCGTCAAGGACTCAGGGTGGACCGGCGTCGCGGAGATCGAGGCCAGCGAGGACGAGGTCAACACGCTCTACGGCCACGAACCGGTCTTCATTCCCGCGGCGGCCGAAATGCCGGTCAACACGGGCCTGGTCCTGCTTTCGAACCGGGGATCCGCCCTGGGCCGCGTGGGAGCGGACAAGCAAGTACGCCTCGTCAAGGGAGACCGCGACGTCTTCGGACTGCACGGCCGCTCGGCGGAACAGCGCCTGGCGATCGACTTGCTCATGGATCCGAGCGTGGGAATCGTCTCGATCGGCGGCCGGGCGGGCACAGGCAAGTCCGCGCTTGCATTGTGTGCCGGCCTGGAAGCCGTCCTGGAGCGCCGCGAACACCGCAAGGTCATTGTCTTCCGGCCCCTCTTCGCGGTGGGCGGACAGGAGCTTGGGTACCTCCCCGGCTCCGAAGCGGAGAAGATGAACCCCTGGGCACAGGCCGTTTTCGACACCCTTGGAGCGCTCGTCAGCCAGGAAGTTGTTGAGGAAGTCATGGACCGGGGCATGCTCGAAGTAATGCCGCTGACCCACATCCGCGGCCGTTCGCTCCACGACGCGTTCGTGATCGTGGACGAGGCCCAGTCCCTCGAAAAGAACGTGCTCCTCACGGTCATGAGCCGGATCGGCCAGAACTCGAAGATCGTACTGACACACGACGTCGCCCAGCGCGACAACCTCCGGGTCGGCCGGCACGACGGCGTTGCGGCAGTGGTGGAGACCCTCAAGGGGCACCCGCTCTTCGGCCACATCACGTTGACCCGCTCCGAGCGCTCGCCGATCGCGGCACTCGTGACGGAACTGCTCGAGGGGGCTTAACAGAGTTTGAGGGCCGTGGCGGGGTTCGCCCGCCGCGGCCCTTCGCTTGCCTGGACTCTTGCCTGGCCTATCGACTGCCTGGACTGTCGACGCTCGCTCAAGCGTGCGGCCCGATGTCCCAGCTGATGTGCTTTCGGACGTCCGTGAGGTTCATCGATTGGGCGAGGAAGAGGTCATCCAGCATGTATTCGTCCACTCCGAGGATCCGCATCCAGTGGCCCTGGCCGGAGGTGTCGCCGTCGAGCGACTGGCTGGCGACGCACACGCCGGTTCCTGAATCCACGCGCAGCAAGGTACGCCCGGGGAAACAAAGCGGCCGGGCGGCGTCCGATGGGGCATAGGTGCGTCCCGGCGTCGCGATGGTTTCCAAGGCGGGGCGGCCCTCATGGTCCACTTCGCGGATGGGGCCGAGCTCAAGCCGGTTGGATTCGGGAAACTCGATGGGGACCGGAGCGTTGCCGGCCAGTTCCACGGGATCCAGCGCTGCCGCCAGGCGTCCGTTGCCGAAGGACGGCTCGCCGTACGCGGCCTCCGGGCGCCGGCGGACCAGGCCGTGGGAGTCGTACACGGGAGTCACGAGATGGGCAGGCAAGAGCCAGGACTTGCGCTTGGATCCGAGGTACAGGCCGTCGCGGGAATCGTTGATGCCGGTGGTGCTGTGGAGGAGCTTTCCGTCCTGCGTTTCGAGCCGGAGCGCCCCCGGCCGCCGAAGCCACGCCCGGACGATCTCGCTTTCGTTGCCGGGGCGGTCAAGGTATTCGAACCTCAAGCTGGTCCATTTCCAAGGGGAGGAACGGCAGAGGTTCCGGAAGATCGAGGGCATGTCGGCGGTTTCGTTTCCTTGGAATCCTGCACTGAAGCGCCCCATATCCACAGTTTAGACGTGCGTGACCGGCGAAGGGTTGCGAAACCCGATAGCATCCGAGGGTGATCCGACGACTCGGCGAATTATGGGGGACGAGTTTCCCGGCCTTCTGGCTCTTGCTTGCGGCATGCCTGTACTTTGCGGTCATGGCTGCGCGGCTGACAGTCATTGACGTGCGCCATCACTTGCTCCCCAACAGGATCGTGTTCCCTTCGTACGCGATCGCCGGAGTGCTCCTGCTGGGTGCCGCGATCGCCGCGGGGACGTCCGACGGCGGTGCTTCCTTCCTCGGCGTGCCGTACCTGGGGATCGTGGCCGGGGGAGCGGTGTTGTGGATTTTCTACTTCATCCTGCGCCTCGCGTACCCGCCGGGGATGGGTTTCGGCGACGTCAAGCTGGCCGGTGTCCTTGGCCTCTATCTTGGCTACCTGGGATGGGCCCATGTTTTCGTAGGAACATTCGCCGCGTTCCTCTTTGGCGGGCTGTGGGGCCTGGTGGTGCTGGCATCCCGGCGCGGCACGCTGAAATCGTCCATCCCGTTCGGACCGTTCATGCTGGCAGGCGCCGCGGCGGCCATGCTGGTGCTGCCGGCCTGAACGGTGCTGCAGGCCTAAATGGTCCTGCAGGCCTAAATGGTCCTGCAGGCCACAAGGGCTGTCCTTCGGCCAACGCCGTGGGATACTCGCCCTACTGGCGGTTCCCATCCGGAAATGGAGGCTTTGAGTGGCAGTCCCGGAATTCATCCTGAACATCCGCGAGAAGATCGGCCACGATCCCTTGTGGCTGCCGGGCGTCCGCGGAGTGGTCCTGGACGGCGAGAACAGGGTCCTCCTGTGCCAGCGGGCGGACAACGGCCGGTGGACCTTGATTACGGGGATGCTGGAGCCGGGGGAGCATCCGGCGCCCGGACTGATCCGCGAGATCTTCGAAGAGACCGCCGTGGTAGCCGAAACCGAGCGGATCCTGGCCGTTGGCGTGATCGGTCCCGTCAAGTATCCAAACGGGGACGTCTGCGATTTCCTGGACATCGCGTTCAAATGCCGTTACGTGTCTGGTGACGCCCGGGTCAACGACGACGAATCGATCGCCGTCGGGTGGTTCGATATCCACAACCTGCCGGAGATCAGCGCAGGCCACCGCGAAACCATACGGCTCGCACTCGAGCCGGGCACCGACGTCGTCTACCAGCGCGATTGAGTTTGTGTACAGGTCTTGACCCTTAAGCGGCCGTTTAAGGGGTGTGACCTGTACACAAACTCGGAGAGTACGACGGCGGCCGGCGCGCTCCGTGGGGAAGGCGCCGGCCGCCGTCGGTCTGGCTGGGTGAACGGGCCGGAGGCTAGGCCTTGTGGGCCGGGCGCGTCATGGTGGTGACGTCGAGGGCCTTGTCGAGCTGCTCTTCCGTCAGTTCGCCACGCTCGAGGTAACCAAGGGAAACCACGGCTTCACGGATGGTCAACCCTTCGGCGACGGCCTTCTTGGCGATCTTCGCAGCGGCTTCGTAACCGATGAACTTGTTCAGCGGGGTCACGATGGACGGGGAAGCCTCGGCCAGGAAGCGGGCGCGCTCCACGTTGGCGGTGATGCCGTCGATCATCTTGTCGGCCATGACGCGGCTCGTGTTGGCCAGCAGGCGGATGGATTCGAGCAGGTTGGCTGCCATCACGGGGATGCCGACATTGAGCTCGAAGGCGCCGTTGGTGCCGGACCACGCAATCGCGGTGTCGTTGCCGATGACCTGGGCGCAGACCATGATCGAGGCTTCGCAAATGACCGGGTTGACCTTGCCGGGCATGATCGACGAGCCCGGCTGCAGGTCCGGGATGGCGATTTCGCCGAGGCCCGTGTTGGGGCCGGAACCCATCCAACGGAGGTCGTTGTTGATCTTCATGAAGGAGATCGCGATGTTGCGCAGCTGGCTGGAGCCTTCGATGAGGCCGTCACGGTTTGCCTGTGCCTCGAAGTGGTCACGTGCTTCGGTGAGCGGCAGGCCCGTGTCGGCAGCAAGGAGTTCGATGACGCGCTCCGGGAAGCCTTCCGGGGTATTGATGCCGGTGCCGACGGCAGTGCCGCCGAGCGGAACTTCGGCAACGCGGGGGAGCGCGGCGTTGATGCGCTCGATGCCGTAGCGGACCTGTGCCGCATAGCCGCCGAACTCCTGGCCCAAGGTTACGGGAGTGGCATCCATGAGGTGGGTACGGCCGGACTTGACGACGTCCTTGAATTCCGCAGCCTTGCGGTCGAGCGAGGCAGCCAGGTATTCCAGGGCCGGGATGAGGTCGTTGATCAGCGCCGACGTGGCGGCAACGTGGACGGACGTCGGGAAGACGTCGTTGGAGGACTGCGACGCGTTGACGTGGTCGTTCGGGTGGACAACTTTGTCGCTACCCTTGGCGGCCAGTGCACGGGAGGCGAGCTCTGCGATGACCTCGTTGGTGTTCATGTTGGAGGACGTACCGGAACCGGTCTGGAAGACGTCGATGGGGAAGTCGCCGTCGTACTTCCCGGCGGCGACCTCATCGGCAGCGTCCGCAATCGCCTCGGCGAGCTCGCCGTCGAGCACCCCCAGTTCGGCGTTTGCCAAGGCCGCAGCCTTCTTGACGCGGGCCAGGGCCTCGATGTGTGCGCGCTCAAGCGTCTTGCCTGAGATCGGGAAGTTTTCCACGGCGCGCTGCGTCTGGGCGCGGTACAGGGCGTTCACGGGGACGCGAACTTCGCCCATCGTGTCATGTTCAATACGGAACTCGGCCGTGCTGGATTCTTGAGTGGAAGTCATGGGGCTAGCTTATGGCGAGCGGCCGCTTGACCGAAAACCCGCTCGCCAACGCTACGGTCCTGCTTCCGGGCCTCCAGGGAGGCCCGGAAGCAGGCTTTTAAAGCTGGCCGATGCCCGAAACCAGCGCCGCGCGGCCTTCGTCGAGTTTGTAGGAGAGCCCGACGACGGCCACCCGGCCGTCGTCGATGGCGTCGGAAATCACACGGGAGCTGTCAGCAAGCCGGTGAGCGGTCTGCCTGACGTGTTCCACCACCATGTCGTTCACTTCGGTCTCGTCATTGCGCTTCGCGGTCAGGACGGACGGCGTAATGCGCTCCACGAGGGACCGGATGAAGCCGGTGGGCATCTCACCGGTTTCCACCGCGCTCTTGGTTGCGGTCACCGCGCCGCAGCTGTCGTGGCCGAGGATCACGATGAGCGGAACATGGAGTTGGCTGATGCTGTATTCGAGGGAACCCAGGACGGCGTCGTCGATCACTTGTCCGGCCGTGCGGATGACAAAGACATCGCCGAGGCCGAGGTCGAAGATGATCTCGGCGGCGAGCCGGGAATCCGAGCAGCCGAAGATTACGGCGAAGGGGTGCTGGTCGTTGACGAGCGAACTCCGCCGGGATGCATCCTGGTTGGGGTGCTGGGATTCCCCGGCAACGAAGCGTTCATTTCCTTCGCGCAAACGGCGCCAAGCAAGGGCAGGAGTCAGGTAAGTAGCCACTCGGCTACTTTACGGCTTGGTGGTGGCAGGCTGCGAACGTGTGTCGCTGGCGGACGAGCTCGCGTCCGGGGAGGCGACGGGCGCCGCGTCCATCGCTTTCACCACGGCCGTGGCCATCGTGTCGAACTCATCGAAACCGGCCGTGCCGCTCAGGATGACGGTGGTGCCGCGGTAGTTGAGGACCAGGCTGCGGCTTCCCTTGCCTGTGTCATGGAGTTCCCAGTCATGCCCGCCGGCGCTACGGGTGCCGGTGACCGGAGCGTTGCCGGTTTCCTGGTAGACCCACGTCGGGTTGCCCTTGCGGGTCTGGATTATCCCGATGAATGCCTGCTTGGGAGTGAGGTAGCCGACCTCCCAGGTGGGGACGCCGTTGTTGGTCCCGGATTCCCAGCGCGCGTAGTTCGGACTGAATGTGTCGCCGGTATCGGGTGCAACAGGTGTGAATCCCGCCACATCTTTGGCGTTGGCCGAAGTCGCTGCCACATCCACGAGCGGCCGGAAGTTGGCGCTCTTCGGCGCCGGGTTCATCAGCACGATCGGCAGGAACGCCAAGACGCAGAGGAGCAGGGCAATGATCATGCCGATCACGGAGGCATTGGCCCGTTTGGCTGCTTTTGCCGCGATAACGGGCTTAACTACGGGTTGGTCGGCCGGGGCCGGATGGCTTGCTGCGGCGGCGCCTTCAGTCAGGGAAGAGCTGCCCATTGCTTTGTCCTGCGTTTCACTCACCATTCAATAGTCCCCTATCCGCGCGTCTAATACACATCGGAGGGTGTGCGCAAGGGCTACTCTTAGGGACGGTCATCCCATGACCGAGCCACTCTTCCGCGACTATGATCGTCCTATAACGAGGAATCATCCAGGCCGCCAGCTTCAAAAAACGCCAGGTTCAAAAAGGCTTGGCGTGGCCATTCCTGGTCCCACGAATCGCATCGAAGAAGAGGTTCACGTGTCTCCAGCGTCAATTTCCCCGAATTATTCCACCCTCTCGCCCGCACTCGCAGTTGGGACCGACGAGCCCGACCGTAACCTGGCCCTCGAACTGGTGCGCGTTACCGAGGCAGCGGCAATTGCCGGTGGTCACTGGGTTGGCTTCGGCGACAAGAACAAGGCGGACGGCGCCGCCGTCGACGCGATGCGTTCATTCCTCCACACCGTCCACTTCAACGGCGTCGTTGTCATCGGTGAGGGTGAGAAGGACGAAGCTCCCATGCTCTTCAACGGTGAGCAGGTTGGAGACGGCACCGGACCGGAGTGCGACGTCGCCGTCGACCCCATCGACGGAACCCGCCTGACGGCGCTTGGCATCAACAACGCGCTCGCCGTGCTTGCGGTCGCTGAACGCGGCGCCATGTTCGACCCCTCCGCCGTGTTCTACATGGAGAAGCTCGTCACGGGTCCGGAAGCTGCCGACATGGTGGACTTGCGTTTGCCGGTGAAGCAGAACCTGCACCTGATCGCCAAGGCCAAGGGCGTCAAGGTCAACCAGCTCAACGTCATGATCCTGGACCGTGACCGCCACCGTCCCCTCGTGCAGGAAATCCGCGACGCCGGTGCCCGCACCAAGTTCATCATGGACGGCGACGTCGCAGGCGCCATCGCCGCGGCCCGCTCCGGTACCGGCGTCGACGCCCTGATGGGCATCGGCGGCACGCCGGAAGGCATCGTGGCTGCGTGTGCCATCAAGTCCCTTGGCGGCGTGATCCAGGGCCGTCTCTGGCCCACGAGCGACGACGAGAAGCAGAAGGCCATCGACGCCGGCCACGACCTCGACCGCGTGCTGTCCACGAACGACCTCGTCACGAGCGACAACTGCTACTTCGCAGCTACCGGCATCACCGACGGCGACCTCCTGAAGGGCGTCCGCTACTCCAAGGACAAGGTCCTTACCCAGTCCATCGTGATGCGGTCCAAGTCCGGAACCATCCGCTTCGTCGATGCAGAGCACCACGCCAACAAATGGGAAACCTACGCCCGCAAGTAAGCTTCGTGTGCAAAAAGCGCCCCATTGCTCTGCGGCTATCTCCTCGTTCCTCGTCGATTTGATGCCGCTCCCGCAACAGGGCGCTTTTTGCTGTCCCAAGGCTTTCGTCGGGCTAATTGGAAGAAGGGATTAACGCAGTTTGTCCCGAAGCTTCCGCGCCAGTTGGTAAGCGCCGTACCGGAGCTTGTTCACCGGAAGGTCCCACGTTCCGGGGTACGAAATCTCGCGGCCCCCGAACGATTTCTTGAAGGCTGTGAAGCCGGCCCACTTGTGGTCGGGTTCGTCTTCCGGGGCGACACCCCACAGGTCCACATGCTGGAGCCCTTTCTCCTTGGCGTCGGCCATGAGGGTGACGAGCAACGGGATGCCCGCACTGAGCTTGCGGTGCGTGTCATCGAGCGCCGCATGGGCATAGGTCCGGGTGTCGGCGGAGTCGTACGCCAGGGCCGCCGCGATTGCCTCGCCTTCGAGTTCGGCAACAAAGAGGGTCCCGACGCCGGCGGGCATGAGTGAGCGGGCCACCGAAGCCAAGTACTCATCGCTTTGGGGTTTGAAGCCGTTGCGTGCCGCAGTCATGTGCAGGAAGTTCAGCAGGATGGAAATATCCTCTGGATCCTGCGACGAGCGGAACGTGACGCCCTTTTTATGGATGTTGCGGTAGAGGTTCCGGTTGGTGGGTTTCATGGCCGCCAGGACGTCCTTGAAATCTCCGGCGAGGTCCACCACCCAACTCAATTCGGGCTGCTGGTTGGACGGCGCGGGCTGCAGGCCGCGCGCCCGAAGCACGGCATCGCCGTCGTCCGCCCCGAACCCGGCGGTGACGGGCTCGATCCGGACGAATACAGCCCCCGCACGGCGCGCGATGGCCGCCAGGGCGGCAAGGGCGGCGTCGAACGCTTCAAGCGATTCCGCCACCGGACCGTAAGGCGCGTAGAGCACCTTTCCGGCAGGGTTCTTCTCTTCGACGGCGAGGAATCGCCAGCCTGGTCCCGACTGCTCGTGGACGGTGCGGCCGAGCGACCGCTGGAAGGAAGCCCACTCAGGCGTTTGCAGGAAATACTCCACCGCTAGTTCTCCAGACCGGTGGTGACGGCAAAGGCGATGCTCGGTGCCGTGCCGCCCATTGCCGGGTGCACCATGACGGGTTCCTCGGAGGCCGGGATGAAGGCGCTTCCGCCATGCGCGAGGCCGAGCTCGCTCTTGGGGGAGTCGAGCACGACGTCTCCGGACACGACGAGGACGACGGCGGGACCCGCCTGGGCGAGCGGCACCGGTTCCGCGCCGGGAGCCAGTTCAATGCGCTGGAGCTGGAATTCACGGAACGGCGGCACGTACAGGTCCTGGCCAAGGCCGGTAGTGCTGGGCCAGATGTGCGGGACGCCGAGGGACTCGAATTCGATGTTCTTCAGGAGCTCCGGCACATCGACGTGCTTGGGGGTCAGGCCGCCGCGAAGCACGTTGTCCGAAGCCGCCATGACCTCCACGCCAAAGCCCTTGAGGTAGGCGTGGACGTTTCCGCCCGGCAAATAGATGGCATCGCCAGGATCCAGGAAGACGAGGTTCAAAAGCAAGGAAATCAAGACGCCGGGGTCGCCGGGGAACTCATTGTTGATGCTTTGCAGCGCTGTGAGTTCCGCGGTGTGCTGGCCCATCGGCGCGCCGGACCGCAGGACCGAAACCACTTCCTCGGTAGCGGCAGAGACGGCCTCGCCGCCGTCGATGAGCCGGGTGAAGGCAGCCCGGAGGGCGGCGGATTCGTCGGACATCGAGAGGTCGGCGATGACCCCGGAGATGATTTCCGGAACCTCGATGACGGCCAGGTCCAAGAGCTTTGCGAGGTGCTCGAAAACGCGGCGGGAGCGTGCCGCGGGACGGAATCCGCACAGGGCCTGGAACGGCGTGAGGGCGAGGATCATTTCCGGCTTGTGGTTGTCGTCGCGGTAATTGCGTTCCGGCGAGTCGGCGGCCAGGCCGGCCGCGTTTTCCCGGGCGTAGCCTTCCCTGGCCTGCTGCAGCCGCGGGTGGACTTGCAATGACAGCGGCTTGTCCGCGGCAAGGAGCTTGGTGAGGAAGGGCAGGCGGGGGCCGAATTCGGCCACGCTGGATTCGCCAAGGAAATGTGCCGGGTCCGTGCTGATCAGTTCGTCCAGGCCAACAAGGGAACCGTCGGGACGGGTGGCCACCGACGGCGAGTCAGGGTGCGCTCCGATCCACAGCTCAGCTTCCGGGCCGCCCGAGGCGGGCCTTCCCAGCAACGAGGAGATCGCCGTCGTCGATCCCCACGCATACGGGCGCAATACGTTCTCAAGCTGGTACACGGCAGGGAATCCTTGTCGTCACGGAACTGGCAAATAGGTGGAATGGACTCGCGCCTTCCGGAAGGCGCACGGGACCGGTCAGGCCGGTCCCGGGGTGGTGGGGGCCGGCCTGGCTGCTGGACAAAGCCGCCCCTCCTAGCGGCCGCTCCGCGCGGAGACGTTGGCAGTCGAGAAGACCTCGGCCACTTTGTCGCGCAGCCGGGCTCCCTTTTCGCTGGCCGTGTTGTTGAGTTCCTGGGCAAACGTGAGGAGCTCGCCGCGCAATCGCACTGCGAGGTCGTCCCTTCCGGACGCGAGCATGCGAACGGCGAGCAGCCCCGCGTTGCGTGCCCCGCCGATCGACACTGTGGCCACGGGAACACCCGCGGGCATCTGCACGATCGACAGAAGGGAGTCCATGCCGTCAAGGGTCTTCAGCGGCACGGGGACGCCGATGACGGGCAGGGGAGTGACGGACGCGAGCATGCCGGGCAAGTGGGCCGCTCCGCCGGCGCCGGCGATGATGACGCGGATGCCGCGTTCATGCGCGGTTTGGCCGTAGCGGATCATCTCGGTGGGCATGCGGTGTGCGGAGACGACGTCGGCTTCGAAAGGAATGCCGAACTCGGCCAGGGCGTCCGCCGCGGCCTCCATGACGGGCCAGTCGGAATCCGAGCCCATGACGAGGCCTACGATCGGGGCTGCGGTTTGGTTGGCGCTGGTCTCTGCGCTCATGCGGTCTCCTCGGTGGTTGTCACTGCCGGCAGGCGGCCATCACGGATGGTGTCGGCCACTACCGTGGCGCGCTTGCGGATGGAATCGACGTCCGCGGCCGACGTGCCGACCAAGTTGACGTGGCCGATCTTGCGGCCCGCGCGCACGGACTTGCCGTAGCAGTGGACCTTCGCGGCCGGCTCGTAGGCGAGGGCCTTCGGATAGGCACTGAAGAGGTCCTCGTTGCTGCCTCCGAGGAAGTTCTTCATGACCACTACCGCGCCCAAGGCGTCCGTGGCACCCAGCGGGAGGTTGAGGACAGCGCGCAGGTGCTGTTCGAACTGGCTCGTGACCGAACCATCCTGCGTCCAGTGGCCCGTGTTGTGGGGGCGCATCGCGAGCTCGTTGATCAAGAAGCCGACGCCGACGCCAGGAGTTTCAAAAAGCTCAGCGGCCATGACGCCGGTAACGCCGAGTTCATTGGCGATGCGCAGGGCGGCTTCCTCGGCGGCTGCGGCAACCTCCACGGGAATGTCCTGGGCCGGGGCGATGACTTCGTCGCACACACCGTCCACCTGGATAGTGTGGACCACCGGCCAGGCGCGGGATTCGCCGTCGGGAGTCCTCGCCACGAGCGCCGAAAGCTCGCGGCTGAAATCGACCTTCGCTTCTGCGAGAAGCGGGCTCATGGATTCGAACCAGTCGCTGGAGGACCGGGCGTCCTCGGCGGAGTGCAGGATACGGACACCTTTGCCGTCGTACCCGCCGCGCGGGGTCTTCAAGACGATCGGCCACCCGGTTTCGTCGCCGAAAGCTACGAGGTCTTCCACGCCGTGGACGGCTGCCCACGCCGGGTTGGGGAGGCCGAGCCTGTCTATCGCCGCGCGCATCACGAGCTTGTCCTGGGCGTTGACGAGGGCGTCAGGTCCTGGCTGCACGTTGACGCCGGCCTCGATGAGGGCACGCAGGTGTTCGTTGGGGACGTGCTCGTGGTCGAACGTCATGACGTCCAGGCCTTTGGAGAATTCGAGCAGCGCCGCCAAATCCTTGTAGTCTCCAACGGGAGCCGTTGCCACTGCCTGGACCGCCGAAACGTCCTCGCCTTCGGCCAGGACCCGGAGTTCAAAGCCGAGGGCTGTAGCTGCCGGAGCCATCATTCGGGCGAGCTGGCCGCCCCCCACCACACCAATTACTGGAAAAGTCACAAGGTTCAGCCTACCGAACCGGCGGCCGGATCCTTGATTCCGCATCGGTTTTGAGACTAATCAGGGGCGCTTTGGCGGCCCCGGAGCCGGGATCCATTCGGCGGGCTCCAAGGAAACGGCGCTAAAATAGTGATTTCGGCCCATCGGCCCCCAAATAACCACGGCCATGGAGGGTCATGATCAATTCACTTGCAGATCGCATGCGCGGGCTTGCCTCGCTCTTTTGGCGCGAAGTAGCCAAGTTCGGCGCTGTGGGCGGTGTTGGGTTCGTCATAGACAACGGCCTCACCTACTATCTCATGCACGGTCCGATGTCGGACAGTGAAGCGAAGGCCCGTTTTGTCGGCGCTACCGCAGCCACGATCTTCTCGTGGGTTGCCAACCGGTTCTGGACGTTCCGCCACCGCCGCCAGGCAAACGTGGTCCGCGAATTTGTCATGTTCATCGTGATCAACGGCATCGGCATCGGCATCTCCACGGGCTTCACCGCGATCGCCAAGTACGGCATGAACATCGAGGACAAGAACATCCTGTTCGGCGCCGGCGTCGTGGGCATTTTGGTTGCGACGGTGGTGCGCTTCTTCGCCTACCGGTTCCTCGTGTTCAACAAGGAGCTGGACGAAGAGCCGGCCTTCTCGCACGACCACGAGCTTATTGAAGCCCGCCGGAGGGCAGGCAACCTCGAGGAGTCCGGTTCCGAAGAAGGCGAAGAATCGCTTAGGCGCCGCTGACGCGTTCGTTGTCCAGCAGGTGCTGGGTGACCTCGACGTCCGGATGCACCAAGACGACGGAGCCGTCCTTCGTCCACGCGCCCAGGGCGTGGGCAAGGGCGGCTTCCAGTCCGTCCCCTGCGCGGACCAACAAGCGGACCCCCGGTTCATGGTCGGCGGCGAAACCGTCAAGCAATTCACTGTGCGCGTGCGCGGCGTCCGCCCGACGCAGCGCAGGCAGCGCGGCATCCGGTTCGGCGTGGGCCATGAACACGTCGCCGTGCGAACGGACTTCGGCCGCATAGTCGACGACGCCAACCGGCAGCTCTCCGGGCCAGCGCATCGCGAGTGCCGCGAGCGGAACGGCGACGACGGCGTCGAAGTCCGCGCCAGCGCCGGCGTCGGGCGTGTCCGTGACCAGGAGGTCCGCGCCGCCGCCGTCGAGCACGAGTTCCATTCCCACTTGCCAGCCGGCCAGCGCCCACACGAGGGACTTCCAGTGGGCCGGCAGGTCGAGGCGCAGGCTCATGCCCGGTTCGGCGTCGAGTTCGTCCTGGAGCAGGTTGCTGGTCTTGGCCACCCAGTTATCAAGCACGCGGCCTGAAAGCTCCACCCGTTCGGCGTCCGGCCCGTACCAGGTGAGCCGGGGTGACGTGGCGTTTCCGGAGCGCAGGGATGCCATCAGGTTTGTCGCGGGGGTGCTCATGGCTACATCTTGCCACGCGGTCCGCCGGCAGACGCCGGAGAAAGTGAATTGCGCCACATGGCCTGCGGCTGCAATGATGGCTTTGCCCGGTCCTTGATGGTTGATTTCGCGGAAATTCAAGAGAAATTCATCTCAATTGATGCGCGGCTACCGTTTCCCGCGGTGACACGCGGAACGCGCGGAAAAAATCCCGGGCGTGGCGCGGCCGGAATTCCTCCGGAATGTTGATTATTATCCCGGCGCGGCTTGACGGCCCGGTAGTTACACGCGTGTAATTAGGTATCGAAAGCCGTTGCGGTTAGATCGGATACACCACCGAGTACCGAATGAGCACGGCAGCAGCTGCAACATCAGGAGGGGCGCCATGGGGCATGCGTTGCGTATCCAGGAAGATGCAGTCGTCGCAGACTACGCGGCGGTTAAATACCGTTCGCGGGAAGTTCCGGGGGACTGGTACGTCGATCCGGCAGATCCGGAAGCGGCGGACCGCTACATCGAGACAACCCGCGAAGCACTCGAAGACCAGGCAACAGCTTTCCTCGCCGCCCATGAGGTGCTTGTAGGCGAGGCCGCGGCAGATCCGGAGGACGATCTCGACGATCCGCCCATGGAACTGCTCAGTCCGCTCGACAACCCGGCGCAGCCGGTGTGGATCGGACTTCCCGGCCAGGGAGGGTTCGCCGACGAGGGTGAACTTGGCTGGCAGACGGACGCTTTGTGCGCCCAGACGGATCCCGAGGCCTTCTTCCCTGAAAAGGGAGGCTCGACGCGGGATGCCAAGAAAGTGTGCGGGGCCTGCAACGTCCGTTCGCAGTGCCTCGAATACGCACTCGCCAACGACGAACGTTTTGGTATCTGGGGCGGGCTCTCCGAGCGTGAGCGCCGTAGGTTGAGGAAGCGAGCAGTCTGATTCTCAAAGCAGTACACGTTACCGCCGTCGTCGTCTCCCACGACGGCGGTAACTACCTCCCCAGAACACTGGCGGCTCTTCTGGGCCAGACGCGTCCGGTAGATGCCGCCATTGGCATCGATACGGGCTCCCGGGATAGGTCCCTGGCACTGTTGCAACGGGCCTTCGGCGAAGCCAATGCCGCCAACATCGGCGAGGCGAAGGGCGGGTTCGGCGCGGCCGTCATGGCCGGGTTGCCCGCTGCCGGCGCCGCTGGTGAATCCAGCCCCGTCGAATGGGTCTGGCTCCTTCACGACGACGCCGCCCCGGCACCCGACGCGCTGGCCGAACTCCTCCAAGCCGTCGAACGCGCCCCGTCGGTCACCGTGGCCGGTTGCAAGCAGCTGGCATGGGATGCCGAGCGCCGGCTCATCGACGCCGGTCTGTCCACGAGCCGTTGGGCCGAGCGCTTGACGCTCATCGAGGCAGACGAACTCGACCAAGGCCAGTACGACGGACGAACCGATACTTTCGCCGTGAATTCGGCGGGCATGTTGATCCGCCTGGACGCCTGGGAGGAACTGCGGGGCTTTGACCCGGCGTTCCCCGGCGTGGGCGACGACGTCGACTTCTGCTGGCGAAACTGGCTCGCAGGCAACAGGGTGGTGCTGGTTCCAGCCGCACGGATGTTCCATGTGGAGAACCGTCCGAACGGGATTGCGACCCCCTCCGCGGCCCGCAAGAGCCAAGTCCATTTGCGGCTCACCCACACTGCGCCGTGGAAGGTGCCCATCCACTGGATCGGCGCGCTCCTCGGCAGCTTGCTGAAGTTCGTGGCGAGCATCCTGGTCAAGGAACCGGGCTACGGGTTCTCCCAACTCGGCGCAACGCTGGCCGCTTTGTTCCGGCCCCGCGCGCTGTGGCGCTCGAGGCGGAACGCCCGCCGGACCCGCCGCGTTCGCCGTTCCGTCATCAGGGGCCTGCAGACGTCACGCCGCGAGGTGTGGGCCCACCGCCGCTCGCTCGTCGAGGCGATTGGCGCAGACGATTTTCCCGAGGCCCCCGACTCGCAGTCGTTGGAGCCGAGCGGCGATTCCGCCGACGATTTCGCCGACCTCGCCACCAATGAGCGCGGATGGATCGGCGCCGGCGCGGTGGCTGCCGGAATAATCGCCTTCATTGCATCCGCCTTCGGATTGCTTGGCCTCTGGGGTGCGAGCGGCGTCGTAGGTGGCGGCCTCTTGCCGTTGGACGCTGCCAGCGACATCTGGCGTTCGGCGTCGGGTTGGTGGATTGGCCTGGGCGCCGGCCTGCCCGGCCATGGCGACCCCTTCGGCTACGTGCTGTGGCTCGTGGCGATCCTGGGCGGGGGCGACTCCAACACGTCCGTTGTGTGGCTGCTGTTGCTCGCCATGCCCTTGGCCGGCCTGGGCGCCTGGTTTGCGGCGGGCTCCATGACAACGCTGCGCCGGTACCGCTTCATAGCCGCACTGGTGTGGGCCGCCGCCCCCGCCCTGCAGCTTGCCGTCAACCAGGGGAGGGCAGGAGCGCTTGTTGCCCACGTCGCCATGCCCTTGCTTTTCCTGGCGCTCATGCGGGCCACGGGGTCGGCACCCGGCCGGGACACGTCGTCGGCCTCGTCGAAGGCGATTGCCCCGGTGGAGGTCCGGAAGGCTCCCGGCAAACCGGGGACCAACGGCACGCCGTCCTGGACGGCCGCGGCAGCGGCCGGGCTCGCGCTGGCCGTAGTAACCGCTTCAGCGCCATCCTTGCTGCTTCCCTCGGCTGTCCTCATTGTCCTGTGCGGTGTTTTCCTCGGACGGCGCGGGCGGACCATGTGGTGGGCCCTGCTTCCGAGCGCCGCCCTGTTCGCGCCGTATGTGTTGTCCGTCCTCGAGCGGCCACGCGCGCTGCTGGCCGATCCGGGGTTGCCGTTGCCGTTCGATGCCGCTCCGCTGTGGCAGCAGTTCCTCGGCCAGCCGTTGAAGTTCGATATCAACGGCGGCCTGGCCGGGTTGTCGATGTTCGGTCCTTCGGGCGTGCCGTGGGCGCTGCTGCTCGCAGTACTGGTCGGCGGGCCCGTGCTCCTGCTCGCGGTGGCCGGCCTGTTCATTCCGGGGCGCCGCTCGAACATCGCGCGGCTCCTCTGGGCGGCCGCCCTCGTTTTCCTCGCCTGGGCGTGGCTCGCCGGGCATGTGGCAAGCAGCGCCAATGGCAACCAGCTTATTTCGACGTTCACCGGTCCGGCGGTCTCGGCCGCGGGCTTCGCGATCCTCGGAGCCGCCCTGATCGGCGCAGACAACCTTTTCCAGGTGGGTGCCAAGCCCGGGAACGGCCGCTTGGCCGGCCATGCCGCGCAGCGGACTATCTCAGCCGTGGCTACACTCCTTCTGGTCGCCGGTCCGTTGGCGAGCATGGGCGTGTGGGCAACCCAGAACGTGGTCGGAAATAGCGGAGCGTCCTCCGCGGGAGCCCTCGGCTCTGCACGCCTGGTCCAGCCGGCGGCCCAGAACACGCTTCCCGCCACCGCCGTCGACCACGGCCTCGGACCGGAACAGACCCGCACGCTGGTCATCACGGAAGATGACGACGGCGGCTATGCCTCCTCGCTCATGCGGGGCTCCGGCACCACCTTGGACTCGCTTTCCACCATCGCCTCCGCCAACTCCATCGTCGGTGCGCCGGGACAGGAAAAACTCGTTGCCGACGACGACGCGACGGCGTCGATCAGGAAGGCCGTGGCCACGATCGTCGCGGGAATCGGCGTGGACCCGCGTCCGGGCCTCGAAAAGCTCGGTGCCGGATTCGTGGTCCTCAAGGCTGACGACACCACTGCTCCGCTGACCGCAAGCAGGATCGACTCGGTTCCCGGCCTGGTGGCCGTCGGAAAGACCGACTCCGGATGGTTGTGGCGCGTCACACCGCTCAACCCGGCAGCCAATGCCGACGCGGAAACAGCGCACCGGGCGAGCGTGGTGGACGCCAAGGGCTCGGTGGTTGCGCTCCTGCCGTCGGACGGAACCTCGGTTGAAGCCAGAATTCCCGCGGGCGACGACGGCCGGCAGCTTGTGCTCGCTGAGCGGGCAGACGCCGGCTGGAGTGCCTGGCTGGATGGCCGCCAGCTAACCCCGACGACGTCGGGATGGGCCCAAGCGTTCACCCTGCCGACCGCCGGCGGCAAGGTCGAAGTCCGCTACAGCACCCCGTGGGAGCCGTGGCTCGGCGTCCTGCAGGTGGTGGTCATTGGACTGACTGTGTTGCTGGCCATCCCGATGCCCGCACGGAGGCCGAAAACGGGCGTCCTGAAGGAACAAAACTCCCTCCGTAAGGAATACAGCAGTGTCTAAGAAGAACCGCTCCAAAAAGAATGCCTTGGTGGTCGGCGTGCTGTCCGCCGCGGTTCTTCTCGCGGCCGGTGCGGGCATGGTCTCGGCTGCGTCCATCGTTCCGGGACCCGCGGGCAGCAAGTCGGTCGACCCCTCTTTCGCCGACGTTCCGGCCGGCCAGGCGACCGCCGTGTGCCCCGGGGCGCCCCGCCTCGCCGAGGGTAGCGCGGAGGGCACGGACAGCCAGTTCAGTCCTGTTTCGCGTTCGGCCAAGACCTTCCTCGATGCCCTGGTCGTGAGCGATGCCTCCGGTTCTGTTCCCCGGAGCGGGCTCGCGGCCCTGAACGGTTCGCCATTGGCCGAGATCGCCAAGGCTCCGGTGTCTGCGCCGGCTCCCGCCCCCGGACCGCCCGTCCTCAAGGCCGGAGTTGTTGCCCAACGGCCGATGGGGGACGTCACTGTGGTCGATGCCGATCCGGTCGGCGGCCAAAAAGCCGCAGTGGCCGGCTTGATGAGCTACTCGGCGAACGACGGCGATCTCCGCGGCCTCGCGGCGGCCCCTTGCCAGCAGCCCGGCAATGACGCGTGGCTTGTCGGCGCGAGCACGGCCCTTGGACGTACGGCGGTATTGAACATCAGCAATCCTTCGGGAACGCCCGCCACGGTCAACCTCGACCTCTACGGTGCCCGCGGCCAGGTCCAGGCGTCCGACAGCCGCGGCTTGTTGGTCTCGCCCGGGAGCACCCGCTCCATCAACCTGGCCGGTCTGGCCCCCAACGAAGGCCAGCTCGCGGTGCATTTGCGCAGCAGCGGCGGCCCGGTTGCCGCGAGCATCCAGCAGAGCATCCTTCGCGGTTTGACTGCCGGCGGCGTCGACATCATTACGCCCGGCGCTACCGCCGCGGATTCACAAGTCATGACCGGCGTCGACATCCAGGACCCGGGTGCCGTGAAGTCCCTCGCGGACAAGCCGGGCTTCGCCGACGTCGTTCCAACCTTGCAGATAGCCGTTCCTGGCTCCGTCGACGCGGTAGTTGACGTGCGCTTGTTCGGGCCGAACGGCCAGCGTGCCCTGCCGGGCGGGGGAGCTGTGACCGCCAAGGCAGGATCCGTTACCCAGGTGCCGCTCACCGGGGTCCCGGCCGGCATGTACACAGTGAGCGCGACGTCGGATGCCCCCTTCGCTGCGTCGAGCCGGGTCACGCGCGGGCTCAAATCGGACTCGCCGGTGGACTTCGCCTCGTCTCCCGCTGCGGTCCGCTTGGGCAGCCAGCACGTCATGGCGGTTCCGCAGGGCGGCACCCGGTTCTTGAGTTTCGGCGTGCCGGAGGGGCGGGCGACCGTCAGCTACACGCCGGTTACGTCCGACGGCAAAGTCCACAAGACCGAAACAGTGGACATTGCCGGGGGAACCACATCGGTGATCGAGGTCCCGGACAAGTCCGACGGCGCGGTGGTCTCGGGATTCATCGTCTCGGCCTCGGGCGATGCGGCCTACGGCGCGCTCGTGCTGGGCCAAAGCGACCAGCCGGGGGTTTCCGTACTTGCCATCCAGGACGGCGCCGCAGGGCAGGAAAAGGTCCAGGTCACCCTGGATTACTGACCGGCGGACCTACTGGTAACGACGGCGGTAGACGGGATCGAGGGTCTCCGGCGGCACGCCGAGCATTTCGGCCGTGTATTCGACCACGACGTCGTGGACCAGTTCCTGGAGTTCTTCGCGCCCGACGGTGGTGTGCTCGACGACGCGCCGATAGACGGTGATGACGGGTCCCGCGCCGTGGGCGGCCGGCGTATAGGCGCCAAGCGGAGCAGGGGCACCTTGGGCGACCAACTGTTCGAGATTTGGCGGGATTTCGTCGACGGCGAAGGAGACGCCGTCGAGCCGCTTGCCCCACATATCCTGCAGGCGTTCCGCCGAATCCAGGACGAGGTCGTCAAAACGCTCCGAGCGCGTCCGGTAACCGGGCAGGTTCGGAAGCAGGATTTCGCCGCGCAGCCCGCGCCCGTGGCGGTTCCTCCGGCGTTGCCTGAAGCCGCGCTCGGAAGGGCCCGCCGTGGTGGTCTCCTCGCTGCCCGCGGGTTCGGACAGATGGACTGTGAAGCCCGGAACGTCGTGCTGTGACTGCATATATCGACTCTAGACCCGTGTTTCGAGCAACGCGACATAATGCGCATCGGGAGGCAATACACGGCGACACGGCAAAGTGCCGCTAATCTGGGATGTTGTGGGTGCCATTCGTCAGTGTTCCAGATCAGCCTGCCGCCAGTCCGCGGTAGCTACTTTGACGTACGTCTACGCCGAATCGACCGCCGTGCTCGGCCCGCTGGCCACGTACGCCGAGCCGCATTCCTACGACCTGTGCGCGCAGCACGCAGAGTCTCTTACTGTTCCGCGCGGCTGGGAGGTCATGCGGCTCGCCATGCCGTCCACCCGCCCTGAGCCTGGCCCGGACGACCTCCTCGCCTTGGCGAACGCCGTGCGGGAGGCTGCTTCCGCCCAGGCCGCTCCGGAGCCGCAGCAGCGGACGGTGCGCACCCCCTTCGACGGGCCCGCCGTCGTCGAGGGCGGCAGGCGGCACTTGCGGATCCTGCGGGACCCTTCCTGAGGCCTGGCGCAATACTGCCTTCGTGACAACGTCCGTTATCCTCGCGGGCTGTACGCTGGAAGCTGCAAATCAGTCCAAGCGGCGCCCCGGGTGGCGCCATCCAGGGAGCTTCAACCATGCCCAAGGTCAGTCCTGAATTGTTGTCCATCCTTCGTTGCCCGGTCACGGGTTCCGCGCTGGAGCAGGACGGCGAGGAACTTGTTTCGACGGCGGCAGCCGCCTCGGGCGAGAAGGTCCGCTATGCGATCCAGGACGGCATTCCTTTGCTTCTTCCTCCGGAATTGCTAGCGGCCGCTCAGTCCGCCGCGCAGCCCGACTGAGTCCACCTGACGATTTTTTACCGGTACTTCTAAGGACTTCCATGACTTTCGACTACAAGGTTGCCGACATCTCCCTGGCCGAAGCCGGGCGCCACCAGATCCGCCTGGCCGAGCACGAAATGCCGGGCCTCATGTCCCTGCGTGCCGAGTTCGGACCGAGCCAGCCGCTCAAGGGTGCACGCATCGCCGGTTCCCTCCACATGACCGTGCAGACGGCCGTACTCATCGAAACGCTGACCGCCCTTGGAGCCGAGGTCCGCTGGGCTTCGTGCAACATTTTCTCCACGCAGGACGAAGCCGCGGCGGCCGTCGTCGTGGGCAAGGGAACCGTCGAGGACCCCCAGGGCGTCCCGGTGTTTGCGTGGAAGGGTGAGACCCTCGAGGAATACTGGTGGACGGCCGAGCAGATCCTGACGTGGCCCGGCGCTGACGCCGACCCCGAACTGGGCCCGAACATGATCCTCGACGACGGCGGCGACGCCACGTTGCTGGTCCACAAGGGCGTCGAATTCGAAGCCGCGGGCGCGGTGCCGCACGCCACGGACGAGGACCCCGAGGAATACGCCCTCATCCTCGACGTCCTTCGCCAGAGCCTTGCGGCCGATCCGAAGAAGTGGACCCGCATCGCGGCCGGGATACGCGGTGTGAGCGAGGAAACCACCACGGGCGTCCACCGGCTCTACCAGCTCGCGGAACAGGGCACGCTCTTGTTCCCGGCGATCAACGTCAACGACTCCGTGACCAAGAGCAAGTTCGACAACAAGTACGGCATCCGCCACTCCCTGCCGGACGGCATCAACCGTGCCACCGACGTCCTCATGGGCGGCAAGGTCGCCGTCGTGTGCGGTTATGGCGACGTCGGCAAGGGTGCCGCGGAAGCGCTGCGCGGCCAGGGATCCCGCGTGATCGTGACCGAGATCGACCCCATTTGCGCGCTCCAGGCGGCAATGGACGGCTACCAGGTGGCCAAGCTCGAATCCGTCCTGGAACAGGGTGACATCTTCATCACGACCACGGGCAACAAGGACGTCATCATGGCCTCCGACATGGTCCGCATGAAGGACAAGGCAATCGTCGGCAACATTGGCCACTTCGACAACGAAATCGACATGGCAGGGCTCGCAAAGGTGCCGGGCACCCGGAAGGTCGAGATCAAGCCGCAGGTCCACGAATGGGTATTCTCCGCGGCGGACGGCCGGGGCGAACACTCGATCATCGTGCTGTCCGAAGGCCGGCTGCTGAACCTGGGCAACGCGACCGGGCACCCGTCGTTCGTCATGAGCAACTCCTTCGCGAACCAGACGATCGCCCAGATCGAGCTGTGGACGAAGAAGGACCAGCCTGAGGGCCAGCGCGAATACTCGAACCAGGTGTACGTGCTGCCGAAGATCCTCGACGAAAAGGTTGCTCGCCTGCACCTTGACGCCTTGGGCGTGGAACTGACCGAGCTCAGCAAGGAGCAGGCCGAGTACCTGGACCTTGACGTAGCGGGTCCCTACAAGCCGGAACACTACCGGTACTAGAATCCCGGCTGGGAGCGCGCCGGCGTGCTCCCAGCCAATGCCAAGCCACGCCCCTTAGGATGCGGCTGTGGGGCGCGAGTTTCTGGAGAAAGCAAAAATGGGTCAACATCGTGGCGTTGAGCCGCTGGACGGCGGGGAAAATCTGGACGGCAGCGGTCAGCCGGACGGCGGCTTCGAATCCGTCGACGGCAGCGAAACGTCCGCTCCGGCGCCGAAGCGGAACAAGTTCCGGACGGCAGCCTGGATTGTGGTGGTCTGCGTCATTGCCGCGTTGAGCGGCACCTTCGCGGCGATGGCTCCGCATGCGGCCAGCGCTGCGATCGAATCCGAAGGTTCCTCCGGGGAACGCAGCGCAGCGGGTGCTGTCATGCCCGTCGTGAAGCCGGTCTCGGTGGTGACGTCGCCCGCGAGCGGGGCAAAGCAGGTAAACCCCGCAGCCCCGGCGACGATCACGGTCACGGACGGCTCGCTGGAGAGGGTTTCCCTGACGAGCACGAACGGGAAGGCCGTTGACGGTGCATTGAGTCCGGACGGGCTTACGTGGACCGCATCCACACCGCTTGAGTTCAACACGTCGTACACGTTCAGCTACACGTCCCAGGACGGTGCGGGCCGGGCGACATCGAAGACCCAGTCCTTCAGTACGGTATCCACCCAGAACGAGGCAGATGCCGCGATGTACCCCTTGGACGGTACCAAGGTGGGCGTCGCCCAGCCGCTGCAGATCACCTTCAGCGAACCCGTGGTCAACAAGGCCGCCGTCGAGGCAGCCATCAAGGTGTCCTCCACTTCCGGGCAGGTCGGAGCGTTCCACTGGTTCAGCGACACCATGGTGCGGTACCGGCCCGAGAACTTCTGGGCAGCCAACAGCACAGTCACCGTGCAACTCAACCTGTTCGGCGTGGACTTCGGCCATGGCCAGATCGGAAACTTCAACAAGACGAACTCGTTCAAGATCGGCGACAAGAAAGTGGCCGTGGCCGACGCCGTGGCGCACACCTTCACCGTCAGCATCAATGACCAGCAGGTGGGGACGTGGCCGGACACGATGGGGGACACCCGCTTCCCCTCGGCCCGCGGGTACCTCGTACTGATGGAAAAGTACCGGGTGGAACACATGGATGCGTCCACCATCGGCCTCAAGCCGGGCGACCCCGCCTACTACGGACAGCTCGACGTCAACTACGCCACGCGGTTGACTCCGAGCGGTGAGTTCATCCACCAGGCGACCGACTCCGCCTTGCCGTTCATCGGGGTCACCAACCTGTCCCACGGGTGTATCGGCCTGGGACCGGACGGGGCGAAATGGGTCTACGACAACATGGGCGCGGGAGACGTCGTCCAAGTGGTCAATACCCAAGGCGACTACGCCAACTTCGATGACGGCTTTGGCGACTGGAACATTCCCTGGGCCCAATACGCCAACTAAACCCAGTACGCGAATAAACCCAGTACGCGAACTAAACCCAGTACGCCAATAAACCCAGTACGCGAACTGTCCCGGTGAGCCTTGGGAGCGCGCTGATACACGCCTAGCCGGTGAACGGAAGCTTGTTGAGCCGTTCTCCGACGGCGGCGCTCCGCTGTTCAGCGCGTCGCAGCCTTTCCAGGTCGCGGTTGCGCCTTTCGCACAGGACTGCCTGCAAATAGTCTTCCGCCGTTGTTCCGGGCGGCGGTGGCGGGGCGACGTAGGACGCCAATTCGCCCGCGAGCGAAGCGGCCATGCGGATACGTGATTCCGGTGCCATCCGGTACGCCTGCTGGGTGAATTGGGACGCCCGCCGTGCGGTGCCGTCCGGAACCCGGCCGATGTCCGCAAGGGCGACCCAGCCTTGAAGATGCGGCGGCGTGTATGGAAGGACCTTGCGTTCGGTGGGAACGCGCTGCCTGAGCGAATAGCAGCCCGCCACAACATCTCCGAGCCGCTTCGACTTGCCGTTGAACAAAGCCACGGCGATGGCGAGTCCACCGAACGTCGCGTAAATCTCCACGAATCCGATGAGGCCGCGGATCAGGGCGTGGCGGAAACGGATGGCTCCGCCGTCGTCGCGCACGATCCTGAGCCCCGCAGCCAGCTTGCCGAGCGAACGTCCCCGGCTAAGCGTCTCTACGGCCACCGGAACCAGTACCAGGCACAGCACCACAAGGAACAAGCTCCAGGCCTGGACAGCGGCGTCGTCGAGGTCGGGCGCCACCGCGCTGAGGAGCAACAACAAGCCGAACAACAGCACAACATGCACCAGGACATCGAGCATGAGCCCCAGGGCCCGCGCCCCGAACGAGGCGGGCCGCAGCTCAAGGACCACGGCTTCACCGGTAATAATCGAACTCAAGCCGCCCCCACGAACACCTTCGACGTGAGCGGGCCCGGACGGATCCCGCTGGATCGAGTGTAGCGGGGCTAGGGTAGTGCCGTGGACATAGATGCCTTCACGGTCGTGAACAGCCCCAAGTGGGCACGTTTGCACGATCTCGCGCACAAGCGACGCCTCGACGGCGGCGAAGCGGATGAGCTGTTGCGCCTTTACCAGACGGCGTCGTCCCACTTGTCGCTGATCCGATCGGTGGATCCGGAGAGTGCCTTGTCCTCATCGTTGTCCGCGGCGCTCGCCCAGGCGCGCACCCGGTTCACGGGAGCGCGCTCGAATTTCATGGAAGACCTCGCCCGGTTCTTCGTGGTGTCCCTCCCGGCGGCTTTCTACAGATTGCGTTGGCTGACCGTCTGCTGCGGCGTTTTCTTCCTGCTGGTAGCCACGGCCTATGCATTCTGGATCGGAACGTCGCCGGATGCGCTGCGTGCCCTCGGAAGCAGCAGCGCCGTGAAACGGTACGTGGACAGCGAGTTCGTTGACTACTACTCGGAGAACCCCGCGGCGTCCTTCGCCGGTGCCGTCTGGACGAACAATGCGTGGATCGGTGCGCAGTCCGTGGCGTTGGGCATCACTGGTTTTTGGGTGCCATACATGCTGTTCTCGAATGCACAGGGCGTAGGAATCGCGGCCGGCGTGTTTGCCGCCTCCGGCAAGGCGGACGCGTTTTTCAGCTACATCCTCCCGCATGGCCTCATGGAATTGACGGCTGTGTTCATTGCTTCGGCCGCAGGCCTGCGGATTTTTTGGGCGTGGGTTTCGCCGGGACCCCGCCGCCGGGCCCAGGCCTTGGCGGACGAGGGACGCTCGTTGATCACGGTGGCGCTGGGCCTGGTGCTTGTCCTGTTCGTCTCGGGCCTGGTCGAGGCCTTTATTACGCCGAGCCCCCTTCCCGTGTGGGCCAAGATCCTTATCGGTTCGATCATCCTGGCGGCATATTGGGCCTACGCCCTGATATTGGGCGGGCGGGCGTACCGTGCCGGAGCCACGGGAGACCTGGACAGCAACGACGCCGGATACGGTGAGATCGCGGCCTAAGGGCACGGTCTGGTTGCAATCCGGCTTTCACCGGGCTGGATGCTCGTTCCGCGGAAGGGCTGACTGTAGGCTCGAAGACAGAGAAGATTGCCGGCATACCGTTCCTGCCTGGCATGTGAATCCTACGGAAGTGAAGCTGAAGTGACCGAGAAGAGCCCGATTCCCAAAGAGCCGGACGCGGATTTCAATGACGACGGCGATGAGCCCGCCTTCGAATGGATGAAACCTTCCCCCAAGTCCGCGGGAGAACCGGCCGTACCGGTAGTTTCAGGCCCGGCCGCCCGGACGGACGGCGGGCCCACCGGCTCCCGTCCGGTTTCCAGCGCCACGGGGCCCGGGCAGCCGGAGACCCGTGCCGACCGCAAGGCCGCGGAAGCAGCCGAAGCCGGGGCCGAGCCTGCCCTCTTCGCGGAGCCCTTGCCGACGTCGGCCCTCCAGGTCCGCCCGCCGGAATCGGAAGTTGAACGGCGGAACCACGAGCGCGAACAGGCAGCCAACGCCAAGCCGGTGGCCCCGCGTGTTTTCCAGGTCATCCTTGCCATCTTCTATCCGGTAGTCCTCCTGGTGCTCGCCATCCGCGCCGTCACCAGCCCGCTCTTCCTGTGGGTGGAGTACTACCGTCCTGGATTCCCGGGCGACGGTTATGGCTTCAACGCCGACGACCGGATGACCTACGGTTCCTACGCCGTGGACTACCTCAGCAACTGGGCAGGACCGCGCTACCTCGGCGGCCTCGTCAACCAGAACGGCGAGAAGCTGTTCAAGGACGGCGAAGTTGCCCACATGGCCGACGTCAAGACCGTCATGTTGTCCGCGTTTGGTGCGGGTACCCTCCTGGCGATCATCGGAATCATCGCGATGCTGTACCTGCGCAAGCGGAGCAAGGGTGGAATCCGCCGAGGCTTGTTTGCGGGATCGATCATTACGCTGGTGCTGATCCTGGGACTGGGCACGCTCGCCATGCTCGGCTGGCAGCAGTTCTTCACCGACTTCCACGAGATTTTCTTCGCCAACGGCACGTGGACCTTTGCCTTGGACGACACCTTGATCCGCTTGTTCCCCGGACAGTTCTGGATGGACGCAGGCCTCGCGATCGGCGTCCTGGTCTTCCTCGCGTCCTTTCTGACGCTGATCTTCACGTGGCCAACGCGCCGTCGCCGGGGACTGCCTCCCAAGAAGGACGCTGCCGCGAAGCCGGCCGAAGGCGAATCCGTCGACGCGGAAGCCGAACTGGAAGCGGACCCGCTCGAGAAGTAGACCGTCAGATCCAGGAAGGCATCCACATGCGCATGCGCCAGTCCTGGTAGCTGATGGTCTCCGCAGTCCAAATCGGATAGAAGAACGCGGACAAGAGCACAGCCACGACTACTACCAGGCCCACCAGGTACAGGCCGGAGCGGCGCCGCCATGGCGGATCGTCGCTCCGGCCGAGCACCAGGCCCAGTCCGTAGGCGAGGGCCAGGACCATGAACGGTTCGAAGGAAATCGCGTAAAAGTAGAACATTGTGCGGTCCGGGTACATGAACCACGGGAGGTAGCCCGCGGCCATCCCTGAGAGGATCGCTCCGGCACGCCAGTCCCGCCGTCCCGCCCACCAGAAGAGAACCACGAAGAGCGCGATGGTGGCGCCCCACCAAATCACGGGATTGCCTACCGACAAGATCGCCGAGGTGCAGTTCGGCACCGTGCAGCCAGGAGTTCCTGGTTGAGGGGACTCGTAGTAGAACGACGTCGGCCGGCCCATGACCAGCCAGGTCCACGGACTCGATTGGTACGGGTGCGGCGCGCTGAGGCTCTGGTGGAAGTTGTAGGCCTGCATGTGGTAGTAGGCGAGCGACCTCAGTGGACCGGGAATCCAGCCCCAGGTTGCGGAAGGGTTGCTGTCAGCCCATGTCCGGTAATAGGCGTCCTTGGAGAGGAACCACCCGGTCCAGGTGGACAGGTACACGGCGGCGGCCACCGGGATCATGGTGAAGAACGCCGGTATTCCGTCCTTGATGATCGCCGAGCTGGGCCAGCTCCGGATGCCCGCGATGCGGCGGGCGCTCATGTCCCAGAAAACCGTCATCAGGCCGAACACGGCGACGAAGAACAACGCGGACCATTTGGTGCCGACGGCCAAGCCGAGGCACACGCCGGCCGCCAGGCGCCACCAGCGGAAGCCGAGCCGCGGGCCTGAGGCGAGTTGGAAAGCCGTGGGGCGGCCGTCCTTCGAGGCTCGCGCCAACGCGGCGAGCCGGGCAGCCAGGCGGCGCCGGCCGTCGTCGCGATCCATCAAGAGCGCACCGAACGCGGCGAGCAGCCAGAACATCAGGAAGATGTCCAGCAACGAGGTGCGCGACATCACCAGGTGGTGGCCGTCGATGGCGAGCAGGAGTCCCGATATGGCTCCCAGGATGTGTGACCGGAAGAGCTTCAGGGCGATCAACGCGAGCAGGAAGATGGAGAGGGTTCCAGTGAGCGCGGCCGAAAAACGCCAGCCGAACGAATTGTCCGAACCGAAGAGCCACATGCCGAACGCGATCATCCACTTTCCCACCGGAGGGTGGACCACGTATTCGGGGGAGTTGAGCAGGACGTTCGGATTGCCGGCGTTGAAGGCGTCGTTGGCTTTGTCCGGCCAGGCCCTCTCGTAGCCGCTGACCAGGTACGAGTAGGCGTCTTTGACGTAATAGGTTTCATCGAAGACGAGGCTGTGGGGGTCGCCGAGGCGCACAAACCGTAGGATTCCGCCGATGACGGTGGTGATGGTCGGGATCAACCAGAACCAAAGCCGCAAGGTGGGCGGATAGTCCCGCCAGCTTTGGATGCTTCCGATGAGCCGCGTGCGCAGGGCCTCAGCCGTGAATGCATCCTGTGGCCGCACTATCCAAGGCCGTTTCAGCGAGGCCCCTGCGGACCTGGTGAGGGGAACGGGGCGCACGGAGGTATCGGTCACTCGGCCCATGCTACCTTTTGCCCCCGCCAGCTCCCTGAACGTCCAGCTCCCTGAACGGCCAGCTCCCTGAACGGGCAACTCCTTGAAACAGGAAACCCGCCACCGGCGCGGGGGACTAGGCTGGACGGGTGACTGATCAGCTGAGCTCCCGGGACGATTCCACCGAAGCACCCGTGCTTCCGGCGACGGGCGATGGGACCGGACGGATTGTCCTCGCCGCCACGCCCATCGGGAATGTGGGCGATGCGTCCGGCAGGCTCATCGAGCTGCTCCAGACAGCCGACATCGTTGCGGCCGAGGACACCCGGCGCCTGCATCGCTTGGTCCACTCCCTCGGCATCACCGTGGGGGGCCGTGTCATCAGCTACCACGAACACAACGAGGCCGCCAAGACCGAGGAACTCCTCGAGCAGGTCCGGGCGGGCAAGACCATCATCATGGTGAGCGACGCCGGTATGCCGGCAGTCTCGGACCCTGGCTTCCGCCTCGTCGAGGGAGCGGTGGCGGCCGGGCTCTCGGTGACGGCGTTTCCGGGCCCGTCGGCTGTCCTGACCGCGCTCGCCTTGTCCGGGCTGCCCACGGACCGCTTTTGCTTCGAGGGTTTCCTTCCGCGCAAAGCCGGTGAACGCAGTTCCCGCCTCGCGGACCTTGCCGGGGAGCGCCGGACGATGGTGTTCTTCGAAGCGCCGCACCGGCTTGAACCGATGCTGCGGGCACTGCACGAGCGGTTCGGTCCGGATCGCCGGATCGCCGTGTGCCGTGAACTGACCAAGACCTACGAAGAAGTCCTGCGGGGAAGCGTCCGTGAACTGCTGGAATGGGCGGAGAACAACGAGGTACGCGGTGAAATTGCCGTAGTTGTGGCTGGTGCACCCGAACAGGCGCCGGGCGCTCCGGAGGACCACGTGGCCGCGGTCAACGCGCTTGTGGCGCAAGGCGTGAGGCTCAAGGAAGCTGTTGCGGCAGTGGCTGTGGACGCCCGCATCAGCAAGCGCGAGTTGTATTCGGCGGTCCTCGCCGCCCGCTGAGGACCGATCCCGGACGCCGTGTGCGCGGCTGTGCAAGTGCACAATCCGGCAGGGCCCCGGCAGTGCGCGAAGGCGTAGACACTGCTTCGCGGCGAGCAGTACCGTGGCAGTAATTCCACCCAACAAGGGTTGGTGCATCCCTCCAAAGAGCACTGACTGACGAAGGAGTCACTGTGACTGTTACCGCCGATCGCGAAAGCGAACTTCTCGCCTCCGTTCCCACGGGTCTGCTCATCAACGGCCAGTGGCTGCCTGCCGCGTCCGGGAAGACGTTCGACGTCGAGGATCCCGCCACGGGCAAGGTGCTCGTAAGCATTTCCGACGCCGGAACGGAAGATGGCGCCGCGGCCCTCGACGCCGCCGCCGCTGCCCAGGCTTCCTGGGCCCGTACCGCTCCCCGCGAACGCGGCGAGATCCTGCGCCGCGCGTTCGAGCTCGTCACGGCCCGCGCCGAAGACTTCGCGCTGCTGATGACCCTGGAAATGGGCAAGCCTTTGGCCGAGGCCCGCGGTGAGGTTGCCTACGGTGCCGAATTCCTTCGCTGGTTCTCCGAGGAAGCCGTACGCGTTTCAGGCCGTTACTCCGCCGCTCCGGACGGCAAGAACCGCATCCTCGTGCAGAAGAAGCCCGTTGGTCCGTGCTTGCTGATCACTCCGTGGAACTTCCCGCTGGCCATGGCCACCCGCAAGATCGCTCCCGCTGTTGCCGCGGGCTGCACCATGGTTCTTAAGCCGGCCAACCTGACGCCGCTGACCAGCCTGCTGTTCGCGCAGGTCATGCAGGAAGCCGGCCTGCCTGCCGGTGTCCTGAACGTCATCCAGACCTCCACCGCGGGTGCTGTCACCGGACCGCTCATCAAGGACGACCGCCTGCGCAAGATTTCCTTCACCGGTTCCACCCCTGTGGGCCAGGCCCTCATGCGCGAAGCCGCGGACAAGGTACTGCGCAGCTCCATGGAACTCGGCGGAAACGCCCCGTTCGTGGTCTTCGAAGACGCCGACCTGGACAAGGCCGTCGAAGGCGCTGTCGCGGCCAAGATGCGCAACATGGGCGAGGCCTGCACGGCGGCGAACCGCTTCATCGTGCACGACTCCATCGCGGATTCGTTCGCGGAGAAGTTCGCCGCGAAGATCGCGGCGTTGAACCCCGCCCGCGGCACCGAGGCGGACTCCACGGTGGGTCCGCTGATCGACGGCAAGGCCCGCAACGGCGTGCACGCCCTCGTGTCCGACGCCGTTGCCAACGGCGCGGTGGCCGTCACCGGCGGTGCCCCGGTGGACGGTCCCGGTTACTTCTACCAGCCCACGGTCCTGAAGAACGTCTCCGCGGATGCCCGCATCCTCAAGGAGGAGATCTTCGGGCCGGTGGCTCCGATCGTGACCTTCAAGAGCGAAGACGAGGCCATCCAGTTGGCCAACAACACCGAGTACGGCCTGGTCGCCTACGTCTACACGAAGGACCTGAACCGCGGCCTGCGCGTCAGCGAACGGATCGAGACCGGCATGCTGGGCCTCAACGCGGGTGTCATCTCCAACGCGGCAGCCCCGTTCGGTGGCGTGAAGCAGTCCGGCCTGGGCCGTGAAGGCGGCTTCGAGGGCATCGAGGAATACCTCACCACCCAGTACGTCGGCATCGCCGACCCCTACGCGGACTAACCGCTAACCGCTAAGCGCTAGCAAAGCAGGGCACCGGATCCATGGCTCCGGTGCCCTGCTTTTTGCGTGTCCCGCTTAGCGCTGCCGGCGAATCCCGGCACGCAGCATGCGCCCAAACCACGCCAGGCGGCGCCCCAGCGAAATCGAAACACCGCGGAGCAACCGGACGGGCGACAACGCCCGCCTTGACCAGGTGGACATCAACGACGGCGGGAACCAGTCCGCGCGGAAGCGTGCGAACCAGCCGGCGTTGTTCCGCAAAGCCGCGCGGACAGCAGCGATCCGCGCGGCCGCCGTCGAGCGCTCCAGCACGTCCCCGCCTTCGGTGCGGGATCCTTCCGGAGGGCCGTAGCGTTGCCGTTCGAAATCGCTCGTGAGCGATCCCACGGCGCGCTGCGCGTCGTCGTCGGTGCCCGACGGCGTCGCGTGGCCCGCCCGTCCCACTCCCAGCGCCGCCGAGGTGCCCAAGCGCGTGGCGAAATGCCGGGGAGTCTCACTGGGCACGGGCGGCAGGCCGTAGTCGGTGGCGAGGTCCTGGAGTTCATCCCACGCGAGGATTGGCCCGTCGCCGGGCGGGGCGGGCCCGCCTCCGGCCGACGTGGCGGCATGGCCGGCGCCTGCCGACCGGGTCGGGCGCAAGCGCCGCGTCCGGATTCCGGTCCGGATGAGCCGCTGGGACGCCAGGAGCGCCGCCACCAGCAACGCTCCGGCGAGGGCATAGAGGTCCACCACGGTGCGGGAGTTCGTTGCCGTGCCGACGCCGGGAGCGGCGAGCTGCGGCCCGGCGGAGGTGCTCGGCTGGGAAGTCGCCCCGCCTGGGACGAGGTTCTCATCGTGCAGGCTGGTGCTGGGGACGTTGGGCGCCGTCGCGTCGGAGGCATAGGTGGGAACCACGCCGCGCGAAGGTGTCGGCTCAAAGGCGATCCAACCGTAGCCTTCGAAGTAGAGCTCGGGCCACGCGTGTGCGTCGCGGGCATCCACCTCGAATTCGGGCAGCGGTTCCTGCCCCGCCACGGCAACTGTGACGCCCGTGGAGTGGCCAGGAGCGTAACCGACGGCGATGCGGCTCGGAATCCCCTCGAGGCGCGCCATCACTGCCATGGCGGAAGCGAAATGGACGCAATAACCACTCTTCTTCTGGAGGAAGTCCGCGAGCACTGACATTCCGTTGCCGTCGTAGCCACCCTGGACCGGAGCCTCCAGCGAGTAGCTGAACTGGGACGAACGGAGGTAGTCCTGGATCGCCATCGCTTTGGCGTAGTTGCCGTTGGCGCCGGCGGTGACTGTCTTGGCCGTGTTGCGGACGATGGCTGGGACGTTGCTGGGCAACTGGGTGAAATCCTGCGAGATCGACGCCGGCTTGTCATTTGCCTGGCTCAATTCCACGGCGGTCACTGCCGGCAACGCCGAATACACGGTGTATTGCTGGTTCCGGCTAGTGGTGTCCTCGCCACGGATGCTCAGGGTTTCGGGATCCCAGGACCACCGCCCGCTCAAGCCGTTCACGGCGGTCGGGGCATAAGGGACGGGCAGGTAGGGGCTCGTGAATTGGCCGGTGTCCACCACCGTCAATTGCCGCACGAGTTCGTCCGGGAGGGAATAGTCCGGGGCAATGCGTCCCGCGCCGATGCGCCTGGCTGCCTCGCGATCGTCCGGGGCCCAAGTGTCGCCGTCGAAGTGGTCAATCGTCACTGATCGCAAGTAAAGGGGGGCCGTGGAGCTTGTGGCGTAGGTGATCCGCCCGCTGCCTGTGGGATTCCGCAGGCTGTTTCCCAAAGTGATCATGGGGTTCAGGCCGTTGGAGGTGCCCCAAGGGTTCAGCCGCGAACCTACCGGGAACGTGCCGCGATCGAAGCCCGGAATCGCGAACGGGAGCAGCAGGCTCAGGGCGAGGGCAGCGGCGCCGATGGCGGCGGAACGTTTGAGTTGCCCGGCCCCGCGCGCCCTGTCGCTCTGGAGCCGCGGATCCGGCGCGAACCATTGGCTGCACGCCAGGACCACGAGGTACCCGAGGGCGGCGCCGAGATAGCCGAGAAGCCCGGAGCCTTGCGGCTTGATGGTCGCCGGGAAGACCAGGATGGCCAGCAGTCCCAAGCCGCTCGTTGCGGGCATGCCGAGAGGAACGGCCAAGGCATCCATGAGGACAACCACAAGGCCAAGGCTCGCGCAGGCCACGAAGACTATGCCGGCGTTGGGAGCGACGGGAGCCGTCTCGGAGACCACGGTGTCTCCGGCCCGCTTGAGGAACTGCCCCAGTTCATCAAGGGTCGCCTGGGACGGGATGAAGCCCGCGGTGCTCTCTGGCCGGAAAAAGATGAAATCGAGGATGAACACCAAGGAGACTAGGCCGCCGAGGGCCACGAGCAGCGACGGCGTCCGCAAGGCGCGAAGCACGGCGAGCGTCCCGGCGACGGTACACACCGTGGTGAATGCCGGCATGAACCAGATCCAGCCACGGAACACCCCGTTGAGCGAAAGGGCCGTGCCGAGGACCGCGAAGGAGATGGCTGCGGCCATCGCCCACGGATACACCCCGAGGCCCGTCTTCAGCCGCCGATGGGGGAGATCCGGCAGGTCCGCGGGTTCGGCGGCATCTGCCGGCCGGGTCCGTTCCGGAGAATCGTGCCGTGAGGTGGTGGTCATCGGGGCACCGCCGCCCCGCGCCTGACGTCCATGGCCGCGGCGGCAGCCGCGAGGATTTCGCCTTGGTCGAAACCGGCCCAGGCCGCGGGAAGATCAGTCCTTGGGCTCACGGCGACGGCACGCCAGCCTCCCAGCTTCAGGGCCTCGATGACGGGCTGGGCATGGCGCGGGTGGTCCGTGACCACGAGGGCGAAGGCATTGGCGCCGTAGCCCGCCGCGGGGGCAAGCGCCCGGGCCTCGGCCACGGGCATGTTGCCGAGCAGCGCCAGGACCGGCCCGCGCAGGCGGTGTGCCGCCAACTTGTCCATCAGGTGGTCATCGAAGGGTGCCTCCGTGGCGTCGACGACGGCGGACGCGTCCTTGTGGCGCTCGCCGTGCCCGTGCCTCGGACCGCCGAGCTGAATCGCGGCGAGGCTTTCGGCGATGGATTGCAATCCGCCCAGGCCGGTATATTCCTCGGTTTCGGGGTACGGCGCGGAGCGTGACCCGCGAAAAGCGGGATTTCCGGCGGCATCGAGGAAGCGCAATGAGTAATTGCGGTCGGCGAGATGCGAACTGATGGACATGGCCGCCGTCACCACCCACTCGAACGCCTCGCTGCTCAGCAACTCGACCGCGTCCTCGTGGGGGCCGAAGACTGCCCCCGATCCGGAGACAAACGCGGAATACCGTTGGTCCAGGATGATCGTGGCCTCGGGCGTGGTCACGGATTCTTCCTGGCGCACCATGAGTTCCCCGTGTCGGGCGGTCGCGGCCCAATGAACGCGCCGCATGGGGTCGCCGTGCCGGTACTCGCGGGTCATCACGTCGTCGTCGCTTGGGTTGGCCCGGATCCGGGTGGCGGTGACGCCGTCGTTCCCCCGTGCTCCCGCGAGCCCCGTCGCGGGAAGCTCGACGGCGGCGGGCGTCACGGTGAGGATGTCGCCGTCGTCGATCGCGTGCCGGTGCAGCGACAGGCCGAACGGATCGCAGAACTCGGCCGTGACCGGTCCGATCCGGAACTGGCCGCGTTTGCCCGAGCGAAGGTGGTATTCATAGCGGCTGGTCCCGCCGGACGCCGAGCGCGTTGGAAACCCGAACGCCGGGGGCTCACCGAAGCGCGGAGGCAACTGTTCCTCCATGATCACTGGTCCCGTTGCCGTACCTGTCCGCGCCACCGCCAGGCGGACCGTCGCCGTCGACGACGTTTCCACCGTGGAGGGATGGAACTCGCGGAACACCTGGAACCGGGGCTTGAGCACCCGGAGGCCTGCCAGCGCCACTAAAGGCAACGCCACGAGAAGGATGCCAAGGGCCAGTAGATCGCGCCGGCCCATGATCTGGGCGAGTAGCAATGACGCGACGCCGCTAGCCAGCAATCCCCAGCCGCGCGTGGTGAAGAGGTGCTTGGGAAGCCGATCCACCAAGGCCATGCCGGACCTCCTTTCGCGCCTAGCTGCCGCGGCGTTCGGCGCCGGTTTCCTGGTTGACCGGGAGGGAAGCCAGGATGGAGCGGATGACGCTTTGCGGGGTGTCTCCGGAGCTTGCGGCCTTGCGGTCAAGGATGATCCGGTGCGCCAAAACCGACTCGGCCACCAGGATGACGTCATCCGGAAGGACGAAATCCCTGCCGTCGAGGGCTGCGGTCGCCTTGGCTGCCCGCAGCAATTGCAGGAGGGAGCGGGGGCTGGCTCCGAGGCGAAGCCGCGCGCTGTCCCTCGTGGCCCGGCCCAGGCCCACCGTGTATTCCTTGACGGACTCGGAGACGAAGACCCGCTGTACCGTGGCGATCATGGCGGCGACGTCGGACGCGGTGACCACCGGGGTGATCTTGGACAGGGGAGAGACCGCCTGGTGCGTCCCGAGCATTTCAATCTCCGAGAGCTTGTCCGGATAGCCCATTGAAATCCGTGCCATGAAGCGGTCTCGCTGCGCCTCCGGCAGCGGGTACGTTCCCTCCATTTCGATGGGGTTCTGCGTTGCCACCACCATGAAGGGTTCGGCCAATTGGTAGGAGAAGCCGTCCACCGTCACCTGGTGTTCCTCCATGCATTCGAGCAAGGCCGACTGGGTCTTCGCCGACGCACGGTTGATTTCGTCGCCGATCACGATGTTGGCGAACACCGCGCCCGTCCGGAACTCGAACTGCCGCGACGATTGGTTGTAGATGGAAACGCCCGTGACGTCCGAGGGGAGGAGGTCCGGGGTGAATTGGATGCGGCTGACCTTGCAGTCGATTGTGCGGGCGAGGGTCTTGGCGAGCAGGGTCTTTCCGACGCCGGGCACGTCCTCCACCAGGAGGTGACCTTGGGCGAGCAGCACGGTCAACGCCAGCTTGGCGGCTTCGGCCTTGCCGTCGATCACCTGGTTGATGACAGCCAGGATCTTTTCGCTCGCCGTGTGGAACTGGGCAGGGTCCATGACCGCGGGCTTGTGGCCGTTGGGGGATTCGTGTCCTGGAGGCGCGATCGCAACGGCGTCGTCGCGCAGCCGGTCCTCATCGAACGTTCCCTGACGCTTTGAATCCATGGACAGCCCCTCAGCCATGACAGCGTCCCCGCCGGGCCGCGGTGCCCTGGCAGGGAATTACCGCCTTTCGTTACCAGACTACCCAGCCTAGGCCCACCGCAAACAGAGGGAGGGATACCACCTCGGGAAAGATAGGGTGGAAGCATGTGCACCTCCCTCCCACCGGTTCCCTACCGCGCGCCCGAAACGTCCCCGGAGGCCCAGGGCGGAAACTCACGCAAGGAATTCCCGCCGGCGCCGGAGCCTTTGCCCGTTCCGGTGATGGACAACCACACCCACCTCGACTTCCGGCACGGGTTGTTGGAAGTGGCTGTTGTGGATGCCCTGGATGCAGCCGAAAGCGTTGGAGTCCAGGGAGCCGTGCAAGTGGGTTGCGACCTTGAATCTTCACGGTTCACGGTGCAGGCTCTGGAGATGGACCAGCGGCTCCTTGGCGCCGTGGCCATCCACCCCAATGACGCTCCTGTCTACGCGGGACGGGGCGAACTCGAATCCGCCCTGGCCGAGATCGAGGAGTTGGCGGCCCACCCCCGGGTCCGCGCCATCGGCGAAACCGGCCTTGATTTCTTCCGCACCCACGGAGACGGATTGGTGGCCCAATGCCACTCGTTCCGCCGGCACATCGATATCGCGAAGAGGCTCGACCTCACCCTGCAGATCCACGACCGCGATGCCCATGACGACGTCGTCCAGGTCCTCCGCGAGGAAGGGGCTCCCGGACGGGTGGTGTTCCATTGCTTCTCGGGTGACGCTGAACTGGCCCGGATCTGTAACGACAACGGTTGGTACATGTCCTTCGCGGGCACCATGACGTTCAAGAATGCCGGGGACCTGCGGGAAGCACTCGCCATCGCGGATCCCGAATTGCTGCTGGTGGAGACCGATTCCCCGTTCCTGACCCCGCATCCATTCAGGGGCCGGCCGAATGCCAGCTACATGGTTCCGTATACCGTTCGTTCGATGGCCGAAGTAACAAATCGAGATCTTTCCGAGATGTGCGGGCAGCTCGCCCGGAACACGCTTGCCACATATGGTTCATGGGACTGAAACCTGCATAGGAACGTGACCCGCTGCATACTCAGTATGCAATTTTCTTGGCCACTTTATAACGCTTCGGTTACAGTGGGTAACCAGTAGCCGGGGTCGGGGAAGGCCACCGGAACACTTGCTCCGTTCGCAATTGGAAATTTTCAGTTGAATTGAGTGTGGCGGCGCCCAGCCCCGCCGCAGTCCTCCAGCACGGCTTCGGCCGGTTTGGGACCGCGGCAGGTTACCCCTGTGCGCTTTTCCCCGTGCCCGGATGGTCCAAAAGTTACGGGCAAACATGGTTAAGTTCTTCACCACGGACGGCAAGTTCAGTTTCGTCAAAGTCGGTGCGCAGCTGCTGGTGCTTTCGGCACTGGTGCTTGGGGTCGTTGCCTTCACGGGCAACAACAAATCGGTCACCCTCAATGTTGATGGCAAAGTGAGTTCCGTCCAGACCTTCGGCAATACCGTTGACCAAGTGGTCAAGGCGGCCAAGGTCGACCTGAAGCCGGAAGACCGGGTCTCCCCGGCTCTGGACAGCTCGGTGCAGAACGGTTCCATCATCAACGTCAACCTGGCCAAGGCCGTCACCGTGAGCCTTGACGGGGCGAAGCGTACGGTCAACACCACGGCGCCCAACGTCGGCGGCCTCGTCTCCGAACTCGGCGTAGCAAGCGCTTCGGCCGTGTCCGAGCCGAAGGACCAGCAACTGGAAGTTGCGGGATCGTACGTTTCGATCCTGACCCCTAAGACGATCAGCCTGATCGTCGACGGCCAGAGCTCGGCGAAAACCACGACGGCGCCGGACGTCGCCACGGTCCTGAGCGATGCAGGTGTTTCGCTCGGCGCCAACGATCGCGTGTCCCAGCCCAACTCGGCTCCGGTCGTCGCCAACATGGTCATCAAGGTTTCCCGCGTGGACACCAGCAAGACGGCAACCGAGACGGAGAACGTACCGTTCGACACCGTCACCACCGAGGATCCCAACCAGTACACGGACCAGAAGACCGTGACCCAGGAGGGCGTCCTCGGGTTGCTCACGAAGACGTTCAAGCTCGTCCTGGTGGACGGCCGCGAAGCGGACCGCACCCTCGTCTCGTCGAATGTGACCACCAACCCGGTCCCGGCGAAGGTCACGGTGGGAACCAAGGCACGCCCCGCGCCGGCAGCCGCCGCGGCATCCGGACCCACCGGCGCCCCGAACGAAGCCATGTGGGACAAGGTCGCCCAGTGCGAGTCCGGCGGAAACTGGGCAATCAACACCGGTAACGGTTACTACGGCGGCCTGCAGTTCGACGTCCAGACGTGGCTCGGTTCCGGCGGAGGAGCCTACGCTCCGAACGCGAGCCTCGCCAGCAAGGCCCAGCAGATCGACATCGCCAACCGCGTGTACGCGCAGCGCGGCCTGTCGCCGTGGGGCTGCGGCTGGGCGGCTTCGGCCTAAGCCAGCCGGCGCACGGCATAAGCACGGCGAAAAGGGCCGGGTCCGGTGACGGACCCGGCCCTTTTCCCGCCCAAAAACAGCCTCCGGAAGCAGCCGTTCGGCGGTCAGACGATACGATACCTAGGTGACTGAACCGAATCCCGAACACGCCGCCGTCGCGCCCCTCCTGGGAGCTGTGGACATCCGACGGCTCGCCGAGGAAATCGGTGTCCGCCCCACGAAAACGCTGGGACAGAACTTTGTCATCGACGGCAACACGATCCGCAGGATCGTCTCGGCCGCTTCGATCGATCCCGGGGAAACCGTCCTCGAAGTCGGGCCCGGCCTCGGATCCTTGACGCTTGGCCTCCTCGACGCCGCGAAGTCGGTTGTCGCCGTCGAAATCGATCCCGTGCTGGCCGCCAAGCTGCCGGAAACCGTCCGCGCGTGGCGGCCCGACGCCGTCGACGACTTCCACCTGGTCCTCTCGGACGCCATGAAAGTCACCGAACTTCCCGTCCAGCCGACGGCCCTCGTAGCCAACCTGCCGTACAACGTCGCGGTGCCGGTGGTCCTGCACCTCCTCCAGCACTTCCCGAGCCTGCAACACGGCTTGGTCATGGTCCAGGACGAAGTGGCTGACCGGCTCGCCGCCGCGCCCGGCTCGAAGATCTACGGGGTGCCTTCCGTCAAGGCCGCGTGGTACGGGACCATGCGCAAGGCCGGCGTGATCGGCATGAACGTCTTTTGGCCGGCCCCCAAGATCCACTCGGGGCTCGTCGCATTCACCCGGAGCGCGCCGCCTGCCACGCATGCCACCCGTGGGCAGGTCTTCGCCGTGATCGATGCCGCCTTCGCTCAGCGCCGGAAGACGCTGCGCGCGGCACTGGCCCATTGGGCCGGAAGCCCGGCCGAAGCCGAACGTTGCCTCGTGGCGGCCGGCGTCGACCCGAGCGCGCGGGGGGAGGTCCTCGACATCAACGCTTTTGTCCGCATCGCCGAGGCCCGCCACCCCATGGACGCATGAGCCCGGGCATCAGCGCCGCGAGCCGCGGGCGCTTCGCCGCCCGCACCGTGCGGGTCCGCGCACCCGGCAAGGTGAACGTCTCCCTCAACGTCGGCCCGTTGCGGCCCGATGGCTACCATTCCGTCGCGAGCGTTTACCTCGCGGTGTCCCTCTACGAGGAAGTGGCCGCCACAAGCACCGAGGAACCCGGGATCACCGTCAGCATCAACGCGGCAAGCACGCTGGACCTCGATGGCGTGGACATTCCCCTCGACGAGCGCAACCTCGCCTACAAGGCCGCGGCGATCATGCGGGACGTCTCGGAGAAAGCCACCGGCGTCCACTTGGACATCACCAAGCGGGTGCCCGTCGCGGGAGGCATGGGTGGCGGCTCCGCCGACGCCGCCGCCACGCTCCTGGCGTGCGACGCCCTGTGGGACAGCGGATTGTCGCGCGAGGAACTCGCCCACCTCGCAGCCGAGCTGGGCGCCGACGTGCCGTTTTCGCTCCTCGGAGGCACCGCCGTCGGGCTCGGAGTCGGCGACGAATTGTCTCCGGCCCTCGCGAAAGCGCAAATGGACTGGGTCCTCGTCTGCGCCGACTACGGGCTCTCGACGCCGGAAGTCTTCCGGACGCTGGACACGCTCCGCAATGCCGAGGGACTTGAGGTGCCCGAACCGCTCGAAGTGGACGCGAAGATCCTCCAGGCCCTGCGCAACGGCGATCCCGATTCCTTGAGCAAGCTCCTCGTCAACGACCTCCAGCGTGCTTCGATCGAACTCGCGCCGGGATTGCGGGACACGATCGGCCTCGGCGAGGCGAACGGCGCCCTCGCCGGGATCGTCTCCGGTTCCGGTCCCACCGTGGCCCTGCTCGCGGACAGTTCCCCGGCCGCAGGCGAGCTCGCCGAGGAGCTGCGGCACCTGGGGCACAACGCCCTCGCCGTGCACGGCCCGGTTCCCGGTGCCCGGATCATCTCCGATACCCTCCTATGACAACCCGCCTTCCGCGGCTGTCCTCAATCACCACCAGAAAGTAGTACCCATTGGCCCACCTCCTCGGCGGTGAAAACCTCACCGTTTCGTTCGCGACCCGCACCGTCCTCGACGGCGTCACCCTCGGTTTGGAGGACGGCGACAGGATTGGCATGGTGGGGCGCAACGGCGATGGTAAATCCACCCTGATGCGCTTGCTGGCCTTGCGTTCGACGCCGGACTCCGGCCGCGTGACCAAGCGCGGCGACGTCAACATCGGCTACCTGGACCAGTCGGACGTGCTCGACGGCGACCTCACCGTGGGGGCGGCGATCGTTGGCGACCGTGCCGACCACGAATGGGCCGCCAACCCGAAGATCCGGGAAATCATGGGCGGGCTCGTGGGCGACGTCGACTGGCACGCCAACGTCCACGCCCTCTCCGGCGGGCAAAAGCGCCGTGTGGCCTTGGCCAAGCTGCTCATCGAAGACCACGACGTCATCATGCTCGACGAACCCACCAACCACCTCGACGTCGAAGGCGTCGCCTGGCTGGCCCGGCACTTGAAGACCAGGTGGCGCGCCAACCATGGCGCGTTCCTGGTGGTCACGCACGACCGCTGGTTCCTGGACGAAGTCTGCAACCGGACGTGGGAAGTACACGACGCCATGGTGGACCCGTTCGACGGCGGCTACGCGGCTTACGTGCTCGCCCGCGCCGAGCGGGACCGGATGGCGTCCGTCGTCGAAAGCAAGCGCCAGCAGCTCGTCAAGAAGGAACTGGCATGGCTGCGCCGCGGCGCTCCGGCCCGCACCTCGAAGCCCAAGTTCCGCATCGAGGCGGCCAACGAGCTGATCGAGGATGTCCCCGCGCCCCGCGACTCGGTGGCGCTGAGCAAGATGGCGACGGCCCGGCTCGGCAAGGACGTGCTGGACCTGGAGAACGTGTCGCTCGATTTCGACGGCCGGAAGCTCTTCGACAACGTGACGTTGCGGCTGGCCCCGGGGGAGCGGCTGGGCCTCGTCGGCGTCAACGGGGCCGGCAAATCGACCCTCCTGCGGCTGCTCAACGGCGAAATCGACCCCAGCCAGGGCCGGCTGAAACGGGGCAAGACAGTGGTCACCGCCGTGTTGTCCCAGGACGTGAAGGAGCTCGACGAAGTTTCCGACCTGCGGGTCATCGAGGTGATCGAACGGGAGAAGCGTTCCTTTGCCGTCGGCGGCAGGGAAATGACCGCTGGGCAACTCGTTGAGCAACTGGGCTTCACGAAGCAGAAGCAATGGACGCCCGTCCCGGATCTTTCGGGCGGTGAGCGCCGCCGCCTGCAACTGCTCAGGCTCCTGGTGGGCGAACCCAACGTGCTGATGCTCGACGAGCCCACCAACGACCTCGACACCGACACCCTTGCCGCCGTCGAGGACGTGTTGGACGGCTGGCCCGGCACGCTGATCGTGGTGAGCCACGACCGTTACCTCCTGGAGCGTGCCACCGACCACCAGATGGCCCTCCTCGGGGACGGCAAGCTGCGCGGCCTTCCGGGCGGCGTGGACCAGTACCTGGAGTTGCGCGAAGCCGCTTTGGCGAGCGGAACCGTCCCGGGCCCGGCCGCCGCCGGTGGAAGTCCGACGTCGGGCGCTGCTGCGGGGATGGCGACCTCGGGCGCGAGCGAGGCGGAAAAACGCGAAGCGCGCAAGGACTTGAACCGGATCGACCGCCAACTGGGCAAGATCGCCCAGCAGGAGGAAAAACTCCACGTGCAAATGGCGGCGAAGTCCGAGTCGGGCGATTTCGACGCGCTCAGCGACTTGAACGCCCAGCTGCAGGAACTCCTCGACGAGAAGGAAGGCCTCGAACTTGAGTGGCTCGAGGCGGCGGAGGTCCTCGGCGAATAGGGGGCTAAGCGTCCGAGGTGAGCTCCGGGTCTTTCTGCAGGCCCGTCAGGCCGTTCCACGCCAGGTTGACCAAATGGGCGGCCACGGCCCTTTTGTCCGGCTGCCGGTGGTCCAGCCACCACTGGCCTGTCATGGCAACCATGCCCACGAGCATCTGGGCGTACATGGCACCGTCCGCGGCACTGAAACCACGCCGGGAGAATTCGTCGGCAAGCAAGTCCTCCACCCGCTCGGCCACATGGGAGAGCAATGTGGCGAACGCGCCTTCGGGTTGCGACGGCGGGGCGTCCCGCATGAGGATCCGGAACCCGTCGGTCCGCTCCTCGATGTAGCCAAGGAGGGCTAGTGCGGCTTGCTCGACGAGGATCCGCGGTTTGGCTTCGGCGGCCAAGGCTTCGTTGATCGATTGCAACAGGACCTGGAATTCGAGCTCGACAACCTGGGTGTAGAGCCCTTCCTTCGAGCCGAAGTGCTCGTAGATCACGGGCTTGGAAACGCCTGCCGCTGCCGCGATTTCGTCGATCGTCGTGGCATCGAGTCCGCGGGCGGCGAAGAGGCTCCGGCCAATCCCGATGAGCTGGTTACGGCGCTGGGAAGCCGTCATGCGGGAACGGGCCACCTGGCGTTCCGGCGCGTTGTTGATGACCGCGGAACCCGTGGAACGCTGGGGGATTCCTGTGCTCTTGCTCACGCATCTATCATGCCTCAGCTCAAGCACGAAGGGACTTCGGGGGCCCCAGGCCGGAACCAATCCAGGACTCGGGGCCGCGCCAAGTCGCGAACACGCAGCTCACATGGCAAACTAGTTTCTTGTGTGTGCGACCCGGTCAAACGGGAGCCCCGCGGAAGCCGTTCCGCAGGGCGGGCGTGCGCACGGTCCGCTCTGGTGTAACGGCAGCACCCCGGCCTTTGGAGCCGTGGAGTATAGGTTCGAATCCTATGGGCGGAACTAGTCGGTCATCTGCCGGCTCGTCTCTGAACGATCAAGGAGAGCGACTTCGTGAACCCTGACACCACCGGCCCCGCCGCAGTCATCGTCCTTGCGGCTGGAGCCGGTACGCGCATGAAGTCCCGGACCCCCAAGATCCTGCACGAAATCGGCGGACGCTCCATGGTGGCCCACGCCATTCGCGCCGCGCGTTCCATCGACCCCCAGCGCCTCGCCCTGGTAGTGCGCCACGAGCGCGACCTCGTGGCCGCGCACATCGAAGAAGTCGATCCCGAGGCCGTCATCGTGGACCAGGACGAAGTGCCCGGCACCGGCCGCGCGGTCGAAGTCGCCCTCGATGCCTTGGACGAGAAGGAAGAAGTCCGCGGAACCGTCGTGGTCACCTACGGCGATGTCCCCTTGTTGACGGGGGCCCTTCTCACCGAGCTTGTTGCCACCCACGAATCCGAAGGCAACGCGGTAACCGTCCTGACCGCGATCCTCCACGACGCGCACGGCTACGGCCGGATCCTGCGCGCTGAAGACGGAACCGTCCTGGGCATCCGCGAGCACAAAGACGCCACCGAGGATGAGCGTGCCGTCCGCGAAATCAACTCGGGCATCTACGCCTTCGACGCCAGCGTGCTCCGCACCCAGTTGCGCAAGGTGACCACCGAGAACATCCAGCGCGAAAAGTACCTCACCGATGTCCTCGAATTGGCGCGCGACGCCGGAGGACGGGTTTCCGCCTTCGTCACCGACGACCGTTGGCAGGTTGAGGGCGCGAACGACCGCGTGCAGCTCGCCGCCCTTGGCGCCGAACACAACCGCCGGATCGTCGAAGCCTGGATGCGCGCGGGCGTGACCGTGGTGGATCCCGCCACTACGTGGATCGACTCCACGGTTGTCCTCGACGAAGACGTGCGGATCCTTCCCAACACTCAGCTCCACGGCGCCACCACCGTGGCGCGTGACGCCGTCGTCGGGCCTGACACGACCCTCGCCGACGTCTCGGTGGGCGAAGGCGCGAAGGTGACCCGCACGCACGGCTCAGGTTCGACGATAGGCGCCCACGCCAGCGTCGGTCCGTTCACCTACCTGCGGCCCGGCACGGTCCTCGGCGAGACCGGCAAGATCGGCGCCTTCTACGAGACCAAGAACGTGACGATCGGGCGCGGATCCAAGTTGTCCCACCTCGGCTACGCCGGTGACGCCGAAATCGGCGAAGACACCAATATCGGCTGCGGCAACATCACGGCAAACTACGACGGCGAGAAGAAGCACCGCACGGTGATCGGATCCGGTGTGCGGACCGGGTCCAACACGGTCTTCGTGGCCCCCGTGACAGTCGGCGACGGCGCGTACAGCGGCGCCGGAGCCATCATCCGCAAGGACGTTCCCGCCGGAGCCCTGACGTTGAGCATCGCCCCGCAGCGCAACTCCGAAGGCTGGGTCATCGCCAACCGCCAGGGCAGCAACTCGGCCAAGCTGGCGCAGGCCGCGCAAGCATCCGCCGCCCCCGATTCTTCAAGTACTCCGGCAACCACAGAAGAGGGCACACAGGCATGAGCGAAATTACCGCAAACGGCGAGAAGAGACTGGTTCTCGCCGCCGGACGGGCACACCCCGAACTGGCGCAGGAAATCGCCAAGGAACTGGAAACGGAACTCCTGCCGGTTGACGCGTACGACTTCGCCAACGGTGAAATCTACGTCCGCGCCGGTGAAAGTGTCCGTGGAACCGATGCCTTCGTCATCCAGGCGCACCCCGCGCCCCTGAACAACTGGCTCATGGAGCAGTTGATCATGATCGACTCCCTCAAGCGCGCTTCGGCCAAGCGCATCACGGTGGTTTCGCCGTTCTACCCGTACTCGCGCCAGGACAAGAAGGGCCGCGGACGCGAGCCCATTTCCGCCCGCCTGGTAGCCGATCTGTACAAGACGGCCGGCGCCAACCGGATCATGTCAGTGGATCTGCACACTTCCCAGATCCAGGGCTTTTTCGACGGCCCGGTGGATCACCTCATGGCCATCCCGCTGCTTGCCGACTACATCCGCACCAAAGTCGCTGCTGACAACATCACTGTCGTGTCCCCGGACACGGGCCGTGTCCGGGTGGCGGAACAGTGGGCCGAGCGACTCGGCGGGGCACCGCTCGCTTTCGTCCACAAGATGCGTGACCTGACAGTGCCGAACCAGGCGGTGTCCAAGACCGTCGTCGGGCAGATCGAAGGCCGGACGTGCGTCTTGATCGACGACATGATCGACACCGGCGGAACCATTTCCGGTGCTGTCCAGGTGCTCAAGAACGCCGGTGCCAAGGACGTCATCATCGCCTGCACCCACGCGATCTTCTCCGAGCCCGCCTCCAAGCGGCTTGCGGAATCGGGCGCGCGTGAAGTGGTTGTCACCAACACGCTGCCGATTCCGGCGGAGAAGCGCTTCCCGCAGCTGACCGTGCTGTCCATCGCGCCGCTGATTGCCCGTGCCATCCGTGAAGTGTTCGACGACGGCTCCGTCACGAGCCTCTTCGACGGCCAGGCCTAGTCGGCTGCGTTTCGCTCCTGCGGGACGCGGCTGCTAAACTCGTGGGGATACCTTGGCGAGGGAGAGCGCATTGCGGTTCTCCGTTATCGACTGGGTCTGAAACTCCTTCACCGAAGGCGGACCGGCTGCGGCCGGGGTTCCGTCGGGCGTAGAAGGTCGCTACAGACCTCCGCCCTTGCTGATCAGCTTGCCTGGCAACGTGCCGGCCACAGTAATCAAGGAGTACATATGTCCGAGCAGAAGCTCGCAGCAGAACTGCGCACCGAATTCGGCAAGGGCTTCGCCCGCCGCGCCCGCGCAGCCGGCCAGATCCCGGCTGTCATCTACGGCCACGGCGCCGAGCCCATCCACGTCAACCTGCCGGGCCGCGCCACCACGCTGGCCGTCCGCACCGCCAACGCCCTGCTGTCCCTGGACATCAACGGCGAGGACCACTTGGCCCTGGTCAAGGACATCCAGCGCGACCCGATCAAGCAGATCATCGAGCACATCGACCTCCTGACCGTCCGCAAGGGCGAAAAGGTCACCGTCGACGTCCCCGTCCACGTCACCGGTGAAGCTGCTCCGGGTGCCATCGCGAACCAGGAAGCCGTTACGGTTTCCCTCGAAGCCGAGGCAACCCACCTGCCCACCGCCGTCGAGGTCAGCATCGAAGGCCGCGAAGCCGGCGCCCACGTCCACGCTTCCGACCTCGCCCTGCCGGCAGGTGTCACCCTGCTGAGCGACCCCGAGACGCTGGTCGTCAACATCTCCGAAGCCGCTCCCGTGGCCGAGGAAGAAGAAGGCGAAGCTGCTCCTGCAGCTGCAGCAGCGGAAGAGGCTCCCGCGGCAGAGTAGTCACCATGACTGCTTGAGGCGCATGCCCCTTGCTTTGTGGCCGGGACCTTCGGGTCCCGGCCATTTCTTTTCGTTCCGCCCCTTCGAGTCCCTAGGATGGCTCCATGACAGACACTTGGCTGATCGTCGGCCTCGGCAATCCCGGCAGTGAATATGCCAACAATCGCCACAACGTAGGCCAAATGGTCCTCGACGAGCTCGCTTCGCGGATGGGCGGAACCTTCAAAGCCCACAAGGCCAGGGCCCAAATAGTAGAGGGCCGGCTTGGAATCGGCGGACCGCGGGTGGTGCTGGCCAAACCCATGAGCTACATGAATGTTTCCGGCGGCCCTGTTTCAGGCTTGGCCTCGTTCTTCAATATTGCTCCGGACCACGTCATTGCGGTGCACGACGAAATTGATATCCCGTTCAACACGGTCAAGTTGAAGATCGGCGGGGGAGAAGGCGGCCACAATGGCTTGCGGGATATCTCCAAGGCCCTGGCGACCAAGGACTATTTGCGGGTACGGGTCGGCGTTGGAAGGCCCCCGGGCCGCATGGATACGGCAGACTATGTGCTGCGGGATTTCGGCACCGTCGAAAAGAAGGACCTGCCGTTTCTCCTCGACGAGGCGGCGGACGCCGTGGAGATGTTGATGAGCGACGGCCTCCTGGCGGCACAGCAAAAATTTCATCCAGTCAAGGCCTAAGCTCCTCATTCCAGCTATTTAACAAGCACGCTGTTAGTTGACTGATTGACTAATTGATTCGCGTGGATCGCTATGATAATTTGCAAATCAATGCAGGGCTGAAGAAGAAGCAGGAAGAAACAACCGCTGTACGTCACGTCCGCCGGAGCGACGAAGGTAGCGTGATCTGATTTGCGAGCTATACCGGAATCTGTGAGGGTGCGGCTTCCTTCGGACCGCCAAGCCTTGGGGGCTGCAGAACGCCGAAAATGGTCGTCACTGATCCGTCAGGACCTTCAGAAAACGGTGGTTGACTCGCTCAGCACCCCCGACGTCTATGGCGTTGTGGTGGTCGGGGCGCCTGGCGCCGGCAAGGCGACGTTCGCACGATCAGTGGAAGCTCGGCTCAATTCGAAAGTCCATGTCCTCCACCTCCACGGCTCCGCTGATGCCGAAGCCCCTTTCGGTTCCATGGCGCATTTGCTCGCGCGGCTTCCCGCGGAGGTCGCGGATAACCCGGGAGCCGTCATCCACGGCATTTCCCACCTGATACATTCCGATGCCGCGGGCCGTGAAGTGCTGGTGGTCCTTTCGGAACTTCCCTCCTTGGACAGCATGAGCACGGCCGTCCTGGTCCAGTTGTTGATCAGCGGCGTAGCAAAGGTGCTCGTCACCGTCCGGCAAGTGACCGATATGCCGGAAGACCTCATCAGGTTGCTCAAAGACGGGCTCCTCGATGAGGTTGAACTGCAGGTCTTTTCCCGCTCGGAGGTCTCCAAGCTGCTCGGTGGGATCCTCGGCAACCGGGTCACGGCCACCGCTGCGAGTGCCCTTCACGCGGCAAGCGGGGGAAGCCCCTTGGTGCTCCAGGCCATCGTTACCGAACAGCTTCGCTCGGGCAACTTGCACCTGGCCGGGCAGGTCTGGGCGATGAAGGGCGAAATCCACCTGTCATCCGCCGAAGTCCTGACCGAACTGGTCCGCTCGCGCCTCGCGAAAGAGCGGCCGGCCGTCCAGGAAGCGCTTGAATTGATGGCCCTCATCCGCACGGCCCCGCTGGCGGTGTTGCTGGACGTCCTCGAGCCTTCCGCGGTTGCCGAAATGGAGTGGTCCGGGTACTTGCGCATTGAGTCTTCGGGACCCAGGCGCGTATCGCTGCGTGATGACTACATGGGCGAAGTCATGCGCGGATGGATGGACTTGCCGCGTCGGAACGAATTGCGCAGGCTTGCCGCAGGCGTGATAGGCAGCATTTGGCGGGACCTCGACGCCGAGGCTTTGCTCGGCTTTGCCGCGTCCACTTTGAATTGCCGCGAACCCTTGGAGCCCGCGGTGGCCTTGGCGGCGTCGACGGCGGCGAACCGGCAATTCGATCCCTGGTTCGCTTTGGAGTGCGCCCGGCAGATAACCCCGGATGACAAGGAATGGGTGGCAGCAGCGCAACAGCGGTGTGTTTCCCACGTGATGCTTGCCGAGCACGAGGCTGCCGTTGCGGCGTTGGAGGCGGTGGCCCCCGAACACCTTCAAAGCCTTTCCGCATATGAGTACGCCGATTACGTCCAGGAACTTTGCAGTGCGCTGTTGTGGGTCCCGGACGGGCACTTGCGTATCCCCGGAATCGTGGCCGAAGCTTTCGCGGACCTGGACGGGCGTGCCCAGGAAAGCGGCACGGACACGGCGGACATCTCCCGGGCGCGCGGCGTGCTCCGGCTCGCCAGCTTCGAACTCCAAGTCCACCAAGGCGAGTACGCAGAGGTTGCCGGGGCGTTGGAGGAAGAGTACCGGGACGGCACCGACCTTGAGCAAAGGCTCAATTGCGGCAGCCTCCTGATCATGGCGTGGGCCGTGCTTGGCCGCGAGATGGAAGCCGTTGAGCTCGCCCGCGAACTCAGGCACAAGCTGCAGCGCGCCAAAGCACAACCGCGCCTGCACAATTGGCTTTCCGAAGGCTTGTTCGCGGCCTTGCTGTGCAGCGGGCAATGGGAAGAGCTCGCCCGGATGCTTACGCAGACCCTCGACCAGCAGCCGAAGAACATCCACTATCTGGGCGGCGCCGCGGAGCTCGCCCTCGGCGTGGCATACACCTACGCCGGCCGGGCCGCAGTTGCGATCGACACCCTGCTGGGGGCACAAGCGCAATTGGAAATCCGCCGCAATTACTATGGACCCTCATTGGCATATTCGGCCTTGGCCTTCGCCTACGCCCAAGCCGGCGACGTGAAGGAAGCCCGGACGTTCCTGGACCTGGCCGACAACAGCCAGTCGGAAACCGCGTGGTTTCCCGCGTGGATGGCCGAGTTTTGCGTCAAGATGGCACGGCGCTGGCTGAAGGACCCGGGCGCCAAGCAGGGCCTCATGGAGTCCGCCGCCCGGGACCTTGCGAAGGGCCGCACGACCACGGCATCCATCAGCCTTTTCGGGGCAACCGTCCACGGCACGGAAGAGGAGCTCCTGCTGTTGGAGGAAGTGTCCTCGAGGCGCCAGGGCAAGATGGCGGCCGTTAACCGGATGGTGGCGGAAGGCAGCCGGAAGAAGGAACCGAAGACCCTGCTCCTCGCAGCCTCGGTGGCCCAGGAATTGAACCTGGACGCAGTGGAAGCGCGATGCGCCGTGCTGGCACTGGACATCGCGCGGGACGTGGGAGACTCGGCGTCCGCGCGGCAGGCGCAACAGCGGCTCGACCGCCTGGTGGGCACGGTACCTGTATTGCCGTTGACCCCACACAGCTTTGGACCCGAGCTGACGGAACGGGAGCGGCAGGTTGCAAAGATGGCGAGTCAGGGGTTGAGTAACAAAGAGGTGGCCAACCAACTGCAAGTATCCGTACGCACGGTTGAGGGCCACCTCTACCAGATCTTCACGAAAATGGGCATTTCATCAAGGAGCGAGCTTGAAGGAACCGCACAGCCGTGACACCGCTGCGTCGGTGCATGGTCTTGGGGGCGAAAGCGGTGCAAGACAGAGTGAACCGTGGCTGGACTTTGGACAGCTCCTGCCGGGGATTACCGGCGCCATCAGGGCGGATGACTGTACCGCCGTCTTCGTCGTCGGTGAAACCGGCCTCGGGGCGTCAACCCTCCTTGCCCAACTGGACAGCGCTTTCGGCGGCGACAGGGCAGTAGTCCATATCCACGGCAGCCCGTCACTCACAGCGGTTCCGTACGGGGTACTCGCTCCGTTCCTTGCCCAGCTGCCAATTGCCGACATCTCGTCCCGCGTGGCCGTGCTGCGTGCCTTGTGGGACCACTTGGAGGGTATCCGGACAGGTTCCGGACCGGCATTGCTTCTGGTGGACGACACCCACTACCTGGATGACGCCACGTGCGAGATTCTCACGGAGCTCCTCCAGGCCGGTTGGGCAAAGATGGTTGCCGCGTTCGTCCCCTCTTCCGGCGTTCCCGAGCCGCTCCTGCGGTTGTGGCACGAGGGAACGGCCGAATGGTTCGAGCTTGAACCGTTGACCGCGGAGCAGGGCCATGAATTGTGCGAGGCGTTGCTGGGCGGCGTTGTCCTCAACAATACAAGCCGCGGATTTTGGACCCAGGCGGCCGGCAATACCTTGCTCCTGAAGACGCTCGTGCGGGAGGCCGAAGCGTCGGGCGGCCTGGTCCAGCGGAACGGAGTGTGGCTTAAGACGGCCGCGGTGCCGGTGCACACCGTCAGGCTTGAAGCCGTCGTCGAACTACAGCTCCTGGGGGTCTCATCCGAAGGCCGGGAGGCTTTGAGCCTGATCGCCCTCGCGGAACCCGTGGACCGCACGCTGATCAACGTCGTAGCCGGCGAAGACGCCGTCCAGGAATTGCTGGACCAGCGCTTGGTGGTTCCAGCCGGTAACGGTTTGCCGAGCATCCGACTCGTGAACCCGATTTACGGCGAGGTCCTCCGGAACCTTGTGCCTGCCGCGCAGAGCCTCCAGTTGCACCGGCAAATCATTTCGCGCATGGACGTGTTGGAGGACAACCCGGACTCGCTCCTAAGGATGGTCACGTGGTCGTTGGACTGCGGCGCGGACGTGCCTGACCGGTTATTGCTTCGCGCAGCGGTCCTCGCGGTCAAGCTCATGCAAAACGAGGCCGCACTGCGGATGGCCAACGCTGTTCGCGAGATGCCCTTGCACGCGGTTGCGCAGGCCGTCATGGCGCGCTCGTATTTCAATCTTGGACGCCGCGATGAGGCAGCCGCCGTCCTCACCCTGGATACGACCGACAGCGACGCCGGATCGTCCCGCGTGATCTTCGGCAGCCTCCTCCGCTCGGTCATCCGGGCCGGGATCGGCCAAGACCCGTCCCTGATCCAAGCCGACGCCGGGCAATTGCGGGAATGGGGCGGACAGCAACCGGCGCTGCAAGGCCAGCAGACTCCCGACGCGAAGGCAGCCGTGCCCGTCGTGGCGGACCTCATGGATCTGCTCGTGGCATCTTTTGAGGGCACGTACGGAGCGATGGCGGACGGCTTGGAACGTGTGCTCCGCCGGCTCGACTCGGTGGACGTGGCCTTGACCGTCCTGTTCAAGGCCTTGGCCTTCGCCCTCAAAGCGGAGATGCTGTGCGCCCTCGGCTTCGGGCGCCAAGGACGGCAGATGGCCCTGGAAGCCGCGGTCCTGGAACAGCCCCCGGACAACGACGTCTTCTTCCTTCCGCAGTTCATTGCTTCGCGGCACGTGGTTTGCGCCTTGGCGTCCGGTGACTGGAGCGACGCCCAGGGCCTTGTGGACGCCTATTACGAATCGTCGGGAACTGCCACGGCGTCCTTCGGCGGCGCCGCTTACGTAGTGCTGGGCTACGTAGCTGTCCGGCAGGGAAAAACCGCTGATGCCTTGCCCATGCTGACCGCCGGTTTGGAAGCACTGCGGGACAGCGATCCGCAGAACCTCTTCGGGTTGTGCGCAGCCATGGCATTCTATGTGGCGGCCGGTGCCGGTGCACCCGAGGCGGAACGGTTCAGGGCGGATTACAAGACCTGGGGACAGCGCTGCATGTACTTGCTTTCGGCCCAAGCAAGTAGTTTCTTCAACGCCGGAATCGAACTCCTGGAACACGACGGGTCCGGCATCAGGGGTCTGCGCCGGAACGCGGACGAAGCTGCGGGGGAATCGGCAACGTTCCTTGAGCTGCATGCCTTGGAATTGGCGCTCGGGCTCGGTGACACCGGCAGGCTCGACAGGTTCTGCGAAGTGGCGGACGCAACTGAGGGCGAATGGGCTCAGGCTTTGGCCGAATATGGCCGCGCGCTCAAGGGTGGAAGCGCCGACCAGTACCTGGCCGCGGCGGAGAAACTCCACGCGGCGTCCGCCTTCCAGCTCGCCGCAAAGGCCTATGCCGCGGCGCTCGAAGACGCGAACAAGACACGGAGCAAGGAAGTGTCAGCGATTGCGCGGGCGGGGCTTGCGCGGTGCAACGAGGAACTGGGCCAGGGCAGCGAGGAATCGCCGCATGAGTCCGTTGTTCCGAAGCTGACACGGAGGGAATGGGACATAGTCAATCTCGCGGTCCAGGGCCTCAGCGACCGGCAGATCGCCGACGAACTGTTGATTTCGGTCCGAACCGTTGAAGGCCACTTGTACCGGTGCTACTCGAAGTTGGGTATCGCGAGCCGCGACGACCTCGCCCGGGCGGCGGACCTCGCGCGTGGTACGGGCGGGAACGGCTGACCCCGAAATGCCAGCGGCGCAGGGATACATTCCGGTTTCAGCGGGACAGTACTGCGGCCAACGAGTAGCTACCACGCACGGGAGGGGTACTCACCCTGCCATACGAGTACCTGCCCGGAAGAAAGTCGAGTACTCACTACTGGTGTAGGCCTGACGCCCAGCTGGTTAATTGGGGGGTGTCACCACTCGAACACTGGGGGTCTCGCTCATGTTGACAGCAGGCAGTGCATCAAAGGTCCACGCCATCAGGCCCGGGGCAGGAACCCGGTTCCATGCGTTCGACCTGCCGTCGGCGCAAGGGGCGTCCGACGGCGCCGAAAGCAAGTCGGCCATCCCGGCTGCTTGGCCACCGATCGCACCCCGGGCCGCTGTTGAAGACATCGGACTGGCACTTGCCGCGTCGCGCGGCGGCGTCCTGGTGACGGGGCCGTCGGGAAGCGGCAAGAGCTACTTGACCACCCGCGCAGTCAACGAGATCCGCGAAAGCTCCTTCGTCGTCGTGATCCGGGGGAGCGCGGCGCTCGCACGGTCGCCCTACGGTGCCCTGAACATCCTCCTGAGCGACCTCGACCCCGGATACTTGGCCCACCCCGTCCTTGTGCTGTCCGCATTGTCGTCCCTGTTGCGTGAACGGGCGGAAGGCAAACGGGTGTACCTCGTGATTGAGAATGCCTCCGAGCTGGACGAACTGGCCGCCATGACGGTCGCCCAACTGGCCCGGAACGGCACCGCGCAGCTGGTCCTCACCGCCACCGACCCGCAGCGGCTCTGCGGCGAGATCACGAGGCTTTGCGGCGACGGCTTCCTGGACCGGATCGACCTCAAGCCCTTGACGTTCCATCAGTCGCACGACTGGCTCGAGGCGGGGCTGAGCGCCAAGGTTTCGCCGTCGGCGGCCCATGCACTGTGGGCGGCAAGCGGCGGAAACCCGCACTACTTGAAGATGCTCGCGGCGGAGCTCGCCGAGTCCGGTGCGCTCCTGGTACGCGACTCCGTGTGGGTACTTGCTTCCCGGAGCGAAAGCCACGGCCGCGCGATCACCGACCTCATCACCACGCGGCTCGGCCGCATGAACGGCGGCGAGCGCAAGGTCCTGGAGATACTCTCCCTGGCCAAGACCGTTCCTTTGGAGGCGTTGCTTTCGCTCGCGTCCTCCGACGACGTCGATTCACTCGAAAAGCGCAGCATCCTGGTGGTGGACGACTCGCTTCCCCGGATGGTGCGGCTGCAGAGCCAACTCGTCGGGGACGTCGTCCGGGCCAACGTCCCGCTCGGCCGCAGCAACGAATTGCGGAACATGATGGCCGGGACCGCGGACTACTTGCTCGGGCAACCGTCCACGACCCTTTCGATGGCTGCGTGGGCCCTTGACTGCGGGGCGAAGCTCGGGGTCGACGAAACGCTTGTGGCCGCCGCGATCGCGAACCGGCAGCTTGATGCGCGGCTCGCCCTTCGGCTGGTCCGCTCGCTGCCGAACCACGCCGGGATGCCGGTGGCAGTAGCTGAGGAAGCCCGCGCGTTGATGACGCTGGGCGAACTCACGGAAGCCCGGAACGTCCTGAAGCTCCACCTTGGCGGCAGCGAGCAGGCTTTCGACGACGTGCCGCTGTCCGAGTGGGTCCGGCTCAAGCTGGCCGAAAGCACGGTCCTGCTGGCCCGGCCCGACACCACGGCATTGGCGGCAGAAGTACTTGCCGGCGTCCGGCGCCGGCTGGATGAGGTGGCGGTCGTCGCGCTGCCGGACGAGGCGGGTAACGGTACTTCGACGGCGGAGCTGCGCGAGGCGCTGGTCCTTGCCGAGTCGCAAGCGGCGAGCTTCACCGGTTCCTACGCGGAGATGGCCGTCCGGCTCGAAGAGGTGCTGCAGGACTTTGAATCCCACGGCGTGGAATTCCGGCTCCTCGCGGGAAGCTGGCTGTGCGAGGCCTGGGCATTGACGGGCCGGCAATCCGAAGCGGCAGACCTGGCGGAGCAGTTGGTGGCCGATTGCCACGATCCGGCTGTTTCCCTCGCGGCGGCGCGGCGTGCCGCATCCCGGTTGAGGTTCGCTTTCGTCCTGGCCGGACACTGGGACGCGGCCGGAGACATGGTCCAGCCGGGCGATGCGGAAATGACGTCTTCGGCGGAGGCGCTTCCGACCGCGATTGACCTCCCCAAAGCGATTTTCCACTGCCTCCAAGGACGGGGGCAGGATGCTTTGGAAGCGCTCGTTCCCGTGATCAGCCAATTGCGGGTCCAGGACAACGAAGGCATGTTGGACATCGCGTGCACCGCGGCCGCGTACGCTTCGGTTTTGCAGGGCGAGCAGGAGCAGGCCGTTCTCTACCTGAAGGAAGCGGCTGCCGAGGTGCGTAGGCCGACGTGGCGGAAGGACCGGACCCAGAAGTACCTGAGGGCCCTCGCTGACGAGCACCTCAAGGGCCCGGAAGCCGCCGTCGAGGAGCTTCTCCGGCAGGCCGACTCCGCCCGCGACGAAGGCGCCCCGGGTCACGAGATTTTCTGCCTCAGTTCGGCCGTGCGGCTCGGCCACGTGGCCGCCGCGCCCCAGCTGCTGGAAGCGGCATTGGCTTGCCAAGGCCAGTTCGCCGAGCTGTGCGCCCTGTACGGACGGGCCACCGTTTCCGGCAATGCGGAGATGCTCTTGGACGCGGCCCGGCTGGCCGAAAGCATGCAGAACGACCGGTTCGCGTTCGACATCGCGGAGAGCTTGCTGAACTCGGAACAGGTACAGATGGACCGCGGCGTGCTGAGGCAGGCGAGACAACTCGCCGAGACGTGCCGGCAGCGCTTGCGGACTCCGCAGAGCGGGAACCAGGAAGGGCTGAAGCTGACGGCACGGGAGCTTGAGATCGCGAAGCTCGCCGCCAAGCGGGAAAGCAACAAGGGTATCGCGGCGAAGCTCCATGTTTCGGTACGGACGGTCGAAGGCCACCTCTACCAGATCTTCGGCAAGCTGAAGATCGTGGAGCGCTCGGAGCTTAGCTTCGCCCTCGGCAGCCTGGAAGGCGGCCTGTCATGACTGAGGTGGTGACCACGGAAACGTTGGTGGGGCGCTTCAGCGTCATGTCCGCCGTGGTCGATTGCCTCTTGGACGGCAACGGCCCGGGCGTCCTCCTTTTCGGTGATGCGGGGATCGGGAAAACCGCGCTGATCAATGAGGTGGTCAATGAATTGGGCCACCGCGTCCGCCCCTTCCGGATCTTTGCCGGACCGACCCTCGCTTCGGTCCCGTTCGCAGCCTTGGCGCCCCTCCTGACGGGGCTGACGCCGGGGCAGATCAACGAGCCGTTGTCCGTCCTCAGGGCTGTGGTGGCGGCGCTGAATCCGGCCGGCCAGCCGCACCCTGCGCCGGCCGTCCTCATCGTGGAAGACGCGCACCACATTGATGACAGCAGCGTTGCTGTCCTGGCGCAGCTCGCCGCGGCGGAGGCAGCCAAGGTCGTCTTCCTGTGCCGCCCCTACCCGGCGCCGCCGGCGGAGGTCTTCTCCATGTGGTCCGAAGGGCTCGTGGACCGTTTCGACCTCCAGCCCCTCAGCGAGCCGGAAGTCAACAAACTGTGCGCACAGGCATTGGATGCTCCCGTGGTTCAAAGCACCAGCGCGGTCCTGGGCAAGTACTCCGGCGGAAATCCGATGTTCCTGCTCGAATTGATCGAGCATGCCAAGTCCCTCGGCCAGCTTGTCTGCCACAACGAGGCCTGGATGCTCTCGGGCGAGTTGCGGGGGACCAGCGTGCGGTTGATGGACCTCGTCCGCAACCAGATCCTCCACCTGGACGTTGCCCAGCGCGACACCTTGGAAACCGTGGCGCTCGCGGAACCTGTTCCGCTGGCGGTGGTCCAGCAAGCGTGCAGCGCGGCGACGGTGGATGAGTTGCAGGAACTTCATTTCATCGAGATCGACGACGACCCCGCCCGCCATGTCCGGCTCGCCCAGCCGTTGGTCGGCGAAGTCATCCGGCAACTGGTCCCTACTGCCCACAGCATGACCATCCGCCGGCGCATCCTCGACCTGATGCAGGACAAGCCGCAGACCATGGACGGTCTGCTGCGGTACGTTTCGTGGGGGTTGGAATCGGGAACGAAGGTCCCCGACGCCGACATCCTCGAAGCCGCGCAGCTGGCGAACCGCCTGTTCATTCCCAGCTACGTGGAACGCGTGGCGGGAGCCATCAAGGACCCGGCTTTGAAGCTGGCGGCCCAAGTGGAAGTGGCCCGTGCCAAGTGGTACCGCGGCGATGTCCGCGGATCAGTGTCCTCGCTCGCCGGCGTCGTCGACCGGACGAACGATCCGCGGACAGTCCGTCAGGCGTCGATGCTCGCCGCCCAATTGTCCGGCCGCCAGGGCATCGGACCAAACGCCATCAAGCAGGCGGCCTACGAATGGGAAGCCGCCCTCGCCCGGCTCGCCGAATCACCGCGCGGAATCGACCCCCGCGAACTCGAACTCGGCAAGCTTGGCAGCCGCCTTTTGACCCTCGAAGGCCTCCAATCGGAACGCCACTATCTTGATACCGAGCGTGAACTGCGCCAGATCTGGAAAGAAACCGACGACGACGAGTCCCGGCTCGTCGCCGGTACCCTCCTTGCGGAAGCGATGGCAGTCACCGGACGGCCGGTTTCCGCACTCCAGATCCTGATGGGGATCCAGGAAATGGTGACCACGAGCGGCGACTGGAGCCTCCAGTACTCCGGGTTCGTGATGCGCAGCTACGTTTCGGCGCTGCAGCAGGCCGGCGAGCTTGACGTTCTGGACTCGTTCCTGAAGAACCACATATCGCAAGCGCCCAACTCGCTGATCTACGCTGGCGGCATGCTGCACCTGACCGCCGGAATGGTGGACCTGCGCAGGGGAGACCTCGGCGTCGCCCTGCCGCGCTTGCGCCAGGCTGTCAGCATGCTCCGCGTTTCGGACATGGGAAGCGACCTGCCCGACGCCGTTGCTGCCGCCGCCTACGCGGCGTCGATCCTCAAGCGCCGGGATACGGTCATGACGTACTCGGCCGAGTATGACGCCCTGGTCCGGGACGGCATACATCCCAGCCTGCTCGCCCAGGGCCACGCGACCATTGCCAGGGCCGACCATATCGGAACGCAGGCGGCGATCTCCCGGCTCATGGCGCTCGCGGATTCAGCGGCAGCGGACGGTGCGATCGGCGCGGAAATCGACCTCCTCATGCTTGTCCTGAGGCTGGGCGATACGACCGTGGCGCGCCGGCTGGTCGCCGTAGCGGAGGGAAGCGAAGGCAGGACCGCCGAATTCGCGTTGAGCGTCGGACTGGCGCTCATCCACAAAGACGCGGACCGGCTCATCGAACTGAGTGATTCGGCGGCGAAGGAAGGCATGGAACTCGCGGCCGCGGATTGCGCCGGCCACGCCCTCCGAATCCTGGAAAGCAGGGGGGACAAGGCCCGCCAGCTCGAAGGCCAGAGACTCCTCAAACGCCGCACGGCCGCCCTCGACAAGGCCGGTCCGGCGGTAGAGGGCAATTTGCCCGACCTCCAGAAACTGACCAGGCGGGAACAGGAAATTGCCGCCTTGGTGCAGGCAGGATCGAGCAACAAGGATATTGCGATGAGCCTTGGACTGTCCTTGCGGACCGTTGAGGGCCACCTGTACCGGATGTTCGCCAAATTGGGAATCAGCCACCGCGAAGACCTGATTAACGGCACCCACGGAACGGACAATTTGGGCTAGCCGGACTGCTCCGATTTCCACGGCGCCGCGGTGTCGGCAACCCGCGCGAGGCGGGTTGCCGCCTTCGTACGCTTTTTCCTTGCCCCGATTACTTGGTACCCCCGTATTCCCTCCCGTGGGCCGCAGTAATTCCCAGCCAATTCACAGCACCAGCGTGCCCGAAATCAGGGATAAAGCGGCAAAACAAGTACCGGCCCAAGTGGTTAAAAGTACCAGGGCGGGTAGTGGGGAGCATCGGGAAGGGTTCTGCATCGAAAGACGGGTAGATTCCACTCGCGCCCGGAGTTGGCCTTGGTTAATATCCTCATTCTTGATGGCAACCGCCACCAATTGGGGATAAGTGGGTCTCGAGATGAAACGCAGGAAGAATTCTTTGCTACAGGAAAGCCAGCCGGCATTCCGGCGAGAAGTCAGCTCCAATGCGACCGGTCTCCCGCGATACGCGGGGTCCCCCACAAGCGAGCCGACGGCGGGCGGTGACGCGCCTTCTGAGACCAGGGCACACGCCGCTTCGCCGTCGGCTTTTTTTCACACTGGAGACAACAGGCAGCGGGAGGTCGACTGACCATGGCACCGAACACGAGGGTAAAGACAGAGTTGAGCAGGGGTCCTCAGGCCCTTCACGCAGCACCAGGGTGGCCGGAGGAATCCCTCCTCACGACCGCCACGCAGGACCCGGCATTCACCTTCGACGTCGCGATCGTGGGCATGGGATACGTAGGGTTGCCTACGGCCCTGGCCCTCAACGCGTCCGGACGGCGGGTCCTGGGCTTGGACGTATCGGACGGCCGCCTGGCGGTTATCCGCGAGGAACGGGCTGACCTCCTGGACTCGGACAAGGCGCGGCTGAACAACGCACTCCAGGATCCCACCTTCATGCTGAGCAGCGATTTGTCCCTGCTCGCACGTGCGGCGGCGGTTGTGGTCTGCGTGCCTACCCCGGTGGACGAATACCTGGTCCCGGACCTCGGCATCCTACGCGCAGCCTGCGCTTCAGTCGTCGAGTTCGCCACCGCGGGCCAGCTGCTCATGCTGACGTCCACCACCTACGTGGGATCGACGCGCGACCTCCTGGCCCTGCCCCTTGCAGCGCGGGGACTCATCCCCGGACGGGACGTCTACGTCGCGTTCTCGCCCGAGCGCATCAACCCCGGCGTGGATTCGTTCTCGCATGAAGACGTTCCGCGGGTTGTGGGCGGCGTGACCCCTGCCTGCGGCGAAGTTGCCGAAAGGCTCTTGCTCGCCAGCACCAAACTGGTCCACCGTGTTCCGTCGGCGGACGTTGCCGAAATGACCAAATTGGTTGAAAACACTTTCCGTGCGGTGAATATCGCCTTGGCAAATGAATTCGCCGATATCTGCCATGAACTCAATATGGAGGTCATGGACGTTATTGACGCGGCGTCGACCAAGCCGTACGGTTTCATGCCATTCACGCCCGGCCCCGGCGTCGGCGGCCACTGCATTCCCTGCGACCCGCACTATTTGCTGTGGCAATTGCGCAAGGCGCGCGTCACGGCGCCGGTCATCGAACAAGCAATGGCGGGAATTGCCGGCCGACCCCACCAAGTGGTGGAAAAGGCCCGGCGGATCCTGTCCGACCGGAACCACGGAGTCGCCGGAGCCCGCGTCATGGTTTTGGGCGTCGCCTACAAGCCGGATGTCGAGGACCTTCGTGAATCCCCGGCCCTGGAAATCATCGCAGCGCTCATTGCGGACGGCGCCGTGGTGGCGTACTCCGACCCGTGGTGCCAGACCGCTCCCGACGGCCACGGTGGCATCCTCACTTCCGAGCAGTCACCCGCCGATTGGGGCGCCGACCTGGTGATCCTGCACACGCGGCACAGCAAGGCAGACCTCGAGTGGCTCGAAGGCGCCCCGGCAGTCCTCGACACCACCTACCGCCTGGCCAAGGCAGACAACATAACCCGCCTCTAGATCCCCCGGATTTCCGACGGAAGCAGGAGCAATGAAAACAGCAATAACCGGCGGTGCCGGATTCATAGGAAGCCACCTTGTCGAGCACCTCTTGGCGGCCGGGGACGAAGTCGCAGTCCTGGACAATTTGTCGACCGGTCGCCTCGAGAACCTCAAAGGGGTCATCGGCCACAGGAACTTCCACTTTGTCGAGGGCAGCATCCTTGACCGCGACGCAGTGGACAAGGTTGTGGCCGGTGCCGACAGGGTCTTCCACTTGGCAGCCGCGGTCGGCGTCAATTTGATCGTCGACCACCCGCTCGAGAGCCTCCGCACGAATATCCACGGCACTGAAGTGGTCCTGGATTCCGTCCTCGAGTCGGGTGCGAACCTCCTCCTTGCGTCCACGAGCGAGGTTTACGGCAAGAACACTTCGGACAGCCTCTCGGAAGAGGCAGACCGCATCCTGGGATCCGCGCTGAAGTCGAGGTGGACCTACGCGGCGGCCAAGGGCATCGACGAAGCATTCGCGCACGCGTACTGGCGGCAGTTCGGCCTTCCCGTGGCCATTGTGCGGCTCTTCAACACCGTGGGTCCGCGGCAAACGGGACGCTACGGCATGGTGGTTCCCCGGCTTGTCCGCCAAGCGATCGCAGGAGAGCCCCTGACGGTCTATGGAGACGGCCACCAGACCAGGTGCTTCTCCTACGTCGGCGACATCGTTCCGGCCATCACCCGGATTTCCGAAGAACCCCTTGCCTACGGACAGGCCTTCAACCTCGGTGGCAGCTACGAGATTTCCATCCTGACGCTGGCCGAGCGGATCGTGGAGCTTGTGGGAAGCGAAAGCCCCATCACTTTGGTGCCGTACGAGCAGGCATACTCCGAAGGATACGAGGACATGCGGCGCCGCGTTCCGGACAACAGCAAGGCCTGCGGGCTGGTGGGGTTCAACCCGAAGACCACGCTGGACGAAATCATCATGAACGTCGCCAACGACTACAAGCCGGCGAAGGTCCTTGACCCAGCGGGTTGGAAGATAACGCTGGCGTCTTGAACACGGGCATCGGCCGGCCTCAGGCCGGCTCGCCACTAGGGACAGGCGGCTGGAAACGGGGCGGATAATCCGCTCACCGGCCGCCTGTTCCCGTGTCTTGCGTAACAGGTTGTTTCGCGGACCGGCCACATCACGCCAAGGAGCAGATTGTGAAGCACACAGCAACAGGACGGAACCGCCACAGCCGCGGCGTAGTGTCCGGCCTCGTGGCACTGACGTTGCTCACCGCGGCGTGCGGCGGACCGAGTCCCAAACCGAGCCCCACGCCGAGTGGCCAATATCCCTGGCACACCGGAATCGTGGCCACCACCTTCTGGGTGGGCGAGATCTTCGATCCCACTGCCGCGGACGGAAGCCAAGTGATGTCCACCTACGACTCCCAATGGATGCAAAACTACGGAGGCTGTGACGGAGTCATGGTCAACAACACGTGCCAGACGGAGGCGAGGTCGCAAGCCAAGGGCTACGCCCCGACGAGCATGACTCCCAAACAGAACCCGTTCTACCTCGACCTGCCTTTCGACGACGTCAACGATCCGACCGCTTTTGCCGAGAGGGCATCGGTGATTCCCTGGGCGAACGATCCCGGCTTCGCCGGAAATGCGCAAAACACAAACTTCAGTTACATGAAGAACCAGTGGGTCCGGATCCGCAAGGACGGCCATGAATGCTACGGCCAGATCGAAGACGCCGGCCCTGGGCAGTACCACGACAAGGACTACGTGTTCGGTTCCAACGACGCGCGGCCGGCCAACAAGAAGTTCAACGGGGCCGGCATGGACGTCTCACCGGCCCTCAATAGCTGCCTGGGCTTCTCCGACCTCAACGGCGAGTCGGACAAAGTCGACTGGCAATTCGTCACGCGGGACAACGTTCCCGCCGGCCCTTGGCTGAACACCGTCACAACAAGCCAGGTCCAGTAGAACCAGATAGCAACAGGAGGCATCCATGCAGTGGATTAAGAGGCTGTTCCGGCGCGGCAACGGCCGCCACCTTGCCCGGCCCGCCCAGGCCAAGGACCAGGACCGGACGGAACGTCCCGGCTTGGCCTAGGAGGCCCTGGCTCAAGGCAGCTTGCCTTGGAAACCCGCGCCCAGGATATCCGAGAAGCGCTGGCCTCCTTGGTCGATGCCACTGCAAATGTGGCTTGCGGAATCGTCGGACGTGTCCGCCGGGCACGAGGTGTCCCGGTTAAGGGACCACATGGAAACCCGGGTGATGCCCTTGCTGTGCGCGAAGGCGTTCAACCCCCGTGCGGCGTCGATGTCGAACACTTCACCGGGGAGGTCGTTCCGGCCGATCATGGGGGTCAGCCCCATCTTCTTCCAGACTTGGTCGCTCTCGAGGGGCATCCCCGCCCGCTGGTAAATGATGCTGAGCTGCTCATGTGTGGACTGGGCGGCGGACAGGGAAGCGTCGAGCATGCTCTGGGAGGGGCTCCTGCTCGAACCGTAGTTCATGGTCATGATGTTGACGCCTGACAGTTGCACGCCGGCGGCGAGCATCTCGTCCACGCCGGATGTTCCGGCGTCGGTCAATCCTTGCGGTGTTACCGGAAGCGTCAGCCAGACGGCCAAGGGTTTCCCCGCGTTGGCCCGTTCCTTTTGAAGAGCCGCGATGACCGTGGCCCGGCGCTGCCACGCGGCGGGGTCACTGAGGTTCGCGCCTTCGATGTCGAAGTCGATGGTCGCCGGGTTGTAGCGATCCAGGACGGCCTTGTAGGCCTTCTCCAAGTCAGCCGTGTCCTGGCAGGAATCTGCGAGTTCGCTGTTGACCGAGCCGCCGAAGGACACGCCGATCGAGCCCCAATTGGACCGGAGGCGCGCGACGCGTTCATCGAGGTCCAGCGAGGTCTTCGCGGCATCAAGGCTATAGGTGCTTCCCCAGCTCGGGGCGCAGGGCTGTCCCGTCTGTGCAACGACGAAGGCGAGCATGACGTTCTTGGTGCTCGCGTCCACAGGGGTGTCGAGCGGGTACTGGGGGACCACCGTGACATCGACGTAGCCGCCGAACCACGGCGCCGGTACCGCCGTCGCGCCGTTCACACTTCGCCATACAAGGAAGCCGCCAATCGCCAGTGCCACCAAAACTGCGGCGATTCCGGACCGTGCCATGGCCGTCAACCCGCGCCGGCCCTCCCTGGGACGCGGAGACGGGCGGACACGGGCCCCGTTTTCCTCAGCGGCAACGGACGTGCCAATTTCCTCGTTCTTGGACACGCTCTCCGCCATCCTCGGATAACCCCTTACTACCCTGACTCACCATTTGATCACGGCCGGGCCCGGAACGAGTAGGCCAGCCGCCCGCGGGTCACGTTTGAGTAAAAAGACGGGTAGGCACCACTCGTGTCCGCGGTTTGGCGAATTCATAACCTAGTGGTGTCAGTTGGTTGAGGGCAGCGGGGGGAGAGCAGGTCTCACAATGGAATTGAACGCTCTGGTCCGGGCGGTAGCAGGCCAATCGCCGATTGACGAGGCTGCCGTACGGCAGCTTGCCCTCACAAAGAGGGCCCTTGAGCGGGGGCCGGTGGTGAATAAGCCTTTGAGACCGAGGCTTCCCCCAGTCGCCACCGGCCCCTTCAAGGACGCGCGCGGCAGCGGAGACCCACGATGAGCTCCCGAGGGGGCTACGTGGATGGTCCCGTGCGCGCACCCCGGAAACGCGCGGGCCTGTGGGCCGTTTCGTGGGTGGCAGCGCTGGTCCTCTTCACCGGAGGTACTTCGCTCTTGAACGGAAACGGGACACCGGTCGGCGAGGCCCAGGCCACTCCGACGGCAAAACCCGCCCCCTTGTCCTCGGTCAGCCTCACCTTCGATTCCGGCCGGGCAAGCCAAATGGTGGCAGCCGGCATCCTCAAGGCCAATGGTCTTCGGGGCACCTTCTTCATCAACTCGGGCTTCATTGGCTCCGCGGACTATATGACCGTGGACAACCTCCACACGCTCGCCGCGGACCAAAACGAAATCGGTGGCCACACGGTCACGCTGGCGGATGTGACCGCGGTGGAAACCGACGAGGCGTCCAGGCAGATCTGCGACGACCGGGCGACCCTCACGGACTGGGGATTCAAGGTCACCTCCTTCTCGTACCCCTTCGCCGCGTCGAGCCCGCAGACCGAAAACCTTGTGGCGGCTTGCGGCTACAACAGCGCCCGGGGACTCAACGAAATACACACGCCCCTTGATTGCCCCAGTTGCGCCGCAGCGGAGACGGTCCGTCCGACGGACCCGTTCCGGACGCGCGCGACGTCGGAGGTCGGCTCGAGCTGGACGCTCGCGGACCTTGAGGCAACAGTCGAACAAGCCGAACAAGCCGGCGGCTGGTTGCAGTTGACTTTCTACGACATCGACACGAGCGGTAGTCCGCGGTCCATCAGCCCGGCGTTGTTCGAACAGTTCGCAACGTGGCTCGCGGCCAGGTCGGAACAAGGGACCATGGGGGTCCGGACCGTCCATGACGTGATCGGCGGCGTCGCGAAGCCCGCAGTCAACGGACCGGTTGCCGCGCCCGCCGCACCCGGGCAGAACGCGCTGCGCAATCCAGGCTTGGAAACGCCAGGAAAGTACGGCTTGCCGCAGTGCTGGCAGGTTTCGTCCTACGGCACGAACACGGCAATCCTCAGCACCTTGAATCCCGGCCACAGCGGCGAAGTCGCCCGACGCCTGGATGTCTCGGACTATTCATCCGGGGACGCCAAGCTGCTCCCCGTGCTCGATCTGGGTGCATGCGCCCCGAGCGTTCTGGAAAACCACAGCTACTCACTCCGGGCGTGGTACCAGTCCACCGCCAAGACGCAATTCGAGGTCTACTACCGCACCAAACAGGGCACCTGGGTCTACTGGACGGCAAGTTCCTGGTTCCCGGCCAACACCGGCTACCAACAAGCCGTATGGGAAACCCCGCCCGTTCCGGCAGGCGCCGAGGCCATCAGCTTCGGTCTGAACCTTTTCAGCGACGGCCAGCTCGCAACCGACGACTACGCAATGTACGACGCAGCGGGAGCTCCGGCACCGTGATACTTCTTTCAATAATCCTGGTGCTGGGAGTCAGCACAATCTTCTGGTCCTGCGCCGGGCTTGTCCGCCTGGCCGCGGAGAACTCGTGGCGGGCCGAGGAAATCCGTGCCCGGTTCCGCGAATGGATCGCCCCCTTGACAGGCCGCCCGGCCGTGAGCAAGCGACACAGGCCGGCCCGGCACCGCTCCAAGGGAGTCCGGCTCTACCCTGTGAATGTCGCTGTCCTGATAGCGGCCCACAACGAAGAACTTGTCATCAACGAGACAATCCTTTCGGCCTCGGCACTGGTGCCGCGACGCAACATCCACGTTGTCTCGGACATGTCCACCGACAACACCGCCGCGATCGCGAGGGGAGCCGGGGTGAAAGTCCTCGAACTCGAACCCAACCGGGGAAAGGCGGGGGCGCTCGCGGCGGGAATCGCACACTTCGGCCTGTGCAAACGCTTCAAAGTGGTCATGCTGTTGGACGCCGATACGAGGCCGACCCCGGACTACCTGGAGACCGGACTGCAGTTGTTCTCCGATCCCACGGTGGTAGCCGTCGCGGGACGAGCGAAGTCGATCATGACTCCCCGGTCTCCGACAAGAATCGGCCGCTTCCTGGTGGCGTACCGGGAACGCCTGTACATCGTGGTGCAGTTGATGCTCAAGTACGGCCAAGCGGCACGCGGAGCCAACGTCGTCTCGATCGTCCCCGGATTCGCCAGCATGTACAGGACCAACGCGCTCGCAGAGATCGAGGTCCTCGCTCCGGGGCTCGTGATCGAAGACTTCAACATGACGTTCGAAATCCATGCGAAGAAGCTGGGCCGGATTGCGTTCCATCCGGCTGCCGCCGTGGCCTATACCCAGGATCCGGACACCTTGAAGGACTACGTCAAGCAAGTGCGGCGGTGGATCCTTGGCTTCTGGCAAACCGTGCGGCGGCACCGCATGCATTTCGGCAAGTTCTGGTTTGTCTTGACCCTCTACATCATCGAGCTTGTGGCCAGTTGCATCTTCTTCGTGCTCTTGGTGCCGGCCTTCCTTTTGTCGACGATCGCCGCAGCCGAAGTCTGGATCTTCGGCAACCGTTGGCAAGTCTTCTATGTATTGTCCGGAGTGCTCCGCCCACAGGATGTGCTGATCGGAGTCTTCCTGCCGGACTTGCTGTTGACTGTGGTCGCTGCGATCTCGATGCGCAATCCGCGGTTCTTGCTCATGGCGCCGCTGTTTCCGTTCATGCGGATCCTGGATGCCATGATCTGCCTGCAGGTGTTGCCGAGGGCATTTTCGGCGAGTTCCTCCGGCGTTTGGGTCAGCCCCGTGCGCCGGATCCAACAGCGGGCTGGTGAAGCGGGCCCGGCCAAAGGCAGTCAAGCCAAAGTGCCAAGCGCCCAACCATCGGCCGCCCGCTCATCCGCGGCGCGGATCGGCTAGCACGGCGGTTCAACAGACGCCCTTGAGAAGCAAAACGTCCATGCCCCGGCCGGGAAGGCCGGGGCATGGACGTTCAATGCTAGTTCGTGACTCCGGCAGTGGTGACAACAGTCAGCCACGGGCCGGCCGGCACGCTGGCACGGTCCACGAACCGCCACGAGACGTGGTCGGTGTCGCCGTCCAGGGATGCGAATCCGAGGCAGCCGTTCAGCGCCGGGGAAACGTCCATGCCCGCGCCCTGGCTGGGATCTCCCGAGAACTGCTTGTTGACGGGACGGGCGTTATTCGCGCCGAATACATACGCGGAATCGTGGTACAGCGAACCGCTCGACGGTCCGGCGTCTTCGACCTGTCCGTAGCAAACGTTGCCGTTGGGTCCGGTGATCTGGACCCAGGCGTTCTTCATGTAGCTGTAGTTCGAGTCGGCACAATGGTTGACGCCGGTGGCGGCGTTGTCCGCCGCGGCCCACGGAATGACATTGCAGCGCTCTGCGAAGGCAACGCTGTCGTTGACGTCGTCATAGGGCAGGTCGAGGTAGAACGGGTTCTGCAGGGGCTTGGGCTGGTGGAGCGGGAAGTATCCGTTGCTCGCTACGCGCTGTTCGGTTGCGCATTTGAAGTTCGAGCCGGTGCCGGAACTGACGCCGTCGCAACCGCCGTAGGGACTGCCCGGGCAACCACTCGCGTTGGTCGGTGTGGTTCCGAGGTTGATGCCCGTGTGCTGCATGGCCCACTGGCCGTTGTAGGTGGAGCACACTTGCGAACCGTCCGAGAGGCTCGCGTTGAAGATTTCGCCCACCCAGAAGGTGGTGCTCACGATGTTGGTGTGCAGCGGGTAGTTCCCGGTGACCGGCAAGGGTGCGGCGGTCGGCGTCGCGGCGGCGGTTACGGCGGGAGCCGGGGCCGGCGCTGCTGCCACGGGAGTGCTGGCCGGCGTCGTGGGCGCGGCCTGGGGCTGCGTCGGCGACTGGGTTGGTTTGGGAGTGACCTTCGGGGTGGAGGAAGCTGACGGTGAAGGGCTCGAACGCCAGCTCGTAGAAGTGACGCCATCTCGCGCGGACGACTTGTGGGACGACTGGACGGCGGAAATCGTGGCGATTCCGCCGAAGGCCAGAAGGCACACGGCTATGAGTGCTGTGAACAGGTGTTTCATATTTTGGATGACATATCTGTTGGGGACATAGGCAGCGAGACCGTGGCTGTGGATCCGACGAAGGGCAGGCAAAAATGCCGCATCGTCGAACACGGCCGATGGGTGTGTCAGGACAGAGTTGTTGCGGGAATCGGCTGCGCTTCAACTCCCCAGTAGTAGCCAGCCGGAACGTACTCTTGCGTGACCAGCTTACACAGTCAGATCACAGGACGGTAACAGCGGATACAAATCCGCGTTCGTGAAGAGACACATGAAGAGGCAAGCGCAGAGGCAAGTGACCACCCTGCACGGGCCCGGGAGCGGGCCTTGCGGAAGCCCCGTGGAATGCCGTGAGTCGAGGGCAAAAAACCGCGAAAAACCAAGTAGTTACCACTCAATCCAGGCAAAGAACCCGCAGGTAACGTTTGGAAAAGACACCGGTCCGTGCCGCGGCCAACAGGCATATCTGTCCGGGCGGCCCAACGATGAGACAGGACCATGGACGATATCGAAGGGACCCATACCTCGCCCCCGATCATTCGGGCAGCCGAGCTCCAGGAGATTGTTGTTGCCCTCTCAGGGCCCGAGCCGGCCGGCGTGATTCTCTCCGGGCCGGGCGGTTCCGGAATGACCACACTGCTGGACGCCGCCGCGACCGTCTTGCGTGGATCGTTCAGTGTCATGTCGCACTACGTCTCCGAGTCGTTCGCGGACATCCCGTTCGGCATAGCAATGGCCCTCGTTCCGGATCTTCCGGCCCGTGCCAAGGTGTGGCCGAGATCGATCGTGAGCGAGTGCCGGAAGGCTGTGCGCGCCGCGGCGGCTCCGGGCTCGCCCGTCCTTTTGGTGTTGGACAATATCGACTTCCTCGACGACATGTCCTTGTGGCTTTTGAGCCAGTTGCTGGTTGAACCGGACATCCGCATGATCGCGACCCACCGCTCGGACCGGCCCTTGAGGATGGAGCTCATGGAGTCCGTCGTCTCGAGGCAACTCTCGGTGGTGGCACTCGAGGACCTGACCCAGGAGCAGGTACGCGAATTCATCGACGACCGCCTGGCCGGGCGTGCGGCGGGGAGCGTCGTCCGGGACATCCACGCTCTCACGGGCGGCAACCTGCAGACCGCGAAATTGATCCTGGACGAAGCCGCCGCGCGCGGCGAAATCGTGGAACAGGCGGACACCTGGACCCTGTCGCGACCCATCCGCGTCGACGGTTCCCAGGCGTTGGAGCTGACCAGGCACCGCCTCGAAGCGTATTCAGTGCCGCAGCGCCAGGTGGTGGACATCCTGGCCGTCGCGGAACCGATCCCGTTGGCCGTGCTCGAGGAGCTGGTCCAAGGACGTGCCCTCGAAGCCCTCCGGAACGATGGGACCATCCGGGTCCAGCTGGACCACCAGCACATGGTTTCGCTGGGCCACGCCGCCGAGGGGCGGCTGGCGCGGCAGCAGCTGGAGCCTTCCCGCCGGCTCGAGCTTCGCCGAAGCATTTACACGATGTTGGCATCCGTTCCTGACAGCTCGCTGTGGACGCTGTTCCGCCGTGTGGACCTGGAACTGGAAAGCGGACTGCCGGTCACCGACGCCGACCTCCTCGCCGTCGCGATCGCGGCGAACGACCTCCACGACAACAAGCGGGCGCGCAGGGCGGCCGAAGCTGTTCGAGGTCCGGAGTTTGCCCTGCCCGCGGGCCTGGAATTGGCGCGGGCGCGCTACCACTCGAGGGATTTTCCAGGCGCGGTCAGGATCCTCAAGGGCCTCGTGGCGAACACGGGGGACGTCGCCACGGCGGATTTTGCCGGCGCTGTCTGGTTGCTGCTCCACGCCCTCCGGCCGACCTCTCCCGGACCAAACGTCCTGCAGACAGTCCTGGATGATGCCCGACGGCGGCTGGAAGCTGCCGCCGTCGACCTCCCGCCGGGGGAGTCGGGACCGGCCGACCCGACGGCCGTCCGCGACGAACTGGACGTCCTCCAGCTGTATCTCGATGCGCAAAACGGCAGCTGGCCGCCGCCGTCGGGCGAGCTGTTCCGTCGGCTGTGCCACGCGCAACTCGTCGACGCCGGGCTTGGACCGGAACGTCAGTTGCCACCGCCAAGCCAGGCGGGAGTGCTCCTCATGGCGCTAGTCTCCCAAGGGTTGGCTGTGGGCGGGCGGTTCGCGGACGCCGTCGGGCTCTCCACAGTGGCGCTCGAATCGTTGGACCGCTTGCCGCGGTGCCCGGTCGACTTCCACTCCACGGTGCTGACGATCCACGGATCCAACCTGATTTGGCGCGGTCAATGGGGCGGCTCCGAAATGTTCTGCGAGGGGAGCTCCAGCTACAGCAACCGGTTGAGCTACTTTGGCGGATCGGCACACCTGTACCGTGCGCTGGTCCTCGCCAGGCAGGGCAGCCTGGAACTGGCGTGCGAACAATTCCGCCAAGCGAAGTCCCGGCTGGACGAAGCCGACCCGGACGGACTCTTGCCGCCAACGCTCGGCGGTCTGGCCGCCGCCTCCTGGCTGCTGGGCGACGTCAATCAGGTGCGCCGCGCTTTGGCGGCCTACGATGCGCGCAGGAGCGGTGGCAATTATTTGGCCTCGCAGCTCGCCGAGAGCTACGCATCGGCCGCCCGCTCGGTGTTGATCGGGGCGGAACATTCGCATCGGAAACTCCTCCAGCTGGCCGGATCGGCGGCCAAGAAGGGACACCGTGCCTTGGAGATGTTGAACCTTGGACTGGCAGCCCGCACCGGCAGCCGCGGTGCCCGCCAGCAGGGACTGGGCGTGGCGGAGCTGGCGTGGAGCGCCGAATCCGGCATCCCGTCCGGCGAAGGATTGCCGCAGGATTTCGGGCAAGGGCCCTGGAATGAAGCCGAGCCGGACAAGGGGTTCGACCTCGAGGAGTCGCCGGCACCCGAGGAAACGCACCTCGAAGGCCAGGAGCAGGGATCGGGTGCTTCGCCCGCCGTCGTCAAGCTTTCCCAACGCGAACGCGAAGTGACCGCCTTGGTGGCTTCCGGGCTAAGCAGCGCGGAGGTGGCCGCCCGGCTGGGCATCGCCGTGAACACAGTTAACGCCCACCTGCAACGGGTCTACGGAAAGCTCGGAGTCTCGCGAAGGCAGAAACTCTCCGAGCTGTGGGATGAGCTGGCGAAGCCTGAAGAGTAGGCGTGGCGGCTGCGTCCGCCGCCTGGAGGAAGGCGCCTACCCGGATTGGTGGGACAATTACTAGGTAACGCCGCCACACCCGGCGGCTGCCCGTGAGGATTGCAACCGGTCCTCGAGAACGCCTTCCTCCAAGGAGCATCAGTTTTGACAACGGTTTCCACCCCTGTTTGGGGAGAATCCCGGATTTCCGCGCTCGACGATGATGAAGTCCGGCGCATCCGCAATGACTTCCCCGTCCTCGACCAGGAAATCAACGGCAAACCGCTGGTCTACCTGGACTCCGGAGCGACCTCCCAAAATCCGCGGAGCGTCCTGGAAGCCGAGCAGGAGTTCTACGAGCAGCGGAACGCGGCCGTCCACCGTGGAGCCCACCACCTCGCGGTGGAAGCGACGGATGCATTTGAGGACGCCCGCGCCACGGTGGCGCGCTTTGTGGGCGTGCAGGACGATGAGCTGATCTGGACCGCCAACGCCACGGCCGGGCTGAACCTGCTGGCCTACTCGTTCTCGAATGCCAGCGTCGGCAATATAGGCGGTGGGAGCGAGCGGTTCGCCCTGAAGGCGGGCGACGAGGTGCTCGTCACGGAAATGGAACACCACGCCAACCTGATCCCGTGGCAGGAGCTCTGCCGGCGGACGGGCGCGACGCTCCGGTTCATTCCCATCGACGACGCCGGTGCGTTGCGGCTTGAGGAGGCCGCGAAGCTGGTCTCGGGCCGCACCAGGATCCTGGCCTTCACCCACACCTCGAACGTGCTCGGCAACATCAATCCGGTGGACGTCCTGGTCCGGATGGCGCGTGAAGTAGGGGCCTTGGTGGTCCTGGACGCCTGCCAGTCGGTTCCGCACCTTCCCGTGGACTTCAAGGCGTTGGACGTGGATTTCGCCGTCTTCTCCGGCCACAAGATGCTTGGTCCGACCGGGATCGGCGCGGTCTTCGGGCGCAGCGAATTGCTGAACGCCATGCCGCCCTTCCTGACCGGAGGATCCATGATCACCACCGTGACCATGGAAGAAGCCCGGTACCTTCCGGCCCCGCAACGGTTCGAGGCCGGCACCCAGGCCATTTCCCAAGCCGTCGCACTCGCTTCCGCCGCGAACTACCTGGGCGAAACCGGCATGGACCGGGTGGCCCTCCGCGAAGCGGAGCTCGGGCAGCGGCTCGTCACTGGCCTCACTGCGATCGACGGCGTCCGCGTGCTTGGACCCGCGGCGGGCGAGGAACGCACGGGCCTGGCCGCGTTTGACGTCGCCGGGGTCCACGCGCACGACGTCGGCCAGTACCTTGACGAATTGGGCATCGCCGTCCGGGTGGGGCACCACTGCGCCCAACCTCTGCACCGCAGGCTCGGCCTGACGGCGTCAACGAGGGCGAGCACCTACCTCTACACCACCACGGACGAAGTGGACCGTTTGGTGGACGCCGTTGCGCAGGTCCGCCCGTACTTCGGCGTGGCAAACACGGAAGGCAAGGCATGAGCCTCGACTCGCTCTATCAACAGCTCATCCTCGAGCACTCGAAGGCGCGGACCGGCGGGGACCTGGCGGGCCTTCCGGCGCTCGCCGCGGGAACGGCCGGCACAGGGGAGAGCCACCAACTCAATCCCGTCTGCGGAGACGAAATCACTGTCCGGCTCAGCGTCGGGGCGAATGCGGACGGGCGGGACGTGGCGGAAATCCACTGGAACGGCGATGGATGCGCCATTTCGATGGCGTCAGCGTCCATCCTGAGCGAAATCGCCCCGGGGATGTCCACCGGGTCCTTCCATCACATCATCGACCACTTCCGTGAATTGATGCGTTCCAGGGGCAAGCTTGAGGCCGATGAGGACCTCCTGCAGGATGCCGCGGCCTTGGCGGGAGTCGCGAAGTACCCGGCGCGAGTGAAATGCGCCATGCTCGCATGGGTAGCCGCGGAAGATGCACTCCGTCAAGCCGAATCCGGAGTCGAGTAGCGTCCACTCTATTGGGAGGCCGTGGCACTGCCTTAGCCTCGGATCATGATCATCTTGGAGAGCAGGCGCGAGTGGCGCCGGAGCCAGCACCGGGTCCGGCGTGCCGAGTTTGTGGTCGTGGGCATGCTCGTGGCCCTCGTCTTCGTGACGGTCCTTGCCGCGGTCACGGGTTTTGTGCGTTGATGCGTTTTCAGCGCCGTTCTCATTGGAAATTCAACATGGCATAGAAAAGCTCGGACCCGTTTTACCGGCCCGAGCTTTTTTGAACTGTTATACCGTTGGCTTGTTCACCGCATCATTTGGGTACTGCTGCGATGAGAACCGAAATCGACATGAGCCCGAGAACTGCCCAGACAAAGAACAAGGACCAGTTCTTTGGCTGCGCCTTCCTGTGGCTCCCGTGCCACACCCGTTCCATACTATTCGCGTCCATAGCAGCAAGGTATTCCTGCCGAAACCGCGCAAACAGCGTGCCCGCCACTCCACTTCGGGCGTGCACCACTCGATTTAGTAATTGCACTACTCGCCCTCGGAAGTCGTTATTTCCGCCCGAAAAACACCACCTATCCCACCGCCGTCGTCATCGCCATTTTCACCATGCGCCACGCGCCGGTAGTGCCTGTTACGGCTCTTGAGGACGACGGCGGCGAGGAGCGCCGCGATGAGGGAACCCGTGAGGATGGCGACTTTCGCGTGGTCGTCTTGCGGCGAGCCGGTACCGAAGCCGAGTTCGGCGATCAACAACGAAACCGTGAAACCGACGCCGGCCAACAGGGACAGGCCGGCGACGTCCACCCAGGCGAGTCCGTCGTCCAAGCGGGCACGGGTTGTCTTGGCAACAAGGAATGTGGTGCCGAAAACTCCGACGGCCTTGCCCGCTACGAGCGCCAAGACTATGCCGATCGCCACCGGGTCGGCGAGGGCCGCGCCCAGCCCGGGTACGCCGCCAAGGGAAACCCCGGCGGAGAAGAACGCGAAAACCGGCACGGCAAAGCCCGCCGAAAACGGCCGGATCCGGTGTTCAAAGCTCTGCGCGAGGTTCACCGGCACGGCGAATCCAAGCAATACTCCTGCCACGGTGGCGTGGATGCCGGAGGCATGGACGAAAGCCCAGGTGGCGGCGGCGAGCGGGAGCAGCAGGTACCAACTGCGGACCTGCTTCCGGACCAGCAGGGTGAACAGCCCCAATGGCACCACGGCGGCCAACAGCATGACAGGCTCGAGGCCGTGCGAGTAGAAGAAGGCGATGATGCCGATGGCGATCAGGTCGTCAACCACCGCGAGGGTCAGGAGGAAAACCCGCAACGCCGCCGGCAGGTGGGTGTTGATGACCGCCAGGACTGCCAGGGCGAACGCGATGTCCGTTGCTGTCGGAATCGCCCAGCCCTGGAGCGTTTGCGCGCCTGTGCCGGGAATGCCGGTGCCGGGAATGCCTGCGCCGAGATTGACGAAGACATAGATGAGTGCGGGAAGCGCGACGCCTCCCGCGGCTGCCGCGACGGGCACGATCGCCTTTGCGGGATTCCGTAATTCGCCGGCCACGAATTCCCGCTTCAATTCAAGGCCGGCGAGGAAAAAGAAGACTGCGAGGAGGCCGTCTGCGGCCCAATTGCCCAAGCTCAATTCGAGGTGCCAAGGCGCGTACCCGAGCTTTAGTTCGCGGAGCGCGAAATAGGCGCCGGCAAAAGGGGAATTCGCCCAGGCGAGTGCGAGGACGGTTGCGGCAAGCAAGAGGGAACCGCCGACCGTTTCGGTGCGCAGGATTGCGAGGACTGGGTTTGCGCGGACTGGGTTTGCCCGGACTGGGTTTGCGGCAGGGGACGTGGTGCGCGGGCGGCGTGCCAATCGGTTCTCCTTGAGGGGTCGGCGATATCGTTGCCGACCAGACTTCCCGGCGCACCCTGTTCTATTTTATCTGTCCTATTTTATCCAACGGAAGCTTTATCCAACGGAAGCGCAGTGGGTGCCGCCGCGAATTGTCAGGCGTCACCCACTGCGCTTCAGATAGCGCCAGCTACGTGGACTAGTGGCTTTCGAGCCAGGACTCGGCCTGCTGCGCCTGGATCTTGAGCGCCTTGCCCACCATCGGCTCAGCGGCATCGGCAATCTTGCCGCCGAGGAACGGCACGGACGAAGAAACAGTGCCTTCGAGCTCTACGCGGGTGTTGCCGCCTTCGGCCACGAGCCGCTGCACTGCGGTGACGTCCAGCGGAGCGCCGGAGACCTTCAGCGCGATGTGGCTGGTGCGGGAGCCGTCGGCCGTGGGAGCGTCCCACTTTTCCGTCTGGGTCACGGTGAGGCTTTCGCCCACGACCTTCCGTGCGATTTCGGGGAGCCGGGTGGTGGGAAGCGTACGCACGGTGGTGGTGGTGAAAGCGCCGGCAACATCGCCATCGATCGTGAAGGACTCCAAGGTGCCGCCGACGAATTCGCTCGTGTGGCGAAGGAAATCCTCGTCGATGAACGTCGCGGTGACGCGGTCTACGGCATGGGGCAGGGTGGTGGATGCGGTCAGGGCCATGGGGGTCCTCCGTGTATATCTCGCTGGGGAGTACGTTCGTTTGGGAGCGGTTGGGCTCCCGAATCATCCTACGGGGAAGCGGCATCGCCTGCTTGCAGGTCTGCGGCCGCACGGGCGATATTCCGCGACATCGCGGGGAAAATCAGGCTGTGGAACGGCAACACGGCCAGCCAGTACAGGCGGCCACTAAGCCCCTTGGGAAAGAAGATGGCGCGTTGCCGGTAGAGGGTCCCGCCGCCGTCGGGCTCTACGGACAGTTCCAGCCACGCACGGCCGGGAGCGCGCATTTCCGCCCGAAGCCTCAGCAGCTTTCCACGCTCGATCTTTTCGACTCGCCACCAGTCCACTGCCTCGCCGACGGCCAGGCGATGGGGATGGCGCCGGCCCCGGAGCAGTCCAGCGCCGCCGCTCAGCTTGTCCAGCCAACCGCGGACACGCCACGCGAGGGGCAGCGAGTACCAGCCGTTCTTCCCGCCGATGCCTTCGATGACCCGCCACACCTGCTCCGGCGGGATGCCGCTGTGGTACTTCCTTTCGTCGAGGTAGACCCGGTAGCCGGCCCACTCCGGGTCGCTCGGAAGGGGATCGGCATCGGCGCCGGCGTTCGCCCACGTGGTCTCCACCTGACCGTCCCGTTCCTTGCCCAGCGCCAAGGCGACGGCGCGTCGATAACCCGTGAGCCCGCCGTCGGGCCGGGGGATGAGGAGGTCGACGTCGTGCTCCCGGGAGACCGCGTCGTGCTGGAGCGACTCGACGAGGGGCAGCGACATGGACCACGGGATCGGCGTTACCAACGCGACCCACAATCCTGCGAGCCGGGGCGCCGGAACAGGAAGCGCGAGCACGAGCCTCCTCGGCAACCCCGCTTCAAGGGCATATTCCTTCATCATGGCCTTGTAGCTGAGGACCTCGCGGGAACCGATATCGAAAGCCCGGTTGACCGATTGGGTGAGGGCCGCGGCGCCCAGCAAGTAATGCAGGACATCTCGCACCGCGATCGGCTCGATCTTGTTCCCCACCCAGCTCGGGGCAGGCATCACGGGCAGGGTTTCGGCCAGGTGCCGGATCATCTCGAACGATGCAGAACCGGAACCGATCACCACGCCGGCCTGGAACACGATCGAGTCGACTCCGGATTCGAGGAAGACCTTGCCGACGCTTTCGCGGGAGCGCATATGCGTGGACAGGCGTATGCCCGGCGGGTGCAAGCCGCCAAGGTAGACGATCCGGGAAGTACCGGCCTTGCGCGCCGCCCCGGCCACGAGCCCTGCCATCCGGCGTTCCTCGGCCTCGAAGCCGCTGCCCGAGGCCATGGAATGGACCAGGTAGTACAACACGTCCACCCCTGCTAGGGCGCGCTCAAGGCCCGCGGCATCCGCCAGGTTGTCCTTGACAACCTCCACGTCGTCCCGCCAGGGAACGCTGGCGATCTTCTGCGGCGAGCGGACGAGGACCTTGACCCTGTAGCCGGCTTCCAGGAGCCGGGGAACCAATCGCCCGCCGATGTAGCCGGTGGCGCCGGTCACCAGGACGGTCCGCCGGGGTTGGTGTGCGTCGTTCACTGCGGACTCCTTCGGGCCGGGGGCGGGGTAGTCTGGAATGACCCGGGATCCATCAGGAATTCCGGGCATTTGTGTTGCCTGCCCCAGAACCCACCCTAGGAGTTCCAGCGATGAGCCTCAACGGTCTGCGCCGCGCACTGGCCGAGGACGCGAGTTTTGCGCGTATCAGCAAGGAAGCCGCGCGAAGCTTCGACGGACGCAGCAACGACTACCAGATCAGCGCGCCGGCGGGCCTGAGGGCGGCGCTCCTGGCCGAGATGGCCGACGGCCTCGCCGCGCAGGACTCCAGTGCCGCCGTCGTGCTGGCCGTGACGGCCACCGGTCGCGAGGCGGAGGACCTGGCCGAGGCACTTGGGGCGTACCTCCCCGCGGATTCCATCGCTGTTTTCCCCAGTTGGGAGACCTTGCCCCACGAGCGGCTCTCGCCCCGATCGGACACCGTGGGCCGCCGCCTATCGGTGCTTCGCAGGCTGGCGCACCCGGAGAGTTCGACGGCGGGATCCCTGCGGGTGGTCGTCGCGCCCGTTCGCGCCGTGGTCCAGCCGGTCGTGGCCGGGCTGGGCGAGCTGGTCCCCGTGACACTTCGGGTGGGGCAGGAAATTCCTTTCACCGAGCTTGTGCGCAAGCTTGCCGACGCCGCCTACTCGCGCGTGGATATGGTGACCCACCGTGGCGAATTCGCGGTGCGGGGCGGGATTTTGGACGTCTTCCCGCCCACCGAAGACCACCCCATCCGGGTTGAGTTCTTCGGGGACGAAGTGGACCAGATGCGCTGGTTCGCGGTGGCCGACCAGCGCTCGCTGTCCGGACCCGCGCTGCACCACCCCACCGAATTGCACGCCCCGCCTTGCCGGGAAATCCTCATCACGCCGTCGGTGATGTCCCGCGCCGCGAAGCTCAAGGCCGAAATGCCCGCCGCGGCGGACATGCTTGAGAAGATCGCCGGTGGAATCGCGGTAGAGGGCATGGAATCGCTCGCGCCCGTGCTGGTGGACGCCATGGTGCCGTTCGTTGAGCAGTTGCCCGAAGGCTCACTTTCCGTGGTGATCGAACCCGAGAAGGTCCGCACGCGCGCCCATGACCTCGCCGCGACGAACGAAGAGTTCCTGGAGGCTGCTTGGTCCACGGCGTCCGACGGCGGTGCCGCTCCTTTGGACCTGGCCTCCCATGCGGCGGCCACGCTTCATGAAGCAAGCTTCAGGTCGCTGACCGAGACGCGCAGTTCGGCCCTTGCCCACCAGGTTTCCTGGTGGTCCATCACGTCGCTCGCGACGGACGAAGAACTTGTCCTCGACATCGACGTCCTGAACCTGCACGCCCGCGAACCGCGCGGCTACCAAGGTGACGTCGCCGAAATGCTCGAGTTCATCGGCTCCCATGTTCGCGAGCAATGGCGGATCGTGGTGGCCACCGACGGCCCCGGTCCTGCCCAACGCCTGGCCGAACTGTTCCACGACGCCGACATCCCGTGTTCCCGTGTCGACTCCCTGGCCGAGGAACCCCAAGCGGGCATCATCGAGGTGACCACTGCCGCCGTCGGACGCGGTTTTGTCCTGGACGGACTCAAACTGGCGCTCCTGACGGAAGCGGACCTCCTGGGCCGGTCCTCCGCGGCCTCCACGAAGGACATGCGGCGCATGCCCTCCAAGCGGCGCAACGCCGTCGACCCCCTCCAATTGCACGCGGGCGACTTCGTGGTCCACGAACAGCACGGAATCGGGAAGTTCGTGGAACTGATCCAGCGCAAGGTGGCGGGTTCCGCGCCCGTCGATGCCGGTCTCCGCGAGTACCTCGTGCTTGAGTACGCGGCCTCCAAGCGCGGCGCGCCCGGCGACCGTCTCTTCGTGCCGACCGACCAACTGGACCAAGTGACCCGCTACGTCGGGGGAGACACGCCGACCTTGAGCAAGATGGGCGGCGCGGACTGGGCCAGCACCAAGTCCAAGGCACGCAAGGCCGTCAAGGAGATCGCCGGGGAACTGATCCGGCTGTATTCCGCGCGCATGGCCTCCCGGGGGCACGCCTTCGCCCCGGACACGCCGTGGCAACGTGAACTTGAGGAAGCTTTCCCGTACGTGGAGACCCCGGACCAGTTGACCACCATCAACGAGGTCAAGGCGGACATGGAACGGGAGATCCCCATGGACCGCCTTGTCTCGGGCGACGTCGGGTACGGCAAGACCGAGATCGCAGTACGTGCTGCGTTCAAGGCGGTTCAGGACGGGAAGCAGGTGGCCGTGCTCGTTCCCACCACCCTGCTCGCGCAGCAGCACTACGAAACTTTCACCGAGCGCTTTTCCGGCTTCCCCCTTCGTGTCCGGCCGCTGTCCCGTTTCCAGAGTTCCAAGGAAGCCAAGGAGACGTCCGACGGTGTCAAGAACGGCTCGGTGGATGTTGTCATCGGTACGCACCGCCTGTTGTCCAAGGACTTTGAGTTCAAGGACCTCGGACTGGTGATCGTCGACGAGGAGCAGCGCTTCGGCGTCGAGCACAAGGAAGCGCTCAAGAAGATGCGTACCAACGTGGACGTCCTCGCCATGAGCGCCACACCGATCCCGCGCACTTTGGAGATGTCCCTGACCGGCATCCGCGAAACGTCCACCTTGGCGACACCGCCGGAAGAGCGGCACCCCGTGCTGACTTACGTGGGGCCGTTCACCAACAAGCAGACGTCGGCCGCGATCCGGCGCGAACTCATGCGCGAAGGCCAGGTGTTCTTCGTCCATAACCGGGTGTCTTCGATTGAGCGCATCGCGGCCCAGATCCGCGAACTCGTTCCGGAAGCCCGGGTGGAAGTAGCCCACGGGCAAATGTCCGAGAGCCGGCTTGAGAAGATCATCGTGGACTTCTGGGAAAAGCGTTTTGACGTCCTGGTCTGCACCACGATCATCGAAACCGGACTGGATATCTCCAACGCCAATACCCTGATTGTCGATGGCGCGGACAAGTACGGCTTGTCCCAGCTGCACCAGTTGCGCGGTCGCGTGGGCCGTGGCCGTGAACGCGCCTACGCCTATTTCCTGTACCCCTCGGAGAAGCCGCTGGGCGAGGTCGCCCTGGAACGGCTGAAGGCGGTGGCGGCCCACAATGAGCTCGGTGCCGGCATGCAGTTGGCCATGAAGGACCTTGAGATCCGTGGCGCGGGCAACCTGTTGGGCGGGGAACAGTCCGGCCACATCCAAGGGGTCGGCTTCGACTTGTACATCCGGCTTGTCGGCGAGGCCGTGGCCGAGTACCGCGGCGACGCCGAGGAGAAGGCTGCCGAGATGAAGATCGAGCTGCCGGTCAACGCCCATTTGCCGCACGACTACGTGCCCGGTGAGCGACTGCGCCTCGAGGCGTATCGAAAGCTGGCTGCGGCCATGACCAACGAGGCGATCGACGAAGTGCTGGCCGAACTCGTGGACCGCTACGGCGAGCCGCCGCTCCCGGCGAAGAACCTGATCGACGTCGCCCGCTTCCGGGTCGGCGCGCGCGAAGCCGGCCTGTCCGACGTCGCGCTCCAAGGCAACTTCATCCGCTTCTCGCCCGCCCAGCTGCCCGAATCCAAGGTGATGCGCCTCAACCGCATGTACCCGGGTTCGCAGGTCAAGCCGGCCCTCGACGCGGTGCTGATTCCCAAGCCGAAGACCGCCCGGATCGGGGGACGCGACCTCCAGGACGCCGAAATCCTTGAGTGGGCCAAGAACGTGATCGACGCTGTCTTCGCCGCCGCTCCAGCCGCACCCGCGCCGCAGACGGCAGGCTAAGCCGATGATGGGAGGACATCACGCCGCGTCCGGGGCCGCGGCGTGGATAGCTATCGCGTCCACCGGCCCGTACACGCTCGGCTGGTACCCGCTCGACGCCACAGGGGTCCTGATTGGGGCGATGACGACGGCGGGAACCGCCTTGGTGTGCGACTGGGACCACCGTTCGAGCACCATCGCGCATTCGCTGCCGCCGCTGTCGAACGTGATCGCCGTCGGCATCGAGAAAGCCAGCGGGGGTCACCGCCAAGGAACCCACTCCCTCTTGGGCGCTTCGGCTTTCGTGGTGCTCGCCGCGATGGCCGCGCAGTTCCAGCTGGACACCCCGGTTGGGCGTTTGTCCGTCGGAGCGGGCCTGCTTTGTATGTTCATGATCAACCTGGCCGCCAAGGCGCTCAAGCTGTTCCCGAACTCGGGGTGGATCGTGAATTGGGTCTTCGCCCTCGCAATGGCGGGATTGGTGACCTGGTTCGCCCCGCACCAGTGGTCCTGGCTTCCGTTGTCCATGCTGACCGGCGTCGTCATCCACATCGTGGGGGACATGATCACCACCGGGGGCGTGCCCCTGCTGTGGCCCATCGTCATCAAGCCGCCGAAGTTCTGGCGCAAGCTGCCCCTCGTGAGCGGGATTTGGAGGGCCAATGGGGCCTTCAGCATCCCCTTGCTCGGCAAAGCGGGTTCCAAGCGGGAATGGCTGGTCCTGATTCCCGTAGGCGGTTATGCCATGGTCGGCCTCGGCGTAGCCGCCTGGTCCCTTGTCCGTCACCAGTGGCCGGTGGTCCAGGCTTTCCTGCTGACCTTGGGTGGTTAGCAGGAAAGCCTGGATCCTAGGGTCAGAACTTCGTTTGCCCGCCTGTGGTGATGGTTCCGAGGGGGTTGCCGGCCTTGTCCGCAGCGCCCGGTACCGGAGTGTAGACCGGAGCGGCCGGTGAGAGGCCGGTTCCGGCTGTGCCACCCGAGCCCATTGAGGTGAAGGTGATGACCAATGCTCCAGAGGACTGGGTCCATGCCATGGTTGCCGTGAAGGTCCGCGCCGCGGTGCCTGTGTTGTAGGCGGCATTAAGGGAGACGCTGCCGAACGCGGGTGCCGTGCAACTGGGGCTGGAGAACGTCAATACGTTCCCTGTGCTGATGCTGGCGGTACCGTTTGCAAGCTGGCTGGCGGACGTAGAGTCCCAGCCAGAGCACAAGGTGTGTGGATCCATGTCATTCGAGAAGGTGATGGTGAGCGTGTCCCCGGAATCGGCTGTCTTTGCCGTGCCGCCGTTTGCCATGGCGACGGAGCTGACGGTCGGGGCGGTGGTGTCGATCTTGACCGTTTGAGCCTGGGGGTTGCTGGCGTTCCCTGCGATGTCCGTTGCGAAGTAGGACACGGTATGAGTGCCGCCGCCACTTACGTTCACCGCGGCCGTGGCTGCGTTCACGATGACTTGGGTGCCGCCGTCGACGCTGTACTTGATGTTGGCGACACCCGAGCCGCCGGCATCCGTCGCACTGAGGTTGACTGTCACAGGGCTTGTCCTGTTGTAGCCTGCCGCGTTCGGAGCAGGCGAGATGGATGCGACGGCCGCCACCGGCAAAACTGTGTCGATCTTGACCGATTGGGATTGCGGCGTGCTGGAGTTCCCGGCAGCATCGGTGGCGAAATAGGAGACCGTGTGGGTACCGTCGCCGCTCACTTTCACGGCTGTAGTGGCGCCGTTGACGCTCACCGGGCTGCCGCCGTCGAGCGCGTAGGTGACCGACGCAACGCCGGAACCGCCCGCGTTGTCCGTGGCGCTGAGGTTCACGGTCACTGGGCCCGTGTTGTTGTAACCCGCGGCATTAGGCGTCGGGGCAACGGACGACACACTGACGGTCGGCGGAATCGTGTCGGAATTAACGCCGGTGCTCCGTGCGCTTTCCGAACCGGTCCACAGCGAAATCACGGGGGTCACCGTGTAATACCACGTTCCCGCCGGCACGTTTTGCTCAGTGCATGCCAGGGTAGTCACAGTTCCCGCGCACCCTCCTCCGGCGGCGACTTTGGTGCCTCCTGTGGAGGACGAGTATCGGGCGACGGTATAGCCGGTCACGGCGTTGCCGCGCGGAGTAGCGACGGCGGCCCAGCTGACCGTGGCGCTCGTCCCGTTCAAGGACACGGCAGGGGTGCTCCCTTGGGGCACCGTGTCCGCTTTTGCCGCTCCGAAGTTGCTGTTGCTGAGCGACTGCCAATAGGCGTTTGCACCCGGGCCGCCCCAGGCGATGAAGAGGACTGCCAACGTCGCCCAGGCGGCACGACGGCGGATCACGCGCTTGTTCTTGCGGCTTGCCGGGTTCTGGGGCTTGTTCATTTGCGTACCGCCATCGTCACTGGAAGCTGGAATACGGAGCCCTGGCATGCGGATTGTGATGCGGCCGACATCGACGCGGCGCCGGGAAGCGTGATCAAGATCGAGGAGCCCGCGGGGATGGTCACCGTGGGGGCGAATGGAGTCGCCGGCACGTTGAACGTCACACCTGTGGTGGTGCACAAGGGGTGTGAGGCGTCCGCTGTCGCGGCACCGCTGGAAGTGAAGCTGTAAACCTGCACCGGGAAGGCGTTCGGGTTGCTCGCGCGAACGATCACGTCGGCGCTGCCTCCAGGGACCAAAGTGGTTGCGGGGGTGTCGCCGGCAACCAGTGCATCCACGGTCACCGTCTGCATCCCGGAGTTGGCAGCCGAACCGCTGCCGACACCGATGGTGGACCAGTAGGCGTAGGCCGTTCCGACGCCGAGGACCAACGTGAGGACCGCAACTGCCACAGCTGCTTTGATGGCCCTCAGGGAGCTGCTTTTCATCATTTTCGCGTTCATGTCAGTTGCCCTGCGCCGTTCCGGAATAGCTGAGCTGAAGCGTTGCGCCTTTGCAACCGTCCTGGTTCGCTGAACTGTTCAGCATTTGTATTCGGGGCCATTGGCTTGAGGGGATGCGCAGGGCCGAGAGCGAAGAGTTCCCGGGTGGTGCGGTGAACGGGTAACTGCCGCTGAACTGGACGATCGCGTAATCCGAAGGGTTGCACGGCCGATTGTTCGCCACTGCCTGGGCGGTCCGGGCAATGCCGGCAATGGACACCGTGAGTCCTGTAATGCTGAGGTTCGAATTGCCCGGGTTGGCCAGTTGGAGGTCAATCGGTGCGCCGTAGCCGGGCGCCAGGACGCCGGCGGGACTGCCCGAGATCGAGAACTGCTGGTGTTGACCCGCCGTCACCGTCAGGGAAATGTCGACGGCGGAACTGACCGTTCCGCTGGTGCCTTTCACGGTCACGGTAAACGTGCCAAGAGGCGTGGCGGACGTGGTGGAGAGGTTCAGTGCCACGTTTCCCGAACCGGGCCCGACGGCGACCGTCGCCGGCGAAAACGATGCGACCGTTCCCGCCGGCAAGCCGGATGCCGCGAGGGAGACATTTCCGGTAAATCCGCCGCTCGGCTGTACTACGACGTTGTAGCTTGCCGAGGTTCCTTGCGTGGCGGATTTACTGGCCGGTGCCACTTGCAGCGAGATGCCCTTTTGGCTGCTGCTTTGGCTGCTGTTTCCTGCGGCGACCACGACCCCGGCGGTCAGGACCACCAGGAAGAAGCCGGCTAGTAGGGCTTTGGCTCCCGCGCGAACCGTGCGGATCTTCGAGCGGTAGGGCTCATCGATGCTCGGCACCGGGGCCTCCTAGGGGATGTGTAGTGCGAGTTTGTTGCAGGCTGGCGTGACCAGCTGGTGGGCCGCTGAGGTGGCCCACCAGCTGGGGATCTACTTGCTTGTGACAGACACAGTGATGGTTGCGCTCTTGCAGCCGTCCTGGTTGGCGGCGCTGTTGGCGAAGGCCAGCGTTCCGCTGCCAACCGACGTGCCCGTGGAGTTGCCCACGACCGTGGAGTTCGAGGTAACCGCGGTGACCGTGAACCACGAGGCGAGGCAGTTCGTGGGGTCGCTCGTGGAAACGGTGGCGGCAAGTGCTCCTACAACGGTGTCGGTGTTGCTGGAATTGTCGGCGGTGTAAGCCACCGCGGTCGAGTTGCCGGGTGCGAGCCCGGCGTCGAAACTCGCGTGAAGGACAACGGTGCCGCCTCCCGCCGAGTTTGCCGCGCCGCCGGAACCGGTGCCGGTGGTGGTCCAGTATGCGTAGGCAGCTCCGCCGCCCGCCGCCACGAGGGCAATGGATGCCGCAGCTGCGTATACTTTTCCTCGCTTGCTCAATGTGCGCATGAGTGACTCCTTTTGAATTGGTATTCCCAGAAATTGCGACAATGGGCAAAGAATTCGAATTTACCAATCCCGGGGGATTGCCCATCCGTCGATAAACAAATGCTGGCATGCGCGATGATTAACTATCTACGAGTGGGAATACCTGTTTCTGGTTAACCAAAGCGAGTGGTCCTACTTGTTCGTGATTTGTGCGCGTGCGGGGCGGTGTGTCCGGGCGGCGCCTTTTGGCTGTGTGTTGCAGCGTTGGATGGGGTGTTACGTTGGCCAATTGGCAACCTGGCGTGGGGGCTTTCCGCTACGGGCGCCCGTGATTGCTTGTGTTTCCGGGCAGAAGGCAGGTGGTGGCTTGCGGCGCCGGGCGGAGCTCAGCCGCGTAGTGTGCTCACCGGTGATAGTTAACGCTGTACAGGCTGGGCACGTTGAGGTCGGTTTTGCGGATCCGGGAGCCTGGGATCGGCGAGCCTTCAGGGGTGGTTCGACCCGACTCAAGTCGACGACGCCGATCGCGAGCCCCTCGCTTGATGCTCCGGAATTTCAAACAATTACCGCTGAGGGCGGGGATGGCCCTTTTGTGGCGTGCCCTCGGTGATGACTCTTGCGATGCGCGTTCGACGACGCCGGCGCCGTTCCCGTCGCTGGTTGCGGCGGAATTTCAATCGAGAACTGCCGTGGGTGGGAACGGCGTTTAATGTCCGGGTGTGCTGTGAGGCTTTGATTATGGACGGGATTGGGGGATCGGTTTTGCGGACGCGGCAGCTTCGGACGGCGCGTATCCGGGTGGTGGTTCGCGTGACGCAGGTTGACGACGCCGGCCGGAATCCTTTCGCTTATGCTGCGGGATGGCGAACGAAAACCGGTATGGGTCATGCTGGCCCCTTTACTGTCGGGGGTCCGTGGAACGCTGTGGTTATGGACGGGATTGGGGGATCGGTTTTGCGGACACGGCAGCTTTGGACCTGCGCGCCGTCGGATAACGGCTAGCGGGGCGCAGGTCGACGACGCCGGCCGCGATTCCGTCGCTTATGCTGCGGAATCTAAAAGAAACTCCGGAATGTGAAACAAGAACCGTAGCGGGTCGTGCGGGGCTTATTTTGTCAGGGGTCCGTGGGAGGCTGTGGTTATGGACGGGATTGGGGGATCGGTTTTGCGGACGCGGCAGCTTCAGACCGGTGCGCCGTCGGGTAACGGCTTGCGCGGCGCAGGTCGACGACGCCGGCCGCGACCCCATCGCTTGATGCACCGGTTTTGAAAACAAGCGCCGCTTTTTCGAACAAGAACCGTAGCGGGTCGTGCGTGGCTTATTTTGTCGGGGGTCCGTGGGAGGCTTTGGTTATGGACGGGATTGGGGGATCGGTTTTGCGGACGTTAGAGCTTCGGACGGACACGCCTTCGGATATTGGCTTGCGTGGCGCAGGTCGACGATGCCGGCCGGGATCCCGTCGCTTGCGCGGCGGAATCTAAAGGAAGCTCCGGAATCTGAACCAAGAAACGTAGCGGGTTGTACGGGGCTTATTTTGTCGGTGCCTTCTGGGAGGCTTTGGTTATGGACGGGATTGGGGGATCGGTTTTGCGGACGCGGCAGCTTCGGACCGGCGCGCCGTCGGATAACGGCTTACGTGGCGCAGGTCGACGACGCCGGCCGCGATCCCGTCGCTAGATGGTCCGGTTTTGAAAACAAGCGCCGGTTTTTCAAACAAGAACCGTAGCGGGTTGTGCGGGGCTTATTTTGTCGGTGCCTTCTGGGAGGCTTTGGTTATGGACGGGATTGGGGGATCGGTTTTGCGGACGCGGCAGCTTGGGACGGACACGCCTTCGGGTGATGGTCCGCGTGGTGCCGGCGTTCGTGGTGCCGGCGTTCGTGGTGCCGGGTCGCCGGTCGCTGCTCTTCCCGGGACGGATCCCGGTCCAGTTCCTGGTACCGATCCGTTCGCCTTGATCGAGGCGGCGATCGCCGCGGTAGTGGCCTTCCGTCCCGGCACCCCCACCCCTTTGGCCGGCACCGCTTTGACCGGCACCGGCAGCACCGGCACCGCCGGCACGAGCAACCCCGGCAGTAGTGGCCCGGGCACCGGCAACCCTTTCGCCGACACCGCCGACAGTGACCCCGAAACGGCCGGGATTACCGGCGGCGCGGGGGCGGGGGCGGTGTTGATTGGTCAGTTGCGCCTGTTGGAGGATTTGAAGTCAGCGATCGCCGGGGCGCAGGCCCGGATCACCGTCGCGTTCGATAATGTGCAGCGCCGCGCCCACGCCGGGCAGGGGGTTCCTGCCGCGGAGCAAGGCAAGGGCGTCGGAGCGCAGGTCGCGCTGGCCAGGCGGGAATCCCCCGCCAAAGGCTCCCGCCTCCTGGGCCTGGCGAAGGCGCTGGTGGTGGAGATGCCCCGGACCCTGGCCGCCCTGGACACCGGACAGCTCAACGAATGGCGCGCCACACTGCTGGTGAAGGAAACCGCCTGCCTCAGCGCGGAGGACCGGGCCGGTGTCGACGCCGAACTCGCCCCGGACACCGGAACCCTGCACGGCGCCGGAGACCGTGCCGTGACCGCCGCCGCACGGGCGGCCGCGTACCGGCGTGACCCGGGCACGGTCACCCGCCGCGCGGCCCGGGCCGTGACCGAGAGGCACGTCAGCCTGCGCCCGGCCCCGGACACCATGACGTACCTGACCGCGCTGCTGCCCGTGGCCCAGGGCGTGGCCGTGCACGCCGCCCTGACCCGGCACGCAGACACCCTGCGCGCCGGCGGGGAGACCCGCTCCCGCGGACAGGTCATGGCCGACACCCTCGTCGAACGCACCACCGGCACCCGGGCCGGGATCACCGGCATCGACCTCCACCTCGTCATGACCGACCGCACCCTCCTGCAAGGCGACAGCGAACCGGCACGGATCCCCGGCTACGGCATCGTCCCCGCCACCTGGGCCAGAACCCTCCTCACCACCAACCCCGGACCCACCAAAACCAACCCCGAACCCGAACACCCCGGCGACACCGGACCCGACGGAACCGGGTCTGATGCAGGAGGCGACACCGGACCCGACCATGGAGACGACCGTGGAGACAACGGAGCGGGCCACCGGACCGGAGCGGATCGACGCGACGGGCAAGGGCCCGGAGGAGCTAACGACCACCTCGGCGGAGACAGCCGATCCAGGCAGGCCCGGCCGGGCGGCCGATCCAGAAGGGACGAGCAGGAACCCGGTGCCGGCAAAAACGGACCGCAGCACGGAACCGGGCACGACGGCCAGCAACCCGGCACCGAAGCCGGGCAGGCCGGGCAAGCTCGCTGGGACAAGCACGAACCCGGCCCCGGACGAAGAAACCGGACCGGAACCGGGAAAGACGGTCCGGACCACCGGAGCAGACGCAGCCACCGGGCAGGCCAGCAACACAGCGCCGGTTACGGACACAGCGCCGGCCGGCAACGCGGCGCGGGGGCCGGGCACGCCGCGGTCGCCGGGGCGCGCCGCCCCGGGCCGGGTAACCACCAGCCCGGGGATGCAGAGTTCAGGGTCTGGTTGCGGCGGCTCTTCACCGCGCCCGGAAGCGGGGAACTCGTCGCCGCCGATTCGAAGGCCAGGCTCTTCCCGCCCGGGCTCAGGCGCCTCATCCAGGTCCGGGACAACACCTGCCGCACCCCCTACTGCGACGCGCCCATCCGGCACCTGGACCACATCCTGGCCTGGCACCTGGGCGGAACCACCAGCCAAACCAACGGCGCAGGACTCTGCGAAGCCTGCAACCACACCAAAGAACTCCCCGGCTGGAGAACCCGCACCCGAAAACCACACCCCGGACACCGGCATGCCTTCGAACTCCTCACCCCCACCGGGCACAGCTACCAATCAACAGCCCCGCCCCTGCCCGGCACACCCCACACCCCGGACACGGACCCGGACATCGAAATCTCACCCTTCGAAACCACCGCCCTCTACCACTGGGACGACCGGACCCACCAACACAAACCAAACCACCAACCACAACTCCGCAAACCCGCCTAAAAACAGCCGGCCCGCCTAAAAGAACAGAACAGCCGGCCAGAAAACAACCAGCACGCCCAAAAACAGCGTGCGCCGCACGCTCCCGCACTGCATCAAGCTGCCTGATAAGTGCTTTGGAAACAGCCGGCACAGTAGAAAGAACAGCCGGCCAGCTTAGAAAGCACGGACCCGCCTAGACATGCACGCGCCACGAACGCCGCCAGCGCCAAACCCGACAAACCCGACAAACCCGACAAACTCAAGCACCTCTGCACGCAGGGCAAGCACATCCAGGCTGCCCAACGAAAAAGGGCTGCTTCCCGAAAACCGGGAAGCAGCCCTTTTCATAAGTTTCTTGGTTTTTAGCTCTCGCCAGCCGAGTCGGAACGGCCGAGGACAGTCTGGGGGATCCAGAACGCGAGGGCGAACAGGCCCAGGCAAACCGCCATCGGCCAGGGGTTGTCCAGCGTCAGGAAGGCAAGCGAGTAGATGGCGCCGAGGAACAGGGCCATCATGATCACGAAGAGCAGGATGCTCGTGCCCAGGGGGTTCTCTTTCTCGACGACCTTGCTGTTGGCGTTCTGGGACATGCTTTCCTCCTTGGCCCCGGAGGGCTCAAAAACTAAGGCGGCTGCTGGCGCCCGTCAGTATTTCAGTACGCGGATGAACCCTGTTCACCCTTGACGATGGCAATTCCGGAGCTCGCACCAATACGTGTTGCACCAGCAGCAATCATAGCCTGTGCATCAGCCAAGGAGCGCACTCCGCCGGAAGCCTTGACCCCGAGGTCCGGGCCAACCGTTTTGCGCATGAGGGCCACATCCTCAACGGTGGCGCCACCACCATTGAAACCGGTGGAGGTCTTGACGAAATCCGCTCCAGCCTCGACGGCTGCCTGGCACGCCAGGACCTTCTGCTCATCGGTCAGGAGTGACGTTTCGATGATGACCTTCAGGATGGCTTCGCCGCCATGGACAGCTTCGGCAACCTTAGCTATGTCGTCCACGAGTGCGCCTTTGTCACCGGCGCGCGCTGCCGCGATATCGATCACCATGTCGATCTCGTCCGCGCCGTCCAGGACCGCGCCGCGAGCCTCGAAGGCTTTGACGTCGCTCGGCGTGGCACCCAAAGGGAACCCAACTACCGAACACGTGAGGACTCCGGACTGCTTGAGTGCCTTTTTCACGGTCTTGACCCAGATCGGGTTGACGCAGACCGACTTGAATTTGTAGTCGACAGCTTCTGCACAGACCCTCAGCACCTCGGCTTCGCTGGCCTCAGGCTTGAGGAGGGTGTGGTCGATGTAAGTCGCGATGCTTGCCGTGTTGTTGGCGGCAGCCGGGGCTTCGTTGCTCATTGCGGTCCTTCCGTGGCGGGCCGGTGGCTTTACGGCCGCGCTTCCGCGGCTCGTCAAATGACCATCTTGCCACACCGTCCGGGCAGTGCGGCGGCTGCCCGGACGGTGGCGAAGGACACGGAGCGGCACCGGTCAGACAGCGGTCAGGCTGCGGTGTCGGCTGCTTGTTCCGGCAGCATTTTCCCCACGATCCGGATCCTCGCGTCGTCCACGAGTCGGGTTGCACAAGAGGCCGCCGCGGCTTCCGAGGACAACACGAGGCCAAGGCGCAGGCCGTCACGTGAGGCGGCGTCGCCGATCGCCCAAATGCCCGGGACCGAGGTGGCGAAATCGCGCCCGACCCGAATGCCGCCGTCGGGAGCTGTCTGCACTCCGGCGGTGCCCGCGAGGCTGCCACGGGGAATCCGTTCTTCCGCGAGGACAATGAGGTCGGCGTTCATGGTGCTGCCGTCATCGAACACGATTCCTGTTGCCGGCAAGGCGGAACCCGCGACGGAGGGCATGACGGCGGCCGGGCGCAACGTGGTGCGGATCGGCCGGACACCGCGGGTACGCAACACCGCCTCGGCCTGCCCTGCCGCCGGTCCGGTCCCCACGAGTATGCCCAAGGGTCGACGACCAAGCTGCTTGGTGATGTCCGTCACCGCGGTGCCGATCTGTTCGGCGTCGTCGATTGTGGAATAGCTCAGGCCGCTGGAGGCGCCCTCGACCGGCGGGAGCACCGGAGCGGACCCCGTGGCGATCACCAATTGGTCATATGCGAACTCGAGGCCTTCATCAGTGGTCACTGTGCGGGCCTCCGCATCGATGAACGCTGCGGCCTGACCGAAACGGATGGACATGCCGGGGGTGGCTGCCAGGCTGAGGAGGGCTTCCGGGCAATCGTCCCGGTTGCTCAGGATGGTGATGGCGAACACCGGTTCGTGGACGCCGTGTGGTGCATCGGGCGCCGTAAGGCCTCGCATGGTGAATTGCCGGATGAGCGACTGGGCCGCGGGTCCGGCCCCGACGATGACGAGGTGGATTGGGTTCGCAGGCGGGGTGATGGGCATGATGTTCCCTTCGCTGAGGTAGTGCTGTTGCCCAGCGTAGGCCAACGGTTTTTCGGCCGTGTTTCCCCGTTGTTGCGGGACAGCGGGCGTCCGTTCCCTGCTGGTTACCCGGTGGTAATGAGTTGGATCACGTTAGACACGAATGCGGTAACCCCGCTTCACCACGGTTTCCACAAGTTTCCCGTCAGGCAACGAGGACCGCAGGCGGCTCACAGTCATGTCGAGGGCGTGGACGGATCCGCGCAGCTCCAGCAGGTCCGAAAGTGCCTCGCGCGACAATACCGCGCCACCCGCCCCGAGGAGGGCGCGCAGCAGGAGCAGCGGAGCAGGGGCCAGTTCCACCACGTTGCCGTCGATCCGCAGGCAACGGCCACGCAGTTCGATATTTCCTGCGGGCGTCTCAAGCCGGCGCACATGGTTCAGGGACAAATGTTCGGTGACCAGGCGGATCAAGGCACCCATACGGTACCGGTCCGGGATCAGCGGCGACAGTCCGGCGTCGACCAGCGGCTGGGCGGTAACGGGCCCGACGGCGGCAACCGTCACCTGGGTCTTGAGCGCCTCGATCAGTTGGCGGTACATGCCCATCTCGTGGGCCGTGCTCCACATGGCGTCCACCGCGGGCGCGCTCGTGAAGGTGAGCACATCCAAGTCTCCACTGCACACCGCCTCGATGAGGCGCGGAAGCTTGTCCTCGCCGTCGGGCTTGACCCAGCGGTACGGGGTGACGGTGAGGACGGTCGCGCCGGACATGCGGAGCCGCTCCAGCTGCCGCACGTCGGTGTACCCGTGGAGCTGCACGGCAACGGTCTTCCCCCGCACGCCTTCGTGGAGAAGCATGTCCACGAGCGTGGCGGTGGTCTCGTCGCTGCTGATCCCGACGTCGGCGAGGCCGGCCGCGCGGACGGCACCCCGGGCCTTCGGTCCCCGCACGAACATCCGGCAGGCTCCGAGGACCTCGAGGAGCTGTTCCCCGATGCCGAAGGAATCAGCCGCTTCGCACCAGCGACGCATGCCGTACGCCGTGGTGGCGACGCAGATATCCGGCTTGGCTTCGATGATTTTCCGGGTGTCCTCGATGAGCAGGAGGTCTTCCTGCACGGGAGCGATCTTCAGGGCGGGGGCATGCAGCACTGAGGCGCCGCGCCGTTCGAGCGCTTCAATGAGGTCGCTCGAACGTCGGTGGGAAGTCACGCCGATCCGGAAACCGTCAAGCGGCGCCTCTTCGTTGGGGCCGGGCGTGGCCGATGGCGAGCCGGCGTCGACTGGCTCAAGGGCATTCAGGGTGGGCATGGGGGTCCCTTCAGGCTTCAAGGAGCGAAGCCGCGAGGCGGTCTAGTTCTGCGGTGGATTCGGCTTGATTACGGTTGGCTTCAGCCACCCGGACCACCTCGCCGATGACCAAGACAGCCGGGTTGGAGCAGCCGGAGGCCGCGTTGACGATAGTACCGAGATCGGCGATGGTGGTGCGTTGCCCCGGGCGGTAACCGCGTTCGACGACGGCCATGGGCATCGCGGGGTCCATCCCGGCCCGGCTCAGGCCGGCAACCAATTGCGGGAGGGTGCCGATGCCCATAAGGACCACGATAGTGCCGCCGAGGCCCGCAAGATGCGTGTGTTCCTTCTCCGTCAAAGGCGCATGGCCGGAGACGACGGTGAACAGGTGGCTGACTTCGCGGTGGGTGACCGGGATGCCGGCGGCCGCGGGGACCGAGATGGCGCTCGTGACGCCGGAAATGACCTTCACGGGAACGTTGGCGGCCACGCAAGCGGCGACTTCCTCCCCGCCGCGGCCGAAGACATAAGGATCGCCGCCTTTGAGCCGCGCCACGTTCTTGCCCGCGAGGGCGGCGTCCACCATCAATTGTTCGATATCGCCTTGGGCGACCTTGTGGTGGCCGGGACGCTTGCCGACGTCGATGAGTTCCGCGGAGGTTAATGCAGGCAGCTCCTGGTAGGGGGCGAGGCGGTCGTAGAAGACGACGTCGGCATCGCGCAGTGCGGCAAGCGCCCCGGCCGTCAGGAGATCCGGAGTGCCAGGGCCGCCGCCGATGAGGGTGACGTGTCCTGCCGGCCCGGCGGCGGGTTCAGTGGCGACCGGTATTCCGGCGTCCCGGCAGCGCTGGAGCAGGGGCTCCCAGCCGGGCTGGCCGTCGTCGACGGCGGCAACCAGGAAGGGGTTCTCGGGCAACGGGCCGTCGGACTCAAGTCCCTCCGGGGAGCTCAAGCGGTAGACGACCGCGCCCGCGGCTTCATAGCGGCGGAGCGCTTGGCGGGCTGCCGTTGCCGAGCCGAGGACGAGGACATCGCGGCCCGTGAGGTCGATGGTGAGCTGCATGGTGGTCATTTCCCTTCACCTGCGGAGTCAAGGCCGGAACGGACGGGGATGGCGGCGGAGGAGATCAGGACGCTGCCTTTTTCCTCCCGGGTGGCAGGGCGGATCTGGCCGCGTTCGGGAACGAAGGCGATGGCATCGTCCTTCTGGTCGGGAGCGTTGACGAAGGAACGGAAGCGGCGGAGGCGCTCCGGATCCTTGAGGGTCTCCGCCCATTCGTCCTGGTACGTGTCGATGTGGCGAGCCATGGCGGCTTCGAGGTCCGCGGCGATGCCGAGGGAATCGTTGACCACCACGTCCTGCACATGCTGCAGGCCGCCGTCGAGCTCTTCCTGCCAGCGCGCGGTGCGCTGCAGCCGGTCGGCGGTGCGGATGTAGTACATCAGGTAACGGTCGATGTAGGCGATGAGGGTGTCGTCATCGAGGTCCTGGGCGAGGAGTTGGGCGTGGGCGGGCTGGAAGCCGCCATTGCCGCCCACGTAGAGGTTCCAGCCCTTGTCTGTGGCGATCACGCCGACGTCCTTGCCCCGGGCTTCGGCGCATTCGCGGGCGCAGCCGGAAACGCCCATCTTCAGCTTGTGCGGGCTCCGCAGCCCGCGGTACCGCAGCTCCAGGTTGATGGCCATCGCCACGGAATCCTGGACACCGTAGCGGCACCAGGTGGAACCGACGCAGGATTTCACCGTGCGCAGGCTCTTGCCGTATGCCTGGCCGGACTCGAACCCGGCATCGACCAATTCCTTCCAGATGTCCGGAAGTTGCTCCAGGCGGGCACCGAACATGTCGATGCGCTGACCACCCGTGATCTTCGTGTACAGCCCGTACTTTTCGGCCACCGCTGCAATCACGCCCAAACCCTTGGGGGTGATTTCACCGCCGGCGATGCGGGGGACCACCGAGTAGGTCCCGTCTTTTTGCATGTTGGCCAGGGCGCGGTCGTTGGTGTCCTGCAAGGTGCCGCGCCCGGCGCCGAGGACGTATTCGCTGTTCTGCGAAGCGAGGATGGAGGCGATGGTGGGTTTGCAGATGTCGCAGCCGGCACCGGTGCCGTATTTGGCCAGGATCTCTTCGAAGGAGTCCAGTTCCAGGACGCGGATGGCGTCGAAGAGTTCCTGGCGGGAGAGCGCGAAGTGTTCGCACAGGGCCTTGGAGACCTCGATGCCGGACTTCTTCAGTTCCCCTTCGAGGAGCTTCTTGAGCATCGGCACGCAGGACCCGCACTGGGTCCCGGCCCGGGAGCAGGCCTTCAGTTCGCCCAGTTCCCGCACCGGGGCGTTGCCCTCGCAGGACCCGCAGCCGTTGATCGCGTCCCGGATGGACCCGGCGGCGACGTTGTTGCACGAGCACAGGATCGCGTCGTCGGGCAGTTCGGTTTCGGGGGCGTCCCCGCCGCCGGCGGCGGTGAGGTACGCGCCGGGTTCGGCCGGGAGTTCCCGGCCCAGGAGCGGGCGCAGGCTCATGTACGGGGTGGCGTCGCCGACGAAGATGCCGCCCAGGAGGGTCTTGGCGTCGTCGGTGGTGACGATTTTCTGGTAGACGCCGCGGGCGGGGTCGGCGTAGACGATTTCCAGGGCGTGTTCGGTCTTGGCGAACGCGTCCCCGAAGCTGGCCACGTCCACGCCGGAGAGCTTGAGCTTGGTGGCGGTGTCAAAGCCCGGGAAGGTCGCTTCCCCGCCGTGCAGGCGGTCCGCGACGATCTCGGCCATCGTGTTCGCCGGGGCCACCAGGCCCAGGCACATCCCGCCGAAGTTCGCCACCTCACCAATCGCCCACACCCCGGGGACAGACGTCGCACAGTGGTCATTGATGACCACTCCGCCCTTTTCGCCCAGTTCGAACAGGGATACCTCGCCTTCCGGTGCGCGGAAGAGTTCATCGCGCGGACGGATGCCGATCGATGCGATGACCATGTCGGCCGGGATGGTCCGCCCGTCCTTCATCAGGACGCCGGTGACCTGGCCGTCGTCGTCGGAAAGCACTTCGGCAGGGTAGGTGCCGGTCAGGACCTCGAGCCCCTTCGCCCTGACGAGCCTGCCAAGCGCCTGGCCCGCGCCTTCGTCCAACTGGGCGTTCATGAGCCAGCGGGAGCCGTTGATGACCGCGGCTTCGGCGCCGAGTTCCACGGTGCCTGCCGCCGCTTCGAGGCCAAGGAGCCCGCCACCGATGGTGACCGTCTTCGCCGGACGACCGAGCCTTTCGGTGAGTTCGGCAACGGCTTTGTTGATGCCCCACACGTCTTCCAGCGTCCGGTACACATGGGCGAGTTCGCTGCCCGGGAAGGGAAGTTGCGCGGCGTCGGAACCCGTGGCGACGACCAGGTGGTCATAGGCGTAGCTGTTTCCAGCGGACGTTTCCACTGTCTTCTCACCAGTGTTGATCTTGGTGACGCGCTCACCGGTGCGCAGGTCCAGCGAAGCGTGGTCCCACATGGACATGTCGCCCAAAGTGAGGTCGTGGTCCGTCTGCGTGAGGGCCTTGCTCAACGCGACGCGGTCGTAGGGGAGGTGTGCCTCTTCCGTCAGGACCGTCACGTGCCAGCCCTCAAGACCGCGGGTGTGCATTGCGTCGGCAAAACGGTGGGCGGCTGGGCCTCCACCGGCGACGACAATACGGCGCTGGTTGTCTGGGATGGATGTGTGTCCGGTCACTGGTGGCCTTTCGCGTACGCCGCAGAACGTGCTCCGCAACTTGTCACTTCAGCGTACGAAGGGGCAGTTTCACCTCAGTTTCCCGTTTGTTTCGTGACTTTAACTTCTGGGTCACGATTAGATTTCCCAGCGTGTGAGGACTCTTTTACGAGCCGGACACATTGCTTTCAGAGCCCCAAAGCCTCGCGCACGTCGGCCAGGATGTGGTCCAGCGTGGTCCGCGCCGCACTCCGGGTTTCCGCGAGCTCGGCCGCGGAACCCACCGGTTTGATGACTTCGAGGTAGCACTTCAGCTTTGGCTCCGTGCCGCTCGGCCGGATGATGACGCGGCTCTGGTCCCGGGTCAAGTAGAGGAGCCCGTCCGTTGGCGGGAGGTGCCCGCTTCCCTCCGCCAGGTCGGTCACGGCCTCGATCGCGGACCCGCCGAAAGACTCGGGAGGATCTGCCCGGAGCCGGTTCATCATGGCGTCCAGCAAGCCAAGGTCCGCCACCCGGATGCTGAGTTGGTCGCTCGCGTGCAGGCCGTGCACGAGGTAGATCTCGTCCAGGGTGTCGAAGATCGTCTTCCCTTCGGCCTTGGCCGCAGCGGCGAGTTCGGCGATGAGCAAGGAAGCGGAGATGCCGTCTTTGTCCCTCACCAAGTCCGGGGCGACGCAGTATCCCAAGGCCTCTTCGTAACCGTAGACGAGTCCGGGAACCCGAGAAATCCACTTGAATCCGGTCAGGGTTTCCTCATGGGCAAAGCCGGCGCCCGCGGCAATGCGGGAGAGGAGCCTGGAGGAGACGATGGAATTGGCGAAAACACCCTTCCTGGGCGCGAGGCCCGGGGTTACATCGGTTTGGCCGGCTTCGCCGGCGGCGTGCCGGGCCACGGCATGCGCGCCAAGCAATGCTCCCACCTCGTCGCCGCGCAGCATCCGCCATGCCCCAGAATCGGGGTCCTGCGCCGCCACAGCCGCCCGGTCGGCGTCGGGGTCGTTGGCCAGCACGATGTCCGCACCTGTACGGGCGGCGGCTTCAAGGGCCAGGTCCAACGCACCGGGTTCTTCGGGGTTGGGGAAGCTGACGGTGGGAAAATCCGGATCCGGCGTTGCTTGTTCCTCCACCAAGGTGACGTCTTTGAAACCCGCGGCTTCCAGCACAGACACGGCCGTTTCGCCGCCCACGCCGTGCATGGGCGTCAGCACGATCTTCACGTCCCGCGCGGGGAATTTCGCGGTGTCGGCGAGGCCCGCGATGGCGGCCTCGTAGTCTTTCCTGATGGAATCGGAAAGCACGGTCCACCCCGATTCCGCAAGGGCGATGGACTCCAAAGGGCCCACTGCCGCGATGGCCGCGGCGATCCGGGCATCGTCGGGTGACACGATTTGGGAACCCTTCCCGCTTTCTTCCACTGCGCGGCCGCCCAGGTACACCTTGTATCCATTGTCTTGCGGAGGGTTGTGGCTCGCAGTCACCATGACGCCGCCGTCGCAATCGAGGGCGCGGACGGCGTAGGCGAGCAGCGGGGTGGGGAGTGCGGATGGCATCAGGAACGTCTCGATTCCGGCTGCCGTGAGGATGGCTGCCGATTCGTTCGCGAAAATGTCCGAGTTGTGCCTCGCATCAAAGCCGACGACGGCGCGTGGCCGGGTTCCGGGAGATGCCGCGCCTACTGCTTCGTTGAGGAACGCCGCCAAGCCGGCCGCCGCACGCCGCACCACCACGCGGTTCATCCTGTTGGGTCCGGGGCCGAGGGCGGCGCGCAGTCCCGCCGTGCCGAACTGGAGGGTTCCGTTGAAGCTGTCCTCAAGCTGTTGGCGCGCAGCCGCGACACCCCTGGAGGCGAGGCTGGTGAGTTCGGTAAGGGCCGCAGCCGTGACCGGATCCGGATCCTGGGCAGCCCATTCGGTGGCCTCTGCAATCAGCTTTTCAGTTTCGGCATCGCTTGATGTCATAGGGATAAAACTATCGTCATTGGGCATCGATGCCGAGTCGAGGACTGTGTCAGCCGTCACAGTCCTCGACCCGGTCATCCGGCTAACCCGGCCGGTCAGGTTGCCTGGTTGAGGCGCGCTCCGCGTCGTTTCATGGCACCGACAGCGGTGTCAAGGATCACGAACGCCAGGAGCGACCAGCCGAACACCGGCAGGAAGAAGCCAAGGACCACCATTGCCGTGATGGCCGCGAGGACGCCGGCCCAGTGCCCGCGAAGGAACGCGCCGCGCGGAGCCGGACGGCCGAAGGCCCACGCGCTCCCGCGGGTCGGACGGCGCCGCCACCACATCACATAGCCCCAAACCACCATCGCAGTGAGGCCCACTGCTACCGCGAGGAGGGCCAGTTGGTTAGGCAGCCCGAAGAGCAGGCCCATGTGCGCCGCGATCGTCCAGCGGGTCAGCTTCGCCGCGAGGCTGGTTTGGTTGAAGTCCGCGCGGCTGGTGACGGTGCCCGAGGCGGGATCGACGGCGACGGCGCTGGCGGTTCCAGGCCATTCCCGGCCCGCTTCAGTGACAGTCCAAGCCTTGCCCGGTTTGGCGGGAGGCTTGATATCGACCATGGGCGCCGAGATGATGTCCGCCCGGGCGATCTTCAGGACGGTGTCATACGCGGCAGGGTCGATGGCCGCGGACGAGGACGGCGAACCGCCATGGCCGGCGTGTTCACCCGAGGACACTGTTGGAGGACCGCTCAGCGCCGTGGAGACGGTAGGCGTGTCCCACCCCAAGGCCGTGCGCAGGGTGCCGATGTTGGCGCCCGCTTGTCCGGACCACGTCAGGCCCGTCGCTGAGAGGAACACGAACGCGGCGAGCAACACTGTGCCCACGGTTCCGTGAAGCCACACGGTCCTCGCCCGGCGCGACTCCGGCCTCTTCGGCGCCTTGCCGGCCCGCCGCCGTCGTACCCTGTCCACCCACAGGACCAAGCCGCCCAAGGCGACTACCCAGAGCCAGGACGCCGCGAGTTCGCTGTAAATGCGGCCCGGCTCGCCGAGGTTCAGGGAGCGGTGGAGGTTGTCGATGAAGGTCCGCAGCGGCATGGCGCCGCTGCTTCCGTAGGTGGGGAGGTCGCCGCGGATCTCGCCAGTCCCGGGGTCGACGAACAGCGTCCGATATTGGGACTCGCCCAGGGTGGGATCGGCGAAGAGCACCCGGGTGGTGTCTTCCGGGCCGGGCGCCGGCCGGACCGACACCGGCGTGGCCCCGCCGACGCGGCTTGTCGCAGCCTGGACCTGGGACGAGAGCGGTAGTGGATGCGCGACAGCGGGAACGTGTAGTTCGTGGTCGTAGATCACTTGTTCCAGTTGCGGTGTCATGGCGTACAAGCCGCCGGTCACCGCTGCGACGAGCAGGAACGGAGCGGCAAGGATGCCGGCGTAGAAATGCACCCGGAGCAAGAAGGCGCGGAACCAGCCAGTGGCAGCCGTCGACGGCGAATCGGGACGTAGTGATGGAGGTCCGTCCTGCCCTTGCGCAGGACGGTCAGTCAAGAGAGTCATCGTTGATCTTTCACAGTAAAGGGCAGCCTCAACCGCCTCGCGGGAGGCTGCAGGGTAGGCCAAAGGGACCCACGCCGAATCGACGGCGTGGGCTCCTGTGAAATGGAAGAGGTTGGTCCTCGCGGCTACTTGGCCGACGGTTCCTTGGGGGCGGCGTTGGGCGCAGCGGTTCCAGCGTTCGCTCCGGCCTTTCCGGCGGCCGGTCGCGTGCGAGCCAAGGCGGTCACGCCCGCGGCGAGGCCCACCAGGCCGGCTGCGAGTCCGAACCAGCCCGCCGTCGAGCCGGCGTCATTCGACGACGAGGCTGCCGGGGCGGCCGCGGGAGCCGCGGTGGCGCTCGGAGAATCCGACGTCGGAGCGTCCTCCGCGGTGGTCACGAAGGAGGGCGCGGGGTGCTCGGGCTCGGGCTGGCCATCGACTGCCTTCTCGTCCCACTTGACGACGGTGCCGTCCGTGTACGTCTGGGTGGCCGGCATGGAGATGGTGGTGCCTTCCTTCGGGAGGACGCCCACCGAGATGGAGAACGATTGGTATTGGTTCTGGCCGATTTCGTGGGCCGCGTCGGCGGTCCAGACTACGGAGGTCACGGCCTTCGTGACGGTGGCTCCGTTGACCGTGACCGGCTTGGGGAGCGTCGTGGTGACAAGCTCGGACGTCCAGCCCTCGATGGGCTTGACGGACACCGAGTTGAAGGGTGAATCCGCCGGCAGGGATACCTCGAGCTTGTTGCTCTTGGCCGTGGCGGACTCGTTGGGCATGTTGAAGGTCAGGTGCGTGTATCCACCGGCTGCTGGGTCATCGGGGTCGACGGTCACGTGGGCCGAGGCGGCAGAGACGCCGAACGCGAGCATGCCGGCGGCCATGAGGGCGGCTGAGGTGGTCTTGAGGGTACGGCTGGTTACGGTTTTCATGGCAGGAGTGCCTTTCACAAAATGGGGACTGTCAAGGGCGGGAGCGCGTAGCGCACCCGTGAGGCGTGATGGCCGCCCGTCTTGGTCCCGAGTCAGGTGAAAGGGGCTGCGTTCAGGCGGCGGCGATCATCGCCGGAGGTCCCCGGCGGGAAGGCAGCTGCAACCCCAACCGGCTGGCGGGGATGATGTACGAAGCCAGGAAAACGGCACGGCGTTCGACCGGGCCAAGGCGGCACGGCTCGGGAAGTTGCACCAGCGGCCGTAACCAATGGGCCACGGCCCACAGGGCGCGTTCGCCCCGGGCCAGCACCAAAGCCGTGCCGAGCGTTGCGGCGGCGTGTGCCGCCAACATGAGGCCGCCGTCGTCCACTCCATGGGATGGGAACACTGCTTCAAGCGAACCTGCGATGAGGGACGCCGACGTGTGCCCGCCGTGCACCGAAGCCGCGGCCATGGTGGCTGATGACGGCATCGACATGGTGGAAAAGGCGTCGAAGGACCAGTGAAGCCAGGCCTGCCCGGCTCCAAGCAAGGCCAGGAGGACGGGAAACGACAAGCGGAACCGGGTGAGGACGGCCACGGGAACCATCGTCAACGCGCAAAGTGCTGCGAGCACCGCGGGCTCGGGCAAGCGACCGCCCGCGGCGAGGTGGCCACCGGCGGACAAGCCGAGGACAACGGCGCCGATCAACCCGGTCCGGAACAGCCGAAAAGAAGCACGCGTCTTCATCGGCGATCCTTTCCAGGTAGTCGGGCTAGTGTCGGGCGTCACATCATGTGGCTTGCAGCGATGGTACCAGCGGTGCAGGGCGATATTCGGAGGAACTCAAAATATGGCCAAAGGTTACCTCAGAGCTTAGCGATGATATCCGCCAAGAGCCGCGAAATGCGTGCGCTTGCCGCCTCGCCCGCCTCGATGACTTCCTGGTGGCTCAGCGGGACCGGGCTGATGCCGGCGGCGAGGTTGGTCACGAGGGAAATCCCGAAGACCTCCATGCCCGCGTGCCTGGCGGCGATCGCCTCCAACGCGGTGGACATGCCCACGAGGTCGGCACCGATGCGCTTGGCGTACTGGATCTCGGCGGGGGTCTCGTAATGCGGTCCCGTGAACTGTGCGTAGACACCTTCGTCGAGCGTCGGATCCACCTCGCGGGCCAAGCCGCGGATGCGCGAAGAATACAAATCGGTGAGGTCGACGAACGTGGCGCCTTCGAGCGGCGACGTCGCCGTCAGGTTGATGTGGTCGCTGATCAATACCGGGGTGCCCGGGCTCCAAGCCTCGTTCAGGCCGCCACAACCATTGGTCACCACCAGGGTCTTGCATCCCGCCGCGGCTGCCGTGCGTACTCCATGGACCACGGCTCGCACGCCTTTTCCTTCGTAATAGTGGGTGCGTGCGCCAAGGACCAGGGCACGCTTCCCCTCCGTCGTCAGCACGGAGCGGATGGTTCCCACGTGGCCCTCGACTGCCGGGGCGGAGAAGCCGGGGACTTCCGCAGCGGTGAGTGTCGCCGTCGTGCTGCCGATGAGGTCCGCCGCGGCACCCCAGCCGGAACCGAGCACAAGGGCGACGTCGTGGGATTCGACGCCGGTTTCGGCGGCAATGTAGTCGGCGGCAGTCCGGGCTGCTTCGAAGGGGTCTTTGTTGATCAGCTCAGCGTTACTCACTAGTACAAGCTATCGTGCCAAGACCTCCTCAGGTGGGGCTTAGTGGCAGCGTTTGCGGCATTAAGTAACAATTGATCATTGTGACCACGCATCCTGACTTCAGCTCCCCCCGAATCGCGATCCTGGGCGGAGGTCCAGGCGGATACGAAGCGGCCATGGTCGCGGCCTCCCTGGGCGCGCGGGTCACCATCATCGAGCGGGCCGGACTCGGCGGCTCAGCCGTCCTCACCGACGTCGTCCCGTCCAAAACCCTGATCGCGACGGCGGACCTCATGACCCGTGTGGGCGAGGCGGGGGAGCTGGGAGTCAAGTTCGCCGTCGGCGGCTCCGATGTGGCGCCGGGCATGCGCGCGGACCTCGGCCACATCAACGACCGCGTCCTGCACCTTGCCCGGGAACAGTCCGACGATATCCGGGTGGGCCTCGAACACCTCGGCGTCGAGATCCTCATGGGTTCCGGCAAGCTCCTGGACAACCACACCATCGAAGTGCTCACCTCCGACGGCATCAAGACCGTTACCGCGGACGCCATCCTCCTTGCCGTCGGCGCGCACCCCCGCGAGCTGCCCACCGCCAAGCCCGACGGCGAACGCATCCTCAACTGGGCACAGCTTTACAACCTCGAAGAGCTTCCCGAAGAGCTGATCGTTGTGGGTTCCGGCGTCACGGGCGCCGAGTTCGCTTCTGCCTACAACGGCCTTGGCTCCAACGTCACCCTGATCTCGAGCCGCGACCAGGTGCTGCCGGGCGAGGACACCGATGCTGCGCAGGTCCTTGAAGGCGTCTTCAAACGCCGTGGGGTCCGGGTGCTGTCCCGCTCGCGTGCCCAGGCGGTGGAACGCACCGAAACCGGGGTCATGGTCACGTTGGGCGACGGAACCACGGTCACAGGCAGCCACTGCCTCGTGTGCGTGGGCTCCATCCCCAACACCGCAGGCATCGGGCTGGAGGAAGCCGGCGTCGCGGTGTCCGAGTCCGGGCACATCAAGGTGGACGGCGTCTCCCGCACCACCGCTCCCAACATCTACGCGGCCGGCGACTGCACGGGCGTCCTGGCCTTGGCCTCGGTGGCAGCCATGCAGGGCCGCATCGCGGTCGCCCACTTCCTCGGCGACGGCGTCATGCCGCTCAAGCTGCACCAAGTCGCTTCCAACATCTTCACTTCACCCGAGATTGCGTCGGTCGGCGTGTCCGAGGCGGACCTCGAATCGGGCAAGTACCAGGGCGATGTGGTGATGTTGTCCCTGCTCAGCAATGCCCGCGCCAAGATGCGCAACAGCAAGGACGGCTTCGTCAAGATCATCGCCCGCAAAGGCTCCGGCACGGTGATCGGCGGCGTCGTGGTCGGCCCCAACGCTTCGGAGCTCATCTTCCCCATTTCCGTTGCCGTCACGCAGAAACTGCACGTCGACGACGTCGCGAGCACTTTCACCGTGTACCCTTCGCTGACCGGATCCATCTCCGAAGCGGCGCGCCGCCTGCACGTGCACATGTAGCTTCCCTGCGGGGTTGGTGACGCGGGTCTTGGCCTGCGACGCAGAAAATGACTTTCGACCTAGGTATTCCTGGCGCGAAAGGCATTCTCCGCGTCGTGAGGCCGGATGCGCGTCACCAGCGAGCCAGCAAGCCTCGCCCCAGCCCCTACGCAGCTACCCCTTGAAAGTGCTTTTCGATCAGCGCTTTGATGTCGCTGTGGCAGCCCCCGCAGCCGGTCCCCGCCCGTGTGGCCTTGGAAACCTCGGGTACGGAAGAGCAGCCATCCAGCACGGCTTCCTCGATGCTCCCACCGCTGACACCCGCGCAGCGGCACACTGTCCGCTGAGGATCATCCTGTGCTCCAGGGGAATCCAGTTGGTCCGGACCGTCGAGGCGCAGGAGCAGGGAACGGTCGGCGGGCAGTTCGGATCCGCGCTCGAACAGCATCACAAGCTCTGCCGCCGTTCGGGGCATGCCCACGGTCACGAGTCCTTCCAGCGCACCACCGCGGGTGGTCATCTTGACGTAGCGGCCGTGCTCGGGATCGGCCCACTGGGCAACCTGGCGGCGCGGCTTCCCTTCGGAAACGCCAGCGGTGAGCACTTCCTCATCCCACGGTTCTGCGGCATTGTCTCCGGCGACGGCCAGGTTGATGCCGCGTGCTTTCAAGACCACCACGCCGGGCTTCTCCTGCGGCAGGGGAACATGCGCATCCGCTGCATCCTGTCCGCCCTCGGCAAGGAGCACCAAGTATTCGGCGAGCCATTCGGCTTGCCTCCACCCCGGGCCAACCAGGCCGGAGGGTCCCGGAGCGTGCGGGCATTCAAGGCAGTCGACGTCGGCACACCGGACTTCGGCACAGTCTCCGATCGCGAACATGTGCGGCTCGTGGTACGTGCGCAGGCGGTGGTCCACCAGGATTCCGGTGGCAGCCGGGAGGCCACAGCCCTCGGCCAGTTCGATCCGGGGCCGCACACCGCACGACAGGACCAACAGGTCGCCTTCAATCCGCGATCCGTCACTCAGCACGAGCGCGGAAAACGCGCCGTCGGGCCCGTTGTGCTCCACGGCCGTGGAGCGGGCGTTCCCCACCATTCTGATGCCGGCGCTTCGCAGGTTCGCCGCGAGAACGGCTCCGCCGCCGCGGTCGATGTTGCGGCCCAGGGGAAACGAACCGTTGTGTACCACGGTGGTCCGGGCACCCTCTTCGGCGGCGGCCAGTGCGGTCTCAAGGCCAAGAACGCCGCCGCCCAGGACAATGACTCGTTTTCCGGCAGTCACCGCGGCGCGTAGTTGCGCGGCATCGCGAAGATCCCGGAGGGCGGTGACACCGGCAGGAAGCACGGGATGGGCGGGGTCCGGGTTGATGCCCGTGAGGTTGGGGATGACCGGCCGGGAGCCGGTGGCGAACACCAGGCGGTCGTAGCCGGGCCTGGTCCCGTCGGAGAGCACCACTTCCTGCCGGGCCCGGTCGATCCGCTTGACTGTGACTCCCAGCCTGACCTCGACGCCCGCCGCGGCGAGCCCGTCCATGTCCGCCATGGCGAGGGCCTCGGCGGTGGTTCGTCCAACCCCGAGTTCGGCGACCATGACGCGGTTGTACGCGGCTTCGGTTTCCTGCCCGACGACGAGCAGCTGGACGAGTCCGCTACGCACTGCCGGCACCAATTCCTCGACGAGCCGGGCCGCCACGGGACCAAACCCCACCACCACAATGCGCTCGCTCACGAGGCCTCCTTGATTGCTATTGCCTTCCGCACCCGGACCTTGCTGGATTTGAATTCCGGCATGCCCGAGACAGGATCCGTTGCCGCTTCCGTGAGCCGGTTGGCGCTGCCCGCTCCGGGGAAATGGAAGGGCAGGAAGACGGTGTCGGTTCGAATGGTGTTGCTCAGCTCAACCTTGCAGAGGACTTCGCCGCGATCATTGGAAATCACCGCGAAGTCGCCTCGCGAGATGCCCCTCGCGGCCGCCGTCGACGGATGGATCTGCAGGAGCGCTTCCGGCTGGGCCGCGTCGAGCTCGGCCACCCGCCTCGTCTGGGCGCCGGACTGGTAGTGCTCCAGCAAGCGTCCCGTCACCAGCGTCAACGGTTGCGCATCGGAGAGTACGACGGCGGAGCCCGCCGGGCGTTTGCCCGGAACCACCGGAACCATCACCGCGCGGCGGTCGGCGTGGGCGAAACCTTCCAGGAAGAGGCGCGGGGTTCCCGAACTTCCGGCCGGGTAGGGCCAGTATGCGGCGTCTCCGCGGTCGAGCATGGCGTAGTCGATGCCCGAATAGTCGGCCAGGCCGCCGGACGAGGCCAGCCGTAGTTCTTCAAAGACCGTCTCGGGATCGTCGCTGAAGGTCGAGGGGGCGTCGAGCAATTCCGCGAGTCGTGCCATGAGCCACAATTCGCTACGGACGCCGGCCGGGGGAGTGAGGGCCTTCCGGCGGCGGAGGACCCTGCCCTCAAGGTTGGTGAGCGTGCCTTCCTCCTCGGCCCATTGCGTGACCGGGAGGACAAGGTCTGCTTCGAGCGCCGTTTCGGACAGGAAAAAGTCGCACACTACCAGGAAGTCCAGGCTGCGCAGTCCGGCGATCACGGCGTTGGCGTCGGGTGCCGAGACCGCCACATTGGCGCCGTGCACGAAAAGGCAACGGACGCCGTCGGGCTTTCCCAACGACTTCAACAGTTCCACCGCCGGAAGTCCGGGACCCGGGATGAGGCTTTCGTCGACGCCCCACACCGCGGCAACATGGGCGCGGGCGGCGGGGTCGGTGATTTTGCGGTAGCCGGGCAGCTGGTCTGCCTTTTGGCCGTGCTCGCGGCCGCCCTGGCCGTTTCCTTGGCCCGTCAGGGTGCCGTAGCCGCTGCGGGAGGATCCTGGAAGGCCGAGGAGGAGGCTGAGGTTGATGGCCGCCGTGGCGGTGTCCGTGCCGTCCACGTGCTGTTCGACGCCCCTGCCGGTCAGGATGTAGCTTCCGCCGTTGCGGGCACCGTGGGCGAGGCGGCGTGCCGTTTCGCGGATGAGGGTGGCGGGGACGCCCGTGATCGACTGGACTCGCTCGGGCCAGAACCCGGCCAGGCTGCGGACGATCGCCGTGTAACCGCTGGTGCGTTCCTCGAGGTAGCTGAGGTCGGCAAGTCCTTCGTGGACCACCACGTGCGAGATGCCGAGGATCAAGGCAAGGTCTGTGCCAGGGGTGGGCTGCAGGTGGATGCCGCCGCCGTCGCCGGTGAACGCCGCGGTTGCTGAACGTCGTGGATCGGCAACGATCAACCCGCCCGAATCGCGGGCGCCCTTGAGGTGTTGCACGAACGGCGGCATGGTCTCGGCCACGTTTGAGCCGAGGAGGAAAATCACGCTGGCCGTGTCGAGGTCCTCGACAGGGAACGGGAGCCCGCGGTCCACGCCGAACGCCCGGTTCCCGGCTGCCGCGGCCGAGGACATGCAGAACCGGCCGTTGTAGTCGATCCGCGAGGTCCCGAGCGCAAGCCGGGCGAATTTGCCCAACTGGTAGGCCTTTTCATTGGTCAGTCCGCCGCCGCCGAACACGCCGACAGCGTCGGGCCCGTACTTCTCGCGGGTCTGCTTGACGGCTCCCGTGACCAGCATGAGGGCCTGGTCCCAGCTGACCGGCCGGTGGACGCCGTCGGATCCCTTGAGCAGGGGTTCGGTGACGCGTCCTGTGTGGTTCAACAACGACGCCGATGTCCAGCCCTTGCGGCACAGCCCGCCCCGGTTGGTGGGGAAGTCGCGCCCGGATACTTCCAGGACGGGAAGTGCCTTGGCTGCGGGCGCGGGGCCGGACCCCGGCTGCGCGGAGGCAGCCGGGGTCAGGCTCATGGCGCACTGCAGCGCGCAATACGGGCAGTGGGTGTTGGCGCCATTGGGCATATTAGATGTGTCCCATCGCTTGACGGTTGGCCTTGCGGAGGTAGAAGCCCCAGCAGACGAGCAGCATCACCACGTAGGCGCAGACGAAACCGTAGAAAGCGGGGGTGTAGGAGCCGGAAGCGCTGGAGGCGTTCAGGACCTGGGGGATGACGAATCCGCCGTAGGCGCCGATCGCTGAGATCAGTCCGAGGGAGGAAGCGGCAAGCCGCGCGGTCTCCGCCGGCTTTGCCCCGGAACGTGCGGCGCGGCTGGACGTCGCGAAGATGACCGGGATCATGCGGTACGTTGCGCCGTTTCCAAAGCCACTCGCCGTGAAGAGCATCAGGAACAGGACCAGGAAGAGCCAGAAGTTCTTGAGCGGAAGGGTCCAGATCATGGTGAGGGTGATGACGGCCATGGATGCGAAGGCGGTGACGGTCATCCGGGCACCGCCCATGCGGTCCGCCATCCGTCCGCCGTAGGGGCGGGCCAAAGAGCCGACCAGCGGGCCGAGGAACGCGAGTGAGAGGGCCACCGCGCCGACGTGGAAGGCGGAGAACGCCGGGAAGTAGTCCTTGATGAGCTTGGGGAAGACGCCGGAGAAACCGATGAACGAACCGAAGGTGCCGATGTAGAGGAAGGCCATGATCCACAAGTGCGGTTCCTTGAGCGCGGCGATGGAGCCCGCCACGTCACCCTTGGCGCTGGTGAGGTTGTTCATGTACTTGAAGGCGCCGAAGGCGGCGACGAGGATGAGCGGAATCCAGATGAGGCCCGCCATCGGCAGGTTGACGGTACCGGCGGCCAAGAGGGTGACGGCGATCGGGACGACCAACTGCGCGACGGCGGCACCGAGGTTTCCGCCGGCCGCGTTGAGTCCCAGCGCCCAACCCTTTTCGCGGGCTGGGTAGAAGAAGGTGATGTTCGCCATCGAGCTGGCGAAGTTGCCGCCGCCGAAGCCTGCCAGCGCCGCTACCAGCAGCATGAGGCCGAACGGCGTTGCAGGGTTCGAGACGCAATACGCAAGGCCCGACGTCGGGATCAGCAGCAACAGCGCGGAGACGATGGTCCAGTTGCGGCCGCCGAAGCGGGGAACCATGAACGTGTAGGGGATACGCAGGGTGGCGCCGACAAGGCTGGGGATGGAGATGAGCCAGAAAATCTGGTTAGTGTCGAACTTGAAGCCTGCGGCAGGAAGCTGGACGACCACAATCGACCAGAGCTGCCAGACGACGAAGCCGAGGAATTCGGCGAAGATGGACCAGTACAGGTTGCGCTTGGCGATGGAGCGGCCGGCGGCCTCCCACTGTTCCTTGTTCTCTGCATCCCAGTTGGCGATCCAGCGGCCAGGGCGGTGTTCGAGCTCGGGGACGAGAGCAGTGGGGGCCTGCTCGGTGGTGAGGATTTCGGTGCCTCGATCAGCTGTCACGGACTGCCTCCTTGGTGGGGACGATGTACTTACACGGTATGGACAGCTCGTTTCGAGGACCGGCGCTGTTTGTAAACGTGCTGTGACATTTGCCTATCGGTGCACGTCACCGGTGCGTGAGGCGATGGTGGGCTGGAGTGAGCCGGCGAACTTTGGGTGTGGCCTGGACCACAGGATGAGACATTTTGAAGTGTCCATATACTGGAACCGATTGTCCAATTGCTGGATAAGCACAATTATTATTGAACTATCAATTATTTTTTGCCGGCAGGCTCAGCTACGCCGGGCCGGCGTGAACGAAAGCACTCTCTTACATGTCTTCCATCGCTGAATCCAAGGAAAGCGAGTCAATCAAGCCGGTGAACTCGCGGGGACGGGTGATCTTCGCCAGCCTCATTGGCACGTCGATCGAGTTCTACGATTTCTACGTCTACGCCACCGCGGCCGTACTCGTCTTTCCCAAGCTCTTCTTCCCCTCGGCGGACGAGACCACCCAGCTGTTGAGCTCCTTCGCAGTGTTCGGCGTGGCATTCATCGCCCGCCCTCTTGGCTCGATCATCTTCGGCCACTTCGGTGACAAGTTCGGCCGCAAGGGGACGCTGGTCGCCTCATTGCTGACCATGGGCATTGCCACCTTCCTCATCGGCTGCCTTCCCACGGCCCAAGTCGCCGGCTGGACGTTCCTCGCTCCCACGCTCCTGGTGGTCCTGCGCTTCGCGCAAGGCCTGGCACTTGGCGGCGAGTGGAGCGGCGCTGCCTTGCTGGCAACGGAGAACGCCCCCGCCAACAAGCGCGCCATCTACGGCACTTTCCCGCAGTTGGGCGCCCCCATCGGCTTCATCCTGGCCAACATCATCTTCCTGGTTTTCAGCTACACCTTGACACCTGAAGCCTTCCAGGCGTGGGGCTGGCGCGTGCCGTTCCTGCTGAGCGCCGTCATGGTCATCCTTGGCCTCTACGTGCGGCTCAAGCTCATCGAAACTCCCGCGTTCACGAAGGTGATCGAATCCAACGAAGTGGCCAAGCTGCCCATCGGCCGCGTCTTCAAGACCAGCTGGCGCCCGCTGATCCTCGGCACCTTCATCATGCTGGCCACCTACGTGCTGTTCTACCTGATGACCACCTTCACTTTGACTTACGGGACCAAGCCGACGCTCGCAGGTGCACAGGCCGCTGCTGCGAAGGCCGGCAAGCCGATGACCGACGCAGCCGCCGCTGCGTTCGTTCCCGGCCTTGGCTACACCCGCAACGACTTCCTCTGGATGCTGATTGTCGGCGTCGTGTTCTTCGGCATCTTCACGCTCGCCGCCGGTCCGCTCGCGGAAAAATTCGGCCGCCGCAAGATGCTCCTCGCCGTGACTGCCGGAATCCTGGTGTTCGGTCTGCTGTTCGTCCCGCTGTTCGGCGGCGGATTCGCCGGAACCATGGCCCTGCTGATCATCGGCTTCACCCTGATGGGCCTCACGTTCGGCCCCATGGGAGCGCTCCTTCCCGAACTGTTCCCCACCAACGTGCGCTACACCGGTTCTGCCGTGAGCTACAACCTTTCCAGCATCCTCGGCGCGGCCGTGGCTCCGTTCATCGCAGTCTGGCTGTGGGAAGCGGCCAAGGGCAGCACGGTACTCGTTGGTGTCTACCTCAGCGCCATGGCAGTGCTGACGCTCGTCGCCTTGTTCCTGACCAAGGAAACCAAGGACGCCGATTACGCGAACAACGTGGCCTGACCCTGTAATAACAGGTTCGCGTTAAATGGCTCCGGCCCCGCACCACTGTTGCGGGGCCGGAGCCATTTGAGTCTGCCTAGTCCTCGATCGTCGCGATCACGGCGCCGGCAGAAACGGTTTCGCCCGGGTTGGCTAGCAGGCCATGGACGGTACCCGCTTTGTGCGCGGTCAGGGGTTGCTCCATCTTCATGGCCTCGAGCACTACGATCAGGTCGCCTTCGGCAACCACGTCGCCGTCGGACACTGCCACCTTGACGATCGTGCCCTGCATGGGCGACGTCAACGCGTTGCCGCCCGCCGTGGCGGCGGCGGCACCTGCCGAGCGGGAGCGCTTCTTGGTCTTGGCTCCGCCCTTCGAGGCTGAGCCTCCGCCCACGGAAACCGTTCCGAGCGTCGCGGGAAGCACGACTTCCAGCCGCTTGCCGCCGACCTCGACGACAACGCGTTGCCGCTCTCCGGCGTCGGGAGCCTCCGGTGCGGTTCCGTTGGGCGTCCACGCGGGGATGACCGTGGTGAATTCGGTTTCGATCCAGCGGGTGTGCACCTTGAACGGACCCTCCGCGGGAGCGAAAGCGGGATCGCTCACGACGGCGAGGTCGAACGGAATGACGGTGGGGATGCCCTCGACCACCATCTCCTCCAGGGCCCGCCGCGAACGCTGCAAGGCCTGCTCACGGCTCGCGCCGGTGACGATCAGCTTGGACAGCATCGAGTCGAAGTTCCCGCTGATGACGTCACCCTGTTCAACACCCGAGTCGATGCGGACGCCCGGACCGGTGGGGTTCTTCAAAGTGGTGATGGTGCCCGGTGCCGGCATGAAGTTCCGTCCCGGGTCTTCGCCGGTAATACGGAACTCGAAGGAGTGCCCGCGGACCTCGGGGTCGCCGTAACCGAGTTCCTCGCCGCGGGCGACGCGGAACTGTTCACGGACGAGGTCGATGCCCGTGACTTCCTCGGACACACAGTGCTCCACCTGGAGGCGCGTGTTGACCTCGAGGAAGGAAATGATGCCGTCCTGGCCCACCAGGAACTCACACGTACCGGCGCCCAGGTAGCCGGCTTCCTTCAAGATGGCCTTGGAGGACTCGTAGAGGCGCTGGTTCTGCTCTGCGGTCAGGAATGGAGCCGGAGCCTCTTCCACGAGCTTCTGGTTCCGGCGCTGGAGCGAGCAGTCGCGGGTGGAAACAACAACCACGTTGCCGTAGGCGTCGGCCAGGCACTGGGTCTCGACGTGCCGCGGGGAGTCGAGGAAGCGTTCGATGAAGCACTCGCCGCGGCCAAAGGCGGCAACAGCTTCGCGCACTGCGGACTCGAAAAGTTCAGGAATTTCCTCGATTGTCCGGGCTACCTTGATGCCACGCCCGCCGCCGCCGTAAGCGGCCTTGATAGCGATGGGAAGGCCGTGCTCCTTGGCGAAAGCGAGGATCTCGTCGGCCGACTCCACGGGATCCGCGGTGCCGGGAACCAGGGGAGCGCCGACCTTCTCCGCGATATGGCGGGCCTGCACTTTGTCGCCCAGGGCGGAAATGGCCTCCGGCGAGGGACCGATCCAGGTGATGCCGGCGTCGATGACCTTCGCCGCGAACTCTGCGTTTTCGGCGAGGAAGCCGTAACCGGGGTGGATGGCGTCAGCGCCCGACTGCTTGGCGACCTCGATCAACTTGTCCATCACGAGGTACGACTCCGCGGCCGTATTGCCCCCCAGCGCGTACGCTTCGTCCGCCAATTTCACGTGCAGGGCGTCGCGGTCCGGGTCCGCGTAGACGGCCACGGAGGCGATGCCTTCGTCCCTGGCCGCGCGGATGATGCGGACCGCGATCTCGCCTCGGTTGGCGACCAAGACCTTGGTGAGGGGGCTGGAAATGGGCTGCGCCGGATTAGCTGACAAGTTGACTCCTTCTGTCCTTCAGGGAGCCTAGCGCGATTTTGAGGGTTCCGCCCATATTGATGGGGGATTCCGTGTGTGAGGCGCCCTGTCTTTGTAGGGTTGCTACAACTCGTCAGCCAATGCGGCGTCACTCCGCCGCGGCGTCGGCCTTCCAGAGCTCGGTGATCCCCACGTTCGCTTGGCCGAGCAACTCGCGCAGGGTCGAAATGGAGAGCCCGACGACGGCGTGGGGGTCGCCGTCGACCTTGCGGATGAACGCCCCGCCCAAGCCGTCGATCGTGAACGAACCCGCGCAGTGCAGCGGCTCGCCAGTGGCGATGTAGGCGTCGATATCCTGTTCGCTCATCTCCGTAAAGTGGACTTCGGCACTCGACACCGCGCCGACCGTAGCGCCGGTGCCGTCGGCGATCTCGTCGTCGTCGACGTCGGCCGCGGTTTCTCGGCAGTCCACCAGCCAGTGACCGGTGTGGAGGACGCCCTTGGAACCGCTCATCCGGACCATCCGTTCCTTGGCGACCTCCACGGTGTACGGCTTGCCGTGCGATTCGCCGTCGAACTCGAACACCGAATCGCAGCCGATCACCAAGGCACCCTCGGCATCGGGCAAGGAGGCAACCGCTTCGGCCTTTGCGCGGGCCAGGAGCAGCGCGGTGTCGTGCGGGTCGGTCACGCCGTAGCGTGCCTGGACGGCGTCCTCGTCGACGTCGGAGACGAGGATTTCGTGGCGGATGCCGGCCTCAGTGAGGAGCTTGGTGCGAGCGGGGGACTGGGATGCCAAGATCAATCGGGTCACGGATCCAGCGTAATACCCACGCTCGCACGTCGCTTCAGCACCCCGGCGTCAGTGGACCAGTTCCTTGGCGCCGCCGGCCGCCGTCGTGCGCTCCAGGCTCGCGCCTTCGACGTCGACGTCCGGAAGGATGCGGGAGAGCCATCGCGGGAGCCACCACGCCTTCTCGCCCAACAGGAACATGACGGCCGGAACAATGGTCATCCGCACGACGAACGCGTCCACGAGCACGCCGAACGCCATGGCGAATCCCAGCGGCCGGACCATGGTGAGGTGGCTGAAAATGAAACCTGAGAACACGCTGACCATGATGATCGCGGCGGCGGTGACCACGGCAGAGGCGTGGCTGAAGCCGCTTCGCACGGCCTGCTTGGCGTTCTCCCCGTGCATGAACGATTCGCGCATGCCGGACGTGATGAACACTTGGTAGTCCATCGCCAGCCCGAACAGCACGCCAATGAGGATGATCGGCAGGAAGCTCAACACCGCTCCCGGGTTGGCGACGTCGAACACCGTACCCAGCCAGCCCCACTGATAAACGGCCACGACGGCGCCGAAAGCTGCCGCGAGCGAGAGCAGGAATCCGCCCGTGGCGAGCAGCGGGACCACGATCGAGCGGAACACCAGCAGGAGCAGGACCAGCGAGAGCCCGACGACGATCGCCAAGTAGGGCGGCAAGGCTGCGCCGAGCTTCGTGGAGACGTCGATGTTGCCGGCCGTCTGTCCTGTGAGGCCGATCGTGGCGCCTGTCGCCTGCTGGATATCGGAGCCTTTGGCGCGCAGTTCGGAGACCACCTGGACGGTGCTGGCACTCGCAGGGCCGTCCTTCGGGATGACTTGGAAGACGGCGGTGCGATGGTCGTCACTGAGCGCCACCGGAACGGCGGCAACAACGTTCGCCACGCCGCGCAGCTGGTCCGCAACATCGTATTGCTTCGTCTTCGCTTGCTCTTCGCTGAGCCCGGCGGGGAACGTGCCGACCACCACGATCGGTCCGGTCATTCCTTCGCCGAAGCTCGTCCGGGTAAGGTCGTAGGCTTTGAACGCCTGGGAATCGACCGGTTCCGATCCGCCGTCGGGCAGGGCGAGGCGCAATTGCGAGGCCGGCAGTGCAAGCACGCCCAGCAACACCACGCCGGCCAGCAGGGACGCGACGGGGTGACGCGTCACGAGGCCGCCCCAGCCCCGGCTGCTGCGGCGCAGTTCCTGCACGCGGTCGGCCGAGGCCTTGCCCGGTTCCGCGTTGTGGCGCGCGGCGCGAGCCCACGCGCGCCTCGAGATGAGCCTGCGGCCCACGAGCGAAAGGATGGCGGGAGTCAGGGTCAAGGAAACGACGACGGCGACTGCCACCGTCGCGGCGGCCGACAGGCCCATGATGGCGAGGAACGGGAGCCCGGGAACCACGAGTGCTGCCAAAGCGATGACTACCGTCAGGCCGGCGAACAGGACGGCATTGCCTGAAGTGCCCGTGGCGAGGGCTACTGATTCTTCGGCGTCCATTCCAGCCAGCATTTGGCCCCGGTGGCGGTTGACGATGAACAGGGAGTAGTCGATGCCGACGGCGAGTCCCAGCATGAGGGCGAGCATGGGGGAGATGGAACTCATGTCGATCACGCCGGTGAGGGCGAAGGTCCCGCCCACGCCGACCGCCACGCCGACGATCGCCATGAGGAGGGGCAGGCCGGCTGCCACGAGGGTCCCCAGCATGACGATCAGGGCAATGGCGGCAACAGCGATGCCGATGACTTCCGCAACTCCGAAGATCTCGGAGACGTCCTCGGTGATCTCCTTGCTGGCAAGGGCGGTCACGCCCGCGGAGGAGACGCTGTGGACGATGTCCTGGACCTGCTGCCGGACAGCCGGGGTCAAACCATTGATGGAGGTTTTGAATTGGACCTGGGCGATTGCCGCCTTGCCGTCCTCGGAGACAAACCGCATGCCTTGGGAGGCGGCGGCCTGGCGCTTTGCCAAGGCGAGCTGGGCGGATCCGTCGGCGGCCTGCTTCTCACCGGCTTCATATTGCTGGCGGCCGGCCGCCAGTTCGGCCTTCTTGGAGGCGAGCTGGGCTTGCACCTGGGCTGCGGGCATGCCGGCGGCAAGCATTTGCTGCTCGGCTGCTTTGACCTGCGCGTCGCCGGCGTCGAGCTTTGCCTTGGCCTGGTCAAGTTGTGCCTGTCCGGCGGCGGCTTTCTGTTCGCCGGCAGCTACCTGTGCGGGTGCTTGGTCCAATTGCGCCTGGGTGGTGAAGGGATTGACCGTGGATTGCACATCCGGGAGCTTTTCCAGGTTTGCGAGGGCAGTGGCGACTGCGTCCTTGCCTGCTTGGGTGAATCCGGAATCGCCGGCCTCGAAAACGATCCCCGCGCTGCCACCGGAGGATGCGGGCAGTTCCTTTTTGAGCTTGTCCAGCATTTGCTGGGTCTCTGTGCCAGGGATTTGGAAGTTGTTGGACATTGTGCCGTGGAAGGCTGCCGCGGAGCCGCCGACGGCCATGAGCACAACAAGCCAGAGGGAAATCACCAGCCAGCGGTGGCGATAGGAAAACTTACCAAGACGGTAGAGCAGGAGTGCCATGAGGGAACCGATCTGTCGGTGTGTGGTTAGCCGAAGGTAGTGGGCGCTAGCCGCGGTTTTGGCGTGGGGGAGCGCCGGGGGCCGGGGGCGGCGAGGTGTCCGCCGTCGTGGTGAATCCTGAACCGAGCAGGCCGATGGCGTTGATCAGGTGCTGCCGCAAGGCGGCGAGGGATTCAGCGGAAAGGTCCGGGCCGCGCTCTTCGAACCAGACGCTCATGGCGGCCTTGCCGCATGATACGACGGACCCGGCGAGGGCCCGCAGATAAAGCTCATCGGCCTCCGGACCCAGGCGATGCCGGGCCGCGTCGATGATCTGCGTGGTGCAGTGGTCCCAGGCTTCGAGTTCGGAGCGCGCCAGGGAGCGGTTGTCCTGGGTGAGGCTGAAGAGTTCGGCCATCGGGGCGACCGTCATGGGGTCCGCGAGGGCCATGAGTGCGGCCCGGGCGGATTCGAGGATGGGTTCGTTGTTGGGGCGGAGGCGGAACTGCTCTAGCGCGTTGTCCAGGAATCCCTCGGTGACGGCCGCCAAGGCAGCTTCGAGGCTGGGGAAATAGTTGAAGAAGGTGCGACGGGATACGCCGGCCTCCTCGGCGATGTCCTCGACCGTGAAATTGCCGATGCCCTTGCTGCGCAGCAGGGCAAGCGCGGCGTCCGCGATCGCTTGGCGGGTGGCCAGTTTGTTCTGTTCGCGGCGCGACGGAACGACGGTTTCGGAAGTACTCACATGGTTACACTAAGTGCAACTTTGCACTCTGGGCAAGTTAACTTCCCTTGCTGTTGCTATCTTTCCCAGCGGTGCTGCTCAGGTAGATCGATTGCCCCGTGGCACCCGGTTCGCCTTCCGCGAGGGGGATGGCGAACACGGCGGTGCCGTAGGCGCACACCTCGGTCCAATTGCCGCCCATTTCCGAGGTGTCGAAGCGCATGGCCACGATCGCGTTGGCACCGCGCTGCTGCGCTTCGTTGACCATCCGGGCCATGACTTCCTGGCGGCTTTCGTAGAGCGCCTTGGTCATTTCGGGAAGCTCGCCGCCGCCAAGCGAACGGAACCCGGCGAGTACTTGCGAGCCGATATCGCGTGATCGGACAGTGAGGCCCATGACTTCGCCGAAGACGGCATCGATCTTGTGGCCCGGGATCTCGTTTGAGGTGACGATGAGCATGGACAGAGCCTACCCATCGCCCGCTGGATCCTGTGGAGCGACCCGGGAACTGGAGCGACCCGGGAACGCAAGAATCCCCGGAGTGTCCTCCGGGGATTCTTGCGTGCGCTGCTAAGGGTTGGCGGGCTGTTGCTACGCCGTGGCATCCGCGAGTTCGCGAGCCTCGCCGGCCGGCACGGAAACGGCGTCCTCATCGGCCGCGAACGCAACACCCTTGCGGGGCGCGTTGTAGAGGGCTTCGTCGAGGATTCCCTGGCGTTTCGCCACGATTGTGGGGACGAGCGCCTGGCCTGCAACGTTCACGGCGGTCCGTCCCATGTCCAGGATGGGGTCGATCGCCAAGAGGAGTCCGACGCCGGCGAGCGGCAGTCCCAGCGTGGACAGGGTCAGGGTGAGCATGACGACGGCGCCGGTTGTTCCCGCGGTTGCCGCTGAACCGAGGACTGAAACCAGGACGATCAGCAGGTACTGGCTGAAATCGAGGTTGATGCCGAAGAACTGGGCCACGAAGATCGCGGCGACTGCCGGGTAGATGGCGGCGCAACCGTCCATCTTGGTGGTGGCACCCAGCGGCACGGCAAAGGAAGCGTAGCCCTGCGGCACCCCGAAGTTGCGCTCGGCGACGCGCTGCGTGAGCGGAAGCGTGCCGATCGAGGAACGGGACACGAAGCCCAACTGGACAGCCGGCCACACGCCCGAGTAGTACTGCTTGATGGACAGGCCGTGGGTCTTCACCAGGATGGGGTAAACCACGAACAGGACCAGGACAAGGCCGGCGTAGATAGCCACGGCGAACTTACCGAGGGAGCCGATGGTATCCCAACCGTAGACGGCCACGGCGTTGCCGATCAGGCCGATCGTGCCGAGTGGGGCCACGCGGATGATCCACCAAAGGACCTTCTGGATGACTGCGAGGGCGGAAGCGTTGAGGTTCAGGAACGGTTCGGCCTGCTTGCCGACCTTGAGCGCGGCGACCCCGACGGCGATGGCGATCACCAGGATCTGCAGCACGTTGAAGCTGACGGACGTGCTGGCGACGCCGTCGGTGACCGTGGTGCTGGCCCCGAGGCCGAGGAAGTTGTGCGGGAAGAGGCCGGTGAGGAAGGCCCACCAGTCGCCGGTCTTGCCTGCGTACTCGGCCTTCTTGGTGATGCCCGTGCCGGCGCCCGGCTGGAAGAGCACGCCCAGGCCGATGCCGATCATCACGGCGATGAGCGAGGTGATGGCGAACCAGAGCAAGGTATTCCACGCGAGTTTCGCCGCGTTGGATACCTGGCGAAGGTTCGCGATGGAGCTCACGACGGCCGTGAAGATCAAGGGCACGACGGCCGTCTGCAGCAGCGACACGTAGCTGGAGCCGATCGTCTGCAGGGTGGCACCGAGGCCGTTGGGAGCCTTCGCGGTGCTGCCCGTGGCCTTCGCAATGAGGCCGAGCACAAGGCCGACCACCAGCGCGGCGATGATCTGGACACCGAAGGACGTGGCCCACTTGGGAAGCCGGGCGACGTTCTTCCCGGCGGAAGTCGAAATGTTGGATGAATTGCTCACCGGAACAACCTAGGCCTCCGCGAATACCATGAAAAGCCAACGTTGAGAAATGTTACGCGCGAAATTTCGCCCAATTCACCCACGCACCCCGGAATCCAGCGCCACGCCGCCCTTTTATGAAGTTATTCCCGCCCGAAGTGTGGGAAATGTCTCTTGTATACCAGCGGGGGCTAGCTGCCCAGCAAGGCCCTCCGCAGCGTGTCCAGGCCGACGGATCCGATGTTGAGGGCGTTCGTGTGGAAGGACTTGAGGTCGAAGCCGCCGCGGCGCTCGAGTTCGGTGCGGATCTCTTCCCAGAGGCGCTGCCCCACTTTGTAGGACGGTGCCTGCCCTGGCCAGCCGAGGTAGCGGTTGAATTCGAACTGCAGTTGCCCGGGGCTGATGGGGAGGTTGGCTTTGAGGAAGTCGAAGCCTTTCTCCGGTGTCCATGTGCCGCTGCCCCAACGTTCGGGTACTTCCAGTTCGAGGTGCACCCCGATGTCGAACACCACGCGGGCCGCGCGCATCCGTTGCATGTCCAGCATGCCCATGTGGTCGCCGGGGTCTTTGAGGTATCCGAGTTCGAGCATGAGTTTCTCGGCGTAGAGGGCCCAGCCTTCACCTTGTCCGGAAACCCAGCAGATGTTGCGCCGCCAGTTGTTGAGCAGCTCCCGGCGGTACACGGCGGTCGCCACTTGGAGGTGGTGTCCGGGGACGCCTTCGTGGAACACGGTGGTGGTTTCGGCCCACGTGGTGAACGTGTCCTCGCCGGCGGGGACGGACCACCACATGCGGCCGGGGCGGGAGAAATCGTCGGACGGGCCGGTGTAGTAGATGCCGCCTTCGTCCGTTGGCGCGATGCGGCATTCGAGCGTCTTCATGACGTCGGGGATGTCGAAGTGGACGTCGGCGAGGTCGGCGACGGCTTGGTCGGACAGTTCCTGCATCCAGGCTTTGAGGGCGTCGGTGCCCTTGATCTGCCGCTGGGAGTCGTTGTTGAGTGCCGACTTGGCTCCTTCGATGGACGCGCCCGGCTTGATTTCGGCGGCAACCCGTTCCTGCTCGGCGATGATCCTTTCGAGTTCCCGCACGCCCCAGGCGTAGGTCTCTTCGAGGTCGACGGCGGCGCCGAGGAACGAGCGGGAAGCCAAGGCGTAGCGTTCGCGGCCGACGGCGTCCTTTTCGGGTGCAGCCGGGAGGAGTTCGGTTTCGAGGAAGGAAGCCAGGCGATCGTAAGCGGCGCGCGCGACGGCGGTACCGGCGTCGAGCTTTTCCTGCACCTCGCGAGGGAGCGGGCCGCCGTCGATGGACGCTTCGGCGGCGAGCTTGGCGAAGAAGCCGTCTTCGGCGGCGTACTTGCCGGCCTGCTCGACGACGATCCTGACTTGGCGGGCCGCGGAGACCTTTCCGGCGTCCTTGGCCGAGCGGAGCGATTCGATGTAGCCCTCGATCGCTCCGTGCACGTTGGCCGCCCTGCCGGCGATGTGTTCCCAGTGCTCCGCTGTGTCGGTGGGCATGAGGTCGAAGATCGCCCGGATGGTCTGGGCCGGTGACTCGATGTTGTTCAGGTCCGCGGCGTCCCAGCCCGACTCGTGGATCTCAAGGGCAAGCCCGAGCCGTTCGCGCATCGCGTCAAGGGTGATGACGTCGGAAGCGTCCGCGGGTTCAAGCGTAGACAGTTCCTCGAGGGTGTCCTGGGCTGCTTTGGCGAAGGCTGCCGCGCCGGCGGGCGAGAAGTCCGGGTACTCGGTCTCGTGTCCGGGCAGGCCAAGGGTGGTGGCGAGGCTCGGATTGAGCGCGAGGTACCTGTCCGTGTAGGCATCGGCAGCGGCGTCGATGGCAGTGTGGAGGCGTGCCGGAGTCGTGTTAGGAGTAGTCACACCCTGAGCCTAGCGGCGGGGCGGCCCTTATGAAAGGGTTGTTGAATACTATCCCCGGCTGCGCCGCCAGGCGCCCGGACCCGGGGTGGGGTCGAGGCGCAATTGTTGCCGCCGCAGCCAGTGCCGGGTGGGGGTCGGCTGCTCCGCTTCGGCTTCCGCCGGGGTGCCCAGGGAGGCGACGACGGCGGTCAGCGCGGCGAGCTCTTCCGGCGTCGGCTCGCCCTTGACCACCGAAAGCAACGGCGCGTCCGGCACTGTCTCCGACCCCGCGGACGCCGGGGCGTTCTGTTCGATGCTCACAGCGGGATGTTTCCGTGCTTCTTGGTGGGCAGGCTGGCGCGCTTGTCGCGGAGCGCCCGAAGGCCCTTGATGATCTGGATGCGGGTATCGGACGGTGCGATGACGGCGTCCACATAACCGAGCTCGGCTGCCTGGTAGGGGTTGAGGAGTTCTTCCTCGTACTGCCGGATGATGTCCGCACGCTTGGCTTCGACGTCTCCACCAGCCTCGCCCACGGCGGCGAGGTCGCGGCGGTAGAGGATGTTGACGGCGCCCTGGGCACCCATGACGCCGATCTGGGCAGTGGGCCATGCGAGGTTGAGGTCGGCGCCGAGCTTCTTGGAGCCCATCACGATGTACGCTCCGCCATACGCCTTGCGGGTGATGACGGTCAGCTTGGGCACCGTGGCTTCTGCGTAGGCGTAAAGGAGCTTCGCGCCGCGGCGGATGATGCCCTGGAATTCCTGGTCCTTGCCGGGCAGGAAGCCGGGAACGTCCACCAGCGTGATGATGGGGATGTTGAAGGCATCGCAGTGGCGCACGAAGCGGGCAGCCTTTTCGGAAGCGGAAATGTCCAGCGTTCCGGCGAACTGCATGGGCTGGTTGGCGACGATGCCGACCGTATGGCCTTCGACCCTGCCGTAGCCGATGATGACGTTCGGCGCATAGAGCGACTGCATCTCAAGGAAGTGGGCGTCATCGACGATCTGCTCGATCACCTTGCGCATGTCGTACGGCTGGTTCGCGGAGTCCGGGATGAGGGCGTCGAGCGCGAGGTCGTCCTCGTCGGTCTCAAGTTCCTGCTCGTGTTCCAGGACGGGGGCTTCGGACAGGTTGTTCGACGGGAGGAAGTCGAGGAGTTCGCGCACGAACTCGATCGCGTCGGCCTCATCACTGGCGAGGTAGGTGGAAGTTCCGGTGGTGGCGTTGTGCTGGCGGGCGCCGCCGAGGGTTTCCATGTCCACGTCCTCGCCGGTGACGGTCTTGATGACGTCCGGTCCGGTGATGAACATGTGGGAGGTCTTGTCCACCATCACGACGTAGTCGGTGAGGGCGGGGGAGTAGGCGGCGCCGCCGGCGCACGGACCCATGATCAGGGAAATCTGCGGGATGACGCCGGAGGAGTGGACGTTGTTGCGGAAGATGTCCGCGAACATTGCCAGCGAAGCGACGCCTTCCTGGATGCGTGCGCCGCCGCCGTCGTTGATGCCGATCATCGGGCAGCCATTGCGCAGCGCGAATTCCTGGACCTTGACGATTTTCTCGCCGTTGACCTGGCTGAGGGAGCCGCCGTAGACGCTGAACTCCTGGCTGTAGATCGCCACCAAGCGGCCGTCGACGGTGCCGTAGCCGGAAACGACGCCGTCGCCGAGGGGCTTCTTCTTTTCCATGCCGAAGGCCGTCGAACGGTGGACGGCCAAGGCGTCGAATTCGACGAAGGAGCCTTCGTCGAGGAGGAGGTCGATGCGCTCGCGGGCGGTGTTCTTGCCGCGGGCGTGCTGCTTCTCGATGGCTTCGGGGCCGGACGGTTGTTCTGCACGGGCCTGGCGGTCGCGGAAGTCGGCAATCTTTCCCGCTGTCGTTGTCAGATCGTGGCTCATCAAAATGTCTCCGGCTCTGTAGCTGATTTACGCTGGCACTGCTTCAAAGGCATGGGCCGTTAAGTAGCATGTGCACAAAACGCGGGCCCTGCTGGCTAGTCTAGTGACGCAAAAGCCACAGACCGCTGTAGAAACCCTACAATTTTCCGACTTCAAGTCGAGCATCGAAGTTTGTTACTCGTCAGTAACAATTCTGGGCTAGAGTTTCTCCATGACCCCAAGCAACGACGCTTCCAACGCCCCCGGCTTCCCCTATCAAGCACGTGGATCGCTGCGGGACCGGACGCTCCTTGTTTCCGGCGGCAGCCGCGGCATCGGCCTTGCCATCGCCGCCCGGGCGGCCCGCGACGGCGCCAACATCGTCCTCATGGCAAAAACGGGCGAACCGCACCCCAGGTTGCAGGGAACAGTCTTTACCGCCGCCGAACAATTGGAAGCGGGCGGCGGCCGCGCGTTGCCGCTTGTGGGGGATGTCCGCAACGACGGCGACGTTGCCGCGGCCGTCGCCGCGGCCGTCGAACGCTTCGGCGGGATCGACGTCGTCGTCAACAACGCGTCGGCGATCGACCTCGCCCGCACTGATGAAGTCGACATGAAGCGTTACGACCTCATGCAGGACATCAACGTCCGCGGCACATTCCTCTTGTCAAAGCTAGCCCTGCCCGCCCTGCGCGAATCGGTCCGGAAAGGCCACCGCGCCCACATCCTCACCCTTTCCCCGCCGCTCAACCTCGATCCGAAATGGGCCGGCAAGCACTTGGCCTACACGATGGCCAAATACGGCATGAGCCTCACCACCCTGGGCCTCGCCGAAGAATTGAAGGACGACGGCGTGGCGGTCAACTCCCTGTGGCCCCGTACCTTGATCGACACTGCTGCCATCCGCAACATGCCTGGCGGCGAGCAGATGGCCTGCGCCGCGCGTCGCCCGGAGATCATGGCCGATGCTGCGCACGCCATCCTGACCGGGGCGAACCTGGGCAGCGGCTCCAGCAACACCGGCAATTTCTATACTGACGAGGAAGTCCTACGGAGCGCGGGCGTTACCGACTTCGCGCCCTACAGCCTGGGAGCCCCCGAGGAAAAGCTGGCCGCGGATATCTTTCTCTGAGCGGACACTTCTTCCAGGGCGAACGCGGCTCGATAGGATTCTGTGTATGGATGCCGAAAAGCCCGCCAGCAGCGAACCACGTGCCTTGCGCTCGAGCCTGGACCGCGACGCCCTGATCCACCAGGACTTCCTTGGCGCGACCGGTATTTCGCGTGTGGTGGTTGTGGAATCCACCGGCTCCACCAATGCGGACTTGCTGCGCGCCGTCACCATGGAGCCGAAAGAGTGGGCAGACCTCGCCGTCCTCACGGCCGAACACCAGACGGCAGGCCGCGGACGGCTTGACCGGCATTGGGAGTCGCCGGAACGGTCAGCGATCTCCGTCTCGATCGTGCTGCGCCCGGTCAACGCCCAAGGATTGCCGGTCCCGACTCAAAGCTACTCGTGGCTGTCCCTCCTGGGGGCCATTGCCTTGCGGGAAACCCTGCTGGAAACCACCGGTGTGCCGGCCGACATCAAATGGCCCAACGACGTCCTGGTCCGCGGCAAGAAGATTGCCGGCATCCTCGCGCAGATGGGGCCGATGGCGGACGGCCCGGTTCCGGCGGTCATCCTGGGCACAGGCCTCAACGTCACGCTTTCCGAGGACGAGTTGCCCGTGCCGACTGCGACGTCGCTCCAGTTGGAAGGCGCCACCACCGTGGACCGCACGATGATCCTGCGGAACTACCTCTCCCGTTTCGCCGCCCTCTACCGCGGCTTCTGCAATGCCGACGGCGACCCCTCGGCCGGATTGGCGGGCGGCCCCTCGCTGCACAAGCGGGTGGAAGCGGTCATGGTCACCTTGGGCCGGGAAGTGAAGGCCCACCTCCCGGGCGACCACGAATTGGTAGGGCATGCGTCCCGGCTCGATGAGTATGGCTCCCTCCTGGTGGTGGACCACGGCGGACGCGAACATGTGGTGACCGCGGGAGACGTGGTCCACTTGCGGACCACCGAAGGTGGTTATGCGTAAACAGCTCCTGCCCGGGGAGCAAGTCATTGTGATGACGCGGCAGCAACCCAGGATGCTCTTCGGTCCAGTCCTGGCAGTCATCCTTGTTCCAGCGATCGCCGGCTTCGCCTGTGCGTGGATTGTCAAGGGCGGCCCGGGCAAGCTGCTTCCGGTCATCACTGCGGACTGGACCCAAGGGCTCGTGGCCGGGTGCCTGGCGATTGCGGGGATCGTCCTGCTCGTCTACGGCCTTCCCCGCTTCATCCGCTGGCGCGGAGTGCAGTATGTGCTGACCAGCAGGCGGATAGTTGCCCGGTTCGGAATGCTTCGACGCGGAGACTGGCAACTTCCGCTCGCTTCCGTCCGTGGTGTAGGCATCAAACAATCGATGATCCAACGGATATTGCGCTCCGGGAATATATCCTTGGATACCGGGCACTCCGGCGACGCGATTCTCGCCGATGTTCCGGAGGCCGGCTTGTTCCGCAGCTTCGTCCTTGAGGCGATGGCGGAGCTTCCGGCGAGTGCCGGGCCGGTCGACGACGGCCAATTCGGCGGATTCGATGGCCCGGGTTGGGCAGTCCCATGGGGCGTGAGAGAAGGTGGAAGAGATGAGCATTGACGAGCAAGAGCCTGAGTACACGGACAACGAGCCAGGCGCCGTGGCCGGATCTTCCGCTGAGCCCCAAATTTCCACTTCCGCAGACCATTCGCACAGCGGGAGCATTCCCGCCGTATCGCCGCCCACCGGTACCCTGTCCGTGGAACGGCTGGCCATCAAGGCCCTTGAGGCCCGCTTGCTCGGTGGCGAACGCACCCTGCGTCGGCGCGAAGTGGCCGCCGCGGCCGGCGTCTCCCTGCTTTCCGCGCGCAAGTTGTGGCGGGCGCTGGGCTTTCCCAATTTCGGTGACCAGGACGTTGCCTTTACCGAGCGTGACCTCGCTGCCCTGTCGACGATCCTTGACTTGGTCCGTGCGGGGAAACTCACAGAGGAAGCCGCCATTTCAGTGACGCGGGCGATCGGCCAGATGACCGACCGCATGGTGGTCTGGCAAGTCGAGGCCCTCATCGAAGACATGGTGGTGCAGCAGGGTATCCCGGACCCCGTGGCCCGCAAGCAGTTGGTCAGCGAACTGCCCAACCTGGTGGACGCCATGGAGGAAATCCTCGTCTATTCGTGGCGCCGGCAGATGAATGCCGGAGTCCAGCGCCTGGCGGTCCGGGCCGAAGCCGGGCTGCAAGCGAGCGAAGCAGGACGCGAAGGCGACGAAGACGATGCTCCGTTGCCCTTGGCACGCGCGGTAGGCTTCGCCGACCTCGTTTCCTACACGAGCTTGTCCCGGCGCATGAACGAGAAGACGCTCGCCCAATTGGTCCAGCGCTTCGAGAACAAATGCGCCGAGATCATTTCGATCGGCGGCGGCCGCCTGGTGAAGACCGTCGGCGACGAAGTCCTCTATATTGCCGAGACCCCGGCCGCGGGAGCCGAGATTTCCCTCGCTCTTTCGCAGGCCTTTACGGAGGACGAAATCCTGCCCGAAGCCCGCGTGGCCATGGTGTGGGGCCGCATCCTTTCCCGGCTTGGAGATATCTACGGACCAACGGTCAACCTCGCGGCCCGGCTCACGGCGCTGGCGGAACCCGGCACGGTCCTCGTGGACGCCATGACGGCGGCGGCGCTGGGGCAGGACGAACGCTTTGTCTTCGAGCCGCAAACGGCGGAGAACGTCCGCGGTTTCGGCGAGATCCTTCCGGTCCGCCTTTCGCGCGGACTCGGCAGGGGCCTCGTCCTCGACTGATTCGGCCGACTATCCGGTCCGCAGCCCGGATCCCGCTTGCGCAGAGCACGAACCAAGTGATGCCGGTAGGATCGCGATAGTGCCCGCACGGGCTCTTCTCAAGGGCCGCGATTTCCGTCAGGGCCGGCAGTTCGGTCAGGTACAGCAGTCTCGGTCAGGTATGGGGGGAGAAAAACCGTGAACGCAGATCCATCAGATACAGCTCCGACTTCGCTCGGGCCCGGATTCGCTTTGCGCTATGGCTTTGGTACGGATCGTGGTCTCAAGCGGGAACTTAATGAGGACTCCTTTATCGCCTCGGACCCGGTTTTCGCTGTCGCTGATGGAATGGGCGGCCACGAATCCGGCGAGATCGCCAGCGCTGTCTGCATCCGAACGCTTGCCGGCCTGCCGCAACTGGCCAGCCGGACCCGGTCGACCACCGCGGTCGAACTCCAGGATTGCATTCTTGCCGCAGATACCCGGATTCGCGAAGCCACCGGCGCGCGCGCCGGAACCACCCTGTCCGGAGTCGTCGTCGTCGAACAGATGGGCGTTCCTTACTGGTTGGTCATGAACGTCGGAGATTCCCGGACATATCGGCTGAGCAAGGGCGGCTTGGAGCAGGTCAGCGTGGACCATTCGGAAGTCCAGGAACTTGTCGACGCCGGGAGCATCACCGCTGAAGAAGCCATGGTGCATCCGCGCCGCCATGTGGTGACCCGGGCCTTGGGCACGGGGGATGAAAACGAGGCGGACTTCTGGCTGCTCCCCATCCAGGAGGGAGACCGGATGCTCATCTGCTCGGACGGCCTTAATGGGGAACTGGACGACGCGCACATTGCCCGAATCCTCCGCACAACGGGCCAGCCACAGGACGCCGTGGATGCGCTGATCGAGGCCGCTCTGCGCAGCGGAGGACGGGACAATGTCACCGCAATCGTCGTTGACGCGGAGAAAGCGCAAGCCCAGCAAGTGCATAACCATTGATGCAGCGGGATTTGCGACACGCCCGGACTATGTAGGAAGATTCCGGTCAATACCACCCCAACTCCGGGCGGCATGTGCCGTCCTGCAGAGGTAATAATGACCCAACGCCCTTCCGGGCGCGTTGGCGGCACTACCCGTGCCGCTGTGCGACGCCCGTTTTCCGTTGCCCTCGCGGGCATTGCCATGGCTGTGGCGATGTGTGCCTTCCCCCTCCTTTCGGCCCACGCCGAGACCGCGGCCCCGGGGCAGGGACAGCCGACGCACTCGCCGACCGCCCCCGCTCCGATCCACACTCCGGCCCCCGCCGACCCGAACCCGGCACAGCCCACGGTGGACCCGGTCCCGGCCAAGCCGCCCGTCGTCGAGCCTGCCGTTCCGGTAGCGCCCGCCCCGGTGGCTCCCGCCCCGGTACAGGCTCCGGCCCCGGAGTTGGCACCCGCGCCGGTCACGCAGCCCAGCGACGATGCCGTCCCCACCGATATGCCGTCGTCGGCTCCGGTACCCACGGCTACGGCGACGGCGTCAGCGGTCCCGAGCGCGTCGCCGTCGGCGTCGTCCAATTGGGACACCCCGATCCAAAGCGGGTTGACGGCCAACCAAGCAGCTTCGGTCAGTGACGCCAAGGGACCCGGTGCCGATTGGTTCGCTGTGATCGCGGTCATGGGCGGCGTCCTCCTGGTGGCAGGAGGCGGCATCGCCTTCGCCTTGTGGAGCCGCAACCGCTTCTCCGGGCACTAAGGCTCGAGGGGCACTGCTGCGGTGATCCGTGATCCCGGCCAGGCGCTTTCCCGGACGCTGAATTGTCCGAGCTTTGCGGCAAGATAGGTACGTGAGCACAGCAGAGAGCGAAACCGCAGTTCCAGCCGATTCCGTCCGGGAAGAGTACGAAAACCTTGCGGACCTCGTCCGCAAGTACCGCTATGCGTACTACCAGGAAGATGCGCCCACGGTTTCGGACGCCGAGTTCGACGCCCTGTACCGGCGCCTCGAAGAACTCGAGGCGCTGCATCCGGAACTTGTCTCCAACGATTCCCCCACGCAGGAGGTCGGCGGAGAGGTGTCGGCAGCGTTTGCCGCCGTCGCGCACCTTCAGAGGATGTACAGCCTGGAGGACGTCTTCTCGCTGGAAGAGCTGGAAGCCTGGGTCCGCAAAGCCGAAGCGTCCGTGGAGAAGCTCGGCAACGGCGTACCGGCCATCGCTTGGCTGACGGAGCTGAAGATCGACGGCCTGGCCGTGAACCTGCTGTATCGCGACGGCAAGCTGGTGCGTGCGGCCACGCGTGGCGACGGGACCACCGGTGAGGACATCACCCACAATGTGCTCACCATCAAGGAGATTCCGCGGCAACTCAGCGGAAGCGGGTACCCCTCCGAGGTGGAGATCCGCGGCGAAGTCTTCATTCCGTCCAAGGCCTTCGCCGAATTCAACGAAGCCCTGATCGAAGCCGGGAAGGCGCCGCTCGCGAATCCCCGCAATGCCGCGGCCGGTTCCTTGCGCCAGAAGGATCCCGCGGAGACGGCCAAGCGACCCTTGCGGATGTTCGTCCACGGCATCGGAGCGCGCGAAGGCCTCAGCGCCACAAGCCAGTCGGACACGTACAAGCTGCTGGAGGAGTGGGGCCTCCCGGTCAGCCCCTACTTGAAGGTCCTGGGTTCCTTCGACGAAGTCCTGGAGTTCATCAGGCATTTCGGTGAGCACCGCCACGACCTCCTGCACGAGATCGACGGCATCGTTGTCAAGATCGACGACTTCGGCACCCAGCGCGCCCTTGGCTACACCTCGCGCGTGCCCCGCTGGGCTGTGGCCTACAAGTACCCGCCGGAAGAAGTCCACACCAAGCTCCTGGACATCCAGGTCAACGTCGGCCGCACCGGCCGCGTCACTCCCTATGGCGTGATGGAACCGGTCAAGGTTGCCGGCTCAACGGTGGAAATGGCCACGTTGCACAACCAGGACGTCGTCAAGGCCAAGGGGGTCATGATCGGCGACGTCGTGGTGCTCCGGAAGGCGGGCGACGTCATCCCCGAGATCGTGGGCCCTGTCCTGGCCTTGCGCGATCAGCAGGATCCTCCTGTGCGCGAATTCGTGATGCCCACGGAGTGCCCTTCGTGTGGCACGCCCCTGGCGCCATCGAAGGAAGGCGATGTGGACATCCGCTGCCCCAACGCGAAGTCCTGCCCTTCGCAATTGCGGGAGCGGGTCTTCCACGTAGCCAGCCGTGGCGCTTTCGATATCGAGGCCCTCGGCTGGGAAGCGGCGATCGCGCTCACGCAGCCAACAGAGCCCGAAACTCCGCCGCTGCGAAGCGAGGCGACCCTCTTCAGCTTGACCCGCGAGGACCTTGCGGATGTCCGCATCCGCCGGGAAAAGCGATCCAAGGGTGTGGGCACCGGCACCTTTGAACTGGTGCCGTACTTCTATACGAAGGCCACCGCGAAGACTCCTTCCAAACCCACCGCCACCACCGAAAAGCTGTTCGCTGAACTCGAGAAGGCCAAGACGCAGCCCCTCTGGAGGGTCTTGGTTGCGTTGTCCATCCGGCATGTGGGGCCGACGGCATCCCGTGCCTTGGCGACGGCCTTCGGCAGCATGGAGGCCATCCGGGCCGCCTCCGAGGAAGACCTGGCGAATGTCGACGGCGTGGGGCCCACCATTGCGGCGGCGCTCAAGGAATGGTTCGCTGTCGATTGGCACCGGGAGATCGTGGACAGCTGGGCCACCGCAGGGGTTCGGATGGTGGACGAACGCGACGCCGCAATCGAACGGAACCTCGAAGGCCTGACCATCGTGGTCACTGGCACGTTGCCCAACCTCAGCCGGGATGAGGCGAAGGAGGCCATCATCATCAGGGGCGGCAAGGCTGCCGGATCGGTCTCCAAGAACACCAGCTACGTCGTGGCAGGGGAGAACGCGGGGTCCAAACTGGACAAGGCCGAGCAACTGGGTATCCGCGTCTTGGACGAGGATGGCTTCCGGGCACTGCTTGATGGTGTGCTTGAATCCGCCGAGGAAGATGCCGTGGCCGAGGACGACGCTGCGGCTTTTGAGGCCCAAAAAACCGTTGAGGCGGCGAACGCGTCCGCCGGTGAAGTGGAGGATTCCGAATGACAGCCGATGTCCTGGAGCTGCTCGCCGTTGCCCAAGCGGCTGCCGCGGCAGGTGCGGAAGTACTTTCCGGCCGCCCGTCAGGCACGAATATCGCGGGGAACCTCGGTGTGGTGAACAAGGGCGACGCCGGAGACTGGGTGACGGCTTTCGACGTCGCCGCGGAGAATGCAGTCCGCGAGGCGATCATGGCGTCCCGCCCTGACGACACCATCACGGGTGAGGAGCACGGCACCACCCGCTCCGAACAGCCCACCGGCTACCGCTGGTCCATCGACCCGCTGGACGGCACCACCAACTTCATCCGCAATATCGTCTACTACGCCACGTCGGTGGCCGTAGCGGATGCCGACGGCGTGTGGCTCGCCGGAGTGGTCAACGCCCCGGCATTGGGCCGCGTCTACTCCGCTGCGCGGGGCCAGGGCGCGTGGCTCGAAGAGGGCGGACATCGCACCCAGTTGAACGGACCCGTCCTGGGCCGCACCGGGCTGATCGTCGCCTCGGGATTCAGCTACGATCCCGCAACGCGGGCAGAGCAATTCGCCGGGCTCGGGGGCCTCATGGACGGATTCGCCGATCTCCGCCGTCTCGGTTCCGCTGCCCTGGACCTTTGCATGGTGGCCGATGGAACGTGCGACGCGTTCGGTGAGCGTGGCCTCAACGAACACGACTACGCCGCTGGAGCCTTGATCGCGGAGGAAGCAGGCTGCTGGGTCCGCCGCCCACGGCTGACCAGTCCCGTGGACGGCGGTCCCAGCGATGCCGACCGCTTGCAAGCGTGGACCTGCGCCGGAACCCTCGAGCTTTCCGGCAAATTCCCGCTGTAGCGCGCCTTTACGAGGCCGCGCTGTCGATAAGCGCGGCCTCGACCTGGTGGTTGGCTGGACGTTCCAAGCCGTAGTGGTCCCGCAGCGTGCTGCCGCTATATTCGGTCCGGAACAGACCCCGCCGTCGCAATACCGGAACCACGCTGTCAACGAAGGTTTCGAGCCCGGACGGAAGCACGGCGGGCATGATGTTGAAGCCGTCGGCGGCGCCGTTCTCGAACCACGATTGGATGGCGTCGGCCACTTGGTCCGGGGTTCCCGCGAACGTGAGGTGTCCGCGGCCACCGCCGAGCCTGCCGATCAGTTGGCGTACCGTGAGCTTTTCGCGGCGGGCGAGTTCCACTATGAGCGTGTACCGGCTCTTGGCTCCCTCAATCGAGTCCTCGTCCGGCAGTTCGGCTGGCAATTGGCGGTCCAAGGGAAGGTCTTCCGGGGCTACCCGGAGGGTTTTGGCAAGCTCCACGCGGGCATACTCGGGCCGGATCAGTTCATCGAGTTCACGCTCGAGGCGAAGGGCTTCAGCTTCGGTCGACGCGATCACCGGAACGATTCCCGGCAGGATCTTGACGCTCTCGGCCCGGCGGCCAAGCGCCACAGCCCGGGACTTCAAGTCGGCGTAGAACGACTGGGCCCCCGCCAGGGTTTGCTGCGCGGTGAACACGGCTTCGGCGTATTTCGCGGCAAGGCCTTTTCCGTTTTCCGAGGAACCGGCCTGCACAATGACCGGCCGGCCTTGCGGGGAACGCGGCACATTGAGCGGTCCACGGACACGGAAATGCTTCCCGTCGTGGTCGATCGGCCGGACCTTGGCCGAGTCGGCCCAGATACCTGCTTCCTTGTCGGCGAGCACGGCGTCGTCCTGCCAGCTGTCCCAAAGCTTCGCTGCGACATCCAGGAATTCCGCTGCCCGCTCGTAGCGCGTGGCGTGCGCCGGCTGGTCGTCGATGCCGAAGTTCCGCGCGGCCTCCGGTCCAGCCGTTGTCACCACATTCCAGCCGGCCCTTCCGCCGCTGACCCAGTCCACGGACGCGAAACGCCGTGCCAGGTTGAAGGGATCGTTGTACGTTGTGGACGCCGTGGCGATCAGGCCGATCTTTTCTGTCGCCGCGGCTATAGCGGTGAGGAGCACGGTCGGTTCGAGCTTTCCGGCTGGACGGCGTCCGACGTCCCCGAAGATCACGGGAGAGTCGGCGAAGAAGATCGAGTCGAACGTGCCCCGCTCGGCGATCCGTGCGAGGTTTTGGTAATGGGTGATGTCCGTGCTGGCGCGCGGGTTGCTTTCCGGGAGTCGCCAGGAGGCCTCGTGGTGGCCTGTGCTCATGAGGAAGGCGTTCAGGTGCAGGGTTCGTTGGGGCGTGCTCATTCGTGGTCCTTTCGTGGGTACTTGGCCGCCAATAAACCACGCAACAACCCGCCGTCGCCAGCACTCCGACACTTAGCCGCAACAGCAGGAAACCGGGCTTAACGGCCGGACACCGGACTCAACCTGGCGCCACGCAAAGCAACCTTCCAGGCCCTCCCGAACCCTGCCGTTACGAAAAGCAACCGGTGATAGTTCAATCACGGAAACCGCCTTTTGGTGGGGCAGGACGCCCGGCCGCCACTACCATGGATCAGTGCATTCGCAGATTACTGTCCGTCCCGCCCTGCCCGAAGACTACGACGCCGTTGCCCGGATTACGATGTCGTCCTACCTGGGCGCGGGCTACTATGGCAGCCCGGACCACCCGTATCTGCTGAAGCTCCGGGACGTCGCCGAACGCGCCCGGCATGCCGAGGTCTTCGTCGCGGAGCGCGACGGCGAGGTGATCGGATCGGTCACGTCGGCCAAGGCCGGCGGCGGCTTTTCGGACATCGGATTGCCCGACGAACTCGAAATGCGCACCCTGGTGGTTGATCCGGAAGTGCAGCGTTCCGGTGCAGGCCGGGCCCTCGTCCAAGCCGTGGTGGACCAAGCCCGCTCGACTGAAGGCATCAACGCTGTCTCCCTGACCACCGGAGCCACTTGGGAAAGCGCCAACGCACTCTACGCGAATACCGGTTTCGAGCGGAAACCGGAACGGGACTGGTTCGTTCCCGGAACCGACATAAAGCTGTTCGTTTACCGGCGGGATGTCCGCCAGCCATAAAGTTTCCTCGTAAACCCCGGCCGCAAGGACCGGGTGCGGAAACTGAGAAAGGCGCGGCATGCGCAAGACATACGGCACGGGTTCGGTCTGGGAACAGACCCTTGGCTACTCCCGCGCGGTCCAAGTGGACAACACGCTCTTCATTTCGGCGACGGCGGCGTCAGGCCCCGAGGGAATCGTCGGGGATGACTTCTACTCCCAGACCAAATACATCCTCGAAAAGCTTGGCGCGGTCCTGGCTGACGCCGGCTTCTCCTACGAGGACGTGGTGCAGTCCAAGCTGTACTTGACCGACATCAGCAAGTGGGAAGACGCCGGCCGCGCCCACGGCGAGGTCTTCGGCGAGATCCGCCCCACCCTCTCCCTCGTCCACGTCCTGCCGTTCCTCGACCCGCAGATGCTCGTGGAAATCGAATTGGTCGCCCAGAAGAGCGCATAGCTCAGACGGATTTTGACGTTGGTGCCGTCAAGGGTTCTTGACGGCACCAACTGTGCTTTCACGGGCCGAGCGCAGCTAGCGCGCAACGCCGTAGCGGTGTTCCGGCCGGCCCGTGGTGCCGTAGCGGAGTTGGATCTCGACGGCGCCGTCGTCGGCGAGCGAGGACAGGTACCTTTGCGCAGTGGCCCGCGAGACCCCGACGCGCTCCGCCACTTCCGACGCAGAGTATTGCTCGCCCGGGGCCAAGGACTCGAGCACCGTTGCTTCGGTGGCTGACCGCGGCTTTCCGGAGGGCTCGGCGTCGCCGGAAATGAGCGCCCGTTTCGCCCGCTCGATGGTGTCCTGATTGACTGCATGCTGCACGTTGAGGATGCGGCGATACCGGGCGTAGGAACGCAATTGCTGGGACAAGGACTCGGCTGTGAACGGCTTGAGGAGGTACGCCAGGGCTCCGCGGCGCATGGCCGTCCTGATGGAGGCGGCATCGGAAGCCGCACTGAGCATCATGGCATCCACGTCGAGCTGGCCCAGGAGGTCCAGGCCTGAGCCGTCCGGCAAATAGACGTCGAGAAGCACCAGGTCCGGCCTTAAACTGTGCACGGCCTGCAATGCCTGGGCGGTGGAACCCGCGGGCGTCAGCGCAAGGAATCCGGCCACTGAATCCACATAGGCCGCGTGGAGCTTGGCGACGTGGAAATCGTCGTCCACAATCAGCACCCTGAGGTCTTCGCTCATGGTCGTCCTTCCGTCGGTTCAACTACGTTGGGGCGGTCGCCGGCCTCGGATGGCCCCGTCACGCCGGGCAAGGTCGCCATGAAGACGGCGCCTGGTCCACCGGCGGACCCTGGCTCCAGGATGCGCACATCGCCGCCGCGACGCCGGGCGAGCTGGTGGACGAGCGCAAGCCCAAGTCCTTGCCCGCCTGCGGTGGAGGTTCCGCGCCCGCCCGGTTCCGCCGTCGTGAACCCTTCGACGAAAACCTGGTCGGCGCCGAAGCTGCCGAGCCCGTCGCCGGAGTCCCCGACGACGATATGGAGAGTGCCGCCGTCGGGCCCTGGCTCGTCGAGCAGCTCAATTTCAACCCAGCGCTGCGGCGAAGAGCCGGCGACGGCGGCGTTCACGGCGTTGTCGATGAGGTTGCCGAGGACGGTGGTGACGTCTTGCGGTTCGGTGACATGGCCGCGCACGAGGGTTTCGGGGCCGATGCGCAGCGCCACGCCGCGTTCGTCGGCTTCCACGCCTTTCGCGCCGACGAACGCCTGCAGGTAGGGGTCTTGCAGGAGCTGGGCCTGCTCCACGGGGAACTTCAGGGGTCCCGTGGCCGAAATCCGGGCGAGGTAGTCCTTGGCTTGTTCGTGTTGGCCGATGCTCATGAAGCCGGCGATCGTATGTAGTTGGTTCGCGAACTCGTGCCGCTGGGCGCGCAAAGCGGCCGACATGGTGCCGACGGCGTCGAGCTGCCGGGTGAGTTCCTGGAGCTCGGTGCGATCCCGCAGCATGACCACCCAACCGAGGTCTTCTTTCCGGTGCAAAGCCTTGCGGGCATTGGCAACAAGGACGCGGCCGCCAGCCACGATTTCCACGGCTTCCGCGTCGTGGGCGGATGGCCGGGTGAGGGCTTTCAGCTGCTCGGGCACGGCAGCGTCGGCCCAACTGGTGCCGGTGAGGATACCGCTCGCACCCGGCATGCCGAGGAGACGCTTCGCCGCTGCGTTGAAGACTGTGATCCGGCCGTCCGCGGAAATGCCGATGACGCCGTCGTCGACTCCCTGGAGCACCGCCACTTGATCGTGGACCAGGGTGCTGATCTCTTCGGGTTCGAGGCCCAAAGTGAGCCGCTGCAGGCGGCTGCGCAAGAGGAATGACGCCAGGACGCCGGCGAGCAAGGCGCCCGCGGCGGTCAGCGCGATGGGGCCGATGTCCTCAGCCAGGCTTTGGCTGAGCGATTCCATCGAGTAGCCGACGCTGACTTCGCCCACCACGGTCGCGGCCGCCCCTGGCGCGTAGACCGGAACCTTGGCTCCCGCGGACGGACCGAGCGTGCCGGTGTTCCTCGTGGTGACTTCCTTGCCCGAAAGCGCGTCCGAGGGGTCCGTGCTCACCCGTTCACCGAGCCTCGCGAGGTCCGGGTGCGCGAGCCGAAGCCCGGTTTCGTCGGTGACCACCACGAAAAGGGCGCCCGTGCGGGTCCGCGCGGCCTCCGCGGCGGCTTGGATCGGTCCGGCCGCGAGTACGGCGGGAGGCGGGGTTCCCGCTTCCTTGCTGATGGTCTGGACTTCCGAACGGATCAAGGGATCGGACGCCACGGTGCGGGCCAGGGTCAATGCCTGGTTTTCCGCTTCGGCGCCGATCCGGCCGTAGACAAGCCACGCGTGGACGGTTCCGCTGAGCAGCACCACGAGGAGGACGACGCCGAGCTGGAGGAGCAGTGTCTGCGTCGAGAAGCGCAGTGCGAGCCTAGGCATGCTGCCTCCTCTCGGCGGGGAAGCCGCCTGCTTTCGATGCCGGGGCGGCGCTGTTTTTCGGGGACCCTACCTCCATTGAAGCATTGAGCAGAATGAGCAAAATGCTCTCAATCAGCAGTATTTCCATCAATTCCCGCAAACGGCCCGTTGTGAGCGCCGCCACCTTACGGTCTTTACTGCGCATCACGCCGATGTGATGCCGTTCACTGTATTAAGGAGCCGGCTGTGCTGGTATTGCTTGGATTCGCAATGATTGCGGTGTTCATGGTCCTGATCATGACAAAGAAGTTGACGCCGGTCCTGGCGCTGATCATCGTTCCCACCATCTTCGGGCTGTTCGCCGGCGCGGGCCTTGGCATCGGAAGCATGGTCATGGATTCCATGAAGTCCATGACGTCCACCGCAGCCCTGCTCATGTTCGCGATTGTGTACTTCGGCCTCATGATCGACGTGGGACTGTTCGACCCCCTGGTCAAGTTCATCCTGCGCAAACTGGGGAACGACCCCGCCAAGGTCGTGGTGGGCACGGCCATCCTTGCTGCCGCGGTATCGCTCGACGGCGATGGTTCCACCACCTTCATCCTCACCACCGCGGCAATGCTGCCCGTCTACCTCCGCTTGAAGATGAGCCCGGTGGTCTTGACGTGCGTCGCCGGCCTGGCCAACGGCACCATGAATATCCTGCCGTGGGGTGGCCCCACCGCCCGCGCCGCCACCGCCCTCAAGATCGACGTCAACGAGGTCTTCGTCCCGATGGTCCCGTCCCTCATCGTGGGTCTCCTCGTGGTCCTGGTCTTCTCCTGGCTCCTCGGCCTCCAGGAACGCAACCGGCTTCGCGTGGTCGCGCCGGAGATCTGGGGCGATCTCGCGGACCCCGCTGAAGCGTTCGACGGCGGCACGGGCCGCGGCGGTTCGGTCGCCACGGGTTCTGGTCGGGGTGGTTCGGGCTCATCCCGCACCGCGGGTAAGCCGGGCACCGGCGGGGGCTCCGCCGTCGTGATCCTTGAACGGGACGAAACCCTGGACAATGAGCAGGACGCCACCCTCACCGGCACCGCACTCGATCCAAACCGCGCAACCCTGCGCCCCAGGCTTTTCTGGTTCAACCTCGGCCTGACTGTTGCGGTCATGGTGATGCTCGTGGCCAACCTGGTTCCGCTGCCGTACGTCTTCATGGTGGGTTCCGCGATCGCGCTGCTGGTGAACTTTCCCAAGGTCAAGGAGCAAGGCGGGCAACTCGTGGCCCACGCTCCGTCCATCGTGGCCGTGGTCAGCATGGTCATGGCGGCGGCCGTCCTGACAGGCGTCCTCAACGGCACCGGCATGGTCAAGGAAATGTCCGCGTGGCTCGTCCACATCATTCCCGCCGAATTCGGCCCGTTCATGGCCGTCATCACGGGCCTGCTCAGTATCCCCATGACGTTCTTCATGAGCAACGACGCGTTCTACTTTGGCGTCCTCCCGGTGCTGAGCGAGACGGCCGCGCACTACGGCATCAGCGGTGCCGAGATGGCGCGCGCCTCCATCACCGGCCAGCCGTTCCACCTGCAAAGCCCCTTGGTTCCCGCGATCCTGCTCCTTGTTTCCATGGCCAAAGTGGAGCTCGGCGACCACCACAAGAAGGTCCTGTGGCGCACCGCGGTCATCTCCCTCGTCATGCTCGCGGTGGGCATGCTGACCGGAGCCATCGGCATCGGCTAGGCCCACTAACCAAACAAGCGAGACAGCAGAGTGCGAATGGTCCGCCTCTGCTGTCTTGTTGTGTTGGGATGCCAAAGGTGCGACGGGGCACATCGGCGGCGGAGCCGGACATCCTGCCGGCTGCGTCTAAGGGAGGAACGACCGAGCAGCCAAAGGATCTGTCCGGTCCGCCGCCGGGAGGCGACCCGCTCCGGCGGGCTGCCCAACCAACGTAGACTAGTTCGGAAAACCATTTGAACTTGCAGGGGAGATCCATGGCTGCGATCAACCGTGACGACGTCGCGCATCTTGCGCGTCTGGCTCACATTGAAATGAGTCCCGAAGAGCTGGACAGGATGGCCGGCGAACTTGCCGTCATCGTGGATTCGGTGAAGTCCGTCAGCGAGGCCGCCGGGGCGGATGTTCCGGCGACGTCCCACCCGATCCCGTTGAGCAATGTGTTCCGGGAAGACGTAGTGGGCCACACATTCGCGGCCGAGCAGGCGCTGTCCGGCGCTCCGGATTCCTTCGAGGGCCGTTTCAAGGTTCCGGCAATCCTGGATGAGGAGTAAGGGAATGGGCGAATTGAACAACTCCGGACTCATCCGCCTGTCCGCGGCGCAACTCGCGGCGAAGCTGGCTGCGCGCGAAGTCACGTCGGTCGAGGTCACCCAGGCTTACTTGGACCGTATTGCCGAAGTTGACGGCCAGGTCAACGCCTTCCTGCACGTCAACGGCGAAGAAGCCCTCGCCGTCGCAGCCGAGGTGGACGCAATCCGCGCCGCTGGTGGCGCGGAAGCCGAAGCGCTGCACGAACTCGCCGGCGTTCCGATCGCCGTCAAGGACCTCATCGTCACCATCGGCCAGCCGACGACGGCAGGATCGAAGATCCTCGAAGGCTGGCACAGCCCTTACGACGCCACCGTCATCAAGAAGCTGCGCGCCGCCAAGATGCCCATCCTGGGCAAGACCAACCTGGACGAATTCGCGATGGGCTCCTCGACGGAGCACTCGGCGTATGGCCCAACCCGCAACCCGTGGGACCTGGACCGCATTCCGGGCGGTTCGGGCGGTGGTTCCGCGGCCGCCGTCGCAGCTTTCGAGGCTCCGCTGGCGCTCGGCACGGACACCGGCGGGTCGATCCGCCAGCCCGGAGCGGTGACCGGAACAGTGGGCATGAAGCCCACGTACGGCGCGGTTTCCCGTTACGGCGCCATCGCGATGGCCTCCTCGCTCGACCAGATCGGCCCGGTCTCCCGGACCGTGCTGGACTCGGCGTTGCTGCAGGAAGTCATCGGCGGCCACGATCCTTTCGACTCGACGTCGCTCACGGATTCCTTCGACAACCTCGTGGCGGCCGCCAAGACGGGCAACGTCGAGGGCATGAAGATCGGCATCATCAAGGAGCTTCACGGCGAGGGCTACCAGGCCGGCGTCGAGAACCGCTTCAACGACTCCCTTGAGCTGCTCAAGGAAGCCGGAGCGGAAATCGTGGAGGTTTCCTGCCCCAACTTCAAGTACGCCCTGGGCGCCTACTACCTCATCATGCCGTCCGAGGTATCAAGCAACCTGGCCAAGTTCGACGGCGTCCGCTACGGCTTGCGCGTCCTGCCGAAGGACGGTCCCATGACGATCGAACGCGTCATGGGTGCCACGCGCGCAGCGGGCTTCGGCGACGAAGTGAAGCGCCGCATCATCCTGGGCACCTACGCGTTGAGCGCCGGCTACTACGACGCCTACTACGGTTCCGCCCAGAAGGTGCGCACGCTCATCCAGCGCGACTTCGACGCCGCGTTCGCCCAGGCCGATGTGCTTATTTCGCCCACCGCTCCCACTACGGCCTTCAAGCTGGGGGAGAAACTGGACGATCCCCTGGCCATGTACCTCAACGACGTCGCGACCATTCCCGCGAACATGGCCGGCGTCCCCGGCTTGTCGCTCCCGGGCGGCCTGGCTGACGAGGACGGCCTTCCGGTAGGCATCCAGTTGCTGGCGCCTGCCCGCGAGGACGCCCGCTTGTACCGTGTGGGCGCTGTCCTTGAGTCCTTGCTCGAAGCGAAATGGGGCGGACCGTTGCTCGACCGCGCCCCCTCGCTGCAGGCCGCCCTCGATTCCAGCTCCACCACCGCCGGAGGTTCCAACTGATGTCTGCCGACGCCATCCTCAGCTTCGAAGAGGCCATGGAGAAGTATGATCCCGTCCTTGGCTTCGAGGTCCACGTGGAGCTCAACACCAAGACGAAGATGTTCTCCTCCGCCCCGAACGTCTTCGGCGACGAGCCGAACACCAACGTCAACGAGGTGGACCTGGGCATGCCGGGCGTACTGCCCGTGGTGAACAAGGCGGCCGTGGAATCCTCCATCAAGATCGGCCTTGCCCTCAACTGCAAGATCGCCGAGTCGTGCCGCTTCGCCCGGAAGAACTACTTCTACCCGGACACCCCCAAGAACTTCCAGACGTCCCAGTACGACGAGCCGATCGCCTATGACGGCTACCTGGACATCGAACTGGAAGACGGCACTGTGTTCCGCGTCGAGATTGAACGGGCTCACATGGAGGAAGACGCCGGCAAGCTCACCCACATGGGTGGCGCCACCGGGCGTATCCAGGGTGCCGACTATTCGCTCGTGGACTACAACCGTGCGGGCGTTCCGCTCGTGGAAATCGTCACCAAGCCGATCGAGGGGGCGGGCAGCCGCGCGCCCGAGCTCGCCAAGGCCTACGTCGCCGCAATCCGCGAGATCGTCAAGAACCTCGGGGTGTCCGACGCGCGCATGGAACGCGGAAACGTCCGTTGCGACGCCAACGTTTCGCTGCGCCCGCATGGCCGCGAACGGTTCGGCATCCGTTCGGAAACGAAGAACGTCAACTCGCTGCGCGCCGTCGAGCACGCCGTCCGTTACGAAATCCAGCGCCATGCCGCCGTCCTCGACTCCGGCGAGCCGGTCATCCAGGAAACGCGCCACTGGCACGAGGACACGCGCACGACGACGTCGGGCCGGGAAAAGTCCGACGCCGACGACTACCGCTACTTCCCGGAGCCGGACCTCGTTCCGGTCAACGCGTCCCGCGAATGGGTCGAGGAGCTGCGGGCTACCCTTCCCGAGCCTCCGGCAGCGCGTCGCAAGCGGCTGCAGGCCGACTGGGGCTACTCGGACCTCGAGTTCCGTGACGTCGTGAACGCCGGGGTCATGGACTCCATCGAGGAAACCATCGCGGCCGGCGCGAGCGCGTCAGTGGCGCGCAAGTGGTGGATGGGCGAGATCGTTGGCCGCGCCAAGACGGCCGACGTCGAACCGTCCGAACTCGGCGTCGCCCCGGCCACCATCGTGGAGCTCAACCAGCTCGTCGAAGACGGCAAGATCAACAACAAGATGGCGTCCCAGGTGCTGGACGGCGTGCTCGCCGGCGAAGGTACCCCTGCCGAAATCGTCGAGAAGCGCGGCCTCGCCGTGGTGTCCGACGACGGCCCCCTCCTTGAGGCGATCGACGCCGCGCTGGCGGCCCAGCCGGATGTCGCGGAGAAGATCCGTGGCGGCAAAGTCCAGGCCATCGGAGCGATTGTCGGCGGCGTCATGAAGGCCACGCGCGGCCAGGCCGACGCGGGGCGCGTCCGCGAACTGATCCTGGAGAAGCTCGGCGTCGAGGGCTGACAACCTCCAGCGTGATCCCCGATCGGGCCGCAGCCGGCGTCGTTTGAATCATCAAAACGATTGCCGGGTGCGGCCCGATCGTGTTTGGATCCACAGCCTGGACACAGCTTCGGGGAACATCATGGAGTCATCAGTTCTTTGCTGCCCGCCCCTACCGGTCCGGGGAGGAGCGGAGAAAGGAAACGGCCATGTCCTCCATGACTCAGGGGTTGCGCACGGCCCTCATAGCGGGCGGTATCGCCGTCGTCGTGGGCGGCGGTGGAGTGGCGGCGGTCTGGGCAACGGACCAAATCATTCCTACTGTCACAAGTCCCTCAGCCACAAGCACGGCGTCGCCCAGCCAGTCGTCGCCCGGACAAACTTCGCCCGGCAAACCCGATCGCGTCCCCCTGCTGCGGAGGGCTTTCGGAGGCGCGGCGGTCCATGGCGAGTTCACGGTCAAGAACAAGGATGGTTCCTACTCCACGATCGTGGCCCAACGCGGTACCGTGCAGTCGGTGAGTGATTCGAACATCACCGTCAAGAGCGACGACGGTTTCACGCAGGCCTATGCCATCAACTCATCGACCACCATCGTCAAGGTCACTACGGGAACCGGAAACCAAGGCAGGCGGCTTTCGCTTCAAACAATCAAGGCCTCGGACCTGAAGTCCGGCGATACTGTGGGCGTTTCGGGAACGAAGAACGGCACCACCGTGACGGCGAACCGCATCGTATCGGGTACCTTGCCGGCTGCACCCAACAACCATGGACGGGGGATGGGTTACGGCAGCGTCTCTTCCTGACCCTGTCCCTTCCTGACCCTGGTGGCGCCCGTTCGTCTGGCTATGATGCTACTACCGCCGAACCAAGCCCGTGGTTCGGCGGCTTAGCCTAGAAGGAGACGAATGCGCCCCACGATCAAGTCAGTGGCGGCGGCGGCCGGGGTTTCCACGGCAACTGTGTCCTACGTGCTCTCGGGCAGGAGCGGCAAAGAAGGTGGCAAGAGCGGGTCCGGCGTCGCGCCAGCTACGGTGCTGCGGGTCCAACAGGCCGCCTTGGCGCTCGGATATCGCCCCAACCAATCGGCGCGGGCGGTCCGCACGGGAAGAACGAACCTGCTCATGTTGTCGTTGACCATGATCTCGGATCCGTGGGCGCTGGATGTCAGCCGCGCCGTGGGTACGGCCGCCGCCCAACGAGGTATCACACCCATGATTTTGGCCGACACGGACTGGCGGGTGGCGCTCAAGAGGCAGAACGCGGACGTGACGTTCATCGACGCCGCCGACGAACCCGGGGACGCCGAACTCTTGGCCCAGGCTGCCAAACTGCAGCGCTTGGTGGTTTTCAGCGACACCATGGATCCCGATGGTTTCGACGTGGTGCGGCCCGTGGCGGGTGCCTCGTGCGAGCGGGCTGTGGCACACCTCACGAGCAGGCACGAAAGAGTGGCTTGCTTGACCGCTGCGCCCCGTGCAGGCAACCCCATTTCCACCCGCCACAGGGCATACATCGAGGGCCTTGCCGACGCCGGTCTGGACTACCGGGACGACTACGTTGAGCGGTTTGCCCTGGACAGCCAGAGCGCTTTCGACGCGGCCCTTCGCCTGTTGCAGCGGAAAGACCGCCCGACGGCGATCTACGCTACGACGGACTTCGCGGCTATTGCGGCCATACACGCAGCCCAAAGCCTCCAACTGAGGGTTCCAGAGGATGTAGAAGTGCTCGGTATCGGCAACACCACAGAGGGCGAGTACATGGCGCCGTCGTTGACGACGGTCGGTCCCGAAGGATTCTTCGACGGCGTGGCCGGCTTCCTTCTCGACCGCGCGGAAAACCCGGATGCGCCCACGCAGGTACTGGAATTTCCGTGGAAACTCATCGTGAGGGACTCGGCGCCCTGCGACCCTGTCTCCGGGGTCTGAACCGGCGGCCTGAAACCGGGCCGCCAGGGTTGTCCGGTTTGTGTCCGATGCAGTGCGATCATTTGATTTGCACTTTTGTGACGTTTTGAGCCACGAAAAGTCAAGGAAAGATCACCTTCGATCTTGCTTTTAAACGATTAACATGATGTGATCGACTGCACAATCACCAGTGGGGCTGGCGCTTAGCCGAATGCAGGCACACCCCAGAAGGACCGTCGGTCTTCTGACCAGGACATCGGAGATTTTCATGAACCACAACGTGACTCGCAGGTCATTCCTTTCCTTCGCGGCTGCCGGCGCCGCTGTCGTCTCGCTGGCTGCCTGCGGTGGAAACAGTGCCGCTGGGGGTAGCGCAGCCAAGGCCGCCTACGCTGCCCCCGCGAAGGACCTGAGCACTGAGCTGAGCTACGCGATTTGGGATGCGGCGCAGAAGCCCGCAATGCAGAAAATCGTGAACGAATTCAACAAGCAATACCCCAACATCAAAGTGACCATCGACGTCACGCCGTCGAAGGGCTCGGCCTACTGGACGAAGATCCAAACCCAGGCAAGCAGCAACACCCTGCCGGACGTTTTCTGGATGAACGGCCCGCACATCAAGCTCTACGCGCAAAACAACCAGCTGCTCGCCTTGGACGGCCTGGTTTCCGGCAAGGCTGTGGATACAGCCAACTACCCGAAGGCGCTGGTGGATCTGTACACCGTCAACGGGACGTTCTACGGAGTGCCCAAGGACTTCGATACCAGCGCACTCTTCTACAACAAGGCCCTCTTCAAGGAAGCCGGAGTGCCTGAACCGAGCTCCAGCTGGACCTGGGACGACGTGAAATCCGCGGGCGCCAAGCTGTCCAAGTTCTATCAAGGCAAGGGTATCTACGGGTATGCCGGTGACCTTACGGGTGGCCAGACCAGCTACTACAACACGATGGTCGAAGCCGGTGGGACCATCATTTCGAGCGATGGGAAGAAGTCCGGATACGACTCGTCCGGTTCCATCGCCGGCCTGCAGTTCTGGCGGGACCTGATCGTATCCGGCATTTCACCCTCCATGCAGCAGCTGACGGACACCGCCTCCAGCGACATGTTCACGTCGAGGAAGCTGGCCATGACGATGGACGGCTCCTGGACCGTTGGCCCCGCACAGAAGGCCCTGGGCGACGACCTGGGCATCGTCAGCCTGCCCAAGGGACCGACGAGCAACCAAAGCGTGATCCACGGCCTGGCGAACGTGATTCCTGCGAATGCCAAGAACCCGGCCGCGGCGCAGGCATTCGTGGCCTTCCTGGGAACACAGGACGCAGCCAAGATCCAGGCGGAAACCGGAACCGTCATTCCAGCCTTCAATGGCACCCAGGATGCTTGGGTCAAGTCCGTTCCCTCTGTTGACCTCAACGTGTTCCTTGACCTGGCCAAGGACGCCTCGCCGTACCCGGTGTCAGCCGACACTGCGGCGTGGAACGAACTCGAGAACACCTTGCTGCCCCAGGCGTTCGCCGGAACCAAGCCGGTTGCCGACGTCGCCAAGGATCTTGCCACGCAGATGAATGCCGCACTGGCCAAAGAATCATGAAAACCCAGACCCTGACGCCCGAGTCGACACCCACGTCTACGCCCGGCCGTGCCACTGAACCGACCAGGGTTCGCTCCAAAGGACGATCAAAATCGGATGGCTGGTGGCCCTGGCTGTTCGTAATTCCTACCGTCGTGGGCATCGGCGTGTTCTACCTTTGGCCGATTGCCCAGACGTTCTACTACAGCTTCACCAAGTGGGGAGTGTTTGGCGGGACCAAGTTCATCGGCCTGGACAACTACGTACGGATGTTCGCTGACTCCACCATCCCGCAGTCAATCCTCAATACGCTGATCTACACGGTCATCGTGCTTCTGGCGATACCCATCGCGGTCATCCTGGCGTCTTTGATCGAGCGTCCCGGTTTGCGGTTCGCGGCCTTGTACCGGACGTTGTACTTCATTCCGTACATCACCATGCCGGCCGCCGTCGGGATCGTGTGGCGGCTGATCTACAACGGCGACTTCGGGCCCATCAACTGGTTCTTGGGCTTGTTCGGAATCCAAGGGCCCTACTGGACGTCCACGCCGGGGTTCGCCCTGCTTGCCGTGGCTACGGTGGGGTTGTGGATGTCGCTGGGATTCAACCTCATCATCATCAGTGCGGGGCTGCGCGAGATCCCTCGTGAGCTCTTCGAAGCCGCCGAAATGGATGGGGCCGGCCGGGTCCGCCAGTTCTTCGGCATCACGGTTCCTTTGCTGACACCCAGTATTTTCTTCGTCACGATCGTCACCGTGATCAGCGGCTTCCAGCTGTTCGACCTGCTGTACGTGATGATGGGGAAGGCCAACCTGGCCATGCCGCAGACGCAAAGCCTCGTCTATATCTTCTACAACCAGGCCTTCCTGCAGAACGACAAGGGCTACGCGGCAGCCATCGGCATCCTGATCCTGGCCATCATCGCCCTCTTGACCGCTTTCCAATTCCGTATCCAGAAGAGGTGGGTCAACTATGTCTAGCTCGAAAGGCGGCAAGCAAGGCTCCAACGTCCTGGCCCACTGTGTCCTGGCCATCGGCGGCCTGGCGATGGTTTCACCCCTCCTGTACCAGATCGTGATGTCGATTTCGACGAACGCCGAAGTCCAAAGCACGCCGCCCACACTGTGGCCCGGCGTTATCCAGTGGCACAACTTCGCTGACGTTTTTACTTCGATGAATTTCGGTTCGCAGCTTTGGGTGACTGTGGCAATTACCGTCATCAGGGTGATCGGCCAGGTGCTGCTGTGCTCGATGGCGGGCTACGCGTTCGCGCGGATGCGGTTCCGGTTCAAAGGACCCATCCTGGCCGTGGTCTTGTCGATCATCATGGTTCCGTCCCAGTTGTTCCTCATCCCGCAGTACCAGATCATCCAAAACCTGGGCTGGCTGAATAGCATCGCGGGCATCGTGGCTCCGGGGATCTTCAGCGCCTTCGGCCTCTTCTTGATGCGCCAGTTCTTCATGGGGCTCCCCGACGAACTCGAAGACGCGGCCAGGCTTGACGGGGCCAACCCGTTCCAGGTCTTTTTCCGGGTCATGCTGCCCCTCGCTGCCAACGGGCTCTGGGCGCTGGTCATCATCACCGTGTTGTGGTCCTGGAATGACCTGCTCTGGCCTTTGGTGGTGACGTCGACGGCGAACGCCGCACCGTTGAGCGTGGGGCTTTCGAACCTCCAGGGCGAACACGCGAACAACTACCCGATCCTCATGGCGGCGTCGTTGATGGCCATGGCGCCCATCCTGGTCATGTTCCTGCTCATGCAAAAGCGGGTCATGGCCGGCATCGGCCGCTCGGGGCTCAAGTAGGGGCTCAAGTAGGGACTCAAGTAGAAAGGATTCGCTGCCTTGACGGAACAGAACGCTGTCCCGACGGAGGGCTGGCGGTTCGTGCTTGCCGACTCCTTGGAGAAGGTCTACCCGGACGTTCCACCGCGGCCGTTGGACAGGACCATCCCCATGTCGGTTTTCCCGGGCGAGACTGCGTCGGTCCAAGTGGCCATCAGGCCTCCGATGAAGCACGATTTCCGGTTCTCCGGACCGCTCGCGGTTTCAGTCAGCGGAGCCGCGGCGGGAATCGTGTCCATTTCCCAGGTTGAGCTGGTGCCGTGCTCCTTGGCGGCGTTCCCGGAGCATGATTCGGGCTATGACCGCGACACGCCAGGACTGTACCCGGACCTTCTACGGCCTGCTTCGGACGGGCTGATCCATCCCCGCTACGGGCAATGGACGGCCGCCTGGATCGACGTCGTGGTCCCTTCCGCGGAGCACGCGGGAGACCACGAAATCCGGATTTCGCTACGGGACACGGAGGGCCGCATCCTCTTCACCACTGGTATCAAGGTCACGGTCCTGGCGGTTCGGGCGCCGGAACTCGGGATTGTGAACGCCCACTGGTTCCATTGCGACGGGCTGGCGGCCCACTACGACGTCGGCGTGTTCAGCGAGGAGCATTGGTCGATCATCGATGCCTTCATGGGATCTGCGGCGAGGATGGGAGCCAACTCGCTGCTGACGCCCACATGGACTCCTCCGTTGGATACGGCGGTCGGGGGAACCCGGCTGCCAACCCAACTGGTCGGCATCCGCGAGGATTCCGGTTACCACTTTGATTTCAGCAAGCTGCTGCGCTGGGTAGGCCTTTGCGCCAAACACGGCATCCGCTACTTGGAAATTGCCCATTTGTTCACGCAATGGGGGGCCAAGGCAACACCGGCGATCTATGTGCAGACTGCCCAAGGCCTGGAACGCCGTTTCGGCTGGGACGTGCCCGCCACGTCGGCATCGTACCGGGAACTGATGGCCCAGCTGCTTCCGGCCTTGCGCTCGTTCCTTGCCAAGCATTGGTCGCTTTACCGGGTCATCTTCCACATCTCCGATGAACCGGAGGGTGCCGAAGCCCTCGCGGGGTACCGGCAGGCAAAGGACGCCGTCGCGGATCTCCTGGACGGACTGACTGTGGTTGACGCCCTGAGCGACTTTGACTTCTACAGCAGTGGGGCGGTGCCGAACCCAGTGGTGGCAACAGATGCCGTGGCGCCGTTCCTGGACGCCGGCGTGAAAGATCTGTGGGTCTACTATTGCGTCGCCCAGGACAGAGATGTAGCCAACCGCTTCATTTCCATGCCCTCGGCGCGTAACAGGGTGCTGGGCCACCAGCTCTTCGCCTTGGATTGTGGTGGCTTCCTGCACTGGGGATTCAACTTCTACAACTCAGCCCACTCCTTGGCCACGGTCGATCCGTTCAAGGACACCTGTGCCGGAGGGGCTTTCCCGGGCGGCGACGCCTTCATGGTCTACCCGGGACCGGACGGGGTGCCGTGGGAGTCGATTCGCTACAAGGTGTTCGCCCAAGCCATGTGGGACCACCGGGCATTCTCGCTGCTGGCACAACTGGCCCGCCGCGAGGACGTGCTGGCACTCATCGATACGAACGGCTCGGGCGGCCGCCTCGCCATGGACAGCTTCAGCTACGACCCCCTTCATTACAGAAGGGTCCGCGAGCTGGTCAACGAAGGAATCGCGCAACGCGTGGGTCAAACAACCTCTCATGACGCGGGCACATCAACTATCCAGATAGGAAAGCATTTATGGACCTCAAAGTAGGCATCGTCGGATTCGGTTTGCGGGCGTCCTTGTGGCGCCACGCGCATCAACCCGGCCACGGTTCGGAAGTCACAGTCGTGTGCGATCTGGGCGAGCGGGGCAGGGCCGATGCGGCCGAAAAGATCCCGACGGCGGTCATCACCGACGATTTGGACGTCTTGCTCGACTCCGGTTTGGACGCTGTCCTGGTCCTCACCCCGGACAACCAGCACGCCGCCGTCGCCGTCCGGACGCTCAAGGCCGGCATCCCCACGTTCTGCGAGAAGCCTCTTGACGTCACGCTGGAAGCGGCAGACCTCATCCTGCAGACGGCCTTCGAAACCGGAACGCGCCTCTACGTGGGCCACAACATGCGGCACATGCCCGTAGTGGTGCAAATGCGCGACATCATCCAGGCAGGCACCATCGGAGACGTCAAAGCCATCTGGTGCCGGCACTTCGTCGGAAACGGCGGGGACTACTACTTCAAGGATTGGCATGCCCAGCGTGCCAACACCACCGGCTTGCTGCTGCAAAAAGGTGCGCACGATATCGACGTCATCCACTGGCTCGCCGGCGGATACAGCACCAAGGTCCAGGCGGTCGGCGAACTGGCGGTGTATGGTGACGTCACTTCTCGCAGGGACAACTCAGGCCGCCGGATGGGCGATTGGTTCTCGGTGGACAATTGGCCACCCACCGAACAGACGGATCTCGCCGAGACGATCGACGTCGAGGACATCTCCATGATGAACATGGTCCTGGACAACGGTGTACTTGCGTCCTACCAGCAGTGCCATTTCACGCCCGACTACTGGCGGAACTACACCGTGATCGGCACGAAGGGCAGGATCGAGAACTTCGGCGACGGTCCCGGCGAACAAATCAAGGTGTGGACGACGCGGACCAGCGGTTTCGCGGAGCCGGATGATGTGATCGAGATCCAGGACGGCGAGGGTGGCCACGGCGGCGCCGATCCTCGCTTGATTTCGGAGTTCCTCCGCTTCGCCGCTGAGGGCGGGCTGACCCAGACCAATCCGATCGCGGCCCGGCAGGCGGTTGCCGCCGGTGTCCTGGCGACGGAGTCCCTCCGCGGCGAAGGTTCCTCGAAGATTGTTCCGGACTTGCCCGAGGAACTCGTGGAATACTTCGACGCCGGACAGCCCGCCCGGGTCCGGGAACCTTAGCGTCCCGGGCTATTAAGCGCCGGGTGGGTCGCCGCCGGCGAGCCCGGTCATGACCGTCCGCAATGCGTCGCAGACGGCCATGACCGACGCCCGCTTGAGCGTTTCCGGGCGGGCAAGGATATCGATTTTGCGCACCGAATTGACCCCGGCCAGCGGGCGCAGCACCACTCCGGCGTCCAGGACGCGCCGGGCGGTAAACCGTGGCAGCAGGCCGATCGCGCCTCCCGTCGCCACGAGGGAGGCAACAGTCGAGTAGTCGTTGATGCGGTGCAGCACTTCTGCCGGCCGCCCGCTCACGGCGACGACGGCGGCCAGCACGTCCGCGGGCGAGTACCCGGCGCGGCTGGTCACCCAGGGTTGCCCGACGACGTCGGCCGGCTTGAGTTCGCGCCTGGCTGCGAGCGGGTGCCCGGCCGGGAGAGCGACGTCGAGCGGTTCGTCGGCGAGCGGGATGACGGCCACTTTGTCGCGAGGCCATTCCGGGCTGTGTTCCATGCGGTGGGCGAGGACGAGGTCGTACCGTGCGGCCAAGCCCGGAAAGTCTTCCTGCGCGACGTCCTCGTCAGCAAGCTTCACGCGGGGGACGCTGTTTTCGGGAGCGCCGTGGCCCGCTTCGGCCAGCAACGCCGCCAGGGGAGCGAAAAGGGCCTGCCCGGCGCTGTGGAAGGCGCTGACCGTCACGGTGGAACCGGGGGAATCGTGGTAGGCGCCTATAGCGGCCCGCGCATCCGCCATGGCGCTCACGACGGCGGCCCCTGCGTCGGCGAGGACCCTCCCCGCGTCGGTGAGCACCAGGGCCCTGCCCTCCTTGCGGGTCAGGGGCACCTCCACGGATTTTTGCAGGAGCGCGAGCTGTTGCGATACGGCGGAAGGGGTGACCATGAGGGTCTCTGCGACAGCCTTGACACTGCCAAGATCTCCTAGTTCCCTGAGCATCTGGAGCTGGTGCACTTCCATTTAGTAAATGCTAAATCGTTGATTGAGAAAAACCTAGTTGTGCTAAACCTTTGCGGGGGCTTCAATGAAGTGGAACGGCACACAAACGGCCCCGTCCCTGGAGTGAGGAAGACCAATGAAGGCTCTCTACAAGTCCGGCCCGCACGCCGGTTTTGAACTCGTCGAACGTCCCGAGCCGGAAGCCGGTCCCGGCGACGTCAAGATCCGGGTCATGACCACGGGCATCTGCGGAACGGACCTGCACATCCAGTCCTGGGACGCCTGGGCGCAAAGCATCATTGAAACTCCGCTGATTGCCGGCCACGAGTTCTATGGCGAAGTGGTGGCCGTGGGGGAGGACGTCCGCGACGTCAAGGTGGGGGACCGGGTTTCCGGTGAGGGCCATGTGGTGTGCGGGATTTGCCGGAACTGCCGTGCCGGCCGCCGCCAGATGTGCATCCACACGGTGTCCGTCGGCGTGCAGCGCGATGGCGCGTTCGCCGAGTACGTCGTGATTCCGGAGACCAACGTCTGGGTCCACCACGATCCTTCCGTCACGCCGGAACTTGGGGCGATCTTCGATCCCTTCGGCAACGCCGTGCACACGGCCTTGAGCTTCCCGCTGGTCGGCGAGGACGTCCTCATTACCGGTGCCGGGCCCATCGGACTCATGGCAATCGCCGTCGCACGCCACGCCGGCGCCCGCAAGATCGCCATCACGGACGTCTCGGCCCCGCGGCTGGAGCTCGCCAGGAAGATGGGCGTGGATCTCGCCGTCGATGTTTCGAAGATGCGGGTCAAGGAGGCCCAGGAGGAACTAGGCATGCGTGAAGGATTCGATATCGGCCTGGAAATGTCCGGACATCCCACCGCGTTGCCTGAGATGATCGACAACATGAACCACGGCGGACGCATCGCCATGCTCGGCTTGCCCAGCCAGTCCATCGATATCGACTGGGGCAAGGTGGTCACCCACATGCTCACCCTCAAAGGCATTTACGGCCGCGAGATGTTCGAGACGTGGTACGCCATGAGCGCCATGCTGTCCTCAAACGCCGAACTCCACCGCAACGTCTCCGCCGTCGTCACGGACAAGCTGTCCGCCACTGACTGGGAAAAGGGATTCGAGATCGCCCGCGCCGGCGTGGGCGGCAAGGTTGTCCTCGACTGGACCGAACTCTAGCAAAGACCACACACAGACTGTCCTCCGATCCGGCACCGGGAGCCACCAATGTACTCAAGCATCAAAGACCAACTGCACGGCGAACTCGAGGAAATCCGCTCCGCCGGACTCTTCAAGACCGAGCGGCACATCGACTCACCGCAGGCCAGCCACATTTCGGCCGGGCAGCTCGGACAGCCTGCCAATTCCGTCCTGAACTTCTGCGCGAACAACTACCTGGGCCTCGCCGACCACCCGGACATTATCGCGGCCGCCAAGTCCGCCATGGATGAGCGCGGCTTCGGCATGGCGTCGGTCCGCTTCATTTGCGGTACCCAGGACCTGCACCTTGAGCTCGAAGCCCGCGTTTCACAGTTCCTGGGAACGGAAGACACCATCCTGTTCTCCAGCTGCTTCGACGCCAACGGAGGCGTCTTCGAATCCCTTTTCGGACCCGAAGACGCCATCATCTCCGACGCCCTCAACCACGCCTCCATCATCGACGGCATCCGCTTGAGCAAGGCCAAGCGCTTCCGCTACGCGAACCAGGACATGGCCGACCTTGAGGCCAAGCTCATCGAGGCCTCCAGCGGTGAGGCGCCTGCCCGCCGCAAGATCATCGTGACCGACGGCGTCTTCTCGATGGACGGGTACCTCGCCCCGCTCAAGGCCATCTGCGATCTTGCGGAGAAGCACGATGCCCTGGTCATGGTGGACGACTCCCATGCCGTGGGCTTCATGGGCCCCACGGGAGCCGGCACCCCGGAGCACGCAGGCGTGTCCGACAGGGTGGACATCTACACCGGCACCTTCGGCAAGGCCCTCGGCGGAGCTTCCGGCGGCTACGTCTCCGGGCGCGGGGAAATCATCGCGATGCTGCGCCAGAAAGCCAGGCCCTATCTGTTTTCGAACTCGTTGGCGCCCGCCATCGTCGCGGCAACCATCAAGGCGCTCGAGCTCGTCCAGGGCTCCGGCGAGCTCCGCTCGAGGCTCTTCGCGAACGCGGGGCTGTTCCGCCGTCGGATGGCCGAGGAAGGATTCGAGCTCCTCAACGGCGAGCACGCCATCATCCCCGTCATGTTCGGCGATGCCGTGGCGGCGGCGAAGGTGGCCGACGAGATGCTGCAGCACGGCGTCTTCGTCACTGCATTCAGCTATCCCGTGGTGCCGAAGGGCGCGGCACGCATCCGCGTGCAGCTCTCGGCCGCCCATAGCCCGGAGGACGTCGAAGCATGCGTCCAGGCCTTCGTGAAGAGCCGTGCCGCAGCGGACCTCTGACCGGCCATGATCCTCACCCTCTTGGGCGGCGGCGGTTTCCGGGTTCCGTTGGTCTTTTCGGCATTGCTGGCGGACCACGGGCCCGGCCGCGTCACCGCGCTCCGGCTGTTCGATACCGACGCAACCCGGCTCGCTGTGGTCGCCAAGGTGCTCGCCGAAATGGCGGAGGGGGTCCCGGACGCGCCGACGGTCACGCTATACACCGAGCTTTCCGCGGCGCTGCCAGGCACGGACTTCATCTTCTCGGCCATACGCGTCGGCGGGCTGGAGGGCCGCGCGGCCGATGAGCGGATCGCCCTGCAGCACGGCGTCATCGGCCAGGAGACCGTCGGCGCCGGAGGGATTTCCTACGCCCTCCGGACCATACCCGTGGTGGTGGGCATCGCCGAAGCCGTCAGGAAATACGCACCGCACGCCTGGTTCATCAACTTCACCAACCCGGCGGGCGTCATCACGGAAGTCATGATGCGGTTCCTCGGCGACAAGGTAGTGGGGATCTGCGATTCGCCCGTGGGCCTCGCGCGGCGTTGCTTGTCCGCGGCAGGCGTACGGGGGGTGGACGTCCGCGGGGAACGCGTGGAGATCGACTACATCGGCCTCAACCACCTTGGCTGGCTCCGCGGCCTGGCGGTGGATGGCGAGGACGTCCTGCCGCGCTTGCTCGCCGACGCCGCGGCGATCGAATCATTCGAAGAGGGCCGCCTGTTCGGAGCGCCATGGATCCAGGCCCTCGGCGCAGTGCCCAACGAATACCTGCACTATTACTACTTCAGGCGGGAAGCGCTCGACGCCGACGGTCGCGCCTCGGACACCCGCGGTGCCTACCTCGAGCGGCAACAGTCCGCCTTCTACGAGGGCCTCCGGCCCGGAAACCACGAGGCCGGAAACCACGAGGCCGGAAACCACGACGCCGGACGGCCCGTTCCGCGTGAAGGCGGCGGAAAGCCGGCGCTCAGGCTGTGGGAAAAGACCAAGCTGGACCGCGAAGAGACGTATATGAAGAGCAACAGGGACGCCGCCGGTGCCTTCGAGCGGGACCCCGCGGACCTGGAGTCGGGCGGCTATGAGGGCGTCGCGCTGGCGATCATGCGCGCCATCAGCCAAGGCGAAACCGCGCGCCTCATCCTGAACGTGCCCAACGGGGCTACTTTGGCCGAACTAGGCCCCGAGGCCGTGATCGAGGCGCCCTGCCTCGTGGACGCGGACGGGGCCAGGCCACTTCCGGCCCGGCCCTTGCCTGATTATGCCCGCGGCCTCGTGGTCAACGCCAAGGCCGTGGAACAAGCAACCATCGAGGCCGCGCTCACGGGTTCCCGGCGCGCCGCCTATAAAGCGTTCGCCATGAATCCTTTGGTGGACTCTGTCCGGGTGGCGCGGGGCTTGCTGGACGACTACATCGGGCACTTCCCGCAGCTCGGGTACTTGCGCTAGGGATGGCTCTGTCCCGCGACGCCCCGGAGGCCTAGGATCGGCACCATGGACAATGATGAAGCGCAACACCCGGTCGCAGGCCAGCAAGCCACCGAAGTGTTGGATTCCCAGGAATGCTGGAGCCTCCTGAGGACCGTGTCCGTCGGGAGGCTCGCCGTGTGGCTCGGAGACCACCCGGATATCTTTCCCATCAACTACGCCGTGGACCGGGGGACGGTGGTGTTCAGGACCGGGTCCGGGACCAAGCTCGAGGCCGCCTTGAGTGATTTTCCGGTCGCCATGGAGGTTGACGGCGTTGACGCGAACACCGGGGTTGCCTGGAGCGTCGTGCTCCGTGGAAAGGCGGCACCCGTGACGCAGATCGACGACGTCGTAAAGTCCTTTTCGTTGCCTCTCTTCCCGTGGGAAGCCGGCCGGAAAGACCATTTCGTGCGGATTCCCGCAGACTCGATCTCCGGTAGGCGCTTCACCGTCACGGAACCTTTGACCTGGTGGACTCCGTACAGCGGCGTCAAACCGTCCGCGATGGAGTAGGCGCGGATGGCTTCGATCTATGACGTGGTGATCGTCGGTGGCGGGATCGCCGGACTGTCACTCGCTTCCGCGCTGGCGGGCCAATGCTCGGTTGCCCTCGTGGAAGCCGAACAAACGCTTGCCTACCACACGTCTTCGCGTTCCGCCCGGCAGCTGATCCCGAGCTACGGTCCCGCCGTCGTGCAGGAACTCACTGTCCGGACGCTGGAACTCATGTCCGCGCGGGACGCGGCGCTGCCGGTGCCGGTGCTGGAACCGCGGTCCTTCATGCTGGTGGGTGACGAAGCAACCGTCAAAGCCGAAGCCAGCGGCCACATGCATTCGATCACGCACGCCGAAGCCCTGGAATTGTGTCCGGCGTTGAAGCCCGGTGCGTTCACCGTGGCGGGGTTGGACACGGGATCGTTCGCCTGCAATGCGCCGGTGCTCTTGCAAGACCACCAGCAGCGCGCCGAGGCCGGGGGAGTGGACATCGTTACGGGCGCTCGGGTCCATTCGGCCCAGCGGCTTGGCTCGGGCTGGCAGCTCGGCGCCGGGATGGAGGGGTTCCAGTCCGCCGTCGTCGTCAACGCGGCCGGTGCGTGGGCTGACGAACTCGCTGTGCTCAGCGGCGTCGAGAAGCTCGGGCTGCAGCCGTTCCGACGCACTGCGGCGATTGTCGACGTCGAACGCCCGCTTGCGCCGGGAACTCCGATGGTGGCGGCCGCCGACAACACTTACTACTTCCGGCGGGAAGGCGAACAGGTACTCATTTCGCCATCCGAAACCGTGCCGAGCGGACCGGAGGACGCGCGTCCCAGGCCGGGGGACGTGGAGGCGATCGTCGCGCTTGTGGATTCACTCACGACCCTGGGGATCCGTTCCGTCGCCAAGGCCTGGACCGGGCTCCGCACCGAAGCCGCGGACGGCGTCCCGGTGGTCGGCTTCGACGCCGAAGCTTCAGGATTCTTCTGGCTCGCCGGTCAAGGAGGCTACGGATTCCAGACGTCCTCGGCCATCGCCGAACTCGCGGCCGCCGACATCCTGGGGTTCCTCTCCGGAGCCAGTCCGGTATCCCGTACAGCGTCGGAGCTTGCGGCCACCCGATGGTCCATCCGCCGTTGAACAATAGGTTCATGAGCGGGCAGACGAGCACACTGATCAGCAACATCGGCGAATTGATGACCCAGGACGCGGAGCACCGCGTCCTCAAGGACGCCGCGATGGTGATCGAGGGCGAACGGATCTCCTGGATCGGCGCGGCCGTGGACGCGCCCGCCGCCGACCGGTTCGTGGATGCGGAAGGCCGTGCCGTGCTGCCGGGATGGGTGGACTCCCACTCGCACCTAATTTTCGCCGGCGACCGTACCGCCGAATTCGAAGCGAGGATGGCCGGCCAGAGCTACAGCGCGGGCGGCATTGCCGTCACCACCGGGGCGACCCGCGCGGCGAGCGATGACGAATTGCGGCGCCTTGCCGCAGGGCGCGTGGCCGAAGCTGTTTCGCAAGGCACCACCTACCTTGAGAGCAAGACCGGCTACGGGCTGGATGTCGAGAACGAGGCGCGCAGCGCCCGCATCGCCGCCGAGACCGTGGACGAAGTGACCTACCTGGGCGCGCACCTTGTTCCCGCCGGCGCCGACGCCGAGGAATACACGGACCTCGTGTGCGGTCCCATGCTCGACGCCGTGCGTCCGCACGTGCGCTGGGCCGACGTCTTCTGCGAGCGGGGCGCCTTCACCGAAGAGCAGTCGCGCCGGGTCCTGGCGGCTTGCCGGGAGGCGGGCCTCGGCCTGCGCGTCCACGGCAACCAATTGGGCGAAGGGCCGGGTGTGCGATTGGCCGTGGAGTTCGGAGCCGCAAGCGTTGACCACGTCAACTACCTCAACGACGCCGATGTCCAGGCTCTTGCGGGAACCTGGAGCAAGTGGGACGCGTCCACGGGAACGGGGGAGCGTGGCACGGTGGCCACGTGCCTTCCCGCCTGTGACTTGTCCACCCGTCAGCCCCTCGCGCCGGGCCGGGCGCTGCTTGACGCCGGCGTGCAGATTGCCTTGGCCGCGAACTGCAATCCCGGCACGTCCTACACGAGTTCGATCGCCTTTTGCGTCACGACGGCCGTGCTGCAGATGCACTTGAGCGTCCACGAAGCCGTCCGGGCGGCCACCTACGGCGGCGCGTTGGCGTTGGGCAGGGAGTCGGGCAACGACGTCGACGGCGAACGCGCGGTGGGCTCGATCGCCGTCGGGCACCGCGCGGACCTGCACATGCTCAAGGCGCCGTCGGCCACGCACCTCGCGTACCGTCCCGGCATCCCCTTGACGTTCGCCGTCTGGCGGGCCGGAGAGCGCGCGGCCTAAAGCCTGCAGGCGCCGAAAGCAGGGTCCTTCCGTTCCGGAGGGGCCCTGCTTTTTCTTTGCCCGCGGTGAGGGTGCGACGATTCTTGTGCGATTGAAAATGATCGTTTAGTGTTTGTATAGATCAAAAAACGTCAAATCGAATCGGCGAGCAGTCGGCGGACAGGAGCGGTAAGCACGATGAGTAACAACACCCCCGGTGCCTTCATTGGACTCGGCGCCTTCATGGAAGAAGAGCTTTCATCTCAGCCCGAGGTCTGGCGCAGGGCGATCGAACAGGCCTCGGCCGAGCACCTGCTGCCCGCGGACGGCGAGCGGGTCGCCGTCGTTGGCTGCGGAACCTCCTGGTTCATGGCGCAAAGCTATGCCGCTGCCCGCGAGGCGGCAGGCAAGGGCGTCACCGACGCGTTCGCGGCGTCGGAAGCCTTCCTCAACCACAACAGTCCGGACCGCAAGTACGACGCCGTCATCGCCATCACGCGCTCCGGCACCACCACTGAGGTGCTCGAGTTGTTGGCGGCTTTGAAGGGCACGGTGCGCACCATCGCCGTGATCGGCGACGTGGAGTCGCCCATCACCTCCCTTGCCGACGCCGTGATCGGACTCCCGTACGCCGATGAGAAGTCCGTGGTCCAGACGCGCTTTGCCACGACGGCCCTCGCGTACCTGTTGACGAGCCTTGGCGTGGACCTTGGCGACGCCATTGAGGAGGCCCGTGCCGCCGTCGTCGAACCGGTCCCGCAAGAACTGATCGATGCCGAACAATTCACGTTCCTCGGAACCGGCTGGACCGTGGGCCTGGCCCACGAAGCGGGACTCAAGATGCGCGAGGCCGTGCAGGGGTGGACGGAATCCTACCCCGCGATGGAATACCGCCACGGTCCCATTTCCATTGCCGCCCCGGGCCGCGTCACGTGGCTCTTCGGAGAGCAGCCCGAGGGCTTGGACGCGGAAATGGTCCGCACGGGAGCTCTCTACCTGAATACCGGCAAGCATCCCCTCGCGGAGCTTGCACGCGTCCACAAAGTCACGCTGGAACGCGCACGCGCACGGGGACTTAACCCTGATGTGCCACGAAACCTCACGCGCTCAGTCGTCCTGAACGCCACGGCCTAGGGCCCTCCCATGATCCTCGGAGCCGCCGAATCCGCTGTCCTGGCGTTCGACGTCGGCGGGACGGACCTGAAGGCCGGGCTCGTCGACGCGTCCGGAAACATCCTTGGCCTGCGCAGGATTCCCACGCCACGCGATCCGGGCAATCCCGGTGATGCAATCGTGGACGCGGTAGGCACCCTCGCCGCGGAGTTCGCAGCCGAATTCCCCGCCCACGCGGCAAAAGCCGCCTGCGTCGTCGTCCCGGGAATCGTGGACTCCGACGCAGGAATCGGAATCTACTCGGCAAACCTCGGATGGCGGAACTTCCCCTTCCGCGAAATGGCAACGCGGCGCTTGGGCCTCCCGCTCGCTTTCGGCCACGACGTCAGCACGGCTGCCGAGGCGGAATTCCGTTTCGGTGCTGCCCGCGACTACAGGAATGTGGTGGTGATGGTGGTCGGAACAGGGATCGCGGCGGCCGTGATCTCCGACGGCTACCCGCTGCGGGCCGGGGGCTTCGCCGGGGAATTGGGCCACGCCCTTGTTCCGGACCCTGACGGCAAGGGTCACGCGATCCTCGAGGCAATCGGATCCGCCGGCGGAATCGCGCGGCGCTACAGCGAAAAATCCGGAACTCCGCGCGCCGGAGCCCGGGAAGTGATCGAGCGGGCCACGGCCGGCGATCAACTTGCTTCCCGGATCTGGTCCGACGCCGTGGACGCCCTCGCCTTCAGCCTCAGCCAGTGCGTGAGCATCATCGGTACCGAAGCAGTGGTGGTAGGCGGCGGCCTTGCCGAAGCCGGCGATCGACTCCTGGATCCATTGCGCATGCGCCTTGACCAGATGCTCGACTTCCAACGCCGGCCCGTGATCGTGCGCGCACAACTCGGCCAGGACGCCGGATTGCTCGGTGCGGCATTGCGGGCCCGCGCCCTCCTGCCGGCCGCGAAAGCCACCTCCGGAACCGGGGTGGGGCGATGAACCACGAGATAGGGCGCGTCGTCACCATTACGCCCAATCCAGCCATTGACATCAGCTACCACGTCGCAGGGATCACTGCCGGAGCGAGCCACAGAGTGGAGTCCCCGATCAGCCGCGCCGGAGGCAAAGGCCTCAACGTCGCCCGCGTGGTGCACCAGCTCGGCTACCCGGTGCTCGCCCTCGCCACCGCCGGAGGAGCCACGGGAGCGGAAATCGCCACGGACCTCATCGCAAGCGGCGTGCCGCACCGTTTGGTTCCCGTAGCAGGGGAAACGCGGCGCAGCATAGCGCTCGTGGACACGGTGGGCGGCGAAACATCCATCTTCAACGAGCGGGGAAAGCCCCTGGAACCCGCCGAATGGCAGGCGCTCGCCGCCGTCGTCGTCGAGTCCCTGGAGAGCGGGAACCGTACCGGAGTGATCGTCGCTTCCGGGAGCCTGCCGCCCGGCGCCCCAGCCGACTTCTACCCGGCGATCGTAAGGTTGGCGCACGACGCCGGGATCCCCGCCGTCGTCGACACCTCCGGTCCCGCGATCATCGCCGCCGCCCGCGCGGGAGCGGACCTGCTCAAACCAAACCATCACGAACTGCTCGAAGCTACCGGCGAGAGCGATCTCGAAGCCGCCGCGAAGCGGTTGATCGGCGAAGGAGCCAAGACCGTCCTGGTGAGCGCGGGCGCCGAAGGAATGCTCGCCTTCCATCACGCCGCGCCCGGGGGCTACTGGAGCGCCCGGCTCCCGGAAGCGCTCAGCGGAAACCCCACGGGAGCCGGCGACGCCGCAGTGGCTGCTGCCGCCGTCGTCCTCGCCGCCGGCAACCCTGACATTCAGACCATGCTCCGCAAGGCCACGGCCTGGTCGGCGGCGGCGGTGCTCATGCCGGCCGCCGGCGAGATCTCGCCGCTCTACGCGGACCTCGAACAGCAACTGATTCTTAACTGGAAGGAAACCCCATGACCCTTGTCGGTTCCCGGGAACTCATGGAAACCGCCGCCGCGGGCGGCACCGGCCAAGGCGCCTTCAACGTCGTCCACCTCGAAACCGCGGAAGGACTGGTGGCCGGGGCGGAAGCCGCCGGGCTTCCGGTGATCCTGCAGATTTCGGAAAACTGCGTCCGCTTCCACGGCGGACTGGTGCCGATCGCCCGCGCCACGATGTCCATCGCGCGGGACGCGGCGGTTCCCGTGGCCGTGCACCTAGACCACGCCGAAACCGAGGAACTGGCGTTACAAGCCATCGACCTCGGCTTCGGTTCAGTGATGTACGACGGCGCCCACTTGCCTTACGCCGCCAACGTGAAGGTCACGCGGCGGGTCGGCGAATACGCCGAAGCCCACGGAGTCTTCTTCGAGGCGGAACTCGGGAAAGTCGGAGGAAAGGACGGCGCCCATGCCCCGGGCGTCCGGACCGACCCCGCCGAAGCACGGTCCTTTGCGGAAGAAACCGGAATAGATGCGCTCGCGGTCGCCGTCGGGTCCTCGCATGCCATGACCGAACGGACCGCAGCCCTCGACCTCGGCCTCATCACCCGCTTGAAGGAAGCCGTCCATCTTCCGCTCGTCCTCCACGGTTCTTCCGGCGTAGCAGACGAAACCCTGGTGGCGGCGATCCGGGCAGGTATGACTAAGATCAACGTATCCACACACTTGAACGGGTTCTTCACCCGCGCCGTCCGTGAATACCTGGATGCCAACCCGTCAGTGGTGGACTCCCGGAAGTACATCAAGGCCGGCCGGGACGCGCTGGTGTTGGAAACCGCACGTCTGCTGACGCTGTTTGCGAAAGTGGACTAGCTTCAATTTCCGGAAGGTTCGTGATGACCCGCAACGATCGGCTGACAGCCATCCTTGACCTCCTCGCAGAGTCAGGGCACGTTGAAGTCGAAGATATCGTGACCCGCTTGGGCGTCTCGCCTGCCACGGCGCGCCGAGACCTCGACAGCCTTGCCAAGCAGAGGCTGCTGAGCAGGACCCGCGGGGGAGCCACCACGGGCTCAGTTGCGTACGACCTTCCGGGACGGTACAACCGGGACGACAACGCCGAAGCCAAACAGCAGATCGCCCTTGCGGCGTCGGAGCTGATTGTGCCCGGTGCCGTGATCGGACTCAGCGGGGGCACCACCAACACGGCCCTCGCCCAAGTCCTCTCCACCCGCGAAGACTTGAATGCGCCCTCCAACCGGCCCATGCTGACGGTAGTCACCAACGCCATCAACATCGCGGCCCAACTCGCGGTGCGCCCCAACATCAAGATCATGGTCACCGGTGGCATCCTGAACCCCCGCTCCTATGAGCTCGTGGGACCGTACACGGACGTCATCATGCAGAAGGTCGCCCTGGACATCGCCTTTATCGGTGTCAACGGGGTTGATCCCAAGATCGGCCCGACCATCACGGACGAGGGCGAAGCCATGGTGAACACCGTGATGGCCCGCCGCGCCACGGAGTCCTACGTCCTCGCCGATTCCAACAAGATCGGCAAGCGTGCCTTTGCGGCCATGGCAGGATACGAGTTCCGCCGGCTCATCACCGACTCCGGTATTTCGGACCAAGACAAGGCCGCGTTCGAGGCCGCCGGCACCGAGGTCATCGTCGCGAAGGATTCGTAGCGGGGCGCCGTTCAGAACCTCATGGGCGGCGCGTTCAGGACTGTGGCATCCATGCCCCGCTGCACCCACTGGCTGAACGGTGTATCGAGGTCATATTTGCCTTGCTCGTTGAGAACGAGCGTCCGCAGTTCGGCATTGCCCGGGTTGTTGAGTGATTCGAAGTACTCTACCGACCAATGGAACCACCGCATGCAGAACAGCCGCATCGTGAGGCCATGGGTCACCAGGAGGGTGTTCGGAGCATAGTCCGGCTTTTCCCAATGCCGGTACAGCGTTTCCATGAAGGACGAAATACGGTCGTACACATCCGAGCCTGATTCACCTTCGCGGAAGCGGTAGAAGAAATGCCCGTAGAGGTTGCGCAGTTCCTTCTGGTCGCCGATGTCGCCGGCGATCTGGAAGTTGGCCCAGTCTTGTTCGCGCAGCCGTGGTTCTTCGATGACCCTTTCCGTCAGGTTGCCTAGCTCAAGTGCCTCAAGAGTCTGGTACGCCCGAAGATATGGCGACACATAGACGCACACCGGCTCGCCGTCGAGCTTCCTGCGCAGTTCGGCGCCGGCAACCCGGGCTTCCTCGATCCCGCGCTCTGTGAGCGGGATCCGGTAATCGGGCACGCGGTTGTAAATGGACGTATCGGCATTGGCGGCCGACTGGCCGTGCCGGATCATGAAAATTCTTGCGGGCGCGCTCATCCCACCAAGCATAGGGTCCGACGCCGGAGCGGGGCGCCGGTGCCTTGGCGTACAGGCCATCGGGGTACAGGCGCCTCACGGGAAAATATCAGGCAAATGCGGGCAAGATAGGAGCATGCTCCTTGCCTCAACGCGCCGGCTGCGCACCGAAGTGCTGATTGTCCTTGGCCTGTCACTGGGCCAATCAGCCGTGTATTCCGTGGTGCAGTTGTTGGACAAGATGACCCGGGCGCCCTTGGCGCAGGGAACATCCACCCTTAACCAATCCCAGAGCCCGCGCGAGTATTTCGACCTCACGTACCAATTGCTGGACATTGCCTTCGCACTGGTTCCCGTGGTGCTGGTGTTCTACTTCCTGGCTGTCGACCGACGTTCGGGGGAGAGTCCTTCCGGGTTCGCCCGCTTGGGCTTCAACTTCGCACGGCCTGGCCGCGACGCGCTCCAGGGGCTGGGGCTCGCCGCCTTGATCGGCATCCCGTCGCTGGGGCTCTACGCTGTGGGCCGGGCATTGGGGATCACCACAGCGATCATCCCCAGCGGCCTGGACGCCTATTGGTGGACGGTGCCGGTACTGGTCCTCTCCGCTATACGGCACGCGATCGTCGAAGAAGTCATCGTGGTGGGCTACCTCCTGGACCGCTTCGCGAAGTTCGGCTGGAGCACGCCGCTGGCCATCGTGCTGAGTTCGCTCCTGCGCGGCAGCTACCACCTCTACCAGGGCTTCGGGCCGTTCATCGGCAACATGGTGATGGGCCTCGTTTTCGGCTGGATCTATACCCGGACGAAGAGGGTCATGCCGCTCGTCGTGGCCCATTCCCTCCTGGACATCGTGGCATTCGTCGGATTCAGCGTGTTCGGGAAGGCAGTCGGGCTGGGGTAGGCGGCACGCCGCGCCGAGTCGCGCCGCGCCTCAGTCGTGCCTCCGCTCGGCGCCGCGCGACGCCGGTCAAAAAAATTCGGCCGCCATTTACGGGTGACATCGTTGGCACCCGTGAATGGCGGCCGAAGCTGGCGGGCCTCCTTGCCCATGGCCAGTCAGTGGTGGCCCGTCAGATAGTGACGGCCCCGTTGGCGGTTTCAAACGTTACCGACATGATTCCCGGCGTTCCATGCGGAGCCATCCATTGGACCGCAACGTCCTCAAGGGGCTTCTCCACGGGCTCGCCGAGCCATTCGGTGACACGCTCGGCGGAGCCGGCGATGGTGAGGCTGGACATCTTGACGTCGCTCGCGTAGACGAGGGAGGGATGAAGAGCCGGGTCGCCCTCCCAGCGGAGCAGGTACGGAACCTGCGGATCCGCGATGAGGCCGAGGATGCCGATTTGCTGCCAGACGAGTTCGCGGCCGTCCGGGAACTTGCGGTTGCCGGGGACTGCGGAACGTCCGAGTCGCTGTTCGAAGGGGCTCAGGTCGTCAACGGCGACGCACCAGCCCATCCAGCCACCTCCCGCAGCGGAGCGTGCACGGACGGCTTGTCCAAAAGGTGCCTTGTCGGATGCCGGGTGGTCCAAGACCTCGACAACCTCCAGGTATTTGTGGTCAGCAAGGGGAATGATCATGTTGCGGGTACCGAAGCGCGGGTGCACTCCGCCCCGGACTGCGTCCACTCCCAATGCTGCGGAAATCCGCTCGGTGGTGGCCAAGAGGCCATCTCGTTCACAAGCGTAAGAGACGTGATCCATGCGCATGGCTTCATCTTGGCACTTTGTGATTGAGCTCTCAGCTAAGTCAAGCCTAACCGAGATGGGATGTACTAAAGATGCAGCTCAGGGACGCATGAAGACCGAATGCTACTGCGTTCGTCACAAAGGTTCCGTCCAGTGCGCTGCCATCCCTAGACTGGCGGGAACCGCGCGCCGGACGGCTGAACCGCGGCCCATTGCTCCACCCAACAACCCGAGGAACGAGGAGTCCGCAATGTCCCAAGGATGGTCATTCGAAACGCGACAGATCCACGTCGGCCAGGAGCCGGACGCCGCCACAGGCGCCCGGGCGCTTCCCATCTACCAGTCCACCTCGTTCGTTTTCCCCAGCGCCGAAAGCGCGGCAAACCGCTTCGCGCTGGCCGAGCTCGCCCCCATTTACACCCGCATCGGCAACCCCACGCAGGACGCTGTCGAACAGCGCATCGCGAGCCTCGAGGGCGGCTTGGCCGCACTCCTGCTGAGCTCAGGCCAAGCAGCGGAGACGTTCGCCATCCTCAACATCGCCGAAGCCGGTGACCACGTGGTGGCGAGCCCGAGCCTCTATGGCGGTACCTACAACCTGTTGGCCCACACCCTGAAGAAGTTCGGAATCGACGTCACGTTCGTGGAGGACCCGGACAACCTCGAGCAGTGGCGCGACGCCGTCCGGCCCAACACCAAGCTGTTCTTCGCCGAAGTGGTCTCCAACCCGCGGCAGGACGTCCTGGACATCGAGGGCGTTTCCAAGACGGCGCACGAGGCCGGTGTTCCACTGGTGGTGGACAACACCCTCGCGACGCCCTACTTGATCCGTCCGCTCGAGTGGGGTGCGGACATCGTGGTCCATTCGGCCACGAAGTACCTTGGCGGCCACGGTTCAGCTATTGCGGGCGTCATCGTGGACTCCGGGAACTTCGACTTCGCCAAGAACCCGGAGCGCTTCCCCAACTTCAACACTCCGGACCCGAGCTACAACGGCCTCGTCTACGCACGGGACCTCGGCAAGGACGGAGCCCTCGGGGCCAACCTCTCCTACATCCTCAAGGCCCGCGTCCAGCTCCTGCGTGACCTCGGTTCCGCGGTATCGCCGTTCAACGCGTTCCTGATCGCCCAGGGCATCGAGACGCTGAGCCTGCGGGTGGAACGCCACGTCGAGAACGCCACCAAAGTGGCGCAGTGGCTTGAAGTGCATGACGACGTCGAATCGGTCGCGTACGCGGGCCTCCCGTCCAGCCCCTGGTTCGAGCGCGGCCGCAAGTATGGTCCCAAAGGCACCGGCGCAGTTGTTTCGTTCACCATTCGGGGCGGGATCGAGGCCGGCAAGCGATTCGTGGACGCACTGGAGCTGCATTCGCACGTGGCAAACATCGGAGATGTGCGTTCCCTCGTGATCCACCCGGCGTCGACCACCCACAGCCAGCTCACGCCCGAACAGCAAGCCGTGGCAGGCGTGAACCCCGGCCTGGTCCGGCTGTCCGTGGGCATCGAGCACATCGACGACATCCTCGCCGACCTCGAAGCCGGGTTCAGGGCAGCCAAGGGAGCATAGGCCAAAGCCCGGGGCACAGTAGACCGTCCAGTCGTGGGCGTCCGCTTCGGCGGGCGCCCACGACCCCGTTAACCCCCTATGTAGTACCCGGACGTATCGGCGATGAGCTGTACTGTGCCCGAGGAACTGTTGGTGAAGGCAATGGTGCCGTCCGGGGCCACGGGAGTGATCGAGAAGTTCGGGATGATCTGTCCCGTCGCGTAGTTCACGTTCGAAGTGCTCGGCTGGGAGCTGCCGCCCGCATACGCCGTGATGTAGCCGAAGGACGACGGGTTGGCCACAGTGATGTTCATCGCGACGGCGGAAACGCCGGACGCTTGGATACCGCCCCGGCCGGTGACCTTGACCCTGATGGTCTGGCCTGGGGCGACCGGTCCGAGGACGCCGCCGGTGCCGTCGCGGGAGTCAAGTTGCCGGAAAGGTGCCTGGGCAGAAAACGCGCCTGCCGCCGTCGGCGTTCCCGCGAGGAAGTAGCCCGATGTGTCCGCGATGAGCTGGACCGTTCCTCCGGACGTATTGGTGAACGCGACCGTTCCATCCGGCGCGACTGGCGTGATGGCGAAGTTCGGCACGATCTGGCCGGGGGAGAAGTTCAGGTTCGAGGTGCCGGGCCGCGGGGTCCCGCCGGCGTACGCGGTGATGAAGCCGTTCGACGTCGGATTGGCCACCGTGATGTTCATTGCGACGGCGGAAACACCGGACGACGGGATGCCGCCGCTGCCTGTGACCCGGACCCTGATGGTCTGCCCTGGTGCCACCGGCCCCTTGACGCCACCGCTGCCGTCCCGGGTGTCGAGCTGCCGGAACGGAGCCTGCGCGGAGAACGTGCCGGGTACCGAGGGCACACCGGTGGCAAGGTAGTAGCCCGTGGTGTCGGCGATGAGCTGCACAGTGCCGTTGGACGTGTTCGTGAAGGAGATGGTTCCGTCCGGCGCGACCGGCGTGATCGCGAAGTTCGGGACGATCTGGCCTTGGTCGAAGTTCAGGTTGGAGGTGCCGGGCCGCACCGTGCCGCCGGCGAAAGCGGTGATGAAGCCATTCGACGTCGGATTCGCCACGGTGATATTCATGGCGACTGCGGAAACACCTGATGCGGGGATTCCGCCCTGGCCGGTTACCTTGACGCTGATGGTCTGGCCCGGTCCGAGGGCTCCGAGGACGCCGCCTGTGCCGTTGCGCGTGTCCAGTTGCCGGAACGGAGCCTTGGCGACGAAGCCGCCCTGCGATACGACGGCCCCGTTGCTGTCATCCGAACCGACATAGAGGAGGCGGTTCGGAGTCCCGGCGCCCGCGTATTGAATGACGCCGGGAGTTGCCGATGCGGTCATGGACGCTGCCACCTGTGCGGGACTCCATGACGGGTGGGCATAGAGGATCATCGCTGCCGCGCCCGCGGCGTGGGGCGAAGCCATGGAGGTGCCGTTGAGGACAGCCGTGGCTGTATTCGAGGTTTGCCAGTCCGATGTGATCTGGACACCAGGGGCGTACAGGTCAACGCAGGATCCGTAGTTTGAGAAGGATGCCTGCCCGTCGAAGCTGTCGCTCGCGGCGACGGTGATGGCGGCGGGCACCCGGCTGGGGGACAGGGTGCATGCGTCCGTACTGGAATTTCCTGCCGCCAGGGTGACGGTGATGCCGCTGTTGATCGCGCCTTGGACGGCGTCGTCCAGGCTTTGGTTTGCCGGTCCGGAGAGGCTGAGGTTCGCGATGGCAGGCTGGCCGGCCTGGTGCTGCTGGACTATCCAGTCCAAACCGGCAATGACGTCGGAGGAGTAACCCGTGCCGTCACAGCCCAGGACCCGCACCGGGACGATGGTGGCGGACTTTGCCACGCCGTAAACGCTTCCGGCCGCGATGCCGGCAACGTGGGTCCCGTGCCCGGCTTCCGAGATGGTCGGGTCGGTGCACGGAGCGTTGGCCGCTTGTCCCGAGAAGGCACTCCACCCGGTAGTTACCCGGCCGCCGAAGTCTTGGTGCGTACCCAACACCCCGTTATCCACGACGTAGATGGACACCCCGGCCCCGCTTGACGGTGGTGTGTAGCCCCCGGACAACGGCAGGGCCCGCTGGTCGATGCGGTCCAGGTTCCACGGAGCCGGCGACTCGGTGCCTGAAATCCGGACGGGCGTGTCCAGTTCCACCGATGCCACGCGGCTGGACTTCGCCAGCTGCGCTGCCTTGGCAGGCGTCGCGGTGACAACTGCGCCCTTCACGGCGTGCGTGAAGGTCTTGTCCACTGCGACTCCCTCCGAGCGCAGCTCCTGGGCCTTGCCGGCGACGTCCGTCCCTGGCACGTAGTGGACCAGGTAACGGTCCTCGCCCGCCGCGGGGCCAGTGCTTGCCGCGGGGCCAGTGCCCGCCGTAGGGCTGCTGTCCGCCTGGGCGGGGAGCGGGACTCCGAAGGTGAAACCCGAAGTGAGGAGGAACAGGGCTATCGGAACGAGGCCGAGCGGCTTTTTCACGATCTTCAATCTTCCTGTGGCGCGCAGTGCTGGTGGAGGCATTCGACGGCGGAGACTACTTCCCACCATTCTATCGAGCCACATGCGCAACACGCGCCCCTTCTTTTTCAGGACGCCCCTGTCCGTGCTTGGCGAATAAAAGGCCATCAATTGTCACAAAGTCGTCATAATCTTCGTCAGGAGGGTGCCGTTTTTCCTAGACTCTTCACACAAGGTCATGAGTGCCAGCAACAGCCCCGGCTTGCTGGCCGGCAACCCTCCTCTCGCGGTGGGGTGCCCCGGGTGAAGACCTGGCCCTTCGCTTTTTTGGCGGCGGGCAAGCGCGATGTGAGGTGTCAACGAATGACAATTGCTGCAACAGCCGTACCCCTTTCCGGTTCCTCGGACGGAACCCTCAAATACCAGTCCGTCGGCGCCCTTGAGCTCGAAGCCGGCGGTTTCCTTCCCGGCGTCGTCCTCGCGTACGAAACGTGGGGACAGCTCAACGCGGACGCTTCCAATGCCGTCCTCGTGGAACACGCCCTGACGGGAAGCACGCATGTGGCCCGTGGCGACAGCGACGAGGAAGGCTGGTGGGAGCACCTCGTCGGTCCCGGGGCCACCATCGACACAGACCGCTACTACGTGGTCTCCGTCAACATCGTGGGAGGGTGCTACGGAAGCACAGGGCCGTCGTCGTCCGCTCCCGACGGGAAACCCTGGGGTTCCCGCTTCCCGCTGGTGACGCTGCGGGACAGCACCGTGGCCGAAGCGCGGCTGGCGGACGCACTGGGGGTCAGGAGTTGGCACACGGTGGTGGGCGGGTCCATGGGAGGCGCCCGTGCGCTGGAATGGGCAGTCACCTTCCCGGACCGCGTCAAGCGGTGTGCGGTCATTTCGGTGGGTGCCCACAGCACTGCCGAGCAGATCGCCTTCGCCCAAGCCCAGACGCTAGCCATCCGGCAGGATCCTGCTTTCAACGACGGCGACTACTACGGCCAGGCCGCCCCCGAAGCGGGGCTCGCGCTTGCCCGGCGCATCGCCCACATCACCTACCGTTCGGCGCATGAGTTCGACTTCCGCTTCGGACGCAACCCCCAGGGCGCCGAGTCGCCGCTCGACGCGGCACGCCTGGACCGCCGCGGCCGCTACCAAGTGGAAAGCTACCTCGACCACCAAGGAAGCAAACTGGTCAAGCGTTTCGACGCCAACAGCTACATCGCCATCACCGAAGCCCTCATGAGCCACGACGTCACGCGCGGCCGGGGCACTTTGGAAGACGCGTTGTCCGTGGCCACGGCGGAATTCTTCGTCGCGGCGGTGAACTCGGACCGGCTCTACTTCCCGGAACAGTCACGCGAACTCGCGAACGCCCTCCCGGGCGATGTGCCTGTCCACGTGATCGAGGCGCCCATCGGGCACGACGGATTCCTCACCGAAATCGGCCAGCTCGGTCCCCAGCTGCGGGACGCCTTCTTCGGCTGATGCTGCTTCTTCGGCTGATGCTGCGCCTCTTGGGCGGCTTCAGCCGTTCATGATCTCCTGGCGGAGCTTCATGTAGTCCTCCATGGCAATTTTCCCGTCGCTGTACTGCTGGTCGAGTTCGGCCAGTTTGCGGGCACGGTAGCCCTGCGGGGCGGCATCATGCGGGAGGGTGCTGTTCGCTGCCGGAGCGGATGACGACGGCGGAGCGGCCTGTGGTGCCGGAGGCTCCGGCGGATACATGCTTGGATCGTACGGCCTGGGATCGTAGCGGCCCGGGGGTGGCGGGTTCATGGGAGCCGGACCCGGAGGATAGGGGTTCTGCCCGTGCGGTCCTTGGTTGTAGTTCCCGGGCGGGCCGACGGGGAAATTCCGGTAGCCGTTGGTCTCGAACTCGTCATTCCGGGTCCTGCGCATGCGCGAGCGGTTGTACATGCGGATTCCCATCGGAATCAGCCAAAAGCAGACGATGATCCAGAAGAACATACTGTTCACGGTAGCGGCCTCCCTGTCTTCCTCCAGCTTAGACCCGCACCCGCTAGCCCCGGGGCACGGGCGAACCGGCGGAACCGAAGACGGGTCCCGGCGTCGGGCGCTTTGGCAGGATTCCATCGCCGGACGACTGGTGGCGGATCCGGCGGATGACCCAGGGAACGAAGTACTCGCGCGCCCACACCAGGTCTCCGGACCGTGCCTCGCGCCAACTGCGGGGCGGGAGGGGCTTGGGCAGGAGTGGCTCAAGGCGGTGTGGCACGTTGAGGGCATCGAGCACCATCGCGGCAATCGTATGGTGGCCAAGGGGCGAGAAATGCAGGCGATCCGCGTCCCACATCTGCGAATCGGCGAGTTGGCGCAAGGACCACATGTCCGCCACCACGGCGTCGTGCCGGGCGGCCACCGTCCGCAGGTTCTCGTTGTAGATGGCCACTTTCCCGCGGATGCGGCTCAGTACCGAAGATGCGGTGTCCGGTCCATTGAACAGGACTACGGTCGCGCCTTCGGAACTGAGCGTCTGAACGGCGGCATCGAGTTTTTCGGCCAGGGCATCGGGGTCGCCTCCTGGCCGGATGAGGTCATTGCCGCCGGCGGAAATGCTCACGAGGTCGGGCCTGAGCTCCATGCACGGAACAAGCTGTTCATCGAGGATCTGCTGCAGCAAACGCCCCCGGATGGCGAGGTTGGCGTAGGCGAAGTCCTGGTGCCCGCGGCTCAATTCCTCGGCCACGCGATCAGCCCAACCGCGGTGGCCGCCGGGACTGTGGGGCTCGGGATCGCCGATGCCCTCTGTGAAGGAATCACCTAGAGCCACGTACCGGGTCCACGGGTGAAGTCCTTCCCCGGGATCGTTGACCGCCGTGGAATCAGTGTCACTCACGTTCTATCCTGCCTTTGCTGCGAAGCTACATGGCGTAACTAGTTACTCGTCGGTAACTGTAAGAATAGACCCATGAGTCAAGCTGCCGCCTTTCACGCCCCGTCCTTTTCGGATCCCGTAGTCCTCTGGTCCCATGAGGAAAACGAACGGGCGGGAAGGCCCTTGCTGGTGATGTTGCACGGCTACGGATCCAACGAGCAAGACCTCTTCAGCCTGGCAGAGCTGCTGCCTTCGGAGTTCGTCGTAGCCTCCCTGCGGGCGCCCCTCGCCACGGGCCCGGGCTTCACGTGGTTCCCGCTCACGGCGTCCATCGACTACTCGCTCGAGGCCGTGAAGGACGCCGCGGAGTATGTCCTTTCCTGGCTGGACTCGGTCAAGTCCGGCTTCAGTTCCGTGACGCTCCTCGGTTTCTCGATGGGTATGGCGATGGCCACCTCCGTGTTGCGGCGGCGCCCCGCCGACTTCGCCGCCGTCGTCGGTCTTTCAGGTTTTGCCGTCGACGCCGGAACGGACACCGCGTTCCGCGACGCCGAACTGGACGGTACCGTTCCGCTCTTCTGGGGACGGGACCAGCAGGACCCCGTCATCACGCCGGACAAGATCGAATTCACCATGGGCTGGGCGCGCAAGCACACCGACCTCACCAAGGTCCTCTATTCGGGCATGTGGCACGGCATCAACCAACAGGAAATCGGCCACGTCCGGGAGTTCCTGGAACACAAAGTCCTCACCAACTAAGAGTTTGTGTACACATCACACCCGTTAAAACGGCTCTTGAGGGGTATTAGGTGTACACAAACTCCTAGGAATCCTTGGTGATGCGGACGGTTTGTCCGTTGACGCTCACGGTGTCGCCCGCATGGAGCTGGCGGCCGCGGCGTTCGTCGATGTCTCCGTTGACCTTGACCAAGCCGTTCTTGATGAGCTCGGTGGCTTCCACGCCGTCCTCCACAAGGTTGGCGAGCTTCAACAGCTGGCCAAGGCGGATCATGTCGTCACGGATGGGGATCTCTTCGATTTCCGGGTTGCTCATACAAGCAATCATGCCTGACGGACAGCCTTCGGTACTTTCCAAAGGCCGGTAGGCTAGGACACGCAGCTTTCCTGCAAAGCATTCCCCTTGATGACTGTTCCCCTAGAGCAAAACCGCGGACCGCACCCAGCGGCCCTGTAGAACATTGGAGTACCCATGGCAGCAAAATCCGTCCTCGACCAGATCATTTCCCTCGCCAAGCGGCGCGGCTTCGTGTTCCAGGCCGGTGAAATCTATGGTGGCTCGCGTTCCGCTTGGGACTATGGGCCCCTCGGTGCCGAACTGAAGGAGAACATCAAGCGCCAGTGGTGGCAGAGCATGGTCCGTGGCCGCGAAGACGTGGTGGGCTTGGACTCCTCCGTGATCCTGCCCCGCCAGGTATGGGAAGCTTCCGGACACGTCGAGGTGTTCTCGGACCCCCTGGTCGAGTGCCTTTCCTGCCACAAGCGTTACCGCGCAGACCACCTCGAGGAAGAATACGAGGAGAAGAAGGGCCGCCCGGCCGAGAACGGCCTCAAGGACATTGCCTGCGCCAACTGCGGCACCCGCGGCGAATGGACGGAACCGCAGGAATTCTCCGGCCTGCTCAAGACCTACCTCGGGCCGGTGACCAGCGAAGAAGGCCTGCACTACCTCCGCCCGGAGACCGCACAGGGCATCTTCGTGAACTTCAACAACGTCCTGACCACCTCGCGCAAAAAGCCGCCGTTCGGCATCGGCCAGATCGGCAAGTCCTTCCGCAACGAGATCACGCCGGGCAACTTCATCTTCCGTACCCGCGAGTTCGAACAGATGGAAATGGAATTCTTCGTCGAGCCCGGCACGGATGAAGAATGGCACCAGTACTGGATGAAGGAACGCATGTCCTGGTACACCGGCCTGGGCATCCGGCCGGAGAACCTGCGTTTCTTCGAGCACCCGCAGGAAAAGCTCAGCCACTACTCCAAGGGCACCACGGACATCGAGTACCGCTTCGGATTCCAGGGCTCCGAATGGGGCGAGCTCGAAGGCATCGCCAATCGGACGGACTTCGACCTTTCGACCCACTCGAAGGCGTCCGGCCAGGACCTGAGCTACTTCAACCAAGCCACCGATGAGCGGTACACCCCGTACGTGATCGAGCCCGCCGCCGGCCTGACCCGCTCCTTCATGGCCTTCCTGATCGACGCGTACACGGAGGACGAGGCCCCCAACACCAACGGGGGCGTCGATGTTCGTACGGTTCTCCGACTGGACCCGCGCCTTGCTCCGGTCAAGGCGGCGGTCCTGCCGCTGAGCCGCAACGAGTCCCTGTCCCCGAAGGCCAAGGACCTCGGCACACAGCTGCGGAAGAACTGGAACATCGATTTCGACGACGCCGGTGCCATCGGCCGCCGCTACCGTCGCCAGGACGAGATCGGCACGCCGTTCTGCATCACCGTTGACTTCGACACCCTTGACGACCAAGCCGTCACGATCCGTGAGCGCGACACCATGAGCCAGGAACGCGTCTCCCTCGACAAGGTTGAGGCCTACCTTGCCGCGCGCCTGATCGGCGCCTAGGAATGGCCCTCGAGTACCGCGAATGGCGGGAGGGCGACGACCTCGCCCTCCTGGAAATCTGGGGTGACCCGGAGACGTTGCCTGCCCAGCAATTCCGCGCAGCCTTCGCGCCGTCGAGCGACGGCGGGCAAGGCCGGCAGTGGCGCCGTTGCATCGTGGCCGAGGACGTCGTTGACGGCGTCGGCATCCCGGTGGCCGCAGGTGTGGTCCACGAAGCATCGCTGCATCCGGAACGGCTGTGGGCCTACATCGAGGTCGCCAAGGACCATCGCCGCAGCGGCATCGGGGCCACGCTCCTGACCATGCTGCGGCACGAAGCCGCAGAGTCGCCGTCGGGAGTCAGCAAACTGCGGAGCAAAGTGGAACCGGGAACCCCAGGGGCGGCGTTTGCCGAATGGGCAGGGCTTGCCCCTATCCAGCGTTCGCAGCTCGTCGTCGTGGATCCCGAGCCCTTGAAGCTCCCGGTGTTCGGAGACGGTTCCGAGGAAGCGGCGTCCGAGCAAGTGGAGGACCTTGCCACGGGGTCCGTCGAGTTGAGCGACGTCGTCGGGCGCTATTACACGGCGGTGCACCATTGGGACAGCCCGGGCGAACTGGGCATTCCCAGAGTGCAGCGCTTGTTCCTGGATGAGCTCGCAGGAGCCCATGGTGCGCTCGTGCTGCGCGCACCCAAGGCCAGTGCGTTCGGTGTGGACGTACCGGCGAGCCGCAAGGGTAAGCTGCAGGCCTTCGCCATCAGCTACGCGCAAGGCAACTCGGATGACCCCTCTGAAGTGTTCCTGGGCCACGAGCCGCGCTTGGAGGAAGGCCCGGCACGCGAAGCCGTGCGCGATCTGCTCGCGCTGATCGCGTACCAACACCCTGTGCTGCTGGAAGTGGACGATTCCATGACGGCCCTGCGCGCCGTCGTGGATCCCCTGCTGGATCAGGGCAAAGCGAAGCTCCGCGGAGCCGACACCGTGGTAGTCAGCGACTGAACCTGTCCCTTTTCTCGCGCGTGCGGTGGCCGTTTCTTTTTTGAAACGGCCACCGTTACGCGTTAACCCGGAACATCTTGACGGCGTTGCCATGTGGGTGTAGGCCTTACCGGGTAAGCCCCGGCCGCTCGTCTGGCGGGTAGGCGGCAGGAAGCACGGATCCGGTCTCACACACGAGAATCGGCGGTAACACCCATGAATGGAACAGCGCTCGACGGACTGCGCGAACAGCTTCGCGGGCAACTCGTCACGCCCGATGATCCGGACTACGATTCAGCCCGTTCTGTCTACAACGGAATGGTCGACAAACGACCTGCCGGCATCGCCCGTGTGGCGCAGGTTGCAGACGTCATCGCATGCGTTAACTTCGCCAGGGAGAACTCGATGCCCTTGGCCATCAGGGGAGGCGGACACAGCGCTCCCGGTTTCGGGACGTGGGACGACGCCCTGGTGATAGATTTCGCGAACCGCAACGGTGTGCGTGTGGACCCCGAAGCGGCCACTGCCCGCGCCGAGGCAGGGACAACCTGGGCCGATTTCAACCACGCGACGCACGCTTTCGGGCTGGCAACGCCCGGCGGGATCGTCGGGTCCACGGGCATCGCCGGTCTGACCTTGGGCGGCGGCATCGGATACTTGGCCCGGAAGCACGGCCTCTCTTGTGACAACCTGATCTCCGCCGATGTTGTCACCGCGGACGGTAAGTTCCTCGTTGCCAGCGAATCCCGCAATGAAGACCTCTTCTGGGCATTGCGGGGCGGCGGCGGCAATTTCGGCGTGGTGACTTCGCTCGAGTACAAGCTGCACCCGGTGGACATGGTCCACGTTGGCATCGTCATCTACCCGGCCGAACACACGGAAACCGTCGCGAAGTTCTACCGGGATTACATCGAGGATGCGCCGGAGGAGTTCGGGGCATTCCTTGGCTTCCACCAAGGGCCGCCCGTCCCGTTCCTCCCGGAAGAGTGGCACGGCAAGCCGGTGAGTGTCGTCGTCGGGATGTGGACGGGGGACATGGCAGAAGGCGCCGCGCGCTGGCAGCCATTCCTCGACGTCGCGCCCGTGGCCGGGTCCCTCATCGCTCCAATGCCGTACCCCGCACTCAACGTCGCTTTCGACGGACTCAACCCCAAGGGCCTGCAAGGGTATTGGAAAGCCAATTTCATCAGCGAGCTCAATGACGGCATCATCGGGGCACACAAGGAATTCGGTTCCACTGTCACCAGCGTCAACACCTCGGTCCAGTGGTGGTGCCGTCCGCCGCGGCAGGGCAGCTCGAACTGGTCCGCCGGATCGTCAAGGGCATCAAACCAGCACACGTGACGGACGAAATCGAGGTGGCGGGCGCGTGAACCGGAAGCCCATCATCGCGGTGGTGGCATGCGGCATCATTGCCGCCCTGGTACTGGTCTTCGGCGTCAGTTGCGGCGGCGGGAACAACAACGCGGCGGCGCCCAAAGCAGGATCCAGGACAACTACGGTGCCAACTACGACCGCCTGCAAGCCATCAAAGGAAAATACGATCCCGGAAACCTCTTCCACGTGAACCAGAACATCAAACCCGCATGACCTGTTGTCCCCGCCGCTCCCAGTAGGGTTGAAGGCATGAGGTCTTCCTACTGATGGGTCACGGTCATTCCCACGCCCACGCCGAAAATCCGGAGCCTGGCCCGCAAGCGCTCGCGGCACGCAAGCGGGCAAACTGGTTCCTTGTGGCGGTCTTGGCGCCGCTGGCAGTGCTCACGGCCGTAGCAATGTTCCTCATGTGGCCGAGCGGGAGCAAGGAAGGTATTTCCTTCGCCAGCCCGTACCAGGCGGCGCCGGGGGTGACTTTCGATACCGGAAAGATCCAGGCCGTCACCCAGGAGAACTGCACCCAGGGCGTGCCGCCCGCGGGGACAGGCCAGGACCCTGGCAGCCAGCCGCAACAAGGTTCGCAATGCACGTTCGCGTCAACGCAGCCGGACAAGGGCGGCAGCCCCGTCAAAGTGGTCATCAACCCTGATGTTGCCAAGTCGCACGGCGTCAAGGTGGGGGACAGCATCCGCTACTTGAACCTCACCGGCGTGCAGGGCGCGACGGCGGGCAACGGCTCGCCGTCGTACGTTTTCCTGGATTTTGTCCGGAACGTTCCCATGGCGCTCTTGGCGATCCTCTATGCCGTGGTGGTGATCGCGGTCGCACGCTGGCGGGGCTTCAGGGCGTTGCTGGGCCTCGCGGGGGCGTACCTCGTCCTGGTGAGCTTCATGCTTCCGGGATTGGTGGAAGGCAAGCCACCGCTGCTTGTGGCGTTGGTCGGCTCCACTGCGATCATGATGGGCGTCCTCTACTTCGCCCACGGCTTCTCGGCCAGGACCTCCACCGCGCTCCTAGGCACCATTTTCGGCCTTGGCATTACGGCGCTCCTGGCGGCCTGGGCAACTGACGCGGCCAACCTGACGGGGATCGGAACCGGCGAGGGCGCCACGCTCGTGAACATGTCGGACAAGATCTCCCTCTCAGGCATCATCCTGTGCGGCCTCATCATCTCGGGCCTCGGGGTCTTGAACGACGTCACGATCACCCAGGCCTCGGCGGTCTGGGAGCTTTACGAACTGGCACCCGAGACGGGCGCGCGCACGCTGTTCACCTCGGCGATGCGGATCGGCCGTGACCATATCGCCTCCACGGTCTACACCATCGCTTTCGCCTACGCGGGAGCCGCCCTGCCAATCCTCATCATCGTCATGCTGTATGACCGGCCCCTCGTGGAAGCCTTGACGAGCGCCGAACTGTCCGAGGAAGTCGTCCGGACCTTGGTGGGTTCCATCGGACTGGTCCTGGCCATCCCTGTGACGACTTTGATAGCCGTGCTGGTGGTCAAGGCGACAGGACGACGGCGGCTGGCGGTCGCCGTGGATTCCGGGCCGGCTTCGGTAGCGCCCGACGACGGCCCGTTCCGCGAGCTCGAAACCTCGCCCCGGTCGGCGGACGCCTTCGAGTCGTTCGACACCGGTGAGCTGGCGGCCGTCGTCATGACCAGGAGGGCGCGCCGGGACGCCGAGCGCCGGCAGTAACCCGCCCGCCCGAACACCGGTCATGACATTTGTCATCCCGCATTGGTGACACGCGGCCCGGGTGCCGGACCGGGAAAGCGGCTTTGATGGGTAGTGGAGCAAACCATCAGCCAAGGAGCGCCATGACAACAATGAGTGTTCCGGCCGTCCACGCGGCCGGACTGCACAAGAGCTTCGGGAAAGTCCACGCCGTCCGCGGCCTGGACCTGACCGTGCAACCGGGGGAGGTGGTGGCCTTCCTGGGGCCCAACGGCGCAGGCAAGACCACCACGATCGACATGATCCTGGGCCTGAGTGCTCCGGACCAAGGAAACGTTTCCATTTTCGGCCATTCACCCCGCGGAGCCATCGCGCGCGGCCAGGTGGCAGCCGTCATGCAGACCGGCGGGCTGCTGCGTGATATCAGCGTCCGCGAAACCGTTCAACTTACCGCAGCGATGTTCGATTCCGCCCGTCCTGTCGACGAAGTCCTTGCCCGGGCCGGCATTCTGGAGATCGCCGGCCGCAAGGTGGAAAAGTGCTCCGGCGGCCAGCAACAACGGCTGCGCTTCGCCATGGCTCTTGTCTCCGATCCCGGGCTCCTCATCCTGGATGAGCCCACCACGGGCATGGACGTTGCCGGTCGGCGCGATTTCTGGTCGGCCATCAGGGCTGACGCCCTGCGGGGACGGACGGTCATCTTCGCCACTCACTACCTTGAAGAAGCCGATGCCTACGCGGACAGGATTGTCCTGGTCCGGCAAGGGCGCATCGTTGCCGACGGCACCGCCGCTCAGATCAAGAACCTCGCCTCCGGCCGCACCGTCAAGGCCTCCTTGCCGCAGTCGGACCGTGCGCTGCTGGGCGGGATGCCGCCGGCGGAAAGCGTGGAGTACGACGCCGGACGCCTCACCGTCCGCACGGGCGACTCGGACGCGATCGTGCGCTTCCTCCTCAAAACCACGGGAGCCCACGACATCGAGGTTGCCGCCAACAACCTGGAAGAAGCCTTCGTTGCCCTCACCGGAGACGAAGCCTTGACGGACACCACCACGAACGCTTTCGAAGGAGACCCCGTATGAGCACGGCGGCAATCATCCAGGACCGGGTTCCCTCCCGCGGCGGAGTCAACCGCACGTTCCTGTGGATCGAAATCAAACGGATGCTCCGGAACCGCCGGACCATCATTTTCACCTTGGTCATGCCGGCTGTCTTCTTCTTCATTTTCGGCCTGTCCAACAAGGACCAGCACCTGCCGAACGGACACACGTACGGCCAGTACATCCTCATCAGCCTGACGGTGTACGCGGCCATGACGGCGGCCACCGGTGCGGGAAGCCAAGTGGCCGTGGAGCGAGCACAAGGCTGGAGCCGCCAGCTTCGGCTCACGCCTCTCATGCCGGGGGCGTACATCGCGGTGAAGGCATTGGCCGCACTGACACTGTCCTTGGTGGCCGTCATTGCCCAGTTCGCCATCGGTGCCATGGCAGGGGTCACGATGGATGCGCAGACCTGGCTGACGGCTGGCCTCGTCGCCTGGCTCGGTTCCCTGGTCTTCGCTGCCCTGGGGCTGTTCGTGGGGTACCTCATGCCAAGCCAGAACGTCATGCAGATCCTCGGCCCGGCCCTGGCCATCCTCGCCATGCTGGGCGGGCTGTTCATGCCGATCGAGGTCATGGGGGACACCTTTGGCCAAATCGCGAAGTTCACGCCGGCCTACGGGATCGGACAATTGGCCCGAAGCCCCATCACTGGTGAGTTCGACTGGGCGTGGGTGGTCAACGTGGTTCTGTGGCTCGCGGTCTTCGTTGCCGGGGCGGCGATGGCTTTCCGCCGCGACACGAAGCGCGTCTGAAGCGGCCACTAAGGTAAGCACCATGGACAGCGGCGCTTTTACCGGCAGACCCGGGCTTGAGGGACGCGGGCCCCGGGGCTGGTTCATCGGGGCAGGGTTTTCCATCATCTTCTGGACCGGACCAACCTGGAGCCTCGTGTGGTCCGTTGACGAGCCGGGAGCCTGGAAGGCGGCTTCGACGCTGGCCCTCATCGCGTTCTTTGGAGCGTACGTGTACCTGCCGCAGTTCAGTTGGCGCCGGGCCATCCGGACCGGCATCCTGTCAGTCGGCATCCTGGTGGCGTTGAACGCAGTGGTGGTTGCCCTGCTAGGGAAAGACGCGTTGTGGACGTGGACTTTCCTCGCTTGCGCCATCGCCATGACGTCCCTTCCGCGGCGGGCGGACTACTTCCTCATCCTCGCGCTGTCCGGGGCTTCCTTGGTCACGCAACTGCTGACAGGCAACGCTGACCAGGCATACTTCCAGCCGGCAATCATCCTTTCCCTCGGACTCATGATGTCCGCCTTCTCCCGGCTCATCCGGCAGACCCTGCGGCTACGTGAAGCACAGACGGAACTGGCCGATGCCGCGGTGGCAGCTGAGCGCAGCCGCGTAGCCAGGGACATGCACGACATCCTGGGGCATTCCTTGACCGTGATCGCCGTCAAGGCCGAACTGGCCGAGCGTTTGCTGGACACAGCGTCGCCGGATCCTGCCCGGGAAAATGCCGCAATCGACCGTGCCGCCGCCGAAATCGCCGCAGTACAGGACCTCGCGAGGGGTGCGCTCGCCGATGTCCGGGCCACTGTGGCGGGATACCGCGGAGTCAACGTCCTCGCGGAACTGGCAGCCGCCCGGACGGCGCTGGAGTCGGCCGGGATCGATGCCGAATTGCCCGGAACGGTCGAACAGGTTCCCGCGCGGCACCGGGAACTGTTCGGCTGGGTGCTGCGCGAAGGCGTCACGAACGTGGTCCGGCATTCCGGTGCCGCGCACTGCCGCGTCCGGTTCACGCCGTCGAGCGTTTTGGTCGAGGACGACGGCGTCGGGCCGGCGTCGGGGGCACGCCCGGGCAGCGGACTGGCCGGGATCCGGGAGCGCGCCGGTGCTGCGGGAGGAACGGTCAGCACCGGCCCGAGTGAGCTGGGAGGATTCAGATTGGCGGTGCAAGTATGAGTATTCGATTGGTGATTGCCGACGACCAGGCCCTGGTGCGCGGGGCGCTCGCGGCGCTGCTGGGCCTGGAGCCGGACATCGAAGTGGTCGCGGAACTCGGCGATGGAACCGGGGTGGCGGCCGCCGTCGTCGAACATTCCGCCGACGTCGCCATGCTCGACGTCGAGATGCCGGGATTGGACGGGATCAGTGCGGCCGCCGCCGTCCGGCGGGCCGCCCCGTCCTGCAAGGTCCTCATGGTCACCACGTTCGGCCGGCCGGGATACCTCAAGCGCGCGATGCTGGCAGGGGCTTCGGGATTCGTAGTCAAGGACACCCCGGCCCGGCAGCTCGCCGAAGCCGTGCGGAAAGTCCGTCAAGGCCTCCGCGTGGTGGATCCGGCGCTCGCGGCGGAATCGCTGACGGCCGGGGACAGTCCGTTGACGGACCGCGAGGCGGAGGTGCTCAACGCAGCGTCCGACGGCGGTACGGTCGCCAACATCGCGAAGGCCGCGATGCTCTCGGAAGGGACCGTCCGCAACTACCTTTCCTCGGCCATGGCGAAAACCGGCGGTCGGACCCGGGCGGAGGCCGTGCGGATCGCCGAAGACAACGGCTGGTTGCTCTGACTGCCGGAAATCCATCTGGAACACCCGATTTGCCCCGCTTTGAGACAATGGACGGGTGACTGTCGTAGCAACACCCCCTTCGCCCAAGCTTGAACTGCCTCCCCTGCAGCTGGGCAGGATCACAGTGGACACTCCCGTGATCCTGGCCCCGATGGCCGGCATCACCAACTCGGCGTTCCGCCGCTTGTGCCGTGAATACGGCGGCGGCCTGTACGTCGCGGAGATGGTGACGTCCCGTGCCTTGGTGGAACGCACCCCGGAATCGCTCCGGATCATCTCGCATGACGAGGACGAGAAAGTCCGGTCCGTGCAGTTGTACGGCGTGGACCCGGTAACCGTTGGCCAGGCCGTCCGCATGCTTGTCGAAGAGGACCGCGCGGACCACATCGACCTCAATTTCGGCTGCCCCGTGCCCAAAGTGACCCGGCGCGGCGGTGGTTCCGCCCTCCCGTGGAAGATCGACCTCTTCACCTCGATCGTGCAAACGGCGGTCAAGGAAGCGTCCAAGGGCGGCATTCCGTTGACCATCAAGATGCGCAAGGGCATCGACGACGACCACCTCACGTACCTCGACGCCGGCCGGATCGCGCGCGATTCCGGTGTTGCCGCCGTCGCACTCCACGGCCGCACAGCCGCGCAGTTCTACTCCGGGAAAGCCGACTGGTCCGCCATCGCCCGCCTGCGTGAAGCGCTCCCGGACATTCCCGTGTTGGGCAACGGCGATATCTGGTCCGCTGAAGACGCCGTGCGCATGGTGCGTGAAACGGGGATCGACGGCGTCGTCGTCGGACGCGGATGCCAAGGCCGGCCATGGCTCTTCGGTGACCTCCAGGCCGCTTTCGAAGGAAGCGAAAAGCGCCACCGTCCCGGCTTGCGCGAAGTGGCGGACGGTGTATACCGCCACGCGGAGCTCATGGTGGAGACCTTCGGCAACGACGAATACAAGGCGCTCCGCGAGATCCGCAAGCACATCGCCTGGTACTTCAAGGGGTATTCCGTCGGCGGTGAATTGCGGGCCAAGCTGGCCACCGTCCCCACCCTCGAGGTGTTGCGCGAATTGCTGGACGAGCTCGACACGGACTTGCCGTACCCGGGTATCGACTCGGAAGGCCCGCGCGGCCGTGCCGGGACGCCCAAGAAGCCTGCGCTTCCCAAGGACTGGCTGCTCTCACGCCAGATGGACGCGGATCAGACCCGGGATATCACCGCGGCGGAACTGGACGTTTCCGGCGGCTGACCGCCGCGCATGCAAGACTGGCTTCAAGAAGCCATGACGGCTATGGGCCGGTAAGCGGAGGAGGCAGATACCGATGGGAACGAAAGAGATGTCCGCGGCGCGGGCTGCCGAAAACCCCGGGGGCATCCCCGGCTATGGGGATACCGACTCGGAACGCTGGGTGCGGGAACCGCGGAAGAGCACATACCGTTCGGATTTCGAGCGGGACAGGGCCAGGGTCCTGCATTCCTCCGCGTTGCGGCGCCTGGGGGCGAAAACCCAAGTGGTCGCACCGGACACGGACGACTTTGTCCGCACCCGCTTGACGCACAGCCTCGAAGTCGCCCAGGTAGGCCGCGAGCTCGGCCGTGTCCTCGGATGCGATCCGGATGTCGTGGACACCGCATGCCTGAGCCATGACCTCGGACACCCGCCTTTCGGCCACAACGGCGAATCCGCGCTCAATGAGGTGGCCCACGCCATCGGGGGTTTCGAGGGCAACGCCCAGACCCTCCGTTTGCTCACGCGGCTCGAGCCGAAGGTCCTCACGGCCGATGGCCATCCGGCGGGATTGAACCTGACCCGCGCGAGCCTGGACGCAGCCTCCAAATACCCGTGGTCCGCCGTCGACGCCCCCGTCATCCACGGACACCGGAGCAGCAAGTTCGGCGCCTACGAGGACGACCTGCCGGTCTTCGCGTGGCTGCGGGACGGCGCCCCGGGCAACCGCTCGTGCATCGAGGCCCAGGTCATGGACCTTGCCGACGACATCTCGTACTCGGTCCATGACGTCGAAGACGCGATCGTCGCCGGACATTTCCAGCTCAAATGGCTCGACAACCCGGACCACCGGGCCCGCGTGGTGGGGTACACGAAGCAGTGGTACCTCCCACACAACGATCCCGCCGAAATCGATGCCGCGCTCGCCCGCCTCGAAGCCACCAAGGTGTGGGTCCGGGAAGCGGACGGCAGCCGGAAATCCATGGCTGCGCTGAAGGACATGACCAGCCAGTTGATCGGCCGTTTTTGCCAAAGCGCCCTCGAGACCACGCGCGCCCGCTTCGGTCCGGACCGCCTCACGCGCTACGGCGCCGAGCTCATGGTTCCCGACGAAACCGTCACCGAGATCGCCGCGATGAAGGGCCTGGCCACCACCTTCGTGATCTCCACGGAACACCGCCAGCCAGTGTACGAGCGCCAGCGGGAAGTGCTGCACGCCCTCGTCTCCGTGCTCAACGCGAGCGGCGACCGCCATTTAGAACCGATGTTCGCCGCGGACTGGCGCGACGCCAAGGACGACGGCGCGCGGCTGCGCGTCGTGATCGACCAGGTGGCGTCCCTCACCGACGCCTCGGCCTTGGCGATGTACGAGCGGTTGGTGGGCAGCCTCCCGTCGCTCTGGTAGCTTTCCAGGGATCCCGACGGCGATCCAAGCCAACCCTGCGGCGGTTCCGTCCGCCCCTTCCACGTGTAAACGATTGATATCCGATTCAAAGCGTTTACATAGGAAAAAGGCGCACCATGAAGTCAGGGGAAGCGCTGCATGGAGAGGAGCCGTTCATGAGTATCCGGAACAGGGGCAAACGCCTCGCCAGCGGCATCACCGCGGTGGCGGGAGCAGGAAGCCTTGCCGGTGCCGGGATCGTCGCGGCTGTCTTGTACGCGGGGACGCCGGGCAGCGCTTCGCGGGTTGACAACTCCTCTACCAATTCCAATACGTCCGACGGCTCGGTGGGTGGCGATTCCGGGTCGACGTCCGGCGACGGCAGCAACCCGTACAACGGTTTCAGCCGGTCCCGGAACTTCGGCGGGACGAATCCTGTCCAGCCCGGATATGGCGGCGTGACGCACGGGAACTCCTCCGGGTCCTGACATGGGAGGAGAAACGGACGGCAGCGCACAGTCACGGTGGACCGTCTGGGGCCTGGAAGCTTCGATGGTAGTGACCGACGCCGGTGTCCTCGCGGCAGCCGAAGATATAGTCCGGTCCGTCCTGGCCGAGATCGACCAGGCATGCAGCCGTTTCCGGGCCGACTCGGAACTCATGCGGCTCCAACCGGTCCTGGCCCAAGGGGCAAGTGTCAGCCCGACCCTCCTAACCCTGGTGAATCACGCCCTCGATGCCGCCCGCTGGACCGACGGTGATGTTGATCCGACCCTTGGCGCCGATTTGACCGCCCTCGGGTACGACCGGGACATCGTCAGCGTGAAGTTGTCCCCGGACAGCCTTACCGGTGGCGGGGCTCTCAACCTGGACCGTGGTGAGGCTTCCCTGCCTTCCCGCACGGGTTCAGGATGGGCGAGGGTCACGGTCGACGGCGATGTCCTGACGGTTCCTGCCGACCTCCGCCTTGATTTAGGGGCGACCGCGAAAGCTCATGCCGCCGACCGCGCCGCGGCGATGGTCCACTCCGTTCTTGGCTGTGGCGTCCTCGTCAGCCTGGGTGGCGATATTGCGACGGCCGGCACGGCACCGCTACCTGGAGCGTGGCAGGTCCTGGTCCAGGACTTGCCGTCCGATCCGCTCCAACGAATCTCCCTGGAGCCCGGGTTCGCCGTTGCAACCTCGAGCACGCAAAAACGGCGTTGGAAGCACGGAGGAAAGGACGTTCACCACATTCTTGATCCGCGCTTCGGGCTGCCCGCGGAGGACGTGTGGCGGTCGGTGACCGTCGCTGCCCGGAGTTGCCTCGAGGCCAACGCGTTCAGCACCGCCGGCGTCGTTCGCGGCCTTGCCGCTCCTGGCTGGTTCCGCTCCATGAGGGTGTCCGCAAGGTTGGTCGACCGGGAAGGACGCGTGGTGACCACGGGAGGTTGGCCGAAGGAGAACTACGTCCGGGAAGAGGCGGTAACCCATGGATGAGGCGATGTGGGCCTTCGGGAGGGCCAGCGGATTCGTCTCCCTTGCGCTTTTCACGGCCTCGGTCCTTTTGGGCATCGTCAACCGTTCCGGCAGGCCCCTGTTGACCCTGCCAAGGTTTTCCATCAGCATCCTGCACAGGAACATCGCCCTCCTCGCCACAGTGTTCCTCGGCTTGCACGTCGGCTCCTTGATGTTGGATCCGTTTGCCAGGTTGCGGCCGGTGGACGTCCTTGTGCCCTTCCTGGGTTCCTACAGGCCGCTTTGGCAGGGGCTTGGGACTGCGGCTCTCGACCTTCTGGTCGCTGTGGTGGTCACGGCCCTCCTGCGCCAGAGAATCGGCCTGCGAACGTTCAAAGCTGTGCATTGGTTCGCGTATGCCGCCTGGCCTGTTGCGATGGCGCACGCCCTCGGCAACGGCACGGACGCGGGCAGCGCATGGTTCCTCGCATTGGCTGTTGCGTCGGCGGCTGTGGTTGTCGGTGCGTTGTTATGGCGGCTCTCCGCGACATTCCTCGAAACCACCAGGGCCCGTCAAGGGAGGCCGCTATGAACGTGCACGCCGGCGTGGACCAGCAGGCCACGCGCCGTCCACAACAGCAGGTCCACCCCAAGGCAACGCGGCCTTTTCCTTCCCGGCTGATGGCCGCGGGACCGGCTGCCGGCTTGGCTGCCCACCTGGCTACCTTCGGCCCCCTGTACGCTGACGCCGCCGCGTCGCTTCCTGGCATGCTGGAGGCAGCCGGGCTGACGGGACGCGGCGGCGCTGCCTTCGCGACGTGGCACAAGGCATTGTCCGCCAGCCGTTCCGGGAGGCCAGGCAATTCCGGGAAGCAAGGAGCCGTGGCTCCTGTGGTCATTGCGAACGGGGCCGAAGGCGAACCGCTGAGTTTCAAAGACCGCACGCTGCTGGCCAACGCCCCGCACTTGGTGATCGACGGATTGCTCGCAGTGGGCCGGGCTGTGTCCGCAGCACAGGTGTATATCTACGCTTCCAGCGTCAGCCTGCCCGGAGTTGCCCGAGCCGTCGCTGAGCGCCCGGGTTCACCCGGAATAGTGCTCGTGGAAGCCCCTCCGGGCTTTATTTCGGGCGAGGCGAGCGCCGTTGTGAACTACCTCGCAACAGGTGCCGCGATCCCGTTCGACAAACAGGGGCGGCTCAGCGAAACGGGGTTCAAGGGGCAGCCCGCGGTAGTGCTCAACGTGGAAACCCTGGCACACATCGCCTTGATTGCGAGGTACGGCCCGGATTGGTTCCGCGAAGTCGGCACGCCAGAGGACCCCGGCACCCGGCTCGCTTCAGTGTCGGGCGGGGCGCCGGAGGACGACTTTGTGCTGGAACTACCAGGGGGAGCGGTGCTCACCGACGTGCTCTTGGCCGCGGGAACCAACCTTGCCAACGTCTCGGCCGTGCTCGTGGGTGGCTACCATGGCCGGTGGGTCCGCCCGGAACCATACTTGATCTCGCCTTTCGGCCCGGCCCACCACGTGGTCCGGCCTGGCGCCGGTGTGATCCATTCGATCGCCGCCGGACAATGCGGACTGCAGGTGACCGCCGGCATGGCCCGATACCTTGCCGGCGAATCCGCCAAACAATGCGGACCGTGCATGTTTGGACTACCCGCGATGGCTTCGGTTTTCGAACGGCTCGCGGCAGGAGTGCCGGATCCGCGGCTGCCGACCGAAGTGGATCGCCTCGCGGCGCTCGTTGCCGGCCGCGGTGCCTGTCGCCACCCGGACGGTACCGCACGATTGGTCACCAGCGCGCTCGACGTGTTCTCGGACGATGTCCAGGCGCACCTCTCGGGACGTTGCCTGTCGGCAAGGCGAAACTAGCCATGGGAACTATCCTGCATATCGACTGGACCAAGTGCGACGGGCGCGGACTCTGCACGGAGTTGCTCCCGGCACTGCTGGGCCGCGACGATTGGGGCTACCCCGTTGCCCTCGGCTACCAGGGCCAAGCCCGTACCGATGTCCCGATTGAGCCGCGTGACGAGGAAGCTGCACAAGAAGCAGTCTCCCTGTGTCCGACCATGGCGCTCGCACTGAGGAAGGCCACCTCCCGCGGCGACTAAGATGGTTGGGTGGCTGGACTGATCAAACGTGAAGATATCGACGAAGTCCGCCAGCGCACAGACATCAAAGAAGTGGTGGACGGTTACGTCACCCTGAAAGGCGCGGGACTCGGAACCTTCAAGGGCCTGTGCCCTTTCCACGACGAGCGTTCGCCCTCGTTCACCGTGCGCCCGCAAGTGGGCCGTTACCACTGCTTCGGATGCGGCGAAGACGGCGATGCCATCTCGTTCGTCCAAAAGATGGATCACAGCTCGTTCCAGGAAGCGGTGGAAAAGCTCGCTGCAAGGATTGGTTACGAGCTCCGCTACGAAGACGGCGGCACCGGCCCCAACCGCGAAGAAGTCGGCAAACGGCAACGGCTCCTGGACGCGCACAAGATCGCGGACGAGTACTTCCGCTCCCAATTGCTTACCGGCGGCGCGGCAGAGGGCCGGAACTTCCTGCACGGCCGCGGCTTTGACCGGGCCGCCGCCGAACAGTTCGGCGTGGGCTATGCGCCGCAGGGTTGGGACTCGCTCCTCAAGCACCTCCGGGGCCGTGGTTTCACGGACGCCGAGCTGAGGCTTACCGGTATGTTTTCGGAAGGCAACAGGGGCATCTACGACCGTTTCCGTGGCCGGCTTATTTGGCCCATCCGCGACATTGCCGGAGACACCATCGGCTTCGGTGCCCGAAAACTCTATGAAGAGGACCAAGGCCCCAAATACCTGAACACTCCCGAAACGACGCTCTACAAGAAGTCCCAAGTGCTCTACGGCATCGATGTCGCGAAGCGGAACATCGCCAAGGACCGCCAGCTTGTGGTGGTGGAGGGCTACACGGACGTCATGGCCTGCCATTTGGCAGGGGTCGGCACCGCCGTGGCTACCTGCGGCACAGCGTTCGGTACGGACCACATCAAGGTCGCCCGCCGCTTGCTGTCCGACGACGGCAGCGGAGGAGAGGTCATCTTCACCTTCGACGGGGACGCCGCGGGCCAGAAAGCCGCGCTGCGCGCCTTCGAGGAGGACCAGCGATTCGTCGCCCAGACTTACGTCGCCGTGGAACCTACCGGGGCGGATCCGTGTGAACTCCGCCAGCTCAAGGGTGATGCAGCCGTCCGGGAACTGATCGGCACCCGCAAGCCCTTGTTCGAATTCGCCATCCGTGCCTCGCTCAAACGGCACAACCTGGACACCGTGGAAGGACGGGTGGCCGCACTCCGGGAGGGGGCGCCCGTCGTTGCCCAGATCCGCGATTCCGGACTCCGCCCGGGCTATGTGCGTGAGCTGGCCGGGTGGCTCGGCATGCCCATCGAAGAGGTCAGCCGCGCCGTGGGCCTCGCAGCCAAGCGCGCTGCCTCCGGGGCGTCGTCGACGTCCGGTTCCAGTACCCATGGAACGGGACCCTCGACGGCGGCAGTCCAGGCCGGGCCGGGAGCACCGGCAGGCCAGGCGGCAGCACCGCCGTCGGACGCTTCCAGCCCTTACATGCGCCCGGACCCGCGGGACCCGGTTGCAGCCATGGAGCGCCAGGCCCTTGAAGTGGTGATCCAGAATCCTGCCTCGCTCGGCGACGGCACCGTGCACCATGGCACGTGGCAGCGCTTCGAGGAGTCCCGTTTCACGACGCCCGCCTACGCAGCCGTACACACCGCTGTCCGGGCGGCCGGACTGGCGTACGCGGGCGACCCCGTCGCGTGGGTGGAGGGGATTCGCCGGGAAGTGCCGGAACCGCTGCAGGGCCTGGTCTCCGAGCTCGCGGTGGTGCCGTTGCCGGCCAGTACCCCGGAGGCGCTCCAGCGGTATTGCCGCGACATCCTGGCCCGCCTCTTCGAGCTGCAGATCACCAGGGTCAAGGCGGACAAAATGGGCCAGCTCCAGCGTCTGGATCCCGCGGCATTCCCTGAAGAATTCCAACGGCTCAACCGGGAACTCATGGAGTTGGAAATGCAGCGCCGGGCCCTCCGCGCGGACGGATGACGGCTTTTCGGAGACGCTTGATGGCGCCGATTTCGTTTCCTGCCCGGCCTTTGTTAGGCTAGTACCCGCTTCATTCCTCCGTAGCTCAATTGGCAGAGCATTCGACTGTTAATCGAAGGGTTACTGGTTCAAGTCCAGTCGGAGGAGCGCTACTGAAAAATCCCCGTCCTCGTAGGAGGGCGGGGATTTTTTGCGTGCCGAGTCAGCGAGGCCCGGGACGTCGGCCGCCCAGCTCGGGTTATAGGACAAAACGTGTGTAAATCCCGGGCGCGTCATGTGCGGCCTGCCCATCCTTTGCGGGTCCAGAGGCCTTCTTCGGCGATGAGGCCGGTGCTGTAGAGCTCAGGGCCTGGGTTCTGTTCGGTAGGGGCCGCGGGTGTGGTCTTGGCGGGGCGGTAATGACTGGTCTTGATGAGTTTGGCCGGTGGCAGCGGCTGCTCGCTGTGGAGGTAGAGGTACCATTCGATCGCGCGTTTGCGGTGCTCTTCGCTCATTCCGCGGTGTGCTCGGAGGAGTAGTCGGAGTTGGGCGTTGGTGCCGCCTTCAATGCGGTTGGTGGTCGAGGCGATCTGAAGGCCTGCGAACTCGGTGCGCAGGTAGGTGAACAGCGTCCCGGCCTGGCTGAGTCGTTCCAGGAGCCGGTATGCCTTGCGGAGCCTGTCATGGGTGTACCACCAGGCCTGATTGGCCCTGACCCATCCCGGCACGACGGCGGTGCCGTTTCGGTAGGTGCGGGCTTTGACCAGGTGCCCGTGGCTCCGGTGCCAGTCATTGAGCCCGCCTAGCCACGCGGCGGCTTCGGACGCGGTGGGGATCCTCGTCAATGCCCGCCCGAGCCGCAGCAATGCCTTGCCTGCGTCGGTCCGGGGCCGGCCAGTCAGGTAGGTGCGGACATTGCGCTGGACATGGACCAAGCAGCGTTGGACCGCGGTCTCACTCCAGCACTCGGACAGGGCTGCTGCGATTCCGGAGCCACCATCGGTAATCACGACGGTGGGGGCCCGGAACCGGCCGAGCAGGGCAGCCCACGCGGCCTTCTTTTCGGTGTCGCACCACTGCCAGCCGAGCACGTGATCCCCAGCGACAGCGATCAGGCAGCACCACGAGCCCACGTAGATCCCGTCGACCTGGATCTGGTCATGGATCTCGCCGGTGACCGGGATCTCCGGGGCGATGTTCCAACACCACGAGGTGCGGCGCCGAAAGGACCTTGCCGTTCCGAAGGAGGTCGCGGACGACTGGCTCGACGTGCCCAGCAGCCAGTCCAGGAACGCGTCCAATTCCGCACGCCGGCTCACGTCAGGACGTTCACCCGAACGGCTCGCCCCGCATTCCAGGCACCGGTATCGCTGCTTGCCGGCAGCTGTCTTGCCGTTCCGAACCAGCGCACGACCACAAATCAAACACTCCAGAGATATGCAAGCACCCCAGCCACACTAAGCTTCAAAAGCTTAGCTATCCCTGATTTCCCGCGCGCTCACTGGGAAGCAAGCCCCTCCCATACACACGTTTTGTCCTATAACCCCCCAGCTCATCCGAAAGGCGGGTAGCTGCCGTCGGAGACGAGGTCCGTGATTCCGTCGGGCGTCTCCATGAGGGGCCCGTGGCCGGGCAAGACATGCCGCACATCGAGCTTCCTCAAGGTTTCCGCGCTGGTTTTGGCCTCGGCGGGCTTGTGGTGGAACACCGCGGGGAGTAGCTGAGGTCCGCATGCCGGGCTGACGGCGTGGCCTGTGATGAGTGCGTCACCGGTAATCACTGCCATTGCGGACGGGACCAGGAAGGCCGCGTGTCCGCTCGTGTGTCCAGTGCAGGAAATGAGCTGCGGACGCCCGGGAAGCCCGTCCAGGACCTCCTGGGTGATGGCTTCCACCCCGGGGACCGCGACGTCGGACAAGCCGCCCGCGCGGACGGCGTGGAAGGCCCAGGCTCCCAAGCGAGGGTGCAGGATCCGCAGGCCGAAGTCCTTCACGCCGACCTGCTCCAGGATCTCGCGCCTGACATTCGGCAGTTCGGCGGCGTCGGCAAATACCGGGATACCCATGGCAGATAATCTCGCGGCATTGCCGATGTGGTCCGAATGGCCATGGGTCAGGAGCACCGCGGTGGCGTTTTCCATCGCCAGGCCCAGATATTCGATGCTGGATTGGAGGAGCGGCCAGTTTCCCGGATATCCCGTGTCAACGAGAGTGAATTTCTTGCTCCTCCGAAGGATGGTCCAATTGACGGCGGGGCCTTCGACGAAAAAGACGTCTTCTGCGACTTCCTTCACGTTGTTCCCGGGGGACCAGTTCTTCGACATGCTTCCGTCCGTTCGTGGCTGGCGGAGCATCATGTCTCCGGGGACCGTGGGGCGGTTTCAGCATAGCGGGGGAAGCCGTGACAAGGGCTTTGGACGGCCGTTTTCGAGCCGATTTCACTTGTGGCAAAACCTTTGCTAAAGTCATAACCGCTTCATTCCTCCGTAGCTCAATTGGCAGAGCATTCGACTGTTAATCGAAGGGTTACTGGTTCAAGTCCAGTCGGAGGAGCAAACAACAAATGAGCCCCGTATCGGTTATTTACCGGTACGGGGCTTATTTTGTTTTCATGTAAAGCGGGTTTGCCGTTTGTTCCACGCCGGAAAAATCGAATGCCGCATATCCGAAGAACCGGGTGCCTAGACGAAATCCATCTCGACTTGCAGGAACCGTGCGGCTTCTTCCACTGCATCCTGGAATGCCTGGTCTTCGGTGGGCGGGGTCCGTGGATCCCGTGGATGCCACTCGTGGGCCGCGGAATGGACGCGGGTGAAGCCTCCGCCAGGAGGCGCGTAGAAGATGCCGAAGCGCTGGACGGGCCATTCGGGTGATGTTTCGGGGGCTACCAACAAGGCCGATCCGTTGCTTGGGTTGAACCATTGGGCGATCGGCCTGCGGCGGTCTTCCGTGAAAAGCCCGGCGGCGTAGAGGGCCGCAGATTGGGGGCTGGTCACGGTGCACAGGCGGTCCCACCACAGCGGGAGGATGCCGTCATCCTTGCGCTGCCAGGGAGTCGGAAGAGGCTGCAATTCCTGCCAACGGGGCACATCTCAACTTTATCGCCGGGCACCGGACTGCAACAGATCCCGCGCGCTCCCGGCTGTTCAGTCGCGCTTCCAGGGGCCCGGATTGACGCGGTACAGGAGCGCCGCCCCTACGACGGCACCCAGGAGGGCGCCGAACAGCGGGTTTCCAGCCCGTGCGAGGAAGAAGCCGACGACGGCGCCAAGCACCGCGCCGATGAAAAGTCCCCGGCCGTTGCGGTTTGGTTTGCGCGTCATTCCTCGAGCCTACTTCCTGCGGTCCCGCACGTGCCCGCGGGCCCCCGCGCCGCCGTCGTCATCCCGCGTCAGTGGATGGACGGCACGGACCGGGGACGAACCACGAGCCACAACGCCGCGACTGCACAGGCAAGGCAGACTGCCTGGACTCCACCCATGGGGATGGCGGAACGGACGCCGAGCCAGCCGACGATCGGCGGAATGACGCCGGCCATGAAGAAGTTGGAGGCACCCAGGAGGGATGCCGCGGTTCCGGCTTGTGCGCTGTGCTTGGCCAAGGCGAGGACCTGGACGCAAGGGAACATGAAACCTGTTGCGAGGATGTAGAACCACAGCGGGACCACGATGCCCCACAGTCCGAAGTGGAGCATGTCGAAGGTGACGATGAGGGCCGCCATGAGCAACATCCATGCGGTGGCGACGGCCATGATCCATTGGGGCGCGACGCGCTTGATGACCCTCGAGCTGATCTGGACGCCGGCCACGATGCCCAAGGAGTTGATGCCGAAGAGCAGCCCGTATTCCTGCGGCGAGAAGTCGTAGACCTGCTGGAAAAGGAATGTGGACGCCGAAAGGTAAGCGAATAGTCCGCCGAAGTTGAACCCGCCCACCAGTAGCATGCCAACGAAAATGCGGTCGGCGAACACCGCTTTGTAGCGTTGGCCCGCCGTCGACGTCGATTGCCGGCGGAGTTCGGCAGGGTACGTTTCGCGGATGAGGAACACCGCGGCGATGATCACGAGCAGGCCGTAGATCGTGAGGAAGTAGAAGATCCCGGGCCACGGCATGATCAAAAGTAATTGGGAGCCGATGATGGGAGCGAGGATGGGCGCCAGGCCGTTGACCAGCGACATGCGGGAGAACATGCGGACCATGGCGTATCCGGCGAAGAGGTCGCGCACCATGGCCATGGCCACGACGCCGCCGCCCGCGGCTCCGACGCCCATGAGGACGCGGAACAACGCGAGTGTTCCGATGTCCGTGGAAAGTGCGGCGCCGAGCGAGGATCCGATGTGCAATGCGGTAGCGAGGATCAAAGGCATGCGGCGCCCGAATTTGTCACTGAAAGGCCCCACTACCAATTGCCCGACGGCGAAGCCAACCGTTGTGCCGGTCAATGTGAGTTGAATCGCAGCAGCCGGGACGTCGAAATGATGCTCCAAAGCCGGGAACGCCGGTAGATAAAGGTCTACCGTAAATGGACCCAAGGCGGTAAGCGCCCCAAGGAGGAGGATATAGAGGAGTTTTTCTCGTCGGCTCAGGGAATCGCCCGGTGCAGGGGGAGTGGTCACGATCACCAATCCTAGGTGCCAAAGATCATATTTATCAGGTTCGAAGGGGCGCGCCGCGCGACTATACCGGAAGTTGGGGCTGAAGGTGAATGGTAGTTTTGTGGACAGGTGCGCGTGGGCAGTTATTCGTCCCGGCACTGTGCCGGGGTAGGAGCAAAGTAGGAAGCAGTGAGGCGGAACCAATGAGTGGACGTCACAGCGGACGGGCTGGCCAGCGCCCGGGTATTTCGGCATTGCCGGACACCCTCAAACTTGCAGCCAGGCTCGCGCCGAGGCAGCTTAATGACGAAATCAGCCTGGCCAAGATGGAACTCGCGGGCAAAGGGAAGCAACTCGGGGTGGCGGGTGCATTTGTCGGCGTCGCGCTTGTCTTCGTGGGATTCCTCGTCATTGCCTTGGTTGTCGCAGCCATCCTTGGCCTCGCCACTGTCATGCCTGCCTGGCTGGCGGCGCTGGTTGTCGCGGCCGCGTTCCTCCTGATCGTCCTGATCGGTTCTTTGATCGGCCTCCGTGGGTTCAAGAAGGCCATGCCCGTCCTGCCCGAGCAGACCGTCCGTGGCGTCAAGCACGATCTCGGCATCCTCAAGGAAGGATCGTCGTTCGACGCCAGCGTCCTCGACCCGTCGTCGGACGCGTACAAAGCCGCGCAGGCCGCCAAGGCCGCGAAGGCTGAAATGGCAAAGGCCGAAAAGGCGGCCAAGGACGCCGCCCGCAAAGCCGAGCAGCCCCCTGCACCCAGCGAGGCCGAGCTTCTCCGGCGCTTGAAGCAGCGCCGCGAGCACCTTGCCAGTGTGCGTGACCAGCTCAACGTCGAACTCGACGTCAAGACCCAAGGAAAGGCCCTCCTCAACGCCGCCGAGCACAAGCTCGACGACGGCCGCCGGTTCGCATCCAAGACGTTCACCGATCTCTCCGCCAAAGTCCCGGCCGGCCTCACCGAAAGGCTCATCGCCCGCTGGAAGGAAATCTTCCTCTTCGCCGCCTCCGCCACGGTGGCGACCGTGGGATTGAGGAAGCTGTTCAAGAAGTAATCGAGACGGCTATCGACACCACCAGCCGCGGATTGCAGGAAGGGGGACAGATGAAATTCATCGGCGCAGGCGCCCGCCCTGGGCAACCGCAAATCGATCACGATCTCGTCTTCACCGTCCCCAATTTCCTGACCGTCCTGCGCTTCATGGGCGTTCCGGTCTTCGTCTGGCTGGTCCTTTGGGAGAAGGAATACGGCTTCGCCGTGCTGGTCCTTGCCATCATGGGCGGGACCGACTGGGTGGACGGCTATGTGGCCAGGCGCTTCAACCAGGCCTCCAAGCTGGGCCGCGTCCTCGACCCCGCGGCCGACCGCCTCGCCCTCATCACCGTTGCCGTAACCCTTGCCTTGGCCGGCGTGGTCGATTGGTGGTACCTCGCCGCACTGGTGGTTCCCGACGTGATCCTTGGCACAGCCTCCCTTTTCTACTTCCATAGCCACCCGGACCTTCCCGTGAGCCGCGTCGGCAAGATCCGGACTGCGTTCCTTCTCGTCGGCACGCCACTCCTGGTGCTCTCCAAGTTGGCGGTTCCTTTCGCCGGGACCTACTTCGTTATCGCCTGGTGCTGCCTCGGCCTCGGCCTCCTGGGGCACTGGGTGGCCGCCTACAACTACTTCTGGGCGATCCTCCGCAAGGGCAAAGAGCTGAAAGCCCACGACGGCGGTCGTCGCTGATGGTCTGGTTCGCTGTACTTCTCGCCGTGCTCGGCGCTTTTTGCCTCGCCATCGGCGCCCAACGCCAAGGGAGCGCCGTCAAGGCGGACACTGGTGGCCTCGCGCTCAGCTCCCGCGGATTCCTGCGGCTCCTGCGCAACCCGCGGTGGGTCCTGGGACTCTTGCTGCTTGGCTTGGGGATGGCCATGAACGCGATCGCCCTGGTCTCTGCCCCCCTGACCGTGGTCCAGCCGATCGGCGCCATCGCCTTGGTAATCACCACCGTCGTCAACGCCAAGGACCAAGGCCTCACCATCAACCGGGGGACCGTCGTAGCCATCTCGTCCTGTGTGACGGGCTCGGCGTTGTTCGTCCTCCTGGCGGTCAACGCCACTCAGGAAAACCACCATGTGAGCGGCGAAGACGAAGCAACCATTGTGCTCCTCCTCGCGCTTGCCGTGGGACTGTTCGGATCGCTCGCGGCGATGTTCCGGCACCGCATGAACGCCTTCGTGTACATCCTCGGCGCCGGGGTGCTCTTCGGTTTCGTGGCTGTGTTGACGCGCATCATCGGCAGGCACTTGCTGGATCCGAACGGACTGTTTCTGCTCAACGTCCAGTGGTACACCGTGGTGGCCATCGCAGCTGCCGGCGGGCTCGGTTCCTGGTTCGTCCAGAGCGCCTATTCCAGCGGACCACCGGACCTGGTCATCGCGGGCCTGACCGTGATTGACCCCATTGTGGGCATTGCGATCGGCATCGCCATTTTGGGTGAGCTTCGTCCCGATGTCCACGCCGTGCTGGCAATCGCCATGGCTGCGGCCGCTCTCCTTGCTATCGTGGGAGTTATTGCCCTGAGCCGGCACCATCCCGAAGTCACCAAGCGCAAACGTGACGCGAAGGCGGCATCCAGCCGGAAGGCCTAGGTCAATAGCTCGACAACAGTGCCCCGCACACCTGCGGCCGGCAACCGGCGAAAACATCGGAGGGCCAAGCGCCTTTCGACGTTCGCACCGTGACAATCAGGAGTTCTCCACGTGACCATTCCCGAAACCACCAAACCCCTCACCATCCTGATAGCGGCAGACACCTACCCGCCGCACGTCAACGGCGCAGCCCAGTTCGGGTACAGGCTGGCCAAGGGCATGACGGCGCGGGGACACAACGTCCACGTCCTGGCCTGCAGGGCGGACAGCGGAAAGAGCTTCACCGAATTCCGGGACGAAGCCACGGTGCATCGCCTGAGGTCCCACGCGGTGTTCACGCATGAATATTTCCGGATCTGCTTCCCTTGGGAAATCAAGAAGGAAATAGCGCTGCTCTTTGACCGGGTGAAGCCCGACGTCGTGCACATCCAAAGCCATTACATGATCGGTGAACACGTCCTGTACGAGGCCGTGAAGCGCGGCATCCGGGTGGTGGCCACCAACCACTTCATGCCGGAAAACCTCAATCCCTTCCTACCCTTCCCGCAGTGGTTCAAGAACATCATCGGGCGTATTTCGTGGAAGGACATGGGCAAGGTCATGGGCCAGGCCGACGTCGTCACCACGCCCACTCCGTTGGCCGCCAAGGCCATGCACCAGCACGCCTTCCTGCGCAAGGTCCTGCCCTTGTCCAACGGGATCGACTCCGCGGCGTACGAGGTCAAGCCCGACGAAGTCATTGAACCCCATCCCTACCCGACGGTCCTCTTCGTCGGACGCCTCGCCGAGGAAAAGCACGTGGACGTGCTGATCGATGCGATCTCCAAGACGCCCGCGGAGCTCAACGTGCACCTGGAAATCGTGGGAGGCGGCGAAGTCCGTCCCGCCCTCGAGGCCCAGGCGAAGCGCCTAGGCCTAGGGGACCGCGTCAAGTTCGTTGGACTGGCAAGCGATGAGGAGCTGCGCAAGGCGTACATTCGCGCCGACATCTTCTGCATGCCTGGAACCGCCGAACTGCAGTCCCTCGTGACGCTCGAGGCGATGTCGGCCTCGACGCCGGTGCTCCTCGCCAACGCCATGGCGCTGCCGCACCTCGTCAACGAAGGCGAGAACGGTCATCTCTTCACTCCCGGCGACAGCAACGAACTCGCCGCACGGATCACAGAGCTTTTCCGCCTCCCCGCCGGCGAACTGGAGACCATGGGCAAGGCCAGCCGATGCATGGTGGAACCGCACAGCATCCAAGGGACCCTGCAGACCTTCGAGGATCTTTACCGCGGTGCGTCCTACGAGGACAAGGTGCTTTAGCGGTCACGCGGCGGAGCAATGGCCTTGGCGGGCGAATTGTTTTGCTAGAGTGTTTTGGCCGGGCGCTGACAGTGCTTCCGGCCGACACGGGGCTATAGCTCAGCTGGTTAGAGCGCGGGACTCATAATCCTAAGGTCCTCGGTTCAAGTCCGAGTAGCCCTACGGGAGAGGAGCCTTTGACTCACGGAAACGTGAGCCAAAGGCTCCTTTTTGTTGTGCAGGTTTTGTTGCGGTGTGTCACTCGTTGCGATAAGTTACTCATCGGTAACTTAAGCGAAGGGGTGCCATGTCCAAGCCAGCAATCGATCTCGACAACCTCCCATATGCCGACGGGGATTTCTTCGGCTTTGAGGACCTGCTCACGGGAAAGGAGAAGGACAGGCTGGCCGAGATCAGGGACTTCCTCTCCCGCGAAGTCAGGCCGATCGCTGTTGACTGGTGGAACCGCGGCGAGTTCCCCCTTGACCTCATCCCCAAGCTCGCGGAGATAGATCTGGTCAGCCCCGTGAAGCGGCAGGGCCATTCTCACGTCTTTGCCGGACTCATCCACGCCGAAGTCACCCGCGCCGATACCTCGATTGCCACGTTTATGGGCGTCCACGACGGCTTGTTCACCGGCTCCATCGAGGCGCTCGCCTCGCAAGAGCAGCAAGACGAATGGCTCCCGGAGATCTACTCCCTCAAGAAGGTGGGTGCCTTCGGGCTGACCGAACCCCTGGGCGGTTCGGATGTAGCCGGAGGTACCCGGACCACAGCGCGCCGGGACGGGGATTCGTGGATCCTCAACGGCGCCAAGCGATGGATCGGCAACGCGACGTTCTCCGACTGGGTGGTGGTTTTTGCCCGGGACCTCGCCGACAACCAGGTCAAGGCGTTCATGGTGGACACCGGCCTTCCCGGATTCAAGGCCAGCAAGATCGAAAACAAGATCTCCCTGCGGATCGTTCAAAACGCGGACATCACCCTCGATAACGTTGTGGTTCCGGACTCCTTCAAACTGGCCAATGCGAACAGCTTCAAGGACGTCAACAAGGTACTCAAGGTCACGCGGCTCGCGGTTGCCTGGCAGGCTGTCGGCCAGCAACTCGCGGCGTTCGACGTCGCCCGGCGCTATGCGGTGGAACGCATCCAGTTCGGGAAGCCCTTGGCCGCTTTCCAACTGGTGCAGGACCAACTCGTGCAAATTCTCGGCAATGCGGTCAGTTCGATGGGCATGATGGTCCGCCTTGCCCAACTCGAGGACGCTGGAGTGGCCAGGGACGAACAATCCGCCCTGGCTAAAGCGTTCACCACGGCCCGCATGCGCGAAAGCGTTGCCTTGGGCCGCAGCATCCTCGGCGGCAACGGGATTGTCACCGACTTCGGAATGGCCAAGATCTTCGCCGACGCAGAGGCGATCTACTCCTACGAAGGCACGCACGAAATCAACACCCTGGTTGCCGGACGGGCGATCACTGGAGTCTCCGCCATCGTCTAGGCGCAATGCTATTTACCATCCGCCGGCCCTGGTTCATTGAACGCTGGCCGGTTAAGGGGAAGCAGCACCGACGGGCGGAGATCAGTGACGAACGCGAGGGGATTGACGTAGTCCTCTCCGCGCCGGACACCCCAGTGGAGGCACGGAATAGCCTCGCGATGGCCGTTTTCCAAAGTTCCGATGACTTGGCCTTTGGACACCGGAGCGCCTTCCTTGAGCTCGGACTTCACAGGTTCGAAGCTGCTCCGGATCCCGCCGCCGTGGTCGACTGTGATCACAGGCCTGTCCACCACGGTGCCCACGAAGCTCACGGTGCCGTCCGCAGGAGAGGTAACCGGGCCGGCGTCGTACGCTGCTTGCAAGTCCACGCCGCGGTGCCCGCTCAACCACGGCTTGTCCGGCGGTTCGAAACGCCGCAGGACCGGCGGAACGGGAGGCAGCGGCCACGACCACTCCGGCCGGGTGCGGGATACCCCTTGGCCGGCCGGAGGAGCGGCCTCAGCCCATACGGGCGTGCTCGCGGGCGCCGCGAGAGCCAGCACCAAGATGAGATGGAACAAGGATTTCGCCGTTCGCATGGCACCAGCCTTCGGCATCCTGTCGGCTCCCGGTAGCCCGGAAGACGGCTATGTGGAAAACCGCGGAAAGCAGCATTCCCGAAGCTACGGAGTGAGAACGGCCAGCTGCCGGGTCGCCCGGGTCATTCCGACATAACGGTCCACGGTGCCCTCGATACCCGCGCCGAATGCCTCCGGGTCAACCAGCACCACAAGATCGAACTCCAAGCCCTTCGACTCTTCCGGCGACAAGACGCTCACACGCGGAATTCCCCGCACTGAGTCGAAGCCTGACGGCGTCGCACTGATGACGCACGCAGTGCCTTCCGTGTGGGTGGAGAGCCAATCGTCGAGGACCTGCTCCAGATCCGACGCAGCCGCATGAAGCACGGGGATACCGCTGCTTCGGATGGACGAGGGCACGTTGGCATCCGGAAGCGCGGCCCTGATGACGTGCTCGGCTTCCGCCATGATCTCGGAGGGCGTGCGGTAGTTGACCCCGAGGGGCGCCACGGTGACGGCGGGCATCCCGATCCGGCCGAGCCTTTCCTGCCAGGACTCGGCGAATCCATGCCTGGACTGGGCACGGTCCCCGACCACCGTGAAGCTGCGGGACGGGCAACGGAGCAAGAGCATGCGCCATTGCGCGTCGGTCAGTTCCTGTGCTTCGTCCACGATGATGTGGGCGAACGGCCCGGCGAGCTGGTCCGGCTCGGCTTGGGGCAAGGCATCGTAGTCGACCAACTTCTCCTGCATGTCCTGCCCACACAGCATCGACATCACAAGGAGCTCCGAATCGTCCGCGGCCACCAGGTCTTCGACCACACGATCCATGAGCTCCCGCTCGCTGGCGATTGCCGCGTTATGAAGGCGCTTGCGCCGGGACGATTCCGGATCACCGAGGCGTTGCCTGGCCGCGTCCAGCAACGGCAAATCGGAGACCGTCCAAGCCGTCAGCTCAGTGTTCCGGGCCAGCGCCGTCCGCAGCATCGCGGTGGTGGCGTCGTCGCCGTCGTACGTGTCCTGATGCCTGTCCATGAGGATTCCGAGCAACTCTTCCCAAACCTCGTCCCGGGCTTCATTGTGCGGGGTGCCGGGTGAAGGGGCGGCAAACGCGTCTGCCCAGTCCCGGGCGCCGAGCAGGAAATCGCCGTACGGAGTTTCCACCTCCACATCCATGGCCGGCGGCTCCTCGTAGAACCTGACTGCCGCTTCGATCGCGTTCACGAGGTCCGCGGACGATTTCAAGCCCGCAACCTGCGGATCTGATTCGACGACGGCGGTGGCTCCCTCGGGAACCAGGTCCCGCAAAGTGCACATCTGCACGCCTTCCTCGCCCAGGCTTGGGAGGACGTCAGCGACGTAGGCCAGGAAGCGCCGGTGCGGGCCGACGAGCAGCACGTGGCTTGAGCTGCGGGTGCTGCGATGGCCGAAGCGCGGGTCGGAATAGAGGAGGTATGCGGCGCGGTGCAAAGCCACAACCGTCTTTCCGGTACCCGGGCCGCCGTCGACCACTAATGTCCCGCGGGAGGAAGCCCTGGTGACGGCGTCCTGTTCGGCCGCGATGGTGCCGAGGACGTCGCGCATCCGGTCGGAACGGCTGCTGCCCAGGCTTGCGATAAACGCGGAAAGGTCTTCGAGGGCCGCCTGCCCTTCGAGGCCTTCCGGGGTGAACGCCTCGTCCCAATAGTCGCTGACACGGCCGCGGTTCCAGCGATAACGACGGCGGCTGGCGACGCCCATCGCTTGGGCGTGTGTGGCTCCGAAGAACGGCTCGGCGGCAGGGGAGCGCCAGTCGACGAGCAGTCGCCGGCCTGCACTGTCCGTGAGGCCAAGCCGTCCGATGTACATGGGCTCCGGACTGCCGGCCAGGACGATGCGGCCGAGGCACAGAGCCAGGCCGAAGCGGCGCAAGGCGCGGAGGCGGGCGGTGATCCGCCGCACTTCCGCGTCCCGCTCGAGGGCTTCCTGCCCTGGCCGGCCCGGTGCCTTGCGTGCTTTGTCGAGGCTGTCGGAGAGCTCGGCGATCGAGTGTTCGAGGCTTTCTGCGATGGAGGCGAAGTGGCGCTCGTCGTCGGCAATGAGCACGGGGTCGGATTTGCGGACGAGGTGGTCGGGAAGATCGAACGCGCTGGTGGACAGGGGCATGTGGTCAACTCCATTTCCGGGCGGGCAGCAACCAATTCTGCGCCGGGCAGCAACCAATTCTGCGCCAGGGCGGGGGCCTTGCGGCAAGGGCCGGGGGCGGGGATATCCTGAAAATGGAGAGGGAAAACCGTGGCTGGTGCCGCGGTTTTCGCGGTCATGGGGCTGGGTCCGCTGTAGTACACTTGGTGGAGCAGTCTGCTGTGCCCTCAAGCTTGTTCAGGAGCGCGTCTCATTCAGTTGCGCGAGGGTGTCAGGCTGACTACGCGTATCCAACCCTCCAACGGTGAATCCCCATGGATTCGATGCTGAGGAGGATTGTGCCTCTTGCGGTCCGGTGAGCCATCGCCGGATGAGGGGTGCAATGGATGCCAGGAGCCGGGCCCGATCGGGTCAGGCTAACCAACCGTCAACTATTGGCAGGGTAAGAGCGGCCCGTGTGGCTCTCTCATGAATGACCTGCCGGAAGGAGCGTCGGCATGCCCGTCGTAACCATGCGCCAGCTGCTTGACAGCGGCGTCCACTTTGGACACCAGACCCGTCGTTGGAACCCGAAGATGAAGCGGTTCATCTTCACGGAGCGCAACGGCATCTACATCATCGACCTTCAGCAGTCGCTGTCCTACATCGACCGCGCTTTCGAGTTCGTCAAGGCTACTGTCGCCCACGGCGGCACCGTCCTGTTCGTCGGCACCAAGAAGCAGGCCCAGGAAGCAATTGCTGAGCAGGCTACCCGCGTTGGCCAGCCGTACGTCAACCAGCGTTGGTTGGGCGGTATGCTCACCAACTTCCAGACCGTTGCCAAGCGTATCCAGCGCATGAAGGAACTCGAAGAGATCAACTTCGAGGACGTCGCCGGCTCCGGCTACACCAAGAAGGAACTCCTGCTCCTCAAGCGCGAGCTCACCAAGCTGGAGACCAACCTCGGTGGTATCCGCAACCTGAGCAAGGCTCCTTCCGTCCTGTGGGTTGTCGACACCAAGAAGGAACACCTTGCTGTTGACGAAGCCAAGAAGCTGAACATCCCGGTTGTTGCCATCCTGGACACCAACTGCGACCCCGACGAAGTCGATTTCCCGATCCCGGGCAACGACGACGCCATCCGCTCCGTCAACCTGCTGACCCGCGTCGTTGCCGACGCCGTTGCCGAGGGCCTCATCGCCCGCAACCAGCGCGCAACGGGTACCACGGAAGCTCCGGAAGAGCCGCTGGCCGAGTGGGAGCGCGAGCTCCTCGAGGGCAGCAAGGCCGAAGCTGCGGCTGCTGAAGCTGCTGAAGCCCCGGCCACCGAAGCTCCCGCCGGCGAAGCCGACAAGTAAATCCGGACCTTCCCGGCGCCGGATAGTGGCGCCGGGAGTTACTGACAGGATGGTGGCCCACGAGGTGGGCTGCCGTCCTGTCAGTCCGTAAACACATAAATTTCTAGACAGAGGGGTTCACATGGCGAACTACACTGCTGCTGACATCAAGGCCCTGCGCGAGCGCACCGGCGCCGGCATGATGGACGTCAAGAAGGCTCTTGACGAAGCCAACGGCGACGCCGAGAAGGCCATCGAGATCATCCGCATCAAGGGCCTCAAGGGCGCTACGAAGCGTGAAGGCCGCTCCACCGCCGAAGGCCTGGTTGCCGCCAAGGTCACCGGTAACGTCGGCGTCATGATCGAAGTCAACTGCGAGACCGACTTCGTTGCCAAGGCCGACCGCTTCATCCAGCTGGCCGACAAGGTCCTGGCAACCGCCGTCGAGTCCGGCGCTGCCGACCTCGAGACCCTGCTGGCCACCGACGTCGACGGCAAGCCGGTTTCCGAGTACGTCATCGAAGAAGGCGCCGTCCTCGGCGAGAAGGTTGTGGTTCGCCGCATCGCCCGCATCGAAGGCGGCACGGTTGACGCCTACCTGCACAAGACCTCCAAGGACCTCCCGGCCCAGGTCGGCGTCCTGTTCGCTGTCGAGGGCGAAGGCGAAGCCGCCGCAACCGCAGCCCACGACGTCGCTGTCCACGTCGCAGCCATGGCTCCGAACTACCTGACCCGCGAAGACGTCCCGGCCGAACTGGTCGAGTCCGAGCGCCGCATCGCCGAGGAAACCGCCAAGGCTGAAGGCAAGCCCGAAGCTGCCCTCCCGAAGATCGTGGAAGGCCGCGTGACCGGCTTCTACAAGGGCGAGGTCCTCCTGGACCAGGCGTTTGCGAAGGACTCCAAGAAGACCGTTGCCCAGGTCCTCGAAGAGGCCGGCGTCAAGGCAACCGCAGTGGCCCGCTTCCGCGTCGGAAACTAGTCAGTCATAAAAAAGGGGTGGTCACTTCGGTGGCCGCCCCTTTTTCATGCAATGGATCGCCCGCATCGCCGGGCGTCCGGGTCAGCGGCTTTATGCCCTGGCCCCCAGCAAGATAATCTAGCCAGAGTGAACCAACGGGAAGGCACCATGGAAACCGAGAACACTGCAATCCAGCCCGGGAAGACCCGCCGCCGCGTTCTGCTGAAGCTGTCCGGCGAGGTCATTGGCGGCGGTAAGCTCGGTGTCGATCCGGAAACCGTCCGCGCCATCTCCAAGCAGATCGCAGCAGCCGTTTCCGAAGTCGAGGTTGCGATCGTCGTCGGCGGTGGAAACTTCTTCCGCGGCGCCGAACTGTCCCAGAGCGGCATGGACCGCTCGCGCGCCGACTACATGGGGATGCTTGGCACCGTGATGAACTGCCTGGCCCTGCAGGACTTCCTGGAGCAGGCCGGCGTCGAAACCCGCGTCCAGAGCGCAATCACCATGGGCCAGGTGGCCGAGGCCTACATTCCACGTCGCGCAATCCGGCACATGGAAAAGGGGCGCGTCGTCATTTTCGGCGCCGGTGCCGGCCTCCCGTACTTCTCGACCGACACGGTAGCCGCCCAGCGCGCGCTCGAAGTACACGCCGACGTCGTCCTCATGGCGAAGAGCGGCGTGGACGGCGTTTACACCGCCGACCCCAAGAAGGACCCCGCGGCCCAGAAGCTCGAAACGCTCAGCTACGATGAGGCCTTGCGCCGGGACATCCGGGTCATGGACCAGACGGCCATGACCATGTGCAAGGACAACGACTTGTCCATGGTGGTCTTCGGCATGGAGGGCGAAGGGAACGTCACCCGTGCCATCCTCGGCGAAAAGCTCGGCACCCTGGTCACTCCGTAGCGGGGGAGTGACTCCCGGGCAAGGACTAGGATATTTCTAGGACTCTTCCGCTCGAGAGGGCGGAATTCTATTGTGCATCGCGGCCCGCGGATCGGGTCGCGACTATTTCTGAGGAGAAACCGTGATCGAAGAAACCTTGCTCGAAGCCGGGGAAAAGATGGACAAGGCGATCGAGGTAGCCAAGGAGGATTTCGCCTCGATCCGTACCGGCCGTGCCAACCCCGGGCTCTACAACAAGGTCATGGTGGAGTACTACGGCACTCCCACGCCGCTGCAGCAGTTGGCGTCCTTCGCGATTCCCGATGCCAAGACCATCCTGATCACCCCGTATGACAAGACGGCGTTGCGCGATATCGAGAAGGCCCTGAGCGACTCTGAGGTGGGCGCGAATCCTTCCAACGACGGCAATGTCATCCGGATTACCATCCCGGAGCTGACCCAGGAACGCCGCAAGGAATACGTGAAGATCGTCAAGGGCAAGGGTGAGGACGCGAAGGTCAGCATCCGCAGCATCCGGCGCAAGGCCAAGGACGCCCTGGACAAGCTCGTCAAGGACGGCGAAGCAGGCGAAGACGAAGGCGCCCGCGGCGAGAAGGAACTGGACGCGATCACCAAGGCCCACGTCGACGGCATCGATGAGCTCCTCAAGCGCAAGGAAGCCGAGCTGCTCGAAGTCTAATGAGCGAGGCTGAGCCGGCGCCCGCGCACGGGGCTCCCACACGCGCAAGGCGCCCACGACGAGGCAACCCGACGCCCAAGGCGGGCCGTAATCTTCCGGCTGCCATCGGCGTCGGGCTTGCCATGCTCTTCGCCATCCTCGGCGGGCTGCTCTTCCTGCCCTTGGGGTTCGTCGTCCTGACCACCGCGTTCGCCGTGATCGGGGTGTGGGAGCTCTTCCGTGCCCTCGACAGCCAGGGAACCCGGATGCCGATCATCCCCGTGTTGACGGGAACAGTCGCCATACCGTTCGCGGCCTATTTCGGTGGCTTGGAAAGCATGCTTTTCGCCATGGTGCTCAGCAGCACGGCCGTCCTGCTCTGGCGTTCGCTCGAAAGCGCTGCGGGCGCGCCGCGCAGCGTCTTCGCGGGAATCTTCACCCTCGCGTGGGTGCCTTTCCTGATCAGTTTTGCCATTGTGCCGCTGCACGCCAGCGGAGGAGCGACGACGGCGGGCTTCTGGCCGGACGGGCAGGTCCCGGGCGGCGCGTGGCAGATTGCCGTGATGCTGTTGCTGGTGGTGTCCAACGACACCTTTGGGTACCTCGTCGGCGCCCTGTTCGGCAAGCACCCCATGGCCCCCAAGATCAGTCCCAAGAAATCCTGGGAGGGCTTCGGCGGTTCCGTCGCCGGAGCCATGGTCATCGGTATCCTGGCCAGCTTGTTCGTCCTGGACAAGCCGTGGTGGGTCGGCGTGGTGCTCGCGGTCGGCATGGTGGCAGCTGCGACTGCCGGCGACCTCGCCGAATCCATGGTCAAACGCGAACTTGGAGTCAAGGACATGAGCAGCATCCTGCCTGGCCACGGCGGCGTCATGGACAGGCTCGATTCAATCGTCTTCGCGGCTCCCACAGCATTCATTCTTTTCGCGCTGCTGAGCGGCGCCTGACAACATCCAGAAGGAAAACACCGTCAGTGGACATTCGTCGTCAAATCCCCGCTGCGTTCCAGCGCGTGGAGCGCAGCAAGTACGGCTACAACGCAAAGCAAGTGGACCAGTTCTTCCAGCGGGCCAGGGTGTCGTTCGAGAACAGGGCCGAGGCTTCGGAAAAGATCGGCAGCCAGGATGTCCGTGCAGTGTCCTTCGATCCGGTCAAGGGAGGCTACGACGCCTCGGTAGTCGACGCCGCCCTTGACCGCCTTGAGGACGCCTTCGCCCGCAGGGAACGGGACGAGCTCATCGCGGCGGAAGGCGAAGACGCCTGGCTGCTGAAGATCGGCAAGCTTTCGGGTGTCCTGAGGGGCCGGCTGCACCGGCCCGACGGCGAACGGTTCCGTCGCCCGGAAAAGAAGCGCACCCGCGGATACAACATCGCCGAGGTGGATGCCTTGTGCGCGTCGCTGATCGGCTACTTGGAAAACGACAAACCGCTAAGCGTTGACAACGTCCGCCGTGCGGCCTTCTCCGAAGCCAAGGGGCACGACAGCTACGAAGAGGCCCAAGTGGATGCCTTCCTGGACCGCGTTGTCGAGCTCATGGCGGCCATCGACTGACGGACTAAGTCAGCGCACTTGGCGCCCGGTGGCCACGGGCCGTTCAGGCACGTGCAGCCTGGTCATGAGGCGGGTGACGCTCCGCGGAACCCGGTGTTTGGTGGCCCGCGAGACCAACACCATGACGCCGAACGCCGCTGGAACGGTCCAGGCCGCGGGTTGGGCAAGCCACGCTGGGGCGAGGGTTGAACCCATGATCGTGCCCGCGCCCAGCGCACCGCCGCACAGGACGGCCCCCGTCACCATCCCGGCGATGGCCCCGGCATCGCTCAGTCCGCGCCACCAGATGCCCAGGAGCAGGACGGGGCAGATCGTGGACGCGGTGAACGCGAAGACCAATCCCACGCTGCCGGCCAGCGCCGTCGAATCGGTGGTGAATGCGAACGCCAAGGGTACGACGGCGGCCACGAGGGCGGCTGCACGGAACCCGCGGACGCTGCCGCCCAAGAGGTCCTGGCTGATGACGCCTGCGAGCGACACCACCAGGCCGGACGTCGTAGAGAGGAACGCGGCGAACGCTCCCGCAACCACCAACGCGGAGAGCAGGTCGCCGGGGATCCCGCCGAGCAGCTTCCCGGGGAGCAGGAGCACCAGCGCATCGGGCTGGCCGTTGCGTGCCAGCTCCGGGGCGAAGACGCGCCCCAGCAAGCCGGTCGCCGTCGGGAAGAGGTAGAAGACGGACAGCAGTCCCAGGACGATCAGCGTAGTTCGCCGTGCCGACTGGCCGTCCGGGTTGGTGTAGAACCGGACCAGGACGTGGGGGAGTCCGAGCGTGCCGAAGAGGAGCGCCACGAGGAGCGAGACGGTTTGGTACAGCCCGGCTGACGGAAGGCCCGTGGGATTGCTGGCGGCCTCCGCAACGGCGAGCGTTCCGGCGTCCGCTTGGTGCAGGAGCAGGAACACCACCGGAACCGCAAGGGCCGTGAGCTTGAGCCAGTATTGGAACGCCTGGACGAAGGTAATGGAGCGCATTCCGCCGGCCACAACGGTCAGGCACACCACCACGACGACGGCAGTGGAGCCGACCCAGGACGGCAGGCCTGTGCTGATGCGGATGGCGAGACCGGCCCCGTGAAGTTGCGGCACGATATAGAGCCACCCGACAGCTACCACCACGAGGCTCGTGACGCGGCGGACGGCTTTGGACTCGAGCCGGGCCTCGGTGAAGTCCGGGATGGTGTAGGCGCCCGAGCGGCGCAGCGGAGCGGCCACGAACAGCAGGAGCATCAGATAGCCGGCGGTGTAGCCCACCGGGAACCACAGCGCGTCCGTTCCGGTCAGCAGGATGAGCCCGGCAACGCCCAGGAAGCTTGCGGCGGAAAGGTATTCGCCGCCGATCGCCGAGGCATTCCACCAGGGCCGGACAGTGCGGGACGCTACATAGAAGTCGCTCGTAGTACGGGAAATGCGAAGTCCGTAGAAGCCGATGGCCGCCGTCGCAAGCACCACAGCCAGGAAGGCAGTGAGGCCGACCGCCGGATTCACCTGTCCTCCACGAGGTCGCGGTAGCGGGCTTCGTTCCGCGCCGCGGCGCGGTTGTACAGCCACGCGCTGAGTCCGATCACCGGGTACAGCGCAGCGCCGAGGATGATCCAGTTCACCGGGACACCAAGAATCCGCATTTGCGCCAAGTCGGGGACAAGCGCCACCATCAGGCCATAAGCGGCGATCACCAGCAGGAATCCCGACGCCACAACAACGGCGAGACGAAGTTGCGAACGGATCAGTGACCGGACGAATACTTGGCCGACATCCGAGTCTTCGGCGGCTTCACGCGATGTGTAGGGCCTCTTCGGCGCGGGCCTGGCAGCGGATTGGGGTGCGGTGACCCGGACGCGGGTCATCCTTGCGGCCGGATCCGGGTGGCCTGGAGCTTGTCGCGCACGTAGGGCAGGTGCCTGCGGCTGATGGGCAGTTCGGCCCCGGCAACCGTGACGCTTGGCCGAGCCGCGGCGAGTTTCATGTGCCCGACGTGGTTGAGGGACATCAGGTAGGAGCGGTGGATCCTGATGAATCCGGCGTCGGCCCACTGCTGTTCGAGGTCGCTGAGCGGGACCCGGATCAAGTAGCTGGCTTCCGCGGTGTGGAGGCGTGCGTAGTCTCCTTGGGCCTGGACGTAGCTGACGTCGTCCCGACGAATCATCCGCGTGGTTCCGCCCTGGTCCACCGTGATCATCTCCGGAACCTTGCTTCTGTCCTTCATCAGCTCGCAGATGCGGCTGACGGACCGCGTCAGCCGTTCGGTCCGCACGGGCTTGAGGAGGTAGTCGACGGCGGCCAGTTCGAAGGCTTCCAGCGCGCAGTCTTCGTCGGCGGTGACGAAGACGACGGCGGGCGGCCGGGTACTGTGCGAAATGGCGCGGGCGATGTCCAAGCCCGAGACGACAGGCATGTGGATGTCGAGGAAAACCGCATCCACGGATTCGGCGTCGAGGGTCCTGAGCGCTTCGGCTCCCGAGACGGCGCGGTGGATCGTGCCGATGCGCTCGTCACGCCCCAGCAGGAAGGCGAGCTCTTCAACGGCGGGGAGCTCGTCGTCGGCGACGAGTACGTTGATCATGTTTATAGATTAGCTTCAGGCGTCATGGCGCGGTTGGGACTTGGGCACGCGCATCGTGATAAGCATGCCTTCGCCCTGTGCTGTTTCGATGACCAGGCCGTGGTCGTCGCCATAGACCTGCCGGAGCCTGGCATCGACGTTCCGCAAGCCAACATGGTCGGCGTCCGAATACCCGGCCAGGACGGCCCGCAAGTGCTCCGGATCGATGCCCACGCCGTCGTCTTCGATGGTGACCTCCGCGAAGGCGCCGGAGTCGTTGGCGCAAATGGTGATGTGGCCGGGGCCATCCTTCGCTTCCAGCCCGTGGCGCACGGCGTTTTCCACGAGAGGCTGCAAGCTGAGGAAGGGAATCACGGTGCTCAGGACTTCGGGCGCGATCCTGAGGCTTAGCTGCAGCCGCTCGCCGAAACGGGCCTTCTCCAGCAGCAGGTAGCGGTCAATGCTGCGAAGTTCCTCGGCCAAGGTGGTGAAATCGCCATGGCGCCGGAATGAGTACCGCGTGAAGTCGGCAAACTCCACCACCAGCTCGCGGGCCCTCTCGGGATCGGTATTGATGAAGGAAGCGATCGCGTTGAGGGAGTTGTAGATGAAATGGGGACTGATCTGCGCCCGGAGAGCCCTGACCTCGGCTTCGATGAGGAGGGTGCGCGAAGCATCGAGTTCGGCGAGTTCCACCTGAACTGCCACCCAGTCCGCGAGCTCGCTGGTCGCGCGGACCAGCCCGGCTCCGGCTTGGGGAGCGAAGGCCGCAACGGCGCCCACCACCCGGTTGCCGGCCCGGATCGGCGCGACGACGGCACTGAGTTCGCGGGATGCGGAAACCACCGCGGTCCGCCCGTCGTTGAGGACTCCCGCGGCGAGGTCCATGAGCGACGGCTTGAGTTCCTCGGCGGCGCCGTCCCATGCCAAGACCGATTCGGCGTCGGTGATTGCCAGGGCGTCGCATCGGAGCATGGAGCGCAGTTGCCTGCTCGCCTTCGCGGCTCCCGCCGCGTGCAATCCGGTCCGCAAATGCTGTCCAGCGCGCGACGCCGCGTGGAGGGTCTGGTACGTGGCCCGCTCGGCATCGGTGCCCAACTCCCGGAAGGAGCGGATCACTTTGAGCCCCACCCCGACGACGACGGCCACGGCGAGGACGATGACCGCAATGGCGGCCGCGGTGACGAGCGGGGAATCCGGCATGGAGCAAGAGTAGCGAATCCGCGTAAGGCAGCCGCAGGGGAGCAGTGCCTTTCGGAGTGTGCCGTTCGGCGCAACAACATGTCCGCTGGGCGACGCCCGGTGCCGTAGGTCTGGAAGTGCCGGGCCCGCCCGGTCGATAGTGATGTCAGTCACACTGGGCCGGAGCGTGCGGCTGATGTGGACGTTCACCACCAGGAGGAAACCATGGGTAACGAAGCCCCAACACCGGACACAGCGTCCGTCGATTTCCAGGAAGTCCAGCAAAGCCCGCAGTTTCACGAGCTCCGCAAGCGCCACCGCAGTTTCGTCTTCCCCATGGCCATCGCGTTCCTGCTGTGGTACTTCGCCTATGTCCTCCTGGCCGACTACGCGGTGGGCTTCATGTCCACCAAGCTGTGGGGGAACATCAACGTCGGCCTGGTCCTGGGCCTGCTGCAATTCGTGACGACGTTCGGGATCACCACTTGGTACGTCAGCTACTCCAACCGCAAGCTCGACCCCGTTGCCGAAGAGATCCGGCACGGCATCGAAGGCCATGAATTCGACAAGGACGCCGCCGTGAAGGGACTCGCGCAATGAAAACGATGGTCCCCATGGTCGAGGTCTCCGCGCTCAAGGACACCACGATGCTGAACATGGGCATTTTCGCCGTGTTCGTCCTGGTCACCATGGTCATCGTGTTCCGGGCCAGCCGAAACAACAAAACCGCCGCCGACTACTACGCGGCGGGCCGCTCCTTCACCGGCTCCCAAAACGGAACAGCCATTGCCGGCGACTACCTCTCGGCAGCTTCCTTCCTCGGGATCACCGGAGCGATCGCCGTCAATGGCTACGACGGGTTCCTGTACTCCATCGGCTTCCTCGTCGCGTGGCTCGTGGCGCTGCTCCTCGTGGCGGAGCTGTTGCGGAACACAGGGAAGTTCACCATGGCGGACGTGCTGTCCTTCCGCCTCCGGCAGCGCCCCGTGCGCATCGCCGCCGCCCTTTCCACCCTCGCCGTCTGTTTCTTCTACCTGCTGGCCCAAATGGCCGGTGCGGGAAGCCTGATCTCCTTGCTCCTGGGCATCAGCGATTGGGGAGGCCAAGCGCTGGTGATTGTCGTCGTCGGCGCCCTCATGATCATGTACGTGCTGATCGGCGGAATGAAGGGGACCACCTGGGTCCAGATCATCAAGGCTGTCCTCCTCATCTGCGGTGCGGCCGTCATGACCCTGTGGGTCCTCTCCATCTACGGCTTCAACCTCTCGAACCTCCTCGGTTCCGCGGCGGACGCCGCAAAGAATCCCAATGTCCTGAACCCGGGCCTGCAATACGGCAAAACAGGGACCTCCAAGCTGGACTTCCTGTCCCTCGGCCTGGCCCTTGTCCTCGGTACGGCTGCCCTGCCGCACGTCTTGATGCGTTTCTACACCGTGCCTACCGCGAAGGAAGCCCGCAAGTCCGTGGTCTGGTCCATCTGGTTGATCGGCTTGTTCTACTTGTTCACGCTGGTCCTCGGGTATGGTGCCGCCGCGCTGGTCGGGGCCGACACCATCAAGTCGGCCCCCGGCGGAGTCAATTCCGCCGCTCCGCTCCTCGCGTTCCACCTGGGCGGGCCGTTGCTCCTGGGCTTCATCTCCGCCGTCGCGTTCGCAACAATCCTTGCCGTGGTCGCGGGCCTCACCATCACGGCGGCAGCGTCGTTCGCGCACGACATCTATGCGAACGTCATCTCCAAGGGCAAGGCCGATCCCGGGGCCGAGGTCAAAGTGGCCCGGAGGACAGTCGTGGTCATCGGCATCCTGGCCATCCTTGGCGGCATCTTCGCCAACGGCCAGAATGTCGCCTTCCTCGTCGCCCTTGCCTTCGCGGTAGCGGCGTCAGCCAACCTGCCGACCATCATCTACTCCCTGTTCTGGAAAAAGTTCACCACCCAAGGGGCCATCTGGAGCATGTACGGAGGGCTTGCCGCCGCAATCATCCTGATCGCCCTCTCGCCAGTGGTTTCCGGTGCGAAGACGTCCATGATCCCAGGCGCGAATTTCGCGGTTTTCCCGCTGAGCAATCCCGGCATCGTGTCTATTCCGCTCGCGTTCCTGCTCGGTTGGCTTGGAACCGTGTTGGACAAGCGGCGTGAGGACGCGGCCAAGCAAGCGGAAATGGAGGTTCGTTCGCTGACCGGTATCGGAGCCGAGAAGGCACTGAACCACTAGGGTCCCTGTTGGTCCCGCCAAAAACAGCGTCCGTCCCGCCGCTATTCAACGCGGCGGGACGGACGCTGTCCTTGTTCTGGATACTGCAGGCAGGTTCAGTGATGGTGCCCGGTGGGCAATGAATGCTCCTGGTGCGGGACGGCGTGCTGGCCGGCGACGGAAGCCGCGAGCCCCGGCGTCGTAATCGCGGCGACCACGACGGCGGCCGCGAAAGCCGCCGCTACCAGCAATCCGGGGTGTGGGGGAACCGCCATTCTTGCGCCCGGCCGGGCGCTGGTTTCCTCACCGTCCGGGTACCTCCGGGCAATCCATGCGGACGATCCCAACGTCATGAGGACCAGGAAAAGAGCAGCCAGGTGGCCGCCGTCGAGCACTTGTTGGGAAATACCCACGGTGAGCGCGGCAACGTGGAACACCACTGCCACTGCCAGCGCTTTGGCGGTCAACCGACGGAACCTGAGCCGGCCGCGCTGCAAGCTTGCCACCGAGACCGAGAGCAACGCCAAGCCCCACACCGCCACAACGAAACCCGGCAACATGAGGGGTCCGCGGGGCAGAATGTAGCTTGACGCGATGGAAAGCTCCACGAGGCCGGCACCCATTCCCGCGAAGCAAGAAAACAAGGTGACGGATGCCCCTGCTGTCGGCCCTACGGACGACGGTGTTTGTACTGTTCGCGCTGATTGCGCTGTCACGGTCGGCTCCTTCCGGATCCGTTGCTTTGCGGTCCCTGAACCGCGGTTCCCCGGGTGGTCCTAGGCGTGGGCCCTGGCGTGGCCGGCCGGGACCTTGTCCTGCGAGAGTCCCACGCCCAGCAGTACAACAGCGCTCGCGAGGTGCAGCACATTGTCTGCTCCGTTAAGGGCAATGATATTCAGTGCGGAACCAACGAGGAACAGCCCAAGGATACCTACCAGGAGGTAGACGGCGCCGACGGTTGAATTGACGGCTTTGGAGAGGGTTGCGTTGTTCAGGCCGGCGTAGAGCAGTGCCGCGCCGACCGCCAGGTGAATGATGTTGTGCAAGGGGTTGACCGCAAAGATGATCAGGTTGGCACCGTCGGTCGCGAAGAATCCGATCCCCGAGGTGACAAAGAATCCAAGGACACCCACGAGCAGGAAGACGGCTCCAAAGATGGTGGCGATCAGGCGGTTGGGTGAAGTGCGCATGGTCCAAACCTTCCGGTATGGCCGGAGTCTCCGGCCTTTGGTCGAGCCCCGGGCGGGGCTCTCAACCAGCGGTTCGGAGCACTCGGCCAGGCGGATGGGTGGACTTGGGAAACTTTTTTGCGTCAGCCTTCGGGCCGGAGGCGGATGGCATCCATCTTGGGGTCGTTGCCTTCAAAGTTGTACTGGAGATCGATGGTCTTGCCTTGGCATTGCAAGGTGCCGATGACCTCTGCGGTGTTGGTCCCGTTGACCGTACTGACGTTCACTGAGTCGTAGTGCGGCTTGCACGTGCTGTCCAAGCCCAGGCCCGCAACACCGCTCTCGAATTCGTCTTTCGTCAGGTTTTGGGCCAGGTCCGGGTGCATGTATTGGTCGTATGCTTGCCCGCTCTGGCCGTTCACGATCAGGCGCGTGAAATCATCGGAGGCAGCCCGCGCCTTGTTCGTGGCGCTTCCCACCACGTTGAACAGCACGACGGCACCCACTATGACCAAGACAAGGAAGGCGCCCGCGACTCCCAGGACGATCCAGAGAAGCCTGCGGTTCCTGGGCCGCGGCGGCGGAGGGCCGTACGGGCCCGGATATTGTCCGTAGTGGGCTGGCGGGTACTGTCCGGAGCCGTATTGCGCCGATGGGTACTGGCCGGGCGCGCCATATTGTCCCGACGGCGGGAACTGGGTTGGCGGGCCGTAGGGTTGGGCCGGGCTGTGCTGGTGCGGACCAGCGCCCGACGCCGGTTGGCCGGCGTCGGGGTCATGGTTCGGCTGCGGCGGCACGTGCGGGGTGCTCATGGCAATTCCCCTTCCCGGCGGCCAGGCGTGTGCCGCCAACCGGACGGAAGCCGCCTCCCGGCCCCCATGGCGTCCACCTGCATCAAATCGTACAAAGTTGCTCAGGGCAAGGGCCGGGCCCGGCTTTACCGGGTGACCCGGTGGAACTTACGTGGCGCGGGGCGCTTTCTGGCTGGTGCGGTTCAAGAGGGGCTGCACCCGGAAGGGGATCAGTTCGCCCATGGACATGGCGGTATCCGTGCGTTCCACGCCGTCGCACGCCAGGATCTTGCCGTTGATGCGGAACAGGTCCTCGGCGTCGAGCGCTACCACCCGCAAGAGGAGGTCGGCTGATCCTGTCAGCCCGTATCCCTCGAGGATTTCCGGGATTTCCGCGAGTTCCACGGTCAGTTGTGCGAGCTTTTGCTGCTGGACGTGGATCGAAATGAAGGCCATGAGCGGATAGCCGAGAGCCGCGGGATTGATGCGTCGTTCGAACGAGAGGAATGCGTGTTTCTTCTCCAATTGGGCCAGCCGGGCCTGCACGGTATTACGGGACAATCCCAGCTTCTGGGCGAGGGCCACCACGGTGCCGCGGGGGTCCTTGGCCATGGCCGACAGCAGCCGGGTATCAGTGCCATCCAAAGCTTGCATAATGCGCAACGGTAGCACGGTGCAGGTCACTGAAATAGGGCATTATGCGCAGAATTTCCGGCGGTGGTTGTACCCAATGAGCATTGTGAGTAGGGTCACAATTAATCCGGGCGACGACGCCGGGATGCTGGCACGCGAGTGGACCACAAGTCCTTCCGCAAGCCTGTGAGCACGAGCTGAAAGGTGCGATCAACGGTGTTGACGGACAAGGCCGGCAAGGACGCCTACGAGGCTTCGACAACCGGAATCAGTGCAGAAAATCCGCGTCGGACCGGCGGGAACCTGGTCCAATTGATCTCCGCCAACGGGGAACGCATCAGCCACCCGGAGTTCGATCTTTGGGTCAGCGACGTCACCGACGAGCAGTTGTGCTCGCTGTATGAGGACATGACGGTCATCCGGCGCATCGACGCCGAGAGTACGGCACTGCAGCGCCAGGGAGAGCTGGCCTTGTGGCCGCCGCTCCTCGGCCAGGAAGCATCCCAGATCGGCTCGGCCCGGGCCCTCCGCGACGATGACTTCGTCTTCCCCAGCTACCGCGATAACGGCGTGGCCTATTGCCGTGGCGTGGACCCGCTGGACATGGTGCGGGCCTGGCGCGGCAATGCGTCATTCGGTTGGGATCCGTACCGCTACAACATCGCCACCCAACAGATCATGATCGGATCGCAAACGCTGCATGCCACCGGATATGCCATGGGTATCCAGAACGACGGAGCGGACTCGGCGGCGGTCGCCTATTTCGGTGACGGCGCCACGAGCGAAGGCGATGTCAACGAGGCCATGGTGTTCGCGGCCAGTTTCCAGGCGCCGGTGGTCTTCATCTGCCAAAACAACCATTGGGCTATCTCCGAGCCGGTCCGGCTGCAGTCCCACATCCAGATCGCCGACCGCGCCTTGGGCTTCGGCATCCCCAGTATCCGCGTGGACGGGAACGATGTCCTGGCCGTCATGGCAGTCACCCGCATCGCCCTTGACCGGGCGCGCAAAGGCGGTGGTCCCACCTTCATCGAAGCGGTGACCTACCGTATGGGACCGCATACGACGGCGGACGACCCCACTCGGTACCGCGATGCCAACGAACTCGAGGATTGGCGCGCGAAAGACCCGATCGCAAGGCTCAAGACGTTGCTCCTGACGAAGGGCCTCCTGACGGACGAGGCTGAAGCGAGGGTGCGGGCGAAAGCGGACGAGGTCGCCAACAAGCTGCGCTCAGGCTGCGTCAATATGCCCGACCCCGCGCCCCTGGACCTTTTCAACCACGTCTACAGCACGCCCAACTCGTGGATCGAACGGCAGAAGGACCATTACTCCCGCTACCTCGAAAGCTTCAGTGGATCAACCCAGGAAGGTGCACTCTGATGAGCAAGCTGACCTTCGCCCGCGCCATCAACGCCGGCCTGCGCAAAGCCCTCGACAGCGATCCCAAGGTAGTCCTCATGGGTGAGGACATCGGCACGCTCGGTGGTGTCTTCCGTGTGACCGACGGACTGCAGAAGGACTTCGGCAAGCACCGCGTGGTAGACACCCCGCTGGCCGAATCGGGCATCCTCGGGACCGCCGTCGGGCTCGCATACCGTGGCTACCGTCCCGTATGCGAAATCCAGTTCGACGGGTTCATCTACCCGGCGTTCGACCAGATTGTCAGCCAAGTGGCCAAGATGCACTACCGCACTCAAGGGCGCGTGAAGATGCCCATCACCATTCGCGTGCCGTTCGGCGGCGGCATCGGTTCTCCCGAGCACCACTCGGAGTCACCGGAAGCGTACTTCACCCACACTTCGGGGCTGCGCGTCATCAGCGTTTCCAACCCCCAGGATGCCTATACGATGATCCAGCAGGCCATCGCTTCGGACGATCCCGTGCTGTATTTCGAACCCAAGCGCCGCTACCACGACAAGGGCGATGTCGATGAGGCCGCGGACCTGTCCACCGCATTGTCCATGGAGAAGGCCCGGGTGGTCACCCAGGGCAGCGATGTCACGCTGGTCACCTACGGTCCACTCGTGAAAACGGCAAGCGATGCCGCCCTGGCGGCCTCCGACGAGGGCATTTCGGTGGAAGTGATCGACCTCCGTTCGCTCGCGCCGATCGACTTCCCTGTGGTGGAAGCGTCCGTCCGCAAGACCGGCCGCCTGGTGATCACCCACGAAGCAGCCCAATCCGGAGGGCTCGGCGCCGAAATCGCAGCCAGCATCACCGAGCGTTGCTTCAACTACCTTGAATCCGCCCCGGTCCGGATCACCGGGTTCGACATCCCGTACCCGTACTCAAAGCTTGAAATGCACCATTTACCGGACCTCGACAGGATCCTGGACGGCGTGGACCGCTCGCTGGGCCGCCGCAACTCGTTGAGCGGGCTGGAAGGATGACGGCCACGATGATCAAGGAATTCAGGCTGCCGGACCTCGGCGAGGGGCTGACCGAGTCGGAAATCCTCAGTTGGAAAGTAGCCGTGGGGGACACCGTGGCCCTCAACCAGGTGATCGCGGAAGTCGAAACGGCCAAGGCTGTGGTTGAGTTGCCTTCGCCCTTCGCCGGAACGGTCGCGGCCCTCCATGAAGAGGCTGGTGCCGTAGTGGAGGTCGGCAAGCCGATCGTCTCGTTCGAGGTCGACGACGTCGGTGCTGCCGGTTCAACCGGCGCCGGTTCCGGTTCGGAAGTTTCCACCTCGAACGGCGCCGCCGCGGCTGTTCCCCAGGCGACCCCGGCCAAACGGGAGGCCAACCTCGTGGGCTATGGCGCCGTCGTCGAAGAATCCGGGCACCCGGTGCGACGCCACCGCACCTTCGACCCGGTCGCTGAGCGGGAGGCTGTCCAGGCACCCGTGCGGCAACCAGTCCAGCAGCCCGCGCCGCAAACCATCCAGGAACCGGAGCGTCCGCGCTCCACCCCGCCGGTCCGAAAGCTGGCGAGGGACCTTGGGATCGATCTCCAGTTGGTCAAGGGCACCGGACCGGCAGGGCTTATCACCCGATCCGACGTCCAGGGCTTCGCCGCCGGATCGCACGAGCAAACGGAGGCGCGGGCTGCCGCGGTTCCCGGTGGGCGTGAGACCCGGACGCCGATCAAGGGTGTCCGGAAGTTCACTGCCGCGGCCATGGTGCAAAGCGCCTTCACGGCACCGCACGTGACCGAATTCCTGACCGTCGACGTCACGCCAACCATGGAGCTTTTGGAACGGCTCAAGTCGAGCAAGGCATTCGCGGGCTACAAACTGACGCCGTTGACCATCGCGGCCAAGGCGGTGTTGATTGCGCTGCGCCGGAACCCGACCCTCAACTCCCGTTGGGACGAGGCATCGCAGGAGATAGTGCAGTTCAACTACGTCAACCTGGGAATCGCCGCGGCAACGCCACGAGGGCTGACCGTTCCAAACATCAAGGACGCGGACGGCATGACGCTCCTGGAGTTGTCGGCCGCCCTGTCCGAGCTCACGGATACGGCCCGATCCGGAAAGACCTCGCCGTCGGACCTGTCGGGCGGGACAATCTCCATCACGAACATCGGAGTCTTCGGTATCGACGCCGGCACCCCCATCCTGAATCCCGGGGAAGCCGCGATCATTGCCCTCGGTGCCGTTCGTAAGGCCCCTTGGGTACACAACGACGAACTCGCCGTGCGGCAAGTGATGTCGCTCAGCCTGTCCTTCGACCACAGGCTCGTGGACGGCGAGCAGGGTTCGAAGTTCTTGGCCGAACTGGGGGCTATCCTGGCTGACCCCGCGATGGTCATAACGATGGTCTAGCCCCTTGGCTACTCCACCATCAGCGCAGCCAAGGCCATGCGCTCAAGGATGGGCCGGGCGCTCTTGGCTGCCATGCGGCGCCCATGGTGCCGCACGGAATGGGGAGTCGAGTTGATGAGGCCGAAAGCGGCGTGTGCCCGCACCCGCAGTTCGCTTGGATCCGTGTGGGGATGCACGTCGCCGAGCACCTCGACCCAGAGCTCGACATAATTTCGCTGGAGGGCGCGGACTTCGGCCTGGTCGGCCTCGCCAAGGTTGCTGAAATCCCGGTCCTGGACGCGGATGACGTCGGGGTTGCTCAGGGCGAAGTCGACGTGGAACTCCACCAACCCGCGAAGGGCCGCTTCTGCTTCCGGCGCATCGGACACCACGCCGCGTCCGCCGTCGAGCAGGTTGCGGCTCACGCTCAGCAGGAGCTCGGCGAGCACCGCCTGTTTCCCGGGAAAATGCCGGTAAACCGCAGGCCCACTGACTCCCGCGGCGGCGCCCAGGTCCTCCAGCGAGACGCGGTTGAAGCCATCGGCCGCGAAGAGGCCGGCGGCGGCAGCCAGAAGTGCCTTTCGCCGTGTCTCCTTGGCCTGGCTGCGCTGGGTCTGGACGTGATTGTCCTGCTTGGTGCCATCCTTGGCGGGGGTGTCCTTTGGGCTCCGCTGGAACGTGACCACGATTCCTCCTTGTTGCACGCGATCCGCTGTGAGCTCAAGGCCGGGGCGCCGCCGGGGATGCGCCAAGGTGATGGACAACACAGTTAACAGAGACTAACCTAAATTCCAGTTACGCGGTACTAACTGAGATGGCCGTTGGCCGGGATGGAACGCAGTCGATGGAGACACTTGCCAGCCAGCTGGATACCGGCAGCGAGCAATTCGCCGCCAACGCCGAGGCGCAGCTGTCCCTCGTGGGCGAACTGAAGAAGCGCCTCGCCGTGGCTGCCCTTGGCGGTCCGGAGAAGTCCCGCGAGCGCCATATGTCGAGGGGCAAGTTGTTGCCGCGGGAGCGCATCGACTACCTGCTGGACGATGGGAGTCCGTTCCTGGAGATCGCGCCCTTGGCGGCCAACGGCATGTACAACGACGATTCGCCCGGCGCCGGAATCATCACGGGGATTGGACTCGTCCACGGCCGCCAAGTGATGGTGGTCTCAAACGACGCCACGGTCAAGGGCGGGACCTACTACCCGATGACGGTCAAAAAGCACCTCCGGGCCCAGGAAATAGCACTTGAGAACCGGCTGCCGTGCATCTACCTCGTGGATTCCGGGGGAGCGTTCCTGCCCAGGCAGGACGAGGTTTTCCCTGACAAGGAGCACTTCGGCCGGATCTTCTTCAACCAGGCGAAGATGTCCGCCGCGAAGATCCCGCAGATCGCCTCGGTCATGGGCTCCTGCACCGCCGGCGGCGCCTATGTTCCGGCGATGAGCGACGAAACGGTGATCGTCCGCAACCAGGGCACGATCTTCCTTGGCGGCCCGCCCCTCGTGAAAGCCGCGATCGGCGAAATCGTCACGGCGGAAGAACTTGGTGGCGGGGACGTGCACTCGCGAATCTCGGGCGTCACGGACCACCTCGCGGAAAATGACGAGCACGCCTTGCAGATTGTCCGTGACATTGTCTCCACGCTGCCCCTGCCGGCCGCGCCCGCCTGGGAGGTGGACGCCGTCGTCGATCCCGTTGCGGATCCGGAGGAAATCTACGGCGCCGTTCCTACGGACGTGAATGCCCAGTACGACGTCCGGGAAGTCATTGCCCGCCTCGTCGATGGTTCAAGGTTCCACGAGTTCAAGAAGAACTACGGCACCACCCTGGTCACTGGATTCGCGAAGCTGCACGGCCACCCGGTGGGAATCGTGGCCAACAACGGCGTGCTTTTCAGCGAGTCCTCGCTCAAGGGTGCCCACTTCATCGAATTGTGCGACCAGCGGGGGATCCCCTTGATTTTCCTGCAGAACCTCTCGGGTTTCATGGTGGGCAAGGACTACGAGCAAGGCGGGATCGCGAAGAACGGCGCCAAGATGGTCACCGCCGTGGCTACGGCCCGCGTGCCGAAGCTGACCGTGGTGATCGGAGGTTCCTTCGGGGCCGGAAACTATTCGATGTGCGGCCGTGCCTATTCGCCGCGGTTCCTGTGGATGTGGCCGGCCTCGCGGATTTCGGTCATGGGCGGAAACCAGGCCTCGAGCGTGCTGGCCACAGTCAAGCGGGACCAGTTCGAAGCGCGCGGCGAGCAATGGTCGGCCGAGGATGAAGAAGCCTTCAAGGCCCCCATCAAGCAGCAATATGAGGACCAAGGCAGTCCCTATTACTCCACGGCCCGGCTCTGGGACGACGGCATTATCGATCCCTTGGACACGAGGCGCGTCCTGGGGATGGCCCTTGATACGGTCTCCCGCCAACCCCTGCCGGATACGTCATTCGGCCTCTTTCGGATGTGAGCCATGACCACTAAGCCATTCGATACCGTCCTCGTCGCCAATCGCGGGGAAATCGCCTGCCGTGTGATCCGCACCCTTAAAGCCATGGGGATCCGGTCCGTCGCGGTCTATTCAGACGCCGACGCCGGAGCCCGCCACGTGCGCGAGGCCGATACCGCCGTCCGGATCGGCACCGCCGCCGCTACGGACAGCTACCTGCGCATCGATTCCATCATCGAAGCCTGCCTGCAGAGCGGCGCCCAGGCCGTCCACCCGGGCTATGGGTTCCTGGCGGAGAACGTCGAGTTCGCGAAAGCCCTGGACGCAGCCGGCATTGCGTTCGTCGGCCCGGGCATCGAGGCGATCGACATCATGGGCGACAAAATCCGCTCGAAAAACCACGTGATGTCCTATGGCGTCCCCTGCGTTCCCGGCGTTGCCGAGCCCGGCCTCAGCGACCAGGAACTCATCGAGGCGGCGCCCGGCGTCGGATTCCCCCTGATCATCAAGCCCTCGGCCGGCGGCGGTGGCAAAGGCATGCACGTCGTAGAGCGGCCGGAAGACATGGCAGCCACGCTGGCAACCGCGCGCCGCGTCGCCGCCGGCGCCTTCGGCGACGACACGCTCTTCCTGGAGCGGCTCGTCCCTGCACCCCGGCATATCGAAGTCCAGGTACTCGCGGACAACCACGGCAACGTCATACACCTCGGCGAGCGCGAGTGCTCGTTGCAGCGACGGCACCAAAAGGTGATCGAGGAAGCGCCGTCCCCGTTGCTGGAGTCCCAGCCAAACGGGAAGGAACTCCGCGCGCGCATCGGCGAAGCAGCGTGCGACGCAGCCCGGTCGGTCGCGTACAGCGGAGCAGGCACGGTCGAATTCCTTGTGTCGGACCAGGATCCCGGGCACTTCTTCTTCATGGAAATGAACACCCGCCTCCAGGTCGAGCACCCGGTCACCGAAATGGTCACCGGGATCGACCTTGTCGAATGGCAAGTGCGGATCGCCGCCGGTGAGGTCCTCACCGTGGCGCAGTCCGACGTCGTACTTGACGGTCACGCCGTCGAGGCGCGCGTCTACGCGGAGGTTCCTGAACGCGGCTTCCTGCCGTCCATCGGCGAGGTCGTGGCGCTTCGTGAGCGGTCCGGCGACGATCCCCATGTCCGGATCGATTCCGGCATGCTCCGGGGAGCGGCCGTCACGGGGGACTACGACCCCATGCTCGCCAAGGTCATCGCGTGGGGACCGGACCGCAAGTCGGCCTTGGACACGCTGGACCACGCCCTGGCGGACTACTCGTTGCTTGGTGTCCAGACGAACGTCGAGTACCTGCGGCTCCTGATCAACGACGACGACGTCCGCGCGGGCCGCCTCGATACCGGGCTCATCGGGCGCAAGCTCGAAGGGATGCAATTCCGCCACGCGGCGGACACGGAAATCGTTGCCGCAGCCCTGCTCGCCCGCAACGCTGTGGCGCCGCTTGAAGCCGAGTCGCCATGGAACGCTGCCGATGGCTGGCGAGTGGGCGCACCTGCCCCGTGGCGGGTGACTATCGGCCTTCCCGACGGCGGCCTTGCCACCGTCTCGCTGACCGGGCACGGTCCGGACACCACCGCACGCGTGGATGCCGGCGTCGAACACCCCGGCATCGAACACCGCGCGGCGCTGCGTGCCGGTACGCCGGGCACTGGAGACGCCGTGTTGGTGCTCGACGGCGTCGAGCACCTTTTCGAGCTCGGCTTGCCTTCTGCCGGCGGTACCCCGGGTGCCAACCTTCCGCGGGAAATCTGGCTTGGCAGCGGCGGCTGGTCCTGCCGGCTCGAGATCCTTGACCGCGAGGCCCGCCTCCAACGGGTCCTCGCGGGGATTCAGCGCGAAGAGGGAGCCGCGGACCCGGAAGTCCGCTCTCCCATGCCCGGAACGGTTGTCTCCGTCCCTGTGAACAACGGAGACCAAGTGGAGAGCGGACAGGTCCTCGTCGTAGTCGAGGCGATGAAGATGGAGCACCAACTCGTGGCCTCTGTGTCCGGCACAGTCCACCTCAGCAGCAAACCGGGGGACCTCGTCAAAGCGGACCAGGTCCTCGCCACCATCCACGTAGCAGCCGAATCCCCGACTCCGGCAGCAGGAAACCAGGAAGACAAGGAAGCCTAGCCATGGAACTCAACGAGGAATACCAGGACCTGAGCGACTCCGTCCGGGAATTCGCCGACGAGGTGGTGGCCCCGGTGTCCACCAAGCACGACGAAGAACACAGTTTCCCGTACGAGATCATCAAGCAGATGGGGGAGATGGGCCTCTTCGGCTTGCCCTTCCCCGAAGAGTATGGCGGCATGGGCGGCGACTACTTTGCGCTCGCGCTGGCCCTGGAGCAGCTAGGCCGGGTGGACCAGTCCGTCGCGATCACACTCGAAGCCGGCGTCTCCCTGGGAGCCATGCCGGTGTACCGCTTCGGTACCCAGGAACAGAAAGAGCGCTGGCTGCCGCAATTGACCTCGGGCGCCGCGCTCGCAGGGTTCGGGCTGACGGAACCGGAAGCCGGCTCGGACGCGGGCGGCACCAAGACGAATGCCCGCCTTGAGGACGGCCATTGGGTCATTAACGGCAACAAGGAGTTCATCACCAACTCCGGAACGAACATCACCCGACTGGTCACGGTGACCGCGGTCACGGGGCAAGGGACACGCGAGGACGGGAGCCTCAGGAAGGAAATCTCCACCATCCTGGTACCTACCGACACGCCCGGGTTCACGGCGGAAAAGGCGTACAACAAGGTCGGGTGGAACGCGTCAGACACGCATCCGCTCACGTTGAAGAACGTCCGCGTTCCGCAGGAGAACCTCCTTGGCGTCCGGGGGCGCGGCTATGCCAACTTCCTTTCCATCCTCGATGAAGGCCGCATCGCGATCGCGGCGCTCGCAACGGGCGCCGCGCAAGGATGCGTCGATTTGTCCGTGAAATACGCCAAGGAACGCATGGCATTCGGCCAAAACATCGGCAAGTACCAAGCGGTACAGTTCAAGATCGCCCGCATGCAGGCGCGGGCCCATACCGCCCGCCTCGCGTACTACGACGCCGCGTCAAGGATGCTCGCGGGGAAGCCATTCAAGACCGAAGCGGCCATCGCTAAGATGGTCGCAGGCGAGGCAGCCATGGACAATGCGCGGGACGCCACCCAGGTGTTCGGCGGCTACGGCTTCATCAACGAATTCACGGTGGCACGGCATTACCGCGATTCCAAGATCCTGGAAGTCGGGGAGGGAACCACCGAGGTCCAGTTGATGCTCATCGCCCGCGAGCTGGGCCTTTAACCGCTAGGGAAAGGTGAACGATGATCGACAAAGTTGTTGCCAGCGCCGCGGAAGCGGTGAAAGACATCCACGACGGCGCCTCACTCGCCGTCGGCGGCTTCGGCCTTTGCGGAATCCCGGTGGCCCTCATCGGCGCCCTGTACGCCCAGGGGACCTCCGGTTTGGAAACCATCAGCAACAACTGCGGCGTTGACGACTGGGGATTGGGCATCCTGCTCAAGGACGGACGGATCAGCCGGACCATCAGCTCCTATGTCGGCGAGAACAAGGAGTTCGCCCGCCAGTTCCTCGCCGGCGAGCTGGAAGTTGTCCTCACTCCGCAGGGGACCCTCGCCGAGAAACTCCGCGCCGGGGGCGCCGGCATTCCGGCGTTCTACACGAAAGCCGGAGTGGGCACCCAGGTTTCCGACGGCGGACTTCCGCAAAAGTACGACGCCGACGGTACGGTCGCGACCGCGTCCTCACCCAAGGAGGTCCGCACCTTCAATGGCGGAGACTACGTGCTGGAAGAGTCCCTGACGCCCGACTTCGGGCTCGTCCATGCGTGGAAGGGTGACCGCCACGGCAACCTCGTGTTCCATGCGACGGCCATGAATTTCAACCCGTTGTGCGCCATGGCCGCCCGGGTCACCATCGCCGAGGTGGAAGAGCTCGTGGAACCCGGCGAGCTGGACCCGCAAAACATCCACACCCCGGGAATCTTCGTCCACCGGGTGGTGCTCGCTCCGGACACCGAGAAACGCATCGAAAAGCGGACCGTGGCATTGGCCCCGGCGCCGGAATCGGAACCAGGCCGGAAGGCAGGAGCGTAAACATGGAAACCAACACCGCCCAGGACGTGCCGCCCCGTCCGGAAGCGGTCCGGCACGAGTACCGCCGCTCCGACGTCGAACACCACGAAGGCAAGGGTTGGACGCGGAACGAACTGGCCGCCCGCGTGGCCCGCGAGCTCAGCAACGGCCAATACGTCAACCTCGGGATCGGCATGCCCACCCTGATTCCCAACTACATTCCGGATGGCGTGGAGGTGATCCTGCATTCCGAAAACGGGATCCTCGGCGTCGGTCCCTACCCGGCCGACGACGCCGTGGATCCGGACCTCATCAATGCGGGCAAGGAAACCGTGACCGTCAATGCGGGCGCCGCGTTCTTCGATTCGGCAACCTCGTTCGGCATGATCCGGGGCGGTCATGTGGACGTCGCCGTGCTGGGTGCCATGGAAGTCGCCGCCAACGGAGACCTGGCCAACTGGATGATTCCCGGAAAAATGGTCAAGGGCATGGGCGGCGCCATGGACCTGGTGTTCGGCGCCAAGCGGGTCATCGTGATGATGGAGCACGTGGACCGCAACGGCAAGCCCAAGATCGTCAAGGAATGCTCGCTACCGGTCACCGGGAAAGGCTGCGTCGACCGGATCATCACGGATCTCGCGGTGATCGACGTCGTTTCCGACGGCGGGGAATCGCGGTTGGTCCTGCGCGAACTGGCGCCGAACGTCTCGGCCGAGGACGTCGCCGCGGCCACGGGCGTCGAGCTTTTCGAGGAAGACCAGGAACTCACGGTATGACAGCGGACCCCGCCGTCCCCGAAAAACGCGTTATTGAACAGCGCGGGCTGTATTTCGATGAGCTTGAAGAAAGCGTGGTCTACGCCCACCGGCCGGGCCGCACCGTCACCGAGGCGGACAACGTCCTGTTCACCACGCTCACCATGAACACGCAAGCCCTGCACCTGGACGCCGCCTGGAGTTCCAAGCAGCCCTTCGGGCAACGGCTCATGAACTCCATGTTCACCTTGTCCACCATGGTGGGGCAGTCAGTGAATCAGTTGACGCAAGGCACCATCATCGCCCAGCTCGGCCTCACGGACGTCACGTTTCCGCATCCGCTGTACCACGGCGACACCCTCTACACGGAAACCGTCATCACCTCGAAGCGGCTGTCGTCGTCGCGTCCCGGGCAGGGAATCGTGACCATGCAACACACAGGCCGCAACCAAGCCGGAACCGTGGTGGCCCTCGCCACGAGGACCTGCCTCATGTGGATCCGGACCGCGCATCTGGAGGCGCAACAGGGGACAATCAATACATGACGTTCACGATGGGTCCCGCACTGCTTTTCTGTCCCGCCGACCGCCCCGAACGGTACCAAAAGGCCGCCGAGCGTTCCGACGCCGTGATCCTGGATCTCGAAGACGCGGTGGCTCCCGAGAGCAAGAAACGGGCCAGGGGAGCCATCCTTGCACAGCTCGGATCGGGCGGCGAGACCGCGGAGCTCGATCCGAGCCGGACGATCGTCCGGGTCAACCCCGTGGGTACGGCGGAATTCGAGAAGGACCTGCACTGCCTCGCGCACACCCCGTATCGCACGGTGATGCTCGCCAAGGCGGAGTCCCGCGAACAATTGAAGGTGCTTGAGGGCTACCACGTCATTGCGTTGTGCGAGACGGCCAAGGGGATCGTCAACGCGGTCGAGATCGCCCAGGCGCCCAACGTCGTCGGGCTCATGTGGGGCGCCGAGGACCTGATCGCGTCCATGGGCGGGACCTCCAGCCGGAAGGACGACGGCGGCTACCGGGCGGTAGCTCTGCACTCCCGTTCCACTGTGCTGCTGGCAGCGAAGGCCGCGGGCAAGGAAGCAATCGACGCGGTCTATGTGGATATTCCGGACCTCGCAGGACTGGCTGTTGAATCCGCCGATGCCGTAGCCAGCGGATTCGGGGCCAAGGCCTGCATCCACCCCAACCAGGTTGCCGCGGTCCGCGACGCCTATGCTCCGTCTGCGGACGTCGTCGCCGAAGCGCAGGAGTTGCTCGACGCCGCCGCCTCAGCCGGCACGGGAGTTTTCCAGCACAAAGGAAAAATGGTGGACGGTCCCATCCTTAAGCACGCCGAAGCGACGCTGCGCAGGGCCCGGCTCTCGTAAAACGCAGCTCAGCTCCCATGCTGCCGCGACCGCGGCAGGGACAACGGCGGGATCACTTCGTACAGCTCCATCCGGATCCAGCGTTGGCCGGTTTCCCGGAACTCGGCCCGGGTTGCGAACCGGTACAGGAAGCTGCGGGCCCGTACCCACCTCGGCCGCCCGCCGTCGAACGGGTCAAGGCGCAACAAGCGCAAGGTGGGCTTGTCGGCGTCGAGCAGCTTGCCGAGGAACGCATAAAACCATTCCTCATGCACCGTCCGCAGCGGCAGGAACCACATCAACCAATCAAGCCGCAGATGGTAAGGCGCCCACTGGCGCGGCAAGCGCCGGACGTCCCCGGGCTTGCCTTTGAAGCCGTACTCGAGCCACTCGGCTTCGTCGACCGGCGCGTCGGACCGGGTGCCTTCGACCACGATTTCCACCCTGTGCCGCGTCACGGTGCCGAAAGCACCGTACGTGTTGACCAGTTGCCAGCGGTTGAAGCTCGCGTTCATGAGCTGCCCGCGCGAAACCAGGTTCCTGGCCGGCCAATAGCTGAGCACCAGCAGGAGGACAGTGACGCAAAGAACGACGGCGAGCCACCAGGGCGGCGTCCCGGGCGCCGTCGTCGCTGCACCGGCATGCGGTGCCGGGGTAAACGGCAGCACCGCGTGGATCACGGGGTCGCTCACCGCAGCGAAAGCGAGCACGATGGCGGACCAGTTGAGCCAGGCGAAGTTCCCGCTACCCACCAGCCAAAGTTGCGTGAAGACAACAATCCCGGCGGCAACGCTGGCGAGCGGCTGCGGGAAGAACAGGAAGAACGGCACCACCAGCTGGGCGAAGTGGTTGCCGAGCACTTCGACGCGGTGCAGCGGTTTCGGCAGGAGGTGCGCCTGGCGGCTCAGCGGCCCAGGCATGGGCTGCGTCTCGTGGTGGTAGTACAAAGCGGTCAAATCACGCCATTCGCTCCCGCCATGGATCTTGATCATGCCGGCGCCGAACTCCAGCCTGAACACGAGCCACACCAGCAAGATCAGGATGGTCCTGGGCGGGGGAACCTGGTTCGAACCGAGGAATGCCACAGTGAATCCCATTTCGAGCAGGAGCATCTCCCATCCGAACGCGTAGAAGGTCTGGCCGACGTTCACCACCGACATATAGAGCAGCCACAAGGCCAGGAACGCGAGCGCGGGCAGCCACGGCGGTCCCAACTGCGGCAGCCCGAGCACAAGGACACCGGAGACGAGCAGGCCGATGGCGCACACGGAGCGCAGCAAAGTGTCCGAATATCCCCAGCGGAAGAGGCTTGGCCTGCGCAGTTTCCGGTGGCCATCAACGTACCGCGGGACGGGGAGGAGCCCATGTTCGCCCAGGAGTGCGGGAAACTGGTTCAGCGTGGACAAAAACGCGATGAAGTAGAGTACCGCTGTTCCGCGCTGGAGCACTTGCCGGGCGAATTCATAGTCCGGCGCCTCGAACCACGAGACCCACTCCACAAATCAACGCTACGCCTGGGGTACGGGATACTTAAGCAATGCAGCCGCGAAAAATCGTTCTCCTCGGGTCCACTGGTTCCATCGGCACGCAGGCAATCGACGTCGTCGACGCCGCCCCCCATTTGTTCGAGGTTGTGGCACTCAGCGCGGGCGGCGGGAACCTTGACCTCATCGCTCAGCAGGCCGTCCACACCAAGGCGCAGGCGGTCGGAATCGCCCGGGGCGATGCCCGTGAACTGCAGGAGCGGATCGATGCTGCCGCGTCCGCCGTCGGGATTCGCAACTACAAGCCAACCATCATGACCGGACCGGACGCCTCCACCCGGATTGCCGCCATCGAAGCCGATGTGGTCCTCAACGGCATCACCGGATCCATTGGTTTGGCACCGACCCTGGCGGCCTTGAATTCCGGAGCCGTCCTGGCCTTGGCCAACAAGGAATCCCTGATTGTCGGCGGCGCGCTGGTGAAGGCCGCGGCCGCACCCGGGCAAATCGTGCCGGTGGATTCGGAGCACTCGGCCATTGCCCAATGCCTCCGTGCCGGCTCGGCCAACGAAGTCGAAAAGCTCATCCTGACGGCGTCCGGTGGCCCGTTCCGGGGGCTCACCAAGGAACTGCTCCGGGACGTCACCCCGGCCGAGGCACTTGCGCACCCCACATGGGACATGGGCCTCATGGTCACCACCAATTCGGCCAGCCTCGTCAACAAGGGACTCGAGGTGATTGAAGCCCACCTGCTTTTCGACGTCCCGCTCGACCGGATCGACGTCGTGGTCCACCCCCAATCGGTGGTGCATTCCATGGTCGAGTTCGTCGACGGCTCGATCATCGCCCAGGCTTCCCCACCGGACATGCGCCTGCCGATCGCCCTCGGACTGGGCTGGCCGGACCGCGTGCCCCGCGCCGCCAAGTCCTGCGATTGGAGCCAGGCCACCAGCTGGACATTCGAACCGCTCGACTCGGTGGCGTTCCCCGCCGTCGAGCTCGCCAAGGACGCCGCGAAGCAGGGGAGCACATACCCGGCGGTCTTCAACGCGGCCAACGAGGAAGCGGTGGAAGCCTTCCACGCCGGCAAGATCCGCTTCACGGACATCGTGGACACCGTGGAGTCCGTCCTCAGCGAACATTCAGGATCCTTCGAGCTGACGGTGGACTCGGTGTTGGATGCTGAGAGTTGGGCACGAACACGCACCCATGATCGTTTAGCCAACAGCACCCTTTAGGAAGCAGTACTTAAGGCATGAATCCCGCCATCCTGTTCATACTCGGAGTCGTCTTCGTCGCTATTGGCGTGGCGGTTTCCATCGCGCTCCACGAAGTCGGGCACCTCGTGCCGGCCAAGCTGTTCAAAGTGCGGGTTACGAAGTACATGATTGGTTTCGGCCCCACCATCTGGTCAAAGCGGAGGGGCGAAACCGAATACGGCTTCAAGGCCATTCCCTTGGGCGGCTACGTCGCCATGATCGGGATGTACCCGCCGAACAAGGAAGACGGCAGCGTTCGCCCTTCCAGCACCGGCATGTTCCAGACTTTGGCCTCAGAGGCCCGTTCGGCGGCGCACGAGGAAGTCGGCCCCGGCGACGAGAAACGGGTGTTCTACAAGCTCCCGGTCTGGAAAAAGGTCATCATCATGCTGGGCGGCCCGGCAATGAACTTCCTCATTGGCCTTGTGCTGACCGCCGTGCTGCTCATGGGATTCGGCGTGTCCAGCCCCACTACCACCATCGCGGACGTTTCCAAATGCCAGGTCAAACAAGGCGAAACGGTTGATCCCAACTCTGCGGCCTGCCAACTGACTCCCGCGGCCCAGGCCAAATTGCAGCCCAACGACGTCATTACCGGCTTCGACGGAAAGACTGTGACCAGTTGGGCGGAACTGACCGGCTGGATCAGGGCTTCTGCGGGCAAGGCGGTGCAAATCACGGTGCAACGCGGCGGTCAGAGCGTCACTACCCAGGTGACGCCGGTCCTCTCGGCGCGTCCGGTCATCGGAGACAATGGCCAGCAGGCCAAGGGTTCGGACGGCAAACCGCTCTACGAGGAGGTCGGGTTCCTTGGCATTGGTGCCCAGACCGCCATGGTGCCGCAACCGGCGTCGAGCGTCCTTCCCATGGCCGGCGAGAACATCAAGCAAATCGCCGGCGTAGTCCTGAACCTGCCCGCCAGGGTGGTGGGCGTAGCCCAGGCCGCTTTCAGTTCGGAGCCCCGCGATCCCAACGGTCCCATGAGCGTTGTGGGTGTCGGCCGCGCGGCGGGTGAAGTCGCCGCCATGCAGGACGTGCCGGTGCAATCGCGGCTGGCGGCCCTCATCGGGCTCATCGCAGGCTTGAACTTCGCCCTCGCCGTCTTCAACCTGATTCCCCTGCTCCCGCTCGACGGCGGTCACATCGCGGGTGCCCTCTACGAGGGAGCCCGGCGCCGGATCGCCAAGCTGTTCCGCAAACCGGACCCCGGAGCTTTCGATATCGCCAAGCTCTTGCCGCTCACCTACGTGGTTGCCGGCCTCCTCATGGCGATGAGCGCACTCCTGATTTATGCCGACATCGTCAAGCCCGTGAACCTCTTCGGATGACCCGGCCGCCTTTCGTCGCGGCACTCCCGTCCGCACCGGGGGGATAGGCTATCCATATGACTGTTTTCGCTGTTGAGTACGTGTACGACGCCGAATCCGCCGAAGTACGCGACGAACACCGCCCTGCCCACCGCGCTTGGCTCGCAGGCTTGGCCGAGCAGGGAACCTTGCTCGCCAGCGGACCCTACGCCGATGGCGCTGGTGCGCTGTTGCTGGTCCGCGCCGCCGACGAGTCCGAGCTGAACGCGACGCTCAAGGAGGACCCCTTCGCCGCCGTGCAGGGAATCTCCGGAATCCGCACCTCCGCCTGGAACCCGATCATCGGCGTGCTCTCCAACTACGCATCCGCGTAGCCTGACTGGCCGGGGCCCGGGCCCCGGCCACACGATTTACCCATTTCAATCCAAGGAGTCCACGTGACCTCGGTCAGCCTGGGAATGCCGTCAGCCCCTCCACCTGTTCTTGCGCCGCGCCGCAAAACCCGCCAGATCAAGGTGGGATCGGTCGGCGTCGGCTCGGATTTCCCCATCAGCGTGCAATCGATGACCACCACTCCCACCACGGACATCAACGCCACGTTGCAGCAGATCGCCGAACTCACGGCCTCGGGCTGCGATATTGTGCGTGTCGCGTGCCCGTCCGCAGATGACGCCGAGGCGCTCCCGATCATCGCCCGCAAATCCCAGATCCCGGTGATTGCGGACATCCATTTCCAGCCGAAGTACGTGTTCGCCGCGATCGAGGCCGGTTGCGCCGCAGTACGGGTCAACCCCGGCAACATCCGCAAGTTCGACGACCAAGTCAAGGAAATCGCGGCCGCCGCCAAGGACCACGGCACGTCCATCCGGATCGGCATCAACGCCGGCTCCTTGGAACCGGGCATCCTGAAGAAATACGGCAAGGCCACTCCGGAGGCGCTGGTCGAATCCGCGGTGTGGGAGGCGTCCCTTTTCGAGGAGCACGGCTTCCACGACTTCAAGATCTCGGTCAAGCACAACGACCCCGTGGTGATGGTCGCCGCCTACGAAATGCTCGCCGAGAAGGGCGACTGGCCGCTGCACCTTGGCGTGACCGAGGCAGGACCGGCCTTCCAAGGCACCATCAAGTCGGCCACGGCCTTCGGTGCCCTCTTGTCCAGGGGCATCGGAGACACCATCCGCGTTTCCCTCTCCGCGCCTCCGGTAGAGGAAATCAAGGTCGGTAACCAGATCCTGCAGTCGCTCAACCTGCGGCCGCGGAAGCTGGAAATCGTCTCGTGCCCTTCGTGTGGTCGCGCCCAGGTGGACGTCTACACCCTCGCGGAGCAAGTCACCGCCGGACTCGAAGGCATGGAAATTCCGTTGCGTGTCGCGGTCATGGGCTGCGTCGTCAACGGTCCGGGTGAGGCCCGCGAAGCGGACCTCGGAGTTGCCTCCGGAAACGGCAAAGGCCAGATCTTCGTTAAAGGCGAAGTCATCAAGACCGTGCCTGAAAGCCAAATTGTTGAGACACTGATCGAAGAGGCCATGCGTATCGCTGAAGAGATGGGGGAGGCCGATGGCGAAGATGCTGTCAAGGGTAGCCCCGTGGTTAGCGTCTCGTAGCAAAGACGAAACCGGCCCGGACGGCGTCGCCGTCCGGGTCCTCGGTGCTGCGGACACACCCGCCTTGCGGGCGCTTGCCATGGAAGACCCGGTTGCGAACGTCTTCATCCTGTCGCACCTTGATTCATCCGGTAGCGCCGCGCCGACGTCCGGCGGCGCGAGCGTTTTCGGAGTGTTCGACGGCGGCGTCCTCCTTGGCGCGTGCTGGGCCGGCGCCAACCTGGTTCCCATTCAACTGGACCCGGAACTGACCTCGCTCGTGGCTGCCGCGGCGCACCGGGCAGGCAGGCGCTACGCCTCGATCTTCGGCCCCGCTGAGCCTGTCCTGGCTTTGCATTCCCATTTGGAAAGGCTCGGCCACCTCGCCCATGAAGTCCGGGCCGAACAGCCACTGCTGGCCATTTCCGGTCAGCCCGCTGTCCAGGCCGACCCGCGGCTGGGCTTTGGCGACATCAAGGATTTCGACAGCATCCTGCCAGCTTGCGCGGCAATGTTCGAAGAAGAAGTCGGATACTCGCCGTTCCTTGGGAGCGAAGACTTCTACAGCCGCCGGGTGGCCGGACTCATCCGTCAAGGCCACTCCCTGGTACACATCGATACCGGCGGCACAGTGATGTTCAAAGCCGAATTGGGTGCCGTGACGGACGAAGTCACCCAAGTGCAGGGGGTCTGGATGAACCCGGCCTTCCGCGGCCGGGGGCTCAGCGCCGGGTACATGGCGGCCGTGGTGGTCCTCGCCCAGCAGTTCGCGCCCGTCACCAGCCTCTACGTCAACGAGTACAACACCAGGGCCCGCGCCACCTACGAACGCGTCGGTTTCAAGCGGCTGGGAACTTTCGCGACTGTCTTGTACTGATCCCTGTGCTGTATTGACGCGGCTGCCGCGCGGACAAGGCTACGTGAGCTCGCCTGTGAGGTAGTGCTGGACGTTGGGGGCCACAAGGCGTACCACGTCATCCTGGGATACTGACGCGAGCGGATCCAAGCGGACCACGTACCGCATCAGCATGAGCCCCACAATCTGAGTGGCTACGAGGCTTGCGCGCATCCTTTTTTCCTCAGGAGTTCCCGGGAGCTCGGCCATGATCGTGGAGAGGACGGTGTGCGTAAGCATCTCGCGCATCAATGCTGTCTTGGCCTTCGAGCCGAGGGTTCCCCTGACGAACGCCACGAGTCCGTGTTGCGCCGGACCTTCCCACAGGCGCAGGACCGCCCTGACGATCGCTTCGGCGCGCTGGCCGGGGTCCACCGATTCGACACCGGAAAGCACGTCGGCCGGGTTGGCCGGGAGCTCCACGCTCAAGGCGAAGAGCTCGTCCTTGCCATCGAAAAAGTGGTGGACCATGGCCGGGTCCACTTCGGCTTCACGGGCCACTTGCCGCAGGCTTGTGCCCTCGAATCCGTGTTCCGCGAAAAGCCGTCGCGCCGTCGCCAGGATCCGTTCGCGCGAATCGCTTCCCCCGCTGCGGCGTCCCCGCCGCCCTGGAGGATAGGCGCCGCTCACGAGGTCCGCCGTCGGAGGGTAAACGAGGCCAGGACCAGAACCGCCACCACGATCCCCGCCATGGTCACCGCGTCCTGCCACATCGCTTGGGTGGCGTCGGTGTTTCCGGCGATTTGCTGGAGCGCGTCCACCGAATATGTCAGCGGCAGGACATTGGAGATGCTCTCCAGGAAGCCGTTCATGTGTTCCCTGGCAACGAAGAGGCCGCACAACAGGATCTGCGGGACCACGACGACGGGCATGAACTGCACCGCCTGGAATTCGGTCCGCGCGAATGCCGAACACAGCAAGCCCAGCGCGACTCCCAGCACAGCATTGATGACGGCGATCATCACCACATATCCGGGGCCTCCCTTGATGTCCAGGTTGAAGATCCAGTAGGCCACCGCCGTCGCGACCAGGGATTGGAGGGCCGCCATGAGGGAGAAGGCTATGGCGTAGCCGAACAGGAGGTCGGCCTTATGGATGGGCGTGGTCAGGAGCCGTTCCAGCGTACCGGTGGTCCGTTCGCGCAACATGGTGATCGACGTGACAAGGAACATGACCACAAAGGGGAAGATGGCCAGCATCATGAGGCCCACACGGTCGAACGTCCGCGGGAATCCGGGCGGCAACGTCTCGTTCTCGTAAAGGTAGTACACGGCGGCGAGAAGGAGCGCCGGGACCACCAGGATCAGCGCGACGCTCCGGTGGTCGTGCCGCAGTTGCTCGAGGACCCGCCTTGCAGTGGCGAACATCATTCGCGGATTCACGGCGCCACCTGGCTTTCGTTGGTATTCCGGTTTGCCGATTCCGATTCCCGGATGATGTGCAAAAAGGCCTTCTCGAGATCATGGCTTCGGCCGCGTTCGCTTAATTCCGTCGGGCTGAGTTGCGCAAGCAGTAAACCGTCGCGGAGCAGGAGCAGCGAGGAACAGTGGGAGGCCTCCTCCATGACATGGCTGGAGACGATCAAGGTGGTTCCTGCTGCGGCCATCGCGGCGAACCGCTCCCACAGTTCAGCGCGCAGCACCGGGTCCAGGCCGACGGTTGGTTCATCCAGCACCAACAATTGCGGATGGGAGACCAGCGCGCACGCGAGCGAGACGCGACTGAATTCGCCGCCGGACAGGCTGGCCGTCTTTTGCCTGGCCAGCTTTTCGAGCCCGACGGCGGCAATCGCCTCAGCAGCGTCACTTGCCTTGGCGTCGTGCATGGCACCGAAGTACCTGATGTTCGCTTCGACGGTGAGGTCCGGATAGACGCTTGGAGCCTGGGTGACGTATCCGACGACGTGCCGCAGTGAGGGTGTCCCGGCCGGCCGGCCCAAGACCTCAATGGCTCCGGCCCTCAGCCGTTGGACCCCAACAATGGCGCGCATCAACGTCGTCTTGCCGCTTCCGGAAGGGCCGAGCAAGCCCGTGATACGGCCCGGTTCAATGGCGAAGTCGATGCCGCGAAGGATCTTCTTGCGGCCACGGGTCACATGCACGCCTGTTGCTTTGACAGCCGTGGGACCGGGTGGCTTGGCTCGTCCCGACGCGCTGTTTCCCGAACTGCTGTTGGACATCGCAGCCTCCCGATACGTTTATTCATCAGATGATGAATAAACGGTATTCCCAGTCTCCAGGTTCGTCAACCAGAAGGGCCTGCCGAATATTGATAAGCCCAAATCCTTGAATGTTGTGGTCCCAATCACTTAGGTTCGAAATCAGCCGTGTCGTTGGGGTGCGGATGGGTCCAGGGGGGAAACGCACAATTGGCTGCTCTGGGAAGCAAGACCATCCATGAACTCGGTAGCAAGATCTTCGCAGCCACAGGTGCTCTGACCGCCCGGCATGGGGTGGCGGGCGGGTAGCGCTTGTGGTCGACCGGCTGTTGAGCCACGCCATGGCAGGATGACCAGCCGCTCGCGGCCAGGGGCTTCCTTTGTTCATGGCGTGGCTCGACCGCGTCTACGCCGGGCGCCACGGTGTTCGCGGCGGGCGACCACGCCGAAAGGGCGGCCGCGGCGGCAAGGGGCCGGGCTGCGAGCCGGTAGATTGGTACACAGTAGTTTTTGCCAGCTCTTGCCATAGAAACGGATTCTGCCCCGTGATCGTTCGCCTCTCCCAGCTTTTCCTGCGCACCTTGCGTGAAGATCCCGTCGACGCCGAAGTCGCCAGCCACAAACTCCTGGTCCGGGCCGGCTACATCCGCCGCGCCGCGCCAGGCATCTACACGTGGTTGCCTCTGGGTTTGAGCGTCCTGCGCAAGGTCGAAGAGATCATCCGGGAAGAAATGGCTGCCATCGGAGCCCAGGAAGTCCACTTCCCCGCTCTGCTGCCCAGGGAACCCTATGAGGCAACGAACCGCTGGACCGAATACGGCGAAGGACTGTTCCGCCTCCAGGACCGCAAGGGTGCGGACTACTTGCTCGCGCCCACCCACGAGGAAATGTTCACCCTCCTGGTCAAGGACCTGTACTCCTCGTACAAGGACCTCCCGCTGAGCCTGTACCAGATCCAGAACAAGTACCGCGATGAAGCGCGCCCCCGGGCAGGCCTCCTCCGCGGACGCGAATTCATCATGAAGGACTCCTACTCGTTCGACGTCGACGACGCGGGACTGGACGCCAGCTACGCCGCCCACCGTGCCGCGTACTTGAGGATCTTCGACCGTCTGGGCCTGGAAGTCATCCCCGTAACCGCCACCGCGGGCGCCATGGGCGGCTCCAAGAGCGAAGAATTCCTGCACCCGACCGACGTCGGCGAAGACACCTTCGTACGGTCCGCGGGCGGTTATGCGGCAAACGTCGAGGCTGTGTCCACGGTGGTTCCGGCCGACATCGACTTCAGCAACGCCCCGGCGGCCCGCGTCCTGGACACGCCGGACACGCCCACCATCGATACGTTGGTGGCCGCGTCCAACGAGCTCGCGCCCCGCAGCGATTCCGACGGCGGCACTTGGACTGCCGCCGACACGCTGAAGAACGTCGTACTCGCCGTCACGCTACCCACGAAGGAGCGTCAGATCGTCGTCATCGGCGTCCCCGGCGACCGCGCCGTGGACTTGAAGCGCGTCGAAGCGAACATCGGCGCCTACCTTCCGATTGCCGGCGAGATCGGCCTTGAAGCCGCCAACGAAGAAGACCTGAAGAAAATCCCCCAACTCGTCAAGGGATACATCGGCCCCGGCCTGTCCCTCGACGAACCGGTCCTTGGCCTCGAGGGTTCCAGCAAGTTGCTCTTCCTCGTGGATCCGCGCATCGTGTCCGGCACCAGCTGGGTCACCGGTGCCAATCAGGACGGCAAGCACGTCTTCGGCCTCGTCGCCGGACGCGACTTCGCCTGGGACGGCGTCATCGAGTGCACGGAGGTCCGCGCGGGTGACGAAGCGCCTGACGGTTCCGGTCCGCTCGAGACCGCCCGCGGCATCGAAATGGGACACATTTTCCAGCTGGGCCGCAAGTACGCCGAAGCCTTGGACCTGAAGGTCCTGGACCAGAACGGCAAGCAGGTTGTCGTCACCATGGGCTCCTACGGAGTAGGCGTCACCCGCGCCGTGGCCGCACTTGCCGAATCGAACAACGACGAGCGCGGCTTGGTCTGGCCCCGCTCGGTTGCCCCTGCGGACGTCCACGTCGTCGCCGTCGGACGTGGCGAGGACATCTTCGCGGCTGCCGAGAAGCTCTCCGCCGAACTCAACGCTGCCGGACTGGACGTCATCTATGACGACCGGCCCAAGGTCTCGCCCGGCGTCAAGTTCGGCGACGCCGAACTCATCGGCGTCCCCACGATTCTTGCGGTTGGCCGCGGACTCGCGGAAGGCGTCGTCGAAATCAAGGACCGCCGCACCGGTGACGCCGAAAATGTCGCAGTCGAGAAGGCAGTCGACTACGTGGTTAACGCCGTCCGCCAGAAGTGATCTCCGGCTTCGAATCCATCCAGCTCGGCACGGTCATCATGATCGTGGTGGCTGGATTCGCAGCCGGCTGGGTTGACGCGGTGGTAGGGGGCGGGGGACTGATCCAGCTCCCCGCCTTGCTCCTGGTCCCGGGAATCGCTCCGGTCCAGGCGCTTGCCACCAACAAGATGGGTTCCATTTTCGGCACGGCAACCAGTGCCACGACGTACTACCGCAGGGTTGGCCCGGACCTCAGGACTGCCATACCCATGGCCGTGATCGCCCTTGCAGGAAGCTTCGGCGGGGCACTCCTCGCCGCGAATCTTCCCGCCAGCGTGTTCAAACCGATCATCGTGGTCGCCCTGATCGCCGTTGCGGTCTTCACAGCGCTGCGGCCCAATGCCGGCGAGCTGACCGCGCTGCGCCACCAGGGCCACCGGCACTATGTGGTGGCCTGCGCGATCGGGGCTGTCATTGGTTTCTACGACGGACTCATTGGCCCCGGAACGGGATCGTTCCTGGTCATCGCACTCGTTTCCGCCATGGGCTATGCCTTCCTCGAGGCGAGTGCCAAAGCGAAGATCGTCAACATGGCCACCAACGCCGGGGCGCTTTTGTTCTTCCTCCCGCATGGATCGTTGTTGTGGGGGATCGGCATCATGCTTGGCTTGGCCAACATGGCGGGCGGATACCTTGGGGCCAGGACAGCGGTGAAGAAGGGCAGCCGCTTTGTGCGCCTGGTGTTCCTGATCGTGGTTGCCGCGTTGATCGTCAAGCTGGGCATCGATGTGTGGAACGACTATTCCGCGTAGCATGCACTCATGTGGGCGGATTCCGACGACTATCAGCAAGCGCTCGAGCGGGCCCACGAGCATACGAGGAAGTGGCTGGAGGCCTTGCCGGGACGGATAGTCCGGCCGAGTGCCACAGCAGACGAGGTCAAGGAACGCTTCGGCGGGCCGTTGCCGGAAACCGGACTCGATGCGGCCGCGGTGGTCGATTTCCTTGCCGGGAACGCGGAACCCGGATTGATGGCGATGCAGTCCGGGCGCTTCTTCGGTTGGGTCATCGGCGGCACTGTTCCGGCCGCCATGGCCGCGGATTGGATGGTGTCCGCCTGGGACCAAAACTCCGGCCTGCGCTTTGCCTCTCCGTCTACCGCAGGAATCGAAGAGGCGGCCGGGGAGTGGCTCCTTGAGCTGCTCAACCTTCCCTCAGGGTCCGACGTCGGGTTCGCCACCGGCGCGAGCATGGCCAACTTCACCGCACTTGCCGCGGCCCGATGGCGCCAGCTCGCCAATGCCGGATGGGACGTCAATGCGGACGGGCTCCAGGGCGCTCCGAAAGTACGCGTCCTCGCAGGGGCCGAGCGGCATGACAGCCTGGACATGGCCCTGAGGTTCCTGGGCCTGGGAGCGCCCGAACTCGTGCCGGCAGACGGCCAAGGAAGAATCGACCCCGTCGCGCTCCGACGCACCCTTGAATCCGGCCCCCGGGACGCTCCGGCGATAGTCTGCCTCCAAGCGGGAAACCTGCATTCCGGAGCCTTTGATCCTTTCCCGGCGGCAATCTCGGCTGCCCGGGACCACGGCGCCTGGGTCCACGTGGACGGTGCCTTCGGCTTGTGGGCAGGGGCGGTTCCCGGACTTCGGCACTTGACGGAAGGAGTCGAGTTGGCCGATTCCTGGGGTACCGATGCGCACAAGACACTCAACGTGCCCTACGACGCCGGAATCGTGGCGGTGCGCGACGCTGCCGCGCTGCGATCCGGGATCGGCATGCATGCCGCCTACCTCATGCAGGACGACCACGGACCTGCGGATCCGATGGAGAAGGTCCCCGAATTGTCCCGACGGGCCAGGGGAGTGCCTGTCTGGGCGGCCTTGCGCTCCCTGGGGTCCGACGGCGTGCGGCAGCTCGTGGCCGGTCGCGCGGATTGTGCCGCGGAACTGGGCCGCCGGCTTGCCGGGGTGCCGGGCGTTGAGGTCCTCAACGATGTGGTGTTTACACAGCTTTCCCTGGCTTTTGGTTCGGATGAGAGGACGCGTGCCGTGACGGACTACGTCATGGCGGACGGTCGGGTGTGGATGTCGGGTTCCCGGTGGCACGGGAGGGACATCCTGCGTGTCTCCGTGACCAATTGGTCCACGGATTCGGCGGACCTGGAGGTCGCCGTGCAAACGATCAGGGATGCGCTCGAGGCAACGGCCTAGCTTGCGGCGACGCGGGACGAATCGGGCACGACGGCTACGAGGACCCTGCCTGCCCGGGCTCGGGCAGTTGGTGCGCCGAGGGGAGCCCCTCCAGTGTCCGTCCGGCGAGGGTGCTCGCAACCCACAACGAGCGGGCGAGGTCGCCGTCGTGCCCGGGTTTTCCTGCGTACCAGAGCGCATTTTCCACTTCGCGGACCAGGCTCCACTGCCTGGCCACTTCGCTGTCCAAGCCGGCCGCGGCACTGAAATCGGCGCACCGCTCCAGGAGCGCGAGTTCCGGCGCCGTCGCGGAAAGATCGCCGATGCGGTTCCACAGGATGGGCGCAACCGCGAATTCCGCTTCACCGATCATTGGCTGCGGATCAATTGCCACGTATCGGGTCTTTCCGTTGGAGGCGCCTCCCGCGAGGTGAGGGAGGATGTTCATGAAGTGCAGATCGCAATGCACCAGGACATCCTTGCCTGACCGCCGTCCCACCGCGCCCCGCGTCTGGCATACTTCCAGCGCGGCTTCGAGGAGCCAGCGGGGGAAGGGCTGGCCGTTTTGCTCCCAGTCCGCTGGCAGGTCGTCGCTCAAGCGTTCGGCGTGCGCAGCGATGTGGTCGAATTCCCGCCATTCCGGACTCGCGTCCGGTTCGATGCTGAGTTCCTTGACAATCGCGCCCCAGGCGTCGCGGGCGTCGTCGATGGGAGCGCTGTGGAGCCAGTTCCCGGCGTCGAGGCGTTCCAGGAGCATCGAACACGAGGCAGGGTCGGCGTCGTGCATCCGCACCGCGCCTGCACCGTCCCAGAGCGCGAGCGCATGGCTCTCAAGAAGGGCCTCCGGGTGCGGGAACGCGATCTTGAGCACTGAACGGTTTCCGCGGTGGAGAACGGGGACAACAATGCCGCCATGGCCGTTCCAAGGTTCGACGCCCGGTTCCAGGTCCACGGACAACCGCCACCGTTCCAAGCCGGAATCGATCAAGCCGGGCAGGCGGGAAAGCCATGCGCGCCCTTCCGCCGTGCGGGAGTAGCGTGCCCGGAGATCGCTCGGAATGGAAACGAAGGTAGTCATTACCGCCAGACTACCCAAACGGGTCGCCCGCAGGTTTAGACCACTCCGGTGGAACCCAGCAGGCTTCCGATGATGAACGTCGCGGCGAGGGCGAGCGCGCCGCCGATCACGACCCGCACGGCGGCGCGGGTCTTCGAACTGCCGCCGATCCATGCTCCGATGGCGCCGGTGACAGCCAGCGCCACCAGGACTGAAATGAAGGTCAACGGGACCCGCAGGCCGGGCGGCGGGAGCAGGATCGCGAGCAGGGGCAGGATCGCGCCCAGAGTGAAGGCGATGGCTGAGGCGAAGGCTGCGTGCCAAGGGCTCACGATGTCGTCTTCGTCGATGTTCAACTCGGCGGAAAGGTGCGCGGCCAAGGCATCGTGCTCGGTGAGTTCCTGCGCCACCTTCCGCGCGGTATCGGGACTCAGGCCCTTGGACCGGTAGATGGCCGTGAGTTCTGCCAGTTCCTCCTCGGGCTGCTCTTCGAGCTCCCGGCGCTCCTTCTCGATGAGCGCCTTCTGGCTGTCGCTTTGGCTGCTGACGGAGACATACTCACCGAGCGCCATGGACACCGCACCGCCCACAAGGCCCGCCGCGCCGGCGGCGAGGATCGCACCCGTGCTGGTGGTGGCTCCGGCGACACCGACCACGATCGCGGCAACGGAGACGATGCCGTCGTTGGCGCCAAGGACGCCTGCGCGGAGCCAATTGAGCCGATGCGCGAGGTCGTTGGCGTGGGGTTCGTTTTCGTGCAGTGCTGCAGTTTCGATGGAAGCCATGCTACAAGCCAAGCACTCGGGCCCGGGAGCCGCTAGGAAAGAAAGGCTTTCCTATGGAGCCGGCGTGCCGGCAGGCAGGGGCGGCAGTCCGGCGTCGTCCACTGGGAGTCCAGGGAACGGACCCAGCTGCGTGCCCCAGGCTTCGCTGCGTTTCGCGGTCTCGACCAGGACTCCCAGGGCCCATTGGCGGGTGGTGCCGTCCGAGAGGGCCACGAGGTCGGCGTAGGCTTCCAGCGAACTGGCTTCCATGCTCCCCAGCGTCGCTGCGGGCTTCGACGGAAACGTGACGGGCAGCCTGTAGCCGGCTTCACGCGGCGGGGTGGCCACGCAATGCAAGCGGCCTTGGTCCTCCGCACTCCGGAGCAATTCCTGGTGCCGGGCGAGCCACGTCGCCGCGGTAGCGGAGGATTTCGCATCCAGTTTGGTCACAGCCACCTGGTACGCGTAAACCGCCTCTTGCTCGGAACTGACCACGGCGGCCAGGGCATCGGGGAGGTCCGCCCGCGAACCGGTTTCGGCGGCCGACGTGGCAGCTGCCGAGGCCTCCGGCCGGGGAGGGCAGCTCGGAAAGGCCGCGGGGGCGGGAACCGCCTCCACCGTCGCCGTCGGTTGCGGCAAGCCCCAAGCGGTTGCGAGCCGCGATGATTCCAGTAGTTGCGAGGTCCCGACGGCGGCAAGCAGCCGTGCGACGCCGCCGTCGGCTTTCCCGGCGTCAGCCAATCGGCGCGAAGCGCTTGATGCGAGGGCGGCTACGAAGGACTCGCGCGTCGGGGGTTCTTGGCTCGCCGCAGGCGACGAAGGTGCGGTGCTTGCGGTACCGCTGCCCTGGACGCTCAAGGACGGCGAGGTTGCAGAACCCGGCAACAAGGCCCGGCTTTGGGTTGTGAGCAACGTAACGGTTGCCGCCAGGCTGGTGGAATCGGTTTCACTCCCTGCGCCGCGATCCGCCGCCGGTTCCAGGAGGGTCGCGCCGCGGGCGAGGTCCTCGGTTGAATCCAGGGCTTCGGTACGGGCGGCCTGCGAGAACGGCACTGCCTGTGGCTTGCCCGTATTGCGCGGTACGAGCACTGATCCGACGCCCAGCACGAGCACTGCGAGCAAAGCCACAAGGACCGTTCTCGTCCATCGATGGCTTGGGGGTTTTTCGGCAGTCTCGTTCCTCACAACAGACTATGGTGTCACGCCCGTGCACCACGCGACCGCAAATGTCGTTAAGCTAGTAGTCACAACATCATCTATCGGGAGGCGGCTGGCCAGTGAGTCATTCGGAAGCCAGGACTTCATCAGACCCGGATCCGGCGAATCCAACAGAACGCGAGGTCCGCAACCCGGAAGAGAGCAGGCTGAGGGACCTCTTGGAACCCGCCGTCGTGGCAAATCGGCTGTACCTCGAGGATGTTGCCATCCAGGTCGCCGGCTCCCACCGCGTGGTCCACGTGGTCATCGATCTTCCGCAGGAAGAAACCGGCGGCGTCAGCCTGGACGTCATCGCAGACGTCTCTAGGGCGCTTTCGGACGTCATGGACAACGATCCCCAGGCCGACTCGCGGCCCTACGACCTCGAGGTGTCCTCGCCCGGCGTCGGACGGCCCCTCACTGAACCGCGCCATTGGCACCGCGCCCGCGGACGCATGGTCAAGGTCAACGTGATCCAAGGGGACAACGTCACTGGCCGGATACAGTCAGTGGATGACGAAGGCGTCACGCTGGTTCCTGAGCAAGAGGTCAAAAAGGGGACCAAGCCCAAACAGGGCGAACCAGTAAAGATTCCTTTCGACAGGATCCGCCAGGGAAAAGTCGAGGTAGAGTTCAGCCACCTCCATGAGGCAGGGCTGGAAGACGACGAGAACGGACCTTCAGGGAGGCCAAATGGATATTGATATGAGTGCGCTGAGGCTCTTGGAGCGCGAGCGTGAAATCCCGCTGGACCTCCTCATTCCCACCATTGAGCAGGCGCTCTTGGTGGCTTACCACAAGACGCCGGGCGCTTTTGAGAAAGCCCGCGCTGAGCTGGATCGAAAGAGCGGCCACGTCACCATCTGGGCCACGGAAATCGACGACGACGGCGAGGCCGTCGGCGAGTTCGAAGACACTCCGGCCGGGTTCGGGCGGATCGCGGCAAGCACTGCGCGGCAAATCATCCTGCAGCGCTTGCGCGACGTCGAAGACGACAACGTCCTCGGTGAGTTCAAGGGTCGCGAGGGCGAGCTTGTCGCCGGTTTGATCCAGCAGGGCAACAACCCCCACATGGTCCAGGTGAACCTGGGCTCCGTGGAGGCCCTCCTGCCGCCGCCCGAACAAGTTCCGGGGGAGAGGTACACCCACGGAAACCGCCTGCGCGCATTCGTCGTGGATGTCCACCGCGGCGCCAAGGGGCCTTCCATCACGCTGTCGCGATCACATCCGGGCCTTGTCCGGAAGCTGTTCGAGCTGGAAGTGCCGGAGATCGCGGACCGAACCGTCGAAATCGTGGCGCTGGCCAGGGAAGCAGGGCACCGCACCAAGATGGCGGTCAAAGCCAACACTCCAGGCATCAACGCCAAGGGTGCGTGCATTGGCGAAATGGGTTCGCGCGTTCGTGCGGTCATGACCGAACTCAACGACGAAAAGATCGACATCGTCGACTTCAGCGAGGACCCTGCGACGTTCATCGCGAACTCGCTTTCGCCGTCGCGCGTGAATTCCGTCACTATCACGGATGAATCCACGCGTTCGGCGCGGGTTGTGGTCCCGGACTACCAGCTGTCGCTCGCCATCGGCAAGGAAGGCCAGAATGCCCGCCTTGCCGCCAAGCTGACCGGCTGGCGCATCGATATCGTTTCCGACGCCACTCCGGCGAAGGGCAACTAAACACGTTCCCGGGGTGCCCGGCGCCGATCCAGGCATGGCCTGGATTCGGTGGCCGGGCATCCTGGGGCTTAGAATGGATGGAACCGGGCCTATGCCCGGTATCCGTGCGCTTTGGCGTGCTCACGGCAACGTGCTCACAGCAAAGAGTGCAGAACGCGAAGGCAGGAAAGACACTGAGGCGATTGATGGACCCGGTGACTGGACTGCCCCGCCCCAGGCACCAGCCTGTGCGCACCTGCATCGGATGCCGGAAACAAGGCATGCGGAATGAGTTGATCCGGCTTGTCGCCGAAGGCGGCGGGTCTCCCGTCGTCCTGGTGGATGTACGACGCCGGATGGCTGGCCGGGGTGCTTGGCTGCACCCCAGCAACACATGCCTGGCGCTGGCAAGCAAACGGCGTGCTTTTGTGCGGGCCCTTCCGGGCGCAAGCGAGATCACAGCCGTCCAAAGCTACCTGGCGGCAGTCGTGCCACCTGCGGACACACCCGTGAAAGCAGGAAAACCGTCCAAACCTGAAAGCGGGTCAGAAGACTGATGGAAACCCGATGAGTTCCCAGCGATGAGTGCGTAACGATGACATCTTTGTTGCGCTCTGCACAGGGCCTTTCCGCCGCATTCGTGGCAGGGGCCCGCAGTAAGAAGTAGACGGTTCGTGCCTGGCTCGGTGCGGACCGAGACAGGAGAAATGTGGCCAAGGTCCGCGTACATGAGCTCGCCAAAGAGCTCGGTATTACTTCCAAAGATGCAGTGACAAAACTGCAGGAATTGGGCGAATTCGTTCGCTCCGCCTCGTCAACCATCGAGGCCCCCGTCGTGAAGAAGCTTCGCGACGCCTACCCTGCTGCTGGTGGCGGTGCCGCAAAGGCGTCCGCACCTGCGGCTCCCCGCGCTGCCGCCCCGGCTGCGCCTGCTGCCCCCGCGGCACCTGCCGCGCCCGTGGCATCCCGTCCGGCTCCGGGCCCCGCTGCGCCCAAGGCCCCGGTTCCGGCTCCCAAGGCTGAAACCCCGGCGCCTGCCGCACCGGCAGCTCCCGCAGCTCCGGCGAACCCTGTTTCCGCCAAGCCCGGTGCCCGTCCGGCACCCCGGTCCGAAGCGCCGAGCCAGACCCGCCCCGGTGGCGGCCAGGCACCGCGTCCGGGTGGCCCGCGTCCCGGCAACAACCCGTTCGCCACTTCCCAGGGCATGCCGCGCGGCCGTGGCGGCGACGGCGAACGGCCTCCGCGTCCGGGCAACAACCCCTTTGCAACCTCCCAGGGCATGCCCCGGCCAGGCGGCAGCCGCGCTGACGGCGAACGTCCGGGCGGTCCCCGTCCCGCTCCCGGTGCGGGTGGACCGCGTCCGGCAGCTGGTGCCGGCGGACCCCGCCCCGCAGCCGGAGCCGGTGGACCCCGTCCGGGTGCCCCGCGTCCCGGTGCTCCCCGCCCGGGCGCTCCGCGTCCCGGCGGTCCGGGCGGCAACCGGCCTAGCCCGGGCATGATGCCCAACCGCACCGAGCGTCCCGCTCCCGCAGGCGCAGGCCGCCCGGGCGGAGCAGGTCGTCCCGGCGGCGGTCCCGGTCGTCCGGGCGGCGGTCCCGGCGCAGGCACCGGTGGCGGCGCACCCGCCGGCGGTGGCTTCGGCAAGGGCGGCCGCGGTCGCGGCGGCACCCAGGGTGCCTTCGGCAAGGGTGGCGCAGGACGCGGCAAGCAGCGCAAGTCGAAGCGCGCCAAGCGCCAGGAACTCGAGCAGATGAGTGCTCCGTCGCTGGGTGGCGTATCCGTACCCCGCGGCGACGGCAGCACCGTTGTACGGCTGCGTCGCGGTTCGTCCATCACGGACTTCGCCGACAAGATCGAGGCAAACCCCGCCGCGCTTGTCACCGTGCTTTTCCACCTCGGTGAAATGGCTACGGCTACCCAGTCGCTGGACGAAGACACGTTCGGCCTGCTCGGTGCGGAACTTGGCTACCAGGTACAGGTCGTCTCGCCGGAAGACGAAGAGCGCGAGCTCCTCGATTCCTTCGACATCGACCTCGAGGCGGAACTCGAAGCCGAAGGCGACGACGTCCTCGAACCGCGCCCGCCGGTTGTCACCGTCATGGGCCACGTTGACCACGGTAAGACCCGACTGCTCGACGCCATCCGGAAGACCAACGTGGTTGCCGGGGAACACGGCGGCATTACGCAGCACATCGGTGCGTACCAGATCAGCCACGTGCACGAAGGCACTCCGCGCGACATCACGTTCATCGACACCCCGGGTCACGAGGCGTTCACCGCCATGCGTGCCCGTGGTGCGAAGGTCACCGACATCGCCATCCTGGTTGTCGCAGCCGACGACGGCGTCATGCCGCAGACGGTGGAAGCGCTCAACCACGCCCAGGCTGCCAACGTGCCGATCGTCGTCGCGGTCAACAAGATCGACAAGGACGGCGCGAACCCGGACAAGGTCAAGGGCCAGCTCACCGAGTACGGCCTGGTTCCTGAAGAATACGGCGGCGACACCATGTTCGTTGAGGTTTCTGCCCGCCAGAACCTGAACATCGAGGAACTGATCGACGCCGTCCTGCTCACCGCGGACGCCGCCCTGGACCTCCGTGCCAACCCGGACAAGGACGCTCGAGGCATCGCCATCGAAGCGAACCTGGACAAGGGCCGCGGTTCCGTGGCCACCGTCCTGGTCCAGTCCGGTACCTTGGCGGTCGGTGACACGATCGTTGCCGGTACGGCCCACGGCCGCGTCCGCGCCATGTTCGATGAAGACGGCAACGCCCTCGACATCGCACTCCCGTCGCGTCCGGTCCAGGTCCTCGGCCTGTCCAACGTGCCGCGCGCAGGTGACACCTTCCTGGTAACCGCCGACGAACGCACGGCCCGCCAGATCGCCGAAAAGCGTGAAGCAGCCGACCGCAACGCCGCCTTGGCCAAGCGCCGCAAGCGCATCAGCCTCGAAGACTTCGACAAGGCCGTCGCCGAAGGCAAGATCGACACCCTCAACCTCATCCTCAAGGGTGACGTTTCCGGTGCCGTGGAAGCCCTCGAAGACGCCCTGCTCAAGATCGACGTCGGAGACGACGACGTTCAGCTGCGCGTCATCCACCGCGGTGTGGGTGCCATCACGCAGAACGACGTCAACCTCGCCACGGTGGACAACGCCATCATCATCGGCTTCAACGTCAAGCCCGCCGAGCGCGTGGCCGACCTCGCCGATCGCGAAGGCGTGGACATGCGGTTCTACTCCGTCATCTACTCGGCAATCGACGACATCGAGCTGGCCCTCAAGGGCATGCTCAAGCCGGAGTACGAGGAAGTCCAGCTCGGTACGGCCGAAGTCCGCGAAGTGTTCAAGTCCTCCAAGTTTGGAAACATCGCTGGCTCGATCGTCCGCTCGGGCATCATCCGTCGTAACACGAAGGCGCGCGTCAGCCGCGGCGGCAAGGTCATCGGCGAGAACCTCACGGTTGAGACGCTCAAGCGCTTCAAGGACGACGCCACCGAGGTCCGCACCGACTTCGAGTGTGGTATTGGTCTTGGCTCGTACAACGACATTGCCGAAGGCGACATCATCGAGACCTTCGAGATGCGCGAGAAGCCGCGCTCGTAGGGCGTTCGCTTTGGGTGGGGCCGTTGGATCTTTCCGGCGGCCCCGGCCCGCTCCGCCGACATGGGGGCCTGCAGGTGCGGGGCCGTTGGGTTTTTCCGGCGGCCCCGCCCCTACGCCGGACGGTTTTCGATCTGCGATCTCAAACCGCCCGGCTCCGACAGGCCCGATGCCACTCCCAGGCCGCCGAAAAAACCCAACGGGGTCCGTTGGCGACTCGCCTTGGGCGTGTTGCACCAAACAGAACTAAAGTACGCAAGCTGCTCACGCGCCGTCGTACCGAATTTTTAGGAGTAAAAATGGCTGATCCGGCACGCGCTGCCAAGTTGGCGCAGCGGATTAAGGTTGTGGTTGCCGAGGCGCTCGGCCGGCGGATCAAGGATCCGCGCGTCGAGAACATCACCATTACCGACGCGCGCGTCACCAATGACCTTCAGCACGCCACGGTTTACTACACCGTGTTCGGTGATGAAGCCGCCCACGCAGATGCCGCGAAGGCCCTGCAGAAGGCCAAAGGCGTGCTGCGCCAGGAAGTCGGCCGCAACATCACTGTGCGCCTGACGCCCACCCTCGAGTTCGTTGCAGACCTCATTCCGGTCAACGCCTCGAACCTTGAGGAACTGTTGCGCGTCGCCAAACAGCGCGACGCCGAAGTGGCCGCGCTGGCCGCCGGCGCCACGCACGCGGGCGACGCCGATCCTTACAAGAGCGATGCCCCGCAGGACGAGGACATCGACGAAGACGACTTCGACGAAGAAGACATCGACCTGCGGGCCGATGAGGATATCGACGAAGACAGCGGCAAATAGCCGAAGGATCCACGGGAAGGCCGGCTCCACTTGGAGCCGGCCTTCCCTGCCTTCAGGGGTCTTCGGTGGCTAAGATCGGAGCATGGCGCCGGACGAAGCTCAACAGCGGGGGACTTATCTCGACCACGCGATCAGGCTCGCCGTGCAAAACGTGTCCGACGGCGGCGGGCCGTTTGGCGCCGTCGTCGTCACCCCCGACGGGAGTGTCCATGAGGGCGTGAACCGGGTCACCCGGGACAACGACCCCACAGCGCATGCGGAAGTGGTTGCGATCCGGCGGGCGGCCTCCGAACTGGCGACGTTCGACCTCAGCGGCTCCGTGCTCTACGCGAGCTGCGAACCCTGCCCGCTGTGCCTCTCGGCCGCCCTCTGGGCGAGGATCGGCCACATCTACTACGCGGCCGATCGCCAAGGAGCGGCCCGCGCGGGCTTCGACGACGCTCTCTTCTACGAATACTTTGACGGCGCCCGTCCCACGCTCCTGCCGGTGGACCACACGCCACGGACGACGTCGGAAGATCCCTTCGACGCGTGGCGGAACAACGCGGAACGCACTGACTACTGACGGCGGCCGCTGGGGCTACCGCCGCGGCGGGAGGTGTTTGACGCCGGCGAGCAGTTCCTGCTGGTCGCCGCACAAGGCGATGCGGATCCAACCCTCGCCGATGGAACCGAACGCGGTCCCCGGCGCAACCGCCACGCCTGATTCCGCGAGGAACCGGTGCACCCACGCGCGCACGTTGCCGCCGCTGGCATGCGAGACATCGGCCCACAAATAGAAGGCCCCCTGCGCGCCCAGGAACGGGATGCCCTTTTCGGAGAGGACCGCGGAGGCCGCGTCACGGTTGGAACGGTAGTGCTCGCGAGCAGCGTCGACGTAGTCCTGCGGGCCCGTCAACGCGGCAATGGCAGCGTATTGCGACGGCGAAGCAACACAGGAAACGATCGCCTCCATGACGTTGTTCATGGTCCGCTCCAAGCCGGGCGGGCAAATGAGGGCGCCGATCCGCAAACCCGTCAGTCCATAGGTCTTCGACAGCGTGAGTGACGTGAAGACGCGGGCCTCGCCGGGCTCGACGCTGTCGAAACGGGCAGGGCTCGTATGCGGAACTTCGAAAGTGAAGGCTTCGTAGCATTCGTCCGAAATGATCCACAGATCGTGCTTGAGCGCCAGTTCCACGAGCTGCCGCGTCAGATCCTCGCCGATCACCGCGCCCAACGGATTGGACGGCGAATTCAGGATCAGCACCTTCGTCCGCGGGGTGATGAGCGCCTCAATGTCCTCGATGTGCGGTTGGAACGCGTTCTCCGGGTAGAGCGGGTAGCGCACCGGCACGGCATGGAGGAGGCGGCTGGTCATCGCAAAGGTCGGATACCCCGGATTCGGAATCAGGACCTCGTCTCCCGGGGCCAGCAGCAGGCTCATGGCGAAATGCAGACCCTGCTGCGCGCCGTCCACGACGTAAACCCGCTCGGCACCGACCGCCACCTTGTTGTGGGCCCGGAACCGCGCGGCGAAAGCTTCGCGCAGCGCCGGGATTCCGGCATTCGGGGTGTAGTTCGTCTCGTCATGGTCGAGGCAGGCGATACCTGCCTCGAGGATATGCCGGGGGAGTGCGAAGCCGGGTTCGCCGATGCTGAGCGTTATGGCTCCCGGAGTGCGCCAGGCCGCCTCGGTGATTTCTCGGATCTGGTTCACGGGGACGTCCGGGATGTGCGCGGCTAGCTCAGGCATGGGGCCATCTTAGCGGCGGCCGCCCACCTCCTGCGGCAGCCCGGACGCATGCCTCGGCGCGGATATACTGGGAGGCGTGCTTTCTGGACTGGTGATCGTCGACAAGCCGCAAGGATGGACCAGCCACGACGTGGTTGGACGGATGCGGAGGCTGGCCGGTACCCGGAAAGTGGGCCATGCCGGGACCCTTGATCCCATGGCTACAGGAGTCCTCGTCCTGGGAATCAACAAGGCCACAAGGCTTCTGACCTACATCGTCGGCACGTCGAAGACCTACTCGGCCACCATCCGCCTTGGCGAATCGACCATCACGGACGACGCCGAAGGCGAGGTCAAGGCTAGCCGCAGTGCCGCCGGAGTCACCGAGGACGCCATCCGGGCAGGGGTGGTGCAACTCAGCGGCGACATTCAGCAAGTTCCCAGCAGTGTGAGTGCCATCAAAGTCAACGGCGAACGGTCCTATGCGCGGGTCCGGTCCGGTGAAGAAGTCAAGCTCGCGGCCCGTCCCGTGACCATCCACCGATTCGATATCCATGCCATCCGAAGGTCCGACGACGGCAAGACAGTCGACGTCGACGTCACGGTTGAGTGCTCCTCGGGTACCTATATCCGCGCGTTGGCGCGCGACCTTGGCGAGGCGCTCGGCGTCGGCGGCCACCTCACGGCGCTTCGCCGCACCCAGGTGGGACCCTACACCCTGGAGCAGGCCCGTACCCTCGAGCAATTGGCCGAGGAACTGGAAATCCTCGACATGTCCGACGCGGCGCGGGCGCTGATGCCCAACCGCGAACTGAGCGATGCCGAAACCACCGAAATCTCCTTTGGCCGCCGCATTGCCGCCGGACCCGCCGCCGGCACCGATCAGGCGGCCACCGCCGAAAACCCCGCCGCCGCCTTCTCGCCTTCCGGTGAATTGGTGGCGTTGCTGGCCGACGCTGGAAGCTTCGCCAAGCCCGTCCTGGTCTTCGCGCCGGACACCGGCGGAACGGACACCGGCAGGCCGGCCGACGAAGGGCAGGCATCCTAGGCATGGATGGATACTTCTACGCGGTCATGATTGTGGGCCTGCTGTCGACGGTCATTTGCGTCGTTGCGGGCGTGATGAAAAAGGCGCCTAACGACGTCACGATTTTGTCCGTTGCCGCCGTCGAACTCGTCTTGCTCGTTTATCTCGTCGGATCGATCATCCGCGTGGCGCTCGGCGAGAAAATCGCCGGCGAGCCCTGGGAGTTCTGGGGATACATCATCACCGCGCTCATCCTTCCGGTCGGCGCCGTGTACTGGTCCATCCTGGAACGGACGCGGTGGAGCAATTTCGTCATGGGCGCAGTAGGCGTCACCGCGATGGTCATGGCGGCCCGCATGAACCAGATCTGGTACTGACATTGGAAGAAGAAGCAGACGAAGTGACAGTTGAGACCAGCACGAAGAAGACCCGGGACACCCGCAACACCGGTCCCGGAAGGCTGCTGATCGCGGTCTACGCGGTTTTCGCGATCTCGGCCACCGCACGTGCCGGGTACCAGATCCTGACCAAGTTCGCCGATGCTCCCTTGGCGCACGTCCTCTCGGCCTTCGCCGCCCTGGTGTACATCGTTGCCACGATTTCCCTCGCTAAGCCGGGACGGACCTGGTTCAAGGTTTCGCTCGTCGCCGTCCTCGTCGAATTGGTCGGTGTCCTGGTGGTGGGAGCAGTGAGCCTCTTCGATCCGGTGGCCTTCCCGCACGATACCGTGTGGTCCTACTTTGGCAGCGGCTATGGATTCGTGCCCTTGATCCTCCCTGTCCTTGGCCTGCTCTGGCTCTACCGGCGGCGTCCGTCGGGCAGCGCGTAGCAGGTAACCTTAGAGAGTTCCGGGGCCGGACCAGGCCGCCGGGCATTAGCGACTACCAGCAGTAAAAGGCGAGGTTGATGGTCCACATCTGGAACGATCCCACCGAGGTCCCCGAGGATTTCGGTCCCAGCGTCGTTACCATCGGGAACTTTGACGGCGTCCATCGCGGACACCAACAGGTGCTGTCGCAGCTTTTGCGTACGGCAGGGCAGCACGGTGGGCGGTCAGTCGTCGTCACCTTCGACCCCCACCCGTCCCAAGTCCACCACCCGGACTCCGCCCCCGAACTCATCATGGGCCTGCAGGACAAGCTGGACGCCTTGGCGGCCTACGGCGTCGACGCCGTCCTTGTCATGAAATACAACCTTGCGCTTGCCGCCATGACTCCGGAGGAGTTCGTCAGCACTGTCTTGCTCGACGGCCTGCACGCGGCGCACGTTGTGGTGGGCCACGACCTCCGCTTCGGCGTCGGCAACTCAGGCGACGTCGAAACGATGCGGACCCTCGGAGAGAAGCTTGGTTTCGGGGTACAGGTGGTCACCGAGTACGGCGCCGAAGGCTTCCCGGTACACGACGACGGCGGCACCGACCGCCGCTGTTCCTCCACCTGGGTGCGCGAGGCACTGGCCGAAGGCGACGTCGAGACCGCTGCGGCCATCCTGGGCCGGCCCCACCGGATGAGGGGCGAAGTAGTCCACGGTGCCGCGCGCGGGCGCGCCCTTGGCTTCCCCACGGCGAACCTGGACCACGGAGCGACTGGATACATCCCCGCGGACGGCATCTACGCAGGCTGGCTCGTCGACGAGTCCGGCACCCGCTGGCCGGCCGCGATTTCCGTCGGCTCCAACCCGACGTTCGATGGCGTGAGCCGCCAGGTGGAAGCCCACGTCATCGACCGGCCCGACGAAGCCGTGGAAGACTTCAACCTCTACGGCCAGACGGTCGTCGTCGAATTCACGGCGCGCCTCCGCGGCATGGTCGCGTATCGGGGACCCGAGGCACTGGTCGAGCAGATGCGGCTGGACGTCGTTCAAGCCCATAAGCTGCTCCTCGACAAATAGCGAGACAAATAGCGAAAGAAGCCCCGTGAGCGTTGAAAAGAACACCCGGCCACTGGACGAAGGCATCGTCAGGGATTTCAGCTCTCGCATGAGCTATGGCTCCTACTTGCAGCTTCCCGTGTTGCTGAGTGCCCAGCAGCCCGTGAGCCGGCCGGAACACCACGATGAGTTGCTCTTCATCATCCAGCACCAGACCACTGAACTGTGGCTCAAGCTGGTCCTGCACGAGCTCCGCAGTTCCGCGTTGTGGCTGCGCGAGGACGATCTGGGCGCCGCGCTCAAGGGGATCGCACGGGTCAAGCACATCCAGAAGACACTCACTGAGCAATGGTCGGTGCTGGCAACGCTTACTCCAACCGAGTACTCCGAGTTCCGCGGGTTCCTGGGCAACGCCTCGGGCTTCCAATCGAGCCAGTACCGGGCTGTCGAGTTCATCCTCGGGAACAAGAACGCCAAGATGCTGCCGGTGTTCGAGTCCGACCCGGAGTCCAAGGGCATGCTTGAGGAACTCCTGCACGCTCCGAGTATCTACGACGAATTCCTGGCCTACCTGTCCCGGCACGGTTATGACGTTCCGGCCTCCGTCCTGGAACGGGATGTGACCGTTGCCCACGAATTCGCGCCCGAACTTCTGCCCCTTTTCAAGCACATTTATGAACACGCCGCGGACAACTGGGCCGCTTACGAGGCCTGCGAGGAACTCGTGGACCTGGAGGACAACTTCCAGTTGTGGCGGTTCCGGCACCTGCGCACCGTGCAGCGGACCATCGGGCTGAAGACCGGTACCGGCGGCTCAAGTGGAGTCTCCTTCCTGAGGAAGGCACTCGACCTCACGTTCTTCCCGGAACTGTTCGCGGTCCGCACCGAAATCGGGCAGTGACCCGCCTTTGAGGAGCGTCACACGGCTCCTTTCGACATCTTTGCCGGGCTGCCGGTAAACTGGGGGATGGATCCGGCTGCAGTCCGTGGCGGCTGGACCTGTTTTGTGTGCGGTCAACGCCACTGACAACCCGGCAGTGAAGCGCTGAATCGGGACGCACGGCACAACTCTAGGAGTTCATGTGGCACTTGAAGCCGCTGTTAAGCAGTCCATCATCGAGGCATACGCAACGTCCAAGGGCGACACCGGTTCGCCGGAGGTCCAGATTGCGGTCCTGACTCAGCGGATCAAGGATCTGACTGAGCACATGAAGGAGCACAAGCACGACTTCCACACCCAGCGCGGTCTGCTGGCCATGGTCGGTCGTCGCAAGCGCATGCTGGGCTACCTCAAGAAGACTGACATCGCACGCTACCGTTCGCTCATCGAGCGCCTCGGCCTGCGCCGCTAGTTTGACTTCGGGCGGCCCGATCCCTGGACCGGGCCGCCCTCTTCTCAACAACTACATCACAGACCCAAAAGAGGAGTCCGATCGCACGCGCATTCGCGGTCCTCGGTAGTGATCCCCGGGAGTCCCGGCCATTGTTTCAATGGCATTGCCCGTGGATCTCGATCGATGACCGGGTGTCGTCCGGGCCAGGAAAAGACGCTGGTCCCGGGTTGTGCGGCGGACTTCCGCAATCAAGAAACGGAGGTGACTCTCAATGGAGGGTCCCGAAATCCAGTTCTCAGAAGCCATCATCGACAACGGCCGTTTCGGCAAGCGGGTCATCCGCTTTGAGACCGGCCGCCTTGCCAAGCAGGCCGCCGGCGCTTCGATGGTCTACATCGACGACGACACCGCCCTTTTGTCCGCAACCACGGCAGGCAAGTCCCCGCGCGAAGGCTTCGATTTCTTCCCGCTGACCGTGGACGTCGAAGAGCGCATGTACGCAGCCGGCCGCATCCCGGGCTCCTTCTTCCGCCGTGAAGGCCGCCCGTCCACCGAAGCCATCCTCGCGTGCCGCCTCATGGACCGGCCGCTGCGCCCCGCATTCGTCAAGGGCCTGCGCAACGAAGTCCAGATCGTCGTCACCGTCCTGGCCATCAACCCGGACGAGCTCTACGACGTCGTCGCGATCAACGCTTCGTCCATGTCCACCCAGCTTTCCGGACTTCCGTTCTCCGGCCCGATCGGTGGCGTCCGCGTCGCATTGATCGCCGACGAGCAGGGCAGCGAATGGGTTGCCTTCCCGAAGCACTCCCAGCTTGAGAACGCCGTCTTCAACATGGTGGTCGCCGGCCGTATTGCCGGTGACGACGTCGCCATCATGATGGTTGAAGCCGAAGCCACGGACAACTCCTGGAGCCTCATCAAGGAACAGGGCGCAACCGCCCCCACGGAAGAGGTTGTGGCCGAGGGCCTCGAAGCCGCCAAGCCGTTCATCCGCGCCCTGTGCGAAGCCCAGGCCGACCTCGCCGCCCGCGCTGCGAAGCCCACGGTCGAGTTCCCGGTCTTCCTGGACTACGAAGAGGACGCTTACGCTGCCGTCAAGGCCGCTGCAGCCGAGAAGCTTGCCGCTGTCTTCCAGATCGCCGACAAGCAGGATCGCGACAACGCGTCCGACGACCTCAAGGACGAAGTCCTGGGTGCACTTGCCGGCGAGTTCGATGGCCGCGAGAAGGAACTGTCCGCAGCGTTCCGCTCGCTGACCAAGCAGGTTGTGCGCCAGCGCATCCTGAAGGACCAGGTCCGTATCGACGGCCGCGGGCTGACGGACATCCGCCAGTTGACCGCCGAGGTCGAGGTCTTGCCCCGCGTCCACGGTTCCGCCATCTTCGAACGCGGCGAAACCCAGATCATGGGCGTCACCACGCTTAACATGCTGAAGATGGAACAGCAGATCGACTCGCTGTCGCCGGTAACGCGCAAGCGCTACATGCACAACTACAACTTCCCGCCGTACTCCACCGGTGAGACCGGCCGCGTCGGTTCGCCGAAGCGCCGCGAGATCGGCCACGGCGCCCTTGCCGAGCGCGCCCTGGTTCCTGTCCTGCCGTCGCGCGAGGAATTCCCGTACGCCATCCGCCAGGTGTCCGAAGCCCTCGGATCCAACGGTTCGACGTCGATGGGTTCCGTGTGTGCCTCCACGCTGTCGCTGCTCAACGCAGGCGTGCCGCTCAAGGCTCCGGTTGCCGGTATCGCAATGGGCCTGGTGTCCGATGAAGTGGATGGCCAGACCCGTTATGCGGCCCTGACCGACATCCTCGGCGCCGAAGACGCTTTCGGTGACATGGACTTCAAGGTGGCCGGCACGGCCGAGTTCGTCACCGCCATCCAGCTGGACACCAAGCTGGACGGTATCCCTGCTTCTGTCCTGGCCGCAGCCCTGAAGCAGGCCCGTGAAGCCCGCTTGCACATCCTGGATGTCATCAACGCCGCCATTGACACCCCGGACGAGCTTTCCGAGTTCGCACCGCGGGTTATCGCCGTCAACATCCCCGTTGACAAGATCGGCGAGGTCATCGGTCCCAAGGGCAAGATGATCAACCAGATCCAGGAAGACACCGGCGCCGACATCTCCATCGAGGACGACGGCACCGTCTACATCGGCGCTACTGACGGCCCGTCTGCCGAAGCAGCGCGGGCGGCGATCAACGCCATCGCGAACCCGCAGGTGCCGGAAGTAGGCGAACGCTACCTGGGTACGGTCGTCAAGACCACCACCTTCGGCGCATTCGTCTCCCTTACCCCGGGCAAGGACGGCCTGCTGCACATTTCCGAGCTGCGCAAGCTCGCGAACGGCAAGCGCGTGGATAACGTCGAGGACGTCGTCTCCGTGGGCCAGAAGGTCCAGGTAGAGATCACCAAGATCGACGACCGCGGCAAGCTCTCCCTCTCCCCGGTGGTAGCCGAGGAAGAAGCCGCAGCCTCCGAAGGCGCCGCTTCCGAAGAGTCCGAAGCTTCGGCGGAGTAGCCACTACCGGCACAGACCGCGGAGGGACCGGTGGACATGTCCACCGGTCCCTCCGGGTTTAACAACGAACCCGGGCCAAACCCGCTGGTACGATTGCACCCAGATTTGGCAACCGTGCTTTCCTGCAATGCTGAAAGGCCTTAATGACTGTCGTACCCCTCCCTCTTGCGCAGACCGTGCCAGGAGGCGAACTGATCCATGGCGCCGAAGGCGGCTCCGTTGTCCGACGTTCAGTGCTGCCAGGCGGCGTCCGCGTGCTCACCGAGGCCATGCCAGGGCAACGATCGGCAACCATCGGCTTCTGGGTGGGCGTCGGATCGCGGGATGAAGCGGAGGGCCAGCACGGCTCCACCCACTTCCTCGAGCACCTGCTGTTCAAGGGCACCAAGCGGCGGACCGCGCTGGAGATCGCCTCCGCGTTCGACGAGGTCGGCGGCGAATCAAACGCCGCCACGGCCAAGGAAAGCACATGCTACTTTGCGCGGGTGCTCGACTCCGACCTGCCCATGGCCATCGACGTCATCGCGGACATGATCACCGGCGCCGTGCTTGAACCTGCTGAACTCGAGCAGGAACGAGACGTCATCCTTGAGGAAATCGCGATGGACAGCGACGACCCCACCGACGTCGCCCATGAGAAGTTCGTTGCCGCGGTGCTTGGCGTGCATCCGCTTGGCCGCCCGATCGGCGGCACTCCGGCCGCCATCAAAGCCGTCTCGCGCGATTCCGTCTGGGAGCATTACCGGCGGTACTACCGGCCTGAGGAGATCGTCATCACCGCGGCCGGCGGATTGGATCACGACGTCGTTTGCCGCCTCGTGCTCGCCGCCTTGCGGACGGCCGGGTGGGAACTGAAAGAGGGCGCCGCGCCCGTGGAGCGCCGCTCGACGGCCCGGGCCACGATCACGGGCACCGCGGGTTTGCACGTCGTCAAGCGTCCGGTTGAGCAAGCGAACATCATCATGGGCTGCCCGTCGATCGTTGCTACCGACGAGCGCCGCTTCGTGATGAGCGTCCTCAATGCCGTTCTTGGCGGTGGCATGTCATCCAGGCTCTTCCAGGAGATCCGCGAGAAGCGCGGCCTTGTCTACTCCACCTACTCCTTCGCATCCGCCTACGCGGACGCCGGCTACTTCGGCATGTACGCAGGATGCACGCCGTCGAAGGTCACCCAGGTCCTGGAACTCCTCGGCGCCGAACTGGACAAGCTTGCTGCCGACGGGATTACCGCCGAGGAACTCCGCAAGGCCGTTGGCCAGCTTTGCGGTGGAATTGTGCTTGCGCTTGAAGACACCGGATCGCGCATGTCCCGCCTTGGCCGTGCCGAGCTCGTTTCCGGCGAGTTCCAGGACATCGATGAAACCTTGGAACGGATCAAGTCCGTGACGGCCGAACAGGTTCAGGACCTCGCCCGCGTCCTGGCCTCGGCTCCGCGCACCGTGACCGTCGTCGGGCCCTTCGACGAAACCGAAACCTTCGGCCTATAGCCACCGGCTTTGTCCCAGGAACATGATGGTGACGTATCCAACGTCGTGCATCGCGGGAGGCAGCATGAATGAGCCATCGAGGAGTCATGCAAGCGTTGCGTTGGAGGCTTTCCTCGGCCATTGGCGGGGGAGTACCGAGTTGGCTGCTTCGCCGTGGGGACCCGCCCGGACGGCCGACGCCGAAGTGACCTTTTCCCGGGCCGCCGGAGGATACGCGCTCGTCCAGAGCTACCGGCACACCGAACCGGACGGAACGCACTTCGAGGGCCATGGCGTATTCACGGTTGACCCGGACCACGGAGACACCCTGTGGTACTACGTGGACAGCATGGGCCGCCCGCCGGAGGCCCCGGCCCGTGGACAATGGCACGACGGCAGCCTGAGGCTGGAGCGGCGCAGTCCGCGCGGCACTGCCCGGCACACGTTCAAGGTTGAAGGGGGTGTCCTGACGCACGTCGCGGAACTCCGGCTAGGCGATGCACCGACCTTCAGTCCGTTCATGGTGTCGGTATGCAGGCGGGTCTAACCGCCTGCGAACGGCGGCAAGACGTCGACGACGTCCTCGGCACCGAGGGCGGCAAGCCTGTCGCGGACCGCCACCTCGTTCCGCAGGAAACTGCTCCGGGAGATGATCCGCGCCAAGGGCGGTGTCCCGGCCGGAGGTTCGGCGCGTTCGACGGCGAGCATCGCCTCGATCAGCGCGTCCAGGGTGCTTCCTTCCGGAAGGCCGTAGTGTTCCTCTTCGACTCCCGCCGCGGCGCGTGCCGCGGCGAAGTAACGTACCAGCAAAACCCCTAGCCTCCGATTGCGCTCATGCTGCGGTCCGGCTGCACGAAATCGGGTGCGCCGAGGCCGGTGTGGTCCATGCCGTGGGCCTTCGGTTTGATCCACATGGCATCCTGCCAACGCCGGGCGAGCTCCTCGTCGTCCGCGCCTTCCCGGAGCAAGCCGAGGAGGTCGAACTCTTCACGCGAGAACAAGCAACTCATGATCTTGCCTTCCGCCGTGATCCTCGTGCGCCGGCAGTCGGCGCAAAAGGGTTCGGTGACCGAGGCAATGATGCCCACTGTGCCCACCACGGGGCCGGTGGCTTCGGCGCTGGCGGCGTCCCGGCGTCGTACTTCGAAACGTTCGGCAGGTGCACCGTCCCGCTCCCGGGGGTCCGGGCTCAGGACGAAATCGCGGGACAGGAGCCCGCGGATTTCAGCTGCCGTGATCATGTTCCGCCGCGTCCAGCCGTGGTCCGCGTCGAGCGGCATCTGCTCGATGAAGCGGAGTTCATAGCCGCGTTCCACAGCCCAGGCGAGCAGATCCGGGGATTCGGCGTCGTTGATTCCACGCATGAGGACGGCGTTGATTTTTACGGGACCCAGTCCGGCGGCCCAGGCGGCGTCGATTCCGGCCAGCACTTTGTCCAGGAAGGGTCGCCGGGTCAGTTTCGTGAACGTTTCTTCGTGGAGGGAATCGAGGGAGACGTTGATGCGGGTAAGGCCGGCCTCTTTGAGGGCCACGGCCTTCTTGTCGAGTCCCACGCCATTCGTGGTCATGGAGATCGGCAGGTCCGGGTGGGCCTCGCGAAGGGCGGAGACGATGCCTACGAGGTCTGCGCGGACCAGCGGCTCGCCCCCCGTGAGGCGCAGTTCGCGGACGCCGAGGTGGTCCACGCCGATCCGCACGATGCGCGTGATTTCGGCGGCGCTCATGACGGCCTCCTTGGACAGCCATTCGAGGCCTTCGGCGGGCATGCAGTACGTGCACCGGAGATTGCACTTGTCTGTCAGGGACAAACGCATGTCGGTGGCACGGCGCCCGTAGCGGTCGAAGAGGCCTCGGGGAGTTCCTGCGGGGCGTCGCGGGGGCACGGATAGCCCGCTCCCCGTCCCGGCACCCGGGGCGGGCGACGGCATGCCTAGCTGAACACTCATATTTCTAGGCTAAGGCAGGGAGCCGCCAAGAGTGATATCGCCCACTGGAGGGCGCTCGTCGCAATAGGGCTGCGTAAGTTCTTACGGAATGCGTACGGTTGGTCAGGCCGGTATCGGATCGGGCTCCACCGGGCCTTCCCGAACCTATGCTGAAGGTGTGAACATGCAGCCCGTCCCGCACGCTGCCGATCCCGGCAACCGCCGCATCCTCCTGGTCGAAGACGAACAGACGATTGCCGGCGTGGTCAGGGACTACTTGGCCACGGCGGGGTTCCAGGTGGATATCGCGGGAGACGGTTTCACGGCCCTGAGTGTGGCGGCCACGCGGAAGCCCGACCTCGTCATCCTGGACAGGATGCTGCCCGGGCTCGACGGCGTTGAGGTGTGCCGCAGGTTGCGGCTCACCATGGACGTGCCGATCATCATGGTTACGGCCCTCGGCACGGAAGACGATCGCATCCTTGGCTTGGAAACCGGTGCGGACGACTACGTCACCAAACCCTTCTCACCCCGGGAACTTGTCCTGCGCGTGAAATCGGTGTTGCGGCGCAGCATACCGGAGTTCGCGCCGGAACCGCCGGTCGAAATTGCCGGTTTCGCGTTGGATCCGGCATCGCGGACAGTGCTGAGGGACGGTAAGCCACTGGCACTGACCGCACGTGAATTCGACTTGCTCGCCTTCCTGCTCCGGCGGCCAAACCAGGTCTTCAGCCGCGAAGACCTCATCAAAGCGGTATGGGGTTGGGACTTCGGAGACTTGTCCACGGTCACGGTGCATGTCCGGCGCTTGCGGGAAAAGATCGAGGTCAACCCGGCCACTCCGGTCCTCCTGAAGACAGTATGGGGAGTCGGGTACCGCTTTGATGCGGTGCTCCCGGGCGCCTGGCCCACTTCCGAAGAAGGTGAACATGCGGTCACCTGAAATGTTGACGGTCCTCGCGTGGATGGTGCTCTGGGCCGTCCTCATCGGGGCTTTGACGCTTGCCTTGCTCCGGCTCCTTCGCGGAGCCTCGATCCTGGTCCAGATTTGCCTTGTTGTAGTGGCCACGGTCGGTGTCCTCGTCGCGGGGATGGTCAGCGCTTTCAACGCCATGTTCATTTCCGCCGGCGACCTCGAAGTCATGTGGTACATCCTTGGAGCGGCCTCGGTGGTGGCTCTTGGCATCGCCGCGGTGCTGGGTGCCGGCGTGTCGCGGAACGCCATCCGCTTGGTTGCCGCGGCGCGGCGCCTTGGCAGCGGCGAAACGCTTGACGGCTCAGCCTCGCCGTTGTCACCGGCCCGACGCCATGGGCCCGCGATGAATTCCGAGCTCGCCCAGCTCGCCAACGAGCTCGAGGCGAGCGGCCGGAAACTGGAGGAGTCCCGCAGGCGGGAGGCCGCCGTCGAAGCCGCGCGACGCGAGCTGGTCTCGTGGATTTCGCACGACCTCCGGACCCCCTTGGCGAGCATGCGGGCCATGGCCGAGGCCCTCGAGGACGGCATGGCATCCGATGTGGGCGCGTATTACCGGAAGATCATCGGCCAGACGGAGCAAATGGCCGCAATGGTCAACGACCTCCTGGAACTGTCCAAGATCCAGGCGGGCACGCTCCGGCTGAGCGCCGAGGCGCTGGATGTCTACGACCTCGTGAGCGACGCGATCGCCGATCTTGCCCCGCTTGCCGCGCAGCGCGGCATCCGGCTCGACGGCGGTGGCGACCGCGAGTGCATGGCCGTCGCCGACGGCCCCAGCGTGGGCAGGGCGATCCGCAATGTTCTCCTCAACGCAATCCTCTACAGCCGGCCCGGTGGTGCGGTCAGGGTGGGCGTCGGACGCGACGGGGATGCCGCCGTCGTCGACGTCGTGGACACTTGCGGCGGGATCGACGACGACGACCTCGCCCATGTATTCGAAACCGGCTGGCAAAAGGACCGTTCCCGCGGCACGCACGCCCTGCTTCACGGCAACGGAACCCGATATAGCGGCTCGGGAGTCGGACTCAGCATGGTGGCCGGGATCGTGAAAGCTCACGGCGGCGCAGTCACCGTTGAAAACACCGGCGAGGGCTGCCGCTTCTCGCTCCGGCTTCCTTCGGACGCGCGGGAAACGCCACCCTCCGAAGCCTCAGGAGCCCCGGCAGTCCCATTGGCGACTATTTCCACTGAACAGGCAGGCACGACATGAGCAGGACCATTTCGAAGAAGGCACGTACCGGAACGGCGCTCCGCTGGGCCGCCGTGTGCGGCGTGGTTGCCATCGGCCTCGGGGTGGCTGCGGGAGAACTGCTTGCCGGCTTCCTCAGCCCGTCCGTCTCACCGGTGACCGCCTTGGGCGGCGTGGTGATCGACGCGGTCCCGGGTTGGGCCAAAGACCTTGCCGTCAGCCTTTTTGGCACGGGGGACAAGATGTTCCTGATCAGCACCATCGCAGCCGTGACCGTGGTCCTCGCCGCGATCGCTGGGATCCTGGAGTTCCGCCGCAACGGAGCGGGCCTGGCGCTCGCCGTCCTCGCCGGAGCCGCCGGACTGGCCGCGGTCCTGACCAGAGCGCAGGCAGCACCAGCTGCGGCCATTGCGCCGATTGCGGCAACGATTGTGGCAATGCTGTTCCTTAGGCTGCTGATCCAGCGCCTCGAAACCTGGCGGCCGGGCCCGGACTCAGCCGGCATGTCCCTGGCCCGCCGAAGCTTCGTTCAGATGCTCGCGGGAACCGCGATCGCGGCGGTGGTAGCCGGTACCGTGACGGCGATCGTGCGGACAGCCGGAACCGTGGCATCCGATTTCCGCCGGGCAGTTACTTTGCCGGCTCCGGCTGCGCCGGCGGAGCAGATTCCCAAGGGCGCAGGCCTCACCTTGGATGGCCTCGAGCCGCTCGTGACGCCGAACGCCGATTTCTACCGCATCGACACGGCATTGATTCCGCCGGCCGTGAACCCGCAGGATTGGACCCTCAAGGTGACCGGCATGGTGGAACGCGAGGTCCAAATGGACTTCGCAACCCTTCTGGCCAAACCCATGATCGCCCGTTACGTCACCATTGCATGCGTGTCCAACGAAGTTGGTGGCGACTTGATCGGCAATGCCCTCTGGCTCGGCTGGCCCGTCCGCGAACTCCTGGCGATGGCGGGCCCGAAGGCCGGAGCGGACATGGTGCTTTCCCGCAGCGCCGACGGCTGGACCGCCGGGACGCCCCTCGAAGCCCTCACGGACAACCGGGACGCGATCCTGGCGGTCGGTATGAACGGCGAGCCCTTGCCCGTGGAGCACGGCTTCCCTGTCCGGATGATTGTCCCCGGCCTGTACGGCTACGTTTCGGCTACAAAGTGGTTGACGGAATTGAAAGTCACCCGGTTCGCCGACGACGAAGGCTATTGGGTTCCCCGCGGGTGGAGCGACCACGGACCCATCAAGACCGAGTCCCGCATCGACGTGCCCCGTGACGGCGGCTCGGTCAAGTCCGGCACGGTCCAGTTCGGCGGGGTGGCTTGGGCCCAACACCGTGGCGTGTCCAAGGTGGAAGTCCGCGTCGACGGCGGAGCCTGGCATCAGGCGACCCTGGCCCCCGGCATCTCCACGGACACCTGGTACCAGTGGCAAGCGGGCCTCGAATTGACCGCCGGAAGGCACGAAGTCCAGGTCCGTGCGACCGACTCGACCGGTACGGCCCAAACCGAAGCCCGTGCTGCCCCGGCTCCCGACGGCGCGACAGGGCTCCATACCATCCACGTCACCGCCAACTGACACTAGGCTGTGAAGGTCTGAGCGAAATCATCCGGAAGGAAAACCGTGGCCAGATCTGTCGCAGCCCACCGCGAAGCCGTGCAGGAACTGCTGTCCGGCCTTGGCGGCCCTCGTAGCACCGAAGTGGTGCCGCTGATGGCCGCCCTCGGCCGGGTACTCGCCGTCGACGTCCTCGCGCCGCTCAGCCTGCCGCCGTTCGCCAACTCCCAGATGGACGGTTTCGCAGTGCGCGCCGCGGACCTCGCGCCTAATTCGGAGAACGACGACGGCGCGGAGCTCACTGTCGTGGATCCGGTCCCGGCAGGTGCCGCCCCAGCGAAGCTGCTGCCGGGCTCTGCTGCCCCGATCATGACCGGCGCGATGATGCCCGAGGGAGCTGACGCCGTCGTACCGATTGAACAAGCGGTGCCGGGTGTCTTTCCGTTGCCCGGAACTGAAACCACCGTCCGGCTTCCTTCCGTGCGGCCCGGAACCTTCGTCCGGGATGCCGGCAGCGACATCTCCGCCGGGACCGTTGCCCTTCGTTCCGGAACCACTTTGGGGCCGGGACAATTGGGCTTGCTCGCCGCCCTTGGCCTGGGCTCCGTCGAGGTCCGAACGCCACTGCGGGTCCTCCTGGTTCCCACCGGGGACGAAGTCGTGGAGCCCGGCTCTGCCCTGCCCCCGGGCAAGATCTACGACTCCAATGGAACATTGCTTGAAGCGGCCATGGCACAGGCCGGGCTCCATGTCACCCGGACAGGCGTGAGCGGCGACGACCCTTCCGCGCTCCTCGACCTGCTGCGGAGCCACACGGGGGAAGTCGATCTGGTTGTCAGTACCGGCGGTGTCAGCAAGGGTGCCTACGAAGTGGTCCGGCAGGCAATGGACAACCAGCCGGTCGAGTTCGTTTCGGTAGCCATGCAACCTGGCGGCCCGCAAGGAATCGGCACCTTCGACGGCGTGCCTTTCCTGGGGTTTCCGGGCAACCCTGTGAGTTGTCTCGTATCGTTCGAAATGTTCCTTCGTCCCGCGCTCACTGCCGTGCTCGGCAGCCCCTCCGCGCGAATTGCCTTAAGGGCCCTCCTCACGGAGCGCTTGACCTCGCCCTCCGGAAAGCACCAAGTCCGCCGCGGCACCCTGCTCCCTGACGGCACGGTCCGTTTGGAGGGTGGACCCGGATCCCACCTCATCCACGCGCTCGCCAACTCGAATGCACTGGTCCAGGTCCCCGAGGACGTCACGGAACTCGAGGCCGGGGCGGAGGTGGAAGTATGGATGTTGTGAACAACACTCCAGACCCCGCCGGCGCCACGGCGCAGGCGCGCCAGGACGGACCCGGTGCCCTGACGCATTTGCGCCACGATGGAACAGCCCAGATGGTGGACGTCTCCGCCAAGGTCGTGACCACACGCGAGGCCACCGCAACTGCCACCGTCCACAGCACTGCCGAGGTACTCGCGCTTCTTGGAGCCGGTGAGCTCCCGAAAGGCGATGCACTAGCCGTCGCGCGTGTCGCCGGAATCATGGCCGCCAAGAAAACTCCGGAACTCATCCCGCTGTGCCATCCGTTGCCGATTTCCAAGGTCACAGTGGACTTCGAACTCGGCGTGGATTCGGTGGGCGTGCTCGCGTCGGTCAAGACCAGGGGCGTCACCGGCGTGGAAATGGAAGCGCTGACTGCCGCGTCCGTAGCGGCCCTCAGCGTGTACGACATGATCAAGGCCGTTGACAAGCACGCCGTCATCAGCGGGATCCAGGTGCTGGCCAAGAGCGGCGGCAAGAGCGGTGATTGGGCACTCGGCGCGGATGCCCTCGACGGCGGGACGCACCGCGACTCCGGAACGCACCTCGACGGCGGGACTCCCGGCGAAGGAGCCAAGGCATGAGCGGCTGCGAGCCCGCCCGCGGTCCGCGGAAGGCCGGCGTCGTGATCGCTTCCAACCGGGCTGCGGCAGGAATCTACGAGGACAAAACCGGTCCGGTGATCATGGATTGGCTGGTCGAACACGGCTACGAGACGTTCCCGGTGATGGTGGTCCCCGATGGCGAGCCCGTCGGTGCGGCGATCCGCGCCCTCCTGACCCAGGAACCCGCCGTCGTGATTACGAGCGGCGGCACGGGACTGAGCCCCGACGACCTCACCCCGGAAGTCACGCTGCCGCTCCTCGACCGTGAAATTCCGGGCCTTATGGAAGGCATCCGCCGAGCCGGGGCCGCCAAGACCCCCATGGCGATGCTGAGCCGCGGACATGCCGGTACGGCTGGCAAGACGTTCATCGTGAACCTGCCGGGATCGCCCAAGGGCGTCATGGACGGCCTTGCCGTCCTGGACCCCGTCATCGGCCACCTTTGCGATCAGTTGGAGGGAAATCATGACCATTGAAACAGACTTCGAAGTTGTCAGGGCCGTCCTGAGCGCCGAGCCGATTTCGGTGGATCAAGCAATCGCGGCCGTCGAGTCGGACACCGCGGGTGCGGTGGTGAGCTTCAGCGGCGTCGTCCGCAACCACGACGGCGGCAAGCCGGTTGACCGTCTGAGCTACAGCGCCCATCCCACGGCACACCAGGTGATGTCCGACGTCGTGGCGCAACTCGTCGCCGAGCACGCCGGCGAAGCGGCCCAACCGGTCCGCATCTGGGCGGCCCATCGGGTGGGCATGCTGGAGATCGGCGATCCCGCTCTCGTTTGCGCCGTGTCGGCCGCGCATCGCGGGCAGGCGTTCGCGGTGTGCTCCGAGCTCGTGGACCGGATCAAAGCGCAGGTGCCCATCTGGAAGGAGCAATTCTTCAGCGACGGCACAGTGGAGTGGGTCGGCGCGGGCGAGTAGCCGAGGCCGGGCAGCGGCACCGTTCCGAGCCATCCCTGCGTCAACGGTAGGGTTATAGGCATGACCGAACAACTCGCTGTTGCCGTGCTGGGCGCCCACGGGCGCATGGGTATCGAAGCCGTCAAGGCGGTAGATGCGGCCGCTGACATGAAGCTTGTCGCCGCCCTCGGACGCGGAGACTCCCTCCAGGCCCTCCTCGACGCCGGTGCCAAGTATGTTGTGGACCTGACCGTGCCGGACAGCACGGAAGCGAACGTCCGTTTCGCCGTCGAGAACGGCATGCACGCGGTTGTCGGCACCACGGGATGGGATTCCGAACGGCTCGAGGCCTTGCGTGAGTTGCTGGCGGCCAACCCTGCCGCGGGTGTCCTCATTGCCCCGAACTTCGCCCTTGGATCCGTGCTTGCGTCGGCCTTCGCGGCCACGGCGTCCAAGTATTTCGAGTCGGTCGAGATCGTCGAACTCCACCATCCGAACAAGGTGGACGCGCCTTCGGGCACGGCTGTTCGGACTGCCCAGCTCATTGCGGCCGCCCGCGCAGAGGCCGGAGTGCCGGCAAGCCCCGACGCCACGGACACCGAGCTTGAAGGCGCACGCGGATGCGACGTGGACGGTGTCCGCGTCCACAGCGTGCGGTTGCGCGGCCTTGTGGCCCACCAGGAAGTCCTCCTTGGCGGACCGGGTGAGCAGCTCACCATCCGGCACGATTCCTTCGACCGGGCGTCGTTCATGCCGGGCGTGCTGCTTGGGCTCCGGAAGGTCGCGTCCCACCCCGGCCTCACGGTCGGCCTGGACGGCTACCTGGACCTGGGGCTGTAACCGCATGGCTTCGCTATGGAACGCCTTCAAGGAAAACCGCACCAAGATCTGGGTTGGCGCGGTCACCTTGTTGCTGCTCCTCTATTTGGTGGTGACTTTCCAACGTTCCATCCTGTTGCTGAGCGATCCGAGCCTCGTGGCGAAGGGGATAGGTGCCGGCTACCTGGTGCTCCCGATCATTGGCGCGTGGGCCTTGATCCGCGAGCTCTTGTTCGGCGCTCGCACGGAAAAGATGGCCAAGGTGCTCGAAGCCGAGGGCGGCCTTCCAGTTGACAACCTCCCGCGGACGCCGGGCGGCAGGATCGTCCGCGCAGCCGCGGACGCGGAGTTCGAAAAGTACCGCGTGGAAGCCGAAGCCGCGCCTGAGGATTGGCGCTCATGGTTCCGGCTGAGTTGCGCTTATGACGCGGCGGGCGACCGCAAGCGGGCTCGGGAGTCAATGCGCGACGCCGTCCGGTTGTTCCGTGCGCAGCCCACCGCCGCGGGGGAATAGCAGGGCCCTGACGCATCTGCCTTGTATTCGAATATATGTTCGAATACCATGACTGCATGAACGAACCTTCGAAGCGGCCGAATGCATCTCCGCGGGCCTTGGCCGGATCCATGTTGGACGGACCCATGATGGACGGATCCATGATGGACGGACCCATGAAGGCCATGAGTCCGGGTGTCGTGGACTTTCTCTTCCGGCAACTCGTGGCGGGGGAGCCTCCGGAAGATGTGCAATGGCGGAAGGAAGGTTTGGTCCTGGGCGAGCAACCGGCAGGCGCTGAGCTGGCCCGGCGGCTCGCCGAGGTGGATCTCGAGTCGCTGACGCCGGGCGAGCTGTTCGACTACGTCCGGGCCGCGCAGCGTTTGGGGGCATGGGCTGACCGGCTCCGCGAAGCGGCGGTCGCGTTGTATTGCTCGCCGGAGCGGATGGCCTGAGTCTTTGCTCTCACTTCCATCAATTTGACGACAATCACGGAGGTCCTATTCTCCTAACCCTCAGCTGACAGGGTAACGTTTTGCATATGTCTGACTCTCGCGCGAACGTCCCTGCCCTCGGTACCCTTCTGACCGCCATGGTCACCCCGTTCACCAAGGACGGCGAAGTCGACTACAAGCAGGCCGCGGAGCTCGCCGTGAAGCTCGTTGACGATGGCTGCGATGGCCTGGTGGTCACAGGAACCACGGGTGAGACCTCCACCCTCACAGATGCCGAGAACCTCGGAATGTTCCGCGCGGTCAAGGACGCCGTCGGGGACCGTTGCGCGATCATCGCCGGTACCGGCACCAATGACACCGCGCACTCGGTGCACTTGTCCCAGGAAGCCGCGAAGCTCGGGGTCGACGGCCTTCTCATCGTCACGCCTTACTACAACAAGCCGAGCCAGGCCGGCGTCCGGGCCCACTTCGAGACCATTGCGTCCGCCACGGACCTCCCCGTCATGCTTTACGACATCCCCGGGCGTTCCTCCATCCAGATCGCTCCCGAGACCATGATCAGCTTGGCGGCCCACCCGAATATCGTCGCTGTCAAGGACGCCAAGGCCGATTTCGCCGCCGCCACGCAGGTCATGCGGGAAACGGACCTCCTCTTCTACTCGGGCGACGACGGCCTGACCCTTCAGTGGATGGCGCTGGGAGCCGTCGGCCTCATCGGCGTCACCACTCACGTTGCCACCCGCCAGTTCCGCGAGCTCGTCGACGCCGTCAACGCCAATGACCTCGGTACTGCCCGCAAGATCAACTTCGACCTGGAACCCGTGGTCCGCGCAACCATGACCCGGGTCCAAGGCGCCGTTGCGGCGAAGCAAATTCTTAAATGGCAGGGAGTCCTGCCGAACTCGGTAGTCCGCTTGCCCCTCGTGGAGCCGGACGCCGCCGAGATCGCAATCATCCGCGAGGACTTGGCGGAAGCCGGAATGGACTTCACTGTCTAGACGAAATTCCGCCGGAAAGTAGCTGCATAATGACCCAAACCGCCCTTCCCGGACTTGCCACCCCGCCCAAACTTCCGCAGGGAACGCTCCGGATTGTGCCCCTTGGCGGGCTGGGGGAAATCGGCCGAAACATGGCTGTTTTCGAAATCAACGGCAAGCTCCTGGTTGTCGACTGCGGCGTGCTCTTCCCTGAAGAGACCCAGCCGGGCGTCGACCTGATCCTGCCCGATTTCTCCTACATCGAAGACAGGCTGGACGACGTCGTCGCCATTGTCCTGACGCACGGACACGAAGACCATATCGGAGCTGTCCCGTACCTGCTTCGCCTTCGTCCGGACTTGCCCTTGGTGGGTTCGCAATTGACGCTTGCGCTCGTCGAAGCCAAGCTCCAGGAACACCGCATCAAGCCGTACACGCTCTCCGTGACCGAAGGCCAAGTGGAGCAGTTCGGCCCGTTCGAATGCGAATTCGTCGCCGTCAACCACTCCATTCCGGACGCCTTGGCTGTCTTCATCCGGACCGCAGGCGGCAACGTGCTGCACACGGGCGACTTCAAGATGGACCAGTTGCCGCTGGATGGTCGCATCACGGACCTCCGCCATTTCGCCCGGCTGGGCGAAGAGGGCGTGGACTTGTTCATGGCCGATTCCACCAACGCGGACGTCCCCGGCTTCACTACTGCGGAAAAGGAAATCGGCCCCACCTTGGACCGGCTTTTCGGCCAGGCCAAGAAGCGCATCATCGTTGCTTCCTTTTCTTCGCACGTGCACCGCGTCCAGCAGGTCCTCGACGCCGCAGCCAAGCACGGCCGGAACGTCGCCTTCGTGGGGCGCTCGATGGTCCGCAACATGGCGATCGCGGCGAAGCTTGGCTACCTCGATGTTCCGCCCGGAATCATCGTGGACCTCAAGAACATCGACGACCTCCCTGACCATCGCGTGGTCCTGATGTCCACCGGATCCCAGGGCGAGCCCATGGCCGCGCTGTCCCGCATGGCCAACGGCGACCACAGGGTTGTCGTGGGCAAGGGCGATACCGTGATCCTGGCCTCGAGCCTTATCCCGGGCAACGAAAACGCCGTCTACCGGATCATCAACGGGCTGCTCAAGCTGGGGGCCGACGTCGTCCACAAGGGCAACGCCAAGGTCCATGTGTCCGGACACGCGGCTGCCGGTGAGCTCTTGTACTGCTACAACATCCTCAAGCCTTTGAACGCGATGCCCGTCCACGGCGAAACCAGGCACCTCATTGCGAACGGCAAGCTGGCGGAGGACTCCGGCGTCCCGGCGGAGCGCGTCATCCTCAGCGATAACGGCACGGTCATCGACGTCCGGGACCACAAGGCCAACGTCGTGGGGCAAGTGGAAGTGGGCTTCGTCTATGTGGATGGCTCCAGCGTGGGCGAAATCACCGACGCCGACCTCAAGGATCGCAGGATCCTCGGTGACGAAGGCTTCATTTCGGTCATCACCGTGATCAACCGCACCACCGGCAAGATCGTCTCCGGTCCGGAGATCCACGCCCGCGGCGTTGCCGAGGACGACTCCGTGTTCGACGAGATCATTCCCAAGATCAACGCCGCCTTGGAAGACGCCGTCCTGCACCACTCGGACCACACCAACCACCAGCTCCAGCAAGTGGTGCGGCGAGTCATCGGCACGTGGGTCAACCGCAAGCTCCGCCGGCGTCCGATGATCATCCCGCTGGTCCTGGAAGCGTAGCCCGGCCAGGCGCAGGGCAACCCGGCAACGGCTGGACCGACTCGAAAGAGATGGTCCAGCCGTTGCCGCATCCGGGCTTTGGCGGACGGTGAGCCAAGCACGCGGGCACGGCAACATGGCTGCCGGCGCCCCTCAAATCCGCGGCATGCAAGCCGTTCTGGGGTAGCGTGGCAAATATGGCGACTCGTACTTCCTCCGCGCCTAGAGGCAGCTCCAACAGCAAATCCGGCGGTTCAAGCGGGAGTCGCACTCCGGCGAAGTCCGGCAGGAGCGGCACTACTACGGCCCGCGGCAAGCAAGCCGCCGCCGTCGAACCCCAACAACCCTGGGCCCTCCGGGCCCTTGCCGGCGTGTGGCAGGGGATCGGCCACGTGGTTGGTGCGGGAGTCCGGCGGATCGGCCACGACGTCAGCGACCTCGACCCCGCCGACCGCCGGGACGGCGCAGCACTCTTCAACCTCGCGCTCGGGGTTTTCATCGCGACGTTTGCGTGGTGGGGATTCAAAGGCTGGTTCCCGGATATCGTCTACAGCATCCTGAACGGAACCTTCGGCTGGATATCCCTGCTTTTGCCGTTCATGCTTTTCGTGTGCGCGTTCCGTCTGTTCCGGCAGCCGTGGGATGTCCGGGGCAATAACCGCGTCGGTATCGGTTTTCTGGTCATGGCGGTCGCCGGGACAGGGCTGGCCCACATCTTTGGCGGCCAACCGACGGTGGCCGATGGATTCGATGGCCTCCGCCGTGCGGGTGGAATGGTCGGCTTCCTTGCCGCATCGCCCCTTGCCGCCATCCACCCTGTGGTTCCCGTGATCGTCTACGGCGCCTTGGCGTTTGTTTCCGTCCTGATCGTGACCGCGACGCCGTTCGGCGCCATTCCGCGCCGCATCCGCGAAGCGTACGAGCACCTCATGGGCGTTGACCTCATGGACGCCGAGGGGAAGTCCGGCGATTCCCACGACCGCAGCTACCTCTACGAGAACGACGCCGTGGATGCGCCGAAGAAGAAGCGCCGCAAGCGGCTCTTCGGCAAGGACGACGACGGCACCGGGCTTGAGGGCTACGTCGGCGACGAAGCATTCGAGCACGCAATTGTCGACGACGACGCCGCTCCCGGAAAGGCCGCACCGTCGGTGCCGCCGGGCGTTCGCCGCCCGACGCAGGCCGAGATCGCCGTCGAGAAGATCAAGGCTGCGCAGGGGCTTGGGAAGGCTCCTGCGGGCGATGCGACCGAAGCGATCCCGGTGGTGGGTGCCGCGGCCCCTACCGCGCCCGTTACGGTACCTTCGGCGCCGGTCAGTCCGCAGCCGCCACCCACGCCTATCCCGCAGCGCACCGAGCAACTTTCGCTGGCGGGCGATGTCACCTACACCTTGCCGTCCTCGGACAACCTGACTCCCGGCTCGGTGCCGAAGGAACGGACGGAAGCGAATGACGCCGTCGTCGCCGCCCTGACCGACACCTTGCAGCAGTTCAATGTCGACGCCACGGTCACCGGATTCAGCCGGGGTCCCACCGTGACCCGCTACGAAATCGAGCTTGCGCCCGGCACGAAAGTGGAGCGCGTCACAGCCCTGTCGAAGAACATTTCCTACGCCGTGGCGTCGAGCGATGTCCGCATCCTCAGCCCTATCCCCGGAAAGTCCGCGATCGGTATCGAGATCCCGAACACGGACCGCGAAACAGTATCCCTCGGCGACGTGCTGCGCAGCCAGAACGCACGGCGGACGGACCACCCCATGGTGATGGGCGTCGGCAAGGACGTCGAAGGCGGATTCGTCGTGGCAAACCTGGCCAAGATGCCTCACATGCTTGTTGCCGGTGCCACCGGTGCCGGTAAGTCATCGTTCGTGAACTCCATGATCACCTCAATCCTCATGCGTGCCACCCCGGACGAGGTCCGCATGGTGATGGTCGACCCCAAGCGCGTGGAATTGACGGCGTACGAGGGCGTTCCGCACCTGATCACGCCCATCATCACCAACCCCAAGAAGGCTGCCGAGGCACTCCAATGGGTGGTCCGCGAGATGGATGCCCGGTACGACGACCTCGCAAACTACGGGTACAAGCACATCGACGACTTCAACAAGGCCGTCCGTGCGGGCAAGGTCGTGCCGCCGCCCGACTCGAAGCGCGTTATCAAGCCCTACCCGTACTTGCTGGTGATTGTCGACGAACTCGCAGACCTCATGATGGTCGCGCCGAGGGACGTCGAAGACTCGATTGTCCGCATCACACAGCTCGCCCGAGCGGCTGGTATCCACCTCGTGCTCGCCACGCAGCGGCCGTCAGTCGACGTCGTCACCGGCTTGATCAAGGCGAACGTGCCGTCCCGTATGGCCTTTGCCACGTCTTCGGTCACCGATTCCCGCGTTGTGCTCGACCAGCCGGGCGCCGAAAAACTCATCGGCCAAGGTGATGCACTGTTCCTGCCCATGGGCGCGTCGAAGGCCATGCGCGTGCAGGGCGCCTGGGTTTCGGAATCCGAAATCCACCGCGTCGTGGAGCACGTCAAGGGCCAGCTCAAGGCCGTGTACCGCGAGGACGTAGCGGCAGAAGCGCCCAAGAAGCAGATCGACGACGACATCGGAGACGACCTCGAGGTCTTGCTGCAAGCGACCGAACTCGTGGTTACCACCCAGTTCGGTTCCACATCGATGCTGCAGCGCAAGCTGCGGGTCGGCTTCGCAAAGGCAGGCAGGCTCATGGACCTCCTTGAATCCCGCGGCGTCGTGGGACCCTCGGAAGGATCCAAAGCCCGCGATGTCCTGGTCAAACCGGACGATCTCGCTCCGGTCCTCGCGGCCATGAAGGGGCTTGAAGCGCCGGCCGCGCCCGATTCGCACACCGCGGCCCTGAGCGAGAACGCGAACGCGAATATCGCCGTCGGAGGCTACGCGGAGGACCTGGTGGCGGCCGACCTCGAGAACCGCAAGCAGGCCACTGAGTACTATGACGGAGCGGACAGCGCAGACGACGGGGACGAAGGCGGCGAAGACGCTTGGTCGTTGACCGGACGGTAGCCTAGAGGGGTGACTACATCCGAGGCCAACAATACCGGTGCGGGCAGTTCCGGTATCTGGAACCTGCCCAACATCCTGACGATGCTCCGGATCGTCCTGGTTCCGTTTTTCGTCTGGTTCCTTTTGGCGGACAACGGTCACCATGGCATCTGGCGCTGGGCAGCCGTTCTCGCCTTCGCCGCGGCTATCTACACGGACAAGCTCGACGGCGACATCGCCCGCAGCCGCAACCTGATCACCAACTTCGGCAAGATCGCGGACCCTATCGCTGACAAGCTCCTCATCGGTTCGGCGCTCGTCCTCCTGTCGGCGTTGGGGGAGTTGCCCTGGTGGATCACCATCCTCATCCTGGTGCGCGAATGGGGCATCACCGCGCTTCGCTTCTTCGTGATCCGCTACGGCGTCATGCCCGCTTCGCGCGGAGGCAAGCTGAAGACCGTCATCCAGACTGTGGCGATCTTCCTCTACATCCTTCCTTTGGACTCGTTTGCCCCGTGGCTTGTCATCGTGGCTTTTTGGGTCATGATCGTCGCCCTCGCCATTACGGTGTGGACCGGCGTCGAGTACGTGATTGAGGCGATCAAGCTCCGCACTGCCGGAAGCCGGGCATGAGCCGGAGCATCGGCGAAGTCGCCGAATCCGCGGTCGTCCTCGCGATCAAGCAGGGCCTTACCGTGGCCACGGCGGAATCCCTGACGGCCGGCCTGGTCGCAGCAACCCTGGCCGATACTCCCGGCGCCTCGGGCATGCTGCAGGGCGGCGTGGTGGCGTACCAGAACTCCGTGAAGTCAGCAATCCTCGGCGTGCCCGCCGATCTCCTTGGCGCTGTCGGCTCCGTCGACGGCGGGGTAGCGGCAGCGATGGCCGACGGCGCGAGGCGCGCATGCGGTGCCGACGTCGGAGTGTCTACCACCGGCGTCGCCGGACCCCTGGCACACGACGGAAAACCGGTGGGAACGGTTTACATCGGGATCGCGACGGCGGACGGCAGCGTGGCCTACGCCTACTCGTTCGAGGGGGACCGCCCGGGCATCCGAGCACAGGCGATGTCGGCCGCGCTGGAACGCCTCCTCGAATGCCTTGTCCAGGCCGACCTACCGCACGTAAAGTAGCCGGGAACAAAAAACGCGGCCCAATAGTTGTTACATTGTGTCGCTTCGGAATGGCCGGGGCGCCTAGGATGTAGAAACAACCGGTCCACCTGCGAAGTGAACCGGATTCACGAGGGAGCAAGGCGATACAGATGGTTAAGCAGCCCGTATCCGTAAACGGCGTTGTCCGCTGGAAGGATGTGGGCTTGGCCGAAAAGGCACCGAGCGAACAGAAGGAGCGCAAAATGGTCGTACTACGCCACGAGATTGGTGATGTTCTGCGCGACGTCCGTCAGCGGCAGGGCCGCACGCTCCGCGAAGTCTCGCACAGCGCCCGGGTTTCGCTTGGCTACCTCAGCGAGGTAGAACGCGGGCAGAAGGAAGCCTCTTCCGAGTTGCTGTCTTCGATTTGCTCGGCTTTGGATGTCCCGCTGTCCGGCATGCTGCGCGAAGTCAGCGACCGCGTTGCCGTCGCTGAGGGCGTTGCTGTCCCTGACACCGTCCCGCAGGAATTCGCCCAGCGCTACGGTCGGGACCTCGACCGCGAACTGAGCGCCGAATTGAACGACGACTTTACGCAGGGCATGCTCTCCGGCGCACGCTAAGCGGCAGCCGGCAGGCGAGAGAAGCCTAAAGACAAGAGAGGGCCTCACTTGGGGTCCTCTCTTGTTGTGTATGCGATTATCTGTGAGCCGGGTTCGAAGCCGCGGGCTAGTCCTTGCCGATTCCTTCGCCGTAGGCGGCGTTGAGGCGTTCAATGTAGTCCGCGAGCGTTTGGATTTCATTGAGGGGCCATTCGCCAAGCCGCTCCCGGAACACTTGGCGGCGCGCGTCCTGGACTTGGTGCATTTTGTCCTCGCCCTTGGCGGTGAGCCGGATCGACTGGGCACGTCCGTCCTTGGGGTCCGCTTCCTTGGACACCATGCCGATCCCCTCCAGGAAGGCCACTTGCCGGCTTACCGAAGGCTTTCCGACGCCGATGCATGACGCGAGCTCGGTGAGGCGGATCGGACCTTCCGTCCGGATGATCGACAGAAGACCGTAGGCGGCCGGTTCCATGTCCGGGTGGACTTGGCGCGAAAGCTGGTAGGACAGCGACCTGGCACGCCGCCAAAACATGCTGAGTTGGTGTTCCACCTGCTGGAGGGCGGCATCGACGTCGTCGTCCGCCTCCACCATTTCCGGCGTGTCGTCGGGAGTATTGCTCATGGCAACCATTCTATGGTCCGCCCCCATGAGAGACTCTATTGGTGCGGATCAGTGACTTCTGGCGGCTGATGGACGATGAATTCGGGGCCGGCTACTCCCGGGTCCTCAGCAGCTCCCTAGTATTAGCCGGTGTCGGCGGGCGCACGGCGGACGACGCGTTGTCGGCGGGATACAACCCCCGCGACGTCTGGCTCGCCTTGTGCGATGTGCAGGACGTTCCTGCCGAACGCCGGCTCGGACGCGATATCAAGCCCTCGGAGGGGGGACGCGCGGCGTACTGAGCCTTGGCCTCCCGACGACACGCCCCCAATTGTTCGAATATCTGTTCGGATGGGACTATGCTCCTTACAGAGGAATTTTTGATCCTGACGGAGCGCATTCCAGCCATTTGGCCGCAGTGGTTTTCCACATACACAAAGTCGCACGCAATATTGTCGGTGGCTCGTAATAGCGTCAAGTGAGACAGGAAAAGGCCGGTCAGGCCAGTCCACAGCGAGAAAGCATCAGAGGTGTGAACCATGGCGGCAAATCAGGATCGCGAGAAGGCGCTCGAAGCGGCGCTTGCCCAGATCGACAAGCAATTCGGCAAAGGCTCCATCATGCGCCTGGGGGACGATACCCGGGCCCCCATTGAAGTCATCCCCACCGGTTCCATCGCGTTGGATGTCGCTTTGGGCATTGGCGGACTGCCGCGTGGGCGCGTCGTGGAGATCTACGGTCCGGAATCTTCCGGTAAGACCACCGTGGCTTTGCATGCCGTCGCCAACGCGCAACGCAATGGCGGGATTGCGGCCTTCATCGACGCCGAGCACGCCCTCGATCCCGACTACGCCGCAAAGCTTGGCGTGGACACCGACGCCCTTTTGGTTTCCCAGCCGGATACGGGTGAGCAGGCATTGGAAATCATGGACATGCTGGTCGGGTCCGGATCCTTGGACATCGTTGTGATTGACTCGGTCGCCGCCCTGGTGCCCCGCGCGGAAATCGAAGGCGAGATGGGCGATTCCCACGTGGGCCTCCAAGCGAGGCTCATGAGCCAGGCTTTGCGTAAGATCACCGGTCGTTTGAGCCAGACCAAGACCACCGCGATCTTCATCAACCAGCTTCGTGAGAAGATCGGCGTCTTCTTCGGCTCTCCGGAGACCACCACGGGTGGTAAGGCGCTGAAGTTCTACGCTTCGGTCCGCATCGATGTCCGCCGTATCCAGACGCTCAAGGAAGGCTCGGATTCGGTCGGTAACCGCACCAAGGCCAAGATCGTCAAGAACAAGATGGCTCCGCCCTTCAAGGTTGCCGAGTTCGACATCATCTACGGCCAAGGTATTTCCCGCGAGGGCGGCATCATCGACATGGGTGTCGAGCACGGAATCATCAAGAAGTCCGGTTCGTGGTTCACCTACGACGGAGACCAGTTGGGCCAAGGCATGGAGAACTCCCGCCGCTTCCTCCGGGACAACCCCGAGTTGGCTGCGGAGCTCGAGCGGCTCATCAAGGAGAAACTTGGCGTCGGAGTCAAACCAGCCGAAGCCGAAGAGTCGCCGAAGCTGAAGGCCGTTGACGGATAGCGGCCGGGGCCGCAAGCGATATTCGGGACCTTCGCCGGATTCGTCCGTAGCGGCAGATCCGGAGCCTGACCCGGAAGCAGTGGCCAGGGCGATTGTGCTTCGCCAACTGACCAACTCGCCGAAGAGCAGGCTCCAACTGTCTCGCAAACTCGCCGAACGTAACGTCCCGGAAGCCGTGGCCGAAGCAGTCCTCGACCGCTTCGAGGACGTTGGTTTGGTGGACGATGCGGACTTCGCCGAAATGTGGGTCCGCAGCCGGGCGCAGTCGAGGAAACTGGCGCGGGGCGCATTGCGGCGTGAACTCGCAGACAAGGGGATCGACGCCGGGACCGCGGAAGAGGCCTTGGCGCAGGTCAGCGATGACGACGAGTTGAACTCGGCGAAAGAGCTGGTTGCCCGCAGGTTGCGGGCCGGAGTGGACCTTTCGGACAGGGCTGAACGGGACAGGCAGGCCAGGCGTTTGGCGTCCATGCTCGCGCGTAAGGGCTACCAGCCATCAATGGCGTTTCGAATCGTCAATGATGTTCTGGATGAAGCTGCCGGAATCTGAGAGCTCCCTGTGAGTATCGCTCTTCCCGGTGTTGGTTCGTAGGTCCGCAACGGCTTGTGGACTATGGTTCTGGACTAGTGTTCCGAGTCGGAAGCAGGTCAGGTCCAGTGAAACCGTTGTCGTGGCGCCTATCCGCGGTCATTGTGCCGTTGGTTGCGGCTTCCCTCTTGCAAGGCGGATCGGCGACCGCTGACGACGATGGCCCGCCATCCGGCTATCCCAGTTGGGCGGAAGTACAACAAGCCCAAGGGAACGAGGCCGCGGCCAGCGCTGAAGTGGATCGCATCAACCAATTGCTCACCGGGCTTCAGCAGAAGTCCGGCGAACTGGGCGCCGTGGCCATCAAAGCCGGCACCGAGTACGCCCAGGCTCACGCCGCGTTGCAGCACCAGGAAGCCGTGACGCAGAAACTGGAAGAAGCGTCCCAGCAAGCCAAGGCAAAGTCGGACTCCCTGAAGAAGGCCACGTCATCCCTTGTGGCGAAGGCCTATGAGTCCGGCGGGTTCGATCCCGGGCCTTGGTCCCTCGCGAACGCAGCCGTCGAGCCGGACAACATCCAAAGCTATGCCTTGCTTAACCGGGTGTTGGACCGCACGGCCAAGTTGCATGCGGACGCCTTGAGTGCCGCGCAGGCCTCGGACGCGGCAAGCGCCCAGGAAAAGGCCGCCCAGGACGTACTCGCGAAGTTGGACGCCGACGCCGCAGCCAAGGCTCAGGCAGCTGACGCCGCCAGGCGCGCTGCGGAGGACAATGTCGCCTCCACGGATGGCCAACGGAAGACGATGGTCGCGCAGCTTGCTTCCCTGACGTCCACCTCCGCTGCTGTGGCGCAGAAGTACCAAGAGGGCCAAGTTGCCCTTGCGGCGTACCAAGCGGCCCAGGAAGCGAAGAGGGAAGCCGCACAACAAGCCGCGGCAGCAGCTGCCGCCGCCGCGGCGGCCGCAGCTTCCAACGCCCAGCAGAATCCGCCGGTCGTGGGTGGTGGCGTTGGCGACGTCGTGGGAACCGGCGTTGGCGGTGGGGGTGCAGGCACCGGCGGCGGGGGCGGAGTCAACAACGACCCCGCAGGTGCCCAGCAATACGCTTCGTCACGCCTCGGCGCCTACGGTTGGGGCCAGGACCAGATGCAGTGCCTGCTCCGTCTCTGGACGCAGGAATCCAGTTGGATGACCGACGCCACCAACCCGAGCAGCGGTGCGTATGGAGTTGCCCAGGCTTTGCCCCCGGATAAGTATTACTCTGCCGGAGCGGACTGGCTGAGCAATTACCGCACCCAGATTGACTGGGGCCTTGGCTACATCCGCGACCGATACGGCTCACCGTGCAATGCGTGGCAGCACGAGATGGGCTTCAACTGGTACTAGTCCGAGGGGCTACCCTATATTGGTGAGTTCTCCTTCCGTAGCACCAGCCCAGGCACCAGATTCAGCACCGGTTCAGCGCACCTATCAGGTCCGGACCTTCGGTTGCCAAATGAACGTCCATGACTCCGAGCGAATGGCCGGCCTCCTCGAAGAGGCCGGGTACGTTCCCGCGGACGGCGTCGTTGCCGACGTCGTGGTTTTCAACACGTGCGCCGTACGCGAGAATGCGGACAACAAGCTTTACGGAAACCTCGGAGAACTCAAGCAGGTCAAGGCCGCCCACCCGGGAATGCAGATCGCCGTAGGCGGATGCCTGGCGCAGAAGGACCGTGAGACCATTGTGCGCAAAGCGCCTTGGGTGGACGCGGTGTTCGGTACCCACAACGTGGGCGCGTTGCCCGCGCTCCTTGACCGGGCGCGCCACAACAACGAGGCACAGCTGGAAATCCTCGAATCGCTGGATGTCTTCCCCTCCACCCTGCCCACCAAGCGGGACTCCGTGTATTCGGGCTGGGTATCCATCTCGGTCGGTTGCAACAACACCTGTACTTTCTGCATCGTGCCGTCGCTGCGCGGCAAGGAGAAGGACCGTCGTCCCGGCGAGATCCTCGCCGAAATCCAGGCGCTCGTGGACGACGGCGCAGTCGAGGTAACCCTGCTCGGGCAGAACGTGAACTCGTACGGCGTGGAATTCGGAGACCGCTTGGCGTTCTCTAAGCTCCTGCGGGCATGCGGCGAGATCGAGGGCCTTGAGCGGGTACGCTTCACGAGTCCGCACCCGGCCGCATTTACGGACGACGTCATCGACGCCATGGCTGAGACGCCCAACGTCATGCCACAGCTGCACATGCCTCTGCAGTCAGGCTCGGACAAGGTCCTCAAGGACATGCGCCGTTCGTACCGCTCCACCAAGTTCCTCGGGATCCTCGATAAGGTCCGTGACAAGATCCCGAATGCCGCGATCACCACGGACATCATCGTGGGATTCCCCGGCGAGACAGAAGAAGATTTCCAGGCCACCCTTGAGGTCGTCGAGAAGTCCCGATTCGCCTCGGCCTTCACCTTCCAGTACTCCAAACGTCCGGGCACCCCTGCCGCGGAACTCCCGGAGCAGCTTCCCAAGGCCGTCGTCCAGGAACGCTATGAGCGTTTGACCGCCCTTCAAGACCGCATCGCGGCAGAGGAGAACGCCAAGCAGATCGGCCGAAGGGTCGAACTTCTCGTGACCGCCCAATCGGGACGCAAAGCCGAAGAAACGCACCGACTGTCCGGTCGCTCCCAGGACCAGCGACTCGTGCACTTCTCGGTGCCGGAAGGCGCCGAGGTCCCGCGGCCCGGGGATTTCGTCACGGTGACCGTCACCGAAGCAGCGGCCTTCCACCTCGTGTCGGATCCAGCAACGACGGCGGACTACACCCTGCGGCGGTCCCGCGCGGGAGACGCTTGGGACCGCTCGCAAGCTGACTCGTGCGGCGTTCCGGCTCCGGGAAGCGGCTCCCCGAAGGGCGTCTCACTCGGCATGCCGTCCCTTCCCGTTCGACGCGCCTAGCGTGGGAACGGCCCAACCACGCGCCGGCCGGCCCACCGCCACGAAGCCGGTGATCGCCGTCGTCGGCCCCACCGGATCGGGCAAATCCGATCTCGGCGTCGAGCTCGCCCTTGCCCTCGACGGCGAGGTGATTAACGCGGATGCCATGCAGTTCTACCGTGGCATGGACATCGGAACGGCCAAGATCAGCGTCGCCGAACGCAGGGGAGTCCCGCACCATCTCCTGGACACCATGGACGTCACCGAGGAGGCCAGCGTCTCTGCGTTCCAAGCAGATTGCCGGGCGGCTATCGATGACATCCAGGGCCGGGGAAAGCGCGCCATCCTGGTGGGTGGTTCCGGGTTGTATGTCCGGGCGGCGCTGGACGTGCTTGAATTTCCCGGCACCGACTCCAAGGTGCGGCAGCGACTGGAAGAAGAACACGAAGCCACGGGTCTCCATCGCCTCCAGGAACGGCTTCGGACCGTGGACCCGGTATCGGCCGAGCGGCTGGGCGATGCGCGCCGCGTCATCCGTGCGTTGGAAGTGTTCGAGCTCACCGGGCGTCCGTTCAGTTCCTTCATGCCTACCCGGGAGTACTTCCAAGCTGCCGTACAGATAGGGCTCGACGTCGACCGCGCAGTTTTGCGCGACCGTTTGGCGGAGCGGGTCCACAAGATGGTCGACGCAGGCCTCCTCGACGAGGTTTCCCGGCTGGATGCCGTCGGCCTTCGGCGCGGAAAGACTGCCTCCAGGGCGCTCGGCTATGCCCAGTTCCTCCGGGTCCTGGACGGCGAGGCGGACATCGAGGGAGCGGCCGGGGAAACGATCGTCGCTACCCGGCAATTTGCCCGGCGCCAGCTCACCTGGTTCCGCGCAGACCCGAGGATCCACTGGCTCGATTGGCGTGATCCGGGATTGCTGGCGAAGGCAATCGAAATATGCGAGGCCCAAGTGCCGGTGATTTAGGCGCAACCCGCGCTGCAGGTAGCCTTGACCCATGGACGAAACCCTTGCCGCTTCCACTCCGCAGCCTGCCGCCGCCGACGGCGCCGTGCCCGCTTCCGGACTCCACGGATTGACCTTTTCCAAAGGACATGGGACCGGCAACGACTTTGTCCTCATTGCCGACGCCGAGGACGCGCACCAAATCTCTCCTGAACAGGTAGCTGTCCTCTGCGACCGCCACCGCGGAATCGGCGGCGACGGGTTGATCCGGGCCGTGCCTTCCCGTTTCCTGCCCGAGGGGCGATTGCTGCTCGAGGCCGATCCTGCCGCGGAATGGTTCATGGACTATCGCAATGGCGACGGTTCGCTGTCTGAAATGTGCGGCAACGGCGTCCGCGTCTTCGTCCATTTCCTCCTCGAGCAGGGCCTCGCCTCCCTCGAAGCGGGGGAATCCCTGACCATCGGGACCCGTGGCGGGATCAAGAAGATCGTCCGCACCGCCGAGGGTTATGCGGTGGACATGGGCCCGTGGGAGTTCATTTTCCCCAAGGACGCCACCAGCAAAGCGATGGATTCCCTGGTGAGCGCCGAAGGGCTGGAGGTTGCCCGCCCTGGCCTTTCCGTCAGCATGGGGAACCCCCACACGGTGGTGGCGTTGGCAGAGCTCTCGGAACTCAATTCCACGCAACTCTTCAAAGCTCCCGTGGTGGATCCGAAACCCGTCAATGGAACCAACGTCGAATTCGTTGTTCCGGCGGAGCCGCTGGTGCATGACGGCATAGGGCACATCACAATGCGCGTCCACGAACGGGGCGTCGGCGAAACCCAATCGTGCGGCACCGGGGCGTGCGCGGCCGCCGTCGCGATCCGTCACTGGGCTGGAGAAGGCGCGCCGGACACGTGGCGCGTGAGCGTACCTGGCGGCGTCGTCGGCGTCCGGTTCTTCCGGGGCGAGACGGGCAAGGAACACGTCGAGCTCAGCGGCCCGGCCGTGATTGTGGCTACCGGCTCGCTTTCCTGACCCGCAGGATGCGGAAGGACTTCGAGGTGCTTTCCCGGGTAACGGTGAAAGACTCGTCGAGGGTGTCGGCCATCCAGCGCTGAAGCGAGTCCGAGCCGAGGTTCTTCTGGACTACCAACCACGCGTTGCCGCCCGGGGCAAGCCTCGGCAGCCAGCGCAGCAAGAGGCCGTGGAGTTCGTCCTTGCCGATACGGATGGGCGGGTTGGACCAGATGGTGTCGAACATGATGGCGGGATCGACGTCGTCCGGCAGGCTCGCGGTGACGTTCCGGAGCTCAAGGAGCTCGGCGTTCTCGTTGGTCAGGGTCACGCATCGCTCATTGACGTCCACGGCGTGGACCTTTGCGTGCGGAGCCATGAGGCCCATCGTCAACGCAATGGGTCCCCAGCCACAGCCGATGTCCAGCAGGTTTCCTTGCGGCGTCGGTGCCGGAACGTCCGCGAGCAGGATCGCCGTCCCTTTATCGATGCCGTCCGGGCTGAAAATTCCGCTTGACGTGTGGAGGCGGCGGGTGGCTCCAACCAATTCCACCGTGAGTGGCTTGCGGGTGAACGGCCCCGCGGGCTGTGCGCTGAAATAGTGTGCAGACTCCATAGCTTGCCAGATTAGTGGCCAGCGGCAGGCAAGGGAAACCGCGCCGGACGGCAGGCCAGTTTGACAACGGATGGTAGCGTAGTAGCCATGTTCTTGATCTTTGAGTAAGCGACTCTTCGCAGTCGGTATTGCCCGCGATGCAGGCCTGCCCTTCCGGCAGTGCCATTCCGCCTTGGCATAACCGTTCCCGGTAACCGCGGTTGCCCGGATACTCAGCAGATCGTCTACCTTTCCACCGGTTCCGTGCGCGTTCGGGCATTTGGCTTATTTGAGCCAGCTCATACGCATCCGGTCCCGGATGGACACCTAGGCGTCGCAAGGCTTGCCAAGGCCTCAGCCCAGCGCGAATTCCGCGCCACCAGACCCAAATCGGCACTATTCTGGATATGCCGAACCCTTCATAAGGAGACCATGACCACGCAGAAGAACACCGGACCCGATTCCGACGCCCAGGACATGAGTCCTGAAGAAATCCAGGCGGTTATCGACCGGATTCTCTCCAAGGACGCACCTGCCACGACGCAGGAGCGCGACGCACAGAGAGGCGTGTTCGGCAAAGCCCAGGCGATTTCCCACCTGGACGAAGAGCACAGCGCCTACGACGGCGAGCAGGAAGACCTCGCTGAAAGGCGGGCCTTGCGCCGCACGGCAGGGCTCTCGACGGAACTTGAAGACGTCACCGAAGTCGAATATCGGCAACTCCGCCTTGAACGGGTGGTCCTTGCCGGCCTCTGGACCGAGGGCACACTGGCCGACGCTGAGAACTCGTTGAGGGAACTCGCCGCGTTGGCCGAAACGGCAGGGTCGGAAGTGCTGGACGGAATCGTCCAGCGCCGCATGAAGCCGGACCCCGGAACATTCCTCGGCTCTGGAAAGGCCCAGGAACTCAAGGACATCGTGATGTCCACCGGCGCGGACACCGTAGTGGTGGATACGGAGCTCGCGCCGTCCCAACGCCGTGGGCTGGAGGACATCGTCAAGGTGAAGGTGGTGGACCGCACCACGTTGATCCTCGACATCTTTGCCCAGCACGCAAAGAGCCGGGAGGGCAAGGCGCAAGTCGAGCTCGCTCAGCTCGAGTACCTGCTGCCTCGACTCCGTGGTTGGGGCGAGTCCATGTCCCGCCAGGCCGGTGGCCAAGTGGGCGGGGCCGGTGCAGGCATGGGTTCCCGTGGCCCTGGTGAGACGAAGATCGAACTGGACCGTCGCCGCATCCGGACCCGCATGGCGAAGCTTCGGCGCGAAATCGCCGCGATGAAGCCCGCCCGCGAGACCAAACGGGCCAACCGCCGTCGTAATGCCGTTCCTTCCGTCGCGATCGCCGGCTACACGAACGCCGGAAAGTCCTCGCTGCTCAACCGCCTCACGGATGCCGGGGTACTCGTGGAGAACGCCTTGTTCGCTACCTTGGACCCCACCGTCCGTAAGGCGCAAACTCCGGACGGGATCGGCTACACCCTCTCCGACACGGTCGGCTTCGTCCGCTCGCTGCCCACACAGCTCGTGGAGGCTTTCCGTTCCACGCTCGAAGAAGTGGCAGACGCCGACCTCATCTTGCACGTCGTGGATGCTTCACACCCGGACCCGGAAGGCCAGATCGCCGCGGTGCGCTCGGTGTTCAGCGAAGTCGACGCCCGGAAAATCCCGGAAATCATCGTCTTGAACAAGGCGGACGTGGCAGATCCCTTCGTCGTGGAGCGGCTCAAGCAAAAGGAACCGCGCCACGTGGTGGTGTCCACCAGGACGGGGCAAGGCATTGCGGAACTCCTGGGAGCCATCAGCACGGCAATTCCCCGGCCGGGCGTGCGGCTTGAAGTCTTGATTCCGTACAGCCGGGGCGAGCTTATCAACAAGCTGCACAACAGCGATTCCGAAATCCTCAGCCTCGAGCATGAGGAAGAAGGCACGCGCGTGGTCGCGATGGTCCACGAGAACCTGGCAGCCGAACTGGAGTCGTTCGCCAACAATGATTGAGCCGGAGACGGGGGAGCGGGGCGGGACCGTGGGGGAACGGACCGCCCTCGAACTCCTTGATAAGGCGGTCGCCGGCATGGGTGGGCAGAACCGTGAAGGCCAGCACCAAATGGCCCTGCACGTGGCTCGGGCAATCGAGACTGGCGAGCACCTCCTGGTGCAGGCGGGCACGGGCACGGGTAAATCCCTGGCGTACTTGATACCCCTGATTGCGCACGCGATGGAGAGCAACAAACCCGCGCTCGTGTCCACGGCCACGCTCGCACTCCAGTCGCAGATCGTTGGCCGGGACTTGCCCCGGCTCCTGGAAACCATCAACCCGGAGCTGGAGCGCCCGGTCAGCGTGGCGCTCGTCAAGGGCCGGGCAAACTACGCGTGCTTGCACAAGCTGGAAGGCGGCTTTCCAAGCGAGGAGCCAGCTGAAGGGCAGTTGTTTTCGCTCGGCGAGGACACGAGCGTTCCGCATCTCGCCGCGGCCATCGGCGGACCGTCCTCGCAACTTGGCAAGGAAGTGCTGCGGCTTCGGGAGTGGGCTGCGAAGACCGCTACGGGGGATCGCGACGAACTCATGCCCGGAGTTACGGACCGGGCGTGGCGCCAAGTTTCAGTCACGTCCATGGAGTGCCTCGGAGCGCAGAAGTGCCCCATGGCCGAGGAATGCTTCAGCGAATTGGCCCGGCATCGTGCCGCCGAATCCGACGTCGTGGTCACCAACCATGCAATGCTCGCCGTCAGCGCCTTCGAAGGCTTGGCTGTGCTTCCCGAGTACGACGTCGTGGTTGTTGACGAAGCGCACGAACTCCAGGACCGGGTAACCGGGGCGGTGTCCGGCCAGCTATCTGTCGCAATGGTCCATGCCGCTGCGTCGAGCGCACGGAAACACACGGCCATCACGGTGGACGCGCTGAACGCGGCTGCTGACCGTTTGGAACTCGCGATTGCCAGTGCCCCGTCCGGGCTGCTGCCCAACGGACTTAACGACGAGCAGCTTGATTGCGTGGACCAATTGCGGGAGGCGTGCCGCGCGGCCCTTTCAGATTCGAAGGGCGACTCTTCAAACGCGGTCGACGGCGGACGGCAGCTTGCGCGCTCACGACTGATGCTGATCCTCGAACTCTGCGAACGCTTGCTGAGCGCACGGGAAAACAAGGAAGTCGTGTGGTTTTCGCGAAGCAGTACTTTCGACCCGCAACAGGGCTACTCCGCTCCCGACGAGTTTTCGCCTGCGCTCATCAACATTGCCCCGCTCAGCGTGGCCGGTCGGCTGCGTGACGGGCTATTCGCGGGCCACACAGTTGTACTCACTTCGGCAACATTGGCCATCGGTTCGGCCTTCGACGCTACAGCCGGAGGACTGGGACTGAGCGGCCAGGGCGCTCCGAGCTGGACCGGCATCGACGTCGGTTCCCCCTTCGATTACCCGAAGCAAGGCATGCTCTATGTGGCCAAGCACTTGCCCAAACCCGGAAGGGGCAGCTCGCCTGAGGCCCTCGATGAGCTCGAAGGCCTCATCAGGGCTTCCGGAGGAGGAGCCTTGTGCCTCTTTTCTTCCCGGCGCGCCGCAGAGGAGGCCGCCGAGGAAATGCGTTCCCGGCTGGATGTCCCCATCCTCTGCCAGGGCGAATCCACCATGGCTGCGCTCGTCAAGCAATTCGCCGACGAAAAGGACACCTGTTTGTTCGGCACCATGTCGCTGTGGCAAGGCGTGGATGTTCCCGGCGGTTCATGCAGGCTCGTTGTGATTGACAGGATTCCGTTTCCCCGCCCGGACGATCCGTTGATGACGGCCCGGTCGCGTGCAGTGGCGCAGGCGGGAGGCAACGGCTTCATGGCGGTTTCCGCAACCCACGCGGCTATCCGCCTGGCCCAAGGAGCCGGGCGCCTTATCCGATCAACGGGGGACAAAGGGGTGGTGGCCGTCTTGGATTCCAGGCTTTCCACGGAACGATACGGCGGATACCTCCGGGCCGCGCTGCCGCCTTTCTGGACAACCACGGACCGTTCCGTGGTACTTGGCGCGCTTGAGCGGCTTGCTGCCGGCTAGAGCGACCTCAGGACCGAGACCACTTTGCCCATGATGGTGGCTTGGTCGCCCAGTATAGGTTCGTATTGGGTGTTTTGCGGCAGCAGCCAGGTGTGGCCGTCCCGCTGGCGGAACGTCTTCACCGTGGCTTCGTCGTCGAGGAGGGCGGCCACGATGTCGCCGTTCACAGCATCGTTCTGACGCCGGACCACTACCCAGTCGCCGTTGCAGATGGCTGCGTCGATCATTGAATCACCGGCAACCTTCAACATGAAGAGCTCGCCGTGCCCCACGAGCTGGCGGGGCAAGGGAAGGACGTCTTCCACGGTCTGGTCGGCCAGGATGGGGCCACCGGCGGCAATGCGGCCGACGAGCGGCACCATGGCGGTATCGCTCGCACTCGCGAGTTCCGTAACGGCCAGTCCGCCCGTACTGCGGAGCGTTGCCGGCGCTTCGACGCCAGGTATTTGCGCGCCGCCGTCCAGAGTCAACGGCATCAGGACTTCCATTGCGCGCGGACGCTTGGGGTCCCGGCGAAGGTATCCGAGCTTCTCAAGCTGGGACAACTGGTGCGTGACGCTTGAAAGGCTGGCCAAGCCTACCGTGTCACCGATTTCGCGCATCGACGGCGGGTAGCCGTGATCATTCACCGAACGTTGGATGGTCTCCAGGATCTTCTTCTGGCGGACAGTCAGGCTCTTGGGAGACTTTTGCGGCTGCTGGCTCCGCGCTGCAGCGGACCCGCTGCCGGTGGCTTTCGCTGCCATGTTCGCCAACGCCCTTCTGTTGCGTCCGGTCCGCGCTGGAGCGCCTGACGGGATCCGTGGCCTGAAAATGTCAGACCCTCCTGATGCACTGAATCAGTGCCTTTCCTTCCCTCAAACGTAGGGCAGGCGCAGGTGTTTATCAAACATTTGTTCTAGCGAGTCTCGACACCGTTCGTTGATAAGTGCTAAAAATGTCGTAGCAAAGTTCGAATATGTGTTCTAAAGAGGACCGTGAAGCCCAGGTTTTCGATCAATCGTTCGAAAACGTTGACGAATGCCAGGGCCGGCGGCACTCACTGAAGGCAAGAATTGGCTGCCGCGCTCCGGAGCTCCGGACGGCAATTGTTCAGAAGGGCCCAGCTCATGACCGCAATCTCCACCGTCCACGTTTCCGGCAGTGCCGAAGCCGTGGGCAGGCTCCACCTGACCCGCAGGGGCCGCATGGTCATCTTCGGCGTGCCGGCGATGCTCTTGGTCGCAGTGCTGCTCAGCATGGGGGGATTCCTGAATTCGCCCGCCAAGGCGTCGGATTCGGTAACCGAACTGCAGCCCACTAATACGGTGAGTGTCACGGTCCAGGCGGGCCAGTCGCTGTGGGGGATCGCCGGAGTGGTCGCGCCGAGCCGGGATCCGAGGGAGGTCGTCGCAGAAATCATCCAGTTGAACAACCTGCTCGACGGTCGCATCGCCCCCGGCCGGCGCTTGTTCGTTCCGTCCGCATGACGCGTTCCGGTCCGGGTCGGGAACGGCGCCCGCGCCGTCACAGTTTCAGGGCACAGCCGACGCCCCTTAAACTGTCATGGTGAGTGAGCAGCTTGAGCGACTTGACCGACTTCCCCTCCGGACCAACCTTCGAGGCCTGAGCCCTTATGGCGCCCCGCAGCTTGATGTTCCGATCCTGCTCAATGTCAATGAGAACACTCATGGCGTGCCCGCTGATGTCCAGGCGGCCATCACCGCGGCAGTCGCGGAAGCCGCCACCGGGCTGAACCGCTACCCGGACCGTGAGTTCACCGAGCTCCGTGAGGCCTTGGCTGAGTATCTGGGGCACGGACTTGTTGCGGACAATATCTGGGCGGCCAATGGCTCGAACGAAGTGCTGCAACAGATCCTCCAGGCTTTCGGTGGCCCCGGACGTACCGCCCTCGGCTTCCCCCCGACGTACTCCATGTACCCCCTGCTGGCCAGTGGAACGGATACTGAGTACATTGCCGGCGTCCGTGCCGATGACTACGGCCTTGATGCCGAGTCCGCGGCCGCGCAGGTCCGCGAACTCCAGCCGAACGTCGTGTTCTTGTGCTCGCCGAACAATCCGACCGGTACCGGCCTTGGCCTGGACGTCGTGGAGGCTGTGTACGAGGCGGGCGAGGCCAGCCAGGCCATTGTCATTGTCGACGAGGCGTACCACGAGTTTGCCCACGACGGCACCCCGAGTGCCCTGACGCTTCTTCCCGGCCGCGAGCGGCTTATCGTTTCGCGGACCATGAGCAAAGCTTTCGCCTTGGCCGGCGCCCGGATCGGCTACATGGCCGCAGCGCCCGAAGTTGCCGACGCGATCCGCCTGGTGCGGCTCCCGTACCACCTGTCGGCTATCACCCAAGCCACTGCGCTGGCTGCACTTCACCACCGCGAGGCCCTCATGGCCGACGTCGAAGACATCAAGGTCCAGCGCGACCGCATCGTCAGCGAGCTGACCCGCCTGGGCTTCACGCCCGCGGCCTCGGACTCCAACTATGTGTTCTTCGGCGGAGTCGGAAACCCGCACGCATTGTGGCAAGGCCTGCTGGATCGTGGAGTCCTCATCCGCGACGTCGGCATTCCGGGCCACCTGCGCGTCACTGCCGGCACCGAGCCGGAAACCACCGCCTTCCTTGAGGCGCTCGAAGCCTTGGTGGACGGGCAGCTTTCCGGCCCGGCCTAGACTTGAACCTGACCTTTCCCTCCTGCCTCCAAAGGAAATACGAATGAGCGAAAACGGCGCCGGCACGGCGGCCGCCCGTACAGCACGCATGGAACGCACCACCAGCGAGTCTTCGGTCCTGGTTGAGATCAACCTCGACGGCACCGGAGTCTCGGACATCAGCACCTCGGTGCCGTTCTACGACCATATGCTGACGGCGCTCTGCAAGCACTCGCTCATCGACATGACCGTCAAGGCCACCGGCGATACCCACATTGACGCCCACCACACAGTGGAAGACGTGGCCATCACGTTCGGCGAAGTACTTCGAACCGCCCTGGGCAACAAAGCCGGGATCCGCCGCTTCGGCGAGGCAACCGTGCCGTTGGACGAAGCACTGGCGCACGCCGTCGTCGACGTCTCCGGTCGTCCCTACCTGGTGCACGGCGGCGAGCCCGCCGGTCAGGAGTACCACTTGATCGGCGGCCACTTCACAGGCTCGCTCACCCGCCATGTCTTCGAGGCCATCACGCTCCATGCTGGGATCTGCCTCCACATGAACGTTCTGGCAGGCAGGGATCCGCACCACATCGTCGAAGCCCAGTTCAAGGCGTTTGCCAGGGCGCTTCGCTCCGCCGTCGAGTCCGACCCGCGGGTCGAAGGCATTCCGTCCACGAAGGGCGCCCTATGAGCGCGCAGATCCTCAAGGACGGAGCCATCGTGGATCCGAAGGCCGCGGGCCGGATCGTTTCGGCCGAAGGCAAGCCGACCGTTACTGTCTTGGATTACGGCTCGGGGAATGTCCGCTCGGCCGTCCGGGCGCTGGAACGGGCCGGAGCGGAAGTCACGCTCAGCGCGAAGCCGGAAGATGTCCTGAACGCAGACGGGCTCCTGGTGCCCGGAGTCGGCGCGTTTGAAACCGTCATGCGCGAGCTCAAGGCGGTTGACGCTGTCCGGTTGATTGGTCGTCGCATTGCCGGCGGCCGCCCGGTCCTTGGCATCTGCGTCGGCCTCCAGGTGTTCTTCGAAGCCGGAGTCGAGCACGGCACCGAGGCCGAAGGCATGGGAGAGTGGCCCGGCAAGGTGGAACTGCTTCCTGCGCCTGTGGTCCCGCACATGGGCTGGAATACGGTGGACGTGCCGGAAGGATCCACGTTGTTCGCCGGTGTTGAGCACGAGCGCTTTTATTTCGTGCACTCATATGGCGTGCAGAAGTGGGAGTTCGACGTCGCCCAGCCCAGGATGGCCCCGCCGAAGGTCACCTGGTCCGAACACGGCGCACCCTTCATTGCCGCAGTGGAAAACGGTCCGCTGTGCGCTACCCAGTTCCACCCGGAAAAGTCCGGCGACGCCGGTGCCCGGCTCCTGCGCAATTGGGTCGAAAGCCTCCGTCCGCACCCGCCGGTGCCGGAGGCCGCTTCCTAGATGTGGTCCGTAATTTTCATGGGTGCTGCCGGCCTGTTGGTGGGTGGCGGAATCTCGTTCCATCAGCAGAGGCGCCCCGCGTGGGTTTCCATTTCCTTCTACGTACTCGCGGGCCTGGCACTGCTCGCGGCCTACCTTTTCACCCTTCCAGGCAAATAGCCCGCGGAGCGATGGCACTGCCCGCCCCACAACCTCAAGGACTTCAATGACCACCGAACAGCCCGTATTGGAACTCCTGCCTGCCGTCGACATCGTTGACGGCCAGGCGGTGCGCCTCCTGCAAGGCGAAGCCGGTTCCGAAACCAGCTACGGCACCCCGCTCGAAGCCGCGCTTAACTGGCAGGAAGCCGGCGCGGAATGGGTCCACATGGTAGACCTCGACGCCGCTTTTGGCCGGGGTAACAACGCGGACCTCATCAGCGAAGTTGTCTCCCAGCTCACGTTGAAGGTTGAGCTCTCCGGCGGACTCCGGGACGACGAATCCCTCGAGCGCGCCCTGGAGCTGGGAGTTGCCCGCGTGAACCTCGGAACGGCGGCCCTTGAGAACCCGGAATGGACCCGTCGTGCGATCGCGCGCTTCGGTGACAAGATCGCCGTCGGGCTTGACGTCCGTGGCACCACCCTCGCTGGCCGCGGCTGGACCAAGGAAGGCGGAGACCTCTGGGAGGTTCTTGCGCGCCTGGAAGACGCGGGCTGCGCACGGTACGTGGTCACTGACGTCACGAAGGACGGGACGCTTCAGGGACCCAACGTCGATTTGCTCCGCCAGATGGTCGAAAAGACCGGTAAGCCAGTGGTCGCGTCCGGTGGGATTTCGAGCCTTGAGGACCTCCGCGCACTGCGGGAGCTTGTTCCGCTCGGCGTCGAGGGAGCGATCGTGGGCAAGGCGCTTTACGCCGGCGCCTTCACCCTCCCGGAAGCCCTGGACGTAGCCGGCCGCCGCTGATGTCCCACGAAGCGCAGCCATCCGAATCGGCCGCACCCGAAGCTACGGGTCGTCCGTACCGTGCGTTGCCGGGCCACATCGCTGCAGCCCTCGCGGGGGCCGGGGGAACCGGCGACTCCGCGGGGCAGCCGTGGTCGGGCCGGGACCTGAGCGGTGACGCGGGAAAAATCCACAATTTCGAGGACGACGACGGAACCGCCGACGCCGGCTACCTTGCCGCCGTCGGGGCCTTACTTGCCGGCGAGGGGACCGAAGCCGGGGTCGTCGCTTCCTTGGCCACCGCCCGTGTCTTCGTCCCCGTGGTGGCGCAACTCGCCGAGGAAGCCGAAGGGGTCGACGGACTCCATGCCGACAAGCAGGCGGATATGGCCCTGGTGACTCTGACTGCTCCTGACGGCAGGACCGCGATGCCGGCCTTCACCTCGGCCGCGGCCTTGGAAGCCTGGCACCCGGACGCCCGTCCCGTGGCCGTCTATGCAGCCCGGGCGGCGCTGTCCGCCGTTTCGGAGGGAGCGCAGCTTCTTGTCCTCGATCCCGGTTCGGATGTCACCTTCGTGGTGCGCCGCCCGGCGATGTGGTCACTTGCACAGCAGCAGGACTGGACGCCGTCGTACCTTGATGATGAACTGGAGTCTGCTCTCAATTCCTTGGCCGGTGCATACCCGGCAGTACGGCGGATCGCGGTTCTGCCGGGCTCGGGTGTCGCCGCTCGCACGGCGGGGGGATCGACCATGGCGGGCGGCGGACCAGGGCCCGAACTGCGCGTGGTGCTCTACCTCGAAGACGGCCTTGACGCCGCCGGGGTCCAAGAGCTGGTATCCGGGCTGAACGGACGTTGGGCGCAGAACGAATTGTTCGCCGAGCGGGTTGACTCGATCGAGGTCAGCCTGCAGCGGGCGGCACAGTAGCCGAAGGCGCAGGGGTAACCCCCCTGTCCTGCTTTCGGCAGGACAGGGGGACTTGGCACGTGAATTTCGCTCTCTACCGAGAGATGCTTTCCATAGCTTCCGTACGGCGGCTCTTGATTGTCGGGATGATTGCCCGCATACCGCACTCCGCGGCGGGAGTCCTGCTCACGCTGCATATCGTGCTGACGCTGGGCAAAGGGTATGCGGCCGCAGGCGCCGCGGCGGCGGTTTTCACCATCGGCATCGCCATCGGCGCGCCGTGGCGCGGACGGCGCGTAGATACCGTGGGCCTGCGACGGGCGCTCATCCCGTCGGTGGTGTCCGAACTGGTCATCTGGTCGATCGTGCCGCACGTCAGTTACGAATGGATCCTCCCGCTCGTCTTTGTGGGCGGGCTGCTGACGCTGCCCATTTTCAGTGTCATCCGGCAGTCCCTCGGGGTCCTTGTTTCCGGTGAGCAGCGCCGCTCCGCCTATGCGTTGGACTCGATAGCCACCGAAGTGGTCTTCATGATCGGTCCCGCGGTGGGTGCCGTCGTTGCCACGAGTGGTTTCACGGCACTCGGGTTGACCGTCGTCGGAATCTGCACGTCAGCCGCCGGACTTTTCCTCCTCTGGTTCAATCCGCCCACGCGCAGCGAGGACGTCCTCGACGCCGCGCAAGCGGCTGATCGGGACGCCGACGAACTCCACGCGGCCGAGGCCGCGGTGGTGGCTTCGGCGCCGGCCCACCTCCAGGAGGCCGCTTCCGAGATGGTTCCGGCTGCTTCGCAGCAGGCCGGCCTGCGCGGCCGGGTGACGAGGAACTTCACCTGGTTCACGGCTGCGGTCGCGGCAGTGTTTGCCGTCGCCGCCGGTTCCGGAATGGTACTGAGCGGTACCGACGTCGGGATTGTAGCCGTCCTGCAACGCGGCGGCCACCAAAGCGAAATCGGCGTTGTTTTCTTCTTTTGGTGCGCGGCTTCGGTGGTAGGTGGACTCATCTACGGGGCCATGCACCGGCCGGTCTCGCCGATTCTGCTCCTTCTGGGAATGGCTGCGCTCACCATTCCCATGGGCTTCGCCGGTGATACGTGGACCTTGGCCCTGTTGTCCCTCTTGCCCGGCGTTCTCTGCGCGCCTGTGTTGTCCGCCGCCTCGGAATTGGTCGCGGACATCGTTGATGAGGAACGGCGTGGCGAAGCGATGGGTTGGTATGGTTCCGCACTGACAGCCGGCGTGGCTTTTGGTTCGCCATTCGCGGGGCTTTTCATCGACGGCGTCGGCCCGTGGGCGGGATTCGTTGCGGTGGGCGCGGCAGGCGTGGTGCTGTGCCTCGCCGGGCTTGTTCTCCAGCAGCGACGCCGCCGGGTCTCCGCCGCCGCCAACGAAAGCGCCTAGGAACGACGACGGCGGGCCGGCCAAAGCAGGCCGGCCCGCCGCGGCGGACCATACTGTTGAAGTATTGGTGCGAGCCCGTTCAGTTGAGCGAGCCCGTTCAGTTGAGCGGGCCGGTTCAGTTGAAAGCGACGCTCATTTGACAGGTTCTCTCAGTTGACAGGCCTCTCAGTTGACGGGGCCTCTCAGTTGACGGGGCATCTCAATTGACGGGGCCCGTGAACTTTTCGCCTGGGCCCTTGCCTGGCGCGTCCGGAATCAGGGACGCCTCTCGGAAGGCGAGCTGGAGCGAGCGGAGGCCGTCGCGCAACGGGCCGGCATGCTGCGATCCGATCTCGGGCGCTGCGGCGGTCACCAGGCCGGCGAGGGCCGTGATCAGTTTGCGGGCTTCATCCAGGTCCTTGAGTTCCTCGGCATGGGGATCGTCAGCGAGCCCGACCTTGACAGCCGCCGCACTCATCAGGTGGACGGCACCGGTGGTGATGACCTCCACCGCGGGAACTTCCGAAATGTCGCGGATCTGCTGGCTTACTCCGGCGTCGCCGCCCTGGGGCTCGTTGTCAAGGGAATTGCTGTCTGAAGTGCTCATGCTGGTAAGCTTTACACAGACCGACTGGAAGTCGCTATTTGAGCCAGACTCCTGGGCCACCACCGTTAATGTGCGGCGGGGGCCTGTTTTCTGTAGAATTGTCTTTCAGTTTGCAAGCGGAGTTCTCTCCCACCCGCGTCAGCCGTTTCCCTCTAGGGATATAAGTTGCCGGGTATCTGGTCGGACGCCTCCCAAGGCCACCTTGGACGGCGTGAACGCCCCTCTTTGAAGGGGCGTCGTCCGGCCATTCGAGGCCTTCGATTGCGCCAGCAATTGGGGGCCTTCTCTATTTGCCGGTGGAATACTCATCACAACACCAGGAGCTTTGACATTAGCGAGCCAAGAATCAATGAGCGTATCCGCGTCCCCGAGGTACGTTTGGTCGGCCCTGCCGGCGAACAGGTAGGAATCGTCCGTATTGAGGACGCCCTGCGTTTGGCTGCCGAGGCTGATCTGGATCTTGTTGAAGTTGCACCGCAGGCGAAGCCTCCGGTGTGCAAGCTGATGGACTTTGGCAAGTACAAGTACGAAGCGGCTGTCAAAGCCCGCGAGGCCCGCAAGAACCAGACCAACACGGTTCTCAAGGAAATCCGCTTCCGCCTGAAGATCGACACCCATGACTACGAGACCAAGCGCGGCCATGCGCTTCGGTTCCTGGGTGCCGGAGACAAAGTGAAGGCCATGATCCAGTTCCGTGGACGTGAGCAGCAGCGCCCCGAGATGGGCATCCGCTTGTTGCAGCGCTTCGCCGAGGACGTCGCCGAAGTTGGTGTGATCGAGTCCAGCCCGCGCATCGATGGCCGCAACATGGTCATGGTGATCGGGCCGTTGAAGAACAAGGCTGAGGCCAAGGCGGAGGCCCGCCGTGCGGCGCAGCGCGCAGAGGCCAAGGCGCAGAATGAAGCCAAGGCCGCGGCGCGGATCGACGTCTCGGGTGGAGAAGCTCCGTTGACCCAGTCTCTTGGAGACCTGCTCCCGGCGGAACTCCTGAACCAGCCTGAAGGAACCCCGGCCGAGGAAACCGCGGCAACGGAAGCTGCAGCACCGGAAACCGCACCCGAAGCGGTCGAGGAAGAAGCAGCCGAAGAGGTAGTTGCTGAAGAAGCGCCCGCTGAGGAAGCTCCTGTCGAGGAAGCCCCCGTGGCCGAAGCTGCTCCCGTAGCCGCTCCGGCGCCGGTAAAGGCTCCCGAGGCCCCCGCTACTGAGCAGGCAGTTCCGAAGCCGGTTGTTCCGGCAGCCCCCAAGCCGGGTGCTGTTCCGGTGCCGAAGCCCATGGCCAAGCCTGCGGCTCCGAAGCCGACGGCAAGGCCGGCAGCTCCCAAGGCTGCCCCGAAGCCGGCTGCACCCAAGACCAACTAGTCACGCCGCGGGAGGCATTCCCTCCGCTCGGCAAGAAAAGCAGCAGCCGCTCCTCAGGGGCGGCCGCATGAAAGAACTGCAGATTCATTCTGCGGATACGTAAGGAGATCGGTTCCCATGCCGAAGATGAAGACCCACAGCGGTGCTAAGAAGCGCTTCAAGCTGACCGGCACTGGCAAGCTGAAGCGTCAGCAGGCCAACCGCCGCCACTACCTCGAGCACAAGCCCACCACCTTGACCCGCCGCCTCGCCGGCGACCGCATCGTCTTCAAGGGCGACGCCAAGGTCATCAAGAAGATGCTCGGCCTCTAAGTTCCAAGTTTCCGGCAGCTGCCATCCGGTAGCCGCCGACTACACCAAAGCCTTCTCAGGCGAGCCGGACACCGGCTGTAGCAGCTTGGGATAAGAAATTTTTGAAGGAGTACGCACGTGGCACGTGTGAAGCGGGCGATTAATGCCCACAAGAAGCGTCGGGTTGTCCTTGAACGGGCCAAGGGTTACCGCGGTCAGCGGTCCCGCCTGTACCGCAAGGCAAAAGAGCAGCTGCTGCACTCGTTTGTGTACAGCTACGGCGACCGCCGCAAGAAGAAGGGCGATTTCCGTCGCCTTTGGATCCAGCGCATCAACGCTGCGTCCCGCGCCAACGGCCTGACCTACAACCGCCTCATCCAGGGCCTGAAGGCTGCCGAGGTTGAGGTCGACCGCCGCATGCTCGCAGAGCTGGCCGTCTCTGACGCCAACGCTTTCGCTGCGCTGGTCAAGGTTGCCAAGGACGCCCTGCCGGCTGACACCTCCGCTCCGGCCGCCAAGGTTGCCGCTGCTCCGAAGGCTTCCGCGAAGGCTGCTCCCGCTGCCAAGGCTGCCCGCGCCGTCAAGGCTACCGTTTCCGAGGAAGAGCCCGCTGCCAAGGCGCCTAAGGCCAAGGCTGCGAAGAAGCCTGCCGCTGACGCTGCCGAGTAGTAAGCACAGCCACGGTTCAAGGGACGGTGGCACTAGCCACTAAAGTTCTTATATGAACGAAACTGGGCGCCCGCAAGAATTCCTGATGTCCAACCCCCGAGCCGATCGGGTGAGGGATGTCGCGAAACTTGCAGGGCGCCCGGCCCGTTTAAAGCGGGGCAAGTTCCTCGCCGAGGGTCCCCAGGCCGTCCGGGAGGCGCTCGTCCTGCACCGTGAGCGACGCGCCGCGGGGGAGTCCGGCGTCGTACACGAAGTCTACGCAAGCGAAAGCTGCCTTGAACGGCTCCCGGAACTTGCCGGGCTGGCTGAGGGCGTGGGATTGCGGCTTGCCAGCGACGACGTCCTCGCCGCCATGGCGGACACGGTCAATCCCCAAGGCATTGTGGCCGTCTGCGACTTCGTGGACGTGAGCCTTGAATCAGTGCTCGACGCCGGCCCGCGGCTTATCGCCGTCATGTGCCAGGTCCGGGACCCCGGCAACGCGGGAACGGTGCTTCGGGCAGCTGACGCCGCCGGCGCCGATGCGGTGGTACTCACCGGTTCCAGCGTCGATATCTACAACCCGAAGGCCGTGAGGTCCACGGCGGGTTCCCTGTTCCATTTGCCTGTGGTCCTTGGAGCCGACGTCGAGCAGCTCGTAGCACTCTGCAAGGCACGCGGCATCGGAATCCTCGCCGCGGACGGCTACGGGACTTTGAACCTTGACCGGCTTCAGGATGAGAACGCCGCACGACGCCTTGGGGCGTCCGACGCTACGTCCGAATATCCCCTCGAGGCGCCAACCGCGTGGTTGTTCGGCAATGAAGCCCAGGGGCTTTCCGAAGCCGAACTCGCCCTTGCGGACCACCGGGTGGCAGTGCCCGTGTATGGATCTGCCGAGAGCCTCAACCTCGGCACCGCAGCCACTGTGTGCCTCTACGCCAGCGCGCGCTCCCAGCGGGGCTCCTGACGCTGCCTCGCATCCGTGCGGTTACCCTACGGTTGCCTATCCACACGGTTGTGTGGAACAGTCCTGTGCCCGTGCGAAAGGTACGGTAGTGCTTGGAGGCGGGTGGCGCCGTCGTGCCCCTGCCGTACTCACTCACATCCCCGAACCCGAAGAGGTGGAGCTTTCGAGGCTGCAAATGGCGGTACCAAGGCGATTGTGGCGGCGTTGTCCGCCAACTTGACGATCGCCCTGCTCAAGTTCGTCGCATTCATCCTGACCATGTCATCGTCCATGCTGGCCGAAGCGATCCACTCCGTGGCCGATTCCGGTAACCAATTGCTCTTGTTGGTTGGCGGCAAACGGGCGCAACGGGCCGCGAGCCCTGAGCATCCGTTCGGCTATGGCCGTGAACGGTACATCTACGCGTTCATCGTCTCGATTGTGTTGTTCAGCGTCGGTGGTTTGTTCGCGCTTTTTGAGGCCTGGGAGAAATTCCAGAACCCGCATGCAATCGAAGGCAGCTTCTGGTGGGTTCCACTGGCGGTACTGGTGGGCGCGATCATCGCCGAGTCCTACTCGTTCCGGACGGCCATCCACGAATCCAATCCATTGCGCGGCAAACAGAGCTGGGTCAAGTTCATCCGCAATGCCAAGCAGCCCGAACTGCCCGTGATCTTGTTGGAGGACTTCGGGGCGCTTCTAGGCCTGGTTTTCGCCCTGTTCGGCGTAGGCATGACCCTCGCTACCGGGAACGGTGCATGGGACGCCGCAGGAACCGGCATGATCGGCCTGCTACTGGTGGCGATCGCCGTGGTCCTCGCGGTGGAAACCAAGTCGCTGCTGCTTGGCGAGTCGGCCACCAAGGAGGATGCTACGCGCATCGCCGAGGCCATCGAAGCGGACGGGACGCGCATCATCCATCTCAAGACGATGCACCTGGGACCGGAGGAATTGCTTGTTGCTGCAAAGATCAGCGTGGGCGTTGCCGATACCGGCCAGGAGATCGCCCGGGCAATCGACGACGCCGAAGTCAGAATCCGGACGGCGGTACCCATCGCGCGGGTCATCTATCTTGAACCGGATGTGGAGCGCGTCCAGGCCTAGGGCGCCACGAGAGTTTGTGTACAGATCTTGACCCTTATTCGCTCGTTTAAGGGGTGCGATCTGTACACAAACTCGCCGATGGGGGAGGGCTATGCTGCCAGCGGCTTCTTGCGTTCCAGCCGACCACTGATGCCGGCGACGCCGAGTCCCAGGACAGCGAGGACCGCCCCAACGAGGGCCGGGGCCACATACCCCCAGCCCCAGGCGATGACAACGCCGCCAAGGAAGGCACCCAAGGCGTTGGCGACGTTGAGTGCGGAATGGTTGAGCGAGGATGCCAACGATGGTGCGTCCGGCGAGGCGTCCAGAAGGCGGGTCTGCAGGGGCGGCACCAACATGGAACCGATGCCGCCCACGACGAAGACCATGATCAGCGCCGACCAAGCCCAGTGGGCCGCGACGGCATAGGCCACAAGTGCCACGGCGATGGCTGGGAGGACGCGGTAGATGGTTCCCATCACCGATTTGTCCGCGATACGCCCGCCCAAGATGTTCCCTGCGACCATGCCGAGGCCGTAGAGGGCGACAACGAGCGGGATCACGGCTTCCTGCATGCCTGCGACTGACGTCATGGTGTGGGCGATGTACGTGTATGTCGCGAAGAATCCGCCGAACCCGATGATACCGATCAGCAGCGCCAACCAGACCTGGATTCGTTTGAGGGCGCCGAGTTCGCGGCGGATGCTGGCTTCGGGATGGGCAGGTTCAAAGGGCACGAACTTCCACATCAGCGCGCTCGTGGTCAGTCCGATCGCCCCGACTACGATGAACAGCAGGCGCCACCCGAACGCCTGGCCAAGCCAGGTGGCCACGGGAACGCCGATGACGTTGGCAATAGTGAGCCCGCCCATGACCATGGAGATTGCCCACCCACGCTTCGTCGGTGCAACCAGGCTCGAGGCGATCACTGCGGCAATGCCGAAGAACGCGCCATGCGGCAGGCCGGACGCGAACCTCGAGATCAACATGGTTCCGTAGTCCGGGGCGATGAAGGACGACAAGTTGGCGATCGACAAGAACAACATGAGCCCCAGGGCGAGTTGCTTCCGGGGGAGTTTGGCGCCGAGGGCCGCGAAGACAGGCGCGCCCACCACGACGCCCAAGGCATAGGCGGAAATAAGGTTTCCGGCCTCGGGCGTGCTGATCCTCAGCCCGTGTTCGACTTCTTTCAGCAATCCCATCATTGTGAACTCGGTGGTTCCGATCGCAAAACCACCCATCGCCAAGGAAAAGATGGCAAGCGCCACGTGGCGGGATCGGGTCTTCGGGGAGGTCTTGCTGACAGCAGTGGTGGTCATCGTCCTGTTTCTTGGAGTGTGAGCTGAAGGCCGCTCGAAGGGGAATAAATCCGATTTTCAAGCTTAGTGGGGGACCCGGGCTGAATGCTCGTCAATGTGACAACTCCCGTAGGCGGATCGCAGGCGTGCCGGGCCGGGATCCGATGGCCCATAGACTATTGCGGTGACTGCTCTGATACGCGTGGCGGGTGCCGCCGTCGTCGATTCTTTGGACGCTCCAACCCGACTGCTTGTTGCCCGTCGCAGCTCCCCGCCGCAGTTCGCCGGCATGTGGGAGTTCCCCGGCGGAAAACTGGAAGCGGGAGAGACATTCGAAGCTGCGCTGCACCGCGAACTGCTCGAGGAACTCGGCATTGCGGTGTGCCTCGGCGCCGAAGTCGAATCCGACGCCGGGTCCGGGTGGCCATTGAACGAGCGGGCCGTCATGCGTGTGTGGTTCGCTGAAGTCCTCGACGGCGAACCGAGGCCCCTTCAAGACCATGACGAACTCCGTTGGGTCACGCTCGGCAGCGGGAACGCTGCCTTCGCCCTGCCGTGGATTCCCGCCGACTTGCCGATTGTCCGCGCTTTACTGGCGCGGGTCGATTCCGGGTTGCGCAGCTAGAAAAGCGTCGCCTGTGCAGTGGCTGGCAGCGCCACGGTGGCTTCCTTGCGGGCCGTAGCCCTGTGGTGGCTGAATCCGCTGCTTCCGGTGAACCCATGACGTGCTTTGAAGTATTTGATGCGCCCGGTCAGCCAGGTCTTGTATTCCTCGGAAACATAGGCCCCGCGTCCGTAGAGTCCCCTGTACTTTTGCACGAGTGCGGGGTGATGCGCCGACAACCATTGCATGAACCATTCCCGGGTGCCCGGCCGCAGATACAGCGCTCCCGCCGTTACTCCCGTGGCGCCGGCTGCGGATAGGGCGGTGAAGAGCGACTCGAGGGCGTCATCGCTGTCCGTCAGCCAAGGCAGGATGGGCATGGCCATGACTCCGCAGCAAAGTCCGGCGTCGCGCAAGCGCCGGATGAGCCTCAGCCTTGCGCGCGGTGCGGGCGTTCCTGGTTCGATGATCGCGGCAAGGGTTTCGTCCGTCATGGCGAGTGAGATGCCGATGTCCACGGAAACCTGGCTGGCGGCGTGCTTCAGCAGCGGAATATCGCGGCTGAGGAGGGTTCCTTTCGTGAGGACCGAGAACGGCGTGCCGGACTCGGCCAGGGCGCGGATGATCCCGGGCATCAGTTGATAGCGGCCTTCCGCTCGTTGGTAGGGATCCGTGTTGGTACCCAGGGCGACGTGGTGGTGTCCCCACGCGGGCTTGGAAAGTTCCTTGCGCAAGACCTCGGCCGCGTTGATCTTCACGATCACTTGCGAGTCGAAGTCATGGCCGGCATCGAATTCCAGGTAGGTGTGGCTCTTTCGGGCGAAGCAGTACACGCACGCATGGCTGCATCCGCGGTATGGATTGATGGTCCATTCAAAAGGCATCTGGGAACCGGACGCCACCTTGTTGAGCACCGATTTGGCAGTGACCTCATGGAAGGTGACTCCGGAGAACTCGGGGGTTGAGACGGAACGCACAAGCCCGGCCAGCGGCAGCAGGGCGTCCGAAGCTGGGGCGGCTCCGGACAGGACGCTGACACTGTTGTCTCCGAGCGCCGGACCACGACGTGGTGAAATTGCTTGTGCGTCCCATCTCATGGAGTCCATTCGAATATATGTTCGAAAGCTTGTCAAGGCCGCCAGCCACTACAGGAGATGTTTCCATCGCGGACCTGGATTGCGGACCGGTGATTGCTAGGGTGGGTCCATGATCCTGCTGACCGGCTTTGAGCCATTTGGCGGCGACTCCAGCAATCCATCGTGGGCGGCTGCCCTCGCTGCCCGGGACATCCTGCGCGCCGAAGGCCACGAGGTCGACTCGATCGAATTGCCGTGCGTCTTCGGCGAATGCGCCATGATCCTGCGGGAAGCCATCAACCGCCTGCGGCCAGGTCTGGTCATTTGCGTCGGGCTCGCTGGCGGCAGGGACCGGCTTTCCTTGGAGCGCGTAGCCATCAACTGCGACGACGCCAGGATTCCGGACAACGCGGGAAACCGGCCCATTGACGAACCCGTTGATCCTTCAGGGCCGGCAGCTTATTTCACGAGCCTGCCCATCAAGTCAGCCCTTCGCGAGCTTCAGATCGAGGGGATCAAGGCCGAAGTCTCGCAGACCGCGGGAACGTACGTCTGCAACCACGTGTTCTATGCCTTGATGCACGAACTTTCCACCTCGGCCCAAGCTGAAGGCGTGCGCGGCGGCTTCATCCACGTACCGTACGAGGAAACGCCCACGACGCCCACCATGTCCGTCCGGGACATGGGCGAGGGGATCGCCGTCGTTGTTCGCACAACGCTTCGGACGACCGCGGATGCGAAGATGTCCGCGGGAAAAATCCATTAGCTAACCCGAACCACTAGGGAACCGGCGTCAGTCCCCGTCGCCATCGGGGGATTGAAGCTCCCACCGGACCACAACGGCGGCCGAGATCGCGACGGAACCAGCCTCGATCGCCACGCCTTCGCTGGCCGCCGCGCGGGCGAAACCGGCAGTCAACGGGACCGGACTGCCGTGCTCCGGACGTTGGTCGATCGACAGCACCTGTCCCAGCCGCGCACCCGAGAGGGCGGCGAAGCGGGCTGCCTTCGCCTCGGCGTCGAACCAGGCGGCTTCCTGCGCCTCCGCCGCCACCGCGGTCGAATTCCGGAATCCCTGCTCGATCCCGTTGATACGGACGCTATCACCCCCCGCCGCGACTGCGGCGGAGATGGCGGCAGGAGCCGCCGACGGCGGGCTGACGCGGGCCACCAGGGTGGTGGCGGCAGTGTATCCATTGATCTTTTGACCGTGGTTTTCACTCCATGCGAGCTCGGCCCGCAGGTTCAGGCCGCTGGTCCTTAGCCCGGAGTCTTCCACCCCGTGTCCACGCAAGGCGCCGGTCACCGCGGAAGCGGTTTGTCCGGCGTCGTCATATGCTTCCGCCGCGGAATCCCGCCGGACCTCGACGGCGAGCGTGAGCGTGAGCAGGTCGGGAACGGCTTCGGCTGTTCCTTCCCCCGTGACGGTGATGGTTCGCATCGTGGCCATGAGGCCATGCTAGCTGCCCGGACTTCCACAGTGTCACGCGTTAAATCCCGGCCGGAGGCTTCAACTAGACTGGAGCTTAGTGCCCGCCGGACGCCTCCGGCGAGCACCGCTCCTGCCTTTGCGACGGCCCAGCCATGGCGCTGCCCGGCGGGGACCAATTCCGACTCGTAGCTAAGAACAGTAGATGACTGACACTTTGCCGGGCGCTGCCATCCCGAACCCGCTGGATGAAGCCGCCATCACCGCTGCCGTTGAGGACGCAGTCGCAGCGATTGCCGCCGCATCCTCCCTCGAAGAACTCAAAGCCGTCCGCTTGGCGCACACGGGCGAGAAGTCGCCTTTGAGCCTTGCCAACCGCGAAATCGGCGCGTTGGCCAAGGAGCACAAGGCCGCTGCCGGAAAGCTCATGGGATCCTCCCGTGGTCGCGTCAACCAGGCGCTCGCGGCACGCACAGCCGTGCTCGAGGCCGAGAACGACGCCCGGATCCTCGTCGAGGAAACCGTGGACGTCACGGCGGCACCGAGGCGTCGTCGCGCCGGAGCCCGGCACCCGTTGTCGACACTGCAGGACCGCGTCGCCGATATCTTCGTCGGCATGGGCTGGGAAATTGCCGAAGGCCCGGAAGTCGAGTCCGAGTGGTTCAACTTCGACGCCCTCAACTTCAAGCCGGACCACCCGGCGCGCGAAATGCAGGACACCTTCTTCGTTGAGCCTCCCGAGGCCCACCTGCTCATGCGCACGCACACCTCGCCGGTACAGGTCCGTTCCATGTTGGAACGTGAGGTCCCCATCTATGTGTTGTGCCCCGGCAAGGTGTTCCGCACGGATGAACTCGATGCCACCCACACCCCGGTCTTCCACCAGTTCGAAGGCCTTGCCATCGACAAGAACCTGAGCATGGCCGACCTCCGGGGCACTTTGGAGCACTTCGCGCGGCAGATGTTCGGCGACGAAGCCCAGATCCGCCTGCGCCCGAACTACTTCCCGTTCACGGAACCATCCGCCGAGCTCGATATCTGGCACCCCGGCGCCAAGGGCGGCCCGCGCTGGATCGAATGGGGCGGTTGCGGCATGGTCAACCCGAATGTCCTGCGTGCCGCCGGCATCGATCCGGACGAGTATTCAGGCTTTGCCTTCGGCATGGGCATCGAGCGCACGCTCATGTTCCGCAATGAAGTCGGCGACATGCGGGACATGATCGAAGGCGATGTACGTTTCAGCGAGCACTTCGGGATGGAGATCTAACAGTGCGTATCCCACTTTCCTGGTTGCGCGAATTCGCGCAGGTTCCGGCCGAGGCCACGGCCGAAGACGTCATGGCGGACCTCGTCAAGGTCGGCTTTGAAGAGGAAGCCGTCCACCGTCCCACGGACGAACTGAAAGGCCCCATCGTGGTGGGCCAGGTCCTGAGCCTCGTTAAGGAACCGCAGAGCAACGGCAAGACCATCAACTGGTGCCAGGTGCGGGTGGTCCCTGAAGGCCAGGAACAGACCCTCACAGGCAAGGGCATCGACCCCTCCGGTGTGCAGGGGATCATTTGCGGTGCCCACAACTTCGTCGAGGGAGACAAGGTCGTAGTGACCCTCCCGGGTGCCGTGCTGCCGGGCGACTTCCACATTTCGGCGCGCAAGACCTACGGCCACATGTCCGCCGGCATGATCGCTTCGGTTCGTGAATTGGGCATCGGCGAGGACCACGACGGCATCCTGGTGCTCTCCCGGATCGGCTTGGACCCCGAGGTCGGAACCGACGCGATGTCCCTGCTTGGCCTCTACGACGAAGCCGCGGAAATCAACGTGACGCCGGACCGTGGCTACGCGTTCTCCATCCGTGGCGTAGCCCGCGAATACGCCCATGCCACCGGGACGTCATTCGTTGATCCGGCCTCGAAGGTCACCGTACCGGCTTCCCTTCAGGGCGGCTATGGCATCAAGCTCAACGATGACGCCCCCATTTACGGAAATCCGGGTTGCGATCGCTTCGTGGCCCGGACGGTGCGGGGCGTGGATCCCTCCCGGCCCACTCCGCCGTGGATGGTTTCCCGCTTGCGTCTGGCCGGCATCCGCTCGATTTCGCTGCCCGTGGACATTTCCAACTACGTGATGCTTGAGCTGGGCCAGCCCAACCACTGCTACGACCTCGACAAGCTCTCGGGCGATATTGTGGTTCGCCGGGCCGTCGCGGGGGAGAAGATCACCACCCTTGACGACAAGGTGCGCGCGCTCGACGTCGAAGACCTCCTGATCACCGACGACTCCGGAGCGATCGGCATCGCCGGCGTCATGGGCGGGGCCAACACGGAGGTCTCCGATTCGACCACCAACATCCTGGTCGAAGCCGCCCACTTCGATGAGGTCTCGATCGCCCGGTCCCGCCGCCGGCACAAGCTTCCTTCCGAAGCGTCCAAGCGCTTCGAGCGCGGCGTCGATTGGCACGTTGCCGGTGTGGCCGCGCAGCGCGTCGTGGACCTTCTCGTGGAACTCGCCGGCGGCACGGCGGACGAGGCCGGCACCGACGTCGGAATTGCGCCGGACGCGGTAACGATCGAGCTGCCTTCCGGTTACCCCGCGGCACGGATCGGCATCGACTTCACCGAAGAGCAGATCACCGGTTCGCTGGAGGACCTGGGCGCAGTGGTCCAAAAGGACGAGGCCGCGGACTCCTATTCAGTGACTGCTCCGAGCTGGCGCAACGACCTGGAGACCAAGGAAGACCTCTCTGAGGAAATCGCCCGTCTTGTCGGCTACGAAAACATCCCGGCTACCTTGCCTGTGGCCCCTCCCGGCCGCGGCTTGACCCGGACGCAGCAGCAAAAGCGCCGGGTAGTCCAGGCGCTCGCCGACGCCGGCCTGACTGAGGTGCTGTCCTACCCGTTTGTCTCCAAAGCGACGAACGATACCTTCGGCGTTGCCGAGGAAGGCGCGTCCCGCACGGCGGTCAAGCTCGCCAATCCGATCAGCGAGGAGCACGGGTATCTCCGTACGTCCATCCTTCCGGGCTTGATCGAAGTGGCCCGCCGGAACCACTCCCGCGGGTTCAGGGACCTTGCCGTCTTCGAAGCGGGCTCCGTGTTCCTCCCGGATGGGCAGTTGGGCACTCCGTCCATCCCTCCGCTGGGCATCAAACCTTCGGACGAGGTGCTTGACGGACTGTACGACGGCGTTCCGAACCAGCCGCTGCACGTCGCCGCGGTCCTGACCGGCCACGATTCCCCGGCTGCCGCGGAGCACAAGCCGCGCGCCTGGGATTGGGCGGACGCGCTCGATGTTGCCCGACTCATTGGCGATGTGCTGGGCGTCGAACTCGTGGTCAGCCAGGGCAGCCACCAGGCGTTCCACCCCGGCCGCGCCGCGCAACTGGCGCTCCGCTCGGGCGAGGTCGTGGGATACGCCGGCGAATTGCACCCCAAGCTGCTCGCCGCCCATGACATGCCGGCACGTTCCGTGGCTCTTGAGCTCAACGTGGACGCGCTGTTCGAAGCCGCGCCTGACGTCATTGTTGCCAAGCACATCTCCGGTTTCCCCGTGGCCACGCAGGATGTCGCCCTTGTAGTTCCGCAGGATGTCCCGGCGGACTCGGTGCTCGCGGCCCTTCGCGAAGGCGCAGGCGACCTCCTTGAAGACGTCGCGTTGTTCGACGTCTACGCGGGACAGGGCATCGAGGACGGCAAGAAGTCGCTCGCCTTCGGCTTGCGGTTCCGCGCGACGGACCGAACCCTGACCGCGGACGAAGCCTCGGAGGCCCGCGAGGCCGCCGTGGCAGTAGCCGCGGAGCGGTTCGGAGCAGTCCAGCGCTGACGGGCACCAACCCAGGGATCGAAGGGCTGGTTGTCCGCATCCAGCCCTTGGACCATGTCGATTCCGCCGCCATCGAAGTGATGGCGGCGGAATTGCTGTCTTCGGCCGAGGTGGCCCGCGCGAACGCCATGGCCACCGCTCCGCGATTCGATTTCCTGGCGTCCCGGGTGGCCCAGCAGCGGTTCGCCGCGGAGCTCCTTGGGGTTCCGGCGTCGAAACTCACGGCCGCCTACGAGTGCCCGCAGTGCGGCACCGGAGCGGACGTAGCCCACGGACGGCCCGGCTACCTGCTCGACGGCGGTTCGGCCCCATTGCTGCTCAGCGCCTCGCGGGCGTCGGGCTGGTTGCTGCTTGCCGCCGTCGTACGCCCCGGGAAGGGGCTCCGCCTGGGGGCCGACCTCGAAAGCGTGGCTGCCACGGAGTTCGCAGGCTTCGACGAGGTCGCCTTGACAGCAAATGAGCGGCGTCACCTGGCGTCCATGGAACCCGGGCGCCGCTCATGGGAGCGGGCGCGGTTGTGGGCGCGCAAGGAGGCCTGGCTCAAGATGACCGGAGAGGGACTGCGGGTCCGCCCGGACTCACTCGACGTCCTGGACAAACCGGGGCTGCACGATTATGAGCCGTTCAGCGATCATGAGCCATCCAGCCATCATGAGCCGTTCAGCGGCGTCCCGTCCGGCTTTGTGGCCGCCCTCGCCATCGGAACCGGTGCTGTACCGCTCTAGGGTGCTGCGGCGTGGCTTGTCCTATGCCAGTTGCGGCAGCTCGGCCTGGTAAAGCCAGGGCCAAAGGACTTTCGCGGCATCAAGCCCGGGCACATAGGAGTTGGCCGTAACCACGAACTCGGCCGTGGAAACCGAGCTGTGACGCTTGGTTTCAGTCCAGTGGCGCAGCAACCCGAAGAACGCCGTGTCCCCGCACGCGAGCCGGACGGCATGGAGGGCCAGCGCTCCGCGCTTGTACACACGGTCATCGAACATGAGCTCCGGGCCTGGGTCGCCGATCACCAAGTCCTGGGCGGTGACGCCGAGCTTGCGCCAAGCAGCTTTCGCGCGGTTGGCTACGGACATGACACCGGCTTCCTCGGACCAGATCCATTCGGCATAGCAGGCGAAGCCCTCGTGCAGCCAGATATCCCGCCAACTGCTTACCGTGAGGGAATTGCCGAACCACTGGTGGGAGAGTTCGTGGGCGATGAGGCGCTGCGCCTCCCACGATTGCTCCATGTGGTTCCGGCCGAAGATCGAGAGCGTCTGCGCCTCAAGGGGGATTTCCAGTTCGTCATCGGTGACCACCGCCGTGTACTCCGTGAAGGGGTACGGGCCGAAGCAGTCCACGAAAGTTCGCATCATGTCGGCTTGCCGCGCCAAGCCCTCCCGGGCCTCGGACAACAAGCCGGGGGAGACAGCGACGAATTGAGGCACGGCCGATTCCCGCGGTGCCAGGAATCGGTGCCCGGTGCGCGCGTCCTCCCGTTCCAGCGAGGGGCTGAGCCGGTGTAGCCGATAGCGCCCGATCTGGACAGTGGCCAGATAGCTCGCCATTGGTTCACTTTGTTCGTAGACCCAGGTCTCCCGGCTTGATTTCCGGCTGTGGGAGATCAGGCGGCCGTTGCAGACGGCACGGTAATTGTCATCGGTGGTCACGCTGATCAGGTAACTGGACTTGTGCCGCGGGTGGTCGTTGCAGGGGAACCACGACGCAGCGCCGTTCGGTTGTCCCGCAACGAGCACGCCGTCGTCGAGCTCTTCCCAACCGACTTCCCCCCACAAACCCCTGCGCGGTTTCGGATTTCCGTCGTAGCGGACCTCGACCAGGAAGGTCTGCCCGGCCCGCAGCCGGTCCCTGACTGTGATGACGAGGTGCTCGCCACGCGAGGTGAACTTCTGCACCTTCTTGCCGTCCACCAGGATCTTCGACGCCTTCAACCCCACCAAGTCCAAGACCACCGTGCCGATGTCCTCGAGGGCCATGCAGCGAAGGGTCGCGCGGCCGTTGAGCCTGTTGCTGCCAAGGCTGTAGTCAAGGTCCAGCTCGTACCGAAGCACGTGGTACGCGGTGCTTCCGTGGTGCAGGGTGTAACGGTCAGCGGCAAGTGCGGGTGTTCCTGGTTCGGTGCGGCTCATATGAGCTGGCTGCCTCCGTATGGCTTCTGGTGCGGGATTCTGGTGGGCTGGTTGCTCGCTGTTGTTCCTGCCAATGTACGCTACGGACGGCCGTTACGGACCCGTCCAGGGGCTCACGGGGTTGCCGATCCAATACGTACCCGCTGGAACGGTCTCACCCCGCATGACCAGCGATGCCGGTCCCACAGTTCCACCTGCCCCGATGCTGGCGCGGGGGAGAATGACGCCATGCGGCCCCATCGTTGCCCCGTCCTCGAGCACCACCGTGTCGATGCTCATGACCCGGTCGTGGAAGAGGTGGGTCTGGACGACGCAACCGCGGTTGACCGTTGAGCTTTCACCGAGGGTGACAAGGTCGGCTTCGGGCAACCAGTAGCTTTCGCACCAGGTTCCCCGGCCGATTTTCGCGCCGAGGGCCCGGAGCCACCACACCAAGGCCGGCGTTCCGGATGCCGATCGGGCGAACCAAGGTGCGCTCACCATTTCGATGAAGGTATCCACTACCTCGTTCCGCCAAATGAACGAACTCCACAGCGGGTGCTGGCCTTCCTTGATCCGGCCGACCAGGATCCACTTCGCCGCAACCGAACTCGCGGCCGCGACGGCTCCCGCCGCGAGGACCACGATGCCGCCGAGGACGGCAGCCAGCCAGTAGGACGTTTCGGAAGCGATCCAGTCAAGGGCCAGCATGATGCCGACGGCGATCGCCACCGTGAGGATCACGGGTATCAGCCGGCACAATTCCCACAGCGCCCGCTTGGTCTTGAGTCCCCAAGGCGGGTTGAAGGTGAGGCTTTGATCGGACGCGATGGCCGTACGGCGCAGCCTCACGGGAGGACTTCCAAGCCAGGAGGTGCCGGACTTTGCCTTGGCCGGTGTCGCCGAGAGCACTGCGACGAGCGAATTCTTGGGAACGCTGCGCCCTGCCGCTGTCATGCCGGAGTTGCCCAGGAACGAGCGCTTGCCGATTTTTGCCGGCGCGATCTTCATCCAGCCCCCGCCCAGTTCGTACGACGCCACCATGGTGTCGTCCGCCAGGAAGGCACTCTCGCCGATCGTCGTCATGCGCGGAAGGAGCAGGACCGTGGAGGCTTCTACGTTCCGCCCGACCTTCGCGCCAAGCAAGCGCAGCCAGACCGGGGTAAAGAGGCTCGCGTAAATGGGGAAGAGGAGGTCGCGTGCGAGGTCCAGGACGCGTTCCGTGGCCCACACTTGCCAGCCCACCCGGCTGCGTACCCGGTAGTAGCCCTCCTTGAGGCCGAAGCCCAGCAGCCGGGTGGTCACCAGGATCAGCAGGAGGTTGCACAGGAACCATGCAATTGCGGCGAACGGAATGGACAGCATGAGTTGCGGGAAGGCGTCCGCGAGGGAATTCTTGCCCTGGATGAACAGCAGGGCGACGTACGCGCCCACGCATGCCGAAAGGTACGGGATGAGGGCCAGGATTGCAGACGCTGAAGCGAATGCGGTGAACCACAGCCTGCCGATCAGGTGGTGGGTTGCCGGAGTTTCGGGCCAATCGCTCTTTGCCTTGCCTCGGCGTTCGGCCGGGGATCCGGCCACGAGGTGCCCGGACTTCACCTTGCCGAGGACGGCGGAACCCGGCTCGACCCGGGCGCCGGCGCCGATGCTGGTGCCGGGCATGAGGGTGCTCCGCGAACCCACAGTTGCGCCAGGGCCCACATGGACAGACCCTATATGCACGTAGTCGCCGTCGATCCACCAGCCGGACAGATCCACTTCGGGTTCGATGTTGCAGCCGCTGCCGAGCGAGAGCAGCCCCGTGACGGGAGGCAGTGAGTGCAAATGGACGTTGTTGCCGATCTTCGCGCCCAGGGCCCTGGCGTAATAGGGGACCCACGGCGCGCTCGCCAGGCTGACGGCGCCGGAGAGATCCTGGATCTGTTCGGCGAGCCATAGCCTCAAGTGCACCTTGCCCGACCGCGGGTACGTACCGGGTTTCACTCCGCCCAGGAGGAGGCGCGCGGCCAGGATCGAGATGGCCATGCGGCCCGGCGGGCTGACGAACACCAGCCAGGACGCCAGGATCCACCACCAGGACACCACGGGGGCGGCCGAGAAGCCGGCGAAGGCGGCCAGCAGGTTGTTGGCGACCATCAGGTACGTGAGCCAGCGCATGCCCACCAGGATGTTGAGGAGGACGCCCATCAGGGTTTGGAAGACCTGGGACTTCCTGGCAGTCGGCCGGACGGTGCGCTCGGCTGCCGGTCCGGCCACGTGGCCTTCGGGCAGCGATTGGCGTGCCGTGTCGATCAAGGCCCCCACCCTGGGCGTGGCGTAGATTTCCGCGACGGTGATGGTAGGGTAGCGCACCCGCAATGCCGAGACGAGCTGGGCCGCGGCGAGGGAGCCACCGCCATACGCAAAAAAGTCGGCGTCGAGCGAGGTGACCGGCGCTCCCAGGACGCTTTCCCATTGGTCCACTATCCATTGGGCGTCCTCGGGCAGGTTGAGCGGCGCCTTCTCCGCGTCGGCCGCAGCTGCACCGGCCAAGGGCCACGGAAGGGAATGCCGGTCGACCTTGCCGCTGGTCTTCGTCGGGAGGGAGTCCACCACGGTCATGAGCGGGATCAACGCCGCAGGGAGGCTCTCGGTCAACAATTCCCGGGCAGCCACGAGATCGATTTCTTCGTGTCCCGCAGGTGCGAGGTAACCGACCAGGATCTGGTTCCCCGCCGCCGTCGTGCGCACCGCGGCTGCGGCTCCAGCGACTCCGGGAAGGGCCTGGAGCGCTGCGTCGATCTCGCCGAGCTCGATTCTTCGGCCGCCGAGCTTCACTTGTTCATCGGCGCGGCCCTGGAAGATGAGTCCTGCTTCCTCGTAGCGCACGAGGTCGCCGGAACGGTACGCCCGTCCCCAACCAAGCGACTGCATGGGCGCGTACTTTTCCGCGTCCTTTGCCGGGTCGAGGTAGCGCGCCAGGCCGACGCCGCCAATGATCAGTTCGCCGATCTCGCCTTCAGCGACGGGCACCCCGGCGGAATCGACGACGGCGAGGTCCCAACCGTCGAGGGGCAATCCGATCCGGACCGGGCCGCTGCCGCCAAGGGGAGCGGCGCAGGCCACGACGGTCGCTTCGGTGGGGCCGTAGGTGTTCCATACTTCGCGGCCGTCGACGGCGAGCCGCTCGGCGAGTTCCGGCGGGCACGCTTCGCCGCCGAAGATCAGCAGGCGCACGTTTTCGAGGGCTTCCGCCGGCCACAACGCCGCGAGGGTCGGCACGGTGGAGACCACGGTGATGCCGTGGTTGATCAGCCACGGTCCGAGGTCCATCCCTGAACGGACGAGGGCCCGGGGCGCCGGCACGAGGCATGCTCCGTGCCGCCACGCCAGCCACATTTCCTCGCAGGACGCGTCGAAAGCCACGGAGAGCCCGGCCAGGACCCGGTCCTGTGGTCCGATGGGCTCGTCTTGGAGGAAAAGCCGGGCCTCGGCATCCACGAATGCTGCCGAGGAACGGTGCTGCACCGCTACACCCTTTGGCGTGCCGGTGGATCCGGAGGTGAAAATGACCCAGGAATCGTCCTCGAGCCGCGGCGCCCGGGGCGCCGGGTGGGGCGTTGGCCGTGGGGCGGAAAGCTCGATCTTGCGGCCCTTCGTGACCACCGCGGCCACCTTCGCCTCGCCGAAAACCAGCCGTGCCCGCTCTTCGGGGTCATCGGCGTCGACGGGCACGTAGGCCGCTGCAATCGACAGGATGGCCAGGATGGAAATGTAGAGATCATTCGTCCCCGAGGGGATCCGGACGCCGATCTTGTCTCCGGGACCCAGTCCCGCCTCGACGAGCGTCGCGGCGAAGCGGCGGACCTGTGCCAACAAATCGGAGTAGCTCAGGGATTTCTGCCCGTCATCGAGGGCTGAGGCTTCAGGAAAAGCCCGCGCGGTTGCGTCGATGATCCCAAGGAGGGTGCGCGCCGGTGGCGCGGCCGGGCCTCCTTGAAGCTGGGGCAGGTACACAGCCTGGAGTCCGGGGTGGGTTGCCCGGGCATCATGTTCTTGGGTCACCAAAGGATTTTCGCGTCTGTAGATGAACAAAAGGTGTCGGAGGCCGCCCGGGCTTTCCCCGCGCTTTACCCAAGATTAATCCAGTGGACGCCTGGAAGTCGCCCTTTTACGGAACTTGCCCCTACGGAAGGAGGAGCAGCTTCCCCGTGGTCTTCCGTCCTTCCAGGTCGCGGTGGGCCTGGGCGGCCTCGGCGAGCGGGTACGTCCCGCCGATCCGCACCTTGAGGGCGCCGCTGGCGACGGCACCGAAGACCTCGGCAGAACGCCAGCGTCGTTCCTGGGGATTCTGCAGGAAGTGGGCAAGGCTTGGCCGGGTCAAGGACAAAGAGCCTGCGCGGTTGAGCCGTTGCGGATCAAAGGGCGGCACCGGTCCCGACGCGGCCCCGAACAGAACAAGGGAGCCGCGGACGCGCAGGCTTGCCAGGGAATCGTCGAAAGTGTCCTTGCCGACGCCATCGTAGACAACATTGACGCCTTCGCCGGAGGTCAGTTCGCGGACCTTGTCGGCGAAACCGGCGTAGCGGAGGACCTCGTCCGCGCCGGCTTCGCGGGCCAATGCTTCCTTCTCGTCCGAAGAGACTGTGGTGATGACGCGCGCGCCGCGTGCCTTGAGCAGCTGCGTCAGGATGAGGCCCACGCCGCCGGCTCCGGCGTGGGTCAGGACCGTGTGGCCCGGCTCCACCCGGAACGAGGAGTTGATGAGGTAATGGGCCGTCATCCCTTGGAGGGGCAGCGCGGCCGCCGTGTGGTCGTCTACGCCGTCCGGCACGGGAAGGGCCTTGTCCGCGTCAATGAGGGTGTACCCGGCGTAGCTGCGGGAGCCTTCGGCGGTGGCCACGTGGTCTCCCACTGCGAAGTCCTCGACCTCGGAGCCGACGGCTTCAACCACTCCGGCCGCCTCGGAGCCGGGAGTGAACGGATATTCGACCTTGTAGACGCCGCCGCGCTGGTAGGTGTCGATGAAGTTGACGCCTGCGGCGACCACCTTGACCAGCAACTGGTGCGGGCCGGGTGCCGGGACCTCCACGTCGCTGAGTTCGAGGACTTCCGGTCCTCCGGCCTGCCGGGCGATGATCGCGTGCGTCATAGGGCTCCTTCCGGGTCGGGGCGCGTTCGCGCCTCCTCACGTTCCATCCTAGGGAGCGGTATCGGTGGGGTGTCCAGTCGGGCGCGGCGGGGCGGTAATCCCGAAGGGCAATAATTCGACATGCATAAATATCGGGATCAATGAATATTTTTGCTGTATAGTCATGCCATGACTATTTCTGTTGCCGTCTCCGGTGCCAGCGGTTACGCCGGAGGAGAAGTGCTGCGCCTCCTGGCCGGACATCCCGACGTCACCATCGGCGCCATCACCGCGCACAGCAATGCCGGTTCCAGACTAGGGGAGTTGCAGCCGCATCTCCATGGCCTGGCCAACCGAATTCTGGAAGACACCAGCGTGGAGAACCTTGCGGGCCATGACGTCGTCTTCCTCGCGCTCCCGCACGGAGCATCGGCTGAGATCGCAGCGCAGTTGCCGGAAGGCACCCTGGTGATCGACGCCGGAGCGGACCACCGGCTCGAAGACCCCGCGGCCTGGGAAAAGTTCTACGGCTCCGCGCATGCCGGGACCTGGCCTTACGGACTTCCCGAGCTGCCCGGGCAGCGCGACGCCCTCAAAGGCGCGAAGCGGATCGCGGTGCCCGGCTGTTATCCGACGTCGTCCCTGCTGGCCCTCACGCCGGGCTTCGCCAACCAGCTCCTCCAGCCCGACGACGTCGTGATTGTTTCCGCCTCGGGAACCTCGGGCGCGGGTAAAGCGGCGAAAGTGAACCTCATCGGCTCGGAAGTCATGGGCTCCATGAGCCCCTATGGCGTAGGTGGCGGACACCGCCACACCCCGGAAATCGAACAGGGGTTGTCCAACGCGGCCGGAGAGAAAGTCACGGTGTCCTTCACCCCGACGCTCGCCCCCATGAGCCGCGGCATCCTCAGCACCGCGACGGCCAAGGCCAAGCCGGGCGTCACCGCTGCCGAGCTCCGGAGCGCTTGGGCCGAGGCGTACGACGACGAACCGTTCGTTCACCTGCTTCCCGAAGGACAGTGGCCCGCCACCAAGTCGGTGCAGGGCTCCAACCACGCCGTCATGCAGTTGGCCTTCGATCCCCATTCCGGCCGCGTCATTGTCACGTGCGCCATCGACAATCTGACAAAGGGGACCGCCGGCGGTGCCGTGCAGTCCATGAACATCGCCCTCGGCCTGGATGAATCCGCCGGCCTCAACGTGCAAGGAGTTGCCCCGTGACCATCACCGCACCCCAGGGATTCCGCGCAGCCGGAGTCAAAGCCGGAATCAAGGCATCGGGAAACCCGGACCTTGCACTGGTTGTCAATGACGGCCCGCTCAAGGCCGGCGCTGCCGTTTTCACGTCCAATCGCGTGGCCGCGGCACCAGTGCACTGGTCCCGCCAAGTGGTTTCCGACGGCCGCGTTGACGCCGTCGTCCTGAATTCGGGCGGTGCGAACGCCTGCACCGGTCCGCAAGGCTTCCAGAACACTCACGCAACCGCCGAGAAAGTCGCCGATGTCCTCGGAATCTCCGCATCCGACGTCGTTGTTTGCTCCACCGGCCTCATCGGCGAGCACCTGCCGATGGACAAGATCCTTCCCGGCGTGGAGGCCGCTGCCGCCGGATTGTCCGAAGACGGCGGCTCTGCAGCCGCAACGGCGATCATGACCACGGACAGCGTCGCCAAGGAAGCCGTCTTCACCGGCACCGACGCGGAAGGCAAGACCTTCACGGTGGGTGGCATCGCGAAGGGTGCGGGCATGCTCGCTCCCGGCCTCGCGACCATGCTGGTTGTCCTCACCACGGATGCCCAAGTCCCCGCTGAAGAGCTCGACGTCGTCCTCCGCGACGCCACGCGCGTCACCTTCGACCGCACGGACTCGGACGGGTGCATGTCCACCAACGACACCGTGGTGCTCCTGGCATCGGGAGCCTCGGAAGCCATTCCGTCCGCCGAGCAGCTGGGTGCCGGAGTCACACAGGTGTGCGCCGAGCTCGCCCGCAAGCTGATCGGCGACGCCGAAGGAGCCAGCCACGACATCGCCATCCGCACGTTCAACGCGGCCAGTGAGCGCGACGCCGAAGTGGTGGGACGTTCGGTGGCACGGTCCAACCTCTTCAAGACCGCGATCTTCGGCAAGGACCCCAACTGGGGCCGTGTCCTGTCCTCGGTAGGCACCACGGACGCCGTCTTCGAGCCGGACCAGCTCAACGTGTCAATGAACGGAATCCAGATTTGCCGCAACGGCGGCATCGGCGACGACCGTGGACTGGTGGATCTTGAATCCCGCGAAGTCCTCGTGGAAATCGACCTGCAGGCCGGCGACGCCGAAGCCACCATCTGGACCAACGACCTCACGCACGACTACGTGCACGAGAACAGCGCCTACTCGAGCTAGGGAAGGACGGACCATGACCGCGCACACCCGCGAGAGCACCTCCACAAGCGCCGATCCGGCAAAAACAGCCCAGGACAAGGCCGCGACGCTGATCGAAGCGCTGCCCTGGATCCAGCGCTTCGCCGGCACCACCATGGTGATCAAGTACGGTGGCAACGCCATGGTCAACGACGACCTCCGACGAGCCTTCGCCGAGGACGTCGTCTTCCTGCACCACGTGGGCATCCACCCCGTCGTCGTGCATGGCGGCGGCCCGCAGATCAACTCGATGCTCGGCAGGCTGGGAATCGAATCCGAATTCAAGGGCGGCCTGCGGGTCACCACCCCTGAAGCCATGGACGTCGTGCGCATGGTGCTCACCGGACAAGTGGGGCGCGAACTCGTGGGCCTGATCAACTCCCATGGTCCGTACGCCGTCGGAATGTCCGGCGAAGACGGCGGTCTCTTGCGCGCCGTCCGCACCGGAACCGTCGTGGACGGCGAGGAAGTCGACCTCGGCCTCGTGGGCGAAGTTGTCGGCGTCGACCCCACAGGCATCGAGGACATCCTCGCCGCGGGCCGCATCCCCGTGATTTCGACCGTCGCCCCGGAGATCATCGACGACAGCGACGGCGACCCCGCGACCCAGCGGTTCCAGACCACGGGCCAGGTACTCAACGTGAACGCGGACACCGCGGCTGCCGCCGTCGCTTCCGCTTTGGGCGCGTCCAAGCTGGTCATCCTCACCGATGTCGAGGGACTCTACGGCGACTGGCCGGACAAGTCTTCGCTCATCTCTTCCCTGACCGCGACGGAACTGCGGGAGATGCTGCCGCGGCTGGAGTCCGGCATGATCCCGAAGATGGCCGCGTGCCTGAAAGCCATCGACGAAGGGGTGCGCCAAGCACACATCGTCGACGGCCGCTTGCCGCACTCCATGCTTCTTGAAACCTTTACGACGGCGGGCATTGGAACCCAGGTTGTCCCTGATGAGGAAGTGAATACATAGTGAGCAGCAATGAACTGAACCATTCCGCCGCGGAGGCCTCCGCAACCACAATTGTCCCCAATAGCAGCGGAGCAGATTGGCTTGCCCGCTACTCCTCGTCCCTCATGGGCGTCTTCGGCACGCCCCAGCGCGTCCTCGTCCGCGGAGCCGGTTCCCTCGTCTGGGACGCCGACGGCAAGGAATACCTGGACCTGCTCGGCGGCATCGCCGTTAACGCGATGGGTCACGCCCACCCCTTCGTGACCTCGGTCATCGCGAGCCAGTTGGCGACGCTGGGCCATGTGTCCAACTTCTTCACGAGCCCCACGCAAATCGCGCTCGCTGAAAAACTGCTCGCACTCACCAACGCTCCCGCCGGCTCGAAGGTGTTTTTCGCCAACTCCGGCACGGAAGCCAACGAGGCCGCTTTCAAACTGGCCCGCCGCAACGGTGACGCCCCCGTCGGGGCCAAGGCAGCGAAGCGCACCAAGATCATCGCCCTAGAAGGCGCGTTCCACGGCCGCACCATGGGCGCGCTCGCCTTGACGGCCAAGGAAGCCTACCGTGCGCCTTTCGAGCCCCTGCCCGGCGGCGTTGTCCACATCCCGTTCGGCGACATCGAAGCCCTGCGTGCCGCCGTCGACGACACCACTGCCGCGGTCTTCCTGGAACCCATCCAAGGTGAAGCCGGAGTCCGTCCGCTTGGCAAGGAATACCTGCAGGCGGCCCGCGAGGCCACCAGCAAGGCCGGCGCCCTGCTCATCCTGGACGAGGTCCAGACCGGCATCGGCCGCACCGGCAAATGGCTCGCCAGCGAGGACGCGGGAATCGTCCCGGACGCCGTGACCCTCGCCAAAGGACTGGGCGGCGGTTTCCCCGTAGGCGCGCTCATCACCTTCGGGCCGTCGACGTCGTCGCTCCTCACGGCGGGCCAGCACGGCACCACGTTCGGCGGCAATCCCGTGGCCACCGCCGCGGCCCTCGCCACCTTGCACGCCATTGAGAACCAGAACGTGCTGGACAATGTGCTCACCGTCGGCGCGCGGCTGCGGGCCGGCCTGTCCGACGTCGACGGCGTCACGGAAGTGCGCGGCGAAGGCCTCCTGATCGGATTCGACCTCGACGCCGAGATCGCGCCGGCCATGGTTAACGCGGCCCTCGACGCCGGCTTCATCATCAACAGTCCGGGCCCTCGCACCATCCGCTTGGCCCCGCCCCTGATCCTGACTCTTGAACAGGCGGCGCGGTTCCTTGACGCGCTGCCGGGAATCATCGAGGCGGCATCAGCCCAAACCTCCACACCCCCGACCTCCACACCTCTGACCGATGAGGACGCACAGTGAACACCTCCACACGCCATTTCCTGAAGGACACGGACCTCACGCCGGCTGAGCAAGCCGAGGTCCTCGAGCTCGCAGTCCGCATGAAAGCGGCCCCGTACAGCGTCCAACCGTTCGCCGCGGGCGGGAACGGTCGCAAGACCGTCGCCGTCATCTTCGACAAGACCTCCACGCGCACCAGGGTCTCCTTCGCCACGGGCATCGCGGATATGGGCGGCAACGCGCTCATCATCAACCCCGGCGAGGCGCAGATCGGCCACAAGGAATCGGTGGAGGACACGGCGAAGGTCCTCGAGCGCATGGTCTCCACCATCGTGTGGCGCACGTCGGCGCACTCGGGCCTGGTCGCCATGGCCGAGAACTCCAAGGTTCCCGTCATCAACGCCCTGTGCGACGATTACCATCCCTGCCAGCTGCTCGCGGACCTCCTGGCCGTCAAGGAACACAAAGGCGAACTCGCCGGACTGACCATGGCGTACCTTGGAGACGCCGCGAACAACATGGCCAACTCGTACCTCCTGGCCGGCGTGACTGCGGGCATGCACGTACGGATTTCCGGCCCGGACGGCTACCTTCCGGCGGTGGACATCGTGGAGGCGGCAGAGGAGCGCGCATCCGAGACCGGTGGCTCCGTCCTCATCACCACGGACGCCGCGCAGGCGCTCCAGGGCGCTGACGTCGTCGCCACGGACACGTGGGTGTCCATGGGCCAGGAAGCCGAAAAGGAAGCCCGGATGCAGCTTTTCCGCGACTATTCCGTGGACGAGGCCGCCCTCGCGCTCGCGGCGCCGGACGCCGTCGTGCTCCATTGCCTGCCCGCCTACCGCGGCTACGAGATTTCGGCCGGTGTCATCGACGGACCGCAGTCCATCGTCTGGGACGAAGCGGAAAACCGCCTGCATGCCCAAAAAGCGCTCATGGCGTGGCTTATGCACAAGTCGGGACTTGCCTTCGTCGAGGGCCTGACCCCCGTTGAAGGAACCGGGGAGAGCACGTTCTAGTGTCCGCCCACCCGGCGTCGCACGGCGCCAGTCCAACTACCAAGACAGCCCGTCAGGCGCGGATCACCGCGATCCTGACGGGGGAGTCGGTGCGCTCGCAAGCCGAGCTCGCGGCATTGTTGGCGGACGACGGCGTGCAGGTCACCCAGGCGACCCTCTCGCGTGACCTCGTGGAACTCGGGGCGGTCCGCGTTCGCGGCAAGGACGGCGCGCTGGTGTATGCGGTGCCCGGCGAGGGCGGCGACCGCAATGCCAAGAGCGGCGTCACCCAGGAAATCCTGGATGCGCGTTTGTCGCGGCTTTGCGGCGAACTGCTTGTCACCGCCGAAGCCTCGGGCAACATCGTGGTGCTCAGGACGCCTCCGGGCGCCGCGAACTTCCTCGCCCTTGCGATTGACCACTCCGTGATGCCGTCGGTATTGGGTACGATCGCAGGCGACGATACCTTGCTTTTGGTTGCCAGGGATCCCGACGGCGGTGCCGAACTTGCGGCACGGTTCCTCCAATTGGCGCAGGACGCCGGACCGGGCAACTAGCCCAACCAAGCATTGATTCAAAGAAACCAAGCAACAACAAAGGAGCACTCTCGTGACTGAGCGCATTGTTCTGGCCTACTCCGGTGGCCTTGATACATCCGTAGCCATCGGTTGGATCGGTGAAGCCACCGGTGCCGAGGTCATCGCGGTGGCCGTCGACGTCGGACAGGGCGGCGAGTCGCTGGAAACCATCCGCCAGCGCGCCCTCGGCTGTGGCGCCGTCGAAGCCTACGTCGCCGACGCCCGCGACGAATTCGCGAACGAATACGCCATGCCGACGCTGAAGGCCAACGCCCTCTACCAGGGGCACTACCCGCTCGTCTCGGCGATTTCCCGGCCCGTCATCGTCAAGCACCTGGTCAAGGCCGCCCGCGAGTTCGGCGCCACCACTGTGGCCCACGGTTGCACGGGCAAGGGCAACGACCAAGTCCGCTTCGAAGTGGGCATCCAGACCCTGGGCCCGGACCTGAAGTGCATCGCACCTGTCCGTGACCTCGCCCTGACCCGCGACAAGGCCATCGCCTTCGCCGAGGAAAAGGGATTGCCGATCGAGACCACCAAGAAGAACCCCTACTCGATCGACCAGAACGTCTGGGGACGCGCCGTCGAAACCGGCTACCTCGAAGACATCTGGAACGCGCCTACCAAGGACATCTACGACTACACCGCCACCCCGGAGTTCCCGCCGGCACCGGACGAAGTGACCATCACTTTCGAAGCCGGCGTCCCGGTGGCAATCGACGGCGTCAAGCACACGCCGTTGCAGATCATCCAGGAAATGAACCGCCGCGCCGGTGCCCAGGGCGTTGGCCGGATCGACGTCGTCGAGGACCGTTTGGTAGGGATCAAGTCCCGCGAGATCTACGAAGCTCCGGGTGCCATGGCCCTCATCACCGCGCACAAGCACCTCGAAGACGTCACCATCGAGCGCGAGCAGGCACGCTTCAAGGCCACGGTTGGCCAGCGCTGGTCCGAACTGGTCTACGACGGCCAGTGGTTCTCCGCGCTCAAGCGCTCCCTGGACGCTTTCATCGAGGACACCCAGAAGTATGTTTCCGGCGACATCCGCATGGTCCTCCACGGTGGCCAGGCGATCGTCAACGGCCGCCGCTCCGAGACCTCCCTGTACGACTTCGACCTCGCGACGTACGACACCGGCGACACCTTCGACCAGTCGATGGCACGCGGCTTCATCGAGCTATGGGGAATGTCCTCCAAGGTTGCCTCGGGCCGCGACCTGCGGGTGCAGGGGAAGTAGCCCCTGTGGCTGAGCCAAAATCGGAAGCAACGAACACCGGCGCACTCTGGGGCGGCCGCTTCGCCGGCGGCCCGGCAGATGCCCTCGCCGCGCTGAGCAAGTCGACCCACTTCGACTGGCGGCTGGCCCGGTACGACATCGCAGGATCGAAGGCGCACGCCCGCGTGCTGCACAAAGCCGGACTGCTGGACGACACCGAGCTGGAAGGCATGCTTGGCGCCCTTACCCAGTTGGATGAGGACGTCGCGAGCGGCGCCTACCAGCCCGCCGAGAGCGACGAGGATGTCCACGGTTCCTTGGAACGCGGCCTGATCGAGCGCGCGGGCTCGCATTTGGGCGGCAAGCTGCGGGCGGGCCGTTCCCGCAACGACCAGGTAGCAACGCTTGGGCGCATGTTCCTGCGTGACCACGCGCGCATCATTGCCCGCGGTGTCCTTGCCACGGTGGACGCGCTCGTGGAGCAGGCAAAGGCGCACCATGGCGTGGCAATGCCGGGCCGAACCCACTTGCAGCATGCACAGCCGGTGCTGCTGAGCCACCATCTGTTGGCCCATGCCTGGGCTTTGCTGCGCGATGTGCAGCGGCTCCAGGACTGGGACAAGCGCGCCGGCGTCTCGCCGTACGGCTCCGGCGCACTTGCAGGTTCGTCTCTTGGACTTGATCCCGAGGCCGTCGCCGCTGACTTGGGCTTCCACTCCGCGGTGCACAACTCGATCGATGGAACAGCGTCGCGGGACGTCTTCGCCGAGTTCGCCTGGGTGTGCTCGATGATCGGAGTGGACTTGTCCCGGATTTCCGAGGAAGTCATTTTGTGGGCCACGAAGGAGTTCTCCTTCGTCACGCTCCACGATTCCTACTCCACGGGCTCCTCGATCATGCCGCAGAAAAAGAACCCGGATGTCGCCGAGCTTGCCCGCGGCAAGGCAGGTCGCCTGATCGGCAACCTGTCCGGGCTCCTCGCGACGCTCAAGGGCCTGCCCTTGGCGTACAACCGCGACCTGCAGGAGGACAAGGAACCGGTGTTCGACGCCGCGGACACGCTTGAGCTGCTCCTGCCGGCGGTTTCCGGAATGATCGCCACGCTCACCTTCAACACCGAGCGCATGGCATCGCTGGCACCGCAGGGGTTCGCTCTCGCGACGGACATCGCCGAGTGGCTCGTCCGCCAAGGCGTGCCGTTCCGGGAAGCCCATGAGCTTTCGGGTGCGGCGGTGAAGCTGGCTGAAGGGCGCGGAGTTGAGCTCTGGGACCTGACGGACGAGGAATATGCCGGGATTTCGGAGCACCTGACCCCGGAAGTCCGCAAGGTGCTGAGTACCGAGGGTTCCCTCAACAGCCGCAACTCCCAGGGCGGAACCGCACCGGCCGCCGTCGAACGCCAATTGGCCGCGCTCGAGGCCGAGCTGGAAGGCGTCCGCGGGTACGCCGCCTAGCAAGCAACGCGAGTTGGCATTTCGCGGCAGTGTTTTCTTGTAGATACTGCCGTGAAATGCCAACTCGTTTGCGTTAACCGGCGTTAACTCTGTCGGCTACTATGGCGCTATGACTGAAATCACTACTTCAGCGCTACTTGCCGAGCTTCACCAAGCAGCCGGCATCGTCACAGGCGTCGTCGCCAAAATCGACGATGCCGGCGTCAAAGCCCCCTCTGAGCTTCCGGGCTGGACGCGCGGCCATGTCCTGGCGCACATCGCCGGAATCGCCAACGCCATGGCCCGCCAGCTTGAATACGCTGCGCGTGGTCAGACCATCGAGCTGTACGACGGCGGCTATGAGGGCCGTACGAAGGCAATCGAGCTGGCTGCCGGACACACCGCTGCTGAACACCAGGCCGAAGTCGAGGCTGCCGTTGCCCGGGCCCTTGCCGCCTTCGATGGTTTGCCGGAATCCGGCTGGGCGGCCCGGATCAGCTATCGTGACGGGATAGTGCTCGACGGCGGTCTGGCACTTTGGCGCGAACTGGTCATCCATGCCGCGGATCTTGGGATGGGCCGCGGCCCGGAGACTTGGAGCCGGACCTTCTGCGAGCACCTTTTCGAATTCCTCTCGGCCCGCGTTCCGGCAGAGCAGAAATTCGTCCTCCAACCCCTTGCGCTGCCGCAGCTGGTCATTGGTTCCGGACGGGAGTCGGTCTCCATCACCGGCATGATCACGGACATCGCCGCGTGGCTCGCGGGACGGACGCCTACCCTGGGAAGCTTGCGGGCTGTTGCCGCAGCGGACGGGGTTGACTTGCCCTCGCTCCTGCCGTGGCCGTCGGGCGTCCCGGCGAAGTAGGGCCCGTGCGTTTTGCGGCGGCTTGAGCCGCTGCCGATCGCCACAGGTGCATTGTCGCGTAGGACCGCCACGGACTCACGTTCCCGAAGTCGGCAGGCAGTCCCTCAACAGCTTCGAGGCGTTTGAGGCCGTTGAGCACCGCCGCGTCGTTGGCCAGGAAGACGTCCGGGTCGCCGATCACGCGCATCGCTACGTATCCCACCGTCCAAGGCCCGACGCCGGGCAGCGACAGGAGTTTCTCGGCCAGCGTTCCGCGGTCGTCGCCATAGTCGAAGTCGAGTTCTCCGCCGGCCATGGCGCCCGCCGCTGCGAGGACGGAATCCGTCCGGCGGCGCGGACCGCGCAGCAATCCGGCACCGGAGCGGGCGATTTCCTCCGAAGTCGGGAACAAGCGGTCCAGACCCAACGCGGTGGCCGGGTGCCCATCCGGCAACCGGGTTCCGGCGTCGGACAGTTGACTCAAGGCCGTTCGCGCGGCCGCGACGGTGATCTGCTGTCCGATCATCGCCCGCACCAGCAGTTCCTGCGGGTCGACGGCGCCGGGCACCCTGATTCCCGGGACTGAACTGACCGATTGCCTGATCCGGGTGTCCAGGGCGAGCGTCTCGTCGACCGCCACGGGATCGGCGTCGAGATCGAACAACCGCCGAACGCGGCTCAGCAGGACCGGCAGGTCGTGAAGGTCCAGGGCGCCGACGGTAAGGGTCAGCGTCCCGCCGTCATACTCCACCGTGAACACCGCGTCGCCGTGGGGGAGCCGGAGGGTCCTGCTATAGCCGTCCACCCCGGCAATCTCGATGCCCGGAATCGCGCGGGCAGCCAGGAAATCGAAAATTCCCCGGTCGAACGGCTCCCGGTACGGCAGGTTCAGCGTCAATGACGTGGCGTGGGAAGCTGCGCGTTGAGGGGCGGACGCCGCAGTGGCCCGCAACGCCGTCGGAGTCAGCGCGAAGACATCGCTGACGGTGTCGTTGAACTGGCGGATGCTGTTGAACCCGGCCGCGAACGCTACGTCGGAAAGCTTCATGGGGGTTGAAACCAGGAGGGACCGGGCGGTCTGGGCCCGGCTTGCCCGCGCCAACGACAGGGGCCCGGCGCCAAGCTCGTGGTGCAAGATCCTGTTCAATTGCCGGGACGAGTAACCCAGTTTTTTGGCCAGTCCTTCCACGCCAACGCGGGACAGGGCGCCGTCGTTGATCAACCGCATGGCCCTGCCTGCGACGTCCGAGCGCATGTTCCACGCCGGAGTGCCCGGAACCGCTTCGGGGAGGCACCGCTTACACGCACGGTAACCGGCTTCGTGGGCCGCGGCCGACGTTTCGTAGAACGTCACGTTCTCGGGTTTGGGCGTCCGGGCCGGGCAGGACGGCCGGCAATAGATCCCGGTCGAGCGGACGGCAGTGTAGAACTGACCGTCGAAACGCGGATCGCGCGCATCGATCGCCCGGTACCGTTGCCAAAAATCCATGGCTTCATCCTCGCACCCGCGCCTTGCTCTATCTAGCGGAAATCGGACACGACCGATCTCCGGGCTGCAAAAGCTCGTCCGGGGCGGTTTGCTATCGTCTGGACATGACTTTGCACGATGCCGGCCCAGATGCCATCCGTGCCGTGCTTTCCGGGGATCCGCGGGATGTCGCCCCGCATCTCCTGGGTGCGGTGCTCAGCCATCACTCGCCCGAAGGCACCGTCGCCATCCGGGTCACGGAGGTGGAGGCGTACCTTGGCCCGCGCGATTCCCCCCAACCCGACCCTGGATCCCATACGTACGGCGGCCGCACTGCCCGGAACGCACCGATGTTCGGTCCGGCCGGCCACCTCTATGTCTATTTCACCTACGGAATGCACTACTGCTCGAACATCGTCTGCGGTCCCGACGGCGTCGCGTCCGGGCTGCTGCTGCGCGCAGGGGAGGTGGTGGCCGGGTATGCCCTGGCGCAATCCCGCCGTCCGGCGTCGAGGTCCAGGACCGACCTCGCGAGCGGACCCGCCCGGCTCGCTTCCGCGCTTGGACTGACGACGGCGGACAGCGGCCGGGACGCGCTCGCAGAGCCGTTCAGGCTCGAACTTCCGTCCGCTCCGGCAGCGGAATCGGCCGTGGCCAACGGTCCCCGCGTCGGGGTAGCCGGAGAAGGCGGTTCGGATAGCTACCCTTGGCGGTATTGGCTGGCCGGAGACCCGACCGTTTCCCGCTACAAAGCGGCTCGCAGCCGGACTGCCTAGCGCAGCCGGACTGCCTAGCGCAGCCGGACTGCCTAGCGCAGCCTGACAGCCTAGCGCAGCCGGACAGCCTGGCGTGCGGTTCCGAACTCAGGCAGTCTGCTCCGTCGGCGTCGGTTCCGCGACGTAGGCGCAGCGGTTGTCCTGGACCTCGAATGGCGCCAGGCGCGCGAGCAGCGACTCGCGCGCCTGCGGCCATTCGTCCTGAAGGATTGAGAAAACGGCCGTGTCGCATCGGCTTCCGTCAGGGGCGAAGCGGTGCCCCCGCAGGGTGCCCTCGTAGCTGGCCCCCAAGCGTTGGATGGCCGAGGCGCTCCGCTTGTTCCGGGCATCGCACCTGAATCCAACCCGATGGACGGCCAGGACATCGAAAGCGTATGCAAGCAGCAGTTGTTTCGCCGCCGGATTGACGTGGCTGCCCCAGAAAGGCCGGCCATAGAACGTCCCGCCGATTTCCAGGCGTTGCTCGCGGGGACTGTAGTCGCAAAGTGAAGTGGTGCCCAGGAGCGCGCCGGTCCGCTGCTCGACGACGGCGAACGGAATCGTCGCGGGATCCTCGAGACGGGAAGCGAAGAGTTCGGCCAGTTCGGCAGCGCTCAGAGGCTGCTCTGCGGCCATGCCGGACCACATGTCGGAGTCCACGAAATCGAAGAGCGGTCCGGCATGTGCGGGGGAGAGGGGGACGAGGCTGATGCCGTGTCGCGTAAGGGCAACGTCGTGCTGCATTGCAGCATTGAAGCACCGCCGGACGTGCCCCGGAATGCTCCGGAGGTTAGCGCCGGGTGAACATTGCGTGACGCACCGGGGCGGGGGCAGTTTCACGCGCGTCAAGCAAAACCGCTGTAGAATGGACGGTCCGTCTTTTTCGATAGGGGAACGTTTCGATGCACGACGCTGATTTGCTCCACGAACGCGAGTACGTGGCCGGACTCTATGCCCGCCTGGATGAGTTGCGGGAAGAGAAGCGGGAGCAACTGGCGCAAGTCCGGCGTGCCGGCGCCGTGGGCACCATGCAGAACGTTTCCGAACGGGACGCCTTCGCCGCACTGTACGAGGACCGCCTTGCCCAGCTCGACGCCGTCGACGACCGGCTCGTGTTCGGCCGCCTGGACCTCGACTCCGGCGAAGCGCAGTACATTGGCCGCATCGGCTTGTCCACGACGGACCTCCAGCGCCTGATGGTCGACTGGCGTGCGCCGGAAGCCGGCCACTTCTACCAGGCGACCGCTTTCGACCGGCAAGGCGTCCGCCGTCGTCGTCATCTGATCCTGCAGGGCCGCGACGTCAAGGCGATCGAAGACGACGTCCTGGACGCAAGCATGCTCACGGACAGCGACTCCCTCCAAGGCGAGGGTGCGCTTTTGGCTGCCCTCAATTCCAAGCGCACGGGCCGGATGTCGGACATCGTCGGCACCATCCAGTCCGAACAGGACCGCATCATCCGCTCGTCCATCTCGGGGGCCCTCGTCGTCCAGGGTGGTCCCGGTACCGGCAAAACCGCCGTCGCGCTGCACCGGGCGGCCTACCTCCTTTACACCCACCGCGACCGCTTGAAGTCCGCAGGCGTGCTGCTCGTGGGACCGTCGTCGTCGTTCATGAACTACATCGAGCGCGTCCTGCCGTCCCTCGGCGAAACCGGAGTGGTCATGGCAAGCCTCGGCAGGCTCATGCCCGGTATCCACGCGGTACCCGAGGCCGATCCGGACGTGGCGGCGCTCAAGGGCAAGCTGGACATGGCCGAGGTCGTCGCAAACGCCGTCGCCAACAGGCAGCGCACTCCCGCGAAGGACAGCATCCTCGAAGTCGATTCCCGCAAATTGACCCTGACAGTCCGGCAAGTGCGCCGGGCCCGGGACAAGGCACGGGCGACAGGCAAACCGCACAACGAGGCGCGCGTGACGTTCGTGAAGATCCTGCTGCGGGAGCTCACCGAACAATTGACGGAGATCGTCGAGGCCTCGAACATCGGCAACAACGCCGATCGGTCCTACCTCGCCGAGGACGTACGCTCTGCCCGCGACGTCAGGATCATGCTGAACCTGTGCTGGATGCCGATGACTCCGGAAAAGCTCGTCTCGGAGCTGTTCAGCAAGCCCGCGATTTTGGAAGCCTGCACTCCGCATCTGACCCCGGAGCAACGTGCCCTGTTGCTCCGGCCGGCGGACGCCCCTTGGACGGAGGCCGACGTTCCGCTGCTTGACGAAGCCGCCGAGTTGCTTGGCGAACTGGATCCGGCGGCGGGCCGTGGCCTCGCGCAGCAGGAACATGACCGCGCGCGCGACCTCGCCAATGCCAAGCAGACCCTCGCCAACATGGAGGCCATGGGCGTCGACGTCCTGATGACGGCCGAAGAACTGGCCGAGCAGAACCAGGAACGCGAGGCCCGGCTGACGGCCGCCGAACGTGCCACGAGCGACCGTTCGTGGGCCTTTGGGCACATTGTCGTGGACGAGGCCCAGGAACTCTCGCCCATGCAGTGGCGGCTCCTGGTCCGGCGTTGCCCCCTGAAGTCGTTCACAATCGTCGGGGATATCGCCCAGACGAGTTCCTCGGCCGGTGCGAATTCGTGGCACAGCGCCTTGGCGCCGTCGTTCGGGGACCGCTGGCAGCTCGAAGAACTCACAGTGAACTACCGGACGCCTTCGCAGATCGCCGAAGCCGCTGTCCGCATGGCGAACCGCGCGGGCCTGGTCGTTTCGGCGCCCAAGGCCGTGCGGGAAGGCCGTTGGTCGCCCATCGTTGACCGCGTGGAGGCTGACGGGATCGTGGACCGGCTCGTCGAGGTCCTCCCGGAAGAACTGGAAGCGCTCGACGGCGGCCTGCTCGCCGTCATCGCCGACGGCGCCTTGCTCCCCCAGGCAGGCGCGGCACTCCGAGGCATCTACGGACACCGCGTCGGCTCCGGAGCAGGCAGCTATTCGCAGGACATCGTGGTCATCAGCCCGAAGGAAGCCAAGGGGCTGGAGTTCGATGGCGTCGTCGTCCTGGAACCGGCGGCGATGTTGAACCACGAGCACGCCAAGGTGGGCGACCTCTACGTTGCCATGACCCGTCCGACGCAGCGATTGCGACTCATTGCCGCCGCGCCGCTGCCGGCGGGGATTGAACGCTAAGGAAGCGATTGGAATCCTGCTAACTTAGAACTCGTGTCACACGTAAATAACCTCGAGTCCCAGCACAACGACCCGGGCTTCGCCAATATTTGGCAAGAGCTCAAATGGCGCGGCCTGATCCACGTTTCCACTGATGAAACGGAACTGGAAAAGCTGCTCGCGGGGGACCCGATCACCTATTACTGTGGCTTCGACCCCACCGCTCCGTCGCTGCACCTCGGCAACCTCGTCCAGCTATTGCTCATGCGCCGCCTCCAGCTCGCCGGCCACAAGCCGCTCGGCCTCGTGGGCGGCTCCACCGGGTTGATCGGCGATCCGCGTCCGACGGCGGAGCGCACCTTGAACACGAAGGACACGGTTTCCGAGTGGGTCGGCTACCTCCAGGCTCAGGTTCGCCGCTTCCTCAGCTTCGAGGGCGGGAATTCCGCGCGGATGGTGAACAACCTGGACTGGACGGCGCCCTTGAGCGCCATCGATTTCCTCCGCGAAATCGGCAAGCACTTCCGTGTTGGCACCATGCTGCGCAAGGATGCAGTCGCTTCGCGCCTTAGCTCCGACGAAGGTATCTCGTACACGGAGTTCAGCTACCAGATCCTGCAGGGCATGGACTACCTTCAGCTCTACCGCGATTACGATTGCGTGCTGCAGACCGGTGGATCGGACCAGTGGGGCAACCTGACCAGCGGAACCGAGCTCATCCGCAAAGTGGACGGCAAGAGCGTTCACGCCTTGGGCACCCCGCTCATCACCAATTCGGACGGCACGAAGTTCGGCAAGAGCGAAGGCAACGCCATCTGGCTCGACGCGCAGATGTGCAGCCCGTACACGTTCTACCAGTTCTGGCTCAATACGGCAGATGCCGACGTCGTTGATCGCCTGAAGGTCTTCACTTTCATCGGCCGTGCGGAGATCGAAGAGGTCGCCGTCGCGGTGGCCGAGCGCCCGTTTGCACGGGAAGGCCAGCGTCGCCTTGCCTTTGAAGTCACGTCCTTGGTCCATGGGGTCGAAGCGACGGAGAAAGTCATCGCAGCCTCGGCCGCACTGTTCGGTAACGGCGATCTCACTGTCCTCGACGAGATGACACTTGCATCGGCAACCGCGGAATTGCCGTCAGCTTCTGTTGGCACGGACGGTCTTGGCATCGTCGACCTCCTGGTCGCGTCCGGCTTGTCCGATAGCAAGTCCGCAGCCCGACGCACCGTGGGGGAGGGCGGCGCCTACGTGAACAACAACAAGGTGACCGATCCCGATGCCGTGGTTGACAAGGCTGAATTGCTTCACGGCAAGTACTTGTTGCTGCGGCGTGGCAAGAAGAATCTGGCAACTGTCGAAGTCCTCAACTGACGGGCTCATCTTCTTCCTGAAATCTCCCTGCACGCTCTTCCAGGACCGACTTGCGCGGTCCCGGAGGAGCGTGTATTGTTTTCTGAGTCGCCGCCGCTGATGCGGAAAAGTGCGGCAAATCCCAACGAGATTCAAATGATCCGATTCCGGCAAAGTTCGGAAAGCGGAGTTTTTGAAGTCTCTTGGGGGACGTTCGATTCATCAAGGTGAATTCGGGAAGAAAACCTGGATTTGCAAAGTGAATATGAATGAAATAAAGTAGAAATATCACAGCGAAGAAATGCGAAACTCGAAATTCATTCATGAATTTCTTTCGAGAAGTATTCGAATTGTGTCTGTTGTTTGAGAACTCAATAGTGTGCCAAGTTTGTTGATACCGATTTTTTTGAATTGGTTGTTTTGCCGGGCCTTGTCCGCCCCTGTGGGTGGGGTCTGGTTCAGCTGGTTTCAGATTTTGTGCAGCTGTTTTTGCCGTTGTTTCCGGTGGGGATGGTTGTGTCTGTTTTTGTTTTTTGACGGAGAGTTTGATCCTGGCTCAGGATGAACGCTGGCGGCGTGCTTAACACATGCAAGTCGAACGATGAAGCGGTGCTTGCACCGTGGATTAGTGGCGAACGGGTGAGTAACACGTGAGTAACCTGCCCTTGACTCTGGGATAAGCCTGGGAAACTGGGTCTAATACCGGATATGACTGCTCCGCGCATGCGGTGGTGGTGGAAAGCTTTTGTGGTTTTGGATGGACTCGCGGCCTATCAGCTTGTTGGTGGGGTAATGGCCTACCAAGGCGACGACGGGTAGCCGGCCTGAGAGGGTGACCGGCCACACTGGGACTGAGACACGGCCCAGACTCCTACGGGAGGCAGCAGTGGGGAATATTGCACAATGGGCGCAAGCCTGATGCAGCGACGCCGCGTGAGGGATGACGGCCTTCGGGTTGTAAACCTCTTTCAGTAGGGAAGAAGCGCAAGTGACGGTACCTGCAGAAGAAGCGCCGGCTAACTACGTGCCAGCAGCCGCGGTAATACGTAGGGCGCAAGCGTTATCCGGAATTATTGGGCGTAAAGAGCTCGTAGGCGGTTTGTCGCGTCTGCTGTGAAAGACCGGGGCTCAACTCCGGTTCTGCAGTGGGTACGGGCAGACTAGAGTGATGTAGGGGAGACTGGAATTCCTGGTGTAGCGGTGAAATGCGCAGATATCAGGAGGAACACCGATGGCGAAGGCAGGTCTCTGGGCATTAACTGACGCTGAGGAGCGAAAGCATGGGGAGCGAACAGGATTAGATACCCTGGTAGTCCATGCCGTAAACGTTGGGCACTAGGTGTGGGGGACATTCCACGTTTTCCGCGCCGTAGCTAACGCATTAAGTGCCCCGCCTGGGGAGTACGGCCGCAAGGCTAAAACTCAAAGGAATTGACGGGGGCCCGCACAAGCGGCGGAGCATGCGGATTAATTCGATGCAACGCGAAGAACCTTACCAAGGCTTGACATGGACTAGTAAAGCGCAGAGATGTGCTCCCCTCTTGAGGCTGGTTCACAGGTGGTGCATGGTTGTCGTCAGCTCGTGTCGTGAGATGTTGGGTTAAGTCCCGCAACGAGCGCAACCCTCGTTCTATGTTGCCAGCGGTTCGGCCGGGGACTCATAGGAGACTGCCGGGGTCAACTCGGAGGAAGGTGGGGACGACGTCAAATCATCATGCCCCTTATGTCTTGGGCTTCACGCATGCTACAATGGCCGGTACAAAGGGTTGCGATACTGTGAGGTGGAGCTAATCCCAAAAAGCCGGTCTCAGTTCGGATTGGGGTCTGCAACTCGACCCCATGAAGTCGGAGTCGCTAGTAATCGCAGATCAGCAACGCTGCGGTGAATACGTTCCCGGGCCTTGTACACACCGCCCGTCAAGTCACGAAAGTTGGTAACACCCGAAGCCGGTGGCCTAACCCTTGTGGGGGGAGCCGTCGAAGGTGGGACCGGCGATTGGGACTAAGTCGTAACAAGGTAGCCGTACCGGAAGGTGCGGCTGGATCACCTCCTTTCTAAGGAGCGCTGTGCATTGTTGTCCTGTTGGCCCTGTGGGGGTTGGCGGGGCGGGTGCCAGGTAGCAAGCCCGTTGCGCAGGCGGATGTTCTGCGGCGGGTGCTCATGGGTGGAATATCAACGAATCATTTTTGGTGGCATGGCTGTGTGGTCTGTGCCCTGGTGCTAGTACGACGCCTTCTTCCTTCTGTCCGTTTGTGATGGTGGGCGGGGGTGTGGGGAACGTGTCCGGGGTGTGGGTTGTGTGGTGGTGTTTGGTGCACTGTTGGGTCCTGAGGCAACAGGCCCTGCTGGTTTCCTTGTGTCTGTTCTGCGCGCGTGTGTGTGCGGGGCGGGTGTGGGGGGTGGTGGGTGTTGTTTCTGGTTTCCTGGTCTTGTGCTTGTCCTGCGCGTTGTGTGTGGGGTGGGTGTGGGGTACGGGGTTGTTGTTTGAGAACTACATAGTGGACGCGAGCATCTTGTAAAGCAATTTTGTTTTTGATGTTGAACCTGGTTTTTTCCGGGTTCTCTCGAGAATGTTTTTTGATCTGTGTGGTCAAGTTTTTAAGGGCGCACGGTGGATGCCTTGGCATCAGGAGCCGAAGAAGGACGTAGGAATCTGCGATAAGCCTGGGGGAGTTGATAACCGAACGGTGATCCCAGGATGTCCGAATGGGGAAACCCCGCCAGAGGCTTTCGGGTGATCTGGTGACCCGCATCTGAACACATAGGGTGCGTGGGGGGAACGCGGGGAAGTGAAACATCTCAGTACCCGCAGGAAGAGAAAACAAGAGTGATTCCGTTAGTAGTGGCGAGCGAACGCGGATCAGGCTAAACCGTTTCATGTGTGATAGCCGGCGGGCGTTGCATGGGCGGGGTTGTGGGACTTTGCGTGTTGGTTCTGCCGGACCGGCGAGGTGTGTGTGCAGGCATAGGTGAACGGTCTTGAAAGGCCGGCCGGAGAGGGTGTGAGCCCCGTAACCGTAATGTTGTGTGCCGCTTGTGGAGTATCCCGAGTAGCACGGGGCCCGAGAAATCCCGTGTGAATCTGTCAGGACCACCTGATAAGCCTAAATACTTCCTGATGACCGATAGCGGACCAGTACCGTGAGGGAAAGGTGAAAAGTACCCCGGGAGGGGAGTGAAATAGTACCTGAAACCGTGTGCTTACAATCCGTCAGAGCCTCCTTGTTGGGGTGATGGCGTGCCTTTTGAAGAATGAGCCTGCGAGTTAGTGTTACGTCGCGAGGTTAACCCGTGTGGGGTAGCCGTAGCGAAAGCGAGTCTGAACAGGGCGAGTGTAGTGGCGTGATCTAGACCCGAAGCGGAGTGATCTACCCATGGCCAGGTTGAAGCGACGGTAAGACGTCGTGGAGGACCGAACCCACTTCAGTTGAAAATGGAGGGGATGAGCTGTGGGTAGGGGTGAAAGGCCAATCAAACTCCGTGATAGCTGGTTCTCCCCGAAATGCATTTAGGTGCAGCGTTGCGTGTTTCTTGCCGGAGGTAGAGCTACTGGATGGCCGATGGGCCCTACAAGGTTACTGACGTCAGCCAAACTCCGAATGCCGGTAAGTGAGAGCGTAGCAGTGAGACTGTGGGGGATAAGCTTCATAGTCGAGAGGGAAACAGCCCAGACCACCAACTAAGGCCCCTAAGCGTGTGCTAAGTGGGAAAGGATGTGGAGTTGCTTAGACAACCAGGAGGTTGGCTTAGAAGCAGCCATCCTTGAAAGAGTGCGTAATAGCTCACTGGTCAAGTGATTCCGCGCCGACAATGTAGCGGGGCTCAAGTACACCGCCGAAGTTGTGGCATTCACATGGTTTCCAAGCCTTCGTGGTTCAGGAGTGTGGATGGGTAGGGGAGCGTCGTGTGGGCGGTGAAGTCGCGGTGTGAACCAGCGGTGGAGCCTACACGAGTGAGAATGCAGGCATGAGTAGCGAAAGACGGGTGAGAAACCCGTCCGCCGGATGATCAAGGGTTCCAGGGTCAAGCTAATCTGCCCTGGGTAAGTCGGGACCTAAGGCGAGGCCGACAGGCGTAGTCGATGGACAACGGGTTGATATTCCCGTACCGGCGAAAAACCGCCCATGCCAAGCGGGGGATACTAACCGCCCGGAGCCTGCCCTAGCACCCTTGTGGTGTGTGGGTTTTGGCCGAGCGCGGGACCTGATCCCGGGAGGCAAGCGTATTAACAGGTGTGACGCAGGAAGGTAGCCGGGCCGGGCGATGGTTGCCCCGGTCTAAGGATGTAGGGTCAGCGATAGGCAAATCCGTCGCTGTGTCTTGGATGACGTGCCTGAGATCTGATGGGACTCCCGCGAGGGGGGATCCGGTGATCCTATGCTGCCGAGAAAAGCATCGACGCGAGGTTTTAGCCGCCCGTACCCCAAACCGACACAGGTGATCAGGTAGAGAATACCAAGGCGATCGAGAGAATTATGGTTAAGGAACTCGGCAAAATGCCCCCGTAACTTCGGGAGAAGGGGGGCCCTGACCTTGAACCGCGCGTGCCGCGGGGAGGGGGTAGGGGCCGCAGAGACCAGGGGGAAGCGACTGTTTACTAAAAACACAGGTCCGTGCGAAGTCGCAAGACGATGTATACGGACTGACTCCTGCCCGGTGCTGGAAGGTTAAGAGGACCGGTTAGCCGCAAGGCGAAGCTGAGAATTTAAGCCCCAGTAAACGGCGGTGGTAACTATAACCATCCTAAGGTAGCGAAATTCCTTGTCGGGTAAGTTCCGACCTGCACGAATGGAGTAACGACTTCCCCGCTGTCTCAACCATAAACTCGGCGAAATTGCAGTACGAGTAAAGATGCTCGTTACGCGCAGCAGGACGGAAAGACCCCGAGACCTTTACTATAGTTTGGTATTGGTGTTCGGAGTGGCTTGTGTAGGATAGGTGGGAGACGTTGAAGCTGTCACGCCAGTGGCGGTGGAGTCATCGTTGAAATACCACTCTGGTCACTTTGGACATCTAACTTCGGCCCGTGATCCGGGTCAGGGACAGTGCCTGATGGGTAGTTTAACTGGGGCGGTTGCCTCCTAAAAAGTAACGGAGGCGCCCAAAGGTTCCCTCAGCCTGGTTGGCAATCAGGTGTCGAGTGTAAGTGCACAAGGGAGCTTGACTGTGAGAGAGACATCTCAAGCAGGGACGAAAGTCGGGACTAGTGATCCGGCGGTACATTGTGGAATGGCCGTCGCTCAACGGATAAAAGGTACCTCGGGGATAACAGGCTGATCTTGCCCAAGAGTCCATATCGACGGCATGGTTTGGCACCTCGATGTCGGCTCGTCGCATCCTGGGGCTGGAGTAGGTCCCAAGGGTTGGGCTGTTCGCCCATTAAAGCGGTACGCGAGCTGGGTTTAGAACGTCGTGAGACAGTTCGGTCCCTATCCGCTGCGCGCGCAGGAAATTTGAGAAGGGCTGTCCTTAGTACGAGAGGACCGGGACGGACGAACCTCTGGTGTGTCAGTTGTACTGCCAAGTGCACCGCTGATTAGCTACGTTCGGATGGGATAACCGCTGAAAGCATCTAAGCGGGAAGCTCGCTTCAAGATGAGATTTCCACCCACCACGAGTGGGGAAGGCCCCCAGCCAGACCACTGGGTTGATAGGCCGGATGTGGAAGACAGGACCAACGACTGTTGAAGCTGACCGGTACTAATAGGCCAACGACTTACACCACACACCACCCCCCAAACACGGGGTGTGGGACTTTACACTGCTTGCGTCCACTATGTGGTTCCCGAACAACAACCCGGGAACACCAACACAACATAACCGAATAATCGAATAACTGAATAACAACACCACATGTTGTAACCCAAGAACTTCCCACCCACCCCCACACCAGGGGCGGGACGGGTACAAAGGTTACGGCGGTCATAGCGTGGGGGAAACGCCCGGTCCCATTCCGAACCCGGAAGCTAAGACCCACAGCGCCGATGGTACTGCACCCGGGAGGGTGTGGGAGAGTAGGACACCGCCGGACAACACTCCAAATGGTCGAGACCCCCACACCCCGGTGTGGGGGTCTCCCACGTTAACCACCACACACCCAGCACCCCGCACCCCGGACGAGCGCCCCGAAAAAGCGGCCCGGGACATGAGCCGGCGGCCCCGGGAATGCAGCCCGCATGTGAGCCGGCGTCCCGGGAATGCAGCCCGGACCTGAGCCGGCGTCCCGGGAATGCGCCCCGGACCTGAGCCGGCGCCGGAACACCACAGCCCCGCTCAGCTATCCGGGTCTTTTTATCAACCCCCGCTCATCTTTCACGGTCATCCAGGGCACCCCCGCGCACCTTCCCGCTGGCCAGATGACAACCGATCCACTCCCGGGATATGAGCCGGCGTCCGGGAAATACCGGCCGGATGAGAGCTGGCGTTGGAAGAACCTGCGGCGTCCTTCTGATGCCCTGTCTGTTGGCTTTCGTCGATTGCCGTTGCTTGTGATGCTTCCCACGACGGCTTGCGTGAGGAGCCGTCAAATGGGTGCTTGGACGGCTGTTCACCTAGAATTGCATGAGAGATACGGGCCGGATCCCGGCGGCGTGAGAACACAATACGGATAAGAGCGGCTGCGCGTGCGCCAGTGGTCGGCTCGCAACAGGAGGAATCCATCATGGCTGAGCACAACGGCGGCAATCGCGGTAACTACGGCGGTGGCCGTGGCGACCGCGGTTCGTTCCGTGCCAACAACAATTCCGGGGGCGATCCTCGAGGATTCCGCTCCAGGGACAACCGCGGAGGCTCTTCCCGCGGTGAAGACAAGCCGTTTGGTGAGCGTCCGCGCCGCGATGGCGACGGGGAGCGTCGGAACTTCGGTGACCGTGACCGTAAACCTTATGGTGAGCGTTCGGGTTACGGTGATCGTGACCGTAAGCCCTTCGGTGACCGTGATCGGAAGCCGTTTGGTGATCGTCCGCGCCGTGAGGGCGATGGTGAGCGTCGGAGCTTCGGTGATCGTGATCGGAAGCCGTTTGGTGATCGTCCGCGCCGTGAGGGCGATGGTGAACGTCGCAGTTTCGGTGACCGTGACCGTAAACCTTATGGTGAGCGTTCGGGTTACGGTGATCGTGATCGGAAGCCGTTTGGTGACCGTGACCGTAAACCCTATGGTGATCGTGATCGGAAGCCGTTTGGTGATCGCCCCCGTCGCGAGGGCGACGGTGAGCGCCGGAGCTTCGGTGAACGCCCCGACCGCGGGCCGCGTAGGTTCGATGGACCCCGTTCCGAGGGGCGCGGCTTTGGCGGCCCGCGGGCAGAGCGTCCGAACCGTGTACCGAACGCGTCGGACTTGCGAAGCTCGAACCGCCCCGATCGTGAGCGGTCGCCGGAGATCGACGACGACGTTACGGGCCAGGAGCTGGACCGTGTCACCAAGCACCAGATCAAGACCCTTGAGGGCACCAATGGTGACTGGGTTTCCAAGCACCTCGTCATGGCCGGTCGACTCATCGATATTGACCCGGAGCTGTCGTTCCAGCATGCCCTGGCGGCGAGCCGGCGTGGAGGCCGGCTGTCGGCAGTCCGTGAAGCTGTCGGCCTGACCGCATACGCCGCCGGACACTATGGCGAAGCCCTCCGCGAGTTCCGTACGTACCGCCGGATCAGCGGATCCAACGTCCACTTGCCGCTCATGGCCGACTGTGAACGTGGCTTGGGCCGACCGGACCGTGCGCTGGACGTTGTCCGCTCCCCGGAAGCACAGGACCTGGATGCGCCCGGCAAGGTTGAACTGGCCATTGTTGCTTCCGGCGCACGCACCGATCTCGGCCAACTCGACGCCGCGGTAGCGGAGCTGGAAATTCCGCAGCTCGACATGAACCGGGCCTTCACCTACAGCCCCCGCCTGTTCCGTGCCTACGCTGATGCATTGGCTGCCGTCGGACGTACCGAGGAAGCCGCCAAATGGCAGCGCCAGGCCGTCGTCGCTGAAAATGCCTTGGGAGTGGGGGACTTCGAAGACCCCGAGATCATCGACCTCGGCGAAGACGAAGAAGAGGAGCCCAAGCCGCGCTACCGGAAGTTCGAAGAAAACGCTGAAGCTGGCGACGAGCGCGGAGAGGACGCTGCCTCGCTCGGCAAATCAGCGATTGATTCCGAGACGAACGAACTCGACGACGTAGAACTCGACGACGCGGAGTCGGACTACTTCGAGTCCGACGACGCCGAATCCGACCAGGATTCCGCCGAAGACGAAGATGACGAAGAGCAGGATGGAGAGACCAAGAATGACTGAGGCACCGCTCGTTTCGCGTTTCGACGCCGTGCTGGCGGACCTGGATGGCGTGGTTTACACCGGTCCGCATGCCATCCCCGGCGCTGTGGAATCCCTGAAGCGACTCGAATCGGTGGGCGTGCGCCTCGGATATGTCACCAACAACGCTTCCCGGACGCCCGCCCAGGTCGCGGCGCATCTTCGTGAACTCGGCGCGCCGGCCGAGGACGACCAAGTGGTCAGCTCTTCGCAGGCCGCGAGCGACCTCCTTGCCGAGCTCCTGGCTCCCGGTTCACGCGTGATGATCACCGGTAGCGCGGCCCTCGCGCACGAAATCGAGCTGGTGGGCCTTACCCCCGTGCACAGTGCCGAAGAGAATCCCGTGGCTGTTGTCCAGGGTTTCAATCCGGAGATCGCCTGGAAGGACCTTGCGGAGGCAGCATACGTGGTGGGCGCAGGTGCACTGTGGGTCGCTACCAACACGGACATGTCCCTTCCCCAGGCCCGCGGCAAGGCGCCGGGCAACGGAACCCTCGTGGCAGCCGTAGCGTCGGCTACGGGTAAACAGCCCCGGGTCGCCGGCAAACCGGAGGCACCGCTCTTCCACGCCGCCGCACGCAGGCTGAAGTCCGAGCGTCCCATCGTCGTGGGAGACCGGCTCGATACGGACATCCTTGGAGGTAACCGGGCGGGATTCGCGACGGCAGTTGTGCTCACCGGCGTCGACACCCGGGCCTCGATCCTCGCGGCCCGCACGTCGGAGCGCCCCGAGTACTTGTTGGCCGACCTCACGGAGTTGTACGAGCCCTACCCCGAGATTGTCAAGGAGGACAGTGCTTTTCGGTGCGGCAAGGCAACCGCCCAGGTGCAGGACGGACTCATCACCGTCTCGGGCTCCGAGAAGGACCTTGACGCTTGGCGCGCTGCGTGCGCGGCTTGGTGGACCGCCCATCCGGATGCCGGGGAGGCAACCTCGCCGCAGTTGAAGTGGCTGGAAAACTAGACCCGGAAAATGAACGAGTTGAACGACGTCGACGGCGCCGCGGAGCCGTACGCTGCTCCATGGCCGCCTGAGGCGGTCCGGACCGGGGACCCTGAGGTGGACGCAGCTTTGGCCCATCTGCAGGACCTCCCGGAAACGCCGGTGGCCGAGCACGGCGGAGTCTATGCGGATCTCCATGACGCGTTGATGGCCGCGCTCGACGCCGAAGTAGCCTGAGCATGCCACGACTCGACCAAGAACTAGTCAGTCGCGGATTGGCCAGGTCCCGCACCCACGCCGCGAAGCTCATTGCCGACGGCAAAGTCAGCTCCGGCGGCAGCATCCTCGGCAAGGCGGCCCAGCAGGTGTCGGGAGAGACCGAACTCGATGTCCAGGCCCACGCGGAGGACGTGTACGTCAGCCGTGCCGGCCACAAGCTCGCCGGAGCGCTTGCCGCGTTTCCCGGGGTCGCCGTCGGGGGTAAACGGTGCCTCGACGCCGGCGCCTCCACGGGCGGGTTTACGGATGTCCTGCTCCGGGCGGGTGCCGCGCACGTCGAAGCGGTCGACGTCGGGCATGACCAATTGGTGCCGTCCCTCAGGAACGATTCCCGCGTCTCGGTCCATGAGGGGCTCAACGTGAGGTACATGACTCCGGATGACATCGGTGGCCTGGTGTCGGTAACCGTGGCGGACTTGTCCTTCATCTCGCTCACACTGGTGATCGCGCCCCTCGCCGGCTGCACGGAACCCGGGGGAGACCTCGTGCTCATGGTGAAGCCGCAGTTCGAGGTGGGCAAGGAAAGGCTAAGCCGCACCGGGGTGGTCACCTCGGACCACGAACGACGGCGGGCGGTGGCACAAGTTGCGGAAGCCGCCGTGGACGCAGGCCTCGAATTGTGCGGTCTTGCCCCTAGTCCATTGCCCGGCCAGGACGGAAATGTGGAGTACTTCCTGTGGATAAAACGCAGGACGGCAACGGATTTGCCTAAGATCGAAGAGCGGGACGAGCAAGTTGCTGCACTGATGGAACGAATCTGGAACGACCACTAGAAAGCAGAACACCATGAGCAGGCGCGTTTTGGTCCTCGCCCACACCGGGCGTGAGGACTCCCTTCGCGCGGCCTGGGATGCGTGCGGACAGCTCCACACCTCCGGGCTGGTTCCGGTGATGCAGAAGTCGGAACTGGACGATATCGAACGCTTCTACGGCATCGTGGACAAACCGATTGAAATCCTCCATGAGGATGTCCGGTTGGAAGACGTCGAGCTGGGCATGGTCCTCGGCGGTGACGGCACCATCCTGCGCGCCGCGGAACTGGTCCGGAACGTGGACGTCCCGCTCCTGGGCGTCAACCTCGGGCATGTCGGGTTCCTCGCGGAAAGCGAAAGGGCCGATCTCGCCCAGACGGTCGAATGGATCGCCAGCCGCGAGTACACCGTGGAAGAGCGGATGACCATCGATGTCCAGGTGTGGGTCCGCGGCCAGAAGATCTGGCACACGTGGGCGCTAAACGAGGCCGCCATCGAAAAGGCCGAGCGCGAGCGGATGATCGAAGTGGTGACCGAAGTGGACGAACGTCCCTTGACGTCGTTCGGTTGCGACGGAGTGGTCATGGCCACGCCCACCGGTTCGACGGCCTATGCGTTTTCTTCGGGGGGCCCGGTCGTCTGGCCGGAGGTCGAGGCATTGGTGATTGTCCCCATCAGCGCCCACGCGCTTTTCGCCAAGCCGTTGGTTGTTTCGCCCCGGTCCAAGCTCGCCGTGGAGATCCTCACGCGGACTGACGCGCAAGGCGTGTTGTGGTGCGACGGCCGCCGTTCGGTCGACCTTCCGCCCGGGGCCCGGGTGGAAGTGACCCGGTCGAGCCAGTCTGTCCGGTTGGCCCGTACCCACCAGACGCCGTTTTCGGCCCGCCTCGTACGGAAGTTCGAGCTACCTATCCACGGTTGGCGCGGACCGGCACCGCGATCCTCGGAGATCCACACCGGGCCGATCCCTGTGGTCCGGACACTGAAGCCCAGCGCCTTGCCGACGCCCCAAGACGTGCGATCCGGCGGCGCGGCCGATCCCACCAAGGAGATGTAACACCATGATCGAGGAAATCCGGATCCGTGATCTAGGCGTCATCACCGACGCAACGCTGCCGCTCGGGCCGGGCCTGAGCGTGGTCACCGGCGAAACCGGTGCGGGCAAGACCATGGTGGTCACCGCCGTCGGGCTCCTTTTGGGTGCGCGGTCCGACGCCGGTGCGGTGCGGAGCGGCGCGAAATCCGCCTCCGCGGAAGCTCGGCTCCTGCTTGATCCGGGGCACGTCGCCGTGGGGCGTGCGGTTGAAGCCGGCGGTGACGCGGAAGAGTTCGACGGCGGCTCGCAACTTCTGCTTGCCCGTACCGTCGGCGCGGACGGCCGAAGCCGTGCTTTTGTCGGGGGCCGGGCCGCCCCGGTGGGCGTCCTCGCGGAACTCGGCGAAAGCCTTGTGGTGGTACACGGTCAATCGGACCAGATCCGGCTCAAGAGCGCTGTGGCACAGCGCCACGCCTTGGACCGCTTCGCCGGAGCGGGCGTCGCCGGGCCGCTTGGCGAATATGAGGAGCTCTACGTCCGGTGGAAGTCCAGCCAGGCAGAGCTTGACACGCTCCGCAACGAGGCCAGGGAAAGGCTCCGCGAAGCCGAATCGCTGGACGCCGCGCTCCAGGAAATCGACCTCGTCGATCCGCAGCCCGGAGAGGACGAAGCCCTCAAAGCAGAAGCCGTGAAGCTCGCGAACGTGGAGGAGCTACGCGTTGCCGCAGCCGCTGCACACGAAGCACTGATCGCGGAGGAGTTCGGTGAAGCCAGCGACGCGACGTCGTTGATCGATTCCGCCAAGCGGGCGCTGGAACACGTCTCGGCGCACGACGAAGCGCTGGCCGGGGCAGCCGCACGGCTCGCGGAAGTCGGATTCCTGGTCAACGACATTGCAGCCGAGCTTTCCAGTTACCAGGCTTCCTTGGACTCCGAGGGACCCGAACGGCTCTCCGAGATCGAGGAACGGCGCGCCGCGTTGGCGAAGCTCATCCGGAAGTACGCCCCGAGCGTCGACGAGGTACTCGAATGGGCTGCAGCGTCGAGGGCCCGGCTGGACGAGCTGCAGGACGATTCCAGCAGGATCGAAAAGCTCGACGCCGAGGTTGCCGCGGCGGAGGCCGCCCTGCTGAAACTGGCCGCGCGTATCTCGAAGGCCCGGGCGAAGGCGGCCAAGGACTTGTCCGCACGGGTCAGCGCGGAGCTCACGGCCTTGGCCATGGCTGACGCGACCCTCGTCATCGAACTGGACAGCGAAGGCCCCTTGGGACCGCATGGCGTCGACGACATTTCCTTCTTGCTCCAGCCGCATTCCGGCGCTCCGGCCCGTCCCTTGGGCAAAGGGGCTTCGGGCGGTGAGTTGTCCCGCGTCATGCTCGCCATCGAGGTTGTCCTGGCCGCCGTGGACCCTGTTCCGACCTTCGTGTTCGACGAAGTGGACGCGGGAGTCGGTGGCCGGGCCGCCGTCGAGATCGGACGCCGGCTCGCGATGCTCGCCCGCCACGTGCAGGTCCTGGTGGTCACGCACTTGCCGCAGGTTGCGGCGTTCGCCAACCAGCACATCCGGGTCATCAAGACGTCCGTCCGGGGTAGCGACGGAAAGACAGCCACGGGCTTCACGTCGAGCGACGTCCAGCTCCTCGGCGACGACGAACGCGTCAAAGAGCTTGCCCGGATGCTCGCAGGGCAGGAAGACTCCGAATCCGCGCGCGCCCATGCGCAGGAATTGCTGGACGACGCCAAGCTCCTGCCGCAGTCCTAGCGGTTTTAGCAGGCTGGCACCTTGCCGTAGGAACTTAGTCACATCCGCGCGCGATTGCTCGTGGAGCCATCCGCCCTGGGCGGCACGTAGATGCTGTGCATTTGCTGGCAGTTGGCCCCATTTTGCCGCCTCGGGGCACCTTGCCTCTTGATCCTTGGCCCACGTCAAGGGACTATTGAGCATTTGGGAAAACGATTGGCTGACCCTTTGGAGGCGCAATTGATGATAGGCTCGAATTCCGTGGTGCAGCGATCAAATTCCCGTGTAAATTCCCGGTTCCCTGGCTCGTCCAAGACAGCCAAACACATTTTTGTCACCGGCGGTGTGGCTTCCTCGCTCGGCAAGGGCCTGACGGCGTCGAGCCTCGGCCACCTGTTGCGGGCGCGCGGTTTGTCCGTGACTATGCAGAAGCTCGATCCCTACTTGAACGTGGATCCGGGCACGATGAACCCCTTCCAGCACGGTGAAGTCTTCGTCACCGACGACGGCGCTGAGACCGACCTCGACATCGGACACTACGAGCGCTTCCTCGATGAGAACCTCGAAGGTTCGGCCAACGTTACAACCGGGCAGATCTACTCGACCGTCATCGCCAAGGAACGGCGCGGCGAGTACCTTGGAGACACCGTCCAGGTCATTCCCCACATCACGGATGAGATCAAGCGCCGCATGCGCCTTCCCGCAGAGGGCAAGAACGCGCCGGACGTCATCATCACCGAGATCGGCGGCACGGTGGGCGACATCGAATCCCAGCCGTTCCTCGAATCCGCGCGCCAGGTGCGCCAGGACATCGGCCGTAACAACGTTTTCTTCCTCCACGTTTCCCTGGTGCCCTACATCGGACCTTCGCAGGAATTGAAAACCAAGCCAACGCAGCACTCCGTCGCGGCCCTTCGTTCCATCGGCATCCAGCCGGAAGCGATCGTCATCCGCTCGGACCGTGAAGTGCCGGACGCCATGCGGGAGAAGATCGGCCGCATGTGCGACGTCGACATCGATGCGGTGGTCAACGCCGCCGACGCTCCGAGCATCTACGACATCCCGAAGACTCTGCACTCGCAGGGCCTGGATTCGTACATCGTCCGTGCCCTGGACCTTCCGTTCAAGGATGTCGACTGGACCAGTTGGGACAAGCTCCTCGAAGCCGTCCACAACCCCAAGCACCACGTTGAAGTTGCCTTGGTGGGCAAGTACATCGACCTCCCGGACGCCTACCTGTCCGTCACTGAAGCGCTTCGTGCCGGTGGATTCGCGAACGATGCGAAGGTGAAGATCCGCTGGGTTCCGTCAGATGAATGCGAAACCCTCGAAGGCGCCACCAAGTCGTTGGCCGGCGTCGACGCCATTTGCGTTCCCGGCGGCTTCGGCATCCGCGGGCTCGAAGGCAAGCTGGGCGCCCTCAAGTTCGCACGGGAAACCAAGCTCCCGGTCTTGGGCCTGTGCCTCGGCCTGCAATGCATGGTCATCGAGTACGCCCGTAACGTAGTTGGCCTCGAAGGCGCATCGTCCAGCGAGTTCGAGCCGGATTCCAAGTTCCCTGTCATTGCCACCATGGAAGAGCAATTGGACATCGTGGAAGGCAAGGGTGACCTCGGCGGCACCATGCGCCTGGGCCTCTACGAAGCCAAGCTCGACGAAGGCTCCGTGGTTGCCGAAACGTACGGAACAACGACCGTCAGCGAACGTCACCGCCACCGCTACGAAGTCAACAACAAGTACCGCGACCAGATTGCTGCCGAGGGGCTCGTGTTCTCGGGAACGTCGCCCGACGGCAAGCTGGTGGAATACGTGGAACTTCCGCGCGAAGTGCACCCGTACTACGTCGCGACGCAGGCACACCCCGAGCTCAGCTCCCGCCCCACGCGCCCGCACCCGCTCTTCGCAGGCCTCGTGAAGGCTGCATTGGAGCGTCAAGCAGGCACTGATTTGCTTGCAAAATCTGGCCGCAAGGTAGCTGCGAAGTAATCGCTCTCACACACACGAAGGACGGCGTGATGCCCGGTTTTTCTGAAACCCCCAGTACTTTTCGGAAGGTTTCGGACACACCGAGTCCGCGCCGTCTTTTGTCGTCGAGCAAGGTCTACGAGGGCCGCATCTGGGACGTCGTCAGCGACGCGTTCGAACTGAACGAAGATGCCGGCACCTTGGTGCGCGACTACATCGACCATCCGGGCGCGGTGGCGGTGCTGCCGATGAATGTAGACGGCGAGATCCTCCTCCTCAAGCAGTACCGCCATCCTGTCGGCATGGACCTGTGGGAAATCCCGGCAGGACTGCTTGACGTGGAGGGCGAAGATTTCGTCGTTGGGGCCGCCCGCGAGCTGGCGGAAGAGGCCGACCTGACCGCAGCTACGTGGAATGTCCTGGCGGATTTCTTCAATTCGCCCGGTTCTTCGAGCGAAGCCATACGTATCTACCTTGCCCGCGGGCTGGGCGACGTCCCCGAGGCCGATCGGCACGTCCGCACCGACGAAGAAGCCGAAATCGAACTCGAATGGGTACCGCTCGAGGAAGCCGTGTCAGCGGTGCTCGAAGGCAGGCTGCACAACCCTTCGGCCGTCGTCGGAATCCTTGCCGCTGCCGCCGCACGCGCCGATGGCTTCAGGAGCCTGCGGCCGGCCGACGCCCCTTGGCCTGCCCACCCGAGCCAGCGCTGACCCGTGTCCCAGCTTGCGGAAGCACGGCCTCAAACCGCTGTTGACCGCGCCGTCGTCGACTATTTACAGCACCTCGGCGTGGAGCGCGGACTTGCGAGCAATACGCTGTCCGCTTACCGACGGGACCTGTCGCGCTACGCGAACTTCCTCGCCGCAACCGGTGTGGATACCCCCGGCGGGGTTTCCCGGCATGACGTCACCGCGTTTGTACAGGCACTTTCGGACGGCTCGGACGGAGCCGCCGCGCTCGGTGTTCGTTCTGCGGCGCGCACAGTGGTCGCCGTCCGCGGACTGCACAAGTTTTGGGCATTGGAAGGAACGACGATGGCGGACCCCGCCAGCGACGTCCACCCGCCGATGCCCGGCAAGCGACTGCCGAAGGCCATCAGCGTGGACGAGGTAACGCGGATCCTCGAAGCTGCCGGTGCCGATACGGCGACCGGATTGCGCGACAGGGCGCTCCTGGAGTTCCTCTATTCGACCGGTGCGCGCATCAGCGAAGCCGTGGGCCTGGACGTTGACGATGTCGCCCTCGAATCGGACGCCGAAGGTCCAGCGATCGTGCGCCTCTTTGGAAAAGGTTCCAAGGAGCGCTTGGTGCCGCTCGGTTCCTACGGCGCCCGCGCCGTCGGATCCTATGTGGTCCGGGGCAGGCCGGCGTTGGCCGCCAAGGGCAAAGGCACGCCGGCGCTGTTCCTCAACGCCCGGGGCGGCAGGATTAGCCGGCAGAGTGCCTGGACCATCCTGAAGACTGCCGCGGAGAAGGCAAACATCGCCAAGGAAGTCTCCCCGCATACCCTGCGGCACTCATTCGCTACGCACTTGCTCGAGGGCGGGGCAGATGTCCGTGTTGTGCAGGAACTGCTTGGCCATGCGTCGGTGACCACGACGCAGGTGTACACGCTTGTTACGGCGGATACCTTGCGCGAAGTGTACGCGTCCGCCCACCCGCGGGCGCTTGGCTAGCTGTACTGCCCGGCGCCCGCGACGTGGTGTCTTAGCGGGTGGGATGCCCGTCAGCCCTTGCCCTTCCCGTTCGTGTTTCCGGCCTGGCTTGAGGCCGTCCCGCCGATGAGGTTCTGGGGTGGGGCATCGAAGTCGCCGTGGTCGTAGAAGCCGACGACCTGCTGCATGTACTGCGCCCACTGTGGTCCGGCGATGTAGGCCCCGTCCACCACGGAGTAGTACTTTCCGTTGACCGTGATGTCGCGTCCGAGCCGCGAGGGCCCTCCGTTGAAAGGGTCTCCGAAGAAGGACGCCGTTGCCAGGCCTTTCGTGTAGCCAAGGACCCAGGTCTGGTTGTTGTACTGGTTGGTCCCGGTCTTGGCGGCGTCCGGGACGCCGAGCTTCTGTGGAATGAGCAGGCCGGAGCCCTTGGTGAGGACGTCTTGGAGGACGTTCGTGGTGGCCTCCGCGACGCCCGGTTGTAGGGCGTTCGGCTTGCACGAAGATGTCTGCCCGCCTATTTTCTTGCCCGCAGCGTCGTCGACCTCCGTGATTGAGATGGGTGCGCAGTACGTGCCGTCCGCGGCGAATGTTGCGAAGGCGTTGGCCATCGTCAGGGGGGCGACGTTCTGGCTACCCAGGATGTTGCCAAGGGTCGAGAGGTCGATTTTGGTATCGTTCCCGTCGCCCATGTGAAGGCCGATGGCATCGGCGGCCCGCTGGACGTCGCAGAAGTCGTTCAGGCCGGCGAGGGACGCGAAGGTCGCGGTGTTGATTGAGTTGTAGATGCCCTCGCGGACGGTCATGGGCCGGTACCAGCCGGGTTCGTCGTTTTGGAGGTCTGTTGAGGGTGGAAGCGAGCTGTCGAACCAGCCATGGACGGGGCCGCATGTCGTCTTCCACGGGTAGTTGACGCCGTAGCGCCGGACTGACGCGTTGACGATCTGGTTCGTCGTTTTGCCCTCACCGAGCCAGGCCGCGAGGGTCACGGGCTTCATGGTCGAACCTGGCTGCATACCGCCAAGGCCGCCCAGGTCGTTGCCGTTGGCGTCCGCGCGGTCGACGTTGAAGTTGTATGTCGAGACGAAGTCGGTGCCCTCGCCGGCGATCGTGCGCGAGTTCTGTGCCATGGCGAGGACCTTGCCCGTGCCGGGCTGGACCGTCACGAGGGAGGAGCCCCATTTGTCCGGGTTCGCCCCGGTGGTGGCGTCGACCTGGGCTTGGGCGGGCCCTTGGAGCCGCGGGTCCAGGGTGGTCTTGATGGTCAGGCCGCCGCGCATGATCTTCTGGACCCGGTCCTCCTGCGTCGCGCCATAGGCGGGGTCGTTCTGGATCTGGTGGAGGACGTAGTCGCAGAAGTATTGGGCCTGGGCAGCATAGGCACAGCCCTGCTTGGGCGGGTTGACCTTGAGCTGGATCGGGGTGTTGACCGCGTCCTGGTGCTGCTGCTGGTTGATGTAGCCGTGCTGAAGCATCGCGTCCAGCACCAGGTCCCGCCGCGCCTTGGACGCCTCGGGGTGCTGGGTCGGGTCGAACAGCGAGGGGCCGTTGACCAGGCCGGCGAGCAGGGCAGCCTGGGGCACGGTGAGGTCTTTGGCATCGACGGAGAAGAAGTATTGGCTGGCTGCCTGGATGCCGTAGGCGTTGGCGTTGAACGAGACGATGTTGAGGTAGCCGGCGAGGATCTGGTCCTTCGTGAACTGCTTCTCAAGGCCGATGGCGAGCTTCATCTCCCGGAGTTTGTCGCTGATGCTCTTCTCGCCGTTGAGAACCACCTCGGCGTCCTTCCCCTGGGCGATGAGGTTCTCGTTGAGCACGTTGGTCACGTACTGCTGGGTCAGGGTGGAGGCACCCTGCCGGGCACCGCCGCTGTTCGTCACCAGGGCGCGCATGATGCCGGTCGGGTCGATGCCTCCGTGCTCGTAGAACCGGGAGTCCTCGATCGCTACGATCGCGTTCTTGATGTTGGGGGACATTTGGTCAAGGGGAACCTGCGTGCGATTCTCGTTGAACAGCGTCGCGATCGGGGATCCATCTGCGGCGAGTACACGCGTCACCTGCCCGGCGGGGGCTACGGTCAGGTCGCCGGGCAGTGCGTTGAAGAACTGGACCGAGCCGCTCGTCGTGATGCCGGTCATGGCCGCGGCGGGAACCATCAGGCCGGCCACGAGCACCCCGCAGACCGCGCTCACGCCGAGGAAGACCAGGATCCGGCCGAGAACTGTTCCCGTGTCCAAGAGCGGGTTCCTGCCGGAGAAGGGCCTCGCCGGATTGGACCCGCCACCGCGTGGGGGCACGCCTCGTTCACCGGGCAAAGGCCGAAATTGTTTCCGCATGGACATATCTTCCTCAGGTTCTCTGGCGATGGAGCGTGTTGGTTGTCTGGCGTGGCGACCCGCGCGTTTCCCGCGCGCTGGCGGCGGGCGTTACCGGCAAGCCGGGTGTGACCCGGGGTGGGTACCCGCTGTCATAACGGCACGGCAGCTCCGCCGTCTGCCGTCATTGGCTCAGGGGAATGGGCGGCGGGATCCCCAGGCACAGCCGTCGGGCGCCTGCGCCGGAACAGCAAGGCAAAAGCGATGGCGCCCGCGAGGAACACCAGGCCGGCTACCCAAGTGTTCACCCGGAGTCCAAGAACGAGGTTCGCGTAGTCGGAGCGCATCAGTTCGAAAGCGAAGCGTCCCGCAGTGTATCCCGCGACGTAGAGGGAGAACATGCTTCCAGCCCCAAGCGTGAAGCGCCGGTCCACATACAAAAGAAGCAACCCGACGGCGACGCACCACAGCGATTCGTAGAGGAATGTGGGCTGGAAATAGCCCAGGACCACCGGGGCGCCCGAAGGATCGGTTACCGCGGAACCGGTGGCAGGGTCCATCTGGTGGATCTGGAGTTTCCACGGCAGGTTCGTGGGATCCCCGTAGAGTTCATTGTTGAACCAGTTGCCCCATCGGCCCAGGGCCTGGGCAAGAATGACCCCCGGTGCCACCGCGTCCAGGAACGCAACCAAAGATACTTTCGCCCTCCGGCACCCGATCCAGGCCCCCACGATCCCGAGTGCCACGGCGCCCCAGATTCCCAGGCCGCCGTCCCAGATGGCAAAGGCATTCCATGGATTCTTCCCCGGTAAGAAATAAAGCTCCGGGTCAGTGATGACGTGGTAGACCCGGCCGCCGATGATTCCTGCGGGTACGGCCCAGAGGCAGATGTCCAGAACCTGCCCGGCCGCCCCGCCCCGGGCGGTCCAACGCCGGGACGTGAGCCAAATAGCCACTGCGATCCCGGCCATGATGCACAGGGCGTAGAAGTGGATGGTCAAGGGACCCACGTGAATGGCGCTCACGGTTGGCGACGGAAGGAACGAATCGGAGGCAGTCATGAAGGTTTGGAATCCTGTTGGGGACGTTCGGGCAATGACAGTCTTGCTTACCAACCTGAAGATCAGCCGGGTTCCGGGCGGTCCGCCGCGTCCGGAACAACCTTTGGGTGGGCGCGCCGGCCGAGGAATGACAATGCGGCCGCCGTGCCAGCCAGGACCGCAAAAAGTGCCACGGCCATCCGGAAGCCAAGTCCGGACACCGTCGGCGCTCCGGCAGCCGCTCCCAGGGAGTTTGCGAGGGAGTACGCGGCCGCGCCCAGGGCCACGCCGAGGGAGGTCCCGATCCCCCTGGTCATGTTCAACACGCCGCTGACCATCCCGGCTTGATGGTCATGTCCGGCCGCTGCGACGGACGCGTTGTTAGCCGGGGTGAACAGGCCCAGGCCCAGCCCCATGGCCGCCAGGGCGCCTGCCGTGGCCCACAATTCATGGGAGGAAAAAACCAACACGGCCAGCGCACCCGCGACCAGCCCCATGCCGGCCGATGCCGGCAACCGGGCGCCGAGCCGATCCGCCAACAGGCCGGCAACGGGTGCAACGAGCCCCAGCGCGACCGGGAGGATCGTCAGCAACAGTCCTGCCTGGGCCGGAGGGAGGAGATACGCCGATTCCAGGTGCAACGGTGTGACGAAAAGGACTCCGAACAGCACGAGATATCCAAGCAGACCGGTCGCGACGCCCCGAGTGAAGATCCCGGACCGGAACAGTGACAGGTCCACCAAGGGGTGTGTTGCCCGGCGCTCCCGTAGGACAAAGAGGACGAAGAGAATCAATGCGGCAGCCAGTAGTCCGAGAACGGTGAGGTTGCCGAAACCGAACCTGGACGCCTCTGACAGTGCCAGGAGCAGAGTGCCGACGGCGGGCATCAGAGCCAGGAGCCCCGGCCAGTCCAGCCGTGCGCGGGGGGCCTTGACCCGGGTGCGCGGGAGCAGGAACCAGCCCAGCAGCAAGCCGATGATCCCTGCGGGGATGTTGACGAAGAAGACCCACCGCCACCCGCCCAGACCGATGAGGAGACCGCCGACCGAAGGGCCCATGGCAAGGCCGATGGCCTGCGCGGCGCCCTGGAGGCCGATGGCCTTGCCGAGTTTGCCGGCCGGCATGCTTGTCCGGATCAGGGCAACACTATTGGCCTGCAGCATGGCCGCCCCGACCGCCTGGACGGCCCTTGCGACCAGGAGCCAGGTGATGTCGGGGGCAAGCGCGCACCCTAGGGACGCGAGGGTGAACAGGCCGAACCCATAGGTGTAGAGCAGTTTTCGGCCGACCATGTCCGCCAGTCGGCCGACTGCGGAGATGCTTCCCACGAGCACCAGAAGATAGATCAACGCCACCCACTCCACCTGGGCGAGGGAGGCGTTCATGTCGGACCTGATGCTCGGCACGGCCAGGGTGACGATGCTGGCATCCAACTGGCCCATGAACGCACCGATACACACCGTTGCCACGACCAGCCACGGGGCACCGGGCCGTCGTCGGATCCAGTCCGGCCTCGCCGGTTCCCGCCAAAGCTTCCCCCACCCGTCGGGTGAGGCTGCGGCGTGCGGGGCCGCGCCTGAAGAAAGTTGTTCGGTCACAGAACTATTCTATAGGGGGACTATCGGGCTAGGCTAATGCCTCCCGCCGGGTGCTACTTCAACACGTTGAACGTGAGCTCCACGGCGCTCAGGAACAGCGCCAGGATTGACATCCCCAAGCCGGAAACCAGGAGGAGGCCCGGATGGGCCAATCCAACCACGATGCGCCTCAACCATGGTTGCGTGCTCAGGAACTTCTTTGGCACGCGCGATCGCGCAGGGTCTTGCCGCCAGCCACGCAAGCGGCGCAGGAACCAGGCGCAACGGACAATGAAAGCCATCCAAAGCACGGAAACCACCAATGGGACTGCTGCCACCAGCAGGTTGAAGCCGAGAGCCGTGACCTCCCGTTCCGAATCGCCGGCCGCTGCTTGGACGGTGGTGGAAATCGATGCGCTCATCACTACGGAGATACCCCACACGAGGAAAGCCGTCACCAGGGCGAGGAAGCGCACGAAAAAATGGCCGAGGACGGATTCGGTGTGGGGTTTGAGGTGTCGCCGCGGCGTAGCGTTCAGCACCACGAGCGTCGCCAGGAGGGTGGGGAGTGCAGCCATGCCGACGAGCAGGTACCAACTCCAACCGGCCAGGTCCAGGAATTCGTCAAGGACGATCAACAGCCCCCAAAACGCGATCCACGCCCAGCCGGCGTAGAGCGGGTGGCGAACCAACCAATCCGGTAACCACGACGGCGCCCCGCCGGCAGGACCGTTACCCCCGTCCACGCTCATGGGCCCACTGTAGCAAGGAGGGCGCGACGCTGCCGTCACGGTCGCCGCGCTGTACAAGGCGCCTGGAGGCGGCGGTTAGGCTGCCCCGCAGACGGTATCCGAATACCGGAGTGGCGCTCCGCCGCCTCATGGTGACCGGCCCGGCGTCGTCCTTGGGGGCCGTCTCAGCCTTAGTCTTGATGCATGACAGCCGCCGCCGTGACTCTTTGCTTTCTCCTCCGCGAGGTCGATGGGAGCCGGGAGGTCTTGCTGGGGCGCAAGCGGACGGGCTTCGGTCGCGGCAAAGTGGTGGGCATCGGCGGACACCTCGAAGCCGGCGAGACGGCTGCCGAGGCTGTCTGCCGGGAAGTAGATGAAGAAGTCCACGTGATCGTCGCCCCGGAAGACCTGATCCCTGCGGGCACGGTGGACTTCGTGTTCCCGTCCCGGCCGGAATGGAACATGTTCACCACGGTGTTCCTCACGGAATCGTGGGTAGGCGAGCCGTCCGAAAGCGATGAGATCGTTCCGCAGTGGTACCCCGCGGAAGACCTGCCCGTCGCCCACATGTGGGCAGACGCCGAACACTGGCTTCCGGCGATGATGAACGGCCGCCGGATGGATGTCCGGGTGGTGCTGGCGGACGACAACGAGAGCGTCGCCGGCGTCTTCCATTCCGACTGGGCCGACGAAGCGGCAAGCGCCAGTGGGCCAGGCCGGAAGTGGGAACCCGGACTGTGACGGAACAGTCCGGTTAATGCCCGACGGCGGCCGGTCACCTTCCAAGGTGACCGCCCGCCGTCGGGCATTCAGAAAGTTACGGTTCAGTAAGTTACGGCAGGTGCCGTTCGTCGACGCCGTTGTATTCGCTGAGTGGCCGGATCAAGGAGTTCGATCCCAACTGCTCCATCACGTGCGCAGTCCATCCGGTGATGCGGCTGGCCACAAACAGGGGAGTGAATGTGGGGGTGTCGAATCCCATGAGGTGGTACGTGGGTCCGGCGGGGTAGTCGAGGTTCGGCTTGATGGCCTTCGCTTCGTCCATCGCTTGTTCCAGGCCGTTGTAGAGGCCGAGGATCTCGGGCCGGCCAAAGTGGGCGATCATTTTGTCCAGCGCCGCCTTCATCGTTGGCACGCGCGAATCCCCGTGCTTGTAGACCCGGTGCCCGAAGCCCATGACCTTCTTCTTCTGCGCCAAGGCCTGCTCCATCCACGTTTTCGCGCGGGCGGCGGCGTCCTCCAAGGATTCCTCGGTACGGATTCCGATTTCCTCGAAGGTGTGCATGACGGCTTCGTTGGCCCCACCGTGCAACGGACCCTTGAGGGCCCCGATCGCGGCAGTGACCGCGGAATGGAGGTCCGACAAGGTGGATGTCACCACGCGGGCGGTAAAGGTGGAGGCGTTGAAGGAGTGCTCGGCGTAAAGGATCATCGAGACGTTGAACGCTTTGACCACTTCTTCGACCGGATCTTCGCCGAACGTCATCCACAGGAAGTTCGCCGAATAGCCCAGCTCATCGCGTGGTGCCACCGGTTCGATCGCTTTCCCGTCGGCACGACGGCGGCGCTGGTCGTATGCGACGACGGCCGGCATCGCTGCCCACAGGTCGATCGCCTTTTTCATGTTCGCCTCGGGCGTGGAGACTTCGGCGAGTTCATGCCGGGCGCCAAGTACCGACGCCGCCGTGCGGCAAACGTCCATCGGGTGGGCCGTGGTAGGCAGCGTGTCAATGACCGTTTTCACCACCGGATCAAGTGCGCGGCCCGCGCGCTCGCGGGCGGTGAACTCCGCCAGTTCTTCCTTCGTGGGCAGTTCGCCGTTCCACAACAGGTAGGCGACTTCCTCGAAACTGCACTTTGCGGCGAGTTCCTGTACGGGGTAGCCGCGGTACAGCAAGGAATTGGTGTCCGGGTTGACCTTCGAGATCGCGGTGTAGTCAACCACCACGCCGGCCAGGCCCTTCTTGATCTCAACAGCTGCCATCCTGTCCTCCTTCGTTCATAGGCAAGCATTTCGGTGTGGCCGAATCGCTTGTATTCCCCTTGTAGATCCAGTTACCGGCTGAGTCCAGGAATCTGGAAGTTGAAAACGCTGGTGTCGAAGTGGTTGTAGGCCTCGTAGTCGACGAGGTCGTAAAGTCGCGCACGGGTGAGCATGTTCCCCACCTGCGATTCCTGCGTTCCTGTGGCATTGATCGTTTCCAGCGTACGCTCTGCAGCCCCCATGGCAATGCGGAGCAGGGTGACCGGGTAGATCACGATGTTCACGCCGGTGTCCTGGAGCTGTTGGGCGGTGAAGAGTTCGCTTTTGCCGAACTCGGTCATGTTGGCCAGGATCGGTACGTCTACTGCAGCACGGATGGCTTGGAACTCGCTGAGATCTTTCATGGCTTCGGGGAAGATCGCGTCCGCGCCGGCATCCACGAGGGCTTTGGCCCGGTCTTGCGCGGCTTCCAAGCCGTCGACGGCGCGGATGTCGGTGCGGGCCATGATGAGGAAGTTCTCATCGCGCCGGGCGTCGGCGGCGGCACGGATCCGTTTGCTCGCGGTATCGGTGTCCACGACGTTCTTGCCGTCGAGGTGTCCGCAGCGCTTCGGGTTGAACTGGTCCTCGATGTGGCAGCCGGCCAGGCCCGCGTTTTCCAGTTCCTGGATGGTGCGGGCCACGTTCATGGGCTCGCCGAATCCGGTATCGGCGTCCACGATGCACGGCAGTTCGGTCATGCGCGCGATTTGCCCGGCCCGGGTGGCGACTTCCGTCAGCGTGGTCAGGCCGATGTCCGGCAGGCCGAGGTCGTTGGCCAGGACCGCGCCGGAAATGTAGACGCCGGGGAAGCCTTTTTCCTCGATCAGCCTGGCCGAGAGCGGGTTGAACGCTCCCGGAAATTGCTGGATGGTGCCGGAGGCCAGGATCTCGCGGAGCTTGAGGCGTTTCTGCTCGGGCGTGGTGGCGGAGTACAGCATGTCAGAACAGTCCCTTCGGGGCGTTTTCCAGGTCGATGACGCCCGGGGCGGCCTGGATGTTGAGTTGGTCCAGTTCTCCGGGGCCGAGTTCGGGGAGGCGTTCGACGGCGGCAAGGAACCTGTCGATTTCGGCCTCCTCCACGAGGCCTTCGGCGAGCGTGCGGAACTTGTGCACGTATTGTTCGCGGGCGAAGGGCCGGGCACCGAGCGGGTGGGCGTCGGCGACGGCGATCGACTCGGTGATGACCGTGCCGTCCGTGAGGGTGATTTCCACGGTGCCGCCGAAGGCCTTCTCAGCGATGTCCAGGGAATGGTAGCGGCGGGTCCACTCGGGGTCTTCGACCGTGGTGACCTTGTGCCAGAGTTCCACGGTGTCCGGGCGTGCGGCGCGCTCCGGGGCGTAGGAGTCCACGTGGTGCCAGGCGCCGTCCTGCAACGCCACGGTGAAGATGTACGGGATGGAGTGGTCCAGGGTTTCCCGGGACGCGGTCGGGGAGTATTTTTGCGGATCGTTGGCGCCCGAGCCGATCACGTAATGCGTGTGGTGGCTGGTCTTGATGACCACCGAGGCCACGTTGGCGGGGTCGGTGGTTTCCGGGTGCTCGCGGTGGAGTTTGCGGGCGAGGTCGATCCAGGCCTGGGCCTGGTACTCGGCCGAGTGCTCCTTCGTGTAAGTGTCAAGGATGGCGCGTTTGGGCTCCCCGGCCTCGGGAAGCGGGACCTCGTAGGAGGCGTCCGGGCCGTCGAGCATCCAGGCGATCACGCCGTCCTCGCCTTCGTAGATCGGCACGGGCGAGGTCTGCCCGCGCATGGCCCGGTCGGCCGCTTCCACGGCCATCTTGCCGGCGAACGCGGGGGCGTGGGCCTTCCATGTGGAGATCTCGCCCTTGCGGGACTGCCGGGTGGCCGTCGTGGTGTGCAGGGCCTGGCCCACGGACTGGAAGATCGTCTCGACATCCAAACCCAACAACGTGCCGATGCCGGCGGCAGCCGAGGGGCCGAGGTGGGCCACGTGGTCGATCTTGTGCTTGTGCAGGCAAATAGCCTTCACCAGGTCAACCTGGATCTCGTACCCGGTGGCGATGGCCCTGACCAGGTCAGCTCCGGAAGCCCCGACGTGCTGCGCCACGGCCAGGACCGGGGGGATGTTGTCGCCAGGGTGCGAATAGTCCGCGGCCAGGAAAGTATCGTGATAGTCCAGTTCACGCACGGCGACGCCGTTGGCCCACGCGGCCCACTCCGGCGAAACACGCTCGGCGATGCCGAAGACATGGGCGCCCTTTCCGTTGGCGCTGGGGGCATGCGTCAGGGCCTGCGCCCGCGCCGCAACGATCGGAGCACGGTTCAACGAAGCAATGGCCACCGAGGCGTTATCGATGACGCGGTTGATCACCATCTCCACCACTTCCGGCGACACCGCCACCGGGTCCGCGGCGACCACCGCGATCTTGTGCGCCAACTGCCCCTCACGGGCAAGGTTCTCTTCGCTCTTGTAAACACGGACGTGATGGTTCTTCACCATGGTGCTCCTTTTAGTGAGGCGTGTGGGTGGCTTTGAGGTGGGAAAGGCTGCGGTAGAGATGGAGGATGGTGGCTGCTTCGGCAAGCTTTGGCTTGCCCGAGGCGATGGCTTCGGCGATGGCGGCATGTTCCGCGGCCGCGGCATGGAGCCGTCCCGCGTCGTCAGCCGCGAGCCGGCGGACCCGGACCAGGTGCACGCGCAAACTGCGCATGGCTTGGGCGAGGTAAGAATTGGAGATTGCTTCGTCGATCGCGTCGTCGAGCCGGCCGACCAAGGCGTAGTAGTCACGGCGGGCGGGATCGCCGTCGTTGAGCATGGCCGGCGCGTCCAGGAGTTCGGCGTGGAGCTGCGCGAAAATGCCGCGCTCGCCGCGTTCGGCCGCGAGGGCGGCCGCCTTGCCTTCCAAGGTTTCGCGCAATTCGAACAGCTCGTCGATGTCGTCGAGTGAGATATCGGTGACGACGACGCCGCGCCCTCCTGCCGCCGTCGTCAGCCCTTCCGCGCTGAGTCGGCTCAGCGCCTCCCGGACCGGGGTTCTGGAGACGCCCAGGCGCTCGGATTGTTCCACTTCGGCGAGGACCGTTCCGGGTGCCAGGCGCCACTCGATGATGTCTTCACGCAGGGCCGCATAGGCTTTGTCACTGGCGCGCATGGATCCTCCCTTCACAATCAGTGTATACATTGTCCGATGTCAAGGCGAGGATTTGTCGCTAAATTCGAAGCAGCAGCCCAGCAATGTATACATAAGAAACGGGGTTGATCTCTAACGCCGGTTCCAGCGGTACTCATTCTCCGGACGGCCGGGGGTCCCGTACCTGGCGCTTCGTGTCACCAATCCCGCGTCGACGAGGTACTCAAGGTAGCGGCGAGCCGTCACCCTGGACATTCCGAGGGCTTCAGTCGCCTCGCTCGCAGACACGGCCCGCCCGAGTCCGGCCAGGAATTCCTTCACGGAGTCGAGGCTGTGGGAGGAAAGGCCCTTGGGCAAGGGAAGCTCCGTCGGTGCGCGGAGGCTTGCGAACGCCTGGTCCACGTCGCTTTGCGACGCGCCGCCGGCGCCGGATCCCGACGTCGTCGCCGCGAGCTGTTCGCGGAACGCGCGGTAGCTCGCAAGCTTGTCCGCAAAGGTCGAGAACGTGAAGGGCTTTATCAAGTACTGGACGACGCCGATGGACACTGCGCCGCGGACGATGGCTACCTCGCGCACAGCGGTGATGGCAATGATGTCGGCGAGCAGCCCTGCCCCGCGCATGCGCCGGGCGACGTCCAGCCCGTGGAGATCCGGCAGGTTCATGTCCAGCAGGACGAGGTCCACTGGCTGCCCCGCGGCGGCGAATTCGCCGAGGAGGCGCAAAGCCGACTGGCCGTCGGGGGCGGTTCCGGCAACCGTGAAGCCGTCGATCCTGCCCACGTAGACGCCATGGGCTTCAGCCACGATGGGTTCGTCCTCAACAATGAGGACACGGATTTCGGTCAATTGGCTTCTTTCCTGGAGTCCGGTCCGGGCAACACCACGCGGAACTGCGCACCGCCCAGTCCGCTCGTGGTTTCGCTGATGGACAGCGTACCGCCCAAGCGCTGGACGGCCTGCCGTACCAAGGCGAGCCCCACCCCGCGGGAAGGGCTTCCCGGTCCGCCGTCCTGCCTGATTCCAGCCGCTTTGGTGCTGTATCCGTAGTGCCAGATGTCGTTCACGATGTCCGGGTCGATGCCCTCGCCCGAATCCACAACGGTGAAGGTGGTTCCCGCAGGTCCGGAGTCGATTCCCAACTCGACCCTGCGCGGCGGGGGAGCGGCAGCAGCGGCGTCGAGTGCGTTGTCCAGGAGGTTGCCGAGGATGGTCACCACGTCTTGGACAGCCAAGCCATCGAATCCGTCGCTGCCGGATATGGTGACCTCGAGTTCGGCTCCCCGTTCGTGGGCCTCTGCGGACTTCCCCATGATGAGCGCGCTGAGGACAGGTTCGTCGATGGAGGCAAGCAGGTGGTCGGTCAGCTGCTGGCTCAGTTCAAGGTCCTTCGTAGCGAATTCAAGCGCATGGTCGGTCTTGCCCAGTTCCATGAGGGAGACGATGGTGTGTAGGCGATTGGCGTGCTCGTGCGTCTGTGCGCGCAGGGCGTCGGAAAGGGTCTTCATGGTTTCCAATTCGCTGCCCAGGGATTCGATTTCGGTCCGGTCGCGAAGCGTAGCGACAGTTCCGAAAACCGCGGGACGCTGCCGCGCGCGCCTTCCCGGAGGCCCCACCGCGGGCGCCTGGTTCACCACCAGGATCCGGGAACCGCTGAGGTGGATTTCATCGAGCGCCGTCCGTCCGGACGCAAAGAGTTCCTGCAGGCTGGCGTCCAGGGGAAGCTCCGAAAGCCGCGGCGTGTTCGAACTGCCCGGGTCGACGTCGGCCTTTTCCAGCCCAAGCAGCTCCGCGGCTTGGTCGTTGTACATGACCACCCTGCCCCCGGTATCGATCAGGACCACGCTTTCACGGACCGAGTGGAGGACCGATTCGTAGTAGGCAAACAACTGGGCCAATTGTTCCGGCCCCCAGCCCCTCGTGACCGCGCGCAGGTACCGGCCCAATAGCCACGAAGCCAAGGAGCCGCTTCCCAGCAGCACCAGGGAGATCGCGATGATCGGTCCGAGGCGGGCGGACACGGCGATATCCACTGTGCGCACCGTGACTCCCGCGGCCACGAGGGCTTTGACCGTTCCCGAAGGATCCTCGACGGGAACGATGGTGCGCACGGACGGCCCGAGTGTCCCGGCGACTACCTCCGTGAAGGTCTGCCCATGCAGGGCCGGTTCGATCGTGCCGATGTACGGTTTGCCGATTTCCTCGGGATTCGCGTGCGTCCAGCGAGTCCGGTCCGGCGCCATGATGGTGATGAAGTCCGCGTGTGCGTTGGTCATGACCACTTGGGCGTACGGCTGCAAAGTCGCGGACGGGTTCGGCGTGGCCGCGGCCTGGAGTACCAGCGGATTTGCTGCGACCGCGGCGGCGACAGCCTCCATGCGCTGGCCGGCGTCGCTGTAGGCGCGGTCGCGGGAGTCGATGAACGCCGCAGTTCCCACTACCGCGGTCAACGCGAGCACGAACAGCAGATTACCCATGAAAAGTCTCCGGGCAATGCTCCAACGCCTGATCACGCGTTTCTCCTCCCGACCAATCCTGCGACCAATATGACCGCAACAGTGATACATGTCACCCCGCGGCCAATGATGGATATCACAGCAGAGCGGCGCAGGGACAGATTGCAGGAACCACGGCGCTTTCCAGAGTATCTAAAAGGAGCAATGCCATGACCTCTCAAAGAGGAGAGACTGCACCCACGAAGACCGGGCGCAAAGGGCTGGACAAGTCGCACTACCTTTACATCGCCGTCATCGCGGCTGTTGTCCTGGGCGCCGTCGTCGGCCTGCTGTTCCCCGAGGTCGGCAAGAACCTCAAGCCGCTCGGAGACGGCTTCGTCAAGCTCATCAAGATGATGATCGCCCCCGTCATTTTCTGCACCATCGTCCTGGGCATCGGTTCCATCGCGAAGGCCGCCACCGTGGGCAAGGTGGGCGGACTCGCTCTCATCTACTTCATGGTGATGTCCACCTTCGCCCTCGCCATCGGCCTCGTGGTGGGCAACCTCATCCACCCCGGCGAAGGCCTCAAACTGGCGCCCTACGATCCCAATGCGAAGGCCGCCACCAACAGCACCGTGGACTTCCTGTTGGGCATCATCCCAGGCGACATCCCCGTCCTGCCGACGCTCCTCGCCGCCATCCTCGTTGGTTTCGCGCTGCAGCGCATGGGCGCCCAAGGGCAGCCGATCCTCAAGGCCATCCAGCACGGCCAAGCCGTGGTTTTCCGCATCCTCATCATGATCATGTGGCTCGCCCCGGTGGGCGCGTTCGGTGCGATTGCCGCAGTGGTGGGCGCGACCGGCGCCAAAGCCATCATCAGCATGTTCACCTTGATGGTCGCCTTCTACATCACCTGCGCGCTGTTCATCGTCGTTGTCCTGGGCACCCTGCTTCGGATCGTCGCCGGGGTCAGCATCTTCGGGCTGATGAAGTACCTGGCCCGGGAGTACCTGCTCATCTTCTCCACGTCCTCTTCAGAAGCAGCGCTGCCGAGGCTCATCGCGAAGATGGAGCACCTGGGTGTGTCCAAGCCGGTCGTCGGCGTAACGGTTCCCACCGGCTACTCCTTCAACCTGGACGGAACCGCGATCTACCTGACCATGGCTTCCCTGTTCGTTGCCAATGCCATGGGCATCCCGTTGGACCTGGGCGCACAGGTATCCCTCCTTGTCTTCATGATCATCGCTTCGAAAGGCGCAGCCGGCGTGACCGGTGCAGGCCTTGCCACCCTCGCAGCCGGCCTGCAGGCCCACCGGCCCGAATTGCTTGGCGGGGTAGGCATGATCGTGGGCATCGACCGTTTCATGTCGGAGGCCCGTGCCCTGACCAACTTCACCGGAAACGCAGTGGCCACCGTTTTGATCGGCACCTGGGTCAAGGAAATCGACCGCGACCAGGTCAACAGCGTGCTGTCCGGAGCGAAGCCGTTCGATGAACTGACCATGACGAGCGACCACGGCAAGGTCGAAGTGAAGGAACCCGTCGCCGTGTAAACGGCCGTGTGACCAGCGAGGAATCCAGCCAGGAATCCAGCGAGGAATCCAGCCAAGGCGGAGCCCCATCAGGGTTCCGTCTTGGCTGTTTTGCCGCACACCGCCGCCCAACCTTCTACCTCAGCTAGAAGGTAAAGGCTCAAATTGCGGGCAATGTCAAGTTCCGCGGAATGCCGTGTCGGGCGCTGTAGCCTAGGTGGGGAGCAGTGCATTGCTGGAGACAGCCGCAGTAAGAAACCGTCGTGGAGAGAGTGGATAAATACGTGAGCAGCGAACGGGGAACAACTACGCTCGAGGGCACGGATTTCGATCTGGAAGACGCTGTCATGGGGCCCACAGGCCGCCCGCACCGCGATTTCCCTGAACCCGCGCCGCTGGCCTCCCACGGGCCGGCCCGGGTCATCGCCATGGTCAATCAAAAGGGCGGCGTCGGCAAGACGACGTCCACCATCAACCTCGCCGCCGCGCTCGCCGAGTACGGGCGCCGCATCCTCCTCGTCGACTTCGATCCCCAAGGCGCGCTTTCGGCAGGGCTCGGGGCTAACCCGCATGAACTCGACCTCACCGTCTACAACGTCCTGATGGACCGCAAAGTGGACATCCGCGACGCCATCCAGCAGACCGGCGTCGAAGGCGTGGACCTCCTGCCGGCAAACATCGACCTCTCGGCAGCCGAAGTCCAGCTCGTCAACGAGGTAGCGCGCGAACAAGTGCTTGACCGTGCCCTGAAGAGCGTCGAGGACGAATACGACGTCGTCCTCATCGATTGCCAGCCGTCGCTTGGCCTCCTGACCGTCAACGCCCTGACGGCAGCACACGGCGTCATCATCCCGCTGATCTGCGAGTTCTTCGCGCTTCGTGCGGTGGCCCTTCTGGTGGAAACGATCGAAAAGGTCCAGGACCGGCTCAACCCACGCCTCCAGGTGGACGGAGTGCTCGCCACCATGTACGACGCCCGGACCCTGCACAGCCGCGAAGTCATTTCGCGCCTGGTGGAAGCCTTCGGCGACAAAGTCTTCGAGACCGTCATCAAGCGCTCCATCAAGTTCGCTGACGCCACCGTTGCGGCCGAGCCAATTACCAGTTATGCCGGAAACCACATCGGCGCAGATGCTTATCGCCGCTTGGCGAAGGAACTGATTTCGCGCGGTGGCGCGCCCTAGCGAGCGTGGCAGAGTACGCGCCCCGAGCTGTTGCTGCCCCCGCAGGCGACGCACCGCCGTCGTTCTCCTCCCTGGACGGAACGGACGACGGCGGTGCCTCGTCGGCCGCACGGAAAGGCGGCTTTGAGGTCCGGTTGGCGAACTTCACCGGTCCGTTCGACCTCTTGCTCGGCCTGATATCCAAGCACAAGCTCGATATCACGGAAGTCGCTCTCGCCACCGTCACGGATGAATTCATCAAGTACATCCGGCGCCTCCAGGAATTGGGAGAAGGCTGGGCGCTCGACGAAGCGAGCGAATTCCTGGTGATTGCGGCGACGCTTTTGGACCTGAAAGCGGCAAGGCTCCTCCCGGCCGGGGAGGTCGAAGACGACGAGGACATCGCCTTGTTGGAGGCAAGGGACCTCCTTTTCGCCAAGCTGCTGCAATACAAGGCCTTCAAGCAAGTTGCCGCCATTTTCTCCGGCACGTTGGAAACCGAAGCCCGCCGCTTCCCTCGGCAAGTGGCGCTCGAAGGCCACTTCGCAGCCTTGCTGCCCGAACTGATCTGGCGCCATTCGCCGGAACAATTCGCTGCGCTGGCGGCCAAAGCACTTGCTCCGAAGGAAAAGGAGTCGCCTCCAGAAGTCGGCCTTGACCACCTGCACGGCACGCCCGTCAGTGTGAAGGAACAGGCAGAGATCCTCGGGAACCGGTTGCGGCAGGGCGAGCCGCTGTCCTTCCGGGTGCTGGTTGCCGACGCCGAGTCGACCCTGGTTGTGGTGGTGCGGTTCCTGGCGTTGCTCGAACTGTTCCGCGATCGTGTAGTGGCGTTCGAGCAATCCGGCCCGCTCGCGGACCTCACGATTCGCTGGACCGGGCGTCCGGATGGTTGGAGCAGCGACAACGTGAGCGACGAGTACGATTCGGTGCCTCTAGACGACGGGGACAAGCCGGAGACGATCGGCAACGAAGGAGAGGGCTTGTGAGCGAGCAGGAAACCCACGCGGACGGGCTTGCCGACCTTGAAGAGCTCCCCGGTGGAGCCCGGGCCGCCCTGGAAGCTGTCCTGATGGTCATTGACGAGCCGGCTACGGCTGAAGAATTGGCAGCGGGACTCAACGTCACGGTCGCCGTCATCGAGCGATTGCTCAAGGGACTCCAGCAAGAGTACAACGGCTATACTGGTATAGCCCCGGGCAGGGATGCTGAAGACTCGCAAGGCGGATCCACCGCCTTCGCAAGCGCCAGCGCTGAACCCCGGGGTTTTGAGTTGCGGAACGTTGCCGGAGGGTGGCGGATCTACTCGCGGCCGGAATTTTCCGACGTCGTGGGCCGGTTCGTCCTTGAAGGACAGACCGCCCGGCTGACGCAGGCAGCCCTTGAGACCATGGCCGTCATCGCATATCGGCAGCCGGTTTCGAGGGCAAGGGTGTCGGCCATCCGCGGTGTCAACGTGGATTCGGTGGTCCGGACCCTTATCCAACGGGGGTTGATCGAGGACTCGGGTACAGATCCCGAGTCCGGGGCGGTCCTTTACCGGACCACTTCGTTCTTCCTTGAGCGGATGGGCATCCGATCGCTCGCCGAGTTGCCTCAGTTGTCTCCACACCTTCCCGGGTTGGAGGGGATCGAGGAATTCTTCGACGCCGATCGCATGTAGCCGGGGTCGAAAGTTACTGGACAAGGCAACGCAAGCAACGGCTTTGAATACGCACAGGCAGATTGTCTGCCGGGCTGGCTACTGTTGGAACGAACAGGCTGGCCACCATAACAAAAGGACGGGTCATGACACAGGCGGGACGCCAGGGTTCACCACGTAACGGTTCGGGACGAAACGATTCCGGACGCGCAGGAAGCAGCGGATTCGGCGGCAGCCGCGGGGGCGCGGGACGGGCAGGCGGAGCCGGTCGGTCAGGCGGAGCGTCCGGAAGCGGCAAGCGTAACTTCCCAACAGGAGGAGACCGCCCCTTCAAGCCGTCCCGCCCGCGCGAAGAGCGGCCTTTCGATCCCGACAACCCCACGACGGCGGCACGCAACGAGCGTCGGCAAAGCACCAGTGGCGCGAAGGCCCCGCGCAAGCCGGGCTCCAACAAGCCTGGCTTCGGCAAGGCTCCCGGCACGCCTGGCGCCTTGAAGCCCAAGGCCGGTAACAAGCAGTACGCCACCCGTGCCTTCGGGAACGAACGATTCGGCCAGAACCTCGGCCCCGTCCGCAAGCCTCGCGGCCGCCGCGGCGAAGTAGCCCAGTCGGCCCAGCACGACGCCGACGGCGTTCGCCTGCAGAAGGTCATGGCGCAGGCTGGCGTGGCATCGCGCCGTGTGTGCGAGGAAATGATCGAGGAAGGCCGCGTCGAGGTCAACGGCCAAATCACCACCGAGCTCGGCATGCGCGTGGACCCCGCCACCGCGGTGATCCACGTGGATGGCATCCGCATCCAGCTCGACGACACCATGCTTTACATGGTGTTCAACAAGCCCAAGGGCGTGGTTTCCACGATGGAAGATCCCGAGGGCCGTCCGTGCATCAGCGATTTCCTCAAGACCGCGAAGAACAAGGGCGAGCGGCTTTTCCACGTCGGCCGCCTCGACGTCGCCACCGAAGGCCTGCTTCTGCTGACCAACGACGGCGAACTTGCCAACCGCTTGACGCATCCTTCGTATGAGGTGCCCAAGACCTACTTGGTCCAGGTCCGCGGGCCGTTCCCGCAGGGCGTCGGCGCGAAGCTGAAGGAAGGCGTCGAGCTCGAGGACGGGGTTGCGTCGGTCGACTCCTTCCGGCTCGTCGATTCCACCCCGGGCCACGTGCTGATCGAGGTCGTGCTCCACTCCGGAAAGAACCGCATTGTCCGCCGTATGTTCGACGCCGTCGGCTTCCCCGTCCAGCGGCTCGTGCGCGTCAAGGTCGGTCCCATTGGCCTGGGCGACCAGCGCCAGGGCAGCATCCGCAACCTCGGCAAGCAGGAAGTCGGACACCTCCTGGCGTCCGTAGGACTGTAGGGCATGTCGGCTTTCCGCTCGCACGGCCGGGGCCACCTTGATGGCCCGGTCGTGGTCTTCGGCACGGGGCTTCTTGGCGCGAGCATCGGCCTTGGACTGCGTGGCCGCGGCGTCTCCGTGTTCCTTTCGGATCCTTCGCCCACCAACCAGGCGGTCGCCGTCGACATTGGAGCCGGCAAGCCACTTGGTGGGCTGGACGGTCCGCCGCAGCTCGTGGTGGTGGCGGCGCCGCCGGACGTGACTGCCGACGTCGTCGAACGTGCCCTTACCGACTACCCGGATTCCGTGGTGGTGGACATCGCGAGCGTCAAGCAGGCCATACAGGACGATCTGCGCGGGCGGGGAGTGGACATGTCCCGATACGTGGGGACGCACCCGATGGCCGGGCGTGAAAAGTCCGGCCCGGTTGCCGCGCGCGGTGAGCTGTTCACGTCGATGCCTTGGGTCCTGTGCCCGTCGGAAGAAACCAGTCCCGAGGCCCTTCAGGCCGCACGGTCCTTGGCAGGTGACCTTGGGGCCATCGTCTCGCAGTTCACGGCCGAGGAACACGACCAAGCCGTCGCCTTGGTTTCGCACCTGCCCCAGGTGATGTCCTCGCTCCTGGCCAGCCGCCTCCAAGGAACTCCGCTCCATGCGCTGTCGCTCGCCGGTAACGGACTTCGCGATACCACCCGGATTGCCGCCAGCGATCCCACCCTATGGGTGCAGATCCTCGGCAACAACGCGCCCAAGATGGTGGAGATCCTTCACGGAGTCCGTGAAGACCTCAACCGATTGATCGGCACCCTGGAGGAACCCACGGCTCCCGGCGCCCGTTTGGACCTTGCCCAGCTCATCAGCGAGGGAAATGCCGGGCAAGCCAGAATCCCCGGTAAGCATGGCGGACCCCCGCAGGCGTATTCGTGGCTTACTGTTCTGGTAGATGACCGGCCCGGCCAGATCGCCAGGCTGCTGACGGAGATCGGCGAGATCGGTGTCAACGTCGAAGACCTCCGCCTGGACCACTCGTCCGGGCAGAACGTGGGCATGGTGGAACTTTCCGTCATGCCGAACAAGCATGACCTTCTTGTTGAAGCCTTGACTGACCGTGGATGGCGGGTGCTCCAGTAATGACACGTGACCTATTCGGCCCGGAAACCGTAGTTCGCCCGGGCAAGCCACTCGTGGTTGCCATCGACGGCCCGTCCGGCTCGGGCAAGTCGAGCGTCAGCAAGGAAGTCGCCCGGCGATTGAAGCTCGCGTACCTGGACACGGGCGCGATGTACCGTGCCCTGACGTGGCACTGCCTCAAAACAGGCCTCGACCTCCAGGACGGTGCCGCCGTCGAGCAGGCTTCGAAAGAGTTGGCCTTGGAATTGAGCACCAGCGCCAACGTGGAATACGTCGGCGTCGCCGGCGTGGACATCACGGAGGAAATCCGGGAACCGAGGATTTCTTCGGCCGTCAGCGCCGTCGCCACCACGCTGGGTGCCCGCAACGAGCTCATCCGGCGGCAGCGCCAGATCATCGATCAGCACCACCGGCGAATGGTGGTGGAAGGCCGGGACATCACCACCGTCGTCGTGCCCAACGCGGAAGTCCGCGTACTCCTGACCGCGAGCGAGGAAGCCCGGCTGCGCCGCCGTGGACTCCAGCTGGGCGGCAGCCAGACGAAGGAGCAGTTGGCCGCCCAGGTCATCCACCGCGACGCGAAGGATTCCACGGTGGTGAACTTCACCCAAGCCGCGGATGGAGTCATCACCCTCGATTCCTCGGACCTGGACTTCGACGAGACCGTCGAAACGGCATTGAGCATTGTGGGCAAGGTCATTTACGGTGACTGACGCCCGACTGCCGGCGCGCTGGACCATGTATTGGAGCCGGCCTGTGGGCTGGCTCCTTGACCATGCCGTGTACAGGACCGTCGTCACCGGTCGTTCCAACGTTCCCAGGTCCGGCCCGGTGATATTCGCGGGCAACCACATCAGCTACCTCGACGGCCCTGTGATGTTCGGCGCCGCCCCGCGGCCGATGCACGTCCTGGTCAAGAAGGAAATGTTCGCCGGGTTCCTTGGCCGCGTGCTCCGGGCTTCCGGGCAGTTGCCGATCGACAGGTCCGGGGACCGCGCGGCGCTCCAGCGCGCGAAGCAAGTGCTCGACGCCGGCCGTTGCGTAGGGATTCTTCCCGAAGGAACGCGGGGGAGTGGAGCCGTAGACAGTATCAGCAACGGGGTCGCCTGGCTCGCGATGGCTTCGGGAGCGACGGTGATTCCCGTTGCCATCCTGGGGACGCGGACCGGCGACGAACACCGGGATTCCATCCCGGAACTGAGGCGGCGCCTTCACGTCAGTTTCGGGGCGCCCCTCAGCGTGAACCGCAAACATGGCGAGCCAGGGCGTGTTTCAATGGACAGGGCGGCGGCTGAGATCCGCGCCGCGCTGGCTGGACATATCCAGGAAGCCGTCAGGACCACCGGTCGGCAGCTTCCCGGGGTGGTTTACGGCCCCCTCGCGCCAACGCAGCCCCGCCACCAGGAAGTAGCCGGGATCCCGGCAGATCACCACTAAGGAAAGTGCAATGAGCGATACGACTCACAAGTCCGGCAACATCGAAGCCGGCGACGACTACACGCCCAGCGGCACCGACCAGGTGGCTGAAAACCTCGCCGCCCTGGACGACGACGAAGCCGAGCTCCGCGCCGCGTCCCTTCGCGCAGGCCTGGACGACTACGACCTCGACGAGGACGACGCCGCGCTGCTGAGCGGACTCTACGACGACGAAGGAGAGGCCGGTCCACTCAAGCTCGATCCCGTCCTTGCGATCATCGGTCGCCCCAACGTCGGCAAGTCAACCCTCGTGAACCGTATCCTCGGACGCCGTGAGGCGGTCGTCGAGGACACGCCCGGCGTCACACGGGACCGCGTCATGTACTCGGCGCATTGGAACGGCCGCAACTTCACCATCGTGGACACCGGCGGATGGGAACATGACGCCAAGGGTATCCACGCACGCGTCGCCGATCAGGCCGAGATGGCCGTGGAACTCGCGGACGCGGTGCTATTCGTGGTTGATTCCGCGGTGGGCGCCACGGCAACGGACGAGCGCGTCATGAAGATGCTCCGCCGGTCCAAGAAGCCCGTCATCATGGTGGCCAACAAGGTTGACGACTTTGCACAGGAGGCCGATTCGGCCGCGCTGTGGGGCCTCGGTTTCGGCGAGCCCTACCCGGTGTCCGCGCTCCACGGCCGCGGTGTCGCCGATCTCCTTGACCATGTCATGGACACCCTCCCCGAGTTCTCGGCGGTGGAAAGCGTCGAGCGCTCAGGCGGTCCCCGTCGCATTGCCTTGATTGGCCGGCCGAACGTCGGCAAGTCCTCCTTGCTGAACAAGCTGGCAGGCACAGAACGCGTCGTCGTGGATACCCTTGCGGGCACGACGCGCGATCCCGTGGACGAGTTCATCGAACTCGGTGGACGCACGTGGAGGTTCGTCGACACCGCCGGCATCCGTCGTCGCCAGCACATGGCCCAAGGCGCGGACTTCTACGCATCACTCCGCACGCAAGCCGCGCTCGAGAAGGCGGAGGTCGCCGTCGTTCTCCTGGCTGTCGACGAAGTGCTCAGCGAGCAGGACGTCCGTATCCTCCAGCTCGCCATTGAGTCAGGCCGTGCCCTCGTCCTTGCGTTCAACAAGTGGGACCTGCTCGACGACGAACGCCGCCGCTACCTCGAACGGGAAATCGAGCAGGACCTGGCTCACGTGGAGTGGGCGCCGCGCGTCAACATCTCTGCCAAGACCGGTTGGCACAAGGACCGCCTGGTGCCCGCCCTCGACGTTGCCCTGGAAAGCTGGGACAAGCGCATTCCCACGGGACGCCTTAACGCGTTCCTTGGCGAACTGGTCGCCGCGCACCCGCACCCTGTCCGCGGCGGCAAGCAGCCCCGCATCCTCTTCGGCACGCAGGCATCCAGCCGCCCGCCGAAGTTCGTGCTGTTCACCACGGGCTTCCTCGACCCTGGATACCGTCGATTCATCACACGCAGGCTCCGTGAAACCTTTGGCTTCGACGGCACGCCGATCGAGGTCAGCATGCGTGTGCGTGAAAAGCGCGGCAAGAAGCGCTGATTGAGACGGGCATCACAGTCGACAAGGGCGAGGTTGTCATTGAGAGCCCCGAACATCGTGTAAGCTTTTTGAGGTGGTTCGGCCGGACTGCTTAGATGAGAATCTAGGCGGAGAACGGCGGAACTGACGGGCTGTAGCGCAGCTTGGTAGCGCACTTGACTGGGGGTCAAGGGGTCGCAGGTTCAAATCCTGTCAGCCCGACCGATAAAAACCGCTCTAACACTGGGAAGTAACCCCGTGTTGGGGCGGTTTTTCTTTTGCCCTCAGGTCGAAACCGGGGCTTGTGAGTGCAGTGTGTGTGCACCAGCCTTTTTTGCAGGCACCAACGCGGCGGCGTTCTCGGCTGCATTCCTGGACGCCGACCCGATCAGGTGCCCGTAGATGTCCGACGTGATGCTGATCGAACTGTGACCCAGACGCTTGGATACCACGGCGATATCCACCTCTGCCGCGATCATCAGTGAGGCGTGCTCGTGGCGCTGGCCCTTGAACGTCAGCTTCGGCAAACCTGCCTTCACTCGCAGGCTCTCAAACAGACGTGTCGCGTACTGAGGTTTCAGCGGTCGTCCGTCCTCCATCGTGAACACGTAGCCGCTGGGGGAGTAGGCCTCCTGCCCTGCCTCCTGTTCTTCCTGCTGCTTTATCTGCCACCCGATCAATGCGCCCGTGGCGCGGTCATCGAGGTCCACCGTGCGCTGGCCGGCATCCGTCTTGGTGCCCTTGTCCACAATCCGCCCATCGGCCTGGACTCTGTTGTTCCTCACTGCGATTGTCCGCGTGGGAAGGTCAACATCAGCCCAGCGCAGACCGATCAGCTCGCCGCGGCGCATGCCCGTGAACATTGCCAGCTCGAACAGCGCCCCGAGCCGGTGGGTAGCCGCCACGTCGAGGAAGTGACCGACCTGGGCAGGTTCCCACGCCTGTACCGGCTTCTTTTCCACCTTCGGCAACTCCAGCTCGGTGGCAGGGTTGTTCTCGATGCGCTGGGACCGCGCAGCGGCCCTCAGGGAGCCTTGCAGCACGGCAGCTATACGCCGAACCGTGACAGCCCCTCTACCGGCCCCTGAGAGGCCCCTGAGGAAGTCGTTGAGGTGGTAGCGACGGATGTCAGACAGCAGCATCCGGGACAGCTCAGTGCCCTTAATATCATTCTTGATATACCGGGCGTAGTTGTCGTAGGTGGTTGCCTCCAGGCCCTTGCCCGTCACCTTGTGACGCTCCAACCACCCGTCCAGGTAGTCCCCGTAACGCTCCGTTGACCGCTTCACATAGGTGCCCTGGTCCAAGGATCTGGCTACCTTGTTCCGGGCCTCGCGTGCGGCCTTCTGCGTCGGGAAACCAGCCTGCCTGACCTGCCGGCGCTTGCCTGTTGCCGGATCCACGCCCGCGGCCACGTAGAATCCCCACGTGCCGTGCTTGGGATCTTTCGCGAGCTGCGGGCACCTCGCCCCGTACTGCTTCTTGTTCTCATCTCGGCACCCGCAACGCCGGAAAATGTCATTCGCCACTCTCAATCCTTCCCTGTTCTGCCATCTGTCTGGCAATCGCCTCTGCTCTAGCCAACATTTCCTCTTTCCTTGCGGCACTGGCCCGCTGCCTTTCAACTTCCGGAACCTTTTCCCGATAGCGCTCCAGGCAGTCGAGCGCCGTTTCAACGTCGATCGGAATTTCACCTTCGAGCTCGCCTAGAAGATCTGCGGCCTGTTCCCACCCGACGATGCTCAACTCCGAACGTTTGTCATCCTTCGAAAACCGCTCTTCCAACACGAGTCTGAAGGCCGCTTGAACAACGACGCCTTCTAACTCCTGTCGGACTACGTCATATCTCACAGCCTGCTCACAGACAGATTCCACGATCAGTTCATACTCGTGACGGACCTGCTTTGAAATCTTGAGGATGGTTTCCGCTGCGGCGAGGTCGCGATGTGCGGAGGTGACTTCCTCGCTTGGGGCATAACCGCCCCACAGCTTTTCCACGGGGATTTTGAAGACCCTGGCGTAGGCCAACATCTCTTTGATGGTGGCTTTGCGCCCGCTCTTCTCCGTTTTCTGGATAGCGCTCGGGTGGATACGAATGCCCATCCCCATAAGTTTTTGTGCCAAGCCCTCGTAGGTCAGGCCGGCATCGGTTCGTAATCGTTCAAGGTTTACGGCAACCATCTCTTCGGGAGTCGGCAACGCCATCGGGGGCTCCTAACATCGGTTTTTCAGTTTCGGAAAAAGTCTAAGCGGAAACGGGTTGCACATCAAGGAAACCATGAGCTACTATCGGTATATCGATTACGGTAAACGAGTAACCCGAAAGAGGTTGAAGATGACCAGCTACTCACCAGAGGTCGAGCACATCCTCGGCAAAGCCACCGCAACGGTGGACGAGGTGGCCCTAATCATGGGTATTGGCCGCCGACAGGCCTACGAAGCCGTTAACCGCGGCGAAATCCCGTCGATTCGACTTGGGAACCGGATCCTGATCAGTACCCGCGTTATCAATCAGATCCTTGACCACGGAACAGTTTCCGCACTGGTGGCCTGATGTCCACCGTGGTCCGCAGCACGACTGGAACCGCGCCCATTGAGTTCGATCTCATCGGCCCCAACCAAGTTCTCATCCGGCGCGAAGACGCTTCGCAGCAGATCTACCGCGTTAGCGACCTGCTCGCGGCACTCAACGCCATCCCGCGGACAGCGGCAGAAATATGGTCGTCCGCCTACTGGCACGGCACCAGCCACCAGGGACCACTGAACGACGCCATAGTCGAAGCACGAAACCCCTACAGGATTTAGCTCAAACCAGAGTTAAAACAAAAGCGGTTCCAGATTGCTCACTCTGGCAAGTGAGAATCGGAACCGCCAAACAAATTGATTACCAAACCCGATAGGTCTCATCAAAATGTCTACTCACATCAGCGTAGCTGAACTCGATCCCGAAGTCCACGAAGAACAGAACGCAGTCCCAGACGGATACCAACTGAACTTCGACAGCACCGACCCAATTTGGGAAGGCCCAGCAACCGAAGGCGCTTGGGCGCGGTGGTACTACGACCGCGGCATAGTCGTTGAAGTTCTCATGAATAACGGGAACACGATGATCGCAGTGCCCATCGACAAAGCCAGAGAGCTTCACAGGAACCTTACCGGGATCCTCGAAGTCATGGGTGAACTCGAACCAGCATACGCAGCATGAAATCAGCCGGCGCGGAGATGAGCGCCCGCGCCGGCACCACCCAGGAACCAACCCCGAACGTCCACAACAGACCTTTAGGACAGCCCCTATGCTCGCGAACCCCGTGTTTCGCATCGACTTGGCAGACTACCCTGCCAACCGCTCCTACGACTTCACCGAACTTGAACGCCAAATGCGCTGGGCGCTCCAGTCGCTCCCCACAGGCGCAAACGTCCGCCTCATCGTCCACAAATACAAGCCAGCAGGTGAACTCAGTTGGCTGCGCACTGACCTGATTATTCAGATTGAGGCAACCGACCCAACCGTTATCGCGGAATGGATGTCGGCCCTGACCCCTAAGGCAGCCGCCGCATGAACAACAAGTTTGCGCCCCTTGCCGAAGACGAATACATGCCGGCTGATCCATTCCACCGGGTCTATCCCGTCGGTTCGTCGGTTCAGTCGGTTCCGTCGGTTCCGTCAGGTACCCCGGCGACGGAACCGGTAGCCGCAGTACTCCGCGACCTGAGGGCGCAATTCCAGCGATACGTCGCGGTGATGGATGACCTGGACCTGGACCTACTTACTCTGTGGACATTCCACACGCACCTTGCCTTTGAAACTTACTCAACCCCTCGCCTGCAACTAGATTCGACAATGCCGGGATCAGGGAAGACGACCGTCCTGGAACACCTTGCCCGGTACTGCCTGAACCCCATACAAGCGGCGTCCCTCTCGTCCCCAGCCCTACTCACCCGCATGCTGAATAACGGACTGCGGACAATCCTTATCGATGAGGTTGACCGCTCACTTGATCCCAAGAAGGACGGTGTAGGCGAACTCATCGCCGTCCTGAACTCTGGCTACAAGCGCGGCGCAACCCGCCCCGTACTTGTGCCAGACAAAGGGGGTGACTGGAAGGTGGCTGAGATGTCCACGTTCAGTCCCGTTGCAATGGCCGGCAATGCGCCGGCGCTGCCCGACGACACGAAGTCTCGATGCATCAGAGTCTTGCTCATGCCTGACCTCTACGGGGTTGTTGAATCCTCCGACTGGGAAGAAATCGAGGAAGACGCCCAAGCGCTAGCGGCGAGGATCAGCGATGCCGCGGATAGCGTCCGCGACTTCGTGAAGACAGTACGCCCGGAACTCCCGGAAGGGTGCATCGGACGTATCAAGGAACGATGGAACCCGCTCAAGCGCGTAGCTGCGGCTGCGTCCGCCGAGTGGGAAGCGGTGGCGGACAAACTCATCATCCGCGACATCGCGGAAGTTGAGATGGACAAGGAAGACGGCCTGACAAATCTTCCGCCAGCGGTCATCTTGCTTCAAGACATCGCGCAGATATGGGGCGCTGACCGTGTGTTCGTTGCAAGCACGATCATCGTTGACGAGTTGGTTGAGTACAACCCGGGAATGTGGGGGCAGTTCAGCGCCTACGGGAAGGTTTTGAGCGTGCAGCGATTCGGCAGGATGCTGGTCCAAGCATTCAAGATTCACTCAACCCGGCAGGGCGATTCAAAGCGCGGATACTTTCGGCACCAGTTCGATGTCGCTTTCCGTCGGATGGGACTGACACCCCCTCCGGGAACCGACGCGACCGACGGAACCGACGAACCGACGGCCTTCGGAGGTATTCGATGACTGACGCGGAACTTGCTGAGTATTGGAAACACCAAACGATCCACTGGCGGAACCTCGCGCTCAGGTATCACCAGGAACTCCTTGCCTCGAAGAACACCCCCGAGAAGCAGCACGGGCGCACCACACTTCACCGCGACCCCACCGGACACCAAGCCGCGGCAAACGTAGACCGCCAGCGCAAGAACAGAAAGGCAGGCCAACCATGGCCGGATACGACTACCAGCCACACACCATCGAACGCTGGGACTGGCCAGCCCAAGCAACCATCTGGCGGCAAAGAGCCGAACACGAAGCCCGGCGAGCTGCCTATTGGCAGGCCCGTTACGAAGCCACACAGCAACCCCACACGGCCACCGAGGACGCATGACCACGACGAAGGTATGGCCACGGCCAACAGCCCCAAAGTTCGTACTGACCGCAAAGCCTTGGACATGGCATTCCGGTGACGGGCAAGAACAAGGCGTCGCCGTAGTCCTCAAACCCAACTACCTTGTTCAATTCATGACCCCAGACCAGGCAATATCCCTCGCTGACGCCCTTGTGGATGCGGCAGAAACCAGCACAACAGAGGAAAAGTAAATGCCTCAGAAACACGACAAGGGGTGGCAGAAACGCCACGCCCGCAAACTCGCAGCCAGAATCGGCCGCACCAACAACCCAACCCGACGCCACAAGAAAGAAGTAGCCCCGCAATGACCGACATCAACATCCAACTGCAACCCAACGACGTCGCCTACAACAACAACCGACTGAACGACTTCTTCCGCGAACAAATCAACAAGCTCCCTACCGTGAACAACAACGGCAACGTCATCGACCCCAACGCGCCAGCCGACCACACGGAAGCACGCGCCGCGGAACAACGCATGCAAGACATCGCCCAAGCCACCCTGGAACACCGCGTGAAAGACACCCCGAGGACGCAACAATGAACGGCGCACAGAAGAAGCACACCGTACGCATCGTCCAGGTAGGCGCTCGTGTGCTCGCCGTCTGCTCCGCGTGCAACCCCGAAGTAATCACAGATGGGCCAAACCTCTCATGGGCAGTAGCCGCAGCAGCAAGGCACGCCAAAGAGACAGGCGGCGTATACACAGATCCGCGGCACCTCATCGCCTAACGATCAGGTAAGCGGAACAAGTAACGACACCATGCAGAGGCGGCTCGGTCACCCCCGTGCCCGAGCCGCCACCAGCCCCCCCCTACCCACAGCCGACACAGGGGGTGGGGGGTGGACCCCCTACGAGGGGCCGGATAGGGACGCGCCGGGGAGGGCAGTTTCCTGCGACGCACGCATGGCGCTCCATTTTTGGGTTCCCCGCCCCCCGGGTTGGTTGATTTCTAGGAGATTTTTGATGGGAAAAGTTAGAGCGCCGAACGGGTTGAACGCTCGCGGTAAGGCATTTTGGGCTCAGATCATGGAGGAAATCGAGCTGGATCCTGCTGAGCTTGAAGTGCTCAAGGAGGCGTGCAAGACGCTTGATGAGATTGATGCGTTGAAGGCAGCGGCTGACGAGTTGGGGCCGATGATCAAGGGCAGCACCGGCCAGATGGTAGTGAATCCGGCCCTGTTGGAGATCCGCCAAGCGAGGGCTGCTTTTGAACGGATGGTGAAGGCGATGGCCTTGCCGTCTGAGGAGGAAGATAACCGCCCTGCTTCGGAAGGGGCTATTTCTGCGGATGCGCGGAAAGCGGCTCAGGCTCGGTGGAGTCGTAGGGGCAGGCCACGTGGCTAGGTGGCGCAGGGAACGCGGGCCAGTCAGCGACGGGTACCCGGTTTCGATGATCCCGCATCATTTCCGCCCACCGGGCAAGTTCCGGTGCTTGATGGTTGAGACGGAGAACGGCAGGGTCTTCGACGCCGCGAAGTCCGCACGGCTAAGAGCTGATAACGAGGCTTGTTTGGCCTTCTGGCAAGAGTGGCGTGCCAAGCAGGGGTTCGGGGCCAACGATCCCCGGTACGGGGCGTTTGTTGACGATATTAAGAGACGTGCTCGTGAGGCTTTCGATAAGGACTGGGCGCGGAATGGCTAGGTGGCGGCAACGAGCCGCTCCCGTGGACGGAGATGTATTGCCGCGCGATTTGACGGTGCTTGGTGTTCGGGTTGCGAGCGTTGGCCTGTTCGATGCTTTCACCATTCGATGCCCTGATGGCCGGCTGGGGCTTGATCCGGCCTTGGCTGCGGTCCAGCAAGAGGAACAGCGGGAATACTCCCGGCTGCTGCGTTCTTGGTGCGGATCAAAGGGCATTGACATGGCTTTCCACGCACGTGACTCCCGATTCGAGGGACTCCTTGACCGGAGCCGGATGTTTTGGCGGCTCTGAGTCGGCCCAATAACTGAAGAGGAAGACCATTTAGTAGCCCGCTCAAGACGGGCTTTTTTGTGCCCGAAATCGGGCTGGAAGAAGGATTTTCATGGCGAACGACCATGTGATTGATGTCAAGGTCAGGGCAGACACCACTGACTTATCAAAAGGCCTGAACCAGGCTGGGCAGGAACTCAACAAGGCGGGTTCCGGGTTCTCGAAGTACGGGACGGACGCCGCCAGCGCGGCCAAGCAGACCGAGTCATTTGCGCAGAAGAACAAAGCTCATATGGAGTCCGTTGGTAAGGACGCCATGATCATGGGTGGCGCTCTCGTGGCTGGCATCGGTGTTGCTGTCGCCGCCTACTCCGAGTTTTCTTCACGCATGGCTCAGGTTCAGTCTTTGTCTCACGCTTCTGCGGCTGAGATGAGCGTCTTGGCTGATCAGGCACTCACCCTGGGCACAAACTTCGGGTTGTCCGCGAATGATGTTGCGGACGCTGAGATTGAACTGGTCAAGGCCGGTGTGTCGGTCAAGGACATGCTGGGCGGGGCGCTCCCGGGTGCCCTTGCGTTGGCTGCTGCCGGTCAGATCGACGTTGGGCAAGCCACTGAGATTGCCACCATTGCGCTTACCCAGTTCAACTTGCAGGGCAAGGACGTTCCACACGTCGCTGACCTGCTCGCCGCCGGTGCTGACAAGGCCCTTGGTGGCGTCAAAGAACTGGGGGACGGCCTCAAACAGGGCGGTCTTGTCGCCTCCCAGTTTGGCCTGTCGATTGACGACACAGTTGGTACCCTTTCGGCGTTCGCGAACGCCGGCCTGTTGGGATCCGATGCGGGTACGTCCATGAAGACGATGTTCCTGGCGCTCGCCTCGCCGTCGAAGCAAGCCGCTAACGCAATGGCTGAGGTTGGCATCAACGCCTATGACACCTCGGGCAAGTTCATCGGCGTGACCGAGCTGGCGGGCCAGTTGCATGACAAGCTCGGGAACCTTTCGGACGCTCAGCGTAACGCTGCCTTGTCTACGATCTTCGGTTCTGACGCCATGCGTGCGGCATCCGTTTTGATGAAGGAAGGCCGGGACGGGATCCAGAAGTGGATCAAAGACGTGAATGATCAGGGGTTCGCGGCCCAGCAGGCGGCGGGCAAGATGAACTCCCTCAACGGTGACTTCAAGAAGCTGCAAGCCGCTGTTGATACCGGCCTGATTCAGATGGGTGCCGCGTCGGACGGTTTCCTTCGCCCGGTCATTCAGAACGTCACGGAGGCTGTCAACGCGTTCAATAGTCTCCCGGAGCCAGTGAAGGCCGGTGGGTTGGCTGTCGCTGGCCTGACCGGTAGTGGGTTGCTGCTTGGCGGGATGCTGCTGACAACCATCCCGAAGGTCTACGAGACAGTGAAGGCCGTGCAAGCTTTGGAACAAGCCGCGCCACGCACCGCAAGCGCTTTGGGGACGATTGGCAAGGCTGCTGCTGCCGTGACAGCCGCTATGGCCGCTATCGGTGTCGCCAGCGCCGTCATGGACGCGAACAGCGCCCATGCCAAGAGCGCGGACGAGTCTGCCCAGTCCCTTTTGAAACTGAATCAAGCCGGGGCGCAGACGAAGGACATCTTCAACAAGGATTTCTTCGACAATGCGAACCGCAAGTTTGGGCTGTTCCAGGAAAGCGACATCAACGGCGTTGGTGAAGCTTTGAAACGGGTGAACTCGCTGAACTTTGGCGACACGCTGAACGACGCCTTGGGGTCAACCATCCTTCCCTTCGCGAACTATCAGGTGAAGGAGCTTCGCAAGTCGATCTCCGGGATTGACGATGCCATGTCGTCAATGGTGAATTCCGGTAGTCCCGAGGCGGCTGCGAACGGTTTCAAGCAGATCGCGGCTGAGGCCCAGAAACAGGGCGTATCCGTGGAGAACACGGCGAAGTCGTTCCCGCAGTACATGGATTCGCTGCGGAAGCTCGCCACGGGCATGCAGGTGTCCTTGACTGACCAGGAGTTGTTGAACTGGGCGCTGGGGCAGACTCCCGCGAAGATGTTGGCCGCACAGGCCTCGACTGAGGGTCAAGCGAAGATGGCCGAGGTTGCGAAGCAGGCTACCGAGGCCCAGGCGAAGGCCCTCGATGATCTGGGTATCAGCGCGAACGGAACGATTCTGAACCTCGACAAGCTTGTTACGTCGATGATCAACTCTGGCCTGATCAGCCTGTCTCAGCGGGACGCGATGCGGAACTTTGAGAAGTCCCTCGATGACCTTGACGCGAGCATTGCGCAGAACGGTAAGACGCTGGACATCACGACTGAGAAGGGCCGGAACAACCAGGCCGCGTTCGATGCCATCTCAAGCTCGGGGTTGAAGGCTGCTGAGGCGATGGCTAAGAACGGTTCGTCTCAGGAGGAAGTGCAGCAGCAGCTTCACAACACGTATGCGGATTTGATTGCTGCGGCTGGGAAGTTCGGTATCACGGGTGACGCGGCTGACACGATGGCCCGTCAGGTGTTGGGCATCCCCAAGGGCGTGAACATTGACACTGCGATCCAGAATTACGCCGATTCCATGGCGAAGCTCCAAGCCGTGAATGCCGCGGTCAACAGCATCACGAATTACAAGGAAGTCGCGATCCACGTGAACTACACGGAGTCTGGGACTGCTGTTCGTGACAGGGCAGCTGATGCTGGCTGGGCTGGGACGAGCGTTCAGGCTTCCGCGTCTGGTGGTGCTGTCTACGGTGCAGGGCCGAAGGGTGTTGACTCTGAGCGGTTCCTGCTGGCCCCCGGTGAGCACGTCCTGACAGACAAGGACGTGGACGCGATGGGCGGTCAAGAGGCTGTGTACGCGTTCCGTAAGCAACTCCACAACGGCGGGACGCGTCCCTTGTATGCGGCCCCGGCCCCAGCGGCCCCAGTGGTGGCTTCCGGAGCTAATGCGGGTGCTTTGCCTGACGTGAATGTCTTCATCGGGAATGAGGCGATTGATCCCCGTATGGTCCGTATAGCCGAGAACGTGTCAGGGGCAGCTCTCACTGCCGCGAATCGGGACGCAGGCCGGCGACCCTCCCGGTAGACCATGGGCCGGGGTGCGCTACCCGGCTTCGGTGGATGCAGTCTCCTCGGTTGCATTCACCGGCGCGTTGGCCACAAGGTAGTCAACCCCGGCGGCGAGGTTGTAGAGGCCGGTTGCGAGGGTGAGGGCACCCAGGATAAGCAGTCCGATCCCGGGTCCCAGCAGTGTCATGCCGGGATGCGTGGGCTGCGCGTACTGGCTCACGACTTCTGTTGCGTTCATGACCGCCCCAATCGGGGCCATGGTCACGCCGGCAATGACAGCGAGCGTACCAATAGCGAGATATACGGCTGACGAGCCTGGCTTTCTGTTCATGACCGAAATCATAAAGAGCTTCGGCCATGAATCAAATAGGGGAATCGCGAAAAAGGTACCGGCGAGTGCCGTTCCGCTTTCAACCCAAAAAATCCAAGTAGCACCACTCAATTCCGCCTATTTCGACGCATAATTTTCCACCCTACTAATGACTCAAAGGAGTCTTTTGTTATGACTGCATATGCAGACGGCCCCCTCGGGGGCACCCCACTCACCGCGGCCAATCTGAACCGTGACTTCAACGCCCGCCCCGCGAAGTGGGCGGCGAACACCCCTTATATTGGCGGGACTGACATTGCTATCAGCCCGTCCGGTGATCTTGTTTCGTGCACGGTTTCCCACACTTCGGGCACGTCGTATGACGCCATGAAATGGAAAGCGAATGCCCCATACGTGGACGTTGACGCCCAAAAGTTAGGATCCGACCCGGACGACACCCTTTCGTGGCAACGCGCGGTGAACATCGCGATTGTCTCAGGCGTAAAGCGCGTTTTGGGAAAGTCTCCTGTTTACAACTGTTCAGCACCGATCAACTTCGTCGGCGCTACAGGGCTCGTGATCGAAGGAGCCGGCATTGCCGCTACAGTCATCAACGCCTCCGGATCTTCCACCCCGATGGATGCGTTGTTCTACACGTCGGGCGCAGCTTCCGATGTGATCATCCAGCACATGACCATCAAGGGAACGACGGTTGACGATGTGACCGCGCCACGGCGGTCAAGGACTTTCACAGGACCGGGGCTGAACTCTGGAGTTGTCGCTTATGGCGATTTCAACCCGCACAATACGGGCGCGAGTGCTGTCCGCAACATCCGGCTTCGCCACCTCCGCATCCAAGGAACACGCGGCCTGCCGTTCCAGTTTGATGGCGTGCGAGGATATGCCCAAGCGATCGACGTTGAAACCGAGTTGACCATGGATGGCGGCTGGGTATCCTGCGAAACCGTAGTCTTCGATCAGCTTCGTTCCTACAAATCGGCTGACAACGGGTTCTCCATATCCCGCGACTGCAAGCGTGTCATCGGCGGAAGCGTCTACGTTGAATTGGCAGCCTATTACGGGCTATGGCTCTCCGGGTTCATCGTCAACAACGACACTACCGACCTCGGCCCAACGAACTTCATCGTAGACACCGTCAACGTGAAAAATGTTGGCCTCGGCGGCTTGAAACTAGACGATGCCCCAAGCAACGGGCGTATCAATAACGTGCTTGTGGACGGTGTATCCCGTGGCACCACAGACGGCCCATCTCCCGCTGGCGGCATCGGCGTCCTGATCGGCGGCTACCCATCAACCAGCAGGTCCGCGCCAACAAGCTTCGCGTCCCAAATCAGTATCGGCTCGATGCTGTTGATGAATTGCCAACGCGGTGGTGTGCTCGTGACCGGGGCGACAGATATTCATCTTGGCGACGTCCAGGTCATCAACGCCGGAAGCCAGTACAAGGAAGACGGGACGACCGTCATCTCATCCAGTGACAACACCCAGAACTTCGGTGTGTCTCTGGACTCGGCCAACCCGGGAACGGTCACCCGGCCATTCGTCAGGAACCTCCGTGTGGTCGATAACCGCGGCACACCGTATACAAACTTCCCGATCTATCTGACCGGAGCTGTCAGCCCCGGCTACGCCAATGTTTCCGCAGTGGGAGCCCGCCAAACGTTCTTCTCGGACAACATCACGGAAACCTTCAACGGGTCGAAGGTCTTTCAGCTCCAGGTGAAGGACGTCGGCGGCGCTACCGCTGGAAGTAGCGCCGCTACGGGCACCGTTCTCGGTTACGACTTCAACGGTGCCGCGGGTTCGACCCGGACGCACCGAATAAAGACCGCAGCGGTTGACAGGTGGGGCTTCGGAGGTGACGGCACATCAGAATCTGGGAGTAACGCCGGTACTGACTGGGTGCTCAACAGCTATGACGATTCCGGGGCTTCTCTTGCCACGCTTGTGCGCATGACCCGACTTGGAGCAGTGACTCTTGGCGTGACGGGGAAATCAATCACGATGAACGCCAAGATCGTCTCCGCTTCGTCATCGGTTACCGGTATCACCGCAGGCGCGCAGGCTTCTAGCGCCGCTGCCGGCGGTAATGGAGCGAATGACATCGCTGGCACGCTAAACGCCACGGCGGTTGCATCGCCATCCGCCGGAACGTTGGTAACCGTCACCTTCGGCACCGCCTACGCCACGACCCCGCACGTCGTACTGACCCCGCAGAATGCGGCCAGTGCCTCGTGCCAGCCGTACTTGACCCGATCCTCAACGGGATTTAGCATCGCCTGCGCCACAGCGCCCGGCGCCAGCGCTTCACTGTCCTTCGACTACCACGTGATCGGTTAGGTGCGGCTTGTTGTCAGACCAGCTTGCTAAGGTCGGATTTATGATAAACGCCGAGGGCTACTCCAAATCACCAGTTATTCGCGGAACGATTCAGAACGAAGGATGCTACGTTCAAGTCCAAGTCGGGCCGCTGGTGGAGGGGATGGGCGAGTCCCTTATCGAGCGGTCATATTCGGCCGTGGCGCTGATTGACACGGGCGCGGCAACTTCGATCATTTCGCGAAGAGCAGTTCAGGCCCTTGGTCTCACGCCGAGTGGTGTCTCCGGCATGACGACAGCCCACTCGAAGGGACTTCCAGTGGAAGCTCCTCACCATAGGGTCTGGGTTGTGTTCGAGAACGGTAGCGCAGTTGGAACTACCGCTGTCGAAGTGGACTTCGGCGCCCGAGACGATCTCCAATTCATGATCGGACGTGACGTTCTTGATTTCGGGAGGTTCGTATACCGAGGAAAACAGAATGAGTGGATCCTTGACTTTTCGGCTTCCTAGGAACCCCAGGTGACGTTTAGGGGCTCGGCGGGCTTTGGTAGTTGATCTGAATACCAGGGCCGCCAGTATCACTGATGGTGTTGGATGACATGTCCCATCCGCTGAAGTGCCCGCTGTTTTGCGGCCCTCCACCTGGAGTCGAGAGCTTAGCCATTTCCTCGGTGTGATGATCGACAATTTGGCGTAGCTCGTCGGTTGCCGATGCTAGCGCCATCTGGTCATTCCGGTACAGGCGGTACCCGCCCACGGCCAGAGCGATGCATACAACAAGGTTGGCGGCAATGAAAACGACGTACGGGGCCAGCTCGGCATGGTTTGCCCATGTCAAGATCCCAGGGATTCCGAGCAATCCGAACAGGCTGGACAGCCAGGCAACCGGTTTGTCGGCTATCGCTCGAAATCCGCATGGAAGGCTCAGTCGAAGGTACTTGATCATAGCCCAAGCATATGGGTCTATGAGACCGGTTAAGTGCGCACGGATAAGGCGTCTCACCCTTTCACATGTTAGGCGCCTTATCCCTGGTTAACGGTTCTTGGCAGCGGCCAGATTATGAAAGTGGAATTCGGGCCAGGGTTTGGAACAGTTCGTCATCTTCAGGCCCATCGGTGAGCGGCACGACAGAGTACAGTAAGTCCACGAATTCGGCTTCCGGCGCCACTTGCCCAAACCTGTAGTCGTGGAAGCTGTAAAGCCCGTTGCTGGTTGAGCTACCGCCCGGGTGCTCGTGCATATTGCCTAGCGAATCAACCAAACGGAAGGCTTGGAACTCATCTGAGGGTATTGGAGTTGCAGGGAATGCAATCAGGACCCTCGTCATTTTGTTCCAAATCTCAATGCTGGTCACATAACCGCGGGCCTGATGTCCCCCTGCACGTACGACGAACTCAGGATTCGGTACGACGATTGTCCTCTCGTGTACCAATGTCTGGGCGTCTTCTAGAAACTCCTCGACTTCGCTCATTTCTCCTCAATCTGTAGATGTCTCGAAGGGCACGATGCCCCTTCTCCAAGACCAGCAATTCAGCTCACTATATGTCGCGGGCCGACGTTCCACGTAAGATCCGATAAGCGCCCGTAGCCAATGCCGCGCGAGGCGTCGTATCCTTGCCTTCCTAGCAGTCAACATGAGGGGGCAACATCATGGCCGCGCAAGTCGAGTACCAGCTGCATAAAGCATCCGGAAATCAGCACTACTACTGGCGTGTCGTATCTACTGGCAATAACAAGGTGCTCGCAACCAGTGAGACATATTGGAACAGGGACGACGCCATACGAGCGGGAAACCTCGTTCGCTTGAACAGTGGATCCAACGCTGACTTCAAGGACCACACGTAGTAGGGCACACGAAAATACGCCCCCAGCGGTGACGGTGACTATTTGTCTTTGGGTCCCTGCTGGGGGATCGTAGTGCTATACGTGTCGACCACGGGGCCGCTACCGGCCCCGTGGTCGAGCGTTATCAGAGATACATTTTAGGCTTCTTGCCTTTGAGTGAATAACTATGCATCACTGATGGATCGTCCCACCCAGCTTGTCTTTCACCGCGTTCGCATCCCCGAGGGGTGCCTTAACTATCCAATTTGGGCCGACCACCATGACCGCATCAGGAGAGCCTTCCTGAATCTTGATCTGCCTGTCCCGGGCCGCGGTCGTGCCGTAAATGGCAGCCCAGCCGTGCATGCCGCATGTGCGGTATTCGCTTGAGCCATCAGAGAACTGTTGAAGGTCGCCTTCGCACTTCAGCCCGCTTGATTGAACGGCACTAATCAGGCCGTCCAGGTTGCGGTAAGTGGCGTCCTTCTCAACGGTTGCTGCGCCACATCCCGCCGTCATCATGATGACCAAGGCTGACGCCCCGGCCACCCCCAATATCTGTCTCATAGCGCCGATGATAGGGGAGCATTGGGCCGATTAAAAGAGTCCTGCATAGAAAACTGTTAATGAGACGATTTAGGAATCACTAAACTATTAGCCTGCTATGCGGTAGGATTGCTATATCAACCTTGGTTCGGTTGATGTTTCAGGCATTGGTTGGGGCGTTCACTCTGGAAGCAGGGTGGGCGCCCCTTCTGTGTTTCGATACGATTTGCTGATGGAAGAGCTACGCCTTCTCGACATGAAGCAACTGGCCCAGATGTTCAAGATCAGCCGCTCGCACGCGTACCGGCTCAAACAGGAACAGCAATGGCCACACGTCCTGCTCGGCACTCAGATCCGCTTCACCTTGGACGACGTTAGAGCCATCCAGGAAATGAACCATAAGCCCGCGAAGGATGCGCCACGCGGCCCACGCATCGGCACCGGGGCGACGAAGCGGCCACGCATACCCAAGCGGACTGACAGGTGAGTGCACTTGTGTGTGCACCCTGCCGGAAAGGCGCGAAAATCTGAGGATCCTGGAGGATACGCACTCTCCCTATATATAAGGTACGAGGCCACCATATCCACCCACCGGATAGTAGGGGATATGGTGGCCTCGTTACTGGGGGTCAAGGGGTCGCAGGTTCAAATCCTGTCAGCCCGACCGCAAGATACGGAAGTAACGTCCCGGAAACCTATCGGTTTCCGGGACGTTTGCGTTTAATGCCTGACGCCCCTGGAAATGAGGGTTATAGGACAAAACGTGTGTAAATCCCGGGCGCGTCATGTGCGGCCTGCCCATCCTTTGCGGGTCCAGAGGCCTTCTTCGGCGATGAGGCCGGTGCTGTAGAGCTCAGGGCCTGGGTTCTGTTCGGTCGGTGCCGTGGGTGTGGTCTTGGCGGGGCGGTAATGATTGGTCTTGATGAGTTTGGCCGGTGGCAGCGGCTGCTCGCTGTGGAGGTAGAGGTACCATTCGATCGCGCGTTTGCGGTGCTCTTCGCTCATTCCGGGGTGTGCTCGGAGGAGTAGTCGGAGTTGGGCGTTGGTGCCGCCTTCAATGCGTTTGGTGGTCGAGGCGATCTGAAGGCCTGCGAACTCGGTGCGCAGGTAGGTGAACAGCGTCCCGGCCTGGCTGAGTCGTTCCAGGAGCCGGTATGCCTTGCGGAGCCTGTCATGGGTGTACCACCAGGCCTGATTGGCCCTGACCCATCCCGGCACGACGGCGGTGCCGTTTCGGTAGGTGCGGGCTTTGACCAGGTGCCCGTGGCTCTGGTGCCAGTCATTGAGCCCGCCTAGCCACGCGGCGGCTTCGGACGCGGTGGTGATCCTCGTCAATGCCGGCCCGAGCCGCAGCAATGCCTTGCCTGCGTCGGTCCGGGGCCGGCCAGTCAGGTAGGTGCGGACATTGCGCTGGACGTGGACCAAGCAGCGTTGGACCGCGGTCTCACTCCAGCACTCGGACAGGGCTGCTGCGATTCCGGAGCCACCATCGGTAATCACGACGGTGGGGGCCGGGAACCGGCCGAGCAGGGCAGCCCACGCGGCCTTCTTTTCGGTGTCGCACCACTGCCAGCCGAGCACGTGATCCCCAGCGACAGCGATCAGGCAGCACCACGAGCCCACGTAGATCCCGTCGACCTGGATCTGGTCATGGATCTCGCCGGTGACCGGGATCTCCGGGGCGATGTTCCAGCACCACGAGGTGCGGCGCCGGAAGGACCTTGCCGTTCCGAAGGAGGTCGCGGATGACTGGCTCGACGTGCCCAGTAGCCAGTCCAGGAACGCGTCCAATTCCGCACGCCGGCTCACGTCAGGACGTTCACCCGAACGGCTCGCCCCGCATTCCAGGCACCGGTATCGCTGCTTGCCGGCAGCTGTCTTGCCGTTCCGAACCAGCGCACGACCACAAATCAAACACTCCAGAGATATGCAAGCACCCCAGCCACACTAAGCTTCAAAAGCTTAGCTACCTCTAATTTCCCGCGCGCTCACTGGGAAGCAAGCCCCTCCCATACACACGTTTTGTCCTATAACCCAAATGACGAGCGACACTGGAATTCCGGTGGCGTCAGTAGATCCGGGCGGCGTCAATCAAGAAGTGTGTCGTGTACGCGCACCGCAGATGCCGATCGCCAGAAACGAAGCAACGGTCCTATGCAACTCGAGTCCAGCGTGGTCAAAAAGGTCTGATGCGGTGCGCCCGCGACGCGCAAACTTCTCCGCGACGCGCGGAAGGACCCGCGACACAGGTATTCCGCCAGCGCCAGTCCATTTCCGCGTCGCAGGTCCTTTGGGGTGTCGTCAGGCGGAGTGAACGGCCTGCAGTGCGCCGAGTGCCTTGACCAAAGGCTCGAGCTCCGGGACCGATTCTGCGGCCGCCAGCGATTCCGCGAGTGTTTCGTCGTGCACGGGCCGGGCGGCAAGGAGGAGCTTCTGGCCGGCATCAGTGAGTTCGGTATAGATCCCGCGGCGGTCGTCGGCACATAGGATCCTGGTCAGCAGGGCGCGCTCCTCGAGCCTGTTCACCAGCCGCGTGGTTGCGCTGCTGGACAGGGCTGTCGCCCTGGCAAGCTGCTGCATCCTCATGTGCCAGCCGTCCTGCCGGCTGAGAGCGTCCAAAACGGTGTATTCGACCACTGAAAGCTCCACGGCCGACTGCAACGCCTTCTCGAGTGCCGTCTCGATGTTCCCGTGCAAGGCTGCCAGCGTCCGCCACCCCTGCGCCCGCACCTCAACGGCGTCGTCCTTGATGCCCATGTCCTGCGTATCTCCTGCCGGTCGATAAAGAAACCAGACGCATCGAAAAGTAGTTGCTTGCGCAATTACATGGCGTGTGCAACTATATATGCAGCGTCTGCAACTAATATTCTACGGCTCTCGGCGGCGCACTTCCACTCTTACGGGAATCCATCCCCCTCAAGGAGCACAACATGCCAGCAGGGTTGATCGCCCTAGCCCTCGGCGGGTTCGGTATCGGCCTGACCGAGTTCGTCATCATGGGCCTCTTGCCTGAGGTCGCGACAGAGTTCAATGTCAGTGAGGCCGCTGCCGGCTGGTTCATCACCGGCTACGCCCTGAGCGTCGTCGTCGGGGCCCTTCTTGTCACGGCCGCGGTGACCCGCTTGCCCCGGAAGCCAGTGCTGATCGGGCTCCTGGTCCTCTTCATCGCGGGCAACTTCCTCTGTGCGATCGCTGACAGCTACCCGGCCATGATCGTCGGTCGCGTCGTCGCCGCGCTTTGCCATGGAGCTTTCTTCGGCATTGGATCGGTGGTCGCGGCGGGCCTCGTGCCCGCGAACAAGAAGGCCGGAGCCATCGCGATCATGTTCACCGGCCTGACCGCCGCCAACGTTCTCGGAGTTCCGTTCGGGACCTTCCTTGGCCAGAACCTTGGCTGGCGTTCCACGTTCTGGGCCATCACCATCATCGGGGTCGCGGCCCTCGTGGGAATAGCCGTAATGGTTCCGCGGGCCAAGGACGACGCCGTCGCGAACAGCGTGCGCAGTGAGTTGCGGGCTTTTGCGTCGGGCCAAGTGTGGCTTTCCATCGTGGTCACGATCCTTGGCTTCGGCGGCATGTTCGGCGCCTTCACCTACATCGCCTTTACCTTGACTGATGTCTCGGGATTCGACCCCCACGCGGTGCCTTGGCTCCTGGTCCTTTTCGGTGCCGGCCTGTTCGTCGGGAACATCGCGGGCGGCAAAGCGGCGGACAAGTCCATCGACAAGGCGCTCGTGGCGATCCTTGCCGGCTTAGCGCTGGTCCTGGTGTTCTTCGCGCTCACCGCTGCCAGTCCCGTGGCTACGTTGTTTTCGCTGGCGCTCATGGGTGGCTTCGGATTCGCGACCGTTCCCGGATTGCAGATGCGCGTGATGCATTTTGCCGCGGCGGCACCAACCCTGGCCTCCGGGGCGAACATCGGAGCTTTCAACCTGGGCAATGCCCTGGGCGCCTGGTTGGGTGGCGTCACGATCAGCATGGGCTTGGGATACACCTCTCCCATTTGGGTAGGCGCCGCCATCACCATTTCCGCGTTGCTTGTCATGATCGGAGCCGCGTCAGCGGCCCGGCGCGGGGAAGCAGCGCGGTTGGCTACCGTGCACAAAGCAGCTCCCGACGTCGGACGCGATCCTGCCGCCGTACCGGCCCCCTGAGTGCCGGGCGCCTAAGGGAGACCTGCCGGAGCCCGCCGCAACTATCGCGGCGGGCTCCGTGTGCGCTCAGGCGACCTCGCGGGAACCGCGCTTGACCAGAACCTCGCCGTCGGTTTGGCAAGTAGGGCAGTACTGCAGTGAGGTCCCCACGAACGCAACCTCCCGGATGGTGTCCGAGCAGATGGGGCATGGCTCTCCCGTCCTTCCGTGGACACGCATGGAGGATTTCTTGGCAGCCTTCAATTCGCCGGGGTGCAGGCTCGTGAACTCCTGGACGGCGCCTGAGAGTATGTCTTTCATGGTCGTGTAGAGGAGTCGGAGCGCCTCTTGATCAAGCGAGGACGCGGCAACGACGGGGGACAGCTTCGCTGCGTGAAGGATTTCATCGCTGTAGGCGTTGCCGATTCCCGCAATGAGCTTCTGGTCCTTGAGGAGTCCCTTGACCTGCTGCCGGTGGGTGAAGAGTTTGCTGAACTCATCGATTCCGAAGGCGGGGTCGAGCGGTTCCGGACCCAGTTCGGCGATGCCCTTTACTTCAGTGGGGTCCTTGACGATGAATATGGTCAGTCCCTTCCAGGTGCCGGTATCGGCAAGTATGACCTGATAGCCCCGGTCGTCGTTCTCAAAGCCGAACCTGGCCGCAAAGTATCCGTCGGGGGAGGGGGCGTCCTCGCCTGGCTGCGTATCCGAGAACGTCAGCCAACCGGCCTTCGCGAAGTTGACCACCAAGAACAGTGGTCCCGGGTTGCCTGCTTCGGGGAGTCCGTCGGGCGCGATCCTTACGATGATGAACTTCCCTTGCCTGCCCACGGACTCGACCGTTCGCGCGATGAGCGATTCAAACGGGACAGCTGAAATCTTCAAGGCAAACTTTGACGGCAGGAGCGCGTCGGTGATCCTGGAACCGGATAGCCGCGCGTCAAGGAATGTAGCCAAGGCAGTGATTTCAGGCAGTTCCGGCATGATCGCGCTCCTTCGACGGCGTTGCGGGAATATGCGTTGCGGACCTCGCAACCCATCATCCCAGAGACCTGTGGGGAGCGGGACCGGATGTGCTTATACTTTCAGCGGTGGCCGGAAGCCCGGGCCGCCCTCGTGGTCCTTAACGTACCGATGAAAGGCGACTCATGAGCAACATTCCTGCCGATCTTTCCTACACAGCCGAACATGAATGGGTCAGTGCCCCCAATGCGGACGGCGTCGTGCGCGTCGGCATCACGGATTTCGCCCAGGACGCCCTCGGGGACGTCGTCTACGCCCAACTGCCCGAGCCGGGAACGACGATCAAGGGCAACGACGTCGTAGGCGAGGTTGAATCCACGAAAAGCGTGAGCGATATCTACGCTCCGGTCAGCGGCGAGGTCATCGCCCGCAACGAGGCCCTCGACACCGACTCCGCCTTGATCAACTCGGATCCGTACGGTGAAGGCTGGCTGTTCGAGGTCAAGCTTTCGGAAGCGGACGCCATCGAGTCTTTGCTCAGTGCATCAGAGTACGAACAACAGGTAGGCTAAAAGGTATCTGGCCCGCCAAGCTGGTTCTTCCTTTCCTGGGAGGGCGGCAGCGGCGGGCCAGCGGCCCGTTGTGGCCCGGGAGGACCGGGCAGATGCGTAGCCGGCGGTCGGGGACAACTGTCGGCGGATTGAGGAGGATTTCCATGGTTGGCGGCGAGCAGAACCAAGCCCAAGGCGAGTACGGTGCTGGAGAACAACCAACGTCGGAGACCACCTCAATCCACCTCACGCCGGTGCGCCACCACGATCAAGGTGTCCGCCCGTCCTTGGCACCCGAAGAGCGCGCAGCGGTAGAGGCACTGCCTCCTGGATCCGCGCTGTTGATTGCCCACAGCGGCCCGAACGCCGGGGCCCGGTTCCTCCTGGACTCGGACACTACGACGGCGGGCCGTCACCCGGACGCCGACATCTTCCTGGACGACGTCACGGTTTCGCGCAAGCACGTCCAGTTCCTGCGCACCCCCGAAGGGTTCGAAGTTGTTGACACGGGAAGCCTCAACGGCACCTACGTCAACCAGGACCGCGTGGACAATGTCCTGCTCAAGAACGGCAATGAGGTCCAGATCGGCAAGTTCCGACTCACCTACTACCTGAGCCCTGCCCGCGCAGCAGGCCAGGACTGATTCCGGGGACGCCTGTGGCAATGGCCCAGCCGGAACGGCGCGGACCGCAGGTCCTCAATATCGGGGAGGTCCTCGCCCAGCTCAGCGACGACTTTCCCTCGATGACGGCTTCCAAGATCCGGTTCCTGGAGGAAAAAGGACTGATCAATCCGAAGCGCACGCCGGCGGGATACCGCCAGTATGCGGAGAGCGACGTCGAGCGCTTGCGTTTCGTCCTGGCTCTCCAGCGGGACCAGTACCTTCCGCTCAAGGTGATCAAGGACTATTTGGACGCGATCGACCGCGGCGAACGTCCTGAAAACCTGCCGCCCGGGGTCACGGTGTCTCCGCGCATTGTTTCGGACGAACTTGCGGCCGAGCTGCAGGGGCGGGCCCGCGCATTGAGCGAGGAGCAGCTTCGGGCCGAATCCGGTGCCAGCGTTCCCCTGTTGCAGTCCCTCCTCAGCTTCGGGCTTATCAGCCACGTTAATGGCAGGTTCGACGAACACGCGCTGCAGGTGGCCCGGGCCTGCGTCCAGCTTGAGGGCCATGGATTGGAACCGCGGCACCTCCGGCCCTTCCAAGCCGCAGCCGATCGCGAGTTCGGCCTCGTAGAGCGGGTTGTGGCCCCTTTGACGTCCCGCAAGGACGCCGCATCGCAGTCGCGGGCCGCTGAAGCCGCCCGCGAAATCAGCGAACTCTGCCTTAGCCTGCACCGTGCCCTGGTGCAGGACCGGATCTCCCGTATGGACGCATGATGATTGAAGTCGAAATTGTCGGAGTCCGGATTGAGCTGCCCTCAAACCAGCCGCTTGTTCTCCTTCGCGAGATGCACGGCGAACGGCATGTGCCGATCTGGATCGGAACGCCTGAAGCCAGTGCGATTGCTTTGGCCCAGCAGGGCGTGGTCCCGCCGCGGCCGATGACCCATGACTTGCTGATCGACGTTGTCGAGTCCCTTGGGCACTCGATCATCAGCGTCAACATCGTGGCGGTGGAGGACAACATCTTCTATGGCCAGCTCCAGTTCGACGACGGAACCGTAGTAAGTTCGCGGGCTTCGGACGCGTTGGCTTTGGCGTTGCGGGCGAAGTGCCGGATCTGGTGTGCCGACGCCGTGATGGACGAAGCCGGGGTCAGGATTACCGAGCACGACGAAGGCGAAGAGGCCGAGCCGGGTCCGGACGTCGATGAAGAACGTGAGTTGCGGCGTTTCCGTGAGTTCCTGGACGACGTGGAGCCGGAAGACTTCGAAGGCTGACCCGCCGCTAAGGTTAAAGTGGAGGGTGAAAGTCTCGACACGATCCGAAAATGGTTCGCACGTCTTTGACCTGAGGCCCTTGCACGCCTAACGTCGAAGATATCAAGTTCCCGTTGCATCCAGGACCGCCGCGCGTCACACTGAAAGGTGCGCACGCGTTGAAATTACACGGTTGCTCTTTTCTGACCGTGTTGTGCGCCTCATGCAACATCCCCAGGGGAACTTCGGACAAGGAGGGTCACGTGAGTCCCAAAGGCGAAGCAGGCGAGCTACGGCAGGCCTCGGCTGGCATTGCCGTACCCGCAAGTGGTGCCCAGGGCCTGCTTTTCACCGAGGACCTTCCGGTCCTGGATGAAGATGCCGGCTACCGCGGTCCCACCGCTTGCAAGGCCGCGGGCATCACCTACCGTCAGTTGGACTACTGGGCCCGCACCGGACTTGTTGAGCCTGCAGTGCGCGGTGCCGCTGGCTCCGGCTCGCAGCGACTTTACGGTTTCCGGGACATCCTGGTCCTCAAAGTGGTCAAGCGACTCCTGGATACCGGCGTTTCCCTTCAGCAGATCCGCTCTGCGGTTGAGCACTTGCGTGAGCGCGGAGTGGAAGATCTGGCGCAGATTACGCTCATGAGCGATGGCGCAAGCGTCTATGAATGCACGTCGGCAGATGAAGTCATTGATCTCGTGCAGGGCGGCCAAGGCGTCTTCGGCATCGCAGTCGGCCGCGTGTGGCGCGAAGTCGAGGGGAGCCTCGCAGCCCTTCCCAGCGAACACGCGGTGGAGCAATCCTTTCCCGACGACGAGTTGAGCAAGCGCCGGTCTGCCCGCCGGACCGGCTGAACGCCGTCGTGATTTCCGCGCAGGATCCCGCGCAACACAAGACGTGAATGAAGCCGCCTTCTCCGGAAAGCGGCTTCATTGCGTTGGGCACGATTCAGGCTGGGAGCCTGGAAGGAGGAGACGGCTCAGCGTTGGCGGCGTTCGCGCGTACCGTTGTGGGCCGCGAGCATGTTTTCCAGGAGCGTGTCGAACAGCTTGGCGGTGTTCTTTGCGGAGTCGCCCGGCCAATGGTGCACGGCGTGGGCCGCGCCCTGGATCTGCTGCCAGTTCGCTTGTTCCGGAATGTGGGGAGCCAACAGCAGGTCCCCGAACATCGATTCCATCTCGGCGAGCCTGAAACTGTGCTCGGACGAAGTCGGCCTGACGCGGTTGGCGACGATGCCGCCGGGGGCCAATTTCGGTGCGAATTCCTGGCGGAACAACTGGATGGCGCGCATGGTGCGTTCGGTTCCGGCCACGGAGAACAGGCCAGGTTCGGCAACCAGGACCACACGGTCGCTGGCGCCCCACGCCATGCGGGTCAGTCCGTTGAGGGAGGGAGGGCAATCGACCAGGACCAGCTCGTACTGCTCAGCGGGTGCCAGGACCGAAGACAGCCGCCGGAGGTCGCGGCGGCCGAGGTCGGGCCGGTCGTAGATTCCGGTGTAGGCGGATCCGATCGCGACGTCGAGGGCAGAGGGTTCGCCGTTGCGGCGGGCGTGTTCTACCCAGCCGCTCGTAACGACGTTCTCGGGAAGCTTCGCTTTGCGGGGGTTCTTCAGCATGCGGCCGATGTCGAGCTGATCGCCGGCCTGGACGCCGAGGGCAGTGGTTGCGTCGGCGTGGGGGTCGAGGTCCACAACAAGGGTTGGGATGCCTGCAGTCAATGCGGCCGAGGCTAGCCCAGTGGTTACGGATGTTTTTCCTACGCCGCCCTTGAGGCTGCTGATGCTGACTACTTGCACTTGAAAACCCAAAACCTAACGCCGGTTACCGTGTCGCGGTGCTTCTGTTCCGATGAGGCCGGAACCGGGGCTCTGCCGCCGCCCTTCAACATCATATGTGGAGTCGCCGCAGATTCCCGCCTTATCCGCTCCGAGGGGCTTTGATCTCCGTTACTTCCCAAGTCCCATAGCACGTGTATCCGGGCCGTGCGCGAATGTACACTGCTCGTGACGATTCTCTATGTGACCGTCAACACAAAGATTTGTATTTGTGTGTGGAGGTCTTACACACTGTGACCACCGACCGTTACACCCGCAATGATGCAGGAGAAGCATGTTTTCCAAGATTCTGGTGGCTAATCGCGGCGAAATCGCGATCAGGGCCTTCCGCGCCGGCTACGAACTCGGCGCAAAAACGGTAGCGGTCTTCCCGCATGAGGATCGTAACTCGATCCATAGGCAGAAGGCCGATGAGGCGTACCTGATTGGCCAGCAAGGCCATCCGGTTCGTGCCTACCTGGATGTAGACGAAATTGTCCGCGTCGCCAAGGAAGCGGGTGCGGACGCGATCTATCCGGGCTATGGGTTCCTTTCGGAGAACCCGGACCTCGCCCGGGCAGCCCAGGAAGCGGGAATCACTTTCGTCGGCCCGCCGGCCGAAGTACTCGAGCTCGCGGGCAACAAGGTCGCTGCGCTTGAGGCCGCCCGCAAGGCAGGCGTACCGGTCCTGAAGTCGAGCGCGCCCTCCCGGGACGTCGACGAACTCATCGCTGCCGCGGACGAGATCGGCTTCCCCATCTTCGCCAAGGCTGTTGCCGGTGGCGGCGGTCGCGGCATGCGCCGCGTGGAAACCCGGGAAGAACTTCCGGAAGCCCTGCAGTCGGCAATGCGCGAAGCGGACGCGGCGTTCGGCGATCCCACGATGTTCCTCGAGCAGGCCGTGCTGCGCCCCCGTCACATCGAGGTCCAGATCCTGGCCGACGCCGAGGGCAACGTCATGCACCTCTTCGAGCGCGACTGTTCACTCCAGCGCCGACACCAGAAGGTCGTCGAAATCGCGCCGGCTCCCAACTTGGACGAATCCATCCGCCAGGCCCTGTACCGGGACGCCGTTGCCTTCGCCAAGGCACTCAACTACGTCAATGCCGGTACCGTTGAATTCCTCGTCGACACCGAAGGTGCCCGCGCCGGCCAGCACGTGTTCATCGAGATGAATCCGCGTATCCAGGTGGAGCACACGGTCACCGAAGAAATCACCGATGTGGACCTGGTCCAGGCCCAGATGCGCATCGCGTCGGGCGAGACCCTCGCGGACCTCGGCCTGAGCCAGGAGTCGGTCTCGGTCAAGGGCGCAGCCCTCCAGTGCCGCATCACCACTGAAGACCCCGCCAACGGCTTCCGCCCCGACGTTGGACGGATCACCGGTTACCGTTCCGCCGGTGGTGCGGGCGTGCGTCTCGACGGCGGTACGGTCTACTCGGGTGCCGAGATCAGCCCCCACTTCGACTCCATGCTGGTGAAGTTGACCTGCCGCGGACGTGACTACCCGGCCGCCGTCGCCCGTGCCCGCCGTGGCCTTGCCGAATTCCGGATCCGTGGCGTGTCCACCAACATTCCATTCCTGCAGGCGGTGCTCGCCGATCCGGACTTCATCGCCGGCAACGTAGCCACCGACTTCATCGACAAGCGTCCGGAACTCCTGAAGTCCCACGTCTCCGCGGACCGTGGAACCAAACTGCTCACCTGGCTCGCCGATGTCACTGTCAATAAGCCCAACGGCGAACTCAAAGTCCACACTGATCCGGCCATCAAGCTTCCGAAGATCACCGGTCCGGTCCCGAGCTCCGGCTCGCGGCAGAAACTGAAGGAACTGGGACCCGAAGGCTTCGCGAAGGCGCTTCGCGAGCAGCAGGCTGTGGCCGTCACGGACACCACGTTCCGCGACGCCCACCAGTCCCTCCTCGCCACACGCGTGCGCACCCGGGACCTCGTAGCGGCCGGCCCCGCAGTCACGGCGCTCCTCCCGGAACTCTTGTCCGTAGAAGCCTGGGGCGGCGCCACCTATGACGTCGCACTGCGCTTCCTTGGCGAAGACCCGTGGGAACGTTTGGCTGCGCTGCGCAAGGCGTTGCCCAACACGTGTATCCAGATGCTTCTGCGCGGCCGCAATACGGTCGGCTACACGCCGTACCCGGAAGAAGTGACAGAAGCTTTCGTCAACGAGGCGGCCGCCACCGGCATCGACATCTTCCGGATCTTCGACGCGCTCAACGACGTCAACCAGATGGCTCCCGCGATCCGCGCCGTGCGCGCCACGGGCACGGCAGTGGCTGAAGTCGCCCTGTGCTACACCGGCGATCTTCTTGATCCGAACGAGAAGCTGTACACGCTCGACTACTACCTGGACCTCGCCCAGAAGATCGTCGACGCCGGTGCCCACATCCTCGCCATCAAGGACATGGCCGGCCTTCTTCGCCCGGCCGCGGCAGCCAAGCTTGTGACGGCCCTGCGTGAGCGCTTCGACCTCCCGGTCCACTTGCACACCCACGACACCGCTGGCGGCCAGCTGGCCACCCTGCTGGCGGCCGTGGATGCCGGTGTGGACGCCGTAGATGTCGCCTCCGCATCACTCGCGGGAACCACCAGCCAGCCATCCGCATCCGCCCTTGTGGCCGCGTTGGCACACACTCCGCGCGATACCGGCCTGAGCTTGGCCAGCGTGAGCGCCCTGGAACCGTACTGGGAAGGCGTGCGCCGCGTCTACGCTCCGTTTGAATCCGGACTCCCGGGTCCCACCGGACGTGTGTACCAGCACGAGATCCCGGGCGGCCAGCTGTCCAACCTTCGCCAGCAGGCCATGGCTTTGGGACTCGGCGAACGCTTCGAGGCCATCGAAGACATGTACACCGCGGCGGACCGCATCCTGGGCCACCTCGTGAAGGTGACTCCTTCGTCCAAGGTGGTGGGCGACCTCGCCTTGCATCTTGTGGGAATCAACGCCGATCCGGCCGACTTCAACGAGAATCCGCAGAGCTACGATATCCCGGACTCCGTGATCGGCTTCCTGTCCGGCGAGCTGGGAGATCCTCCGGGAGGATGGCCGGAGCCGTTCCGGACCAAGGCCCTCCAAGGACGCAGCATCAAGGTCCGCGACGTGGAACTGAGCGCCGAGGATAGTGCGGCCCTCAAGGGCGATTCCAAGACGCGCCAGCGGACATTGAACCGCCTCCTCTTCGAGGGGCCCACCAAGGACTACCTCAAGAGCGTCGAAACCTACGGCAACTTGTCCGTGCTCGACACCCGCGACTACCTGTACGGTCTCCAGCTCGGGGCCGAGCACGTCATGGAGCTGGAAAAGGGCGTCCGCCTGATTGCCTCCCTCGAAGCTGTCTCGGAACCGGACGAAAAGGGCATGCGCACCGTGATGTGCAAGCTCAATGGACAGTCCCGTCCCGTGGTTGTCCGCGACAAGTCGGTTGTCAGCAACGTGAAGACCGCGGAGAAGGCCGACCCGTCCCAGCAGGGCCACGTCGCGGCTCCGTTCGCGGGCGCCGTCACCGTCACGGTGAAGCCCGGGGATGCCGTCAATGCCGGCGACACCGTTGCCACGATTGAGGCGATGAAGATGGAGGCTTCCATCACGACGCCGGTAGGCGGCACGGTCTCGCGCCTCGCCATCAACAAGGTGGAACAGGTCCAGGGCGGCGATTTGCTGATCGTCGTCGATTAGCGTGACGTCCCCGGCAGGGGACACAAAGGAGGGGTCTTGGGCTTCACAGCCCAAGACCCCTCCTTTTCGTTTGACGGCAGATTCAGGACGCTTTCGGAGCCGAGTACATTTCCTCGATCACGGCGTCGAAGTCTTTCAAGACCTGTGCCCGCTTGACCTTCAAGGACGGCGTCAGATGGCCGGACGACTCAGTGAAGTCCGCAGGGATGATCCGGAACGACTTAATCGCCTCGGCCTGGGAAACCGACTGGTTTGCGCGGTTGATCAGTTCCTGGACTGCCGCCCTGACTGTCGCGTTCTCCGTGGCGTCCTCGACGCTGGTGGATGTGGGAAGGCCGTGGCGCTCCAGCCAGCCCGGCAATGCTTCCTCGTCCAAGGTGACGAGGGCACCGATAAACGGCCTGTTGTCGCCGATCACCAGGACCTGGGAGACGAGGGTATCTGCCCGGATCTGATCTTCGAGGAGGGCCGGCACGACGTTCTTGCCGCTCGCCGTGACGATGATCTCCTTCTTGCGTCCTGTGATTTTCAGGAAGCCCTGTTGGTCCAGTTCGCCGATGTCGCCCGTACGGAACCACCCATCGACGAATGTGTCCGCGGCGAGGTCTTCCCGCTTGTAGTAGCCCTTCATGACGCAGACGCCCTTGGCGAGGATTTCGCCGTCGTCGGCAATCTTGACCGCGTTGCCGGGCAGCGGCGCCCCGACGGTGCCGATCTTGATCAGGGACGGGGTGTTGACGGAGATGGGCGCGGTGGTCTCGGTGAGTCCGTACCCTTCGAGGATCTGCAGTCCGATTCCGTGGAAGAAATGGCCCAGACGTTCGCCGAGGGGACCTCCGCCGGAAACGGCGTGGTGGACGTTTCCGCCCATCGCGGCACGCAGTTTTCCGTAAACGAGCCGGTCAAAGATCGCGTGCTTGAGCTTCAACGCGATTCCGACTGAACCCGCTTGCCGCGCCTTGGAGTATGAGATCGCCGTGTCCACGGCCCGGTGGAAGATGGCTCCCTTGCCGCCGTCTTCGGCCTTCGTGAGGGCCGAATTGAACACCTTTTCGAAGACGCGGGGGACGGCGAGGATGAACGATGGCTGGAAACTCTGCAGGTCCGACAGCAGGTTCTTGATATCCGGAGTATGCGCCACTTGGGCACCGGCCGCGACGGCCAACACAGAAATGAAGCGGGCAAACACGTGGGCCAACGGAAGGAACATGATGGTCTTGGCATTTTCGTTGACCACGTCCCCGAGTGAAGCCAACGCGTTCTCCGAGAGCTCCACGAAATTCCCGTGCGTGAGCTCGCACCCCTTCGGACGGCCGGTGGTGCCGGAGGTATAGATGATCGTGGCGACGTCGCTGAGGATGGCGCGGCTGCGGCGGCTTTCGAGCTCCTCGTCGCTGACGCCCGAGCCGGCGTTGCGCAGGGCGTCCAGTCCGTCCCCGAGCTGCCAGACGTTGGTCACGGCCTCAAGGCCTTCGGCTGTGACGGCCCGCCAGATGACGTCTTCGTGGTGGGCCGATTCGGCGAACGCCGCAACCGCTCCGGAATCGCCGAGGTTCCAAGCCACTTGGGACGGCGATGACGTTTCGTAGATCGGCACCGAAATTCCGCCGGCGAACCAGATGGCGAAGTCCACCAGCGACCAGTCATACCGTGTCCTGGACATGATGCCGACGCGATCTCCGGGCTCCACGCCATTGGCGATCAATCCCTTTGCCAGGGCGGAGACATCCTGGAGGAACTCGACCGCCCGGACGTCCTGCCATAGGCCCGCGGCGTCGAGGGTCGCGAACAGTGCAGGATTGGAAGGGTTGGCGGCCTGACGGATCACGAGGTCCGTGATGTTGGTTTCGGGGGCAACATTTACGAGGGGCGGAACACTGAATTCACGCACGATAGCTCCTTCGATATCAACAGACCATTGCGGGGCTGCTCTAACTCTATACGGCCCGGTCAGGGGTGTATCGCAGTTCACCGGCCAGAGTTACTGGTGAGTAACTTTACGGGAAGTGTCCTGTTCCTCAAAGAGGCCGGCGCCATGTCCTGACAAATGCCGCTCTCGGAATATGATGTCCACATGCCTCTCAACCCACCCAACGACCACACCCCATCAAGAGTTCGGGAGGTGTCCTGGCCGGGATCCGGATCGGCGCTCCGCCGCTTGGCCCGCAAGAACGGCGGCCAGCGCGGGGAGGCGGTTCCCTGGGCTGCGCGGCGCGCGCATCTCGGACGCCGGGGCCTGGCCATCGGGATCGACATTGGCGGAACCAAGGTGGCGGCGGGCGTTGTTGATCCCTCTGGCCAGGTTGTCGAGGAAGCACGGCGATCCACCCCCGGGAACGACGCGCGCGCCGTCGAACGGGTGATCGTCGAGCTCGTCCAGGAACTCGGAAGGAACCACAGGATCGCTTCCGTCGGGATCGGGGCCGCCGGCTGGATGGATCTCGACGGCGGCACGGTGCTGTTCAGTCCGCACCTCGCCTGGCGTAACGAGCCGCTGCGTGAAAACCTCCAGAGCCTCCTGCGGCGGCCCGTGCTGGTAACCAACGACGCCGATGCCGCCGCCTGGGCTGAATGGCGCTTTGGTGCCGGCCAGGGGGAGAGCCGCCTTGTCTGCATCACGCTCGGCACTGGTATCGGCGGGGCAATGGTCATGGACGGTCGGGTGGAACGCGGGCGCTTCGGTGTCGCGGGAGAATTCGGGCACCAGATTGTGGTCCCCGGCGGGCACCGCTGCGAATGCGGCAACCGGGGATGCTGGGAGCAATACGCGTCCGGCAACGCCCTCGGAAGGGAAGCCCGGGAGTTGGCGCTGCGGAACTCGCCGGTCGCCTACGAATTGCTGAAAGCAGCCGGTGGCTCCGCGGAGGACATCACCGGGATCACAGTGACTGAACGCGCGAAGGCCGGGGACGCGGCGTCGAAAGAACTCTTGGAGGAAGTCGGGCATTGGCTTGGACTGGGCCTCGCCAACCTCGCCGCCGCGCTGGATCCGGGAACGTTCGTCATCGGCGGGGGACTGTGCGACGCCGGTGAGCTCCTGGTCGGTCCTGCCCGCGCTTCATTCGCCCGCAACCTCACGGGCCGGGGTTTCCGGCCGACGGCCGACATCAAACTCGCCGCCCTCGGTCCCCGGGCGGGAATGATCGGCGCAGCCGACCTCTCCCGCGTCAGCGGCAGGATGCGTGGCTGACCCGAAGCCCGCGGTGCGGTGCCTGGTCAGACGCGTGCGCCGTCGTCGTTGTCGTCTTTTTCCTCGGGGAGCTTCATGATGAGGTACACCACCGAGCCGAGGAACGCCGCCAGGATGCCCATGACCGCGAGCAGCGGCGCGGAACGCCAGAACATGGCGGTGAACAGCAGCGCGATGGGTCCACCGACAGCGCCGAGCCACGCTAGCATGGTCATCGGTTCGGTACCGGCCAGGCTGGGAGGCTCTTCCGGTACGAAGCCGCCGTCGTCCTCTGCGCCGTAATCGCGCGGGCCCGCAGCTCCGCCGGCTTCCTCGTCCACGGACTTCGGCTCCTCGGCTGCCTGCCTGGACAATCCAAGCGGGTCGAAGTCCCTGAAGGAACGGGGCGCGGCGGAGTTCTGGTCCGGGCGGCGGCCAGCGGCGTCCTCGGGTGGCAGCGGCTCGTCCGGCGCCGTGGACGGCATCGATTCGAGGCGCGCTACGAGATCGAGCCAGACGGCGTCGTCGTCGTTATTGGCGCTCTGGTCCGCGGAGTCCGGCCCTGGCCTGTTATTCATGGCGTGAATCCCGGAGCTCGGAACCGGACGGGGAACGGCCGGCATCTGCGCCGATCCTGGCCATCGTCTTCTTGATGAATTCGGCGGAACCGCGGAAGATCTCCGGGGCGTCGTTGTCGAGGGTGGCAACGTGGTAGCTGTTTTCGAGGGCGGTGAATTCCAAAGGCGCAGTGACGCTTTCCTTCAGTTTCCTGATGCTGAGATCGGAAATGACGTGGTCCACGGTGGACCGGAAGACCCGGACGGGCGCGGAAATGCGGGGGAGGAGAGCCAGCGTGTCCTTGTACAGTTTCTTCAGTTCGTGGGCGGCCGCAACCGGAGTCCTCGGGTAGGCGCCCTCCTCGACGCCCGGCTTGCGGATGTCATTCGCAATGGCCGGCGTTGTTTTCATCACGTATTTGAGGGCGCCGACAATTGCTGACCGGGGGTCGTCGATGACCAGCCCGGGATTGACGACGACGGTACCGGCCACCGGGCGGGTGGCCGCGATCCGGAGGGCAAGTGTTCCGCCCATGGACAGGCCGGCGGCGAAGACGAAATCGCATTCGGACTGAAGCTCGAGATAGGCGGCATCGACTGCGTTGTGCCACTCTTGCCAGCGGCGCGTGGACATGTCTTGCCAGCTCGTCCCATGCCCCGGAAGAAGGGGCAAACGGACGGCGTACCCTTCGGCCGCTAGATACTCGGCCCAAGGGCGCATGCTGTGCGGACTGCCCGTGAAACCGTGGCTCATCACGACGCCGACGCGCGGGCCATCGCCGGTGGAAGTACTGGCGTAGGGCGAAGGATCAGGGAGAGTGTTCATGATGACTCCGAGGCTACTCTGTTGGCGGCATGCTGGAGGAAAAATCTGGAGGATTCGGCAAGTATTGTGGGTGCGTCCACGTCGAGGGTTGCAACATGCCCGCTGCGGGGCAACGTGACAACCTGGAAGTCCCGCGAACCGAGGCGGCGCCGGATCATGGACAACGAGCTCGGTGGCACCACGCTGTCCCGGGCCGACGCGAATAACAGCGTCGGGGCCGAGACCGCCGGCAGTGACCGGTAGCTGGACCGGAAGAGTTTCTTGAGTTCGTGCACGGCTGACAGCGGGGTCCGGGAGTAGTCGCCGTCGTCCGTGGGTGTCGCCGTCGGTTCCTGTTCCTCGACCGGGGCGGTGGTGCGCATGAAGTGCTTGAGCGCGCCGACGTAGCGGACACGGCGGTCGTAGAAACTGAGTCCGGGGTTGACCACGGCGACGCCGGAAACCGGATGCCTTGCGGCTACCCTCAGCGCCACCGCGCCGCCCATCGACAGGCCGGCGACAAAGCACGAAGCCGTCGTTTCGGCGAGGGCAAGGTAGCTCGATTCGAAGGCGCCATACCAGTCGTGCCAGCTGGTGCGGGCAAGGTCCTGCCAGTCCGTTCCATGGCCGGGCAACAAGGGGACGTCCACCGCAAAGCCCTGGTCAGCCAAATATTCGGCCCAGGGAAGCATGCTGAGCGGGCTGCCGGTGAAACCATGGCAAAGGGCTATTCCCGTACCGGCGTTGGGCCCGTGGCCCGGGTAGTGAAAAGGGCCGATGGCGCCCGCGACACCGCTTTCCGTCATGAGTACATCGTGTCACTGTTCGGGACATTTCTCACTGGAGTAGGGTGTCTTCTGGGCGCGGACGGGATGCCGCGCAGAGTCCGCCCGCGAGAGGAACCGACGTGTTCTATTGGGTCATGAAGCGGATCTTCCTGGGTCCGATCGTCAAATTGCTGTTCCGGCCGTGGATCAAAGGCCTCGACAATATTCCCCATGATGGTGCGGCGATTCTCGCGTCGAACCATTTGTCGTTTTCGGACTCGATTTTCATGCCCTTGATGGTGCCGCGGCCTGTGGTTTTCCTGGCCAAATCCGAATACTTCACCGGCACGGGGCTCAAGGGCAGGCTGACTGCGTTGTTCTTTCGGCTCACCAACCAGTTGCCGATGGACCGTTCCGGCGGCGCGGCATCGGAGTTGTCCCTTCAGGCTGGCAGGGACATCCTGACGGGAGGAGGGCTTCTGGGCATCTACCCGGAGGGAACACGCAGCCCGGACGCGCGGCTTTACCGCGGCAAGGTCGGGGTCGCCAAACTCGCGCTCCAAACACGGGTCCCCGTGGTTCCGGTGGCCATGATAGGAACCGAGAAGGTCCAGCCCATCGGCAAGAGGCTGCCCAACATCCGGCGCATCGGTATCATCTTCGGCCAACCCCTCGACTTCAGCCGCTATTACGGGCAGGAGGAGGACTACGCCGTTCAGCGGGCAGTCACCGATGAGGTCATGTACGAGCTCATGCGGCTCTCGGGGCAGGAATATGTGGACGAATACGCCGCCGTCGTCAAACAGCGGCTCGCGGGCCAAAGCACAACAGCGGTGTCCGCAAAGGAGCAGACTCGGGGCGGTACGGATTCGGCGGCCGGGCCCGTCCCGGCCGATGGCGCTCCGGCGGATTCCTTGCCGGACGACGACGGCGACACGCCGGTGCCGTAAGTGTGACGGCCTGCCCGTTGCTGGTTACGGGGGCCGTGCGCAGAACAGTGGACAAGGCAATTAGGCTTGGAGGGTGACTGAGTTATCCGCAAACCCCGCACCGCCTGTAATCAGCCCGCTGGCCAGCCCCATGACCAGCACCGCGCAAAGCGGCGCGGCAAACTATCCCGGCTTGGACGACTGGCGGCAATTGCCTATCTCGCAGCAACCCACGTGGTCCGATTCCGCCGTTTTTGACGCCTCGGTCAAGGAACTTTCCGTGCTTCCGCCGCTGGTTTTCGCAGGCGAAGTGGATGTCCTGCGTGAGCGCCTGGCCGCCGCGGCCCAGGGCAAGGCGTTCTTGCTGCAGGGCGGGGACTGTGCCGAGACGTTCGAGGACGCGACGGCGGACAAGATCAGTGCGCGCGTCCGCACCATCCTCCAAATGGCGGTGGTGCTCACTTATGGCGCCGCAATGCCTGTCATCAAGATGGGCCGCATGGCCGGGCAGTTCGCAAAGCCGCGGTCTTCGAACGATGAGACCCGCAACGGCGTGACGCTTCCCGCCTACCGGGGAGACATCGTCAACGGCTACGACTTCACCCCGGAGTCCCGCGCGCACGACGCCAGCCGCATGCTGAAGGCGTACCACACCTCGGCTTCCACCCTGAACCTTATCCGTGCTTTCACCCAGGGGGGCTTCGCCGATCTTCGCCTGGTCCACCTGTGGAACAAGGGCTTCACGGAGAACCCGGCCCATGCCCGTTACGAGTCCCTCGCCCGGGACATCGACCGTGCCATCAAATTCATGGATTCCTGCGGCGCCGACTTCGAAGCGCTCAAGCGAGTGGAGTTCTTCGCGAGCCACGAGGCATTGCTCCTGGACTACGAGCGCGCCTTGACCCGGATCGACTCCCGTACTGGACTTCCCTACGACACGTCGGGGCACTTCCTGTGGATCGGCGAGCGTACCCGCGAGCTCGACCACGCCCACGTAGACTTCCTGTCCCGTGTCCGGAACCCGATCGGCGTCAAGCTCGGTCCTGGCACAACGGGCGATGATGCGCTGCGGCTGATCGACAGGCTGGATCCGAACCGCGAACCGGGGCGGCTCACGTTCATCACCCGCATGGGTTCGAAGAACATCCGCGAGAAGCTGCCGGCCGTCGTCGAGAAGGTCACGGCGTCCGGCGCACAGGTTCTCTGGGTCACGGATCCGATGCACGGCAACACCGTCACCTCGCCGAATGGCTACAAAACCCGCAACTTCGACGACGTCGTGGACGAAGTGCGCGGCTTCTTCGAAGTCCACCACGGTTTGGGCACGGTCCCCGGTGGCTTGCACATGGAGATGACCGGCGATGACGTCGCTGAATGCCTCGGCGGTGCGGACCCGATCGACCAGGACGCGTTCCTCGACCGCTACGAGTCCGTGTGCGACCCCCGCTTGAACCACATGCAGTCCCTGGAGATGGCATTCCTGGTGGCTGGAGCCCTGGCGCGGCCATAAGGGACGCCACCCATAGTTCCAGCAGGCAATGGTGCCAACAGTAAAGGCGATCCGGAGGATTCCGGATCGCCTTTACTATTGGGCTTCCAAGGCATTGTGCTTCTACACCACCGTCAAGGTAACGGTGGATCCTTCCGGCGCGTCCCTGTCCACTGGGTTTTGGTCGCGTACTGTGCCGAAGAACCCGCCCAGGATGTTGTTGACCTTGACGTCGAAGCCGAGTGATTCCAACGCCTTCCGGGCGGCATCGGCCTGCTTGCCGATGTAGTTTGGAACGTGCACTTGCTTCGGACCCTTGGACAACGTGATCGTAACCGCCGCGCCGCGGGTGAGCGTTCCGTTGGCGGGGGACTGGCTAACTACCGACCCCGACGGGACTTTCTTGTCGAATACCGGGTCCGGGGCGATGGTCGCGGTCAGCCCGGCGTTGGTGATCGCTTGCACGGCGGCCTGCTGGTCCATGCCGCGGACGTCCGGCACGGGCAGGGGTTGCGGGCCCTTGGATACGGTCAACGACACCTGGGTACCGTGGCGTACCGACGTGTCCTGGGCGGGCGACTGCGAAACGATGGAGCCTGCCGGCACGGTATCGTCATACTGCTCCGTTACCTTGCCGAGCGTCATTTCGGCATTGCCCAAGGCGTTCTTGGCTTGGTCCAGCGTCAGGCCCGCCAAAGCCGGAAGCGGAAAAAGTTGCGGTCCCTTGGACACGAAAAGCGCCACCGGTTGGAATTTCCGCACGACCTGGCCCGAAGCCGGTTCGGTTCCTACAGCCAAGCCGGCTTGCACGTCGTCGTCGAACACATCCCTTGGTTCGGATTGGAAACCGGCGGTCCGAAGCAGTTGCTGGGCCTCGGCGACTGTCTTGTTCTTCGTGTCCGGAATAGTTCCGGGGGAACCGGGTCCCATGCCGAAGAACCATCCCGCGGCGCCGGCCAATATTGCGAGGACAATCACGACGACGATCCAGACGATGGCGCGGCGCCGGGGATTTCCTTCGCGCAAGGTCCGCGACGGAGTCGCCGCGGCACGCAGGCGGTCCTTTTCCTCTTGCCGGGCAATCCGCTTGAGGTCCCGTTTGCTTGGCAGCGCATCCTGCCGGTCCAATTCCCCGGTGTAAACCGCTGCGGGGGGCAAGGACGACGGCATCACCGTGGTCGGGTTGCGCTGCCCGGAGATGATATCGGTCGGGCGTCCGATCCTTTCCAAGGTCTCCGTGCGTCCGTCGTCGAAAGGAGCAACAATGGCGGTTGCCGCTGCGGTCCTCGGTTCCGCGTTCACGACGGCGGCCGCCGCGGCAGGCGGGTTGAGGTCCAATTGTGCGTCGCTCAGGGTTGTCCGGATGTGCCGCAATTCGGACAAAAGGGCCGAACCGTCCACCGGACGGTCGTCCGGCTCCTTGGCAGTACACCACTGGACAAGTTCGTCGACGTCGGCGGCGAGTCCGGGAACAGCGAGCGACGGCGGTGCGACCTCGGCGTTGACGTGCTGGTAGGCGACCTGGATGGGAACATCGCCGGCATAGGGCTGCTTGCCCGTGAGCATTTCGTAGAGCATGATGCCCGTGGAGTAGATGTCGCTCCGGGCGTCCGCGGGCTTCCCGAGGACCAGTTCGGGCGCCACGTAGGCGACCGTGCCGATCAGGGCGCCGGTGCTGGTGTTTGCGGTGACGGCCCGCGCGAGTCCGAAATCGCCGACCTTGATTCGACCGTCTTCGGCTATCAGCACATTTTCCGGCTTGATGTCGCGGTGTATCAGGCCTGCGGCATGGGCGGCCGCGACGCCTTCGATAACGGGGTCGATGAGTGCGAAAGCCAGCCGTGGGGGGAGCGCCTTCTTCTCGTTGAGGACATCGCGAAGGGTATGGCCCTTGATGTACTCCATGACAATGTAGGCAATGTGGCCGTCTTGTCCTTGGTCGAGGACACCGACCACATGCGGGTGGGACAGGCTGGCGGCGGCCCGGGCCTCGCGCTGGAGGCGATCGAGGAAATTCTGGTCGTTGGCCAAGTGGGGATGAAGTACTTTGAGCGCGACATCGCGGTCGAGCCGCTCGTCGGTGGCGAGGTACACGGTGGACATGCCACCGCCCGCAAGGCGTGAACGCACCAGGTAGCGCCCGTCCACGCGGGATCCGATGAGATGGTCCGAAACTTGTTGCTGCACCCTTCGATCCTAGTTGAGCAAAAAAGAACGGGCCCGAACCATCGATGGATCCGGACCCGTTTTTACAGCTGGAGTCAGCTGAACTTCTTTTGGAGTGCCTTGATCGAGGCGACGTACGCCTTCGTGTCGTCGTACATACCGTGCTTCTGGACTGAGTATTGGCCCTGGTAGTAGCCGGCGATTGCGTTGTCCTCGTCCTTGCTGGTGCTGACAAGGGCGCGGATGATCGCGATTCCGGCAGTGACGTTGTCATAGGGGTCGAGAAGGTTGAGCTTGCGGCCCACCAGATCCGAAGCCCACTCGCCGGAGGATGGAATCACCTGCATGGTGCCGATGGCGTTCGCGGGCGATACCGCGCGCTGGTTGAAACCGGATTCCTGGTAGGCGAACGCCATGGCCAGGGACGGATCGACGCCCATGCGCCGCGCCGTGTCCGCAACGATACCTTTCATCTGGGCTGTGCTCGGAACAGGTGAGGCGTTGAGCAAGGCCTTGTTCGCATTGGCGGAACTGACGACCGCCGCAGGGTAGGTGTAGCCGAGGAAGGTGCTGGGGACCAGCGGGGCGGCGGGAGCCGGGGCCTGCGCAGGGCCGGAGGCACCGGGGATGGCGAGCTTTTGCCCCGGGTAGATGATGGTGGACATAGACAGGTGGTTCGCCGAGAGGAGCGATGAAAGGGATACTCCGAGGCGTGAAGCGATGCCGCCCAGCGTGTCGCCCACCTTGATGGTGTACGCGCCCGGTCCGGCCGGGGCCGGTGCGGAAGGAGCAGGTGCCGCGGGGGTGGACGGCACCGACGCAGGTGCCAAGGTGATTCCGCCGTTGCCGCCGTTGAGCTTGATCTGCTGGCCGGGGTAGATGATCGACCTGCCGTCGAGGCCGTTCCATGCGAAGACATCGGACAGGGCCACGCCGTTGCGGGCGGCGATGGCGCTCAGGGTGTCGCCTGATTTGACCGTGTAGCTTCCCGACGACGGGCTTGCTGCCGGGGTCGCCGCGGCGGGGGTGATCGATGCCGGAGCGAGGGTTCCGGAGCCGCTCAGCTTGATCTGCTGGCCGGGGTAGATGATCGTGGTGGCCGTCAGGCCGTTGAGCTGGAGGACGGTGTCCGTATCAAGCCCGTAGCGGGCGGCGATACCGCTGACGGTGTCGCCGCGGACAATTGTGTACGTGTCAGGGACGCCAGGCGCCATTGGCTGCACCGACGTCGGAATGCTGGCGGCAACGGCCGAGGCCGGAATGACGTTGGCGGCAACGGAGGCCCGGGCTTCCATCGCGGCGGCCAGTGTAGCCGGGATGCGCTGGGGCTGGGGCGCCGGGAGGGCGGAAGCCGGTTGGGCAATCGCCAATGAGGAGAGCATGACGGCGGGCAGGGCCGCTGTAGTGGCCGCAATTATTGGCATGCTCGATGTCTTTTTGGGCGAGCGCAGCGTCGTCATGGGAGCAGTCCTCATCTCAGCAGCGGGTTTGGGGAAAGCCGCTGCTGCCAGTGATACCAGTGTTACTAAAGTGAACAGTGATCCAGTTGTTATCGATGGTACAGCTGATACAGGTGATACAAATGTGATCAATGCGAATCTCTCATACTTTTTGATTCCGCACAAGAAATCCCGGTTCGGGACAAATGGCGGTTCCAAATCCGACGGGACGGCAAACCGGCTAGGCGGGAAGTGCAAGCCCGTGGCAATCTTGTTTCGTGAGTAATGTAGAAAGCCTCGTTTCCGATTGGTTGCCGCTGCCCGACGTCGCAGAGCTGCTGAACGTTCCAATCACCAAAGTCCACGGTCTCTTGGATGAACGTGCTGTGGTCGCGGTAAGGGTCGGGGAGCGGAACATCCGTTCAATTCCCGCCCTTTTTATTCAGGATGGCCATGTCGTGGACAGCCTGAAGGGCACAATCGCCGTGCTGGGCGATGCCGGGTTTACGGATGAGGAGCTGGTTGGGTGGCTCTTCACCTCGGACGATTCGCTGGGCGGACGCCCCATTGATGCGTTGCGTGAGGGCCGCAAGACTGAAATCCGGCGCCGGGCGCAATCACTGGCCTGGTAGTTGGCACCCGGGCTAAACACGTTAAATACGGAGGTGGCGGCAGGAAACTGCCGCCGCCTTTTCATTTAACACAGGGCGGTCATTTTACTTTTCTTGTGTTGTTAGGCAAGAGTTCATGCCGCCCGGCTGACAGCCGCCTCTGCCAGTTGGCGCAGCGCCGTGAGCGGCAGCTCCGTCAGTGGAAGGCGCTCAAGCGCCTCGAAAGCTTGGTTGCTGAGTTCGTCGATCAGTGATTCGGTAGCGTCAAGGGCCCCGCATTCCACGATGATCCTCCTGAGTTCGGCCACTTCGGCCTCGCCCAGGTCCTGCCTGCCAAGCATCGTGTCCAGGTACGTCGAATCGGCTGGATCCGCCTGGTTGACTGCGTACCCGACCAGGACGGTCCGCTTGCCTTCCCGCAGGTCGTCGCCGGCAGGCTTCCCGGTGGTCCCGGGGTCGCCGAAGACGCCCAGGATGTCGTCGCGCAACTGGAAGGCTTCACCCAGCGGCAACGCGAAAGCGGAGTATCCCTGCAAGAGTTCATCGCTGGCACCAGCCAACGCACCGCCGAGTGCCAACGGGTGCTCGGTTGAGTACTTTGCCGACTTGAATCGGATGATGGATTGGGCCCGGTTCACGGCGCCGGCCCTGTCGCGGACGGGCCCGGCGACTTCCTCCAGGATGTCCAGGTACTGTCCGGCCATTACTTCCGCACGCATGAGGTTGAAGATCCGCCGCGCGGTGGTGCCGGAGGCCGCCCTCCTGCCAATCTGCGTGAACACCTCTTCGCTGAAGGACAAGCACAAATCCCCGGTAAGGATCGCGGCAGCGTGGCCGAACCGCTCACTGTCGAGCGCCCAGCCTTCGCTTTCGTGAAGTTGGCTGAAGCGCTTGTGGACGCTCGGACCTCCGCGCCGCGTATCCGAACGGTCGATGATGTCGTCATGGATCAAGGCCGCGGCTTGGAAGAGTTCCAAGGCACAGCCCGCCGTGATGATATCGGAGTGGGCGGGCTCGCCGCCGGCTCCGCGCCAGCCCCAGTAGCACATGAGCGCCCGAAGCCTCTTGCCGCCGGTCACCAGGCTGGTGATGGAACCCATAAGCGGGGCGACGTCGGGCGAGATAGTGGCCATGGTGCCTTGCTGCCCGCCCAGGAAGCCATGGAGGTTGGCTGCGACGTCGGAGACAAACTGGCCCTGTTCGGCACGAATGCTTCCTGCCGTCACTTGATGGACCCCGGTGCGACGTTTGCGCCGATGGTAAAGGTGGACTTCCCCGCGTTTTCGACCACTGAGATGTTTACTGTTTCACTGTCTCCGCGAAGGAAGTCCTTCGACCTGATGGTTCCCACCGTGCTGCCTGGAACTTCCTTGAAGCCTTGGGCCGTGAAGGCCGACGTATAGAAGGCCACGACGGCGTCGGCCGGCGCGGCGATGGTACCGACCAGCGCGACCGAGGCAGGAGAGCTGTTCTTGTCGAAGCTGCTGGATTCGACTGCGGCCTGCGGCATGAGAGGAATCAACTGCTGGGGGAAGCCCGGCACCAAGGACCCGACGGAAGCGGACGCCCCGGCCGTTGCAGAGGAAGAACTCGTGGCCTGGGGGCTTGCCGAAGGGCTCGAAGGCGAAGCCGATGTTGGTGCCGAAGACGCGGGCGCCGGTACTTCCGACGGAGCGCTGGAGGTCGGCATCCCCCCGCACGCGGAGAGGCTCAACGCGACCCCCACGGCCACTAATGCCAAGGTGGCGGGTTGAGGCTTTCCAAAGAGCTTCACAGGGATTTCCTCCTGGGGACGACGCCGGATGCTGCCTCCAGTTTAGGTGCCGGACGCAGCCTCCAGTTTATTCAGTACGGCGGCATAGGATTTCCATGTGAGACCACATGCGGAGGACAGCGGGCGCGGCGCCGGTCCCGACCCCGCAGCCCTCCCCGGCCCCGCCGCTTTGAGGGAGCTCAGGCGGACCAGCATCCTGCACGTAGACATGGATGCCTTTTTCGTCTCAGTCGAATTGCGCACACGTCCCGACTTGCGCGGGAAACCCGTGATCGTGGGCTTCCCCGGAGAGCGTTCCGTCGTGTTGTCCGCATCCTACGAGGCCCGCTCGACGGGCGTGAGGTCGGCCATGCCAATGGCGAACGCCATGCGGCTGTGTCCCGCGGCGATCATCATCGAACCCCGCCACGGCGTCTACTACGAGGTCTCACGGCAGCTGATGGGAATCTTCGAATCCATCACCGACCTCGTCGAGCCCTTGAGCGTGGATGAAGCGTTCCTGGACGTTGGCGGCGCGATCCGGAGGCTCGGGCCGCCGCTCGAGATCGGACACCTGATCCGACGCCGGGTTGCGAGCGAATTGGGGATTACCGCCTCCGTGGGAATCGCGGCAAACAAATTCGTGGCGAAGATCGCGTCCACGCGCTGCAAGCCGGACGGCATCCTCCTCATCGAGGCCGGGCAGACCTTGGCGTACTTGCACAGCCTTCCCGTCAGTGCCCTGTGGGGTGTCGGCGCGAAAACCGCAGACGTCCTTGCCAGGCTCGGTATCCGTACTGTGGCCGATGTCGCCGCCACCCCGCCCGCATACCTGAAGAAGGTCCTCGGAGCATCCGGGGAGCACGTCCACAGATTGTCCATGGGCATGGACCCGCGGCCAGTAACGCCAGTCCGCTTGGAAAAGAGCATCGGTTCGGAAGAGACGTTCTCGGTGGACACTTGGGACGATGCACTCCTGCACCGCGAATTGCTTCGGCTTTCGCACCGGACCGCCTCGCGTCTGAGAAATGCCGGCATGCTCGCCCGGACGGTCGCCTTGAAGCTCCGCTATGCGGATTTCTCGACGATCAGCCGCAGCAAGACCGTACAAACTCCAGTGGACAGCGCCCAGTTGATCTACCAAGTGGCAAGTCAATTGCTGGCCTCACTGGGGCAGCGGCCCATGAGCGTTCGCCTTGTTGGTGTCCGTGCTGAACAGCTTGAACCGGCCCAGCAGACTTCGTTGCAACTCAGCCTCGACCGCAGGGACGACAACTGGCGTTCCGCCGAGCAAGCACTCGACAAGGTGGCAGAGCGGTTCGGGAGCAAAACCGTCCTGCCGGCGCGCCTTCTCGAACCCCAACCCGGCCCTGACCGGCCGGAGGTCCCCTGACCCCCGGAACGGTGCCTCGTGCGGCCCCGGCGTGTCTTTCAGAACAGCGGCCAACAAACTATCCTAGAGATACACAGATTTAGACCGTCTGGATAAATTGCTCCGCCGTGTCTGTTCCGTGCGACCGAGTTCACAAGACGAGGTCTCCGGGAACCTTTTAACGGATTCGTCCGTTCAAGGGAACAGAGGCGACGGCCGTGGCGTATTCAGGCGCTGGCCGACTAAAGGAGGTCGCGATGCCCCTCTCGGAGCACGAACAGAAGCTTCTCGAGCAACTCGAAAAGCAACTGCATGAGGACGATCCAAAGTTTGCCAATTCAATGGGCTCGGACCCCATTCGCTCATGGTCCACCAGGCACATCGTTATTGGCGTTCTAGGCACTATCGTCGGAATCCTCTTGTTGTTGGTAGGTGTGTCCTTACAGAACATCTTCCTCGGTGTGTTGGGCTTCGTTGTCATGGGGGCCGGTGTTTACTTCGCAACCTTGAGAAGGGCTGCGGTCGGCAAGACGAAGAGCGCCAAACCCGGCAAGAGCCGGAACTCGTTCATGAGCAACCTCGAGGAGCGCTGGGACGAACGGCGCCGCGGCGAGGAATAATCCCGGCGACGACTCTTTGCAGGGACAATCCGACGGCCTCACGGTGAGCAGGTAGCCAAGACCTCCACAATCCTCCACCCCGCTCTCGTCACGAAGCGAAAAGACCCGAACTTCGGGTCTTTTCGCTTTTAACCCGCCTTTTGGCGGCGCTGGGCACCGTAGTCCGCCACTTCCGTGCCGCCGTCGCGCCCGCTACGGGGACAGGGCCGAAATGCCCTCCACTTCCACCCACTCCCGCAATGGCCTGTGTTTTCGCGCACCTGGGGGCGCAAGTGGGGTCGAAACACGCCGGATTGCGTTGACTGTGGGGGCTTGTGGAGTAAAGTGGAGCGCGTAAGAGGGTAGTGGCGGCATGGGGCAGTTGCAGGCACCTTTGACAGACGGGGCGGTGGACCAGTGTTTCTGGGTACACATTCGCCGCGGCTGGACGAGAAGGGCCGAATCATCCTCCCCGCCAAGTTCCGCGAGGAACTTGCTGACGGTTTGGTTCTCACCAGGGGCCAGGAGCGTTGCATCTACGTCTTCAGCCAGCGGGAATTCGAACGTATTCACGAGTCCATGCGGGAGGCCCCCATCTCCTCCAAGCAGTCGCGCGACTACATCCGGGTTTTCCTGTCTGGAGCCTCAGACGAGGTACCTGACAAGCAGGGGCGCGTGACGATTCCGCCGGCGCTCCGGACGTACGCAGGTCTCGATCGGGAATTGGCGGTCATTGGCGCCGGGACCCGGGCTGAGATCTGGGACGCCCACGCTTGGGAGGAATACCTGGCCGAGAAGGAAGCCGCTTTCTCGGAGACCGACGACGACAACCTCCCCGGTTTCATCTAGAAGCCGGACCCCGGAAGTACCACGGTTTCTTGGACGGGATCTCCAGCCGCCCATCGCAGTGTTTTCCTGGCTCACCTTCCCCGGAGCCAGGCGGACCCTGCGATAGGCGCGGATGGGGATCCGGCCCAAGAAGCCAGAATCCAACGCAAGAAACTTGACCGGCACACGAACCCAAACTGGCGAAGCACTGAGGAGGCCGCATGGATGAGCAAAGCACGCCCAAGCCGACCTCCGAGCGACATGTACCGGTACTGAAAGACCGGTGCATCAATTTGTTGGCACCAGGTTTCGAAGCAGCCCGCAGCCGTGGCGAAACCCCCGTAGCCATCGATGCGACGCTGGGGATGGGCGGGCACTCGGAAGCAATGCTCCAGCGCTTCCCGGACCTGCATCTCGTGGGGATCGACCGTGACGAGGAAGCCTTGGCGCTCGCAGGGGAGAGGCTGGCTCCTTTTGCGGCCCGGACTGATCTTGTCCATGCTGTGTACGACGAAATCGAAGACGTCCTTGACGATCTCGGTATCCCGGCTGTGCACGGCATCCTGATGGACCTTGGTGTGTCGTCCCTGCAATTGGATGAGCGGGAGCGCGGCTTCGCCTATTCCTACGACGCTCCGTTGGACATGCGGATGGACACCAGCCGCGGCCAGACTGCCGCTGACGTCGTCAACAACTATTCCGAGGAAGACCTTGTGCGGATTATCCGCGCATGGGGCGAAGAGAAGTTCGCGGGCAGGATCGCGAACCGCATCGTGTCGGCACGCGCCGCCAAGCCGTTCACAACCACCGGCGAACTGGTCGAGCAAATACGGGGCGTTGTCCCGGCCGCAGCGGCGAAGTCCGGCGGACACCCTGCGAAGCGCACGTTCCAGGCATTGCGGATCGAAGTCAACGAAGAGCTCGATGTCCTGGAAAGGGCCGTACCGGCTGCGCTCTCGGCCACGGCCATGGGAGGACGCGTAGTGGTGATGTCTTACCACTCGCTCGAGGACAAGATCGTCAAGTCCGTCTTTCAGTCCCGGTCCAAGTCCTCCGTGCCCCTGGGTTTTCCCGTGGAGCTGGAGGAGCACAAGCCGGAATTCAAGACCTTGACCAAAGGCACGGAAGTGCCGACGCCCGAAGAAATCGCCGAAAACCCGCGAGCCGCATCCGCCCGCCTGCGGGCCGTGGAACGCATCAAAGCGAGGAGAACAGCATGAGCACCGCCGCCGCGAAGAGCCTGCCCACCACGGTAGGCAACACCGCGCGTGCCCTGCCCGTCCCGGGTCCGGAACGCGAAACCCCCCGCAAGTCCCGGACCCCGCTCTCGCTCGTACGAAGCGCCCCCGGAAGGCGCCGGACTCCGTTTGTGGTCTTTTGCTTTGGCGTGCTCGCTGCAGCCTTGCTGACTGTGCTGGTGCTCAACATCTCCGTTTCCACCGCGCAGTACGACCTCGTGACGCTCAAGAACGACGCCGCGTCGCTGACTAAGCAGAACCAGGACCTGACGCAGCAGGTACAAAGCTTCCAGGCTCCCCAGAACCTGGCGGCCAAGGCCACGGCACTGGGAATGGTACCTTCCACGGTGACGGGCCAGATCGATTTGAACAGTTTGGCGGTCACAGGGAAGGCTACTCCCGCGGCGAAGGGGCAGGATCCCGGAGCCGTCATCCCGGCTCCTGCGCTCGGAGGCCAGCCGAGTGCAGTTCCTTCGGCACCCGCCAACGATTCGTTGGATACCCGCAAGCCCGCGGCGGCAACTGATCCGACGTCGAACCCGTCGAAGGCGCCGGCAACGCCGACAGCCCCCGCGGCAACGCCTGCGGCTCCCGCCGCTCCTGCGCCGCCGGCCGTGGACCTGCACGGTGGATCGGTCCCCGCTCCGCAGCAGAAGGTGCCCGGACAGTAGCGTCCACCCGACCTGACCAAGGGTAAACAGCGAGGATTCAACGTGGTGCAAAGTACCGGCAAATCGAAAATCAAGAGAACGCCGGCGGCGAAGAAGCGCCTGCGCATCGGCCTCGGCATCATGCTGACGTTGTTGCTCGTGGTGGGGGGAAAGTTGTTCCTCGTCCAAGGCCTGGACGTCGGCGGGATGGCTGAAGCCGCATACAAGAACCGATTGACCACCACCATCCTGCCGGCGGAGCGAGGCAAGATCCTGGACGCGAACGGCACTGTCCTTGCAAGCAGTGTGATCCGCTACAACATCGTGGTGGACCAGACCGTCAATACCAACACCTCGGATTTCTCGCGGTACAACGCCCAAACCCAGGGCATCGACAAGATTTCCCGCTCGCAAGGAATATCGGAACTCGCCAACGTCCTGGGCATGGACGTGAACCAAGTCACCCAGGCCGTCACCGGCGACAAGAAGTACAACATCATCGCCAAGGAAGTGAAGCCCGAGGTCGAAGACCAAGTTGCGCAACTCCACATTCCCGGCGTCGTGTCCGAAGGCACCAGCAAGCGGGTTTACCCCAACGGGAGCGTAGCCGGGGGAGTGATCGGCTTCCTCAAGGACGGCACCACCGGCCAGGCAGGGCTGGAGCAGACCCAGGATGACCAGCTGAAAGGCACTGACGGAAAACGTGTGTTCGAGATCGGCGCCGACGGCCTCCGCATCCCCGTGGCGACCGACCTGCTGACCCCCGCGGTCAACGGCAAAGACGTCAAGCTGACGCTCAACACGGATATCCAGTACTTTGCGCAGCAGGCCGTCCAGACCCAGGTCAACCAGCTCAACGCGGAGTGGGGTTCGATCGTCGTCGAGGACATCAAGACCGGGAACATCATCGCCATGGCGGACACGAACGCCCCCGACCCCAACGATCCCGGCAAAGTGGCAGCCGCGGACCGCGGCGTGCGATCGGTGACTGCGGCTTACGAGCCCGGTTCGGTGGAGAAGATGATCACGGCCGCGGCTGCGATCAATGAAGGCAAGTCCAGTCCGTTGGACACTTTCACGATTCCCCCTGCGGTCACTATCGATGGGCAAACCTTCACGGACGCATTCGACCACGGAACCGAACAGCGGACCCTTGCCGGCATCCTTGGCTATTCCATGAACACCGGCACGGTGATGGTAGGCAGCCGTTTGACCAAGCAGCAGCGCTTTGACTACCTCTCGCGGTTCGGCATCGGCCAGGCTCCGGACATCGGTTTGCCGGCCGAAACGACCGGCATCCTGGCCACGCCGGATCAATGGGACGAGCGCCAGCAATACACCGTGCTGTTCGGCCAGGGCGTCTCACAGTCCACCCTCCAGACTGTCCGGGCCTACCAGAGCGTAGCCAACGGCGGCGTGATGCTCCAGCCCCGGCTCATTGACGGCTACATCGGTGCCGACGGAGTCGAGCAGAAAGTGCCGGCCCGGGATTCCCGGCAGGTTGTCACCAAGGAGACCGCGCAACAGGTCCGGGACATCCTTGAGAGCAACGTCACTGAAGGCGAAGTGAAGGACGCCGCGATCGATGGCTACCGGGTAGGTGCCAAGACCGGCACGTCCCAGGCGCCCCGTGAGGACGGGCTGCCCGGCTTCGACGGTTACACCGCGTCCATCATTGGCATGGCCCCCATGGACGATCCCCGGTTCATCGTTGAAGTTGTCGTGCAGCGGCCGAAGGGCAGCATCTACGGCATTACGCAGGGCCCGATTTTCCGGTCTGTCATGGGCCAGGTCCTGCGTACCTACAACGTGCCGCCATCCACGGGAACCCCGGTGAGGTTCCCGCAGTACGCCAAGTAAGTCAGATTCGCCAAGTAAGCTTGTTGGGCATCTGTCCGGCCACACCACGATCCAATGCGCCGCTTCCGGGAGCGATAGTTCCTGCGCGGCCAGATTTACGAGCACCAACGGAGACCCCTTGTCAGAGCAGAATGACGACGTATCGATCCCCGCTGGGAATCCGCCGGCCGCGGACAAACCGGCGTTCCGCCCTGCAACGGTCGCGTCCGTTCCGCTGGCGGCCATTGCCGACAGCCTGGGGATCGTCCTGCCGGCAGACTCAGGCGACAACACCTCGGTAACCGGCGTCTCCCTCAACTCGCGCACGGTTGAACCCGGAGACCTCTATTTGGCATTGCCCGGCGCTGCCCGGCACGGAATCGACTTCGTCCAGGAGGCCGTTGACGCGGGGGCAGTTGCAATCCTGAGCGACGAGCACGGCGCCCGCCAGCTGGCGCTCAGCGATTCGCTTGCGGTTCCGGTGCTCGTCGTGGACGACCCGCGTGCCGCCGTCGGGCCTGTCGCTGCCCTCGTCTACCGCAGCCAGCCGGAGGATGGACCGTCTCCCACGCTTTTCGGTGTCACGGGAACAAATGGCAAGACGACCACAACCTACTTCATCAACTCGCTCCTCCGTTCGCTCGGCAAGACGCCGGGCCTGATCGGGACGATTGAGATTCTGGCTGGTGGAGCACCCATCCCGAGCCTCCTGACCACCCCGGAGTCCACGGACGTCCACGCGTTGCTCGCGCTCATGAGGGAACGCGGCTTGGAAGCGGCTTCGATGGAAGTCTCATCGCACGCGCTTTCCTTCCATCGTGTGGACGCGGTGACCTTCGACGTCGCGGGTTTCACCAACCTCACGCAGGACCACCTGGACCTCCACGGAAGCATGGAGGAATACTTCAGGACCAAAGCCGAACTCTTCACGAGTACGCGGGCGCGTTCCGCCGTCGTAACCGTCGACGACGAATGGGGACGGCGGCTCGCCGCGGAGGCCGGGATTCCGGTGACTACCTTGGCGGTTGCGCCCGGCACGGAAGCCGACTGGATTGTCGCGGCGGCCGCTCCGCGCGGACTTGGAACGGATTTCGAGTTGCGGAACAGCGATGGCACCGTCCTGCGCGTCCACACCGGCCTGCCCGGCGATTTCAACGTCGCCAACGCAGCCCTTGCGACCACCATGGTGCTCGCCTCCGGCGTCGACGTCCAAACGCTGCAGGATGCCCTGGACGCCTACGATCCATTCACCGTTTCCGTTCCCGGGCGGATGCAGCTGGTTTCGGACGCACCGGCGTCGGTGGTTGATTTCGCGCACAACCCGGACGCCCTCGCGAGGGCGCTCGAAGCAGTACGTTCGACGGAGCCGGATTCGCGTGTCATCGTTGTTTTCGGTGCCACCGGCCAGCGCGACCAAGGCAAACGGCCGACCATGGGCGCCATCGCCGCACGGCTTGCCGACGTCGTTATCGTCAGTGACGACGACCCGCACGACGAAGACGCGGCGACCATCCGTGCGGAGGTCCTTGCCGGAGCCCGCGCTGCCCACGAGAGCGAGCACCTCGCCTGCGAAATCCTTGAGGCGTACCCGCGGGATGCCGCCATCCGGCGCGCGGTGGAGCTCGCTACCGAGAAGGACACCATCCTGGTTGCCGGCCGCGGTCACGAGGTGTGGCAGGAAGTCAAGGGAGTCAACCTTGCCCTCGACGACCGGGTGGAGCTTCGTGCGGCCTTGACAGCCAGGGGATTCAAGGTTTCCACGAACGAGCGGATAGAGTCCTAGACCGAGATGATTGCACTAACAGCGGCGGAAATCGCCGATATCACCAAGGGCCGACTGGCGGCGGACCCGGGCATCGCTCCGGCGTCCGTGGTCACCGATTCCCGCGAGGTGGTTGCCGGATCGATGTATGTGGCCAAACCGGGGGAAAACGCCGACGGCCATGCCTACGTTGGCGCGGCATTCGCGCGCGGCGCCGTCCTGGCGCTCACTGAGCGTGAGGTCCTGGACGAGGGCGGGGTGCCGTATCCCACCGTCGTGGTTGAGGACGCCGTCCTCGCCATGGGTGCGCTGGCTGCGGAGTCCGTGCGGCGGATCCGTGCGGCCCGCGAAACCCGCGGCGAGCAGTTCACCGTCATCGGAATCACCGGTTCGGCAGGAAAGACCACCACCAAGGACCTGCTCGCGGGGATTCTCTCCCGGGCCGGCGCCACAGTGGCGCCGCAAGGTTCCTACAACGGTGAAATCGGTGTGCCGTTGACTGTCTTCGGTGCGGACTCCGGCACCCGCTTCCTCGTGATCGAAATGGGCGCGACGGGCATCGGCCACATTCAGTACCTCGCCGACATGGTCAAGCCGGATATCGGTGCGGTCCTTGGCGTGGGCACCGCTCACGCCGGCGAATTCGGTGGCGTGGAAAACATCGCCAAGGCGAAGGGCGAACTCGTCGAAGCGCTCGGTGAGGACGGCACCGCCGTCATCAACCTGGACGACGCCCGTGTAGCGGCCATGATCACGCGAACCCGTGCAAAGGTCCTGGGCACGACGGCGACCGGTTCCGCCGGCGCTGCCGTCGAGGCGAGGAACGCCGATATCAGCGAAAGCGGCCACCCGGAGTTCGACCTCGTCCTTCCCGACGGCGGTCCTTCCCACCCGGTGCGCAGCAAGCTCATCGGCGCACACCACGTCACCAACCTGTTGGCCGCCGCGGCGGCGGCTTTCGCGGCCGGTATTTCCGCGTCCGAAATCGCCACTTCCCTCAGCGAGCAGTCGCCCGCCAGCCGCTGGCGCATGGAACGCACGGAACGCGCGGACGGCGTCACCATCATCAACGACGCCTACAATGCAAACCCCGAATCGATGCGCGCGGCACTCCGGACGCTTGCCGACCTCGGCCACGGGCGCCGCACGTGGGCGGTCCTGGGGGCGATGCTGGAACTTGGCGAGGAGTCGATCCGCGAACACACCGCCGTAGGCACCCAGGTGGTCCGGCTCAACATTTCCAGGCTCGTCGTCGTAGGACGCGAAGCCCGGGCGCTCTATATTTCGGCAATCCAGGAAGGCTCCTGGGGCAACGAATGCAGCTTCACCGAGACAGCTGACGAAGCATACGAACTGCTTCAGGCCGAACTCCGGCCCGGCGACCTTGTCCTGTTCAAATCGTCGAACGGGATCGGACTTCGCCATTTGGGCGATCGGATAGCATTACCCCCACAAGCCGGGACAAGTGCGACCACCGCGGCTGAACCTGCCGCCAATGAAGGGAACGAGCTGCTGTGATTGCACTGTTGGTCGGCGCCGGCGTCGCCCTTTTGGTGGCGTTGATCGGCACCCCGCTCTTCATCCGCTTCCTCGTCACCAAGGGCTATGGCCAGTTCATCCGCGACGACGGACCCACCTCCCACCACACCAAGCGCGGAACTCCCACTATGGGCGGAACCGTGGTGGTCGCGGCCGTGCTGATCAGCTACGGCGTGACCCACCTGATCATGTGGATGATGAATCCCAGGTCGCCTGGGCCGTCCGCTTCGGGTCTCCTCCTGCTGTTCCTCATGGTGGGGATGGGATTCGTGGGCTTCCTGGATGACTACATCAAGATTTCGAAACAGCGCAGCCTTGGCCTCAACGCCAAAGCCAAGCTGATCCTGCAGGCCTTCGTCGGCATCGCCTTCGCCATCCTGGTACTGAACTTCCCGGACCCAAGCGGCATTACGCCTGCTTCCACGCACATTTCCCTGGTCCGGGACATCCCTTGGTTGAACCTGGCATTCGGCGGCACCATCCTTGGGGCGATCCTCTTCGTCATCTGGTCCAACTTGATTGTCACCGCTGCGACCAACGGCGTGAACCTGACGGACGGCCTGGATGGCTTGGCTGCCGGCGCATCCATCATGGTCTTCGGCGCGTACACGCTGATGGGAATCTGGCAGAACAACCAAGCTTGCGGTTCTCCGCGCGAGGCCGGAAGCGGCTGTTACACCGTGCGGGATCCGCTTGACCTGGCACTCCTCGCAGCGATCTGCAGTGCCGCGCTCGTGGGCTTCCTGTGGTGGAACACATCGCCGGCGAAGATCTTCATGGGGGACACCGGTTCCCTCGCGATCGGCGGAGCCGTAGCCGGGTTCGCCATCCTGTCCCGCACCGAGCTGTTGCTGGGCATCGTCGGAGGGCTGTTCGTCCTCATCACGCTCTCGGTGATTATCCAGGTGGGGTATTTCAAGATCAGCAAGGGCAAGCGCGTCTTCAAAATGGCACCGCTGCAACATCACTTCGAGCTCAAGGGCTGGCAGGAGATCACGGTGGTTGTCCGGTTCTGGATTCTCTGCGGACTGTTCGTAGCCGCGGGCCTCGGTATTTTCTATGCTGAATGGGTGGTGCTGCTATGAGTGAAAATCCGCAATCCAAGCCTTCGTCGAATGACCGGCTTAAGGACCTTGTCAGTTGGGACTCCGATTGGAAGGGCCTCCGCGTGGTGGTCACGGGCATCGGCGTCTCCGGATTCGCCGCCGCCGACACGCTGATTGAGCTGGGTGCCCGCGTGGTGGTCGTGGACGCCGCGACGAGCCCCAAGGCGCTCGCCCAAGCGGACACCTTGAAAATCGTCGGTGCCGCCGACGTCCTCCTTGGTGAAGAGGCAGTCAAGGTTCTTCCGCTTGTTGACGACGAGAAGGCCGAACTGGTGGTGACATCGCCCGGGTGGCGCCCGGACCAATCCCTTTTGGCAGCTGCGAAGCGTGCCCACGTTCCGGTGTGGGGCGACGTCGAACTCGCCTGGCGGGTGCGGGAGCGCAAGGGCCGCAAGACGGCTGACTGGCTCACGATCACCGGGACCAACGGCAAGACCACCACGGTCGGCATGACCGAGGCAATGCTCCAAGCAGCGGGACTGAAGGCGATCGCCGTCGGCAATGTCGGCACGCCCATCCTCGACGCCCTGCGCGATCCGGTGGAGTATGACGCGTTCGCTGTGGAGCTCTCCAGCTTCCAGCTGCACTGGAGCGAATCCTTGTCCCCGGTGGCGAGTGTGTGCCTGAACGTCGCTGAAGACCACGTCGACTGGCACGGCTCGTACCAGTCCTACCTGGCGGACAAGGCAAAGATCTACGAAAACACGCAAAAGGCGTGCATCTACAACGCCGAGCAGATCGAGACTGAACGGATGGTGGAAAACGCCGACGTCGTCGAGGGCTGCCGTGCCGTTGGCTTCACCACTGTGACTCCCGCTGTCAGCATGCTTGGCGTGGTTGAGGGACTTCTCGTGGACCGCGCGTTCATCGAGGAACGCCGTACTTCGGCGGAGGAGCTTGCCTCGTTGACGGACCTCGGTGCGGCTGCACCGCGCCACATGGTGGCGAACGCACTCGCCGCTGCGGCGCTTGTGCGGGCCTACGGAGTGGACAGTACGGCAGTGCGCGAAGGGCTCAGGAACTACCTCCCGGGCGACCACCGGATCCAGGCCGTGGCCAAGCAGGACGGCGTGCTCTGGATCAACGACTCCAAAGCGACCAATCCGCATGCTGCCGCGGCTGCGTTGTCGGCGTTCGAGAGTGTCGTGTGGATCGCCGGTGGGCTGTCCAAAGGCGTCAACTATGACGAAATCGTCAAAAACAACGCCAACAGGCTCAAGGCCGTGGTCCTGATCGGCACGGACACTTCGGACTTGGAAGCCTCCCTCAAGCGACACGCAGCGGATGTGCCCGTAATCGGGCAAGCGAAGGGCGACACTGAAAGGGTGGAGTCCGCCGATGCAGCCGGTGCCGCCGCGGAACAGTCACCGATTTTCGGCGACACTGTGATGGCACACGCTGTCCAGTCGGCAGCAAGGCTCGCCAAGTCCGGCGATACCGTGCTGATGGCCCCGGCGGCTGCCTCCATGGACCAGTTCACTTCCTACGCTCACCGTGGCGATGCTTTCATCCGGGCAGTGCGCGATCTTGTGGAAGGCCAGGCACAGACCACCGAGGAGTAACAATGGTCAGCACGCCCACGCGTACCGGTCCCGGGAAGTCCCGGTCCGGGGACGCAGCACCTGTTGGACGCGCGGCCGGCAATGCTCAACCCAGGAAGTTGATTTCCCGCCTTCGCAGCGGAGTTTCCGGTTTCTGGTCGACCCTCGAGGGATCGGGCAAGTCCCGGAGCAACTCGACGTATTACCTCGTCCTCGGCGCGTCCCTCGCGCTCACGGCGATCGGGATCATCATGGTCCTCTCCGCGTCCAGCGTCGAATCGATCGCTGCCGGCGAGTCGCCGTACTCGCTCGCCGCCAAGCAAGGCATGTTCGCGGGCTTGGGCATTGTCCTGATGCTTGTCCTTTCCAGGATCAACGTCGTGTGGCTGAAAAGGTTCGCATGGCCCGCAGTCATACTTGCCGTCGCTTTGCTGCTTCTCGTCCTCGTGATCGGCAAGAGGGTCCTGGGCAACCAGAACTGGATCGAGGTGGGCGGCTTCACTTTCCAGCCTTCGGAGTACGCCAAGTTCGCGCTCGTGCTGTGGATGGCCACCGTGCTGTCCGTCAAGGCGAAGCTCCTCGACAAGTGGACGCATGCCTTGGTGCCGATCGTCCCGGTCGCGGCCATCATCATTACCCTGATCGTCCTGGGGCACGACCTCGGTACCTCGTTGGTGGTCATGCTGATCATGGCTGCCGGATTGTTTTTCGGAGGGGTCAACCTCAAGCTCTTCGCGGCCGCCGGGGGATTGGCCGCCGCTGCCGCCTTGGTGCTGGCTCTCACGAGTGGAAACCGGATGTGCCGCATCACCGCCTGGATGGGGCAAGGCTGTACCGGCGCGTCGGACATCGGCTTCCAGAGCGAACAAGGACTGAGCGCCCTCGCGTCCGGCGGATGGCTGGGCGTCGGGCTCGGCCAGAGCCGCCAGAAGTACCAATGGATTCCGGAAGCGCACAACGACTTCATTTTCGCCGTGATCGGGGAAGAACTCGGCCTCGTGGGTACCCTGGTGGTCCTCGTGCTTTTCGCCTTGCTCGCCGTTGCCATCTACCGGATTGTCAGCCAGCAGGAAGACCTGTTCGCCCGCGTGCTCGGCGGCTCGATCATGGCATGGATGCTCGGCCAGGCTGCGATCAACATGGCCATGGTTGCCGGCCTGCTTCCGGTGATCGGCGTTCCGCTGCCATTCATCTCGTATGGCGGTTCGGCGCTGGTGATGTCCTTATGCGGCGTGGGCGTAGTGTTGTCCTTGGCCCGCGCCCAGATGGTCCCCGCCAAATCTTCCAAACCGCGCAGGTGGCCTGCGAAATTTGCACGAAAGCGTACATAGCACTCCATGAATTCCCAGCCCAAGCCATTGTCCGTGGTCCTCGCCGGGGGCGGGACCGCCGGACACATCAGCCCCTTGCTGGCCATCGCCGATGCCATCAAAGCACTACGGCCCGACGCCGCGATCCTTGCCGTGGGCACCCCCAACGGAATGGAAACCCGTCTCGTGCCCGCTGCCGGATATGAACTGGCAACTATCGACCGGGTCCCTTTTCCCCGGAAGCCCTCGTTGGACCTGGTGAAGTTGCCGGGCAGGCTCGCGAATGCCGTGAAGCAAGCCGGCCGGATCCTCGATGACGCCAAAGCGGATGTCCTGCTGGGCGTCGGCGGGTATGTCTGTACTCCGATGTACCTCGCGGCTTGGCGGAGGAAGATTCCGATCGTCATCCATGAGGCGAACACCCACCCCGGCCTGGCGAACCGCGTGGGTGCGATGTTCACCAAGCACGTCGCAGTCGCTTTTCCGGACACGCCGTTGCGTCACGCCCGGCATGTCGGCATGCCCATGCGCACCGCCATCGCAGCCCTCGACAGGGAGGCTGGCCGCGGACCCGCCAAGCAATTGCTCGGGCTGGATGCCGATCGTCCGGCGCTCATTGTCACCGGCGGTTCGTCCGGCGCCCAAAGCATCAACCGCACTATTGCAGGTGCCGTCACCGCCTTGGCGGACGCCGGGATCCAGACTTTGCACATCACCGGCCGTGGCAAGGCAGTGAAGAACGACGACGGTGCTCCACTTGCCGCCGACGGCTACCGCCAAGTGGAATACGTCGATGGCATGGAAAACGTGTACGCGGCCGCGGACGTGCTCCTCGCCCGCTCGGGGGCGGCGACGGTCAGCGAGGTCGCCGCCGTCGGACTCCCGGCGGTTTTTGTTCCTTTGCCCATCGGCAACGGCGAACAGGCCAAGAACGCTTCGGCGTTGGTCAATGCGGGCGCGGCCCTCCTTGTTGACGACGCCGCGTTGAGCGCCGAATGGATGCAATCCGAACTGATCCCCCTGCTCACGGACCAGGCCCGCCTCGCGGATATGGCCGACAAAGCACGCCGGCTTGGCGTGAGAAATGCCGATCAGCGGATGGCTGATCTTGTCTTGGAAGCGGTGTCCGAATGACCCAACCCGTTGTTGACCTCGAATCCCTCGGCCGGGTGCACTTCATCGGCATCGGCGGAGTGGGGATGTCGGCCGTCGCCCGTATCATGGTGGCCCGCGGCGTGACGGTGAGCGGTTCGGACGCCAAGGACTTGCCCGTCATGCGGGACCTGGAGTCCGCAGGCGCGCGGATCGCCGTCGGATATGCCGCATCGAACGTGGGCGACGCCCAGACTGTCGTCGCCGGTTCGGCCATCCGCGCCGATAACCCGGAACTCGAGGCGGCACGGGCGGCCGGCCTTCCGGTCCTGCACCGTTCCGAAGCCTTGGCCGCGACAATGGGCCAGGACCGGGTGGTAACCGTAGCCGGGACGCATGGAAAATCCACCACGACGTCAATGATCGCGGTCTTGCTGAAGGAAGCGGGCCTGGACCCGTCCTTCGCGATCGGCGCAAACGTTCCCTCCCTCGGAGTCAACGCCGCCCACGGCACCTCGGACATCTTCGTGGCCGAAGCGGACGAGTCGGACGGCTCCTTCCTCAATTACCGGCCGCTGCTTGCCGTCGTCACGAACGTTGAAGCCGACCACCTGGACTATTACGGGACGGCGGAAGCGGTTTTCGCCTCCTTCGACAAATTCGCCGCGCTCCTGCCGGCCAACGGTGCGTTGTTCGCTTGCGCGGACGACGGCGGCGCGAGGGCCCTCGCCGAGCGGACCCGTGCTGCGGGCAGCACCCGGGTGCTGACATACGGTACCGCCGACGACGCCGACATCCGACTTCACGACGACGGCCCGGGAGCCGTCTGGCTTAGCGTCGCCGGAGAACGGCACCGCCTGGAACTTAAGGTCCCCGGACGGCACAACGCACTCAACGCAGCCGCCGCCGTCGGGGTCGCCGTCGAACTCGGCGTGGCTCCCGGAGCGGCGGTGGCCGCCTTGGGCAAGTTCACAGGCGCCTCCCGCCGGTTCGAGTTCAAAGGGCAGGGGAGGGGGGTGCGCGTCTACGACGACTACGCCCACCACCCCACCGAGGTCCGGGCCGCATTGTCCGCCGCGCGTTCGGTGGCGGGCGACTCAAAGGTGCATGTGCTCTTCCAGCCCCATCTGTTCTCGCGGACGCGGGAGTTCGCCCAGGAATTCGCCGAAGCGCTCGGTGAAGCCGATACCGCGCTCGTCTTGGACATCTACCCCGCGCGCGAGGACCCGATTCCCGGGGTGACAAGCACACTCATTACGGAACGCCTCAAGACCGGCAGGCTGGTGGCCGGCGGGCAGGAGGCCCTGGACGCGGTCCTCGCTGCGGCCGGTGACGGCGACGTCGTGCTGACGGTCGGGGCCGGCGACGTCACGGCTTACGGGCCCCGAATCGTGGAGTTGTTGGGTGGCTGAAACCCGGAAGCCCACTTTCAAGCCGAAGGCCGGTTCGCGGCCGGGCGTCGTCAGCGCTGAACGGAGCGTTGACGAACCCGTCGTCGAACCGCCCAAGGAGGCTGGTCCGAAGGACAGCAACGTCCTCGTTTTTCCCGAGCCGAAGGGACGCAAGCGGCGCCGCACGGTATTGACCGTGCTCGCGGTCGTTGTGGTCCTGGTCGCGGGGATCATTGTGGCAACGATCTATTCTCCGGTGTTTGCCGTGCGCACAGTGACCGTGGACGGCGTCAAGATGCTCCAGCCGGTGGCCGTGCAGCAAGCCTTGGCTCCAATCAAAGGCAAACCCTTGCCGCAAATCAACGACGCCGAGATCGCCACCCTTCTCAAGCCGCTGGTCCAGGTGCGTTCGGTGACCACCGAGGCCCGTCCGCCGTCGGAACTCCGGGTCCATGTGGTCGAACGCGTGCCGGTGGCGCTCGTGAAGAACGGCGACGCGTACATGCTGGTCGACGTCGATGGCGTGCAGTTGGGTTCGACCCCCGATTCTTCCTCGGTGCCCTTGCCTATCATCGATGGCCAAGGCACCAACCCGGATCTCTTCAAGGCGATCACCGCCGTGCTGGCGACGTTGCCCTCCGACGTCTTGGCCAAGATGGCCAGCGCTTCGGCGACGTCACCTGACGCGGTCCAACTCAAGCTGAACGACGGGAAGACCGTAGTGTGGGGAAACGCGGACGAAAAGGAGTTGAAAGCGCGCGTCTTGGAAGCGTTGATCAAGGCCCCCGTGAATCCGAAAGTTCCCGTGAACGTCTACGATGTGAGTGTGCCGCGGCACCCGTTCACAAAGTAGCAATCAAGGTGTGAAGGGCTATTTTGGGTACTTTGGACGACACGCGGGAGCGGTCATTGAATGTACGATTCATAGCCCATACCGTCGCATAAGAGTTACTTGACATAACTATAACCTTCAACTAGAGGGTTAAGGTCCAAGAATTCAAGTTGGACTCGATCTGTTTCGAAATAGGACAAAGCAAGGGGCACGAAACGTGGCAGCACCGCAGAATTACTTGGCCGTCATCAAGGTCGTCGGCATCGGCGGCGGTGGCGTGAATGCAGTTAACCGAATGATTGAGGTCGGCCTTCGCGGCGTCGAGTTCATCGCCATCAATACCGATGCCCAGGCTTTGCTCATGAGTGACGCGGACGTCAAGCTCGACGTCGGACGCGAGCTCACCCGTGGCCTGGGTGCCGGCGCCAACCCCGACGTCGGACGCCAGGCCGCCGAGGACCACGCCGACGAAATCGAGGAAGTCCTTCGCGGGGCGGACATGGTCTTCGTGACGGCAGGCGAAGGTGGCGGAACCGGTACCGGCGGTGCCCCCGTCGTGGCCCGTATCGCGCGTTCGCTCGGCGCGTTGACGATCGGTGTGGTCACCCGGCCCTTCACCTTTGAAGGCCGCCGCCGTGCCGGCTCCGCAGAGGCGGGTATCGACGCCCTCCGCGATGAAGTCGACACCCTTATCGTCATCCCGAATGACCGCCTCCTGTCCATCAGCGACCGCAACGTCTCCGTCCTGGACGCTTTCCGTTCCGCTGACCAGGTCCTGCTTTCGGGTGTCCAAGGCATCACGGACCTCATCACGACCCCCGGCCTCATCAACCTCGACTTCGCCGACGTCAAGTCCGTCATGCAGGGTGCCGGTTCGGCGCTCATGGGCATCGGCTCGGCCCGTGGCGAAGACCGTGCGGTCAAGGCGGCGGAGCTCGCCATTGCATCGCCCTTGCTGGAAGCGTCCATCGACGGCGCCCACGGCGTGCTGCTGTCCATCCAGGGCGGCTCGGACCTGGGCCTGTTCGAAATCAACGAAGCCGCGCGGCTCGTTCAGGAAGTGGCCCACCCCGAAGCGAACATCATCTTCGGTGCGGTCATTGACGACGCTCTCGGCGACGAAGCCCGCGTGACCGTCATCGCTGCTGGATTCGACGACGTCAAGGCAACATCGCCGTCCATGAACCAGTCGTCCTCCCAACAGGGCCAGCACCAGGCGGCTGCGGCTCCCGAGCGTCCTGCTGCCGCGGCTGCGGCTCCCGCGTACCCGGCTCCGCAGCACGTGGGCGCCGGCGTGGGTGCCTCGGGCCTGAGCAATTGGGGCCAGCAGCGTCCTTCCGCGTTGCCCGCCGACTCAGGGTTCGACGTCGACCTTCCGGCCGTTGTCGAACCGGACCTGTCCGGCAGCCGCACCGACGACCTCGACGTGCCGGACTTCCTGAAGTAACAGACCTTCGTGAAGCAAGCAGCGGGTATCGGGTAGTCCAGGAGAGTCAGTAAGCAGTGTTTTGGTGGCGAAAAGAAGTGCGACCGGGCGTCTCGGTCGCCTTCTCGGATGCTGATGCGGGAAACCTCGCACTGCACGTCGCGGACGATCCCGACGACGTCGCGGTGCGCCGGGTCCGGCTGGAAGAAGCGGCCGGACTTGGCCGACGGCATTTCCAATACATGAACCAGGTTCATGGCAATGCCGTGGAGTTCATTCCGGCCGGGGGAGTGACGGATGGCGCTCCCACTGCGGACGCGTTGGTGTCGACCGGCCAGCCCCTCGCGGTCATGGTGGCCGACTGCGTCCCTGTCGTGCTGGTCGGTGACATGCCGGAAGGCGCCGATGGTTCGGACAGCAGCCCTCCGCCTCCTGTTCTTGCGGTTGTCCACGCCGGCAGGCCTGGAGTGGCCGCCGACGTCGTATCCGTCGCCGTCGCGGAGATGCGAAACCGAGGTGCCGCGCGGATCAGCGCGTGGCTTGGCCCTTCCATTTGCGGTAGGTGCTACGAAGTTCCGGAACAAATGCGCAAAGACGTTGCGGAGGTAGTTCCGGAGGCTTGGGCCACCACATCCTGGGGGACACCGGCGCTCGACCTGCCAGCAGGCGTCCGTGCCCAATTGCAGTCCCTCGGCGTCACGGTCGAGTATTCGGGGGATTGCACCCTTGAAACCGCCGGGCTCTTTTCCTACAGGCGCGAGGCCGGCACCGGTCGCTTCGCAGGCTTGGTGTGGACCCATGACTGAGCCAACGCCCGGCGTGGACTCCGTCGGCACCGATCCGAGGACTGCCGAACTTCGGGACCGGCTGGCCGCGGTCCGCCGGAGGATCGCCGAGGCAACCCGGGACGCGGGACGCGGGGATGAACCGCGGCTCATTGTCGTCAGCAAGTTCCACCCGGCCGCGGATGTGGTCCGGCTCGCCTCCCTCGGCGTCGCTGATCTGGGTGAAAACCGCGACCAAGAGGCCGGAGCGAAGGCCGCTGAGCTCTCCAACCTTGACCTGCGATGGCACTTCATCGGCCAATTGCAAAGCAACAAAGCGAAGTCCGTGGTGAAGTACGCGCATTCCGTGCAGTCCGTTGACCGCGTCCAGCTTGTGGCAGCCCTAGCGAAGGCGATCGAGCGCCGGCAGTCCGAGACCGGCCGTCCGGACCTTGAGTGCTTCATCCAGGTAAGTCTCCAGGACGACGGCGGTGAGCACCGCGGCGGTGCGGCACCGGCCGACGTCGGGCTTCTCGCCGACTCGATCGCTGCCGCAGCCGGCCTGCGGTTGGCAGGCGTGATGGCTGTCGCGCCACTTGGCGTGCCGCCGGAGGCCGCTTTTGACAAGCTTGCCGCTATTTCCGAAGAATTGCGCCGATCACATCCGGGCGCCGGGGCCATCTCGGCGGGGATGAGCCAGGACCTTGAAGCCGCTGTCAGATTTGGTGCGACACACCTGCGAATTGGCTCGGATATTCTCGGATCGCGTCCGCCCGTGGGGTAGCGTCAAAGTATTCGAAGCGACGGGCCGGGGTTTTCTGCTATGCCAAGTCACGGGCGGCCCGCCCACTGCAGACACGATAGGAGTCCAGCATGGCTGGCGCACTGCGCAAGACAATGGTTTATCTTGGGCTCGCCGATGGCGAAGATCACTACGAGTCTGAACAGCACGTGCAGCAAGTTGAAGAGGAACGGCCTGCAGAGAACGATCGCGAAGAGCGACGCGCCCCCGCACCTGTACGTGAAGTAGTTCGTGAAGTCCCCCCAGTCGCCGAAGAGGAATACCGCGCACCCGTGACACCTATCAAGCGTGCGGCATCGAGCCGTGAAGAAGCTTCAGGCCTGAAGCAGATCACCACAGTCCACCCGCGTTCCTACAACGACGCCAAGATCATCGGCGAAAGCTTCAGGGACGGCATCCCCGTGATCATGAACGTCACCGACATGGGAGAGGCAGACGCGAAGCGCCTCGTCGATTTCTCTGCTGGTTTGGTGTTCGGCCTGCACGGCAGTATCGAACGCGTCACCAACAAAGTCTTCCTGCTGTCGCCGTCATACGTTGAAGTCCTCGGTGACGACAAAAAGACCGCCGAGTCCCAAGCGTCGTTCTTCAACCAGAGCTAGTCCAGTTACAAAAGATGCCAGGCAGAGCGATCTGCCTGGCATCTGTGTTGCAATAGAGGGACCGACCGAACGTGGCGAACTAGGAGATCTGAGCTAAACCGTGGGCATTGTTTTCGGCCTTCTCTACATCGCACTGCTGCTTTTCCTGGTTTCCCTCGTCATCAGGCTCGTATACGACCTGGTGCAGATGTTTGCGCGCCAGTGGCGGCCGCGCGGCGCCGCCTTGGTGGCGGCACACGTGGTCTACTCCGTCACAGACCCGCCCTTGAAGCGAATTCGCCGGCTCATTCCGCCATTGCAGCTTGGGGGCATGTCGCTGGACCTGGCATTCCTGATTGTGTTCATCATCGTCGGCATTGCCATGGGATTCGTATACTCGCTGGCGTAGGCCTTCCACAAGGCTTTGCGGGCGCGGCCGTGACCCGGTTTGCGCGGCGCAAATCCTCCAAGCCAACACGATGGTGTTGAATTGGGGGAATCAGATGATATTTAGGTACCGTAGTTTTGAACGGCCGGAAGGCCTACTGACTAACTAGACCAACGAGGTGACCAGATGGCTTTGACGCCAGAAGACGTTGTCAACAAGCGCTTTCAGCCGACTAAGTTCCGCGAAGGCTACGACCAGGACGAGGTCGACGACTTCCTCGACGAGATCGTCGTCGAGCTGCGGCGTTTGAACCAGGAGAATGACGAGCTTCGCAAGAAGCTCGCCGAAGGTGGAAACGCTGTCCCCGCTGTAGCCGCACCGGCACCCGTTGTCGAGAAGGTTCCCGCCGCAGCCAAGGCCGAAAAGGAAGCTCAGGCAAAGGCGGAAGCCGAAGCGAAGGCAGCCGCCGAAGCCGAGAAGAAGAAGGCGCAGGCTCCGGCTCCCGCAGCGACCCCCGGCGTCGGTTCCCCCTCCGCCGAGTCCGCAGCCGGCCTCCTGGCCATGGCCCAGCAGATGCACGACAAGCACGTTTCCGATGGCCAGCAGCAGAAGGAAAAGATCATCGCCGAGGCGCAGATCGAAGCCTCGAGCCTTGTCAACGACGCGCAGGACAAGTCCCGCAAGATCCTTGGTGCCCTCGAACAGCAGCGCTCCGTCCTCGAACGCAAGGTAGAGCAGCTTCGCGGCTTCGAGCGCGACTACCGCTCGCGCCTGAAGGCATACATCGAAGGCCAGCTGCGTGACCTGGATGCCCGTGGCTCTGTTGCGGCCCCCGAGGTCGGCGAAGCAGCCGCAGAGGTCTAGCAAGTATTCTGAAAGCCGGTGGCTGGGGATTCCTCGGCCGCCGGCTTTCGCCTGTTAAGGCGCCAGAAGCCACGGCCACGAATGAAAGTACTATGAGCGAAGAACAATCAGACGGCACTGCAGAGCCAGTCCGCATCAAAGCCCACGTTTGGCGTCCGGCATTGCTATGGGTCTTCGCGGGCTTTGCCGTTTTCGCCTACGTCTTTGACCAACTGACCAAACTTTGGGTCACAAGCACCATGGTCGAGGGCGAGCGGCTCCCCGTGCTGCCGCCGCTCCTGCACTGGTACTACATCCGCAACTCCGGAGCGGCGTTTTCGATCGGCGAGAACGTCACGTGGGTTTTCACGATTGTCATGGCAGCTGTGTCCGTAGTGATCTTGTTCCAGTTGCGCCGGCTCGGCTCAGCCTGGTGGGCACTTGCCTTGGGCTTGCTGCTGGGCGGTGCCCTCGGAAACCTTACGGACCGGCTTTTCCGTGAACCGTCCTTTGCCATGGGCCACGTGGTGGACTTCATCCAACTGCCCAATTTCGCGATTTTCAATATTGCCGACTCCGCCGTCGTTTCCGGCGTCGTGATCATTTGCCTCCTGACCCTGCGGGGCATCGGGCTGGATGGTTCCCGCCACCATTCCGCCGCTGCTCCGGATTCCGCGGCTCCGGATTCTTCCGGGAGCTTGCCGGCCAAACGGGACGGAGAACCGGACGATGCCTGAGCGCTTCCTGGTACCTGAAGAGCTTGGCGGAGCCAGGGCGGACGCGGGACTGGCCAAACTCCTGGACATTTCGCGTTCGGCCGCTGCTGTCCTCATCGCCGAAGGCAATGTGATGGTGTCGGCAGCTGTGGTCGGAAAATCAGCGAAACTCGTTGCCGGTTCCGTCCTGGAAGTCACCGTTCCCGAACGCCGGGATCCCTTGGAAGTCGTGGAGGAAGTCGTGGAAGGCCTGAACATCCTGTTGGACGATGAGGACTTTGTCGTCATCGACAAGCCTGTTGGCGTGGCTGCGCACCCGTCGCCGGGCTGGGTGGGGCCCACCGTCGTCGGGGGCTTGGCCGGGGCCGGCTACCGGATCTCCACGTCCGGCGCGCCGGAGCGTGCCGGAATCGTGCATCGGCTCGACGTCGGAACGTCGGGAGTCATGGTGGTGGCCAAGAGCGAACACGCGTACGCGGTGCTCAAAAGGGCCTTCAAGGAACGCACTGTGGACAAGGTGTACCATGCTGTGGTCCAAGGCCTGCCGGACCCTCTCGAAGGAACCATTGATGCGCCTATCGGACGCCACCCGGGGCACGACTGGCGCTTCGCCGTCGTCGAGGACGGACGTCCGTCCGTGACGCACTACGAGGTCCTCGAAGCGTACGGCAAGGCGACCCTGGTGGAAGTTCACCTGGAAACCGGGAGGACGCATCAGATCCGGGTGCATTTTTCCGCCTTGCGGCATCCCTGCGCGGGCGACCTGACTTACGGGGCGGATCCCCGGCTTGCCGCCAACCTCGGACTCACCAGGCAGTGGCTACATGCTCGCCGCCTTGGCTTCAACCATCCACGTACGGGGGATTGGATTGAAGTTACCAGCCAGTACCCCGCGGATCTCCAGTTCGCGCTGGATCTCCTGGAAAGCGGCAACGCCTGATCAACACCCTGCGGCACAGGAAGGCTCCCGATAGACTGTCGTGGTGACTTCCAGCAATGACTCGTTCGTCCACCTCCACACCCACACCGAATATTCCATGCTGGATGGTGCTGCCCGGCTCACCGAATTGTTCGATGAAACCGAACGTCTGGGCATGCCCGCCCTCGCCACCACGGACCACGGGTACCTGTTCGGCGCCTTCGATTTCTGGAAGAAGGCTACCGACAAGGGCATCAAGCCCATCATCGGTGTGGAAGCGTATGTAACGCCCGGGACGGCGCGTGGGGACAAGGAACGCGTCCGTTGGGGCGACGAGAGCCAGCGCAAGGACGACGTCTCCGGTGGTGGTTCATACACCCACATGACGTTGCTGAGCTACAACAACGTGGGCATGCGCAACTTGTTCCGGGCATCGTCCATTGCCTCGCTTGATTCGGTGTTCGGAAAGTGGCCGCGCCTGGACCGGGAATTGCTGAACACCTATTCCGAGGGCCTGATCGCCACCACCGGCTGCCCTTCCGGTGAGGTGCAGACCCGGCTTCGCCTCGGCCAGTACCGTGAGGCCCTTGCTGCGGCCTCGGAGTTCCGCGACATCTTCGGCGCCGGGAACTATTACTGCGAACTGATGGACCACGGCCTGGACATCGAACGGCGGGTCACCGGCGACCTCCTGCGCCTGGCGAAAGAGCTCAACCTGCCGCTCGTCGCCACCAACGACCTCCACTACACCCACGAGCACGATGCCAAGGCGCATGAAGCCTTGTTGGCGATCCAGTCCGGTTCAACCCTCCTGGAACCGACCTACGATAACGGCGGGTCCCGCTTCGCGTTTTCCGGAAGCGGCTACTACTTGAAGTCCCCCCAGGAGATGCGGGAGTTGTTCCGCGACTATCCTGACGCGTGCGACAACACCTTGGCGATCGCCGAGCGCTGCGAAGTGTCCTTCAACACGGGGGCGAACTACATGCCCCGGTTCCCTTGCCCGCCGGGTGAGGACGAGACGTCGTGGCTCGTCAAGGAAGTGGCGAAGGGCCTCGACTACCGGTACCCCCAGGGCGTTCCGGACAAGGTGCGCAAGCAGGCCGACTATGAACTCGACGTCATCACGTCGATGGGATTCCCCGGCTACTTCCTGGTGGTTGCCGACTTCATCAACTGGGCGAAGAACAACGGCATCCGGGTAGGCCCGGGCCGTGGTTCCGGTGCGGGTTCCATGGTGGCGTACGCCATGCGCATCACCGACCTCGATCCTTTGGAACACGGCCTCATTTTCGAGCGGTTCCTCAACCCGGACCGTGTGTCCATGCCCGACTTCGACGTCGACTTCGACGATCGCCGCCGTTCCGAAGTGATCGACTACGTCACGCGGAAGTACGGCGACGAGCGCGTCGCGATGATTGTCACTTACGGCACCATCAAGACCAAGCAAGCGCTCAAGGACTCCTCGCGGGTCCTCGGGTATCCGTTCAGCATGGGCGAACAGCTCACCAAGGCGCTTCCGCCGGCGGTCATGGCGAAGGACATTCCGCTCGCGGACATCCAGAATCCCGAGGCGAAGCGCTACAGCGAAGCCGGAGATTTCCGCCAGCTCATCAGCACGGACCCCGAAGCCGCCAAGGTGTTCGAAACCGCGCTGGGCATCGAGGGCCTGAAGCGCCAGTGGGGCGTCCACGCCGCCGGCGTCATCATGTCCTCGGATCCCATCATCGACGTCATTCCGATCATGCGCCGCATCCAGGACGGCCAGGTCATCACGCAGTTCGACTACCCGACGTCTGAAGGCCTCGGGTTGATCAAGATGGACTTCCTCGGCCTGAGGAACCTGACGATCATTTCGGACGCCTTGGAAAACATCAAGATGAACCGCGGCGTGGACCTCGACCTCGAGAACCTGGCCTTGGACGATGCCGCGTCCTATGAACTCCTGGCCCGCGGCGACACCTTGGGTGTGTTCCAGCTCGACGGCGGCCCCATGCGGTCGTTGCTGAAGCTCATGAAGCCCGACAACTTCGAAGACATTTCGGCCGTGCTGGCTTTGTACCGTCCGGGTCCCATGGGTGCCAACGCGCATACGGACTACGCCCTCCGCAAGAACAAGATCCAGGACGTCATCCCGATCCACCCGGAGCTCGCTGAGCCGTTGGAAGACATCCTGGGCGGGACATTCGGCCTGATCGTGTACCAGGAACAGGTCATGGCCGTGGCCCAGAAACTGGCCGGCTACTCGCTTGGCCAAGCCGACATCCTGCGCCGTGCCATGGGTAAGAAGAAAAAGTCCGAACTGGACAAGCAGTTTGCCGGTTTCTCGCAAGGCATGCAGGACAACGGCTACTCCGCTGACGCCGTGAAAACCCTGTGGGACATCTTGCTCCCGTTCTCGGACTACGCCTTCAACAAGGCGCACTCGGCCGCGTACGGGGTGATCTCGTATTGGACGGCGTACCTGAAGGCGCACTACGCGCCGGAGTACATGGCGGCCCTGTTGACGTCGGTGGGCGATGACAAGGACAAGTCTGCGATCTACCTCAACGAGTGCCGCCGCATGGGCATCACCGTGCTTCCGCCGGACGTCAACGAGTCCAGCCTCAACTTCACGCCTGTGGGAAGCGATATCCGCTTCGGCATGGGCGCCATCCGCAACGTCGGCGTCAACGTGGTGGAGGCGATGGTGGCGGCCCGCGAGAGCGAAGGCGCCTACGGTTCGTTCAAGGACTTCCTCATGAAGGTGCCCGCCGTGGTCTGCAACAAGCGAACCATCGAATCCCTCATCAAGGCAGGGGCGTTCGACTCCCTCGGCCACCACCGCCGAGCCCTGGCGATGGTCCATGAGGAAGCCATCGACTCCGTGATCACCCTGAAGCGCAACGAAGCGATCGGACAGTTCGACCTCTTCGCCGGGATCGATGACCAGGAGCCGCAAGCCTCCTTGAGCACCGAGATCCCGGACCTGCCGGAGTGGGAAAAGAAGGACAAGCTCGCCTTTGAGCGGGACATGCTGGGGCTTTACGTCTCGGACCACCCCTTGCAGGGCCTCGAGGGCCTCTTGAGCCAGCATGCCGAGCAGTCCATCACCTCGATCCTTGGTGAAGACGGACCGCACGACGGCGCCATCGTCACCATTGCGGGCATGATCACCTCACTAAGCCGCAGGATCGCGAAAGCAAGCGGCAACGCTTATGCGCGGGCTGAAATCGAAGACCTCGGCGCGTCGATCGAGGTCATGTTCTTCGGCCAGGTCTATGGCCCGATCGCTTCGGTCCTGGCGGAAGACCTCATTGTCGTGGTCAAGGGCCGCCTGCAGCGGCGCGACGACGGCGCGGTGACTTTGAACTGCATGGAGCTTTCGGTTCCCGACCTGAGCGAGAGCACAAGCGGTCCGCTGGTCATCACGATGCCCACGTACAAGGCCACGGAAGCGGTCGTTACCGACCTCGGCGATGTCTTGAACACCCACCGGGGCAACTCGGAGGTAAGGCTGCATTTGCAGGGCGATTCGAAAGTGGAAGTCATGGGCTTGCCGGTGCACTTGCGCGTGAATCCGACGCCCTCGCTCTTCGGGGACCTGAAGGTGCTTCTGGGACCCACTTGCCTGGACGGGTGACCCGCCCGGGTCAGATTTCGTAGTCGAGCGGGACGGGTTGGCTGTAGGAACCGGAGTGGTAGAGAAGGGGAGTGTCGTCGTCGCCGACCAAGCCGTCGACAACTTCCACCACTACGATCGCGTTGTTCTCGAAGGACAGCCGCATCTGGATCTTGCCGATGAGCCAGCCCGCCACGTTCTTCAGGACCGGCACGTCGAAGGGACCCGGTTCCCAATGGTCGCCTTCGAACCGTTCCTGCGTGCGGGAAAACCGGTCGGCCAGTGCCTGGTTCTCGCGCCCGAGCATGTGCAATCCGATGTAGCTCGAATTGGCTATGGCCGGCCAGGAACTGGAACTGCGGGACATATTGAAGGTGAACCGTGGCGGCTCCGCGGACAAGGATGCCACCGACGTCGCTGTGAAGCCGAATGGTTTGCCGTCCAGGTTGGCAGTGATGATGGCGACTCCGGCGGCATGCCGACGGAACATTTGCTTGAACGTGGCTTCAAAAGCCGATCTGTCCAACGTCACTTTGACCGTTCTCCTGCATAGCCTTTTGCCATCAAATGGTATTAACGCCCGTGCCTTCAGCGTATTCCGCTGCTGCGCCGTGCGGCCGCGTATTGAGCGTCCGGAAACGTTTGTTAATGTTTGTGTCATGACCAAGCAGACACCAGACCTTCTTGAGTCCGCGCCAGCCACGGACAGCCGGGACCGTAAATGGTGGTTGTGGCTCGCGGTACCGGCGGCATCCGGGATCGCTCTGGGACTTGCTTGGTGGGTATTGGCCCCCGGTGGGCTCAACCTGGTCTCCGGAAACCACGCACTCGCGGATCCAACCGATTCCGATGGCCGGCTACCCCGCGACCTCGTCCTGGCCGGACTCTGCCTCCTTGCCGGCTGTTTCACGGCCATTCTCCTTGACGCCCGGATCCGCAAGCCGGGCCAAGGAGCGCGCGTCATACTGGCGGTAGTGGGCGGCCTCGTCGGCGCGCTCGTCGCCTGGCAAGTGGGCCTGCTCTCAGCGCAATGGTGGGGGCCGGCGGCCAACGGTTCCGACGGCTTCTCCCTGCGCGCGACGGCGGCCCTCCTGTTGTGGCCTGGTGCGACGGCCTTGGTCTCCTTCCTCCTGACTCTTTTCGGCCTGATGGGCAGGCAGCCGGAGGAACAGCGGGATGCCCCGTAAAATGGTCGGGTGACCATTTCTTCCGAGAACACGACCAACGCTGCTTCCCGCCCCGTGGACTTCCGCCGCATCGACCTGCGCGGACGCTCGCTCACCTTGGCCGAATTGCGTGCCGCTGTGCCGCGGGCCAAGCATCAGACGATGGCGGACGCCGAACAGAAGGTTCTGGACATCATTTCGGCCGTCCGTTCCCGGGGTTTTGCGGCATTGGGTGAATTGGCCCTGGCCTTCGACGGCGTTGAACAATCCCACCCGCGTGTGCCGGCCGCTGCCCTTGCCGACGCCTTGGAAAACCTGGATCCGGCCGTCCGTGCCGGCCTCGAGGAGTCCATCAGCCGCGCGCGGCGCTTCGCCGAAGGCCAAAAGCCCGCAAACGTCGATGTGCAATTGGGCGATGGCGCCGTCGTCAGCCAGAACTGGGTCCCAGTAGGCCGTGTTGGCCTGTACGTCCCGGGTGGCCTGGCGGTCTACCCTTCCTCCGTGATTATGAACGTAGTTCCCGCCCTTGCGGCGGGGGTGGCTTCGATCGCGCTCGCGTCGCCGCCGCAGAAGGAATTCGGCGGCTTGCCCCACCCCACGATCCTCGCGGCTGCGGCACTCCTGGGGATCGACGAGGTCTATGCCATCGGTGGCGCACAGGCCATTGCCTCGTTCGCCTACGGGATCCCCGGCGCCGACCATGAGTTGCCGATCGAACCCGTGGACGTCGTGACTGGTCCTGGGAACATCTTTGTTGCCACGGCAAAACGCCTGGTGAAGGGGGTCGTCGGAATCGACTCCGAAGCCGGCACCACTGAAATCGCCATCCTTGCTGACGCCTCGGCGCACCCCGCCCTCGTGGCCGCCGACCTGATCAGCCAGGCCGAGCACGATCCCAAAGCGGCATCTGTCTTGATCACGGACTCCGAGGAACTCGCCGCCAACGTCCAGCGTGAGCTGGCGTATCAGGTGGGAACCACGAAGCACGCCGAACGGGTCGCCACTGCCTTGTCCGGCCCCCAGTCCGGCGTCGTGTTGGTGGACGACGTGGACCAGGGCGTTGCGGTGTGCGACGCCTACGCTGCGGAGCACTTGGAAATCATGACGGCGGACGCAGCCGCTGTAGCTGCCAGGATACGCAATGCGGGTGCCATTTTCGTGGGGAACTACAGCCCGGTCAGCCTCGGGGACTACTGCGCGGGCTCGAACCACGTCCTGCCCACGAGCGGTACCGCTGCGTTCTCTTCGGGTCTCAACGTGACAACCTTCCTGCGCGCGGTCCAGGTGATCAACTACAGCAAGGATGCCCTTGAAGAGGTGAGCAAGCACATTGTGAGCCTCGCGGATGCCGAAGACCTTCCGGGTCACGGTGATGCCGTCAAGATCCGTTTCAGGGGAGCCTGAACCACTACATATTGGGTGGTCACCACTACATATAGTAATTACAGTCTTGGCATTAGGACTGGAATCGCCGTAAACTGGTGCCGGAAGTCATACTTCCGGCACTTTTGCGTCCGCGGCCGGTTCCGCAACAGCAGCGCCGGAACCGAGCAAGGGAGGCCAGCGTGTATTGTCCGTTCTGCCGTAACCCTGACTCGCGCGTTGTTGACAGCCGGATGGCCGAGGACGGGTCAGCCATCCGTCGTCGGCGTCAATGTCCTGAATGTGGACGCCGGTTTACCACTGTGGAGACCACCAGCCTGTCCGTGATCAAGCGTTCGGGCGTGGGGGAGCCGTTCAGCCGGATCAAGATCATCAACGGTGTCCGCAAGGCTTGCCAAGGCAGGCCGGTCACCGAAGACGACCTCGCCATGCTGGCGCAGGAAGTGGAAGAGAACATCCGTTCTTCCGGTGTAGCCGAAATCAATGCCCATGAGGTCGGGTTGGCTATCCTTGGGCCGCTCCAAAAGCTGGACGAAGTCGCCTATTTGCGTTTTGCCAGCGTCTACCAGGCCTTTGAGTCCTTGGAGGACTTCGAGGCCGCTATCTCGCTCCTTCGCCATGAGGCTGCCAGCGCGGCCAAGGGCGGCTCCAACGGCAAGAGCTCGGAAAAGAGCCCCATCTAGCTCCGGTGGTGGCAGCGGAGGGGAAGCCGCAACCACCACCGGCCTTCTTTCGCACCCGCCGCGGTTCGTTTCACCGCGTTGCCGGGTGCCGCCGTCGTACGTTGGATGACGACGACGGCCCGTTACGTTACCGTGCTACTTGGCGATCTTGTGGTGGAGCGCGATGTCGAGCGCAGCGCCCACGATCCCGGCGTCGTTCTTCAGCTCCGCCGTGACGATCGGCGTCAGAAGGGACAAGTGCGGGAAGTATTCATCCGAACGCTTCGAAATGCCTCCGCCGATGATGAAGAGTTCGGGGGAGAAGAGGAACTCGACGTGGGAGAGGTACCGCTGCAGCAATACGCTGTAGTCTTCCCAGCTCAGTCCGTCACGCTCGCGTGCGACGGCGGATGCTTTCGTCTCGGCGTCGTGGCCGTCGACTTCGAGGTGGCCGAGTTCCGCGTTCGGGACCAGTTGGCCGTTGAAGATGAACGCCGAACCGATGCCTGTGCCGAGGGTGATGACCAGGACGGTGCCGTCGACGCCTTCGCCGGCACCGTAGCGGGCCTCGGCGAGACCGGCCGCATCGGCGTCGTTGATGACCTTGACCGGCCGGTCCAATCGCTTGCTGAGCAGCGAATCGATATCAGTGTTGAGCCAGGACTTGTCCACGTTCGCGGCGGAACGCACCACGCCGTGCTGGATGATTCCGGGGAACGTCACGCCCACGGGAGATCCGGGGGCCGGCGCATCCGGCCGGGTGGACAAATCCTCGACGATCTGCGCGATGACCTCGGCGACAGCTTCCGGCGTGGACGGCTGCGGCGTCAGGATGCGAAGACGGTCGCCGACCAGCTTGCCCTTCTTGAGGTCGACGATGCCGCCCTTGATGCCGGTGCCACCAACATCAATGCCGATCAATGGTCCGTGCTTGTGAAACTTCTCATCCTTCTTGGTCAATGCGTTTCCGTTCATGGCAGGAGGGGTGGGCATGGTTCAGCAGGCTAATGCTGCCAAGTGACCTTCCGGGGTAGCTATGGAAGGGTCAGTATTTCGGCGCCGGTCTCGGTGACCAGCAGGGTGTGCTCAAATTGTGCAGTCCGCTTGTGGTCGCGGGTGACGACTGTCCAGTCATCGGGCCACATGTCCCATTCGACGGTGCCAAGGGTGAGCATCGGCTCGATTGTGAACACCATTCCCGCCTCGATCACAGTGTTGTACGCGGGCGCGGCGTCGTAGTGGGGAATGATCAGGCCGGTGTGGAATGCTTCCCCGACGCCATGGCCGGTGAAATCGCGGACCACGCCGTAGCCGAACCGTTTCGCATATGACTCGATCGCCCGGCCGATCACGTTGATCTCACGTCCGGGGGCCACCGCTTTGATGGCCCGGTTGAGCGATTCCTGTGTCCGTTCGACCAACAGGCGCGACTCCTCGTCCACATCCCCGACGAGGAAGGTGTAGTTGGTGTCGCCGTGGACGCCGTTGATATACGCCGTGATGTCGATGTTGATAATGTCGCCGTCCTGGACCACCGTGGTGTCCGGGATGCCGTGGCAGATGACCTCGTTGAGCGAGGAACATAACGACTTGGGGAAACCCCGGTACCCCAGCGTGGACGGGTAGGCATGGTTGTCGAGGAGGAACTCGTGCCCGATCCGGTCGAGCTGGTCCGTGGTCACTCCGGGGACAATGTGCTTCCCGACCTCGACAATCGCCTGTGCCGCGATCTTTCCGGCAATGCGGATCTTCTCGATGGTCTCGGACGATTTGACCTCGGAACCCGTGAACTTCGCCGGGCCCGGTTTGCCGACGTACTCCGGGCGCGGGATGGACGCGGGTACGTCCAGCCGCGGGCTGACGGTTCCTCGGGTAAGCGTGCCGGTGGGTGCGGTCGGAGCGGGAGAAGGCATAGATTGATCATATAAGGGACGCACGAGACGCAAGTAACAAAGGCGGCCAAGAGCCAAGTGGCGCGGCCTAGGTTACGGCGGGTGGGCTGAGGAGGAAAAGTGGCGGAGTACTGGTACAACGTCAAGACGCACCAGGTCGAAGAAGACGCGTTGTCTGATTGGACACAACTGATCGGACCCTACAAGACGCGCAAGGAAGCGGAAGAGGCCCTGGAAAAGGTCAAGGCCCGCAACGAAGCCTGGGATAAGGACGACGAGGACTAAGTCCTCAGAATGAGTGCTCCGGCCCGGGGAACTGGCCGGACCTGACGTCGTCGGCGTAGGACTTTGCCGCGTCGCTCAGTGTCGTCCGAAGGTCTGCGTATTGCTTGACGAATTTGGCCATCTTGCCACCGCGCAAGCCTGCCATGTCTTGCCAGACCAGGACCTGGCCGGTAGTTGCGTTGCCGGCGCCGATCCCGATCGTGGGGACATCGATCGCGGCGTCGACGGCGGCCGCAGTTTCCGCCGGGACCATTTCCATCAGGACCGAAAAGGCGCCCGCGTTGGCGAGGGCGACCGCGTCCTCGATGAGGCGGGCAGCGTCGTCACCGCGACCCTGGACCCGGTAACCGCCCAACGAGTGTTCGCTCTGCGGGGTGAAGCCAATGTGCGCCATCACCGGAATGCCCGCCTGGACCATTGCCCGGACAGTTCCGGCGTAGAAAGCGCCGCCTTCGATTTTCACTCCGTGGGCGAGGCCCTCCTTCAGGAACCTCACTCCAGTTGCTACGGCTTGTTCCGGTGATACCTCATAGCTGCCGAAAGGAAGGTCGGCCACAACCAGGGCCCGTTTGGCGGAGCGGGACACGGCACGGCACAACGGCAGAAGTTCGTCCACAGTTACCGGGAGGCTGGTTTCGTTGCCGAACACGTTGTTGGAGGCGGAATCGCCAACTAGCAGGACGTCGATGCCGGCTTGGTCGAAGATTTCAGCGGTGTACTGCTCGTAGGCGGTCAGCATCGCAAAGCGCTCGCCCTTGGCCTTGGCTTGCTGGAGGTGGTGCGTGCGAACCCTGGCAACGGGCTTTGGAGCGAGTGCGCCCGCCGGGTTTCCCGCCGTGGGTCCGGTCCCGTAAGGGGCAGGGACTTCTGAGGGCATGCTGGAATCGGAACTGTTGCTTGGGGCCATGAGTAGAGCGTATGCGGTGGCGGCCGTCCTAGCCACCGGAGCGAACGACGGCCGGGCATTTGTAAACGCTGTGTTACGCGGATCTGCTGTGCCGCCATTCCGGCCCAATGCTTAGTAGAGTGAATGCTGAGTTGCCGTCGGCGTTAATGCGTGAACCGACGGCCTGGACGTTGACCCGGAAAAGAGGCCCCATGGACCGCCAGCAAGAGTTCGTTCTGCGAACTATCGAAGAGCGTGATGTGCGCTTCGTACGCTTGTGGTTTACCGACGTCGTCGGTTCCCTGAAATCGGTCGCGCTGGCTCCCGCGGAAGTAGAAGGCGCCTTCGAAGAGGGTCTGGGTTTCGACGGTTCCGCTATTGAGGGACTCGCCCGCGTGTTCGAATCCGACATGTTGGCCCAGCCCGATCCCTCCACTTTCCAGATCCTGCCCTGGCGCGGTGAGACCGAGCAGACCTCCAGGATGTTCTGCGACATCCTCACTCCGGACGGCGAGCCATCCGCGGCCGATCCCCGGAATGTTCTTAAGCGCACGCTAGCCAAGGCGGCGGACATGGGGTTCACGTGCTACACGCACCCTGAGATCGAGTTCTACCTCTTGAAGTCCCAGGACCTCGATCCCAATGGCGTTCCCGTACCGGTCGACGAAGGCGGGTACTTCGACCACGTGCCCGGCGGCGTGGCCCAGGATTTCCGGCGTACCGCGGTCACCATGCTTGAGTCCGTGGGGATCTCCGTGGAGTTCAGCCACCACGAAGGTGGGCCGGGCCAGAACGAGATCGACCTTCGCTACGCGGACGCCCTCCAGACGGCGGACAACATCATGACGTTCCGCACGGTCATCAAGGAAGTGGCACTACAGCAAGGCACCTACGCCACCTTCATGCCAAAGCCCTTCACGGACCACCCGGGGTCCGGCATGCACACGCACTTCTCCTTGTTCGAAGGCGACACGAACGCCTTCTATGAAGCGGGGGCCGAGTTCCAGTTGTCACGCAGCGCCCGGCAATTCATTGCCGGCATCCTCCGGCACGCACCGGAATTCACTGCCGTCACCAACCAGTTCGTCAATTCGTACAAGCGGCTCTGGGGCGGCGGGGAAGCTCCGAGCTATTTGAGCTGGGGCCACAACAACCGCTCCGCGCTGGTCCGTGTTCCCCTGTACAAGCCGGGCAAGGGCCAGTCCGCCAGGATCGAATACCGTGGCATCGATTCGGCCACGAACCCCTATCTTGCTTACGCCGTGCTGCTTGGCGCCGGCCTTAAGGGCATCGAGGAAGGGTACGAGCTTCCCGCCGCCGCCGAAGACGACGTCTGGTCGCTGACCTCCGCTGAACGCAAGGCGATGGGCCACGCTCCGCTGCCGGCGAGCCTTCATGATGCCATCCGGGCCATGGAGGATTCGGAGCTTGTGGCAGACATCCTTGGCGAGCAGGTCTTCGACCACTTCCTGCGGAACAAGCGCGCGGAATGGCAGGACTACCGCCTCCAAGTCACGCCTTACGAGCTCAAGCGCAACCTCGGCATTCTCTAGACCGTGAGTGTGAGCCTGGCCCGCCGGCTCATCTCGGCCGGCTTCAGCGATCTTGAGAAGGGTGAGCGGTTCCTGGCTGCGCCTGAGCTCGAGGGCATTGAGCAGGAAACGATCTTTGCCGGCTTGCACCTCAGTGCCAACCCGGACACCGCACTCCAATCCCTCGTCCGGCTCATCGAGAAGCACCCAAGCCTCAGGCAACTGGCGGGGGAGGACACGGACCGGAGCGAGCCGCTTTACCGCTTGCTCGGGGCGTCGGAGGCTTTGGGGGAGTTCCTCATCCGGCATCCGGAACACCTGGACGTGTTCGACGTCCGTGCCAGTCCGGAGCCCATGCCGGCCGACGCCGGTGAGTTGAGGATGAAGCTGCTGCGTTCCGTCCAGGCCGACCCCAACTCGCCCCGGCCTGTTGCCGGAATGACAGGCGCGGCCGCGTACGCTGCCCTCCGGACGGCCTATCGGCGGGGCCTCACCGAGCTGGCCATCAAGGACTTGTGCGCAGCGAGCCCCCAGGACTTCATGCCCGCGGTGGGCGCCGAGCTGGCGGACCTCGCCGGCGCGGCGATCGAAGCCGCTTTGGCGGTAGCCAGGGCCGAAGCCGCCGGTTCCTTCGACGCCGCCGAAGTTGCCGCCGTCGGGCTCTCTGTCATTGGCATGGGCAAATGCGGCGCCCGCGAACTCAACTACATTTCCGACGTCGACGTCATCTACGTCATTGAAGCGCCCGGGCTCGAGGACGCCAGGGCGGCGACGATCGGAACGGTTCTGGCAGCCGGTATTTCCCGCGCCATTTCCTCGACCGGAACCGAACCCGGGCTGTGGGAAGTCGATGCGAACCTTCGACCCGAGGGGAAATCGGGTCCGCTGGTCCGGACCCTGCCGTCGCACTTGAGCTATTACGCGAAATGGGCTGAAAGCTGGGAATTCCAGGCGCTCCTCAAAGCACGGACCATCGCCGGCGACAAAGACCTCGGGGCACGCTACGAGCAGGCCGTCCAGCCCCTCGTCTGGGCTTCGGCGGGCAGGGAAGGCTTCGTGGAGTCCGTTCAAGCCATGCGGCGGCGGGTCACGAACAACATCGCGCCCGCCGAAGAACAGCGCCAAATCAAGCTGGGTCCCGGTGGGCTTCGCGATGTCGAATTCACAGTCCAGCTCTTGCAGCTCGTTCACGGCAAATCGGATGAGACATTGCGTTGCCGCGACACCACGTCTGCGATCTCTGCGTTGTCCGCGGGCGGTTACATTGGCAGGGTGGACGCTGCGGCCTTCGACGCGGCCTATCGGTACTTGCGTGTCCTGGAGCACCGAATCCAGTTGTTCCAGATGCGCCGCACACACTTGATGCCCACCAGCCAGGAGTCCTTGCGGTTCCTGGCCAAAGCGGTTCTCGGACCGTTTTCCACCGGCCGGCCGCACCCTGACGCCCTCGTGGAGACCTGGCAGAAAACCAAACGCTCAGTGCGGGAGCTTCACGACCGCATCTTCTACCGTCCACTCCTGAACACTGCCGCGAAGCTGAGCACCGAGGACGCCAAACTTACCCCGGAAGCAGCACAGGGGCGCCTCGCCGCACTCGGCTACCGCGACCCGCAGGGCGCAATGCGACACATTGAAGCGTTGACCGCGGGCGTGAGCCGCCGGGCCGCTTTGCAGCGGCAGCTTCTTCCCATCCTTCTCGGCTGGCTCGCCGAAGGCGTGGATCCCGACGCCGGCCTGCTCGCCTTCCGCCGGGTCAGCGAAGCCCTGGGCACCACCCACTGGTACCTCGGGATGCTACGCGACTCCCAGGCGGCGGCCGAGCGGCTTTGCCACATGCTCTCGAACTCCCGATTGATTGCCGACCTCTTGGAGGTTTCACCGGAATCCGTCGCCTGGCTGGGGACGGACAAGGACCTGATACCCCTTGGCTTCGAGGCCCAGTGGCAGGAAATCCAATCAAAGATGTCTCGCCACGCCGAGCCCGAGAACGCGATGCGGCTCATCCGGCTCATCCGCCGTCGCGAGATCCTCCGGATAGCCATCGCGGACAGCTCCGGGCTCGTCGAACAGGACGCAGTGGGGACCGCCCTGGCCGACGTCGACCGGGCGGCGGTTCTGGGCGCCCTCCACGTTGCCGAAGGCATCGTCTCCGCGGAAGGACCACTCAAGACCCAGGTGCTCGTAGTCGCGATGGGCAGGCAGGGAGGGCGCGAAATCGGCTACGGCTCGGACGCCGATGTCATGTATGTCCACCGGGCACTGCCGGGGGTGGGCGATGATGAAGCGCAGCAGCAAGCACGTGCCATCGTGGGACACATTTCCACGTTGCTGACCCAGCCCCTCAAACCGGCCATCCGGGCTGAGCGGGTCCTGACAGTGGACGCGGATCTTCGCCCTGAGGGGAAGAACGGCGCCATGGTCCGCTCCATCGAGTCTTACGCGGAGTATTACCGGCGGTGGTCGCTCATCTGGGAAGCGCAAGCGCTGCTGCGGGCACAACCTATGGCCGGGTCCGATGCCGTGGCGACGGCATTCCTCCGGCTCATCAATCCCATCCGCTACCCGGATTCGCTAGCCGACACCGATGTCCGGGAAATCCGTCGAATCAAAGCCCGGGTGGAATCCGAGAGATTGCCCCGTGGTGCCGATCCCGCGCGGCATGTGAAGCTTGGCAGGGGCGGACTGAGCGACGTTGAGTGGCTGGTGCAGTTGCTTCAACTTCAGCATGCAGCTAAGCACCCGCAACTCAGGACGACGTCAACCCTGGAAGCCCTTGACGCAATCCGCACCCTGGGACTCATACCGAAGGGCGAAGCAGCCCTGTTGCGCGAAGCGTGGCGCCTCGCTAGCCGGATCCGCTCAGCGAACGTCATTTGCACGGGCCGGTCTTCCGACGTCCTGCCGGCCTCGAGGCGGGACTTGGAATCGGTGGCCCGCTGGTGCGGCTACGCCCCCGGGCAGGCCCGAGTGTTCGAAGAAGACTACTTGCGTTTAAGTCGTCGGGCACGGGCGGTGTTCGAAAAGCAGTTCTACGGCCAGTGAAATCGCCAGGCACTGAGAATGGCTGAGATAGTGTGGCTGATTCCCCTGAAGGGCATTGACGACGATGCGCTAGCCATCAAGCTGGGCGAGGCCGCCAAGATGGAACTGGCTCCGGGCCAGGAAAGCTTCGTCGGCGACCCCTTCAAGATGATGTTCGCGGGCCTCCAGGATGACAGCCGGCAGCCGTACCTCATTGAGGCGGCCGGTGCTGCCGTCGGCGTCCTCACCTTGCAGTCGGGAGCCGCCACCCTCGCGGGGTGGCCCGACGACGGATCGGCCTGGTTGCTGCGGGGCTTCGTGATCGACCGTCGTCGCCAGGGGAGGGGCCTGGGCTCCGCAGCGGCGGCCGCCGCTGTCCGGGAATCGCTGAAGCTGACAGCCAGGCTGGGCGGCGGCCAGGCCGGCGTCGTACTCTCCGTCAACGAAGCGAATCCGGCAGCCCGTTCCGCGTACGAAAACGCCGGTTTCACCGAGACCGGCCGGTTCTTGGGCGGGTCCGCCGGACCACAGAGGACGATGTATCGGGCCTTCGAGGTTCCGAGGCGATCGGGCACCCGTTGAACGACTTAAACGGCAGTGGCTCCCACCGTTGGGTGGGAGCCACTGTTCGTGAACCGGCGGCGGTCAGGGACTAGACGCCGTAGTAGAGCTCGAACTCGTAGGGGTTCGGGCGCAAGGAGAGCGGGCGGATTTCGTTCTCGTACTTGTACTCGATCCAGGTGTCGATCAGGTCCTGGGTGAACACGCCACCGGCCTGGAGGAACTCGTTGTCCTCGCGCAGGGCATCGAGGGCTTCCTCAAGCGAACCCGGAGCCTTGGGGATGTCCTTGGCTTCCTCGGCGGGGAGCTCGTAGAGGTCCTTGTCGATCGGTGCCGGGGGTTCGATGCGGTTGCGGATGCCGTCGATGCCGGCCATGAGCTGTGCAGCGAAGGCCAGGTACGGGTTCGAGGCGGGGTCCGGAGCGCGGAACTCGATGCGCTTGGCCTTCGGGTTGGAACCGGTGATCGGGATGCGGATACCGGCAGAGCGGTTACCCTGCGAGTAAACCATGTTGACCGGAGCTTCGAAGCCCTTGACCAGGCGACGGTACGAGTTGACGGTCGGGTTGGTGAAGGCGAGGACTGCGCTGGAGTGCTTCAGCAGGCCGCCGATGTACCAACGCGCGGTGTCCGAAAGGCCGGCGTAACCCTTCTCGTCGTAGAACAGCGGCTCGCCGTTGCTCCACAGGGACTGGTGGCAGTGCATGCCCGAGCCGTTGTCACCGAAGATCGGCTTCGGCATGAAGGTTACCGACTTGCCGTATTCCCATGCGGTGTTCTTAATGACGTACTTGAACTTCTGCAGGTCGTCAGCAGCGTGCACCAGGGTGGTGAACTTGTAGTTGATCTCAGCCTGGCCGGCGGCACCGACTTCGTGGTGCGAACGCTCGACCTCGAGGCCTGCTTCGTCCAAGGCGATGCACATGGCGTCGCGGAGGTCGGCCTGGTGGTCAACCGGGGCAACCGGGAAGTAGCCACCCTTGAACGGGGTCTTGTAGCCGAGGTTGCCGCCTTCTTCTTCGCGGCTCGTGTTCCACGGAGCTTCAATGGAGTCGACCTTGTAGAAGGAACCCTGCGGGGAGGACTCAAACTGTACGTTGTCGAAAACGTAGAACTCGGCCTCGGGGGCGAAGAACGCGGTGTCCGCGATGCCGGTGGAAGCGAGGTAAGCCTCAGCCTTCTCGGCAACACCGCGGGGGTCGCGGTGGTAAGGATCGCCCGTACGCGGGTTCACGATGGAGAAGTTCAGGGCGAGGGTCTTCTCGACGCGGAAAGCATCGATGAAAGCCGTGGTGACGTCCGGGATGAGCTGCATGTCAGACTCTGCGATGCCCTGGAAACCGCGGATGGAGGATCCGTCAAAGAGCTGGCCGTTGACGAAGAAGTCAGCGTCGACGCTCTTGGCGGGCACGTTGAAGTGCTGCTGGACGCCCGGAAGATCGGTGAAGCGGATATCGACGAACTTAACGTCTTCGTCTTTGATGAACTTGAGGACTTCGTCCGCAGTCTTGAACATCTATGCTCCTATCGCATACAGGTAACGGGCACTCAGGCCGTCTGATCCAGCGCAAACCGGTGGCAGGAAAACAAAAAAGCATCCCTGTTGCGGTGGCTGGCAACTTTTACCACCCTAGGGAAAGGGGATTTCCCGGGGGTGTCAGTATTGTTTCGAGCAGGTTACAGAACCACCTGCGATGTTAACGCTACTGGTCTATCGCGTGGACGGTCCATGTCATTCCTCTATGTGGTCCTCGCCCGTGAAATCGGGCAATCAACTTGCCCCGGTCCAATGCACCGTCAAACCGGCCTTGGTGAGGCATTAAGCTTGAAATGTGGTAGATCGCAAAGACCTTGGTTCATGGCTTACAGGGCCGGACACATCCGGAATTTCCAAATATCCGGGGGAACGGCTTGGCTTGCCCGAATCGGGTCCGGGCTCCATGGCCCGCGCCGGCAGGCGGATCCTGGCGATCTGCATCGACTGGGTTGTCGCCCTGGTGATCAGCAACTTCGCGTTCGGCGGAAACCAGTGGGCCACGCTTGCAGTTTTTGCCGTAGAGCAAATCCTCCTTATCGGCACTCTTGGTTACAGCATCGGACACAGGGTTGCGGGAATCCACGTAGTGCGACTCGGCGGCTATCCTGCGGGTCCTCTGGCGGCATTCGTGAGGACGCTCCTGCTGTGCCTCGTGATCCCGGCCGTGGTTTTCGATCCCGACCAGCGCGGCCTTCACGACAAAGCCATGAACACGATCCTCATCCGCATGTAGTTCCGCGGGATAAGAGAACCGCCCGGTTCCCAAACGCCAGAAATGCTTTCTGGTCGGCTTGGGAACCGGGCGGTTTCTAGTTTGTTCGTGTGGATGCGTTAGCGTCCGCGGGCTGCCTTGCGGTCCGGGCGTGCCTTGTAGGGGTCGATGCCCTTCGGGATCGGGAGCCGCGTTCCGAGCGAGGAGATCCGCTTGCTGACTGCGCTGACTTCCGTTTTGGTGAGCTCGTTCTTGTACTTGTTCATGGTCTTTGCGATCTGGCTGATGGGCACCTGGCCTTCGCCGCGGCCACTCTCGATCACGTGGACAGTCACGTTCGGAAGGATGCGGGAAAGCTTCTTCCGCTCGGCCTCGGCGAGCGGCTTGACCCGGTGCGAAGGTCCCTCAGTCACCAGGACGACGCCGGGACGGCCGATTGCGCGGAAGACGGCGTCCTGGGTGCGCGGGTTGACGGCAACGGGCTGGTCTTCAGTGATCCAACCGCGGCGCAGGGTACCCAAGGCAGCACCGGAAGCGCCTGGCTGGTTCTCGATCTGGGCGAACGCGGCACGCTCTGCTCGGCGCGAGAGGATGAATACAGCTGCCAGCAAGCCCAAAGGAATGCCGATGATCAGGCCCGTGATCCAGTTGTTCAGGATGAGGCCGATAATAAGGCTGATTGCAACAACGCCGAGGAACGCCAGCAGCATGAGCCACTCGACAATCGGGTCATTGCGGCGGGTCATCTTGAAGACCTCGCCGATCTGCTTCAGCTGGCTCGGCTTCTTGGCCTTGGCTTCCTTGGGCTTGCGGGAAAACAAGCCGCGCTTGGGAGCGTCGGCAGCCGATGTTGTCGACTTGCTGGAATCAGGGGATTTCGCCATAGTTCCTTAATTCTACGTGATTTGCGACAAAGGACCGGACTCCGGATTTCTCCGGTATCCGGTCCTTTGACTGTGCTTTTGCAGGCGTCACGCGGCGGGCTGTTTATCCGCGCTTCTCTTATACATGCACCGCGCCCTTATACGGTCTTTGCCCTACGCTCCGTGGTTGAGGAGGGTGCGGGCTTCCTGGCGGGTGGTGCCGGAGTCCTGGATGCCGTCGGCGATGTGGGCAAGATGCGCGGGGATGTCGCGGCCTTTTTTGCGCATGGCGGTGGCCCAGAGGCGTCCGGCGCGGTAGGAGGAGCGCACGAGGGGTCCGGACATGACGCCGAGGAAGCCCAGTTCTTCGGCTTCGGTGGCGAGCTCGACGAATTCCTGGGGTTTGACCCAGCGGTCCACGGGCAGGTGGCGTTCGGAGGGGCGCAGGTACTGGGTGATGGTGATCAGGTCGCAGCCGGCCGCGTGCAGGTCCGCGAGGGCTTCGGAGATCTCGGCGCGGGTTTCGCCCATGCCCAGGATGAGGTTGGACTTGGTGACCATGCCCAGGTTGCGGCCCTGGGTGATGACGTCCAGGGAGCGGTCGTACCGGAACGCGGGGCGGATGCGTTTGAAGATGCGGGGCACGGTTTCGACGTTGTGCGCGAATACTTCGGGGGCGGAGTCGCAGATCGCGGCGATGTGCTCGGGGTTGCCGGAGAAGTCGGGGATGAGCAGTTCCACGCCGGTGCCGGGGTTCAGTTCGTGGATTTTGCGCACGGTTTCGGCGTAGAGCCAGACGCCTTCGTCTGCCAGGTCGTCGCGGGCGACGCCGGTGACGGTGGCGTAGCGCAGGTTCATGGCCTGGACGGAGCGGGCGACCTTGGTGGGTTCGAAGCGGTCCAGGGGGGAGGGTTTGCCGGTGTCGATCTGGCAGAAGTCGCAGCGGCGGGTGCATTCGGAGCCGCCGATCAGGAAGGTTGCTTCCTTGTCTTCCCAGCATTCGAAGATGTTCGGGCAGCCGGCTTCCTCGCACACGGTGTGCAGGCCTTCTTTTTTCACCAGGTTCTTCAGGCCCACGAATTCCGGGCCCATCTGGACCTTGGCCTTGATCCACTCGGGCTTGCGTTCAACCGGGACGGCCTTGTTGCGCTGCTCGACACGCAGCAACTTACGGCCTTCAGGTGCCAGGGTCACTGGATTGCTCCTTCGGGGCTGGAGACGAGTGCTTCTTCGTGCTTGTTGAACTCTTCTTTGAAGCGTTCAACAATATCGGCCGGGTTGATGGTCCGGCCGGTTTCGATGGACATGGTGGTGACGCTCGCGTCGGTGATGCCGCACGCGATGATTTGTGCGTAGGGGGCGAGGTCGTTGCTGCAGTTGATGGCCACTCCGTGCATCGTGACGCCGTCCAGGACGCGGATGCCGATCGCGGCGATCTTGCGGTCCGGGCCTTTGTCGTCGGCAAGGACCCATACGCCGGCCCTGCCCTTGACCCGCGTGGCCTTGATTCCGTAGTCCTCCATGATGGCGATCATGACTGCTTCGAGGCGCTCGACGTAATCGCGGATTCCGGCGCGGTTCTTCAGCTTGAGGATGGGATAGGCGATCAACTGCCCAGGCCCGTGCCACGTCAGCTTGCCGCCCCTGTCCACGGGCACCACGGGCGTGCCGTCAAACGGGCGTTCGTGGTCTTCCGTGAGCTTGCCGGCAGTGTAGACGGCAGCGTGCTCGAGGAGCAGGACAGTGCTGGGTTTCTCGCCGGCAACAACCTTGTTGTGGAGTTCGCGCTGGATGTCCCAGCCCTGCATGTAATCAACGAAATCCGGGGCAAGACCCAGCTGTGAAAACTCAAGAGTCATGGGCACAAGCTTAGACCCCGGTGGACGCAGGCCATGATTTTGTGGTCAAGCTCTCAGTCGTACTCGGCTGGATGGCGATCCTCGATCACGTCCTGTGGATAACTTCTGCGCCAATTCGGGAATTCCGGTATCTCTTGAGTCATGGATACTCTTTCGCCGGGGCCGAATAGCCAGGACCACGCAGGAAGCTCCTCAATGCCAGTGGATACGCCCCAGCCTGAAATACCCGGATTCGTCCTGGTCCGGGAACTGGGGCGGGGAGGCCATGCCACCGTCTGGCTCGCTATCCGGCAGCGTACGGGACAGAACGTCGCTGTGAAGTGCCCCTTGAGCGGATGGATGGAGCGCATGGATGGTTCGGAGCTGCCGGAAACCGAATCGCCGATGTCGCGGGAAGTAGGACTTCTGTCCCGGCTGGACCACGAGCACCTCGTGAAAGTGCATGGCACAGTGCAGCTGGCCGGGGCCTTCGACGGCGCTTTGGGCCTGGTCATGGACTACGCCGGTGGGGGTTCACTGGGCCAGCTGGTGTCCAGCAGGGGACGCTTGACCGTGGGGGAGACAGTGACGATCCTGGCTCCGATAGCGCAGGCCCTGTCATACCTTCATCGCCAGGGTTTGACCCATTCCGATGTCGCACCCGGAAACGTCCTCTTTACTGCCCAAGGCAAGCCGCTCTTGGCGGACCTGGGGATGTCCCGCATGTTGGGTGACGCCACCGGCGTTCCGGACGTGGTCACGCCTGGATTTTCAGATCCCGCCCCCTCTGCCGAAGGGCGCCCGGAGCTGGAACCCGAACGGGATACCTATGCCCTCGCCGCGCTTGGCTGGTATTGCCTCACGGGCTCCGCCCCGAATATTGCCGACAAGCGGCCACCGCTGACCCTGCTCGTGCCGGAGGTGCCCGCAGCGCTCTCGGCGGCTTTGGAGGCCGGCCTGCATCCGGACCGGCAGCAACGCCCCACAGCCGCAGAGTTGGGCGTCGCGGTGTATAGGAGTGCTGCCGCGATGCCGGTGGACTTGTCCAACTCGGTACACGAGACCGTGATTCCGGATCTGATAACGCGTCGGGCGACTTCGAACCGCGAGGGGGCTTGCCGCACGATGTACCGCAGTATCCGGACCCGACTTTCAGGACAACGAAGGAATCCGGCCCACACCCGGTTGACCCGTAAATCCCGGGACTCGGCCCCGGGCCGCCGGCCGTTCGGTCCGGAGGCAATGGGTCGCGGGGCACCTCGTCGTGGGGCACCTCGTCCTGCGGCACTGGGCCGGCGGGTAATGGGTCGTGTGGTACTGGGGCGGGGGGTGCTTGGCCTGGCGGTGCTGGTCGCGCTCGGGACGGCGACCCTGTGGTGGACGGGGGATAGGGGAACCGAGGCGGGGAATCCAGGGCAGGACCCGACGTCGGTCCCCGCCTCTTCGGAGCGACCCGCGGAGAAGCCGCTGCCGGATAACGGTTCGAGGAACAGCGACGGCCCGGCAGCAAGCGCCGGCCTGCCACACGGCATAATCGAACGGATTCGAGGGGAGGACCCTGTGGAAGCCCTCCGCGCCTTGTCGGAGGCCCGCGATGCGGCGTTCAGCACCGGAAGGGTCGAATTGCTCGAACACGTCAATGTGGAGGGCTCTGCCGCTGCCGCCGCGGACCGGAAGATCGCGGACGGGCTGGAGGGCGCGGGTCTGGTCCTTGCAGGATTTTCGTCGAGCCTGCCCTCCATCCAAGCGGAAAGTCCTCCCGTCCAGGATCGCGCAAACCTTGCCGTCACCGTGGAAACCTCCGCCTACGAGGAGCAGGACCGGGCAGGAAAAGCGGTGCGCTTGGTTCCGCCCGGCAAACGGCAAAATCTCAAAGTGGTGTTGGTCCGTGTATCGGGCGCGTGGCGCATCAGTGAGATCCTGGCCAGTGAGATCCTGGGCAAGGACTCATAGCTGGCTTCCGCGATTACTTGCTGTTGCCGGCCACCCAACGTGCAGCGTCCGCCAAGGCCGGATGCTGCCAGCTGAACCCGGAATCGGCCAGACGCGCCGGTTCCATGCGCTGGTTTGCGAGGACAAGTTCTTCAGCCAGATGGGCACCCAAGGCAAGCTTGAGGGCGGGCGCGGGAACCCGTAGGAAGGCCGGCCGGTGGAAGGCCGCGGCAAGCTGGGCGACGATCGCATTGACGTCCGCGCTTTCGGGAGCGCAAACATTGACCGGTCCTTCGATTGACGAGACGAGCAGGTGTTCGAGGGCGGCGACTTCATCCACGAGGGAGATCCACGGCCAGTATTGGCGGCCATTGCCCAAAGGCCCGCCCACGCCCCACTTGAGGAGGGGCAGGAGCGGCCCCAATGCTCCGCCGTCGGCGCTCAGTACGACGCCCGTCCGGGGAGTTACCACCCGAACCCCAGCGGGAGCCGTGTGGGCGGCAGCCTCCCAATCGACGCACAATGCCGCCAGCATCCCCTTGCCGGCTCCGGAATCCTCGCGAAGTTGAGTGATGCGTGAGCCACCGTAATATCCGGAAGCGGACTGGCTCAGGAAGGTGGTTGGCGGAGTATCCAGGCGTCCCATGGCAGCGGTCAGGGTCTTGGTGGCCAGCAAACGCGAATCCTTGATTTCCCGGATGCGCTCTTTCGTCCAACGACGGTCGCCTATGCCCGCGCCGGAGAGGTTGACGACGGCGTCGGCTCCGTCCAACACGGCCTCATCCAATCGTCCGGCAGCAGGATCCCAACTCGCTTCTCCCGGGTCCGCAGCCGGGCGGCGAACGAGCCGGACGACGTCGTGCCCCCGGGCAAGCAAGTGTCCGGACAACGCGGTCCCGATAAAACCCGAAGCACCCGACATCACGATTCGCATGCCTCATCTCATCATGGCGAGCGTCACTTCGGCACTCCGGCAGGCCTCAAAAGGCTTGCTTCTCCTTTGGTTATGATCAAACAATGACCTCCTCCAGCTACTTCCGTTTCCCGCACGTGCACGGTGATTTGATCACTTTCGTTGCCGAAGACGACGTTTGGATCGCGCCCGTGGCCGGAGGCCGCGCGTGGCGGATTTCAGCCCAGCAGTTGCCTGCCCGCAATCCGCGGTTCAGTCCGGACGGTACGAAGCTCGTCTGGACCACTGTTGCCGGCGCAGCACCCGAAGTGGTGGTGGCAGACGTCGACGGCGGCGGGTACCGGCAGTTGAGCTACTTCGGCCACAGCACTACTCGCGTCAAGGGATTCACGGCATCCGGGGATGTGGTTGTCACAACCGCGTTCGAACAGGCCGAAAGCCGGCACACGCACGCCTACGCGTTGCCCCTCGAGGGAGGTCCCGCCGTCGAACTTCCCTTCGGGCCCGTGGAGTCAGTGGCGTTCGGCCCGGAAGTGGGGGACGAGCGCCCGGTTGTCCTGGCAAGCGTCCTGTCCCGCGAACCTGCTTGGTGGAAGCGCTACCGTGGCGGCACGGCCGGAAAGCTGTGGATCGACGCCGATGGCAACGGCGAGTTTGCCCGCCTCCTCGCCGATGTCGACGGGAATCTCGCGGACCCGATGTGGGTGGGTGACCGTATCGCGTTCCTTTCGGACCACGAGGGCCATGGGAACCTTTACTCGGTTCGCCCGGACGGACAAGAGCTGCGCCGTCACACCGACCACGAAGATTTCTATGTACGCCATGCTGCGAGCGACGGTAAACGGGTCATTTTCGAGTCCGCCGGCGAGCTTTGGATGCTTCCCTCGCTGGATGCCGACGCCGAAGCGGAGCGTGTGGAGGTCACGCTTGGATCAGCGTCGCAGTCGCGCCGCCCGACCCCGCTCAAGGTGGCAACCCACCTTGGCGACGTGGTTCCCAACGCGGCTGGCTCGGCCAGCGCCGTGGAGTCCCACGGAACGATCCATTGGCTGCGTCACAAGGACGGGCCGTCGCGGGTCGTTGAAGCGACTCCCGGTGTGCGCGCACGGTTGCCGCGGCCCCTTGGCGACGGCAGGATCGCCTACGTAGCCGACCATGACGGCGTCGAGTCCATCTATGTCAAGAGGATCGTGCCGGGCGCCGCGCAAGCCGCGGCCGCTGCTGCTCCCCGGAAGTTCGTCGCCGGGCCCGTCGCCGGGCCGATCACCGGGCCTGGCGAGGGTGCACAGCAGGAAACGGGCGAGGCTTCCACGATCCCCCTGCCGCGGCCCGTTTCGGCCTCGGCAATCGCGGGCCAGGCGGCAAGCACTGTACCCCCGGAGACGCACTCGGCGCCCGAGTCGCAGCCCGACAACTCCACGGAGGCTCCCGCAGAGCGTGTGATCCCGGAACCGGCTGCAGCCACGGCGGATCCCGCGGATGAGGTGCGGATCGGATTCCCTAAGCCCGTCCGCGCAAGCACCCTCGAGGCCAGCCCTGACGGTCGATGGCTCGCTGTGGGGACCGCCTTCGGGGATGTCTACCTGGCGGACACGCTCGACGGTACCTTGGTGCCCGTCGTCAGCGTGGGGGACGGCAGTATCGAGAACGTAGCGTGGTCGCCCGATTCGCAATGGCTTGCCTGGTCCGAGCCTGTGACCTCCTTTGGTTCGCGCAGCAAACTGCGCCTGGCGAATGCGGGCCGGCCCAGCGACGTCGTCGATGTCACTGACGGAAGGTTCTGCGATGAATCGCCGGCCTTCACTCCTGACGGGAAATTCCTCGCGTTTCTGTCGAACCGCAGCTTTGACCCCGTCTATGACGGTCATGCCTTCGACCTGTCCTTCCCGAGCCCGATCAAGCCGTACCTCGTGGCTCTCGCGGCAGACACGCCTTCTCCGTTCGGTCCCGCGGTGGACCGCTTGGAAGAGGACGACGCCGGAGCTTCCGCCGACGGGAACGCCGACACCAGCGCTGTGGCACCGGTCCGGGTGGATCTGGACGGTTTGTCCCTGCGGGTAGTCAGCGTGCCGGTGCCGCAAGGAAATTACTCAGCGCTTTCGGCCACGCCGGGCGCGCTGTTGTGGCTCGACACCCCGCTCTCCGGCGTCACTGGCGATGGACGGGGAACAGTGCAGGATAAAGCGCCGGCGCCGTCCTTGGTCCGATACGACCTTTCGAAGCTGAAGCAGTCCACCTTGGTCACGGCACTCGAACGCTACCGCGTCTCCGGAGACGGCAAGAAGCTGGTCTATGTCAATGACAGGCAGGTAGTGGCGGTGCCCGCAGCTGCGAAGGCCGACGAGGACTCGGGCGATCTCGTCAAGGTTGAACTGAACCGCATCCGGGTCATCATGGATCCGCTGGCCGTCTGGGGCCAGGCATTCGACGAGGCGTGGCGGCTCCAGCGGGACTTCTTCTGGACCGCGGACATGGCAGGGCAGGATTGGGAATCGGTCTACCGGCGGTACCGTCCCGTCGTCGAACGCCTCGGCTCGCACGACGACCTGGTGGACCTCCTGTGGGAGCTCCACGGCGAACTCGGCACCTCGCACGCCTACGTGCGTCCGAAGGCCGTGGGTGAGCCCGGCAGCAACGGACAGGGCCGCCTGGGTGCCGACCTCACGTTCACGGACGCAGGATGGAAGATTTCGCGGGTCCTGGCCGGCGATACTTCGGACCCGTTGGCGAACTCGCCCCTCACACGGCCTGGAGCCGATGCGAAGGTGGGCGACGTCATCCTGGCGATCGACGGCGTCGGGCTCTCTGCGGAACGGACACCCGCCAAGCAGTTGGTCGGCGCCGCCGGCCGCACGGTGGAACTCACCATCCTGAACGGAACCGGACACGGCGCCGCGGCAGGCAAGCAGCGCCGGATCGCGGTGGTTCCCGTGAAGGACGAAGAACGCCTGCGCTACCAGGAATGGGTGCACGCGAACCGACGCACAGTGCGGGAAGCTTCGGACGGAAAGTTCGGATACCTGCATGTGCCGGACATGATGGCCAATGGTTGGGCGCAGCTCCACCGGGACCTCGATACTGAGACCGCCTTGGACGGGCTGATCGTGGATGTACGCCGCAACCGGGGTGGCCACACGTCCCAACTGGTGGCCGAATTGATCGGGCGCAAAGTGACAGGGTGGAGCATGCCGCGCGGCGAAAAGCCGCGCACTTATCCGCATCATGCGCCACGAGGACCGGTCATCGTCCTTGCCGACGAATTCGCCGGTTCGGACGGAGACATCATCACCCAGGTGTCCAAGCTGCGGGGGATCGGCCCCGTGATCGGTACACGCACCTGGGGCGGCGTCGTGGGCATTGACAACCGCTTCTCGCTCGCTGACGGCACCGGCGTGACCCAGCCGCGGTACGCCACCTGGTTCTCCGGCGGTATCGGCTGGAGCGTCGAGAACTTCGGGGTCGAACCCGATATCGAAGTAGTGTTCCCGCCCCACGCCTACGCAGCCGGCATCGATCCCCAGCTTGAATACGGCATCGGCGCCCTCAAGGAGATGGTCCAGGAATTGCCCACCGACCGGCCACCTTTGAGGCAGGGCTACCGTACGGTGCGCCCGGACGCCTTGCCGGCCCGGCCGCAGAACCGCTGATCCAGCGGTCCACATGAAAAATCCCCGCCATTCCGGAAGGAATGGCGGGGACTTCGTGCTTCTGGAGTTGTTCCGCTAGGAAGCGAGCGTTGCGTCCAAGGTGATCGGAGTTGCCTTCAACGCTGCGGAAACCGGGCAGTTGACCTTGGCGTCGTCAGCCAGCGACTGGAACTCTTCCTCGGTGACGCCGGCGATCTTGGCGACGAGGGTCAGGTGGATGCCGGTGATGCCTTCACCGGGCTGGAAGGTGACGTCGGCCTTGGTGTTGACCTCTTCCGGGGTGAAGCCAGCGCCCGCGACGCCGTTGCTGAACGCCATCGAGAAGCATGCGGAGTGTGCTGCCGCGATGAGTTCTTCCGGGCTGGTCTTGCCTTCTGCCGACTCTGCGCGAGCCTTCCACGTGACGTCGAACGTTCCGAGCCCGGAGCTGTCCAGGGACGTGTTGCCGGCGCCTTCGATCAGGTTGCCGTTCCATACGGTGTGTGCGGTGCGTGTTGTAGCCATGTCCACTCCTCAGCGTCGTTGCGAATCGGCATCCAGGTGCGGGATGCCACCGGGTTCAATCCTAGGGATTCGACGGCGGCCCTGCACGGCTTGTCCGCTCTCAGAGGATTATGACCGTAGGCTCGCCGGGTTGCCTGAAATTACTGCCAGATCGTGGCAATGGCGATGTTGATCAGGGCCAGTCCGCCAACGCCGTGGGCCAAACCGGTGGAGACTGCTTCGCCCTTCTTGACCTTGCGGGAGCCGATCACTGCCATCACGGCGACCGCTAGGCCGATGGCGAACTTGATGCCAAGCTTGACGTAGTCGGGTTCGTCGAAATGGGCCGGATCTTGATTGTGGAGCACCGGCAGGACACCCATCATGGCAATACCGGTGATCAGCTGGACGAAAGCGCCGTCGCGCTGGCGGGGATGGACGGTGGGTTGCTTCATCGTGGCGATCCAGTAACCCACGATCATGGCCGCGCCAACGATGTGCAGGAACAGCAGGACGCTAAAGAGAATACTCATGGCTTTAGCTTAGCCAGAATCTTCTACGTGCCGTAGCAAAGCCACGGCCGAACATGCGCAGACGAAAGGGGCGGGCCACGACGTTTCCCGTCGTGACCCGCCCCTCGTCATTGTCAAGCGGACTAGAGACCCAGGTCCGCTTCGAAGGCACCTTCCTCCAGGCGGGCCCGGAGGGTCTGCAGGAAGCGGCCTGCATCGGCGCCATCGACCAAGCGGTGGTCGTAGGTCAGCGAGAGGTACATCATGGAGCGGATGGCGATCGAGTCGTCACCGTTCTCGTCGGAGACCACGACGGGGCGCTTGACGATCGCACCCGTGCCCAGGATGCCCACCTGCGGCTGGTTGATGATCGGAGTGTCGAACAGCGCGCCCACGGAGCCGATGTTCGTGATGCTGAACGTTCCGCCGGACAGCTCGTCGGGACCGATCTTGCCCTGGCGGGTGCGGCCCGCGACGTCGGCAATCTTGCCGGCGAGGCCCGCGAGGTTCAGGTTTCCGGCGTCGGAGATGACGGGAACCAGAAGGCCCTTGTCGGTATCAACCGCAATCGCGAGGTGTTCCGCGTTGTGGTAGGTGATTTCCTGCTTGTCCTCGTCGTACGCCGCGTTCAGCTTGGGGTGCTGCTTCAGCGCTTCGGCAACAGCCTTGGCGATGAACGGCAGGAACGTGAGCTTGACGCCGTTCTGGGCTTCGAAGGTGCCCTTCGCCTTGAGGCGGAGCTTGGCGATCTTGGTCATGTCGACCTCGTGCACCTGGGTCAGCTGCGTCGAGGTTTCGAGGGATTCGCGCATGCGGCGGGCGATTACCTGGCGGATGCGCGGAGCCTTCTCCACGGTTCCGCGCAGCGAGGAAGCTGCGACGGGGGCTGCAGCCTTCGCCTGGGTCGCCTGGCCGGCCGGAGCGGCGGCGGGAGCCGCTGCTGCCTTCTTTGCCTCAGCGGCAGCCAGAACGTCCTGCTTGCGGATTCGACCGCCGACGCCGGTGCCTGTCACGGTGCTGATGTCCACACCGTTCTGGTTGGCGAGCTTGCGGACAATGGGCGTGACGTAACCGGACTCGGAGGAGGCCGAAGCAGCGGCAGGCGCGGCCGCGGGAGCCGGTGCTGCAGCTGCGGGAGCCGCGGCGGGGGCCGGTGCAGCCGGAGCCTGTGCAGCAGGAGCTACCGCGGGGGCTGCCGGCGCGGGAGCGGATGCTGCCGGTGCTGCCGGCGCGGGAGCGGATGCTGCCGGTGCTGCGGGAGCCGCTTCGGGTGCCGGCGCCGCAGCGGGGGATCCCGAGCCGATGACGGCGAGAACCGAGCCGACCTCGGCGGTATCGTCTTCGTTGACGCGGATTTCCAGAAGCGTTCCGGCTACCGGGGAAGGAATCTCGGTGTCTACCTTGTCCGTGGACACTTCGAGGAGTGGCTCGTCAACTTCGACAGTGTCGCCGACGGCCTTGAGCCAGCGGGTGACCGTGCCTTCGGTGACGCTTTCGCCGAGTGCAGGGAGGGTTACGTCGTGACCCTCGGCCGGAGCGGAAGCTGCGGCGGGAGCAGGGGCTGCCTCAGGTGCGGGAGCGGCTTCGGGTGCCGGTGCTGCTTCCGGGGCCGGTGCGGGGGCCGCAGGCGCTTCTTCGGCGGGTGCGGCTGCCGGAGCCGCAGCGCCGTTGCTGCCGCTGCCGATCCGAACCAGGGGAGCGCCGACCTCAGCGGTCTCGTCTTCGGCTACGAGGATTTCCTCGATGATGCCGGCGATCGGAGACGGGATTTCGGTGTCTACTTTGTCGGTGGAAACCTCGAGCAGGGGCTCGTCGACTTCCACTCGATCACCAACCTGCTTGAGCCAGCGAGTGACGGTGCCTTCGGTGACGCTTTCACCGAGGGCGGGCAAGTTAACGGATTCAGACATGTCGTCCCCGTTCTCCTTATTGATCTTTAGTGCGGATGAGTATTGCCTGCTGGGTCCTGTGCCCGCAGTTCGTGCGGGCACAGGACAGGTGTATCGAGTGCCGGAACCTAGCCGTGCAGCGGCTTGCCCGCGAGGGCAAGGTGGACTTCGCCGAGGGTCTCGTTCTGGGTCGGGTGCGCGTGGATGAACTGCGCGACGTCCTCCGGGTGTGCTTCCCAGTTGACGATGAGCTGCGCTTCACCGATCTGCTCGCCCATGCGGGACCCGATCATGTGGATGCCGACGACCGGACCGTCCTTCTGGCGGACAACCTTGACGATGCCGCCGGTGCCCAGGATGGAGCTCTTGCCGTTCCCGGCAAGGTTGTATTCCTGCGTCTGGACCTGGTCCTCGCCGAACTTTTCCTTGGCACCCTTTTCGGTGTAGCCGACGGTGGCGATTTCCGGCTCGCAGAAAGTGACCTTCGGGATGTTGACGTCTTCGACGACCACGGGCTTGAGGCCGGCGATCTCTTCGGCGACGAAAATGCCCTGCTGGTATCCGCGGTGGGCCAGCTGCACGCCGGGAACGATGTCGCCCACTGCGTAGATGTTGCCGACGCCGGTGTGCAGGCGCTCGTTGGTGATGACGAAGCCGCGGTCGATGGTGATGCCCGCTTCTTCGTAGCCAAGGTTCGCGGTGACCGGGCCGCGGCCGACGGCAACCAGGAGGAGGTCGGCTTCGAATGTCTGGCCGTCAACCAGGGTGACCTTGACGCCGTTCTCGTTCTGCTCGACGCCTTGGAAGAAGACGCCAGTGCTGAACTTGATGCCGCGCTTCTTGAAGGCGCGCTCCAGGTTCTTGACGATCGCCGCGTCTTCGTTGGGGACGAGGGAGGGCAGCCCCTCGACGATGGTGACGTCAACACCGAAGGACTTCCAGACAGAAGCGAATTCGACGCCGATCACGCCGCCGCCGAGGACGATGACGCTCTTGGGGATGTAGTCCATGGTGAGGGCTTCGTCGGAGGTGATCACGCGGCCGCCGATTTCCAGGCCAGGCAGGGAGCGTGAGTATGAGCCGGTGGCGAGGACGATGTTCTTGCCCTTGTAGGCAGTGCCGTTCACGACCACGGTGTCAGTGCCCTGCAGCTTGCCTTCGCCTTCGATGACCGTGATGCCCTTGGACTTGATGAGTCCCTGCAGGCCCTTGTACTTGCCGGCGACGATTCCGTCTTTGTAGGTGTTGACAGCGTTGATGTCGATGCTGTCGAGCGTGATGTTGACGCCGTACTTCGAGGCGTCACGTGCGTGGTCGGCCAGCTCGGCCGAGTGCAGGAGTGCCTTGGTGGGGATACACCCGTTGTGCAGGCAGGTACCGCCAAGCTTGGCCTTCTCAACGAGGCCGACGGTGAAGCCAAGCTGAACGGCACGCAGAGCTGTAGCGTAGCCGCCGCTGCCGCCGCCGAGTACCAGGATGTCGAATTCTTGCGCAGTTGCCTGATCGGCCACTAGGACGCTCCCTCGCGTGAGCGATGACACGCGGTTACGCGTCATCTGGTCTTGGAACTTGTACTGCCGCGATTATGTCAGCACCCAAGTTCCCTTGCATTTGTGACTACCGTGGTTCACCTTAGCGAACCACCTATCCATGCTCCACCCTGCCGAGGCTTTTGTGGGGCGCTTGTGGCCAGACTCACGTCGGACCGTGGGGCCGATCATGGACCGGCCCCTTTGCAGGCCGGTTCAGGCCGTCGCCAGGACGTCTTCGACGTACGCGAGCAGTGTTCTGACCGTACAGCCGGTCCCTTGCTTCGGTGTGTAGCCGTAGGCGCCGCCGTTGTTGAACGACGGACCGGCGATGTCCACGTGGGCCCAGGGGATTTGCTTGCCTTCGTTGTCCTTGCCCACGAACTCGCGCAGGAAGACCGCCGCGGTCATCATGCCGCCGTGGCGTTCGCCGATGTTGGCGATGTCGGCAACCTGGGAGTCCAGGCTCGCGCGCAGCTCTTCCGGAAGCGGCATCGGCCACACAAGTTCGCCTGCCCGGTCCGCGGCGGACTTGAGGGCGGCGGTTACGGAGTCCGACCCCATGACGCCCGCAGTGCGGTTGCCGAGTGCGATCAACTGGGCGCCGGTAAGCGTTGCGACGTCGATGATGGCGTCGGGTTGCTCAAGGCTCGCTGCCACAATCCCGTCGGCCATGACCAAGCGGCCTTCCGCGTCGGTGTTGAGGACTTCGACGGTCTTGCCGCCGTAGACGGTGAGGACGTCCGCGGGACGCTGGGCCGCGCCGGACGGCATGTTCTCCGCGATGCAGAGCCACGCGGTCACCTTGGCCGGCAGGCCAAGTCCCGCTACGGCCAGGACCGTATTAAGTACGACGGCGGCGCCCGCCATATCGCTCTTCATGTCGCCCATGCCGAGGGCCGGCTTAATCGAAATACCGCCGGTGTCGAACGTGATGCCCTTGCCCACGAGCGCGATCTTCTTGGTGGCCTTTGCGGGCGCATATTCCACCTTGACCAGTCGCGGCTGGCGGGTGGAGCCCTTTCCGACGCCGAGGATGCCGCCGAAGCCTTCCTTTTCGAGGCGCTTTTCGTCCCAGACGGTCACCTTGACCGGAAGGCCTTTGGCGAGTTCTTTGGCTGCATCGGCAAAGGACTCGGGGTACAGGTGGCTCGGCGGCTGGTTGACGAGGGTGCGCGTCGCGTTGACTGCGCGTCCAACGAGGAGCGCCCGGTCCAAGGCGGGCTGGACCGCGCTGCCATCGAACGCGGTGTAAATCCGGACCTTCCCGACCGGGTCCTTGAGGCCGTCCTTGCTCGAACGGTGCTCAGTGTAGGAATACGAACCAAGGGTGGCACCCTCGGCGACTGCCGCGACGTCGGCGAGGGACGCCGTCGGGAGCGCCAGCGTCACGGAGTCCAAGCCGGCCAGCTGGCGGACAGCGGATCCCGCCGCCCGGCGGAGGGCCTCTTCGGTGAGGGGCGCGTCGTCGGCGACTTTGCCGACGCCGGCCAGCACCAGTACTCCGGCGCCCGTCTCCGGAATGCCCGGGAGGCGGTGCACCTGGTCGGCGGCGCCCGTGATGCCGAGGATCGACAGCGACGCCGAGAGGGACTCCGCGTTTTTCGCGCTCAGCGGGTTCCTCAGCAGCATCGGCCCGTCAGCGCCCTGTCCGACGCCCACTACTAGTGCGTCGCTCGGCGACTTTTTCAGGTCCCGGGCAATCGTGCCAAGGGTAATGTCTGTAGTCTTCACCACGAGGATCCGTCCTCATTTCTCTCTGCATGGCTTTGCCGGGCTGCATGTTCGGCGCCCGGCCTGGTACCCCGCCGCCTGTCCGCTTGCGACAACGACGGCGGTTGCTTGGGTCCGCACACGGCGGCACGTCTCGATCGTAGTCTGTCCGCCGCCGCGGAAAGCAATTAAATGAGAGTTGCAGCACATAAGTGGCAGGAATGTGCGGCTGGCTTCCCGCGTTGTACCAATACATGGACCGTAGCCGGCCGCCCATGGCGCCTGCCGTGGCGTGCAGCCCCGCGATCCTCCTGGAATTTTGCAACTGCGAAAGGAACATGCCGTGTTTGAACGGATTTCCGGCTCACTCCTTGACCCTGAGTCGCTCTACGCGAGCAACATCGAGCTCTTCCACAGTCCCGAAACCAAGGGACTCAACATGCTCATGGGGTTCACCGGGTTCGCCGATGCCGGTCATGTAGTCCAGCAGATCAACCGGGAACTGCTGGATACCCTCGACGTCGAAACCGTGGCAGTGTTCGATGCCGACCAGCTCATCGACTACCGGACGCGGCGGCCGCACATCACCTTCGTCGAAGACCACCTGGAGGATTACAAGGCTCCGCAGTTGGCACTTTACAAATTGAGGGACGGCCTGGGTGAACCGTTCCTGCTGCTCGCCGGATTCGAACCCGACCTCCAGTGGGAGCGCTTCGCTCGGGCCGTCGTCGGGATCGTGGAAGAACTGGACGTCAACCTCGTCACGTGGATCCACTCCATCCCCATGCCGGTCCCGCACACCCGTCCCGTCGGCGTCACGGTCCATGGCAACCGCCCGGAACTGATCGAGGGTATTTCGACGTGGAAACCCACGGTGCAGGTTCCCTCGGCCATCGGCCACATCCTCGAACTGCGTCTCAGCGAAGCCCAGCGCAAGGTGGCCGGCTACGTCATCCACGTTCCGCATTACCTCGCCGACGCCGAGTACCCGCAGGCAGCCGTGGCCGGCCTCGAATATCTCGGTGCCGCAACATCGCTGATGCTGCCTACCGACCGCCTCCGAGAGGCGGGCAGGGAAGTCGGCCGGCAGATCGCCGAACAGGTCGAGGCGTCCGAGGACGTCCAGGAAGTGGTGTCGAAGCTGGAATCGCGGTACGACGACAAGGCAGAAGGGACAGTCCGCCGGTCGTTGCTCGCCGACGAAAACGATGAACTTCCCAACGCAGAGGACCTCGGAGCGGCGGTTGAGGCGTATCTCGCACGAAAAGATGCGCGTCCATAAAGCAGCTTTAATCGTCCTCCGGGCATAATGGAGGGGTGAACGCACCCCGCGCCTGGCTTATTTGGACGATTGGGGTGCTCGCCTATCTAGTGGCGGTCGCCCAGCGCACATCCTTTGGTGTTTCGGGACTTGAAGCAACTGAACGGTTCCATGCCAGCGCCGCCGCGATCTCCTTCTTCACGGTGCTGCAGTTGCTCGTTTACGCGGGGCTCCAGATCCCGGTCGGCCTCCTCGTGGACCGTTTCGGCTCGCGAGTGATGATTTCCTGCGGTGCCGTGCTGATGGGCCTCGGCCAGCTCCAATTGGCCTTCGCGGATGCCGTTCCAGGCGGAGTGCTCGGCAGGGTCTTCGTCGGGGCAGGCGACGCCATGACCTTCGTCTCGGTGATCCGGCTGGTGCCGATCTGGTTCGCTCCCGGCCGGGTCCCGCTCGTTACCCAGTTGACCGGCATGTCGGGCCAACTCGGCCAGCTCATCAGTGTGGTGCCGTTCGCGCTGGTCCTTCACACCGCCGGCTGGACCACGGCCTTCCTCTCGTTGAGCTCCTTGTCCGCGCTCGCCGTCGTGCTCGTGGTCGCCCTGCTGAGGGACGCTCCGCCGGGCCACCCGCCGCGTGAGAGTGCACAAGGACTCCGGGCGACCGGCGTGACCTTGGCGCGCGCTTGGCAGCAGCCCGGTACGCGGCTAGGCCTCTGGAGTCACTTCACAGTGCAGTTCAGCGGAAATGTCTTCGCCATGTCATGGGGCTACCCGTTCCTTGTCTCAGCGCAGGGCCTGAACGCAACCACGGTTTCCGCCCTGATGGGTTTGTTCGTGGTGACCAGCATTTTGGTGGGACCGCTATTCGGTACCTTCGTCGCACGGCACCCCATGCGGCGATCGGCCATGGTCCTCCTGATTGCGGCAGCGACCGCCATCGCGTGGGCCGCCGTTTTGCTGTTGCCCACACGGGCTCCTTTGTGGCTGTTGGCTCTCCTCGTGGTGGTCCTGGCGGTCGGCGGTCCGGGATCGATGATCGGCTTTGACTTCGCCCGGACCTTCAACCCCTCGCATCGGATCGGCACCGCGACCGGGATCGTCAACGTGGGTGGTTTCCTCGCGGCGCTCCTGACGATCTATTTGGTTGGCGTGATCCTCGACGTCCTCCACACGAGCGGTTTCTCGGGCGGGGAACTGTACGGACTGGCACCGTTCCGCATTGCCCTGAGCGTGCAGTTCCTGTTTTTGTTGGTAGGTGCCGTCCTGATTTTGGTGACACGTCGAAAGGTCCGCCGGCAGATGGCCGCCCAAGGCGTCCATGTACCTCCCTTGCTCGTTTCCTTGGCACAGCAGCGGCGACGCCGGGTCGAACTGCGTCGGGAACGTCTGGCAAAGCAGCGAAGCACTGCTCCGTAATTCGGACCAGCCGGTTTCCGGCTTCGACCACTCGACCGCGGGCGGCTGGTTCGCGCTTTTCCTCCACACCACGGAGATTGCTGACTTTGTCCACATAGGGCAGTCGGGGACTGCCGGCAATGTTGTTCGTTGCGGATGCTGGAGCCATGACAACAGACAACCGCGTTACCGTTGCCGGGGCCGAGGACATCCTGGGCTTCATTCCACATATTCTGGGGCGCTGGCCCAAGGAAAGCCTCGTGGCCCTTACTTTGCGGGGCCGCATACTCGGTGCCACACTTCGCGTGGACCTTCCGAGCGAAACTTCCGACGACCTACTCCAGGCTTACACGCGGAAGATCACTGAATACCTTGATTCCGACCACGAAGCTGACGGAGCACTCCTTGCGGTCTTTTCGGACGATGGCTGGAACGATGGCACGGTCGTCCGCCGCCATCGTCCGGTACTGGAAGCCCTCGAACTGAGCCTTGCCCGCAGTGGCCTGCCCTTGCGTGATGCCTGGCTGATCGGTGCCGATTTCTGGCGCAGCGCTTTTTGCAATGATGAGGAATGCTGCCCCTCTCCCGGACGGCCAGTGGATCAGATACGCGACAGCAGGCTCAACGCGGAGATGGTTTTCCGGGGCAGCAACGTGAACACACCCCCTCTCCAGGGGCCGGGGGAGCAGCCCGCGAATGATCCGGAGTTCATGGCGTTGGAAGAGGCAGCACTTGAGGCCATGATGAAAATCTGGCAGGACGAGAACGCCTTCGAAGATGTCCTGGATGCGTGGACGATTGTCCTCGATACCGGCGTTTCCGAACAGGTGGAAGCGGATGTTGCGGTGTTTCTTCGTGCGTCCCTGCGCGTTCCTGCCTGGCGTGATGCAGTAGTTGTCCTGGCCGCTGCCGGTAGGGGCGCGGCCCGTGGGGGTGCCCAGGCCTTCAGGTTCTTTCAGGACAAAGGCGAACGCGGCGAGCCGCTTGCGGTTCCTCCGGCACTGCGTCCCTCTCCGGCGTCGCCCGGGAATGCCCCTCGCACACCCGGAATGCCGCGCACCTCGACGGCGGCCCGCGGTCCGAAGCGGTCCCGTACGGTTGATATAGACGCATTGCGTTATGGAGAGGTGCTTCTGGGGGCATATCCCGAGAGCCCCTTGTGGCACCGTTTGACTGTTCTCGACCACGCTCTCTCGGTCCTTGCCAGGCATGGTGGTGGTGAGGCGCGGGCAGCTGCACTCACGCTCCGGGGCTGGATCCAGTGGTGCCGGGGCAGCGGCTCGTTCGCCGTCGAGTTCCTGTCGCAGGCTGACTTCGAACATCCCGGTTACCGTTTGGCTGAGCTTCTCAATGAAGTGGTGAGGCGTGGAACTGTATGCGGGTGGGCCAGGAAACGGGCCTCCGCATGGCCGAAGTTTGGTGGGGCCGTCGCATGACTGGCCGGCCCGCGGGCCCCGACCGACGATGAATCCAACGCGACACCGTTGCCCACAAGGCGGCCGCCAACGACGCCGGGAAGGCAAAACCGTGAGACAATGGATGCCGAGACCCGGTTGGGTCCGCGTTTTAAGTGTTCGAAGTTCTCTGTTTCAGGGAACAATAAGGCGTCACCGGGAGTTTTATCTAAAGACTTTGCGGTCGGCGATGGCACTTGATGGTGATCGCGGACTTGACAGGGTCATAGTGGTGTTACCCCCATGGTGATTCCACAGACCGCCGCTAGAAAGGTTTTCTGTGACCCCGTCTCCCGCCGAGAAGGAACCCGCCGCCCAGGCTGAATTGACCGCCGAAGAGAAGCAGGCGGCGACCACTGCAAAGCGTGCGGCAACGCGTGTTGCCGGAACTTCGTCTGCAGGTGCAGACAAGCCGGCACCCAAGAAGCGCGGGCCCAAGCCCGGCGCCAAGGCCGCTGCTGAAGCCGCCAACAAGTCGGCCGGCGTCGACGACGATTCCGAAGATGATGAGGACGTCGAGGAAGATTTCGACTCCGTCACTCCGGACGAAGCGGAACTCACCGAGGAAGTCGAAGAGGCCGACGACAGCGAAGAAACCAAGAAGCCGGCTGCCACCGGTTCCGGTTTCGTCTACTCCGACGCCGACGACGACGACGCTCCCGTCCAGCAGGTCATGTCGGCTGGCGCCACGGCGGACCCCGTCAAGGACTACCTGAAGCAGATCGGCAAGGTCGCCTTGTTGAACGCGGAGCAGGAAGTCGACCTCGCCCTCCGCATCGAGGCCGGTCTCTTCGCTGAAGAGAAGATCAACGCCGACGACGGCTCGATGGATGCCAAGCTCAAGCGCGAGCTGGAATTCATCATCCACGACGGCAAGCGGGCCAAGAACCACCTCCTCGAAGCCAACCTGCGCCTCGTGGTGTCCCTGGCCAAGCGCTACACCGGACGCGGAATGCTGTTCCTGGACCTCATCCAGGAAGGCAACCTTGGCCTGATCCGTGCGGTCGAGAAGTTCGACTACACCAAGGGCTTCAAGTTCTCCACCTACGCCACGTGGTGGATCCGCCAGGCCATTACCCGTGCCATGGCAGACCAGGCCCGCACCATCCGCATCCCCGTGCACATGGTGGAAGTCATCAACAAGCTGGCCCGCGTCCAGCGGCAGATGCTTCAGGACCTCGGCCGCGAACCTACGCCTGAGGAGCTTGCCCTCGAGCTGGACATGACACCTGAAAAGGTCGTTGAAGTCCAGAAGTACGGTCGTGAGCCCATCTCCCTGCACACCCCGCTTGGTGAAGACGGCGACTCCGAGTTCGGTGACCTCATCGAAGACTCCGAGGCCGTCGTTCCGGCCGACGCGGTGAGCTTCACCTTGCTTCAGGAGCAGTTGCACTCCGTTCTGGACACGCTTTCCGAGCGCGAAGCAGGCGTGGTTGCCATGCGCTTCGGCCTCACGGACGGCCAGCCGAAGACTTTAGACGAAATCGGCAAGGTCTACGGAGTCACCCGCGAACGTATTCGTCAGATCGAATCGAAGACGATGTCCAAGCTGCGCCACCCCTCGCGGTCGCAGGTTCTGCGGGACTACCTCGACTAAAGCAACACCGGCGCGTCCCCATGGGCATGCGTAGGTGATCCGGACCCCCGGACGAACTGAGAGCAATTCAGATCGTCCGGGGGTTCGTTGCGTCCAAGCGTTTATTGTGTCCGGGGGTTCGTTGGTTGCAGGGCCCCTTGCGCTGAGCCCGGCCCGGGGCGGCGCATCCAGCCATGGTGCTGCTTGCCTATAAAACGGCTTTCCCATGCAAAAGCGGCTGGACCCCCTCCATCCGGAGGGGGTCCAGCCGCTTGCTTCAAACCTGTCGCTGTGAAGTTGTGTCAGCCGGACATATCGTCCTGGCATGCCGCGGACGGCTAGTCTGCCAGGACGGCTTCCTTCTCCTGAAGGCGGCTGGTTTCGTCGTGCCAGTCCGAGGCCAGGGGACGCAGTTTGGCTTCAACTGCACGGGCGTGGTGGCCGCAGAAAAGCAGCTCACCGCCGGAGGACTCGAGTACAACGCGGACATATGCCTGGGCCCCGCAACGGTCGCACCGGTCGAGTGCATTCAGTGTGCGGTCTGCAACTGCTGTTGTCATGTTCGGCCTCCTTAGTAGTTCTGTGTACCCATATAACCAGCATTCGAACCAAAACCATGGCAAAGACGGGTCACGTTCGCTGTCCGCGTATCACATCTAGGTAACACGGGGAAGTGGCGTCCAGCACGGTTGGGAGTGGCAGCACGCCTCATGGTCTTCATGCCACTAACCTAGGAGGAGCTTTGTTCTACCCCTGTTACACCCCGAAGGAGCGCCCAGCCCGTGGCACCGAGTTCTGAATACAACGCCCGGCACCTTTCAGTCCTGGAAGGCCTGGAAGCGGTCCGCAAGCGCCCGGGCATGTATATCGGATCCACCGACTCGCGCGGCCTCATGCATTGCCTTTGGGAAATCATCGACAACTCGGTGGACGAAGCGCTTGCGGGATTCGGGCACGATATCCAGATCATCCTGCACGCGGACAACTCCGTGGAAATCCACGACGACGGCCGCGGCATTCCCGTGGACGTCGAACCGAAAACGGGACTCACCGGCGTCGAAGTGGTCTTCACCAAGCTGCACGCCGGCGGTAAGTTCGGCGGCGGGTCGTACACCGCGTCGGGCGGCCTCCACGGCGTCGGCGCTTCAGTGGTCAATGCCCTCTCGTCCCGGCTCGATGTGCAGGTGGACCGCGGAGGCAAGACCTACCAAATGTCGTTCCGGCGTGGCGAGCCGGGCCGGTTCAAGGACACGTCATCCAGGCCGGGCCCAAGTTCCGTGTTCGAACCGTTCGTCGAGAACTCTGTCCTCGACGTCGTCGGAAAGGCCAAGCGGGGCGTGACCGGAACCCGGATCCGGTACTGGGCGGACCGCCAGATCTTCACTCCAGACGCGAAGTTCTCCTACGAGGATCTGACAGCGCGTGCTCGCCAGACGTCGTTCCTGGTGCCCGGCCTCAAGCTCACGGTGCGCGATGAGCGCCGGCTTCCCGGCACTCCGGGAGAGGCGGGGCCGCACGAAGAGGTTTTCCATCACGATGGCGGCATTTCCGAGTTTGTCGACTTCCTTGCGGTCGACGCCGGAGTCACCGATGTCTGGCGCCTCCACGGTGCCGGTAAATTCAAGGAAACTGTTCCGGTGCTGGACGAAAACGGCCACAGCAAGATCGCCGACGTCGAACGCGACTGTGAAGTGGACATCGCCCTCCGGTGGGGGATCGGCTACGAAACCACTACGCGCAGCTTCGTCAACATCATTGCCACGCCCAAAGGCGGAACGCACCAGTCCGGCTTCGAACAAGCGCTCCTGAAAACGTTCCGCAAGGCAGTGGAAACCAATGCGCGCAAGCTCAAGGCCGGCAACGACAAGATCGAAAAGGACGACATCCTCGCCGGCCTGACTGCGGTCTTGACGGTCCGCTTGGCCGAACCCCAGTTCGAAGGCCAGACCAAGGAAATCCTGGGCACATCCGCCGTCAAGGGAATCGTCGCCAAGGTGGTCGAGGAAGAAATCACCGCCCGCCTGAACTCGGCCAACCGCAACGACAAAGCCCAGTCCACCCTCCTGCTCGAAAAAATCGTCAGCGAGATGAAGTCGCGCATCTCGGCCCGCGTCCACAAGGAGACGCAGCGCCGAAAGAATGCGCTCGAAACTTCGTCGATGCCCACCAAGCTGGCCGATTGCCGCACCGACGACGTCCAACGCTCCGAACTTTTCATCGTGGAAGGCGACTCGGCGCTCGGCACGGCCAAGCTGGCGCGCTCATCGGACTTCCAGGCGCTGCTGCCGATCCGAGGGAAAATCCTGAACGTGCAGAAAGCTTCCGTGGGGGACATGCTCTCCAATGCGGAGTGCGCCGCGCTCATCCAGGTGGTGGGCGCAGGTTCGGGCCGAAGCTTCGACATCGACGCCGCGCGCTATGGCAAGGTCATCCTGATGACGGATGCAGACGTCGACGGCGCGCACATCCGCACGCTGCTGCTCACCCTGTTCTTCCGGTACATGCGCCCGATGATCGATGAGGGCCGGGTTTACGCGGCTGTCCCGCCATTGCACCGTGTCGAGGTCATCAACGCCGGCCAGAAGGCCAACGAGATGATCTACACGTACTCCGAGGCCGAACTGCATGTCCTGCTCGCACGGCTTGCGAAGGAAGGCAAGCGGTACAAGGAACCCATCCAGCGCTACAAGGGCCTCGGCGAAATGGACGCGGAGCAATTGGCCGAAACCACGATGGATCCGCGGCACCGGACGCTTCGCAAGGTGGGGATCGAAAACGCGAAGCAAGCGGAGGAGATCTTCGACTTGCTCATGGGTTCCGATGTGGCGCCCCGCAAGGACTTCATCATCGCGGGAGCTTCGGAGCTCGACAGGGAACGCATCGACGCCTGAGCCGGGGAGGCCCTGAGCCCGGGATGCCCTGAGCCCGGAGGCTCGGAGGCCCGGAATCCGGGATGCCTGGGCTGGCCTCAGCCCAGCAGGCCGGGCACGATCAGCAGTCCGGTCGGTACTGCCAGCAGCATGGCCGAAGCCGCGAGCACCAAGGCGCGCAGTCCGGACGGAAGCGGGGGCTTGGGTGAGAGCAGGCGGCTGACGCGTGACGCCGTCGTACGCGGCGAGTCGGCACCGCCGGTTCCGCTCATGTTGCGGTCCCCAGGTTCCATGCCGCCGGCCCGGGATACGGGCAAGGCGGCCTCCGCGGGGCGGGCGGAGCCGCTCGCGACGATCGCGATCGCCTTGATGAGGGTTACTTTGCTCTCGGTGCGCAGCGCGGCGTCGTCGGCGAGCATCTCGATCAAGGAGTTGACGGCCACCTGGGCGAGCCGGGTGGTGGGGAACCACGGGAGTGCCTGGCGCCATGCGGCGAACGCCCAGAGCAAGAGGTCGTGCCGTTGGCTTAGATGGGCGTTTTCGTGGATCAGGACAGCCCGCAGTTCGTCGGGTTCCAGGGCCGCCATCAAGCCATCGGACAGAACGGTGACTGAGCGCGCACCACCGGGAAGGCAGTAGGCCACGGGGGAGTCGTGGTTGATTACCACCGTGCCCGGGCCGTCGTCGGACGGCGAGGCGAGAAGCATGAGGAGTTCCCGGTGGCGCCGCCGTTGCCGCTCAATCTTCACATAGGTCAGGAGAAGGGTGAAGATGAGGTGGGCGCCGAGGAGCGCCGCAGCGGACAAGGCGAACAGGTGCCAAAAACCAAGGGCCGTGGTGGGCTCATTGTGGAGCACGATGCCGGTGAGGGCTCGCAGGCCCGCAATGAGGTTGTCTCCGATTGGCTCAAGTCCGTAGACAAGCATTGCCCCGATCATCGAAAGGCCACCGGCAAGCGCGATCGCCTGCCACAGGACCATTGCCATGAACGGTGCCCGCGCCGGCCACTCCGCGCGCGACAACAGGACTGGAACCGGCCACGCCAGTACCAATGCAAGGACCGCCAAAAAATATGAGGTCCAAAACATGGGTGGTTAGTTTTTACCGAGCAGTTTGCGTAACGTGGCGGCTTCGCTTTCGCTGACGGAACCAATGAACCTGGCCAGCACCGCTTCGCGGTCCGGCGCGGATCCGAGTGCCTCATGCATGAGGTCGGCTGTGTGGTCCGCGCGGCTCGAAACGGCTTGGTAGCGGTGCGGGCGGGTGCCGCGCTCACGCTCCACGAGGCCCTTCTTCTCGAGGCGGGACAGGACGGTCAGGACCGTGGTGACCGCGAGGTCCTTGCCTTGGTGTCCTGCAATGCCGTCGGTGGCAGCAGAATCCTGTGCCAGGAGGTCGCGAAGTGTATTGGCTGTAGCAGCCTCCTGGCCTGCCCAGAGCAAGTCCATGACTGCCCGTTCCAGTTCACCAAGACTTGCCATCAATGCATCCCTTACTTTCCGCAAGTCCCGCTTTCTCCGCGGGCTGGAGGGAGTGCGACGATCCAACATTCCACGTTCAATCTACCGCTTTTCCGCCCGTGATTCTACGTGAGGTAGAACAAGGCGCCCGGCGTGTCGTTGCGGGTTTGCTACGCCGCTGGAAGAGTGGTGAAAACACTGCCCGGGGTTTGTTCTACACTGTGTAGAACAAATAGTTTCTACGCAATGTAGAAAATGGACGCCGCGAGCGGGCGGCGGAATGACGAGGACAGCCATGGACGCCTTGGAAATCGCACGTTGGCAATTTGGAATAACGACGGTTTACCACTTCATGATGGTGCCGTTGACAATCGGGTTGGGACTTGTCGTCGCGGTCATCCAGACCCTCTGGTACCGGACCGGCAAGGTCGAGTACCTCCGGATGACCAAGTTCTGGGGCAAGCTCTTCCTCATCAACTTCATCATGGGCGTCGCCACCGGCATCGTGCAGGAATTCCAGTTCGGTATGGCCTGGAGCGAGTACAGCCGCTTCGTTGGTGATGTCTTCGGGGCCCCCTTGGCGTTGGAGGCGCTCCTGGCGTTCTTCGTGGAGTCAACCTTCCTTGGGCTGTGGATTTTTGGTTGGAAGCAGCTCAAGCGCGGCGTCCACCTCGCGTGCCTTTGGATCGCCGTGATCGGTTCGTTCCTCTCCGCCTACTTCATCATCGTGGCCAACTCCTGGATGCAACACCCGGTGGGCGTGCAGATGGTCAACGGACGCCCCGTCATGACCGACGCGTGGGCGGTCTTCACCAACAACACAGCCCTGGTGGCCGTGCCCCACACCCTCTTCGGAGCCTTGGCGGTGGCCGGCGGATTCCTGCTGGGAATCGCCTGGTACCACTTGTGGCGGCGCCGCCACGACGGCATCGACACGGTGGACGCCGACGGCCGCGCGGTTGCGGGCGAAGCGAACATTCCCGGCCGGGACAAAGTGGATTACAAAGTGTGGATCCGCTCGCTCCGGATTGGCGCGGTGGTTGCCATGATCTCCTTCGCAGGAACTGCCGTCACCGGCGACCTGCAGGGAAAGCTGATGTTCCAACAGCAACCGATGAAAATGGCTGCGGCTGAAGCTGCTTGCCATGACGGCACCGGCTTCTCCGTCCTGAGCGTGGGCAACCTCGGCTCCAAGAACTGCAACGACATCGTCGCCGTCATCGAGGTTCCGGGCATCCTCTCGTTCCTGGCCAAGGGTGACTTCAACACCGAGGTCAAGGGCGTCAACAGCCTGTTGGACGAATACAAAGCCAAGTACGGCACTCACGTTCCGAACGATCCCATCTACGGCGACCGTGCCGGGCAGGAAATCCAGTACGTACCCGTCATGGAAGTGACCTACTGGGGCTTCCGGATGATGATCGGATTCGGTGGAATTGCCGCATTCGCCGCTTTGCTTGCCTTGTGGGTGACCCGCAAAGGCGTGGTGCCGGAGTCCCGCTGGCTTATGCGGCTGGCGGTCTTCGGGATCCTCGCCCCCTTCGGGGCCAACGCGGCCGGCTGGATCTTCACCGAAATGGGACGGCAACCGTTCGTGGTGGCACCCAACCCGGACGCCAGCGGCATCGACCAGGTCTTCATGTTCACCGCGGCCGCGGTTTCACCGGGCGTCTCCGCTGGCGAAATCATCACCTCACTGGTGGTCCTCGGTTCCATCTACGCCGTTCTCCTGGTGGTAGAAGTCCGGCTTTTGGTCAAGTACACAAGGGGCGGCGTGGCCTCCGCGATGCCTGAGCTCGCCGAAGCGCATGAAAGCAAGAAGAAGGACGACGACGGCACCCCGGGTGCCCCGGGCGAGCCCGGCGGTACCGACGACGTCCTGGCATTCGCCTACTAGGAAGCAGAGGGATCTTTCGAATGGAACTGTTGCCTACTATCTGGTTCATCGCCATCGCCGTCCTCTGGACGGGCTACCTCTTCCTTGAAGGTTTCGACCTCGGCGTCGGAATGCTGATGAAGCTGTTTGCCCGGAACAACACGGATCGGCGCGTGCTCCTCAACACGGTCGGTCCTGTGTGGGACGGGAACGAAGTCTGGCTGCTGACCGCCGGTGGCGCCACGTTCGCCGCGTTCCCGCGCTGGTATGCCTCGCTGTTCTCAACGCTGTATTTACCCCTCCTGATTGTCCTGGTGGCCTTGATCTTCCGGGCAGTAGCCTTCGAATACCGCGGCAAGGTGGACACGGAGCGGTGGCGCACAGTGTGGGACTGGGCTATCGCCCTGGGCTCGTTCGTCGCGGCCTTCGGTGTGGGGGCGGCCCTCGCGTTGACCACCACGGGCCTTCCGATCAACGCGAACGGCGACCGCCAGGGCGGTCCCTTCGCTTGGTTCAACGGTTACGCCGTACTCGGCGGCCTCGCTGTAGCGGCGTTCGCCCTGGCGCATGCATTGGCGTTCCTGGCCCTCAAGACCGACGGCGAGGTGCGGCACCGCGCGCGCCGCTGGTTCGTCCGCCTGGCACCGTTCGCACTTCTCCCGTTCCTTGCCTGGATGGTGGCTGTCCAACTGCTTTCGGGCAAGCCGTGGACATGGCTCCTCGTCGTCCTGGGAATCGTCGCCGCCGGCGCTGCCTGGGTCCTTGCCCGCCAGGGGTCCGAGGGCAAGGCCTTCGGAGCGCTCGGAGCGTTCCTGGTGTGCGGAACGGCGTCCATCTTTGGAGCGGCCTTCCCGGTGGTCATTCCCTCGACGCTCGACCCTGCCTTCGACCTCACCGTTTCCAATGCTTCGTCTTCCGCCTACACCCTGGGGCTCATGAGCGTCGTCGCGGCGATCGGCCTGCCGCTCGTGATCGCCTACCAGGCCTGGACCTACTGGGTGTTCCGGCGGCGGGTCAGCGCTGCGCACATTCCGGCTGCGCACGGCTTCCTTCCGGCGATTGCCGCCAAGGTACTGGTCGACAAGGGCGCACCAGGGGCTGCTGGCGGCGCCTCGGCCGGCTCTGCCGAGTAAGCCATGAAACCCGAACTGCCCGCCGGTCCGGCCACCCGATCCGCGCTGTACCTCCTCGGCCTGCTCTCGACTCTGAAGGCCCTATCCCTGATCCTGATCGCCCAGTCCATCGCAGGCATGCTGTCCGGACTGGCAACAGGCTCAACCGGCTGGCGGGAGGGCCTCATCTGGGGCGCTGCGGGTGCGGTCCTGCGATCCTTGACGGTGTGGGGCCAGGGCGTTGCGGCCCGACGGGCGGCGCTGGGGGTCAAGGAGGAGCTGCGCTCGCGGCTTCTTCAGCGCGCACTCGGCACCGGCGCTGCGGGCAGGGTGGGAGACGTGAACGACGGCGGCCTCGCGGTCCTCGCGACCCGCGGACTTGATGCGCTCGACAGCTATTACACGCAGTACCTGCCGGCCTTGGTCAATTGCGCGGCCGTGCCCCTGCTCCTGGGTGTGCGGATCCTCTTCGCTGACTGGGTCAGCGCAGTGGTGGTGGTCTTGACGCTGCCCCTGGTCCCGTTGTTCATGGTCCTGATCGGCCGCCACACCGAGGACCGCGTCCACGAAGCCCAAGCAACGCTGAGGAGGCTCTCGGGACACATCCTGGAGTTGGCCAAGGGGCTTCCCGTGCTGGTGGGATTGGGCCGTGCACGCGAACAGCGGCAAGCCCTCGAGGACCTCTCCGAGGAATACCGTTCACGGACCATGGGAACACTGAGGATCGCCTTCATGTCGGCCCTCGCCTTGGAGCTCATCGCCACGATCTCCGTGGCCGTGGTGGCTGTCTTCATCGGCGTCCGCCTCGTCGCCGGCGACATGGGGCTCGAAGCTGGAATGCTGGCCCTCATCCTGGCGCCGGATTGCTACCTTCCGCTGCGTGAGTTGGGGACCGCCCATCACGCCAGCGACGACGGACGAGAGGCACTGGGCGCCGCCAACTCGGTCTTGGACGCTCCGGCGGGACGGGAGCTCAGCTCTTCGGACAGCGGAAGCATGAGCCGGACGGACGGCGTCGTGGTCAGTGGACTATCGGTGACATACGCGGGGAGGGAGGTTGCCGCCGTCGGGCCCGTGGACTTCCATGCGCCGGCGGGGGAGATCACAGCCTTGGACGGCCGGAGCGGTTCCGGCAAGAGCACCATCCTGGGCGTCCTGGCGGGCACGATAGCCGACGGGCCGCAGGCCGGCATCAGCGGTTCCGTCGCGGGACTCGGCAGCGGCGCGGTCGCGTGGGTTCCGCAGCATCCGGTCATGGTTGCCGAGACGGTGCTCGATGAAGTGACCCTTTACCTCAATGGCGGCAGGACGGCGTTTGCGTCCGGGGACGGGCCGTCGACGCAAGAGCCCGGGCCGGCCGTCGCCATGGATTGCCTGCGGCGGGCAGCGGCGGACCACTTGGCCTCAAAGCATCCTGCCGAGCTGAGCCCTGGCGAATTGCGGCGAGTGGCCATCGCACGCGCTTTGGCGCGCCTCAACGCGGGCGCCACGATCCTGCTCCTCGATGAACCGACCGCGCACCTTGACCCCGCCTCCGCCGAGGCAATCCGGGAAACGCTCGAAGGGCTCCACGGAGCGGCTACCGTCATTCTGGTCGCTCACGACGCCGCCACGAGGAGGCTTGCCGACCACGTCGTGGAGCTCGACGGCGGTACGGCGAAAGCGGGCGGCGTTCGGGCTGCGGCAGGCAGCGGCCAGCCGGGCGCAAGCGATGACGCCGGCACATCCGCCAGCCCGAAGGGTAGCTCAGCCGACGAAACGCACCAGCGCGGTTCCCGGGCACGGCAAGGAGTCCCGTCGGCACTCGGCACCCTCGCCCGCGTGCTCGCTCCGGTACGCTACAAGTTCGGCGGAGCCGTGGCGATCGCGGCGCTCGCGTCCATGTTCGCTGTCGCCTTGTCCGGCCTCTCGGGCTGGCTGATCATCCGGGCAAGCGAGCAACCCCCCATCCTGTACTTGCTTGCCGCCATCGTGGGCGTGCGCTTCTTCGGCATCGGCCGGGCGGCACTGCGGTACTGTGAGCGGCTGCTCGTCCACGGCGCGGCCTTCGCCGCGATGACAAGGCTGCGCGGCGCACTGTGGGCGGCCCTGAGCGCGCGGGCGCTGTCCGTCCGCAGGCTCCTTCAAGGGGGCAACGTGCTCGGAGCAATAGTCGACGACGTCGACACCCTGCGCGATCTGCTGCCCCGCGTTGTAGTGCCGCCGCTTACCGCGCTCGTCGTCGCCGTGTCAGGCGTCGTAGCTACTGCGCTCCTGGTTCCCGAGGCGGTTCCAGCCGTAGTCGTCGCCGCGGTGATCGGCCTGGTGGTGGCCCCGGCGCTCGCCGTCCTGGCCGATCGAAATTCGGCCCGGGCAGAGCAGGGACTGCGATCCCTGGTCCTTCATGATGTTGCGTCAGCCCTCGACGCGCGTGCCGAGCTGAGCGCCAACGGGGTGGGCGGTGCGGTTCTGTCGTCGGTGACCAAGCGTGACAACGCCGCAACCGCGGCGGCGCAGCGTTCCGCGTGGGCAGAGGGCGTCGGCCAGGGCGCGACGGTGCTCGCTTGCACCCTCGCGGCCTTGGCGGCGGGCATGCTCGGCGCTTCCCCGGTGCAGTCCGGCAGCATCGCACCCGCGGTGCTCGCCGTCGTCGTGCTCTTGCAGTTGGCTCTCGTTGAGCCCTACGGCGCCGTGGTGTCGGCAGCCCGCCAGGCGCCCGCCCTGGTTTCGGTGCTGCGGCGCGTGGCTATCGTCGATACTCCGGCGCAGCCGGCCAGCGGTTCAGGTCCCGACGCCGGTGTGCTCGGCGGCGGCCTCATCGCCCTCACCGACCGCCCGGACGGCGCTCCTGGGCTGGTACTGGATTCCCTCGAAGCGTCGTGGCCGGGAAGCGGGCCGGTGTTCACCGGGCTGAGCGCCGACGCAGGTCCCGGGCGCTGGCTTTCCGTCACCGGTCCGTCCGGCTCGGGCAAGACTACGCTCTTGTCTGTCCTGCTGGGGTTCCTGCCGGCCTCTTCCGGGGCCGCGTACTTGAGCGGGAACGCTGCGTGGTGTCCGCAAGAAGCCCATCTCTTCGACTCCACGATCCGCGGTAACTTGCTGCTCGCACGCCCGGCCGGCCGCAAGCCGAACGAGGATGACATGTGGCAGGCCCTGGGCTCGGTGGGTCTTTCCGGACTGGTGAATGGGCTTCCCGCCGGGCTCGATAGCCGAATCGGTCCTTCCGGTTCGTTCCTCAGCGGGGGCGAGCGCCAACGGCTTGCCATGGCCCGCACGCTCCTGAGCGGGGCGACCGTGCTGCTCCTTGACGAGCCCACGGCGCATCTCGACGCCGAAGCCGCGAGCCTCCTGATGGCCGAACTTCGCCAAGGGCTTCGGCACGTCACAGTGGTCCTCGTGACGCACAACCCGGCGGACATCGGCCCTGACGACAACCGGCTCGACCTTGCCATATACAAGCCCGCGGCCGGCGAAAAAATCGCCGACGGCGACACTCACGTTCACGAGCTCACGGCTCCGGTGCGTTTGCCCTAGCCAATTAACTGCCGAGCCGCGCGAACACCTCGTCCACGGAGGTGACCAGGGTGTCCATCAACCCGCGTGCGTCGTCCTCCCGTATGAGCGGCGACGACTGTCCAGCCCAGAGCGACATCAGTTCAGGCACCCCCGCCGCCGTCGCGGCTGCCCGGAATTTGCCGGTGAGCCAATTCTGGACCGGGAAGGGTGCGTGCGCCCGGGGATCGGTGAGTTCGGACGTGACCCGGTTGGGGACGCCGCGAGCCAGGCGGCCACTGAAGGCCCGGGTCAAAACTGTATGGCCGGCGTCGGGACCGCGAAGTGCCTCACGGTGCACGGGACTCGCCGCGGACTGGCGCGTCGCGAGGAAAGCAGAGCCGATCTGGATAGCATCCGCGCCCAAAGTCAACGCGGCGGCTACCCCGCGGCCGTCGGAAATACCCCCGGCGGCGATCACGGGAACAGACACGGCATCCACAACCTGTGGCACAAGTGCCATGGTTCCCACAAGGGAGTCCTCCGGGGCACGCAGGAAGGAAACCCGGTGACCGCCGGCTTCCAGGCCGGTAGCAACGATTGCATCGACTCCGCCGGCGTCAAGCGCGACCGCCTCCTCCACCGTCGTCGCTGTTCCGACCACCACGATGCCATTCCGCCGTGCCTCTTCAATGACCGAGGAGGTTGGAACACCGAAGACAAAGCTCAACACGGCCGGTTCCGCGTCTATCGCGGCCTGGATCTGTTCAGCCGGGTCCGGAAGGTAGGTGGCCGGCTGGGTAGGAGGCTCTACGCCCACGAGCTCGAAATACGGCCGGAGGACGTCGACGTAGGCAGCGAAAGCAGCGGCATCCACTGCCGGCGGCACTTCGCCCTCGATCGGAAGCCAGATGTTCAATCCGAACGGCTTCCCTGTGGCCTCCCTGAGCTCGCGGGCCGTTTCGCTGATCCTTGCGGGCTCATATCCGTAGAGGCCATAGGAACCGAGTCCGCCGGCATTGCTGACTGTAGCCGTGAGCTCTATGGATGACAGGCCGCCGAACGGGCCAAGGACAATCGGCAGGTCGACGTTGAAAAGACGGGTTGCCCGCGTGTTCTTCCAAGGCATTGGTGCCCCTAACCGTCGACGTCGTGCAGGTGGTGAACGACGTCGTGCAGGAAGTACTGCGAGAACGTCAAGACGGTGAATGTGGAACCGTTGCTGCGTACACCGGTCCGGGGCCACTCGCTTTCCGAAACTCCCGCGAACGATGCCGCGATCTGTTCGCCTTCGGAAAGCAGTTGGGTGGAAACCTCTGCCGGGTCCGCGGCTGAGTAATTACCGTCGATCGCTGCCTTGTCCTGGTCCCAATCCGCGAAACGGGCATCCTCCTCACGCAGCATCAGGCCCAAGCGCTGGTCGAAGAGGGTGAAGACGTCCCGCACGTGGCACGCGTACTCCAACGGAGACCAGGTGTGCTCGTTCGGGCGGATGTCCACGTCTTGCCTGCGGAGTACAGCCCGCCAACGCGGCAGCATATTCAACACTGATCCCGGCACGGTCGCCGGGGTGACGGTGGCGGCGTCGAAGCCACATTCGGGGCAAGGCGTGGACAGGACCCAGGTCCAGTCTTTGTCATCGGGAATGATCGGCATGGAAGTAGTCTAGGACCCCGGTTGACGATCCTCTCCTGAGCCGGATGAGCATCCGCGACCCCATTACCACGCGAGGCATCAGGAGTAAAGTTAGGTGCTGGGGAAGCCTGGAAAGTGGGATTGCCATGATTAAGGATCTAAACGTCGCTGGAGTGCTCCCGGCCAGTGACCTCGCGCGCGCCCGCGATTTCTACCGGGACAAGCTCGGCCTCGAGCCTGAGAACCCAGAGGCCTCGGACAACCTGATGTACAAGTGCGCAAACGGAACTGCCTTCTTGCTCTACGAGACACCCAACGCCGGAACAGCGAAGAACACCCAATTGGGATGGCAGAGCACCGACCTTGACCAGGACATGGCCGACCTCAGGGCGCGCGGAGTCGTTTTCGAAGAATACGACTTCCCGGGCCTGAAGACCGAGAACGGCGTGGCCACCATGCCAAGCGGCGAAAGGGGAGCCTGGTTCCTCGATACCGAGGGAAATATCCTCAGCATCTCCACCATGTAGCTGGGGAAGCCGTCATCACTCGCTAGCGACGGCTTCGGAGTCATTTCCTTCGCCCCACGCCATGCTCGGTCCAATGGCCTCCACCGGCTGGGAGAGGGGAACGCCGGAGCCGTCCCGACGGCCATGCTCATGTGGGAGGGCCCGCGCCACTCCTGCGCTGGACGCCGCCTTCGCAGGTCCGTGGCCCACCCATCCGAGCAACAAGGTGTCTTCGCCCTTCAGGAAGCGGTGCGCACGCACCCCGCCTGTTGCACGGCCCTTCGCCGGGTACTCGTCGAACGGCGTGACTTTCGCCGTGCCCGGAGCCGTCCCCGGCAACGCCCCGTTGCTGCCTGCTATCGTCACGACGACGGCGGCAGGGTCGTCGGCGCGAACCACGCCGAAGTGGATTACGTCGTCGCCCGCGCCGAGCTTGATTCCCGCCATCCCGCCGGCGGTGCGGCCCTGCGGGCGGACCGCCGAAGCACCGAAGCGCAAAAGCTGGGCGGAGCGGGTCAAGAAGACGAGGTCGACGTCGTCATTCACCGCAGGCTCGACACCCAGCACGGCGTCGTTGTCCTTGAGCGAAATGATTTCCCAGTCCTCGCGGTTCAACGGATAGTCCGGCTGGACGCGCTTGACGACGCCTTGGACTGTCCCGATGGCCAGGATGGCATCCAGGGGGACAAGGGCGACCAGCGTCTCGCCCTTCAGCAGCGTGATGAAATCCCTCGCCGCCACGCCGCCGGCGAGGTTGGGCAGGCCGGACACTGGCGGCAATACCGGCATGTCCATGACCTGCACGCGCAGCATGCGGCCCAGGGAAGTGACCGCGCCGATCTCGCCCCGGGCGCTCGTCTTGACGACGGAGCGGTAGACATCGTGCTTGCTTCGCGGGCCGGATTCAGCGAGCGGCTCCTGGTGCGGAGTGCGGGCTATCTGCCCCGAGGTGCTCAGAATGGCCCAGCAAGGATCATCCGCGATTTCGAGGGGGAGGGCCGCAGCCTTGCCCTTGCCCGCAGGCACGGCGGCCGCCAGCGCCGCAGCAACGGTCGGGGAGACGGCCTCGGACTCGAGCAGGACGGTCCGGCGCGGGGTGCCGTATTTTTCGGCGATCTCTGCCAATTCTCCGGACACGAGTTCGCGCAGCAGGACATCGGACGCGAGGATCGCTTCGAGTTCTTCGATTTCGCGGCGCAGTTCTTCCTGCTCTTTTTCAAGTTCGATGCGCGAGTACTTGGTCAGCTGCCGCAGGCGGAGTTCGAGGATGTAATTCGCCTGGATTTCGGAGAGGTCATAGATGGACATCAGGCGTTCGCGGGCCGCGGACGCCTCGTCCGAGGACCGGATGATCTGGATGACTTCATCGATGTCCACGATTGCGACGAGCAAGCCCTCCACCAGGTGGAGGCGGTCCTTTTTCTTGCCAAGGCGGAACGCGGTGCGCCGGCGCACCACGGACAAGCGATGGTTGACATAGACCTGGAGGAGCTGGAGCAGGCCCAAAGTCTGCGGCTGGCCGTCCACCAGCGTGACGTTGTTGATGCCGAACGAATCTTCCATCGGCGTGAAGCGGTAGAGCTGTTGCAGGACCGCGTTGGGATTGAAGCCGTTCTTGATCTCGATCACGAGCCGGAGACCGTGCTTGCGGTCCGTCAGGTCGATGACGTCGCTGATGCCGCTGAGCTTCTTGGCATTGACGGCGTCCTTGATCTTCTCGATCACCTTTTCGGGGCCGACCATGTAGGGCAGTTCGGTGACCACGAGCCCGGTGCGGCGGGCCGTCAGTTGCTCGATCTCCGCTTTGGCCCGGGTCTTGAACGAACCACGTCCTGTGGCATACGCGTCCCGGATCCCGTCCAAACCGACGATGCGGCCGCCGGTCGGGAGATCCGGTCCCGGGACAAAACGCATGACGTCTTCCAGGGTGGCGTCGGGATTGGCAATGAGGTGCCGTGCGGCAGCGATGACCTCGACGAGGTTGTGGGGGGCCATGTTCGTGGCCATGCCCACCGCGATCCCGGTTGTTCCATTGACAAGCAGGTTGGGGAACGCCGCAGGAAGGACATCGGGCTGGGTGAGCTGGTTGTCGTAGTTGGGGACAAAGTCCACGACGTCTTCGTCGAGGTGCTCGGTCATTGTCAACGCCGCCGCTGCGAGCCGCGCTTCCGTGTAACGCGGTGCCGCCGGACCGTCGTCGAGCGAGCCGAAGTTGCCGTGCCCGTCGATCAAAGGCAAGCGAAGGGAAAAGTCCTGCGCCATGCGCACCATGGCGTCATAGATGGCGGCGTCGCCATGCGGGTGCAGCTTTCCCATGACTTCGCCCACCACGCGTGCACTCTTCACGTGCCCGCGGTCCGGACGCAGGCCCATGTCGCTCATCATGTAAAGGATGCGCCGCTGCACGGGCTTCAGGCCGTCGCGCGCATCGGGAAGCGCGCGCGAATAAATCACCGAATACGCGTACTCCAGGAAGGAGCCTTCCATTTCGGAAGTTACGTCGATATCGATGATGTTCTCAGTGAAGTCCCCGTCCACAGCCGGAGCCGTGCTTGTACGGGAAGGACTTTGGCTGCGTGCCATGGAGTCGGTGGATCCTTAAAACGTGTACTGCGGAAGTCTTAGTAGGCTAAGCCTATGGTGGATCAGCCTGGCGCCAGTGTATATCCGGAATATTGGGAGGCCGATGTCGTTCTCCGCGATGGCGGAACTGCCCACCTGCGGCCCATCTCCCCGGACGACGCCGACGCCCTCCAAGCATTCCACACCGCGCAGTCCGAGACCTCCATCTACATGCGCTTCTTCACTTTCAAGTCCAGGCTGACAAGCAAGGAACTACGCCGGTTCACCGAGGTGGACCATAAGGACCGCGTCGCTTTCGTCATCACGGTAGGCGGCGAAATCATCGGCGTCGGCCGTTACGACCGCTTGGACAATCCCACCGAAGCCGAAGTGGCCTTCAACATTTCCGACAACCAGCAGGGCCGCGGCATCGGCTCCATCCTCCTCGAACACCTCGCGGCGGCCGCGCGGGAGAACGGCATCCGCCGCTTCACCGCGGAGGTCCTGCCGGAAAACCGCAAAATGCTCAGGGTTTTCGCCGACGCCGGCTACGAACTCGCCCGCAAGTTCGACGACGGCGTCGTCAGCGTCGACTTCAACATCGACCCCACCGAAAAATCCCTCGCGGTCATGGAATCGCGGGAACACCGCGCGGAGGCGCGCAGCGTGCGCGACTTGCTGGCGCCGTCGTCGATCGCTGTTGTGGGGGCGAGCCGCCGCTGGGGGACAATAGGGCACCAATTGCTCGAACACATCCTCGAGGGCGGGTTCAAAGGCGCCGTCTACGCGGTCAACCCCGAGGCATTCGAACTGGCCGGAATGAAGTCCTTTGCCAGGATCGCCGATGTCCCGGGTCCGGTCCACCTTGCCGTCATCGCCGTCCCGTACGAAGAAGTGCCGCTCGTCGTTGACGAATGCGGTGCTGCCGGCGTCAAGGGCATCGTGGTCGCGACCGCGGGATACGCGGACGACGGCGAACAAGGCTTGCAGAGGCAACGCGCCTTGGTGCGCCGCGCCCGGTCCTTCGGGATGAGGGTGATCGGTCCGGAATCGCTCGGCATAGTCAACACAAATCCGGAGGTTTCCCTCAACGCTTCCATGGCACCGGGGCTTCCCCGCCGTGGGGGATTGGGCCTGTTTTCGCAATCCGCGGCAATCGGCGTCTCCGTGTATGCCGCGGCGATCCGCAGGGGCCTGGGCCTCTCTTCCTTCCTCTCGGCCGGAAACCGGGCCGACGTTTCCGGCAACGACGCCATGCAGTTCTGGGAAGACGATCCCGACACGGCCGCGGTGGGACTGTATTTGGAATCGATCGGCAACCCGCGCAAGTTTTCGCGGCTGGCGCGGCGGCTTTCACGCAGCAAGCCCGTCATTGTCGCCAAATCGGACGTCACGGGCCTCAGGCTTCCCCCGGGGCACGTGGTCAGGACAACGCAAGCGCCGGCCGCGGCCTTGGACGCGATGCTGCGCCAAGCCGGCGTCATCGCGGTCGAAACCATCGAACAACTCATGGACGTGGCCCAGATCGTTTCCAGCCAACCGTTGCCGAAAGGCCCGGCGCTCGCGGTTTACAGCAACTCCGCGGCATTTGGGAAGGTGGTTGCGGACAACGCAGCCCCCCATGGCCTCGTCGTTGACCGGATCGTGACTGACGCCGGGCTCGACTCCGGAAAATCCGTAGCCCGAGAGCGGTTGCGGAGAAGCCTCAGCGAGAACCTGGCGGAGCAATCGGTTGACGCGGTAGTGGCGGCGATGGTGCCTTCCCGCAGCCTCACCATGGAGGAGATCGCGCGGGTTCTTGCCGAGTGCGCAGCGGAGGCGGGAAAGCCCGTGGTGGCGGCTTTCACCGGAATCCTCGAGCCCTCGGTACAGCTGGATTGCCTGCTTGCGCCGGCGGGAGACTCCGGGCCGTCGCTACCGTGCTATTCGAGTGCCGGCAGTGCCGTGGCCGCTTTGGCTGCCGTGGTGCGCTACGCGAAGTGGCTTGACCGCGACCAAGGCATGTTCGTGGAACCGCGCGGCTGCGACCGCGAGGGAACGCGGGAGCAGATCGAGAGGCTCCTCGCATCGGTCCAGGGAGAACAACTTGTGCGGCTCGACGACGGCGAGTCGGCCGAACTGCTGGCGCGCTACGGCATTGCGGTGGTGCCGTCGGTCGTGTTCGGCGGCGACGATGACGCCGTGGCTGCCGCCGGGCGGCTTGGTTGGCCGGTGGTGCTCAAGACAACCGATCCTGCCCTGCGGCATCGCCTGGACTTGGGAGGCGTCCGCCTCGACATTGAAGACGCCGATTCCCTGCGGCGGGGGATCGCGCAGATGCGCAGGGCCCTTGAACCCTATGGCTCTCCTGCCATGGAAGTGCAGGCCATGGCGCCGGTAGGGCAGGCGTGCACCTTCCGTGCCATCGAGGATCCGCTCTTGGGCCCCGTGGTCTCGTTCGGCCTCGCGGGGGATGCGGTGAACTTGTTGGACGACTGGGCCCACCGGGTTCCGCCGCTGTCCGTGACCGACCTCCATGACTTCATCCGGGCACCCCGCGCGTCGCTGAAACTGTTCGGCTACCAAGGCCTTCCCGCCGTCGACGTCGCAGCCCTAGAGGACCTCGCGGCGCGGCTCGTCAAGCTCAAGGACGAACACCCCGAAATCGCGCTGGCGGAATTCAACCCGGTCCTGGCCGGTCCCCAAGGCGCCAAAATCCTCGCTGCAGAGGTGTGGATCGGAAACGCCGCCCAGCGCACTGACAGCGCCCGCCGGGCGATGCTTGGCTGACCACGCGGTTATGAAGTGCCCGGCCGATCTGTGAAAATGGGGTCATGAGCTCGAAGTCCCCGACGCCTCCGTCCGGCCCGGCTGCCACCGGGCACCATGCAGCACACAACCACAGCTCGCAGGGGCAGAGCCTGGACCAGGCACTTCAGCGCGCAGGGTTTTATCCCGTCCTCGTTGCGGACGTGGTCGCCGACGCATTGGACGGGCGGGACTGCCTCGCCCATCTTGTGCACCTGGAAACCCACTTCGACCGCGCCGAGGTCAGGCGCCACATCACGGTCCTGGTCCTTACCGAGGACATGCTGGTGATCACGCACGTCGACGACCAGCAACTGGACGAGGCCGGCGAACAGATTGTCGCCCAGATCTCCACTGAATCCGTGCCTGTCGCACAGATCCGCTCGGTTGTCTTGAGCTACATGTACGCGCAGCCGCAAAACTACACGCCAAGCGACCCCGTCAGGGAACTGACCCTCTCCATCGCCTGGTCCGGCGGCCAGCGCGTCGACGTCGGCCCCGCCAGTTGCGGCGACCCGCAATGCGAAGCCGACCACGGCTACACCGGCACTATTTCCCAGGAAGACATCGTGCTGCGGATAAGCTCGGAGGCCGATGGTCCCCGGGCTGTCCAGGACGCCAAGATCTTCGCGAGGGCTTTGCGGGCCGTCAACACCGGCACTCCCGCACCTTCAGCCCACACAGGCACCATTTCCGCGCCGCGGCTCCGTTCAGGCGTCTTTGGCAACCGGCAGAACCGGGGACACCAGCGCTGATGGCGAATCCGCACGCGGCACAGGAAGCCGCGCCAATCGAAGCCGCCATTTCCGAACTTCCCGCCGCGCCACTGTACGGCAGCAGGACAATTGGCGAGGTCCTGGGCAGCGCCGCCGCAAGCATGGGTGTGCCAGGCTTCCGGAACACGTTGGATTTGCCCTCTTCGCAGCGCGTCTGCGTCGTCCTGGCCGATGGATTGGGCCGTAACCTCCTCAAACAAAAGGCCGCCCACACCCCGTTCCTGAGGTCCATCGTGAATTCGGGTCAGGGGTCCGTTCCCGTGTGGCTCGACTCGGCGTTCCCCTCCACTACGGCGTCTTCCCTAGCCAGCCTCGGAACGGGGCGCACGCCCGGTGAACACGGAATGGTGGGGTACGACGTCCTGGATCCGGCCCAGGACAAGGTGGTCAATCTCCTCGGCAATTGGGATGCCGGCGTGGATCCCCTTGATTGGCAGCCGTTCCCGACGATCTTCGAACGGGTGGCCGCCGAAGCCGACGCGATCACTGTCAGCTTGCCGCAATTCGGCGACTCGCCCATGACGCGGGCGGCGCTTCGGGGAAGCCGTTTTGTGGGCGGCAACTCCTTGCATGCCCGCACGGCCGCGGCCGGGGAAGCCATGGCCGCCGGCTCGCGTTCCCTCATGTACTTCTACGTCAATGAGCTCGACAAGGCCGGGCACCGTTACGGTTGCCAGTCCGAGCGTTGGGAACACCAGCTCGAGGAAGTCGATTCAACAGTCAAGAGGCTCTCATCCTCGCTCCCCGCGGGCACCACCATCCTCCTCACGGGCGACCACGGGATGCTCGACGTTCCGGAGTCCCAGCGGATCGATTACTCGGCTGATGCCGCGCTCATCGCGGGAGTACGGCACACGGCGGGCGAACCACGCATGGTCCACCTTTACCTGGAACCTGATGCCGGCGAAGCGCATAGGGCGGCACTGATCGAAGCCTGGCGTGGCCGTTTCGGTGAGCGCATTTGGGCCTTCACCCGGGAGCAGGCAGTGGCCGCGGGATTGTTCGGCGCCGTGCGCCCGGAAGTCTTCCCCCGGATCGGTGACGTGATGATCGCCGCGAGGGACACCCTGGCGCTCTATGACGTCCGCCGCGTCCGCCCCACGGCCATGGAAGTCGTCGGCCAGCATGGATCGTTGACGAAGGCCGAGCGGGAGGTGCCGCTGATCTGCTTCCAGGCGGGGGGACGCAAAGGCAGCCGTGGCTGAACTGATCTTCTTTTCCGGAACCATGGACTGCGGAAAGTCCACCCTTGCGCTCCAGATGGACCACAACCACAAGGCGCGCGGCCGGGGCGGCGTCCGCTTCAGCCGCAATGACCGGGCTGGAGCTTCCGTGATCTCAAGCCGGCTTGGCCTCCAGACGGACGCCGTGGAAGTCGATGACACTACCGATTTTTGGGATGAGGTGGTCCGGCGCCGTACGAAGGGGCTCCGTGTTGACTACCTCATTTGCGACGAAGCCCAGTTCTATTCGCCGGTCCAGGTCGACCAGTTGGCCCGCGTCGTCGACGAGATGGACGTCGATGTATTCGCCTTCGGAATCACCTCGGACTTCCGGACAAAGTTGTTCCCCGGCTCGCAGCGCCTCGTCGAGCTCGCCGACAGGGTGCAGGTCCTGCAGGTCGAAGCGCTCTGCTGGTGCGGCCGCCGTGCCACCCACAACGCGCGCACCGTGGACGGCATTATGGTGGTTGAAGGCGAACAAGTAGTGGTGGGCGACGTCGCCATGGATGGCACCCCGAGCGAAGAGCCAGTGTTGGAAACGACGGCGCCCGTGGTCGGGTACGAGACGCTGTGCCGCCGCCACTACATGCGGCGCGTGACGGCGCACGGGGCGAACCTCATGGCGAGCCGGGACCAATTGCTGCCGTTCGACGTCGACGCCTGCCTATGGCGCGGAACGCATTGAACGCCGCTTAGTCTCCGCGGGTTCCGAAAACGATCTCGTCCCAGCTGGGAATGCTCGAGCGCTTGGGGCGTGACGGCTGGCGTTCTGCAGCCGGGGCATCGGAAGGGTCGTCGCCGTTGCTTGCGTCCGGCGTCGATGTCTCCGCGGAGTCGTGGTTAGTGGCAGGGGAGGCCTTCAGCCAGGAATCGCCAATCCCGCTGCGGGCAGTCCGGGCGTCGTCGCGCTCACGGCGGGAGGCGCCGCCCAGCAGTTCGTCCAGCCCTGCCCGCTGCGACGATTCCGGGGCTTCGTCGGCGTCGTGCGAAGGGGCTTCGTTGGCTTGCTTGTCCTGGGCCGGCTTTTCGTGGGCAGGCTTTTCGTGGGCGGATCGCCCGGCGGATTGGGCCGCGTCCTCGCGCTTTCCCCGCAAGACGGTCACGGGGCGCAGGGGACCCGGAATGACGGTGACTTCCCGGGTGTCGGTGCTGACGCCCTCATGCAGGTGCAAGGAATTGCCGTCATTGTCCTGATGCCGGGGTGCCAGGCTCAGCCTCGACAACATGGCTGCCCGTGCGTCGCGGCGGGTCTGCGCGGGGTCCGCCTGGGCGGGTTTGCCCGTCCCTGCATCGACAGGATCCTCCTCGGCCGCATCCTGGTCCGCGGCCGAGGTGTCCATAGCCGGCTTTTCCGAGGGTGTCTCGTCGTCGTCGGATCGCGGATGGGCTGCCGGCACCCCGCTGCTCAGGAGCAGGGCCAAAGCGTCATCGCTGTCCTCGTCAAGGCCCAGCCGCTGCCCGCGGCGCGAACGCAGCATGTCGAGGAGTCCGTCAGCCTCCCTCGAGGCCGCCGCGGCGGATGCAAGGGCGGTGGTCTCGGCGTCGACTTCGAAATCGAACGGACGATCCACGACGGCGGCGAGGCGCCTGGTGGGAACGGGTCCGTCCAGGGGCTCGAGCTCACTGAGCTGTTGCGCCCAGCGGTTGGCGTTATGGAGGGACTTGCGTGCCGGATTGAAGGTCCACATGGCCGGCGGTTCTTCGCCGATGCTTTCAAGCTCGCCCGGCTTGGTGTCAAAGCGCGCGACGACGGTCCACGTGCCGTCGGTGCGACGCCACGAATCCCATTCGACGGATGAAGAATCGATGCCGTGGGCAGTCAGGCGGTGCGCCACCATGGCACCAAGGCTTGCGGGTTCGTCGCCAAAAGCGGCACGGTACGCATCATGGCCGGGTGCGGGGGCTGCGACTTCGACCTTGCGGGCTTGCTCGGCGATGTATTCCCGTTCGGCGAGCACGGGGCCTTCGTAGCGTTGCACGTTGGCCAGGGGCATCCCGGACAGATCCGCGACTTCCGCCGCTGTTGCGCCGCTGCGGATGCGTGATTGGATATCGCGCGGAGACATGGCGACAGGAGTGATGGATGCGCGGGCGGCCACCTGGGCAGGCGTCCGGCTCGCGGCAACGCGCAGTGCCTCGTCGATCGGAAGCTGGAACATCTCGCCGCCGGTTCCGCTCAACAGGAGATGTCCGCCGTCATCATGGACGCCAACCAGCCGTAGATCCCGCATAAAACCCTCCACCATGGCATATCTGACATTCGAAACTCTGCCACCCGGTGGGGCCTTTTCCTACTAGGACAAAGGGCGTGCCGCGAATTTCCGCGATTTTCCGGTTGCCGGCCGGTGGAGGGGGCTCCACGGGCTCTGGACTTTCGCATCGGCCGGGAGGACAATCTGGCCGTTGCCGGGCACAAAAAGACAGCCTGCGACGTTACATCCTTAGATCGGAGCAGGCTCCGGTCTACCCGACTGCGGGCCCCCCAATCAACAGCAGCACCCACCAAGGGAGAACGAAGAAGAGAACCATGGCAACGGACTACGATGCCCCTCGGAAGACGGAAGAGGACGCCAGCGAGGACTCGATCGAGGAACTCAAGACGCGTCGGACCGAGAAGCAGTCATCGGCGGTCGACCTCGACGAGACCGATCTCGCCGATGCCTATGAACTTCCCGGTGCGGACCTGTCGAGCGAAGAGCTCCTGGTCCGCGTCCTGCCGGCACAGGCGGATGAGTTCACCTGCTACAGCTGCTTCCTCGTCAAGCACCGCTCACAGATAGCGCGGGAAAAGGACGGGCACCTTTACTGCAAGGAATGCGAAAGCTGAAGCGTGCCCAAGTCCTAGGCGGATGCCTTGTCCAAGAGGGCCTTCAAGAGATCATCGGGCCGGCGGGTGGAAGCGAGCCAGTAGGGAGTGCGGTCGGCGGGGTCGGTGATCTCGATCCGTACTACGGGGTCGATCCAGCCGCGGAGGCAAAGGTAGGCAAGCCCGTTCAGCCGGGTGCCGCGCTCTGCCGTGGCTTCGTCTTTGCGGAATGCCGCGACGGAGCCCACGAATTCCCGCTGGATGCTGGCACGGCCTACTTGGACAGTGTCCCTGTCCACGATGATCGACGGAGTGGACAACACCAGGAGTGAAGTCATGACCGCGAAAAGGACAATGGCGGCAATGATTCCGGCGGTGATGCTGATGGGCGCAAGGATGAGGATACCCGCGGAGGACAAGCAAACCACAACAATCCAGATCCACACAGACGGCCACAACTTCTCCGTGAACAGGGCGTCCGCTCCATTCGACGAATGGTTGGAGGCGGGTGCGGCTGGAATCGATTCAGGCATGCAACAAGCTTATCGGGAACGAGAGCCTCCCAATGACGCTTCCCCGCACCCGGCGGGAATCCGGACAGCAACCAGCGGACGATAGAATAAGGGACTGTGAGTCACGAGACAGCAGTAGCAAGCCCAGCAGCCCCCGCCGTCGACTACGGCGCCCCGACCCTCCAGGTCCAACTTAAAATGCTCGACGCCGGACTGGAAGTTCCGTCGTACGCGCACCCGGGCGACGCTGGAGCGGACCTCCGCGCACGAGTGGACGTCACGTTGGCTCCAGGGGAACGGAAGCTCGTCCCTACCGGTGTCTCGATCGCGTTGCCCAATGGATTCGTGGCCTTGATCCACCCGCGTTCGGGACTGGCCACCAAGCATGGACTCACGGTAGTCAACGCCCCCGGGACGGTGGATGCAGGGTACCGAGGTGAAATCTCCGTGACGCTTTTGAACACGGACCAAAACCACGCCATCGAGCTAAAGCGCGGCGATAGAATTGCACAAATGGTGATCCAGCGCGTCGAATATGCGCAGTTCGTCGCCGTGGAGGAACTTTCCGACACGGCGCGCGGCACCGGCGGCTTTGGATCCACAGGCGGCTTCGCGCCGCCCGCGAGTTAACCACGCCCTCGGCAATCGACCCGCAAGGAGCAGGTTGCCATGTTGTCCGCGCGTTACCGGGCGGCCTGCGGTTTACTGGGGGATGGACCACTACTAAGGAGACAAACCGATGCTTTTTGGGCGCGGAAAGAAGTCCAAGGCCAAGCAGCCCGAAGACAACGGTGCCGGTGACAACGGTGCTAAGGAGGCCGCCGAAACGGTTGAAAGCGGAGTTGCCAAGGGCGATTTCCGCCTGTCGAAGGGACCGCTGGATGCGAGCGAAATCGACAGCCACGACGGCTACGTGGATCTCGGTTCCCTGCTGATCGAACCTTCAGAGGGCCTTCAATTGCGGCTTGAGGTAGAGGAAGCAACCCAACGGGTTGTCGCGGTCACGATGGATCTCGATGGCTCAAGCCTCCAGCTCCAGGCGTTTGCCGCTCCCCGTTCGGAGGGCCTTTGGGACGAGATCCGCGAGCAGATCGGCCAGTCCGTCGCGAGCCAAGGCGGCGAGGTGGAAGAAGTCCCCGGCGCTTTCGGCACCGAACTCGTTGCCAAGCTTCCCACTGAAGCAGCCGACGGCGGCCGGGGATTCCGGGCTGCCAGGTTCATGGGAGTGGACGGACCCCGCTGGTTCCTTCGCGGCGTGATCGGTGGCCCGGCAGCCTTGGAGAAGGACGCCGCGCAAAACCTCGAAAGCCTCTTCCGCAAAGTGGTGGTCATCCGCGGTGAGAACCCGATGCCGCCACGCGAACTCCTCCAGCTGAGGTTGCCGAAGGATGCTGCCGTCCCCGGACAGCACGGCGTCCCGGAAGAAGCCCATGAGGAATTGCGGCGGCCTGAGCGCGGCCCGGAGATCACCCAGATTGGCTGACAAAGCGGCTCGCCCCCTGGCTGAGCAGGGCGGTTCGGTGCCCCGGCCATTGACCGACCTTCCGGCGCGGGGGAGGGTCGCCTGCATCGGCTTCATCGATTCGGTGACCTACGAGCCCGCCAGCGAGCAAGCCCACTTCTCGGCGATCGTCGTCGACCGGGTGGTGCACAGCGGCGAGGGCGGCCCTTTGGCCCGGTTGCGGGTCATCTGGCTCGGCCGCCGCAAAGTACCCGGAATCGAACCGGGGACAATACTTCGCCTTGAGGCAATGGTCACCGTCAGGGACGGAATGCCCACCATGTTCAACCCGCGTTATGAAATCCTCTCCAGGCAGGAGCATCAATGACCGTCTCCAACGGACCCGGTCCGCACGAACAACCTGCGCAGGAGCAACCTGGTCCGGACGATACGCGTGCCGCAACACCCAGCATTGCCGATCTCGCCGCGGGTTACGCGGAAAAGGCGGGCCTTCAGAGGAATGCCCACGGCCACGTGGATATCCTCAAATCCGCGGGCGGTGTCCAAGGCCTCGCCGAGAGCATCGTGCCGGGACTCGTGTTCCTGGTCGCCTTCATGGTGACGCGCGATCTTCCGGCTTCGCTGGTCGCAGCCCTTGCGGGAGCGGCCATCTTCACGGTGGTACGGCTGGTCCAACGCCGTCCGCTGACCCAGGCTCTTGCCGGGATTGCCGGCGTCGCCATTTCGGCGTGGCTCGCCAATACCACGGGGAAGGCGGAAGACTTCTACGTCCTTGGCTTTTACACGAACATTGCCTACATCGTCGCGATGGTGGTGTCCATTGCCGTCAAGTGGCCGATTGCCGGCCTGCTGTTCGGCTTCGTACGGAACGAGGGGTTCGACTGGCGCAAGGATGCCGAACGGCTCAGGGCTTACAGCATCGGTACCTGGGTGGTCATCGCGGTCCTGGCATTGCGGCTCGTTGTCCAGGTGCCGTTGTACTTCATGGGTGACGCGGGCTTGGCCGCGCTAGCCACCATGCGCCTGATCATGGGCGCCCCGTTGTACATCCTTGGCCTTTGGATTGCCTGGCTTCTGACCCGGCCGGCGCCGGGCCAGAAGCGGAACCGGGCGGTTCAGCCGTCGAATCCGTCGTCGGACTGATCCGCGTATTCTCCTTCGACCTCAACTGAGCCGTGGTCGGCGGCCGACGGCGCCAGGAGGGCCCTGAGGCTGTCTTCCGCCGCGATGGTGGTGACGAAGAACAATTCGTCGCCGCCGTCGATCACGTCGTCGCGGCTGGGCGTGATGGGGGCGTGGTCGCGCAAGATGGCCACGAGGGCAGAGTCTTCGGGCCATTCGATGTCTCCCACGGTGCTGCCGATGATGTGGGAGTCGTGCGGGACCGTGAATTCCACGAGCGAGGAGACGCCGGTCTGCAGGGTCAGCAGGCGGACGAGGTCGCCGATTTCCACGGCTTCCTCCACCAAGGCCGTCATGAGCTGGGGCGTGTTGACTGCGACGTCGACACCCCAGGAATCGTTGAACATCCAGTCGTTCTTGGGGTTGTTCACGCGGCCCACCGTCCGGCCAACGCCGAACTCGGTCTTTGCGAGCAAGGACACCACGAGGTTGACTTTGTCGTCACCGCTCGCGGAAACGACGACGTCGGCTTCGTCCAGTTTCGCTTCCTGCAGCGTGCTCAATTCACAGGCGTCGCCGACGAGCCAGCGGGCGCCCCGGAGGCCGCTGCGTCCGATGACCTCGGGCTTGAGGTCGATCAGCATGATTTCGTGGCCGTTGGCGAGCAGTTCCCGCGCGATCGATGAACCGACGCTGCCTGCTCCGACGATGACGACTTTCACTCAGACTCCTTGGCGGGTGCGCCGGCGAGGATGCGGGCCACCTCGTCGCTGCGGTCCAGATTCAACATGGCGTGGACGGTATCGCCTTCCTGGTACGAGGTTCCGGGCTGCGGCAGGACGCCTTCACCGAAACGCGTGAGGAATGCGATCCGGATTCCGGAAGCGGCTTCGATGGCTGCCAGGGACCTGCCGATCCAGCCGTCGTTCAGGTCCACTTCGGAAAGGACCAGGCGGCCCGAAGGCTCACGGTAGTCTCCGGCCAAGTGTTGTTCCGGAAGGATGCGCCGCAGCACCTGGTCCGCGCTCCAGCGGACGGCGGCGACCGTGGGGATGCCAAGGCGCTGGTAGATTTCGGCACGGCCGGGATCATAGATCCGGGCAACCACGTGCGAAACGTGGAACGTTTCGCGGGCAACGCGCGTGGCGAGGATGTTCGAGTTGTCACCGCTGGAGACCGCGGCGAAAGCGTACGCTTCCTCGCAACCGGCCTGCTTCAGGGTGTCGCGGTCAAAGCCGACGCCGGTCACCTTCCTGCCGGTGAATCCGCTGCGCAGGCGACGGAAGGCACGGTCGTCCTGGTCGATGATTGCCACGGAATGTCCCGCGTCTTCCAAGGTGTGCGCCAACGTTGCGCCCACGCGTCCGCAACCCATGATCACAAAGTGAGCCACGGTCTCTCCTTACACTGTTTATGCATGCCGCTCGGTAAGACTCTACCGGGGGAAGTCGCTGAAGGCAGTCCGCCATGACATCGCGTTCGATTCAGAGTAGCTTTGCGGAGTGCTGACAATTCTCAACGCTGTGAAGCGGGTGTTGGTGGGGCGGCCGTTCCGTAACGACCGGTTGTCCCATACGCTGCTTCCGAAACGCATTGCGCTGCCGATTTTCGCCTCGGACGCCTTGTCGTCGGTGGCATACGCCCCGGACGAGATCCTCTTGACGCTGGCTTTGGCCGGCGTCAGCGCGGTGTCCATCTCACCGCTGGTGGGCCTCGCCGTGATGGTGGTTCTCCTCACAGTCGTTGCATCGTACCGACAGAACGTCCACGCGTATCCTTCGGGTGGCGGCGACTACGAGATCGCGAACGTCAACCTTGGGAAGTTCGCGGGCCTGACCGTCGCCGCGGCGCTGCTTGTGGACTACGTCCTCACCGTGGCTGTGTCGATGTCTTCCGCGGCCGCCTACCTGACAACGGCCATTCCGGCGCTCCACGGGGAACAAGCGGCCATCGCAACAGTCGGCGTCATCATCCTCGCGCTTGTGAACCTGCGAGGCATCAAGGAAGCCGGCAATGTCTTCGCCGTTCCTACCTATATCTTCATGGTTTCCATCCTGGGCATGACGCTCGTGGGCATCTTCCAGGCCGTCACGGGCAACCTCGGCCAGGCTCCGTCGGCGGCCTTCACCATCGTTCCGCAAGAAGGCTTCGACCAAGGACTTGTCGGTTTGGCGGGAGGGTTCCTGCTGCTTCGGGCGTTTTCTTCGGGCGCGGCCGCCTTGACAGGTGTCGAAGCCATCAGCAATGGCGTGCCCAACTTCAAGAAGCCCAAGAGCAAGAATGCGGCCACCACTTTGCTGCTGCTGGGCGCCATCGCGTCAGCCATGCTCGCCGGCATCATCTACCTCGCCAATGCCACCAAGGTCCACATCGTGATGGACCCGGCAAAGGAGTTCCTCCTTAATGGGCTGCCGGTCCCCGAGGACTACATCCAGAACCCCGTCATCAGCCAGATCGCGCAGACCATCTTCGGAGCGGGTTCCATCCCGTTCTACATTGTGGTGGCCGCTACGGGCGTGATCCTCGTTTTTGCCTCCAACACGGCGTTCAACGGCTTCCCTGTGCTCGGCTCGATTCTGGCGCAGGACGGGTACTTGCCGCGCCAGTTGCGCACCCGCGGCGACCGGCTCGCATTCAGCAACGGCGTCCTTGCACTCGCCACGGGGGCCCTTGTCCTGATCATTTCCTTCAACGCCGATGTCACCAAGCTGATCCAGCTGTACATCGTTGGCGTCTTCATTTCCTTCACCATGAGCCAGTTGGGCATGGTCCGGCACTGGGGCCGCGAGCTCAAGCTTGCCCGGGACAAAGCCGTCCGCCGGAGGATCCTGAAGTCGCGCACCATCAACGGGCTCGGCTTCGGAATGACGGCGCTCGTGCTGACGATCGTGCTGATCACCAAGTTCGAACAAGGCGCCTGGATCGCGCTCCTGGCCATGTTCGTGCTGTTCCTCATCATGTGGAGCATCCGGGCCCACTACGACAATGTGGCCAAGGAACTCGCGGTGGACGAGGACTCCTCGCCGCGGGCGTTGCCTACCCGGGTCCACGCCGTTCTCCTGGTCTCCCATGTCCGCAAGCCGGTACTTAGGGCCCTGGCCTACGCGAGGGCGTCGCGGCCTTCCCGGCTCGATGCCATCATCGTGGACATCGACCACGAAGAAACGGCCCACACAGTCGAGGCGTGGGACAAGCTGGACATTCCCGTTCCGTTGACGGTCCTCGCCAGCCCGTACCGGGAAACAGTCACGCCCATCCTGGACTACGTCAAGAACATGAAGAGCGAATCCCCGCGGGACTTGATCGTTGTCTACATCCCTGAATATGTCGTGGGCAAGTGGTGGGAACAGCTTGTCCACAACCAGACCGCACTGCGCATCAAGGCCCGGCTCCACTTCGAGCCCGGCGTCATGGTGGCGAGCGTCCCGTGGCAATTGAAATCCTCCGAAGAAGCAAAGGCACTGCAGGACACCCAATGACCCACCCGAGCAGCACGGATTCCAGCCTGCCCGATTCCCAGGCCTCCACCGACCTCGTGGTCGACGTCGGCCCGATCGCCCATGGCGGCCACTTCGTCGCCAGGCACGAGGGACGGGTGATCTTCGTTCGCCACGCCGTTCCAGGGGAGAAGGTCAGGATCCGCCTCACCGATTCCGGCGAGGCGTCGCGTTTCTGGCGTGCCGACGTCGTCGAGGTCCTCGAAGCATCGCCGGACCGGACGCGCCATTTCTGGAGCCTCGCCGATTCCGTCGCGGCCTGGCGCAAGGGCGGTCCGCCCGTCGGCGGCGCCGAGCTGGGCCACGTGACGCTGCAGCGGCAGCGGCAACTCAAATCAGAAGTTCTCGCCGAACAGTTGAAGCGGCTTGCCGGCGTCGAACTCCACGTCGAGGTTGAAGCCGCCCGCGGCGGCGATCCAGTGCCCGACGACGGCGATCGCCTTGATGAGGCCGGCCTCGGATGGCGGACGCGCGCCAGCTTCGCGGTCACCCCCGAAGGCCGGTTGGGGATGCACGCCCACCGTTCCGACGTCGTCATTCCGGTGCACGAGATGCCGCTCGCGCTCCCCGCGATCAATGAGCTTCGGTTGTGGGACGTCGACCTGCGGGGGATTTCGAGGGTGGAGGTGGCGGCGCCCGCGAACGGGTCGCGCCCGCTCATCCTGCTCGCGCCGGAGCCGGGAACCGATGCCAAACGGCTCAACCGCATTCTGGCCCAGCTTCCGCATGACTCGTCAGTGGCGAGTTTCGATCCGGTGCGTGGCGAGGTGTTGCAGCTGCGGGGCCGCACCTGGGTCCAGGAATCGGCTGCCGGCCACGAGTACAGGGTTACGGGGGAAGGTTTCTGGCAGATCCACAAGGATGCCCCGGAGGCGTTGGTCGGGGCCGTGACCGGTTTCCTCAACGGTGGCGGGTACCTCGGTCCGGGATCGACTGTGGCTGATCTCTACGCCGGTGCCGGACTGTTTACCGCGCCGCTGGCGGAGGCCGTGGGCGTTACCGGCTCGGTCTTGTCAGTGGAGGGCTCGCCCGGCACGAGCCGCGATGCCCGAAAGAACCTGCACGGCGAACCCCACGTGGAAATCGTCCAAAGCAAGGTTGAACGGGTCCTTCGCCAGCGCCCGCGCACCTTCGATTCCCTGGTGATCGACCCGCCGCGGGCAGGGGCGGGCAAAGCGGTTGTCAGCCAGCTCATCGACTCCGGTCCACGTGCCATCGCGTATGTGTCGTGCGATCCCGCGTCCTTCGCACGTGATTTGGGCTACTTCCGCAACGGCGGCTGGCGGCTCGAATCGCTGCGGGCCTTCGACTTGTACCCGCATACGCATCATCTGGAGACTGTTGCGTTGCTGGTGCCTGCGGCATAGCCCACATACGATGGTGGTGAAGTTCCCATGTCGCGTTCCAGTTCTCCACCGACCGGCGGCATTTTGCTTAGCTTAGGCATACCTAACTAGCTAGCGGTCACCCGCGCGACAAAGATGAAAGCTGTTGCGAGAGGAGTCCTGCCATGAGCACTGTGGACAGCTTCGGTTCCAAAGGCGTACTGAATGTAGCCGGCACCGATTATGAAATTTTCCGGTTGAACTCCGTTGAAGGCGCAGACAGCCTTCCGTTCAGCCTCAAGGTATTGCTTGAAAACCTCCTGCGGACTGAAGATGGGGCCAATATCACGGCTGACCACGTCCGCGCCCTGGCCGGCTGGGACCCGGATGCCCAGCCCGACACCGAGATCCAGTTCACTCCCGCCCGCGTGATCATGCAGGACTTCACTGGTGTTCCCTGCGTCGTTGACCTCGCCACGATGCGCGAAGCCATCAAGGACCTTGGCGGCGACCCGAAGCGCGTCAACCCGTTGGCTCCCGCCGAGATGGTCATCGACCACTCCGTGCAGATCGATGTCTTCGGCAACTCCGGTGCGCTGGAGCGCAACATGGAGATCGAGTACCAGCGCAACGGCGAGCGGTACCAGTTCCTCCGCTGGGGCCAGACCGCATTTGACGACTTCAAGGTTGTCCCTCCGGGAACGGGCATTGTCCACCAGGTCAACATCGAATACCTGGCACGCACCATCATGACCCGCGAAGTGGACGGCGTCCTTCGCGCCTACCCCGATACCTGCGTCGGCACCGACTCCCACACCACCATGGTCAACGGCCTGGGTGTCCTCGGTTGGGGCGTTGGCGGCATCGAAGCCGAGGCTGCGATGCTTGGCCAGCCCGTGTCCATGCTGATTCCCCGCGTTGTCGGCTTCAAGCTTTCCGGTTCCATTCCGGCAGGCGCCACCGCTACCGACGTCGTCCTCACCATCACCGAGCAACTGCGCCAGCACGGCGTGGTCGGCAAGTTCGTGGAGTTCTACGGCGAAGGCGTCGCGGCCGTGCCTCTGGCAAACCGCGCGACCATCGGTAACATGAGCCCCGAATTCGGTTCCACGGCCGCCATGTTCCCGATCGACGATGTCACCCTCGAGTACCTGCGCCTGACCGGCCGCTCCGAGCAGAACGTCGCGCTCGTCGAGGCCTACGCGAAGGAACAGGGCCTGTGGCACGATGCTTCGCGCGAGATCAAGTTCTCCGAATACCTTGAGCTTGACCTGTCCACGGTTGTGCCGTCCATTTCCGGCCCGAAGCGTCCGCAGGACCGCATCATCCTGTCCGAGGCCAAGGCCCAGTTCCGGGACGACCTGCGCAACTACGTGAAGGAAGACCTGGCCGACGGCAGCCTGGACGAAGCGATCGACGAGAGCTTCCCGGCCTCCGATTCGCCGTCGTTCACCGCCACCGCGACCCACTTGTCCGACACCGCCCCGCACGCCCACGGGCCGAAGACCAACGGCCGTCCGTCGAACAAGGTCAGCGTCACCACGGCTGATGGCCGCGAGTTCGAGCTCGACCACGGTGCCGTGTCCATCGCATCGATCACCTCGTGCACGAACACCTCCAACCCCTCGGTCATGCTGGCCGCCGCGCTGCTCGCCCGCAACGCCGTGGACAAGGGCCTTACCTCGAAGCCTTGGGTCAAGACCTCGGTGGCTCCCGGTTCCAAGGTAGTGACTGACTACTACGAGAAGTCCGGCCTGACCCCTTACCTGGAGAAGCTCGGTTTCTACATCGTGGGTTACGGTTGCGCCACCTGCATCGGCAACTCCGGTCCGCTCGACGCCGAAATCTCCGAGGCCATCCAGGCCAACGACCTCTCGGTCACTGCTGTCCTGTCCGGTAACCGCAACTTCGAAGGCCGCATCAACCCGGACGTCAAGATGAACTACTTGGCTTCCCCGCCGCTGGTCATCGCGTACGCACTCGCCGGAACCATGGACTTCGACTTCGACGCCGATGCCCTGGGCCAGGACCAGGACGGCAACGACGTCTTCTTGAAGGACATCTGGCCGAACCCGGTGGAAGTCCAGAAGGTCATCGATTCCTCCATCGACAAGGAAATGTTTGCCCGCGGCTACGAAGGCGTCTTCGACGGCGACGACCGCTGGAAGGCACTCGACACCCCGGCCGGCGATACCTTCGCTTGGGATGACAAGTCCACGTACGTCCGGAAGCCCCCATACTTCGAAGGCATGAAGGCGCAGCCGGAGCCCGTTTCGGACATCACTGGTGCCCGCGTGCTCCTGAAGCTGGGAGACTCGGTCACCACCGACCACATCTCCCCGGCAGGCTCGTTCAAGTCGGACACCCCGGCCGGACAGTACCTCCTGGCCAATGGCGTAGAGCGCAAGGACTTCAACTCCTACGGTTCGCGCCGTGGTAACCACGAGGTCATGATTCGCGGCACCTTCGCGAACATCCGCATCAAGAACCAGTTGCTCGACGGCGTGGAGGGCGGCTTTACCCGCGACTTCACCCAGGCCGACGGGCCCCAGGCGTACGTCTACGACGCCGCGCAGAACTACCAGGCTGCCGGTACTCCGCTCGTTGTCCTCGCGGGCAAGGAGTACGGTTCCGGTTCGTCCCGCGACTGGGCTGCCAAGGGCACCGCGCTCCTTGGCGTGAAGGCTGTCATCGCCGAGAGCTATGAGCGTATCCACCGCTCCAACCTCATCGGAATGGGCGTCCTGCCGCTGCAGTTCCCGGCCGGCGAGTCTGCCGCGTCCCTTGGCCTGGCGGGCACCGAGACCTTCTCGGTCGAGGGTGTCACCGAGCTGAACAACGGCAACACCCCGCGGACCCTCAAGGTCACGGCAACCGCGGAAGACGGTACCGCCAAGTCCTTCGATGCCGTCCTGCGCATCGACACCCCGGGCGAAGCGGACTACTACCGCAACGGCGGTATCCTGCAGTACGTCCTGCGCCAGATCTCCTCGAAGTAGGGTTCGCAAGCGTAGTTTCGCCTGTGACAAGGCGATAGCCACAGCCCCGGCTGGTCTTTGACCGGCCGGGGCTGTAGCTTTGTCCGCGGCTTAGTGCGGCCAAGGCGCTAAAGTTGTATAGCACGTCAACAACCCTAAGGAGGGGCCGTTGGGACTTTTGGAGACAATCCGGAATCCGCAGGACCTAGGCAAACTGACCAACGAGCAGTTGGAGCAGCTTGCCGGCGAGATCAGGACTTTCCTCATCACCAACGTCGCTCAAACGGGTGGACACTTGGGCCCGAACCTCGGCGTGGTGGAACTCACCATGGCCATCCACAAGGTTTTCGATTCCCCCCGCGACAGCATTGTTTTTGACACCGGACACCAGTCGTACGTTCACAAGCTGCTGACCGGGCGTCAGGACTTCAGCACGCTACGGCAACAGGGCGGCTTGTCCGGATACCCGGATCGCGCCGAATCCGAGCATGACATCGTGGAAAGCTCCCACGCCTCGTCATCTCTGTCATGGGCGGACGGTATTTCCCGCGCAAGGCAACTGAAGGGCGAAAACGATCGCTGCGTCGTCGCCGTCGTGGGTGACGGGGCGTTGACGGGCGGCATGGCGTGGGAGGCCATCAACAACATCGCGGCGGACAAGCGCCGGCGCGTAGTCATCGTCGTCAACGACAACGGCCGCTCGTATGCGCCCACTGTCGGCGGACTGGCTGACTACCTCGCGTCGCTGCGGCCCACCATCGACTCTTTCCGTGCGACGCCCGCCTACGAGGTGGTGCTCGACTGGTGGAAGAAGAGGCTGCAGCAGGGCGGACCGATCGGCCAGTTCACCTACAAGAGCCTGCATGCCATGAAGAAAGGCATCAAGGACTGGTGGGCACCGCAGGGGATGTTCGAAGACCTTGGGATGAAGTACATCGGCCCGGTCGACGGCCATAACCTCAAAGCGCTTGAGCATGCCTTGTCCACGGCCCGGAACTATGGCGGCCCGGTGATTGTGCATGCCATGACCGAGAAGGGCCACGGCTACGCACCGGCCCTGGCCAACGAGGCAGACCAGTTCCATGCTGTGGGCGTCATCGATCCGGAGACCGGCGAGCCCACACAGGTTGGCGGCGCACGCTCGTGGACGTCGGTTTTCGCGGAAGAAATTGCCGATATCGCCGACGAACGCGAAGACATCGTGGGCATCACCGGGGCCATGCTGATTCCCGTGGGATTGCACACGTTCGCGGAACGGCACCCTAAGCGCGTCATCGACGTCGGAATCGCCGAACAACACGCCCTCACCTCAGCAGCAGGCATGGCGTTTGGCGGACTGCATCCCGTGGTCGCTATCTATGCGACCTTCCTCAACCGGGCGCTCGATCAGCTCCTCATGGATGTTGCCCTCCACAAAGCAGGCGTGACGGTTGTCCTGGACCGCGCCGGCGTCACCGGGCCGGACGGCGCCAGCCACCATGGCATGTGGGACATGGCGATGGTCCAGATCGTCCCCGGGCTGCATCTCGCCGCTCCACGCGACGCAAGCCGCTTGCGCGAGGAGCTTCGCGAAGCGGTCGCCATTTCCGATGCCCCCAGTGTGGTCCGCTTTTCGAAGGGCAGCGTCGGAAACGAGGTGGAGGCGATTGAGCGATTGTCCGACGGCGTCGATGTCCTGGCGCGTCGTCCGGCCGGATCCACGGAGAACGACGTCCTCATCGTCAGCGTTGGCGCGATGTCCGAGCTCGCTTTGGATGTTGCCGCCCGGCTCGGTTCGCAAGGCATCAGTTCCACAGTGGTGGATCCTCGCTGGGTCCTGCCCGTGCGCAAGTCGATCATCGCCCTCGCGGCGCGGCACCGCTTGGTTGTCTGCATCGAGGACGGCGTTCGTGCCGGGGGCATTGGTTCCCGGATCCGCCAGGAGATGCGCGCGGCCGGCGTGGACACCGCCCTCAACGAGGTGGGGCTTCCGGTCGAGTTCCTCGACCACGGAACCAGGAACGAAGTCCTTGAACGCGTCGGGCTTACCGCGCAACAAGTAGCGCACGACGTCGTCGCCCAGGTTCTGGGCACGAAGGTACCGTTTGCGCGTCCCCTGCCGGGACAGGAGCACCCGAGCACGGGCAGCCTCCCCAAGTTATGAGCCAGGATGCGATCGTCCAGGAAGGGAACCCGATGAGCGGAATTATCCGCACTTACAAGCGCGATGAGGATGCTGTCCTGCATTTTCGTGAGGCGTGGTACGACGACGAATTCAAACAGTTCGTCGTCAACCACGGGGTCGTCGGGCACCAGAGCCGCACCGAGGAATCCGACGTCGAGGACGATGACTCGGTGGAAGGCCTCATGGCGGCATTTGCGGCCCAGTGCGGAGAAGATGGCTATGCCGAGATTCCCGACGCAGAGCAGTTCTGGGTAGTCGCCCAGATCGCGCTGAAGACGAAGGACGGCACGGAGCGCGACCGCTACCTCGAACGGAAGGCGAAGGCTGCGTTGGCTAGTGAACTCGCGTGGCGGGGCCTTGGAGTGGTGGACCGTTCGGAAATCGCCGATTCAAAGCTCAACATCTTCTGCCTCTGCCCCGACGTGAACAAGGCGGTGAACGCCATCAAGGTCTGCATCCGCGGCGAGGACCTGGATTTCACCAAATTGAGCATCGCGGCTTCCCCGCATGGCGCCCCCGGTGAATTCAAAGTCAAGCATTCGCCGAAAACGGGTGCCGGCTTTACTCTCTAAGGACCACACCACTTCCTGGAAGGGACAACCATGGCTCCCAAGAGCAATTGGCCTGGCCACACTCCACTTCCGAAGGGTTTGTCCGCTCCCGCCCGTCGCGCGCTTGCCCATGAGGGCTTGGAAACCCTTGAACAGCTTGCAGAGTTCGGCGAGCAGCGGGTAGCGGCCCTGCATGGCATGGGTCCGAAAGTCATGGCCCAACTGCTGGAAGCCATGGAGGAAGCCGGAATTGCCTTCAGCTCATGAGCGGCGAGGCGGTTCCGGCCGGCGTTGTAGGGTGAATTCATGACTGAATATCGCCGCCTTGGACATTCCGGATTGACCGTCTCCGTTGTTGGCTTGGGGTGCAATAACCTCGGCCGCGCCAACACGGCAACAGAATCGCAGGAAGGCACGAACGCGGTAGTGCACGCGGCGCTGGACGCCGGCGTGACGCTTTTCGACGTCGCCGATGTCTACGGCCGCGAACCCGGCTTGAGCGAGGTCATGCTCGGGAAGGCGTTGAAGGGCCGCCGGGAAGACGCCATCGTGGCGACAAAATTCGGCATGGACATGCGCGGCGCCAACGGGAACGATTTCGGTGCCCGCGGATCCCGCCGCTACATCATCCAGGCGGTCGAGGCATCGCTGCGGCGCCTCGGGACCGAGTGGATCGACCTCTACCAGTACCACACGCCGGATCCCATGACGCCAGTGGAAGAGACCCTGGCCGCCCTTGACGAGCTCGTGTCCAGCGGGAAGGTCCGGTACATCGGCCATTCGAACCGGGCCGGGTGGCAAATCGCGGAAGCGGAGTACGTAGCGCGCATCCAGGGCGGGCCACGGTTCATTTCAACCCAGAACCACTACAACCTCCTGGATCGCCGCGCGGAACTTGAGGTATTGCCGGCAGCCCAGGCGTTCGGTCTCGGCGTCCTGCCGTACTTCCCCCTGGCCAACGGACTGCTCACGGGCAAGTACTCGCCCGGCAATGCTCCAGCGGGTTCGCGCTTGAGCCACACGCGGACCAACATGGTGGACGACGCCGACTGGGTACAGTTGGGCCGTTTCAGCCAGTTCGCGAAGGACCGGGGTTTGAGCGAATTGCAGGTGGCATTTTCCTGGTTGGCGGCACAGCCCGCGGTGTCCAGTGTGATCGCCGGAGCGACCCGACCGGAACAAATCCAAGAGAACGCGGATGCCGTGCGCTGGGTTCCGACGCCGGAAGAGCGCGCCGAGCTGGACGACATCTTCCCGGCATCGCCCAAGGTCGCTTTGTTTTGAGCGAAGAGAGGGCGACGGCGGCAAGCGGGCAAGCGGAGGCGGTCAGCCTCCTGGTGGATTGCGATACCGGCATCGACGACGCCCTGGCGTTGGCTTATTTGTGTAGCCTTCCGAACGTCGACCTCGTTGCGGTCAGCAGTACACCGGGGAACGTGGATGCTGAACAAGTGGCGCGGAACAACCTCGCGCTCCTTGAGCTGTGCGGCCGGCCCGGGGTTCCTGTGGCCATCGGTGCCCGGGCGCCCTTGCGGATCCCCTTGGTGACGACGCCGGAAACCCACGGTCCGTTCGGTATCGGTTACGCCGAGTTGCCGGAACCGCACGGACAGATCCAGGCCGTCGACGCCGTCGAACTCTGGATTGAAGCGGCCCGGTCGCGGCCGGGGGAGCTGACCGCACTCCTGACGGCGCCGCTCACCAATTTCGCCCTTGCCCTGCGCGCCGAGCCGATGCTGCCGGAACTGTTGCGCGGCGTCGTGATCATGGGCGGCAGCTACTTCTACCAGGGCAACACCACGCCCACCGCAGAGTGGAACACGCATGTCGACCCGGATGCGGCAGCCGAGGTGTTTGCTGCGTTTTCGGGTCTTCCGGAAGAGCGCCTGCCGGTTGTGTGCGCCTTGGAGAGCACTGAAAGGATCGAGCTGCGGCCGGAACACGTGGCGGCTTTGGCTGCGCGAGCCGGTTGTGAAGAACCGGAACTCGTGGCGCCGGAGCAAACGGAGGGGCGGCGCAGTAGGGCTTCCAACGAGCTCGTCAGGCACCTCAGCGACATGCTCCGGTTCTATTTCGAGTTCCATCGGCGCAACGGGCAAGGCTATGCTGCACATGTCCACGACTACTTCGCCGCGTCGGTCGCCGTCGGCACCGCGAGGTACCGGACGCGTACAGCGACGGTGCACGTGGAGACCGCATCGCCAAAGCTCATCGGTACCACTGTCGCCGATTTCCGCGGACTCTGGGGTGAGCCGCCCAATGCGCGCATCGTCGTGGAAAACCACCCGGCGGAGGCCTTTGACGAGCTGGTCCGATCGGTGGGCGGCCTTGGCCGTCGGCTGGATGCCTGAGGCCAAGGCCGCCGCGGGTCCGGTCGCTAGCTACTGACGGCGGCTAGGCAGGAACCGGGCGAGAGGCAACGCCCGGTGCGTGGAACCGCTTGCCGTTGATCCTTTCCGAAGCGCCAACCCGGTCCAGGTAAGGGGTGATCCCGCCGAGGAACATCGGCCACCCCGCACCGAGGATGACGCAAAGATCGACGTCCTCGGGACCGGCCACCACGCCTTCAGACAACATGAGGCCGATTTCCTGGGCCAAAGCGTCCTGGGTACGGCGCAGGACGTCCTCCGCCGTCGAGGGCGTGGTGCCGAAAGACATGAGGGACAGCGTCTCGGCAGGAATGACGGGCACCCCGTCCGGACCAGGGACCCAGAGTGTCTTCACGCCGTTGTCGATGAGTTTCTTCAGGTTCCCGGATATAGGGAACCGATCCCCGAAAGCGGCGTGGAGGGATTCCTGGACATGCTGGGCCACGGGCAGCCCCACCATCGCGCTCAGCGTGAACGGGCTCATGGGCAGGCCCATCGGGCGCAACGCCGAATCTGCGACGTCGGGCGGGGTCCCTTCATCGAAGGCCGCGATCACTTCGCCCATAAGCCGCAGCAGGATCCGGTTGACCACGAACGCGGGCGCGTCCTTGACCAGGACGGCCGTCTTCTTGAGCGCCCTAGCGAGTTCAAAAGCCGTGGCCAGCACGGCGTCGCCCGTTTGCGGAGCACGCACCACTTCCAGGAGCGGCATGACCGCGACGGGGTTGAAGAAGTGGAAGCCGAGCAACCGCTCCGGATGTCGGAGTCCGTCTGCCATCGCGGTGACCGAAAGCGATGAGGTGTTGGTGGCGAGGATGCATTCGGGGGAGACGATGGCTTCCACCTCGGCGAAGACCTGCTTCTTGACCGCGAGTTCTTCGAAGACAGCCTCGATGACGAAATCGGCGTCGGCGAACGCCTGCTTGGAAACAGAACCGCTGACGAGGGCCTTGGCCCGGTTGGCCGCATCCGCGCTGATTCGCTTCTTGCTGAGCAGTTTGTCCACTTCGGCATGGACGTAGCCGACGCCTTTGTCCACTCGTTCCTGGTCGATGTCCGTGATGACCACGGGGACTTGGAGCCGGCGCGCAAACAGCAACGCGAGCTGGCTCGCCATGAGGCCAGCCCCGACGACGCCGACCTTCGTGACCGGGCGTGCAAGCTTCCGGTCCGGTGCGCCGACGGGGCGCTTGGACCGTTTCTGCACGAGGTCCAGGAAAGCGTAGACCGTGGACCGGAATTCATCGCTTTGCATGAGCACGGCAAGCGTTTCGCATTCCAATGTTGCGGATTGCGCGCTGTTCATTGTCCGGTTGGCCTCAAGGATGTCCAGGACTTTCCCCGGCGCCGGCGAAGCATTCGACGTTTTGGCCTCGACGAACGCCCAGCCCGCCGCCACGGCTTGTGCCCACCGCTCCGCAACGGCCGGATCAGACGGATCCACGGCATTCTTCCGTTCCGGTGCGGTCTCGCCGGAGATCACTTTCGCGGCCCAGGCGATGGATTGCTCGAGGAAGTCCGCGGGCTCGAACATGGCGTCGGCGATTCCAAGCTGGAAAGCCTCGGGCCCGCTCAAGGTGCGGTTGTTGCTTAGCGGGTTCTCGATCATGACCTTGACCGCGTTCTCGGGCCCGATGAGCCGCGGAAGGATGTAGACGCCGCCCCAGCCTGGCACGAGGCCGAGGAATGCCTCCGGCAATCCGATGGCTCCGCCGCCGCTGGATACGGTGCGGTAGGTGGACTGCAGTGCGATCTCGAGCCCGCCGCCGAGGGCGAGGCCGTTGATGAAGGCGAAGCTGGGAACTCCCAGCCCGGCGAGCGTCCCATAGACATCGTGGCCAAGTTGCGCCATCCGTAGTCCGTCCTCGCGCTCTTCGAGCCTTTTGACCGCGGACAGATCGGCTCCGGCCACGAGGAAGTAGGGCTTGCCCGTCACGCCGACGCCCACGACCTCACCGCGCGTTGCGCGCTCTTTGAGGCCCTCGAGAAGGGTCCCGAGCTCGACGAGGGTGTTTGGTCCCAGCGTGGTGGGTTTTGTGTGGTCCAGGCCGTTATCCAGCGTGATCAAGGCGAATGTTCCTCCGCCTCCGGGCAATTCGATGTCCTGGAGGTAGGAGTGCGTCACGGTCTCGTCGGGGAACAATCGGGCCAGTTTCTGGAAGTCGGCGGCGCTCATGCTGTGGCTCCTGTGGTTTCGACGGCGGCGTAGTGCGGGTTCTCCCAGATGACCGTGGCACCCATGCCCAGGCCGACGCACATGGTAGTGATTCCGTAACGCACCGAGGGATCCTCCTCGAATTGGCGGGCGAGCTGGTTCATGAGCCGGACGCCGGATGATGCGAGGGGGTGACCGACGGCGATCGCGCCACCGTAGCGGTTCACGCGCGGATCGTCGTCGGCTATTCCGAAGTGGTCCAGGAAGCTCAAGACTTGGACCGCGAACGCCTCGTTGATTTCGATCAGGCCAATGTCCTCGATACCCAGCCCGGCGTTCTTGAGGGCCTTTTCAGTGGCGGGGACCGGTCCGATGCCCATGACTTCGGGTTCGACGCCGGCGAAGGCATAGGACACCAAACGCATTTTCACAGACAGCCCTAGTTCTTCGGCCGCTTCGGCGGACGCGAGGATGGCCGCCGTCGCGCCGTCATTCAAGCCCGCGGAGTTGCCCGCGGTGACGCGGCCATGGGGCCGGAAGGGGGTGCGCAGCTCCGCGAGGTCGGCCACGGTGGTTCCAGGCCGGGGTGGTTCATCCGCGGTGTTCAGGGTCCAGCCCTGGCCGGGCTTCATTGTGGCGACGGGAACGAGGTCCTGCTGGATCCGGCCGTTCCCGTATGCCGCGGCAAGTTTCCCTTGGGACGATGCCGCATAAGCGTCTGAGCGTTGCTTTGTGATGGCCGGGAAGCGGTCATGCAGGTTCTCCGCTGTATTGCCCATGTTCAAGGCAGTGGGATCCACTATGCGTTCGGACATGAAGCGCGGGTTAGGGTCGGCTCCTGCTCCCATGGGGTGGTTTCCCATGTGTTCTACGCCGCCGGCAATGACGACGTCGTACGCGCCGAAGGCGATGCCGCTCGCCGTCGTGGTGACTGCAGTCATGGCCCCGGCGCACATGCGGTCGATCGCGAAGCCGGGGACGCTGCGAGGCAGACCCGCGAGAAGCGCGGCGGTGCGTCCGATCGTGAGTCCTTGGTCGCCGGTCTGGGTGGTGGCCGCGATGGCGACTTCGTCGATGCGTTCGGCAGGCAGGGCAGGGTTGCGGCGCAGGAGGTCGCGGATGCACTTGACCACGAGGTCATCGGCGCGGGTGCCTGCGTAGATACCTTTCTCTCCCGCTTTGCCGAACGGAGTCCGGACGCCGTCAACGAAGACGACATCGCGAACAGTCCGCGGTGGCGCGCTGTTCCGGTTATGGCTCATGGGCGTGCTCCTCGTCAGGACGGGGTGACGGCATGCCAATACCGGCAGCCGCTGTCATGGACGCCATGTTACTCGCGGGTAACATATGCTGCAAGGATGCGGAGCGTATGGACACGGAGCGTATGGACACGGAGCGTGCGAGGCCTGGAAGTCAGCCTCTCGTCGCCTGGCTCCTGGACTCTTTGGGTGGCAGCGGTTGCGGATTCAGGGTCGCTTCCGTGATGATCGGCGCCGTGATGGCGATCTGCCATTCGCGCGCACCCAGTGCGCGCAGTTCCTCGGCCACGGATTCGACCGTGACGTCCAATGGCGGACGCCACAACACCCGCCGGAGATAGTCCGGAGTCAGGAGGTTCTCCACCGGAAGCTTGAGTTCGTCCGCGGCCGCCTGCAGCCGCGGACGAGCCGTTCCCAGGCGGGCTGCGGCGTCGGCATCGCGGTCCGCCCAGACGCGGGGCGGCGGGGGAGCGTTCGTGGGGAGGTGGAGCGGTGGGAGGTCATCGAGGGTTCGGGCAGTTGCGATGCAGCGCAACCAACGCGGCGCTTCCCGCTGGGCTGCCCGCCCGTGAAAGCCCTTCGTGGCGAGGAGTTGCGGAACAGTGGCAGGCATGGCCTTTGCCGCTGCAACCAACGCGGAATCGGGAATGAGCCTGCTTGGTGCGACGTCCCGCTTGCGCGCGAGCTGGTCGCGTTCGAACCACAGCTCCCGCACGGCAGCCAATTGGCGACGATCGCGGATCTGGTGCAGCCCGGAGGTCTTGCGCCACGGATCCACCCGTGGCGCGGGCAGCCCGGCTGCGAGGATTCCGGCGAACTCCTGCTCCGCGAACTCAAGCTTTCCGTCCTCTTCCAGGAGCTCGATGAGTTCCTCGCGCAGTTCGGCGAGGACTTCGACGTCGAGGGCCGCGTACCGGAGCCAGGGTTCAGGAAGGGGGCGGGTGGACCAGTCCGCCGCCGAGTGTTCCTTGGCCAGGCCAAAGCCCAGGAGCTGCTCGATGACGGCCGCGAGGCCGACACGGGGCAGGCCGGCCAAACGCGCGGCGAGTTCGGTGTCGAAGAGCTTGTCGGGCCACATCCCCAGCTCGGCCAGGCATGGAAGATCCTGCGTCGCGGCGTGCAGGATCCATTCGACGCCGTCAAGGGCGTCGTTGATGATGTGCAGGTCGTCAAACGGTTCGGGATCGATCAGCCAGGTTCCTGCGCCGTCGCGCCGGATCTGCACCAGGAAGGCGCGCTGGCCGTACCGGAATCCGGAGGCGCGCTCGGCGTCGACCCCGGCGGGGCCGCTGCCGGCGGCGATGGCGGCAGCGCACCGTTCGAGTCCGGACAACGTGTCGATCACGAGGGGTACGCCCTCTCGTGGCACATCCAAGTCGATGACCTCGGGAATCCGGCCTTCAAAGCCGTCCACGATGATGTGCGGTGCGGGATCAGCGGCCGGGTCGCCGGCCGTGGTTGGTTCCAGGTTTTCAGGGGTCATGGTGCCTTCAGTTTACCGACTCTGATCGCGGCCGGTCCGTGCGCGGGTTTCGAAGCCCCGCGCGGCGTGTCACGTCAGCCGCCGGTGCGGCAGCGGAGTGACACCCGGAGGCAGGGGAGGCAGCCCCGCGAACATGCACACCATGTCGCACCACGCCTCCAGGTGGGCCTGTGCATCCGAAGAGGCCGGGGTCCAGGAAGCACGGAGTTCGATGTCGATTGTCTCCGGCCGTTCGGCCAACGTCCCGAAGCTCTCGGAGAGGATGCGGGTGGCCGTTCCGCCGGCCGCCCGGTATTGCGCGGAGTGGTTTTCGAGGGCGTCCACCAACCACGTCCAGGCGACCGAACCGAGCATAGCGTCGTTGCCCATGTCGGCGTCCAATTGTGCTCGGATGTAAGTCACGATCCGGAACTCGCCGTCCCAGACGGCCGAGCCTTCCGGATCGTGCAGCAGGATGAACCTGCCGGTGGCGAGTTCTTCGTCGTCCTCGTCCCCGGCGCCCGAGGTACCCCGAAGATTCTCCTTGGAGAACGCCATCGCTGCCGGGCCGTGGACTGGGGTCCGGGCAGGTCGGGTTGAGCTGCTGAAGACTTCCGCGCCCAAGGCCACGGCGAAGGGTGCCAGGCGCGACGGTGCCGGTATTTCAGCAAGCTTCAACTCACTCCGGCACTGTGCTTTTCGTAGTGTTCCCAACGCATGCAAGAACTCCGCGGGAACTTGTGCAAGTCCGTTCACCATCGCAGATTATGTGTCCGGGGCGGCGAAACCATGAAGCCACGCCGCCCCGTCACATGCCCTATGCCCGGGCCAGTTCGCGCTTGATCGCGGCGACGAAATTGTCAATATCCTCTTCCGTGGTGTCGAACGAACACATCCAGCGCACTTCCCGGTTGGCTTCGTTCCAGTCATAGAACTTGAACGAGGAACGCAGCCGGTCGGCAACCCCGGCCGGCAGCACTGCGAACACGCCGTTCGATTCGGTGGCTTGAGTGGGTTCGACGCCGTCGATGGAATCCACCGCGGTCCGCAAGCGGGAAGCCATGGCGTTGGCATGCTGCGCCGAACTGAGCCACAGGCCCGACTCCAGGAGCGCGATGAACTGGGCCGAAATGAAACGCATCTTGGACGCCAGCTGCATGTTCATCTTGCGGAGGAAAGTCAGTCCATGGGCAGCTTCAGTGTTGAGTGCAACCACCACTTCACCGAACAGGAGCCCGTTCTTGGTCCCGCCGAAGGACAAAATGTCCACGCCGGCGTCGCGGGTGAAGTTCCGCAGGGGAACGCCGAGGTGGGCGGCCGCGTTCGCGAGCCGGGCGCCGTCCATGTGCAGCTTCATGCCCTTGGCGTGGATGTGGTCGGCGATCGCCCGCACTTCTTCGGGGGTGTAGCAGGTTCCGAGTTCCGTGGTTTGGGTGATGGACACCGCGAGCGGTTGTGCCCTGTGCTCGTCCCCCCAGCCCCACGCCTCACGGTCGATGAGTTCCGGGGTCAATTTTCCGTCCGGGGCAGGAACTTGGAGGAGCTTGATCCCGCCGATCCGTTCCGGGGCGCCGTTTTCGTCCATGTTGATGTGGGCCGTCGAAGCGCAGATCACGGCTCCCCAGCGCGGAAGCAGCGATTGCAAGGAAAGGACATTGGCCCCCGTGCCGTTGAAAACGGGGAAACACTCAATGCCAGTCCCGAAGTGCTGCTCCATGACTTCGTGGAGCCGTTCCGTGTACTGGTCCTCGCCGTAGGAAACCTGGTGGCCCCCGTTTGCCGCTGCCAGGGCGGCGAGGATTTCAGGGTGGACGCCCGAATAGTTGTCCGAGGCGAATCCGCGGACGGAAGGATCGTGAAGTCGACCCTTGGGTTCGGAATCGAGGGCGGCAGGGACTTCCTGAGTTGTGCTCGTCACTAGTTCATTCACGCTTTCAGTCTATTTCGCAAGGTGGAGGCGTTGTCCGTTCAGTTCCGCCGCCGGCTGGTCGAATAACCGGAGCGCCGCCGTCGCCAGTTCTTCGACGTCCGTGTATCCCGGGAACTTCCGTTCCGGGTGTTCTTGCCGCATGGCGTCGTCCACCAGCGCTTTGACGACAAACACGACGGCGGCACTGTGCTGTTCGGTACTGCTGTGCTGTTCGGTACTGCTGTGTTGTTCGGTACTGCTGTGTTGTTCGGTACTGCTGTGTTGTTCAATTCCCGGTCCGCCGGCCTGCGCGCGGTGGAATCCTTCGGCGACGGCCATGGTCCAGGTTTCCGCGGCTGCCTTGGCCGCGGCGTAACTGGCTGCTGCGGCGGTCGGTGCCGCGACCGTCGTCGAACTCACCATGGCGAGACGCCCCACGGGCGATGCCTCAAGGTCGCCATAGAACACGCGTGAGACGTTCCTCAGCGTGGTGACGTTGCTCTGTTCAAGCGCGTACCAGTCCTCGTCCGACTGGTCCTCGATTCCCGAAGCACCGCGCCATCCTCCGACCAAGTGGATGACGCCGTCGACCGATCCCGCAGAGCCCCTGACGGCCGCGGCCAGTTCACGCACCGAATCCAAGCTGCTGAGATCGAACGAAAGGGCCTCGACGCCGGGGCCGGCCTGCATTGCTGCCGCCTTGATGCGCACATCATCCGAACCTACGGTCGTGACCCGGTGCCCGGCGCGGGCGAACGCGCGGGCCACGGCGATGCCGGAGGCGGAACTGCCTCCCGTGATGAGGATGTTGAGCTTGTCCGCGGTCATGGTCACTCCGTCGTGCCCGTGATGCCGCTGGTGGATTCAATGACCGGCCGCATCTTCTTCTCGAGTGCTTCGTAGAACATTGAAAGGGGGAATTCGTCGTCGAGCACCTGGTCGGTGAGGCCCCGGGGCGGCCCGTCCAGGGGAAGCGCTGCCGGGCCTTTCGCCCACGTCGAGGCCGGGTGGGGAGTGACCGTCCCGGAAATGAGTTCGTAGGCCGCAAGCCAGTGCGCCGCCTTCGGGCGGTCGATCGAGCGCCAGTACAGTTCGTCGATCCGGGCGCCGAGTTCAATTACGACGTCGGCCGCTTCGTCCCAGTCGATGCTGAGTTTGCTGTCGGTCCAGTGCAGGACGTGATGCTGGTGCATCCAGGCGAAAAGGAGCTGGCCTCCCAGACCGTCGTAGTTGCGGACACGGTTGCCCGTGATGGCAAAGCGGAAAATGCGGTCGAAGATCACGGCGTACTGGACGAGCTTGGCGTGGCGGCGTGCATCAGCCGGCGCTTCGTCATCCTTTGAGATACGAACCGACTCGCGGAACGCCGTCAGGTCGCAGCGCAACTCTTCCAGCGAGTAGAGGAAGTACGGCATGCGCTGCTTGATCATGAAGGGATCGAACGGCAGGTCGCCGCGCATGTGCGTGCGGTCATGGATGAGGTCCCACATCACGAAGGTGCGTTCCGTGAGTTCCTGGTCATCAAGGAATTCGGCGGCCTCGGCCGGCAATTCGAGCGAAGTGGTTTCGGCGGCTGCCTTGAGGACGCGCCGGAAACGCGCGGCCTCCCGGTCCGCGAAGATCGCGCCCCACGTGAAGGCGGGCGTCCGGCGTACGGCAACTGTCTCGGGGAACAGCACGGCGGAGTTCGTGTCGTATCCCGGAGTGAAATCGAGGAACCGGATGGGGACGAACAGCTTGTTGGAGTACTCGCCGGCCTCCAGGCCCCCGATGAATTCGGGCCAGATCACCTCGATGAGGACAGCCTCCACGTAGCGGTTCGCGCTGCCGTTCTGCGTGTACATGGGGAACACGACAAGGTGCTGGAGCCCGTCTTCGCGGTTCTCCTGCGGTTGGAAGGCGAGCAACGAATCGAGGAAATCCGGGACGCCGAAACCGGCATCGCCCCACCGCCCGAAATCCTTGACCAGGAGATCGAGGTACGTCGCATCGTGCGGGAACGCGGGAGCGAGCCTCTTGATGGATTCCATGATGGTGCCCGTGTGTTCACGCGCGACCGCGTGGTGCGCCGGATCCTGGATGGAACCGTCTTGGCTTTGGAATTCCTGCAGTGCGGTGGCGGCGGACTTCAGGGCGAGCCAATCCCGGTTGTCCGACGTGATGCGCGGGCGGGCGATGGTTGCGGTGGTGGTCATCGTCGACGGTGCCTTTCCTCAAATTGTTGTTCTGAGGTGAGCGTAACAAGGGAACAGATGCCCTAATCCAAAAGTGGGTCGAGCATAAGAAACTGTTGCTCATGATGTTCCGGCGACGTCGGAAGGTCCAGCCGGAGGAAGGCTGGACCTTCCGGGGATGCGGCGTCGGGAAGCGCTACTGCCCCGCAGCCGTCTCGATCAACCGGAGGGACACCGAATTGATGCAATACCGCTGGTCAGTGGGCGTTCCGTAGCCTTCGCCCTCGAACACGTGGCCCAAGTGGGAATCGCAATTGGCGCAGCGGACCTCCACCCTTTCCATGCCCAACGTGCGGTCGTGCAAGTACCGGACCGTGCCTTCGGCCAGAGGCGCCCAGAACGACGGCCAGCCACAGTGCGAATCGAATTTCTCATTGCTTGTGAAGAGTTCCGCGCCGCATGCCCGGCACTGGTACACACCGGCCGTATGGGTGTCCCAATATTCCCCGGTGTACGGGCGTTCGGTGCCCGCCTGCCGAAGGACCTTGAACTCCTCGGGGGTAAGCTCCTCACGCCATTCGGCTTCGGTCTTTTCCACGCATTGCTTGTCCCGCGGCAAATCCTGGTGGGGAACGTCGGCCAGTGGATCCGCAGCTTCGAAGTACTTCCTGTTATCTGCAGTGCTCATGCTCTCTCAACGCTTACGAGTCGCCGATAAATCCCGAACCCGCATAAAGATGCAGGACCGGCAAGCCAAGCTGGTCCTGGGCCTTGTTGGCCCAGTCCGTGTGGAAGGTGTCGGCGATCGCATGCGGACGGGTGACCACCACAGCCTGTGCCGCGTCCAAAGCCTTGACCTTCGAGACCAAGCCGGCAACGGCGCCGCCGTCGACGATTTCCCCCGTCACGCCGCCACCGAGGCCGCCAAGCGCCGCCAGCGAAAGGGACAGCGCCTCCGCCGCGTGTGTCCGTTCCTTCTGCGGGTCCGGCGCCTGTGCAACCAGGTCCCGGAACGCCTTCGCCACTTCAAGCATCGACAGGTTCTCGAGGAAGTCCACTACGAGGTGCCGCTCCGTATTCGCGGGGACCAGGACAACCAAAGGCGCGTCGCCGTCGTCGAGCAATTTGGCAATATTGACGCGGTCTTCCGGGCCGAGGGGCTCTTCCGTAAGTATGACGATTGGATCACTCATGGCTACAGAGTAGACCTGAGTACGCCAAGTGGCACGCATGCCTGCACCGAGCACGCATCGGCACCGGGGACAATGGTGACATGGCATCCATTCCGCGAGTCGCACGGGTCCGGTCAACACCGGGCCTTGCTGCGCCGAACGACGTCGACCTCAAGAAAATGCCGCTGGCCAAGTGGGCCATCGCTGGAGTCGTCGTCGGCGGCGGGATCGCGGGGCTGCTCGGTGCCGGGTCTTCGGCGCTCGCCGCCTATTTCGCGCGGCGCATCATCACCCCCTCCGTGCGCGAATCCGACCAGGAAGTACTGGCGGTGGTACGCGGCGATACCGGGCTCCAGGTCATCCTCGCGGCCACTCCGGACACCACGGCAGACGGCATCTTCAGCTTGTTCTTCGCCGGTGGCAAGGGATTCGCCCGGATCGGCAGGATTACGTCCTATTCGCCTGCCGAGCGGACCGTGCAGCGGGAAGTCGAGGAGGTCTACAGCGGAGACCTCGCGACGGCGCGGCGTGGCTGGTGGAGCGGGGCGGTCTACGATTCCCCTGCCGCGCTCGGCCTCGAGTCGGAAGAGGTGCAGATCGACGTCGACGGCGGCAAGGCCCCCGCCTGGCTGGTCCGCTCCGAAGCCGGCAAGACAGCGAAGGTTTGGGCCATCATGGTCCACGGCCGCGGTGCCACGCGCCTTGAAGGTCTCCGCTCCCTGCGGATCGCGGGGGAACTGGGGCTCGACAGCCTGCTGATTTCCTACCGCAATGATGGGCTGGCGCCTTCCGCAAGCGACGGCCGCTACGGGCTCGGCTCAACTGAATGGCACGACGTCGATGCCGCCATCGATTTCGCCCTCGCCCAGGGTGCCCACGAGGTTGTCTTGTTCGGCTGGTCGATGGGCGGGGCGATCTGCCTGCAGACCTCGGACCTGTCCCGCAACCGGCACCTCATCCGCGCGATGGTCTTGGACGCCCCCGTGATCAATTGGGTCAACGTCCTCGCCCACCATGCGCACATCAACCGGATTCCCTACGCGGTGGGACGCTACGGGCAATTGATGCTCGGCCATCCGCTTGGCCGTCGCCTCACAGGGCTGGCCGCACCCGTCGATTTGAAGGCAATGGACTGGGATACCCGGGCGGTGGAGCTCAGGACCCCGACGTTGGTGATCCATAGCATCGACGACGAGTACGTTCCCTACGGCCCTTCGGCAAGCCTCGCCGCGAAGAACCCGGAAATGGTCACTTTCGAGCCTTTCCACGGGGCCAGGCACACCAAGGAATGGAACGTGGACCCGGAGAAGTGGGAACAGGTGGTACGGTCCTGGCTTGCCCCGCACCTACAGCCCCGGAGCGGTCCGCCATCGGTTGACGACTGCCAGCAGTGAGTCCAGTGGCACCGCCGGGCCGGAGTGATCAGGCCCGCGTTCCTTAGTGGTTGCTCCCGATCGGCGCGGTTTGTGCGCCAGTGAGCTTGATGAGATCGGCCGGAGCCAGTTCGATGTCCAGGCCGCGCCTTCCCCCGGACACGAGGACCGTGCCGAACGCCAAGGCTGATTCGTCCAGCACCGTAGGGGAGGACTGGCGCTGGCCCAACGGCGAAATGCCGCCCAGGACGTAACCGGTGCGCCGCTCGGCTGCCTTGGGTTCGGCCATGGCCGCCTTCTTCGACCCCAGGGCCGCGGCGATGGCCTTGAGGTCCAGTGTTCCGCTGACCGGAACGATCCCGACGGCGAGCTTTCCATCGACGTCAACCATCAGGGTCTTGAACACGCGGGCCGGATCGATTCCGAGGACCTCCGCGGCCTCAAGCCCGTAACTCGCTGCCGAAGGATCATGGGTGTAGGGGTGCAGCGTAAAAGGAACACCGGCCGCAGCCAGGACGGCTGTAGCCGGCGTTCCTTGCGAAGCCTGTTTCCTGGCCATCGTCGCCGTTCAGTTGAGCAGTCGGTCCGCCGCGGCGACCTTGCGTTTGATCCGTCCCAACATCGCCGTCATGCCGCGCATGCGCAGCGGAGTGATGGCTCGGGTCAGGCCAAGCAATTCCGGCATGTCGTCCGGAACCGCCAGGATCTCAGCCGCGGTAAGCCCATCGAGTCCTTCGTGCAGGACCCCGGCGAAACCGCGTGTGGTGGGTGCTTCGGGCGGTGCCTTGAAGAACAAACGGTAGGCGACGCCGTCGGCGTTCCTTTCCTGTTCGATCGTCAGGAACAGCGGCGATTGGCACTCGACAACCTGCTCGAGGAGTTCGGGGTGGTCCAGCAGTCGCTCGGGCAGCGCCGGGAGGCCCCGGGAGAACTCAAGCAGGAGTTGAAGGCGGTCCGGCTCCGTCAGTGCCTGGAAGTCATCGACAATTTCCGCCAGCGCGGCGGGCAAAGTATTGGTACTCATCACTTCCAGCTTACGCAGATCCGGGGCACTTAGTCCCCGGATCCCGTAATATGGCGAGGCCCTGGAGTCCGGGCCCTACTTTCCGACGAAGGCCGGGATGGAGCCGCGTTCGGCGCCCTTGGCGATCGGTACGCGCACGGCGTTGCCCCACTCGGTCCACGAACCGTCGTAGTTGCGGACGGTGTCGAAGCCGAGCAAGTACTTCAGGGCGAACCAGGTGTGGCTGGAACGCTCGCCGATGCGGCAGTACGCCACGACGTCGTCACCTTCGGTGAGGCCTGCTTCGCCAAGGTACAGGGCCTCCAGTTCGGCGCGGTTGCGGTACGTGCCGTCCTCGGCCGCGGCGCGGGCCCACGGAATGGATGCCGCGGTGGGGATGTGGCCGCCGCGGAGCGCGCCCTCTTCCGGGTAGGCCGGCATGTGCGTCCGCTGACCCGTGTACTCTTCCGGCGAGCGGACGTCGATCAGCGGCTTGCCCAAGTGAGCGAGGACGTCGTCCTTGAAAGCGCGGATCGGGGAGTCGTTGCGCTCGACGACGGGGTACTCGCCGGCCGAGGGCTGCGCGACGTCGGTGGTGATTTCCCGGCCTTCGGAGATCCACTTGTCACGGCCGCCATCCAGGAGCCGGACGTCCTCGTGGCCGAAGAGCGTGAAGACCCAGAGGGCGTAGGCGGCCCACCAGTTGGACTTGTCGCCGTAGATCACCACGGTGGTGTCGCGGGAGATGCCCTTGGCCGCTGCCAGCGCCGCGAAAGCTTCGCCGTCCACGTAGTCCCGGGTGACTTCGTCATTCAGGTCCGTGTGCCAGTCGATCTTGACCGCGCCGGGAATATGGCCGGTTTCGTACAGCAGGACATCTTCGTCGGATTCGACAACAACCAGATTGCCGTCATTAAGGGCACCGGCTTCAATAGCTGCGGCAAGCCATTCGGTAGACACAAGCCGCTCGGGGTGGGCATAAGCGGCGAACTTCTCGTTCTGTTCAACGGGGTAGGACATAGGTATGGCCTTTCACAGACAACGGTCGGCGCCGGGCCTTGGGCGTGTTCCGTTGCCCGGCATGAACCCCACATTATCGAGGCCGCAAAACTATCGCTTCCTGCGGTTCACATGGTGACATATGTCCTTCATCACGTGTCCGCCGGTGCTGTGGCATTGCCCGGTATTCTTGCTGGGGACTTACGACACGAAGAACGGACCACCTTGGTACAAATCGAACAGCTCGCAGCGCGAACCCCGGCGATCTCTGTGGATGAGATCCTCAAGGGTTTCCATCCTTCGCCGCGGTTCGGTGACGTCTCTTTCACGAGCTATCGGCCGGATCCGAACCAGCCGAGCCAAGCGGAAGCCGTCAAGGCTCTTGAGGCATTCGGGGCAACAGTCGGCTCAAGCGACGGCGAAGGGCTGTTCAAGCGTCTGTTCGGAAAGAAGGCCAGCGCACGGGCGGGCATATACCTCGACGGCGGATTCGGCGTCGGCAAGACGCACCTCCTCGCGTCGCTGTGGCACTCCGCTCCCGGGCCGAAGGCCTTCGGAACGTTCGTCGAGTACACCAACCTTGTGGGCGCGCTGTCCTTCCGCAAGACGGTTGAAGCGTTGAGCAGCTACAAATTGGTGTGCATCGACGAATTCGAGCTCGATGACCCGGGTGATACCGTGCTGATGTCCCGCCTCATGCGCGAACTCGCCGACGCCGGAGTGAAGCTCGCTGCCACGTCCAACACCCTGCCGGGTTCGTTGGGCGAAGGCCGTTTTGCCGCCGTCGATTTCCAGCGGGAAATCCAGGTCCTCGCGGACCAGTTCGACGTCGTCCGGATCGACGGCGAAGACTTCCGCCACCGCGGCTTGCCCGCCGCCCCTGCGCCATTGAAAACAGACGAACTGAAGCACCGCATGCAAGCGGAGTTCGACGGCCGGACCGTCGCCGTGGATGATTTCCGGGGCCTGATCGACCACCTGGCCGGCGTTCACCCCAGCCGTTACCGCAAGCTCATTGACGGGATCGACGGAGTGGTCTGGCGCGACGTCGAAACGATCACCGAGCAGGCCGTCGCCTTGAGGTTCGTGGTCCTTGCGGACCGTTTGTACGACAAAGACGTCCCGATCCTCGCCAGTGGAGTTCCGTTCGACAAGCTCTTCACCGAGGACATGATGACCGGCGGATACATGAAGAAGTACTTCCGCGCCGTCTCGCGCCTCACGGCGCTGGCGCGTGAAGGCCAAGTCCACGAACCGTCCTGAACACGAACCGTCTTGAACACGAACCGTCCTGAACACGAACCGTCCTGGGCGGCGCGGCTCCTAATTCAGTGATTCCCGGGGCTTGAGAACCTGGCGCACCAGTATTCCTGCGGCAAGTGCCCAGAACGCGGCACCGATTCCCCCGAAACTGAGGCCCGAGGCAGCCACCAGGAAGGTTACTGAGGCGCCGATCCGTTCCTCTGCGACCGCCAATGCCGACGCAATTGCCGAGGCCATTGTGCCCAGGAGGGCCAGGCCCGCCACTGCCTCCAAAAGGCCCGGGGGAGCGGCGGCGACGACGGTCACGAGGGCTGCGGAGAAGGCCGCGAGCACAAGGTACGCCAAGCCCGAGGTGAAGGCGGCGATCCAGCGGCGGCTCCTGTCCTCGCCCGCTTCGTCACCTGCCGCCAAAGCTGCACTCAACGCGGCAAGGTTGATCGCATGCCCGCCGAAGGGAGCACCAAGAACGGTGCCCGCACCGGTCACCAGCATGGACGGACGCCATGGGACGGTATAGCCGAACGACTTGAGTACAGCCGTTCCGGGAATGTTCTGGGACGCCATGGTCACCACGAACAGCGGCAACGCGATACCGGAGGCCGCGCCGAAGGTGAATGACGGCGTCGTCCAGTGCAGTTCCGGCAGGAGCCGGTTGGCAGGGATCGCCGCTCCATTGGCCACGATGTAGATCCCGATGACGCCAAGGGCCACTATGAGTGCCGCAGGCACCGACCAGCGCGGAGCGAACTTCATCATGATGAGCCAGCTCAGGATCACCGGGGCGACCAGCAGGGGAGCGGTGCCGAGGGCCTTGAATGGGGCAAGGCAGAGGGACAGCAGCACGCCGGCGAGCATCGCCTGTGCAAGCGCAGTCGGTATCATCTCCATCAGCCTGCCGAGGGGCGGAACAAGGCCGGTCAGGACGATCAGCACCCCGGCGATCAGGAAAGCGCCGACGGCGGCCGGCCATCCGCCGTCGGGCACTCCCGCGCTGGCGAGCAATGCGGCGCCCGGCGTCGACCACGCGAGCGTGACCGGAAGGCGGGAGCGCCACGAAAGCCATAGGACGCCGACCCCGAAGGTGAGTGTGAGCGCGAGGAGGCCGCTCGCTGCTTGCTCCTGCGACGCCCCGACAGCCTTGAGCCCGGCGAGTACTACGGCAAAGGAGGAAGTGAATCCGACCAGCGCCGTGACGATCCCGGCGACGAGGGGACGGGAGAGCTGAAGGGAATGCGACTCACGCGGTTGTCTTGTGTCAAGGGGTGACGCTGGCATAATCCCTCACGTTACCGGAGGTGCGGCACCGGCACCGGCCGGTTTAAACGCCGAGGGCACCGGCGTCGCCTCGCGGCGGGACCGGTGCCCCGTTGACGTTACTGTTCCAGGCGCTCAATCCGGAGAGTCCGGATATGGAGCCTCATCCGTGGAGGGAGCTTCAGGCCGAAGCCTTGCTTGCGTCACCTTCGAGGTTGCCCACGAAATCAGAAGCGGCACCTTGAACTGCACCTACTTGCCCGGCGAATTTTCTGCCGGACTCGTCGTCGATGAAATCTCCGACCTTATTCGATGCCGTCCTTGATGGCTTCTTCATTGCCGCCAATGAGGTCCTGAGCTTTGCCCTTCAGATCGTCAATTAATCCCACGGGCACCTCCCTTCAGTCGCGGAGCCAGTTCGCTCCTCCGTTTTCGATCCTAACTCCGGACCTCGGGGGTGCCAAGGCCTGCCCGGACGAAAGGCTTTCGCTATCAGGGAACCTGGTGCCGGGGACTACCCGGGTTCATGAGCGAATGTCGGCGGCCGTAGCTGAAGTAGATGGTCAGGCCGATGACCAGCCAGACGACGAACCGCAGCCAGGTCTCCCAATGTAGTTGGACCATGAGGAACCCGGAGGCGAGGACGCCGAAGGCCGGGACCACAGGCATGAGCGGCAGCCTGAAGGACCGCGGAGCCTCCGGTTTCGTGTAGCGGAAGACGATCACGGCGAGGCATACGACGACGAACGCGGCGAGGATGCCTATGTTGGTCAGGTCCGCGACGGCCTTGATGGGAAAGACGCCGGCGAGGCAGGCTGAGGCTATACCCGCGATCCAGGTGACGCGTTGCGGAGTGCCGTGCCGGTCCGTAGCGGCAAACCACCCGGGGAGCAGTCCGTCGCGGCTCATCGAGAACCAGACCCGCGTCACGCCCAGGAGGAACGTGAGCATGACGGTCAGGATCGAGAGCACCGCGAACACGGAAATAATTGTGGCGATTATCGGCAGGCCCACTCCGGTGAAGGCGGATGCGAACCCGGCCGTGGGGTTGATGTCCTTGTAGTTCTGCATGCCCGTCAGAACCAGCGTGGCCGCCACGTACAGGAGCATCGCGATGATGAGGGACAGCACGATCGCCTTGGGCATGTGCTTCTTGCCGTCGGTTGCTTCCTCGGCCGCAGTGCTCATCGCGTCATATCCGAACACCGCGAAGAAGACAGTTGCCGAGCCCGCGAGCACGGGGCCGAATCCGCTCGGCATGAACGGCGTGTAATTGTTCGTGTTGATGTAAAAGACGCCGAGGCCGATGATGAACAGGATCAAGGTGACCTTGATTGCCACGGCCACGAGTTCGAACCGGCCGAACGCCTTGGTCCCGCGGCTCAGGATCCACGTGACAAGCAAGCAGACAAGGATGGCCGGCAGGTTGATCACGCCGCCTTTGCCCTCGTCGGCAGTCGATGTCATCCAGGCGGGCATGTGTATCCCGATTCCGGACAGGAATGCGTCAAAGTAGCCGGAGATGCCGATCGCGACGACGGCGACGATCGCGGTGTACTCGAGCAGCAGGTCCCAGCCGATGAACCAGCCGATGATCTCGCCCAGGGCGACGTAGCCGTAAGTGTAGGCCGAACCGGCGCGGGGATCATTCCAGCAAACTCGGCGTAGGAGAGCGCCGCGGCGGCGGAGGCCAGGCCGGCGACCAGGAACGAGACCAGGACAGCCGGGCCGACGCCCGGAGTGTCCGTGCTTCCGTGGGCGACGAGGCCGGCGAGGGAGAAGATTCCGACGCCGATGATGCCGCCGACTCCGATGGCCGTCAGTTGCCATAGGCCGAGGCTTTTGAAAAGCCCGCTGTTCTTGCTTTCCTCCTCGATCTCGTCAATCGGCTTTTTCCGCATGATCGAACGGGCGAGCGTTTCGTGGTCCACGGGTACTCCTCCTCTCGGTGGGGGGGACCTGGATGTCTGAAGGTAAGTATGCGAGCTAAATCGCAAGGGAAACAGTGGTTTCTTTTATTGCGTGGCCCGAAAACGCAAAAGCGGCTGGAAATAAAAAAGCGGCTCCGGGGAGCCGCTGTGTAAAACGTGGATTTTATGGAGCGGACGACGAGATTCGAACTCGCGACATCCACCTTGGCAAGGTGGTGCTCTACCAGCTGAGCTACGTCCGCATGATGCCTGACCGGCTATTGCCGGGTGTGCATCAACAAGCAAGTTGCCTTGCTCTGGTGGGCGATACTGGGATCGAACCAGTGACCTCTTCCGTGTCAGGGAAGCGCGCTACCGCTGCGCCAATCGCCCCGATCCGGCTGATGTGGCCGGTCGGGTTCCGGATGCTTAAGGACCCGGTCTTGAAAAACGGCCCTGTGGTGGGCCGTAAACAAGCGAGCGGACGACGAGATTCGAACTCGCGACATCCACCTTGGCAAGGTGGTGCTCTACCAGCTGAGCTACGTCCGCATGATGCCTGACCGGCAATTGCCGGGTGTACATCAACAAGCAAGTTGCCTTGCTCTGGTGGGCGATACTGGGATCGAACCAGTGACCTCTTCCGTGTCAGGGAAGCGCGCTACCGCTGCGCCAATCGCCCAAAGCAAACCGGTATGGACCGGAAACCAAGGTTCTCACCGAGGTGGGTACGGGATTCGAACCCGTGTATACGGCTTTGCAGGCCGCTGCCTCGCCTCTCGGCCAACCCACCGTGTAAGCACGATTCCTGGTGGATCCAAGAAGTCCATGCCGTGACAGTGTCCTGCGAGCGGACGACGAGATTCGAACTCGCGACATCCACCTTGGCAAGGTGGTGCTCTACCAGCTGAGCTACGTCCGCATAGTCTTAGTTCGGCGACCTGTCCGCAGGGGGCATTCCGTCGCTTTCCGACGAGTAAAAACTCTATAGGAGGTTCCGGGAAACTCCAAATCGATTCTTCCGCGCGGGGTGGCGAGGGCTCGAGTTCCTTGCAATAGCGCGGATTTTTTGAGTTACACGTTTGTGATTCACCGCCATTCGTTGTCTGGTTTGCGCCCGCCGTTGTTCGTGCGTTTTCCCGATTTTTGAATTCCGGCCGGGGTCGGTTAGTCTTCTTGTGCACGGGCGATTGGCGCAGTGGTAGCGCGCTTCGTTCACACCGAAGAGGTCACTGGTTCGAACCCAGTATCGCCCACCAGGAAAAGAACCCCTCCAGTCGATATCGGCTGGAGGGGTTCTTTGCTTCCTGCCAGTGTCCGCGGCCCGGCCTATTGTCGACGTTCCGCATCGCCGGGCATGCCCGCCTTGATCCGGTCCATCACCGAGGAATCGGCGAGGGTGGTGACATCACCGATCGGCCGGTCCTGGGCTACGTCCTTAAGCAACCGTCGCATGATCTTCCCGGAGCGGGTCTTCGGCAGTTCCGGCACCACCATGATCTGGCGCGGTCGAGCGATCTTGCCGATTTCCTTCGCTACATGGTCGCGAAGCTCCTGGACAACCTCAGGTCCTCCGTCGCCCGCTTCGCTGCGCAGGATGACGAAGGCAACGATTGCCTGGCCGGTGGTTTCGTCGGCGGCCCCGATGACGGCGGCTTCCGCGACCTTCGCGTGGGAAACAAGGGCCGACTCGATTTCCGTCGTCGAAAGCCGGTGTCCGGCAACGTTCATCACGTCATCTACCCGGCCGAGGAGCCAAATATCCCCGTCTTCGTCCTTCTTCGCCCCGTCCCCCGCGAAATAGAGGCCTGGAAAGCGCGACCAGTAGGTATCGACGTAACGGTCGTCGTCGCCCCAGATGGTGCGCAGCATGGAGGGCCACGGTTCCCGTAGGACGAGGTAGCCCCCTGCCCCGTCAGGGACGGGGCTGCCGGCGTCGTCCACGACGTCGGCCACGATACCGGGAAGTGCCTTCATGGCGGCGCCCGGTTTGCCCGCCGTAACTCCGGGCAGGGGACTGACCAAGATGGCTCCCGTCTCTGTCTGCCACCATGTGTCCACCACCGGGGTCCGGTTGTGCCCGATGTTCTCGCGGTACCAGATGTATGCGGCGGGGTTGATCGGTTCGCCGACTGTGCCGATCAAGCGGAGGCTGCCGAGGTTGTACTTGGCCGGGATCTGTGCGCCCCACTTCATGAACGTGCGGATGGCAGTCGGGGCGCAGTAGAGGATCGAAACTTTGTATTTGTCCACGATTTCCCACCAGCGGCCCTGGTGGGGAGTATCCGGCGTGCCCTCGTACAACACGGAGGTGGCTCCGTTGGCCAGCGGCCCGTACACGATGTAACTGTGCCCGGTAACCCAGCCGATGTCCGCGGCGGTCCAGAAAATGTCCGATTCCGCCTTCAGGTCGAAGACGGCCCAGTGGGTATAGGCGCATTCGGTAAGGTAGCCGCCAGTCGTGTGGAGGATGCCTTTGGGCTTGCCCGTGGTCCCCGAGGTGTACATCACGTAGAGGGGATGTTCGGCGTCGAAATCTTCGGCATGGTGTTCGGTCGACGCTTGGTCCACCGAGTCGTGCCACCAGATGTCCCGGCCGGGCGTCCAATCGATGTCCTGCCCGGTGCGCCGGACCACCAGGACATTGCGGACATCGGGACAGTCCAGCAGGGCTTCGTCGACGGCGGATTTCAGCCCGACAACCTTTCCGCGGCGGTAGGCGCCATCGGACGTGACCACGACCCGCGCGTCGCAATCATGGATCCGTGTTCGGAGGGCATCCGCGGAGAATCCGCCGAAGACCACCGTGTGCGGGGCGCCGATCCGCGCGCACGCGAGCATTGCCACTACGGTCTCCGGAATCATGGGCATGTAGATAGCCACCCGGTCGCCGGCTTTGACCCCCAGGTCGGTCAGGGTGTTCGCGGCCTGGCAGACCATGTCCGTGAGCTGGGCGTAGGTGATCGTCCGGGTGTCTCCGCCCTCACCTTCGAAGTAGTAAGCCACTCTGTCGCCGCGCCCGGCCGCGACGTGCCGGTCCAGGCAGTTGGTGGCCGCGTTTAGCCTGCCTCCCACAAACCACTTGGCGAATGGCGGGTTGGACCAGTCCAGGACCTGCGTCCATTCGCGCGACCAGTCCAGCCGCCGTGCTTGTTGTGCCCAGAATGCCAGCCTGTCGCTCGCGGACGCTTCATAGTCCGACGACGTGGCGTTGGCTTGGGCTGCGAATCCGGCGTCCGGTGGAAAGCGCCGGTGTTCGTGCAGGAGGTTTGCGAGTGTCTCCTCGGAAGCGTCTGGTTGTGTGGCCATCCTTACCGACGCCCCACCGAAAGCACGGTTCGCTTGAAGGTGGAGTTTGCCACCACCGCGAGCGAGCAATACCAAGCAATGAGGGCGGTGATGATGCCCAGCCAGCCACCCAGCATGGTCAATCCGCTTGCAGCCGTGAATGCACCGATGAACAGGGCGATGAAAGTAAGTGTCAGGAAGACGAAGACGGCGAAGACGCCCATACTGACGCGCCAGGAAGCAATGGTCATGTATGCCGTGAAGATTGCCCAGCCGAGGAGATAGAGTCCGACCGCCTTGCCGGCGTCGGCGGCTGGAAGGTTCGCAGCCGTGAACTGGCTCAAGAACCAGAAGGACAACCAGAATGCGCCGTATGAACAGAAGGCCGTAGCGCCGAAGACGTTGCGGTTTGCGAATTCCCAGATGCCGGCTCCGAACTGGGCGATGCCGCCGTAGAACAGGGCTAGGCCGAGCACTACCGGTTCGTCCGCTTTGGGAATGAGTCCCGCGTTTATTGCGCTCAACACAAATGTGGTCATCGCAAAGGCACCCAGGCCAAGCGCCGCAGGATCGGCGAATGCAGGAACGATGCCTGCCTGTGCCGATGCCGTGTTGCTTTGTGCACGTGCCGCAGGATCGGCGCCTGCCTGTGCCGATGCTGTGTTGCCTTGTGTTGGTACGGGCGTTTCAGCCCTGCGACCGCTCCCTGCCGGGAAAGTTCCCGCTGCGGAAGTTGATTCGACACTCATGGTACGACTCCTTGGTCCGCACCAGCACCATCGCTGGTGACTTATACCAGAGTACACCTAGCTTCGCAAGGGAATACTTGTCGTAGGTTGTGGTAAAGGTCACTACACTATGTGACTCAAGTCACATACATTGTCGGCCGGCGATGGCCGTAAGCGGCCGTTCCGCAGGCATCACGCGCGCCGGCCCGCCCTCACCACGCGGTTCCTTCCGAGCGATTTTGCCTCATACAAAGCAGCGTCCGCGGCCGCGATCATCGTGGTGAGGTCGACGGCGTCGGCGGGACTTGAAGCGACTCCGTAGCTGACGGTCGGAAGCTGCATTTTGTCGAGGCTTTCTGTAGCTGCCAGGGCGCGGCTGATGTCGGCCGCGATGCTCTCGGCCCGTTCCTGCGTCGCTCCGGGCAGGAGCAGGATGAACTCTTCGCCGCCGTATCGACCGACGACGTCGGTGGCCCGCACGGATTCGGTACAGGCATCGGCAAACGCCTTCAGGGCGGCGTCGCCGGCCGCATGCCCGTAGACGTCGTTGATGGCCTTGAAGTGGTCAAGGTCGGCCAGGATCAAGGAGGCAATGGATCCCGTCGCCTGCAGGCGCTTCAATTCCTTGGCTGCGAGGTCAAGGAAGGTGCCGCGGTTGAGCAGGCCCGTGAGGTTGTCGCGGGCGGCGCGTTCGCTGAGCCCGTTGATCAGTTGGTCGTTGCTGAGCGCGGTCATGCTGAACGAGACAGCGACAAGCAGCACCAATGTGACCAGGCTTGCAATGGATGGGCCGAAGTACAGTCGGAAATCCGGTCCGGATTGTCCTTCCGCGAGAAACAGCACCCAGCGGCCGAAATAGTAGGTGGCGAGGAACCCGGCGGCGATGGCCATGGATTTGTGGACATGGGAGTAGCTGGAATCCAGGCGCCAAAGATCCAGTGAAGCAAGGCCGATTCCTACAGTCATGAACCCCAGGTACGCGAGTCCTCCGGACCAGGTGTTGGTGCCCGGTCTGTCCAAGAGCGAAGCGAACACCGTAACGGCGCAGGCGGCGGCGAGTTGCCATCGGGGTGCCGGGAGCATCCGCAGCGACCTCGCACCGGCCCAGACGCTGAATGCTCCTCCCACGAGCAGCGCGTTTCCGGACGGGTTCGCCCACACTTGGTGCGGCGTCCCGTTGAGTAGAAACGCGGAGTTCCCCGTGAGGAAGAACAGAAGGGCGATGCACCACCAGCCGTTGTAGGCCGATCGTGTTCGGCGGAAGGACGCGTAGAACAGCACCAGCAGGGTGAGAGCGACCACGCCAAGTGCAACTCGCAGCGTTGTTATATCGAGGACCATTATTCGCTCCCGTAGCCAAAGACGAGACCAATTATGGCATCGCTCGTCGAACAATGCGCCCCATCATTCACGACAGTCCCATTCGTTACACGCGCAGCGGCGGAGCAGTGGTCTGGCCGTTCACTGTCAGGGGTATGTGAAAGAGTTTTCCTATGACAGATCCACTGCTTGCCCATGCCACTGAGTACGGCCGGATGTATGCCCGGTCCACTTCGGAAACCTTCTCGGTGCCGTCCATCACCACGGTGATCGGGCAGCAGGCCCATGACCTGGACGGTTGGTTCGGTTACATGGGGGCCAGCAGCCTCGCGAAGGATCCGGAACTCCCGCAGCATCTTTCCAGTCCGGCGAAGATGCGGCAGGCGGTCAATAAAGCGGCCAAGGCAGCCGAAGCCTATCGGGACGATGCCGCCCGTCGCGGCGACCGGGTCCACGGCTATTGCGAGCAGGTCGCCCTTCGCGCGCTCGGACGTCCGCATCGGGTGGACGAAGCACGCGCCGAGCTCGTTTCGAACGGCGAGGAAGCCTTTGCCGCCCGGTTCGACGAGTGGTGGGAGTTGTATCGGGTTGAACCGATCGCACCGGAGATCACCGTATGGAACGCGAGCGTCGGCTACGCGGGTACCTTGGACCTCGTCGCCAAGATCGGCGGCCGTGTGTGCCTCATCGACTACAAGACCAAGGGAACCACGCGCGATGGAACCGTGAAGCCCCTCGACAACAAAGTGGTCATGCAGTTGGTGGCGGGCATGAAGGCGGAAGAGAGCCTTGTCGATCCCGTGGCAGGGGAGTGGGAACCTTGGCAATACGGAGAGAATCCGATCCTGCTTGCCGTAGCCATCGGTGAAACCGAAGTGCGTCCGCAACGGGCCAACCCGGATGTCCTCAAGCGTTACTGGTGGAAGTTCTGCGCCTTGAAGAGGGTGTGGGAAATGTCTGCCGACGTCTCCTCGGCGGGAACGGCCCTGCTCCCGGTTGCTCCGCCGTCGTACCCTGCCGCCGCCGCAGTGGCAGGCTCCACTAAACTGGCTTAGCTCCCTCGTTGCGGGGGATCGAAGTTTGCCGATCGTGAGGAAAGACAGCAGATGGCCATTTTGAGTATCCGTATCATCGGCGACCCCGTTCTCCGCACGGTTGCCGAGCCAGTCACGGAATTCGGACCTGAGCTGGCCAAACTCGTGTCGGACATGACCGAAACCATGGAAGACGTGGATGGCGCAGGCCTCGCGGCCCCCCAGATCGGTGTGAGCCAGAGGGTCTTCACCTACCGTATTGGCGGGGTGGAAGGCCACATCATCAACCCGGTTCTGGAGAACAGCGAAGAATTCCAACCGGACGAGGTGGAAGGCTGCCTCTCCATTCCGGGCCTGGCGTTCCCGGTCCGGCGTCACCAGACCACTCGGGCCACCGGCGTCGACCTCAACGGCAATCCGGTGTCCATCGAGGCGGAAGGCATGCTTGCGCGGTGCTTCCAGCATGAGACTGACCATCTCGACGGAATTCTCTTCACGGACCGTTTGGAAGGCGAGGACCGGAAAACCGCGTTGAGGGCGATCCGTGCAGCGGACTACCACTCAGTCACCGAACAAACCACGGCCAAGCGCGCCACGACAGTTGCGTCGAGTTTCGGCAGCTTCGGGGTTGCCGAGTGAGGGTGCTCTTCGCCGGCACTCCCGCGGTTGCCGTTCCATCGCTCGAGGCTTTGATCGGGGCCGGTTTTGACGTCGTTGCCGTGCTCACCAGGCCGGATGCGCCTACCGGCCGCAAGCGGATCATGACACCGTCTCCGGTTGCCGCGCGGGCATCGGAGCTCGGCATCGACCTCATCCATGCCTCAAAGGTGGATGCTGGCGTCACGGAGCGGATCGCCGGCTATCAGCCAGATGTTGCCGCGATAGTCGCATACGGCGGGCTCATTCCGAAGGCCGCACTCGGAGTGCCACGCCATGGCTGGATCAACCTCCACTTTTCCCTGCTTCCGGCTTGGCGGGGCGCGGCACCGGTGCAGCGCTCGGTCATCGCAGGTGACGACGTCACGGGTGCTGCGACCTTCCTCTTGGAGGAGGGCCTGGACACCGGGCCTGTTTTCGGCACCCTGACCGAAACCGTGCGTCCGGAAGACACCGCAGGTGATTTGTTGGAGCGGCTTTCGCTGAGTGGCGCTGTCTTGTTGAGCCAGACGCTCTCCGCCATCGACGCCGGCAAGGCGGCTCCCCAGCCCCAACAAGGTGACGTCTCACTCGCCCCGAAGCTGACGCTCGACGACGGCCGGCTCGACTGGAGGCAACCGGCCCTCGCGATCAACCGACGGTCCCGCGGTGTCACGCCGGAGCCGGGGGCGTGGACCATGCTGGATGGACAACGGGTCAAGCTGGAACCCGTGGCCATGCGCCCCGATGTCCGCGACCTCGCGCCGGGCCACCTCAGGGCTGAGGGCCGGAACGTTTTGGTCGGGACTGGATCCCACGCGGTGCAACTTGGCCGGATCCAGCCTGCGGGCAAGAAAATGATGCCGTCGGCCGATTGGGCCCGTGGTTTGGCAACACCGGAAAACGTGGAGTTTGAATGAATGAGTCAGGCCGGCGCGGCCCCAATACCGGCGGAAACCGTGGGGACGGCCACAACAGCCGCGGTGCCCGCGGCGAAAGCCATCGCAACGCCCAAGGACGCGAACGCAACCGGGGCCCCCAGCGCGGTTTCTCGGCCAATGCTCCGGCCCAGCGAACCCGCCGGGCCGATCCCGCGAGGCTGGTGGCGTTCGAGGTCCTTCGCGCAGTCGCCTCGGAGGATGCGTACGCGAACCTGGTCTTGCCCGCGCGGATCCGCCACCACCATCTGGACAAACGCGATGCCGGCTTTGCCACTGAACTGAGCTACGGGGCCCTGCGTGGCCAAGGCACGTACGACGCCGTGCTCGCGAGGTGCGTCGACCGTCCGCTCTCGAAGCTCGATCCCGCGATCCTGGATGCGCTCCGCCTTGGCGCGCATCAACTGCTTGCCATGCGCGTCCCCGCCCACGCCGCCTTGGACCAGACCGTCGGCCTGGCCCGTGCCGTCATCGGAGCCGGTCCGTCCTCCCTTATCAACGCCGTGCTGAGAAGGGTCAGCGCGAGGTCGTTGCCGGAGTGGCTCGATTACCTCCTGGAGGACGAATCGGACGAGACAAGAATTGCTTCGATCCGCCACGCCCATCCGGAATGGATCGTCCGGGCGCTGCGCCAGTCGCTGGTCGCCCATGGGCGCCCTGCAAACGAAATCACTGAATTGCTCGACGCCGACAACGCCGCCCCCGTGGTGAACCTCGTGGCTCTCCCGGGAATAGGCAACCTTGACGAAGCATTCGAAAACGGTGCCACGGCCGGCGAACTCGTCGCGGACTCCGCGTTGTCCAGCGGAGGCGACCTTGGCCGTATGTCATCCATCCGCGAAGGCACCACACGGGTCCAGGATGTCGGATCGCAGTTGGTCGCGCGCGCCGTCGTCGGAGTCGAGCTCGGATCCGCGACCGGGAAGGGCGAGAAGTGGCTGGACCTATGCGCCGGCCCCGGCGGCAAAGCCGCGCTCCTTGCCGCGCTGGCCCACCGGGAGGGGGCGACCCTCCTGGCCAATGAACCAGCAGAACACCGGGCGAAACTGGTCCGCCAGGCCCTCGGGGCCGTTCCCGGCGACACATGGACCGTTCGCGTCGGCGACGGGCGCGACGTCGGCAAGGAGCAGCCGGGGACGTTCGACCGGGTTCTCGTAGACGTTCCATGCAGCGGCCTCGGTGCGTTGCGACGCCGGCCTGAGTCGCGCTGGCGCCGGACGCCCAAGGACCTCGCCGATCTCGGTCCTTTGCAGCGTGAACTGCTCAACTCGGCCATCGACGCCGTGAAGCCAGGCGGGGTGGTGGCTTACGTCACCTGTTCGCCGCACCCGGCGGAGACCACCGCCGTCGTGGGCGATGTCTTGCGCAAACGGACCGACGTCGAACAGATCGACGCCGGAGCCGCCTTGGATGCCGTGAGCCTCACCGGTAGCCTCGGCGCCGGGCACGAGTTGTCAGCCCAACTTTGGCCGCACGTGCACAGTACGGACGCGATGTTCCTGGCCCTCCTGAGGAAGAAGCCGTAACCTTCAGCGGCCATCCCCGGCCGATAGCCGCCCGCGCCTAAGCTGGAACGGCGAGACCGACACCAACCCAGAGGGAACTGCCTTGACCCAGTGCTGCATCAACCCGAGCATCCTTTCCGCGGACTTCGTGAACCTGGAAGCCGAGCTGAAAAGGATCAGCAACGCCGACGCCGTGCACGTGGACGTGATGGACAACCATTTTGTCCCGAACCTGACACTCGGCCTGCCCGTCGTGGAACGGATCCAGGCGGTCAGTCCCGTTCCGCTGGATGCCCACCTGATGATCGCCGACGCCGACCGCTGGGCACCGTCCTACGCGGACGCTGGGGTGGCTTCGGTGACATTCCACGCTGAAGCTGCGATCGCTCCCGTCAAGCTCGCCCGCGAACTGCGCGCCCGCGGCTCGAAGGCGGGGATGGCGCTCCGCCCGGCCACGGCCGTGGAGCCGTATTTGGACATGCTCGGCGAACTGGACATGCTCCTCATCATGACGGTCGAGCCCGGCTTCGGGGGGCAGTCCTTCCTGGACATCACGTTGCCGAAAATCCGTCGGGCACGGGCTGCGATCGACGGATCCGGCATCGGCGTCGCATTGCAGGTCGATGGCGGCGTCACCGAGGAGACCATTGTCCGGGCGGCCGAGGCGGGAGCGAACGTCTTCGTCGCGGGCTCCGCCGTCTATGGCCATGACGACCCCGCCGCGGCTATTGACCGGCTGCGCGCGGCCGGCGTGGGCGCAATGTGACAATAATGACGCACAGGGCTGCAGCCAGGCGGGGGAATACATTGTCCGCGCCGCCGGTTGTGGCACAATAGCAAACACACATTACGTGCTCCGGGGTCGGTGTAATTCCGAACCGGCGGTGATAGTCCGCGACCCGCGAGCCATAGCGGTTCCTGCAAAGGAGCCGCGAAGGCGGACGGTTGAACTGGTGGAATTCCAGTACCGACAGTTAAAGTCTGGATGGGAGAAGCACGTACAGTCTTGGCTCGGCGCCTTGCGCGCCTAGTCCTAAGCTGTCGTACACCCCCGGAGCCATCGCGGCATTCGAGGGAAGGAACGGCATGGACTTTCTGCGATGGCTCTTCGAAGCACAGATTCCCGTTGGCGGATCTGTTTTGGTGCTTCGTGAAGTGCTAGGCAACATCTTCGGGCTCACCAGCGCCTTGGGCGGCATGCGCCGCAAAGTCTGGGCATGGCCTATCGGAATCGCGGGCAATCTGCTCCTGCTCACGGTCTTCCTCGGCAACGTCTTCGGTACGGCTTCTCCGGCAACCCTGTGGGGTCAGGCCGGACGGCAAGTCATGTTCATCGGTGTTGCCGTTTACGGCTGGTACCGCTGGAGGCAGGGCCTTCGATCGGCTTCCCAAAACCGGGCCATCGTGCCGGGCTGGGCGAGTCCGGCTGCCCGAATCCTTTTGGTGGCAGCCATGTTCGCCGGAACTGCGGCACTGACACCACTCTTCGCCTCACTGGGCTCCTATCCGCCAGTGTGGGCGGATGCCTGGACGTTCATGGGGTCGCTACTGGCCACCTACGGAATGGCGCGCGGTTGGACCGAGTTCTGGCTCATCTGGGTTGCCGTGGACATCGTTGGAGTGCCGCTCCTGTTCAGTGCGGGGTACTTCGCCAGCGCGTTCATGTACCTGTTTTACGGTTTCTTCACGCTGGCTGGATTCTTCGTCTGGTGGCGGGCTGATCGACGTGAACGCACATCGCGAACCGGTGGCCTCGAGCCGACACCGGCAGGAGCCATGCCATGAGCGAGTCCATTAACGTGGCCTTCTCAACAGCGGAATCAGAGGCCATGGAAGCCGCTCTGCACGTCGCGCTCAGGGGACACAGGGGTGCCAATCCGCTGGTCGGAGCCGTTGTGCTCGGAGCGGACGGGAAGCAGTTGGTCACGGGATACCACCGTGGCGCGGGCACCGCCCACGCCGAGGCGGACGCCATAAACAACGCGCAAGCAAAGGGCCTGGACCTTCGCGGCACCACCATGGTGGTCACCTTGGAGCCGTGCAACCACACCGGCAGGACCGGCCCTTGCGCGCGGGCCATTATCGACGCCGGAATCTCGCGTGTGGTCTACGCCGTCGACGATCCCCATGACCGTGCCGCCGGTGGTGCCCGCACGTTGCGGGCGGCCGGCGTCGACGTGCAGTCCGGCCTCGGCGCCGAGGAAGCCCACGCGCTGAACCGTGAGTGGTTTGCCGCGGTCGGAGCCAGGCGTCCGTTCGTTACGCTCCACATCGCCCAGACCCTCGATAGCAGGATTGCGGCCACGGACGGGACGAGCCAGTGGATCTCAAGCCCGGAATCCCTTGCCGACAACCATGGTTTGCGCAGGTTGATCGACGCGATCCTGGTAGGCACGGAAACAGTACGGGTGGACAACCCCCGCTTGACGGCCCGGGAACCCGACGGCCGGGAATCCGAAAGCCAGCCCCTTCGGGCGGTCATGGGATTGCGGGAAATTCCCGCCGATGCCGCAGTGCGCGGAACAGATGGAAAATTCGTCCATTTGCGCACCCGGGAGCCGGCGGAAGCCTTGGATCTGCTTTTCGCCGAGGGCGTCCGCCACGTCATGGTGGAGGGTGGATCCCGCATCCTCAGTGCGTTCCTCGCGGCCGGACTTGTGGACGAGATGATCATCTATCTCGCGCCGACCCTGCTGGGCTCAGGCAAAGCTGCCTTGGGGGACCTCGGAATTTCGACCCTGGCCGAAGCCCAGCACTGGACCTGGGACGACGCAGCCGGCGGCGCGGTCCATGCCCTGGGGCGGGACCTTCGCTTGCATCTGCGATCCGGACCAGTTGACGGAAACAACCCCGCGTGGACCACGTCCCGCGACCACAACAAGCCACTTCCGGGCAAGGATGCCACGGATTCCACCACAGGAGGACACTGATGTTTACCGGAATCGTTGCCGAACAAGGCACCGTCCTGTCCGTCGAACACGAGGGCGGGACGAGCGCGACCCTACGCCTGAAGGCACCGACCACCACGGAAGGCCTCGCGCTGGGCGGCTCCATCGCCGTCAACGGAGTATGCCTGACGGCCACGGAAATCGACGGCCAGGAATTCAGCGTCGACGTCATGGGCGAGACCCTCGTGCGCACCACTATCGGCGAACTCACCGCTGGCGACACAGTCAACCTTGAGCGCTGTGTCCAGGCCGGCGGCCGCTTGGACGGCCACGTCGTCCAAGGGCACGTGGACGGTGTGGGCGAGCTTCTCGAGCGTGAATCCCTCGGAAACTGGGACCGTCTTCGGTTCGGCGTCCCGGCCCCGTTGGCCCGCTACATCGCCGAAAAAGGATCGATCGCCGTCGACGGCGTTTCGCTCACCGTTACGGCAGTCAGCCCGGCGGCTGAAGCCAATCCGTGGTTTGAAGTGGGCCTCATTCCCACCACGCTGGATGAAACCGGGCTGGGCGCGAAAGCCGCAGGAGGCAGGGTAAACCTCGAAGTCGACGTCCTCGCCAAGTACACCGAGCGACTGCTGTCCTTCCGCCCGACCGCGCAGGCAGAGGAGGCCGGACTGTGAGCGCCGAACATAACCAGGGCACTACCGCGGTGCGTCAAGGCCTGGATCCCGTCCAAGCGGCCGTCCAGGCGATGGCCGCAGGACGACCCGTCATTGTGGTCGACAACGAGGACCGCGAGAACGAAGGCGACATCATCTTCGCCGCCGAGCATGCCACGCCGGCGCTGATGGGTTGGACGATCCGCTACAGCTCCGGTGTCATCTGTGTTCCCCTTGAGGGCGCCCGGGCCGACGCCCTCGCGCTTCCCCCAATGGTCTCGGTCAACGAGGACGCCAAAGGCACTGCCTACACTGTGTCTTGTGACGCGGCTATAGGAGTGAGCACCGGCATTTCGGCCACCGATCGGGCCTTGACGGCGCGGATCCTGGCCGATCCCAGCAGCACTCCGTCTTCCATCACCCGGCCCGGGCATATTTTTCCGCTTCGGGCCGTTAATGGGGGAGTGCGTGAACGTCCGGGGCACACGGAAGCGGCGGTTGACCTTTGCCGGCTTGCAGGCCTTGCCCCGGTGGGCGTGATCGCCGAGTTGGTGCACGACGACGGTGAAATGATGCGACTGGACAGCCTCCGGGAGTTCGCTGCCGAGCACGGGTGTCCTCTGATCTCGATTGAGGACCTCGTAGCTTACGTAGCGGCTTCGGAAGGCGGGGACCAGGCGGCAATTCCGGCAGTAGACGAGGAGCAGCGATGACCACATCGACAAAGCACGACGGCGGCAGCGCGACAGGTGCCCCCCATCCGGTGAGCGGTGGACCGGTAGTACAGTTGCCCACCGCTTTCGGCGAGTTCGTGGCCCAGGCATGGACCGACCTCGTAACCGGCGTCGAGCATTTGGCGGTCAGTTCTCCCGTCGCGCCCCGGGCAGGCAGGGCCCCCTTGGTGCGCTTGCACTCCGAATGCCTCACGGGCGACGTTTTCGGCTCCTACCGCTGCGATTGCGGCGAACAGCTCGCCTACGCGTTGGAGCTCATCGCCGAAGAAGGCGGCACCCTGCTCTACCTGCGCGGCCAGGAAGGGCGCGGCATCGGCCTGGCGAACAAGATCAAGGCCTACGCCCTCCAGGAGGCTGGATTCGACACCGTAGAAGCCAATGAACAATTGGGCCTCCCGGTCGATGCGCGTTGCTACAAGGCCGCCGCCCAGATCCTGGCCGAAATGGGCCTTCATGAGATCCGGCTCCTGAGCAACAACCCGGACAAGCAGAACCGGCTGGCCCAGGCAGGCGTGAAGGTTGTTGAGATGGTTCCCACCGAGGTTCCGTCCCGCGAACAGAACCTGCGCTACCTGCAAACCAAGAAGGACCGCATGGACCATCGCCTGACGCTTGGCGAAACCGAGCCCGCCGGCACCCATGCCAGTGGCACGACCTTTGATCACGAACAAGACTGAAGCGCATCCTCAAGACTGAGCTGCACTCCCACAACGAACGGACTATCGCACACCCATGAGCGGACACGGCGCCCCCACCATCGACTTGACCACCCTCAATCCGGAGGACACCCGAGAGCTTAAGCTCGCCATAGTGGCAGCCAGCTGGCATACCCAGATCATGGACGGGCTGCTGGACGGAGCCTTGCGCGCAGCGAAGGAAGCCGGCATCGCCGAGCCGACTGTGCTGCGCGTTCCGGGCTCCTTCGAGCTTCCCGTCGCCGCCGCACGCCTCGCCCCGCACTTTGATGCTGTTGTGGCGCTCGGGGTGGTCATCCGCGGTGGCACACCACACTTCGACTATGTGTGCCAGGCGGCGACGTCGGGCCTCACCGACGTGAGCGTTCGCACCGGCGTGCCGGTTGGCTTCGGAGTCCTCACCTGCGACAACGAACAGCAGGGCCTGGACCGCGCCGGTCTCGAGGGGTCCTCGGAAGACAAGGGTCATGAGGCAGTCACCGCCGCGCTTGCCACGGCCCTGACCCTCAAGCAATACAGCTAAGCGGTCGACGAAAGGGATGTGGCGGCCCCCGTTCGCGGCATCGCTACCACGTGCGAAGCATCGAGCCGGGAGGTTTATTGTGTGTTCGATCACATCCCTTTCGTCATTCAAAGTCCCGACAGGCGGTCATCTGCCCGGAGCAAGTAGGCTGTAGGGCGTGAAGAATTTCGAGACGCTGTTCGCCGAACTCAGCGAAAAGGCAGCGACCCGTCCGGCAGGCTCCCGCACCGTCGCCGAATTGGACTCCGGAATCCATGGCATCGGCAAGAAGGTCGTGGAAGAAGCAGCCGAAGTCTGGATGGCGGCAGAATACGAGTCCGATGAAGCCGCAGCCGAGGAAATTTCCCAGTTGCTTTACCACCTTCAGGTCCTGATGCTAGCCAAGGGTCTGAGCCTGGAAGACGTTTACAAGCATCTTTAGCCACGTCCGCCCTGCTGCGATCCACCATTGAAACAGGACCGTACGCAGGCCTCCAGCGTGGCCCGGAGCCCTTGATTGTTTGAAACTTCCCCTTCCATTCCCAAGAAAGACCCCATAATGCTGCGAGTAGCCGTCCCCAACAAGGGATCCCTATCAGAAGCCGCCTCCGCAATGCTGTCCGAGGCCGGATACCGCCAACGCCGCGATTCCCGCGAGCTGGTCATGGTGGATCCGGACAACGACATTGAGTTCTTCTTCCTCCGTCCCCGCGACATCGCGGTTTACGTTGGCCAAGGAACCCTCGACGTCGGCATCACTGGCCGCGACCTCCTGCTCGACGCGCAAGTCGAAGCCGAAGAGTTGCTTCCGCTCGGTTTTGCTGCCTCGACGTTCCGCTTCGCCGGCCCGGTCGGCGACTTCAGCGGCGTCGAGCAGCTCGAGGGCAAGCGCTTGGCGACCAGCTACGACGGCCTCCTGCGCGACTACCTCGCCGAGCGGGGTGTCAAAGCCAAGGTCGTCCGCCTCGACGGCGCCGTGGAATCGTCCGTCCGGCTCGGCGTCGCAGACGCGATTGCCGACGTCGTTGAGACCGGAAACACGCTGAAGGCAGCCGGCATGGAGATCTTCGGCGAGCCGATCCTGAAGTCCGAGGCCGTCCTGATCCGCCGCACTGGCGAGGGCGGCGCCGCGAATGGCACTGCTAAGGAAATCGACGTCCTCATCCGGCGCCTGCAAGGCGTTCTGGTAGCCCGCCAGTACGTGCTGATGGACTACGACATCCGCAAGGACCTGGTCGAGGAAGCGGCGTCATTGACGCCGGGCCTGGAGTCGCCCACTGTATCGCCCCTGCGCGACTCCGACTGGGTTGCGGTGCGCTCGATGGTGCCGAAGAAGGAGACCAACCGGATCATGGACGAGCTTTATGACCTCGGCGCACGAGCCATCCTGGTCAGCAGCATCCACGCCTGCCGCATCTGACCTGCCGGTTGGCGGCGGTGGGCCGCACCGCGAAGAACACACGAGACGAATCCAGGAGTAGCAATGGCTGTAGCAGTCCGGGTCATCCCATGCCTTGACGTCGACGCGGGCCGTGTGGTCAAGGGCATCAATTTCGAGGGCCTCCGTGACGCCGGCGATCCGGTTGAACTGGCCCATCGCTATGACAACGCGGGTGCCGACGAACTCACGTTCCTCGACGTCACCGCATCGTCCGGCAACCGGGAAACCACTTTCGACGTCGTCCGCCGAACCGCCGAAGAGGTCTTCATTCCGCTGACGGTCGGCGGGGGAGTACGCGGCGTCGCGGAGGTGGACAAGCTCCTTCGCTTCGGCGCGGACAAAGCCTCCATCAACACGGCGGCTGTTGCGCGTCCGGATGTCATTGACGAGATCACCAGGCACTTCGGTTCGCAGGTCCTCGTGCTGTCGGTGGATGCCAGGCGTACGCGGCCGGGCTCGGAGCCCACGGCATCGGGTTTTGAGGTGACCACCCACGGAGGCCGTCAAGGCACCGGGATCGACGCGATCGCCTGGGCCAAGGAAGCCGCTGACCGTGGAGTCGGGGAAATCCTCCTGAACTCAATTGACGCCGACGGCACCAAGGATGGTTTCGACCTTGAGCTCATCCGCCTCGTCCGGGCGACAGTCCGGATTCCGATCATCGCCTCCGGTGGCGCCGGGGAGCCAGCGCATTTCCCACCGGCAGTCGAGGCCGGGGCCGATGCGGTCCTGGCGGCCTCCGTGTTCCACTTTGGACCGGACGACATGATGGCCCAGGTCAAGGCCGCGATCCGCGGCGCGGGCTTCCTGGTCCGTTAGGCACCGTCCGTTCGGCAGTGTCCGTTAGGCACCGTCCGTTATGCACTGCCACACGAAACTGACCCGGTGTCCGGAGCCTCGAGGGGCTCCGGACACCGGGTCGGTTGACGTTTAAGGACCGGCTCCTGTTTGAAGGCTGCCTATAGTCCGACTTCGGCCGACTGGAGCAGCGCGACGGCGTCAGGCTGGCCTTCGAAGGTCACCAGGGCGTGGTGGGTGCGACCGTGGGCGTGCATCAACAGCTCACCCGGTTCGCCCACAATGGCGACAGACACTGGAGCGCGCTTGGCGACATGGCGTGGACCGGTGGGGCGGACCAGTACGATTCCGAGGTCAACGCCCCGGTAGAGGATAGCGGCGCGCTTGATCAGTTCATCCCACAGGGCGTCGGAGTATTCTTCGTCGAGCGCGCGCGGCGCCCAACGGTCTCCTGCGCGGCGGATGTCTTCCGTGTGCACGAAGTACTCGATCAGGTTGGAGGACTCGTCGAGGGCCTTGATTTTCAAGGGAGACAAAGGAGGCGGCCCGGAGCGGAAGGTGTTGACCAGCTCGGCGTAGTCTTCCGCGGTCTTGAGCTTACCGGCCAGTTTTGCCGTGGCTTTGTCGGAGGCCTTCGCGAGGCTCTTGACGAGCAGCCCGATGCCGACTGCGGCCTTCCGCTCCCGCAAGTACAGATGCGCCGCGAGATCCCGTGTGAGCCACCCTTCGCAGAGCGTGGGGGAGTCAGGTCCGGCCGCCAGGAGTGTTTCGGCCAGTACTTCGCGGGAGGGTTCGACGAAATGCATCACTTGTGAAACTAGCACGAGACGCGCTCTGTTGCGCACTGGAACCGCCGCTGAATTTCGGCTCTCGGAGAGGCACTAGACTTGATCTGATGTCTGAGCAGTCAACACCCCCAGTCGGTCACTCCGCCAGCACCCTTGCCGCGCCCTCGGCGGGGTCCGTCGTCGAATCCGGTAGTCCGCTCCCAGCGGAACTGGCCACCGCGCTGAAGCGCGACTCCGCCGGCCTTGTGGCGGCGATCATCCAGCAGTTCGACACCAATGAAGTCCTGATGCTGGGCTGGATGGACGATGAAGCCTTGCGCCGGACCCTGACCTCCGGGCGCGTTACCTTCTTCTCGCGCTCCCGGCAGGAGTACTGGCGCAAGGGGGACACCTCCGGGCACTTCCAGTACGTCAAGTCGGTGGCCTTGGACTGCGACGGCGATGCGCTCCTGGTGCGCGTCGACCAGGTCGGAGCCGCTTGCCACACTGGTACGCATACTTGTTTCGACGGCCGGAGCCTCGCAGCCGTAAAAGGCGAGCGGGACTAGAATCCAAAACCCGAAATTCACTCAGGCAGCACACAAGAAGAGGCGGAGAACACAAACCATGCAGGACCTTGGAATCATCACCCCGGGCCTGGAGGAGTTCCGCGAACTCGCCGCACACAACCGGGTCATTCCTGTCCGGCTCAGGGTACTGGCCGACGCCGAGACCCCCATCGGTCTTTACCGCAAGCTGGCGCAAGGCCAACCCGGAACCTTCCTCTTGGAATCGGCAGCGGTCGGTGGCGCCTGGTCGCGTTACTCGTTCATCGGAGCCCGTTCACGGGCCACGCTGACCAGCAAGGATGGCCAAGCGCACTGGATCGGCGAGCCGCCCGTCGGCGTGCCGGTGAATGGAAGTCCCGTGGACGCCGTCCGTGACACGGTCGCCGCTTTGCAGACCGACCGCTTCCCGGACTTGCCGCCCTTCACCTCGGGACTTGTCGGTTTCCTTGGGTGGGAAACGGTCCGGCACTGGGAGAAGCTGACGAGTCCGCCCGAGGACGACCTCCATTTGCCGGAGATCGCCTTGAACCTGGTCACGGACATGGCTGTCCACGACAACATGGACGGAACCGTTTTGTTGATCGCCAACGCGATCAATTTCGACAACAGTTCCGAGCGCGTGGACGAAGCCTGGCACGACGCCGTTGCCCGGGTTAAGCGGCTCCTCGACCAAGTCAGCACTCCGGTAAAACAGCCGGTCTCAGTGCTGCAGTCCGCCGCGCTCGACTTCGCGTCAAGCGTGCAGGAACGTTGGGATGAGCAGGAGTACTTGAACGCGATCGATCGCGGCAAGGAAGCGATCGTCGACGGCGAGGTGTTCCAGGTGGTTATCTCGCGCCGCTTCGAGATGGAGTGTTCCGCGGATCCGCTCGATGTCTACCGGGTGCTGCGCAACACAAACCCCAGCCCGTACATGTACTTGTTCCGTTTGGAAGATGCAGACGGCCGGGAATACACGATTGTCGGGTCTTCGCCTGAAGCCTTGGTCACCGTCACCGGCAACGAAGTGATCACGCACCCGATCGCCGGATCGCGGCCGCGTGGCAAGACAGTCGAAGCCGACAAAGCCCTGGCTTCCGAGCTGCTTGCCGACCAGAAGGAGCGCGCCGAGCACTTGATGCTCGTTGACCTCTCCCGGAACGACCTGTCCAAGGTCTGTGTTGCGGGCACAGTTGATGTCACGCAATTCATGGAAGTCGAGCGGTTCAGCCACATCATGCATTTGGTGTCCACCGTGGTGGGGGAGCTAGCCCCGGACGCCAAGGCGTACGACGTCTTGAAGGCGACCTTCCCGGCAGGCACCCTTTCAGGTGCGCCGAAGCCGCGCGCATTGCGACTCCTCGATGAACTCGAGCCGCACCGCCGAGGCATCTATGGCGGCGTGGTGGGGTACCTGGACTTCGCGGGCGACATGGACATGGCAATCGCCATCCGCTCGGCGCTTCTACGCGACGGCCGGGCGTACGTCCAGGCCGGCGGCGGAATTGTGGCTGATTCGCACAAGCCGACCGAGGCGCTGGAATCCGTCAACAAAGCTGCGGCACCCTTGCGTGCCGTACACACCGCGGGATCGCTCCACGATGTCTCACCGGAGTCAGTGTCCGCCGGTCCCGCCGACGACGGAGAACCTGCCTCGTGACTGCTGCCGGCCACCGCACCACCGCCGCCAAGCCCCCGCTGTGGGCACGCAAGGCCAACATTGTCTTGGCCCTGGCTCTTCTAGCCCTCGCCGTCGTCGGGACGACGACGCAAAGTTGGATCGACGTACGCCTCGACCCCGCGGCTGCGGCAAGCGCATACCTCCACGTACAAGGCAGTAAGGCAGCTACAGCTGTCACGGCCTTGGCGATCGTGGCCCTGGCCGGTGGCCTGGCGTCCTCGATTGCCGGAAAGGTGTCGCGTTGGGTCATAGCCGCGATCGTCGTGCTCGCCTCGGCGGGCATCGTTGTGGCCGCCGCCCTCGTGGTCGCCGGCCCCCTTGCCGCGGCCCAAGGAACTATCGCCGCAACCACCGGTATTTCAGGAGGACAGGCAGGGGCGTCTTTCACGGTCTTTCCTGTCCTGGCCCTTGTGGCCGCAGTTCTGCTGGCGTTGTTCGGGTGCCTTCTTCCTTTCGCTGGCCGCTATTGGAAGGGCCGCACCAAATACGACGTCGCGGGCCGGGCAGCCGCCGCGGGTTCCGGACCGGTCGACGAGATCGACAGTTGGGACCGCCTCTCGCGCGGAGAAGATCCTACGTAAGACTCATCCGCCCGTGACGTCGGACGATGTCCCGGGCGCCGCCAATAAATGGCAGAATGTAAGCAGTATTCATCCCGAGGAGATTTTCACATGAGCAAAACCACTGTGTCCGCGAGCAATGCCCCTGCGACCGAGGCGAGCCACGGCGACGCAATCGGCCACGGCAACAGCCCGGCAGCGTGGACCTGCGTGATTGTCATGCTGGTTGGCGCACTGGTTTGCGCCATCGCCTTTGTGATTGCCAGTACCCCCTTCTTCATTGGCGGAGCGGTGGTCATGGTGATCGGCTTGCTCGCGGGCTGGGCCATGCGCAAAGCCGGCTACGGCGTTGGCGGCAGCAAGCTGAAGAACGCCGGCCACTGACTGTGACTGTTCTGGATGACATCATCGTCGGTGTCAAGGAGGACATGGAGGCGCGCCGCCGCCTCGTCGGACTTGACGAACTGAAAGCGCGTGCGGCTGACACCGCGCCCGCACTGGACGCATGGGCCGCCTTGGGCGGCCCGTCGGCCAGCCGTGCCGATCTGAAGGTCATCGCAGAAATCAAGCGGCGCAGCCCGTCGAAGGGCGACCTCGCCAGCATCGCAGACCCTGCTGAACTTGCGCGGCAGTACGCCGACGGCGGTGCATCCGTGATCAGCGTCCTCACCGAAGAGCGGCGCTTCAATGGCTCCTTGGCGGACCTGGACACCGTGCGTGCCGCCGTCGGGATCCCGCTCCTGCGCAAGGACTTCACGGTCGATGAGTACCAGATCTGGGAGGCCCGTGCCCACGGTGCCGACCTCATCCTGCTGATTGTCGCCGCGCTTTCCGACGCGCAACTGCGGGAATTCAGCGTACTGAGCCACGAGCTCGGCATGAACGTGCTGGTGGAGACTCACACGCCCGAGGAAATCGAGCGCGCGGCCGCGGCCCAGGCACGGATCATCGGCGTGAACGTCCGCAACCTCAAGACGCTCGACGTCGACCGTTCGCTTTTTGCCTCGCTCTCCGGGAGCATCCCTCCCGGAGCGGTAGTGGTGGCGGAGTCCGGCGTGCGGAACGCCGACGACGTCGCGCACTACGCCGGTAACGGCGCCCACGCGATTCTGGTCGGCGAGGCGCTCGTGAGCGACGCCACCCCGCGGGAACGCATCAGTGAATTCAAGGCAGCCGGAGCCGCTGCCATGGCAGTCAGGACCTGAGACCAGCCAGATGTCTTGCAGCGAGGCCGGACCGACGATCGACATTACGGCCCGCTGCTGCCCTGCGGCTCCTGGAAAACTCAACTATCAACTGAACAGGACGGTGAACTGATGGTGGACGCGCCAACAGCGAACTCGGAAGAGAATGCGGCCGACGCATTCCTGCATGGCGGAGCCTCGCTGCGCAACGCGACTGGGCCGTACTTCGGCTCGTACGGTGGACGCTGGATGCCCGAGTCCCTCATCGCAGCCCTCGATGAAGTGCAGGACACCTTCGAGAAGGCAAAAGCCGATCCCGAGTTCCTCGCCCAGTTGAAGGACCTCAACAAGAACTACTCCGGCCGCCCGTCGCTACTCACGGAAGCGAAGCGCTTCTCCGAACATGCCGGCGGCGCGCGCATCTTCCTCAAGCGGGAAGACCTGAACCACACGGGATCCCACAAGATCAACAACGTGCTCGGCCAGGCGCTCCTCGCCAAACGGATGGGCAAGACCCGTGTCATCGCGGAAACCGGCGCCGGACAACATGGTGTGGCCAGCGCAACCGCGGCAGCTCTGCTCGGCCTGGAATGTGTTGTCTACATGGGAGCTGAGGACTGCCGTCGCCAAGCCCTCAACGTAGCCCGGATGCAGCTCCTCGGTGCGACTGTCGTTCCCGTCACCAACGGTTCGCAGACGCTGAAGGACGCCATCAATGACGCCCTGCGGGACTGGGTTTCCAACGTGGACACCACCCACTACCTTCTTGGCACGGCCGCGGGGGCACATCCGTTCCCGGCCATGGTCCGCTTCTTCCACGAGGTCATCGGCGATGAGGCACGCGCCCAGATCCTTGAGCAGACCGGAAAGCTCCCCGACGCCGTGTGCGCCTGCATCGGCGGCGGTTCCAACGCAATCGGGCTCTTCCACAGCTTCCTGGACGACGCCTCGGTGAAGATCTACGGCTTCGAAGCCGGCGGTGAAGGCGTCGAAACCGGCCGCCACGCCGCGGCCATTACGCTCGGACGCCCCGGCGTCCTGCATGGCGCCCGCTCGTACCTCATGCAGGACGAAGACGGCCAAACCATTGAATCGCATTCGATTTCCGCGGGTCTGGACTACCCGAGCGTCGGTCCGGAGCACTCGTACCTGGCGGACATAGGACGAGTCACCTACGAGCCCATCACGGATACCGAGGCCATGGACGCCTTCCGCCTGCTGTGCCGGACGGAAGGAATCATTCCCGCCATCGAGTCCTCGCACGCCCTCGCGGGAGCCATCAAGGTGGGCCACCGCCTCACCGAGGGCAAGGAGAACCCGGGCGACACGACCATTATCGTCAACCTATCCGGCCGCGGCGACAAGGACGTGGAGACAGCGGCGGCCTGGTTCGACATGCTCGACGAGGACGGAAACGTCAAGGGGACTACCCTTTCCACCCGCAAGCCCAAGGGGCCGACGGAGCGCGCTACCGGCGAGGCAAGCGCCACCAGCGACGAAGCAATCCCGGCGGAAGCCGAAGCGGCAGGCAAGGACCAGAACTGATGACTGAGCAGATCACAAGCAAGTCCGCGGCCGCCATCGACCGTGCCAAGGCGGAGGGCCGTGCTGCCCTGATCGGCTACTTGCCGGCCGGATACCCCGACGTCCAGTCCAGCATTGACGCCGGCATCGCGATGGCCCGGAACGGTGCGGACCTCATTGAGATCGGCATCCCGTATTCGGATCCAGTCATGGATGGTTCCGTCATTCAGGCCGCGACCACCGAGGCCATCGCCAACGGTTTCCGCGTGGCGAGCGTCTTTGATGTCGTGGCAGGCATTACCGCAGCCACCGATGCCGCCGTGCTGGTCATGACGTACTGGAACCCGGTGATGCGCATGGGTGTCGACGAGTTTTCCCGGAGGCTGGCCGAAGCCGGGGGAGCCGGGCTTATCACTCCCGACCTCATCCCGGATGAAGCCTCCGAGTGGTTTGCGGCTTCGGACAAATACGGACTGGATCGCGTCTTCCTCGTTGCCCCGTCGTCCACTCCGGAACGGCTTGCAATGACGGTGAAGGCGAGCCGCGGATTCGTTTACGCCGTTTCGATCATGGGCGTCACCGGTACCCGGGCATCCGTCAGCAGCAGCGCCGAGAAGGTCGTGGCGGACACGCATGCGGCAGGCGCCGAGCGGGTTTGCGTCGGACTTGGGGTGTCCAATGCGAACCATGTCCGTGAGATTGCCGCGTATGCGGATGGCGTCATCGTGGGAACCGCGTTGGTGGCGGCCATACGCGATGGCGGGGTTGACGCCGTCGCGCAGCTCACCAAGAACCTCAGCGCCGGCCTTGGCCGGGCGGCAGCTCAGAACACGACGCAAGCCTAGAAAAGGAAAAGCGTAGACCATGCAGAGCCTCCTCCACGCCGCGGCACTTGCTCCCATGAGCATTCCGAGCCCCTCATGGTCGGGATTCGATATTCCGCTGCCGTGGGGGAGCCTGCGCATCCACGCCTATGCGTTGTGCATCCTGCTCGGGATTGTTTTGGGGCTCTGGTTGACTGCCGTGCGCTGGAAGCGCCGGGGCACTCCCGAGGGAAGCTTGTGGGACATTGCCATCTGGGCGATCCCGTTCGGCATTGTGGGCGGCCGTCTTTACCACGTGTTTTCGTCTCCGGACGCCTACTTCGGTCCGGGTTTCAACGGCACGGGTGACCTGTCCCTGATTCCGCAGATCTGGCGTGGCGGCCTCGGTATTTGGGGCGCCGTGGTCTTGGGCGTGGTGGGTGCCTGGTTCGGCTGCCGTCGCTCGGGCGTGAAGCTCACTGCATTCCTGGACGCAGCTGCGCCCGGATTGCTGCTTGCCCAAGCAATCGGGCGCTGGGGCAACTGGTTCAACCAGGAACTCTTCGGTGGACCGACCACACTGCCTTGGGGCCTCAAGATTGACCCTTCGAGCCCTAATTTTCCGGCCGGCATGCCGAGCGACACCTTGTTCCACCCGACCTTCTTGTACGAATCGCTGTGGGACATCATCGGCGTCGTTATCCTCCTGGTTCTCGACCGCCGTTTCCATTTCCGTCGCGGCCGGCTTTTCTGGCTCTACGCGATCTACTACACGCTTGGCCGTGTCTGGATTGAAGCACTCCGCATCGACGACGCTGAACAGATCAACTTTTTCGGGATCACGGCGCGCCTCAACGTGTGGACGAGCATTATCGTCTTCGTCGCCGCGCTCATCATTTTCATCGCCTTGACCCTCCGGGGGCGGCCGGTACCGGATTCGGCCTACCTGACGGGCCGGGAACCAGCGGCTGCCGCGGTCGAAGAGGCACCTTCGAGCCAGGAAGACGATGAGAGAAACAGCACAATTGTGACCGACGAAACAGGCCATGATACGGACCCGCCTGTCTCGAATAGTGGTGCACATGGTAATCTCCCCAATAACCAAAGCGATCTGGGCCATTCTGCTGAGAGGACCGAAAAGACTGAGGAGTCAGATTCCGGCGACACGTCGGGCACCGACCCCCAATCTGCCGGCACCGCCGCAGGGAGTGCCTCCGGATCCGGGCCGGAAGCTGGTACCACCAAGTAGCCAGCGCTACGGCACAGGGGCACCGGGTTACCGCCCAGGGCCCCCGGCCACAGCGTCGTGGCATCCTTGGCAGTTCCCCGGCAGCACACAGAGGCTCCCGTGGTCAAGCCTGGGCCATAGGCATTCGTAACTGTTCGTTGGGTCTTGCCTGCTGGCCTACAATTTCAAGTAATTAGCGCTTTGTTGTGCCCGTCACACGGCAGACAAGGTGGGGCCAGCGTTGTCCCTTCCATTCGCACTATCTCGAGGAAGGACGTCTTCAATGACCCGTCTTCATAACCCAAGTTGGTCCGCCACAGACGAACCGCAGGGCGTTATCTCTCCATTCAAGCGCTTCGCCGCGCTCCCGGAAGGCCAGGGCCTCTACAACCCTGAGCAGGAAAAGGACGCATGCGGACTCGCGATCATTGCCACGCTGCGTGGCGAGCCCGGCTACGACATCGTTGAAGCGGCCCTGATTGCGCTGCGCAACCTTGAACACCGTGGAGCCGTGGGTGCTGACGAAGGCACCGGCGACGGTGCGGGCCTCCTCATGCAGGTTCCGGACGAGTTTTTCCGGGCTGTCACCGAGTTTGAACTGCCTGCCCCTGGACAGTACGCCGTGGGTACGGCGTTCCTGCCCGCTGAGACCCGCGAAGCAGAAACCGCCAAGGCCGGTATCGAGGCGCTTGCCGCTGACGAGGGCCTGACCGTCCTCGGCTGGCGCGAAGTTCCGGTGGTAGCCGACCTCGTCGGTGCCATGGCGCGTGCCTGCATGCCGTACTTCGCCCAGCCCTTCTTTGCTTCCTCCACGGGCGAAACGCTCGAGCGCAATGAGCTGGATTCCCGCGCTTGGCGCATCCGCAAGCGTGCCCAGAACAAGTTCGGTGTCTACTTCCCGTCCCTGTCGTCACGCACGATCGTGTATAAGGGCATGCTGACCACCGCGCAGCTGGAGCCGTTCTACCCGGATCTTTCGGACAAGCGCTTCAAGACCAAGCTGGCCATTGTCCACTCGCGCTTCTCCACGAACACCTTCCCTTCGTGGCCGCTCGCCCAGCCTTTCCGCACCATCGCCCACAACGGTGAAATCAACACCGTCAAGGGCAACCGCAACTGGATGCGCGCCCGCCAGTCCCAGCTCGCGAGCCCCCTGCTGGGTGACTCGCCGGAAGAGCTGTACCCGATTTGTACCCCGGGAGCCTCCGACTCTGCGTCATTCGACGAAGTCGCCGAGTTGCTCTGGCTTTCCGGCCGTCCTATCACCCACTCGATCATGATGATGATCCCCGAGGCCTGGGAAAACCACGCCACAATGGATCCTGCGCGCCGTGCCTTCTACGAGTACCACTCGCTGCTCATGGAACCGTGGGACGGCCCTGCCGCCGTGTCCTTCACCGACGGCAGCCTGGTCGGCGCGACGCTAGACCGCAATGGCCTGCGCCCTGGCCGGTACTGGATCACCGAGGACGGGCTGATCGTCTTCGCTTCCGAGGTGGGCGTGATCGACGTCGAACCCGCCAAGGTGGTCAAGAAGGGCCGCGTCTCTCCCGGCAAGATGTTCCTCGTGGACACCGAAGCCGGCCGCATCATTGACGACGCGGAGGTCAAGGCCGAAGTGGCCGCAGCCAACCCTTGGGCCGAGTGGCTCAAGGACAACCTGATTGACCTCAAGGATCTCCCGGAGCGTGAGCACGTGCTCCACACTGCGGCGTCCGTCAACATCCGCCAGCGGACTTTCGGCTACACCACGGAAGAGCTCAAGATCCTCCTCGGCCCTATGGCCCGTACCGGTGCCGAACCGCTTGGCGCCATGGGTTCCGACACCCCGGTGGCGGTGCTGTCCAAGCGACCGCGCTTGCTGTTCGACTACTTCGTCCAGTCTTTCGCGCAGGTTACCAACCCGCCTCTGGATGCTATCCGCGAAGAGCTCGTAACGTCGCTGACCTGCGCGATCGGTCCGAACGGCAACCTGCTCGACGTCGGACGAGTCCGCCAGCCGCAGGTTTCGCTGCCGTTCCCCGTGATCAACAACGACCAGCTCGCGAAGATCGCAAACATCGAGAACGCCGACGGCGACAAAGTGGCCATGAAGGTCCGTGGCCTGTACCGCCCCGAAGGCGGCGAGGCAGCCCTCCGTAGCCGGCTCACGGAAATCTGCGAGCAGGTTTCTGGTGCGATCAACCGTGGCGTTCAGTACATTGTGCTTTCCGACCGCGACTCCAACGCACAGTGGGCACCCATCCCGTCGCTCCTGCTGGTGAGTGCCGTGCACCACCATTTGCTGCGTAGCGCCAACCGCACCAAGACCGCCCTGGTGGTTGAGGCCGGCGACGTGCGCGAAACGCACCACGTGGCAGTGTTGATCGGGTTCGGCGCCGCCGCTGTGAACCCGTACCTGGCCATGGAGTCGGTCGAGCAGTTGATCAGCACCGGCGAAGTTGTCGGAGTGACCCCCGAAGACGGCGTCTACAACCTGATCAAGGGCCTCGGCAAGGGCGTCCTCAAGATCATGTCCAAGATGGGCATCTCCACTGTGGCTTCCTATACGGGTGCCCAGACGTTCGAGGCACTTGGCCTGTCCCAGGAATTGGTGGACGAATTCTTCTCCGGCACCCACTCCCAGTTGGGCGGCGTCGGCCTCGACGTCATCGCCGCCGAAGTTTCGGCGCGCCACCAGATGGCCTACCCGGACGGTGGCATCGAGCAGCCGCACCGTCCGCTGCTCGGCGGCGGTGAATACCAGTGGCGCCGCGACGGCGAGCCGCACCTGTTCAACCCGGAGACGGTCTTCCGCCTGCAGCATGCCACGCGGGAACGCCGTTACGACATCTTCAAGTCCTACACCAAGGGCATCGACGACCAGTCCGAGAACCTGATGACCCTTCGCGGCCTTCTCAAGTTCAAGGGCGGCATCCGCCCGGCCGTGCCGCTTGAAGAAGTCGAACCGGTGTCGAGCATCGTCAAGCGGTTCTCCACCGGCGCAATGAGCTACGGCTCCATCTCCAAGGAAGCCCACGAGACCCTCGCCATCGCCATGAACCGACTGGGCGCAAAGTCCAATACCGGTGAAGGCGGCGAGGACGTTGACCGCTTGCTGGACCCTGAGCGCCGCTCCGCCATCAAGCAGATCGCTTCCGGTCGTTTCGGGGTGACCAGCTTGTACCTGACCAACGCCGAGGACATCCAGATCAAGATGGCCCAGGGCGCCAAGCCCGGCGAAGGCGGCCAGCTCATGGCACAGAAGGTCTACCCCTGGGTAGCCCGGACCCGCCACTCTACCCCGGGCGTCGGGCTCATTTCCCCGCCCCCGCACCACGACATCTACTCGATCGAGGACCTCGCCCAGCTCATCTACGACGCCAAGCGGGCCAACCCCTCTGCCCGGGTTCACGTCAAGCTCGTTTCGGAAGTCGGGATCGGCACGGTGGCGTCCGGCGTCACGAAGGCGAAGGCCGACGTCGTGCTCGTTTCGGGGCACGACGGCGGAACCGGCGCCTCGCCGCTGAACTCGCTCAAGCACGCTGGTGTTCCGTGGGAGCTCGGCCTCGCCGAGACCCAGCAGACCCTCATGCTGAACGGGCTCCGCGACCGCGTCGTGGTCCAGGTTGACGGCCAGCTCAAGACCGGCCGCGACGTCGTTATCGCCGCGCTGCTGGGCGCCGAGGAATACGGTTTCGCGACCGCGCCCCTCGTTGTTTCCGGCTGCATCATGATGCGCGTCTGCCACCTCGACACCTGCCCTGTCGGCGTCGCCACCCAGAACCCCGAGCTGCGTGCGCGCTTCAACGGCAAGCCTGAGTTCGTGGTCAACTTCTTCGAGTTCCTCGCGGAGGAAGTGCGCGAACTCCTTGCCGAGCTCGGTTTCCGCAGCCTCGAAGAGGCAATCGGCCACGCCGAAGTGCTGGATACCCGCGGTGCAATCGATCACTGGAAGGCCGAAGGACTGGACCTCGATCCGATCCTGCACGGCCTCGAGTTCGACGACGACGTTCCGCTGCGCAACCTCACGGGCCAGAACCACGAGCTCGACAAGCACTTCGACCAGCGCCTCATCGGCATGGCCGCCGAGGCGCTGAGCGACCGCACGCCGGTGAAGATCTCCGTTGACGTCATCAACACGGACCGTTCCGTTGGAACAATGCTCGGACACGTCGTCACCAAGACGTTCGGTGTGGACGTGCTCGCGACGGACACGATCGACATCACGCTGAAGGGAACCGCAGGGCAGTCCCTCGGTGCGTTCCTTCCGGCCGGGATCACACTGCGCATGTTCGGCGACTCAAACGACTACGTCGGCAAGGGCCTTTCCGGCGGACGGATCATCGTGCGTCCGGACCGCAGCAACGTCTTCCAGGCGGAGCGCAATGTCATCGCCGGCAACGTGATCGGATACGGCGCGACGAGCGGCGAGATGTTCCTGCGCGGCCAGGTAGGCGAACGCTTCCTGGTGCGGAACTCAGGTGCGACGGCCGTCGTCGAAGGCATCGGTGACCACGGTTGCGAGTACATGACCGGTGGCCAGACGCTGATCATCGGCCGTACCGGCCGTAACTTCGGCGCCGGAATGTCCGGTGGCACAGCCTACGTGCTGGACCTCCAGCCCGCCCGGGTCAACAAGGAGGCACTGGATTCCGGTGACCTGCAGTTGCTGGAGCTCGACGCCGAAGACCGCGACATCGTCCACGGCCTGCTCGTCAAGCACGTCGAAGAAACCGAATCGGTCCTCGCGGGCCGCTTGCTGGAGAACTTCGATGACACGGCTGCCCGCATCACCAAAGTCCTGCCGCGCGATTACGCCGCAGTCCTGCAAACCCGTCTCGACGCCATCGAAGAGGGCCTTGACCCCGACGGCGAAGAAGTATGGTCTCGAATCCTGGAGGTAACCGGTGGCTGATCCACGCGGATTTCTGAAAGTCCGGCAGCGCGAGACGCAGCCACGCCGTCCCGTTCCCGTCCGCATCATGGACTGGAAGGAAGTCTACGAAGCGCAGGACAAGGGCGTGCTCAAGAGCCAGGCCGGGCGCTGCATGGACTGCGGCGTCCCGTTCTGCCACCAAGGCTGCCCGTTGGGCAACCTCATTCCTGAGTGGAACGACCTCATGTGGCGCGGTAAGGGCGAAGAAGCGATTGAACGCCTTCATGCCACGAACAACTTCCCGGAGTTCACGGGGCGCCTTTGCCCCGCACCCTGTGAAGCGTCCTGCGTCCTTGGCATCAACCAGCCTGCCGTGACCATCAAGCAGGTCGAGGTTTCGATCATTGACGACGCCTTCGAGAACGGCTGGGTCCAGCCGCTTCCGCCGACGCGTCTGTCAGGCAAGACGGTCGCCGTCGTCGGCTCGGGCCCCGCGGGCCTCGCAGCTGCCCAGCAGCTGACGCGCGTCGGCCACACGGTTGCCGTGTACGAGCGCGACGACAAGATCGGTGGATTGCTGCGCTACGGCATCCCCGACTTCAAGATGGAGAAGGAACAGGTCGACCGCCGCGTCGATCAGATGAAGGCCGAGGGCACCAGGTTCCGTACGGGTGTCGCCGTCGGAACCGACGTTACCTGGGAACAGCTGCGCCGCCGCTACGATTCCGTGGTGATCGCCACCGGCGCAACCGTGCCGCGCGACCTCCCCATTCCTGGCCGTGACCTCGACGGTATCCACTTCGCCATGGACTACCTGGTGCCGGCCAACCGCGTGGTTGCAGGCGAAACGGTGGAGGGCCAGATCGACGCGAGGGGCAAGCATGTTGTGATCCTCGGCGGCGGCGACACCGGAGCCGACTGCCTGGGAACCGCCCACCGCCACGGCGCGGCATCGGTCACCACCCTTGCGATCGGCAAGCAGCCGCCGCTTGAGCGTGCCTCCCACCAGCCTTGGCCCACGTTCCCGACACTGTTCGAAGTAGCCAGCGCCCACGAAGAAGGCGGCGTGCGGACCTACCTTGCTTCGACCGTGGAGTTCGTTGGCGAAGACGGCAAGTTGACCGGAGTCAAGGTTGCCGAGACGGAGTTCGTGGACGGTAAGCGTCTGCCGAAGGCCGGCACGGAGCGGATCATCCCGGCCGACCTCGTGTTCCTGTCACTCGGGTTCACCGGTGCGGAACCTTCGGGCATAACCGAGCAGGTCAACGCCGAATTCGATGGCCGCGGCAACGTGGCCCGCGACGGCTACTACATGACCAACACCGAGGGTGTGTTCGTGGCCGGCGACGCCGGACGTGGCCAATCCCTGATTGTGTGGGCGATCGCCGAAGGCCGCGCATGTGCCGCGGCCGTCGATAAGTACCTCATGGGCAGCACCATCCTGCCCGCGCCGGTGGCTCCCACCGACCGGGCAATCGCGGTCCTCTAAGGACCGGCGCACTACGCTTTCCCCACTCCAACAGCAGCACACTACTAGGGTAGGTATATGAGACGCGCAAAAATCGTGGCAACGTTCGGACCGGCAATCTCCAGTTTTGACAACACCCTCGCGGTGCTGGAAGCCGGCGTCGACGTCGCCCGCATGAACATGAGCCACGGCGACTACTCGGTCCACGACAACACGTACGAGAACGTCCGCAAGGCTTCCGCCCAGCTTCACAAGCCCGTTGCCATCATGGCCGACCTCCAAGGCCCCAAGATCCGCTTGGGCCGCTTCGTGGATGGTCCGCACGAGCTGTCGGTCGGCGATACCTTCACGATCACCACCGAGGACGTTCCGGGCACGAAGGACATCTGCTCCACCACGCTCAAGAGCCTGACCGAAGACGTCAACGTCGGCGACAGCCTGCTGATCGACGACGGCAAGGTCGCCTTGCGCGCCATCGAGGTCGACGACGTCAAGGTGGTCGCCACGGTGACTGTGGGCGGTTTTGTCTCGAACAACAAGGGCATCAACCTGCCCGGTGTCGCAGTCAACGTTCCCGCACTGAGCGAAAAGGACGAGGACGACCTCCGCTGGGCCCTCAAGCGCGGCGTGGACATGGTGGCGCTGTCCTTCGTCCGTGACGCCGCGGACATCACGCGTGTGCACGAGATCATGGACGAGGAAGGTCGCCGCGTCCCTGTCATCGCCAAGATCGAAAAGCCGCAGGCCGTGGACCAGCTCCACGAGATCATCGATGCCTTCGACGCCATCATGGTTGCCCGTGGCGACCTCGGCGTGGAACTTCCGCTCGAAGAGGTTCCGATCGTCCAGAAGCGCGCCATCGAACTGGCCCGTCGCTGGGCCAAGCCGGTCATCGTTGCCACCCAGGTCCTCGAGTCCATGATCGACAACCCGCGCCCGACCCGTGCAGAGGCATCCGACTGCGCCAACGCAGTGCTCGACGGTGCCGATGCAGTGATGCTGTCCGGCGAGACCAGTGTTGGAAAGTTCCCGATCGAGACAGTCAAGACGATGGCCCGGATCATCGAATCCACGGAAGAGCACGGCCTTGAGCGCGTCCCTCCGCTGGGGACCAAGCCCCGGACCCGCGGTGGCGCGATCACGCGTGCCGCCGTCGAAATCGCCGACCAGCTGGACGCGAAGTACATCTGTACCTTCACCCAGTCCGGTGACTCGGCCCGTCGCTTGTCGCGCCTGCGTCCCGTCAAGCCGGTGTTCGCTTTCACGCCGCTTGAGCACGTGTGGAACCAGCTTGCACTGACCTGGGGCATCCAGCCCGTCCTGGTCCCGATGGTCGGCCACACGGACGCCATGACTGCCCAGGTGGACCGCAGCCTCCTCGAGATGAAGATCGTGGACAACGGCGACCTCGTGGTCATCGCGGCCGGTTCCCCTCCAGGACAGGCCGGCTCCACCAACTCCCTCAAGGTGCACAAGGTTGGCGACCTCGCGGATACCTCCCGCGTGGAAGAAGCCGCATCCCGCAGGGAAAAGCTTGGCCCGTGGCCGGAAAAGAAGAAGAAGATCAAGGTCAAGTCCTGATCTCTTTCCTGAGACCGTGCATGGAAGGCTCCGCCGTTTGAACTGCTCCCGGAAGTTGGACTGAGAAATCAGTTCTGACTTTCGGGGAGCAGTTCAGTTTGGCGGGGCCTTCTTTGTTTGTTTTGCTTCGCGGGCATCCGGCCGTGGCCGCAGGCCGTAGGCCCTAGGCCGTAAGTCAACAGGCTTGGAGGCCGTGGCCTTGGTCGCGGGCAGCAAAAAGGCGCCCGCTTCGCGTGGAAGCGGACGCCTTTGGCAGCGAGTGCTAGTTGACCTGGTTGATGATGGTCTCCGCAACCTCGCGCATGCTGAGGCGACGGTCCATGGAGGTCTTCTGGATCCAGCGGAACGCTTCCGGCTCCGTAAGGCCCATCTTGGTGGTCAGGAGGCTCTTGGCGCGCTCCACAAGCTTGCGGGTGGCAAACTGCTCCTGGAGGTCCGAAACCTCGTTTTCAAGGGCTTTGATTTCCTCGTGGCGGGACAACGCGATCTCGATGGCCGGGATGAGATCCGCTGGCGTGAACGGCTTGACGACGTAAGCCATGGCGCCAGCGTCGCGTGCACGTTCCACGAGTTCCTTCTGGCTGAAGGCCGTCAGCAGGACAACCGGGGCAATCCGGGCCTTGACGATCTTCTCCGCTGCTGTGATGCCATCCATAACAGGCATCTTCACATCCATGAGGAGCAGGTCCGGCTTCAGTTCCTCTGCAAGCTGGACTGCCTTCTCTCCATTGTCGGCTTCTCCGACGACGTCAAAGCCTTCGCCCTTCAAGATCTCGATGATGTCCAGGCGGATGAGCGTCTCATCCTCTGCGACAACTACACGGCGGGCCGGCTGGGCTGCTGGCTTGGACTCCGTCTGTTCTGACACGGGATCTCCTTCAAGACGTACGGCGGGTTCAAAACCATCTTAGTTGTACCCGAACGTTGCATATGATTTGTTGCCCCGTGGGGCCGTTTCTGAATTTAGCCGAAGTCCATGTAGAGTAGTTTCGCGCACTGCGACAAGGAGCGGCGGGTTCTTCGAAGAGCCCGACGTAGGTTAGTTTTGTTCCAGTGTTTCCGCGCCCGAGTGGCGGAATTGGCAGACGCGCCGCACTCAAAATGCGGTATCGAAAGGTGTGTGGGTTCGAGTCCCACCTCGGGCACAGCATTCCCCCTCGTCAGAGGGGTTTTTGCTTTAACGTGTGTACAAAGCTTGTGGTGGCGTCCCTCTGACGCTAGGTTGGCGGGCTTTGGCCTGGCCGCCGCGGTGGCCTATTCAGGTGCGTGGGTGGCGGGTTCAGGGTCCTGGCTGGTGGGCCCTCCGCCTGCTCTGGGTGGGGTTTTGCGGTTCCTCGTTCCGGTTCTGTCTGGTTGGTCGTGGATGGCCAACACCGGTTCATGGTTCGGGGTTCCGGGTACGACATGACGAAACCGACTTTGGCGCGGAAGTCCCCTGGAGGGCTACTTCGAGTCCTGAGGGGGAGCTGTGCGTGTCGGTTTGTCCTGCCAAAGGGGGTGTGGACAGTGTCCACACTTACGTCTGCTTTATGGAAGTGCCGCGGTCGTTCGCACCTGGGCCTTTCAACGTGCATGCCCAATGGAGGTGCGGCTCGGAGCTACATGCGGTACTGCCCCGGGTCCTGTCGACGTCTTGACCTAGCGAGCTGATCCTCGTGAAAGGACTCTGGGAGGCCCGTGGCTTGCGCGAGCAGTACACCGACGACGCCACCCTGGGCGGCGACGCCTCGGACGTGCTGGCGGGATCGGCGAAATGACGGCGGCGTCGTTGCACGCGGTGTAGCTCACGCTCGACGGGTTGCTCGCGGACGTGATTAATCCAGGCAACGGGTTGCCCACGCCCGTGACGTCCAAAACTCGCCGCCTCCGCGGACCAGTTGCTCAGCTACGACAAATTGTGCGCGATGGTGGGGGATTCGCATTGCGCGGACTGGCAGGCGCACTGTCGGAAGTTCAGGGCATTTACCTCGTACTTGGTGCCGCGGGATGCGAATCCGACTTCGCGCTGCACAGCCGCCGCAGCCAGGGCTCCGCCGTGGGGATCTCGGCCATGACACCCGAGGGTGTGGGAAGTGTGTGGCGAGCTTACTCGGCGGAGGGTTCCTGCTCTGGGAGCTTTGTTGCACGATCATTAGTGTGAGCGGGATCGCCCGTACAATCCCGCCCGAAAGCAAGGAGTGCACTGTGCCGACACGGATCAGTTTCGCAAATCTCGAGGTCTTCCTGACTGTCGTACGCAGCCCGACGATCAGTCAGGCAGCGGAGAAGTTGAATATCGCTCAGCCAGCACTCAGCCAGCAACTTCGACTGCTCGAACGCAGACTCGGCGTGACCCTGTTTGAACGCGATGCACGACCATATCGGCTCACCGAGGCGGGGCTGCTGCTCAAAGACGAAGCGGAACAGTTGTTGTCCGACTTTAATGAGCTCGTCGAACGCCTTAGGGGAGTATCTACGGGAAAACGTGGCCGCCTTCGGATCGGCTTTACGCGATCCGCCATGTATGGAGTCCTGCCTTCCGCGGTCCGGGCGTTCACAGATTCGTACGGCGATGTGGAACTCCAGCTGCACGAGATCCTTACGGAAGATCAGCCAGAGGCCTTGCGATCCGGCCTCATTGATCTGGGAATCGGGCGGGATCCCTCAGCGTCTCCACAAATCGCACAGGAGGTCCTCCGGCGTGAGTCGCTTGTCGTTGCGGTTCCTCCAGGGCACCGGTTAGCAGAAAAAGAGCGAGTGCACTTCCCTGCACTTGATGGGGAAGCATTCATCTTGTTCCCCAAGAGGGAATCCGCCAACTTTCCCGCTCGAATCACGGCTCTCTGCCGAGAGGCAGGGTTCGTGCCGAACGTGGTGCATCAGGCGTTCGAAATCGATTCTGCGCTCGGTCTGGTCGCCGCAGGATTGGGTGTCACCCTTGTTACCGCCGGCCTCGCGGCCCACGGAAGATCGGACGTCCGCTTCCTGCCTCTCGACGACCTTCCCGCCGGGGCAGGCACGGAGCTGGTAGCACTCACAGTCCAAGGCTCCCGGCGCCCCTTGGTCGAGGCAATGCTCGCACAATTAAGAATGTCGCCGCCGTCGGGTTCATAAGCGCCAACGTATGAAAACAGTGAAATTCCATCTTGGACGGAGAGCCCAGCGGGGGGACACGATAGAAAGCATTCCGGGAACTTCCCTCCCCTCTAGGCGCGGCACCCTAAAGCTCATGTGCCGTGCAGGCAGACACCGTATTCAGAAGGAGACTAGGCATTTAGCCGATCCCAATGCCAATGACACAACAACACTCGGATCCGGCAACTGAAGCCGGGGCGATGGACGTCACCCAAGAACAGCTGCAACGCCTCCAAGAGCTTGGAACCGCCACCGTGTACGAGGCGCAGGGTCAGCGCGGATCCATCGCGTCGGAAATCCGGCCCATCGATCCGGCCATGAAGCTCATCGGGCCGGCTTTGACCGTGAACACCAAGCCTGGCGACAACCTCATGCTTCATCAGGCCGTTCTCATGGCAAGGGCCGGAGACGTCCTTGTCGTTGATGCCAAGGGATTTACTGACGCCGGTCCCTGGGGCGATGTCCTGACCCTTGCCGCCCAGCAGGCAGGCATCGCTGGACTAGTCATCGACGGCTCTGTCAGAGACTCTGAAGCCATCATAGACGCCGGCTTCCCGGTCTTCTCCCGGGGCATTTCCATCCGTGGAACCACCAAAGTCGATCCAGGCAAGGTGGGCGGGACCATCAACCTCGCCGGCACCCCGGTCGGGCGCGGCGACATCATCATCGGCGACCGCGATGGCCTCGTCGTCGTCAAATCGGGGGAGGTGCTCGAGTCACTGCAAAGGGCCGAAGCGCGGGAGGCAAAAGAGGAAGACTACCGGCGTCGTATCGCTGAAGGTGCCTCCACCGCCGAACTCCTTGGCCTGCTACCGATTCTGCAGCGATACGGATGGTAGCTGCTTTTGTTCAATCCAGCGGCTGCTCTCAATCTCACACAGCGCTTTCAAATAGAGAAGCAAGACACCGCAACAAGGGTTGAGCGGTTCGAGCACGGCATTCCTGCGTTGCTAACTTAACCCTCTCGCCTGGGCTAAGACGCCTAAATGCTTAGCCCATCCGGGGAACTCGACACTCCCTCCCCAAAATCTGATATTGCCCAGGGCAAGGACGCCCTCAAGACATAAAGAACAGCCAAAGGAGACTGATCTTCGATGACCATTTTCGCTTCGTCCGCTTCACCGACCCGACCTACCCGCGTTAGGTGGAAGGGGGGTGCCATTGTTTTCGTTCTTTGCTTCGTCGCCTACCTCGACCGGATCGCCTTCTCAGTATCAGCCAGCCCAATCATGAAGACGCTCGGCATCGATCCGGTCCAGTTCGGCGTGATCACTACCTTGTTCAACATCGGCTATTTCCTATGCCAAATTCCTGGCGGTATGTTGATTCGTCGCATCGGACCCCGGAAGGCGATGGCCCTTTCAATCCTGGCTTGGTCGATCTTCACGGCCTGCACCGGACTCGCGAACTCGTTCGTGATGCTGGCCATGACGAGGTTCCTGTTCGGAGCCGGAGAGGGTCCGGTGTTCACAGCCGCCAACAGTTTCTTTGCCAATTGGTTCCCGTCGCGTGAGCGGGGTAAGGCAAATTCGCTGATGAATGCCGGCGCGTTCCTCGCTCCTGCCCTAGGTGCCATGCTGCTCGTACCTGTCATCACGGCTTTAGGGTGGAATTCCCTGTTCTTCGTCTGCGCCGCCATCGGCGTTTTAGCGTGCGCTCTGTGGTACTTCTCCGTGTCCGACCGGCCTGAAAATAGCTCGAAACCGAACGAGTCCGAGCGCACGCTGATCAATGCAGACAGCGAGAACGCTGCCGAAGCCAATTCACGGGTGCCGTGGCGGATGTTCTTGAAGCAGCGGTCCTTCTGGACCATCGCCTTGGGATTTTTCGGCACACTGTGGACGATTCAATTCTTCATCTACTGGCTGCCCTTCTACCTTGAGGCGGAACGCCACGTTCCATTCGCCCAAGTCGGCGGCTACACGAGCATTTCTTTTGTCTGCATCACAATCAGCGTTCTCTTTGCCGGCGCTCTCAGCGACGCCATTTTGAAACGGACCGGGTCCCGGTTCCTTTCCCGCAACCTCGTCGCCATCGGGGGTCTGGTGCTAGCTGCGGCCTGCCTGGTCCTCAGCACAACTACCCAAAACCCTTTGGGAACGGTCCTGTGGTTGAGCGTTGCCCTCGGTGGAGCCGGTTTTGCCCAGACGTTGTCTTGGACCATGGCGACTGACATTGGCGGACCGTTCACGGCGACCGTGGGCAGTTGGATGAACACTTGGGGCTTTATTGCCGCAGCAATCGTTCCAACCGTGGCGCCGCTCATCGCAAAGCAATTCGGTTGGACCGAAGTGATCCTCCTCAACGCTGGGGTGATTGTCCTTGGCATCATCGGCATTGCACTGACGAAGACCAGCGAACCGCTCCTTTCGAGGCGGCAAAGCTCGCACATCTCCGCTCCGGAGGCCACATCAACCCGATGATCGAAGGACCTGCGTGCCTGGATGTGAGCCACTCAGGGAACCCGATGAGACCACACGCAGAATGCGTTTGGTAAGAACCAAAAGAAGGAAAACGATGAGCACCACAATTGCAGCCGATATTGTCACCCGGCTCGCGGCACTGCCGACCGCCACGATCTCCGACGCCCTGGACTCCCTTGGCATACAGGGCACCCTGTATGGGATTGCACCGTTGGCGTTTGATTTCCGCGCAGCCGGACCAGCCTTCACCGTGAGGTACGAACCGGCTCGAGAGGAGCGCGGCAGCGTCGGGGATTTTCTCGACGACGTTCCGCCAGGAGCAATCGTGCTCATCGACAACCAAGCCCGGACCGACGTCACTGTGTGGGGCGGCATTATGACCGAGATTGCAGCGGCCCGGGGGATAGCGGGCACAGTGATCAACGGCGTCTGCCGCGACGTGTCCACGTCCCTTCAACAGGCCTACCCTCTTTTCAGCCTCGGCCGGTATATGCGTACGGGTAAGGATCGAGTGCGGCTCGTATCTGTAGGATCTGGACTGACAATAAACGAAGTGCAGGTCTCACCGTCCGATATCATCTGCGGCGACGCCGATGGAGCACTGGCCGTTCCACACGCGTACGCAGAACGCATAGCCGATATCGCAGAGCGGATCGAGGAGATTGAGAGCAAAATCATCGCTGCGGTCAAGTCTGGATCCACGTTGGTTGGTGCACGCCGGGACTTTGGTTACCACGACTTACAATGGAAGAGTCATGAATGACGGCTGGAGCATGTTCGGGAACCCGTCGCACCCGTGCATCTTCGAAAGCCTGAGCAGCCGCTGAGCCCGATTCCTAAGCAGCAGCAGTTTCCAAGGCAGCGCTCATGTCGTAAGCTCCGACCCGCTATACGAGCTGCAGTGTCGACTTAATGGAAGACGGGATTGAGTAGATCCGGTTGCGTCCTTTGGGCTCTGAGGTAACCAGACCGAGTGCGTGGAGGTGGGCGAGGTGATTCGATGCCGTGCCCGGTGCAATGCGCAAGGCTTTCGCGATTTCCGACGGTGACCGGGGTCCTTGAAGCAGTGTTTTGAAGACTCTGCTACTCCCGGGGGAGGCAGCAAGTTTCATTCGTGCGTGGGATAGCACCGCATCCTCCTGGTCCCTTCTGACTTCGGGGTCGTTCATTCTAAATAGGGGCGTTGGCCAGGGAGCCGCGCAGCGCGTTCGCCTGAATCAACTCCACAAATCTTGCTTCAACCTCGGCGTTGATTTCGTGACCTAGCCCTGCCACTAAGTAGAGGTCAGAGCCTTCAATCTGTTCACTGATGATGATGCTGCCGTGGTAGTCGAGGAGTTGGTCGGCCTTGCCGTGCACAACGAGGGTAGGAATGTCGACCCTGGCGAGGAGATCGGTCCGTGACCGCGACCGGCCGATCGCGGTACGCTGCCTGCCGATGGCCTCGGCGTCGATGCCGCGGTCCCACATGATGCCTCCGAGCTCGCGAAGCCACTGGACGTCTCGTGGGAACCGGGTTGAAGCGCAGGCTTCCTCATTAATGAGGTAGATGTCTGCAGCCTCCTCACGCGTGGTCGGATTCGGGAGTGAATCGCGCACTTTGCGGAGGTCGGCCCCCCTGTTGTAGGTTCCGTACTCTGGGCTCGTGTATAGGAGGCCGAGGCTCAGAATGCGCTGACCATGGTCAATGGCCATCTCCTGGGCGATCATTCCGCCCATGGACTGGCCCACCACGTGCGCGGCAGGAATTCCGAGCGCGTCCAGGAACCCGACAGTGTCCAAGGCAAGGTCCCGGAGGTCGTATTCCACTCCGGGGAACTTTTGAGAGCCGCCAACGTCGCGGTTGTCTATCGCATAGACCCTGAAGTTCAGGCTTGCGAGGCGCTCCCTGAATCGGAGCCGCCATCCAATCAGCTGGGCGCCAGTTCCATTGAGGAGGATGAGCGGTTCCCCGCTTTCGGGGCCAATAACCTCGTAGGCGAGAGTCGTTCCGGTGGGGGTTGTTGCATGTGGCACTAGATTACTTCCATTTCGAGGGAGGGCTTGGGGTCGCCGGAGCGAGAATTAAGCTGCCGAGCGAAGCCGATTTCAGCCAGGATAGAGTCCGTGTGTTCGCCCAATGCGGGGACCGGATCAAGCCGAGCCTCAAATGACTGGAATCGGGCGGGCGGCGTCATCACGCGGACGGGACCGTGGGGCGAGCCCACGTTTCGCCACTTGTCGCGGGCAGCCAGTTGCGGATGGGCTGAGAACTCCGCCATGTCGCGTATTCTCGAGTTGGCTATTCCAGCATTTTCGAGTTCAGCGAGAACGTCTTCTGTGTGCCGGGTCCGGATCTTTTCGGCGATGATTCCGGTGAGTGCCGCAGTGTTTCGCACACGGTCGCTGTTGGTGACGAAACGGGGGTCGCTTGCGATGAATGGAGCGCCGAGTACACGTTCGCAAAAGCGGTGCCATTCGCGTTCGTTCTGGACGCCGAGGAAGACGGTCCCGTCGACCGTCTCAAACGGCCCATATGGTGCGATCGTCGCGTGGGCGGCACCGGTGCGGGGCTGCTGGATGCCACCATACTCGGCGTACAAATACGGCTGGGCCATCCACTCGCCGAGCGCCTCCAGCATGGATACTTCGATGATGTCCCCGAGGCCTGTATTTTCTCGGGCTAGGAGTGCGGTGAGGATTCCTGAGTAGGCGTACATTCCGGCGGATATGTCAGCAATGGAGATTCCAACCTTTGCCGGCTCGTCTTTGGTGCCCGTGACGCTCAGCAGCCCGGCCTCGCATTGAATCAGCAGATCGTAAGCCTTTTTGTCCTGGTAGGGGCCGCCGGATCCGTAGCCTGAGATGCTTGTGTAGATGAGCCGGGGGTTGAGCTCTAAGGCGTCGTGGGCGCCGATGCCGAGGCGGTCGACGGCGCCAGGGGCGAGGTTCTGGACGACCACGTCGGCGCGCAGGAGCAGCTGACGTGCCGCCTCGCGCCCGTGCTCGCTCTTTAGGTCCAGCACAATGCTTTCTTTGCTTCGGTTCAACCAAGTGAAGTAGCTCGATTGTCCGTAAACTGTGGTGTCGTAGTCCCGGGCGAAGTCGCCCGTGTCGCGTTCGACTTTGATCACCCGGGCGCCGAGGTCGGCCAATTGCCGTGTGGCGAACGGTGCTGCGACCGCCTGTTCAAAGGTGACGACGGTGATGCCGTCCAGAGGTTTGGCGTTCATAGTCTGGGAACTTATCCTGTCGGAGCGGGGGTGTGGGGCTTCCCGCTCAATGTTTTATTCTGTGCGACAGGGCTGCGCCGGTGGCTTCTTGCTTGGCTCCGGCGCAGCCTCGTGTCACGCGTGCTTGAGTGCTGGTGTCCTCGTCAGCGGATATTGCGGATCGGGATGACCGCTAGGCCTGCCAGGAAGGCAACGACAGTGCCGAAGATGAACAGGGATACGTATCCGCCGGCGAAGGTGATCAACAGACCGGCGATTGCCCCGGAGATCAACTGGGGAGCTCCGGTCGCAACCGATAGCAGACCCATATCTCGGCCCTCGCTGTCCCGGTTGGGCAGGACGAGAGACATGAGGGCGAAGTCGACCGCAAGATAGGAGCCTTTGAAGAAACCCACGAAGAAGGCGAAGACGACCATTGCGGTCCAAGTCGGAAAGAAGACCGGGATGAGGCTTGCCAGACCCATACCGACGGCAGCGATGCCAACAAACATCTTGCGGCGCTTGAAGACGTCTGCGAGCCAACCGGAAAGTGCCGCCGAACCGATCCAGGCAAGGGTGTTGATGGTCACCAGAATTCCGATGCCTACTGCTGCGCTCTGACCGGGAACGTTCTGGACGCCCACGCGGTCCTGAAGCGTGTACAGCAGGTAGCCGTTGATTACGAAGTAGGCAAGGTAGAGCAGGAAGCGGCTTGCGAAGGCATAACGGAAATTCACGTGTGAGAAGCCGCTGAAGAATTCGCCAACCCGTCGGATAACTGAGTGCTTCTCCTTCACAGGGCGGGGCTCGGTGTACGGACCTTCCGGAGCGAAAAAGACCAGAAACATTGTCGCCGCGACGAGGAAGGCCCCAAGGGAAATATAGGCGACTTCACGCGAGACCTGTGCCACGTAGTTGACGCCGAGAAGGATGCCTAGTGGCGTTCCCATGCCGATAACTGACGAAGCCAAACCTCGCCGGGCAATAGGGACACGGTCAGGCAGTATAGCAGCCCACACTCCCTGGTAGAAGTTCGCAGCGAACCACACTGCCGCGTAGACGATGGCCAGCGGCCACAGGAAGTTCATCAATCCCATGATGACCACGAGGATGGCACTTGTGATACCCGAGGCGAGCAGCCATGGCGAGCGGCGTCCGAACCGGCCACGGGTCCGGTCTGAAACGGCGCCGCCGATCGGTAGCGCGATCAACGAGGTGACGGCGGAGATTGCGGTAATGATCGCAAGGTTGGCCACTTTCTGCTTAGGGTCGATCTCTTGGACCTGAAGGGGGATCAGCACCTGCTGGATGCCTTGGTAAAGGGCATACATGCCGACAGTGGCAGGCAGGACGCCGGTCAGGAGACGGCCCATTCGGGTCTTCCCGGCCACTGTTGGCTCAAGCGGGGTGTCTGCTTCTGCGCGGGTGGCCAAGGTGGCCTCGGTTGTTTGATCGCTCATTATTGTTGTTCCTCGATTCGCTTCGTCATTGGACCGTTGAGGAAAGGCATCTAGCAGGGTCTTACCGGGGTGGTGGTAGCGAGATTATGGAGCACGATCCCAGGTTCGCGGGTGTTTGTCTTCGCGCCCATCTCTGCTTCTGAAACCTTCATTGGTCTTTGTTCGAGAGTAGGGGTGCGAGATTGTCAGGACAAATGATCATTTGGTATGGAACCATGCACAGCACGTATCTATAAGGGCAAATCCATGCAGGAGTAGGCGATCGGCGTATTCGACGTTATGTGAGTTGGCCCATTCGTGAGCGAACAAACTCGGCGAACCTCTTGACTGCCGGGTTCTGCATCTCTCCCTTTCGCCAGGCCAGGCCGATGGGACGCTCAGCGCCGTCGTCGGTCAGCGGGACGTATGCGACCTCGGGCCTCGGGGCGCCCTCTCTTGGTCGGGGGACGATGCCGACGCCGAGGCCCGCTGCTACGAGTCCTTCGATCGATGGGATTTCCATAGTCTCCAATGCCACGACGGGATGGAGCCCGTGAGCATCGTAGAGGGCGTCGATCAAGTGGCGCATGGCGAAATGCGAGCGTAGGGTCACTAGGGGTTCTCCCGCGGCGTCAGCTACTGAGATGGTCTCCCGGGCGGCGAGGGGATGGTTCGCCGGGACCGCCATGGTCAATGGTTCGACACGCAGTACGTGCCATCCAAGGTCGTCGGCATCGGGCCGGGGTCCTGTAATGGCCAGGTCGACGCGACCGCTTCTGAGATGGCCGACCATTTCGTGGGCCGCAGCCAGTTGGAGCTCGTAGCGGGCTTTAGGGGCAATGGAGCGGTAGCGGCGTATTATTTCCGGCGCGAACCAAACGGCCATCGAATGCAGGACAGCGAGGCGGATGATTCCGCTCTCGGGGTTGCGGAGTGCATCGATTTCCTTGGTTGCCCGGTCGAGGGATTGGAGACTTTCGCGGGAACGCTCCAGGAAGATCTTTCCGTATTCGTTGAGCCGAAGGCGACGCCCCGTGCGGTCGAAGAGTGGTGCGCCGACTTCGTTCTCCAGCCGCTGCAGAGCCCTGGTCAGTGTGGGCTGGGTGACGTTGAGCCTAGCGGCAGCCGCAGTGACGTTTTCGATTTCGGCGAGGGCCACGAACCAGCGCATTTCGTCTGTGTTCACACAGCTAATCCTACTCGACGTGTATAAAATGGGCCGGGTCCATGCGCTGTGTGTATGTGGCGCGCTTCGGACGGCGGGGCGTCTGGGTGGCTTCGGAACAGCGAGTCCGCCCACTTTGGATGCGACCGGGCGCCACGGCGCTCGTCAGGCGCGCCACCTTTGGGCAGGCGTCAGTTCAAGGACGAGTATCCAGTGGACAGGCTTGCCATTAACCGGAGGGATGAGCTCTCCCTGATGCAGGTAGCGGTACGGTTTGGGGTCGCCGTCGGGACGCCACCAGCCACTGGCGGGTGCATGGTGGCCGGTCAATGCGCTGACCGTAGGCGTGGTGGCGCTGGTAGGTGTGGGAACCACAGGGACTCCTTTCTAGACGGGGCGCGGCGGTAAGGCTCGACGGCGGCGCGCGCACCAAAAGTGGGAAGCGCCGCCGTCGACCGCGGAGACTTATAGGGCGGGTACGGCGACCTGCTGCTCCGACGCTTTGACGAGCGTCTTGCGTCCCTTGCGCAGCCTGTTTTCGGCGGTGATGGCGAATTGGGATAGGGCGAAGTTGATGGTGATCATGACGCCGGCTACGACGAGGAGTGCGGGGATGTAGTTGGAGTAGGCGGAGCCGGCTTGGATGCCCTGGCGGACTGCTTCGACATAAGTGATTTGGTAGCCGAGGGCGGTGTCTTTGAGGGCGACGACGAGTTGGGCGACGATTGGGGGAAGCATGGCAGTGATGGCCTGCGGAAGCAGGATCATGCGCATTGTTTGGCCATTGCCCAGGCCCAGGGCGATGGCTGCTTCGTTCTGGCCCTTTGGCAGGGCGTGGACGCCTGCTCTGACGATTTCGGCGATCACGGCGCCGTTGCAGAGGGTCAGTCCGGTGACGACGGCGGCCATCGCGAGCTGGGTGGAGGGGAAGAGGGAGTAGTTGGCGAAGACCTGGAAGCAGAAGATCATCAGAATCAGCAGGGGCATGGCGCGGAAGAATTCCACGATGGCGGTGCACGTGTGGCGGATCCATCGGGTGTGGGCCATGCGTCCGACGCCAAGCAGGATGCCGAGGGCGGTAGCGAGGACGACGGCCAGTGCGGCGGCCTGGAGGGTTCCGGTGATGCCGGGCAGCAGGTAGGTGCGCCACATGTCGGCGGTCAGAAAGGGCGCCCATTTCTCGGGGGCGAGCTGGCCTTTGCCAGCCAGGGCGGACAGGACCCATGCGGCGCCGGCCGCGAGGCCGGCGAGGCAGGCGGCGCTGATGATGAGGTTCAGGGCTTTGCCGCGGGGGCCGGGTTCGTCGTAGAGGTTTTTCAGTCCGGGTTTGGTGCTCATGTTCGTACCGCCAGTTTCTTGCTCATGTAGCTGAAGGCCGCGCCGGTGGGCAGGGTCAGGCACATGAAGCCAAGGGCGAAGATCAGCCCGACCACTATCAGTGCGGAGGTGTTTTCGATGACTTCCTTCATCAGTAGCGCCGCTTCGGCGACGCCGATGACCGAAGCCACGGTGGTGTTCTTGATCAGGGCGATTAGGATGCTGCCCAGCGGGCCGATCACGGCGCGGAAGGCCTGCGGCAGCACGATGTAGCGCAGTCCCTGGGTGAAGCCCAGGCCCAAGGACCGGGCGGCTTCGGACTGTCCCAGCGGGATGGTGTTGACCCCGGCGCGGATGGCTTCGCAGACGAACGTGGCGGTGTAGAGGCTGAAGGCGAGAACCGCCAGACGGAAGGAACTGTCTGTGATCGAGGTCGGGGACTTCGGATCAACCAGGGTGATGCCCAGCTGTTGGGCCAGGCCGAAGGACGCGAACAGCACCACTAGTGTCAGCGGGGTGTTCCTGACAATGTTCACGTAGACGGTCGCCATTGTGCGCAAAGCCCAGACCGGCGAGACCCGCATCGCGGCCAGCAGCGTGCCCAGCACCAATGACCCGACCGCGGATAACCCGGCAAGCTGGACTGTGCGAGCAAACGCCGTGACCAGCTGGCCACCATACTCTGTAAGAATTTCCATCAATCAACTCCGGATTCCTGAGGTGTTTTTAGTACCTGTTCACGGCAGGTGCCGCGGGCGGCTGGTATCCGGAGGGGCCGAGATTCTTTTCAAAGGCCTTGGCCCAGGATCCGTCCTTGATCATGTCCTCGATCGCGTCATTGATCTTGGCTCGGCCTGCGGTGTCGTCCTTCTTCAGCCCGATGCCGTAAGAGTCCTTGGTGAATGGCTTGCCAACGACCTTGAGCTTGCCCGCGTTAGTTGCGGCGTAGCCGGCAAGGACGATGTCGTCGGTACTGATGGCGTCAACGGCGCCGGACTTGAGCGCTTCCACACAGGCCGCGTTCGTGTCGTACTCCTGCAGTTGAACATCCTTGCTGTAGTTTTTCTTGATGTTCTGCGCTGGGACGGATCCTGCGGTCGAGCAGAGTTTCTTGCCGCTATTCAGGGATTCCGGACCCGTGATGTCGGTGGTGTCAGCCCGGACCAGCAAAGACTGTCCCACTGTCAGGTAGGGGCCGGCGAAACTGATTTTCTCCTTGCGGGCGTCGTTGATGGTGTAGGCGGCGACGATGTAGTCCACTTGGCCGTTCTGGATGAGGTTTTCGCGCTGCGCAGTGGGGGCTTCCTGCCACTTGATCCCGGATTCCGGGACCCCGAGCTTGCCGGCGACGTACTTGGCGACGTCGACATCGAAGCCGCTGAGGCTGCCGTCCGGGTTCTTCTGGCTGAGGCCGGGTCGGTCAAAGACAATACCAATGGTCAGTTGGCCGGCTTTCGCCTTGGCCTCCACACCTTTTGCTTCGCTGCTGGCCGCGCCGGCGCAACCGGTGGCGGCGCCCGCGACGATGAGTGCCACGGCGGGCAGGGCAACGAGGGACTTGAGTTTCATCATGGATTCTTTCTGCGCTACTGGGCGAATGGTTGCCACGAATCAGTGGCTGAGGATTTTGGACAGGAAGTCGCGGGCTCGTGCTGATGCGGGATTGGTGAAGAACTGTTCCGGTGTGGTGTCTTCCAGGATCTGGCCGTCGGCCATGAAGACGACGCGGTCAGCGGCGCGTCGGGCGAAGCCCATCTCGTGGGTGACGACCAGCATGGTCATTCCGCCTTTGGCCAGGGATGTCATGACGTCCAGGACCTCGGTGACCATTTCCGGGTCCAGGGCCGAGGTGGGTTCGTCGAAGAGCATGACTTTCGGTTCCATGGCCAGTGCCCTGGCAATGGCCACGCGTTGCTGCTGGCCGCCGGAGAGCTGTGCGGGGAGCTTGTCGGCCTGGTTGGCGATGCCCACCCGCTCCAGCAGGGCCATGGCCCGGTCGCGGGCTGCCACCTTGGAGATTTTGCGCACCTTCTGCGGTGCCAGCATCACGTTCTCCAATATGGTTTTGTGGGCGAACAGGTTGAACGACTGGAAGACCATGCCGACGTCGGCCCGGTATCGGGTGAGGGCCTTGCCTTCCTGGGGCAGTGCCTTACCGTCAATGGAGATCGACCCGGTATCGACGGTCTCCAGCCTGTTGATCGTCCGGCACAGCGTCGACTTGCCGGAGCCAGAGGGTCCAAGGACGACGACGACTTGGCCGCGGGCGATCCCAAGGTCAATGTCGCGCAGGACATGCAGGGGACCAAAGTGCTTGTTCACTCCCTGAATGGAGATCATGATGCTAGGCCCTCCTGTCTCGGCTTCGCGGTCGATGATCGTTTCCGGGTTCTGTGAAATAGTCATGGGTCACCATCCGTAGCGCTGAAGGGTTGGGAGCAATCCGAGGAGCTCGGCAGTGGAGACGCCGTCCATGATCCTGCGCCGGAACGCCTCTTCTTTGGCTTCCCGTTCTTCCGCCGACTGAAGTGTCTCGGCGACTTCGTCGGCCTTGACCACGACCAATCCGTCGCGGTCGCCAAGGATGATGTCTCCGCGCTGCACGGTGCTACCCGCAAGGTTGATGGCGCCGCCGATCGAGCCGGGGTCGACCTTGGTGGTCCCGCGAATGGAGATCCCTCGGGCGAAAACCGGGAAGTTCGCGTTGATGATCGCTTCGGAGTCGCGGATGGATCCGTCGATAACCAGCCCAGCGATTCCAGCGCGTTGGGCGGCCAGGGTGAGCACATCGCCCCAAGGGCCTGCGTCAGTGAATCCCTTTGCGTCTACCACCAACACGTCACCTGGCTTGGCCATGAGGACGGCCTGATGAAGCATAAGGTTGTCAGCCGGGGTGGTGTCCACCGTCAAAGCGGTGCCGACGACTTTCATGTCCGGGTGGATTGGCCGGATCTCCGAGGCGATGGATCCCCTTTGACCCTGGGCCTCGTAGACGGTCGCCGTTCCCAGCTTTAGCAAACGCTGAAACTGCTTGGTGTTAGCAACCCCGCTTGCCAGGGCGTCGTAGTGTTCCTGAGTTCTTGTCATTGGGATCGGCGCGATGCCTGGTCTCCTTCTGGTTTGCGACGGCGGACGGGAACCGGGGTCTGGCTGGGCGGCGTTGGGGTAATCCATGCCGCGGCGGCTGATGGCCGCAGGCTGCCGTCCTCCTCACATCGGTTGTTGATCCTTTGTTCGATGAGCGATCTGCGCATCATCCGGACTGTCTCCTTGGATTGGGTTTGGGCGAGACCCACACACTTCGTTGTGCCTTGCATCACACTAAAGCACATTGAGAGAGCACTCGCAAGTACGAGTTTGCTCGCAATATATTTACCAGTCAACGAAGATCTGGAGGATTTACGACGTCGAAACAATGGACCGCTTGCGGCAATACTGCCGAAATATCTCGACTGATCCGCGTTTTCCGTGCGGCCTTGCCAACTTGCGACTGCTGTCTTAGTTTAGGAGGGTATCCCCAAATATCTGGAGAAGCCTTGAACTTGTATCGCGCATCAGCAGCCATCGACCGCGTTGTCGCCACCTCCCTCCGTCCCGTCGGGGGAGCGGTGCCGATTGGGGCACTTTCCCTCTCGATGGGGGAGCCTGATTTTGATACCCCGCCCGAAATCGTCGAGTCCGCCGTCGAAGCACTCCATGGAGGCTGGACCCACTATGGGGATGTAAACGGTGACCCCGAGCTGCGGCAGCACATTGCTGACGAGGTTTCTTCGGTGTCCGGGAAGGCCGTGAGGCCGGAATCCGTCCTTGTGACACATGGTGGAACGGCGGGCATCACGGCGGCCATTTTGGCGACTGTCGATCCGGGAGAGCGGGTCGTCATTCCCGAACCCACCTATTCCCTTTATCCGGATGCCGTGCGGCTGGCAGGAGGCGTTCCGGCCTTCGTGCCCACGAAGCCTGACAACCAGCTTGATGTGCCCGCCGTGCTCGAGGCGGCCAAGGGCGCCCGATTAATCACACTCTGCAATCCGGTCAATCCCACCGGTGCCGTTTTCAGCAAGCGTTCGCTTGAGGAACTCGCCGAAGGGCTGGCAGGCACAGACACCTTGGTGTTGGTTGATGAGGCATACGCCCATCTTGTGTATGACGACACTTTCGTTTCGTCATTGACGATCGAGTCGTTGCAGGAACGCTTGGTCTATTGCCAGACTCTGTCCAAAACGTATGCGATGACGGGGTGGCGGATCGGCTACATCGTTGCGCCACCGGAGCTCATCGATTCGATCCGTGCCGTGCACAGGACCATGAACAGTGCAGTCAATGCCGCGGCGCAACGCGCATCGCTGAAGGCGCTCCAGCTGGGTCCGGGAATTTCCTCGAGCATGCTTGACGCTTACAGAGAGCGGCGGGACTACGTTGTGGAACGCCTGACGAACATCCCTGGAGTGGAGTTCACCGAGCCGAGGGGAGCGTTTTACGCCTTCTTCCGGTATCCCCAGGCCCTCCCGTCCCCTGAAATGCTGGACCGCTTCAAGGAATATGGGGTGATCTTGCGAGCTGGTAATGAGTATGGGCCTTCAGGGGAGGGGCACTTGAGGCTGTCCTTTGCCGCAGATCTCGATACCCTGAAGACGGCCCTTGATCGCATTGAACAAGGAATATTGGAGATACAGGGGTGACTGTCCTGGCTGCTGAACAGCTTTCAAGCCCGCCGTCCGTGCGGAGTCGTCGAGACACCGTCCGAAACAAACGGCGACTCCTCAATGCTGCCGGAGAACTTCTGCGTGAGGATCCGCAGAACGCTTCCATGCCTGCGATTGCGGAGAAGGCCCAGCTTTCAGTAGCCACCGCGTACCGTTATTTCCCGACATTGGAAGAGCTCCACAAGGAGTATCTGCACGGTGTCCTGGTGAACCTGCGCGACTTCAGCCTTGGTTCCCCATTGCACGGAAAAGCCCTGTTTGAGGATGTGGTGGCCCGCCACGTGAAACTGCTGGAGACCTACGGCCCGGCCATGATCCAACTCAGGTCCCGGGAAGGCTTCCTCACAAGGCTCCACCGTGGCGACGAAGTGATAGGTACGCTCCACGAGGCATGGGAGCGCCCCGTGCGGGAGGTTATTAGGGAGCTGGGACTCTCCGAGGGGCTTATTGAGTTCGCCCTCATGTTCTGCAACTCTCACTTTGATCCCCGCGAAGTGGACGACCTCTTGAAGAATCGCGGGGGCCTCAGCGAAGCCGCCACTATCAGGATGCTCGTCAACGCGTTTTACGGTGCCCTCAAAGGCATGGCCGAAAGCTAGGCGTTGAGTCCCCAAGGCGGCTGGTTCCGTGCCCTGCGAAGCCCACGGAACTGACCCGGATCTTTAACAGAACGAAGGGCGTCCCCCGGCTGTTGCCGGGGGACGCCCTTCGGGCTATCTGGTTACCGCTGACCTGAAGTGGCGCCTGCGGGGCTGAATGACGATTCGTCGTGGACGACAGGTTCCGCCTGGGCCGTCGGCGGGAGGTCTGGTTCCAGCTTGGAGTTTATCGAGGGTTCCTTGACCATCACCGCAGCGAGGAGGGTCAGCGCGATGCAGGCTGTGACGTACCAGAAGAACATCGATTCGAGCCCGGCCTGCTTCAGGGCGAGTCCGATGGGCTCGACGGTTCCGCCGAAGGTCGCAGCCACCAGTGCGTGGGGCAGGCCAACGCCCAGGGCGCGCACCTTGGTCGGGAACATCTCGGCTTTGATGATCGAGGCGCAAGCTGTGTAGCCAGAGACGAATACCAGGCAGATCATCATGAGGCCGAAGGCGGCGAAGACGTTCGTGGTGTCGGCCAAGATGGTCATAACAGGGACCGTGATGATCGTTCCCCCGATGGAGAAGAAGAGCATGACCTTCCGGCGTCCGAAGCGGTCTGAGAGGCCGCCGGCGAGGGGCTGCAGGAACATGAAGACGAAGAGGGCGAAGAAGCTGATGACGGAAGCGTCTTCCTTGGCGATACCCGAAGTGTTGACCATGTATTTCTGCATGTACGTGGTGTAGACGTAGAAGCCGACGGTCCCTCCGATGGCTAGTGCAAAGACGGCGATGAGCTGCTTGGGGTATTGCATAAGGGCGCGCAGGGAACCGACAGGCTTTCCGGATGATGAGGCTTCCGCTTCGCTCCGGGCTTTCTCCTGCTTGTAGTGCTCGGACTCGTCCATGGTGCGTCGCAGGACCATGGCGAGCAGTCCGGCCACGGCACCGATGACGAAGGGAACTCGCCAGCCCCACTCACCCATCTGCTGCGGGCTGAGAATGCGTTGCAGCAGGATCATCACCAGGAGCGCGGAGAGCTGGCCGATGATGATCGAAACGTACTGGAAGCTGGAGAAGAACCCGCGTCGGCCAGGGGTAGCCACCTCGGAAAGGTACGTCGCGCTGGATCCGAACTCGCCGCCGACGCTCAGGCCTTGGAGTAGCCGCGCCGCGACGAGGAGTATGGGGGCAGCGATGCCGATCGAGTCGAAGGAAGGTGTGAATCCGATTGTCAGCGAGCCCGCGCTCATCAACAGGACTGAGGCTGCAAGGGCATTACGGCGGCCATGACGGTCGGCATACATTCCAAGCAGCCAGCCGCCTAACGGCCGCATCAGGAAGCCGACGGCGAAAACGGCGGCGGTGGACAGCAACTGGGCAGTCGCGTTCCCGGTCGGGAAGAACGTGGCTGCGAAGTAGATACTGAATGAGGCGTAGACAAACCAGTCGTACCATTCGATCAGGTTGCCCAAGCATCCCTTGACAACATTGCTGACCACGCGGGGTTTAGCCGGAGCTGAGGCTTTTTAAATGTTCATGTGAACTCCTTCGTTCTTGTCCGCGACGCGGGCTCGTCCTACATTCGCCGCGGGTTCGGGGCTCCTGCCCATGAACTACTTTCAATGTGTCTCAGCTCACCTAGCCCTGAATAGGAGAATTGCGATTTCTTAGCCGTCCCTTAAGACGATTCTTCAAACGGGTTCCTGCGCACTGGACACAAAGAAAAAGCCGGGTTCGCACCCAATCGCGAACCCGGCTTCTTGCCGGTAGTCAGGAAGAGCCCTTCCGAGGGGATGCTGACGCGAGCCGTCGGCTTTAGACGTGTGCGAGCCCCTGCGCCTCGTCGCCGGCGTCCGCACTAGCGATCCGCTCATCGAAGTGGGCCGCCAGTAGTTCCCCGGAGTGCATCAGGTGCTCTTCCATCTCCCGACGGGCCGTTTCGGCATCGCCGGAACGTATCGCTTCAAGTAGTTTGGCGTGATCGTCCACAGTGGCCTTGGGCCATCCTTCGATACTTGAATAGAAACGACGGGGAACGTATCTGGATACGAGGCCCATAGCCCAGATGATTTTTCGGGAATTGGCCAGAAGATTGATCTCGCGGTGAAAGGCATGGTTCTTCTCTTCCAGCGAGGCATCGTCATGCCGCGCTGCCGCTGCAATGAGTTCATGGTGCAACGCGTCCAGTTCGGCCAGGTCGCCTTCCGACGCGTTAAGCGTGGCCCGCGCGGCGAGCTCGCCACCGATCAGCGCCTGGACTCGGAAGATGTCCCGGATGTCCTTACCCGTCAGGGGTGCCACCTGGAAGCCTTTCCGTGGCACGAGCTCAAGGAAGCCCTCCACCCTCAAGGATTGGAGGGCCTCCCGGACAGGAGTACTTGAGATCTGGAGTTCTTCGCCCAATACCTCGGGGCGGACCTGCGCTCCGGGTCGGAGGCTGCCGGACATGATCAAAGCGCGTATGTAGGACGAAGCCTCGTCACTTAGTTGCGGGCGGACGCGCTTGGGCTCATTCATGGTTGTGTCTCTTTCTGCTTGCTGCAATCCAAATTACGGCATCAGGCGCGAAGATTGGCGGCTGCCTGATGATCTACGCGCGAAACCATGCGCAGCCGCTCCCTAACCGTGATGACGCTTGTACGCTTCCGCAGCCCCCGGATGGAGCGGGACCCCAGAGGTGTAGATCAGTGAGCGGGTATCCAGGTACTGCATGCCGGACGTGCCGGGCGGAACGAGTTCTGAGGATTTGCGGATCAGGATGTCGACCACGCGGTTGACAACCTCACTCGGCAAGTCCGATCGGGCCAGAAGGAGTGTTGCAATGCCAACGGAACCTACCTCGTTTACCGATGCGTAGAGACCTTTCGGGAGTGTCACCGGCTGGTACACCGGCCCGTACTGGCCCTGCAGGACCTGTTGCTCGGCTGAGAGGTCCAAGAGCCGGATGCCGGAGGATGGGCCCCCTCGGCTGGTATCCATTTCGGGGTGGGGTACCCCGCCGGCGAACAGGGCGGCGTCGACATCACCACTGGCCAATGCGTCCAGGACACCGGTAATCGGAATCGAACGGATTTTCACTTTAGATTCGTCGACGCCCCCGGCCTGGAGCACGAGGTGCCCTGCCCTTGTTGTCGCTGAACTTCCCCCGAGGCTGATAGTGCGTCCGCGCAGGTCCGAAATTTTCCGGATGGGCGACGCGGCCGGGACGGCGAACTGCAGATAGTTCAGGTAGAGGCGCCCCACTGCCCGTAGCTTATCGCGCTCAGTCATAGCGACGTCGGCCAGCACCAGTGCCTGGTCTAGCTCCCCGGCCATGATGCTGCGGAGGTTCTCGACGGAACCACCCGTGATCTTGGGATCGAGTGTGAAACCGACGTCGGAACGGGCCACCCCGCCCGAGAGCGACTGCCCGAAGTCGTAGAAAAAGCCGTGGTTTTCAGCCGTGCCCAGACTGAGGCTGCGTCGCGGTTCCCGGCAGCCGCCAAGCACCAGTACGGTTGCTGTGGCAGCCAGTCCGGCGAGTATCCGGCGTCGTGTTGTCGTATTTGTTCCAGAGGCTCCTGTCATGGCTGCAGTCGCTTCGCGGAAGGTCTGGAATTGCCCGAGCCGCTTACGGATGCTTCACCATGGGAGGGGACTGACAGAATGACGGTGAGGCCGCCACCAGGTGTTTCCTCAGTCATTACACGGCCTCCGTTGCGTTCAACAAGGGCTTCCACGATGGCCAGCCCCAGGCCAGTGCCGCCTGGCACCTGGTCTTCCTCGGGCGGCATCTCCTTGGGTGTCCCTCGATAGAACCTTCTCGTGATGAGCTTTAGATCGCTTGGAAGGACTCCTGCGCCATCGTCGGCGACGGTGATGACGACACGGCCCTGCGGCGCGCCGGCGTAGGCGTCGGAGGCCAATGTGATCCTCACCGTCGTTCCTGCTCCGGCGTACTTGCAGGCGTTGTCCAGTAGCACATCGAGGGCCTGTTCAAGGTCAGCGGAACTTATGCCGGCGACGAGTTCGCCAGGAGCGTCCAACACCTGGATGGTGGTGCCGGAGGCGTTGGCAGTTTCGCGCCAGAACTCGGCCCGCTCGAGGGCGACCAAGTAGGGGAGAGCGGGCTCGCTTGAAGGGCCCGGTGCGCGGGGTGTTTCCGCCACGGAGAGCGTCAGGAGATCGTCGAGGATTTCCTCCAGGCGGAGCGTCTCTCCCAAGGCCCGACGGTAGCTCTTCGTGCCCTCGCTTTGTACCTGCGGCCCTAGCAGGTCCAAGCGCAACTGCAGCGCCGTCAGCGGATTCCGGAGCTGGTGCGCCGTGTCAGCGACAAGCCTGCTTTGGGCTTCAGTCGACGTGTTGACGGTGGTGGCCATCTTTTCGAAGGCCTTGGACAGTTGGCGGAATTCAGGTGGTCCGCCCTGATTGGAGCCGGGTAGTGCCGGGGCCCCGTCGCTGGACGCTGTGGCAAAGGGGAGGCTGTCGGTGAGTTCCTGCATGCGGTGGCTGACATTCTCAAGGGGTCGCAGTATCCATCTGCTGACGGCAACCGCCAGGATGCCGAATCCGGTTACGGCAGTCAGCGAACCCAAGCTGATCAGGATCCACACCCGGACGATGTCGTTCCGCGGGCGCTCCGTGGACGCAACGATGACGACGGCGCCGTTGACTTGCGCGCCCGTTCCGATGGGCTTGGCGAATACCACTGTGCGCGGACTCCACGGGGTGAGCAGTTCCAGGCCGGAGGAGCGTTCGTTCCGCAAGGCGCGCCCGACGGCGGCGGAAACCTCCGGATCCCCCAGACTTGTGCCCACGGCGTGCGAAGGGGCGCCCCTCGTGGAGACGAAGGCCACCGCGTCCCCATAGAGGTCGTTGTAGGCGGCGATCTCCTCACGGAGTAGGCCAGGGCCAGCGTTGCGCACGTAACCGTCTGCCAGGTCCGCAAACCGTTGCAGGTCGGCGTCGCGGCTGAGGACGAATTCACGTGTGCGCAGGTCCGCGAACGACGCCGCTAGGGGAATAGCGAAGCCTGCCACCACGATGGCGCCGAGGATGGCCAACACGAGGAGGAGGCGCGTTCGCATGCCTACCCGATCCAGCGGTAGCCGAAGCCACGGATGGTTTCGATCAGTGAACGCCCGATCTTGGCGCGCAGCGCTGTCATGTGGACGTCCAAGGAACGAGAGACTGCAACGAAGGCGTCACCCCAGACCTGATCCATCATCTGCTGGCGGCTGACCGCGGCGCCGGGATTGTCGACCAACACGGCAAGGAGTTGGAATTCCTTCGTTGTCAGCGGTACCGGCCTTCCTGACACGTACAGTGATCTTGCTGAGAGGTCGACGATCACGTCATCGAATTGGCGAAGTTGTGGGGCGATTTCCGTCGGGCGTCGGGACCGTCTGCGGATGGCTTCAATCCGCGCCAGTAGCTCCGTGATCCTGGCTGGTTTGACGAGATAATCGTCGGCGCCGTTCCGAAGGCCGCGGACCACGGATCGTTCATCGTTGCGTGCGGTGAGAACGATGACCGGAACGGCCGAAACCTGGCGGAGATGACGGAGGACTTCAATTCCGTCCATGTCCGGCAACCCGAGATCCAGCAGAACAATGTCAAAGTCTGGATGCCGGGTGAGGATTTCGGCGCCGCGGGACATGCGGTCGGCCGTTATCCGGTTTGCTTCGAGGGCGTCGATCAGCGCGCTGGCCACGCCGTCGTCGTCTTCCACGACACCGATACGCATGCTTTGACTCCTTTCGCCGACCAAGCGGTGCAGGGGGTCCCTGCACCGCTTGCCTGCGCTTGTGGTTACTCTAGGGCGGTCCGGCCAGCTGAAAGAGCCGTCGGGGCCTAGCCGATCCGGTAGTCGACGGCGCCGGGCTGGGCGGCCGTCGATAGCAGCCGTTCCTGGGCTGCCTTGTGTTCGGCAGAGTAGCCTTCCGCGGGCGATGCCGCTTCGGGCCGGCCCACGAAACCCAGCCGGAAGCGGCTGAGGCCCATCTTGAGGAGCTTCGGCAGGACGTAGCCCCACGCGCCCATATTTTCAGGCTCTTCCTGGACCCACACAATTTCTTCCAGTCCACCGGCCGCGGCGACCTCGCACATGATTTCCTCGTGCGGGAACGGGTACAGCTGCTCGAGGCGAAGGAGCCTGACGCCGTCGCCCAGGCGTGCCTTAACCTCGACGCCGACCTTGCCGGAGCACAGCAGCAGGCGACGGGCCTCGGCGCTTGAAGCACCGCTGGCTAGGACAGGGCGGAAGGTCGCCGCCGTGAAGTCTTCAACAGGCGACTTAGCGGACTCGGCCCGAAGGAGGGACTTCGGGGTGAAGATCACGTGGGGCCGCGGTTCGTCCATGGAAGCTGCAGAGACGAGCGCTGAGAAGTACTGCGCCGCCGTCGTCGGAATGAGGATTCGTGAGTTGTCCCGGGCCGCCAGTTGGAGGAAGCGCTCAAGGCGGGCCGATGAGTGTTCCGGACCTGCGCCTTCCCAGCCGTGGGGGAGCAGGGCCACGAAGCGGCTTTCCCGGCCCCACTTGTCACGTCCGGCCATGATGAACTGGTCGAAAATGACTTGGGCGACGTTTACGAAGTCACCGAACTGGGCCTCCCAGAGTTGCAGTGAGTCGGTGTTGGTCCGGCCGTAGCCATACTCGAATCCCACTGTGGCAACTTCGGTCAGGGGAGTGTTCGCTACCAGGAACGGAGCGTCTCCGAAGATCAACCGTTTGGCCTTGCCGCCGGTTTGCGAGTCGTGGACAACGATGTGCCGGTGGCTGAAGGTTCCCCGCTCCACGTCTTCGCCGGTGAGGCGCAGCGGCACTCCGGCTTTGTTGATGAGCTTGAGCGCCAGCAATTCCGCCTGCCCCCAGTCGATGAGGAAGTCCTGGGCGCGCAGGGAACGTCGTTTGTCGAACTGGCGCATCAGCTTGGGGTGGATTTCGACGTCGTCGCGGGATTGTTCCGCAGCATCCAGGACTTCGGAGATCCACCGTGCGCTGACATCCCTTAGTTTCTCCTGTACGCCGGGCCGGGCCTCGAACTCCTGCGTAATGACGGAGTTGAGGTCGAAGACGCGTGCTTTTTCGAGTGCGCTGACCAGGCGCTCCTTGGCTATGGAGCGTGTTTCGGAGACATATGTGTCCGTCATTAGGCCTGCGGCTTCAAGCGAGGAGGCGTATATCTCGTGGACGGGAGGGTGCTGGTCGATATCGCTGTAGTAGACAGGCTGCGTGTAGCGGGGTTCGTCCGTTTCGTTGTGCCCGTGGCGGCGGTAACCCTGGACGTGGATCACGATGTCCGTTCCGAAGCGCTCGCGGTAGTCGAAGGCGATTCTCGCTGCCACGAGGTTGGCATCGACGTCGTCTGCGTCGGTGTGGATGACGGGGACGTCGAAGCCGCGGATGACGTCGGACGGCCATGCCGTCGAGCGCAGCTGGAATGGGGTCGCCGTGAAACCGAGCCTATTGTCTTGGACGATGTGGATTGTCCCGCCGACGTCGTAGGGCTCGAGCCGCTGCAGGTTGAAAGTCTCGTAGACAACGCCCTGTCCCGTAAAGGCTGCGTCGCCGTGAAGCAGCAAGGGGAGCACCTTGCGCTGCGCCTCTTCGCGCGATAAGCCAGCAGCCACGAGCTCGTCCTGCTTTGCCCTCGCGGCCCCGAGTGCGACCGGTGAGACGAATTCAAGATGGCTGGGGTTCTGCTCCAGCATGACACCGATGGACGCGCCCTCGGTGTCGGTGAAGCGGCCGGATCCGCCCAGATGCTGCCGAACGTCCCCGGAACGTGCCAGCGCCGTGGAGCGGGCGGTGGGGAGGAACTCCGCGAGGATCCTTTCCATGGGCCAGTTCAGGATGTGGGCCATGATGCTGAGCCTTCCGCGGTGCGCCATGCCAAGGACCGCATCCGAGTAGCCATTTCCTGCTGCCTGTCCGGCCATCTCGGCCAGAGCCACCACCGAGGACTCAAGCCCTTGGACCGAGAGGGTCTTCTGTCCCAGGAACTGAGTCTGCAGGTAGCTCTCGAAGACGTCGATTTCCGTTGAGAGGCGCAGCGCCTGGAGCCGTCGCTTTGCTGCGGGCTGGGGAGTACCGTGCCGGATAAGGTCAGCGAGCCAGCTGCGGGCTTCGGGGTTTGCGAGGTGCGCGAATTCGACCTCGACGCCGTTGGGCAGCCAGGAACCTTCGTCGCGGGCACGTACGGGCTCCATCCGGGCAACGGCGGCGCTGCCGTTGCTGTTGAACTCCGCAAGCCGCACGTCGTCGTCAGCGTTCACGGACGCCTGAACGTGGAGGATCGGGTCAGGCTCGTTCTGCAGCATTTCCTCCGCAAGCTTGGCCAGGAACTCAGGTGAGCGAAGAAGTTTCTCCACGCTGCCCAGGAACATCCCCGAGTCTGCGCCCTGGATGGCACGGTGGTCGTAGGTGGATGACAACGTAAGCACGGGGTCCACGGGATGCGTGGCAGCCAGGGTTTCCAGCCCGGCAGGGATGCCGATAGCACCGGCGGCCACGATGATGCCGGGGCCTGCCGGAAGAAGCGGAACGCCGGTGGTTGACCCGAAGCGTCCGGTGCTGGTGAGGATTAGGGTGGCGCCCCTCAGGTTCGCCACTCCGATGGTTCCTGACCTGCACTCGTCGGAAAGCTGGCCAAGCCGCTCCACCAAAGCAGGGAATGTCAGGCTGGCGGCATCCTGGATGACCGGCACCATGATGGAATGGCCGGCGGCAGTCTCGACGTCGACGGCGACTCCGAGGTTTACGGTGCCTTCTTCCACGAGTACGAGGTCCGAATCGACTGCTTCGATTCGCCGGCGCACGGCTGGTACCTGGTCCTGGGCGGCGCGGGCCATCGCACATGCCAGTACGGCGGCGATCGGGACGCTGAATCCCTGGCTGCGGAGCCGATCCCGCCAGTTCATCAGTGCGGAGACTTCAAAAGTCCTGATGGTGGAGGCGGTGGGGATGCTGAGGCTGGCCTCCATGTTTCGCGCCAAAGCAGCGCCCCGTCCCTTGAGTACCTTGCGTGTGTCGGCTGGGCTCATTGGCTCAGGGTCTGTGGGATTAGGGCCGGGAGTCGTTAGGTTCTGATACATGTTCTGTGTCCTTCGGTGCTCTGGATTCGTGGGGTGCCGGTTGCTTCAGTACGAGCGGGGGAGGCCGAGCACCTTGTGGGCGACGAAGTTCTTGATCATGTTGTTGTTCACCGGCGCCACCTGGAACATACGGGTTTCGCGGAACTTGCGTTCGACGTCGTATTCGTCCACAAAGCCGTATCCGCCATGGGTGTCGAGGCAGGCGTTTGCCGCGGCCCAGCTGGCTTCAGAGGAGAGGTGCTTGGCCATGTTGGCTTCGGCTCCGCAGGGCTTGCCGGCGTCGAAGAGTCGGGCTGCCTCATAGCGCATCATGTCGGCTGCGCGGACCTTCATGTACGCGTCGGCGATGGGGAACTGGACCCCCTGGTTGGTGCCGATCTTGCGTCCGAAGACTTCGCGGGAATTGGCGTAGGCCACGGCGCGGTCGGTGAACCAGTACCCGTCACCCACTGCCTCGGCGGCAAGGAGTATGCGCTCGGCATTCCAGCCGTCCAGGACATAGCGGAATCCTTTACCAACTTCTCCGACGACCGCGGTGGCAGGGACGCGCATGCCCTGGTACCAGATCTGGTTCGTCGCGTAATTGAACATGGTCCGTACCTTGGCGACTTTCAGGCTGCCCGGCTGCTCCTCCCGGACTTGGCGCAGGTCCACCAGGAAGAGCGTCAGGCCTTTGGTCTTGTCGCCGCCCTTGGTGGAGGTCCGTGCCAGGACGAAGGCGAGATCGGACTCCTCAATGCGGCTGGTCCAGCTCTTGTGGCCAGTGATGATGAAGTGGTCACCATCCCGGACGGCTTCAGTCTCAATGCTGGTCGTGTCCGAGCCTGCTTTGTCCTCCGTGATGGAGAAGGCCTGCAGGCGTAGCTTTCCGGCTGCGATCTGGGGAAGGTATTCGTTCTTTTGGGCGTCGTTGCCGTGCCGGAGCAAAGCCCCCATGGTGTACATCTGAGCATGGCAAGCGGCCGAGTGGCCGCCCGACTTATTGATTTCTTCCATGATGACGCTGGCCTCGCTAAGGCCCAGGCCAAGGCCGCCATACTCCGTGGGGATGAGGGCTGAGAGCAGACCTGCCTCGGTCAGGGTGTCCACGAACTCCTGTGGATAGCGGCGGTTACGATCGGTCTCCCGCCAGTATTCGTCCGGAAAGCCGGCGCAGAGGGTGCGGGTCTGTTCCCGCAACTTCTCAACAAGGGTTTGGGCGGTCATTGATTGCTCCTTAGGGTAGCTGGCTAATTCTTCGTTGGTAGCCTCTCTTCGAGAATACAGAATATATTCAATGGAAGGCAAGATCGCCTCGCGTCAACCACCACATCAGATTGCACCAAAAAGTCTTGACATTACGAGGCAAACCGAGCTTCCCTTGATGTTGTACATAATATATTTATAGTAAGAGAAGGCGATCTCATGATCGAAGGAGACAAATCATGACAGGAACCCAATCACCGCTCCCCGCCAGGGAAACCCGCGTAGTCCCGGGATGGACAGGGCGACTGTTTGAGGACTTCAATGTTGGCGACATCTACTACCATCCATTCGGGAAGACCGTCACCGAGGCCGACAACCAGACATTCACCCTGGTCACCCAGAACGTTGCCAAGACCCATATAGACCGGAACTTCGCTGCGGCCACAGAGTTTGGCGTGCCCTTGGTCAACTCGACATTCACCTTGGCACTCGTTACGGGGCAGTCCACCATCGATCTGTCCATGAACGTGTTCGCGAACCTGGGGTGGGACGAAGTCAGGATGCCCAACCCCGTCTTCGAAGGCGACACCATCTACTCACGGTCGAAGGTCCTTTCCGTCCGGGAATCCAAGTCTCGGAGCAACCTTGGCCTGGTCACAGTGGCCACCGAAGGCTACAACCAGGACGGCAAGATCGTGATCAGCTACCGCAGGACTTTCATGGTCTATCGCCAAGGCCACCTGCCGAGCGTCGAGTCCACCCGCCCTGACGAGTCCACCCTTCCAGACAACGGGGACTTCCAGTGAGCCGGCAAGGTTCTACGTTGGCTGGCGCTGCCGGTCAAGAGCTCGTCGCGTCGGCCGTCACCGCACTGTTTGTTCCCGGTGACCGTCCGGAACGCTACATCAAAGCCGCAGCGTCAGGGGCCGACGTCGTCATCATCGATCTCGAGGACGCAGTGGCTGTCGACAGCAAGGCAGCGGCGCTCGCCGCCGTCGTGGGCGCGTTAAGATCCGGTGACGTGCGCGCCGTAGTGCGCGTGAACACCTGGGATTCGCAAAGCCATGCAACGGAGATTGCGGCGCTGCAAGCCCTAAGTGAAGTGGACGGGCACGGTTTGCTGGGCATCATGCTACCCAAGGCGGATGATCCTGACAGTGTCGTGCAACTGCGCGACCGATTCCCGAAAGAACTGGCCCTGATTCCATTGATCGAGTCTGCAGCCGGTGTGGTCCACGCCTTGGAGTTGGCGCAATTGGCGGGTGTTACCCGGCTGGCTTTCGGCGCGATTGACTTCGCGTTGGACATCAACTCTTCTGGAGACGATCGATTCCTGGACCACGCCCGCTCTGAACTGGTTCTTGCCTCGCGGTCGGCCGGAATCTCCTCACCGCTGGACTCGCCCTGCGCGGAGCTCCAGGACCTGGAGCGGATCTCCGAATCCGCCCGCCTCGCCCGAAACTTCGGCTTCGGCGGGAAGCTTTGCATTCATCCTCGGCAGATCATCCCGGTGAACACAGCCTTCGAGCCAACCGAGGAAGAGCTGGCGTGGGCCCTCTCGGTCGTCGGCGCCGAAGGTGCGGCGACACAGGTAGCTGGACAAATGATCGATCGTCCCGTCACCGAGCGGGCCAAGCGCATCCTCAAACAGGCAAGAATCGGAGATCTAGATGCCTAAGCCGGCTTTGGAGGGCATTACGGTCATCTCACTCGACCAGGCGGTGGCGGCCCCGTTTACCCGGCCATTCGAAGAACAGGACGGCACGGTCTTTCTAGGCATCCAGAACGACCAGGAATGGACCGTTTTCTGGGCAGAAGTTCTTGAACGCCCGGACCTTGCCCTGGATGCCCGCTTTGCAAACAACAGCCTGAGCGTGACGAATCGCGCCGATCTCCACGAGGCGATCAATGCCGACCTAAGCCAACGAACGACTGCCACAGTCATCGCCAAACTTGATGCCGCGGGCATCGCCAACGCCCAACTAAGGGGCATACACGGCTTTTCGGCGCATCCGCAGCTGGAGGAAAGAACCCGCTGGCGGGACGTCGAGTCTCCTGCTGGTCCGTTGCCCAGCCTGATTCCTCCCGTTAAGTCCCGTGAGGTAGACATTTACATGGGAAGGGTGCCGGCCCTCGGCGAGCACACAGATAAGGTCCACGCCGAGCTTGGGATGTCGGGGATATCGGGATCTCAGGAGCCCGTTCCAACAATGGGGCGGTCGGGGCTGTGACGCCCGCAGCCAAGCCTTCCGTGAGGGAGGACTGGCATCGGCTCGTTGGCGCCGTCGTCGAAATCCGACTGCACGGTGAGCTGGTACGCGTTGGCAAGGTCGAGCAGGCGACTGCAGACTCATCCATACTTTGGATCGAATCGGACGCCCGCGAGCCAAGGACGTTGTTTGACAAGACGCTCGGATACCGGGTCAGCGTGCATTATCCCTTCGGGCTAATTGCCACGTGATACCCCGTACAGAGTCAGGCACCTTTAGAGGATGAGTGAAACTGTCTCAGGAACTTGACGTGTGCCCGCGGCCGTCGGCGGTTTCCTGTGCGCACTGGATGAAATGTTCGGTGAGGTCTCTGAACCTTCGGCACCACAGACCAGGGACAGGCGCCACTAGCTCATCCTGGTAATCGGGTGAAATCGCCAAGGAAGCCATACTGTCCGCCCTTGAAATCCGCCCTGTCCGCCGGTCCTTCTTCGGCTGCCAAGGGGTGTGTACCGGGTAATGCCACCACAAGCGGTCACGGCGCAAGGACGCGGACTTTGGTCCCTTGCCGGAGCCGGACTGGTGGATGGTCGCCAGGTCCAGCTCGCGGCGAAGTAGCCGTTCCCACCAGTTGTGTGTCGATCTTCGAGACCTGAATTTGGGTGAATTTGGTTAATTGGAGAATCCGGGTGAATTTGGTGGATTTTGGACGATGGTTCTCGTGTTCGTTGGATTCGCGCCACTGACGGGTCCTTCGGGGTAGACGATCTGCGACGGGAGGGCGGCATCGAAGACGCGGTGGAGCATTCGCGCGTGCGTGGAGAGTGCCGGCCACTGCGGAACGAAATTGATGACCAAGGCCAGGTCTGGCGAAGGTGGTAATCCGTGGCAGCCAACTGGTCGACGTCCGCCACACGTTTACTCCATGGAAGCGATGAAAGACGATGACATTTCACGGCCTTGATACTGGTGGGAAAATCGCTAGGTTCCGCGGATTTTCCCACGAAGACTAGCCGTTCACAGACAACAAAATGCCTCCCGTGAGAAGACGTCCAGCGGAGCGCCGTCCTGATCGAGCAACACTTGATTCGACGGTAGGTCCAGTGGGCGGGATTCCAAGCTGATTCTGGGAATTTGCATGCGGTTGACGGGGAGTCTGGAGGGCGAGATTTGGGGTGTGTACAACGTACACACTTTTGCCGTCGGACTGCGTCGTACATCGGCCGGACTGGCCCGTACTCGGCATGTTTTCGGGAGTTCCCTTTGTTTCCGCGGCCTGGAATGCGGTTCGAGTCCCACCTCGGGCACAGCATTCCCCCTCGTCAGAGGGGTTTTTGCTTTAACGTGTGTACAAAGCTTGACAAGTGCCTCTGACGCTTGGGACGCGGGCTGGTGCCTGGCCGCCGCGGTGGCCTATTCAGGTGTGTGGGTGGCGGGTTCAGGGCCCTGGCTGGTGGGCCCTCCGCCTGCTCTGGGGTGGGGTTATGCGGTTCCTCGTTCCGGTTCGGTCTGGTTGGTCGTGGATGGCCAACACCCGTTCATGGGCCGGGGGTTCCGGGTACAACATGATGAAACCGGTTCTGGCGGGAGGTTTCTTTGGACAGCTGCTTCGAGTCCTAAAGGGGAGTGCTGTTCCTGTCGGTTTGTCCTGCCAAAGGGGGTGCGCACAGTGTCCACACTTAAGTCTGCTTTTTGGATGTGCCTATGGCGGTCCGCCCTGAGTCTTCGACGTACCCGCCCTCAATGCACCTCGAAGCACGGAGCTACATGAGGGGACTGTTCCGGGTTTTGTTGACCGCTTGACCTAGCGAGCGGATGCTAGCGAAAGGATTCTGAGAGGCCCATGGCTTGCCCAGGCAGTACGCCGCCGACGGCACGTTGCGCGATGACGCGTCCGGCGGGCCGCCGGGATCGGCGGGGGTCGCCGGGATCGGCGAACAGACGGCGCGTCGTTGCTCGCGGCACACGGCACGCTCGACGAGTTGCTCGCGGCCGCGGTGGCTTCAGCCAGCAGACTGTGCGCCCGTGAGGTCTAAACTCGCCGCCTCCTAGGCAAGCTATTACGACACCCGGGGGTAGCGCGGGCTGCTTCGCTTCAAGGCATAAGGTAATCCCATGTCTGATCTGCAATCCCTTGTCCTCGACGTATCCAGGGAAGCCGCGCCTGCCACGAGCGCGTCCCTCACCCTTGGTCATCTTCTGGCGAGCATGGGCGCAGATCATGTGGGGCCGATCCAGGTGAAGGATGTCCTCGTTATCCGCCACGCCTTCAAGCCAGGCGATCCGGTCCACCTTCACGGGCCGGAGGCTCTGACCCGGGGGGCCGTCGTCGAATACACCCGGGTCCAGTGGCCTGGGCAGTTCGCCAAGAAGCCGCCGCGGTACTGGGTGATACTAGTTGCCGACGGAGGGCGCCGCTCGCGCCTATTTGGAGTCCTCGAGAATTATGGTGAGGTCCAGCGTACGGACGCTGAAATCCATTTCGACTTGCGCCCGAGTAATTTCCTGTCTCCTCTGGTTGGCCGGCTGGTTGTTGAATGGGGCGTCAATACCCAGGCTTGGTATTGGTACGGGGAAACGGCGGCGAAACTGCCTGTGTTGGAGATCGCAGACCGGGAAAAGGTCCCCTTCCCCGGCTTTGACAATGTCCTGCTCACGTATCACGAGTTGTGCGAGATGGTGGGGGATTCGCGTTACGCAGACTGGCAGGTGGCCTTGTCGGAGGTTCAGGGCATTTACCTGATCACGGACTCCACTAACGGAAAGCAGTACGTCGGAAAGGCCGACGGCGCTGAGCGCATCCTCGGCCGGTGGAGAGCCTATGCACGAGACGGTCACGGGGGGAACGTCGCGCTCCGCCAGCTTGCCTACGACACCGCGGTTGGGGAGGCGACAAGGACTAAGAAAGACTATGCCAGGCACTTCGTCTTCAGCCTTCTGCGCGTGTTCGGGCCCAGCACACCGTCATCAGAGGTGGACCTGGCCGAGTCCCATTACAAGGACGCCCTGATGACACGCAAGTTCGGCCTCAACAGGAACTGATCGAGCCAGCCGTCACCACTCTGACCGCGTGCGACGACGCGACGACCGCGGAATACCTCGACCCCCACAGAAAACCGCAAGATTCCGCGGAAAGTCAGGACGTCATAAGCCGTTGGCGGACAATGAAATAGGGTGTTCCATGACGGGAGGCCAGGAGTTCGAATCGCTCTTTCTCCGCAGACAAGACAGGCGATGAGAGCGTCCCTTTTGTGTCTCAGACGGCTCCAGCCCGTTCATGACTCCCTGAGGCTTAGAATCTCCCTTACGGGGACAAACGCGTCCTCGTGTTTGCCTACTTTGGGGGTGCGAGTTGGGTTTCCGTTACCGCAAGTCGAAGAGCTTCGGGCCTGTGAGGATCACGGCGTCGAAGCGCGGGGTGAGTGCGAGCATCGGGGCTGGCCCGTTCCGGGTGACGAAGTCCACGACGGGCCGCACGACGAGCACGGCGAGGATCCCCGGAACGGGCGTCTCGTACGTGAGCACCAGTTCGAGCCGCCGCCCGGCCCGGAAGTCTGCTGCGCGGGCGTCTCGACCGGCCCGCCCGAAGACCGCGCGTCAGATCATCAGCGACGAGACGTGGCGGGAGTTCCTCGCCGCCGATGGGACAGTCCCCGCGTCGAAGTTCCAGCGTGACTTTGTTCGCGCGGCCGTCGCGCGCGCGACGGGCAAGCGCCCGAGCCTGATGCACTTGACCCTGGGACAGGCCGCGCGCGTGCTGGAGTGTGTCGGGCAGAGCCCGGCGAAGCTGACCGCCGGCGGGCGCGGAGTCCCGGGGATGGAGAAGGCCGGGACATATGCGCAGTGGACTTTGTTCGGGCTGCTGGTGCTGGTGGTGACGGTGTCCTCGCCTGCGGGGTTCCTGCTGGCCGCGGGGATCATCGGGCTGATGTTCCTGTTGCGGAAGCGGCGCCGTGCCCGGCAGGCGTGGGAGGACGCGACCTGGACCGCGAGTCCAGCCGGCGCCATGCAAAGAACCGCGGTTCCACATGTCCAGATTGAGGCACCGGCGAATCACGCCCCGCCCCAGCAGATCGCTTTTGATGCTCAGGCACCAATTTCGCCAGTAACCCGGCCCCGTTCCCCAAGCCAACGGCTGTATCGTGTGTGTCTGGGCCGTTCGGAATGGCCGAACGTCGAAGTTGTGGGCGAGCACGCGTACAGCAAGGCGATCAAAGCCGCGCTCCGCGCCAACGAGGCGCCGACCGCCATAGGGCGCGACGGTGAAGCCGAAGGCGTACCGGTCGAACTCGTGGCCGAGCCGGATAATCCGTATGACGTGAATGCCATTAGCGTTCGTTGGCGGAATCTGGTCCTGGGCTATCTCAGTCGTGAGGACGCGATCCGCTACACGCAACCGCTCAGAAGAATTATTGCCAGCGGGTTCACCGCGGCTACGTCGGCCCGCATCTGGGCGTACGACGCCGGCGATCAGCTCCAGGCCCGGGTAACCGTCGCCCTGCCGGAGCCGGAGCTGATCGCGCCGCTCAACGGGGCCCCGGCGGGCGTGACCACTCTTGTCCCGTGGGGATCAGCGATCCAGGTCCTCAAGGAAGGGGACCATTTCGACGTCCTGTGCAATCACGTGCCACCGGAAGGGGTCGGCCTTCTGCTCGTCAGTCTCCACAAGGCGACCCGCACGCTAAAGAACGGCACGGAGCGTCCATTTGTCGAAGTCCGGCTCGACGGCGAACGGGTCGGTGAGCTCAGCAACGTCACCTCCGCGCATTTGCTGCCGCTTCTCGAGCACACCGAGACCATCGGGGAAACCGCCCTCGCATACGCAAAAATCACCGGTTCGGCCCTCGCTGCCCAGCTCGTTCTGCACGCCGCCAAGGCCACCGAAATCAGTGACGACTGGCTATCCGACAGCCCGCACCCCGCACCAAGGCTCCTACCATGGGCCACGGAATATGACGTCCCGCCCGCTTGCTCCACATAGGACTTACTCGACATAGGAGATGCCGGACACGGATCCCATCAAACAGGACGGATACTCGACGGGAAATCGAAGGTCATGTCGGACTGTCCGGCCCATTCTCCGGTTCGAGGGTGGTGGCTGCGTCGAGTGCGTCGTCGACGACTATGAGGTAGTTCTCCCGGCCCGCGGCCAAGGGGATGGAGTAGTCGCCGTATTTGTTGTAGGCGAGGTCGACGGCGGTGTCGGCGTCGGTGATGTTGAGCCGGCGAAGGAGCCGGGCGATATCGAGGGTGTCCTTGTCGCGCTCGGCGGCGATTTTCATGGCCAGGAGCGTTTCGGTGTCCGCGGCCTGGATCGTGAGCCCGTCGGTTTGTTCCAGGGTCACCCAGGTGGCGTTGTCGGGTATGAAGGCTGCTGCGCTGGAGTTCAGCCAGCCGGGGGAGAGGTCGTAGTCTGCGGCCATTTCCGTGACGACGGCGTTGACCGCGGCGGGGTCCGCGTAACTGGCGTCGATGTCGGCGGTGGGGCGGTTGCCGATTCCTTGGAGAATGAGCGCGGCGCCCCCGACGAGTTTGACGTCACCAAGGACACCTTGGGCCTGCAGGCGCCTGCCGAGTTCGTGGAGGAGGGCGCGGATTTGATCAGCGGTGAGTTCGCCTCCGTTCATGCGGTGGCCAGGCTGCGTTCGCGGATGAAGACGTTGAGTGCGGCGAGTTCGGCGGGTGTTTCGGACATGGTGAGTTTCTTCATGGGTTCCCTGACGCTCCGGAAGGACTCGGCCGGCATCCATGCTTCGTTGAGGGCTTTGACGCGTTTGGTCCAGGACGGTGCGGGTTGCCCGAGCTGGTGCGCGGTGTAGTTGGTGATCCCTGCCAGGGCGGCGGACCAGTGCGGGTCCTTGAGCCGGGGGCTGCGTTGAAGCAGCGGCCGTCCGGCGTTGAGGGATGCTGTGGCGTAGTCGGCGAGCATCTTGATGGCGAACTCGAAGTCCCGCGAGCCGATCAGCTGCGCGAACGTTTCGGCGTAATCCCGCCTCGCCGGGTCGTAGTCTTTGCCGTGGGGGATAGGATCGGTGGCGGTGAGGTTCAATCCAAGGGTGTGGAGGACGGCCATGGTCTTGCCGAGTTCGGCCCGTTCGTGGCCTGCCTCGAGGTCAACGATGAACTTCCGTGAAACACCACTGGCCTCTGCGAGCGACTGTTGTGAAAGACCGCGTTCCTGGCGCCGGGCGCGGATGATCGCACCGGCCGCGGCGGGTGTGTCGATGTTGGTCATGTTCGTCAAACGTCCTCCTTCACCATTCCATTATGGCACCGAATGGTGTCAGCAATGGCATGTCGAAGTTGTTCGTCAACGAACCATATTGCTTGATGCGTTGGTGCTATCGGGCATGGATATGAACCGGTCTCTTCCAGAAGACAGCGTCCGTCAGGCGGGTCAGTCGGCGGACGAGGCGCACGCCCCCAAACCGGACGGTGTCCGTCAAGGGCCCGAGTTGGACCCTCATTGTCACGGCCGTGGTCCTGATGTCAGTGCTGGCTTGGACTTCGTGCTGCGGTACGATGCGGGGTTGTTGAAGCGTCTTGAGGAGGCTTGAGCTCGCGGCTCGGGCCGGCTCCGGAACGGGATGCAGAAAGGAGGCATCGTGGTGGCGAAATCATTAGAGGAACTCTTGACCAGGCGGCCTGTTGACATTGTTGCTGTCGGCGCCCATAAGAAGCACCTGCTCGATGAGGTCCGGGCGTACCGGCTTCGGGAGCTCCGTGAGGCATCCGACCTGACGCAGGTCGAGTTGGCTGCGCGTCTGCACGTCAGTCAGAACAGGTGTCCCGGATCGAGCACGGCGACATTGACCGCGCCCAGGTCGACACGCTGCGAAAGTATGTTGAAGCGGTCGGTGGCCGGCTTCGTATCGAGGTTGAACTCGGCGACGAACGGATCCAGATCGCCTGACCCGGCGACCCGTTCCTGAACCTTTGAACACCTTGGTCCTGTTGGGACCAGTTTAGAAGTGGGAAAGAGGGGGTGTGTACAACATACACACTTTTGCCGTCGGATCGGGCCGTACATCGGTCGGACTGGCTCGGATTGGCTATGTTTTCGGGAGTTCCCTGAGTTTCCGGGGCCCGGAATGCGGTTCGAGTCCCACCTCGGGCACAGCATTCCCCCTCGTCAGAGGGGTTTTTACTTTAAAGTGTGTACAAAGCTTGACAAGTGCCTCTGACGCTGGATTGGCGGGCTGTGGCGTGGTCGCCCCGATGGCCTATGAAGGTGTTTGGGTGGCGGGTCCTGGCTGGTCGGCCCTCCGCCTGCTCTGGGTGGGGTTATCCGGTTCTGTCTGGTTGGTCGTGGATGGCCAACACCTGTTCATGGTTCAGGATTCCGGGTACGACATGATGAAACCGGCTTTGGCTCTGAAGCTTGTTTCGAGGGCTACTCACGGCGGCAAGGGGGAGCCGTGCCTGTCCGCTTGTCCTGCTAAAAGGGGGTGTGGACAGTGTCCACACTTACCTCTGCTTTATGGAAGTGCCTTGAATGTTGCGCCCCTGAGCCGTCAACGTACATGCCGTCAATGCACGTTCGGGCTCGGCGCTACGGATCTCCATGGAGACTGCCCTGGGTGATGTTGACTGCTTGACCTAGCGAGTAGCGAGCGGATGCCCGTGAAAAGATTCTGAGGGGCCCATGGCTTGCCGGAGAGTACGCCGACGACGGCACGCTACGCGGCGATGCCTCGGCCGGACTGTCGGGTGTCGCCGGGATCGGCGAGCAGGCGTCGGCGTCGTTGTTCGCGGTGGCGGTGAACAGCCTATGCACGAGATTCCGCGGACTTTCAAGACCACACAAGCCGTCCGCCGACAACGCGTCGACCCGTGAGCAGAGGCCAGGGGTTCGAATCTCATCCTTCTTACGGCAGCCTCGCTGCGGGAACTCGCTGAACTCGACACACCAGTTTCCGTCGACGGAAACCTCCCGATCGCAGTCTCAACGCCGTAACTTTGGCAACAGCGGCGGTCGATATGATTTCCGCAAGCTGCGCGTCTGACTCTTCACGTAATAGTGAACTGCGGGGCCATGACGCTCTGCTGCACGTATTTTCTCGCGGAGGGACAACGCCCGCAGCCTTCATCAGGGGAGTCCGCCTGGAGGAGGCAGCGCGTCTGCTTTCGTCACACCATCATCGCGATGTTCTGCTTTTTGAGGTCGCACTGCGCCTCGGCTTCGCCAACGCTACGACCTCCACCAGGACTTTCAAACAGGTCCATGGATTGGTGCCCTCTGAGTATCGGGCCGCGGTCGCGAACGTTGATCGGTAGACGGTCGTCGCCGTTGCCAGGTTCTGTCGCGGCAACGGCGACGACTGCTTTTGGTTCTAGCCGCGGTAGGTGCCGAGCTCAGCCAAGGGGATCGTGAGGACCGACGGCCAGTCCATGAAGCGGCCGGTGTCTTCGTCGAGGGCCGTGCCCTCGGGGCTTTCGAAGGCAGCGGCTGCTGCCTCTTCGTTCTCGAAGGTGTATTCCGAGAACGCGGCATAGTCGATTGCGTCCGCGCCGCGGTAACCGTCCTTGAGGATGCGCGTTTGGCGGTAGGACACCAGCCCAGGAAGCCTTTCCGCGAACGGCCTGTGGACTTCCGTGTAGTGCGCGTAGAACTGCTCGAGCGTAATCCCGGGCTTGGGCCGGGTCAGGAACGCGAGCGTGTAGGTCATGTGGTGCTCCTAGGAAGGGAATTCGATTTTGCCCAGCAGGTCCTGGAGGGCCAGGACCTGGCGGGGAAGGTATTCGGCCACGGTGAGGGCGACGACGTCGGCCTCGCCGTGGAGGGCAGCGATGGTCTTTGCGACCGCGTCGCGGGACAGGCCCTGTGGCTCCATGCCGAGGCCGAAGATGACGTCGCTGCTGTCAATGACATCCACGTCCAAGTGGATGGCGACCTTCGAGCATCCTGTGGACTTGAGCCATGCGATGAGGCCGTCCGTTCCCTGGTTGAGCTCGGCGGGCGGGAAGGTGGTGAGCCCCCAGGCTTCGACGTTCGGCAGCTCGTCCTCGGCCCATGAGTGCAGGCCGGCCAATGCCACTCGCGACGGGTGGATGGTTGCGGGAAGCGCCTTGAGCACGTCGGGGTCTCCGTGGCCGATCAGGTGGGAGATCGCCATGGCGTGGTAGCCGTCGTAGTTACTTTCAGGCAAGGTGCAGTCGGGATGGGCGTCGAACCAGACGACGGCAAGATCGGCCCCGTACTTGGCTGCGAGGTGGCTGAACGGGGCGACGCTGACCGAGCATTCCCCGCCGAGGGTGGTGACCCGGTCGGGGTCGGCGTCGCGGAGGATGCCGAGCGCGGACCGGAGCTGGTCGATGACGACTTCGCGTGCAAAGACGCCCCGGTCAGCGCCGAGGGTGGGCGAGTAGGGAGCCACCGGGACGACTTTCGTCCGTTGGCCGGCTGCCTCGGGGACGAGTACGTCCAGGATGCGGGTGCCCACGGAGTAGCCTGTCTGGGCTGTGGGGAGCGGAAGTTCAGGTGCGAGGGTCCCGACGACGTCCGGCGCCGCACCTTGCCATTGCGGCCAGAGCAGGCGGAGGGTGCGCTGTCCTGGGATGTTGTTAGTCATGCCGAGAGGTTTCCTTCCATTGATTCGGTTGACGCGCGGGCCGCGCTGGGCGGCTCGCCGAGTGTGTTGAGCGGGGCCGCCCTGACTGCGTCGAACTCTGTAGAAAGGTCACGACGGCGCATAAAGAGCAGGTAGGAGCACGAGGCGACTGCAAGTCCAACGGCGAAGGCGATGTCCGCGCCTCCAAGTGCCGAGGCGGCGGGGCCGGTGTAGATCGCGGTACTGAAGAAGGGGATCATTGCGAGGAATCCGAGGGCGTAGCTGATCATGCCCTGGATGCCCCAGCGTCCGTAGATCCCGCCGTCGGAGCGCATGATGTCGCTGATCGAGTACACGCCCCGCCGGACGATGTAGTAGTCCGTAAGGTTCACCGCCGTCCAAGGGATGAGGAAGTAGCCGAGGATACTCAAGAACGCGTTGAATGCCGGGAGGAAGTCAGCCGGCAGCAGGAGCGTGGCGCCAATTACGACGACGCCTGCCGCAACCAGCGTGACGGCCCGGACCGCGCCGGACGACTTCAACGGGCGGAATGCCTCGAAGGCGCTCAGGAGGGAGACACTGCCACTGTAGAACGACAGGGAGCACGTGATGAGGCAGGAGATGACGGCGACGGCCATGGACGCGGCGCCAATGCCGAATCCGAACCTGTCGCCCATGTCCCGGATCGCCGCAATAAGGTCGGCTCCCTGGGGCGAGGCGAGCGCAAGTCCGGCGCCGAGGGCTTCGAGCCATACAGCGGAGAGCAGGGTCCCTCCGAAGACAGCGCCGGAGACCGCCCGCCCGCTTGTCTTGAACGGAAGGTAACGCGTGTAGTCCGATACCATCGGCGCGATCGCGATCTGGTACATCGCCGCCGCGCCGAACTGGGCCAGGAACGCGGCTGGCACGAAGGGGCTGTTTTCGATCAGGGAGCCGATCGGGAGCACGACGGCGGCAGCGACGGTAAGGAGCACGAGGTTGGCGAGCGTGATGTAGGAGGCAATCTTCTCGACCCGCAGGAGGAGGCTGTATCCGACGATTGCGAGGACGACCGCGGCTGCGCCGATGACGACGTCGTAGAGGGTTGTCTGGTCGACGGTGACGGCGGAGAGCGAGGAAGAAGCTGTTTGGATGAAGAAAATGGCGAATCCGAATTGGACGATCGTGACGGCCGAGAGGGGGAGGACGGCGCCGCGGGAGCCGAACTGGACCCGGGACTGGATCATCTGTGGCAGGCCCATGTGTGGTCCCTGTGCGCCATGGAAGGCCTGGAACAGGGTGCCGAAGATGCTGCCGACCACCACCGCGATCCATGTCCAGGACAAGCCCAAGCCCATCGCAGGCCCGACTGCTCCTGTGAAAAGCGTGATGAGGGTCGCGTTGACCATGAACCAGAACTGAACCTGTGTGCGGACCGTGCCGTGCCGTTCAGATTCCGGGACGTAGTCGAACGACCGTGATTCGACGATGCTGTCGCGTTGCTGCATGGGAACTCCAAATGATGAAAGCAGTATGCGTGTTGGGGTGATGAAACGCTACGGCTGTCCGGACTCCGCGCCTCGGCAAATCCTGCACGGCTTCCTCGGCAATCCGTGCAGGGCCGTCGGTATAATCGTGAAGATGATCGAGTACCGCGCGCGGTCCGCGGGTGCGTGGGAAGCGCTCTGCATCGAACAATTCCAACTCTGCAGCGTTGACTGGGCCGCTCCGTCCTTCGGAGCAGGCATCCGCGCGACTGCCGACATCCCGGATTTTTCCCTTCACCTTGTGGACTCCGGCCCTTTTGGGGTGTCCCGGAGTCCCGTGCATGCGAGGCGTCACGATTCCGACGACCTGATGGTGGTGTTCCAGGATCACGGTTCGGAAGGCAGGGTGGAGCACCGCGGCGAGCGTGCGGTGCTCGGGCCGGGCGACGCCGTCCTGATTGACACCCGGCGGCCGTACGTCTTCGATTTCCCCGCTCCCGTCAAGCAGACCGTGCTGAAGATCCCGCGCGCGACGGCGGGCAGGCTCGACGCCGAAGCCGGCCGCGTGGTCAGCGCCTTTGGAAGTCCGCTCGGCAAGGTCTTGCGGGTCATCTTCAGGGAATTGGCAGATCTCGACGGCGGAGTGGCCGCGGGCCCGTCGTCCGGCGGGGATGCCGGGATGAGAACAAGCACGCACGCGATCGAAAAAGCTTCGATGACCACTGCAGCAGTCGACCTACTCGCCGCCATCTATGCCGCGGATCCATCACGCAACGCCGGGCTCTTGGGGCACGAGGCACTGCTCAAGTCGGCGCAGGACTTCGTCCGCGCCAGGTTCCATGATCCGCAGCTGAGCCCAATCCTCATCGCCCGGCACCTGAGTGTGTCGCCGAGGCTCGTTGCCCAGATCTTCTCGCGCGCAGGAACCAGCCCGGCGGCCTACATTCGGGATGTCCGCCTCCATGAGGCCGCCCGATTGCTCCAATCCCGGAGTTATCGCGATGCCCCGATCTTCAACATCGGGCTGCGCGTGGGTTTCCCTGAAGCCACGACCTTTACGAGGGCTTTCAAGCGGTTCCACGGCGTGGTCCCGTCCGAGTTCCGGGCGGCAGCAGCCGACGCCCGGACGGCCTGATCCGGAGATAGTAAAACCCTTGACTATCGGTGCTGTGGAGACGTAGTCTCCAACAGACAACTCATTGCGGAGTGGCGTCAGTCCTCCGCGAAAGCCGAATGGAATGGAGGACTCTATGTCCGAATTGTCCGGGAAAGTCGCCGTCATCACGGGAGCAGCACAAGGGATAGGGCTCGGTATCGCGAGCGTCCTTGCAAAGCGCGGCGCCGCCGTCGTCGTCACCGACCTCGACGGCGAGCAAGCCAAGATCGCCGCCGATGAGATCGTGGCAGCCGGCGGGACTGCGATAGCGGTCCAGCATGACGTCAGTGACCTTACCGCGGCCGAAAGGATCATCGAGCGGGCCCGCACGGAGCTCGGTTCGTTCGATATCTGGGTCAATAATGCCGGCGTCGCCATGCAGAAGCCGTACGACCAGGTCACTGAGAGTGATTGGGACTTCATTAACAGCATCAACGCGAAATCGACCTTCTTCGCAGCCCAAGCCGCGGGCCGGGAATTCGCGAAGCAGGGAGCGGGCCGCATCATCAATGTCGCCTCATTCTGTGGCAAGCAGGCGATCGAGGAATACGCCCCCTACAACGCCTCCAAGTTCGCGGCCATTGCGATCACGCAGACCCTTGCGCTTGAGCTGGGTCCGGCCGGGGTAACCGTCAATGCTGTGTGTCCGGGAGTCGTCAAGACGCGACTGTGGGACGGACTCGACCCGGAGCAATGGGCCAAGCAGGAACAGAAGATCCCGCTCCGCCGCGGCCAGACCCCCGAGGACATTGGCGAGGCGGTCGCATTCCTCGCCTCGGACCGGGCGAAGAACATTACGGGGGCCAGCATCCCGGTGACCGGCGGCCTGTCGATCTGGTGAGCGGTGACGTCGTGAGTACTTTGTTTGAGCCGCTGACCATCCGGGGCATGACCACCAGCAACCGCATCGTGATGTCCCCAATGCTCATGTACATGGCAGCCGAGGACGGCATCGCGAGGGACCTGCATCTGGTGCACTACGGCGCAAGGATCCTGGGCGGCGTTGGCCTCGTCATGACCGAAGTGATTGCCGTGTCCCCCGAGGGGCGGATCAGTTCATCGGACCTTGGCCTGTGGGACGACGGGCAGATCGAGGGCCTGGCACGCATTGTCCAGTTCGCGCATGAACACGGCGCGGTGATGGGGGCCCAATTGGCCCACGCCGGCCGGAAGTCGAAGTCCCAGGACCGTGGCGTCGCGCCGTCGGGCATAGCCTACGAAGGCCTCCCGGTCCCCGAGGAATTGGCCATCGCGGACATCGACCGCATTGTCGAAGCGTATGGCCAAGCTGCTCGCCGTGCGGCGTCGGCGGGCTTCGATTGCCTTGAATTGCACGCCGCCCACGGCTATCTCCTGCATGAGTTCCTGTCTCCGATATCGAACCAGCGGACGGACGAATACGGCGGGTCGATCGAGAACCGATCACGCATCGTCCAGCGCATCGTGTCCGGCATCCGCAATGCCGTGCCGGAAAGCATGGCGTTCCTTGTCCGGCTTTCCGCGGAGGATGTGGTGGACGGCGGCCTGACCCGGAAGGAATCGTCCTGGCTCGCTGCGCAACTCGCCGAGCTAGGCGTCGACCTGTTTGATGTCTCGAGTGGAAACGTGGACCCCGGCTACGGCGCCGCCGTGTTCCCGGGCTACCAGGCGAACTACGCCCGGGAATTGAAGGAACAGCTCGGCGTGAAGACGGCGGCCATGGGATCGATCAGCAGCCCCGAGCTTGCCGAGTTCATCGTCTCCAGCGGCGCTGCGGACCTGGTCTTCGTTGGGCGGGCCCTGCTCCGTGATCCGCACTGGGCCTTGAATGCGGCGCGCGTGGCGGGCGTTGAGCCAGCCCTGGCTATTCCCACCTATGCCCGGGCCACCGGCCCGTACGAGCGCGGGTTCTGACGAGCGCGGTTTTCTTCAGGAGCAGCGAACGACGGCGGGAGGCGGCGGGGTGATCCCGGCGCCTCCCGTTGTCGTTGAGGTCAGCCGGCGCCTTCGGCGGGTGTCCACCGACCGTAGGCACGGGCCTCGTTGGGGGCCATCCCGAACTCCCGGCGGAATGCCCGGGTCAGCGTCGGGTAATTGGTCACGCCCCACCGCGCGGCGATATCCGATGCCGTGAGCGTAGCCAGGGCGGGATCCGTCAGGTCGTCGAATATGCGTTGGAGCCGCGCCTGCCGGACATAGGCTCCGGGCGTCGAGTCTGGCCCGAACAAAGTGGCCAGATGGCGGGGCGAAATGCCGTGGGCCTTCGCCACGGATTCCACGCTGAGTCCGGGGTTCGACAGATGGGTGTGGATATAGTCCTGCACGAGGCGCCGCTGGGCCTCATGCGAAACGGACGCGACCGGCACGTTTAGCGCACCTAGCCCGCTGAGGGCACCCCTCAGCAGGTCGAACGCCGCAGCAGCAAGCCCTTCGGCCTCGCCGGAAGGAACTTCCTTCGAGACGAGTTCTGCCGCAAGGGCCGAGAGGTGCCTGATCGCAAGGGAGCTGCCCGGAAGCAGTAGGGTCCGCACCTCGTTGACCTTCGCACCCGCTGCGCGAATGGACGCAGCCGGCAGGAGGAAGACGAATTGGTGGGAGTCCTGGGTCATCTTGACCTCGTAGGGCTCCGAGGGATCAGCGATGGCGGCCGACCCGTTCTCGAGGAGCACTTGGCGATCGGCTTGGCGCATCACTGCGCGGCCCGCGTGCTGGAAAAGGACCAGGATATTGTCCGATGGTTCGATTCGGACCAGCCGTTCGGTCCTCTTGAGGTGATTCGCTCCTACTTGGATTTCGGACAAGCGCATTCCGCGTGGGAGGTCGGTAGTCTTGATCGACCCTTCGAAGTCGGGCGGAGACGCGTTCATCAGGAGCGGGAAATAGGCGTCACTTACGCACTCCTCCCAATCCTCGGGATTGTTGATGCGGAGAGGCTCCATTACTCCATCCTACGTGGGAGTGTCAACCGCGGGTGGCTGGAGTGGCTCCCTGTCATTTCCTGCACGTCACTTACCAATACCTGCACGGCACCCCCATCGAGGCGCTTTCCGATCCAGAATCGTGAACACAGAGTCCGCCCGAATCATCGACCAGGAAATCCCAGCCATGCACAACGTCGTCATGAACATCCCCTCGATCCCGGGGACTACGCAGGATCAATTCGAATCGGTCTGCCCCCGGGTTTTCATATCCCTCGTGGCGTGCCTTCCAGGGCTGGTCCGAGCCGACCACCAGCGGATCGGACCCGGGGAAGACGGGGCCTTCCACGTACTGTCCTCACTGATCTTTCCAAGTGAGTCGGAGGTGCGCTTTGCGCTTTCGTCCATGGAATGGGTGGAGTTGCTCGACGAAACTGCGGACACCCTCGATTGGGACGCCATGCAATGGACTAGTCCCGTCGGCTGACCCAATCAGACTGCGCCGTCCGCCCCAATTTCCTGAGCAGTCCTATCAGCGTCGCGAGATCTTCGCTCTCAAGGGTGCGTGCCCACTTTTGCTCCTGGAGGTTGTTCGCCTGCAGAGACTCCTCAAGCGTGGCTCGCCCTTGCTCCGTGAGGGACAGGACAATTTTGCGTTTGTCCTGCGCGTCGGCGGTCCGCTGGATCAACCCAAGGCCGTCCAGGGTGTTCGTGAGGCTCGAGACTGCCGCGCGACTCATCCCACTTTGCGCAGCGGCGACCTTCGATTCCATTTCGCCGCCCACCCAGATGGTGAACAGTAGGCGGAAGGCGGGCCAGCTGAGTCCGCGTGGGCGGTGCACCGTCGATTCGAGATCGTAGGTGAGGACGTTCGCCACCCGATGGAGCAAAAGGCCAAGGTGCATCGCGTCGGCGTCCGTGGAGGGGAAGCGCTCCTTCGTCAGCCGGACCGCGATGTCCGTCATCGCAAGTGAATCAAGAGCTTCTGCACTCACGGTATCCCTCATGTCCTGAAACTCTAGCAGTCCGGAAATGGCGTGGATGACCCGGCCTCACCGTGGGCCACCCACACGCGCAGCGTCTTAGCTTTCCCGGCGTGACCGGTAAGTCGCTCCCTTGTACTGGCGAGTCCAGTAGTCAATCTCCTCGCCGAGTTCATGGGCGGCGCGCAGCGCGAAATGCGGGTCGCGGATCATTTCCCTGCCCAGCATGACCGCTTCCGCCTGGCCGGAAGCCACGATCGCTTCGGCTTGAGCCGGCGTCGTGATGAGTCCGACGGCAGCGACGGACACCTCGCCGATCTGGCCAATGTGTTCGGCGAGGGGAACCTGGTATCCGGGTTGCACGGAGATGAAGATTCCGTCAAGGATGCCGCCGCTCGAAATGTCGAAGAAGTCCGCTCCGGCCTCCCGGGCCCAGGCGGCGACCGTTGCATTTTGGTGCTCGTCCCACCCTCCATCGACCCAGTCAGTCCCGGAGAATCGGACGAAGAGGGCGAGCTCGTCACCGATCGCGGCCCGGACCGCCTCGACAATCCGGAGGAGGAGCCGCGCCCGGTTCTCGAGGCTGCCACCGTACTGATCGCTACGCTCGTTGCTGAGCGGCGAGAGGAATTGGTGAATGAGGTAGCCATGGGCGGCGTGGATCTCAACGACGTCGAAGCCCGCCTCTTTCGAGCGGCGGGCCGCCGTTGCGAAATCTTCGACCACCTTGTCGATGCCCTGGATGTCCAGTTCCCGGGGCACGTCGAATCCCGGATAGGCCAACGCTGACGGGGCCACCGTCTGCCAGCCACCCTCGGAGGCAGGCTTCGTCGTGCCGCACTTGTCGGTGAACAGCTTGTAATCGGAGCCCTTTCGGCCCGCATGGGAGAGCTGGATGCCTGCCGAGGCGCCTTGGGAATGCACAAATTTCACGATGCGGGCCCACGCTTCAGCCTGCTCCTCGTTCCAGATCCCGGTGTCTTCACTCGTGATCCGTCCCTCCGGGCTCACTGCGGTCGCCTCGGTGAAGATGAGCCCGGCTCCACCGGAAGCAGTCTGGCCAAGGTTCACCAAATGCCAGTCATGGGGCACTCCATCGTGCTCGTCCACCGAGTACTGGCACATGGGGGACACCCAGATCCTGTTGCGGATTTGCGTCTTTCGAATGGTCAACGGCTTGAAAAGGGGTGAATTAGGCACGTGGATCTCTCAGGAATGGGGGGTGATTGATTGCGCTCCTGCGCCCACCCAAAGTAGCGCCGGCAAAAGCAGGTAGTCAAGAGTTTTACTATTTGCCCTTTTCCTCTTGCGCGCACCTTGTCGCGGTTGTACTGTGATCGGCATAACAGTAAAGGCTTTTACTAGTTGCCCGCCCCCGTTCCATCTGGACTAGGTGGAACACCCGGGCAACTGGAGCAATCGATGAGGAGTCAAAGATGACTACTGATGTTCAGCAAACCCCGCTCCCTTCGTGGGGAAGGACAAACGGCTTCGTCGCGTTCGGTGACACGCAGGCAGCCCTCGACGACTCCGCTGTCGCCGACCGGCTGAGGATCCTCGATGCCTTGGACCGGTACGCATGGTCCTATGACGAGCGCAACATCCCGGCACTGGAAAATGGGTTCACCGAGGACGCCGTGTGGGAGGGATCGGTGGCCGGGGAATTCGCAATCGACCCGATCAAAGGGCGCCGGCAGATCTCGGAGTGGCTGCAGGGGCACATGGCGGCCCAGCGGGACCAGCGCCGCCACAACATCCTCAACGTGGTCTTCGTTTCCCAGGAGGAGCGGACGGCTGAGTTGATCGCGTACTTGCTGCTGACGTCGGCCAGCGCCGGCAAGGTGGACGTCGTGACCACCGGCTTCTACCGGGTGAATTTCGCCAAATCGGACACCGGTGCCTGGGAAATCGAGTACATGTTCGGCGGCTTCGACGCACCCTTCTAAACGACGTTCTTAACCGAAAGCCTTCATAGACAATCCGCGCGCGTCCAGCGCCCTGCGGTTTCCACGCTCTACATCGCCACGGCTTCGGCCCGACTGCCGATGCCTTCCTTTAACGACCCCAAAAACCCCACTTATATCGGAAAGAGGCCTCCATGGTCACGCAGGACACTGCCGTCCGTGTCGCGACTGATGCGCTGCGGATTTCGAAGCTATCCAAGACATTTGCCGGTCAGAAGGCTTTGGACAACGTGTCGTTCTCCGTCCCGCGCGGAAACATCACAGCCCTCCTGGGCATGAACGGATCCGGCAAGTCGACCCTCATCAAGGTCCTTGCGGGTGTCTATCAGCCCGACCCTGACGCTGGCCTGACGATCGGCGGCGCGGAGATGGCACTACCGATGACTCCACGCAGCGCCCACGACGCGGGCTTGCGATTCCTTCACCAGGACGTTGGCCTGGTGGACAGCCTCACGATCGCGGACAACTTTGCATTCGTCGATCGATTTCGGGCTCCAGGAGTGTTGGGGCCCATCAGCAAACGCCTTCAGCACGAGCACGTTGCCGCGACACTCGGGAAGTTCGGCATCGAGCTTCATCCAGGGGTGCTCGTCGGCTCTCTCAACCCCACCCTGCGTACCATGGTCGGTCTCGCGAGGGCGTTCCAGGACGAGGAGGAATCAGGCCTGCAGGCATTCGCAAAGAACGTCGTTGTCCTAGACGAACCAACGGCTTCCTTGCCGGTCGAGGAAGTTGACACCATCCTGACCTCACTGGAGGAGCTCAAAGCCAACGGCGGAACCGTGATTTACGTGAGCCACCGCACCGAGGAGGTGAAGCGGATCGCGGACCAGCTCGTGATCCTCCGCGACGGCAAGCTTGTCGCCGATGAGCCGATCGCTGAGATGACCGTGGATGACATCGTGGGCCGCGTCGTGGGCAAGCGACTCGTGAAGGCCGCGATCCCGCGGAAGGGCGAGAGGCAGGGCGACGTGATCCTGAGTGGGCGGGGGATCTCCGGGCAGCGGCTGCAAGGCGTGGACTTTGAGGTCCGTTCCGGCGAAATCGTCGGCGTCGCGGGACTCGTGGGCTGCGGACGGAGCGAGTTGATCCGCATCCTCGCCGGAGCCCAGAAAGCAACTTCTGGACACATGGAGCTGGCCGGGAGCAGCTATACGCCCGATTCACCTGCAGGAGCGATCGCGGCCGGGGTCACCTGCGTTCCACAGGAACGGCGCCGCGAAGGGGCAGTGCTACCGATGACCGTGGAGGAAAACATCACCCTCGGCCGACTCAAGGCGTACAGCCGGAACGGAAGCCTCGACCGACGCAAGGAACGCGAAGGCGTCCTGCGCCTGATCGCACAGTTCTCGGTCAAGCCCGCTGACCCTGTCAAAATGATCGGCTTGCTCTCGGGTGGAAACCAGCAGAAGGTCGTTGTCGCCCGCGCCGCGGGCTTCGGCGGCCGGGTGCTCTTGCTCGATGAGCCCACCCAGGGCGTGGATGCCCTGGCGAAGCAGGAGATCGCCAATATCGTCCGCGAACTGGCAGCCCAAGGCCTCGCTGTAGTGCTGGCCTCAACCGACTTCGAGGAGTTTGTCGGGCTGTGCGACCGCGTCCTTGTCCTCGATCGTGGCCGGCTCGTTGCCGAAGCCGCGGGGGACGACATCAGCGAGGAGTACCTTGCACTCCTTTGCGCCCAGCACGGGTCCGCGCGGGGAACCGCGGCATGAGCCAGGTAACCGCGCCGACCTCCTCAACAGACACACCCCAGAAGGACACAATGAGCACCACCAGCACGGCGGAGACAGACCGTCCCGCACCAAAAGTCCCCGCACCCAAGGCCAAGAAGTCCAAGCCCGACCTCGGCACCGTCGCCACTTCCTACGGGGTGATCATCTTCCTGATCCTGATGATCGTTGTGTTCTCGGCCCTGTTGCCGGAAACGTTCCCGACCTTCGACAACGCCAAAGCGATCCTGTCGGACCAGTCCATTCCGGTCATTCTCGCCCTCGCGGCGATCCTGCCGCTGGCGGCCGGGGAATTCGACCTGTCGCTCGGGGCGGTTCTCGGCTTCAGCGCGATCACCGCCATCGCCGTCTCGAACGTCGGTGCCCCGCTGCCCGTGGTGATCCTTGCCTGCGTGGCGGTGGGCGCCGTCGTCGGCACCGTCAATGCTGTCCTGGTAGTCAAGGTGGGCGTGAACGCATTCATTGCCACGCTCGCCTCGGCCACGATTCTTTCGGGACTGAACCTCCTGGTCACGGGCAGCTCCCTCCTGGTGCTGGGTTCGGACGCTTTCGGCGCCCTCACCGTCACCAGGGTCTTCGACCTGCAAGTCGTCCTCGCCTACGCGATCGTGCTCAGTCTTGTTCTGTACTACGTGATGGAAAAGACGCCTTTCGGCCGGTACGTGCGCGCCACGGGAATGGGCCGGGACGCAGCGCGGCTCAGCGGGGTGCGGGTCGACCGGTACCTCTCGGCGTCGTTCATCGCTGCAGGTGTGCTCGCCGCGCTCGCCGGCGCCCTGCTGGCATCACGGGGTGGTACGGCGGCGCCGACCCTTGGCCCGGAATTCCTGCTCCCGGCCTACGCGGCCGCATTTTTGGGTGCGACCACGATCAAGCCCGGTTACTTCAACGTCTGGGGCACGGTCATCGGCGTCGTGCTTCTCGCTGTCGGCAGCAACGGCCTGACCCTGCTCGGCGCCCAGACCTGGGTGACCAACATCTTCAACGGCGTCGCCCTGATGGTCGCCGTCTCCGCTTCGGTCCTCGTCGGCAAACGCCGCCGGAAGGCCGCTCACTAGCACGTCTCCAAGCACCGTCCACCCAACCCCATTCCTGAAAGGGATACCATGATCCGCTTCACTCGCCGCACTGCCCCCTGGGCTGGAGCAGCCATCGCGGCCCTCGTCGCACTCACCGGCTGCGGAGGCTCCCCGGGCGTAAGCAGCGCGGCCGGAAACAACGATGTTTCCGCCGCAAAGAAGGTTCTGAGCGATGCGCAGGCCAAAGTCACCAAATTCGATTTCCCCACCGAACCAGTGGCCGCCCCCAAAGACAAGCTCGTCGTCGGCATTCCCTGCTCCTATGCCGCGGAAGGCTGCAAACGCGGAGTCGACGCCGTCGCCGAAGCTGCCAAGGCCCTCGGTTGGCGCTACCAGATGATCGACCCGGCAGGCGACCCCGATAAGATGCGCGCAGCAATCCGGACGGCCGTGCAACTCCACGCCGACGGCATCTTCCTCGGTGCGACACCCCCTGCGGTGGTAAAGGCCGACGTCGCAGCTGCCCGGGCCGCCGGGGTAAAGGTCGTGAACATGTACGAACCCGCGCCCGACGGTTTCGCGGATGCAAACTCCATCCAGGACCATGTCCAAGCCGGGCGCTGGAACGCTGCCTACCTTGCAGTAGCAACAAAGGGCGGGGCAAAGGTGATCTCAGTCAACGACCCCGAGTTCGAATCCGTGGTCGAGTGGCACCAAGGCTTTGTGGACGGACTCAAGGAGCTCTGCCCGAGTTGCCAGGTGGTGAAGGACATCAACTTCCAGATCGCCAACCTCCAAACGACGGTTCCGACCGACTTCCAGGCGACCCTCCAAGCGAACCCGACGGCCAACGCAGTCTGGACCGCATACGATCCGGTCGCCCTGGCCATCAGCCCCGTGATCAAACGCTCTGCCCAAAGCGGCAAAATCTCTGTCGTCTCCCACAACGGCGACCCTGCCGCGCTTCAGGCAATCCAAGCCGGGGACCAGCCGTTCAAAGCCACCGTTGCCTACAACATCGAGTGGCAGTCCTACGCCGCCGTCGACCAGATGATCCGCCTCTTCAACGGCAACCTCCCTGACAGCCTCAAAACCGTCAACGTCCCGGAGAAGCTCATCAGCAGCGAAAACGCGACCACTGTCCCGTGGGACGGCGACCTCGACTGGAAGAGTGCCTACCTCAAGCTGTGGAAGCTCAGCTAGCGGTTTTCGCCCCAAACCACAACCAAGAACCGAAACGGCCGCCGCTGCGGCGGCGGCCACTCAAGAAGGAGGAGCAAGCATGGGCCGTCTCAATGGAAAGGTCGCGCTGATCACTGGCGCCGCGGGTGGACAGGGCGCGGTCGAGGCCGAGCTGTTCGCCCGCGAAGGTGCGAAAGTCGTCGTCGCCGATATCAACGAGGAAGGGGTCGCCGCCGTCGTCGATCGCATAGACCAGTTTGGCGGTGAAGCCCTAGGCATCGTCCTGAACGTGACCGACGACGAGGCATGGGCTGCCGCGATGGAACAGATCCGGGCCAGTTTCGGCGGTCTCGATATCCAGGTCAACAATGCCGGCATCCTTTCGCTGGAGGGGATCGCGAAAATCGAACGCGCCGAGTGGGACCGGGTCATCAATGTCAACCAGACCAGCGTCATGCTCGGACTCAAGCATGGCGCAGCGCTGATGCGCGAGGGTGGCACGGGCGGTTCGATCATCAACCTGTCCTCGACATATGCCCATGTTGGCAGTGGTGCCGCCGTCGCGTACCAGGCAAGCAAGGCCGCGGTATTCATCATGACCAAGACCGCCGCCGTCGAATTCGCTCCAGACGGCATCAGGGTCAACTCCGTCGCCCCCGGCATCATCGAAACTCCCATGACCCGCGAAGTGCTCGCCGCCGCCGGCCCTTCCCACCCGGACATCACCCGCACCCCGCTCCAGCGCGCCGGCCAACCCCACGAGGTCGCGAATGCAGTCCTTTTCCTGGCGAGCGACGAAGCGTCCTACATCACGGGCGCTGAACTCCTCGTCGACGGCGGACGCACCATCACCTGAACTAGAAAGGCATTCCGATGACCACTATCATTCCCGAAATCTGCACTCCGGCCTGGGCGCACACAGCCGGCGTGATCGATCTCCAGCCCGTCGCCGCAGTTCCCGCAGACTTTACGACCCTTGCCGACCGGGCCATGATCCAAGAGACCGCGGCCCGCTACGCCGTCGCTTATGACGAAGGCCGTCTCGACGTCATCAAGAGCCTCATGACGGAGTCCACGGTCTTCTCCAACCGCGTCGGCGAGGGGGAGACAAGCAGCCAAGTGGGTCGGCCGGTCGTGCTGAAGTGGCTAGGGGAGGTCATGCAGTCCCAGTCCGACCAACGCCGGCATTTGTTGGGAAGCCTCGTGATCGAGCGGCTCACGGCCGACGAGGCAACCGTCGTCACTTATACCGCCATCTACGGCATCGAACGCGAAGCAAAGCTCGTGACCACCGGGATGTACATCTTCAAGATGGTCAAGCACGACTCCCGGTGGCTCATCGACGACACCCTTGTTGCCCTCGACCGGCCGTTCTAACAAACCGGCCGTTCTAACAAATATCAACCCAAGGAGAATTCATGAAGATTGCGGTAATTGGCGGTACCGGGAAGGTCGGCCGCCTGGTGATAGACCGCCTTCAGGACTACCAGGTCAGGGCACTTGTCCGGACAGAGACGGCGGCAGCCGGTCTGCGGGAGCAAACGGACGCTGAACTTGCCCACGCGGATCTCGACGAACCGTCGACCCTCGGTCCAGCCCTTAAAGGCATCGATACGCTTTTTATTGCAACGCCGTTCCATCCGCAGCAGACCTCGCGGGAGCTTGCCGCCGTCGAGGCGGCCGAGGAGGCAGGCGTGTCGCGTTTGGTCAAGGTGTCGTCCTACGCCGCGGGCGTCAGGCCCACCGTCCCGAGCGCGGCAGCCCACATCGCGGTCGAAGCCCGCCTCCGGCGTTCCACGATGCAGTGGTCGGCCCTGCGGCCGGACTGGTGGCTCGACAACATACTCACCCAACTGGACCACGTCCGCGAGGGTGAGATCTTCTACCCGGCGGGATCCGCCGTCGTCACCGCAGTAGATGCCAGGGACCTGGCCGACGTTGCAGTTGCCGAAATCGTCGCCGATGTCCCGGCAGGGGGAAGCCTCATCCTGACCGGGCCCGAATCGGTGACGCTGGCCGAGGTCGCCGAACGGCTGGGCCGCGCCGTGAACGCGCCAATGGTCCTGCGCGATGACGTGGCACCCGACTGGCCGGACTACTACGCCGAAGGAATGCGCAGGCTTTTCGCAAGTTATCGGGACCGTGGTTTCGCGCCGCGCACCCACATTATCGAAGAAGTACTCGGCAAGCCGGCCCGCTCAATCGAACAGTTTGCCACCGAGGTCCTCCAGCCCGCTCTATCGAAGGCAAATCCATGACCGCAACGACACCTGACACCTGCACTCCAGGCTGGGCCCACAGTGCAGGAGTCCTTGACCTCCAAACCGTCGGAACCGTGCCTGCCGATGTGGGCGCGCTCGCCGACCGGCTTCTTGTCCACGAGACAGCAGTACGATATGCAGTCGCGTATGACGAACGCAGGCTGGACGTCATCGAAAGCCTCCTGACGGAGTCGGCCAGCTTCTCCTACCAGTTCGGCGAAGGGCCATTGCACAATCAAACCGGGCGCGACAACGTAATTGCCTGGTTGGACGGGGTGATGCAGTCCCAACCGGACCAGCGCCGTCATCTGGTTGGGAACTTTCTGGTCGAGCGGCTGACAGTTGATGAAGCAATCGTTGTTTCATACACGGCGATCTATGGCATCGATAAGGAAGCGAACCTCGTCACCACAGGCGTATACCTCTTCAAAATGGTCAAACGGGACAACACCTGGCTCATCGACGAAGCCGTCGACGCGCTCGACCGGCCGTTCTGACCTCGTTGATTGACGCCCTGGCGAACTCGCTCGGGTGCTCCCGGCCACACCTCGGCGGTCATGGACGGCACGACGCCCGCTCTAACCGCGTCTTTGGGAGCGCCCCTGCGATCCATGATCTGTGACGGGGTCGGTGAGCAGATGGTTTTTCGATCGCGCCGCATAAGCCCGCCGAAATGTTGGCGATGTTGTTGCCGGCATGGTTCGGAGTTCCGCGGCCCGCTGATGATCCGGCAACGCGGGCGAGGGGCCTTTCGCGTTCGACGTCTAAATGCGGGGATGTGCACCGCCGAGCCGCCGTCTCACCACCGTGGCAACCACCAGGAGCACGACGACGGCGCCCAGCCCCAGTCGCGCCGCGAGCTGGCCATAGGGTTCACCCCCGGTGAAATACATCAGGGCCAGCACGGGAGCTATGGCGGTGAACTCGTAACGACCGCTCAGCACCACGAACGGCAGGAGCAGCAGCGCGTACCAGGGGTAGCTGGGCGAGACGATCAGCAGTGTTCCTCCGACCATCAAGACCTGCCCGTTCCAAGGCTGTACGCCGTCGGTGGTCCGCCACACGTAAAAGGCCACGCAGAGCAACAGCACCACTGCGGCTGGCACTGCCCAACTGACCGGGAGCACCAGCTTCAACAGGGTGAAGCGCGGGCTGTCCTGCCCGTCGTACCCCTCCGAACGAAGGTATTCGGGCAGATAGCCCAAAACAGCCCAACCGCTGGCGAGGAGGTAAGGTACGTACGCCACGGCAAACGTGGCGACGGCGGCGGTGACGAAGCGGACTGGCCGCCGGTACAGCAAGGCCGGGACGCTGACCACAGGAATGAGCTTCGTGGCCACTGCCGCGCCGAAGGCGACTCCGGAACCCAGTGTGCGTCCGCCCACGAGCAGTAGCGCCGCCGCCAAGGCTAGGGCGGTCCCCAATGCATCCACGTGTGCACCGTTGACTGCTTCAAAGGCCACCAGCGGGGACCAAGCCCACCACACGGCTTGGTGCGCGGGCCTTCCGGTGCGGCGCAGGAACGCCAGCAATGCCACCGTTATGGCCACGCTGAGCAGCAGCCCGGCCGCCTGGAAGGCGATGAACCCGACCTCGGAACCAGGGAGGAGCCGCACGGCCAGGAAATAGAGCTCTGCCACCGCCGGGTAGACGGTGGGCACGGCGGGCCTGTTGATGGCCGTGCACAGAGTGCTCCCGCCGGGAATGTTGGTAGTAGTCTCCGTGCCGGTCGGGAAGGGATTTGTATGGCAGGTTCCGTCCGGTCCGGCGTCTTGGAACAGCCAGGCTGGCCGCAGCGGCTTGAGCGCCTCGTCCGCCGGAACGTGCGCATATGGGGAGATTCCGGCTTTTTGGACGATGCCGTCCCACGCATAGCGTGCGGAGTCGTTGCTGGTGGTCGGCGGTGCGGCGATCGCGGCGGCTCCCACCAATAGCGTGCCCAGGAGTACGACGGCGGCCGCGTACCGCGCGTGGATCCGGCGCGCCACCAAGGCTGCCGGGATGAAGACGGTCCAGGCGGCCAGCGCGCCAACGGGGGACACCCACTCCGCGGCTGGATCGTTGGTGACCGTCCACCAGATGATCCCGGCCAACAATGCGACCAGAGCCAGTGCCACCGCCGCGGCCACAGTACCGGTCTGCAGAGGCCGTATTCCCGGCGAGCTGCTCCCGGACGAGCTGCTTTCGACTGGGCCGGACTCGTGGCGTCCAGGCGCGCGCCGGGGTGTTGTTTCGCCCACCCCTCGATCCTGCACCACTTGCGGGCTGGCGGGCGATCAATCCAAGGGACTGTTTGCCTTTCGTAAGGTCTGGACCGGGACGACGGGAGGTTCCTGGTGGTCTGATCGAGGTATGGACAGATTGACCACTTTCCTCCAACGGCGGATGGAAGCGGTGAACGGACGGTTCTCCTCGCCCTTGCGAAGCAGGCGGCTAACAGTGGTGCTGGGCCGTTGGCTCGGCCTTGCCTTCACTGTTTGCTTCTTGACCGGGCTGTTCAGCCACCTTCTGCAGGATCCGCCGGCCTGGATGTTTTTCCCTACCCGCCCCGTGTGGCTGTACGTGGCTACGCAGGGCATCCACGTCACCACCGGGATAGCTTCCATCCCGCTCCTGGTAGCCAAGTTGTGGTCCGTGTATCCCGAACTCTTGCGTTGGCCCCCGCTGAAGTCCGTGGTGCACGGCTTGGAACGGGCCTCGATTGCGCTTTTTGTGGCTTCTTCGCTGGTGGAAGTCACCATCGGCCTGCTCAACAGTTTCCAGTGGTATCCCTGGCCGTTTTCCTTCCGCGATGTCCACTATTGGCTGGCCTGGGTCATCATCGGGTCTTTGGCACTTCACATCGCTGTCAAGATGCCCCTCATCCTGGCCCATTGGAGCCGTCGCTCGGACGGGACCGCTATCGCCGCGGAGACTGAAACGGGAGCGCCGGACAGCAAAACCGTTCCGGTCACCGCGAAGGTTGGAACCGGGCACGGCTGGAGCCGCAGGGGGTTCCTGGCGGCAATCACCGCCGGCACCGGCGTCGTCGTCTTGACGACTGCGGGCCAGTCCTTCGCCTGGCTGTCGGGCCTGAACGTCTTCGCGCCGCGCCGAATGGATACCGGCCCGCAGGCCGTCCCCATCAACAGGACCGCGGCCCAGGCAGGCGTGGCGGACGCTGCGCTGGCCCCCGACTGGGTGCTGACCGTGTCCGCGGGGCCGGTGCAGAAGACTTTCACGCTGGCGCAGCTCGCGGCCTTGCCGCAGTACAGCTACGGATTGCCAATAGCGTGCGTGGAGGGCTGGAGCCAGGGAGCCCAATGGCGCGGTGTCAGGATCCGGGACCTGATGGCAACGGTGGGCGCGCCGGTGGATGCCGAGCTGCAGATCTCCAGCATGGAGAAAGGCGGAGTCTACGGGCGATCCTTCATGCCCGCCGCGTACAGCCAGGACGAGCAGACATTGCTGGCGCTCGAGCTCAACGGCGAACCCCTGGACCTCGACCATGGCTATCCGGCGCGGATCATTGCACCCGGCCGCCCGGGGGTCCTGCAGACTAAATGGGTGCACAAAGTGGAGGTGATCTGATGCGGTTGCCCTTGCTGACTCCGTCGGCGCCCGGTAAACGCGGGACTGTCTGGTGGGTCCGCGCAGCCTTGGGTGCCTTGGGCCTGGCAGTCCTCGGTTATGCCCTCTTCGGATTGCTGGCCAACGTACCGCCTGTGCAGCTGGTCGGTGTGGCGGTCTGGCTTGCCGTGGCGTTGTTGGTGCACGACGGCCTGCTGGTTCCGTTGACAACGTTGGCCGGCGGCGGCTTGTCGAGGTTGACGTATGGGCTTGGTCCGGTTCAACAGGGGATCGTGCGAGGGGCCCTTCTTGTGGGGGCGTTGGTGACGTTGGCGGCGGCCCCGCTGATCCGTGCCCAGCAAGTGCTCCAGCCAACAGGGCCGGGCAGCGGCGCCAACAGCACCGTCCTGCAGGGAGACTATCTGCTGGCCCTGGTTGTCTTCTGGGTGGTCCTGGCGGTGGCCGCGGCGACTGTTGTGGCCGCCGTCGGGCTCTACGGCCGTCGTTCCAAGGTCAGAAAGACCCGGCCCTGAACGGTCCGGGCGGCCACGGCATCCAGCCCCGCCCGGGCGGCGTGGAAGGCGAGCGCTTTCGCGCCGGCACGGGCCCAGGGAAAGGCCGCGCTGGCACGTCCGTCTGAATCCTCCAGTACCGCCAAATAGGCCACATCGAGGAAATCCGGGGCTTCGGCCTCCGCCAGCACTTGGCCGTCCGGGGCGAGCAATGAGGCAACTCGCTCCAGTAGCGCCCGGATGTTTCCGCCGATGCCGATATTGCCATCGAGCAACAGGGCCGAACCCCAACCTCGCTCGTGCGGGACAGGGTCAAAGATGGAGCCCAGGATGGCCACACCGCCCCGGTCGGTGGCCAGCTTCACCGCGGCCGGGCTCGAATCGACGCCCATGGATGCCAGGCCCAATTCCTGCGCAGCTTCAAGCATCCGGCCTGGGCCGCAACCGACATCGAGGACTGGCCCACGGAGGGTGCGAAGCAGCTCGCGTTCGCCCGCGGTGGCCGGGGCGGACCAGCCGAGCATGTTGAAGTGGACGGGCCCGATTGACTCTTGCAAGCCTGGTTCCGGACGCAATGTCAGGCGCCCCAGGCCGAGGGGCAGGTTACGGGCGTAGGGCTCGTGCCCGCCCTGTCCAAATAGAGCCTGCCCAAATAGTGCCTGTCCAAACAGGGCACGCGTGCGGAAGCCCGGAGCAAAAGCGTCGGACCGGACGCCGCGATCTCGGTGGACTGTGTGGATGCTCATCGCAAGGAACCCCATGAAGTGGGTGCGGCCGGGGACGGCACCCCAAATGGCATGCCCGCCGCCGGCAATCCCATGCTCGCGCGCTTCACGGCGAGGGCAAACCGGGTTCCGCTGCATGCCTGCGCGGCAGCCACAGCATCGGCAAAGTAGTCCACATCCCTCAGGACCGGAAGCAGTCCTACGTCCAGGCCGGCACCGGTTAGCCGGGCCAATTGGCGGGTGCCGGTTTGAGGGGTGGACATGTCCACCCCGCGGACCAGACCGCCGTCTGGCCGGTACAGGCCCAGCGCCCAGAAGCCGCCGTCCGACGCCGGGCCGAACCACGCGCCGCGATGCGGCCCCGAAGCTGGAGTTGCCCAGTCCGACAGCAGCGGGGCCAACTGCTCCCGGCTTAGCTGGGGCGTGTCCATGCCCAGAATCAGCAGGGGACCAGCCGTGAGCAAGCAGATTGCCGCCAGGCGTTCGTCGAGGCCGCCTGAGCCTTGGGCGGATACTTCAAAACCAGCAGCGTCCCTTTTATGCGGCGTGCCGTCAAACACGAGCAAACGCCTTGCCGCCGGAAGGGATCGCACTGTTTCCAGCGTCTGGCTCAGGCTGGTTTGGGCCAAGGCTGCGGCCTGCTCCGGGGTGAGCGGGGGAGTAAGGCGCGTCTTGACTCTGCCCGGGCGGCATTCTTTGGCAATGACGGCGATGGTGAGATTCACGGCTTCGCTCCGTGGGCATCGGCCGGTGGTCGAACGGCTTGTCCTTCACGCGCCGTCCCCGGAGTATGGAGGGACGCGGTGGCCAGCTGGGTCCCCATGTCTCTGAGGGCCGTGACGGTTCCACGGAAGGTCCCCGTGACCTTGGACTTCCCCAGTCGCGGAGCATAGGCGACCGGAACTTCGGCCACGCGCCAACCGTCGCGATGCGCTTTAAGGAACATTTCCAGCGGGTAGCCGCTACGTCGGTCCTTGAGGTCCAGGCCGAGGAGTGTGCTGCGCCGGGCAATGCGAAGGGGGCCGAGGTCAGTGACAGGGATCCCCGTTAGCCTGCGCAACCGCAGGCTCAGAGCCATATTCGCCAGGCGGGCGTGGATCGGCCACGCACCGCGGGCCGGACGCCGGGCGCCCAACACCAGATCGGCACGGCCTGTGCGCACGAGCTCAAGCATGGGGGCCAATTGGGCGGGGTCCAGCGAACCGTCGCAATCGCAAAAGGCCACAAACTCCGCCGTGGCCGCGAGCAGTCCGGCATGCGCTGCCGCGCCAAAGCCGCGCCGTGGTTCGTCGACGACGGTGGCCCCCAGACTGGCGGCCAGGGCGCCGGAGCCGTCGGTTGATCCGTTGTCCACGACGATCGCGCGGTATCCGGGCGGTAAAGCTCCCAGCACCTCTGGAAGAGCCGAACGTTCGTTGAGGCATGGCAACACCACGTCCACGAGCGCGGCGGGTTCACCGCCGTCGTCGGCCGGTCGGTTGGGAATGCCGGCCATGACCCTTTCATCGTGCGGACCGCGTGAACCGCTTTGCTCTTTCTCCACCCTTTGACCGTAGAATCCACAGGCCCGGTGCGACAGGCGGAATTCCTTACGGAACCGGGACGTTTGCCCTTCTACGCCTTAGCCCTGATCCCCGCGTAGCGGTGCGGTGGCGAACTCGCGCATTCCGTCTTCAAAGCCATGGCTGGGGATCCATCCCAGCTCGGCCCGGGCCCGGGCGGAGCTGGCGGTGATATGACGGACGTCGCCTAGCCGGAATTCTCCGGTGACCACCGGCTCGGGTCCCCGGGCAAAATAACTCAGGACTGTCGCCACCTGCCCTACGGTGTGCACCTCTGAGGCGCCGATGTTGTATGCCCTCAGGCTGCCCGAGGCAATCCGGCCTCCCACCAACGCGTCAATGGACAACAGATTTGCCTCGGCAACATCCCTGACATGGACGAAACTGCGGCGCTGGCCTCCATCCTCGAAAACCCGCACTGCCTCCCCCCGGGCCAGCGCGGAGCGGAACAGGCTGGCCACGCCCGCGTATGGGGTGTTCTTGGGCATCCGCGGACCGTAGACGTTGTGGTACCGGAGCGCGACGGCGGTGCCCCCGGTTGAGCGCGCCCACGCGGAAGCAAGGTTCTCCTGCGCCAATTTGGAGGCTGCGTAGACGTTCCGCGGATCCATCGCCGCGTCTTCGCCGACCAGGGCCGGCAGCAGCAGTTCGCCGGTGGCAGGGTTGCGGGGCTCGAAGATTCCGTGCTCCAGATCCTCCACCAGACGCGTGCCGGGCCGCACCGGCCTGCCTGCCGAATCGGTGTAGGCGCCCTCACCGTAGACCACCATGGACGAAGCCAGGGCAAGCTTATTAATGCCGGAGGCGGCCATACCCGCCAGGAGCACAGCCGTGGCCAGATCGTTGTTGCGGACATACTCCGGAGCGTCGAAGAAGTCCACGCCGAGGCCCACTTTGGCGCTCTGGTGGACGACGACGTCGACTCCCGCCAGCGCTTCCGCCACGGCGGCTGGGTCTCCGACGTCGCCCACCAGCAGGGGCACGCCCGGCATTCCAGGCGGCCGATGAGGGTGCACCGCCGGATCCAGTGAATCCAGGATCCGGACCTCCCAGCCGCGGGCCACCGCGGCTTCGACGACATGGCTGCCTATGAAACCCGCCCCGCCGGTAACCAGAATCCTCACGAACCTGTTCGTTTCTGGCCGTCGCTGGCGTGGCCGGCCGCGTTCATCACGGTGGACACCGCTGCCGCCGGCATGAGCGCCATACGCCACGGCCCGACGTCGTCCGCTGGCTCCCCGGCGGCCATCTCCGCGGACACATTCCGCACCGCGTGGGACAGTACCGCGAGGATCCGCGGTTGTGCCGCCGCCAGGCGGCCCAGCACCAGTTCCGCCGTCACGGGTTCGGAGCCGTCGTGCCCGGTATCGGCGTCGGTAATGAATGCCAGCGCGGCGTAGTGCATGTTCAACTCGGCCGCGAGCATCGGTTCCGGGTATTGGGTCATGCTGATCAGATGCGCGCCGGACTGGACCAAGGCAGCGGACTCGGCCTTGGTGGAAAATCGCGGACCATTGATCACGGCCAGGGTGGCCGTCCCGGCGAAGTCTTCCCCCTGGCGCTCCAAGGCCGCGATGAGGGCGGAGCGCAACGGTGCGCTGTAGGGCTCGGCGGCGGGCAGGTGCTGTACCCCGGCGGCCAGCGCGCCGTCGTAGAAGGTGTCCGCCCGGCCCCACGTCTTATCCAGGACCTGATCCGGTACGGCAAAAGTGCCGGTTCCGTGGCTGGAAACCAGTCCGCCCACGGCCGCGGAGGAGATAACAGCCTCCACGCCCAGGCTCTTGAGGGCCCAGAGGTTGGCACGGTAGTTGATCTGTTGCGGGGCGACGCTATGCTGGCGGCCGTGCCGGCTCAGGAATGCCACCACAGGGCCGCCGTCGTCGCCGTCACGGCCGCCGGGGCCGTCCGGTGCCGCCAGCCGAGCGACCGTGACGGGACTGGAGGGAGGCCCGAACGGCGTCGGGATGTCGAGCGTGTCGAGCACGACGGCCCCTGGCAGTTTGTACAGGCCGGTGCCGCCCATGATTGCAATCCGTGCGCGGTGTTCTGGTTGGTTTTCCGGGAGCAATGACATGACCCCATCATGCCAATGCGGGCCCGCGCGGTCGCGGGTGGAATCCTTACGTGTCCGGAACGAGAGTGTGGCCTGGCGGAGCGCGGCCTGAGCCCTCGTCGTCGATCTGCAGATAGCTAAGTCCGGTCACATCGTGCCGGCACCATGCGGGAGTCTCCACTAGGCGGAGCAGCACGCCCTCGCTGGAGGTGGGGCGGACCACGATTCCCGTGGGCCGCATCCTCGCGTTGGGAACGCCATCATTCCAATCCAGAGGGAGTTGGTGAAATTAGCCGAGCCCGGCCCGACCCGGTCAACTGGTCCAGTTTACGTTCACGTATTGCTTGGAGGCGGACGGCGCGTGACTGCCGGGGGCCCATGAAAGGGTTCCCGCTCCCCGCGGAATCAGCCGTTGGTGAGGGTGACGTCGTCGAGGTACATCCAGGTGTCGTCGGCGGGGGTGGATCCGTCGAGGTGGACGTTGAACCACAGGGTGATGGTTTGGCCCTTGTACGCGGACAGGTCCGCGGTGAGTTGGGTCCAGGTGCCGTTGTTGTTGCAGAGTTTGAACAGGCTGGCCAGGGTGGTGCCACTGGTGGTGCGGACCTGGGCTTCCATCCAGTCGTACGGGCAGGCATTGCCGGTGCACGCGTCCTCTTGGGAGTGCGGCTGGTACCAGAACGACAAGGTGGAGGTTCCCGTGGCAGGGACGGTGATGGTCTGGGACAGGCTGCTGTCGCCCAAGGGCTCCGCTCCGGACGCCAGGCCCAGCAACGCCGAGCCGGTGCCGGTATGGGCCACGGTCGAAGCGACAGGTGCCCGGACGCCTCCTGTGGTCCAGGAGGTGAGGCCTGATTCGAACCCGCCGTTGGTGATGGTTGAGCTTGTTGTCCCTGTGGTCGGTGTGACCGGTGCCGACGGCGTCGACGCGGGCGACGTGCCCACCGCGTTTGTTGCCGTGACGGTGAACGTGTAGGCGGTGCCGTTTGTCAGTCCGGTGACGGTGGCCGTCGTCGCGGGCGGGTTGCCGGTTACGGTGACCGGGGTCAGTGCCGTGGTGCCCGCATGCGGGGTGACAGCGTAGGAGGTAATCGCCGAACCGCCGTTGTTCGGCGCGGTCCAGGACACGACGGCGGATCCGTTACCCGCCGTCGCGGTCACCCCGGTGGGAGCCGCGGGTGCCGTCGCGGTGGTTTGGGTGTTGGTGAGGGTGACGTCGTCGAGGTACATCCAGGTGTCATCGGCGGGGTTGGCGCCGTCGAGGTGGACATTGAACCAGAGGGTGATGGTTTGGCCCTTGTACGCGGACAGGTCCGCGGTGAGCTGGGTCCAGGTCCCGGAATTGCTGTTGAGTTTGAACAGGCTGGCCAGGGTGGTGCCGCTGGTGGAACGGACCTGGGCCTCCATCCAGTCGTACCGGCACGTAGTGGTGTTGCAGGTGTCGTCCGCGGTGTGCGGCTGGTACCAGAAGCTCAGCGTGGAGGTTCCGGTGGCAGGGACGGTGATGGTCTGGGACAGGCTGCTGTCACCCAAAGGCTCCGCGCCCGAGGCCAGGCCCAGCAGCGCCGAGCCGGTGCCGGTATGGGCCACGGTGGAGGCAACAGGGGCCCGGACGCCTCCGGTGGTCCACGAAGCGAGCCCTGATTCGAAGCCACCGTTGGTGATGGTCGAACTTGTTGTCCCCGTCGGCGTGACCGGTGCCGACGCCGCGGACGCAGGGGAGGTGCCGATGGCGTTGGTTGCCGTGACCGTGAACGTGTAGGCGGTGCCGTTCGTCAGCCCGGTGACGGTCGCCGTCGTCGCGGGCGGGTTGCCGCTCACGGTGACCGGGGTCAGTGCCGTGGTGCCCGCATGCGGGGTCACGGCGTACGAGGTGATCGCCGAACCGCCGTTGTTCGGCGCGGTCCAGGACACGACGGCGGATCCGTTACCCGCCGTCGCAGTCACTCCAGTCGGAGCCGCAGGCGCCGCCGCTGCCGCCATCGGTGTGACCGGTGCCGACGCCGCGGACGCGGGCGACGTGCCCACCGCGTTGGTTGCCGTGACGGTGAACGTGTAGGCGGTACCGTTTGTCAGCCCGGTGACGGTCGCCGTCGTCGCGGGCGGGTTGCCGGTCACGGTGACCGGGGTCAGTGCCGTGGTGCCCGCATGCGGGGTCACGGCGTACGAGGTGATCGCCGAACCGCCGTTGTTCGGCGCCGTCCAGGACACGACGGCGGATCCGTTACCCGCCGTCGCGGTCACCCCCGTAGGAGCCACAGGCGCCGTCGATCCGGCCGGCGTGACGTCGATCATGGAGTAGTCGTCCGTGGTGATGGAGCCGTTGGATTGGATGTTCAGCCCGTAACTGATACCGGATGCGCCTGCCGGAAGGGCGGGAGTGGTCCAGGTTATTTGCGTCCAGTTGCTGCTCGCGTTGAACAACGGGCTTGCGGTCCAGTAGGTCCAGTACCCGGTTCCGATGCGGTAATAGACCTCGAATTGGGTGATGACGTTGGATTTGTACCAAGCGCTGAGCTGATAGACATGGCCGGGAGTGCCCGTGGGTGAGCAGCCGCCAAGGTCCAGGGCAGGCAAGAGTTTCGCGTCACCACTGACATAGCCGCTCATCGTCAGCAATTCGGCATTGTTGCCGGTGTGGCCGGGCGAGACGACGGAAAAGCTTGGCGTATTGGTGCCGTATCCGCCCGCTGCCCAGCACTGCGGGATGCCACTGGTAAGTGTTTCCAGGCTGGGGTTCTGGATCATGTTGGTGCCTTGCGGGGGCGGCGGTGGCGCGGCAGGGCCAAGGACGGCTGGTTGGACTGCGCCGCCGATGACTTGGTCAACGGTCTTCACGGCAACGCTGCCGGCGCTCTGTTGTTGGGCCAGCCATGAGGCGAATTGGTTGAACAGGGTGGGGCTGATGGTCAGGGTCGGATCGGTGTTTGTGGCGATGTGGTGGAACGTCAGTTGGACCCAGCCACCGCCGGCGGCCTGGGCCTTGGTCACGCTGTTCTCCAGGTTCTGAAGGGTCCAGGTGCTGTCCACTTCCTCGGGCGCCGCGGTGTCATAGGCGTTGGCGGGTGGGATGCTCTCAGCGGCGGGCAGACCCGGGTCATCCTTGCTGTAGAGGTCACCGAGCCCGCGTGCACTGTTGAAGCCGCAATTCTTCACGATGGTCTGCACAGTGGCATTCTGGTCAGCGAAGGGGTAGGCGAAGCTGGTGACTTTGAAGCCCATGTTCATCAGGGCGACCCGGCCGTTGCAGACCTGGCGCGTCACCTCATCCGAAGTCAGGTTGATCAGGTCCGGGTGGGTGACCGTGTGACCGCCGATTTCGTTGCCGTCGGCTGCCAGTTGCTGCAGGTTGGCCGAGGTCAAGTAGCTTGGCTGGTCGATCCACCCGGAGACGGTGTAGAAGGTGCCGTGAAGGCCAAGGTTCTTCATCGTGGCGGCAGCAGTCAACTGATCCGCGTTGCTGTCATCGAAAGTCAGTGAGATGACGGTATTGGCGGCGGCATGGGCGGGAACACCAAAGCCCGTCAGGACAGCAAGGACCATCGCGGCACAGACGCCGGCAGCCTTCCACCGGCCGCCGGTATGGCTCCCGGCTGCTTCCCTGCGCCGCGCCAGCTCTATCCGGGTTCGAAGGCATCCCCAGGTGGAAAGCATTTCACTCACTGTCCAATCAACGGCGGAGAAGGCGGCCAAGCATGGGGTGTCCCCCACAAGGCATGCGCTGACAATACGCGGCTCGTCCGATGACGTCGCGAGTGTGCTTCACCCGGTTGCGGTTCCGGGTCGGGCGGTGAGTAAACCAGGAATGGTTAACCAAGCGGCGCCATGCCCGCGATCAGCGAACCGGCATCGGCTTCCGCAGCGTGGTTGACGGAGCGGGAAGGCGGGGGCGGCTTTGCGCAGCCCGGAGAGGCCATTCCGGCGGAAGATGTTCTTCCCGTACCCAGGGCCGGTCAGGGATTTCCCCGCGCGACGGCGCCGAGGATGAGCGAGGCGTTGACCCCGAAGCCGGCAGCCCGAGGCGTCCTGATGGGGGAGCCATCGCTTCGAGCACAGCCGCGGTGCTGGTTGTCACCGCGTTGGAGATGATCACGCCGAGAACCGTCAGGTTCACCGCCGCGCAGAAACCGGCACCGGCCCGTCCTATTACCGGCCAAGCCTATGCCGTGGACCTCGACTCATTCGCCATGACCGAAGGTGCAGGAGTCACGTTGCTAACGGGACAACGGTGTCCAGCCGCCGGTGTTGGTGGGTACCTGGACTGCCTTCTTCGACCGGAGGACTTGGATTGAGCGCATAATGATGACCACATTCGAGGCAATTCCGGCGAAGTGCAGGGTGCTGCCCGCCGAAGCGGACTCAGCGAGCATCGCCACGACGGCGATGAAGACAAGACCCGAGACGACGATCGTGGCGATCACCGGGACGGACGAGGCGCTTCGCCGCGCGACGATACCCCAGACGCCCACGGCGCAATAGGCAACGGCGACGAGGCAGTAGGCCGCGATGATCAGCACGGCAGCGGTCATCCCGCCCTCGCGGATGTAGCCGCCGTCGGCTTCGACGCTGTTGACCACCCGGATGACCGAGGCGATATTCAGGTAGGCGACAAACGCGGTGGTGGCGGCGAGGATCAGACACGCGATACCGACCGAGACACGCCATCGAACCGAGCGCTGTGCGTCAAACGGATTGGCGAAGCCAGTCGCCAACGGTCACGACAGCCCCGGCGGGGGGCCATGGCCTGTGCTGAGCCGGGAAGGCTGACTGCGGTGACGGCTCTTGTGAGGTCTGGTACTGGTTATCCACGGCGGTTGCTCCTGATTGAACTGATAGGAGCATGCACAGCCCGGCTCCCCCCAACAGCAGGAGCATACTCTTGATCATCGGGGACATGCGGCAAATCAGGCAAAATCCGCAAGGTGATCATTAGGGGTGAGGTGATGGCTCCCGGAGTGTTCTTTGGCCTCCTGGTAATTGCCGGGGGACTTCTTAGCTGGGTGGTCGCACGGCCCCTGGCGCGTCAGGCTGCGAAGATCCGGACGTGGTTTTCGGCCAGTGCCGATCTTGTGTGGTGGACTGTGCGGGGCACCACTCAGGTCCGCGTCGTGGCGGTCATCTGGATTGTCCTTGGCTCCGTGATTGTTGTCCTCAACCTGATGTCCGGTCTGTAGGTTCTGCCATTCGTAGGTTTCGACTTCATTCCATTGATTTGGAATCGAGCAGGGCGGTGAGGCGCTCGACTTGCTCGGAGAGTCGGACGACCTCGTCCCGCAATGGCGCGTCTGCTGCCTCGACTTCCGCCGCTGTCTCGCTAGCGACCTGTTCGACCAGCCACGAGGCTACCGACGCGGTGACTACACCCAAGACGGCGATGCCTCCGATCATGAGGCCGGCAGCCACGAAACGCCCGAGCATCGTCACGGGGTAGTGATCCCCGTAGCCAACCGTTGTTATCGTCGTCAGCGCCCACCACAGGGCGTCGCCGAAGTTGGTGATGTTGGACCCGGGTGCGTTCTCTTCGGCGTCGAGGACAGCCAGCGCGCCGGCGTAGGTCAGGAGGACGGCCGAGCCGAGCACGTAGGTGACGATGCGGCCACGCAGCGCGTTCCCGGCCGCGCCATGGAGGACCCTAAGGAGGGTCACCAGCCGAAGCAGGCGCAAGGGCCTTAGGACGGGGAGGGCCAGTATGGCAAGTTCGTGCAGGTTCCGTATGAACCACCGCGCCTTGGCCGGGGCCAGAGCCAAGTTCGCAAGGTAGTCAACAACGAAGAGCGCCCACGTTATCCAGACGATCGCCTCGATCGGGCCGGCAGCGCGTTCAGGCACATTGCCGATGACCTGGACGGAGTAGGCAACGACAAAAAGCACGGCGGCAATGACAAGAGGCCACTCAGCATAGCGGCGCCAGAGGAGTTGGGTCATGAATGCATCGTAAAGTGCCGCGCACGCGGGACTATCCGAGTAGGCTTCGCACGGCATCCGAGGGGTCGAGGTCCATTTCCGCTTTCAGTTTCAGCCGGTACTTCTCGAAGGCGTGGAACGCGGCGGCAGTGTTGCCTTGCTGTATCTGGGTTTGGATGAGCATCCCCACGGCGCTTTCGTAGAGCGGTTCAAGGTCCAGGGCTGCTTCCAACGCTTCGACTGCGTCTTCATACGCGCGGCGTGCCATCAGGGCTTTGGCGATGGTGTGGAATGCGTGGAGCCGGTCCTGGTGCAACCTGCCCTGTTCGTAGACAACCCAGTCGTCGTACCAATCCGGGAGCAAGTCGGCGTGCCGCAAAAGATGCAGACACGAGGCCACGTTCCCGTCGGGCCCAACTTCGCGCAGTTGCCGGATACGGTTCCGCACCCCATGGAGGTCGACCTCGACGGATTCGCTGAGTGCGAGTACCGGTCCGTCAACGGCCAAGAGGCCGGGGGCCTGTTTTGACACAAGATGCACGCTAACGCGTAGGCTTTCGAGAGCGTTCGGCTCGGAATGCTCCGGCCAGAGCAGACCCGCGAGATAGCTCCGGCGTCGTGCGCCGTAGATTGCCAGGGCGGTGATGAGCCGTTGCTGCCTTGCTGCCAGGTGGACGACAACGCTGTCCCTGCGAAGTTGCCACGTCTGGAGCAGCGTCAATTGGAAAAGCCGGCTGTCGCCGCCCATGAGCCCACCCCCCAACCCCGCACGCACCAGAAAGCCGGAGCAGATCTAGCAATGACTTTCCGTAGTCGGCCAAGTGAAGTCAATGCCGGAGGCGTTTTTAACTAGTCCCGGAGGAAGAATGTCTTCCCACTAGGCCCGTCCGTTCCTTTAGGCAACAACAGAACCTTGCAAACCAACCACGATTCAGCGTGGGTGAGTCGGGTCGCTCGGGATGTCCAGCCACTCTCGCACGGCGTTAACGACGTCGGCCGGAGTTGCGAAGTAGCTCATGGCTGGTTCGCCGTCGTCCTGCTTCCGATAGGTCAGCCGGGCTCGGAAACCTGAGCCCGGGCCTGCCTCGCTCCAGATGTGTATGACCAGCGTGCCCGTCGAAGGTGCCGCCGGGATTGCCCGACTTCCTTGGTCGTCGGAAGCCTCTGCCGGACGATCGTTGTTGGTCATTGCGCTTGCCTTGCTATCGATGTGCGGCCACCAACGTGATGGACGGCGTGGACTCCTTTGTCGGTGTGCTGATCCTTTCGCAAACGGGTCAGGATTTCGTCTGTTTTCGCGCAAGTTTGAGTAAAGATCGGACGCGACCGGCGCCCGGCAGGATCGCTGGTTGTTTGGCCGGCACGGTGGCCCGGTTTCTCCGGGAGCAAGAATCAACAGTGGGCCACCATGGGCGCCTGTTGCGACCGGCTCTCCTGCGCCGGGCGCGGCCGTTCCGGTCAAAGGGGCTCGGCTCGCCGTGCCAGGGTCTCGACAAGCGGCCGGACCACCTCCGGCATCGTCGCGTCAGACCAATGGAAACTCCGGCGCTCCCCGCCACGCGATATCTGCACGGTATGGGTGAACTGATCGGGCGCCGCAGGCGCTTTGTCCGGCTCGGCTGTAGAAGGGGTACCGACGCCGGAGGAACCGCCGAGCAACTCCGCGGCGATAGTCAGAACGTCGTCTGGCAGATCGGGCTCCGCGGCCTCTGCCGCCATCGTGATTCCGGCGATCCCGCCGGAGCGTTCATACCTGATATGCAGTTTGTCCATGGGCGGCTCAGCGGACCGGGACTTTGACGGCATCCCACGCTGACTTGACCGCGTCTGATTCAGCACTGCCCGCTCCGTAGCGTGTCCGTGCTGCCCGCAGGGTAAGAGCCGCGAACGAGCTGAAGGTCGCGTTCGGCCGCAGCCGGGGATCGGTGATGGTGTCGTACCAGATCTGTCCGGCCGCCTCCCACGCGGTGCCACCGATCGCCGTGGCGACGAGGTAGAACGCATGATTGGGAATACCGGAGTTGATGTGGACGCCGCCATTGTCGGACGCCGTCTGGACATAGCCGTCCATCGTCGCCGGCTGGCGGTCGTACTGGTTCGCGGTTCCGGGCGCCTTCATGGAACGGAGCGCGGGCGAGAGCAACGGCCCGACGATATCGGCGCCGATGAGCCAGTCTGCCTCTTCTGCGGTCTGTCCCAGGTGATACTGCTCGACCAGCTCGCCGAAGACATCCGAGCACGACTCGTTGAGAGCACCGGACTGCCCGGAGTAGATCAGGTTCGCCTCATGCTGGGTCACTCCGTGGGTGAGCTCATGGCCGATGACATCAGTGCCCTTGGTCGTATCAGTGAGTGTCTTGCCATCGCCGTCGCCGAAGAACATGTGCCCGGCGTTGTCCCAGAACGCGTTGTCGTAATCGGTGCCGAAGTGAACCAATCCTTCGATCGCCATGCCCTGGCCGTCGATCGAGTCACGGTGGAAGATGTCCCAGTAGAGGGCGTACGTGTAACCGAAGTTGTCATGGGCCTGGTTCACCGATGGATCAGCGGTCGGCGGGTCGCCTTCGGAGCGGACAAGGGTTCCCGGCGTCTGGTCACTGGAATGCGCCTGATCGTAGATCCTGCGGGTGGGGGAGCCGCCTCCCGTCGCCAGCGCCAGCGTGGCAGGCAGGGCGATGGTGCGGGCGGCTATCTCCGCCCTGGCGGTCCGGAGGCCTTGGTCGATCGCCAGAGTGGACAACAGCGCATCGCGCTGCTCGGATTCGGTGCGCGCCAGCTCAATCAGCAGATCAGGCGGGACAATGCAAGCAAGCGGATGGCGGGTCATGGCCGGCCCCAATCCGCGAAGGACGTAATTTCATACATGGCGATCTCCTTTACAGGCTGTTCTTCTCCTTCGCAGCCGGCTCACCAGCGGGCGATTGCTTGAGCCTGAAGCCGCCGCTCACAAGGCAAGTGATGGCGCCGAACGATTGTGCACCTTAAGGCGTTACCGCGCCGTTATCGACCTTCTCCATGTCGATCAATCGGGGATGTCCTTGCATCGGGCAACTCGAAGGTTGCTTTCTGCCCGTGTCTCAACACGAGGGGAGGCAGAACCGCGTGCTCCGCTGGTTCTGCCTCCCGTCTGGTTGTGCTCCTGGGGCCGGTCAGTGCGTCGCTGCCCGGTGGCGTTCAGTGTGCTCGGGTGTTTTGATCTCCTCGTCGACTGCTGCGAGCGATTCGGTGCGTGTTTCGGGTGCCCAGCGCCAGCAGACGAGGGCGCCGATGACGAGAACGGCGACGCAGGCCGTGAGGGCGGTGTCAATGCCGGCGCCTGCGACGACGACGGGGAGCAGGAAGGTGCTTCCTGCTGATCCGAGGCGGCCGGATGCGGTGGCGACACCGACCCCTGAGGCGCGTAGTTCGGTGGGGAACAGTTCGGGCGGGTAGGCGAATTCGAGGTTGGCTGCCGCAGAGAGGACCAGGGCGAAGGAGGCGAACAGAACGACGGCCAGGACAGGGCTGACGGAAGCGAACAGGACCAGCCCTGCCAGCAGGGCTGCGCCGAGGATGAAGCTGCCGATCAGGAACGCCCGGCGTGAGATCTTGTCGATGATCAGCATGCCGACGATGGCTCCGACGAGCAGGAACACGTTGTAGGCGGCACCGGCTGCGAGCTTGCCGGACACGCCGAGGGCTTCCATGACCTGGGGTGCGAAGGTTCCCAGGGCGAAGTAGGGGATGACCTGGCAGACGTAGAACACTGCACCGACGATGGTCCGTTGCCGGTACTGGGCAGAGAACAGAATGGCGAAGCCTCCGGACCGGTTGACCGGGCCCGTGGGAGGAGGCGCGACGTTGGGGCCGACGTGGCGGCGGACGACGTCGGCTGCTTCGGCAAGGCGTCCGTGCCGGGTGAGCCACAGCGGTGATTCGGGGACGCCGAGGCGGAATCCGAAGATGATGAGCGCGGGGGCGGCGCTGACAAGGAGCATCCAGCGCCAGGCGTCGGGCCCGATGTCGGAGAGCAGGAACCCGGCGAGGTAGGCGATGACGTATCCCAGGGCCCAGGCCACGGCGAGGAAGCTCATCAGCCTGCCGCGGAAGTGCCGTGGTGAGTGTTCGGTGACCAGGGACTTGCTGACCACGTAGTCAGCGCCGAGGGCGATGCCCAGCAGGAGCCGGAGGACGAGGAGCTGCCAGGCGTCCTGGACGAAGAACTGCAGGGCCGAGAGGATTCCGAAGGCCAGCATGTCCCAGCCGAAGATCCGGCGGCGGCCGATCCTGTCGGCGATGGGGCCGGTGATGATGGCTCCGAGGAAGAGTCCGGCCAGCGTCGCCGCGCCGAGCAGGCCGATCCAGAGCGGGGTCAGGTGCAAGGCTGCCGTGGCCGAGGCCAGGACGATGCCGACGATGCCGAGGACGAACCCGTCGCTGAACTGGCCGCCGGTGCCGGCGACGGCGACGCGGATGTGGAAACGGGTCAGCGGGGCGTCTTCGTAGGCGATCTGTTGGGTGCTCATCGGGTTGCCTCCGTTCCGGTGGTGCGGGCCTTCTTGACTTCCTGGGTGGTGGCGTCGTAGCCGTTTTCTGCGGCCATGAGGACCCATCGGTCGAAACCGGCGTTGATGTTTTCGTGGAGTCGCCGGCCGTCCCAGGTCAGGTCCTGGATGCATTTGCGGGCGAAGGTGCCCGCGCTGGCGGTCAGGTCGTCGAAGATATTCAGCAGTGCGTCGACGATGACCGGTTCCATGATGTTTAGCTCCAGTTCGCCGGCGGCGACGGCGCATTCGACGGTGTGGGCGGCGCCGCGGATGCGGTAGCTGAGCTGCATGACGAATTCCGGGATGACCGGGTTGATCTTGCCGGGCATGATCGAGGAGCCTGCCTGGACCGCCGGGAGAGTGACTTCACTGATCCCTCCCACGGGGCCGGAGGACAGGAACCTGAGGTCCGCGGCGATTTTGGCCATGGTGATCGCCGCCCGGGCTCCCGCGGATGCGATCGCGGCGTAAGGATCAAGATGGGCCAAGGCATCGACGAGATCCGCTGATCCGGTCAGCTGCCGTCCCGTGGCGTTGCTCAGCTCCTGCACGCAGAGCTCACGGTAACCTTCCGGGGCTCCGATACCGGTTCCCAGGACCGTGGCCCCGATCGGAACCGAATCCAGCTCCGTTGTTGCTGCCCGGAGCCCCTCGGTGACCCGGCGGATGGCTGTGGCGTGGGATCGGTGCGTTTGACCCACCGTGAGGACGACGGCATCTTGAAGGCAGGTCCGGCCAAGCCGCTGGGTGGTGTCATACTCTGAGGCCTTGTCATCAAAGGCCCGGGCAAGAGCAGTCAGCGCTTCCAGCGGCTTCTCGGACAGTTCCCGGATGCTCAAGGCCATGGCCGTGGGATAGGTGTCGTTGGTCGACTGGGACGCGTTGACGTGATCGTTCGGGTGGACAGGCTCACCGGCGATCTGTGATGCCCGGGCGGCGATGACTTCGTTGAAGTTCATGTTCGTCGTGGTCCCGCCGCCGCCGAGAACCAGAGCGGTCGGGAACTGGGTTGCGTGCCGGCCGGCGAGGATCTCGGCACACGCAGCCTCGATCGCCTGTGCGATGTCGGGCGTGAGGACGCCGAGCTTGGCATTGGACCGCGCCGCTGCGGCTTTCACCAAAGCATAATTCCGCACGAAGGCGGGCACATCTGCCACGGTGCGGCCGGCGGTGCCGAAGTTGTCCACTGCGAGGTTCGACTGCTTACCGTACAAAACCTGGCCGCTGGACGTCTCTGTCTGAAGGACCGTCATTTCTAAACCTTTCCAGTGATGCGTACCACAATGCATCGACGGTACGGCCGCCTGATCATGTTCCCGGCAACATGTTGCTGCTTGAACAACATAACTTCGCTTTTTCCCTATGTTCGGCAAAGCTTGAGCAGGGAACGAGTTGCTGTGACAACAACAAATGAAGGAGTGCCGGCATGGGCGATAGTGCGGCGGAACGGGTGGCGGCACTGCTGCTGGCGTTCGAAAACCCGGGACGGGCAGGAGGGGAGCACTCGGTCAGCGAACTTGCCAGGGCGGTGGGCAAGGAGCGAAGCCAGGTCTCACGGATGCTCAAGGCCCTCTCACGCAGCGGCCTTGTCGAACAGGACCCGGACCGGCGCACCTACCGGCTGGGATGGAACCTGCGCATTCTGTCCACCGGCGCAGGAAACTACCCGCTCGTCCAGGCAGCCAGGCCGGCCCTGCAGGCCCTGGTCGCGAAAACCGGGGAAGTAGCCCTCCTGTCCGTCCAGGAAGGCAACCGGTCCCTCACAGTCCTACGCGAAGAATCACAGCAGTCCCTCCAGGCCGGCGGCTGGGTCGGACGCCGGTCCCCGATGCACTGCACAGCCTCCGGACGGGCCCTGATGTTCGACTTCGACGACGAACACATCGAAACACTCACCACCGCCGACTTGGAAATACCCACCTCGGCCTCCGGTGCGCCGAAGAACCTGGCTGCGCTCCTGCAAAGGATCCGCCTCGAGCGAGCCAGAGGCTACTCCATTGCATCCGAAGAAGTCGAAATCGGACTCACCTCCATCGGAGCGCCCGTCCGTGACCGCATGGGCCACATCGCCGGCGTGCTGAACGTCTCCGCACCCACATCCCGGATCATCAACCGAACTGACTCAATCGGGCACCTGCTCATGAACGCATCCAAGGCCATCACGCAGAACCTCGGATCGCGCCGGGTCTAACGGGTTCCATGCAAAAGATGAGGGTGGATGGGCGAACTGCGCGTAACGCGCCCGATTCGAAAGCGTGTCTCGCGAAAACAACGCCTTACGAGACAACCGTGCTGTAGGTGGGGCGGCGTCCGGTCAAGGATCCTCGGGGGAACCCAACCTGTGCCTAAACCGGCTTGACGTGGCTTGACACCGGAGGTTTCCAAAGCCACTTACGCACGGTTCGTGCTACCGGCAGTGGCCGCGCCTGGCGGCGGAAGGAGGTCCGCATGGTTGCGCGCGTAAACCCGGGCCCGTCGAATGCGGACGGCGTAGATCGGGATGATGGTGACGAGTGCGATGACCAGGAAGGCGGAAAAGCCAAGCTGGAAGGCGTCTACCTGCCCGGAAATAAGGTGTTGCACCTGCTGAATTCCGAGCCCCAGATACAGCAGGATGAGGTAGCCAAGCATGAATGAAAGCGTGGTCGGGATGACCGCAGCGTATTTCGCGGCGGCGACCTGCTCGCTCTGATCCAGGTCGAGTTTTTTATTGCTCAGTACGACCTTTGCTACTTTCCGTATCGTGCCGAGGTCGCGGCCGACTGCGTCACGCAGGCGCCGACTTAACGGCAGGCTGACAATGACACATGCGAAGCCAGCGGCCAACAATGCGAACGCCAACGCGACGAGCGCTTCCACACCGGGCCGTGAGTCCCCTTTGTTGCTGTCGATGAATGCGCTGAAAACCATAAGCGCCACCGCAAAGACGACAGCGAACGTGATTGCGACAACCGCAATCTTCCGCCGGATCTCCTTCCGGGTGATCGGCGCCCACCTTGACGGCTGCGGGTGAGTTTCATCATGGCGAAGGAGGAAACGACCGATGAGAAGGCTGATGCCGGTAAGCGCGATTTCACCGGCAATGAACAGGACGGGAATCCATGCAGGTAACTGCGCGGCCACCGTATAGGCAATGATGGCGATCGCACCCAGGAATTCGAGCCCTATCACCACCCGCAGCCACCGTTTGTAGAACCTCTGGCTTCCCTCCGTTCTCGTCACGTTCCAGTTGGAGGTCAATGAACCGAGCGTTAGCGGTCCGTAAATCATCACGGTAAGCGCGAAGCTCGCCAATAACTGCAGTCCGGTGGAGTGGTGCGGCGAGAGGACAAAGATCAAAACAGTTCCGCCGAGCATTAAGCCGGTTGCAATAACCAAGGAAAATATAAAGGCGAACACTTTCAAGATGAAGCCTTTCGTCAGCCGCACCGTGCGGGATTTCGGATCCGATACGGGATTCTTATGTGGCGGCGTTTGGTTTGCGGGGCCATCCATGCATCATGATGTTGGCGAGAGAACTGCCGATACCGCCGCCCAGTCCGGCGTAAAGACCTCCGCTGAAACCGGTGAGGTCGCTGAATCCCCACGCCACGAGAAGGGATAGCAGCAGGGGCGGAACAAGCAGGACCCCACGGCGAACCCACAATTGCTTTCTGACAGGTTCCGGAGCCTTAAGTGAGAAGACAGCCAAAAGCACAAAGAGAACAGGCATCAACAGCGCAGGGATCATCCACGCCCGCAATGGCCACCAGCGCCACAGCCCAGCGCCGGCCATCACGAACAGAACCACCAAAGCCACACAAGCTGCGACAAGGATCACCCAGTGCAAGCGCGAGACTCGAAGTCGCTCAAGGGCCCGGGCGAGTAGAGCAGATTCTTCCTCGTCGTTTGTCATCGCGGCCGACTCAGCAAACGGGCCGGCGGGAATGCCTGCGTCGCGGACCAGTACCCATGATCGTTATGGCATTCATTCGTGTTCCCCCAATCGTCGCGACGCCACGGAGCCCGCGGAGGTTACCGGCAAAGGCATGCCCGAACCACGCCGGCATGTCCTCCCGCAACCCGGATCTCCCGCAACAATCAACTGGTCCCACCATAGATAATCAGCAAGCTTCGTAACTAGAGTGTTCGCTACCTGCACAGACCGTGCAGGCCGGAAGAACTCTGCCTGTTGACGTGGCTTCCAACCCGGACCTAGCATGGCGGTGCCGGAGAGTGAACTGTTTATTGTGAGCGTAAGGGAAGCCGAATCGGCGGCTCCGGTGGTCACCGGTTCCAGCGAGGTACCGGTGACGGTGATTGCCCCGGACCGGGCCAGCGGAACGGCTCGGTGTCCGGAAACGGCCCTCGGCTTTGCCTCGCCGGGCCCGGGAAGCGGATGGCACGCCTCGCGATCGAGCTGCCGACTTGGTGGTCGTTGATCGTCTTGATGGAATGAATGCTGAAGCCGGTGCGCTGCTGCAACAGCCCGCATACGGAAATGGATGGAGCACCCCGATGAACGCTGGGCAGGCTTCAGGACAGGAACGTCCCGTGTTGATGATGCGTACGCTGGTCCGCGGTCTGGCATGGGACGTGGGGCTGCCGCTGGCTGTCTACTACGTTCTGCACCTGGCCCGCGCCACCGACTGGGCAGCGCTGCTGGCGGCGACCGGAGCCGCCGGCTGCCGGTTGTTGTGGACCGCGTTGAAGCGGCATTCGCTGAACCCGTTTGCCATGCTGATGGTCATTGTTTTCGGGCTCGGCCTCGTTCTGTCTTTCCTCACCGGCGACCCGCGGTTTCTCCTGCTCAAGGATTCGGCCATCACCGGTGGGCTGGGTATTTCATTCCTCGTTTTTGCGGCCTTGGGACATCCCCTGACCGTGGACGCGGTCAAGACTTGGAGGCCCGAACGCGCCGCCGACATCGACCGGGACTTCCACAGCAATCCGGCGGCGCACCGCTGGCACCTGAAGGTCTCCATAGTCTGGGGTGTGGGACTGTTTGCGGAAGCCGGCACCAGGGCCGTCCTGGTCTACCTGCTGCCTATTGATGTCATGGTCGGGCTTTCCGCCGCCCTAGCGGTGATCGCTTTCGCTGCCCTCATCGCCTGGACTATCCGGGACCGGAAGCGACAGCAAGCAGCGTGGTCTCCCTGACGGCGGTGCCCCTGCCGGTTCTGACGATGAACGTCAGTCAAGTGCCAGCCGGGCGATGGTTTTGATGGGGCCGTGCTCGGATGGTCGCGACCTGGGGCCTGTCCCGCAGGAAGGTGGAGGACGAGAAGCTCGTGCGGGAGATATCCCGGGTTCGTTACGGTGAAAGACACTTGGCCGTGCTGAACCGAGGTCTTGTCCGCGGACAGCTGCATGGCTCCGGGCATCATCGGGGCGCCCAACATACCCCTGCGCATGTCCGTCTCGGATGCCCTGCCCCTTCGCCTCACGGCCTGTGCCTGAGGGCTTCGAGGCGGGCTTTGTATTCGGTTTCGTCGATCTCGCCCCGGGCGAACCGCTGGCTGAGGATCCGCTCCGGGTCATCGTGTCCCGGGCCCGGCGGGTAGTGCCCGCCCCAGCCGTCCCAACCGGTCCTTGTCCTGCGGAGAAGGACAAAGACGAGAAGGGCGACGCTTCCCCAGAACAGGAGCATCATGATGCCCATGACCGCCCAGCTCCAGACACCCCAACCACCGTAGCCATACATCATTTCGTGCTCCTCTCCTCATGACCAAGTCTCTGTCTTGCGCACGCCTTGGGGCAGGGTCTTTGGACTCGGGACGGCCCGCTGCGGAGCTTCCGTGCGGTTTGGATGGCTGCACGGCGCGGATTGGGTATTCGTGCAGCGTGAGGTCCCCTTGCCGTCCTCTTCCGGGTTCATGCCCCTGGCCTGGAAGAAAGGCCCCCGTCTTTTCCTGTGGTGGGTCCTTGGACCCTGCCGCAGGGGACCTGGCAGGACAACAATCTGAGCTGGGTGGATATGCGGTCCGATGGGCGGATCCGGTCCATTCGGAGTGTCGGTTCGATGGCGTGATTCGTCAGTGAATGGAGGCGGAAGGCAGAGATGGGCGGATTCGCAGTGAGAGCCGCGGTCCAGGCTGAAGGGATGTACGTGGGCTGGGGGGATTTTCTGATCCAGCTTGGCAATCTGATTGTCATCGCGGCGATGGTTGTCTTGTTCGTTTTGGCCCTGGTTCTTCCGTTCCCCCGCGGAAGGGGAAGAAAATGACCGCGGCGAGTGATTCTTCGGGCCAGGTTGAGCGTTACTCGACCTGGACGGGCAGGACTCGCGGCTGGTTGCTGCGGCGTATTCCGCCGGACAAGTTGCTGCCGGAAGATCAGCCGAGCTACGTGTCCTCCTGGATTTACGTGTTTGGCATGGGGGCGATCGCGTCCTTGGCCTACGTCATCGTCTCCGGCTGTGTTCTGGCACTGAACGGTCCTGCCTGGTACCACGTGTCCGGTCTGGGCCATTTCATCAACAGCACTCATTTGTGGAGTGTTGAGCTTTTCTTTATGTTCATGGTCGTCCATTTGTGGGGGAAGTTCTGGATGGCTGCCTGGCGGGGCGGGCGTGTACTGACCTGGATCACGGGGATGATCGCGTTCGTCGTTTCGATCGTGACGGCTTTCACCGGCTACCTGGTGCAGACTAACTTTGACTCGCAATGGATCGCGTTCCAAGCCAAGGATGCCCTCAACGCCGTCGGTGTGGGCGCGTGGTTCAACGTGGCCGACCTGGGACAGATACTGATGTGGCACATCACCCTGCTGCCATTGGCCGTTGCCCTGGTCGTGGCCTTCCACGTTGTGTTGGTACGCGTGCACGGGGTGGCGCCGCCCCTGGACGCCGCGGCTGGCGACGCCCAGCTTCGGGGCACCGGGGCCGCGGAATCCGCGCCCGACCCGGCCTCCGGGGACGTAGGCCGGCCGTGAGAACAAAGAGGCGGCAGGAGTCCGCAGGCCGGAGCGAAGAGCTGGCCCGCATGCCGTGGCGCGGCCGGACGCTGGAGTATGACCTGTTCAAGGAACTCACCATTGCCATGATGGTCGTCGGGTTGCTCGTGCTGGGGCTGTCGGCTGTCGTCGGCTCACCGGATGAACCTGGTGTCACCCTCAAATCGTGGGCGACGGCGGCACCGGCAGACTTCGTGGCAACGGCGGCTGCCGAACTGGCCGGCACCAGCGACACGGCCGGGTACGGCCCGCCCTACAACACGACATCCGATGCAACGCAAAAACTGGGTCCGATCGACCTCCAGAATCTCTCCGGTGCACGCATCCCGATCGACACCGCCAACGACTTCGTCATCGCACCGCTGGCGACGCTGCCCGAGCCCCCGGCCGCGATCGCTGACTGGACCGGCGCCACTGACGCCCAGCGCAGCGCCTGGGCAACGGCGTACACCGACGCCCTTGACAAAGCACCGGACAACGACCCCGCGAAAGTCGCCGCAGGTGACTACGGGCCGGTGCCCGCGTTGACCGGGGCCTTGCTGGCTATGGCCCGGCAGGGAGCCCTGGACCCGGTGCTGAACAGCAAAGGATCCTTCTACAACGCCAACTACACCGCAAGCATCCTCTTCCTGGGCGACGGCAAATACTTTCCCGCCATGGCCGATGCCCAGCATCTGACCGGAGACCAATGGGGAATGATGAACGAGACTGGGAACTACCCGGGCCAGTCCTGGCTCTGGCTGTTCTCTCTGCTGTACCAGGTCGAGCCGTTCAAGTCCTCGCCGAACGCCGACGTACTGGCAGTCTTCACGATGGCCATCCTCACCCTGCTGCTGACCCTGGTGCCGCTGATCCCGGGGCTAAGGTCCCTGCCCCGGTGGATACCGGTACACCGCCTGATCTGGCGGGACTACTACCGGCGGCGGTAACCCGCAACGAGCCCCGTTCGTCTTTTGTCTTCCTCGGCACCCGGTTCACGGAACGCCGGACAGGTTCGCCAGCACGGCCCCGGGCCAAATCAAGCACTGCATGGACCCCGGGCGCCGCTGGTGCCTGTTACTCGACTGCGGCCAAGGCAACGGCGGTTTTTGGCTTGATGGCGCCGGTCGCTATAGGTGTCGCCATCGCATTGGCGGTGTCGTGAAACCCGTTTGTGAAGTCGAAAAACAGCGCCAAGGAGATGACCAGCACCACCATCACGGTGAGATCCATGCCGAAACCAATCTGAACGTTGAAACAGCCAAGCCGTGGAGGACAAGGGTTCTTCGATGTGCCATGCACACACCCTCGGACGCTATGCCGGTGTGAGGTCGCGGGTGCGGAACCGTTGGACGCCGAGAGCGGCGAGGACGATCGCCGTGCTTGAGAGGACAAGGATGGGCAGCAGGGTGAAGTCTTCGGCGGGTATTCGCGGGACTGCGCCGAAGGGCGTGGATTTGATGAAGTCGTCGGACAGCGAGAATAAAGGACCGAACGTGGCAATCAATATGCAGATGCCGTAGAAAGCCCAGGAAACGCTGAGGCTCTGGCGGGGCAGGAAGCCGTCGAGGAACAGCAGAACAGCCATCATGAACAGGACCGCGGGCCAGTAGGCGAAGGTGGCAGCCGCCAGTTGCGGTCCGGTGGCCGCGCCGTTGGACGACGCGCCGGTAAGATAGCCGCCGACGATGAGCATCAGGGCGGAACCGGCTGCGGCGACGAGGATGTGGGCACTGAGCCAGCGGAGGCGTGATAGCGCGCCGGCGAGTTGGGATTCCAATCGCCCTGTGGCCTCCTCATTGCGTGCGCCGGACAGGCTTTGCACCGCGAATGCTCCAGCCAGCATGCCGTTGAATAGCACGAAGATACCCAGCACGCCGTCGAGCATGCTGTGGGAGCTGCCGACAAACGACTTGGCAAACGGATTCGAGGGGTCCAAGGCTGTGGTCATGGCCTGGGCGACGCCGCCAAAGAACAGCCCGGCAACGATCGCGCCAGCCAGCCAGCCGATGAGCGTTCCACGTTGAAGGCGCAGCACCAGGCCCACGGGTTCAACCAGAAATCCGGAAGCCCTGGATGGGCCGCGCGGTTCGGTGAGCAGCCCTGAGCCGAGGTCGCGACGGGTTTCGATGCGCAAGGCGATTGAGCATCCGAGCACAGTCAGTGCCAGCAGTGCCAGCAAGGGCCACCAGTTGTCCTGCCCGAAGGCCCGCATGTTTTGTGCCCATCCAATCGGCGAGAGCCAGCTGAGCGCAGCCACGTTCGTTCCCTCCGCCTGGACGTCTGCCGCGGCCCGGATGAGGTAAAAGACAGCGAGCACAGTCACGGCAAGCGAGTTTGCGCCGCGGCTGGTGGAGGCGACCTGGCCGCAGATCGCGGCGATGCCCAGGAACGCCAGTCCAGCCCCGGCGATCGACGCGCCCATGATCAGTGAACCGGCCATGGGCAGCTTTTCGCTGAGGCACAGGAGGGAGATCAGCACACCAACGAGCACATTGAGGCCTCCGACGACGGTGTAGCCTGCCATGCTGAAGGCATGGCGGCCCAGTACCGAGGACCGGAGCAGCTCTGTCCGTCCGGCTTCTTCATCGGCCCGTCCGTTACGGGTCAAGAGAAAGATGGAGGCGAAGCCCAGGGCCAATGCCAGGGTCATCCAGATCTTGATGACGAGGATCCCGCCCAGGGAACCTGCCGCATAGGGAAGGCCTGTCATCGCCGCAACTGCCGGATTGTTGGCTACCTGGGCATAAGCGTCCCTGGCTGCCTGTGTCGGAAAGGCCTGTTGCTGTGAGTCGTAGACCACGGGAATCATGACCGCCAGCACGATCGCCCAAATGGACAGGCGCAACCAATTGCGGCGCAGCACGAACCACACCATGGCACCGAACCCCGTCATAGGCCCGGACGGTGCCCCACCGGCGTCGGCAAGGCTTCTCGTGCCGTTCATCGCCGGCCTGCTGCCTGCGTCGTCTGCGTGACTTTGGTCTTCCCGATCCCGCCGTAGTGGCGCAGGAACAGGTCCTCCAAGGAGGGCGGGCTGGAGAGCAGCGAACGGGGAGAGTGAGTTGCTATGACTGAGAGCACGCCGCCAAGTTCGGGTTCGCCGACCGTGAAGGTGGCCTTGTCGCCGTCGACCGCCAAGTCATGCACGCCGGGGACGGAAGCCAGGATCGTGCCGGCCTGCTCCAGCTCCACGGACACCGTGGCGCGGCGCAGGTGCCGGAGTTCACTGAGCAGGCCGGCCTCGACGGTGCGGCCCTCCCGGATGATGGTCACCGTGTCGCACAGCTTTTCCACCTCGGCAAAAATGTGGCTGGAGAGCAGGACGCTGCGCCCCTGGGCCTTCACCTCCTGGATGCACTCGGTGAACACCTGTTCCATCAGCGGGTCCAGCCCCACGGTCGGCTCGTCAAGGATGAGGAGCTCGGCGTCCGACGCCAGGCCTGCAACCAGGGCCACTTTCTGCCGGTTACCCTTTGAATAGCTGCGTGCTTTCTTGGAGGGGTCCAGTTCGAACCGCGCGAGCAGGTCATCCCTCTTGGCCCGGTCCACTCCGCCGCGAAGATGGGAGAGGATGTCGATGGCCTGGCCTCCGGTGAGGTTCGGCCACAGGCTTACTTCGCCGGGCACGTAGGCGATGCGCCGGTGCAGGGTTACGGCGTCCTGCCAGGGATCGCCGCCCAGAAGGCGTGCTCTGCCGCCGTCGGACCTCAAGAGGCCGAGGAGGATGCGGATGGTGGTCGACTTGCCTGAGCCGTTGGGTCCAAGGAAGCCCGCGACTGTGCCTTGCCGGACCTGCAGGTCCAACCCGTCCAGGGCTGTGACGTGTCCGAATCGCTTGACCAGTCCGGCGACGTCGATGGCCAATGTTTGTGACGACATTATTCTTCCTTGGCTTGCTGCTAGTCCGTATGTTTTACCCGGCGTACCCGGGTGATGATCGTCGGACAGGGCAGGGACCTGAGCACGGTATGGGCGGTCGATCCCATCAGGAGCCGTTTGAAGCTGCCCCGTCCGCGGCTCCCCAGCACGAGCAACCTGGCGTCGGCCGCGGCAAGCTCGAGCGCTTTGGCTGGTTCGTTGGTGGAGACCAGGGCTTGGCGGACCACCAGATCGGGGTAGTTTTCGGCCAGACCCGCGACGGTCTCGGAAAGGACCATTCTTTCTTCCTCCAGGACGGCCTCGTCAATGTCGGGGGCGGGCATGGCGCGCAGAAGGTGCGGCGCGACGGGGGCGGCGTGGACCACTGTCAATTCCTGCCCGTCACGGTCCGCTTCGGCCGCGGCGAAGAACACGGCTTGCGTCGATTCTTCGGAACCGTCAACGCCGACGACGACGCCGCTGCGGGCTGCCATGTCCTGGTGCCCGACCACCGCCACTGGGCACTGCGCCACGGAGGCGATCTGCAGGGCCCGGTCGGCTACAGGGCCTCCCGGCCAGCTGTGCCCGGTTCCGATGACGACCATCGACGCTGCCTTGGAGCGTTTCCTGAGTGCGAACCCGGGGCTACCGGAAAACAGCAGGGTGTTTACCTCAACGGAGGGTTCCAGTTCCCCCGCGTAGCCCGCGGTCTTGCTGAGCAGTTCGAGTGCGGTGGCTCTGACCACCGCGCTCGAGGCGAACGACTCGTCTATCCATCGGATGTCGACTGCGTGCACGAGCAGCACGGGCAGTCCCTGCCGGGCCGCGCGGTCCATGGCCCAGGCCAAGGCGGCCCGGCTTGCATCGGTGTCAACGACACCCACAACGATTGGCTTCTTCATGACTTGTCCAACCTCCATGAACGGTGGCCCCGCTTTCAGGGGGCGTGTGGGACCAGTTTGCGCCGCGCCGGACCAAGCCGGCAGGGCCGGAAGTCCCACAGTCGAAGCTAATGTCATCGGTTCCGACGCCTATACTCCGACTATGAATGAGTTGAGGCCGCGCGTTCTTTTGGTTGAGGATGACGTGCAGCTTCGAACGATGCTGGAGGAGCTGTTCACCGGTGAGGGTTACGAGGTTTCGAGTGCATCGGATGGACAAAAGGGCCTGCACCTGGCTTTGACCGGGGAGTTTGACGTGCTGGTCCTGGACCGGGGCCTGCCGGTGATCGACGGGCTGAGCCTGCTGACGAAGCTGCGCAGGGAGGGCGTCGGGACGGCGGCGCTCATACTCTCGGCCCTGGGCAATCCGGCAGACAGAGTCGAAGGACTCGACGCCGGCGCCGAGGACTATCTTTCCAAACCCTTCGATGTCGATGAACTTCTGGCGCGTTTGCGCGCATTACGACGTCGGCACGCCGCCACAGCTGCGACACTGCGGATTGCCGGTGGTCGCTTCGACGTGGAGTCGCGCAGCGTCGTCCGCGACGATGGGTCCATTGTCGAGCTTTCGGAACGGGAGGGCGCCTTGCTGGAGGAGCTCGCCCGCTGGCCGAACCGGGTGTTCGGCCGCGACGAGATTCTTGAGTACGTTTTTCCGAACGCCGAGGAAGCGGGCGTCGTCGACACCTATGTTCATTACCTTCGGCGGAAGCTCGGACGCGGCAGCGTGCGGACGGTCCATGGCCTCGGCTACAGGATCGGCACGCTCGCATGAGAGGCACGGCCGAGGATGAGCTGCAACGCTCCTCCTGGCGGCTTGCCCTCCAGACCGGGGCGTTGCTCATCCTGCTGCTTGTCGCGGTCGCCGCATCGGTGCTGTTGATCGTCAGCACCACCCAGGCCTCGGCAGCCCAACGGCTCCTGAGCACCGCCACAGAGCACGTGGATTCGGTACAGGACGCCCCGGCCGGGACCCACCTGGCGATATCCAAGCAGGGCGTCTTGACGGTCTCTGCGGGAATGCCCGCGGGGCTGCCCGATCTGAAGGCAATCGAAGCTGTAGGCACAAGTGGAGTCACCGCCCAGGAGGACGTGTCAATAGGCGGCCGCTCTTACATTGTCCGTACCGCGGACGCCGGCGGTCAGGTCGTCCAGGCGATATTCGATCGCCACGAGAACCAGGAGGAGCTGGACCGGCTGGCACTTGCGCTGCTGCTGACATGCGGGGGCGCCGTGGTGCTGGCCAGCCTCCTTGCAGTGTGGTTGGCACGGCGCGCCATGGGACCAATGGCCGAGGCACTCGACCGGCAGAGGCGATTTGTTGCAGATGCAAGCCATGAGTTGCGCACACCCCTGACGTTGCTGAGCATGCGCGCACAAATGCTGAGGCGCCGACTGGCATCTTCATCGCTTCATGACCCCCCGCGGGACATCGAGGCGGACGTGTCCGCCATGATCGAGGATTCGCGGTCGCTGACCCGGTTACTGGAAGACCTGCTCATCTCGGCCGATTCCCGGCCTGTCGAGCACACGGAAGTTGACATCGTGGCCTTGGCGGACGGCATGGTCGAGTCCTTTTCCGTGGTCGCGGCGCAGAAGGAGGTCGCCGTTGAACGAAGCGGCGTAGCCGGCCCCGTTGTGCTGGCTGGCGCACCGACTGAGCTGCGTAGGCTATTTGTGGCGTTGCTGGATAACGCGGTCCGCTTCGCCCGGTCACGGGTGGAGGTGCAGATTTCCACTGACGCGAGGGCGCTTGTCATCTCGGTGGTCGACGACGGCCCGGGATTTTCCGCTGACATCCAGCAGCGGGCCTTCGAGCGCTTCGCAACTGCGCCCGCGACCCACGCCGAGCCAACGGACGGTTCAAAGCCGCGCCACTACGGGCTGGGACTTTCGCTCGTCGCTGAAGTCGCTGCTCGGCACGGCGGCCGGGTGGACATCGGTACGCACCGAGCAGGTGGCGCCGTCATCGTACGTTTGCCGATGGTCCCGCGAAACCGCGGACACGTTCCTGCAATCGGTCCACTGGTTTCCAGGCTTCGAAGAATGTTCTAAGAACGCGGATCCAGCATTGCGGCATGTTCAGATCACGGCCCGCCGCGGCGCGGGAGGCCAGATGACGGCCCTGGCCGGATCAGGGACAAATGCGGCACAGGTTCTTTGGTCCCGGCACGATACCGGGCCTTTGGGCTCTGTGCTGGCGGCCCGCGGCGGCGTAGCTTCGTCACCATGAGAAGAGAGCCGGCCACGCCCGAATCGGAAGTCCTTGAACCACGCGAATGCTGGAAACTGCTGCAGGGTTCCTCGATAGGCCGGCTCGGCGTGTGGGTGGAGGACCACCCCGAAGTCTTTCCGGTCACTTTCAGGGTCGACCACCGCACCGTCGTCCTGCGTTCCGGGGACGGGACCAAGCTGCGCGCCGCGCTGGGTGGAATGCCTGTCGCGTTCGAAGCTGACGGGATGGTGCCCGCCTCCCGAATGGCGTGGAGCGTCATGGTCAAAGGCTCTGCCAGTGAAGTTACGGTAACGGATGAATTCCTCGACAACGTGGGACTGATGCTGTTTCCTTGGGAGCCTGGGAAGAAGGACCACTTTGTCCGTATCGTTGCGACGGCGATCACCGGGCGGCGCTTTACCTTGGAGCGGCAATTGAGCTGGTGGAATGAGCTGGACCGGGTGACAAGGACAGGAGCGGACTGGCCCGCCGCTGTCGTCGACGAAGCCAATGCTAAGAATCCACGGCTAACGCAAGGAACGCCGGCGTCTGTCCAAGGACCGCCGGCCGCGCAGCCGGGCCAGGAGCCCCAGGGCGAGGATTCCTCCACATGAACTCGCCAGTGCAGCCGCGAGAAGATCGTCCGGCGGCCACTCCAGGGCGAAGAAGTCCCGGAAGAGCGGGATAACAAGCATCAGGACCAAGCTGGCGTACATCGCTGCGATGATCCCTGCCCGCCTTACATCAAGGGGGCGCGAAACGACTGCCAGGATCCACAGGCCCGTGAGCGAGAGCGCCAGGACCGAACCGGTCCGTGTGGCCGCGACTGTGTAGCTGCCGGCATGAGCGGCGTAGAAGTTTACGCCGAAGACAGCGGCGGCGACAATGATCCCGGCAGGAATGGAAAAGGCGAGTGAACGTTTGAGGAAGCCGGGGGTGTAGCGTCGGGCGTTGGGCATAAGTGCGAGGAAGAATGCCGGGATTCCGATGGTGAGGCCATCCGTGGCCGAGAGCTGGCGGGGGAGGAACGGAAAGTCCCACAGCAGTGATCCGAAGGTGACGGAGAGGGCAAGGGCGTAGGCCGTTTTGGCCAGGAACAACACCGAAACCCGTTCGATGTTCGCAATGACGCGCCGGCCTTCCGCTACTACCCCGGGAAGCCGGTCAAAGCGCCCGTCCAGGAGAATGAGGCGGGAGACGGCCTTGGTGGCTGCCGCGGCTGTGTCCATGGCGATGCCGAGATCCGCGGTTTTGAGGGCCAGGGTGTCGTTGACGCCGTCGCCGGTCATTGCGACGGTATGGCCGGCCCGCTGCAAGGCCAGGACCATGTCTCTCTTCTGTGAAGGTGTGACTCTCCCGAACGCTATGTTGTCTTTCAGGACTTCCGTCAGCATTCCCGGGTCGCTCGGCAGTTGACGTGCGTCGTATCCGGCTTCGGCGGGGAGGCCGACGGCCCGGGCAACGGCGGCAACCGTACGGGGGTCGTCGCCGGAGATGATCCTCAAGTCCACACCTTGGTCCTGGAAGAACGTGATGATCCGGGCGGCGTCCGGACGGATCCTTTCCCGGAAAGTCAGCAGGCATACCGGAGTGCAGCCGGTGGGTGTCTGCATATGGCTGCTGTCGCCAGGGGGAAGCAGAGCGGGCGTGTGGGCCAGGACCAAGGTTCGCATCCCGGCGGCAGCCAGCGGGGCCGCGGCGGCACGAGCTGAAACCGCCGGTTCGGTCCTTGCGTCCAGGACTGTTTCCGGGGCTCCCAGTATCCACGTGCCGGGGGCGTTTTGGTCCGCCCCGAAACTGGCCCCGCTCCATTGCCGGGCTGAGGAAAAGGCCACAGTGGAGACCGGCCGAAGGCCGGGGCTGAGCGGAAACCGCTCGGCCAGGCATCGGGCGGTGGCGTTGGCATGCGGGTCTGAGCCAAACCAGCCCAATGCCTGTTCCCAACCCTCCACAGTGGTTGTCCCGGTCGGGTGGACGGCGTCGAAGACAATCCGTGCTTCGGTGAGGGTGCCGGTCTTGTCCAGGCAGAGCATGTCCACCCGGGCGAGGCCTTCAACCGCTGCCAGTTCCTGAATCAGGACGTTCTTGCGGGCCAGGCGAATGCCGCCGACCGCGAAAGCGATGCTGGTCAGGAGCACCAGGCCCAGCGGGATCATCGCGATGACCCCGGCGACTGCTCCGACTGCGGCCTTGCTCCAATCTCCTGTGGCCAGAGCCCGCTCCCAGCCGCCGTTGGCCTGCATCTGACCGTTGACCATGAGGAGCAGGACGGGAGCCAAAAGCCAGGAAATCCACCGGAGGATTCTGTTGAGGCTGTTCCGGATCTCGGAGTTGACCAGGGAGAATCGTTTTGCCTCGGCGGTGAGCTGACTGGCATACGATTCGACGCCGGCACGGACTACCCGGGCTGCGCCATGTCCTGAGACGACGGCTGAGCCGGAAAGAACGTCGGAGCCTGGTTCCTTGGGCGCGGGAGCGGACTCGCCCGTGAGCAGGGATTCGTCAATCTCCAGTCCGTCGTCATCGATGATGACTGCGTCCGCGGGTACCTGGTCGCCGGGGCCGAGCAAGAGGACATCGTCACGGACGATGTCGCCGACGTCGATGGAGCGGCTGGTACCGTCACGGAGCACCAGGGCGTGCGGGGCGTTGAGAATCGCGAGCCGGTCGAGGGATCTCTTGGCACGGTATTCCTGCACGATGCCGATGAAGACATTGCCGACGGCCGTGAGGCCGAACAGGGCATCTTTCCACTGTCCGAGGAGAAGCAACAGCACGAAACTGCAGCCCACGATGGCGTTGAACAGCGTCAGAAGGTTGGCCCGGAGGATCTGCCACATGGTCCTGCTGGCAGCGTCGGGGACCCTGTTGTCCAGTCCTGCTTCCGTGCGGGCCAGCACCTGCGCGCCCGTCAACCCTGTTTCGAGCCAGGTGCTGGTCAGGTCGAGGCCCGGCTCGTTCGGGGCTTGTTGGTTGCTCATGGCTCGGCGTTAGGGCAGGGGAGGTGTCCAGGCCCAGTCCCGGATCTCCGGGAGGTCTTCGAAGTGCTCGCGGATGTACTGCGAATGCGCCTCAAGCTGCCGGCGGCAGAAGCCGGCGAGCCCATCCGCGCCGGCGATCTGCCGGCGGACACGGTGCAATACTTCCAGGACCAGGTGGTAGCGGCTCATGTTGTTCAGCACCACCATGTCAAAGGGTGTGGTGGTGCTTCCTTGTTCGTTGTAGCCGCGGACATGGAACCTTTCGGGGCGCGGTCTTCCGTGCAGGAGCTGGTGCAGCGCCCGGGCGTAGCCGTGCCAGGCCATGATGACTTCCCCGTCGGCGGTGAACAGCTCCTCGAACTTTTCATCCGACAGGCCATGGGGGTGGGTGTCCCGTGGCGGGAGCACCATGGCATCCATCACGTTGACAACGCGGACCTTGAGTTCGGGAAGATTCTTTTGCAGCAGCCAGGCTGCTGCAAGGGTTTCCTGGGTGGGGATGTCACCGGCACAAGCCATGACGACGTCGGGCGTTTCCTCCGCGCCGGCCGGCGCCTCGTTGCCCGCCCACGACCACACGGATGCGCCCGCGGCGGCATGCTGCCTGGCCTCCTCAAGCGTGAGGTATTGCAGGTGCGGCTGTTTATCCACGACCACCAGGTTCACATAGTCGGTGCTGCGCAGGATGTGCTCGGCTGTGACGAGCAGCGTGTTTGCGTCCGGTGGCAGGTAAACGCGGGTGACGGTCCCCGAAAGGGCCAAGACGGTATCGATCAGTCCGGGTCCCTGGTGGCTGAAGCCGTTGTGGTCGTTGCGCCAGCAGGTGGACGTCAGGAGGATGTTCAAGCTCGGGACAGGTGGCCGCCAATCAAGCTCGCGCGCGTGTTGAAGCCACTTGGCGTGCTGTACCGTCATTGAAGCGCTCACCATGGCGAAAGCCTCGTAGCTGGCGAACAGTCCGTGCCGGCCAGTCAGGAGGTAGCCCTCCAGCCAGCCTTGGCACAGGTGTTCGGAGAGGACTTCCATGACCCTCCCGCCCGGTGAGACGTGGTCTTCGGCCAAGACGTGTTCTCCGTCCTTGGCAGGTTCCATGAGGCAGCGGTCGGTGGCTTGGAAGACGGCATCGAGCCTGTTGCTGTTGGTTTCGTCCGGGCAGAAGAGCCGGAACCGCGGATCCGATGCTGTAGCGGCATAGATATCCCGGAGCAGTTCCCCCAACGGCCTGGTGGTTTCGTGGAGGACGGACCCGCGTGGCGTCGCCGGCAGGGCATAGTTCCCAAGCGCGGGGATCGCCAACGGGGTGGGCGCCCCGCTCCTGCCGGCGGGTGTTGCACCCATGCGAAGATCGCCCTTCGGCGAAAGGGCTGCCAGTTCGGGGACGAGCTTGCCGGTGTCGTCGAAGAGGGTTTCCGGCCGGTATGAGTGCAGCCAGGACTCGAGCAGGGCGAGGTGTTCAGGATTCTCCTTCACACCGGACAAGGGCACTTGGTGGGATCGGAAGGTTCCTTCCACCGGGAGTCCGTTGACCTCTGCCGGCCCGGTCCACCCTTTGGGCGTGCGCAGGATGATGGCCGGCCATCGTGCCGGGCCGTGCGCACCGCGGGTGCGCGCCTCGGTTTGCAGCCCGCGGATGCCCGAGTACGCGGTGTCCATCGCCGCTGCCAGGGCGCGGTGGATGCGCAGGGGATCGTCGCCGGAGACCGTGACCGGATCCCATCCGTGGGCCTTGAGCAGGGCCTCCACGTCGTTGTCGGATTTCCGCCCGAGGACGGTGGGCCCGGAGATCTTGTGCCCGTTCAGATGGAGAATCGGAAGCACGGCGCCGTCCCGAGCAGGATTAAGGAAGGAAGGTGCCTTCCAGGATGCTTCCAGAGGGCCGGTCTCGGCCTCGCCGTCCCCGATGACGCAGGCGACGATCAGCCCCGGGTTGTCCATCGCCGCGCCAGTGGCGTGCATCAGCGAGTAGCCGAGTTCGCCGCCTTCGTGGATGGAACCTGGAATGGCAGGGCCGACATGGCTCGCGATCCCGCCCGGCGTGGAAAACTGCCGGACGAGTCGCCGGAGTCCCTGGACATCCATGCCTATTTTGGGGTAGACCTCGGAGAAGGTGCCCTCAAGGTAGACGTTGGCGACGACGGCGGGGCCGCCGTGGCCGGGGCCCGCGACGAAGAGAACTTCCGCCGAGGTTCGTCTGATCAAGCGGTTCAAATGGGCGTAGATCAATGAGAGTCCGGGGCTGGTTCCCCAATGCCCGAGAAGCCGTGGCTTGATGTGGCCAGGCAGGAGCGGCTCCCGGACGAGGGGGTTCTCCTGGAGGTAGATTTGGGCGACCGTGAGGTAATTTGCCGCTGACCAATACCGGTCAAGGAGCGTAAAGTCCTCGCCCTTGGCTTCCGGGGCCGCGGTTGCTGATTCCATGGGAGTGCCCTTCCGGGGAGTCGACTGCATGCCGAAAGCACGGGTGCCTGGCGCCTGGACTTGTCTGCTTACACAGTGCCAGAGCCGTCGCGCCAGGGTTAGGGCCTTTGGGCCCTAGGCCATGGGTTCGGTGCCATCGGAGAATGACCGTGGACAGGCACGGAAACGTGCCCTCATACCGGGGCCTTTGGCGGAAGGAGCGCTAGTGCAGCTACTTCGCGCACAGCCTGCGGGGGTTGTTCCGGATACGACTATGTCCGAGGCTGCACGGATGCCCGGCGGCGAGGTACTTGCGCGACTCGGATCCGGTCCGACCGGACTGACCAAGGGAGAGGCAACCCGCCGTCGGGCGCTTACGGGACCCAACGCGGTCCGGACCCACCGCGCCAACCCGTGGATGGTCTTGGCCCGGCAGTTCCGCAGCGCCATCCTGCTCCTGTTGATCATCACCGCCGTGCTGTCAGTCTTCCTCGGCGATGCCGCCAACGCGGTGGTGATCGGTGCGATCCTGCTCCTGAGCATCCTTCTGGGGTTCAGCAGCGAATTCCGCGCCGAACGGGCCGCGGAGGCCCTGCATTCACGGGTCACGCACAGCGTCGTGGTCCTGCGTGATGGCGCCCGGACCATGGTCCACGTGGTTGACCTGGTTCCGGGCGACGTCGTACTGCTGACGCTGGGCGCTGTGGTGCCCGCCGACATCAGGCTGTTGAGCAGCGAAGACCTTCAGTGCGATGAGGGCATCCTGACGGGCGAATCGCTCCCGGTCGGAAAGGACGCCGCTGCCGTCGCCGGTCCGGAAAAGCCCGACGACGGGCAGGGTTGCGTGTTCATGGGCACCGTGGTGGCCGCCGGAAGCTGCAGCGGTGTGGTGGTGGCGACAGGCCCACGGGCCGAATTCGGCCGGATAGCGGCCGGCCTGGGAACCCGGCAGCCCCGGACGGAGTTCCAACAAGGCCTGGCGCGCTTCTCCTTCTTGCTGATGCAGGTTGCCTTCGCGCTGACCGGCCTGATTTTCGTGGCGAACCTCCTGCTCGCGCGGCCGATAATCGATGCACTGTTGTTTTCCCTGGCGATCGCCGTCGGCATCACACCGCAGCTCCTGCCCGCAGTAGTCAGCACGTGCCTCGCCGCCGGCACCAGGGAACTCGCCCGCCACCGGGTCCTGGTCAAGCGTCTGGTGTGCATCGAGGATCTGGGAGACATGGACGTGCTGGTCACCGATAAGACCGGCACCCTGACCGAAGGGCAAATCACCTTCCAGCGAGCCATACCGATCGACGGGAACTACACTGAGGAAGACCTCGTGACCCTGGGCTTGCTCGCGACCGAGGGAGTCTACGGGCACCGCCCGGCTTCGATCGGACAGAACCCCTTGGATGCCGCATTGTGGCAATCGGCCGCGGCCGCCTCCTTCGACCCTGAGCCTTACGCACGGCTCGATACGCTTCCCTTTGACCATCACCGACGGCGGGTCAGCGTGCTGGTCCGCAAGGGAACCGGACCCGCGCAATTGATCTCCAAGGGCGCACCGGAAGACGTCCTGCGTCTTTGCACGGGCACTCCTCCCGGGGCCATGGCCGAACTGCAGGAGCAGTTTGATGCGGGATCGAGGGTCATCGCAGTCGGCGGCCGGCCCGCGCCCGGCCGGGCAAGCCTCACAGTAGGCGATGAGCAGGAACTTGCGCTGGCTGGATTCCTGGTATTCCAGGATCGAACGAAATCCACTGCTGGAGCTTCCTTGAAGCAACTGGCGGACCTAGGAGTCGCCGTCAAGATTGCTACCGGAGACAACGCCAGCGTTGCCGGGAAGATCTGCACCGACCTCGGACTGCCCTCTGGCGGAACCCTGACGGGTGAACAGGTGGAAGGCCTTTCCGATGCGGAGCTCATCGTCGCCGCCCAGGAGTGCGGAATCTTCGCAAGGGTCTCGCCCGAACAGAAAGCCCGGATAGTCCGGTTGCTGCGCTCCGGCGGCAGGGCGGTGGGTTTCCTCGGCGATGGTGTCAACGATGCGTTGGCCCTGCACCAGGCGGACGTCGGAATTTCGGTGGAAACGGCCACCGACGTGGCTAAAGACGCTGCCGACATCGTCCTGCTGGACAAGGACCTCGGTGTCCTGGCAGAAGGTGTGACGGAAGGGCGGAGGATCTTCGCGAACACGATTAAGTACGTGCTCATGGGCACTTCCAGCAACTTCGGCAATATGTTCAGCGCCGCTGTCGCCTCCGCCGTCCTGACTTTCCTCCCGATGCTCCCGGGCCAGATCCTCCTCAACAACCTGCTCTATGACACCGGTCAGCTGGCTATTCCCGGTGACCGCGTCGATCCGGAGCAACTCCACGCTCCCGCCCATTGGAACATCGGATTCATCCGGCGGTTCATGGTGGTTTTCGGGTCCATCAGTTCCCTGTTCGACTTCGCAACGTTCGCGATGATGCTCGTGATCTTCCAGGCCGCGCCAGGGGAGTTCCGTTCAGGATGGTTCATGGAATCCATTGCGACACAGACCTTGATTATCTTCGTGATCCGTACCCGCCGGATCCCGTTCTTCCGCAGCAGGCCATCGATCGGATTGGCCGCAGCAGCAGGCGCTGTCGTCGTCGGCGGGGTCTATTTGCCGCTCTCGCCCCTGGCTTCAGCACTGGGATTCGACCCACTGCCTGCCCCCTTCTTCCTGGCACTGTTGCTTATGCTCGTCGCTTACCTGGGCCTGGTTGAACTGGCAAAGAAGTCCTTCTTCGCCACGGTTGCCCCCGCCGTCCCTGTGCCGCTTGGACGCGCTGCCGGCCACCACATCCACCGCCGGGCGGCACGCTTCAGCGCTGCCACGCCCAAGCGGATGCTGCGTCCGTGACGGAAAAGACACTCACCCGTCGCGGTTTCGAACCGTCGCTTCTTCCGAGCTGATCACCGCTGCTGTTGCTTCCGCGATGGCCCGTTCCTCGTCGCACGGCACTACCAGGACAGGGAATTTTGAGCATTCGGCGCTGATGGAGCGGATGGTGGTTTCCACCGACCGGTTCCTTTCCTCGTCGATGCAGAAGCCAAGAGGTTCGAGCAGGGACATCACCCGCGACCTGAAGGGAGCCGAATGCTCACCGACGCCACCGGTAAAAACCAAGGCGCCGGCCCCGCCCACAACCATGGTGTAGGCCGCGACATACTTGGCGAGCCGGTAGGCGGCCATGTCGATGGCGAGGACAGCCCGGGGGTCACCGCGTTGCGCGGCGTCCTGGACTGTGCGCATGTCGGCTGATCCGGCCAGACCCAGGAGGCCCGCCCTATGGTTGAGCAGCTCCTCCACCTCATCCGGGCCGAGGCCGCGGCGCTGCAGGAAAGTGACCACGGACGGGTCGAGGTCACCGGACCGCGTTCCCATGACGAGCCCCTCCAGCGGCGTCATCCCCATGGACGTGTCGACGCTGCGGCCATTCTTGACCGCCGTCACCGAGGCACCGTTGCCCAGGTGTGCGACGACAGCATTCAGCGAGCCGACCGGCAATGCGAGGAACGCCGCAGTGTCGCGGCATGCGATCTCGACGGAAATCCCGTGGAAACCATAGCGCCGGATTCCGTACGTCCTGTAAAGGTCCTCCGGAACGGCGTAACGGGCGGCAACCTCGGGCATGGTCTGGTGGAATGCCGTGTCGAAGACGGCAACCTGTGGCGTGTCCGGCCACCGGACTGCAGCTGTCCGCATGCACGCTGCGCTGGCAGCGTTATGGAGCGGCGCCAACTCGGCGAGTTCGCCGATGGCTTCGATCACATCCCGGGTGACCCGGACCGGCGCACTGAAACGTCCGCCGCCATGCACCACTCGGTGGCCGATGGCGTCGGGGTGCACGCCGCCGGAGCTCCTCCGAATTGCCAGTTCAACCTCGTCGAACGCAGAACCGAAGAAGCCGGGATCAGGCTGTCCCGACGGCAGTACGTCAACCACCCGGTCAAGCAGGAGCCCCGGGACCGTTCCGGGTGCTCCGACGTGCCGCACTTGGTACTTCAAAGACGAGGAGCCAGGATTCAGCACCAGGATAAGCATGGGCATGTCCTTTCGCCCGGGCCACATAGCCCCTGCAGCATATTCCCGCACGTGTGACGTCCGCGAGGGTCTTCCGGCCCTAGCAATCCACAAGTGCCGCCAAAGAAACTGGAGTAAGACCGCAAATTTCGTGGAGGGCGTGCAGGCTCGTGAAGAAGCAAATTCTTGTTGGCGTGAATGGCTCGGCCGTGGCCAGCAATGCGGCGGATTGGGCAGCGGAGCGAGCCCGGGATCGTGGCCTTCAACTCAATCTGTTCAGCACAGTACCCGAACCCTGGTCCTATCCCGATCCGGGCCGCCATGAGACGGCAAGGGCCCAGGCCAGGAACCTGCTCAGAAGCGAAGCAAAGGGGCTCGTCGAGCTGAATCCGTCCCTGGACATCGTGACCACGCTCGGTTCCGGAGAGCCAGCCGAAACCATGCGCACACTCAGCGCTGACGCTGAAATGGTCGTGGTGGGCACCGATAGACACGCAGACAAGCACGGCGAAGGGTTTGGATCTGTCAGTTTCCAAGTGGCCGTCATCAGCCACTGCCCGGTCGTGGTGGTTCCCTTGGCCTCGGGGCATCCTTCATCCGGCGTCGTCGTCGGCATCGACGGCTCCGACGATTCGGACGTCGCCCTCGAAAGTGCTGCCAGTGAGGCCCAAAGGATTGGTGAGGAGCTCGTGCTTGTCCACGCCGCTGGCAAACCCGGCCCGGAAGTTCCAGGGAGCCCCGCCCAGGGGGCGCCTCCCGACGCAGGGCTCGATGGGTACTTCCTGCTTTCATCGTCGGCTGAGGGGCTCGCCGTGCGGTATCCCGGCTTGGTCGTACGCGAAGTCCTGGATCTTGAGCGCCCTCCGGCCGAAGCGCTCCTTGATGCCAGCGCCCACGCACGGCTGCTGGTCATAGGCTGCAAGGGACGAGGCGGGGCCCGCGTGCTCGTCGGCTCGGTAGCCCAGCACGTGCTCCTCAACATCCAGTGTCCGACGTTGATAACCCGCCCGGCCCTGGACCCGGCTTAGTCCCCGGATCCGTCGGAGCCGGGGGTCCCGCAAGGCCACGCGGGCAGCTTGTGCGCCCGAGGGAGCGAACCGGGCCGCTAAGCCGTCCGTGGATTGGATGCACCAGGCTCGGCGAGCCGGGCCGCAATCACGTCCGTCCATGCGTCGATCGCCGCCCAATCCCGCAGATCCCCGAAGCGGCCGCCGGCGAACCGGAACAGGACCCTGAGCAGCACCGGCATCTGACTGGGCCGATAGACGCCGGAGAAGACTCTGTGGCCGTGAAGCGGTACCTTGCCGGAGATAACTCCCGCAAGACGTTCCTGTTGCAGTACCGCCCCGCGCCTGCGAAACGGCCTAGGCAGGGCGTCAGCCATCCCTACACTGAACGCCCAGACGGGTCGTTTAGCCAGTTCGTCAGCATGGCGGGACAGGAAGTGCAAAGCCGAGGGAAGCCATGCCTGGTTGTGGATGGCGCTGCCGATCACCACAGCCTCGTAGCCGGCAACGGACTCGATCTCCGCCACGGCCCGGCACTCGACCCCGCCCGGTATCCCCGTCAACCGGGAAGCCACTCGCTGGGCAACCTCCTTGGTGGACCCCAGCGCGCTCGCGTAGGCAACAAGAACAGTCATGACGAAACCTCCCATGTTTCTTCGGTGTACGTTGCAGGCAATGTGCCAACAAGCCTCAGGTGTTGTCGGTGTCTTGGGCCAGGGGAAAAACGGGACAGCGGGAATGCACAGCGCACGCATGGCCCACGGAACTTGGCTGATTCCTCCAATGACGCGGTGAACTTGTTGATCCCCGGTTCCACGCTTGAAGAGAGAAAGAGGTCTGACGTACCCATGCAGGCAATGGCCTCCAACGGGGCGGCGAGATGCTCCGCCAGTCAATCGGGAGGGGATCTGTATGATGCCGACCGCTCAAGGGCGGCATGGGAGCCTGCTCCAGGATGCTCGGCGGCGGGCATGCGTCCGGGCCCCAACGCCCGGAGGGCGTTCAGGATCGTGGCAAGATCGACCAGTTCCTGAAGGAGGGCACCGCCCACTGCGGGGATGAATCCGTAGGCGGCGGCGGCCATGAGTCCGATGCTGAGAAGGATGCCGGTCCAAATGCTGCTGCGAGCGATGTGGATCGTGTGCCGGCCGATGTCCACGGCGACAGCGACTTTGGACAGGTCATCGAGCATGATGACGACGTCGGCCGATTCGCTCGCGGCTGTTGCACCTTTGGCGCCCATGGCGATGCCGACGTCGGCTGCCGCGAGGACTGGTGCGTCGTTGACCCCGTCGCCGACCATCATCACGGGGCGATCCTTCAGTTCGGCGACGGCGGCGACTTTGTCCTCAGGGAGGCAATTTGCCTGGATCCGGGTTATCCCTGCCTCGTCCGCGATATGTGCAGCGGTCGAGTGGGTGTCTCCGGTCAGGAGCATGGTCTCCCGTACGCCGAGGCTTCGCAATCGGTCCAAGGTGGCCAGTGCGTTCAACCGCAAGGGATCGCTCATGATCAGCGTCCCGGCGAAACGTCCGTCCACACCGACGTAGATCCCGAGTTGACCGGCGGCCAGCACAGCCTTCTCCAAACCGGTTGTGGCTGAGTCCACGAAGGCGGCTTTCCCGACCACCACAGTGTGGTCACCGCACACGGCCGTGACACCCTGGGTCGCGTGCTCGTTGGCGCTGCCGACGTGGAGTAGATGCAGGCCGCGCGATAGCGCGGCTTCAATCACAGAGGCTGCCAGCACATGGGAGGAAGACTGTTCAGCGGACGCCGCCAGCTGGAGCAGCCGGTCAGGGGACAGCCCCGGGGCCGAGGTCAACTGAACGTCTTGCAGAGTTGGACGGCCTTGCGTGAGAGTGCCGGTTTTGTCGAAGACGGCCGACTTCACGCGGGCGAGCTGTTCGAGGGTGCCGGCATTCTTGATGATGACCCCGGCATGGGCTGCCCTGCTGGTGCCGGCCAGGAATGCCACCGGAGCTGCGATCAGCAGCGGACACGGCGTCGCGACGACCAGCACCTGGGCAAACCGCTCCGGATCGTGACTGATGTACCAGGCGATTCCTGCCAGGAGGAAGGCAAAGACAGTGAAGGGTACGGCATACTGGTCTGCAAGTCTCACCGTGGGGGCCCGGCTGGCCGCAGCTTCCTGGACCAGGGCCACGATCCGGCTGTACTGGGAGTCAGCGGCAGTCGCTTTTGCGAGCAGGCGGACTGCGTCTTCGCCGTTGACGGAACCGCTGAGCAGCGTATCGCCCCCGAGGTGTTCGACGGGAAGGCTTTCGCCGGTCAGTGATGATTCATCGAAAATCCCGGCCGCCGAAAGCAAGAGTCCGTCCACGGGGACGATTTCGGAGGGTTTCACAAGCAGAGTGTCTCCGGCACGCACCATCGCCACCGGAACCTCTTCCCACGACTTGTCCGGGCCCTGGCGATGAGCTGAGCGCGGAGCCCGTTCCAGGAGGGCCTGCAGCTCCCGGGTGGCGCGACCGTGGGCAAATTCCTCCAGCGCGTCTCCTCCCGTGAGCATGAGCACGATGATGAGGGCGGCAATGTATTCCCCGACTGCAAGGGTACTGGCGATGGCTGTTACAGCCAGCAGGTCGATACCCCAGCGACCCCGAAAGAGGTCCCGGAACATGGACGCCGTGCGGTACGCGGCCATGGCCAACGCAAAGACAGTTGCCGTTCCCTGTGCGGCTGCCGGCTGTCCGAAACCCAAGAGAACACCGACAAGCGCTCCGGCGAAGAGCGTGGCCGCTACAAAGGGAAAACGAAGAATCGTGGCCATCGGATCCGCTGCCTTCGAGGATGTGCAGGTCTGCCCCGCAGATGGTGGTAACGATGCGGACGACGGCCTCGACCGGAAGGTCAGTGGAACAGTTCTGTCCGGGCATCCCGCACGGGAGTCCTCCAGATATCCGGCCGTGTGGTCGTGAAACGGCGCCCGGTGACGGAGTACAGGTTCAAGCGCAGATAATGGGTCTTGCTGCCGGGTTGCCACGGGTCCAGGCGCAGGGCATCGGCGGCTTCTACTTCCTGCCGGTCGACGATAATGCGGGCCTCGCCGCGGACGACGACACTCCAGGCTTTTGCGGTGTCAGCATCGAAGCCGTCGATCTCCAAGGCGCAAGGATCGCGCATCGAACTCCAGAACTTCGTGCCGGCGCCCGTCCGGAACACGATGGACCCGCGGTCCACGACGTAGTTCACGGGGAAGATATCAGGGTGGTTTTCGACGATGACCGCCAGCCTTCCCACCGTGCTTTGCCCGAGCAATTCCAAACATTCCTCGGGAGTGAGTTGTTCAATCGCGTCTGGTGCTTGAGGGTTCATACGGCTGACGCTACCGGTGCCCGCCCGTCGTCGTTAGGGGCTTTAGGCCCATGCGGGGCAATCATTCAAGGCCTGCACGGGTGGCATCATCCAAGGGGCTCCACCAGGTCAGGGGCGGGGTCACCTTGAAGCGACGCCCCGTGATCGACGTCGGCACAATACGGACAAAGTGGTCTTTGCGCCCTGCCTGCCAAGGGAAGAGAAGCAGCCCGACTGTATCCATGACTTCATGGGTGAGTTTGATGGCAACGGCCTGCCCTTTGACGACAACGCTCCAGGCGACCCCGCTGTCCGGGTTGACCCCGTCCGCTTCCAAGGCCACCGGCGTCTCGCCCAACGCCAAGTGGAGTTTGGTTCCTTCTCCTGTCCGGAAGACCAGGCTTCCGTGATCCACCTTGTAGTTGATGGGAAAGATGTCCGGATGGTCGCCTGCCCATACGGCAAGGCGCCCCACTGATACACCGCGCAGGAGCTGCCAGCACAGATGGGCTTCCAGAACTTCTGCTTCCGGGGCTGGAGTGTTCGTCATGTCCTTGACGATACTTGCGGCTTGATCGGGGAAACAGGGCACAAAGACCCCGTATGGGCCATGTGCCGGATGTCTCTCTGGATGAAGGGAAGTCTCCGGGAGTAGTCTTGCATCGGATGAGCCACCGCCTGGGTACGGTGTCCCTTCACCTTTGGTCGTCATTGTTCGGGAGGCGGTTGATGAACGGCTCTATTCCGGACCTCGAACGGGCTGAGCACCTGCACACCACAGGCATACGCGTCGAAGATCTGCTCAGGGACTTCCTGGCCCGGGCCGGAGAACTCTTGGACGCCCAGGAACATATGCGCGGACTCCTGGAGGCGGTGGTCGCCGTCGCCGAAGACCTTAGCCTCGAAGCAGTACTGGACAGGGTCGTCACGTCGGCGTGTCGCCTGTTGCATGCCCGCTACGGCGCGCTGGGTGTCATCGGTGAGAACAAATCACTAAGCCACTTCGTAACGGTCGGCATCGATGATGATCTGGCACGCCGCATCGGTCCTCGGCCGACCGGCCACGGAGTCCTTGGACTGCTGATCACCGAACCTGCACCCCTTCGCCTCCATGATTTGCGGGAGCACCCGAACTCATACGGTTTCCCCGAGAACCATCCGCCCATGAAGTCTTTCCTCGGCGTCCCGGTGCGGGTCCGTGACAAGGTCTTCGGCAACCTATACCTGACCGAGAAAGACGGTGGAGGCGACTTCACCCCGGAAGACGAGGACCTCGCCGTAGCGCTGGCCGCCGCGGCCGGCGTGGCTATCGAGAATGCACGCCTGTATGAGGATGCCCGGCGCCGGGCATCCTGGCTTGAGGCCTGCATGGACGTCACCGGCCGGATGCTCGCGGATGACCGGACGGTCGAGCCTGAACAGACGGCATTGGACCTGATCGCGGAGCGGGCGCTTCAGGAATCGGGGTCCGAGCTGGCCTTGATCCTGGTCCCGGACGGTGGCGTGGGATCCTACGGGGTGGCCGGCGTCGGAGGGCAGGGCGGCGCCGCGTTCACCGGACGCGTCCTGCCCATGGATTCTCCTGAAGTCAGGGCCGTCGCCGCCACCGGCACACCTGCCTGCATCGATGATGCGGCCAGCATCCTCGGTCCTGATGGAGGGACCCTTGGAAAACTTTTGGCAATCGACCTGAGCGCCCAAGGCGCACACCACGGACTATTGCTGATGGTCCGCGCTCAGGGGACAGGGCCTTTCCCGAAGACCGATGTGGAGATGGGATCCGTCTTCGGCTCACACGTCGCCCTGGCGCTGGAACTTGACCGGATCCACCGCCTTCGCGAGCAGTTGGTGGTTTTTACGGACCGGGACCGCATCGCCCGGGATCTGCATGACGTTGTCATCCAGCGGCTGTTTGCGGCCGGGCTGAGCATCCAGAGTCTTCGCCGGTTCACGAACGGCGAGGAACCTGCACTGTCCAGGATCGATGCTGTGACCGCGGAATTGGATGAGACGATCAGGGATCTGCGCAATACCATCTACTCCTTGCGGGCGAACTCGGGTGACCAGGAACTGCTGAGCAGCCGAATCCTGCAGTCCGTCCGCAACGCTACGCGGTCCCTCCCGTTCGCCCCGCACCTGACCCTCACCGGCGCCGTCGACTCCGTCCTCGATGACGAGACCGTCATCAACACCCTCGCTGTCATCTCGGAGGGACTCAGCAACGCCGTCCGCCACTCCGAAGCACAGGAAATCCGAGTTGCCGTATCGGCCGCCGACGGCAGACTGACGCTTTCCATTGACGACAACGGGAAAGGTAACGGCCACCCTGGTTCCGGAAACGGGCTGGCGAACATGGAACAACGCGCTCAGAAGCTGGGCGGCACCTTCACGCTTACCAGCACGCCGGGGAAGGGGACCTCGTTGGTGTGGTCGGTACCCGCCTTCTGATCCTTTCAGCGGATGGTTCACGGCCCCGCCTCTGGGCCGTGGGTGATGTAGACGGCCGCCTGGGTGCGCCGTTCGAATCCCAACTTGGCCAACATGGAGGAAACGTAGTTCTTCACGGTCTTCTCGGCCAGTAGCATCTGATCGCCGATCTGGCGGTTGGTCAGGCCCTCGCCGACCAGTTCCAGCACCCGGCGTTCCTGGGGCGTCAGTGAAGCAACCCTGGGATCCAGCCGCTGAGGTTCCGTGAGCCCCTCGATGATTCGTGCTTTCAGGCTGGCATCAAACAATGATTCGCCCCGGGCGGCCCGGCGTAGGGCATTCAACAGGTCCGTGCCGCCGATTTCCTTCAGGACGTAGCCTGCGGCTCCGGCCAGAACGGCGCCCCGCAGGGCCTGTTCGTCGTCGTAACTAGTCAGGATCAAGCAGTTCAGCGTGGGGTCGACGGAACGGACGTCACGGCACACTTCGATGCCTGTCCCGTCCGGCAGCCGGGCGTCAAGGATCGCCACATCCGGGCGCAGAGCGGGGATACGGCGCGCGGCTTCCTCGGCGGACCCGGACATGCCGACCACCTCAAAGCCTTCGGATTCCAAGAGTTCCTGGAGTCCGCGACGGACAAGCTCATGGTCATCGAGAACATAGACACGGATTGCATCGGCGCCGGACGCCCCGCCGCTGTCTCGGGGTAGTGCTGGGTGACCCATCATCCTCGATCCTCCTGTCCATCTTCACGGCCGGCGGCGCCGGACCATGTCCCGCCGGCCCCATCGTGGTTGCCCGGCTATGTCATTGTTCCCGGCGCCTGCCAGGCAAACAAGGGCCGAAATACCCGGATACTAGGGTCGATTAAACCGGAATGAGCCATGACCTTAGCCCGACGCAGTCAGCAGCAGCACCGGTGTTAGCTGGGCTGTGCCCTGAAGGCGATAACGTATGCGCGCGGGGAAGGTGCTTTGAATATCGGTCACGTCTCGGCGGTGAGCGTTCTACTTGTACCGATACCGAGCTTCAGCAGCACCGAGGAGACTAGATCTGAAACGTGTGCCGCCGTGAGTTGGGAGTAGAGCGTGATTTGTCGGTTGGTCAATCCTTGCGACATTAGGGCCAATACCTCGCGCTCTTGAGGCGTGGCCCTCAGCCATGGAGACGAAGACAATGCCAGCAGGTCCTTCGCAGCCCGTTGCCTGGCGTCCGGTCCCAGCAACGGATCTCCGGAGGCCGCCGCCCGGATCGCTCCTACCAATCCAGCAGCATCCCGGGCTTGCTTGAAAACGTAGCCCGTAGCGCCGGCCAGTACCGCGGCCCTTTCGGCTTTCTGCTGATCCCATCCAGTCAGGAGCAAACAGTGCACCGAAGAAACACTGTTTTGCACATCACGGCTAACCTCGATGCCCGTGCCATCCTGAAGAATGTCTTCAATGATTGCAACGGTTGGATTCAGCCGTGAAATAAGTTTCAGAGCTTCTCGTGCTGATGCTCCTTCACCCGCGACCTCCAACCCGTTCGATTCACACAGCTCCTTGAGACCCTGACGCAGCAAGACATTGCCACTGACAATGAATATCTGGAAGGGAGGCACAGGGACGGAAACTTTGACTGCGTATCCACTTAGCGCATTCATGGCACTCTCAGATCGGTTGGTGATCCTCCTATTTATTCACTGTCTGTCGGACCCGGTTAGGGTCAAAAGTCCGGGGCCTTCGTGCGACGGCGACGCCGCGGCGGCTGGAGTGCGTGGGGGTGCGGTCTGCGGTTCAAGAACCGTCGTAGACCGCTCCGGCCCGGCGACTTACCCTTGGGGTGTGGGCATCGAGTATTGGACCTGTGTATCGCGCAAAGGATCGGGTAACGCTCCGGGCAAGGGTCTGGGATCGCTTCGCGTCCTTGGTTCTTTCGCGCACCGGATGTGACACCGGGGCGCAGGAGGCACGGAATGTCACAGGAATATACGCTTTCCTTGGCTGATCCGCGGGCAACGCTCGAAAATGTCGGCGGCAAGGGTGCCTCGCTTGCGCGACTTGCCGGCTGGGGTTTGCCCGTGCCGGACGGGTTCCACGTCACGTGCGAGGCATACAGGCGCTTCGTCGCTGACCACGACCTTGGGCCTTCGATCATGGCGGCGCTCAGCGCCGTGGACCCTTCGCGGCCATCCTCGTTCGAGGATGCATCGACAGTGATATCCGGGCTGTTCGGCAAGGCTTCGATGCCACGGGAAATTGCCGTGGCGATTGCCCTCGCCTATGCTCGGTTGCCCGAGGGCGCAGCGGTTTCGGTGCGCTCGTCGGCCACTACGGAGGACCTGGCAGGGACATCTTCCGCTGGCCAGCACGTGACCCTTCTCAACGTGCGCGGAGAGGAGGAACTGCGGGAGGCCGTGGTCTGTTGCTGGGCTTCCCTGTGGTCGGCTCGTGCGATCTCATACCGGCTCGAAATGGGTGTGGACCAGAGATCGGCGTCAATGGGGGTGGTGGTCCAGGTCCTGGTGGCCTCGGAGGTTTCGGGGGTGCTGTTCACAGCCCATCCCGCTACTGGTGACCGGGAAGAGTTGGTCCTCAATGCTAGCTACGGCCTCGGGGAAGCGGTGGTGTCGGGCGTGGTGTCGCCGGACGTCGTCGTGGTGGACAAAGCGAGCCTCGCGGTGAAAATGGCAGCGCTTGGGTCGAAAGAGGTGGCCGTCGTGGCGGCGAAGGAGGGCACGGCCACCGAGTCCGTACCGCCGGATCGCCGCGGGCGTCTGGCGATCACAAACCAGGAAATTCGAGACTTGGGGGACCTGGCCGTTCAAGTGGAGAAGCAGTCCGGAGGCGTGCCCCAGGATCTCGAGTGGGCGTTTGCCGAGGGGCGCTGCTGGCTCCTTCAGGCCCGGCCGATGACGGGCTTGCCGCCTGCCCCGCTCACAAACGTGCGTTGGGAGCCGCCCATACCGGGCACGAAATGGATTCGCCGCCAAGTGGCCGAGAACATGCCCGAGCCCCTGTCCCCGCTCTTCGAGGAGCTCTACCTTGGCGAAGGGATGGAATTGGCGATGAAGAAGGACATGGAGATGCTGGGATACCCCGGTGCCGTCGCCGACACGGGCCTGCCCTCCTACGCCACGGTGAACGGGTATGCGTACCTGTGCGCCAGCTTCACCATGAACTGGAGGGGCCTGCTGAAACTTCTGGCCGCCCTTGTTGGGGGAAAGACAATGCGCGCGACCTTTGTTGAGGCGATCCCGTACTGGCGGGACGAGGTCCTGCCGGGGCATCTGAAGACGGTGGAACGGTGGAAAGGGCTGGACCTGGCGTCTGCACCGGACCAGCAGCTCCTGGACGGGATCTGCGAGCTCGATCGTTCGGAGGCTGTCTATTGGGGCAGCACCACCCTCGTCCTGGCCGCGGCGAAGAACAGTGACGCGTTCCTCGACCGCTTCCTTGCCATCGCGATCCCGGGTAGCGGCCTGAACAGTGCGCTCTTCCTGCGTGGTTTTCCGTCGAAGGCCCTCGAGGCAGAGGTGGAACTGCAGGCCATCGCCAGGCAGATCCGCGCTTCCGACGAACTATGCCAGCTGGCCCGGTCGACCCCCGCCCGGAGACTGCCCGATGCCCTGAAGGCAAGCTCCGCCGGCAGCGTCGTGGCGGAGCGGCTCAAGCTCTACCTCGATCGTTACGGCCACCAGGTCTACAACCTCGACTTCGCGGATCCGACCCAGGCCGAGAACCCGGTTCCGGTCTTGCTCAGCCTGAAGACCGAGGTACAGCAACCGGGGTTGGACTTGAGGGTGCGCCAAGCGGAGATTGCCGGCGACCGCGAACGCTTGGTGCAGCGGACTGCTCGCTCGTTGGACCCCTTGCGTCGCCGTCTGTTCCTGAAGTTCCTGCGGTGGGCACAGAGCTACGCACCATACAGGGAAGAAGCTCTCTTCTACATCGGTTCCGCGTGGCCGGTGCTCCGCCGGTTGGCGCTGGACCTGGGGCGGCGATTGGTCGCGGCCGGCTCCCTGCACGCTCCGGCAGACGTGTTCTATCTTCAGTCAGGAGAGTTGCGGGCGGCCAGTCACGCCCGCGCGGCAGGGCAGGCCCGCCCCGACCTCGCCCGGTTCGCCACGGAGCGCCGCGAGCTGCGGGAGTCTCGAAGACGCCTGCACCCGCCCGCGGCAGTACCACCTGCCGCGAGGTGGAAATTAGGGCCCCTCGATTTGTCCGGCTTTGAGACCCAGAAGAGGAACCTCGGGGAAGGCCCGAGCCTTAAGGGCTTCCCCGTAAGCCCGGGACGGGTCACTGCACCGGCCAGCGTGATCCTTTCACCCGGCGACTTCGACTCGATGATGCCCGACAGCATCCTTGTCTGCCCTACGACAATCCCCGCTTGGACGCCTCTCCTTGCCCAAGCGAAGGGCCTGGTCACGGACATCGGCGGAGTGGCTGCGCACGGCTCCATCATTGCCCGTGAGTACGGCATTCCGGCGGTGATGGGGACAGGCAACGCCACCCAAAGGATAGTCAGCGGCCAGCTAGTGACCGTGGACGGAGTCTCCGGCACAGTAACTTGGACCGACTAGTTCTCGATCAGGATGCAGGACCGCTGTCTCTATGTTGCGTCCGTCTGTCACCGGCGCCGACGGTGCTGCTCAGTTGGGCTGACGAGCCTGCGGGCCGTGGTGATCCGGGGCCTGCCCGTTAGACCGGGGCTATGGTGCCGGGCGGCCGGTCAGTCGCTCGGGCGGCTGCGAATCCTGGTCCGTTATGAGGTGTCCCGGGTCAATTCCATGACCTTAGCCCCTAGCGCGCACTGAAATGCGCACAGAGTCTGGAAACATGACTACGAAAGCGCATGCTCGGCGGATCATCGTTGGCGTCGACGGATCAGAGTACTCCTCGAATGCACTCAAAATGGCCGGACGAATGGCGGCGACCTTTGATGCGCCGCTCGAGGTTGTCACCTGTGTCGGAATGTCCGACTTCTATCTGGCTGAGCACTTGGACCCCGGCTTGGAGCAATACACCGGAAGGCTGAGGGACGCCGCCGCACGGCTGGCTGATGAGGCCGTGGAAAGAGCCTTCGGAGCCGCGCCGCCTGCCAATGTCAGCGTCAGCGTGCGTGTTGGTTCCCCGGCCAGGATCTTGGTCGAGGAGAGCAATGATGCCCAACTGCTTGTCATCGGCCGGCACGGCAGCGGCGGTTTTCTTTCCCAACCCATCGGCTCCGTGAGCAGGGCGTGTGCTGCGCATGCGCACTGCCCGGTCCTGCTGGTGGACCAGGCGCCATCGGAAAACAGCCACGATTGAGCGCCGGGGTGGTGGGTCATATGGGTTCTCCGAATGTCCTCTGGCTTGAGGACGTCGATACGTCGAACATTCCGGACGTCGGGGGGAAAAACGCGTCACTGGGTGAACTGATCCGATCCATGGCTGAAGAGGGGATCCGCGTGCCGGGCGGCTTTGCGACGACGGCGGCAGCCTTTCGCCGCTATGTGGACGTCAACGCACTGGCCGATCGGGTGCGGGAGGTTCAGAACGAATACCACAACGGGCGGTTGAGCCTTCGGGACGCCGGTTCGTCCATGCGGGCAGCGATCCTGTCAGGGGAGTTCCCGACCGATATCGCCGAGGAGATCCGCTTGGCGTATGGTGAGCTTGCGCGCCGGGCCGGTAGCCCGGAGCCGGCCGTCGCGGTCCGCAGCAGTGCCACTGCCGAGGACCTGCCGGACGCCAGCTTCGCCGGACAGCAGGAGACGTTCCTGAATGTCCGTGGTGAACAAGCCGTGTTGGACGCTTGCCGTCGATGCTACGCGTCCTTGTTTACTGACCGGGCGATCAGCTACCGCGAATTGACGGGATATTCAGAGCTGGAGGTCTCGTTGTCCGTAGGTGTCCAGCTGATGGTCAGGTCGGATGTGGGATCGTCCGGGGTCATGTTCTCCCTCGATCCGGAAACCGGCTTCCCGCGGGTTGCGGTCATCAGCGCCAATTGGGGGCTCGGCGAAACCGTTGTCCAAGGCTCGGTCAATCCGGACAAGTACATGGTTTTCAAGCCTCTTCTGGTGCGCGGCACTTATGCTCCGGTGATCGAAAAGACCAAGGGCTCCAAGCTGCGCAACTCATCTACGCGCCGGACGAAGCCGCGGGAACCGCCATGACCGACACCTCGGAGGAGGAGAGAAGGTCATTTGTTCTCGAGGAAGCGGACATCATCACCCTTGGAAAATGGGCCGTCCGGATCGAGGAGCACTATGGACGTCCGATGGATATGGAGTGGGCGAAGGACGGCAACTCCGGTGAGCTGTTCATCGTCCAGGCGAGACCCGAAACGGTCCACTCCCGTGAATCAAACCCGTTATTCACCACCTACCGCCTAGTTGAAGACGGATCCCTGTTGACCGAAGGATCAGCGATCGGAAACGCAATTACCACAGGTGAAGCCTGCGTGATCAAAGACGCCTCCGGCATCGAACGGTTCGTCGATGGTGCAATCCTGGTTACCGGGCAGACTGATCCGGACTGGGTACCGATCATGAAAAGGGCGTCCGCCATCGTGACGGACCGTGGAGGGGTCACCAGCCACGCGGCGATCGTGAACCGCGAGCTGGGTATCAACGCGGTCGTCGGGACGGGAACGGGGACCGCGGTCATATCGGACGGCCAAGCGATCACGGTCTCGTGCGCCCAGGGAGATTCCGGCCGCGTCCATGACGGGCTGTTGGCATACGAAAGGGAAGAAACGGACCTGGGCACACTGCCCGACCTGTCTACCCGGCTCATGATAAACATCGCCGACCCGGCAAACGCCTTCAAATGGTGGCGGTTGCGCGCCGACGGTGTGGGACTGGCCCGCATGGAATTCGTCATCAACGACCTGATCCGGGTCCACCCCATGGCGCTGGTCTACCCGGAACGCGACACCGACGCCGGTGAACGGGCAGTCATCTCCGAGCTGGCACACGGCTACTGCGAGCCGGCGGACTACTTCGTTGAGACTCTTGCCACCGGCTTGGCGAAGTTGGCGGCGGTGTTCCATCCTGCACCGGCCATTGTCAGGTTCAGTGACTTCAAGTCGAACGAGTATTCCCGTCTCGTCGGTGGTGCCGCTTTTGAAATTGCCGAGGAGAACCCAATGATCGGGTTCCGCGGGGCCTGCCGCTACTACGACCCACGCTACCGGCCCGGTTTTGATTTGGAGTGCCGGGCGATCAAGCGCTTGCGGGAGTTTTGCGGCTTCAGGAACGTCGTAGTCATGGTGCCCTTCTGCAGGACGGTCGCCGAAGCGGACCGCGTATTGGCCGTGATGGCTGAAAACGGCCTGGCCAGAGGACAGGAAGGCCTTGAAGTTCACATGATGTGCGAGGTTCCATCCAACGTTGTCCTTGCCCGCGAGTTTGCCGCCAGGTTTGACGGATTTTCGATCGGATCCAACGACTTGACGCAGTTGGTCTTGGGGGCCGACCGGGTTTCGGCGGACCTCGCAGCTCTGTTCGATGAGCGGGATGACGCGGTCAAGGCAATGATCCGGGAAGCCATCGGCAAAGCGCACGAAGCAGGAATCAAGGTGGGGATCTGTGGTCAAGGCCCCAGCAACCATCCGGACTTCGCGGCATTCCTCGTCCAGGAGCGGATCGACTCCATTTCCTTGAACCCGGACTCTTTCGTCCGAGCCGTGCCGGTGATCGCGCAAGCGGAAACTGACGTGGTGCGGACGCCCTGATTGCGGGAGCAGACGTGTCTTCAGTCGCCGCGCCGGTGATTTTTCCCCGATCCTGGGGGAAACGGTGCCGGGATCCGCCCGGATCCGGCGGTTCCTTCGGAGGGGTCATCCGGTCCTGCATTCTTTGATTTCCGTCCCCGCAGCTTAGGGGACAAGATCCGTTGTTCACAGAAAGGAATTTAGTCGTGAGTGATCTGCTGAGGTGGTCGCCGTTCGAGCGGCGTTCACCATTTGACCTGATGGAGCCGTTCCGCCGGCTCTTCGAAAGCGATGCCGAGAAGTCCTTGATCCGGGTGGAGGAGGAGGTCAAGGACAATGTCCTGACCGTCCGCGCCGAAATGCCGGGCGTCGACCCCGACAAAGACGTTGAAATTTCAGTGTCCGACGGGCAGCTGCACATCCGGGCAGAAAGAAATGAGAAGTCGGAGCAAAAGGACAACGGAAATTACCGTTCCGAGTTCCGCTACGGTTCCTTCTACCGCAGCGTCTCTCTGCCCAAGGGCGTGAATGAAGAGGACATCAAAGCAAGCTACAAGGATGGCGTCCTGGAGGTCAGCGCCCCCATTCCAAGCACCGACGCCGACACCAAGACCCAGAAAATCCAGGTAGAGCGAGGGTAGTGGGAATATCAGGAAGACGAGCCGGCAAGGTCAGGCCAGCTGCAGCCGGACCTGCCCCAGGCAGGAGCCTGCGCCGTTGCGGGCCTGCCGGCTCACTTCACCACTGCCGTTGCCCTATATTCAAAAACTCCGGAAGGTTTAGGCTCTGCACCATGAACACCCCTGATCAACAAGACGCGGCAATCGGTCCGGAAACGCACGAACTGAGCACGCATGAGTGCTGGAAATACCTGAGATCATCATCGGTCGGCCGGGTCGCGGTGGTCGTCGGAGAGCACCCGGAGATCTTTCCCGTCAATTATGTACCGGACGACGACTCGCTTGTCTTCCGGACCGGCCCCGGAACCAAACTGGACGCCGTGCTTCGGGGAAAGCCGGTGGCTTTCGAAGCCGACGGAATGAACACCTACGGGACCATCGCGTGGAGCGTGATGGTCAAGGGGACGACCGCGGAGGTACAACGCCTGGATGACCTGCCTGTCCGGCTCCCCGAGCCGTGGGAAGAAGGCGGAAAAGAACATGTGATCCGGATCCTGCCAAGCCAGGTGAGCGGGCGACGTTTCGTGATCGCTCCGCCGGGGAGTTGGTGGAATCCCGCCGATGGCAATTCGGAGTAACTCGCCGGGGTGTGACTTTCGGCCCTGTCTTCCCGCATGGATGAGGACAAGACTGATCCCACAGCGGGCAGCTTCCCCGGAAGGCCGCCGTCGACCAGTCAGGAGGAGACAATGGAAAGTGACGAACGTCCGGGAACGGTTCTGACCGACGACCAGTCCTGGGAGGTGCTGCAGCGAAGCTCGTACGGCCGGCTCGCCGTGAGTGTGTCGGGCAGGCCTGACATCTACCCCATCAACTTCATCGCCCACAACGCGGTGCTGCTCATGCGCACGAATCCAGGCACCAAGCTTGCAGGGCTCACCGTCAATGACCGGGTCGCTTTCGAAGTCGACCATGTGACGGACGAGGAGGCATGGAGCGTGGTCGTCGAGGGAACGGCAAGGGTGATCGTGTCCCAGTCCGAGATTGACGAGGCGGACAGGCTCCCGCTCAAACCATGGATCCCCACGCGCAAATACACCTATGTCGAGATCACCCCGACCCGGGTCAGCGGCCGGCATTTCGAGCTGGGGGAGGAGCCGGAGAGATACTTCTGAAGCTTGATTGCCCGGACACCAGGCCGACGGGTCGCGCCCGGGAATCCCGGTGTCCGCACACGTCACAGCTCCGGCGTAATCCGCGGGGCCAAAATCCGCGGGGCCTCAGCCCCGGCTTTGCCCGGGAGGGGTCACAGCACCGGCTGTGTCGCCGCCGTCGATCACGAACTCGGCCCCGGTGACGAAGGAGGATTCATTTGACGCCAGATACAGGACGAGGTCGGCGATTTCGCCGGGGTGGCCCTGCCGGTTGAGTGCTACCCGGCTCATGTCCATCTCCATGCCGGCCGTCATCGGGGTGGAGATCACGCCAGGGTGGACGGAATTGACCCTGATGCCGTAGCGGCCAAGATCGAGCGCAGCGCTCTTGGTCAGTCCCCTGACCCCGAATTTTGACGCAGTGTATCCCGGGATTGCTTCATAACCGCGGATGCCGGCGATGGAGGAGATGTTGATAACGGAACCCCCCTTGGATTGCTTCAGGGCGGGGATGGCGGCTTTGATGCCGTTGAAAGTCCCGGTGAGGTTGACGGTGATGACGCTGTTCCACTGCTCCAGCGTGTAGTCCTCAATCGGGCCGAAGTTCACGATCCCGGCGTTGTTCACCAGGATGTGCAGCCCTCCGAAGGTGTCGACGGCGGCCCCCACCGCTGCTTCCCAGTCCCGGGGACTGGTGACATCGAGATGGACGTAGACGGCGCCCGATCCCATCCGTTCGGCGGTGTCCTTGCCTTCTTCGTCAAGGACATCACCAATCACAACCCGTGCCCCTTCACCGTGCAGCCGGGAGGCAACGGCGGCTCCGATGCCGCGGGCGCCACCACTGACCAGGGCTACTTTGTCAATGACTCGTTCCATCTGATGCTCCTCGTTTGTACGTGGTCGTTGTGACAGGGTGGTCAGGACGAGGCCACAGGCCCGTTTTCGTCCGTGACGCTGCCTTCCCGGAATGCCCCTGACAGGCGGCCGCGGATTCCCAGGGAGAGCAGGTAGGCGCCCGTACCCATGACGGTGAAGCCGAAGATCCCGAGAAGCGGGACCCGTGCCGCGATGCCGGCCAGGAGGACCATCGAGCCAACCAACAGGGCGAAGCCGCCCTGCACGGCACCATGACGCGGACCAGAGCGCAATGTACTGGAACTGAGTTTTGCCGCGAGACGGGGATCATCCTCGCGCAATTGTTCCGCGAGCAGCCGAAGCTGACGCTGTTCGTGCTCCGTAAGTGCCATCGGTTCCTCCTCAAAAGATGGCGTGCGCCGCGGCCGGAAGCCGTGTGGACGTTGCGCTGGTTCGGTGCTTATGTTCCAAGAATGGGCGAATCGGGCTGCCCGCGTTAGGGCCGAAAGTCACTTGGCTTCCAGGCACCGTGCCGGAGCCCCCGAAGTTCGCCAGCGGCCGCCCAAAGGGCGTGAAGAGCGCGCCGCCGCCGATGGCGATCCTTGTCCGCCCGCGGCGCCCGGCGGCGGGGAACCCTCCAGAGCGCTGCGGGTCTTTCGGCTCTGGTGTACGCCGGGTTCGATGTCCATTCTGGTAGGAGCAACGCTGCGGGCCGCATCCGGGAACCTGTGGGTTCGATAGCTGGTCGTGCCCGGCGTATCCCGACGCCTTGAGGAGGCAGATATGCGCGCATGGTGGGTCGAGAATCCAGGGCCGATTGCAATGAACCCGCTGCTGGGGGGCGACCGGCCGGATCCGGTCCCCGGCCCCGGCGAGGTCTTGCTGAAAGTCTTGGTTTGCGGCGTGTGCCGCACGGATTTGCATCTTGCCGAAGGTGATCTTCCGCCCCGGCGGCCCGGTGTCATTCCCGGCCACGAGGTGGTCGGCGAGGTGGCCGCCCTGGGGGAGGGCAGCGCACGGTTTCGGATAGGTGACCGGGTGGGCGCGGCCTGGTTGGGCGCAACCTGCGGTTCCTGCCGATTCTGCTTGGAGGATCAAGAAAACCTCTGCCTCACGCCCCGGTTCACCGGTTGGGACCTGGACGGCGGGTACGCGGAATTGATGAGAGTCAACGAAGCCTACGCTTACGCGATCCCCGATGTGTTCAGCGACGAGCAGGCTGCACCGTTGTTGTGCGCCGGAATCATCGGATACCGGGCCCTCAGAAGGGCCAATGTCCCCAAAGGTGGACGTCTGGGCATTTATGGCTTCGGCGGCTCCGCCCACCTCGCCGCGCAGATCGCGATCTTCGAGGGCATCGAGGTCTATGTGATGACGCGCTCGGAGAAAGCACGTCAATTGGCTCGCGGGTTGGGGGCCTCCTTCGTTGGGGATGCCCGCGAAGAGCCACCTCGGGCCGTTGACTCGGCGATCTTGTTCGCTCCGGCCGGTGATCTGGTCCCCGTTGCGCTGCGGGCTTTGGAACGTGGCGGCACCTTGGCCATCGCAGGCATTCACCTCAGTGACATTCCTCCGCTTCATTACGCCGAGGAACTCTTCAATGAACGCCAAGTGCGCAGCGTGACGGCAAACACCCGCAAGGACGGACAGGAGTTCATGCAGCTCGCCAGCCGGATTCCGATGCGCCCGACCACCACGGCCTACCCCTTGGCAGAGGCGAACAAGGCCCTGCTTGACCTCGCCGAGGACAGGATCACCGGCGCCGCGGTCCTGCAGCTCGGACAGCACTAAGGGACACCGGCCACGGGGAACCGGCAGACCGTCGCCGTCGCGCCTTGAGGAGAGAGATTGGAAGGTTCCCAACGCCCGAACGGGGGCGACATCCCTGCGGGAGTCTATGTGTGCGGGACTGCTCCGGGCTCGGGCAAGTCACTGGTGTCCCTCGGCCTCATGGATGCCATGCATCGTCGCGCAGACAGTGTGGGCTTCTTCCGCCCGATCGTCGGCGTCAAAGATCCGAATAGCGACCCCATGGTTGCCTTGATGCGGAGCCAATACAAGCTTGACCCATCCGTGTGCGCGGGAGGCGTCGCCCTCGCGTCTGCCCGCAGCCCGGGGTCGGGAAAAGCCAATGACGTTCTGGCCGGAGCAGTGGAGCGGTTCAGCCGGTTGCGTGTATCCGCGGATGTCGTAGTTGTGGAGGGTTCTGATTTCGCAGGAAACGACACAGCGATGGAGCTTGCTTTCAACGCTCGCCTGGCAAATAACCTCGGCCTGCCCGTGCTGGCCGTTGTGGGTGCCCGCGGCCTCTCTTTGAACGAGACCGTCGAGGCCATTTCCGTTGCGGGGGAACTATTTGACTCGGAACACTGTCCATTATTGGGAGTTATCGTCAACAGGGCCGATCCTCTGTTGGTGGACACGCTCGCAGACGCTCCGGTCCACGGTGCAGGAGTGCCCGGGCTACGTGATCCCTGAAATCGATGAGGTCTCGCGGCTTACGGTCGGGGAAGCGGCAACTGGATTGGTACCGTTCGGCGCAAGGATGGATCTCGATCGCGACGTGCGCCACGTCAACGTGGCAGCCATGAATACGGCCAACTTCCTCGGCAGACTGGAAACCGGGGACTTCGTCATCGTCCCGGGTGACCGGGCAGACGTCCTCATTGCCAGCCTTGCGTCCGCACTCACCCAGGGGTCACCCGTGCCGGGCGCCATGGTCCTGACAGACGGGATTCAGCCCGACCCCGTGATCCGGTCCCTTCTTGAAAAAGCGCCCTTTCCCGTCTTCACGACGTCCCGGGACACCTATTCCACGGCACGGGCATTGTCCGCAGTGCGCAGTGAGTTCCATGCCGGACAGACACGCAAGATTGCCGCAGCACTTGGCGCCTTGACAAGGCACGTAAATGAGGCGGACGTGCTTCGACGCCTGGCTTTGCCGCGTCCGGTCACCACCACCCCGTTGCGTTTCATGCATGAACTGATGGAACGCGCCCGGAGTCATAAACGCAGGATTGTCCTGGCGGAGGGGGAAGATATCCGTGTGTTGCGCGCGGCTGAAATTCTGCTGCGCCGCGATGCATGCGAGCTTGTTGTTCTAGGCGATGTGGCGGGGGTTCGAGAGCTCGCCGCAAGCCACGGCCTCGACGTGGGAGACCTGGACATCGTTGATCCAACCCACTCAGAACTGACGGAAAGCTTCGCCCAGGGGATAGTCAGGACCCGGCATCCGGGTCTTCCCGTCGAGGGGCCGATTCAATACGATGCCGCCCTGGACGCCACCATCGCCGCGTCCAAGCTCCCCTCGCCTTCCACTGTCGCCGGTCAGGCCACCGTCTTCGTCTTCCCCGACCTGAACACCGGAAACAACACGTACAAGGCTGTCGAGCAGTCGGCCGGTGCCATCGCCGTCGGCCCCATACTGCAGGGGCTGCGCAGTCCGATCAACGACCTCTCACGTGGATCCAGCGTTGACGACATCGTCAACACCGTCGCAATAACGGCGGTGCAGGCCCAAAGCAAACCAGGCGCCGGCTCGCCCATGGTGGAAAGGCGAGTCGGCATCAATGACAGGTGAGAATGTCTTGACCCGCGGGCTTCGCGGCTGCGTCGGGCCACTTTGCCGCCGCGATCCGGGTGGTCGGCGCACCGGACGCAGCGGCGGGCGCAGGATGCCCGACGGCGGCTGGGACCTGGGTGCCGGCGCCTGCCCGGCACCCGGGGCCACGATGGCAACGGTGTTAGGGCTTTCGGTCAGGCTTCCTTGCGGTTGCGCTTCCCGAAGGGGATGACAACGGTTGGGCACTGCAGATGCGCAAGAACACCATGGGCAGTCGAGCCCAGGAGTAGCCGTTTGAACCCTCCGCGTCCGCGGTTCCGCACAACCAGCATGGATGCCTGGGAGGAAGCATCCAGCAGAGCCCGCACGGGCCCATGCTGGGGATCGATTACTTTGTTGATCTTCAGGTCGGGATAAGTCTCGCTCAAACCCGCAACGGATTCGGCAAGCACAAGTCGCTCCTGTTCGTCCTTGATCTGCCTCATGCTTTCTGTGGTCAGGCCGGCGTCCGATAGCCGTTCGGGATCACTGTACGCATGGACGACTGTGAGTTCTTCGCCTTGCCGGTCGGCTTCCGCAGCTGCAAAGGCCACAGCCTGCAGGGCTTCTTCCGATCCGTCCACTCCGACAACAATTCCGCTTCGCTTATTGAGGTCCTGGGTTCCGACCACAGCTACCGGGCATCTGGCAGCCGCTGCCACCTGCAAGGCCCTGTCCGTAAGGGCACCGCCCATGTGAGCGCTTCCGGAACCCACCACCAGCATCGACGCCTTCCGGGAGTACTTCCCCAACGAACCACCGACACTTCCATTCAAAAGGCTGGTCGTTACTTCGACGGCGGCGTTCTCCCTGGTGTCAACGGCTGTGCGCTCCAGCAGCTTTTCTCCGGTCTCCCACAGAACCCCTTGCCAGGACCGGGGCTCCGCGAACCAGCGATCGTCAACGACATGGAGAAGCACGAGGGGCAGCTTGGCCTTCTTGGCCCGCTGTGCGGCCCAGTCCACGGCCGCCTGGCTTTGGACGGAGTCATTGATACCGACAGCAATTGCATGTGAGTCTTTCATTTCTGCCTTCCAGGTCGATTGGTCAACGGCCGGAATTGCTGCGGTACCTACCCATTTCCCGCGGCGCCGTTCCGGTTCCCAGCTTGATGGGTTCCTGCATGGGTTTGTAGGGCCGAAAGTCACAAATACCGCGCCGATTGCTCCACTCATGAGAACTCCTGACAGGGTTTCCAGCACCTACCGGCATCCGGAACCCGACTGGAGACCAGTGGCAAGGCAGGCCCCGGCTATTTCACTGCGGCTTCACTGCGGCGACCCGTTCCCGGACCAGGAGCACAGGGCATTTCGCGTGGTGCAGTACTGCGTGGGCGGTTGAGCCGACAGTGCCGCGGATCATTCCACGCCCTTTCGTGCCGAGGACCACGATGGAGGCATCTTTGGCCTGCGCCAGGAGCGAACCGGGAATGGAGGCTCCCGTGACGGCACGGGACTGGATGTCGAGACCAGGGAAGGTGCCACGGGCAACACGCTCGGCTGAGTCAAGCAATGTCCGGACCTCGGTACCGGGATTGTCTTGGGATGTGGCGGGTCGGGCGGCGGCAATGCCGGGAAGGCGGAAGACCTTGCGGACGTGTACCGCCTGGAGCGGTACACGCGATAGGGCGGCCAAGGTGCATGCGTGACGGAGGGGTGATTCCCAATCGTCGATATCGAGTCCCACCACTACAGGGCCGTCCGGGTGTTCTCCTGCGCGGACGACGGCGACCGGGCACTCGGCGGTGGCTGCGAGGTCGAGGCTGACGGAACGGATGAGCAACCCCATGAACCCGCCCGCACCCCTGGTCCCGACCACGAGCAGTCCGGCCGTGGACGAGAGGTCCCTGAGGTGCTCGGCGGCCCATCCATAAAGCAACGTTGAAGTGACCGCCAATTGCGGGGCGTCTGCGTGGATCCTCTCGACGCCGTCGGCCAGGATGTCCTCGGCCGCGCGTCGAAGCCCGCTGCCTGCAATACCCGGTACCGGTCCAAGATCATGTGTCAGTGCCGGCCACAGCGTGCTGTGGACGAGGTGCAGGGCCCAGCCGCGCAGGACAGCCTGGCGGGCCGCCCATCGGAGGGCGGGGACAGCTTCGGCGGAACCATCGTAACCGACGAGGATTTCTTCGGGGGCGTCCATGATGTTCCCTTATCGGAGGACTTTGGCGCACCCGGAGTCATTCCAGATGGACGTGCCGTCCAGTAACGTCACGTGCTGCGATTTGAATGAAGAGGTTCCGTGCTCCGCCGGCCCAAGGCTCGGCCATGCTCTTGCCCCACAGACGAGTCAGGAGTTTCGGGTCCTCAACCCTTGAGGCGGGACCGCTTACGAGGACGGACCAGCCCTCGCTGCGGTCGGTGCGCGAGTGGTCCACCTGGAAGGACGATTCGGAGGCAGGGACGGCCTCGCTGATGGATCCGTCGTCGGCTGTGCGGAAGTACACGCACTCGCCGTCGACAACATAATTCACGGGCAGGATCACTATTCTGCCGTCCCGGACGAAACCGAAGCGGCCGGTGGCCCCGGACCGCAGCAGCTGCCAGCATTGCTGTGCGGTGAGTTCATCCGAGACGTGCAGTCCGCCGACAACACGACCTGTTTCCATGCTTGGAAGAGACATCCTTGCTCCTTTATCGGGGATCCTCTACAACGGAGGGCGGCCAAACGGGCCTGTTCCTGAAGGTTACGGAGCGCCCGGATTCCGCAGTAGGGCCAAAAGTCCCGCTGGCCGACGGTCCGGCCCCGGCGCCGTCAGGCCTGGAAAGCACGGCTTAGGACGACCTTCAGGGCGTGCGTTTCGGCCGCCCGGGAGAACGTGTCGTAAGCGTCTTCGATCTGGCTGAGGCCGTAATGGTGGGTGGCGAACTTTTCGGCGGGGATCTTATGCTGGGCCACGAGCCGCAGGAGCATCGGGGTTGTATTGGTGTTGACGAGTCCCATGCTGATGGTGATGTTGCGGATCCAGAGATCCTGAAGGCGCAGCTCAACGGGTTTGCCGTGCACTCCGATGTTGGCAACGTTCCCACCCGGTCGTACCAGTTGCACAGCCATGTCGAAGGTGACCGGAAGGCCCACGGCTTCGATGGCTACATCTACTCCCTCTCCGTCCGTATGGGACGTGACAGTGTTGATCCACTCTGGATCGTCGGGGTTCACGGTCGCCGTTGCACCGAACTCCCGGGCCCGGGTCAGCCGCCCCTCGTCGGGGTCGATGGCGATGATGGTCGCGGCCCCGTGGAGGCCCGCGGTGGTCATTGCCGCCAGCCCGATGGGACCGGCTCCGACGACGGCGACGACGTCACCTGGCTTGATACGTGCGGCCTGGACCCCGATTTCGTATGCCGTGGGCAGAATGTCCGAGAGCATGACGGCTTGCTCGTCGGTGACTTCCGGTGGCAGCTTGTACAGGGAATTCTCGGCGTAGGGGACACGCACGTACTCGGCTTGGGTGCCGTCGATGAGGTGCCCGAAAATCCATCCGATTCCGGCTTGGCCTTCCTCCCCGGAACAATGGGAGTAGAGGCCCTTCTTGCAGTTGGCGCAGTGGCCGCAGGACTTGATGCATGAGATGAGCACGCGGTCCCCGGGGCCGAACGCGGTAACGGAAGAGCCGGTTTCGGTGACCGTTCCGACTCCTTCGTGACCGAGGACGCGGCCCTCTTTGACAGCTGGCACGTCGCCTTTGAGGATGTGCAGGTCGGTCCCGCAGATGGTGGTGGTATCGATGCGCACGATTGCGTCGGTGGGCCGGACGATGGCAGGGTCCGGGACATCGGTCCACGATTTGTGACCTGGTCCGCCGTAAACGAGGGCTTTCATGGCCGGTCCTTCCTGAAGTGCATCCTGTCTGTGGCCGGCCCGTGAGGCGGTCCTTGCAATAGTTCGGCGCAGGTGGCCGGACTGCGGCCTGAATGCGGAGCCTGGTCGTGGTGATCGTCCAGGAGGTAGACACGGATCGGTGCCTGTTCGTGTCATTGTTGTCGGCCAGTCGGGGGTCGACAAGGGTCGAAGGGCCCGGGTCGGCGTGGTGACTTTCGGCCCTGTTTGGACAGCGCCTTTGCGCTCATCCTTGGAGAACGGGGAGCCTGACGCTTGGGGTGCTTCGGGCCAGTTTCCATAGCTCAGGAGATCAGCATGAACAGCAACCACCCGGCCCGCCTGCGGTTCCTGGGCGCGACGGATACCGTGACCGGCTCCCGTTACCTCATTGAATCCAACGGCGCGCGGATCCTGGTGGACTGCGGGCTCTTCCAAGGCTACAAACGCATCCGCGACCGCAACCGGGTTCCGTTTCCCGTCCCGCCCGCGAGCATCGACGCCGTCCTGCTCACCCACGCACATCTGGACCACTCGGGGTACGTTCCCGCCCTCATCCGCGATGGCTTCACCGGTCCCGTCTACGCAACCCACGGGACCAGCGAACTGTGCAAGCTGCTGCTGCCGGACAGCGGCCACCTCCAGGAAGAAGAAGCCCGTCATGCAGATCACCGGGGCTCCTCCGTCCACGTGCCGGCGCTTCCCCTGTATACCGCCGAAGATGCCGTGATCTCCCTCGATTCCTTCGAACCCCGCGAATTTGATGTCCCGTTCGAACTGGCAGACGACATCGAAGCAACGTTCCTCCCCGCAGGACACATTCTCGGGGCAGCGCAGATTCACCTGGCCGTCCAGGGACATTCCGTTCATTTCACCGGTGACCTGGGCCGTGTCGATGATCCGCTGATGTTTCCGCCCCGCGACCTGGAAACCACCGACATCCTGGTGACCGAATCCACCTACGGCAACAGGAGGCATCCTGAGCAAAGCCCGGAGGCCGAGCTCGGTGCGGTCGTATCCCGGGTTGCCAAACGCGGCGGCGTCATCCTGATCGCGGCTTTCGCGGTGGGCCGGGCAGAAACACTCATGCTCCACCTTTCAAGGCTCCGCCGCAAAGGCTCGATTCCGGACATCCCGATCTACCTCAACAGTCCGATGGCCGTCGACGCGTCCTACATGTACCGGCAGCACCCGGACGAACACCGCCTCCAGGTCGATGAGTTCGAATCAATGTACAAGACGGCCATCATGACGCGCACCGCTGACGATTCGAAGCTGCTGAACCTGAGGGGAGGCCCGATGATCATCATCTCGGCCAGCGGCATGATCACCGGCGGCCGGATCCTCCACCACATCGAAGCATATGGCCCGGATCCGAGGAACGCCCTGGTTCTCAGCGGATACCAGGCTGGAGGAACACGGGGCGCTTCCCTTGCTGCGGGCGCCACGGAGCTGCGGATCTACGGCGAGGATGTCCCGATCCGTGCCGAAGTGGTGCAGATCGAAGGATTCTCAGCCCACGCCGACAGCGACGGACTCATCCTATGGATGCATTCAGCGGCGCAGGCGCCCCGGATGACCTATGTCACCCACGGCGAGGCGGACGCCTCGGATGCCCTGCGTGCCCGGATCAAAAGGGAACTGGGCTGGGACGCAAGAGTCCCGGAATACCTCGAAGCAATCCGCCTGGATCAACCTCGTTAGAACCACAGGCGGTCCTGATACCATTTGCTTTGGCGAAGCCCCCGGCCTTCCTCGAGGGGCCCCTTGATTCGGGCTGCTCCCTTGGCGGTCAGACTGCTTTGGTGCAATGAAGCCGGGCCGGCCTTGACAGGCTGGCCCTCAGCCCATCACTTGGTGGTTGACCCATTGTTCCAGCGGAGGCACCAACAGCAGGACTGCCACGACGCCGATCATCAAGATGTGCACGAAGGCATTCCAGGCCGTCGTCCCGATGGTCTCGCCGCCGCCGACCGCGGCGAACCAGTATGGCGCGAGGGTGAGGAGCCCGAGTCCTGCCGAGCCGAGTGCCGCGTACTCCCACCAGTTCCATCTGGCGAACAGAGCCCACGTTGCGGCGCAGAACCCCAGGACGGTCAACAGGCTGAGGCCCAGCGTCAGGCCCCACAAGCTCCCGGATGTCAGTACTCCCCGGGCCGCGAAGGCAGGGGCGAGCCACAGCCAGCTGCTGCCGGCCGTGAGGAGGGCGATGCCGCCGAGGGCACGAAGAGTGAACATTTCTACCTCCGGGTTCCAAAGTTCCTGCCTCAATCCTCGCCACCATCCGGCTCTTGCCACAGGGGCGAATGGCCCTGTGTCGCCGCGCCGGTATGCACCACCATGCCGTCGGGAATCGTTGGCGACCTCCGGAACGGTTTCCTGGCATATGTCATCGCAACCTAGGGCAGGACACGTTGTCAGGACTGCCGCTGGATGGCACGGACGGCCGCGCTGACCGTCGGGTGGAAGTGTCCCGGGCCGAACCGGGCTCCTGCGGCGAAGTGCAGCAGACGGTCTTTGACGGGTCCTTTGAGTTCGGCGAACACAAGTTCGATGCCGCGGCCGGCCAGCCATTCGTCGAGGGCGACCAGTTCATCCATCGCCGTAATGTCAATGCCCGTGATGGGTTCTGCCGCCAGCACGAGGTGCGTGGTGCCCAGCGGAGCCCGTTCGATGAGCGTGCGGATGAAGGCCGAGAAGACCTCGGCGTTGGCGAAGAACAACGGGGCGTCAAATCGCGCGAGCACCATGCCCTGGACCCGCTGGCCCTCTGGGTGCCTTGAGAGGTCGTGGTACCCGGGAACGTCCTGGATCGCGCCGAGCTCGGCGGTATATGGATCCCACGCACGGCGGATGAAGCCCAAAAGTGCAAGGCCTACCGCGACAAGGATCCCCGCCAGCACACCCACGGTAGTGACGGCTGCGAAAGCGATAAGCATCAACAGGGATTCGGATCGGCTCATCCGGACAAGCCGGCGGATGGCACCGGTATCGATGAGGCCGGTCGCAGCGGCCAGGACCACCGCAGCCAGCGTGCTGTTGGGCAGATACGCAGTCAGCCCCGGCGCCAACAGCATGAAAGCCAGGACAAGCACTGCCCCGACGGCGCCGGTGAGTTGGGTCTTGGCGCCAGCCTGGAGTGCCACGGGAGTCCGTGATGCGCTGGCCGAGACCGGGAAACCGCCGAACAAGCCGGCCGCCGCATTCGCGGCCCCGAGCGCCGCCATTTCATGATTTTCCGAGATCTTCCGGCCTTCCCGCGACGCGAGCGCCTGGGACAGTACACCCGTGTCGGCGAACACCATCAAGGCGATACCTGCAGCAGCCGGAAGCAGCACGGCCGCATCCGCCCAGCCCACCCCGTCCAGCCTGGGTGAAGGCAGCCCATGCGGGAGGCCGCCGACGACGTTCACCACTGCCTGCAGTCCCATTGCTGCCGTTGCCACGCTCGAGGCCACGACGGCCAGCAGCACTCCCGGTATGCGTTGGCTTGCCAGCCGCGGGATCCAGATGAGCGCGAGTGATCCCAGGCCTATGCCCATCGCGTAGAGGTTGGTTCTGCCGGAGATGATTTGGGACGCGACTGCCGCCAATTTCTCCCAGGGTGTGCCTTCCTGTGTCGGGAGGCCTAGCAATGTCGGCAACTGTGACGAAGCCACGACGAGCGCGATTCCCTGCAGATAGCCCAGGCGGATGGGGGTGGACAGGAGACTGGCCACGGCCCCTAGATGAAGAGTTGCGCCGACGAGGAGCACAGCGCCGATGAGCAGGGCGAGTAGTCCGGCCAACGCGGCAACCCGCCCGGCACTGCCGCCGCCCAAGGGCAGGACCGCTGCTGCGATCATCGGGGCCAGGGCTGAATCCGGTCCGAGGACCAGCACGCGGGAAGGTCCTACCAACGCGTAGGCAAGCAGGGAGAACACCGTTGCGTTCAAACCCATGGCTGGCGGAAGGCCTGCCGCCTGTGCGTAGGCCATGCCGGCGGGAACCAGCAAGGCAAAGAGAGAGGCGCCCGCGACAACGTCGTGACCCAGCCAACGAAACCGGCCGCTGCCGGACGGTCGTGCCTGGTTCAGTCTTTGAAACACGTCCGTCCCATCACAGCGCAGGGTCGAGGACCCTGTCAGGCGCCTGGTTGGTTCTTCTCCGGAGCATGGACAACCAGGACCGGGCAATGTGCGTGGGCGACGCACGCCCAGCTCACGGATCCCAGGAGGAGCCCGCCGAATCCGCCGTGTCCCCGTCTGCCGACAACAATCATGTCAGCTTCCTTGCTGGCTTCGATCAGCTCTTGCCGGGCATGGCCGTGAACGAGGCGGGATTCAACATTGTCCGGGAGGTCTGGACCGAAAGCAGTTTCCAAGGCCTGCTTGAGGATTGCAGCCGCCGCTTCTTCGAATCCGTCGATGCCCATTGCCACGTAGCCGCCGTAGACCTGCGGAAACTCCCAGCACGCTGTCGCCACAAGCCCGGAGCCCAGGGGCAACGCGATCTTCTGGGCTTCCCGGAGTGCCTCGACCGAGGCATCGGAACCGTCTACACCAACCACAATCCGGCCTGTTGATGCCGCACCTTCCATATCCTTCTCCTTCCGCGGGCAACCGCATCCGTTACGCCGTCGTGGTGCTCATGCGCTCCGGGGGGGCAATCGTGCCGCAGCCCGGAGCAGGCCTGGCGTCACTCCGGTTCGGTGAGGTTGTCGATCATCTTCTCCAATGCCCGGACGGTTCTGTCGTACTCGCCTCCCGCAAGCCCCTGCACAGTTGCATCACGTACTCCTTCGAGGTCTTCACGGGCCCTTCGGTACTCCGTGCGTCCGGCGTCGGTGAGCCGGAAGACTCCGCCCTTCTCCGCGACAAGTCCACCGCTGAGCAGCGGTTCCAGAAACACGTCCGAAGACTCACGGGTCGACTGGTCGGGGAAGGACGCCATCGCTTCATCGAGTTGCCCAAGCGTGCTCTGTGTCGCGGCCAGGACGCTGAGCAGCCGCCACTGGCCCCGGCTGAGCCGGTGCAATTCGAGAACCGAGGTGAACCTGTCCTCGATCAGTTTGTCGAGGGTTTTGAGGAGGTGTCCGAACGGCTGGGTGGCGGCTGGCATGTGGCCTCATTCCATTCCTGCGCGCGTCGCGTCATTCATCGATGTCCGCCACATCATCGCCGGTGTAAGGGTGTACCGCCTGCCCGTCACTGCTTCAGGGTAGATTCTGAACAGCTGGTCCTGGCCGATTCCCTGCCAGGGGAAAAGGGAACGGCTCACCGAACCAAGGTCTTTGTCCGTGGACGGTGCTTGAACTGCCGTTCCCTTCACGACGACGCTCCAGGCCATGCCGAACTCAGCGCTCACCGAGTCGGTTTCCATGACGACTACGGCCTGGCCCTTCATCGCGTCTGTTTTTGTTCCTTCCCCGGTGAGGAAGACAAGGGTGTCGTTTTCCACCTTGTAGTTCACGGGAAAGATCTCGGGCCGGCCATCAATGACCACACCCAGCCTGCCGACAGCAGTTTCCTGAAGGAGCTTCCAGCACTCTTCGGGATCGCGTATTTCCGGTTCTGGCACCGCGTTCTTGTCAATCATGTGGCGATCCTATGGCTGCCGCCGGGCACTCAACAGGGCACAAAGTCCCCTGCGTGACGGACTCAGGTGCTCCCGGGGACCTTGTGGTTCCGGGAGAGTGCGCCATCAATCCATGCGCGCAGGGCCGCTGCCGGCGCGGCCCCCGCCTGGCGTGCAATGAGCTTGCCGCGAATCAGGATCATGAGCGTGGGTACGGCTTGGATGCCGAAGCGCCACGCGAGATGGGGGGAGTGGTCCACATCGACTTTGACAAGTTTCACGCTCCCGGCCCGTTCCTGCGCCAATTGATCGAGCACCGGACTGACTGTCCGGCACGGGCCGCACCAGACCGCCCAGAAGTCGACAAGCACGGGAAGGGTTCCCGCTTCGGCGACCTCAGCGAAGTCCGCGTCGTCGGCCGTGACGATCCACGGCAACGGGCGATGGCAGTGCCCGCATCGCGGTACGCCGTTGGCGCTGGATGGAATCCTGTTCGGCTTTGCGCAGTGCGGGCAGTTGGTGATGTTTTCCGTCATTCCGGCCGGCTCCCGGGCGGCGGGCCGGCCGGCGCAACGAGGCTGGTATTGGCCTGCGCCCGTTCCCGATGCTGTGCTCCCGCTTCACGCGCGCAATGGTCGCAGCAGTAGATGCCTTCGTCGGTCTCGACGCCGTGGCCCAATACCCGGCAGCCACAATGCTCGCACGCCGGTGCCATCAGGTGGATGGCACATTCGAAGCTGTCGAATGTGCCTGTCTGGTCACCCCTGGTGATCGTGAATGTCCTCGCAAAGTCGTTTCCGCAAACATCGCATCGTGCCATCGTGGTGTCCTTTCATGCCGTCCGGCGGAAGTGGTTTGGCGGCCTGGGTGCGCCCTCGGTTTCCTTCAGCACGGTTCTGTCATTGTCGTCGGCCGGTTGGGGGTGGACAAGGGCCGAAGGGCCTGGGTGGTGCGGTGACTTTAGGCCCTGTTTGGAGGGGTTCTTTGTGCTCATTCTTAGAAAGCGGGGGAGTTGACGCCTGGGGGCGTCGGGACCCGTTACGGCGCGGCCGGACGGGGCACAACAGCTAATTACCTATCAGAGGAGCATGGTTTAGATGAAGAAGTGGACGCGTTGGCAGGATTGGACGGTCGTTGCCGCGGGCGCTTATGCCGCGTTGTCGGTCTTGTGGACGGCCCAAGGCGGTGCGTCGGTGGCGTTCATGGTGACGCTTGGGGTTTTGCTGGTTGCCGCGGCGGTGACCAACCTGGCGGTGCCCGGTATGCCGGTGGCGGAATGGGTCCAGGCTGCGGTGGCCGTCGTCCTGCTCATTGCGCCATGGATTGGAGGCTTTGCCTCGATGACCGGTGCGGCCTGGAGCGCGTGGATTCCCGGGGCCATTGCCTTGGTGGTCACGGCATTGGCCATCAAGCCAAGCACGGAAGAATACCGTCACCATCATGTGATGACCGCCCCGTAGCCGGCCGCAGGGGGCGCCCAAACAGTCCGGGCGCCCCTGCCTACGGCAGGAATCGAGGGAACCTCGGGTCAAAGGGAACCCGGCCGGCAGGCGGGAGTCCCCGAACTCCTTGAAGCAGCACGCGCTGGACGCTGTTTCCACCACCACAGCCAGAGGAGGTTGATCATGGCGCTGTCCGAACGCGAAGAGAAAGCGTTGATGCAGATGGCCGAGAACCTGGAACGCGAGGACCCTGCCCTTGCTTCGTTCCTGCGCGGGTACGACGACGGCAGGCCGCCTCGTCATCCACCTGACCCGTTTGGCTGGAACAGCGCAGATCCAGGCTGAACTGATTGAAGACACCGCGACCCGTCGTCGAAGGACTACCGTGACGGTTCAATGCGGTCAGGGGGAGCTGGGGAGAGAACAGTCTCGTGTCCATTCGGGAAAAGGAGGACAAGACCGTGAACGGTCCAATCGTCGTCGGTATTTCCGACTCGGCAGCCAGCGAGCCCGCGTTGGTGTGGGCAGTGCGTCGCGCGGCACGGTTGAAGGTGCCGGTTTTGCTTGTCCACGCCATCGATGACCGTTGGATGTCTCGGGCGTTGGAGTATACGGAGCCGGTCAGGACGGCAGGGTTGGAGGTGCTGAGCAAGGCCAAGGCCCGTGCTCAAGCAGTGGAGCCGGACGTTGACGTAGAAACACTGCTTTTTGCCGGTAGTACCGGTATGGCCCTCCGCGAGCGTTCAAAGGGAGCATCATTGGTGGTGGTCGGGCCGGGGCATGCCTGGCCCGGCGGGCCTGTGACGGACCGGGCGCTGCAGATCGTGGCGGTGTCCAAGTGTCCGGTGGCAGTGATCGGGAGCCAGGACCCGGCCGGACGGCACGGGGTGGTCGTCGGGGTTGACGGGTCCGAGGAGTCCGCCCGGGCCGTATCCTTCGCCGCTGCCGAAGCCGACCGTGACGGCCAGGACCTGACCGTTCTGTCCGCACTTCGTTTGCCGGTAGTGAGCGGGGTCTCCTGGGGCACGGTCATGCAACCGGTTCTGGCTGAGGAACGACGGGTCCTTGCCGAGTCGGCTGCCGGCCTGGCCGAGGACTTCCCCGACCTCGTCGTCCGGCAGGTTCTGGTGTCCGACAAAGATCCGGAGGATGCTCTGGTCGACGCCGCCTCGCACGCCAAACTGCTCGTGCTTGGCAGCCGGGGGAGGGGAAGTTTCAAACGCCTGCTGTTGGGTTCAACGGCCCACGCAATCCTCAGGAATTCTCCTTGTCCGACCATCATCACCCGCGTGCGGAAAGTCCGGAACGCCTGATGACCGGCGCCGCCGCCCGGTCGAGCACGGCGTCCCGCGTCGGATCTTCAGCGACGCCGCCACAACACCCGGAAGAACGCCTGAGAACCTTGACACAGTAACCCCGCGGTGTATGTGGAAGACCACCCCCGGAGACCGCAGCAGTGACGGTTCGACCGGCATCACCGAGTCAGCACGGGCGGGCGACCGGGTGAATGTGCCCGTCACACGCCTACTTGAGGCTGAGGACGTCGTCGATCGGGCGGCCGTTGACGAATACAACCGCACGCTTTGCACCGGCTGCGGTCACAGCGGTCTGCTCGAGCTGCGCTTTCGCCCGCGGAATATCACATACCCCGGCGAGCATGAACTGCCCCTGAAGGTAAACCGTGATGGTTGTGCCATCGAAGGTCCCGCCGAGGTAGGTCAGCGTGGACTGGTAGAGCACGTTCACGAGCCCCGACTGCCCAAGCGTTCGGCTGCGGTTGGCGAGCAGGGCATTGATGCTCGGCCCCACTTGGTCCGTGAAACGGACCGGTGCAGTCTTCGTCGCCACGAGGCTGTCGCCGCATCCGATCATAGGACCGGATACGCCATTGTCCCCCACTGCCACATAGTAGACAGTCAGCGGTGCAACCTGTTCGGGCAGGCCGGTCGGCGTCGGCTCCATCGTTTCGCCTGGGCCCGGTGTCGCGGAGACCGGCGCCGTGCCCGGTGTTGCAAGGGTCGGAGACGTGCCGGCAGTCGCGGACATGGATGGGCTCGGGCTTTCCAGTGCAGACGGATACGCCGCAGAGGACGAGGAAATCGTCGGGGAGGGGCGTGGGCCGGGACCGAAGCAGCCGGAGAGCGCCAGCAAGACACCAAGTCCGACGGCGGCAATTACGGATCGTTGTGTGATGGCCATCATGACCCCCTCAGGTGTGCGCCGACAGCCCGGGATGGCTGGGTGTTCACGGCTGCGGTCTCGTTCGTTCCCGGTTTTGATTTTGAGTCAGGCCATCTGCTGTTTGTCGTGAAGTATGCGCAGATGGCACGGAACTCCGGAGGGGTCGGCTGTGACGGGAAGAAAGCCGGCCTCACTGACTTGCTCCAGCCGGGCCAGGGCGTCGCCCGTTGTGCGCGCCAGGGCCAAGTCCACCGAAATGTCAGCTCCGGGGACTGCCACGTTGATCCTCCGTGCCAGGATGTAGATGGCCTGCAGGCTTTGTTCCGTGACGTGTCCGCGGACGATGAGACAGGCTGCAGGCTTGCCGGGTTCGAGTTGGACCACGACGTGCAGCTTTCCGCTGGATTGGCGGTGGATTTCGTGTGCCTTGGTTGCACCATGGTGGTTCGTCAGTCCGTGATGGATGCCGGTTTGAATGCGTAAGGATTTCATGGTTCCGGCTTCGGAGAACCTTGAGCCGCGGGGACTATCGGCCAAACGATTCGGGTTTGCCATGTCGCCGGGTCCGGTTCTTTTTCGGGATCGCTCAGATAGAACTCCCACATGCTGTCCGAAGGGGTTTTGCCTTCCGCGCTCATTCGCTCAAGGATGAGTGCATACGTCTGTTGAATTGTGTCGTAGGGTCCTTGGTGCATGTCCTCGAACGCTTCGGATTCCGGAAGCTTGCTGGCAAGCATGTCACCGGCGTCGGCGAAGTCCGCCGTGATCGGAAAGCCTGCTTCGACGTCAACCGCCCCGGTCGGCTTGCCGTGGTACAGAGCGAACGGCGGTCCGGTGGGATTCGCGTTTTGTGCCTGTGCAGCTGCCATGACAGCGCCAAAGGCGCGGCCGAAAAAGTCGGTCAGTGCACTCATCGGGACATGTTCGTGGACGACAGCGGTGTGCTGCTCCCGGGTCCGGATGAGCGGGGGCTGTGGATCGATGGTGACCATACGCCCAGAATTGCGGTATCAGGCTTCACGGCAACAGGGTCGAAGGACCCTGTTCGACCTCGAACGCCCGGACGCGGCGTGACCTTTGCTTTTCGCGTCACTGGTGCCGCGCTTGACACCCGACCCGCATCAATCGTCGGAATCGCCGTGACTTCCGCGTAACAGTTGAATGCGCGGCACACGGGTTCTCCTGGCGGTTGGGGCATCATCGGAGCCACGGTTGAATCGCGCCCGGTGTCCTTGTTGGCCTGAGCCGGGCAGGACTATCTTGGAACTACTTCAGGGCCGTGCTGGGACGGCCGCCGGTGACAGGTCTCGCCGAGGTACGTCATGAGTTATATCCCGGTCAGCAGACGCACCATCAGACGGCATCGTGAATCCGAGCGAACCACAAGGCGGCTTGTGGCCGCCCTGTCCGTTGCCGCCGTCGTCATTTGGTTGCTGTCCGTGACGGTGTCAACGGTGGTCCACGTGGACAGTTTCGTCTTTAATGTCAGCGTCGTCTTGCATGACCTGTTCCTCGTCGTAGCCTTTGGTTCGATCATCCTGGTGGACTGGCACGGCTTCCTGTGGCTCATCGGCAAGCGCCAGCTGGCTGAGACCATACGGCTCGACGGCGCGGCAACTCCGCTGATCTGGGCTGGCCTTGCGGGTTTGCTGGCCACTGGAGCCTTCCTTGGCCCGCACCTGAACAACCCCATGACTGAACTCAAGCTCGCCGCAGTCCTTGCGCTCAGCCTGAACGGAATCATGCTCATCCCCCTCATGAGGCGGCTCGCCCGTCTGTCCGCCAAAGCGGTGTTCATGGACCTGACGTCCGGCCAACGGATACACCTGCTGTCCTGCCTGGTGATTTCCCAGGTGTGCTGGTGGACGGCGATCATCATCGGATTCATCAACGCGACGACCTGACAAACGGGGGGCTTGTTGGATCGCGTGGTCGGCCGGGCAGCGGACGTTGTCCGGACGCAGCCGATCGCCGCGCGGAGTCACGGAGGGACGCAGTGGAGAGCCTGGCCCGCCAGTGATGCGGGCGGTACCGGGGCCGGCTCATGACGGAATTGGCGGGGCTCTTGCGGCCGAGGTCGCTGCACACCACGGAGGCAGGGCGAAGACCGGCGTGGAGACGTCCGGGGGGCAATGGTTATGCTGCCCCGAACGGGGCAATAAGCAGCAGCGGCCCCGAGGTGTCCGGATCGTTACCGGCCAGGCTTGGAAGAATGTTCTTAGAATCCGGCTTTAGCATTGCCGGCATGGACAGTCCACACGCCACCACGAGGGCACGGCAGCCGCGCCGGCCCACCGGGCCACGGCTGGTGCCGCAACGCGCGCGCTATTTGCGTCGGGCACGTTTGGCGGACCTGCTGGAAACGGTCCTCTGGTTGTCTGTGGCCGTTGTCCTGGCATTGTTCCTTGCCGACAACGGGCTTGCGGGTTTCAGGAGCGTTCCAAGGGCCGTGACGGCTGCCGGGATCATCGCCGGATTGGTCGGCGCTGATCTCATGCTTGTTCAGCTTCTTCTGGCCGCGCGGGTTCCGGTGATCGACCGGGCGTTCGGCCACGACCGGGCCTTGCTGGTCCACCAGCGGATGGGCAAGCCGGTCTTTTACCTCATTTGTTCGCATGTGCTGCTGCTGTGGATCGGTTACGGGCTGACGGAGCGAAGGAACGTGTTCGCCGAGGCCTGGGAGATGTTTACCTCACTGCCGGACATGAAAATCGCCTATCTGGGGTTTGCGTTGCTCACCGCCGTCGTGGTCACCTCGCTGGTCCTCATCCGGAGGAAGTTCTCCTATGAAGCCTGGCATGTGGTGCACTTTCTTGGCTATGCCGCGGTGTTGGCGGCCTTGCCGCACCAGTTCAGCACCGGAGAACTATTCGCGGACGGCACGCGGGCGCGCTACTACTGGATGGCGCTCTATGCCGGTGTTGCCGCGGCCCTGGTCATCTACCGGTTCCTCGTCCCGATAGTGCGTACACTCCGCCACGACCTGCGCGTCAGCAGCGTCACTGCCGAGGCTCCCGGTGTGTACTCCATCGAGATGACCGGACGTTCCCTCGCGGACCTGAAGATCCGCGGTGGACAGTTTTTCATCTGGCGGTTCTGGTCGCCCGGGCTATGGTGGCACGCCCACCCCTTTTCCCTCTCGGCCGCTCCTGGTTTCCTTCGCCTGAAAGTGACCGTGCGTGAACTCGGGACGGGAACCGCAGCGCTGGGCTCGTTACGGCCCGGCACCAGGGTCAGCATCGAGGGCCCTTACGGGATCTTCACGGACCGGGCCCGCACCACACGCAACGCTGTCGCCGTCGCAGCCGGGATCGGTGTTACACCCGTCATCTCGCTGCTGGAACAGGGCGATTTCGCGCCGGGCGAGATGACAGTGATCGTCCGGGCACCGAACGAAAAAGGCCTTTACCTGTACCAGGAACTCGAGAAACTCTGCATCAAGAAGTCCGCGGTGCTCTACGTCCTGCTGGGCCGTCGGGCAAAGAAAGGCCATGACAGCTGGTTGCCCGCCCGGGAAGCCAGCCACGGCATGAGCCTGTCCACCATTGTCCCCGACATCCGCGACGCGGACGTTTTCGTGTGCGGGCCACCGGACTGGAGGGACCTCGTGGTCCAGGACGCACAACGCGCCGGCGTGCCGAGGTTCCGGATCCACTACGAAAGGTTCAACTGGTGAGAGCACGCAGCGCTGTCGTTGCCGGGCTGGCGTCCGCCGCCGTCCTGCTGATCGGCTGGCACGCCGGAAACCAGGCAGCCTCCACACCCGGCCGCTCTGCAACGGCAAGTGCCGTTCCGCCTCCGGGCACCCGAACACCACGACCGGAAAGCTCCGGGCCGGCCAGCGCCGGCCCGACCACGCCCGGATCGTCCGGGTCGGCTGCCAAAGACGGAACGTTCGACGGCAGCCAGATCCAGACCCGCTACGGCACGATCCAGGTACAGGCCGTGATCACCGGCGGCAAAATCGCCGACGTCGTTGCCCTGCAGATGACCGACGTGGGCTTCCGCTCCGGAGAGATCGACCAACAAGCCGTGCCCATGCTCCGCTCCGAGGTCCTCTCCAGCCAGTCAGCCAACGTGGACACCGTCGGAGGAGCAACCTACACCAGCGAGGGATACCTCAACTCCCTTCAGGCCGCACTCGACTCAGCGAACTTCAAGGGATAGCCGGCACGTACATGACGGGAGCAGGTCCTTGCGGTCTGCCAGAAGCCCGCCGCCGGCCCGGCGAGGACGAGGCAACACTTCCAGGCTCCCTGCCGGAGCCCGCTGCCAGGCGATTCCCGTCGTCCCGAAAGACCTGCAGGCGGTGTGCGCGGTCGACCCCCGTGAAGCCACCCCGCCGACGGCTTCCCGGCACCCGCAAGGTGGTGGTGCCGGCCATGGGGATTGCAGCGGGTTCATTGCCAAAAGGGTCGGCAGGATCCGCGCCGGCGGGGGCCGGGCGAAACGGGGACCTTGTGCCCTGCACTGGCTGGCTCGCCGGCGCCTACCATGGCGGTGTCCCATACTCGGCAGAAGGGTGTGACCGATGTCCGGCTACCAGCCTCGAAATCTTCCTCCGGGCGGCGTTCCGCTCGAGTTGCCCTTCTACGGGGCTCCGCCGGTCGAATCCGTCACACGGTTCTGGAAGAAGTACGCAGTCTTCCACGGCAGGGCGAGCCGCAGTGAGTATTGGTGGTGGGTTCTCGCCTCAGCCATCGTCTCCGGGCTTATCAATGCCGCCAGCGCGACCGGGAACGGCAGAACCGGCGCCTCGGCGGCACTTGGCGGCGTGTGGTTCCTGGCGACCGTGGTGCCTTCGCTCGCTGTAGCCGCCCGGCGCCTGCACGACGCGAATCTGAGCGCCTTGTTCCTGCTTCTTGCCCTCCTTCCGGTGCTCGGCTGGGTCGCTCTCCTGGTGATGGTGCTTTTGCCCGCCCATCCCGCAGGTCAGCGCTTCGACCGACCGGCATACGTTTATCCGCCGTACCCGCAACAGCCATACCCGCCTCAGACCTGAGTGATTGATCCCTACATTCAGGGGATCGGCCAAAGGAGCCGAAATGAAGAGAATTTTCATCACCTATGGCACGTCCGAAGGACAGACCGCGAAGATCGCAGACGTCATTGCCGACGTGCTCCGTCATCTCGGCCACGAGGTGACGGTCCGTGAAGTGGCGGAAACAGGAAACAGGATGCCGGCCGGCTACGACGGCGCTGTGATAGGCGCCCCCGTCCATCTGGGCAAACATGACAAGCATGTGATCGATTTCGTGAACGGGAACCTGGACATCCTTCGGGGACTTGCCTCCGCCTTTTTCTCGGTCAGCCTTGCCGCCCATGGCGATCCGGCCGACGCGCAGCGTTACCTCGAACAGTTCGAAGATGAAACAGGATGGCGGCCGAATAGGGTCGGCGTTTTCGCCGGCGCCCTTCCCTACACGCACTACGGGATCATTAAGCGGTACGTGATGAAGGCGATTGCGGGCAGCAAGCCCGGCGATCTGGGGCGCGACATCTCTCGGGACTACGTATACACGGAGTGGGACGACGTGAGGAAATTCGCCGAAGACTTCGCGGCCGGACTCGCTGCAAGACCATTGGACTGAACGAGAGGCCCAAGAACCTTCTGGTGCAGGCGCAGATCAGTTCACTGTGCCTTCCGGGACGGCGCCTTCGGCCGGCGCTGGTGGCGGCGAACCAACCGATGCAATCTGAACCCGGGGGTATGCAAAACTGCCCGAAGGCGCCGCGGCCCCGAAATGGGCGGCGGGAAGAAGGCGGGCAGAAGCTGTTCAAACTCCAGCAGGAAGACGACTCAATACAGCTCAAGAATCGTTTCCAGGGCGCGCATGATTCCAGCGTCGTCGTGGGGATGGTCGGCGACTTGTACCGGCTCGACGACGCACTTGAAGGATCACGTTCCCGGGAATGAGCCCGATGCCGATGGCGACGAAGGCGAGATCCATGGCGACGAATAAGTGCGTGCAGTTTGATGCCGAAGCAACAGCCCATCCGCTCGCCCCAAGGTCACTGACGACGTTCGTGCAGTAGTTGTGGGGCTGAGGGCCGGCCTAGTCATAGTCGACGGCCCACCCGAACACAAAGAACAGCGAGGCGGCCTTGGCGGCCCAGGAACCGACCATTATGGCGTGAATCGTTGAACAGTGGGATTACCACCTTCTGACCAGCCGTCGAGCAAACCGATTGCGCTCCTGAAACCGCTCATGGCAATGACTGGAGCCATTTCGACGGCGATACGCGCACCTCAGCGGGACATGCCGCCTCAGGTGCGTAGACAGGGGTCCGGGCCCGGAACAAATCCGGACCCGGCTTGGTGCCTTTCCCCGGAGTGGGTGGTCAGTTGCCGGAGAGGTAGTAGCCAGCCACGTCGGCGATGAACTGGGTCGGGCCCGAGGACCGGTTGAAGAGCATGACTTTTCCATCGGCTCCTACCGGCACCACCACGAGGTTCGGAACGATTTGCCCCGCGCTGAAGTTCACGTTCGACGCGTTCGGGACGGCTGTTCCGGAGGGGTAGGCGGTGGCGAATCCGAAGGACGCCGGGTTGGCCACCGTCAGGTTGAAGACGACAGCGGAGACTTTCGCGGGGATCCCGTTCACCCCGGCGACCTGGAAGGATACGGTCGAATCGGTCCCGGCTGCAGCGGAGGTCCGGGTGTCCAGGAACCGGGCGGGGGCCATCGGCTGGAAGGAACCGGGAGTGTTCGGAGTGCCGGTCAGGTAGTAGCCGGAGACGTCGGCGAGCAATTGTGTGGCGCCCCCGGAACGGTTGTAGAGCGTGACTTTTCCGTCGGACCCGACCGGGACGGTGACCAGGTTGGGCACGATTTGCCCGGTGTTGAAGTTCACATTGGATGCGTTCGGGCGGGCGGTGCCGGAGGGGTATGCGGTGATGAATCCGAAGGAATCGGCCTGGGCGACGGTGAGGTTGAAGACGACGGCGGAAACGTTGGCCGGGACGCCGTTGACGCCACCGACCTGGAAGGACACGCTCGAATCGGCAGGGACTGCGGCGGCGGTCCTGGTGTCCAGGAACCGTGCGGGCGCGATGGGCTGGAACGCGCCCGGGTCGCTTGCCGTCCCTGCCAGGTAGTAACCGGACACGTCGGCGACCAGCTGGGTGGCGCCGGAGGAACGGTTGTAGAGGGTCACTTTTCCGTCGGACCCGACCGGTACGGCTACAAGGTTCGCCACGATCTGCCCGGTGTTGAAGTTCACATTGGACGCGTTCGGGCGGGCCGTGCCGGAGGGATAGGCGGTAATGAATCCGAAGGACTTGGCTTCAGCCACCGTGAGGTTGAATACGACGGCGGAGACATTGGCGGGTATGCCGTTCACGCCGGCAACCTGGAATGAAACGGTGGAGTCCGGGGCGACAGGCGAGGAACTCCGCGTATCTAGGAAGCGCGTGGGTGCGATCGGGATGAGGGCGCCAGCGGCCGCGGCAGTGCCGGTCGTTCCGCCGACCTTGATCACGAGATCGTCAATATACTCGTCGCCCATCTGCGTCAGATGCTCAGCTCCGAGCTGCACCGCTGAGACGCTGGTCGCGGTGGTGACGACCTGGTTGCTGGAAAAGACGGAGGTGCCGTCCAGCCACACTTCAACGGTGGAGGCGGCCCCGTTGGCGATGACATGCATGCCCACGTGCTTCCAGGCGCTCAGCGGTATCGAACCGGGGACCAGTTCGGTGTAGTTGAAGCCGGTGGATGATGTCACCCTGAGCCACAGCTGGCCGTTGCTGTTGTAACGGTAGATGTCCACGAACCTGGTGGTGTCGAAGAAGAACCGGAAGTAGGGGACATCGTTTCCGGCGACGCCGGCGGTGGTGATGTTGAACCAGGCGTCCGCGTAGACATCGTTGGAATTTGCCGGGAGCGTGGTCACGAGGTTGGCCAGCGAACCCGGGTCTGTCGTCACATGCAGGTGGGCCGAACAGGTTCCTGTGTGCGCTTGTGTGTTGTCGATGGTTGCCGTCCCGGTGGTTCCGGTGTTGACGGTAAACCCGGACAGCGTGCCGGATTCGAAGTTGTTGGCCACGACCGTTGTCCCGGGGTAGGAGTTCGTCGGTGCCGGGGTACCGGTTGAACAGGAGGTCGGCGGGGGTGCGGATGCCGCATGGGCTGGCGCGGAGACAAAGGTAAGCGCCATGACGGGCACGGCGAGCATATTGATCAAGCCCAACCTCAGCAGTCGTTTCACTGATCTGTCCTCCTGTTTCGGGGCCTAAAGGACGTCAAGCGTCGGCGTCCAGGCGGCCCGGGACCCGTCGGGGTGCCCGGATCAAGGACTCCGAACATGACATTGAGAAGCCATGGCACCATGACGGCGGTTACAGGCGCGTTACCGGCCGGCTATGTGGCGGGGAGACCGGCTGCAGTACGGTTTCAGGGGAGGCGGTTATAGACGTCCCGCCCGAAAGCGTGTTGGCCGACTGCTCCGGCGTAGCCGAGGCGGGGTAGGGAGAAGATGTCTTCGACGGACGCGAGCAGCCCGTACTGGTTGTACATGGTATCGGTGCTGGAGCCCGGATTGGTGAAGGGGGAAAGCACCAGCGCACCGACGAGGCCGCCGGCGGTGCCGCCTGGAAGGCCGGAAGGCCCGGTTTCGTTGCCGTCCGCTTCGTCGAAGGTGATGATGAGCGTGCCGTCCTTCAGGTACGCCGGGGAGTTGAGGATGGCCGGAACCTGTTCCTTCAGCCAGGCGTCGGCACTGACCAGTCCGCCCGGTTCTCCGTCGACGCAGGGGCTGTCGTGGCCGTCGTGGCAGAGGTCGGGACTGATGTAGGCAAGGTCCGGGGTTGTCGCGATGTTTTGCAGGTCCGTGGCGAGGTTGCTGTAGTCCACGACGTTGTTTTGGCAGTCCGGGGAGGAAGTGATGCTGCTGAAATAGACGAACGGGTTGTGGCGGGTTGCGTACTGGTCGTTGACTTTGGCGTTCTGCGCATCGTCCCGGGCTCCTGGTTCCGGGTGCCGGCAGGGGGTGCCCATGTCTTCCATGTATGCTTTCCAGGTTTTGCCCGCCGAGCTGAGCTGTCCGGCGACGGTCGGGACGGACGCGGGGTACAGGCAGCCCGTTCCGAGGACCTGTCCGGGGTCGGCGGTGCCTGTCTGGGTGAACGGGGCGTACGTGGTGCAGTCATTGCGTGTCATCGGGTTGGATCCCTGGCCGGAGATCTGGGCCAGGTAGTTGGGGTTGGAGTGGTGGGCGATCCCGTAGTAGCGGGTGAGCAGGACGCCCTGGTTGCGCAGCGTCCGGGAGAGGTAGGGTGCGGCCGAATCCGGACCCCAGGTCTTGGCGTAGCTTTCGTTTTCCAGATTGATCACGAAGACGTGCCCGATTTTGCCGGTCGCGGCCAGGGCTGTGGCGGCGGGCGTCGTGGCAGATTGCGGGGCAGGGATGGATGTGGTGGCGGAGGGCCGGGGGACCGGCCCGCCGCCGTCAGCCGGACCCTCGCACGCCGTGGCGAGGACAGCGAGGACGGCGGCGAGCACAGGTACCGCCCGCAAAGGCCCGGCACCGCGCGATCTTGTGGCGGACTTCATCGTTAATTTCATCAGATCCGGTTCCCTCCCGAGCCTTTCGGACACTGTGGCACACGGCGCTTGGCCGGGACATGGTGGCCGGCTTCGGGTTCCCTGTGAATCAGTGGACCCGTCTGCCGCTGCTGCGCCTCCTGGACTGCCGGGGCGCGGGGCGGCCCGGCAGGAAAGCGGCCCGGGCCTTGTTCCGGCCCGGATCTGCCAGCACACTGGGTGCCATGCACAAGGACGGACAACGCAGGGGAAAGGGCGTCGGGACTTCCCGTCGGGCGCACACAGCGATCGTGCTTGTCGCGGCGCTGGCCCTGATCCTGAGCGGATGCGGTGCCGGCGGGCCGACGGGTCCCGCGCCCTCCGTCGCACGCGGGACGGGCGCAGATACGCCGAGCAGCCAGGCGTCGTTGCGGGCACAACCGGACCCGCGGATGCCGGTGGGGGACCTGCCCGGATGGCGGCAGGTCTTCACCGAGGATTTCACTGCCGGGAACGTGCCGGTGGGGAGTTTCCCCGGTCCTCTGTACAGCGCGAAGTGGAGCGTCAACTATGGCGACGGGACCCCGGACACGGCCGGTCAGCGCGGCGGCGGCAAATCCGGGTACTATCCGTCCAAGGTGCTCAGCGTCAAAGACGGTGTCCTGGATATGTATCTGCACAGTGAGAACGGTGTCTCGATGGGGGCGGCGCCCGCTCCGAAGCTTCTGCCGACCAACGGCCGGCCCTATGACAGCATGTTGTACGGGCGGTATTCGGTCCGGTTCAGGTCCGAAGCGTTGCCCGGGTTCAAGACGGCGTGGCTGCTGTGGCCCGACAGCGGGGTGTGGCCGCGCGACGGGGAGATTGACTATCCGGAAGGCGATTTGTCCAAGACGTTCTACGGAGCCGTCCATCAGGCCGGGTCCGCCAACGATATCTCCCACGTCATCTCCTCGGGAACGGCATTCACTTCCTGGCATATCGCGACCACCGCATGGAGCCCGGGCAAGGTTGAGTTCTTCCTTGACGGCGTGTCGATCGGGGCCAGCACGGCCGGCATTCCCGCCGGGAGGATGCACTACATCCTGCAGACCGAATCGTGCCTGACAGGCTGCCCCGCGCCCGCCACGGCCGGGCATGTGCAGGTCGATTGGGTGGCAATCTGGGCGAAAGAGTAGACGCACCATCGGCCTGAGGTCTGCGGGGATGGCTTCACACAGGAGTACAGGCGGGGTCAGAGCCTGGATCGTCGCCGGCCCGTCCTTGACATGACGGCGGACGCCGGCCCCGTTCTCCGGAAGCGTCTTTCGGCCGCAGCAAGCGCCCCCAATGTCATCACAGCCAGGCAACAGACCGCAGCCGACGGGTACCAGAAACCGGTGAAGAGCATCGCCGTCGCGAGCAGGATCGCTACGGCAAGACTGAAGCTCACCGCTATCGCCACGGCCAAGGGGAGCACACCCTGCCTGGTTCCTTTCCGGATCCGGGTGGCTTTCAGGACGAGGATGAGCGCGGTTCCGGGACCCGCGAGCAAGAAGGGCCCGATGACGGCAAGGCGGAGGGCCTCCGGTCCGGCGAACGAGAGCGGGATCGCCGACAGTGCCGTTGCGGCGACCAGGGCGCTGACCATGCCGGCGTTGCTGTGCTCAGATGCCATTGGGTACTCCTGGCAGGTGGTAGATCACTCCGCCGGCATTGCGGAACTCCAAGGTCCAGCCGCCTTGGAGGGCACACCTGTCGACGAGGTGGTCCAAACCCTCGGCGGGTCCGGTATTGAGTATTTCCGCGGCGCGGATCTGGCTTGCGGTGACCATCAGGTAGGCGCCCGTGGACGGGACAAGTCCTGTAATCGATGCGCAGCCCGTCGGCGGGTCGCTTGGTTTGGCCGGTTCGGCCGGGAGGAGAGTCTCATAGCGGTACCCGGCGTAGCCGCTGAACCTCCATGCCGTGTCGTGGACTGCTTCGATCAGGACCGAACCGTGGGGAGCGGTCGCGTACAGCCGGCCGGCCAGGGCGATCTCGTCCGGGGTGAAAGTCTCGATGGCGTCATTGCCGTACCGCGTGGCGACGGTGCCGGTGGCGATGACGGACCCGAGCAGCAGCAGCGCGCCCATGCGGCGCGCGCCCGGCAGTTCGGGGCCGTGGGGAAGTAGTGGAAGGACGAGAAGGCAGGCGGCGAAGGGCAGGCCGAAAAGGTAGATGCGCAGCAGCAGCTCCCCGCCGTAGGACTGGAGCGGGAACATGACAAACGGCGCCGCGGTCCCCACGGCGGCAGCCAGCCACGGCCTGTGGGACCGCCTTCCTTGCAAGGCGCCCAATCCGGCGAGGAACCAGATGACGGCTGCCTCGACGAGGCGGGAGTACACGATGAACTGATGGGCCGGGCTGCCGCCCACCCTGTTGAGCAGCGAAGCAGAGGCTGCGGCATTGATATTGCCCACCGACCCGAAAAGGGTATGCAGGTGGCCGAGCAGGAAGGGCGTGGCTGCAAAGACCAGCCAGCAGACCGGAAAGAGAACGGCGAGGACCGGCAGAAACCGCAGGCGGCTGTTTCCGCTGAGGGCCAGCAGCACCAGGACAGGGATGGCCGCGAAAGGCGTGAGCTGGTGGGCGACGGTCATTCCTGCCAGCAGCACGACGCAGACCGCGGCGAGGGTGATGTTGGCGTTCCGCGACAGCTCCAGCTTCACCGTTGCCGTGCGGCCCCTTTCGACGCGGCGGACCAAGGCACGGATGCGCCTGGAGTACCTGCCGGCAGCTTGGCTTGGCCACCCGGGGAAGGCCGTCAGGACGCAGGCGAGCAGGGTCAGCATCAGCAGCAGGGCGCAGGCCTGGGGTGAGAGGTAATCCTGCCCCACCCAGCTTGCCAGATAGAACATCCACACGCCTGCCCAGGCCTGCCTGGGGCTGGATGTCAGCCGCAGGGCCAGCGCCAGCAAGGCGGGCAGGAGCAGGACATTCACGCCGACCGGCGCCCACGTGGCAGCCCACGTCAGGTCATGGACACCTGTGGCATCGGAAAGCATCGCCAGAAGACCGAAAAAGCCCGGCCAGTTGAAATAGGCATCTAGCTTCCGGTCCAGGCCCCCGGACTGCGAAATGTAATCGGTGATGCCCAGATGGCGGTAGCTGGCCTCCAGACGGGGCAAACCGTGAATGATCGGATCGGCTCCGTGCAGCACGATGATCAGGACGAGGAGCTGAACGACGAGAAGCCAGGGGCGAAGAACCTTCAGGCCCAGAGAACCGGTGAAACCGGCCAGGCTCAGGCCCAGGGCAACAAAGTAGGCGGCCGGCAGCACCTGGATCAGGCCGGCGCCGCCGATGTCCTGCACGTTCACGGTCTTCAGCGCCCACACACCCAGGATGAGCGCGGCCGCCGCCATTGTCGCGAGCATGACCGGGGCCCTGGGATTTCCCCGGTCCGCCAGGTGCCGCGCCGGTCGGGGCGCTGTCGGACCGGTCCCGCTGATCGCGGCAACGCCGGCGTCGGATCGGTCCACCCGGCGGGTGGAGGGCTTCCAGGGGCTTTGGACCGCCATCACTGCGCCGGCACTCCGTGCGTGCGCGGTCCGGCTGTCCGCTCATCATTGCGGCTGCCCGGAGCCGCAGGCACCCCGCGGGCAATGCGGTGAAGCCGGCCCGCCGCGATCAAGGCCGCGGCCAGTTGGGCCGCCAGCCAGAGCACGGAGATACCGGTGAGGCCAAACTGCTGTGCCATGGCCGGGGCCGGTGCGAGCGCGAGGAGGCACGCGGTGAGCGCGACGATCGAGGATTCGGCCAGTCGGCCGGTGGCGCGGCACACCCCGTAATAGACTTGGGTGACACACGTCAGCATCAAAGCCGGGACCAGGACCGGAAGAAGCACCCAGGTCGACGCGTAGCGCGGTCCCAGCAGCGGCAGCAGCAGCCACCCGCCCGCCATCAGCAGCACCCCGGCCAGGGCTGTGAGGAACAGGCTCATCCGCAGGCCCCTCAGGATCAGGCCCGGGCGCGGAAAAGGTATGCTGCCGGAGGTGCCCGCGGCGATGGCTGCCTGGAGAGAATAGCCCGCCGACTGGGGCACGAAGAAAACCGCCGAGGAAAGCATCCACACGACGTACCAGGCCGCGGCGGCCGAGGTGTTCAATGCCGCGGCCACGACCAGGGGAAGAACATAGCCGGGGGCACGGTCGGCGAGCATCAGAGCATACTGGCGCAGCCCCGGACCCAATACCTTCACCGCTTCGCGGCCGTTCAGCCGGGTCCAGTCCGGAGCAGCGCCGGAGCGACTGAGCTGGCGGACACCGAACACGACACTGGCCAAGGCGCCGACGGCCACCGGGGCAACCACAGCGGCCGGATCCCGGTAGCCGATGACCACGAACACTGCCAGGGTGCCGAGCTGGAACAGTGCCTGGACGAGGCTGCGGATCAAGGCCCGGTCGGAGCGGGCCTGGGCCACGGCGATGTGGTCAAGCTGATAGGCGGCCGCAGCCAGGAGCGCCGCGGCGAAAAACGAGGCTGCCAGAGCCGGATCCGTCCACGCCGTGCCGACGCCGGAACCCAGCAGGGACGTGACCAGGACCAGTGCGCCGGCACCGAGAAGCGACGAAAAGACCACCGCCGCCATGCTGGCCGGGATGAGGGCCTTCCCGCAGTCCTGCCGGGCCGGCAGCAGGTTCAGGGTTGCCGGTCCGATACCGAGCATGCCCAGCTGCACCGTCAGCAAGACAGCGGAGACCACGGCAGATGCGAGCCCCAGCCGGTCCGGAGACGTGGCAAGGGCAGCCACGGCCCAAAACAGCAGCCCGGCCGCCATCGGTGCAATCCGGGCTGCGGCCAGCCACATAGCGTTCCCGCCCAGGGAAAGCCCGTCCCCGGGACGTTTCAGCAAGGTGGCGCACATCGCGCGGTAGTTGTGAAAGGCGAAGCCGGCCCAGTACGGCAGGAACTTCGGGGCCGTGGCCAGGGAGATCACCATCCCGCGCGCGGTGGCCAGCAGGGGCAGGAAAGCCAGCCACCCTGCCCGGCGGGGATGCTTGCGCATGGTCCGTGCGAGGCCGGACCCGTCCTGGAGCCACTGGTCCTGGGCGTACGCGAAGCTGTCGGCAAAGCGGTGCCTGACAAAGGTCGTGGCCGAGACCCCGATCCGGTACCCGGCGTCCTCGAGCCGGATCCGGAGCTCGATGTCCTCCCCGGACCGGAAGCTTTCATCGAAACCGGCCTCGAGCAGCACGTGACGGCGCATGAGCGAAGCGCTGACCCCGAACCATGAGCGGACCCTGCTGTGGTTGTGGTGCCAGGCAAGGGCCGCTCCCCAGTAGCCCGGGCCGTCGGGCTCGCTGACGAGGCCGAACTGCAGACCGTCGAAACCGCCCGCGGTGAATTCGTCCTTCAGTTTTTCCAGCGCTCCGTCCGGCACGATGACATCGGCGTCAATGAGCGCTACAAGGTCGGCGTGTGCTGCCCTGGCGCCAAGCATGCGCGCCGCGGGCAGGCCGCGCCCTTCGTCGGAGATGACGACAGCTCCCAACGAACGGGCAATCTCGACGGTGGAGTCCCGGGAACATCCATCGACGACAATGACTTCGCGGGGATTCTGGGCGAGAACAGACCTCAGGCATCCGTCCAGCCAGTCCGCCGCGTTGCGTGCCGGGATCACGACCGAAATGTCCAGGACGCCGCCGGACCGGGCGTGCTTGCTCATGCCAGGCCGTCCACCAAGGACGTGACCGTGGCCGAGACATGATCGGAGGTCCGGTCGGCCGACCACGACGCGGGCAGGCGCAGCAGGTAGCACGGCACCTCGCCCAGGCCCCGGGCAATGACGGCTGTCTTTGCGGCGAAGTGTTCGCCAAGGGGTACCAGCCCCGTGGCGCCGAGCGCCTCGATGAGCCGCCGCGAGACCGTCGGCAGCTCCGAATGGAAGTTGCCTACGATCCTTGATGACATCCAGGCGTTTGAGCGTCGTTCCAGCCGGGCCTCCGAGTCGTCGTACCGTTCGAGGAAGACCGCCAGACGGAGAGATGCCGCCTGCGCGATCTTGTCCGTTCCGAACACCTCGGCAGGATGGACCATCCGGTGTTCGGGGGACCATCGGCGGGTGAACGCGGCGGTCCGTGGATATCTGACGATCACCGGATGGACTGCGGTGGCCAGGTTGCTCACGGTCGAGGTCAACCAGCCCGGTGCCAGGGGTTTGCGGACCCCTTGGAACAGCTCCGGATAGATCGGCCGGTGGTGGGGTTTGATGAACATCGGTTTCGCGTAAGACAGCAGATTGCCCCGCCCGGTCAGGAACGCCCAATCATCGGCCAAGAAACCGACCCCTGGCATCGCCATCAGTTTTGCCACCGTGCTGGTCTTCCCGACGCCGCCCCATGCCGGGAGCAGGACACCGGAGCCCCTGAAGTCGACCATGGCAGCGTGGACCATCGCTGTGTCCTGCCGGATGCACAGGTGGTCCAGCAACGGCACGACCGCCGTCAACAGTTCTCCGGGCCCTTCGACGGCGAATCCGCGGTCGGTCCGTACTATCCGTACCCGGTCCTCCGGGAGGAACAAGGAATCGTCCGTGTACCGGTAGGCATCCTCGGCGCGGGATTGGGCAGGGACCCTGGTGATGGCGCCGCCCACCTCCAGCTGGACCGCCGAGGCAGAAGGCCCGAGGAAGGGCCCGAGCATATCGCGCAGCTGCGCCTCGCCCGGCGTGTCCGGGGCGACAGTGACCGCAACGCGTCCGTGGATATCAAACACGGCTGCCGGTGAGAGAACGATCTGCGGGCTAGTCATTGCTGCCGGCCTCCGCTGTGTCGGTCCTGATGCGCCTGTAGAGAAAAACACTTCCGGACGGCCGCCGCGGGGACGACAGCCGCCAGAGGCTGTGCAGATAACCGACGGCCGTAACAGCGAGGACCACCGTCACGACACCGGCCCGTGCGATGCCAGCCGGCCCCTCGCCCTGCGCGCTTGAACGGAGTCCCCGGAGGACTGCGCGGGGCAGAACACGCCGGACGTACCGGCGTTCCGGTCCAAGGATCTCCGAACGGCGCAAAAGCCGGGTGACCTGGGCTTTCGACACACCCTCGGACCATGCCCGCGCCACGATGTAGCGCAGGGTGCCACGGCTGGCGGGGACGTGATGCAGCACCACGGCCTCCGGTTCGTAGACCACCCTGGTGCCGGGGGCGTTGATTGAGGCCCGGATGCACATCTCGGTCTCCTCGCAGCCCAGCGGACGTGCCCCCTGCCGGCCCAGGGAGGCATTGAAACCTCCGACCTGGTCAAACACCTCGCGGCGGAAGGACATGTTCGCGCCGATGACGTTGCGGACCTGCGTCGCGACCCGCGGCAGTCCTTTGTAGGTGCACCCCACGATCCAGTCAAGTTCTTCCGGGAAGTGCGCCGGCCTGCCGGACTCCCACACGGGTTCAACCCGTCCGCCGATGGCCAGCACATCCGGATCGTCATAAAAGGGAACGAGCCTGGCCAGCCAATCCGGGGTTGCTTCCGCATCATCGTCCAAGAACGCGACAATCTCGCCGGTGGCCGCCTGCACCCCGGTGTTCCGGGCACCGGAAAGACCGGGCGGCCCGGAATTCTCGACTACCTCGATCCCGGTCACGGCCTCTGCCAGACGAAGGTACAGGCCCCTGTTGTGGTCAACGACGACAACGACCTGCTCCGGTGGTCGCGACTGCGCCAGTACCGAGCCGATCCCGCGCAGCAAAAGCTCCCACCGGGCCTCGGTGAAGCAGCAGATCACGATGCTGACGCCGGGTCCTTCCGTGCTTGCGTGTATCTCAGTCATCGCCGACCACCGCCAGGACCGTCTTCGGATCCGTCGGGATATGCGGAAGCCTCAGATCCGGGTAGCGGTATTTCACCCGCCGAAGGGCTTCCGGCCGCGCCCCGGCCGTGGGAGCGTCCCATCCGAGGCACTCACGGGTCAGCGTGCGCAGAACCCGCCATCCATCGTGGAAGGTCTGAAGATTGGAATTGCCGGAGATGCGCGTCAGCTCATGGCTCGGTACCTCGGCGATCCGCAGGCCGGCCTGGGCCGATCGGGAAATCAGCTCCGTCTCGATTTCGAACCCGTCGGACTGGAGCTCGAGAATGTCCAGGCACTCCTTGCGGAACGCAATGTAGCCATAGCAAAGGTCCGAGAAATTGCAGTGCAAGGCCCTGTTCGCGAGCCTCGTGAGTGCCCGGTTGCCCAGGTTCCGCAAGCGGGTCAGGTCATCCGATCCGCCGCCGGTGACATAGCGGGAGCCTTTGACGAAGTCGTAGTCGTGCTGCAGGGGTGAGACGAACCACCCGATTTCCCTCGGGTCCATGCTTCCGTCCGCGTCCAGCATGACGATGATGTCCCCGGTTGCCGCGGCGAAACCGGCCCGCATGGCGGCTCCTTTGCCGGCCTGCAACTCGTTCACCACGACGACGTCGAAACGCAGTGCGCGGGCGACGTCGATGGTCATGTCCTCGGACCGGCCGTCGACGACAATCACTTCGTCGACGTACGAAGGCATCCGCCTCAGAACCCACGGAAGATTCAGCGCCTCATTCAACGTAGGGATCACCACACTGATGGAGGCTGCCGGGAACGAGGCCTGCGCGGCCGCAGATGCCGGCTTCCGCTCAGCAGCCCGTTCCAGATGTTCGATGGACAAACAACCCACCCCCATCCATCGGCGTAAATGAATACCGGCAACCAGGTGACACGTGTGGCGCTTCCGGGCCGGGCCGGCGTCGGGAAGGCGCGTCTGCGTAGCTCATGACCGAACCTCAATCTCACTGAGGGCTGCTGCACCAGGACAGGTGCGGTAGGCACGAGCTTGAAACCGCGCCCGTTACAGCCCTGTTACAGAAATTGCCTTAAGCGCCGGGCTGCAGTCTGGCACGGACGGTACGGAAACCGGGTGATTCACGCATCCCGAATGCAAGTATCGGATGGGCGTGTCAGTAAATTAGGTTGCCTAAGACAAGTATCGAGTACTCGCGTCCTGCGAGGCCCGCCGGCCATAGTGTCTGAGCATCGACCGGAAGCGCGCCCGGCGGACCCACACGACTAGCTCTGCATAGCTGGCGGCTGCAGAAGCTATCCGACGTACACGGGGGTACAAGACGTGGCTACAAGGCAAGAGCCCGAATGGTCGTTGAGCCTGCTCAACGGGTGGACCCTGACCAGGGCCGGCAAACGGCAAAAGGTTGCTCATCGCCAGCAACGCCTGATCACCGCGCTTGCACTTCTCGGAGAGCGGCCGCGCAGTTTTTTGGCCGGCCTCTTGTGGCCGGAATCCTCCGAGGCCCAGGCTTCCGTCGGCCTGCGGGTGAGTATCTGGCACGTCAGCCATGAACTGCCAGGACTGCTCGATCAGGAGGAAACCGGCGACGATTCCGTCCGGCTCAGCCCGGAGGTGCGCATCGACATCGCCGACCTCGAGCGCGAGCTGCGCATCCCGGCGTCGGACCGGCCGGATGTGTATCTCCGCTGGGAACGATTACGGAAGGCGGAGCTGCTTCCCGGATGGTACGAAGACTGGATCCTCGCCGAGCAGGATCGTTTCCGCACCATGCGGACCGCGGCCCTCGATTCGCTTGCCGAGTACCACCTACGTCAAGGAAACGCCGAGGGGACAAAAGCCGCTACTGCCCTGGCAATCGCCCTGGAGCCGTTCCGGGAATCGTCGCACCGCCTGCTCATCCAGGCGCACCTAGCCACCGGAGACCTGGTATCCGCACTCGACATCTACCGGGGGTTCACGGTGGGATTGCGACGCGAATTCGGCGTGGACCCGTCCCCGTCGCTCGCCAGGCTGATCCACCACGCGGTAGGCGCCAGCGGACGTCAGCATCCGTTCGGTGGCCTGCCGTTCAGCCAGATGTATTCCGACGGCCACACCCTGGCGACCGACCGGAGGCTGATGGAGTGAACCCCCGCATCATCGGCGGCGCCCCACCCACAGTCCATGAAGCAAAGCAACCGCCGATGCTGCCATCAGCACATTGCCAAACACTGTGTCGTCCGCCCGCACGATGGCACCGGAGATGAGCAAGGCACCAAAAATCACCAGCGACGCCAATTGGCGGGTCACGCGAGTGAGCCGGGACACCTGCTGCTCGAGTCGCGGGTTGGCCACGGAAATCGGACCTTCCTCGATGCGGGCGAGTAGCCCGTCGACGCGTTTGGGCAGATTCAAGGCGATACCAGCGGCGTCGAACGCTTGCTGAGCCACCTCTTGCACGATGTTCCCGCGCTCGTCCCGCATCAGCTGTGCTGCGTACGGCTCGACAGAATCCCACAAATTGAACCGGTCGTCCAATGAACTGCACACGCCCGACGTCAGCGACATCGCCCGGATGATGAGGAGGAAGTTCTCCGGCAATTGGAACGGCAACGAACGAATCACATCGCCGAATTCCACTGCGAAATCACGGAACTCTTTCGGATCCACTTCGCGCAGCTCGGCAAAACCCATGCCACCGAACCTGGCGAAAAGGTTGGTCATCGCCCGCTCAAGCCCGGCCGAGTCAGTCGACGGCACGAGCACACCCAAGTCCTTGATCGCCGCCACCAGACCCTTGCCGTCACGCGACGCGGCTGCAATCAGCAGCTTCCGCAGGCCGCTGCGCGTCTTGGGTGGAACTTCGCCCATCATGCCGAAGTCAATGAATGTCAGCTTCCACGGATGCTCGGCGGATGAATCTTCAACCGGAGTGATGAAGATATTGCCAGGGTGCGGATCGGCGTGGAAAAAGCCATTCGTGAATAACTGGTCGAACATGACGGAAGCGAAAACCGGAGCGACCCGTACGGGGTCGATGCCCGCTGCGCGAAGCGCCTCCGAGTCAGTGATCTTGATCGCCGTGACATCTTCCAAGGTGAGCGCCCGGCGGGTGGTCCGCTCCCAAACGACGCGGGGCGCAGCTACCCTGCGGTCATCGGCGAAGTCAGCGGCAAAGCGCTCAGCATTGGCCGCCTCATTCATATAGTCGATCTCTTCCAGGCTCGTCTGCGAAAACTCCTTGATCAAGGCGGGAACGTCGGCACGATTGGCGACGAGGCGGATACGGCTGAGCCAGCCGCCCACCTTGCGCAGCGCAGCCAGGTCGACGGCGACGATCGCGTCGATTCCCGGGCGTTGCACCTTTAAGACGCCGCTGTCGAGCCCGGTGTCAGCTGCGTCGTCAGGGCGCAGTTGTGCGCGGTGCGCCTGGCCGAGGGACGCGGCCGCAATGGGTGTCTCCTCGACCGCTACGAACGCCGCATTAAGCGGTACCCCCAGCTCCGCCTCCGCCAAGGCCCGGATTTCCGGGAAGGGGACGGGTGGTACTTCGTCCTGCAGCCCTTCCAGCTCCGAGGTTATTTCGGGGGGAAGTACGTCGAGCCTGGATGACATGAACTGGCCGACTTTGATCATCAGGCCGCCAAGTTCAACCGCGAGTTGATGGAAGCGCTGTGCGAAGCGCCGCATTCTCCTGGTACGGGTGCGTTCGGCAATCCGGCCCAGCCCAATTCGCGGCAGGAACAGCTCGAACCACCAGGTCACGGCCAGATGCCACGCTGCGAAACGCAGGATTCGTCGGTAACGGGCACGCGAATTCCCGGCGCCGGGCACCGGGTCTGCCCGGTCGCGTCGAACCGACGTCACCCCGTCAATCCTGGGCGAGGATCGAATAGAGCCGACGACGAGCCTCGTCGAGCACTGTAACGGCCTCCTGGACCTGCTTTGGCGTGCCGGTACGAGCCACCTGGCCCACGATTTGCGCAAGCTCGACGCCGGCTTTGGGCAGTGCTGCGAACCCGGTGCCTGATCCTGCTGACTCCCATAGCGACGACGGATCAGCACCCGCCACTTCCTCGCGGCCGGCCTCGGTCAGCGAGTAGATTTTGCGGCCATTCGATTCCTCGGCAGTGAGGAGCCCCTCGTCGGCCAACAATTGAAGGGTCGGGTAGACAGAGCCGGCGCTCGGCTTCCATTTGCCACCGCTGCGCTCCTCGATTTCATGGATGACCTGGTAGCCATGCATCGGCTGCTCCGCGAGCAGGGCGAGCACCGCCAATCGAACTTCACCGCGGCCCACTCGGCTGCCCGAACGCTTCTCAAATCTTGAGCGGAAATCCTCAACGGCCTGCCAGACGCCGTCAATATTTCCTGCTCCAAACCCGCCTGCCGGGAACGAATCATGCATTTCGCGTTCCTCCGTCAATCGCGAACGATGTACAACGATATTCAACGATATGCCTGGATGTGCACGAAAACCTATAGACTCGGGCCGCCGGACGATATTGAGCGATATACGCCGTGCTATCGCGTTGGGCCGGATGTTGTGTGGGCCGACGTCGACGGCTAGGGCCTTTGGTCATTCCGTGGAGGCCGGCCCTTGATGCGGAATAGGCTGTGAGGTCGGGGTTGGCCGAGATTCCTTCGATAGAGCCGATGTTGATGATGACGGCGGCTTTTGCTAGGTGGTGACCCGGACGCGGTTGGTGAGCTTACCGATCCGTTCGATTTCGACGGTGACTTCGTCCCCCTCTTTGAGGCCGACTGGCGGGTTGCGGAAGATACCGACGCCGGAAGGGGTGCCGGTAAGGATCACGTCGCCTGGTTCAAGGGTGGCGGTTTGGGAGACATAGCTGATGATGTCGGCGACGCCGAAGACCATCTGCGCGGCGAAAGACCACGGCCTGTGTCTGATCCCCAATCGTGCGCGGCACAGGGGTTTTCTGCGACTTCCAGTCGCGACGTGAAGCACGGTGAATGTGACATACCTAACATCGGGGCGCGAATATACACGAGTAGATCTGCAAGCGTAAGCTACATACATATGTGACTTTTTGTGTGTTTTCTTTCGATTTTGCTCAGGTCGGGGGCATGGCTTTTGAGTCGTCGAGATGGAGAAGGGGCATGTTGGGCGCGACCCGGAAGATCCAGCACCAGCTGACCGTGACCCGTTCGCTCGGTGAGGCACTGCGTGGACGGGGAAACTCGCTCAATGCGCTGCGACTTGTTTTCGCGGCATGTGTGATTGTTTCGCATGCCTGGTGGCTTGGTGGCTACGGCCAGGAACCTGCGTTGTTCGGGATCAAACTCGGCACGGCAGGCGTCATGGGCTTCTTCGCGATCTCCGGATACCTCATCGCGATCAGCGCCGAGCGGTCGACAACGCTTGAATATGTCACCGCACGGGCCCTGAGAATATATCCCGGTCTGGTGGTGTCCGCGCTGCTTGTGGCGTTCGTCGCGGTCCCGATCGGCGCCCTCATCACCGGCGGACGCTACAGCCTTTCAGAGGCAATCGTCTTCCTGGAGGCGGCCCTTGCGCTGCTTATCGGGGTCATGAATACGCCACCGATCGGGACCTCCCTGCTCGGAAACAACGACCGCTTCGACTGGGATGGCCCATTGTGGACGTTGACCTGGGAGACATTGTGCTACATCCTCATCGGCGTCGTTGTCTTCCTGGTCCGACGGCGGTCTCCTGACGGGAACGGGACCGACGCCGCCATCCTGTGGCTGTTCGCAGCGGCGACCGGCGCCGTCGCAGGCAAAATCATCGCCGGCGGCTTCGGAGCTAACCGGACCGAATTTGTCCTGCCATTAATCGCACTCTTCATGGCCGGCGCTCTTCTGGCCAGGATACGGGATCGCATCAGGACGGGCGTGCTGCCGTGCCTGCTCGCGGTGGTGGCCGTGTTGGGTGCCTACTTCACAGGCTTTGGTCCGGCCCTGGCGCCACTACCTTTCGCCTACGCAATCCTCTCGATCGGCTCCCTGCCCGTCGCATCCAGGATAGGGTCACGCCACGACATCTCCTACGGCGTCTACATCTATGGGTGGCCCCTCCAGCAACTGCTGGCGACCCTCAGGCTGCCCTCCCACGTCTCTCCATTGGTGTTCGCCGCTGCCGCGCTGGTCCTCGTCTGTCCGTTTGCTTACCTGAGCAGTGCCATGGTCGAGAAACCGGCACAGCGTCTCTGCATGCGATTGCTCCGGCCAGCGCACTTTCGTCCGGGCGGCTCGAGCTCGGATAGCGGGGCGTCATGACAGCGCTTGAGGAGTGTGGCCCCTTTTCCGACTTCAGCGCAGGAAGCTGCCGGATTCTTGGGCGTCCACTAGCGGTGGCCCTCGCCGAATTTGCAGAGCTGGCGGGAATATGACTCGCAAATTCAGCGTAATGTCAGTAGTCCGTAACAGCGGACATTGAATCCGGGCTTCTTGATTATCATGAAAGCCGTCGCACCCAAGGCGGGCTGACCGGCTTGGGCAATCACGGGGGGAATTGGAATGGGTGAACCGCAGCGGGATAATTTCCCGGAAATACCTGATGACTTACCCGAGTTGCTTGCCTCGTCCGGTACGAATGATGACAATCTGGTGACGCTCCGTGCGCAGGCACAGGAGATAATCGATCAAATTCTGAGCGGGACTGATCCCGGCGGTGAGAGGGTCCGGGCGAAATTGAGGCTGTGCGTCTTCCGCCATCCTGGGCGACCGGACCAGGCGCTCCTCGAGCATCTTCTGAACCGCAACAACTGACCACTATTTCAAGGCAGCCCTCAATGTGGGGCACTGTGCCAGATCCACCAAAGCTTGGTGTCGGGAGGCAGCCGGTTTGCAGGTCAGGGGTGGGTGCCGCCCGGGTCGTCCGGGTTGCGAGATCGGTCACGAGGAACCTGGCGGCGATGACGACGACGGCGACGACCAGCCCGAGCGCCGACATGACTAGCGCTTCGAGGACCAGGAAGAACAGCCCCCAGGTGAGGGCCGAGGCGTTGATGTCGTGGCCCCAAGCGGTGCTGAGGTTGAGCGCGATGGCTCCGGCCGCACCCGAACTGGCGCCCAGGCAGGCGTACCGGCGTGTCAGGCTTCCGCAACCCCAGCAACGTCCCGGCGTGTTTGTGCTCGTTGTTCCGGTCATCTTATTTGCCGGTGAGTTCGGGTGGGGTGCGGCGGAGGGTTTTGGTGATGGAGAGTTTGCTGGAGTACTGGATGGATCCGTAGCGGAAGAGGTGGACGGCCAAGCGGAGGACGAGGATGCCGAGGATGAACAGCTCGGCGATGACGATGATGGCTTCGGTGGTGTTCAGGGTTCCGAAGCCGTTGCGGAGCATGGCGGTCACGGGGGCGGAGAGGGGGAAGTAGGTGAAGGCTTGCACGACGGCGGAGTGCGGGTCACTGAGGATGAGGCTGATCGCGTAGAACGGGACGAAGATCAGGGCCATGAGGGGTCCGAAGATAACCCCGGCTTCCTTCGCGGTGGGCATAATCGCGCCGATTGCGACGAGCATGGCGGTAAACAGAGTGAACCCGCCGAGCAGAAGGAGCGCCCCCACCAGGAGCGGCCCGGGTTCGAAGACCAAGGCGGACAGGTCGACGTCGGGCAGGGCTAGCCGGTCCCTGAAGAAGGCGTAGCCGATCGCGACGGGGGTGAGGAACACGCCGATCTGGACGAGTCCGACGAGGAAGAGCGAAATGATTTTCCCGACGATGAGCGTGGTTGGGTTCAGGGTGGTCAGGATCATCTCGGTGACCCGGTTTTCTTTTTCCTCCAGGGTGGAGTTCAGCATCTGGCTGGAGAGCAGGATGATGCTCACATAGAACAGCACCAGGAACATCAACGGCGGCAGGGCGGTGCCGAAGCCGCCGGCCACCTGCCCGTTTCGGAAGGTCTGGGTGTCGACGGTGACGTTCCCGCTAGCAGCCGCGGTCAGCACGGGGGATCCGATCCTGGCTTGGGCGGCGATGGTGAGGAGTTGCTTGGCGACGGCTTCGTAGGTGTTGTCCGCGAAGATCCCCTTGTCAGCGCCGTAGACCTTCACATGTTCGGTCGCCGGGTTGGCAGGGTAGGCGAAGAACGCGTCGGTGCGGCCGGCCTTCACGTCCGCCAGGGCGGTGTCCGGGTCGGTGGCTTTGTGCCCGCCCATGGCCGTGGCCACGGTGTCGGGGATGATCCCGGACGCGTCCGTGTACGTGAAGGACAGGGTCGCGTTCTTCTGCGCCTCCGAGGTGGCGCGGGTGGAGGAATTGCTGGCGAACACCAGGGTGAAGATGATGGCCATAACCACAGGGATCGCCAGGGTCGCGATCCAGAAGCGGCGTTTCTTGATGGTGCGGATGAATTCGAAGCCGACCACGGTGCCGAGGTTGTGCCGGCCCAGGAAAGAAGCGGTTTTGGTGGGGGTGGTGGTCATGTCAGGTCCGCCGTTTCCTTGCCGTAGACCCGGATGAATATTTCCTCCAGGGATACCCGTTCGGTGGTGAAGGACCGCACCGCGACCCCGGACGTAACCAGTTCGCGCAGCACCGCTGTCTCGTCTGCCCCGTTCCGCGGCGCCAGATTCGCGCTGCCGACGTCGGCGGCCGTGACCTCGTACAGGTCCGAGCCAGGCAGGGGACCGGTGTAGGTGATGCGGTAGAGGGTGCCGCCGAACTGTTCCTGGACCTCGGCAACGGTGCCGTAGGCACGGGAGATGCCGTCCTTGAGCAGGATCACCCGTTCACAGAGCCGTTCGACTTCCTCCATCTGGTGGGTGACCATGATAACCGTGGAACCGGCGAGCTTCTGTTCTTCGATGATGTCCATCAGCAGCCGCCGGTTTACGGGGTCGAATCCCTTCGTCGGCTCATCCAGTATCAGCAGCTCGGGATCGTTCATGATGGTCACGCCCAGCTGGATCTTCTGCTGCTCACCACCGGACAGCTTGTCCAACCGGGTCGACGCCTTGTCTGCGAGTTCGACCCGGTCCAGATACTCCAGGGACCAGGACCGTGCCTGTGCTTTGGAGAGTCCTTTGAGCCGGCCGAAATAGACCATCACGTCCAGGACGGATTCCTTCTTGTACAAGCCGCGCTCCTCGGGAAGATACCCGAGCCGGACACCGTCGCGGGGTTCAAAGACCTTCCCGCCGATATGCAGCACCCCGGCCGTGGGCTGGTAAATCCCCAGCAACGCCCTCAGCGTGGTGGTTTTGCCCGAGCCGTTGCTGCCCAGGAACCCGAACGTTTCCCCGGTCCGGACGTCAAACGATAGATCCCGGATGACCCGTGTGTCCCCGAAATCCATCATGAAATTTTCGATATGCACCAATGGCTCAGTAGCCGCGCCCCCCGCAGTCATGCACACACTCTAACCGGGAGGCAAGACTCGCCGCACGCGATTCGAGGGAGTGCGTCCAGAGGACGCGCCTGACCCGCGCAGCGAGAACGGCAAGCGTCTGGAACTGATCCCCATCCCCATCATGGGGCTGGTGCCGCAGCCTGCGCTGGAAGACCCGGACGCCGATCGGGTTTGTTCCGCCCTGGCCGCGGCCGCCCTGGCTCGTTGAGCAAGTTGAACGACTGCGCTACCCACAGCTCCGGGCGGCGGTGAGGATCACGCGGCATCGCGACCCGACCGGACGCATTGAATTCGCGAAACGCCGGAGGTCTACGCAGCCGGGATTTTCTTGAGCCGGAGGATGCCGAGGGTCCAGACGCTGACGAGCGCGTGAAGGAAAGTCCACATGACTTTCACCGGCCTGAACGGGGGACCGCTGATAAAGAGCATGACGAGCACGATGGACACCGTGGAGACCACGATGGCCGCGATCAGTGGTGACCGACCAGTGCTTTTGAGGGTGGCGAGGTTCCAGATGCCGATGATCACACCGGCGAGTGAGACCACCGTGAAGGCCACGAACACGATGATGACGCCCGTGATCCACCCGGCCGCTGGCGGCATGCCCGCAGCGCTGTCGTCCTGCATTTGCCCGACGAGGCTCGCCGCGGATGCGAGTGTGAATAACCCGGTGGCCCCACCGGTGAGCAGCTGGAACAGCCCCATCCAAAACCGCCAATGCCGCGACCGGGAGGCGTTGCGGGGACTGAGCGCAGGCTCATCGATTGTCCGGAGCGGGCGCACATGAAGCAGCTCTACCGCGTCGGTCTCATCGGTCTGCGGTTGTGTTTCCTGGTCCAAATCGCGTCCCCTTCGCGTGCGGCAGAGACCATCCACACGGGCCCCACACGGAGTCTACCTTCGGCCGCGATGGCGAGCATGCTCCTTTCACGCAGGGCGGTTTCGAGCTTGCCGGGGAGGGCAGCGCGCGCGGCGGATGCGGCCGCCTCGTTGACCGCGACCGGGGACTCCATGATGCGGGCAATTCGACGGCACCACCGGCTACGAGCGAAGTGTCCGCAACCTGACCTGGAGCTACGCGGCGTTCCTCTCCGCGCTGCGGGCCGGACCGTGGTCCCCTGACTGAGCTGTTCCTCCGATCCTGCTGTCCGGAAGTCGCGGACGTCGAAGTACGACGTCTCGTGTTGCCGGTGTACGGGGTGCTCAGAGGTTAGGGGGGAATGTGTAGCTTGAAGGGATTTTCACCGGAGCGGTGCCGTGGATCAGGGCGATTTCGTCTTTCGGGTGCAGGAAGACTGAGCCCACGCTGGTGGCCTGCCCTTTGCCGTTGATGAAGATTGCCCACTCTTCGGCCGGGAGGCCCCCGATCGCGCCGGTGTCGGAGAGTACCCCCCATTCCTGCAGGACCTGGCCCAAGGTGTAGCGCTGACCTGGGGTTTTGGTTTGGATGTGGAGGATTCCGGACGAGTCCTGCGTGCGCAACGGGGATCTGGAGCCGCTTTGTCCCTCGGCAAGGTTGGCAAACCCGATCCCTGCCGGCACGGTCACGGCTTTGCCGTCGACGTAGACGTCAAGGTGGGAGTGGAAATGCTCAACGCTTCCTTCATCCATGCTCAAGGGCAGGCCTGCCGCGCGGATCCGGTCCGCAGCGCCAGGGTGGATGGCCCACGGGGTTTCATATGCCACGTCCGCAGCGGAGCCGGCAGATCCGGCGGCGGCAGCTCCGGCGGCTGCAGGGGAGCCGGCGGCTCCGGCGGATCCGGCGGCCGCAGGGGGCGGGCCGGCCCAGAGCAGCGTACTGGCGATCGGTCCGACCCAAAACGACAAGGCAAGGACGACGCCGGCCAGGATCATGAACGGCAAGCCGTGGTTGCGGCCGGGACCAGTCGGTTTCACGGTGTTGCCTCGTGGCGGGGGAGCGGTCGCGGGGATTTCCGTGCCGGCGCCCGACTGCTGGAGCCGTGGCTCGTGCCGTGTGTGAACCCGGTTCAGCTTGCGTGCCGGACGGGAGCTGCTCATGGTTCCTCCTGTCCCCATCTGTATCTACACGCACCGGGTCAGTCCGCACCCGATGCGCCAGCGTAGGCTCCGTGGGATGGTCTCCACACGAGTAACAGGCACTCGATTTCAGCCACCCGGGGATCATCAAACACGCATGTAACACCTGTCCCACAAGCCCACTGCCCTACCCGCCGACCGTGACCCGCGCGGGGTCCACCGGGGGGGCGGCACGCCGCCGGGTGCGCGATCACCTCCCGTGGCCGGTGAACCCGCGGTGTTTTTTGGGTTTCCGTGCCGGCGGGGGATTGTTTGGCGTTAGCTCTGGTTTTGGGCGGGTGGGACGCGCAGGCTGCCGTAGCGTTCCATCCGGTGCCAGCGCAGATGTACTCCGGCCAGGGCGGTGACGACGGACTGGATGACGACGAGGTACATGAGCTGGCGGTAGACGAATTGCTGCAGGGGCAGTGTCCAGAGGGGTTTGAGTGGTTCGTTGTCGAGCCGGAAAGCGTAGGCAGCCATGAAGAACTGCACCAGGAGGAAGCCCAGCCAGAGCGCAGCGATCCGTATCGGGTCGAGGAACACAAGGCCGTAGATGGCGAAAACGTCGACGATGGGCGCGAAGAGCGGCAGGAGGACCTGAAGCACGAGCAGGTAGCCGAGGCCGCGCCGGCCGAGCTTCCCGGCCTGCCCGCCCTGGAAGATTGCGCCACGGTGTTTCCACATGGCTTGGAGGGTGCCGTAGCACCAGCGGTAGCGCTGCTTCCACAGCGCGCCAAGACTCGCCGGCGCTTCGGTCCAGGCCCTGGCGTCGTCTTGGTACACCACGCGCCAGCCGGCGCGGCACAGTGACATGGTCAGGTCTGTGTCCTCAGCGAGCGTGTCGTCGCTGACCCCGCCGATCCGCAGGAGGGCGTCGCGGCGGAAGGCGCCGATGGCGCCCGGGACCGTTGGCATGCACTCAGCGAGATCGAACAGCCGGCGGTCCAGGTTGAACCCGACCACGTATTCGATGTGCTGCCAAGCGCCCAGGATCCCGCCGCGGTTTGCCACTTTGGTGTTTCCCGATATCGCTCCCACACGTGGATCGGAGAACTGCTGGATGAGCGCAGAGACCGTGTCGGGCTCAAAGACGGTGTCGCCGTCGACCATGACCACGATCTCGTGGGAAGCGAGGCGGAGGCCGGCGTTGAGGGCCGAGGGCTTTCCGCCGTTCTCCTTCCGTACCACCCGCACGTTCGGCAGGCCGAGGGCCTCGGCAAGATCGGCGGTGCCGTCGGTCGAGCCGTCATCGACCACGATGATCTCCACTGGATGGGTCGATGCGGCGATGGACCGCACGGCGGCCTGGATCCCGGCCGATTCGTTGTAGGCCGGCATGATCACAGTGACAGGGTCTGTGATGTCCGGGCGGATGGGTACCTGCGTACGACGGCGGCCCCGGCCGGCGGCCTTGATGCGCCGGGCGGCGCGCCGGTGCCGGGCCGCAAAGCCGATCACCAGGACAGCGCGGACGACGGTCACGACGCCTGCCGCCACCAACGCCCAGGAGATCGCGGTGACTGCCCAGTCGCTCAGCCGCAGACCCCAGACGAACGCCGTACCGCTGAGCTGCTCGGCGGCGGAGGCGGCCTGCATGCTCGTGATCCCTATCGCCTGACCCACGGTGGTGACGCGGAAGCCTTGGTCCGCGAACGTCGTCAGGCTCGCGTCGAGGGCGGCGACGGTTTGCGCGCGGTCTCCTCCGCCGTCGTGCATCAAGAGCACCTGCCCTTGGGTGCCGGACGGTGCGAGGTTTTTTTCGATCGCCGGCACCCCGGGTCGTTGCCAGTCCTCACTGTCTTTCGTGGTGAGGACGGTCAGGTAGCCCTGGTTCGCCGCTGCCTGCATCGCCGCCCACGTCCCGTCCGTGACGGCGTCGTTCTCTGAGCTGTACGGCGGGCGCAGGAGCGTGGCAGCCTTACCGGTGATTCCGGTGAGAACTTCCTGGTCGCCCTGCACCTCAAGCTGCCGGCGCCACGCCGGCGCGCTTCCGAGGTCGGCATGGGTCAGTGTGTGCACCCCGATCTCGTCGCCGTCGGCGATGATGCGCTGGACCAGTTCGGGGTGCTCGATCGCGGCAGAGCCGACGATGAAGAAGGTTGCGCGTACGTGGTGTTTTTCGAGGACATCGAGGATTTCGGGCGTCCACACGGGGTCAGGACCGTCGTCGAAAGTCAGGGCAAGCGTGTGGTCGGGAGGGCTGGCCGTGCGGACAACACCGTGACGGGAGTCAACCAAGGGTCCGCCGTGGGTCACTGCGTCCGGCACCGCGGCGGCAGAGTCGCTTGGAGAAACGGAATCGTTTCCGATTCCCGCCAGGTGGTGCAAATACCCCTGCACGGTGAGGGCGAGACCGACCGCGAACAGCACGGCCGTCAGGACCACCCAATGAGCCCTGACACGAACAGGTACGGGCTCCGTGCCCTGGTTCCGGCGTGGCATGCTCACGGGTGCGCCGGTGCCGACGGGTGCGCTGTCCGGCCTGGGGCGGAGGCGCTCTTGCCCGGAGACGTGGTGCCCGGCACGGTCGCCGGCGCGTTCGACGCCGCGGGAGCCGTGGGAGCTGTGTGGTCAAGGACCGGGCTGCTGAGGGACGGTGCTGCGGGGGCGCCAAGGACCGGAGCCGTAGGGGCGGGAACAGCGGCCCGTGCCAGGGGTGCTGCTGCGGGGGAGTCAGCGACCTCCGGCCCGGCCGCACCGGAGGCCGGCGCGGGAACGGATGGGGGAACATCACGCGCGGCAGGAGGCGCGGGAGCGGCAGGGAAGGGAAGAAATGGGGCAGCCATGTTCGGGCCGCCGATCAGTGCGACCAGCAGAAGGGCGACATACCCGGCGACGACGGCCAGCGCTCCAACCCCCGCAAGCTTCAGGCGCCGCAGACGCCGGCCGGACGCATCGACGAAAACGGGTACGGGCGAAGCCGCGGAACTGTGGTGAGCGGGTGGTTCTTCCAAAGCTGCCATCGGGCACCAACCTTAGAGGATCCCCCTCGCCCTTCCCAAAACACGGTTACCCAGGAACCTGTTATGCCGGGTTTTCGCGGGTGGTGCCGAAGGGGACGCTTGGGTCGAGTTCGAGGGTGAAGTCCCAGGGGGAGTGGCGGGTGATGAGAATTCCGCGGTCTTGGTACAGGCTGGCCTGGTGTTGGAGTTGTGCCTCTGCTTGGCTGAGCTGTGTGTCCAGGTCCGCGGGGTCGGAGACGTGGATGGTGCACCGGTCCTTTGCGGGTGCTGAATCGTTCATGGCGCCTTCTTTTATAAGGTGTGTGGGCGGCGGGTGATTGCCTGGAAACGGACAAGCGAGGTGCCCGCGGCGGGCTGTTGCATTTGTACGAATAAAACCGGGCGTACTTGAGCGGTTGTCTATCCCCGTAGGTCCGCCCGGGAGCTGTTTGCGGTCTTCGGTGTCTGAAGGTGGGTGCCCGTCCTGTGGTTGTGGCTTTTGCGGGGGAGCCGGGGTCCGTTTGTTGGATGCGGGCTCTGGACAGGAGTTTCGGGGCGGCAGGGGAGTGCAGCTTCGATGGTGCGCAGTCGGTGGAGCTTGGTCGCACCTGTGCGTAGGATGAGCCGGTGCCTCGTGATTGTCAAGGGGACACCGGGGGGGTAGTGGTTCGGTGCGCGGCCCGGCCGGGCGGGGCGGTTTAGCCACGCCACGGTTCGCTTGGCCCCCGGCCTTTCCAGGGTTGTTTGATAACCAGGAGCGCGGAAGAACACGAACGATTTACCATGATGGTCATGGACCCTGCCGAGCATATTCTTGACCTTCACGACTTGGTGACCGGCACTGCCGACATCAAGGGCATCCTGGACGGGGTGACCCGGTTCGCCTCGGCCGCGGTAGCGCAGGCAGCAGGGGAAGAGATCGACTGCGCCCTGACGTTGCGCCAGCGGAAGCGGACCGCCACTGTTGCCGGCAGCAGCGAGAAGGCCATCCTTTTGGACGTCATCGAACAAAACCTGGACCAGGGCCCGTGCCTGGATGCCCTGGATCGCGGAAGCCCGGTCCTGCTGGCCGACGTCGGGACGGACACCAACTGGCCGCAATATAGCCGAGCCCTGGCCGAGGCCGGGTGCCGGTCCGCGTTGGGTGTCCCGATGGACCTGGGTGAAACGTCGGAAGCGGTGCTGAACTTCTTCGGGCCATGGCCGGGCGTGTTCACCCAAGGTGTCATTGACGCCGCCACAACGTTCGCCGACGTTGCCGGAAGCACCCTGCGCCTGGCGATCCGGATTGAAACGGTCGAACACACCAACGCCGACCTGAAAGCCGCAATGGCCAGCCGGTCCGTGATCGACACCGCGGCCGGGATCATCATGGCCCAGAACAGGTGCACTCACGCCGAAGCCGTCACGATCCTGACCACGGCCTCCAGCCACCGCAACCAGAAACTCCACGACCTCGCTGCTGAGATCGTCGCAACCCTCAACGGCGGAACCGGAAACCCGATGCGGTTCGAAGACTAGAGGCGGTACTTAGCGGCGTGGAACTTGTCCGGGACGGCCCGCGCCGGCTGCGTCACGTGCCGCGGTTAGTTGCTGTTCAAGGTTGAAGATTTCTTCCAGGGGGAGGAATGATTCATCGGGCGGGCTTTCGAGGCCGTCGAACAAGTCGGCCATTTCGGCTTGCCAGCGCGTGTTGACCTCGTGGGCTGCCATCCGGGCCGCCGCGGCGGTGAGGCTGTCTGTTTCGACGTAGCCGATGAGGAGTCCGTCGGGTGCGAGGAAGAGCGAGTAGTTGTGCCAACCGGTGGCCTCGAGGGCTTCGAGCATCTCGGGCCATACGGCGGCGTGCCTGCGTTTGTATTCGTCGATACGGTCCGGGTGGATCCGTTGCTGAAAGCAGATCCTCCGACGCGCGGGGGTCTCGTTCATGGTGCTCCTGGTGGGTGATGCGGCTTGGATGACTCCTGCATGCCCCGAACGGCTGTGTTTGGCATCCTTGCCTCATTTTCTGAATCGTTTCATGCCGCGACTCGCTTCACACCTTAGAGCGTGCCTCCGCTCGCGTCAACAGTTGGTGGCGCGGCCGTTGCTGGCGCATCCTCCTCAGGAGCCAGCAAGGGCCGGTGTGTGCTTCGCGGTTAGAAGGGGCCCTTCTGGACGAGGTTGGCCGGGGTGCGTCCATCGGCGAGGGCCGCGAGCTGGCTGGCCAGGAGCCGGCGGATACGGGGTTCGAAGGCGGAGGCGTTCCCGCCCACGTGGGGCGTGATGAGCGCATTGGGGGAGTCCCACAATGGGTGGTCGCGGGGCAGGGGCTCGGGGTCGATGACGTCGAGTGCGCAGTGCAGGCGTCCTGAGAGCACCTCGGCAGTCAGGGCGTCGGTGTCCACGACCGGCCCTCGGCCGACATTCACGACCAAGGCCCCGTCGGGCAGGGCGGCCAGGAGGGTGGCGTCGATCAGGTGGTGGGTGGCGTCGCTGAGCGGCGTGACGGCCACAACTACGTCGTGGTTCGGTGCAAGGTCCCGCAGTTCCCCTATACCGTGCACCCGGCCCTGGGCGTCCGTGCGCGGGCTGCTGCCTACGCGGGTGAGCGCGACCTCGAAGGGTTCGAGCCGGCGGGCGATCTCGGTGCCGATACCGCCGACGCCGATGAGGAGGACCCGCCTGTCGGCCAAGGAGGGGCGGCGGACGGGGCGCCAGTCGCGTTCCTGCTGGGCGCGGACGGCGTCGTCGATCCCGCGGAGCTTTGCCAAGATCAGCCCGACGGCGAGCTCGGCGGTCGCGGCGGCGTGAACCCCCGAGGCGTTCGCGACGCCGGCACCCGGCCCGGCGGCTTCCCTGATGCCGTCGAAGCCTGTGGACTGCGCCTGGACGAACTTCAGGTGCGGGACCTTGGTCAGCTCGGACAGGACCTCGCCGGCGTTGAGGTAGGGGAGGATGACGGCGTCGACCGCGTCGAGGCTGCCGTCGGCCGGGGCAGAACGCATGTCCCAGACGATGCCCTGCAGTCCGGGCGGCAGGGGCGAGAGCCCGGAAAGGGTTTCCGTGTCGGGGAAGGAAACAGTATGGACGATCTGCATGTGGGCACCATTCGTAGGTAGTGAAGGCGATCAGGGTTTTTCGCTCGCGCGGGGCAGCCTGGCCGAGGACACCCGCTGTGTCGAGATGCCATATCCCGTAGGGAAAGGAGGCCTCGACCTTTCGTGCTGTTCAGCGCCGGTCGAAGGTGAGGCCGCCGGGAACCTGGAACGTGGGCATTAGTTCAAGCATGCCGACGTTGACGTGGCGCGGGGTTTCGATCGCGTAGTCCAGGGCGTTGACGATGTCGTCCGTGGTCAGCGATTCGTAGCCTTCGTAGTAGGTCTTCCACGCCTCTTCCATGGCCTCGGGGCTTCCGCCCATGTTCCGGCCGAAGATTTCGGTCTCGACACGGCCCGGGCAGATCTCGGTGACGCGGATCCGCTTTCCGACGGTGTCGTTCCGCAACTGCCGGGAAATCTGGTGCACGGCCGCCTTCGTCGCGTGGTAGGCGGTGTGCCCGTAGAAGTTGTACAGGCCGGCGATGGAGCTGATGTTCACGACGTGGCCGAGGTCGCGCTCCACCATTCCGGGCAGGACCAGGCGGGTGAGCTGGAGCAGGCCGCGCAGGTTGACGTCGATGAGTTCGTCAATGTCCGCCTCGGAAGAGTCCAGGATGTTCCCGGGCCGGGAGACACCGGCGCAGTTGACCAGGACATCCACCTCTAGTCCGCTCACGACTGCGGTCAGCGCGGCGGTGTCGGTCAGGTCGACCACGTGCGGGATGGCACCGGTTCGTTCGGCCAGTTCGGTGAGGCGCTCCTCGTTGCGGGCCAGCGCATGGACGGTCAGGCCCCGCTTGGCGAGGCGCTCGGCGATCGCGGCACCCATACCGGTTGACGCTCCGGTGACGAGGGCGGTGTTGTAATCGGCGAAGGTCATTGCTTCTCCCGGGGACGGATGTGGCTGTGCGCTCACCGCACGGCCCTGTGGTTGCTGTGGTCAGTGGTGGATTCCCTCGCTGCGGGCGGGGCGGGTTTTTGTTATTTTTCCGTGGCGGGGTTGGTTGTGAGGTTGTGTGTGGTGGCGGTTGGGTAGGCAGCGACGGCGGTTTTTTCTTGTTCGCTTTGGTGTAGTTCGTCGAGTTCTTTGAGGGTGTATTTGCCGGTTTCTTTGGCGGTGAGTGCGGAGATGCCGGCGAAGAGCATGAATCCGAGTGCGACCATGGAGGGGCCGGTCCATCCTTTGAGGTCGGCGCCGGCGAGTGCGGTGGCGAGGACGGGGCCGATGACGCCGGAGATGGCGAAGCCGATTTGGGTGCCCAGGGCGAGTCCGGAGACGCGGAGGCGGCCGGGGAACATTTCTGCGAAGAAGGAGGGCCAGGAGGCGTTGACCATGGAGTAGAAGAAGGAGTAGTTGATGATGCCGAAGAGGAAGATCAGGGTCCAGTTGCCGGTGGTGATGGACCAGAGGTAGGGGACCATGGTGATGCCGACGCCGATGGTTCCGCTGAGGAACATGGTTTTGCGGCCGATTTTGTCGACTAGGAATCCTGCCAGGGGGGTGATGGCGAGGGCGATCACGGCGGAGACGGTGGTTGTCAGGAGCATGGTGGGTTTGTCGAGTTTGTATCCGGCGGTTCCGAAGGCGACGGAGAAGGTCTGCATCATGTAGCTGGTGCCGGCGATGAGTGCGCAGAAGATGATCCGGAGTACGGCGCGCCAGTGGAAGCGCAGGAGGTGTTTGAGGGGGGTGATGTTTGCTTTGGTGGCTTGGGCCTGGATGAATTCTGGTGGTTCTTGGACGTGGCGGCGGATGAGGTAGGCGGCGACGACGACGAGGGCGGAGAACCAGAAGGGGAGTCGCCAGCCCCAGCTGAGCAGTTGTGCCGAGGGCATGGCGGAGATCGGGATGAAGACCAGCAGGGTGAGCAGGGTGCCGGAGGCTGAGCCCAGGGTGGTGAAGCTTGCGATGAATCCGCGGCGGTGGTCCGAGGCGTGTTCCAGGCTCATGGTGATGGCGCTGGGTTGTTCGCCGGAGAGGCAGAGTCCTTGGATGACGCGGATGGCTACGAGCAGGATTGGTGCGAGGGAGCCGATCTGGGCGTAGGTGGGCAGGCAGCCGATCAGGAAGGTGCAGCCGCCGATGCCGAACAGGGTGAGCATCATGACGAATTTGCGGCCGTAGCGGTCGCCCATGGGTCCGAGGATGAGGGAGCCGAGGGGGCGGACGGCGTAGCCGACGGCGAAGGTGATCAGGGAAAGCAGGACGCTGATGCCCGTGGGTAGTTGGGGCGAGAAGAAGAGGACGTTCAGGATCAGCGCCGACGAGGTGCCGTACACCGCGAAGTCGTAGTATTCCAGTGTCGTGCCGATCCAGGCGGCGATTGCCGCCCTGGCCGGGGTCTTCTTTGGAAGTATGGTTTGGGTCATTTCGTCTCCATGGCGATGGGTGAACAGCGGCCTACCGGTACACGCGGGCTGCGGAAAAGAGAGTTCGAGCGTGAACTCCCTCGAATGACCATCGTGTGCTTTACGGCTTGCCGACTGGTCTCAGACATCAAAGTAACGTTTGAGGCGTGGGTCACACAAAGACTGTTTTGATGTGCCAACATAGCGATCCCTTATGGCCAGTTCCTTCGCAAGACGGCAGACGCTGGGTGACTACCGGGCTCGGAGGAGCTCGATGAACTCGTCGGCCATCGATATTTGTTCCTCGAGTTTGGCCCGGCGCTCCATGGCCTGTTCGATGAAACCGTCAAGTGCGGCACGGACCGCGAGATTGGCCGAGCCCGTATTGGCTGCCTCAAGGCTGTCAATGATGCGCAGAAGCTCGGCCATTTCCTCCAGCGCGAAACCGAGCGGCTTCATTCTGCGTATCAGCATCAGGCGGGTGAAATCGCGCTCTGTATAAAGTCGGAAGCCGCCCACGGTGCGGCCTGAAGGTTTGAGGATACCGACGTCGTCATAGTGGCGGATGGTCCGCAGCGACATCTGCGAGCGGCCTGCCAGCTCGCCAATGTGCATGGTCGCGACGACCTCTTCCGCCGTCATCTCTTTCGTCATGGCACCAACCTAACTCAACCCTTACGTTAAGGTAGGGTTGTCGCGGACTTGGAATTTCCGGTCCGCTCTTTCCCCTTCCGTTGGCGGTCACGCAAGGTTGGAAAATCCTGCGCAATGGGGCGCTCACAACGTCACCGCCAGCCGCCCTCCCCGGAGAGCCAAGCCATTGGAGCCGCACTTGGCAACGCCCGAAAGCCAACCCATTGTCCATAACCAGGTCACGGTGCTGGACGCCCTGCGTTCACCGCGGTTGCTTTCCCGCGAAATTCTCGCGGGCATGGTCACGACCCTTGCCCTGATCCCGGAAGTCATCTCATTTTCGATCGTGGCTGGAGTGGATCCGATGGTCAGTCTCGTCGCGTCGATTGTCCTGACGATCACAATGTCGGTCCTGGGCGGACGCCCGGGCGTCATCACGGCGGCAGCCGGGTCCGTGGCCCTCGTCATCGCCCCTTTGGTCCACGAATACGGCGTCCAATACGTACTCCCGACTGTGGTTCTTGCCGGGATCATCCAGATCGTCTTCGGCTTCGCAGGCCTTGCCAGGCTCATGCGGTTCATTCCGCGATCTGTGATGACCGGATTCGTCAATGCCTTGGGCATCCTGATATTCACCGCCCAGGTTCCGCACATCCTCAACGTTCCTTGGCTGGCCTACGTCCTGTTTGCCCTCACGCTCGCGATCATTTTCCTCGTCCCGCGCTTCACGACGGTGGTTCCCTCACCCCTGGTGGCGATCATCATCGTTACCGCGGTCGTTATCATTGCCGGCCTCGCCGTGCCGAACGTCTCGGACGAAGGGTCCCTGACCGGTTCGCTTCCCGGCATCACGCCATTCGTTGTCCCGTGGGATCTGGCGACTCTGCAATTGATCTGGCCCACCGCTTTGAGCGTCGCCTTCGTTGGGCTTATGGAGACCTTGCTGACCGCGAAACTCGTCGACGAAATGACCGAGACTCCTTCCCACAAAGGGCGCGAGTCCTGGGCCCTTGGCGTCTCGAACATTCTCGGCGCGTTCTATGGCGGGATCGCTGGCTGCGCGATGATCGGCCAGACCGTGCTGAACGTCAAAACAGGACGCGCCCGCACCCGCATCTCCACAGCCGTCGCGGGCCTCTTTCTGCTGGCTTTGGTCACGGGCCTCAGCACGGTCATGGAACAAATCCCGATGGTTGCACTCGCGGCAGTCATGATGGTCGTCGCCATCACGACCGTTGACTGGCACAGTGTCAAACCCTCAACCCTGAAACGGATGCCGCTGCCTGAGACTACCGTGATGGTCGTTACCGTCACGGTAGTCGTCCTCACCAACAACCTGGCCACTGGAGTGATTGTCGGAGTCGTGCTGGCTATGGTCCTGTTCGCGCGACGCGTTGCCCACGTCATCATAGTCCGCCGCACTGTTGCAGCCGACGGCGCCGTCGCGCACTACGAGATAAGCGGGCCCCTGTTCTTCGGTAGCAGCAATGACCTCGTCGACAAGTTCTCCTACTCCCAGGATCCAGGCCGAGTCACCATCGATCTAAGCCGGGCCCAGATTTGGGATGCGTCATCAGTCGCGGCGCTGGACTCCATCGAGAGCAAATACAACAGCCACGATGTCACCGTGAGCATTGAAGGACTCGACGAACGAAGCACCGGATTCCACCGGCGCCTTACCGGCTTGTTCAACACCTAGGTTCAGCTTCTGCCAGGAACGCCGCCTGGCGAGTCCGACGAACGGTGACTACCTGATCTGCTTCATGCAACAAGAACGTCCGGGTGCCTCAGCACCCGGACGTTCTTGTTGCGAAGCCTATGCCCCTTTGTTTGATGCGACGGCGTCAACTGCCAGTGCATCCGGAATATCGTTGGTTATGTCGGCAGATGCAACGCCAAGGCCAGGCCGGACAGGATCCGGCGCAAGCTGCACGGTTTCAGAAGCTTCGCTCCGCGCCGAGCCAGCTGTTGGATTGACTGGTACCGTGGCGGCGTGCTCGGCGAGGACTCCGGTCTGGTGCCTGATCTTGAAGCGGTACAGCAGGAACCCTCCTACGGTGACTGCGGCGACGAAGATGACCCCGCCCCACTGCAGGTACCACTCGAACGGCGGCACCGAGTTGTAGATTTCCGTGCGCGGCCAGATCAAGTTCAGGGTCATGGCACCACCCCACAGGACCGCCAGGATGTTCACGGGCAGCCCCCATTTGCCCATGCTGAATCCGGCTTTCGAACCATCATCGAGCAGCGGCCACTTCCGGGCGAGCCGTTTGCGCAGCATGGGAACGGTGACCAGCAGGTAGGACAGGTAGATCAGGACGATGCTGATGCTGGAGAGAATCGTGAAAATCGCGGGCTGCGTAATGTTGACCAGCAACGGAATCACGGCCAGGATGCCGATCACGATTGCTGCAACTGTAGGGGTCTTGCGCACCGGATCCACCTTGCTGAGCTGCCGGCTGAAGGGCAGGTTGTTGTCGCGCGCCATGGCGAACATCATGCGGATGGCGGCGGCGTGGACGGCCAGTGTGCAGACCACCACGGCCACCACGATGCACACGAGGAACGCCTTGCCGAAGGGTCCCCCGAGGACGGCGAGCACGATGTGCTGCAGGCCGCCGTCGGCAGCTCCCAGCTTGGGGTCGCTGAGGTCCGGCGCAGCCAGGATGCCGAAGAGCAGGATCAGCCCGCCAAGCAGGAAGGAAGCTGTGACGGCCCGCAGAATGGCTTTCGGTGCAGTGCGCTTTGGATCCTTTGTTTCCTCCCCGAGTGAGCTGGCGGTATCGAACCCGTACATGACATATCCGGAAGCCATGGCGCCAATGAGGAACACGCCGAAGAAGCCGAGGTCGTGGCCTTCGCCGAATCCGGCAGTGTTGAAGAAGACCTCCGGGCCCCGCACCACGTGCCATCCCAATGCGAGGACCAGCAGCACGGCCGCGATCAGCTCGACGAAGACGCCGATGCTGTTGATTCGGGTCATGAGCTTCACGCCGAACGCGTTGATGAGGGTGGAGATGGTGATCATGATGGTGGCGAGCAGAACCCCGTTGAGGGCGAAGTCGTAGGTGCCGGTGCCGTCGCCGACGATCTGGAAGCCGGACCAGAGCTGAGGCAGGGTGATCTGCAGGGCCAGTGCCACCGACCCCAGCGTCATGATGGACGACAGCAACAGCAGCCATCCGGCCAGCCACGCAGAGGTCCCGGAGGCGAGCCGTTTGGCCCAGTTGTAGACCGAGCCGGCAACGGGGTAGCGGCCTGCCAGTTCGGCAAAGCACAGTGCCACCATCAGTTGGCCGACGAAAACGAGGGGCCAGGACCAGGCGTAAGCCGGCCCGGCCATGGAAAAACCAAAGTAGAACAGTTGAAATACACCGGTAAGGATGGAGATATAGCTGACGCCGGCGGCGAAGCTGGCGAATTTGCCGATACTCCGGTCCAGGGTCTGGGCATAGCCGAATTCGTCCATGCCGCTTGAATCAGTACTCTTGTTGGGTTCCAACATCTGACCTCCTAAGTCAGAAAAGCATGTTGGTGATTTCCCGGCGGCCCCCATTGGACGCAGGGAAATCACACTGCTGAATCGACGGGCGAGTACCGCGTTGCAGTGCCCGCCAGTCGCCCCCATGGCTTATGGCTAGCCGCCGAAGATTCATGGACACACGCCGCCTGACTCCGTTGTGTGCGGCGTGGTCCATATGTGCGGGCTAGTCGGTGGTGAACCTGTGTTCAAGGCTTGTGAATGAACAGATGTTCAATGGTAATCGCGCCTGGTTGTGGCGATTTATGTGAAGCCGGCAGCCGATCAGGCAAAGACGGCGCGGAGTTCTGCCTCCGCGGTCAGGGATTCACAGGCTTGGTTGGAGCGGATGAGGTCCGCGCAGCGTTCCCCGATCATCATGACGGTGATATTGGGGTTGACGGTGACGTGCTCCGGCATGACCGAGGCGTCCGCGACGCGCAAGCCGGTGACGCCCTTGACCCTCAGTTCGGAGTCGAGCGGCGACATGATGTCCTCGGCCGGGCCCATGCGCACAGTGCCGACGGGGTGGTACACGGTGTTGTGCGTCTTGCGGATGTAGTCCTGCAGCTCCTGGTCGGTCTGGGCCGCAATGCCGGGAGACAGCTCCCGGCCGGTCCATGCGGTCATTGCCGGCTGGGCAGCGATTTCGCGCGCCTTGCGGATGCCGGCAACCATGACGCGCATGTCGTGGCCCTCGGGATCGGTGAAGTACCGCGGGTCGACCATGGGCTTGTCGCGGAAGTCGCGGCTGCGCAGCCTGACGGTCCCGCGGGAGCGGGCATGGGTGACATTCGGGGTAAGGCTGAACCCGTTCTCCGTGGTGGGGTAGCCGTGCCGAAGGGTATTCATGTCGAAAGGGACAGAGCCGTAGTGCATCATCAGGTCCGGGCGGTCCAAGCCGTCTTCGGTGGGGGTGAAGATGCCGATTTCCCACCATTGGGTCGACGCCTGCACCATTGGCTGCTTGGCTTCGAACTGCACGACGCCTTCGGGGTGGTCCTGGAGGTGCTCGCCGACGCCGGGGGAGTCGACCAGGACTTCGATGCCGTGTTCGGCCAGGTGCGCGGCCGGGCCGATCCCGGAAAGCATGAGCAGCTTGGGCGAATCGATGGCGCCGGTGGACAGGACCACCTCGCGGCGCGCTGAGAGCCGGAAGGTCCGGCCGAACGCCGAATCCACGACGTCGACGCCGGTGCACCGCTTGTCCGCATCGAACACTAGCTGGCGGGCACGCAGTCCGGTGAGCAGGGTGAAATTCGCGCGCTCGACGATCGGGTGGATGTAGGAAACCGAGCTGGAGGATCGGGTCCCGTCCGCGCGGCGGTTGATCTGGAAGAAGTTGGCGCCGTTGACCACCGTGGTGCCGTTGTTGAACTTCGCACGGGGAATGCCTGCTTGTTCGCAGGCGTCCAGGAGCGCCACGCCGGCCGGGTCCGCCGGGGGCACGTTCATGAGGTGCACGGGACCGGAGTCGCCATGGTGCGGCGCGTCCGGGCCGGCGTCCTCGTTCGTTTCCAGCCGCCGGTACAACGGCCAGGCGGCCTCGGCGTTCCAGCCTGTGGCGCCGTATTTGGATTCCCACTCGTCCAGGTCTTCGCGCGGGGCCCAGAACGCGATGCAGGAGTTGTGGCTGGAGCAGCCGCCCATGACCTTCGCGCGTGCGTGGCGCATGAAGGAGTTGCCGTTCTCCTGCGGTTCGATGGGGTAGTCCCAGTCGTAGCCTGATTCCAGCAGTTCCATCCAGCGGTCCAGCTGCAGGATCTCGGCTTTGCCGCGGTCGTCCGGCCCGGCCTCCACCAGCGCCACGGACACGGCCGGGTCTTCGCTTAGCCTCGCGGCGACCGCGGCGCCGGCGGATCCGCCGCCGATGACGATGTAGTCGAACTCCCGGTCGTTGAGGTCCTCGATGTTGTCGTAGTGCATCTAGTTCTCCTTGCTGTTGTCAGCGAACCAGCCGGTGACCTGCGGGCTGGTGTTCTGGTAGATGTGTTTGGCTTCCTGGTATTCAGCCAGGCCGCTTGGGCCCAGCTCGCGGCCGACGCCGGACTGGCCGAAGCCGCCCCACTCGGCCTGGGGAAGGTAGGGGTGGTAGTCGTTGATCCAGACGGTGCCGTGCCGCAGCCGGCCCGCCACGCGCTGCGCCTTGCCCGCATCCTGGGTCCAGACGGCACCGGCCAGGCCGTAGACGGTGTCGTTGGCGGTCGCCACGGCCTCGTCCTCGCTTCGAAACGTCTCGACGGTTACCACCGGGCCGAACGCTTCATCCACGACGACGGACATTCCCCTGCGCACGCGGTCCAGGACGGTCGGCTGGTAGTAGAACCCGGCGTCGTACTTCTGCCCGGCAGGTGCCTCGCCGCCGCACCGCAACCGCGCGCCCTCCTCCACGCCGCGCTGGACGTAGGCATGGACCTTATCGCGGTGGGCTGCGGAAATCAGCGGCCCGGTTTCGGCCGCTTCATCGAAGGGGCCGCCAAGGCGGATCTCCTGTGCGCGCCGGACCAGCTCGTCGACGAAGCGTTCGGCGATCGATTCCTCGACCACCAGCCGCGCGCCGGCGGAACAAACCTGTCCGGAATGCACAAACGCGCCATTGAGCGCATTGTCGACGGCGGCGTCGAAGTCCGCGTCGGCGAACACCACGTTGGGGTTCTTGCCGCCGAGCTCCAACGCGATCTTCTTGACAGTGCCGGCGGCGGCCGCGGCGATCCGCTTGCCGGTCTGCAGCCCGCCGGTGAAGGAGACAAGGTCGACGGCGGGGTGTTCCGAGAGCGGTGCGCCGGCCTCCGCGCCGGGCCCGGTGACGAGGTTCGCAACGCCGTCGGGAAGGCCGAGATCCTGCAGCAGCTGCATGGCCAGGATAGCGGTGGACGGAGTCAGTTCGGAGGGCTTGAGGACGAAAGTGCAGCCTGCGGCCAGCGCGGGCGCGATCTTCCAGGCTGCCTGGAGCAGCGGATAGTTCCATGGCGTGATCAGGCCGCAGACGCCCACCGGCTCGTAGGCAATGCGGCTGACGACGGCGGCGTCGCCGGCGTCGACAATGCGGCCCGCCTGCTGCCCGGCGAGCCTTCCGAAGTATTCGAAGCAGGCTGCGACATCGTCCATGTCGATCCGGCTTTCGATGATCCGCTTTCCGGTATCCAGCGACTCGGCACGGGCAAATTTCTCGCGGTGTTCGCGCAGTCCTGCGGCCACCTTGAGCAGGAAGGCGCCTCGCTCGGGCGCCGGGACCGCAGCCCAGACGCCGGAGTCGAAGGCCTCACGGGCCGCAGCTATGGCGCGCTCGGCATCTTCCCGGCCCGCTTCGGAGACCGTGGCGACCAGTTCGCCGTCGGCCGGGTTCCGGATTTGGCGCACTGAGCCGGATCCGGCCGGCTCCCACGAGCCGTTGATGAACAGGGTGGATGCGGTATCGGTCATAGGGTCTCCTCCAGTAGGACGGCGAGGGATGGCTGCCGGTCTCCCACCCGGCGTTGGGCGGGATGGTTTCGACGGCCTGGCTCGATGTGCTTGGCCACGCGGAACTGGTCCGGTGTGGCGTAAGTCATACATGCAGGTTAGTAGAGTTTGAACAAGTGTTCAAGGGTTCGCATGAACAAATGTTCAAACTTCGCTCGGGCTTAGGCGGAACGGTAGAGGGGGCTCGGGAGGAAAGAGCTGGAAATGGCCTGCCAGCCGCGCGGGTAAAAGGTCCTTCGGCGGGTGTGGGCTTTATTCTGCAGGAGCGAAGGCGATGTGCTCCGTGCGGGCGATACTTCTTTGGATGGCTTCTTGGTCTATGCCGAGGAGCGAAGTCAGCCACATGCCGTTTTGTATGACGACGATGTCGTCGGCTCGCCGCCTGCATTCATCCCGGGAGAGCTCGGGTTTGGCGCTTCCGATCAGCGCCGCGAGCCCGTCCAGGTATCGGTCGAACGCGGCCGCGTTGATCATCGCAAAATCCTCGTCGGCTTGCGCGAGGGCCCAAAGATGGAGACGCAGGGACAAGTACCGCGTTGTCAGGAGTTCCGCGGCGGCAACCCGCTTGAGGGCCTTGCGTAGCTGATCGTCCGCGGACGAAGTGGGGTCGGGCGCGACGAGCATGAGGTCGTGTTCGTCCATTCGCTGCAGGGCAGCCCGGATCAGGCTCGACTTGTCCTCGTAGTAGTAATTCACCAGTCCAAGGGCGACGCCGGCCTCCCGCGCCACGGCGCGCATGTTGACGCCTGAAATGCCGTGGCGCGACAGCAGGTCCAGTACGGCTTCGAGAATGCGCGACTGCCTGCCGAGCTGTTCGCCGGAGTTAACGGTGCTTGTATCCACCCGGCCAGACTATTGGGAAACCCAGGCTGGTGCATCTCGCTGACCAGCGAAGTCACAGAGCGCGGCAAATTCGGCCCGGTGTCCCTTGTAGCTCGGTGTCCCTTGTATCCGGGGGCGGCTGAGCCGTTTCCCGATGCGAGGCACGTCGGCTGCGTTCATGAAGCCAGAACGGCCGTGGCGCCGCGCAGGCTTGCTGCGAGGGCGAGGGCGATGGCCTTGAGTTGTTCCTTGCCTCGGCGCGGGAGCCCGTCAAGATCGGAAAGCCGGTCGTCGGTGGCTGAGGAAAAGATGGCGCTGACCCAAGCGGTAGCGCAGGCCTTGATCCGCTCGGCATCCGCGATGTCGGGAAGGCATTTGCGCAACACCGCGGCGGTATCGCGTTCCAGGCCCGTTCGGAATTTCCGTAGTTGGGCACGCACGGTCGGGTGCGTGTCAGCCTCGCGCCAGAGGATCACACGAAGAACGATGGATTTGTGATCGCTGAGGTTCAATGCGTCCAAAGTGCCGATGAGTCCGGCTGCGGGGTCTCCAGGAATTGCCAGCCGATCGGTGTCCAGCGGCATGGCGGGCAGACGCTCGGCCATGAGGGCCACCAGCAGATCGGATTTGACCGGAAAATAATAGAAGAGGAGACCCTTCGCGACGCCGGCGGATTTGGCGATCAGGGCCGTCGAAGTGCCCTTGAATCCGTGTTCGGCAATGAGGTCCTCGGCGCAATCCAAGATCAGTGTCCGGGCATCGCCGCGGGCATCAAGGTTTTCCGGTCCCTGAACTGTTCTCACTGTGGCCTCCGTTGTTTGCAATGCGGTCTAAGGGGTCGGAGGAATCCAGGCCCCTTAAACGGATTGCTGTGGGCATGGCACTCGGACAAGGGGGCCGGTGTCATGCCATGTTTATGCGGCTGCTGGCCGGTGGTGCTGGCCTTCGTGCATCTTCATGACCGAGGGCAATGCCCAGGCCGTGGCGATGATCGTGACGGCGCCGCACACAAAGGCGGTGATTGCCATTCCGGTCATGCCGGTGAATCCAAGCACCCACGGTGCGACAAAGAGCAAGATTCCCAAAACTCCTTGGGCATATTCCACCGAAAGCAGTCGCGGCATTGCCAGATCGGCCAGTCCGGCAAGGAGTGTGAGAACACCCAGCACGATCAGTGTTGCGGTCGTCTTTCCAGTGGTCGGTGTCCAGATCGGCGCTAAGGCGGCGTACAAACCAGCGGCCACTGCCACCCAGTTCTGCCATTTGGTCCACGGCTTCATCAAACTCATCTCCCTATGAATAGTTCATTGGCAATTCCGGTCTACGCCTGATTGACCGCCCGGTCAATAGGCCAAGCAGGGGCGGCAGATCGGGCAGGGCGGGCCTCACTGCGTCGGTGCATCCTGTGGCCGCCCTGCCGTTTCGAACAACAAGACCAAGGACATGTAACCGACGAACATGATGGACGCGGCGGTGATTCCCAGGAATTGCCGCAGGCCCGCTGTCGAGGGCACGTAGAGGGTCGCCGCCACGACGAAGCCGCCGAGCGTCAGCCACCTCCATGGCCGTTTGGAGAGGGCCAGGTCTTTGTGGCGGCCGGAGAAACCCACGACCCATGCCCGGCGAAGCGTGATGACGGCGGCCACGGCTGCGGCGACCGTCGTCAAGATGAACTCGCCCCGGTACAGCACCGCCTGGATGACGACAAGGACCCAGGCGGTCCCGACCATCAACGCAGAAGCGAGTGCGAGAATCCTGCGCGTCGTCGTCCCGGGGGCATTGGCGGACGATGAAAGCTCTGTCATGGGATCCGGTCCTCGTGCCGGGCGCTGTAGTTGGCGAAGACTTCAGGATCCCGCCGCGCGTAGCGGAGTGCCTTGCGCCGACGAAGCTGGCGGCCACCCGCAGCCTGGATCCAAGGTGATATTCGGACATGAAAATGGCGAAGACAAGAGGGATTGGTACCTGACTTCGAGCTCACGACCCCGGTTTGTGCGGGAGGATGGGGCGATGACTGAAGTTCACCTCAGCGGACAGCTTGTGTGCAGCGACACGAACGAGCTTGCCGCCGTCGTCCTCCACCTCCCCAACCATGTCGCGCTGACCCGTGCTGAAGCCGGGTGCATCTCCTTCCATGTGTCCCGCACCGGGAATCCCTTGGTGTGGCAGGTGGAGGAGCGGTTCCGGGACGCAGAGGCGTTCCATGCCCACCAACACCGGGCAACGAACAGTGATTGGGGCCGGGCCACCGCCGGGATTGAACGCCGTTACACGGTCGAGGGGCTCTGAGTAAGCAGCTGCCGGTCAGGTTCCGGGCTGCCGCGGGCACGGCACGTGGTGCCGCGCCCGCGACGTGTTGACGGTCAGTGGACTGGCCGGGTCCGAAGCCAGGCGAATTCCTGCGGGGGGAGCGTGATGCCGTCCGTTAAGGGGATTGTCCGCCCTGTCAGAAGGTCGACGGCGCCGCTTTCGAACCCGGAGAGCGTCGCGGTAGCGATGTGCTGTGGGGTATCCGCGAAGTTCGCAAGGATGAGGACGGTGCAACCGTCACCGGGTCGCTGGTAGCCCAGGACATGCCGGTTATGCGTGGTGAACCCAACGAGCCGGTTCCCCGAGAGTTCGGGCGTCTTCGCCCGAACCTCGAGCATCTTCGAAAGCCGTGAGAAGATTTTTCCTGCCACCGTGGCCGGGTCATGGCGGTGTTCATAGGGTTCGGCGGGGTATCGGGGCCTGTGGACCCAGCGGCTGTCGGCCTCATGTCCGGGTTCCAGCGCGTAGCCGGCGTCGTTGAGTTGACCGACCTCATCGCCGAGGTAGATGAGCGGGATCCCGCCTGTGGTGAGGGCGATCGAATGGAGCAACATGATGCGGCGTATCGCCTCGGCAGGGTCGACCTCGAGCCCGCACAGGGATGCCGTTGTGCCCGAGATCCGGCAGTCTCCCGTGCGCGGGTTGTCCTGGAAGGGCACACCGCGGGCGAAGCTTCCCGGAAACCGGTTCGTGTAGAAGGCGTTGAGGAAGCGCCGATGGTCGAAACCGTTGATCCCAAGCTCCTCGGCGTCCTCGTCCGCGAAGGTCCAGCCGATGTCATCGTGGCTGCGCACGTAGTTCACCCAGGCGGTGCCGGCAGGGAGATTGTGGCGGCGCTCGAGGGCTTGGGACAGCAGCGACGCGTCACGGGTGGCCAGCGCCTCCCAGCCGAGGGCCATCTCAAGTGGATTGTAGGAAAGCTGGCATTCGGCGGGGTCGATGTACTGGATGACTTCGTCCGGGTGGACGATGGCCTCGGATTTGAACAGCAGCGACGGCGCGGCGAGACGGCACACGGCATTGAACGCCTGGAGCAGCACGTGCGCTTCAGGCAGGCTTTCGCAGACGGTGCCCAGTTGTTTCCAGATGAACGCCACGGCATCCATGCGCAGGACCTCGACACCCTGGTTTGCCAGGAAGAGCATTTCGCCGGCCATGGCGCGGAACACCGCCGGGTTCGAATAGTTCAGGTCCCATTGGAACGTGTGGAAGGTGCACCAGACCCACCGCCCGTCCGGCTGCTGCACGAAGGATCCCGGGTGGTCGTCCGGGAAGATCTCCCGCACGGTGCGTTCGAAAGCGTCAGGCATGGTCCGGTCGGGGAAGATCCAGTAGTAGTCGGAGAACCCGGGGTCACCCTCGGCGGCGCGCCGGGCCCATTCGTGCTCGTTCGAGGTGTGGTTGAAGATGAAGTCCACCACAAGGCTCACACCGTTGGCCCGCAGTTCCGCCGCCACCTCCCGCAGCTCGGCCATTGTCCCGATTTTCGGATCCGTTTGGCGGTAACTCGAGACAGCGTAGCCGCCGTCGGAGTTCGGTTCCGGAGCCAGGAACACAGGCATGAGGTGAAGGTAATTCAGGCCGAGCTCCCTGAAGTAGGGAATGCGGGATTTGAGGCCAAGGAGATTTCCGGCGTAGCGGTCCACATAGCAGACGCCGCCGAGCATCCCTTGCGCCTGGAACCAGTCAGGATCCGATTCCCGCCGGGCATCGAGGTCCTTCAGGTCCGCGGGCCGGTCCTGCCAGGACAAGGCGCAGGCGGCCACCAGGGACGCAAGGTGCCCGGTCCAATCCTCCCGCTCTCCGTAAAGTGAACGGAAGAGCCGCTCCAGCTCGGGGAAGTGTTTCTCGAACCGTCTGCCGAAGTCTTCCCACGCCGCTCCATCGCGGTGAAGCCCCGGAACCGATTCGAGGAAATCAAAGACCTGCCGCCCTGTCATCTGGCCGTCGCTAACCTTGCCTTCCACAAGACCTCCTTGGCTTGAAATTCGAATAAGAACCGTCTGGTCCTGCGACCGGGTCAGGGTGCGTCGGTCTGTGTCGCGTCATTCACCGTATGACCTGCGCCACATAATGTGCAAGCGCTTACATAAATGACCCGCCTCTATTAAGGGAGTGACGGTATGGTCAGGGGATGAACCGGTAGCCGATTCCTATTTCGGTAATGAGGTGCCTGGGGTTGCCTGGTTCGCGTTCGAGCTTGCGTCGGAGCTGCACCATGTAGACGCGCAGGTAGTTGGCTTCCGTGGAGTAGGCCGGACCCCAGACTTCATTAAGGAGTTGCTGCTGGGTGATCAGTTTCCCGGGGTTGCGGACGAAGAGCTCCAGAATCCGCCATTCGGTGGGGGTAAGGCGGACGTCTTGCCCGTCGCGGGTGACCCGGCGCATGGACAGGTCGGCTGTGAACGAGTCGGTGACGAGCACGGGTGGTTCTTCGCCGGTTTCCGTCGTGCGGCGCAGGATTGCGCGGAGGCGGGCCAAGAGTTCGTCGAGCCCGAACGGCTTGGTGATGTAGTCGTCGGCGCCGGCGTCGAGGGCGTCGACTTTGTCGTCGGAGCCGTGGCGGGCGGACAGGACCAGGATCGGCACGCTGCTCCACGACCGGAGCCTGCTGATGACGGCGGTTCCGTCCATGTCCGGCAACCCCAGGTCAAGGATCAGGGCCCCGACCGGGTGCCGGGCGGCTGAGCGCAGGGCCGATTCGCCGTCGGGCGCGGTGGCCACGGTGTAACCGTGGGCCTGCAGGGTGATCTTCAGCGCTTTGACGATGTGGGGATCGTCGTCCACGACCAGGACGCTGCTCATCTCGCCTTCACGGGGGCGCCGCCCGTAGCGTCCGACGGCGGTGTGTGGCGGCGTTCGAACATCACCGATTGTGCCTCCAGGGGTGCTTGCGCTTCTTCGTGGGGGAATGGCGCCCCGGTGGACAGGGGCAGCCGGATGACCATGGTCAGCCCGCCGCCCGGGGTTTCTTCCGCGGTGAGTGTCCCTCCCATGGCCTCGGTGAATCCTTTCGCCACGGCCAGTCCAAGTCCAACGCCGGTGGTCGCCGGGACGTCGTTGAGCCGTTGGAACGGTTGGAACATCCTGAGCACGCTTTCGGCGGGGACCCCTTGGCCGTGGTCGATGATGCGCAGTTCCCCGGACGGTTTGCCGTCCAGGCTCGTGGAGCTGAGTCCGCCGGCGGCACCAACGAGGACGACGTCGGAATCGGGTGCGTATTTGAGGGCATTTTCGACGATGTTGGCGATGACGCGTTCCAGCATCCCGGCGTCGGCGTCGATCTCGGGCATATTTCCGGGAAGGTCCACGCGCACCCGCCCGGGCGGGACGCCGTGCAGGGCGGCCGGGATGACTTCATACCAGCGCACTGGCCTGATGAGCGCATTGACTGAGTCGGAGGTGATGCGGGACATGTCCAGCAGGTTCCCCACAAGGACGTCGAGCCGGTCGGAGCATTCGTCGATGGTTGCGAGCAGTTCCTGTTCCTCCTCCGGCGTGTAATGGACGGTGCTTTGCCGCAGGCCACCGACGGCGAGTTTGATGCCCGCCAGCGGTGTGCGCAGGTCGTGCGACACCGCGCGGAGTATCGAGGTGCGCATGGTGTTGCTCTCGGCAAGCCGCCGGACTTCACGACGGCTGGCCGCCAATTGCCGGCGTTCGAGCTGGGCCGAAAGATGCGCGCCAAAGGCGCCGAGCAGTCTCCGGTCGCTGGCTGGCAGGATGCGGCCGGAGAGGACGAGCCGGGTTCCGGCGTCGAGCTGTTCTGTGTTGTCGCCGCCGTCGGGAGAGATCGACGCCGTATCCCCGGCTTGGGCGAGAAGGCGCCACGTGCCGATTCCGCCGGTATTCCGGGCAACGGAGCCGCCCGTTACCCGGAAGAGCGCGGCCCCGCGCATCTGGAAGACGTCGAGCGCCTGTTTCAGGAGCCCTTCGACGGTGTCTTCGGCTGCCGACGCTCCGCGGGTAAGGTCTCCGAGGGTGGTGGCTTCGGCGCGTGCGCGGGCCGCTTCCTTGGATCGCCTGGCCGAGACATCGACGACGGCGGCCACCGCGGCCGAGACCCCGACGAAGACCAGCAGGGCCAGGATGTTCTCGGGGTCGCTGATGGTCAGCGTTCCCACAGGCGGGATCGAGAAGTAGTTCACCAGCAGGCTGCTGAAAAGCGCGCCAAGCAGCGCTGGCCACAATCCTCCGACCAAGGCCACGGCCACTGAGCCGGTCAACTGCACGAGCACGGCCGTAGCGATGTTGTGCGAAGGACTCACAGCGAGGAGAAGCTGCAGGGCAACGGGGAGGAGGATGGCCATGATGAAGCCGGTCACCACACGGGTGCGGCCCAGGTCTCCTTGCCGGGTCCGGTCGACGCCCCGGCCACCCAAGGGATGGGAGACCATATGGACGTCGATGTCCCCGGAGTCGCGCACTACCCGGGTGCCGATTCCCCGCCCGGCCAGCCTCGCCACCAGGGAGCGGTGCCGGGAAATTCCGACGACGATCTGGGTTGCGTTCACGCTGCGGGCAAAATCGAGCAGGGCCTTGGCAGGGTCCTCGCCGGCTACCGTGTGGTAGCTTCCGCCCAAGTCCCGGACCAGCAGACGTTGGGCTTCGAGTGCCTGTGGCGATTCCGTGGCGACTCCGTCGGCGGCCCGGACGTGCACGGCGAGCAGGTCTCCGCCGTTGACACGTTTGAGGATCCGGGCCGCCCGGCGGATCAGGACGTCCCCTTCAGGCCCGCCCGTGAGGCCAATGACGATCCGTTCGCGGGCCGGCCAGCTCGCATCGATCCCCCGTTCCGAACGGTACTTCGCGAGTCCTTCGTCCACGCGGTCGGCCAGCCAGAGCAGGGCCAATTCGCGCAGTGCTGTGAGGTTGCCGAGACGGAAGTAGTTGGAGAGCGCGGCGTCGATCTTGTCCGCCGCATAGATCTTGCCGTCGCCCAGCCGTTGCCGCAGCAGCTCCGGCGAGATGTCCACAAGGTGGATTTGGTCGGCACGCCGCACGACGTCGTCGGGCACTGTTTCTGCTTGCCGGACGTCGGTAATGGCGGTGACAACGTCACCAAGCGACGCCAAATGCTGCACGTTGACGGTGGAGAGGACGTTGATGCCTGCATTGAGCAGTTCCTCGACGTCTTGCCACCGCTTTTCGTTGCGGCTTCCGGGGATATTGGAGTGGGCGTATTCATCGACGACGGCGATGGCCGGCTTGCGTGCCAACACGGCGTCGACGTCCATCTCGTCGAACGCCGTGTCCCGGTAGGCGATGGTGTGGGACGGGATGACCTCCAGGCCGTCGATCAAAGCGCGGGTGTCGCTGCGCCCGTGATCCAGGGCGAACGCCACAGCGACGTCTTCACCTCGTCCGCTCAGCCTGTGCGCCTCTTGGAGCATGGCGTACGTCTTTCCGACGCCGGGAGCGGCCCCGAGGAAAATGCGCAGCGTTGCCCGTGCCATGTGGTCATTCTTTCACTTGTTGAACGTGTCGGTTCCTTGCCGCGAGCCGGTGCCTCGCAGGGGAGGCTGTTGCGCTCATTTGGCCGGTGCCGCTGTTGCAACGTCCAGGTTCAGTTCCGTGACGTTGACGGACGGCTGCCCCAGGAAAGCCTCCAGCCCGGTGACGGTACGGCGGTCAACCATGGCCTGCACCGCCGAGGGACTCAGCCCATGTGCTTTTGCCACCCGAGGCACCTGAAGGCGGGCGTAGGCGGGGGAGATCTCCGGGTCCAGCCCGGAGCCGCTGGCCGTCACGGCATCGGCGGGGACGTCGGACTCCTTGACGCCCTCGGCGGCGGCGATGGCTGCGCGGGCCGCCTTGACGGCGTCGAGCAGTTTGGGGTCATTTGGCCCTAGGTTGCTGGCGGCGGATGCGCCCGGGTCCCATTTGGCTGCGGACGGCCGTGCGTGGAACCACAAAGGGCTCTGGGTGCCGGAGTTGTCCGCTGAGACCTGCGCAATCAGGGCCGAAGCAGCGGGCTTTCCGGCCGAGTCCTTGATGATCGAGCCGTTTGCCTGGAACGGCGCGATTGCCTGGCCGATTCCGAAGATTGCCAGCGGATAGAGCAATCCAAGGACGACGGTAGCCAGCAGCAGGAACCGCAGCGCGGTCCACGCCTGGCGGAGGTAACCGGGAAGGGTGTTCATAGTGGTCTCCTAGCCGATGCCGGGGATGAGGGAGATCAGCAGGTCGATGAGCTTGATCCCGATGAAAGGCGCGATGAGTCCGCCGAGCCCGTAAATCAGCAGGTTCCGCGCCAAAGCTTGGTTTGCCGAAACAGCGCGGTATTTGACGCCGCGCAGCGCGAGCGGAACAAGGGCGATGATGATCAAGGCGTTGAAGATCACGGCGGACAGGATCGCCGAGGACGGCGATGCCAGGCCCATGATGTTCAAGAGGCCAAGCCCCGGGAACGTCCCCGTGAACAGCGCCGGGACGATGGCAAAGTACTTCGCGACGTCGTTCGCCACCGAGAACGTGGTCAGCGCTCCGCGGGTGATCAGTAGCTGCTTGCCGATGCCCACAATGTTGATCAGCTTGGTGGGGTCCGAGTCCAGGTCCACCATGTTGGCGGCCTCCTTCGCGGCCGGAGTCCCCGAGTTCATGGCGACCCCTACGTCCGCCGCTGCCAGCGCAGGGGCATCGTTGGTGCCGTCACCGGTCATCGCCACGAGCCTGCCGTGTGACTGCTCGTCCTTGATGACGGCCAGTTTGTCTTCCGGAGTGGCTTCGGCAACGAAGCCGTCGACGCCGGACTCCGCTGCGATCGCCTTGGCCGTGATGGGGTTGTCGCCCGTGATCATCACCGTCCGGATGCCCATCCGCCGCAGTTCGGCGAAGCGGGCATGCATGCCCGGCTTGACCACGTCGGCAAGGTGGACGGTCCCGAGGACCCGGGCTCCGCCGTCGTGCGCAATGCCGGCAACCAACAGTGGGGTGCCGCCTTGAGCGGAGATTTCCTGCACCTTGTGATCGACCTCGGCGGGCGTTTGGCCGCCTGCCTCTGCGACAAACCTGGCGACGGCGGCTGCGGCGCCCTTGCGGATCTTCCGGCCGTCAAGGTCCAGTCCGCTCATGCGGGTGCTGGCACTGAACTCGACCACAGCGAAGTCTTCCGAACCCTTCACGAGTTCGGCCAAGTCCGGTCCACCGATGCCCTTTTCCTCTGCAAGTTCCACGATTGAGCGGCCTTCGGGCGTCTCGTCGGCCAGGCTGGAAAGCCGGGCGGCTTCGATGAGTTCCTCCCGGTCGACGTCGTGCGCCGGGAAGAAGTTGACGGCGCGGCGGTTGCCGTAGGTGATGGTGCCGGTCTTGTCGAGCAGGAGCGTCGTGATATCTCCGGCCGTTTCGACGGCGCGGCCGGACGTGGCCAGGACGTTGTGTTGGACCAATCGGTCCATGCCGGCAATGCCGATTGCCGGAACGAGCGCACCGATGGTGGTGGGGATCAGGCAGACAAGCAGTGCCACCAGGACAATCGGCGACGGCGTTGCGCCCGCGAGCGACGCGAACGGGGCCAGGCTCATGGTGACCGCGAGGAACACGATGGTCAGGGAAACGAGGAGGACGTGGAGGGCGATTTCGTTGGGGGTCTTCTGCCGGACGGCGCCTTCGACGAGTTTGATCATGCGGTCGATGAACGTTTCGCCCGCCTCGGCGGTGATCCGGACGGCGATGCGGTCCGAGAGGACTTTGGTGCCGCCTGTCACTGAGGAACGGTCGCCGCCGGACTCGCGAATGACGGGTGCTGATTCGCCGGTGATCGTGGATTCGTCCACGCTCGCCAGGCCTTCGATGATCTCGCCGTCGGAGGGGATGACGTCCCCGGCTTCGCAAATAACGACGTCGTTCTTCCGCAGTTCCGTCCCCGGAACCTCCTTGAGGGTGCCATCCGCGAACCGAAGCCTGGCAACCACGCCAATCCGGCTGGCGCGCAGGCTATCTGCCTGAGCCTTGCCACGGCCTTCCGCGATGGCTTCGGACAGCGTTCCGAAAAGCACGGTCAGCCAGAGCCAGACCGTCACCGCGATGCTGAAGACCGCCGGTTTGAGGATGCAGATGACTGTGCAAAGGCCCGCCCCGACCAGGACTGTGAACATCACGGGGGAGTGGATGATCTGGCCGGGAGCAAGCTTGCCTACGGCAACGGGCAGGGCAGTGCGGAGGCTGGCTAGGTCAAGTTTGGCCGGTGCCTTGGTGTGGTGCTTGTGTTCCCCGGGCGTGCCCAGGGGATTGCCGTCCGCGTAAGTCTGGGCGGTGTCCTTGGCGAATGCCGTGCCGGACTTGGTCATTTGAGGAGTCCTTCTGCGAGGGGGCCCAATGAAAGGGCCGGGAAGTAGCTCAAAGCGGTCATGATGACCGTGACACTGAGCAAGAGGGAACCGAAGAGCCAACCATGGGTCGGGACTGTGCCGGACGACGCCGGGATCTTGGGTTGTTTTGCCAAGGAACCCGCCAAGGCCAGCACCAGCACGATGGGCAGGAACCTGCCGAGCAGCATGGCAAGGCCCATTATCGTGGACAGGTACGGTCCCGAGGTGGTGATCCCTGCAAAGGCCGAGCCGTTGTTGTTCGCCGCCGATGTGAAGGCGTAGAGCACTTCGCTGAACTGGTGCGGTCCCGTGGCAGGAGCGTTGGCCACGGCATCGGGCAGCAGGACTGTGACCCCGGCGGTGGCCAAAACGATGACCGGGGTCACCAGGATGTACATCGCGGTGAGCTTCATTTCCCGCGGACCGATCTTCTTGCCTAGGAATTCGGGGGTGCGGCCCACCATGAGCCCGGCGATGAACACCGAAACAATGGCAAGGATGAGCAGGCCGTAAAGCCCTGACCCGGTGCCGCCCGGGGCTACCTCGCCGAGCATCATGTCGACCATGGCCACGCCGCCAGCCAGGGGCGGGAGGGAATCGTGCGCGACATTGATGGCGCCCGTTGAGGTCAGGGTGGTGGCCGTAGCAAAGATGGCACTTTGGGCCGCGCCGAGGCGCTGTTCGAAACCTTCGCCCAAACCGCCCGCGGCTGCCGTCGCGGTACCTTGAGCGCCGGAAACAGCCCAACCCATCAGGACCGTCGAAGCGAGCCAGAGCGTGCCCATGGCACCTGCCACCGTGTAGCCCTGCCGTTGGTCACCCACCATGCGGCCGTAAGCGTAGGGCAAGGCAGAAGGGATGAGCAGGATCAGGAAGACCTGGAAGAGGCTGGTGAAGACGTTCGGGTTCTCGAACGGGTGGGCGGAGTTGGCATTGAAATAGCCGCCGCCGTTGGTGCCCAGGATCTTGATGGCTTCCTGGGATGCGACCGGACCGCCGGGGATCGTCTGTGTGATACCCGCTGCCTGGTTGGTGACATCGGTGGACCAGAAAGTCTGTTCGACGCCGCCGATCAGCATCGCGATCGCCGCGAGGACAGCCATCGGAAGCAGCACGCGGAAAGACGCACGGGCGAGGTCCACCCAGAAGTTCCCCAGCCTGTCCGTGCGGGTTCGCGCGATGCCGCGGATAAGTGCCACCACCACCACGATTCCGACGGCGGCAGACAAGAAGTTCTGGACGGCCAGCAGGCACATCTGCACGAAGATGCCCATGGTGGTCTCAGGGGTGTAGACCTGCCAGTTGGTGTTGGTGGCAAAAGAGATGGCCGTATTCATGGCGGTCCACGGATCTACGCCAGGCAGGGAGTTGCTTCCGGGCAGGACGCCTTGGAGGCGCTGGAGCAGGAAAACCACAAGGATGGATACCGCAGAGAAGACCAGGACGCTGCGCAGGTAGATGGACCAACCCTGTTCCGTGTTTTTGTCGACTCCGGCCAGCCGGTAGAAAACCATTTCGACCCGCGTCGATTTAGCGCCTTCAAATACACCGGCGAGATAAATGCCTAGCGGTTTGTGCGCCAAAACCAACAGCAGCAAAAGGACGGCCACCTGGGTGATGAAGGAGGCGGTGTTGAAAACCATGCGGGATCACCACTTTTCCGGATGGATCAACACGGCCAGAAGGTAAACGAAGAGACACAGGCCCGCAATAAACAGAACCGCCCACATGACGACGTCAGCGCTCATTGCCCGTTCACCGGCCCGTCGCCGTCGACAATTCTTCCCAAGAGGTGGGCTATCCACATCACGATCCCCATGGACACCACGAAGATTCCCACAACAGCCAGGTCGGCCACTGGAACGTCCTTTCATCCGCGCCCCGTTTGCGGGGCTGCTGCCAGTCAACTCCCCGTCAGATGGCGAAAAGCGGTTCCTAACAGTTCCTTAATACGGGTGGGGGCGATCTTGACGTGGTTTTAATACCGACGCCGGCAGGCCGTGGCATGCTCCGAAACGAAGCCGGAGACCTGCATCGGTGCCAGCCTTTAGCCTTCCGACGCCGGCGTTAAGGATTCGTCAAAAAGCGCTCCGCCCGGCTGCGTGCGGTGTTACGTTTCAGCAAGATAGTGGTTTCCGTGCGCTGAAAGGGACATCTTGTGACGACTTTGAGCAGGCCTCCGGCGGATCCATCCGCCCCGCGGCCGTCAGGCATGGCGAGCCTGCGGACCTGGTTGTTGTTCGGGTTGCAGGACAGCAAGGGCACCCACCAAGGACCGGGCGCCGTCAGCGATACCGGCCATAAAAAGCATTCGTGGTGGCAGGTCATGTGCCTGACCGGCGTGGACTACTTCTCGAGCCTGGGGTACGCGCCGGCTATCGCGGTGCTGGCCGCCGGGGTGATTTCCCCGATCGCCACGCTCGTCCTGGTCGGCCTGACGTTGCTGGGCGCCCTCCCGGTCTATCGCCGGGTTGCCGGTGAAAGCCACCGCGGCGAAGGATCAATCGCCATGCTCGAGCGGCTGATGCCGCGCTGGACGGGCAAATTGTTCGTCTTGGTGCTGCTCGGTTTCGCCGCGACGGACTTCATGATCACCATGACCCTCTCCGCTGCCGACGCCACCGCCCACCTGATCGAGAACCCGATCGCACCCGGATGGCTGCAGGGACAAAACGTCGCGGTCACGTTGTTCCTGCTGGCGCTGCTCGCCGCCGTGTTCCTGCGCGGGTTCAAGGAAGCCATCGGTGTCGCCGTGGTCCTCGTCGTCCTGTATCTGGGCCTGAACGTCGTGCTCGTGCTGGTCACTTTCACCCAGGTCGTAGCTCATCCGGCCGCGGTCACCGATTGGTGGGGAGCGCTGTCCGCCTCGCACGGTAACCCGTTGATGGTGGTCGGCATCGCCCTGCTGGTGTTCCCCAAACTGGCCCTGGGCATGTCCGGCTTCGAGACCGGCGTCGCGGTCATGCCGCAGATCAAAGGCGCGCCCGGGGACACCGACGAAAAACCGGTGGCACGTATCAAGGGAGCCCGCAGGCTCCTTACCACGGCCGCGGTGATCATGAGTTCGTTCCTGCTTACCACTAGCTTCATCACGGTGGTGCTGATCCCGGAACCCGAATTCCAGGCCGGCGGCCAGGCGAACGGACGTGCGCTGGCCTTCCTGGCACACGAGTACCTCGGAGTCGGGTTCGGCACCGTGTATGACTTGAGCACTATCACGATCCTTTGGTTTGCGGGGGCCTCGGCCATGGCAGGGCTGCTCAACCTCGTGCCCCGGTACCTACCCCGCTACGGCATGGCCCCGGAGTGGGCCAAGGCTGTGCGTCCGCTCGTTCTGGTGTTCACCCTTGTCGGGTTCCTTATCACCTTTCTCTTCAACGCCGACGTCGACGCCCAGGGCGGCGCGTACGCGACCGGTGTGCTGGTCCTGATGACCTCCGCCGCTGTCGCCGTGACCCTCTCGGCCCGCCGGGCACGGCAGCGCAAACGGACCATCGGGTTCGGGCTGATCGCCGTGGTGTTCATCTACACCACCATCGCCAATATGTTCGAACGCCCCGAAGGCCTCCGGATCGCCGCCATCTTCATTGCCGGCATCATTGTGATTTCCCTGCTGTCCCGGATCATGCGCTCCTTCGAACTGCACGCCACGCACGTCCGCCTGGACCGGCAAGCCCTCGAATTCCTCACCGATGTGCAGGACGGCCCACTCGCCGTGATCTCCCACGAACCCTTGCGCATCAGCCGCGAGGCCTACCAAGCAAAACTCAATTCAGCGATCGAAGTCAGCCACCTTCCCCTGGACCGGGAAGCACTGTTCCTTGAAGTCATCGTGGATGATTCCTCCGATTTCGAAACCGAACTTGACGTGCGCGGCGTGAACAGGCACGGCTACCGCGTCCTGGAAGTACACGGCCCGGTCGTGCCCAACACCATCGCCTCGGTACTGCTCCACATCCGCGACGTTACCGGCCTCATGCCCCACATCTACTTCCGCTGGACCGAAGGCAACCCCATCATCAACCTCCTCAAATTCCTCTTCCTTGGTGAAGGCGAAATCGCACCGGTCACCCGCGAAGTCCTCCGTGAAGCAGAGCCCGAGGTTACCCGCCGTCCGTGGGTCCACGTCGGCTGACCCGTTCGGCGGATCTGACCCGTTCGGCGGACCGGTGCTTCAGGCACATCGCACCGAAGAGCAAGGCCTGGCCCGGACCGCCGCTCACGTATCGCACGTCCCGACCCGACGGTCGCTCACGTATGACCGCACAAAGGGGAACGCTCGCGCAGATCCGGGCGGGCCGCCGTCGGGCTGTGCTGAGGTCAGTCCGTGGCACATCCATCGCCTCGGCCGCGTACGCGCCTGAAAGTTCACACAGCCCACGTCGCAGTTCGTCAAGGGCGGTCGCCGCTGCCGCGTCGGCGGATCTCCTTTCTGGCCAGTACGGAGACGCGAGCCCAGCACATCGCAACGAGGATCCATGCGGCCGTCTGCCATCCGGGGAACCACAAAAGAGCCACAACCATGCTGCCTATGCCGAGTACGAAGCTGATGCCCTCAAGCCAGCGCAGATCGGCGGTGGACTGTCTCGGAAATTGCGCTGCGGTCCGAATCCAGGCTCTCAATGCTTTGAGCATGACGCCTTGTCTTTCGTTGAGATGGCCCGATCATACGACCGCGCAAGCGCGCGCACACGGTGTCATCTACATGCCCTGAACAGCCGCTCGGAGAACTGACACAAGCCGCCGCCCGGGTCAGTTCTCCCGTTCTGTCAGCGGCTTGGATTGCCGGGTCCAGCGGTCTGTTGAGTTACAGGGGTGGCGCTCCGACGGCGTCGTACATCGCGTAGTCGTCCGTCGTGAGTGTTCCGTTGCTGAACAGGTTCAACCCGAAGCTCAGTGCGGTGGCCCCGGCGGGGACTGCCGCCGTCGTGAAGCTGGCCTGCGTGTAGGTGCTCGCCGCTGGCAACCACGGCCCGGACGTCCAGTACACCCAATTGCCGGAGGCGTCCCGGTAGTACACAACGAACTGTGTGACAGCGGTTGAGGTGTACCAGGCCCTGAGCGAATACGTGTGGCCCGCAGTGGCTGCCGGAGCGCACGTGCTGTTGTCCAGGGTGGGTAGCAGTTTCGCGTCGCCGCTAACATAGCCGGTGACAGTCACCTTCTCGGCCTTGGTTCCGGTGTGTGCCGTGGAGACGGTGCTGAAGGCTGCGGTGTTGGTGCCGTATCCGCCTGCCTGCCAGCAGAGCGGGAAGCCTCCCACGCCGGCTGTTTCAAGGCTCGGGTTTTGGACCAGGTTGCCACCCGCGGGAGGCGGCGGCGGTGGCGTCGGTGCGGTGCCGACGTCGAACATCGCGTAGTCGTCGGTGGTGATGGTGCCGTTGGTCTGGATGTTCAGGCCCCAACTGATTCCTGACGCCCCGGCCGGCAGCGGTGGCGTGGTCCAGGTGGCCTGGGTCCAGTTCGTTGCCGCGCCGATCAGCGGACTTGCCGTCCAGTACTGCCAGAACCCGTTACCGATCCGGTAGTAGAGCTCAAACTGGGTCGCCGCCGTCGACTTGTACCAGGCCTTCAGCTGATAGGTATGCCCGGGGGTTCCGGTCGGCGAGCAACCGCCCAGGTCCAAGGCCGGCAGGAGTTTCGCGTCCCCGGACACGTAGCCGGTCATCGTGAGTCGTTCGGCGTTCTTGCCGGTGTGGCCGGGGGAGACAACGGCGAAGGCAGCGGTGTTCGTGCCGTAGCCGCCGGCTGCCCAGCATTGCGGGATGCCGCTTGTCAGTGTTTCCAGGCTGGGGTTTTGGATCATGTTGGTGCCCGGTGGTGGCGGTGGCGGGACTGCCGGGCCCGGGACCGCGGGCTTCTGGGTGCCGCCGATGACCTGGTCCACGGTCTTGACCGCGACGGTACCGGCTGCCTTTTGCTGCGCGAGCCAGGTCGCGAACTGCGTGAACAGGGTGGGGGTGATGCTCAGTGTCGGGTCCGTGCCGACGGCGACATGGTGGAAGGTCAACTGGACCCAGCCCCCGCCGGCCGCCTGGGCGTGAGTTACCTCGTTTTGCAGGTCCTGCAGGGTCCAGGTGCTGTCTACCTCATCCGGGGCCGCGGTGTCGTAGGGGTTGGCCGGAGGAATGGTTTCCGCCACAGGAAGTGTCGCGGAGGCAGGATCCGGGGCGGCAATGTCACCCAATCCCCGGGCACTGTTGAACCCGCATTGCTTCACCAAAGCCTCCGTGGCCGGATTTTCGGAAGCGAAGGGGTAGGCGAAACTGGTGACTTTGAAGCCCATGTTCATCAGTGCGACACGGCCGTCACAGATCTGGCGTGTTGATTCGGCGGTGGTCAGGGAGACGAGGTCCGGGTGGGTGACGGTGTGGCCTCCGATCTCGTTGCCGTCGGCGGCGATTTGCTGCAAGTTCGCAGTGGTCAAGTAGGTGGGCTGGTCGATCCATCCGGTGGTGATGAAGAAGGTGCCGTTCAGTCCCAGGCTCTTCATGGTGGATTCGGCGGTCATCTGGTCCGCGTTGCCGTCATCGAATGTCAGGGACACCACGGTGTTCGCCGCGGCCTGCGCCGGCGCGGCGAACACCGTCGCCCCGAGCAGCCCGGCAAACACCAGTGCTGTGCTGCCAAAGGCGGTCCAGCGTTTCCATAAGTTCGTGGTCCTCATTACTAACTCCTCCCCAGTCGGCGGTTAATACCCCGGCAGCCGGGTGACGGTTCATTGCTGTTCCAGGTGTGCGCCGCTTGAAAGGGACGTCCTGCCTGATTCCAGCGACGGCACTGAGAATTTGTGTTTTTGCACACTCGTGCGGGATTCGTTCGCCCTCGCGTGCACTTGCGAGGCTACGACTGTCGGTGGCCGTAGGAACGAGTAGCCGGCACTTGTTCCTTCCTGCGCCTGCGTTGGGTACTCGTTTTGATGTAGCTAGTTAGTCAGTCCACGTGGCGCTTGTTCGTGCCCGTACGGATGGCAGCGGCACAGTCATCGGCCGGGCCGTCATCGTTGAAGGGGCCGCTACCCTGCGCGGCGCAGAAGCAAAGCTACCCGGCCAAGCAGTACGTCCTTGAAGATTCCCTCGGGGTATTCGCTGTAAAAGTCTCCGTTGACGGCATGGCTGAGCACGAGATAGGGCTGGTCGTCCTTGTCGTAGTACTTTTTGACATTGCCGAAGCCAAGCTCAAAGGTGGCCGGTCCAACAGAACTAAAGATCTGGACCCAGTCGCTGGTTATCACAGGTTTTGTGTCGAAGCTGGCGGGACATGTATCGGCCTCCCAGGGATGGTGGGTCCATTCCTTGCGCCAAAGACCCCCACCGGTGTCGATGTGGAATCCGGGGAACAGCTCCCACCCGTCTGCTGCTTTCGACGGGCGATAGGTGCCGAAGATTCGCTTCCAGGCCGATTCAAAAACCTGTTCGGGCCAGACTTCGATTGGTTCGGTCGGAACGCCTCCCTTATCGAGGGTTTGAGCGGCGTCAGCGAACATTGCGCAGGCTTCGTCAACCAAGCGCTCAGCTTCGAGGCAGGACGGCGTCCTGGTCTCGTCTGCGAATCGCGAGTCGTATTCTTTTTCCAGTCCCATGGCATGATCCCGGTTCGGCGCTTGTCATTCTTCGGTTTCGTGATTCTTGCGCTCGGTGAGAATCTCGGAGAGCGCAGCTATGTTGGCACGCACTTGCCGTGCGTATGCTTTGTTCGCGAGCACGTCGGCGACGTGGCCGAACACTTCCTCGGGTGGGACCGGGATGACTATGCTCTCGTCGGTGATGGGCATTGCTTCTCCTTCCTCTGAAGGCTTCCCTCGAAGGGGCTGAAGCGTACGATCGCGTGCCGTGCGGGCGAGGTGGCGTGCTGCATTGCCCGGAAATGGGGCACTCGTCGATGATGGGTACTTGGTTGGCGCGCCCGTACGGGCAAGATGCGGTGTACCCCCAGGCGGTCTCCGCGCAGCAACGCGAGTCAAATAGACCCTGACCGGCCTAAGGTACCACCGGGCGTAGAGACGACACCAGATGTCGACGCGGCCGGAGGGAATGCGGGAAAGTTTGATCAATGCGGGAAAGCCCGACGACGACGCCACCTGCCAGGCGGCGAGCTCGCCCACCAGAGCGCAGGGGATAGCTGCTGGCGGGTACTGCGACGCCGTCCGCGGCCGCTCCGCCAACACCTGCCAGCAACATCTCTGCGGATTCCACCGGGGTGTGACTTCCCGCCACGGGCGGTCCTCTCCGGCCTTGCTAAAGAAGGACTTGTTCAGGCGGTGAACTGAGGTACGCCACACCGCCAGCGGGCGCTGGCTTGTGTTGGAATTGTGCCAACAGCTGCTCATGAAGCATTTCCCGGAGGATCACAAGCACTGCAGAGGCGGCTTCGGAGAGGGGATCATGATTGGCAGTGCACAATGCGATTTTGCTTTGCAGTGACGGACTGATGATCCGATGTGAGGTGAAACCCTGCCCCGGGAACAAAGCCTCGACTGCCGACTTGGGGAGCACGGTAGCTCCGAGGTTGGCGCGGAGGAGGCTGCCCAGTGACGGTAGTGAGCCGACTTCGCCGACGAGGCGCAGGTCGAGGCCCTTTTCACGCCACACCGTCTCCACTAGTTGTCGGATTGTGTGATCGCGGCCGGGAAGAAACACCTCGACCTTTGAGGCTTCTTCTGCCGTGACTGTTCCATCTTCCTGGGTTGCGATCTCTATACCCGGGTTGGTTACTAGGTGGAGGTCCTCGACGATCAGGGTGGTAAATCGAACCCCACGGGCTTCGCTTGGCTCATAGATAAGCGCCATGTCGAGCTTGCCGCTTTTCACCGCTTCGCTCAATGCTCCGCCGACGCTCTCTGTCAGGTGAAGCGAAATGTCGGGGTAGCGCTTCCTTACCTCTTGGACGATTCGTGGCGTGAGGCTCGGGACGATGCTGTCTGGCGCGATGGCGATTGAAACGTGGCCCGACGGTGCGCCTCCGGCTTTGGCGATGTCTTGCCGGGCTTCGTCGACCAGGCGAAGAATCGTCTGGGCGTGGCGGTAAAGGGTGTGGCCGGCAGCGGTCGGTTCAATGCCTCGTTTGCTGCGAATAAGCAGCCGCTGCTTGAGTTCTTTCTCAAGGACTGAAACCTGTTGGCTGAGCGCCGGTTGGGCGACGTGGAGAGCCGATGCTGCCTTCGTGATACTTCCGGCGTCCACGATCCTGACAAAATACTCCAACTTCCGCGTGTCCACGGTTCCCTTCCCTGACCCGGCCGATTGCCGCCCGGCTTGTATAACGTTCACCGAACGGCGGCGGCCAGCTGCCCATTGGCCAGCTGGCCGCCGCCTGTCGCCGTCGTCATGGTCAACCATGGCTCAGGCTGAGGAGTATCCGTTACTTCTCCGCGGCAGGCTCAGCTGAGAGATCGTGTGTTGCCCTGGCGGGGGCTACGGTCGCGGCAGCGACGGCGGTTTTTTCTTGTTTGCTTTGGTGTAGTTCGTCGAGTTCTTTGAGGGTGTATTTGCCGGTTTCTTTGGCGGTGAGTGCGGAGATGCCGGCGAAGAGCATGAATCCGAGTGCGACCATGGAGGGGCCGGTCCATCCTTTGAGGTCGGCGCCGGCGAGTGCGGTGGCGAGGACGGGGCCGATGACGCCGGAGATGGCGAAGCCGATTTGGGTGCCCAGGGCGAGTCCGGAGACGCGGAGGCGGCCGGGGAACATTTCTGCGAAGAAGGAGGGCCAGGAGGCGTTGACCATGGAGTAGAAGAAGGAGTAGTTGATGATGCCGAAGAGGAAGATCAGGGTCCAGTTGCCGGTGGTGATGGACCAGAGGTAGGGGACCATGGTGATGCCGACGCCGATGGTTCCGCTGAGGAACATGGTTTTGCGGCCGATTTTGTCGACTAGGAATCCTGCCAGGGGGGTGATGGCGAGGGCGATCACGGCGGAGACGGTGGTTGTCAGGAGCATGGTGGGTTTGTCGAGTTTGTATCCGGCGGTTCCGAAGGCGACGGAGAAGGTCTGCATCATGTAGCTGGTGCCGGCGATGAGTGCGCAGAAGATGATCCGGAGTACGGCGCGCCAGTGGAAGCGCAGGAGGTGTTTGAGGGGGGTGATGTTTGCTTTGGTGGCTTGGGCCTGGATGAATTCTGGTGGTTCTTGGACGTGGCGGCGGATGAGGTAGGCGGCGACGACGACGAGGGCGGAGAACCAGAAGGGGAGTCGCCAGCCCCAGCTGAGCAGTTGTGCCGAGGGCATGGCGGAGATCGGGATGAAGACCAGCAGGGTGAGCAGGGTGCCGGAGGCTGAGCCGAGGGTGGTGAAGCTTGCGATGAATCCGCGGCGGTGGTCCGAGGCGTGTTCCAGGCTCATGGTGATGGCGCTGGGTTGTTCGCCGGAGAGGCATAGTCCTTGGATGACGCGGATGGCTACGAGCAGGATTGGTGCGAGGGAGCCGATCTGGGCGTAGGTGGGCAGGCAGCCGATCAGGAAGGTGCAGCCGCCGATGCCGAACAGGGTGAGCATCATGACGAATTTGCGGCCGTAGCGGTCGCCCATGGGTCCGAGGATGAGGGAGCCGAGGGGGCGGACGGCGTAGCCGACGGCGAAGGTGATCAGGGAAAGCAGGACGCTGATGCCCGTGGGTAGTTGGGGCGAGAAGAAGAGGACGTTCAGGATCAGCGCCGACGAGGTGCCGTACACCGCGAAGTCGTAGTATTCCAGTGTCGTGCCGATCCAGGCGGCGATTGCCGCCCTGGCCGGGGTCTTCTTTGGAAGTATGGTTTGGGTCATTTCGTCTCCATGGCGATGGGTGAACAGCGGCCTACCGGTACACGCGGGCTGCGGAAAAGAGGGTTCGAGTGTGAACTCCCTCGTATGACCATCGTGTGCTTTACGGCTTGCCGACTGGTCTCAGACATCAAAGTAACGTTTGAGCTATGGGTCACACAAAGACAGTTTTTGTGTTCCCACATAGCGTTCAGTTATGTCTGCTTTTCAAAAGGCAAGAGACGTTGGACCCTGAAACCCGGGTAATGGCCATCCATAGGAAAGGCTTATCCGGTCATTTCACTTTCATCTTATTCAGTGCCGATATCGTTGCCTACCATTGAGTTGCAGACCGGTTTTTTGATCACGGGACCCGCCAACGCAGCGCAAGGAAGCCTGGAATGAAGAAGTTAAGCAGCATCGACCGGGAACCGGGTAATTCCCAGGGCGCGATGGTCGTCGGCATTGGGTCTCATTGCCCTGCGAATGGTTTGTGGCGGCCCCTTGGATCGTCCGCCGAAGCGATTTTCGTCTTCGAGGGCAGCATCATGCCTGCGCACGACGGTGGAAGCGCCATGTGGACCCTGGTTGACGCGGGGGACAGATCGCGGGGCGGGGGAGTCCCGGCACTGGATCCGGAACCGAGGGGTGACGGAGAGGCGTGACCTTGGATTGACCTGCGGTGCTGGCGAACCGCCGATTGCGGATGTAAGGATCGCTTATGGCCAGCCTGATGCTCCTCGATACCGCGTCGTTGTACTTTCGCGCCTTCTACGGCGTTCCGGATTCGATCCGTCGGGCCGACGGCACGCCCGTGAACGCCGTTCGGGGCCTATTGGACATGATCGCGCGGCTCACCACCGAGTACGGGGCGACGCATCTGGTGGCGTGCTGGGACGACGATTGGCGTCCTCAGTGGCGGGTGGACCTGATCCCGACGTATAAGTCTCACCGGGTCGCGGAGTTGGTGGCGGGGGCGCCGGACGTCGAAGTGGTGCCGGACGCGCTTGAAGCGCAGATTCCGCTGATCCGGCGGGTGCTCGGTCTCGCCGGTATCGCCGTCGTCGGGGTTGCCGGACATGAGGCCGACGACGTCATCGGCACTTACGCCAGTCGCGCCGGGATACCCGTGGACGTTGTGACGGGCGATCGCGATCTCTTCCAGGTCGTCGACGACGCCTGCCAGGTGCGGGTCATCTACACCGCTCGGGGTATGAAGAACCTCGAAATCGTGACCGATGCCGTCGTCGTCGGCAAGTATCGCGTGCTGCCCGAGCAGTACGCCGATTACGCGACGCTTCGCGGCGATGCATCCGACGGGCTCCCGGGTGTTGCCGGAATCGGCGAAAAGACTGCGGCGTCGCTGCTCGCAGCGTACGGCACCCTGGACGAGTTGCTCGCGGCGACGGCCGATGGGAGCAGCGGACTGTCCGCGCCCGTGAGGTCGAAACTCGCCGCAGCCGCCGACTATCTTGCCGTCGCGCCCGCCGTCGTGAACGTTGTAAAGAACCTCGCAGTTCCCACTCTTGGCGAGGCCGGCGCTTTGCTGCGTCCCGTCGTCGGTGATTCGCGCGCCCAACTCGAAAGCCTCGCCACGGAGTGGAACCTCGGCGGCTCAGTGAAACGATTGCTCGAAGCCCTCGACCTCCGTCAGCAACGAGACGATATGCCGGATCATCGTCAAAACGACTGAGTCCGCGAGAGTCGGCGCGTACGGCGGTCGTCGTCGTAGCGCTGCAGTTCGGGGCCGAACGGCTCGGTCATCTGTCGAGCCGGATGCAGCTGCGTTGCCTCCGGTTGCTCCCGCTGAAGGATGGGCATGCGCCTCAAACCCTCCGAGTGTTCAGCGGCGCTTGGCGACCGACAGCAAGAGTACGGAGTCCTCATGGGCCTGCAGTCCGTGCCTTGAATCGGGCACGATGAGCAGATCGCCCGGAGAACCGTCCCAGGAATTCTCCCCGGCAATGAGGGTCACCCGCCCTTCCAGGACGTAGATTGTCGCCTCGCCCGGGTTCTCGTGCTCGTCCATGACCGCTCCGCCGCGCAGCGCGATGATCGTTTGGCGCATGATGTGCTCGTGGCCGCCGAAAACGGTGTCGGCGCTACGCCCGCTCGAGGCTCTCCGGGCCGCCTCCAACTGGGTCCGTGCCAGCGCCGTCAGTGACATCTTTTTCACATTGCTGTCCTCTTTTTTGCAGCTACACGGTGCCTTCGGCGGTTCAGTCGATAAGGACTCGGTCAGCGGCCCACGCGCGGGCCATGGTCATATCGAGCTCGGAAGCGACCGGCCCCTGTCCGAAGTAGGCGTTATAGCTCGCTGCTGGGTCGGGTGAACCCTGCGCCCAGCTGGTTGCCAGATCGTCGTAGGCATCGGCGATGCGTGGATCGTCCGCGCTGCACCCGAGATCGTTGGCCAAAGCGAGCAACAGCTCGTCCCTCGTGTACTTCAAGTCATCGAAACGCGCCATTGGACGTCCCTTCACTTACTGGGTAGCCGTCTCAATTGCGGCCGCCGATGATTCATGGTGACGCCAGAAGCCTGCATAGGGAAGATGAATTGGTTGTTAGTTTGCTTTGAACCAGGGGAGCCCGCTGGAGCAAGTCCGACGTCCAAGTGGAGGACACTCTATTTAGGAAGCCTACTGATTATGTACTGTGGCAACCATCACATCCATTACTGTCCGGGTTCGGTGTACGCCATGGCTGGCCGGGGCGGTTATGGCATGACCACGCCGGTCATCCCCGGGCAGGTCGTGCCACCATGACAAATGGGGTTACAAATGAAGAAGACAACAGCACTTATCGGACTCCTGTTCGCTGCGTCAATGGCGCTCGTTGGATGTGGAGGTTCGACAAATGCCGGAAGCTCTGCCGCTCCGTCAACTCCAACACCCACACCGACGCTCAGCCCGAAGACCTACACGAACGAGGAACTTGCTTCGATCATTGCGGGGTTGAAGGACGAGCAAGGAAAACCGTTGACTGTGGTGCCCGCTGCACAGATTGACCAAGGCTTGATGGCCGAGAAGCAGTTGCTGCAGTCCGCCGTCATCACGCCTCCGGCTTGTGCCGCCGTGGCGAACACCAATGCGCAAGTCCCCGACGGGGCAACGTACGCGGCGGGGCAGAGCCTTTCGGCGGCGGACAAGAGCGCCACCGTGATCACCGCCCTGGCTGTGAAGGATCCGGCTGTGTTGTCGGGCCAGACGAAGAAATCCACTGACGCACTGTCGCAGTGCTCGACGTTCACCATCGAGGCCGCAGGGCAAAAGATCACTACCCAGATCCAGCCATTGACGGAAAAGACGAACGGCGATCAGTCCATGGGCGCGCTGATGACCCAGGTCCTGCCTTCAGGGCAGAAACAGATCACGCTTACCGTGACAGGAGTGAAAGGAAATCTCGGGGCTACCGCGATCAAGACCGGCGCCGCCGTCACGGCAGACTCGGCAGCAGAACTGGTCAAGCTGGTCAACGCCGTCCTCGGTTAATGGCGTTGTGCTGATTACGACGCGACGGCGGTACCCCCGCGCAACTCAAGCCTTGCCCGGAAAGCCGCAGGGCCGCCGTCGTCGTCTGACCTAAAGGTTCGCGCAGCAGCGCGACCGCTCGGATCTGCCCATCGCTGAAGTGTTCCATAGGCTGACGGATCCGGCCTGGCGGGGTAGGTTGTCCCCATGGCGAGCGAAGCAACTACCTTCACCGTTGACGGACCCAACGGCCCCCGTGAGGTTCGGATCTCCAGCCCAAGCCGGGTTCTCTGGCCGGAATTGGGCCTGACGAAGCTGGATCTGGCACACTATATCGCCGAAGTCGGTGATGCGTTTATTTCCGCGAATGGCGACCGCCCGGTCTCGCTGCAGCGGTTTTCGGACAATATCGACGGCGAGCAGTTCTTTTCCAAGAATCCCCCGAAGGGGACACCCGACTACATTCGGTCCGTGAAGGTGGTTTATCCAAGCGCACGCTCCCACCCACAACTTGTCCTCGACGAGCCGGCGGCGGCTGTGTGGGCCGTGCAAATGAACACTGTTGTCTTCCACCCGTGGCCTTCGCGCGCGGAAAACCCGGACAATCCGGATCAGTTGCGTATCGACCTTGACCCCCAGCCGGGCACGGACTTCGACGACGCCATCCCCGCCGCCCTGGAGTTGAGAAAGGTGCTTGATGAGGCCGGGCTGACTGCGTTCATCAAGACCTCCGGCAACAGGGGACTGCACGTCTACGCCCCGATCAAGCCGACCCGGGAGTTCCTGGTGGTACGGCACGCCGTTATTGCCGCCGCCCGCGAACTGGAGCGGCGCATGCCGGACAAGGTGACCACCAATTGGTGGAAGGAGGAACGCGGCGAGCGAGTGTTCCTGGACTTCAACCAAGCCAATCGCGACCGCACGATAGCAGGTGCATACAGCCCGCGTGCCCTGCCGCACGCCCCGGTATCATGTCCGATCACGTGGGACGAACTGGAGAAGGTCCATCCCAAGGACTTCACCATCCTCACAGTTCCAGACCGCCTCAAGACCGTCGGCGATCCGTGGGCGGACATGAACGCGGAGCCGGGCGACATCGACACGCTGATGGAATGGTGGGAGCGCGACGTCGGCTCCGGGCTTGGGGAGCTACCTTTCCCACCGGACTACCCGAAGATGCCGGGCGAGCCGCCTCGCGTCCAGCCGAGCCGCGCGCGCAAGGACGGCGAAACGTCCGAAGCGCGCACGGACTTAGGAACGGATTAAATGACGAACCGTCGTCGGCCGCGCCATGGATTGCGCGGCCGACGACGGCGGCATCAGTGCGTGCCTGCTGAACAGCGGGGATTCGGGTCGGGTCAGGCGGCCCTGCGTGCGGCGGCGAGGGCGCCTTCGACGTCGGCGAGGAGTTCATTCCAGGAGGCGACGAACTTGTCGAGGCCTTCGGATTCAAGCAGTGCAACGACGTTGTTGTAGGAGACGCCGAGGTTTTCGAGCGCGGTGAGGACCGTGTTTGCTTTCGTGTACGTGCCAGTAAGCGTGTCACCGGTGACGACGCCGTGGTCGAAAGTGGCGTCGAGGGTCTTTTCCGGCATGGTGTTCACGACGCCGGCGGCAACCAGTTCGGTGACGTAGAGGGTGTCCGGGTAGGCGGGGTCTTTGACTCCGGTGGAGGCCCACAGCGGGCGTTGCGGGCGGGCGCCGGCTTCGGCAAGTACGGCCCAGCGCTCGGTGGAGAACAGCTTTTCATAGGCCTGGAAAGCCAGGCGGGCATTGGCAAGGCCTGCCTTTCCTTTGAGGGCTTTGGCTGCGGGGGTGCCGATTGCGTCCAGGCGCTTGTCGATCTCGGTGTCCACGCGGGAGACGAAGAAGGAAGCCACGGAGTGGATCTTGGACAGGTTGTGGCCGTTGTCCTTCGCCAGTTCGAGGCCGGATTGGAAAGCGCTGATCACCGCGCGGTAGCGCTCGAGGGAGAAGATCAGGGTCACGTTGACGCTGATGCCCTCGCCGAGCACTGCGGTGATCGCCTTAAGGCCCTCCAAGGTGGCAGGGATCTTGATGAGGACGTTGTCCTTGTCCACCTTCTTGTAGAGGTTCTTCGCCTCGGCAATGGTGCCGTCGGTGTCCCAGGCGAGGCGGGGGTCAACCTCGATGGAGACGCGGCCGTCAACGCCGTTGCTCGCTGCCGCGATCGGAGCGAACAGATCGCACGCGTCGGCGACGTCGGTGGTGGTGAGTTCGGTGATGGTGTCCTCAAGGCCGGCGCCTTGTGCAGCGAGTTCCGCGATCTTCGCCTTGTAGTCGTTGCCGGAGGTGATCGCGGCCTGGAAGATCGACGGGTTGGTGGTCACGCCGACGACGTTCTTTTCGTCGATGAGCCTTTGGAGGCTGCCGCTGGAGAGGCGCTCACGCGAAAGGTCATCGAGCCAGATGGAGACGCCGGCGGCGGAAAGCTGTGCGGTGGGAGTTGCGTTGGTCATGTCTTCTGCTACTTCCTCTGGGAGATTGTGGCCAGTTGACGGCTTGCGGCCGGTGCCGCGGGATGCCCTGGGGGGTTCGTCCCGCGGCACCGGCCGCTGAGGGTTTGCTTCGCTACGTAGTACCGCCCGTGACCGGGAGCACCGTTCGCGGAGCAAGGTGCTTAGGGCACTTCCTGCTCACGCTCGAGCTCGCGTTCCAGCTCGAGTTCGTCGTGCAAGGTCAGTTTGCCGTGTGTCTGGCCAAGGGCCTTGGCAACGCCGAGCTCGACCGGGCTCAGGTCGGTGATGTCTTCTTCGTCCAGGCGAGGACCGAGTCCGTCTTCGCCCATGGCGACGTGGCCGATGGTTTCGTATTTGAGGGGGTTGGTTTTGCGTAGGTAGAGGGCTTGGGCGACGCCGGCGAGGAAGAGTGTGGCGGTGATGTAGGGGATGAGTTTGAAGAGCAGGGTGGAGGCTGCGGGTCCGGCGGCGGTGTCGAGGTTGGTGATCATCATGATGACGACGCAGACCATTCCGATTCCGCCGAGTATCGGGGCGGCTTTGGTGCGCCAGGGGTTTTCGTGCGGGTGGTGGTGGCGGAAGTAGTTGTAGACGGCGGCCATGGTGATGGTTTGCACGATGAGCAGGGAGAAGGTTCCCAGGACGGCCAGGATGGTGAACAGGTCCGCGTAGGGGTCCTGGTTGAGGGCGAAGAATCCCAGGATCCACAGGATCGCGATGCCGGTCTGGATGAACGAGGCGATGTGCGGGGATCCGTGTTTCTTGTGGGTTTTGCCGAGGATGCCGGGCAGGACTCCTTCCCGTCCGAGGGAGTACATGTAGCGGGCTGCGGCGTTGTGGAAGGCCATGGCGCAGGCGAAGGAGCCGGTCATCATGAGCCATTCCATGACCAGGACCCAGCCGTGGCCGACGAACACGTTGGTGGGGTGGAAGAACATGTCCAGCGGGTTCGCGCTTTGGGCCAGGGCGATCGCGGTCTTGGCGCCGTTGCCGGCGACGGACATCCAGGAGACGAAGGTGTAGAACACGCCGACGCCGGTGACGGCGATCATCGTGGCGATCGGGATGATCTTGCGCGGGTTTTTGGATTCCTCCCCGTACATCACGGTGGATTCGAACCCGGTCCAGGACCAGAACGCGATGAACATCGCCAGTCCGGGTGCGGCGACCTGCAGGCCGTTGGGCAGGAAGACGTTGGCCGGGTTCAGGGTTTCGGGCATCAGCCCGTCCGGGCCGCCGCCGTGGAAGAGCACGCCGAAGGCCATGATGGCCAGGATCGCGATCTCGGTGAACAGCAGCAGGGTCAGGATTTTCGCGGCCATGCTGATCTCGAAGTAGCTCAGGGCCCCGATCGTGATCAGCCCGGCCAGGGCGAACACGACCCAGTTGATGTCCAGGCCGAGCTGGTCCTTGAAGGCCAGTTGGCCGAAGTAGGAGAAGATCCCGATGATGCTGGCTTCGAAGACGATGTAGCTGAAGGTGACCATGTACCCGGTCCCGAGGCCGAACACGCGTCCCAGGCCGCGGGAAATGAACCCGTAGAACGCGGCCGTGGAGGTCACGTAGCGGGCCATCGTGACGTAGGCGATCGCGAAGACCGACAGGATCACGGTGGCCCAGATGTAGGTTGCCGGGGTCCCGGTGCCCACGCCGAACCCGACCGAGATCGGCACGTTGCCGCTCATGACCGTGATCGGGGCCGAGGTCGCCACGGCCATGAACACCACGTCCCACAGGCCCAGGGTGTTCGCTTTCAGCGCCCCGGCCTTGGCCCCGGGCCTGGCCGCCCTGGTCCCGGCGCTGGTCCCGGTGGCGGGGGTGCGGCTGGTGGTGCTCATGCCTGGGTCCCGTGCTGGTGGTCGGCGTGGCTGCTCAGGCAGTGGGAGCCTTCGGCGGCTTTGTCCGAGGGCAGATCCAGGGTGGGGTTTTCGTCGAAGAAGCCGTAGGGCTCGATGAAGAACCCGGTCATCTGCTTGGGCATCACGGGCCAGTCCTCGATCCGGACCACGTGGTTCAGGCCGAAGGAGTGCCACATCACCAGGTCCTCGTTCACGATCGATTCGTCGGCCTCGATGTAGGCCGGGAGCCCGTCATTGCTCAGCAGCGCGCTCTGGTTCGGGTATTCCCCGGCCGGGTAACGCTCGCCCTCTTCGTACTTGGACACCCAGATCGTCTTCGTCGCGAACGGTGCCCGCTTGGTGACCCAGTTGTTCGGCTTCTTCTTCATCAGCACCGGGTCGGTGGGCATGATCCGGTACGCGGTGTTTTCCCCGACCTTGTTCGTGCGCGATTCACTGGCCACCATCCACCAGCGGTGGGCCAGCGGGTCCGCTTCACGGGCCGCGGCCTTCTCGGTTTCCAGCAGGGTCCGGCGGGCGTAGAACGGGCTGACCATCGGGTCATCGGTGTCCTCGGCGACGGTCTCGACCTCGAAGACCGAGTTCTTGTCCCCGTCCAGCGCCCAGTCCAGGCGGGCGTTGAAGATGTGCTCGTGGATCGGCGCGTACAGCCCGTCGGTGTTCAGCAACTGCCCGTACTTCGTGGTCTCCCCCGGGGCGATGCCGCCGGTGGACAGGATGCCGGTGGCCTTGATCTCGAACTGGATCGTGCCGTCCAGGTGCAGCGTCCAGTAGAACGCGTACTCATAGTTCGCCACCGTGACCACGAACGAAACCACGAGCTTGCGACCGCGCCGGGTCTGGGCATCGTTGGTCCGGAAGTCCCAGTGCTTCCACTCCAGCCCGTCGTCTTCCTCGTGCAGGCAGATCGCGTTCGTGATCGTGTACGGCTTGCCGAACGAATCGACCAGGTTCGCGTCGAAATACTGGATATCACCCAGGCAATCACACCCCAGCTCCAGCGAGTTGGTCATGTACCCGAAGTTGTACTCCCCGGCATCGAACGCGTTCTTCTGCTGCTGCGAACGGCTCGGCGGACCATACGGCACCACCATCTCCGTCAGCGACGCACGGTGCAGGATCGGACGCAGCTCGCCCTTGTCACGGAACCCGACCTGGTGCAGCACCAGACCCTCACGCGGAGTGAAGCCCAGATCAAAGGACCAGTTCAACCACTCCACATGATTGCCCTCGACCGTGAAGTTCCGGCCCTGCGGGAAGGAAATCTCGATCGGCTTGATATCCGTCCGGGCCGGACCCACGAAATCCGGATGGTAGTTGTTCTTCTCCATCGGCACGTGCAGGAACCCGTCATCCTCAACACCGATGACCTCCTGCTTGTTCAAATCAACCAGGACCGTGAAGTCCTCCATCGGATGCGCATACGGGTTATCGTTCGGCTCCAACCGGGTGAACATCAACGCACGCATGATCCGCTTGCCGCCCTGGTCCTCACCCCAGTACCCGATCGACCACGGCTCGGCACACACCAGGGACATGTCCGTGATGCCACGCTTGGCCAGCGCCTCCCGCACCAGCGGCGACGCGACCACCGCGGCCTCGCACTCGGCAAACTCATCAGCCATGATCGGCGGCTGCGTCCCGGCCGGCAACTCCACCCACCGGGTAATCGTGGACGAAGCCACATCCACCACCGCCTCATACGCCAGGTTCGTCGCACGGTCCACCAACACCACCTCGGCCTCACGGGCGTAAGTACCAGCCCGCAACGCCGCCTTGCCCGGCTCATGCAACGACACACTACTGAACCGGAAACTCTCCCCGGCCGCCGGCCCCGACTTCAACACACCAACAACCCGCGCCAACTCATCACGCGACAACTGCTCAAACGGACGGGCACCAGCCCCCGCAACAGCCCTACCCGCTTCAGTTTCTTCGATGGTCATGAATAACTCCTTGCTTCTCTTTCGGGATTATCCGGATGCGAATAATTGCTCACCGCATTTATCTATTCGGCGCCGAAATACCCATGGCTAATTGAGGATCACTTTGATGGGGGGCCAAGATTCGGACTTGGCACCCTGGAGGAACACGCGCTGATGGTCCGGGCCGTTACGGATAATTCGTGGTTACCTCACGTCGGCCGCTTTGCTTGGCGCAGCAGCTGGCATCCCTGCATTTCCCGAGTTCGGCTGTACGCCTGGTGGGCGCCCTTGGCGTCATGTCCTCGACCTCGTTGGGGTCAGTCAAGCTCTCCTTTGAGTGCGACTGCGTGTCGAGTATTCGGTATCTGCAATTGTTGCTCTGCTGCGAGTCGGTAAATCTTTCTGTCTGCTGTGCATACGAGAGTACCGGGGTTAATGACATTAGCGCGAGAGCATTTTGTGAGAAATTAGGGTCGAATGTTTCTCACGTCGTGTAACATGCCGGAAACATTAGCCAGTATCGCCATGCGACTATCCGTTGAGACTGTTTGGGGTCGAATCGCCCATCCGAACGGGTACTTCCGAGGAGCGTGCCGGAACCCGCGCCCATAGTTGCTGAGCTCTGGCCAGGCGGACGCCTGGTGAAGGACAACCCGGGAGGGACGCCGCTTGAGAGGAAAATTGTCCTGTCACTCGTGCCTTGCTTTGGGATATGCTCCTGAAATGGCGCCGCGAAGTTTTCTTCAATGGCCGGTCGTCCGGCAAGTAAGCTCAGGCGATCTTCTGGGCCGTGGGCCGTCCGTCACGTCATCAAGGACAAAGGCGATCGCCTCGAGGACATCCACTGCTGACCGGGTTGTACAAAGCGTGTGCCCGTATTGTGCCGTTGGTTGCGGACAGCGCGTGTATGTCAAGGACGAAAAAGTGGTCCAGATCGAAGGCGATCCGGATTCTCCCATTTCGCGTGGTCGGCTATGTCCGAAGGGCTCGGCAAGCGAGCAGTTGGTCAACTCTCCGGGACGGCAGACGCGCGTGCTTTACCGTGCCCCACGCTCCACGCGCTGGGAGTACCTGGATCTGGAGACCGCAATCGACATGGTTGCGGACCGGTTCATCGAGACGCGCCGCAGGACGTGGCAGCAAGAGGACGGGCACGGCCGGCTTTTGCGCCGGACGATGGGCATTGCCTCGCTGGGCGGGGCAACCTTGGACAACGAGGAAAACTACCTGATCAAGAAGTTGTTCACGGCTGCCGGGGCGGTGCAGACCGAGAACCAAGCCCGTATATGACACTCCGCCACGGTTCCCAGTTTGGGAGCCTCGTTTGGACGCGGTGGTGCTACGCAATCACTGCAAGACATGGCAAACGCCGATTGCATCATCATTCAGGGTTCCAACATGGCCGAATGCCATCCCGTGGGATTCCAGTGGGTCGCCGAGGCGAAGGCCCGCGGGGCGAAGGTGATCCACGTCGATCCCCGTTTCACGCGTACTTCCGCGGTGGCGGACAAGCACATTCCGATCCGCGCAGGCTCTGACGTTGTCCTCTTGGGCGCGCTCATCAACTACGTCATCAGCCACGACCTCTGGTTCAAGGAGTACGTCACCGCATACACCAACGCTGCCACCCTGGTTCACGAAGATTTCCGGGACACGGAGGACCTTGGCGGACTGTTCTCCGGCTTCGACCCGAAGACCGGAGCGTACGACACCGCGTCATGGTCCTATGCCGAAGAGACTGGCGACATTATCGATGAGCCCGGCCCCGGCGCGGAACATGGCTCCGGTGCTTCGGCCCGTGCGGCTGGTGACCAATTCGGCAGCGGCGGCCCGTCCTTGGAACATGCCCAGGTGCACCGGGACGATACCTTGCAGGATCCCCGGACCGTGTTCCAGATCGTCAAGCGGCACTACTCGCGTTACACGCCGGAGATGGTGCGGGATATGTGCGGCATCGACGCGGCGGACTTCGAGTACCTGGCCCGTACGATTACGGAAAACTCAGGACGCGAGCGGACAACCTGCTTCGCCTATGCCGTCGGCTGGACCCAGCACTCGCTCGGAACGCAGTTCATCCGGGCTGCAGCCATCCTGCAACTCCTCCTCGGAAACGTGGGGCGGCCGGGAAGTGGAATCATGGCCCTGCGCGGCCACGCCAGCATCCAAGGTTCCACGGACATTCCGACCCTCTTCAACCTGCTTCCCGGCTACCTTCCGGTACCAAGCGCCGGTAGGCACGACACCCTCAGTCAATACCTGGATGCAATCGCATCGAAGAAGCAGAAGGGCTTTTGGGCCAACGCCGATGCCTACACCATCAGCCTGTTGAAGGCGTGGTGGGGTGATGCCGCCCGCGCGGAGAACGACTGGGCTTACGATTACCTTCCGAGGCTGACGGGGGCGCACGGCACCTATGAGACCGTGATGGGCATGCTTGAGGACAAGGTGGAGGGATACTTCCTGCTTGGACAAAATCCGGCGGTCGGCTCGGCCCACGGCCGCATGCAAAGGATGGGCATGTCCCATTTGAAGTGGCTGGTGGTACGCGACCTCAACCTCATCGAATCGGCGACGTGGTGGAAGGAGGGCCCGGAGATTGAATCCGGGGAACTTCGGACCGAGGACATCGAGACTGAGGTGTTCTTCATGCCGGCAGCAACCCACGTAGAGAAAGCGGGCTCGTTTACGCAGACCCAGCGGCTGCTGCAGTGGCGCCACCAGGCGGTCGCGCCGCCGGGGGAGTGCCAGAGCGAATTGCAGTTCTTCTATGAGCTTGGCAAGCGGATCCGGGCAAAGCTCGCCGGCTCGGACGATGAACGCGATCGTCCGCTGCTTGACCTGACCTGGGACTATCCCACGGACGAGCACGGCGATCCGGACGCTGAGGCGGTGCTTGCCGAGATCAACGGCCGGTACCTTGACGGCCCTGACGCCGGCAAGCCGCTCTCCGCGTACACCCAGCTGCGTCCAGACGGCTCGACGTCGGCAGGCTGCTGGATCTACACCGGTGTGTACGCTGACGGCATCAACCATGCCGCCAGTCGAAAGCCCGGCCGTGAGCAGGGACCTGCGGCTCCGGAATGGGGCTGGGCCTGGCCCGCCAACCGCCGGATTCTCTACAACCGGGCGTCAGCGGACCCGGAGGGTAGGCCGTGGAGCGAACGGAAGAAGTACATCTGGTGGGACCAGGAGCAGGGACGGTGGGTCGGAGACGACGTGCCCGACTTCCCGGTTGACCGGGCCCCGGGCAGCCACCCAGATCCCGACCTTGGCGGTCCGGCCGCACTCGGCGGAGACGACCCCTTCATTATGCAGGCCGACGGTAAAGGTTGGTTGTTCGCGCCCACCGGCCTCGTCGACGGTCCGCTCCCGACCCACTATGAGGCTCAAGAGTCGCCAGTGGCCAATGCGCTGTACAGGCAACAGCAGAGTCCTGCCCGGCTCGTGTTCCCCCGTGCGGACAACCTGAGTGCGCCAAGCGCCGGTGCAAGTGGCGTGGACGTATATCCATTCGTCTTCACCACATATCGGCTCACGGAGCACCATACGGCCGGCGGGATGAGCCGCTGGTTGCCATACCTTTCGGAGCTGCAACCGGAAATGTTCTGCGAGGTGTCACCCGAGCTTGCCGCTGAACGCGGCCTTGAGCCCAACGGATGGGCAACGATCATTTCGCCCCGCTCCGCCATCGAGGCGAGGGTGCTTGTTACCGAACGGATGACACCTCTGGTTGTCGGCGGCCACACTGTCCATCAGATCGGGTTGCCCTATCACTGGGGCGTCGGGTCGAACGCCGTGGTCAGCGGGGACGCGGCCAACGATCTGCTCGGCGTGACGCTGGATCCGAACGTCCAGATCCAGGAGTCGAAGGTGGCGTCCTGTGATATCCGCCCGGGCAGGCGGCCCCGCGGCGCGGATTTGCTCGCTTTGGTGGCTGAGTACCAGGCACGTTCCGGAGCGACGATCGCGACCGGAAACAGCGCTGTGACCGATCCGGCCGCGGAAGGCATCGGCACGGAAGACACGGGCCAGGACGGCAGCGCCGAGGGCGGACCGTGACGATGGCCGAGACGGTTGCCGCCGTAACTGAAGCACATTTCGCCGCACCCGGACCGGCCCTGCCTTTGGGCAGGGTTCCGGGCGCCGACTCGAGCTTGGAGGACTAGATGGGCCAGTTGTCCGGACCGACCGATCCCACTGTCGATGCCCATTGGGAGCACAACCATCCGCGCCAGGGGTTCTTCACGGACACCTCCATCTGCATCGGGTGCAAGGCATGTGAGGTGGCGTGCAAGGAATGGAACCACAATCCGCTCGACGGAAACCTGGAGTTGCTCGGATCCTCCTATGACAACACTGGCGCGTTGGGCGCGAGCACGTGGCGGCATGTCGCCTTCGTCGAGCAGGGCCAGGAACGGATTTCGGAGGCGCGGGAATCGGGGCGCGCCCTCGTCAACCTTGGCATGCCCCGCATCGGCCCTCCCGTTCCGGCTGAGGCTCCGCTGGACTTGTCGGAGGTCGATACGACGCCGCCGGATACGCCCGACTTCCGCTGGTTGATGTCCTCTGACGTTTGCAAGCATTGCACGCACGCGGGATGCCTGGACGTTTGCCCCACTGGCGCGCTCTTCCGAACGGAATTCGGCACGGTAGTGGTGCAGGACGATGTGTGCAACGGCTGCGGAACGTGCGTGGCCGGATGCCCATTCGGAGTCATCGAGCGCCGCAGCGACGGGACAGCCGCCGTCGCCGCCCAGCGGGAGGAACAGCACGCAGGACATCCGGCGGTCCCCAACGTCGGCGTCGCCCAAAAGTGCACGCTGTGTTACGACCGGCTGCTCACCGACGAGACACCCGCCTGCGCCAAGGCGTGCCCGACGACGTCCATCAAGTTCGGCGACCACGTGGACATGGTGCAGGCGGCCCGGGAACGGGTGGCCGAGCTTCACGCGAAGGGACTCACGGAAGCGCGGCTTTATGGCGCGAACGAGCTCGACGGCGTGGGCGGAACCGGATCGGTCTTCCTCCTCCTCGACGAACCGGAGGTTTACGGACTCCCGCCGGACCCTCGAGTGCCCACGGCCGACCTGCCGCGAATGTACCGGCGCGCCGGCGTCGCTGTGGCGGGCATGCTCGCGGCAGCTGCGGTGGCCTTCCTGGGAGGACGGGCGTGACCCATTCTGAATTTGACAGCTTCCGGCCGCCGGAGCCCGCACGCCGTCACCGGCCCGGTGAAAAGCGTGGCCCGGGCCGTCGCGGGAATGGTGACGGTTCCCGGGAAATGCCCATGGTTCCGGAGCCGGAATTCACCTCCTATTACGGACGACCGGTGGTCAAACCGGCTCCGTGGGGCGACGACGTCGCAATCTACCTGTTCCTGGGCGGCGTCGCAGGCGGATCCGCCCTGCTCGGCCTCGGCGGCCAACTGACCGGACGGCCGACGCTTTGCCGGAATGCCCGCCTGAGCGCATTAGCGGCAGTGAGCCTCGGCGCAGTTGCTTTGGTGAAGGACCTGGGCAGGCCGGAACGATTCCTGAACATGCTCCGCACCTTCAAGGTGACCTCGCCGATGAGCGTAGGCTCATGGATTCTCAGCGCGTTCAGCGCCGGCACGGCAGTCTCAGCCGCGGCGGAAATCGACCGGATCAGCGGGATGCGCCTGCCGCTGGGCCCGTTGCGGACAGTCCTGCAAGCAGTCGAGGGGCCGGCGGGCATCGAGGCCGCGCTGTTCGCCGGACCGCTCGCCGCATACACGGCGGTCCTGCTCGGTGACACGGCCACGCCGACCTGGAACGCCGCGCATGAGGAATTGCCCTTCGTCTTTGTCAGTTCGGCCGCCCTCGCATCTGCGGGACTCGCGATGATCACGACGCCGGTGGCCGAGGCGGGTCCGGCCCGGAAGCTTGCCGCGTTGGGCGTAGTGGGCGACGTGGTGGCAATGCGGGTCATGGAACGTCGGATGGATCCCGTGGCGGCCGAGCCCCTGCACGAGGGCAAGGCAGGCGCCATGCTCAAATGGAGCGAGCGTTTGGCCGCCGCGGGTGGCTTGGGGGCCCTGCTTGGAGGACGGAACCGCATAATTGCCGCTGCGTCGGGACTGGCGTTGCTGGGCGCGTCGGCTTTGACGCGGTTCGGCGTTTTCGAGGCCGGGCTAGAGTCGGCGAAGGATCCGCGGTACACGATCGAGCCCCAAAAGAAGCGCCTCGCCGCACGGCGCGCGGCTGGCATTGTTGACGACGCGATCACTACCGCCAAGTGACCGGCGAGCGGTGATTCAGCGAATTTCGATGCCTTGCCCGGCTGTGGTGTGGCCGATCACGGGGTGCCCGGGCAATTCGCCGACCACAAGCAGTCCGCCGGAGGTCTGCGCGTCGGCAAGAAGGAGCAGATCGTCTTCGGTGATCCCGGGCCCGGCCTGCAATTGCGGCCGGACCCAATCGAGATTGCGCCGGGTCCCGCCGGAAATAAAACCATCCCGCAGTGCGTGCCGCGCGCCGTCGACAAGCGGTACCTCGTCCAAATCGATCACTGCTCCCACTCCCGAGGCACGGACCATCTTGTAGAGGTGTCCCAGCAAACCAAAACCTGTCACATCGGTGGCTGCCTGCACGCCGGCCGCCACCGCGGCCTCGGAGGCGTCGCGGTTGAGGCTTGCCATCGTCGCCACGGCTTCGGCGAACACCTCACCGGTCTGCTTGTGCCGGTTGTTGAGGAGTCCGACGCCGATCGGCTTGGTGAGCGTGATCGGCAAGCCGGGCTTGGCGGCGTCGTTGCGCATGAGCTGCTCCGGACGGGCGACGCCGGTAACCGCCATGCCGTATTTCGGTTCCGGATCGTCAATGGAATGCCCGCCGATCACGGGGCAGCCCGCCTCCGAGGCAATGCTCAGACCGCCGCGGAGGACCTCGGTCATCAAGTCCGGCGAGAGCACGCCGCGGGGCCAGCCCAGGAGGTTGATTGCCATGATGGGGCGGCCGCCCATTGCGTATACGTCGGAAAGGGCATTGGCCGCCGCAATCCTGCCCCAGTCAAAGGGATCGTCCACGACGGGAGTGAAGAAATCGGCGGTGGAGAGGACCGCCAGGTCCTCGCGCACCAGGACCGCTGCCGCGTCGTCGCCGCTATCCAGGCCGACCAGCACGTCCGCGCCCGATTGGCCGGTAAGGCCGCGAACCGCTTCTTCGAGCTCGCCGGGTGGTATCTTGCAAGCGCAGCCCCCGCCGTGGGCGTAGGCAGTCAGCCGGGGCGCGTCGAATGCGCTGTGATCCATGGCCGGAATAGACGTTCGGGCGTCACTCATTCGCCTAGCGTACTCCCGTAGGCAACCTGCTATATTGAGGCGCGGTGGCGTCCGGGTCCTGGTGGGCTCCCCGGTCTTCAAAACCGGTGAGGCCGAGCATCTCGGCCTGGCGGGTTCGATTCCCGTCCGCCACCGCCAACCACCGGCAGGCAATGCCGCTGAGCGAGGAGGGGCTGTGGACCACGTCGATCCCCGCCGCCTGATTCCCCGCACGAATGAGTTGCTGGAACTCCCAGCCGTCCGCGAGGCCGGGACACGGTTGAACGGACGCGTCATCCGCGATCTCGTACAGCGGTACCAGGAGCAAGCGCGGCGGGGTGAACTCGCACCCGACCAAGTGGCACCGGCCCTTTTGGCCGCCGTCGCCTCGCGGAGGGCGACCACCCTGCGCCCGGTTCTGAACGCAACTGGCGTCATAGTCCACACCAACCTCGGACGCGCCCCGCTTTCTGCCGGCGCGATCGAAGCAGTTGTCGCAGCCAGCGGCTACGTCGACGTCGAGCTGGATCTCGGGGATGGCGGCCGCTCATCCCGGGGCGCCGGCGCCCGGGCCGCATTGCTCGCAGCGTGTCCCGCCGCCGAGGACGCCCTGGTGGTCAACAACGGGGCCGCGGCACTGGTACTGGCAACCACAGCACTTGCCGCAGGCCGGGAAGTCGTGGTGAGCCGCGGCGAACTTGTCGAGATCGGCGCGGGCTTCCGGCTGCCGGACCTCATCACCTCCACTGGCGCAAAGCTCCATGAAGTGGGCACCACCAATCGCACTCACTTGCGCGACTACGCAGCCGCCGTCGGGCCTGACACCGGTTGCGTTCTCAAAGTCCACCCCAGCAACTTTCGCGTCGACGGGTTCACCTCCGCTGTTCCATTGGACGAGCTGAGCCCGCTGGCAAAGGAAAGCGGGATACCCCTCGTGGCAGACCTCGGGAGCGGGCTGCTGGCCCCCGATCCGCACCTGCCGCACGAACCCGACGCCGCCACCGCCCTGGCGAACGGGGCCGACGTCGTTACCGCCAGCGGCGACAAACTGCTGGGCGGTCCCCAGGCAGGTCTGCTGCTTGGACGCAAGGAAATCATCACCCAATTGGCTCGCCACCCGCTCGCCCGGGCAGTCCGGGCCGACAAGCTCGCGCTCGCAGCGCTTGAGGCGACTATTGCCGGCGAACCGCCGCCCGTCGTCGAGGCGCTGCACGCCGACGTCGGGCAGTTGCGGCGCCGTGCGGACAGCCTCGCCCAAGCGCTCGGGGTACCTGTTGTGGCGCACGAAGGCAGGGTTGGCGGCGGAGGCGCCCCCGGCGTGGCCCTGCCCGGATGGGCGCTCCGGCTTCCTGAGGGAGTCGCGCGACTTCTGCGGGCCGGTGACCCGGCCGTGCTTCCTCGCGTCCACGACGGTTCCTGCCTGGTCGACCTGCGGTGCGTGCCCGAAGGCGACGATGAACGGCTGCTCGGCGCGGTCCGGCAGGCATTGGCGGCCCTTGGGGCTGCGGGTGACGGAAGGGCTGGCTGAACCGTGCACGTCGTCGCCACCGCCGGACACGTCGATTCCGGCAAGAGCACCTTGGTTCGCGCCCTGACCGGAATGGAGCCGGACCGCTGGGAGGAAGAACGGCGCCGCGGGCTCACCATCGACCTCGGGTATGCGTGGACCAGGTTGCCGTCCGGACAGGATGTTGCCTTCGTGGACGTGCCCGGGCATGAGCGATTTCTCGGCAACATGCTTGCCGGAATCGGACCGGCACCCGTGGTCTGCTTCGTCGTCGCCGCAGACGAGGGCTGGCAAGCGCAGTCGAGCGACCACCGGGACGCGGTTGCCGCGCTCGGAATTGAACACGGCGTCGTCGTCCTGAGCCGCGCCGACCGCGCGTCCCGGGAACGGATCGGCGAGGTGCTCGCAAGGACCCGTGCTGAGCTGGCCGGGACCGGCCTGCATGATGCGCCGGCGGTCACCGTGTCCGCCGTCGACGGCACCGGCCTGGCTGACTTGCGTGCAGCGCTCGACGGCGTCCTGGCCGGCGTGCCTTCTCCCACGACTTCCGGACGGGTCCGGTTGTGGGTGGACCGCTCATTCACCATCACGGGTTCCGGGACCGTCGTGACCGGGACACTGGCCGCCGGGACGATCGCCCAAGGCGACCGGCTGCAGATGCTCGGACACCTTGACTCCCGGCCCGTCGTGGTCCGTGGCCTGCAAAGCTGCGACAGTTCTTACCCCTCGGTGGGGCCCGTCAGCCGGGTGGCGTTGAACCTGCGCGACATTTCCGCGACGGATATCCGCCGCGGCGACGCGCTGGTGACACCCGATGCTTGGCCTACAACCGGAGTCATCGGTATCCGGCGGACCACCGGTGTGTCCTACACCGAAGCGCCGGAGCAACTCATGGTGCACGTCGGGACCGCGTCGGTACCCGCGCGGCTGCGTGCCTTTGATGCCGACCACGCCAGGCTCGTCCTTGACAGGCACTTGCCGCTGGTACTCGGCGACCGCCTGGTGCTGCGTGACCCGGGAAGCCGCCTGGTGCTGGGCGGCGCTCGCATCCTCGACGGCGACCCGCCCGCCCTCCGACGGCGCGGCGACGGCGCCCACTGGGCGGAGAGGCTCACAGGCATGGATCCGGCAGGGGACGTGCTCGGAGAAGTAGCGGCCCGCGGGGCGGTGCAGGAACAACATCTGCGGCGGCTCGGGCTGCTGTCCGGGCACGACGGCGAAATCCCCGCCGGTGTCCGGGCCCTAGGGGAGTGGTGGGTACATGACCCTGTCCTCGAGGCGTGGCAGCAAAAGCTGAACCGCGCAGTTCGGGCGCTGCAGGAGCGCGACTCTTTGGCCCCGGGCCTTTCCATGGGTGCGGCCAGGGACCTGCTCGCGTTGCCCGATGAGAGGTTGCTTGCCCACGTCATCCGCGGTGCGGGACTGGAACAGGACGGCGGCCACGTCCGGTTGCCAGGCAGTCAAGGCGACCTTGGCGCCGTCGAACCGGCAATCGCCGAGCTGGAACGCAGGCTTGCCGCACATGCGTTCCATGCCCCGGAGTCCGATCAGCTGGCCGCCTTGGGCCTCGGCGCCCGGGAACTCGCTGCCGCCGAACGCGCGGGGCGCGTGTTGCGGCTGCGGGACGGAGTGGTGCTGCTGCCTTCGGCCCCGGCTTTTGCCATGCGTGCCCTCGCTCGCCTGGAGCAGCCTTTCACCACAAGCGAGGCACGACAGGCGTTAGACACGACACGGCGGGTCGCGGTTCCACTGCTCGAACATCTCGACTCCCGCGGCTGGACCCGTCGATTGGATGCCGGGCACCGGACGGTGGTGCGGTGACCCGGGGTGGGGCCAAGGCAAAGTCAGAGGAACAAGGACAGCAACAAGGTCAATCCGAATCCCAGTATGGAAATGATGGTTTCCATGACTGACCAGGTCTTGATTGTTTGCCCGACCGTCAGGCCGAAGTATTCCTTGACGAGCCAGAAGCCGGCGTCGTTGACGTGCGAGAAGAACAGCGAGCCGGCACCGATTGCGAGAACTACCAGGGCTAGCTGAGCTGGCGCCAAACCCGTTGCCAGGGGTGCGATGATACCCGCGGCCGTCACGGTCGCAACCGTTGCGGAACCCGTGGCGAGGCGGATCAGTACGGCGATGATCCATCCGAGTACCAGCGCCGACAAACTGGCAGCGACGGCGATCTTGGCGATCGCTGTGCCCGTACCGCCATCCACCAGGACCTGCTTGAAAGCGCCGCCAGCGCCGACGATGAGCATTACCCCGACGATCGGCAGGAGGCTCTGGCCGATCTTCGTCGTCAGGGTTGAGGCGGAAAAGCCGACCGATGTGCCGAACGTGACCATGGCGAGGAGCACCGCAACGAGCAATGCGAACACCGGGTCGCCGATGAAGTCCAGCAAGGGCTTGACTGCGGCGGATTTGTCTACCCAGATGTCTGCCGCGGCTTTGATCAGCATCAGCACCAACGGGGAGAGCAGCGTGACCAAGGTCCACGCAAAGGACGGGCTGCGGGTGGCGTTCGGGTCCTGTGCAGTACCGCGGGGCACCTCGCCGTGTTCAACGTCCGTGCGTGCACTGCGGGCACCGGGCCCGCCTGCCCGGGCGTTCGCGTCGGATGCGACGGTGACGGCCAGGCCGGCACCTGCAGCCCCGATCGGGACCATCCGGGCGGCGAGGCGGCCAAACACCGGACCGGCGATGATGACGGTCGGAACAGCTATGAGCAGACCGAAGGCAAGAGTCACGCCGACGTTGGCGTGCAGGATGCCGATCGCCGCGAGCGGCCCGGGGTGCGGCGGGATGAACCCGTGGAGCACTGACAGGCCAGCCAGGGCCGGGATCCCAAGGCGCATCGCCGCGCCTTGGGAGCGGTGCACGGCGAGCATTACCACCGGGATCAGCAGGACAAGCCCGATCTCGAAGAACATGGGGATGCCGATGATTCCTGCGATGAGCGCCATTTTCCAGGGCAGCGTTGCCGGCTTCCCGTGGAGGAGGGTGTCCACGATCTTGTCGGCACCGCCGGAATCGGCCAAGAGTTTGCCTAGCATGGCTCCCAAAGCGATGAGGACACCGACGTATCCAAGTACCCCGCCAACGCCGTTTTCGTAGGACGTCGTCACTTTGTCCAGGGCGATCCCGGAGGCAATACCTACGAAGAGTGCGCCGATGCTCAGCGCCAGGAATGCATGGATCTTTGCCCAGACGATCAGCAGGACAACTATTGCGATACCGATGGCCGCCACAATAAGCACCTGGGTGTCATGGCCGGTCCATGGCTGATGCATCGCGTCTGTTGTGGCGTCGGTGGCGACCCCGGCGAGGGGCCTGGTGAGGATGGAGATTCCGTTCATGGTTCTCGTCCTGTTCCGCCCGGCTATGCGCCGAACTTGCTACTGCGGATAATGCCCGACCCGGCCTGGCCGGTCCTGGGGCTCCATGGTGCCCATCTTTGCAGTGCTGGAGTCTCACTTCCATAGAGAACCCGGAGTTTGTGTACAGCTCGCACCCGTTAAGAGCGGCCTTAAGGGGTGCGAGCTGTACACAAACCCGGGGGAAGAGGGGGTGTCAACGGAGTTCGCCAAGGATGGATTCGAGGGCAAAGTGCTGGGATCCTTGGAACTGTGTAAGGCTCCGACTCCAAGGGGCACCACACGCCCGGCCTCCAAGAAGGAGAGATTCGCGTGAGCAGCCTGGATATGGTTTTGGCCGGACTCGATGCCGAACTTGGCTGGCTCCGGGACGTTTACTCCGATCTCCATCGGCATCCCGAGCTGAGCCTCCACGAAAGCCGGACATCGAAGCTCGTCGAGGAAAGGCTCGCCGCATTCGGCTATTCCGTGACACGCATCGGAGGCACCGGCGTCGTAGGCGTCCTGGAGAACGGACGCGGTCGAGCGGTCCTCGCGCGGGCGGACACGGACGCTCTTCCCGTCGCCGAGGCGACGGGGTTGCCGTATGCGTCGGAGGTCGACGGCGTGATGCACGCGTGCGGGCACGATATGCACGTCAGCGCTTTGCTCGGCGCGGCGAAACTCATGGCTCACGGGCGTAACGCATGGACAGGGAGCTACACGGTCCTGTTCCAGCCGGCCGAAGAGGTGGGCGCGGGCTCAAAAGCAATGGTCGACGACGGCCTCGTCGCGAAAGTGCCGCGGCCCGACGTCGCATTCGCCCAGCATGTCATGCCGATCGCCGCGGGAACGATCGCGACGACGGCGGGCCCCGTCCTCTCGGCCGCGGACTCGCTGCGGATCACCGTATACGGGAAGGGTGCGCACGGCTCGATGCCGCATATGTCCATTGATCCGGTGGTGCTGGCCGCGTCGATCGTGCTCAGGCTGCAGACGATCGTTTCGCGGGAGACGAAGCCGGGCGACTTCGCCGTTGTGACTGTAGGAGCGCTCAACGCAGGAACGACGTCGAACATCATCCCTGACCGCGCAAGGCTCCTGGTGAATATCCGGACTTACGACAATGGAGTCCGGGCAACCGTGCTGGCTGCGATCGAGCGGATCGTCAGGGGCGAGTGTTTCAGTGCGGGCTCGCCGAGGGAGCCTGACTTCGAGTTTTACGATCAGTTCCCTCTGACCAACAACGATCCCGCTGTGACGGACAGGGTGACGGCGGCCTTCGCGGCCCATTTCGGGTCCGGCGCCGTGGTCCCCGCTTTCCGGCAGACGGCTTCCGAGGATTTCAGCCGCATTCCCGATGCTTTCGGAGTTCCGTATACGTTCTGGCTCCTGGGCGGCGTCGACCCTGCGTTGTACAAGGCCGCCCTTGCGAAAGGCACGGTTGCCAAGGACATTCCGGCCAACCACTCGCCGTACTTCGCGCCCGTCATCGACCCGACGCTGTCGATCGGCGTCCAGGCCCATGTTGTGGCCGCGCTTTCCTATCTCGCCGAAGGTAGGTAGGCGCGGAGACTGCTAATCACAGGTGGATGCCGCCGGAAACCATCCGGCGGCATCCACCTGCCGGCACACCCTACGCGGTCAGGTTGAGTGATTCGGTGAGTGCGGTGTCGGCGTCTTTGAGGACTTGGGCTGCTACTTGGAGTCCTTCGATGCGGCCGAGGGAGGTGTCTTCGTGTTCGATGTTGACCAGCATGCCGGGGTCGACGTCGTGGAGGGCGCGGAGGAATTCGGTCCAGTAGGCGGTGTCGTGTCCGCGGCCGAGGGCGACGAAGTCCCAGGCGGAGTTTTTCGGCCATTCGTTGGCCCATTCGTTCCCGCCGAGGTTCGTGCGGTTCTCCTCCGGGGTGAGCCGGCGGAAGCTGTTGTCCAGGACCCCGTAGAGGGCGGCGTTTGCGGTGTTGACGCGGACGTCTTTCGCGGCGGCCTGGAAGACCAAGGAACCGAGTTCGCGGACGACGGCGACGGGGTCCATTTGCTGCCAGAACAGGTGGGAGGCGTCCAGTTCGACGCCGACGTGCGTGGCGCCGGTGAGGTCGATCAGTTTGTGGACGTCGGCGGTGTTGAACACGATGTTCTGCGGGTGCAGTTCCAGGGCGACCTTGACGCCGTGGTCCGCGGCGAGCCGGTCGGTTTCGCGCCAGAAATCGGCGGCGATGCCCCATTGGTAGTCCAGAACATCCAGGGCGGCGGAGTTCCAGGCATTGACCACCCAGTTGGTGACGGTGGCGCCCGGTTCGCCGCCGGGCAGTCCGGACATGGTCACCACCCGGTTCTGGCCGAGCCGTGCTGCGAGGCGGATGGAGCGGCGGATGTCTTCGGCGTGCTTGTGGCCGATTTCGGGGCGGGGGTGCAGGGGGTTGCCGTTGCAGTTCAGTCCCGCGATGGCGACGCCGGTGCCTTCGAAGATGCCCAGGAAGTCATCCCGGGCGGCATCGCTTTCGAGGATCTGGTCCATGGTGGGGACGTGGGTGGCAGGGAGGAACCCGCCGGTGTTGATTTCGATGCCCGTCAGCCCCAGGTCCGCGATGACCTTCAGGGCTTCGGGCAGGGAGCGGTCGTGCAGGATGGCGTTGTAGACACCGAGCTTCATAGCGTGATCTTCTTTCCGTTGTTCAGGGCGGATGCGGCGACGGCGTCGAGCAGTTCCATGTTGCGTACGCCTTCGTCGAAGGTGGCGCAGCGGGGCAGGGATTCGTTTTCGGGCAAGCCGGCGATTTCTTCGAGGAAGGCCCTGGCCTGGTAGCCGAAGGCGTCGTTTTGGCCGAAGCCGACCTCGGGAGCGTCCATGGCCAGTCCACCGGCGATGTAGGGGTGCCCCGGGCCCAGGATGACTTGGCGGTAGCCGTTTTCGGTGCCGGTTCCGTCATTGAGGAAGAGTTGGATTTCGTTGGGGCGGCGCTGGTCGAATTTCGCGGCGCCGTTTTCGCAGAACACTTCGAAGTTCAGGCTGTTGGCGTGCCCGGCCGCGACGCGGGATACTTCAAAGCTTCCGGCGCCGTTCTCGAATTCGGCGTTGAACGCGGCGTAGTCATCGTTCTCGACTGGTTCGAAAGTGTCGCTGACCGCGGCGTGATCGTGGCCCATCACGGCGCCCAGGGGAAGGGACCGTTTGCCGATCACAGTGCTGAGCCGTCCGCCGCTGATGGAGGTGATGTCCCCGCACAAGAATTCAGCCACGTACGTCAGGTGGCTTCCGACGTCGGCCAGGGCACCGGAACCCGGGCCGCCCTTGTAACGCCAGCTCATCGGGGCGGCGGGGCTGAAACCGTAATCGGTCCAGTACCGGCCGCTGAAATGCAGCACGCTGCCCAGCACGCCGGTGCGGATCAGTTCGCGGATGTACGCGATCCCGGGCGTGCGCCGGAACGTGAAACCGATCCGCGCCAGGGTGCCCCGCGCCTCCGCGGCCCGGGCAGCACCGGCCATCGCCCGCGCATCCTCCAACGTGTCCGACAGGGGCTTCTCACACAGTACGTGCTTCCCGGCCGCCAACAGGCCCTCGACCACTTCACGGTGGAGGGAGTTCGCGATCACCACGCTGACGACGTCGATATCCTCCGCTTCCGCGATCGCCTGCCACGAGGTGTCATGACGCTCGTACCCGAACCGCCGCGCCGCGAGGGAACCGAACTCGGTATTCACATCCCCGATCGACACCAGACGCAGGGGCGGCAAAACAGGGTTGTACAGGGTCGACGCCGTGCGGTACGCCGCCGCATGCGCCTTACCGGCCATTCCCGCGCCGATCACGGCGATTCCGAGGCTCTCAGCCATTGATTTCTCCTTCGAAATTCACGCGGGGCCCTTACCCGTCGTGGAGATTTTGGAGCGCTGCAATTTGCGCTGGTTCGAGGTTAGCTTTGTGCGTATGTCCTGTCAATATCGGGCTACTATTCTTTATGAGATGCAAGGAGGATCAGGCGTGAAGCCGACGAAGAGTTCCAAATCCCGCCGCCCGACGCTCTATGACGTGGCGAAGCGAGCGGCCGTCTCACCTTCGCTGGTGTCCTTGGTGCTGCAGAACCCGTCCAAAGTGAGCGACAAGAGACGTGCGGCCGTCCAGGCGGCGATGTCAGAGCTGGGTTATCGGCCGAGCCGGGCGGCGGCAACCCTCGCCAGCAGCCGGACCCACAGCATCGGCCTCGTGATCGACGACTACAGGAATCTGTGGTTCGTGGATTTGCTGCGTGGCATGGAGTCGGTCCTCTCCGAGCTCGGTTACCAAGTCACGCTTGCCGACTCGAGACCGGGAGCGGACCGCTTCAAGGAAGCTGTCGACAATCTGCTGTCCTTGCACGTGGAAGGGCTGGTGATTGCGGCCGATTCGAGCGACGCCACGCAATCGGGTTCGCCGGCATCCGGTCCTCTGGCCGCCGGTTCCTGGGTCCCGACGGTGGTCGCCGGATGGCGTACGGGCCTTCCCCCGGATGCCGACCTCATCACGAACGATGACGACGGCGGCGGGTCAATGGCCGTGCAGCATCTCCTCGATCTTGGGCACACCCGGATCGGTCATGTCTCCGGGACCGGCGGCGCGGCGGCTCACCGCCGGGAGGGCTACCTGAGGCGCATGCTGGACGCGGGACTGGCCCCGAATGTCGTGGGGGAGGAAACGGGCACGTCTGAAGAGGACGGTTATTCGGGAGCCAGTTGGCTGTTGGACCATTTTCCGGAAACCACTGCGATCTTCGCTGCCAACGACACCATGGCGCTTGGCGTCCTTGCCGCCCTGAAAGTGAGGGGCCTTTCCGTTCCCGGTGACGTATCTGTGATCGGCTACGACAACTCTCCGCTGGCCAAGTCGCGGTATCTCGAAATCACGTCGGTGGACAATCGAAGCGATCTTGTTGGAATCGCTGTGGCTCGGGCGCTGCTCGAGCGCATCCAAGACGCTAGTGTGCAACCGCGAAAAGAGCTTATTGAACCTTCCCTCGTGGTTCGCGAAACCACGGGCAGGGCCCGGAACGTCGGTTAGCTGCGGGCGCCGGCTTCCGGGTTGCCCTGGACCGTGACCGTTCGGACCTGTTCCTGCGTTGCCTTGCTGACGAAGGGCTTCGCCTCAGCCTTTCTTCAGCTCCTCGGCGAGCATCACGATGATGCCGCTGGGACCGCGGAGGTATGTGAGCTTGTAAATGTCCTTGTAGTTAGCCACGCCGCGAAGCGGATGGCAGCCGTGCTTTGCGGCTATTTCCAAGGCTTTTTCGATGTTCTCAACCGAGAATGCGACACGGTGCATGCCGATCTCATTGGGGCGGGTGGGTTCCGTCTCGATCGCTTGGGGATTGATGTACTCGAAGAGTTCAAGGCGACCCTGGCCGTCCGGAGTTTGAAGCATGGCAATCTTCGCGTGGTTGCCGTCCAGGCCAACGGCAGTGTCCGTCCACTCGCCACTGACCGTGTCGCGACCGACGACGGTGAGCCCAAGGTCGGTGAAAAAGGCGATGGTTGCGTCGAGGTCGCGAACGGCAATCCCTACGTTCTCGAGTCTGATTGTCATGGGTTGCACGCTACCGGATGAAAGGACGGATGCGGCACTAAGCATTTTTGGACTACTTCTCCGAAGACGTCGTCGGGGTCGAGGCGGCGGAGTTCTTCGGCGAGGCAGTCTTTGAGGTTGCGTCGTGGGAGGGAGATTCGTTGGGCGGGTTGTCCTGGTTGGGTGAGTTCGGCGATGGTGAGGCCGGGGCGGATGAGTTGGATGTCTCCGGTGGCGCGGCTGAGGCGGACGCGGCGGATGCCGGTTCCGGCGGGGTCGGCGACGATGTGGACGGGTGCGTCGAGGAAGAGGGTGAGCCAGGCTGCGAGGAGCAGGGTGCTGGGGGAGTCGGAGGCGCCTTCGACGGCGATGGCGGTGACGGGGGATTCGTCGACTTGGTCCAGGGCGGCGGCGAGTTGGAGGCGCCAGTTGGTCAGGCGGGTCCAGGCGAGGTCGGTGTCGCCGGCGCGGTAGGTGTTCCGGATCCGGGTGAGGGCGGCTGCGGGGTCGGGTTCGTTGGCGGAGTCGGTGATGCGGCGGTGGGAGATGCGGCCGATGGAGGTTTCGCAGGCGTTGTCGGGTGCTCCGTGGGGCCACCAGGCCACGATGGGTGCGTCGGGCAGGAGCAGTCCTGCGACGAGGGATTCGTTTTCTTTGGCGAGGGATCCGTAGCCGCGCAGCACGATCACTTCGGAGGCTCCGGCGTCGCCGCCGACGCGGATTTGGGCGTCGAGCCGGTCGGGGGCTTCGCTGCCGGCGTCGGCGAGGACGATGATCCGGCAGGGGTGTTCGCGGCTGGCCTCGTTGGCTGCCTCGATGGCTTCTTCTTCCAGCCCGGATTTGGTGACGACCACGAGGGTCAGGACGCGTCCGAGGGCGATCACGCCTCCTTGCTCGCGCAGGGAGGTGATCTTTTTGGAGATTTTGGAGGTGGTGGTGTCGGGCAGGTCTACGATCATGGCCTTCTCCAGGTTCGTCCGTCGCGGGCTAGCAGTTCATCGGCGGAGGCCGGGCCCCAGCTGCCGGGGGCGTAGGGTTCGGGTTGTTCGTCCAGGCCGGCCCAGTAGTGTTCGAAGGGGTCCAGGATTTTCCAGGATTCTTCGACTTCCTGGTGGCGGGGGAAGAGCGGTGGTTCGCCCAGGAGCACGTCCAGGATGAGGCGTTCGTAGGCTTCGGGGCTGGACTCGGTGAAGGAGTGGCCGTAGCCGAAGTCCATGGTCACGTCGCGGACTTCCATCTGGGTGCCGGGGACTTTGGATCCGAAACGGATCGTGGCGCCTTCGTCGGGCTGGACGCGGATGACCACGGCGTTCTGGCCGAAGTCGTCTTCGCCGTGGCCGCGGAAGAGCAGGTTGGGTGCGCGTTTGAACACGACGGCGATTTCGGTCACGCGCCGTCCGAGGCGTTTGCCGGCGCGCAGGTAGAACGGGACCCCGGACCAGCGGCGGGTGTGGATGTCCAGGCGGATCGCGGCGTAGGTTTCGGTTTTGGAATCGGCCGGGATGCCTTCTTCTTCCAGGTAGCCTTGGACGAGTTCCCCGCCTTGCCAGCCGCCGGTGAACTGGCCGCGGGCCGAGTGGGTGGAGAGGTCTTCGGGCAGCCGGACGGCGGCGAGGACTTTTTCCTTCTCGGCGCGCAGGTCATCGGCGTTGAAGGAGATGGGTTCTTCCATCGCGGTCAGGGCCAGCAGTTGCAGCAGGTGGTTCTGGATGACGTCCCGTGCCGCGCCGACGCCGTCGTAGTACCCGGCCCGGCCGCCGGTGCCGATGTCTTCGGCCATGGTGATCTGGACGTGGTCGACGTAGTTGGCGTTCCAGAGCGGTTCGAAGAGCTGGTTCGCGAAGCGCAGGGCCAGGATGTTCTGCACGGTTTCCTTGCCCAGGTAGTGGTCGATGCGGAAGACCGCGTCGGCCGGGAACACGGACTCGACGATGTCGTTGAGTTTCCGGGCGGATTCCAGGTCGTGGCCGAAGGGTTTTTCGATGACCACGCGCCGCCATTGCCCGTCCCCGGCCTGGGCCAGGCCGTGTTTGGACAGCTGCCGGCAGACCTGCTCGAAGGCTTTGGGCGGGATGGAGAGGTAGAAGCCGTGGTTCCCGCGGGTCCCGCGGGTCTCGTCGAGTTCGTCCAGGGTCGCGCCGAGGCGTTTGAAGGCCTGGTCGTCGTCGAACTCGCCCTGGACGAAGCGGATGCCTTCGGAGAGCTGGTTCCACACGGCCTCATCGAACGGGGTGCGGGAGTGGGCCTTGACGTTGTCCTTGACCTCGTTCGCGAAGTCCTCGTTGCTCCAGTCCCGGCGGCCGAAACCGACCAGCGCGAAGCTGGGCGGCAGCAGGCCCCGGTTGGCGAGGTCGTAGACCGCGGGCATGAGTTTCTTGCGGGCAAGGTCACCGGTGACTCCGAAGAACACCAGCGAGGAAGGTCCTGCGATGCGGTTCAGGCGCCGGTCCCGCGGATCCCGCAAGGGGTTGCGGTGGCTGGTCTTGGCCGTGGGGCGGTAACCGTTTTCAGTTTCTGGCATGTCTGGGTTTGTGCCTTAGCTTTCGAGCGCGCTGGCCTGACCGGCCAGCGCGGCGACGATGTCCTGGAGCTGGGCGACCCCGGCTCCACGGTCCGTGAGGTGCAGCCGCAGGACCGGACGGCCGTGGTCCTGCAGGACCTGGGCGTCACCGGCGGCCTGGGCCGTGATCAGCTGACCGAACGTGAACGGGCGCTCCGGGATGGCGATATCACCCTGCGCGGCGGCGGTGACCTGCAGGAACGACCCGATCGCCGGGCCGCCCTTGTGGAACTGCCCGGTCGAGTGCAGGAACCGCGGACCCCAGCCGAACGTGACCGGCCGGCCGCTGACACCGGCGAGCTCGTCACGGATGATTTCCAACGGGGCGTACGCGATCCGGTCGAAATAGGCCTGCACGCTCAGGTACCCATCGGTACCGAGCCCGGCCAACAGCGCTTTCACGGCGTCCTCGGCCGTTGCCGCGTCGCCTAGCCACGCACCGGCCCGGACCTCGATCGCGCCGTCGACGAAGTTCGCCGGGGTCGGTTCCGGGCGGGCGTCCAGCAGCCCGCGGGCGGCGACCTTGGCCGCTTCCACGTCGGGCTGGTCAAACGGGTTGATGCCCAGCAGCCGGCCCGCGACAGCGGTCGCGAACTCCCACACCAGCATCTGCGTCGGAAGCCCGCCGGCGATCGCGGCCTCGTTCGCGCCGAGCACGGCATCGGTGTCCGTACCGACGAGCCGGACCACCAGCACGTCCGCCGCGCCGCCGCTGACCTCCGGAGCGGACGGCCCGGCAACGACCGGCAACACCCCCGTGCCGGACTTGCCCGTGGACTCGGCAATCAGCTGCTCGGCCCAGTCGGCGAAACCGGCAATGCCCGACCCGTCCTCAACGATCACGATCTTGTTCCGCAACGGCGTGGTACCGCCCAGCGCGGCACCCAGCCGCAGACCGATGTTCTCCGTCGAGTCCTCGTTGAGGAATTCCGCGGCTTCCTCGGCCTCGTCCAGGAACGCCTGGATATCGACCCCGGCCAGCCCGCACGGGACCAGGCCGAACGCGGTCAGCGCCGAGAAACGCCCGCCCACGTTCGGGTCCGCGTTGAACACCGCACGGTACCCGGCCTCCCGGGAGGCCGTATCCAACGGCGAACCCGGATCGGTCACCACCACGATCCGGGACTTCGCGTCGATACCGGCCTCGGTGAACGCCTGCTCGAACACCCGCCGCTGCGAATCGGTCTCCACCGTGGAACCGGACTTGGACGACACCACGATCGCGGTCTCGGCGAGACGGTCCGCCAACGCGGCACCGACCTGTTCCGGGTCGGTGCTGTCCAGCACCGTCAGCTCGACGCCAGCAGTACCGGCAATAACCTCCGGAGCGAGCGAGGAACCACCCATCCCGCACAACACAATCCGGGAAACCCCTTCAGCCCGGAACGCATCCCGGAGCTCAAGAATCCCCCCGACCAGGGCCCGGGAAACGGTTGCCGCCTCCACCCACCCCAAACGGATGCCCGCCTCGGACTCCGCCTCAGGACCCCACAACGAGGCATCCTTCGCGAAAATCCGTGTCGCAACCCGGTCCTCCACAAGTGCCGGAACATGCTCCTCGATGGCCCGCTGCGCAGCACCACTGGCGAGGGATGCTACGGCGGAGAAGGCCATCTGACGAGGATGATAATTTCCCGACAATCTCAGCGGTGGCGCTATGCGCATCGTGCTCGCGGTCGGATTCACGTTTCTCCCTTCGGAAAGATCACCTCGCCATGCATCAGCAGGGAGCGCTCTCTTGCTTGACTGTGCGGAATGGAACAATGCAGGGATTCTTGCGGCATTGTTCCAGCCAGTATTGATGAGGCGGCAAGTCACGCGTATCCGTAACTATTACGGATTTCTCCACGGGACCGGGCACTGATGGCAGTCGACCGCACCAAACCTCGCGGGAAGCACCAACCGAAATGGCTTCCGACCAATGTTCATTCACTCCGTGGTTGCTCCCGTGGAGAAATCCGTGATTGCCACGGATGTAAGGCTCTTGTGATGCAACCCACACTGAGAGGGCGGTGGTGCACAAGCCCGAATCGATTCCAAGCTTCGTGGGTGCGGTGCCGCTCCCGGTCTCGGTGAGCCTTACTTGAGGCATCAGCCACTAGACGCCGGTCCCTAAGAAACTATTGAAAGGAACGGTCATGACGACTCAAATTGCTGACGAAAGTCTCCTTAAGGACGCTCTGTCCCAATTTCCCGCGGGAGTGGTTGCACTCTCTGCGACGGTCCAGGATGAACGCCAGGTCCTCGTTGCATCGTCGTTCTCTGTTGGCATCTCACATGAACCGCCGCTCGTACTGTTTTCGGTTCAAAAATCCTCATCGACCTGGCCCAAAATCAAGGACGCTCCTTTCATCGGCGTATCCGTCATGGGAGAGGACCACCATCCCGTTTGCCGGCAGCTCGCATCGCGGGATAAGACCAAACGTTTCAACGGAGTAGAGACAGTCTCCGGCGAGCGGGATGACCTTTACATATCCGGGTCACCGCTTTGGCTGACGTGCTCTATTCACAGGGAAATCGATGCTGGCGACCACATTCTGATCTTGTTGCAGGTCGAAGATTTCCGGTCCCATAGTGTGCATAAGCCGTTGGTGCTCCACCGTTCGACCTTTGGCCGGCTGGATCCCCTCTGACCCCGTCCAGCACATCATGTTGACTGTCCAAACAACCATGGAAGTTGCCGGTACGAAGACAAGCGCGAAGCAGCTTGACGTTTTGCTCACCTGGAGGGGGAGGGTAGGGCTCTTTAAACGATCGAGACACTCTTCAACGGCTAGTGTGCCGTGGCAGTTACTCTCATCGCCCCAGCCTGAGCGAACCTCTGAGGATGATGAATTGCTGCATTGCATACAGCTACTACATGGTGGGGCCGGCCTGACCGTTCGTGACATTCTTACGATTCAGGCTGGTCCGACGATCGAGTTGGTTCATGGTTCGCGATGCACTTCCCATTTCGTCTACGAAGTCGAAACCAATCACCGGCGGTTGGCGCTGGGTCCGGGGTATTCGGTGTATCGGTGGGTGAAGCGACAGAAGGTTGGACGGTTCGATGGTGGTGCTGACTGGCTTGCCCCGATATTGGAAGCGGCCACGAGCACTAGTCGCGGACCGGTCCCCGGTGGCGGTGGAACGCCGGACGTTGAAGCCTGATGCGGACAAGACGCTAAGGCAGCTTCCTCAAAAAACGTATAACCCCAAGATGAGATGAAAGTCTCCGCCCGAGTGACTAAGGATCCGAATGACGCTTCAACAAGAAACACTGCCTATCCCACGAAAGCGCTCCAGGACCACATCAATTGCGCTGATCCTGCTGTGCCAAGTCCTGACATTGGCCGTGTGGTTCGCTTCGACTGCGGCTTTGCCCAGTATCGCCACACTCGAACCGATCTCCGGTGCGCGGATGGCCGCAATGACCAGTATCCTCCAGGTCGGTTTTGTGCTGGGCGCCCTGCTCAGTGCATTGCTCAATTTGTCGGACAGGTTTGATCCCCGGAATCTTTTTGCCATTTCTGCAACGGCAGCTGCGGCCACGACGGCAGCCCTGCTTGTGGTCCAACCGGTGGGAAACATGGCGCTGATCCTCCGGTTCGCCACAGGCATTTCCTTGGCGGGCATCTACCCCGTGGGTATGAGGATGGTTGCAAGCTGGGCCAAACATGACCTCGGAAAGCTGGTTGGCCTCTTGGTTGGAGCGCTGACCATTGGGTCCGCCCTTCCCCACCTTTTCACGATTGGCGCAGCATGGGACTGGAAACTGGTTTACGCGGTTTCATCGGTTGCTGCCCTGTCCGCGGCGGGCTTGGTCAAGCTGGTACAGCTGGGGCCAGGATTCACCAGAGCTCAACGTTTTGATCCGCACGTTGCGAAGGCCGCGTGGCTCAAGCGGCCCGTTCGCTTGGCCAACCTCGGATACCTGGGACACATGTGGGAACTGTACGCGATGTGGGCATGGATTGGAGCTTTCTTCCGCGCATCCTTGCACGCCCAAGGAATCGACCAACCGGGGCTTGCTCCCGCTGCTACATTCCTTGTCATCGCGGCTGGTGCATTGGGTGCAATGCTCGGCGGACGTTTGGCAGACCGGTACGGTCGCACGGCTGTCACTATCTGGTCCATGGCGATCAGCGGCGCGTGCGCACTTTCGGTGGGGTGGCTGTTTGGCGGTCCACCGCTGCTCATACTCGCCGTGGCCGTTGTTTGGGGCATATCGATTATTGCCGATTCTGCCCAGTTTTCAGCATGCGTTGTGGAGCTATCACCGCCGGAGTCAGTGGGAACCATGCTGACCATCCAAATATGCATGGGCTTTGCCGTCACGCTCGTCACGATCCAGTCGATGGACTTTGTCGTCAGCAACTTTGGCTGGGGGATCGGATTCACGATGCTCGCCGCGGGCCCACTCTTCGGTTGCTTTGCCATGTGGTTGCTCAGGCGGGACCCGGCATCTCATGCGCTTGCGAATGGTAAAAAGTGAGGCGATAGATGAGTAGCCAAGCCAGGGAACAATTGGAAGTCCGAGTCACTGAAGCAGGCCGCCTGTATGAACTGCTCGACGACGCCGAAGCTATGCTTCGTCGGGTAGCGACTCCGGATCGGTACGCCGGCATCCTCGTCACCCGACATGAGCCGGGCCGCTACACATTCGAACTCAGCGACGCGGTCCCATTCGGAGAGACCCGCGAAATAGTCCTTTCATAATGATTACCCCGTGTTCGTGGAACACGGGGTAATCCATGCGGCCGGCGCGATCAGGCGACGTCGGCGTCGTCTTGATTGCTGAGTATGTGCCGGATCTTGGCGAGGTCGAGGGCCTGGTTGCCCCATTGGACTTCCAGTTCATGCAATGCACGGCGGCAGTTATCACACACGGCGGATCCCTCCGCTGAGCGGGTTCGGGCACGGGGCGGGAGTCGTCGTCGACATCGCAATCACATCGCCCAGGCCCTCAGCGCCGGAGGTCCGGCGTACCGGGCAAGCACGTGAAAAAGACCGGCTGCTGGACCGGCGCCAACGGCACCACGAGCCACTGGCCTCCGTAGAATTCCACGTAAGAATCCGCGGGACATGTTGCGTAGGCTTCTTCTCTTGTCATGTCGATTGTCCTTCTCTTCTGTGTTGAACTGCCGGAAAGGTTTGCCGCCGGCTCGATGTCTCTTCAGTGTGGGTTGCATCACACGGCCTTGCATCCGTAGCCGTCACGGATTTCTCCACGGGAGTAGGCACTTAAAAAGCCCGGAAATTCGCAGCAAATGGTCGACGGCGGCATTGTGGGTTGTGTCCGGGTGAAACACCGTGGTGAATTCCGTATTGAGCACGGATGTAGGCCTCTGTCCGCTGAACATAGGTTGGCACTGTGATCGGCGTCATAGGGACGCTGAAGTGATGGAGGCAGATCATGTCGAATTCAGTGGGGTTGTTAGTGACGCTTGAGGCGAAGCCGGAGAAGTCGGGCGAGTTGGCCGATTTCCTCCAGTCCGCCCGGAATCTGGTGGTTGCCGAGCCCGACACGTCCACCTGGTATGCCTTCCAGATCAGTGCTGATCGTTTCGGAATTTATGACACGTTTCCAGGCGAGGACGGCCGACGGGCGCATCTCGCCGGAAGCGTCGCCCGGGCCCTCGGGACAAAGGCCGGCGAGCTCCTCGCCACTCCACCGGTGATCCAACCCGTGGCGGTCCTGGCTTCCAAGTAATCCATGTCCGTGAAATCACTCTTCGCCGATATTTCCACTCATAGAAAAAGGATGTAAGCATGACAAATCAACAGACCTCCAAGAAGCGCATGATCCTGAACGCTTTCGACATGAATTGCGTGGGGCACCAGAATCCGGGAATGTGGGCGCATCCTGATGATCAAACCCACCGCTATAAGGACGTCGATTACTGGACCGACCTGGCAAAGCTCCTTGAACGCGGAGGATTCGATTGCCTCTTTATTGCAGACGTTCTTGGTTTCTACGATGTTTATGGCGGCTCTCGCGACACCGCTCTCCGTACTGCAGCGCAGGCGCCCGTAGGTGACCCAGCCATTCCGGTGGCCGCAATGGCTGCGGTCACTGAAAGGTTGGGCTTCGGTGTGACGAAGTCCCTGACGTACGAGCTTCCGTACTCCTTCGCGAAGACCATGACCACGCTGGACCACATCACAAAGGGACGGGTTGCATGGAACATCGTGACGTCCTACCAGGCAAGTGCTGCCCGCAATCTCGGGCTCGACAACCAGATCCCGCACGACGAACGCTACGCGGTGGCCGACGAGTTCATGGAGGTTTGCTACAAGCTGTGGGAAGGGTCGTGGGAGGAGGATGCAGTAGTCATTGATAAGGACAAGCGCATCTTTACCGATCCGTCCAAGGTCCACGACATCAACCATGAGGGGAAGTACTACAAAGTACCCGGTGCCCACCTCGGGCAGCCGAGCCCGCAGCGCACTCCCTTCCTGTTCCAAGCCGGAACGTCTTCCAAGGGCATGGAGTTCTCCGGGAAGCATGCCGAAGCAGTGTTCGTCATCGGCACAAGTCCCGAGGAACTGCGGCCGACTGTCGACAAGGTCCGCCAGCAGGCCGCCGCGGCAGGAAGGGATCCGCGGAGTGTGAAGGTCATTGTGATGCTGACCCCGATCACGGCGCCGACCGACGAGGAAGCACAGGCCAAGCTGGAGGATTTTTATCAGTACGCGGACACGGATGCGGCACTGACTCTCTTTGGCGGATGGACCGGGATTGATATGTCGTCGGCTCCGGCAGATCAACCGCTTGAGAGCATTGAAAGTGACGCTATCCGGGCAATGATCGACATGCTGACCCGCGTAGACAGCAAGGTTGTCTGGACCAAGGAACGGCTCGCGAAGTGGCTGTGTATAGGCGGATTCAGTGCCTCAGTCGTTGGATCGCCGGAAACGATCGTTGATGAAATGGAGCGGTGGATGGAAATCGCGGACGTCGACGGTTTCAACCTTGGCCGCGTCATCGCACCCGGGACGATGGCGGACTTCGTCGAACTGGTGGTTCCTGAGCTTCGCAAGCGTGGCCATGTCCCGCAGGACCCGGCTGCGGATGGCGTGATGACGCTGCGAGAGCGGCTCACGGGCCATCCCCGCCTCTCTTCGGAGCACCCGGGCGCTGGGTACAGGATGGGTGCCGATGCGTTGATTTCGTGATTGCCGGATCGCTCTTCAGGGGGCTCTGCTAATAGCTGCTGCCGGCGGTTACCGGAGTGGGGATCGGTGGCCGCTGGCAGCCCAGGCCCGGCGAACGCACTTAACTCGCCGTGAATGCACCTAGACTATTTTGATCAGATCGAACTGCCCATGACACCGTTGATGCCTCACGGTTGTTGTGGAGTTGACCTGCCACACTCCGGGGGTTCAGAGAGGAATCCATCAATGCCGGCAGATTTTTCGCAAGCGAAGTCCGGGTCGTTTCGTGACAAGGGGATCACCTCCAGGGAATCGGAGGTACTTCAGGCAGTTCTCAACCATCTGGCGAATGCCGAAATTGCCGCAAGCCTGGGTATCAGCGTGCGAACTGTGGAAAGTCATGTCTCGAATCTCTTGACCAAGTTCGACGTCGCTGACCGATCGGGTCTCGTAGCCGCCGTGCGGGCCCACGACGACGCCGGTCCGGTGCGGATCGAGGCCCCGCCCTCATTGCTAAGGATGGCCAACGCCGGTGAATTTGTGGGCAGGTTTCCCGAGCTTCAGCAACTGCACGATGAATGGGGGAAAGTAAAAGGGGGTGCGCAGCGACTTGTATTGGTCTCGGGCGATCCGGGCATCGGAAAGAGCAGGCTCGTTGCTGAGTTCGCCCGTCAAATATCGGACAACGACCATCCATTGGTGATTTACGGACGTTGTGATGAGGACGTCGCAGGACCCTTTGAAGCGGTCGGGCACGCCCTCGCTCCCTATATCCGCGCGTGGGAACCCGGGCGCCTGGCGGGGGAACTTGGCGACCTGGCCGCAGAATTGGGCAGGATTATTCCAAATTCCGGTATTCCCTTGCCGAGGATTCCCCTTGATGCGACCCGCTCGGATCCCACGATCACCCGGCTGCGGCTGTTCGACGCCGTCACCCGGGTCCTCCGCCATGCTTCCAAATCCTCTGCGATGTTGATCGCAATTGACGACCTCCACTGGGCTCCGGAGCCAACACTCTTGCTGCTCAAGCACCTTATGCAGGTTGAAGTACTTGAGCGTACCCTCATTGTCTGTAGCCTTCGCTCCGGTGAAGTCTCTGACGCCCTGATCGAGTTCATAGGGGACTTGCGGCGCGACGCGACGCCGATTCAAATCCAGCTGGGCGGACTGCACACCCAGGAAATAGCCCAGTTGTTGGGCTCCGACGTCGGATCAGTTCCGCCGCGGGAGGATATTTTTCCTGAAAGCGTGGCCCATGAAATCTTCACTGAAACCCGGGGAAACCCGCTGTATGCCGGAGAGCTGATCCGCAGCCTCGGGGAGGACGGTGGACTGAGGCCGGCAGGCAAGACGGATGTGCCGCACGGAGTCAAGGACATCGTTGCAGCGCGTGTTCGGCGACTTAAGCATGACACGCAAACATTGTTGGGGATGGCGGCGGTGTTGGGCCAGGAATTCGAATTGAGTGTTCTGCAGCGAATCGCCGGGATTGATGATCGCACGCTTTTGGAAGGTGTGGAGGAAGCGACGCAGGCGCAGCTTTTGTATGACGTCACCGGCATTTCTCCCGGCGCAGTGGAGCGTTTCGAGTTCGTCCACGCAATTGTGCGAAGGGCAATCATCGAGAACATATCGGCGGCACGGGTGCGCCGGATACATGCGGCTGCGGCGTCCGCCCTGGAGCACCTGTTTCCGCATGCTTTGGAAGAGCGGGCAGACGAGATCGCCCGGCACCTGGTCCAGGCAGGCCCGATCACGGATCGCCAGAATATTGTGCGCTACCTGACAATGGCCGGACGGGCCGCACTTAATAGCTCCGCAGCGGAAGAAGGTCTTCGCTATCTCAACCAAGCCATGATGTTCATGGACACCGCACAGGCTTTCGACCGTGCCGAACTGTGGTTCCAGCGTGGATTGGCGTTGCGGACAGTAGGGCGATGGCCGGATTCGGTGGCTTCGCTGCGTAGTGCGGTGGACATCTATGCCGAACTAGGGGACGTCAACGCAATTTCACGTACGTGCAGTGCTGCAAGCCACACGATGTTCTGGTTTTTCCGGATGCATGAGGCGACTGATCTAGCCCTTTACGGCCTCAAGATGCTCGGCAGCTACAACGGCTCTGAACGGGGAAGGCTGCTTGGCGCGTTGTCTTTTGTCCACGCTTGGAGTGGTGAGTACGAATCCAGTGCGGCCAATATCCACGAAGAATTGGATATTGCATCCCGCTTGGAAGACACGGAACTTCGAGGGCACGGATTGGCCATGCGCACTATGCAGCTGCCTGCTTTCCTGGAACACGGGGAAGCAGTCTCGGCGGGCTATGAAGCGCTGGAGATACTGCGCCATTCAGATGATGCCTGGACTTTGACAAGCATGCTTGGGTTCTTGAACTACGCCCTTGTTGGCCTGGGCCGGCTCGATGAAGCCCGCGCGGTCGGCGCCGAGCTTGCTCCCATTGCCGTTCGTGTGGGCAATTATGCCGCCCAACAGCAGCACACGCGCATGAACGCGATGATTGACTTCTTCCAGGTCGGAAGCCCGGTGGCCCTTGAGAAATTTGCGCGAAGGGATTTCTCGTTTTGTCACGCAGTCGGACTTGCAACCCTTGAACATTCTCTTGCTTGGCTTGGCTTGGCCAAATTCCTGGCCGGCGAATGGGAGGAAGCCAAGGATGCCTATTCTGCGGCGCTCGACGAGGAGGCAAAGACGGCCATGGTCGGATGGGGTTGGTCGGCCCTGTTCGAGGTGCTCGCATACATGGGTGACTCCAAAGCAGCAATTGCGTTGCTTGCGAAATATCGAAACACCCTTCCAACGCTTGGCCAAGCCAACACTTGCGGTTCATGGGTGGCGGCGCTGACGGCGGTTGAAGGTTTGGTGATTTTGGGAGAGATGGAGCAGGCTGCGGAATTGCTGCCGGCCATTGAAGAGTGCATTGAACGCACCGGTGTTGTCTGCGTCGAATTCCGCGGTGGCCGGTTGCTGAAGCGTTCAGCTGCGATTGCCGCCGCCGCTGCAGGTGATTGGCTTCGGGCTGAACGGTACTTCCGCGAGGCCCTTCATGACGCAGAGAGCATTCCCCATGTTGTGGAACGCGCCCACACCTTGAGGTTCTACGGGAAAATGCTCCTTCAATCCGGAGGTGGGGCCTCGCCCGAACGCGCGTTGAAGTACCTGCATGAGGCGCGTGCCGCATATATGCAATTGGCAATGCCCCGTCACGTTGCTCTCTGCGACGTGGAGATGCAGGCGCCCCGGTCCTCGAATAAGGTCGCGGGGTCCGTCGAAGGCACGCCATTCAAGATTTCCCGATAATTCAGAATCCGGCGATCAAGCTGACGCCAGCTTGCCAATCCAGGAGAATCACGTGAAAAAAGACCCATTGCAATCGAATGCGCCCGTGCAGACCTTGCCATTTTCGCAGCGGCAGGACGGTGACTTCCTCAAGGTCACGGGCGTGGTGGACCACGGAGACCATCGTGGACGGCTTCTCGGATTTCCGACGGCCAATATCGCCGTCCCGGAAGAAACGGTGCCCAAGGGCGTCTGGGCAGGTACGGTCCATATAGGCCCCCTGTTTCGCCGTTCGCTACACGTTGCTGCCGTGTCCGTCGGCGACCGCCCTACCTACTACTCCCATGGCCACCGACTGCTTGAGGCCAACCTTCTGGACTTCACGGGGGACCTCTACGGGAAGACAGTCGTGGTGACGTTGCGAAGCCTCATTCGTCCGCAGCGAAAGTTCTCCGGCACGGACGAACTAGTGGACCAGATCCAGGACGACGTAGCGCAAGTGCGGAAATGGGCGCTGGAAGCAGGACTCGGCGGATTCCTTGGAGAAGTCCAGGAGCCGGAGTTGTCTAAATCCATTGGCGAGCGCCGGCCTTAGTTCGGGCCTCGTTCTTTCGGGCGCTAGGCGCCGTCAAGATCAATCATCGATTGCGCCGAGGTCCATTGTGTAGCAGACGGCAGTGCCGTCCAGGACCACTATGCCGTCGTCCCGGACAACCCAGGTCCGGAGCTTGGTGATCGGTTTGTCTTCGCGGGTTTCCGTGACTTCGACGTGTCCAGTGATGACATCCCCGGGGCGCACAGGCGCCTTGAAATCCCAATTGACGTTGAGGAATACCGTGCCCGGACCGGGCAGCTTCTCCGCGACGACGGCGTTCAAAATAGCGCTCGTGACTCCGCCTTGCACCACGATCCCGCCAAAGCGCGAGTTTTGCGCCGACTTCAGGTCGTAGTGGATCGGATTGCGGTCACCGCTGATTTCTGTGAATAGCTCGATGTCCCGGGCTGTGATGTTCCGGGATAGCTGGGCGGATTGGCCAACTTCAACTCGCGTGCGGTTCATGACTGCGCTTTCTGATAGCACGGGGGCCGCGGCTGACCCGGGCCGAGTGTGTTATCAGAATTGCGGTTGTCAACACCGAGGTCAATCCGTGCCGTCCTCCGTGGAGAAATCCGTAATGGCCACGGATGCCCAATATTTGTGACGTAATCCACACTGAGAAAGAGGTTGTCGTCCATCTGGAACCCTCCCTCGATCTTTTTCGGAACCCCTGTTTTCCAAACAATGCAGTTCCCTTTATGGAAAGGAATAAACCCTGCCATGCCCAATACGTCTGTTATTGACGACCTGTCCTTTGCCGTCACTTCCCAAGAGCTTGAAACGCCGTCCGGCCCCCTCGCAGGCACACCCGGCATAGTCGGAATCCCCATGGCCGTAACCGGGGCGTTCGGTCTTGGCCTGGTCAACACCGGCTTTGTTCCGGCGAGTGCAGCCGCGGTCGCTTTGCCGACGGCGGTCGCCGCCTCGGCGGTCGGCCTGCTGTTGGCAACGGTCTGGGCCTGCGCGCTCGGCCAGAACGCGTCGGCCGGTGTTTTCGCGCTGTTCTTCGGCTTTTTCGCGAGCTACTCTGCCTTATCACTCGGACTTATCAATGGTTGGTACGGCATTACCGCCGAACAAGCCGTGAATGCCCAATCGCTTTGGTTGATTTGTTGGCTCTTCGCGTTCGCCTTGCTCACGCTTGTGACGCTACGCCTCCCGTGGACCACTACGCTCATGCTTGTGTTCGTTGATGCCGCACTCGTGCTGCTGCTTATCGGCACCGTGGACAACAACGCCAGCATGATAAATCTCGGGGGCTGGTTTACCTTCGCTTTCGTCGCCGTGGCCGTTTACCTGTATGTCGATGTCATGTGGAGCCAGACCGGGGGCCGGGGATTGCCCCTTGGGAAACCACTCGTGCGCTGATTGGGCGGGGCGGGGCCTGCGGCAGGAAACTCCTTGCAAGGCCTCGCCTAAACCGGCTTCCGGGCGTAATTTTGCCTTGTGCTCACTGGCGTGATCATCGTCACTTTTAGAACGCAGTCCATAGGAGGTCGTGGCCATGTCCGTCATCATCACAACCAAGGTGTCCGGTGATACAAACGCATTCACCAAAGCGCTCGAGGAACGTGCGGATGAGTTCCGCGCATGGGGCGAGCGGGGCAGGGCCGCCGGCGCTCTCCATCATCAGTTCGGAATTGGCGACGGGTTTGTCCTGGTGGTCGATGAATGGGAATCGGTGGACGCGTACCAGAAATTCTTCGGTGATTCCGAGATTCAGGCGTTCATCGGATCCGTCGGTGGTGACCCGAACGTGGCCCCCGTGACGACGGTAGGGGAGAGCGTCGACTCTTCGGACAAGTTCTAGCGGGAGCTTCCCGAATTCCGGCCCCCAAGATACTAAGCCTGCTTGGTATCCCGGCCTTCCAAGGGCTACGGTGGTGGTAAGGCCAAGCCAGCAAAGAGCAGGAGGCAAGGACATGAACCACCCCAAGGAAGAGCCGGAGGCCGGATTCGTCATTCCCGATCCGTCCGAGGTACGCGAAGATCTCCCAGGCGATGCAGGCGACGAGGCAAACGTGATCCGCTTCAGCGAGGAACAAGCGTTGATCGAGGAACAGTCACGCGGAATCCGCCCGGACACCTACAGCGTCCCGGCCGGCGAGCCGACCATGGATGAAGCCCGCGGCAACATGGATTTGTCGGACCGCAGTGAAGGTGGCGACGGTACGGGCCCGGAAGATGACAGCAGCGACGACGGGCTGCACGGCGGCGCGGAATCCTGAGCGGAATCCTGACATCGCTCTGAGGCGGGCAGGCTCCGCATGGCCCACCCCGAACGGGCCATGCGGAGCCTGCTACCTTTCGTGGCTAGTGGGAATGTCGTGCGAAGCGGCCCAATCGCCCACGTCACGGCGTTCTATTGCTGCCGCCATGAGTTCCGGGAACAAGTCGGGGGTGCAGGCGAAAGCGGGGACTCCGACGCCGGCAAGGCTCGCGGCGTGGTTTGAATCGAACGTGGGGTGGCCATTGTCGCTCAGGGCCAACAGCGCGATCATGGTTGCCCCCGATCCAACTATCGTGGCGGCCCGCCGAAGCATTTCTTCGGCTATTCCGCCTTCGTAAAGGTCGCTGATCAGGACGAGGATCGTCTCTCCCGGCCGGGTGATCTGCTCTTGGCAGTAGGCGAGCGCCCTGTTGATGTCGGTGCCTCCGCCGAGTTGAACGCCGAACAACACATCCACGGGATCGTCCAGGTCCTCGGTCAGGTCCACCACCTCGGTGTCGAAAACCACCAGGCGGGTGCGCACGGACTTCAGTGAACTGAGCACTGCGCCGAAGACGCTGGAGTACACGACTGATTCGGCCATCGAGCCTGACTGGTCAATGCAGAGGATGATTTCGCGCTGGATCTCGGTGCTGCGCCGTGCGTATCCGACCAGCTGTTCGGGCACCACCGTGCGGTAGTCCGGTTGGTAATGCTTGAGGTTGGCCGCGATGGTCTTGTTCCAGTCGATGTCCCGATGCCGGGGCCTCCGGGTCCGTGCCGCGCGGTCCAGTGCTCCGGACACCGCTTGGATCGTCTTGGCCCTCAGGCGGTCCTCAAGCTGGCGGGTCACCGCGCGGACCACTGCCCTGGCGCTCTCGCGTGATTGTTCCGGGATCACCCGGCCGAGTCCGATGAGCGTGCTCACGAGGCCGATATCGGGCTGGACGGTGCGAAGCATTTCCGGTTCCAGAAGCAGGTGCCGCAATCCCAGCCGATCCATGGCGTCGGCCTGCATTACTTGCACCACCGACGACGGGAAGTATCCCCGGATGTCGCCGAGCCACCGCGCCACCCGGGGACTGGAAGCGCCCAGGCCGCCAGGCCCTTTCCGCGGTGCGTCGTACAGGTCTTCCAGCGTCTTGTCGCGTCGGGCGTCGGCAGCGGAGAGCAGCACACCCGAGCCATCGGCCCTTGTGATGCCGTCCGCGTCCTCGCCGCCGAGTACCAACCTCCAGCGGGCGAGCCGGTCACGTGTTTCGGGATCCGCGTCCGTCACGCGACCTCCTCCCATCCGAGATAGCGGGCCATGGTACGGAGCGCCGGCCCGGCGGAGGTGAGGTCCGCGGTTGGTTCGGCAGCCTGGGTGATGTCTGCCGCACGGCTGACTTGCTCGCCGATTTCCCGGCGTTCCGCGCGGCTGAAGGCTGAAAACGTCCTGCGCAAGAGCGGCAGGACGTCGTCGAACGCGTCGTCCTGGACTCCGGCGAGCCAGCCGTCGACGATCTGGAGAAGGTGATGGTCGTGGATCAGGAGGACCGCGTCCCCGGACAGGAGTCCCTCAAGCCAGGCCGCGGCCTGCGGCGCCGGCGTTGCGACCGAAAGCCGGCGGCTAAGCCTCCCTGCGACGTCGTCCCTTTCCACCAGGCCCGCATCAAGCAGCAGCCTTGTTGCGCGGCCGGCGACGGAACCGTGCAGCCGGTCCGAGCGTGCGACGGCGGCGAGGGCTTGGTGCCAGTCGTCCAGTGGCAATTCGGGCAACAGGGACAGGCCGTGTTGGGCCGAATCGATGGCGCGTCGCATGGCGAGCGCGGCGTCGTCATCCAGGCCGGCGCAGGCGATCGGGAGGCCGACGCTGGCGCGGACCACGGTGGCGTCCAGAATCTTGCGCACGTCCGTGACATCGACTCCGCGGACGTTTCCGTACCTGCACGTTTGGGCGAGCGGAGCAATTGTCTTGAGCAGGGCCGGGATGTCCTGCTGGAGCGCGGTTTGCTGCGCAAGGACGTCCGTCACCGCGCTGATTCCTTCCGGCAGGTCCGCGAGGAGGCAGGTGGCGAGCAGCTCGCTGAGTTCGGCCAGGTCCGCTGCGTTCCCGGCACGGTCGGACACGCATGCCGCAGCCGCTGACGCAATTGTTGTGCCGAAGCGGCTGGCTTCCACGATGGCCACGGAGAGTTCCGGCTTCCATTGCAGTGCCCAGGCTTCCTTGAAGGTGCCGGTGGTGCGGCCGGTGTCGTAGGGTGTGCCCCAGTCCACTCCGAGCAAAGAGAGCCGGTGTAACAGGACTGAACGGGCAAGTTGGCTTGGTTTGCGCAGGTCGATCGCCACGATTTCTTCCATTGCGCTTGCTTTCAACCGCAGCTTGCGTTGTGCCGCGGTGATGTCCGCCGCGAGCGGCACTGCCGGTGCTGAATCGGGGACGTTCCCCAGTCCCGGTCCAACGGTGAGTTCGCGGTACACGAGCTCCAGGGGCAATGGTGAACCATCGCATAGGACGGATTGGGCGGCGTCGTCCAATTCCGCCAGTCCGGGGCTCGGCCGTCCGCGTACGGCGGCGAGGGCGTCCGCCATCCGGTTGGCCTCCACCACCGAAGCGGTGGAAGCGTCGAGGTCTTCCTTGCGCAAGGCGCGGGCCACTCGGACGAGCCACGTGGTGGATACATCCACGGTTTCATCTTGGGCGGACCAGTGGGCGAATAGGTGTTCGTACCAGCCGGGAGCGGTGACACCGGCACCGTAACCGCTGCGCCGGCTCAGCCGGTCGGATGTCCACGGGACCCATGTCACCGCGACCTTGGCTTTCGGTAAATTGGCGAGAAGCCTGTTGTCGGCGGAGGCGGGAGGGAAAGCAGCGGGCATCAGCGCGGGGGTATGGTAAGCGCCGCACACCACCGCGATCCGCTCGCGTCCTTCCCTGATGACGGAGCGCAGGATTCGCCGCATCGCCGCTTCCCGGCGCTGGTTCTCGACGACGTCCGGGTGGTTGGCGGGCCTTTCGTCGACGGCGCGGATTTCGGCGATGGCCTCGGCGACGGCGGCAAACCGGTCGAGCGGCCCGGCGTTGCGGTGTTCGACGGCGTCCTCCCACCAGCGCTCAGGGTCGCTGTATCCAGCGGCTTCCGCAAGAAGGGCGATCGCGTCCGGGCGATACGGTTCGGGCGGCGACCCGCCCGGCTCGGCGGCCGGCGACTGACCAAGGTCGGCCGGCCCACCGCCGTCGTCACCGGACGGCGGCACAGAAGACGACGGCGGCACAGAAGACGACGGCGGCACTGAAGACGGCTGCGCGCCTACCGCTTCTTCAGTCTCGTTTTCGGTCCGGAGCGCGAAGGCGTTTGCCGCCGGCAGGTCGATCGCCCGCACCTCGGCGCCGACCGAAAGCGCCCAGCGGATCGCCACCCACTCAGGCGAGAAGCTGGCCATGGGGTAGAAGGACGCGAGCCTGGGTTGGTCGACGGCGTAAATCAAGCCGGCCACGGGTGGCTGCATTTCGGCGTCGGCGACGAACGGCAGGACCTGGTCGAGTTCAGGCGGACCTTCGACGAGCACCGTGTCCGGCCGGAGGACCGCCAGGGCTTCAGCGACTGAACGCGCCGATCCGGGTCCGTGGTGCCGGATTCCGAGGACATGGACCTCCGCCATTGCTCAGTTCAACACCTCAAGGTCGCGGCAGGCCCGGTAGAGGTCTTTCCACTCGGGACGGTTCCGGACCACGGTTTCCAAGTATTCCTGCCAGATCACGCGGTCCTGGACGGGATCTTTGACCACAGCGCCAACCAGGCTTGCGGCGACATCGTGGGCCCGTACGGTTCCGTCACCGAAGTGGGCGGCGAGTGAAAGCCCGTTCATCATGACCGATATTGCTTCCGCCGTGGACAGGGTGGCCGAGGGCGACTTCAAGGTGGACCGCCGGTCTTCCGTGACGCCCGCGCGGAGTTCCCGCATGACTGTCACCACGCGGCGGATCTCGGAGAGCGCCGCCAGATCGGCGGGAAGCTCCAAAGCAGCACCAAGGCTTCGGACCCGGGTGGCGACGATCTCCACTTCCTGGTCGAGGCTGTCCGGGAGCGGCAGCACCACCGTGTTGAAGCGTCGCCTCAGCGCGGAGGAGAGATCGTTGACGCCCTTGTCCCGGTTGTTGGCGGTTGCGATGACGTTGAAACCCTTGCGCGCCTGGATTTCCGCGTTCAGTTCGGGAATGGGCAGGGTCTTTTCGCTGAGGATCGTGATGAGGGAATCCTGCACGTCTGAAGGAATCCGGGTGAGTTCCTCCACGCGGACCAGGCTGCCTTCTTCCATGGCCCGCATGACCGGACCGGCAACGAGCGCAGCCCGGGATGGGCCGTCGGCGAGCAAGCGGGCGTAGTTCCAGCCGTACCGCAGTGCCTCTTCCGGTGTTCCGGCGGTGCCCTGCACCACCAGGGTGGACGATCCCGAGACGGCGGCGGCGAGGTGTTCGCTGAGCCACGTCTTGGCCGTTCCCGGAACACCGAGCAAGAGGAGTGCACGGTCGGTGGCGAGTGACGCAACGGCGATTTCGACCAGTCGTGCCGAACCCAGGTACTTCGGGCTGATCGAAGTACCGTCCGGGAGGGTGCCGCCGAGGACGTAGGTGGTCACGGCCCACGGCGACAGCTTCCAACTGGGTGGCCGGGGCCGGTCGTCGACGGCGGCGAGGGCCTCCAGTTCCTCGGCGTAGGCGTCTTCGGCATGCGCGCGAAGGACCGTAGCGGTGTCTTGGGCATCGGTCATCGGAAAGCCTCCGTCAGGGATTGTCGGAATGATTGGTATTGGACAACGTCGCTGAGCAATCGACGACGTGCGGCGTCTTCGGATTTCTCAAGGCGGCGGCACTTCTCCGCAACATCCTGCGGCAGGGCCATGGGCAGGACGGCCGACAGCATCGCCGCCAGGGGACTGCCTTCCTTGGCACAGACGCGCTCCAGCACGGCATCGGCCAAGCCGGAACCCCAGGGCCGGGGGAGTTCGCCCAGCAGTGGTACGAGCAGCGACGGCTGGACGGATCCGGCCCGGAGATACCTTTCGAGATAATGTTCACGCTCGTCGGGTGGCAAAAGACCCAGGAGCCGCGCGTCTTGTCGGCTCTCAGTCAGGGCACGCACCCACTCAAGGTCACCGCGGGACGCGGCAACGGCGGCTATCGAATCGACGACGCGCTCTTCTCCGGCAAGCTGGGTGAGGGTTGCCGCCGGCCCTTGGCCGCTCGCCGTCGTCCACACGTCCAACGGCGCGCCGCGGATGATCGCGTGGAGTCGTGCGAGCCGGTTCGGCTCTCCCGCGCGCGGATCCGGTGCGATCCCGTCACGAAGTCCCGAGGCGTCCGGCGCGGGCGGCAGGTCGATGTCGATTTTCTTGCGCAGGAATCCTTTCGAATGAATCAACGGCTGCAAGCGGGCGGCCATGCGGCGGGCGCGGGCGCTTTCGGGGAGCCGGTCGAGGAGGTCCGTGGCAGCCTCCCGCACGCCTTTCGCTTTGTCGTCCAAGGCGCGCTCCAGCAATCCTTCGTCGTCGCTGTGGAGTTTGGTGGAGAGGGCAGCCAGGTGGGCCGCGCGTTCGCGTGCGCCGAGGCTTTCCCAGTGCAGGTCCAGCTCATCGCGCGCGGTAGCGGGGTCGTTGAACCGGAGCTGCGCGAATTCGGTCAGGGCTTCCGCGCCCGCCAGTTCAGCCCAGTGCCTGATCCGCGGCGAAAGCGGGGCGGAATTGGCGCGCCCCAGGTCTTGGAGCCACCGTCCGCGGACTCCGATGGACGGATGCAAATGCTCGCCGATGGCGGGTTTTGTTTTCGCGAGGGAGAGGAGGGCCGGCAGCAGCCTGTGCGGAACCCTCCGTCCGGATGCTTCGGCGAGGTGCAGCCAGTCCGCCACGAGCTGGTTTCGAAGTTCCGTGCCGACCGGAGGCTGGTTGAGCAGGAGGTCGAGCAGCCGGGCTGCCTCGCTGGACGCTTCCGGCGTCTCGTCCGCGGATGCGGGTACCGGCGCGGCTGGCTCCGTTCCGACCAGGTGCCGGGCTGCGCGGGTGGCGACGTCAGCCAAGGCTGCTTGGTCCAGCAGCAGCTCTTCGGGGGACTGTCCTTCGGGCGGCCGGAACCCGAGGCTTGAGGGTGGAGGCGGTACGGCGTGCCGGGCCGTGCCTATGAGGGCCGAAGTCCGGATTTCGGCCAACCAGCTCATGGAATCACCACCGCGTGGTCGACGACGACGGACAGGGGCCGTACACGTCCGTCCTCGAGTTCTCCGAAGACGTCGACGGGGTGGCCTCCTGTGAGCGCCAGGAGCGAGTCCAAGGGCGCGTCGACGAGGGGGAGCGAGTTCCCGGATCCGTCCAACAACCAGCCGGAGCCTTCGGGGCAGACACGGACGCCACCCAGTAGCACCGGGTGGCGTTCGCGCCACGGAGAGAGGGCCACGGCGGCCGATTCCGTTTCCAAAGCTTCGGAAATAGTGCCCACTTCGCCGAAACTTGTGGCCATGCCCCGAGGTGCGAGGGACGAGGTGAACCTCGCGCGTCGGGGTTCGGAGCCGGGGTACCGCGCCACGGTTGCGTCCACGAGTGCCCCCGCCAATTGCGGCGTCGCGAGCGCCTCGCCGCGCGCTGCGAAATCGAGGACGACGACGACCGTTCCGTCGGGCGCGCGGAGCCAGGTCCGCTGTTGCTGGATTCGCCCATCATCACCCCGGTGGGCGCCAAGTACGAGCCAAGGACCGGCCAGCGCTTCGGTACCTTGGACCTCGGACGACGGCACCGTCCAGCCAAGCGCTATCCGGAGGTCGGCTAGTTCGTCGGGGGCCAGCTGTCCGCGGATTCCCCAGGCCTTGGTCAGGGACCACCAGCGTCCTGCGCGCAAGAGCAGATGATCGGCCCAATCGGCGCGGGCGTGGACGTCCGAACCCATCGCCCGGACCTGTTCCGCCAAGCCGGGAAGCTGGGCATCTACCAAGCGCGCTGCCACGCCGTCCCACCAGGAATAGGGTTGGTTCCGTGCGGCGGCGAGCCCAGTCCGCACCAAGTCCGTCAACCAGCGTGCAAAATCGGCGATTCCCGCGTCCATGAGTTCCACACGCTGGGCGAGGCGCTTGGCCTGGGCTGCGGGGTCTACCGACCGCCCGGATTGCCGTTGCCCACGGGAAGTGGCGCGGTCGGCCCGTTGCTCCGCCCATTCCCGGGCATAGTCCGCGGCGTCCGTCCCGGCGTCGGCTGCCTCGCCGCGTGCCCACATGAGGAGCAGCGCCAGCGCGTGCTTGCAGGGGAACTTTCGGCTGGGGCATGTGCATCGGTACGCGGGTGCGTTGACGTCCACGCTCACTTGGTAGGGGGTTTTACCACTGCCTTGGCATTTGCCCCAGACAAGGACATCGTTGCTGCCGGTTTCCGACCACGGCCCCGGCCGGGCCAGCTTCCGCGCCGCTGCGAGCGAAGATTCGTCGGGCGCGGCTGCGGCGACTCTCGCTTCGTTCCAACCCCCATGGGGGATATTCTGCCTGATGCCCTCAACCGGGCGCTGGTAACCGTGCGGGCGGCGTGGCGCACGCCGGGCGGTCCGGCGCCCCGCACTGGCCCGGCGCGGACCCTAGCCTTCGAGGAGGGCGGCAAGTTCGGCCATTGCGGCGCGAAACACATCCACGAGATCGCTGTCTTCGTCTCGGTCGAGCCAGGCGCCGACGGCAATCCGCATCCCCATGACGCAACTTTCCGCGACCAAGGTGGACGCCATTTTGTCCGTCCCGCGCTCCTGCAGTACCGCGGCGATGGCATCGACCAGTTCGCCGTGCTTTGCAAGGTCCCGTTCGCGGAGGTCGGCACTTCCGGAGACTACCTCGCGGCGGAGTTTTGCGTGCGCGCGGCTTTGTTGAATGAGGCGGCACCGTTCTTCGACAGCCAAGCGGGTTGCTTGGATGGCTGTCGCTTCCGGCGGCGCCTCCCGGATGCTTGAGGCGAATTCCAGTGCGACTTGCTCCATTCCGTGGAACGGTACTTCCCGTTTGTCCGAAAAGAGCCGGAAGAAGGACCGCTCATGCATCCCGGCCCGCCCGGCGATCTCGGCACCAGTAGTGCGTTCATATCCTTGCTCGGCATAAAGCTCGAATGCGGCCTGCGCGAGGCGTCCCCGCGCGTCCGGCTCCCAACGTCCCATGTCCACCATTTTAAGCGATAGCACTGACTGCCATGGCTTGCTAGACTGATAGCAGTCACTGACATCAGAGGAGTTTCGCATGAGGGTATTTGTCACGGGAGCCTCCGGTTGGGTGGGTTCCGCTGTTGTCCCCGAGTTGCTCGCCGCCGGGCACGAGGTACTTGGCCTGGCCCGTTCCGACGCTTCAGCGCTCAAGCTTGAAGCCGCGGGTGCCTCAACCGTACGGGGAGGCCTCGATGATCTGAAGGTGCTGCAGGATGCCGCCCGTTCCGCGGATGCTGTGGTGCATCTGGCATTCCGCCACGACTTCTCCGACTTCGCCGCGGCTGTGGCGGGCGACGCGGAGGCGGTGGCTGCGTTCGGCGAGGTACTGAAGGGGACCGGGAAAGCTTTCGTTGTCACCTCCGGCACGCCGCCCGTGCCGGGCAGGCCCGCGACGGAACAAGACAAGGCGGCCCCGGACACCATGGCCGCCGGGCGTGAAGCGGTCTCGGACGCAGCGCTTGCGCTGGCCCGCGAGGGAGTGCGGGTCTCGGTGGTACGTTTGCCGCGATCGGTGCACGGCGACGGCGACTCCCACGGCTTCGTCGCTCGACTGGCCGGAATCGCCGTAGAAAACGGAGTGGCCGGATACGTTGCTGACGGGAGCGCCCGCTGGCCCGCGGTGCATGTCCGCGACGCTGCGCACCTCTACCGGCTCGCCGTCGAATCGGCGCCGGCCGGTTCGGTGTTGCACGCAGTCGGTGACGTTGGCCTACCGTTGCGGGAAATCGCCGAAGCGCTCGGCCGCAGCCTGGGCTTGCCAGCCGGGCCTGTCGACGCCGGATCGCTGGGATTCCTTGGAGGGCTCGCCTCGATCGACCAGCCGGCGACGGCGGCGCTCACGCACTCGGTCCTTGGATGGGAACCGCGGCACCCGGGACTGATCGCCGATATCGATGCCGGGTTCTATCGCTCTTGAGCCGGGTGGACGCCGACTCATGCGAGGAAGCAGCGCGGGTCAAACCTGGGCGGCAAGGTCATGGCTTGTCAGGCTCAGGTAGACCGTTCCCTCCTCGACCCGCGTGATCGCATCGGCAGCTGCGTACCAGCCGCTGGTCCAGAAACCATGAGTATCGATCTTGATGTACCCCGCGTGGAACAGCCGGCGTGCCATCACTTCAGGGACTTTCGGCTCCTTGCCGAAGATGGAGCTTAGTCCGAGGTTGATCAGGTCTTGCTCCGAGGCGGTGACGGATTCTTCGTAGAGTTCCGCTTTTTCGTTCGGCGGAACGATTTTTTCGACGGTGCCGATTTCCTTCCCGGCCAGATCAACAACCCGCATTCCCTTGGACACGGATTCCAATACGTCCATGATCGTCTCCTCAGTCCGCCGGCGAGGACGCTGCTTCAGGTGCCACACCGGACGATTTCATTACGGCACCGTTGGGGCCGACGGTCAAGAGGCCAATGTGCCCGTTCCAACCGGCCGATTGGTTCGCGTTCGTGCTGAACCGTGAGTGGCTGCAGGGCTAGGGGCCCCAAGACATCAGTCCTGAGGGACGCGAGGAACTCTGCGCGATCGGCTTTACGGCTCTTTGAGTCCCCGATTCAGGTTGCCGTGCCGCCGATAACGACGGCGGGACGGCAGCTCACGCCTGCGGCAGGACCCGGGAGTTGGCCGTGCCGTGGTGGGCGTCGCCGTCGCCGTGGACCGCGGACGAGATGGCCTCGACAACAGCAAGTTGGCCCGTGGTGTCAGGGACGCCTGGGAACTGCACCTGGGGAGCTTCCTCGGTTGCTTCAGCCGGGACTTTTCCTGATTTCATGCGCAGGAGGGCTATCAGGGAAATGAGGAACCATGCGATGTTGGTTACCACCGACGGCCACGCCCCGTGGACGGAGCCATTGACGATAAAAGCGCACGCACCCACCAGGTTCGCCGCCTGGAAGCGCCGGCCGGTCTTCAACCAGCCCATGGAGACGGCCAGATACGCGGCCAGGATGAGGACGGCACCAAACCAACCGGCGATTTCCCATAGAACGTCCATGGTTGCCTTTCAAAAGCGGGGCACGACATGCAAGCACTGTGCGGGAGGAGAAAGATATATCTAATATATTAGTTGCGATGGAGGGGACTTGTTGCCTTGCCCGCAGTCATTCTCGTCACAGACATTTGGCGTGTGGGGCTCACCATCCGCTGCGGGTCGGAGTATGTCCGGCCCTGGCATCCTCAGGCATCGCCATTTCGGCCCTCAGCCCCAGGAGGCGGATGGGTCGGCCTGCTTCGATTGCGGCAGCGAGGTCCAAGGTCCGGGCGAGGATGGTTTCCGGGTCGAAAGTCTCCGGAATCTTCCTCGCATGCGTCTTGGTGACGAACGGTGCGTACCGGACCTTGAGGGTCAATCCGATCACCGGACGGCCTTCGGCGGCCACGTCTTCGAGGACCCGCGCCGTCAGTTCCCTGACGGCGTTGTCCACTTCGGCGGGTTCTAGCAGGTCGCGCTGGAACGTGGTCTCGCGACTGTGCCCGTGCGGAACCCACGGCGTGTCGTCCACTTCGCTGGCGCCGTCCCCCCGCCCAAGCTGCGCATACCAAGGTCCCATCTTGGGCCCGAATTCCGGCACAAGCTCCTGGGGATCGACGGCGGCGAGTTCGGCCACCGTGGTGATGCCCAGCTTTGAAAGCCGCGCGGACACCCGGGCCCCGACGCCCCACAGCTCTTTGGTGGGACGATTGCCCATCACATCAAGCCAGTTGTCCGAAGTAAGGCGGAAGACGCCGGCCGGCTTGCCGAAGCCGGTAGCCACCTTGGCGCGGACCAGGGTATCGCCAATTCCCACGCTGCAATGAAGTTGCGTCCGCTCGAGGACCGCGGCCTGCAGTTGCCTGGCATAGGCTTCCGGGGACTCCGTTTCGATGCCCACAAAGGCCTCATCCCAGCCCAGAACCTGAACGACGGCGCCAGGCTGCTCGCGCAGGGCGGCCATCACGGTCTCGGACGCAGCGAGGTAGGCCTCATGGTCGACGGGAAGGATCACGGCGTCGGGTACTTTCCGGGCCGCAATGCGCAGGGGCATTCCGGATCCGACCCCGAAAGCCCTGGCCTCGTAGGATGCGGTGGACACCACCGCGCGTTCCGTCGGATCGCCACGGCCTCCAACGATGATGGGTTTGCCGGCGAGCTCCGGCCGTCTGAGCACTTCCACAGCAGCGATGAACTGATCGAGATCGACGTGCAGCACCCACCTGATTCCGCTCACGGCACCAGTGTGCCCGAAAGTTGCCTTCCAGGCACCAGGCTTCCGCAGCGTACGACGGCGGCCGGGAACCCGCCGTCGTACTCCGACACGCCGTCCCGATTTCACCTTCAGGACAACTTGGTGGCGGTTTTGGACCCCTACGATAAGGCTCGTCAATTGTTCCTATGAAGGAGATCCTTTGTCATACCAGCAGCAACAAGCTACCCAAGCCGGTGGCACCGTCCCGCTGTGGGCGCCGTACTACGGCGCTCCCATCGGTGAGGCAGCTCGCCGGTTCTTCAAGAAGTACGCCACGTTCACCGGCCGGGCCAGCCGCAGCGAATACTGGTGGTGGATGCTCATCTCTACAGTCGTGAGCCTCGTTCTCAACATCATCATGTCTGTTGCCGGCTCTGCCGGTGCTACCGTCAGCGACTCGGGCGCCGTGGTTCCGGGTCCCGGTGCCGTGATCGGCGTCGTACTCCTTGTCATCTGGGGCCTGGCAGTCATAGTTCCGTCCATCGCCCTCCTTGTCCGCCGCCTGCACGACGTGAACTTCAGCGGATGGATGGTCCTCCTCGGCCTTGTCCCGGTCCTCGGGGGACTGGCCCTGTTCATCTTCACGATCCTTCCGTCGAAGCCGGAAGGGCAGCGTTTCGACGTTCCCGCCTGATAAGCGGATACGCAGTAGCAACAAAGGGTCGCCGGCAGCTTGCCGGCGACCCTTTGTTATCGACTGATGTTTCCGAAAAGAAGCCGGGTCAGCGCACTCCGCTGCTCGAACGGGGCGCGTATTCGGCTGCCCGGTCCTGCGCCCGCGCGGTCGCGTCGAGTGCCTGCAGGACCTGGGCATTGTTGGCGGCGTCCGCGAGATCGTAGCGGAGCGGTGTGCCGTTGAGGACACTGTCGGCAAAGTGCTCGCCCATCCGCACGAAATGGTTTTCGCCCTTGACCTGGTGGTAAACCGGGTCCCGCCCGAAGTGGTGTTCCTCCAGGACCGAATCTTCTTCGAGCAGGCTGAACGGATTCTCGAGGTAAAGCCGACCCTCGGTTCCCGTGACCTCAAGGAAGTTGCGGCGCTCAAGGTTCACGCCGGTGTCAAAGAGCGCTGTTGAACCTCCAGGGAAGCGAAGCATGCCGGCAATGCTGGTGTCGATCCGTCCTTCATCGTTGGCATCGCGGTAGTTGCCGAAGGCAGCAACATGTTCCGGCTCCTCCGAAGTGACCATGCGGGACACGTTGACGCAGTAGCAGCCGGTGTCGAAAAGCGCCCCGCCGCCGAGGCCGGTGTACCAGCGGATGTTGTCGTCCCCGCCCGCATCGAAGGAATGGGCGACGTGGATGAACTTCAAGGCGCCCACTGCGTTCGCGGCCAGCAGTTCCTGAAGCTTCTCGAAGCGCGGGTGGAAGCGGTACATGAAGCCTTCGAGGACCTTCAGTCCGGTCTCGTCAGCCTTGCGCGCGATCGTCTCGCACTCGGACGCGCTCATCGCCAGCGGCTTTTCGCAGAGCACGTGTTTGCCCGCGTCCAATGACTTCAGGATCCATTCGAGGTGCAGGGTGTTGGGCAGGGGTATGTAGACGGCGTCGATGTCCGGTGAGGCAAGCAGTGCCCCATAGGAACCAAATGCCTGCGGGATGCCGTGCTTGCCGGCGTACTGCCGGGCCTTCTCTTCGGTGCGGGAGGCAATGCCCACCACTTCGCCGTTCCTCGTTGCCTGCAACGCCGGAATTGTCTTGCGGACGATACGCGCGCTGCCCAGGATGCCCCAGCGCAATTTTTCGCTCATCAAACTCTCCTTCTGCAACCAATCCTGCCGAGAAGTGTACTAACGGGCGGCCGGGGTGGCTCCTACCCGAATGGAAGCCCCGGCAACGCTACGCATTCGTGGCGATCTTCCCGGTTTCGACCGGGGTGTCCGCGCTCAAGCCCCATTCGGCCCAAGACCCGTCATATACACGAACCCGCTTACGGCCCAGGATCTCGGTCAGGACGTACCAAGCAGTTGCTGCGCGACCGCCGACCGTGCAATAGGTGATGAGCTCGTCCTCTTCCTCAAGTTCCGGCACGGGCATCGCCCGGAGCAGCTCCTCAACCGGGAGGAAGGCGCCACGTGCATCGTAGAGCTGGCCGAACGGCAGGTGTACCGCCGTCGGGATGTGTCCGGCGCGACCACCCGGCTCCATTCCGCCGGAAGGCCAGAACCGATCGCCGACGAACTCGGCCTCGGATCGGACATCGAGGACCGTGGTTCCGGTGCGGCCGATGGCCTGGCGCACCGCAGGCAGGTCGGCGAACAGTCCGGCGTCGCGTTCGGCCAATGGAGGGATCTCCATCTCCTGCTGAAGGGATTCCGTGCTGCACGGATAGCCTTCGGCGGGCCAGGCGTCGCGTGAGCAGTTCAGGATGTGGACCTTTGCGTGCCCGTAAAGCTTCAGCAGCCAGTATCCAAACGCCGGGGCGTATCCGTAACACACCACCGTGGTTTCCGGCCCAATGCCGGAATGAGTCAATAGCCGTTCGAAAGCGGGTTTGCCGACCGGACGATACCGCTCGTCCTTGAGGTCGGCGTAGATGTTCCAGAGTGCCGCCCCGTCAATATGCCACTGATTGTAGGCAGCCGCCGAAACGTCGATTTCAACGGCGCGGACCGTGGGATCGTCGAGATGATTTGCCAGCCAGATGGGTTCGATGAGCATGTCCTCATTCTCCGCGGGCACCATTGGCCCCGGCTTGGCCCCACATTGGCGGTACCTTGGCGTCAACGGCGCCGCCTATTCCACTTCGATCCACCCCAGCAAATCCTCGGGACTGACCGACCGCGACAGGGCCGGATGGTCACTCGCGATATGACCGCGGATGGCCCCCACCACGTCCTCGTCGGTTTCTCCGCGGACAATGAAACCACATTCGCAGCGGATGAGCTTCGCCATGATGGACCTCCCAAACGTGGTGGCGCCTCCTCGGAATGACGAAGCCCCATGCGATCATGGTGTCATGACGGTGCAGCCAGGTCTGCGTCTCCAGATCTGCGGGCCGCTGGTCGTGGAAAAGGACGGGCTCCGGCTCGACCACCTGCTGCCCGGACGCCAAGGACGCCTCCTTTTCGCATACTTGGTGGTGAACCGCCATCGCCAGGTTCCCCGCGATGAACTCGCCGAAGCACTGTGGCGTTCACCCGAACCGGCTGCTACCGACGCCCGCCTCAATCCGCTCCTCTCCAAGTTGCGCCACATCTTCGGTTCCGACGCCGTGAACGGACGCGTCACCGTGCAGCTGCACCTTCCGGGAGCCTGGATCGACCTCGAGGCCGCCGTCGAGGCTGTCCATCGGGCCGAATCGGCCGTCGCGCAACAAGACTGGGCGCGAGCCTGGGGGCCGGTATTGCTCGCGCTGTTTGTGGCTGAACGCGGCTTCCTGCCCGGGGAGGACGCCGAATGGATCGACCAGACGAGAAATCAGCTCCGTGAAATCCACTTGAGCGCCTTGGAATCCTATGCTGCCGCCGAACTCGGCATCGGTGGCGCAGAAGTTGCAGGAGCCGTTCGTGCAGGGCGTAGGTTGATCGCGCTTGATCCCTTGCGCGAGAGCGGGCACCGTTACCTGATGCAGGCGCTCGCAGCCCAGGAAAACGTGGCCGAGGCCCTCGCGGTCTACAGTCGCCTGTCCACTCTTCTTCGCGAGCAACTCGGGGTCTCGCCCAGCCCGGCCACGCGCGCTCTCTACCAAAGGCTCCTCGACCGGATGTGAGCCGTGCGCACCACGCCCGGCAAGCGCATTCCGAATGTTACAGGCATGTTTCCAATATGTTTCACGCATGTAAACTACTTTGGTAATTCAGGCCCCTCAATTTCTCATGAAAATATCCCTGAATACCTCGTGCTGGAGAATTCCCTGACGTACATTTGTTGTGGAAGGAATGCAGGTAACTGGGATCACAAAGCCAGGACTTGGCAGTTCTGACATTGGAAACCAGCCCCTCACCGGGCCTATTGTGAAAGGAACGACGATGACACGCGAAGAAGCATTCGCACGGTGCACCTCGGACTCGTATGTCGAGTTCTACGGCGGCCGGTGGCTCGTAGTGCCGTTCGCCCAAGTGGAGCAGCCGCTGTTCTTCGTCTGCTCTCCGAGGGCCCTCCGCAGCAGCCTCTAGTGTCCGGTAACACCTCACGCATTGGCGGAAGTCCGAGCGGTCTTCGGCCAAATTCGGAGCATTACCCTCAACTACTTTGAAAATTTGGGATTCCTTTATTTGGGTTATTCCCAGCGTCCGTTCGACGACGAACCGGCGCACTTAAAGATCCTGGCGGGAGCGTCCTCGCAACCAACGCTCCCGCCGGGAAACCGGTTCTCAAAAAGAGAATTAGGGTGGCGCAAACGGCGCGATTGGACCCGGTGGCCGGCCCGCGAACCAGGCAAGCGTTGCATACTCCGAACAGCTCCTTCACGCCCCTGCCGTGCGCAAAGCAGTTGTGCTTTAGTAAAGCCATGGCTGCTTCCATCGAGGACTACGCGCTGTTGTCGGATCTCCAATCCGGGCCGCTCATCTCCCGATCCGGGAGCATCGACTGGCTCTGCTTCCCGCGATTCGACTCACCGTCGTTGTTCAGCTCTTTGGTAGGGCTCGAAAACCATGGGCGTTGGCTGCTGGCCCCCGGGCATCCGGAAGCCGTTGTGGAAGAGTGGCGCTATATCGATTCGACCTTCGTGCTCGAAACAGTCTGGAGGACACCCACCGGAGTAGTCCAGATCACCGATTTCATGCCGGTAGGGCATACCGGTTCATCCGTGCTTCGCCGCGTTACCGGGCTCGAAGGACAAGTGGGGATGTACCAGGAGCTCATCATCCGGCTCGGGTACGGCACGGTGGTGCCTTGGACAAGGCGGATCCAGGACGGAACATTGCCCCAACGGATGGTTCTTCTCGCCATGGCCGGGCCGGACGCAGTCGCGCTGAGGGGGCCACATCTTCCGGAAGCCCACGCGCACGGACATTCAGGTGAATTTACTGTGGCGGCTGGCGAGGTCGTCGACTTTGAATTTACGTGGTTCCCATCCCATCGCCCGGTCCCTCCCGCCGTCGATATTGACGCTGCCTTGGAACAGTCCATCGACTACTGGTCGCGATGGGCCAGCCACTGCCGCTCCGATGGTCCCTACGGAGGCGCGGTGAAGCGTTCCCTCCTGGTACTGCGTGCGCTGACGAATTATGAGACGGGCGGCATTGTCGCAGCCCCCACAACGTCGTTGCCGGAAGAGTTCGGCGGACCGCGGAACTGGGATTACAGGTACTGCTGGCTCCGCGACGCGGCACTGACCCTGGAATCCATGCTCACCCACGGCTACGAGACCGAGGCCCTGCAGTGGCGCAACTGGCTGCTGCGGGCGCTTGCAGGTGATCCGGAAGATCTACAGATCATGTACGGAATTGCGGGTGAACGCGAGCTGCCGGAACGGACCCTTGACCATCTGCCGGGTTACCTGGACTCACGGCCGGTCCGGGTCGGAAACGCTGCGGTGGCCCAGTTCCAGGCCGACGTCGTGGGGGAGGTGATGGTGGCGCTCGAAAGGCTGCGCCTCGCGGGAGGCAAAGAAGACCATTTCTCCTGGACGCTTCAACAGATCCTCCTGGGATTCGTCGAGAAGCACATTGATGACAAGGACTTCGGCCTGTGGGAAATGAGGGGAGAGCCGCAATATTTCACGCACTCCCGGGTGATGATGTGGGCCGCTTTCGATTGCGGCATCAGGGCCGTCCGCGACCATGGCCTGGCCGGGCCGGCAGATCATTGGGAACGCTTGCGTGAGCGGCTGCGTGCGGAAATCCTGAGCGAGGGTTTCGATACGAAGATCGGGTCGTTCACGCAAACCTACGGTGGCGGACAGGCCGACGCAGCCTTGCTCGTGATACCCCAGGTGGGCTTCCTGCCGTACAGCGACGAACGGATCCTCGCAACTGTTGCGCGGCTGGAGGAGGAACTCCTCACTCAGGACGGGCTCCTTTTGCGCTATCGCACCGAGACAGGAGTGGACGGGCTCACCCCCGGGGAGCATCCATTCCTTGCTTGCTCCTTCTGGCTGGTTGAGCAATATGCCCGCACGGGACGAATGGCAGATGCCAAGGACCTGATGGACAAACTGGTGGGATTTGCCAACGAGCTGGGCCTGCTCAGTGAGGAGTACGCCACCAAGGAGGAACTCATGGCCGGGAATTTCCCCCAGGCGTTTTCGCACCTGGCGCTTGTGCGGGCCGCAGACGCAATGCACGGGATCGATCTTCTGAGCCTTGCTGCCGAAGAGCCGTCCTGATTTCCAAGTGCATCGTCAGTCGGCGGTGCTCCCGAGTGCATTCACCAGTTCCGCCAAGTGTCGCCTGACCTCTTCACCGGCCGCAGCCGCGCCGGCGTGGTCCGTCCTGTCGAGGGCATCCTCGAGCCGGGCACAGTGCTGCTCCATCCGAAGCGCCCCGACCATCGCGGAGCTGATCTTCAAGCTCAACACGGCATCCATGGCTTGGTGCCTGTCGCCGCGGTCCAACGCCCGGACGATCCGTTCCACCCGGGCGGGGAGCATCCTCGCGTAACTCGTGGCGAAGCGGCGGGCTGCCTCGGAATCGTGCAACTCGCGTGCCAGCCTTTGGAGGGCTCCGTGGTCCAGGGCTGGAGGCAAGGCTTGCCTTGACGCGATACGGCGGCGGTGGCGGGTGAGCCTGCCAAGCCGGAACGAACCCAGGAACAGCCCCGACAGGGCGGCCGCCGTCCGCCAGCCGAGCGCGTACGCGCGCAACGCGGCACGCAAGGACCGGATTGAAGGCGCCAGGACGGAGCCGAATGTCGTCGTATGCTCGGTGCTCCGTGTTGTGCGCAAGGTCGGCGGCTTTCTTTCAGGTTCTGTGGACGGAATCGGGTGGTGCTTGGTCAGGCCGAGTGGTTTGCTTCGGTGGCGGTGTTTTCAGGCTTTTTGCGCCAGATGGAGGCCAGGAGCATGATCACGACGGCGGCGGGGGCGCCATACATCAGGACCTTGAGGACCAGGGGGTCGCGGAGGGCGCGGATGGCGTTTCCGAGGTGGGGGATGGTGAAGATTTCGCGGTCGACCGTCGGGGTGGCGAGGGTGGCGGTCCAGGGGTCGGCGCCGTTGTTGGCGTCGCCTTTGGTCTGGACGGTGGCGGTGCCCTGGCTGTTGACATCCAGTTTCACGATCCGGTGCGTTTCGACGCGTTGGTCCTGTACAGGGATGTGGTACGTGATGATGTCCCCGACCTTCAGTTCGGAGACCGGAACGGGTACGGTGACGACGACGTCGCCGGGGTTGATCAGGGGAGACATGGAGCCGGTGAGCATGGTGGAGGTCTGGTAGCCCAGGACGCGGGGTCCGACGGCGAGGAACAGGAAGGCTGCGACCGCGGCGACCATCACCACGGTCGCGATGACGTTGACCATGGCCCGGAGCACTCTCGCTACGGGTCCGCGCTTACGGGAACTGCCCGCGCCGGATTCCGGGGCCGCCGGAGCAGCGGCGTGGCGGGGGACCCGTTGTGCGGGACGGTCCAATGTTGCGGTCATGGCTGCAGTCCTTGTCCTGTGGGGGCGTCAGGTGGCTGTGTTGCTGGTGATTCCACAGTGGTGCAGCAGTTTTAGGACGGTGCAGGGATCCGGTCAGGGTTCCATCAAGTTTGCTTAAAGATCCGCTCAAGGCCTTCCCAAGCCCCCACCGCTCGACGGTGGCTCACGCCACGTGTGCGGGGGCGCCCCAAAGGCGGGTCATAGCTGCGCAGGCGTTTGGGGATTCCCGGCTGGATGTGAGCGGGCGTCGTGGCTTACTTGAGTTGTTCGCGCCGCCGGGTCAGGTGGGCGGTTTCAGCGTCGTTGCCGGGCAGGCGGATGGCTTCGCCGTAGGCCGCACGGGATTCCTCTTCGCGGCCCAACCGGCGAAGCAGCTCAGCCCGGGTTGCGTGGAAAGCGCGATACCCGGCCAAGCTTCCTTCCAAACGACCGACTATTGCTAGCGCCGCTTCCGGGCCATCCAGCTCAGCGATCGCCACGGCACGGTTGAGGGCAACGATCGGCGAGGAATCCCGAAGGACGAGTTGGTCGTACAGGGCCACTACCTGCGACCAATCCGTACCCCGTGCATCGCGGGCTGAAGTGTGTACGGCATTGATGGCCGCGAGGATTTGGTAACGTCCCGGGGCCGCTCCGGAAGCCAAGCGTCCACGGACCAACCCGTGCCCCTCAGCAATGAGTGTTCTGTCCCAAGCCTGGCGGTCCTGCTGATCGAGGGGGATGAGTTCGCCGTCGGCGGAGACCCTGGCGGTGCGGCGCGCTTCGATAAGCAGCATGAGTGCCAGCAGTCCGGCAACCTCACCGTCTTCCGGCATGAGCGCGTGGAGGAGCCGGGTAAGGCGGATAGCCTCGGCCGTGAGGCCGGGACGGAGGGGATCGGTACTTGGACCTGTTGCCAAATACCCCTCATTGAACACGAGGAAGAGGACCGTGAGCACTCCGTCGACGCGGAGGGGGAGATCTTCGGCGGAAGGTACGCGGTAGGGAATGCGGGCGTCCGCGATCTTGGCCTTTGCCCGGGTGATCCGGCGTCCGATCGCATTCTCTTGGGCAAGGAATGCCCGTGCGATTTCGGCTACGGTCAGGCCGCCGAGCATGCGCAGCGTCAAGGCTACGCGGGCTTCCATGCCCAGTGCCGGGTGGCAGCAGGTGAAAATCAGCCGGAGCCGGTCGTCGTCGATCGTCCCGGTAGGCGCGGCGACGTCGTCGTACAACATCAGTGCTTCCTTATGTTTGTCCGTGCGTTTGGCTTCGCGTCGCAGCCGGTCGAGGGCTTTGTGATTCGCCGTTGTGGTGAGCCAGGCGCCGGGGTTGGGCGGCACGCCGCCGGCAGGCCAACGCTCGACGGCGGTGGCGAACGCCTCGGCAGCGGCCTCTTCGGCGATGTCGAGATCTCCAAAGCGCCGGGCCAGCGAGGCGACCACCCGTGCCCATTCCTTGCGATGGGCGTGGGCGATCGCCTCCCGCACGTCCGTCATGGCTGCAGGACGGGGCGCACCTCGACCTTTCGGTTGCACGCCTTTGATCCCTCGGCCGCCAACTTGAGGGCGGCGTCCAAATCGGGTGCCTCCATGATCCAGAAGCCAACGATGAACTCTTTCGTCTCCACGAATGGTCCGTCAGTGAACACGGGCACTTCGCGCCGGTTGTCGACGACGGTCGAAGATTCCGGCGCGGCGAGTCCGGCGGCAAAGACCCAGTTGCCGTCGGCGATGAGCTGGTCGTTGAACACGTCGATTGCGGCTTGTTCGCTGCCGGTGGCGAAGTCGGTGTTGTCGTTGATTACTGAAACCAGGTACTGCATTCGAATCATCTCCTTTGGCGGGCCGCCCCGGTTGGACGGCTTCCCAACTATCCGACGAACAGCTTTGCCCCAATCCGACACTACGTCCGGAAATTTTTCCACGTTTTTCGGGGCCCGGCTCTCTGGACGGTCGTTGTGCCTGCCGCCATGATGGATGGAAGCGGGAGCCCTCGGTGCTGTCTGCATCGGGCTAAGTCACCCCGCGGTGGAGGTGCGGTGGCATGGCTGACATCCCCTTTCCAGCGGAACGCGGCAAATCGGTTATGCCCGGAGTGAGCGAGGCTTTCCTGGCAGGCTACTTCGCGCAGCTTTCGGAGGAGGACCTGCACGGCTATGGCGCCGAGGCGCTTGATGCGTGGGCGCGCCACCACCTCGAGTTGGCGTCCGCGCGCGAACCCGGCCGGGCCGCCGTCGGTATCTTCAATGAACTGGACGCGAGCATCGTGGCGATAGTGGCGGACGACCTTCCCTACCTGGTCCACTCCATCACGGCGGAGCTGGGCCGGGACGACTCGCCGATCCGCTTGCTGGTGCACCCGACGTTCCGCGTTTCCCGGGATGAAGTGAGCCACGCATTGATCGAAGTTGATCCTGTTTCGTCTCCCGGCAACGGCGCGGAGGGGAAAAACATTGCCAACGAGGTCTGGTTCGCGGCGGAAATCGGCTTGCTCGCGGACAGTGCCGCGGTGGCGGAAATGACGGACCGGTTGCACCACGTTTTGGACGATGTGGCGATGGTGGCCGCTGACGCCGCCGGCATCCACAGCCGGGTAGCGGAAGTCATTGCTTCCACGCCGAAACTTCCCCGCGGCGCCGTGCCGCCTGCGGAACACGTCGCGGGTTTGCTCCAGTGGCTCGACCACGGCAATTTCGTGTTCCTCGGCTTTGAGGAGCTCACGACGGCGGATGGCCGGGGGCCGCTTTCGGTTCGGCCGGGCACTGGGCTGGGATTGTTGAGGAACCCGGAGCACGACATTCCAATCAATGAGGCTTTGACCGGTGAAGCTTTGAGGATCGCCGCGTCCGGGCAGCGGTCTACGGTCCTGAGGCACTCGTACCTCGATGAGGTGCGTTTGACCGAGTTCGCTCCGGACGGGGAAGCCGTGGGCGCACTGCGGTTCTTGGGCTTGTTTACGCCCGGTGCCGCGCACCAATCCGTGCTGAGGATCCCGATCATTCGTGAAAAGGTCCTTGCCGCGTGCGAAACCCTCGGCGTACCGCTCCGGTCCCACCGGGGTGAGGAACTGCTCGCCCTCCTGGAGGCGTTTCCGCGCGAAGAACTGTTCCACACAGGCGTGGACGGGCTCACGCGGCTGGCGGGCGACATGCTCCGTGCGAGGGTGCAGCAGAAGCCGCGCGTCTTCCTCCGGATGGATGAGCCCCGCCGGCTTGTCTCGGCCACGGTGATGATTCCGCGCCGCCAGTACAGCACTGCCGTCCGCCTCTTGATGGAACAGCAACTGCGGCATGTCTTCAAAGCGGGGTCGGTGGAGTTCGATGTCCGGCTGACCGGACTTCCGGTCGTCCTGGTGTTCTTCCGCCTTCGTACCGCTGCCGTGGCGCAGACCTCGCTTGCAGGGATCTCCGACGAGCAGGAACGAGCGCTCGAGCGGCGGCTCGTCTCCGCCGCCCGACCGTGGTCGGATGGACTCGAAGAAGCCATCCGCGAGCGCTTTCCCGCCAGTGAGGCGAGCCGGTTGTCGGCGTCGTGGTTGGACGCGTTTCCCGCGAACTACCGCGCGGAACATGAGCCGGAGTCCGCCGTCGGGGACATCATCAATTTTGAGAGGTTCGACGGCGGTGGCCCGGAGGGGAGTCCCGCTGCGGATCCGCTGTTGACGGTTTACCTCAGGCCGGAACAGTTGCCCGGCTCGAGCGGGGAAGTGGAACGAGCGGCACGGATCCGCCTGTATTTGACCAGGCCAAGAAGCCTCACCGAGATCCTTCCATTTCTGCACGACCTTGGCTTGGAGGTCCTGGACCAGAGGCCGTACGAGGTGCGCCGCCCAAACGGGAAGGACATGTTCCTCTATGACCTTGGCGTGACATATCCAAGCGGAGTGGATCCCGAGGCCACTAGCGGGCTGATGGCGGAAGCGTTCGCTGCGGCAATGCAGGGCAAGATCGAGTCCGACCGGCTTGATGCGCTGGTCATTCGGGACCGCCTGGGCTGGCGCCGCGTGGCAGTGCTGCGCGGCTATGCGAAGTACCTCCAGCAATTGGGGCCAAGCAATTCGTATGGCTTTATCGTGGACACCCTGGTGGGGAATGCCCGGGCTACCCGTGCGCTCCTGGAGTTTTTCGACGCCAGGTTCGCGCCGGGATCCGAACCGGAGGCCCGGGCTGAGCGCACAGGGACGGCCCGGCAAGAGTTGTTGGCGGCCATTGACGACATTCCGGTCCTGGACGCGGACCGTTTGTTGCGCACGTTCATGGAGTTGGTCGAAGCGACGCTACGCACGAACTATTTCCTCCACAAGGGCCACATGAGTTTCAAGATCGACGTCGGCTCGGTTGCCGCGGCACCGCTGCCGCGTCCGGAGTTCGAGATCTGGGTGTATTCGCCGCGCGTCGAAGGGGTTCATCTCCGTTTCGGCGCGCTGGCACGGGGAGGGCTTCGCTGGTCCGACCGACGCGAGGATTTCCGCACGGAGGTGCTCGGCCTCGTCAAAGCCCAGAACGTGAAGAATTCGGTGATTGTTCCGACGGGCGCCAAAGGAGGATTCTTCCCGAAACACCTCGCCGACCCCCTCGTGAACCGCGAAGCGTGGTTTGCCGAGGGCCTTGAATGCTACCGGATCTTCGTCAGTGGCCTCCTGGACGTGACAGACAACCTGGTGGTCACGGACGACGCGGAAAGGGTGGTGCCGCCGGAAGGCGTGGAGCGTTACGACGGGGACGATTTCTACCTTGTGGTGGCCGCGGACAAAGGCACCGCGACGTTCTCGGACACGGCCAATGAGTTGGCGCTCTCCTATGGATTCTGGCTGAACGATGCCTTCGCTTCCGGTGGATCCGTGGGGTATGACCACAAACAGATGGGAATCACCGCACGCGGAGCATGGGAATCCGTGAAGCACCATTTCAAGGAACTCGGGATCGATCCGCAGGAGCAAGGGATCACCGTGGCCGGGGTCGGTGACATGAGCGGCGACGTGTTTGGAAACGGCATGCTCCTCTCGCCGCACATCCGCCTGGTCGCGGCCTTCGACCATCGCCACATTTTCCTGGACCCGGACCCGGACCCGGCAGTTTCCTTCCGCGAACGGGAGCGGCTGTTCCGGCTTCCACGATCGTCGTGGGCCGACTACGACCCCTTGCTGATCAGTGCCGGCGGTGGTGTGCATTCCCGCGGATTGAAGGCGATAGATATCAGCGATGAAGTCAGGGATTGCCTGGGCTTGGATCCTGGTGTCCGTGCGCTCGCGCCTCAGTCGCTCCTGCAGGCGATCCTCAAGGCGCCGGTGGACCTGCTCTACAACGGAGGGATCGGGACCTATATCAAGGCATCGACAGAGGCCAACGCCCAGGTGGGGGACAAAGCCAACGACTCCATCCGCATTGACGGCTCGCAGGTCCGCGCACGGGTTGTGGCAGAGGGCGGAAACCTTGGAGTGACCCAGCGAGGCCGGATCGAGGCGGCGTCGGCCGGCGTCCTCATCAATACGGACGCGATAGACAATTCGGCCGGGGTGGATTGCTCGGACCATGAGGTCAATATCAAGATCTTCATCGACCGCATGATTGCGGCACGGAAGATGGGCGCCGCGGAACGGACCGGCTTGTTGCAGTCCATGACCGAAGAGGTAGCGCGCCTTGTCCTTGCAAACAACGCCGACCAGAACGTCCTCCTTTTCAACGACCGGCACATGTCCCCGGAACTTACGCCCGGGTTTGAGCGCTTCATGGACTGGCTGGAAGCCGCGGGCGGGTTGGACCGTGACTTGGAGGCGTTGCCGAGCGACGAGGAACTGCAGGACCGGCTGGATGCGGGCAAGGGCTTGACTGCGCCTGAAATGTCGTTGCTTGCTGCCTACGCGAAGATCGAGCTCGCCAAGGAACTCACCGCGAGCGATTTCGCTGACGACCCTTGGTTCGGACGTGTACTGCGCGCTTACTTTCCGGAGCAGCTTTCCGAACGTTTCGACGTCGAACTCGACTCCCACCCGCTGCGTCGCCAGATCATCTGCACCATAGTGGCGAACGACATGATCAACCTGGGCGGGATCACGTTCGCGTTCCGCGCGATCGAGGAAACCACCGCCAGCGCCGCTGCCCTCGCCCGGGCTTTCGTGGTTGTCCGCGAGGCCTACGCCTTGCAACAGTTCGTGGACGGGCTGGCCGAACTACCGCCCGGGATGCCCAGCGGACACGTGGTGGAGGCGACTCGGCCGCTCCGGCGGCTCCTTGACAGGGCTACCCGCTGGTACGTGACCCACGACCACCGGGACCAGCCCGTCGAGGTGGCAATGAAGCGGATCATGCCCACCTTGGACCTTCTGCGGAACCGGACAACGGAATTCCTGCGAGGCTCGGACCGTGAGCGCGCCAACGCGCGGCTGGCCCACTGGAACGACGCCGGGATGCCGCCTTGGCTGGGCCGCCGCGCCTCCGACCTGTTGGAAAGCTTCTCCCTCCTCGATATTTCGCTGGTGTCCGAGCAAGTCGATGAACCCCTCACCACGATCGCCGAGATGTACCACACGGTGATTCACGCTTTTGGCGTCGGCATCCTCCTGCTGCGGATCACGGACCTGCCGCGCGGGACCAGGTGGGAAGCCCTTGCACGGGCGTCCCTTAGGGACGACGCTTATTCCGCCGTCGTGGAAATTACCACTTCCGTCATGCGGTCCACGCCCGGAAGCGATCTCTCCGGAGCCTCAGCCATGGATCGCATCGAAGCGTGGGAGCGCGGACGCGAGGAACACCTCGGCCGGATCAAGAGCACCTTCGCCGAGGTCACGCAACCGGGCCGGGTGGACATTGCGTCCATTGCGGTAGCACTGAAGCTCTTGCGGACGTTGGCGCAGCGGTGACAGTGCCGGGACGTCCACGATAGCCTTGCAATCCATGGAAAATATTGAGCGGTTCCGGCTGCTACTCGAGGAAGAGCGGGACCACAAGCAGGCCCTCCTAGCTTCCCTTCGCCAGGACATCGTGTCAGTCAGCGTGGCCCGGCAGGATTCGAACGTCGACGACGAACACGATCCCGAAGGCAGCACGATCGCGTTCGAGCTCTCCCAGGCCTCGGCTCTCCTTGAGCGAAGCAAGTCCGGACTGGAACAGATCGAGGCCGCCCTGCAGCGGATCGTCGATGGAAGCTACGGAACATGTGCCGTGTGCGGGTCCGCCATTGCGGAAGGGCGGCTTGAGGCGAGGCCGTGGACGCCTTTCTGCATCGACCACGCCTCCGGCAGGTCCTGACCACAGACAAATTACCGGGACTATTTCGGCGACCGGGACGGTTATGCCGTCGGGGACGGAACAGCATGCATGCACTGTGCTGAAGTGGACTAGGGAAAACGAGGTGCCATGGTGGCAGAGGCCGGCGGGGGAGTAGGTTTCCGCTCCGAGCGGGGTCCCATCCTGATTGCCCTGATGCTTTCGACAGGGCTGGTGGCCATCGATTCAACCATCGTGGCCACGGCGGTGCCGTCGATTGTGCACGACGTCGGCGGGTTCACTTCCTTCCCCTGGCTCTTTTCGGCATATTTGCTGGCGCAGGCAGTCTGCGTTCCTGTCTACGCGAAGCTGTCAGACGTTCTTGGCCGGAAGCCCATCATCTTGGGTGGCATCGCCCTGTTCCTGCTCGGTTCGATCCTCTGTGGAGTGGCGTGGAGCATGCCGGCCCTCATCGCATTCCGGGTGCTGCAGGGCCTCGGGGCAGGCGCTGTCCAACCGGTGGCTATCACTATTGCCGGCGATATCTACACGTTGAGCGAGCGGGCGAAGGTGCAGGGTTACCTCGCCAGCGTGTGGGCCGTGTCCTCCGTCGTGGGCCCCACGCTCGGTGGCGTTTTCTCGTCCCTCGGAATCTGGCGCGGGATATTCCTCGTCAACATCCCGCTATGCCTCTTGGCCGGATGGATGCTGATCCGGACGTTCCATGAGAAGATCGAGCGCACGAATCACAGGGTCGACTATGGCGGCGCCGCCCTCCTGACGACGTCCCTCAGCCTGATCATCCTCGGGGCCCTTGAAGGTGGCCAGGCGTGGGCCTGGAACTCGTCCATCAGCGTGACCGTCTTTGTGGTCGGAGCGCTGCTGCTGGGCGCCTTCGTCTTCGTTGAGCGAAGGGCCGCTGAGCCGGTCCTCCCACCGTGGGTGGTCTCACGGCGCCTCTTGGTGACCACGGCCATGATCTCCTTCGGCGTCGGTGCGGTCATGCTCGGATTGACCTCGTATGTTCCCACTTTCCTTGAGGGAGCATTGTCCACCTCCCCGATCCTGGCTGGACTCGCGCTTGCGGCATTGACCATCGGCTGGCCGATCAGCGCGTCGCAGGCAGGTCGCTTCTATCTGCGGATCGGCTTTCGCCGGACCGCGATGATCGGCGTGACGCTCGCCGTCCTTGGCTCTGCCGTCCTTGCCCTGACCGCGCACACTCCCAACATCCTGCTGGTGGCGGCCGGGTGCTTCATCGTGGGACTCGGCCTCGGACTGGTAGCCACCCCAAGCCTCATCGCGGCCCAGTCCAGCGTGGAATGGAACGAACGCGGCGTTGTTACCGGGACCAACCTTTTCGCCCGTTCGATCGGAAGCTCCCTTGGCGTCGCAGTTTTCGGCGCGGTGGCAAACGCGATCTATGGTGCCAGCCCTGGCGGTGAAGCCGATCCGCGGGCAATCGTGGCAGCTTCCGCCGCAGTGTTCCTGGCTGTATTGATCAGCGCCGTGCTGACTGTGGCGGCCGTCTTGGCAATGCCGGCAAGCATTGGAAACAGCCAGGCAAAGGAAACCGAGGCGGCGTCCAAAACGCGGTCCCCGCAAGACTAGGACCGCTGTCAGCCGATACAGTCGCTTGGATGCCGAGTACCCAGACCGTTTCCGAGCTGCCCATCGAGGCGTTGATTTCCGTGCCAAGCGACATAGCCGCGGACGGCTACGTCAGGGTGCGGGGCGCCCGCGAAAACAACCTTCGCAACGTGGACGTCTCAGTCCCGCGCGACGCGATAGTGGCCTTCACCGGCGTCTCGGGATCAGGGAAATCCTCGCTGGCCTTCGGCACGATCTACGCCGAGGCCCAGCGCCGGTACTTCGAATCCGTAGCTCCGTATGCCCGACGCCTCATCCAGCAGGGACACAATCCCAAGGTGGAGATGATCACGGGCCTGCCGCCCGCCGTCGCGCTCCAACAGCGGCGCGGCACGGCCAGCAGCCGCTCCACGGTAGGGACGGTGACAACGTTGTCCAACTCGCTCCGCATGCTTTTCTCGCGCGCGGGCAGCTATCCGGCCGGTGGCGGCCCGCTGGACTCGGATGCGTTCTCTCCCAACACCGCGGCCGGCGCGTGCCCAGAATGCCACGGCCTGGGTGTGGCACATACCGTGACCGAAGCCTCGATGGTGCCGGATCCATCATTGAGCATCCGGGACGGAGCCATTGCCGCCTGGCCTACCGCATGGCAGGGCAAGAACCTCCGCGACATCCTCATCCATCTCGATTACGACGTCGATACCCCTTGGAGCAAGTTGCCGAAGGAGGACCGCGACTGGATACTGTTCACCGAGGAGCAGCCGGTGGTGGAAGTCATGCCCGAGCGCGACCGGGTGGAGAAACCCTATAAGGGCAGGTTCTGGAGCGCCCGGAGCCACGTGCTGCATACTTTGGCCCATTCCAAGAGCGACACCCAGCGCGAGCGGGCCCTCCGCTTCATGGAATCCGGGCCTTGCCGGCAATGTGGCGGCAGCGGCCTGACGCACGAGGCTCTCGCCGTAACCTTCGCGGGCAAGACCATTGCCGAGCTCAACGCCGTCCCGTTGGCGGAACTGGCCGAGGTGATCCGCCCCACGAGCGAACTAACGCACGCGGGCACCGCGTCCCGCAAGGCGCCCTCGGGTGAAGACAACGAGATAGCAGTCGCAATCACGCGCGACCTCCTCCAGCGGATCACGGTGTTGCTGGACCTGGGCCTGGGATACCTCGCCCTCGGCCGGGCGACGCCCACATTGTCCCCTGGGGAAATGCAACGGCTCCGGATCGCCACGCAGCTTCGCTCCGGGCTGTTCGGGGTGGTCTACGTGCTGGATGAACCCTCCGCCGGCCTCCACCCTGCCGATGCCGAGCCCCTCCTGGCGGTGCTTCAACAGCTCAAATCCTCCGGCAACTCGGTGTTCGTGGTGGAGCACAACATGGACATCGTCCGCCACGCGGATTGGCTTGTGGACGTGGGACCGAAAGCGGGAGAACAGGGCGGCAACGTGCTTTACAGCGGCCCGGTAGCCGGCCTCGCAGCCGTTGAGGCCTCCCTTACGCGTCCATTCCTTGCCGTTGAACCGGGTGTGGGTGGTTCGGTGGACCCCGACGACGGCGAGGACCCCGACGGCGCTCATCGCACGGGCCCTAGCGGCGAACGTGATGGGACGGGAAGCGACTCGACGGGACACAACTCGACGGGACGCGGCAGGACGCCATGTTCGTGGCTGGAACTCAGCGACATCACCCGGCACAACCTGCGCGGCCTGGACGTGTCTGTGCCGTTGCGGGTCCTGACTGCGGTAACCGGTGTGTCCGGTTCGGGAAAGTCCACGCTCGTCAGCCACGTCCTTGCCGATGTCGTGGGCTCAGGACTGCACGGGGACGGGTCGCGCGAATCAGGTCCCGTTGCCGCGCCCACGGTCGGTGACGTCGCGGGTTTGCACCACGTGGATCGCCTGGTGACCGTGGACCAAAAACCGATCGGTCGCACGCCGCGGTCAAACCTTGCCACCTACACCGGCCTGTTCGATGCCGTGCGGAAGGAGTTCGCCGCGACGGACGAAGCCAAGGCCCGAGGCTACGGAGCCGGGCGATTCTCTTTCAACGTGGCCGGCGGGCGTTGCGAGATATGCCAAGGTGAAGGGTTCGTCGCCGTCGAATTGCTGTTCCTGCCGGGCAGCTACGGCCCGTGCCCGGAATGCGGCGGTTCCCGCTACAACCCGGAAACCCTCGAAGTCCGGTATCACGGCAAGACCGTGGCCGAGGTGCTGGGCATGACGGTGGATTCTGCCAGCGGGTTCTTTGCCGACGTTCCAGCCGTTGCACGCAGCTTGCAGACCCTCCGGGAAGTCGGTCTGGGCTACCTCCGGCTCGGTCAGCCCGCCACCGAGCTGTCCGGCGGTGAGGCGCAGCGCATCAAACTTGCCACCGAACTGCAGCGGGCCCGCCGCGGGCACACGATGTACCTGCTCGACGAGCCCACCACGGGATTGCACCCGGCCGACGTCCGGCTGCTCATGAAGCAGCTCCAGCGGCTCGTGGATTCGGGAAACACCGTGGTTGTGGTGGAACACGAAATGGACGTGGTGGCCGCGGCCGACTGGGTCATCGATCTCGGACCCGCCGGCGGGGACAAGGGTGGCAAAGTGGTCGCCGCCGGAACGCCTGCGGTAGTCGCAGGTTCGAGCGAAAGCCGGACAGCGCCGTACCTCTCGGCAGCAGTGCGCCGGTTCATGAACCGGCTGGACTGAACTAACAGCCTCCTACCAACGGCGTTGAGCCAGTTAACCGGCCGGTGCTGCCGGTCCGCTTGCCCAGCGCAGCAACGCCGCCAGCTCCACGCCGTCGGGCATGACGCCGTTGGGTACCAGCAGGACGCTCGCGTCCGTCAGGGCCGCCGCGCGCAGCAAGGCAGTGGTCGCCGGGACGGAACCCACGACGTCGGCACCGAGAGCCTGGTCCTCGGACGTAGCGAGCCACGGCTCGGACCCCAACGCAAGAAGCCTGCGCTCGGACAGGGCTCGGTCGTTGAGGATGAGCACGTCTACTTGGGCTTGCTGGAGCGCACCCACCACCGCCCCCAGGCCGGTAGCCGACTCAGGATTCGCTTGCCCTTCCTGTTCAGCGAACCGCTCGACCAGCCGCTGCTGCTCTGTGGCCCATTGCTCAGCAACAAGCTGCTCGACTTGGTCATCCAGAGCACCGGGGTCGGCTCCGCCCGTATGCGTATGGGAGTCCACGGTGCGGAGCAAAGTACGGCTCGCGTCGGCGAGTTGCTCTTGGACGAGTCCGCGTGCCCGGACATCCCCCGCCAGGATGAGCAGCTTGGCATCGGAATCGCGCACGACCCGATCGATTTCCGAGGCGAGTTCGCCGGCATTGCGCCGCCAGATTTCTTCCGTCCTGTGCTGGTACTTGCCTTGCGACCGGCCGCCGCCCGGGACCTTTTTCAGGTTTTCGCCGGAACCCTCGACGGCTTCCGTCACGGCTGCTTCCCGCGCACCGGCGTAATGGAGCCGAATTTCGCCGCCGTCGCGGGAAGCCTCCACAACCACGTACGGGTACTCTTCCATGCCATGCTTGAGCAGCGGGAGCAGGTCCGGTAGCTGTTCCACTTCGATCTTCTCCGGTGCAACTAGCCGTCCGGGCAGGAGTTCGTTCAACTCGACGTTTCCATGCCGTACCAAGACAAAGCGCGAAACCGGGGACGGCTCGCCGTCCGCCGGCATGAGTGCTTCCTCGACCGCTTTGATGTCTTCCTTGCTTGCTCCTTGTCCGGCGAGCGCGTCGCGGGTATTTCCGCCTCGGACGTCGCCGGCTTCGAGAGTATCCACCGTGCCCGTTCCTGCGTCAACGTAGGCGAGCACCCAAGGACCGTCCTTTCGGTAAAGTTCTGCATAGTGTGCCAAGCGCGTGGTCATGTGTCCGCCGTCCGCCCGTCAGGATCTTCCTCTTCGTCAGGATCTTCGCCTAGATCTCCGGCTTCGGCGCCGCGCGTGTTTTCGGGTTCCGCGCCACCCCTGCCTACAGCGTCCCGGACCTCGGCAGAATCGGTGTCGTCAGGGAACGGTTCTGTCTCGCGCCATTCCTCCGCGTGCGCGGGCTGCCTGTTCTTCACCATGCCCTGGGTTTCCTGTTGCATCTTTTCGTCCAAGTGCGGGCTGTGCTTTGTGTTGCCTCGTTCAGCCATGGCTTTCCTTCCTTTTGGAGCCGGATACCGATCAGGTGCCTGAGATTGCTTCGCTCACGTCCGTCGGGCCCCCGTATTCCTTGTCGGGCAAGTTCTGCAACGCCGCGATGGCGTTTTCGTCCGCGCCGGAGGCCTTGGCCCGCGCGATAAGTGTTTCCCTGTTCGTGGGGTAGTCGATCCCGCCAAGGAATTTTTGTATTTGGATGGGATTGGGAGCTTCGTTCATGACGGATGTTTCCTTTCTTTCGGTGTATTCGTCATATGCCTGGACGTTCCGGTCCGGGATGGTGGTCGGTGCCTCCAGATGGACGGCACCCGATGGCAGGATTCCAGCCCCGCCGTACATTTCCATCACCCGCCATTGGGCCAGCACGTCTTCGCCGGCATGGGTCTGCGGAATGTCCGTCCAGAACCGGAAGCCGCCTGCTTCCTTCAGCGCCGACGTCCTGTACATGACGCACCCTCCAAGCCAGGCGATCCGGTAGGCAAGCCATTGGCCTGCCCGGATACCGAGATCGGCGCTCAGGTGGACCAGGTTGGCCGCGCTATGGAGGGGCCACCGCTGGAAGGCGTCGGTATCCGGCCTGATCCGTTCGGGTTCAATCGGACCATTCCAAGGAGAGAAGTTGGATGCCTGTTCCGGCCTTTTGTCGGCGATGTAGGAGAGCCCCTGGGGTGCCATGCCGACGAACCCGCACCCCAGTTCTTCCAGTGCTGCATCGAGGCGTTTCAGGCTGTCCGGCTCAAGCCACACGTCGTCGTCGAGGAAGAGGACATTCTCCGCTTTGGCTTGGTCGAGCATGAATTGGCGGTGCTCCGCCATTCCCTTGCGCGGCACATGCTTGAGGAGTTCCACGACCCGTCCCTGTGCCCTTAGAACCCGAACCATTGCTGCGACTGCGGGCGACGTCCACGCAGCGGTGACCGATGACTGGTCGCTGATGACTACCCGGAAGTCGGGCGAGGATTGTGCGGCCAGGCCTGCCAAGGTCACTGCGAGTTCTTCGTTGCGTTCGAATGTCGGAATGAGAACGTCCACGGTGGCGGCGCTAGTATTCCGGTCGGCAACGCCCCAGTGGGACGACGGACGGAGCATCGCAACTCCTAACGGGTTTGCGAAATGTGCATTGTCGCGTGCTTCTGGCTCAGGGACGGGGATCCCCGGCGGTTTGGCTGGCCGGCCTCAACCTCAGAAAAACTGGCTCAACCTCTAGATAATAAGCATACTGATCATTTTGGGGCATGCATACCCCCCGCGGGACCGGGCTGCCCTCAATGTCAAGCAAGGCCTATGCGATCGCCGTAGTCTAGCTGTTAAGATCATCAGTAGGCTTAGTATTTATCGTTCGGAGGTGCCGTGCGTGCTAAACGTCCGCTTCTGATGCGGTTCCTCGGCATCCTCGGTCCCGGCCTGGTGACCGGAGCGGCTGACGACGACCCCTCGGGCATTGCCACCTACGCCCAGGCCGGCGCAGCATTTTCCAACGGTATGCTCTGGGCCGCTCCGCTCACCTTGCCGCTCATGATGGGCGTGCAGGAGATTTGCGATAGGACTGCGCTCGCCACCGGCGAAAGTCTCGGAACATTGGCTCGACGCCGGTTCGACCAGAAGCCGCGGATTGTGATCGGTATCCTGACCCTCGCCCTGTTAGGGGCAAACACACTGAGTTCCGCGGCCGACCTCATGGCTGTGGGACAAGGAATGCAGATGCTCGGCGCGGGTCCCGACCACCTCTGGAGCGCCCTGGCCGGCATCGGCATAACCGTGGCCTTGATGGCGGGCGGATTCAATGTCATGGCCAAGATTTTCAAATGGCTTTGCCTCACGCTGCTTGCCTATATCTGCGTGCTGTTTGTCTCGGATATCGATTGGCCGGACGTGCTCAAAGGCCTGCTCGGGCTGGACTTCCACTTCAGCCTCGATTACCTGGGCTACATTGTCGCAGTCCTCGGAACCACGATTTCGCCATATTTGTTCTTCTGGCAAAGCGCCCACCGCGTGGAGCAGCTTCGGGCAGAAAACGACCGCGGAGATGGCGCGGTCAGTCTGGACGACCGGCCCGAGCCTTCCGCGAGGAACAAGCTCCGCGCCGCACGGGTCGATGTTTTCACCGGCATGTTCTTTTCCGTATTGGTGATGTTCGCGATCATGGCCGCGACCGCCGCGACCGTGGGAAGGCACGGTGGCCAGATCAGTTCAGCCGCCGATGCCGCGAGGGCACTCGAGCCAATTGTCGGACCAGCGGCGAAATTCCTCTTTGCGGCGGGTTTCGTGGGATCTGGAATCCTAGGAGTCCCCGTCCTGGCGGGCTCCGCTTCTGCCGGTTTGGCCGGTCTCCTGGGCAAAGAATGGGGGATCGAGCGCAGTGTCCGGCGCGCACCCCAGTTCTATTCACTGCTCGGCGTTGCAACTCTCGGGGGAGTGCTCATCACGTTTTTCGCCGAGGACCCGATCAAGCTCCTCATCCTGAGTGCGATCATCAATGGCGTGGCCGCGGCCCCGTTCCTCATCGTTACCATGCTGATTTCGGGCGATCGGAAAATCATGGGCGACTACCGCAACGGAAGGCTCGCCGCTACGTTCGGATGGGGAACCACCGTCATCATGGTCGTGACGGGCTTCATCGGAATCTGGGTGGCGGCCACGGGAAGCTGAGCCTGCCGGCAGCCGACCTCCCGTTGTCAGGCTTCCCCACGCTCCCCTTCGATATCGACGCCGGTCACCGGGATTCCCGCGCGCTCGTAGACGAGCCAGATCGCGCCCTTGGGAAACGCTTGCGGCGGTTGCGCGAGCGAGAAAGCGGCAGGAACCGTGCCTTCCGGGAAGATCCTCTTGCCGGTGCCCAAAGTTACCGGGTACAGCCAAAGGTTGAGCCGGTCGACGAGTCCTTCCGCGAGGAGGGTCTGGAACAAGTCTCCACTTCCAATGACGTGGGTCTCCTCGTATTGCCCGCGGATTTCCCGGACTTCCGCGGCGACGTCCTGCAAAACCGTGGTGCCGGCCCACCCGGGATCCTGGAGCGTGCGCGACGCCACAAACTTGGGTACGGCATTGAACTTGACGGCGATGGGATCGTCCGCGGCGGCGTTCGGCCAAAAACCAGCAAAGATGTCATAGGTTTTGCGGCCGAGGAGCAGGGCATCGAGGCGCTGGATTCCCGCGACAATGATGTCCCCGCCTTCCTTGTCGAAGTAGTGTCCTTGCCAGCCGCCAAACTCGAATCCGCCTTCGCGGTCTTCGTCCGGGCCACCGGGCGCTTGATACACCCCGTCGAGGGTGCTGAACAGGTCGACGACGATGATTCCCATGGTGTGTGCTCCTGTGCTTGGAGGGGTGGCGGCTAGGGCAGGGCTAGAAGTTCATCGTGAAGCTGTTGCAGGTGCGAGGGTTGGGTCGCGATGATTCGCGGCGTCATGGGAGGCGGTGGAGCCTGGACACCCTCAAGCGGGTCGTCGGTCCGGGGAGCCGAAAGCGTCAGGACGGCTCCGACGTCGGGCGCGGCGGCATCCCGGCGCGTGAGGGGCGGCAGCCCCCAACGGTGCTCCACCGTGGCGAGAATGCTGGTGTGGTCCAGCGGAACGGGACCGTCGGCCCGGAAAACTGTGCCGGGCGGGATGAGCGGGCTGATGAGGACTGTGGGGACGCGGGGTCCGAAGCGGGTGAAATCGAATCCGAATTCACCCGGTGATCCGTCCGGCGGCGTAGCGCCCCATGGCGGGGCGACGTGGTCGTAGCAGCCGCCATGTTCGTCATAGGTGATGACGAGGAGGGTAGAGTCCCAGTCCGCACCGTCGCGGACGGCACGGTACGTGTCGAGGAGGAGTTGTTCGCCGAGCGCCACGTTGTAGTTGGGGTGCTGGCTGTTGCCTGCGGCGGACCAGGCGGGCTCGAGGAACGAATATGCGGGAAGGCGTCCCGCTTTGGCGTCGGCCTGGAAGTCCTTGAAGTAGCCAAAGTTCGACGCCGGAGCGTGCCGCGTGTCGTCAAAGTCCAGTTTGGTCAGTGGAGACGCGGTTTCACCGTAGATTTTCCATGGGATTCCGTGGTTGGTGAGCTGCCCGAAGATGCTTGGCACCGTGAATCGCTTGGATTTGTCATCGAGGTTGCCTTGGCTCGTCCCGGCACACGTGAAGGCGCGGTTGGGCATCGTCATGGTGGGGGCCGAGCAGAACCAGGCGTCGCATACGGCGAATCCCCTCGCCAAGGCTGAGAGCACGGGCAAAGTGTCCGGGGTGTAGCAGCCCATGATCATGCTTTCGGCGGTTCTCGGCACGACGTGCCAGCCTTTGGCGAGGTTGTCCTTGATGGCCTTCGCGTAGTTGGTGACGAAACCGGTCATGGGAGCGATGGCTCCGGTGGCAGGAGCCGCCGGGTGGCCGAAAAGCTGGTCGTTGGTTGCCTGATAGCCTTCGCCGGGGTCGGCGCCGGGCATGAAATACACATTGGGCGTCGAAGGCGTCAGTCGGTACACGGTGACGGGTTTGCCGTCGCTGCCAGGGCAGGACTCCGTACCGTCCAGGCCGTCGAAGGAGTGGCCTTGCGGTGAAACATTGCCGGCATCGGCGTAGAGGAAGCCGAGCATATGGTCGAATGAGCGGTTTTCCAACATGAGGACCACGATGTGTTCCACGGCGCCGAGACCTTGTGCCGCCATTGCGACCATCCCCTAGGAAGAGAGTTCCTGCCAGTGCTGAACAGTCTCCCACTCGCCGGCCCTCGTGGCTATGCCGACGTGCGGAGTCAGGTGGTTTCGAGGCGCTTGCGCAGTTGCTCGGGGTAGTCCTCGTAGGCGGCCGCGATGTCTTCGAGGTCGATCATGGGCGGGAAATCGAGGACGGGCTGGTGTTCGGCAAGGAAGCGGGCGGTTTCCTCCACGATGCGCGTCCCGTCCGCCTCGGCAAGTCCAAGGCCCTCCAGGTAGTCGGGGTCGGTTCGGAAGAGGGACTCCACGGTTGAGCCGTCCGCTTCCGCACGGACGGCATACTCGTTCTCATTCACCATTTCGATCTCGAAGATGTTGTCCATGGTTGCAGCGTACGCCGGGGGAGCGGGCAGTTCGAAGCACGTTGGCGGGTTTCGGCAAAAGTGCATCAAGCAGCTGGGCGTCACATGTTGACTGTGACAAAACTCACCGCTTTAATAAATGAACGACATTCATTTTGGTCATCCGCGCCGTTGCGGCTCCGGGGCCCGAAAACTGAGGATACCCATGACCCCTCCTTTTGAAACTGACGCACCCGTCGCCGGAATTGCGGCCGGCCACGTGTTTCCGCATGCGGGCCTGGAAGGGCAACCGGCTACGGAAGGTTGGCGCCGGGTCCTCGGAGTTCCCTCGCTGGTGCTGCTGGGCTTGGTCTATATGGTGCCTTTGACGATTTTCAGCACCTACGGAATCGTCGTGGAACTGACGGGAGGCCGGCTCTCGGCCGCTTACGCCGTGACTCTCGTGGTGATGCTGTTCACCGCGCGTTCGTACGGCCGAATGGCCCAGGCCTTCCCGTTCGGGGGATCGGCCTACATTTACACGGCACGGTCATTTGGTCCGGCGCTGGGCTTCATGGCGGGCTGGTCGCTGCTGCTCGATTACCTTCTGCTGCCGATGATCAACTACCTGCTGATCGGCATCTACCTGAATGCCGCTTTCCCGATCGTTCCGCCATGGCTGTTCATGCTCGTTTCCATTGTCGCCGTGACTGCGCTGAACATCCTCGGCATAACCGCCATCGCCAAAGCGAATTTTGTGGTGGTCGGGCTGCAGGCGTTGTTCATCGTGCTCTTCGTGGGCATGGGGTTGTCTTCCATTGCCGGGACCGGCCACGTCGACCTAATGGCGCCGTTCACGGGGACCGGAGGGGCCGAGGGCATTTCGCCGGTCCTGGCCGGATCCGCCATCCTGTGCTTGTCCTACCTGGGATTCGACGCCGTCTCTACCTTCGCCGAAGAAACCAGGAACCCCACCCGGAACGTTCCCAGGGCGATCATGCTCACAACGGTGCTGGCAGGCGTGATCTTCCTTGGGCTTGCCTATATCAGCCACTTGGTTCATCCCGTCAGCACTTTCGCCAATGTTGACTCCGCAGCCAACGATGTTATTGGTGCTGCCGGCGGCAACCTCCTCGTGGCCTTCTTCACTGCCGCGTACATCGCTGGAAGCCTCGGCTCCGCCCTGACGTCCCAGGCTTCGGTCTCACGGATCATCCATTCCATGGGCCGCGGACGGGTCTTCCCTGCGGCGCTGGGCCGGCTGCACCCGCGCTTCGGCACGCCGGTCCTGCCGATCATCCTCACATCCTGCGTTTCCCTGCTGGCGCTCGTGCTGGACCTCCTGACGGTTTCCTCGCTGATCAGCTTCGGGGCACTGGTTGCGTTTTCGGCAGTAAACGTCTGCGTGATCAAGCACTACTTCTTCGACCGGAAGGCCCGGGGCTTGAAGGGAATGGTCCAGAACCTCGTGCTGCCCGCTGTCGGCTTTGTGCTGACCGTGTGGCTGTGGACGAGTTTGAGCGGCCTGTCCATCACGGTTGGACTATGCTGGGCCGGTTTGGGACTGGTGTACTTGGCTTTCCTGACGCGCGGCTTCCGTCGTCCGGCGCCGCAATTGGAGTTGGACCATGCCTGACGGGGATGGCGCCACTTTGCGCGGCAAGCCGCCTCAGCGTGCGCGCAATTCGCGGCGGAGAATTTTCCCTGACGCCGATTTGGGAACGGCATCGACAAATTCGACGAAACGTACGCGCTTGAAGGGCGCCGCGTGCTCGGCCACGAACTCCATGACGTCCTCGTCGCCCAATTGGGCCCCGGGCTGCCGGACGACGAAAGCCTTCGGTACCTCATCGCCGTCGTCCGCTTGAACGCCGATCACCGCTGCGTCTGCTATCCCGGGATGGGAAAGCAGGAGGGCCTCGAGTTCGGCAGGCGCGATCTGGTAGCCCTTGTGCTTGATGAGCTCCTTGAGCCGGTCGACGATGGTCACGACCCCGTCCGCGGTTACGGTAGCGACGTCGCCAGTGCGGAGGAAGCCATCGGGATCGATCGTGGCGGCGGTGGCGTCCGGCCGGTTGAGGTAGCCGAGCATGACCTGCGGGCCGCGCACCAGGAGCTGCCCACGCTCACTTTCCCCTTCGTCCGGAAGCGGGATTTCTGCCTCGCTTGTGATGTCGAGGAGTTTGCATTCGGTGTTGGGAATCGAGAATCCCACGGAATCGAGGGGGAGGTTGCCCGCCCCGATGAGCGGAATGGAATGCGATACGGGACTGAGTTCGGTCATGCCGTACCCCTGGAGCATCACGCACCCGAGGCGGCGTGCGACGGCGGCCCCGAGTTCGCCGTCGAGCGGCGCCGCGCCGGAGACGACCACCCGGACGGATGAGAGATCGTACTCCTCAACCAATGGATGCTTGGCGAGTGCAACGGCGATGGGCGGTGCGATGAACAGGTAGGTGCAGCGGTGGTCCTGGGTCAGGCGGAGGAATTCCGCGAGCTCGAACTTGGGCATGGTCACCAGCTTCGCCCTTTTCGCGACCGCCAAGTTGAGCAGGACAGTAAGTCCGTAGATGTGGAAGAACGGGAGGACAGCGAGGAGCACGTCGTCGGCGTCCAGGCCGAATCCTTCACTTTGCGCCACATTCGCAACAAGGTTGTACTGGCTCAGCATGACTCCCTTGGGCGTGCCGCTGGTGCCGGAGGAATAGGGAATCACGGCGGCGGCGTACGGATCGACATTCACGTCAGGGGCGGGGAAGCCTGCGCTAAGTGCATCAGCCAGGGAGGGATGCCCGACAGCGGCGCCTTCCGTGCCGCCGTCGAGCACCACGAGCCGCTCCGGCGGGATTCCTGCCGCGGAAGCGGCGGACTCAGCCTTCCCCAGCAGTGGTGAGATGGTGAAAATCCACGAGGCACCTGCATCGGCGAGTTGCCCGCTGAGCTCCTCGGCGGTGTACAGGGCATTGACGGTGGTGACAACCGCGCCGGCCCGCAGGATCGCGTGGAACGCGACGGCGAACGCGGGGACATTGGGGCAATACAGGCCGATAGTGGTGCCTGGTCCGGCGTCGTGCTCCGCTAGCCATCCTGCGACGGCGTCGATCTGCGCGACGAGTTCGCCATAGTTCGTTTCAGCTCCCGTGGTTCCGTCCACGAGGGCCACCCGGTCCTGCCCGGCGTTGCCTAGGCCGTCGAAAAGATATTCGTACAGCGTGGCCTCAGGGATCCTGACATCCGGGAACGGGCTGGCGAACATGGCGGCTCCTTCAGCGCTCGACGGCGGATCTCGCCATCGTGCGTCCATTACACCGGCTGCCCGGGGAAGGAACAAGGGTTCGTCCAAGCGGCGGGTGCCCCTAGACGGTGGTCATGACCCGTTCGCCGTTGAAGTACTCGAGCTGCCAGCCCTCCGCAGAATCGTAGTGCGCGAGGTTGAAGGCGGCGTTCTCGATGCTTGGCAAGTCCAGGCCGACGGCGCGGTCGAGGCTCGCCCGCAAGAGGGTGCCGTGGGCGAGCACCAGGATGCGCTGGCCGCTGAATTCGGACGCGAGGGCCTCCAAGGCAGCCAACCCGCGGAGTCCGGCATCGCCTTCGCTTTCGGCGCCGCGGAAGCCGCCGGGAATGCGCAGGGCGTCCAGCTCGGGTCCGTCCTGCAAGCCTTCCGCCGGTCCAAAGGCCCGTTCGGTGAGTTCGGGGATCCGGCGGCGGACGGTTTGCCCGAGCCCGGTTGCAATGATGTCCGCGGTTTCCGCGGCCCGGCTGAGCGGCGAGGAGACGATCACGTCCCATTCGTACTTGGCCAGGACGGCGATGGCTTCGCGGGCCTGGCTCCGTCCGACGTCGTTCAAGGGAATGTCGGTGCTGCCCTGCAGGCGGCGTTCCGCGTTCCAGTCGGTCTGGCCATGGCGAACGAGGGCAAACGTCGTAAGGGTCATGTCTTCCATTCTGCCTTGGACGTGGTCGAACTCGTGAAACGGGTGGCCTTAGGAGGTGGGAATGCGCTTGCCAACGAGCATGGCCTGGTGCATCATTGATGCATTGGGAATGCGCTTTCCCACCTGACAAACCAACCATTGCTCACTCACCGTGGAGGACTCATGGGCTTCGAAACAAGGACGATTCGTATTGCGATGAACGGCATTACCGGGCGGATGGGTTACCGGCAGCATTTGCTGCGGTCGATCCTGCCGATCCGGGATGCCGGCGGATTCGTGCTGGAGGACGGGACCCGCGTTCAGGTGGAGCCGATTCTGGTTGGCCGGAACGAGGCGAAGATCCGCGAACTGGCGGAACTGCACAAGGTTTCCGAATGGACCACGGACCTGGATGCTGTGATCAACGATCCCACTGTTGATGTCGTGTTTGACGCCTCGATGACGAGTCTGCGTGCCGCGACGTTGAAGAAAGCCATGCGCGCCGGGAAGCACGTGTTCACCGAAAAGCCCACGGCAGAGACGCTTGAGGAAGCTATCGAGCTGGCCCAGATCGGCAAGGAAGCCGGGGTGACCGCGGGCGTGGTGCATGACAAGTTGTACCTGCCGGGCCTGGTGAAGCTCCGCCGGCTCGTGGACGAGGGGTTCTTCGGCCGGATCCTGTCGATCCGCGGCGAGTTCGGGTACTGGGTGTTCGAGGGCGATGTCCAGGCGGCGCAGCGTCCGTCGTGGAACTACCGCAAGGAAGACGGCGGCGGCATGACCACGGACATGTTCTGCCACTGGAACTACGTCCTGGAAGGCATCATCGGGAAGGTCAAGAGCGTCAACGCGAAGACCGCCACGCACATCCCGGTCCGCTGGGATGAGCAAGGCAACGGTTATAAGGCAACCGCGGATGATGCATCCTACGGAATTTTCGAACTCGAGACCCCGGGCGGGGATGAGGTCGTTGGCCAGATCAACTCCTCCTGGGCGGTGCGGGTATACCGTGACGAGCTTGTGGAGTTCCAGGTGGACGGCACGCATGGTTCGGCCGTGGCGGGATTGAACAAGTGTGTTGCGCAGCAGCGTGCGCATACCCCGAAGCCTGTCTGGAACCCGGACTTGCCGGTCACCGAATCCTTCCGCGACCAGTGGCAGGAAGTCCCGGCGAACGCGGATCTGGACAACGGTTTCAAGCTGCAGTGGGAGGAATTCCTGCGCGATGTTGTTGCCGGGCGCGAGCACCGTTTCGGACTCCTTTCGGCCGCCCGCGGCGTGCAGCTGGCCGAACTCGGCCTGCAATCCAACAACGAACGCCGCACCATCGACATCCCGGAGATCGTGCTCTGATGACCTCGCTGATACTTCCGAACCACGACGGCGGCACGCGCGTCTACACTCTCTCAGCGTCCCGCTCGTGGGCTAGGCCGACGGCGCCGTTGACGTCCCGGCGCGCCTACGCGGCCGCCCACGTCATTCCGGAGACGACGGCGGACAACACCCCCGGCGCCCCGGCGCGTTTGGACTGGGACGCCACGCTGGGCTACCGGCATGAGCTGTGGTCCTACGGGCTTGGCGTCGCCGATGCCATGGACACCGCCCAGCGGGGCATGGGCCTGGACTGGGCCGCGACCCAGCAGTTGATCAAACGGACCGGGGCCGAGGCCGCGTCCGTCGTGGCCGCCGGGAACCCTGCCACTGCGGGCAAGACCGTCCAGGACCTCGTGTCCTGCGGGGCCGGCACGGACCAACTGGACCTTGCCACCCTTCCGGCAGGTCCCGCCGGGCTGAAGACAGTCCTGGAAGCGTACCGGGAGCAAATGGCCGTGGTCGCCGAAGCCGGGCCGAAGGTCATTCTCATGGCTTCCCGCGCCCTCGCGCAGGTCGCGAGGGGTCCCGAGGACTACATGCACGTCTACTCCACGCTCCTTGCCGAAGCGGAACAGCCGGTCATCCTGCACTGGCTCGGCACCATGTTCGACCCCGCCCTGGCAGGGTATTGGGGCTCCGACGACATCGCCGAAGCCACCGCGACCTTCCTTTCCCTTATCCGCGCACACGCCGGCAAGGTGGACGGCGTGAAAGTCTCGCTGCTGGACGCGTCCCACGAAACCGCCCTGAGGGCTGCCCTTCCGGACGGCGTGCGCCTCTACACTGGTGATGATTTCAACTACCCCGAACTCATCGACGGAGACGGAACACGTCACTCCGACGCGCTGCTAGGCATTTTTGCCGCGATCTATCCCGCGGCTTCGGTGGCGTTGCAGAAGTACGACGCCGGCGATCCCGCCCGGGCGCGCGCGATCCTCGATTCCACCCGGGAGCTCGGAAAGCACATCTTCAGCGCCCCGACGTTCTACTACAAAACGGGCATCGCGTTCCTGTCCTGGCTCAACGGCCAGCAACCCGGTTTCCAGATGGTCGGCGGACTGCACTCCGGCCGCTCCGTAGTTCACCTTGCCCGCACCTTCGAACTCGCCGACCAGGCCGGCCTCCTCCGGGACCCCGCCCTTGCCGCGTTCCGCATGTCCGACTACCTGCGCATCAATGGAGTGAACTCATGAACACCTCGCCGGACTTCTCGCGGCTCTCGCTGAACAGCGCCACCACGAAGAAATGGACGCTGGCCGAAGCAGTGGAAGGTTGTGTCCGCGCAGGTATCCCGGCCATCGGGCCGTGGCGGGACATCGTCTCCGGCGCCGGCCTGGACAAGGCCGCAAGACTGATCAAAGAGGCGGGGCTGCGCGTTTCCTCCCTGTGCCGCGGAGGCTTCCTTACCGCGGCGGACCGGGAAGGGCAGGCGGCCGCCTTGGCCGACAACCGTGCGGCCATCCTTGAAGCAGTCGCCCTCGAGACCCAGGAGTTGTTCCTGGTTGTCGGCGGGCTGGCGCCGGGGGAGAAGGACGTCGTCGCGGCGCGTCAGCGCGTTTCGGAGCGGCTGGAGGACCTGGTTCCTTTCGCCGTCGAGCACGGTGTCCGCCTGGTCCTCGAACCGCTGCACCCGATGTACGCTGCGGACCGGGCGCTCATTTCCACCCTCGGGCAGGCGCTCGACCTCGCCGCACCGTACGCCCCGTCCGCGGTGGGTGTCGCCGTCGACACCTTCCACGTCTGGTGGGATCCGGAACTCAAGGAGCAGATCCAGCGGGCCGGCCGTGAACGCAGGATCGCCTCCTACCAAGTCTGTGATTTCAACGTTCCCATCGCCGCCGACGCCCTCTTATCCCGCGGAATGATGGGCGACGGCGTCATCGACTTCGCGACGATCGGCACCTGGGTCAGGGACGCCGGCTACACCGGAGACATCGAAGTGGAAATCTTCAACCAGGACATTTGGAACGCCGACGGCGATGCCGTGCTGGAAACCATGAAGCAACGCTACGCGGACCTCGTCCTTCCCTACGCCTGAAAACCCCTTCCCAAGCGGTGCCTGCCCTCCACGGGCAGGCACCGCTTTTTTCGTGAGCGGAGCGGGTATACGCGTCACGCCGCGCACCTTTTTGGCCTTCCACTGGCAGCTTGCCCCTGGATTTCCGGACTTTCTTGTCCACCCGAGGGGCCAAAAACCTGAACCGCGTGACGCCCGACGCCCACGCATGGCACTCACCGAGCCAGCTAACGAGGGGCGACTAAGTTGCCTCACCCGGCGGCCTTGAGGTTCCGGAGCGTTCCGGCGACACCGCTTCATGGCGACGGCGGTACTCGGGTAAGTGCGACGGCTGGATGGAGGAACGGGAGCATACGCGCACGGATGCGGATGGGAATGGTCGTGGCACGGCGGAAGGTCCGGGTCCGATGCGTGATCGGACCCGGACCTGACGGGGATATGGATGTCGTGAAGCCTCGCGTCCTAGCGGACGCCGGCCCTGAGCCGTTCGTACTCTTCGCGGGGGACGGGCGTTGCGTCCGGCTTGCCCAGGTCATTGAGCGGGATGCGGTGGGTCTCACGGGCAGACCATGCCGCGATGGCCCCGACGATGGTGATTCCGAAGCAGATGGATCCGATGACGAAAGGAACATTCGCGGATCCGGGAGGAGCCACTGCCGCGAAGATGCTCGGCAGGAAGGCCGTGATCAGCAAGCCGATGTTTTGCGAGATCGCGAAGCCGGTGACGCGGGTACGGGAGGGGAAAAGTTCCTGGAAGAAGCTCGCGAACGTGGCGTTCCAGACCTGGTACAGCATGCCCCACATCAGGATGGCGAGGATGATGGTGAGCACCACGTTGTTTTGGCTGACTTCATAGAGGTAGGCGTAGGCCAGGACGCCTGAGCCCAGGGAGCCGACGATCATCAATGGCCGGCGGCCGAAGCGGTCCGAGAGGTTGCCGAACCACGGGATGAGGGCAAGCGCGATGACGTTGGCGATGACCGGGATCCACAGGTAGACCGTGGTGCTCATGCCGACGTGGTAGCCGGGCTGGGTGGCGTATGCGGCCCCGAAGACGGATACGGTGACGCCCACAACGTTGACGAGTGTCATGCAGACGGCCCGTACAACATCGAGCCAGCTCTCGCGGAGAACCTGGAGGATAGGAGTCCGGGCGATCTCGCGGTGGGCCTTCTCTTGTTCGAACACCGGCGTTTCTTCGACACGGCGCCGGATCAGGTAGCCGGCGAAGACCACAACTGCGCTCAGGATGAACGGTACGCGCCAGCCCCAGGCCTTGAATGCTTCGCTCGAAAGCGTGGCTGAAAGCGGGATGAAGACGGCGGCGGCAATGATTTGTCCGGCTTGTGTTCCTTGGAGGGCGAAACTGGCGTAGAAACCGCGGCGGCCGAACGGGGCATGTTCCACGATCATGGCGCTCGCTCCGCTCAACTCGCCCGCCACGGCAAATCCTTGGATGAGGCGAAGCACCAGCAGCAAGATCGGCGCCCACAGCCCCACCTGATTGAAAGTGGGCAGAAGGGCCACTGCGAAGGTCGAGGCGCCCATCATCAACATGGCGAGGACCAGGACGTTCTTTCGCCCGTGCTTGTCGCCCCATTGCCCCAGGACGAAAGCTCCGATCGGGCGGGCGACGTAGCCGACCGCGTAGGTGCCGAGGGAAGCGATCAGTGCGACCGTCGGATTGCCTGCCGGGAAGAAGATTCCGGGGAAGGCGAGGGCTGCGGCCTGGGCGTAGACGAACCAGTCGTAGTACTCGAGGGCGCTGCCGATCCAGCCGCTGGCAGCGGCTTTCTTGGTCGAGCTGGACTGCCGCGGTCCGGTTGAACTCGGCTGGTTTCGAGTTGCGCTTTTCATGTGGTCCTCCTTTGGACAAAAGCTGTGTGGGGCGGCCCCGTCGTTGGGGCGCCGCTGGCGGAAGGCGAAGCGTCTGGCGCCGTAAGGGTCTGTGGGGGAAGGCTGCTCGCTAAGCCCCTGGACTTGAATCCCGAAGACTCGTGGAATGCGCTTTCCAGCTCGTCGCTATTCAACGGTAGGGTGTCGCTGGTCACATGTCAACAGCTGGTTGGAAAGCGCGGAATCCGGGGAATTCCAGGGCGTCCGGGAGCCGGGCAGCACGGAATGCCGCACGCCTCAAGGCGCGCGAAACAGGGGTTCCAAGGTGGTCGCTGTCAGTTGCGGCCCGGCGGCGTTCCGACTTGACCACCCGTCCCGCCCTGCGCGGAAACCAGGCCGGCCGCGTCGTCGGGGGAAACCTTGCCGTCCACTATCCAGGCGCTGAAGGAGCGGGCAACGGACTCGCCGGCCGCAAGCTCGATCGCAGAGTCCCACGCCAAGGCCGAACCGACCCCTGGATAATCCGAGAGGCGGACGAACCACGGATCCGCCGCCTCTGGCGGGGCCTGAAACACCAGGCTGGCAGGCCCGTCCCGGAACTCTGCCGTCCAGGCCAACCATGGCGCTGCCGAGCCGTGGACGTCGGCTTCTCCATGGCGTTCGGACGTGAAAACGTCCGGACCTGCACAGGGCGGAAAGCGCCAGAATAATCCGCCGTAGCCGCTGCCGTCGGCGCCATTTGGCCCTGGTCCGCTAAGCGAGGCATCGACGACGGCGGTCAGCTCGGTCGTGAGGTCCAGCCGCCAAGTGCGGCCGTCCACTATGCGGGCATCTATTCGACGGCGTTCCCTGAGGAGTGCGCGTCCGTCGGCGCCCCGCCACGACAGATGCTGGTGGAGGATGCCGTCGCCGGACTCACTGGATATCTCCACGATCCGGCCATGGTCAGCGCGTTCTTCGTAGCGGCCGGGTGCACGCCGGTAGGTCTTGCCGCCCCAGAAGTTGACGCCGTTGACGTCCTGCAGGGCAATGCCTGCGCCGAGATGCCACGGGTGGTCTGCGGGCAAGTGGTCGGTGACTGCCACACCCGCGAGCGAACGCACAGGATGCAGGTAGGGGCGGGGGGACAATCGCTCCGCGACGACGGTTCCGTTGCGGAGCGTAACCAGCGCGTTCCTGTCGAGCGCGTCGCCTCCGGGTGTCCCGCCGTCGTGATTGCGGACGGGCAGCACGGTAGTGCCCGGGACGGGACGCGCCCACGGCACGGCGAGCTCGCTGAAGGTGGCGTGGGCCGCCGTCGCGCGCTCCAGCGCGTCCTCAATCCCCGTGACCACGGCGCGGGCAGCATCGCCTTCACCCACCCACGTGAGGTACTCCCCGGGAATTTCTGCAGGCGGTTCGGCGGTCCGGATGGCTTCGACGACGCGCATGAAGGCGCCGCTGTCCTCGAGGCCGCTCAGCAGCGCAGCCCCTTTGTCCTGCGTGGCTTCCCGGTTCCGCAAATACTCCAGCAGGTTCTCGGTGAGGTCGTCCCGGCCGAACGACTCGTGGCGCACGCCGCCGGCTGAGCTGACCGTGAGGCGGTCCTCGGTGTAGTGGAACACCGCCGTGCCTTCTGTTCCCTGCAGGGTGATGAATGGTTCCACGGACTCTCTGGCGCACAACGTGAGCGCGCAGGTTATGGGAAGGCCGGCGGACGTGCGGATCCGGATGACCGACGTGTCGTCCGACTCGATCCGGTTGGCCCTGTAGAGATCGGTTTCCACCGAGGCGACGTCGTCCACGGTCCGCGCTCCGGCGATGTGCAGTGCCGTGGCGATGGCATGAGCCAGGGGGTTCGTGGCTACTCCGTCCACGACGTCGACGCCGTCAAGGCTCCGCTTGCCTGCCCAGCGGGAGCGCTTGTAGTAGGCGCGGTCCCGCACCCAGCGCCCGGTGGCCGAAATGCCGATGACCGCGCCGATCTCTCCGGAGCTGCGAAGTTCGTCGATCGCCTTGAAGGCGTGCGAGCCCAGGCTCTGAAAGCCCACCTGGATGCTCCTGCCGGCAGCGCTGGCAGCTTCCCGGAGGCGGTCGAAGTCGGAGAGGGACGCGACCGGCGGCTTTTCCAGGTAGAGATCGGCGTGGGGGAGCGCGGCGAGTGCCAGCGGAGCGTGGGTCTGGATCGGCGTCGCGATGATGACGAGGTCGAGGCTTTCGGATTGTGCCAACAAATCGTCCGCTGTGCTGAAGACGGCGGTCCCTTCCGGCAGGGTTCCGGCGGCTGGAGGATTCGGGTCGGCCACGGCAACGAGCCTTAGGATTCCGGCGGACTGGAGCCTGGCGAGGTTGTCGAGGTGGTGTTGCCCGAATCCGTGTACCCCGATCAGGGCCACCCGGAAGGGGCCGCTGCGGGATCCTGGGCGATGGTGAAGGCTGGTTGAGGCGGTTGTATCCATGGCTCTCCTGTTGGGGTGGCGGTTCGTGGATAACGGCTGGTAATCGGGTGGGCAAGCGCATTCCAATGAAGTGGATCACATCATCCTAGCGCTTTGACGGCAGCAATGGAACGATTCAAAGAAGCTGTTTGGTTTATGCCCGTAGGGCGGTGCCCGACGGCGGCGATTGCCTTAGGCGGGAAGGGTCTCCGTGCTGCGGCGAAGGGTGACGACGCCGGTTACCGGCGCTGCGTCGCTGGTTTCGGACCAGCCGAGGCTGCCGAGGGTTGCGAGGCGTCCGATGTCTTCGAGCGGGAGGCTTACCGTGGTGAGGGCCGGGCGGAAATCGCGGAGTGTTTCGATGTCGTCGAACCCGGCGATGGCCGCGTCCTGCGGGATGCTCAAGCCCTGTTCGCGAAGCGCGGCAACAGCTCCGATGGCCATCACGTCATTCACCGCGAACAAGCAGGCCGCGGGTTGATTCGACGCCGGGCCTTGGCTTGCCTTGATCCGGCCTGCGATCTCGAGTCCGGCCTGGTACCCGCCCGCGCGGTCAAAGCCAGTGTGGATGACCTCGGCCTTGGGCAGTCCCGCGGCGCGCAAGCCGCGTTGGAAGCCCCGGATGCGGTCATCGGAGGTCAGGAGACCCTCGGGACCTGCGATGATGACGAATTTCGCCGTGTGCTGCGCGGCCAGGGTGCGGGCGAGCTCCGCTGCGAGCTCTTCATTGGGAACAGGAACCACGTGGTAGCCGTCGGCGGAAGCGCCCACCACAGGATGGCCGACGATGCCTACTTTTCCGCCGTTGCCGCAGTAGCGGTCGAGTTCCGCCGCGAGCTCTTGGTTGTCCTTGGCGTCTTGCGGCCGGGTGGAACGCGATCCCACGATGACTATGGAATCGGCACGCCGGGCGGCGAACGCCCCGACTGCGGCTTGCTCGTCGGCGGGAGTGCCGCTTGTGGTGGCGAGCAGGACCATTTTTTGGTGTTCCCGGGCCGCGTTTTGGACGCCGCGGGCTATGGTCGAAAAATAGGGGTCCGCGATGTCGTGGACAACCAGGCCAATAAGTCCCGAACTTGACCTCGCCAGCCCCTGGGCCTGCGCATTGGGGATGTAGCCGAGGGACCGTGCGGCTTCCTTGACCCGCTCGGCGATCTCAGGCCCTGGGGTCCTCGCCGAACCATTGAGGACCCGCGACGCCGTCGCCGGCGATACCCCCGCCCGGCGTGCCACTTCGGCAAGCGTGCTTGCAGCCAATCCAAACTCCTTTGTCCGTTTGCCAGTCCCGGCCTATAAGCGGGAAGGCTCGCTCAGGCAACAGCATATCCGCCGGGGAAAACGCTTGCCAGAAATCCTGCGTTGGGCCTTCGCGCCGGGCCTTGCCCAGGCCGGGGACTCGGCGAAGAATCGTGGCCATGAGCGGATTCGTGGATTCGAGGAGCGAGAGGCGGCGCGCGGCCATTGGCACGGCCGTATTTGCAACGGCGCCGATGGCGGTGACCGTGCTTGGTCCGTGGCTTCTGACCCGGTGGAAGGTGCGTCGGCCCGTTCCCGGGGGAGTGCCTGCCCAAGTGGCCGGTGCCGTGATGTTGGTAGGAGGCGCTAGCGTGATCGCCAATTCGTTTGTCCATTTCGCCGTGGAAGGCGTTGGCACGCCCGCGCCGTTTGCCCCGCCGAAGCATTTGGTGGTGGGCGGGTTGTACCGCTTCGTCCGCAATCCGATCTATGTTGCGATTGTTGCAGCGGTCGCGGGTCAGGGCTTGCTGCTGGGCCAAGCGAAGTTGCTGGGGGTGGCAGCGCTTGGCGTGGTTCCGGTGGCCGTCTTCGTGAGGTTCTACGAGGAGCCGGCTTTGACCCGGAAGTTCGGTGCGGAATACACCATGTACAAGGAAAACGTGCCCGGTTGGTTGCCGCGCCTCACGCCTTGGCGGCAAACCGTTCCGAAAGATGACGCGGCCTAGCTAGCGCGCCGGATAGGGAATGCGGTCAAGATCGTTGGCCGCGAGCACCACCGCATCGCGTGCGCGGCCGCGGGCCTGCTCGGCGAGTGGGCCGACATCGGGGTAGCGCGAGGAAAAATGGGTAAGGACCAGGATCCGGGCGTTCGCCGAGCCAGCCAGTTCCCCGGCTTGCCCGGCCGTGAGGTGCCGGAATCGCGAGGCGAGATCGGCGTCGACGTCGCTGAAGGTGCATTCTGCCACAAGCAGGTCCGCCCCGTCGGCGAGTTCCTCGGCGCCCGCGCACGGGGCGGTGTCCATGACGAACGCGAAGCTTGGACTTGGATGCGGCCCTTTCGCATCCGGCCCGGCATTCCCATCCGGTACCGCGTTCCCATCAGGTTCCGTGCAGCGATACCCATAGGTTTCGATCCGATGTTCCAGCGCCCTGATATACAGCCCCGGAGCGATAGGTTCGGCCGCCCGGTGGCCGGGACCGTTGTGTTCGAGTCCTCCATAGGCAAAGCCGCCATGCGGATGAAGGCGGAGATCCACACCCGGAGAGGCAATGGACACGAGGGCGCGCACGGTCTCTTCCCCCGAAGCGGGGTAGTGGAGGTGGACGGGATGGTCCACCTTGTCGAGCGCCATGCGGGACAAGACCCCGGGCAATCCGTAGCAGTGGTCGCCGTGGACATGCGTGAGGCAGATACGGGTGATCCGTGAGGTGTCGACCCCCGCCAACAGCATCTGGCGCTGCGTTCCTTCTCCGGGGTCGAAGAGGAGGTCTTCGTCGTGGCGGCGCAGCAAGTATCCGTTGTGGTTGCGGGTCCGCGTGGGGACCTGGGAAGCGGTGCCGAGGATGAGCAACTCGCGCATGCAGTCCAGTCTGCCACTCGATCGCGACGACGGGAGGCCCCATTGTGGGGGTCCGCAGCCGGGCATAGGGTGGAATCATGGGCGGGTACTTCTTCCCGTCGAGGCAGGCTTAGGGCAGGCGTTGCATGGACGTTGATCCGATCGTGGACACTTTGCGCCGGCCACTGCGGGATTTGAGGATTTCCGTCACCGACCGCTGCAATTTCCGCTGCGTGTACTGCATGCCCAAAGAAATCTTCGGCCGGGATTTCGCCTTCATGCCCAAGGACCAGCTCCTGACCTTCGAGGAAATTGCCCGGCTCACCTCCATCGCCGTCGCGCACGGAGTGCGGAAGATCCGCCTCACGGGCGGAGAACCGTTGCTGCGAAAGGACATTGAGGATCTTGTCCGGATGCTGGCAGTGTTGCGCACACCCGCGGGCGAAGCACCGGATATCGCCATGACCACCAACGGTTCGGTCCTCGCGCAGAAGGCGCAACTCCTCAAGGATGCAGGCCTGAATCGCGTAACGGTCTCCTTGGATTCCCTGCGCGAGAAGACCTTCCAGTCGATGAATGACGTCGGCTATCCCGTGTCGAAGATCCTCCACGCAATGGACGTTGCCCGGGACGCCGGCCTCGGACCGGTCAAGATCAACATGGTGGTCAAGCGGGGGAGGAACGACCACGACATCCTCGACATGGCCAGCCACTTCCGGGGAACCGGATTCATCCTGCGGTTTATCGAATATATGGACGTTGGCACCTCCAACGGCTGGAAATTGGACGAGGTAGTGCCTTCCGCGGAGGTCCTGTCACGCATCAACACGGTCTTCCCGCTGGAACAAGTCCCGCCCAACTATCCCGGCGAAACGTCCGACCGCTGGCGCTACAAGGACGGCAGCGGTGAAATCGGGGTCATCTCAAGCGTCACGCAAGCCTTCTGCCGCGGTTGCACCCGCGCCCGCCTCTCGGCGGACGGCAAGGTGTTCACCTGCCTCTTTGCAACGGCTGGCACCGACTTGCGGGCCCTGTTGCGCGGCGGCGCGTCCGACGTCGAACTCTCCGCAGCGCTGTCAGCGCTCTGGGGTGGGCGTGCGGACCGCTATTCCGAACTCCGCGGGGCGCGTACGCCCGGCCTGACTGACCCAACACGCCGCCGGATCGAGATGTCCTATATCGGCGGGTAAGCGTTCCTTACGCTTCAGCCATCGCCGTGCACGGCGCCTCCACCAATGCCCCTGTGTGCCACGGGCGGCCGGTACGTTCCCGTGGCGGAAGAGGATGGTGGCGCGATTGCGGAACGGGTAGCGGCGGCAGCACCGCGGCGCTCGACGGTTGCCGGGTTGATGCCGCCGCCGGGGTCCCGTGGACGGGGACTTCCGGGCACAAATCGGTGATCAGGCCCATCCCGGCATATTCCCGCACATCACTGATGCCTACCACAGCGGCGGGCTTGTCGGGGAAAGACCTTGAGACGGCCACCACGGTCCCGTCCGGAGCCTTAAGCCTGAACCTGAAGCTCGTGTCCTCGTCGATAAAGAGTTCAAACATACCGGCCACGTAAATCCTCCTGAACTGCGGGCGCCTGGCGACGCCCGGTAGGTCTCGCCGGGTCCAGGGCGCATCGTTGCGCCCCAGTCGTCTTAGTCCGGCAGTTGGATCATTTGACTCACGGTGGGTGATGCCCGCCACAGTGTGATTAACCACCATACGGGTATGAGCGTGGGCTGGCTAGTGCACGGGGGAATGGCTCTGAGCATTCCTTCCGCCTAGGCGAGCCGGTTCCGGACGATCTCACTGACGGCCTTGCCATCGAAGCGGCCAGCGACCTTCGCCGTGACGGGCTTCATTACGGCGCCCATCTGCCGGCCCGAGAGCTCCTGGCCTTCGGCCTTGAGCGCCGCGACCACCTCATCGACGATGGCTTCGACTTCAGCCTGGGTCAACATCGCGGGGAGGTACGCCTCGATCACCTCGGCTTCGGCGATTTCCGCTTCGGCGCGCACCGTTTCTCCAGCCTCCGCGTAGATCCGGGCGGTGTCATGGCGCTTGGCGGCCTCCTTCTGCAGCAGGGCAGTCACCTGCGTGTCGTCCAGCTCGATGGGTGCCCTGCCGGACTTCTCACGCGTCTCAATCTCGCCCAGGACATTGCGCACCGTGGTGAGCGCGGTCTTGTTGCCGTCCCTCATATGGACAACGACGTCGGCGTGGAGGCGTTGTTTCAAGGTACCCATGGTTGTTTCCTCTCCTTTTACGACTGTGCACGGCCGCGGCGGGCGACGGCGTCGATCGTCACCGCAGCGACGAGAACCAGCGCCGTGACAACGTACTTTGCCGGCGCACTGTAGCCCTGCAGTCCCATCCCGTTGTCGATCGCCGCGATCACCAACCCGCCAAGGACCCCGTGCAATACCTTGCCCCGGCCACCGAAAAGGCTCGTGCCGCCGATTACGGCGGCCGCCACGGCGTAGAGGACCAGCGTGCCGCCGTCGTACGAAGTAGAGACCGAGCGGAGCCGGGACGCATAGACGACGCCGCCTATGCCTGCCGTGAAGGAGGCGAGCATGAACGCGAGCGTACGGATGCGCGCGAGGCTGACGCCGGCCCGCCGCGCGGCCTCGGCATTGCCGCCGATAGCGTAGACGTAGCGACCGAACCGCGTGCGGCCCAGCAGCAACGTCCAGGCGGCGAGGACTCCGAGGACAACGAGCAGCACCCACGGCACACCGCTGATCTCCACCAAGTTGCCGCGGTTGGTGTTGCACAACCAGACGACGGCGATCCCGGCGGCGAGCACGCCCGTGATCTTCAGGGCGCTGACACTTGCGGGCGGCGCCACCAGCCCGCTCCTGCGCCGCCGGGCGTCCCGCAGCCACGTCCAGGCGCTGAACGCGCCGGCGACCAGCAGCATCACGATCCAACTGGTAACCGGACTCAGGTTTCCACTGGCGATGTTGTTGATCACGGTGTCATTGATGGGCACCACGCCGCCGCTGCCGAGGATCACCAGCATCACGCCCAGCCAACCTAGCTGGCCGCCCAAGGTGACAACGAACGAGGGCAAGCCGAGGCGCGTGATGATGGTGCCGTGGAGGAGCCCGATCGCGGCACAGGCAACCAGGCCGATGCCGATCGCGGCCCACCACGGCCAACCGGTGGACTCCTGCACGAGCTCGGCCATGATGACCCCGCCCACGCCGCCGACGTATCCGATGGAAAGATCGATCTCTCCGAGCAACAGCACGAACACCTGGCCCATCGCGAGCAGCATGAAGACCGAACCTTGAATGAGCAGGTTCACCAGGTTGCCGGCAGTCAGGAAATTCGGATTGAGCGTTTGGAACAACACCGAGATCACGAGCAGCCCGCCAAGCACCGGCAACACTCCACTTTCGCCGGCTCGGATCCGCGCCAGCGCTGCCCGAAAGTAATCGGGGAGTGAGGTGGCGGTGATGTCCGGATTCAGGGCCAGTTCGGCGTTCCGCGCGGCAGCCGCCGTCGTCGGCTCATCTTTCGGGGCAGGCGCTTCAGACGGGAGGGGCTGGGTCGCCGCCGCGCGTTCCGGCAGCGTCGACGGCGGGGTCTGCGGCCGTGTCCGTTCGGAGACGCCGGTGGTCATCAGGTCCACGACGGTCAGGCGGTCAAGTTGCTCTACCGGTTTAACCTCAACGAGCCGTCCAAGCCTGAGCACCGCGATGCGGTCGGCCACATGGAACACGTCATTCATGTTGTGCGAGATGACGATGACGGCGACCCCGCGCTCCGCGAGTTGCCGGATCAGGTGCAGGACCACCTCGGTCTGGGCCACACCGAGGGCTGCGGTCGGTTCGTCCATGATGACGAGCTTCGAGTTCCACAGGACGGATTTCGCGATCGACACGGACTGGCGCTGCCCACCGGACAACGACGCCACCGGCTGGCGGATCGACCTGACCGTGGTCACGGCCAGGCCCTTCAGCGTTTCGCGCGCGGTGATCTCCATGCTTTCCTCATCAAGGAGAAGATGGCGTAGGCGCTCGCGGCCCAGGAACAGGTTTTGCACGATGTCGAGGTTGTCGCACAACGCCAGATCCTGGTAAACGGTCTCGATTCCAAGCGCTGCGGCCTCATGCGGCGAGTTCAAGCGAACTGGCCTGCCCTCCCAAAACAGCTGGCCGTCGTCGGGGGCATGGATGCCGGCAATGCACTTGATCAGGACGGATTTGCCCGCGCCGTTGTCGCCGGCGAGTGCGGTCACCTTCCCGGTCGGCACTTCAAGGGTCACATCGACCAAGGCCTGGACCGGCCCGAAATTCTTGTCGATATCGGCCAAGCGGAGCAGGGGACCGGCCTCGGTGCTGGCCGGACTCCCTGCCCTCGATGGCGTCTCAGGAATCACGCTGTTTCCTTTTGGCGAACTACTGGATACCCGCAGCGGTGCACGCGTCCTTGAGCTGCGTAATGCAGAGGGCGGGGACGCTCACGGCGCCATCCTTGACCACCGTGTCAGCCATGTTCTTCGTGGTCACCCACAGCGGGGTCAACAGAACCGATGCGACGTCGCTCTTGGCTGTATCGTCCGTAGTCTTGCCGTTCAGCAGGGTTGAAGGAATGCTCATGCTCGCCCGGAGGTAGAGCGCTGCCGCGGCGGCGGCCTGGGCCTCGAAGTAGATCGGCTTGTAGACCGTTCCGCATTGGTAGCCCTTCAGGATGTTCTGCAGTCCGGACAACGACGCGTCCTGACCGGTGGTCGGGAAGGTCTTGGCTGGAACCTGCTTGCTCTGGAGGTAGGCGATCACTGCGTTGGCGTTGTCATCGTTGGGCGTGACCACGGCATTGATGTCCGGGTGGGCAGTGTACTGCTGGGCGAAGGTCGTCTGCGCCACCGATGGCGTCCAGGTGCCGGCGGGTTCGCCTGCATTCACGTACTCGTTACTGTCGAAATGCGGTTTGAGCACTGCGTTGTAGCCCTGAGCGAACAACTTCGCGTTGTTGTCGGTCGGGTCGCCGTCCATGATCAGGACGTTCGGCTTGGAGACCTTCCAGTCACCGATGCAGGTGACTTCGCCCTGCCCGATCAACTGGCCCACTTTGACGTTGTCAAAGCTGACGTAGGTCCGGTCCTTCGCGCCTCCCTTGACGAGCCGGTCGTAGTCGATCACTTTAACGCCGCGGGCGGTGGCTGCAGCCTCGATGGCGGCGCCGGATCCGGAGTCGAGGGCGTCGACGAGCAGGACGGACGCTCCGGCCGTGATGTCTGCCTCGGCCTGGGTCTGCATGGTGCTTGCGCTGCCTTGTGCATTATCGATCTTGAACTTGCTCGCGTCCAGGCCGGCCGCTTCGAAGGCCTTCTTCAGGTACGGAGCGTCAAAAGTGACATATCGCGCGGAGGTGGTGGTATCGGGAAGCAGGACGCCGATCATGCCCTTGCCTTGCGATGCGAGGGAAGTGAGTTGCTTCATTGCCGAGAAGTCCGCCGTGAACGCGTCCGCTGAAATCTGCGGGACGGCTCCGCCGGAGCTTGTGGTGCTGGGGGCGGACGGGGTGCTTGGGCTTGAGCAGGCGGCGAGCGCCGTGACGGCGAGGGCTGCAATGAAGGTGGTTCCGGCGCCTCGGGCCGGGACCTTCATGTGCTTGAACATTTCTTTCCTTCTCATGACTTGCGGAATGCAGGCCAGACGGCGGGTCGCGATCTGAGCGCTGCCGCCCGGGGCGCAGGACGACGCTGGAGATCGAGGCGATTCACGCCGGGTGTGCCGGTAAGTCAGCAACGTGCTGGCTGGGAATCAAGGTCCAGGGACGCGAGATTACGGGATCCTTTCCAGACGAACGTGCCGGTACTCCCGGCACGTTCGTCAATATGTTCTATGACTACGTTCTAGACCCGAAGTTTGTGCTTATCAAGGCTTCGGACGCGGGAGTTGCCGCCTTAACCCTTAGACGCTTTCGCGGCTTTTGCGGCCGCTTTGGCCGCCTGCTTGGTTGCCCGGACTTTCGCGAGCGACTCCGGGTCCACGATGTCCGCAACTGAGGCAAAGGAGCCTTCGAGGCCGTAGGATCCGGCGGCTTCCCGCCAGCCTTCGGCTTGCAATCCGCACTGCTTGCCGAGCAAGGCCAGGAAGATCTTCGCCTTCTGCTCGCCGAACCCTGGCAGCTCCTTCAACCTGCGCAGGACTTCGCCGCCGTCCGGGTTGTCCCGGGTCCAGATGGCAGTGGCATCCCCACCCCAATCGTGATGGACCGTCTCGGCAAGGGCCTGGACCCGGCCGGCCATCGAACCCGGGAACCGGTGGACTGCCGGGGTTTCCTTGAAGATTTCGATGAATCCTGCGGGATCGTATTCGGCTATCGTGGCCGGATCGATGGATCCGATGCGGGTTTTGATTTTTTCGGGCCCGGCGAACGCCGATTCCATGGTCACCTGCTGGTCGAGCAGCATGCCCGTGAGAAGGGCAAACGCGTCATCGCCGAGCAGCTTGTCGGCTGCGGCATCGCCGGTGATGTGCAGTTCCATGGATCATTCCTCCGTCGCTATTGGGTCTTTCCCAGCCCGGCTTCCGCTACGAGCTCGGTAAGCCACGGCCGGTGCTCACGGTGGAATACTATTCCCTCGGGCAATCCCTGCACTGTCGGTTCGGACCCGGTGATGTCGATGGTCATTCGGCCGCCTGCCATCGGGGCGTTGGTGATGTGGAGGTCCCCGTAGGACTCCGGCAGGACCGGATCCATCCAGAATCCGCCGCGGGACACGTGCGCGTCGTACCTCATGAGGCTTGTCACCAGCATGATCGGGGTGGTCGCGGCCCAGGCCTGCGGCGAACACGCCGTGGGATACGGCACGGGCTCGGCGAGTTGCCCACGGTCGAATCCGCAAAAGAGCTCCGGCAAGCGGCCATTGGAGTAGTCGGCAGCCTCCAGGAGGGCCGTGGCGATCCTCTGTGCTTCTTCGATGTAGCCGTAGCGGACGAGTCCTGCCGCGATGATGGCGTTGTCGTGCGGCCATACGGATCCGTTGTGGTAGCTGGCAGGATTGTACGCTCCCATGTTGCTGGCCAGGGTGCGGACGCCCCATCCGCTGAACATCTCGGGCGACATGAGGCGTTCCACTACCTGGGGGACTTTGTCGTCGTCGATGATGCCGTGCCACAAGCATTGCCCCATGTTGGAAGCGCATGCGTCGATGGGCCGTTTCTTGCCGTCGAGGGCGACGGCGAAGTAGCCGCGGTCAGGAATCCAGAATTGTTCGTTGAACCGCTTCTTGAGCTGCGCAGCCTCCTCGGTGAGCCGGGCTGCCAGAGGCGCGTCACCGGCGTCGTACGCCATCCACGCGCGCGAAAGCAACGCCGTGTACACCAGCGCCTGCACCTCGCACAGGGCGATCGGCGGCTCCGCGAGCGTCCCGTCGGCAAAATTGATGCCGTCCCACGAGTCTTTCCAGCCTTGGTTGATAAGCCCTTGATCGTTGAGGCGCGCGTACTCGACGAAACCGTCGCCGTCCTTGTCGCCGTATGTCCGGACCCAGTCCAACGCCCGGTCGGCGTGCGGCAGCAGCGCGGCGATTGTGTCCTTGGCGAAACCCCAACGGCTCACCGATCCGAGCGTCATCACAAATTGCGGAGTGGCGTCGACGCTCCCGTAATAGACGGATTTGCCGCCCAAGGCCAATCCGGTGGACACGCCAAGCCTGACCTCGTGCAGGATCTTTCCGGGTTCCTCTTCGCTCATCGGATCCACGACTTTCCCTTGGCGTTCGGCCAAAGTCTGCAGTGTTCCGAGGGCCAGGGAAGGATCCACGGGGAGGGCCATTTCCGAAGCCCACAGGGAGTCGCGTCCGAACAGCGTCATGAACCACGGCGCCCCGGCCGCCACCACAATCCGCTCCGGGTGGGCCGGATCCTCGATGCGGAGCGCGCCCAGGTCATCGTAGCTTCGGCGCAAAGTCCGTTCGATCGATCTGTTGCCCATGTGCAGCTTGGGGATCTTGGCGACCCATTCCTGGCGGCGCCGGTCGCTCGGCGACAATTCGCCCGCGGTCTGCGCCGCGAACCGGCCTTCGGGTTCCGCCTTGTCCGCGGTGAACGGCGCCACACGGAGCATCGTGCTCCACTCGCCGTGCGGCGGAACAAGGACCTGGTAGCTGAGGCCATCATGCCCGACGGCGGCAGCACCTCCCGTAACCACGATTCCCTTGCGCACGTCATGCCACGCAGCGCTGATAGTGAGCGAGTCCGCATCCGCGACGCGCGATTCCTTCCAGCGCCGCTGGACGCGTGCCTCCTTTACTTCGAAGAGGTCCGCGAAATCAGACTCCGCGCCGATGGCAACCGTGCATTCCGCCGGGGCAGTGGAATAGTTCCTGACGGTGATCTCTTCAACGATGCCCCCGCCGACCTCCCGGAGCCGCTCCACGATCAGGTGGCTGTCCGCATACCCCTCGGAACGCGGGACACGGCCGATGAACAACGCCCGGTAGGGTTCCTTGGTCTCAGCGGTCAACGCTTCGAGGCGTTGGCCGTTGACCGTGAGGTCCCAGCGGGAAAGGATGCGTGTGTCTTCGTGGAAGACCCCGTGCGGTTGCTCCGGATGGATGTCTCCGTTCGCCGAGGAAATGCAGAAGGACGAGCCCTCCACCAACGTGATCGTGCCGGCTCCTACTGGTCCCGCGGCCGTGTCCGCGTTCCATCCAGCCATCCCTGCTCCTTCAACGATGAGGACCGGGGCGGCGCCGAAACCGTGCCGAAGGACGTTCGCCGCCGCACTCTGCTGGATAGACGCTACGCCTGCGCACCCTTCGACGAAAGGTGCGCAGGCTCGCTGTCAGGGCTCGAGGAGGACCTTGATGGCACGCCGTTCATCCATGGCGCGGTAGGCCTCAGGCGCTTCCTCGAGCGGCATCACCGAGTCGAAAACCCGGCCCGGATTGATCTTGCCGTCGAGCACATCGGCCAGGAGCTCCGGGATGTAGGTGCGGGCCGGCGCCATCCCGCCCGACACGGAGATGTTGGTGTCGAACAAGTAGCGCGGCGGAATCTCGGCTCCACCCGTCGGAACGCCCACGAAACCCAAAGCGCCGCCCGGACGCACGCTGTGCAGGGCTTGTTCCATGGATTCCTTGGTCCCGACGCATTCGAGGACCGAATCGGCAAGGACGCCGCCCAGGAGTTCACGCACCTTTGCCACGCCGGCTTCGCCGCGCTCCTCGACGATGTCGGTGGCCCCGAACTCGCGGGCGATGGCCTGGCGATCGGCATGCCGGGACATCGCGATCACGCGCTCGGCGCCGAGCCGCTTTGCTGCCAGCACTCCACAAAGTCCCACGGCGCCGTCGCCAACCACGACGACGGTCCGGCCGGGACCGGCTTTCGCGGCCAGGGCGGCGTGGTGTCCGGTGGCCATTACATCGGACAGCGTCAACAGGCTGGCACGCAGGGCATCCTCCGGTTCCGTGACGCCGGGAACCTTGACCAGCGTGGAATCGGCCAAGGGGACCCGGACGGCTTGGCCTTGGCCGCCGTCGATCGCGTGCCCGGTGTCATCCTTGCTGCCCCATCCCGCCAAATGGTCGCACGCCACGGTGACGCCGTTGAGGCACTGCGGACACTCGCCGCAACTCACCACGAACGGCGCGATTACGAAGTCCCCGACAGCCAGGCCCGTGACGTCCTCGCCGACGCTTTCGACCGTCCCGATGAACTCGTGTCCGATCGCAGTCGGTCTCCGAACTTCCCGCACGCCCCGGTATGGCCAGAGGTCAGAACCGCACACGCAGGCGGCCGCGACTTTGACCACCGCGTCCGTGGGAAGCTGGACGGTCGGGTAGTCGCGTTCTTCAACGCGGATGTCGCCGGGGCCGTGGATGATGGTGGCGCGCATAGTGTCTCCTCACGTGGTGGTAGCTGGGCTGGGTCGAGTCTAGTCCTGGTGCAGCTGGATGAAGTTTCCGCAGCCGTCATCGAAAACGGCAGTGACGCCCATCGGCCCTTCCGCCGGGTCAGCTTGGAATTTCACGCCCGCGGACACGAGGCGGTCGTACTCAGCGCGCACATCCGGCACGCCGAAAACGATGGCCGGCAGGCCGGCGTCGTACACGGCGTTCATGTAGTCGGAGCCGATCGGATTGTCGCTGGGTTCCAGGAGGAGGCCCACGGCGCCTTCGCCGGCTCCGGGGTCCTTGATGATGAACAAGTTGTATTCGGGCATTGCCATGAGGGTGTCAAAGCCCAGGGTCTCCGTGTAGAACGTGTGGGCTGCTGCGGGGTCTTGGACGTGGATGCTGCACATTTTCAGTCTCATCCCCCTAAGCTACCGGCACTCGGACGCAGATGCAGCGGCTCCCTACATAAGCCACTGCACGGAGACATTCATTGACAGCAGCGCATTCGTCAAAGGCGCAAGTACAGCCTTGTCTGCTTCCATGCGGCGAAGCGTCTCAAGGAATTCATCCATTTGGGCGGTAGTGAATCCGCCCTCCCGAAGCTGCCGGATCACCAGGTCCTCGTTTTGCTTACGGGTGTTGCTGAACCTCGGATTGACTTCCAACGGCAACGTTTCCGAATTCACGGCGTAATGCCACCCCTCGTTCCCCCACGCGCACGGGCCACCGTACGCCAAAAACATTCTCGCATGGCAAATGCTACTATCCCCGGGAGTCCATGAACGGGCAAGGAACCGGGGGGTGCTGCGATTACCTGTACCGGCAGCATCTCCCGCAGCTCCGGAAACCGGAGTTTCCTTAAGGCGTAACAAATCGGTCACCCGCATTGCCAGGGCGCATCGTCGCCCTCCACGAAAGGAAACCCATGTCCACCTGGCTCATTACCGGATGCTCCACAGGCCTCGGCCGGGCGCTCGCCCGGACGGTCCTCGCCCAGGGCCACAACGCAGTCATAACCGCCCGCGACGAAAACACGCTGCAGGACCTCGCGGCTGAATATCCCGAAACTGCGCTCGCGGCCTCCCTCGACGTCACTGACCGCGGACAGATCAGCGACGTCGTCGAACGTGCCCAAGGGCGCTTCGGCGGTATCGACGTCCTCGTGAACAACGCCGGTTACGGCTACCGCGCTGCGGTTGAGGAAGCCGCCGACGCCGACATCCGGCTCCTGTTCGACACGAACTTTTTCGGCGCGGTGGACATGATCAAGGCGGTCCTTCCGGACATGAGGTCGAAGCGTTCGGGTGCGATCCTCAACATTTCCTCGATCGGGGCCCGGATTTCGCCGGCAGGATCCGGGTACTACTCCGCGACGAAGGCAGCACTCGAAGGCTTGTCGGGATCCCTCAACAAAGAGCTTCGACCGCTCGGCATCACGGTGACCGCGATCGAACCGGGAGCGTTCCGCACGGACTTTGCCGGGCGCTCGCTCACCCAGTCGGCAACAGCGATTGACGACTACGCGGAAACCGCCGGCAAGCGCCGCAAGGAGAACGACACGGTCCACGGCACCCAGCCGGGAGATCCGATGAAGGCAGCCGCGGCGATGCTGTCCGTGGTCGAAAGTCCAAATCCGCCGTCGCTCCTGGTTCTCGGCCAGGACGCTTTCGATGCTTTTGCCGCAGTGGCGGATGCGCAGCGGGACGAGCTGGACCAATGGCGTGAAACAAGCCTCGGTACGGGCCTTGACGCCTGACCGGAATACCCGACTGGAACCCGCAAGGAGAGACCAATGGAATATACGCGCCTCGGGAAATCAGGCCTGAAAGTCAGCCGAATAACACTCGGCTGCATGAGCTTCGGAGACACAAGCCGCGGCTTCAATGAATGGGCGCTCGGCGACGAGGAAGCAGAGCCGCTTTTCCGGCAAGCCGTTGAGCTCGGAATTACGTTCTGGGACACCGCAAATGTCTACGGATACGGTACGTCCGAAGAAATCGTCGGGCGCGCCATCAAGAAATACACTGGTCGCGAGGACGTCGTCCTCGCGACCAAGGTCAATTTCAAGATGCATGAGGGACCCGGTGGCTCAGGACTGTCCCGCAAGGCGATCATGGAACAAATCGACGCTTCCCTGGGCCGCCTCGGCACAGACTATGTGGACTTGTACCAGATCCACCGCTTCGACCCGGAAGTACCGGTCGAAGAAACCATGGAAGCCCTCCACGACGTCGTGAAGTCCGGCAAGGCCCGGTACATCGGGGCGTCCTCGATGTGGGCGTGGCAGTTCGCGAAAATGCAGCACGCCGCCGATCTTCATGGCTGGACCAGGTTCATTTCGATGCAGAACCAGTACAGCCTGGTCCAGCGGGAGGAAGAACGCGAAATGTTCCCCCTCCTTGCCGATCAGGGCGTCGGGAGCATCCCGTGGAGCCCGCTCGCCAAAGGAAGGCTCACCAGGCCGTGGGGCGAACACACCAAGCGCGCCGATACCGATCCTGTCCAGCGTCGCTTCTTCGGTGATGAAGACCAACCGATCGTCGCCGCCGTGCAGCAGCTCGCGCAGGAGCTGGAAGTGCCGATGGCGCAGCTCGCCCTGGCGTGGGTGCTGCGGAATCCGAACGTTTCAGCGCCCATCGTCGGGGCGACAAAGAGCCACCACCTTGCCGACGCGGCGGCCGCATTGGACATCAAGCTGACGGACGAGCAGGCGGAGTTCCTCGAAAAGCCTTACAGGCTGCGTTTGCCCACGGGGTACTGACCCGATTGCCAATAGCATTGGCCCATGACGGATAAGTTCAGCAATGGATGAGTCTTCGGCTTCTGCCGAACCGGCGCACGAAACGGCCCGGGATCCGGGCCGTGTGCATTGGATGGAGCTGTTATTCGACCTCGTCTTCGTGGCTTTCGTCGGCCAGCTTGCCCGGGGGATCCACGGCAACCCGGGATGGTCCGAATTCGGCACGTACGTCTTGCTCTTCTTCCCGGCGTGGTGGGCCTGGGTGAATATTGCGTCCGTCGTCAACCTCCTGCCACGGCTGTCGTCGCGGGCACTCGGAGTGGCGATGCTTGCGGCCATGGCGTCTGCCGGCGTCATGGCCGCGGCCGCGCCTGCCGCTTTCGGGGAGCGGGCGTGGGCGTTTTCACTCGCGAATGTCGCCATGCGGATTGTCCTCTTGGTTCTTTGGCTCCATCAGCATCGGGAGCACTCGGACGAGGCCCCTTGGCGGATTTGGATCTACAACTGCGGAACTGCTGCCCTTTGGCTGGTGGCGTCATTCCTTCCGTTTCAGGCCGCGGTGGTTTTGTGGGCGGCAGCCATCGTCATCGAAGCGGGCATGGCATTCCTCGGCGGACGCCTTTGGCCCGAGCGGGGTATCAGCGGGATCAACATCGAGCACGCGTCTGAACGGCTTGGCCTGTTCGTCGTCATAGTCCTCGGCGAGAGTGTCTTCACCATAGTCACCGAGGCGTCCGATGACTGGGGCGCCTCCGCGGGATTGGTGGCCGCACTCGGCTTCCTGATCGTAGCGATCCTCGGCTGGGCATTTTTCCAGTACGGAACGGGCGCCATGACGGCGGGGCTTGAGCGATTGCAGGCGCGGGCCGACTTCGCCGGAATTCTCCAGACCACGCTTTTCCTGCCGTTCCTCCTGGTCATAGGGGTAACGGCCATCGCCGGTGCCATCGCCACCGCCATCCCGGACCCCTTCGGGCACCTTCCGCTGGGCTCGGGAATTTCGCTCGGTGGCGGGATCGCTCTTTTCTACGGATGCAACGCGATCGTCACGGTGCGCTACGGCCGTTCGCCGCGGTCCGTGCTGCCGTGGGCGCTGCCTTCCGTTGTCCTCGCCGTCACCCTCATTCCGGTGAGTACCGTGGTGTCCGGGACAGTGCTCCTGGCCATGGCCGTATTCCTCTTGCTCGCCGTCACCGGATACGTGGAACTGCAGAGGCGGCGGCACAGGCGTTGTGCCTCGGTGCCGCCGCCTCTCATGCCCCTGGGCTAGCCGTTGATGATTTGTGGTGTGCCGAGGTGTTTGAGGCCTTCGGTGCCGAATTCGAGGCCGTAGCCGGATTGTTTGGCGCCGCCGAAGGGGATGCGGGGGTCCACGGCGCCGTGTTTGTTGATCCACACGGTCCCGGCCTGCAGCCGGGCGGCGACGTGGCGGGCTTCTTCGGGGTTCGGGGACCAGACGGAGGCCCCGAGCCCGACGTCGAGGGCGTTGGCCATTTCCACTGCGTCATCGACGGTGCTGTAGCGGATGATGGGCAGGGCGGGGCCGAATTGTTCCTCGGTCACGAGCGGGTTGGTGTTCTCGATGTCCGCGACGAGGGTGGCGGGGTAGAAGTTGCCGGGCTGGTCCGGGTCGGGGTTGCCGCCGGTGAGGATGCGGGCGCCGGCGTCGCGGGCGGCGTCCACGAGGCGGGTGACGATCTCGTATTGGGCGCGGTTCTGCAAGGGTCCGAGGACGTTGTTTTCGTCCAGGCCGATGCCCATGGGCATGGACCGGGCGACGGCGGTGAGCTCTTCACAGACGGCCTCGTACAGGGAGTCGGGGACGTAGAGGCGTTTGAGGGCGGCACAGGTTTGGCCGGTGTTGATGAACGCGCCCCAGAACAGGTCCTGCGCGATCGCTTTGGGGTCGGCGTCGGGCAGGATGATGCCGGCGTCGTTGCCTCCGAGTTCCAGGGTGAGGCGTTTGACGGTGTCCGCGGAGGAGCGGATGATCGCCTTGCCGGTGGCGGTGGAGCCGGTGAACATGATTTTCCCGACCCCCGGGTGGGTGGCGAGGGCTTCGCCGACGTCCCGGCCGCCGGAGACCACGGTGAGCAGCCCCTCGGGGAGTTCCTCGTTGAGGACCTTGACAAGGGCGAGGACGGACAGGGGCGTGTGTTCGGAGGGTTTGACCACCACGGTGTTGCCCATGCGCAGGGCGGGGCCGATCTGCCAGACGGTGATCATCATGGGCCAGTTCCAGGGCCCGATCGCGCCGACCACCCCGATCGGCCGGTAGTGCAGCACGGCCCGGGTGGCGCCGTCGTCGACCACTGTCTCCGGTTCCAGGGGAGTGGTCGCGGCGGCGCGCAGCCACGCCGCGCACGCGCCGACTTCGAAGCGGGCGTTCGGGCCGTTCAGCGGCTTGCCTTGCTCGCGGGAGAGCAGCCGGGCGAGTTCCTCGGCGGAGCGTTCGACGGCGTCGGCGGCCTTGAGCAGCGCCGCGGACCGGGCCTCGTGCCCGGCCGCAGCCCAGGCCGGCTGCGCCGCAGCCGCGGCCGCGACCGCGGCATCCAGGTCCGCAACGGTGTGCACCGGTGCCTGGCCCACCGGCTCACCGGTCGCCGGATCAAAAATCGTGCGGGTTTCGCCTGTGGCGGGTGTGATGGAAGAGAGAAGGGCGTCGTAGGTTTCCAAGGTTCTTACTCCACTCTGAGTTGGTTGAATCTGTCGGCCGGTATGGCCTCGGATGGCGGTTCTAGGTAGCGGGTGACAGCATCATGAGGATCACAGCATCATCAGGAGCATGGCCCCGAGGGCTCCTGCGGAGGAAAGCACTTCGATCGGCTCGCACTGGCGCGGTTTAGCGGGCGTGTTGCCGCTGGGCAGGACCTGCCGGGCGACCATGAAGATCGAGTACGCGATGACCGCCCCCGCCAGGGCGAGGGCCAGGCCCGGATTCACTCCGCCCATCGCGGCGTGGGAATGGGCTTGGTGCAGCGTACTGTTTGGCGCGGCGGTGAGGCTGGTGACGAGGATGGCGAACATGGCCAGGATCGAAAGGGAACGGTGCCTTTCCATGTCGCCGCGACGCGCCTTGGGCAGGAGCACCAGTGGAAGCGGGGAGGCTACGAGCAGGAGCAGCCCCCACACAACGCCGGGAAGGAGGCCGGGCCCGATGGTCGTGTCCGCCATGGCCACCAGCATGAGGGCCATGGGTCCCCACTGGCTGAAGTTCCGGATGGCTCCGGTGCGCATCGGTCCCCAGATACCCAGGGCACAGCAGCCCAGCATGACGGTGGTGAGAATGGTGTGCATTGATTCGCCGTTGATCGGGGCCGGAGCCGCTCAGTCTTCTTCTTCGCCGAGGTGCACGGCGTCTGGGGTCTCTTCGCCGTGGCCGATCTTCTTGTAGATCGCCGGTCGGCTTCGCCTCAGCCGCAGCGCCCAGGCAATCCCGGCCAGGCCGGGGACGATGATCGTGGCCGGCAGGATGAACGTCACCGCATTCGTCTGGTCCTGTCCCAGGAGAACGTTGAAGTTGACCAGGATCAGGACGAAGATCGCCGCGAGGAGCACGAAGCCCAATGCCGGGGCGATCATGCGGGTCCACATTCCGGCGTCGTGCCTGTTTTTGCGGAAGAATCCGATCACGGCCAGGGAGACGACGGTCATGAGGAGGACCAGGCCCATCGCGCCGTCGTTGGTCAGCCACGTGAACATGGTGAGCACCGGGTAGAGGTCGCCAAGGCTCGAACCGGTCCCGGCGATCGCGAAGCCGACGGTCACGATGACGGCGATGATCGTCTGGGCGAACGATCCCGCGTAGGGCGCACCGCTATGGTTCCTGACTGCGCCAAGCTTCCGGGGAAGGACCTGTTCCCGTCCCAGCGAGAAGAAATACCGTGCGGCCGCGTTGTGGAAGCTGACCAAAGCGGCGAAGAGGCTGGTGACGAAAAGCAGTCGTGCGAGGTCTGCAAGCAGGATGCCCGCGTGGTCGCCCAGGAACCCGAACATCAGGTCCGGTCCCTGCTTGGCCGAGGCGTCGACGACGGCGGACGGTCCGGTTCCGACGGCCATGGCCCACGATGAGACGGAGTAGAACAGAGCGATGATGGCCACCGCTGTGTACGTTGCCCGTGCCACGGTGTGCTTGGGATCCTTGCTTTCCTCGCCGTAGATCGCCGCGGATTCGAATCCCATGAACGCTGCGATTCCGAAGGAGAAGACCGCGCCGACGCCCGGAACGAAGAGGCTCTGCGGCGTCAGCGGTGCTCCGCTCACGCCTTCCGGTGCCACGACGAAGGACACGACGTCGTAGATGATGACTACCAGGAATTCCAGGCCTACGAGGATCCCGAGGACTTTCGCGGACAGGTCCACACGGTTCACGCCGAGGAACGCGACCACGGCGATGCACACCAGGACGGGAACCCACCACGGGACGGATATCCCAAAGCGTTCGTTGAGCAAGTTGGAGACAGTGAAGCCGAAGAGTCCGTAGATGCCCACTTGCATCAGGTTGTAGGCCATGAGCGCCACCATCGAGACGCCGACGCCGACCGGTCTTGATATTCCCTGGGATACGTAGGAATAGAAGGCTCCGGCGTTGACCACGTACCTGCTCATGGCGGCGTAGCCGACGGCGAAGATGGCGAGGGTCCCGCCTAGCAGGAGGAAGGACAGCGGCACGCCCGTGACGCCGGTGACGCCGAACGTCGTCGTCACCCCTCCCGCAAGAACGGTGAGCGGCGCGGAAGCGGCGATGATCATGAAGGTCACGGCCGGAACGCCCAGGCGGCGTCGATGGTGGTGCTGGTGTTGCGTTTCGATCGACTCCTTTCCTGCTGTCATGCTCATTTTTGGGCCTCCATGTGGCAATGGCCACCCTCTTCACGCTTCGCGGCAGGAACATCGAGGACCGGGCTGCGGTCGAAGAAGCCTTCGGGGCGGAGTTTGAAGCCGACTGTGTCCACGGGCATGATGGGCCAGTCTTCCGGGCGGGGGTAATGGGTCAATCCGAACGTGTGCCAGACGACGATGTCCTGGCCGTCGATGTCGCGGTCCGCGGCAATGTAGGACGGCAATCCGGCGCCGCCGGAATTCTGGTTGACGAAATCGCCGCTGGGGTAGCGTTCGTCCTCGTGGTGGCGGGTCACCCACAAGTCCTTCGTGGCGAAGGTGGCGCGCTTCGCGATGGACGATTCGGGATCTGCCAGCAACATGGGATGGCCTTGGCCGTGCAGCTTGTAGGCGACCGGCTCACCCAAGCGGTTGAGGGACTCCGGATTCGAAATGATCCACGCCCGTCCGGCTGCCATGTCCGATTCGCGGACGGCTTCGGATTCACGGGTCAGGACAGTACGACGGCGGGTGAAGGCGTTTCCACGCTCGTTGCCTTCTCCCATGGGAACCCTCACGGCGTCTTCTTCCTCGACCCTGTTGCACAGGCCGTCGACGGCGAAGTCGAGGCGTGCGCTGAAGAGGTGCTGGTGGAAGGGGGCGCCGAGGCCCGGAGCCAACTCCGAGGCGTAGGGGTATCCTTTGCCGGGGTGGGCGCTTGTGAAGACAACGCCGGTGGCCTTGGCTTCGAATTCGATGGTGCCGTCGAGGTACAAGTACCAGTAGAAGCCGTAATCGTAGTTGCCGATGGTGGTGAAGAAGCTGATGACAAGCCGGCGGTTGCGGCGGGTGTAGTTCACTCCGCTCCAGAAATCGCTGTGCTTGGCGAGGATGCTCCAGTCTTCCTCGTGCATGCAGATCCCGTTGCGGATTTCGCGCGGACGTCCGAAGGCGTCGCTCACCACGGGGCTGAGGTACGTGATTTCGCCGAGGCAATCGCAGCCGAGCTCCAGCGAGTTGGCGTACTGGCCAACGAGGTATTCGCCCGTGTCGAAGTAATTCTGCCACGAACGCACGGGTGAGGGGTCGCCGTACGGAACCACCATTTCGGCGATGGAAGCGCGCTTGAGGATACTGCGGCGGCGATCGCCGTCGTCGAACGCTATGTTGTGGAGCACCACGCCTTCGCGGACATCGAACCCGATGTCGAGGCTCCACTTCTCCCATTCCACGTGGTTGCCGTCCGTGAGCTCGAAGCTCGGACCCTCCGGCTGGGTGATGTGGATGGGCTTCTGCGTGGTGCGCAGCGGTCCCGTCAGTTCAGTATCGGTGAAGTTGCCGTGCTCGGCGGGAACCGGAACAGGCCCGAAGTCCAGGACTTGGTCGACTGTCTTGCTGACGACGTCGATGTACGCGACCAGGCCATCGACCGGGCGGGCCCATGCGCTGTCTTCGGGGAATTCCTGGACGAAGGCGAGTCCGCGCAGGATCCGGCGGCCCTTTTCCTCGGGGTACTCGAACACACCCGCAGAGAGGGGAGCGACCCTGACCTTGGTGACGTCGAGGTTCCTGTCGGCAAGCGCCTTGAGCCAGCGTTCGTCCTTGGCGAGGATTTCCTCGACGATTTCGAATTCCTCTTCGATGACGGGGAGTTCGCCGGTGACGGAGGTGTCGAGGTCGATCTTGGAAAGTACGGTTCCGTGCGTTACGGAGGCGACGACGTCCCTGGCTTCACCCGTGACCACGTCGTGGAGGAAGACCCGGAACCGCCGGTCCGCGACGTCGGCGTCACGTGCGGGATCAAGCAGGCCGAGGTAGGCGACCCTGGTGGATTCGGCGAAGAGTCCTGCCTCGGCGAGGATCGCGGTGACCGCCTCGACGTCGGCCGGGCTGGTCAGGGCGTAGGGCGACAGGGCGGCGCCATCAACCATTTCGGCGATTTCGGGTGAGGAAGTTGTGCTCATGGAAGGCCTTTGTGAGTGGCGGTTTATTTTCTATGTTTGTAGAGAATAACATCGTGTAACCTGAGTCACAACGGTTGTAGAAAAAAAGATTTGGGGAACGCGTGCCGAAGATTGTCGACCACGAGAAGCGTCGGCTTGAACTGGTCGAAGCCACGTGGCGGATCATTGCCACGAGGGGAATCGAGGGGGCCACCATGCGCGAAATCGCCATGGAGGCAGGCTTCGCGAACGGTGCGCTGAAGCCTTACTTCCCCACGAAGGACGATCTCCTGACGTTCGCCTTCGCCCACGTCTTCAACCAGACGAATGCCCGCATGTACAGTGCGACTTCCGGCCTCAGTGGGCTCGCGGCCTTGCGGAGCTACTGCCATGAGATCCTGCCACTGGACGCCGAGAGGCTCAACGAAGCCCGTATTGCGATCGCCTTCTGGCAGCGCGCTCTGACCGACCCCGCCAAGGCGGCCTTGCACGATTCCTCCATGGAGCAATGGCGGGAATCGCTTTTCGCGAGGCTTCGCGAGGCACGCGAGCTCGGCGAGCTAAAAGAAGGGCTCGACGACGACGACCTCGTCGGCGCGATCATGACGTTCGTGCTCGGCGCCCAGATCACGGCCACCTTGACGTCCGAACACCATTCGGCGGACCAGTTGCGGTCCCAGTTGGAGACCTATATCTCGCTCATATCCAATGACGTCGTGGCCGCCGAGGGGTAGCATCACCTGGCTGGCCTGCGCTGTCAGTTTGAAAGGGCGTGGGTTTCGGTGTGTTGTTCTGCCGGGGCTGCTGGTCCGGCAGTGCTGCGCCGGATGACGAGTTCGGGCGTGAAGGTGATGGCTTGGTGCTTGTGCCCGGCGTTGCCGAGGTCTGCCATGAGCAGTTGGATTGCCGAGCGGCCGATTGCTTCCGCGGGCTGCCTGATGGAGGAAAGCGGTACGACGGCGGATGCTGCGAAATCGATGTCGTCATACCCGATGAGGGCCACGTCTTCCGGGATGGCCAGGCCGTTCATCATGGTGATGGATTGCATCACTCCAAGGGCCAGGAGGTCGTTCGCGCAGAAGATTCCGTCGGGAAGATCGGCTTTGTCCCGGGCGGCGAGGCTGTCGCCGATGCGCCGGCCGGCCAGGACGGATTGCGCCCCGGAGTCGAGCACTTCGAGGGTTGCCCCGGGCGTGTCGTCAACGGCGCGACGGGCACCCGCCAGTCGGTCTGCGACCTGGGCGAGGTGCAGGGGTCCGCCGACGAAGGCCAGGTGCCGCCTTCCCAGGTCGAGGAGGTGTTGCGCGGCGAGGAAGCCTCCGGCGTCGTCATCGACCGAGACGGAACTGTAGCGTGATTCGTCCGCCCGGCGATCCACCAGGACTGTGGGTATGCCGCGTTCACGGAGGTTGTCGATGCGGTCGAGGACGTTACCGACGGGGGAGATGAGCAGTCCTTGCACGGCTTGCTCCTGGAACAGGTCGATATAGTGCGATTCGCGTGCGGAGTCCTGGCCGCTGTCGCCCAGCAGGACCGCGCTGCCGTGCGCTTCGGCTGCGTCTTCGGCGGCCCGGGCGATGGCTGTGAAGAAGGGGTTGCCGACGTCGAGCACCACGACGCCGATGGTGCGGCTGTGCCCCGCGCGCAGTTGGCGGGCGGCGTCGTTGCGCACGAAGCCGAGTTCATCGATGGCCTGGAGCACCTTGTTCTTCGTGCGTTGGGAGACCCGGTCCGGGTTGTTCAGGACATTGGAGACCGTACCGACGGCGACTTCCGCCAGGTTGGCCACATCCTTGATGCTGACCGAGCGCTGCATCCGCTTTCCTGCTTTCTGCTTTTCAGTCCCTGTTGACACGTTCCTTCCTCAAGGGTACTTTGAATCGTAACAATGAATCGTTTCAAAGTTTGAATCGATAGATGGATTTCGAGGTGGATGCCAAGGCAAGGACACTTGCGAAGCCGCAGAACCTGGAACTGCTTGCGGCGGCCCTGTCACCGGGTCGCCGCAAGCGAAACTCGCTGACTTTAGCCAAGAAGGACACACCATGAACAGTTTTGAGTCGGTTTTGGACCGTTTGGGGGATCTCGCGATTGAGGTTCCGTCCTGGGCCTACGGCAACTCGGGCACCCGCTTCAAGGTGTTCGGCACGCCGGGCACCCCGAGGACCATCCAGGAGAAGCTGGCCGATGCCGCGAAGGTCCATGAACTGACAGGGCTGGCGCCGACGGTGGCCTTGCATATTCCGTGGGACAAGGTAGATGACTACTCGGCGCTGCGTGAATACGCCGAGGGCCTGGGTGTTGGTTTGGGGACGATCAACTCCAACACCTTCCAGGACGATGAGTACAAGTTCGGTTCGCTGACCTCCTTGAACGAGTCGGTGCGCCGCCGCGCGATCGACCACCACCTGGAATGCATCGACATCATGCACGCCACCGGCTCCCGGGACCTGAAGATCTGGTTGGCGGACGGCACCAACTACCCGGGCCAGGACGACATGCGGGGCCGCCAGGATCGCCTTGCCGAGTCTTTGCAGGAGATCTACGCGGCCCTGGGCGAGGCGCAGCGCCTGGTCCTGGAGTACAAGTTCTTCGAGCCAGCTTTCTACCACACCGACGTTCCGGACTGGGGCACCTCCTATGCGCAGACACTCGCCCTGGGTGAGAAGGCGTTCGTGTGCCTGGATACCGGCCACCACGCCCCGGGGACGAACATCGAATTCATCGTGATGCAGTTGCTGCGCCTGGGCAAGCTCGGGTCCTTTGACTTCAACTCCCGCTTCTACGCCGATGACGATCTGATTGTCGGGGCGGCAGACCCGTTCCAGCTGTTCCGCATCATGCATGAGGTCATCCGCGGGGGCGGGTACGGGCCGGAGTCCGGCGTCGCTTTGATGCTGGACCAGTGCCACAACCTGGAGGAAAAGATCCCGGGCCAGATCCGCTCGGTGCTCAACGTGCAGGAAATGACGGCCCGCGCATTGCTCATCGACACCGAGGCGTTGGGGGAAGCCCAGCGGGCCGGGGATGTGCTGGCCGCGAACGCTGTGTTCAACGATGCGTTTTACACCGATGTCCGCCCGGCCCTGGCCGAATGGCGCGAATCCCGCGGCTTGCCCGCCGATCCGCTGGGTGCGTTCAAGGCCAGCGGGTACCAGAAGAAGATCAACGAGGACCGCGCAGGCGGCCGCCAAGCCGGATGGGGCGCATAAAACGTGAACACGACTGTTGAAGAGCTGATTGCCCGGTCCAACCGCCTGGGCGCGGAGAAGCGGAACACGAACTTCGCCGGCGGAAACACGTCCGCGAAGGGCGTCGAGAAGGACCCGGTCACCGGCCAGGACGCCGAACTCCTCTGGGTGAAGGGCTCCGGTGGCGACCTGGGCACGTTGACGGCGGCGAATCTCGCGGTGCTGCGCCTGGACCGTCTCCAAGCGCTCAAGGATGTTTACCCCGGCGTCGAGCGTGAGGATGAGATGGTGGCCGCGTTCGATTACTGCCTGCACGGCAAAGGCGGCGCCGCGCCGTCGATCGACACCGCCATGCACGGGCTGGTCGACGCCGCGCATGTTGACCACCTGCACCCGGACTCGGGCATCGCGATCGCCACCGCCGTGGACGGGGAAGCCCTGACCTCCAAGATCTTCGGCGAGAAGGTCGTCTGGGTTCCGTGGCGCCGTCCCGGTTTCCAGCTGGGACTGGACATTGCCGCGATCAAGGAAGCGAACCCGCAGGCCATCGGCACCATCCTGGGCGGCCACGGCATCACCGCGTGGGGCGCCACGAGCAAGGACGCAGAGACCAACTCGCTGTGGATCATCGACACCGCCGAAACCTACATCAAAGAGAACGGCAAGGCCGAACCCTTCGGCGCCAGACTTCCCGGCTATGCCGCCCTCCCATTGGACGAGCGCCGCGCGAAGGCCGCCGCGTTGGCGCCGGTGATCCGCGGCCTGGCGTCCACGGACAAACCGCACGTGGGGCACTTCAGCGACGACGAACGCGTCTTGGAGTTCCTCGAAGGCGCCGAGCACCCGCGCCTCGGGGCGCTGGGCACCTCGTGCCCGGACCACTTCCTGCGCACCAAGGTCAAGCCGCTCGTCCTGGACCTGCCCGCCGACGCCGGCGTCGAGGAGAGCATCGCACGCCTCAAGGAACTGCACGCCGCGTACCGCCAAGACTACCAAGCCTACTACGACCGCCACGCCGACGCCGATTCCCCGGCCCTGCGCGGCGCGGACCCGGCCATCGTCCTGGTCCCCGGCGTCGGGATGTTCTCCTACGGCAAGGACAAGCAGACCGCACGGGTCGCCGGGGAGTTCTACCTCAACGCGATCAACGTCATGCGCGGCGCCGAGGCCATCTCCGCCTACGCCCCGATCGAGGAATCCGAAAAGTTCCGCATCGAATACTGGGCCCTCGAGGAAGCCAAGCTCGCCCGGATGCCCAAGCCGAAGTCCCACGCCACGCGCATCGCTTTGGTAACCGGCGCGGCGTCGGGCATCGGCAAAGCGATCGCCACCCGCCTCGCCGCGGAAGGCGCCTGCGTGGTCATCGCCGACCTCAACCTGGACAATGCGCAGGCCGCCGCAGCCGAACTCGGCGGCGCGGACGTTGCCATCGGCGTCCAGGCGGACGTCACCGAGGAAGCCCAGATCGCCGCCGCCATCCAGGAAGCCGTGCTGGCCTTCGGCGGACTGGACCTGGTGGTGAACAACGCGGGCCTGTCCATCTCCAAGCCGCTGCTGGAAACCACGGGGAAGGACTGGGACTTGCAGCACAACGTCATGGCCAAGGGTTCGTTCCTGGTGTCCAAGGCCGCGGCCAAGGTCATGATCGAGCAGGGCATGGGCGGGGACATCGTCTACATCTCCTCCAAGAACTCCGTGTTCGCCGGCCCGAACAACATCGCCTACTCGGCCACCAAGGCAGACCAAGCGCACCAGGTGCGCCTCCTCGCCGCGGAACTGGGCGAGTACGGGATCCGGGTCAACGGCATCAACCCCGACGGGGTGGTCCGCGGGTCCGGGATCTTCGCCGGCGGCTGGGGCGCCAAGCGCGCCGCCGTGTACGGGGTCGAGGAGCAGGAACTGGGCAAGTACTACGCCCAGCGCACCCTGCTCAAGCGCGAAGTCCTGCCCGAACACGTAGCCAACGCCGCCGCCGTCCTGACCAGCAATGAACTCTCCCACACCACCGGCCTGCACATCCCGGTGGACGCCGGCGTCGCGGCAGCGTTCCTGCGATAGGCCGCACCGTGACCAACCCTGCACCAAGCAGCACCGCCCCGGCCACCACCGGGGCGGTGCCCTCACACCACCACACCAACCAGGTGTTCGCCGCCGTCGATATCGGCGCGTCCTCCGGACGGGTCATCCTCGGCCGCCCCACGGGCGGGACGGTGTCCCTGGAGACCGTGCACCGCTTCCCCAACGGGGTCACAGAGTCCGACGGCGGCCTGCACTGGGACTTCGACGCCCTCTTCGCGCAGGTCCTCACCGGCCTGACGGCTGCCGCTTCCGTGGCAGAAGCCACCGGCGAGTCCATTGCCAGCATCGGCATCGACACCTGGGCCGTGGACTACGGACTGGTCAACCAATCAGGGGAGCTGCTCGCCCAGCCCTTCAGCTACCGGGACGACCGCAGCCGGGCCGCGGTTGCCCCGGTCCACGCCAGGATCGATCAGTCCCGGCTTTACGCCACTACCGGGCTGCAGTTCCTGGCATTCAACACCATCTACCAGCTCGCCACCGAGAAAAACCTTCACGGCCTCCAGGCCCTGCTGATCCCGGACCTGATCGCGTTCCAGCTCACCGGACAGCGACGCACCGAGGCCACCAACGCCTCCACCACCGGCCTCTTCGATGCCGTGACGGGGGAGTGGGCCACCGGATTCCTGGACGTTCTGGGCCTGCCACGGGACCTCTTCCCGGCCCTGGTCCAACCCGGCGAAACCATCGGCACCCTGTTGCCCGGCATCGCGGCCCGCACCGGACTTCCGGCGGACACGAAGGTGGTCGCGGTCGGCTCGCACGACACCGCCTCGGCCGTTGCCGCGGTCCCGGCCACACAGGAGGGTTTTGCCTATATTTCTTCCGGGACCTGGTCCCTGGTCGGCGTCGAACTCGACCATCCCGTCCTTACCGAGGCCAGCCGCCAAGCGAACTTCACCAACGAACGCGGAGTCGACGCCACCACCCGGTACCTGCGCAACGTCGGCGGACTCTGGCTCCTCAGCGAATGCCAACGCATCTGGGCCGCCGAAGGTTACGCCCCACCGTTGCCCGGCCTGCTCGAAGCCGCCGCGGCCCTGCCTCCCGGCGGGCCGGTGATCAACGCCGACGACCCCGCCTTCACCGCCCCAGGCAACATGCCCCACCGCATCCGCGCAGCCGTCCGCAACACCGGCGACGTGCTCCCGGACCGCCCTGCCGCCGTCGTGCGCTGCATCATGGACAGCCTCGCCGCCGGCTACGCCCGCACCCTCGCCGACGCTGAACGGCTCACCGGGCGGTCCGTGAAAACCGTGCACATCGTCGGAGGAGGATCCCAAAACACCCTCCTCTGCCAACTCACCGCCAACGCCACCGGAAAAACAGTCATCGCGGGTCCTGTGGAAGCCACAGCCCTCGGCAACATCCTCGTCCAAGCCCGCACCGCCGGAACCATCACCGGCGGCCTGAACGAACTACGCCGCACCGCACGCGCGAGCACCCACGCCACGCATTACGAGCCACATCCCAGCCACGCCCTCCACGGAAACTGAACCTGCCTCTGCCTTGGCAGGTCGGCTTCCCTCCGATACCTGTCGTGCCGGAAACAGCCTCGATAGACTTAAAGGGCGCCGAAGCGACGCGAAGTGCTTGCAGGAAAGGCACGGCCATGACAGAGAACACCGGCGGCGACGAACCCATCGAAGAGGCGAACCACGGCACGCTTGAAGAACCCGAACTACGTGGAAGATACGTCGAAGGCGACTACGGAAAGACGGGAAGGGAACCGGGCAGGCACTCGGACGACGAAGAAGGGCAATATGGTGAGGGAGATTACGGCGCCGCTGGCAACCTAGGCGGGTTGCCCGAGCCGCTGGGTGACCAAGCCAAGGAATCCGGACGGTACGCACGAGCCGACCTCGGTGTTGCTGGATCGCTTCCCGGGCGCACGGCCGAATCCGAAATCGGCCGATACGCCGAAGGCGACTATGGTTCGGATGGAACCGTCGGACCGTTGCGGACGGCGGATGAACAACCTGCCCGCGGGACGGCGGACAGCGATGAAGAGCACGCCAGTAAAGAGCGCGATGAAGCGGACGGCGCCTGACGGCACTGGCCAGGAATAAGGTGCCGGCCAGGATTAGCTAGCCGGTCGCCGTCGTCTCGGTCCGGTGTGTACCGGCCCCGGCTTCCGATTGGCCATGGATGAATCTGACATCCTCGGCGGAAAGGCTGACTTGGCCGTGCTGGTCCGCATCGGGAGTTATTCCGGTTGCCCGATGGATGATTTCGGCTACGGTGCGCGGGAGAACCACGCATCCGGGGTTGTTTAGCAGCCACTGCTTCGTTTCGGGCGCAAGTTGGTCCCAGTGGTCCTTGATGTTCAGCTCCATGACGACGCCTCACTGAGTAGGTGCAGAGAAGAGTCCGGCGGGGGCCGGGTAATGTCGGTCGAAACCGATGCCGGAAGCGTAATTAGGATATGTGGCGTGCCTGGGAATTCACAGGCACGCCGTATGAGGCGTGGGTACCTTCAGCCGGACTTTTCCGTATGTTCATCCAACCGGGCGAGGAGGTCGCCCAAAGCCTCGCGGATGTCGTCGTGGTCGTACTGGCCGGCCCGGCTTTCACCCGAGATCACGGCGCAACGATGAACCTTCTTGAAGTCTCCATAAGGGAACTTGTAGCGGCCCTTCTGACCCTCCGGATGATCGTCATCAACACCGAGGAACCATTTCGAGTATTCCGAGCTGCCGTTCTTGTCCAGGAACTTGTTTTGCTCGTCGGTTGATGGGGCGTGCTCGCTCCAATCATCGCGGGTGTCCGCGACCACCTTGTTGTCCCTGATGAGCCGCTTCGCATGCTGCAACGCTTTCTCGTTCAGTTTCACGGCCATGGTTATTCGACCTCCAGAGCCACGCGACCATATCGGTACTTCCAGCCTAGGTCAGTTGCTTGCGGTGTGGAACCGCTAGCCGACATAGTCCTCCGGCTCTTGTGGCGGCTGGGTCGTGGTGCGCCCGCTTGTGCGAACCACTCGGATTTTCGTGGCCTGCGGCTCTGACTGTTCCGGAAGTTCGATGCGGATATCGAGCACCCCGTCTTCGTACGTCGCCGCGATGCTGTCCTGGTTCACGCCGCGTGGCAACGGAATGCTCCGTGAGCGTTTGCCATAGCGGAATTCGCTGCGGTACCCCATTTGGCCCGCGCGCTCGGTGTTTTCCTCCCGCCAGGCCTGGACGTGGAGGGTGTCGTCCGTGACGCTGATGTCCACATCCGATTCCGGGTCGATTCCCGGCAGTTCCACCCGGATGACCAAGGTGTTTCCTTCTTGGTATTGCTCCACGCGAAGTGACCCATCGCTTTCGCCTTGGAGGAAGCGCCGGACAGGCTCCGGAACTTCAATTCCACTATGGCGGAGAAAGTTGTCCATGATGATCTCCTGATGTGTGCCGACTTGCGACCGGATCCGGACGAGGGCCGGAACCGGCCATTCCCATGGAAGAAAAACTACCCTTCCCGTCGTGCACTGGGTAGCCCCAGGGGCTGCTTGACGCCCGATTTGCGGCGCCGGAAACTGGGGGTAGGAGGCGGGCCGTGGAAACCCTAGCGTGGATACTCGTACTGCTCATCCCCTCGCTGGGATTCCTTGTTTTCCTGGTGGTCGTGAACATCCGGATGTCCCGTCGGAGGAAATCCTTGGGCTTGCCACCCCTGGGATTGACGCCGATCCGGTCCAAGACCCGTCACCGGAAGCATCACCGCTACGTGATAATCCATCGACACGGGCACTGACCCACAGTCAGTTCTGGTGGAAATCGGGTGCCTTGGGCGCGTCGAGTGCGCCGGCAACTTTCTCCTCAAGGGCGGCCACAGTGGTTTCCGGCAGCACAATGAGCCCGTCCAGTTCGCGCCGGGCACGCTTATACGCTGTCTGCCGCTCCGCCGGCGTGGCAGCCGAGTCGGAAGCGATCCTGAGCAGCTTCCGGGCCGTCGCCAGCCGCTGCCGTTCGGGCTCCGAAAAGTTGCCGTCCTTGATGCGTTTGGCTTCCCGTTCAGCCACGTCGAAAGCCAGTTCGAAGTTGCGCACTGCCGCGCGGTACTCGGCGAGCCGGGCCGCCGTCGTGATTTCTCCCGGGGCAGCCGGACGCAAGCCATCTGCTTCGCGCTTGGCGCGCAGGAAGTCCACGGTGAGCGGCTCCCGCACGTCCGACATCACCGGGAAGTCAATCAGTTTCCCGACGTCAAGCTCGTAAGAGAGCCACCGCTGGTTCACTGCGTCGTGAGCCTCCCGCAACCTGAGCACTTCGGATTGGCTCGCTTGCTCTGCCTGGGCCGCCTGGTTCTTGAGCCGGTATAGCTCCACCCGACGGCGGTGCCGCCGTTCGCTGGCGCGTGACCACGAGCGGGCCCAGCCGCCGGCCAATCCGCTCAGGGGAAAGATCAACCACCAATTGTGGCTGACAAAATCGAAAAAGGGCTGCACGGACTCATCGTCCCACCGGTCCGTACCGTGCCTCAAGGTCGGGGCATGCTTGGCAGATCATTGCCCATTTCCATCGACACGCATCCGGGGCAGGAATAGCCTTAAGCCGTCCCTTTTTGATCGACGAGGACTAGCGAAGAAGGTGTCCACACATGGGTGCTGAGGAAAACGTCGAACTGGTTCGGCGCGGGTACGAAGCGTTCAATTCAGGGGATTTGGCGACACTCAGCGAGCTATTCGCGGAGGACGCAGTTTGGTACGTCGCCGGCAGCGGCGTACTTTCCGGGACCAAACAGGGCCGCGACGCCATATTGGCCTACTTCGGCGAATTGGCAACACGCTCCCAAGGGTCCTTCAAAGCGACGGTCCACGACGTCGTCGGTGGAGAAGACCACACCATCGCAATTCAGCAAACCCACGCTGAAGCCAACGGGAAGACCCTGGATCTGGGAACCGCCATTTCCTTCGTCCTCCGCGAGGGAAAGGTTGTTGAAGGAAAGGAATTCTTCGAAGACACCGCTATAGCGGACAGCTTCTGGACCTGAGCAGTCCGTGGAGGAATACAAACACCCGCACTATTTTTGATCACCCGCGTTATCTATAAGGAGCAGACATGGAAGGGACCCCATACGGAGTGGTCCACTTTTTCCCGGGAGGCACAAAGGAGCAATACGAAGCCTCTATCGCCGCTGTTCACCCCGGCGAGGGACTCTTGCCCGAGGGCCAGACATTCCACGCTGCCGGACCTTCGGCCGGCGGTTGGACCATCATGGCCGTCCATGAGTCCAAGGACAGCTGGGAGAAATTCCGCAACGACATCCTGATGCCGCGCATGCAGGCCGGCATCGAAGGTGGTTTCGAAGCGCCTCCGGAAGAAACCGTCATCGACCTCTACAAAGTCCTCACCCTGACAATGGCGTGATGGGCTGAAAAGCCGGGAGGCCGCCGTCTTAACCGGCCGGCGGCCTCCCCTCAACAACAACGGAAAGGCAACGGCGGATGACAGCCAAAGTCAACTACTTCGAAATCGGTTCCTCCGATCCCGGGGCCGTAAGGGGCTTCTACGGGCCCCTTTTCGATTGGAGCTTCGGCGAGTCCTCGCCCGCCGGTTACCAGATGGTCGACGGCGACAAAGGGGGCCTGTGGGACACCGCGTCGATGGGTGGAACTTCGTGGGCGATTTTCTACGTCCAAGTCGACGATGTGAACGCCGCGATCGCCAAGGCCGAGTCGCTCGGTGCACGGGTCGCACTTCCGTATGTGGACAACGGCGCGATCGAGTTTGCGCATCTTCTCGATCCCCAAGGCAACAGGTTCGGTGTGTGGCGACCCAAGCAGGCTGAGTAGGACCACGGCGGAAGACGGCCCCTGCGGCCGTGAACGAAAGGAATTGGCACATTGACACTCGACACACTGCCCGTACTTGATTTCTCGCGCCTGAAGGCCGGAGCGGAAGAGGCCGCCCGGTTCCGTGACGAGCTGCGCGACGCCATGCACGAAGTCGGTTTTCTCTACCTGGCGGGCCACGGTATCCCGCAGGAACTGACGGACTCGATGCTTGAGGTCTCGCGACGCTTTTTCGACTTGCCCGAAGAGGAGAAACTCGCTGTAGAGAACGTCCGAAGCCCGCAATTCCGCGGCTACACGAGGGTCGGCGGGGAACTCACGGACGGCGCGATTGACTGGCGCGAACAAATCGATGTCGGCGTCGAGCGTGAAGCTGTGCCAACCGGGCCGGGAGTGGCCGACTACTGGCGGCTGGAGGGACCGAATCTGTGGCCCGGCTCACTGCCGGAAATGCGCGGGATCGTCTCGGAATGGATGGAACGCCTGAGTGCCGTCTCGCTCGAGCTCCTCAGGGCCCTCGCACTTTCCCTCGGGGCGCCCGAGGACACGTTTGACGCTGCCTTCGCCGCGCGCGCCTTCCCGGTTCTCAAGATCGTGCGTTATCCAGGGGAATCCAACCCCGAACCAAAACAGGGAGTGGGTTCACACCGCGACGGCGGTGTCCTGACACTGTTGCTCGTCGAGCCCGGGAAGGGCGGCCTCCAAGTCGAGTACGAGGGACAGTGGATCGACGCTCCGCAAGTCCCGGGAACCTTCGTGGTCAACATTGGCGAAATGCTGGAGCTCGCCACGAACGGCTATCTCAAGGCGACCCTCCACCGGGTGATCTCCCCACTTCGAGGGACAGACCGGATTTCAATCCCCTTCTTCTACAACCCCGCGCTCGACGCAACAATGCCCCAACTGGCCGTCAGCGAAGAGTTTCAGTCCAAGGCCCGCGGATTGTCGGTGGATCCGACCAACAGCCCTATCCTCGAGACCTACGGCGACAATGCACTTCGCTACCGCATCCGGGCGCACCCGAACGTCGTAGAGGAGCATCACTCGGATCTCGTTGGCTAGGGGCCTTGATCCGGCTGGCGCGGGCGGTCAGCACCAGCCGCGCATCAGCGGCTGACCGGTTCGTGGTGTGCCAGGAGGCCCAGTTCGTCGCGGCGCGGCAGGCCTTCCCAGTCGCCGGGGACCAGGCACACGAACGCTCCGGACTTCGCGGCTGTCAGCAAGCGCTCCACGGGCCCGAGTCCGGCCACGAACTCGGCGAGGTACCCCGCAACGAACGCATCCCCCGCGCCCACCGTGTCGATGGCTTCGATGGGGTGGGCTTCCTGCAGGTAGAGATTCCCGTCGATAAGCGCAAGCGCCCCGTCCGCGCCGAGTTTGATGACTACTTGCCGTGGACCCATGGCAGCGATGCGCCGTGCTGCCTCTTCTGCGTCGCTGGCTGTCCCGACGGCGATTTCAGCTTCTTCAAGTCCGGCGAACACAATGTCCGCGAGCGGGATGATCTCCCGGTAGGCGCTCCCGGCGGTGCCGGCGTCCCAGAGTTTGCTCCGGTAGTTCAGGTCGAAGGAGACGGGAATCCCGGACTCCCGTGCGACGGCCACGGCATCCTTCAATGCCGCAGCCGCCTGCGAAGAGAGAGCCGGCGTGATGCCGCTGGTGTGCAGCAACGCCGCGTCGGCAACCAGCCGCGGGTCAACGTCGTCGGGGGCAAGCCGTGAGCCCGCACTACCGGAACGGTAATACGCAACCTTTTGGGCAGTAGGCGTGCGGCGCTCCTTGATCATCAACCCGGTGGGAGCCTCGGGATCCACTGTGGCGCGGACATCAACGCCCTCGGCCCGGATTTCCCGTTCGACCAACCGGCCGAGCGAGTCGGCTCCGATCCGTCCGCACCAGACGGCCTGGACGCCGAGGCGTTGAAGTCCGATTGCCACGTTGGATTCGGATCCTCCGATCCCGACGCTCATGGTGGCGGCGTGGGCAAGCGGTCCGGCTTGGTTTGCAGCCATGAGCGCCATGGTTTCCCCGAAAGTGACAACGTAGGGCTCGGCGCTCATCATTCGCCTCGCGCTTCCTCGACAAGGCTCCGGACGCGGTGTGCGCGGGCGGTCAGGTCCCGCAGGTCCCCGCCCTTGAAGGCATCCCCGAGGAGCGGACCGCCAAGGCTGACTGCCAGGGCTCCGGCTCGGATCCAGGCCGGAACATCCTCGACGTCGATGCCGCCGGACGGCACCACCTGGAGTTCCGGAAACGGTCCGCGAAGCTGGTTGATGTAGCCGGGTCCCACGGTCGAAGCGGGGAAGAGCTTGACCGCCGTCGCTCCCGCTGCCCATCCGGCGTTCAGTTCCGTCGGCGTCAATCCGCCCGGGAAGACGGGAACCGCGCGTTCGGCGCAGAGTTCCACGATCTCCGGAACCATGACGGGGGTGACGATGTACGAGGCCCCGAGATCGAGGGCAGTGCCGGCTTCCGCGGCCGTAGTCACGGTCCCGACGCCGATCTCCACCTCGTCGCCGAACCGGTCGAGGAGGCGGGGCAGCTCATCCCATACTCCCGGTGTGCTCAGCGTCAATTCGGCGCTGAGCACACCGCCCTCGCAGAGCGCGCCGATGACAGGCGCGTAGTGCTTGGCGTGCAGCGCCCTCAACACTGCGACCACGCCCGTGGTGCGGAGGATCGTGCTGGGAGCGGGCCGTGCCGGCGCGCACCGTGCGGCGGGCTGCGTGGCGGGCGATTCCCGCAAGTTGGTCTGGGACATGGGGTTCCTTCGGGTTACTTGGTGTCGACTACGGACAGTTCGCCGTCGGCTACTTCAGTGGCCGGAAAAGGATCGTGGCTGGCATCCTGCGGAGCGGTGAGGTCTCGGTTGAGGGTTTCGGGGCTCATGCGCGTGGCGACGAAGCTGATGAGCATTGTCGCCGACATGTAGATGGCCACCGGAATCCAGGAGTTGCTGAACGCGCCCAGCAGCGCCGCGCAGATCATCGGTGCGATACCGCCGCCAATGATGGAGGAGAACTCGCGGCCGAGAGTGACGCCGGCGTACCGGTAGCGGCTCCCGAAGACTTCGGGGAAGTAGCTCATGTGCACGCCGACGACGCCTTGGCATGCCAGGACGAAGCCGACCACAATCACCAGGATGATGGCGACCGGCGAGCCGGTGGTCAGCAACAGGAACGCCGGGGCGGGGAAAAGGACCAGTACACCGGTAATGAGGGAGACGACGCGCCGGCGGCCGATCTTGTCCGAGAGGACTCCGAACGAGACGGCGGCCACGCCGCCGCACAGGGAACCGATGAGGAGGACCGGAGGGATGAACTTCGGATCGGTGCCGACAACTGTGATGAGGTAGGACGCCATGAACACCTGGATCGTGTAGGACTGGGTGCTGACGCCGAGGTTCATCAGGATGACCCGCAGCACGTTCGCCTTGCCGTGTTTCGCTACTTCCTTCAGCGGTGCCGGGGGTTCCGTGTGGGCCTGCTTGATCTCTTCGAATACGGGGGATTCGTCCAGCTTGCGCCGGATGACGAGGGCCGCGATCGTGACGAAAATGCTGGAAAGGAAGACCAGCCTCCAGCCCCACGTCAGCATGTCATTCGGTGCGAGGGACTGGGCAGCGATCCAGACGAGCGCTCCCAACGCCGTGCCAGCCGCTGCGCCGACCATGATCAGCGAAGCAAGCTTGCCGCGCGTCCCGGGAGCAGCCGATTCGGTGAGCAGGGTCGCGCCGCCTGACTGTTCGGCGCCGGCACCGAAGCCTTGCGCGGCCCGGCAAAGGCACAACAGGACCGGGGCAAAGAGGCCGATCTGCCCGAAGGTCGGCAGCAATCCGATCGCAAGGGTCGCACCGCCCATGAGGAGGAGGGTGACAACAAGAACCCATTTGCGGCCGAGCCGGTCACCGAAATGCGAGAAGAATATGCCGCCAAGGGGACGGAACAGGAATCCGACGGCGAAAGTCGTGAAGCTCGCCAGGAGGGCTGCGGCAGGGGAAACGTTGGGGAAGAACAGCTTGCTGAAGACCAGCGCCGAAGCCGTTCCGTAGATGACGAAATCGTAGAGTTCCAGCGTGGTGCCGATGAGGCCCGCGACGGCGGCCTTCCGGACTTTGCCCTGATCCACCGGGGCGGGAGGCAGGTTTGCTGCAGAGGTCATGTCCATACTCCTTTGAATGGATGTCCTGTGGCCGGGGTAGGCCGGGTCAGTAAGTGATGAGTACCTTGAGGTTGGTGGGGTCGTTCACAGGGGCGGTGAGAGCAGCTGCGCTGTCGGAAAGCGGATAGCTTGCGGTGACGACTGCCTGCAGGTCCACCGTGCCGGCGGAGGCGAGCTCGATCGCCGTCGGGAAAGCGTTCGCGTAACGGAATGCGGTCACGAGGTCGATTTCGTAGCGTTGGAGGAATCCAAGCGGGACGCCGTCGACGGTCGGCCGGGCCTGGCCCACTACAGTCGCCCGGGTAGCCGGGGCGAGCGCCTGGATCCCGTCCGACAGGGCACGGGCATTGCCGGAGCATTCGATGAAGCGGTCCAGGCCCTTGACGCCGGCAGAATCCAGGTCCTGCTTTGCCGTGTTGACGGTCCGGGTTGCGCCGAACTTGCCCGCGACGCCCAAGCGGTGGTCGTTGACATCGGTCACAATGATTTCCCTCGCTCCACGGGAGGCCGCTACTTGCGCAACGAGCAAGCCGATCGGTCCGGCGCCTGTGATGAGCACCTTATGCCCGGCTTGTACCTGCGCGCGTTCGACCGCCCAAACAGCGACAGCCAGCGGTTCGATCGCCGCACCGATTTCTGCCGGAACGCTGTCAGGCAGCACATGGAGTGCCGCCTCCGGAACCACAACGTGCCGGGCGAACAGCCCGTCCGTGGGCGGGGAACCAAAGCACGTCCCGGCGGCGCACACGTTGTACCGGCCTGCCAAGCACGCCGCGCACTCATGGCACGGCAGCGCGGGTTCGATGACGACGGCGGTGCCCACGGCGATGCTTGCCAGCTCACCTCTTGCAACGACCACCCCGGCCCCTTCGTGTCCGAGGATGGTCGGCTGGCGGAGGACGTTGACCCCGTTGCGGCCCTCGGCGTAGTAATGCATGTCCGAGCCGCAAACGCCGCCGGAACGCATTTCGACCAGGACCTCACGGGGACCGATGGGCTTGAGCGGCTTCTGTTCAATACGGAGGTCTCCCGCGCCATGCAGGACGGCAGCTTCGGTGCTGCTCGGCAGCACGGTGTGCGGGGGATGTGAATATGTCTGGGTGGTCATGGGGTGCCTTTGCTGGTAGCAAACGGGGAAGCGTGGAGGAGGTCCGCCGAACTTTCCGCTTCGGCCACAGCAGCCAGCGGACCATGCGCGTGCAAGGTATCGATGAGTTCGCCAGTGCGTTCGATGAAGTCGGCACGGGCTGCAAGCTCTTCGCCGAGCAAGTGGTGCTTTGCCAGCACCCGTTCAGCCAATTCACGCCCCGAGCTGGACCGTGCCGCCAGTCCGGCGAGCAATGCCCGGGCTGGATCGTCCATGGCCGCCGCATGCTTCCCGGCATCGAAGCCGGCAAGCGGGGCGACGCACGTGAGGTAGGCGGCGGTGGTGAGGGCAAGAAGGTGCGGCATCCGGCCGGCGTCGAGCATCTGGAGCGCCGGAACCGGGATCCGCTGCCTCAGCTTCACCGAACCATCCGAGCCCACCTGGCTGCTCCGGTGCCCGAGGGCAGTGTTCCGCCAGCGGGAGAAAAGCTGCTCCTCGTAGGCATCGACGTCAACATCGGCAGGCACGGACACACTCGGGAGGTATTCCCCGCGGAGAACCGAGCGCGCCGCCTGCTCAATGAAGGGGTGGGCCACCGAGTCCGGGATGGTTGCCGCCCCGCTCAGCGCACCAAGATAGGCGATCAGGGAGTGGGTGCCGTTCAAGAGCCGGACCTTTAGTTGCTCGTACCCGGCCACTTCATCCGAGAACACAGCCCCGCCCGCCTCCCACGCAGGGCGCCCGGCAATAAAGTCGTCCTCCACAATCCACATAGTGAACGGTTCGGCCGGAACCGGAATCCGGTCCGAGTAGCCGCAGCTGCCGGCCACAAGCCGCCGGTAGTGCTCAGTAGTGGCCGGCACGATCCTGTCCACCATCGACGACGGGAACGTCACCCGGGCGTCGATCCAATCCAACGTCTCAGCAGCCTCCTTGCCCGGCAAGCGGGACGCGAACTCGCGGACGAGCCGCCGGGTGTGGTGCCCGTTGTCTGCAAGGTTGTCGCAGCTCAGGATCGTCACCGGTTCACCGTGGGTACGGGCCCGCTGCTGGAGGCCGCGTACGATCTGCCCGATGGGCGTACGGGGACTCCCGGAAACCAACAGGTCGTGCTGGACCGCCGGATCATTCAGGTTCAAGGATCCGGTGGCAGGGGAGTACGTGTATCCGCTCTCCGTCACCGTCAATGAGACGATCCGTGTCTGCGCGGCACCGATGGCCGCGCGGAGCCGCTCCGGGTTACCAGCAGCCGTGAATGCCTCCGAATGGACACGCGGAACCGAGAACGCAGAGCCCTCGGGGGAGATCTCGACAACGGTGTAGAGCATGTCCTGCGCTCGCAGGGCGTCGGCGATTGCGGAGGAACGGTTGGACACGCCGATGATTCCCCAGTCCCCGCCGTGGGCCTCGATGGCGGAGTCCGTGTAGACAGCCTGGTGTGCACGGTGGAAGTTTCCGAGCCCGAGATGGACGATTCCGGGAGCGGGCGCCGAGGTCCGGCGGAGGATCCCCGGAGTACCGGAGTTCAGGGGCGTGATGCTCGGGGTGCCCATGTTCACCAGTCCTTCATGGCGCCGTCGAGTTCCCGGGCGATCGGGAGGTATGCCTGCGCGTAGGGGAAACGGGCAGCGGCTTCTTCGTCCACTTCGACGCCGAGCCCGGGCTCGTCGCCGGGGTGCAGGTAGCCGTCCTCGAATCGGTAGCTTGGGCGGAAGACTTCGGAGACCAGGGGGTCGTATCCCATGTATTCCTGGATGGCGAAGTTGCTCGTGGCGAGGCCAAGGTGCAGGGACGCCGAGAGGTTGATGGGGGAGACATCGGAGGGTCCGTGCGGCGTGCCCTTGACCTGATAGACCTCCGCGAGGGCCAGGATCTTCCTGACGTGGGAGATGCCTCCAGCGTGCACGACGGCGGTGCGCACGTAGTCGATGAGCCGTTCGGTAATGAGCAACTCGGCATCCCAGACGGTGTTGAAGACCTCGCCGATGGCGAGCGGGATGGTGGTCTGCTGACGCAGCGTGCGCAAGAGGCGCTGGTTCTCGGCAGGGGTGGCGTCTTCGAGCCAGAACAGGTCCACGTCTTCGAGGGAGCGGCCGAGCCGGGCAGCTTCGGTGGGGTTGAGCCGGTGGTGGACGTCGTGAAGGAGCTTCAGTTCCGGTCCAACGTGCTCCCGGACGGCCGACAGGATCTTCGGAGCGTGCCGAAGGTAGGCGGACGTGTCCCAGTCTTCTTCGACCGGACCTGCGCCGCGGCCTGCCGGCTCATAGCTTGAGGCGCCCTTGGTGACGCCATACACCGTGTCGAGTCCCGGGACACCGGACTGCGCACGCACTGCCCGGAATCCTTGTTCGCGCCGCCGGTCCACTGAATCAAGCAGTTCGGGGAGGTCCCAGCCGGTTGCGTGAGTGTAGCTAAGGATCTTGTCGCGGGCAGCGCCGCCGAGGAGTTGATAGACCGGGACACCGAGGGCTTTTCCCTTGATGTCCCATAGTGCGAGGTCGATAGCGCCGATTGCCGCCATGGTGACCGGCCCGCGCCGCCAATACGCCCCTTTGTAGAAGTATTGCCAGGTGTCTTCGATGCGGTCCGCATCCCTTCCCAACAGGGCCGGGGCAAGGTGGTCCCGCAAGTAGCTGGCGACGGAAAGTTCGCGCCCGTTCAAGGTGGCGTCGCCCCAACCGGTGAGGCCGTCGTCGGTGGTGATCTTGAGCGTGACGAAGTTGCGGCCCGGGCTGGTTACCAGGACGTCGACGTCGACGATTTTTCGGGTCATCGGGAAATCACTACATTCTTCAGTGGTTCGTTCTTGGCAAGTCGGGTGATGTTTTCGGCGATTTCAAGGGCGCGGTTGCGGAAAGTCTCCGCGGTCACTCCGGACGAATGCGGAGTCATGACGATGTTGTCCAGGCGGGCGAACGGGAGGCTTGACGGCTCGCCGCGCCCGTCGGTGCCGGGGTATTGGTACCAGACATCGATCGCGGCGCCTGCGATCCGGCGATCCTTCAGCGCTTCGTACAGGGCGGTTTCGTCGACGACGGGTCCGCGCGCAATGTTCACCAGGAGTCCGTCCGGGCCGAGGTCATCAAGTTCGCCTGCGCCCACGAGGCTTGTGGTTTCCTGGCTCAGGGGGATGCTGACCACCAGGGTGTCCGATTCGCTCAATGCCTCGCCAAGCCGGTCCGTGGTCCCGGCCCACCGCAAGCCGTTTGCTTCCGCGTTGGTGTTGCCACTGCGGGTGATGGCTATTCCTTCGGCCCCGAATGCCTTCAGTAGCCGCCAGGCAGCCCCGCCGATGTGCCCGAACCCGAGGAAGGTCACTACGGCGCCCCGGAGCGTCTCCGGCTGACGGACGGTGGGTGAATACACGGACGAGGACCAGACGCCGCTTCGAAGCGCGGCGTCTTGGCCGATCAAGTTGCGGCGGAGGGCCACGAGGACCGTGGCGATGTGTTCGGCGATGGAGTTTTCGTGATGGAACGTGTTGGCGCAGACGGCTCCGGGCGGCAAGGCGTCCGCCTCGATCCCGTCGTATCCGGCACCACCAACATGGACAAGACGCAGGTTGACCGCGGCTGCACCCATGGCACCCGTGAAGCGCGGACCCACGTAGACGTCGGCATCTTTCAGGTCCGTGAGTACGGCGTGTTCGTTCCAGCTGTCATGCCAGGATGCGAGTGATCCATCGGGGAGCGATGCCTCAAAGAGGGCGCGATGGGGCATCAGGTTGGGGTCTGCGATGACGATTCTCATGGCTACTTTCCCTGGAGGGCTTGTTCGGCGGTGCGGGCGGCAAAGGTGGAACCGCGCACGATGAGTTGGGAGCTAAGGTGTACGGCTTCGGTTGCCGTCGGTTTTCCGGACATCTGCTCAAGGAGGAGTTCGAGGCTGAGGGCGCCGCTTCGGTCGATCGGGACCCGCACCGAGGTGAGCCCGGGCTCTGCGGCGGCCGCAATGTCGAGATCGTCGATGCCCACCACACTGATGTCTTCAGGGCAGTGGTATCCGAGCGTCCGGGCGCCGGCGAGCATTCCGATGGCGACGAGGTCGTTGTACGCGATGACCGCGGTGGCACCGCTGGCGACGACCGACGCCGCAGCGGCCAGGCCGCCGTCGACCGTTGCGTTCTGGTTGCCTACCGTCACGAGTTCGATGCCCCAATCGGCACAGAAGCGCGTGATGGCGGCAAGTCGCTGTGCGTTCGCCCATGATGAGGCAGGGCCTGGGATATAGGCGAGTTTGCGATGGCCAAGCGCGTGGAGATGCTCGATCGCCTGGCGAATTCCCTCACCGGCTTCCATCAGCACCCTTGCTGCGTGTTCGGCCTCGCCGTTGATGACAACCAGGGGAACATTTCCGGCTACGTCGTGGATCTGTGCGGAAGGCAGGCGCGGCGAGCACAGGATAACGCCGTCCACTCCCGTTGCCAACGACTCCAAGTGCGAGCGTTCCCGCGACGAAGACTCAGACGTGTCGGCGAGAACCATGCGATGCCGGCCGTGCCACGCCTGATCTTGGATTGCCTTGATAAGCGCGGCGAAGACGGCGTTGGAGACGTCCGGGACTATGACGCCGAACGTCCGGCTGCCGCTGATTCCAGGAACGTCGTAGCCCAACTCCTCGGCGGCCGCCATGACTTTCTGGCGGGTCTCCGCGGCGAGCCTTCCGGGATCTCCGAACGCCCGTGAAGCCGTTGCCAGGGACACTCCCGCCAGCTTTGCGACGTCGGTGAGTTTTGCCGGCATTTGTCCTCCAGTTGCTTCGTTGAAACCTTGCAGTACAAGTATGGAAAGACTTGTACAAGTTTGTCAACGATTTTCATGGAGTTGCACGCCGGAATTGCACAGACACACCGGAATTGCACAGAGGAGTTGCGCGGAGAGATGGAATCGATATCGCGCCCCACCGGGCGCGTGCTGTGATTGACTCCCGAAGAGTGGGAGAATTACAAGTGGTTCCAGTCGGCCGGCGGCGCATCTCGCCTGCTGAGACCCAGGTGAGTCCCCCAGTGCGCCGTCGGTCTTCAATGCCTGGGCAGGTCTCGTCGGGATGGGACAGGTTCGGGGGTTTTGCCGCTACGCGGCGCCTGTCCATCTCGCTATTGCTGCGGCACGCCGAAGCTTCTTGGGGCGCGCGTGCGCGTGTTCATCAACGGCGCGTCCTTCAACCTTGAGCCGTGTATCGCAAGCCTCTGATACGACGGCGGGTCCAACGCTACGTGGCACCGTGGGCCTGGCTACTGCCGGCTGCGGACAAAGGTCGGTCACCAAGCCTGTTCCGGCGGACTCGCGCGCGTCGCTGATTCCGGCCGCGACTCCCGCTTTGTCCGGGAAGGCAGCCGAGACGGCGATGACCGCCCCGTTCGGAGAAATGAGCCGGAACCTGAAGAGGGAGTCCGCGTCTACGAATACTTCGAATGTTCCAGCCATGATCAACCTCCGGGTTCGGGTGCCCGCATTCCGGCTGCTGCGCCGGGAAGCAGGCTGGCCGCATCGCTGCGCACCTTGCCAACTGTCGTGGAATCCAGTGTGCGCGCCGGATGTAACGCCCTGATGTCCAGGCGCGTTAAGCCCGTGTAAAACCTAACCAACCACCCCAATAGCCGGGTGGCGGATAGGCCGGTGGGCAGGCCGTCAGGCGTTGGCCAGGCCGCGGGCAGCCGCGACGATGTGGCGCGCCGAAATTCCTGCCGCGTCGAGCAACTCGGCCGGCTTTCCGGAGCCAGGCAGGCCCGTGACCGAAAGCAGGGCAACGTGGAGTTCCGGAGTATCCGGACCGGCGAGGGCCTCGAGGACTGCAGACCCAATGCCGCCCTGCGGGTAGTGGTCTTCGGCAATGACCAGCCGGCCTCCGGTGTCGCGGCAGGCTTGGCGGACGGTTTCGACGTCGACCGGCTTGACTGAGTAGAGGTCGATCACGCGGGCCTTGATTCCGGAAGCGGCCAGTTCATCGGCGGCTGAAAGGCACTCATGGAGCGTGACTCCGGCGCCGATGAGTGTCACTTGGTCGTCCGGGCTTGCACCATGGACCTTCGACCCGCCTATCGTGAAGTCTTCCTCGGGCCCGTAAATGACCGGGTATGCACCTCGCGTAGCGCGGAGGTAGGAGATTCCCTTCGTGTCGGCCATGGCGTTCACGAGGCGTGCGGCGGAAGGGGCGTCTGCCGGGTACAGCACGGTGGAGCCGTGCACGGCCCGCATCGCGGCGATGTCCTCCAAAGCCATCTGCGATGGCCCGTCCTGGTCGATTTCGACGCCGGCGTGGCTGCCGACTAATCGGATGGTTGCCTCGGAGACCCCCGCCATCCGGATGAAGTCGAATGGCCTGGAGATGAGGAAGGCCGCAAAACTTGCAGCGAAGGCGATGTATCCGCGGACGGAAAGCCCCACAGCGGTTGCCACGAGTTGTTGCTCGGCAATGAAGACTTCGAAGTAGCGTTCGGGCGCGGCGTCCTTGAAATCGCCGGCGTGCGTGGAGTTTCCTACCTCGCCGTCCAGGACCACGACGTCGGGCCGCGCGGAGAGCGCCGACACCGCGGCCCCGAACGCCGCCCTTGTGGCGACCTTGTCGCCGATATCCCAGCGCGGGAGGCTCACGTCCGGATGGGTGCCTTGCGCTATCGCGGCCTCACCGCTTTCCGGCTTGAGGGTGCTGACGCGTAGGTTCGTAGGCCCGCCCAGTGCTGCGACGGCTTTTTCGGCCATGTCGTCCGGGAGCGCTTTGCCGTGCCAGCCATTGCGGTCTTCGACCTCGGGGACCCCTTTCCCCTTGATGGTCTTGGCCAGGATGACTGTGGGAGTGTCCCCATCGCTTCGGGCGTTGCTGAGGGCGTCGTCTATTTGGCCGAAGTCGTGGCCGTCGATCACGATCGCCCGGGCTCCGAAAGCCTCGACCCGCTTGGCATAAGCTTCCATGTCCCATTGAAGTTCGGTGGGGCCGTCCTGTCCGAGGCGGTTGACGTCCACAATCGCGGTCAGATTGCCGAGCTTGTAATACGCGGCTTTGTCGATGGCCTCCCAGATGGAGCCCTCGGCCAGTTCGCTGTCACCGCACAGGACCCAGGTGTGGAATGGGAGCTTATCGAGCGAGCGGCCGGCGAGGGCCACCCCGACGGCGACCGGCAGCCCCTGCCCCAGGGAACCGGTCGCTACGTCTACCCAAGGAAGGGTCGGCGTGGGGTGGCCCTGCAGCCTCGCTCCGAATGTCCGGTAGGTATCGATGAGTTCATCTTCATCAACCACACCCACGGCCCGGTACATCGAATACAGCAGGGGAGAAGCGTGCCCTTTCGAAAAAATGAGATGGTCATTGTTCGCCAGGGAGGGGTCGTTCCAGTCGTAGTGCAGATGACGGGTGAGGAGGACCGCCATGACGTCTGCCGCCGACAAGGACGACGTCGGATGCCCCGACCCCGCTTTGGTGCTGCACCTGATCGAGTCGACGCGCAGCTGCGTGGCCAAAGCCTTGAGCTCTTCGGAATCCGTGCTGGCCAAAGGCCCGGGTTGAACGGTGGCGTCTTGAGTCATGTCGATCTGCCTTTCTTGGCGTCAGGCGGGTCCCTGCCCAGTCAGGGGACTGGCTAAACCCTTCTTCTATTGCCCACGAGCGCCCCGTAAATCAAGAGGACGATCACTGAGCCTACGATGGCGAGAATCCAGGTCCGTATGGAGAAGAACTCCTGCAACCCCCCGCCGAAAATCAGGCCTCCGATCCAGCCGCCCAATATCGCGCCAATGACGCCAAGCAGCATCGTAATCAGTATGCCTCCGCCTTGCCGTCCGGGGATCAGCGCTTTTGCGATGGCGCCGGCAAACAAGCCAAGAATCAGAAATCCCAGGAATCCCATGTCCAACCCGCTTTCTTCAGTCGTTGATTAGTAGCTACCCGTCCGCGTCCCTAGCTCAGGGTCACGGGTGGTTCTCCCGGTGGCCGTGTGGGCGGGAACGGCGTAGGCGGGAACGGAAGATCCGGGTCCGGCTCCGGGACCGGAGACGGACCCGGTTCAGGGAAGGGCACCGGATCCGGCGTGCCTGGCCGCGGTCCCGGCTGCGGCTCCCGTCCCGGGGGAGGGACGGGAGTGGGACCCGGTTCCGGCAGCGGCACGGGCTCCGGGGTCGGCGACGGTCCTGGTTCCCGGGTGGGGTCCGGGTCGCGCGTCGGGTCCGGGCCTCGCGACGGGTCCGGAGGGAACTCACTCATTCTTTCGGCCGCCCGCCGCCACGGTCCTCGTCGACGGTGTAGTCACCCTCGAGGTCTTCGACCGGTACGTCCCCCACCCGCTCGGCGCCGTAGTCGCCTTCGGTGTACTGCCCGCGTCGCAAGTCCTCGTCCGCCAGTGCGCGATCTGAAGGTTCTGTGGTGGGCTCGGTCGTCGGTTCCGCCGGATCCGTGTCCGCAGCAGCCCTCAGGTCGGGGTCGATGGGGGGCAGCGTCGAAGTGCTGCCAAGGCCAGCCGTGAGTCCAGTGTCCTCAACATCGCCGGCGGCTACCGTGCCGCGCCACGCACCGGTCTCGCCGCCGCGCTTTTCGATGAAATCCTTGAACTTGTCCAAGTCCGCCGCCACCCGGAGGTCGTCAACGCCCACCAAGGAGCCTGCCTTTTCGGCGAACGTTTCCGGTTCCCATTCGATGTCCACGCTCACGCGGGTGCGATCGGCGCTTAAGGGCTCGAAGCGCACGGAGCCGGAGTTCCGCGGCCCGTCGATGCTGGCCCAGCTCACCAAGGAATCGGGCACCTGCTCGAGGATTTGGGCGTTGTAGTCCCGCTTCACGCCTCCGACGTTGGTGGAGAAGTGCAAAGCGGTCTCGTCGATCTGTTCGACGGCTTCCACCCCCTTCATGAACTCCGGGAATGACTCGAACTGGGTCCATTGGTTGTAAGCAACGGACACGGGAACTTCTACATCGATTGTTTGGTTGACGGTGCTCATTCTCTTTGCTCCTTGCGTCAATTCGCTTCGTGCAGCTTGAGGGTTTCGTTGCGGCTCCTAGCCCGCGTCGAACCGTTCGCCGTCGTCGTCCTTGGGCGACTTTTCTTCCGGCAACCCAGTCGCATCGCCCTTCGGTTCCGAGGAAAACGGTCGCTCTGGTTCTTGCTCGGCGTTCGACCCGTCAATGTCCGCATCAGCCGAGGGGGCGTCCACTGACTCTTCCTGCGCCGAACCTTGCTTGTCGCCGCTTCGGTCCTGCGGGCGCCCGCTGCTTTCGCCGGTTGGTTGGCCAGTGGTTGATTGTCCGGCGGTTGATTGTCCGGGGGTTTCCTGTTCCGGAGTAGGCGTTCCGTAGCCGCCCGCCCCTTGTTCCTCTGTGTGGTGCGTGTCCATGTCCATGGTGACCTTTCCGTGGTGGTTGATCATGCTGGCTTGGGAATTCATGGATTCAAGGAATCATCAGCCTACTTAGTAACTTCACTGAACCCCTAGGCTAGGCAGGACCGGGGTCCGGAATCAAGGTTCCCCGCGATCGGAGGGGTCGATTTGCTCAGGATCCTCGGAAACCCGGATCCTGCCTGGGGACCAGGACAGTACCGGGTACAGCAGGACCAGGACGGCGAGAACGACGACGACCCCCACGCCCACCGCCAAACCGGCATCCTGCCCCAGCGCCACGCTGAAAATCAGGCCCGCACAGCCCGCGATGAGCAATGCCACGCAACCGACAACGATTTTCACGATCCTGTTGCCGGCAGCCACCAGCTTGTCCTTCACGTGATGCCGGAATAGGCGCCGATGGAGGCTGACGGGAACCAGCATGAGTCCCGTCGTGAGGGCGGCCAGCACCACGAGCGCAAGGAACCACCACTTTTCCGCTTCCGTGAGGACGCCGAACCGCTGCTGGAAGGGGAGGGTGAGCAGGAAGCCGCCGATGATTTGTGTGCCGGTTTGCAGCACACGCATCTCCTGGAGCAATTCGTTCCAGTTGCGGTCCATCCGCTCGTCTTTTGTCTCGCTCCTGGTGTCCATGAATTCGGCCGGTTCAAGCGGCCATTCATTCTCCTGCCGGCTCATGACGGCTTGGGCAGCTCGCAGCCCGTCAGGGGATTCAACCCCATGTAGTTCAATGGGCCCGCAACGATGTTGAGCGCGATCGTTGCGACCTGGGAACACTGCGCCGGTACCGCGCGATAGTAGCCGCGCTGACCGGCGGCTACCGCTCCCACTATGAGCCAAATGACGATGATCAGCCCGAAAATCGATCCTAAACGCATCTTTTCATCGACCAACCTCTCATCGATTCCGGATATCATAAGCTTACTTATAAATTTCTCTGTGCCATAGGGCTAGCGATCGACGGCTCGAACCGATGACCGTGGACGCTGGATACGGTGGGTTGTATGGGCCAATCAAAGAAGGCCGGCTTGTCATTGACATCACTCGCGACGGTCATCTTCGCTTTCATCGCAAATCTTCTGGTTGCCGTCGCCAAGACAGTGGCGGCCTTGATGACCGGCTCCGCCTCCATTGTTGCCGAGGCGGCCCATTCGTGGGCCGACACCGGAAACCAGGTCTTCCTCCTCGTCGCCGAGAGGAGATCGTCCAGGCAGCGTGATTCTTCCCACCCGATGGGCTACGGGCGCGAAGCCTATGTGTGGTCGATGTTTGCGGCGTTCGGGCTGTTTACCGCCGGGGCGGTGGTGTCGGTCATGCACGGAAGCCAGGAACTGATCTCGCCCGAACCCGCCAGTGATTTCGGGCTTGCCTACGCCGTGCTGGGGATTTCCTTCGTACTGGAGGGTATGTCATTCATCCAGGCTTTCCGCCAAGCCCGCGAATCCGCGAAGCTTTTGGAGCGCGGCACATTGGAGCAGGTGCTCAAGAGCTCAGACCCGACCATGCGTGCTGTATTCGCCGAAGACAGCGCTGCGCTCATCGGCCTGGGGATCGCGTTCCTCGGTGTCCTGCTCCATCAACTTACGGGTTCGCCCGTGGCGGATGCCCTCGGTTCGATACTTGTGGGCATCTTGCTTGGCGTCATCGCAGTGGTCCTCATCGACCGCAACCGCCGCTTCCTCGTGGGGCAGGCCGTCACCCCCGCGCTCAAGAAGGCAATGGCCGGTCGGGTCCTGGAACACCCCGACATTGATCGGATGACCTACCTGCATTTGGAATTCGTAGGCCCCCGCAGGTTGTACCTGGTGGCGGCGGTGGACATCAACGGGGACCTGAGAGAGCACGAGGTGGCCGTGGCTCTTCGCCGCGTGGAGCGCAGCCTGGAGGAGCAGGACATTGTCGAGGAAGCGGTATTGACGCTGGCTACGCCCGATGAGGACGCCCTGACTTTCGAGGGCGGAGCATCATCGGCAATCGTCGAGTAGCGGAAAGCTGCGCGATGTGAATAAAACAACAAGGGAGTACTGAAATGAACGGGCAGATCTGGATCTGGATCGTCGTCGCGATCGTGGTCATTGTTGTGATTGTAGTTATCGCAATTTTGTTCGGACGGCGCGCGAAAGCCGCCGTTGACCGTCGACGCGCCGCTGACCTTCGGGAACGCGCCCGCACCGACGCGGCGGGAGCCCACGAACACAGCGCCCGGGCGGCTCGGGCCGAGGCTGATGCGCTGCGTGCCGAAAATGAGGCCGAACGCCTTCGCAACGAGGTCGCCGAGCGGCAGGAAGCCGCCGACAAGGCTGACAGGATCTCGAAAGAGCGGCTTCGGCAGGCTGAGGCGCTCGATCCGGATGCGGGTAACGCTCCGGACGAGCGCAATGGCAGGGACGAGCGCAATGGCCGGGACGAGGGTAACGATCGGAATGTCGACAGCCGAAGCGGCTTGCGGCACGGTCGGCGCGAGGATTAGCGGCAATCGAGGATTAGCGGAAATAACGACGCCGGGCCGTCCCGCCGAGCGCGGCTCGACAGGACGGCCCGGAAGACGCCGTGAATGCTAGATGCCGTCTTCACGCATTTCGTGACGGGTGACGGTGTCGCCGTTGGCGGGGTCGGCGAATCGCCGGCTTTCGCTGACCGTGCGCTGCCTACGGGGCGCTGCGAATACCAAGGACAAGATGACTCCCAGCACACCTGCTCCCATCAGGATGTAGCCGACGACGGTTTGATCGATAAATGGAATAAGGCCGGGCGTGATCGCAAATGCCAGGATTGCACCCAAGGCAATCAGGAAAATCGAAGAACCGATATACATAGTCAATGCTCCTTCGGTCGATGCCGGACATTTCTGCCGACGGTTCCCCATACGGAGTGGCCGCCTTGGGCCGCTAGGCGACTACAGGTCCCATTATTGGCACTACTAAGTATGCTTAGCAAGTGTCGAGTGAAATTCCGCCACCATAACGGTTGAAAAAGGAGTCAAAGCCGAACTGCAGATCCGGACTTCAGAAGATCCGGAAATCGCCCGCGTCTGCATTCGCTGACGGGTACACTACGGGCTCCCGTCCCAACTCAAGCAGGACGTCATTGATGGTCAGCTGCCCGTCCAGTTGCACCACCGGTACGAAAGCCGGCTCGGATTCCACATCGGCGGTCATGCTTCGATCCTATGCGTGACAACGCAGGAGACGGTGAAGAACACGCGGACCACACCGGTAGTCACCGGCCATTCACGATCCTCTACCGAGAACACTTACGAAATTTGTGAAGCGGCAGCGGACGGCGACAATTCGGACAACGTGAGGCGACGCGCAGGAGCCTCCGGGAATGGAAAAGTGAACTCCACCTCCAAGTCCGGGCCGACGTGGACAAACGCGCCGGGGTCCAACGCATTCCAGCCCGGATTCCCATCCATCGGTTCGGTGGCAACCAGAACGTGGCCCGACCGCGAAAGGTCTCGGCTATGGGCGCGTATCCGCGGGCTCCGCGCATCCAGGGGATCCTCGCCGTCGGGATTCGCCGGCGGGCGCCTCAGCAGGTACAACTGGTGCGAGTCCGGGTATCTCACGGCCCAAAGATCCGTAGCCGTCGTCAAGATAAAATTCAAACTCAAGACGGGCAGTCGGGCCGCTACCCACGTGACCGCCTCAACGACCCCTTTCCCCACATCACCGTCCGAGCGCCGGATTTCAGCCGTGATCAACGCGAAGAGCCGCTCGCTGTCCGTCTGGCCCAGCACCAGATCGCCCACGCCATACTCAGCCAAGCGGCGGTCCAGCACGGCGAGGCCCGAGAAGGCGCCGTTATGGGCAAAGAGGCGCCCGTCTTGCTCGAACGGGTGCGTATTAACCAAGGTGTGCGCGCCAGTGCTCGCATACCGGACGTGGGCAAGGAAGGTTGTGCTCTTAAGAACCCGGGCCTCGCGCGCAAAAGCGTGGTCCTCCCAGGCAGCCAGCGGCTGCTTCGCGACGTGCGGATTCCCCTCGGCGTCGAACGTGCCAATGCCCGCACCGTCCGGCTCCCGCTTGCTTTGGTCGGCAAGGCTGTCCGGAGCGTCCAGCAGCCAGAAGGTGGCCCGGACAGACTCGGAACCGGCATGCAATCCAAACATTCGGCACATGGCCTGCCTCCTTGCTTCGCGGTGCCTTAGTGATGAAACGCGGGGGTCTGCCCGTCGGCAGGCATAGGTGCCAAGAGGCTGTCCAAATAGGCAACTTCCTTCTTGAGGTCAGTCAAAAAGCTCGACGCGAGATCGCGCGTGAAACCATTGCGGACAACAATCCGCTGCACGGTAACCTCACTCAGGCTTGCCGGCAGTGGATAGGCAGGAACCAGCCACCCATTCATCCGAAGCCGCTCGGAGAGGTGGTGGAGATTCCATTTGTCCGTATACCCCTCAGTCAGCCGCCAGGCAAAGACCGGGATGTCCGAACCCTCGCTCAACAACGTGAATGCCTCCAGCGCCCCGATTTCCGCCGAGAGGTACAGTGCCACATCCCGGGAAGTAGCTTGGACGGAACGGTAGCCTTCGAACCCAAGCCGCAGGAACAGGTAATACTGCAAGAGCACCTGCGCGCCGGGACGCGAGAAGTTCAGGGCAAAGCTGGACATGTCCCCGCCAAGATAGCTCACATGGAACACGAGGTCCGCCGGTAGAGCGTGCCCGTCGCGCCAGACAATCCACCCCAAGCCCGGATATACCAATCCGTATTTATGACCTGACGTGTTGATGGACGCAACCCTGGGCAAGCGGAAATCCCACGAAGTCTCCGGCTGAAGGAACGGCGCGACCATGGCGCCTGAAGCTCCGTCTACATGGATCGGAACATCGAATCCGCGCTGCGCTTGGATCTCATCCAACGCGGCCGCGATTGCCGCGACGGGCTCATACGCACCCGTGTAGGTCACACCCATGATCGCGACCACACCGATCGTGTTCTCATCCACGTATTGATCGAGATCATGGCCGTCAAGCACAGGATGCTCCTGGGAGATCGGCACATACCTCGCTTCGACATCCCAATAGTTGCAGAACTTCTCCCAGCAAACCTGGACTGCCGAACTGAGCACGAGGTTAGGCTTGTCGGCTGGCAACCCGGCGGCCCGACGTGCGTGCTGCCAGCGGCGCTTCAGCGCCAAACCGCCCAGCATGCACGCCTCCGAGGAACCAATGGTGGACGTGCCCACCGCCTTTTCGGGGTCGGGAGCATTCCACAAATCGGCCAGCATGCGCCAACACCGGGTCTCAATCAGCGCCGTCTGGGGGTACTCATCCTTGTCGATCATGTTCTTGTCGAACGTCTCCGCGTAAAGCCTTGATGCTTCCGGCTCCATCCAGGTTCCGACGAACGTCGCCAGGTTCAAACGCGAGTTCCCGTCCAGCATCGCCTCGTCATGGACAATCTGGTACGCGGTCGAGGGAAGCGATTCCCCCGCCGGGAGAGTGAAGCGAGGGAAGATGGTGGACTCGCCCGGACGGCTGAATACGGGGTTGAGCTCCACCGCTGTGTCTGTTTCATGGGCCGATGTACGGTATGACCTGTTAATGGTGTGCTCCTTTGACTCGCCGGGGCGTTCACGGTTGCAACGGCAGGGCCTGCCAAAGCCCTACGCTACCGCTGCCGGCAGCCGCGCCCAAGGCTTTCCACCGCCACCAACTTCCCTAGGGCATGGTGGCCGCGGGCCTGCCGGATGCATAATCTCAAGTGGGGCCGTGCCGGTCCCGACTGCCAGGCCCAGAGAGGTCTCCTCATGGCGAGCAGAAGAGCGCAGCGCGATCGCGCGGCGAGGGGACGGGGGCCCCGGACGCCGGGCGAATTTCCGTCTCCTCTGCCGCGTCCCGCCCGGGCGCAAGAAGCACCGCCTGAATCCGGAAAGTCCCACGACTACCCGGTCCTTATGTAGCGCGCACCTTAGGTGACGCGTCCAGCCGCGGACAGGACCCCGGCGCGGCCCAAGGCTAGGAGAAGCAGTGTCCAACCAGAACAGCCCCGAAACCCCCGATCAAGAGGAACCACGGAAGGTCCCTTTGCCGGGATCCGAGAGAGAGCCGGCCCCGGGCGCCCGGGATATCCTCGGCCCCGTCGATCCCGCCCGCCGGATCGAGGCAACGGTCATCCTCCGGCGGCAGGAAGAGATGACGGAGGTTCCGTCCACTCCCATTTCGAAGGACGAATTGGCGTCGCGGTACGGAGCATCAAGCGAGGATCTCGACCTTGCAGTGCGGACCTTTGCGGGGCTTGGGCTGGATATCGCCGACGCCGACGCCGCCAGCCGCAGGATCCGGCTGGAGGGCACCGTGGAACAGTTAAGCAGCGTCTTCGGAACCTCCCTTGACGAGATCACAAGCCGGGCACCTGACGGCAACGCAGTCACGCACCGGCACCGCACCGGGGGACTGCACATTCCCGAGGTGCTGGATGGCGTCGTGGTGGCCGTACTTGGCCTCGATGACCGGCCGCAAGCCAGGGCACAATTCCATGCGATCCCGCTGGCTGCGACAGGTACGAGCTACACCCCGCCGCAGTTGGGAATGATCTACAACTTTCCGAGCGATACCGACGGCAGCGGCCAAGCCGTAGCGATCCTGGAACTGGGCGGCGGATTCGGGCAGGCGGATCTCGACGCCTACTTCCAAGGGCTCGGCATTCCGACGCCGGACATCTCGGCCGTGGGGGTTGACGGCGGAGCCAATCAACCCGGGCAGGATCCATCGGGCGCCGACGGGGAAGTCCTGCTCGACATCGAAGTGGTGGGAGCACTGGCCCCGAAGGCAAGCATCGTCGTCTATTTTGCGCCCAATACGGACGCCGGCTTCCTGGACGCGATCATCGCGGCATCCCACGCGAGCCCCGCGCCCGCGGCGATCAGCATCAGCTGGGGCCAAAGCGAAGACGCCTGGACGGCCCAGGCCCGGACGGCCTTCGACCAGGCGATGGCGGATGCAGCGGCCCTCGGCGTCACCGTCACCGCGGCGGCGGGGGATAACGGAAGCGCCGACGGCGTAACGGACCATCGCGACCACGCCGACTTTCCGGCGTCGAGCCCGCACGTGCTCGCCTGCGGCGGCACCCGGCTGGCAGCGGACGTCCAAACCGGCGCGATCAGCTCGGAAACCGTATGGAACGATGGCCCGAACTCAGCCACTGGCGGCGGTTACAGCGACGTCTTCCCTGTCCCGTCCTGGCAAGCCGGGGTTGCCGGGCACGCCAAGCACAAACCCGCGCCCAGGAATTCGGGCCGGGGTGTGCCCGATGTCTGTGGTGTCGCAGATCCGCAAACCGGCTACCGCGTGCGCGTCGACGGAAAGGACATGGTGATCGGCGGAACCAGTGCGGTGGCGCCCCTCTGGGCCGCGCTGATCGCCCGCTTGGCGCAAGCCAGCAATCGCCGGTTCGGCCTCATCCAGCCGCTCCTCTACCAAAACGGGGCCAATCCGGCGTCGGGCTTCCATGACATCACTGTCGGTTCCAACGGAAGCTACCGGGCGGGGGTGGGCTGGGATCCGTGCACAGGCCTGGGCAGCCCTGACGGGAAGGCACTTCTTCAGCTGGTCCAGTCCGCATCCTGAATGATCGATGGTGGACTGAAATGGCAAAATTCTGCTGCCATCGGTCCCCATCGTCAGTAGACTGACTAATGTCCTTTACAACCGCTGGTTTCAAAGGAGGCTAGGCAATGGCTGGATATTTTGAATTGGTCGACGCGCCTGACGGCATGTACAGGATTGCATTGCGGGACGGCAACGGCGATATTTTGGCGATGACAACCACCTTTCCCACCAAACAGGCGGCAGTGCGCGGGATTTCCACTGTCAGGGAGATCGCCGGTACGGCTCTCATCAAGGACCGCAGTCACGGTCAATGGAGTTCTTCCCTCGAACGGCAAGTCCACAGGCAGCACCTGCACCACACGCCGGCTTGGCGGACGCACGAGCTACGGAAGGCCATGAGCAGCTGACGGGCCAAGCGCCACCAGGGGACTCCACGCTGTGGGGTCCCCTTCTTTGTCTGCCGTTCCCGTTCGTCGCCGGCGGCTACGCTGTCGACAGCCGCCCCGGGGCGGCGCCCGAAATACCTTCGCTGGTTGAGCGAAACCCCTTGCCGTGGCGTGCTTTGGCGGCCCCAGCCGGAGCGGATACGATGGACGATGGCTGGCTGTGGTCCCCGTACGCCACAAGCTATGAAGCCTTATCAATGAATAGGAGACACCCGTGTCAGATGCCCAGCAGATCACCCTCATCGTCGATGGCGAAGAGACCAAGGTGACGGAAGGGACCACCGGCGCGGACCTCTTCTTTGAGCGCCGCGAAGTTGTGGTGGCCCGCGTTGGCGGCGAGCTCAAGGACCTCGACCAAGTGCTGCCTGAAGGCGCCACGGTCGAAGGCATCACCATCGATTCGCCGGATGGACTGAACGTCCTCCGCCACTCCACCGCGCACGTTATGGCCCAAGCTGTGCAGCAACTGCGCCCGGACGCCAAGCTTGGCATCGGTCCGTACATCACAGACGGCTTCTACTTTGACTTTGATGTCGCAGAACCGTTCACTCCGGAAGACCTGCGCCAGCTCGAAAAGATGATGCAGAAGATCATCAACCAGAACCAGAAGTTCGTGCGTCGCGTGGTTACCGAGGACCAGGCCCGCGTCGCCATGAAGGACGAGCCGTACAAGCTCGAACTCCTGGGCAAGAAGAACGACGCCGGGGACGCCGGCGAGGGCGTCAACGTCGAGGTGGGCGCGGGCGATATCACTATTTACGACAATGTGGACCGCAAGAGCGGCGACGTCGTCTGGTGCGATCTGTGCCGCGGACCGCACTTGCCCAACACCAAGCTGATTTCGAATGCCTTCGCGCTGACCCGGTCCTCGGCAGCCTACTGGCTCGGCAACCAGAACAACCAGCAGCTGCAGCGGATTTACGGCACCGCCTGGCCCACCAAGGAAGCTCTCAAGGCTTACCAAGACCGCATTGCCGAAGCCGAACGCCGCGACCACCGCAAGCTCGGCGCCGAACTGGACTTGTTCTCGTTCCCTGACGAACTCGGCTCCGGCTTGCCGGTGTTCCATCCCAAGGGGGGCATCATCCGCAAGGCGATGGAGGATTACTCGCGCCAGCGCCACGTCGACGCCGGCTACGAGTTCGTTTACACGCCGCACATCACCAAGGGACACCTGTACGAAGTCTCGGGCCACCTCGACTGGTATAAGGACGGCATGTTCCCCGCGATGCACGTGGACGCGGAGCTCAATGAGGACGGCACCGTGCGCAAGCCCGGCCAGGACTACTACCTGAAGCCGATGAACTGCCCCATGCACAACCTGATCTTCCGTTCACGCGGACGTTCCTACCGCGAGTTGCCCTTGCGGCTCTTCGAGTTCGGTTCTGTGTACCGTTACGAGAAATCCGGCGTTGTCCACGGGTTGACCCGCGTCCGCGGAATGACACAGGACGATGCCCACATCTACTGCACCCGCGAGCAGATGAAGGACGAGCTCACCAACACCCTGAACTTCGTCCTTGGCCTGCTCAAGGACTACGGGTTGGATGACTTCTACCTTGAGCTGTCCACGAAAAACGAGGACAAGTTCGTCGGTGACGACGCTACCTGGGAAGAAGCCACCCGCACCCTCGCCGAAGTGGCGGAAGCCTCCGGACTGGAATTGGTCCCGGATCCGGGCGGAGCCGCGTTTTACGGACCCAAGATTTCGGTGCAGGCAAAGGACGCCCTCGGACGCACCTGGCAGATGTCCACCATCCAGCTCGACTTCAACCTCCCGGAGCGGTTCGAGCTCGAGTTCCAGGCTGCCGACGGCACCCGCCAGCGCCCCGTGATGATCCACCGCGCCCTGTTCGGTTCGGTGGAGCGATTCATGGGTGTCCTCACCGAGCACTACGCCGGCGCGTTCCCGGCCTGGCTCGCTCCGGTGCAGGTGGTCGGTATTCCCGTGGCCGAAGCGTTCAATGACTACATGTTCGACGTCGTTGACCAGCTCAAGGCGGCAGGCATCCGCGCGGAGGTGGATATTTCCTCGGATCGTTTCCCGAAGAAGATCCGCACAGCCAGCAAGGACAAGATCCCGTTCGTCCTGATCGCCGGTGGCGAAGACGCAGAGGCCGGGGCAGTATCGTTCCGCTTCCGCGACGGTAGCCAGGACAATGGCGTTCCGGTCGAGGAGGCGGTCCGCCGGATCGTGGATGCGGTCAAGAACCGCGAGAGCTGACCAGGCGGACGACGACGGGGGCGGACAACAGTGCAGGAGTACACGGGCGTGACAGCTGACTATCCAGGCGATGCCGAAGTGACCGACGACTTCGGCCTCGCCGGGGTTCCCGATGCCTTCCAACGCCTGTGGACTCCGCATCGCATGGCCTACATCAAGGGCGGTCCCCAGCAGTTCAAAGACCAGGACGACTGCCCGTTCTGCGTAGCGCCCGGCCGCACTGACGAGGAATCCTTGATCGTGCACCGAGGCAAGAGCTGCTACGTAGTCCTCAACCTGTTCCCCTACAACCCGGGCCACTTGCTCGTGTGCCCGTACCGGCACGTCCCGGATTACACGGACATCACGGTTGAGGAAACTGCCGAAATGGCCGAGCTCACGCAGACGGCCATGCGGGTGCTCCGGAAAGTCGCGAACCCCAGCGGCTTCAACCTGGGCATGAACCAAGGGGTTGCCGGAGGCGCCGGAATTGCCGCCCATCTTCATCAGCATGTGGTCCCGCGTTGGGGCGGCGACGGGAACTTCTTCCCGATCATCGCGCAGACGAAGGCCATCACCCAAACCCTCGCCGAGGTCCGGGAGCAGGTAGCCGATGCTTGGCCGGGGGAGTCCGCTGCGTCCGGGGAGCCGGATGCTTAACCGGCACGCCCGCGGTTTTTTCACCGGATTGTTCTCGCCCATGGCCAGGTTCCTGCTGAGGGTGGGGGTGTCGCCAGACGCCGTCACCGTCGTCGGGACCGTGGGCGTCGTGGTCGGCGCCCTGACGCTCTATCCCATGGGCCAGCTCTGGTGGGGCTCATTGGTGATCACTGTGTTCGCGCTTTCCGACGTCTTGGACGGCATCATGGCGCGGGAACGCGGACGCAGCGGACCGTGGGGTAACTTCCTGGACTCCACTTTGGACCGGATCGCGGACGGTGCCATTTTCGGCGGCGTCGCCATCTGGTTCTTCACCGGCGGCGCCAACCGGGCAACCGCCATCGCGGCGTTGGCCTGCCTCGTGCTCGGGATGGTGGTTTCCTACGCACGTGCCAAGGCTGAATCGTTGGGCTTCTACGCCAACGTCGGCATCGCCGAGAGAGCCGAGCGGCTCATATCGGTCCTGCTCGTGACCGGTCTGACGGGTCTCGGACTGCCTCCTGTCGTGCTGCTCGTGACGCTCGCCGTCCTCTCTCTAGCGACCGCCGTCACCGTGGTGCAACGGATGGCCGCCGTCCGTCAACAGGCTTTGGCAGCCGTCGACGGCGGGAAGCCGGCGTAGCGGTTCAGCGCACCTTAATCGGGTTGGCCGGGAGGGCTTATGTCCTCCCGGTCTTCGAATTCTGCACGCCCCGCACAGGGGACTAGTATTGAAGTTACTTGGTCAATGTGACCTGGAAATCCGGTGTGCGCAGCGCGTGGCCCTGTCCGTGTGCGCCCCGGCCAAGGTCGTCTATCTACCCATAGGGGTTTTTGTGTCTACACCTGATGTAAGCAACGAAGCCGGTTCGTCCGCAGCCAGCGTCACGGGCAGCAGCCGCGTCAAGCGCGGTATGGCGGAGATGCTCAAGGGCGGCGTCATCATGGACGTCGTCAACGTCGAGCAGGCCCGCATCGCCGAAGACGCCGGTGCCGTGGCGGTCATGGCGCTCGAGCGTGTTCCCGCGGACATCCGCGCCCAGGGCGGCGTGTCCCGCATGTCGGACCCGGACATGATCGATCAGATCATCGGTGCCGTGTCCATCCCGGTCATGGCCAAGGCCCGCATCGGCCACTTCGTCGAAGCGCAGGTCCTGCAGTCTTTGGGCGTGGACTACATCGACGAATCCGAGGTCCTGACCCCGGCCGACTACACCCACCACATCGACAAATGGAACTTCACCGTTCCCTTCGTCTGCGGTGCCACCAACCTCGGTGAGGCGCTGCGCCGCATCAACGAGGGTGCTGCGATGATCCGTTCCAAGGGCGAGGCCGGCACCGGTGACGTGTCCAACGCCACCACCCACATGCGCCAGATCCGGGCGCAGATCAAGAACCTGACCTCCCTGCCCGAGGACGAGCTCTACGTCGCGGCCAAGGAACTGCAGGCCCCGTATGAGCTCGTGAAGGAAGTTGCCGCCACCGGCAAGCTCCCGGTCGTGCTGTTCACCGCCGGCGGCATCGCCACCCCGGCCGACGCCGCGATGATGATGCAGCTCGGCGCCGACGGCGTGTTCGTCGGCTCGGGCATCTTCAAGTCCGGCAACCCGGCCCAGCGTGCGGCCGCCGTCGTGAAGGCCACCACCTTCTACGACGACCCCGACGTCATCGCCAAGGTCTCCCGCGGCTTGGGTGAAGCCATGGTCGGCATCAACGTCGAGGAAATCCCCGAACCCCACCGCCTGGCCGAGCGCGGCTGGTAACACTCGGCGCTAACGCCTCAGTAGTACGACGGCGGTGGGCTCACCTCGAAAGGGGGCCCACCGCCGTCGTCGTTTGTGTACAGATCACACCCTTTAAAACGCCCTTTAAGGGGTGTGATCCGTACACAAACTTAGCGGTGGGTTGCGCCTAACGCGGCCGGCGTGCCGCGTGCTCGCGCGCGAGGCGGGCGAAGTCGTCGTCGGGATTCCCGGGAACGAAGGTTCCGTACTTCCGTTCGACGGCGGTGCGGATGAGGAAGTCGGCGATTGCGGGGTTCTTTGGCAGCAGGGACCCGTGCAAATAGCTGGCCACGACATTCCGATGCCGCGCACCTTCATGGCCGTCCTTGCTGTTGTTTCCCGCCCCTTTGGATACCGTGCCTAGGGGCTCGACGGCGGGTCCCAGGGTTGTCTGGCCGCTGTGGTTTTCGTAGCCCAGGATTTCGCCGAATTCCGGCGAGGTCAGCGTGACGTTGCCGATGAGGCGTTCGTCGGTGCCCACTGTCTCGATGTCCAGGATGCCGATCCCCGGGATGACCGGTCCCGCCTTCGTCTTGAAGAATTTGCCGAAGAGCTGGTAAAGCCCGCAGATGACCAGCATGGGGGTGCCGTCTTCGGCCATTCCACGAAGCTGGTCTCCCCGGGCCAGCAGGTCGTCCTGGATCACGGTCTGGCCGCTGTCTTGGCCGCCGCCGCCAAGAATGATGTCAACGTCGTCCGGAAAGTCGTCGCCCACGTTGTATTCGAGGAGTTCCGGCGTGTATCCGTGCCATAGCAGCCGTTGCCGCAGGACCAGCGCATTTCCCCAGTCGCCATAGATGTTCATGTCCCGCGGATACAACTGAAGGACACGGATGGTGCCCTTGCTGGCTTCGTGCGTGGCGCCGTCGGCCGGGTTCATGAGACCACCTCCACCGTGGTGATTTTGGCGAGTTCACGACGAATCGCGAGCATCGCCGTATATGTGCAGAAAATCCGCTTGGGCTTGCCTGCCGAACCGCGGATGAACCCGGCCAATGCGGCTGGGAGGTCGGTGTCCACCGAAGAGAAACGGACGTCGTCGTACTGGAGCCGGAGGGCCATGTCGTAGGCGCGGACACCGGAAACAACGTCCACGCCGCCCTCGCGCAGGGAGTCGAATTCGACGTCCCAGAGCCAGGACATGTCCCGGCCGTCGGCATAGTTGTCGTTGATGGCGATCATGGAGGCATATCCCTCGGCGGGGAACGACTTGAGTCCGAGCCTGAAACCGCTCGGGTTCTTGACCAGCACCAACTCAAGCGGTTGGCCGTCGACGGTGAGGCTCTCGCCGCGGCCGAAGGCCGGCGCCACTTCGGACAGCGCCTTGACCAGTTTGGCGGCGTCGCCCGGTTTTCCGGTGGCGCCGGTGATGCTCCGGGCAAGGACCAGCGCGGCGGCGGCATTGAAGATGTTGTAGACGCCCCGGAGCTTCATGTGGGTCGTGACCAGCGTGCCGTCGAACTCGAAATCGGCGTCGTCGGCGCCAACGCGGCGGAGTACGACGTCGGCCGCCTCCGCAGCGGGAACGTCACCGTTGGCTCCGGTTCCGGAGGCTGCGGTGCGCATGTCGTCGTCGTTCGGGAAGGTGCTGCGAAGCGACTCGTCGAGTCCGAAGTACAGGACTTCGGGACCGTCCACGGAACCCGCGATCCGGGCAACCCGGGGGTCCTCCCGGTTCAGGACGACGGTTCCGGTGGTCCGTTCCGCGATGCGCTGGAGGAGCAGCGCCGTGGTGTCGATCTCCCCGAAACGGTCCAGCTGGTCCCGCAGGACATTGAGGAGCAGGCAATAACGGGGAGGCACCTTGTTCACGAAATGCACAGCGTGCGCTTCGTCGAGTTCAAGGACCGCGACGTCGGCATCCAACCTTCCGCGCCAGTCCACCTCGCCGAGGAGGGCCGCTGCGACGCCGCGCGTGAAGTTGCTGCCGGTCCGGTTGGTGAAGACCTTCAGGCCTTGGCTTTCGAGCAGTTCCACCACCATTTTTGTGGTGGTCGTCTTGCCGTTTGTGCCACTGACGACGGCGACTCCGTGGGGGAGCGAGGACAGGGTCCGCTGCATGAATGCGGGGTCGATCTTTTCGACCACGAGTCCTGGGAAAGCCGACCCTCCGCCGCGAAGCCGGGACGCGGCCCGGACCAGTTTGCCGAGCGGAACGCTGTACGAAAACATGCTCTGTAATATATCCCAGTCGAGGCATGGAACCTTTGCCGGCAAGCTCACGGCGGGCCGTCCGGACTACTCGGACGCGGGCCGGGTGGCGGCTGCGCATTATGATGGTCGAATGACCATTCCCCTTTCCGAGGCGTCCTCGCGCGTGGGCTCCGGCCTTCGCATTGGCGTCCTCGCACTACAAGGCGACTTCCGCGAGCACCTCCACGCCGTAGAGGCCGCCGGCGCGACCGGTATCGGCATCCGGCGGCCCGCTGAGCTCGACGACGTCGACGGCCTGATCATTCCCGGCGGCGAATCAACCACCATCGACAAACTCGCGCGGATCTTCGAGCTCGCGGACCCGCTTCGCAAGCACATTGCGTCGGGGCTTCCCGTCTATGGTTCCTGCGCCGGCATGATCCTGCTCGCGAACGACATCGCCGACCCCGCGACGGACCTGGCCGGAAACCCCCAAGAGACTTTCGGCGGACTCGATATCACGGTTCGCCGAAACGCCTTCGGACGGCAGCGCGAGTCCTTCGAAACCGACCTTGATTTCAAGGGGTTGGAATTCAGCGCCGGTGAACACGGCGTGGATCCCGTCCATGCTGTTTTCATCCGCGGCCCCTGGGTGGAGCGCGTCGGCCCCGGCGTCGAGATCCTTGCGCAGGTTGAACCGGACAAGGCCACGCACACGGACACTTTGCACGGGTTGGCTAGAATTGTGGCAGTACGTTCGGGCCAGTTGCTCGCCACCTCCTTCCATCCGGAAGTGACGGGGGAAAAGCGCGTGCACGAACTATTCATTCGAATGATCAGAGGAGAAGCGTAAAGCATGTCAGGCCACTCCAAATGGGCGACCACCAAGCACAAGAAAGCCGTCATTGACGCAAAGCGTGCAAAGTCGTTCGCCAAGCTGATCAAGAACATCGAAGTTGCCGCGCGCATGGGTGGACCGGACCTTGCCGGAAACCCGGGCCTCGAACTGGCCGTCACCAAGGCGAAGAAGACTTCCGTCCCGAACGACAACATCGACCGCGCCATCAAGCGCGGGGCCGGGCTCACCGGCGAAGTGGTCGACTACACGGAAATCATGTACGAAGCCCGCGGCCCCCAGGGCTCGGCCCTCCTTATCGAGTGCTTGACGGACAATAAGAACCGTGCGGCTTCCGAAGTCCGGCTCGCCATTTCCCGCAACGGTGGCACCATCGCGGACCCTGGTTCGGTCAGCTACCTCTTCACCCGCAAGGGCGTCGTCAACCTGCCCAAGAACGGCCTCAGCGAGGACGACGTCCTGATGGCCGTGCTCGACGCCGGTGCGGAAGAAGTCAAGGACAGCGGCGAAAACTGGGAAGTCCACTCGGAGCCGACGGATCTCCAGGCCATCCGGGACGCGCTGAAGGAAGCCGGCATCGAGTACGAAACCGACGAAGCCGAGTTCGTTCCGTCCATGCAGGTGGACCTCGACCTGGACGGTGCCAAGAAGTTCATGAGGCTCGTTGACGCCCTCGAAGACCTCGACGACGTCCAGAACGTCTACACCAACGCAGACATGAGCGACGAAGTCCAAGCTGCCCTCGAAGCAGCGGAGTAGCAGCCTTCCCGCGAATTCTGTTTGATCACAACCTGGAGGCCCGGAATTGACTCTTCGTGTATTGGGAGTCGACCCGGGCCTCACCCGTTGCGGCATAGGAGTGGTCGACGTCGAACGCAACAGGCGCGCCACCATGGTCGCGGTGGGCGTGGTGGGCACCTCGCCCGAACAACCGCTGGACCAGCGGCTCCTGGTCATCGCCGAAGCGATCGACGAGTGGCTCGACCTGCACAAACCCGACGTCCTCGCGGTGGAACGGGTCTTCTCGCAATTGAACGTGAGTACCGTCATGGGGGTGGCCCAGGCGTCCGGCGTCGTCATCGCCGCGGCGGCGCGGCGCGGCATTCCGGTGGCGCTCCACACGCCGTCCGAAGTCAAAGCGGCAGTCACCGGAAGCGGCAGTTCAAACAAGGAAGCCGTGACCAAGCTCATCACTAAGATCCTCCGCCTCGACTCCCCGCCGCGGCCGGCTGACGCAGCGGACGCGTTGGCGCTAGCTGTAACTCATGCCTGGCGGGCTGGCAGCGGAGCGGCCGTTGCGTCAACTGGTCCGGGAAACAGCAGCCTCACTCCGGCCCAGCGGGCGTGGGCCGAGGCCGAAGCGAAAGCGCGCCGCGTCCGTTAAATGTCCGCCGCCCTTGCTAGGGTATTCGTAGATATGTTCGGATATCCCGCGAACCACCAGGGTGCGGGGCAGTTTTCAGGAGCCGGGTCTTGATCAGTTTTCTCCGCGGAACCGTGGCGCATGTAGGCCTTTCCACGGCCGTCATCGACCTCAACGGTGCCGGAATGAGCGTTTACGCCACACCGCAGACCCTCAGCCACCTCCGTGTGGGCGACGAAGCAAAACTGTTCACGTCGCTGATCGTCCGCGAGGACTCCTTGACGTTGTTCGGATTCTCCACTGATGACGAACGGGAAGTCTTCGACGTCCTCCTGAGCGTCAGCGGCGTCGGCCCGCGGCTTGCCCTCGCCGTGCTTGCTGTCCATGAGCCCGAATCCATCCGGGTGGCCGCCCATTCCGGCGACGCCAAGTCCTTCACGAAGGTTCCGGGCATCGGACCGAAGGTAGCCGGGAGGATCGTGCTCGAGCTTGCGGGCAAGCTCGTGCCGCACGGCACGGCGCCCGGTACCACTCCCGCCGTCGCGGCTGAATCTGCTTGGAAGCCGCAAGTGGTGGCGGCCATGACCAGCCTCGGTTGGTCGGAGAAAGACGCGAACGGCAGCATCGACAAAGCGATGGCGGATTCCCCGGAACTCGCGGACGCAGGCAACGTCGCACAGATCCTGCGGGCAACGCTGCGCTGGCTCGGCCAGGACGGCGCCCGCGCCGGAAACAAGGTAGGCAGCCGTGGTTGAACAATCGATCGTCTCAGGGGGAGAGGAGCCCGAGGAACGCGTTATCGAGGCCGCCCTCCGGCCAAAGAACCTTCATGACTTCGTGGGCCAGCACCGGGTTCGAAAGCAACTCGCGCTCGTTCTGGAAGCATCAAGGATGCGCGGCAGGAGTGCTGACCACGTCCTGCTCTCGGGTCCTCCAGGCTTGGGCAAAACCACCCTTTCCATGATTATCGCGGCTGAGATGAATGCGCCTTTGCGCATCAGCAGCGGGCCCGCGATCCAGCATGCCGGAGACTTGGCAGCCATTCTCTCCTCACTTTCCGAAGGTGAAGTCCTTTTCCTCGACGAAATCCACCGGATGTCCCGGCCCGCGGAGGAAATGCTCTACATGGCCATGGAAGACTTCCGGGTGGATATCGTCGTGGGGAAGGGCGCAGGGGCAACAGCCATCCCGCTCGAGCTACCGCCCTTCACCTTGGTTGGTGCCACTACCCGGGCCGGGCTTCTTCCCGGGCCTTTGCGGGACCGTTTCGGTTTCACCGGCCACCTTGAGTTCTACACAGTCGAAGAGCTCGAACTGGTTTTGCGCCGTTCCGCCGGGATGCTTGACCTGAAGGTCAACTCGGCCGGTTTCAGCGAGATCGCGGGGCGTTCACGCGGAACTCCACGTATCGCCAACCGTCTGCTTCGCCGCGTGCGCGACTGGGCGCTGGTCCACGGTATCGAGCAGATCGACGCCCGCGCCGCGTCCGCCGCTTTGGATATGTACGAAGTGGACCAGCGCGGTCTCGACCGCTTGGACCGCTCCGTCCTGGAAGCGCTGATCACCAAGTTCAACGGTGGCCCCGTGGGCCTCTCAACCCTCGCGATCGCCGTCGGGGAAGAACCGGAGACAGTTGAGACGGTGGCTGAACCGTATCTCGTCAGGGAAGGCCTCATGGGAAGGACGCCACGCGGCAGGATCGCGATGGCTTCAGCCTGGACGCATCTCGGCTACGCAGTACCGGCCGGCGTGTTCGGCCAGGATCCCCTTGCCCTCTTCGAGGTCGACGACGCCCTCGAAGGCGCCGAGGCCGGGGCCGAAACCGTCGACAATGGGCTCTAGCACGCCCCTTTCAGCTTAAGCATCTAGACTGGTATGAAACTCGGCACGTTCGAGTCCATGGTTCCGTGCCCGCTCGTGGGAGCATTGGGCGGCCACGTGGGGAAAAATCCCACCATCGACGGATCCACCGGGCAGACGCCGCCGTGAAACCTAAAACGTATGCAAAGAACGGAACTTCCCTGTGGATCCAATGACAATCCTGTTGTTCGCCATGCTCGCCGTCTTCATCTTCATGATGTTCCGCCGGAACAAGAAGACGCAGCAGCAGCAGGCCAAGCTGCAGTCCCAGTTTGCTCCCGGTGTTGACGTCATGACCAGCTTCGGGCTCTTCGGCCGGATCGTCTCCATGGACGACGAAGACAACAAGGTTGTCCTGGAGCTCTCTCCCGGCAACCTTGCGACCGTGCACCGCCAGGCTGTCACCAAGATCGTCGAGCCCACCGAAGAAGCCGCCGTGGATGTTCCGGACGATGCTTCGTCGCTGACGGAAACGGATGCCGACGCGCCGGCCGATGCTGAGACGCCGGACGAAACCCTCAAGCGCCTCAACGACGAGGGCAAGAAGGACAGCTAGTTCCGGCCCGCGTCAGCCGCGGGAAGAGTTCTACGGCAATGAACTGCCGCCGGCCTGCGCTCGAGCGCACGCCGGCGGCTGTTCCGTCATCAACAGGAAGATGAACATGGCACGAAAAGGCCGCAAAGTACCAGGCCGCAGGGTCCTGCTCTGGCTTGTCGCAATATTCGCTGTACTCACAGCCGTCCTCGGGGGCGGAGTGGTCACGGGTAAGGCGAGCTGGGCTCCCAAGCTGGCGCTTGACCTCGAGGGTGGCACGCAGATGATTCTTGCCCCTAAGGTCGAGGGCTCTTCCGGGATCAACCAGGACCAGCTCAACCAGGCCGTGGCGATCATCCGCCAACGTGTGGACAGCTCAGGCGTTGCCGAGGCGGAAATCACCACCCAGTCCGGCCAAAACGTTGTGGTGAGCCTCCCCGGCACCCCCAGCGCGGAGACCCGGGCCTTGATCCAGGCTTCCGCGGACATGAACTTCCGGCCTGTCATCACTACTGGTGACCCCGCGGCCGTTCCTGCCGCATCTCGGACCCCGGACGCAAGCCTTCCGAAGCCTACGGCCGCACCGACCAACGCCAGCGATTCCAACTGGGTCACCGCGGATGTCTACAAGGCATTCGAAGCCTTGGACTGCGCCAATCCTTCACAGGAGAAGCAACCCCGTTCCGATCCCGCGAAGCCGCTGGTGACGTGTGAACCTGCCACGTCCACCACGCCTGCGGTCAAGTACATACTTGGCCCCGTGGAGGTCAAAGGCCAGGACATCGTGTCGTCCTCGTACGATCCCGTCCAAGGTGCGCAGGGTTCCGTGACCAACGCGTGGGGCGTGACCATCACGTTCGACGCCAAGGCGACGCAGACCTTCAAGGACGTCACCCAGAGGCTCAACCAGTTCTATGTCGCGTCGCAGTCGTCGGGCGGCAACGACCCGAAGGCGCAGTTCGCCATTGTGCTGGACGACCAGGTTATTTCGGCTCCTCGCGCACTCGCCGTGATCACTGACGGCAAGCCCCAGATCACCGGCAATTTCACGCAGGCTTCGGCAAAGGCCTTGGCAGACCAGTTGCGCTACGGCGCACTGCCGATCAGCTTCAACATCCAGTCGGAGGAACAGATCTCCGCCACCCTCGGCGGCGATCAATTGCGGCTTGGCCTCCTGGCAGGCGTCATCGGCCTCATGCTCGTCGTGGTCTACTCGCTTTTCCAGTACCGGGCGCTGGGTTTCGTGACGATTCTTTCGCTTGTGGTGGCCGGTGGCCTTACCTATCTCGCGATCGCGATCCTGGGTTGGACGGAAAATTACCGCCTGTCACTTGCAGGTGTTGCCGGCCTTATCGTTGCCATCGGCCAGACCGCCGACTCCTTCATTGTGTACTTCGAACGCATCAGGGACGAATTGCGTGAGGGCAAGGGCCTCGTGTCCGCCGTCGAGAACGGCTGGAAGCGTGCCAAGCGGACGGTGCTTGCATCCAAGGCAGTGAACCTTCTTGCAGCCCTGGTGCTCTACTTCGTTGCCGTTGGCAACGTGCGCGGCTTCGCGTTCACGCTTGGCCTGACCGCCGTCGCCGACCTCGTGGTTGTGTTCATGTTCACCCACCCAACCCTCCAGCTCCTCGCCCGGACGAAGTTCTTCGGCGAGGGCCACCGTTTCTCGGGCCTGGATCCAGAACGGCTCGGTGCCGTCCCGCTCTACCGGGGTGCCGGCCGGCTCCGGACGCCAGGCGAGAAGCCCGTCGTCGTCCGTGCCCGCAACACGGGCGCCGCAGCGGAGGCCGAACGCCGGATGACCATTGCGGAACGCCGGCTCGCTGAACGGCAGGCGCAGCTGACTGGTTCTTCCAACGGAACCAAGGAGGAGAAGTAATGACCACGAGCTTCGCAAAGTTCGGCAACGAGCTCTACACGGGCGAGCGCTCCTACAACTTCGTTTCCAGCAAGAAGATCTGGTTCATCATCGCCGCGCTTGCGGTGGCGATTTCGATTATCTTGCCGGTGGTCAAGGGCGGCTACAACCTCGGGATCGATTTCCGCGGCGGCTCTGAATTCACGGTTTCAAACGTCAAGACCACCAACCCTGGCGTGGGTGAGAAGGCGGTCCATGACGTCGTGGCCGGAGCGATTCCACGCGTCGCCAACGTTGCCGGCAACACCATGCGTATCCAGACCGACAAGCTGAGCGACGACGAAACCGTCAAAATCAAGGCGGACCTCGCCAAGGCATACGGCGTGACCGAGAACGAGGTTACCTCCACGTTCATCGGACCCACGTGGGGCCAGGACGTCACGAAGCAGGCACTGATCGGCCTCGCGGTTTTCGTCGGATTGGCCGCACTTTTGATGGCTTTGTACTTCCGCACATGGAAAATGTCCGTCTCCGCCCTGGCCGGCATGCTGGTCACGATGTTCAGTACAGCCGGCGTCTACTCGTTGAGCGACTTCGAGGTGACGCCGTCGGCCATCATCGGCTTCCTGACCGTCTTGAGCTACTCGCTGTATGACACGGTGGTGGTCTTCGACAAGATCCGCGAGAACACGCACGACATCTACACGTCCAGCAGGCGTACTTTCGCCGAAGAGGTCAACCTGGCGGTCAACCAGACGCTGGTGCGGTCCATCAACACCATGATGGTCGCCGTGTTGCCGGTTGCTGCCATTCTCTTCATCGGCGCAGGCCTGTTGGGCGCCGGTACGCTGCGTGATCTCTCGCTCGCACTATTCGTGGGTATCCTGATCGGAACTGCCGCCACGATCTTCATCGCCGCGCCGCTTTACGCCTGGCTGCGCCAAAGCGAACCCGAGCTCGTCAAGCAAGCCAAGAAGGTTGCGAACCGCCGTGCCACGGCCGCGAGTTCAAGCTCGGAAGCCGCCGCCGTCTAGCCTGGTTTCTCCCGGAGGGCCGGTCACCACGTCAAAGTGGTGACCGGCCCTTTATGTTTACTCCTCCGTCATGTGGGCATCTGTTCTTGGACAGGTCACCGGCGGGAATAGACTGGGAGAATTAAGTCAGTCATGAGAGGTGCACTTGTGGAGGAACGTACGACGTCGGCGCCGCCGGCGGGTGGCGAAGGCGGTTTCGGCCGCGTGACGAGCACGCCATCTACAGCCATGGGCAGCACCGCGGGCGGAGTGCCCGTGGACAGCCCGGGCGCGCGTCCCACCTTCCCAGGGAGGCGTGAACGGACACGCTCCCGGTTGGCGAAGCTCACAGGCCGCGGGATCAGCACTTACTCTCCAATCCTCGAACCCCTCCTTCGGACCGTCCGCGCGAACAACCCCAAAGAAGACCTCGACCTCATCCAGCGGGCGTTCACCGTTGCTGAGCGCAGCCACCAAGGACAGAAGCGCAAGAGCGGCGACCCCTACATCACGCACCCTGTGGCGGTGGCCACGATCCTGGCCGAGCTCGGCCTGACGGGCACCACCCTGGCCGCGGCCCTGCTCCACGACACTGTTGAAGACACCCCCTACACCCTTGCGGACCTGACCCGGGACTTCGGCCCCGAGGTAGCGATGCTCGTGGATGGCGTGACCAAGTTGGACAAGGTGCAGTTCGGAGAGGCCGCCCAGTCGGAGACCGTGCGCAAGATGGTTGTGGCCATGGCCAAGGACATCCGTGTCCTTATGATCAAGCTTGCTGACCGCTTGCATAATGCGCGCACGTGGCGGTTCGTTTCGGCGGAGTCGTCGTCCCGTAAAGCACGTGAAACCCTTGAGATCTTTGCGCCGCTGGCGCACCGCCTTGGGATGAACACCATCAAGTGGGAGCTCGAGGATCTCTCGTTTGCCGCCTTGTACCCCAAGGTGTACGAAGAAATTGTGCGGATGGTGGGGGACCGTACCCCCGAACGCGAAAAGAGCCTCAGCGTTATCCGTAACCAGATCGCCGAGGACCTCCGGGCCGCCCGGATTAAATCGACCATCACCGGACGCCCCAAGCACTATTACTCGATCTACCAGAAGATGATCGTCAGGGATAAGGACTTTGACGACATCAACGACCTCATGGGCGTGCGTGTCCTCGTGGATACCGTTCGTGACTGTTACGCGGCCCTTGGAACACTCCACTCGCGGTGGAACCCCTTGCCAGGACGGTTCAAGGACTACATCGCCATGCCGAAGTTCAACATGTACCAGTCCTTGCACACCACGGTCATCGGCCCTGGCGGAAAGCCGGTGGAGATCCAGATCCGGACGCACGAGATGCACCGCCGCGCGGAGTACGGTGTAGCCGCCCACTGGAAGTACAAAGACCAGCCAAACCGAACCGCAGTCGGGCCGGGAAGCCCCAAGGACGGCGACATGGGCTGGCTGCGTTCCTTGGTGGACTGGCAGCAGGAAACCTCTGATCCGGGCGAGTTCCTCGATTCGCTCCGCTTCGAGATCAACGCCCGGGAAGTCTTCGTCTTCACCCCGAAGGGCGAAGTCATGGCCCTCCCCGCGGGGTCCACTCCCGTGGACTTCGCATATGCCGTCCATACTGAAGTTGGCCACCGCACCATCGGTGCGCGCGTCAACGGCAAATTGGTGCCGCTCAACAGTGAGCTCAACCACGGCGACTGGGTGGAGATCTTCACCTCCAAAGCCGAAGGTGCCGGCCCGAGCCAGGACTGGCAGCACTTCGTCAAGAGTGCCCGCGCGCGGAACAAGATCCGTCAGTGGTTCAGCAAGGAACGGCGCGAAGAAGCGATCGACCGGGGCAAGGACCAGTTGACCCGCGCGATGCGCAAGCAAAACCTCCCATTGCAGCGCCTCATGACGCACGACGCTTTGTCCGCCGTCGCGGAGGAGTTCCACTACGTTGACATATCCGGTCTCTACGCCGGGGTAGGGGATGGGCATACGTCGGCCCAGTCCGTCATGGAAAAGCTCATGGAGCACCTGGGCGGCCACGAAACTCCCGACGAGGACCTGGACGAAGTCAGCATTCCCTCGCAGGTCCAGAAGGCACGCTACTCGGATTCCGGCGTCATTGTCCGCGGGGTCGGAGACGTCTGGGTGAAGCTGGCCCGTTGTTGTACGCCGGTGCCCCCGGACCCCATCCTCGGTTTCGTCACGCGAGGATCCGGCGTTTCGGTACACCGCACGGACTGTACGAACGTCGCCGGTCTCCGGGACCAGCCCGATCGCATTGTGGAAGTTGAATGGGCTCCTACGCAATCCAGCGTCTTCTTGGTGGAGATCCAGGTGGAGGCGTTGGACAGGAAGTCCCTGCTCTCGGATGTCACGCGTGTCCTTTCGGAAAACCACGTCAACATCCTTGCCGCGTCCGTGCACACCTCGAGCGACCGGGTGGCGATCTCCCGCTTCGCTTTCGAGATGGGCGACCCGAAGTACCTGCACCATGTGCTTAGCGCCGTGCGTAGGATCGACGGCGTCTTCGATGTCTACCGGACCACGGGCAACCGCCGACGAAGTTGAGTACGCGAGCCTAAGCGTCATGCGGCGGTCTCAACAACACGTGCCAAGGCAGCGAGCTTCCGTAGCGCCGCTTTCTTGAAGGGAACCCGGGGAGAAGCTTCGACGGCGAGGGTAACAAGCCGAAGGCGGACGCCGAGGTCCTCCATTGACAGGATGGACTTCAGCGCGGGCAGGGCCCTGTCCGGCTCGACATGCAGCGCCACGTCCACTGCCGTGCGGAGGGGGCTTGTGACGAGCAATCCGCCAATGCTGACCACGTCCATCTGGCCCAAACGGACTTCGTGCAAAATGCAATCTCTGGTGGAGCGGAGGCTCGATATGCGGTGCTTGGCGTCCACGAGGAGCGAGAGCCGTTCCGGAGCTTCGGCACAACCGTAAATCCAGGCAGCCGTCATGCGTCCGGCGATTACTTTCGTTCGGATGCGGTCCGGGACGAGCAGAGCAGCCGCACGGGCCCGAAGACGTGGAGTGATCGCCGGCCACGAAGGAACGTAGCTCTTCCCATGGAGCGGTTGCAGCACGCCGTCGGCAGCCATCGACTGAAGCTCAGCCCAGGTGAAAAGCGCGCCGGGTGCGTACAGTTCGTGGGTCCGGACGTCGTGTTGTCGCGCGAGAGGGAATGCGGAGGCCATTCAGCAATCATCGCGTGGCCGCCAAAAAGAGAACAGGCCCCGTAGCCGTTATGTGGATAACCGCTACGGGGCCTGTCCGCAGATAAGCCTTGGACTCTAACTAGGCGAGGTCGCTGGCAGAGCGCTGGATCTGGTCGAGCCAGGCTTGGCGGGCTTCAAGGGCCTCGCGGGCATCCTTGATGCGGCGCTGGTCTCCAGCCTTCTCCGCCTTTTCAAGGTCCTCCTTCAAGCCGGCGATGGCTGTTTCCAACTGCGAAAGCGCGCTGTTGGTGCGTGCCTTCGTCTCGGGGTTGCTCCGCCGCCACTTGTCTTCTTCGGCCTCGCGGACGGCGTCTTCGACCTTGCGAAGCCCGGCTTCGATCCGCCCCATGTCGGCGCGAGGCACCTTTCCGGCCTCTTCCCAGCGGTCGCGGATTGACTGCAAGGCTTTCTTTGCTCCCGCGAGGTCCGCAATCGGCAGGAGGGCCTGGGCCTCGGCAATCAGCTCTTCCTTCACGGCAAGGTTGGCCGTGTACTGCTGGTCGATTTCATCGTTGGCGGCCTGGCGATTGTTGAAGAACACGTCCTGGGCGGCCCGGAAACGCAGCCAGAGGGCGTCGTCGTCCTTGCGGCTGGCCCGCGGCGTCGCCTTCCACTGGTCCATGAGCCGACGGTATTCGCCGGCGGCAAAACCCCAGTCCGTTGAACTGGAAAGGGCTTCGGCTTCGGCGATGAGCTGTTCCTTGGCGACCTTGGCAGCGGAATTGGTGCTGTCCAGCTGGGAGAAGTATGCGCGGCGGTGGCGGTCGAATACCGTGCGGGCCGAACGGAACCGCTTCCACAGGGCGTCCTCATTGCTGCGCCCGAGGCGGATGCCGTTCTTCTGGGCGGCCTTCCAGCTTTCGAACAGTTCATTCATCCGGGCACTGGAGGTCTTCCACTGGACCTGGGCGGGGTCCTGGGAGGCGATCGACTCGGCCTCGGCGACGATCGCCTCACGTGCGGCGAGTTCTGACGAGCGAGCGGCGTCGTGCGCGGCCTTCTCCGATTTTTCCAGCTCGGAAATCTGTCCGGCCAGCGTATCCAGCCGGGCTTCCGCGCCGCGGATGTCACCTACCATGTTGCGCTCAGCCAACTGCTCCCGCAGGTGGTCGACAGTCTTCTGCATGTCCGTGGCGGGGGCCTTGGACTCCACACGGTGTTCCATCAGGACGATTTGCGCAACGACGTCGTCGTACTTCCTCGCGAAGTACGCCAAGGCCTCGTCGGTGCTGACACCGGGGTACTGTCCCACAGGCTGCTCTTCGCCGTCGATGGTCAGGAAGACGTGGCCGTCACCTTCGGCGCGCCCCCATTTCGACGCCTCAGCGAGCGACACCGCCGTAGGCTGTGGTGCCGGTGCCGCCGGAATCACACTGGCGGCGGGCTTAGGCCGCGCGGCGAAGGCCGCGGGGGACGGGCGTGGCGCCGTGGAAGCAGGATTCGGGGCAGGCTCGACGGCGTCGTCCGCCGCGGCGGGCGCCTCAACACCGGTTTCGGGTGCCTGGATTTCTTCGTCCTTGGCCACTACTGCAGTTTCGTCGGATTTCTGACTGTCTGTCACCGCTAAAAGTCTTTCGCTTGGAGGGATTACTAAGGTAACGCCGCGAACCGGGATCCGGGCTGTTTACTTCAGAGAAAACGAGTCTATCGTGACAGGTGCCACAGGGGAGCCGTCAGTTGCGCTCGAGCCGGGATTGTTGCCCGCTTGGGCGATTTTGTTAATGACATCCATGCCGCTCGTCACCTTGCCGACAATCGTGTATCCGCCGGCGGAGTCCGCGGGGATGACGGTGTCCTTGTACACGATGAAGAATTGGTGCCCGTTTCCGTACGCGTTGCCGCTCGTCCTCGCGACGGCGATGGTGCCGGCGGGGTACTTGTTGTCAGGCGGGGTGTTTTCCAGGGGACCCCAGTGGAAGTTGGGATCGTCCGTGGTGTCCGCGCCCTTCGCGCCGCACTGCAGGACGGAGAAGTTGTCGGCGGTGGTCAGCCGGGGGCATGTGAGCCCTTTGTAGTAGTCCGCATCGGTCAGCGACTTGAATACAGCCGCCGCCTGCGGCGCCGTGGTGCCGTCAATTTCGACGCCCACTTGCCCGCCGTTGAGGCTCAGCGCGCCGGTGAAGGTCTTTCCCGCAGCGGTATTCGCGTTGGGTATGCCGGCGCTGTTCGCGGAGGGAGCGGCTGTGGCGGACGGTGACGCCGAAGCCGACGGCGAACTCAGGCCGGCCTGCGCGGCGGCGTAGTCCGATTCGCTCGGGTTCGAGTTGAAGACCGTGAGTTGGAGGACGACGGCGACAATCACCGCAGCGGCCCCGGCGCCGATGGCGATGATGTTGTCCCGGCGGCGCCGCTTGCCCTGGGCTTGCCGAAGCTCCCGTTTGGCTTGCATTTGCTTGATGCGCCGTTTGGCTTCACGGTTCTCCCGCGGCCTTGTAGCCAAGAGTCCTCCTGGTTGTCTGGACATGTTCCATCGCAACCGGTCCAAAGCCAGCGGCCGCATTGGATGTGCAGGCGACCGAAAGCATAAACTGACTGCCGCACATAGTTTATGCATGACTGGCTGGACGCCCGCCTTATCCCGCGCCTGAATGGCGTGGATCGTGGCGGCGGCCAAAGCAAGCAATCGTTGAGGAGAACATTCCACCATGGCTCGTACCGCCTCCCTGTCCGGATTCCCCGAGTGGCTTCCCCAGGAGCGGTTGGTGGAACTGCATGTGCTTGACACCTTGCGCAAGACGTTCGAGCTGCACGGATTCGCGTCGATCGAGACCAGGGCCGTCGAAACGGTAGGCCAGCTTCTCCGCAAGGGCGAGATCGATAAAGAGGTCTACGGACTGAGCCGCCTGCAGGAAGACGACGACGCTTCCGGCGGCGAGGGTGGGAAGTCCGACAAGGGCGATCCCAATGCCTTGGCCCTCCACTTCGACCTCACCGTGCCCTTCGCGCGCTACGTCGTGGAAAACGCGGGATACCTCGCCTTCCCCTTCCGCCGTTACCAGATCCAAAAGGTCTGGCGGGGGGAGCGTCCGCAGGAAGGACGCGCCCGCGAGTTCACCCAGGCTGACATCGACGTCGTGGGCGACGGCGAATTGCCGTTCCGCTACGACGTTGAAATCGCCCTCGTCATCGCCGAGGCACTTAGCGCCCTTCCCATCCCGGACTTCCGCTTGCGCATCAACAACCGCAAGCTGGCCGAAGGCTTCTACCGTGGCATCGGCCTCACGGACACTCCCGGAGTCCTGCGCAGCATCGACAAGCTCGAGAAGATCGGCCCTGAGAAGGTCGCCGAGCTACTCAAGAGTGAACTCGGAGCGTCGGACGAACAAGCATCACTTGCACTGCAGCTCGCTGCCATCCGCTCGGAGGACACGTCTTTCGTGGAACAGGTCCGCGCCCTTGGCGTGAAGGATGATTTGCTCGAGGAAGGACTCAACGAACTCGAACAGGTTATCGAGGCCGCCGTGCAGCGTGCTCCCGGCAAGGTGCTTGCCGACCTCAGCATCGCCCGCGGCCTGGATTATTACACGGGCACCGTCGTCGAAACCGTTCTTGTGGGACACGAGCAGCTTGGCTCGATTTGTTCGGGCGGACGCTACGACGCCCTCGCCAGCAAGGGCAACCGCAAGTTCCCCGGCGTCGGTCTGTCGATCGGTGTGACCCGCTTGGTCTCCCGCATCCTCAGCCAGGAGTTCGCGACGGCGTCACGCTCGGTACCCACTGCGGTACTTGTGGCGTTGAACCACGATGACAGCTGGTCAGCCGCGCAGGACGTCGCGGCCCAGTTGCGTGGGCGGGGCATTGCCACGGAGGTTGCGGCGAAGGCTGAGAAGTTCGGCAAGCAGATCAAGTTCGCCGACCGCCGAGGCATCCCCTTTGTCTGGTTCACGGACGACGACGGCAAGCACCAGGTCAAGGACATCCGCACCGGAGAGCAAGTGGATGCGGATCCGGCCAGTTGGGAACCGCCGGCCGAGGACCTCCACGTCCGTATCACCACTGCTTAGGCACCACGAGCCAAGGGACGGAGCCACGGACTTGGCGGCGGCCGTTCACCCCTGCGGGTAAACTCGAACGGGATCGCGTTGCAACGATCCGCTGAAAATCATGTTGAAAGGAATGCTGTGCTGCGCACACATGACCTCGGATCCTTGCGTTCCGAACACATTGGACAGACCGTCACCCTGGCAGGCTGGGTAGCCCGCCGCCGCGATCACGGCGGAGTGGCCTTCGTTGACCTGCGTGATGCGTCCGGCGTCGCCCAGGTGGTCGTCCGCGAGGAAGAGGTCTTCCACGGCCTGCGCAACGAGTACGTCCTCCAGATCGTAGGCACCGTCAACCAGCGTCCCGAAGGCAATGAGAACCCGCATCTCGCTACGGGCGAGATCGAGGTCATCGCGGAGAAGGTTGTTGTCCTCAACACTTCCGAGCCGTTGCCGTTCCAGATTGACGAGCACGTCGAAGTCGGCGAAGAAGCCCGCCTCAAGCACCGTTACCTTGACCTCCGCCGTCCCGGCCCTGCCAGGAACCTCCGCTTGCGCTCTGAAGCCAACCGGATCGCCCGGGAACTGCTGCACCAGCGCGGCTACATCGAGATCGAAACGCCGACCCTGACCCGTTCGACGCCGGAAGGCGCCCGCGACTTCCTGGTCCCGGCGCGTTTGGCGCCGGGTTCCTGGTACGCGCTGCCGCAGTCCCCGCAACTTTTCAAACAGTTGCTACAGGTGGGCGGCTTCGAGAAGTACTACCAGATCGCCCGCTGCTACCGCGACGAGGATTTCCGTGCCGACCGCCAGCCGGAGTTCACGCAGTTGGACATCGAGGCGAGCTTCGTCGACCAGGACGACATCATTGAGCTGGGCGAGGCCATCGTCAAGGCGCTTTGGCAGCTGATCGACGTCGAAATCCCGACGCCTATCCGCCGCATGACCTACCTTGACGCGATGGCCAAGTACGGCTCGGACAAGCCGGACCTGCGCTTCGGCCTCGAGCTTACTGAACTGACCGAGTTCTTCAAGGACACGAACTTCGGCGTCTTCAAGGCACCGTACGTCGGCGCCGTCGTCATGCCGGGCGGCGCTTCCCAGGCCCGCCGTGCGCTGGACGCCTGGCAGGAATGGGCGAAGCAGCGCGGCGCCAAGGGCCTGGCCTACGTGCTCTTCAAGGAAGACGGCGAGCTTGCCGGACCGGTTGCCAAGAACCTGACCGACGCCGAGCGTGAAGGACTGGCCGATGCCGTCGGCGCGAAGCCCGGCGACTGCATCTTCTTCGCCGCCGGCGAGAAGACAGCTTCCCGCGCTCTCCTCGGGGCAGCCCGCGTGGAAATCGGCCACCGCACCGGACTGATCGATCCCAAGGACTGGGCGTTCGTCTGGATCGTTGACGCACCGATGTTCGAGCCCGCCGCTGCCGCGGTCGCTTCCGGCGACGTCGCCGTGGGCGCGGGCCAGTGGACGGCCGTGCACCATGCTTTCACTTCGCCGAAGCCGGAGTTCCTGGACACCTTCGACAAGGACCCGGAATCCGCGCTGTCCTACGCCTACGACATCGTGTGCAACGGCAACGAGATCGGCGGCGGTTCGATCCGTATCCACGAGCGGGACGTCCAGGAACGCGTTTTCGAGCTCATGGGCCTTGACAAGCAGGATGCGGAAACGAAGTTCGGCTTCCTCCTCGAAGGCTTCAAGTATGGCGCCCCTCCCCATGGCGGCATCGCGCTCGGCTGGGACCGCGTAGTGTCCCTCTTGGCGGGCGTCGACTCGATCCGCGACGTCATCGCCTTCCCGAAGTCCGGTGGTGGCTTTGACCCGTTGACCGCCGCCCCGGCGCCCATTACGCCGCAGCAGCGCAAGGAAGCCGGCGTCGATTTCAAGCCTGAGGCCAAGCCGCAGGCGTCGGCGCCCAAAGCCGGCTAAAGCAGGACCCTAAATCGTGAGGCCTCCGCAATAGCGGAGGCCTCACGCGTCCTTGGGGTTGAACGGATTGATATCGAGGAGCCGATGGATATCGAAGAATTGATGGACCGGGCATGGCCGGCTCCCGAGCGTGAGGACAGCGGGGGCTGGGTCCTCCGGGCGGCCCGAGGCGTTACCCAGCGGGCGAATTCGGTGTGGCCCCGGGAATCCGTTGAGGACCACGGAGCCGCCTTGCGTATGGCGACGGAATGGTACCGCTCCCGGCGGCTGCCGTTGATCTTCCAGGTTTTCGTGGGCTCCCGGAGCGCCGCGCTCAACACGGCTTTGGACGTTCAAGGCTTCACGAGGCAGTCAGAAACTCTGATCATGGTGTCCCGGGACCCGTCGCCGAAACTCGGGGACGGAAATTCGGACGCCCCGACTACTGCCATAGAGATCGGTGACGAACCGTCCGAGGAATGGCTCCGGTTGTGGTGGTCGGTGGACGGCCGGGGCGGGGACGCGGAGCTCGACGTCGCCCGCTCGATCCTGACGGGATGCCCGTCGTTGTACGCACTGGTGAGGGACGACGACGGCGACCCGGCCGCCGTCGGACGCCTCGCCATGGTGGACGGCAAGGGAGGCATCTATTGCATGGCCACCCACGCCTGGCGCCGGCGCCGCGGGTACGCCGGACGGGTTCTGGACGCGCTCATGGCAGCGGGCAGGGACCGGGGCCTGGAAGAATTCTGGCTGCTCGTGATGGCCTCGAACGCGGGTGCCCGTTCGCTTTATGAAGGTGCGGGTTTCGAAGAGCATGGCCGTTACCTTTACCGGCAAGCGAGGCCCCGGCGCAGTTTGAGTGGCTGCTGACGTTTCAGCGCCAACGGCGGAAACTACAGCGGCGGGTCCGTGATTTTGATCCGGACGGAGCACGCGTCGGCTGCAGCCTTGCGTAGTACGGTTGCAGTGGGATCCGCGACGGCAAGGAACGGTAATTGTTTCCGGGTTGCGTAATCCTTCAAAGCCGGCGATTCCAGGACCGTGCCTGCGAGGGCGGAGTCGCCTCCCAGCACGAGGTATTCGAAAACGTTACCGGCGAAGATCGCGGCCGTATGGCCGGCCACCGCCTCCGTCAAGGCGTTTGCCTGGTTTTCGCGGCGCCGGGCAAACCGCTGCTGGGATGACCCGCCGGCCGAGGACCGTGACTGCACGTATCTGGAGCCGACCTTGGACGTGATGAGTTCTCCTCCGCTGGCAATTCCCACCGCGTAACCGCCGCGGCGCACCAGGATGATTCCCAGGCGCCTTTCCTGCGATGCGAGCGACGCCAATCGTTCAATCGCGTCAGTGCCTCGGCCTGGCCGCCCGTCGACGGGCCACGGCGCCCGCAGGAGGGCAGTCGCGCCGTCGGCCGCGCGCAGATGCACAGCGCCGTCGGCCGCGCGCAGGTGCACAGCGCCGTCGTCGGCGTGTTCCTGAACCGCGCCGTGGCTCGCGGCAAAACGCTCCAACCAGCCGCACAATCGCGGGCCAGGGATGAAGGCAGTCCGTTCTGCCGGTTGCTGTTGTCTTTCGTTCGAGCCGGATGCCCGAGCCGCCACGTGATGTCTCCTTCCGAGGATTCATGAGTAGCCTATCCATGTGGAAGATCTCTTTGGTGCCGGCGCGGACAGCGACGACGACGCCGACAACGACGCGCTGGATTTCGGGCGGTCCGACGACGTGTATTCGGGGACGAAGCGGGCGGCTTCGCAGCGGAGCCCCTTGGCGGTCCGGATGCGGCCGCGGACGCTTGACGACGTGGTGGGCCAGCAGCATTTGCTGGGCCACGGCTCTCCGTTGCGGCAGCTTGCGGCGGGTGCGGACGCGGCTGGTCCCGCTGGACCGAGTTCAGTCATTCTGTGGGGGCCTCCGGGAACAGGGAAGACGACCCTCGCGCATGTCATTGCCCGGGGAACCGGCCGTAAGTTTGTCGAATTGTCGGCCATCACGGCGGGCGTGAAGGACGTGAGGCGCGTCATGGACGAAGCCTTGACCGCCCGCGACTTGTACCGGACCACCACCGTGCTGTTCCTGGATGAAATCCACCGGTTCAACAAGGCCCAGCAGGATGCCCTCCTTCCGGGCGTCGAGAACCGGTGGGTAGTCCTGGTGGCGGCGACGACGGAAAACCCGTCCTTCTCCGTGGTGTCGCCTTTGCTCTCGCGTTCCTTGCTGCTGACGTTGAAGCCGCTGACGGATTCGGACATTGAGGGACTCCTGCAGCGGGCCGTCGCCGATGTGCGCGGTTTGGCCGGGGGAGTGGAGCTTACGCCGGAAGCCCTCGATCACCTCGTCCGGTTGTCCGGTGGCGACGCCCGCCGCGCCCTCACGGCGCTTGAGGCTGCTGCCGGCGTCGCGTTCGGGGATCGGGTCGACGACGGCGGCACGGCCGGGGAAGTCGAGGAGGAGGGCCTCGCCGGCGACGGCGCCCCGGACGCGCCGGTCGTCGTCGAACTCCGCCACACCGAGCGGGCGTTGGATTCGGCCGCTGTTCGCTACGATCGGGCGGGCGACCAGCATTACGACGTCGCCAGTGCGTTCATCAAGTCGATCCGTGGTTCGGATGTCGATGCTGCGTTGCACTATTTGGCGCGCATGCTGGAAGCGGGCGAGGACCCGCGCTTCGTCGCGCGGCGCATCGTCATCTCGGCCGCTGAAGACATCGGCATGGCCGACCCAACCGCCCTGCAGACTGCGGTCGCCGCCGCGCAGGCGGTTCAGCTGATCGGTATGCCCGAGGGGCGGATCATCCTCGCCGAAGCCGTTGTCCATTTGGCGACCGCCCCCAAGTCGAATGCCGCCTACATGGGCATCAACCAGGCGATCGCCGATGTGCGTGCGGGGATGGGGACGGGAATTCCCGCGCACTTGCGGGATGCCCATTACCAAGGCGCCAAAGGCCTCGGCCACGGCAAGGGGTACAAGTATGCCCATGACGCTCCCCATGGTGTGGCAACCCAGCAGTATGCTCCGGACGACCTCGTGGGCCGCGACTATTACGTGCCCACCGCCAACGGCGCCGAAAGGGACATCGCTCCGAGGCTTGAACGGTTGCGCCGGATCATCCGGGGCAAATAGTCGCCGTGCTAGGATGGATGTTTGTCTGGCAAGGCGCGGACGCACAAACCATCACACTTCCCGTGGGTTGGGCTGTGCCCTGCGCCCAGTAGCAAAAGGCAGCGGTTGGCCGATGCTCTCCCTCATGGAGGCCAGTAACACTGACACACCGCAGTAATTGGAAGGACACAAGTGGCTAACAACACTCGTGCTCGCCGTACCGCACGCCTTTCGCGTGCACTCGGCATCGCTCTGACTCCCAAGGCCGCCAAGTACATGGAGCGCCGTCCGTACGGCCCCGGTGAACACGGTCGCGCCCGCAAGAAGCAGGACTCCGACTACGCCGTTCGTCTGCGCGAGAAGCAGCGTCTGCGCGCCCAGTACGGCATCCGCGAAGCCCAGATGACCCGCGCCTTCGAAGAAGCGCGTCGCACCAAGGGCCTGACCGGTGAAAACCTGATCGAGCAGCTCGAAATGCGTCTCGACGCCCTCGTTCTGCGTGCCGGCTTTGCCCGCACGATCGCCCAGGCCCGCCAGCTGGTTGTGCACCGCCACATCCTGGTTGACGGCATCCGCGTGGACCGCCCGTCGTTCCGCGTCGGAGAAGGCCAGCTCATCCACGTTCACAGCCGCAGCGAGACCATGGCTCCGTTCCAGGTCGCCGCAGCGGGTGCGCACCGCGATGTCCTGCCCCAGGTTCCCGCCTACCTGGACGTCAAGCTTGACGCCCTGCAGGCACGCCTGGTTCGCCGCCCGAAGCGCTCCGAGGTCCCCGTGACCTGCGAAGAGCAGCTCGTCGTCGAATTCTACGCTCGCTAAATTCCAGAGCGCCTACAAGAAGCCCGTGGCACGCGCCGCGGGCTTCTTTGTATGTAAGGTACTTGGGGGGAGCCGCACTGCGCCGGGTGCGCGGAGCCGGACGGCAGGACCACCGCAACGCAACAACGCTAGGAGATGAGTGCCCATGACTGGTGGCGATATTGCAGGACTGATCGCAGCCGGAGTTTTTGCGCTCCTTGTGCTGCTGCTCGCCGTGCCGATCCTCAAGCTTGGCCGCGTCTTCGATGAAGTCCGCACGTCCATCCGTTCCTTGAGCGATGGCGCAACGCCGCTCATGGATGAAGTCACTGCCACTGTGTCAACAACCAACCAGCAGTTGAAGAAGGTGGACGGCATCGCTTCGAACGTCTCGGACGCGTCGGCGAACATTTCGGCGCTGTCCTCGCTGGTCGCCGCAACTGTGGGCTCGCCGCTCATCAAAGTGGCCGCATTCAGCTATGGGGTGCGTTCGGCACTCGGCAGTCGGCGCAAGCCCGGCAGCGGACGCCGAAGCCGCTGATCCAAGCGACACCCCAAGCAGGACCGTCGCAGGAATACCGTAGTCAGGAACACCGTAGTCAGGAACACCGTGAAAAGAATCGTCTGGATGGGTATCGGCGTGGCTATCGGGGTCATCGCCTTCCGCAAGATCACCGAGGCTCAAGCCAACATCGGGCCTGACGGCCTGAACCGCGCAGTCGGTCGGCTTGCCGACGGCATCTACGACTTCGCCGATGCCGTCCGCGCCGGAATGCAGGAACGCGAGGGCGAGCTCCGATCGGCGCTTGGCGTAGTGGAAGCCGGCCCCGGCAGCCACTAGCCCCGCCGGTTTGGCCATTCGCGGAGCCGGGGGCCGCGGTTCGCCCAAGCGGGCTTGGACAAGGCAGAATTAGAAGCTGTGGCATCGGCAACTGCCAGTGCCGCGCACGAACTCATGTGCAGTGAATTGAGAAGGGTAAGTAATCAGCTAATGAAGTCGCAGGAGATCACCAAGCGCTGGGTGGACTTTTTTGTCAGCAAGGGCCATACCGCCGTTCCCTCCGCGTCGCTCGTATCCAGCGACCCTTCCCTGCTCTTCACTGTGGCCGGCATGGTTCCCTTCATCCCGTACCTCACCGCACGCGAAGAGCCCGCCTTCAGCCGCGCCACCAGCGTCCAAAAGTGCATCCGCACCGGCGATATCGAGGAAGTCGGAAAGACCGCCCGCCACGGCACGTTCTTCCAGATGTGCGGAAACTTCTCGTTCGGCGACTACTTCAAGGAAGACGCCATCAAGTTCGCCTTCGAGCTGCTCACCAAGAGCGTCGACGACGGCGGTTACGGGCTGGACGTTGAACGCCTCTGGGTCACGGTCTATGAAGAAGACGACGAAGCCCAGGAATTGTGGCTGAAGAACACCGCCATCCCGGCGTCGCGCATCCAGCGAATGGGCAAGTCCGACAACTACTGGTCCACCGGCCAGCCGGGTCCTGCCGGCCCGTGCTCGGAGATCTACTACGACCGCGGACCGGCCTACGGTGCCGAAGGCGGCCCCATCGCGGATGAAACCCGCTACGTCGAGATCTGGAACCTGGTGTTCATGCAGTACCAGATCGAAAACGTCCGTTCGAAGGTCGATTTCGACATCGTCGGTGAATTGCCCAAGAAGAACATCGACACCGGCCTCGGCATGGAGCGCCTGGCGATGATCCTGCAGGGCGTCGAAAACATGTACGAGACCGACCAAGTGCGGCCGGTCATCGACAAAGCATCGGAATTGTCCGGCAAGGAATACACGTCCGCCGAAACAGCTGACGATCCGCACCACACGGACGATGTCCGCATGCGCATCGTTGCCGACCACATCCGCTCGGCGCTCATGCTCATTTCGGACGGCGTCTCGCCGTCGAACGAAGGCCGCGGCTACGTTCTTCGCCGGCTCATCCGGCGCGCAGTCCGCGCCATGCGGCTCCTTGGCGTCGAAGAAGCGTGCCTCCCGCACCTCCTTCCTGCGTCCCGCGACGCCATGAAGGGCGTCTACCCGGTGGTCGAGACCGATTTCGACCGCATCAGCCGCATTGCGTACGCCGAAGAGAAGGCCTTCCTCCGCACCATCGCGTCGGGCACTGCCCGCCTCGAAGAAGCCGTGGTGCTCTCCAAAGCGGCAGGCAAGCCCCTCTCCGGCGAAGACGCCTTCACTTTGCACGACACCTATGGTTTCCCGATCGACCTCACTCTCGAAATGGCCGAGGAAGCCGGATTGACGGTGGACGAAGCCCAGTTCCGCAGCCTGATGCAGGAGCAACGCCAGCGTGCCCAGGCCGATGCCAAGGCCAAGAAGGGCGGCCACGCGGACGTCTCGGCCTTCCAGGAGCTCCTGGCGGAAGGCGAGACCGTCTTCACGGGCTACACGGAACTGGAAGGCGAAGCCCGCGTTCGAGGACTCCTCAGCGCAGGCCGCCGCGTGCAGCACGCGTCCACGGGCGATGAAATCGAGCTAGTGCTCAACGAGACCCCTTTTTACGCCGAGGCCGGCGGACAGTCTGCCGACACGGGCCTCATCACGGGTGACGGTTTCGTCGTCGAGGTCCTGGATGTCCAGCGTCCCATCAAGGGACTGAGCGTCCACAAGGCGATCGTCCGCGAAGGTGAGATCGCTTCGGACGCCCTGGTGCTCGCCGCCGTCGACCGCGAACGCCGCCACGCTGCCGAGCAAGCCCACACGGCCACGCACATCGTGCACGCAGCGTTGCATCAGATCCTCGGTCCCGAAGCCACCCAGCGCGGCTCGTTCAACAAGGCCGGGTACCTGCGTTTCGACTTTGCCTGGGGCGAGGGCTTGAGCGCTGCCGCCAAGTCCGAAATCGAAGAAGTCTCCAACATCGCCATCCGCAACCACTTCCAGGTGGACACCAAGGTTATGGGCCTGGCTGAAGCCAAAGCCCTTGGCGCCATGGCGCTGTTCGGTGAAAACTACGGCAGCGAAGTTCGCGTGGTGGAGATCGACGGCGCGTGGTCGCGCGAGCTCTGCGGCGGCACGCACGTTGCCAACACTTCTTTGATCGGCAGCCTTTCCCTGCTCGGCGAGCAGTCGGTGGGCTCCGGAAACCGCCGTGTGGAAGCCTTCGTCGGCCTGGACGCCTTCCGTCACCTGGCCGCCGAACGCGCCCTCGTCACGGAGCTCACGGAAATGCTCAAGGTGCCGTCGGGCCAGCTTGCAGACCGGATCTCGAGCACCTTGGCCAAGCTCAAGGCGACTGAGAAGGAACTTGACCGCCTCCGGAAGGAACAGTTGGCCGCAGCTGCCGGAAACCTCGTGGCGACCGCCCAGGACGCTGCAGGGGTCCGTGTAGTGGCCCACGACGCCGGCCTGGTCGGGGGAGCGGACGACCTCCGCAGCCTCGCCATGGACCTGCGGAACCGGCTTGGCTCGGACGCGTCAACGGTCGCAGTTGCCGGCGTGAGCAACGACCGTCCGGTGATTATCGTGGCAACAAACGAAGCTGCCCGTGACGCAGGCGTCAAGGCGGGTGCGCTTGTGCGCGTGGCCGCCGGAGTCCTCGGCGGTGGTGGCGGCGGCAAGGACGACGTCGCCCAAGGTGGCGGATCCGACGCCGCGAAGATCGCACCGGCCCTTGCGGCTGTTGTGGACGCGATCGCCAAGCGCTGATCTTGGAGGATCTCACGAGCAGCGGCGCCTACCCCCGGGGTACAAAACTGGGGGTAGACGTCGGCACCGTCCGTGTGGGTCTCGCAATCTGCGATCCCGACGGAATCCTCGCGACGCCGTTCAAGACCGTCACGCGGGATGCCAAGAAGAATTCCGACGTCGGGTACATTGTCCGGCAAGTGGAGGAACTCGGGGCTGTGCAGGTTTTCGTCGGTCTTCCCCGCACCATGAAGGGGGAAGAACGGTCGTCCGCGGCCATGGCGAGCGAGTATTCGGAGCTCTTGGCGGAGGAGTTGCAGCGCCGCGGGATGGACGTGCCGATCAACCTCGTGGACGAACGGCTCACCACCGTGACGGCGCACCGCAACCTCCACGAAGCTGGCATGAGCAGCAAGGCCCATCGTAAAGTGGTGGATCAGGTTGCCGCTGCCGGAATACTTCAGCACGCGATCGACATGCAAAAAGCCAGAGGAGCAGATGTGGGCCGGCGCGTGCATGCGCCTACGCCACCCCAACACACTGACGGTGCCAACGCACCACTGCCCGCCTCCGGCATTGATCAACACTCTCCAACGAGGGGAAGACAATTGTGAGCCCGGTCAACCACGACCCCTCCAACGACGTATCGGAAGAGCGCACCAAGCCTCTGACACGCCGTGAAATCCGTGCCAGGGAACGATTCCTGGAGACCCAGAACCAAGAGGTATTGCCTCCGCCGGTGCCAGTGCACATTGAGGCGCCGGCTGCCGAGGAGCCCGCGAGGCAGTACGCCGCGCACGGCGCCTCCGGAGCCCCGTTGCAAGAGCACCAGGATGCGGCCGCCGCCCCCCAAGCCCCGGTGCGGGCTCCCGAGCCTGCTGCCGAAGAGCCCGGACCGGTTGAAGCCGCACGGGTTGAACCTGTCCCCGAGGCATCCGCCCCAGTGGAAGGGGCTGCGGACGAAATCCACCCCGCAACCGTCCACGACGAAGACTTGCTACAGGCGCCCAACGAGGCCCATCCAGCCACGGCCCACTTCGCTGCTGTCCATCCCGACGAAGCGAGCCATCCCGACGCCATCCATGCCGACGAGCTGCACTCGTTCGAAGCGGTACCCGGCGACGAATTCCACGATTTTCCTGCGCATGACGACGGCCTCGGGCAGGAATTTACCGAACACCAGGATCCCCAACACCAGGACCCCGTGTTCTACGAAGTCCATGACGAGAACGATCCCCACAGCATCATGGCCGCAGCAACCCCCGTGCCCAAGGCAGCGTCGAAAAAGGTTCGCCGCCGCCGTCGTTTGCTCGCACTCCTCCTGACCCTCGCGGTATTCGTGGCCGCAGTCACCGTCGGTGCCCAGTTCCTCAAGCCGCTGCTCGGGATGGACAAAGTAACCGACTACCCGGGCCCCGGCACCGGATCCGTTACCGTGACCGTGGCTCCGGGCTCCGGCCCCAAGGCAGTCGCGAACCAGCTCCAAGCCCAGCATGTGGTGGCAAACGCCGATTCCTTCCTTTCCGCGTTCTCGGCTGCCGGCGGCGAACTCTCGCCCGGCGACTTCACCTTCAAGACCGAGATGAAGAACTCCGACGCCGTTAACATCCTCCTGAACAAGGACGCCTCGAAGGTCATGTACTTCGCACTCAGTGCCGGCTTGCGCATCGGTGAGTCCTTGGACGCCATAGCCCAAGGTTCGGGCATACCGGTTTCCGAGCTCACGGCACTGAGCAATTCGCCGGCACAATTCGGCGTCCCGTCCCAGGCGAAGAACCTCGAAGGCTTCCTGGCACCGGGCGAGTACCGTTTCCCGCTCGGAACATCGGGCAAGGACATCCTCCAGAAGCTCGTCTCGTCGACGCTCGACGAATTGAAGGCGCAGGGCGTCACTGATCCGGTCAAGCAATACCAGACCATCACCGTGGCGAGCATCGTCCAGGCAGAAGGCGGACAGGCCGATTATGGCAACGTCGCCGGGGCAATCTACAACCGGCTCAAGCCCGGCAACACGGAGACCGCCGGCCTGATCCAGTCGGATGCCACTGTCACCTACGGCCTGGGTACCAAGACGCTCCACCTGACCGATGCCGAGAAGGCGGACAAGAGCAATCCGTACAACACCTACGCGAACGTCGGCTTGCCGGTCGGTCCGATCGGTTCCCCCGGCAAGACTGCCATTGACGCTGCGGCGAAGCCGACGCAGAACAACTACCTGTATTGGGTGACCATCAACTTGGACACCAAGGAAACGAAGTTCTCCAGCACGTTGGCTGAGCACCTCAAGTACGTTGACCAGTACAACGCCTGGTGTGCGGCCAACCCGGGACGGTGCGTGTGAGCAGACGTGCTGCCGTCCTGGGGCACCCGATCAGCCACTCGAAATCACCTGCCCTGCACCGCGCTGCCTACAGGCTGCTTGGGCTGGACATCGAATACTCGGCCATCGACGTGACGGTTGCGGGCCTGCCGGCCTTCATGGCGGGGCTCAAGGTTGAGGACAATTGGTGCGGGTTGTCCGTCACCATGCCCCTCAAGACGGCGATGGTGGAGGAAGTGGACGAGGTCCGCGGCGCCGGCGCGCACCTCGGCGTCATCAACACGGTTGCCTTCGAGCACACCGCGCAGGGCGTTCGGCGCGTGGGCCACAACACGGACGTCGCGGGCATTGTCGAGGCCGTGCGGAATGCCGGTGTGCGTGACACCCCGGTTTCCGCGATCCTCGGTGGCGGCGGAACATCCGCCGCAGCGATCGCGGCCCTGGGCGAGTTGGGCGCAAGCCATGTTGACGTCTACGTGCGCGACGCCGGACGTGCCCTCGAAGCGAAGGCCGCGGCCGCCGCCGTCGGGCTTTCCTTCGACCTGCGGCCCCTTGCCGATGCCGCCAAGGGAATCGCGACATCAGACTTGGTGATCTCAACGCTTCCGCCGCGGGCCGCGGACGGCATTGCCGAAGAATTCCAGCAAGGGCACGACGGCGGCACCGGGGTGTTGCTCGACGTCGCCTATGATCCTTGGCCCAGCCGGATCGCGGAAGCGTGGCAGGCACGCGGCGGGACCGTTGTTCCCGGGCTGGAAATGCTGCTTTACCAAGCCGTTGAACAGATCCGTTTGTTCTCCGGCGCCGACGTCGGGGCTGACGTCATAGATGTGATGTGCGACTCAGTCGGGCTTCCCCGGCGGGTCTACTAGGGGCCTTACATGGCAGGATTGGATATATGTTGCGTTGGTTGACTGCCGGTGAATCCCACGGACCGGCACTGCTCGGAATTGTAGAAGGCGTCCCCGCTGGCGTGGAACTCACCAGCGAGGAAATCCGCGACGCCTTGGCGCGCCGCCGTCTAGGCTACGGCCGCGGCGCCCGGATGAAGTTCGAGCAAGACGAAGTGACCATCCTGGGCGGAGTCCGTCACGGAGTCACGCAGGGTGGGCCCGTCGCCATCCAGATCGGCAACACCGAATGGCCGAAATGGGAGCAGATCATGTCCGCGGACCCGGTGGATCCGGAGATCCTCGCAGACCAGGCCCGCAATGCTCCCTTGACCCGGCCACGGCCCGGCCACGCGGACTTTACAGGCATGCAGAAGTACGGTTTCCCGGAAGCACGTCCTGTCCTCGAACGCGCGAGTGCCCGCGAGACCGCAACCCGCGTCGCCTTGGGCACGGTCGCCGCTCGTTTCCTGAAGCAGCTCGGCATCGAGCTCGTGAGCCACACGGTGTCCATCGCGAGCGTCACGGTACCTGAAGGACGCCCGCTTCCCGTGCCGTCCGACGTCCTCGCGCTTGACGCCGATCCGTTGCGGTGCTTCGACCGCGAAACGTCCAACGCCATGGTGTCCGAGGTTGACGCGGCCCACAAGGAAGGCGAAACCCTTGGCGGCATTGTCGAAGTCCTTGCCTACGGCCTTCCGCCGGGACTCGGCAGCTATGTCCATTGGGACCGTCGCCTCGATGCCCGTTTGGCCGCTGCGCTCATGGGCATCCAGGCAATCAAGGGCGTCGAGGTCGGAGACGGCTTCCTCACGGCCGCCCGCAGGGGTTCTGCCGCCCACGACGAAATCGTCAAGGACGAAACCGGCAGGATTGTCCGCAAGACCAACCGGGCCGGCGGCATCGAGGGCGGCATGAGCATCGGCGAGGTTCTTCGCGTACGCGCGGCCATGAAGCCCATCGCCACCGTTCCGCGCGCCCTGAAGACCATCGATGTCAGCACTGGTGAGGCGGCGAAGGCCCATCACCAACGCTCCGACGTCTGTGCCGTCCCGGCCGCGGGTGTGGTGGCCGAAGCCATGGTCGCACTCGTGCTCGCCGAAGCCGTAGCGGAGAAATTCGGCGGCGACTCCGTTGCCGAAACAGCGCGGAACCTTCGCGGTTACCTGGACAACATCCCGGCGACCCTGGACTCGGTCGGCCACGAGTGACCCACGGTATCACCGGCACCGGATTCGGACCCCCTATCGCCTTGGTTGGTCCGATGGCCGTCGGCAAGTCGGTCATCGGCCACCAGCTCGCGCAACAACTGGGCGTCCCTTTCGTCGATACCGACGCCGTCATCGTTGAGAACCACGGCACCATCGCTGACATCTTCGTCGGCCGTGGTGAGCATGCGTTCCGCGAGATCGAAGCCCGGACAGTGGGCCGCGTCGTCGAGGAAGCCGCGGGGAGTGGCGCGGTCATTTCGCTCGGCGGCGGGGCGGTACTCGATTCCGGTACGCAACAAATCCTGGCCGGCTGCACGGTCGTCTACCTGGAATGCGATTCGGCAACCGTTGCCGAACGCATCGCACGAAACACAGGCCGGCCGCTCCTGGCCGGCGACGGCATGGCACGCTGGGAGGCGCTGTTTGCCGCCCGCCGACCGGTCTATGAACGTTTGGCGGACATCACCGTCGACGTCCGGTCCGGAACCGTGGCGGAAATCGCCCTCCACCTGGAGGAAAGGCTGCGTGACCACGCGGCCTTGAAGGAGGAAGTTCAGAAATGAGCAACGACGCAACTGTCATCAAGGTCACCGGCCAGTCCGCCAACGAGAACTACGACGTCGTAGTAGGACACGGTCTCCTCGGCGGCCTTCCGGAAAAGCTGGGGGAGCGCGTCAGGCGCGTCCTGGTCGTTCACCCACGCGCCTTGCGCCTCACCGGTGACGCCGTCCGGGCGGATCTGGAAACGGCCGGGTTCACCGCCGTCACCGCCGAGATTCCCGACGCCGAAGAAGGCAAGCATATCCAGGTCGCCGCCTTCTGCTGGCAGGTCCTTGGCCAGAACGACTTCACCCGTTCCGACGCCATCGTCGCAGTCGGCGGCGGTGCGGTGACGGACCTGGCCGGGTTCGTGGCCGCCACGTGGCTGCGTGGCGTCAAAGTCATCCACATGCCCACGAGCCTCCTCGGTATGGTGGACGCATCTGTCGGAGGCAAGACCGGAATCAATACCGCAGAGGGAAAGAACCTGGTCGGTTCCTTCCATCCGCCCGCTGCCGTCCTCGCGGATCTTGACACGCTGCAAACGCTCCCCAAAAACGAATTGATCTCGGGCATGGCCGAAGTCATCAAGTGCGGATTCATCGCCGATCCGGCCATTCTCGACCTCGTTGAAAACAAGCCCGAGGAAGTGGCCGACCCTGGTTCGGCGGTCCTGCGGGAACTCATCGAACGCGCCATAGCGGTCAAGGCGAAGGTCGTTTCCGAAGACCTCAAGGAATCCGGACTGCGGGAGATCCTGAACTACGGCCACACGCTCGGCCACGCAATTGAACTCGTGGAGCGCTACTCATGGCGCCACGGCGCCGCCGTCTCGGTCGGCATGATGTTCGCGGCTGAACTCGCCCGCAGCGTTGGCCGCCTTTCCGATGCCGACGCCGACCGCCACCGTTCGATTCTTGAAGGGCTGGGACTGCCGATCACCTATCGCCGGGATCGCTGGCAGGGCCTGCTCGACGGCATGCGCCGCGATAAGAAGTCCCGCGGTGACCTCCTGCGCTTCGTCGTCCTCGACGGGATCGCCAAGCCCGGGATCCTCGACGTCCCGGACACATCGCTGCTCTTCGCTGCCTACCAGGAGATTGCATCATGACGACCGAAACCTTCAGCAGCGTCAGCGACTGGCCCACAGGCGGCTTCCCGGGCGTTCGAACCAATCCGGACACCCTTTTGCCGCACATCGTCAATGAAGAGGCGATGCAGTCGGCGCTGGCCGATTCGCAGGATCCCGCGGACCGCATCATGGCCCTGATCCTTGAAGGCCACCCCGGCGAAGCCGCCGAATTGCTGGCCGAGGCGCGCTACAACGATCCCGAATCGTTCAAGCTGCGGATCTTCGAAGCCGAATTGCACCGGGCCACCAACCGTTGCGACCGCGCTGTGGAGCTGTTCCGGCAGTTGCTGGGCGAAGTCCATGGCACGGGCCGGGAAGCCGTTGTCCACCAGTACTTGGGCCGGGCATACTTCGTTGCCGGGAACCCGGTGGCAGCGGCGGAATCATTCACGAAGGCCTTGGACATCCGGGTCGCCTCGGCCGCGGACGCGTCCTTGATTTATGCCTCGGCAGTAGCCCTGCAGCGCGCACGCAACGTCCTCGAACTGGCATCCTGACGTCCTTCGGCCCGCCTGGATTGCAAGCGCGGCGGGCCGATCTCATTTTGCCGGTAGAATGGACTTTGGATTTTTGACAAATACGCGCTGGCGGCCGTCATGGCACGCCGGATTGGCATAGACGGCTGGACGCTACGAAGCTAGCAAAACCAGTGAGAGAAACCAGAGGATAGTACTAGTGGCAACCACAAATGACATCAAGAACGGAACCGTGCTGAAGCTCGAGGGCCAGCTCTGGAACATCATCGAGTTCCAGCACGTCAAGCCGGGCAAGGGCGGCGCGTTCGTGCGCACCAAGATGCGTAACGTCATGTCCGGCAAGGTGGTCGACAAGACCTTCAACGCCGGCCTCAAGATCGAAACCGCCACGGTTGACCGCCGCGACTACCAATACTTGTACCAGGACGGCGAAGACTTCGTCTTCATGGACACCTCGGATTACGACCAGATCCACGTTTCCGGCAACGTCGTGGGCGACGCCACCAACTTCATGCTGGAAAACCAGATGGTCAACATCGCCATCCACGAAGGCACGCCGCTCTACATCGAATTGCCGCCGAGCGTGGTCCTTGAGATCACCTACACCGAGCCGGGCCTGCAGGGCGACCGCTCGTCCGCCGGCACCAAGCCTGCCACGGTCGAAACCGGCTACGAGATCCAGGTTCCGCTCTTCGTTGAGCAGGGCACCAAGGTCAAGGTCGACACCCGTGACGGCAGCTACCTGGGCCGGGTCAACGACTAGTGAGCGCCCGTGGTAAGGCCCGTAACAGGGCCCTCGAAATTCTTTTCGAGGCGGAACAGCGTTCCGCCTCCGCTTTCGAGGTCTTGAAGGCCCGCCGGGAAAAGACCGACCTCGTCGTCAATCCGTACACCACCGATATCGTCGAGGGCGTGGTTGCGATGCAGCAGACCATCGACGAGTTCCTCCAGACGTACGCGCAAGGCTGGACCTTGGAGAGGATGCCGGCGGTTGACCGGATCATCCTGCGCATCGGGGCTTGGGAACTGCTCTACAACGACGACGTCCCGGACGGCGTCGCAGTGAGCGAAGCCGTGGCACTGGCCAAGACCATGTCCACCGATGAGTCGCCTGCGTTCATCAACGGCCTCCTGGGCCGCCTGCAGCAACTGAAGCCTTCGCTCCTCGCCTAGTCCAGGCAATGGCACTAAGCCATTAGGCACTGACAAAAACCCCGGCTGGGCTCCAGCCGGGGTTTTTGTGTGAGCGAAAACGCATTGGCCGGGGCCTCGGCGCGCCGGCCAATGGCTCCGCCTGTGATAGTTTTGAAAAGCAAATGTTCCTTTTTTAATTCCGTCCCGTGAGGCGGGGAAAGGGGAGACGAGCGATGACTGATGTCGCCGCGCCGGTGCCGTCCCGGGTTGTACTCAACCACGCGGATATCGACCGTGCCCTCACTCGTATCGCCCATGAGATCCTCGAGGCCAATAAAGGTTCCCAGGATCTTGTCCTGTTGGGCATCCCGCGCCGCGGATATCCGCTGGCCGTCAGGCTGGCGGAAAAGATTGCCGCCGCCGATCCCTCCGTCAACGCCTCGGCCATCGTCGGCCAACTCGACGTCACGATGTTCCGCGACGATCTCTCCCACCAGCCCGCCAGGCCGCCGTATCCCACGAAGCTCCCGTTGTCCGGAATCGACAACAAGGTAGTTGTCCTCATCGATGATGTCCTCTACTCCGGCAGGACCATCAGGGCAGCCCTGGACGCGATCGTGGACCTTGGCAGGCCCCGCAGCGTCCGCCTGGCCGTCCTGGTAGACCGTGGCCACCGCGAACTCCCCATCCGCGCGGACCATGTGGGCAAGAACCTACCGACTTCTTCTTCGGAGAAGGTCAGGGTCCGGCTAGAAGAGTTCGACTCCGTCAACGGACAGCCCGTCAATGAAGTAGTGATCGAGGCCGGCGCATGAAACACCTGCTCTCCACCGAGAACCTCAGCGCCGCCGACGCCATCCGGATCCTGGACACCGCCGAAGAAATGGCCGCGGTGGGGGACCGCGAAGTCAAGAAGCTGCCCGCCTTGCGCGGGCGCACCGTGGTGAACCTCTTCTTCGAAGACTCCACCCGGACCCGCATTTCCTTCGAGGCGGCGGCAAAGCGGCTGTCCGCTGACGTCATCAACTTCGCCGCGAAGGGTTCATCGGTATCCAAGGGGGAATCCCTCAAGGACACTGCCCAAACCCTTTCGGCCATGGGCGCGGACGCCGTAGTCATTCGCCACTGGGCCTCGGGAGCCCCGCACCGGCTTGCCGCCACGGACTGGATCGATGCCGCCGTCATCAACGCCGGCGACGGTACCCATGAGCACCCGACGCAGGCGCTGTTGGACGCCTTCACGATGCGCCGCCACTGGACCAAGCTCCACGGTTCAGAATCAATCGGCGCCGACCTCAGCGGCATGCGGGTCGCGATCGCGGGCGACGTCCTGCACTCGCGGGTTGCCCGTTCCAATGTCTGGTTGTTGCGCACCCTCGGAGCAGACGTCACGTTGGTGGCGCCCCCCACGCTGCTGCCGATCGGCGTCGAGCACTGGCCTTGCAAGGTCAGCTACAACCTCGACGAAACACTGGAAGCCGGCGTCGACGCCATGATGATGCTACGGGTCCAAGGGGAACGGATGAACGCCTCGTTCTTCCCGTCCACCCGCGAGTATTCACGGCGTTGGGGCTTCGACGATGCCCGCCTCCGTGCCCTCGACGAGCTCGGGCTCAAGGACACGATCATCATGCACCCCGGGCCGATGAACCGCGGGTTGGAGATTTCGTCCGCCGCCGCCGATTCGCCGCGCTCCACAGTGCTGGCCCAGGTCCGGAACGGTGTTTCGGTCCGCATGGCCGCCCTCTACCTGCTGCTCTCCGGGGACACCCGCGAAGCGGCCACCACGTCCGGCGCAGCCGGTACCAATGCTGCCCGTTCCGAGAAGGAGAACAACTGATGACCGAGACCGCTTCAGGCGCAAGCACCGGAACCTTCCTGATTCGCGGCGCGGCTATCCTCGGGGGAGGCGCCGAAGACCTGCTGATCCGCGACGGCGTGATCGCGGAGCGAGGCACCGGGCTTTCCGCTGAGGGCGCCACCGTGATCGAAGCCGCGGGACTCGTTGCGCTTCCTGGCATGGTGGACATCCACACCCATCTGCGCGAGCCCGGCCGGGAAGACGCCGAAACCGTGGAAACCGGCACGCGCGCGGCGGCGCTTGGCGGCTACACCGCCGTCCACGCCATGGCCAACAGCAACCCCGTCGCGGACACGGCGGGCGTCGTCGAGCAAGTCCACTCCTTGGGCCGCGCTTCGGGCTGGGTGGATGTGCGCCCCGTCGGCGCGGTCACGATCGGCCTCGCCGGTGAGCAGCTCGCCGAACTCGGCGCCATGGCCGATTCCCGCGCTCAGGTCCGCGTCTTCTCCGATGACGGAATCTGCGTCCACGATCCCGTGCTGATGCGCCGGGCCCTGGAGTACGTCAAAGCCTTCGACGGCGTCGTGGCCCAGCATGCGCAGGAGCCGCGCCTGACCGCAGGGGCCCAGATGAACGAAGGGGCCGTCTCTGCCGTCCTCGGCCTCGCTGGCTGGCCGGCGGTCGCGGAGGAGAGCATCATCGCGCGCGACGTCCTCCTTGCCCAGCACGTAGGATCCCGACTGCACATTTGCCACGTGTCCACCGCCGGCTCGGTGGAAATCGTCCGCTGGGCGAAGTCGCGTGGGATCAACGTCACTGCCGAAGTGACTCCCCACCACCTCCTGCTCACGGACGAACTCGTCCGCAGCTACGATCCCGTCTACAAGGTAAACCCGCCCCTGCGCACGGCCTCGGACGTCCAAGCACTCCGGGCCGGGCTCGCTGACGGCACCATCGACGTCATAGGAACGGACCACGCACCGCATCCGAGCGAACACAAGGAATGCGAGTGGGCCCAGGCTGCCATGGGCATGACGGGACTCGAAACTGCCCTTTCGGTCGTCCAGGAAACCATGATCGAGACGGGCCTGATGACTTGGGCGGACTTCGCGCGGGTCACCTCGACGGTTCCGGCCGCCATCGGCCGCGTGGCAGATCAAGGCCGTCCGCTTGAGGCCGGCGAGCCCGCCAACGTCATCCTGGTCGACCCCGCTGCCCGCTGGACGGTCGACCCGAACAAGATGGCGACCATGGGCCGTAATTCGCCGTTCGCGGGCAAGGAATTGCCCGGAGCCGTCGTCGCGACCTTCTTCAAGGGCCATCCGACCGTGCTGGACGGCAAGCTCAACACGCCGTACCGCTACGCAGCTGATGCGGCCGGCGCAGGCAGCAGGAACTGATGGACAGAATCCTTCCGGGCGTGCTCGTCCTCTCCGCGGCCGTCGTCGTCTTCGCGCTGTTCGCGCTTGGGTGGCGCAACCGGCTCAAGCGGCAGTACGACGTCGAACGCCTTCCGACGGTGCCTGAGCGCCTCAGTCCCGCCGGCATCGTGGCGGAGGGCCAGTACGTGGCCACCACGACGGCGGGTGACTGGCTTGACCGGATCGCGGTCCAAGGCCTGGGCTTCCGCGGGAACGCGGAATTGAGCGTCCATCCTGAAGGCGTCCTGTTCGACCGCGCCGGAAACGATCCGTTGTTCGTTCCCGCGGACGCTGTGACGGAATGCCGCACCGCGAGCGGGATGGCCGGAAAATTCGTCGAAAAGGACGGACTCGTTGTCGTGAGTTGGAAGCTTGGACAACGTGAACTCGACACCGGATTCAGGACCAAGCAGGCCGCCGACAAGCAACCCCTCCTCGAAGCACTTCAAGAATTGATCTCTGCAGCCCCCCAGGCAGATGCCGATAGTGGAAAGTAACAAAGTGACGGACACCAACGCAGTGACGGATGAGACAGTGACAGCGAAAGAAACGACAGCCACCGCGAATACCCCAGCGGAGTCCACCGCGGCCGTGCTGGTCCTCGAAGACGGACGGATGTTCCGCGGCCGCAGCTACGGCGCTACCGGCGTCGCCCTGGGCGAAGCGGTTTTCGCCACCGGCATGACCGGGTACCAGGAGACCATCACGGACCCCTCTTACGCCCGCCAGCTCGTGGTCCAGACCGCGCCGCACATCGGAAACACCGGCGTGAACAGCGAAGACGCCGAGTCGCGCCGCATCTGGGTGGCTGGTTACGTGGTCCGCGATGCGGCCCGCCGTCCCTCCAACTGGCGTTCCGAGAAGTCCCTCGACGACGAACTGGTCGAACAGGGCATCGTCGGCATCCAGGCTGTGGACACCCGTGCCATCACGCGCCACCTGCGCGAGCACAAGACCATGCGCGCTGGAATCTTCTCCGGCGAGGCCGCGAACGCCACGGACAAGGAACTCCTGGACGCCGTCCTCGCCAGCGCCCCCATGGAAGGTGCCCGCCTGGCTGAAGAAGTGAGCATCGACGAAGCCTACGTCGTCGAACCCGCCGACCACGGTTGGGACGGCGATGCGAAGTTCGATATCGCAGCAATCGACCTCGGAATCAAGGCCATGACGCCGGCCCGCTTCGCCGAGCGTGGCGTCCGCGTCCACGTCCTTCCTGCGACGGCGACGCTCGAAGACGTCAAGGCCGTCAACCCGCACGGCTTCTTCATGTCCAACGGTCCGGGCGACCCCGCCACCGCGGACGCCCAGGTGAAACTGCTCCGTTCGGTGCTCGACGAGAAGCTGCCGTACTTCGGCATCTGCTTCGGTAACCAGATCCTCGGCCGCGCCCTTGGCTTCGGTACGTACAAGCTGAAGTACGGCCACCGCGGCATCAACCAGCCGGTCATGGACCGCCGCACGGGCAAGGTGGAGATCACCTCGCAGAACCACGGTTTCGCCGTCGACGCCCCCATGGATGGCGCCACGCTCGCTCCGGAAGAGCGCTTCGGCCGCGTGGAGGTCAGCCACGTCAGCCTCAACGACGACGTCGTCGAAGGCCTTGCCTGCCTCGACATCCCTGCGTTCTCGGTCCAATACCACCCCGAAGCCGCGGCAGGCCCGCACGACGCCGCGTACCTCTTCGACCGCTTCATCGCGCTGATGGAGACCACGAAGAACGGTCAGGACGCCACCCAGACATCGAACTCCGCGAAGAACGAGGACACCAAGTAATGCCAAAGCGTACAGATCTCAAGAGCGTCCTTGTCATTGGTTCCGGCCCCATCGTCATCGGCCAGGCGGCCGAATTCGACTACTCCGGCACCCAGGCCCTCCGGGTCCTGAAGGAGGAGGGACTTCGCGTCATCCTCGTGAACTCCAACCCGGCCACCATCATGACGGACCCCGAGTTCGCCGATGCGACCTACGTTGAACCCATCACGCCCGAGGTAGTCGAGAAGATCATCGCGAAGGAACGCCCTGACGCTGTCCTGCCAACCCTGGGCGGCCAGACAGCCCTCAACACGGCGATCGCGTTGGACAAGAACGGCGTGCTGGAAAAGTACAACGTCGAGCTCATCGGTGCGAACATCGCCGCAATCGAACTTGGCGAGGACCGCGAGAAGTTCAAGGGCGTCGTGGAACGCTGTGGTGCGGAATCCGCCCGCAGCCACATCATCCACACCATGGACGAAGCGCTCACGGCGGCGGACGACCTCGGCTACCCCATGGTTGTCCGCCCGTCCTTCACCATGGGCGGCCTGGGCTCCGGCTTGGCGTACAACGAAGACGACCTCCGCCGCATCGTCGGCCAGGGCCTGCAGTACAGCCCGACCTCCGAGGTACTGCTCGAAGAGAGCATCCTCGGCTGGAAGGAATACGAACTCGAGATGATGCGGGACAAGAACGACAACGTCGTTGTCGTCTGTTCCATCGAGAACTTCGATCCCGTCGGCGTCCACACGGGCGACTCCATCACCGTGGCTCCGGCCCTCACCCTGACCGACCGCGAGTACCAGCGCTTGCGCGACATCTCAATCGCCGTAATCCGCGAGGTCGGCGTCGACACCGGTGGCTGCAACATCCAGTTCGCCATCGAACCGGACACGGGACGCGTCGTCGTCATCGAAATGAATCCGCGCGTTTCGCGCTCGTCCGCGCTGGCGTCGAAGGCAACCGGCTTCGCCATCGCCAAGATCGCCACCAAGCTTTCCCTCGGCTACACGCTGGATGAAATCCCGAACGACATCACGCAGAAGACCCCTGCGTCCTTCGAACCGACGCTCGACTACGTCGTGGTCAAGGTTCCGCGCTTCGCGTTCGAGAAGTTCCCGGCGGCAGACAACACGCTGACCACCACCATGAAGTCCGTGGGCGAAGCGATGGCCATGGGCCGCAACTTCACCGAGGCCCTGCAGAAGGCCCTCCGCTCGCTTGAGCAGAAGGGTTCGCAGCTGGACTTCAGCCACGTTCCCGAATGGGAAGTTCCCGAGCTCGTGGAAGAGGCCAAGCGCCCGACGACGGACCGCCTCTACCAAGTGCAGCGCGCCTTGCTGGGTGGTGCTTCGGTGGAGGAGCTCTATGCCGCCACGAAGATCGACCCTTGGTTCCTCGACCAGCTGCAGCTGCTCAACGAAACCGCCCAGGAGATCAGCAAGGCCGGTGCCCTGACCGAAGCCATGCTGCGCAACGCCAAGCGCCATGGCTTCTCCGACGAGCAGATCGGCGCCCTGACCCACAACCCCGAGGCCGTGGTCCGCGGGGTCCGCCAGGCCTTGGGCATCCGTCCGGTGTACAAGACGGTGGACACCTGTGCCGCCGAATTTGCCGCCTACACGCCGTACCACTACTCGGCGTACGACGAAGAGGACGAGGTCGGCCTGCACTCCAAGCCGTCAGTCATCATCCTCGGCTCCGGCCCCAACCGCATCGGCCAGGGCATCGAATTCGACTACTCCTGCGTCCACGCCTCCATGGCGTTGCGCAAGGCCGGATACGAGACGGTCATGGTCAACTGCAACCCGGAAACCGTGTCCACGGACTACGACGTCTCCACGCGCCTGTACTTCGAGCCGCTGACCCTCGAGGACGTCCTCGAAGTCATCGCGGCAGAGGAGCGCACCGGCGGAGTGATGGGCGTGTTCGTGCAGCTCGGCGGCCAGACCCCGCTCAAGCTCGCACAGCAGCTTGCAGACGCCGGCGTACCGATCCTTGGAACCTCGCCCGAGGCCATCGACCTCGCCGAGCACCGTGGCATGTTCTCCCGCGTACTTGACCAGGCTGGCCTCATCGCGCCGAAGAACGGCACCGCTGTCTCCTTCGAGGACGCAAAGAAGATCGCGGACGAAATCGGCTACCCCGTCCTCGTCCGTCCGTCCTACGTGCTCGGCGGCCGCGGCATGGAAATCGTCTACGACGAAGCCAACCTCTCGCGCTACATCGCCAACGCCACGGAGATCACTCCGGACCACCCGGTGCTGATCGACCGCTTCCTGGAGGACGCCGTCGAAATCGACGTTGACGCACTCTTCGACGGCACGGACATGTACCTCGGCGGCATCATGGAGCACATCGAGGAAGCCGGCATCCACTCCGGTGACTCCGCGTGCGTGCTTCCTCCGATCACCCTTGGCAACAACGTGATCGACCGCGTGCGCACGGCCACCCGCGCCATTGCCGAAGGCGTAGGCGTCCGGGGCCTCATCAACATCCAGTTCGCCTTGGCCTCCGACGTGCTTTACGTCCTCGAAGCCAATCCGCGCGCTTCACGCACCGTGCCGTTCGTCTCCAAGGCGACCGGCGTCCAGATGGCGAAGGCCGCTGCCCTCATCGGTACCGGCGTCACCATCAACCAGTTGCGCACGGCGTACAAGATGCTTCCGGAGACGGGCGACGGCTCCACCTTGCCCCTTGACGCTCCGGTAGCTGTGAAAGAAGCCGTGCTGCCGTTCAGCCGCTTCCGGACGCCGGCCGGCAAGGTGGTGGACTCCCTGCTTGGACCGGAAATGCGCTCGACCGGTGAGGTCATGGGTATCGACAAGCACTTCGACACCGCGTTCGCCAAGAGCCAGTCCGCGGCTAACAACGCGTTGCCCACCGAAGGCAAGATCTTCGTTTCCGTCGCCAACCGGGACAAGCGTTCCGTGATCATGGGCGTCAAGCGTCTTTCGGACCTCGGATTCGAAATTGTTTCCACGGGCGGCACCGCCGACGTGCTTCGTCGCAACGGAATCCAGGCGAGCCCGGTCCGCAAGGTTGCCGAGGGCAGCAGCGCCGAAGGCGAGGGCACCATTGCGGACCTCATCGTCGCCGGCGAGATCGACATGGTCTTCAACACGCCGTCCGGCGGCGAAGCACGCAGCGACGGCTACGAGCTCCGCGCGGCGGCTACATCGATCGGCATCCCCTGCATCACTACGGTTGCGGAGTTCAACGCCGCGGTCCAGGCCATCGAGGCGCTGCGCACGTACGCGTGGTCCGTGACAAGCCTGCAGGAACATGCCAGCAACCTCAAAGCGTCGGCCGAGGCCGTCAATGCCTGAGGTTGCCAAAGCCGCCGCACAGGGCCGGGAGCCGTTCGGTTCCCGGCTGGCGGCCGCCATGGCCGCCCGCGGCCCGCTGTGCGTCGGCATCGACCCGCACCCGGGGCTCCTGGCTGATTGGGGATTGAACGACGACGCCGCAGGGCTCGAGCGCTTTTCCCTCACCGTCGTGGAGGCTGTGGCTTCCCTCGCTGCCGCGGTGAAGCCACAGGTGGCGCTTTACGAGCGCCACGGCTCGGCCGGGATGGCGGTGCTGGAACGGACCCTTGCGGCCGCGTCCGACGCCGGCGTGTTGAGTATTGCCGACGCCAAGCGCGGGGATATCGGTTCCACCATGGCTGCCTACGCCGATGCCTGGCTGCGCGACGGTTCCGCCTTGGCCGCGGATTCGGTGACCCTGAGTCCTTACCTCGGTTTCGAATCGCTCCGGCCGGCACTTGACCTCGCGGCGGAGCATGGCCGCGGTGCCTTCGTTCTCGCCCTGACGTCGAATCCGGAGGGCAAGTCCGTCCAGCACGTCGGTGGAGCGGAATCGGTGGCCCGCCGGATTGTTGAGGCCGCCGCGGAGGAGAACCGCCGGTACCCGGGCACCATGGGCTCGGTGGGCCTCGTGGTCGGAGCCACGATCGGCAGTGCGCTCGAGGAGCTCGGCCTGGACCTGGGTGCGGTTCGCGGACCTATCCTGGCCCCGGGGCTTGGGGCCCAAGGCGCTACGCCGGCAGACCTGCGCGCAACCTTCGGCGATGCATACAGTGCGGTCCTGGCAACTTCGAGCCGTGGAATCCTCGCGGCCGGGCCATCGGTGGCCGGACTGCGTTCCGCCACGGAGGCGACCCGGGACGGCCTGCTGGAAGGCTGAGACTGGGCGCAATGCGTCGGGCTGTCGACCAGAAACTGTTCGATAAGCCGGGCGCATTGCGCTAGGTGCTGGCCACACGGTAGCTTCGGGAGCAGTCCAAACTGCTCCGCACTTGATGCCGGCCAAAGGGGGATGCGTCAATGACGTTGAAAGCGTTGTCTCCGCAGGAACGTTCGGACGCCTTGGAAAAGGCGGCAAGGGCGCGGGCGCGGCGCGCCGCAGCCAAGGAACAGCTCCGGCACGGCGAACTTGGGCTTGCCCAACTGATCAAGTCCGCGCAGGAGGACGAGGCCATAGCGCGGATGCGGGTTTCCGAGCTTCTCGAAGCGGTACCGGGCGTCGGTCCGGTACGGGCCCAGGCGATCATGGCCGAGATCGGAATCGCGTCCTCGCGCCGGCTCCGTGGCCTTGGGATCCACCAATCCCGGTCGCTGATAGATTTCATGGAAGACAAATACAGTGTTTAGCGCCTTCGGCAAGGGCCAGCAGCCTCGGCCGAAGTGCAGTGACTCTTCATAAAGGACGATGTGAGCAAGAATCCGGGACTGACCGTCCTCGCTGGCCCTACTGCTGTAGGCAAGGGAACCGTATCCACGTATATCCGGGACAATTACCCCGAAGTCTGGCTTTCGGTCTCTGCCACCACCCGTGCCCCGCGCCCGGGGGAGAAGGACGGGGTTCACTACTTTTTCAAGTCTGCCGAGGAATTCGACGGTTTGGTCGATGACGGCCAGTTGCTTGAGTGGGCAGTAGTCCACGGCAAGAACCGTTACGGAACACTGCGCAGCACGGTTGAAGCGGCAATTGCCGAGGGCAAATCGGTCCTTTTGGAGATTGACCTGCAGGGAGCCCGCCAGGTCAAGGCAGCCGTGCCGGATGCCAACTTCGTCTTCCTGGCCCCGCCCAGCTGGGACGAGATGGTGCGCCGCTTGGTGGGCCGCGGCACCGAAACCCCGGAGGAACAGCAGCGCCGGCTGGAAACCGCTAAACTGGAACTTGCCGCTGAACCGGAGTTTGACCACACCGTCATCAATGACGACGTACGCCGGGCAGCGGACGAGCTTGTTTCACTCATGGGGCTTACCCCGCACCAGCGCTAAGCGCTAGCACTTGTCAGCCCGCTAGAATTTGGAGATTTCGTGTCCACGAACCTTGAAGGCATCATCAACCCGCCGATCGATTCGCTGCTTGCTGCTGCCGATTCGAAGTACGGCCTGGTGATCTTCGGCGCCAAGCGCGCGCGCCAGATCAACGCCTACTACGCCCAGCTGCACGAGGGCCTCTTCGAATACGTTGGCCCGCTGGTCGACACGAAGCTCAACGAAAAGTCGCTGTCCATCGCCTTGCGCGAGATCAACGAAGGCCTGCTGGTTTCCACCCCGATCGAGCCCGCAGAGTAAAAAGACAGCCTGTTGACGGAGGTCAAGTGCGCATAGTCCTCGGAGTCGGGGGAGGGATCGCAGCCTACAAGGTTGCATCGCTCCTCCGGCTTTTTACTGAGGCCGGACACCATGTCACGGTCATCCCCACCGAAGCGGCCAGCCGGTTCGTCGGCGTAGCTACGTGGGAGGCCCTCTCGGGCAACCCCGTGAGCAACAGCGTGTTCGACGACGTCGACAAGGTCAACCACGTGCGCCTCGGCCACGAGGCCGACCTCATCGTCGTCGCTCCGGCGACGGCGGACCTGCTCGCCAAGGCAGCCACCGGACAGGCAAGCGACCTGCTCACCAATACGCTCCTCATGGCCCACGGCCCGGTGCTGTTCGCTCCTGCGATGCACACCGAAATGTGGCAGAACGCGGCTACCCGTGCGAATGTCGAAACCTTGCGCAGCCGCGGCATCACAGTCCTCGAACCGGCAGTCGGTCGACTCACCGGTCCTGATTCCGGTCCGGGCCGGCTTCCGGAACCCGAAGCGATATTCGCTGCCGCCATTGCGCTGGCGGGCGATACTGCTGCCATTGGTTCCAGCGACGCCCTGGACTCAAAGCCCCTCGCAGGCCGCACTGTCACAATATCCGCGGGAGGGACCCGGGAAGCCCTGGACCCGGTGCGTTTCCTGGGCAACCGGTCATCGGGCAAGCAGGGCGTGGCCCTTGCCGCCGCAGCCCTCGAAGCGGGCGCCCGGGTCACCTTCCTTGCGGCCCACATGGATGTCCCGCCTCCATCGGGTGTCGACGTTGTCCGGGTTGAATCGGCCTTGGAACTGCGAGACGCCGCATTGGAAGCCGCCTCCGGCTCCGACGTCGTGATTATGGCTGCCGCAGTGGCCGATTTCCGTCCGGCTGAAGTGTCCGACACGAAAATCAAGAAGAGCAACGGAGACGACGCTCCCATACTGCACCTCGTGCAGAACCCGGACATTTTGCATGAACTGGTCGAACGGCGGAACGCGGACAAAGGTTCGCAATTGATCGTCGGCTTTGCCGCGGAGACGGGAGACGAGGACGGCGACGTCCTCCAGCATGCCACCGCCAAACTCAAACGCAAGGGCTGCGACCTCCTGGTAGTCAACCAAGTCGGTGTAGGGCGGGTGTTCGGCCAGGACGAGAACTCTGTGATTATTCTCTCCGGCAACGGCGCCGCCCCGCAGAGCGCTTCCGGCACCAAAACGGACGTGGCCGCCGTCGTGGTTGACCGCATCAGTACGGAACTCGGGCGCGTGCGGCCGGCCACGTAAGCGCGCCCATTCGTTAGCCGCGCGCCCATTCATTAACACAGGGAACGACCGTTCCTTAGCACAGGGACACACGGCGGAAGCCGGTTGCCCCCAACCGAGTAAGGTAGTCGAGTGACTTTACCGCTGCACCATGAATCCCACGGAACCCCGTCCAAGCTCCGGCTCTTCACCTCGGAGTCGGTAACTGAAGGTCATCCGGACAAGATCTGCGACCAGATCAGCGACGCCATCCTCGACGCGCTCCTGGCTGCGGATCCGGAGTCCCGGGTCGCAGTGGAGACCATGGCTACCACCGGACTAGTGCACGTCGCCGGCGAAGTGACCACGGACGCGTACGTGGAAATCCCGCAGATTGTCCGCGAGACCATCCTTGGGATCGGCTACGACTCGTCGGCCAACGGTTTCGACGGCGCCCGTTGCGGCGTTTCCGTGTCGATCGGACAGCAGTCCAACGACATCGCGGGAGGCGTCTTCAACTCCCTCGAAGCCCGCGAAGGCCGCCAGGAGGATGACTACGACCTCCAGGGCGCCGGCGACCAGGGAATCATGTTCGGATACGCAAGCGACGAGACGCCGTCGTACATGCCCACCCCGATCTGGCTCGCGCACCGCCTTTCGGAACGCCTCACGGAGGTCCGCAAGAGCGGCGAATTGGCATACTTGCGCCCGGACGGCAAGACCCAGGTGACGGTCGGATACGATCGCGACCGCCCCGTGTCCGTTGAAACCGTGGTCATTTCCAGCCAGCACGCCGAAGGCACCCACCTTGACCAGTTGCGCGCCGACCTCGCCGCGCACGTCATCGATCCGGTCCTGGCTGTGTCCAACCTGGACATTTCCCACGTCGCGAACATCCTGAACCCCGCCGGAGCTTTCGTTATTGGCGGTCCCGTGGGTGACGCCGGACTGACGGGCCGCAAGATCATCGTCGACACGTACGGCGGCTTCGCCCGCCACGGCGGCGGTGCTTTCTCCGGCAAGGATCCTTCGAAGGTGGACCGTTCTGCGGCCTACGCAATGCGCTGGGTGGCCAAGAACGTCGTGGCTGCCGGCCTGGCCAAGCGTGCTGAGATCCAGATCGCTTATGCGATCGGCCAAGCGCGGCCGGTGGGTACCTACGTTGAAACTTTCGGTACGGAGACAGTTGATCCGGCCAAGATCAGCGAAGCTATCTCAGAGATCTTCGACCTCCGTCCCCGGGCAATCATCGATGCCCTCGACCTCAAGCGTCCCATCTACGCCAAGACTGCAGCGCATGGCCATTTCGGCCGCGACGAGCCCGACTTCACTTGGGAACGGCTGGACCGGGTTGACGAACTCAAGGAGTTCTTCAACGCCTGAACCCTGCGTCCGGGGGATGCGGCCGGGACAAAAATGTCGGTGGTGCATGCTTGGCTTGGTACAAGGATGAGCAACGGAACCGGATTTGTCTCCGGCCGGTACCCGGGGAGGTGGCACGCATGAGCGAGGACCCGCTGTTTGCCCTTGCCGCGTCTCATGGTCCTGCGCGGCAACCATCCCTCCTGCAAGGCTTTCCCGCGAGGGCAGGAACAGGTCCGGCCCTCGCGGAAAACAATCCCGTGGCGCGCGTCGTCATCGAATCTCCTCTGCCGCACCTTGACAGGCCTTTTGATTACAGCGTCCCCGCCGAACTGGACGACGCCGCGCTGCCGGGCGTGCGCGTCAAGGTGCGGTTCAGTGGCCAGGAACTCAACGGTTACGTCGTGGACCGCGTGGAGTCGTCGGAGGGCGGTCATTCGCTGTCCCCGCTCCTCAAGGTGGTTTCACCGGTGCCGGTGTTGCCGCCTCCCATGCTCGAACTCGCGTCGAGCGTAGCGGCACGCTATGCCGGAACGCTGAGCGATGTCCTCCGAACAGCTATTCCGCCGCGGGTGGCACGGCTTGAGAAATTGTTCCTCGCCGGTGATCCGCTCGGCGACGACCCCGTTGAAACTCCCGGCGTCACCGTCAACCCTTCCGCGGCAAATCCGGCACACGCGGCGTGGGCTTCCTACACCAACGGTGCTTCGTACCTGCGCCATCTCGCCAGCGGGGGCTCGCCCCGCGCCGTGCTGACGGCGATGAAGGGGTTCGGACCTACGGCCTGGCCCGAACTCGTGGCCTCCGCCGTGGCGGCAGTCCGCTCCTCGGGGCGGGGCGCCGTCGTCGTGGTGCCCGACTACCGCGATCTTGACCGCATGGAAGCGGCGCTACTCACGGTACTGCCTGCCGAGGACGTGGCGCGGTTGACTGCCGACGACGGCCCGACGCCCCGATACAGGAGCTATCTCAGGCTCCTGAGCGGGTCTGCCAAAGTAGCGGTGGGGACGCGTTCCGCGGCCTACGCTCCCGTTCAGGATCTTGGCCTCGTGGCGTGTTGGGACGACGGCGACGACCTCCACATCGACCAGCGCGCACCGTACGCCCACACCCGGGAGATCCTGCTGCTTCGTTCGGAACAGGAATCCGCGGCGTGCCTCATGGCCGCCCACAGCCGCAGCACCGAACTTCAGCGGCTCGTCGACCTCGCTTGGGCCGTGCCGGTGGAAGCTCCGCGCTCCGTCGTCCGCGCCAACACCCCGCGCGTGCTTAGCACCGCGGACAGTTTCGAACAGGAGCGGGATCCGCTGGCGCGAATCGCCCGCTTGCCCGGTGCGGCCTGGCGGGCGGCCAAGGAAGGCCTCGAGCGCGGCCCCGTCCTGGTCCAGGTGGCCAGGGCCGGCTACGCGCCGTCGTTGGTTTGCGAAACCTGCCGGGAACCGGCCCGCTGCACCCACTGCCAAGGACCCCTCGCCGTTGCCGGGCAAACGGCTCCTCCCCAGTGCCGTTGGTGTTCCGTCCCGGCCCCCGATTGGCGTTGCCGTTCATGCGGGAGTGTCCGGCTGCGCAAGGGGGCCAGCGGCGTCCTCCGGACGGCAGAGGAGCTGGGCAGGGCGTTTCCGGGAAAGCCCGTAGTGACGTCCTCTGGTGACCAAGTCAAGGCGTCCGTGAACGATTCCCACGCGCTCGTGGTCGCAACCGTGGGAGCCGAACCCGTGGCCCGCGGTGGATACGCTGCGGCACTCCTCCTGGACGGCAACTCGTTGCTGCGCAGGGAAAACCTACGGTCAGGCGAGGACACGCTGCGCCGGTGGTTCAACGCGGCGGCCCTTGTTCGTCCGGCGGATGAAGGCGGCCTGGTGGTAGTCACGGCTGACGACACCACTACGGCAGGCGCGCTGGTGCGGTGGGATCCGGCAGGTTACGCCGCACGCGAGCTGTCACTCCGGCAGGAACTCCAGTTGCCGCCGGCCGTGCGGATCGCGTCCGTCACCGGCCAGCGCGCCGACGTCGTACACTTCACGGAAAGCCTGGCGAAGGACATCCAGTTACGTACCGTCGGCCCCGCACCCGTCATTCTTGCGGCAGTCCAACGGGAGTCCCCGCGGTCCCCGGGCCAAGACCACGAGGCCGACGTGCGCACGTTGTTCTTCATCCCGTACGGGCAGGCAGCCCACGCCACTCGGACGATGCGCGCCACGAAGGCTGCCAGCGCGGCGAAACGCACTTCCGGCCCCGTCCAATTGCGGCTCGACGGAGTTGACGTCCTGTAGCGCCTAGTTTTCCTTCCGACGCCGGATCGCAACCACTTCTCCGGCAACCGCCAACAATTGGCGGGCCGACTCATCCCAGGTGAAATCTGACGCGCGCTCCACGGAGCGGCGCGACGCCGCTTTCCAGACATCATCGTCCTCCAGGGCACGGACCGCTGCTGCAAATTCGGCAGGGGACTCCGCATCCACGTAGCTTGCGGCATCGGCTCCGACTTCGCGGAAGATCGGGATGTCGCTCGCGATCACAGGAGTGCCCAACGCCATGGCTTCAACCAGCGGCAGGCCGTAGCCTTCGGCCTTGGACAGGCTGATGAGTGCGGTGGTCTTGAGCAGCAGCGCGTCGTATTGCGCATCCGTGACACCGTTATGAAACTGGACCTTCGCCCCCTGCGGGACCAGGACTTCAAGTTCCGCGCGGCGTTCGGGCGTGATCCGGCTCAGGAGGTGCAGGGTGAATCCGGGTAGTTCAGCCATGCCGCGGATCATGGTCTCCACATTCTTGTATGGCATGAACGAACCCATGTAGAGCAGCGATTTCTCTGCTCCGCCGTCGGGATTCCGGGGTGTTTGGCCTGGCTGGGGTGCGTTGCCCACGATACGGACGGGCCGCCGGGTCAGCCTGAATTTGGCCATGAGGGACTCGGTGGTGTGGCTGATGGTGGCGACGACGTCGGCCCGGTTGAGCAGGAGGCGCTGCGGCCAGTACGCCTTGTGGTAGAGCCGCCAGAGCACGCGGACGGGTGCCGGGAGGAACCCGGGAGGCGTCGGGTGCTCGTAGTAGATGAGGTCGTGAAGGGTCAGGACCAGGCCATACTTCCGCCCGATGCTGCCCATCGTCTGCATCGGGCACACGACGACGTCGGGTTTCAGCTTGTTGACCTCGCGGGCGACGAACAACTCAAGCGGGGACAGCGGACTGCTGATCTCAACGTAAGGGACGTCCGGCAGGAGCGCGAGTTGGCGTTTGTCGCTGATGAGCATGGTGACATCCGCGATCTTTGACGTCGCCGCGATGAGGCTCGCTCCATAGCGGCTGATGCCGTCATGGTGGTCCGTGCGGGTGAAGCGGGCGTCGATGACGATTTTCACGCGGGGTGTTCCTCCAGGAAGCGGCGAATGGCGGCGGCGGCCGGCGCCGGTGTCTCGTAATGGATCAAATGCCCGACGCCGGGAATCACTTCCAGCGCACCATCGGTCAGCAGTTCCACCAGTTTGTGCTGGTCACGGAGCAATGCGATCTCGTCCTTTTCGCCGGCTACCAGCAAGACGGGGAGGTCCAGTTGGCCGGCGACCTCGCCGACGTGGTTGGAGACCGAGGCCCGGAAGGATTCGAGAAGGCTTGCGCGGTCCGCGAAAGCCGAGAAGTAGGCATCGTGTTGGCCGTGCACGAAAGCACGTAGTTCCTTGTCCCGGGTCTTGGCCATGGTGGCGCTCATGATCCGGACAATGAGCCGGCTGCGCAGGAGTGCCAGTCCCAAGCGGCGCGGGAGCTTTGCGGAGGCCTGGTAGTAGAAGACCGCAAGCTTGGTCATGATGCCTTTGGGTCCTTCCAACGCGGGCGCTGCGATGGGATTGACCAGGATGAGCGGCCGGATGGCTCCCGGGTTGGCTGCTGCGAAATGGCTGGCAATGATCGATCCGAAGGAGTGCCCCAGGAGCACGGTGTCGGGGCCGAGTTCCAGGGCCGCCATGAAGCCGGTGATGAACTTCCCGAAGCGTTCTACTGTGTGCGGGTCGCCGGCAAACGGTTCCGAACTGCCGAAGCCCGGCAGGTCCGGCATGATGACCCGCATTTCGGGAAGGTGGTCCACCACCCGGAGCAGGCCATGGTGGTCGCCGCGGAAACCGTGGATTACCAGGATGGTCCGCGTCGCGGGAGTTGTGGTCACCGGTTCATAGCACCAATAGGCCACGTTGCTGCCGTCAAGGTCGATGTCCGATGCCTTGGTCCTGTTGGCCAGGCTTTTGCTGAAAAACTCCTTCGGGGAGGTCTGTTCGGGTTCGGGGGAGTGGTTGTTGTCCACTTGTTCCATTCGGCGGGTCCTACGTGACGTTGTCCGGGTGTGACCCCGTGCGGTGGTGACGTTCGAGGGCGGCGAGTCCGTCCATGTCGGCCGGTTCCAGTTGGAAGCCGAAGACGTCGAAATTCTCCTGGATCCGTGTTGCGCTGCTGGCTTTTGGAATCACGATGTTCCCGAGTTGGATATGCCAGCGGACGACGATCTGTGCGGCTGTCTTTCCGTATTTGCCGGCGAGGGCGCGAATGGCCGGATCGTGAAGGACCTCGCCGCGGCCCAAGGGGCTCCAGGCCGCTGTATGGATCCGCAGTTGTTCATGCAAGGTCCTGAGCCTGGGTTGCTGCAACCACGGGTGCAGCTCGATTTGGTTGACTGCGGGGACCACTTCAGCCTTTTGCATGAGTGCCTCCAAGTGGGCGGCCTGGAAATTCGATACCCCGATGGCACGGACCCGGCCCTCCCGGTACAGGGTTTCCATGGCACGGTAGCTTTCCTGGTACAGGCCGCGCCCCGCGCATGGCCAGTGGATCAGGTAGAGATCGACGTAATCCAAGCCCAGGCTGGCCATGGAGGCGTCGAATGCCCGCAGCGTAGCGTCATAGCCTTGGTCGTCGTTCCATACCTTCGTGGTGACGAACACGTCTTCGCGGGAAAGCAGGTGTGTGCCTTCCCCGGAGCCACCCGTCTGTCCATCAAATGCGGCCGGCGGGATCACTGCGCTGCCGATGCCGCGGCCCACGCCGGACTCATTTCCGTACATGGCCGCGGTATCGAAATGCCTGTAACCGGCGCCAATGGCGGTCGCCACGAGGGAAGCGGCGTCGGCCGGCGGCACTTTGTAAAGCCCGAATCCCAACTGGTCAATCATGACTCCATTGTTGAGACTGAGCCTGGGCGAGGGTTTCATAGCCTTGACTTTACCTACCTCTGCACCGGGAATGTCCAAGGAAGTGCCAAATGGTCAGGATGTGCCATCGAAACTCACGAGGCGTTTGGCCGTACCTTCGTCAACAATCAAGTCGGTCGCCAGGCGCGCGTTGAGGGCGCCGCGCAGGCCGTTGATTTTGGACGCGCCGGACACAACGCAGATGCGGCGCCGGACCTGCCGCAATTGCTCGTGGCTCGGTCCGGTGGAACGTTCGTTCAAAGTGATTCCATCCGAAGATCCGTCGGCCCGGAAGAATACAGTGGCAACATCGCCCACCACGTCAGATCCCGCCAACAAGTTGAGATCTGTTTCGTCGAGGTAACCGCCGGCATAAACGTGGCTCGGATAGTCCGAATCGACGGATCCAACGCCGAAGATGGCAATGCCCATGTGCGCTTGGAGATCGAGCACGCGCTGGACGCTTCGTTCATTCCACATCGCGGTCTTCGTGGAGGCGTGGTCGAAGAATGCGGGGACGGGAAACTGTTCCACCCGCGCGCCGTAGGCAATGCCGAAGCGCCGCATGATGTCACTGGCGTAGGTTATGCCGGTTGTCTGCATGTTCCCTGCGCCATTAAGTTGCACGAAAGTGCTGTCGTGCGTGATCTTGCGCGTCAAGTGCCTGCTGACGGCACTGATCGTGGCGCCCCAGGCAACGCCGATGATGGCGTTCGAATCGACGAGCGGCCCAATGGTCCTGGCCGCCTGGATGGCCACTCTTTCCAAGGTTTCCGCCTCATTGAGCGTCTCCAGGACGGGCACCACATGCGCGTCGACGCCGTAGCGGCTACGGATCAGGCGCTCGAGTTCCGGCGCCGAATCGAACGGACTGCGGATCTGGACCTGTACCAGTCCTGACTCGCGCGCCGAGGACAAGAGGCGGGAAACGGTTGAACGCGAGGTCCGCAATTCCCGCGCAATCGCGTCCATCGTGAGGTCTTGAAGGTAGTACATCTGGGCTGCCCTGAGGGCATCCGAATGCCGTGATCGTGCCATCGCTGTTCCGTTTCAATCCGGTAGGGTTCCGATTTTGCACGTTTGTGCAAATGGGTTGATTTCATTTTCCACCCCTTCCAAGAATAGTTGTGCACGCAGCACCGCCACGTGACGCAGTGCACATCCGAAACCCGGCACCACCACAACCACAGCCCAAGGGAGCAGTTTTGGGACACAACAGCTTTTCCGGTTCCGCAGCGGGAACACATCGAACCTCCGCGTATGCCCTTCGCGAGCGGCCGGCGGCCCAGGTGCTCGTGATCGGCGGTGGCATCAACGGCGTCGGAACCTTCCGCGACCTCGCCCTCCAAGGCGTGGATGTCGCGCTGGTTGAGCGCGGCGACTACTGCCAGGGCGCGAGCGGGGCCTCGTCGCACATGATCCATGGCGGAATCCGCTACCTCGAAAACGGCGAATTCCGCCTCGTGCAGGAATCGGTCGTGGAGCGCAACCGGCTCCTGAAGATCGCACCGCATTACGTGAAGCCCCTGCAAACGACCATCCCGATCTTCAGCACCTTTTCGGGAATGCTGTCGGCACCCATGCGCTTCCTCACGCACAAGCAAGGCAAGCCGAAGGAACGCGGCGCCTTCCTCATCAAGCTCGGATTGAGCATCTACGATTTCTTCTCCCGCGACGGCGGCAGCGTCCCGCGGCACCAATTCCGCGGCCGGGAGAACGCCCTGGCCGAACTGCCCCGCCTGCACCCGGGCATCAAGTACACCGCCACCTATTTCGACGCGTCGGTCCACAATCCCGAACGATTGACCCTCGACGTGCTGCAAGACGGCGAAAAGGCCGGCACAGGCAGCGCCTTGCCGGGAGGCAGCGCCCGGGCAAGCAATTATGTTTCGCTCGTCTCAATGGACCCGGCCGCCGGCACCGTGGTGCTCCGGGATGAACTCTCAGGCGAGGAATTCACGTTCCGGGCGGACGTCATTGTGAACACCACGGGCGCCTGGGTAGACCAGACCAATGCTGCAATGGGTTCCGCGACCCGGTTCATGGGAGGGACCAAGGGATCGCACATCGTCCTGGACCACCCTGAACTCCTGGCGGCCTGCAACCGCCGTGAAATATTCTTCGAACACACCGATGGGCGGATCGTCCTCATCTACCCGATGGGCGACCGGGTCCTTGTGGGCACCACGGATGTCGATGCCGACATGTCAGAGGACGCCGTGTGCACTGAGGCCGAGATCGACTACTTCTTCGACCTCGTCGGTCACGTCTTCCCTTCGATCTCCGTCAATCGGGACCAAATCGTCTACAGCTTCGCAGGCGTCAGGCCCTTGCCGCGCCACGATGAAACCCAACCCGGATTCGTTTCCCGCGACTACCGCATCGAACGAAGCGAGCGCCCAGCTGCGGGTGCCACGGCCGCGCCAGGCGGCAAGGCCGCCGTCGTGCTCTCCCTGGTGGGCGGAAAGTGGACGACATTCCGCGCCCTTGCCGAGCACCTGGGCAACGACGTCCTCCGCGAACTGGGCATGGAACGGAAGACGACTACGGCGAAGCTCGCCATCGGGGGCGGCGTCGGCTTCCCCACCACCGAAGACGGGGTCCAGGACTGGATCAAGGAGCACATGGCGCCCGGCCTCGACGCCCGACGGGTGGAAGGCCTGCTGACCCGGTACGGAACCCGGGCAGAGGCGGTCATCGCCTATCTCACGGCGGGCGAGGACCGGAAACTGCGTTCCACTGACGAACTGAGCGTCCGGGAATTGGAGTTCATGGCCGCGAACGAACAGGTCGGCCACCTCGTGGACGTCCTCATCCGCCGGACGTCGTTGGCGTTCCGCGGACTCGTCACTGGCGAGCTGCTCAATGAGGTCGCAGGCGTGCTTGCGGGCGAACTTGGCTGGGAACCGGCCCGCTGCGACGCCGAAATCGAGCATGCCCAGCATGTTCTACAACACTTCCATGGCGTGACTGTTCACAGCCTCGTCTCGTGAACGTAATGTACGTCACAACAGCTTGATTGTCCGGACCACAAAGCCCGGACACAAGGGTTGTGGTGCCCCGCTTTGCCGCCGGGCACCACAACCGGTACGGCGCCTCCGAACGTCGGACCAACGGCCCCCAACAAGTGCGAGGGGCCGACAACAGAAGAAAATGAGGAGTCAAAGATGTCTCTCGGAATTGTTTTCCTTTCCGAAGTATTCGGAACCGGCATGCTAACCCTGCTGGGCTGTGGCGTCGTTGCAAACGTTGCGCTCAAAGGCACCAAGGGCAATAACGGCGGATTCCTGATGGTGAATTTCGGCTGGGGCATTGCTGTCTTCGCCGGTGTCTACGTAGCGGCCATGTCCGGCGCGCACCTGAACCCTGCGGTGACCCTTGGCCTGTTGGTCGACGGCAAGGCGGAATTCGCGCCCGGTGTGGCGGTCAGCGCGGCCTCGACATTCACCTACTTCGGCGGCGAACTGCTCGGCGCTTTCCTGGGTGCCGTGTTCGCCTGGCTCGCGCACAAGCAGCATTTCGACGTCGAGCCGCTCCCGGCAAGCAAGCTCGCCGTTTTTTCCACCGGGCCGGCCATCCGCTCCTACCCGTGGAACCTCGTCACCGAAATCATCGCCACGTTCGTCCTGGTCTTCGTGATCCTGACGTTCGGAGGCACCCCGTCCGGCCTCGGCCCGCTCGCAGTGGCGTTGCTCGTCGTCGGCATCGGCGCGTCCCTCGGCGGCCCGACGGGCTACGCCATCAACCCGGCCCGTGACCTCGGCCCGCGCATCGCCCACGCGGTCCTCCCGATCAAGGGCAAAGGGTCCAGCGACTGGGCCTACTCCTGGGTTCCCGTGGTCGGACCGCTCCTGGGCGGAACAATCGCCGGCCTCGTTGCCCACGGGCTGCCGATCATGGCAACCGTCGCCAAGTAGAACCAAGCTCCGAACAACACTTAAATTCCGCACCACCAACCAGACAAGGACGTCACAATGTCGCAATACGTCATCGCCATCGACCAGGGAACCACCAGCTCGCGGGCCATCGTCTTCGACCACTCGGGCAACATCGTCTCCACCGGCCAGATGGAACACGAACAGATCTTCCCCCAGGCCGGCTGGGTGGAACACAACCCCATCGAGATCTGGGACAACGTCCGGGAAGTTGTCGGCTCGGCATTGTCCAAAGCCAATCTGACCCGGCATGACATCGCGGCCGTCGGCATCACCAACCAGCGGGAAACCGCAGTCGTGTGGGACAAGAACACGGGCCAGCCGATCTACAACGCCATAGTCTGGCAAGACACGCGGACCCAGCCGATCGTGGACGAGCTCGGGCGCGACGGGGGAGCGGACCGGTTCAAGCAGAAGGTCGGCCTGCCACTCGCCACCTACTTCTCCGGAACCAAGATCAAATGGATCCTGGACAACGTCGAAGGTGCGCGGGCCAAAGCCGAAGCCGGCGACCTCATTTTCGGGAACACCGACTGCTGGGTCTTGTGGAACCTGACCGGCGGAGTCGACGGCGGAGTGCACGCAACGGACGTCACGAACGCTTCCCGCACCATGTTCATGGACCTCGAAACCCTGCAGTGGGACCAGGACATCCTTGACGCCTTTGGTGTGCCGGCATCGATGATGCCCGCGATCAAATCCTCATCCGAGGTCTACGGAACGGTCCACACCTCCCAGTTGCTCCGCGAAGTCCCCGTCGCCGGAATCCTGGGCGACCAGCAAGCCGCCACTTTCGGCCAAGCCGCGTTCCAGCCCGGCGAAGCGAAAAACACGTATGGCACGGGCTGCTTCCTGATCTTCAATACCGGAGAGGAAATCGTCCACTCGAAGAACGGCCTGCTGACCACCCTGGGTTACAAGCTGGGCGACGCCAAACCCCATTACGCGCTGGAAGGTTCCATCGCCGTGACTGGCTCCCTGATCCAGTGGCTCCGGGACAACCTCAACCTGATCAGCTCCGCACCCGAGGTCGAAACCCTCGCCGCCGGCGTCGAAAACAACGGGGGTGTCTACATCGTTCCGGCGTTCTCCGGCTTGTTCGCACCATACTGGCGAGCCGACGCCCGTGGAGCCATTGTGGGGCTGACCCGATTCGCCAACAAGGGCCACATCGCCCGCGCGGCGCTGGAGGCCACCGCCTTCCAGACACGCGAAGTGCTCGACGCCGTCAACGCGGACTCGGGCGTTCCGCTGACAGAGTTGAAGGTCGACGGCGGAATGGTCGCCAACGAGGCGCTCATGCAGTTCCAGGCCGACATCCTGGGCGTCCCGGTTGTCCGTCCGAAGGTGGTTGAAACCACGGCGCTCGGGGCCGCGTACGCGGCGGGGCTCGCCGTCGGATTCTGGAAGGACCTCGGCGAGTTGAGCGCGAACTGGGGCGAGGACAAGCGCTGGGAACCGCAGTTGCCCGCGGAAGAGCAAGAGCGGCAGTTGCGCCTCTGGAAGAAGGCTGTCACCAAGTCGATGGACTGGGTGGACGACGACGTGAGGTAAGTTCTGCCGCTCCGGAGAGGTTCTCCTCACCTGTTTCGAGGGGGCGGCCCCTGCCCCCTCGAAACCTGCCTCCCTCGCCACTGCGCGGGTCACCTCCCTGGAATCCCAGTCCGCTCACTGTGGTGCGCTAGAGTAGGTTTATGCGTGCGATCCTTCTGCTTAGCTAGCCGCCCGGTTTTATCGATAGGTTCTATCGAACACCGAGCGGCCGCCCCTCCTTGCCGAGGGGCTTTTGTGTGTCCGGGACTTTCCGGAACCTGCGGCAGGAGGCAAAACCGTGATGGAAGAACAGAAGAGGGCAGCAGTGAGCGTTCAGCCGGAGACAGACACCGGAGCACAGTCAACCGTGGCAGGTGAAACGCCCGAGGAGGGCGTCTACAGCTTTGCGGCGATGGAGGCCAAATGGCCACAGGTCTGGGAAGACCTCAAAGTCTTCACTCCTCTCGACGACGGATCGCGCGAACGGCGCTACGTCCTGGACATGTTCCCCTATCCGTCCGGCGACCTCCACATGGGCCATGCGGAGGCCTTCGCGATGGGCGACGTCGTTGCACGGTACCTGCGCCAGAAGGGCTTCGACGTCCTGCACCCGATCGGCTGGGACTCCTTCGGCCTGCCCGCTGAGAACGCGGCCATCAAGCGGAATGCCCACCCGAGCGAATGGACCTACGCGAACATCGACACCCAGGCGGCGTCGTTCAAGCGCTACGCCATCTCCGCGGACTGGTCCCGCCGCCTGCACACCTCGGACCCGGAGTACTACCGGTGGACGCAGTGGCTGTTCAAGCGCTTCTACGAGCGGGGACTGGCCTACCGCAAGGATTCCCCGGTCAACTGGTGCCCGAAGGACCTGACCGTCCTCGCGAACGAGCAAGTGGTCAACGGCGCTTGCGAACGCTGTGGAACCCCGGTGACCAAGAAGTCCCTGAACCAGTGGTACTTCAAAATCACGGAGTACGCCGACCGCCTGCTGGACGACATGTCCGAACTCCAGGGACATTGGCCCGAGCGGGTACTCGCAATGCAGCGCAACTGGATCGGCCGCTCCGAAGGCGCCCACGTGCGGTTCCGCATCGAAGCCACGGACACCAGGGCCGAACGCGAGGTCACCGTGTTCACTACCCGCCCCGACACCCTGTACGGTGCGACGTTCTTCGTTGTAGCCGCGGACGCCCACTTGGCCCTCGACCTTGTCACGCCAGAACACCATGATGACCTGATGGCCTACCGCGAACGGGTCAAGGCCCTCTCGGACATCGAGCGCCAGTCCACCGAACGCGAGAAGACCGGCGTCTTCACCGGCCGCTATGCCATCAACCCGCTCAACGGGGAAAGGCTTCCTGTCTGGGCGGCCGACTACGTGCTCGCCGACTACGGCACCGGCGCCATCATGGCTGTCCCTGCCCACGACCAGCGCGACCTCGATTTCGCACGCGCTTTCGACCTTCCAGTGCGTGCCGTGCTCAACACCGGCGGGGAGGACCCGGCAGAAACCGGCGTCGCGACCGCCGGCGAAGGCACGCTCATGAACTCCGGCGATCTGGACGGACTGTCCAAGGCCGAGGCCATCCCGGCTGCCATTGAGATCCTCGAGAAGCTCGGAACAGGGGAGAAGTTCGTCAACTTCCGCCTGCGCGACTGGCTCCTGAGCCGTCAGAGGTTCTGGGGTACCCCGATCCCCATCATCCATTGCGCGGAGTGCGGCGAGGTTCCCGTGCCCGACAATCAGCTGCCGGTCACGCTTCCCGAAAACCTGCGTGGCGAAGCATTGTCGCCGAGGGGGACCTCCCCGCTCGCTGCGGCCGCGGAATGGGTCAACGTGGAGTGCCCCAACTGCGGAAGAGCTGCCCAGCGCGACACGGACACGATGGACACCTTCGTTGACTCCTCGTGGTATTTCCTGCGTTTCGTTTCCCCGCACTACACGGAAGGTCCGTTCGATCCGGCAACGATCAACGACTGGATGCCGGTAGGCCAGTACGTCGGCGGCGTGGAGCACGCCATCCTGCACCTGCTGTACGCACGCTTCTTCACCAAGGTCATCCACGACATGGGTCTCCTTGAAGCCGATGAGCCTTTCAGCGCCCTGCTCAACCAGGGACAGGTCCTCAACGGCGGCAAGGCCATGAGCAAATCGCTTGGCAACGGCGTGGACCTCGGCGAGCAACTGGACAAGTTCGGCGTGGACGCCGTCCGCCTCACGATGGTCTTCGCTTCGCCGCCGGAAGACGACGTCGACTGGGCGGACGTCTCGCCGTCGGGCTCCGCGAAGTTCCTCGCCCGGGCGTGGCGCCTCGGCCAGGACGTCGCGAGCGAACCCGGCGTCGACGCAGCCACGGGCGACCGCGCCCTTCGCACGGTCACACACCGCACCATCGCCGACGCCGTCGAGCTTCTTGACAACAACAAGTTCAACGTCGTCGTGGCCAAGCTGATGGAGTTGGTCAACGCCACCCGCAAAGCCATCGATTCGGGTGCGGGAGGCGAGGATCCAGCAGTCCGCGAAGCGGCCGAGGCCGTGGCTGTCATCCTGAGCCTCTTCGCTCCGTACACGGCCGAGGACATGTGGAACCAGTTGGGGCACCCGGCCTCGGTAGCCAACGCAGGTTGGCCGGCACACGATCCGTCACTCCTTGTCCAGGACACGGTGACGGCCGTCGTGCAGGTCCAAGGCAAGGTGCGCGACCGGCTGGAAGTCTCGCCGGATGTCAGCGAAGAAGCATTGCGCGAACTCGCCCTGGCCAGCGAGAATGTCCAGCGGGCGCTCGATGGCCGCGGGATCCGCACGGTGATCGTTCGCGCACCTAAACTGGTCAACATCGTTCCCGCGTAGCCGGGAATCCGGCCGCCGGCACCCGCCGGCGGCCGGCCAGCAGCCCAGGAGGCACCGTTGACGGATCGCGAACCACCAGCCTGGCTGTGGCTCAGGGACCGTTTATCGCGCCTCCGCCAGCCCACGACGCCGGCACGCGGCAATGCGGAACCGCTCCCGATCGTGGTGCGCACCGCCGTCGTTACCGATTCGGCGGCCGCCCTTCCGTCCGATTGGGTCAAGCCGTTCGTGGCTGACGGACGGCTCGCCATCGTACCGATGCCGGTCATGGTGGGCGAAGAGATTTACGGCGAAGGCGAAGACGACATCACCGAAACCCTCTCGTTGGCTCTGGCCGCCGGAGCTTCGGTCAAAACGTCCAGGCCGTCCCCGGGCCAGTTCGAGCAGGCATATCTCGCAGCCCACCGGCGCGGTTTCGAGTCAATTGTCTCCCTACATATTTCTGGAGGCCTGTCCGGGACGGCAGACGCCGCCAGGCTGGCCGCCCAGCGCGTATCCATTCCCGTCGAAGTTGTCGACTCACGCACCGTCGGGATGGCGCTCGGCATGGGCGTGCAGACAGCGCTCCTCGCCGCAGGAGCGGGCCTGGCGGCATCGGACGTCAAAGCCCTCGCGGAAGAGAGGCTGGCGGGCACGAAGGTCTATTTCTATGTTCCCAGCCTGGAGCAGCTCCGGCGTGGAGGACGGATAGGCGCAGCCGCATCACTTCTCGGCGCGATGCTGTCAATCAAGCCGATCCTGGCGGTCGACGATGGAAAGATCGTTCCGCTGGAAAAAGTTCGCTCGGCGGCCCGGGCCATCGCGCGTCTCGAAGAAATCGTCGCGGCAGACGTCAATTCGCGTCCCGCCGGCGAGGCGCGGCTCGCTGTCCACCACTTCGGAAACGTGGACGAGGCCGAGAAGCTCGCATCACGGCTGACAGAGGACTGCAGTACATGCCCGGCGGTCCAACTCAGCGCGCTTCCCGCCGTGCTGGCCGCACACGCGGGACTGGGAGTCCTTGCAGTGGTCGTCGGCGCAGGTGAGCAAGCCACGCCGGAAGACCCGTCGGCTCCGGAATACTGGTCTCCGGACTACTAAATCGGCGCATAGTCGACCCGTCGATTGGATCCAATGGCGGGCGTCGCGATGTTGTCCACATACGGCAGGAGAGGCCTGCCCATCACCTTGGGGCGGTTCTAGGCTCGGGATATGCCACGCAGAAAGGGTGCCGTCTCGGCCTACGACGCCGCCCAAGCTGCACGGAATCGCTTCGCTGCCCGCCTCGGGGTCGATGTCGGCGTCCCGGCGCTGCTGCCCTTGCCCGTCCATGCCGGAAAAACCCTGGCAGAACCTCGGCACTACGGCCCGGAGACGGAACCATCCGTCGATGACCCCGACGCGATTGTCGCGGAGCCGCAGCGTCCCCTAAGGGTCCGGTGGCGTACGCCGTGGCGTGTCGCGGCAATCCTCGCAATTCCTTGCCTCGCACTGCTGGCTTGGTTTGGCTGGAAGGCCTTCGCAGCGCAGCCGGCCTCCGAGCCCTTGGTCAGGAGCTCGTTGGCTGGCCGCGCCGCCAGTGCGACGGCGAACGCGACTGCAGCAGGACCAACTGGATCGGAAGGTGGTCAACAAGTCCTGGTCCATATCGCTGGCGCCGTCAAGAATCCCGGGGTCGTCAAGCTCGCCGCCGGGTCCCGCATTTCCGACGCGATCGAGGCCGCGGGAGGACCGCTGCCGGGCGCTGAGATCGATACTTTGAACCTTGCGGCCGTGCTGGAAGACGCCAGCAAGATCCATGTGCCGAGGGCAGGCGAAGCCGTCCCCGCGCCCACCACAGGGAGCACTACCGGGCACGGCGGCCCAAGCGACGTCACCGCGGGCGGAAGCAAGGCAGGCGGAGCGGGTTCCGGTACCAAACTCAACCTCAACACTGCTACCGCCGAAGAACTCGACGCATTACCGAAAGTCGGGCCTGTCCTGGCTAAGCGGATTGTCGAATGGCGACAAGAGCACGGTCCGTTCGCGGCCGTGGAGGATCTTGATGCTGTGGACGGCGTGGGTCCCAAAATGATGGAAACCTTGCTTCCCTTGGTGACGGTCTGACGTGGTTGGACATCGGCCATGAGCGCACATCACCGGCGGGAACCCGACCATCCCGCGAGCAGATCCCTGTTGACCGTCGGCCTTGATCGGAGCCGCGTCGATTTGCGGCTTGTCCCATCGGCGATGTTCACGTGGACTGTGTCCGCGGTTTCGGCGTTCCTTCCTGCATCGTGGAGCATGGTCCTCAGCGTCTCAATGGGCCTCGCAGCTGGCGTTTTACTTTTTGTCCAGCGCAAACTCGTTGTTCGGGGAGGCGCTGTTTTTCAACGCGGTGTGCTGTCCGACCAGGGGAAATCGCGAAAATCCTTGCAGGATGGCTTCTCCCGCATTCCGCGTTCCCGCCGCAGGACGCTTCCTGCCACCTTCGCGATGGCGTGTTTGATGGCCGCTTCAGTTGCCGCCCATGCCGCGGCTGATTCGAGGCCACGCGAACACGGAGCGGTTGCCAAAGCTGTGGAATCCCGTGGCCCGGTTGTCATCCACGCGATCATCACCGGTGAGCCCCGCGAGTTGGCGCCCGATTCACCGGGACCAGGCCGATGGGCCGTTGAAGCGGAGATTATCGACCTGGCTGCAAACGGCATGCTCAACCGGTCCAGGACAAAAATACTGGTCACAGGAGGTGACGGCTGGGGCCAAGTGGTGCCTGGCCAAGTAATCAGGACCGCGGGAAAACTGAAACCGGCGTGGCCGGGCCAAGTCGAGGCCGGAGTGCTTGCGGCATCAACGGGACCCCTTCCTCCCGATCTTCAACGCCGCCACGAAGCGGAACAAGACAACCCGGTAAACCCTGCTTGGTTAAAGGAGCAATTCAGCGCCGCCGCCCAGTGGTTGAGCGGTGACGCTGCCGGCCTGATGCCGGGGATGGTCACTGGCGACACCTCACGCCTGGATGAGAGCCTTGAAACGGCCATGAAGACCACCGGCACCACGCATCTTAATGCTGTCAGTGGTTCGAACTGCAGCCTGATTTTCGGTGGTTTGGTGCTGCTCGCGAGGCAATTGCGGCTTCCGCGGGCCTTGGCCGCGGCAGGGGCCCTTGCAGGGCTCGGGGTCTTCGTGGTGATGGTCGGCCCCGATGCGAGCGTCCTCAGAGCGGCAACAATGGGTGCCATCGGGCTTGCATCCTTGAGTGCCGGCAGGCGTGGCCGAAGCCTTGGCTTCCTTTCCATGGCGATCACCTCACTGCTCATCCTGGATCCTTCGCTTGGGATTAACGTGGGCTTCCTCTTATCAGTCCTGGCGACCCTGGGGATCATCCTGCTGGCACGGCCGATCGCTTCCTGGGCGCCGGCATGGGTACCACCCTGGCTGTCCACGGCCTTTGCGGTGCCCTTGGCAGCCCAACTCCTCTGCGGCCCGGTCATCGTTGCCCTGCAGCCCACGTTCTCGACCTACGCCCTGATCACCAATGTGGTAGTTGCCCCGTTCGTCGCACCTGTCACGATCCTCGGTACCATCGCGCTTCCATTGGTCCCCGTGCTGCCGTGGCTGGCAGCTGGTCCGCTGGCCGTAGCCGGGGCAAGCGCGGGAATTGTTGCCGCCGTCGCGAGGTTCTTCGCCGCCCTTCCCGGCTCAGCCCTGCCATGGCCCGAGGGCGCTACGGGAATCGTCACCATGACCCTGACCTCGGCCATCACAGCCGGACTGGTTTGGACGGCATTCCACCCCGACCGGGTCCGCGGATCCGTCGTCGCAATGCATGGGCGGATTGTCCTTCTGATAGCGGCGACCGAAACAACCAGGCGCCGGCGAAGAGTATGACTCCCGCGCCTTGGATCCTGAACCGACCGGGGATCTCAAACCACCGACGTGATGGCAAGAACTACCACGGCGTCCCTGGCTGCAGGCACCAGAAATGAGAGGCGCGTGGTAATCCGCCATCGGTACCCGGCCATCGGCTGAATCGGCAGGTACGGCGAATCTGCCGGCGGAACAACCTTGATTGGCGTCACGTTCCTGTCCTTGGGATTTCCTCCCCTGAGGGCCAGGTCGTATATCCCAAGGCCCTTTCCTTCCGGTATTTGGGCATGGCCATGAAAGCCGCACCGGCTATGACTGCGAGTTCAAGAAACAAGAGTGCGGCGAAAGAGTAAAAGAGCCACTGCGGAAACCAGGTGCTGTTCGCCGAGAACGCTCCGACAGCGAAGAACGGCAGTGTCCCGTACAGGACCCAGGTCGTATAGAAGGTGACGATCCGGAATGTCCTGCCGCCGGCTGCACCGGCATGGACGACCACTGCGCCCGCGGTATCACCCGCACGGCATCGCAATTCTCCGTGCCATGGCCGGCCTGCTCCATTGTCATTTTACTCCGCGAATCGGGGCTGGATGTCCGGGCTCAAATCTATCGCCTCGACTTTCAGGCAGCTGGGACCCTTAGTCTGCCTTTCGCGAGAGATCTCTCGGACGCCGAGCGAAACGTAGTTTCCTCTCGGCGGGATGCCTTTCACGGGGAAAATGCCCAGAAGGCCGCACCCTTTGACGGGCCGGGGAGCATGTACAGCGCCTGTTTGCATTCTTCACTTCACGACTTGACGCGGACCCGTGTAAATCCGCGGCCGCGGGTTTACGATCAGCGAAGGTCTCGTTTCGTCGGGCCGCCGTGTCGAAAATCGGAAGGGAGATGGACGTGAACGCACCCGCAGGCTGGTACCCGGCCCCCTTCAATGCGCCGTATCTGCGCTACTGGGACGGAATGCAATGGACCAGCCTCAGGGTCATCCGGGGCTCAGGCGCAGGAACACCGGCTGGACGATCGTCGGATTCAGCGCCCTTGGACTCGTGGTGTTCTTCGTGGTTGTCGGATCGATCGGTGCCGCCCTCAACTCCACAGGTTCCGGGACAGCCGCCGGGCCAACGCAGGGGAGCGCAGTGTCAGCAGCCCCGTCCGCGGCGCAAGCCCGGCCCACACCGCCCCCGGCTCCGGCGGTCGCGACCCAGACCCTCACCGGCGCGGGCGACGACGTGCAGAACATCGACCTGAAAGGCCATCCCGCGATTGTCGCATTCTCCTGCCCGGGATGCTCAGCGAACACCGTGCTGAAAACCAACGGCGAGGACTCGCTGCTCGTCAACGCTATCGGCCCCTGCACGGGCCGCCACATTATCGACACCCGCTCAACGTCGAACACGACCCAGCTCATCGTGAACGCCAACGCGCCCTGGACGATCACCGTGTCGGATGTGTCCACGGTCAAGAAATCCTCTGGCCCGGTCAGCGGGCACGGGGACGAAGTCATCTACATCGCCGACAAAACCTCGAAGGCGGCGATCGCGAACACGGGCCAGAGCAACTTCGCCGTGACCGTCTACACGGATCCGTTTCCTGACCTGGCCGTGAACGAGATCGGCTCCTACAAAGGCACCGTCGCGCTGGCCGGCCCGACGTTCGTCCAGGTCGAATCCGACGGCGATTGGTCCATCACACCCCAATAGGTCTTACGTGGCATCGCGGGAGAGGCTTGGCACAATGGCAATCCGATACCTTCCTGCTGTCGCAGTGGTGGCAGCCCTCCTGATGGCCTCAAGCGGATACGCGCCGCCGCAGAATGAGGTGCAGGCAACTTCTACGCCTACGGGTCCGGCTGTGGCCTACTCACTTCTCACCCATTGCGGCATCTCCGAAGCGAGGGTGGGGCAGACGTATTTCTTTGCCGACAAGCCGCTGGACGACGGCAACGGCAATACACCTTCGGGCTGGGGCAATACGTACCAGGAGGTCACCATGACTGTCGAGGGTCAGAACGCGGTCTTCCGTGACGACCGCGGCCACAACGTCACCGTCAATGCATGGCCCGGAGCCACGGGTTTCCCTCGAGCCTGCTCCTGAGCGCAGCCCACGCGACGGAATCAATGACCTGCCTTCTCGCACTGGCCATGGTTCCGCAAGACCTGACGCGGAGCCACGATACGGTACCTGCAGTGTCGGTGGCGGTGGCGGCCTGGTTAAACCGATGACCGTGGATCTTCCAGCGTCCGGATCGCTTTTTCGTTTGCTTTGACCCCTGCTGGTTGTAGACCAATTAATCCGAGAGATTGGATCCGCCACGTCAGTGATCGGTCTGGGCCTTCATTGAGCAAGGTGGTCTCGAGTTGATAACTTGTCATGCCGAAGTGCCGGCGTTGCAGCAACGTCGTCGGTCCGACCGATCCACGAGGTACCAAAGCCACTTCGACGGGAGCTATGACGCCCTTCCAAATTGAGATTCCGCTTGCTGAGATCAAAATGATCGGGTTTGCGAGGGCGATCGAAACAGGCTCCCCGTTTGCCGAATAGGGCGTAAGTGCACGCAGAAACGTCGAGTCTACTCTCGCGATGAAAGCAGTCCCGTTGTGAGCCAACGGCAGCCGCATGACGAGGCGTCGGGCACGAAGCTTCATGACTGAGAATGTCCATGTCACGAGTACCATGAGGCAACTCGTCCAGAGGGCAACTGTCGAGAAGATGAGTAGGTTTTGGCTCGCCCGATCAGGATTTGCAGCAGTTTGCGCGAGAATCCTGAGGGCTGCAGCGAGCGTCAGGAAGAGGCCGAGCGGTGAAAGGCGTAGCCAGGAACGGCGTCCGCTTCGTTGTCGAGTTTCACTCATCTGCTATCTCATTCCCCAATTGGGGCGGTTCGGCCAGTCATTGAATGAAGTCGCCCATGCCACCCTGTCTGCTGCAAACCCTAGCGCGCCGGCAACCCGTGGAAGCAATTTCACGTGCTTTGCCGCACTTCGGACGTCCGCTCCAACCGGAGCAGTCACCGCGGCCAGCACGGGTAATCGACAGGAAATGGACTCCGCTCGGCGACGCAATCAATCACGGTGCCGGCGTCGCCCAAGGCCATGCTGGTTAGGTCGCCGATTGCGCCCCCAAGAGCCCATCCATCCACCGACAAAGGCTCCTGCCCCAGGGGCTAACAAGGCGGCTGCACTCAGGCCAAGGCTCACATCCTGGCCATCCGTGCTATTCGCCCAGCTGCGGAATTACGCAAAGAGGTTGTCCGTGTGGAGTCCGCGCGCGCCGGGGCCAAGCGGGTCGGGCGACTTTAGCGGGTCGCCAGCGACCTAGCCATAGGGCGAGCGGGTGAGCGCTGCGAGCGGGTCGGTCGAAATGAACTGGCTGGTCGTTGGGTCGTAGTAGCTGGCGCGGAGGTAGTAGAGGCCGGTGTCGGAAGTCAGCACTTTGCCTCGTCCAACACATCCTCTGTCAGCATTCTGCTCGCGTCCATGATCTCAATGCCAATGAGCCGACCGTTGGCGACGAAGTCGAGATTGATCATCCCTCGGACTTCGACAGGATCACACAGATACGTCCTGGCGACGCCACCCGCGCGGATCTCATCTGCAAGGTAGATATAGGCCGCATCGGCTTCGGAGTCGAATTTGATTTTCATTGTGACGCCGCTTCAGGTTTTGAATGTAGTTCGGGGATCGGTAATCGCGGGGCGCCGAACCCGCGGCCCAGCGCCAAGGGCCAAATTGGAGCGACGAGTTTGGGGAAAAATGGAGGCCCAAAACCGCGCTTCCAACAGAATCAGGGTCATTTCAGGGGAAACTTGCCGCCCACGATGATCCTTCGTGTTCCGCTCTTTTGCGAAGTTCAAGGCAGGACGCTGGAGAAGACTCGACAGTCTCGAGGTCTCGTTCAAGGGCTGAAAGAGCAGTCCGGACAATTTCGATCTGCAAGACTTTTGCTGTGGTGGCCGACACGTCAGGCTTGTAAACCGTGAGCTCCTTATCGTCTACGGGCTGCAGGACGGCATATTCGGCGGCATCGTAGACTTGTCGGGCTGCCCAGGCGGCCTCCTGGGGGTCGTTCTTGATCCACGTTCTGCCCGTAGCCCGACTCGAAGACCCACTCTCCCTCAAAATCAGTAGGAGCCATCGACGCAGCAAGTTTTCGGGCCTGTGCCGGAACGCCGACTGACTGCGCATAGCGCTCGAAGAGGGGGAAGAGCCGTTGGGCGCCTGCCGCGGCGAAAGCAGACTTCTCCCAACGGTCCAAAGGCTCCAGCCTCGCCAACAAGGCGGATTCGTCATAATTTCGCATTTCAGCGTCGACTCCCTCCACCTCGAAACCACCGGGTTACTTTGCCCTCTCCGTCGCAAGCTTGGCCGTATTCGCGCAGGGCTCACTTTCAAGCGTCCAAGTTCGTAAGCGTCACCACGTATCAGTCGTCACCCGTAATCTCGTTCACGTCGATCGAATCTGGTTGAAGTCTGTGAAGATGTTGAACTCGACTTCCAATAGAGGCAACCTACCTCACGTTTATTCGTACGATGGCTTCGGGTTCAAGCCCTCTCAACTGCCAGCCTACGTATGCTCCCGGAGTGCGATTCGAGCTACTGTCGGCATATCCAACGGACGCACCTGCCGACTCCTTGAATACTGCCATCGGAGCCTCATGCCGATCAAAGCCCGCCTTCGTCGGAAGGCCCGAGTTCTCCATGTTCGCGGCACGCCTTGCCGCGGCCCCAGCAGGGTCGTAGGTGATACAGAAGCTGTTCCCGCATGCATCACGCATATGTTCAGCACCAGCCCTGTATCCTGAGATGGGCAGCCCGCGCCGTTACGGAATTCGGTCGTCATACTGGACCGGGTAGCCGAGCTCTTTCGCGGCGTCGAGGACATCGAACGGCCACTGGGTCAGAAACGCCCAGGGCATGATCTCCTCGGCGAGGAAATTCACCCGTCCCCAGGGATCCAATGTGTGCATACGGCCCGGGTAGACGGCCCGAATGACCGAACGCTCGAGGCGCCAGGGACCGAAGCAGCGTGAGAGCCAACGGAATCTCATCCGGAATTCAAGGTGGGATGGCTCGATGGTGAGCACGACCCAGGGACCCAGGATCCGGGGCATGACGCCTGGTCTTACCAAGCCGCCATTGAGCACTTTCGTCATTCGGTCACTTTCAAATAACGCTCGTTTAATCCAGTATCCTTCCTGGAATCCATGGCAGCGGGACTACAGAGATCAAAACGCGCGGTCATCGGATCGGATCGTCGTACCGGACCGGGTAGCCGAGCTCTTCCGCCGCTCCCAGGACACCCTCCGGCCATTGAGCCATGAAGATCCAGGGCATGTTCTCTTCGGCGAGGAAGTTGATCCTGACCCACAGGAAGACGGGGTGCGTACCGCCCGGATAAACGGCCCGGACGGCGGAACGCTCGAGCCGCCAAGGGCCGAAGTGGCGTGCCCACCATCGGGACCGGGGCCGAAATTCAAGCGCTGAGGCGCTCATGGTGAGGATGGCCCACGGTCCTTCGATCCTGAACCGGCCGGGGATCGCAAAGCCGCCCCTGAATTCGTATTCGATCGGGCTACCCTCGGATCTCTGTCGGTCTGTCCCGGTGACGTCTTGCCCGCTCATTTAGCCGGTCCCCTCAGAGGCCATCGAACATGAGGATCAGAACGAGATTGGCGGCAAAGAACAATAAGATCGCGGCCACGACGAGAATGGTCGGGGCCACCACGATCACGGCGGTGAGAGGAATACATCCAACCCTCAACTAGCTTCAGCATTTCGACTCCATCAGAAGACCAAAAAGAACCAACCGAACAGCACACATGCTGACTCCCCGGATATTCGATGTACCCCAGTGCGAGACCGGACCCGACGCCGGGTCCAGGGTGATAATCGGACCTGGGCACCGTCTTTGACAAGAGCAAGCAGTACCCGTCTTTTCGGGCTGGTGGTCCGCAGAGGAGCCCGAAGATCAAATGAACACAAGAAGTGCAGGGATTTTGACGGTCACGCGGACTCTATGACAATTGGCAGCGAACCGGCTTGACGGCGCAGTCATCCCGGGAGAGGGTTGGCGCATGGCAACCCGGTGCGTTTATGTCATCGCCGCGGCGGCAGCGGTAATGTCGGCTTTGAGTGGATGCTCGGAGCGTGCGGCCCTGAACAACGCTGTCCCATCGACTCCGACATCCACCGTTTCCGCTGTCCCTTTCACCCTGCTCACGCACTGCGGCATTCATGAGGTCAGGGTGGAAGACACTTTCTACGTGGCCGACCAGCCGTTGGACGACGGCAATGGTAATCCTCCTACAGGATGGGGCAACCCAGTCCAGCAGGGCACCATGACAGTGAAGGGCGGAACGGCAGTTTTCCGCGACGACATCGGCCATACTGTGGCCTTCCATGAACGGCCAGGGGCCACAAGCTTCCTTCGAACGTGCTCGTGACGATCGAAGTTCACCTCAGCGGGCAGCTTGTCTGCGTCGACATGGACGAGGTGGTGTCCTTCGTCCGGCACCTCCCCATCCACATCGCCTTGACGCGCGCCGAGGCCGGGTGCATTTTCTTCAATGTGACCCGCACCGGGTATCCGCTCCTGTGGCAGGTCGATGAGCGGTTCCACGACGACGAGGCCTTCTATGCCCACCAGGACGGGGCAGCGAACAGTGATTGGGGCCGGGCCACTGCCATGATAGAGCGCCGCTACACGGTCGAAGGTCTCTGAGCTTTTGAGCATCGTCCGCGGTCCCTGTCCTGTCTTATCCCACCAGGCAGCGACAGCCGTGACGGGGCAACAGCCGAAAGCCGGCTCGGTCATCATCCGGGAAGGGGGAAATACAGAACGGGATATTTGTAGCGGGGTGAACGGCGCGGGCGTCGAAAGAGACCGCGGCAGAAACCTGCCTACGTCGAACTAGGTGTGCCGGCTGCGGCGACGGTCCTCGTCGTCTTTCTGGCTTTGCGACGCTGAACCGCGGTTCTGTCGGGCATGATGCCACTACACCTGTGGTTCGCTGCACGCGACCGGCCGGGTGGTGCCGCCTGCGGCTTCTGTCGAATACCCGGTCATCAAGATGGATTCGGACGACCCGTCCGGTCAGTCCTGGATGGACGCCTCTTTGGCGCCAGTGGGGGCACCAGCCCTCATCGATAATGCCTCTCGGGGTCTTCGCTGGGTGCGGGTCCTCGTGCATAGCTGGACGGTTACTGCACCGTGACCATCACTGACTGCCAGCCGGAGGCTCCATCGGGCACCGGATCTGCGCGTTGGCCGGTCTGGACTTGCCCGGTGCCGTCGGTGGCCCTGACCTTGATGTAGTGCGGGCCGGGCGTGGCTTCCCATTCGTAGGACCATTGCCTCCAGGTGAGGGTGGAGGCCTCGGTGGAGAGCGCGGCGTCGGCCCACGGGCCGTCGTCGATCTGTATTTCCACTTTGGTGATGCCCCGTGTCTGGGCCCATGCCGTACCGCCGACGGCGACTTTCCCGGCGGGTATTTTCGCGAAGGACCTGGGCACTTCCACGCGGGCCATGGTTTTGATGGGGCCGTGCTCGGACCAGCCGCGGTTGGTCCAGTACGCTTTTTTGTCGGCGAACCGGGTAACTTCCAAATCCACCACCCACTTGGTGGCGGAGACGAACCCGTAGAGACCCGGTACGACCATCCGGACGGGGTAGCCGTGCTCGAGCGGCAGCGGTTCCCCGTTCATGCCGATGGCCAGCATCGCGTCCCGGCCGTCCTGCAAGACTTGAAGGGGAGTGGAGGCGCTGAAACCGTCGATGGAGGTGGAGAGCACCATGTCTGCACCGTTTGTCGGTTTCGCCCGGGCAAGGACGTCGCGGAGGGGAAGGCCAAGCCATCTGGCGTTTCCGGCGAGGTTACCGCCAACCGGGTTGGATACACACGTCAAGGTGACATGCGCTTCGATCAGGCTGGCGTCCAGCAGGTCCTGGAAGGTGAGGATTACCTCCTGCTCCACCAGCCCGTGGACGCGCAGCTTCCAGTCGTTGACGTTGATTTCCGGGACGCTCAAAGCGGTGTCGATCCGGTAGAACGCGTTATTGGGCGTCAGCCACGGCGTTACGCCCGGCACGGGTGACTGGACTCCGGCCGGCACCGGTGCTGCAGCCCGTGCCGGCGACGGCAGGCGCAGCGCTTCCCGTGCCTTGGCGACATTGCTGCGCGCGGCGCTGAGCAGCCGCCCGCCCGCGGCGGTGACCCCGGCCGCCGCTGCCGTGATACCGGCAGCAGTAATGAACCGGCGGCGGCTGGTCCTCCGGGCCTCGTCGTCGCCGTCGGGGTCTATGCCAGCGGGAGCTTCCGGCGAGGCCTTCAGCGCCCACAACGGCACCATGAGGCTGCGCAGGACCACGATGCCGGCGCTGGTTCCCAGCACCGAAGGGACGGCGTCGGTAGCCCCCACCCCGGCCCGGGTCACGACGCAAGCCACAATCACTGCGCCCATGAACAGCACGCCCAGCACGCCCAGCGCCCATCTCCGGTAGGCAGTCACGCCCAGGACACAGGCCAGCACCGCGATGGTCACGCCCATGCCTGCAAACAGCGCAGCCTTGTCGTTCGTGCCGAACGTGGCGACCGCGAAATCCTTCAGCCAGGGCGGCGTGAAGTCGATGAAAGTCGACCCCAGAGCGAACAGCGGGGTCGCCCTGGCTGTGAAGAATGCGCCGATCAGTTCCGCAACAGAAAGCACGACGGCGGCTGACACCACGCCTGCCAGGGCGGCCATACTGTCGGGGCCTTTGGACCAGGTTCCAGGCTTTGTCATGTTGATGATTCGGAGCCGCCGGGCGCACGGACTGACGGGACGGACGAGAAAAACCCGTCGCCCTGTTGGACCAGGCATTCCAAACCGCGTGGCGGCGAAAGAATCCTTTAAAAGCCCTCAGGGCCTGAGCGCGGTGCAGTACCGTGCTCAGGCCCTGAGGGCTTTTATTGGTCCGGTCAGTTTTTCGGGTTGACCAGCAACTGTCTTCCGCGTCGCTACGGGGTAGGGGCCCGGTTACTTGGGCATGAGGACAGAGTCGACTAGGTAGACGGTCGCGTTCTTGGTCTTCACCCCGCCGCAGATGACATTGGCGTTGTCTACCTTGAGGTTGTCGCCGCTGCCCGTGACAGTGACGGTGCCGCCTTCCACGGTGGTGTGGGCGCCGGCGATCTTGTCCGGTGTGATCTGGCCGGGTACCACGTGGTAGGTAAGGATCTTGCTCAGGAGCGCGTCGTCGGTCTTAAGGGTTGCAATAGTGGCCGGGTCGACCTTCTTGAAGGCGTCGTCAACCGGTGCGAAGACGGTGAATTCACCGCCGTTGAGGGTGTCGACCAGGTTGACCTTGGGGTTGAGCTTGCCGGACACCGCCGCCGTGAGCGTAGTCAGGAGCGGGTTGTTGGACGCCGCGACGGCCACCGGGTCCAGAGCCATGCCTGCCACCGACCCTGCGCCGGTGGGAACCTGCTGGGCGTAGGCGGCGCAGCCTGGACCGACCAAATTCGCCGCAGGGTCCATGCTGCCGGACGACGCGCTGGCCGGGCTGCTTGATGACATGGTCGGTGCCGGACTGGAAGCAGCGGGCGCGGAGGAATTGGAGCTGGTGGCTGATCCGCCACACGCAGTCAGGCTGAGCAGTGCGGCGACGGCAACGCCTGCGAACGTCATGGTCGGGCGCTTGAATGTCTGCATCTGAATTCTCCTTGAGTAGTTGGTACTTCACAGGACCGGATCAGGGGCTCACTTTCGTAGGTTCTTCGCCACCCGTTCCGGCGCCTCACCCCCTATTCGGCTCAGGCAAGGAGGTGGATGGGTCAAGGGCGATAGAAGTTTCACGGGCCGTACGCTGTTCGGAGTAGGCGCACCTCGCGCCTACTCCGCCTCCGGTCATGGCACTCATGGAGATAAGGCGGTTTTCGGGGATCGAAACCGGCCGACGTGGCCGGTGAGTTTGCCTGGTACACCTCATCTAATATCCGAACAACTCCGGGCACTGAATCGGCGTGCCCATCCTTCCGTCCATTGCGACGTCGTCGTACCGGTACCCGGAAGGCAGACCCCAGACCCCGCCAGCCATATCCGACGTGCAGGCGAACCAAGTCAAGAAACGTATGAGGTCACCGGCGTTGGTGCTGGAGTACTCCCGATGGACCATCCGGCGGATGGCGATCCGGCGAAAATCCTCCGTTGACGGCCTCGAGAGACCACAGTTCTTGAAGCCCTCGTCGACCCAGGCCATCACGTTCCCGCGGCGGATTCCTTCCTATAGTGAAGGTCACGGCCCCGTTCCGTACCTTGTGGCCCGGGGGTCGTGACGCCGAGGCTGACCGCTTCTAGGATGGTGTTGTGAACGCGGATGAGCACAACGAGGATTTCCAGCGATTGCACCGGCTGATCGCGGGGGCCGGCGACGTGAAGGGGTTCCTCGAAGGCATCATCCGCTACGGTTCGACCACGCTGAGCCGCATGACCGGGACTTGGGTCGAGTGCGCGGTGACGTTGCACCGGCGCGGGTTCAGTGCCACCATCGCGGGCAGCAGCGACACTGTGAGCCTGCATGACGGCATCGAACAGGCTTTGGGCGAGGGTCCCTGGCGGGAAGCACTTTCCACCGGCAAACCGGTCCTCCTTGCCGACACCGACGCGGACGATCGCTGGCCGGAACTGTCCACGAGCCTTGCCGGGGCCGGTGTCCGCAGTGTGCTGGGCGTTCCATTGGACTTGGAGGAGGACGCCTCAGCGGTCTTGAGCTTCCTAGCGGAAGAGGCGGGGTTGTTTAACCCCGACATCGTCAGTGAGGCGACGGTCTTCGCGGACATGGCAGCCCAGGCCCTGCGCCTGGCCGTGCGCATCGCGGCCGCCGATACGCTCATCGATGACCTGAAAAGCGTGATGGAAAACAGGATGGCCATTGACGTGGCAACCGGAATCATCATGCAGCAAAACAGCTGCAGCCGGCACGAAGCGGTCGAAATGCTCCGCAAAGCCTCCCAAAACCGCCACCGGAAGCTCCGCGACGTCGCCGAAGACATTCTTCACCACCGGACCGAAGTCAACGAACCAGCATCCTGACCCCTTCCGAGGCACCTTCATTGCGCCCGGTGGAGTCGGCCAGGCCAATACGCAAAGACGAGCATCGGCCCTGCCGCCTGGAACCGGCGCGGGGGCAGTCACCCCCGGCCGTCCACCCCGACGTGGAATCTTCTGCGGAATTCGGGAAATCAGATCCGGAACCAGGAGGACCAACCCTATGGCGTCCGCAGGAACCGCAAGGGTCAGGGGCCAGGAGGCGATCGAGTTCCCAGGGATGTCCGCATAGGGCGGGAGGCCGTCGTCGGGAGCGTCCACCTCGACACAATCGACCCGGGGCCGCCAGCGGGCCGCGTTAGCCCTGAAACCGGCACGCCCAAGGGAGCTGCCGGGCCGGGTCAGTGAGCCTCAGGTGTAGGCTTCGGTGGTGTCCGCGAGCTGATGGCCGAGTCCGGCGAGCAGGATGTCCAGGCCTTGGTCGAGTTCCTGTTCGCCGTCGTAGTCGAGCAGCTCGGGGGCGAGGCGGCGCAGGTGGGGGAATTCGCGCAGGGGAAGGCGATGGAGCCCGAGCCGCAGCAGTGCTTCGTTTTCGTCCGGGTCCGCGATCAGTTCCTGGAGCTCGTTGAGGATGTGGCCATAGAGGAAGCCGTAGAAGGCACGGTAGACGTGCAGGGCGTCACCGGGTGCGAACCCTGCCCGGATCAGGATCTTCAGGATCTGCTCCAGCGGACGGAGCGTCCCGGCCGGGCGCAGGCCCAGCGGGGTGGACAACGGTCCTGTCACGAGCAACGGCACGACGTTCGGGTGGCGCAGGCAGACGCGGCGCATTTCGTGGGCCATCCGGCGCAGCTGGGCCTGCCAGTGTGTGTCGTCCTCGAAGACTTCCACTTCCTCCAGGACGAGTTCGGCGACACCGGCGAGAAGTTCCTTCCGGTTGGCCGCGTGCCGGTACACCGACATCGGATCACGGCCCAGCGCCTGCCCGAGCCGACGCATGGTCAAGGCCTCCAAGCCGTGCTCGTCCACGAGGTCCAGCGCAGCGCCCAACACCATGGAGCGGTTCAGCCGGCCGCCATTGGGACCGGGTGTGGCCGTCGTTGACAGTTCCATGTCGCAGCTCCTCGCGGTATCCCAGTAAAAACCCTTGCGCCGGATACGCTGTATGTCTACAGTGTAGATAGGAGATCGATCCGACGGGATATAACTACAGTGCAGCCGCGGAGGACGGATTTTCACCGCTTAGCGGAACCGTTGGCGGGGTTCTGCATCGCATGGACCCTGCCGCCATTTTCGGCACGAAACCCCGTTGCGCCCTGATCTGCGGGGGCGTACCACTGCACGACCAGCCAGCCTGGGCAGTTGCAGCACCCTTCCACGGAAAGGCCACCCATGGCCGTTTCACACTTAGGCCGTTTCCTCGCCGAAGCCACCATTCCCGACCCCGATCGCTGCCTGGGCGAATCCCAGCTGTACGGGCTGTACCTGAGCTGGTGCTTCCTGAACCTGTGCGACCCGGTTTCCGAGGCCGCATTCCAAAAGGGCATGGCCCGGCACGGCATCCGCCCCTGGGCGCCGGGCCTGTGGAGGACCGGGCCAGCGGCGACAGACTACATTCTCCACAGCTGCCCCCTCCTGCCCTGACCATTCTTGCCCTCTTCCCTGCGCTGCGTGTTAATTGCCAACGTCGCGGGTGCAGCAAAGACTCGCTATAGTCTGCGGGCTTTACGAAATGGCAGCCGTTGTGCTCGGTAGCCTCCAAGGTGACCGTGTCGACGGCGAAGAACCAGCGCTGCGACCGCAACCGAGGAGTGAGTCGGCGTCGGCGAAGTATCCGCACGGATCCGGACGCGTTCATCCAGAAACCCGGTCAGTCACTCGACCGGTGTTCTGGACCGCGCCCCGGGGTTGTCCTATGGTTAGGGCATCAACGGTCGTTGGCCGGTTGGGCTCCACTGCGGAGGTGCTTCATGGGTATCGTTTCTTCCGGTTTTCATGGACGGGGTTCCGGGAATACCGCACTGCCTCCGGGGCAGCATGAAACGCGGGACTTTCCCGTTTTGACGGCCGGGCCGGCGCCGTTGATCCCGCTCGCGGAGTGGGAGTTCTTCATCGCGGAGAATGGCCGGCGGCTGTCGTGGTCCTGGGATGACTTCATGGCCCTGCCCCAGGATGAGATCACCAAGGACATTCACTGCGTAACCAGCTGGTCAAAACTGGGAACGGTGTGGCGTGGGGTGTCGTTGGATACGCTTTTCGACGGCATGGAGACCACGAGCGGGTTCGCCATTGCCCATTCCTACGGCGGCTACACCACCAATATTCCGGTCCGAGATCTCCTGGGGTCCAAGGCGTGGGTGGCCTGGGAGTTCAATGGCGGACCCCTGGAGCGCGCCCACGGCGGCCCGGCACGGCTTTTGGTGCCGCACCTGTATTTCTGGAAGAGCGCCAAATGGATTCACGGCCTGGAACTGACAGGTGCCGAGGTACCGGGCTTCTGGGAATCGAATGGCTACCACCTTCATGGCGATCCTTGGCGCGAGGAACGCTACTCGTGAGGGACATTCCTTGAGCACGGTATGGCGTGTTGCCGATGTGGTCGGCGGAGACTTCGAGAACGCCACGGCCCGGACCGTCAGGTTGCGGGTGGATGGCCTCTCGGGGCATCTTGCCGGTCAGCACATTGACATCCGCCTTACCGCCGAGGACGGATACACCGCCGTCCGCTCCTACTCGGTCGCGTCGGCGGACATGAACGGGCATCTGGACATCACCGTCGATGAACTGCCCGACGGCGAAGTGTCGCCGTATCTTGTCAGGGACCTTGCGGTCGGGGACAAGCTGGAAATCCGGGGCCCGGTGGGCGGATGGTTTGTTTGGCGGCCGGGCAACATGAACCCGGTGCAGCTGATCGGAGGAGGATCCGGCGTGGTGCCGCTGATGTCGACGATCCGCGCCCACCAGTCCTCCGGCAATGACTCACCGTTCAGGCTGCTCTATTCCCTCAAGTCACCCGAGGCAGCGCTTTACCGCGACGAGCTGCACCGCCTGGAGCGGGAATCAGCCAAGCTGATGATCGAGTACGTCTACACGCGTTCGACGCCGGAGGGCTGGCCTACCGGGCCGGCCCGCCTGACCTCGGAGACCCTGTTGGGCAAGATCTTTCCGCCCGGGGAGAATCCGGACGTGTTTGTCTGCGGGCAGACAGTTTTCGTGGAGACCGTCGCGGACTGGCTGGTAGGGGCCGGTTATTCATCTGAATCGATCAGGACCGAACGGTTCGGCGGAACGGGAGGTACCCGGTGAACGGCCCCGATAACTTTGCCGTCCCGGATCCCGGGAACCGGGACATCGCGGCGGCACCCCACGACCCGGTCCTGCATGTGGACGGGAACGCCGCGGCCGGTGCGCTGTCCGAAGTGTTCCGCATCGACATCGTCGCCGCGCTCGGCCGCTGCAGGCATTGCGGCTCGGTGAAGGCTGTTGGCGAGGCCATGGTCTTCATCGACGCACCGGGCATCGTCGTGCGCTGCCGGGACTGCCAGGGAGTTCTGCTGCGGCTGGTGGAAACCCCGACACGGTACTGGCTGGATCTGAGCGGCCTGAGCTACCTCGAGATCGACCGCGAAGATTAGACCGGGAGCACCGGTCCGGTCCCCGGGACGATCAGGCTTCCGGTCCTGCCGTCTGGAAGTTGTGGACGTCGAAGTAGGACATCTCCGGCGGTTGGATGCCGAGCTCCGCGGTGACAGGGCCGAGCGTATTCTGGTAAAACTCATCGGCTTGCTCACGGGTCTGCCACACGTCGACGATCCGGGCCCCGTCCTCGGTGGCCGCGACCCAGTGGAACAACCCTCCGGCGGCCCCGGGGCCGCGCGGTGCGAGTCCGATGCGCTCCACGACTTTGTCGTAGTCTTCGAGTTTGCCTCCGGAGAAATCCATGATTACTGCAATGGCCATGACAGACCTCCAATGGATACCGCGGCCGGTGAATCCGACTGACAAGTGGCACGGTACGCCGGGCCACATAACCGGTCAATATACCGACCGGGGCGCGAGCATGGTTCCAATGACGCTTCGGACCTACCTGGCCGGAACGAGCCATGTGGCAGCCCGGGCCGTGTCCGCTCCATCCGCAACAGATGAGCCGACAGGGCTTACTTGTGCATGGGCATGTTCAAGGCAAGGCTGATGGTCTGGCCCGGCACGAACTCTCCGGAGGCTGTGTCGGCAAATGCGTACCAGACCGGGTCGACCCCTGCGAGGGGGCGGTTGGCCGATCTGAGGTCGCTCACGCCGAAACGGAACGAAACCCGGCTTTCGGTATCCCCAGGGGCGGTCGTATAGGTCGCCGGGATCCCGTCTGCATCGACCGTAAAGGTGCCTTGGGCGCCGTCGATCTTCAGATCGCCCGGGATCAGTCTCAACCTGACGCCTGCAGGGATCGGCTGGCCTGCTGCAAGGGACGGGTTGTACTGCAGCAGCTGGTCCGTGGTGGACCGGAATTTGTAGCCGAGACTGTCGAAGGAGTCACCGTCGACAGTCGTGTAAAAGACAGCCTGGCCGAAAGAATTGGTCACAATTTTTCCCGTGCCGGACCGGCTGTCTACCGGATTCTTTTGCAGCTGGATATGGTTCCCGGCACGGACAAAGTAGGTGTTGCCCTTCTCGTACGCGTAAGGGACCTTGTTCGCTTCGGCCAACTGCTCCTCGGTGATTCCGAACCGGTACGTGATCCCGCCGAGCGTGTCGTTGGCTTCAATGAGGTAGCTGGTCGGGATGCCGTCCGCGTCGAGAGTTGCCGTTCCCCGTGCCCCGGGAACCGGCCCGGCAGCGGGGATGAGGCGAAGCTTCGTCTGCGGAGCCAGCCCGGTCCCCGACTGCAGTCCGTTGAATTGCGCAAGGTCTGCTTCGGTGATGCCGAACGCGTCCGCCACCGTGACAATGGTGTCTCCCGGGACGGTCGTGTAGTAATCCACGTTGCCAAACGAATCCACAATGGTCGGACCCGCCAGGGAAAGCTTTCCGGTCCCGGCCGATGCCGTGCCCGCCGCGGCCGCGGCAGGCGTCACCGTCCGAGTGGACGCCGGGCCGTCCGTGCACCCCGCCAATCCCGCTGACAACACCACGGCCAGGACCGCGACGAGACGGCCTGTTGACCGGCGATTCCCGTACCTTGAACCCAAACCCGCCCCGACCATGACATACCCCCATCGCTCCGACGGCGGAGCGTCTGTCCGAATAAACCAAAACCGAGCATAAAGGACGAATGTTTACCTCAGCCAACCGGGAGAGGCGTGAGCCTGTTCCGTTGATGAGCGGGGTATCGCCCAGCATCAAACCAGTGCACGTTGCCCATCGGATGGAGTGCAGGGCGTTGACGGTACTTCCGCCTGATCAGAAGCGAAGGAGCGCGGCACACCCGGATATCGCGTGCCATGGGTGAGGATGGAGCCATGGCACAGCGCATCCGCGGTCTAACAGTGGTGATTCATCAACGGACTGGGTCGGTTTCGAGGATCCACCCCATGAGCTCATGAAGCAGATGAGGCTCCGGTTTGCGGGAGTGTGCCGGCTGTGCGGCATCTCGCTTCCGGCCGGGACGGAAGCGATCTATGAGAGCGGGACGAAGAGTGTCCGGTGCCTGGAGTGCCCGGGTGTCACGGAGGCCCAGCCTCGCAATGCGGAACCAAGCGTCCAGCAGCCGTTGGCCAGGGAGTCCGGAGTTGCCGGCTCATCCGCCCGGCGTGAATACGAGCGCCGCAAGGCGAAGGACGAGGAAAGGCTACGCAGGAAATGGGGCCGGCTCGGCGGCCTCGCAGTTGCCCTGTCTGATGAGCGCCAAAGCACCAAGGCCTGGGACCGAGGCGCGATCGGTGAGGAACGTCTCGGCGTCGTGCTTGATGCCCTTGCCTCTGAGGGCTTAGCCGTCCTTCACGACCGACGGATCCCCGGTACGAAAGCCAGCATCGACCACGTCGCCATCACGCCCGCCGGTATCTGGGTGATCGACGCCAAGCGGTACAAGGGAAGGCCCGAGCTGAAAATCGAAGGCGGCATCCTCCGTCCGCGCGTCGAGAAACTCCTGGTCGGCAAGCGTGATTGCACGAAACTGGTCGATGGAGTGCTCAAGCAGGTCGACGTCGTGCGCGAGGTGACCGGCGATGTACCGGTCACCGGGGCGCTGTGTTTCATCGACGCCGACTGGCCGCTGATCGGGGGTGCCTTCCCGACCCGTGGCGTACAGGTGCTCTGGCCAAAACGGCTGGCCAAAGCACTGGTGGAACAAGCCGGCGACGTTGATGTGGCGTCGACGCGTGACCTGGTGGCCGGCAGGTTTCGGCCTGCGTGATGCCGGTAATCGATGCTCGAACATGTTCGAAAACACGGCAGGACCGCTATCCGGGACCGTTATTCAGGGCCGGCAGCCTTGACCTGCAGTTTATGGAGCGGTTTGATGTGTCTGGTCGATGCGCGGGATGACCGGCAGAGGGCAAACTCAACGGGCATCGTGCGCCGCATGCTGCGGTGCCGGGAAGAACGTCCGGACAGGCAGGAGGAGGCCTGTCAGCGACAGGACGATGAAGAAGATTTGGTGGATGTGGTCTGTGCCGGGCGGGAGATTTCCCAAGAGGTGGACCAGCCAGAACACGGGGTAGAACCAAAGTGCGTACCACGCCCACCGTTCGGTTCGCCGGTACGGAACCAGGACGATCAATGCACCGAAGAAGCCAAACCCGATCGAAGCGAGACCGTCCGCACGATACAGGGCGGCGTCTTCACCGCTCGGAACCACAACGGCCACGACACCAAAAAAGAGGATGGCCAGGCTGACGATCGCCAGGCAGACCCAGCTGATCCGCATCATCGGCTGGACAGCGCGCACGAAGTCACCCTATACCGTGTTTCCCTTGAGAGGCCCGGGCCTGTCGTTCCGAGGGCAAACGTCAAAACGCCGGCCCGGAGGGTCTGGTGTTTGGTCTTGTCCAGCATCATCACATGGAACTTAGGCGGGGCCGGTCCGCGCGGCGAAGTGACAAGGGAATGGGCCACCCACCACGTCGAGGATCATGCGTCCGTAAGTTGTCCGTAAGGCGAGTCCATCCACGCGCATGCCGTTCATCGGCCTCATTGTTTGGCCCAATCGACGTCATGCTGCTCTGGACCGCGGGACTGATGGGTCCCCATAGTTGACGCCGATCGACCGGCCCCGTGCGAAGTGGCCGTTGGCGATTTCGTTGAGTTCGCGGTTGCTCTTCCCAGGGTTGGCCAGCCGGATCCACTCGGAGTCCCACTCCTGCATGTCCCGGATGCGGCGGACGTGTTTGGCAGCGCGCATCTTGTCAGCGAAATCATCAACGACGGCGGCCGGGCCGGCCGGTTGCATGACCGGTCGGCGCTGGGGCGGGGGAGCTGGCTTTGGAGCGCCCACCTTGGGCGGACGCGGCGGGGCAGCAGCGACGCGGACCAGTACAACGGTCAGCGCGACCACACCGAGAGCGATCAGAATAACCCACCAGTACTGGATGAGGAGTACGAGCACGATGAGGGCGAATAGCGGGCCGCACCCGAGGGCACCGGCGCCCGCGCTACGTGAGCGACGACGTTTGCTTGCCATGATGCAGGATCCCACCTGGCGCAGACAATGGGAATGGGCAGAAGCGTGTGAGGGCCCGGCGGCTTGGTTCCATGCGCCGCTTCCCGGACGCGAGCCTCGGCATGCTGGTTCAGATCCGCCGAATCTTCCGACCCACCTCCAAGCTACGAACGCGGATTCCGGATCGAGCAACAACTCCGGACACACCCGTCCATCCTTCGGTGTGGACCCGACGTAGTTGCTCCGTCTGCGTTGTACGTCGCTGCCATGACGAGCGCGGGATGCAGCCGCCAGGCCCGCGCGTTGCACTGACGACGCCGACCCTTACCTGCCGGGCGGCCTGTGCGTTGGTGACCAACCGATGGTGACTCGAGGGATGAGCTGCGCTTGGGCGTCGCCCCGGCTCGTCGACCATTCCATATGCCCCAAATCTCCGGGGAGCAGGCCGGAGGTGTTTTTGGAGCGGTGAAGGAGGCAGGCACCTTGGGGTGCCTGCCTCCTTCTGTTGTTGTGCCCGTTGCCGCACCCGTCTTTCGGGTTTCCTGTTGCGTTGGATTGCGGAGGGACACTATCGCCGGACGGGCCGGCAGTTTGTGGGGGGTCGATGGTGTTGGTGTGGCCGTTTGCTTTGCTTCGGGTTTGTCAAAGCGGGTCCCGTGCCGGCCGGCACCGCGCGGCAGTATTGGCCGCGTCGATGCTTCAGTGTGCGAGGGCGGGTTCGGTGAGTTTGATCGTGTCCGGTTCAGTTGGCACGTACCCGGTTTTGAGTTCAGCGTGGAGCTTTTCGATGTCGAGTTCGTGTTGCCATTTGGCGACGGCGACGCAGGAGACGATGTTGCAGACGGTGCTGGTCAGGGCACGAGCTTCGCTCATGAAGCGGTCGATGCCGACGATGAGGGCGACGCCGGCGATAGGCAGGGTAGGCATGACTGTCAGCGTCGCGACCAAGGCCACGAAGCCGCTTCCGGTCACGCCGGCTGCGCCCTTGGAGGTCAGCAGCATCATGCCGAGCATGAGCAGGATCTGGCCCCAGTCCATGCGGATGTCGCAGGCCTGGGCGATGAACATGGAGGCCAGGGTGAGGTAGATGGCTGTCCCGGTGAGGTTGAAGGAATATCCAGTGGGTACGACGAGTCCGACGACGCTGCGGTCGCAGCCTATCCGTTCCAGTTTGGACAGCAGTCGCGGGAGCACGGGTTCGCTGGAGGAGGTGGCGAGCACGATGAGGAATTCGTCCTTGAAGTAGCGCAGGATTTGCCAGAGGCTGAAGCCGGTGATCTTGGCCAAAATGCCCAGGCCTACGGCGACGAAGAGGATGCAGGCCGTGTAGAAGGCAAGGATGAGCATGCCGAGGTTTCCGATGGAGTGCGCCCCGTATTTGCCCACGGTAAAAGCCATCGCTCCAAAGGCGCCCAGGGGAGCGACTTTCATGATGTAGCCGAACATGATGAACAAGAGCTTGTTGAAACTGTTGACAACGTTCAGGGCCTGTTGGCCGGGGCTGCCGAGTTTGCTGAACGCGAAGCCGCACAGCAGCGCGATGACGAGCACCGGCAGGACCTCGCCGTCGGCGAAAGCTCCGACGAAGGTCGTGGGGATGATGCTGAGGACGAAGTCCGCGGGATTGTTGCTGGGCAGCTGGTTGGTGTATTTCGCGGCCACGGACGGGTCGAGGTGGGCGGTGTTGATGTGCATACCAACCCCCGGTTGGAACAGCATCACCGTGGCCAGTCCCAAGGACAGGGCCAGGGCGGTGAGAGCGTAGAACAGCCCCAGTGAACGGGCCAGGGTCGGGCCGACCTTCTTGGTGTCGGTCAGCGAGGTGATGCCGCCGACGATGGTGCAGAATACGATCGGCGCGATCATGAATTTCACGAGTTTGACGAAGCCATCGCCGACCGGTTTCAGGGAGGAACCGAGGTCGGGCCACAGTGATCCGACGAGGACGCCGAGCGCGACGCCGATGAGTACTTGGACGTAGAGGTGTCCGAGGATGGATTTGATCTTCATTGAACAACTTCCTGGGTGAGCGGCCCTATCCAAGGATGACAGGGCAGGAGTGGCGCGGGCTAGGCTGTCAGCCCGGCTGCCTGGGCGACGTCGATGTCGGCCGTGGCAAGGTGCCGGGCGGCGCGGTGAAGGGCAACTTCTTTGATGGTGCCGTCCGTGTCGGTGAGGATTTCGGTGGTGATGACCCCTGCAGGTGTGCCGATCCTTAGCAATCGGGGAATCCCGGGGGCGTGGGCATGCCGGGCCGTCTGGGCTACTACCGAGCCGGGCAGTGCGGCGGCAAGGGATACGGCCACGGCCGAGGTGAGTCCGATGGCCGGGTGCGGGGCAAGCATCGAGAGCATGCGCACCCGGATGTCGTGACTTTCGGCAGGGACGAGGGTTCCGTCGGCAGCGGTGTAATTGCCGGGGCCCGCCACGACGCCGACCTTCGGGACTGCGTTCTGCGGAGGATCTTCGGGCCTGCGCAGCCCCATCATCAGGCCGGCCGACGCCCTGGCTGCGATGAGGGTGGGCAGGTGCGCTGAAAAGTCACCGGCCATGTTCGACATGTCGATGCCGGCCTCCCCGGCCGCGATGAGCGCTGCGGGGGCGCCGGCGTCGACCAGCGTTACCGTCACCGTGCCCGCCACTGACGGAAGGTCCTCTGCCACCTTCCCCGTCGGCAAGAGCGCGCCGGTACTTTGCCCCCAGGGGCCGTGGAACGACAGGCTGACCGGGACTCCCGCGGCCCGGCTGCCCGGGACCCTGGCCAGACCGGATCTGGGGATCTCACCACCGGGGGTTGGAACGGCGCCGCCGAGTACCGCCCCGGTGTTGAGGTTGCGCATCCTGACGGCCGTGATGCCGTCCCGGGGAGCAACGATGCCGGACTGGACGGCGAACAGGGCGACCGCCGTGGCGCAGTTACCGCAGTTGGAGCCCAGCTCCACTGTCGGATCGCCAATCCCGACCTGGGCGAAGAGGTAGTCCAGATCCGCCTCCCCTCCGGGCGTGGCCCAGACGACGGCGGCCTTGGAGGTCGTCGAGGTCCCGCCGCCGACGCCGTCGAGCTGCCGGGCATCCGCCGCGCCGAACGCATCGGCCAGCAAGGTGCGGATTTCCTCGCGGCTGCCGGCATGGGGCGACACATCCTCGGCGTCAAAGAGCCAGCACTTGCTCGTTCCGCCCCGGTACCAATGACCACGCAGTCCCACGATTTTCTCCCTTAAGTCTCCAAGTAGATGCTGTGCACTTCACAGCGCCTGCATTTCTACGATCCGCGACCTGAGCCTTCAGCACAATCACAAGAAAGTCGATCCCTTTTTACTTTTGCTAAACTCGGCTTCATGGCAGATCTCGATCTTCACCGTCTCCACCTGCTTCGTGAGGTCGGCCGTTCCGGTTCACTGACGTCCGCAGCCAGCACGCTGTCCTTCACCACGTCGGCCGTTTCGCAGCAGATAGCGAAGCTCGAACATGAAGTGGGAGTCGCGCTGGTCGACCGCCACCCCCGGGGCGTCGCACTCACCGAAGCCGGCCACGCCCTGCTCGGGTATGCCGAGCAGATCGACAGGACCATCGAAGCCGCCCGCGCGGAGATGGCAGAGTTCGCCGGACTGCGCCGCGGGCAGTTGCGGATGGGAACCTTTCCCACCGTGGGCGCTTCCCTCATGCCGGATGTCGTTCTCGCTTTCCGGGCCCGCCATCCGGACGTCGCGGTCACCGTGATCAGCGCGCGGCGGGACGGTCTGCTCGAACGCCTGCGCCGGCGGGACATCGAACTGACGCTGCTATGGGACTACCCCTGGCAACAAATCAATGACGAAGACCTGGCCCTGGTCAGGCTGATGAACGACCCCACGGTGCTGCTCGTGCAACAAGACCATCCTGTCGCCGGGCGCCGGTCCGTGCCGATTGAAGCCTTGCAGGACCAGGAATGGATCGTGCGTGACGAACACCCCGTGGCCGATGTCCTCCAACGCGTCTGCAATAGTGCCGGTTTCGAGCCCCGCATCGCCTTCGCCGCGAACGACTACCAGGAGACCCAAGGCATGGTCGCCGCCGGCATCGGCATCGCCCTGGCCCCCCGCCTCGCCCTAAGCGCCCTGCGGCCAGACGTCGTCGCTGTCCCCCTCTCGGATGCCCCCCAGCGAAGAATCCTCCTCGCCCACCTCGCCAACCGCCGGCTCAGCCCCGCAGCCCAACAAGCAACAGCCGTATTCCAAACCACAGCGAAACGCCACACACCCACAGGACGCACGGGACCGAGCTCGTCCTGATCGAACCCGGATTGTCATGTTTTCATCGTCCGACCCCCCTCAAATTGCCGAGCCGCTCCGGCCTCGTCTGGTGGAGCATTGCGGCGATGATGATAGTCAGGGCCGCGACAATCCGCAGCCTGCAAAGGCCGTCTTTTCGTGGCGGCGTGCCGTCATCCTGTTTTTCTTGAGGTTCACCGTTGTCGTGGTTCCCGGCGCGTTGGCTTGTAGCCGATTGTTCCGGATTGGTGCGTGAAGTCCTTGGTCGCGTCGCTGGACGCCAGGAGCGAGGACTTGGTTGCTCCTCGGCCTCTCCGCTCCGGGCAAGCAGCCTTCGACCTCGAGGTTTACGTGTGGCTGGTCGCGGCCAGGCCGAGCATCGGCACGCGGTGGATCAACTGGCCCTGCTCACCCGGTTCGGCTTCTTCTCAGTGTCCTAAGCTACTGAGCAGGGGCGTGGACCACGGGCCTTGTGCACGCGATATCGGGATGGAGCCAGGGTGCGAACTCACATTGGGACGTCTGGGTGGAGCTACGACCATTGGGAGGGTGTGCTTTACCCACCGGGGACTGCATCCAGCAGCAGGCTTGCTTACTACGCTCAGCAGTTCGATACGGTGGAACTCAATGCGAGCTTTTATCGCTGGCCTCGCGACGCATCCTTCGCCGCCTGGCGGAGCCGGCTTCCCGAGGGGTTCGCACTCTCGGCCAAAGCCGCCCGGGGACTGAGCCATGGGAAGCGGCTATTTGCTCCAGAAGTCTGGGTCGACCGGCTTAAGTCTGCGTGGCACGAACTCGGTGACCGTCGCGGGGTCCTCCTGGTGCAGCTTCCTCCGGGAATGGAACGCGACGATGAGCGGCTGGCATATTTCCTGGCCCTGATTCCCCAGTGGATGAAGGTCGCCGTCGAATTCCGTCATCCGAGCTGGCACGAAGAGAGTGTCTACGCGCTACTTGAGAAGTACGGAGCAGCATACTGCGTCATGAGCGGAGCGCACCTCCCATGTGTCCTTCGGGCGACAGCCCCGTTTGTTTACGTGCGGATGCATGGACCGGACCACCATAATCTGTACGGCGGTTCATATCCTGAGAAGGATCTGCGTTGGTGGGGGGAGCGGATCGGGGAATGGGAATCATCGGGCAAGGAAGTCTTCGTCTACTTCAACAACGACGGCGGCGGAAACGCCGTCCGTAACGCCTGGACCCTCCGCTCGCTCATCGACAAATAGCATCCGGGTGCATTTCTTTAGGCATGAGCCTGCTTTTCGTTTTCGGTGCCCGATTCGGAGACGGACCTAAGTGACGGCCCCTGGCGAACGGGACGATCGTGCGGTCGACGTTGATGCCAAACCTATGAAACAAGTGCCCCTGTCGGCCCGTTCGGTGGCGTCGACATCCGCGGAGCGGCCCTGTTCGAAACCACGCTGACCAGGATGGCGACCCATCCGGAAGACCACGGTAGGGCGGCCGGGCGGAAACTCCTGACCGCACTCGGCGTCACAAACTCTCACCCGATGCACTGGTTAACTGGAATTGTCAATCGGGTGACATTATTCTTCTCTTTACTTATCTGTCGATTGGACTTAGCGTGCTCGACAGGCCTTGTCATCCGACGATCGGAGTGGAGCATGCCCGGATAAAAGCGCACCCCTGAGCCCCCATGAAGTGCCGGAAAGATGGCGGCCGTCCCCACAATCCCCTGACTGTGAAAGTGCAGGCAAGCGGGCCGAAAGCCGTACAGCCCAATACCGACATACCCATGTAGTTGGCGTGCCGCGTCGAATCAAGTCCACCTAAGTCGGTTTTTCCAGCTGAGGAGGAGCAATGCCCAAACGTCTCATAGTGTGCTGCGACGGAACCTGGGCGACCCCGGACCAAACCGATGACGGACGCCCATGCCCGACCAACGTCACCAAACTCGCGCTCGGGATCGACAGCAAGGGTGCCAACGAAACCGGCGGCAAGATCGAACAAAGGGTCTTCTACCACCGAGGCGTCGGCACCGGGCGGCGGGACCGCCTCGACGGAGGCGCCTTCGGCGCAGGTCTCTCCCGCGACGTTCTCGCCGCCTACCGGTTCATACTCGAGAACTATCAGCCGGAGGACGAACTCTTCCTCCTTGGCTTCAGCCGGGGCGCATACACCGCACGCAGCACGGCAGGACTCATCAGGAACGCGGGCATTCTTCGCCGCCGTTTCCGAAGTCGCGTCCACGAAGCCTATGCCCTTTACAGAGACCGCACGCCCACCACGAACCCCCGGGCCGTCGAGGCGACTTTATTCCGCCGCTCCTACTCCCACGAGACCCGCATCCGCTGCATAGCGGTCTGGGATACGGTAGGCGCCCTGGGAATCCCTCTTACTGACCTACCGGGAGTCGACGTCTTCAACCGCCGCTGGCAATTCCACGATACAAACCTCTCGACCACCGTGGACCACGCCTTCCAAGCCCTCGCCATCGACGAAAGACGCAAGCCGTTTGTTCCGAGCATCTGGCACCAGCAGGATGACGCCGGTGAGCAGCAACTCGAGCAAGTCTGGTTCGCCGGCACCCACGGAGACGTTGGCGGAGGAAACCTGAACTCCTCCTTGTCCGACCTCGCCCTGATGTGGATGGCCGATCGTGTCCAGTCCTGCGGGCTGGCGTTCCAGCCGAACGCCTTTCAGGGTGCCTTGCAGTTCGGACCTGGCTACACCGTTGACGTCGATCCGGATGTGACCGGTCCCATACACCAATCCCGGAGCGGGTTTTGGAAACTCCTTCCAGCCTACATACGGCCGATCGGGCTACAGGATCCCGCCCATGAACGCGTGGCACCTGCCGCTTTGGAACGATATGAAACCGACTCCGGCTATCGTCCGCCGAACCTGACCAGCTACCTGGACCGGGGTTCATGATGCCTGTCTGCTACCCACCCTGAGCCGAGAGCAAGGTCCACGTCTCCCTAATACGCATCTGCGCTGCAATCAGGACAGATGTGACGGGTACTTCACCACGGTAGGCCCGACAGCCAGGGGTCTCCCTTTCGCGAATGCTCTCCGGATCGTCAAATTGTCGTGGTCACATAGAGACTGCATTCTTTTCCTATAAGTTTCTGTCCTTCAAGTTTCATCGAGGTATGGCCGTGGGTACTTCGGAGGTCATTGGTGTCCCCGATCGGCAGCAGGATCCTTCAACCTTTGGTGTCACACGAAGGAAAGCGGGGACCAACGTCAGTTCAACGCCCCCCAAGGTAGTGATTCACCGTCAACCATTCCCACACGGGAACTGACTACGTGGGTACAGCGCTGGTGCTCTGGCACCCGGGACTTGGCTTCGGATCGTCATGGCCAGTCTTTCCATGCTTACCCCCGGTGCTGCAGGGAGCACAGCCGGGCTGGTCCTTCTTGCCATGGTGCCGGGCTTCTTGGCCGTCGTGGCCTGTTCGAGGAGTAGAAAGAGTGCGACGAGACGCATACACCGGGTACGTGGCGCCCTCGCGCCGCTCGTTGCAGCATCTAGTCCGGCCGTGCTGTCGCTCAGCTCTATGACGCCACCTTTCAAGAGTAGTGCGCGCGACGGTGGCCTGCGGACGTAGTCGTCCGCAGGCCACTCTCATCTTCCGGCCGGGTCTTTGTTTGCGTGTACGTCCCAGGCGGTTAGCTCCTGGGCGGGTTCGCCTGGCTTGGATCGATGTTGAACTGCTTGAGGATCTCGGCAAGCTTGCCGGTGTCGCGGAGCTTTTGGACGTACTTGTTCAGGGCTGCAGTCAGGTCGTCGTTGCCCTTTGTGGTCGGAAACGACGTAACTGCAGGCCGTTCGGTGGCCGCTATGATTTGGGTCGGGTCGGCCTTGACGTAACTGAGACCAGCTCCCGGAGACTTCGAGGTCCGGTAGGCGGCTTCGTTGACAGCCATCAGCGCAACGTCGATCCGGCCGGCCTGAAGGTCCTGGTATACGGCGTCCGGTGACTGATAGAGCTTGGCGTTGTCACCGGCCCACTTGGTGAGGTCGTCGACCCAGAGGTATCCCTGTGTTGTACCGATCTTCTTGCCGGCGTAGTCCTCGATCCTGGCGGAGGGGTTCTTGGCAACGAGGACGACAGGGTCACCATACATCGGGTCGGTGAGATTGACGACCTTGGCGCGTTCCGGAGTCGGATACCATCCGCCCGCGGCGAGGTCAGCCTGGCCGCCCTTGACCGCTTCGATGACGCCTGCCGCCGGCAGCGTCTTCACATCCGCGGTGAGGCAGTTTGCCGTAGTAAACCCTTCGAGGATTTTCCCTTCGACGCCGTCCATTGTTCCGCCTTGGTACGTGAATAGCGGAGGGTAGTCGGGTCCGACGACAGTCAGGGACTTGTCGTGGAGGGTCTTGAACTGGGATTCCGGAGTGCAGTTGGTGGTGGCGGCTGACGACGAGCCCGAGCTGCAGCCTGCAAGAAGGCTGGCTGTGACTGTGAGTGCGGCGCCTACGGCCGCGGCGCGTATGGTGAGCTTCAAAAGTCTTCCTTCGGTTGGGGTTGAACGGTGTCGGTGGTGATTTTCAGAGCTCGCACTGGGCGGACTCTGTTGTCCCGCCGGCTCAGATGCTCGGCCAGCAAGGCTAGGGGAATCGCGATCGCTGCGTAGAGAACTGCAGCGAGGGCGAGCATGTCCAGGTATTGGAAGTTGGTGGTGGCCAGGACGTACGCCCGGCTCAGCAGTTCAGGGACTGCGAGGGCGAAGGCCAATGATGTCGCCTGAAAGTAGATGACGGCCCAGCCGAGCAGGGGCGGGACGATGATCTTGAACGCCTGCGGCAAGATGACCCGGCCCAGAATTACCGGACCGGACAGGCCGAGGGCCTTGCCGGCTTCGCCTTGTCCGGTCGGGACGGCAAGGATGCCCGTCCGGAACACCTCGGCGGTGTAGGAGGCGAAACTGACCCCCAGGGCCAGCATCGCCGAGGGCATGGCATCGAGGGTGAGTCCGGTCTGGGGCAGTCCGAAGTAGACGAGGTAGAGGAGCACAAGGGCCGGGACTCCCCGGCCGACCTCGACAAGGCCCGTCACTGCGTACCGCAGTAGTTTCGTCTTCAGGGATGTGCCGAGGGCGAAAGCGAGGCCCAACGGCAGACCGATGGCCAGCATTCCTGCGGTCAGCTGGAGGCTGAATCCGAGGCCCGGCAGGAGGTCGATGAGGAACTGGTACCAGCTGTCGTTACTCATACCCGTACCGCCCAGGCCGCTGCTGCCTTCTCGCCGAGCCAGCGGCCCAGAGCGGCCACCGGAAGACTGATCATCAGATAGACCGCCCCTGCGGCAATGAAGACGAGGAGGCCGTCCGCTGTGCGCTTGCTGACGGCCAAGGCCATGGCGGTGATGTCCAGAGCCCCGATCACGGAGGCAACCGCGCTGTCCTTGATGAGGCCGATGAAGTATGCGATGGACAGGGGGATCACAGCGACGAGCGCCTGAGGGGCGGTGACGTTCAGGAACGACGAGGCTTTGGACAGAGACAGCGCGTGGGCGGCCTCGGTTTGCCCGGCCGGAACAGAGGTCAGGCCTGCACGGTAGATCTCGGCGATGTACCCTGCCGAGATCAGACTCAGCCCAAGGATCGAGGCATTCATGGTCGTAAATGTGAGCTTGTACTGTGCAAGGCCGAAATAGATGACGAAGAGCCAAACGATCGGGGGCACGCCGCGAACGATCTGGATATATGACCCGGCGAGGACGCGGAGCACAGCCGAAGGGGAGACCCGCGCGAGAGCGACAGGAATCGCGATCAGTGCGCCCAAGGCGAAGCTGGATATGGTGAGGGTCGCAGTCGTCCCGATGCCATTCGCGATGGAGAATAGTGCCTGGGCATCCGGGGTCATCGGTCAAGCACCGCCTTTAGGAATTTGCGGGTGCGTCCGTGCTGCGGTTCCCTGAGCACGGCTGAGGGGTCTCCCTGCTCGACGATGACTCCGTCAGCCATGAACACAAGATGGTCAGCAACGTCTTCGGCAAAGTGCATCTCGTGCGTGACTACGATCATCGTCATCCCGGTTTCCGCCAATTCCCGCATGACGGCCAGCACTTCCGCTCCCAGCTCGGGATCAAGAGCGGAGGTCGGCTCGTCGAAAAGCATGATTTGTGGGTCGAGTGCCAAGGCTCTGGCGATGGCAATCCGCTGCTGTTGGCCACCGGAGCATTGGGCGGGTTTGAAGTCTGCTTTGGTATCCAAACCGACCCGCTCCAAAAGGTAGTGGGCTCGTTCACGTGCTTCATTCTTGTCTCGGCCAAGTGCCTTGATCTGTGCCAGGACGATGTTTTCCACAGCGCTCAGGTGCGGGAAAAGATTGAAGGACTGGAAGCACATTCCGACTTTGCGGCGAAGAGCCATAAGCTCCGAAGCGGTCGGCTTGGCAGAACGGACAGCAGGGGACCCCTCGATCAGGATTTCTCCGCTGCTTGGCGTTTGAAGGTGGTTGAACGTCCTCAACAGGGTGCTCTTGCCAGAACCACTCGGCCCGATAACGGCGCATACTTCCCCTTTGGCAACACCCAGGGAAACGTTGTCCACCGCACGGTGGCCGCGAAAGTCCACCGTGATGTTTTGGGCTTCAGCGGCAAAATCTGTGGGCGGCTGTTGAGGGCGTGTACCGGAGCCGTGGGGCAGGGCGGTGTCCATCATTTAGTGCCTTTCGAAAGGTGCCGCACGTCAGGGGCGGCTCATTGCTTGAACACTAGGTCTGTGGCCCAAGCCACCGGAACTGGAAAACCTCAAAAATCGTCCTGCCCTGCATCAGCGGTCTTCTGAAGTTTTTCAGCCACTTCCCAGGAAAACTTGTCCTGAGCCAACCTGTTGAGGTTCGTATCGAGGCGAGGTCTGGGGGTTGAGCCACATCGGGGACAACGGTGCTCCGAGGGATGGAGCCGCAGACCCCCTGCGAGGACGTGCCGATGGCGACCAGCTCAGGTGCGACGTGCAATGCCACTACAGCACCGGTCCTGAGACAGACTGACCAGCAACGTTCGGAAGGAACATTTTGTACAAGGAAATCAACACGGAAGCGGTTCCCCGTGGGAAGAACTACAGTCATGCGGTCCGCGCAGGCGACATCATCTTCACCACCGGCCAAGTCCCCGTGGACTCTAACGGCGACACAGTTGGAACCGATCTGCTCACCCAGGCGCGGCAGGTTTTTTCGAACCTCAAGGCAGTGCTCTCGGAGGCCGGAGCGGACCTCAGCGACGTCGTGAAGACGACGATGTACCTGACCGACGTCGAAGCCGTGGGGCAGCTCGCCGGCCTCCGGGAGGAAGTGTTCGGTCCGGTCCGGCCAGCCAGTGTCGCTATCGAAGTGCCCAGGCTGTGGGACCCGGAACACCTTATCGAGATTGATGTCATCGCGGTCACGGAAACCACCTGAATGGCTAAAGGAGGCCGGCAACGCTGAAGCGTTGCCGGCCTCCTACATATTCGAGGGACCTTCGCGCCGGGCGGATTGTCCCTTGTATTGACGGCACGCCGCCCCGCGGGTTGCAGGATGTCGATCCTGAAACCCGTATGCCTGACTGCAGCTTCGGTTTTTAGCGGACGCGGACCGGCCTGACTTTCGCTAGTCCTGCCAGCAGGACGCGATTTGCGACAAAGGTGCCAGCCACACGCCGTCATGGGAGCTGACGTGGTCCAGGAATCGTTCGAGCATGAGCAGGTGGTGCCCTCGACCAATGGTCTGGGGATGCAAAGTGAGCGCATAGACGCCATTGGGAACACGGTCATAGGCAAAATCAAACAGATCGGTCCATCTGGCCAGGACATTGTCGGTGGAAGCCATGCCCACGCTGCGTGGGAGATTCTCCAGCGGCGGGAAATCGTCCAAGTACCAGGAGACAGGTATCTCCAGGATGGGGCTCGGCGGCCCGAAGACATTGCCTTCCTCGCGGCTTTGGCTGATGACCGGCCTTGGCCTGTATGGCTCGAAGTCCCGTCCCATCAGCGAGGAATCCCACGAGAATTCGAATTCCTCCAGCAATCCCAGGGTCGTGTCGGAGAAATCCCACGCGGGAGAACGATAACCTGTTGGCCGGCGGCCGAGCAGCCGCTCATGCTGGGCGATCTGCAACTCCATCAAGCGCCGTTCTTCGGCGGCCTCCAGCTTGGGAATGTACTCGTGGTAAACCCCGTGCGCGGCGATCTCATGACCGTGATCCACGATGTCCTGGCATTGCCGCCTGAACGTCTGAATGGTGTGCGTCGGAATACACCACGTCGTTTGTATGTCGTATCGCTGGAAGGTCTCCAGGAGACGCGGCACACCTACTTCGGCGCCGAATTCACCGCGTGAAAGGAAGGACGGGGACGCCGTTCCGAACGACCCCATCCACACGCTGTGGGCGTCGAAATCGGCGCTGATTGAGACGGCAAGGTTTTTTCCCTCGGGCAGGACAAGGCTCACTTTTGGCTCCAGCTCGGTGTCAAATCCATGTCAGATCCTTTTCTCCGCGCACAATACGTGTTCCGATGAGGGCATTGAGCACGCCGTTGGCTCCTTCGCCCGCGAGGAAGAGGGCGGCGTCGCGGAGAATGCGAGCGAAGCGCAGTTCCTCCAAATAGCCGTTTCCGCCCGCCAGCTCCATGGCAACCAGGGATGCCTTTACCGCCGTTTCGGAGGCGAAGACCTTCGCCGAGGACGTCTCAAGGTCACGCCGGCCGCCCCTTTCCTTGGCCTGGGCTGCGCCGAGGGTAAGCGCCTTGGCCGCAGCAAGGGCGGTGGCTACCTCGGCAATCCTGGCCTGGACAGCGGGCATGTCTGCGACAACGCCCCCGAATGCCTCCCGGCGGTTGATGTAGTCAACGGCGTTCCATAGGGCGCTCCGTCCGACCCCGACCGCCGCAGAGGCGACGGCGAGCCGACCCACTTCGAGGGCATCCATGACCTGGGCGAAGCCGTGACCGGCCGTCCCGCCGACGAGGCGGTCGCCGGGAATCACAATGTCGTTGACGCTCACTTCGCACGTTTCGATTCCTTTGCTTCCTAGCTTGGGAAGCCTGCGCTTAACCTCCCACTCGTCCCGGTGGAGCATGAAAAGCGATAAGCCAGGTTGGCCCTTGGACCATGGCGACGTCCGGACAAGGATCATCATCGCGTCGCTGTGGTCGGAGTGGGTGATCAGAGTCTTCTGTGCGCGAATGGACCAGTCGGTGCCGACACGGGTGGCTGTGGAAGTGACGGCCTGGAGGTCCGAGCCGGCGTGCGGTTCGGTGAGCCCCAGGCATGCGAGCAAATCTCCGGAAAGAAGCCTCGGGAGCCACTTCTGCTTCTGCCGTTCGGTTCCGTGGTGCTTGAGAGTCCAGACGGAGGAGGTGTGCGCGTTGGCGATGGGGATGAGGCTGAGCCATCCACGCGCGAGTTCCTCCAAAGCGAGGCAGTAGGTGGTGAGGCTACGTGTACTGGCCGAAAAAAACCCGATGTCCTTCATCATCGCGACGAGGGACCCAGGGTACGTTTCTGCCGCGTCCAGTGCATCGGCGGCCGGAATGACCTTCCGGTCGACGAATTCGGTTACTTGTTTGAGGAATTGCTGATCCGGTTCAGGCAGATCGGGCAGCATAGAGTGGGTCGCTTTCTTCGCTCAGACCGGCGCGCCTGGCCGAAAGCGGTTCCAAAGCTGTCGCGGGCTCTTCGCCGGCGACGAGTTGGGCGGCGACTTCGCCTCCGCTAAGTCCGGTGGCGACACCGGCGCTGTGTCCTGTGTTGAGGTATAGCCCCTCAACCTGATCAATGATGGGAAGGCCGTCCTTGGTCTCGCCGACAATGCCTGCCCAGAGCCCGGTCACGCCGAGCTCTCCGTACTCGGGGCGCCGCTGGAGAATGGAGTCGACCATTGTCCGTGAGGCGTCGAGGGTAATGTGCGGGTTGAGGGAGTTGGCGAGATCGAGAGTGTGGCCGATGTAGAGATTGCCCTCGCCTCCTTGGACGACGACATCCTCGTACCCTGGCTTTCCCGGAGCCGTGGTGGGGCCGAAGGCTTCGGCCCGGAAGGACTTGACGGATTTGAGTGGTCTGACGTACCCGGCGCCCAAAGGGCCCCGGGACATGACGGGAAGCTGGGCGCGGATAGGCTGCGTCATCAGGAGACCGACCCTGACGAGGGTGAGAGGTACCGTTATGCCCTCGGAGTCCAGGTTCGCAGCCCAGGGGCCCGCACACCACACCACTCCGCCCGCGGCAATGTTGCCACGGACAGTGCGGATCCCGGTGACGGCGTCGCCATTCCGGATCAGGCTAAGAGCGGCCGTATTCTCGTAGACCCGCACGCCAAGCCGTCGGACGTGCTGGCCCAGGCCTTTGACCAGCTTCGAGGTGCTGAGCTTTGCATCTTGTGGGCAGTACAGCGCACCGATGGCGGATCCCGGGATGCCGGGGGCGAGATTGCGGGCTTCATCGGCGCTGATCGTCTCGGTTTGGATGCCGGTGGTTTCCCGCTCGGAGGCATACTCGGTGAGGATTTGTCCTTGCTCTTCGGTTTCGAAGAAGAAAAGCCCGCCCGAGGTCGTGTAGTCGAAGGTGGCCCCGAGTTCGCTCTCAAGTTCTGCAAGCATGCCCATGCTTTGCCGTGCGAGCTCAAGCTCGGTTCCGGAGCGCATCGACTGCAGCCAGAGGCCTCCGGAGTTCCGTCCGGAGGCCCCGAAAGCGAGGAAACGCTGTTCAACGAGGACGACGTCGTAGCCGCGTTTGCTCAGCGCGTATGCGGTGGAGATGCCGGTAATACCGCCTCCGACGACGACGATGTCCGCCCGGTCCAGGTTCATGTCCGATCCTTTGCCACAGGGCACGCTATGTGGCGTGCCAGCCTCCGTCTACATGGATTGTCTGTCCTGTAATGTACGCCGCTTGCGCACTGGCCAGAAACACAACAAGCTCGGCCACCTCTTCGGGCTGGCCCGGGCGTTTGACCGGGATGAGGAAATCCATGAGCTCGGGGCTGGCGCCCACGCCGCGGTTCATGTCCACCAAATGCCCCAGGACTTCCCCGGAATTGGCCCGGATGTTGGTCGCGGTGACGCCCGGCGCGACGACGTTGGCGGTGATTCCCCGCGGTCCGAGGTCAACGGCGAGCCGACGCGTCATGCCTTCGATTCCTGCCTTGCTTGCCACGTAGGCGAGCCCGTCGGCGGAGCCGTGCCGGCCCGCGACCGAACCGATGTTCACGATGCGCCCGGAGCCTTCCTTGAGCAGCGCCGAAGCAGCTTTGCAGCCGTTGAAGCAGCCGGTGAGGTTGACGTCGATGACGCGCTGCCACAGTTCAGGGCCGGTCTCGTCGATTCCAGCGTACCCGTCGAAGACACCGGCGTTGTTGACGAAGACGTCGAGCCCTGCGTCTCCGGCGGCGGCCTCTGCGAAGGCCTTCACGGCGTCGAAGTCCGAAACGTCGAGGACTTGAGTGTGGACGTTACCCTCGACCGCGGCTTTTGCTTCCGCGAGCCGGGTCTCCGAAACGTCGCCGATGTAGACGGTGTCTCCCTGGGCGGCGAAGGCTGCGGCAATGGCGCGGCCGATCCCCGCTCCGGCACCTGTGATGGCTACTCTGCGCCCCATCCGGATGCGTTCCTTTCCTGTTCGAAGTTTCTTGTGGGCACGTCATAGTGTGCCGTCGCGTCCGGGACGACCCGGATCGGTTTTCCGGCCCTGAATTCTTCGGCGACGTGGGCGATGACCCCCGGTAGGGTCGAGAGCACGGCCAGGCCGGTTGTCTCTTCGGGGGAGAACCCCATCTCGACGAGGACCAGGCCCATCATTCCGATGTCGTTCAGGACGATGGATTCCTTGCCGGGCAGGCGGGTGAACGCACGGTGGATCTCTTCGAAGAATTCCGCACGCGGGCCCCAACGGCCTGAGGCGACTGCTTTCTCGCGCAGCTTTTGCGCTCTGGGGTCGGTGTACCTGAAGACGGGATGGCCGAGGCCCGGGATCCGTTCCTTGTGGGCGCGCATCTCTTCTACGATCCGCTGCGCGAGTTCGGCAGGGTCGCCGCCCTCCGCCTCGAGCCGGGCGTGGGCGTCGAGGCAGAATTTGGCTGTCTCGGACGGGTCCATGGTGTTCTTTCCGATGCCAAGGACACTCGCTGCCAGCGCGGCGGCCATGTTGGGGTTCGCCGAGGCGATGTAGCGGGCGGCCACCGTTCCGGACTTCTGAAGGGAGTAGTCGAGAATTGCGGAGAGCACGGTGTCGAGCAGGTCTGTCTCGGCCGGGGTGGGAATGCGGTCGCGGATCATGAGGTAGACGGCGGCCGAGAACGGGAGCCGCCCGATGATCTCTTCAAGGTCGAAGCCACGGATGTAGACCTTCGAATCCGTGACTCGACTGACCGATGTCGTCCAGTACGGCGGTGCGTGCACCGGTTCGTCCTTCAGAGCACGGGCCGGAGCCGTCTCGGCTGTGGGGTTCGGGTTCATGCTCTGAGCCTAGAACCCGGCACTCCCATCTGACATTGGTAGATTTCCGATGATACAGCAGGAAGTTCATTGGATTTCCTGCCGGATTCGTTACTGAGCGATATGGGTCGAATTTAGAATCAGTTGTATGCACGACGCTCAGGGCGCGACGTCCTCCCCGCTGACCCCGACCCCCATTACCGGTTCGGGTGATGGGTTGTGCACTCTCGGTTACCTTTTGACCCATCCCGCCCTGCAGCTGGTACCCATCGAATGCTGGCCTGCCAGTCGATCCAGGGTGGTTGAGTCGGCGCAGATCATCGTGGGAATGCGTGATCTTGACGGTCTGGGGCGCAACGAGCTCGCGCTCGTGGTGGGTACCGTGCCGAGCAGTGCTCAGGAGGCTGCAGACCTTGCGGCGAAGGCGGCCGAGGTCGGTGTCGCCGCCGTCGCGCTGCCGGAATCCTATGATGGGGCGTTCCGTCAGGACCTCGTCGGTGAGCTCTCGTCGAGGCACGTGCCCGTGCTGGAGGTTCCACAGACCACCCGGTATGCCGACCTCATCGATACTGTGAACAGATTCCAGACGAGTCCGGACGCCGTCCGCTTTAACAAGATGCTCACGATGCAGCAGTCCCTCGTCGCCTCTCTCGGCCCGGAAGAGCCGGTGCCGACGCTTCTGGCCCGTCTTGGCAGGATCAGCGGAGGCGGTGTCGGGCTGGTAAGCGCGTCCGGTGAAGTCCTTGGTTCGGAGGGGGTTCTTCCTTTCCGCCTCCTGCTGGAGGAAATCGGGGGGTCCCGATTCCCGGAGGCGGAGGTCCGGGCCTCGGGGTGGAATGCCCTGGCGGTAAGGTTCGACGAGACGGCCTCCAGACCGGCAAGATGGCTGATCGTCGGGGGCCGCCGGGAGGGTTTTGTCTCCTCCTTCGTCCGCGCGGCAGCACGCGTCGCCGCATCGCTAATCGACGCCGCCGACCGGATTGATGCCCTGGTCGCCAACCAGGACCAGGCTGTCCGCAGCTCGGTCCTCGGGCAACTTCTGGAGCTGAAACCCTACGACAACCCCGACGTGTTGGCTGAGCGGGCCGCTTCCCTGGGACTTGTCTTCGCCCGCGAGGTCCGCGTCCTGGACATTGTCCGCTTCGGTCCCAAGGCCAAGGGGAATGCGGCGCAATCCCTCGAGGAAAGGATCAGCCGCGCCCTGGTCCGTGTGGGCGCGAACGCACTCGTGTGCCGGCGCAGGACGAGTGCCGCCGTGCTTGTCGAGGCAGAACCGGCCGTCAGAGACCAGGCACTGGCAGTTCTGCTGGCGGAGGACAGTGGGCTTGTGGTCGGGCTCGGGCGGGCGATCTCGCATGTGCGGGAAGTCAGAGAGTCCCACTACGATGCCGTCCTTGCCCTCCAGCAGGCCCGCCTCCAGCCGGGGACCCGGGTCTTCGGTTATGACGACTTCAAATTCACGACCCGCTTGATCGCCCACGTCGGCCTGGAGAGGATGGCCGAGTGGTCGCGGGACCTGATCGGGCCCCTCAGCGGTAAACCGATCCTCCTGGAGGGCCTGGATGCATTCTTCGAGGCCGAGCTGGATGTGATGGCCGCAGCGAAGGCCTTGCACATTCACCACAACTCATTGCGCTATCGCCTGCAGAAAATCGAGGAGCTCGTGGGCGGATCCTTGCGCTCTCCTGAGGTCATCGCGTCGGTTCAGCTGGCACGGATGGCCGAGCGGGCCACTGCGGCGGCCGACGTGGGCCCGCGCCGGCTCATTGCTCCGAAAACCGGGATCGCGAAGGAATCGGTGGCCTCGGAGAGTCCGGTCGAGGGTTCGGATGCGGAATCGTTCACGGGGTTGGGGGCGATCCTGCCCGACTGACAGAGCGCGAGCCTTGGATGAGAAGAATCAAAAAGGAGAAGGCAATGGCGCCGCACCAACAAAGGTGCGGCGCCAACGTCTTCTCTTCCGGCCTGCCATGCAGGTCCGAAGTTGGTGCTAGTGCCCGAGGTTGCCGGCAAGCCGGCGCAGGATTTCCTCCGCTTCGTGGACCATGCCGCTGACGATTTTCCCTGCGGGCAGGATTTCCCGGACGGTCTGGATGCCTTGGCCCGCAGGCATCATGCCCGTTGTGAGGTCGCCGTCCTGGTACCCGGTTTCGACACGCGTACCTGCGACAGCGTACTGGGCCGGGAAAGCTGCGATCTGTTCGGTGCGTCCTTCCCATTCCGACGTCCAGTCGTTGCGGAAGGCTCGCAGAGGCTTGCCGGTGTAGGCCCTGGTCAGCACGGTGTCGCGGCTCTGTCCCTCGACCACGCGCTGTTTGAAGGCATCGTGCCCGTAGGCCTCCTCGGACGCGATGAACCTCGTTCCGACCCAGACACCATCGGCGCCCAGGGCGAGTGAGGCGGCCAGGCCGCGACCGTCGCTGATACCACCGGCTGCTGCGACCGGTACGTCGACGGCGTCGACCAGGCCGGGAATGAGCGCCATCGTTCCGACGTGCCCGGTGTGTCCGCCGCCCTCGGTGCCTTGACCGATCAGGAAGTCGGCTCCGGCGTCCGCTGCCGCTTTCGCCCTGCCGATCGAACCGCACAGGGCGCCGACCGTGATGCCCTTCCGGTGACACCTTCCGATGAAGTCAGCCGGCGTCGCAAAGGTCAGGATCACCACCGAGGGGGCCTGCTCCATCACCACATCGATCTGCCCCTGCACCGCACCCTTGGTCAGCAGTGCTTCGACTCCTTTGAGCTTGCCGCGCTCGGAAGGGTCGAGATTCTCCCAGAGTTCGCGCACGGGGGCCCAGCTGCTTTCGTCCTCCGATGTGAGCACATCCGGAAGTAGCAGGTTGACGGCAAAAGGTTTGTCGGTGCGCTGCTTGATGTCGGAGATCTCGGCGTCCAAGGCCTCGGGCATGAAACTCACTCCGCCCAGGCATCCCATGCCGCCGGCGTTGCTTACTGCGACGACGAGGTCGGCTTGCGCCACCCGCGCCATGCCGGCCGAGAGGACCGGGTGTTCGATTCCGAGCAGTTCGGTCAGTCGGGTCTTCATTGTTCTCCTCCAGGGATCGGCTCCAGGGCGCGTGCGGCCCGGAGCGAATCGGCGATGCGGGACGGGATGGGACGCGAGGCGGCCTTTTGCGGGTCGACGTTCACGTAGACACTTTCGACCCCGCAGATAACCTCTTGGCTGACGAGCATTTCGAAGTCAAGCACGAAGCTCGACGTGCCAACGCGTGAGCATCTGACGTGCACGTCGACGAGGTCGTCGAGGCGCGCCGGCCGACGGAACGCGAGAGTAGAGGTGACGACGGAGGGGTCGAACCCCTCCCGGAGCATCACCGGATAGGGCCAGCCGAGGTTCCGGAAGAACTCTGCCATCGCCACGTCGGCGTACTCCAGGTACCTGGAGTTGAACAGGAACTCCTGCGGATCCGTTTCGTGGTACCGGACCCGCATGGTGTGGACGAAGCTGCGGTCAGACACCCTGTCTCACCCGGTCCGCACGGATCTGCCGGTACAGCTCCGGTCGGATGTATTTCAGCCCCGGGGGTTCCGGGGTCGACCGGGACGCAGCAACAAGCGCTGTATCCAGCTCTGCAAGGATGAATCCTTCCTCCCGGTTGTCCTGATGTGCGGCCAGGACCCCGTCGTTCACCCCGAATGTCCTGTCCAGCGGGGTCGCGATCATGGCAAAACCGGTGCAGTGCAGGGGCGAACCCACGGGGAACCCGTTGCTTCCCACCAGCGGGGCGACCGCCACATAGAGCTGGTCTTCCATGGCCCGCGCATGGGCCCCGTACCGGACCCGGTTCGACCCGCGGCTGTTCCAGGTCAGCGACGGGGCAAGGATCAGCTCGGCGCCTTCCAGGGCAAGTTCGCGCGACACCTCAGGGAATTCAATGTCGGCGCAGATTTGCAGTGCGACTCGGAAGCCGTTGACGTTGAACAAGGAGACCCGGTCGCCGGGCGTGATGCCCATGGCCCGCTCGGGCGGGGTCAGATGGAGCTTGTCCTGCGCGTCCACCCTGCCGTCCGGATGGAAGAGGTAGGCGGTGTTCCGAAAGCTTCCGTCCACGTGGAGTCTGATGTTGCTGGCTCCGGCGATGACAGTCCCGGACTGCCGGGCCAGGTCGGACATCCGGTCGACATAGTGGTCAGCGATCAGGGGGAATAGTGTGCGGTACACCTCGTCCACCCTGTCAGGGCTGAGCTCGGCGCTGTCGGGGTGGCTGGCGAGCAAACCTGTGGTCACCAGTTCGGGAAGGAGAACCAACTCAGCGCCCGCGCCCGCCGCCCGCTGGACGAGATCCGACACATGCTCGAAGAATACGTCCAGCGAAGTCTCGGGCCGGAGCGCGAACTGCGTTGCGGCAATCTTCAGGCGCGTCACGCTGCGGCTCCCGTCGTCTGCAGCTCGACCTTGAGCTGCTTCCGGTCCACTTTCCCCGTCCGGCTGTTGACCGGCAGCGATTCGACCGCGACGAAAGTCCCTGGCACCTTGTACCCTGCCAGGCGTGCGGCGCAGAAACCCTTCATCTCGTCAGCGTCCATTGACAACCCTCGTTGCATGACCAGTGCAGCGGCAACGAGCTCGCCGTACTTCTCATCGGGCAGGCCGACGACGGCGGCACTGCGCACGGACGGGTGTGAGGTGAGTACGGCCTCGACCTCCGCGGGGGAGATGTTGCTTCCGCCGCGGATGATCATGTCCGACAGGCGGCCTACAACGAAGACGTACCCGCGTGAGTCCACGCGGACGAGGTCACCTGTCCGGTACCAGCCGTCATCTGTGAGGGCTTTGCGGGTTTGCTCCGGATTTTTCCAGTATCCGAGGAGTTGCGCCGGACCCTTCCAGAGGGCTTCGCCGGTGGCCCCGGGATCGACCTCTTTACCGTCAGGGTCCAGGACCTTCATCTGGCTGCCCGGGGCGACCTTGCCGGAGGATCCCGGGACCGGGAGAGGGTCCTCGTAGGGGTCGTAGGTGACGGCAGGGAAACATTCGGATGCTGCGTAGACGTCATGGACCGGGCAGCCGGTGAGATCGACCCACCGGGCAAAGGCGTGCTCGTTGCGGGGCTCGCCGCCTGAAATGCAGAGGCGCAGGTCGGGCAGGGGGAGCGTGCCGCGTTCGGCCAGATGGTCGACCAGTTTGACGAACATCGTTGTCACTCCGGCCAGGAACGTCCCGCGCAGCCGGTTGAGAGCATCGAGGATGAGCTCCGGTTTGGTCCGGGACAGCACGATTACCGTGCCGCCGGCGACCATGGTGGCCATCGAGGTGGTCACCAGCCCGAAGGCCCAGGCCATCGGCAGGCAAACGACGGTGCGGTCAGCCGGTCCAAGGTGCCACACCGAGGCGTAGGATTCCGCAGCACCCTGGAGGCCGGCGTGGGAGTGCATGACAGCCTTCGGAGCGGCCGTGGAGCCGGAGGTGTAGCAGATCAGTGCCAGCGCTTCGGGATCGACGTCGACCTCAACCGGCAAAAGTGATTCGGTGCGGGCGGGTACGCCGCGGAAGTCGTCGTTGGAGACCGTGAGGATCGGCAAGCCATGGGCCGCGCCTCCGATTGCGCCTTGTGACCGCTGGTCGGCGAGGATGAGGGAAGCCTCCGAGTGCGAGAGAGCGTAGGCGATCTCCGCTGTGCTTGAGGATGCGTAGAGCGTGGTCAGGACAGCCCCGACCCGCCAGACCCCGAAGGCGGCGGCAAGGTGAGCGGCGGAATTGTCAGCCATGAGCAGGACGCGGTCGCCGCGTTGCACTCCTGAATCGATGAGTTTGGCGGCCAGGGCATCCGTGGCGGCGTCGAGGTCCCTGTACGTGACGGTGATGTCGTGGTCGAGGATGGCTGTGCGATAACTGTCCTCGCGTGCCCGCCCACGCAGGGTGTCGGAGAATGTGCGGCCCATCATTGTGCCCGCTTGAACATAACGAGCCACTGGCCTTCCTGACAGACCTCGTCCTTCTGGTTCAGGACTGCCACGTCGAAGGTGACAACACCACGGTCAGGCTTCGAAGACGAAGGCTTGAGCGCGGCGACAGACTGTTCGACCCTGATGGTATCTCCAATACGCACCGGCCCCCGGAGGTTCCACTGCATGCCGAGGAACGCGATGGCCGTGCCTTCCTTGATCCCGAGCCGGGACTCGAGACCGGTGGCGACGGCGAACACGCCAGGCCCGTGGAAGATCCGACCCCCGAATTGGGTGCGCTTCGAGTACTCCTCGTCGGTGTGGAGCGGGTTGAAGTCGCCCGAAATACCTGCAAACAACACCACGTCCGCTTCGGTGATGGTCCGAGCAGGCGAAGTCCACGACTGCCCGATCTCAAATTCGTCGAAGAAGAGCCCCGTGGCGCCTTGCACTTTCGTTTCCGTCATTTCCTGTGTTCTCCCAGTCTCTGCCGGCTTCCGCCGGGGATGATCATGTCCATTGCCATATTGATCCCCTCCTCGCTCGGGGGCCATTGGGCAGATCCCCAATACCGGGTCATCTCTTCATGAGAGTTACCAAAGACAGTGAAACACCAGGTCGCAGCCTTAGGGCAGCAATCCTGCCTGTCGGCACAACTCCAAATGTTCCACGGCTCTCTCGGAACTATCCCTATTCATTGCCGGCACGGCGGAGCATAGCCTCCTTGCATGAAACCATTGCGTATCTGCTTTCTTAACCCTTTCGGGACGGACTCGTACGACGACCTGATCCTGGAGGTCCTCAGATCCTCCCTCCGCGATACCACCGAGCTCGACATCTGGCATCTGAAGGCCGGGCCCCGAAACCTTGACTACTATGCTCCCAAGCAGGTCGTCGAGGTCGAGATCCTCCGCGCCGCCAAGGCTATCGAGGCCGCCGGCTATGACGCCCTCGTCATCGGCTGCCTGTACGATCCGGCCCTCACCGAAGTCAGGGAACTGATCAACATCCCCGTCATCGGACCGCTCGAAGCCTCCACAGCACTCGCGCGCATGTACGGCCACCGATATGCCATCGTCACGGACCACCACAAGGCCGTCCCGGAGATCGAAGACCGGCTCCGGATCTACGGAACCGACGCCAACTGCCGCCGCGTTGAAGCTGTCGGCTGGTTTGTCGATGACATGGTCAAAGACACCGATTCCTGTGCCACCGACACCTACACGGCCGTCAAGGAAGTCATGAAGAGCACGGGTGCAGAGACGGTCCTGATCGGCTGCACGATCGTTTCGGCATGTTATGAACTGGCGGTTCAGCGGGGACGAAAGGAGCTCGGGGAGCTTTCGGTCATCAACCCGAACCTCATTGCAGTCAAGACTGCCGAAATGTTCGCCGAGATGAACCGTGCAGGCCAATACCGGATCTCCCGCAAGGCCTACTACCAAAACCTCGAAGACCACGACCCTGAAGAAGCCGCTGACAACGCAAGCTACTTCGAAACCGACATCTACGAAAGGATCAGCTAAGTGTCCAGCTCCGTACTCGTTGTCGGTGGAGGCCTTGTCGGCACATCCACCGCGTACTTTGCCGCCCGTGAAGGTCTCAACGTCACCTTGCTTGAGCAAAAGCACGTCGCCTACGGCGCGTCCGGCCGCAACCCGGGCTTCGTCTGGCTCCATTGCCGCAACCCCGGGTGGGCGCTCGATGTATCCCTGAAGGGCCGGGACCTTTACGACCAGCTACGCCATGACCTGCCGGTCCCGTTCGAATTCCGGGCAGAGGGAGGCCTGATCTACTTCCATGACGACCGCCAGGAAGCCGTCTTCAAGGAATTCGTCGCCGCGCGCCAAGCCGACGGGCTTGATATGAGCCTGATCGACGGCAAAGAAGTGAAGTCCCTGGTAGGCCCCGTCCGCAACGACGTCGTGGGCGCGAGCTTCTGCGCGAACGATGCACAGATCAACACCCCTACCGTCGTCGCTGCACTTGCCGCCGGCGCACGCGCCGAAGGGGCCCGCCTTCAGGAAGGCGTCACCGTCACGAAGCTGATCGTGGCCGATGGCCGTGTCATCGGTGTAGAGACGAATGAAGGAAATTTCTTCGCCGACACCGTTGTCATCGCGACTGGTGCATGGACCCAGAAGCTGATGCAGGCCAGCGGCTACGACGTTCCCGTGGGGCGTGAGCGTCTGCAGATCATGGCGACCAAACCGCTTCCCCGCCAGATACGTCCCGTGGTGTACGGGCCTAACGCCACGAAGGCATATTCGCTGTTCCGCAACCTGCCCAGCTGGGACGACGAACTGTTCCGCAGCCGTATCGAGGAGGAGACAGGCTTCTCCCTTCTCACCTTGGCCTCTCAGCGCGCGAACGGCGAAATCCTCATCGGCTGCCCGATGGACTACCCGGGAGACGTCGACCTTTTCCCCACCCTCGGCGGCTTGAGCGCCCTTACCGAGGACATCCTCGCAGACTTCCCCGGTCTGCGGGGAGCCGGCATCGACAGGGTATGGGCCGGCGTGCTTCCGTTTACTTCGGACATGGTCCCGATCGTTGACGAGATCTTCCCTGGGCTCATCGTCGGGGCAGGCCACGTCTTCGGGAACTCCTCAGGTCCGATGACGGGTAAGCTCATCAGCCAGATGCTTCTCGGTGAGCAGCTGGAAGTGGATATGACCGAAGTCCGGTGGAACCGGGAACTCGACCCGGTCATCCCCGGCCATTCCGTCCAGTGGTGACCGCTTTCCCGAATTAGGTCCGCGTCAGGAGGAATGGTGGGTACTGTTTATGAGCGCAGCCACAGGGTCGTGCTCGGCGACGTTGACACGGCGGGCGTGGTCTACTTCGCCAATGTCTTTCGCTGGCACGAGCAAAATTTGTCCGAATGGTTGGCGCAGGCCTTTGAGCCGCTCGGAAGCATTCTGGCACGGGGGTCTGCCCTGCCGGTGGTTGCCTGCTCCGCCGAATTCCCCGGGACCATCCACCAGGATGACGTCCTCACCCTTGAATCCTGCATTGCGGAGTTGGGGACATCCTCATTCCTCTTCCGGACGGCGATGGGCAACGGGCCGTCACCGGCCTGCGTTGTCGAAACCAGGCACGTCTGGTGCGAGCGGAATGCCAATGGAGGGTTCGTCTCGAAGCCGCTGCCCGGCAGCCTCCTCGCCGGGATGGATCACCTGACGAAATAGGCGAAATCACACCAAAAGGCTGGATGGCCGCGGAACCAACCGCGGCCGTCCAGCCCTTTTTGGTTTCTCCAGGTCCTTCGATGAAAGCAGGCGCGCGGAGATGGTGCCCGGTGGAGTGCATTTGCAGGCGCGCTGATCTTCGACGGTAAACGGTCCGAGTGCCGGCACCGGTCGAGGCGGACAGACGAACCACCGCAGACAAGTAACGTCACCGCCCGGGACCGTGGCCGGACAGTGGGCAGGCGTGGCGAGGCTGTCCCGTCTACCGCAAAATGACCGAACCGGTTTGGAGCGAAATGGCGGCTTGATTTCGATCAGACCCGGCATCTGACCGGTCAAGTGGAAATCGTCTGAGACGACCTGATCGTGCTGGCGTCGCTTTCGGCCTGCAGTAAAACGTGTGCAAAAAGGAGAGGAGGCCACCATGGCCTCCTCTCCTTTTCTTGTGTGACTAGTGTGAATCCCTGATCAGTATGTGCTTGGTTTGTGAGTATTCATCGATCGAATGCGCCGAGAGTTCCTTGCCGTAGCCGGACTGGCCGAAACCTCCGAAGGGCATTTCGGCGACCGTTGTGAGATGGTCGTTCACCCAGACAGTTCCGAAGGAAAGTCTCTTTGCGAGCCGGAATGTGCGGGACACGTCCCGGGTCCAGATGCTCGCCGACAGCCCGTAATCGACGTCGTTAGCCCATCCGAGCATCTCGTCTTCGGAACTGGCCCGTTGGATGGTCACCACCGGTCCGAAGACCTCCTTTTGGATGACCTCGTCGGTTTGGGACAGACCGGCAAGTACTGTCGGTTCGATGAAGAATCCCGGACGGGACATGCGGCTTCCTCCGGCCAGGACGGTCGCGGATGCACGTGAGCGGTCGATGAAGCCGAGGACCCGTTCGAGCTGTCGCTCGGCGACCAGCGGGCCGATTTGCGTTGAAGGGTCACCCGGGTCGCCGACGCGAAGCCTCCTGACATGCTCGACGAATCTGCCCGTGAACTGCTCGTAGACCGAGTCGTGGACGATGATCCGGGAGGCTGCTGTGCAGTCCTGTCCGGTGTTCGTGAACCCGGCGATTGCCAGATACTCTGCGGCGTGTTCGATGTCGGCATCTTCGAATACCAGGACGGGGGCTTTGCCGCCGAGTTCGAGGTGGACGCGCTTCAGCGTGGCGGCGGCCGCGGCAGCGATCTTCTTGCCCGTGGAGCCGTCGCCGGTGAGGGATACCATCCCGATACCAGGGTGATCAACGATCGCCGCGCCGGTGGATCCGTCACCAAGAACCACGTTGAGCACTCCCGGAGGCAGCACCGATTGGGCAATGCGCGCGAGGGCAACCGTCGTGTACGGGGTCAGCTCGGAAGGCTTCAAGACGATGGTGTTGCCGGCTGCCAGTGCCGGACCGATTTTCCACACCGCTTCGAGGAGCGGGTAGTTCCACGGCGTGATGAGTCCTACGACGCCGATGGGCCCACGCATGAGAACCGAGGTGGTACCGCGCTCATACTCACCCGTGGGGGTTCCATCACCTGTCCGGGCTGCACCGGCATAGAATCGCAGAAGATCCACGAGCAACGGAAGTTCCTCCCGGGCGTTCGCAATCGGCTTGCCGACATTCCAGCTTTCAGTGGTTGCCAGATCATCGCTCGCAGCGCTTACCTTGTCGGCGAGGGCGTTGAGGTATTCGCTTCGTTCGCGTGGGGTGGTCTTCCCCCAGTCTTCGAAGGCCCGCCGCGCGGCACGGACCGCCCGGTCGACCGTTTCGCCGTCGGCAACGGGCGACAGGTCGACTTCGAGGCCGGTCGCTGGATCGACTATGGGAAAGGTGCCTTCGGATGTGATCCACCGTCCGTCGACAAAATGAGCCAGTTCGCCGCGGGTGGCGTTGGTGGGGGAGTCCTGGTACCGGACCGGAGCGGTCATGCGTTATCCTCCTTGATCAGGTCTGCTGCCCGGGCGCCAATCATGACGACGGTCATGTTGGGGTTGACGCGGACAAGCTCCGGAAAGATCGACGCGTCAGCGATGCGGAGCCCGTCTACTCCCCGTACCCGCAGGCGCGGGTCGACAACCGCTGTGGGGTCCTCGGCTGCGCCCATCTTGCAGGTCGCGCTGGGGTGGTACACGGTGTTCGAATAGCGCCGGGCGAAAGCGCCCAGTTCCTCGTCGCTCTCGAGCTCCGGGCCCGGGGCGACTTCTTTGACGATCCAGTCCTTGAGGGCTTCCGTCTTGGCGAGGCGGCGGGCCAGACGAATGCCTTCGACCAGGAGTTTCTCGTCCCGGCCTTCCGGATCGGTGAAGTAGCGCGGATCGATGATGGGCTTGTCTTTGGGGTCGGCCGAGGCAAGGCGGATGGTGCCCTTGCTGGCCGGACGCGCGACATTCGGGGCGAAGGTGAAGGCCCTCGGGGGGCTGGGCAGTTCATCGAACGGCTCGGTGTGGAGCCAGTAGGTGAAGTGGCCGATGGTGACCTGGATGCTGAACTCTCCCTCATCAAGGACATCGGCGTACATGCCAAGGTCGAGCCCGTTGATGCTCTCGCCCGCGTCCTTCGCGGATTCCCAGATCACGGGGGTTTCGATGTGGTCCGAGAGGTTCGAGCCGACGCCGGGAAGGTCCTGCACGACGTCGATGCCGAGTTCCTTGAGATGCTCTGCGGGCCCGATACCGGAGAGCATGAGTAGCTTTGGCGTGTCGATGGCGCCCGCGGAGACGATGATCTCGCGGGTGACGTGGAAGGTTCCCTGATTGGTCTCGACGGCGACGGCCCGGCCGTTTTCGACGACGATCCGGTGGGCGAGGGTCTCAAGCTGGAGGTGGAGGTTGCCCGGCAGCTCCGCGGTCGGGTAGAGGTAGGCCACTGCCGTGGAAACGCGCACGCCGTCGTCTTCGTTCAGAGACACCCAGGAGATGCCTTCGCTGTAGTCGCCGACCGTATTGTCGATCGTTTTGAATCCTTGCTCGTTTGCCGCTTCGATCCACGCGTTGGACAGCTCCGCGTTCTGGGTGACCTTGTGGACCCGCAGATCCTTGAAGACTTGGTCGAAGTAAGGACCTACGCTCGCGGCATCCCAGCCTTCGGCGCCCAGTTCCGCCCAGCGATCCATGTCGGCGTCCGGTGCACGCAGTGCCCAGCTGTCGTTGTGGGAGCTGCACCCGCCAAGCATCTTCGCCCGGCTCAGCCGCAGGAGTGAATTTCCCCGCTCCTGCGGCGTGATCGTGTAGTCGTAGTCGTACTTCGGGTTTCCGACGAGCGCCAGGGACTCCTTAAGAAGGAGTACTTTCGGGTCATCCTCGAATGCCGGACCCCCTTCGATCAGACACACACTGACATTCGGGTCCTCAACGAGTCGGCGGGCTAGAGTCGCGCCAGCGGAGCCGCCGCCGATGATGATGTAGTCATAAGATCGATTGCTGTTCATGGAAATGTGGCCTTACTTTCTGCGCAGAATTGGCTGCTGTGCTCGGACACGGCGAAAACGATCTGCCGTGTGGGGTATGCGTCCTTCGGTCGGTGTAATGACACTAGGCCTCAGGGAAATCACGTTGAATGGGAATATTTATGACTCTGCCGACGACGCGTAGGAAATATTCCGGTCGTCCGCCATGGAGGGTTTCCCGGCATCCGGCTCTCGATGACTGCGGTTCACCTCGAACCGCTCGAATTCGATGATCCTGCGGATCCCGTCATCGCGCACGATCCAGAACAGGTCCATCGTGGGGTGGACCTCGGCCACCTCGCCGGAGAAGTGCAACACCCCGTCTTTACGGGCTTCGACCAGGTCTCCGGCGAGGATATCCTGGCTTCGAAACAGCTTGTGCGGAGGACGGATCTCAGCTTTGTTCATGGTTGGATTTCGATTCTAGGAGGCGCAGGCGAACTCAGGAGAAGGCATGCGCCGGCCCGGCCTTCTGCGGTGGGCATGGACAATTGGAGATTGACAAAAGGTGCGTCCCGCAGCGGTCTCGGCTGCGGATCGCCAGAGCCGGCAGTAACGACGTGGCTTGTCTGGTTGGCGCCCGAGCGAGCGCTAAATCCGCTTCCTTTGGGCAGCGGCGGTACGCCCGAAGGACTCTCAAAGAAGGTCCTCCTCGCATCATCTCAGGCACGGAGGACCCCGTCTGGTGAACAACCTGGTGCGACTACAGACCCTGACCGGTGCTGCGATTTTCAATGGACGCCACCCAGCTGCCGACAGTCTCCATGAACGTTTCGCGGAGTTCGTAGTGAGGACCGTGCGGTCCGCCACGGAAGATCTCCACGACGCCGTCCGGCGGAAGTGATGCATAATGTCCGGCCGAACCAGGGGTGCACGTATCAAATTCCCCCGCGGTAACAAGGATCGGAACAGTAATTGACTTCAGGAACTTTTCGCCGTCAAAGCCACGGGCCGGGATTCGATACCATGCCTACTTGCCCGGATCCGGGACCATATCGCCGGCGTCATCGCGACCGATTCTCGCGTACACCTCCGGCCGGCGTTTCCGGTACACGGCCGCCATGATCATGCCGACAGCGATGAGGCCGAATATGACCGCCAGAAGGACCCATGTAATCCAGCCATCCGTCCCGGTGAGAAGACCGAAGTTCATGATGCCCAAAACCATCGCAATGGCGAGAAAGACGAACGCGACTCCGCTGGAGAGGGCAGGCCAGAGGGTGCGGCCTCGAGCCCGGTTCTTGACGAGGTAGACAGTGATCGCGAGTGCGGCGATGACGATCAGGATTGTGAAGGCGAATGCGTATATACCTGAAAGTCGGGCATAGGCAGTGTCGCCATCGATTCCGGCGAAGAGGGCGATGCCAACCGCTGCCAGGATGCTGACGGCAATTGAAGCGCGGTGCGGTGAGCCATGGCGTCCATGAACGCGGGCCAAGGACTTGACGAGAACACCGTCGGCACTGAGATTGAACAGGTACCGCGAGACGATATTGTGGCTGGCGATCGCCAAGGCAAAGGAACTCGTCATGAGCAAAGTCGTCGCCGCATAGTACGCCGCGGTTCCGGTGAACTGCTTGACGCTGTCGCTGGACGCTCCAACAAGGTTGTTGTTCAGAACGTCCATGATGGCGTTCGCGCCGTATGAATTGATGAACACCCATGCGGTCAGTGAGTAGAGGACAGCCAGGATTGCCACCACCGCAAACGTCGCACGGGGGACCGTCTTCTCGGGGCGCTTGACCTCGTCCCGGAAGATGACTGTCGCTTCGAATCCGCCGTAGAGACCGATGCCGAAAAGGAAGGCGATACCGATGGATCCGCTGAAAATATTCAGGGGCTGGAAGCTGTCGAGTCCAAAACCGTGCGCGCCGCCCTTTGCCATGACGGAGATGTCGTACGCGATCATCAGGAGCAGTTCGAGAGCCAGGAAGACTGTGAGGATCTTGGCGGAGAAGTCGATGTTCAGGTAGCCGAGAACCGAGACGATGACGAACATGACGCCGCCGTAGAGCCACCACGGAAAGTCCGGTCCTCCGAGGACGTCATGGATGAGCGACTGGCTAGCTACTCCACCAAGGGCGTAGGCGGAGAGATTTGCGGCGTAGTAGCAGATCATCGCCGTGTATCCGGTTCCGAGCCCGACGACCTTCCCGAGCCCTGCCGCGGCGTAAGTGTAGAACCCGCCTGGCTTCGGGAGACGCAGACCCATCGTGACGAGGCCGACGGAGAAAAGGGCTGCGATTATCCCGCAGACGATGAACATGGTGGGTGTCCCGATGCCGTTGCCCAGAAGGATTGCCACGGGAATAAACCCGAGGAAGACCACCATGGGCCCGTTGTATGCGAGAACCGTGAAGACGAGATTTAGAAAACCGATATTTCCCTTGAGATGGGATTCGGCGGCACTTGGCGCAGGGCCTACACTAGGGTCGGACAGCGTCTTGGACATCGGGGAACGCTCCTGTAGTTCGGATGTACTTGGGCAAGCCGTAGAACGTTGCTGGGGGGCCGCAGTTCTGCGGTGGCCTCGACAATGAGGCTTTTGCATGTAATGACGGTAGGCGGCAGCACCTTCGCCAACTATTGGCAATTCTCCGAATCACAATCATCCACGTTGTGACGTGACCAAGATCTCCCCGTTGTCATAGCCGCGAACGAGCAGGCTACGGCGGTCGACGCTGTATGCGAATTGCACAAATAGCTACCACGACTGTTTGTAGCCGCTCCTGAACCGACTCGGGTGGCCACCCAAACCGCGGTCTGAGTCCTCGATAGGAAGCCGAGCTGGGCTATTCGAATGTCCGTCAACGGTGCGTGCCCGAGAATACCAAGCGATCGTTAGATTTCTTTTGCCCGCTGGGTCGCGGCCCAGCCCACTCCGGGCGTATAAGGCAGGCTCGATCGCGCGAAGATCGGGCATGATGACGAGCGACGGCGGGGAACTCAGGCTGCACAGCAGAGGCAAGCCGCCGGCAGAGGCAGCCTAAATGAATCCCGCCGGCGCTGGTTCGATGTGGCTGGACCAGTCATCGGCCAAAGGTTTACCAGAGGTTCAGGACCATCTTCGCGGTCGCGACCACGAATCCCGCAGCCGAGATCCAGACCCTGGCAATCTGCTCTGGCGGGTTCAACGAGGGCTCGACGGCGGCGCGCCGGACCGCCAGACAAGTGCGATCTTGCCTAGGAATCGTTGAGTTTCTGCGTATCTTGCACCCATACATGTTTCAACGATCACTGGCGCGAACGCGAGGTTCTTCGACGCCCTTCCCGGCTCAGCCCTGCCATGGACCGAGGGCATAACGGGAATCATCACCATGACCTTGACCTCGGCCATCACAGCGGGACTGGTTTGGACGGCATTCCACCCCGACCGGATCCTCGGATTGTCCTCCTGATAGCGTCCACCGAAACAACCGAGCGCCGGCGGAGAGTATGACTCCCGCGCCTTGGATCCTGAACCGACCGGGCATCTCAAACTCGCCTCGGAAAAGCACTCCCTCAGGTCACCTCAGGGTAGCTCACGCTGAGGGTGGCTGGATAGGGCAACGTCGGCCACCGACCCTAATTTCAAGGAACAAGAGTGTGCCGGATGGATAGAAGAGAACAGCGATGATTCGCTGCTTATCAACACGATCAGACCCTACTCGGGCCGCCACAGTATCGGCACCCGTACGCCGTCGAACGCCCCAAAGGTCATTGTGAACGCCAACGCGACGTGGACGATCATCGTGTCGGAGTCGGGACGTTGGCGCCAGTCGGGTCTATCAAGACGAAGTTGTGGGAAGTTGCCCGGCGGAGCTGATCGTCAAGCCGGCATCGTGTCGATGGCCTTGTCGTCATCGTCCTTGTCCGGGGTCTGGTTGATCCGTTCGATCCGGGCCGGGAGCATTCTGGTGTACGTTGCGGCGAATCGGGCGGTGGCGTCGGTGCCGGGCATGTCGCCGGCCAGACGCCGGAGTGTCTGGTGGTCCGGGACCGGGTGAGGGCGTTCGGGTTCGTTTCGCCGATGGAGGGGCGGGACGTCCGGCCAGATCATTGCCGGCACTTCGTGTGGGAGGTGCTGCATGGTTTGTGCATGGAGAGTTGGCTTTCTTTGGGGTCCGGTGCTTTCAGGTGGAGCGCCCTCCGCCGAGGCGGGAGACTACGGCGGAGGGCTGATCAGGGGGTACTACTGGTCGGTGGCCGTGCGCTGGGTGCCGGTGAAGGTGAACCCGACCGTGCTGCTCAGGATCTGGAAGGTGTTGTCCGCAGTCGCCGGGAGGGTCATTGTCACGCGGAGGCTGTCGGTGTTGCCCGCGGCCAGGGAGGACAGGTTGGACAGGGCCATGTTCGCGCCGATGACGGCGTGCGAGGCCAGAACCGTGCTGGTGGTTCCGGAGCAGGTGTAGGTGTAAGCGGGGGTGGCGCCGGCTTCGACCCAGCCGGTGGAGCACCTGTCCACGACCACCTGAAGGCCGTTGGTCGCGTCGGAGTCCAATTTCGTGCTCGTCGTGGTCGTAGCGGTCGTCAGAGTGATGGCGGAGAGGTTCTGGTTGCCAGCCGCGTTGGACAGGGTTACCGCGCGCTGGATCGTATCTCCCGGAACTAGGCCAGCGGCGGCGACGGAAAGGCGGTTGGTGGCTCCGGTCGCGCCGAGGGCGATGTTGACGGTTCCGGATCCGACGGCGGCGCTGGCCGACGTCGACGACGTGAAGGCACCGTAGGTGCCCAGTCCTGCGACGCCGGCGGAGGTGCCGACGAGGGCCAGGGAGGCGATGACCTTGCCGGTGGTGGTTTTCAGGTTCAGACCCATGATCGTTGTCCGTTTCCGTGTGGTCCGTGGTGGCTGTGCTTTCTGTGTTGCTGTTGATTCCACGGTGGTGCAACGGGTTTAGGACGGTGCAGGGATCAGGTCAGGATTGCATAAAGGTTGCTTAAAGATCCGCTCAAGAGGCGGGTCGCCTCACCCGGTCCATGTTGGTTTCGGACGGCTGGCCAGGCTGTTCGCTGGAGCGCGGACGTGGGCATTCTGGGTTCAGCGATGTGGTCGGGCCGGGTCTTCGCGAATGGCTTGCAGGTGGGCGGTAACGGCACCACCTGGGTCTTTCGTCCTGCGGATCCCTCCGGGGTTGCTGGCGTGATCACCCAGTTCAACGATCCGCCGATTCTTGCGGTCCGGTCCGTGGCACCGGCCCTTGCCCTGGGTAACGCCGTGCTGCTGAAACCGGATCTGAGGATGAGCCTCGGCGGGGGAGTCGCCGTCGTGCGCGTGTTCGTGGAAGCCCGCCTGCCCGAAGGCCTCCTGCAGCCGCTTCCCGGCGGACCGGCCGTGGGCGAGGCCGCCGTGAGTGCCCGGGAAGTCAGGACCATCTCCTTCACCGTTCCACGGAGGGCGGCTGGAAGGTGGCCCAGCTCGCAGCCCAGCACTTCAAACGGGTTCTGCTCGAGCTCGGAGGCAACAGCGCCCAGATCGTGCTGCGCCCGGCCGACGTCGAGACCGCCGCCGCGGCCGGAGACCTGGGCTCCTTCCTGCATCAGGGCCAGATCTGCACGTCCACCAATAGGCACCTTCTCCACGAAAGCCTGGCGGACGACTACGCCGTCGTGCTCGCCGAGAAGGCACGGGCGCTGAAGGTCGGCAATCCGGCCGCCGATGACTTAGCGGGTAACCCCGGTTCCTTAAGGGGTTACGGGTCCGGTCAGTCTTCACATTCGATGCAGTAGGCGTGCCCTTCCTTCTCGCGCGCGATCTGGGACCGGTGCCGGACCAGGAAACAGGAGTAGCAGGTGAATTCATCATTGGCCTGGGGGATGACCTGCACGGTCAATTCCTCCGGGATGAACTCGCCGCCGGGGCCGTCCTTGTCGAGCCCGTCAGCCTGGTCAAGGTCCAATACGATGCTCCGGGCATCCGGCGCGTTCGCCGAGGGCATTACCCGGCCCTGGGCGGTAAGACGATGGAGCCAATGATGACATCGACGGCCAGTTCATGATCACAGGGGATGCGGTCACGGCCGAGCTCATCGCGCACTGTCCGCTTTTATCTGAAAAACCGGATAAAAGCAGCCGGCTCGGGGCCCTTGGCTTGTAGGGGAGGGGTCCGTCGGCAGGGGCGGCAGTGGTGCCGCCTGTTCCACCCCCGGGGGCCAGCGCGCGTCAGGGATTGGAGAATTCCGTTGGTTCCGGGTTCTGGAGCTTCTCCCGCTGCTGGCCCCGTCCGGCAGCTGGCCTGCTGGCCAGGCTAACCCACCTCCGGCCGGTGGTCCTTGCCATGATTGAACAGCATTCCGACCCCCGGCCGCGCGAGTGAGGCCTACTTAAAATTTCCTCGGGGAGCGCTGTGTCCGGGCCTGCCTGAGGCTTGGCCTGATTAACGTCCCGGCCCCGGTCCCGATGAGCGGGACCGGGGCTGGTTGAGGCCTCGAAAGGACCCAGATTGTTAGGGTACGAGTGGGTTGGCGCCTGTGAAGGCCTTGTCGAACGCGAACGTCGCGCCGGAGGTGGCATCGGTGATGGTGACGCCGGAGTACACGACGCTGGCGAGGGTCACGGTTTGCCCGCTGGGGCAACTGAAGCCCAGGTCCGAGGCATTCGGCGCGGCAAGTGTCAGTGCTCCATTGATGGACCCGTGTTGGTCAGCCGTGAAGGTTCCCGCCCGCGCTGGCCCGGGATTGAGTGGTGGTCTTGTTTGATCCCGAGGAAAAGTCCTTCAAGCCGACCGGCCGGTTGTCGCAGCCGACGTCAGGACGAGCGTCGAGGCCTCCGGCCGTTCAGCGGTCAGGAGAAGCGCGGGCCCAGTCTTCGTCCTCGATGATGTTCTTCAGCACGGTCGTCGCGCCCATGCCGTTGGGCCAGCCGGTGTAGAACGAGAGCTGCAGGAGTGCTTCCTTGAGTTCGTCGTCGGTGACGCCGTTCCGGCGGGCGAAGCCGAGGTGGAATTTCAGCTGGTCCATCTTGCCCGTGGCCGTCAATGCGGCGACGGTAATCAGGCTCCGGTCGCGTTTGGAAAGCCCTGCCCGTTCCCACACTTCGTCGAAAAGGACCTTGTCGGTGTAATGGACCATTCCCGGGGCGAAGTCGCCGAATGCGTTCTTCCCACCGGTCCAGCCGGTTTCCTGCTCGTCGGTGCTCATGATCTCTCCTTGGCGTAGTTTCGCGGATGCCCCCATTCCATCGCTCCCGCCATAGCAGAGGGAGTCTCTAGTGAAGGGTGTACCAGCAGGGACTCCCACCGCGGCCATGGCCGAAATAGCGTTGTCTGCATGAACAGCAGGGACGAAGCACGCCAGTTCCTCATGTCCCGTCGTGCGAACATCAGCCCCGGGCAGGCCGGGCTGGCGGTATCGGGCCACCGTCGCGTCGCGGGCTTGAGGCGGGGCGAGGTCGCGATGCTCGCGGACGTGAGCCCGGAGTACTACGCCAAGATCGAGCGTGGCAATCTCGTAGGAGTCTCCGACTCTGTACTGGAGTCGGTCTCCCGGGCGCTTCAGCTCGATGACGCCGAGCGCGAGCACCTGTTTGATCTGGCCCGCGCTGCGAACGGCGGTGCGCAGCCCGTGCGCCGGCGCAAGCCGAGGACGTGGGTGGCGAGGGAGAGCTTGACCCGCGCGTTGGACGTCATCGTGAACGGCCCGGCATTCGTACGCAACGGGCGAATGGACATCTTGGCGACCAACGCCCTGGGGCGCGCCTTGTATGACGAAGTCTTCGACGGTCCCGGGCAGGGGAACCTCGCCCGGTACTGCTTTCTCGACGAGCGGGCCAAGGTGTTTTACCCGGACTGGGAGGCGGCCGCCGACGTCACCGTGGCGATCCTGCGCACGGAGGCCGGTCATGATCCCCGCGACAAGCAGCTCCACGACCTTGTCGGAGAGCTTTCCACCCTCAGCGATGCGTTTCGCAAGCGATGGGGCGCACACAACGTGCGCCGCCACGGCTCCGGTACAAAAGACTTCCACCACCACGAAGTCGGCGATCTCACCCTCAGCTACGAGGGTCTGGAACTCACCGCCGAGCCGGGGCTTTCATTCCTCATCTACACCGCTGAGTCCGGTTCGCCGAGCGAGCAGCGGCTTCAGCTGCTGGCGAGCCTCGCCGCCACTGTGACCGCGTCGCCGTCGCGGCACTTGCTTGACGACACCACTACTAGGAAGGACTGATCATGCATGTCAGAACACTTGGCCAGGGCCTGGAGGTCTCCGCGATCGGGCTGGGCACAATGGGCATGTCCCAAAGCTACGGGCCCAACCCTGGCAGCAGGGAGGAGATGATCGCAGTGCTGCGCTCGGCCGTTGAGGAAGGCGTGACGTTTTTCGACACGGCTGAGGTCTACGGCCCGTACGTCAACGAGGAGCTCGTCGGTGAGGCGCTTGAGCCGGTCCGCGACCGGGTGGTGATCGCCACCAAGTTCGGTTGGGACATCCGGGATGGCAAAAGCGTCGGCCTGGACAGCCGGCCCGAGCAGATCCGCCGCGTAGCCGAGGCGTCCCTGAAACGGCTCCGAACCGAGGCGGTCGATTTGTTCTATCAGCACCGCGTCGACCCCGACGTGCCGATCGAGGACGTCGCGGGTACGGTTGGTGAGCTTGTCGCCGAGGGCAAAGTGAAGCACTTCGGCCTGTCGGAGCCTTCAGCGGAGACTATCCGAAAGGCACATGCGACCTTCCCGGTCACCGCCGTCCAGAGCGAATACTCGCTCTGGACACGCGATCCCGAGACGGAGGTACTGCCGACCCTGGCCGAACTCGGCATCGGCTTCGTACCGTTCAGCCCGCTCGGCAAAGGCTTCCTCACCGGCACCGTCAACTCAGCCACGGCATTTACCGAGGGCGACGTCCGCAACCGTGTCCCGCGGTTCCAGGCTGAAAACCTGGCCGCCAACCAGAAGCTCGTCGACCATGTAAAGGGCCTCGCCGAGGCGAAGGGCGCGGCGCCAGGCCAGATCGCCCTCGCCTGGCTACTCGCGCAGCAGCCTTGGATCGCACCGATTCCCGGCACCCGAAGCACCGGGCGGATCCGGGAAAACGCCGTGGCAACCCAGGTCGCGCTGTCCGCCGACGAACGCTCCGACCTCGACAGCCTTGCCCGGCGCATCGGCGTGCACGGCGACCGCTACAACGCCGAGCACATGAACTACGTCAACCGCTGATCGCAGCAGAGGGAATAACGACAATGACTGACAACGAATTTGACCAGATCTTCCCGCTCGGGGAACCCAACGACGCCTATGCGCAGTATTTCACCGGGCAGAGCTACCTTGCCCCGCTCACCTCGGGGAGCGTGCCCGTAAGCAACGTGAGCTTCGAGCCGGGCTGCCGCAACAACTGGCACATCCACCACGGCACCGCAGGCGGCGGCGACCAGATCCTGATCTGTACGGCGGGCAGCGGTTGGTACCAAGAGGAGGGCAAGCCCCCGGTCAGCATGGAGCCGGGAACGGTGATCCGGGTGCCCGCCGGCACAAAACACTGGCACGGCGCGAAGGCCGACTCGTGGTTCTCGCACGTCGCCTTCATCACCCCGGGTGAGGGTGTCAGTAATGAGTGGCTCGAGCCCGTCACCGTTGCCGTGTACGGGGCGCTGCCGAAGACTGGAGATAACGCATGAGCATCCTGAACGAAAACTACACACTGTCCAACGGCGTCGAGATCCCCAAGCTCGGACTCGGCACCTGGTTCATCGACGACGTTAAGGCTGCTGATGCGGTGAAGGCCGCGATCGGGATCGGCTACCGCAACGTCGACACCGCACAGGCTTACGGCAACGAACGTGGCGTCGGCGAGGGCATCCGCACCAGCGGCGTCGCGCGCGAAGAGCTGTTCCTCTCCACCAAGCTGGCTGCCGGGATCAAAGACTACGACGGCGCGGTGGCCGCGATCGACGGGTCGCTGCAGACGCTGGGCCTGGACTACATCGACCTGATGCTGATCCACTCTCCGCAGCCGTGGGACGACTTCCGCGGCGGCGACTACGCCGACGGGAACCGCCAAGCATGGCATGCCCTGGAGGATGCGCACCAAGCCGGCAAGATCCGCTCGATCGGGGTGTCGAACTTCCTGCAGGAAGACATCGAGAACATCCTGTCCACCGCGACAGTGGTTCCACAGGTGAACCAGCTCCTTGTTCACGCGGGCAACACCCCGGCGGACCTGCTGGCCTACTGCGCGGGCAAGGACATCCTGGTCCAGGCCTACTCGCCGATCGCGCACGGGGAGATCATGAAGAATGGCGTGGTTCAGGCGATGGCCGGCACGTACGGCGTGACCGTACCGCAGCTGTGCATTCGTTACACCCTGCAGCTGGGCTCTGTGTCCTTGCCGAAGACCGCGAACCCGGAGCACATGCGGTCCAACACCGAAGTCGACTTCGAGATCTCCCAGACGGACATGACCGCCCTGCGGGACCTGGATGCCAAAGACTACGGTGACGCCACCGCGTTCCCGGTGTACAGCGGCAAGTAGGCAGGAGGACGAAGAACGCATGACCTCGTGGACCACTGAGCAGCTCGAGCAGATCGGCACCACCGACGACTTTCATATTTCTCCCTACCGCGATGACGGCAAGACGCCCGGCACGCCGACCTGGATCTGGTCCGTCGTCGTCGACGGCGACGTGTACGTCCGCGCGTACAACGGGACCGCTTCCCGCTGGCACCGGTCCGCGCTGACGCAAAGGGCCGGGCGCATCCGGGCCGGCGGCGTCGACGCTGAAGTCGCGTTCACCCCCGTGGACGGCGAGATCAACAACCGCATCGACGCAGCGTATGCCAGGAAGTACGCAGGAAGCCCGTATCTACCGCCGATGATCTCGGCGAGGACCCGCGCGGCCACTGTGCGCGTCGACCCGGAGTAGGGTTCCAAACTTCTGAACTCTGATCGGGCCGGTCTGTGCGCCGCGGCGGGTCTGAAGACCCATGGCGTCATGGTGGAGGTCCCATCCGCGGCGCCCACTGCCAGCAGCGTCCTGCAGGAGGTGGAATTCACTTCCATCGGCACCAATGACCGGACTCATTATGCGATGGCCGCGGACCGCATGCTCGGCCCGCTGGCGGGACTCAACGCCCTTGGCAGGCAGCCGTGCTGCGCCTTGTCCAGCTGATCGTCGACGGCGCGAAGTCGGCCGGTGACAAGGCCGTGGGCGTCTGTGGCGAGTCCGCCGCGGATCCTGCACTCGTCGTCGTCCTGGCAGGTCTGGGGTGACCACGCTCTCCAGGACCGCTCGTTCGCTGGCCGCTCCGGCCTGCCTATTCTGGCCGGACCCGACCTGTCGAAGCACCCTGGATTACATCTGACCCTCATCGATACATTTCCTGAAGGAGAACCCAGGCCAGAACTCAAAGCCGTTGTCGCCAGCCGCTCCGGCCTATACGCCCGTCCCGCCGCAATCTTCGCCGAAGCCGCCGCTGAACTGGAAGCCGAGGTCCGCCATCTCCCTGGACGCCGTCTGATACTTGCAGGAGTGCGCAATGCCGGACGTTACGGCATTGGGCGCTCCTGAGTCCGGAGCCAGATTGGCGACCCTCCAGCTCCGATCGCGGCCACACCTGGAGACTCCCCGGTGAGGACAGAACGCCCTGCCCTACCGGGACGGGAACGTTGTGTCCTCGGCCACAGTTGGAGCCTCCTCATTTGGTCTAGTGGTGTGTCACAGGCCTGGGGATGAACAGGCAGGCCACGGCTGCGAGGACCAGGGCGGACGCGGCGATGGTGAAGCTTACTTGCATCCCGGAGATGAAGCCTGCCGGTGAGGCGAGGAGGCTGCCGAAGACGGCGATGGCTACGGCGCCGCCGACTTGACGGAAGGTGTTGAACACGGCGCTGGCAGTGCCGGCCCGCTCCGCGGGGACGCTTGCCAGGACTACTGAGGTGATCGGGGGCATGGCGGTTGATCCGCCGAGTCCGTTGAGGATGAGCAACGCTGCGACGAGCGGGGGAGAGCCGAGCGGTGCCGTGAGCAGCAGCGCCGTGAGCCCGGTGGCCATGGAGGTGAGCCCGAGGACGGCGGGAACGCGCGGGCCGAACCGGTTCGCGAGTCTGCCGCTGAGTATGTTGCCGGTGATGCTGAACGCCGAAGAGGGCAGGAACACCAGGCCGGCCAGGAGCGGGGGCAGGCCAAGATGCTGCTGCAGGAACAGGCTGACGGTGAAGACGCTGCCGAAGTTCCCGACCATGAATGCGAAGCCTGCCGTCAGGGAGATCCGCATACCGGCGGGGGCGAACAAGCTCAAGGGCATCATCGGGTGTTTCACGCGGGCCTGGATCAGGAGGAATGCTGCGATGCCCGCGGCGGCGATGGTCAGGACGAAGAGCGGTCCGGGGCCGAATCCCTGGGACCCTCCGGTGATGAGCCCGTACATCAACGCGGTCAGGGCTGTCAGTGACGCGGCCTGACCGGCCCAGTCGAACGGTGTTGGCCGTACGGGCGATTTGGTGACCCTGGCCACCAGCACGAGCATCGCGATGCACGCCGGAAGGTTGATCCCGAAAACCAGACGCCAGTCCAGGGTGGTCAGCAGACCCCCGACGGAGGGACCCACTGCGCCAGCGATGGCGCCTCCCACGGCCCAGAACCCCAGCGCATGGGTGCGGCGTACCGGATCCGGAAAAGCCTCGCGGATCAGCGCCATCGAAGCCGGCAGCATAACCGCCGCACCCGCGCCCTGGAAGACCCTGGCGGCGATAAGGATGCCGAGAGTGGGTGCTCCCGCGCATGCGAGCGAGGACAGGAGGAAGAGCGCGATTCCCCATGCAAGTGCGCGTTTGGCGCCGATCCGGTCTGACAGGTTCCCGGCAAAGAGCAGCAGCGACGCGAAGGTCAACGTGTACGCGTCGATGATCCACTGCTGCCCGGACGTGTCGCCACCGAGCTCGCGCCTGATGCTGGTCAGGGAGACGTTCACGATCGTGATGTCCAGCGTGATCAGGAAGAAGCCGAGAGCGCACAGCAACAGCGTGGTCCGAGCACCTGCCCGGTCCGGAAAGCCAGGCGTGACCGGCCGGGTCATGGTGGGGTCAGACTGGGTCACGGATTTTCCTCTCGGGACGTCCGGGCAGACGATGAACATGGCCAGAGCGATGCCCACCGTTGGTAAGGCATTCCGTGACCGGTTGTATCAGTTTCCACCCTTCAGGAAGGGCCAAGAGAGTTCCTGACAATACCCCCCTTGCCCAGTACCTCCCTCGCGCCGGCCTCGTACCCAATGTGGGTTTCAACGGTGGGTGACGGGTTGCCGGGGGCGTCGTCTCGAATCGCCAAGCAATGTGAGATGTCCTCAATCGCCGGTGATACGAGGCGGTAACGGGCCTGGTCAGATGAGCCCAAGTCCGGTGAAGGCTCCGACGAGTCCTTCCGCCCGTGGGCCGGGAGTCGTGCGGTCGGCGATTGCGACAAGCTCGGGAAGGGATCCTTCGATCGCGATGCCGACGCCTGCGAGGGCGATCATTTCCAGGTCGTTGGCCCCGTCGCCGATGGCTACGGTGTTTTCGCGTGCAATGCCGAGACGGGCCATGACGACAGCGAGCCCGTCCGCTTTGCTGATCCCACGCTGGTACAGTTCCCCTGCATGGCGGCCCTCGTCGGCCACGGAATTGGCCACCACCGCGATCTCGCCGCCGATCTCCCCGGCCAGGGATGCCATGGTTACCGGCGAATCAAAGACGGAAACCTTGGCGCACCGGGCAGCACCCGGGTTGAGCTCATGATCCCGGATCATAGCCGCCGTAATCGCGCGAACGAAAGGTCCCGCAATGGGCTGGCTGGCCGCGCCCCCAATGCCTGGCGTCTCAACACGGTTCGGCCGAAAAGGCGTTATCAACAGAGGCCGCCTGAGGATCAGCGAGAGTACAAATCTTCAGCGCGGTCCCGCCGTTGTGCCCATGCCATGACTGTTTTGGGCCGATGCCGGCGGCCCGGAGTGCGGGGTTTCCGGACGCCGGTAGCGGATCGGAGGTACTGCCGGCGCATGGGCGGCACCAGCCTGGCGGCGGCTAAGGGTAGTTCTTGAGTTTCATTGAATCGGCCAGGCGCAGGCCTTGGTTGCTAAACCGGGCGGCGGCCCGGGCCAGTCGGACGGGAAGACGGGATACCAGCCGGGTGCCGTGGACGAGCGCCCAGACTTGTGTCTTGTTCGCCGGGACAAGGATCCGCGCCGTGTGCCGGGCCAGGGAGCGGCTGCCTTGCACGTAGGCGAGCATTTCACGTTCAGCGGCCGGGAACGCACGGCTGTAGCTATTGCCGGCTTGGGTGAGTTCGCCGGCAAGGACGTAGGCGCCGACGATGGCGAGGCTGGTGCTTCCGCCCACCACGGCTCCAGGGCAGTACCCGGCGTCCCCGACAAGCGTGACCCGGCCGCGGGACCAGGTCTCCAAGGACAGTTGGGTGATGGCGTCGAAGTAGAAAGCATCAGAGTTTTCCAGTTCTTCCAGCCAGAGGTCGACCTGGCTGTCCAGGCCGTCGAACGCTGCCCGGAGCAGGTTCTTTTGGGCGGGAACATCGTGCCGGTCGTATTCCGGCTGATTTTCTGTGCGGAACAGGAACAGGGCCCGGGCATCGCGGAGGTGCCTGGCGCTGTAGGTGGCCGCGAGCCGGCCGACGTCCAGGTAGGCAATGATGCGGCGGTCGAGCCCGAGCACCTTGGGCAGGGAGAAGACAGCCAGATTGGCGCCGAGGAATGAGCTGTACTGCTCCTCCGCGCCGAACACGAGTCGCCGCACGTTCGAGTGCACTCCGTCGGCGCCTACGATCACATCGAATGTCCGGGGCGGGGCATGGTCGAAGCTGACCTCCCCCGTGTCGGGGGAGACAGCGGTGATTGTGTCCCCGAAGAGGTATTCGACGTCGTTGCCGGTGGCGGCGGTCAGGATCGCGCTCAGGTCATCGCGCATGATCTCGACGTGACGCTCTGAGATGGCATGGACGAACCGTTCGATGTCCGCCTCGAGGGGCCGCTTCAACCCCGGCGCGAAGAAGATGCCGCTGGTAGTGCCCGTCTCCCTGGCCAGGACCTCGGACAAGACGCCCATCCGGTCCAGGATGTTCAGGGCCGGTGTGAACAGGTCGACCGCGTGGCCGCCCGTCGTTCGGGGCCCGGACGCACGCTCGATCACCGTCACTGAATGACCGGCACGACTGAGCCAGTAAGCCGCCATCGGGCCCGCGATACTCGCCCCCGAGATCAGGACACGCACCGGACCTATGCCCCTTGGCCATGCGGCCGCGGGGCATCACGGTCCGCTCGTTCGAACGCTTCCACCGCAGCTGTCCACGCCTGCGCGATATGGAGCGGGCCGCTGTCCTCGATAACTGACTGCGCCATGGGGACCACCTCACTCAAAGCATAAACCGGGCCGCGCCGACCTATCCGGATGGTCTTTCCACCCACGCCTCGGTACCGGAAAGTGGACCGCCGGCGACCGCCGCCTGGGTGCAGCCCCGAGCTTTCTCGGCCCGGGGCGTGCCGAAGCGTGCCAGCACAAGGTCCGCCACGGCCAGGCGGGCCGTCGGGGCCATCGCCAGCGCCCAGAGGCGCCCCCAGTGCGGGCCGTGACGGTCCACCACGACCTTCAAAACCACCGACGCCAGCCAGGTAACAGCGATGACGGCACTGAAAGCGACCGCCGTCCGGAAGGCGCGGGACACGAGAACCAGCAGGACCACACCAGCCACGACCGACACCAGAACCGTTGTATGTGGGAATCGTTCCGGCCGGAAGATTCCTGTGTCCGTGGTGTGCGCCGCCGTCGTGGCATTGAACCGGCGTGTCAGTTCTCCTGCTCGGAACCCTTTTCCTACCAAGGAACGCGTGTGCCGTCCCAAGACCAGAGGGCCCCCGTGGGGCCATCGTCCGGGATGAGCGCGAGACGAACGGCTCCCGTGGCGGCCTCGGCGGGGTCGCCGCCGACGGACATACCCGCAATGAGATTGGTGCGGCGCAGACCTGGCGCCAAGGCGTTCAACTTGATCTGCTCGCCGAGAGCCTGAGCCGTCAGTAAGGTGACGGCGTTGACCGCGGTCTTCGAGCCCCGATAAGCCAAGCCACCGCCTTTTACCCGTTCCCAGTCGAACTGCGGGTTCGGCCCGCTGTTCCAGGTTAGTGATCCGGTTCCGCTGGATACGTTGACGATGCGGGGGTGCGCCGACCTCCGTAACGCAGGCAGGAACCCCTGAGTGACGGAAATGAGGCCGAAGACATTTGTCTCAAACGCGACCCGCAACTGCTCAAGGGTGGTGCCGTTGATGTCTTCGCCACCGGGGTTTACTCCCGCGTTGTTGACCAGGATGTCCAGCTCGCCGACCTGCTGAACCGCCGCAGCGACCGACGCCGGATCCGTGACATCGAGTTGCACGACCCGCACAGCAGAGCCAAGTTCTTCCGCAGCCTGCTGTCCCCTATCGAGATCGCGTACCCCGATCCACACGGTCACGCCGTGGTCGAGCAATTGCCGCGCCGTCTCGAATCCGATGCCGCTGTTGCCCCCGGTCACCAGCGCGACTGAGCCCGGCTCGGGTGGATGAATTTCGACAGGAAGACGGTCCGTGTTTGTCATGATGCCCCTAGCCAGCTCCAACGATCTGGTTAGAACGCTACCCCACGTCCAACCATCGCCCGAAGTATTCAAGTCCTGGTGGGCAACCCCGGAAGAGCGACAAGGGACTGGCCAGCCAATGTGCCGGTCAGTCCCTTGCCTTGTCCCGGCCCTTTGAGTGTTGGCACCGGTTCGCCCCAGAACCTGAACTGGCGTTTGCCCCTCGGCGGAATCAAGGACGGGCGTCCGAAAGCGCGAATCGGGGCTGTGAGAAACCGCCATTACATGGCGGGCACGACGTCGGGTATGCCCCTCGTCCTCTTTTCCGTCAGGTGGTTGCGTGGTACGCCATGACCCGCTGTTCGACAACAAGATGGATGAGGGCAAAGACATGGTCATTGTCGATGGCCGCCAGGGCCGCGTCCAATGCCGCCGGAACATCCTTGTCCTGGGTGACGGTGATGCCGAAACCGCCAAAAGCCGTGGCCATCATGCCGAAGTCCGGGTTTTTCAGTTGCGTGCCGGACACGCGCCGGGGGTAGTGCCGTTCCTGGTGCGTGCGGATGGTGCCGTACTCGCGGTTGTCCATCACGATGACCAGCGGCGTGGCACCATACTGGGCGGCGGTGGCGAGCTCCTGGCCGTTCATGAGGAACTCGCCGTCGCCCGCGATGGTAACTACCCGTCGTCGGGGTTCGGCGAGCGAGGCCGCGACGGCGGATGGGATGGAGTAGCCCATCGAGCCGTTCCGGGCGCTGATCATGGAGGCGTAACGGCGAGTGGGGAAGTACCGGTGGGCCCAGTTGGTGTGCTCGCCGGCACCGAAGGTCACCAGCGCGTCCTCTGTCAATCTGGGGACCAGGTTCGCCATCAAGGTATCCATCCTGGCCGGCCCGTCAGCGGGAGTGGGCGCGGGCAGAGCGGCAAATGATTCTTGTTCCGCCCTCATTCGGCCCGTCCACGCCTTCCATTCCTCCTTTACTTCCAGTTCGATTCCTGCCAAGCTGCGGACGAAGGCCCCCGGCTTGGCCAGGATTTGCCTCGAAACAGGTCCCGAACGGCCGCGCAGGGAAGGGTCCACCGTGACGAGGAAGTTCTTCTTGCTCCAGTCCTGCCGGCAGACGAATCCATCCGTAATGACGTCGCCCGGGACTGTCCCGACAAAAACCAGCAGGTCCGTCTCCTCGAGCAAGTCGTAGGTGGGGCGCGGTCGGCCATACCCGATGGGCCCAACATAGGAGGGGGAGTCGAAAGGGACCGTTCCCTGGGTACGCCATTCCGCGGCGGCTGGAATATGGTGCCGCTCGAGCCAGTCAGTCAGTTGCTCAGCCTCGGACGGGGTCCAGTCGTTGCCGCCGGTCACGAAGAGCGGTTTGTTGGATGAGGCCAAGGCCGCCTTCAGGGCCTCGGCGTCGTCGCTGCCCATCCCGCCGGCCGCCACCGGGATGGCCGGGTGGATGGCCGGATCCACGAATTGCCGGAGGATATCCTCCGGCAGACCCACCACCACCGGCCCCGGCCGGCCACTCATCGCGGCAAATATTGCCTCTGCAACGATCTCGGATGCACGCTCGGCATGGTCCAGGACCATGACGCGTTTGGCGCCCGTATCGAACCATGCCTTGATGTCGAACTCCTGGAACGCTTCACGGTCCCGGTGGGCGAACGGAATCAGGCCCACGAACAGGATCATCGGCGTCGAGTCCTGCCAGGCAGTGTGGAGGCCCACGTGGGCGTTGGCGGCGCCCGGGCCCCGGGTGACCATCGCAACCCCGGGCAGCTGGTTCATTTTGCCTTCAGCCTCGGCCATGTACGCTGCGCCGCCTTCGTGGCGGCACACGATGGTTTCTATCTCCGAGCTGTGCAGACCGTCCAACACATCGAGGAAGCTCTCGCCGGGAACCACGTAGGTTCGTTGCACGCCATGGGCTGCAAGTGAATCAACAATCACGTGCCCGGCGGATTTCATGGCCGGTACTGCGGAGATGGAATCGCGGCGGGAGCGGGGGAGCTTGTGTTCAGGGGACAGTCTGGTTTCGTGAGGGACGTCGGTTGGGATCAGCGTAGACTGGGGCTTTTTTGTCATGGGCTTTCTTTGGTTGGCGGGGCTGTTTGTGAACTGCGGGTTTTATTTCAAAGGCGTTGGGTTCGCGATGACTGGGGTGCTTCCGGTGTAGCCGTCGCGGGCCGCGGCGAGTTCGTGGATTTGTTTGCGGCAGGCGTACCAGCCGGCCACGATGAGGATGCAGGCGATCGCGGTTACCAGCATGGTGAGGGGTGAGTCGATGAAGACCATGACCAGGACGCCGGCCAGGAACAGGATGGAGAGGTAGCCGGTGTAGGGGGCGCCGAACATCCTGAAGGACGGGCGCTTGAGCCAGCCTTTGTCCGCCCAGCGTTTGAGTTGCAGCTGGCACAGGACGATGGTGGCCCAGGTGACGATGATGCCCACGGATGCCACGTTCAGCACGATCTCGAACGCGTCGGAGGGTACGAGGTAGTTCAGGGGCACGCCGAGCAGGGACACGCCCGCGGTGATCGCGATGCCGCCGTAGGGGACGCCGGCTTTGTTCATGCGCTGGGCGAATTTCGGTGCGGAACCGGCCACGGACATCGAGCGCAGGATGCGGCCGGTGGAGTAGAGGCCGGCGTTCAGTGAGGACAGGGCCGCGGTGAGGACCACGAGGTTCATGATGACGTCCACGCCCTGGATGCCGATGTGCCCGAAGAAGGTCACGAAGGGGCTGATGCCCTTGACGTAGGAGGTGTACGGCAGGAGCAGCGCGAGCAGGATGACGGAGCCGACGTAGAAGACCGCGATGCGGACAACCACCGAGTTGATGGCCTTGGGCATGATCTTCTCGGGGTTCTCGGTCTCGCCCGCGGCGGTTCCGACCAGTTCGATCGAGGCGTAGGCGAACAGCACGCCCTGCATCAGCAGGATCATGGGCACCACGCCGGTGGGGAAGATGCCGCCGTGGTCGGCGAGGAGGCTGAAGCCGACCTGCTGGCCCGGGACCGGGGTGCCGAAGACCACGAAGTAGGTGCCGATCACGAGGAACGCTATCAGGGCGGCCACCTTGATGAGCGCGAACCAGAATTCCAGTTCGCCGAACACCTTGACCGAGATCAGGTTGAGGCACAGCACCAGCACCAGGGCGATCAGGGCCCACGCCCACTGCGGGACCACCCCGATCCACGGGACGTACTTGCCGAAGAAGTTCATGTACAGCGCGGCGGCGGTGGTGTCCACGATGGTGGTCATGGCCCAGTTGATCCAGTAGAACCAGCCGGACACGAACGCGGCCTTCTCGCCGTAGAACTCGCGGGCGTAGGAGACGAAGGATCCCGACGACGGGCGGTGCAGCACGAGCTCGCCGAGGGCGCGCAGGATCAGGAACGCGAAGAAGCCGCAGACCGCGTACGCGATGACCAAGGACGGTCCCGCGGCGTTCAGGCGCCCGCCTGCTCCCAGGAACAGGCCGGTACCGATCGCACCGCCGATCGCGATCATCTGGATCTGCCGCGGCTTCAGGCTCTTGTGGTAACCCGTGTCTTCGGCGTGGAGGAGCTTTTCGGTAGCGTGCGCTTGCTTTGGGACCGTGTGGTGGAGAGCAACCTCGACATTGGGGTTGTTGTTGGGCATGGATTTCCTTTCGATCCGGGCACAGGTCTGCCCGGTTAGGGGAATCAAGTGGAAGAACGGATGCCGCCCGTGGCCGGCGGGTATGGCTAAGAGCGGACTAGAAAACCGACCAGCCGGTGCGGTCGGACAGCTCGGCGAGAGCTGCGGTGCCGGCAAGGGAATTGCCTTTGGTGTCCAGGCGGGGACTCCAGACACAGATGGCACACTGGCCGGGAACGATGACCAGGATGCCTCCGCCCACGCCGCTTTTGCCGGGCAAACCGACGCGGTACGCGAATTCTCCTGCTGCGTCGTACATGCCGCAGGTCAGCATGATGGAGCCGATGCGTTTGGCCTCGCTGCGTGTCACCACCGCCCCAGCGGCGCCGCGGCCCTCCTGGGCGAGGAAGAGGCCGGCTTGGGCGAGCTCCCTGCACGTCATCATGATGGAGCACTGGCGGACGTAGTTTTCCACCACCGACTCCGCAGATCGCCTGAGATTGCCGAAGTCTTTGAGGAAGTGGGCCAGGGCCAGGTTGCGGCTGCTATTGCACAGTTCGCTGGCCGCCGCGGCCACATCGATGAAGGGACCGCCTGGTCCGCTCTCTGCGGTGAGAAAGTCAAGAAGTGCTGCGGCGGCATCGGGGGTCTGTTCCATCAGGTGGTCCGTGACCACCAGGGCACCGGCGTTAATGAAGGGGTTCCGCGGGATGCCGTGTTCCACTTCCAGCTGGACCAAGGAATTGAAAGCAGTGCCGGAGGGTTCGCGCAGCACCCGGGACCACAGGGCTCCCGGGCTGTCCCGGCGCAGGGCCATCGCAAGGGTGAAGACCTTGGAGATGCTCTGGATGGAAAAAGGGACATCGGCGTCTCCTGAGCAAAAGACGTCCCCGGCTGCGGTGGCGACCGCAATTCCGAATCTGCTGAAGGGAACGCCCGCGAGGGACGGGATGTTCGCCGGTACGGAACCGGATTCCCTTTGCGGTCTGTGGTTGGACACGATGTCATCGAGCATCGGTCCCAACGGCGGTGCATCCAGTGCTGTGGTCATTTCCTGCCCTGTAGGTCGTTGTGCCGGCCGGCCCATTCATGGACATGCAGCAGTGCCACCAGCGCGTCACGGGGATTGCCGAAGTCCAGGCCTGTGACCCGGGCGGCCTTGCTGATCCGGTAGTAGACGGTGTTCTTGTGAAGCGCCATCCGTTGGGCGCATTCAGCGACGTCGAGCGAACAGTCGAAATAGACGCGCAAGGTTTCGGCGAGTTCGGCATCATCGCGCATGAGGGCTGACAGGCTGCCGTGCCGGAACGTCGAGGATGTGAACCTGTGGAGTGCGTCACGGAACAGTATCTCGGCTTCAAAGTCAGCCACTGTCGCCACAGAGGCGTCACGGGATGTACCCACGCACTCGAGGAGGGCCTCGGTGATCGGAGTGACCGAGTGCAGGCTCAGCAGATCCGGAGCCACCGGCCCGACAGCAGCGAAGGGGCTGATGCCCAGATGCCTGGCTGCGTCCCGGATAACGGATTCGGCCAGGCTCCGCAGCCCCTGTTCGGCCGTAGCGGACAGCAAACCCGGAACAATGACGGCAGTGTCCCCCTTGAATTGCCCGACGACCGCGGACGCCTTGTAGGCAGCGGCATGGATCGAGGCCAGGCTGGCAAGCTCGCCATGCTTCAATGCCGCGTCATCGGCCTCGCTGTCCGCCTGGGACATACCTATCAGTATTAGTGCCGCCGGGCGCTCCGCAGGGATTTTTCCGCTTCGGGCAGTCGCAGCGGCCTCCGCTGCACCGGAGAGGATCCTGGCAACGCGGTCCTCACGCATGGGCACGGACTGCTGATTGCGGTAACGGATGAGTTCGGCTGAGGCCCGGGCCGCAGACCCCGTCAGTACGTAGTCGACATCCGGGCTGAAGCCGTCCCCGGTTTCCTGAAGCCAGATGTAGCCCATGATCCGGTCACCGGCAAACAGCGTTATCGCCACCCGTTCCCTCAGCCCGTCCTGCGGCCTGGCCGGAACACGCACCGGCAGGCGTGTTCTGTGCAGCTCACGGTAGGCGCCGAGATCTTTGAGCAGCAATTCGTACTTCCGAGGGCCCCGCCGGGCCAGGATGGACGCCTTACGCAGCTCGTCGATGTCGTTCGACACCGTTGAGTAGGCCAGGACCTTGTTGGCCGCATCCTCGATGACCACGTGACTTGAGGTCAGGCGCGCGGTGGTCTGGGCAATGGCGAACAGATCTTCTTCCAGAAGCGTCAGCACTTCGCTGGGGTAGCTTCGCGGCTGGATCCTGTCCTTGGCGATGGAAAGGAACCGGTCCCAATCGGCGCCCGGATCCACGAGCAGCAGCCCGGTACCGGCGGCGCCCAGCAGTTCCTCCGCCTCGGTCAGCTCGTCACGGATTCCCTTGACCGCGACAACCAGGGGCGGGTTCCCGAGGAGCCGGCGCAAGGCCGGCAAAGCCGACCGGCCACGGACGCCGATGAGCAGGACGAAGGCTGCACCGGCGTCGGAGGCTTCATCGTCCGCATCCACGATCAGGAACTTTTCCACCGCCGAACGCCCGGCGGCGGGCCGCATGACGAGGGTGGCGAACCCTAGAGGGAAGTCCGAAAGGATATCATCCACCGTAACCGCGGCCATGGCTTCCTTCTGCGTCGATTCCGCCGGACGGCTCTGTCCGGTCACCTCATCGTAGCGAGCAGATATTCCGCAGAATATGTGTCCAGATCCAAATTGCCTGCAAGGTTTTCAGGTGCTGGCCCAATACTGAACGTGGGAAGGAACAGGAGACCCCGTACGGAGAACGTCCGGCCGCACTGAGCTCCATCCCCAAGCTGTGGTGACCCGTCATCGTTGACAGGTCACCACAGCGTTATCCTCGACTGGTCTTACTGGTGCTCCCGCAGTCAGGAAACGGACTCGGACACCCTTGCGAAACTTGGGTCATTGCCCCGCATTTCCCTTTCGTTGCCGCCGTACGGGGGTGCATCATCCAGATCCTCGGGGGCTGTGAGGTCCATCTTGAGCAGGGGCACCATCTTGGATTTGGTGACGGTCCGGTGGCCGAGCCACAGGAAAAGGAAGATGGGCAGCGCGGCATAAGAAGAGAGCACTTCCACGACCCGACCGGCCAGCACGGCGTCGTAGTTTTGTCCCGCGATCACCACAATGAGCAGGGCGAATGCCAGGAGTGGGCCGATCGGGAACAACGCGGCTCTATAGGGCAGATCGCCGATCTTGTTGCCTTGTGCGAGGAAACCGCGCCTGAAGCGGTAGTGGGATACGGCGATGCCAGCCCAGACGATGAAGCCGCAGAGGCCGGACATGTTCAACAGCCAGGAGTAGGCCACGCCTTGACCCACGATCGCGGAGAGGAAGCCGAAGAGGCCCACGGCCGCGGTGGCCAGAAGTGCGGGGATCGGCACGCCGCGCGTATTCGTACGGCCGAAGATTTTCGGGGCCTTCCCGTCCCGGGCCATGGCGTAGAGCATGCGGGTTGATGCATAGAGGCCGGAGTTACCGGCTGACAAGATGGCGGTCAGGATCACGGCGTTCATCAGGGCGGCAGCGAATGCGATTCCGGCACGTGTGAAAACGAGGGTGAACGGGGATACTGCAACGTCGGCTTCGTCGGAGGCCAAGAGGCTTGGATCGTTGAACGGGACCAGGCAGCCGATGATGAAAATGGCGCCGACGTAGAAGATCATGATGCGCCAGAACACCGTGCGGATGGCCTTGGGTACTTCGCGGCGGGGGTTTTTGGCCTCTCCTGCGGCTACGCCTACCAGTTCGGTGCCTTGAAAGGAGAACCCGGCGATCATGAAAACCGAAATGACGGAGACCCAACCGCCGTGGAATACGTCTCCAGGGTTTTGCCAGTTGGTCATTCCCGGGGAGTTTCCGCCGAGGACGCCCAAGATCATCAAGACGCCGGCGATCAGGAAGATCACTACTGTTGAGACTTTGATGAGTGACAGCCAAAATTCCGATTCACCGAACGACTTGGCCGAGAGGGCATTAAGCGCGGTCAGCACCACTAGAAATGTCCCGGCCCACACCCAGCCGGGGACCCCTGGAAGCCAGAAGTCCATGACGATCCCTGCCGCCACCAGTTCGGCGGCCACGGTGACGGCCCAGTTGAACCAGTAGTTCCAGCCGATGGCGAACCCGAAGGACGGGGAGACAAAACGCGTGGCAAAGGTCTGGAAAGATCCGGCGACCGGAATCTTCGCTGACATTTCGCCCAAGGACTGCATCAGGAGGAACACCATCATTCCTACCAACGCATAGGCGAGCAAAGCCCCTCCGGGGCCTGCCTGGGAAATCGTGCCGCCGGAGGCGACGAACAGCCCGGTACCGATGGCGCCGCCGATGGCGATCATCTGCAAGTGCCGGCTCCCGAGTCCGCGTTTGAGTTCGTTCGAGCTCATGTCGATGGCGGGTTCTGCTCCAGTTGCCGGTGAAGATCCGCTGGGCGCCGTCGCCTCAGCATTGCTTTTTTCGGAAGTTCCCAGCATCGCCGTCATGCCATGCCGCCGACGGTTGCCGTGCGGGCGTCGTCCGCCGATCCGCGCAAACGGTTTTTCAGACGTCCAGGCTCGACGGCCCTTTCGCCTTTGTGAACAAGGAAAGGATGTCCCATTGGTCCTCCAGAAGGGATAGCAGCGGTATTTGGCTTTCCGGTGGGCCCGACCGGGAAGGGCGTGACCCAGTTAACACCCAAAGGAAGGGGGAATCATTCTGTTGCGGAGGAAGGAAGGGAAGACTTGTCCTGCCCGCTATTTAGGTCACTTCGAGCATTAGAGTTGCTAATTCATGCGCGTAATAGGTAAAGAATGTCTTGCTTGTTTGGTAGGGCTTCAGCATCATTCCACCGTCGACAAATGCGCAACTCCTCCAAACGGGGACCGAGTGTCGCGATTGATGTCGCAAAAAGCCAGTTGGACCGCGCTCAAGCCGTAAGCCTGATCCGTTAGATGATTTGCTCAAGCTGACCTCCGACGCTGGATCAGAAAGCCAAGCAAGAGGCCTGGCATGGTCTGCGATTCCAACGGGAAGTGATACGGCCTGTTGGATGCCTCACACGTAGACTTCTGGGGTGCCCGGCCTAAAGAAAGAGAACCAGCGATGAAGATCCCCGAAGAAGTCGACACCCCGGAGATCCTGATCGACAGGGACGTACTCGAGCGGAACATTGGACGCATGGCTGCCGCCGTCCAAGCCAAAGGTCTGAAGCTTCGACCGCACGTGAAAACCCATAAGATAGCCGAAATTGCGCAACTGCAGCTGGCGGCCGGGGCAGTGGGTATAACTGTGGCTACTTTGGGTGAGGCTGAAGTCTTCGCGGACCAGGGAGTCAGGGACATCTTCATCGCGTATCCCCTGTGGGTCGGCCCCCGGCAGGCCGAACGGCTGTGCCGGCTCGCTGCCACCACCAGGATCGCAGTGGGACTGGATTCAGCGGAAGCAGCCCGGGCCATGGCGGTATCCCTCGGCAAAGCAGCCGGTGATATCGATGTGCTCGTGGAAATCGACAGCGGGCATCATCGCAGCGGAATCGCACCCGCGGCAGTCGTCGGCGTGGCCCAGGCCGCAGAGCGCGCCGGCCTTTGCGTCAGGGGAGTGTTCACCTTCCCGGGGCACAGCTACGCGCCGGGTATGCCCCTGAAAGCAGCACACGAGGAGCAACTGGCGCTAGGGCAGGCCTCGGACCTTCTTACCCAGGCGGGGTTTGAGGTCATCCAGCGCAGCGGCGGATCAACCCCAACCGCCACGCTCACCGGCGATTCCGTTGCTACCGAGGTCCGTCCCGGCGTCTACGTCTTCGGCGACGCCCAGCAAATGGAACTGGAACGGTGCGCGCCTGAGGACATTGCACTGACGGTTGCAGCGACCGTTGTCAGCCGGCACGAGGGCGACGAGATCATACCGCGCCGGGTCATCCTTGACTCAGGCAGCAAAATCCTTGGCGGAGACCGGCCCGGCTGGACCACCGGTTTCGGGCGGCTGCTCGACTATCCGGACGCGCGAATTACGGCGCTCTCGGAACATCATGCGACCGTGGTCTGGCCCGAGGAAGCCGGGTTGCCGGCTCTTGGAGAGCGAGTGCGCGTCATACCGAACCACGTGTGCGTGGCAGTAAATCTCGTTGATGACATCACGGTCACCAGCGACGGGCAGATCGTGGACCGCTGGCGGGTAGCCGCACGCGGAAAAAACAAATAAAGTCTGCGGAAACGTTATTCATCCCTTCACCGACCTTTCACGCTCCGCGAAATTCGCCAGCTGATGAATAGAGCGGCGGCGAAGTACCCGGACGCGCGCAAAGCGGATCAGCCGTTCAGAGGGAACGGCTGATCCGCTTTTTTAGTGGGTCGTGCTCAGCTGTGGAGGGCTGCTGCCTGTTCGAGGTTCTGGCCTTTGGTTTCAGGGGCCATGAAGAAGCTGACAGCCGCGCCGAGGAGCGCGATGCAGGCGGCGATCCACGTTGTTCCGGAGAGTCCGAGGTGGGCCAGGGCCAGCGGTGTGGCGAAGGTCCCGATCGCGGCGCCGATGCGGCTGGTTCCGGTGCAGAGCCCGACGGCGGTCGCCCGGACTTTGGTGGGGAACAGTTCGTTGGGGTAGATCCATTCCAGGATCGAGGGGCCGCCGTTGAAAGTGGCATAGAAGGCGAATGCGAGCGCGATCAGGGCCAGGGGTGCGTTGGGGAAGACGGCAAGGAACATCAGGCCGACTCCGGAAAGGATGAAGCCCCAGATCAAGACGGGCCGGCGGCCGAGTTTGTCGACGATGAGGAGGGCGACGATGTTGCCGATGAGGAAGAACAGGTTGATCAGGCCGTAACCAATGTTTGCTTCGTCACCGGATTGCAGGTTGAAGAGGGCCAGGATCTGGGGTCCGAAGGCGTAGATCGAGAAAAGTGTGACGATGGTGCAGGTCCAGAAGATGGAGATGAAGACGACCCGGTGCAGATAGCCGCCGGTCAGGACGAGCTTGAATGCCTTGGCGGTGCTGAGTTTTGCCGCGGTCGGGTCGTGTGCGGTGATGCCGTCGAGGGTGGCGCCTTCACCGATGGTTTTCTTCAGGATGTCCAGGGCTTCCTGGTGGCGGCCTTTGCCGACGAGCCAGTGCGGCGATTCGGGGATGGTGGCCCGGGCGATGAGGATCAGAACGGCCGGCACCGCCGAGGACAGCAGCATCCACCGCCAACCGTCTCCCAGGGAGAGGAGCCAGTAGCCGACGAAGGCCGCGACGGTCGCGCCGACGAACCACATGGCATTCAGGCCGCCCAGGAGCCGTGCGCGCCAGTTCTTGGGGACGAATTCGGCGACGAGCGCGGTGGCGATCGGGTAGTCGGCGCCAACGGCAATGCCGATGAGCAGCCGCAGGACGAAGAGCTGCCAGGGTTCCTGGACAAAGAACTGGGCGACGGAGAACACGATGATGGCCATAAGGTCGATGGTGTACATGAGCTTGCGGCCGATTTTGTCGGTGATGTTGCCGAAGATGAGGCCGCCGAGGAAGACGCCGACCAGGGCGGAAGCGCCGATGAGCCCGTTCCACCAGTCGTTCATCTGCCATGCGGGGATGATTTGGACGAGGGCGATGCCGATGATGGCCAGGATATATCCGTCGAGGAACGGGCCGCCTGAGCTGAAAAGGGTGAGGCGTTTGTGGAAGGCGTTCAGCGGCGCTGAATCGATGGTCATGTGGGACGTTGCTGCTGGTGCTTGGGAAAGCATGGTGGTTCCGATCTGGGAGGAGGGAAAGCGACGTTGGTAACCCAACAGATCCGTGGCGGGGGTGTGGTCAGAGCGCTTTGGCTGCGACCGCATCGATCTCGATGCGTTTTTCGCCCCTGAAACGGGCCACTTGGACGGTGGTCCTGGGAGGCAGGGGGTATCCGCTGAGCCTGGTGAGGTAGGCGGAGTTGTAGTCATCAAATTCATCAAGGTCGGCCAGATAGACGGTGAGCTTGAGGAGGTGGGACAGGCCGGACCCTGCTTCTTTGAGGGCGGCTTCGAGGTTGTCAAAGGCCTGTGTCACCTGCTCGGCAATGTCGGCGTCGACAGTGCCGTCGTCGCGTGCAGGTATTTGCCCGCAGAGGTAGATGATGCCGCCGGCGGCGGCGGAAGCGGAGTAGGGTCGGGGTTTGCCGTCTGTGAATTGGGTCCGGGTGATGATGCTCATGCGTCCGGCACCAGGTATTTCCGGGACATCTGGTACATGTTTTGCCAATCTTTTTCACGCATTGTCAGGGGTTGGGGCCCGATGGTGCTTTTATCAGGATTCGTGGCGGCAGGTTCCGGCAACGCCACGACGACGGTGCTGCTTCCGGTGGTTGATGGGATGACGCCAGTGACCGCCTCCAGCGCCGGAGCGGGGGATAGGACGCCGTCGCGGACGGTTAAGTAATCGGTCTTATCGTCGTTGCGTTGGGTCCCGGCCGGATTGGTGATGGCGATGATGATTTGGCGGCCTCGGGCGGCAGTGTTTCTGAGCACCAGATCGGTCCAAAGAAGTGCCGGGATACGCACATCCGATGTGCGGGCCGCGGCCATCTCGCCGGCCGGGGCGTCGGTGACGAGGTCAAAGAGTTGGAGCGCGGTCCGCAGGCCCGGTTGCCCGGCGCTCTCAATCTCACGCAGAGTGCCTCCTGCCCATGAAACGTCGGTGGCCGCCGTCGGACGGGCCGGTGCTGCCCAGTCCGCGTCGAGCAGTTCTTCAAGGAGGCGGAGACCTTCGTGTTCTTCGGCTTGGGCACGGAGGACTGCGAGCGCTCCTTCCTGGGCTTCGGCCGGATCCGCGCCGGCAGCGCAGAGGGAGCGGAAGGCCGCTTCCTTGATTTCGCGGGGCTGGACGGCGATGCTGCAGTCCGTTTGCAGCCCGCAGGAGGGCGTGTTGTTGATGGCGTCAGACATGCGCGTGTTCCTTCGTTGTGTCCATGACTTCTGCGAACAGCCGGGCCCAGTTGCCGCCCATCACGGCTTTGATTGTGTCGCCGGTGAGGCCCGCTGACGCGAGGCCGTCGGTAAGCCGGGGAAAGTCCGAGGGGCCCCGGAACCAGTCCGGCCACTGCGGCCAGGTCGGTGCGTTCTGTGGGTCGCTTGGTTGCCAGCGACCGTTGCGGAGCCAGCCGACGAAGTCCTGGTTCCAGCCGCGGGTGCAGTCGCTGCCGATACCCACGCTCGTTGGACCATATTGGTCGACCATGCGGGCGACCATCGTGCAGAAATTCTCGACGGTGATGTGTTCACCGCCGCTGACGGTGGGGTAGAGGCAGCAGCCGATGACGCCGCCGCGCTCCACCAGGGGCTGGATGACGTCGTGGGGTTTGTTCCGTGGTGTGTCAAAGAACCAGAGCGGGTTGGAATGGGTGATGGAGACCGGTGCTGAGGATGCGTCGATGGCGTCGCGACTGGTCCGGTATCCGACGTGGGAGAGGTCGATGAGCATTCCGACCCGGTTCATCTCTTCCACGATCACCCGCCCGTAGCGGGTCAAGCCGGCGTCCTCGGTTTCGAAGCAGCCGCTGCCGATCAGGTTCTGGTTGTTGTAGGTCAGCTGGGCGATCCGCACGCCGAGCCGGTGGAAGATTTCGACGTAGCGGTAGTCGTCTTCGAAGGGGCTGGCGTTCTGGAATCCCAGGAAGACTGCGATCCTCTCCTGCTGTTTCGCGGTGTCGATGTCGGCCCCGGTCGAGGCGAGGAATACCAGGTCCGAGTTGCGGTTGACGAGGTCCAGCCATTGGCCGACGGAGCGGAGGGTGTCAGCGGCGTTTTCCCAGACGGCGCAGGTTGCGTTGACGGCGCTGACGCCCCCGGTGCGCAATTCTTCGAGGACGGGGCGGCTCCAGTTGTTGATCTGCAGGCCGTCCACGACGGTCAGTTGCTCGTGCAGGCTCATTGTTCCGGGCCTTTCGGTGCGGTGGGGAAGAGCCAGTCGTCCTCGTCCGTTCCGTGGTTGATGTCCACTGCACGGGGCGCTCCGCTGAACAACGTCACGCGCAGCCAGTCCGTGGACTGCGGGCTGAAGTTGTTCATCCCGTATGTGGCCAGCTGGAAGCGCTGGGTGCTCAGGGGCAGGAAACCTCCGTCGATGAGGTTGTCCTGCAGTTCTCCGTATAGAAGGGGTCGTGTCTGCTGGACCCGTGCGGCGGCGAAACGGTGGCCTGGGTTGGCCAGGAGGAAGTCTGCGATGCTGTGGTGGGCCGGGTAGGCCTCGAGGTCCGCGGCAAGTGTGTTGATCCGGCGGGCAATATCCGTGCAGTGCTCGGCCGTACCCGCGGGCCGGGTTGCGCGCAGTGCGCGGCGGGGCTCTTCGTTGGCTGCGGAAGAGAACCAGTAGTAGCGGCTCGCCTCCGGATCGGTGAAGTCGTAGCGCCGGGCCCAGGCGTAGTTCGTCTCCAGCAGTTTCTTTAGTTCCCGGCAGCGCATGGCCGGCTCGAACGGCATGGTGCCGTCCATTCTGAGCAGAGACTCGGCGTCCTCGTCGAAGTCGGTACGCAGTTCAATGACGATGGAAGCAAAGATGCCCCGGGCCTCCGCACTGAGGCCCGCAGCCTTCTCATGCAGGCGCGCCAGGACCGGCGAAGGTTCCGTCGCGGCGGCCATGTGGGTCCGTAGCTCTTCGAGGAGTTGCTGCAACTGGTGCCGGATGGTGTCGGTGGGAAGGAACGGAACGGTGTTGAGTGCGTGTTTCTCCGCGAGGTGGCGGTCCGCCTTGGCGAGCAGTTGCGCGACGCGGGCAAGGTCCGGATCATCGGGTGCGTAGTGCTGTCCGAGTCCTGCGGCGAGCGGAATTTCCCGCATCCGGCACCAGGCATCCAGAAAGTCCGGGTGGTTGACCACGAACGGGACCATGCCCAGCCCGGTGGCGTTGCCCAGTCCAAGGTAACGGCCCCACGCTTCATCCAGCGGGACCGCGGTCGTGCCGGCCGAGGCAGCCTTGGCGCGGGCGACATGCTCCACCATGTCCATGCTCAGCTCCCGCAGCAGCCAGGCGGCCAGCATCTGGGACCGGTACGGCACGGCCAGGGGATGGTCTGCGGGGATGTCCGTGAATTCCTTGAGCCCGAATTTTCCGTTGCCGTAGAACGCCGTGCTGCGGATCAGGTATGGGCTGGGGCCGATCGTGTCGACGTCGGGCTGGAATCCGGAAGCCAAGCAGTCGCTGACGTAGTCAAAGAAGCGTGCGCTTCGGTTCGCCCGGGTCAGAATGATGGTTTCCGGATCTGCCCGGCCGCGTTCCTGGACGGGGACATTGACCCGCAGTTGCGCTTCGCGCTCGGGTGTGAGGTTTCCTTCTATGAGGGCCGCGGTGACGTCCCATGCGTCGGCGATGACCCGGTCGGTGCGTTCGCTTTCGGCCAGGGTGCTGCAGAAGGCGATGAAGGTCAGCTTCCGGCCTTCGGCCTCCACGGTGTAGACCGCAGTGCCTTGGGCATCGTCGTCGAACTCCATGCGGTTTCTGGATACGGACCATCGCCGGGCCGCGGCGCGGCGAAGCATGGTGCGGGCAAAGCTGTGCCGGGTGGCCCAGGCACCGTTCATATCGGCACCGGAGAGCACGTCCTCCGGCGCACGCAGCTCGTGCGCGGTTCGCTCATCCTGAAGAGTCATGCTCATGCCTTCTCTGGCGCCAGTCGGAAGTATGCGGTCTTTTCGTGGGTGAAGAACGCGGCGGCGGCGGCGCTGTTCTGTTCCCGTGGACCGGCAAAGGTCGAATCCTTCATGCCGCCGAAGGGCGCGTGAAGTTCAGACCCCGTCGAGGGCGCATTGATTTTCACCAGACCGGCGTCCAGGTAGCTCACGCACCGCCGGGCAGCTCGCTCATCGCTGGTGAACACCGCAGCGGTCAGACCGAAGTCGGTGGTGTTGGCCAACGCAATGGCCTCATCAAGCGTCGCTGCGCGAAGCACGGTGACCACAGGGCCGAAGACTTCCTCGCGGCAGATCCTCATCGATGCCGGCCCCGTCAGTACGGTTGGCCGGACATAGTGGCCCGCTGCGGCCGGTGCCGGAGCCTGGGCGAGAATTACCGCGCCTTCTTTTACGGCCTGATCAATCGCCGCGTTGATTTCATCGCGGGCTGGGGCCGAAACAACCGGGCCGACCTGCACCGACGGGTCAGTGCCGGGGCCAAGAAGGAGCGCTTCGACTTTCTCCTTGACCCTGTACAGGAATGCCTCGTGCCCGTCTCCGACAAGGATGATCCGCCGGGTGGCCGTGCACTTCTGCCCGGTCGACCCCATCGCGGCCTGGACGACACTGCCTGCGGCAAGTTCAACGTCGGCATCGGGCAGCACCAGAGCGGCATTGTGCCCGCCAAGTTCCATCTGCAGTTTCGCGCCTCGCCCGCAGACAATTCCACGGATGTGGTGGCCGACCGGCACCGAACCGGTAAAGGTCACCCCGGCCACCGACGGATCGGACACAAGCTCGGAGCCCAAGTATCCGGGACCGAGAAGCAGGTTCGCGACACCGGCGGGCACACCCGCCGCGGCCAGGATGTCCATCAGCAGCACCGATACTCCCGGTGTGTGACTGGCCGACTTCCAAACTACCGTGTTGCCGTGCAGCAGGGCAGGAGCGATCTTCCATGCCGGGATCTGCAGCGGGAAATTCCACGGTGTTATCACACCGACGATGCCCAACGGGCGCCGCACAGTGAGGATTCGCTCGTCAGGGTTGCTCGAGGGATATTCGGTACCGACCGGGTTCCGGGCCGAGCCCGCGTGATAATCGAACGTGTCCGCGGAAGCATCGACTTCCAGCCTGGACTCCGCCAGCGTCTTGCCGTGCTCCGCCGTCATCATCTGCGCCAGCTCTTCAGCGCGTTCCCGGATGAGCGCGGCAGCAGTTGACAGGATCCGGCCACGGGCCAGAATCCCCAGCCCGGGGCCGCCTCGGCGGCCGCCTGGATGGCTTGCGACAGCTCTGCCGAACCGGCCTGGTGATACGTGGTGACCGCTTCCTCCGGTGCCGACGGATTGAACCGTGACACGGCGTCTCCTGTCCCTTCCACCCACCTTCCGTTGATGAAGCTGCTGGCGGGCCTGGTCATGACGGGCATTCTCGAACCTCTTGGTGTTTGTTGATCTGTGGCTGTCCCCACGATCAACGGTAGACCCGCGAAGTCATTCACTGAAGTATCTATTTGGCGCTGATCAATATGTGTTTAGTCTTGTTTGTATGAATCTTCGCCGTCTTGAACTGTTCGTCGCCGTTGCCGAAGAATTGCACTTCAACCGGGCCGCCGAGCGGCTGCACATGGCCCAGCCGCCCCTGAGCCAGCAGATCCGCAAACTCGAAGAGGAGTGCAAGACCCAACTGTTCGTGCGCAATTCCCGCAACGTCCAGCTCACTGCCGACGGTGAACTGCTCCTTCGTCACGCCAGGAAGCTCCTGACCCAATACGGGACCATGACCGCAGCCCTCCGTCAGGCCCACGACGGCGAAATCGGCAGGCTGCGTCTTGGCTTCGTTTCATCGGCAGCCATATCAGCGCTTCCGCCCGTCGTACGGGACCTCCGGTCCAATTGGCCCGGCATCGACCTCGAACTCCGCGAGGAAACTACCGACGCCCAGATCGAACTCATCACCGCAGGAGCACTTGACGCCGGAATCGCCCGCGAAGTCCAGACCGTGCCAGGCCTTAGTTCAGTGCTCCTGCAGAACGAACGCCTCCTACTCGCCCTGCCGACAGATCACCGCCTGGCAAGCAACAGTGCAGTCGCTCTGGCAGACCTCAAGGGCGAGCGATTCATCGCTTTCCCGCGGAACAGAATCTCACGCCTCTTCGATCACATCGCCGCACTGCTTCACGCCGCCGACGTCGAATTCGATCTCGCCCAGCAAGCAGTCCAGTTCCCGACCATTCTCGGCCTTGTAGCCGCCCACCTGGGCATCGCAGTGGTTCCGGAATCCCTCCGCGCCTACGCCATCCCCGGCCTCGCCTACCTCAACATCCGGGACGCCAGCGCCATCTCCCGGGTCAGCCTGATCTACAACAACGACGCGGCAGACTCGCCCCTCGTCGCCAAAGTCAGACAAGCCTGCCAAAACACCATGGGAACCGTTGGCCTATCTAGTAATTGACCCGCCTCCGACCGTCATGTGTTCGGACGCCACTTCCGCGACCAGCGAACCGTTCGGCTTGCCGCTCCAGACCGGGTCGCCGGAGTAACGGTGGTCTCAGTCGGCGACCGAACCGGACGGGCGGGCCGTGATTTGCGTGTCCTCTCCGGCGAGGCTAATCGCGACAGCGGCGCCGACGCGGCTGCCGTGCGGCGGCCGGGAGCACCTGCTGACCTGGGTTGGTAATGCTGCCGGCCGAGAAGATTCCGTCGACGGCGGTGGCACCCATCGCATCGACGTCGATCACGTCGCCCATGCCCGTCGAGTGCGGAGCGGGGTGCAGCCCAAGCCCGGCGAACGGCTCGATGCGGGCGTGGAACCGCGGCAACGAATCACCCTCGCGGCCAACGCGGGGTGTTTCCCCAGTTTTGGTGCTGGGGAAACACGCCAGTTGTTTCGGCTTCCGTGACTGGCCGGTCGGACGGGCGGTTAGGCCTCGGTGAGGGCGGCCTCGGGATCGTCCAACTCTTCAACTAGCCTCGTAAGGCGAATGGCGACCAGTTTGCGCAATTCCTCCCTGATGGCGTCGCATTCCGCTTCGGGCGAGTTCGTCAAACGCGTGTGGAGCGCGGCCAGCATCTCATCGTTCGTCAGTCCTGTGGCGCTGATGAGGAAGACATGGCCGAACTTTGCTTCGTAGGCGTCCTGGGCCTGGTTCAGGGCCTGAAGGGCTTCATCGTCCCTGTCCATGCGAGCGGATTCCTGCTTGGCCCACCGTAGCCGCCGACCGGTGAATCCGTCGTGGCGGGATCCCAGTCGCCTCAACCCGACGTGAGCGGCGACCACGTTGGCGTCGCTTAGGGCCGTGACAGATGAGAGTGCCTTCTCGATCAGGTCTTCGAAGTCACTGAACGGCCTTTGACGGTCAAGGTCGATTGCCCAATCCTCCACGGGAAGGTGGCACAATTCGGGCAATACTTTGATGAACTCTTCACGGGGAAGGTCGTTGAGCCGTGTGACTCCGTGCATTCCGGCAGAAGTATTCAAGACAGTTTCCTTTCGTTATCCCGTATGTTCAGAACGGGTATTGAGCTCGAGGGAGCAGCCGTGCTTCACGTGCAAAGCTCGGTATTCCCTATACGCAAGCGAGATCATCTCGTAGTTGTTCAGCCGCGGTGGGGAGCGCTACCGGAAGCGGGTCCTCTGCTGCGCTATGCCTCCGGTTCGCCGCAATGGTGCCCCTCTGATTCCCAGGTACACGAAGCGTCTCACGCGGACTGTACAAAAGTCCATACTTTCGTAAGACGTCTTATGAATATTAGGCCTTCCGGCCCCGGACATCAGAGCGCCTTCCCGGCTCGAGGAGAGCAGGACGAATGAGCGCAGATCGCCCTTGGCGGCTTAGACGGCTGAACTATACTGCCAGCACAGTCCGGATCGGACTTGCATGGTCATACCGCGGGTTAGTGAGCCGTGGCGCCTCGCGATCAGGCTGTCTGCCATCTGGCGGGGAGGTTCTTTAGCCCGTAGACGATTGTGCTTTCCATCCTTTCGAGGCGCGCTCCCGGTTCGAGCATCAGCCCGGGCAGCCGGGACAGGATGGCTTCAAGTGCAATCTTTGCTTCCAGCTTTGCAAGCGGGGCACCGAGGCAGAAGTGAACGCCATGGCCGAATGCTAGATGTCGGATCTGATTCCGGTCGATGTCGAACTGGGTCGGCCTCTGGAATTGGCGCTCATCGCGGTTTGCGGAGCCTATCCAAGCCACGAGCGGAGCGCCCGCTGGAATCTGAACCTCGCCTAGGGTGGTATCTGCGACCGTCACTCGGTACATGGACTGGACTGGGGACCGGAAGCGGAGCACTTCTTCGATTGCCTGGGGGAGCAATGACGGCTCGGTGAGTAACCGTTCGATCGTGCCGGGGACTTCAGTAAAGCAAAGAACCGCGTTGCCAATCAGATTGGTCGTTGTTTCGTTGCCGGCGACGAGCAGCAGAGCGCAAAAACCCAGCAGTTCGGCCACGCTCAGTTTCTGCCCGTCAATCTCGGCTGCGAGAAGGTTGCTGATCAGGTCGTGACCCGGCCGATGCCGGCGTTGTTCGATCAGGTCCAGGAAGTACCCGGTCATTTCCTTGTTGGTGAGGTGGTGGTTCTCATTCGTCGCGCCGGTTCTCGTTTGGCTGACGATGACATCGGACCATTCCTTAAAGAGATCTCGGTCATGGGCGGGTATACCCATGAGTTCCGAGATCACGATAACCGGCAAGGGGTAGGCCAACTCCTGGATCAAGTCCGCTGTTCCGCGGGAAGCGATCCCATCCAGAAGCTCTTTCGTGAGCTGTGATATGCGGGGAGCAAGCGCGTCCACAGCTCTCGGCGTGAAGGCTTGGGTCACCAAGGAGCGTAATTGCCGGTGTCGCGGGGGATCGGTGGTGATCAGGCTGGATGCGAACAGTTGACCGGTCTCGGACGGATCGTCGCCGCCCAACCGTGAGGAAAACCTGGCATGTTCGGACAACACCCGCTGTACGTCGTCATACCGGAAAACGTGCCAACTCCCCGTTTGTTCGTCGTGAAAGACAGGTGAGGCTTCCCTCAATCTGGCGTAATGGGGAAAAGGATCCAGCGAATACTCGTTGGCCGGAACGAAGTCCATGGCTGGCCTCTCTGCTGAGTCCCGCCGACTTATCGGCCGGGCCGAACCGTCGGGCCCTCGGGTTGATGGACCGTGGGACCCTGAGTTTATCCGCTGCTAGCACCGCACGTCAGTAGGGCAAGAGATTTTCTGCCCGGACCCAGTGAGGCTTTTGCCAGTGAGTTCTATGACCTTGCGGAAAGGTCCGATTCGTCACGGCATGGGAGTTCTCGCAACTGCTTCTACTCCCGTGGTTTAAACGCCGATAAAGGTGATTCAGTCAAGCAGAACCGTGATTATTGCATCTGATGCATGATCACCTTTCTTTCCCCCATCTCTTCCTGCGTGGATCGCCTGGATGCCGGAACTGCCCCCTGACCTGCGGTAATGCCGCTTCTGCTGCCGATCTCAGCCACGCCTCGGGTGTTTGGCGTGTACCCAACGCGACCTAAAGGAATTGTCCGAGACGGGCCCTGACCTGCGGATTTGCGCCGATTCTGCATTAATTGCATGATTCATTCATCCAATGCAATGTCAGAAGGGGTTTGTCGTGGCAGTTGATGCAGCGGGTCGTGTGCTTGATTTCGGCCCTGTGCGGTTCCTTCATCCCGAGGACCATGTGTTCACGCAGATGCTCACGGGCTGGCGTAACCAGCAGTTGAGCAGGAACCTGGCCTTCGGCACCATCGAGTCGAGGGAACGGCTCGTGACGCGCTTCCAGGAATCGACGAACGAGTATCCCTGGCACTGGACGCCGGCCCATGTTGACGAATTTTTCGGGGATCTTCGCAGTCTGAAGCACGCAGCCCAATCGACGATCCGGTCCTATCAGGCCGCACTGAGGGCGTTCTGCGCCTACGTGGCTTCCCCGGAGTACGGCTGGGACCGTGTCTGCGAACAGCATTTCGGGACTCATCCGGTCCAGGTCTGCTTTGACTGGAACACAGCCGTCCACGCCCAAGCCGGCGAGTCCTCCCCCAAGCGCCGGCCGTTCACGCAGCGGGAACTCCAGGACTTCTTCGACCGGGCCGATGATGAGGTCGACCGGATCGCCTCGCTGGGCCGCAAGGGCTGGCTGCCGGCTTACCGTGACGCGGTCCTGTTCAAAGTGGCCTATTGCTGGGGTCTGCGCCGCAATGAGGTCCGCCACCTGCAGACGGTGGACTTCGGCAGGAATCCGCACGCCCGTGAGTTCGGCAAATACGGCGTGCTTCAGGTCCGGTACGGAAAGGCCATGAAGGGGTCTCCCCCGAAGCGCCGCAGCGTCCTGACGGTATTCGACTGGTCGACGGAGATCGTGGCCGACTGGCTCGAACGCGGGCGCCCCCACATGACGGACGGACTGGACCTGTTCCCTTCCGAACGCGGCACGCTGGTTTCCGAAACCGCGTTGAACCGCCGCTTCAACCGGTACTGCGAAGACCTGGGCCTCTCCCCCGGGCTGGACATCCACTCGCTGCGCCGTTCCTACATCACCCACTTGATCGAGTCCGGCATGGACGCCTTGTTCGTCCAGCACCAGGCAGGGCATGAGCATGCCTCGACCACGGCCCTCTACACGTCCGTGTCGAGTGACTTCCGGGTCAAAACCCTGCGCCGCGCCCTGGACTCGACCGTCAGGGCCGCACTGGGCGGAATGGAAGACTAATCCCTATGAAACGAGAGATCGACTACCGGTGGCGGCTCGCCGAACTCATGGCAGCCCGCGGAATGCACAACAGCACCGACCTGAGCCCACTGCTAAAAGAACGCGGCATCGAACTCTCTGCCTCCCAGGTATACCGGCTCGTCACCCAGCGCCCGGAACGCGTTTCACTCATGATGGTCGCCGCCCTCTGCGACATCTTCTCCTGCGGACCCGAGGACCTGGTCACCGTCACGGCAACAGATGCCAAGGTCCGTAAGGTCGCCTCCGACGCCAACGTCGTGGACCTAAACAAGACCATTCGGCCCAAACGCGCCCGCGTGATCCGCGATGACGGCTGACATCACGCCGCGCCCTATCGTGCGGGGCCGCCCTCGCAACGCAGGGACCTTCACGTGTGACCGGTGCTCAAGGACGGCCGGCAAACACCGCGCAAGCTGGCCCGAAGGCAGGATCTGCGGGACCTGCTTCACGATTGCCATGCGCACTCACGGGTCGTGCCCTGGATGCGGCACGGACCGCATGCTCCCCGGCCGAGCCCTTGCCCATGGCAACAAGCCCATCTGCGTCGATTGCGCGGGCATCACCCAGGACTACCAATGCTCGCGCTGCGGCACGGAAACCGAGCACTACCGCCAAGGCACTTGCGCCCGCTGCTCGCTGCGGGACGACCTCACAGTGCTACTCCGCATTGAACAGAGAAGTGCGGAGGCCGAGACGGCGGCGGCGAAATTGCTCACGGCCCTCTGCGGAGCCCAACGCCCCGAAAGCATCCTGAGCTGGCTTCGCGACGCCGGCGTCAGAGACCTCCTCGAACGGATTTCCACCGGCAACATTCCTCTCAGCCACGAGGCGCTGGATGGAGAACCGAACAGCAAGCGCGTGGAACACCTACGCAGCCTGCTCACCCACCACAAACTGCTCCCGAACCGCGACCATTACCTCGCGCTCTTCGAACGGTGGCTCGCCAGCAAGCTCGAGGACATCGACGACCCCGAGATCCGCCGGCCCGTCGAATCCTTCGCCCGCTGGCACCACCTGCGCCGCATCCGCAGCCTCTCCGGGGACGGGAAACCCACCCGCGGTCCCGTGCACAATGCCAAGCAGGAAATCACCGAAAACATCAAATTCCTGACCTGGCTCAAATCCACCCACGGGCGGGCGGTTGCTTCCTGCGTCCAAGCCGACGTCGACGCCTGGCTTGCCGCCGGCCCCACCACCAGGCACGCCATCCGAACATTCTTCGTCTGGGCTGTCAAGAACCGGACCTGCACCAACATCGTCATCGGATTCCGGCAGGCCAAGACCGTGCCACTGCTCACCCAGGGCCAGCGGCTCGCCATGCTCAAAGCCTGCCTCACCGACAACATCGACACCCTGCACTACCGGGTCGCCGCCACTCTCCTGCTGCTCTACGCCCAGCCAGTCGTGAAGATCGCCGCGATGAAAAGCACCGACGTGATCATCACGCCCGACGGATTGCGTCTGTCTCTCGGCGAAGGCGACCCTGCACCAGTACCGGAGCCGTTCGCGTCACTGCTCACCGAACACTTGGCGGCACGCCCCAACATGCGCACCGGCAGCAGCTCAGGCAGCGAATGGCTGTTTCCCGGATACCGGCCCGGGCGACACATCCACCCCAACACTCTCATGGAGCGTCTCCGGGAACTGGGCATCGACCTCCTGGGCGCACGGAACGCATCCCTCCGCGGGCTCGTGAAGGAAGTTCCCGCCCCGCTCGTCGCCGAAATGCTCGGCTACAGCTATCAGGTCACGCAGAAACATGCGGCCGCAACAGCGGAACCCTGGTCCCGATACTCCCGTGCGCCCTCGACACCGCAGTGGCACGACGCCACCCCGTAATCGGGAACCAGGACGGGACCCAATCACGGATTCCGGGCGAACCAGTCCGAGGCCTCCATGGGTTTCGCTTTCGGCCGTCCCACTTGATCAACGACAGGGACCCAAGTCTTGTCGGGCACGTCTTCTGCGAACCATTCAAAGGCCCGAATCGTCGGGTGGGCCGCGATTGCCGCCGGGTCCGTACTCGACAGAGCAACTGCCCTGATAAGCAACAATTCCTCCAGGCACGGCGCTTCAAGGAGTGGGCCAAACCCGGAGAGACCCTTCATCGATCCGATCTCCAAGCGCTTGAGGTGGACAAGGCCAGCGAGTGAAGGCAGTGACCGTACCTGCGGTAAACCATAAAGGCTAAGCAGCCGCAGGCTTGCCTGAGCGCCCAGAGCAGACAGGTCATGCAGGCCGCGGATCTGGTTGACGGCGAGGTAAGTCAGGTTCGAGCAGCCATTGACCACGTCAATTGATGTTCCGGAGCCCCCTCGGATGTCCAACCACTGCAGCTGCGGCAGAGACGACAAGAAGCCCTCGGGGATTTTTACTGCCCAGAGCGTTAGGCGCCGGACACCCGAGAGCCACTCGACATCCGAGAGGTCGAGTGATGCGTGGTCGATCCACACGTCATGCTCCGAGCGCCATTTGGCAGCAGACTGAGCGGATCTTCGTTGGGCAACCATGACCCGAGTATGTCGCATAGCCCCGTTGAACCACGATACTGAGGCTCCCGGTGAGTCTCGTCAGTTGCGATTAGTACCAAAACGAATATGCATGGTTACCAGTAGTCATCGGGTCATACTCGAGGGAACAGAAACCGTGGGACGATCCGTTGCTGCACGCCGCGCTCCGACGCCTTGTCCGCGGGGGATTTCCGGGGCCAACGAGATGCTGCCGGAATATCTGCACCGCTCGGAATACCATCTGATGTCCATTTACCTTTACGGCGAGGGCGCAGGGGCTGGGGCCGGGGGTGCGGCGGGACGGCAGGGGTTGCCCTGCCCGTCCCGGCGCGCTGGACGGTGAAGGGGTTTGTGGCCCTAGCGTTCCGGCCGGTTTGCCACCACGGGGAAGCTGCCGGTGTGGCCCTGCCGTTCCCGGGCGGCGGCGTAGATTCCCTTGCGGGCGGCGAACCATCCGGCTATAAGCAAGGGGATCACGATCAGAAGGGAAGCCAGAACCCAGCGGCCGGTTTCGGAGAATCCCATGGATGCCAGGACGAAGACCAGGAAGGCCAGCGTCAGCCACGCTGTGAACGGCGCGCCGAAGAGACGGAAGCCGGGCCGGACCAACTTCCCCTCCCGGGCCTGCCGGTGCAGCTTCATCTGGCACAGGATGATCGTGGCCCAGCATCCGATGATGCCAAGGGCTGACACTTCCAGGACGATTTCAAACGCCTGGGACGGAACCAGCGCGTTCAGTCCCACTCCGAGCAGCGTCAGCACGGTCGTGAGCAGAATTCCCCCGTAGGGGACGCCGTTGGCGCTCATCCGGGCGGTGAAGCCGGGGGCCGAGCCGTTCAGCGCCATGGAGCGCAGGATCCGGCCTGTGGAGTAGAGACCTGCGTTGAGGCTGGACAGCGCGGCGGTCAGGACGACGAAGTTCATGATCGACGCTGAGGCGATGCCGGCCTCGGGGTTGCCGAGGTGCGAGAAGAAGGTGACGAACGGCGATTCGCCGGCCTTGTAGGAGGTGAAGGGCAGCAACATCGACAGCAACACCACCGAGCCCACGTAGAACACGGCGATCCGCAGGACGACGGTGTTGATGGCTTTGGGCATGACCTCGGCCGGTTTGGCGGTCTCACCGGCGGCCGTGCCGATCAGTTCGATGCCGGCGTAGGCGAAGATGACGCCGCTTGCGGCCAGCAGGGGAGCAATGCCTCCGGCGGGGAAGAACCCGCCGTTGTCGGCGATGACGCTGAATCCGGTCGGCCCGGCATCGGTGGCCGAGCCGGTAAGGATGAAAACAACGCCGATGATCAGGAACCCGACCAGGGCGAGGATCTTGACCCGGGCGAACCAGAATTCCATCTCGCCGAAAAGCTTGACCGATACCAGGTTCAGGGCAAGCACGACGACCAGCGCGATCAGGGCAAGCGCCCGTTGCGGGGCGGCCTGGAGGGGTTCCCAGTACTGGGCCCAGAACTTGAGGTAGAGCGCGGCGGCGGTGACATCGACGATGGAGGTCATGGCCCAGTTCAGGAAGTACAGCCAGCCCGCGGCGAAGGCCATCTTTTCTCCGTAGAACTCGCGTGCGTAGGAGACGAAGGAGCCGGACGAGGGGCGGTGGAGGACGAGTTCACCGAGGGCGCGAAGGATCAGGAACCCGAAGAATCCGCAGACGGCGTAGACAAGGATGAGCGCCGGGCCGCTGTTGCTCAGCCGGGCCCCGGCGCCCATGAACAGGCCCGTGCCGATCGCCCCGCCGATGGCGATCATCTGGATTTGCCGGGGTTTCAGGGTCTTGTGGTAGCCCTGTTCCTCGCTGGAAAAGTCGCGGACAGCGTTGCTGACGTCGCCGGTGAGCTCCCGCTCGTTTTCCAGTTCGTCGGCGCGGTCGTGGTGAGGTGCTTTCATTCAGTTTTCTCCGAAGGGATTGTGCCGGCACATCTTTGTGCCGGACGGGTGGCTCATGCGCGGGCGGTCTCCGTAGCGGGAGAGGGTTCCTGGGCTCCTGCCTGGAAAGCGGCGATTCTGCGCCACATTTCCGGTGCGTTGGAGTACATGGGGAAGTGGCCGCTGTGCGGGATCTCCGCCAGGACAACCCCGTGGGAGGCCAGGTGGGCCAGGTAGCTGAGGGACTTGTTTTGCTCGCCGTACATGAACATCCGGGGCAGCGGCAGGGCCAGAAACTTCCCCATGAGGTCTGCGTTGTCCGAGAGATCCACCATCGATTCAAAGATTCCCCGGACTGCGCGGGCCCGGACCTTGTAGCGGACGCTGGTGGCATACAGCGGGCTCGAGTAGAAGGGCGCGGACCAGTTCCGGGAGATGAAGTCCTCCAGGAACTGGTCCGGGTCCTCGTCCGGGTGGAGGAAGATCTGCCGGCTGAGGAAACAGTCTTCCGGTGCGACGTTGCCCTCGATGTCGGTGAAACTTGCCACCATGGCGGGATGCTGGTGGGCGAGCATCAGCGAAGTCAGCCCGCCCATGGAGTGGCCAACCAGGTCAAAACGTTCGATCCCCCGCTGTGCCAGCGCTGCCAGGGCTGTCTTGACCAGGAATGGGATGGATATCTTCTCCAGGTCTGAGCATTCGGATTCCCCGCAGCCGGGGGCGTCATAGGCGAAGATGGGCCTGCCGGCGAATGCCGGGTGGAGCGCGACGTCGGCGTAGTCCTCTTTGGTGGAGCCGAAGCCGTGAAGGAACACAATGGGAAGCCCGGAGCCTTCCCTGCTGATGCAGGAGAGCCGGACCTCGGTTCCGTCGATCGTCAGCGGTATCCGGTGCCGGGTCAGAGTGGTGGTGATGGTCAAGAACTTTCCTTCGCTTGTAGAGCTTTGCGGGGGGTGGTTGCGGGGCCGCTGTTTATCCCAGTGCGGGTGCGCGCCGGAGCAGGGGTTGCAGGTCGCGCGGGCTGATCCAGGCCTCATACCCGTCGTTTTTCGAGTAGTAGCGCCGTTCATGCATGGGGTCGCTGTCGAGCCAGAGGGCGGACGAGTCGGGCATGACCATTTCCACGACACCGGCCTGAACGATGTTGCCGTGGCGGCGGATCATAATCCGGCCTCCTGTCAGGGCGGCCCAGTCGTCGTACCGCATGCTCCGTGGCCCGTCCAGGTGGGTGGCGGCGCTAAAGAGGTCCCTGCGTTTCATGCCAGTTCCTTAATGGTTGCTGCGAAGCGCGTCAGGCCTTCGGTGAGGCTGTCGACGTCAGTGGCGAAGGAGATGCGGATGTGCCCTTCCCCGGACGGCCCGAATTCACTGCCGGAGCGGACCAGGACGCCGCCGGCCGCAAACCGGGCGGTCAGCTCGTCGGAGGTGAGGGTCGAGTCGATCCTGGGGAAGGCGTAGAACGCTCCCTGGGGCGGCAGCATGGAGACGCCAGGCAGCCCTGACAGGAACTCCACGACGATATCCCGGCGCTGCTGGTAGGAGGCCGCAGCTGCCTGAAGTTCAGCCTCGGAGGTTTCCAGGGCAGTGAGGGCAGCGTCCTGGATGAAGGTGCTCAGCGGCCCGTTGATGGTGCGGTGGATGGTGTTAACCCTGTTGGCGAGTTCAACGGGGGCCACGACATGGCCAAGCCGCCACCCTGTCATGGCGTAGGTCTTGGAGAAGGTGCTGCAGCAAATGACCTGGTCGCGTACCTTCGCCAGGGTGAGGGCGGAGGTGAACGTGCCGCCGTCGAAAGTGATATCGGCGTAGGCCTCGTCGGCCAGGAGCAGCAGTCCGGGGTTGTCCTGAAGGAGCTCTTCGAGCCGGCGCAGGTCGGCATCGGGGTAGACGCGCCCGGTGGGGTTGCCGGGGTTGCACAGGATGACCATCCTGGCCGTGGCGGCTTCCTGCTGAAGGGTATCCAGATCGAGGGAGCCGTCGGCGCGGTTGGGGATCCAGACGACCTCTGCGCCGATCAGGGCCGCGTGGTCGCCATACAGCGAGTAGGTGGGTTCCGGGATCAGGATCCTGTCGCCAGGATTGACCAGGGCGAGCATGGTCGCGGCGAGCCCTGCGCTGCCGCCGTGGGTCAGGACGATCTCCTCGGACATCGTGGGCCGGCCGTACTTGGCGGTGGTGTGCGCGGCGATGGCGTGTTGCAGTTCGGGGGAGCCTGCCATGGGTGCGTAGCGGGTCCGGCCGGAGGCCAGTGCCTTGGTGGCGGCTTCGACGATGGGAGCGGGGGTGCCGGAGTCCGGTTCGCCCATGGCCAGGGAGATGGCGCCGGGTTTGCCGGTGCCAAGGGTCTTGGGGCGGCGGCTGCTGCTGATGATGCGTTCCACGGCGGTGGATCCGGCCGTGCGGGGGCGTGGCGTTACTGCAGTTTCCATGATGTCTTTCGCCTGCGGGCCGGGGAAGGGGGCACCTTCCCCGGCGCCGGTGATGGGTTAGCGGGCGGTGAAGGTTCCTTCTGCGCGCAGGTTGTAGAGCTCGAGCGTGGACTTGCCGGCACGGATCTCGGCAATGATGCGGTGTTCGTCGGCGACGCGCTGGTCGGCACGGCTGATAATGGCGGCGGCAGAGTCCTGGGGCAGCACGACGACGCCGTCGGCGTCACCGACGATCAGGTCGCCGGTGTGGACGACGATGCCGCCCACGCGGACGGGGGAGCGCAGGTCTCCGGGGTAGTCCTTGACGGTCCCGACGACGGTGACGTGCCGGGAGAAGACGGGGAAGTTCATCGCGCCCATTTCCTCGGAGTCGCGGACGCCGCCGTCGACGACGAGCCCGGCGATGCCGCGGTGCTGGGCGGCGACGGCGAGCACTTCGCCCCAGTGGCCGTAGGCGGCACCCTGCAGGTCGACGACGAGGACGCTGCCGGCGGGGGCGGCGAGGACGGCGTTGTGCAGGGCGAGGTTGTCCCCGCCGATGCCCCGGACGGTGAACGCCGGGCCGGCCACTTTCGCTCCGGGCCATGCCGCCTTCAGGCCCGGGTCGCAGGCGCACGGCAGCTTCGCCGCTTCGTACAGGGTGGCTGCAGAGTGCCCGCCGGCTGCGTTGGTCATCCTTTCCTCCACTGCAAGTCGTGGTAGCCAAGGTCGGCCCGGGCCTGAACCAGGGTGGAGCCTGTCTTGACGACTTCGATGATGCGGGCTTCGACTTCCTCGATGCGTTCGGCGATCTCTGCGATTTCTTCGGCGCGGGCGGCCGGGACGGCGAGGGCGCCGTCGGCGTCGCCGCAGATGATGTCCAGCGGAGAGATCTCGACGTCGTTGATCGTCACCGGGGCGTTGACGGCGGTTAGCCGGACGCGGTCCTTGCCGGTGCGCATGAACCGTCCGCGGCTGAACAGCGGGTAGTCCTGCCGCAGCGCGGCGTTCAGGTCGCGGCAGACGCCGTTGATCACAGTGCCGCCGATACCGCGGGCGGCGGCGATTTCGGTCATGATGCCGCCCCAGACGGTGACATCGGTGCGGGCGTGCTTGTCGATGAGGACCACGGCGCCAGGCGGGACGTCGTCCAGGAAGTCACCCACGCTGCCGCGCTCGGACCCGGCAGGTTCGTACTGGACGGTGAAGGCCGGTCCGCCGACCCGGAAATCGTAGGTCAGCGGCGCCAGTCCGTGCAGGGTGCCATGGATGCCGAGGGAGTCCATGGCGTCGGAGATGGACGCGGTGGGGATCTCCTTCAGGCGGCCGGCGATGTCTGTAGTGGTATTCATCAGTGTCCTTCGGTGGTTCCGGCCAGGCGCGCGTCGCGCATGGCTTCGTGGAGCGCCACGCCGGCGCGCAGGTCCGCGGCGATGCCGCGTTCGCGCTCGGCCACGGCCTGGGCTTTTTCCAGGACTTCTTCTGCATGGGCGCGGGGGACGACGACGACGCCGGTCTCGTCGGCGAAGACGACGTCTCCGGGGGTGACGGTGACGTTGCCCAGCCGGACGGGCTCGCCGGTGGATTTTTGCTGCAGCCGGCCCCGGGCAGTTGCCGGGATCCGTCCCTTGGCGAACACGGGGAAACTCATTTCGCGGGCTTCGTTGACATCCCGGCAGGCGCCGTCAGCCACCACGCCGCGGACACCGTTCAGGGCAGCGCCCAGGCTCAGGAGCCCGCCCCAGCACGAGACGTCGGTGCGGCCTTCGTTGTTCACCACGATGACGTTCTCGTCGGTGGCGGCGGCAACCGCGGCGGAGCCGATGTGCGCACCGGAAGGACCTGGAAAGTACGGCTCAAGCTGGACGGTGACGGCAAAGCCGACAATCTTGGGGTGGCCCCAGACCGGCAGGAACCCGGCCTGGCCCGGCGGGAGACCCAGGGCATCCAGGGCGTCGGAGACAGCTGCGGAATCAAGCTCCGCGAAGCCCTCCAGAAGGGCACTGTTGGAAGTAGTCATGTATCAAGTACAACTCCCTCCTGCACTATAGTGAAGGTCTAAATACCTATAGTTGATAGACGAAGAGCGACTAGATCGCCGTCTGCTAGCATCAGATCGCGTACCGAAGGCGACAAGGGGGCAGCCGCCGGGCCGGACGACGAAAATCATGGGCCCTCGACGGGCGCCGGCATGCTGACGGATGGGGCGTTGGCCCCCGCGGTGCCTGGCCGGATTTGGAAAAGAGGGATTGTGGACGTGGCTTCCGCCGCTGACGGGACGCAGCTTCAGTGGACGGTCGAAGGAGAAGGCGAACCGCTGCTTTTGATTGCCGGTCAGGCCACTGCGATGGCGGAGTGGGCTCCCGCGGCGGCGCTGGCACAGCACTTCCGGGTGATCCGCTTCGACCATCGCAGGACCGGGGGCAGCGGCAGAGGCGACGCCTGGCGCTACACCACCCGATTCTTCGCGGCCGATGCAATCGCGGTCCTGGATGCAGCGGGCGTTGAGGCCGCGCATGTGTATGGCCACTCGATGGGCGGCCGGGTTGCCCAGTGGCTTGCCATCGATCATCCGGCCCGGGTGCGGACCCTTGTTCTTGCCTCGACAAGTGCTGGCCGCAGCGGCGAAGGCGCGGACCAGGAGGCCACGGCCGCCCTGATCAGCGGTGACCTGGAACGGATGAGTCCGTATTTTTTCGATCCTGGCTGGGCGGCCGAAAATCCTGACGCCGTCGGCACGTTCTTTGACTCCGGGGCCTCCGCGTGGGCAAAGACATGGCATTTTGCGGCCAGCAAGGCCCGTGACGCCGCCACATCCCTAGCGCTCATCAAGGCGCCGACGCTCGTTCTACACGGGACCGATGACCGGCTCGCACCGCTGGCCAACGCACACCTGCTCGACCGGATGATTCCGCATGCCACCCTGGCCAGGATTCCTGGCGCCCGCCATGGAATCCACCTCGATCACCCGGAAACCGTGGAGTGGATCCGGCAGTTCGTCGACAGACGACGCCGCTGGCGCAGCCCTGCGGTCAAGGACCTGCACGCAACACCGGGGGATGGTTCGATCTGATGGTGGAAGTACGACAGGCGCGGTACTTTATTGCCGTTGCCGAAGAACTGAATTTCAGCCGCGCTGCTGCCAGGCTCAGCATGTCGCAGCCGCCCCTGAGCCAGGCCATCCTCCAGCTGGAACGCCAGCTCGGCACCACGCTCCTGACCAGGTCCAGCCGTACCGTGCTGCTGACCGATGCGGGGCAGGTGTTCCTGGACCACTGCCGCCAGCTTGTCGGAGCGTCGGAGCGTGCACGGGAAGTGGCAGCCCTGGCCAACGGCGGCCTTACCGGCACCCTGCGCATCGGTGCGGTGACCTCTGCCTTCGAAGAGGTGCTGCCCGGCATACTGCAGCGGTTCCGGGCATCCCGTCCCCTCGTGGAACTGCATGTCCGCGAGATCGACTCGCATCATGGCCAGGACGCGCTGGATCGCCGCGAGCTGGACGTGGCAGTGATCCGCCAGGCGGTGACGGGCAGGCGCCTGCGCTCGGTGCCTTTGCGGCGGGACCACTTCGTGGTTGCGATGCCCGAAGGCCACAGGCTTGCGGGGGAGGGGGCGATCGGTCTTGCCGAGTTCCGTGATGAGCCCTGGGTCTGGCTGCCGCGGCATATCTCGCCGGACTATCATGACGAGCTAGTCGCGGCGTGCCGCCAGGCAGGGTTCAGTCCCGAGGCGCAGCACTACGCCAACTCGATCAATTCCCAGCTGGCCATGGTCCGGTGCGGGCTGGGCGTGACGCTAGTTCCCGAATCATCGGTCCTGCATCAACCCCGCGGCCTGGTGTGGCGGGAACTGCGCCGGCGCGTCGACCTGGTCGAGCTGTCCGTCGTTGTCCGGGCCGAAGGCCAGGAACCACTCGTTGACCACTTCATCGCCTGCTCGGAAGCGGAAAAGACCGGCAGCACGCCCTCCGATACGGACTAATACGAAAGTAAGGTCCGTCAGGCTGCGGCGGCAGGGGTGATGGTGACGTTGAAGCCGAGGCTGTTGAGCTTCTTGATGGCGTTGTTCTTGGCTTTGATCGGGTCCAGGCGGGTGAAGTGGTCGGCGCCGGGGTCGGCGTAGCATTCGCCGTCGGCGAGCATGTGCCAGACGGCTGTGATGATGGAGTGTTCCAGTGCGACGGTGGCTTTCATGGGTCCGCGGCGGGCGGCGACGCGCCAGTATTTTGCGGCCAGATAGGTGTCCTTGCTCCGGGAAGCGGACATGGCCGCGATGCCCAGGGCGCCTTTGAGGTATTTGTTGCCGGGCAGGATGTGGGCTGACTTGATCCGTCCGGCGGATTCGTTGGCGCCGGGACAGACACCCGTCCAGGAAGCGAGCCGGCCGGGAGTTTCGAAACGGGACATGTCCGCGCCGGTTTCTGCGATGATCACGTCGGCGACTTTGAGCGAGACTCCGGGGATGGTGGCCAGGAACTCCCTGGCGGCACGAAAGGGCTCCATCGCTCCCTCGATCCGTCCGGTGAGCGCGTCGATGATGCGGGACTGGGCATCGATCTGGTCCAGATGCAACCGGGCCATGAACGCGTGATGGTCTTTGAAGCGTCCGGTGAGGGCCTCCACGAGCTCGGGGATTCTTGAGCGGAGGGTGCCTTTGGCGAGGCAGGCGAGGACCTCCGGGTCGCGTTCACCACTGACGAGAGCTTCGAGCATAGCCCGGGACGAAACACCGGTAAGGTCCGAGACCACGGAGGAGAGCTTGATCCCGGAGCCTTCCAGAAACTTCTCCAGACGCTGGATCTCGCGGGTCCGGTCACGGATGGCAATGGCCCGGGCCCTGGTGAGGTCCGGCAGTTCCCGGATCGGTTCGGGCGGGACGAACGAGGCCCGAAGCAGCCCGTGCGCGCCCAGCTGAGCGAGCCAGGCCGAGTCGGAAACGTCGGTTTTGCGGCCCGGGATGTTCCTTGCGGCCTTGGCGTTGACCAGCATTACCGGCAGCGTCTCTTCGAGGAGATAGAAGAAGGGTTTCCAGTAATCGCTCGTGGCTTCCATGACGACCGTGGTGACGTGCTCGCCTTCTAGGAAGTCCCGCAAGGCAAGGATCTGGCCTGTGGTTGCGCCCCACGTTGTGACCGTGGAGGTGTAGGTTCCGGCCCGCGGCCCGGGCAACCGGAGACAAACCTTCGCGTCACGCTTGGAAATATCCATTCCGGCAGCCCGCTCGTGCACGATATCCATGACTGCTCCTCCTGACACCTTGACCTCGTCATGTCGGCGTCCACCGCAGCAGACACCTCCATGATCTGCCCGAAACCTCATCCGCGGCCATAACCCAAGGCGAGGCAACCGCATACTTTCTCTCACCACGGCGCGACAGCGACGCCGAACCGCTAGCCCGCACAAAAATGATCCGCCGGGTCGGGGAGCCTGGATTTCGGCGAGCCCCGACGCCGTGGTCCGGATGTGTCACGTCGCATGAGAAGATGTCCCGTCTCAAATAAGTTGGACCACATCGCCTCGGAAATGCGCGGTTTGGATCAACTAAAGTGAGACAAGTTTTCCGATTTGTCTCACTTTAGTTGACCCAAACCTTCGAATCCTGTCGTTGACTTCACTCCAGCCGCGGTTGAGCCACCTTCTAGCTAGTGTTTGAACAATGGACGAGCAAACGCGAGTTTCGATCGAGTTCCTTCGCGAGGCGTTGGATGTTCTACTCCGACACCTTGAGGAGGTTCAGGGCCCCGAAGTGCGGCTTGAGAAGGAATACTTCTGGTCAATCCCTGAGGAGCGGCTTTATGACGTCTATACGGAGCCGTCATCGTTCAGCATCGGTCAGTTGACTGAGTGCATCGCGAATTTACAGGGTATGACCGCCGACCCTGAAGGGGCCGTGTCATATGGCCTTGTGTGGATTGCCGATGTGCTGAGGGCCGTCGGTCAAACTGTCGTTCGGTGAGGCTCATGCACCTAGGCCTGAAGGGGTTCCAGGGCGCCGTGTCGATCATCAAGGCATTCGATTGGCGGTCTCCACGCTTGGCCGTTTTCTGCTCACGAAATGGTCACCCGGGGTGCGGGGCCAGCAGATTGTTGCGACCAAGGATCGGGTACCGTGTGATGGCTATCCATGGCCAGAGTCGATCATCGCGGCTTGGATGCATTGATGGCGACCGATCCGCGGAACCCGGGTAGCCAGTCGGTGTGCATCCAGTCCCGCAGGGGGTCTGAGGCTCGACGTGGTTGCCAGCCGTCCGTGACTTCAACGCTGATGCGGTCCAGGAACTGGTCGGGGTGGCGCGAGTGGGCGATTTCGGCCCAGCGGGGCGAAGCCATGGCCGCGGTGAGATTGACGATGGACGGGTAGAGCGAGGCTGCCATGACGGCGTGGCTGTTGGCATGCCTCGGCTGATTGGCGGCCAGGGTGTCGTATATGTCCGTGGCGGCAGTGAAGTGGTGGAACTGGTCATACCAGCGCCAGTTGATGACAGCGGCAATGTGGAAGGCTTTGCGGACTCCGGAGCGTCCGTGCCGTGTGATGAGGTTCCTGTGATGGTGCCAGGCTGTGGTGATCTCGGGGCTGTCGCGGATGGACAACTGGTCCGTGACCCCTGTGACACCGTCTCCAAGCCAGAGGCGATGGCGCGGGCAGATGACCTGTTCGTGGGTGCTGTAGATCTGAACGAAGCGGCCGGCGCCGCGGGCAAGGGTGCAGCGGTGGCAGGCGACGGTGTGCGTTGTGCGGATGGGGCGTCCGGTCAGTTTTTGCCGCAATGACCGGGCGGGGTCGTGCAGGCCAAGCTGGGGCATCGCCAGCTCTAGTACGGTCTGGTCGCAGTTCGTCCATGCGGCAAGGCTTTCGATCCATGGGCGGCGGTTGCGCTTCAAGAGGGTTCTGAGCTGACCCGGGCGGAGGGCGTTGGCGGTTTCGAGCCTCCGAATGAAGGAGGGCGTGGTCTCGTCTCGGTAGGGACGGACGGGCAGGGGTAGTGGCCGGGGTGTCATCGTGCGGACGGGGTGGTCGTGGCGGGTCGGGGTGCGAGGGATTCGGCCGCGTGGTCGATGCTGGTCTCGTTGAGTAGTTCGCGGTCGATCTTCTCGGTGCCGGTGAGGATGGCCATGATGGCGGCTTGGCGGATCAGGTGGGAGAGGCTGCTGATGCTGCCGCCGGTGCGGTAGTGCAGATGCTGGGCTTGGGCGGTGAGGGTGCCGGGTTCGTGGTCGTGCAGGCGCAGGCCGTTTTCGAGGGTGGCGACCAGGGCCTGCCATTCATCGGTGAACGGGAACGGGCCGGTTGTCTTGAGAACGGAGCGGGCGGAAATCTGCCGTCCGCGGAGACCGGTGAACAGTCCGGAGTTTTCGACGTTGATGCCGGCGTAGACGAAAGTGGCGGGCATGTGTTCGGTGAAGTATTTGAGATGGTCGGACATGTCTTCGCCGGCGCTGGTGGCCAGGTTCAGGTTGTGGATCTCGTCCACGATCACGAGATCTGTCTTGGCGTCTGTGAGGACCTGGCAGACGGCGTCGGCGATGTCGGTGACGTTCTGGCGGGGGCGTTGAGGCAGTCCGAGGAAGTTGGCGAATTCGCTGGCCAGTTTCCGGGGTGAGCCTTTCGGTGGGGTGGTGATGTAGACGACGGGGATGCGGTCCTGTCTGGGGTATTTGCGCCGAATGAGGAGTTCGTGGGTTTTGCCGAGGAGTTTGATGGCCGTGGTTTTGCCGGATGCCCAGGGGCCGGAGACGACCAGTCCGCGCCGGGCGCTGATTTCGCGTTGGTTGAGCATCATCAACAGACGGCCCTGGTTCGTGATGGAGCGCACGGTTGAGGTTTCCACGATCACCAGTTCGGAGTGGTAGCTGATCCGCTGCTCGTCGTAGCGTTCACGCTGGGAGGAGCTCATGGCCGCCAGAGTTGCGGGATCGAGCGGGTCGATCGTGGGCGCGACGGAGGTAACGAAGCTCCGCCAGCCCTGCAAAGTTGTGGTTGGCGCCCGACTGGTGCTTGGGAGTTCTGCTGCTTCTACCACCATTCGTCGGCCCTTTCCTGAGGGTTATAGATTCTCAGCGGAATGATCTTGGCCAGCTTTTCGGGCTGGTCCGACTGTTCGTCTCGCGCCTTGGAGGGCCCTGTTTCAAGATCGGGGTCCGTGCCGTTGCGGGATTGTGTGGCCTCTTGGGCGGGCAGGGTTCGAGACGGCGCTTCGCCTGCCCTGCTCCGGGCGATGGCGCGGCGCACTTTCTTGGCTGTTATGTGGGGGTTCGGGGCTGCGGGAGATGCGCGGTCAAGAAGATTGTCGACGGCGGCTTTGATCGTTGCCTCGGACGGACTATCGGTCCCGCGCCCGGCGACTATTTGCCGTCCAAGTTCCCAGATCGTGTCGCCGAATGGCTGTGGACTGGCCTGGAGTTGCCGCCAGAACGCGGTGATCCAGCCACTGCCATGGTGGTTGCGGACCCAAACGCGGGAGACGTCGTAGGGGTCGTAGCGGACTTCCCAGAGCTGTCTGAGGGCCTTCATACCGGACGCCTGGCCCCGGTAGGGATTGAGGTCTGCGCTGTCGTAGATCCGGTGGCGGATTTTGATGCCATAGCTGTTAATGACGCGGGTCACGGCTGGGAGCAGCTCGATATAGTGCTCCGCGTCCAGTGGGACGGGCACGTAACCGGCGACATTGAGCAGGGCAGCGTATTTTTCGTTCGGGCTGAGGATTCTGCCCGGGGTCAGCGGGTCGCGCAGCCCTTCGTGGGGCCGGTTTTGCCATGCGGTGATGATCCATTCGTCCAGGAGGTCCTGCAGCTCGAGCAGGGAGAAAACGGCCTGGAGGTCGGCGTTCTTGCCGCGGCGTTCAACGGAGGAACCGAGGTAGCCGGTGACGTACTGGGCAAACAGCGTCCCCACGGATTGCAGGGTCCGCTCGATGATCGGTTTGTCCGTGGGGGTGTCGGGGTGGGCCGGTTGGAAGCTGATTCCCAGGCTTCTGCAGGCGTTCTTGAAGGTGTGGGATATGTAGGCCTTGCCGTGGTCGCAGACGATGGTTTCGGGCATGATGATCGGTTTCACTGCCGCGTTTTGCAACCGGGCATCGATGGAGCGCATGGTCTGGTAGGGGAGTGCAGAGGCGGCCATGGACACCGCTTCGGACCAACCGGGCCGCATCGTTTCCGGGGTGACGCAGCGGGCCAGCAGCAAGGCAGCGTCGACGGCTTTCGTGGATGGTCTCAGCACGGCGGCGGGTATGCTGCGGGTGGCCACGTCGACGAGTGCGGTGAGCTCGACGCGTCCGGTGATTCCGTCCTCGAATTCGACGGCGATGTCCAGGGGAGTGGAGTCGATCTGCATCAGTTCACCGGGACGGACGGGGTGGACGGCTCCGAACGGTCGGTCGGGCTGCTGGGAGAGTGTTCGTCGGGTGCGTGCCGAGCCGGTGGCATGGCGGCCCTGCGCCAGTTTCTTGACCAGGCGGTGGAATGTTGCCCGTGATGGGATTTCCACGTCGCTTCCGTGCTCGGCCTGAACGTGCTTTTCGACATCCCGCCGGATGCGGTCCATGGACCCGGAGGACTGGTCCGTGTTGTGTTGCAGCACGATGGTGAGTGCATCGATGAAGCGTTGGTCCACTTGTCCGGCAGTCGGTGTGCGGCGGACGAGGCGCTGATCAACCAGGCCGACGATGCCCTGGGTTTCGTAGGCGCGGGTCAGCCGCTTGAGCGTGCTGAGGCTTAGAGGATTTCCCGTTTCCTGGAGTTCGGCTTCCTTGGCCAGCAGCCGTTGCCGCAGAGATCGTGAACTCACGTCGTAGTCCCGGCGGGGCCGGGTCCCTGGTTCGGATCCGGCTGGAACGCCGTCGAGGACCTCCGTGATGTGGTTCTCCAACCAGTGCGCCCGATCTTTGGCCGGGGCGGGCAGAGCCTCGAAGATCTTGGATTCGCCGAGACCTCTGCGGCGAATCACGTCAATGCCGATCAGCTTGAATGACTTGTCGGTAAGGAGCGTCGTCATCAGGACGTTCAGTGGTGTCTCCTGGCCGGCCCTGAGTTCCGCGATCTCTCCGTTCAGGGCGGCGAACACGTAGTCTTTGCCGTCGAATTCGACCCGATCTCCGAGGCGGAGTATGCCCGTCTTGTGTGTTGTCACGGCTTTGCTTTCAAAGTCACTTCAGAGTCGTGGCCAAGAGTCCGGGACCTCAGCTCGGTGGTGAACGTGCCGTTCCAGAGCAGATGAAACAGCGTCGGCAGCACGGTCACGGGGTGACCAACGGCAGCGCTCAAGTGGTCGATTGTCGTCGGACCGTCGTGCAGGCATTCCTGCATCGCATGGGCATGGGCAGGATCCAGGCAACGCGGATGTCTGTAGCCTGACAACCAACGAAGGTTGGCAACGAAGGCCCGGGGGAGTCCGCCGACTCTTCTGTAGCCCCAGCCGACTGAGGCACAAGCGGACTCCGTGGCCGTGAACACCTCCTGATCACGCTCACGAATGCGCTCATCCGGGCGGACATCAACGACGAGGGCAGTGCCATCACTCAGCCGTGCGAAGTAATCCGGTATATGCCAGCGGTGCCCGCCGTCGAGCTCAAAATCGAGGCGGAATGGTTGTGAGGCGATGCCCACGACGGCGGGATCGAAGTCAAGGGCAAGTAGATGGTCCCGTTCCAACCAGGACTCGTAGCCAACCAGGCGGGCATTGGTGGCGCACCAGAGCAGACCGGTGAAATTGCGCTGTCCTTTGAAGGACGGGAGCACTCGGGCAGGCGAATAATCCTGGAACGGCAACCACCACGCCGCGTCAAGCGGTTGAGTCGTCAAGGAATCGGATTCGTACTCGCGCGCAGAGACACGGCACACGCTGGAAACGTAGCCCAAATCCTGCCTGACCGCTGACGAAGAAGCCGCCATGGGCCAACTGTAATGAGACAGAAACCACTAATGGGTCAACTGTAGTGAGACACGCCGCATAGATGGACTAACTGTGGTGAGACAGATTCATCTAATGGCCCATCTGTAGTGAGACTGCGCAACGTTAGATGAGACAGGACAGAAGAGCCAGAAAGTCCCCGTGGGACGTTTTCGCCGGGCCTGCGACTCCCGTACTTTAAGCGCCGATAATCTACATTATGTCAAGTAGAACCGTGATTATTGCATCTGATGCATGATCACCTTTCTTTCCCCCATCTCTTCCTGCGTGGATCGCCTGGATGCCGGAACTGCCCCCTGACCTGCGGTAATGCCGCTTCTGCTGCCGATCTCAGCCACGCCTCGGGTGTTTGGCGTGTACCCAACGCGACCTAAAGGAATTGTCCGAGACGGGCCCTGACCTGCGGATTTGCGCCGATTCTGCATTAATTGCATGATTCATTCATCCAATGCAATGTCAGAAGGGGTTTGTCGTGGCAGTTGATGCAGCGGGTCGTGTGCTTGATTTCGGCCCTGTGCGGTTCCTTCATCCCGAGGACCATGTGTTCACGCAGATGCTCACGGGCTGGCGTAACCAGCAGTTGAGCAGGAACCTGGCCTTCGGCACCATCGAGTCGAGGGAACGGCTCGTGACGCGCTTCCAGGAATCGACGAACGAGTATCCCTGGCACTGGACGCCGGCCCATGTTGACGAATTTTTCGGGGATCTTCGCAGTCTGAAGCACGCAGCCCAATCGACGATCCGGTCCTATCAGGCCGCACTGAGGGCGTTCTGCGCCTACGTGGCTTCCCCGGAGTACGGCTGGGACCGTGTCTGCGAACAGCATTTCGGGACTCATCCGGTCCAGGTCTGCTTTGACTGGAACACAGCCGTCCACGCCCAAGCCGGCGAGTCCTCCCCCAAGCGCCGGCCGTTCACGCAGCGGGAACTCCAGGACTTCTTCGACCGGGCCGATGATGAGGTCGACCGGATCGCCTCGCTGGGCCGCAAGGGCTGGCTGCCGGCTTACCGTGACGCGGTCCTGTTCAAAGTGGCCTATTGCTGGGGTCTGCGCCGCAATGAGGTCCGCCACCTGCAGACGGTGGACTTCGGCAGGAATCCGCACGCCCGTGAGTTCGGCAAATACGGCGTGCTTCAGGTCCGGTACGGAAAGGCCATGAAGGGGTCTCCCCCGAAGCGCCGCAGCGTCCTGACGGTATTCGACTGGTCGACGGAGATCGTGGCCGACTGGCTCGAACGCGGGCGCCCCCACATGACGGACGGACTGGACCTGTTCCCTTCCGAACGCGGCACGCTGGTTTCCGAAACCGCGTTGAACCGCCGCTTCAACCGGTACTGCGAAGACCTGGGCCTCTCCCCCGGGCTGGACATCCACTCGCTGCGCCGTTCCTACATCACCCACTTGATCGAGTCCGGCATGGACGCCTTGTTCGTCCAGCACCAGGCAGGGCATGAGCATGCCTCGACCACGGCCCTCTACACGTCCGTGTCGAGTGACTTCCGGGTCAAAACCCTGCGCCGCGCCCTGGACTCGACCGTCAGGGCCGCACTGGGCGGAATGGAAGACTAATCCCTATGAAACGAGAGATCGACTACCGGTGGCGGCTCGCCGAACTCATGGCAGCCCGCGGAATGCACAACAGCACCGACCTGAGCCCACTGCTAAAAGAACGCGGCATCGAACTCTCTGCCTCCCAGGTATACCGGCTCGTCACCCAGCGCCCGGAACGCGTTTCACTCATGATGGTCGCCGCCCTCTGCGACATCTTCTCCTGCGGACCCGAGGACCTGGTCACCGTCACGGCAACAGATGCCAAGGTCCGTAAGGTCGCCTCCGACGCCAACGTCGTGGACCTAAACAAGACCATTCGGCCCAAACGCGCCCGCGTGATCCGCGATGACGGCTGACATCACGCCGCGCCCTATCGTGCGGGGCCGCCCTCGCAACGCAGGGACCTTCACGTGTGACCGGTGCTCAAGGACGGCCGGCAAACACCGCGCAAGCTGGCCCGAAGGCAGGATCTGCGGGACCTGCTTCACGATTGCCATGCGCACTCACGGGTCGTGCCCTGGATGCGGCACGGACCGCATGCTCCCCGGCCGAGCCCTTGCCCATGGCAACAAGCCCATCTGCGTCGATTGCGCGGGCATCACCCAGGACTACCAATGCTCGCGCTGCGGCACGGAAACCGAGCACTACCGCCAAGGCACTTGCGCCCGCTGCTCGCTGCGGGACGACCTCACAGTGCTACTCCGCATTGAACAGAGAAGTGCGGAGGCCGAGACGGCGGCGGCGAAATTGCTCACGGCCCTCTGCGGAGCCCAACGCCCCGAAAGCATCCTGAGCTGGCTTCGCGACGCCGGCGTCAGAGACCTCCTCGAACGGATTTCCACCGGCAACATTCCTCTCAGCCACGAGGCGCTGGATGGAGAACCGAACAGCAAGCGCGTGGAACACCTACGCAGCCTGCTCACCCACCACAAACTGCTCCCGAACCGCGACCATTACCTCGCGCTCTTCGAACGGTGGCTCGCCAGCAAGCTCGAGGACATCGACGACCCCGAGATCCGCCGGCCCGTCGAATCCTTCGCCCGCTGGCACCACCTGCGCCGCATCCGCAGCCTCTCCGGGGACGGGAAACCCACCCGCGGTCCCGTGCACAATGCCAAGCAGGAAATCACCGAAAACATCAAATTCCTGACCTGGCTCAAATCCACCCACGGGCGGGCGGTTGCTTCCTGCGTCCAAGCCGACGTCGACGCCTGGCTTGCCGCCGGCCCCACCACCAGGCACGCCATCCGAACATTCTTCGTCTGGGCTGTCAAGAACCGGACCTGCACCAACATCGTCATCGGATTCCGGCAGGCCAAGACCGTGCCACTGCTCACCCAGGGCCAGCGGCTCGCCATGCTCAAAGCCTGCCTCACCGACAACATCGACACCCTGCACTACCGGGTCGCCGCCACTCTCCTGCTGCTCTACGCCCAGCCAGTCGTGAAGATCGCCGCGATGAAAAGCACCGACGTGATCATCACGCCCGACGGATTGCGTCTGTCTCTCGGCGAAGGCGACCCTGCACCAGTACCGGAGCCGTTCGCGTCACTGCTCACCGAACACTTGGCGGCACGCCCCAACATGCGCACCGGCAGCAGCTCAGGCAGCGAATGGCTGTTTCCCGGATACCGGCCCGGGCGACACATCCACCCCAACACTCTCATGGAGCGTCTCCGGGAACTGGGCATCGACCTCCTGGGCGCACGGAACGCATCCCTCCGCGGGCTCGTGAAGGAAGTTCCCGCCCCGCTCGTCGCCGAAATGCTCGGCTACAGCTATCAGGTCACGCAGAAACATGCGGCCGCAACAGCGGAACCCTGGTCCCGATACTCCCGTGCGCCCTCGACACCGCAGTGGCACGACGCCACCCCGTAATCGGGAACCAGGACGGGACCCAATCACGGATTCCGGGCGAACCAGTCCGAGGCCTCCATGGGTTTCGCTTTCGGCCGTCCCACTTGATCAACGACAGGGACCCAAGTCTTGTCGGGCACGTCTTCTGCGAACCATTCAAAGGCCCGAATCGTCGGGTGGGCCGCGATTGCCGCCGGGTCCGTACTCGACAGAGCAACTGCCCTGATAAGCAACAATTCCTCCAGGCACGGCGCTTCAAGGAGTGGGCCAAACCCGGAGAGACCCTTCATCGATCCGATCTCCAAGCGCTTGAGGTGGACAAGGCCAGCGAGTGAAGGCAGTGACCGTACCTGCGGTAAACCATAAAGGCTAAGCAGCCGCAGGCTTGCCTGAGCGCCCAGAGCAGACAGGTCATGCAGGCCGCGGATCTGGTTGACGGCGAGGTAAGTCAGGTTCGAGCAGCCATTGACCACGTCAATTGATGTTCCGGAGCCCCCTCGGATGTCCAACCACTGCAGCTGCGGCAGAGACGACAAGAAGCCCTCGGGGATTTTTACTGCCCAGAGCGTTAGGCGCCGGACACCCGAGAGCCACTCGACATCCGAGAGGTCGAGTGATGCGTGGTCGATCCACACGTCATGCTCCGAGCGCCATTTGGCAGCAGACTGAGCGGATCTTCGTTGGGCAACCATGACCCGAGTATGTCGCATAGCCCCGTTGAACCACGATACTGAGGCTCCCGGTGAGTCTCGTCAGTTGCGATTAGTACCAAAACGAATATGCATGGTTACCAGTAGGACTCTGCGTATTGCATCTGATGCATGATTTCGCCCGCTTCCCATCCGTGCATGTCCGGTCTCAACATAGTTGTCAGTTTTCTCATCTAATCGGTCAGCCTGCGCGATTATGCCTGTTGTCTCATCTAACGTGTCAGTGCGGGTGTAGGTGGACTGAGGTCATTGCCGGTGAACGCGACCGGTTCGGTGCGCGTGCTGGGCCGTTTCGAAGCGGGCATGCTCGACGCTGCGTTGTCGGACGACGTTGCTTCGGAGCGGTTCGAGTCGGCGCTGCCGGTGCGTTCGTTCTTCGCCTGGCCGGGCAAACGCAACTACGAGGGCTCGTGGTGGTCCAGCACCGTCCGTGCACACGTGGGTTTCGAAAGCCTTCTCGAACGGGAGTTCCTGATGTCCGCCGACTACGACAAGGACGTCGTCGGGATTTCCTCGCAGCCCTTCGCACTGCTCTGGCCGAAAGGCACTGAGGGCGCGCGTGGGCATGTCCCGGACTTCTTCCTCCGCCTCGCCGACGGCACCGGACGGGTCGTGGCCGTGCGCCACCCGGATCGGCTCGCGTCCGCCCAGCGGCAATCCAACCTGACTCGCGAGGCATGCGAGCAGGTCGGCTGGGAGTACGAGGTGTTTACGGGGCTCAGTGAACCCCTCGCGTCGAATATCCGCTGGCTTGCCGGCTACCGGCAGGACCGTTTCGCTCCCCCGGCCTCGGCGATCCCAGCGATCGTGGAGGCATTCTCGCCGGCAACATCGCTCGCCGCCGGGGCACGCCGGGCTGCCCGCCTGCTCAAACTGGATTTCTCAATGGCACAGGCGTACGCAATGAACCTCGTATTCACGGGATCGCTCGACGCCGATCTGCGTCGGCCACTCTCCCTGGACGCGACAGTGTCCCCAGTGCAAGAGTTCGCGCAAGGCACGGAACTGGAGGCAGTCTCGTGAAATCCGTGCGGCTGTTCGACTTCCTTCAGTTCGACGGCGCCTCGTGGCAGGTCGTCGCGCAGGACGGGGGGGAGCTCGCTTTGAAGAATCTCGCCACGGACCGGATACGGCGCGTGAGCGTGGCCGAGCTTCTCTCCGACGAGTCATACCTTCCAGACTCCCCCGAGCGGCTGCCGTCCCTGGACACCGCCGCCGTGCTGGAAACCCTGGACGCCGATGCGCGCGAGCAGGTCGAGTTCCTTCACCGCCATGTCCATGAGGTCCTCAATGGGACACCGCCGAATGCCGCACCCGGAAGCGCACCGAAACCCGGCTACGATCTGGCCAACCATCTCGGTGCCCGCATCGCGGCGAAGCTGGACGAACTGGCCACAGCGGGGGTGGTAATGACCGAGCGGACGATGTTTAGGCACATCGCCGCCTATCGGGACAAGGGCATTGCCGGGCTTGCCGACGGACGCACTCGTCGCCCGATGGGCACCGGTGCCCGCACCGACCCGCGGATCATCGCACTGCTCGAAGCCGAGATCGCACGGCAGGCCGAGGCCTCAACCGGCACCAGATCACGTGCGGAGGCCCGTGTCCGGGCCGCGGCCGCCCGGGAAGGTATTCCGGTGCCGTCCCGCGCGACGCTCTACCGGCTCATGGCCCAGATCGAAGGGGCCAGGCACCCGTTCGGCAACGCCACGACCCGCAGGACACAGGCCAACCGGCCCGATCGATCGTGGGGACGCCAAGCTCCTTCCCGCCCCGGGGAGTTGGTGGAGATCGACTCCACTCCCCTGGACCTGATGGTCATCTGCCCAGACGGAACCGCCAGCAGGGCCGACCTGACCGTTGCCCTCGACATCGCCACACGCACGCCGCTCGCGGCAATCCTGCGGCCGGTCTCCACGAAAGCGGTCGACGCCGCGGTGTTGCTGGCCCGTGCCATGACGCCGTTGCCGATGCAGCCCGGGTGGGACGCGTCGCTGGCCTACTCGCGCTCCGTGCTGCCCCAAGGAATGCTCCCCGGAGACGAAGAGGTCCGCTCGAGCATCGCCGCCAAGCCGGTCATCGTGCCCGAGTCGATCACGGTGGACCGCGGCAAGGTCTTCGTCGGGTCGACTTTTACCGCCGCCTGCGAACGGCTGCAGATCAGCATGACCAAGGCTGCCCCGCGCACCCCGACGGACAAGCCCCACATAGAACGGTTCTTCGCCGGCGTCAACACAGGGTTCACCCAGTATCTGGCCGGCTATGCCGGCCCGAACGTGGTCCGGCGGGGCACGGACCCAGCAGCCGAGGCGAGGTTCACCCTCGCCGAAGTGCAGAACCTCCTCGATTGGTGGCTCTTGGCCGTGTGGCAGAACCGCCCGCACCCAGGACTGCGGCACCCCGCCATGCCGAAGAAGGACCTCACCCCGAACGAGGCCTTCGCCGCCTTGGCCAGCGTCGCCCCCCAGGTCCCGGTCGCCCTCACCCGGGACGACTACATCGCCCTTCTGCCTGTCGAGTGGCGCTCGATCCAGGCCTACGGAATCAACTTCCACGGGCTGCACTACGACGCCCCTGCCCTGCACGAGTACCGGGGTGTGTCTTCCCGGCTCCCCGCCCCCGCGAACGGGCGATGGGAGATCCGCTACGACCCCTACCGAATCCAGTCCATCCATGTCCGAGACCACCACAAGGGCGTCTGGATCGAAGCCGAATGGACCCTTGCCCGGCACCTTGTGGGCCCGTTCTCACTCGACGTCCTCACCGCCGCGAAAAAGGCTATCGGCCGGCGGGACGAGAACATCCCCGGCAAGGACCTGCTCGCAGAAGTCAACCGCATCATGACCGCCCCGGCAGGACGTGCCGAGACACAAGCCGCCCGACGCGCCAACTCCGCGCCCGCAGCGGTGCCGGACACTGCGCCGCCTGCGCACCTCGCCCCAGTGCCCGAAACACCCAAGCCCGAGGCCTCACCCCAGCACGCTGACGCAGTGGCGCTGGCTGCGGGTCCGCGTCCGCGTCGTCATGCCCGCCGTATCGATCTTCTGGAGGACTGAACCATCGCGACCCCCGACTCCCTGACCGCCTGGCGCCAGTTCGTCAACCACGCCCCGATCGAGCCGGAGCGGCTCTCCCGCAAGGAGCTCAAAGCACTCTCCCCGAGGAGAAGGACGCCTACGACCGGGAACGCTTCGGCTGGCTGGCGGCCGACACCGTGCTGGAGACCACGGACACGCATGCGCTTACCCGGCAGACCAGGATCATCCTCGCGCGCAACGCGGCCACCACCGCCACGGCTCGGCGAGGGCTCGCCGTTTCCGGGGCAGCCGGGATGGGCAAGTCCACCGCCGCGCTGCTGATCGGCAAGCGCCATGAGAAAGCCGAGCGCAGGCGCCTTGATCGTATCGATGACGTCTCCTTCGCCCCGGTGGTCTATGCCGTGGTCCCGCCAGCGACCACACCCAGGATGCTCATGCAGGCCTTCGCGAACTGGCTCGGCCTCCCGGTGCCCCAGCGGTCAACCGCGCAGTTGGTCACCGAGCACGTCGTGGGTGTGCTGCGCACCTTGGGGACATCGCTGGTGATCGTGGACGAAGTTCACAACCTGACGACGAACCGGCAGGCCGGCGCCGAGGCGGCCAGCGCCCTCAAGCAGTTCGCCGACCGGCTGGATGCGACCTTCCTTTACGCCGGGATCGACCTGCCCACCACGGACCTGTTCGCCGGGGACATGGGGAGGCAGATCAAGGCCAGGATGATCATGCATCAGATGCGCCCCTACGGGAACGGATCCAAGACAGACCGTGAGGCCTGGACCGAGCTTGTCCTGGGGGTCGAGGACCTCCTCCCGCTTGCCGAGCACGATCCCGAGTCCCTCGCCGGGGAAGCCGCTTACCTGTGGGACCGCACCGGCGGGAGCATCGGCGGCCTCCGCGCCCTCCTGTCGGACGCGGCCATCGGAGCGATCATCGACGGCACCGAGAAGATCGACCGTCGCCGCCTCCAGGCCACGGCTACTGACTACGCCGCCGAAGAACACCACCTCACGCGTGCGGCCATGTCCTCCGGCAGCGGCAAGCGCGGGCTGAAGCGGGCCCAGTGACGATCCAGCCGCTCCCCGTCCCCACCAGGATCTTCGGCGGCGAGGGCTTGATCAGCTACGCCTCCCGCCACGCAGCACGCAACGGCACCACCGTCGAGGAGATCGAACGCCCCCTCCACGAGACCAAGGCCATACCCAAGCCCAGCCACCGCCGGACCCGGGAACGACTGCAGGCCTGGCGTGACCTCGGCGCCCTCCACGAGAGCGCCTTCGCAACGACTGAGTTCAACAAGGCCCGGCACGTCCAGGATGCCGATATGGGTCCGGAGAAACGTGCCTTTACTCTCGAGGAGCTGCAGGCCTTCTTCGACCTGGCCGACCTTGAAGTCGAACGGATCATAAACTCCGGACGCAAGGGCGCTCTTGCCGCGTGGCGTGACGCCGTCGCCTTCAAGACCGGTTACGGTTGGGGGCTTCGGCGCGACGAACTCCGTCACCTCGGCCTCGTCGATTTCTCCCGCAACGTCAAGGCTCCATACTCACCCACCGGCGTAACTCACCTTTGCCCAACTTGTTCGAGATCAATCCGGGCGGCGTCGGCAGTAAGGCATGGCAGGACCAGCGCGGCCCACCGCTCACGGACCGGCTCTTCCTGGTCCAAAGGCGCACCTGAGATCAGGATGTAGATATCGGCAACGGTGAGGTCCTGCCGGATCTGCCCGGCTGCGATTCCCATGGCGATGAGTTCAGACATCGCCGCCGCGGCACGGGACTCGTCGACGCCGGGAGCAGCACCCAAGGCGGGAGCTGCGGATTTCGCGGCCTCATTGATCGCGGAGATCCGGACGACTTCGCGCAGGAACTCAACGATGACAGTCACCGGTGAGGCGCCGCGCCGGGCGCGATCCAGGGCGCCTTCAGCCTCGGTCGTGATCTGCTCGATGTATTCCGCGAGCACGGCGCCCACCAGGTCGGTCTTCGTCGGAAAGTGCCGGTAGAGTGTTCCGACCGCCACGCCGGCAGCCGCAGCGATGACCTCCATTCCTACGTCCGGGCCTTGGGCGGCGATTTCCGCCCGGGCGGCGTCGAGGATCTTTGCACGGTTGCGTATCGCGTCGGCGCGCATCGGGCGCTGTTGGGTGGTCACGAAAAATTCTCCTGCCGGAACTTGCGCGAAAGTGAATGTCGGTTCATCATTTAAGTGAACCAAGATTCATATTACTAGAGGGGCACAAACATGACCGCCAAAACCGCACTCGTCACCGGCGCGTCCTCCGGGATCGGGGAAGCGACGGCCAGGAAGCTGCGGGCCCTCGGCTTCATCGTCTACGGGGCCGCACGACGCACTGATCGGCTGAAGGGCCTTGCCGCGGAGGGAGTCCGTCCCCTGGCGATGGATGTCACCGATGATGCATCCATGCAAACCGGCATCGACCGGATCGTCGCCGAGACCGGCAGGATCGACGTCCTGGTCAACAACGCCGGTTATGGCTCCTACGGTGCGCTCGAGGACGTCGACATCGACGAGGGTCGCCGCCAGTTCGAGGTCAATGTCTTCGGCGCGATGCGGCTCGCCCAACTGGCCCTGCCGCATATGCGTACCCAGGGTTCAGGCACGATCGTGAACATCACGTCGATGGGCGGGAAGATCCATACTCCGCTGGGCGGCTGGTACCACGGCACGAAGTTCGCACTTGAGGCACTCAGCGACTGCCTGCGCCTCGAGGTGAGGCCGTTCGGGATCGATGTCGTGATCATCGAGCCCGGCGGCATAGCGACCGAGTGGGGCGGAATCGCCGCGGACCTCGTTCAGGAGACCTCCGGGAAGGGCGCCTACGCTTCGCAGGCAGAGGCCGTTGCAAAGTCGCTGCGGTCGGAAGCGAACAGCAACCGTAACTCCCCGCCGTCGGTCATCGCCGACGCGATCGGGAAGGCCGTAACCGCGTCGAAGCCGAAGACGCGCTACGCGGTAGGGTTTGGTGCGCAGCGACTCATCGCCGCGCGCGGGCTGCTCAGCGACCGTCAGTTCGACGCGCTCATTAGCCGCGCGGTGGGCATGCCGCGCAACCAGTGAGCATTTTCATTAGTTCGCTGGGGGCTTGTCCATTCACGACCCCGTCACTTGCCCCCTACTGCGTCTGGATCGCTGACGGCGTCTTTGGTTTCACCGACCAGTTCCGCATCCAAGCCGGCCCCGAGGTTACCGCCGCCGGGCGCCACCACAAGACCCCATCACCGCCACGCACGCCCCGCAAGCCGCAAAGCCCATCGTCGAGGCCCTGCTCTACCCTTACTCATCAACGTCACGGTTCTGGGCCCCGATCGCCCCTTCACGCAGCCAAAGACTCTTCCTCGAATGGATCAGTGTTGAAGCCGCCGACGATAGCTTCGACCCGTGCGGCACTGGCTGCACGCCGACTGGCACCCGGGAATCCGCGTATTGGACGCGATCCGTCGATTTACCGCTCGATGATTAACCTGAGCTGTGAAGAGCCACGGCGCGCGTACGCGCATCCCTGTTTCCACAGAAGGCCCCGCCGGGGGTTCGCCAAAGGGAACCTCCCGCCGACGGCCTGAAAATTCCTTCCTCGAATCATCTGGAGGTCCATTTTCCGCCGACGAGGCGCCCGGCACGCAACTCGGGAAAATGACAACCCACACCAGTGTCGCCGGACGCATCCTTCTCCCGAAGGATGCGTTCACGCGTCGAGCGGGCCAGCACGGGGTCAAAGTCGCTCAGCACCGCCCAATCGACCTCGGTCACCTGTTCTGCACAGTACAGGGTGTCCCCAAGAATGAGGGCCCGTTCGGGGCCGTCGTGCACGGCGTACACGGAGTGACCCGGGGTGTGTCCTGGGGCTGCGATGCGAGTGACGCCTGGTGCGATTTGTCCATCTTCGGTCAACAGCGTGACACGGCCACGTTCTGCGAGGAGTCTCAGTCCCTCACGAACAGGCTTTTCGGGAGCCAACTCGGCATCGTCCCGTTCCATGAAGTACGCCCAGTCGTCGGCCCCCATCAGAACCTGGGCATTGGGAAAGACGATCTCGCCGTTCACATCCACAATCCCACCCACGTGGTCCATGTGAAGATGCGTCAGCGCGAGCAGGTCTATGTCGGCCGGCTCGAACCCGTACGCCTGGAGCTGGCGAATCAAATTCCCTCCGACCAGCAGCCCGTATCCGTGCAAGTCGTTCGGCCCGACGCCGGAATCAATCAGCGTGGTGGTTTGCCCAGGCACGAGAAACGCCCCGACTGGAAGGCGCGCTGGCCCAATATGGGCGTGGAGGGCCTCTGCACCTGCTTGCGGATGTGAGAACGCACACACCCGCTTATCCAGTTATTTAGTTGACACTTCAACTAATATTTGGAGCCTCCTGGCAGGTGGCTGTCCTGTCTCAGTTTTGTTGGCCAGCTCGCAACTTACCTGGCCATCTACGGTTTTCCGGGGTTGTCTCAGTTAATATGGCCACCATGGATGCTGTCAGCCGCTGAGGTCGCCGCCTTCGAACATGACGGACGAGACCCTGTGTCGGCGCATGGAGGGGCGGATGGCACATGCGCAGCTTTCTGGCGTTCTTGCATCGCTCGGGCCTGAGCGGGCCCTTCCAGCGCCGGCATTCGTCTCGCGGCCGGGCGAGCGAAACTCCGATTCCATACGGAATGGCCAACTAAATTGCGACGGTTGCCACCCCGTCCGTCTCAATTTATCTGGCCAAACCACAGGTCAGCATGGCCAAGTAAATTGAGAACGGACAGTGCATCACGTTGGATGAGACGGGACAGTAAGACCGCCTCTCCCCGCGCAGGGCGGCTGGATCTAGTGTGGTGCTATGGACGCCACAGCAGCACACGCTTTTGCGGTTCCGCCGGCATCGGTTCATCGTCCCACCACGGCCGTTGAAGACGTCATCACGCTCGTTGCCGGCGTCTGGCTCCTGACGGGAACGTATGTAGACGGCTGGGCTCACAACAACCTTCCCGATCTGGAGACCTTCTTCACTCCGTGGCACGCGATCCTTTACTCGGGCTTTGCCGTCAACGCGCTCTGGATTGCTTCCTTGACCTGGCGCAGGCATAGCCCCGGCATGCGGTGGATCGAAGCTGTTCCCGCCGGGTACGGAGCCGCGGCCGCCGGGGTCATCCTCTTCCTCGTCTCCGGCGCGGGCGACTTCGCCTGGCATTCGGTGTTCGGCATCGAGCATGGAATCAAGGCGCTGTTCAGCCCGTCCCATTTGGGGCTGGCCACAGGCGGCTTCCTCATCCTCGGCGCCCCGTTCACCGCCGCATGGCACTCCCCTGCACGATCATCGCCACAACGGCTACCCGCCGTCGTGAGCGCCATGCTTTCCGGCATGGTTGCGGCATTCATTCTTCAAGAGTTCGCGGTGTTCGCCCGCCACGGACTCATCCAGACCTACGCTGCGGTCCCCGGGACACCACCTGCGGTGACGAGTCCGACGTCTTCGGGCATCATCATCTCCTTGGCATCGTTCTTCGTGTCCACGGCCACGTTATTCATGCCCGTCCTCCTGTTGTCACTTCGTTGGCGCCTGCACCCCGTCGTGCCCGCAGCGATGACGCTGCTCCCCTCTGTTGCCCTGCAGATCATGGTTGCATTGCGCGACGCATGGCTTGTGCCGGCGGCCCTGGCCGGTGCATTCCTCGTTGCCGTCCTATGGGCGGTCGTCCGCCCCGCCCCGGACCGTCCAGCGCGGTTGATGATCGCAACAGGCCTGTGCCCCGTCGTGTTCTGGGCCCCGTACTTCGCCGGGGTCGCCATCCATGACGGAACATTGAGCTTCTCCCCCGAAATCTGGGGCGGCACGCTCACATGGACCGCCCTCGAAATGCTGGCCCTCAGCGCCCTCACACTCAAAATGAGGACAGCAGGAAGCATGATGGCGCGCCTGTAACTGAACCCTCACCGCGACGAGTAATACTCCGCCAGCTTCGCAAGTCCTTCATCAAGGGACACAGCCGGAGCCCAGTCAAGAAGCTCACGGGTTTCGCGCTGGTCAAACCAGTGTGCGGTGGAGAGTTGCTCGGCGAGGAACCTGGTCATAGGCGGCTCTTCCTTGCGCCCTGCCCAGGTCCAAAGCCTCTCCACCACTGCGCCGGCTGACCGTGCCACAACGCCCGGCACGGCCCAAGACGGCGCCTGGACTCCCCCGGCGGCGCAAATGCCCGCCAGCAACTCACCGACCGGGCGCGGCTCGCCGTTACTTACAACGACGGCCCTCCCATGGACATGGTCCATGCGATGCAGCGCGGCGACGATAGCCGAGGCGGCGTTGTCCACATAGGTGGTGTCGATCAGGGCCGCACCGGCGTCGAGCAGCGGCAGTCGGCCACGGCTGGCCCGGGCCAGGACCCGTTCCACGAGCTGGGTGTCCCCCGGGCCCCAGACGACATGCGGCCGTACCGCTGCAACCCGGAAGCCCGGAGCGTCCGCTGCCAACGCCAACAGTTCAGCTTCGGCCTTGGTGCGGGAATAGTCGCCGTGCGCGTGCTTAGGGTCGGCCGGCTCCGCGCCCAGTCCGGCGATTGCGGCGCCCGAGTTAGCCACAGACGGAGAGGAAACAAATACCACGTCGCGTACGCCGGCCGCACGGGCCCAATGAAGCAGGCGACGGGTTCCTTCGACGTTTACCTCATCAAACTCAGCCGCTCGGCCCGTGAATGAAACCTTCGCGGCCAAGTGGATGATTGCTTCTGCGCGGTGAACTGCGAGCCTGACCGCTTCATCGTCGGTGACGGAGCCGCGCAAGTCCTTAGCGCCGTCGACCCCTGATGGCCGGCGCTGGAACGTCGTCACGGCATGGCCCTGCCGCACCAGTAGCCGGGCCACTTCGCTGCCGAGCAACCCGCTGGCGCCGGTGACGAGGACCCTCATGGCTTCCCCGGACGGCCGCCGGCGAGCACCCGCGTCGCCCAACGTGACAGCCGGGCCCTGTCGATTTTGGCGTTATGGCGGATATCAGTGGGTTGCGTGGGAACAACAAGAACGGCGGAAACATCGACGCCGGCCTTCCGCGCTGCCTCGCGGACCCGCCCGGCGAGCTCCGGCGCAGCGGGTCCGGCTTTGCGTGCGGGAGGAACGGTCTCGACGACGGCGACCACGGCTTGCGTCCCTGCCGGACCGACCCCGGCGATGGCAGCCATCCGAACGCCGTCCAGTCTTTCGATGGCCTGTTCGGCGCCAACAGGCGTCACCACACCGCCCGGTGCCGTCACCACATGCGCAAGGCGTCCCTCCACCCAGAGTCGCCCGGCGGCGTCGAAATGCCCGACGTCACCGGTACGGTGCCAGCTAGGAATATCGGCGCTTGCCTCCTGGGTGAGCCAGAGCCTGTCGTAAGCTTCTTTGACGTGTGCGGCGTTGACCACGATTTCGCCGGTCACTCCCGCCTCCGTCACCAGGCGCGAGCTTGGCGCCGTACCGTCCTCCTTCAGCGGGACGACGGCGATGCGCGCCCCATGCACAGGTGTCCCCACGCACACGCCATTGCCCGCTCCCCTCACGGTGCCGGCAGTCCTGTCAGCATCGGCGGCCTGAATTTGTTCAAGGCCGATGTCGGTGACGGGCAGCGCTTCAGTCATCCCGTACGGTGTGTGCAGCGAAGCCCGCGGCAGTAGCCTTTGCGCCTCCGCCAGGAGCGGTTCCGGGACGGGCGCTCCCGCAGACAACAGCAACTCGACGCGAGCCAAGGCCTTTTGCCCGGCCCCGTTCAGGCCATCCCGGGTCGCAAGGACGTTCCGCAAAGCCGCTGGCGAAGCAAAAACAACCGTGGCGTCGATGGCCGCGGCAGCGTCCGCCAGCGCTCGGGCGGTCAAAGTGCGGGGCGCAGTGACGTCCATGGCCGGCGTCACCGAAACCGCCCCAAGCGCCGGGCCCAATAAGGCGAATGGAGCGAAACCGGCCACAAGCCTGGCACCCGGACGGATCCCGAACGTTTCGGCCACGGTATCCCGCATTGCGGATAGCTGCTGGTGGGTATAGACCACGCCTTTGGCCGGTCCGGTCGAGCCGGACGTAAAAAGTACCGCGGCTGGCAGTGCTGGGTCCGAAACATGCGTTGTCGTCTCCGAACCGCGTCCGGAACCTTGCCGGGCGAGTGCTGCGAGGGACGTCTCGACGCGCAAGGCCCGACGGCGGGCGGGCGGGAGGTCCCGTACGCTGATCCGGCGTCCCGGCCAGCCGAGTACCGACGCCGCGGCCAGTGCTTTGTCGATCCCGATGATGAAATCAGGGGTAGCACCTTTCACGGCGCGGCTCAGGCCCCTGGTTCCCAGTCCGGCGTCGGCCACTACCACCACCGCGCCGAGCCGCAGGCAGGCGTAAAGTGCGACAGTCAGGTCCACTCCAGGCGGAACCATGAGACTTACCCGGCTACCGCTCTCCACGCCGGTTTCCCGCAATCCCGCGGCGAGGTCCAGGACATTCCTCTCCAGCTGCTGCCAGCTCAGTGAACGGGATACTGTGCCGTCCGGGGCCATTTCCGCGACGGCGGTGTCCCCTCCGGCCGACCCGCTGGACTGCTCGGTGAGGAGGTCCCAAAGCGGCCTGAATCCCGCCAGTTCGGACGCGTCCCGCTGCTTCCCGTCGTCATTGATTGTGGTTTCCGTGTTCGGCGGATCGCCGTCACCGGCATTTCCGTCGGCTAGCCACTGGAAAACCGGTGTGGCGATATCGCGGTCTTCGGCCACGAGATGCCCGGCGCCTTCGAAGCGGTGCACTTTCGCATGCGGGAGTCGGCCGATGAGGTCCTTGAGGTACCGGTCTGAAAAGATGGGGTCCCGGGGTCCCCAGAGCATCAGTGCCGGGACCTTCAACCCGCGTAACCCTTCCGCTACGCCGCCGAGAGCGGCGTAGCTGGGATGGGAAGCGTCGACGGGAATATCAGCGACAAAGTTCCCCACCCCTGCCCGACGCCGGGCTCCGCGGTACGGCGCCATGTACGCCTTTCGGACGTCCGGGGACAGCGTGGGTTTCGCAAGCGAGTGGGTCACCCGCAGAAAGGCGTCCGACGTCGTGGTTCCCCACCCGTGCACCGCTGGGTGCAGGGCCAGCCGCAGGGCGGGCGGAATTTCCGAATTGGACGGCTGGTGGACGGCTGTGTTGGTCAGCACCACGCCGGCGAGCTGGTCCTGGTGCGCCAAGGCCCAGCCCAGGCTGATTACCCCGCCCCAGTCGTGGCCTACTGTCACCACGGGCCCCTCGAGGCCCAATTCGTCGGTGAGGTCACCCAGGTCGTTGATCCTGTCCGTCAGGCGACGGAACGTCCCGGTGCGCTCCGAGTAGCCCATGTCCAATTGGTCCACGGCAATAACGCGCCACGGATGTGCGGCGTCCGATCCGGCGGCCAGCAGTGTCCGCCACAGATACGACCAGGTCGGGTTTCCATGTACGCAAAGCAGGGTTCCCTTGGAAACAAGGCCACGGCGGGCGAGCTGCGCACCGTTATCCAACAGGTGCCAGTGCCGATTTGTACCGGGCGCGTCGACTGCGGATGTGGACCTCACCTCGATTGTCCGGGACCATTCCGGATCGACGCCTGGCCAATTGGTGCCTACCAAACGATTTCCACCATGCCCGTGTTCAGCCCGGAACCAACGCCCATGCACAAGATCCGGTCGCCGGCGGTGAGTGATTGCGCCTCGGATGCAAGTGTCATGGGAAGCGAAGCGGGGCCAACGTTGCCCCAGTGCGGGAAGGTTATCGGAACTTTGTCCGGATCCAGATCAATGGCCTGAATGATCGCCTGCGTGTAGGCATTGCTGACCTGATGGGTGACATAGCGGTCCATCGTGGCCCAGTCCCATTCCGGCTGGGCTTCATGCCAGGCCTCGACAACGAGCTGCAGACCGCCGTCGAGCAGGCCTTTCGTGTCCGTGGCCATGCCGTCGATCCCACCGACGCATAATTCGTGATGTTCGGTACCGGCGCGCATTACTCCCCCGACAAGCCTGTGCGCTCCGGGGTGCTCATCAGATGGGCCGAGGACGGCGGCCGCAGCCCCGGATCCGAGCGTGAGTGTGGCAAACTCCCGATTGAAGTCTTCCCTCGTTGTCTCGGGCCTCTGCAAACGTGCCAAGGTGGCTTCCTGGGTGCCCTGGGAGTCCTCGCCATTAACGATGACGGCGTACCTGATCTGGCCCGAGTCGATCATGTTGGCCGCCAGAATCAAGCCGTTCACGAAGCCGAGGCAGGCGTTCGCCAAGTCGAAGTTCATGGCCGACGACGGCAGGCCGAGTTCGTGGTGTATCTTCACCGCGACCGACGGTTCAAGGTTGCGGCGCGTGACCGAGGTGTTGATCAACAGCCCGACTTCAGACGCTTCGACGCCGGCTTCCGCCAGGGCCTTCGCACCAGCCTCGACGGCGGCGTCATCGAACGATGTCCCCGCCGCCCACCACCGGCGCTGCGTTATTCCGGCAACTCGCTCAAGCAGGCGCGGCGGGAACTTCAGCCGCTGCAGGGTCGATGCCAACCTGCGATCGAAATCCGTGGAACTCACAATCCTCGGAGCCTCGACACTGCTAACCGAGAGCAGCGCGGTGTTCCTATGCCGGAAGGATGCATTCCCTGCCAATTCAAGCCCCTGTTCGTTTCCGTCCTGCATTCATGCGGTGACTTTACCCATAAGTGCAAGCTCACAAACTTAAACTATGCATGTGCAAGCCCGGATACCCGTAATTACGGTTGCCCTTCGGCGCCGCGGTGATGGCGAACTTGGGATTCGCTGCCCGCTTGGTCCATGCGGTCAACGTTAGGACCCGACGTAACGTGGCGTGCAAGCTCCCGAAAACGGGACCTTTCCAAGGGCATTAAGAATTCGTTAAGAACATTCACAATTTTGTGAATCGAGCGTAGCGTGCGAACCATGAACACAGTGATTGAGGCCCGTGGCCTTGAGAAACGTTTCGGCCGGATCCGCGCGCTGGACGGCCTTGACCTCGCAGTCAACGCAGGAGAGGTGCATGGTTTCCTCGGCCCGAACGGCGCCGGCAAATCAACCACCATCCGCGTGTTGCTTGGTCTTGCCCGGCCGAGCGGTGGCAGCGCGACCGTCTTCGGCCAGGATCCCTGGAATGACGCCACCACTCTTCACCAGCGCATCGCCTATGTCCCCGGCGATGTCAGCCTGTGGCCCAACCTCTCAGGTGGCGAAGCGATCGATCTGCTCAGCAGGCTTCGCGGCGGCACTGACAACAAAGCCGCGTACGCTGCGCGGAAGGCACGGCTGATCGAAGCCTTCCAGCTTGATCCATCCAAGAAGGGCCGTTCATATTCGAAAGGCAACCGCCAAAAGGTGGCGCTGGTAGCGGCATTTGCGTCCCCGGCGGACGCCTACATCCTCGACGAACCCACGAGCGGGCTGGACCCGCTCATGGAGGGCGTCTTCAACCAGGAGATCCGCCGTGCAGCGTCGGAAGGCGGCACGGTTCTCCTCTCCAGCCACATCCTTTCCGAAGTCGAACAACTCTGCGACCGCGTGAGCATTATCCGCGCCGGCAAGACAGTCGAGTCCGGAACGCTGGCGGAATTGCGGCACCTGACGCGAACGGAAGTGTCGTTCGCCCGTAACGGACTGACCGAAGCGGAGCTTGCCAGCATACCCACAATCCATGACCTGGCAGTGGTCAACGGACGGGCACATTTCACAGTGGACAGCGATAACGTCTCGCCGGTTCTGCGGGCACTCACGGATCTCGACGTCAAAGGACTCAGGGTGGCACCGCCGTCGCTCGAGGAACTGTTCCTGAGGCACTATGGCGACGAAATACACCCTGCCGAAGCATCGTCCGCTGAGCTTCCGGGCCGCAGGGCCCGACGGCGGGCGGCAAGTAAGGTGGCGGGCTCACGATGAGCACTGTGGTCACCCTGTTCCGGCAACGGTTGCGCCGCGACCGCTTGCAGATGACTATTTGGATAGCCGGTATCGGGCTCCTTGTCGGGTTCTCGGTCTCAGCTGTGAAACAGAGCTACGGTGACGCGGCGGGCCGGCAAAACATCCTGGAACTTGCCGTCGCCAATCCCAGCATCCTCATGCTCCGCGGCACCCCCGAGGGCAGCGGACTTGACCAATTCATCTTCTTTGACATCTTTACTTTCATCGCAGTGCTGGTAGGCCTGATGAGCACCTTCCTGGCCGTCCGGCACTCGAGGGCCGAGGAAGAATCAGGACGCGCCGAGCTCCTCGCCGCGACTCCCGCAGGTCGTACCCTGCCCACGGTCGTCACCGTCGTCTATGGTGCAGCTGCCAATCTCGTGGTGGGCCTCGTTGTCGCATTTGCCTTTATCGCAGGCGGCCTGGATGACGCGGGGTCCTTCGTCGCGGGCTCGGCGACGGCCGCCGTCGGACTTTCCTTCCTCGCCGTCGGACTCTTCGCCGCCCAGCTCATGCGCACGTCCCGCGGCGCAAACGGAGTAGCCGCGGCCGCCGTAATGGCCGCCTACGCGGTTCGCGGCATTGGCGACGCATTGGGTACGCCGTCGGCCGACCACCTCCACACGACCGTGGCGTGGTGGAGTTGGATTTCCCCGATCGGCTGGGCCCAACAAACCCTGGCCTACGACAAGAACACCCTCACGCCGTTGCTCTTGAGCCTGGCCTTCGCTGCCGTCCTGCTCGTACTCGTCTTCAGCCTTCAAGCCCAGCGTGACAGCGGCGCAAGCTTGCTCGCAGGGCGCCCCGGACGAATGGAGGCCCGCGGATCCTTGTCGAGCTCAACAAGCCTCGCTTGGCGGCTTCAGTGGCCGACCGTTGTGGGCTGGTGTGCCGGCAGCGCCTTCGCGGGCATCTTGACCGGCACCTTGGCGCACGCAGTCGCCGGCGCTGCAGACGCTGACCCGAACATGGCAAAGATCATGTCGAGCCTCATCCCTGGCGGAAAAGGCTCCCTCGTGCAACTGTGCATCTCCGCCATTTTTGTGATGGTAGGAATATTAGCGGCGGCGTGCGCAACCCAGGTGATCATCCGAATGCGCCAAGAGGAGGTGGCAGGAACCGCCGAACAAGTGCTGGCAACGCCGGTATCCCGGAACCGCTGGCTGACGGGATACCTTGTGGTCGGCACAGCGTCGATCATCCTCGTGCTTCTCAGCGGCGCGATAACGTCCAGTGTGAGCGCGCTCGCGGTCGGCGACACGTCGGCACGCATTGGAGATTCCTTTGCCGCGGCAGCGGCGCAGTTGCCGGCAGCACTGGTGTACCTCACGGCCCTGGCCTTGGTGTTCGTCGCGTTGCCGGGCTGGACCATTGGCTTAAGCTGGACCCTGCTTGGCCTCGGGACGGTATTTGGCCTGTTCGGCGGGCTGGTGGGAATGCCTGATTGGCTACGGAATTTGTCTCCGTTCACCCACTCCCCTGTTCCCGTCGGCACCTCCACCGATTGGAGCGGCGGGATATGGATGCTGTGCATCGCAGTGGCAGTCGGCGCCGTGGCGGTAGCGTCAATGCGTCGGCGCGAACTGAACTCCGCTTAGCCCCCGTGACGTGAATTGGAACCTACGGGAGAGATAAGAGCACAAGATGGCACGGGACGAACGAACGATTCGCGAGGCGGCCGAGCAATCGGCCGCCATCCTTAACGCGGCAGGCATGCCGAAGATGCCTGCGCGGGTCCTCATGGCCCTCACCGTCGCTGAAGACGGCGGCCTCACGGCGCTTGAGCTGGGCGAAGTGCTCGGGGTGAGTGCGGCCGCGATCTCCGGCGCCGTCCGATACCTGCAATCGATCGCGATTGTTCGAAGGGTTGCCCAGCCCGGGAGCCGAAGGGACCGCTACGAAGTCCCGCCCAACGCTTGGCAGGCAGCGTTCGCACACGAACGCCCGATTTATCGGGCCTTGGCTGACCTCGCAGACACCGCCACGGCCGCAATCGGCAACCAGGACTCCACGGCATTTGGGAGGCTGGACGAGATGGCGGCTTTCTACAGGTTCCTGGACGCACGGATGCCCCAAATCATGACGGAATGGGAACAGCAGAGGAACCGCAGGTGACCTAGCTGTTCGCCGAGATGGCGGTCCCAAGGCCAAGCGCTGCAAGGATCCCGGCGGAGGTGCGTTCCATTGCCTTGGTGACGGACGGCTTTTTCAGCCAGAGAACCGCCTTGGTGGCCACGAGGGACAAGACTCCGAGATAGATCATCGAAACGGCGAAGTCTATGACCCCGAGCAGCATAGTCAAGCCAAAGGACGCATCCCCCGTCGGCAGGAATTGGGGAACGATGGCAAGGAAAAACAGCCCAACCTTCGGGTTGAGCATGCATGAGAGCAAACCCGCCAGGAAGCTTGAGCGAATTGAGGAGTTCTTCACGGCGCGCTCGCCGTCCAACCGCCCGTGCTGTATACGTCGGCTATTGATAAATGCGGTGACGCCGAGGTAGACCAAGTACAAGCCACCCACGATTTTCACTATCCGGTACGCCTCGGCGGATTGTTCCAGCAAAGTCGCCAAGCCGACGCCCACAAGCGCCGCCCAGAAGATGCTGCCGAGGGACGAACCAAACGCGGCAGCCAGGCCGGACCGGGCATTCGAAAGGCTGTACCTCAAGACCAGGAACGAGTCGGGCCCGGGGGTGAGTGCCAAAATTGCGCACAGCCCGATGAATGCCGCCAGCGAGGGGAAAGTCATTGTCCTATTCAATCACCGTAAGTGTGCTATAGGATTCGACGTTCGGCCCTTTCCCAGACCCCACGGCTACAATGGGGCCGTCCGTTGTTCCCCCTGGAGAGGTAGTCCCTTTTGGTAACTCCCCATGATGCACCCAACCCGGATCCGAGCCAGACAGGACCCGTCGGCTATCCAGGTCAGGGCAAATTGGCCGTCCGCAGCCGCCGGCGATTCAGCTTCCGCAATGCGCCACGCTGGTTCAAGATCACCAGCGCCGTAGTTGCCGTACTGCTGGTGGCAGTAGTCGCTTTCGGCGGGTATTGGGTGTGGCGGCTCCAGTCGAACATCTCAAAATCCGCTTTGGGAGCCGGAGGAATCAGGACGGAAGGTCCGGTCGACGACAGTAAGGACCGGCTCCAGATCCTCGTCCTGGGCACCGACACGAGAAGCGGCAAGAACGGGCAATTCGGTACCGTGGACCAATCGTCCGGTTACGGTCAATCCGACGTCATGATGCTAGTGGACATCTCGGCGGACAATAACCACGTAAACGTCATCAGCTTTCCGCGGGACCTCCTGGTTGATGTTCCGGCTTGCACTGACAGCAAGACCGGCCAGCACTATCCCGAACGGCAAAATGCCATGATCAACAGCGCGATGGCTGAGGCCGGAATCGGCTGCGCCGTCGACACCGTGAACAAGCTGACAGGCCTGGAAGTCGACCACTTCATGATGGCCGACTTCAACGCCGTAACGGAACTCTCGAAGGCAGTCGGAGGCGTGGACGTTTGCGTCAGCTCCGCTGTGGACGACCCCGAATCAGGACTGCATTTGCCCAAGGGCACTTCGCAGGTCGAAGGAGACCAGGCCCTTGCCTTCCTTCGGACCCGGCACGCGTTCACGGACGGCGGTGACCTTGGACGAATCAAAGCCCAGCAGTCGTTCCTCGGCTCCTTGGTGCGGAAGCTCAAGTCCGAGGGGACGCTGAGCGACCCGCAGAAAATGCTGGGCATTGCAGATACGGTGACGAAGAACCTCACCGTCGACGACGGGATCGCTTCCGTTCCCGCCCTGCTGACCATCGCTGGCAGGCTCAAGAACATCGACCCCGCCAAGGTCAACTTCATCACCGTGCCGAATGTGCCGGCAGCGTCCGACCCCAACCGCCTCGACCTCGACGAACCGGCGGCAAGCAACTTCTTCGCTGCGTTGAAGCAGAGCGCCGATCTTAGCCAGCCGGCCCCGAGCGCGGCACCATCAGCGGCCCCCACCGCCACCGGGACTCCGGCAGCTCCCTACAGCAAGGCCTTGCAGCCGGTCACGGTAGCCAATGGAACAGGCGTGAGCGGGAGGAGCCAGGAGATCGGAACGCTCCTCTCAAACGCCGGTTTCACCAAGCTGTCCCGGATCCAGGCTGAAACACGGGCGCAGACCATGGTCTACTACGGTGCCGGGTTTGCCGATGTCGCCGCGGATGTCGCTGCGATGTTCGGGCTGCCGGCGTCGAGCGTTCAGCAGGTCGACGCTGTGCAGGGTGTCCAGCTCTATGCGGGGCAGGACTTCGCCACAGGCGACAAGCCGACACTCCCCGCTGCCAAGCCCAGCGACGTCGTCAATCAAACCGCGCAGGACCAGACCTGCCAGGCAACCAACCCGCTCGGCTAACTTTTCGATTCAGCCGAATAAGGGGCGCCCCCAGTTCCGCGCTGCGGACCTGGGGGCGCCTTTGTTGGTTCCAGTCCCCGACGGGGACGATCCCGACGGCGGTTCCTTCACCGCCGTCGGGCTACTTGCCTATTCGGAACGCTCTCCGGACACATTGACAAGCCAGGCAATGCCGAACTTGTCCGTCAGCATTCCAAAAACGTCACCCCACGGCGCCTTCTCCATCGGGACAGTCACAGTTCCGCCGTCGGCGAGTCCGTCCCAGTACCCGCGGAGTTCGGTCTCGTCTTCGCCGCTCAGCGAGATCGAAATGTTGTTCCCTGGGTTGTACTCCATGCTGTTCGGGGTGTCCGCGGCCATGAGGACCATTCCATTGCCGATGGTGAGGGCCGAGTGCATGATCTTGTCGCCTTCGGCAGGGTCTTCGCTCGCATGGAATTCAGCAAAAGTGCTTTGCGTCAGCTCTCCGCCGAAAACGGATTTGTAGAACGCCATGGCGTCCTTGGCGTTGTCGCGGAAGCTGATGTACGGGTTGAGGTTCGTGGGCATTGCATTTCTCCTCAGGGTTGTGGCAGCCGGATGAGCTGCCTTGTGGTCATGCTAACAGCGCCCGATGGACGCAGCCACGGGCGATGCATCCTTGCGTCCTCTTGGTTTTCAGGCGCCGTCGTAGGCGCTCTGGAGGGCGGCTATGTCCAGCTTCTTCATCTGCAGCATCGCGGCCATGGCGCGTTGCGCGCCGTCGGGATCCGGGCCCGAAAGAAGCTCCGGGAAGATCTTCGGCACGATCTGCCAGGACAGTCCGAACTTGTCCTTGAGCCAACCGCATTGGCTTTCCTCGCCGCCGTCGGTCAGCGCATCCCAGTAGCGGTCCACTTCTTCCTGGGTATCGCAATTGACCACGAGCGAGACGGCTTCGGTGAACTTGAACATCGGGCCGCCATTGAGGGCCAGGAACTCCCTGCCCTCTATCTCGAACTCAACGGTCACTACTTGTCCGACCGGTCCGGGACCGGCATCGCCGCTCCGCAGGACCTTTCCGATCGAAGAACCAGGGAACAGCGTTGTGTAGAACTCCGCGGCTTCCCCGGCCTGGGAATCGAACCACAGGCACGTAGTGATTTTCTGCATAATGAATGTCCTTCCATCCCGCCTGACCGGTCTCCAGTCTCCGGCTTCGGTCTGAACGCTAGTCGGGGTCCACCGCGGACACAATGCCCGCAGCGGCGTCTGCTCAGCCCCGTTGGTAGCGGGTCACGAGGCCCAGGGTGTTGCCTTCACTGTCTTCGATGAACGCCATCCATTCGTCGGTTCCGGCCGGTCCCAAACTGTTGTCGGAATGCCGGTGGACCAATTGGGCGTCCTGGAGGATCCGGGTACCCCGGGTCCGGAATTCATCGAGCAAAGACCGTACATCAGCCACGTCCAAGTAAATCAACGCGGTCGGCGCGCCACGGTCCAGCAGGAGCCGGGTACCGTCCAGGTCGAAGAACAGGAGTCCGGGCGGATCGAACCTGCCGCTCGGCTCGGCGTCGAGCAACCGGGAGTAGAAGTCCGACGCGCGATCCAGGTCGACCGCTCTCTGGGCAACTTGGATCAACTTCACGTCGGCCTCCGTATCGCAGTTCCGGATTCAAGGCTTGCAGGTGCGCCACGGGGGCACAAGGGCTTTGCAGGGCCGGTTCCGGCTTCGGTTCCAACCAATGCCCGGTTCGAACTCGACCGGCCCGGCGGGATAATGTCGATTCCATGCCTGCTGCCAAAACCGCTGTTTCGCGCTCCGCCCTTTTCGCCGCCGTGGCCGACGCCGTCCTCATCCTGATCTTTGCCGCCATCGGCCGTGATGCGCACCAGCGACCGGAAGTCATCGCCGGCGTTTTCGCCACAGCGTGGCCCTTCCTTGCCGGCGCTGCTGTCGCATGGCTGGTGGTGCGCGTGTGGCGTGCGCCGTTCTCCCTGTGGCCAGCCGGGGTCGCTGTATGGATTGGAACCGTCGCGGTCGGGATGATCCTCCGGGCGCTCACGGGGCAGGTCGTTGTCATTGCGTTCATCATCGTGGCGTTGATCAGCCTTGCGATCCTGCTCCTGGGATACCGCGCCGTGATTGCCCTCGCGGTGCGGTTCCGTGCCCGGACGCCCCGGACCTAAGGGCCCGTGGATGCACTAGGCTTGCAACGTCCGCTGCCGCACTCCGGAAAGGCCTCCCAGTGATCACCGCTTTTGTCCTGATCAAGACCGACGCTTCGCGCATCCCTGAAACGGCCGAGGAGATTTCCGCCATCAAGGGCATCAGCGAGGTCTACTCGGTGACGGGTGAATGGGACCTCATCGCCGTGGCCAGGGTGGCAAAGCACGAAGAATTGGCGGACGTCATTGCGGACCGGCTCTCCAAGGTGCCCGCCGTGGTCCACACAACCACCCACATTGCCTTCCGTGCCTACTCGCAGCACGATCTCGACGCCGCGTTTTCCCTGGGTTTCGAGCAGTAGTCCTCCCCGCGCTGCGTGATTGCCAGCGCAGCGATCAGCTTTGGCTGAGCGCCACCCATGTTTCCAGCACGCGGTGAGCGGCGCCGGAATCGATGGATTCAGCCGCGCGCCGCAGCGCCGACTCCATGCGTTCCAAGAAGGGACCCTCGGCAGCGATGTCGAAGGCAACCAGGCCGGCAGCGGCGTTGAGCAGCACGGCGTCGCGGACCGCGCCCGGCTTGCCGCCGAGAATTTCGCGTACGACGGCGGCATTCGCCTTTGCGTCCCCACCGCGGAGGTCCGCTACGGTCGCCGGGGCGATTCCAAGATCCGATGGCGAGAATGACAGCTGCTCCACCTGACCGCTCCTGATTTCCCAGACTGTCGACGGCCCTGTGGTGGTCAGCTCGTCCAGTCCGTCTTCCCCGCGGAATACCAAACCGCGGCTGCCGCGGCGAGCCAGGACCCCGGCAATCAGTGGTGCGATCGTGGCGTTGGCCACGCCCACGGCCGACGCCTGTACATGTGCGGGATTGGTCATGGGACCAAGGAAGTTGAACGCCGTCGGGATTCCCAATTCCGCCCGCACCACCCCGGTGTGGCGGAACGACGGGTGGAACACCTGAGCGAAGCAGAAAGTGATTCCCGCCTCCTCGGCATTGCGGGCAACGCGGTCGATCGGCAGGTCGAGCCTGACGCCCAACGCCTCAAGCACATCGGCGGAACCCGACGACGACGTCGCCGCCCGGTTGCCATGCTTCACCACGCGCGCACCCGCGCCGGCCGCCACCAAGGCCGCCATCGTGGAGATGTTGACAGTGTTCAGCTGATCGCCGCCGGTGCCCACGATGTCCAGCTTCTCGCCCGGGATGTTCACCGGGTTGGCATTGGACAGCATGGCCTCGACGAGGCCGGTCACTTCTTCGACAGTCTCCCCTTTGGCCCTGAGGGCCACGAGGAAACCGGCAATCTGGGACGGGGCGGCTTCTCCGGACATGATGGTGTTCATTGCCCATGCCGTGTTCTGGACGGAGAGGTCCTGGCCCTTGAGCATCGCGGAAATAAGTCCTGGCCACGAGTTGCTTGCCTGCTGTGCAGTTGCCTGTGAAGTCACGACTTGATGCTAGCGATCCACACCGCTCCGTGACCAATGCGAAGCAGTCCGGGAACTTTTCCGCGCGATTTCGCGTGTTTGTAGAAAAAGTCCCCCCAAAAGGCGGTTTGCATTGGGAAGTCCGGACTTTTATAGACATAATGTCCTTGTGACATCTGCGACCCATGCCCCCAGTACCCCGGCGCACCCGACGCTGAACCGCCCCAACTTGGTATCCGTTGGAACCGTTGTGTGGCTTTCCAGTGAGTTGATGTTCTTCGCCGGTCTCTTTGCCATGTACTTCACCCTGCGCTCCACTTCGGGCGCCCTGTGGTCTGAAGAAACCAGCAAGCTCAACTTCCCGTTCGCGCTCGTGAACACGATCGTCCTCGTGGCCAGCTCCTTTACTTGCCAGATGGGCGTGTTCGCTGCCGAACGCCTTGAACCTCGCCGCCGGGGCGGTCTACTGCAGATCACCCGCTGGGGGATGACCGAGTGGTTCATCCTGACGTTCCTCATGGGCTCATTCTTCGTTGCCGGCCAGACCACCGAATACGCCATGCTCACTTCGGAGCATGTCACCCTCTCGGCCAACGCCTACGGCTCCTCGTTCTACATGACTACGGGCTTCCACGGCCTGCACGTCATCGGCGGCCTCATCGCGTTCCTCTTCATCATCGGACGTGCGTACGCTGCCAAGAAGTTCGGACACTTTGAAGCGACTTCGGCAATCGTCACCTCGTACTACTGGCACTTCGTGGATGTTGTGTGGATCGGCCTCTTCCTGGTCATCTACGTCCTGAAGTAGCCAGCACCGGCTCTTTCCACAAGAGCATGAATTTTAAAGAAGCGGCTCCCGGAGCCGACGCAGTCTCGAAAAAAGGAACCACCACGTGAAGGCACTCTCGCAGAAGCGACGTCATCCACTGGCAGCAATTGCTTTGCTGCTGATGGGACTCCTCGTCACTGGTGGGCTTTACGCCGTTGCTACAACGGTCAACCAAGCGAAAGCAGACACCACTACTGCCAGCGCGAGCGACGTCGCGGAAGGTGGCAAGCTTTTTGCCGCCAACTGCGCCACTTGCCACGGCATGGGTGCCGGCGGATCCAAGGACGCCCCGTCGCTCATCGGCGTGGGCGCAGCCGCGGTTGACTTCCAGGTTGGCACCGGCCGTATGCCCATGCAGATGAACGGACCCCAGGCCCAGGAAAAGCCGCGGCAGTTCAACGACCAGCAGACACAGCAGCTGGCAGCATACGTCGCCTCCCTCGGCGCCGGCCCGGCAATCCCTGACGCCTCCCTGCTTGACGCAAACGGGGATGCTGCCAAAGGTGGCGAGCTCTTCCGCACGAACTGCGCCATGTGCCACAACGCCGCAGCTGCCGGCGGTGCTTTGACCCGAGGAAAGTTCGCACCCGCACTTGCTGGCGTGACACCTCAGCACATCTATGAAGCCATGTCCACGGGTCCGCAGAACATGCCTGTCTTCAACGACGCCAACATCTCTCCTGAGGGCAAGCGCGACATCATCACCTTCCTGAAGAAGATCGAAGCGAATGGCTCTCCGGGCGGCGCCGACCTCGGCTCGCTGGGTCCGGTCTCGGAAGGCCTCTTTGTCTGGGTTGCAGGCCTCGGCGTCATCATCGCCTTCACCATTTGGCTGACGTCGCGCACGTCGTAGCACACACCCGCACCACCAGCTTCTGCTGTCCCCACAGCAGTTTTGAATTGAACACTAACCCGGCTCCGCCGGGACAACGAGAGAAGGATGAGGCGAATTATGGGCAACCATAGTGACGGCAGTCCGAACCACTCGGGCACCGTAGCTACGGCTGGTCAGAATGCTGTGGAGAAGTTCCAGGATCCTGGACTTCCTCCGCACCGTTTGCGCCTGGCTGACACGGACCCGAGAGCCGCAAAACGAGCCGAACGTCAGGTAGCCATCTTGTTTGGCATCTCCGTTATCGGCACGGTGATCTTCCTGGTGTCGTACTTTGCCATCGACCTGCACACCGATGGATCGATCGCCACGATCCGGACCCAGAACCTGCTCCTGGGTCTTGGCACCGCGTTCGCGATGTTGGGCATCGGTACCGGCATTGTCCACTGGGCCAAGGCCCTTATGCCGGACCACGAGGTCTCGGAAGAGCGTCACGCGATCCGCACCGAGGAAGACCGCCAGGCAGCCGTGCGCATCGTCGATGACATCGTCGAGGAAACCGGCATCAAGCGTCGCCCGCTGATCCGCAACACGTTGTTGGGCGCTGTCGCCTTGGCACCGCTCCCGGCTTTGGCCGTGTTCGGCGACCTCGGTCCGCGCCCGGACGACAAGCTTGCACACACCATGTGGGCACCTCAGGACGGCAAGCTCAAGCGCCTCACCCGCGACCCCGACGGCACACCGATCAAGGCATCGGACGTCACCATCGGCTCCGCGTTCCACGTGATTCCGGAAGGCCTGAACGAACTCGCCGAGGGCAAGCTGAGCGCCAAGGCCAAGGCCGTGGTTTTGCTCATGCGCCTTAACCCCGAGGACCTGACCATCTCCAAGGGCCGCGAAACCTGGAACTACAACGGCATTGTTGCGTATTCCAAGATTTGCACCCACGTCGGTTGCCCTGTCGCCCTCTACGAGCAGCAGACACACCACCTGCTGTGCCCGTGCCACCAGTCGACCTTCGACCTCACCAAGGAATGCAAGGTCATCTTCGGCCCCGCCAGCCGTCCGCTCCCCCAACTGCCCATCTCGGTAGACGCCGAGGGCTACCTCGTTGCGACGAGCGACTTCAAAGAACCTGTAGGACCGAGTTACTGGGAGCGTGACGAGCATGAGCGCCTCATCAACAGCTGAAGTCCCCTTCACGGCCAAGACCAAGGTCGGCCGCATCACTGACTTCGTTGACCAGCGTGTCGGCGGATCCGGTATCCTGCGCGAGTTCGGCCGGAAGGTCTTCCCGGACCACTGGTCGTTCATGTTCGGTGAGGTGGCGCTGTACTCCTTCGTCATCCTCCTGATGTCCGGTACCTTCCTGACGTTCTTCTTCGACCCGTCCATGGCGGAAACCCACTACCAGGGTTCGTACACGCCCTTGTACAACGTCGAGATGTCGGTAGCGTACAACTCCTCCCTGAACATTTCCTTTGATATCCGCGGCGGCTTGTTCTTCCGCCAGGTCCACCACTGGGCGGCCCTGCTGTTCGTGGCGTCGCTTGGCGTCCACATGCTGCGCGTGTTCTTCACGGGCGCCTTCCGCAAGCCGCGCGAAATGAACTGGGTGGTTGGTGGTGTCCTGCTGATCCTGGCGATGGCCGAAGGCTTCACGGGCTACTCCCTCCCCGATGACCTGCTTTCCGGCAACGGCCTGCGGATCATTGACGGTGTCATCAAGTCAATCCCGGTGATCGGTACGTACATCTCGTTCTTCCTCTTCGGGGGCGAGTTCCCGGGAACCGCGATTATCGGACGCCTCTACGTGCTGCACATCCTCCTCGTGCCGGCGATGATCTTGCTGATGATCGTCATCCACCTCTTCATGGTGGTTGTGCATAAGCACACCCAGTACCCTGGCCCGGGCCGCAATGACGGCAACGTCGTCGGCTACCCGCTTGGTCCGGTTTACGCAGCGAAGGCCGGTGGCTTCTTCTTCATCGTGTTCGGCGTCGTCGCACTCATGGCCGCCATGTTCACTATCAACCCGATCTGGAACTACGGTCCTTACGACCCCTCCCCCGTGTCGGCAGGTACACAGCCTGACTGGTACATCGGCTTTGTCGACGGCGCATTGCGTTTGATGCCTGGTGTCGTCAATGACTTCCACTTCGAGTACATCATTTTCGGCCACGTGCTGACGCTGAATGTGCTGCTGCCCGCGCTTGTTCCTGCCGGCATCATCTTCACGGTGCTGTTCACCTACCCGTGGATCGAACGCTGGATCACCAAGGACGACCGTGAGCACCATGTGCTTGACCGTCCACGCAACGCTCCGACCCGTACCGCTATCGGCGTCGCAGGTTTCACCTGGTACTGCGTGATGTGGGCTGCCGCTGGTTCCGACCTCATTGCAACGCACTTCCACGTTGCCCTGAATGACGTTACTTACTGGCTGCGTGCGTTGTTCTTCCTCGGACCGGTGTTTGCGTTCATCGTGACCAAGCGCGTGGCTTTGGCACTCCAGCGCAAGGACCGCGAAATCGCACTGCACGGCCGCGAGACCGGTCGTATTGTGCGGCTGCCCCACGGAGAGTTCATCGAGGTACACGCCCCGCTGAACGACTACAAGCAGTACAGGCTCGTGGGCTTCGAATCCCCGGTTCCGCTGCCTGCAGAACCGAACGAGCATGGCGTCGTAACCCGCAAGGAAAAGCGACGCGCCGCTCTTTCCCGGTGGTTCTTCGAAGACCGCGTCGCACCCGCAACTCCGGCTGAGCTGGCAGCAGCTCACAGCCACGGCCACCACGAGGCCATTGAGTCCAGCGAAGAGCAGAGGACTTTGAGCCACTAGCTTCCGCTGACACCAACGAGAGAGGGTCCCATCCATCGGATGGGACCCTCTCTCGTCTTCTTTATGTCCGATTGCACGAAAAGTTGCCGAGTGACATCGGCTGTCTCCCGATACCACTGGTCCGTCCGGCTGGAGACCGTAACCACGGCATCCAGGCGGACCGGACTAGTGGTTACGGTAGCCCGTGGCCTGACTGCGTGTGGACCGAACTCCTGGCCGCTGGAGAGGAACCCACAACTTATATCGGTCGGCCCTGTAGTAGGACACGGAATAGTCCACCATGGAACGTGCGACGAAGGCGTGGCGCTGGATTTTGAGCAACGGCGTACCGACGTCGACGTTCAAAAGACGCGCGGTAGACGGAGATGCTGCCGTTGCTTCGATCATGTCTTCACCCCACTCCATGACCAGGCCATATTTCTCGCTCAGGACGTTGTAAAGCGATGTTGGCGGTGCCTCGTCAAGAAGCCCGGGTACCCGATGCGCCGGGATAAAGTTCTCGTCCACGCTCATGGGCTCATTGTCGGCAAGGAGGAGCCGCCTGAAGCGGACCAATGGGGTTCCCTCCTCCAGCTGGAGTTCCCGTGCCAAGAACGCACTCGCGGCAATCTGCTCGAAGCTCAGGACCTTGGCAGCGGGCACCATCCCGCGGCGCTGCATCTCTTCGCTGTACGAGGTCAGCTTCACCTGAAGGTCAAGTTTCGGCTTGCGGACGAACGTGCCAAGTCCGACGACCCGTTCAATGACTTCCTCGCCGACAAGCGCGTCGATAGCTTGGCGAACGGTCATCCGCGCCAAGCCGAAGCGTTCAGAAAGGTCCCGCTCGGACGGTAACGCGGCGCCCGGCCGGCACGATTCGCCGATATAGGCGCGCAAGATTTCCCGGAGCTGTATGTAAATCGGAGTTCCGCTTTTGCGGTCAATCTCCCCCACTATCCGGGAAGCCTCAGCAGGCATGACAGTCTTCGGTCAAGAAGATTTCCATGGATCAAGGGTATGCCAAACCGGGCGCAGGTCTAGACCAGCTGGGTAAACAAAACTCGCATACGGTTCCCGGCGCTAGGCTTGTAGGGATAAAAATCGCAGTCGGCGTGAGGCCGTCCGAGTCAAAGGAGCCGGTTTGCCCGAGCATAGAGCCATTGTCGCCGCTGAGATCGGCCTTCACGCGCGTGCCGCCGCAGTCTTCGTGCGGGAGGTGACAGCGACCGGACTTCCCGTGACTATTCGCAAACCCGGCCAGCATTCAGTCGATGCCCGGTCCCTCCTTGAAGTCATGACCGAAGACTTCGGGCACGGATGCGAGGTGGTCCTCTCGGTCGCTGGAGAGGCTCTCCCGCCGGGCCGATCCCTCGACGATGTCGCTATTGCCCTCAAGGCGCTCACGGCTGTCCTGGAGGCCGTAGAAGGACGCTGAGCGGCAAACCCAACGATGGCAGGCCACTCTCGACGTCTCAAACAAAACAGCGGAGGGTCCCACCACAATGGTGGGACCCTCCGCTGTCGCCCGTTGCTACTAGTGGGCGTGGTCTCCGCGGCTGTATTCGAAGACCCAGCCAACCAAAGCCACAATCGCCAGGCCAGCGGCAACGAACGTGATCCAGAAACCAACTGCCAGGCCAAGGAAGCCGCCTGCGCACGCCAGGCCGAGAACCATCGGCCACCAGCTCCAGGGGCTGAAGTGGCCCTGCTCGCCGGCGCCTTCGTGAATCTCAGCGTCGGCGCGGTCCTCGGGACGCATGCCCACGCGCTTACCGGTGAAGCCGAGGTAGGCGCCGATCATGCCTGCAAGGCCACCGACAAGGAGGATGCCGAGGATGCCGACCCATTCAGTCCAGTGGGTCAGCAATCCGTAGACTATTGCGACCGGCACGAAGAAGAAGGTGCCTGCTCCGAAGATCCATGATTCGACTCTCACTTGGAAGTGTCCTCCTGCTCAGCGTTGCCGAGCAGGCTTGCTGCTGGCTTCGGAATATCGATGGTGTGGCTCTGCGCCAATTCCGGGTGGTGCAGGTCCAAGGCAGGACGCTCCGAACGGATGCGAGGCAACGAAGTGAAGTTGTGGCGCGGCGGCGGGCAGGACGTGGCCCACTCGAGCGAAGCGCCGAAGCCCCACGGGTCGTCAACTTCGACCTTCTTGTTGCTTCGCCACGTGATGTAGACGTTCCAGAAGAACGGCAGCAGAGAGGCACCAAGTACGAAGGATGAAATCGTGGAGAACTGGTTCATCCAAGTGAAGCCGTCCTGCGGCATGTAGTCCGCGTAACGACGCGGCATACCCTCGACACCGAGCCAGTGCTGGATCAGGAAGGTTCCGTGGAAGCCCAGGAACAGGAGCCAGAAGTGGATCTTGCCCAGGCGTTCGTTGAGCATCTTGCCGGTCCACTTGGGCCACCAGAAGTAGAACCCTGCGAACATCGCGAACACAACGGTGCCAAAGACCACGTAGTGGAAGTGGGCGACCACGAAGTAGGAGTCCGAAACGTGGAAGTCAAGCGGCGGCGAAGCCAAGATGATGCCCGTAAGGCCGCCGAAAAGGAAGGTGACCAGGAAGCCGATGCTCCAGAGCATGGGAGTTTCAAAGGTGATCGAACCCTGCCAGAGGGTGCCGATCCAGTTGAAGAACTTCACGCCGGTGGGAACCGCGATCAGCATCGTCATGAAGGAGAAGAACGGCAGGAGTACGGAACCCGTGACGTACATGTGGTGTGCCCACACAGTCACAGACAACGCGGCAATGGCAATGGTCGCGTAGACAAGGCCCTTGTAGCCGAAGATCGGTTTGCGGCTGAAGACCGGAAAGATCTCGGACACGATGCCGAAGAACGGCAGCGCGATGATGTAGACCTCGGGGTGGCCGAAGAACCAGAACAGGTGCTGCCAGAGGACGGCGCCACCGTTTTCCGGATCAAAGATGTGAGCACCGAAACGGCGGTCGGCACCCAGCGCGAACAGTGCCGCGGCGAGCGGGGGGAACGCCATGAGGACGAGGATGGCCGTGACGAGGGTGTTCCAGGTGAAGATCGGCATGCGCCACATCGTCATGCCAGGAGCGCGCATGCAGATGATGGTGGTGATGAAGTTGACCGCACCAAGGATGGTACCGAAGCCGGAAAGGGCCAGGCCGAACACCCAGAGGTCGCCACCAACCCCGGGAGTGAAGGTGGTGTCGGACAGTGGCGCATAGGCGAACCAGCCGAAGGAAGCTGCACCCTGCGGGGTGATGAAACCGGAAACCGCAATGGTGGAGCCAAAGAGGAAGAACCAGAAAGCGAGGGCGTTCAGTCGCGGGAATGCGACGTCCGGGGCCCCGATCTGCAGAGGCATGATGACGTTGGCAAAGCCGGCGAAGAGCGGCGTCGCGAACATCAGCAGCATGACTGTGCCGTGCATCGTGAAGAGCTGGTTGTACTGTTCCTTGGTCTGCAGGATCTGCATGCCCGGTTCGAACAGTTCCGCGCGGATGAGCAGGGCCATCACGCCGCCGAGGCAGAAGAACACGAAGGACGCGATCAGGTACATGTACCCGATGGTCTTGTGGTCAGTCGAGGTGATCCAGTTGACGACGATGCGCCCCTTGGATTTCGGTACTACCGGAGCCTCAAGAACTCCGGCGGATTGAGTATATGTAGCCACGTCGCTTCCCTTAGTTCTTTTCGTTCAGGTTCGGGTTGCGGTCGTACTTCGAATCGAGGAGACCCGTGTTGCCGCTCTGGCGAAGCTGGTCCATGTGTGCCTGGAATTCAGCGTCGGAAACAACCTTCACGCGGAACAGCATCTCGGAGTGGTATTCACCGCAAAGTTCGGCGCACTTGCCGTCATAGGTTCCCTCCTTGGTGGGGGTCAACCTGATGTAGTTGGTCTTGCCGGGGATCATGTCGCGCTTCTGCAGGAAGGCTGGCACCCAGAAAGAGTGGATGACGTCGCGGGAGTTGAGCTCAAGGTCAACCGACTTGTTGACCGGCAGGTACAAGGTGGGAAGCTTGTCCTTGTCTACGTTGTTGCCCGTGAGGTGGGCTTGGACGCCTGCCTCGTGCAGGTCCTCGGAAATAACCGAGCCCTTGACGTAGTTGAAGTCCCATGCCCACTGCTTGCCGCGGACGTCGATTGTCACGTCGGCAGGCTGCGAGCGGTCATCGATGGCACGCTGGTCCTGGTCGGTGAAGTAGAAGAACACCAAGACCATGAACAGCGGAATGGTCAAATAAAAGACCTCCAAAGGGAGGTTGTAGCTCAGCTGCTTGGGGAATCCCGTGGTGCCTTTGCGGCGGCGGTAGGCGATGACGCACCAAATGATCAAGCCCCAGGTGATGACGCCAACGGCCAGGGCGGCGATCCATGAGTTGACCCAGAGGTCCATGATCCGATCAGTGTTACTGGTAGTCCCACGCTCGGTGGGCAACCAGCCCTTCGCTGCCTCTGGTGAACATCCGGTCAAAGCCAACGCGCCGGCTAGTGCCAAGCCAGTGATCGAGATGATCTGTTTGCGTCGGCTGCCGGTTCGGTTCTGCGAACTCACAGACGGCCCTTCCTCTTGTTGCTGCAGCCCGGCCGGCCAAAACCCCACCGGGCACACTAAAGTTTTACTACCCGATGTAGAGCTTACCGCCCCCAAGCGGTTTTCGCAGACATGTCGGCCCAGTGCGTCGGAGCGGGTTTAAACCCGTTCCTGAACTGGGCCGACAGTGCGCGAAAACCCCGGGTTAGTGGAACGAATCGCCGCAGGCGCAAGACCCGCCGGCGTTGGGGTTGTCAATGGTGAAACCCTGCTTCGAGATCGTGTCTTCGAAGTCGATGCTGGCACCGCTGAGATACGGCACGCTCATCTTGTCGACAACAACTTCGACGCCATCGTAGTCGCGGACAGCATCGCCGTCGAGCAAGCGCTCGTCAAAGTAAAGCTGGTAGATCAAGCCGGAGCAGCCGCCGGGCTGAACCGCGACCCGAAGCCGCAAGTCCGTGCGCCCCTCCTGTTCGAGTAGGCTCCGGACCTTGCCTGCAGCGACGTCGGTCAGCATGACCTCGTGCTCGGGAAGCTCGCCGCCGGCGACCTGCGCTCCGGTGCTGTTTTCGTTGGTTGCAGTGCTCATTGGCCTACCTTCTTATGAAGCTCTTGGCAGCCGCGCGTCCGCGCATTCTGCCCTTACCCAAATACGTGCGGGTTATAGCTACATGCTACGTCGAGCCGACGCATAGCTATAACTTCTAACGTAACCGCGGGGACACTTGCCTTGTTCCCGGAACAGGCCCCCGGGGCGTCCGGGGTAGCGCCGACAGCCCGGCGTTTCGAGCTGTGTCACAGCCCTCCGGCGTTCAAGCGGGCCAACATCAGGGCTTCCGCCAGCACGGCGTTCCGGAAGTCGCCGATGTGGAGCGACTCGTTGGCGCTGTGGGCGCGGGAATCGGGGTCCTCAACACCGGTCACAAGGATCTGCACGTCCGGATAGGTCTCGGTCAAGTCGGCGATGAACGGAATGGAGCCGCCGATCCCCATTTCCACGGCCGGCACTCCCCAGGCCTCTCCCAGCGCCCACATGGCGATCCGCGCAGCCGTCGATGCAGTGTCCGTGGCAAACGCGTTGCCCCGCTCCCCCGGGGTGAAGGTCACCCTCGCTCCGAACGGTGCGTGGATCTTGACATGCTCTTCCACGGCGTCCATGGCGGCGTCCGGATCCTGCCCGGGCGCGAGCCGAAGGCTGAACTTGGCCCGGGCCGCCGGGATCAGGGTGTTGGAGGCGACATCGACGGCGGGTGCGTCGATTCCAATGATCGAAAGGGCAGGCTTGGTCCACAAGCGCGAAGCGAGGCTGCCGCTTCCGGCGAGCCGGACGCCGTCGAGCACTGATGCGTCGGAACGGTACTGCTCCTCGTCGATGTCCTCGACCACGTCGTCCTTCCCGACCAGTCCTTCGATGGCGACGCTGCCGTCGTCGTTATGCAGGGTGGCAATCAGGCGCGACAGCAGCGTGGGGGCGTCCAGGACCGGGCCGCCGAACATGCCGGAGTGCACGGCGTGATCGAGGACGCGCACCTCGAAGGTGCCGTCCACCAAGCCGCGCAGGCTGGTGGTGAGGGCCGGAACTCCGACCTTCCAGTTGCTCGAATCGGCGACGACGATCACGTCCGCCGAGAGAAGCTCGCGGTGGGTTTCGAGGAACCTCCGGAACGTCGGCGAACCGGCCTCTTCCTCACCCTCGAAGAACAGGGTCACGCCGAGGCCGAATTCGTCGCCGAGAACCTGGGTGGCAACGGCGTAGGAGGCCAAGTGCGCCATGATTCCCGCTTTGTCGTCTGCGGCTCCGCGTCCGTAGAGGCGGCCGTCACGCTCCTCCGCCACGAACGGTTCGGTGTTCCACAGCGTCGAATCGCCCGGCGGCTGGACGTCATGGTGCGCGTAGAGCAGGATGGTCGGCTTGCCGGGGGCGGCGAGGCGGCGGGCCACGACGGCGGGGCCCCCGGGAGTGCCGTCCGTTTTGTCGCATCGCAATATTTGCACGTCGGCGAAACCTGCCTCGCGCACGAATTCCGCAACGGTCCCGGCGCTTCGCTCAAGTTCCGCCGGGTCGAAACTGGGCCACGCGATGCCGGGGATGGACACAAGGGTCTTCAGCCGTTCCATGGTGTGGTCGAAGGTGGCGTCTACGGCAGACTTGAGCGCATCCACGTTGATGGTGCCGGCGCCATTTGAGAAGGTCTGCGGGATCTCCGCATTCATTGAAGTCATGGCCCAAACACTACCGTCGCCACCTGTGCCGGGGAACGGGTCCCGACGGCGTGGCGGGGTCAATCCGCCATTGCGGGCCGCCTCGACTTCGGGAAGGTTCCTGAGAGGTATTCTGTAGGGGTGTTTGGACGTAAAAAGGATGAGCCGAGCGCTCAAGAGTCAGTAGGTCAGCTTGCGGCCGATGCGCCCCTGAAGAGTGCAGGTGCCGGCAAAGGCGCACCCACACCTAAGCGCAAGGCGCAGGAAGCTGCCCGCAAGCGGCCTTTGGTACCCACGGACCGCAAGGCTTCGAAGGAAGCCGAGCGGGTTGCGGTTCAAGACCAGCGCCAGAAGATGCGCCAAGCACTTGACACCGGTGACGAGAAGTATCTCCCGGTACGTGACAAGGGCCCGCAGAAACGCTACGCCCGCGACTTCGTCGACGCCCGGTTCAGTTTGGGCGAGTACCTTATGTTCGGTGCACTGTTGTTCGTGGTGATCTCGTTCGTCATCCCGTCGGGCAGCGAAACCCTCAGCTATGTGCTGATCGCCTTCTGGGTGATGTTCATCGCCGTTTTCCTTGATGTCCTGCTCCTCTCCCGCAAACTGCGGAAGGGACTGGCGCAGAAATTCGGCGAAGTGGAACGCGGCACGGTTTGGTATGGCAGCATGCGGTCCTTGCAGTTCCGCCGCCTTCGCCTGCCCAAGCCCCAGGTCCAGCGCGGCCAGTACCCCTCATAAGGCCGAGACCCCAACCATTCGCCATCGCGTGGCAGTGGATAGCAAAGCTACGAAAAAGACCCTGGACCATTCGGTCCAGGGTCTTTCCCGTATTGCCAGTTAGCGACGCCGCTTCGCGAGGCCCCTGTTGATCCCGGCTGCCCAGAACGGTCCTTCGTACAGGAACGCCGTGTATCCCTGCACAAGCGTCGCGCCGGCGTCGAGTCTTTCCTGGACGTCGTTGGCGGTTTGAACCCCTCCTACCGCGATGAGCACCAGCTGCTCCCCCACAGCGGCCTTGAGCCGACGGAGTACCTCGAGCGAACGTACTTTGAGCGGCGCGCCGGAGAGGCCGCCCGCACCGCATGCCTCCACCTTGCCGGGATCGGACGCCAGCCCTTCCCGGCCGATGGTGGTGTTCGTGGCGATAATGCCATCTAACTTCAGGTCCAAAGCCAGGCGCGCGACGTCGTCGATGTCTTCATCGCTCAGGTCCGGCGCGATCTTGACCAGCAACGGCACGTGGCGTCCGGCGGATTCGTCCGCCGCGTCACCGACCGCCCGCAAGAGGGGGCGGAGCGTCTCGACGTTCTGCAGCAAGCGCAGTCCGGGAGTATTCGGTGAACTGACGTTCACCACCAAGTAGTCGGCCGCCGGCGCGAGGCTTCGGGCACTGACGAGGTAGTCCGCCACTGCGTCGTCGAGTTCGACGACCTTGGTTTTCCCGATGTTGACGCCGATCACCGGACGCACGTCCGAGTGTGACCGTTGCAATGCGGCACGAGCCGCCTTTAGCCGGGGGGCGACGGCCGCGGCGCCGTCGTTGTTGAACCCCATCCGGTTGATCACGGCCTTGTCTTCGATGAGGCGGAATAGCCGCGGTTTCTCATTGCCCGGCTGGGCCTGGCCGGTGATGGTACCGACCTCCACGTGTCCGAAGCCGAGGTCCGCGAGGGCTTCGATGCCGTGGCCTTCTTTGTCGAAACCTGCCGCCAGGCCGAATGGAGAAGGGAAAGTCAGGCCAAGTGCCTCCGTGCGCAAGGAGGGATGTGGCGCTGTCATCCGCGCCAGGATCCGGCCGACGCCCGAACGGTGTGCAAGGCGGATCGCCTGGAAACCGATCTTGTGGGCTTTTTCGGCATCCATCCAGGAGAAGGCAAGCTTGAAGAAGGTGGGGTAAACGCGCATGCTCCTAGTTTTCCGGTTTCACTGCCGCGCAACAAACCGGGTCGGGTTACCCGGCGGTAGCATGTACGGATGTCGAGCATTCCAAGTGGTGCACTTCACCCCACGGCACGCATTGAGGCCGACGTCGTCGTTATCGGAGCGGGCCTCTCGGGGTTGGTCGCGGCCTCGCACGCTTATGCTGCGGGCAAACGCGTAGCGATCCTCGATCAGGAACCTGCCGCATCCATAGGCGGGCAGGCGCATTGGTCGTTCGGCGGACTCTTCCTGGTCGGTTCCCCGGAGCAGCGAAGGCTGGGTGTCCGGGACAATGCGACGCTAGCCTTGGAGGACTGGCTCGCTTCCGCGGCATTTGACCGGACCGAAGACTCATGGGCCAAATCATGGGCCGAGGCTTATGTGGATTTTGCCGCGGGAGAAAAGCGGGCCTGGCTTCACAGCCTGGGAGTCCGCTTCTTCCCCTTGGTGCAATGGGCTGAACGCGGTGGGTACGGCCCGCAAGGCCACGGAAATACAGTTCCAAGGTTCCATGTCGCGTGGGGCACCGGTCCGGGAGTGGTGGAACCTTTCCTGGCAAAGGTGCGTGAAGGCCTTGCCGATGGCAGGGTAACCCTGCATTTCCGGCACCGTGCCACGGCGATTACGACGACGGCGGGCCGGGTGACCGGGGTGAGCGGTGAGGTCCTCGAGCCCTCATCGGCCGAACGCGGAAACGCTTCCTCGCGAACCGCCGTCGGGCATTTTGACGCGACGGCCGGCGCGGTTGTGGTCACGACGGGCGGGATCGGCGGAAACCATGCGAGGGTCAGGAAGCAATGGCCCGGTGGCGAAGCGCCGGAGGAGCTCCTGAGCGGTGTGCCGGCCTCCGTCGACGGCGACTTCCTCAGCGCAGCGGCAGCAGCCAGGGGGAACCTCATCAATGGCGACCGCATGTGGCACTACCCCGAAGGAATCCACAACCACTCTCCCATCTGGCCGCGGCACGGCATCCGCATCCTGCCGGGCCCGTCCTCCCTGTGGCTGGATGCGACCGGACGGCAATTGCCCTCCCCGCTGTTCCCCGGCTTTGATTCGTTGGGAGCCCTGAGGCATATCCTCGCAAGCGGCCATGCGCAATCCTGGTTCGTGTGCAACCGCACGATTGCCCTGAAGGAATTTGCATTGTCCGGTTCTGAACAGAACCCGGACCTCACCGGGAAGGACCTTCGGCTCCTGGGCGCCCGTCTTCGATCAGGGAATTCGCCCTTGCAGGCATTCCTGGACCACGGCGCCGATTTCGTTCAGGCAAGAACCCCCGCAGAGTTGGGTGAAAAGATGAATCTCTTGACCGGAACAGCGTCGATCGACCCAAGCGGGTTGGCTTCGCTCATCCGTGACCGCGACCGTCAAGTGGTTTCAGGACTCGGAAAGGATCCACAGCTCGCGGCCATCCGTTCGGCGCGGCGCTTCGCCACCGATAAGCTCATGCGCGTCGCACCTCCGCACCGGTTCGAAGACCCGCGGCACGGCCCCCTCCTCGCCGTTCGGTTATCGGTCCTGACGCGAAAGAGCCTTGGTGGACTTCAGACCGATCTCTTCTCGCGTGTTCTCGACATGTCCGGTGCTCCGGTTCCCGGCTTGTACGCCGCTGGTGAAGCCGCCGGATTCGGCGGAGGCGGAATCCATGGATACCGTGCGTTGGAGGGAACATTCCTTGGCGGTTGCCTCTTCTCCGGACGGGCGGCCGGGCGTGATGCCGCGGCTAGTGTCTAAGCTGTTCCCATGGAGTGGCAGACCGACATCCTCGGCGCAGACTTCGAAAGTTACGCATTCGAGGCAGCCGGACCCGACGGCGTGGTCCGTCGCGCCACGCTGGTCCGCCACGTTCCGCAAGGAATGCCGTCGGCCGCTCCCACGCCAAATGGTTCAGTCCTTTTCCTGCACGGCTGGAGCGACTATTTCTTCAACGTAGCCTTGGCAGAGTTCTGGACCGGCCTGGGGTTCCGCTTCTACGCGCTGGACATGCACAACCATGGACGCAACCTCCGGGCGGACACCCCGGGTGGCTACGTGGAACACCTTGACGATTACGACGCCGAAATTGCCCAAGCCATCGAGATGATCCGCTCAGAGGAGAAGCTCAAAGGCGGGAGCGCTTGCTTGACCCTCATGGGACATTCAACCGGCGGCCTGATTGCCTCGTTGTGGGTCAGCAGGTATCCGGGGATCGTCCAGTTCCTCGTCCTTAACAGCCCATGGTTGGAAATGCACGGTAGTTCCGTGGTGCGGCGGGCAGCCCAAACCATGGTCAGCCCATTGGCATGGCTCCGCCCGAGGACGATCCTGCGCTTGCCTGAGCGTGGGTTCTACTACCGCAGCATCAGCAGTTCCGCCGAAGGCGAGTGGACGCTCGACGACAAATACCGCCCTCCCCTGGCATTTCCGGTTCGTGCCGGATGGCTCAGCGCCGTCCTCAGTGGGCACGCAAGAGTCGCCCGTGGGTTGCGAATCGACATCCCCATCCTGGTCCTCATCTCCGGATCCAGCGCGAACGGAATGATCTGGCAGGAATCAATGCGTCATTCGGATGCGGTGCTGGACGTCAACACGATGGCCCTCCGGGCCATGACTCTTGGGCGGTCGGTCACCCTGGAGCGTGTGGAAGGCGGACTCCATGATGTGTTCTTGTCAGCCGGTCCTGTCCGGGCCGATGCCTATGCGCGGCTGGGCCGCTGGGTCCACGGATACATTTGCGGCCGCGAGCATCAACACATCCAGGAAACGCCGTGACCACAGAGCTGGGGTTGCCGTTGTGGCAAGAAGATTTCCTGGGGTTTGGATTCGAAACGCTCGAGTTGGAACTTTTGCCCGACGACGAGGGACCGGTTTGCGCGACGCTCGTCCGGCATGTGCGCAAGGATGCTCCGTTGTCTGCCCCGCATGGCCTCCTGGACAGCCTGACGGCTTTTACCCGGCGCAGGCGCCGGCGCGACGTTCCCGTTACCGAAGGTCCGCCGCGGGTTGTGTTGTACATCCACGGCTGGGCCGACTACTTCATGCAGGCCGAACTCGCCGAATTCCTCACGGCCTCGGGATTTCATTTCTACGCCGTTGACTTGCGCAAGTTCGGCCGGAGCCTTCGCACAGGGCAGACTCCCGGCTACGCCACCGACTTGTCGGTCTACGACGAAGACCTGGACGCGGCGATACTCGCCATCCAACAGGACCTCCGTGAGCGGACCGGAAACTCGGAGGCTCCGACCATCCACATGATCGCGCATTCACTGGGCGGCTTGATCGCCGCGCTGTGGGCAAACCGGAATCCAGGCCGGATTGCCACGCTGACGTTGAACTCGCCGTGGCTCGAGCTCCAAGGAAGCAGCCTTTTCCGCAGCATCGCGATGCACTTGGTGGAGCCATTCGCCCGGACGGACCCGAAGCGTCCGTTCCGTTTCCCGGAGATGCCGGCCTATTGGCAAAGCGTGAGCAACCAAGCCCACGGTGAGTGGACCTTGGACCCCGTGTGGCGGCCGAAGGCTTCCTTCCCCATCCGCGCGGGATGGACGAAGGCCGTCCTCGCCGGGCACGCCGCCGTCGAACGCAAGCTCAACATTGACGCGCCGGTCCTCGTCCTGCTTTCCGGACGCACCCGGATACAGGCCGAATGGAGTGCCGACCTCATGCGGGTCGACGCCGTCATCGACGTTGAGCAGACGGCGCGCCGGGCGCTGGGCCTGGGGCGGAGGACGGCCGTTTTCCGCTACCCCGGCGCGCTCCATGACGTCTTCTTGTCACGGCGCACCGTTCGGCAGCAGGCTTACCGGGATGTCGCCATTTGGCTCGCGTCCTATCCGGACTGACGGGCGTTCCTGGCGCGGGCCACCGGCGCCCTACGTTTGAGTGCCCTTAAAGAGCCTCCCGTTCAGCGCGGGGTTGCGGCGTCGACGGCACCGCCGTAGCGCCGGTCCCGTTTCGCGTAGATCTCGACGGCGTCCCACAGGGTGCGACGGTCGACGTCCGGCCACAGGGTGTCCATGAACACGAACTCCGCGTACGCGGACTGCCACAAAAGGAAATTGGACAGCCGCTGCTCGCCCGAGCTGCGGAGGAACAGGTCGACATCCGGGAGGTCCGGCTCGTCCAAATACTTCTGGATGGTGCGCTCGTTCACCGAGCCGGGCTTCAACCGGCCATCGGCTACGTCCTGTGCGATCGCGGCGACGGCGTCGGCGATTTCGGCGCGTCCGCCGTAATTAACACACATGGTCAACGTGCAGGTGTCGTTGCCGCGCGTGAACTCTTCGGCTTCCTCGAGTTCCTTGATCACCGACCCCCACAGCTTCGGACGTCGGCCGGCCCAGCGAATCCGCACTCCCCAATCGTCGAGTTGGTTCCGTTGGCGACGCAGCACGTCCTTGTTAAATCCCATGAGGAACCGCACTTCCTCCGGAGAACGGCGCCAGTTCTCAGTGGAGAAGGCGTAAACGCTGACGTATTTGATGCCCAACTGGATGGCGCCGGCCATGACGTCAAGCAACGCGGGCTCACCCGCTTTGTGGCCCTCAATGCGCGGCAGTCCCCGCTGGTTGGCCCAACGACCGTTACCGTCCATGACGATTGCCACATGCTGCGGAATCAACTCTGCAGGTATGACCGGCGGCTTGGCGCCGGAGGGATGCGGGTACGGAGCCGTCACCGGACCCTTGCGCGGTACTGTCGTCTTCTTTTTTCCCAGTGCCACTATCAGCTTCGCTCCACATGCTTGAGGGATTTCAATGCTCGTTCCAGGTGCCATTGCAGGTAACTCGCCACCAGGCCGGCCGCTTCACGGCGGTGCGGGCTTCCCGATACGTCCGCCGTCGCCCAATCACCCGTCAGGAGCGCACCCAGCAAGACCACCGTCTCGGGCGCCGGTGCGGGCGAACCCGGTGGCCGGCAATCATTGCAGATCATCCCGCCCAGGGGGGCGGAAAAGGCCGTGTGCGGCCCGGGTGCTCCGCACCGCGCGCAGTCGGTGAAGCTTGGAGCCCAACCTCCCGTCGCCAAAGCCCGAAGGAGGTATGAGTCGAGAATCAGTTCCGGCGGGTGGTCCGCACGGCTCAATGAGGCGAGTGCCCCCACAAGGAGGTTGTACTGGGCGGTTCCCGACTCGGCGTCGGCGTCGGTCAGCTTTTCCGCCGTTTCCGTCATGGCGGCTGCGACCGTATAGCGCGTGTAGTCCGACGCGATCGAACTACCGTAGGCTCCCTTCGCCACGGCCTGAGTCACCACGTCCAAGGTACGGCCGGAAACCAACTGAAGGTCTGCCACCATGAATGGTTCGAGGCGGGCGCCAAAGCGGCTGCTGGTTCGTCGAACACCTTTGGCCACCGCACGGACCTGGCCATGATGCTTGGTCAGCAGGGTGATGATGCGGTCGGCTTCGCCCAGCTTATGGGTGCGGAGCACGACGGCGTCGTCCCGATAGGAACGGGCTGCAAAGGAATTGGCCACAGTTAATCTTCGCACCACGCCGGACGGAGTCGGGTCCGCCGTTACCGCGCGGCGCCCAATTGGTGGACGCCGCGCGGTCGAGGGCTAGGCCCGGACGGCCCTGATCGCCCGGTTGACCGCGGAAATCACTGCCTTCAGGGCCGCGGTGCTCGTGTTGGGGTCGATGCCGACTCCCCACAGGACGCGCTCCCCCACCGCGCATTCGACATACGCAGCCGCGTTGGCGCTTCCACCTTCGGACAGTGCGTGTTCCGTGTAGTCGAGGACTCGGACGTCCACTCCGTCTTCGCGCAGGATGCTGAGCAGCGCAGCGATAGGACCATTGCCGGTTCCCGTCCGTTCAACCACGGTTCCGTCCACCCGGAGGGCCGCGTGCAGCGTGAGTTCGCCGGACTCGTCGGTTTCGGTCCGGATCGCGCCCAACGAGTACCGGCCCCACTGCCCTTCGGCCGTGCTCGCAGGCAGGTACTCGTCCTGGAACATCGCCCACAGTTGCGGGCCGCTGACCTCGCCGCCCACGGTATCGGTGCGGTGCTGGATGACGCCGGAGAACTCGATCTGCGCGCGGCGCGGCAGGTCCAGGCTGTGTTCGTTCTTGAGCAGGTAGGCCACGCCGCCCTTGCCGGACTGGGAGTTGACGCGGATCACGGCCTCGTAGCTGCGGCCCAGGTCCTTGGGGTCGACGGGCAGGTACGGAACCTGCCACATGAAGTCATCCACGGCCTTGCCGGCTGCGGCGGCGTCCTTTTCGAGGGCTTCGAAACCCTTCTTGATGGCGTCCTGGTGGGAACCGGAAAAGGCGGTGAAGACGAGGTCTCCGCCATACGGTGACCGCTCCGGGACAGGCAACTGGTTGCAGTACTCCACCGTGCGCCGGACTTCGTCGATATCCGAAAAATCGATCATTGGATCAATGCCTTGGACGAACATGTTCAGGCCCAAGGTGACGAGGTCCACGTTTCCGGTCCGCTCGCCGTTTCCGAAGAGGCAGCCCTCAATGCGGTCCGCGCCGGCCAGGTAACCCAGCTCCGCGGCTGCGACGCCTGTGCCGCGGTCGTTGTGGGGGTGCAGGGAAATGATGATGCCATCGCGCGGGTGCAGGTTCCGATGCATCCATTCAATGGAATCCGCATACACGTTGGGAGTCGCCATCTCCACGGTTGCGGGCAGGTTGATGATGACCTGCTTGTCCGCCGATGCCTCGAAGACGTCGGCGATCGCGTTGCAGACCCTGGCGGCGTATTCGAGTTCGGTGCCCGTGAACGACTCAGGCGAGTACTCGTACGTGATGTGGGTGTCAGTCAGCGTCTCTTCGTACTTCTTGCAGAGGCGGGCACCTTGCAGGGCGATGTCCAGGATGCCGTCCTCGTCCTGGTTGAAGACCACGCGGCGCTGCAGCACCGAAGTCGAGTTGTAGAGGTGGACGATGGCCTGCTTGGCACCGACCAGTGATTCGTAAGTGCGCTCGATCAGGTGTTCGCGTGCCTGGGTCAAAACCTGGATGGTGACGTCGTCAGGAATGTGGCCGCCCTCGATGAGTTGGCGCACGAAGTCGAAGTCGGTCTGCGATGCCGACGGGAATCCGACTTCGATTTCCTTGTAGCCCATGTTGACCAGCAGCTGGAACATTTTCAGCTTCCGGGCGGGGCTCATGGGGTCGATGAGTGCCTGGTTGCCGTCACGTAGGTCCACGGCGCACCAGCGCGGGGCCTTGGTGATTGTCTTGTCCGGCCACGTGCGGTCCGCCAGTTCCACTTTGATCTGGTCCTGGAAGGGGACGTAACGGTGAATGGGCATTCCGGAGGGCTTTTGTGCGTTGCGCATGACTTGGGGCCTTTTCTCTAAATCCAGATGGAAGATTGGCCGGACATAGCAAACTCCGCAGCGAGGGTTGGCCTAGCGAATGTTCGCTTTCGAGGCCTCGCCGCGGCAGCTAAAGAGAAGCATTCCTGCACGCACCATTTCACAGTAACACGGGTGCGTATGATGACAGTGAAATACCTGAAGCAACGTCCACTATGCAGACGCGGCGACGGTGGGGAACCAGCTGCGCTGCGTCGTCCGAAGGAGTTCATGTGCCACAATCGGGGATTACTCTGTCCAACATCGATGAAAGCGTTCGGCCCCAGGACGACCTCTACCAGCACGTCAACGGCGCGTGGCTGAAGTCAACCGTCATTCCCGACGACCGTCCCTTGGAAGGAACCTTCACCGCCCTGCGCGACGGTTCCGAACTCGCAGTTCGGGCAATCATCGAAGAGGCCGCGGCCAAAGGCGAGGAAGCCAGCGGCATCGAGCGGAAGGTCGGAGGGCTCTACAGCAGCTTCATGGACGAAGAAGCCACTGAAGCCAAGGGCCTGGATCCAATCCGTGGGCGCCTTGACGAGGTTTTCGCCACCACCTCGCCGGCTGAAGTCGTCGCACTGACCGGCCGGCTTTTCCGTTCCGACGTCTCAGGGCTCTTCTCGATCTACCCGGCACCCGACGCCGGGAACCCGGACCGCGTCCTCCTGTACATCGGGCAGGGCGGCCTGGGCCTTCCGGACGAGTCCTATTACCGTGAGGAAAAGTTCGCGGACATTGTGGCCGCCTACGAAAAGTACGTCGCCAAACTATTCGGTTTGGCAGGCATTCCCGACGGCGATGCTGCCGCTGGCAGGGTTGTCGCGTTCGAGAAGGCTCTGGCTTCCTTCCACTGGGACAACGTCACGCTGCGCGATCCGCAAAAGACCTACAACCTCAAGACCGCGGACGAGGGCCGGGAACTCTTCCCCTACTTGGACTCCTGGTTCGACGCCGCCCGGATCGGGGAAGAGAAGTTTGCCGAGCTGGTTGTGAGCACTCCGGACTTCTTCGCCGGTGCCGCTGCCCTGGTCGGCTCGGAACCCTTGGGAACCTGGCAGGAATGGCTCGCCCTACGTGTGCTCAACGCTGCCGCGCCCTACTTGTCATCCGTCTTCGTGGACACCAACTTCGACTTCTACGGCACCACGCTGAGTGGCACACCCCAGAACAAGGACCGCTGGAAGCGAGGTGTCGCCGTCGTCGAAGCCGCCCTCGGCGAAGCCGTGGGACAAATCTACGTGGAGCGCCATTTCCCCGAAGGATACAAAGCCCGGATGCAGGTCCTCGTGTCCAAGCTCATTGAGGCGTATCGCCAAAGCATCACCGCGCTCGACTGGATGGGCGAGGAAACCAAGGCCGAAGCCTTGAAGAAGCTCGAGGCATTCCGGCCAAAGATCGGCTTCCCCGACGAGTGGATCGACTATTCCGCCGTCGAGATCGACCCCAACGACCTTTTGGGGAACGTCGAGCGGGCGCATAATGCCGACGTCGACCGCCACCTCGACGAGGTCGGCAAGCCTGTCGACCTGAACAAGTGGCTCATGACGCCGCAGACCGTCAACGCGTACTACCACCCAATGCTGAACGAGATTGTCTTCCCGGCCGCCATCCTGCAGCCGCCTTTCTTCACCGCTGATGCGGATGACGCCGTCAACTACGGCGGCATCGGTGCCATCATCGGCCACGAGATCGGCCACGGGTTCGACGACCAAGGCTCCCAATTCGACGGAAGCGGGGCCCTGCGGAACTGGTGGACCGAAGCAGACCGCAAGGCCTTCGACGAACTGGCAGCCAAGCTCGTGGCCCAGTTCGATGCCCTTGCCCCATACGCGGCCCCGGACCACAAGGTCAACGGCAAACTCACGCTGGGCGAAAACATCGGTGACCTCGGCGGGCTGACAATTGCGTACAAGGCCTACCTCCTGAGCCTCGACGGCGCGGAACCTCCCGTTTTGGAAGGCCTGACCGGACAGCAGCGCTTCTTCATGTCGTGGGCTGCCGGCTGGCGCCAGGTGATCCGGTCCGAGGAAGCCATCAGGCGGGTGGCCACCGATCCGCACTCCCCCAACGAGTTCCGGACGAATGCCATCGCCAAGAACCTCGATTCGTACCACGAGGCGTTTGCCGTCGAAGACGGAGACGGGATGTGGTTGTCGCCCGAGGACCGCGTCAGTATCTGGTAGCGGATCAGCGACGCAAGAGCACCATAGTGCGCCATGCAAAAGGGAAGGAGGGCGGTTGCCCTTCCTTCCCTTTTTGCTTGGAAGCGTTCGCCGGCCAGCCTACCTCGCGATGTTGTAAGGATTGACTGCCTGGCACTTTGAGTCATTGGCTGTCTGCTTGACGACGTCGGCCGGAACCGAGGCGACCCCGTACTTGGTGCCGGAATCGAAGTCTGTGCCGATGTAGACCTGCACTCCCGCAACGCCGGTGGCTGGCTCGATTTGCGAAGCCGGAATTCCCAGCATGTTTGCAACATCCGATGCGACGTCCGCATTACCGGCCCCGTAGTAAACGACGGTCTTGCCCACACTGGCAGCGAGGAAGTGGCCGGCTTTGGTGAAACCACCGGAAATCAGCGCCGAGGCAATTTCCTCGCCGCGGGAGGCTATTCCGGTGCCGTCGGCGACGTTGACCGTCTGGAGGGCTTTGTCGTACGCCGGAGCTGCCGGGGTACTGGGCACGGGCGCAGCGTTGGACGGTGGCGCGGACGGCGAGGCGCTGGCGGTCGGGGCTGCGGTAGCTCCCGGGTTGGTGAGGTCCAGGTTCGCCCTCATGGCCGCGAACAACTGGGTGGCCTGCGGTTGAACCAGTTGGAGCCTGTTGGGATCGATCGCGGCAGGCTCCGTGGGAACCGAGACGAACGCAACTTTTGAAAGGTCAACGTCCTTGAGCCTGCTGCCGATCGTCAGCAGCGCCTGTACGGAGGCCAGGCCATCGTCCACGGTCAGGTTCTTGGTCACGACGTCGGCGATCGACAGAAGGCTTTGCGGATTGGCGAGCGTGCCGTCCGACCTGATCTTGCGCGTCAGCGAGGACAGGAAGCCTTGCTGGGCCTGGATCCGGCCGAGGTCGCTTCCATCGCCAAAGCCATGGCGGGTGCGCAGGAATGCCAGGGCCTGCTCACCTTGGACCTTGGACGTGCCCTTCGGCAAGCGGAGTCCTGAATCGGGGTCGTAGACGGCGTCGCTCACGCAGACATCCACCCCGCCCACTGCGTTGGAGAGTTCCTTGACGGCGTTGAAGTCCGCCATCATGAAGTGGTCGATTTCCAGTCCGGTGAGCTGGTTCACAGTGTCCACGGCACAACCGATACCGGCTTCTGCCATGGCCGAGTTGATCATCACGTTCGAGTGCGCCGGGAAGACCGTGTGGGTTTTGGGATCTGTGCATGACGGTACGTTCACCAGGAGGTCACGGGGGAAGCTGGTAAGGCTGACCCGCTTGTTGTCCGCGGAGATATCCAGGAGCATCATGACGTCCGATTGGCCGTAGCCTGTGGAGTCCTGCGCGGAACCATACTCGGAATTCTTCCCGTCCCTGGTGTCGGAGCCGAGAATGAGGATCTGCAAACGGTCGGTGGCATCGTTGACAGCGGCCTCCGTCCGGACGGCACCGGCCGTCAAAGGGGCCTTGCTGATGTTCGACTGCAAGCGGTACACCCAGTAGGCGGCGAAAGCGATTCCGCCGACGACGAGGATGGCCACCGTCGCTGCCGAAATCCTGAGCCAGAGCGGAAGCTGCTTGAGAGCGTTCATGTGGCGGGGGGTGCCGGGGGCTTCCCCGTGGCGTGCACGGCCGTGGGCACCTATGGTGCCGGGCTCGTCCACGCGCGCATCGCGGCGTCGCACTACTCGCTGAACCTTTCCTCGGAAAATGGGATTCGCACCATTTTACGAGGCGCAACTGGGAAATTCCCGTAGCTAGAATCCCAGCTTCACAAGTTGCTTCGGGTCGCGCTGCCAATCCTTGGCTACTTTGACGTGGAGGTCCAGGTAGATCCGGGTTCCGAGGAGGGCTTCGATCCCCTTGCGGGCATTCGTGCCCACCTCGCGCAAGCGGCTTCCGCCTTTTCCGATGATGATGGCCTTTTGGGACGGACGCTCAACGTAGAGGTTGACGCGGACATCGAGCAGCGGGTTGTCTTCCGAGCGGCCTTCGCGGGGAACAATCTCCTCAACGACGACCGCCAAGGAGTGGGGAAGCTCGTCGCGCACGCCTTCCAAGGCTGCTTCGCGGATGAGCTCCGCCACCATGACGGCCTCGGGCTCGTCCGTCAGCTCCCCGTCCGGGTAAAGCGGCGGAGAAGGCGGCATGTGGCCGATGAGGACATCCGCTACGGTGCTGACCTGGAAGCCGTCGGCCGCAGACACCGGAACGATGTCCGCCCAGCCCTGATCGCCGAGGACTTCACGTCCGAGTTCCGCCACCGCCAAAAGCTGCTCGGTCAACGCTTGCCGGTCCACGAGGTCGGTTTTGGTCACGATGGCGACAACCGGCTTGCGTCCGACGGCGGCGAGCTGGGCCGCGATGTACTTGTCGCCCGGCCCGATCTTCTCGTTGGCGGGCAGGCAAAAACCGATGGCATCCACTTCGGAAAGGGTGTCGGCTACGAGGTCGTTCAGCCGCTTGCCAAGAAGGGTGCGCGGACGGTGCAAGCCCGGCGTGTCGACAAGGATCAGCTGGGCATCGTCGCGATGGACGATCCCCCGGATGGTGTGCCGGGTGGTTTGCGGTTTCGCGGACGTGATCGCCACCTTTTGGCCCACCAAAGCGTTGGTAAGGGTCGATTTGCCGGCATTCGGCCGCCCGACAAGGACAGAGAATCCTGCGTGGAAGCCACCAAAGTCCTGATCGGCGTCGAGCTTCTTATTGTGCTTGCTCACGTGGAACTCCCTGTTGCGTTGTGTCGCCCTCGTCGAGAAGGTCTTCAAGGTCAGTGTCTTCTTTTGGAATGGCTGCCGCAATGATATGGCTTACCCGGTTCCGCCGGCCTTCCAGCCTATCGGCTTTGAGGGAGATCCCGCTGATTTCCACGGCGCTGCCCACGATCGGTACCTTCCCGAGCGCTTTGGCCATGAGGCCGCCAACGGTGTCCACCTCGTCGTCGTCGAGGTCGATATCGAAAAGTTCCCCAAGGTCATCGATGCTCATCCTGGAGCTGACACGGTACCTTCCATTGCCAAGGTCGATGACTTCCGCGGCGGTTGCGTCATATTCGTCCACGATTTCGCCGACAATCTCTTCGATGAGGTCCTCGAGCGTCACGAGGCCGGCCGTTCCGCCGTATTCGTCGATGACCACGGCAACATGGGTGGATTCCTGCTGGAGTTCGCTGAGGAGATCGCTGACCGGCTTGGATTCCGGCACGAAGCGGGCCTCCCGCACGAGGGAATCGACGTCCTGCCGGGCGGAAGCCTGTTCAGGGCGGTGCAATGCCGCGGCAACGTCCTTCAGGTAGAGGATGCCTCGGATCTGATCGGCGTTCTCTCCGATGACCGGGATCCTCGAATAGCCGGAACGAAGGAACAGGGCCATCGCCTGCTCCAGGCTCGATCCGGAGTCGATGCTCACGATGTCCGTGCGCGGAACCATGACGGAGCGGACCAGCGTATCGCCGAAATCGAAGACGGACTGGATCAGTTCCGCCTCGCTGTCTTCGATCATGTCCGACTCAGTGGCGCGGTCCACGAGTTCACGGAATTCTTCTTCGCTGAAGAAGGCGTCATCGCCGCTCGGCGCCCCGGGAGCAACCGCGACGCCAATGGCCACCAACCATGCCGGAATGGGGCCGAGGATCCAGCAGAGGAACCTGATGAGCGGGGCCGAAAAGCGGACGATCCCCGCGGAATGGGCACGTCCGAGCTGCCGTGGAGAGACGCCGACCAAAACGAAACCGATAACGGCCATGATGCCGGTCGCCGCCAGCCCGGCCAGCCAGACGTTGTCCAGGAGGCTGCTGACGACCACGGCTACGGCCACGGCGGCCGCCATCTCGAACCAGATGCGCCAGAACCTCAGGGCGCGAATGTGGGCGACGGGTTGGGCGAGGATGCTGCGCAGGGAATTGCCCCTGCTTTTGACGATGGCTTGTTCTGCCTCATGTCGTGGCAGAAAGTTGAACGCAGCCTCCGCCGCGGTCAGCAAAGCGACGAAACTCAAGAACACCAACGCCATGCCGACCAGGATGATCGAGGTCACTGCATAGTCTCCATGGGGGCGTCCTTACCGAGGAACGCGGAAAGCAGCTCACGCTGGAGGCCGAACATTTCTTCCTTCTCCTCCGGTTCGGCGTGGTCGAAGCCAAGGAGGTGCAGGATTCCATGGGTGCAGAGCAGGAGCATCTCGTCTTGCGTCGAATGCCCTGCGTTTCGTGCCTGCACCTCGGCTACTTGGGGGCAGATTGCGATGTCCCCAAGCATGCCTTGGGGAGTCTGCTTACCGGGAGTTCCCGGCGTCAATTCGTCCATGGGAACGGAGAGGACATCGGTGGCGCCGGGTTCGTCCATGAGCTCGATGTGGAGCTTTTCCATGGCGGGTTCGTCCACGAGAAGGATCGATAGTTCTGCCTGCGGGTGGATGTAGAGGCGTTCGAAAATGAATCGCGAAAGCGTCACCAATTGCGCTTCGTCGACCTGGACGCCGGATTCGTTGTTGACTTCGATGCTCATCGGCGTTCTCCCCGTTTGTCGTGCGTGGGCGTGTGCTGTGCACGTACCCGGTGTTTTTCGTCCCAGCGGCTGTACGCGGAGACGATGTCGGCCACCAAGCGGTGACGGACGACGTCGGACGCGTCCAGCATCGTGAAGTTCACGTCCTCGATTCCGCTGAGGATCTCCTCGACGATGCGAAGGCCTGACGTGGCGCCGAAGGGCAGGTCCACCTGCGTGATGTCCCCCGTGACGACCATCTTGGAACCGAAACCAAGCCGGGTGAGGAACATCTTCATTTGTTCGGCAGTGGTGTTTTGGGCTTCATCGAGGATGATGAATGCGTCGTTGAGGGTGCGGCCGCGCATATACGCGAGGGGAGCTACCTCGATGGTTCCCGCTGCCATCAGGCGCGGAATCGACTCGGGATCGATCATGTCGTGCAGTGCGTCATACAGCGGACGCAAGTACGGGTCGATCTTGTCGCTCAGCGTTCCGGGCAGGAAGCCGAGCCGCTCCCCCGCCTCGACGGCGGGTCGCGTGAGGATGATCCGGCTGACTTCCTTGAGCTGCAGGGCCTGGACCGCTTTGGCTACCGCGAGGTAGGTCTTGCCTGTGCCGGCAGGCCCGATGCCGAAGATCACGGTGTTGTCGTCGATGGCATCGACGTAGCCCTTTTGGTTGAGGGTTTTCGGCCGGATCGTCCTGCCTCGGCTGGAAAGTATGTTGTGGGTCAGCACCTCTACGGGGTTCTGCAAGGTTTGGCTCCGCAGCAGGGAAACGAGCTGCTGCAGGACATCAGGCGTGATGACGGTTCCCTTGCGGACAAGGCCGCGCACTTCCTCCAGGAGGCGCATGATCCGGGGAACATCGCCGGAAGGACCGCTGAAGGAAAGCTCATTGCCCCGCACATGGAAGTCGATTTCCGGGAACTGGGCTTCGATGTAGCGCAAGGCTTCGTCATGGCTGCCGAGCGTCTGAACCATCTGATCAGAGTTGTCGAATACAACAACTTCCGTCCGGGCGCCCGGTACTGAGTGTGGAAACTCGGCCGGACCTGTATCAACACTGCCGGCCCGCGGCCGCCCGTTCAATGATTCTGTCATAGTGCTGGCCTTGCGGCCTGTGCTCCTCCGGTTTGGTACGTGTGCCTCGATGTTCTTCTCGAAGTCCCGTTCGCCGGATGGGCCTGCATTACGGGCTCCGAAGTGATTTCAATCCTACGCCAGCCACTGTCAATGCCGCGCCCGGGGGACGCATCCGACCCCTTTGATATCAACTCCGCATCGGCCACGTATCAATCGGGTTGCAGTTAGTAGGCAGGGCGTCGAAATGCCGATGTCCGCCGTGGAGACTGTGACAAGCTGATTTGTGGGCAAAACAGCCCGGCTCCCCGTTTTTGCGGAGACGCTATTCCCGCGCCCCGGCGCCCGACGAGCAGGAACCATCATCACAAGGCCAGCCGAATGTCCCCAGGCCCGGAGCAAGCGGAAGCGTTCCGCCGCGCTTGCGGGCTCCGTGGTGGCTGCCCTTTTGCTGACGGGGTGTGTCGCCGAGCGCAGCGGTCCAGGAACGACGACGAATCCTCCCTCCTCATCGGCCCTCCAAGCCGCTCCGGCCAGCAACGCTCCCCTTGAAACCACCCAGGCGTCGAACAAGGTTCCCGTGTACTGGATCGGCAAGAGCGACAACGATACCTACCTGTACCGTGAGTTCCGTGACAACCCGGGCAATGAAAATCCGATCACCACCGCCCTTCGGATCATGATGTCCCAGAAACCGCTTGACCACGATTTCTTCACCCCGTGGCAAAACCCGAGCGACCTCGCCACCTCCATCTCCGGAAAGAACGTGGTCACTGTTGACGTTTCGCGCGATGCGTTCAATTCAAACCTCGACGCCGACGCGGCGCAGAAAGCGGTCCAACAACTCGTCTACACTGCCACCGCCGCCGCGGCCAGCGCAGGGTTGATCGACACAAGCCAACAGATCCAGGTCACCATCCTCGTTGACGGGCACACCAACTACATGGCATTCGGCCAGGTCAAACTCGGGGATCCGATGGTCCGGGATGCCTCGGTAGTAGCTCCGGTCTGGATCATTGATCCGCAGGAGGACATCACGCTGGCCTCGGGCCCCGTGAAGTTCAACGGCCGGAGCACGGATCCCTCAAAGAAACTGCACTGGCAGATCCTGAAGGAAAACTCCAATGGCGATAAGTCGTCCTACTTGGCAGGGCAGACTTCGGCATCGAATGCTCCCGATCAAGGCGGGATTTTCAGCTTCACAGTGGGCCTTGGAACCGGCCGATATGAATTGCGGGTCTCCATGGTGGGCGCCAACAATTCCGACGTCGGCACGGACACCCGTTCGTTCAACGTCCGCTAGCCGCCGCAAACGCGGCAGGCGGGTTGCCGCCGTCGTGGTTCTTTTCCCGAAACCGGCTTCAGCTACCAGCGGCCGAGGATGTCACTCGCCAGGACGACGGCTGCCGGTCCCGCCGTCGATGAACGAAGGACGTGGTGGCCCAGCAAGGCCGTAACCGCTCCGGCGTCACTCAATTTAGTCACTTCGCGGGGCGAAATGCCGCCTTCCGGTCCAACGATGAGCAAGACCTCGCGCGCCGCCCCGGCACCGCCATCCGAAGCCCTGCCGTTCCAGTCTTCCAGGACATCGCGCAAGGGGCGCTTCGCGTCTTCGTGAAGGATGATCGCGAGGTCGGCAGCGGCAACTGCCGACGCCAGGCCGGAGCCGTCGACGGCGGCACGAACCTCGGGAATCCAGGCGCGCCTTGCCTGCTTGGCGGCCGCCGCGGCTACCGATTGCCACTTCGCGTGCGATTTCGCGGCCCGCTCCCCCTTCCAGCGGACAATCGAACGCTCGGACTGCCACGGAATCACAGCGTCAATCCCGAGTTCTGTCGCTGTTTCGACGGCAAGCTCGTCGCGATCGCCTTTCGCGAGGGCCTGCACCAAAACAAGCCGGACCGCGGGCCGCGGCTCTTCCCGCACATCGGCGGCAAGTACCGTGAGGCTGCCCTGGGCCGCCGCCGTGACGCTTCCCACGAGCCGCGTCCCGGCGCCGTCGACGATATCGACGCTTTCGCCTACTTCAAGGCGCTTGACCGTCACGGCATGCTTGGCCTCGGAGCCGTCGAGCACGAAGGAATCACCCGGCCGCAACCCGTCCAGGGTTCCCTCCGGGGTGAAAAATACGGGGTTGCTCACCGCTACAGGTTACCGAGCTTGTCCCGGAGCTTGGCGAACACACCGCCGCTCGCCACGAGCTTTCCCTCGGTGAACTGCTCCCCTCGCAACTTGGCGAGTTGGCGAAGCAGGTCCTCTTGGGCGGCGTCGATCTTCACCGGCGTTTCGACGTGCAGGTGCACCTTGAGGTCTCCCCGGCCGTAGCCGCGAAGGTGCGTGACGCCGAGCCCGCGCAAAGTAATGACTTCGCCTGCCTGTGTTCCAGCCTTGACGTCGATCTCCTGGGGACCATCGAAGGTATCCAGCTGAAGCTCAGTGCCCAAGGCCGCGGCTGTCATGGGCACGCTCAGGGTGGCGTGGAGATCGTCGCCTTCACGCATGTAAGTGGCGTCCGCGTTGACCCGGATCTCGATGTAAAGGTCGCCCGGAGGGCCGCCGGCCGGGCCTGCCTCGCCTTGCCCGGAAAGCTGGATCCGGGTGCCGGTAGCCACGCCTCCCGGAACCTTGACGGTCAAGGAGCGGCGACTGCGGATGCGGCCTTGGCCGCTGCACTCATTGCAAGGATCCTTGATGATCGTGCCGAAGCCTTCGCAGGATCCACAGGGGGCGGCGGTCATGACCTGTCCGAGGATCGAACGCACCGCGCGCTGGACCTGGCCGGATCCGCCACAGATGTCGCAGCGTTCCGGGTGGGTGCCCGGGCGGCAGCAGGATCCTTCACACGTGGGGCAAACCACCGCGGTGTCCACTTCAAGCTTCTTGTTCACACCGAAAACTGCTTCGCGGAGATCGATGCGGACACTGATCAATGCGTCCTGGCCCCGTCGCACGCGAGACGCCGGTCCGTGCATGCCCCCGCCGCCTCCGCCGAAGAACGTGTCGAAAATGTCCTGGAAGGCGAATCCCTGGCCGGCGTAGCCGCCGCCAAAGCCGTTGTCCGTGCCGTTTTCGTTGCCCGTGGCGTCGTAGACGCGGCGCTTCTGGGGATCGGAGAGGACTTCGTAGGCGTGCGTGACGGCTTTGAATTCCTCAGCGGCGCCTTCCCCCGGGTTCACGTCAGGGTGCAGCTTCCGGGCGAGCTTGCGGTAAGCCTTCTTGATCTCCTCGCCTGTCGCTTCCGGCGAGACGCCTAGAACGTCATAGTGGCTGCTCAAAGTCGTTTTCTCTTCCTTGTTGAACTGCGTTTTCATGCGAACGGGGTTTCCGTGGAAACTCAGCCGCCCAGAATCCGGGAAAGGTAGCGCGCGACGGCACGCACTGCCGCCATGGTGTTGGGGTAGTCCATCCTCGTAGGCCCAAGAATGCCGATCTTGGCGCTGCTGTCCGGACCGTAGCCCGTCGCGACCACGGAGGCCTCGGAAAGACCGTCATAAGGGTTCTCGCGGCCGATGCTGACAGTGACACCCCGCGGGTCTTCGGCCATGTCGGAGAGCAAGCGCAGCATGACCACCTGTTCCTCGAGTGCTTCGAGGACGGGGCCGATGCTCAGCGGAAAGTCCACGTTGGAGCGGGCCAGGTTCGCGGTTCCGGCCATGACCATGCGATCGTCCCGGCTCCTGTCAGCCAAGCGCTCCAAGCCGTGGGCAAGGGTGCCGGCCAATCCGCGAAGGCCAGGCGGGCACAGCGCGACAACCGACGGCAGGACCTGCGCCATGAGGTCCAGTTGTGATCCTGCGATGCTTCCGAGGAACCGGGCGCGCAACGTCATGAGGTCTTCGTCCGAGGTATCCGCGCCGGATTGGACGACGCCCTGTTCAACCTTGCCGGTATCGGCGATCAGAACCACGAGAACCTGGCGCGGTGCCAAGAGGACAAACTCGATGTGGCGTACGCGCGCGCGGCTGATGTGCGGGTACTGCACGACGGCGACCTGGTTGGTCAGCTGCGAAAGGAGCCGGACCGTCCGCTCAAGGATGTCTTCGACGTCGTCCGGTCCCGCAAGCAGGGAATGGATGGCGCGCCGCTCAGCTGCCGAAAGGGGCTTGACCTCGGAAATTCGATCGACGAACAGGCGGTAGCCCTTGTCAGTGGGTATCCGCCCGGCACTGGTGTGCGGCGCAGCGATAAGGCCTTCTTCTTCCAGGAGCGCCATGTCGTTACGGATGGTGGCGCTCGAGACGCCCAGATGATGGCGTTCCACCAACGCTTTGGAACCGACGGGCTCGCGGGAGTGGACGTAGTCCTCCACGATGGCCCGCAACACTTCAAGCTTGCGTGGCTCGCTCACTCCCCACCTCCACTCAGTGACCCGGTATTCGACAACGGGTATTCAACCATTAGCACTCAACATGCCCAAGTGCTAACAAGTCTAGTATGAGCCACCGCGTTGTTAGCATTGGTACCGCTTGCGGCGAACATGATTCCCGCGCGATCCGGCGGAAATGTTCCGGATCCCGATCGATCCCTAGCGCAAAGTGGTGTGAAGACCGTGTCGTATGACAATTGGGGCCCGCAGGACTTGGCAAAGCCAACCAAACGGCAATTACGCGAGGTTCCCGTGGAGCGGGGAATGGTCCTCGAGGATGTCCAGTCCGGGTGGGTCGGCGCCGTGACAAGGATCGAAAAGTCCGGCGGCATGCACGTTGTCGTCTTGGAGGACCGCAGGGGGAAGAACAAATCCTTCCAGCTCGGTTTCGGGTTCCTGCTGGACGGGGAACCGGTGAAGCTCTTGCCTCCGGCACCACGCGCGGCCGGCGCCGCGGCGCTGCAAGCGGGCCGCACGGCGTCGGGATCGGTTCGGGTGGCGGGCCAGCGCGCCCAGGTCGCGAAAGCGAGCCGCATCTGGGTCGAAGGAAAGCACGACGCCGAACTGGTGGAGAAAGTCTGGGGAGACGACCTCCGCGTGGAGGGAATCGTCGTCGAACCCCTCCACGGCGTAGACGACCTCAAGTCTGCGATTGCGGATTTTTCCCCCGGCCCGGGCCGGAAGCTGGGCATCCTGGTCGATCACCTCGTCCCGGACTCCAAAGAGTCCCGGATCGCCGCCGACGCAATGACGCTGCCGGGAGCCGCGGGAAATGTCCTGATCGTCGGCCATCCCTATGTGGACGTCTGGCAAGCCATCCGACCCAAGGTCCTGGGAATCGAGCAATGGCCCACCGTCGCACGCGGCACGGATTGGAAGACAGGGATCCTGAAAGCGTTCGGCTGGCCGCATGAGACGGCCGAGGATATCGGGCTTGGCTGGCAAAAGCTCCTCGGCGCCGTGAGGAGCTACGCCGACTTGGAAGCGTCCCTCCTGGGCCGGGTAGAGGAAGTCATCGACTTCCTTACCGCACCGGCTTCCTGATCGCCATATGCAGATTCTGCCGGTTTGGTCCACTGATTTCGTGCCGACCAAGTATTCTGGGACAGCAACACCGCACCAACAGATACCCGAAGGAAGAAACAGTGGCAGACAACGCTCCTGACGAACGGGACGCCTCCGCGGGCCAATCCCAGTACCACGGCGTTCCTGCCAATGCGTTGCCGTTGACGGCCACGGAGGACCGCCAATGGGCAACTCTCGCGCACTTCGGCGGAATCCTTGGCTGCGTGCCTTCGCTCTTGATCTACCTGATCTTCCGTGAGCGCGGGCCATTCACGGCACAGGAATCCAAGGAAGCGCTGAACTTCAGCCTGCCGCCAACACTTGCCGCGGTACTCGCCAACCTCCTGGTCATGCTCCCGGTGGTCGGAAACGTTTTCGCGGTCATCGCGACGGGCATTTGGGTAGCCCTGACGTGCTTTTCGGTATCCGCGGGAATCCGCGTCAACCACGGCCAGCCCCACCGCTACCGCTTCAACCTCCGCTGGATCAAGTAGCGCAAGAATGCCGGCTCGGTGGCACCAGTCCTTGGGGCGGTGCCACCTGCTTGCGGCTTGATTCAGTCCGGGAGGATACGACGCACAACCGCGTCAGCCAGCAAGCGTCCTCTGAGTGTCAGGACCAAGCGCCCTTGGAAGGCTGCCGCGGGTTCCACCAGGCCATCGGCGATCAGCCCGGCCACAGCATGGCGACCGACTTTGTCCAAGGCATCAACCGCGAGGCCGGAGCCGAGCCGCGCCTCCAGCATGATGCGCTCCACTTCCCGCGTTCCGGCGTCGAGCGTTTCGCGTCCGGCCGCGGGTGACACGCCTTCCCCTAGCCGATTGGCGTAGGCGGCGGGGTGTTTGACATTCCACCAGCGGACGCCGCCGACGTGCGAATGGGCGCCGGGGCCGATGCCCCACCAGTCGTCTCCACGCCAATACGCAAGGTTGTGCCTGCAGGCCTGCTCGGGAGAACGCGACCAATTGCTGACCTCGTACCAATCCAGGCCGGCCTCGCTGATCAGCTGATCGGCGAGTTCATACTTGGCGGCGTGGTCGTCGTCGTCGATCTGCGGAACTTCTCCGCGCCGGATCTGGGCTGCCAACTTGGTTCCGTCTTCGACGATGAGCGCATAGGCGCTGATGTGGTCCGGCTCATAGGACAGGGCCGTTTCCAAGGACGTCCGCCAGTCCGCCATGGACTCGCCTGGAGTTCCGTAGATGAGGTCGAGGCTCACTGCAAGGCCCGCGTCGCGCGCCCATTGGACTACCAGCGGAACCCGGCTTGGTGTGTGCGTGCGGTCCAGGACTTTGAGCACGTGCGGCACGGCCGACTGCATCCCGAAGGACACCCTGGTGAAGCCGGCGTCCGCGAGCAGCTGGAGCGATTCGGGGGTCACCGAGTCGGGGTTGGCTTCGGTGGTGACTTCGGCTCCCGGCTCGAGGCCCCACCGCCCGACGGCGGCACTGAGGATCCGTGCGAGGTCTTCAGCAGGCAGGAGCGTGGGAGTGCCGCCGCCGAAGAACACGGTGCTTAAGGGCCGTTGCGGCAGACCCGAAGCGTTCAGCGCGCGGGACGCGAATTCCAATTCCGAGACTGCCGTCGCCGCATACGCCGCTTGGGATGCCCCGCCGCCGAGCTCTGTGGCCGTGTAGGTGTTGAAGTCGCAGTAGCCGCAGCGCACCGCGCAGAACGGGATGTGCACATAGAGCCCGAACTTGCGCGACCCGACGCCGTCGAGCACCTGCGGCGGCAGCAGGCCGTCCGCAGGTGCCGGATCGCCGAGCGGCAAAACGCTAGGCAAAGTGTCCTCCATGTGCCCGTTCCTCGCAGCGCGGCTGCCCGGCGGTGTGGGCGACGAACCGCATTACTTCTTGGCCTTGTCCTTCGATTCGTCCGTGGTCAGGGCTGCGATGAACGCTTCCTGGGGGACCTCGACCCGGCCCACCATCTTCATCCGCTTCTTGCCTTCCTTCTGCTTTTCCAGAAGTTTGCGCTTACGGGTGATGTCACCGCCGTAGCACTTGGCAAGGACGTCCTTGCGGATTGCCCGGATGCTTTCCCTCGCAATGATGCGCGATCCGATCGCAGCCTGGATGGGCACCTCGAACTGCTGGCGCGGAATGAGTTCGCGCAGTTTGGTTGTCATCATGACGCCGTACGCATACGCCTTATCCCGGTGGGTGATGGCACTGAACGCGTCAACCTGCTCGCCTTGGAGCATGATGTCCACCTTGACGAGATCGGCGACCTGTTCGCCGTCGGCCTTCCAGTCAAGCGAGCCGTAGCCGCGGGTTTTCGACTTGAGGATGTCGAAGAAGTCGAACACGATCTCGGCAAGTGGAAGGCGGTAACGGATTTCCACCCGGTCTTCGGAAAGGTAGTCCATGCCACCCATGACTCCACGCCGGCTTTGGCACAGTTCCATGATGGCGCCAACGAATTCGTTGGGAGCGAGGATCGTGGCCGACACCATCGGTTCGCGGACTTCGGCGACTTTCCCTACCGGGTACTCGCTGGGGTTCGTGACGTGGACAACCCTTTTGTCTTCGAGCGTTACTTCGTATTCCACGTTGGGGGCCGTGGAAATAAGGTCCAGGTTGTACTCGCGCTCGAGCCGTTCACGGGTGATTTCCAGGTGCAACAGACCGAGGAAGCCAACGCGGAAACCGAAGCCAAGAGCGGCCGAGGTCTCAGGTTCGTAGATCAAGGCGGCGTCGTTGAGCATCAGTTTCTCCAACGCGTCGCGGAGTACCGGATAATCCGTGCCGTCCAGCGGATAGAGGCCGGAGAAGACCATCGGCTTGGCGTCCGCGTAGCCGCTCAAAGACTCGGCAGCAGGCTTGGCCTGGTTGGTCACGGTATCGCCCACCTTGGACTGGCGAACGTCCTTCACGCCGGTGATGAGGTAACCGACTTCACCCACGCCAAGGCCTTTGGAGGGAGTGGGCTCCGGGGAACTCACTCCGATTTCCAGCAGCTCGTGGGTTGCCCTGGTGGACATCATCTGGATCCGCTCGCGCGGGTGCAGCATGCCATCCACCACCCGCACGTACGTGACGACGCCCCGGTAGGTGTCGTAGACGGAGTCGAAGATCATGGCGCGGGCAGGCGCGTTGGCATCGCCCACCGGGGCGGGGAGGTCGCGGACGATCTTGTCCAGGAGTTCCTCCACGCCAATGCCCGTCTTCCCCGAGACGCGCAGTACGTCCTCAGGGTCCCCGCCAATGAGGTTGGCGAGTTCCGCGGCGTACTTCTCCGGCTGTGCGGCAGGAAGGTCGATCTTGTTGAGTACCGGAATGATGGTGAGGTTGTTCTCCATCGCCAAGTACAGGTTGGCGAGAGTCTGGGCTTCAATGCCCTGTGCCGCATCCACCAGGAGAATCGCGCCTTCGCACGCAGCGAGCGAGCGGGAGACCTCGTACGTGAAGTCCACGTGGCCGGGAGTGTCGATCATATTCAGGGCATAGCTGGTTCCGTCGAGTTCCCACGGCATGCGGACGGCTTGGGACTTGATGGTGATGCCGCGTTCCCGTTCGATATCCATGCGGTCCAGGTACTGGGCCTTCATGTCGCGGGGCTTGACGACGCCGGTGAACTGCAGCATGCGGTCGGCCAGGGTCGATTTGCCGTGGTCGATGTGGGCGATGATGCAGAAGTTCCGGATGATGGCCGGATCTGTCGCGGCGGGCACCGGTGCGGTGCGGGCCATGGGAGACACGCAGGGTCCTTACTGTCGACACTCACACGGCTGAACCCCGGACCGATGTGAACCAGCCCGGCACGTGCCGTTTATCTGAACCTATAGTCTCCCATGAAGATGGCGCCGCTTGTGCATTGTGATACGGCCGAAAGTACGGTGGTGCCATGGCGTCAAACAAAAGCTTGCTCGGCAGGCTCCTCAAAGGTTCCTTCGGCTACCTTCGACGGATCGCGGGATCCCCTGCCGGAACACGGCCCGCAGCAGCGCCCGGCCGGGGTGCGGGGGCCGGCGTCGGGCACGGTACGCGGCCCTATCCGGGCGACTTCCGTGGCCGCGTCTCGCCGCGCTACTCCCCCCGGCCCGACGGGAAGCCCGACCCCGGAGAGATCGTCTGGTCGTGGGTCCCCTATGAAGAGGACCACTCGCAAGGGAAGGACCGGCCGGTCCTCCTGATAGGTCACGACGGCGGGTGGCTGCTGGGGCTCATGCTCACCAGCAAGGACCACGACAACGGGCGGCACGCGGACGACTACGTGGACATCGGCGCAGGTCCTTGGGATCCCCGCGGACGCGCAAGCGAGGTCAAAATCGACCGGATAATTCGGCTGGACCCGTCGTCCGTACGGCGGGAAGGCGCTGTCCTGGACAAGCGGACATTCCAGCTCGTGGCCCGCGGTCTGGGCGCGCGACACGATCCCGCCTAGCTGGAATATCTGTGAACAGGCGCCGGGTCTGCTAACATTTATGGCTGTGTGTCCGTGCAGGTCGACGGGCACTCATGGTTGGCTGCCATAGGCATCCCCACGCCGCTCAGTCGATGGCCAACCTGACAACCCTCTAGACCATTTCCGCATTAACAAGAGAGTTCACACACGTGGCTAATATCAAGTCCCAGAAGAAGCGCATCCTCACCAACGAAAAGGCTCGCCTGCGTAACAACGCTGTCAAGTCTGAGCTGAAGACGGCCATCCGCGCCGTCAACACTGCCGTTGAGTCCACGGACAAGGAAGCCGCTACCAAGGCTCTTGTTGCTGCCAGCCGTAAGCTGGACAAGGCTGTCAGCAAAGGCGTTATTCACAAGAACAACGCTGCAAACCGCAAGTCCGCGATCTCCAAGAAGGTCAGCGCACTCTAAGGTTTTCCAGTTCGACTGAGCTGAAAGCGAGGCCGGTACCCGACGGGTACCGGCCTCGCTTGTTTAACGGCGCTGCGGCGCTGCGGCGCTGCCAGGGTGGCGACCAAGGGGCGACACAGCCCGGGCCCGGTGGCCGGGCTGCGGTTCAGCGGCCCCTGGCCGACGTGGCGATGACAGTCACTGCGTGTTCGACGGCGTACACCGGATCCCGTGAAAGGCCTTTGACCTGCGCATCCGCCTCCGCGGTGACCTGGATGGATCGGATCAAGCCTTCAGGAGTCCAGCGCCGGACGTCCCGCTGGGCCTGTTCCACAAGCCAGGGTTGCATTCCAAGTTGCCTGGCAATCTGCGCCGACGAGCCCTGTGCTCCAGCCACCTTCGCGAGGGTGCGAAGCTTGGCCGCAAGCGCGGCAACCAGGGGCACCGGATCCACCCCGGTGGCGAGAGCATGACGGAGGCTTGATAGGGCGAGCGGGCCGTTACCGGCCATGGCAGCATCTGCCACCTTGAAGGCAGTGGCTTCCACGCGTCCCCCGTAGTAGCGCTCCACAGTTGCCGCGTCCACCGCAGTTGTGGAGTCGGAGATCAGCTGGCTGCAAGCCGCGGCGAGTTCGGAAAGGCTGGTTCCTACCGCGTTGACGAGGGCTTGGACCGCCTCGGCGTCAATACGCCGGCTCCCGGCCTTGAACTCAGCCACGACGAACGCCGTCTTCTCGGCGTCCTTCTTCAGCGGTTGGCAGTCCACAACGGGCCATCCCGCTGCCTTGATCGCGTCCAGGAGCTTCTTGCCGCGTACGCCGCCGGCGTGGCGGAGAACCACGACGACGTCGTTCTCCGGCTGCGCAAGGTAAGCCAATGCGTCGGCGAGGAAAGCATCGTTCATCGATTCCAAGCCTTCGATTTCGATGAGTTTCGCTTCGTCGAACAGCGACGGGGACACGGCCATCGAAAGCGTGCCGGATTCGTAGCTTCCGGCATTGAGCTTGGTAACCTCGACGTCCGGCGAGACCGCACGCACTTGAGAGCGGATCTTGTCCATGGCCCGGATTCCGAGGTACTCCTCCGGGCCGGTGACCAGTACGACGGCGGACGGAGCGGCGTCCCTCCAACTAACGGTATTTGCCGCGGGAGTTTTCGCCTTGGAGGCCTGGGCAGCAGCCAATGTCGCTTCCTTCCAGATGGTTTTCGCAGAGTCCCAGTCTCCCACGTTGAGCAACCCGCGTGGTGATGGCCCCGACCACGCCGCCCACGGCCGGCTACGCGCAACAGCGCGCGTGTCTCCGGCATGACGCGGACCAATTGCGACGTAAGCAGTGCTTGCAGGCAACGCTATCTATCCGGCGTGTCATCCTCGTCATCGCGAGCGGCCGGTACCATTACGCATCGGTCCCCAACGTGTATCCATCGCCATCCCGGCGGAGTATTCCTCCCAACGGCAGGTGTGAGGCGTAGAACCAGGTACCGGAATCGGCGTAATGGTCGAGAATCTTCTGGCGGGTCGCGGCGGAGGCGACTCCGTCGACGCAGAGCGCGGTGGAGACGTCGGGCCGGCGGAGCTGCAGGGGGTGGTGGAGTAGGTCGCCGGTGAGTATCACCCGCTGTCCGGCGTCTGCGATCTCGACGATCTGGTGCCCAGGCGTGTGTCCGGTGGCCGGGATGACATGGATGCCTTCTACAAGTTGAAGTTCGCCGTCAATCGGGTCGAGGACATCTGCCTGGGCCAGCGGGGTAATGCAGTCCCGAATGTGTTTTTGTGGCAGGGAACCCGGGCCGCTGAAGTGCTCGATGTCTGCCCGGGGCACCAGATACCGGGCCTTGGGGAAAGTCGGGCGCAGCATGCCGCCCTCGTCAAGCACCGTGTTCCAGCCGACGTGGTCGTGGTGCAGGTGGGTATTGACCACAGTGTCGATGGCGTTGATGTCGATGCCGGCGTCCGCGAGTGATGCGAGCCAGCGTGACTCGAAGCCGCGCATGCCTTTGCCACCAAGGGTCTTAGGACCACCGAGGCAGGCGTCGACCAGGATCGTGCGGTCCGGACCGGTGATCGCGAAACCTTGCGAGGCGAGCACGAGCATGCTGCGGTCCGGGTTCGACGCGTCGTCGCCGAGCTCGTTGAGGAGCGTTTCGAGGTCCTCTGCTGGTAGCGACGGAAATGCAGCGTGGGCCGGCAACGCCGGGCCGATGGCATCGATGATCGGGGTGACAGTCCAGCGGCCCACGGTCACGGGCGCAGGCTGGACATCGGGGTTGTTGAAGGACATGGCGAGGCTCTCCTGTCAGGCGCGACTATGAGGTTTATCGAACACTCTGTTTGGTATCATTCATAGTGTTCAGCAACGCTGTTCACCATCGACAAAAAGCGGAATGCCGGCCGGTACTGGACACGCCGCAGGACATCCGTGCCGAAACGAGGCGAAAAGTGACCCGGGAAGACCGCCGCGTCCGTCGCACCCGGGCTGCGCTCACCCAAGCGCTGCTCGTGCTCATGACTACGAAGAGCTACGAAGCAATCACAGTGCAGGATCTGATCGACCGCGCCGACGTCGGCCGCTCCACGTTCTATGCCCACTTCGCGGATAAAGACGAGTTGCTCGATGAGTCGGTTGAAGTGCTCCGGGCCATGGTCGAAGAACCCGGCGTCCCGCACCGTCCTACGCGGGGGCAGCCATTGCCGTTTGCCACCATCTTCTTTCACCACGTCAGCGATCAGCGCGGGCTGCTCAGCGCACTCCTCGGGCACGGGGCGTCAGGTACCGTCACGGTGCGTCTCGAACGTGTGTTGCAGGAAACCGCCGAAGCGCAGCTGCGGGCATTGATCAAGCCTGGCCAGGCGCAGGCCGTCCCTCTCGAACTGCTCGCGCGCGCCGCAGTAGCCAGCTGCCTCGCCTGCCTGCGCTGGTGGATCGACACGGGCTTCAACAACACTCCCGACGAGCTCGACACCATGTTCCGCGAACTCACCACCCCGGTCGTCGGTCGCGTACTCGATCCACATCACGACTGGTGACCGTGCCTGGGCAAATCGACGAGTAGCCTTCCTACGACTTTTCGGTCCTGCTATTCCAACGGCCGCTCTTATCCGCAAGTCCAGAGCACGTTTTGACCGTGCTGGTCGCCGGCTGCAAATATTTTGTAAGGATCCTGCCCGGAAACCGGGACGGCGGAGGCTTATTCCGTGGCCAGTCCTCGGGTGCTGACTGTCGTCCTTAGTGTGGGGCACTGCTCAGGCAGCAGCGCCCCCTTCGTCCGGCGTTGCTTCACCAGGGCTTGCCGGCCCGGGAACCGCCTGCGGTGGCGGCTTGGCGGAGAGAACTTTTGCGAAAGGCGACAGATACCCGATGACGGAGCACAGTACGACGGCGGCGCCCACCACGGACATGGGAATCTTCCGGCCGGCACGATTCCCTTATACAACGGTTCTGGTGTCGGTCGTGGCCGGTGTGGTGCTGCTGATTTTCGGGTTGATCATGAAGGCCCATCCTGCGGACCTGCCCGTGGTGAGCGCGTTGAACCGCCTGCACACCGGGGCGTGGGGTGCGGCGACGGACGGTGTCTACAAGCTGCTCAGTCCTTTCCCCGCCGTCGTGCTTACCGCGGTCCTCTCCGGTGTGGTGTGGGTCGTGTCCCGCGCCTTCCGGACGGCGGTCGCTTTCGGTGCGGTCATCGCTGTTACCTGGCTGCCGTCGGTGGTTTTGAAGGTCGTGGTGGACCGGCCACGGCCCGCACTAGGCGCGCTGGTCCACCCGTTCGCGCCGTTGCAGACCGACGCCTCCTTTCCCAGCGGTCACACCACCTTCGTGGTCGCGCTGACCGTCACGGCCTGCTTCCTGCTCCGCGGCACGCGCTGGGTCCGCCCCACGGCAATAGCTGGTGCGCTGGCAACCATCCTCATCGCACTGGCGGTCATGGCGAACGGGCTGCACTACCCCACCGACGTGCTCGCTTCCATCCTCTGGGCGCTGGCGATGGCCCCGACGGCCCGCCTGATCGTGGCGGACCTTGTGCTGGCACGCTTCGGCACGCCCCGCCGCCGGGCCGCGTAAGCCCGGGGATGCGCCCAGGCGGCGGTCGCCGGGCCCGTCAGGCTTGAAAGCACTCCCCTGTCCGTATCCCCTGCGGGCCGGACATCTCGATAGCCTGACGCGAGAGCTCTCGGCGACACTGTTCGCCAGCGGGCGACGTGTCGCCCGTACCTTCCGATATTGTGAGCCCATGCCCATCGAGATTCCCGCCGCTGAAGGCATCGCCGAGGCCTTCGTGGCCCGCCCGTCCAACGCAACCGGCCAACCTGTTCAGGGTGTCATTCTCTACATGGACGCTTTCGGCCTGCGCCCGCGCATCCAGGAGATGGCCCAGCGCATCGCAGACTGGGGCTACGTCGTGCTCGCCCCCAACGTCTTCTACCGCGATGGATCCATCGCCGAGCTCGCCCCGGCCATGGACATGTCCACCCAGGAAGGCAGGGAGGCTGCAGGCAAGGCAGCCTTTCCCCGGGTTGGCCGCCTGACGCCGGACAAGGCACTGCCGGACGTTGATGCGTGGGTTTCCGCGCTGACCAGCCTCGACGATGTGGCGCCGGGCCCCATCGGTACCACTGGTTATTGCATGGGAGCCAGACTTGCGGTCCGGACGGCAACATCGCACCCGGAGGTGGTGGCAGCATGCGGCGGCTTCCACGGCGGGGGCCTGGCAACGGACGAGCCTGACAGCCCGCACCTGGGACTGGTAAACGCCCGTGCCCGCTTCGTGTTCGGCCATGCTGACAATGACCGGAGTATGGGTCCGGACGCCGTGGAACGGCTCGGCTCGGCGCTGAAGTCCGCAGGTCTTGAGGCGTCCAATGAAATCTACGCCGGGGCACCGCACGGCTACACCATGGCGGACACCTCGGCCTTCAATCCGGAAGCCACCGAGCGGCACTTTCAAGAACTGAGGTCCCTGCTCGACGCGACCCTGAAAGCCTGAGCTTCGATGGCGAAGCCCGCCTCGGCGTTGTGACGGCTCGGAACTAACTCGGGAGATAGCGTTCCCCCGGCTTGGTCCGGCCGGAACTGGACGGTCTGAGACGAAGTAATTGGATTCAGGATCCAGCCCGGGTGTCGAACGCGGCAGCGGACTCTCGTAAAAGGCGAGCCACAGTATCCACTGGAAGATTGGTTGGCCTTCTACGGTCGAAACGTCGTAGGGCGATGTGCCTGGTCCCCAAACCGGGAACGTCCAGGATGTCCACCTGGTCCTGGACAATGCCCGTCAAAGCCAAGGTGGGTACGATTGCGATGCCCTCGCCGGCCGCGACGAGGGCAAGTGCGGTGAGCGTGTCCTGGTACTGATGGATGGTTTGAATCTGGATTCCGGTTGAATGCCGGAGGCGCCCCAGCACGGCCGCGTTGGCTGCGGACTGTTCGACGCCCAACCACGGAAGCGGCAGCCGACTGAGGTCAATATTGTCGATGGTGAGCAGGGAACCTGCAGGGACAACCAGTTTCCATGGTTCATCCAGGAGAGGTTCCTGAATCATTCCGGCCGAAACCGGATGCTGCTCCCCCGTGGTCGAGTCCAGTTCAACGACGACGGCATCCAACTGACGCTGACGAAGCAGCCGCATCAGCGCTGGAAAGTCGTCTTCGACAATTTGAAGCTGCAATTGCGGATATTGCCTTCGCCACTCGGGAAGACGCGGGACGACAACTGTTCGCATGAAGCTGGTGAAGCCGCCCAGCCGGACGACTCCTGCTATCCTTGCCTCGCCTTGCATGCGAGCCTGGGCGACGCTGAGGGCACGTTCTATCTCTTCCCCGGCTTCCGCGAGCGACAAGCCAGCCTGCGTTAAGACAGAGCCTTTGGGTGTACGGAGGACCAGCGGGTGGCCGACCTCGCTCTCAAGTTTGTTGAGCTGCTGCGATACCGCCGAGGGAGTAATCCTCAGCTCATCGGCAGCCGCCAGAACGCCGCCCGTTCGGGCGATCGCAAGAAGGACAAGCAGCCGGCGAGGATCCATCTCCATGTTAAGCGATTCTAAATGCCGGATTCAGAATAATGCAATTGAACTAAAGTGATTACGTCGAAATAATAAAGGCGAACCGGGAATTCACTCCAGAAGCGATTGGCACTGAGTGCAGCGCTTTATTCCCTATATCCACCTGTATCCAGTTGCAGCCGGCCAGAGCGACCGGCGGGCTGCCCAACCCGCGAAAGGACTCGTATGGAAATGCTGTGGGAAATTGTCGGTTGGGCCGGGGCCGCTGCGATGCTCAGCGCCTTCATGGCGGTGTCCATGTGCTGGATCAAGGCGGGGAAAGGCTTCCAGACCGTGAATCTCTTCGGTTCTTGCGCTTTCATTATCAACGGCACCATCCATGGAGCATGGCCGTCCGTAGCCACAAATGTCGCCTGGTTCCTTATCTCGGCAATCGCATTTCTTCGCATGCGCAGCAAGGAGCCGGCTGCCGCTAACGGTCCTGAAGTAACAGAAATCCCGGATGCCGGCATCCAAATCGCGATCGGCAACCCCCACGGAGCACCTTCCGCGCCCCGGCTAGGGAGCTCCGTGTGTTAAACGCCTGGCGTATCACGGCGGTATCCGTCGGCTGAGGGCTTCTATCTCACGAATTCGTTGCGCCAGCCGGCGTGATGGGCTCCACATCGAACGCCAACCCATGCTCGCTGCTCCTCTTGCACCGTTCATGGGGTCAAGCTAACTTGACCCCATGAATGGTGATGCGGCGTCTGTCGAGCAAGCACTTAACAGCGGTGATATCCACGCTCTATTAAAAGTGTGGGAAGACTTCAACCGCGGCGAGACGTGGCGCGAGGCCTCTGCCTCCGGCAGCGATCAGGTGCGAGCGTCCGCAGCACACTTCCTTGCTGAGGTATCGGAAGTCGCGGCGCTCGAGGCGTTGCGTGCCAACGCGAAGGCCGTCGAACTGCTCACCGCCAGGCGCTGGTACGTTATCAAGTCCGCACGGGAAGCCGGCGCCACATGGGCCCAGATCGGCGAAGCATTGGGAATCACCAAAGAAGCCGCCCATGACTTCTACAGCCGCAAGATCGAAGAGCAGGAAGAACCGGACCCTCACCACGTAGCCGCAGCAAGAGCGGTCCTGGAAGACGCCAAGGAAAACTAGCCCGGGGTCCCGCCCAAAGGCCAGGAGCGCAAACGAATTGCTTGAGAACCGGGCCGGCGGGCAGAACCAAAAGCGGCGTCCAGGTGAATTAGTGTCCAAATACCTTGAGGTCGTTTTGTAATCACTCGACAAAATCGGGCGATCTGCTCGCGGATACCGTCTAGTGCATGACGACCGAAGCAACCCAAGAAGCCACTGGTTACGCCATCCTTGACCTTGCGAGGGAGCAGGTCCTCGGACGAGGCGAAGGGCTGACGGAACCCCAGCTTGTTGAAATCCTCCAACTAGCGGACGACGCGATCCCGGCCGCCCTGCAACTTGCCCATGAGGTCCGGCTAAAGCACTGCGGCGAAGACGTGGAGGTGGAGGGCATCATCTCCATCAAGACCGGCGGCTGCCCGGAGGATTGCCACTTCTGCAGCCAGTCGGGACTGTTCGACTCCCCTGTCCGCGGCGTGTGGCTGGACATTCCGGAGCTCGTGAAAGCAGCCAAGGAAACGGCCGCGACCGGAGCCACCGAATTCTGCATCGTCGCGGCAGTCCGCGGCCCCGATATCAAGCTCATGAACCAGATCAAGTTCGCGATCGAGCGCATCAATGCAGAAGTGGACATCAATATCGCGTGTTCGCTGGGCATGCTCGCCCAGCGCCAGGTGGACCAGCTGGCCGAATGGGGTGTGCACCGTTACAACCACAACCTGGAAACGGCCCGCAGCTACTTCCCCGAAGTGGTCACCACGCACAGCTACGAGGAACGCCTCGAAACCTGCGCCATGGTCAAAGCTGCCGGAATGGAGCTCTGCTGCGGCGCCTTGATCGGCATGGGCGAATCCCTGGAACAACGCGCCGAACTCGCGGCCCAGCTCGCCGCCCTTGAACCTCACGAAGTTCCACTGAACTTCCTCAATCCCCGTCCTGGCACGCCGCTGGAAAACCAGGGAATCATGGACGGCAAGGACGCCCTCCGGGCCATTGCGGCCTTCCGCCTCGCAATGCCCCGCACCGTCCTGAGGTACGCTGGCGGCCGCGAGCTGACCCTCGGTGACCTTGGCACCCGCGAAGGACTGCTCGGCGGAATCAACGCCGTGATCGTCGGGAACTACCTCACGACTTTGGGCCGCCCTGCCACCGCTGACCTCAATCTGCTCGTAGAGCTCAATATGCCCATCAAGGAACTGCAGAAATCGCTGTGACCGCCGACACCCTCTACTGCGGCCATTGCGGCGGCGAAGCGTCCGGCGACCCGGCCGATCAAGTCGGGAACCCGGCGTCGGACGCTCACAACAGTTGCCGGGAGCGGTTGGCGATGGAGCCGCCCAGGTACTGCGCAACGTGTCGGCGCCGGATGAAGGTCCAGGTCACGCCCTCGGGCTGGACCGCGGACTGCTCCCGCCACGGACGGAAGGAACCATGACCTCGCTTATTGAGCGCGACCGGGCCAGCCTGTGGCACCCGTACGCGCCCGCGTCCGGAACCCTGCCGCTGTGGGAAGTGGAAGCGGCCGACGGCGTGGCGCTGCGGCTGCGAGACGAGGGCGGGCGCGTGCACGAGGTGCTTGATGCGATGTCCTCATGGTGGTCGGTAATCCACGGGTACAGGCACCCGGTGCTTGACGCTGCCGTGCAGCGGCAACTCACCTCGTTCAGCCATGTCATGTTTGGTGGCCTGACGCATCAACCGGCCGTGGACCTCGCGGAGAAACTCGTGGCCATGGCGCCCGGAGACCGGCTGGAGCGGGTGTTCCTGGCCGATTCGGGATCGGTGTCCGTCGAGGTCGCTTTGAAGTTGGCGGTGCAGTTCCAGACAGCTTCGGGGCGTCCGAAACGGCAGCGGTTCCTCACCGTGCGGGGCGGATACCACGGGGACACATTCGCGGCCATGGGCGTCTGCGACCCGGAGGACGGGATGCATTCGGCTTTCCCTGGCCTGCTGGCCGGCAACGTCTTCGCGCCTCGGCCCCCGGCAGCGGCAGACGCGACCCCGGCGACCATCGGGGCGTGGCGGGCGGAGATCGGGAACCTGGCATCCGCACATTCAGGCGAGCTTGCGGCAATCATTGTGGAGCCTGTCCTGCAGGGCGCCGGTGGCATGTTCGCCTACCCGCCTGAGTGTGTGCGGGTCCTGCGGGAACTCGCCGACCACCACGGCTTGCTGCTCATTCTCGATGAGATCGCGACCGGGTTCGGGCGCACGGGGGAACTCTTCGCGGCGGACCACGCTGGAGTGGTTCCGGACATCATGTGCGTCGGCAAGGCCCTGACCGGTGGCTACCTCACGCTGGCCGCGGTCCTGTGCACAGGCGACGTGGCCCGGGCAGTGTCGCACTCCGGTGCTGGTGCCTTGCTGCACGGACCCACCTTCATGGCCAACCCGTTGGCGTGCGCGGTCGCCAACGCCAGCTTGGAATTGCTGCAAGACGGTGATTGGCGCTCGGACGTTTCCCGTGTGGGTGCCGGGCTCGCGAAGGGCCTGGCCCCGGCCTTGGAGCTCGACGCCGTGACTGACGTCCGGACCATCGGCGCCGTGGGCGTCATCGAGTTGCGCGACGCCGTGGACGTCGCCGCGGTCACGCGCACCGCCGTCGAACACGGAGTCTGGGTGCGCCCCTTCCGGAACCTCATCTACGCCATGCCGCCCTACATCAGCTCAGCCTCCGATGTCGGGTCCATTGCCTCCGGGATGGTGGCCGCGGCAAGCACCGCCGCTGACACGGCGCAGCAAAAGGTGTTGATATGAGCAGATCCATGACGCGCTGGCTGGAACAGCAGGCCGCGGTCCGTGCGCGTCGCGGACTGGCGCGGACACCGTTGACCCGCGGACCAGGCGAGCGGGCCATCGACCTTGCGAGCAACGATTACCTGGGCCTCGCCCAGGACCCGCGCCTTGCCGAAGCCGTCTCGGCAGCCGCGCACCGGTGGGGCACCGGCGCCGCGTCCTCCCGGCTGGTCGCCGGCACCACGGAACTCCACGTCGAACTCGAGCGTGAACTAGCTGCCCTCGTCGGGGCCGAAGCCGGGCTCGTGTTCTCCTCCGGATACCTGGCCAACCTTGGGATCACCACTGCGCTGGGCGGTCCAGGCACGTTGATCGTGGCGGACGAACACTGCCATGCATCATTGATTGACGGCTTCCGGCTCAGCCGCTCGGCCGTGGAAACTTTCGCACACAACGACGTTTCCGAGGCGGACCGGCTACTGCGCAGGCACACTCAACCGCGGGCCTTGATCGCCGTCGAATCGATCTACAGCGTGCGCGGCGATTCCGCCCCGTTGGGAGAGCTGATCGGCCTGGCCGAGGAGCACGACGCCGTTCTGCTGGTGGATGAAGCCCACGGCGTCGGGGTGGCCGGAACCGGAATACAACAAGGGCATGGGTGTGTCGCGGGAACCGCGCTGGCAGGCCACCCGGGCGTTGTGGTCACCGCAACATTGTCCAAGGCCCTCGGCAGCCAAGGCGGGGCAGTGCTTGGCTCGGCCCTGTTGCGTGAGCACTTGGTCAACCGTGCACGGAGCTTCATTTTCGATACCGCCCTGGCCCCGCCGGCAGCGGCAGCCGCGCTCGCCGCCGTCGGGATCATCCGGCAAGAACCGTGGCGCACCCAAGCCGTTCACCATAATGCCGCCCGCCTGGCCGAGCACCTGAGCCTGGACCCTTCCGCTGGCGCCGTGCAATCACTTCGAATGTCCTCGCCCGAAACCGCTGTGGCAGCAAGTCGTGCCGCGGCGGCCGCCGGAGTGCGGATCGGCTGCTTCCGGCCACCCTCCGTCCCCGACGGCATCTCGCGCCTGAGGCTGACCGCCCGCGCGGACCTGACCGATGCCGACCTTGACCACGCTTGCGCAGTGCTGCGCGACATCCTGGAGAGAACACCATGACCCTTCCGCGCATCATCCTGATCACCGGCACCGATACAGGCGTCGGAAAGACCATCACGACGGCGGCCCTCGCCGCCGTTCTGCAGCGGCAGGGGCGCTCCGTAACGGTTTACAAACCTTGCCAAACCGGTCACAACCTTGGGGATTCGGATATCACCGAGGTGGTCCGGCTGGCAGGACCGCTCGCGGCCGAAACCGGCATTGTGCTCGGCGAACCCCTCGCACCGGTGCCCGCTGCTGCGCTCGATCGCGTGGTACTGCCGCCCCTGGCGGCCCATGCCGAACGCATCCTGGACCTGGCTTCCGAACACGACCACGTCCTCGTCGAAGGTGCCGGCGGCTTGCTGGTTGAGTTGGATCACGACGGCGGCACTCTGGCCGCGTTGGGCGCTGTCCTGGGCAACCAGGCCGGCTTCGTCGTGGTGACCCGGCCGTCGCTGGGCACCTTGAACCACACAGCATTGACGCTTGAAGCGCTGGAGCGCCGACGCCTGGACGTCACGGGGGTCGTATTGGGCGGATGGCCGGACACTCCAGGACTCGTGGAACACACCAACAGGGCAACCCTTGCTTCATGGTCCGCGCCCTTCCTCGGCGCCCTGCAAGACGGGGCCGCACGGCTGGATCCGGCCGTGTTCCGCGAACGGGCGGCTCTGTGGCTTGAAGAGGTCGCGGCATGAGCGCGGCAGCCGCGTGTCCTTACACGGTGGTGCGGGACCCGGACACCGTCCGTGACATCCTGCACCGGCCCGACGACTTCAGTCCGGCCAACGCTTTGCTGGCCGTCACTCCCCTGAGCGGTCAAGCGCTCCGCGTGTTGCAGAAGGCCCGCTTCGCCCTGCCACCCGTTCTGGCCAGCAATCCCACGGCGTCACATGCGGGCATCCGCAAAGTCGTCGCGGGTTTCTTCACTCCGGCCAAGGTGGCCGCGATGGAACATCGTATTCACCAACTTGCCCGCGAAGCTGCTGAGGCCGCGAAGGTTCGCTTGGCCGCCTCAGGACAAGTGGACCTGGTTCAGGCCGTCGCCGCCAACCCTCCGGCCGTGATCATGATGGAAATGCTGGGGCTGCCCGTCCGGGACCTGGCACAGCTCAAGGCCTGGAGCCTGGACTCACTCGAGTTGTTCTGGGGTTGGCCGGATCCCGCGCGGCAACTGGTACTCGCCCACAGCGCGGCCGCCTTCTACGCTTGGTTGCGTGAGCTCGTCCTGGACGCCGTGACGGCCGGGTCGGATGACGAACCTGGCGCCCCGAACCTGTTCCGGGCCCTCGCGGACCACGGACTGACCATCCCGGAGATCTGCTCACTTGGATACTTCCTGCTCATCGCCGGCCAGGAGACCACCACCCAGCTCATCAGCACCACCCTGTTCCGGCTCCTTGAGGGCTCGCGCGGCATGACCTGGGAAGAAGCATCGTCCGGCGCCAGGGCCAGGGACATCGTGCGGCACATCCTCGCTACAGAATCCTCCGTTCCGACGTGGAGGCGCGTCGCAGTCCGTGACACTGAACTCGCGGGACAGGCTGTGTCCGCCGGCGACGAGATCCTCATGGAGCTGACCGGAAATCACGGCTTCCCGTGGCCTGCGGACAGCGGCCTTTCCAGCGTTTCAGGCGGCACTGGACGGGCGGGACCCACGCCCTTCGGACTGGCCTTCGGTTCAGGCATCCATCGCTGCCTCGGAGCGAAGCTCGCCGAACTGGAAACCGCCATCATCATCCAGGAAACCGCGGCGGCCCTCCCGGGCATCAGGCTGGACGAATCGGCACCGGAATGGCTGCGTCTGCTGTCCTTCCAAGCACCCCGTATGGTAGTTGCCCACGGCGCCTAAGCCAACCCGCAGTCCTCGTTGAGGCGGCCAAGGCTCCTTAGCCATAGTTAAACCTGAACCATTGTTAAAGCAGTCTCGTCCCGCAGCCGTGGGAGGCTACGGGACGAGACTAATCATTCAGTTGTCCAAGGACTAGACGATGGCGGCGCGGAGTTCCTTGGCAGCCAGGGCGGGGTCAGCAGCGCCGTAGATGGCGCCACCGGCGACGGCGACGTCGGCTCCAGCCTTCTGGACGTCCGTGATGGTAGCAAGCTTCACGCCACCGGCGACGGAGAACGGAACGCGAGCCTTTTCGCCGGCAGCCAGGAGGCCGTTGAGGTCGAAGCCGGGCTTGGCCTGCTCGTCGAGGCCAGCGTGCATCTCAACGAACTTCGCACCGAGGGCGTGAACTTCCTTGGCGCGGGTGACCTTGTCTTCGACGCTGATGAGGTCAACGACAACACCCTTGTTGTGGGCCTTGGCAGCCTTGACAGCACCGGCGATGGTGGAGTCGTCAGCGGTACCCAGAACGGTCACGAGGTCGGCACCGGCCTTGAACGCGATGTCGGCTTCGAGTTCGCCGGCGTCCATGGTCTTCAGGTCGGCGAAGACGACCTTGTCCGGGTGGGCGTTCTTGACCGCGGTGATGACCGAGAGGCCCTCAGCCTTGATCAGCGGGGTACCCAGTTCGATGATGTCGACGTGCTCGGCAACCTTGCCGGCCAGTTCGAGGGCAGCTTCGGTGGTCAGGAGGTCGATGGCAACTTGGAGTTTCATGATGTTGTTTCTTTCTCTAAGGGAACTGCTGGTTTGTGTGGAAAATGAGGGTCCCGAAAGGGTTCTTACTCGAGGTTGGCGTGGCGCAGCCACAGCTCCTCGGCCGGGGTGGCGACGTTGTCCCAGAGCGACTGGAAGATCGCTTCGGTGGCGACGAAGAGGGCCTGCTCGAAGAGCGAACCGGCGTACTGGCGCGAAACGCTGGAGCCGTGGTCGGTCTTCTGGGCGGCGGGGATGACCACCACGGCGTCGGCCAGGCCGGCCAGCGGCGAGTCCGGATTGGTGGTGAACGCCGCGATGCGCGCTCCGGCCTTGGCTGCCGTCTCGGCGGACTTGACCACACCGGAGGTCGTTCCCGAGCCGGAAGCCACCAGGAGCACATCGCCGGAGCTGATGGCGGGGGTGGTGGTGTCGCCTGCGACGTGGACGTTCATGCCCAGGTGCATCAGCCTCATGGCCGCCATGCGCAGGACCAGGCCGCTGCGGCCCGCACCGGCAACGAATACCCGGCCGGGGTGGCTGAGCATGCTGGCCAAACGGGCAACCTGCTCCTCGTCGATCTTCGCGGCCGTAGCCGAAATCTCGTCCCTCACGAGGGACAGATTGCGGACAATGTCACTTGCGGTACTCTGCGCACTGCGCGGTTCACCGGCTACCGAATTCACAAATAATCCCTTCGACTTGACCGCGCGCCGTAGCGGCCACACGGAAACTTGAGGTCGAGATCCATACTCCCGAAACAAACGGGCAGGGGTAACACTGATTTCTGACAGTTCTGACTACCCAATCGGATGGGGGTGGACTCCAGGGACCACGACGCCGACCTGGAAGCACCCGGAACAATATGGATCGCAGAAAGAGGCTGGTAGATCGAATGAAATCAGTTCGCGCGTCGAATGTTCAGCTTCGGTTTGCCGTGCCGAACCCGGGCGATGGAGCCGCAACTGACGGAGAAGCAGCTTTTCCCCGATTGTTTCCGGCATGTTAACCAGGGCAGGAAAATAACGCACTGAATTTCTCAAGTAAATATCTAAAAAACGCTCGCCTAAATGAATTCCCTCACGTAGTTTTGCTGCATGAAAGGAACGCAAGTGACCGGCATCACGCTGGCCAGGCCCAGCGCAGGGCCCGGCCGCCAGCCGAATCACTCGCACTAACGAACGAGCAGTTCCAGTAAGTGGAACTGGCGGGAGTTTCCCACACCCTTTGTGCCCGTCAGCCCCGTCGGCAGCACAGCCGAACAGCTGGGCACCGAACACCCTTTTTCCGAAGAGGCCGCGATGGCGGCTGTCTCTGGCCTGGGTGTTTGTCCTGATTTTTGTATCTAGCTAGGAGTGGAAGTATGACCATCAACAATGAAGTGGAATCTGCCGTGGGTACGGCGCATCCTTTGGATCCTTTGTCGCGGGCGGAGATTTCGCGGGCCGTGGCTATTTTGAAGGAGGGTCCGGCTGCTGCGGAGTCGTTCCGGTTCGGCAGTGTGGAGTTGCGCGAGCCGGGCAAGGCTGAGTTGCGGGCCGGTGCCGCGGTGGCGCGGGAGGCGGATGCGGTGTTGATTGACCGTGCGTCGGGGGCCGCGTTCGAGGCCGTGGTGGACCTGGACGGGGGCCTGGTGTCCTCCTGGACGCAGCTGGCCAAGGGGGTGCAGCCGCCGTTCATGTTGGATGAGTTTGATGAGTGCGAGGTCAACTGCAAGAAGGACCCGCGGGTGATCGAGGCACTGGCCAAGCGCGGCCTGACGGACCTGGACCTGGTGTGTTTCGAGCCCTGGAGTGTGGGCTGGTTCGGTGAGGACGCGCAGGGCCGGCGCCTGATGCGTGCCCTCGTGTTCGTCCGGGACGAGCCGGATGATTCCCCGTACGCGCACCCGATCGAGAACCTGGTGGTGATCTATGACCTGTCCTCCGGTCAGGTCGCCCGGATTGAGGACAACGAGGCGATCCCGGTCCCGGCCGCGCGGGGTAATTACCTGCCCAAGTACGTCGGGGAAGCCCGGACGGATCTGAAGCCGATCTCCATCACCCAGCCCGAGGGGGCCTCGTTCACGGTCACCGGCAACCACGTGCGCTGGGCGGACTGGTCCTTCCGGGTCGGGTTCACCCCGCGTGAGGGCCTGGTGCTGCACCAGCTGAAGTTCCGTGACCAGGGCGTGGACCGCCCGGTGATCAACCGTGCCTCCCTGGCCGAGATGGTCGTCCCGTACGGGGACCCGGCCCCGGTACAGGCGAAGAAGAACGCGTTCGACTCGGGCGAGTACAACATCGGCAACATGGCCAACTCCCTGACCCTGGGCTGTGACTGCACCGGGGAAATCAAGTACTTCGACGGGATCACCACCGACTCGCTGGGCAACCCGCTCACGATCGAGAACGCGATCTGCATGCACGAAGAAGACGACTCCATCTTGTGGAAGCACTTTGACTTCCGTGAGGGCACGGCCGAGACCCGCCGGAACCGCAAACTCGTGATTTCCTTCATCGCCACGGTCGCGAACTACGAATACGCGTTCTACTGGCACCTGTTCCTGGACGGGTCCATCGAGTTCCTGGTCAAGGCCACCGGCATCCTGTCCACCGCCGGGCAACACCCGGACCAGAAGAGCCCGTACGGCCAGACCCTGAACAACGACGGCCTGTACGGCCCGATCCACCAGCACATCTTCAACGTCCGGATGGACTTCGAAGTCGACGGCGTGAACAACTCCGTCTACGAAGTCGACACCGTGATCCCGGAACACAACCCGACGTTCACCGCGTTCAAAGCCGTGGACCGGCTCCTGGAAACCGAACAAGCAGCCATCCGCAAGGCCGACACGTCCAAACACCGGTTCTGGAAAATCGTCAACCACGCCAAGAAAAACATCGTGGACGAACCCGTCGCGTACCGGCTGATCCCGGACAACGCGATCACCCTCGCCGCGGACGACCGCGCGCACGTCTCCCAACGCGCCCAGTTCGCCCGGAACAACCTCTGGGTCACCCCCTACACCCGGGACGAACGCTTCCCGGCCGGGGAATACCCCAACCAGTCCACCGGCGGGGACGGACTGCCCGCCTGGACCCAAGCCGACCGGAACATCGTCGATCAAGACCTGGTCGTCTGGTACACCTTCGGCATGCACCACGTCGTCCGCCTGGAAGACTGGCCCGTCATGCCCCGGCAAAACATCGGGTTCATGCTCGAACCCCACGGCTTCTTCAACCAAAACCCCACCCTGAACCTCCCCACCGAAACCACCACCACCGACACCGGACACTGCAGCACCGGCAAATAACCCCCTGCAGCAAAAACCAGTAACACAATCTTCGGTCCCCGGCGCTGACACCCAGCGCCGGGGACCGAAACCATCCCAGCCACAAACCTTTTTAGTTCCCTTAGTGAGGGCGTGATCCGCGTGTTCGAAATCCCCGCAGTCTCCTGGGCCCTCACGGCCGTGCTGTCCACCGCCGGCGCCTACCACCTCTACCTCGCAGCCCGCGCCCGCCAGGCCACGGACCGCATCAACGAAGCCCTGCACGCCCTCATGCACGCCGCCATGGCCGCCATGATCTGGAACCTCGCCCCCGCCGCCCTCCTGGCCCAGATCGGCATCCTCACCGCCGCCGCGCTCTGGTTCACCCTCCAAGCCATCGCCCGCCCCGAATACAAACTCCTCTGCACCGGCACCCAAGGCCGCATCACCTGCGCCTACCACGCCGCCACCATGGCCGCCGCCGCGCTCATGCTCACCATGATGAACACCCCCACCACCGCCACGGGAACCAGCGGCACCGGAACCACCGGCACGGGAACCACCGGCACGGGAACCACCGGAACCACCGGCATGCCTCACATGAACATGGGAAGCATGGGCGGCATGGACATGGGCTCCATGCCCATGAACCACCACACCACAACAGCCGCCGCCGGCACAGCCGCAGGCAACCCCCTCACCACGCTCTTCACCCACCAAAGCGCCCCCGCCCTCATCCTGGCCATCCTCTTCGGCACCGCAGCAATCACCTTCACCACCCTGCTCCTACGCCGCACCCCCACCACCGGCCACACCAAACACCACAACAAACACAACAACCGCACCAAACACGCCCTCGAAGCCACCGGCGCCGCCACCATGGCCCTCATGTTCGCCACCATGACCAGCTAAACAAAACCTGGGGACCCCAACGCTGCCCGCACGGACAGAGCGAGACTGGCCAAGCTCTTCACGCAGGTTCATTTCGTTGAGGAAGAACGCGTCCGAGGAGTGACGCGTAAGAGCCCGGTTGTTAAAAGTACGCAGCCAGCCCGCCTGCATGGCGGGCTGGCTGCGTCGGGGATTGGGACGAAATCTAGCGGACCTGGAGTTCGGAATCAGAGAGCGCCGCGAAGCGCGCGTGGCGAGCACACGAAGAACAGCGGCTGTTCTACCTGGGCGAAAGGCACAACGATCCATCGACCACCGTAAAACTCGACATACGAGTCGGCGCCGCACTTTGCGAAGGCTTCTTCGCGCGTCATAGCCGTTTCTTTCTCACTCGACATTTGCACCATCAGGGCCCAAACCATTGCGTCACTTCACCTCGAAGCCCGACGCTTGGATTCCGGCCGCCTAATCTTTTCACTTTCAAAAGTACGTCCGTCCGTACGCCACATCGAGCCCTTTATGCAAATTTCCTTGAGAAATTGCGTAGGCTATTTTCCCAATTTGGTTAACATACAGGAAACCTGCCTGAAATGTTTCTGAAATATTTGTCCAGCGTCGCTCCCGGCTCCCGTCGCTCCCCCAAGCCGGCCACACATCCCAATACGGGGACCGGCCGTTGTGCACTCGGACGCTGCTGAACGGATACCTAGACCAACTGTTCCCGTTTGGTTTCCGGAGCCCAAACTACCGTTACGAGTAGTCCGAGCAAGAGGACGCCTGCAAGCCAGAACATCGATACTGGAATCCCCCAAGCGTCCAGGCTCAAGGGAAGGAAGAAGGTTCCGATTGCGGAGGCGATCCGGCTGATCGCATTGACCAGGCCTACCCCCGAGGCACGGACTTCCGTGGGGAACAATTCGGGCGGGTAGACCTGCGTGATGTTGGAAGCTCCGGACATCACGAAGGTGTAGATGGCGAACGGCACCATGATGAACAGGGCCGGCAGGTCTGCCATGGCGCCAAGTGCCGCGAGGGATACTGCCAAGACGAGGAAGGTCCAGATCGTAAATGCCCGCCGCGGCAGCTTTTGGACGAACCATAGGCCCACCACACCGCCTGCCAGAAGGAAGAGGTTGATGACCAGATTCTGCAGGTCGGCATCGTCAATCTTCAACTGGCCCAGGATCGTTGGCACAAACGTGTAAATGGCGAAGTACGGCAAGACCTGCGCGCTGTAGAACAAGGAGCCGAAGGCGGTCCTCCGCCACATTTTCTTGCTGAAGAGTTCACGGTAGCTCCCCGAGCCGGAACTAACCTCGAACTCCTCCGGGTTGAGCTCCACTTTCAGGTGCTTGCGGACGATTTCCCGTGCTTCATCAACACGACCCTTGCTGATCAGCCAGCCCGGCGATTCCGGCGTTCCGATCCGCACGATCAAGACGACGACGGCCGGGATGAATCCACTGGCCAGCAACCATTTCCATGCCTCGGGGTCACTATTGGCGTAGGTGCTCAGGATATTGGCGATGACATAGCCCACAGTCCACAGGACGGTGAGGGACGCGAGCATTAGCCCGCGATGGCGCCTCGGCGCAAATTCGGAGAGCAGGGTCGGCCCCACGGCATAGTCGGCGCCGAGCCCGAATCCAATGAGGAGTCGAAGCACGAAGAGGATTTCAACGTTGGGTGACCAGAACTGCGCGAGGGAGGCGGCGGCAATGAGGGCGAAGTTCAGGACGTAGACGCGCTGCCTGCCAATGATGTCGCCAACACGGCCCAGGCAGAGGCTGCCGAAGAAGAGTCCGATCAGGGCGGAACTGGCAAGCATGCCTTGCCAAAACCCGTCCAGGTGCATCTGGGTCGAAATCGCAGGCAGGACTCCGCTGATGATGCCCAGCGCATAGCCGTCGGAGAAGTTCGCGCCAAAAGTCATGGCCGTAACTTTGAGGTGGAATCGGTTGAGGGGGACTTCATCGAGATTCGGATATAGCTTGTTTGTCCTGGTAGTCGACATGGTTAGTCCTCCCATCCCGTCAACAAGTTGATGTGCTGTATGGCGCGTTCAAGGTCTTCGCCGAGCGAACGGTCCTTTGGATCTTCGATTGCCAGCAACAGCCGGGCTCGTTCGAACTGATCTCCCAAGGGCGTCCCCGGTATTGGTGGCCTGCCTTGGAGGAGTACGGCGCGCGTAGCGGCCAACAGTTCACAAGCGAGGACTACCGTCGCGGCATCCAAGGATGTTTCCAGCTGTTCGACGGCCTGCGTGGAGAAGCTCGCATGGTCCTCGGTTCCGCGCGAAATGACCACCGATCCCAGCGTTGCCGGTTGGGCGGATGAACGGAGCCTCGCCAGCGCCGCCGCAGCGTTGTATTCAAGGAGCATGGTCCCGCTGCTGCCGGGCTCGCCGGCTGCGAGGAAGGTATCAAGGCCTGTCATCTCCGGGTTGGAAAGATCATTCAGCCGGGCCAACGAGAGGTGGGCCACGCTGGACAGGGCAAGTTTCGTGTGGTCCAAGGCCAACGCCAATTCGACGGTATGGAAGTTCGCATTATGGAACACATCCCGGCCCTCAACGCTGACAAGCGGATTTTCGGCAGCAGCATTCAATTCTGTGTCCAATATCCCGGTCAATAGGTCCAGCGCGTGTTTTAGTGCGCCCGCTACCTGCGGCATCGCGCGGAAACCGTAGGAGTCCTGGACCCGTTGCCCGTCCCAAGCGTGCCCTGACAACAAAGCGCGCATGTCCCGGGCAACGGCAACCTGTCCGGCGTGTGGACGAGCCCTGCCGACCTCCGGCGAATATGCTTCGATCGACCCGCGCACGGCAAGTAAGGACGTCGCTGCGATGGCCTCGTAGGCTGCCAACCATTCATTCAGCCGCTCTGCGACCAAGCAAGCCCGCGCGATCGTCATGGCATTGGTCGAAATGAAGGGTAGTGCGTCTCCTTCATGCGGCCACCAAGTGGACTCGGCGTGCCCATTGTCCAGTTCGGCTTCCCCCATGAGTCCCATGGCTATTTCTCCAAAGGCGCTCAAGTCGCCAGTACCGATCGAGCCATAGGAATGAACAACGGGAAGGTTTCCTGTGTTGAGGACTTCCGCGAGTGCCTTTGTTATTTCCGGGTGCATGCCGGCGCCGCCCCGCAGTATCTGGTTCAGCCTCACGAGGATCCCTGCGCGGACCTCGGTTGCCGAAAGCCGCGGGCCGGAGCCGGTCGCATGGCTTCGAAGAAGGTTGACGTCTTTGTCTCCCCGGGGACCCTCGACCCGGATGCTTCTATTCGCACCTACGCCCGTAGTGCGGCCGTATACAGGCCGTGTTTCGGCTGCGTTGTTGAGCGCAGCCCAGGATTGTGCGACGCGGTCGGCACCAACGCCATCGACCTGTATGTCGCCGCGGGTCCTCGCGAGTTCTACGAGTTGCTTGCAACTCAACTCCGGGCCGCCCAGCATGGTGGCACTCTTGGCGAGGCTCTGCTGATTAGTCATTTCACCAACCGTCCTTGGTTCGCTTCGAGCGTCGTTGCGTCGAAGCCTGTGTTGATTGATCAGGTATTCGTATGGATCGGTCCGTCGGCGGACCCTAGGGACCGGACCACTGGCGCGCCACCCACCCGAAATGCGGTCGCCCGGCAGGGGCAAGGTACGCACCCGTCGGGCACCGAAAGTCAGCCGAACATCATGAGGAGAGGGCCGCCGTCGGGACGCCGGGTTCGTGGGACAGCCCGGAAGAAAGGCTCCCAGCGGTGGCTGCAAGCAATTCGCCGTACCGGGCAACCAGGACTTCGTTGAGCCGGTAGCTGGGGATGACAAGGCTCAGTGCAGCCACCACGCGGCGACCGGACAAAACAGGCGCTGCGATAGCAGTCACATCTGCTTCGACGCCCTTTTCGACAACCACATACTCTCCGGGCGCGACGCGTCCAACAAGCGCCTCGCCCGCAGCCGTGCCGGCCAGCGGGATCGTGCGCCCGACCCAACTCGTATGGCGCACGGAATGGGTGCCTTCGATAATGCTGATATAGATCGCGGTCTCCCGAAATCCAGGCACACTCAGGTAGGTGGATTCGCCCGTGTCACTGACGAGCGCTTCCATATCGGCTTTGCAGTAATCGATCAGCGATTCCTCGCTTAGTGCCGCGGCACCGAGCTGCATGATCCGGCGTCCCGGGCTGTAGAGGCCTTCCTCCGTCTTTTGGACGAAGCCCTTTGCCTCCAGCGTGCGGAGCAATCGCAAAGCCGTGCTCGCCGACAGGTCCGTGGCCCGGGCGCAATCGGCCAGTGTCATCCCCCGGGTGTCGCAAACAACCGCGAGCAGGTCGATTGCCCGGTCTACTGTGCGGGTGGATGTCTCGCCCATGCTGGTTCCTCTCATCCTGACCGACTGATTGTCATCAGGCGTGTGTCAAGTATCACAGAGGCGTTCCATTAAGTAAAATGTGATTGCCATCTAGTGACAAGGTCAGTCATGCAGGAACGAAGCGCGGGCGACGTCGGGTACGAACCACGGGCGGCTCCAGCACTTAAATGCCGACGGCGGAGGACTCCGGCCATCGCCGGTCCCCCGCCGTAGATCTGCAGGAAGCGTTCGGTTCGGCGCCTCCCCGCCCGCCGTTCGGCGTCGGGGTGGCGGCAAGCCTAACCCTGAATCAGTACTGGCCCTTGATCACAAAGTAGGATCCGCGGATCTCCCCTGCGAGCTTCGACTTTTGCCGGGCGAACTTAAAGCTTGACGCCAATTCCCCGGGAACCTCCATCCCTTGGGAAAGCTTGAATCCCACTGCGCGCTTCCCGCCGTCTTCGATGGTATACATCACATTGATTGACAGGCCGGATTCGTAGAAAAGGTAGGCCATCCGGATCCCTTCGACCTCGAACGCGGTCGCCTCGAGCGGAGGGGAGGCTATGACGATGTTGCGCTCCTCGGAAAGGATCCGAGTCACCCAATCGACCGTCTCCGGAGCCTCTTTCGCGGGTTCCACGGTAAAGACGTGGTTGTACTTGTTCTTGAAGTAACGCGCTTCATTGGCCCGCAACCCGGCCAGTGCCTCCGCAACTGGAGAAGACTCCAAGCCAACGGTGGACACGTTCGTGAAGTCAACGGCGTAACTCATGTACCCTCCTGGTCATTATTCTTCGGACGTCGTCGCAAGGTAGACGTTACGCTACGCCCCGAATGACGCAGGCCAGGCTCTCTGTTCCGGCGCCCACCATCATCGCGTGGAATCTGCACGGAATCCGTCAGCCGCCATTGTCAACGCCACCTTCGTCGCCAAGAATGAAGCATGCCGGTTTACGTGAGGTCCCTGGAAACTGCCGTACCGCCCACCGTCCTGGTCCAACCCGAGGCACGCGACGTTTTCGCCTCCCAGCCAGGCCTGACCCGGCTCGGCTCACGACTTGTCAGGACCTGCTTCGACTCCGCGGCCATCGACACGCGCTTCACCGCCGTAGCCGAACTGACCCTGGACAGCAAGGTCGAAAATCCGGCCTTCTTCGACCCCCGTACCGGGCAGGTCCTGAGTCCCAGCACCAAAGTCCGCAACGAGATCTTTGCCGTTGAAGCCACCAAGTTGTTCATCGAAGCCGCAAAGGCGGCCATCGGCAAGTGCCCGGATATCGACCTTCTCGACATCACCCACGTCATCACCGTTTCCTGCACCGGGTTCTTCAACCCGGGCCCCGACTACAAGGTGGTCAGGGCGTTGGGCCTCAGCCCCGCAGTCCAGCGGTACCACCTCGGCTTCATGGGTTGCTACGCGGCATTCCCGGCGCTGCGCGCGGCCCGGCAATTCTGCCAGGCCGATCCATCAGCCGTCGTACTGGTGATTTGCGCGGAACTTTGCTCACTGCACGTACGCACCTCGAATGATCCGGACACCATCATGGGTTCGGCGATCTTCGCGGACGGCGCGGCGGCCGCCGTCGTGACGTCCCGTGAGCCGGAAGGACCGGACCCGGCGATCAGGCTGGACCATTTCGAGACCGTCCTGACCCCGGTGGGCGAAGAAGCCATGGCTTGGAACATCGGAGACGAAGGCTTCGAAATGGTGCTCGGAACGTACGTGCCGCACATCATCGAAGAGCACATCACCGGCGCACTGGAGCCGTTGCTCGCCCGGGCTCCCGCATTCGCCGGACGCCCGTACCAGGACATCACCCATTGGGCCATCCATCCCGGCGGACGGAGCATCCTGGACAAAGTGGAGTCGAAACTCGACCTCAGGGAAGAACAAATGCTCCCCGCCCGGGAGGTCCTTCGGAATTTCGGAAACATGAGCAGCGCAACGGTGCTTTTCGTCTTGAAGCACATTCTCGAACAAGCCCCGGTGGAACGCGAAGAACCCATTTGCTCCATGGCATTCGGCCCGGGCCTCACTGTGGAGACGGGGCTCTTCACTAGGATCTCCCCTTCCTTGTGATGGTCGGGTTTCCCGGGTTCGGCGACTTCCTCCGAAAGCGCGACGCCCTCGCGGTCGAGGACATGGACCGCCCGGACTGCGAACCCGGGCGCCTCAACCGGAGCTACGCGCGGTTCCACCTTGTCAACGCGGTGGTTTCAGGCTGGAAGGGCACTTACGCGTCGCACATCAGGCCGCTGCTGACGACCTCGGAACCCACCACGGTGCTCGACATCGGGTGCGGTGGCGGTGACGTCGCAAGAAACCTGGCCCGCCGGGCCGCCAAGGATGGCTTCCGCATGGAGATCACGGCAATCGATCCCGATGAGCGCGCCTTCCAGTTCGCAAGCTCGGCTCCTCCGGTCGAAGGAGTGACGTTCCGCCAGGCGTTCAGTTCGGAGCTCGTGTCGGAAGGGCTGCGTTTCGATATCGTCATCTCCAACCACGTCCTGCACCATTTGACCCCGCAGCAACTCGCCGCACTTCTTCGTGATACCGAACAACTGTGCGGACGGCTAGCCTTACACAACGACCTCAAGCGCAGCCGAATTGCGTACGCGCTGTTCTGGGCTTCGTTCTGGCCGCTCGGGTTCGGTTCATACATCCACAGCGACGGGCTCACCTCCATCAAGCGCAGCTACACAATGCCGGAACTCCAAGCCGCCGCTCCCCCGTCCTGGACGGTGGAACGCTCCGGTTCCTGGCACAACATGCTGGTCTATCGCGTCGGAGAGGCCCCCGATGTTTGACGTTGTAGTTGTTGGAGCCGGTCCCGTCGGCCTGTACATGGCTGCCCTCCTTATGCGTGAAGGCCACCGGGTAGCGGTCCTCGAAAGACATATCTCACCGACCCGCCAGACACGGGCGATCGGCATCCACCCGCCGGCCTTGGCGGCACTCGACTCTGTCGGCGTCGCCGCCCCCTTGGTTTCCTCGGGAGTCCGCATTACGCGCGGGGCCGCTTACAGTGGGGGCCGCAAGGTGGCGGACATGGATTTTGCCCGCCCGGCTTCGGAATACCCTTTCATCCTTTCCGTGCCGCAGTACCTCACCATCGAAGCCCTCGAGTCGAGGGTCTCCGAGCTTGGCCCGCTGGCGCTCCACCGCGGCGTGCACGTTGAGGAAGTAGCCGACGACGGCGGGACGTTGCGTTTGCGGGGCCGGTTCCGGGACGCTCCAGTGGAGTTTCGGAGCCGGTTCGTCGTCGCCGCCGACGGAGTGCATTCAGCGTTGCGCGGAGGACTCGGGCTCGAACCACGTTTGCGGACCTATCCCGACTACTACGTCATGGGAGATTTCCGCGATGAGTCCATTTTCGGCGACACCGCTGTCCTCTTCCTCGAACCCGGAGGGATCGTGGAATCCTTCCCGCTGCCGGGCGGCATCCGGCGCTGGGTAGTCCGCCTTGGCACATCCTGCCCGGAACCAACCCCCGCCAAGCTTGCTGCCCTGATCCGGAATCGGACGGCCCATGCGGTGGATTCATCGAGCAACACCATGATCAGTGCATTTGGTGTCACTTCGCGCCTGGTTTCCCGCATGGTCCACGGCCGGATCGCTCTGATCGGGGACGCAGCCCATGAAATCAGCCCGATCGGCGGCCAGGGAATGAACTTAGGCTGGTTGGACGCTGCCGCCCTCGCTCCGCTTGTCAGCACCGCCTTGCGGACCTCCGCGAACCGGCCCATCCCAGCCGAAATCGCGCAATTCGAACGGTCCCGGCAAAGAGCTGCGAAGAAGGCGATCTGGCAGGCCAGCGTGAACATGGCGTTGGGCAGGCCCCTGCACCCTAAAGTGCTCAATGCGCGGAATGCGATGATCGGCCGCGCCATCACCTTGCCGGTCTTCTCCGAATTGGTGGCCAAGCGCTTCACCATGCATTAGCCACGGGAACCCCGCGCGGCCGCCTCACCAGGGCCAGGGCCGCATTGAACGGCCACAGTACAAAGCGAACTATGCTCAAGCCATGGAGTTCTCGACCCGCCCCTTGACCGTCGGCCCGGAGACGCCTTTTACTGCGCCGCAAATCCGCGACGTCATACAGCAGATCCTGGCAACAGAAGGCCTCCCCGCCATCGTGCAAGTCGGCCATCCGGTACTCCGGCAGCGCGCAGCACGTTTCGATGGCCAGGTCGACGACACAGAACTTGTCCAGCTCATCGAGCGCATGCGGGACGTCATGCATGCCGCTCCGGGCGTCGGCCTGGCTGCCCCGCAATTGGGAATTCCGCTTCAGCTTGCCGTTTTGGAAGACCGCTTCGACGTCGATCCGATCGCCTCGGAAGCCCGCCAGCGCACGCCTCTCGGCTTTTTCCCGATCCTGAATCCCACGTACGAACCTACCGGCACGTCGACGGCGTCGTTCTATGAAGGCTGCCTGTCCATGCGTGGATTCCAGGCCGTTGTGACACGTCACCGGGATGTCCGCCTGAACTACCAGCGTCCCGACGGAAGCACAGCTTCCGGGGACTTCACCGGATGGCAAGCCAGGATCGTCCAACACGAAACCGACCACTTGCACGGCGGCCTGTACTTGGACCGGGCCGAGCTGCGCTCGCTGTCAAACGACAGTGAATACAGGACCAATTGGGCGTATCCCGGAATCGAGGAAGCGCGCCTCGGCCTGGGCTTCCTCGACTCCTGACGAGGCCCGGCCGGTAGTTCCGCTTAGGCTCCGTCCTTGGAGGCCGGATTGGCCGCAGACGGCAGATGCTTGGCCCACCAGGAAAGAACGTGCTCGAACCTTTGCTTCCGGTGGTGCGGCGTCCCGGAACGTGACAACTCGTGGTCTTCTCCGGGAAAGAGGAGCAATGCCGTTTCGACGCCTTGCGCCTTCAGCGCGGCGAAATAGCGCTGCCCCTGTTCGACAGGGCAGCGAAGGTCGTTTTCGCTGTGGATCACCAACGTGGGCGTCCGGACCTTCCCCACGTTGGCCATGGGACTCTGGGCAATCATCTGCTCCGCCGAGCCACCGGTGTATTGGCCACCGAAGAACCAGCCAATGTCTGAGGACCCGGTGAAGCTCACGGGATCGAGGAATCCCCGCTCCACAATGGCGGCCCTGAAACGGTGCTCGTGCGCGATGACCCAGGCGGTCAAATAGCCACCGTAAGAGCCTCCCATGATGCCCACGGCGTCGCGGTCCATGACGGGAAAGGCTTCCAACGCACGGTCAAGGAATGTCAACACATCCGCCATGTCCACGGTGCCCATCTTTTCCTTGATGGCTCTCCCGTGTGCCTGCCCATACCCGGCAGATCCGCGGGGATTGCACATCACGACGGCGTAGCCCGCCTCGGCGTAGACCTGGGCTTCGTCGAAGAAAGCTCCGGTGTACTGGGCGAACGGACCGCCGTGGATGCTGAGGAGGACCGGGTGCGGACCGTGGCCTTCGGGGAGGACCACCCACCCGTGGACGGGGTATCCGTCGGCCCCGGCGGCGGTAAGTTCCTTTGGCTCAAAGATTGTTGATTCGTCGCGAAGCGCTTTGCCGAATCCTGTGAGCAAACGAAGTCCTTCGGGTTCCAGGATGCCGAGTTCTCCCGGACTTAACGCATCGCCCACGGTGACGGCCACCGCGTCCCCTCCGACTGACGCGCCCAAGACCACCCGTGACGCGTCGACGAGCACTTCGGTACCGCCGTCGGCCGTCCACTTGATCAGTTCAACGCCGCCGCGCTTGGTGTTGAACGCGAGAACCCCGTCAGACCCGGAGCGTTCAAGGCGACCGGCGGAAAAATCCTGGTTCTCGACATCGCTGAGCAACGTGGCCTGCCCGCCCCTGGCGGGCATCACGTAGAGCCCGGTATTCCTCGCAACGAAATCCAGGCCGTCGTCGCCGAGGTCCTGCGCGGTAAAGAACAGGTGTTCGCCGTCGTCGGATTCGCAAACGTCGTGGACCGCTTGAGCCGGCGAGCCCGGCCGCACCGCGACTGGCTCGCCGCCAGTCGCCGGGACGCGATACATCCCGGAGGCGATATCGGCGTCGTGCCCTTCATGGAGGGACGCGATGAAGTACACGCTCGCACCGTCCCGGCTGAAGGACGCAACAGTGTGGTCCGAACTGCCGAATGTCAGTTGCGCGGCCACCGGCAGCAAGCCGGACGCGTCGGAACCGGTGTCCTTCGCGGCCCTGCCTACCGGTGCCACGTACGGTTCGGATCCGGGATCGGGGATCTCGACCACGAACAGCTGCGCCGGCTTGTCCGCCGTATATCCGAGACCGTTGAGCCGGTACTGGTTGTCCGTCACGAGCCGCGCGTCTTCGCTTCCAGCACCGACGCCGTCGGTGGTCCCGTAACGGCCGTCTTCCGGAACGCGGGCCGAAAAGACAATGCGAAGCGAATCCGGGGCCCACGAAAACTCCAAGACCCCCAGTTTTTGGTCCGTCACCGCCTGCGGCTCACCGCCCTCCGCTTCAACGATATGCAGTTGGGGCTTGCCATCCGGAAGCGAGCGAAGGAAGGCCAATACCTTGCCGTCCGGCGAAAACCGAGGGGCTGTATCCCGGAAGCCGCGGGTGATCCGTCGAGGCGGAACCGCGGGGTCAAAATTGACGCTCCAAAGTTGGCCCACGTACGCGTCCGCGGTGAAGTCGGGGCGGGTGACAGAGACAACCGCGCGCGTGCCGGAGGGGTGGGCGGCCGGGGCGGAGACGGATTTCAAGAGGGGTAGCTGATCGGCTTTCACGTTCGTGAGCCTAGCTGCCGACCCTCCAGGGCGGCGGGCGCCACTCCGCCCACCGTAGGATTATCCATATGCTTTCCGATGCCGTCACTCGCCTGCGATGTCCCGTCTGCCAAGGCTCTTTCGACGCAGTTGGTACGGCTCATCTTTCGCTGAAATGCACCTCCGGCCACAGCTTCGATGCCGCCAAGCAAGGCTATTTCAACTTCCTGACGGGAAAGGGAACGGTCTTCGAAGCCGACACGGCCGAGATGGTCGCCGCTCGGAACGACTTCCTGGGCGCCGGCCACTACAAGCCCTTGGCCGAGGCGCTCGCGAAATTGTCCGCACCGGCATTGGAGCAACCAGGAGCAACCATCCTGGATTCGGGTACCGGTACCGGCCACTACCTCCGCGCTGTGCTGGACCTCGCCCCTGCTGCGGCAATTGGCATCGACATTTCGAAATTCGCCCTTCGCAGGGCGGCCAGGCTGAATCCAGAGGCCATCAACCTTGTCTGGGACATCTGGCGTCCGCTCCCGCTCGCCGAGCATTCGGTGGACGTAGTCACCGTGGTTTTCGCCCCGCGCCATCCCGCGGAATTTGCCCGCGTGCTCCGTCCATCAGGTCGCGTGATCGTGGTGACCCCCCGGCCTGGCCACCTTGCGGAGATTGCGCAGCGGACGGGAATGCTGGCCATAGAGCCCGGGAAGGACGAACGCTTGAGCGAGTCGATGCGGGAGTTCTTCGTGCAGGAGGAATCCCACGGCCTTGATATCGAGTTGATGCTCAGCGCGCGCGACGTCGCCGATGCCGCCTTCATGGGGCCGGCCGGCCACCACCTGGAGCGCTCAACGCTGCTCGCGTCGATGGACGGTGAGGGGGCCGTCCAAGCCACCGCGAAGTTCACCGTCACGGCCTTCCGGGGGCGCGGAAAAGGCGCCTAACGGGAAGCGCCGCGCCGGGCTACGATGGAGAAACAGGCACCTGTGATCATGCCGATGCAGTCCGGATCGGACTGGCTGGCGCTTCAGGTCCGGAACAGGGGGAACGATGTTCGAATGGCTTGGCAGCAACTGGTGGGCCTTATGGCTCACCGTCTTCCTGGCGTTCGCCGTAATTGAAATGCTCACGCTGGGCCTCTTCTTCATCATGCTCGGCGGCGGGGCCCTGGCTGCCGTCGTCGCCGACCTCGCGGGCGCGGACTTGTGGCTGCAGGTGGTGGTTTTCTGCATCGTATCCCTGCTCATGATCGCTTTTGTCCGTCCCATCGCGTTGAGGCACCTCCGCAAAGGGCCGGCCGAACAGCGCACCAACGTGGATCGCCTGATCGGCCAGCCGGCACTGGTGATGGAACCGGTCAGTGCCACGGCCGGCCTCGTCAAGATCGGTGGAGACGTATGGAGCGCCCGCAGCGCGGGCAACGTCATCGCCGCGGGCGAGACGGTACAGGTCGCCAAGATTGAAGGGGCGACGGCGGTAGTCACCTCACTTGCCGAAAACAGCCCGCGCTGAGTCCCGCGCGATAGCTTTCCGAACCGTGCGAATACCGGGAACAGGCGGTTTCGCTCCAAAGCCAACATCACGTGATTAGTTGGGGAATGAAGGAGATGTATGGATAGCTTGGGAGGATCCGCAGCAGCGATCGTGCTGCTCGTTCTCGTCATATTCGTAGTTATTGTATTGGTCCGCTCGATCAGGATCATCCCTCAAGCACGCGCCGGCGTCGTGGAGCGCCTGGGCAAGTACCAGCGCACGCTCAATCCCGGACTGACCATCCTGATCCCCTTTGTAGACCGGCTGCTGCCGCTGTTGGATCTTCGCGAGCAGGTTGTTTCCTTCCCACCGCAACCGGTGATCACCGAAGACAACCTGGTGGTGTCCATCGACACCGTGGTCTACTTCCAGGTCACGGATCCGCGCGCGGCGACGTATGAGATCGCCAACTACATCCAGGCCGTCGAACAGTTGACCACCACTACCCTTCGTAACGTGGTGGGTGGGCTCAACCTGGAAGAAGCCCTCACCTCGCGTGACCAGATCAACGGGCAGCTCCGCGGCGTCCTGGACGAAGCCACCGGACGCTGGGGCATACGTGTTTCCCGGGTGGAGCTCAAGGCAATCGACCCGCCCCACTCGATCCAGGACTCGATGGAAAAGCAGATGCGGGCCGAACGTGACCGGCGTGCTGCCATCTTGACCGCTGAAGGCACCAAACAGTCGCAGATCCTCACTGCGGAAGGCCAGCGGCAGGCTGCGATCCTTGCCGCCGAAGGTGACGCGAAAGCCGCCATCCTCCGTGCCGACGGTGAAGCGCAGGCCATCCAGAAGGTGTTCGACGCCATCCATAAGGGGAATCCGGACCAGAAGCTCCTGGCCTACCAATACCTGCAGACCCTGCCGAAAATCGCTGAGGGAACGTCCAACAAGCTGTGGATCATCCCGAGTGAGGTCGGTGAAGCCCTCAAGGGAATCGGAGGTGCGTTGGGCGGTGTCGACGGCGGAGCGGGAGTTGCGGACCTGTTCGGTGGCGCCGGCAAGCCCACGGCCGGACTGACAGAACCACCTTCCGCTGTTCCGGTGGCCTCAGGAGCATCAGCAACCGCGACGTCGGCTTCCAGGCACGCTGAATCGCCTCCCGGTCAAGCCAGCCAGCAGGGCGAATAGCAAGGATGTCGGGAAGGGATCGGCCGCGGCCGGTCCTTTCCTTTATCCGCCAACGTGGCCTGCACACCCCTCCTTTTTGTCCTCTTACCTTGCCTCCGCGTATAATGGTGTATTTGTCCGGCCGGTTCAGTCCGGGCGGAACATTTACGCTTGGTCAGGCGTTTCATCTATTGATGCAACGTGTGCATACAGTAGCCCGGGCGGCGTCCAGACGACGTCCGGCTAGCGTGGAGCCTGGCTCCGCGGACAGATAGAGGGAGTAATCATGAGCGATCGCAGCCTGCGGGGCATGCGTCTTGGCGCCCAGAGCATGGAAACCGAATCCGGTGTGGAGCCGGCACCTCGTCAGCGGGTTGAATACCGTTGCGCCGACGGGGAGCAGGTCTTCGTGACATTCTCTTCCGAAGCCGAAATTCCCCCTGTCTGGGTTTCGAAAACCGGCAAGGAAGCGCTTTTGGTTGATGGTGAACGCCCGGTGGACAACAGCGAGAAGGCCGTGCGCACGCACTGGGACATGCTTCTCGAGCGCCGCAGCCTCCCCGAGCTGGAGCAGATCCTCGAAGACCGCTTGAACATCCTGCGTGAACGCCGCGGAGAGCGCCGCTCGGCCTAATCGCGCATTCGACGCACAAAACAAAGACAAGGTCCGCACCCGTTCAGGGTGCGGACCTTGTCCTTTATCAAATCCAGTGCTGCGGGCTTTCTCCGGGGACGCGCTACTTCGAGACCGCGGATTTCTTCTTCCCGGTCAGCTTTTCCCAGCGCGCGGCCAGGCCCCATTTGGTGACGTTGATCATGGCCTCAACCACGATGTTGCCGCTCATCTTGGAAGCGCCGAGTTCGCGCTCCACGAACGTAATGGGACGTTCGACGATCGTCAATCCGAGCTTGGCGACGCGCCACGCCAGATCCACCTGGAAGCCGTATCCCACGGACTCCACGGCATCGAGGTTCAGCGCCTCGAGCGTGCTCCGCCGGAAGGCCCGGTAGCCACCTGTGATGTCTTTGACCTTCATGCCAAGCATGATCCGCGAGTAGGTGCTTCCCGTCCGGGAAATCGCCTGCCGGTAAAGGGGCCAGTTGACCGTGCCGCCACCGGGAACCCAGCGCGAACCCATCGCGAGGTCAGCGCCGTCGTTGATTGCTTCGAGCAACAGCGGCAACTGCTCGGGCTGGTGCGAACCATCTGCGTCCATCTCCACGAGGACGTCATAGCCGGCCGCCATGCCCCACTTGAACCCGGCAATGTACGCGGCCCCGAGGCCCTCCTTGCCCTTGCGGTGCAGGACATGGACCTGGCTATCCTCGGCTGCAATGCCGTCGGCGAGTTGTCCCGTGCCGTCAGGGCTGTTGTCGTCGACAACCAGGACATCCGAAGCGGGCACGGCCGCGCGCAGGCGTCCGAGCGTCTTGGGCAGCGATTCCAGCTCGTTGTACGTGGGGATGATCGTCAGGACACGCAAGAAGAGGCCTTTCCTTAAGGGAAGCGGTCAGTGAGCCGGAGAAGCAGCGAGGCTGGCATTCAGGCGCAACTCTCCATTATAGGGCGACTTTTTCGACCATCCCGCGCTCGTGTGGCGCCGGCCACAAGCAGGCTCGGCAACTCGTGGCCGCGGGCAGGTCCACCGGCCCAGGTCCAGTGCCGATCCCCGTTCCATCCCGGGACCGAACCGTTTTCTGCTGCGCGGCGGACCTGCCCACTACGAGTGCCGCGGTTCGGGAAACGCTGCGGCCGACGCGTCGCGCCGGCTGCACCGAACCACGGCCAGACAACCGGGTACTAGCTGTGGCAGCCTGTTGAGCCTAAATGCTACGGGCTTAACAATTCCTGTCAACCGTGCCTTGACCTGCGGATTCTCCCGAACTCGCAGGTCAAGCGGCCTTCAAGGCGAGCGGTTCTTTTTGACTATGACCGCAATGCGCCATTGGCGAAGAGCTCGCGGCCCTCCCGAACGGTCTGCAAGCACACGGGATCGCTCCCGCTGTCGAGCGCGGGCAGAAGGGGCGTCCGCGCACGCGGATCCGTCGACCACGACTGCACCCTGTCATCGGCCACCTGGACCATGAGTTCTTCGACTTCCCACACGGCGAAGCTCGCCGGTGCGCCCGGAACCAATTGCCCCAGGAGCGGGTTCCGCTGCCTGCTGGCCCGCCAGCCTGCACGCGTGTGGCCGAGGAAAGCGGCACGTGCTGAAATGCGTTGCGCAGGGTTGCTGTGCTCCAAGCAGGCCCTGACGCTCGACCAAGGCCGCAGCGGGGTCACGGGGCTATCGCTTCCAAAGCACACCGGTACGCCCTCCGAATAGTAGGACGCGAAGGGATTCATGGTGGTGCTCCGGGTGCCCAGGCGTTGCTCGTAGAGCTTCCCGGCCCCTCCCCAGGCGGCGTCGAAGGCGGGCTGCGCGCTCACCGTAATAGAGTATTTGGCAAGCCGGGCGCGATCCTCGGCGTCCGCCATCTCCACGTGCTCAAGGCGATGCCCTGCGGCACGAACGCGTTGCTCACCCACTTCCGCGGCGGCCTGGTCCAAGGCGTCCAATGCAGCCTTCAGTCCGGCGTCGCCAATCACATGGAAGCCGGCTTGGATGCCGAGCGTCGAACAAGCCGCAATATGGCGCGCCGCTTCATCCACTGACAGGTACAGCCCGCCGCGCTCACCAGGCGCATCCGCGTAGTCCTCGCTGAGAGCCGCCGTCCTGGATCCGATGGAGCCGTCGATGTTCAGGTCACCGGCCAGGCCGAGGACAGGAACTTCCAGGCGCCCGAGGATCTCCGCGGCGTGCTCGGTCGATGAGGCGAGCTCGCCCCAGTATGGCAATACCTCGGGCAGTGCCTCCGGTCCGCCGTTCCATGATGCCGAGAGCCGTAGGTCGTCGATGCTGCACAGGTGTGGGGCCGCCATTTCGGCCATAGCGACATAACCGTTCGCCGCTGCCTCACGGAGGGCAAGTTCCTGATAGCGTCGACGCTCGCCTTGCGGCATCTGCCGGGCCTGCAGGCGCGAGGCATTGTGGGCGGCCCGCAAGACCCTCGCTCCGCCGTCGTGCCCGTCCATCCCCTCGATGCCCGCCGCGGCCGCGAGCGACGACGACACCAGGCCGGAATGGGCGTCGACGCGTGCGAGGTACACCTTGCGGCCACCTGCGGCGCGTTCAAGTTCATCCTGCGTGGGCAGGCTGGCGTCGTCCCACAGCGATTCGTCCCAGCCGTTCCCGAGCACCGTTCCGTCAGAACCAATGGTTGCGGCGGCGCGGGCGACGGCGTCAAGCAGCTCGCGGGCCGAACGCACCTCGGCCAGTTGCAAAGAATCAGCCGCGATTCCCGTCTCGCTGAGGTGCACATGGGAATCGACGAATCCGGGGGCGAGCAATGCGCCGCGGAGGTCGATGATCTCCATCGAGGAATCGGCGACCGAGCTCGCGGCCTGCTCCGAACCAACCCATGCGACCGTATCGCCGTCCACAAGCATGGCGGTCGCGAACGGATCCGCAGCGGTATAGACGGAGCCGTTGCGGTACATCGTGACCTTGCGCTGAGGCATGTCGGCGGGAAGGCCTGGAAGGGTCATGGAGTTACTCCTAGGTGGAAGCTGCAATGGATCAGGCGACGTTGGAATACGCCACGACGCCGCGCCGGACAAGGTCGATCGCCTCACGGCAGATTTTGGCCAGGCGGCGTTCGAGTCCGGGAATCTTGGCCATCTGGTCCAGCAAATCGATTACCTGCTTGGCCCAGCGCACAAAATCGCCTGCCGCGAGGTCCGTTCCGCTCAGGACCTCCTGGAGGTGCCGGCCCTTGGCCCATTTGAAGATCGGCCACACCAACCCGAGCTCGGGCTCCGCCGTGAGGGGCAGGCGGTTTTTGTCTTCGATGTCTTCAAGGACGGACCATTCCTGGACCACAATGTCCACCGCCGTCTCGAGTGAAACAGACGGCATCTTGGGACGCAGGCCGCGGTCGTCCCGCTTGGCTTGGTAAACCATCGTGCTCGCCAGGGCGGCGAGCTCTGCGGCATCGAGATCCTTGATGGCTCCCTGTCGAATGGCTTGGGAAATCAGGAGGTCCTTCTCGCCGTAGATGCGCCGAAGGCGCTGGCCGTCCGCGCCGATGGCGACGTTGCCGCCGTCGGACGCCTGGATGTAACCGTACCCGGCGAGGACGTCGCACACCCGGTCGAAGGTCTTCGCGATCGTGTTGGTGCGTCCCTGGATCTGCCGTGCGAGGCCATCGGTTTCATGGCGGAGCTTCCACCACCGTTCGGCCCACCGGGCGTGGTCTTCGCGCTCGCTGCATCCATGGCAGGGATGGGCACGCAGGGCCCGCCGCAGGTCGGCGATCCTCTTTTCCTGGTCCGGCAGGTATCGGGCACGGCCGAAGTCCTCGTTCCTGCTGGACCCGCGCGCGGGCGGGCGGCCCTCGCGCACGGCGTTCCGCATGGCTGAGGCGAGGTCCCTGCGGGACTTGGGCAGCTTGGCGTTGAACGACTTCGGGATGCGCACCCATGACACCGGAGAGACCGGTCCGTCGACCTCGTACACGCCGATTCTGTGCATCTGGTTGTCTTCGGAGAGCACTGCCGGACGCGGTTCACGCGAGTTTGAGTCGCCATTGAGTACGACGGCGTAACCCGGCGTCCGTCCGCCGCTGACCTTGACGATGTCCCCCGGCATGAGCCGTGCGAGCGAGTCGACGGTGAGGGATTTGCGCGCCCGGGACGTGCTCCTGGAGGCCATTTGCTCGGCGTCGCTGAGATCGCGACGGAGCTTGGCGTATTCAGTGAAGTCGCCGAGGTGGCACTTCATGGACTCCGCGTATCCCGCCAACGATTCCTCGCGGCTGCGCACTTGCCGTGCCAACCCCACCACGGAGCGGTCCGCCTGGAACTGGGCGAAAGAGGATTCCAGGATCTGGCGCGCCCGGGTTCGGCCGAACTGGGCTATCAGGTTGATGCTCATGTTGTACGTGGGCCGGAAACTTGAATTCAGCGGATAAGTCCGCCTTGACGCCAGGCCGGCTACGGCGGTCGGGTCGGTTCCCGGTTGCCACAAGACCACGGCATGGCCTTCGACGTCGATTCCACGCCTGCCCGCGCGGCCCGTCAACTGCGTGTACTCCCCCGCGGTGATATTCACGTGGGCCTCGCCGTTGAACTTGTCGAGCTTCTCCAAGACAACGCACCGGGCCGGCATGTTGACGCCAAGCGCGAGGGTCTCCGTGGCGAACACGGCCTTCACCAGGCCATCGGCGAAGAGGTTCTCGACCACTTCCTTGAAGGTCGGCAACAGACCGGCGTGGTGGGCGGCGAGGCCTCGAAGGAGCCCGTCGCGCCAACTCCAGAAGCCCAGCACATCAAGGTCGTCGGCCGGAATCTCGCGGCTTGCCTCGTCCACCCTCGAGGCTATGATCCGCTGTTCACGCTCGGTGGTGAGCCATAGCCCCGCGGCGGCACATTGCGCCACCGCGCCGTCGCAGCCAGCGCGGGAAAAGATGAAGGTGATTGCGGGGAGGAGTCCTTGCCGGTCCAGGCTGGCGATGATCTGGGGACGGCTGGCCTTCCGCACGGGACTGCGCTGTTCCCCGGAACCGGAATTGCGCTGCCGGTCCTGCCCTCGGCGGTTGCGGCCGCCGTGTCCGTACCGGGCCCGGGAGTTCATTTGGCTCTCCGCCCTGGCCATGGACAACAATTCGGGGTTGACCTCGAATTCCTTCTGGCGGGAATTCCGGTCCTTCCCAGCGGACACTACCGGCACGCTTGAACCAGGTTCCGGGGCGCCGGGCGCGATCTCGTCAAAGCTCGTGTCCCCGGCAAAGAGGTCCACGATTTCGCGGCCGACCATGACGTGCTGCCACAAAGGAACGGGGCGGTGCTCGGAGACGATGACGTCGGTGTGCCCGCGCACGGTGTCCAGCCAGGCACCAAACTCCTCGGCGTTCGAGACCGTAGCGCTGAGGGAAACCACTTGGACCTCGCTGGGCAAGTGGATGATCACTTCTTCCCACACAGCACCCCGGAACCGGTCCGCGAGGTAGTGCACCTCGTCCATCACCACGTAGCCGAGGTCGCCGAGTGTATCCGAGTCAGCGTAGAGCATGTTCCGCAGGACTTCGGTGGTCATCACTACAACGGGCGCTTCACCGTTGATCGTTGTATCCCCGGTCAGCAGCCCGACGTTCGACGCACCGTACTTCGCGGACAGCTCGGAGAACTTCTGGTTGCTCAACGCCTTGATCGGCGTGGTATAGAAAGCCTTCAATCCCCGCTCGAGCGCAAGGTAGATGGCGAACTCGCCGACGATCGTCTTCCCTGCACCTGTCGGGGCCGCGACCAGCACTCCCTTGCCTTCCTGGAGGGAGCGGCAGGCCTCACGCTGGAAATCGTCGAGCTCGAACTCCAGGGACCGGACGAAAGTGCCGAGGTACGTTTTGGCTTCGGCACTCCGCTCCGCTGCTGCTTGGAACGCTTCTGAGGGCGAGAGTGCCCCGGAATTGGAAGACATGCTTCAAGCCTAGTGGCCGGAAGGCTACAGGTTCTCCAGATCCGAGGCGGGAGTGGCGACGTCCGCCGTGGCCTCCGTCTCAGCCGAGACCTTGGCCTGGCGGCGCACACGGCGTTTGTCGTTGATAAGGCAGATTCCAATGGCAGCAAAAAACAGCAAAAGCATGGGTACAGCCAGGTAGAACATGCTCATGGCATCAGCACCGGGTGCGGCCATGGCCGCAAACAGGCATACGAGGAAGACGGTGATCCGCCAGCTCTTGAGAAGTCGCTGGCCTTTGACAATGCCGGCCATATTCAGGCCTACCAAGACGACCGGAATCAGGAAAGCAACACCAAACGCCAGCAACAACCGGATGACAAATGCGAGGTACACATCCGCACTGATGAAGTTTGAGCCTCCTTGCGGAGTGAACTCGGTCAGGACCCGGACAGCATTCGGAAGGACGAGCCAAGCCAGCACGACACCGCCAATGAAAAGGGGCACTGCAGCGGCAACGAACGACAAGGCAAGCCGGCGTTCGTTCTTGTGCAGTCCGGGCACGATAAATGCCCACAACTGGTATATCCATACCGGGCTGGCGATGATGACGCCGAGGAACACTGAGACCTGGATCATCAGGTCGAAGGAACTCGCAACCCCGTCGAAGTTAAGCGCAGCTTGCCTGCCGTGCTGCTCGTTGAGGTCCTTGATGGGCTTGACCAATGCTGCTAGAAGCGGCTGGTAGACAATAAAGCCCACAATGGTCCCGAGGATGACGGCGATCGCAGCTTTGAAGAGCCTGTTCTTCAATTCCTTCAGGTGATCGAGCAGCGCCATCCTTCCTTCAGGATTGGCTTTTCGATTATTCACTTGCACCACGTGTTCGCATACACCACTTGTCAGAGACGAGTGCCCGGCGGAACGTCAGTCTCGCCGGCGTTCTTGCTTTTCTGGTCCGGGTGACCGACTACCTTGCCCTCAACCGGTTCGGTATCGCCGCTCGCGTCCGTTGATCCGTCCTTCTTCATCTCGCGAACCTCGGACCGGAAAATGCGCATGGACTGGCCGAGGCTCCGCGCCATGGAAGGCAGCTTAGGAGCCGCAAAGAGCACCAGGGCCAATACGACGATGATGACGATATGCCAGCCTTCAAGCCTCATGTTGGGAAGTCCTTTCGTTGGAATACATCCTACGTCTAACTGAATTCGATGTCGTGCAGGGACTGGGGTTGGCCCCGTTCCGCTTTGCGCTTGACGCGCCTCTGGCGACGAACTTCCCGGCGGGAGGCCTTGGCCGTCACGTAATCATGACGCATCTGCTCCGGTGAGGCAAAAACGGCCGCACCGAACACCTTCGGCGACGGAACGCCGTCGTCCCCTACCGGCAGGGAGGGGTGCAGGGGGCGCCCCAACTCCTCCCCCGCGGCACTCAACTCATGGAGCATCGCCATGAACTTCCGGAACAACCGTATGCCCATGAAAACGTAGCAAAGCAACGTCACAGCAATCAGGGCAACCCACAAAAGGATCCAAGTCCACCAAGGCATCTGTGTAGTCTATCCAGCCTTCATCCGGTACTGGCCAAGCGCCGCTTCCAACCACGCAAGCGAGGCGTCGGCCAGTTCCTTGGGATCGAGGATCCGCACGGCACCGCCATGCTGGGCAACGAACATGGGCAGCCAGTCCGCGTTGCCGAACCTGACCTCGGCGAGCAACCCGCCGTCGGGAAGCGCCGCCGTACGTTCGGCGTAGTAGTCATCCGCCAGGCCGGCGCCTTGGCGGGTCAAGTGCAGGACCACGACGACGTCGTCGTCGTTCGGCGTGTAGAGCTTCACCGGGGTGCTCGCTTGGGCCTCCGCGCCCGTGGAAACCCGGTGCCCGTTGGGGGCGATTTTCTCGATCCGGTCCAAGCGGAAATTGCGGAGGCCGGCTTTGCTGTGGCAATACGCTTCGAAGTACCACGTGCTGTCCAGCGAGTAGAGGCGCCGGGGGTCGACATCCCGTTCGGAGACGGAGTCGCGTTGCTGCGAAAAATAGCTCAAGTGCAGCTGGCTCCCCTCCTGGATCGCCGTAGTGATGACTTCGAAGGCTGAGGCTTCAGCGGGAGCCACCGGCGGCACGGCGACGGCGGCTCCCAATCGTCCCGCTTCGCCGGCCGCGCCCGTGAGCTTCAACGTCACGGATTCCAGGGCCCCGCTTTGCTCGTCCTCGGACAAGCCGCCCTGGGCGGGCAGGCCGTTCAGCGTAGCGAGGCCGGTCAGCAACGCGCACGCTTCGTCGACGCTGAATCGGATGGGCCGGTTAAGTTCGAGATGCTCCCGGATGTAAACGTGCTCGTTTTCCCAATCAATATCGAACAAGTCGTCCGGATAGCCCTCGGGCCGTCCCGAGCAGATCAGGATTTTCAAGTCCTCGATGAGCTCTTTGCGGCTTATCCCGAAGCGGTCCGCCACCTCCTGGATGGGCAAGCCCTGGTTATGGACCAGGAACGGGACCAATTGCAGCATGCGGCTGAGCTGGTCCTCGGACGTGCGCTTGCGCGCCCGGGGCGCGGGACCGGCATCGGGAAAACGGATTTCGACGTCGGGAGCCGCCGCGAACGCGGCCGCACCTTCGAGGCGGCGAACGACGGCGTCCCGCAACTCGGGCGGGCCGACGACCCCCACGTGGGGACCGTAGGAAGCGAGTTCCTCGGCGAGCGACTCGGTGTCCCGGAACAGCACCGAAAGTCCATCCCTCCCCGGCCCGGAGGCAAGACTCGTGGTGTCTACCGCGCGCTTCCGCAGCCCAAGCAGCCGGCCTTCGGCAACTTCGAGGGAGGCCTCCTGCAAGGGAAGCTCGTTGAGGCTGTCAAGCTCGGCCCGGGTATCAAACCCGGAGGGAATCTCGCAATGGTCCCGCGCCTCGACGTGGACGTCAGTGGTCATGCGGGACAGGCGGAAGAAGCGTTTCGCCTTCCGCTCCCGGTCGAAACCCACGAGGTACCACTGGCCGAAGCGGCTCCCGAGGCCCCAAGGCTCCACGATTCGGTCTTCTTCCAGGCCGGTACTGGCGGCCCTGTAGCCGAAACTGACGGGATGCTTGCCGTTCATCGCGCCAATGATGTCGTCGAACGCCTGGCCCGCCGGCTTGATGCGAGGCTGGACGCCGGCAGGAAGTTCGACGTCGGCCAGGCCCCCGGATGCCTGCAGCTTACGCAGCGCGCTTGCGGCGGCGGAGCCGAGCGCGGCGCGTTCCCACAACTGTGCCGCGAGGAGGAGGACCGTCCCCTCTGCGGGAGTCAGGTGCACGTCCGGAAGGGTGTTGGATTCCTTGCCGATGCGGTAACGCGTGGACGCGGGATCGTCGGAGCCAAGGCCTTGCTCGAGGATCGTCTCGATCTCGAAGCCGAACTGCTTCAAGTCCGCCTTGTCCCGTTCAAACATGCGGCCGAAAGCGGCGTCGCCGTCTCCGGCCGAGTGGTAGACCTTCTCCCTGAGGACGGCCCGGGACAGCCCGTATTTGGTGTCGAGCAGCGCAATGAGCAGGTTCAGGAGTCGTTCGGTACGGGAAGCGGACACGAGGGCAACGTTACTAAACTCCGCGGTTAAAGGCAGAAAGCACGTCTGCGGCCGGATTTCTCCGGCTGCGGACGTGCTTTCCAGCGGTGTGGAAATTAGCGGACTGCGACGAGGTCCACGACGAAGATCAAGGCCTCGTTGGGCTTGATGGCCGCACCGGCACCGCGGGAGCCGTAAGCGAGCTCGGACGGGATCTCCAAGCGGCGGCGCCCGCCGACCTTCATGCCGAGCAGCCCCTGGTCCCAACCCTGGATGACCTGGCCGACGCCGACGCGGAAGTCCAGCGGAGCGCCGCGGCCCCAGGAGGCGTCGAATTCCTCGCCGGTGGACCATGCGACGCCCACGTAGTGCGTGGAAACGGTGTCGCCTGCCTGGGCTTCCTGCCCGTCACCGACGATGATGTCCTTGATGACGAGCTCGGTGGGAACGTCGCCCTCCGGGAAGTCGATTTCCGGCTTCGTGCGGTCATAGTCACGCTGACCAAATGACATGGATACTCCTCAAATAGTTTGAAACGCGTTGGCGATGCTCAGAACAGGCTAGTAGGCGCCAAGGATGTCGACAACAAAGACGAGGTCTCCCACCGGCTGTCCGCTGCCGGGCGTCGCATCCGGGTAAGCCAAGGCCTTCGGGATGACAAGGAGCACGCGGGAGCCAACCGTCTTGCCCGTGAGGCCCTGGGTCCAGCCCTTGACCACGTTGGTGAGAGGGAAGGTAGCAACGCCCTTGTGGCCGAAGCTGTCATCGTAGCTCGAATCGAACGGCTTGCCATCGGACAAAGTCACGCCGACATAGTTGGCCATGACGGTGCTCGTTGCCTTGACGACATCGCCCTTGCCCTTGATGAGATCCTGGGAAATCAGGCTAGTGGGCGGCTTCACGCCAGCAACGGAAATCTGCGGAACCCCATTGTTATCCACCTTGACGGTAGGAAGTCCGGCGGGAGGAGTGACGACGTCGCCCTCGGGCTTGTCCAGGGCCTTGGGCGCATCCTTCGCCGACACGATCTTAAGCACGGCCAATTGGGCCGAAGTGGCCGGCGTCTCACCGGAAGCCGCGGTGCCGGGAGCCGCGAACGCCAGGTACGCGCCCACCTTCGCACCGACGAGGGCGTTGTATATGATCTCGTTGCCGCTCTTGAAGGTGTCGTTGAGTTCGAGGGGCTGTGGACCGTTCGGGAAGGAATCGTCGACGGTCTTGCCATCCTTGCCGTCAACAGTCACGTAAGACATGCCGACAATCTGGCCGGCCTTTACTTTGTCGCCGGTGCCGTCATTGATCAACTTGATGGTCGGTTGGGAGACGTCCAGGGGCTTGGTGAAGTCCAGGCCCGGCGCCTTGTTGTCGCCGTTGTCGGTGATTTTGAGGGAATCCAGCTTGGCCACATCGCCGGAGGACTGGCTGGTCGGTTCGGCGGATGGTGCCGGTGCCGGGCTTCCTCCGCAAGCCGTAAGCAGCAAGATGGCAGGGATGAGAATTGCTAGAAGACGTCGCACACACTGAACTTTCGTCGGGGCAAAAGGAGAGCATGGCCGTGCTTTGCCCGGCCATGCGCGTAAAGGCCTTCTTAAGGCCAACCTCCAGAATAGCGGGTGAAGCTGGGAGTCAGCCCATCGAGTCCAGCAGGGCATCCACCCGTTCGTCAACGCTACGGAACGGATCCTTGCACAGGATCGTCTGGTGGGCGCGATCGTTCAGCTTCAAATGGACCCAATCCACCGTGTAGTCGCGTCCGAGTTCCTGCGCCCGGCGGACAAAATCGCCGCGGAGTTTGGCCCTGGTTGTCTGGGGCGGCGCGTCAACCGCGTCCTTGATGTCGGTATCCGCCACGAGACGGCGGGCAGCGCCCCTCGATTGAAGCAGGAAGAAAAGGCCGCGCTTGCGGGAGATGTCGTGGTACGTCAGATCCAATTGGGCGATCCTCGGGGAATCCAAGCCGATTCCATGGCGGCGCATGTAGCCGTCCATCAGCTTCTTCTTGATGGCCCAGTCGACCTCGGTATCCACTCCGCTGGAGTCGCCGCTCTCAATGGCGTCCAGCGTCCGCTCCCACAGGTCCAGGATGAGCGGGACGTGTTGGTTATGGGCACCGTTCGACGCCACAAAAGCGCTGACTTTGGACAGGTACTCCCTCTGGATGTCCAGGGCCGTCAACTGCCGCCCGTTGGCCAGCCGTACCAACGCCTTGCCGCTCAGGTCGTGGGAGATCTCACGGATGCTGCGGATGGGGTTCTCCATGCGCATGTCGCGCATGATCACGCCGGCCTCGATCATCCGCAGCAGCAAGTCCACGGTTCCCACCTTCAACAACGCGGTTGTTTCGGACATGTTGGAATCGCCCACAATCACGTGCAGGCGACGGAAGAACTCGGCATCTGCGTGTGGTTCGTCCCGGGTGTTGATGATCGGCCGGGACCGGGTGGTGGCCGATGACACGCCTTCCCAGATGTGGTCGGCCCGCTGGGAAAACGCGAAGGTGGCTCCGTGTGGAGTCTTGAGGACCTTGCCCGCACCGGCGATCAATTGACGGGTGACCAGGAAGGGAATCAGGATCTCGGCGAGCCGGGAAAACTCGCCGCGCCGCGGGATGAGGTAGTTCTCGTGGCTGCCATAGGAGTTTCCGGCCGAGTCGGTGTTGTTCTTGAACAGGTACACCGTCCCGTTGAAACCTTCCGCCGCCAGGCGTCCCTGTGCCTCCTCGACGAGGTCGTCGAGAATAAGCTCGCCCGCCCGGTCATGGGCTATCAGCTGGGCAAGGTCATCGCACTCCGCCGTCGCGTATTCGGGGTGGGAGCCCACGTCAAGGTACAGCCGGGAGCCGTTGGTGAGGAAGACATTCGATGACCGGCCCCAGCTCACCACCTTGCGGAAGAGGTACCGAGCTACTTCTTCAGGGGCGAGGGGCCGGGAGTCCGGACTCGAATAGGAAATGCCGAATTCGGTCTCGATGCCGAAAATCCTTTTGTCCATGTCAGGCCTCCCCTGTCAGCAGCTGCGTGATTTCTTCCGCCCGAAGACGCCGGAAGGCGCGGCGCGATCCACGTCCGCTCTCGGAGCTTCGATCCAGGACAGCGGCCTCGACGGCGGTACCCGGCAAGGCGTCCACTTCCTTGTCCGTGGCCAGCGCCTTGACGGCCAGCCGCAATACATCCGCGAGGCCAAGATCCGCGTGCCACCCGGCCGCAACTACCCCGGCGACCTGCTCGGCCACGCCGCCCATCACCACGAAGCCGTTTTCGTCCGCGATGGAACCGTCAAAGGTCAAGCGGTAAAGATGGTCCTGCTCTTGGGTGCGCCCCACTTCAGCGACGGCCAGTTCCACTTCGAACGGCTTCTGCTCAGCGGTGAAGACCGCGCCCAGGCTTTGGGCGTAGACGCTCGCCAGTCCGCGGGCGGTGACGTCCTCACGGTCATAGGAGTAGCCGCGGACATCCGCGTAGCGCACGCCTGCTTGACGAAGGCTTTCGAACTCGTTGTACTTGCCGACGGCCGCGAACGCGATTTTGTCGTAGATTTCCCCGATCTTATGCAGGGAGGGCGAGGGATTCTCCGCGACCAGGGCAATTCCGTCAGCGCCGCTGATCACGACGACGGAGCGGCCCCGGGCGATGCCCTTCCGCGCGAAATCCGCACGGTCCTTCATAAGTTGCTCGGGCGATACGTAGAACTGCTGTGTCATCTCAGGCCTCCCGTCCGGCAACTGCACGCGACTCGACAATGGATTCGGCAATCGCGGCCAATTCCCGTTCGGAGATCCGGCGGGCACCGGCGCGATTGACCGTGTAGACAACTGGCCAGAGTTGGCGGACCGGATCCGGGCCGCCCGTGGCCGAGTCGTCGTCGGCGGCGTCGTAGAGGGCTTCCATCGCGACGGCGACAGCTTCGTCCTCCGTGAGGTTCGGCCGCCAGAGCTTCTTCAGCGCGCCTCGCGCGAATACGGAGCCGGAACCCACCGAATGATGCTCTATTTCCTCGTATCGTCCGCCAGTGACGTCGTACGAGAACAACCTGCCCACGCCGGACACCAGATCGAAGCCCGCAAAGAGCGGGATCACTGCGAGGCCCTGCATTGCCATGCCGAGGTTGCCGCGGATCATGGCACCCAGGCGGTTGGCTTTGCCGTCCAGGCTGAGAAGGGTTCCTTCGATCTTCTCGTAGTGTTCCAGCTCCACCTGGAATAAACGGATGATGTCAATGGCAAGGCCTGCGGTGCCGGCGATCCCAAGGACCGAGTATTCGTCGGCCGGGAACACCTTCTCAATGTGCCTGCTGGCGATGACGTTCCCCATCGTGGCGCGGCGATCGCCCGCTACCAGGACGCCGCCGGGATAACTGAGCGCCACAATGGTGGTCCCATGCGGCACCGGCGGGATATGTCCCGCCGGCAGCGCTTGATTGAAGGGAAGGAGTTCAGGCCGGGAGCGTTGCAGATGCTCGGTAAACGAAGACGTTGCCTGGGTGGCCAGATGGCCGGCTGCTGGATCCTGCATTGCTGCGCTCCTTCGACTCTGACGTCCGATGCCCGGCGGCCTCGCGCCGACCGGGCCTTTGGATTAGCTGGGGTTTGTTACTGGCCGCCTTTTTGCACGAATGCCCGCACGAATTCTTCGGCGTTGGACTCGAGGACGCCGTCGATTTCGTCCAGGAGGTCATCGACGCCCTGCGTCGCGACTGACGCCTGTGCTTCCGGTGCCGCGGGTGGCGCCTCGGGGACGTCGGTTTCGACCTCAACGTCCCGCGATTGCGGTTGCTGCTGCTCCTGAGCTGCCATTTCCTTCTCCATTCTGTCCATCCCCCGCCGAGGGGACTTCCTGTAATGCCATACTGCCACGCAGGAGGCCGCGCCGCTGCGGTTTTTACGGTTTGCTTGCGAGCCGCGGTGACGGCCCGCCCGACTCACCGGTTCAGGCCGGCGGGGCCTGATCCAAACCGAGCAATTCCCGAAGAAAAGCCCCCGCGGTATCGTGCTTCCGGAAGAGCTGGCCCGTCAGCGCCTCGGTGCCCCGGAGCGGTTCACGGGTGGGAACCCGCTGGAGCTTTCCGATTCCCGGGACGTCGAAAATGACCGAATCCCAGCTCGCGCCGACAACGTCCTTGCCGAAGGTCGAGACGCACATCCCGCGGAAGTACGCCCTGGTGTCCGACGGCGGTTCGAAGACTGCCCGGGCGATAGTGGCGTCGTCGACGAGTGACTGCATGCGGCCGCGGGACAGCAAGCGGTAATACAGCCCCTTCTCGGGCCTGACGTCGGACCATTGCAGGTCCACAAGGCCCAATCGTGCGTCGTTCCACTCAAGCCCGTCACGGTTCCGGTAGCCGTTCAGGAGGGACATTTTGGCAAGCCATTCGACCGACGACGCCGCAGCCCCGGGATTGCTCCCCAACAGCGCCAAGGTGGATTCCCACCTGTCCAGGACCTCACGTGTATGCCCGTCGCCGGTGAAGGCGTCCGAGACGCCCGTCTCCTGGGCAAGTTTGGCCGCGGCCTCGTAGTACATCCACTGGATGTCCAACGCCGTGACCCGTCTGCCGTCGAGCAGCTTGACGGTCGCCGTCAAAGATGTGTCGTGGCTGATGGCCTGAAGGGCGGCCACAGGCTCGTGGACCTCGATCTTTGGCGCCTTCCCGGCTTCGATGAGGCTCAGCACCAACGCCGTGGTGCCGAACTTCAGGTAGTTGGAGACTTGGCTCAGGTTGGCGTCGCCGATGATGACGTGCAAGCGCCGGTACTTGTCCGCAGTGGCGTGCGGTTCGTCCCGGGTGTTGATGATCGGGCGCCTGATGGTGGTTTCCAGCCCTACTTCGGCCTCGAAGAAGTCAGCCCGCTGGCTGACCTGGAAGCCGGCGCCGGAGCCGTCCTGGCCCCGCCCGAGCCTGCCTGCGCCACAGATGACCTGCCGTGTGACGAAGAACGGAGTCAGGCCCCGGACGATCTCGCCGAACGGGACCGAGCGGGGCATGAGGTAGTTCTCATGCGAGCCGTAGGACACTGACTTGTTGTCGGTGTTGTTCTTGTACAGGTTGATTGCCGGCAAATCGGGATCCGCCGCGACCTTCCGTACGGTGGCCAAGGCGACGAGGTCGCCGGCGGCATCCCACGCAACTGCATCGCGGGGATTCGTGACCTCGGGGCTGGAGTATTCCGGATGGGCGTGATCCACGTACAGGCGGGCCCCGTTGCCGAGGACCATGTTCATCAGGAGCGAGCCCGATTCGTCACCGCCGTCAGCTTCGAGTTCCTGCCGGCCGTACGCCAACGCAACGGCTTCGGCGTCGAGCACGGGCGGCCTGTCCGTCAATTGGCTGGGATCCGCCGCGCTGCGCTCAAGGGTCCAGCCGCGGGCATCGTGCAGCGGTTCCTCGTCCGTATAGTCCCAGCGGGTTTCGGCGCCGCCAGCAGCCCGTTGGCGGGTGAGGTTGGCATACGCCTGGATGATGCGCGCAGACATCATCGTGGCGTTCGCCCCGGGAGCCGAGGGCGCGTGGATGCCGTATTCGGTTTCCGAACCCATGACCCGCATGGCCCCGCCCGCGGGGAGTTTCTCCGAGGGCAGGGCTTCCGGCCGGGCCGTCACAGGTATTGGCCGGTGTTGGGAGTCGTTTCGATCGACTTCCCGGGCTCCTGGCCGGCTTTGCCCTGGACGATGGTGCGGATATAGGTGATGCGTTCACCCTTCTTCCCGGAGATGCGCGCCCAGTCATCCGGGTTGGTGGTGTTCGGCATGTCCTCGTGCTCGCGGAATTCGTCGACGACGGCTCGCAGGAGGTGGTCGATCCGCAGCCCCTTCTGGTGGGTGAGCAGGAGATCCTTGATCGCGTACTTCTTGGCCCGGTCCACGACGTTTTGGACAACGGCGCCGGAGTTGAAGTCCTTGAAGTAGAGCATCTCGGTGTCACCGTTGGCATAGGTCACTTCGAGGTACTCGTTCGACTTCTCCGTGGAGTACATCGCTTCTACGGTCCGCTGGATCATGGCGTCCACCGTAGCCTGGACGTCTCCGCGGTGCTCGGCGAGGTCCGTCGGATGGAACGGGAGATCGGTGGTGATGTACTTCGCGAAGATATCAGCGGCTGCCTCGGCATCGGGCCGCTGGATCTTAACCTTCACGTCCAGTCGCCCGGGGCGGAGGATCGCGGGGTCGATCATGTCTTCGCGGTTTGACGCGCCGATGACGATCACGTTGTCCAGCCGTTCGACGCCGTCGATCTCGCTGAGGAGTTGCGGCACGATGGTCGTTTCGACGTCGGATGAAACGCCTGTGCCGCGCGTGCGGAACAGGGAGTCCATCTCGTCGAAAAACACGACTACCGGGCTACCGTCCGAGGCCTTTTCGCGTGCCCGGGCGAAGATCAAACGGATGTGGCGCTCAGTCTCGCCGACATACTTGTCCAGGAGCTCGGGACCCTTGATGTTCAGGAAGTAGCTCTTCAGGTCCAGGTTGCCCGCCCGCTCGGATGCCCTGGCAGCCAATGAATTGGCTACGGCCTTCGCGATGAGGGTCTTTCCGCAACCGGGAGGACCGTAGAGCAGGATGCCCTTGGGTGCCTTGAGTCCGTGTTCGCGGTACAGGTCAGGGTGCAGGAACGGAAGTTCGACGGCGTCGCGGATCTGTTCGATCTGCGGCCCCAGGCCACCGATGTCCTCGTACGTTATGTCCGGGACTTCTTCGAGGACCAGGTTTTCGACTTCCGCCCTGGGCACTTTCTCAAGGGCATAGCCGGTACGCGAATCGAGCGACAAGGCATCGCCGACGCGCAAGCGTTCCTTCTGCAAGGCGCCCGAAAGCCGGACGACGCGCTCCTCGTCTGCCCGCCCGACCACCAAGGCGCGGTCTGTGCCGAGCAGTTCCTTGAGCGTTACGAGTTCTCCCGCGCGTTCGTAGCCCAGTCCGGTCACCACGAGCAGCGCCTCGTTGAGGAGGACTTCCTGGCCCACCGCGAGGTGGTTGATGTTGACCAAGGGGCTGACGCCCACCCTCATCTTCCGGCCGGCGTTGAAAATGTCCACCGATTCCTCGGTTGCCGCCTGGCCGGTGCTGCCCGCTGTGGGCTGGCGCCTGGGGTTGATCTGCAGGATGGTTCCAAAGCTATAGGGCGGTTGTCCGTCCTGTTCGAGCGCTCCCTTGAGGCGCAGGATTTCGGCTTTGGCCGTTTCCAGCATGTTTACGAGCTTGGTGTTGTTCTGCGTGGCGGTGGCCAACTGGCGGTCGATATGGCGAAGTTTGTCGCGAAGGATGTTTATTTGGCGTTCCGCGACAGTGAGTTCGCCGGAGTCCTCCACTGGTTGGACTACTCCGCCTCCATGCCCCACTTTTCCTTCAGCCACAGCCTTGTTCGATGACTCTTCAGGTGTTGAGCGCCCGAAGTCATTGTTCGACGTATCCACGAAGCATCAGCTCCTTCCGCTTTCTATAAATAGACCTTAGCCCTCAAAAGCGTTGTGAAACCTGTGACATTCGGAATACCGGCCAGTTTGTGATCTTCGGCTACTGCCCCGGCGCGGGGTCATCCTTGACGTTCGTGCCGGCAATCGCGTCCCGGGCCGCGCGGCGCAGTTTCTTGTCCGACACGGACCGCTCCCCCACGGCGCCGGGTGTCCACGCGTTCAGGTCCTCTTCGCTGAACTCGGTCTTGGACGGGCGTCGCTTCACGGAAATACCCGTCACGCCGTCGGCAAGCCGCCGCGTCACGAGGAGGAAACCAGTATGGGCCACCATCCGGTGGTCTGGCCGCACGGCCAGGCCCTCAAGGTGCCAACCGCGGACCATGGACTCCCACGCATCCGGTTCGGTGAAGCGGCCGTCGGCACGGATTGCCTCGGCGGTGCGGGAAAGCTGCGTGACGGTTGCGACGTAGTTGATCCAGACGCCGCCCGGCGCCAAGACCGTCGCAACGGCGTCGAGGCATTCCCAAGGGGCGAGCATGTCAAGGACCACGCGGTCGACGGATCCCGGCTTTTCGCTGCGGACAACTTCTTCCTGGAAGTCGCCCAAGGAGATTTTCCAGGCAGGGTGCGGGCCGCCGAAGATCGTCTCTACGTTGCCTCGGGCGATATCCGCGAACTCTTCGCGCCGCTCGAACGAGTGCAGGTAACCGCCGTCACCGATGGCCCGGAGCAGGGAGATCGACAGGGCGCCGGACCCGACTCCGGCCTCGACTACGCGGGCACCGGGAAAGATGTCCGCCATGGTGACGATTTGCCCGGCGTCCTTCGGATATACCACCGCGGCACCACGCGGCATGGACAAGACGAAGTCCGAGAGCAGCGGACGCAACGTCTGGTACTGCTGCCCGATGTTGTTGGCCACCACTGAGCCATCTACCTGGCCGATGATTTCATCGTGGTTCAGGAAGCCCCGATGCGTGTGGAAGGCTCCGCCTTCTTCCAGCGTAATGGTGTTCATCCGGCCGCGTTCGTCCGTGAGCTGGACCCGCTCGCCGACACGGAACGGTCCCCTGCGCCGGGCAGCGCCGGTCGGCTGGATGACGGGTTCGGCGATGCCGGTTGCCTTGTGGTTGGCGGCGGTTTCGCTGCTCATGGGTGGTTCCTCGCTCCTGTACGGCTGGGCCGTCAATTGTTGCCGTAGTTGCTGCTCGGTGCTGCGCTCTGCCGGCCGGGTTAATTCGCGACCGGCAGGTAACTCTACCGGCAAGCTCCTAGGGGCGCCCGCTCCGCCGGGCTTCTTTACCTGTAATGGCTGTCACTACGGTTTGCTGCCGCAGGAGGCCCGTCACGACGCCGGCATCGTCCACCACCGCGTACTCGCCACCGTTGAGTTGGGCCAGGTATTGGATGAGTTCCTGGCCGCTCGAAGTCCAGGGCACGTAGGCACCGTCCGCGAGCGGCGTGGAAACCGCTGTGACGAAGGTCCCGTAGATCTCCGACGGCGGCACAGCGGCGATGGCGGCCGGGTCCACCACCCCTTGCGGTCGGCCATCCGGCGCGCAGATCACGACGGCGGGAAAACCGTGGGGAGCCACGCTCAGGACATCCGCAACGGTTGCTGAGTTGGGAATCCCGACGGCGGGTTCGGCCAGGGCGGCGGCGCTCACCAAATGCACGCGGCTGCGAAGGGTCGCGCTATTGATGGCCCCGGACGCCCCCATCCACAAGAAGCTGCAGACGAGGAGGGTGACAAGCAGCAAGCTGAGGTCCGGCGAGTTGCCGCTCAGCAAAGGCAAGGCGAAGAACCACACGACCAGGACAACGACGATGACCCGGCCTGCCCATCCGGCAGCAATCGTTCCTTTTTCCTGGCTGCCCGTGGCTTTCCAGACGGCAGATTCCACAAGGCGGCCGCCATCGAGGGGAAGGCCCGGGAGTACGTTGAACACGCCGATCAGGAAATTTGCCCACATGAGGATATTCGTCAAGGTGTCAGCGACCCCAGTGAATACCCCCGCCGCCAGCAAAAGCCAAGCCGCCCCCGCGAGCACAAAGTTCGCGACCGGCCCGGCCAAGGCAACAACGACTGAACGACCTGGGGACGCAGTGTAGCTTTCGAACTGCGTGTGGCCGCCCCAGAGATTGAGCACGATCTTTTCGGTAGGCCAATTGAAGGCCTTAGCGCTCAAGGCATGGGCCAATTCGTGGACCAGCACGGAAATCGCCAGGAGCAACGCGTACGCGAACGCAACAAAATACGCACCGATCCCCAGGAAGTGGTTGCGCAACAGCAACGCAGGCCCGTAAACAATCACCGTGAACGCTGCAATGATGAACCAGGAGTAGGCCAAATAGACCGGGATGCCGGCGATCCGGCCAAGGGGGATGCCGTCCTTCATGCTTCCGCGGGCCCTTTGGCCGGCGTTTGGGGGAATGCTCACTTACTTCGCCTGTCCGAGGAGGGCGCCGGCAAGAAGGCCGGCCGCTGCGCGCTCGGCAACAAGGGCTTCGAGATCTGCGACACCCCTGCCCTCAAGGGTTTCCCATGTGGTCCGGCGGGGATCTTCCGGGAGGGGCATCTGGTGCGGAATGCCGACCGTAACCACACCTGAGGCGATCGCGGCCGCTACTCCGGGCACGGAGTCCTCCAACGCGACGCATTGTCCGAGCGCCAGTTCAGCATCCGTCATGCGAAGCCGCTCCACAGCGGTGAGGTAGGCCTCCGGATCGGGCTTGCCGCGGCGGACCGTATCTCCAGTCACAAGGAATTCGAAGTAGGGCTTGGGGAGGCTGGCTACCACTTCCCTGGCCATGGGCCCTTCGGACATCGTCACAAGGGCGCACCGCACCCCGGCTTCGTAGAGTGCGTCGAGCAACTCGCGGGCACCGGGCCGCCACGGTACCTCCGTACGGATGCACTCGATGACGCGGGCACTTAGGGTATCGACAATTTCACGCTTGCCAAGGTTCACGCCGGCGGCCTGCAGGATGCCGGCTGAATACATCAAGGACTGACCTACGAGTTGCATGGCTTGCTCGTGGCTCCACATGCCCCCGTACGACTCCACGAGGCTGCGCTCCGCGGCGATCCAATACGGTTCGGTGTCGACCAGCGTGCCATCCATGTCCCAGAGCGCGGCTTTAAGGAGGGGCTGGCTGGATGAGGCATGCATGCCATCAAGTCTACGTGGAAGGAAGGTACGCATTTGCCGGTCTACGCCCGCGGCGAAGGACAGCCACGCGGTTCCCTTAACGCCATGCACGGTTGCCGGACTTGGACGTAGGGTGAGTGGATGAACAGTTTGGACGGAGCCCCCGACGGACAGGCCACTTCCCCCGAACCCGGGAGCCTTCTGGTTCCCGTCCCTGATGGTCAGCGCATCACCGTGATGCTGGCGGCGTTCGAAGGTTGGAACGACGCCGGCGAAGCAGCGAGCGACTCCCTGCACTACTTGAACAAGTTGTGGCAGGGAAAGAAGGTTGCGTCCGTTGATGCCGACGACTACTACGACTTCCAGTTCACCAGGCCCACGGTGCGGCGCACCGCCACCGGAGCCCGCAAGGTGAAATGGCCCTCCACCCGCCTTTACAAAGCCAGCGTTCCGGACAGCAATGTCGATGTAGTGATTGTGCTCGGCACTGAACCTTCCTACCGTTGGCGCGCTTACACAGCCGAACTCCTGGTCCATGCCGAAGCATTGAAGGTGGACTACGTTGTGCTCGTCGGCGCGCTCCTGGCCGATGTTCCGCATAGCCGCCCGATCCCCGTCAGCACCACCACGGACGACAACGGCCTGCGGCAACGCTTGAACCTGGAAGCTTCCCAGTACGAGGGGCCTGTGGGCATTGTCGGTGTCCTCGCCGAGTTTGCGCTGCTGGCCGGGCTTCCCACTGTTTCGCTGTGGGCGGCCGTGCCGCACTATGTTGCCCAGGCGCCCTCGCCCAAGGCTCAATTGGCCATCCTGAACAGGATCGAGGACCTGCTGCAATTGCCGCTGGATACCCATGCCCTGAGCGAAGAATCCGAAGCCTGGGAACGTGGCGTGGACGAACTCGCCACCGAGGATCCGGAAATCGCGGCATACGTCCGGCAACTCGAAGAGGCCAAGGACACCGCGGACCTGCCCGAGGCGAGCGGCGAGTCGATCGCACGCGAGTTCGAGAGGTACCTGAAGAGAAGGGGCAAGGAAAAGCCCTGACGGCTTGGCCGTCAGGGCTTGCCCTGTTCCACCGCGCTTCCCGGGACCCGTCTAGAGTTCGACGCCGAGCAGGGCGTTAATGGCGTCGCTCACCAGAGCGGCGTCCAGGGCGCATCGCTTAGCGTCCGGTGAGGACAGGGCGTTTTCGGCCCAGGCGTCGATGGCGGCAAGCGCACCTGGCGCGTTGAGGTCGTCGGCGAGTTCGGTGCGCATGCGGGCAAGGAGTCCGGCGGCCGATCCTTCGGGGGCGGCATCACAGGCCGCGCGCCACGTGCGTAGCCGGTCCTTTGCCTGCGCGAATCCCTCGTCGGTCCAGGACCAATCCGAGCGGTAGTGGTTTGCGAGGATCGCGAGCCGAATGGCGGCGGGTTCTTCACCCGCGGCGCGGAGTTTGGACACAAGCACCAGGTTGCCCTTGGACTTGCTCATCTTTTCTCCGTTCAAGCCGACCATGCCTGCGTGGGAGTAGTGCCGCGCCAACGGAACACCGCTAAGGGAGTACGCGTGCCCGGCGCCCATTTCGTGGTGGGGGAAGATAAGGTCCGAGCCGCCGCCCTGCACGGTGAATGGCGCGGGCAAGTACTTCTGGGCGATGACCGTACATTCGATGTGCCAGCCGGGTCGTCCATCTCCGAGGCTCTCCCCCGGCCAACTCGGTTCGCCATCGCGGGCCGCGCGCCACAGGAGCGGATCCAAGGCGTTCCGCTTGCCGGCGCGGCCGGGATCTCCGCCGCGTTCGGCGAAAAGTTCAAGCATGTCCACTTCGCCGAGTCCCGAGATGTCCCCGAGGGTCCAGGAGTCAGGGCTGTCCGATTGCTTGCTGGCGGCTTCGACGTCATAGTAGACGTCGCCGTCGGGCTCCCCGTCGCTTCCGCGGACGCGGTATGCGAGCTCGTCGGCAATGAGCTTTTCGATGGCGGGAACGATCATCGGGATCGCTTCAACGGCGCCGATGTAATAGTTCGGGGCAAGGACGTTGAGCGCGTCCATGTCCGAATGGAAAAGTTCGATCTGGCTTGCCGCCAGTGCGCGCCAGTCGACGCCGGTGGCCGTCGCACGTTCCAGGAGGGGATCGTCGATGTCGGTCACGTTCTGGACGTAGGCGACCCGCTGGCCGCTGTCCCGCCAAGCACGGTTGAGGAGGTCGAAGGCCACGTAACTGGCCGCATGTCCCATGTGGGTTGCATCGTACGGAGTGATGCCGCATACGTACATCGACTGCTCACTGCGAGGTTCGATGTCCACCATAGAGTTGAGCGCCGTGTCGAAGAGCCTCAGGTTCGGCATGTTGCCGGGCAGTTCGGGAACAGGGCGGGAGATCCACGATTTCACAGCCTCAACACTAGTGCTAGGCGCTGATGACATTGAAACCGAGCAAAAGGTAGAGGGCCAGGCCAAGGAGAATCCGGTACCAGACGAAGACGCGGTAACTGTGGGTGGAAACGAACCTGAGGAACCAGCCGATGATGATGAATCCCACCACGAAAGCGATGACGGTGGCCAACAGAGTCTCGGGAAGGCCGAAGGGCCCGCTGATTCCTTCTTTCGCGAGCACTTTGTACAGCTGGTACAGGCCACTGCCGAAGACGGCGGGAATTGCCAGCAGGAAGGAATACCGCGCGGCCGCCTCCCGTGTGTAGCCCATGAGCAAGCCCGCCGTAATAGTTCCGCCCGAGCGCGAAACACCCGGGATGAGGGCCATCGCCTGGGCGAGTCCGTAGAGGATGCCGTGCTTGTAGCTCAATTGCTTCAGTTCCCGTTCCTGGCGCCCGACGGCGTCGGCGACGGCGAGGATCATGCCGAAGACAATGAGCATGGTGGCCACGATCCACAGGCTGCGAAGGACGGATTCGATCTGGTCCTGGAAAAGCAGCCCAAGCACGATGATCGGGAGGCTGCCGAGGATGACCAGCCATCCCATCCGGACGTCGGGGTCGTCCTTTGAGACTTTGCCGCGCAACGAGTCGAACCACGCGCCGACGATCCTGACGATGTCCCGCCAGAAAAAGACGATGACGGCCGTCTCCGTGCCAAGCTGGGTAATAGCCGTGAAAGCGGCTCCGGGATCCGCCGCGTTCGGTAGGAACGAACCGACGATGCGCAGGTGGGCGCTTGAAGAAATCGGCAGGAATTCGGTAAGGCCTTGCACGAGGCCAAGGAAGGCTGCTTCTATCCAGTTCACGTGAATAGACCCTACGTCATGAACAGGTCGTTCTCCCCGTAAGCTATCTGCTATGCAGCAGCGTTACGTCGGCAATAGCGGACTCCGGGTGTCCACCCTCACTTTGGGCACCATGTCATGGGCGGAAGAAACAGACGAGCAGGACGCCCGCGAGTTGGTCCGTGACTTCCTCGCCGCGGGCGGCACCACGATCGACACCGCGGCCTCGTACGCGGGCGGCCGGGCCGAGGCGCTCCTCGGTTCCATGGTGGGTGACATCGTGGCACGTTCGGAAGTGGTGATTTCCACCAAGGCGGGCGTCTCGACGTCGGACGGCCGCCGCAGCGTCGACGCTTCCCGGGGCGCCATGCTGTCCGCGCTTGACGCCAGCCTCGCGCGGCTGGGGACGGACTACGTCGACCTCTGGTTCGCGCATGCCTGGGACGGAAATGTCCCTCTCGATGAAACTCTCTCGGCCCTTGACCTCGCCCTGCGCTCGGGCCGGGCACGGTACGTCGGAATTTCCAATTACAACGGCTGGCAGACCGCCAAGGCCGCGGCTTCGGCCGGTTTCACCATCGTCGCCAACCAGTCCGAATATTCCCTTGTCAACCGCAGCGCCGAAGGCGAGCTGATTCCAGCAGTGGAAGACGCCGGGTTGGGCCTGATGGCCTGGGGTCCTCTTGGCCGCGGCGTGCTCACCGGAAAATACCGGGGGCAGATTCCAGGCGAGTCACGCGCGGCGGAAACCCGCCTGGGCGGCTACGTCGAAAAGTACCTCGACGGCGGGTCCACCCGAATTGTCGAAGCCGTCGCGATGGCTGCCCGCGGACTTGGCCGTTCGCCGTCGGACGTCTCGCTGGGCTGGCTGTTGTCCCGCCCGGGCGTTTCTACCGCCGTCGTGGGGGCACGGACAGCCGTGCAGCTCAAGGAACTGCTCGACGCGCAACTGACACCGCTGCCCACGGAAATCGCGCGGGCGCTGGAAGACGTTTCCGCGTTCTGAGGTTGTCGCGTTCCGAGATTGTCGCGTTCCGAAATTGTTTGGGGCATCTCCAGGACGCTACTGGCGGCCGACCTTCATTGGTCCAGGATCTCCAGTTCGTCCTCGTCGAGGAGCTCGTTATTGTCCTCGTCCTGATCCTCTTCATCGTCGTCAAACACCTGCAGGGGTGTGACTTCCGAGTAGGCCTCGTATAGTGAGTCCTCATATACCTCGAAGGCATCGGCGACAGCGAAAAATGCTGCCTCCACTGTTGGATCGCCTTCGCCCCGGCGGGCGGATGCGGCTACCAGATGCTCTTCCAGAGCGGCTGTCAGTGACTGAAGCGCGACACGCGGATCGATGCTCATGACTTCACGTTAGCCCGAAAAAGACGAAAATGGAGAGGGATGAGAGAACAATTTCTGAGCAGTTCGGTGGAGCGCAAGAGGGACTACGCAAGGCAGTATGAGTACCTCGTACTGACGGTCAGCCCTGACGATTCCTTGCCCGAGGCCCGGCGTCGCCTCGCCGAACATTCCGAGTACGGCAAGTGGGAACTGGAGCGCAGCGTCCTCTACATTGGCGGTGGACGGCGGTTCTGGTTGCGTCGCAAAGTACTCAACGTCCAACGCACCGTTTAGCCACGTTCAACCTCTTCAGTCACACTCAAGCTCGTCCTGAAGTTCAGTTTTCGAGCGGGCCAAGCCAAGCGTTGGCAACGGTCGCGTGCGCGGATTCATCGTTGGACGGGTGGAATATCCCCGCGAGGACATCCCGGTACAGGCGTTCAAGCTCGGAACCGTTGAAGTAGGCCGATCCCCCGGAAACCCGGATTGCGGTGTCAACCATGGTCCGCGCGTTCTCCGTTGCCCGCACCTTGAGTCCCACGAATTTCGGGAACCACTGGGCCCCGTGGTCGACCAAGGCATCGACATCGTTGGCTACCGAAGACAACTGCGCCTGGATGCCGTCCAGGGCCATGGCGGCGTCGGCTATCTTCCAGCGGATGTCCGGGAGTTGCGAAAGGCTCCGTCCACCGTTCTTCGCCGAGGTTCGGCCTTTTGCTGCTTCAACTGCCAGGTTCAAGGCACGTTCGCCGATCCCCGTGTACACGGCGGCCAGCAGGGTCTCGAAACACGCGAAAATCGCAAAGATCAGCGCATCCTGGTTCGGCCCCACCGGCAGCTTGCGGAAAATCCTCTCCGGCGGAGCCACTACCCCTTGGAGGAGGGTCGTGTTGGATTGGCTGGCCCGCATGCCAAGGGTGTTCCAGTCGCTGAGCGTCTCATGCCCCGGGGCGTCGCGGCCGATGAAGCCGAAGACCAGTTCACCGTCCCCCTCACGGGCGGTTTGATCCTTGCCGAAGATCCCGAGCCGGGTCCACGCAGGAGAGAGGCTGGTGAAGATCTTGCGGCCGGTGAAGCGGTAACCACCGCCCTCCAAAGGTTCAGCGAGCGTTCCTGAGTCGAAAAGCATCGAATCGTTTCCGGGCTCGGAAATCCCGAAGGCGAAGATCTCGCCGCGGCCTGCTTCATCGAGGACGAATTGGAGCGAGTCGTCTCCGCGGGCGGCGAGGATACGTGCGACGCCGGTCCAGACGAGATGCATGTTGACGGCCAGCGCGGTGGCCGGGGCAGCGGCTGCCAGCCGTTTCTGGAGCGCCGCCGCGCCGGCAAGCCCGAGGCCCGCACCGCCGTCGGACTCCGGAACGAAGATCTTCAGGTAACCGGCCGCGGCCAGCTCCCGAAGATCCTCGTTGAAGAACGAGTTGTCCCGGTCGTAGCCCGCCGCGCGCGCGCGGATAGGTTCCAGCAGCGCGTCCGGCAGGATCCCGTCGGGCACTGTTCCTCCCTAGGTAGTGGTCAATAGGCCTGGTAGTGGTCAATAGGCCTAGTAGTTGGTCAACAGGGTGTTCAGGACCTTCGCACCGAACTTCAGTGAGTCGGCCGGAACGCGCTCGTCGACGCCGTGGAACATGCCGGTGAAGTCAAGCTCGTCCGGGAGCATCAGCGGGGCAAAGCCATAGCCGGCGATGCCGATCTTGCTCAAGGACTTGTTGTCGGTTCCGCCGGACAGTGTGTACGGCAGGACCTTCGCTCCCGGGTCCTCCGAGTGCAGGGCATCGATCATCGCGTCCACCAGGTTCCCGGCAAACGGCACTTCAAGCGACACATCCTTGTTGACGTAACTGATTTCCACCCCGTCTCCGGCAAGCTGCTTGATGGTTTCGAAAACGAGCTCCTGCTGGCCGGGCAGCGTACGGCAATCCACGAAGGCTTCGGCCGATTCGGGGATGACGTTGTGTTTGTAGCCGGAGCGAAGCAGCGTCGGGTTTGAGGTGTTTTGCAACGTGGCGCCGACGAACCGGGCCACCGTTCCGAGCTCCTTCAGGAGGATATCCGGGTTGTCGGCGTCGAATTCGACGCCGGTCAGTTCAGTGACGCCGTCCAGGAACTGGCGGGTTGTGGGCGTCAGTTCCACCGGCCACTTGTATTCGCCGATGCGGGTGACTGCCGCGGCGAGGCGCGTGATGGCGTTGTCCGTGTTGATCTGCGAGCCATGGCCCGCACGCCCATGGGCGAGCAGGCGCAGCCAGGACAGGCCCTTCTCCGCCGTTTGGAGGAGGTAGGTCCGCTGGCCGCCGATTGTCGCCGAGAAGCCGCCGACTTCGGAAATCGCTTCGGTTGCGCCGTCGAAGAGTTCGCGCCGGTGTTCGACGGCGTATCGCGCGCCATAGTCTCCGCCCGCTTCCTCGTCGGCGAAGAAAGCGAAAATGATGTCCCGCTTGGGCTTGCGTCCTGTCCGGGCGAAATCGCGCAGGACGGAAAGGATCATCGCGTCCATGTCCTTCATGTCGACGGCGCCGCGTCCCCAGATAAGCCCGTCCTTCAGTTCTCCGCTGAAGGGATCCACCGTCCACTGGTCCTTGAGCGCGGGAACCACGTCGAGGTGGCCGTGAACCACGAGGGCGTCAGCGGAAGGGTCCTCCCCCGCCAGGCGCGTAACGACGCTGGCCCTGCCGGGAGCGGACTCGAAGATCTCGGCGTCGAGTCCCACTTCGCTGATCAGCCCGGCGGTGTACTCCGCCGCCAGGCGTTCCCCAGGGCCGGAGCCGTCCCCGAAGTTCGAGGTGTCGATCCGGATGAGTTCCTGGCAGATCCGGACGACTTCGTCCTCGGGTCGGATATCAGTCATGGGACTCTCCTTGCTCGCTGAGGTTCACGGATGCCGGCCGGCCGCGCCGCCGATTGGCGGCGCTCCCGCACACTTCCTTCAGCCTACCCACCGGGCGTCGGTTTCGGCCGCGCTTTCCCGCGTTTTGGCGGCGTTCTCCAGTCGACCGGTCACGGCCTCGCAGAGCAAATTGCGCGCCGGACCACGCCGGTTGAAGCCCGATTTTTTTATTTCCCGGAAACCGTGTTAGAGTTTTTCTCGCTGCTTCGGAGGAAAGAGAAGCGCTGAAAGGCGCAGAACGAACGCTCCGAACACCACCTGCGCGGGTGGCGGAATGGCAGACGCGCTAGCTTGAGGTGCTAGTCCTCGCAAGGGGGTGGGGGTTCAAGTCCCCCTCCGCGCACAAATGCAAGGCCCGGAATCATTTCGATTCCGGGCCTTGTTTGTTTAATACGAATTTCCCTCCGCACAGAAAATTGCGGCGTTCATCACATTCATTAAATTGCATTACCCGCAATTCATGCCATTTGCGTCTTTGACCCGAAAAAGGTGACGGCGGCCACTCGCGCGAGTGGCCGCCGTCGTACTCTGCATGCGGGTCTTGACCGCGCCTAGAGCCCGGTGACGGACCCGCTGAAGTGCTTCCTACCGCTCCGCGGATTCCACGCAACGTAGTCCGAACGCTGCCAACCGCCGGACGCCGAGTGGACCGTAGCGATTTCCAAAGCCACGCGGGCCGGGAGAAACACCGGCGCCTCGAAGCTCACGTCCCACCGGAAGGCCTCCCCTTTGACCGATCCGACGTCCGCCAGCGCCCGTGAAGCGAGGTACATGCCGTGCGCGATCGATCTCCTAAGTCCGAGCGCCTTCGCGGACAGCATGCTCAAGTGGATCGGGTTGTAGTCCCCGGACACCGTGGCGTAACTCCGGCCAGTATCGACGCCGAGCTGCCACTCGGCCGTCGGAGCGGGCGGAGTAAACTCCCACACTGCGCTGCCCGTCCCCGGCTTATCGATGCCCGGCAAGAACACCCCTTTGGCCAAATAGTTCGAAACGCCCCGCCAAACCAGGCTTCCGTCATTGCTCGCGCGGACCTCCGCGACGATGTCCACCTGCGTCCCGGCGCGATGCCCGCGCATGTCCTCAGCCCAGGAGCGGATGTCTAGCAGCTCACTGAACTGAATCGCACGCATCTGCTCCACGCGGTTGCCCAAGTGGATCATTCCCAGCAACGGGAGCGGGAAGTCGTCACGGTTGAGGACGCTCATGGCCACGGGAAACGCGAGGGCATGGATGAATCCGGCGGGCATGGCATCGCTGGCGCTTTCGCCGATGAGGTGCTGGTAGGCCGTGAGGTTGCCGACATCTGCGCGCACCCCATGCACCTCATGCCGCCCGGGAGGAAGGCTGTTGAGACCCTGCGTCCCGAGCAACCTCCGTCGCGCGGCCGTCGCAGCCGCATTCACATACAGCTTGGACAAGGACGGCAACTCATCCAGGATCAGCGCTGGCTCCGGACTCATGCACCCACCAGGTTCTGTCCGCAGACCCTCAGCACTTCGCCCGAGATGCCGCCCGCCGCGTCCGAGGCGAGGAAAGCTATGGCTTCGGCGACGTCGTCGGGCCTGCCGCCCTGCTGGAGGGAATTGAGCCGTCGCGCAACCTCCCTTGTGGCGAAGGGAATCCTGGCCGTCATCTCCGTCTCGATAAAGCCGGGCGCCACCGCATTGATGGACCCGCCGCGTTCGGCCAGCAACGGCGCCGTGGCGCGGACCATTCCTATCACTGCGCCCTTGGACGCCGCATAGTTGGTCTGTCCCCGGTTGCCCGCGATGCCGCTCGTGGACGCGACGGAAACGATCCGGGGAGATAAACCGTGCGGGTTCGAAGCCAAGACTGCCTCGTTGATACGCAATTGCGCTGCGATGTTTACGCCGATCACCGCGTTCCAACGGTTCTCGTCCATGTTCGCCAGGAGCTTGTCCCGGGTGATCCCGGCATTGTGAACCAGGATGTCCAGGCCCCCATGGCGTTCCAAGGCGTGGTCGATGATCCGCCTCCCAGCGTCCTCCGCCGTAATGTCCACCTGCAGGGCGGTGCCATGAACCTCGTTGGCGACCTGGGCGAGATGGTCCCCCGCCGCCGGGACATCGACGACGACGAGCCTCGCCCCATCCCGGTACAGCGTCCGGGCGATCGCGGCACCGATGCCTCGCGCCGCGCCCGTAACCACCGCAACCTTGCCCGCGAGCGGATGGTCGGGGTCCGGCGGCAATTGCCCCGCATCCCTGGCAACCGTCAGCAACTGTCCATCCACGAAGGCCGAGCGGCCCGAGAGGAAGAATTGAAGCGCCCCCAAAGCACTTGGGCTCACTGCACCAACACCGTCAGCCAGGAGGATCCCGTTGGCTGTTGCACCCGCCCTGAGCTCCTTGGCCAGGGACCGCAATAGTCCGTCGACGGCCTGGCGCGCTGCCGCGACGGCCGGAAGGCCCCCGGAATCAGGCTTACGGGACACTGTGACCACCCGTGCGCTGGGCGCGAGGTCGCGAAGGGACTGCGCCGCCGTCAGGACTGGCTTCGCGAGGTCGTCAGGATGTCCGACGTCATCAAGCACCAGGATGATCGCCCCGAGTTTTTCCTTGGGCAGTGCGTTGCGCCGCACGTCCAAGCCCCAAGCTGCAAGCTCGGAAGCCAGTTCGTCCGCTCCGTGCGCATCCAAGCTTCCCGTGCCCAGAACCAGCACCGGCCCCGGCACCAGGGGCGATCCAGGGGCGTAGCGCCGGAGACGCGCGGGTTGGGGCAATCCAAGCCTCTTGGCAAGGTCCTTGCCAATGCCATGGCTGACGAACTGCGTGTACTTGTCCGACATGCCCGCTACCGTCCTTCCGGCGCGGTGTAGGCCTCGAGGATGGCCACGACGCCCTGTCCGCCGGCAGCGCAAATGGAAACCAGTCCGCGGGCCGGCCGACCGTCTACCAGTCCACGGTGGTGAAGCATCTTGGCAAGCGACGCCACAATCCGTCCGCCCGTAGCGGCAAAAGGATGCCCTGCGGCCAGCGACGAACCGTTCACGTTCAGCTTGGCGCGGTCGATCTTGCCAAGGACGCCTCCAAGACCCAGCCGGGTGCGGCAGAACTCGTCGTCTTCCCACGCAGCGAGCGTGCTGAGGACAGTGCCGGCGAAGGCCTCGTGGATTTCGAAGAAGTCGATGTCCTCGAACGACAGCCCGTTGCGCTCAAGGAGCCGGGGCATGGCGAAGACGGGCGCCATCAGCAGTCCATCCTTGCCGTGGACGAAATCGACGGCGGCCGCTTCGCCGTCGACCACGACAGCAAGTTTCGGCAGCCCGCGCGCGTCGGCCCACTCCTCCGTGCCGAGAAGGACGGTTGATGCGCCGTCAGTCAACGGCGTGGAATTACCCGCGGTCATGGTGGCCCCCGTGCCGAGGCCCTTCCCGAAGACGGGTTTGAGGCTCGCAAGCTTCTCCATCGACGTATCGGGGCGGAGGTTCGAATCCCGGTTCAGTCCGCGGTACGGCGTGATGAGGTCATCGAAGAAGCCCCGCTCGTAGGCAGCGGCGAGATTGTGGTGGCTGTTATATGCAAGTTCGTCCTGGGCCTCACGGGCGATCTCCCACTGCGCAGTGGTCAAAGCCTGATGCTCTCCCATGGAAAGGCCGGTCCGCGGCTCTCCCGTATTGGGGGCGTCCGGAGCGAGGTCCTTGGGCCGGAGCCGGGCGAGCACCTTGAGCCGCTCGGGCAACGTTTTGGACCGGTTCAGGTCCAGCAGGATTTCCCGGAGGCCTTCGCTGACGGCGATGGGCGCGTCTGAAGCAGAATCCACGCCACCGGCGATAGCGGAGTCGATCTGGCCGAGCTTGATTTTGTTGGCGAGGCCCAGGACCGTTTCCAAGCCGGTCGCACATGCCTGCTGAAGGTCGTAAGCAGGAGTTTCAGCCGAGAGCGCGGAGCCAAGGACGGCTTCGCGGGTGAGATTGAAGTCGCGCGAGTGCTTCAGGACAGCACCGGCCGCAACTTCGCCGATCCGCTCGTCCTGAAGTCCGAAACGAGCGATCAACCCATCCAGTGCCGCCGTCAACATGTCCTGGTTGGACGACTTCGTGTAGGCGCCACCGGTACGGGCAAAGGGAATACGGTTGCCGCCCACCACAACGGCCGGACGCAAGGGTTGCTGGCCACCGGACGTCTGCTGTGGTGCGCTCGCGGATTGCTCTTGTGCGGGCATGCGCTTCTCCTCAATGTGTGTTCGGGTTACCGATACCCAGCGTACTTGATACGCTGGGTATCGTGAACATTCCCAGTCCAGCGTTTTCCACCGCGCGCGGCGCAGCGGTTCCACCGGCGGCGGACGGCGCGATACCCGCGGTCGGGATTGCCGCCGTCGACCGCGAGGGTCCCACCGTCGACGGCCGGACCGCGCGCTGGCAAGCCCATCGCGAGGAACGCCGCCGCACGCTCATCAAAGCCGCACGCAAGGCCGTCCACGCCTTGGGCAGCGACGCCTCCATGGAGGACATCGCATCCGCTGCCCGCACCTCGAAGTCTGTCTACTACCGCTATTTCGGCGACAAAGCAGGACTTCAGCAAGCTATGGGCGAGGTGGTCCTTGGGCAGATGCAGCGACGCATGAAGGAAGCAGTGGAAAGGGCCCGGACACCCAGGGAAGGCCTGCTTGCCATGGTGTCCGCCTACTTGCAGATGGCCGAGTCCAGCCCCAACGTCTACGCCTTCATCACGCGCCTTTCACCGGCGGAACCATCTGCCCAAGACGCGATCGCCTCCTCGGGAGCCCTTGGCCACTTCTTCGAATCGATCACGGCGATGATTGCCCGGCCCATCCGCGAAAGCCTGGGGACGGACGCCCTTACACTGATCGAATACTGGCCGACGGCGGCAATCGGGCTCGTGCGGAATGCAGGCGAAATGTGGCTGGGAAGCCCCTCGTCACCGGCCAAACCGGACCAGGAAACCATGGCCGCACGCATCACCGACTGGCTGTGCGTTGGAATCGCCCCTGAACTCACCATCCCCGCCGCCACCGGCAAATGACTCACCAGTTACACGGAACCAACGAAGGGATCACCATGACTGAAGTAGCGGACCGAACCTCCTCCGGCACTCGGGAGCCGGCCGGCACCCCGGCAGCCGCGCACGCTGGCGGCCCTTCCGTGGATGTTGCGGAACTCGGCGAGCTGCTTCTGGGCAAGTGGGCCGACGTGCGGCGCACCGCACGCGAACTCGCGGGGCGCCCCGAGGTACACAAGATCGAAGGACTTACCCACACCGAGCACCGCAAACGCGTCTTCGGGCAGTTGAAGTACCTTGTGGACAACCGCGCCGTACACCGGGCGTTCCCCGAACGATTGGGGGGCTCGAGCGACCACGGCGGCAACATCGCCGGTTTCGAAGAACTGGTCACCGCGGATCCTTCGCTCCAGATCAAGGCCGGGGTGCAGTGGGGGCTGTTTGGAGCCGCCGTCATGCACCTCGGAACGCAGGAACACCACGACGCCTGGCTTCCCGGAATCATGAGCCTGGACATTCCCGGCTGCTTCGCTATGACCGAAACGGGCCACGGTTCGGACGTCGCCAGCATCTCCACCACCGCCACGTACGACGCAGCAACGAAGGAATTCGTCATCAACACCCCCTTCCGCGCGGCCTGGAAGGACTACATCGGCAACGCGGCGGAAGACGGCCTGGCCGCCGTCGTCTTCGCCCAATTGGTGACGCAAGGCGTCAACCACGGTGTCCACGCGTTCTACGTTCCGCTGCGGGACCCGGACACCAAGGAATTCCTGCCGGGAGTGGGCGGCGAGGACGACGGCGTCAAGGGCGGCCTCAACGGCATCGACAACGGCCGCCTCCATTTCAGCGAAGTCAGGATCCCGCGCACCAATCTCCTCGACCGCTACGGCGCCGTTTCCGTGGAAGGTAGATACAGCTCCCCGATCGCCAGTCCGGGCCGCCGGTTCTTCACAATGCTTGGCACCTTGGTGCAAGGGCGCGTATCGCTCGACGGCGCCGCGGTCGCGGCGAGCAAAGTAGCGCTCGCAACCGCTATCCGCTACGGATCCGAAAGGCGCCAGTTCCACGCGTCGTCAACCCAGGAAGAAGAAGTCCTCCTCGACTACCAGCGGCACCAGCGCCGTCTATTCACGCGCCTCGCCACGACGTTTGCGGCGGGGTTCGCGCACGAGCAGCTCCTGGAGAAGTTCGATGACGTCTTCTCCGGCCGCCACGATTCGGACGCCGACCGCGAAGACCTGGAGACCCTCGCAGCCGCCCTCAAGCCCTTGAGCACGTGGCACGCCCTCGACACCTTGCAGGAGTGCCGCGAGGCATGCGGCGGCGCAGGGTTCCTCATCGAAAACCGCTTCGCGTCACTGCGCGCGGACCTCGATGTCTACGCCACTTTCGAGGGTGACAACACGGTATTGCTGCAGCTCGTCGCCAAGAGATTGTTGGCCGACTTCGCCAAGGAGTTCCGGAATGTCGACTTTGGTGTCCTCGCCCGCTTCGTGGTTACCCAAGCGGCCGGGGCGGCATTCCACCGCACCGGACTGCGGGCGGTGGCGCAATTCGTGGCAGACACCGGATCCGTCCAGAAAGCCGCCGTCGCCCTGCGTGACGAGGGCGGGCAGCGCACCCTGCTGGCGGACCGGGTGCAGTCGATGGTCGCGGAAGTAGGCTCGGCGCTCAAAGGGGCGAACAAGCTGCCGCAGCACCAAGCTGCCGCACTTTTCAACCAGCACCAGGACGACCTGATCGATGCGGCACAGGCCCACGCCGAACTGCTGCAGTGGGAAGCGTTCACGGAGGCCCTCGGGAAAATTTCCGATCCGGGAACCAAGCAGGTCCTGACCTGGCTCCGTGACCTCTTTGGCCTCTCGCTCATCGAAAAGCACTTGTCTTGGTACCTCATGAACGGTCGCTTGTCGATGCAGCGGGGCCGGACTGTAGGGGCTTACATCAACCGCCTCCTCGCCAAGATCCGGCCGCATGCCCTGGACCTCGTGGAATCCTTCGGCTATGGACCCGAACATTTGCGGGCGTCTATTGCCTCCGGATCGGAGAAAGGACGGCAAGACGAGGCACGCATCTACTTCGAAGCGCAGCGCGCCGAGGGAAAGTTACCCGCCCCGGAAAAACCACATCGTGCGGTTAAGGGAAGCAAATCCACTTAAGGAATTCCCCTTATCACACCGCAGTGCTAAAGCGGTGAATATTCGGCCAATATTCACCGCTGGCGCCCGCGCCAAACAACTACGGCGACAATTCCCGCGGGGGGGATTGTCGCCGTCGTCGTTGCCGCTCATTGCGGTGAGGCTAGCCCGCCTGCTCGGCGGAGGCACCGAGGACCGAACGGTATACGTCGAGCGTGGTCTCCGTTATCGACTCCCAGGAGAAATGCTGCTCGGCCCGGATCCGGCCAGCGGCACCCATTGCCTTCGCTCGCTCCGGATCCGAGACAACCTCATTGAGGGCCGCGGCAAAATCGGCAACGAACTTCTCCGGATTCAACGGAGTTCCAGTGCCATCGGTGACTTGCTCCAGTTCCACGAGGAGGCCGGTTTCACCGTGCTGCACCACCTCCGGAATACCTCCGGTCGCACTGGCGACTACGGCCGCGCCACACGCCATGGCCTCAAGGTTGACGATTCCGAGAGGTTCGTAAATGGAAGGGCAAGCAAAGGCCGTCGCATGGCTGAGGACCTGAATGAGCTCGTGGCGGGGAAGCATGCGCTCGATCAGCAGCACACCTTCGCGCTTGTCTTGCAGATCTTCGATAAGGCGCGCGGTTTCCGCGGCGAGCTCCGGCGTGTCGGCCGCGCCCAGGCACAGCACCAACTGAACGTCCGCCGGGAGGCTTGCGGCAGCCCTCAGGAGGTATGGAACACCCTTCTGGCGGGTATTGCGACCGACGAAGACCACGCTCGGCTTAGCGGGGTCGATGCCGAGGGCGCGTACCGCGTCCTCCCCTTCGTCCCGTTGCCACATGTCGACGTCGATCCCGTTGTGGACCACGCGGACCTTGGCGGGATCGACGTCGGGGTAGCTGCGCAGGATGTCCTGGCGCATGCCGTCCGAGACCGCGATGATCGCGGCCGCCGCCTCATATGCGGTCTTCTCCACCCAGGACGACAAGGCGTAACCGCCGCCGAGCTGCTCTGCTTTCCAGGGGCGGAGGGGTTCCAGGCTATGGGCACTGAGCACATGGGGGATGCCATGCAGCAGGGATGCCAAGTGTCCGGCCATGTTGGCATACCACGTGTGGGAGTGGACCAGGTCCGCTCCGGCGACGTCCGGAACAATTCGCAAATCCACGCCGAGCGTCTGGACTGCGGCATTGGCCGAGCCCAGATCTTCCGGGGTGGAATACGACGTCACGGTTGCCCCGTGGTAGCCCGCATCGCGGGGCGCGCCGAAGGCTCGCACCTGCAGGTCCACATGCTTTGCCAAGACGCGGCTGAGCTCGGCAACATGCACTCCGGCTCCGCCATAGATTTCGGGTGGAAATTCTTTAGTCACAATGTCTACGCGCACGCTACCTAACGTAGTCCTTCCGGAGTATGTGTTCTAGTGTGAAAGAGTCCGGCAACCCCGGGCTTTTTCGGGGGGCTACAAAGACGTACAGGGAGAGCAAGCACCATGGCGTTGAAGAAAGTATTGTCAATTGTGTTGGCTGGCGGCGAAGGAAACCGCCTCATGCCATTGACGGCAGACAGGGCAAAACCTGCCGTGCCGTTCGCGGGGGGGTATCGATTGATCGATTTCGCTCTCTCGAATCTGGTCAATTCCGGGTATCTCCAACTCGTTGTGCTGACGCAGTACAAGTCGCACAGCCTTGACCGCCATATTTCCGAGACGTGGCGCATGTCCACGCAGCTTGGAAATTACGTGGCATCCGTTCCCGCGCAGCAGCGTGTCGGGAAGAGCTGGTTCCTCGGCAGCGCCAACGCCATCTACCAGTCCCTGAACCTGATCCACGACGCCAATCCGGACATCGTCGTCGTCGTCGGGGCAGACCACGTGTACCGCATGGACTTCCAGCAGATGGTCCAGCAGCACATCGCGAGCGGCGCCAAGGCAACCGTCGCCGCTGTCCGCCAGCCGCTGAATATGGCCAACCAATTCGGCGTGATCGAGGTCGACAAGAACGATGCCCAGAAGATCTCGGCCTTCGTCGAAAAGCCGGCCGAGACCGAAGGCCTCGCTGCCGATCCCACCCAGTTCCTCGCCTCGATGGGCAACTATGTCTTCGACGCCGACGCCCTGGTGGAAGCACTTCGCATTGACGCGGAGCGACTGGACACCAAGCACGACATGGGCGGGGACATCATCCCCTACTTCGTCGGCAAGGGTGAAGCCGGCGTATACGACTTCACCCTCAACGACATTCCCGGCTCGACGGAACGCGATCGCACCTACTGGCGCGACGTAGGTACCATCGACTCGTTCTACGACGCCCACATGGACTTGATCTCGCCGGTGCCCGTGTTCAACCTGTACAACTCGGAATGGCCGATCTACACCCGCCAGAGCATCGCTCCGCCGGCCAAGTTCGTCCGCGGCGAAAACAACACGATCGGAACCGCTCTGGATTCGATCGTGGCCAGCGGCGCCGTGATTTCGGGAGCCATCGTGGAAGGGTCCGTCCTTTCCAACGATGTCTACGCCGAATCGGGCAGCCGGATCCAGGACTCGGTACTCATGGACAAGGTCCGGGTCGGGGAAGGTGCCGTTGTAAAGCGTGCCATCATCGACAAGAACGTCAAGATCCCGGCCGGAGCAACCATCGGACTGGATGCCGAGTTCGACCGCTCCCGTGGCTTCAAGGTCACGGAGTCCGGCATCACGGTGCTCGCCAAGGGCCAAGTGGTACCTGAACCGGATGAGTCTGAACTCGCCATGGCCGCCGAATACCGCCGCTCCCTGCCGGACGCCATCAGGACCGCGACGGAAGGATTCGCCGGCCTCCGGGAAGCCGCCGAACACGTCACCCGGAGCCAGGCCTCGTCCGTGGAGGTCTGACCCCGGCGAACAACCCGCTACGCAAACTCCCCCGAGCCTCCCCGGCGGCCAAGGTCACGAGCCTTGGCCGCCGGGGAGGCTTTGCCGTTTCCACACTGTAAAATCGACCCAATGAGCACCGCCGATTTGACGCCTGAAGAGATCCAGGCCTGCCTCAAAGTCCTGAACACCATCCACGCCTATGACGAGGAGCACCCCGACTACCTCGCCGTGCGGCGCGCCACGGGAAAGATGTTCAAGGCAGTCAAGCGGCATCGCCGGGTCACCAAGAGGGATGCAATCGCCGAAGCCGACCGCGCGGTACTCGCTTTGACCGCGACGGCGGCTCCGGACAGGATCGACGACGAGACCCGCGGCAACAAGCTCGAGTCCTCGGCGACGGGCGAAATTGCGGGCCATCTCCTCCGCTCAAGGCCCTGCTACATCTGCAAGCAGCATTACACACAGGTGGATGCGTTCTACCATCAGTTGTGCCCGGAGTGCGCGGCATTCAGCCACAGCAAGCGCGATGCCCGCACCGACCTCAGCGGACGCCGCGCCCTCCTCACGGGCGGCCGTGCCAAGATCGGCATGTATATCGCCCTCCGCTTGCTGCGCGACGGCGCACACACCACTATTACCACCCGTTTCCCGAAGGACGCGGCCAGGCGCTTCGCAGCGATGGATGACAGCGCGGATTGGCTCCATCGGCTCAGGATCGTGGGCATCGACCTCCGTGATCCCGCCCAGGTCATCGCACTGACGGATTCCCTCAACCAAGCGGGTCCCCTGGACATCATCATCAACAACGCCGCGCAGACCGTGCGGCGCTCCGGCAACGCGTACAAACCGCTCGTCGACGCCGAAGACGAGCCCTTGCCGCAAGCTCTCCTCGCAGGCAATGGCGGACCGGAGCTTGTCACGTTCGGCCACGCGCACGACAAACATCCCTTGGCCATAGCCCACAGCGTCACCGAACACCCCGTGCTGGCCGGAGACGCCATCACTTCCCTTGCCTTGTCCACCGGTTCGGCATCGCTTGAGCGAATTGCTTCCGGCACCGCGATCGACGCTGGCGGCCTTGTTCCGGACCTCGCGACGATCAACAGCTGGACCCAGGTAGTGGACGAAGTCGATCCGCTTGAGATGCTCGAGGTCCAGCTCTGCAACGTCACGGCCCCGTTCCTCCTGGTCAGCCGGCTCCGCGGCGCCATGAAGCGTTCCACGGCACGCCGCAAGTACATTGTGAACGTCTCGGCCATGGAAGGGCAGTTCTCCCGCGTGTACAAGGGACCGGGGCATCCGCATACCAACATGGCGAAAGCGGCGCTGAACATGATGACGCGGACCAGCGCGCAGGAAATGCTGGACACGGACGGCATCCTCATGACCGCCGTCGACACCGGATGGATCACCGACGAACGTCCGCACTACACCAAAGTCCGGCTCATGGAGGAAGGCTTCCACGCGCCCCTCGACCTCGTGGACGGCGCTGCACGGGTCTACGATCCGATCGTCATGGGTGAACAGGGCGAAGACCAGTACGGCGTGTTCCTGAAGGACTACAAGCCCTCCCCCTGGTAGGAATTCTCCGAGGGGTCAGGTGAGGCGGGTGATCTCCACCGAGACGGTCAGGCCCGAGCCGCCGCCCCCGGACAGGATGCCCTTCAGAGGAGGAACGTCCCGGTAGTCGCGGCCGCGGGCGACAGTCACGTGCAGGTCGCCGGCCGGTTTGTGGTTTGTCGGGTCCCAGCTGCGCCATTCACCGTCCCACCATTCCAACCACGCGTGCGATTGTCCGGCGACAGTCTCGCCGATCTCTGCCGAGGGCCGCGGGTGGATGTAGCCCGACACATAGCGGGCCGGAATCCCGCGGCTCCGAAGGGATCCAATGGCCAAATGGGCCAGGTCCTGGCAAACGCCCTGGCGCTGGTTCCAGGCCTGCTCGGCATTGGTGGTAACTCCCGTGGTGCCCTTCACGTAGCTCATTTCGCCACGCATCCATTCAAAAACGGCCATCGCGGTCTCGTGCGGGTTCTTGCCCTCCACGACGCCTGGAAGGATGCCGAGGACCTCGTCTCCGGGGCCGCTGAGCTGGGATTGCGGGATCCAGTCGCTGAAGCGGTCGCGCACTTCATCCGACGCCAGTACATCCCACCCGACGATTTCCTCGTCAAGGGCCACCCTTTCCACGCGATGGACCTCGACGGTGGTGGTGGCCACGACTTCGAGGCGCTCGTGGGGAACCTGCATGTCGAAAGCCGTCACGCGGGTGCCCCAATAGTCGCGGTAAGTGCTGACTGCAGCCTGCGAAGGCGTGATCTTCAAGGAGGACTCCAGGACGACCTGTTGCGGGTCGGTCAGCGGAGTCATTCGTGCCTCGTTGTAGGACAAAGTCACCCGGCGGTTGTACTTGTACGCCGTTTTGTGGATGATGCTCAGCCGGGTCATGAAACTTCTCCCACCCAGGCCAGTTCATCCGCCTGATTGAAGTACTTACGGGTAATTGCGTCGGAAGCCTGGGCCACGGCTTTCTGGACCCGGTCCATGTGTTCCGGCAGCTCGGACATGAGGTCGTCCGTGCGGTGGAACTCAAGGAATGTCCGGGCCTGGCCAACAATCCTGCGGGCATCGTTGATGAAGCCCACGCGCTGGGCCGTGGGGTCGAGCTTGGAGAGGCACTCGTCGGCGTCGCGGAGGGCGAACACGATGGAGCGTGGGAACAGCCGGTCAAGGAGCAGGAACTCCGCCGCGTGCTGGTCGCCGAACGCGGCCCTGCGGGTGCGCAGGAACGATTCGTAGGCGCCCGCGCAGCGCAGCATGTTCACCCAGGACATGCCCGCGGACAAGACATCGCGCGTGGAGAGCATTCGCGCAGTCATGTCTGCCCGTTCGAGGGAACGGCCCAGGACAAGGAACAGCCAGCTTTCGTCGTGGCTGACTGTGGTGTCGGCAAGACCCCTCACCATCGCAGTCCGCTCCAACACCCAGTTGCAGAAGCGGTAGGTACCCACAACGTCCTTACGGTGCTGGTTCAGCCCGTAGTACGTGGTGTTGAGGCTCTCCCACAATGAGGACGACACCGTCTCGCGGGCCCGGCGGGCGTTCTCGCGCGCCGCTCCCAGCGAACCCGCAATCGAGGTTGCGCTGGTTTTGTCATAGGCGAGGGCGTTCAGAAGTTCCGGCAGGCCAAAGTCCTCGCTCTGCGGGCGGGCGCCCATGACGGCGAGGAGTTCCCTTGCCACACTGCGCTGTTCTTCGAGCGGCAAATGGTTCAGGCGTTCCAGGTGGACGTCCAGGATCCTGGCGGTACCATCGGCACGCTCCACGTAGCGGCCGATCCAGAAAAGAGATTCAGCAATACGGCTCAGCATGCGGCTGTGCCTCCTTAGGGTCCTGCGTTGTGGCGATCAAGGTATCCAGTCCGGTCACTGTCGCGTGACGGGTCACTGTTGCTGGTCCGATTGGCGGTCGCGCCAATTGCTTTCGACAGGCCAAACCGAGATTTGTTCGCGCACCGTGATGGTGGATCGCGGCAATTCGGCCGACGGGATTTGCGGCGAATCCGACAAGACCCAGGTATCCTTCGAGCCGCCGCCCTGGGACGAGTTCACAATAAGCGAGCCCTCCTTCAGGGCCACGCGCGTCAGGCCGCCCGGAAGCACCCAGACGTCCTCGCCGTCGTTGACCGCGAACGGGCGCAGGTCCACGTGGCGCGGTCCGAAACGGTCGCCGGAAAGCGTCGGCACCGTGGACAATTGCAGCACCGGCTGCGCAATCCAGCCACGAGGATCGGCCAAGACGCGCTTCCGCAAGGCATCCAGTTCCTCCCGCGAAGCATCGGGACCGATCACCAGGCCTTTGCCGCCCGACCCGTCCACCGGCTTCACCACTAGTTCCTCGAGCCGGTCCAGGACCTGCTCACGGGCCTCGTCCTCCTCCAGGCGGAACGTGTCCACGTTTGCGATCACGGGCTCTTCGTGGAGGTAGTAGCGGATCAGATCCGGAACGTAGGAATAGACGAGCTTGTCGTCGGCGACGCCGTTGCCCACGGCATTCGCGATGGTGACGCCACCGGCCCGCGCTGCATTCACGAGTCCCGGGCATCCCAGCATGGAATCCGAACGGAACTGCAGCGGATCCAGGAACTCGTCGTCGATCCGCTTGTAGATCACGTCCACGCGCTGCTCGCCGGCAGTGGTCCGCATGTACACGCGGTTGCCACGGCAGATGAGGTCGCGGCCCTCGACGAGCTCCACGCCCATCAGTCCTGCCAAGAGGGTGTGTTCGAAGTAGGCGCTGTTGAACACGCCCGGAGTCAACACGACGACGGTCGGGTCGTCGACTCCCGACGGCGCCGTCTTCCGAAGTGCCGACAGGAGCCTCCGCGGGTACTCCTCTACCGGTCGCACGTGCTGCTGCCCGAACGCCTCGGGCAAGCCCTTGGCCATCGCCCGCCGGTTTTCCAACACGTACGACACGCCCGAAGGAACACGGACGTTGTCTTCCAGCACCCTGAACGTCCCCGCGGCATCGCGGACGACGTCGATACCCGAAACATGGACCCGTACGCCGCCCGCCGGCTCGAAGCCATGCACTGCCCGGTGGAAGTGTGCGCTGGTGGTTACGAGGGCACGCGGCACGACGCCGTCGGCGACAACGGCCATCCGGCCGTAGACGTCATCAAGGAACGCCTCCAATGCCCGGACCCGCTGCGCAACGCCCCGCTCCAGGACATCCCATTCGTCAGCAGGAATGACCCGGGGCACGATGTCCAGCGGGAACGGCCGCTCCTCCCCGGCATAGTCGAAGGTGACACCCCGGTCCAGGAAGGTCCGCGCCATCGACTCGGCACGAGCACTCACGTCCGCAAGTGACAACTCGCGGAGCGCTCCTTCCACCTGGCCGTACGGCTTCCTGGCAATGGTGCCCGGCGCGAACATCTCGTCGTAGGCGCCGGAACGGACGGCGGCCTCGGAGTAATCCCGGAATAGCTCTGACATGGGATTCAGACAATCACCTTTTCGATTACGGACGCATTTCGCGTCCTGCGTGTTGCACCAACGCTGGGTCTGTCAGCTGCAAATATACCGGGCCACGGGGCGACGCGGCTGGAGGCTGCCGACGTCAACCTTACGCTCCGGGCCCTACCTTGCCCGTGATTAGATTGCTGAGTGTCAAATCACAACTTGTCGCGCACCGAGGCCGCCACCCGTTCAGCCCTTGTCACCACCCACAGCTACGACGTCTCACTGGACGTCCGCCAGGCAACAGACACCGGAGTGTCTGGATACACAAGCCAGAGCGTCATCACGTTCTCCGCGGAACCTGGCTCCTCCACCTTCCTCGACTTCATCCACGACGGCGTGCACAGCGTCTTCCTCAATGGAAAGGGCCTGGTCGTCTCCGAAGTCGTGGACGGCAGCAGGATCAACCTCCACAACCTCCTGGCCGAAAACCAGGTCACGGTGACGGGAACAGCCCTCTACAGCCGATCCGGCGAAGGGATGCATCGTTTTGTCGACCCGGCCGACGGACTGTGCTACCTCTACACCCAATACGAGCCAGCGGATGCCCGCCGCGTGTTCGCGAATTTCGAACAGCCGGATCTGAAGGCCGAGTTCACGTTCCACGTCATGGCCCCCTCGGGTTGGCAGGTGGCCTCGAACGGAGCCGAGGTTTCGCGGGCCCCGCTGTCAACCGACCCGGACACGAGCCGATGGGACTTCGCGCCCACCAAGCGGATTTCCACCTACATCACCACCGTCCTCGCAGGCCCCTATTTCCGTGCGACGGACCACTGGACCAAAACGTTCGACGACGGAACGACCCTTGAGGTCCCCCTGGCCCTCTACTGCCGCTCATCCATGCGGGAGTCCTTCGATGCAGACGCGCTTTTCCAACTGACGAAGAACGGCCTGGACTTCTTCAACGAGCTCTTCGACTACCCCTACCCTTGGGGAAAGTACGATCAAGCCTTCGTTCCCGAGTACAACCTCGGCGCCATGGAAAATCCCGGCCTGGTGACCTTCACCGAGAAGTACGTCTTCACCTCGCGTGCCACCGACGCCCAGTACCAAGCCCGGGCCAACACCCTTATGCACGAGATGGCACACATGTGGTTCGGCGACCTCGTCACCATGGCGTGGTGGAATGATCTGTGGCTCAAGGAATCCTTCGCCGACTACATGGGAACGCTCGGAGTCGACAAAGCCACGCACTGGGACAGCGCCTGGGTCAACTTCGCTAACAAGCGCAAATCCTGGGCCTATGTGCAAGACCAATTGCCCACCACCCACCCCATCGTCGCCGACATCCCGGACCTCGAAGCGGCCAAGCAGAACTTCGACGGCATCACCTACGCAAAGGGCGCGTCCGTCCTTAAGCAATTGGTGGCCTACGTGGGATTCGAGGCGTTCATTGAGGGGTCGCGCCGTTACTTCCGGGATCACGAGTATGGCAACACATCGCTGGGCGATCTCCTTGGGGCACTCAGTGCCGCATCTGGCCGCGACCTCGCGACGTGGGCCCGCCAATGGCTGCAAACGTCGGGAATTTCGACCATCGCTGCCGACATCAGCGGAGACGGCGTACTCATGGAGTCGGTGGCCCTCCGCCAGGATTCGCTCGACCCGATCACCGGCAAGACCGAGCACCGACCCCACAGGCTGCGGATCGGCCTGTACAACCCGGACGATCAAGGTCGGCTGCTCCGCACCGAAGGCATCGAAGTGGACGTCGAAGGCCCTGAAACAACAGTCGAGGCGCTCGCAGGCAAGGAACGCCCTGCCCTGCTGCTCGTCAACGATGACGACCTCAGCTACGCAAAAGTCCGCCTCGACGCCGTATCCGAGGCGACTGTGCGCTCAGCCCTGGACCGTATCAGCGATCCCATGGCCCGTGCTTTGTGCTGGACAGCCCTTTGGGATTCGGCGCGGGATGCGGTGACCCCGGCGGCGCTGTACGTTGCCGCCGTCGAACGCTTCGCCCCGGCCGAATCGGGAATCGGCGTGCTCCTGAACGTCCTCGGGAACGCCGTGACCGCCGTCGAACGCTACGTCCCGGTACCGCAGCGCGGGGCCGTCCGCGCCAGCCTGTTGGACACAGCCGCCCGGCAACTGCGTGCGTGCGAACCGGGTTCTGACCAGCAGCTCGCATGGGCCAGGACCCTGGCGGAGTTGTCGCGGAGCGACGACGCCTATGCGGAGCTCCTCCGGGGCATCCTCTCCGGAAGGGTCACCGTGGAGGGCTTGGCCGTGGACGCGGACCTTCGCTGGAGTTTGTGGCAGGCCCTTGCCGCCAACGGGGCAGCCGACCTGGCAGAACTGGACGCGGAACTCGCCAAGGACCGTACAGCGGCCGGCAGCGTAGGCCATGCCCTTGCTGCCGCCGCACGTCCGGATGCCGCGGTCAAGACTGCGGCATGGGATGCCGCGCTCAACGACGCGAGCCTCTCGAACGACATCCTTGGTGCGACGATTGCCGGGTTCTCCCTTGCGCCGTCGGGACTATTGGAAGGCTTCACCGAACCTTATTTCGATTCCTTGGAGAACGTGTGGCGCTCCCGGAGCATCGAAATAGCTGCCCGGATTGTCCGCGGCCTGTATCCCTCGGGGCAGGACCTTCCCGAAGGTATGGCCCCCGCGGACCAGCCGGTGCTGCGGCGGACGGACGAATGGCTTGCGACCCATGCCGGCGCTCCAGCCGCGCTGCGCCGGATCATCATCGAGCAGCGGAGCCACCTGTACCGTGCCCTGGCAGCGCAAGCAATCCAGGGAACCGAGTAGCTGCACTTTGCTTAGCTGCACTTGCCCTGCTGCACTGGGATTATTGCACTGGGATTGTTGTAGTGGGCAAGTGCTCAGGGCACCCGGTGCAGCCATTCCCCAGTACCGAACTTTGACTGGACCCGCTCCCGGGCGATCGCCAGTTCGACGTCGGTGACGCGTGACTCTTTGGCGCCGTAACGCTCCATGAAGACTTCCTGCATCGCCTTGATGATCTCTGCCCGCGCCAGGCCCGTCTGCCTCCGAAGCGGGTCCACGCGCTTCTTTGCGCTGCGGGTGCCCTTGTCGGAGAGTTTCTCCTTGCCGATCCTCAAAACGTCCACCATCTTGTCGGCGTCGATGTCGTAGCTCATGGTGACATGGTGCAACATCCCGCCGTTCGCGAGGCGTTTCTGGGCGGCTCCGCCGATCTTGCCTTGATCCGTCGCGATGTCGTTGAGCGGGACATAGAAGGCCGAGATGCCCAGCTTTTCCAGGGCTGCCATGACCCAAGCGTCAAGGAATGCATAGGAATCGGCGAAACTGATGCCGTCCACAAGGCTCTGCGGGAGGTAGAGCGAATAGGTGATGCAATTGCCTGCCTCCATGAACATCGCTCCCCCGCCGCTGATGCGGCGGACCACTGTGATGCCGTGGCGCGTGACGCCGTCGGGATCCACCTCATTGCGGTACGACTGGAAGCTGCCGATTACCACGGACGGCTCTTCCCAGTCCCAAAAGCGCAACGTCGGATTGCGGAGGCCGGAGCCGACCTGTTCCGTGAGGACTTCGTCCAGTGCGACGTTGAGGTGCGTGGGAAGGACCGACGGCGGGATGACTTCCCAGTCGTGGTCCGCCCAGCCGCTGGCCTTGGAAAGGGCCCGCCGGACCGTAACCGCGACAGCGTCGGCGGAGAAGCCGAACAGGACCGCGCCGCCCGGCAACCCGTCGGTGACAGCAGCGGAAATCTCGCCCGGCGTCGAACTTTCCGGCAGGCCGGTGAGCGCCTGGTTGATGGAGAGCAGCGCTTCATCCGGTTCCAGGAAGAAGTCGCCGCTCAAGGAAACGTTCTCGAACCGCCCATCCACGACGTCGAGGTCAACCACCACCAGCTTTCCGCCCGGGACCTTGTACTCGCCGTGAAGGGAACCGTTCTGTTGCAGGGAAACCGCGCTGGATGTCATGGTCTCCATCCTGCCCGAAAACACGAAAACCCGCCCCCGCCATGGTGGCGGGTACGGGTTTTCGTGAAAGCTTGGAGGTGAAGTTGGTTACTTCTTGCCGCCGAAGCCCTTGAAGCGGGCGTTGAAGCGCTCGACGCGGCCTGCGGAGTCCATGATGCGCTGCTTGCCCGTGTAGAACGGGTGCGACTCGGAGGAGATTTCGACGTCGATGACCGGGTAGGTGTTGCCGTCTTCCCACTCGATGGTCTTGGAAGAGGACACGGTGGACTTGGTCAGGAACTTGACGCCGGAAGCGAGGTCGTTGAATACAACAGCTTCGTACTTCGGGTGGATATCAGACTTCATAATGGGACCTTTGTTCGCGCAGCTGGATTTTGCCAGTTGCCAGGTATGAATGGATTCGGTCCGTGTGCCTGTTTGCCCTTCCATGCGACATGCCGCTCGGAAACGTTATTCGGGTCCCGGACCAACAGTCAATCATAGCGGAAACGATGCTCCGCAACGAATTGGCTGCTCCGCATCCTCTGCCGTGCGCGAACACGGTGGCTGGTCAGAGAGTTTCAGTCAGGGTTTTCCGCCCGCGCCAGCAAGGCTGCACGCGCGCCCGGTCCGGCGGGTGCACGGGTCACGTCGACGGCAGTGAATTCGACGTCGAATTCTCCTACCGGCCAGCTGATCACACTGTGTACGAACGAAGAATCATCACTTACCGTCAGCTCGTCCCGGAGTATTTCGTAGGCGGTGCGGGATCCGCTGCCGAATCCGGGTTCAATGATCGTCAGGCGCGCGCCGCTGTACTGGAGGACGAGCCATTCGTAGCCCACCTTGTTGTCGCCTATAAGGAAACGGAGTTCCACCACATCGGGCTGGAGCTGGCGGAGAGTGTCGATCACTGCGTCCTGGATATTGAGGTCCAGGACTAGTTCGGCACCGGAGTGTAGACGGGAGCGCACGGCGTGCCGAGCCTCGCTCCACTGCAGCCATCGTTCGTCTTGTTCCTCCCAGGAAAGATCTCCCGCGAGTGCTTCCCGAGTCAACCACCGCATCGGCATCTCGCAAGTATACGTTCGGGCAGGCGGCAGAGTAGGAAATATCTTCTCCAACGTCAGGGGCTGGTAGGGCGGCCTGGAGCGCGGGCATGGACACAAGTGAAGCGGAGCAGCGGCTTAGCTTTTGACAGCGTCAGATCGGCCCTGGACTGAGCGGCGGGTGCGTGTCCGGAGTTTGTGGACGAGCAATGCGATGAAGACCACCGCGCAGAGGGCTGCCCCGATCGCGAATGTCGCGCTGATTCCGGCGCCAGTGGGGTGAAGATCCAGCGCCATGTTGGCTGCGAGAACCGCGCCCGCGACGGCGGTACCGAACGAGCTTCCCACGGTACGGAGGACCTGATTGAAACTCACCGAACTGCCGAGTTCCTCGGTGGCGACGCTTCGGGCAATCAACGCCGGCATCGCGGCATAGCTGGCACCCATCCCCAGGCCGAACACCAACATCCCGGTCAGGATCTCCCACAGTCCTGTGTGGGCGAAGTACAGGAGCAGCCCCGCCACTGTCATCATGCCGGCCCCGGCTGGTAGGAGGCCCGTCAGGCTGATCCGGTGCGAGAGGCGGCGGACGAGTCGATTGGCTCCAAAGCTTCCTACCGATAGCGGGAACATCACGAAGCCTGCCCAGAAGACGGGCAGCGCGATGCCGTAGCCGGTATCGGCAGGCGCCTGGGCGACGAGGCTGGAAATCGAAAGGCCGATGTACATCGCAGCGCCCAGTCCGACTGCCGTGCAGTTGGCCAGCAGCACTTCCCCGTTGCGCAGTACCCGAAGGTTGATGAGGGGATGCTCGGTCTTCAGCTCGGCCCCGATCCAGGATGCCAGGACGGCGGCCGCGAAAATCATGGTCCCGATAGTCCACGGTGAACCCCACCCCCAGTTCGGCCCTTCGCTGATACCCAGGAGGAAAGCGCCCAGGCCAAGACCAAGCAAACCCGCGCCGGTGAAGTCGAAGGGGACGCGGGGGGCGTGTTCGTCAGGGCCCGCGGGCACGGCACGGAGGACGACAACGATGGCGGTGACCACGAACAAAGCGGCGAACCAGAATGCGAACCGGAAATCGAAGAGTCCCGCGATGATTCCGGTCAGGGGGTAGCCGATTCCGATGCCGGTGGAAACGGTCACCGACAGGCTGGAGATCGAGAACTGCACCTTGTCCGCGGCGACGTAGCGGCGGGCGAGGGCGATGGCCACCGGAACGATCCCATAGCTCAGGCCCTGGAGGGCTCGTCCGATCAGGAAAACCGTGAAGTTCGGTGCCGCAGCGGCGACCACCGATCCGGCGAGGATGATCGACAATGACCACAACAGGAGCCGCTTCTTGTGCGGTCCGTCACTAAGCCGACCCATGGCCGGCGTCGCGATTGCGCCGACCAGAAGGTTGATGGTGAGCATCCACTGTGCCGTGCTGACCGGAACATCCATCTCGCGGGAAATAGTCGGCACCAACAACATGCCCAGCGAGCTTACGATCGCCGTGGACAGCGCCGCGTACACAAGAGCCGGGATCAATCGCGAGGGTGCCGTGGGCTCAGTCAACGGGTGCGTCCGATCCGAGCTTGCGAAGAACCGGGATCGCATTTTCGAGCGTCCTCCGCTCCTCGGGTGTGAGCCGTTCCATGATGGCCTGATCAAGCCACCCATGACCGGCCGCGGATTCCTGGACCAGCTTCTGGCGACCCGCGTCAGTGAGCTCGATCCAGACCCTTCGCCGATCCTCCGCGTCGGGCACACGCGCCACGAGCTCCAAACGTTCTAGTTCACGCGCGGCGAGCGAAATGGCCTGAGGACTCACGCGCACCACCGCAGCCAATTCCGTAGTCGATGTGCGCCCGTGCTCTGCCACATGCCGTAACACGCCCAGCTTGCCTGAGGACAGCGTTCGCTCTGCAGTCAGCCTCCTCAAGAGCGGAAGCAAGGTATCAAAGAGAGAACGGGCCATCGCACGGGCCCCTGATATTTCGCCGGTCACCCACCAACTATACAAGCAACTTGATCAAGCAACTTGCGTACTTTCGGCACTCCCACGCGGGAATCCAATCGCCGATCTAGTCACGCGCCATCACCGCGTCGCATAAAACGCCACAGCCGATGACGCGGCGACATTGAGCGAATCCACGCCGTTCATCATCGGAATCGTCACGCGTGCGTCGAGCAATTGATCGGTCTCCGGCTTCAGCCCATCGCCTTCGGTACCGAAAACCAGCACCAGGTTCCGGTGATCCTGGGCCACCAACTCATCGAGAGTGATGGCTCCCTCGCCCAAAGACATGCCGGCCACAAAGTAACCCGCCTCTTTCAGCTGTTCGATTCCAGCCGGCCAGGCATCGATCCGCGTCCAAGGCACCTGGAAAACCGTGCCCATGCTGACCCTGATCGAACGGCGGTACAACGGATCAGCACATTGCGGCGTCACCAGCACGGCGTCCACGCCAATCGCTGCTGCTGACCGAAACACAGCTCCTATGTTCGTATGGTCGGTCAAATCCTCCAACACCGCGATCCTGGACCGATGCGGAGCAGTCTCCATGAGCGAAGGATCGCTACGCCCGCGGTGCGCACCGGCCAGGAGTTCCCCGAGGGGCACGGGCGCCGGGCGATGCATGGCCGCCATGGCACCGCGATGAAGATGGAACCCCGTTATTTTCTCAAGCAACTCGGCCGTGCCGATGTAGGCAGGGACGTCGGGGAAGTCCCGGAAGACGTCGTCGAGATCGTCCAGCCATTTTTCGGCGAGGAAGAAGGAGCGAGGCTGGTGTCCGGCAGCGAGGGCCCGCCGCAGTACCCGGGACGATTCAGCAATGTACATGCCTTCGGCGGGTTCACGCAGTTTGCGGAGGTGCACGTCCGTCAATTGGGTGTAATCGGAGACGCGGGGGTCATCCGCGGTTTCAAGGTAGTGGAAGGTCACGGGTTTCCTATTTCAGCAGGTTGGCGATCATGAAGCCCAGAGCCACGACGCCAAGGGCGAAGATCACGATCCGCAGTGCGAGGGGTTTGAGTCGCCGGCCCACTTTGGAACCGACGAAACCGCCGATCATCGAGCTGACGGCGATGACGGCCACGACAGGCCACTCAATGCGGCCGAACGCGAACAAGATGTACGAACACGCCGCCACGACGTTGACAGCCAGGACGAGGATATTCTTCATGGCGTTGGCGTTCTGGATGGTGCCGGTCATGAAGACACCCAGGATGCCCACGAGCAGGATGCCTTGGGCCGCAACGAAGTAGCCGCCGTAGATACCGGCCAGGTAGACCAGCACCACCAGGGTTGCTGCATGCCGTTTGTCGTGAATGGCATGTTCCGGGTTTCCGGCGCGGTTCTGCACCCAGAGCTGCAGCCTGGGCTGGAAGAGCACCATGAGGAGCGCCACGACTATCAGCACCGGAGCGACGTAGTAGAACACCTTCTCCGGAAGGTGAAGCAGAAGCCAGGCACCGGTAATGCCGCCCAGGATGGAAGCAGGCAAGAGCCGCAGGAGCTGCCTTCCCCGGCCCCTCAACTCATGCCGGTAGCCCCAGGCCCCGGTCATATTGCCCGCCACGAGTCCCATTGCGTTGCTGATGGTGGCAGTGACCGGTGCGTAGCCCAGCGCAATGAGGACGGGAAAGGTCACGAGCGTGCCGGAGCCCACCACGCTGTTGATGGTTCCGGCCCATAAGCCCGCGAAAAAGACCAGTAAGCCGCTGAGGATCTCCACTGCTGGCAGTTCCGCTTGGCGCAGCCGCGCCTAGCGGCGCGCGGTAGCGGTGTAGCGGCCTGAGTTCTCCGTCACGTCCAACGGGAGGCCGAAAGTGCTGCTCAAGTGCTCCGCGGTGAGGACCTCTTCGATCGGACCGGCAGCAACCACTACGCCTTCGCGAAGCAACATGGCGTGGGTAAAGCCCGGCGGCACTTCCTCGAGGTGGTGCGTCACGAGCACCATGACGGGAGCGTCTTCGTCGCGGGCGAGCTCGCCGAGTTTGTGGACCAGTTCCTCGCGCCCACCGAGATCAAGCCCGGCAGCCGGTTCGTCCAGCAGGAGAAGTTCGGGATCGGACATGAGGGCGCGGGCGATCTGCACCCGCTTCCGCTCGCCTTCCGAAAGGGATGCGAAGGTCCGGTTGAGGAGGGGGCCCATCCCCCAGTCATTGAGAAGACCGAAGGCGCGGCGCTCGTCGTCGCGCTCATAGCCCTCGCGCCACCGGCCGGTCACCCCGTACGCCGCGGTGACCACGACGTTGAGGACGTTCTCGTGTTCCGGAATGTGTGTGGCCAGCGCCGCGGAGGACAGGCCGATGCGCGGACGGAGCTCAAAGACGTCAACGCGGCCGAGCGTCTCGTCAAGGATCCCGGCACGGCCGCTGCTCGGATGCATCCGGGCAGCGGCGATCTGCAGCAGAGTGGTTTTGCCTGCGCCGTTGGGACCAAGGACAACCCAGCGTTCGCCCTCATTGACTTCCCAGTCAATTTTGTCCAACAGGGTCTTAGTGCCTCGGACAACGCTGACGGAAGCCAATTCAAGAACATCACTCATAGGAGTAGACACTAGGACAAAAACCGGAGCGATGGATAACCGGAACTTCGGTCACACTAGTCGGGTCCACAACGCGGCGAAACAGGAGTTCTGGAGGGCGTTCCGCGCTGGCTAAGATTGCAGCCATGAGTTCGAACTTGGCCGCTGTCAGCTACGGCGTGAATATGTCCCCCTCGGAGCTTGAACACCTGCGCACCACGCTCGAAGAATCAGGTGCTTCGATCACGTCGGAGTCACAGTCAGGGGATGGCCGGTTCGGTGTGCACACCATGGGCCTCGCGGTGGATTGGACTACCGCCGCCGACCTGTCGGGCATCCGCCACCGGGTTGCCGAGGCTTCCACCCCCGGGATGGATACCGCCATCGTGCCCGAGGCCCTGCGCACCGCCTCCCGCAAGTTCCTCATCATGGATGTCGATTCCACGCTGATCCAGCAGGAAGTCATCGAACTGCTCGCAGCCCACGCCGGAAAGCGCGACGAGGTAGCCGCGGTGACGGAGGCCGCCATGCGGGGAGAACTGGACTTCGCCCAGAGCCTCCACGCCCGGGTGGCGGTGCTGGCCGGACTGCCGGCCGCCGTCGTCGACGCCGTTCGCGCCGAAGTCCGCTTGAGCGAAGGTGCGGCTGATCTCGTCGCGGCCTTCAAATCCGGCGGCCACGCAGTTGCTGTAGTGTCCGGCGGCTTCAACCAGATCCTGCGGCCCATCGCGGAAGAACTCGGGCTGGACTACTGGATCGCGAATGAACTTGAAATCGTTGACGGCGTCCTGACCGGCAAGGTCCTGGGCGACGTGATCGATCGCGCGGCCAAGGAGAAGTACCTCCGCGAATGGGCGGCAGCGGAAGGGATCGACCTCGAGCACACCATCGCCGTGGGCGACGGCGCCAACGACCTCGACATGCTGGGGGCCGCCGGAATCGGTGTCGCTTTCAACGCCAAGCCCGCTGTCCGCGCCGTCGCGGACACCGCCGTCAATATGCCGTACCTCGATGCGGTCCGGCATATTGCAGGCGTTTAGGCGGCGTAGCGAACATCACAAAAGCAAATGCCCTGGACTGAATAATTCAGTCCAGGGCATTTCACACCGCTTTTGATGGCTAAAGGCTAAGCGCCCTTGCCGAAGTAGTCCGCGCCGCCGACGTACTCGGTGTGGCCGCTTTCCACGTCCGCCGTGACCATCTTGGCCACTTCGGCCGCGAATTCTTCGACGGAATACAGCTTGCCCGCCTCGGCCCTGCGGGCTTCAATGGCGCCCGGGTTGGAACGGTCAAGAAGCGTCGCCGTGACGGTGCCCTCAATCATGTCGCCGGAAACCACCACGAGGGAGATGCCCTTCTCGGCGAGGCTCGGCAGCAGTTCGCGCAGGGCATCTTCACCGGCGCGCTTGCTCCGCGCTACCGGCTCGTATTCCGGCATGGTCGGGACGGTGCCGATGAAGTGAGCCTGGTGGCTGGTGACGAAAACCACACGGGAGCCCTCCCGCATCTGCTCGGTCGCAGCCTTGAGCATGTTGACCTGCGCGTCACGGTTCAGCTTGAGGGCGTAACCCTCTTCCATGCCGGACTCCATGCCGCCGGAAGCGTTCAGCACCAGGACATCGAGGGAACCGAACTCCTGGATGGCCGCGGTGGCAAGCGCCTGCACGCCTTCCTGAGTGGTGAGGTCCGCTCCGACAGCAACCGCGCGGCCGCCGGCGGCCTGGATGTCGCCAACAACCTTGTTCGCCCGGGGCGCCTTTTGGCGGTAGTTGACGACGACGGCGGCACCCTCGCCCGCCAGGATCTTGGCAACTTCCGCGCCGATGCCGCGCGAAGAACCCGTGACGATCGCGGTCTTGTTGTCCAGCAGTCCCATTCGTGCTCCTTCATTCAAAACGTTCAATTTGTTCGATACGTCCAATTACTGTTAGCCCAGTCTCTATGATGCCAGCGGCATTCCTGGTTCCGACTGTAGGCTTCCCACAAAGAACGGGGCATGGCTGGGGTGGCCGCCCACGATTCCCGTGGCGCGGCCTAGTGGCCCATACCCAAGCCGCCGTCCACCGGAATGACCGCTCCGGAGATGTAGGCAGCCTCGTCGCTCGCAATCCAGCGGACTACGTTCGCCACTTCCGAGGCTTCCGCGAAGCGGCCCGCGGGAACGCTTGCCAAGTACGCCTTCTGGGTGTCCTCGGAAAGTTCGGCCGTCATGTCCGTGTTGATGAACCCGGGAGCCACCACGTTGGCCGTAATGCCGCGGCTGCCAAGTTCGCGCGTCAGCGAGCGGGCAATGCCCACCATGCCTGCCTTCGAGGCCGAGTAGTTGATCTGGCCCGGTGCCCCGTAAAGGCCGGAGACCGAAGAAATCAGCACCACGCGTCCCTTGCGGAGGCGGATCATTCCCTTGGAGGCGCGCTTGATGACCCGGAACGCTCCAGTCAGGTTGGTGTCAATGACCGAGGTGAAGTCTTCTTCGCTCATGCGCAGGAGGAGTGTGTCCTTGGTGATTCCGGCATTCGCCACCAGGACTTCGACGGGACCGTGGGCAGCTTCCACTTCCTTGAACGCCGCATCGAGTGAAGCCTCGTCGGTGACGTCGGCCTTGACGCCAAGGATGCCTTCGGGAAGGGGCGTCTCGCTGCGGTACGTCACGGCAACCTTGTCCCCATTGGCGAGGAAGGACTCGGCGATGGCCAGGCCGATGCCGCGGTTTCCACCCGTCACGAGGACGCTCCGGCCGGCTGATACTGCTTCAGGCATGCTTTTCTCCAAGGTTCCGCGGCAGCACGTTGCCGCTTGAAAGTGGGTGATTTCCTCGATCGATCTTAGCTGGCAGGAGGCCCGCGCCCCCTGCAGCGCGCCCCGGCGCGGTTTGGGCGCCCCCGTTCCATGGTGAGAGAATTGAGGGAAGCCGTTGGAGCGTGATGAATCAGTCGTGACAAGAGACAACAGTCCCCTGGATGTGCCGGGAGGTCCGGACGCCGTTTCCGGTGACCCCGTAGTACATAGCATTACCGACGCCGCTGCCGCCCACTCGGACGATATGCGCGAGCGGATGATCAAGTATGCCGTGGCCATGGGCATCCGCATGGTGTGCATCATCCTGATCTTCGTGGTGGATGGCTGGTTCAAGATCGTTGCGATTGCCGGCGCGGTGTTCCTGCCGTGGATCGCCGTAGTGATCGCCAACGGCAGCGACAAAGCCGAGGTGCATAGCGACGCATTGTTGGACTATGTGCCCGCCGGCGAGCTGGAGGCTCCCGCGACCGAGGAATCCCAGGGTGAGGCCTCGACCGTGTTCGAGGGCGAACTGGTCGAAGAAGAGACCGGCGCCGCCTCGACGAGTCCCAAACAGGACGACACCAAGCAATACACCCGCCACAACGACGGCACCCGTCAGGAGAACGACTTCCCGGGAGAAGGACAACCCATTCCCGCCGGGGACAAGCACACGTATCCGCATCGCGGAAGAGAACAGGCGGCTTCATGAACATCTTCGCAATTGGCGGCCCGGGCGTCGACGACGGGCAGGAAGCCGGCAGTGGCGTGCCCAAGGCGATGTGTTCGCGCAAGGGCTGCCGAGCGGACGCGACGTGGCAGCTCCTGTGGAACAACCCCCGCATCCACACGCCCGACCGCCGCAAAGCCTGGCTTTCCTGCGGCGAGCACCGGGACTGGCTCGAGGACTACCTGCAAACCCGGGGACTCTGGAAAGAAACCATTCCGTTCGATAGCGGCGACAACGAAGCCGCTGCTGCAGGCGAGGTCCGCTGAATGTACCGTTTTCTCTTCTCCAGCAAATGGCTGGGCTATTTCGTCCTGGCCGCGATCTTTGCCACCGGCTGCGTCTTCCTTGGCCGCTGGCAAATGGACCGCCGGGCCGAGACGTTGGCCGAGATCAACCGTGTGGTCAACAACTATTCGGCCACGCCCATTCAGTTCGCCGCTGCTAAGCAGCAATTCCAATCCTTGAATCCGGAAAAAGAATGGACCCAGGTGGAACTGCATGGCCATTACGAGGTTTCGGACGAACGCGTTGTCCGCAACCGTCCCCTCAACGGCCAGCCTGGCTACGAAGTCGTGGTTCCGTTCCGCCTGACGAGCGGAGAGGCAGTGATCGTCGACCGTGGATGGCTGCCTATCGGAAACAACACCCCGGGACATCCCGACAGTATCCCGGCTCCCCCCTCAGGCGAGGCGACCGTCGTCGTACGCTTGCAGGCCTCCGAACCCAATCTGGACCGTGGCGTGGTCGAAGGCCAGTTGGCGTCCATCGACCTCCCCTCCTATGCCAAAGAGCTGAGTTACCCCATCATGACGGGCGCGTATGGACAGCTCGCTACGGAGTCTCCAGCAGTGCAGCCCATGCCGGCTCCTTTCGCCATGCCCTCCACCGACGAGGGGACGCACCTGTCCTACTCGCTGCAATGGTTTGCCTTCGGCGTGCTGATGTTCGTCGCGTTCGGCTACGCGGCCAAGCAACAGGCGCGCAACGCCCAGATCGATGCCGAGGACGAGGACGAGGAGATCAGCGCCACCCCGCGTCGGAAGGCGCCCGCCCCCCGGAAGTCGAAGCGGCCCACCGCCGAAGAAGAGGAAGACGCCATCCTGGATGCGCAAGGCTACTGACACGATTCCGGCTCCCGTCCGCAACGTGAAATCGGCGCTCGTTGCCGCCGGCGCCCTGGACACAGTGCGGACATTCGAGGACAACGTTCCGACGGCGGCGGCCGCGGCCGCGATTCTCGGCTGCGACGTTGCGGCGATCGCCAACAGCCTCGTCTTCGAACTTGACGGCGCTCCCTTGCTGATCCTCGCCAGCGGAGCCGCGAAAGTGGATACGGCCTTGGTCGCGGCTACCTTGGGATCCGCGAAGATCCGCCGCGCAAGCCCTGCCTTCGTCCTGGAGCACACCGGGCAGGCGGTAGGTGGCGTCGCACCGGTGGGCCACCCCCAACCGATCCGCACCCTCCTGGACCTATCGCTCGAAGGACACGAGCTTCTCTGGGCGGGAGCCGGCGACCATTATTCGATGTTTTCCATCACGTACAGCGAGCTCCAACGCATCACGTCCGCGGAACCCTTGCGGGTCCGCTGAGGCGACGGCAAGCGCCCGCGATTGATGGGCCTTGCACCCGTTGATCTCTTCACGGCTCCCGCTAGGCTGGGTGCCATGGCTGAATTCACGTACGTCACGTACATCGAAGGAACCCCTGATCGGATCTGGACGGCGCTGACGGACGCCGCACAGAGCGCCGAGTACTGGGGACACGCGAATGTTTCAGATTGGAAGTCCGGTTCCCGCTGGGAACACCAACGCACCGACGGATCCGAAACGGCTGACGTCGTCGGAACCATCCTGGAAGCCACGCCGCCTACCCGGCTCGTGAATACGTGGGAGGATCCGGCCAATCCCGGCCTCGGGAAGCCCGACGTCGTCACGTTCACCATCGAGGCCCATGACGGCGTCGCCAGGCTCACCGTCCACCACCGGAACATCGCCGACGACGAGCAACTCGCCATCGCGAGCCACGGATGGGCGGCGGTCCTGTCCAACCTGAAGAGCTACATAGAACTCGGCCGTCCGCTTCCCCATGCGCCGTGGGAGATGCCGTAGCCGGAGAAGCAACAGCCGGCAAGGGCCACTTAGGCGAGGGTGATGAGGTCGAGGTAGTCAGCGCTCCAATGGTCCTCGACGCCGTCCGGGAGCAACACAACCCGTTCCGGGTTGAGCGCTTCGACGGCGCCTTCGTCGTGGCTAACAAGCACGACGGCGCCGGAGTAGTTCCGCAGGGCGCCCAGGATCTCCGCGCGGCTGGCGGGGTCGAGGTTGTTGGTGGGTTCGTCAAGGAGGAGCACGTTTGCGCTTGACGCCACGATGGTCGCGAGGGCCAGGCGCGTCTTCTCGCCGCCGGAAAGCACTCCCGCCGGCTTGTCGACGTCGTCACCGGAGAAAAGGAAGGAACCGAGGATCCCGCGGACTTCAGCGTCTTTCATGTCAGGCGCGGAGGAGCGCATATTTTCCAGGACGGTGCGTTCGTGGTCCAGGGTTTCGTGTTCCTGGGCGTAGTAGCCCACTTTGAGTCCGTGGCCGGGAAGGATATCCCCGGTGTCCGGCTTGTCCACGCCGGCGAGCATCCTCAGCAGAGTCGTCTTGCCCGCGCCGTTGAGGCCAAGGATGACCACTTTGGATCCGCGGTCGATGGCGAGGTCCACGTCCGTGAAGATTTCCAGCGAGCCGTAGGACTTGCTCAAGCCCTCCGCGGTGAGCGGAGTCTTGCCGCAGGGAGCGGGATCCGGGAAGCGCAGCGCGGCCACGCGGTCGTGCTCGCGAACGGCCTCCAGCCCGCCCAACAGGCGTTCGGCACGCTTGGCCATGTTCTGCGCGGCGACTGCCTTTGTGGCCTTCGCACGCATCTTGTTGGCCTGGTCCATGAGCACCTGGGCCTTCTTTTCGGCGTTGGCCCGTTCCCGTTTGCGGGCGCGTTCATCGGTTTCACGCTGCTGGAGGTACCGCTTCCATCCCATGTTGTAGAAGTCGATCTGCGCTCGGTTCGCGTCCAGGTGGTAGACCTTGTTGACCGTGGCCTCGAGGAGTTCGACGTCGTGGCTGATCACGATCAAGCCGCCTTGGTGGCTCTTGAGGAAGTCGCGAAGCCACGAGATGGAGTCAGCGTCCAGGTGGTTGGTGGGCTCGTCCAGGAGCAGGGTTTCCGCGTCCGAGTACAGGATCCGGGCCAACTCCACGCGTCGGCGCTGGCCACCGGAAAGCGTCTTGAGCGGCTGGTTGAGGAGCCGGTCCGGCAGGGCGAGATTGTAGGAGATCGCCGCCGCCGCAGCTTCGGCAGCATAGCCGCCGCCGGCGAGGAACTCGGCTTCCAAACGGTCGTAGCGGTTCATTGCCTTGCGCTGGATTGCAGGGTCTTCGCTGGACATGTCCGCTTGTGCTTGCTTCAGCTTGCCCACCACGACGTCAAGGCCGCGGGCAGAAAGAATCCGGTCGCGCGCCAGCTGCTCCATATCCGGAGTGCGCGGGTCCTGGGGCAGGTATCCGATTTCGCCACTGCGGGTCACCTTGCCGGCGGCGGGAAGTCCCTCGCCGGCGAGCACGCGAGTAAGGGTGGTCTTGCCCGCGCCGTTCCGGCCGACCAGCCCGATCTTGTCCCCTTTGTCTATCCGGAAGCTGACCTGGTCCATGAGCAGCCGGGCGCCGGCGCGCAGTTCGAGTTCCTGGACGGTAATCACTTCGGAAAATGCCTTTCAACGGGGAACACCCACCGCGCCGGAATCCACGGCGCTGCAAAGGTGGAGGGGCCGCAAGAACAGCCTGGTTAAGTCTACTGGCAGGGCAGCCGACTCGCGTCACCCGCCCTGTGGTGCCCGCACATCCAAGCGACGGCCGGCCCGTTTGGCGCGTTCCGCGCGCCGAAATTGTGGGACCGCCCCAAGGGTCTTTGCCGTGCATTGTGGCACCGCGACAAAAAGCACCTCCGGGTTCCTCAGTAACCTCGAAATGCAGGATATCCCTGTGACCACCCCGGCCTACCCGGGCCACCCACCACCCGCGCCCCCAAAAAAGAGGACTCCATGAGCAGTACCGAAGCCGCACCCGCGAAACGATCCCCTCAACGCATTCGCTGGACCTCCACCGACATCGGCCTCATTGCCGTATTCGCGGCCTTGGTTGCCGTCTCGGCCGTTGTTCCTGGAATCCCGGTCGGTGCTTTGGGCGTCCCGATCACCATCCAGACCCTCGCCGTCATGCTCACCGGCCTCGTCCTGGGCGGCGGGCGGGCCTTCGCCGCCGTCGGGCTTTACACCCTCCTTGGTTTCGCCGGCCTTCCGATCTTCAGCGGCGGCCGCAGCGGCCTCGGTATCCTCGCGACGCCGTCCGCCGGATACATCATCGCTTTCCCGCTGGCTGCTGCCGCGGCCGGCTGGTTGGCGGCGCGCATCGTCTGCAAGACCAACAAGTACCGCACCGTGTTGCTCTTCGCCGCGGCGATGCTCTGCAGCATCGTCCTCATTCACGGGCTCGGTGTGGTCGGCTTCATGGTCAACGGCAAGTTCGACTTCGCGAAAGCGTTCCTCGCCGACCTCCCCTACTACCCTGGCGATACCATCAAGAATGTCCTTGCTGCCGTGATCGCCGTTGCCCTCCACAAAGCGTTCCCGGACATCCTGGTCCGCCGTGCTCGCCGCGCGAACAACACAACCTCGAAGTAGAACAGAAGAAGCAACACGTGGGTTCCATCATTCTCGACGCCGTCTCAGTAAGCGTCTACGAGGACGAGCACTCTTCGCCCAAGGCCTTGCTCCAGGACGTCTCCCTGGAACTCACTGAGCAGCGCATCGCCGTCATCGGTGCCAACGGCTCGGGGAAGTCCACCCTGCTCCGCTTGCTCAATGGCCTCGTGCCTCCGAGCCAAGGCACTGTAAAGGTGGACGGAGCCGACACCGTTGCCGAGGCACGGAAGGTCCGCAGCCAGGTCGGATTCGTGTTTACAGACCCGTTGTCGCAATTGGTCATGCCCACCGGGCGGGAGGACGTCGAGCTTTCCCTTCGGCGTTCCATCAAGAACCGCAAGGAACGCGCAACCCGAGCGGAATCCGTCCTTGAGCGGTTCGGTCTCCTGCCGCTGGCCGACCAGAGCATCTACGAACTCTCCGGCGGCGAACGCCAACTGCTTGCCTTGGCTGCCGTACTAGCGGTGAATCCGGCCGTCCTGGTCCTCGACGAACCGTCAACGCTCCTGGACTTGCGCAACCGCGAACTACTGCGGCGCACGCTCGCGGACTTGGAGCAGCAGATCATCCTGTCCACCCATGATCTCGAGCTCGCGCTGGAAGCGGAACGGGTCCTGGTGGTGGATGGCGGAAGGATCGTGTTCGACGGCGGGGCGACCGACGCCGTCGAACATTACCGTGCGCTGTGCTCGGCGGCGGTCGAGGCTCCCGCTCCGCGAAACCATCCACGGAACCAGATGCAGGCGCCATGAGGCGCCGCGGAGTCTTGATCCCGCACTACGTGCGCGGCGACTCGGTGGTGCATCGCACGCCGCTGTGGTTGAAGTTCCTGCTGGTTGCCGCCTGCGGTCTAGCGTCTTTCCTCATTGTCGATTGGCTCGTCTCGGCAGTAGTCCTGGCGATCATGTGTGCACTTTTCCTGCTGAGCGGTGCAGGTTTCAGGCGGCTCATCCGCGCTGTCTGGCTTGTGACGCCGCTCCTCGCGGCAGTAGGAGCGTTCCAGTGGTGGCAACTCGGCGGACCCGTTGCGGCCAGGATTGTCCTCAACGTGCTGGTTTGCGTTGTTGCGGCGTCGGTCCTGACTGCCACCACCCCTGTCCAGGCGCTGCTTGACGGCGTGGTGGCGCTTTCGAAGCCTTTCCGCCGTTTTGGCGCGGATCCGGAGCGCTTCGCGTTGACCATCGCCATCATGCTGCGGAGTATTCCGTTCATTGCGGGGGCGTTCAGCGATGTCCGCGACTCGGCACGTGCCCGCGGGCTCGAGCGCAATCCGCGCGCCTTGGTTCTCCCGGTATTCATCACCACGGTGGCGTATGCACGCCAGACGGGCGATGCCCTGGCCGCGCGCGGTTTGGGCGAAGCAGAGGATTACCCTCTCGATTGAGCTACGGCCACAATTCCTGCAGTCGCGCGTAGCGGAAGAGGGCCGCCGTCCCCATTCCACCGGCGATGCTGATCATCGCCAACGCCGTGGCCGCCTTACCGGCTTGTCCTTCCGCGAGCGTGCGGGCTTGCGCCAGGAGCCGGGTCACCAACACGGCCCCTGAGGCCCCGTACCCGTGCCCCAAGGCCAGCGCGCCGCCGTCGAGGTTGGCCAGTTCGGAGTCGACGCCCAAGGCATCAAGGCACGCAATGGCTTGCGCGGCAAATGCCTCATTGAATTCGATGAGGTCGAGATCAGAGGCGCCGAGCCCGCGTCCTGCAAGCAGCCGTTTTGCCGCAACGGAGGCGCCAATGCCCAGCAACTCCGGGCGGACACCCGCGGTATCGCACCCCAGCACCAGCAAGCCGTCTTCGGCGCCCAAATCGCGTGCCCGCTGCAAGGACGTGATCACGACGGCGGAAGCGGCGTCCGCGTCGAAGCATGAGTTCGCCGCGGTGACGGTGCCGGCCTGCACGAACGCCGCGGGAAAACGCGCCATGAGCCGGGGAGTCAGCGATGCGCGCGGGCCATCGTCCTCCCGCACCATAGCTGCCCCGGCACCCAGGGGGACGATTTCCGGTACGAACGTTCCGGCTCCCCTCGCGGCCACCGCGCGCTTGTGGCTTCGCAACGCGAATTCGTCCTGCCGTTCGCGGCTGATTCCATACTCCCGGGCCACGTTCTCGGCAGCGACGCCCATGTCCGGATCGCCGAACTCCGGCGGAACGAAGCTTGCCCGGGCGTAGAAGTGCGGCTCGCCGTCGGGATCCGGGTTTCGACGCGCCCGCAATGGCGCGGTGCTGATGCTTTCCACGCCTCCGGCCAGGTAGATGCCGTTTCCCCCGGCGGCCACCAGTCGGGATGCCAAGGCGATCGCATCCAGGCCGGAGCCGCATTGCCGGTCCACAGTGAGTCCCGGAATATCGACGGGAAGCCCCGCCTGCAACGCCGCGTACCTGGCCAGGTTTCCCCCACCGCCCACGGCGTTTCCAATGACGACGTCGTCGACGTCCGAATCGGGCACACTTGCGTCGTCAAGGATCGCCCGCAGGACCGGTGCGAGGAGGTCCTCCGCCCGCAGGGCCTTGAACTGTCCGTTTGCCCGGCACACGGGTGTCCGCCGGGCGGCGATGACGACCGGCTGCCTGGCAGGATCCACCCCCGGGCCGCCACTCGCGCTGGCGTGAGGCAAACTGCTAGGCAAGGGGTTTCGCCCGTGAATCGTTGTTCTTGATCCAGTCCAGGAAGATCTGTCGGCTGACTTTTCCACGGTCCGTCACCGGCAACTCTGACAACGCGAAATACTGCAGTGGCCGCTTATCGCGCGCGAGCAAACCGTCCAGGCCGGTCTTCAGCTGCATCGCCGTCACGGAACCATACGCGGGAAGAATGCCCGCCACTACTTTCTGGCCACGCACATCGTCCATCATGCCGGCCGCCACCGCCGCCGAGACCCCGGGAATCGACGCAAGCGCCAACTCCACCTCGTGCGGATAAACGTTCTTGCCTGCGGTGATGATCATGTCCGATCGGCGCCCGAGGATGTGCAGGACCCCGCCATCCAGGTAGCCTTGGTCCCCGACTGTAAACCAGCCATTGAAGCAGCGGAGCGCCTGGCCGTCGTCACCCCACAAGTATCCGTTGCTGACCATTCCGCTGCGTACGCTGATGTTCCCATGGACTCCCGGCGGCAGTTCCGAGCCGCCGTCGTCCAGGATCTTGAGTTCGACGCCGGGAAACGGGCCGCCGATTCCAGTCCCGCCGGCGTCGAGCGGCTCCCCCGCGGCAAGGCGGGTTCCGGAAACGAAACTGAGCTCGGAGGCGCCGTAATACTCGAAGATGGCGGCGTTGGGCGCCCAACGGCGGGCGGCTTCCAGCGTGCGGGAATCCAGCTTCGACCCGGCGCAGATGATGCTGCGCACGCCCGAAGCATCCACTCCTCCCACGAGGCCCCGCTCACTCAAGAGACGCAACATGGTGGGGGCCAGGACGAGGCGGGTGACGCCGTCGTGGCTGATGGCTGCATGAGCATCACCGACGTCGAACGTCTCCAAGGTGTGGAACGCCGCGCCGGCGTAGAGGCATTCGGACAGTGCGTAAAGGTTCAAGCTGGCAGACAGCGGCCCTGGCGCCAGCGTCTTGTCCTCCTGCCCAAACCCGAAAAACTCGATGGAGGCCTCAAAGGAAACCTGCCAGGATCGCCGGGAACGGGTGAAGGCCTTGGGAATGGACGTGGTTCCGGACGTCAGGCCGATGAGGAACGTGCTGCTTGGAGCGCCATCGGCCAAGTCCCCTGTTCGGCCGTCCTCTCCGGCTTCCCGGCCGGAAACGGCCGTTTGGTTGATCCTCTGCGACACGTCATCGATCATCGCCTCGGGCCACAACGGATCGAGTACCGCGCAGCTTCTTCCGCCCGCGACGGCCGCGGTGTAGGCCGCAACGAACTCCACTGAGTTGTGTTCGGCGAGGATCGTCGTCGAACCAGTGGCGGGCAGCCGCAACACCGCGGCATCCCGGAGCCCGGCCCAGGTGAGCCGCTTGCCGCCGACGACGACAGCGGTGTCGTCGGGGCGTTCATCGGCCCAAAGCTGAAGTTTATCCAAGAAAGGCATCACCGAATTTTAGCGCCCGGCCCACCATCCCGGCCTCTCTATGACGGACAATGTGGGACCACGGGTTTCATTGACGGGCCTGGATTCGGTGGGCGCCACTCGAGTTTGTGTACAGCTGACGCCCCTCAACGGCCGGTTTAAGGTGTGTCAGCTGTACACAAACTCCCCGGATTAACGCACGACGACGGCCGGTCGCCTTCGCGGGAAGGCAACCGGCCGTCGTCGTGATGGTTGATGCGTCAGATGTTGAAGCCGAGGGCCCGCATCTGGTCGCGTCCGTCCTCGGTGATCCGCTCGGGACCCCATGGCGGCATCCATACCCAGTTGAGGCGCCAGTCATCCACGATGCCGTCGAGGGCCTGGCCGACCTGCTCTTCAAGCACGTCGGTCAACGGACAAGCGGCTGTGGTCAGCGTCATATCGATGAGCAGCGCGCCGTCTTCCTCGGAGTACTTCAGACCGTACAGCAACCCAAGGTCCACCACGTTGACACCGAGTTCGGGGTCAATGACATCCTTGAGCGCCTCCTCGACATCCTCGAGGTTGGTGCGGGCCGCATTGATTTCGGTCATGGCGGGTGTCCTAACTAGGCCTGCGCTGCAGAGGCAGCAGCAACGCTTGCTGCGCCGGCGCCCTTGGCGTAACGGTCGTAGCCTTCTTCTTCGAGGCGGTCAGCCAGCTCCGGGCCGCCTTCTTCGACGACCTGGCCATCAACGAACACGTGGACGAAGTCCGGCTTGATGTAGCGCAGGATCCGGGTGTAGTGGGTGATGAGCAGGGTGCCCATGTTTCCCGTCGCGTGGGCGCGGTTGACGCCTTCGGAGACGACCTTCAGGGCGTCGACGTCCAAACCGGAGTCGGTCTCGTCGAGCACCGCGAACTTCGGCTTGAAGAGTTCGAGCTGGAGGATTTCCACTCGCTTCTTCTCACCGCCGGAGAAGCCCTCGTTGACGTTGCGCTGTGCGAAATCGGCGTCGATGCGCAACTGCTGCATGGCGGCCTTGACGTCCTTGGTCCAGGTGCGGAGGGCCGGCGCTTCGCCGTCGATCGCGGTCTTCGCGGTACGCAGGAAGTTGGTCATGGTGACGCCCGGAACTTCAACCGGGTACTGCATGGCCAGGAAGACACCTGCACGGGCGCGCTCGTCCACGCTCATGGCCAACACGTCTTCGCCGTCGAGCGTGATGCTGCCGCTCGTGACGTTGTAGCGCGGGTGGCCGGCAATGGTGGACGCCAGCGTCGACTTGCCCGAACCGTTGGGACCCATGATCGCGTGGGTCTCACCGGTCTTGATGGTCAGGCTGACGCCTTTCAGGATCTCCTTGGTTCCCTGCTCCGTCTCGATGCTGACGTGCAGGTCCTTGATCTCAAGAGTTGACATGCTCTTCTTTCTTTCGTAAGTCTTCAGGCACTTGGCGCTCAGTAGTTTTGTACCGAGGCGCCGTTCACAACGTTGGTCACGTCCACATAGACGTCGTCGCCGTCGAGGCTGACGGCAAAGACGGGGACGGGGTCATAGGCAGGAAGCTGCAAGGGCTGTCCGGTGCGGAGATCGAACTGGGAGCCGTGCCCCCAGCATTCGATCGCGCAGCCTTCGACTTCACCCTCGGAGAGCGAAATGTCCGCATGCGAGCAGGTGTCCCCGATGGCATGGATGCCACCCATCGAGTCCTTGACGATGGCTACGGGGTAGTCATCGATCAGGATGCGCAATGCTTGCTTGACCTGGATCTCGTTGGCATTGCACACCAGTTCGCCCTGGGGCTTTTCGCTCATAGTCCGTTTCCCTGCCTGGCTCGTATTAGTTGTCGCTCGCGGCGAGTTCGCGCTCAACAGCTTCCGTCAGGCGCTCTTCGAGGGCCGGAACCTTGATCTGCTGGATGATCTCGTTGAGGAATCCGCGGACCACCAGGCGGCGGGCAACGTCTTCCGGGATTCCACGCGCCATGAGGTAGAACAAGTGCTCGTCGTCAAAGCGGCCGGTGGCGCTGGCGTGGCCGGCACCTTCGATCAAGCCGGTCTCGATTTCAAGGTTCGGCACAGAGTCCGCGCGTGCACCGTCAGTGAGGACCAGGTTGCGGTTGGCCTCGTAGGTGTCAGTGCCTTCTGCCTCCTTGCGGATCAGCACGTCGCCAACCCAGACCGTGTGTGCGTTGCGGCCCTGGAGCGCACCCTTGTAGAGGACGTTGGACTTGCAGTTTGCTACCGCGTGGTCCACAAACAGTCGCTGCTCGAGGTGCTGGCCGGCGTCCGCGAAATACAGACCGAACATCTCGGCCTCGGCACCGGGTGCCGTGAAGCGGGTGGACGGCGTCAGGCGCACGAGGTCGCCGCCAAGGCTGACCACGATGTGCTTGAACTTGGAATCCCGGCCCAGCTTGGCCTGCTGCGAGGAAGCGTGGACGGTGTCGTCGTTCCATTCCTGAAGCGAGATAACCGTCAGTTCGGCGCCGTCTTCCACCAAGATTTCGACGTTTTCCGAAAGCGTCGCGGTTCCCTGGTGGTCAAGGACGATCCGAGACTTGGAGAAACGCTCGGCCACGATCACGATGTGCTGGGCCGCTGCTTCCACGGAAGTTCCGGTGAGCAACACGGACACTTCGCCGTCGAGCTGCTGTTCAGCCTTCACGGTGATGACGGTGGCATCAGTGAAGTGCTCCCACGCGTTGGCGGAAACGCGGTCCTCGGGAATCGCGGCAAGGCCGATGCGCTTGTCTTCGCGGCCGACCGTTTCCACGACGACGCCTTCCGGAGCGGTAACCGAGACAGACGGAGCGGCGCCGGAGAGCGCCTCCGAGTGAAGGCCGCGGAGCCTCTTGAGCGGCGTAAAGCGCCAATCCTCTTCCAAGCCGGTGAGCGGCTTGAAGTCGGCTAGCTTGTACGACGTGAGGCGGCCGGCACGCGAGCTGTCGGGAATACCGACGCCGCCACCGTGGGAGTGGCTCTTGGCCGAGGCACCGGCAAGGGGACCCGACGACGGGGCCTGTTCGGCCGTCGTCGGGCTCGTGCCAGTGTTCATCGGCGAGAGGTTCTCGCCTTCTTCGGTGAAGCCGTCGATAAATGGCTGTGCCGAGGGCGCGCCGATGCGGGCCTTTTCAGTAGTGATTTCAGTCATTGCTAACCGACGGATCCTTCCATCTGCAGTTCAATCAGGCGGTTGAGTTCAAGGGCGTATTCCATCGGCAGCTCGCGGGCAATCGGCTCGATGAAGCCGCGAACGATCATTGCCATGGCTTCGTCCTCGGGCATGCCGCGGGACATCAGATAGAACAGCTGTTCCTCGCTCACCCGGGAAACGGTGGCCTCGTGGCCCATCACCACGTCATCCTCGCGGATGTCGATGTAGGGGTACGTGTCCGAACGGGAGATTGTGTCCACCAGCAGGGCGTCGCAACGCACGGTGTTGGCGGAGTGCTTCGCACCCTCGCGGACCTGGACCAGGCCGCGGTACGCTGCACGGCCACCGCCGCGAGCTACGGACTTGGAAATGATGGAGCTCTTGGTGTTCGGCGCGATGTGGACCATCTTGGAACCGGTGTCCTGGTGCTGGCCTTCGCCTGCGAACGCGATGGACAGGGTTTCACCCTTGGCGTGCTCACCCACGAGGTAGACAGCCGGGTACTTCATGGTGACCTTGGAACCGATGTTGCCATCGATCCACTCCATGGTTCCGCCTTCTTCGCAAATGGCGCGCTTCGTTACCAGGTTGTACACGTTGGTGGACCAGTTCTGGATGGTCGTGTAGCGGACGCGGGCGCCCTTCTTCACGATGATTTCCACCACTGCGGAGTGGAGCGAGTCCGAGGTGTAGATCGGAGCCGTGCAGCCTTCGATGTAGTGGACGTACGAGTCCTCGTCGGCAATGATCAGCGTCCGCTCGAACTGGCCCATGTTCTCGGTGTTGATGCGGAAGTAGGCCTGCAGGGGGATCTCGACGTGAACGCCCTTGGGGACATACACGAAGGAACCGCCGGACCACACGGCCGTGTTCAGCGAGGCGAACTTGTTGTCGCCCACAGGAATGACGGTGCCGAAGTATTCCTGGAAGACCTCAGGATGCTCCTTGAGGGCGGTATCGGTGTCGAGGAAGATCACGCCCTGCTTTTCCAGGTCCTCGCGGATCTGGTGGTAAACAACCTCGGACTCGTACTGTGCCGCAACGCCGGCGACGAGGCGGCTGCGCTCCGCTTCCGGGATGCCCAGCTTCTCGTAGGTGTTGCGGATGTCCTCGGGAAGGTCTTCCCAGCTCGCGGCCTGCTTCTCGGTGGACCGCACGAAGTACTTGATGTTGTCGAAGTCGATGCCGGAGAGGTCGGCGCCCCAGGTGGGCATCGGCTTGCGATCGAAGTACTTCAGGCCCTTGAGGCGCAGGTCAAGCATCCATTCCGGCTCGCTCTTCTTCGCCGAAATATCGCGGACAACCTCTTCATCGAGACCTCGACGCGCGTTGGCGCCGACGTCGTTCTTGTCAGCCCATCCGTATTCATAGTTGCCAATACCGTGCAGCTCGGGATTCTTCTCCAGAATCTCCGAGATCACAGCACCGTCAGCCAGCGCTTTCTCTGCTGTTCCTTCAGCTAATTGACCCGTCATCACGGCCTTTCTTACTGATTGTTGGATTCGACATGGGCACCGGCCGGACGTCCGGGAAATCCGAGGGATTCCCTGGCCGCTGGCCTGCCCGTTGGAATATGGGTGGTGCAGACGTGTCCACCCTGGGCAAGGGTGGAGAGCCTGCGGACGTCGACGCCGACCAAGCGGGAAAACAGCTCGGTCTCGGTGTCGCAGAAAACGGGGAATTCCGCAGCGAGTTGCTGGATGGGGCAATGGCCCTGGCACAACTGCACGCTCGAAAGCGATGCGGGCAGCGGCGCCTTGGCGGCGATCGACGCTGCTGAAGCGACGTAGCCGTCCCTTGTCAGCGCCTCGGACAATGCCATGGCACGGGCTGTAATATCGGATCCGGCGCGGTCGATCTCGGGCGCGTAGCGCTGTTCCATTTCAGCGAAGCGCTCAACCACGTAGTCCTTGACGGCGCCCTCGCCCGCGAGGTCGCGAAGCCGGCGCAAAGCCGAACTTGCGATGTTGAGGTAATCATCGCCGAGCTTGGACTGACCCTGCGAACTCAGGACGTACCTGCGCGCGGGGCGGCCCGCTCCCGCCCCGGCCCGGGCAACCCGCTTTACTTCGATGACACCCGCGCGTTGCAAGTGGTCAAGGTGGCGGCGGACCGCTGCCGGCGTGAAGCCAAGCATGTCCCCAAGTTCGGCAGCGCTGATCGGGCCGTGTTCCAACACCGCGTTCAGCACGCGGTCGCGGGTCCGGTCTTCGGCCTCGGCTACGCCGGCGGCATGACCGCCAGGCACGGGCTCGACGGCACCGTGCCGCACCGCGGGCACAGAAACAGAACTCCTCATGGAATACACAACACAATCATGTCGTAATTTACTCCCGCCATCCAGTAAGGCAAGGCTGACCTGCCTGCCCACCAAACCCACCCCTACTACTTCACGTAGAATATTCTGGTGCGATCCCCCGAATCCCCCGTCCTCACCATCGAAGGACTCATCAAGGACGTCGGCCCGCTGGCTTCACTTGACGGCAAGATGCTCCGCGTCGTGGGCGGACTGTCCTTGTTCGCCGAACGCGGCCAGATTACCGCCCTGCTGGGCGCCAACGGAGCCGGCAAGACAACAACGCTCGAGTGCGCGCAAGGGCTGCAGAAGCGCACCGGCGGCCATATCGGGCTCCTCGGCGAGGACCCGGACTCCGCCGGAGCCGGACTGCGCTCCCGCGTCGGCGTGATGCTTCAGGACGGAGGCTTGCCGCCGTCGGCCCGTCCAATACCGCTTCTCCGCCACATTTCCGGCATGTACGAAAACCCGCTGCCCCTCGAACCGCTCGTCGAACGCCTGGGCATCGACACCTTCGCCCGCACCGGCGTCCGCCGGCTGTCCGGAGGACAGAAACAGCGGCTCTCACTGGCAGCCGCCCTGATCGGAAACCCGGAAGTCCTCTTCCTGGACGAGCCCAGCGCCGGCCTCGACCCCCAGTCCAGGCAGATCGTCTTCGAGCTCATTGCCGAATTGCGCGACGCCGGCATGGGCATCATCCTGACCACCCACCTGATGGATGACGCCCAGAGGCTCGCCGACTACGTGTACATCATCGACGCCGGACGCAATGTCGCCGAGGGCACCGTGGCCGAATTGCTCAGTCACGGCCACGACGCCATGGACGGGATAACGGAACGTACGCTGTACTTCGACGCACCGGCTGGCCTCGACATCGCCGGAGCCCTCGGCAGCGAAGTGAGAGTTACCGAAAGCCGCGCGGGCAGTTACGCGGTATCCGGAACACTGACTCCACAGCACTTGGCAAATCTCACGGCATGGTGGGCAGCGAAGGGAATCATGCCGGTGTCGCTTCGCCTGGAAGCCCGCAGCCTCGAAGACGTTTTCCTGGACATCTCCGGAAGGGACATCCGATGACCAGCCCATTGCCCGTGCTCGAGACCAAGCACGCGGGCCCCGCTCCCCTGTTTCGCCGGATCCTCCTCCAAGGCCGCTACGAGACCATCACGATGATCCGGAACGGCGAACAGCTGATCCTCGCGATCATCCTGCCGCTCCTGGCGCTCGTCGGGCTCACTGTCACACCGTTGCTCGACGGCCTGGGAAACAGCCGCGTGGACATCGCCGTGCCGGGCATCCTCGCATTGTGCGCCATGTCCACCGCATTCACGGGCCAAGGCATTGCCACCGGTTTCGACCGCCGCTACGGAGTGCTGCGCTTCCTCTCGACCACGCCGTTGGGACGGACGGGCCTCATTGTCGGAAAGATCCTGGCCGTCCTTGCGGTGCTGGTCCTCCAGGTCGTTATCGTCAGCGTCGTTGCCGCCCTCCTTGGCTGGCATCCGCGTCCCGAAGGTTGGCTGCCCGGATTGTGCCTCCTGGTATTGGGGGCGGCAGCTTTCACCGCGCTCGGCTTGCTGGTAGCCGGCACCGTACGGCCGGAAGCCACCCTTGCCATCACCAACCTGCTGTGGATCCTGCTTGGTGCCCTCGGTGGAATCGTGGTCCCGGCGGAACGCCTGCCGGCGCTGGCCCAAAGCATCGTGCACTTCCTGCCCTCCGGCTCTTTGGGCCAATCGCTCCGCGACGCTTTCCTCCACGGCACCGTCTCGTTGCCCTACGTGGTGGTATTGCTGCTGTGGACCATTGTCCCGGGGGCCGCCGCCGTCCGATGGTTCAAATGGAACTAAGAACCCGTCGCACCAGCCCGAGTCGAGACCAAGAATTGAGAAACCTGTGAGCACGGCTTTCCGCCTTCCAAAGACCTTCCAGCAACTCGCCGCCAAGTTGCCGACGGAAGTCAACAACACCGTTCGCAGGCTGGCAATGTTGTCGCTCATTGGCCAGACGGTCCTCGTGGTGACGGGCGGCGCCGTCCGGCTGACGTCCTCCGGCCTCGGCTGCCCGACGTGGCCGCGCTGTACCAGCGGTTCCCTCGTCAACACCCCGGAGATGGGCATCCACGGCTTCATCGAGTTCGGGAACAGGACGCTCACCTTCGTTTTGGCCGCCATTTCGGTGCTCACCCTGGTTTACCTTTGGAACCTCCGTAAAGAGCGCCGCGACCTTTTCCTCCTGGCTCTGGGCCTGCTCGCCAGCATTCCCGCACAGGCGATCATCGGCGGCATTACCGTGCTCTCCAACCTGAACCCGTGGGTGGTGGGGCTGCATTTCCTCGTCTCCATGGCCCTCATCGTGTTCTCGACGCTCCTCGTCAATCGCGCCTACGGCCGGACCGGACGCTTCATGACGCGGCAACTGCCAACGATTCCGGGCGCCATTGCTCCCGTCATGACTGCCGTGGCGTTCTTCTCGGCGGTCGCCGTGTGCCTCGGCGTCATCGTGACGGGTGCGGGACCCCACGCCGGCGACGCCAACGCACCCCGCAACGACCTCGACTGGGATCTCGTCTCGCACATTCACGCCGTTCCGGCATACCTGATCACCGCGGGAACCTTGTTCGCTTGCTACATCGCATTCCGCAAAGGAATCAAAGGCTTGTTCCGTTCAGCCGCACTGATGCTGCTTGCCGTAACCGTACTTCAGGCCGTCATCGGCTTCACCCAGTACTACAACGGCATTCCCGCACTCCTCGTCGGGGCGCACATGCTGGGCGCCGCCTTGCTCATGGGCGCCGCAACCAACGCGGCCGACGTCGCTCGTTTCAGCCCGAAGGGCTGACCGCGCAAAGCCCTGAAGCGCCCGACGACGGAAGCCGGCTTCCGCCGTCGGGCGCTCCTTTTCGGGCCGGACAGTTTGCAGTTCAGGGGAGTCCAGGCCGTTCAGGGCGGACCGCCCGGACCAACGAAGAAGCCCTCGTCCACATGGAAACATGTGGACGAGGGCTTCTTCGTTATGCAGTCACTCCATGTGGCTGGACAACCGGCCCGGCGAGGTTCAGCCGCCGATGATGGGCGAACCGATAAACGGATCAACTGCCAGCGCGATGAAGAGCAAGGTCAGGTAGCTGATGGAGCCATGGAACACCTTCATGGCCCCCTTGTTCGAGACGTCGCCGCTTTGGGCCCGGTTGTAGAGGGCATGCGATTCGTACAGGAACCATGCACCGGCCAGCACTGCCACGATGGTGTAAAGCCATCCTGCGTGTCCAACCGGCACCATGAGCAGGGAGCAGGCAACCATGGCCCAGGCGTAGAGGACCACTTGGACGGAAACAACCTTGGCCCCCGCAATCGCACCCAGCATCGGGACGTTGGCGTTGCGGTAGTCCTCGCCGTAGCGCATCGAGAGAGGCCAGTAGTGCGGCGGAGTCCACAAGAAGATCACCATGAAGAGCACGACGGCGGGCCACTCGACGGTGTTGGTCACTGCCGCCCAGGCGATCAGGACGGGGAAGCATCCGGCTGCTCCGCCCCAGACGATGTTCTGGGCGGTGCGGCGCTTGAGGATCATCGTGTAGATGACGACATAGAAGACAATCGCGCCCAAACCAAGCCAGGCGGACAACGGATTGGCCCCGAACCACAGAATGGCAATGGACGCTGCGCCGAGGATCCAAGCGAAGACAAGGGCTTCGCGAGGGGTGACTTCTCCCGTCACAAGGGGCCGGTTCTCGGTTCGGTGCATCAACTTGTCGATATCGCGGTCGATGTAGCAGTTGAACACCCCGGCGCTACCGGCGGCGAACGCGCCTCCCACGAGGGTCGCAAGGATCAAACCGATGGAAGGGAACCCGCGCTGGGCAAAAATCATGGTGGGCAGGGTGCTGACCAACAGCAGTTCGATCACCCGCGGTTTGGTCAGTGCCAGATACGCCTTGAACTTACGGGACAGTCCGGGCTTCCCTGTAGTCGGGGACGCATTGAGGGGCGTATCTGTTGTGCTCACGTTGGCAGTCACTCTGTTCTTTGCTCCGGGTTCTCGCAGCGGCGGCACCCCATCGATCAAGACGCCGCGTCACTGCGCGCGCGTTGGCAACCCAATAGTCGGCAGCCCAGACGTCATGTAAATCCGGACGCGTTTGGATACCGTGGTTCGATCGAAGGCGCACTCACCGCTGGTGGCCTCCAAATATCATACCGTGGCGGATCCGGGGGCTTGGCACTCGAAACTTTCCTTTGTTTCCGAAAGTTCACCGGGGCTTTGGCGTCTCCGTGATTCATAAATCGGAATTTGCGTCCACTTTTTGAGATTCCCGCCAAAAAGGGCCGAAAATCGGGCTAAGCTGTCTGGAGATCAGCACACGCAGGTTTCTGAGAAAGCGTATTCTCAGACGTGCATGTCTGGATGATAGATCAACGTTTCAATGGTGAACGGCTGGTAGATACCTCGCAGCGGGCGCCATCTCGTACCCCATGCGTGCCAAGTCCGCATCACTAGCCGTCAGCACAGAGAGGGGCTCGGTTTACGTGCCACATTTGGAAGAGCAAGAACTGTCCTGGACCAGCGTGGACCAGCGTGCCGTGGACACGGTGCGTGTTTTGGCCGCTGACGCTGTGGAGAAGGTCGGCAACGGCCACCCGGGCACGGCGATGAGCCTCGCCCCGGCCGCCTACCTGTTGTTCCAGAAGCTGATGCGCCACGACCCGAAGAACCCGGACTGGATCGGCCGTGACCGGTTCATCCTCTCCCCGGGCCACAGCTCCCTGACCCTGTACATCCAGTTGTTCCTCTCCGGCTACGGCCTCGAAATGTCCGATCTGGAGGCCCTGCGTACCTGGGGTTCGCTGACCCCGGGCCACCCGGAATACAAGCACACCGCGGGTGTGGAAATCACCACCGGCCCGCTGGGCCAGGGCCTGGCCTCCTCGGTCGGCTTCGCGTACTCCCAGCGCCGCCAGCGCGGCCTGTTCGACGCCGACGCCCCCGCCGGCACTTCCCCGTTCGACCACACGATCTGGGTCATCGCCTCCGACGGGGACCTGCAGGAAGGCGTGACCTCCGAAGCGTCCTCGCTGGCCGGCCACCAGGAACTGGGCAACCTCGTGGTGGTCTACGACGAGAACCACATCAGCATCGAGGACGACACCGACATCGCGTTCACCGAAGACGTCCTCAAGCGCTACGAATCCTACGGCTGGCACACCCAGCGCGTGGACTGGACCAAGACCGGCGAGTACGTCGAAGACGTCCAGGAACTCTACTCCGCGCTGCTGGCGGCCAAGGCCGAAACCTCCAAGCCCTCGATCATTTCGCTGCGCACCATCATCGGCTACCCGGCCCCGAAGAAGCAGAACACCGGCAAGATCCACGGCTCCGCCCTGGGCGCCGAGGAAGTCGCCGGCCTGAAGGAAGTCCTCGGCTTCGACCCCGCCAAGTCCTTCCAGATTGACGAAGAAGTTCTGGCGCATGCCCGGAAGGTCCTGGACCGCGGCGCTGCTGCGCGGACTGAGTGGCAGTCCTCCTTCGAGGCGTGGCAGACCGCCAACCCCGAGGCTGCTGCCCTGCTTGAGCGCATCGAAGCCAAGAAGCTCCCGGTCGAAATCGACGCCGCCCTTCCGACGTTCGAAGCCGGCAAGGATGTTTCCACCCGTGCCGCGTCCGGCAAGGTCCTGAACGCCCTCGGCCCGGTCCTGCCCGAACTCTGGGGCGGCTCCGCCGACCTCGCCGAGTCCAACAACACCACGATCGAAGGCTCCCCCTCGTTCATCCCGGCCTCACGCTCCACCGAAGCATGGAAGGGCAACCCCTACGGACGGGTCCTGCACTTCGGTATCCGTGAGCACGCCGCGGCCTCGATCGTGAACGGCATCAGCCTGCACGGACGCACCCGCGCGTTCTCCGGCACCTTCCTGATCTTCTCCGACTACCAGCGCCCCGCGATCCGCCTCTCGGCGCTCATGGGTGTCCCGTCCCTGTATGTCTGGACGCACGACTCCATCGGCCTGGGCGAAGACGGACCCACCCACCAGCCGGTCGAGCAGCTCTCCACCCTGCGTGCGATCCCCGGCCTGGACGTCGTCCGCCCCGGCGATGCGAACGAGGTAGCTGCCGCGTGGAAGACCATGCTGGAGAACCACGAGAACCCCGCAGGCATCGTCCTGACCCGCCAGAACATCCCGACCTACGCCCGTGGGGAAGGCGCAGCCGACGGTGACACCTTTGCTTCCACCGCCGGTGTGGCCAAGGGCGGGTACGTCCTGGCCGAAGCATCCAGCAACGGTGCCACCGTCCCGGCGCAGGTGCTGCTGATCGCCACCGGTTCCGAGGTCCAGCTGGCCGTTTCGGCCCGCGAGGCCCTGCAGGCCGAAGGCATCCCCACCCGCGTCATCTCCATGCCGTGCGTGGAATGGTTCACCAAGCAGGACGCCGCCTACCGTGAGTCCGTGCTCCCGGCAGCCGTGAAGGCCCGTGTCTCGGTCGAAGCCGGCCTGGCCCTGGGCTGGAAGGAATTCGTCGGCGACGCCGGCCGCTCCATCAGCCTCGAGCACTACGGCGCCTCCGCGGACTACAAGCGGCTCTTCACCGAATTCGGCATCACCGCCGAAGCCGTCACCGCCGCCGCGAAAGACTCCCTCGCGAGCCTCGGTAACTAACTCCGACCCGCCTGCAAGCAAACAGATTTCCAAGGAGATAGAGAAATGACTACGACTCCCACCCAGCAGCTCTCCGCCGCCGGCGTGTCCATCTGGCTTGACGACCTCTCCCGTGAGCGCCTCGCCAGCGGCAGCCTGCAGAAGCTCATCGACGAAAAGAACGTCGTCGGCGTGACCACCAACCCGTCGATCTTCCACGCCGCGATCACTTCCGGCAGCGACTACGACGCCGTGATCTCCGCTGAAGCCGCCAAGGGCGCTTCCGTGGAGGAAACGATCTTCGAGATCACCACCACCGACGTCGCCGACGCCTGCGACCTCTTCGCTCCGATCGCTGCGGCGACCAACGGCGTCGACGGCCGCGTCTCCATCGAGGTGGACCCCCGCCTCGCCTGGGACACCGACGGCACCATTGCCGAAGCCAAGCACCTCTACAAGAAGGTCGCCAAGGACAACGTCCACATCAAGATCCCTGCCACGCTCGAAGGCCTCGCGGCTATCACAGCAACCCTGGGCGAGGGCATCAGCGTCAACGTGACCCTGATCTTCTCCCTCGAGCGCTACCGCGCCGTGATCAACGCCTTCCAGTCCGGCCTCGAACTGGCGAAGGAAAACGGCCACGACCTCTCCAAGATCCACTCCGTGGCCTCGTTCTTCGTCTCCCGCGTGGACACCGAGATTGACAAGCGCCTGGACGCGATCGGCACCGAGGAAGCCAAGGCCCTCAAGGGCAAGGCCGGCGTCGCCAACGCCCGCCTCGCCTACCAGGTCTACGAGGAGCTGTTCTCCACCGAGCGCTGGGCCGTGCTCGCCGAAGCCGGTGCCCGTCCGCAGCGTCCGCTGTGGGCTTCCACCGGCGTGAAGGACCCGGCGTACCCGGACACCCTCTACGTGACCGAACTGGTTGCCGCCGGCGTCGTGAACACCATGCCGGAAAAGACCCTCGACGCCACCTTCGACCACGGCGTGGTCACCGGCGACACGGTTTCCGGAACCTACGAGGAAGCAAACACTGTCCTGAACGCCCTCGAAGGCCTGGGCGTCTCCTACAACGACGTCGTCGCGATCCTGGAATCGGAAGGCCTCGACAAGTTCGTCGCCTCCTGGAAGGAACTCCTCGCCGACGTCGAAGGCGCCCTCGCCTCTGCACGGAAGGCTTCCTAACACAGATGAGCACTCTCAGCTATGACGCCAGTGGTGCTGCGCAGCGGGCCATCGAGGAGCATGTTCCGGCACTTGTGGAGGACCGGGTTGCGACACGGATTTTCGCGAAGGATGCCTCGTTGTGGGGTCCTGAGGCGGAGTCCGAGGCGGGCATCCGTTTGGGGTGGGTGGAGGCGGCAACCGTTTCCCGGGCCCTGGTCGGGGGGATTCTTGAGCTCCGGGATGCGTTCCGGGCTGAAGGGGTTTCCCGGATTGTGTTGTGCGGGATGGGTGGTTCCTCGCTCGCTCCGGAGGTTATTGCCGGTACTGCTGGCGTCGAGCTGACGGTGCTGGACAGCACCGACCCGGAACAGGTCGGTGCCGCGTTGGCGGACCGTCTCGCCGAGACCGCGATCGTGGTGTCGTCCAAGTCCGGTTCCACGGTGGAGACCGATTCGCAGCGGCGGGTGTTCGAGCAGGCTTTCACCGAGGCCGGTATCGACGCGAAGTCCCGGATCGTGGTGGTGACCGATCCGGGTTCGCCGTTGGATACGGCCTCCCGGGAGGCCGGGTACCGTGCGGTGTTCAACGCGGACCCGAACGTGGGCGGGCGTTTCTCGGCGCTGACCGCGTTCGGTCTGGTCCCGTGCGGGCTGGCCGGGGTCGATATCCAGGCGTTCCTGGACGAGGCCGAGGAAGCCGCGGAATTCCTCAACGAGGACTCGACGGAGAACATCGGTCTGCGGCTGGGTGCCGCGCTGGGCGGTACCACGCCGTTGCGGAACAAGATCGTGATCGTTGAGGACGGGTCGGGCATTGCCGGTTTCGCCGACTGGGCCGAGCAGCTGATTGCCGAGTCCACGGGCAAGTCCGGCACGGGGGTGTTGCCGGTCGTTGCCGGGCCGTCCGCTCCGGAGGTCAGCGGCGGCGCGGCGGACGTGCTGGTGGTCCGGCTCGTCGGTACGGACACCGATGCCGTGCTCGGCGCGAACGAGGCCGCGATCGCCGGCGGGCTTGCCACGCAGATGCTGGTGTGGGAGTTCGCGACCGCTGTCGCGGGCCGGCTGCTGGGCATCAACCCGTTTGACCAGCCCGACGTGGAAGCGGCCAAGGTCGCCGCCCGCGGGCTGCTGGACGCCCGCCCGGAACCGACCCCGGCGAACTTCGTCGACGGCGCGATCGAGGTCCGGGCCGGTGCGTGGCTGGGCGACGCGGCAACGGCCGAGGACGCCGTGAAGGCGCTGTTGGCCGGGCTCGGTACCGATGGGTACCTGAGCGTGCAGGCCTATTTCGACCGGATCGCGTACGCCCCGTTGGAAATCATCCGTGACGAGCTCGCCGGTGTCAGCGGCCGGCCGGTCACGTTCGGCTGGGGTCCGCGGTTCCTGCACTCGACCGGGCAGTTCCACAAGGGCGGCCCGGCGATCGGGTCGTTCCTGCAGGTCACGGCCGCCGCGCAGGGTGATATCGCCATCCCGGAGCGCCCGTTCACGTTCGGTCAGCTGATCACGGCCCAGGCCGCCGGTGACGCCCAGGTCCTGCAGGACCACGGCCGTCCGGTCCTGCGGCTGCACCTCACGGACCGTGGAGCCGGGGTCGCCCAGCTCCAGGACATCGTCGCCGCGCTGGCCGGTCAGGCCAGCGCGCTCGAAAGCTAAGGCACAAACCCAGACATGCCAGAAACTGAAAACGGTTACCGCCCCACGGCCAAGACCAGCCACCGCAACCCCTTGCGGGATCCGCGGGACCGGCGCCTGAACCGCATCGCAGGACCTTCCTCGCTGGTGTTCTTCGGAGTCACCGGTGACCTTGCCCGCAAGAAACTCATGCCCGCGGTCTACGACCTCGCCAACCGGGGCCTGCTGCCGCCCAGCTTCGCGCTGGTCGGTTTCGGCCGCCGGGACTGGAGCAACGAGGACTTCGCGAACGAGGTCAAGGACAACGTCAAGGCCCACTCCCGCACCCCGTTCGATGAGGCCGTGTGGAACCAGCTCTCCGAAGGCATCCGCTTCGTCCAGGGCGAGTTCGACGACGACCAGGCCTTCAAACGCCTCGGCGCGACCCTGGACGAACTCGACGAGACCCGCGGGACCCGCGGGAACCACGGCTTCTACCTCTCCATCCCGCCCAAAGCCTTCGAGCAGGTCTGCCGGCAGCTGTCCAAACACGGCCTGGCCCAGGCCGGGGACGGGCAATGGCGGCGCGTGGTCATCGAAAAACCCTTCGGCCACGACCTGGAATCCGCCCGGAAACTCAACGACATCGTCGAGTCCGTGTTCCCGGCCGACGCGGTCTTCCGCATCGACCACTACCTGGGCAAGGAAACCGTCCAGAACATCCTGGCCCTGCGCTTCGCGAACCAGCTCTTCGAACCGCTCTGGAACGCCAACTACGTCGACCACGTCCAGATCACCATGGCCGAAGACATCGGCACCGGCGGCCGGGCAGGGTACTACGACGGCGTCGGCGCGGCACGGGACGTCATCCAGAACCACCTGCTGCAACTGCTGGCCCTGACCGCGATGGAAGAACCCATCTCCTTCAACGCCGATGACCTGCGCGCCGAGAAGGAAAAAGTCCTCGCCGCCGTCCGGCTGCCCGAAGACCTCTCCACCCACTCGGCCCGCGGCCAGTTCACCGGCGGCTGGCAAGGCGGGGAACTCGTCCAAGGCTACCTGGAAGAAGAAGGCATCCCGGCCGATTCCAAAACCGAAACCTACGCCGCGATCCGCCTGGACATCCACACCCGCCGCTGGTCCGGGGTCCCGTTCTACCTGCGCGCCGGCAAACGCCTCGGACGGCGCGTGACCGAAATCGCCGTCGTGTTCAAACGCGCACCCAACCTGCTCTTCCGCGGCCACGGCGAAGACGACTTCGGCCAGAACGCCGTCGTCATCCGCGTCCAGCCCGACGAAGGCGCCACGATCCGCTTCGGATCCAAAGTCCCCGGCACCCAGATGGAAGTCCGCGACGTGACCATGGACTTCGGCTACGGCCACTCCTTCACCGAGTCCAGCCCCGAAGCCTACGAACGCCTCATCCTGGACGTGCTCCTGGGCGAACCACCGCTCTTCCCCCGCCACCAGGAAGTCGAAGAATCCTGGAAAATCCTGGACCCCTTCGAACACTACTGGGCCGGCCTGGACGAACAACCCGAACCCTACGCCCCCGGCAGCTGGGGCCCGGCCTCCGCCGATGAACTGCTAGCCCGCGACGGACGAACCTGGAGAAGGCCATGATCGTAGACCTGCCCGACACCACCACCTCCAAAATCTCCAAAAAGATCACCTCCCTGCGCGAGCAAGGAGGCGTGATCGCCCTCGGACGCGTCCTGACCCTCGTGGTCGTCACCAAATCCGGGCTGGAAGAAGAAGCCATCGAGGCAGCCAACGAGGCCAGCCGCGAACACCCCTGCCGGATCATCGTCCTCGCCGACGCCGGCAGCGAAGCCCCCGACCGGCTCGACGCCCAAATCCGCGTCGGCGGAGACGCCGGAGCCTCCGAAGTGATCGTGCTGCGCGGCTACGGATCCCTCGCCAAAGAAAACGAATCCCTCGTCGCAGGACTGCTCCTGCCCGACGCACCCATCGTGGCCTGGTGGCCCCACGGAGCACCCGACAACGCCTGCGAAACCTCCATCGGCCGCATCTCCCACCGCCGCATCACCGACTCCGCCAACGAACCCGACCCCGCAGCCGCCCTCACCCGGATCCGGAACACCTACCGCGCAGGCGACACCGACCTCGCCTGGACCCGCCTGACCAACTGGCGCCTCCAACTCGCCGCCGCCCTGGACCAAGTCGACGAATCCCCCGTCACCGCCATCGCCGTCGAAGGCGCCTCCGACTCCCCCAGCACCCTGCTCCTCGCAGCCTGGCTCACCCTCTTCCTCGACGCACCCGTCCACATCGTCGCCGACCCCGCCGGAACCGGCATCCGCCGCGTCCGCCTCAGCCGCGCCACCGGAGACATCCAACTCATCCGCCCCGGCCTCACCATCGCCGAACTCACCCAACCAGGACAACCCGCCCAACGAATCTCCCTCCCACGACGCAACCTCAAAGACTGCCTCGCCGAAGAACTCCGCCGCCTCGACCCCGACGACGTCTTCGGAGAAGTGATTACTATGGGACTGCCCCGAACGAATAGCAAGGAGTGACTGTCCCAGTGAGCGCTGACCCCAGAGTAAGCATCCATCCCAACTCCGCTGTCCTGATGGCCGCAATCGCGGCCCGGCTGATCACCAAGCTGGTGGACGTCCAGGACAAGCACGGTGAAGCGACTGTGGTCCTCACCGGAGGAACCGTCGGTATCGGCACCCTCAAAGCGGTTGCCGAATCTCCCGCGGCGCCCGCCGTTGATTGGTCCCGCGTGAACTTCTGGTGGGGTGACGAGCGCTTCGTGGAGAAGGACAGCTCCGATCGGAACACCGTGCAAGCCCGTGAAGCGCTGCTTTCGGCGCTGCCGGTGGACCCGGATCGCGTGCATGAGCCCGGTTCCACCGACGGGTTTGCGACGGCTGAGGACGCCGCAGCGGACTACGCAGCCCGCCTCAAAGCGGCTGCGGAGGCCGAGCATGCCGCGGACACTTCGGACAATCGGCCGGAAGAGGCCGGGGAACTCCCCCGGTTCGACATCTTGCTGCTCGGGGTTGGCCCGGACGCACACATCGCTTCCCTTTTCCCGGAGCAAGCGGGCATCCGGGTCAAGGATCGGACGGTAGTTGGAGTAGAAAACTCCCCGAAGCCGCCACCCTCGAGGATTTCGCTGACGCTGCCGGCCATCAACTCCGCCCAGGAGATCTGGATGGTCGTGGCGGGTGAAGACAAAGCCGGTGCGGTGGGGCTCGCCCTTGCCGGCGCCAACCCGGTCCAGGTACCTGCGTCCGGCCCTGTGGGCCGTTCACGCACCCTGTGGCTCATTGACGAGAACGCCGCCTCACGCGTCCCCCAGCAGCTCATCCGGAAGGACCCTGCGGGCGCGTAGCCGCTCAAGCGCTCCAGCCAGGACGATCTCAGCGTCTTGGCTGGAGCGTCTTTCTTTAACGTAGTCCAGGTGGCTTTTGAAGATCTCCTCATCCGCCCGTTCGAAGTTCGCTTGGCCTTGCTCGCGCGCAGCGACCAATCCACATTTTGGACAGTCCCACCGGAGCGGAATCTGGTCCTCCGGCAACTTAACGAAAACAAGCCGCGTCTCGTGTCCCTTGGCGCACCAATAGGGAACACGAATACGCGGCAAGCTATCGCCAACTACAGAGTCGGATTGGTTTCTAGGCTCTGAACCAGCCGTTACGCCAGCACGTGTGCCTCGGAATCCAGAAGTACCGTGAACCATCGTCGATCCCCTTGAGAGTCGGCTACGTGGCGTGGAACGCCATGAAGGACAGTTTAGTGCGGGGATGTGAACGACGGGAGTCTTGCATATCGACCGATTCCGTCTCCGGAAGGCCGCCACCAGGACTTTAAGAGTCTCCGCCTGAAGTGAAGCGCATGATGAGGCCAAGTCCGATGATCACGACACCCCAGGTGCAACCCAGGACGATGGTAAAGCGGTTGAGGTTCCGCTCGGCAACACCGGAGGAACTAAGACCTGAGGTCATGCCGCCGCCGAACATGTCGGACAAACCGCCGCCACGCCCCTTGTGCAGGAGAATGAGCAGCGTCAGCAGAAGGCTGGTGATACCCAGCAGAATCTGCAGAATGACTTGGAGAACGTCCACGACGGCCTTTCAGGAGTATGGAAACGGAGCGGAACCCGAGGCGGACTAAGCCGCGTTGATGTGGCTCTCGAACCTCACAATGTTAGCAAATTCAGCGGGATCCAAGCTCGCGCCTCCCACCAGCAGGCCATCGACGTCGGCCTCGGCCATGATGGCGGCAGCATTGTTTGCCTTCACCGAACCACCGTAGAGGAGGCGGGTCTTGGCAGCGACGGCGTCGTCGAACAAGGAAGCGAGTTCGGCACGGATGGCTGCGCACATCTCCTGTGCGTCTTCCGGACCTGCCACTTCGCCCGTGCCGATGGCCCAAACGGGCTCGTAGGCGATGACAAGTTCTGCTGCCTGTTCAGCCGTCAGTCCTTCAACCCCGGCGCGCAGCTGGGCCAGGGTGTGTTCGACGTGTGTTCCGGCTTGGCGGATTTCAAGTCCTTCACCGACGCAGAGGACGGGGGTGACCTCATGACGGAAGGCAGCCTTGACCTTGGCGTTGAGGACTTCGTCGCCCTCGTTGTGGATGGTCCGGCGTTCGCTGTGGCCGACCAAAACGTAGGCACAGCCCAGCTTGTTCAGGAACTGGCCCGAGATGTCACCGGTGTATGCTCCGGAGTCGAACTGCGAAAGATCCTGGCCGCCGTAGACAACTTCCAGTTCGTCGCCCTGGACCAAGGTCTGCACGCCGCGGAGGTCGGTGAATGGCGGGAACACCGCTACCTCAACCCGGCTGTAGTCATGCTTGGCGTCGGACAGGGTCCAGGCAAGCTTCTGCAACAGGGTGATGCCCTGGACGTGGTCCATGTTCATCTTCCAGTTGCCGGCAATGAAGGGTTTGCGGACGAAATTTCCGTTGGCAGAAGTTGTCACGTGTGCTCCAAAGGTTTGCGTTGAGAAGGAAACCGGCGGGATGCGCCGCTCAACAAAGGGGTGCGTCCCGCCGGCCGTAATGCGTTAGCGGTCCAAAACGCTCAGACCAGGAAGATCCTTGCCCTCAAGGTATTCCAGGCTGGCGCCGCCGCCGGTGGAAATGTGGCCGAACTGTGCGTCGTCGAAGCCAAGGGTCCTGACGGCCGCGGCCGAGTCCCCGCCCCCGACTACGGTGAACGCGGATGCTTCGGTCAAAGCCTGGGCGATGGCACGGGTGCCGCTCGAGAAGGCTTCGAATTCAAAGACTCCCATGGGACCGTTCCAGAACACCGTCTGGGCGCCCTTGATCTTCTCGGCGAAGGCCGCAGCGGATGACGGTCCGATGTCCAGGCCAATGCCCGATGCTCCGAACGAGCTGTCTTCGATGGCGTCCGCACTGGCAACTTCGTGTTCGGCGTCCGCGGCGAAACGGCTCGCGACTACGACGTCCGTGGGGATGACGAAAGTGGTGCCGACGCTCGCGGCGCGCTTGAGGTAGTCCTGCACCACCGGAATCTGGTCCGCCTCGAGCAAGCTGCCCGCCACCTTGTGGCCGGCGGCAGCAAGGAACGTGAAAAGCATCCCGCCACCAACAAGGATCGTGTCCGCCTTGCCGAGGAGGTTGTCGATCACGGCGAGCTTGTCCGAGACCTTGGACCCGCCGAGGACCACGACGTACGGACGCTGGGTATCAGTGGTCAGCTTGCGCAATACCTCAACCTCGGTGTGCACGAGGTCGCCTTGGAAGGAGGGAAGGCGGGTCGCGACATCGTAGACGCTGGCGTGCTTGCGGTGGACGGCGCCGAAGGCGTCATCCACGAATGCACCGTTTTCGCCAGTGAGCGCAACAAGCTCATCCGCGAAGGCGCCACGCTCCGCGTCGTCCTTGCTGGTCTCGCGGGCATCGAAGCGCACGTTTTCGAGAACGAGGACATCGCCGTCGCCGAGGGCCGCGGCCAGATCCTTGGCAGACTCGCCAACGGTGTCCTCCGCGAGCTGCACCTTGAAAGGTGCGAGCTCGGCCAGGCGGGCCGCGGCGGGCTTGAGGGAGTACTTGGGATCCGGGGCGCCTTTGGGGCGCCCAAGGTGGGCGGTGACGAGCACGCGGGCACCGGCGTCCGAGAGCTTTTCGATGACCGGAAGGGAGGCCTTGATGCGGCCGTCGTCGGTCACTGTAGAGCCGTCGAGCGGCACATTCAGGTCACTTCTGACGAGAATGTACCGCCCGCGGACACCTTCAGCGATCAGTTCGTTGAGGGTGTGAGAAGTCATGTGTCTACCCTAGCCCAGCTTGGATGCGACGAGCTCCGTGAGGTCGACGAGGCGGTTCGAGTAGCCCCATTCGTTGTCATACCAGGACACAACCTTGACCTGGTTGCCAATGACCTTGGTCAATCCGGAGTCGAAGATCGAAGAGGAGGCGTCGCCGACGATGTCGGAGGACACGATCGGGGCGTCAGTGTAGCTAAGGATGCCCTTGAACTGCTCGGACTCCGAAGCGGCCTTGAGTGCTGCGTTGACTTCGGCAACGGTGACCTCGCGGGAAACCGTGACGGTGAGGTCGGTGGCGGAACCAGTGGGGACCGGAACGCGGATGGCGTAGCCGTCCAGCTTGCCCTTGAGCTCCGGAAGGACGAGGCCGATTGCCTTGGCAGCGCCGGTGGAGGTCGGAACCATGTTGATGGCGGCGGCGCGTGCACGGCGGAGGTCGCCGTGGGGGCCGTCCTGCAGGTTTTGGTCGGCGGTGTAGGCGTGCACCGTCGTCATCAAGCCACGCTCGATGCCGAAGGCGTCGTTGACGACCTTGGCCAGCGGACCGAGGCAGTTGGTGGTGCAGGAAGCGTTGGAGATGATGTGGTGCGCGTCGGGGTCGTATGCCTCGTGGTTGACACCCATGACGATCGTGATGTCTTCGTCAGAAGCGGGAGCGGAGATCAGGACCTTCTTGGCACCGGACTCGATGTGCTTCTTCGCTGCAGCTGCCTTGGTGAAGAACCCGGTGGACTCGATGACGATGTCGACACCCAGTTCTGCCCACGGAAGGTTCGCGGGGTCACGCTCGGCCAGGACCTTGATGATGCTGCCGTCGACAACGATGTTGCCTTCCTTGACTTCAACGTCCTGGGCCAGGCGGCCGCCGACGGAGTCGTACTTCAGCAGGTGGGCAAGGGTCTCGGGACTCGTGAGGTCGTTGACTGCAACGATTTCGAGGTCCGCTCCCTGGGCGAGTGCTGCGCGGAAGTAGTTGCGGCCGATGCGGCCAAAGCCGTTGATACCAATACGGGTGGTCACTTTTTCAGTCTCCTTGGTGCTCTTGCAAGCACACCTAGTGAGTCGGATCTTGATTCCAACTAACAATTCCCGCACGTCATTGGGCAGAAGTGATTATCAGATCGGAGGGCGACCAGCCACATTGCTGAAGGCTAACCGCCTTCCGTGACCCATCTTACGTTTAACTACGTCTGCCCCCGCAACTGCGGGGGCAGACAATCCGGTATTTGGGCGAAATTCACCTGAATGTGAAGTTTGTTACACACATGTGTAGCGCACGTCACTCACCGGAAACAGGCGGCAAAAAACGCCCAAGGACTAAAGAACGATCAGTCCGGTGGCGTTTGCGCGGGCTGCTTCGAAGCGCTTGGCGACGTCGGCCCAGTTGGCAATGTTCCAGAACGCCTTGACGTAGTCAGCCTTGACGTTGACGTAGTCCAGGTAGAACGCGTGCTCCCACATGTCCAACATCAGCAGCGGAGTGGTTCCGACTGCTACGTTGCCCTGCTGATCGTAGAGCTGCTCGATGACGAGGTTGCCACCGATGGGCTCGTAAGCCAGGAACGCCCAGCCCGAACCCTGCAGGCCGAGGGCCGCAGCGGAGAAGTGGGCGCGGAAAGCGTCGAAGGAACCAAAAGCGTCGTCGATCGCCGCTGCCAGCTCACCCTCGGGCTTGTCGCCGCCGTCCGGGGAGATGTTGTTCCAGAACACGGAGTGGTTGATGTGGCCACCGGTGTGGAACGCGAGGTCCTTGGAAAGACGGTTGACGTTGGCGAAATCGCCTTTGTCACGCGCTTCGGCAAGCTGCGCCAGGGCGTTGTTGGCACCGGCGACGTAGGCGGCGTGGTGCTTGCTGTGGTGCAGCTCCATGATCTTCGCCGAAATGTGCGGCTCAAGCGCTGCGTAGTCATAGCCGAGCTCGGGCAGTACGTACTCTGTCACGAAATCCTCCAATGTAGTGGACCTGGGTCCGGTTGGTAACTCTCGTTTTCTTCATCCGACCGGGCAGACCGGCCGGAAACCTAGCCATGACGATTCTAGGGCGGGTGCCCTACTCGTCCATCATTTCAGGAGTCACATTCGCCTCAGTGCCGGGGATGCCGAGATCGCCGGCACGCTTGTCGGCCATCGCGAGCAAGCGACGGATCCGGCCGGCGATGGCGTCCTTCGTCATGGGCGGATCGGCGAGGCGGCCCAGTTCGTCCAGGCTCGCCTGTTTGTGCGCCACCCTGAGTTCTCCTGCGTACTTCAGGTGGTCCGGCACGTCGTCTCCCAGGATCTCCAAGGCGCGGTCAACCCGCGCTCCCGCGGCGACTGCGGCCTGCGCGGAGCGGCGCAGGTTGGCGTCGTCGAAGTTCGCGAGGCGGTTGGCCGTGGCACGGACCTCCTTGCGCATCCGGCGCTCTTCCCAAACCATGAGGGCGTCATGGGCGCCCATGCGCGTCAACAGCGCAGCGATGGTGTCGCCGTCGCGGATCACCACGCGGTCCACGCCGCGCACCTCCCGCGCCTTTGCCTGGATGCCGAGGCGGCGGGCGGCGCCCACCAAGGCGAGGGCGGACTCCGGGCCGGGACAAGTGACCTCGAGGGACGAGGAGCGCCCGGGCTCCGTCAGCGAACCGTGCACGAGGAAAGCGCCACGCCACACGGCTTCGGCGTCAGAAGCGGAGCCGTTGACGACGGCGGAGGGCAGCCCGCGCACCGGCCGTCCCCGGCCGTCCAGCAGCCCCGTCTGGCGGGCGAGGGCTTCGCCGTCGCGCACTACCCGCACGACGTAGCGGCTCCCGCGGCGCAAGCCGCCGCCGGAAACGACGATGATCTCGCTCTGGTGCCCGTAGACTTCGGCGATCGCGGCGCGCAGGCGCCGGGCGGTCGAGGCGAGGTCCACCTCGGCCTCGATGACGATGCGGCCCGAAATGATGTGGAGTCCCCCGGCAAAACGCAACATGGCCGAGACCTCGGCCTTGCGGACGGACGACTTTTTGATATCCAGACGGGAAAGTTCTTCCTTGACCGATGAGGTCAGTGCCATCGCGTGTTCCTAACTATTCCCGAAAATATCGTGATACGCCGATGCCAGGCGCAGCGGGTCATGGACTGGACGGCGGCTCGACGCCCCCACTTTACCCAAGACCACCTCCGCACCGATCATCCCGGCGGCGCGTTCGAACTCCTTCAGGTCCGAAATCGAGGAAGGGTCGGCGAGGACCACGTCAACGCTGAACTCCGGAGCGTACGAGCGAAGAGCGTCCAAATGGTCCGCCGCGGACATACCGGAGGTTTCCTTCGTGTCCATGGCGAGGTTCATTGTGAGGCAGCGCTTTGCCGGCGTGTTGCAGAGGGCCTGGCGCATTTCAGGGAGCAGCAAGTGCGGCAGGACCGAGGTGTACCACGAACCCGGCCCGAGAATAATCCAGTCCGCAAGCTCGATGGCCGTCAGCGCTTCGATGCACGCCCGGGCATCTTCCGGAAACAGCCGGACGTTTTCGAGGGAACCCGCGACGGCGCACTTGGCTTGGCCTGTGACCTTCTGGAATTCGTACCCTCCCGTAGGCAAGGGCACCCGGACATCGCCTTCGATGTTCAAGGGCTGGGTCGACATCGGCAGGACCTGGCCACGTGCGCCCAGGAGGGCACCGGCCCATTTGAGCCCCGCAACGGCGTCGCCAAGCAGTTCCCAGAGGGTGACGATCAGGAGGTTGCCCATTGCGTGGTCGTCGAGCGAACCGTGGCGTCCGCTCGGAGTCTTGAAGCGGTGCTGCATGACGTCGCGCCACGTGCGGCCCCAGTCGGTGTCGTCACAGAGGGCACTGAGCGCCATCCGGAGATCGCCGGGCGGCAGGACACCGTACTCTTCGCGCAGGCGCCCGGAGGAGCCGCCGTCGTCCGCTACCGTGACGATCGCGGTGAGTTCGGAGGTCAACAACCGCAACGCGGACAACGATGCGGACAGTCCGTGTCCGCCGCCAAGCGCTGCGACGGTAGGGCCTTTTGCCGGTTGGCTGCCCGGAGTCCCCTTCGGCGGAATGAGCGGAAGGGGGCCGGTCAGAACACCCATTACTCCCGTCCCAGATCGCGGTGGCTCGTTGTGACCGTGACCCGCGGATACTGCGCGAGGCGTTTGGAGAGTTCGACCGCGACCGCGACCGAGCGGTGCTTCCCGCCGGTGCAGCCCACCGCGATCGTTGCGTAGTGCTTGTTTTCAGTCCGGTATCCTTCGAGCACCGGTTCAAGCGCAAGGACATAGCGGTCCACGAATTCCTTGACTCCGTCAGCGTTCAAGACGTAATCGCTGACGTCGGCGTCCAGTCCCGTGTGCGGCCTGAGTTTGGGAACCCAGTGCGGATTGGGAATGAAGCGCGCGTCCGCCACGAAGTTGGCGTCGACGGGAAGGCCGTACTTGAAGCCGAAGCTCATGACGTTCAAGCGCACCGCGACAGGGCCGGTATCGGTGAACAGTTCTGTAATGGCCGTGGCGAGGCCGTGGACGTTGTATGTGCTCGTGTCCAGGACGACGTCGGCCGATTCCCGCAGTTCCTTCAGGACATCCCGCTCGGCGGCGATGCCGTCGAGGATGCGCCCTCCGCCTTGGAGCGGGTGAGGGCGGCGGCCTTGCTCGAAGCGGCGGACCAGGACGTTGTCACTCGCGTCGAGGAACAGGAGGCGGAAGGTGATGCCGCTCGCGCTCAACGCACCGAGCGCCGTCCTGATGTCCGTGAACAAACCCTTGCTGCGGACATCGACGACGACGGCCAGCTTGGGGATCGATTGCGGCGCGTGGGAGACGATGTCCGCGAGGGTCCCGAGCATTTGCGGCGGAAGGTTCTCGACAACGTACCAGCCGTGGTCCTCCAACGCGTCCGACGCCGTGCTGCGGCCTGCACCGGACATGCCAGTGACCACCAGCAGTTCCGCTTCGACAGGCTTGACGGGGATAAGGCCGTCCTGCTCCGCGCCGGCTGCTGCCACTGACTCTGACATCTAGTGTCCCCGTTCCTGAGATAGTCCAAAAGCCGGGCCGCCTGTGGCAGCGGCCCGTTACTTACCCTAGCTAATATTCGAGGATTTCGCCGGTGGTCATGTTCACGGCAGGGGCGGCTTCTCCGGAGGCGCCGGCCACCGCGAGATGGCTGACGACGGCTTCCGCCAAAGCGGGACCGATCCCCTTGGCGGCGGTAAGCTCGCTCGCGGTGGCCGCCTTGATTTTCTTGAGGGAACCGAAGTGGGCCACGAGCGCCTTCCGCTTGGCTTCGCCCAGCCCGGGGACGCCGTCGAGCGCCGACACCGTCATGGCCTTGCCGCGCTTTTGCCGGTGGAAGGTGATGGCGAACCGGTGGGCTTCGTCACGGATCCGCTGCAGCAGGTAGAGTCCTTGCGACGTGCGCGGCAGGATCACCGGGAAATCGCTGTCGGGAAGCCAGACTTCCTCAAGCCGCTTGGCCAGGCCGACGACGTAGACGTCGTCGATCCCCAGCTCGGACAGCGCGCGGGCCGCCGCGTTGACCTGGGGCTGACCGCCGTCGACGACGACGAGGTTGGGCGGATAGGCGAACTTCGCCTTGGTCGGAACAGCCGCGTCAGCGGAGCCCTCGGGGGTCCCGTCTCCGGCGCCGCCTTCGGTCACGCCGTCTGCAGAGGACGACGGCGGTCCGGCCGGATTGGGCACTTCGCCGGACGTGGGAGGCTGTGCCGATTTGTCCTGCAGGTAATGCCTGAACCGTCGCGTCAGGACGTCGTGCATCGCCGCGGTGTCATCCGTTGCGGCGGCGCCGGCGATTGAGAACTTGCGGTAATCGGACTTCTTGGGGAGCCCGTCCTCCACAACCACCATCGATGCGACCACGTTCGTTCCCTGGACGTGGGAGATGTCGAAACATTCGATCCTCAGGAGCGGCACGGGAAGCTCGAGCGCCTCCTGGAGCTCCTGGAGGGCCTGGGAACGTACCGTGATATCGCCGGCCCTACGGACCTTGTGCAGCTTGAGAGCCTGTTCTGCGTTCTCGCGAACCGTGGACATGAGGGCGGCTTTGTCTCCCCGCTGCGGCACCCTGATGTCAACTTTGGCTCCGCGGAGGCCGCCGAGCCATTCGACGAGTTCGTGGTGGTTGCTTGGTGTTTCCGGGACCAGCACTTCGCGCGGGATCCGGCCTTGGTTTTCGCTGTCTTCGCCGTAAACCTGCAGGAGGAGATGCTCGATGAGCTCCGGAGTGGTGGCATCCTCGACTTTCTCCACCACCCAACCACGTTGGCCGCGGACTCGTCCGCCCCGGACATGGAAGACCTGCACGGATGCTTCGAGGTCGTCGTCGTGCAAGGCGAACACATCGGCGTCGGTGTCTTCGGAAAGGACAACCGCGTTGCGCTCGAATACCTTGCGCAATGCCGCGATGTCATCGCGGAGACGGGCCGCCTGTTCGTAGTCGAGCTCGGCTACGGCCGCCGCCATCTCCTTCTCGAGCCGCCGGATGAACTTGCCCGCTTCACCTCCCATGAAGGAACAGAAATCCTCGGCAAGCGCGCGGTGCTCCTCGGGGGTGACGCGGCCGACGCACGGAGCGGAACACTTGTCGATGTAGCCCAGGAGGCAGGGCCGGCCGCTTGCCTGGGCGCGCTTGAGCACGCCGGCGCTGCAGCTGCGCACCGGGAAGACACGCAACAAGGTATCCATCGTTTCGCGGATGGCTCCGGCTGTGTACGGACCGAAATAGCGGGTCCCCTTGCGGCGCTCTCCGCGCAGGACCTGGACTCGCGGAAGCTTCTCCCCCATGGTGACGGCGAGGTAGGGATACGTCTTGTCGTCACGGAATACGACATTGAACCGAGGGCTGAATTCCTTGATCCAGGTGTATTCAAGCTGCAGGGACTCAAGCTCGCTTCCCACCACAGTCCACTCGACGCTGCTTGCCGCATGCACCATGGCATGGGTCTTCGGCAGCAGGCCGGCCGGGTTGGCGAAGTATGAGTTCAGCCGGGAACGCAGGTTCTTCGCCTTGCCGACGTAGATCACACGGCCGTGCGGATCCCGGAACCGGTAGACGCCGGGGGTCGTGGGGATTTCTCCCGTTTGGGGTCGATAGCTCGCTGGATCTGCCACAGATCAAGTCTAATAACCGAAGCTTGCTGCCATTGCACGCCGGCGCCAACTGGCCCGGCCGCGACCGCCGGTTGAGGTGCAAGCCGCACGAGCGTCGGAAAAAGCCTGCTATTCCGCGGACTTGCTTTGGTTGTAGCTCGTCGAGCGCTCTTGACCGCTCAACGCTGCGATGGCGTCCATGATCTTGTCCGTCACTTCGCGGCGGGCCGGCAACGAGTGGTCCGGACCGGTCTTCTCGAAGTACAACGGCTCGCCCACCTTCATGATGAAGTGCTGGGGGCGGACTGTGTTGCGGTCTACCGGCTGCAACTGGTCCGTTCCAATAAGTCCCACAGGAATAACAGGCGCGCCGGTCGTCAACGCCAACCAGCCGACACCTGTACGGCCGCGATAAAGCAGGCCGTCGCGTGAACGCGTCCCCTCGGGATAGATGCCTATGCCCCTGTTGTTCTCAAGGATGTCCAGGAGGGTCTTGAGCGCCTGAACGCTTGCCGCCTGTTCTCCGCGTTCAACCGGGATGGAGCCAACGGCCTGGAAAAAGGCCTTCATGGCCCGGCCTTTGAAGCCCTTGGTTGTGAAGTACTCGGCTTTGGCGAAGAAGGCCACGGGTCGAGGCATCAGCGCCTGGACGATAACGCTGTCAAAGAACGACAAATGGTTCGGAGCCACGATGAACGGGCCGTCCTTGGGAACGTTTTCAAGCCCGACGACGGTGGGCCGGCACGTGCCGGAAATCAGTCCTCGCGTAGTCCAACGGATGACATCAAAGGCTTCCATCGTTCTGCACCTCACTCAGTGCCGCCGCGCGGACAGCGTCAAGTTCCTCGATCTTCTTCAGCAGCTGCGCCGTGGTGTCCACCACCGCGACGGCCCCCGCCATCTGAAGTTCGCCGTCGGGCGCAAATCCCCAAGTGACGCCGATGCAGTCAAGTCCGTTGGCCATGGCGCCGGCAACATCCTGGTGCCTGTCCCCCACCATCACGGCCGGCTGGCACTTCAGGGTGGCAAGCGCCGCACCCACGATTTCCACTTTTCCGGGAGCCGTGTTGGCCGCCATGGATTCGTCGTCCGAGGCGCCGCAAATGGAGACGAAGTACTCGGCGATCCCGTGATGCTCAAGAACGGTGCGCGCCAGGCCTTGTGGTTTTTGCGTGGCCACCGCGACGGGGCGACGGGAGAGCGCAAAGAACTCCAGCAGTTCATCGATGCCGGGGTAGAGCCGGCTTTGACCGATACCCACGGAACGGTAGTAGCTGCGATAGATGTCGATAACCTCGTCGACCTTCGCGGCGGGAACCCCGGCAATGTGCTCGAGGGAATCGCTGAGCTTGGGTCCCACCATGGAATCGAGCACCGATTGTTCGGGGATTGGAAGGCCGAGTTCACCCAGCGCAGCGGCGATTCCGCCGGTTATTCCGCCTGCAGGATCGACAAGGGTGCCGTCCAGATCGAAGATTACGGGCACCATTGTTTGAGTCACCGGGTTAGTTTCTCACGAGTTGAGGCATGCCTGAAACTCACATGCCGGCCGGGGAATACATTGGCAACCATTGAATATTCCCCGGCGCAAGCTCCCGACTAGCCCAGAATTTCCGCGAGGAACGTGGCGGTATGGCTCTCCGAAGACTTTGCCACTTGTTCGGGCGTGCCGGTTGCCACGATCCGGCCACCGCCGGAACCGCCGTTGGGACCGAGGTCCACGATCCAGTCGGCGGACTTGATGACATCGAGGTTGTGCTCGATGGTGATCACTGTATTTCCCTTGTCCACCAGTCCCTGCAGGACCAGGAGCAGCTTCCGGATGTCCTCGAAATGCAAACCTGTGGTGGGTTCGTCCAGGACGTAGACGCTGCGGCCGTTCGAGCGTTTCTGCAATTCCGAAGCAAGTTTCACCCGCTGCGCCTCACCGCCTGACAGCGTGGTGGCGGGCTGTCCCAGCCGAACGTAGCCCAAGCCGACGTCCACCAGGGTGTTCAAGTGCCGGGCGATCGGCGTGAACGCCGCAAAGAACCCCGCTGCCTCTTCAATGGGCATGTTAAGGACGTCGGCGATGGTCTTGCCTTTGTAGTGGACCTCGAGGGTTTCCCGGTTGTAGCGCGCACCGTGGCACACTTCGCACGGAACGTACACATCCGGCAGGAAGTTCATCTCGATCTTCAACGTACCGTCGCCGGAGCAGGCCTCGCAGCGTCCGCCCTTGACGTTGAAGGAGAACCGGCCAGGTTGGTAGCCGCGGACTTTTGCTTCAGTGGTCTCGGCAAAGAGCTTACGGATGTTGTCGAACACGCCTGTGTACGTGGCCGGGTTGGAACGCGGAGTCCGTCCGATGGGACTCTGGTCCACATGGACCACCTTGTCGAGGTGCTCAAGCCCCATCACGGACTTATGCCGTCCGGCCACCTGCTTGGCACCATTGAGCTTGTTGGCGAGCACCTTGTACAGGATCTCGTTCACCAAGGTGGACTTTCCCGAGCCACTCACGCCGGTGACAGCCGTGAAGAGGCCAAGCGGGAAGGTCGCGTCGACATTGTTCAGGTTGTTCTCGCGGGCACCGACGACCTTCAGCTCGCGCTTCTTGTCGTACTTGCGGCGCTTCGCCGGAACGTCGATCTTCCGCCGGCCGGACAAGTAGTCGCCCGTGAGCGAATCCTTGTTCTCCAACAATGCCTTGTAGGAACCGGAATGGACCACTTGGCCACCGTGTTCACCGGCACCGGGTCCGATGTCCACCACCCAGTCGGCCTCGTGGATAGTGTCCTCGTCGTGTTCGACGACGATCAGGGTATTTCCGAGGTCACGAAGGCGGGTGAGCGTTTCGATGAGCCGGCGGTTGTCCTTCTGGTGCAAACCGATGGACGGTTCGTCAAGCACGTACAGCACACCTACCAGCCCGGAACCGATCTGCGTCGCCAGGCGGATGCGCTGGGCTTCACCACCGGACAAAGTTCCGGACGGGCGCTCCAGGTTGAGGTATTCAAGACCGACGTCGAGCAAGAACGTGAGCCGGGCCTGGATCTCCTTGAGCACCTGGTGGGCGATCTGCGCCTCACGTTCGGTGAGCGTGAGGCCACCGAGGAACGCGGCGCATTCACGCATGGGCAGGGCCGAAACCTCCGCGATGGACTTCCCGTTGATCAGTACCGACAGCGACGCCGGGTTGAGCCGGGCACCGTTGCAGGCGGGGCAAGGAATCTGCCGCATGTATTCTTCGTAGCGGTCGCGGGCCCAGTCGGAGTCCGTTTCGCCGTGCTTCCGGTGGACATACTGGATGGCGCCTTCGAATCCGGTGCTGTACTTGCGCTCGCGCCCAAAGCGGTTGCGGTATTGGACCACCACTTTGTGGTCCTTGCCGTGCAGCACCGTATTCCGGACATCCTTCGGCAGCTTCTCCCATGGCGTGTCCATCGAGAAGCCAAGCTCGAAAGCGAGCCCGTCCAACAGCCTGTTCCAGTACTCCGTGGTGGCTGTACCCAACGACCACGGCGCGATGGCGCCTTCGTTCAAGGAAAGCTCCGGGTTGGGGACGACGAGTTCCTCGTCAACCTCAAGCTTGGTGCCGATGCCACTGCAGGCTGCGCAAGCGCCGAACGGGTTGTTGAAGGAGAACGAGCGGGGTTCGATCTCGTCGATGGCCAAGGGGTGTTCGTTCGGGCAAGCAAGGTTCTCGGAGAACGCACGGATCCGGGCGGGATCTTCCGCGTCGAAGTCCACGAATTCGACCAGGACCCGGCCCTCGGCGAGGCCGAGAGCCGTCTCGATGGAGTCGGTGAGGCGCTGGCTGATCCCCTCCTTGACCACCAGCCGGTCCACCACCACTTCGATGGAGTGCTTGAATTGCTTGCCGAGCTTGGGCGGATCGGTCAATTGGACGAGGTCGCCATCCACGCGCGCCCGGGAGTAGCCCTTCGCGCTGAGCTCCTTGAAGAGATCAACGAATTCGCCTTTGCGTCCCCGCACCACCGGGGCGAGGACCTGGAACCGGGTGCCGGCCTCGAGTTCCAGCAATTGGTCGACGATCTGCTGCGGTGTCTGCCGGGTGATGGGCTCATGGCACACCGGGCAGTGCGGCCTGCCGACGCGGGCCCACAGGAGGCGCATGTAATCGTAGATCTCGGTGATGGTGCCCACCGTGGACCGGGGATTCTTGCTGGTGGACTTCTGGTCGATGGAGACGGCCGGGGAAAGACCCTCGATGAAATCGACGTCGGGCTTGTCCACCTGGCCGAGGAACTGGCGGGCATAGGCCGACAATGATTCCACGTAACGGCGCTGGCCCTCGGCAAAAATGGTGTCGAATGCCAGGGACGACTTCCCGGACCCGGAAAGTCCGGTGAAAACGATCATGGCGTCCCTGGGAAGGTCGAGATCGACATTCCTGAGGTTGTGTTCGCGGGCTCCCTTGACGACGAGGCGCGACAGATCGTGCCGCACGGGCAGGTCAAGCTCCTGTGCGGAGATGCTTGTGAGGGATTCGACGGCTGGTTCTTCAGCTACGGCTTTAGGCACCCACTAATGCTAATCGAAAACTTCTTCGAATTTCCATGCGGCCCTTGCTTACCCGCGGACTGGCGTCAATCGGCGTCGTAGGCCGCGGCCAGAAGCTGCACGGCCTCGGCGAAACTGGCGCCCTGGGCCTTGGCCGCCGCCGAATAGTCTGCTGCAACAGCCGCCAACGCGCTCCACCGGTCGTCCCGCGCACACACGACTGTTCCGTTGCGTCCACGGGTGGCCACGACACCTGCGGCTTCGAGTTCTTTGTATGCGCGGGCCACAGTATGCGGAGCTACGTCCAACTGCTCGGCCAGGCCCCGAACGGCCGGAAGCCGCGTTCCAGCAGGCAGTGCTCCGCTGTCGGCGAGTTCGATGATCCGCAGCCGCAGCTGCTCGTACAGGGCGACAGTGCTCGACTGGTTCGGGCGCCACGATCCCGGAAACCCGGCCGACGCGCTCATGATGCCTCCCTCGCCCGTTGGCTCGAACGTTGTCCATTGGCGTGGCTCGCGCGATGCTTGGCAGCACGGGCCGGCACCGCAGCGAACTCGCCGTCTCCCATGGCGAACTGCGCGTCGTGCAATCGGGCGTAGTACCCGCCCAGCTCCAACAGCGTTTGATGCGTTCCGTGTTCGACGATCCGTCCATGGTCCATGACGAGAATTAGATCAGCGTCGCGGATAGTGGACAAGCGGTGCGCAATGACGAAGGACGTCTTGTTGCTCCGAAGCCTGTGCATCGCTTGCCGGATCAGCACTTCGGTCCGGGTATCCACGGAGCTTGTGGCTTCATCCAGGATCAGGACGGGCCGCCCCGAGAGGCGCGCGCGGGCAATGCTGAGCAATTGCCGCTGCCCTTGGCTCAAGGGTTCGCCGCCATTGCTGAGCATCGTCGAGTACCCGTTGGGCAGCGAACGGACAAAGTGGTCCACGTGGCTGGCTTCCGCGGCGGCGACGATGTCCGCCTCGCTGGCTCCGGGAAGGCCATACTCGATGTTCTCCCGGATGGTCCCGGTAAAAATCCACGGATCCTGGAGGACGACGCCGAAGTTCCGGCGAAGCGAGTCCCGGTCCATTCCGGCGGTATCCGCGCCGTCGATGGTGATCCTTCCGGCGGCCGGTTCGCGGAAGCGCATCAGCAGGCTGACGAGGGTGGTCTTGCCGGCACCCGTGTGTCCCACGATGGCAACGGTTTCGCCGGGCTCGACCCTGAAGGTCAGGTCCTCGATGAGGGGCGTCTCGGGCCGGTAGCTGAATGAAACGTGCTCAAACGAAACCTGCCCGGCGGTGATTTCAACGGCATCCGCGGCTCCCGGGACGCCGCGCCCCGCGGCAGGGGCGCCAGTGCCGACGTCGAACGCTGCTTTGGGGCGGACGGCGGCATCCGCTCCGGTCCGCAAACCGGACCCGGCGTCACCCGCGAGTTCCGGCGCGTCCAAAAGCTCGAAGACCCTGCCGGCGGACACCGCACAGGACTGAAGCACCTGCGCCATACCGCCGATCTGGCCCAGCGGCTGGCTGAACAGGCGATTGAACTGGATGAACGCCTGGATGCCGCCAATGCTCATGGCGCCGGCAAGGAACTGCAGGCCTCCCACGATGGCGACTCCCACGTAACTGGCGTTCGAGACAAATGCCATGAGGGGAATGATCAGTCCGGAGGCAAACTGGGCCTTGGAACTGGCGGAGTACAGCCCCTCATTGTGCACGGCGAAACGCTTCGCCATCAGTTCCTGGGCCCCGAAGAGCTTGATGGTCTCGTGGCCAGTGGCGGTTTCCTCCACCAACGCGTTGACGTCGCCGGTGGCCTCCCACTGCCGGACAAAGTGCTTTTGGGACCGTCGCGTCACGACCACCGAGGCCAGCGCGGACAGCGGAACCGCCATGAGCGAGACCAGTGCGAGCACCGGCGAGAGAAGCAGCATCATCCCCAGGGAAGCGATGACCATCAACGTGGACGTCAGGAGCTGGGCAAGAAGCTGGTTCAGTGTTTGCGCGACGTTGTCGAGGTCGTTGGTGGCCCGGCTGAGAACGTCGCCCCGGGCCTGCCCGTCGTAATACGAGACGGGGAGGCGGTGCAGCTTCGCTTCCACAGCCTCGCGAAGATCATGCGCAAGCAGTTGGACGGCCCTGGCGTTGAGTCGGCCCTGTGCCCAGCTGAGCAGGGCCGAGCCCGCGTACATCAAGGCGGCCACGAGGAGCAGGGTGACGAACCGGCCGGTGTCGAACCCGGCACCGAACACTGTGTCCGCAATAACGTCGGTTGCGTCGCCGAGGATCTTGGGAGCAGCGACGTTGAGTGTGACGAAGCCGCAAATGCAAAGAATCGCCGCCGTCATGATTCCGCGGGCGGGCTTCAGGAGGCCGGCGAGCCGAAGAAGTGCCCCGAGCGGCTTCTCCGAGCTGGTCCGGCGCGTGTTGTCGCTGCTCACGCGGATTCCGTTTCCAGCTGGGAGGCAACAATCTCCCGGTACACCTCGGAAGAATCCAACAATTCATGGTGGGTTCCGTGCGCCACCAAACGGCCCTCGTCAATGACCAGGATCTGGTCCGCCGAGACAATAGTGTTGACCCGCTGCGCGACAATCAGCACGATCGCTTTGGCCAGTTCCGGTTCGAGGGCGTCCCGCAGCCGTGCCTCCGTCACGGTGTCCAGGGCGGAAAAACTGTCGTCGAACACATAGACCGATGCCGGCCTCAGGATAGCCCGGGCGATGCTCAAGCGCTGGCGCTGGCCACCGGAGAAGTTTCCACCGCCTTGCGACAACGCGGTGTCCATGCCATCCGGAAGCTGGGCGACGAAATCGGCGGCTTGGGCCGTCTCAAGCGCGTGCCACAACTGTGCATCGCTGGCGGAGGGAAGCGACAGCCGGAGGTTCTCCGCGATGGTGCCGCGGAAGAACCAGGACTCCTGGGGTACGACGGCGATCTTCCGGCGCAAAGTCGCCAGCGGAATAGTCGCGGTATCCCGGCCATCCAGCGAGATCGTTCCGCTGCTCGGGTCAAGCAGCCGCGGCACAAGCGCCACAACGGTCGACTTGCCGCTGCCGGTTGCGCCGATGACCGCCGTCGTGGTTCCCGGCAGCGCCGTGAACGTCACGCCGTCCAATACCCGCGCCTCTGCCCCCGGATACGCGAAGGAGACGTTGTCAAAACACAATCCCGGACACGGCCCAACGGCCGCGCCGGTCTCCGCCGGGCGCTCTGAAAGAACATGTTCGGACTCCGTCGCGAGCACCTCGGCGACGCGTTCCGCGCTGACTGTGGCGCGGGGGGCGGTACTCAAAACGTACATCGCCATCATGATCGCCAGGAGGATCTGCATGATATAGGCGATGAACGCCGTGAGGGCACCCAACTGCATCTGTCCCGCAATGATGCGGTGTCCGCCGAGCCACACCACTCCGGCCGACGAGAGGTTGACGACGATCATCACGAGTGGGAGCATCGCGGCGACAATCCGGGCAGAACGGAGGTTGTTCGTGGTGAGGGCTTCGTTTGCGGTCTCGAAGCGCCGTATCTCGACCGGCTGGCGGACGAACGCCCGGATGACCGCCGTCCCAAGGATCTGCTCACGGATCACGGAATTAATCCGGTCCACGAGGCCTTGCCCTTCACGGTAGAGGGGAACGAGGCGGCGGACGATCAAAAGCATGATGGCCAGCAGGACAGGAATGATGGCAAACACGATCCAGGACATCGCCACGTCCTGTTGGACCGCGAGGATCACGCCACCGATTCCCATGACCGGCGCGGCAACCAGCATGCTGAAGACGAGCACCGTTATGTTCTGCAACTGCAGGACGTCGTTCGTAGTCCTCACCACAAGGCTGGCGGGACCAAAGGCCGCGACATCCTGGTCGGGCAAGAAATGGATCTTGTCGAACAGCTCCCGCCGGAGCCCGCGACCCACTTTCATGGCCACGACGGCGCCGAGGTAGCCGGCCACGACGGCGGCGAGCACCTGGACGACGGTGAGCACCAACATCCATGTGCCCAACCTCAGGATTACGTCGCTGTTCCCGGCGACCAGTCCGTCGTCGACGATTTTCGCGTTGATGGTGGGCAGCAGGAGCGTGGCCGCAATCTGCACCAACTGCAGGAGGACAATCGCGAGGACGTGGGCCTTGTGGGGGGCAAGGCGCCGCAGCAGGAAAGATGCCAGCACTTCGCCTCCATTCGTTGGTCTCCGCGCGAACGGACTCCGAACGATGCCGCCTCGCGATCGCGTTGTCATTCTAATTCAGAAACTACCGGGAAACCCCGCACTTCCTGGTCTTTCGGATCGTCGCGGAACTCTTTCGAATAGTCGCGGAACCGGCGCCTGCCAACCGGTTCATGTCACCGCGAGGACCATCGGGAAGCACTTCCCGGGCCGCGCCCGGACCGCCTCGAAGACATGCCCGCGTCCCCACTAAGCTGGAAGGCAATGAAACTTCTTGAGCAGCTCCCGGAAACCTTCGACGCCGGACCGCGAGGGGGCGGCGTGGATCCGGACGATGTCTACACGCGGTTTGTCGAATGGACGGAAAGCCGCGGACTGCAGCTGTACCCCGCACAGGACGAAGCCATCATGGAACTGGCCTCGGGGTCGAACGTCATCCTGGCCACCCCGACAGGCTCCGGAAAATCCCTCGTGGCGATTGCCGCGCACTTCGAGGCCATGGCGCGGGGGATGCGCAGCTATTACACAGCGCCCATCAAGGCGCTGGTTTCCGAGAAGTTCTTCGCCCTGTGCGAGATCTTCGGGGCCGAGAACGTCGGCATGATCACGGGAGATTCCGGCGTCAACCAGGACGCGCCCGTTATTTGCTGCACTGCCGAGATCCTTGCGAACATCGCTTTGCGCGAAGGCAAGGAAGCCGAACTCGGAACCGTGATCATGGACGAGTTCCATTTCTACTCCGATCCACAGCGTGGCTGGGCCTGGCAGGTCCCGCTGCTCGAATTGCCACAGGCGCAGTTCCTGCTGATGTCAGCCACCCTGGGCGATGTCAGCCGCTTTGAGGCCGGGTTGACCGACCTTACCGGACGGCCCACCGCCACCGTCAGCTCGGCGGAACGGCCCATCCCCCTGAATTACTACTACCAGGAGACCCCAGTCCACGAGACCCTTGAGGAACTCCTGAGCACCAAGCAGGTTCCCGTCTATGTAGTCCATTTCAGCCAGCTCGAAGCAATTGAACGTGCCCAGAACCTCATGAGCATCAACATGTGCACGCGCGAAGAAAAGGACCGGATCGCCGAGCTCATTGCCGGTTTCCGCTTCGCCGCCGGTTTCGGCAAAACTTTGAACCGCCTGGTCCGCCACGGCATCGGCGTCCATCACGCCGGCATGCTGCCCAAGTATCGCCGGCTCGTGGAGCAACTGGCCCAAGCGGGCCTCCTGAAGGTCATTTGCGGGACCGACACCCTCGGCGTCGGAATCAATGTGCCCATCCGCACCGTCCTCCTGACCGCCCTGAGCAAATACGACGGCGTCCGCACCCGTCTGCTGAACTCCCGTGAGTTCCACCAAATCGCCGGACGTGCAGGCCGGGCAGGCTACGACACAGCGGGAACGGTGGTGGTGCAAGCGCCGGAACACGTCGTGGAAAACGCGAAAGCCCTTGCCAAGGCCACCGCGAAGTTCGGCGACGACCAACGGAAACTGCGCCAAGTGGTGCGGAAAAAGCCGCCGGAAGGATTTGTTTCCTGGGGCGAGCCGACCTTCAACCGCCTGGTCGAATCGGTGCCGGAGCCGTTGTCGTCGAGTTTCACCGTCACCCACGCCATGCTGCTCAACCTGATGGAACGTCCCGGCGACCCGTTCGCCGCTGCGCGACGCCTCTTGACCGAAAACCACGAATCCCGGCCCGCCCAACTTCAGTTGATGAAAAAGGCCCTCGGGATTTACCGTGAGCTGCTTGCGGCCGGCGTAGTGGAGCGTATCCCCGGGAATGAACAGGAAAGGGAAGGCCGTTCCGTCCGGCTGACGGTCCACCTGCAGGCGAACTTCGCGCTCAACCAACCGCTGTCCCCGTTTGCGCTCGCGGCGCTGGAACTCCTGGATCCGGAGTCGCCGTCGTACGCCTTGGACGTGGTGTCGGTGATCGAGGCGACCCTCGAAAAGCCCCGCCAGATCCTTTCCGCGCAGCAGAAGAAGGCGCGCGGTGAAGCAGTCGCCGCGATGAAGGCGGACGGCATCGACTACGACCAGCGGATGGCGATGCTCGACGAGGTCAGCTACCCGCAGCCCCTCGCGGACATCCTTGGCGAAGCATTCGAGGTGTACCGCAAAGCCGCACCGTGGGTAGGCGACTTTGAACTTGCCCCCAAATCGGTGGTCCGTGACATGTACGAGCGCGCCATGAACTTCGGCGAATTCGTACAGTTCTACGGATTGGCCCGTTCGGAAGGCATCGTGCTGCGGTACCTGGCCGACGGCTTCAAGGCGCTCCGCCAGACCGTCCCGCAGGACGCACTGCGCGAAGACCTCGAGGACCTTGTAGCGTGGCTGGGCGAACTGGTCCGCCAGGTCGATTCGAGCCTCCTGGACGAATGGGAGGAACTCACCTCGGGCGAAGCTCCGACGCCGCACGACGCTCCTCCTCCCCCGCCGCCGTCGCTGACGTCGAACATCCGGGCCTTCAGGGTCATGGTCCGAAACGAGATGTTCCGTCGCGTCGAGCTCTTCGCGGACGAGGACGCCACTGCGTTGGGCGAGCTCGACGGCGGTAGCGGCTGGGATGCGGAGCGTTGGGAAGACGCCTTGGACGACTATTTCGACGAACACGACGACATCGGCACGGGTCCCGATGCAAGGGGTCCGGCTTTGCTCATGATCACCGAGGAAGCAGGCAAGTGGCGCGTGCGCCAGATCTTCGACGACCCCGCGGGCAACCACGACTGGGGCATTTCCGCGGAAGTCGACTTGGCAGCTTCGGACGAGAGCGGAACCGCGGTGGTTACTGTCACCGACGTCAACCGGCTCTGAGTCCCTCCTAGTAAGCTCGATCCATGAGTGTTATCCGGCCTGCCATTGTGTCCGACGTCCCCGCGATCCTGCAGATGATCCATGACCTTGCGATCTACGAGAAGGAGCCCGACGCCGTACGGAACACTCCGGAGAAGCTCACCGAGGCGCTCTTTGGCGAGAATCCGCGGGTCTTCGCACACATGGCGGAAAACGCGGCCGGCGACATCCAAGGCTTCGCCCTGTGGTTCCTGAACTACTCCACGTGGGAAGGTGTGCACGGCATCTACCTCGAAGACCTGTACGTCTCGCCCGACGCGCGGGGGCTAGGCCACGGAAAGGCGCTCTTGCAGCACTTGGCGGGGATCGCCGTCGAACGCGGCTATGCAAGGGTCGAATGGAGCGTCCTGGACTGGAACGAACCGTCCATCGGCTTCTACCGGAGCCTCGGTGCCGAACCGATGGACGGCTGGTCCACGTTCAGGCTCAGCGGCGATGCCCTTGGCACTTTCGGCAGCGGCGACAGGGTCCTGGCCCGTGGCTGAGCCAGCGACGCACACGATCCGCGCACGGCACGAGTTCCGCGGCATCCGGACCGCCGAGCACTTCTTCACCGTCCCGCTCGACCATTGGCCTGAAGCGGGCGCCGCGGAGCCGACGGAAGAAATTACTGTTTTCGCCCGCGAATTCGTCTCCGCCGAACATGCGCCCGACGACGTCGAACGGCTCCCGTGGTTGCTCTTCCTCCAAGGGGGACCCGGCGGTCGCGGAACGCGCACCACGTCGCTTTCAGGGTGGATGAAGGCGGCCGCACGTCACTTCCGCATCCTGATGCTCGACCAGCGAGGCACCGGGCTCTCCACGCCGGCCGACCGTAATACGCTGCCGCTGCGAGGGGATGCCGCCGCTCAGGCGGGCTACCTCACCCACTTCCGGGCGGATTCGATCGTTGCCGATGCCGAGCTCATCCGGAAGACCCTTCGTGCGGATCCCTGGACGGTCCTTGGACAGAGCTTCGGGGGCTTCTGCGCGCTGACATACCTGTCCTTCGCTCCGGAAGGACTCCGGGAAGTGCTCATCACCGGTGGCCTGGCCCCGCTCCACGGACCGGCAGACCGCGTGTACCGCGCAACCTTCCAGAGGGTGGCTGCGCGGAACACCGAATATTTCAGCTGGTATCCCGAGGACCGAGACGTCGTGTCCCGCATTGCGCGGCATCTTGAAACGAAGGCGGAATTCCTTCCGAGCGGCGAACGCCTGACCTCCGAGCGCTTCCAGATGGTGGGGTCGTTCCTCGGCGGAAACACCCGCGTGGATGCCCTCCACAGCCTCCTCGAGGACGCCTTTTGCCCTTCGCCTGAAGGCGAACGCCTCTCCGACCCCTTCCTGGAGCAGGTCCACGGCTTGGTGTCCCGGGGGTCCAATCCGCTCTATGCCGTCCTGCACGAGGCCATCTACGCCCAATCGGAAGCTACCGAGTGGGCGGCATGGCGTGTGCTGGGGGAATTTCCGGAGTTCAAGCCCGAAGCGGAAGAACCGCTCCTGACCGGCGAAATGGTCTACCCGTGGTATTTCGACCAGGACCCGGCCCTGGTCCCCCTTCGGGAAGTGGCAACGATCCTTGCCGAGAAGAGGGATTGGAAGCCGCTCTACGACGTCGCCCGCTTGGAAGCGAACACGGTCCCCGTAGCGGCCGCCGTGTACCAAAACGACATCTATGTGGACTTCGACTTGTCCATGGAAACCGCGGCAACAGTACGCGGCCTGCAAACCTGGACCACCGCCGATTTCCACCACGACGGCATCGGCGAAGATGGAGACGGAATCTTCAATCGCTTACTGGGGATGGTCCGCGGGCAGAGCTGAGCCACGCTGAGGCGGCGACGGCCAGGACCACGAACGCGAACACACCCCCGGAGCATGTCCCCACACGGCGGGAAGCCCCGGCCACTCACGTGTCCAGGGCTTCCCTGTTGCCGTAGGCCGCTAGTGGCCGGAGACTTTGTGCATGCTCTTGCGGGAGTCTTCCTCGAGCCGCGCGTCCAGCTTGGATTTGCTTGCGGCCGGGGTCAGGAGGCTCGCGACGACAGCAACGACGATAGTGCCGACGATGACGGCCAGGGACGCGTACGTCGGGATCTCCGGAGCCCATTCAATGTGCTGGCCTCCGTTGATGAACGGCAATTCGTTCACATGCATGGCGTGCAGAACCAGCTTGACGCCGATGAACGCCAGAATGACCGACAGAGCGTGCTTGAGGTACACGAGCCGGGTCATGAGTCCGCCGAGCAGGAAGTACAACTGGCGGAGGCCCATCAGGGCGAAAATGTTGGCCGTGAAGACGATGAACGCGCTTTGGGTCAGGCCGAAAATAGCGGGAATCGAATCGACGGCGAACAGGAGGTCCGTCATGCCTATGGTTACGAAGACGATCAACATGGGCGTGAAGACCTTCTTGCCGCCGACCACGGTGCGCAGCTTCCCGCCGTCGAACTTCTCCGACATCGGGACCACGCGTCGAAGGCGGGAGATAAGCGGATTTTCGGACGTGTCTTCTTCGTCTTCACCGTGGTCCGTCGCCTGCTTCCACGCGGTCCAGAGGAGGAAGGCGCCAAAGATGTAGAAGACCCAGCTGAACTGCTCAATGACCACTGCGCCGAGGCCGATGAAAATGCCGCGCAGCACCAGGGCGATGATGATGCCCACCATCAAGACCTCCTGCTGGTACTTCCTGGGTACCGAGAAGCGCGCCATGATGATGATGAAAACGAAGAGGTTGTCGATGCTCAGGCTGTACTCAGTCACCCAGCCGGCGATGAACTGGCCACCGTGCTCCGGACCTGCGAAAGCGAACATTGCACCAGCGAATACCAACGCCAAGGCAACGTAGAACGCCACCCATAGGCCGGCTTCCTTCATGGAAGGTTCGTGAGGACGTTTGAGGACCAAGAGGAGATCGACAAGGAGGATGATGCCGAGAAGGACGAGGGATCCGATCTCAAACCAAGCAGGAAGTTCCATTAAAGAACCTTTCGAGGATACGCCGAAACGGCGTAAGTCTCTCCGGCTTGAGGCCCGCTATGCCCGGCGAGGCGTCTGTGCCTTGCGTGTTGACGTACATAGCGCTTGGGATACTCCCCTACGTAGGCTCAACTTTACCTTACGCGTGACCCGCCGATTGCATCTGGCGTAGTTCGCGCTTGAGCTCTCCCACTTCATCGCGGAGCCGGGCCGCAACCTCGAACTGCAGTTCAGCCGCGGCTCCGTGCATCTGTTCGGTCAGTTGTTCGATGAGCCCGACGAGGTCTTCGGCGGGAGCGGCTGCGAGGCCGTCGCGCCGCACCGTCGCTGCTCCCTTCCCCTTTCCGCCGCGACCGGTCTTGCCTGATGCCGCAAGCAGCTCCCGGGTGTCGGCGTCTTCACGCGCAAGCTGGTCCGTGATGTCGGCGATCTTCTTACGCAGCGGCTGAGGATCGATTCCATTGTCCGTGTTGTACTTCACTTGGATGGCTCGGCGGCGGTTCGTTTCCTCGATCGCTTGCGCCATCGAATCGGTGATGCGGTCCGCGTACATGTGCACTTGGCCGGAGACGTTCCGGGCAGCACGGCCGATGGTCTGGATGAGGGACGTCGACGACCGGAGGAAGCCTTCCTTGTCCGCATCCAGGATGCTGACCAGCGATACCTCGGGGAGGTCGAGGCCTTCCCTCAAAAGGTTGATGCCGACCAGGACGTCGAAACTTCCCAAACGGAGCTCGCGGAGCAGTTCCACGCGCCGGAGGGTATCGACGTCGGAGTGCAGGTATTGCACTTTGACGCCATGGCCGAGGAGGTAGTCCGTGAGGTCTTCCGCCATGCGCTTGGTGAGTGTGGTCACCAATACGCGTTCGTCCCGTTCTACACGCGTACGGATTTCGCCAAGGAGGTCGTCGATCTGGCCCTTCGTGGGCTTCACGATCACTTCCGGATCGATCAGGCCAGTAGGACGGATGATTTGCTGGACGTAACCGTCCGCCTTCCCCAGCTCATACTTGCCAGGTGTCGCGGAAAGGTAGACGGTCTGCCCGACGCGTTCGAGGAACTCGTCCCATTTGAGGGGTCGGTTGTCCATTGCGGACGGCAACCGGAAACCGTGATCCACCAGCGTGCGCTTGCGGGACATGTCGCCTTCGTACATGGCACCGATCTGCGGAACGGTCACGTGGGATTCGTCAATGACCAGGAGGAAATCATCCGGGAAGTAGTCGAGAAGGCAGTGCGGCGCGGTGCCCGATCCGCGACCATCAATGTGGCGGGAGTAGTTCTCGATCCCGTTGCAGAACCCCATTTGCTGCATCATTTCGAGGTCATACGTGGTGCGCATGCGCAGGCGCTGGGCCTCGACGAGCTTGTTTTGGCCTTCGAGCGCGGCGAGCCGCTCCGCGAGTTCGGCCTCGATGGAAGTGATGGCGCGGGACATCCGCTCCGGTCCCGCGACGTAGTGGGAAGCCGGGAAGATATACATCTCGGTTTCCTCGCGGATGACGTCCCCCGTGACCGGGTGCAGCGTGTAGATGTTCTCGATCTCGTCCCCGAAAAACTCCACGCGGACGGCCAATTCCTCATACATCGGAATGATCTCCACGGTGTCTCCACGCACCCGGAAAGTGCCACGGTGGAAGTCCATGTCATTACGCGTGTACTGCATCGAGACGAACTTGCGCAGGAGCTGGTCCCGATTGAGCTCGGCGCCCTTGGTGAGGGTGACCATTCCCGCGATGTATTCTTCCGGCGTGCCGAGGCCATAGATGCAGGAGACGGTAGCCACCACGACGACGTCCCGGCGGGTCAGGAGGCTGTTCGTCGCCGAGTGCCGCAGCCGCTCCACTTCCTCGTTCACGGAGGAGTCCTTCTCAATAAAGGTGTCCGTCTGGGGGACGTACGCTTCGGGCTGGTAGTAGTCGTAGTAGGAGACGAAGTACTCGACGGCGTTGTTCGGCAGCAATTCCCTGAATTCGTTGGCCAGCTGCGCAGCAAGGGTCTTGTTCTGGACCAGGACAAGCGTGGGCCGCTGGACCTGTTCCACGAGCCATGCGGTAGTGGCGCTCTTGCCCGTACCCGTGGCACCGAGGAGCACAACATCCTTCTCACCGTTGTTGATGCGCTCGGTGAGCTCCGCGATGGCGGTCGGCTGGTCTCCGGCGGGCTTGAATTCGCTGATGACCTCGAACGGCGCTACGACTCGGTTGATCTCCTGGGCAAGGCTCATGAGTCCAATGTACCCCTGCCCGCGGACAGTTACGGTCCGCGTTTTCGGGAGGCTCTGCCGCCCTTTCCGGGGCCGGTCCATGTATCGTCCAAACGCCCGATGATCGAGCGGAACATCCTGGCTCCGAACAGCACCGCAGCCACGAGCCACATCAGCCAGGCGAGCCAGAACGCCGTCGCGGGGACAAGTACCCGCCACGTGGCCGGCCGCGCTTCCGCGACGAACTCGTCCCGACCGCCCGCGAGGAACCAGAGCAAGGCCGCAGCAGCCATGAGTACGACGCCGGTCCAGGCCAACCAGCGGACAGCGCCACGGCGCTGCCCCTCAAGGTGGCGAACGATCCGTTGCTCGCGGGTCATGCGGGCCGCCTAGCTGTACTGGCCAGGGACGTTGGAGTACGACGGCGGTTCCCAGCCCGCGCGTTTCGCCCACGCGTCCATGAGCGGCCACGCCACCTCGGTGAACCACGGTTCCTTGGCGTCCGCATAGCCGGCCGTTCCGTGATCGGACATGTACGCCTGGGCGAGTTCCCTTTTCAGCCCCGCATACGCTTCCCTGGACTCCGGATTCGCCCGAAGCCAATCGCGGAAGAGCAGTGCGTAGCGCCAGCCCGGGCTCCCAAGGACGCGCACATGGACGTTCGCGGGACGACCGGGGTCGGCATTCCCATGCAGTCGCTTGATCCATGCCGAGGGATCCAGTTGGGGTGGTTTCGGAGTGTCGTGGTCCATTGACTCGCACAAGGGAAATCCTGCGGCGCCGAGGGCGGGAGCCAGGCGATCTGCCGCTTCGAGCGAAGAGACCGTGACTTGGAGATCGATGACGTCCTTCGCGGGAAGCCCTGACACTGCCGTGGATCCGATATGCTCCGCACTAAGTACGTCCGGCGACGCCTTCCGGATCCTCGCGAGCAACCGCTCCGCCTGCACCGGCCAATCAACGTCCGGCGATGCCAGCACTGGTCCGCCATCCCGGGGTGCGGGGTGGCCCGACGCGAGATTCCGGGCAAACGGTTCGAGTCGTTCCACCCACAATTTGTCGATGAGGTCCCGAACGTCCTCGACGCTTCCGGAATTGTCCACCACGATGTCCGCCGCGGCCAGCCGCTCGTCCCTGCCGGCTTGCGCGGCCATCCGGGCGACGGCCTCTTCGGCGCTCATGTTGCGGATCGACGTCATGCGCCGGATGCGTTCCTCTTCCGGGGCATCGACCACCAGTACCAGGTGGAAGTTGCTTCCTTGGCCGGTCTCGACCAGGAGGGGAATGTCCTGCACCACGATGTCCCCCGGTTTCGCCATGGAGAGCAATGCAGAGGCCTTTTCGCGCACGAGGGGGTGGACGATGCCGTTGAGCACCTCGCGGCGGTCAGGCTCGGCAAACACGATCGAACCGAGACGAGCACGGTCAAGTTGTCCCGCAGCGTCCACGATGTCTTCGCCGAACTCGGCGATGATCCTGGCAAGGCCGCGTGTGCCGGGTTCCACCACTTCCCGGGCCAGGACGTCCGCGTCGATCAGTGTTGCCCCCAACTCCTTGAGCCGGGCGGACACGAGCGATTTACCGGAAGCGATGCCGCCGGTCAGTCCAATCTTGAGCACCCCTCCACACTAGACTGGGTCGGTGGCAGAACAAGAAGAGAGCCGGGCAACCGCGTATACAACGTTGGCCGATGGCGAAGATTTCCGCCACGAACTCGAGATCAAGCGTTCACGGTTCATCACGGTGTTACGCAGGTCCCCCAACGAAGATGCCGCCCGATCCTTGGTCACGGAACTCCGCAAGGAATTCCACGACGCCGGACACCACTGCTCGGCCTTCGTCCTCGGACCGGACCGGGACGTCCAGCGTTCCAGCGACGACGGCGAACCTTCGGGGACGGCAGGCATTCCAATGCTGGAAGCCCTCATCAAACGGGAAACCCAACCAGGGGTGACCGACCTCAGCGACATAAGTGCCGTCGTCGTGCGCTATTTCGGCGGGATCCTCCTGGGCGCCGGAGGGCTGGTGCGCGCCTACTCCGAATCGGTCTCGGCGGCCTTGGATTCCGCTCCCCTGGTCCAGCGGAGGAGGCTGCGGATCTGCGCAATTCCAGTGGCCCGCCACGCAGCCGGACGGCTTGAGAACGACTTGCGATCCGCTGGTTTCGTCATGGCCGGCACAAGCTATGAATCAAGCCGCGCCGTCCTTCGCCTCGCCATCGCCGACGACGCGCAGGAAATACTCAACGCCGGCGAAAGAGTGGCCGCAATGACCGCCGGATCCTCGGAAATCCACACCGAGGGAACGGAGTGGGTGGACCTCCCCGCCTGACGCAGTTCAGCGAGGGACATGCCCATCCTTGGTTTCAAGGGCTGGACATAATCCGCGCCCTGCTGAGTCCCGCCGCGGCGCATGCCCATCTCTGGTTTCAAGGGCTGGACATAATGCCTATATGTCCGCTCCTCACGGGCAAAGCGGCGCATGTCCCTCTCGTGCTTCAAGGGCCGGACATAATCCGCACCCGACCGAGCCCCGCCGCGGGACATGCTCATCCCTGGCTTCAAGGGCTGGACATAATGCCTATATGTCCGCTCCTCACCGGTAAGGCGGCGCATGTCCCCTGGGAAACCGCAGAGAATCCGAGTTAACTGAGAACAGCGGCCCCGCTGATTCATTGCTGAATCGCAGGGACCGCTGTTCTTTATGGTCCGGATTCCCGGTGTAGTCCGGAATCCAGGGCCTGGGGCAATTAGTTGCCGGTCAGCTTCTCACGCAGTGCTGCGAGGGCTTCGTCGGACGCCAGGGTACCGGCGTTGGACTCGGCAGCAGCCGGCTCGGAGGAGTAGCTGGTTGCACCGGACTCGTTGTCGCCGGAAGCGGCAGCAGCGGCGTCGTCAGCAGCGTGCTGGGAAACCTGCTTCTTGTGGGCTTCCCAACGTGCCTGGGCGTCAGCGTACTGCTGCTCCCAAGCGGCGCGCTGTGCCTCGTAGCCCTCGAGCCATTCGTTCGACTCGGGGTCGAAGCCTTCGGGGTACTTGTAGTTGCCCTCTTCGTCGTACTCTGCGGCCATGCCGTACAGAGCCGGGTCGAACTCGGTGCTGTCGGCATCCACGCCCTCGTTGGCCTGCTTGAGGGAGAGGGAGATGCGGCGACGCTCGAGGTCGATATCGATGACCTTGACGAAGAGCTCGTCGCCAACGGAAACGACCTGCTCAGCAAGCTCAACGTGGCGGACTGCCAGCTCGGAGATGTGGACCAGGCCTTCGATGCCGTCCTCGACGCGTACGAACGCACCGAACGGAACCAGCTTGGTGACCTTACCCGGAACAACCTGGCCGAGGGCGTGGGTGCGGGCGAAGGTCTGCCACGGGTCTTCCTGCGTAGCCTTGAGGGACAGGGAGACACGCTCGCGGTCCAGATCCACTTCGAGGACCTCGACGGTGACTTCCTGGCCGACCTCGACAACCTCGGACGGGTGGTCGATGTGCTTCCAGGAGAGCTCGGAAACGTGAACCAGGCCGTCTACGCCGCCAAGGTCCACGAATGCACCGAAGTTGACGATGGAGGAAACCACACCGGGGCGAACCTGGCCCTTTTCCAGCTTGTTGAGGAACGTGGAGCGGACCTCGGACTGGGTCTGCTCGAGCCATGCACGGCGGGACAGCACAACGTTGTTGCGGTTCTTGTCCAGCTCGATGATCTTGGCTTCGATCTGCTGACCGATGTACGGAGCGAGGTCGCGGACACGGCGCATCTCGACGAGGGATGCCGGCAGGAAGCCGCGCAGGCCGATGTCGAGGATAAGACCACCCTTGACAACCTCGATGACGGTACCGGTGACAACACCGTCTTCTTCCTTGACCTTCTCGATGTCGCCCCAGGCACGCTCGTACTGAGCACGCTTCTTGGAGAGGATCAGTCGGCCTTCTTTGTCTTCCTTGGTGAGCACCAAAGCTTCGACCTGGTCACCAACGGAGACGACGTCTCCGGGGTCGACGTCGTGCTTGATGGAAAGCTCGCGGGAAGGGATGACACCTTCGGTCTTGTAACCGATGTCGAGCAGGACTTCGTCGCGGTCGACCTTGACGACGGTACCTTCGACGAGGTCGCCATCGTTGAAGTATTTGATGGTGGCGTCGACGGCTGCGAGGAAGTCCTCAGCGGTACCGATGTCGTTAATCGCGACTACGGGGGTACCGGGCTTCTCGGTGGAGGTGATGGTCATGTAGTAGGGGCTCCGTTGTGGATAGAGTATCGGTCAGGCAAACCGCCCGCTCGCCGTTCCCGGTTCGCAGGACACGGCAAAATGCCGGGTCATCCTGAATTGTGGATTGTTAAATTGCGCACACCTAGTACGCGCCCGTTCATTCTAGTCGTTCGGCTCAACAAGGGTCAAAGCGGCAACGCGTCACCAAGCCGCGCAAACGTCACGCCACGGTCGAGCAGGAAAGGCAGCACGCGCGCATAGCCTTCCGCGGTACCGCCCGTCGGCTGGTTGAAATGCGAAATCACGATCTGCCCGGCGCCACGGTTCGCCGCGATCTTACCCACTTCGTTGGCCACGACGGGGGCAGGAAAGGTCGCACCGCCGTCGCCGTTTACCGAGAAGTTCACCGGTATCAAGCCGAGCGAGCGGGTGATGGCCGCTGCGACGTCGTCGTAAAAAGCGGTTCCCGGCCGGAAGAACCGCGGGGCCTTCCCGGCCAGCTGCTGCATGGCTTCCTGGTTGCCCATGATCTCGTCATACACGTCACTGACGCTCGAAGTGCCGGCGATGCCGTAAGCCGAACGCCCGTTCACCGACAACGGCTCGTGCTTGAAGCCGTGGTTGCCGAGCTCGAACAAGGGATCCGCAGCCAGTTCCGCGGCGAGTCCCGGATTGGCCTTGATCCACCGGCCGTTCACGAACAGCGTGGCCGGAACGTTGAGTTTGCGGAGGGTCGCAAGCAGACGCTGGTCGCAATCGGTTCCGCGCGGGCCGCCGCACGCGTCGAAGGTCAGAACAGCCTGGGCCGACGCCGTATTCGTGACGACTCCGGTCACCGCGAGCCCCCATTCGACGGGCTTGCGGCTGGAATACTCAGCGACGATCTGCGCTTTCGACGGCGGTGGCGGAGGTGTGTCGTCACGCGTCACGGGAACTGCGAACGGCGTCGAAACGGGAGACGGAGCGGGTGAGGCCGAAGGCTGCGGGGAGCATGCGGCCAATGTTGTCGCGGCGAGGCCTGCGGCGGCTGCGAGGAACAGCCTCCTGGCAGGCAGGGATGAAGGGCCGGCGAGTCGGCCCCCCGGCGGGAATTCCCCCATGGAATCCTTCTAGTTGTCTGGCTTTTTGGGCGTGGGGTTGCCTAGAAATGCGTCAGGCAATGGGCTGGGCGTTCGACGGCGAACAAGTGCTGGGCGGCAAGAGATGCTCCAGGCGTATGTTCCCGGATCCGACCTGCCGAAGCCAAGGTTACCGGATTGACGGCACCCAAATAGACCGACCCCAGATCGGCGACATCCATGCTCAGGTCGGCACCCTCGCCCCGCGCCGCACGGACAGTGACAGTCCCGCCGTCGGACATGATTTCCCACGTGCCGTCGGCAAGGCCGAGGCTGTCCCGGACAGCCAGCACCAGGCGGCCGTCCGTGCCGTAGCGGCGGGCCGAGAGGGCACCGGGGACATCGAGGACACGCAGCCACAACATGTCCCGCTCGTCGGACGCTGTAACGCAGCGGGCATCGTCGAGCGCCCAGCCGAGGGGGTCCTCAGCCGGTGCATCCGGCCAGGAAACCTGGTCGACGAGGTCGATGGCTCCAAGGAACTGCCACAACTCCAGGTACCCGGTGTCCGTGGCGGCTACGAGGTCCACGATTTCCACCGTGTACGGCTTGCTGTCCCAGCCCAGGAACTTGTAGGCGACGTAGCCGTCAACAGTTCCGTCGGACCCGTAGTGCAGGGCGCACTTGATGGCTTTGTCCTCGCTGCCGTCACGGTTCATGGCGCCGGAAATATGGTGGCGATAGGATTCCTGCCGCACGATCGAACCTGGCGTACGGCTGTGAAGCTGCTCGAAGACCTCCGGCGCAAGCGAGAGGAGGACCTTCGGATCGGCAATCTCGACGCGGCCGGCGGCTTCGTGGTTGATGCGGAATCGCGGTCCCGTATCCACTTTGATGCTCCGCTCGAAGGTGGCGACGCCAAAGCCGAAGCGACCGTAGATCGAGGCCTCCGACGCGGTGAGCGCAGCCATGGCGAATCCGGACCCCTTGGCCGCAGCGAGGTCCGCCGTCATGAGGGCGCGAAGGATGCCTTGGCGGCGATGCGTTCCCCGGACAGTGACGGCGGTGATCTGGTGGGCGGGCAATTCCCGGCCGTAACCGATGTTCAGCTTGTTCGCCATCGTGCCGAACGTCGCCACTGGGAAGCCCGGATGCAGCGCGTGCAGCGGCGGTTCCTCATTGACGTAGACGCCCGTGAGCTCCCGCTTGTCCGCCTGGTACAAGGCAAGGATCTTGTCGATGAGCTCATCGCTTCGCTGCTCATCGTGGAATCCGAAACCTACCGCGCGGACCCAGTCACGGGCCTGATCGCGGCCCGTGTCCTCCGCGCCGGCGGAAGCGAAGCGCTTGATGGTGTATTTGCCGTAGGTTTCCTGGGAATCAGCCACCACCCGAGCCTAACCAGACGGAGCGGGGCACGCCACCGTGTTGGCGGCGTGCCCCGCTCCGCGGGTTTGTTGCTAGTGGCCCGCTTCGTACCAGCTCGAGCCGATGCCGATCTGCACGTCCAAAGGAACCGTCAGCTGGGCGGCGGCACCCATCTGTTCGGCGAGGAGCTTCTCGACGGCTTCGCGCTCACCCGGTGCCACCTCGATGACAAGTTCGTCATGGACCTGGAGCAGCATCCGCGACTTCAGGCCCTGGCTCGCCAGCTCGGCAGAAACACCCAACATGGCCCGTTTGATGATGTCCGCGGCCGAGCCTTGGATCGGCGAGTTCAAAGCGACCCTCTCGGCGATCTCACGGTGCTGGCGGTCCGTGCTGGTCAGGTCCGGAAGGTAGCGGCGGCGACCTTCGATCGTGGAGGTGAAGCCATCGATCCTGGCCTGCTCCACGACTCCGCGCAGGTAGTCACGCACCGCGCCGAAGCGGTCGAAGTAGTCCTTCATGAGGGTCCGTGCTTCGTCCACCGAGATTTCCAATTGCTTGGACAGGCCGAACGACGTCAGTCCGTAGGCAAGTCCATAGGACATGGCCTTGACCTTGGAGCGCATGGCACTGGTCACGTCCTCCGGAGCTACGTTGAAGATGTGCGAGCCGACGTAGCGGTGGAGGTCTTCGCCGTCCTTGTATGCCTGGATGAGCCCCTCATCCCCGGAAAGGTGGGCCATGATGCGCATTTCGATCTGCGAATAGTCCGCCGACAACAAGCACTCGTAGCCTTCGCTGACCACGAAGATCCCGCGCACCCGCCGGCCTTCCTCGCTGCGTACCGGGATGTTCTGGAGGTTGGGATTGTTCGAGGAGATGCGTCCGGTGGCCGCCACGTTTTGTGCGTAGGTGGTGTGGATGCGGCCGTCCTCGGCCACCGACTTCTTGAGTGTCTCCAGCATCTGGGCGAGCTTCGAGGATTCGCGGTGTGCCATGAGCTGGACCAGGAACTCGTGTCCGGTCTTGTCGAGAAGCGCCTTCAGCGAAGCGGCGTCCGTGGTGTAGCCGGACTTGATCTTCTTGGTCTTGGGCAAGCCGAGTTCTTCGAAGAGGACAGTCTGGAGCTGCTTGGGAGAGCCGAGGTTCACTTCGTGCCCGATTGCGGCGAAGGCCTGCTCCTGGGCGTTGTCCACCACCTTGGCAAGGTCCGTGAGCTGTTCATTCAACCGCTCGGTGGAGATCCCGATGCCCGAGAGCTCCATCTGGGCGAGGACGCGTGCCACCGGCAACTCAAGCGTCGTCAGGAGCGCCTCGGCCTTGCGCTCGGCCAGTTCCCGCTCGAAGTGCTTGCTGAGCGTGTGTACGACGGCGGCCCGCTGGACAAGCGCGGAAGCCGCGGCGCCGTCCGGAGCGTCTCCGAGTTCGAGTTCCAGTTGCCCGGTGGGGGCGGCGACCGTGTTCAGCGTGATCCGGAGGTGGTGCTGGGCCAGGTCCGCAAGTTCGTAGCTGCGCCGGTCCGGCTGGATCAAATAGCCCGAAATGGCGGTGTCGTCCACAACGCCTTCAAGACCCAGCCCACGGTGATGCAAGGCTTTGAGCGCGTCCTTGAATTCGTGCAGGACCTTCGCTTCCTCGGGATCCTGCAACCATTTCGCAACCACGGACTCGGCGGCCGCGTCGAGCGACGGAAGGCTGATGTAGGCCGCGGCATCGGCGCGCACTATGGCAAGGGCCTCGGCGTCGTCGCCGATCCGGCCGGGAACCAACTGCACGGCGACAGCGGCCCGGCTCCCGCTTCCGGCGGCGAAAAAGGCCTCAATGGCGGCCGCGTCCTCAAGTACCTGGAACTCGGGGGCATCGATGGTCTCCGCCGCGGCTCCGACGGTGTCGTCGCCGTAAAGTGCGAACAAGCGGGTGCGGAGCGTCTTGAACTCGAGGGTATCGAAGAGGGTCTCGACGTCCTGGCGGTTCGGGCGCGGTTCTTCGAGGTCGGCAAGCGTGACCGGAAGCTCGAGGTCCTTCAAGAGCTGGTTGAGGCGGCGGTTTCGTTTGACGGCATCGATGTTCTCCCGGAGGGCGCCACCGACCTTTCCGCCGATCGAATCCAGGTTCTCGAGGATTCCTTCGAGGCCGCCGTAGAGCTTGATCCACTTGGCTGCGGTCTTGGGCCCGACGCCGGGCACTCCAGCGAGGTTGTCGGCGGACTCACCCACCAGTGCGGCGAGGTCCGAGTAACGGGACGGCGGAACGAAGTACTTTTCTTCGATGGCCGCGGCGTCCATGCGCGGGATGTTGGAAACGCCTTGCTTCGGGTACAGGACAAACACGTTGTCAGTGATCAGCTGGAAGGCATCCCGGTCGCCGGAGACAAGGAGGACTTCCATCCCGGCGGCGTCGCCCTGGGCCGCGAGGGTGGCAAGGATGTCGTCGGCTTCGTAGCCGGGCATCTTGATGGTCTTGATGCCCCAGGCTTCCATGACTTGGTCGATGAGGTCGATCTGGCCGCGGAACTCCGGCGGTGTTTCGTTGCGGCCGCCTTTGTACTCGCTGTACTCGGCCTTGCGGAAGGTGGTGTCGTCCGAAACATCGAAGGCCACGGCCACGTGAGTCGGCTGCTGGTCCTTGATGAGGTTGATGAGCATGGACGTGAAGCCATGCACGGCGTTGGTGTGTTGCCCTGACGAAGTGGCGAAGTTCTCTGCCGGCAAGGCATAGAACGCCCGGAATGCCATGGAGTGCCCGTCCAGGACCAGAAGGCGCTGCCGGCCGCCCGGCGTGGTGCCCGCATTGCTTGTTGAAGGGTCTGGTGCTGTGGCCGTAGTTGTGGCCACGGGCGCTGCTGCAGGTGCTGAATCCGGTTTGGTTGTTTCGCTCACAGGTGCCAGCCTAGTTGCCATGATGGACAATTTCACGCCGGACCGGTTCGCTGACGAGTTCGACGCCGCTGGTGTTCCGCAGGAGTTGCGGGGCTGGCTTTCCCGATATGGAGTGGGCGCTCTCGTAGTGAAGATGGGCATCAAGTTCCTTGAGCTCGGTCCGGAGCGGAGCGTGGCGACCATGCCTGTGGAGGGAAACACGCAGGTCGCCGGGATCCTCCATGGCGGAGCGCACGTGGTGTTGGCGGAAACCCTGGGTTCGTTCTCGGCCGCCCTGCACGCCGGAGAAGGCAACCACGTGGTAGGAATCGAGGTGGGCGCGACCCACCACCGCGGAGTGTCCAGCGGCCTGGTCACGGGCACCTGCACGGCCATCCACCTCGGGGGCACCCTGGTGACCCACGAGATCGTCATGACAGATGAGCTGGGGCGTCGCCTATCGACGGCACGGATCACCAACATGATCCGGGAGAACAGGCACCGCTAGCAGGCCAAGCGTTTCAAGGCGGGCTGCCCCGGCTTAGCCCGTCTGGCGCGGGAACCGGTACCGCAGCTCGACCGCCGCCCCGCCCAAGGTGCGGGACGAGACCAACTCAAGTGGCGCCGTCGGGCGTTCAACGGGCAGGAGCCGCTTGCCGGAGCCCAAAGCGACGGGTATCACCGTGACGATCATCTCGTCCAGCAGGCCGGCCTTGCTGAACTGGGCCACGAGGTTTCCGCCGCCGACGAGCCAGACGTTCTTGTCGCCGGCGTCGGACACGAGGTCCGGCGCGAACTCCTTCACGTCGCCGCGCACGAACGTGACGTCGGCGCCTGGCGGGGCAGCGTACTCGTGGTGCGTGAAGATCCAGCAGGGAATGCCCGGGTACGGCCATTTGCCGGGTTCGTGGTCCATGAGCCACCGGAACGTCTGGCCGCCCATGACGATGCATCCGATGCCTGCCATGAAGTCTTCGTAGCTTTCCGTGACCCCCTCGGCTTCCTCGAACTGGAGCAACCACGCGAGATCGTCTTCGTTGGTGGCAATATATCCGTCGACGGAAGCGGCCACGTAGTACTGGAAATCCGACATGGCCTTACCCTACTCAACCCGGGGTTGGGTTCCCAGACTCAGCGAGCAGGCTCGAATCTCGTGGCTACCGCTACTTGTTGAAGTACGGGACGATCAAATAGATCCCGGCCAGCACTGCGACGCCGCAGGCCGCGAAACACACATAAGCCAGTGAACGGATGGCGACGGGCGACTTGCGCTCCGGATCGCCCGCAATGGCCGTCAGCCGCACGCCGAGCGCATAGAGGACCACCAGGACGACGGCGGCCACGAGGGTTGCCCCCGCAACCTCGAGCAGTTCCAACCATTTCATGCCTGGATATCCTTACTGACGTTCTTTCCGGACCGCTGTTTCCCCGACTTTTTCTTGCGGAAGCGGACAGCGGTTCCGGCTTCCTCGACTTCCACGGCGTTGTGGTGGCCCACGTGCGATTTCCTGGAGTACCAGAACATGTAAACCACGACGCCGATGCCCGCGACGGCGGCGATGACCACGCCGACGGTGCCGGCACCGACCAGGAGGCCGGTCAGCGCACCCACGACGGCGGCGGCCGGCAGCGTGAAGAGCCACCCGACGGCGATCCGGCCGACCGTGCCCCATCGCACCGACGTGCCGCGACGGCCGAGCCCGGACCCGATGACCGAGCCGGAGGCGACCTGCGTGGTGGACAAGGCGAAACCGAGATGGGACGAAGCGAGGATGGCGGACGCGGTGCTTGCTTCCGCCGAGAAGCCCTGTGCGGGCTTGACCTCGGTGAGCCCGGCACCCATGGTCCGGATGATGCGCCAGCCGCCGGCATACGTGCCGATGGCTATCGCGAGGGCACAGACGGCGATGACCCAGATCTGCGGTCCGCTGCCGGTCGGTTGGGTGCCCGCCGCAATGAGGACGAGGGTGATGACACCCATCGTCTTTTGCGCGTCATTGGTGCCGTGGGCCAACGCCACGAGGCTCGACGTGAAGATCTGGCCGGTCTTGAAACCGCCACGCTTCTGGGTCAGTTTGTCGCCGGTTTCGGGGTCGTGCCGCGAAGTCAGGGCGTAGGCGAGCTTGGTGCAGACATAGGCAACGATTCCGGCGAGGAGGGGCGAGAAGACAGCGGGCAGGATGACTTTCTGCAGCACAGTGTCGAAGTTGACCGAGTGGAATCCGATGCCCACGATCGCGGCTCCGATGAGGCCCCCGAAGAGGGCGTGCGACGAGCTGGAAGGCAATCCTTTGAGCCAAGTGAACATGTTCCACAGAACGGCGCCCATGAGGCCCGCGAAGATGATCTCGGGTGTGATGTGGACGCCGTCGGTGCCTTCCCGGATGATTCCTCCGGAAATGGTCTTGGCCACTTCCGTGGAGAGGAACGCGCCCACGAGGTTGAGGGCCGCCGCGAGGGCAACGGCCGTCTTGGGTTTGATGGCACCGGTGGCAATGGGCGTAGCCATCGCGTTTGCGGTGTCGTGGAACCCGTTGGTGAAGTCAAAGAAGAGGGCCAACGCTATGACAAGCGCGACCATGAAGGTGATTTCCACCTGGTGCCCAATCTGCAGAGTCTAAGATGCGCAGTTCCACTCCCCCGGGCCGGCCTAGCGCACCACACGTTCAGCAAGAGTTAATCTGGCCGCAGTGGTGATATTCATGATGGCGGGCATGGAACCTTATGAATCCTACGTGGCTATGCCTGCGAGGCCAAACATAAGAATCAGTCAAGGAACCGGCGGATGGCCGCGATATCGCTGCGCGACAGGCCACGCCGCGGGTCCGGTGAGATCCAAAGCACACGGTTTCCAAGGAATTCGGCCCACGAGCGGGCCGCGGCTTCGAAGTTGAGCTGGTCGTCCATCCAGACGATGCGTTCAGCTCCGGAAACCTCGATGTCCCTTTGCACCGCATCCAGCTTCCACCACTCGGGACTGAGGTCCCAGCCTTCGCTGGTCAGGACCGGCCAGTCCTCGCCATGGAGGCCGATCGCCGGGCAAAGAAGCTCCGGGGCCAGGTGCTGCCACGTGGTCAACCAGACGAACCTGGCCCGGGGGTGCGCAGCAAGTTCGTTGAGGCCCTCCACCAATTCGGCGGCGTAGATGACGTCGAGGATGCCGGCGTCGGCAATTTTCCATTCAGTACCCCAGTCCGTGAAGCCCATGGGACCGAAGGGGTTCACCACGCCGTCGACGTCAAGATACAGCGACACTGTGGTCATGGGTCCCCTCCCTGACGTGGCCACAAACCCAGAGTAAGGCACCCCGGGGATGTCAGTGCCGTGTTGGGGCGCTTTGCCTGACCAGTTCGCGTGCCGGGTTACCGGCGAAAACGCCTTTCGCGGGAACCTCTTCGCCTTTCATCAGGAACGAGTCGGTCATGAGTTCGGAGCCTTCATGCATCGTGGTGCCATAGTGGACGAAAGCACCGACGCCAAGGGTACAGCCTGGACCAATGGAGATGCCGTCCAGCTTGAAGGCGCCGTCCTCCATTGAATGGCACTGCACCACGGATCCCGCATTCAGGGTGCAGTAGTCCCCGATGGAAACCAACGTCCTTTCGGGTATCCCGCATCCGTCGTCGAAGACCTTTTTGCCCATGCGAACCCCGAGAATCCGCCAAACCACCGGCTTGAACGGCGTGCCGCTGAACATTTGCACGATTCCCCCGGCGGTGAGCTTCCAGTAGCGCTCGTGCCGCCAGAAGCGCAGGTCGTAGATGGAGCAAAAAGTCGGTGCAAGCCTTCCGAAGCCGAGGGATGCCCGCTCCACGATGACTGTGAGGAGGCTGGTGGTTGTGAGCATTGTTGCCACGGCGGCAAGCGCCCCGAGCCCTCCGGCAGCCGGAAGGAAGTCCTGCGCTGCCCACGCTGCGAGAAGAATCACGTACAGCTCGACCCACCGGGACAGCAGGTAGAAGAGCACTGTTACCGTGTTGTGCAAGTTCTTGGCCGGGAGCCGGCGCCGCAGTTCCGCGGGCGTCCTGAAGCTGTCGAAGGTGCTGTCGCGGTTCACTGTGCGCGGTATTTCAAAAGGAGGCGACCCGAGGAGGCCCACCCCCTGGCGGAGCGGACCGTCCAACGGCACCATGGTCTTTGTCCCAAGGAGGCAGTTGTCCCCCATCCTTGCCCCGGCCGGATAGGCGATGTTGTTGCCGAAAAAGCTCTTCGCCCCGATCACGGCGGGCGAGACGCGGAATGCCGTGCTTGAGAAGTCGGCGTTGACGATCGAGAGGCCATCGGAAACCATGGTGCCGCTGCCGACGGTGGTGAGGGTGGGGCTGTCATGCTTGAGCCCGACGCCGAAATTGGATCCGGTCTGCACCATGTGCGGCTGGCTGTACCCCAGTAGATCCAGGTAGTACACGATCAGGGAGCTGTCTCCGGTCAGCTGGAGCAGTGCCTTGAGGTTGGTCAGGCGCAAGACGGTCCGCAGGAATCCGAAGCGAACGCCGTAAAGGGGATAGTCCCTGCCCGGAACCAGGAGCAAGGCCAGCAGCCTCGGCAGCGTGGCGGCGAGGGCGAAAGCGGCCAGGATGCTGCCGAAAAGGAGAACGGCCGAGAGCAGCAGGAGTGCCTCCCAGAAACGCGGCTGGGCGGGGTTTATTTCCCCCGCAGGGAGCGAGGCAAGAACGACGTCGATGGCTCCAAGCCCGATGGATGACACCAGGACCACATGGACCATGACGCTCCAGAAGCTGAAGGCGGCCCGCCGGGGGCTCCCGCAGTTGGCCTGTCCCGCCCGACGGTAGCTGACGTTGGTGGGCTCAGCCGGCGACCCGGCCCAGGCGGCTCCCGGGGGAACGCTCTGGAAGCGATGCAGGGCTGAGCTGTGCCCCAACTGGGCGTCGTCGCCCATGGCAGTGTCAATGTCCAGTGTGGTCAGTTCGCCGATCAGGACATTGTTGCCCAGGGTGACCGGCCCGGTCTGGATCCGGCCGGCGTGGGCACGGTAGCAGTTGAACGTGGAGTCCTTCCGGATGACGGTGTCCGCCCCGATTTTCAGGAGGTCGGTACAGGCCGGAATCTTCGAGGAGAGGATGGTCACCCGCGGGCCGACCCTGGCCCCCAGTGCCCTGAGGTAAAGGGGGAAGATAGGCGTCCCGACGAACATCCGGACGGGACTCGTCGCGACCAGGGTCTTGACAAACCAGAAGCGGACGTAGGCCAGGGACCAGATGGGGAACTCCTTGGCCTTCCACCGGCCGATGAGCGCCCATTTGAGCATGACGGGCAGGACTGCCAGTGCCAGGAACGATATGCTGCCGACCACGACGGAGCGCGCCACGATGTCCCCGGGCCGCCGCGAGCCGCCGATCCACTCTTCGCCGGCGAAGGGGATGAGGACAACAAGGTAGGCGTAGGCCAGGGCGGCGATCGCCTGCAAAACGCCGCACAGCACATAACGGCCGGTCGCAACGCGCAGGAAGGGTTCAGCCGCGGCGGCTTCCCTGCCTTGGGCGCCGGCTCGGTAAGCCGTCGCGGCTTTCACGGCTGAGCCGGCGTTTGCAGCGTCCAAGGCAGCCGCCAGGGCTGCGATGGTCGGATACGTGTAGACATCGCGCATTGAGACCGAGAGTGGCGTGGCTCCCCTGCGCACGTTCGCGCAAAAATGCGCCATCAGCAAAGAGTTCGCCCCGAGGTCGTCGAAGAAATTGGCGGTGGTGGAAGCCCGATCGAGTTGCAAGGCTGCGGCCAAAGCCGGGGCGAGGAGTTCCTCGGTGGGCGTCGCCGGTTGGGTATCGGCAAAGTCCGCACCGATCGCGCGCGGACCGGTGGGATTCGGAAGGCTCTTGCGGTCCGCCTTGCCGCTGGCCAGCATGGGCATGGCCGCCAGCAACTGGAAATAGCCCGGCACCATGAATCCGGGAAGGCGCCGCCGCAGCCAAGCGAGGATGTCCCCCGTTTCCAGCATGACCCCGTCCTGGTGGACCGTGTAGTAGGCGGCGAGTTCCGTTGTCCCCGGTTCGGGCTCCCAGGTTTTCACCACAGCCAACGCAATCCCTGGTAGCTGCAGGAGCACGTTTTCGATCTCGGCCAGCTCGATCCGGTATCCACGGAGTTTCACTTGAGTGTCTGTCCGGCCGTGGTATTCGATTTCTCCATCGTCGTTGAACCGACCGAGGTCGCCGGTGCGGTAGATGCGGCGGGAGGGATTTCCCTCAAGGCCGAGAAAGTCCCCAATGAATGACTTCTCCGTCAGCTCGGGGCGGTTGATGTAGCCCCGGGCGAGGCCGATGCCTGCCAGGCCGATCTCGCCCAGCTCGCCGTAAGGCAGGGCGCGATCGTGGTCGGGGTCCAGGATCACCGCCGAATAGCCGGGAAGCGGGGTCCCAAGGGTGACGGGCCGGTGGGGGTCCACCACTCCCCAAGTGGCTGTCACCGTTGCCTCGGTGGGCCCGTAGACATTGAGGAACCGGCGTCCGGGTCGATGCCATCGCGCGATGAGGTCGGGCGGGCAGGCCTCCCCCGAAACGAGCAAGAAGCGCAGCCCGGGAAGGTCGTCGTCGAGCGTGGCGAGCAGCGTCGGTACGCAGCACAGCGCAGTGATGTTCCGGGTTCCGATGAACTCCGCCAGGTCCGGCCCGAGGAGGTTGTTCCCGGCCGGTCGGGGCACCAGCGTCGCTCCGACCTTCCACGGTACCCAGATTTCCTCGACGGAGAAGTCGAAAGCCACGGTCATGCCTTGGTATACGCGGTCGTGGAATTCGTATCCATAGACGTCGGCGGCAACCCGGACGAAGTGGCAGATGCTGGCATGGGCTATGGCCACGCCTTTGGGCAACCCGGTGGATCCCGAGGTGTAGATAATGTAAGCGAGGCCATCATCCGCGATCCCAGGCCCCGCGATCTCAAGCCCCGTCCAGTCCACCCGCCCTGGATCAAATGCCGCGATGCGCTCGTCCTCTTCGTTGACGCAGACGGCTTGTGCCGCTCTTTTCAGCGGCAGGCGCTCTGCCAGGTGGGACGTGGTCAGCACGACGGTTACCTCGGCGTCGGAGAGAATATAGGAGATTCTTTCGGACGGGAATGCCGTGTCGATGGGCACATAGACGGCATGCGCCTTGAGGACTGCAAGCATGCCGACGTATGACCGCACGGCCTCGTCGAAGAACAGGGCGATCCGATCGCCTTGGCGTACTCCGCGGGCCATGAGGTAACGGGCGAGCATGTTCGCCCGGGCGTCCAGTTCCGGGTAGCTTATGGCGCCGCCCGGCGTCTCAACTGCCGGATGGTCGCCCTGTCCTTCGGTCTGTAGTTGGTCGCATCGTTCCTCGAAGAGCTGTTCCAGCCGCTCGCCGGGACTCCACCGGATGCTCTTGTCCCGAAAGGCACTGGCTAGGACCGGGGAACGGTCCGGGACCCTACCGTGGCGCATCGCCCGGGATCCCCGCGGTGATGCTGCCCTGTTTTGCGACGGCAGTCTCTTCGACCAAGGCGGCCAGCAGCAGCTTGCACGCTGCGTCGGTGATCTCTTCCGTGATGATCAGCGGAGGAAGGAGCCTGACGACGCAATCGTCCCGCCCGCCGCACTCAAGCATCAGGCCAAGCTCCAGGGCCCTTCTTTGCACAGCACGGGCCAAGTCTCCGGCGGGGCGGCCCGTCACCGGATCGGCCAGCTCGATTCCCCACATGAGGCCCCAGCCGCGCACCTCGCGCACCCAGGGATTGCCGGCCAGCGGCTCGAGAAGGAGGCCGATCTGCGTTCCGCGCCGGCGGACGTTGTCCAGGACGTTATCGCGCTGAATGATCTCCACTGCCGCGGCTCCTGCCGCGAAGGCAAGCTGGTTGCCGCGGAACGTGCCCGTGTGGGCGCCCGGGAGCCAGCGGTCCAGCTTCTTGTCGTAGATAATCACGGCAACCGGAAGGCCGAATCCGCTCAGCGCCTTGGAGGCGATGATGACGTCCGGCTCGATCCCGAACTGCTCAAACGCGAACCAGGTCCCTGTCCGGCCGCCTCCCGTTTGGATCTCATCGACAATCAACGGAATGTCCAGTTCGCGCGTTACGCGCCGCACTGTCCGCACGAATTCCTGGGTGGCCCGGACCACCCCGCCTTCCCCCTGGATCATCTCCATGATGACGGCCGCTGGGCGCGGAATGCCCCCGAGCGGGTCCTTGAGCGAATTTTCGAAGAACTGCACGCAGTTGGTCGAACAAGTTTCGGGCCGCAAGCCAACGGGACACCGTGAACAATAGGAATAAGGAAAGAAGTGAACACCGGGCAAGCCGTTCGCGACCGGTGCCTTCTGCTCGACGAGTCCCGACAAAGCCATGCCGGCCGCGCTGCTCCCATGGAATCCGCCTTGGAAGGAAACAATGTCCCCCCGTCCCGTTGCCGTCTTGCATAGTTTGATGGCAGCATCGACCGCGTTTGCCCCGGCCGGTCCGCAAAAGTGGATCTTCATCCGGTTCGCGAGCCCCTGGGGAAGCATGGATAGTTGGGCCGTCATGAACGCGTCCTTGGCAGGCGTTGGCAGGTCAAGTCCATGGGTCAGCGTGCCCGCTTGGCCTGCCACAACCTCAGTCAACTCCGGATGGCTGTGGCCCAAGGTCAAAACCCCGGCGCCCGACAGGAAATCAATGAACACATTGTCATCGACGTCCCGGACAAACGCACCGGCGCCCTCGGCAATGGCTATTGGCAGGTGCCGCGGATATGTGCGGGCGTTGGATTCATCGCGTTCCTGGCGTGCCAGCAGTTCGGCGGACCTGGGTCCCGGCAGGGCTCCGGTCACGTGGGCCGCGCTAAACGTAGCCGGCCGCGGGAGAACGTTCATGGCAATCTTGTCCTTATCTCACGGATCCGCAGACGCGGGTCGGATTATTTGCCCTCCCGGGCCCAGGTGTCCAGCCACGGGAAGAACCGGGGACGCATTGGTCCGCTAAGGCGCTGGTGCGGCCTCCTCACTCGGGTCGTGCAACCGGAAGGACCGAAGCACAGCATTCCGGGCGTCCTCAAGGACGGCCGCCCGTATGGCGACATCTATCCGGATGTCCGAGGCCGATATCAGTTCGACGTCGATTCCGGCGGCTGCAAGGGACCTGAAGAGCCGGGAAACGACCTTTCCCCCGGCACGCATTCCCAGCCCCACCAACGAAAGCCTTGCGATGCCGGCGTCGTATTGAAGGTCCTCGAAGCCGATGGCGGGCTGGGCCGCTGACAATGCTGCACGAAGGCGGTATCCGTCCCGACGATGGACCAAAAGCGAGAGTTCACTCGTGGCTCCGCTCCCGGACGGGACGTTTTGCGTGATCATGTCGACGTTGGCCTTTTCGCCGGCTATGACCTCGAAGATACCGGCGGAGCTTCGCGCTTCGTCCGCCACTCCCACCACCGTCAGTTTCCCCACGGACGTGTCACCGAGGACGGCAGAAACGACAGGCTGCTCAACGCCGGATGCCTTGTTCCAGCGCGACCCGTGATTGAGTGCCGGGAGGACCAAGGTGCCCGCCGTTCCGTTGAAGGAAGAGCGTACATGGATGGGGACGTCGAAACGGCGGGCATATTCGACGCACCTGGGGGCCAGGATCCTGGAACCGCAGGCTGCCAGTTCCAGCATCTCCTCGGTGGAGATGACGTCGATTTTCCGCGCCATTGGCACGATCCGCGGATCCGCGGTGAAGACGCCTTCCACGTCTGTGTAAATCTCGCATATGCCGGCGCGCAATGCCGCGGCCAGGGCTATCGCCGTGAGGTCGGAGCCGCCCCTGCCCAGGGTTGTCACCTCTTTGCTCTTGCGGTGTTTCCCTTGGAAGCCGGCGACGATAGCCACTTCTTCATGGTTCAGGCAGGCGCGGATGCGATGCGGATCCACTGCGACAATATGCGCCCTGCCGTGGACGCCATCAGTGATGAGCCCCGCTTTCTTGCCGCTGAACGTCCGGGAGGGAACCCCCAGGTCTGCCAGCGCAATCGCCAGCAGCGTGACGGAAATCCGTTCACCGGTGGTCAGCAACTCGTCAAGTTCGCCACCAGGCGGACGGGAGCTGAGGGCTGCGGCGAGGTGGAGCAATTCGTCGGTGGTATCACCCATCGCCGATACCACCACCACCAACGGATGCCCGACCGTGCGTGTGTCGGAGATCCTCCGGGCAACACGCTTTATGGCCGCAACGTCAGCGACCGATGAGCCACCGTATTTCTGGACGATGAGATCCTTGGCTCGAAGATTTGTAGGCGGACGAAGCGGGTCCAAAGCCAGGGATGTTGCCGAATCCGGGCGGATCCGGACCCCGGCTGCCTGTTGGTACATGGTGCCTCCTGAAGACCGCACCCCCTTTTTGAGATTACAACGTTTTGGCAACACCGGCGGTTCACTTAGGCAACTTAAAGCTCCGCTTTCGGCGCGGGAATACAGCACCCGCGCCTATCTAAATTCAAAATCTTGACGTCCGTCATGAAAATGATATCTTCGAGATATGGAAAACCACACTCCGGATTCCGGCAATTCCCCGACGTCCGCCGAACTCGACGCCGCCGATCCCCTCGCCGCGCAGCGTGCGGCTTTCTTCTCTCCTGACGAAGGGCAACTGGCGGCGTACCTGGACGGCAATTCGCTTGGACGCCCCCTCAAGGCCACCGCCTCGAACCTCGCCTCCTTCGTCCAGGACGCCTGGGGAAGCCGGCTGATCCGCGGCTGGGACGAACAATGGATGGATGAACCCACCGTGGTCGGAGACCGCATCGGCGAGGTCACCCTGGGCGCGGCGGCGGGCCAAGTCACGGTGGGCGACTCAACCTCAGTGATGCTCTATAAGCTCATCCGCGCCGCAGTCGACGCGCAGCCGGGCCGCGACGAAATCGTGGTGGACCAGGACAACTTCCCCACCGACCGCTTCATCATCGAAGGCATCGCCGCCGAAAAAGGCGCGTCCATCGTATGGGTTTCCACCAATCCCGGCAGCGGGGTCCGCACCGCCGACCTGCAGGGACTCGTCGGCGAACGCACCGCCGTCGTCGTGCTCAGCCATGTTGCGTACCGCTCGGGCTTCCTCGCGGACGCAAAGGCGATCACGGCGATGGTCAAGGACGCCGGCGCGCTCATGCTCTGGGACCTCTGCCACTCCGTGGGCTCGGTGCCCCTGGAACTGGACGACTGGGGAGTGGACCTCGCGGTCGGATGCACCTACAAATACCTCAACGGCGGGCCAGGCTCGCCGGCCTTTGCGTACGTGAATGCCTCGCAGCAGGGCCGTTTGCGGCAGCCCATCTGGGGCTGGATGGGGGCGGACAACCCCTTCGGCATGACGGAAAACTACAAACCGGCCACGGGTATCCGGAGCTTCATCACGGGCACGCCGCCGGTCTTGGCGATGCAACCGCTCAAGGACATGGTGGAACTGATCGCGTCCGTAGGCATGGAGGCAGTGCGGGAGAAATCCATCAAACTCACTGAATACGCGATCTCCCTGGCGGAGGAGCTGCTGGTCCCGCTGGGCGTCGAAATTGCGAGCCCGCGCGACCCGGCAGAACGCGGCTCCCACATCATGGTGGACCATCCCTTGTTCGGCCAAGTCACCACGGTGCTTTGGGAACGCGGCGTCATTCCGGACTTCCGCCCGCCGCACGGCCTGCGGATCGGGCTGTCGCCGCTGAGCACGGGATACGCGGAACTCGAACTGGGCATGACCGCCATCCGCGATGCCCTCGCCGAACTCTTGTGAGTGCCGTCCTCGATGACATGGACTCCCGTCCGGGGAGCACCACCTCGTTGCTCCGGACGGTAATCGGCCTGTACCTGCGTGACGCCGGCGGATGGATGTCCACTCAGCACCTCGTTGTCCTCATGGCGGCGCTTGACGTCGCCCCGGCCATCACGCGGACTGCGTTGTCGCGGCTGAAGAAGAAAGGAGTGGTCGTCCCGCAAGTGCGTCACGGCGCTGCCGGCTTCGTGATCACGGAGGGCGCCGCAGCCATGCTCGCCCGCGGCGACCGCCGTATCTTCAATCCGCGCTCGATGTCCGCAGGCGACCGCTGGTGCCTTGTCTCGTTTTCCATACCGGAAAAGGAACGGGAAAAGCGGCATCAGTTGCGCCGCAGGCTGCATTGGGTCGGGTGCGGGATGGTCGCGTCAGGACTATGGATCAGTCCGGACTTCCTGCGGGACGAGGTCGAGGAGATCCTCCAAGACCTCGGTGTGCGCGGCAAGGCCACCATGTTTACCGCCGACACCCCGCAGGTGGGAGGCAGCCTGCGCGAGGCCGCGGCCGCTTGGTGGGACCTTGACGCCGTGTCGGAACTGCATCGCGATTTCATCGGCAGGTTCGCGTCCGGCCAGGATCCTTCGGCCGAAGCCTCCGCCGAAACCTTCGCCACCTTCGTGCGGTGCATCGACCACTGGCGGACCATTCCGTATCTTGATCCCGGTTTGCCGCCGGAATTCCTTCCGACGGACTGGCCCGGCGCGGAAGGGACCAATGTCTTCCGACGGATCGTCTCCATATCCTCGCAGCCAAGCAGGGAATTTGTCCGGTCGGTAGCGGCCAATAGTACGTGATGCCCCGGGAGACCAGGAGTAGTCTGGATTCGTAAGCTTCCCAACGGCGGTTGGTTTGCGAGGTTGCCATGAAACGTGCGTGGATGCGTTGGTTGCCGGCGGCGCTGGTTCCCGTTGCCTTTACGGCCGCGGCGTTGGCTGGTTCCTACCAGGCGGGTGCGGCGACGAGCCTGCCGCACAAGTCACCGGCGGAGGTCATCGCCATGATCGGCCACGCCAATGTGCAGGCCTTGTCCGGCACGCTCCAGCAGACTTCCGACCTCGGTCTTCCGAGCCTCCCGACCACGGGGCCGGCCGCCACGCAGGGTCCAGCCTCCACGCTCGAGCTATTGACCGGTTCGCACACTGCGCGCGTGTACATGGACGGGCCCTCGAAGGCCCGGTTCCAGGTCATGGACCTCCTCGCGGAACGTGACTTGGTCCGCAACGGGAATGACGTCTGGCTTTACAACTCGGCTGACAACAGCGCGGCCCACGTGACGCTGCCGGTCCGGCAGTCCGCGGAAAGGGCGCTCCCGTCCGCTCCGGCAACGCCGGGGATGACCACTCCCGAGGCCCTTGCGCAGCGCTTCCTCGCCGCCGTCGAACCCAGCACCGACGTGACTGTGGGCGATGGAACCATGGTGGCGGGGCGCACGGCGTATCCGCTCGTCATCACCCCGAAGAGCAACGGAACGCTCGTGGACTCGGTGACGATCGCCGTCGACTCCGCGACAGGGCTCCCCTTGAGCGTGGACGTCCGGGCACGCGGCCAGGCCGCTTCGGCGTTCTCGCTTGCATTCACGGATGTGAACCTGTCGGCGCCCGACGTCGGGCTGTTCGCTTTCACGCCGCCTCCCGGTGCCGCCGTGGAACAGAAGTCGATTCCGGCGGCTCCCGGGCAAGAAGCGAGGCCAATGGTGCCGGGCGCGTCCGGGAAGGCCCTCCCGGTCCATCCGACGATCACAGGCAGCGGATGGGACGCCGTCATGGCATTCCCGGCGGGAGCGATGCCTAGCCAGGCCAGGACCGCACCGTTGCTGTCCCAGCTCACGCAAGCCGTTCCGGGTGGTCGCGCACTGACCACCAGCTTGGTGACGGTTCTCATGCTCGACGACGGCCGCGTCTTCGCGGGGATGGTGCCACTTGAGCGGCTGCAGGCTGTGGCCGCCGCGAAATGACGGAAGACACCCTGCCGGCTGAACTGGCGATAGAAACCCGTAGCCTGAGCAAGCGCTTCGGCCACCGAGCCGCCGTCGACGACGTCCACCTCGCCGTCCCGCGCGGCTCGGTCTTTGGCTTCCTCGGACCCAACGGGTCCGGCAAGACCACCACCATCCGCCTCCTGCTCGGGCTGGCGGGGGCGACGACGGGCAGCATCCGGGTGCTCGGCGGGGACATGCCAGGCCAACTCTCGGCTGTCCTGCCCCGCGTGGGTGCCTTGGTGGAAGGACCAGCGTTCTACCCTTTTCTTTCCGGCGCCGCGAACCTGAGGCGGTTGGACAGCGCCGATCCCCACGCCCCGGCGAAATCAAGGGCGGCACGCGTCGACGAAGCGCTGGAAAGGGTGGGCCTGACCCACGCGGCGGACAAAAAGGTCCGCGCGTACTCGCTCGGCATGAAACAGCGGCTGGGGATTGCCCATGCCCTGACGAGGCCGAGGGAACTCCTCGTGCTTGATGAACCCACCAACGGGCTCGACCCCCAGGGCACTCGGGAAGTGCGAAGCCTCGTGCGGTCCCTGGCTGCCGGGGGAACCACCGTCTTCGTGTCCAGCCATCTCCTCGCCGAGGTGGAGCAAATGTGCACCCATGTGGGGGTGATGAGCACAGGCAGGCTTGTGGCACAAGGCACGCTTCGCGAACTTCGGGCGGCCGGGACGGCGACGATGCGGCTGCAGACGCCGGACACCGAAACGGCGATCCGCGTCCTGGCCGGGCTGGGCCTGCACTCCGAACTTTCGACCGCGGGGCCGGGCTCCGATGGCCAAAACCTGGTCAGCACCGGACCGTCCAGTTTGCAACTGGCTCCCGAAACCGTGGTGGCGGCACTCGTGGCCGAGGGCGTGCGTGTCAGGGGTTTCGGCGTCGAAAACGCCTCTTTGGAAGAGCGCTTCGTCTCGTTGACTGGAGAAGGCTTCGATGTTGCCGGCTGAAGCCGATCCCCCAGCAACGATGCCGCGGCTGACGGCACCCCGGCCGACGAGCCCGTGGGCACTCCTTGCCTCCGAGCTCGCAGTGTTGTTCGGACGGCTGCGGACGTGGGCCTTGTTGCTGGCACTCGCCGCGATCCCGCTCCTCATCGCCGCGGCGGTCAAGCTCAGTTCCCATCCGGTAGCCCCTGGCCGTGGCCCGCCCTTCATGGATCGCATCACCCAGAACGGGCTCTTCGTGGGCGTGACTGCGATGGTGGTTTCCGTGCCCCTGTTCCTGCCGCTGACCATCGGCGTGGTGGCCGGAGACACGATCGCCGGCGAGGCGAACCTCGGCACGCTCAGGTACCTGCTCGCGGCGCCCGCGGGACGGGTCCGCTTGCTGCTCGTCAAGTACGCCGCTGCGTCCGCGTTTTGCCTGGCAGCGACCCTGGCCGTGGCCGCCGCGGGTGCCCTGGCCGGCGTCGTGTTCTTCCCCGTGGGCCCGGTGACGCTGCTGTCCGGGGACACGATCGACGTCGGCGAATCCGTGGTGCGGTTGCTGCTCATCGCCGCGTACGTCACGGTGTCCCTCTTGGGGCTGTCGGCCGTGGGGCTCGCCATTTCCACCTTCACGGACGTGCCGGTCGGAGCCATGGCGGCCACTATCGTGTTGTCCGTGGCATCCCAGGTCATGGACAGCCTCCCGCAATTGGACTGGCTGCATCCGTGGCTGTTCAGCCATTACTGGCTCAATTTCGCCGATCTGTTACGGCAGCCGGTTTCCTGGGCAACCTTCGGCGACAACGCCATCCTGCAAGCCGGGTACATCCTGGCAGGAGGCGCCGTGGCTTTCGGCAAGTTCACGGGCAAGGATGTCCTGTCCTGAACAGCGGGCTGCCGTAAGCTCGAGGGATGGCGAGATTCTTTGATGTCCATCCCGAGGACCCCCAACCGCGGGCCATTGCGCAAGTAGTCAACATCGTGCGGTCCGGCGGGCTGATAGCGTACCCCACCGATTCTTGCTACGCGCTCGGCGCGCAGTTGGGCAACAAGGAGGCGTTGGACCGCATCCGCTCCATTCGGCGGCTCGACGACAAGCACCATTTCACGTTGGTCTGCAAGGATTTCGCCCAGCTGGGGCAATTCGTGATGATCGACAACGACGTCTTCCGGAGCATCAAGGCCGTCACTCCCGGTAGCTACACTTTCATCCTGCCCGCCACCAAGGAAGTTCCGCGCCGCCTCCTGCATCCGAAGAAGAAGACAGTGGGCGTCCGGATTCCGGACCACAACGTCGTCCACGCCCTCCTGGCCGAACTGGGTGAGCCGCTCCTCTCCAGCACTTTGCTCCTGCCCGACGAGGAAGAACCGTTGACCCAAGGCTGGGAAATCAAGGAGCGCCTGGACAACGTGGTGGATGCCGTGATCGATTCGGGTGACACCGGCGCGGAACCCACTACAGTGGTGGACTTTTCCAGCGGCGCGCCGGAAGTGGTGCGGCGCGGTACCGGCGACCCCTCGCGATTCGAGTGACCGTGCGGCCCGAAGAATCCCGTATCGCCATCGACGTGGACGGGACGCAGATCTCCGCCATCTACGCCCGGCCGGAAAAGCCGTTCGCTACCCTCGTGCTGGCGCACGGTGCCGGCGCGGGCATGGAGCATCCCTTCCTCGGCGGCCTCGCCCAGGCATTGAACGACTACGGCGTAGCCACCTTGCGCTTCAACTTCCCCTACCGTGAGGCCGGGAAAAAGTTCCCCGACCGCCCGCCCGCGGCGATCGCCGCCTGGAAAGCGGTCATGAATGAGGCGGCAGCACGTTCCGATGGTGAGCCACTTTGGGCTGCGGGCAAGTCTTTCGGGGGCCGGATGGCATCCATGGCGGTGGCTGAGGGAATGCCGGCAGCCGGACTCGTCTATCTCGGATATCCCCTGCATCCGCCGGGGAAGCCGGACAAGCTCCGCGACGAGCACCTTTACGGGCTCACGCTTCCCATGCTCTTCCTCCAGGGCACCCGGGACACTTTCGCAACTCCGGAACTGCTGGAAGGCGTCGTTGCCCGGATCGGGCCGACGGCCACCATCGGCTGGCGGGACGGCGGCGACCACTCCTTTGCCCGCAAGGGAGTCAAAGAGGGCGCAGGATCGGTGGGGGCTTCGTTGGCCCCCGAAGTGTCGGCTTTCCTTCGCGCGAACAGCTAGCGTCAAGCCCTCGCTGCAGCGACCGCAATGCCGGGCGGGAGTGGTTCGTGCCTCAAGTACTCCCGCCGGAAACGGCCCCCGCCCGCGGTCAATCCCCGCAGCACGATCGCATACCTCAGTAATTCCTGTTCCGGCACTTCGGCGCTGATTTCCGTGCTTTCCCCGCCAACCGACGTCGTTCCCGTCACCCTGCCGCGGCGGGAGGAAAGGTCGCTCATGACGGCCCCCACGTGGTCGTCGGCAACCAGTACGGTGACGGCGGATATCGGTTCGAGGAGTTGGATATTGCTCGCAGCAGCGGCCTCGCGGAGCGCCAGCGCCCCGGCGGCCTGGAATGCGGCATCCGAAGAATCCACGCTGTGCGTCTTGCCGCCCACCAAGGTCACCCTGATGTCCACCACGGGGAAGCCCGCGCGGACTCCCTTGTTCATCTGCGAACGGACGCCCTTTTCAACGGAGACGACGTACGTGCCGGGGATGACCCCGCCGACGATCTTGTCGACGAACTCGAAACCGGCTCCACGTTCAAGCGGCTCCACTTCGATGTCGCAAATGGCATATTGGCCATGGCCGCCTGACTGCTTGACATAGCGCCCATGCCCTGCGGCCTGGGCGGCGAAGGTCTCCCTGAGGGGCGTGACGACGTCGACGGTCTGGAGTTTCACGCCTTGCTCGCGCAGGCGGTCCAGGACTGCCTCTGAGTGCGCCTCCCCCATGCACCACAGGACCAATTGGTGGGTCTCCGCGTTGCGTTCCACCCGGAGCGTCGGATCGCCGGCGGCGACTTTGGCGAGGCTCTTGGACAGGGCGTCCTCGTCGCCGTGCGAAGCGGCCTCGACCGCCACGGGCATCAACGGCTCGGGCATGTCCCAGGTTTCCACCAGCAAAGGGGCCTCGCGCGCCGAGACGGTGTCTCCTGTTTCGGCACTCGCCACCTTGGCCAGCGCGCAAATGTCTCCCGCCACGGCAAAGGGCACCGGGCGGAGGTTGGCTCCCAAGGGCGAGTAAAGATGCGTGATCCGCTCATCGCTGTCGTGGTCCGGGTGTCCGCGATCCGCCAAGCCATGGCCGCCCACGTGGACGGCCGAATCCTCGCGGAGCGTCCCGGAGAACAGCCGGACCAAGCAGACGCGGCCGAGGAAGGAGTCAACAGTGGTCCGGACTACCTCTCCCGCGAGCGGGCCGTCGGGATCGCACGTAAGGGGTTCGACGGGGTTGCCGGTGAGGTCGGTGGCAGGCGGAAGGTTCCGTTCGGTCGGCGAAGGGAAGGCGCGGGTCAGTACCTCGAGCAGTTCGGCGGTGCCAAGCCCTGTGGTGGAGGATGCCGCGATCACCGGGAAGAACGTACCCCGGACAATCGCTGTTTCGAGGTCCTCGATGAGGGTATCCACGGAGATGTCCTCGCCTTCGAGGTAACGGTCCATCAGGGTCTCGTCTTCGCTCTCGGAGATGATCCCTTCGATGAGTTCGCCCCGTTGCTCATCGGACGAAGCCAGTTCGGCGGCGTCCGCCGGGCGGGTCGAGGGACGTTGATCGCCCGCCGAATATTCCGAAACCGATCCGGACAGCAATCCAAGCAATCCCGTGACGCTGCCCGCGGTGCGAACGGGCAGGTAGAGAGGGAGGACCGAGTCGCCGAAGGAGTGCCGGCACTCGGCCAGGACAGCATCGTAGTCCGCCCGGGGATGGTCGAGGCGGCTGATGACCACAGCCCTTGGCATGCCTACCCGTTCGCATTCACCCCACAAAGCGATCGTCCCGGCGTCGACGCCATCAACAGCGGAAACAACGAACAGCGCCGCATCCGCCGCCCTCAGGCCGGCACGCAGTTCGCCCATGAAATCCGCGTAGCCAGGCGTGTCCAGGAGGTTCACTTTGATGTCGTCGAACACCAGGGGCGCGGCGGACAGCCCGGTAGAGCGCTGCTGGTGGACGGCGGTCGCCTCCGAATCGCCCACTGTGGTGCCCTCCACGATCGATCCCATGCGGGATACGACGCCGGTGGCGTACAGGAGCGATTCGAGCAGCATGGTCTTACCGGCACCGGAACGCCCGATCAGCACTACGTTGCGGATGTTTTCCGGCCGATCGGCCGATGCCGCCGATGCGTCCGCGCGTCGAAGGTCGGGATTGACCCGGTTCGGCCCCTTCACCGACATGAGCACCTCCTGGAGTCGCTTTGCAACCGATTCCACACCCTGGCGCGACGGACGGCAAGGGGTCAAGGCAGACTCGGCGGAAACCAGGGACCCTTGGTTCGGCACACCCCGATGCTCAGATGAGCATGCTCCACACCAGGCGTACGGACAGTGCAGCGCTCGTGGCGATGACCGTGGCGAAGCCAAAGAGCCACAACCACGACGGTACGCCGGTGGATCGGGCCAGGATGAATGCGTCCGACGACGCCAGGCGGTTGCGGCGCCGGGTATGGACGGCAGCCACCTTGAACCAGTCCCGCACCGCACCGACTTCCAGCGCCATTCCAAGGCCCAGCACAACGTGGCTTACCGTGGCGGCGTTCGCGAAGACTAAAAGCAACTGGGCAATCGCAGCGCAGCAAACCGCCACGAAGATGCCGGCGAATCCCCTCAGGAAGACCAAGGCCACCAGCAACACCAGCGCGCCGATGGACATCGCAGCACCGGAGTGGCCGGCTGAGACAGACCAGATAAGTGCCACCCCGACCACCGCGGGACTCGGGTATCCCCAGAACCCGGACCAGACGGCTCCGAACTTGCCGCGGCCGCTGCTCAACAGCTGCCCGGAATGGTCCAGCCCGATCCGCAATCCGTGGACCACCCGTCCCGTCATCAGTGCAGCGAAGGCGTGCCCGAGCTCGTGGACGAAGGTCACATAGAGGCCGAACCACCGCCACGTCTGCCGCGGACCGCTCAGCAGGACCGCGGCAACGAGTATGCCGAGGACAACTGGAGCAGAGATGGGAGGAAGCTGCGTCGTGTTGAAGCCACTGATTACGGCGTGCCACCAGTCTGCCGCAAGGTCACCTGGCCCCGGATCCAAATTCGTCACCGTGGCATCCTAAAGGGACAGCCTGTGAATCCCTGCCAGCATCACATCTTCCGCTTCGTTTTGGCCGTTGCCGGCGCCGTCCAGGGGTCTTCGGGCCAGGGGTGTTTCGGATACCGGCCCCGCATTTCCGCACGGACCTGGGCGTAGGGTCCGGACCAGAACGAAGCGAGGTCGTCCGTCACGGCCAAGGGTCGGCGCGCAGGCGAAAGCAGGTGGAACAGGACCGGCACCCGCCCTCCCGCCACCCTCGGGGTTTCGGACCAGCCGAAGCACTCCTGCAGCTTCACCGCGACCACCGGCCGTCCGCCGTCGTCCGCTGCGTCCGGATAGTCGATGCGCACGCGCGAACCGCTCGGCACGTTAAGCGACTCAGGGGCCAGCTCGCCAAAGTTCGCGGCGTCGGGCCACGGGAGCAGCCGGCGCAGCGGCTCGGCAAGGTCGATGCCCCGCGCGGGAGTTCCGCTCGCCAAGGCGTCGAGCTCGGGACCGAGCCACGCGTCCAGGCTGGACAGCAGCGCCGCTTCCGAGACGTCGGGCCACGGCGCGCCGAGCTCCCTGTGCAGCATGGCCAGCCTCCGGCGCAACCCGTCCGCAGCCGTCGACCATCCGATCATTCCCAGTCCTTCGGAAGCCAGGGCGTGGGCCACCGCCTTTCTCCCGTCCTCGGCGGACGCACGCACTGGCGTCGAAGACAGGACGATCGCCCCAAGCCGGCGTTCCTTGCGGGCCGTGACGCGGCCTTGGAGGAATTCCGCCTCGACCGATTCGGCGATGAGGTGGTTGGCGGCCGCTTCCGCGGACTCCGGGTCCAACGGGGCGGCCGACCGGATCACGGCGCCCGTTCCTGCGGCGTCGCGCCCGTCCGAACGCGATACCTCCGCCACCGCAAGCCACTCGTGTCCGCTGAGCGAGCTTCCAAACGGCAGCCCCGCCCGCGTCCCGGAACTGAGAAGATAGCGTTCCGGCCCCGCGCCCGGAACACGCCTTGCCACGCGGTCCGGGAAGGCAAGCGCGATAACGTAGCCAAGGGATTCGGACGGACCCGCCGGATGCGGCACCACTGCAGTCTCTTCAAGGGAGCGCCCGACGCCGGATCCGGCCTGCCGTACGATTCCCTCCAAGCGCCGTGCCTCCTCTGACCAGCGCCGACTTGCGGGGTCCGTGCCCGGGCGTAGCATCGCCAGAAGGCGCGTGAGGTCGGCTCCCGGTGCCCGCTGGTCCCCCGCGACAAGGGCCACGGCCTCGGCGGCCGTCCGGAGGCCGACGGCGTCGGCTCCGTCCAGCAATGCGCGGGCGAGTCGCGGATCGGCGGGAATCCGCGCCAGTGCCTTCCCCAGCTCGCTCGCGTGTCCGCCGTCCGAGATCGCGCCGAGTTCACTGAGGACTTCCACGGCGTCGTCCATCGCGGCTGCGGGCGGCGCGTCAGGCAGATTGAGGCCGGCCCCGCGCGGGGATCCCCAGCATGCGAGGATGAGGGCCGCGCTTGTGAGGTCGGCTACCGCGATTTCCGGTGTGGGATGTGCCGGTGCGGCGGCGAACGCCTTTTGCTCGTAACAGCGGACCACTCGTCCCGGGCCTTGCCGCGCCGCGCGTCCCGCGCGTTGCTCCGCCGATGCCCTGGAACAGGAAACGGTCACCAATCCCGACATGCCGCGCCCCGCGTCACGCCGCAATTCGCGGGAGAGTCCGGAGTCGATGACGAGCCTTACTCCGGGGACGGTGAGCGAGGACTCCGCCAGCGCCGTCGACACGATGATGCGCGGCGGCCCGCCAGGCTCGCGGCCGGACACTGCCCTGTCTTGTTCCGCAGGGCTGGCCTGGCCGTGGAGCTCGAGGACTTCCGCGTCAACCCTGCCACGGAGACGGGAAGCTGTCAGGGATACTTCGCGGGCGCCAGGCACGAACACGAGGGCGTCAATGTCCTGATTGCCCGCGAGCATTTCCGCATGCGCTGCCGCGGCCGTGTCTGCCACGTGGTCGAGGAAGGCCGTCGCCACGCCGCGCCCGTCAACGCGCGGCACGGCCGCCGGTGCCCAGTCCACTTCCAAGGGGTGGAGGGCGGAAGGACAGTCGACGACGGCGGCCGGATTCCCGCCGTCGAACGCTGCTCCCTGGCTTGCACCCGCACCGCCGGCTCCGCCGATGAGGGCCGCGAACCGCGGGGCATCAAGGGTGGCGGACATCGCCACAAGGGTGAGGTCGTTCCGTAGTTCGCGGACCTCTATGAGCATTCCGAGCAGCAGGTCTGTTTCGAGGCCGCGTTCGTGGACTTCGTCCAGGATGACCGCGTGTGTGCCTTCGAGGCCCGGGTCGTCGAGCAGGCGGCGAAGGAGGATTCCCGGAGTGACGAACTCTACAATCGTGTCCGCCCCTGCCTTCCGTTCGCCCCGAACGGCATAGCCGACACGCCCGCCAAGTGTTCCGCCGTCGAGGGCCGCGAGCCGACGCGCCGCCGATCGCGCGGCGACCCTGCGCGGCTGTGTCACCACAACGCGAGGACGCCCACCTTCCGAAATAGTGCCGGCTGCGAGGTTCGCCAGGAGCGGCGGAACCAGGGTGGTCTTGCCGGTTCCCGGAGGAGCTTGCACGACGGCGGCGCCCGCGGCTCCCGGAGAAGCGGTGAGGGCTGCGGCGAGGACCTCCAACGAATCCCGGAACACCAGGCCGGCACCGATCGACTCAAGGTCGAAAGGGCGGTAACCGGTCCGGGCGTCACGTGTTGTGTCAGTGGGATTCACCCTTCCATTCTCCCTATCCGCTGGACACGCCTCGGACGATGGACTGCGTAACGGATCGGGAGGAGGATTAATGTGCAGTCGCTGGAAGGAGGTCTGTGATGTGCTACGGGTACTACAAGGATTACCGGCGGGAAACAAAGACGGAGACGAAGCCGGAACCCGAGGAACGCCCTGAGCCCAAGGTGGAGGTAAAGGACTTTACGTTCTGGCCCTTCCCTCGCCGCCACCGTGAGTTCACGAACGATCCCGAGCCTGTTATCGACCGGACCCGCGAGAGGGTCTAAGCAGGAAATATGAAAGGAATGCCCCAGGAGGGGCGTTCCTTTCGTTTGCGGACCCTCAAAGCCAGTAGCCTTGGGAACAGCATGAGCAAAGGAGGAAGACCATGACCGACCCCCGCCGGGGCCGTTCTCTCGCCTTCCTTCGCCGCGTAGGGCTGTTCGCGACTTTGTTGTCCGTGGTCGCCGGCATCCTGGGCATGCACGTCCTGTCCCCCGGCCACGGCACCCATGCCGTAGGCACCCATGCTGTGGGCACCGGGCACGGCATCATCGCGCATGCCGACCACCACGAACAGACCGCCATGGCAGCGCACTCCTGCGAAAGTCCAGGTACGTGCACCGCAATGTCAGCAGGCGGCGACATGTGCGTTCCTGCGCCGAGCCATGCCACTTTGGCCGCGCCCCTGCCGGGCGTCCTGGCGTTCGTGACTGAACCGGCCGGCTCGACGGCTGCCGGGATTTCACGTTACCCGCACCGTCCGGAGAGTCCTTCACCGGGCGATCTCTGCATCAGTCGCACGTAAATTGCACCCGCACCGGTCCTGCCGATCCGGTGCAGCAGATTTCGCCACCACGCGCGCATCCGCGGGCTTTGCCGTGCGCGTCCCATGCACATGCGCGCTCCATGCAGCCGCGACCTGCCGGCTGATGATTGAAGGACTACACACATGAAGAAAAACGTGACTATCACTGCAATTGCCCTCGCCGCCGCGATCGGACTTACCGGCTGTGCCGGCGGTAACGACAGCAACAACGGAGGCGCCATGTCCGGCATGGACCACCAAGGCACGTCGGCAACGGCATCGGCGACTGCCTCTGCAGCCGCATCTGCAACCGCCTCAGGACCGGCGGCTGCGACGGACCGCAACTCGGCCGACGTCAGCTTCGCGCAAATGATGATTCCGCACCATACCCAGGCCGTCCACATGAGCGACGTGGTTCTCGCAAAGAAGGACATCCCGCTCCAGGTCTCTGAACTGGCCAACAGGATCAAGGCCGCGCAGGGCCCGGAAATCGAAAAGATGCAGGGTTGGCTGAAGGAATGGAACCAACCGGCGGAGATGGCGGGAAGCCATGACATGGACGGGATGATGAGCGAAGGCGACATGAAAGCCTTGGAATCCGCCCAAGGTACCGAGGCAGCCAGGCTGTACCTCACCCAAATGATCGCCCATCACGAAGGGGCCGTCGCCATGGCCACGTCGGAAATCAACGACGGCACGAACGCGGACGCCCTGGCGCTTGGGAAGGACATCGTGTCCGCGCAGCAAGCGGAAATTGCGGAAATGCAGGGCCTGCTGAAATCCCTCTAGGGATTAAACAGGGTCCCTTAGGGATTAAACAGAGTCCCTTAGGGATTAACAGAGTCTCTTAGGGATTAAACAGAGTCTCCTAGGGATTAAACACAGTGCGCCGGCCTGCTGTGGCTTTCACCACAGCAGGCCGGCGCTCACGGAATGACCAGGCTCAGGCGAGGGCGTCCGCGGAGTCCTCCGTAGCCTGCAGTACGGCTTCGGCCACGTCTTCACGGAGGTGGTAGTCCCTGGCTTCGACGGGATAGAGGGAGCCACTGACGACGTAGTAGCCCCGGCCTTCCCCCGGACCGCCGGCGGCTGTATCAATCGCGTCGATCAAGTCGGAATCAAGGGATCGCTCCTTGCCGGATTTGCGTAATCGCGCGAGCTCTTCGGCCTCGAGCCGGCTGATCAATCCCGGAATATCGCACATGGAGGCACCGTCCTGTCGGTCCGTTGGAAAGGTTTGCGCCGTCGCCCCAGCCGTTGGTGCATGCCAAGAAGATTAAGCCCGGGCATGGTGCGTGGCAAGGGTCGGATGGTTAAGAAACCGATCATGAAGTGATGAGGCGAAGCCGGCCGCGAACCCACACTGTGGCCCCGATTAAAGGGGGCACTCCCAGTACCCCTATCAGCAGTGACTCCCTTGGTTCGAGAAAGTCCTGTTGGATGGATAGAGTCGTTCGGGGCCGAAGGGCCATCCCAGACTCAAGCGGCGTGGCGCCGCACTCGCCCTGGAAGACACCGCGAACACCGATCCTCCGTCCACAAGCAGGAGAAACATGCTTAGCGTTAATGCATACGCCGCCCCGTCCGCGAGCGAAGTCCTCGTTCCGACCACTATTGAGCGACGCGACGTCGGCCCACACGACGTGCTGATTGAAATCAAGTATGCGGGCATCTGCCATTCGGATATCCACACTGTGCGCGGCGACTGGGGACCCCAGGCGTACCCCCTTGCCCCTGGCCACGAAATCGCCGGCATCGTCACGGAAGTCGGCTCGGAAGTCACCCGGCACAAAGTCGGCGACCGGGTAGGTGTCGGTTGCATGGTGAATTCATGCCGCGAGTGCGCCAACTGCCTCGCCGGCGAAGAGCAGTACTGCCTCAAAGGCAACGTCGGCACCTACGGCGCCGTCGACCGCGACGGGACCATCACGCAGGGTGGCTATTCGACCCACGTCGTGGTTACCGAGGACTTCGTGGTGCGGATTCCCGAAGGCATCGACCTCGACGTCGCCGCTCCGCTGCTGTGCGCCGGAATCACCACCTATTCGCCGCTGCGGCACTGGGGTGCCGGACCCGGGAAGAAGATTGCCGTCGTCGGGCTCGGCGGACTGGGACACATGGCAGTCAAGCTCGCGCATGCGATGGGCGCCGAGGTGACTGTCCTGTCCCAGTCGCTGAAGAAGATGGAGGACGGCCTGAACCTGGGCGCCGACCACTATTACGCCACGTCCGATCCCGCGACCTTCGAAAAGCTGGCAGGCTCGCTGGACCTCATCATCAACACGGTCAGCGCGTCGATCGAGATCAGCTCCTACCTTCAGTTGCTGAAGCTCGACGGTGCCCTGGTGAATGTGGGGGCGCCTGCCGAGCCACTGCCGGTCAACGCGTTCGCGCTTATCGGGGGCCGCAGGTCCTTCGCCGGATCCATGATCGGCGGCATCAGGGAGACCCAGGAAATGCTCGACTTCTGTGCCGAGCACGGACTGGGAGCAGAGGTCGAAGTCATTCCGGCCGAGAAGATCAACGACGCCTACGAGCGCGTCCTTGCCTCCGATGTGCGGTACCGATTCGTGATCGACACGTCCACCTTCGCCTGATCAGTCGCTCCCGACATTCCCTTCGCGAAGTTAACGCCCCTGCGGTTTCGTCCCGCGGGGGCGTTCTGCGTTGACGAAGAGCCCTGCGGACGGGCGTTCTGCGAAGGTGCACTTTGCGAAGGTGACGCGCCACCAACGATGATGTGCTCATGGAGGCAACCCGATGAACAAGAACCGGCTCGAGGCATTCAGCGACGGCGTCCTCGCCATCATCATCACCATCATGGTGCTGGAGCTTCGCGTGCCTCCGGAACCCACGTGGCATGGCCTGCTCGAGGTGCTGCCCACATTCCTCAGCTACCTGCTTAGCTTCGTCTACGTGGGAATCTACTGGAACAACCACCACCACATGATCCATTTGGCCGACCGCGTCAACGGCGGAATCCTCTGGGCCAACCTGCACTTGTTGTTCTGGCTGTCGCTCTTTCCGTTCAGCACGCGCTGGATGGATGAGACAGGATTCGTCGAAGTCCCAGTGCTGGCTTACGGATTCAACCTGCTTTGCGCCGCGGTTGCCTACTTCGTCCTGCAGCAGGGGTTCATCCGCCAGCAGGGCCGGCAAGGCGCACTCTCCCTGGCCATTGGACGCGACTGGAAGGGCAAGACCTCGCCCTTGATCTATTTGGCGGGTCTGGGGCTCTGCTTCGTGCACCCGCTCCTGGCTGTTGCCGCCTACACCGTGGTGGCCTTGATCTGGCTTGTGCCGGACCGCCGCGTGGAGCATTACGTCGTCGCGGCGCACCAAGAGTAAAGGGAACTCGCGGGATCCCGCGCGGGCCTCCCCCGCGAAGCGACAGACCATTGTCCAGCCCGCTCACCCGGCACTATGCTCCGTGGAAACGCTACTTCCGTTCCTGGCCAGGAGTGTCCCATGAGTAACGAGCAGCTCATCATCATCGGTTCCGGCCCTGCCGGCTACACGGCGGCAATTTACGCCGCGCGTGCGGGCCTGAGCCCGCTGGTCCTCGCCGGATCCGTGACGGCCGGCGGTGCCCTGATGAACACCACCGAAGTAGAGAACTTTCCAGGGTTCCCGGCAGGTATCCAGGGGCCGGAGCTCATGGACGGCCTTCAGGAGCAGGCGGAACGGTTCGGCGCCAAGATAGTGTTCGACGACGTCACGGCGGTCCGGTTGTCCGGCCACCTTAAGAGCGTGGTCACCGGAGGTGGTAAAACCCATCAGGCACCGGCCGTGATCCTGGCGACCGGTTCCGCTTATAAGGAACTCGGCTTGCCGGAGGAGAAAAAGCTCAGCGGGCATGGCGTCTCCTGGTGCGCTACGTGCGACGGCTTTTTCTTCCGGGAGCAGGACATCATTGTGGTGGGCGGCGGGGACTCCGCCATGGAGGAAGCGATGTTCCTCACCCGCTTCGCGACGTCGGTCACAGTGGTTGTGAGGCGCGAACAGCTGCGTGCCTCGCGGATCATGGCGCAGCGGGCCAAGGGCAATCCAAAGATCCGCTTTGCCTGGAACTCGGCCATCACCGCGATCCACGGGGACACCAAGGTCAGCGGGGTCACCATTACTGATACCCGGAGCGGTGAAACACGTGAGCATCCAGCCACCGGAATTTTCGTGGCCATTGGACATGTCCCGCGCACGGACCTCGTCGAAGGCCAGGTGGAACTGGACGACGAGGGCTATATCAGGGTGGACTCGCCCACCACGGTGACAAACCTCGCCGGCGTCTTCGCCTGTGGCGACGCCGTCGACCATCGCTACCGGCAGGCCATCACAGCGGCAGGCACAGGTTGCTCGGCCGCTTTGGACGCCGAACGGTATCTGGCCGCCCTTGATGATGCGGACAGCATCGCCACTGCACTGGTGGAAGAAACCACCCACGCGTGAACCCGAACCGGACGCAGAAAGGAGTGGCAGTTCCGGCATTCATACAGTGCGCCTAAAAATAGCTTTTCGGTGCACCTAAATTTGCGGTATCCTCATTGTGTCCGTATCCCCGATGATGAGGAAACCATGGCTTCCACCCTCGCCCGGCCACCTGTAACCACTTCGCGGTGGCGTTCCAGGCTGCTCTTGCTGGGTCCGGCTTTCGTGGCGGCAATTGCCTATGTTGATCCGGGAAACGTCGCAGCGAACCTCACGGCGGGCGCGAACTACGGATACCTGCTCGTCTGGGTGTTGGTCGCCGCCAACATCATGGCGGTCCTCGTGCAGTACCAATCGGCAAAGCTTGGCTTGGCCACCGGCCACAGCCTCCCCGAACTCCTCGGCAAGAGGCTCGGCACCCGCCAACGCAGGCTTTACTGGGCACAGGCGGAACTCGTCGCGGGAGCCACGGACATGGCCGAGGTCATTGGCGGCGCCGTGGCGCTCAACCTCCTTTTCGGCGTGCCGCTCCTCTTGGGCGGAGTGATCATCGGGTTCGCGTCCATGCTGATCTTGACACTCCAATCATCACGGGGCCAGAAGACATTCGAATCCGCCATCATCGCGCTCCTCGCGGTCATCGCCGTCGGATTCGTGTCGGGGCTGCTCGTCAGCCCTCCGCAGGCCGGAGGCGTCCTGTCCGGCCTGGTGCCGCGGTTCGAAGGCCCTGACACCGTCCTCCTCGCGGCCAGCATGCTGGGGGCCACCGTCATGCCACACGCGATCTACGTGCACTCTGCCCTCGCGAGGGACAGGCACGGCTTCTCGGCGGACCCTGTTGTACGGACCAGGCTCATCCGCACAACCCGCGTGGATGTCATCGGCGCCCTCCTCCTCGCAGGAATCGTCAACGTCGCCATGCTCCTGCTGGCCGCCACCAGCCTGCGCGGCGTCGAGGGGACCAACACCATCGCCGGCGCCCACGCGGCAGTCACCTCCGCGTTGGGCCCTGCAATCGGAGTCGCGTTCGGGGTGGGCCTCCTCGCGTCCGGCCTGGCCTCGACCTCCGTGGGATGCTACGCCGGGGCCACCATCATGGGCGGACTGCTCAAGTTCCGCGTGCCGTTGCTGCTTCGCCGGGTCATCACGCTCGTCCCGGCCTTGATCATCCTCGGAGCGGGAATCGAACCGACTTTGGCATTGGTCTTGAGCCAGGTCCTGTTAAGCTTCGGCATTCCGTTCGCCTTGATCCCCCTGATCAGGTTGACCGGAAAACGCGAGGTCATGGGCATCCATGCCGATTCTCCCGCCTTGAAAATCGCTGGATGGTCCAGCGCAGCGCTCATCGTTGGCCTCAACTGCGTCTTGATCGTGCTGACCGTCACAGGGAAGTCTTAGGCCCCCTCAAGGGACGTAGGCTGGGGGCGAGCCCAGGAGGAACCCCGATGAGCAATCCCCCAACCCTGGCCAGGCGGCTGGGTACCTTTGACGCGGTTTTGATCGGGCTAGGCTCGATGATCGGTGCGGGAGTGTTTGCCGCGTTTACCCCGGCTGCTGCCGCCGCCGGCTCCGGACTACTCATTGCATTGGCCGCCGCGGCCATTGTGGCCTTCTGCAACGCGACGTCGTCCGCCCAGCTCGCTGCCGCCTACCCGACGTCCGGCGGAACGTACATTTACGGACGCGAGCGATTGGGGCCCTGGCCCGGATACCTGGCCGGATGGGGGTTCGTGATCGGAAAGACCGCCAGCGCCGCCGCCATGGCCATGACCTTTGCAGCCTACGCGGCACCGGCCGGGTGGGAGCGTCCCATGGCGATTGCCGCCGTCGTCATCCTTGCCGCTGTGAACTACCACGGTGTCACCCGTACGGCAGGCCTCACGCGCGTCCTCGTGATCGCTGTCCTGGCCGCCCTCGCCGTAGCGGTGGCCGCGTGCTGGGGCGGTTCCGCACCCACGCTGGGCAACGTCCCCGGAGACGGGCTCCTCGCGCATGGCTGGTACGGGATCCTGCAATCGGCCGGGCTTCTGTTCTTCGCCTTCGCGGGTTACGCGAGGATCGCGACCATGGGAGAAGAAGTCAGGAACCCGCGTCGCGCCATTCCGCGCGCTATCGGGATCGCGCTGGGAATCACCGTGGTGGTTTACGCGGCCATTGCACTGACGCTGTTGGCGACGCTTGGCCCGGACGGTATAGCGGCCACGGCGGCACCGCTGGTGGCCGCCGTCGGGCACGGTTCCCTCTCCTGGGCCGCACCCGTGGTGCGGGTCGGGGCCGCTGTTGCTTCCTTAGGCGCCCTCCTCGCCCTCATCGCGGGACTGGGCCGGACAACCTTGGCGATGGCCCGTCACCATGACTTGCCGCACTGGCTCGCGGCGGTCCACCCCCGCTACCGCGTTCCCCACAAGGCCGAGATCGCCCTTGCGGCGGCGATTTGCGTGATCATCAGCGTCGCGGACCTGCGTGGGGCGATCGGCTTCTCATCGTTCGGCGTGCTTATCTACTATTTGGTGGCCAACATCGCCGCGTTCACCCAACCGGCCAAGGACCGTCGATACCCGAAGGCGCTCCAGGTCTTCGGCGCGGTGGCTTGCGTGGTCCTCATCGCCACGCTTCCGCCGCTATCGGCAGGGCTCGGCGTCTTGATGTTCGCCGTGGGCATCGCCCTGCGTTTGGTGCGAGTTCGCCGTTAGCATCACGATGACGCTGCGGCCGGCGGCACCGCTTCGGCCTGTCGCTCCGTCGGCGGAGCGCCGCCTGCCTTCCTGCCGCTCAGCACTATGAGCGCCAGCGCCAGAACAGTGAGCGCGGCACAAGCAGCGAAGACACCCGGGTAGCCGATCGCCGTCGTCGAACCGAACGCGATGATCGGACCGGAGACGATAGCGCCAAGGCGCCGAGTGTTGGTGTAGAGGCCTGAAGCGAGGCCGGGCCGCGGGATCAACCGCTGGAAAAGCGTCAGGCCCACGCCCGCCACGATGCCGAAGAACCAGGCGTTCAATACTTGCAGTGCTATCAGCGCGGCGGGGTTGCCAACGAAAGCCATCAATCCGTAGTAGGCGATTCCTGCCACGCAGCCCGAGGCGATGAGCGCCCGGCTGGAGAAACGGCGGGCCAGCCTTCCGATCAGGAAGAGCGCCGGAATTTCGAGCGCAGCCGAGACACCCAGCGCAATTCCCGCCCACACGACGTCGGCACCAATCCCCTGGGTGACGAACAGTCCCATGATCGATACGGCCGCGCTATTGGTCGCCTGCAAGGCGATAAAGCCGATAACGACGGCGGCGACTCCCGCCTTCGAGAAGCCGCGGCCGCCGTCGGGGTCCTCGTGACGCGGCTGGTCGTCCGCGTCAACGGGGCGCCGCCGCTTCAGCATGGCCGCCGTGGTGGCGACGTTCAGGATCGCCACTGCGGCGAGGGCCAGCAAGATGGCGCGATTGCCCAGCGCCCCCATAATGAGGGTTGCCAAGGGCGGCCCCGCGACCCAGGCGAACGAAACAATAGCCCTCATGTTCATCACATCCGCCGGGCCTGCCCCGGAATGCTTGAGTTGGGCGAACAAGAGGGAACTGCCCACCCCGGCCGGCCCTCCTAGGACAATCAAGCCCACGACGGCGAGCGGCAGGGCCGTGCTGGCCGCGAGCAGCACGGACAACGCCAGCGTCAGTGCCCCGCAGGCCAACATGGGCCGCAAGTAGTCCTTTGCACGGTCTGCATAAGCGGGCAAAAGAAGCGAGGCAACGAACCCGCTCGCATTGTAGACAGCAAGCACCCAGCCCACCTCGGCCGGAGTCGCGTTGAAGAGGGCCACCAAGAGGAGGGCCAAGGCCGGATTGAGGAAGGCGAACTGCAGTCCCCACAACAACGCCGCGGACGGCACAAGCAAACGCCTCATGCCTTGGCACTCCCCTGGCGGGGTTCAATCGGTCGATCCATGCATTCCACCCTAGAATCGCGGCCATGCGCATGGGAGGGCCTGCCGGTACCTGTATGAACAGGCCTTCCCGCTGCTCAGGGGCACTTTTTGGCCATCCAACCGTGAGCGTCCCGGCCGGGGATCAGCTCGGACAATTTCCTGGATCAGGGGTGGACGGCGGGAGGCGCACAGAGCAGGATTGAGCCATGAGCAACGATGACGCACTTCTGAAGCAGGCCAGCATCACCGCCACGGAAGCCACGCTCGTGGCCAAGTTCGAGATCGAGGGCAACATCCCCGGTTCCGGCGCGTACGTTGTGGGCCTGGTCGCGGCGAGTCCCGACTACTCCTCCCAGCGAAGACTGGGCATCGAATTCATGAACGGGGAGGCGATTGCCTTCTTCTCGTTCAACCATGACCAAAGCGCCGAAGAGAACTACGACCTCAAGGGCGTGGAACACGAGGGAAGCACCATCACAGGCCATTTCCCCCTTTCCGCGATCAACGGCCTTGGCAAAGGGCACGTGATGACGGCCTTCAGTGAAGCGGACGGCCGGGATTTCCAATCGGGCGTCGCCGTCAACGAGGCCATCTAGGTTCGGTCCTGACCCTGTGGAACCGCGCGTCGATTTCATCTCTTTGGGCGTGCGCGACGTCGATGCGTCGCGCCGTTTCTATGTGGACGGCCTTGGCTGGCCGGTCCACGCCGAGTATCCAGGGGATGTCCTCTTCCTCCAGGTGAACCACGGACTGATGCTGTCCTTGTGGAACGTGGAGCAGATGCAAGGGGAAGCCGCCGTCGACCCACCCACGGGTGTCCCGTGCATCACTTTGAGCCATAACGTCTCCGGTCCCGAAGAAGTGGACCGGATGATGTCCGAAGCGCGGGCCGCCGGCGCCGTCGTCGTCGCTCCCCCGAAGTCCCAGCCTTGGGGCGGATACACCGGATACTTCGCGGACCCGGACGGGTTCCGCTGGGAGATCGCCTACAACCCGACCTGGACGGTCGACGACGGCGGAAAAGTCACCGTTTGAGCGCCGCCTCGACGTCTCCGTGGGCCGTGCGTGTCATGTGACACATGCGCTCCAAGGAATAGCCGGCACCGGGTTACCGTTGATGCGAACAGTTCGTTAAAGCATCGACAGGAGAAATCCGTGGACTTCACTCCCGAAGCCGGCACCATCACCATGTTCTCGACCACGTGGTGCGGCTACTGCAACCGCTTGAAGAAGCAGTTGGACGCCAAGGGCATTGGCTACAACGAAATCAACATCGAAGAGGTTGACGGCACCGCCGAACTCGTGGAGAAGCTCAACGGAGGCAACCAGACCGTTCCCACCGTCTTGTTCCCGGACGGTTCCGCCGCGACGAACCCGTCCGCGGCCGAGGTTGAAGCACGCCTCGCGGCCTGAGAGAGCAGCGTGCTGGCGGGGGCTGCGTGTACGGTGCCGCCCTATTGGGGCGGCACCGGGCTCCCTGTCGGCAGTGTGCTCGCCGCCGGCAGTGTGCTCGCCGCCGGCAGTGTGCTCGCCGCCGGCGCAGTGCTGGCTGACGGCGCAGTGCTGGCTGACGGCATCAGGCTCCGGAAGTCGCCGTCGAGCAATTCCGCGTATTCCGAATAAGCCGCGATAATCGCATCCTCGACGGCCGGCACATCCAATTGGGGCAGAAGGTCGTTGGCCGCCCCTGCCGTTGAAGGATCCCATTCGAGGCCTAAAGCCTCATAGCTCGCAGTCAAGACCGCGCGGATGGGCGCCGAGTCCTCCACGACAACCACCGAACTGAAGAGCCAACCGCCGGACACCACGCGCTGCGCGGTCCCGATCAGCTTGATCTGGTGGGCGGGGAAGTCCGGGTCAAGCCCGTGGACGCTGAATTCACCCGGGCAGTACTCGCCGGGAATTTCCCCTACGCCGGCGTGGAGTCCTACCCGGCGGAGCGCGCCCGCCAGTAGCTCGCCAAAGAGTGCGAACCGCGCCTTCGCCCCGGCGATTGCGTCCGCGTGCGGCTCAACGTGGTCGATCACCAGGGTGCCCCGGTGGTAGGCGGCGGCCCGTCCCCCGGCTTTGCGGATCAGTGGCTCGAAACCAAGTTCGCGGCAGGCCTCGGAGGCCGCCGGGAATCCCGCCAGCTTGGCATCGCGTTGGCCGAACGCAACCGTGGGCTGCGGCCGGTACAGCCGCAGCGTGGGCGCCAGGAGTCCCCTGCGCGCGCGATTGAGCAGTTCTATCCCGAAGTCGAGGTCCTCGGTGGCGCCAAGCGATTCCTGCTGGCGGACCACGGTGAGCGTACGATTTGCTCCCTGCATCTCGGCGGCCATCAGCTCTTCCTCAATGTGAGGATCTGTTCGGCGCGGCCGAACGGTCCCTCGAGGTCGTGCAGGACCGAGGACGTCAGCCCAATGCCGTCGCTTCCAAAGGAGACCATGTTGTCCACTCCGAGCCACTCGCCCCCAGGCTCGCGATACATGTGGATCTGGAGGTCGAGGTTGGGAAAGATGTAGCTGTTCTTGCCAGGTGACACCCGGGCAGCGATGCCGTTAGCGGTATCCACGAGTCCTACGAGCCTCGCGACGTCGCTGCTGTCATCAGCATCGGTGAGGGGGTGGTCGGTGCGGATCCAGACCTTCCCCGAACCTGAGCGGTGTCCTTCGGCGATCCTCATTTCGAGTGACCGGATGTAGCCGCCCGGCCACACACTCGCGCCGTCCCACGGTTTGCATTCATCCGGTGCGGGCATCGGGAAGTCCTCGATGGCGGCTACGGCGCTTGTGTCGCTCGTCGCCATTCGCCAAGCGGTGGCACGGATCGCCACCCGACCAGCCGCCGTGAGTTCCGCCTGGACCAGTTCGATGGTCCTGCCGGGGCGCAAAGTCTTGGTGGTGACCTCGAACTCGCCACCGGGAATGAGGCCCAGGATCTCGTAGCTCAGCCGGGCCATGCGGACGTCCCCGCGCGGCTCATGGCGGAGAAGCGCATCGGCCATGATGCCCGACGCCGGGGCCATGTGCTGCTCTTGTGGGTTCCACGCACCTTGGGCGTGAATAGTGGACCTGAACCGTCCACCTCCCTGCGATTCGTAGTAGAAATCGCCTTCCGCAAGTTCCGGAAGCTCAATACCCACGCTCGCCCTTTCGCTGGCCGGAAGTGGAAACTCAGACCACTGTATCTTCTGGAGCCACTGTATCCCCCCGAAGGTCCTGTTCCGGTTTTGCCTGTTCCGGGATTCCTTGTCCCCGGGCCTCGGCTGCCCGCCGCCTGCGCCAAACAACCGCTCCCAGGACGGTACCCACAAGCGCAAGGGCGAGAATGAGCGCACTCAGTGGCGAGGCCGCCATGACTGTGAGCCAAGCGTCGATGGCCGCAAGCCCGATCGTGGCATAGACGAACGCCCAAATCGCTGAACCCGCGATTGCTGCGGGGAGGTAACGCCGCAGCGGCATCCTCGCGGCACCGGCCGCGAAGTTGACGGCGGTCTGGAGTCCGATTGTCAGGAAGGTCAGTACGACGGCGTAGGGACCCAAGCGCTGTATCAGGACTTGGGCTTTGGCTGCTTGCGGGCCCTTCAATGCGGCGGCGAATCGCGTGCGTTCGACGCCCGCTGCCGCGCTCCTGCCGATCCAATACGTAGCGTTGACGCGGAGCATCACCACCCCGAACAGGGCTGCAAGCGCCGCTTCAAAGGGCAGGTCCAGGATCTGGTCCACGCGCCGCCCTCCCCGGTGTCATCAGCAAAGTAAGTCTTACCTTACCTCACTGCCGGACGCAGGCTTGGGCCTTGGCCTGGCGGGCTGCTTCCCTATCCTGGTGGGCTGCTTCCCTAGCCTGGTGGGCTGCTTCCCTAGCCTGTCCGGCTGCTTCCCTATCCTGGTGGGCCGTTCCCTAGCCTGGCGGGCTGCTTCCCTAGGCTGTCCGGCTGCTTCCCTATCCTGTCCGGCTTGAGTGATCGACGCTGAAATCGCCTCCCGGATACAGGATGGTTTCGTGGCCGTCGTCAAAGCGCACGAAATACGGCGGGGCACCGTTGTCACCTCGGACTTCGATGATCTCTCCGTGCCGGTCCGACGCGCCGACCGTCCTGCCATGAATGATGATGCGATCTCCCTGGGCTGCTTCCACAGGAACCACCTCCCAGGATCAGATTACGAGTCCCGGCCCGGAGAAGGAACAGGGCGCGTTGACCTATTGTGCGGGACTTGTCCTACGCGCCGATGGTCCGTTGCCTTCAATGTCCGACCCCCTCGCTAACTTCAATAACAGCATTCGGAAGTTCCGGAACCAACCGTGATCGAACAAGGCCAACAGGTCGAGGAGGGAGACCAGCATGTCGAGTCGAGGGGTGCAGAGCAGCCCGTCCACTGAGGTGGACACCGGACCGGGCACGCGCAAGCATTCCGGGCGCGCTTCTTTTCCGGGCACTCCGGCAAGAAGCACCATGCCCGGGTGGTACAACGAGCTACTCGACTCCATCTCGCAAAGGGTTGAGCTTGGCCGGCGTGCGGCTACAACCGCCGTCAACCGCGAACTCATCGCCACAAATTGGGCGATCGGCAAGCTCATTCTCGATCGGCAAGGCAGTGAGGGGTGGGGCGCAAAAGTCATCGACCGGCTCTCCGCCGACCTCCAGTCCGCGTTCCCCGGGTCTGCCGGCTTTTCTCCCCGCAACCTCAAATACATGCGCGCATTTGCCGAAGCGTGGCCGGACTATGCAATTGTGCAACGCATTGCACAATTGCCCTGGGTCCATCAGATCTCCTTGATCCAGAAGCTCAGCGATCCCGAAAGCCGCCTCTGGTACGCAGCTGCCGCCGTCGAACACGGCTGGTCACGGAACGTGCTGGTCCACCACATCGAGACCAAACGCATGGAACGTTCGGGCAAGGCCATCAGCAACTTTGGCTCCACCTTGCCGCCAGTCGATTCCGATCTGACGCAGGAAGCCACCAAAGACCCGTACGTCTTCGACTTCGTCGCCATGACGGACCGGCGCAACGAACGTGAATTGGAATCGCAATTGGTCAAGCACGTCGAGAAATTCCTCTTGGAACTCGGGCACGGTTTCGCCTACGTCGGGCGCCAGGTCCGGCTCCTCATCAATGACCAGGAGTTCTTCGCGGACCTGCTTTTCTACAACTTCAAGCTACGCTGCTTCGTGGTAATCGAGCTCAAGGCCACGGACTTCAAGCCGGGATACCTCGGCCAGCTCGGCATGTACATGGCGGCCGTGGACGATTTGTTGGCCCACCCCGATGACAAACCGACAATCGGGCTCTTGTTGTGCAAATCAAAAGACAGCCTGGTAGCTGAATACGCCCTGCGAACTACATCCATGCCAATCGGAGTCTCGGAGTGGAAGACGGAAATCATGGAATCGATGCCGGAGGAATTCGCTTCCAACCTGCCCAGCATCGAACTCATCGAAGCCGAACTGGCCGGCGGACCTCCGCTGCGCGACTCCACAACAAACCGCGACTCACGCAACTGACGGAGGGAATTGCAACTCCGGCCGGCGTTTCGCCAATTCAGCCAAAATGGTGGAAACTGCGTCGCGGACTTCCGCTTCATCTTCCCTGTCCCGGGCGGCATCGAGCGCCGAGGAGGTGTCCTTGACGAAGGCATCCCAGTCCCCTCCTCCGGAGCGGAGGCCAGCCAGCGGCGACATCAGGGCCGCGCGGCGAAGCCACTTGTCGGACCCGGTCAACCAACGCTGCCGGACGCCCTCGGCACGGGCCTTCGCTTGACCTTCCAGCCCCGCGATCAAGGGTCCGATCACATCTGCCGCGAGGGGATCCACGAGTTCGCGGACGCGCGACTCGCGGACAAATCCCTCAAGGCGCGTCAGGTCGGTGTTATTGAGCAAACGGACTTTGGACTGCAACAGCACAACGGCAGCGAGGCGACGCTCATAGACCGGAAGCTCCCACAGTTCCGAGCTCAACATGGTGATGTCATCGTGCGTGAGGTCCGGGTGGCGCCGCAGCGCGTCACGCACGGTTCCGCGAATAGCACCTACCGACGAACCATAGAATCGCAGGTCTGTTCCGAGCCGAGCTTCGGTCTCTTCAGCCCGGAGCCACGAGCTCTCCCTCTGCAAAGTCTCATCGATGAACTCAGCGGCCTCACTCATGCAGACATTCTTTCGCAGCCTGCTCGGCCTCAACGAATTGGCCAGGTGCATGGAGAGGCCGGGACTTGCGCGCCAAGCGGTGGGAGACTCGACTCCATGCGCGAATTCGTGGTGCTTGGCACTTCTTCCCACGTTCCTACCCGGGAGCGCAACCAGAACGGCTACGTCCTCATCTGGGACCGCGAAGGCTACCTCTTCGACCCCGGAGAAGGGACGCAGCGACAAATGATCCACGCCGGCGTCTCGTCGAACAAGATCACACGCATTTGCATTACCCACGTCCACGGCGATCATTGCCTCGGCTTGCCCGGAGTGGTGTCGCGCATGGTTCTGGACGGAGTGCAACATCCTGTCCACCTGCACTATCCCGCCTCCGGCGAAGACGCGATCCGTGCGCTGCTCTCTGTCGCGACCCCGGGCCTGGACCTTCGGCTCCATGCGCATGGCAGTTCGGGAGAAGTCGCCCCCGGCCTGGAGGTGCGGCCCCTCCTGCACCGGATCGAAGCCTTCGGTTACCGGCTGACCGAGCCCGATGGCAGGCGCCTCCTCCCCGCGCGGTTGGCCGCTGCCGGGATCGCAGGACCCGACATCGCACGCTTACTGCGCGAAGGCAGCTTGCGTGGTGTGCGTTTGGAGGATGTAAGCGTTCCGAGGGCCGGGCAAGGTTTTGCCTTCGTCATGGACACTGAACCTTGCGCCGGCGCTGAGGAGCTGGCCGACGGCGTCGACCTCCTCGTCGCGGAGTCCACCTTCAGCGACCACGACGCCGGGCTCGCGGCGCATTATCGCCACCTCACCGCCGGGCAGGCCGGCTCCCTGGCGGCCACTTCCGGCGCCGGCGCTCTTGTCCTCACCCACTTTTCGTCGCGCTACCCCGACGTCGGAGTGCTCGCCGAACAGGCCAGTGCACGCTCTGGAGCAACCACCGTGGTGGCCGCGAACGATTTTGACCGGATTTCCCTCCCCAAGCGGCCAAGGTCAGCTTAACTGGAAGGAAAGTCGGCTTGGGTGAACGGCGGCCGGAAAACAAGTAGGCGATACTCGTGCCTTGGAGCCGCGTTCGCGGTTGAATATTACTAATAGAACATCCGGCAGTCGATGAGCTACCGGCCCTACGGGACCGGCAAAGACGGGGCCGACGGCGGGAGGGCCCCTGGAGCCCGGGGCTCGGGGCTCTCTACCCCAGACGCCGCCGGCCCCCCATTTTGCGCGGCGGCGGGTTGTTCGGCGCGAGATCCTGCGGGCCGCTACGTCAGCGGCAGGAGAATAATTCGATCGCCGTCGCGTGCACGATTCGCTCTTTGACTGGGCCAAGGCCTTCCGCGGCCGCGCCTGCGTACGGCTGGGTGACTCTGTTCCTGACCCTCTTTGGGTCCACGAGCGTCCGACAGGCCGTGATTTGCCGGCGCGCCGCCGTAGGAGTCTGGTCAAAATCGGTCAGGAACACTGTCAGCCGCATCGCTTCACTGGCCTTTCCGGGCGTGGACCATCACAGTTGAATCGTCAACTGGGAGCATTTGTTCGCCTTATGGGAGGACTATGTCGCGACTCAAATCGCGAAAGCGGAGAACGGGACATCTCCGGCCTCTTCGATGGCCGCGTAGTTGGCGAGCCTTATTTTGTCGTACCCCTTTGGCAGGCTGGAGGTATGGAGCGAGGGGCAGCGTGGAGCGCGGAGGGCGCGGCGGCAGTTGAGGCTGTTGCGGCGTCCGTCGCTGTGCTTTCTTCGCTCGTGACCGGTGCGACCAATCCGTCTGGCGTGGCTGGTTCAGACGGCGTGTCCGGTCTCGACGGGGTAGTCGGCGGCCGCCGCGTGGCTGCTCCCGACGGCAGGGCCAGCGGTTCGGGACCAGATGCCGCGGTTGAACCAATTGGTGCGGCTAAACCAGCCGGGACCGGTTTTGGTGCCCTTGACTCAGGGTCTTCCCGCGCCCGGGCCCAGGGCCTGGAACCTTCCCGCGGCGCCTGCACGTCCGATTCCCCGGACTCGGCGTCATTCGGTGCCGATGCGCAAGGCCTGGAACCTTCCCGCGGCGCCTGCACGTCCGGAGCCGGTTTTGGTGCCCTTGACTCAGAGTCTTCCCGTGCCGGGGCCCAGGGCCTGGAACCTTCCCGCGGCGCCTGCACGTCCGATTCCCTGGACTCGGCGTCATTCGGTGCCGATGCTGGAGCGTTGGAAGATTCTGATCCGTTGCGGGTGATGGCGGATGGGTGTCTGGATGCGTTGGCGGAGGTGGCGCGTTTGGAGGCCAGGACGGCGGCGTTAAAGGCCCGGCTGCTCACGCAGTATGTGGACGCGGCCAGGGGGTTGGCACCGTCCGCAGGCTCCCCTGCCGAGGCGACGGCGCAGGAACTGTCCGTGGTGGCGGAGATCGCGTGCGTGCTGACCGTGTCCGAACGCACCGCGTCCGGACTGATCGGTGACGCCCACGCCCTCACTGGTCTGCCATTGACCGCGGCCGCGCTCAGTGCGGGGAGGATTTCCTGGCAGCACGCCCGGATCATCATCGACCAAACCGCGACCCTGGACCGTGCCGGAGCGGCGTCGTTGGAGGAACATTTCCTGCACCCGGACACCCCTGCCCTAGCGAATTCTGCCGGGGAATTGGTGCCGGCACGGTTCCGGGCCAAGGTGCGTACCTGGCGGGAACGGCACCACCGGGACAGCATCGAAGAACGCCACGCCAAAAGTGTCCGCGACCGCAGAGTCGAATACGTCCCCGACGCCGACGGGATGGCCTGGCTCTCGGCCTACCTGCCGGCCGGGACCGCGGCCGGGATCTGGAACCGGACCACCGCCGCCGCTCGCGCCTGCCAAGGCCGCAACGAACCCCGCACCCTGGCCCAACTCCGCGCCGACATCACTGCCACCTGGCTCCTCACCACCAACGAACTACCCCGCGTAGGTGGACTGCCCGACGGCGGTCCCGGAGTCAAGGGCAGCAGCGCCCCCGCCACTGGTGTAGCCGTGCTCGCTAGTGTGCCCTCGAATGGTGCTGACGTGGCCGGCGGCGCACCCACCGTTGGTATCGCCGTGCCCGGCAGCGCACCCACCAATGATGTAGCCGTGCCCGGCAGCGCACCCACCACTGATGTAGCCGTGCCCGGCAGCGCACCCACCAATGATGTAGCCGTGCCCGGCAGCGCACCCACCACTGATGTAGCCGTGCCCGGCAGCGCGCCCTCGGATGGTGCTCACGTGCCCGGCAGCGCACCGCCGGCTGGTGCTCACGTGCCCGGCAGCGCTCCCTCGGATGGTGCTCACGTGGCCGGCAGCGCGCTCCGCAACCTGGAGGCAACTGACGACGACGGCGTACCTGGACTTCCCGACCGCGGAACCGGCGACGCCGATATCCTCCGCAACGGACCAAGGCTCCCCGACACCGTGCCCGGACTCCCCGGTGGTGCCGACGTCATTCCGGATGGCGTACCGCACGAGACCGTTTCTAATGGCGGGGTGTGCCAGACGGTTCCGGTGCCGCGGGCCCAGGTGCTTGTCACGGTGCCGGTGCTCTCATTGCTGGGCGTGACGGAGGAAGCGGCGATGCTGGACGGGTACGGGCCGATCCCGCCGTCGATGGCCAGGGATTTAGTCGCGGGCGGGGCGGGGTCGTTTTACCGGGTCCTGACCGATCCGCGGGACGGTGCGCCGTTGGAAATCGGGCGGACGAGTTACCGGTTGACGAAGGCTATGCGGCAATGGTTGCGGCTGCGTGATGGCAAGTGCCCGTTCCCGGGCTGCGGCAACCAGTCTCCGGACAACGAAGCCGACCACCTGCTCGCCTGGGCAAAGGGCGGCACGACCGGAATCAGCAACCTCGGCCAGCCTTGCCCAAAACACCACCGCCTCAAACACGGCGCCGCCTGGACACCGACCCGTGCGGACAAACACCATCCACCCGGCTGGACCTCACCCAGCGGACGGCAATACCCCAGCGAACACCAAGACTGGGAACCACCCCACCTCCCAGACACCATCACCCACCGGAACCAGTCCCCGGGCCGGGACGCGTCTTCGGCGATCCCACCTGCGATCTCTCCGCACCAGGATGTCTCCTACCCGCCCGCGCCCGGCTACGATCCGGACCTGCCCGAGGACCTGCTGCCCGAAGACCCTGACTTGCAGCAAGACCGGGAGCTACCCCCGGACCCGCTGCCGGACTGGCGTTCTTTCATCACTGCACACCCTTGGCCCGAATCAGACCCCCATGACCTACCCGACGACGAAGCCCTGCCCAGCTACCCTGTGCCCATCGACGACCCGATTCGGGGCCACCCCTATGTCCGGGCCGCCTAAAACATGCGGCACCCCTACAACGACAACCGAGGCAACAACCCAACGCACGCACCGCCGTCGGGCACTGAGCCGGTCCCGCCCGGGACCTAAGAGGTCGCGATTGATCGTGGACCGAGCCAATAAGATCGCCACGCCGTTGAGGATATGGCGTCCCGACAAGATGCCAAGATCTCGGCGTCCGGCAGAACGCCTGCACGGCGGCAACCAGGCAACCAGACAACCAGGCAACCAGGCAACCAGGCAACCAGTGAGCCAGTTCCGGCGCCGCCGCGCCGGCCTCACCTGTTGACGCAAACCTGTCGCTGATCACCAGCGGGCGACGGCCCACAAGGCCTGTCCACGAATCCGGGGCCAGACTACGATTTTCTCCCCGGGCGCAATAGATTGTGCCAAGTGCCGCAGCAGCAAAAGACAACATGCAAAAAGTCGTGAGGACAGCGTAGTGACCAGACGAACCGAGCCGGGAGGTCCGCACTGGCGGCGAGTGATGGCCGCCCTCGCCAATAAGGACGCGCGTATCGTCTACGCAGAAACAGTGCTCGGCGCAAAAGTCCCCGGCGGTCCGCACGGAAGCACGCTGAGCGACCGTCGTCGAAACCAAGCTACCGCCCTCCTGCTCGAATCCGGCCTCATCGAACGGAAGGCAGAGAACCAACTAGCGGCGTCCGAGACAATCTTTCGCGACCTCCTCACGCAGCAGCCCAGGCGCCAGGCCCAAACCGGGTTGGACCGCTTCATGCGGCTGGGCAGAATCGAAAGGTATCCAGCAAACATAAGCGAACGACGGGAACTGTTGGCCCGGATCGTCAGTGAAGCATTCAGCCCCGGAGAACACCTGACTGAGAGGCAGGTGAATGAACGTCTCCTCAGCTACACCGACGACGTCGTCATGCTGCGGCGCTACCTGGTCGACTTCGAATTCTTGGATCGGACACCGTCAGGCTCATCGTACTCACGGAAGATGGCACCATAAGCTAGTTCCCGCAGACCCTACACACTCGCCGTTTGCCGGGCGCGATAGGCGTCAGCGGCATACACGCCCAGAATCCGAATGTCCGTGGTGAAGAATTCCAGCTCTTCCAGTGCTCGCCGAAGACGTGGGTCATCGGGGTGGCCTTCAACGTCGGCAATGAAGGTGGTAGCGGTAAATTCGTTGCCCACCATGTAGCTTTCCAAGCGGGTCATGTTGACGCCGTTCGTCGCGAAACCGCCCAGCGCCTTGTAAAGGGCGGATGGGACGTTTCGGACACTGAAAACGAAGCTGGTGATCGCGGGACCAGTGAGTTCGTCCCTTGAGGGAAGTTCCCCTTCCCGCGCCAGGACCACGAAGCGGGTGGTGTTCGTGGGGTCGTCCTCGACGCTGGACGCCAGCACCTCAAGCCCGTAGAGCTTGGCTGCCAGCGGCGGAGCGAGCGAGAGTTTGCGGGGATCGTTCCAGTCACGCACCTCCCGGGCTGAGCCGGCGGTGTCTCCGGCAATAACCGGCTTCAGTCCTGCCTGGCGGATGATCCGCCGGCACTGGCCTAGGGCATGGATGTGGCTGTGTACCTCGGTGGCGTCTTCGATGGTGCTTCCCGGTATGCCCAAAAGGTCGAAACGGATGGGCAGGAAGTACTCGCCGACAATCTGCAGCTTGGACTGCGGAAGCAGGATGTGGATATCGGCGACACGGCCGGCGATCGAGTTTTCGATCGGGATCATGGCCAAATCCACGGACCCCCCGGAGACCTGTTCAAATGCGTCCTCAAAGCTGGCACAAGGCACGCTCCCGAGCTCGGGAAACATTTCCCTACACGCCATATCCGAGTTGGCTCCCGGCTCTCCTTGGTACGCAATCTTCTGGGTCATGCTGCCCATCGTTTCACGCGTCGCTTGGCGGCCCAACTATGTCGTCAATGGGCTAGCGGGCAGCCAATGCCTCCAGCACCTCGGCGGTGGTCCCGAGCTCCCCCAGCTTTGGGAACTGGTGCTTGACTGAGGCCTAATGCGCTTCGGCATTGCCGTCAGTCATCGCGTCCAGCACGAAGGCAACGTGGTAACCAAGCTCGTAGGCCGAGCGGGCCGTCGACTCCACACCGGACGTGGTGGAGACCCCGGTCAGCACGATCTGGTTTGCCCCGACTCCCTTGAGCTTTGCATCGAGATCGGTCGACAGGAAGGCACCAAAAGTCCTCTTCGTGACGGTGATGTCACTCTGCTGTTGGTTCAACTCCGGAACGAGAACGGTGGCCTCAGCCGGCAACGACTGCGGACCGGACCTCCCCAGCGCTTTGTTCCGCTCAGTGCGGCCGGGTGCGGTGGCATCGACATTGACGAGCACAACGGGCAAACCCTTCGCCCGGAACGCCTCAGCAAGCTCCGCCGAATTCCTGATGACCTGCTCGATCGGGTGCGCGGCCGGCTGACCGACAATGCCGGACTGCAGATCGATGACAACAAGGGCAGGAATCTGTTCGAGTTCGATGCTCACAGTTCTCCTTTGCAGGGGCTTCCTTGGCAGGAATCCGGTCCCTCCATCCTGACAGTCTGCGTGACGAACTCCAACTATTCTGCCCGGAGGCGAAGAGACGAGCACGGCACTGGGCGAGGTCCGCCACTATTCTCGAGTAGTTGCTCGTAATCGCTGCGCATGGCGCCAATCCGGTTTTCAGGTACCAGGCACCCAAGGGGTGGAATGCTCTGAGTGGGTCGATCTGGCGCTCCATCGGTTAGGCGGTTTCTACATCGCAGGGTCGATTCCCGAAGGGACCCGAGCCTGTTCATCGATGCATTGGAGCGTCCCGGCTCAAGGGAAACTTCCATACGCGTGCATCCGGCCAGGGCTTCCGGCCGGTAGTAAGGGTGTAAGCACAACCACAGCCCCCTGTGGGCCTCAATGAGGAGTTGGAAATGCGTAAAACACTCTCTGCGGCCGCCGGAGTAATGACGCTGCTCGCAGCGCTGGCCTTGGCTGCCCCGGCCCAGGCCAGCACCTGTCATCATGGCGACGACGGCACAGCGAAACTGTCCGTCCTCCACGGCGTCCCTGGCCTGACGGTGGACGTCTGGGTCGATGGCAAACTCACCCTGGACAACTTCGCCCCAGGCACCTTGGCCGGGCCGCTGAACGTCCCCGACGGTGATCACAAGATTGCCATCACCGGTGCCGACGCCACCAGCGCCGACAATCCTGTGATCGGCCCCGTCACAGTGGACCTGGAAGCCGGCCGGGACTACACGGCTGTCGCGCACCTGGCCGCTGACGGCAGCCCCACGGCCACTCTGTTCACCAACGACACCTCGGCCAGCCCGGACGGGCAGGGCAAGCTGACCGTCCGCCACGTCGCTGCGGCTCCCGCCGTCGATGTCTTGGCTGGCGGGACGCCGGTCATTGAAGGCTTGGCCAACGGGCATCAACGGACCCTCACCCTGAAGGCAGAAACCGTCTCCGCTTCGGTCGCCGCCGCGGGAACCACAGCTGCCCTGATCGGCCCCGCTGACCTCACGGTCGCTGCGGGGAAGAACACCATCGTCTACGCTTGGGGAAGCCTGGCCGATAACAACCTTGGCGTTGCCCTCCAGATCGTAGACTCCGCATCACACGGACACGAACACCACGGCGGGTAGCCCTCCGTAGCTCCCGCACCCAGCAGATTCCCTCCAGGGCGGGACCGCGTTGACCGCGGTCCCGCCCTCATGTGTACCGCAACCACCCGGACGGCTACGAGACCCGGCCATGGCGCAGCTGGCGGGTCGAGCGGCATAATGTGGTTGAACAAGGCCCGTTGCCGCTCGAAGGAGCACCCCATGGAGGCTGCCGCCGCGCATGATTGGGACCCCGGTCTCGATCAGGCCTTTGCCGGCGGCGACGAACGCGTCCTCGCCGAGGCCTACCGGCGGTTCAGCCCGCTGGTGTACACCCTGGCGATGCGGTCCCTGGGAGAACGTGCCGCCGCCGACGACGTTACCCAGGAGGTCTTCATCCGGGCCTGGAAATCGCGGACCAGCTATCGCCCCGAGGCGGCACGGCTGCCGGCATGGCTTATCGGGATCACGCGCAATTCCATCTCCGACGCGTTATCGGTGCGATCCCGACAGCACCATCTGGAACAAGCCGCCATCCAACTGGTCGCAGACCCGTCTGCGGGACCGGATACCGGCGATGTCGAAGAGGTCGCCGACCGCCTGACCCTGGACGAAGAACTGGAACACTTAGGGGATCCACAACAGACAATAATGCGGCTGGCATTCTACGAAGACCTGACCCACGACCAGATCTCCTCGCGACTGAACCTGCCGCTAGGCACCGTCAAAAGCCACATCCGGCGCAGCCTCGCCCGTTTGCGTACCCGCTTGGAGGTGGAACATGGAACACCTTGACGCCGAACTTCTCAGCCTCCTGGCCCTTGGCGAGCCCGTGGGAACAGACACGGACGCAACCCATCTCGCCAACTGCCCTCAGTGCACCGAAACCCTCCGGAGCCTGCAGCACGCCGTGCACATCGCCACCCTCGATCCCACGGGCATCGAACTCGAGAAACCCGGCAGCCAGAACTGGACCGCCATCCATCAGGCCCTCGGGCTCTCCCCCGACCTAGCACCGGACCCCCTCACCCGGGAAACCGGTTGGCCTGCTGCATCAGCGGGGACGCCGCCGATCAATCCGGCCGCAGATCAAACACCCGCACGCCACGGCGAACAACCACAGGCCGCACCGATTCCACTACAGCCCGGCCCCAAAAGCCGGCATGCCCGCCCCCGGTTCTGGATCAGCGCCGCCGCGGCCGGCATCGTCCTGGGCACAGCAGCCGGATGGACCGCAGCGGGAGTCCTCGGACACGCCGGCTCCCCCGCCCCCGCGCCCACCCAATCGGCCCCCGCCGCCATCATCCTCGCCCGAACACCCCTGGCTCCCCTGCCCTCGCACACCGCGAGCGGAGACGCAACCGTCAAACAACTCCCGGACGGAACCCGCCAACTCGCGATCCAGCTCTCCAACGACCACATCACCGGATTCCGTGGAGTATGGCTGGGGTCCGCCGACCTATCCAGAATGGTCAGCCTGGGCGTCCTCGCCAACGATTCCGGCGTCTTCACCATCCCCGCCGGCGTCGACTTGGCCCAATACCCCATCGTCGACATCTCCAACCAGCCATACAACGGAAATCCCGCCCACTCGGCAGACAGCATCGCCCGCGGAACCCTCAACCCGAAAACCTGACTCTCCCGGCTTTCCTCCGAAGCCCACACGGCTGTTCCGGTTCAAGCGGTTCTCAGCAATACGAAGCCTCTCTGGCGGCGGGCGAAAATCAAGCAAACTCGATATGCGGCGAGGCCCAGTGAGGGTGGTGGCGCGCGTCGCCGACGCCCTACGGAGCGATGTGTCGCCGCATTGCGTTTGTGTACAGTTCGCGCCTTTAGGACGCCCCTCGAGGGTCATAATCTGTCCACAAGCTCTCAGCCGGACCGCCGCCAGAGCGTTCGCCGTATTCCATGATGTGAAAATTATATTTCCTCTTGTGGAATGATGTGAGCGGGATTACATTGAAATCAGTCCCCGAAATCAGGGGCCATCCTCAAACTGATTGGTTCAGATCAATGAAGATCCCAGACTCTGCGGCGCTGAAGGCGAGTTCGGCCCCGCGGAAGAAGAAGCCACTGTACAAGTCGCTCTTCTTCCAGATTCTGATCGCCGTCGTCGCAGGTGTACTCATCGGCCATTTTTGGCCGAATATCGGGTCCGCCCTCCGGCCACTGGGCGATGGTTTCATTCAACTCATCAAGATGATCATCGCTCCGCTGATCTTCCTCGTGATCGTCACGGGCATCTCAGCAGTCGGCGACGTCAAGGCGGTCGGAAGGGTCGGGATCAAGGCGCTCCTGTACTTCACCGGCGCAACGGTATTCGCATTGGTTTTCGGCTTGATCGTTGGAAACCTTGTCCAGCCTGGTGCAGGACTTCGCATCGACCCCAGCACGCTGTCGCAGGACGCGCTCAACGCTGCCACCGGTACCGCGCCGCCCAAGAACGCGGCATCGTTCATCCTGGATATCATCCCGACCTCCGTCATCGGTGCGTTCGCCAGCAACAGCCTTCTCCAAGTTCTCTTCTTCTCGGTCTTCTTTGGTGCGGCCATCGTCGTGATCGGGCGCGAACGGTGCCTCCCGGTGATCAGCCTCATGGAAACGGTCCTGGAGCTTATTTTCAAGATCATGTCGTGGATCATGAAGGTCGCCCCTATTGGTGCCTTCGGTGCCATGGCGTTCATCATCGGCCAGTACGGGCTGGACACCCTGGGGACCTATGCCCTCCTGATTGCCTCTTGCTACGGGGCTGCTGTGATCTTCATCGGTCTGCTGTTCCTGGTCGCCTGGAGCTTCGCCCGCGTGCCCTTGTGGCACTTCTTGAGGTACACGCGTGAGGAATTCCTCCTCGCGCTCGGCACTGCGTCCACTGAAGCTGTCATGCCGCGGATCATGACCAAGCTGACCAACGCGGGATGTTCCCGTGCCACGACCGGCCTGGTGGTTCCGACCGGGTATTCTTTCAACCTCGACGGTGCCGCGATCTATCTTTCGATCTCACTGCTGTTCCTGGCCCAGGCCTTCGGACACCACCTTGACCTCGGTCAGCAGTTGGCTGCCCTCGGCGTCCTGCTCCTGACCTCCAAGGGCATGGCCGGGGTCCCAGGTTCATCCTTCCTGGCACTCTCGGCCACGGCAACGGCTCTGGGCATCTTCCCAGTCGCTGGCGTCGCGCTCCTCCTGGGCGCAGACCGCCTCATGGACTCCATGCGCGTCGTCGTCAACCTCCTCGGCAATTGCGTGGCAACCTTTATCGTCGCGAAATGGGAAGGCCAGTTCGACCGTTCCGTCATGGTCCGGGCCTTCCGCGGTGAAATCACCAACGAGGATTCCGCCATCATGCTCGGAGCCGAAGCCGCTTTCGAGGAACAGGAAATCGCACGGATCAGCGAGGGCCAGGTACCCTCGCCGAAGTTCCGCGGCGGCCCGACTTCAGGCGACATCCCGCAGTTCGAGATGATGAAGCCAAGCCAACACCGGAGTCCATCCGTCAGCCCGGACTGACCCCCGCCCCGGATTGCCTGAACAGGTGGCGCCCCTTAAGAGATCTCTTGAGGGGCGCCACGGCGTTAAAGCGGCCCCTGACAAAGCGCGCCTCTGGCTTGCATCCCAGGGGGCGCCCTTACCGCACCGACGATGAACCTGCCGTCAGAGCAGTGACGGGACGGAGCAGCCGGGTGTGTTCCAGTCAACCTCGCCGAAGGTTTTATCCGGTTTATTGGCTAAAGACCGATAGTGGGCGAGAAAAGCGGGCCGTTCGCGGCTAGGTTGGGGGCATGGTCTCGCTTCGTCCCGCCCTCCTCGCTGCCGGCACGGCATTGTGCCTGGTCCTGACCGGGTGCACAGCATCGGGTTCAGCCCCGTTGCCCGCACCCTTGGCCACCACGGCGTGCACGGCTACCCCGTACGCTGCGCTTGTCCCCCAGGACGGCGCGCTTTTCGGCGTGAACCTGGACTGGGGCACGGAGCAGCTCGCGGACTACTCAGCGCGGCTTGGACGCCACCCAGCTGTTGCCGTCAACTTCACCGACATGCCCCTCACGGACGAAGGCATCAAGAACATCCACGGCGCCGCGGACCAGATCCGCTCCCAAGGCGGAATCATGCTCCTGACCCTTGAGCCGCGCTCCGGGCTGGCCGCCGTCACCCCGGACGCGATCGGCCGGCTCGTAGCAACGGTGAAGGAAACCAATGATTCCGGAGTGCCTGTAATCATCCGGTTCGCGCACGAAATGAACGGCAGCTGGTACGCATGGGGACAGCAGCCCCAAGCCTACGTCGCGACGTTCCGCGCTGTTGCAGGGGCCGTACACGCGGGCGCGCCAGGCACGGCCATGATGTGGGCGCCGAACTACGGCGGCGGGTACCCCTTCGCCGGAGGCCAGTACGAAGCCAAGCCAGGAACCCCGGCGCGGCAGGCGCTGGACACCAACCACGACGGAGTCATCGACGGCTCCGACGACCCGTACGCCCCCTACTATCCCGGCGATGACGCCGTCGACTGGGTCGGCATCTCGCTCTACCACTGGGGTAACACCTACCCCTGGGGCGCGAACGTGGTCCCCGAGCCTGGGAAGTTCGTCCAGCAACTCACTGGCGAATACAACGGCGCGGGCGGCAACGACCTCGCCGTGCCCAACTTCTACGCCATCTACGGCAACCAGCACGACAAACCCGTAGCCATCCCTGAAACGGCGGCCCTGTTCAACACTGCCGGCGACACGAGCGCAGAGCTGGCCATCAAACAGGCCTGGTGGCGCCAGGTATTCAGCCCCGACATCCCCAAGCTCTTCCCACGCTTGAAAATGATCAACTGGTTCGAATGGGACAAACAGGAAAGCGAGGTCGGGGCAAAGGTCGACTGGACCACTACCCGCACTTCAGCCATACGCGGCGCCTTCACCGCAGACCTGCCCGGCTGGCTGCACTACGGCACCGGCAAACCCCGCTGCTGACTTGACCTCACCGTCCTACCACCGGACGGGCACGGCCGGAACGGCACGCCAGCCACGCTGAACAACACCGGGACCCAAACCGGACTCCCGAGGGCGTGCAAGCGGACCCGCGTGAGAATGGACGCCGGCGTGCCAGCAGCGGCCCGGGTCCATAGTGAAAACAGGTAGAACGTCAGGGCGGTACCTGTGGCGAGCCCGCGAGGGCGCCGGACCCCGGGTCCTACCGGCCGCGCAGTCCGATCGGGTTGCCGTCAGCGTCGGCCAGCACGCATACCCGCATCCCGGGTGCTACCTGGCGCGGGGCGCTGCGTTCGCTCGCCCCGGCGGCAAGCAATGCAGCCCGGACCGCGTCCAGGTCCTCGACGTCGGCGTTCGCCACCGGGCCGTCGACCATGTCCCCCGGTGCCAGGGCAATCTCGAACCCGTCGACGTTGTACCCCACGTAGTACGGCTGATCGGTGTGCGGTGCGCCGAACAGGGCCGTGTAGATGACCTTAGCGGCCCCAAGATCCGACACAGGGATCACCAGGCTGCGGATCGCAGGACCCATGATTTTCTCCTCACAGCTATGGCGGCCGCGTCGGCGACCGCGCCTTTGTCCACGGTGAAGCGGCCACGCGCCTCCGACGCCGGCCCTCCCGGCGTCGGACCCGCGCCACGCAGGGCCAACATCCGAAAAACCACTGCCGCCCGAATTCTGAATGACCGACCCCGGCGCCGTGGCCGGTTACATCGCTTTGTCGGGATTCTCGGATAAATACCGTCGGTTGGCAAGAACTCCGGCAGTTCCGCCCATCCAAGGCCTCTTGCGCCCGCGGGGTCGGGCATCGCCGGGTTGCCGGTACGGCGGGGAAGAATTCATCATCCTTCTCCCCGGCGCTCATCAGGAAAGCGCCTGGATCATCGCCGAGACCATCAATAGGCACCTCGCAGCGGCGAAGCCCCCGCAGGGTGTCACCTTCCCGACCGTGAGCTACGGCATCGCCACCAGGTGCACCGTCTGCGGCGACCTCTCACCGATGGTGGTGGAGGCCGCGGACCGGGCGCTGTACGAGGCGAAAGGCCTTGGACGAAACCGCATCGACATCCACCCCGCGCCCCCGGACTCCCCGACAGGACCCCGACCTGTGTGTTTGATGGCCGGACCCCTGGCAGTGCCCGACGGCGTGAACCCGGCTGACGTCCCGCGCCCACCTTTTGCAGAACGTCAGTATCTGGATCGGTGCCGGAGCAGATGCGTTCGCGAGCTCAGTGTGGCGGATAGGGATGATGCGAAACTGGGTCCGCGGCGAGGCCGGAAAGTCCTCTAAGCTTCTTCACGGGGCTTGGCGAGGGCCATGGTCCGGCAGGTGGGGGGGAGGACCGCATGACCAGTTCCGGGGTGCCCGGGCGACGCCGCAAAAGGTCCGGCGTGCTGCTGCGGTTGGTGATCGGCCTTCTGCTGTGCGCCGGGTTCCTGGTCGCTGGCCCTTTGGCTCCTGCCACTTCCGCGGACGGCACAGCGTCCGGTATTGCGGACCCCGGACCCGGTCGGCCATACCTTGGCGCTGCACTGGAATGGAGCGAAGACGACGCCGCAGGCTTCGCGGACCGTTTGCAAGCCACGCCGGCGCTATTCGCACACGATGTATCCCTTCCGGTCACGGACGGCGAGAAGGCCTACATCCGGCAGTTCCTTTCCCAGAGTGCCCAGGCGGGCTCCTACGCGCTGCTGAACGTCCGGCCCACCGTGCCGCTTGGACAGGTGACGGCCGTCGCGGCGACGGACTTCGCGGCGCAGGTCAAGCAGTTGACGGACAAGTTCCCGGGTCGGGTCTTCATCGATTTCGCACCGGATATGAATACGGGCTGGGTAGATTGGGGACAGCAGCCGCACGCGTACGTTCAGGCTTTCCGATCGGTGGCGAACGCCTTCGCGGCGCAGTCCGGCAAAGACGCGACGCAATCCCGTCCCGTCATGGTGTGGCAGCCGTTCGCCGGTAAGGATTACCCGTTCACGAAGAACCGCAACGCACCGGCGCCAGGCAGTCCGGACTTCGGGGCACTGGATACAAACCATGACGGCGTCTGGGACTCCGGGGACAACCCCTATTCGCCGTTCTACCCCGGTGACGACGTGGTGGACTGGGTCGGTCTCTCGGCGTATCACGACGACACCGGTGGCGCCGCCGCCGTGAATTCCCTCCCGCGCAGCGACGAACTGGCAGGAATGCTGGACGGCGCGCCAAGCAGCGGCGGTTCGGGCACCGGGGCCTCACGCACCGATTTCTACTCCTCGTACGCATCCGGGCGGGGAAAACCGTTGCTCCTCCAGACGGCCGCGTACTACAGTCCCACGGCCGGCGGACCCTCGGAGAAGGACATCAAATCATCGTGGTGGAGCCAGATCCTCAGCACCGCCTCATCTGCGCGGTTCGGCAAGATCGGCGCCGTCGTTTGGGACGAAAGAACCGAAAGCCGGGGCGTGGGAAACGTCTCCATCGATTGGCGCATTGCCGGCAACCCGGCCATCGCGGGCGCCGCGGGCGCCGACGTCAGGAAGTCCACCACCTTCACCACGGCGCCGGTCACGAAAAAGGTCCAACAAAGCTCTCCGTCCGCTCCCAATACACTGAGCGGCCCGGCAGCCTGGTTGGCCATGCTCGCTGCGCTGGCTGCCGCCGTCGGGCTCTGGTTGCTGCCTCAGCGCGTCCGCGCCGTTCGGGGGTGGTCGTACGACGACGACTCCGCCCGGGACTCGCGGGTGGACCTTCTGCGTGGCGTGGCAATCGTGTTCGTCGTGGTGGACCATTTGGGCCTGAACTCGATATTCCAATTGTTCACCCAAGAAGCGATCGGGTTCGTCTCAGGCGCGGAGCTCTTCGTCCTGCTCTCCGGCCTCGTGCTGGGGATGGTCTACGGTCCGCGCGCTAAAGACCGTCTGGGCGAAGTTGTGGGCCGGACGTCCAGAAGGGCCGGGAAGCTGTACACGACGGCGTTGGTGGTGACGGCCGCGGTGTTCGTCATCAGCCTGGTGCCCCAGATCAACGCGGATACCCTCACGACTTTCACGGACCAAGGCACGGGAGCCGCCGGCCATGATGCCGCCGGCCGCACCTACGATCTCTACGCGGGCATGCGCGGACTGTTGCAATTCCCGGTGCCCCCGGCGGTCATTCCGTCGATCCTGCTCCTGCAGTTCGGTCCTTGGCAATTCAACGTGATGGGCCTCTATGTAGTGATGCTTCTGCTCAGTCCCTTGGTGTTGCTGGCGGTGGCACGCGGAAAGGCAGCGTGGGTCCTTCTGGCCACCTTTTCCCTGTACGTGGTGGGGTCGGTGTTCCGGTTCCGGATCCTGCCGTCCCAATTCGAGGACTCGTTTCCCTTGCTCGTATGGCAGGTCCTCTTCATTGTGGGCCTCGTCGCCGGGACCTACCGCCAGCGGATCGTGGCGTGGCTCACAACTCATCGGTGGGTGGTTGCCGTCTGCGCCGGGATTACGTTGGTGTTCGCCATCGCCTCGTGGGCCAATCCATACCTCTCCAACCAGCTCGACTATCGTCTGGCGCTCCTGCCGGACGCCACATACCGGGGCCTGTACGACCAATACTTCGACCGCACGTTCCTTGGCCCGGGCCGGCTTTTGAACGTCCTGACGTTGGTGGTGACGGTGTTCGCGCTGCTGACCGTTTACTGGAAGCCCGTGGAGCGAACCGTCGGCCGGCTTCTCGTCCCGTTGGGCCGGGCCACGCTGTATGTCTTCATCGTGCACGTGGCGTTGATCGCGGTAGTGGCCAACATTCCATGGCTGCAAAGCGGAAACCTGCTGGTGAACTCCCTGGCGTACGTGGTCATTCTGGCTCTGCTGTGGGTGATGGTCCGGAAGCGCTTCCTGTTCAACATCATTCCCACCTGACGCAGTAACCAACACCAGTGTCCGAGGGCACGGGCAAGCCCTGCTGCTAGTTACGCCGGAGCAGGACCGCCGTGATGTCGTCCAGGACAACTCCCTTTCCGCGCCGGTCGCACAGGTCTTTCACTGCGATGTCCGGGTCCTCGCCTTCCCGGCAGACGCCCAACGCTGCATGGAGTTGATCGAGGTCACCGCCATGCAAGTCCAGAAGACCGTCGGTGGGAACCAGGAGGGCATCCCCGCAAGCCAGCGTGAAATGATCCATGTCCCAGCTCTGGCCCGGCATCAAGCCCAGCGGCGGCCCGGTCGGGGCAAGGCGTTCGATTGTTCCGTCGGCACGCAGGATATGGCTCAGCCCCTGGCCGGCATCCGCGTAGCTGCCTGAACCGGTGACCGGGTCCAGCGTCGCATGGAACACCGTGGCATAGGATCCGGCCCGGACCAGCGTCCCGTCCAGATCGGCCGCCGCCTCCTCGAAAAGACGCGCAGGTTCGGCGACCCAGCCGGTGTGCGCCAAGGCGGAATGAACCGTGCCGGCCACCAGTCCGGCACCAACTCCCTTGCCCATCGCGTCACCGACCGTGACACGAAAGGCGCCTCCCGTCGTCGTACCGAGCTCGAAGAAATCCCCGCTGACGCCGGAAACGGGGTAATAGCATGTGCCTAGGGAATACCCCTCCGGCGCGGCCGGAACGGCAGGCAGCAGCGACCGCTGGACACGGGCCCCTGCCCCGATGTCCCAAGACAAGTTCATTTCCCGCTGGATGATGGCGGCCAGGTCCTCGAGGATTTTCCGTTGTTCGGCGCTGAAGGACCGCGGGACCTGGTCGATGACGCAAAACGTCCCGACGTGCGTGCCGCCGGGCCCGGTGAGCGGATGCCCGGCGTAGAACTTGATGTGCGGATCACCCGTCACGAGCGGACTCTGCCGGAATCGCTCATCGGCGAACGCGTCCTCCACCACCATCGTTTCGGCGGACTTGATCGCCTCGTTGCAGAACGTATCGCTCCGCCTCGACTCACGCGACAACGGACCAACAAAGGACTTCAGATACTGGCGGTCCTCAGTTATCAAGGAAATACTGGCCGCCGCGACGCCGAAAAGGCCTTGGGCAAGCCGCGTGATCCGGTCGAAACGCTCCTCCGACGGCGTGTCCAGGAGGCGGGTCATGGCCACGTCCTCGAGCCTTGCCCGTTCAGGGGCATTGGCGCCGTCAATCCGGGCGTGGGGTCGGTAGTCCGTACTCGTCATCGTTGCCTTAGCTGTGGTTTTGGTGGTGCTGAAGTTTCTTGAGGGGAAATTTACCCAATCTTGATCCAACCCTGACCGGATTCCCGCGCCGTCTTAAACCGAGTGTCTCACAGTGGAATCAACAGCAACACGGGTATCACAGCCACCAGGACAACACGGAAGCGGAGAACCGATCATGGGTCTGAACCTGAAAACCACCACCGGCAAGGTCATCGCCTCCCTAGCCCTGGTCGGCACGGCCGCCGGTGTGGCCGGGCTGGGAACCTACGGCGCCTTCACGTCCTCGACGTCGGCCAGCGCCGCCGTCGGATCCGGCACCGTCAACATCGCCTTAGGCACCACGGCCGCCACCAACCGGCTCAACGTCGCGGCCACCGGCATCGTCCCGGGTGACACCATCCAGCGCGCGGTGACCCTGAGCAACGCCGCAGGCAACCAGAACCTCTCCGCCGTCACCTTGACGAGCGCTGCGACCACGACCAGCACGAAGCTGGACTCCGATCCGACCAACGGGCTGCAGGTGGTCGTGGACAAGTGCTCCACGGGCTGGCTCGAGGCCGGCACGTCTCCCGCCTTTACTTACACCTGCGCGGGCACTGTTACTACCGTCCTTGCTTCGCACGCCGTTGTCGGCGCGAACATGGCACTGGCCAACCTGTCCTCCCTGACCGCGGGCAATACCGATAGCCTCCGCGTCACCATGACCCTGCCCACCACTGCGGACAACACCTTCCAGGGTCTGAGCAGCACGGTCGGGTTCACTTTCACCGGCACCCAGCGCACAGCCACCAACCAGTAACACCCCGCAAGCCAGCCCTACTCGCCCTCCGCCGTCGACGCCCCTCACGGCGGAGGGCGGCACCACCGCCGCCACCACAGTACGAGGACCGCAGCCATGACCGCACAGCGGTGACGACCAGCAGGCCGGGGACGCAGTGTTGAGCCTGAAAGTCAGCTCCGCCATGGTCGGGGCACTGCAGATGGAGGATCGGTGCGCCGGGCTCGAAGATGCCCTGACGCGGACCGACCATGCCGGGGCCGCAGCGGTCGGTAAAGACGTCAAACAGCACCAGTTAGAACTGGAGAAGGTCCCAGGCGGACCAGCCAGCTGCCTCCTTCCGATCCAAGCGCCCGGCGAAGGGAGCTGTTCCACCACCGACAAGCGGGGAACAATGGAACCGGATCACACTCACTGAACGAAAGCCTTTGACCGTGCCCCAACGACCACACACCACCCCCGCGGGCACGCCCGCAATCGGGCGTGCTGCGGCTGTGGTGGCGGCCGCCCTGATGCTGGTCAGCGCCCCGGGAATCGCGAGGGCCACGTTCACCGGCACGGACACGGGCTCCCTTACTGCGTCGACGATGAGCCTGCCCGCCCCGACCGGTCCGGTCATCGTGGCGTCCTGTCCGGCCGGGCGCATCCTCAGCATTACCGTCGCCGACCACGGAACCGTGCCCCGGGCAACCTCCTACGATTTCGTCCTGACCGACCCCACCGGCGCCAACGTCCCGACAACGGGCTGGACCTATACCGCGGCGCACCCCGCGCTCAAAGGCACCTGGACGTATCAGATCCACGGCCTATACCTAGCCGCGCCGGGGAACACCTGGACCGGCGCGCCCTACACGGGCACCGTCACCTGCTAGAACAGCTCAAAGCACTCCCACTCGCAAAGCTCGGCCTGAAGTACGCGTGCTTAGCAGGAATCTCACAAAAAAGCTAGAACTCCCAGTCCTCATCTTCCGTGTTGACTGCCTTGCCAATCACATACGAAGAACCGGACCCGCTGAAGAAGTCGTGGTTCTCGTCGGCGTTCGGGGACAGTGCCGAGAGGATCGCCGGGTTCACGTCCGTGACCGAGGCCGGGAACATCGCTTCGTAGCCGAGGTTCATGAGTGCCTTGTTGGCGTTGTAGTGCAGGAACTTCTTGACGTCCTCAGCCAGGCCAACCCCGTCGTAGAGGTCGTGGGTGTACTGGACCTCGTTTTCGTACAGCTCGAAGAGGAGCTCGAATGTGTAGTCCTTGATTTCCTGGCGCTTCTCCTCGGAAACCTTCTCGAGGCCCTTCTGGAACTTGTAGCCGATGTAGTATCCGTGCACGGCTTCGTCGCGGATGATCAGGCGGATGAGGTCTGCCGTGTTCGTGAGCTTCGCGCGGGAAGACCAGTACATGGGCAAGTAGAAGCCGGAGTAGAACAGGAACGATTCCAGCAGGGTGGACGCGACCTTGCGCTTCAGGGGATCGTCGCCTTGGTAGTAGTCCATGACGATCTGGGCCTTCTTCTGCAGGTTCTCGTTCTCGAGGGACCAGCGGAAGGCGTCGTCGATCTCCTTGGTGGAGCACAAGGTGGAGAAAATCGACGAGTACGACTTCGCGTGCACCGACTCCATGAACGCGATGTTCGTGTAGACAGCCTCTTCGTGCGGGGTCAGCGCATCCGGGATCAAGGAGACCGCGCCGACCGTGCCCTGGATCGTGTCGAGCAAGGTCAGGCCCGTGAAAACCCGCATGGTCAACTGCTGCTCTTGCGGCGTCAGCGTGTGCCAGGACTGGACGTCGTTGGAGAGCGGAACCTTCTCCGGCAGCCAGAAGTTGTTGACCAGCCGGTTCCAGACCTCCACGTCCTTATCGTCCTGGATGCGGTTCCAGTTGATCGCTTCGACGTGGCTGAGCAGCTTGACCTTCTCGGTCATTTCGTCCCCTTAAGGTGTGTGTTCTTTAAGGTAAGCGTACGACGCCGGGCGCTCACCCGGCGTCGTACGCTTCAGTTTTAGGGCGCGGCGGCTGCCGCAATTCATCAACCTAATCCGGTTGTCACAGCATGCAGCTGACGCAACCCTCAACCTCAGTCCCTTCCAGCGCGAGCTGGCGGAGACGGATGTAGTAGAGCGTCTTGATGCCCTTGCGCCAGGCGTAGATCTGGGCCTTGTTGATGTCGCGCGTAGTGGCGGTGTCCTTGAAGAACAGGGTCAGGGACAAGCCCTGGTCGACGTGCTGCGTGGCGGCAGCGTAGGTGTCGATGATCTTCTCGTAACCGATCTCGTACGCGTCCTGGTAGTACTCCAGGTTGTCGTTCGTGAGGTACGGCGCCGGGTAGTAGACGCGTCCGATTTTGCCTTCCTTGCGGATCTCGATCTTCGAGGCAACCGGGTGGATGGAGGAGGTCGAGTTGTTGATGTAGCTGATAGACCCGGTAGGCGGCACGGCCTGGAGATTCTGGTTGTAGATGCCGTGCTCCATGACGGAAGCCTTCAGCTCGCGCCAGTCATCCTGCGTAGGGATGTCGATCCCGGCGAAAAGCTCGCGCACACGCCCCGTTTCCGGAGCCCATTCCTGCTCCGTGTACTTGTCGAAGAACTCACCGCTTGCGTAGGCGGAGTTCTCGAAGCCGCCGAACGGCTGGCCTGTTTCGATGGCAAGCTTGTTCGAGGCACGCAGCGCGTGGAACAGCACGGTGTAGAAGTAGATGTTCGTGAAGTCCAGGCCCTCTTCGGAACCGTAGTGGACCCGCTCACGGGCAAGGTAGCCGTGCAGGTTCATCTGGCCAAGGCCGATCGCGTGGCTCTGGGCATTGCCCTGCGCGATGGACGGCACCGAGTTGATGTAGGACATGTCCGAAACCGCGCTCAGGGCCCGGATGGACGTCTCGATCGAAAGGCCGAAGTCCGGGGAATCCATGGTCTTGGCAATGTTCATCGAACCGAGGTTGCAGGAGATGTCCTTGCCCACGGTTTCGTAGGTCAGGTCCTCGTTGTAGATGGACGGCGTGGAGACCTGCAGGATTTCCGAGCACAGGTTGCTCATGGTGATCTTGCCGGCAACCGGGTTGGCGCGGTTCACGGTGTCCTCGAACATGATGTACGGGTAGCCGGACTCGAACTGGATCTCCGCGAGGGTCTGGAAGAATTCGCGGGCGTTGATCTTTGTCTTCTTGATCCGGGAGTCGTCCACCATCTCGTAGTACTTCTCGGTGACCGAAACATCCGAGAACGGCACGCCATAGACGCGTTCGACGTCGTACGGCGAGAAGAGGTACATGTCCTCGTTCTTCTTGGCCAGTTCGAAGGTGATGTCCGGAACCACAACGCCCAGGGACAGCGTCTTGATGCGGATCTTCTCGTCGGCGTTCTCGCGCTTCGTGTCCAGGAAGCGGTAGATGTCCGGGTGGTGAGCGTGCAGGTACACGGCACCCGCACCCTGGCGCGCGCCGAGCTGGTTTGCGTAGGAGAAGCTGTCTTCGAGGAGCTTCATGACGGGAATGACGCCGGAGGACTGGTTCTCGATCTGCTTGATCGGCGCGCCGTGCTCGCGGATGTTCGTCAGGGAAAGGGCAACACCGCCGCCCCGCTTGGAAAGCTGCAGCGCCGAGTTGATGCCGCGCGCGATCGACTCCATGTTGTCTTCGATGCGCAGCAGGAAGCAGGAGACCAGCTCGCCGCGCTGCGCCTTGCCCGCGTTGAGGAACGTGGGGGTCGCCGGCTGGAAGCGCCCTTCGATGATCTCATCCACCAGACGCGTGGCAAGCTCCTCGTTTCCACGACCCAGATGCAGGGCGACCATGCAGACACGGTCCTCATAGCGCTCCAGGAAACGCTTGCCGTCGAACGTCTTGAGCGTGTAGGAGGTGTAGAACTTGAAGGCGCCAAGGAAGGTCTCGAAACGGAACTTCTTCTTGTACGCTCGGTTGAACAGGTCACGGATGAAGTTCATCGTGTACTGGTCGAGGGTCTCGCGCTCGTAGTACTGGTTCTTGACCAGGTAGTCGAGCTTTTCTTCCAGGTCGTGGAAGAAGACCGTGTTGTTGTTGACGTGCTGCAGGAAGTACTGGTGCGCGGCCTCACGGTCGGCTTCGAACTGGATCTCTCCGTTGGCGCCGTAGAGGTTCAGCATTGCGTTGAGTTCATGGTAGCCAAGGCCCTTGTAGGCCTCCGGCAATGGCTTCTTGGCCTTAGTGGTGTCCACAGCGCCCTTCGTTACTTCTGTTTCTGCGACAGTCGTGTCCAAAACGTTTCCAATCCTTGATTGACCCGAACGACGTCTTCCGGCGTCCCCATGAGTTCAAACCTGTAAAGATGCGGCACCTTGCACTTGGCGGCGACGATGTCTCCCGCTGCGCAATAGTTGTCCGCGAAGTTGGTGTTTCCTGCTCCGATCACTCCGCGGATCAGTTCCCTGTTCCGCGGGTTGTTCAGAAACCTGATGACTTGCTTGGGCACCGACCCTTCACCATTGGTACCGCCATACGTAGGCAGGACCAGGACGAAAGGCTCGAGTGCGAGCAGCGGAGTGTCCTTGGCATGGAGCGGGATGCGTGCCGCGTCAATGCCAAGCTTCTCGACGAAGCGCTTGGTGTTCTCAGATGTGGAGGAAAAGTAGATGAGGTGACTCCTCGTGCTGACCGCTTCAGCGTGTCCTTGCGCAGATGCTGTTGCCAGCGCTGCCATGGGAGTCACCTCGACTACTACTTTGAAATACTAATCCGTGCGTTGCGTACCGCCGGCGCCCGGTCTTGAAACGATGCCTGGCTTGATGGATGCCCGGCTTGAAGGGAGCTAGGCCACGGACGCGGCAGCCTGAGCCAGTTCCTCGATCTTGTCCGGACGGAATCCTGACCAGTGGTCCTGCTCGGTCACCACGACGGGAGCCTGCATGTATCCAAGGGCCTTCAAGCGCTCAAGGGCCTCGGCATCCTGGGAGATGTCAACGCTCTGGTAGGCAATGCCCTTCTTATCAAGTGCACGGTAGGTTGCGTTGCACTGAACACAGGCCGGCTTCGTGTACACCGTTACAGTCATGGTCCCTGTCCCCTTAGTTGAAGTCTTAACTCTTCGTATTGGCAGGCCCCGACCGGAACTGTTCCGTCTCCGATACCGGCCCGCTGGCCGCCGAGGCAACCAAACGCTCTATTACGTCCTGCGCTGTTTCCGTCTAGCACTTCCAGCGCCTCGTGTCTTGCGCTGGTTTCCCGCTCAATCCGTAAGTCGATACTACATGTAGTGCAAGCGCCTCCGCGGACCCCCAAGATGATGTATTACAAGTATGTCATTTAACGCACCGGTAGTCCACAGGCCGAGGGGTCAAAAATGTCCGGAAATCCGCCAAATCCAGAGACGAAATCCACACCCTGTGGAGTACTTAGCCACATTTAATCGGCAGCGTGTCGCCCGGTTCCCGGCGTGTCGCGCCACATTTCAAGCAGGGCCCGGATGAGGGCTGCGGCACATTCGCGGGGATGGCAGGAACACCATCAGAGATGCAATTCACACCGCTATGCTGGCTTGGCACGGATTCGACCGGCAACGAGCCTAAGGAACACTGATGGTCAACCTCCTCCACCTGCGGACGCTGCTTGAGGTCACGCGCCTGGGTTCATTCGCGGCGGCCGCAACGCGCCTCGGCTATACCTCCTCAGCCGTCTCCCAACAGATGGCCGCGCTGGAACGCGATACCGGCGTCGAACTCTTCCACCGCTCCGCCCGCAGCGTGGTTCCCACCGAAGCCGCATTCACCATGGTGAGGCACGCAACCAAAGTGCTCACCGACGTCGAAACCCTGCTGGCCGCTGCCTCAAGGAGCACCGACTCCCCCGTTCAGGAACTGCGGGTGGGAATCTTCCCGAGCCTCGCCACGTATGTCCTGCCGGACATCCTCCGGAATCCGCGCTGGAAGAAGCTGGGAATTGAACTCCGCGTGTCCGTCGCGGAACCGGTCCAGACCATCCAGGGGCTGCGCACCGGCGGCGACCTCGACCTCGCGCTGGTTTACCAGGTGGGCCAATCCGGGCTCGCGTGGCCCCACACCCTCGAACGGCAATGGATCGGCGACGACGACTTCAAGGTTGTGCTCCCCGCATCCTGGGGAATCCGGGAAGACGCGGAAATGCAGGCATCCCAGTTGTCGGACATGCCCTGGATCATCCACCATCCGGGCACGAGCGATGCGGTGGTGATCGAGCGCCTTTTCGCGAGCTGCAACCTCCACCCCCACGTGGTGGCGTACAGCGACGACTTCCACGCGAGCCTCGAGATGGCCGCCGCCGGCCTCGGTGCCGCGCTGGTGCCCGAACTGGCACTGCGGAACCGGCCGCCCGGCGTCGTGCTCCTCGACGTTCCGGACATCCGGCTGGCCCGGAACGTGTTCGCTTTGCTCATCAACGAGAAGCGCACGGCGCATGTTCAGCTTTTCACGGAGCTGCTCGCCGACACGCTTCGTGGAAGCGCATCGGCCGCGCGGGCCGCAGTCGCGGCGACGACTCCCAAAACCCGCCAAAAGTCAACGGCGAAACCGCTCACCTGAAATCTTCCAGGAAGGTGGAACACGCCGCTTGTTTGGGATTATCTTGAAGACATGAGCAAGGTTGCGAGCAAACATTTTGGGGATATCGAGCTCAACCACGGGCGGGAGCACTGTTATGTGGCCTCACACGAGCTCGCAGGAAATCCCCTCGAACTGGACCTGAACGTCACAGCGCACGACCACTTTGACGAGAAGGCACTCCACAAAGTGGATTACCGCCTGGGCTACCTCCCCGAGCTGGTGGACCAAGTCCGGGACATGATCGCCGACGAGCTGGACCAGGACGGCACCAACTCCCAGCAGTTCCTCCATTTCCACTCCACGCAGCTCAAGGAAGAGCAATTGGAAGCGGTCTTCGGCGTGCGGGACAAAACGCAGCTGACCAACGAGGTCTTCCTCAAGGCCCTCAAACTCGGCCACGTGGCGATCTACCCGGGCCAGCCGGAACGCTATTTTGTCCTCGATTTCACGCTGGGTTCCAGATTCACCGACGAACTGCTGGTGGTTTCGGCCGACGAAGACGGCGTGGTGGACGACGAAATCGTCTGGGAGTCGTAGGCGGACCCCAACGGGACCGAAGAACAAAGAACGACGGCGGCCGGCCACCTTTTGGGGTGACCGGCCGCCGCGTGTACTACGGGATTGCTACTTGGCTGATTCCAGCAGGCTCGCGCGGACCGTCTTGGTGGCCTTGACGAGGTTGCGAAGGGACTCTTCAGTCTCGGCGTAGCCGCGGGTCTTCAAACCGCAGTCCGGGTTGACCCAGAGCTGGCGGGACGGGACGTGCTTGACGGCGGTTGCCAGGAGCTCGGTGACTTCGGCCTCGGCCGGGACGCGCGGCGAGTGGATGTCGTAGACGCCCGGACCAACGCCGCGGCCGAAGCCGTGGGACTCGAGGTCGTGGACAACCTCCATGCGGGAGCGGGCAGCTTCGATCGAAGTGACGTCGGCGTCGAGGCCGTCGATCGCGTCGATGATCACGCCGAACTCCGAGTAGCAGAGGTGGGTGTGGATCTGGGTGGAGTCCGCGGCACCGGCGGTGGCCAGGCGGAAGGAGTCCACGGACCACTTCAGGTAAGCCTCGTGGTCGGCCTTGCGCAGCGGGAGGAGTTCGCGCAGTGCGGGCTCGTCCACCTGGATGACCTTGATGCCGGCGGCTTCGAGGTCTGCGATCTCGTCCCGCAGAGCGAGGCCCACCTGGTTGGCGGTCTCGCCCAGCGGCTGGTCGTCACGGACGAAGGACCAGGCCAGGATGGTGACCGGACCGGTCAGCATGCCCTTCATCGGCTTGCTGGTCAGGGACTGCGCGTACTCTGCCCAGGCAACCGTGATGGGAGCCGAACGGGTGACGTCGCCCCACAGGATCGAAGGACGGGTGCAGCGGGAACCGTAAGACTGGACCCAGCCGTGGACCGTGACGTCGAAGCCTTCCAGGTTCTCCGCGAAGTACTGGACCATGTCGTTGCGCTCGGGCTCACCGTGCACCAGGACGTCGTAGCCGAGTTCTTCCTGCAAGTCGACGACGCGCTTGATCTCGTCCTTCATGAGCTGCTCGTACTGCTCATCGCTCAGCTCGCCCTTGTTGTTGCGGGCACGGGCCGAACGGATTTCGGAGGTCTGCGGGAAGGAGCCGATGGTGGTGGTGGGCAGTGGCGGCAGGTGCAGTGCTGCTTCCTGGGCGGCTTCACGGACCGAGTACTCGGAGCGGTTGAAGTCGGCTTCGGTGAGGGCAGCGGTGCGGGCACGGACGTCTGCACGCTGGACGCCTTCCGCGGTGGCGCGGGAAGCAATCACGGCGGACGCTTCGTCGATCGCAGCCTTGGCGGACGCGGGGTCGGCCAGGTAGTCAGCGAGGGTCTTGACTTCAACGGCCTTCTGGTCGGAGAACGCGAGCCAGCTGCGCAGCTGCTCGGAGAGCTGGGTCTCCTCGGCGGTGTCGTGCGGGACGTGCTGGGTGGACGTGGAGGTGCTGACGGCAAGCTTGCCGGCCGCGGCCTTCAGTTCGTCGAGCTTCGCGGCGGATGCTGCGAGGTCGTTGCGCCAGATGTTGTGGCCGTCCACGACGCCGGCAACCAAGGTCTTGTCGCCAAGGCCGGCAAGGGCTGCCGCGGACGGAACCGCACCCTTGAAGACGTCGATGTGGAGGGCGTCGATGTTGGTCGCTGCGAGGGCGCCGAGCTGGCCGTCGAGCGAACCGTACGGCGTGGAGACGAGGAGCTGAGGACGGGCAGCCGCACCGGAGAGGACCTCGTAGGCACGGGCGACGGCGGCCTGGATCTCCGCGGCCGGGGTGTCCTGGTCGACAACCAAGGCGGGCTCGTCGAGCTGGACCCAGCTGGCGCCCGCGGCAGCGAGCTTGCCGAGGAGTTCGACGTATACCGGGAGGATGTCCTCGAGGCGCGACAACGGAGCGAAACCGGCCGGGGCGTCGTCGGAAGCCTTGGAGAGCAGCAGGTAGGTTACCGGCCCCACGATGTACGGACGGGTTTCGATGCCGTTGGCCAGGGCGAACTCGAACTCTTCCACCTTGCGGGTGGACGCGAGGGTGAACTCGGTCTCCGGGCCGATTTCCGGCACGAGGTAGTGGTAGTTGGTGTCGAACCACTTGGTCATTTCGAGCGGCTGCTGTTCCTTGTTGCCGCGGGCCAGGGTGAAGTAGCCGTCGATGTCCAGCTGTCCCTCAGCGTTGAGCAGCTTGCCGAAACGGGCGGGAACCGCGCCGAGGTGCGCTGTGGTGTCCAAGACCTGGTCGTAGTAGGAGAAGGTGCCCGGCACGGCGGCGGCTTCGGTGAGGCCAAGCTCCTGCAGGCGCTTCGCGATCGTCAGCTGGATGTCCTTGGCGGCGGCGTCAAGGGCTGCAGCGTCGATCTTGCCGGCCCAGTAGGCTTCAACGGCCTTCTTGAGCTCGCGGCGGCGGCCGATGCGCGGGTAGCCGAGAAGCGAAGCCGACGGGAACGGAGTGGTGGGGGTGTTCTTTTCAGTCATGGGTGTTTCCTTGGGCAGTAGGTGCAAATCGTTGGACCGGAGACCGACTGTTCAGCTGACGAGTTCTTGGCGGCGGGCAATGGCGTGGAGGCGGCTCGCCGGGCGGGCGGGCCGGGGCAAGGCAAGCTTGTCCAACACGTCCAGGGCGCACGTGTGCTCGTTGAACGTGTAGAGGTGGATGCCGGGCGCACCGGCGTCCAAGGCGGCGTTGGCGAGGTCCACCGTGGCGCGCACCCCGATCCTGCAACGTTCGGCGTCGGTGTCCGCCGCCGCGAGCCGTTCGATGAGCTCCGGTGCCGGTTCGACGCCGGTCAGCTCGCCCAGCCGCTTGAGGCGGCGAAGGCTCGTGAGCGGCATGACGCCCGGGATGATCGGAATGGTGACACCGGCACGCCGGGCACGGGAGATCAGGTCCGTGTACTGCTCTGCGTGGAAAAAGACCTGCGTGATGGCGAAATCGGCGCCGGAACGCTGCTTCGCGAGCAGCACCTCGACGTCGTGCTCCATGCTCGGGGACTCCGGGTGGCGGGTGGGGTAAGCAGCCACTCCGACGGCGATCTTTCCCGCGCACAACAAAGCCGAACGCCGCTGTTCCACCCGGCGGATCAGCTCGATGAGGTCCTGGGCGTAGCGCAAGGAACCGGCTACGGGCTGGCCGCTCTCCTTGGGCAGGTCGCCGCGCAGGGCCAAGATGCCGCGCACGCCGTTATCCAGGAGCTCGCCAATGATTCCCGCCAGCTCTTCCGGCGTGTTTCCGACGCACGTCAAGTGGGCCAGCGGACGCAGGGTGGTTTCAAGCAGGAGCCGGTTGATGAGCTCGACGGCGGTATCCCGGTTGGAGCCGCTGGCACCGTAGGTGACCGAGACGTAGTCCGGATACGTGGCTTCAAGCTCGCCGATGGTGGTCCACAGCGATGCGGCGGCCGCGGGAGTGCGCGGCGGGAAGAGTTCGTACGACAGCGCGACAGGGGCGGCGCCGGTCAAATTTGGATGCGTGTCGATGAGGCTTGGTGGTGACATTTGCGTCCTTAGGCTGTGTGTCAGCGGGCCTGGGTTCATGGACTTGATAACCAAGGCCATGGACTGCAGAATCGGTGAATTGAGTTTGGGGATACACGCAACGAACTCCAGCAGGACGCAGCCGCGACTGTTACGCCTGGAATGAAGTTTGCCCGTGTGCAAATGTCAGGCCCACATGGGGGCACCCACACCCTCCTGCCTGCCCTCAAGGAGCAGATCCGGCGGAGGATCGCTGACACGTTACCGCGGTAACTTGTGTACGACTCTAGATCGGGGGCCGGGGCGCCACAATCGTCCGCCGAATTAAGACGCAGTTTTACGCTACGTTTCGGCTGATTTCTGAACATTCTTCGCCCCGGTATTCTCCGCGGGCCGTCCAATCCGAAACCCCACTGGACAAGCCCCTCCCGAAGCCTCCTCAGGACGCCTGCCCGGGACTATCCTTTTGCCATGATCCAGCTTCCAGACAGTTACCAGGAGTACCTCGACGGCAAGGATGAAAAGTTCGTACAGACCATCCGGCCCATTTTGATGCAATCCGCGGCTGACAAGCTCCACGGTGTCCGGGTGATCTATAACCCGGGTTCCACAGGCCACCAGGCCCACCTGGATGAAACACTCCCCTACGGCACCATCATGGAGGACATCGACTAGCCCTTGACCTTCCATCGGCTGCTGCGTAAGCGCCGTTTAGGGGCTGGAAAGTCAAAACGACACCTACGCAGCAATCGACGGGGAGAGCTCAAACTTTGAGCCCCGTGCCACCACGGTGTACAGGACGAGCACGGGAACCGAATACAGGATGGAAAACGCGGCGAGCTGCCCGTAGGCGATCGCGCCATGCTGGCCGAAGAAGCTGAAGACTGAAACGGAGGCCGGTTGCTTAGCCGTGGTCAGCAACAGGATGAACGGGACGAAGAAGTTCCCCCACGCCTGGATGAAGACGAAGACGAACACAACGCCCAAGCCTTGGCGCATGAGGGGCAGGACGATCTTCCGCAGCGTCGCCGGTCCTGAGGCGCCGTCCATCCAAGCGGCTTCTTCCAGTTCCAAGGGCACCGAGTCCATGAAGTTCTTGGTCATCCAAATGGCCATCGGCAGCGTGGTGGTCGCCATGAAGAAGATGGTGGCGGGCATCGAATCCAGCAACTGCAACTGTACGAACAGGCCATAGACCGGCACCATGATCGCGGTGACCGGGAGGGATGTGCCGATCAAGATCGAATACATAAAAGGCTTGTTGAACCGGGACCTGTAGCGGGACAGCGGATAGGCCGCCATGACGGCGGCCACCAGGTTCACGATCGCCGTGCCGGCCGACAACAGGAAACTGTTAACTAGTGGTTGGAGCAACAGCTCGGGCGTCAGGACAGCAGCGAAATTGGCGAACGACGGCGATGCGGGCCAACGCGTCTGGTAACCGGCGTGCGGGTCGACAGACGCGAGAAGAAGCCAGGCCAAGGGAAGCACGAAGCACAAGCCGATCACGCCCAAAGCCGAGTTGGCAGCCAGCCGCGCCCCGCGCGCACCGGCGCGTGCCGCCGTCGGGCGCTGTACGGTAAGCGCTCTGGCAGCCCGGAAGGATGTCACTGCTTGTCCCCGCGGAGCAACCTGACGTAGGCCGCCCCGAAAACCAGGCCGATCAGGATCAGTACTGAAGCGATCGCGGTGCCATAGCCGATATCGCCGAGCTTGAACGCTTCCTGGTAAGCGAGAACGGGCAAAGTGGTGCTCGCGTTGGAGGGGCCGCCGGCGGTCATGACCCAAATAAGCGTGAAGACCGCAAGCGTCTGCAAGGTGATCAGCATCAAGTTGGTGGCGATGCTGCCCCGGATGATCGGGAGCGTGATGTAGGCCAAACGCTGCCAGCCACGCGCACCGTCCATGAGCGCGGCTTCTGAAACGTCGCGGGGAACCTCCGAAAGCGCCGCCCGGTAGACGAGCATCGAGAACGCGGTGCCGCGCCAGATATTGGCGAGGATGATCGTGGCCATCGGGAGGGCATAGAGCCAGTTAGCGCCCCGCAAGCCGAACATCCCCAAGACCTGGTTGAGGGTGCCGTCCTGGCTGAAGTACGCGTACGCCGCGAAGGCAGCAACGATCTCAGGAAGGACCCACGCCGCAACCACCGCGGTGCCGACGAACGAACTCATGGCTCCCCCGGCCTTGCCCATGAGAACGGCGATGGCCAGTCCCAACAGGTTTTGCCCGAGGATCGCGGAAGCACCCACGAAAACCACCGTCAACCACGCCGCGAGCGGAAAGACCGCGTCGCCCAGCATCCTCGCGTAGTTGTCCACCCCGACCCATTGGGGATGGAGGGCGGCCTTTCCGGTCAGTGCGGCGTCAGTAAAGGACGCACCGAAGGACCACGCCACCGGAGCCAGGAAGAACAAGGCCAGGAGGAGGATGGACGGCACTACCGGGAGGAGCCGGATGATGCCGCGCTTTGTAGCCCGGCGTCGGGTTGAGTCAGGCACTGCCATTCGTCACTTTTGGATGACTTTGGCGTCGCCGACGAGTTTCCTGACCGATGCGTCGTAGTCGGCGGCGGCTTCCGCGGGACTCCGCTTGCCTGTGATGACGGCCTCGGTGGCTTCCTGGACCGCGAGCGAGATGCTCGGGTAGTCCGCTGTCGCCGGGCGGAAATGGGTCACGTCCACGAGGTTGGACACATCCTTCACGAACGGATTGGCGGCCTGGTATCCGGGATCGGAAGCTACGTCAGTGCGCACGGCGATCTGGGAATTGTTCACGTCGAAAGCCAGCGCATTCTTCTTGCTCATGGCGGTGGTAAGGAACTTGAAGGCCAGGTCCGCGTTCTTGGTCTTCGCCCCGACCGCCAGCGCCCATCCGCCGGACATGCTCACTCTCCCGGGATCCTGCCCGAACTGGGTGGGGAACATGGCCACGCCCATATCCTGCGCGTAGCCGGGCCATTCGTAGGATCCGCCCTTCTGCCAGAAAGACGGTGCGTAGGAACCTTCCACTGTGGCTCCCATCTTTCCTTGGGGAAGCCACTCTCCGAAGACCTTTTTCCACACGTTTGAGTCGAGGGCATCCGCCGGATCCACCGCGAGCTTCTCGTCGTACAGCGTCTTCAGGAACTGGAGCGAATCAGTGAATCCCTTGGAACCGAGCACCCATTTCTTGTCGCTCTCCGAATACAGCGGGCTTCCCGTGCCATAGAGCAGTTCGTAGAAACCCTGCATCACGGTCCCCTCGCCCGTCGCTTTGCCGGCGTACATGTTGAACGGCACCAGGCTCGGGTCGGCTGCCTTCAGCTTCCTCGCGGCGGACAGGATGTCATCCCAGGTCTTCGGTTGCCACGGGACGGGGATCCCCGCCTTCCGGAGGACGGTCTTGTTGTACCAGATGGCCCTCGTGTCGGTGCCGAGCGGAACAGCGTAGATGCCGCCGTCGTCACCGCGTCCCGCAGCTTTCGCGCCTTCGTTGAAGGTCGACCAGTCGCTCCACGTGGCGAGCTTCGAGTCGAGCTTGAGCAAGTACCCGGCGTCGACGTCGGAGCGGACCTTGAAGGTGTCCTCGTAGAAGACATCGGGCGCCGTGTCCGGAGACCGCTGGGCGAGTGCGAGTTTGGTGCCGTAATCGTCGTCGTTCGCCTGGATCGGTTGGAGATCCACGGTGACGCCGGCGTTCGCGGCTTCGAATTCTTGTTTGGCGTCCTTGAACACTTTGTCCAAAGCCGTGAACGAGTCCGTTTTCTGGTAGACGACCTTGATCGCCTGCTTCTCATTGGCTTGCGGTTGGCTGGAACACGCGGCAGAGGCCAGCAGGGCCAATACGCCGAACAATGCTGCCCCCATCCGGGCACGACGACGCATGATGCTCCGATCTTCAAGCGGCTGCAGCCCCCACACTTCAGCTGGCCCAGCCTGTTACCGATATTGATATTTGCGGCCCCGCAAGCGGGGCTTCGTGGGTTGGTTCACCCCTCCAACAAGAGCCGCTGGGCGCGCGGCGCAAGCGTATGTTCCAGGACGAGGCAGGCCGCGCCGATGGCGCCCACGTCTTCGCCCACTCCGGTCCCGACGACCTCTATCCCGTGGATGCTGTTTGCCGCACTGTTCGCGGCAAGCAAGGCCGGGATGCGTTCCAGGTAGCGTTCGGACATGCGGGCCCAGAAGGGCCCGCCGAAGACAACGCGTTCAACATCCAGCGTATTGGTGACGACGGCGACGGCCCGGGCCACGAGGACCGCAGACTTGTCGATGATCGCGATGGCCCGTTCGTCACCGGCATCAGCGGCATCGCACAGCCTGGCGAAACCTTCCTGCACCTCCGGGCCTTCCGTGCCCTTCCGCCCGCCGTCCAGGATCCCTTGTTCTTCGGCCTCGGCCACGAGGACCTGCGGGATGCACGATGACTTGACGCATCCCCGGAGGCCGCAGTCACAAGGGGGCCCGTCCGGGTCCACAATGATGTGCCCGATTTCACCGGCATTGCCGGACGTTCCACGGACCACTTCGTCGTTCAGGACAATTCCGCAACCGATGCCCGTACCCATGTACATGAAGACAAAGCTCCCCGCACCGCTGGGTCCGCCGGCCCAGGTCTCCGCGACCGCGGCGCTGGTAACGTCCTTGTCCACGAGGGTTTCGAGTCCCGTGGCCTCGGCCAGTGCGTCCCGAAGATACACCCGGTCCCAGCCGACCAGTAGCGGCGGATCCACCACGGTCCCTTCGTCAAGGTCGATGGGCCCGGGAGCTGCGACCCCCAGCCCGGCGATCTTCCCCGGATCGACGCCGGAGTCCTCAATCAACGACTTGATCTCGTCCGCGATGGCGGAGATGACCCGCTGCGGGTTGCTCCCGGCGGGGGTGGGAATGCGGGAATGCTTCACGACGTCACCCACCAGGTCCAGAACCACGGACGTGATGACCGCGGGATCCACATGGACGCCGAGCGCGTACATCCCGGCAGGGTTCAGGCGGAGGATGGTGCGGGGCTTGCCCGGGCCGCTGCCTTCCTTGCCGGCTTCGACAATGAGCCGTTGGTCCAGGAGGCGGCGCGAAATGTTCGAGATGGTTTGGGGTGAAAGACCCACGATCTGGGCAAGTTCCACCCGGCTCAGGCCGCCCGACGAACGCCTGATGGCGTCCAGGATGACGGTCAGATTGAAGTCCCCCATGCGTGGCAGATTGGTTCCGCGCCTCGGAGTGGGCTGGCGGATCTCAGTCACGTATTCCCCTAAAATCGCTGGAAGAATGCTATTGCATTTTGCATGGTACGGCACGTGTGCGCGTCCCGGTATGCCTACACGCTGGTCACCTGGAACGGACACCGGGAACACAGGCTGGAGGCATCACATGGCAGTGATGCCCCGCGCCGAAGTGCACATCACCGCGGCTCTCGTGAAAGAGCTGCTCAAGGAACAAGCGCCGGCGTTTTCCGATCTTCCCCTGACGTTGTTCGCCAACGGATGGGACAACGTCATCTACCGGCTTGGCAACGAAATGGCCGTGCGGTTGCCCAGGCGCGAGGCCGCGGCGCACTTGGTGCTCCACGAACAGCGGTACCTGCCTGGCTATGCCCTGCATTCGCCGGTTCCGGTTCCTGCCCCGATCCACAACGGACGCCCGAGCGGAAAATACCCTTGGCCGTGGAGCGTGGTCCCGTTGCTGGAAGGAATCCCCGCGACCCTCGTTCCGCACGCGGCCCGGAAAGCCGCCGCCGAAGACCTGGCCGCATTCCTTCTCGCCATCCACGTGCCCGCCCCGGCCGGAGCGCCCATCAACCCGGTCCGCGGAGTTCCGTTGGCGGCCCGGTCCAGCGTGGTCCAGGAACGGCTGGCCGATGCACGGCGCTATCCCGATGCCGGGCGATTGCGGGACATCTGGTTGCGCGCCTGCGCCGCGCCCGCATGGTCCGGGCCTCGGTTGTGGTTCCACGGGGACCTCCATCCGGCCAACGTGCTGCTGAAGCCTGCCGGCCACCTTGCCGCAGTCATCGACTTCGGGGACCTCGGTGCCGGGGACCCCGCCGTCGACCTCGCCGTCGCGTGGTTGATGTTCGACGACGGCGCGCGGCACCGCTTCGTCTCGGCGCTCGGTCCCGCCGTCGGTGCCGGCGACTGGGTCCGCGCGCGTGGCTGGGCGGTGGCCCTCGCGACGGCGATGGTCACATTCTCGGACGACAACCCCGGAATGGCCGGCGTCGGACGGTTTGCGGTGGCGCAATTGCTGGGTGGAGATTGAGGGTCAGTCCCGTTTAACGCTCCGCGTCACCGTGAACTTCGGGTTCCTGCCCACCTCGGTTGTCGGACCAATCAGGCGTTCCAGCGCGAGGCGATACTGCAGATGGCTGTTGTACACGGTCCACAATTCACCACCGGGGGCGAGGACCCGCGCAGCTGCCTCGAACATTTTCATCGCCGCCCCGGCGTGGACGCTGGCGCCGAGGTGGAACGGTGGATTCAGCAAGACAAGGTCCGCGCTTCCGGGTTCAAAGCCGGACATCGCGTCGTCCTGGACCACCGTGATCCGCTCACCGAGTCCGTTGGCTTCCGTCGTCGCCTTCGCGGACGCGACGGCAGCCGCCGATTGGTCGGTCGCCGTCACCCGGGCATTCGGCCGCGATTTCGCGTACATCGCGGCAAGGATCCCGGTACCGCAACCGAGATCGACGGCGTGGCGGGCATCGGGAATCTTGTCCATGAAACCGAGCAGGAAGCGGGTGCCGATGTCGAGCTTCGTCCCCGAGAAAACGGCTCCGTGCGCCCGGACAGTGATACCCAGTTCTTCGTTGTGGGTGCTGGCGGGGAAGGTCGGAGGCGTGGCCGGACGCCGGAGGCCGGTAGCGAGCAGGACGCGCGACTTGCGCTGGGCGAGTTGGGGCTGGACCGTTTCGAAGTTCCGTTCCAGGACAGTGTTCATGCCGAGGGACATGTGCTTGACCCGTCCGCCAGCGAGCAGGACCGCACCCGGGGCAGCAAAGCGGGCAACGGCGTCGGAAACCTCTTCCAGTTCGCCGAGCGATTTGGGCAGCTGCATGATCACCAGTTGGACGCCGTCGAGCAGCCCGGCCCCCAACTCCAGCTGGTCGAAACGGCCGGACAAGCCGGACGCCTCGGCGTTCCGCCGAAGAGCCAGGCGGCCCGTGTACAGGTCCTGCGCCACGCGGACGCGTTCGACGCCGAGAGCGGCGAGGGCGCCCAACGCCAAGGCCCCGTAACGGTCGCCGACCACCGCGAGCTGGAGCCTTGGATCCGCGATGAAGGGCGCTGCTGTTTCGAGGAGCAGCCGGTCGGTGGCATCGTAAGCCTGCAGGTTGTCGGCTTCGACGTCGGGGAACCGGCGCAGAGTTTCGAACAACGGCTGCAACGACGCTTCAAGATCGGGTGGAGTCACGCTGCACCAATCTATCCCCCGCTGGAACCCTCGACAACACGGGGGCGCCGGAGGATGGTAGAGATTGCAAGTAAACGACCGCCTGCCCGCTGCCGCGACACACCGTGAGTGCCCCCGGCGGTGGGCAGACACATGGGTCCGTTGCGCAGAGCCACGTTGCGGACCTGTCACATCAGGCTCCTGCACCCTTGTGAGAAGACCATGACTGTCAATGTCGTCACGCAGCTGGAAGTTAAGTCGCACAATTCTCCCGATGAGTCCCGCCGCCCGGACAAGACCGTGGTGGACGTCGTCACCGTGGGTGACTACACCATCGGACGTTTGACGTTCGAGCCCGGATGGAGCTGGGAAGGCTGCATCAAGCCCGTGGTCCAGACGGACTCCTGCCAGGCAAACCACGTAGGATTCTGCGTCGCCGGAACCCTTGAAGTCGAAACCACCGATGGCAAGAAGATCACCATTTCCCAAGGCGATTCGTACACCATTCCACCCGGCCACAATGCCTGGGTTGTTGGCGACGAGACCTTCACCTCCATCGAATTTGTCAGCGCGGCAGAGTTTGGAGTGAAGCCGGACTAGCGTTGCGGGTTTCGTCCACGATCTCCTGCTATCGGGCGCCAAACGTGTTTACAATCGTCGCAGGCCAGGGTTCGTCCGGCTTTTAATCCCGGGCGGACCGCGGCTGCGATTCATTGGACCCATTCAATCGCTCGATAGGGGACGTGCTTCCATGACTTCCGTTGAACCAAGTGCCGATGTCTCAGAGCGTGCCAGCATCGGTGCAGGCACAAGGATTTGGCACCTTGCCCACATCAGGGAAGATGCGAGCCTCGGCGAAAACTGCACCATCGGCCGGGGAGCCTACGTCGGGCCCGGAGTCCACATCGGATCCAATTGCAAACTTCAAAACTATTCCCTCGTCTATGAGCCCGCCCGGCTTGGCGAGGGAGTTTTCATTGGACCGGCTGCCGTCCTCACCAACGACACCTACCCCCGCGCCGTAAGCCCTGACGGCGTACTGAAGTCCGCCGACGACTGGACACCCGTCGGCGTGACGATCGAGGACGGGGCGGCCATCGGAGCGCGCGCCGTCTGCGTCGCGCCCATCACGATCGGGAAGTGGGCAACGGTGGCCGCGGGCGCCGTCGTCGTCAAGGACGTTCCGGCGTTCGCCCTGGTCGCCGGTGTCCCTGCCAGGCAAATCGGCTGGGTGGGAAAGTCGGGACACCGCCTGCACCCGGACGGCGACGAATTGGTCTGTCCCGAAACCGGAGAACGCTACATCAAAGACGGTGACACGCTCAAAGAAGCCCGCCAGGCATGAAAAGGGTCCGCGCGGCAGTCGTCGGTGGCGGCATCATCGGGGTCGCCGTCGCACGCCAGCTCACCCGGAGCCTGGGCAACGTGGACGTGACCGTGTTCGAGAAGGAAAGCGAACTGGCCGCACACCAGACGGGCCACAACAGCGGCGTAGTGCATGCAGGCCTGTATTACGAACCCGGGAGCCTCAAGGCCAGGCTGTGCCGCCGCGGAGTCGAACTACTCCAGGAATTCACGGCCGGGAAGGGCATGGACTACGAGGAATGCGGCAAAGTGGTGGTGGCCCACAACGCGAGCGAACTCGGGCGGCTCGAAGCCATCCATGGCCGGGCCATCGCCAACGGAGTGCCCGATGTCCGCATGATCAACGCAGACGAGCTTGCCGCCGTCGAGCCCCACGCGCGCGGGATGGCGGCCCTGCATTCGCCGCGGACCGCAATCGTCGACTACCGCGCGGTCACCAACGCGCTGGCCCAGGATGTCGCCGACGCCGGTGGCGCCGTGGCGCTCGGAGTGGCTGTGACGGGCATCGAGCAGCGCGGACCCGAAATCCGGGTGGCCTCCACACGCGGGACTGAAGCGTACGACCTCGTCATCGCGTGCGCGGGCCTGCAGTCCGATCGCCTGGCGCATGCTTCCGGAGACCCCGCCAATCCCAGGATCGTACCGTTCTTCGGCGACTACTACCTGCTCCGGCCGGAAAAACGCGGCTTGGTGAAGGGCCTCATCTATCCTGTCCCGGACCCGCGGTATCCCTTCCTTGGCGTCCACCTCACCAAACGCATCGACGGTGCCATCATGGTGGGTCCCAATGCGTTCCTGGCCGCAGGACGCGAAGCCTACCGGCGCGTGCAGGTGTCCCCCGGTGACCTGGGCGAGGTCCTGGGCTTTCCCGGATTCTGGCGGTTCGCCGCCGGCAACCTTCCCACCGCCGCACGGGAAGCGCGGCTCGTCGCTAGCAGCCGCGCCTTCGTCGAGGAAGCCCGGAAATACGTTCCGGAACTCCAAGCAGGCGACGTCACACGCGGACCCCGCGGGATCCGGGCCCAGGCCATGGCCCGGGACGGCAGCCTCGTGGATGACTTCGTGATCACCGGGACGAACCGGCTGGTCCACGTCCGGAATGCCCCGTCTCCTGGCGCGACGTCGTCGATGGCCATCGCGGAGCACATCGTCTCCGAAGCCATGGATCGGGCAAGCCTCTCGTAGACGAGGGCCCTGGTCTCTTCTGCACACGGCACCAGGCGCTGCTCGGCAAGGGCAACTGCCGCCCATGCACCAAGGCATCACCTTCACCTGGGCAACGCTTCCATCCTCCGGTTTCCGGCCCCTTGGACACTCGCATGCCCAACTCCGGAAAACAGGTAAAACCCGTCGCCGCCCCCGCGTGCGGAGGCTGAAAAGACGGGTACCGCTACTCGTGCCCCGTCCCCGCACCCATCCATATGCTTCCGTCATTGAGTGCCTGAACCAACTTTGGACAGAAGCGGGTCGTGACATGAGCTCCAACCGAACTTTCCCCCTGGCAGTGCGCCACTTGGTCCTCCCAACCGTCTTGGCACTGATCGGAGCGCTCCTGACGTTGCAGGTTCCGGCTGTCCCGGCCGTGGCCGCGACGAATCCGTGCACCGCGCCGATCACAAGTCCGGTGGCTTGCGAGAACACCCTTCCGGGGAACCCTGCCTCGGAATGGCAAGTGTCCGGAGCCGGCGACTCCACCATCCAGGGGTACGGGACGTCGATGAGCGTCAACATCGGCCAAACGATCTCGTTCAAGATCCTGACTCCGGCCTCGGCGTACCATATCGACATTTACCGGCTCGGGTATTACCAGGGGTCGGGTGCCCGCAAAGTCGCCGCCAACTTGCTTCCCTCCGCCGCGCTGCCGCAATCACAGCCGGCCTGCAGCACCTACTCCGACACCGGCCTCATCGATTGCGGGAACTGGGCGGTTTCGGCTTCCTGGGCGGTTCCGTCCACGGCGGTTTCCGGCGTCTATATCGCCCGGCTCGTCCGCAACGACACCAATGGGGCAAGCCTCATACCGTTCGTCGTCCGCAACGACGCGGCCCATTCGGACGTACTGATCTCCACCTCGGATGCGACGTGGGAGGCCTACAACACGTACGGCGGCAACAGCCTGTACACCTGCACCGTGGCCTGCCCGCCGGGAAACCCGCAAGCCTACAAAGGCGCCTTCAAAGTTTCCTACAACCGCCCGTTCCACACGGCCGAAGACGACCAGGGACGCAGCTGGCTGATGTACGCCGAGTACCCCATGATCCGGTTCATGGAGGCCAACGGCTATGACATCAGCTACACGAGCAGCAATGACGTAGCCACCAGCGGCTCCCTGCTCCTCAACCACAAGACCTTTATGTCCTCCGGCCACGACGAATATTGGTCCGCCGACCAACGCGCGAACGTCGAAGCCGCCCGGGATGCCGGAGTAAACCTCGCGTTCTTCAGCGGAAACGAGTCCTTCTGGCGTACCCGCTGGGAATCGAGCTACGCCGGAACCAGCACTCCCGGGCGGACCCTCGTGGCCTACAAGGACACCCACTTCAATGCACCGACGGATCCGGTCACCTGGACAGGCACGTACCGGGACCCACGATTCGGGACATCCACCGGGGGCGGAAACCCGGAGAATTCAATGACCGGTCAGTTCTTCCTGGTCAATTCAGGAACCACCGACATCACGGTTCCCTACCAGTACAGCAAGCTCCGGTTATGGCGTAACACATCGATTGCCACCATGGCGCCGGGAAGCACCGTGACCCTCGGGGCAGGGTTGGGAACGCTGGGCTATGAGTGGGATATCGACGCCGACAACGGGTTCCGGCCAGCCGGCCTCTTCGACATGTCCTCAACAACGAACACCTCGGCGGAAGTCTTCACCGACTATGGTTCACAGACCGCCACCGGGAAGACCGCCACCCATAACCTCACGATGTACGAGGCGCCAAGCGGCGCGCTCGTCTTCGGCGCCGGAACCGTCCAATGGGCGTGGGGACTTGACGGATTCACCACCGGCAAGGCGGTGGACAAGAACATGCAGCAGGCAACCGTCAACCTCTTCGCCGACATGGGCGTCCAGCCCACCACGCTCATCAGCGGGCTGGTGGCCGCCTCGAAGTCCACGGACACAACCGCACCGACGTCGACCATCATCTCGCCCGCTTTCGGTGCGAACATCGCCGACGGAACCATCGTCACAGTCAGCGGAACGGCGTCGGACACCGGCGGCGGAGTGGTCACCGGCGTCGAAGTTTCCACCGACAACGGCACCACCTGGCATCCGGCCACCGGCACGACGAATTGGACGTACACCTGGAACGCCCACGGCAACCCCACCTCGACCATTCGCTCACGGGCCGTTGATGACAGCGGCAATATCGAGTCGCCGTCGTCGGGAACTGTCACCAACATTGCCTGCCCGTGCAGCCTCTCCGGTGTCAACGTCACGCCCGCCGTCGCTGATGCCGGAGACCCGACCGCCATCGAGGTGGGGGCGAAGTTCTACTCCGAGGTGAACGGAACCATCACGGGCGTGCGCTTCTACAAAGCAGCCAAGAACACCGGAACGCACATCGGCAACATCTGGTCCGCCAGCGGGCAGCGACTCGCCACGGTGACCTTCACCGGCGAATCCGCCACAGGTTGGCAGACCGCGAACTTCTCACCGCCGCTTTCCGTGACAGCAAACACCATCTACACGGTCTCCTACTACGCTCCGGCCGGGCACTACACCGAAGACACGGCGTACTTCTACCTCCATCCGTCGCCGCCGCCCGCCGGAAACAGCCGGGTAGACAGCGCACCGTTGCACTACCCGCGGAGCGTGCCCGGCACCCCCAACGGCATGTACAACTACGGCCCGTCATCGGCGTTCCCCACGAACTCCTACGACGCCGAGTACTACTGGGTGGACGCGATCTTCGTTCCATCGAGCACGGCACCTGCCGTTTCCACGACGTCTCCGGCGAACAATGCGACCGGCGTTGCCACTAATACGGCCCTCACGGCGACGTTCAACCAGGCCGTGACCGGATCCTCGGTCACCTTCACCCTCAAGGACGCCACCAACACCGCGGTACCCGGAACCTCCAGCTACAACAGCGGAACCAACACCGCGACCTTTACCCCCACCGCGACCTTGGCCAACAGCGCCACCTACACAGCCACGATCAGCGGAGCCACCAACAGCGCCGGACAAGCCATGACGGCGCCTTATACATGGACATTCACGACTACCGCGCCTCCGCCACCGCCGGCCGTTTCTTCCAGCGCACCCGCGAACAATGCCACAGCCATTCCAACCAGCACGGCTCCTACGGCAACGTTCAACCAGGCCGTCATAGCTTCGTCGGTCACCTTCACCCTTAAGGACGCCAGCAACACAGCGGTACCCGGAACGTCCAGCTACACCGCCGGCACCAATACCGCCTCGTTCACGCCTACCTCGGCCTTGGCCTTCAGCACCAGCTACACCGCAACGGTGAGCGGCGCCACCAACAGCGCCGGCCAGACCATGACTTCGCCCTACTCCTGGACGTTCACCACCGCCGCTCCACCACCGCCGCCGACGGTTTCTTCGACAACACCTGCGAGCAGCGCCACCGCCGTGCCCGTCGGCACGGCACCCACGGCATCGTTCAGCCAGGCCGTGACCGCATCCTCGGTCACCTTCACCCTCAAGGACGCCAGCAACACCGCAGTCCCGGGAACCTCCAGCTACAACAGCGGAAACAACACCGCGACCTTCACCCCCACAGCGGCCCTGGCCTACAGCACCACCTACACGGCCACCATCAGCGGAGCCACCAACTCCACCGGCCAAACCATGACCGCCCCCTACACCTGGACCTTCACCACGGCGGCGCCGCCGGCTTGCCCGTGCACCGTGTTCAGCGCTACGTCGACCCCTTCGACAGTAAGCGTCAGTGACCCGAATGCGGTGGAACTCGGCATGAAGTTCCGCTCCGACGTCGCCGGCAACATCACCGGCGTCCGCTTCTACAAAGGCAGCCAAAACACCGGAACCCACACCGGCTACCTCTGGTCCGGCACCGGCTCCCTCCTGGCCTCCGTCACCTTCACCAACGAAACCGCCAGCGGCTGGCAACAAGCAACGTTCACCACCCCCGTCGCCATCACCGCCAACACCACCTACCTCGTCTCCTACTACGCCCCCAACGGCAACTACTCCGCCACCAGCGGATACTTCAGCAGCGCCGCCGACAACCCACCACTCCACGGCCTCGCCAGCGGAACCGACGGACCCAACGGCGTCTACAACTACGGCAACGCCGCCTTCCCCACCAACAGCTACAACAACACCAACTACTGGGTCGACGCCATCTTCAGCACCACCGGCCAACCCACCGCACCAACCGTGAGCTCCACAAACCCGGCCAGCAGCGCCACCGCCGTACCCGTCGGCACCGCGCCCACGGCAACGTTCAGCCAGGCCGTGACCGCATCCTCGGTCACCTTCACCCTCAAGGACGCCAGCAACACCGCAGTCCCGGGAACCTCCAGCTACAACAGCGGAAACAACACCGCGACCTTCACCCCCACAGCGGCCCTGGCCTACAGCACCACCTACACGGCCACCATCAGCGGAGCCACCAACTCCACCGGCCAAACCATGACCGCCCCCTACACCTGGACCTTCACCACCGCAGCCGCACCATCCTCCTGCCCGTGCACGGTCTTCAGCGCCACCTCCACACCAGCCACCATCAACGTCAACGACACCAGCGCCGTCGAACTGGGCATGAAGTTCCGCTCCGACGTCGCCGGCAACATCACCGGCGTCCGCTTCTACAAAGGCAGCCAAAACACCGGAACCCACACCGGCTACCTCTGGTCCGGCACCGGCTCCCTCCTGGCCTCCGTCACCTTCACCAACGAAACCGCCAGCGGCTGGCAACAAGCAACGTTCACCACCCCCGTCGCCATCACCGCCAACACCACCTACCTCGTCTCCTACTACGCCCCCAACGGCAACTACTCCGCCACCAGCGGATACTTCAGCAGCGCCGCCGACAACCCACCACTCCACGGCCTCGCCAGCGGAACCGACGGACCCAACGGCGTCTACAACTACGGCAACGCCGCCTTCCCCACCAACAGCTACAACAACACCAACTACTGGGTCGACGCCATCTTCAGCACCACCGGCCAACCCACCGCACCAACCGTGAGCTCCACAAACCCGGCCAGCAGCGCCACCGCCGTACCCGTCGGCACCGCGCCCACGGCAACGTTCAGCCAGGCCGTGACCGCATCCTCGGTCACCTTCACCCTCAAGGACGCCAGCAACACCGCAGTCCCGGGAACCTCCAGCTACAACAGCGGAAACAACACCGCGACCTTCACCCCCACAGCGGCCCTGGCCTACAGCACCACCTACACGGCCACCATCAGCGGAGCCACCAACTCCACCGGCCAAACCATGACCGCCCCCTACACCTGGACCTTCACCACCGCAGCCGCACCATCCTCCTGCCCGTGCACGGTCTTCAGCGCCACCTCCACACCAGCCACCATCAACGTCAACGACACCAGCGCCGTCGAACTGGGCATGAAGTTCCGCTCCGACGTCGCCGGCAACATCACCGGCGTCCGCTTCTACAAAGGCAGCCAAAACACCGGAACCCACACCGGCTACCTCTGGTCCGGCACCGGCTCCCTCCTGGCCTCCGTCACCTTCACCAACGAAACCGCCAGCGGCTGGCAACAAGCAACGTTCACCACCCCCGTCGCCATCACCGCCAACACCACCTACCTCGTCTCCTACTACGCCCCCAACGGCAACTACTCCGCCACCAGCGGATACTTCAGCAGCGCCGCCGACAACCCACCACTCCACGGCCTCGCCAGCGGAACCGACGGACCCAACGGCGTCTACAACTACGGCAACGCCGCCTTCCCCACCAACAGCTACAACAACACCAACTACTGGGTCGACGCCATCTTCAGCACCCAGTAGCACCAAATAGCAGCAAGCAGCCAGGACCCGCCCCGAAGGGATGACTCAGCGTGAAAACCGTTCAAGGCCTCAGGACGATGGTTTCCAAACTCTTGATCCTGCCAACCACCGGGACACGGACCATGGCGGAAGCCGTGCCGGCGTTCTACGGCTTCGCCGGACCCGGCACTCCGGAACCCGGCGTTCCGGAGTCCAGCATTCCGGAACCCGGCGAGCGCCGAACCTTCGAGGCCGGTTCGGCGGACACTGCCCCTTCACGGGTTGTCCTGGGCGGAGCGGAGGTGGATCTCTTCGCGCTTCAGGCGGCGATCGATTTCATCGCGGCGCGGGCCCTGCGAAAGGACGAGGCTCCGTTGGCGGTTGCTTCCGCGAACCTGGACCATATCAACCACTTCGGCGCAGGCAGCAGGTGGGCTTCGGTGTTGGGTGGCGATTCCGGTGTTCCGGAGGGGGCGTGTTCGCTCGAGTGGCTTACCCTCTTGGATGGTGCCCCGCTCGTGTCCCAGGCCCAGCGGCTGACCGGGCGGCAATGGCCGCGGCTCGCCGGTAGCGACCTTATTGGACCGTTGCTGGATGTCGCCACGTCCCTCAACCTCAGCGTCGGCTTCTTAGGTGGTGCCCGTGCAGCCCAGGAGTCCTTGAAGGAAAGGTTGGCGCGCGAACGGCCCGGGCTCCTCCTTGCCGGTTTCTGGTCGCCGAGCAGGGATGACCTTACCGACGCGGAGGTTTCAACCGGGATAGCGGCGGAGATCGCCGCCGCGGGGGTGGACATTCTCGTGGTGGGTTTGGGGAAGCCCCGGCAAGAACTTTGGATCGCTGAATACGGATCCCTCACGGGCGCTTCAGTGCTGCTGGCTTTCGGCGCCGTGGTCGACTTCCTGGCGGGCCGGGTAAAGCGCGCCCCGGAATGGGTGAGCTCGAAGGGCCTGGAATGGGCGTGGCGCCTCGCCCTGGAGCCGCGTCGGCTGGCTCGCCGCTACCTGCTGGACGGTCCCCCGGCTTACGCTTCGCTGCGCATCAACAGTTCTGTCGTGCGGGAGCAGGCCGAGGAACAACGCGAACAATTTGTCGCGTCCGCAGGTGTCGGCTGCGCGCCGCCCCCGGCGGGCAACCGGGCCTTCGCCTCCGCGGGGCAACCAGCCGACGTCGCTGTCCTTGTGGTCACCTATAACAACGCGCAGGACGTCGACCTCCTGATCGAAAGCCTTCGGGCCGAGGCTGCGGACCAATGGCTCCGTGTCATCGTGGCGGACAACGGTTCCTCGGACGGGACCTTGGAGGCCCTCGCACGCCACGGGGACGTGATTTCGTTCGACACCGGCGGCAACCTCGGCTACTCGGGTGGAATCAACGCGGCCCAACAACACTGTGGCGACGTCAAGTACCTGTTGGTTGCCAATCCTGACCTTGTGATCGAACGCGGCTCAGTCGCCGCCCTCATCCGTCGGCAGCGCTACTCCAAGGCAGGCATCGTAGTGCCCGCCCTGCTGGACGAAGACGGTTCAATCTACCCGTCCTTGCGCCGGGAGCCGAGCCTTACCCGTGCCTGGGCCGATGCGGTCCTCGGCAGCCACCTTCCGGGACGTCCGGCCTGGCTTTCCGAGATCGACTACGACCGGGAAAGCTACCAGCACGCGCATCCCGTGGAATGGGCCACGGGTGCCGCGATGCTCATCGAGGCGCACCTGGCCGAAGAGATCGGGCCGTGGGACGAACGCTTCTTCCTCTACTCCGAGGAAACAGACCTCTTCCGCCGGGCGCGGGAAGCCGGCGCACGGGACTGGTTCGAACCCGCCGCGAGGATGCGCCACCGCCGGGGCGGCTCCGGATCCTCGTCCGCCCTCACGGCGTTGATGGCGGTCAACCGTGTCCGGTATGCGGAAAAACACCACGGGCCCGCTTCCGCTGCGGGTTTCCGTGGCGCCGCCGTGCTCTCGGAGGCCCTGCGCTCGTACCAGCACGATCACCGGCCTGCCCTCCGCGCGTTGCTCAATAAGGGCAGCTGGGAAGGCTTGCCGCACGCTGTGCCGGCGCCCGGGCAGAACGACGACGGCGGGCCGGCCAGTGCTTTTCCCGCCGGTTCGATCATCATTCCGGCCCATAACGAACACGCTGTGATTGCCCGTTCGCTTCGGGGCCTGGAACCTGTGGCGGCCGCGGGAACCGTGGAAATCTTCGTGGTCTGCAATGGCTGCACTGACGATACCGCCGAGATTGCGCGCAGCTTCCCGGGGATCCGGGTAGTCGAGATCGAGCAGCCGTCAAAGACGATCGCCATGGATACCGGCGACTCCTTGGCGACCGCATGGCCCCGGCTCTACCTCGACGCAGATGTCGAGGTGGAGCCGGCAGCGATTGAGCAGCTTTTCCGTCGGCTCGGCCAAGGGGATGTCCTGGCAGCCCGTCCGGATTCCCGCTATGACACCGACGGCGCAACCGCCCTCGTCCGGGCGTTCTACCGCGCGCGTGGCCGCATGGCTTCCACGAAGAGCGGACTCTGGGGCGCGGGCGCTTTCGCCCTCACCCGCGAGGGCCGCTCGCGCTTCGGCGCTTTCCCGCCGGCACAGGCCGACGATGTCTTCGTTGACCGACACTTCTCCGACGCCGAAAAGGAGATCGTCGCCTGCCCGCCTATCAAGGTCCACGTTCCAAGTAACGCCCGTACCCTCGTCACAGTGCTGGGCCGGACCTACCGGAGCAACGTGCAGCTGCTTGATTACCAGGCGAACGACGGCGGGAGTTCCGGCCAAAGCCTCCGCGAGCTTCTTTCTTCCATCCGGGGCCCGCGGACGGGCGTCGACGCCGCGGTCTACGTCGGTTTCGCGGTAGTTGCCCGGCTCCGCAAACGGCCCACGAAGGCCACCACGTGGGAGCGGGACGAAAGCAGCCGGGGCTAGGTACCGGCCGGTAAACGTGCTGGACCCGGCAGGGATTTGATCCCCGCCGGGTCTGTTTTTACGGCCGCTAAATGCCGCAGCCGTTACCGCCTTCTACCTTGTAGATGTGTACCGCGTTGCTGTCGGCGAAGCCATCGGTGAAGGATCCGTTGGTCATCGATACTGAGCGATTCTCACCCAGGACGCTTGCACTGCTCCCGCCGCCGCACTTGAGGCTTACCGTGACGGACTGTGAGGCTGCCTGAGTGGAGTTGGCAATGATGTAGAGGCTCTTGTTGTAGGCCTTGACGGCGACGTCGACGCTTCCGCTCGTGGTTGCCACGCCATCGACGAAGGGCGAATTGAGCACTGGAGCCAGCTCGGCGATCTGTTGATTGACGGCAGTCACGGTGGGGCGGATCGCCGCGCCGCAAGCGTCCCGCAGAACATGTTGCGAGAGGCAGTCCCCGCCAAAACTGTGGTTGAAGTACGTGATTCCCCGGGCGCCGTGGATGATGCTGCTCCAGACCGCGGCCCTGATCTCCGGACCCGTGATGGTGGGAGCGCTTGCTTCAGTGAAGGGATGCCCGAGTTCGACGAAGGCCCACACGGGGATGTTTCCCTTGGGACTGACGAAGGAGCGCACACGATCCACTGTCCACCCGTAATTCGAGGCTTTCCGGCATTCGGCGTCGGTTAGCGCCCGGGGTGTCGGCAGCATCTGGCCGCCTTCGGTCGGAGCGCAAATGCTCGGATCGGTGAACCAGTAATTGTCTGCGGAAACCACCTGCTGGTAGCTGTTGACGAATTGCCCGGCCTCGGCGCTCGACTCCCAAAAAGTCACGCCCTTGCCGTAATTCGAGTACACCATCATGCCGGCGAGGGCATGGGGTACCAGGGTCTGCTGGACCGTGTATCCGCATTTGCTGTCCGCGGGAGAACAAACCGTCCCGGCGCCCGGGTAGTTTCCGGTCCAGGTGGTCGAACCAGGTCCGGCCCACATATCCGCTTCGTCGGACAGCATAAAACCTGACGCAAGTGGCGAGGTCCAGGACGGAATCGCGTACAGCCCTCCGTCCTTGATGAACTGGACGTTGGATCCGGCGGTCAGCTCGACGTACGTATTAATTCCGGCAGCTTTGTCCAAGGGAACATCCGTGGAATTGAGGACGCTTTCGAACCAAATTCCTAACGGAAAGTAGTTTGCCGAACTTGGCAGGCCATTGGGGAATTTTCCATAGTATTCCGCGCCGCCGTCGACGTCCCGGACTGTCACGCCGGCGGGTAAGGGGATGGCTGTCGGTGCCGCCGCGCTCGGCGCTACCGCATATGGTGCCAGCAGGCTGGCAACGGAAACCGATATTGCCAATAAAGCGGCCAGCACGATGCTCGCCCGGACGGTCAGCGAAAAAGTGAATTTCGTCATTGCCATTGGCTCCCGTTTAGTCATGGGGAAATACCCGGGCCACTTGTCAAAGAACCCGAAACGAGACCGTCAGCGCAAGAGTTCGTCCACAAGATACCACCACAACGGGAGCGGAAAACACCCCCTGATGCTAAGTAGGGTGATGTTTTGGTGAAGTCGAGTGCCACGGGTTCGATTCACGAAATTACGCGTCCACCCCGAGTAGCCCGCAGCGAGAATGCGGGTATCTGTTACTCGCGTGGCGCTTGGCGTTCCACAAATAGGCTGAAGCGAGCATTCATGCAATTGACCGGTCCCTGTTCTCACCATGGAGGGAGCTTTCACCATGATCAGCGAAAAGCTGCGCGTCGGGCTGATCGGCGCAGGATACTGGGGGCCGAATTTGGCCCGGAATTTCAGGACGAGTCCGGATTGGGACCTTGCCGCTATTTGCGACCTCGATCTCGGCCGGGCCACGAAGGTCTCGGAGCAAGTCGGCGGCGTGCCGGTCCTGACCGACTTGGACGAGTTGTTGTCCTGGTCCGGCCTCGATGCCGTAGCCATCGCGACCCCGGCCCGGACGCACCACAGAATCGCCTCGGCAGCCCTGTTGGCCGGAAAGCACGTACTGGTCGAGAAACCGCTGGCTGACAGCAGCGAAAAGGGCGAGGAAATGGTGGAACTCGCCCGGCTCAAGGGCCTCGTGCTGATGGCCGACCATACCTACTGCTACACCCCCGCCGTGCTCAAAATCCGGGAACTGATCGGCAACGGCTCACTCGGCGAGATCCACTTCATCGATTCCGTCCGGATCAACCTTGGCCTGGTCCAACCGGACGTCGACGTCTTCTGGGACCTGGCCCCCCACGATCTGTCCATCATCGATTTCATCCTCCCCGACGGCCTTCAGCCCTCCCATGTGTCGGCCCAAGGCGCGGATCCCCTCGGCGCAGGCCGGGCCTGCGTAGGTCACTTGAGCTTCCCCCTGGCCGCCGGCGGCTTGGCGCACGTCCACGTCAACTGGCTCAGCCCGACAAAGATCCGGCAAATGGTCATCGGCGGTTCCAAGCGGACGTTGGTGTGGGACGACCTGAATCCGCAGCAGCGGCTCAGCCTCTACGATCGGGGCGTCAACCTGGAGCGCCAATCCGCGGACGGAGCGAATCGGACAGCTTCAACCATCTCGTATCGCCTGGGCGACACCTGGTCCCCTGCCCTGTCCGAGCACGAGCCGTTGGCCCAAATGGTCAGCGAGTACGCAAGCAGCATCCGGGAGGGCAGGCCGTCGCGGACCGACGGTTCGGCGGGCTTACGCGTCCTGTCGGTCCTGGAGGCCGCATCCCGCAGCCTCAGCGAAGACGGTCGGACCAGCCTGGTTGACCGTGCCGAACTACAACTTGAGGAGACAGCGTGAGCACCTTGGAGGGGGCCCGGATCCTTGTCACCGGCGGCGCCGGCACCATCGGATCAACCATTGTGGACCAACTGCTCGACGCCGGCGCGGCCCACGTCGACGTGCTGGACAACCTCGTCCGGGGGCGCAAGGACAACTTGGGCGGCGCCTTGGACAGCGGCCTCGTCACCCTGGTGGAGGGCGACCTGCGGGACCGTGACCTTGTGCACGATGTCACCAGGGGCAAGGACATCGTCTTCCACCAGGCCGCCATCAGGATCACGCAGTGTGCCGAGGAGCCGCGGCTCGCCCTCGAAGTCCTCGTCGACGGGACGTTCACCGTCCTTGAAGCCGCGGTTGCGCAGAAGGTCGGGAAGGTGGTGGCTGCCTCGAGTGCCTCCGTCTACGGCCTCGCGGAGAGCTTTCCCACCGATGAGCGGCACCACCACCACAACAACGACACCTTCTACGGTGCCGCCAAATCTTTCAACGAAGGCATGTTGAGGAGCTTCCGGGCCATGTACGGCCTGGACTATGTGCTGTTGCGCTACTTCAACGTCTACGGCCCGCGAATGGACGTTCACGGCCTCTATACCGAGGTCCTGGTGCGCTGGATGGAGAGGATCGCCGACGGAAAGCCACCGCTGATTTTCGGCGACGGACGCCAGACCATGGACTTCGTTTTCACGGCCGATATCGCCCGGGCAAACGTGCTTGCGGCGAGCAGCCACCTCAGTGAAGGCGTCTATAACATCGCAAGCGGGACCGAGACTAGCCTCCTCCAATTGGCCGAGGCCCTGCTGCGCGTCATGGGGTCCGACCTTGCGGTGGAACACGGACCGGAACGTGAAGTCAACGGGGTCAGCCGCCGCCTCGCGGACATTTCGGCCGCCCAGGCCGATCTCGGATTCACGGCCCGGGTACCGCTCGAGGACGGCCTTCGGGAGCTCGTGCAGTGGTGGCACCCGCTCCGCGAGGAAATCGGCGCCGGGCGCACAGCCGGGGTGCGATCATGACACGCATCAACGTCATGCAGCCGTGGTTCGGCGCCGAAGAAGTCGCCGCCGTCAGCGCCGCGATCGAATCGGGATGGGTGGCACAAGGCCCCCGCGTCGCCGATTTCGAAACCGCCTTCGCGGCCAGCCAGGACATCCCTTTCGCGGTCGCGACCTCGAATTGCACGACGGCGCTCCACCTGTCACTGGTGGTGGCCGCCATCGGTGAGGGAGACGACGTCGTGGTTCCGTCGTTCTCTTTCATCGCCACCGCCAACGCGGCCACGTACGTCGGCGCCCGGCCGGTGTTTGCCGACGTCGACCCCGTCACCGGAAACCTGACGGCCGCAACCGTCGAGGCCGCACTGACGGAGCGCACCAAGGCGGTCATCGCAGTGGACCAAGGCGGTATTCCGGTGGACTTGGATTCCATCCGCGAGCTTTGCGATCCCCGTGGCATCGTGGTCATCGAGGACGCGGCATGCGGCGCCGGGTCAACGTACAAGGGCCGTCCCGTGGGCGCTGCGGCGGACGCCTCGGCGTGGTCCTTCCACCCCCGCAAGATCCTCACCACAGGCGAAGGCGGGATGCTGACAACGCATATAAGCGATTGGGCCGAACGTGCCCGCCGCCTCAGGGAGCACGCCATGAGCGTCTCGGCGAACGCACGCCACGCGTCCGTCCTTGCGCCCGCCGAAGAGTACGTGGAAGTTGGCTTCAACTATCGGATGACCGACCTGCAGGCCGCCCTTGGCCTCGTCCAACTGGGCCGGCTGCCTGAAGTCGTTCGGCGCCGCCGGGACCTCGCCGCGGAGTACGGCAAGCAATTCGCGGACCTCGAGACCGTCCGTGTAGCGCAGGACCCGCCGTGGGGCACCAGCAACTTCCAGTCCTTCTGGATCGAGATCCTGCCCGGCTCGGCCGCCGACCGCGACGGCGTACTCGCCCGGCTGGCCGCCGATGAAATCTCGGCACGCCGGGGAATCATGGCCGCACATCGCCAACCCGCCTATCGGGGCAAGGACACCGGAACCGTTCCCCTTCCCGCGACCGAACGGCTCACGGACAACACGCTCATCCTCCCTGTTTTCCACCAAATGACCGAGTCCGAACAAGCCAGGGTCATCCACTCGGTACGGGCCGCGGTCACCGGGGGCCGATAAGCCGTGCGGGACCTGATGCTGCTTGCCGCGAGCGGATTGGCCAGGGAAGTCCTTGCCACGGTCCGCGTCTCCGGACAGTTCCGGGTCACCGGCTTCCTCGACGACGCGCCCGACCTCCAAGGCACGCTCGTTGACGGAGTGCCCGTGGCAGGCGGCATCGAGGATGCCGCGTTTTTCCACGATGCCGATTTCCTGGTCTGCGTCGGGTCAGGAACCGGTCGCCGGCAGATCGTGCGGCGACTAGCTGGCCTGGGTATCACAGACGACCGCTTCGGAACCGTCTTGGAGCAAGGCGTACGGGTGCCTCCCGGATGCATGGTTGGTCACGGCAGCATCCTCTTGGCCAATGTCGTACTGACCGCCGGGGTCACGGTGGGAGCGCACGTTGTCGCCATGCCGCAAGTCACCATGACCCATGACAACGTCGTGGAGGACTACGCCACCCTTGCCGCCGGCGTGACCCTGGGAGGCAACGTGCACATTGGTTCCGCCGCGTACCTGGGCATGAACTCGAGCGTCCGCCAAGGCCTCCGGATCGGCCGGCAATCAACCTTGGGAATGGGCGCTGTCCTCCTGGAAGACCTTCCGTCCCATGAAACCTGGGCAGGCGTACCCGCCAAGCCCATCCGGCAACATGCAGCACATATCCAATAAGAGCCCACGTAATCCCCTCCGGACAAAGGTAGAGCTGATGGACGCATCCTCGACGAAGAACATTCCCCTGGTTGACCTCGCATCCCAGCATGCCGAAGTGGAAAGCGACGTCCTACGCGGTTTGGAAGACGTTTTCGCCACGACGGCATTCATTGGAGGCACCGCCGTCGGGCAATTCGAAGAAGCTTACGCCGAATGGCTGGGCGTGGCCCACTGCGTGGGCGTCGCCAACGGCACGGAAGCCCTGGAACTCGCGCTGCGCGCAACGGGCGTGGACGCCGGATTCGAAGTGATCCTTCCGGTCAATACCTTCATCGCCACCGCGGAAGCCGTGGTGCGGATCGGCGCCGTTCCGGTATTCGTCGACGTCGATCCGGCGCACCTCCTGATCGACCCCGCCAAGGTCGCCGAAGCGGTGACCGACCATACCCGCGCGATCGTCCCTGTACACCTTTTCGGCCAGGCCGCGCCTGTCGAACAACTGCAAGACATAGCGGCGTCGTGTGGGGCGGCCATCATCGAAGACGCCGCACAGGCACAGGGGGCGACCCGGAACGGCCGGCCGGCCGGAGGACTCGGGGCCGTGGCGGGAACAAGCTTCTACCCTGGCAAGAACCTCGGGGCGGCAGGCGACGCCGGCGCCGTCACCACCAACGATCCCGAAATAGCCAAGCGCGTAAGGCTGCTCGGGGCGCACGGGAGCGCGACGAAGTACGTGCACGATGTGCTCGGCTTCAATTCGCGCCTGGACACGATCCAGGCGGTGGTCCTCAACGCCAAGCTTCGGCGGCTATCTGCGTGGAACGGCTTGCGGCAGGAGGCAGCTGCCCGGTACGCGGAGATGCTCGACGATGTCCCGGGCATCTCCGCGCCGACGAGCGCCGAAGGCAACGAAGACGTCTGGCACTTGTATGTCATCCGGACCGCAGCCCGGGACCGGGTCCTGGCTGGCCTGTCCGAGGCCGGAATCGGTGCCGGAATCCATTACCCGACGCCGCTGCACTTGACCGGCGCGTTCGCCCACCTCGGCCTTGCCAAGGGGGCCTTCCCCGTGGCGGAACGCGCCGCCTGGGAAATCCTGTCCCTGCCCTTGTACCCGCACATCACCATCGCCCAGCAGAAGTTCGTCGTCGAGACCCTTCGGGCACTCGTGTAGCAGAGCGAAAGAAGGGGCTGTCCGGATGCTCACCGGACAGCCCCTTCTTTCGGGCGGAATTGCGGTCAGTCCGTCACCGCGACGGTTCCACTTCCCGCACTTCTTCGTGGGCCTCCGCCTCCCGACTGCGCGAATCCTGACTGCGCGAATCCTGGCGGCGTGAATCCCGACGGCGGCCGGTGCCCGCCGTGAGGGCGTCCAGGTCCGGGTCCAACCACGGGTCGACGTCGGGCACGGGCGCTTGCGGCGATGTCTCCCCGGCGGCGGGAGCGGCTATTGCCGGCTTGCCATCCTGTGAACCCGTTGCGGCAGCATCCGCATTCCTCGCGGCTTCTGCACGCCGCTGCCGCGCCTTGGCCCGGCCGCGCGCTATGGAAACTGCACCGAACATCAAGACCAGGCCACCCACCAGGACGCCGATCAGGGAACGCAGCCGGCTGGAGAATTGCTCAGTGGCTTTGTCCGGCGTCGCGACCACCAAGGACGTGAAAAGGTAGGCGTCGTCTGCTCCGTCGATTTTTTGGATGGAGCTGAGGTCTTCCGTGAGCAATTCGCCCAGGCGCTTCGTGGTGGCAATGGATTGGGCCGGTGTTGAAGCGTCACCAGTGATATCAACAAGGAACGAATTCTGCCCGCCGATCGCGCCCCGGACAACGTCATATTGTTTGCTGAGTCCCTTGGATGCCAAGTCGTCAGCCGTCGAAGTGTCCTTAAGCCGGGTAATCAGCACCTGCACCACAAGGGTTGGATCCGATGCCCGCAAATAGGGATTGCTGGAATTCAGTTTCTTGAGCGCCGGATTCGCGATCTTGTCCGCATCGGTAGGAATGCTCGGGTTGATGACGGCATAGGTCATGGTCGATTCGTACGAACGCGGAGCAAATTGGAAAACGTATACCGCCGCGATGAGGGTAACGAAAACGACGGGCAAGGCAGCGAATTTATGGTGCCAGATTGTCTTAAGTACTGCTAAGGGATCCATCGTCTTCCTTTCGAGTGAGAAATGTCCGGGCTGTCTTGTTCCGGACGGGCGGCCCTTTTGATTCGACTGGTTCACCTGATTCGACTGGTTTGCCGTGCCCGGTCAACTCGATTTCGCGTTTCACCATGATCCACACTGCCCCGGAGAGCCCGATGTACAGCGGATAAATCAACGCGAAGGACGGAAATGACAAAGAATCGAACGTCATGGAGCACGCAGCGCCCACGATGCCTCCGGCCGCCAACGCTCCGGCAAGGCACTTGAGGGCCTCGGACCGCGCGGCGCGGGCAGCAACCACTGTCATGAGCCCGGGCACGATGAAATAGGTGCAAATGGCAACAAGGCCCACCAGGCCCATGCTGACCGCGGAATTCAAATACTGGTTATCGAGGATATGCAGCGCATTATCAGGAATGTAGTTGCCCGGCCCCAGCCCCAACAGCGGATGGTCACTCACGATCGCCTCAACGCGTGGATAATTGTTCGTCCGGGTGGAAATCGACGGGTCGCTGTCCGCCGTCGTGAACGTCCCCACGAGCGTGGCGACGAGGCCCGGCACTGCCAGGAAAAGCCCGACGACGGCGACCGGCACCGTCACGAACGCCCAAAGCCGGGCCACGCGCGGCAGGAACGGAATGAACACCACCATCCCGACGAGCAATCCCATGATGCCCGCCCGTGAGACCGTCGCCGCGATCGCGAACACCAGCAGGCCTGTCCCGGTCCAATGCAGCCATTTCCGTCCCGAGCGGTCATAGATGCCGCGCCAGATCGAGAGCGGAAGCAGCATCGCGCTCACCACCGCCAGCTCGATGGAATGGAAGGTGCTGCCGGCAACGCGCACAAGCGTTCCACGTACTTGGAACGTCGTCCCCGCTCCGTTCGTGGTGAACCCGGGCATAGCCACTTGGAACCAATCCATCGGATTGATGTGGAAAATGAACTGGATCAACGCGACCACCGAGCAAAAGAGCGCTCCCGCCAGCACCGCGCGGACCAATTGCAGGACGTCGCCCTGGGTCCGGACGACTTCCGCACTGACAAGGATGATGGCGGTGCTCGCGACTATCAGCAACACCCAGCGATCGCCTGCCGCCCGACCTTCGACCGTGCTGCCCCCGGTCAAACCCAGGTAAAGGGCGACGTAGGAAGCGCAGGTCGCCAGCCACAGCATCGCCACGCCGATGCGGCCCGGGTGGCGGGGACTGAAAGGATCATGCAGGCCGAAGAGGGCCGAACTGAACCACATGGCGAAAAGCAGCAAGGCGAGCAGCATTGGCATCGTCCCCGCTGCTCCCACCGGCGCCAGGACCATGCTGGACGGAAAGAAGAGGATGCTGAAGGCGACCACCCGGAGCATGAGCGGCACACGGCCGGGCCGGCTGGTTTCCGGGTCGAAGTCACGCAAAGTGGCGTCCGGCGGCCGAGGCGTTACCAGAAGGCCGCGCGCCAGCCACCTACGCCGGTTTGGCCGCCGTATCTTCGGGCTGTTCCGTACGGTGGTCGTGGCAGTCACGGGGCACGACTCCCCACCACGGGCGCAGCGCAGGCAGACTCGATAGTCGAAACGACCTGCTTCTTGGTCACTTCCCAATCGAGGTGCTCACTTGCGGCTACGCGCGCAGCCCTCGCGTCGACGTCGGGCGCTTCCACCGCGGCCGCGAGCGCATCCGCGATGCACCACGGCGTGGGAAGGGCCCACACGGCATCGTCGGCGGACAGGACAGCCCTGGAATACGCCGATTCGTTGAGCACCGGAATGTTGCCTGCGCACATGAGTTCTTCGGGAACCAGCGAGATGTTGGTGAAGGAGATGGCAAGGCCGGCGATCGTGCGGTTGTAGAGTTCGTTGAGTTGCCGGGGCGACAGGTTACCGTGGTCGGTGACAGGGATTGACCAGCCGGAGACGTGGTCGCCGTAGACGTGGATCTCCTGTTCCGGGTGGGTTTGGTGGAACTTTTCGAGCGCCAGTTTCGCCAGGAGGTAGCCCCGGCGGTCAACGCTCTTCTTCGCGTAGAACACCACGCCGCTCCGCGTAACGTTCCCGAGTCCGGGAAGAATGCGATAGACATCGGTGTCGACGCCGAACGGGACAATCGCTTCCGGTGGCCTTCCGACTTCGGATTCCATGACCCCGGCGATCATGTTCCCGAGGGCGATGTTGGTGAAGCCAAAGCGGTAGGTGTCCTCGGCCAGGGCGTATAGGGTCCCGCGGGGGTAGAAGAACGGTTCGTAATCCTGGATGAAGTAGAAACGGTGGGCCGCGGGATGTGCCCGGGCGGCAACGACGTGTGCGGTGGCCCATGAGCTAGCTACGACGGCGTCAACGTCGTCCATGCCTTCGGTGGCGCTGCGGACGTCTGCGCGCAGGCCGGGCCAGTGGCGTCGGATCACTTCCTCGTGCCGGGCCACATCGTCCGCGTACCGGTCGTAGAGGAACAAGGTACAGCGGTGTCCTTGTTCTTCGAGGCCCTGCACCATCCGGAAGAGCGTGGTGTGTCCGCCTGATCCGGCGCCGGGAGGCATGCATACCCAGCCGATGCGCAGGCGGTCGGCCTGGTTTGTGCGCGGGGCGACCGGTGCCAGGGCGCTGGAGTCCATGATGTCCTCTTCGCGCAAGGGGAAGTCGAACTCGGACCATGCGAGCCGCTCGCCCAGTGCTTCGAAGAGGCGCCGGCTGCCGCGCCTAGCGATTGTTGCCACACCTTCGGTCCTAAGGTGCGAGATCAACTGGCTTGCGCTCATTCCAGAGCCCATGTCACTTCCTTTCTCCAAAGAGGTCTGCGGCAGGGAGGACCTCGGCAGTGGGGTCCGCGGCCGCCATGGCCGGGTCCAGCGGCGCTACGTCGGCCGGGGAGGTCTGCCGGAGGCCGCCGAGCAAGGTCCGCACTTGCCGGTAGGTGCACGCGGCATAGACGGCCATGCCGGCCACCGCGCCCGCGGCGACTGCGAAGACAGCGACGGAAATCCAACTTGCAACGAGCCACGCCGCGAAGCCGCACGCGACAGCCGCGGCTGCGGCAGGCAACGCCGTCCGCACGAGGGACAGGACCCGTGCCCCGGTGGATTTCGCGACAAGCGCGAGGTACACGGGGATGACCACGAACCAGGTAACGACAACATGGGCCATGCCTGCACCGGCAATACCCCCGAGCCGAACGCCGAAGAACATGGCGGGAGCCAAGGCGAGCAACCAGGCCACCTGGACCCAGAACAGTCCGACGGTCTTCCCGGCGCCTACGCAGAGATCCGCGAAGACTTCGGAGAGGATCCGGGCGGCCCCGAACAAGCCCAGGCTGACCATTGCCGCCGCGGCCGCGCTCCACCGTTCGCCGTAGAAGGCGACGATGAGCGGCAGGGCGAGCGCGGTCAGAAGTGCGGAGACGGGAAAGCCGACGTAGGCAATCCCGGCAGTCACTTTCACGGCGGCTTCGCGCAGGTTTCCGGAGGCGTTCAGCCTGCCGAAGGTGGGAACGGCGACGGTCCTGATAATGGCCGTAATGATGTTGCTGGGGGTGCTGGCCAGGTTGAAGGCCAACAGGTACAAACCGAGTTGCACAGGTCCCAAGGCCGGGCCGATGACCATGTAGTCGAGGTTCAGGGTGACAAAGACCACGAGGTTGGCCATGGCAAGCGGGAGGCCGAGGCGCAGGATCTCCTTGGCTTCCGCCCGGTTGAATCCTGGCTTGTACCGTTTGGGGCTGATGATCCAGTAGCCGATGGTCGCCGTCAGTTGCCCGCCGACCCGTGACAGTGCCAGTGCCATGGCGCCCCAGCCCCATAGGGCCATGGGAACAACCAAGGCCAGTGCAACCAGGGCGTTCAGTACGTCGACGAGTATTCTGCGCTTCTGCAGGAAGTCACGCCAGATCAGGGCGGTGGGCACCGACGTCAGCCCCGAAAGCAGGACGGTCAGCGCCATGACCTGGATCACGGGCGTCGCGCCGGGATCTCCCAAGGCTGCGGCGAGGAGCGGGGCAAGGATGATCACGAGTGCCGTCAGGAGGCCGCTCGTCAGCAGGGAAGTGGTGAAGACAGTGGGGGCTATCTCGTCCGGATCGCGGTCGCCGCGGCCCAAGGAGGCTGTGGCTCCGAGTTCGGCGATGTTCACAGCTATGGTCTGGACAACCAAGGCCACCGCGAGGGCCCCGAAGTGCTCGGGTGCGACCAAGCGGGCGAGCACCAACGTAGTGACGAACTGGAGGAGGCGGGACAGCCCGATGTTGACCGCGCCCCACAGGGTGCCTCGCCGTAAACGCGAAGCGAGCGTCCCGGTCCGCGGCTCGGCCAGGCTCACGAAATCCCCACCATCCGCCAGGCGCGCCAGCGCACCCTGTCCAGTTGGGTCCGGCCTGCCTCTGCCGCCCGTTGCCACACCATCGGCGCCTTGCCGCCGTCGGCCCGTGCCAGCCGCCAGCCCACTCCCTGCATACGACGCCGGCCCTGGCGTCCCGGCGTTGACCGGGAGGCGAAGTCCCGCAGTGCCGCCGCGTCCGCCGTCGGACCGCCCGAATCGAGGGTGCGTGCCGCAAGGATGAGGGCCTCGCGGCCCACTGCCTGTTGCGCCCGCTCGAAAAGGCGATTACCCCGGGGCAGGCCCCGCAATACCTCGGGCGACCGCAGGACGCGGAAGGCTTCGAGACGGTGGCCCAGGTCGACCATCATCGTGGCGAACGTCGTCAGGTGCATGTTGCTGCCATGGACGCGGTAGTAAGCCTGCACCGGGCCGTTGATCCGGCCAACGTCCCAATGCGCGGCAGTGCGGAGCCAGTATTCCAGGTCTCCTGAGTGCGGCAACAACGGGTTGTAGGACCCTATTTGCCGCATGACCTCGGTGCGCATGACCACTTCCGGGGACAAGATGAAACACCGGCCCCGCCGGCAAGCCCAGCCGATCCATTCATGACCCGGCCAGACCGTCCACGAGTGCCGCATCCGGCCGGTGGTCCCTGGCAGCTGGGTCTCGTCGGAAAATTCCAGGGGCCGCCCGTAGACCATTCCTACCCGCGGGTTGGCGGTCATCAGGGCAGTGGCACGGGACAGGGCGCCCGGGGCGAGCAGGTCGTCAGCAGAAAGGAGCGCCACGAATTCGGTGGATACCCTCGACAGCCCGTCGTTGTACGTGGCGATATGGCCCATGTTCCGTTCGTGGACCACCACGGAGATCCGCGGCTCCCCGCTGGCCAGTTTCCGTGCCGTTTCGGCCGAGTCGTCGCTGGAGGCGTCATCGACGATGATCACCCGCGCGTCGACGCCGGTTTGGCCCAGGACTGAATCGACGACGGCGGGAAGGTACCTTGCGTAGTTGTAGCACGGTATGACAACGGTCACCTGCGGCGTGGTCCGGGGCGCGCGCGGCCTCATGATTTTCATGATTTCCCCGCGTCCACGTATTTCATCGTTAGAGCGTCCCCTCCAGTAGAGACCCCAGACTGGCAGCCGTATCGAACAGTGGTTTCAGCCTATGGACCGACCAGCCCGGGCAGCGCGAGTGCCTGTCACTTGAATTGCGATTCGCCGCTACTCGTTCAGGCGGGTAAGACCACTGACTCCCGCCTGCCGGCTCATACAGCTAGTACGCGCCGACGGGCCGGATCATCGCCCTGGCCGTCCGCCAGAGGATGATGATGTCCCCCACGATCGACCAGTTCTCCACGTAGTAAAGGTCAAGCCGGACACTGTCCTGCCAATTGAGCTCCGAGCGGCCGTTGATCTGCCACATCCCGGTCAGCCCGGGCTTGATGTAGAGACGGCGGTGGACGTGGCTCTCGTAGCCGTCCACCTCGCGTTGCAACGGAGGACGGGGACCAACAAGGCTCATATTCCCCAGCAGCACATTCCAAAACTGCGGGAATTCATCCAATGAATAGCGCCTCATCCATTCACCGACACGCGTGACGCGCGGATCCTTTTGCATCTTGAACAACAGCCCGGCGCCCTCGTTTTGGTCGAGAAGCCCGGCCAATGCGTCTTCGGCGTTCTCCACCATCGAACGGAATTTGTACATTGTGAAAGTCCGTCCCCGCCGCCCGATGCGTTCCTGCTTGAAGATCACCGGCCCTGGGCTATCCCGCCGGATCAACACCGCGAGGACCACGAAAACGGGGGCAAGGACAATCAATGCCGCAGCGGAAAGGATGATATCGAGGAGCCGTTTCAACACGTGCTTTCCACCTGCATAATGCGGAAGTTCAACGTGCATCAGCGGGAGCCCCTCCACGGGACGCGAATGAATTCTGGGACCGGCGACATTTGTCAGGCCCGTGGTCAGGATCAACTGGGTTGAACTTTCTTCCAATTGCCAGCCAAGCTCCTGGATATAGGCGCCGCCGCCTTCGACCGGTCCGGCGATGATCACGGCGTCGGCTTCCGTGGCCGCAACGGCTCCAACAACGGAATAGGGGTCGCCCACAACCGGAATCGGTCGGCCGTTGACAAAGAGGCCGGCCGGGTCCTGATGCCGTGCCAAAACAACACCGACCACCTCGTAGGCAGGCCCGGATTTCTTCTCAATTTGGTTGATGACGTATTTCACGTCCTCGGCCGCACCCAGGACAACCACCTTGGAGAGGTAGTGGCCGTGCGCGCGCTGGCTGCTCAACCAGCGCCGCAATGCCCAACGGGACGTCATCAGGCCAAGGCATCCCAGGGGAAATACCAGGGCGACATAGCCGCGCGCAAGATCCACTTCGAAGACCACGCACGCGAGGTTGAGGAGGCCTACGAGGATAATCGTCGCACTGAAGACCCTCTTGTATTCGTCGGGCCCGATGCCCACCACCTGTTTGTCCCGGCTCCGGTAAATGGTTAACGCGCCCATCCAGGCGAACACGATGATGAGCGAAACCGTGAAATAGTCCAGGTGATAACCCTCGACAACAACGAAGGAATTATTAGTTCCAAAGCGGGCAAACTGGGCGATACCGGCAACGGAACAAATGACTGCGGCGTCGACGATCCATAAAAGCCTCGAGTACCGGCGCGCCCAGAACACCCCTGACACGGGCGACGCATAGCGTTTCCCGCTACGTTGTGATGTACCGAACAAGGGATCGTCAACAAGGGACCGGCCCAGTCCGAAACCGAGGTCTTCAGCGGCGGCTTCTTCCGCCGGGCTCACTGCTGCACCTCCGCCGCCTGGAAAGCTCTCCCCCTGAACGAAGAGGCTATTGTCCTTTTACCGTCCGGCGCCGAAGGGCGCCGGAAAACTAAGCAAAACATGGGGCAGGCCACATCGACACCCGCTTCTTCTTCTACAGATTCTTTGCCTGACGGACTCAACCTCGGATACTGCCGGCCACCCGAAGGAATTTCAGGCTAAGGAATAACGGATCGCTCCACACGAGTATCGTCCACTTATCATTCCCAAACGGACACACTTACAGCGATCGTCGCCGTACCTGTCCGACACTCGAGTAGTTGTACGCAGGACGAGGCATCGCACGTTATTAAGTGGCGGCGGAATAAACAAAGAAGCCACCCGACAGGGTGGCTTCTTTACAATTAAGGATAGTTAACGCCGCACTCAAAGGCGAACATTTTCACCATTCGATTGCTTCCGAAATGGTGGAGCTGAGGGGACTCGAACCCCTGACCCCCTGCATGCCATGCAGGTGCGCTACCAGCTGCGCCACAGCCCCAATACTTTGCCTGGCCGGAACTTCCATCCCGCCGGAGCAACTCGTCAATACTAAACCACAACGGTGTGAGATACGAAATCGAGCTTCCGGCCGGAAACAGATGAGGTGCGGTCGATTACTCGGCCGCACCTCCCCCCATTCCTGTTGCTCAACTAGCTGCCGCACAAAAGACAACGAGCCATTGCCCAAAAGTGTAGAGTCTGACGTGAAATTAAACAAACCGTTCAACCGGTTTATGGCCTGCCGAGGCTTCGGGAGACTGAATATGACGCTGACAGAAGCGCCTCTTGGTAGGCCTCGGGCAGGCAGCCCGCGACCTTCCAGAGACGTTCCGAGGAGTACCAATGATCCGTCGTCACCAGGTTGACCTGATGGCTGCTGAACCCAGCGCCACGCAAAGCCGCCAAGGCCATGCTGTCATCGCCGAGAAACCGGAGGCTTTCGACGCCGAAGGCTTGCGCGACTGCGCGCACCAACGATCCCACGGTGACGGGTTCCGGATATGCGGCATGGAACGCTTGTCCTGCGTGGCGCGGCGCCAGGGCCAGTCCGGCAACCAGCTTTCCGAGCGCCTCCACTCCAATGAGCGAGAGCAGCGCCGAACCGTCGCCGGGCCATCCACCGGCAACCTTCATGATCTTGACCAGGCCCGGGACGAACCAGCGATCGCCCGCCCCGAGCACGAGGTTGGGACGAACCACCTCCCCGCCATAGGCCAGGACAGCCTGCTCGGCGGCCGCGCGACTGGTACTCGCGTTCGACTCAGGGTGGTAGCCGGCGTCGGCCTCGGCCAGGCCGCGGTGGGGACCGGATCCGTACACGCTGCAGGTGCTGACGTAGATCACCCGCTGAACACCGGCTTCCCGGCATTGTTCAATGACGTTGCGGGTACCCGCCTCGTTGACCTCGCGTGCAATGTCCGGATCGGAGCCCACATATGATGCAGCGTGCACCACGGTACTGGCTCCGGCCAGGACCGGGGCAAGGCTTCCACGGACGGAAATGTCGGCGGCCGCAATGGTAGCGTTGTGGTTTCGTAGCCCGCTGTCCGGTTTTCGGGAGACCGCCACAACGTGCGCCTTCCCGGATGCGGCAAGCGACGCTGCGACCCGACTTCCGATGAAACCGGACGAACCAAGGACCAGGATTCGGGGCACGTGGTCGACTAAAGTTGGCAAACGTCCCACCAATCCACAGTTTCGTTCGGAATCATGTACAAAAGTATCGCGGACGCAGAAACCGGAGAGGTCTCCAGGCTGATCATGCAACAACGTGCCAAAGCCACCCGAACAGCGGTGATTGAGGGAGCGGCGTCGATCTTCGAAGAGGTCGGCTACGGAAACGCGAGCCTCAGCGACGTCACCGAACGTGCCTCGGTCACCAAGGGCGCGCTCTATTTCCACTTCAAGTCGAAGGAAGACCTGGCCCTCGCGGTCATCGCCGAGCAACACAACATCGTGCGGGTCGCTGGAGAGCAGATCGCGGCCGCCGGACTGCCGGCGCTTGAAACCATGATGCGCATGTGCCGGACCTTCGGGCAGCAGCTGCTCGACGAGCCGATCGTCCGGGCAGGCATCCGGCTCACTTTTGAAGCCTCGGCTTTCAACGGCGACGTCAAAGGTCCCTACCACGACTGGGTGACCACCATGGAGGTGCTGACCCGCCAGGCCCAGGCGGAAGGCGACGTACGTCCCGACGTCGATGCCGCCGACTTTGCCCGGTACCTGGTGGCGTCGTTCACCGGAGTGCAAATGGTGTCCAACGTCCTGACCGAACGGCGCGATGTCCTCAAGCGCATCGACGACATGTGGCGGTTCATGATGCCGGCACTCTCCCCTGTAACAGAAAGCACCGAACCGAATAGCCCGGCAATGGAGACCACAAAGTCCCTTCCAGAGCCGCCGGAAGAGACCCACTGAACCGGGGTTACTTGGGGACTGCCAGCAAGGACATCATGGCTTCGCCACGGTGCAGCATGGTGACCGTCATCGCTTCTTGGACGCAGCGCCGGCCGGCCGCGGCCGGAGTAACCGCCACATCGATCGGATAGCTGAATTCGACGAGCTTCACGAACTCCGCCTCGAAGCTGGCAAAATCGGCGTCCGGCCGTGAAGAAGCGACCCTGAGGGCCTGGCGGGCCGCCTCCACCAGGAGCATCCCCGGGACATGGTCGAGGGGATGGTCGAAGAAGATCGGGTGGGTCGGGTCGACCCTCAGCGGCCACACGGACGGACGCACGCTCGTTCCCAACATGACGTTGCGCTGGGCGGCGTGCCCGACGTCGTCGCAAGCCAGCAAATCGGCGTCGACGACGGCAGGGACCGCAGGGGCGACCCCGCGAAACCGCTCATAGGTTGCCGGGTTCACGATGCGTGCCCCGGCGGTCCCCTCGCCAATGGTTTTGCCCCCGATGCTGAACTTCGCAAAGACAGTAAGGTTGGAGAGCTCTCCGCCCCGGAACTTCTTGTCCCTGACCTCCAACTCAAGGTCCACCTGCGTCGGAACAAGCGGGTCCAGGGCGGCCGTGCGGACCGAGACGCCCATGTGCGGCATGAGGAACTTGTACGTGAGGGGCACTCCGCACTGGTGGGAGAGGAAGATGACTGCTTGCCTCAAGGTCTCCGCCATCAAGGCCGAATCCGCGGACGCGTCCTGCACACCGTAGAAAACATGCCAGCGCGGCCACTGGGCTCCCGCGATGAACCGATCCGGACCTGACTGGACAAAGTCGGTCAAGAGGACTTCCGAAACGGACCTTTTGTGAACGAACTCCCGATTCACGGAAGACTCAAAGAGCGCTTGTTCGCGCATCGGGACCCCCCATTCCCACCCGGCACCTACCGGACCAACCATCATCACTGTCGCTTGGCCCACGATTGAATGCCCACATCTTATCCAAACGGCCATCGGCGAAGCTGGGAACAGGCTGGAAGGGGAACGGCGAGATTGGTGCAGGCGCAACCTCATTGAACCCCTCGTCCACGAGGTGGACTCGAACGCGACGCCACGCGGCCTTGTTGCCGCCATTTCCGCCACAGGAAGCTCCCGTGCACCGCTCGTTCGAAGGCACGACGGTGAATTTAGCGAATGGGGTGCATTTAGCGGATTAGTGGGCCCTACCGCTCCGAGGGAGGCAGCAGCGCACCGCGCTGAGCGCCCACCATGCCTTCCACCGCGCGCGCCAAGTGCGTCCCGCGATCACTGACGCCAGCCCAACGAACGAGCGCCTGGGCGTTCAGCCCGTCAATCATCCCCAGGATCTGCCAGGCTACGGAAGGCGCCTCGGCAGTTTCGAACTCTCCGGCCGCCACGCCTTCTTCGACGACCCTCTGCACCACGGCCTGCCAGGCATCCATTTGCTCGCGGACGGCGGCTGCGAGCACTTCGTTCCTTCGCCCAAGGGTCCATGCCTCCACCCAGACCGCCGTGACGTCGAGGCGGCTGCCGTCCATGAGGGTCTCCAGGAGCAATGCGAGACGCCCGGCCGCGCCAGGCAAGCGGTCAAGAAGCACCGAAACTTCCTCGGTCTCGGCGGCCACGATCGTCGTGAACACCCCCGCCACGAGGGCGTCGGCGCTCGGCTGGTAGTGCGCGATAAGGCCGGAAGCCACTCCAACGCGCGACGCGACGTTCCGCAAAGTGATTGCGGAGAGACCTTGGTCGAGCGCTATTTCCTTGGCTGCTTCGAGGATTTCGGCAGCGCGTTCGGCGGGCGATTTCCGCGCGCCCCTCTTCTGAATGGTGCTTGACATCACACAACAGTCTAAAGTAGCTTTCTTCTTATTGATCACACGATCAATAAGTTTGCAACACCTCCCCTCAACACGTCCCCTCAACACGCAGGAGTCTTCCATGGCCTGGAGAATGCCAGCCGAAACCGCACCCCATGAGCGCACCTGGATGGCGTTCCCCCGCACCGGCCTGACGCTCGGCGATGACGCCGCATCGGCCGACGAAGCGTACGCCGCCTGGACCGCCGTCGCGCACGCGGTTGCCGATTTCGAACCCGTCACCATGGTTCTCGATCCCAGCGAACGGGACCGGGCCCGCCGGATGCTCGGATCGGAAATCGAACAGCTCGAAACGCCGCTCGACGAATTCTGGATGCGCGACGTCGGACCCACCTTCGTGGTGGACGACGACCGTCCCGGAGTGCTCGGCGCAGTGGACTGGATTTTCAACGGCTGGGGTGCCCCGGCCTGGTCCGAGTGGGAAAAGAGCGCCGGGATGGCCCGTTTCGTCGCCGGGCAGTCGGGCGCGGAGCTCATCAGTTCACTGCTCGTCAACGAAGGCGGCGCCATCCACGTCGATGGCGAAGGCACGGTGCTCGTCACCGAAACGGTCCAGCTGGATCCGCATCGCAACCCCTCCGCGGACAAAGCCCGCGTCGAGGCCGAACTGGCCCGCACGCTCGGAACAACCCACACCATTTGGGTACCGCGGGGACTCACCCGCGATTACGAAGACCTCGGCACCCGCGGACACATCGACATGGTGGCCACGCTGCCCTCCCCCGGCCGGGTCCTGCTGCATTCGCAAACCAATCCCGCGCACCCGGACTTCGAGGTCAGCAACACCTTGCACCGCTTCTTCGAAACCCAGGAGGACGCCGCAGGCAAGCCGTTCGACATCGTGTCCCTGCCCGCGCCGGAGACCCTGCGCGACGAGGAAGGCTTCGTCGACTGGAGCTACGTCAACCATCTGGTGGTCAACGGCGGCGTGATCGCTTGCGGCTATGGCGAAGAGCGGGCGGACGCCCTCGCCGCGGAGATCCTCGCCGAGGCCTACCCCGGCCGGCGCGTCGTCACGGTCGACGCCCGCCCGATCCTGGCGCGCGGCGGAGGCATCCACTGCATCACGCAGCAGCAGCCCAAGCTCAACGGGCCGGTGGCGTGATGGCCCGTTTCGACGTCGTCGAGGCCTCCATCGCCCAACTGCGCGAAGCCCTCGAAACCGGCCGCGCAACCAGCGAGGAACTCACCCAGGCGTACCTGGACAGGATCGAAGCCTACGACCGCAAGGGAATCTCGCTCAACGCGATGGTCGTAATGAACCCCGAGGCACTCGCGGATGCCCGGGCCTCCGACGACCGCCGCTCGCGCGGCGCGGTCCTCGGCCCCCTCGACGGTATCCCGTACACGGCCAAGGACAGCTACCTTGCGAAGGGACTGACGGCCGCCGCCGGGTCTCCGGCGTTCGAGCACCTCGTGGCCCAACGCGACGCCTTCACCATCGAACGGCTCCGCGCCGCCGGCGCCGTTCTCCTCGGCTTGACCAACATGCCCCCCATGGCAAACGGCGGAATGCAGCGCGGCGTGTACGGTCGCGCCGAAAGCCCCTACAACGGCGACTTCCTCACCGCGGCTTTCGGCTCCGGTTCCTCGAACGGTTCCGGAACCGCGACGGCAGCCAGCTTCGGTGCGTTCGGCCTGGGCGAGGAGACGTGGTCAAGCGGGCGCGCACCGGCGTCGAACAATGCTTTGTGCGCCTACACGCCGTCCCGCGGCGTCATTTCGGTCCGCGGCAATTGGCCGCTGGTTCCCACCATGGACGTCGTGGTGCCGCACACGCGGTCCATGGCCGACCTCCTGGAATTGCTGGACGTCATTGTCGCCGACGACGCCGAGGCCCGCGGCGACTTCTGGCGGGTGCAGCCCTGGGTGGAAATTCCCGCTGTGTCGAGCATCCGGCCGGCTTCCTACCCTGCGCTGGCGGAAGGAGCCAACGACGGCGGCCGCCCGGCTTTGGCGGGCAAGCGCTTCGGAGTGCCGCGCATGTACATCAACGCGGATCCCGAGGCCGGCACGAGCGCGTCGCCGGGCATCGGCGGCCCCACCGGTCAGGGAATCCGGACCCGTGATTCCGTCATCGAACTGTGGGAAGCGGCCCGGCGCGACCTCGAAGCCTCCGGTGCCGAAGTGGTGCCCGTCGACTTTCCCGCCGTCTCCAACTACGAAGGCGACCGCCCCGGAGCGCCGACGATCGCGACAAGGGGCCTGGTGAGCCCCGAATACCTGCAGCGCGAAATAGTCGACCTCTCAGCCTGGTCCTGGGACGATTTCCTCGCCGCCAACAACGACCCCGCCCTCAACAGCCTCGCCGACGTCGACGGTTCAACGATCTTCCCGCACCCCGACGGCGCGCTCCCGGACCGCTACCACGGCTTCGACGACGACATCGCCGACTACCCCGCGCACATCCGGGCACGCAAAGTCTCCTCCGTTACCGAAATCCCGCACCTCGAACAAGGGCTGCGCGGACTCGAAGAGACCCGGCGCATCGACCTCGAGGAATGGATGGACGGCCTCGCGCTCGACGCCGTCATCTTCCCTGCGGCCGCCGACGTCGGTCCGGCCGACATGGACGTCAATGAAGCGTCCGCCGATCTCGGCTGGCGGAACGGCGTCTGGGTAGCCAACGGCAACCTCGTGCCACGGCACCTGGGAATCCCTACCGTCACCGTTCCGATGGGAACCATGTCCGATACCGGCATGCCCGTGGGACTTACCTTCGCCGGCCGCGCCTACGACGACACCGCATTGCTCTCGCTCGCCGCGGCCTTCGAAACCACCGGTAAACGCCGCACGGTTCCCCCGCGGACGCCGCGGCTCGACTGAGGGAAAGCCTCGCTGGGCCGGGTTACCCCGATCACGCAATCAGGTCGACTCGTCGTCGAACGGCGCCTTTTGCCCTTCCGCCAAGCGCACCACCGGGCGGGCAGGGGGCGCCGACGGCGGCGTCACCGGGACAGCCGCAGCCGCGCTCGGAACGGGCTCGTCCTCCAGGAGGGCTTCCCGGATGATCCGCCGGGGGTCGTATTGCCGCGGATCCATTTTGCGCCAGTCGATTTCCTCGAACTCCGGTCCGAGTTCCTGCCCGATCTTCTCCTGGGCTCCGGACGCCATGCGCCGGAGTTCGCGGATCAGCCGTGCGAGTTTCCGCGCATACTCGGGCAATTTCGTTGGTCCGAGGACAAAGACAGCGATGATCAGGAGAAGGGCAAGCTTCTCGATCGAAATGTCGATCATGGCTCCATTCTAAATCTGCAAACTTGGGCGGAAATCCGGGGTGCAAGGACGAACAACAGGACTACGATGCTGGCGCAGGGTCAAACTAGGACACTGCGTACAGCGCTACCGCCAACCCGGCCGCCAGGAAAGCCTCCCGCAAGCCTTTGATGCGCGGCACAGCGTGGGACTTGCTCTCAGCCGGCATGGCGAACGTAGCCAGGAGCCATCCGATCGCCGCGAAAAGCATGAGCAGCGCTGCGATGGCGTCCGCAACGATGACCCCGAGCTGGTGTGCCGGATGTTCGGTTACCGAAGCTGCGCTGCGCGCTGCCGACTCCAACACCCACGCAGAGAGTGCCGCAGTCACCGCGCCGTAGAACGCTGAGCCTCGCCCAAGGGCGCCCGGTTGCGCCTTTTCCGGTCCGGTTCCCGGCAGGAATATCCGCACTGCGAAAGACACGAAGACAAGTCCAATCACTATTCCGAGTGGAACCGCGGCAAAGGGAGCCCAGCCCAGGCCGACAATCACCATGGCCGCCGCGAGGACGAAAGCGGCAACCGCCTCCATCCGCACGGCCAGGCTCTTGGCCCGGAATCCTGCCCCGAAATCCAGCACCGCCGCGGCTCCGAAAAACAGCACCAACGCTGCCACAATCCACCAACTCCGGAACATTTCCTGCCAAACCTCCTGCACACTCTGCTTTGGATCCCACCCGCCTTCATATCACTTGAGGATGGGAGAATCCTGCCAGGATTCGCATTAATGAGAATGATTATTGATAGCATGTAGGAATTCCTCGCTCCCCGTCGAAAGTTCCCCCATGCACCACGCCCTCCTGGTTCACGAGCTGAGCGTCTCCCTTCGCGGACGCGCCTTGGTGGACAAAGTCAGTTTCACCATCGCGCCCGGCGAAAGCCTGGCCCTCCTTGGCGCCTCCGGATCGGGAAAATCCTTGACCGCCGCCGCACTGGCAGGCCACCTTCCCGCCGGCATGCACGCGACGGGCCGGTTGGAGATCGAGGGCAAGGAGAGGGACCTCGGCGAGCGCCGGATCGCCGGCACCGGGGTCGCGGCAATCCACCAGGATCCACTTCAGGCACTGAACCCCTTGGTCCGACTGGGAAAACAACTTGGCATCCCGCTGCGGAGCGCAGGATTGACGCCCCGCGATGCGCGCAGCGAAGCCGCCAGGCTCCTGCTCTCGGTGGGGTTGCAGGACACCGGACGAATCCTCTCCAGCTTCAGCGGCGAACTGTCCGGCGGCCAGTTGCAGAGGGTCTGCATCGCCTTGGCCCTCGCTTGCCGCAGCCGGGTCCTGGTGGCGGACGAACCCACCACGGCGCTCGACGTCGTGAGCCAATCCGCCGTCCTTGATGCGCTGTCCGGCTTCACCGGATCCTCCAGCGCAGGATCCTCCAGCGCAGGATCCTCCAGCGCAGGATCTTCCAGCGCAGGATCTTCCAGCGCAATGCTGTTCATCACGCATGACCTCGCCGTTGCCGCCGCCCTGTGTACGCGCGTCCTTGTCATGGAGTCCGGACGGATCGTGGATGAAGGGTCCATGGAGTCCTTGTTGAGGCACCCTCGCCACGTTTACACGAAGCGGCTCGTGGAGGCGGCCCGGCAAGGACTGCCGCCCCTGCAGAAGCAGTACCTCCGCCAGGACAAGCTCCATCAGGACATTCGGGCATGACATCCATACTGAGCGCCCACAATCTGGACGTCGCTTATTCCGCCCCGGCCTTCCTCAGGAAACGATTGGTCAGGACTGCGTTGTCTGGGGTTGGCCTCACGGTTGCCTCGGGGGACAGCATCGGACTGGTCGGCGGCTCCGGCGCCGGAAAATCAAGCCTCCTGCGCATTTTGCTCGCCTTGCAGAAGCCGGACGCAGGAGCCGTTACCTTCAACGGAAGGCCGGTAGCGCCCGGCCCGGCGTCGTCCCTGCGGTGGTATCGACGCGCAGTCCAGTACATCCCGCAGAATCCCGCAGCGAGCCTCGCTCCAGGCATGAGCGTGGAACGCCTCCTCCGTGAACCGCTGGAGCAACTGCGGATCGACGGCGACCACCGCCGCCTGATCCTGGACGCGTTGGAGCGGGTCGAGCTGGACAAGCGGCTCCTGGTGCGCCGGCCCCACGAACTTTCCGGCGGCCAAAACCAACGCGTCGCGATCGCCCGGGCCCTCGTCCCCTCGCCGGAGATCCTCCTCGCGGACGAACCGGTGAGCGGACTCGACCTCCCGCTCAGGAACGCCGTGTTGGACGTCATGGAGCAACTAGTCAGCCGGGACGGCCTTGGACTCGTTTTCGTCTCTCATGACCTGACGGCCGTGGCGCGGCTCTGTTCGCGGACCATCGTCCTGTCGCACGGGCGCATCGTGGAAGAAGGACCCATGGAAGCGGTGTATGCGGCACCGCGCAGTCCGGAAACCCGCGAGCTCGTAGCCGCCATTCCCCGACTGCCGGCGTTCGAAGAAGCCGAACGAACCGGGGGTACCGAATGAATGAGGGAGCATTTAAGGTACCGGACGAGTCCAAGCAACGAACGAATCCGTCGGCCCGGCTGCTGCTCGCCAGCCAATTGATCTTCAATCTCGGGTTCTATTCAGTTGTTCCATTCCTTGCGGCCACGATGCGCGGCGACTTCGGCCTGGGCGCCATGGCTGTCGGCGTCGTCCTGGGAGCACGGACCTTTGCGCAACAAGGCCTCTTCCTCCTGGGCGGCGCGGCCGCGGACAGGTGGGGAACACGGCCCGTGATGATTGCCGGCTGCGTGGCCAGGAGCGGCGGCTACCTGTTGTTGCTGTTGGCCTCCGATTTCCCTTTGTTCTTATGGGGAGCCGTGATGACCGGCATCGGCGGCGCCCTCTTTTCCCCCGCCCTCGAAAGCCTGGTGGGCGCGGCGGATGAACGGCGCCGCACCCTCCAGCCGGGCAAATCCACGCTGTTCGCCCTCTTGGTCGTATGGGGCGAGATCGGGGCCGTGGCTGGTCCGCTGCTCGGCTCCATCCTCTTCCACACCGGTTTCGACACCGCACTGCTCGCGGGAGCAGTGACCTTCGCCGTGATGGCCGTGGTCTTCCGGGCCTTCCTTCCCGGGCCCTCGCCACGCGCCCCCGAAGGGAACCGGCGGCACACGGGTCCAGTACCGCCGTCGGGAATCCTGGCTTGCCTCAAAGAGCGGAGGTTCCTCGCGTTCGCCGCTTTCTACGGGGTCAACCTGTTCGCCTACAACCAGTTGTACTTCGGACTGCCGATTGAGCTGGAGCGAAGCGACGCCGGGCAGGGCACCCTGCCGGCACTGTTTGCCTACGCCTCGGTCTTGACCATCGCGCTTCAATGGCCCATCGCCAGTGCCATGAAACGGACGGGTCCGCGATTGGCGCTCGCGCTCGGGTTTTCCCTTGAAGCGCTGGGATTCGCCGCCATGGCAGCCGTCCCCCCTCCAGCTGCGTTCCCGGCCCTTCCGGCACTGATCCTGGTGACCGGGCTTGCCCTCGGACACATGTGCGTGGCCCCCGTCGCCATGAGCCTGGTGCCCACCTTCGCTTCGGGCCGAGCCACGGGAGCCTTCTACGGCCTGCTCTCAAGCTGCGGCGGTGCGATGGTCCTCCTCGGCAATGTCTTCCTCGCTCCGCTCTACGAGCAGGCAAGCACCCCGACACTGGCCACGGCCTCGCCCTGGCTCATATCCGCGGCACTGGCCCTCGCCTCAGCGGCAATCATCCCGCGCTTCCCACCGGCCCGGGCCCGGGCGAGGGCAACCCAAAAGCTCCAAACCGCTTAAAACCAAGCATCAAAACAACGCACCACGAAAGAAAGGCACCAATCCATGGCACGTTCCCGTCTACGTCCACGTCCACACCTACGTCCGCGCCCACTCGCCACGATACTCATCACCTCAGCAATGGCGGCCGGGCTCAGCGGCTGCTTCGCCCCCGGAAACGCCTCGTCGGCCGGCAATTCCGATTCCCGGATCAAAGCGGCCATGATGCAACCGCCACGGTCCGGCCTCACTCCCCTCAGTGACGATGCATTCAAGCTCTCCCGCTGGAAAACCGCCGAAACCCTCGTTGTCCTGGACGCCCTCGGCGACGCCCAACCATCCCTGGCTACTTCGTGGCAACAACTCGACGGCAAGAACTGGCGCTTCGAAATCCGCCACGGCGTCACGTTCCACGACGGAACTCCCCTGACAGCCGAGCAGGTTGCGGCGTCGTTGACGGTTGCGGCGAAAGCGAGCCCCAAACCGCGGATCCTCGACGGCGTCCAACTGAGCGTCCGGGTGGAAGGCGGGGACGCCGTCGTCGTCACAACCCAGGCAGACGATCCCTTGGTTCCCCAAAGGCTCTCAAGTCCCCAGCTTTCCATCCTTGCCGCATCCGCCTACAAGGACGGAGGCGTCATCAGCCCCCTCCGGGCCGGCACCGGACCCTACGTCCTCACGGCAGCCAACGGCACAAGTTCCGCCACCCTTGACCGCTTCGACAACTATTGGGGCGGGAAAGCGGCAAGCAGCGGCGTCGACGTCCAATACGTGCCGGACGGCACGGCGCGCGCCGCCGCGCTGCGGACGGGAACCGCGGACGTCGTGGAGGCGATTCCCGTCGGGCAAGTTTCCCGGATCAAGCCCGAACTGGTCCACGAGGTTCCCATGCCCCGTACCAATACCCTGTACCTGAACACCAAGACCGGCCCTTTCGAGGACCCGGCCACCAGGGCGGCGGCCCGCGCCTCGGTCGACCGTCCGAGCATCGTTGAACGGGTCTATGAGGGTCGTGCCGACGTCGCCCAAGGCCTGCTTGGCCCCGCGCTCCCATGGGCCGCGGCAGAACGGGGCACCGATTCCTACCGGGAAGCGTTGAAGGCCCGGCCCGAAGCAACGAAACCCAACGGCCAGCGCATCAAGCTCGGAACGTTCACGGACCGTGCCGAACTGCCCGAGGTCGCCGTGCAGCTCGAGCAGCAACTCGAAGCAGCAGGCTTCGTGGTGGAACAGGAAGTCCGTGAATACCAGCACATCGAATCCGACGCCCTCGCCGGCAAGTTCGACGCCTTCATCCTGTCCAGGGCAACCGTGCTCGACTCCGGCGATCCGGTGGCCTACATGTTCAGCGATTTCTCCTGCAAAGGCTCGTTCAACATCTCCCAGTTCTGCGATGCCGAGGTAGATGCCGCATTGGCCAAAGCGGCGGCCGTCCCGGCAGGACCCGGCCGACGCTCAGCGATTGCCGCTGCGGAAGCACTGATCCTCTCGAAGGACGCCGCCGTGCCGCTCCTGCACGAACGCGTCATCCAAGGCGAATCAGCCCGGATCCGCAACGTGGAACGCGACCCCCGCGAACGGGCCTTGATCACGGGACAGACCGGACTCGCGGACTGATGTGGCGGGCGGCAATCGTCAAATCCACCGTTTCCCGAGCGGCGGCCCTGTGCGCGATCGTCTTGCTGATCGGGCTCTTGCCATGGCTTTCGGGGCATAGCCCGGAATACACCATCCTGCGAGCGCGGTACGCCGACAGGGAAGCGAACGATGAAGCGCTGGGGATGATCCGGGCGGAGCTGGGGCTCGACCAAGGTCCGTTGCATTTGTTCCTTTCATGGGCGGTGAACGTGCTGCGCGGCGACCTGGGCAGGTCTTGGATCACCAACACACCTGTTGGCCCGGGCACGATGGACGCTTTGGCGGTTTCCTTGACCTTGATGGCCTGCGCCGTGGTGGTTGCCACGGTTGTTGCCACGGCAGTGTGCGTTCCGTCGGTGGCGCGGGGACTGGCGGGCAACCCCGGGCGTGGTTCCGGCTTCGCGGCCACCGCCATGACGGCGCTTCCGGAATTCCTGCTGGCGGCGATGCTCCTGGTTGTCGGTGCGGTGTGGCTGAGATGGTTTCCGCCTTATGGCTGGCACGGAATACAGAATGCAGTGTTGCCTGCGCTCGCCTTGGGTGTACCGGCAGGCGGTTTGATGGGTCGCCTGCTTTCCGAAGCGATCAGCCTGGCGTTCGCGGAAAAATGGGTGGCGACGTGGGCTATGGCCGGGGCTGGCCGGGCCCGGTTGACAGCAGCCGTGTTGCGCCGGGCTTCGCCGTCGGTGATGAGCCAGATCGGCCTTGTGCTCATCGGCCTTACCGGCGGAGCAGTCGCGGTGGAGAAGGTCTTCGCCATTCCAGGGTTGGGGCGTGCTGTCCTGGGGGCTGCGAGCGCCCAGGACATTCCGGCCCTTCAAGCGGGGGTCCTCGCGCTCCTGGTGCTGGCCTTGGGAGCGGGCTTGCTCAGCGCCGCGGCGCGTCACCTCCTGATGGGATCCGCGGTGCGTTCGGGAACAGTTCCCGTTCCAGAGGAGTCGGGAGGATCACGACGGCGGGACGTCGCCGTTCCGTTCCTCGCTGGCGGTGCGTTGGTGCTTGTCGTCGTCGCGGGCTTGTTCCGGGACCCGTTCGCTACAGGCAACGGGAGGCTCGCCGCTCCGGACTGGGACCTGCCGTTCGGAGCGGATGCCAGCGGCAGGGACCTCCTGGCGAGGGTGGGGCACGGTGCCGTGTCGACGCTCGGCACGGCCATGCTCGTGGTGCTGGTGTGCCTGGTGATCGGCGTCGTCGTCGGGCTCTTCCCGCTGGCCGCCACCGGCCCCCTCGAAGTTGCCAACGCTGCTCCGCCGATCTTGGCGGGACTGCTCGTGGCCGTGATTACCGGGCCCTCGCCGGAAGGTGCCGCGCTCGCCGTCGCGGTCGTCAGTTGGGCGCCTTTGGCGGCCCACACGGCTTCCTTGGTCCAGGAGGCGCGGGCGCAACCGTATGTGAGGATCCTTCCTGTCCTGGGAGTCGGGAGGATCCGCGTCTTGTGGCGGTATATCCTTCCGGTGGTCCTGGGCCCGGTGTTCCGGCATTCGATGCTCCGGGTGCCGGGGATTGCGTTGGCCTTGGCGGCCTTGGGTTTCCTGGGCCTTGGCCCGCACCAGCCCTCACCCGAGTGGGGGCTCATCCTGGCCGAGGGGATCAATTACGTGGAGCGTGCTCCGTGGGCCGTCGTTGCCCCGGCGTCGGCATTGCTCCTCGCCTCGGTCCTGGCCGTCTCGATCTCCAGCCTCTCCCGCCCCTCCCGCCTCTCCCGCCCCTCCCGCTAGGAGTTTGTGTACACCTGACACCCCTTAAAAAGCCGAATAAGGGGCCTGATCTGTCCACAAACTCGAGGGTTGGGCGACACGCCCTTCAATTGACTTAATTCGAATATATGTTCGAAAATTGGGTATGCCTCACAGCCTGACTTCCGCTTCGACAGCTTCGCTGCGGGATGACCTGCAGGCAAAAATCCACCTCATGCAGGGCAAGCGCGGCAGTGAACGGTCCTTGCCCGTGCTCCCTTCCCTCAGGAGGCTGCTGCCGGGAGGCCTGCGTCCGGGTGCGGCCTATTCCATCCAGGGATCCATGTCCTTGGCCATGGCGTTGCTGGCCGGGCCTTCGCTCGATGGCTCCTGGTGTGGCGTGGCAGGGCTTCCGGATTTCGGGGTTGAAGCCGCGGCAGGCTTCGGCATCGCGCTTGACCGTTTGGTGCTGGTGCCGGACCCCGGTGCCTGTTGGTCTCCGGTGATTGCCGCCATGGCGGATGTCCTTTCAGTGGTCCTGGCCTGCGCCCCCGGCAAGGTTGCTCCGGCTGAAGCCGCCCGCCTGGGGGCGAGGCTTCGGGAGAGGAGTTCCACCCTCCTCGTCCTTGGGCCGTGGCCGCAAAGCGAAGCCGTGCTGCAAGTGAACGGTTATGAATGGGCGGGGCTTGGGGAAGGCCATGGGCATTTCGCCAAGCAAGAGCTTGAGCTCGAAATCGCCCTTCGCGGAAATACCCGCAGGGCTTCCATAGACCTTGCGGGCAACGGCACGGTGGAATTGTCCAGGCACAGGATGGGAGCCTGATGCTGGTCCGGGTCGACTCGCCGGTGCGCGCACTGGTCGCTTGGTTTCCTGATTGGCCCCTTGTCGCCGCCCGATTGGCAGATGACTTGCCTTCGGATGTACCGGCGGCAGTCATTGGGCAAGGGGTCATTGCCGCCTGCTCCGCGGAAGCACGGGCTGAGGGAGTGGTCAGGGGGCTGCGGCTGCGGGAAGCGCAGACCCGTTGCCCGGACCTGGTGGCATGTCCAGTCGATCCGGTGCGCGACGCCCGTGAATTCGAACCCATCATCACGTCCCTTGAAGAACGGACGCCTGGCGTGGAGGTTCTTCGTCCCGGCCTGTGCGCTATCCGGGCCCGGGGCGCCGCACGGTACTACGGCGGGGAACAAGCCGCTGCGGGTGCCGTGCTTGAATCCGCCGACAGCCTCGGGGTGGAGGCCCGGGTAGGCATTGCCGATTCCGTGTTCGCCGCAGAACAGGCAGCCCGGAGCACCACTGAGCTTTCTGCCGTCCTGGTACTGCCTCCGGGTTCCTCCAAGGACTTCCTCATGCCCTTTCCCGTGGATGTCCTGGGGCAAGCGAAACTTGCTTCCTTGCTCAAGCGCCTCGGTATCCGCACCCTGGGGAGCTTCGCGGCTCTTCCCGCCACAGATGTCCTTGCCCGTTTCGGAGCAACGGGCATCAATGCCCATGCTTTGGCCAACGGGCAAGATCCCCGCGGCGTGGTTCCCCGGACGCCTCCCCGAAAACTGGACCACGCAGTGGATTTCGAACCGGGCCTGGACCGGGTTGACCAACTCGCGTTCCAGCTTCGAGCCACGGCGGATGCCTTCGTGGCGGGATTGCAGACGGAGGGTTTGGTCTGCACGGAACTGAAAGTCCTCATCACTGATGAAGCAGGCAGCCGCTCAGAAAGGACCTGGGGCCACCCCCGCCACTTCACAGCCCTGGACGTCGTGGACCGGGTGCGGTGGCAACTCCAGTCTCCATCATCCGCTCCCCCGGGAAGCGGGGTGGGAAACGGGTTGTCCTCGCCGGTCACCCGGGTGGAGTTCCTCCCCGGCCGGGTGGACTCCATCGCCCATCACGGACGGGCACTTTTCGGCGACGGCGCCGAGGAACAGATCCATCATGGACTCAGCCGGATCCAAAGCATGCTGGGCCATGAAGCCGTTGTTGTCCCTGCGATCTCCGGAGGACGGCTGCTGTCCGAGAGGCGCCGACTGGTTCCCTGGGGCGACGCCCTGCCCGCCGGAAGCACCGGTTTGGCGGCCAGGCCTTGGCCGGGAAAGCTTCCTGATCCGCAACCCGCCACGGTGTTCGCTTCACTCATTCCGGTCCTGCTGCTGGATGCGAACAGGGAAAAAGTCCGCACGGATCACCGCGGCGGCTTGAAAGCGCCGCCAAAGTGGTTCTGTCCCACCGGAGACCCCGCACGACGGCGGTCGGTGACCAGGTGGGCAGGTCCCTGGCCGCTTCACCAAAGATGGTGGGACGCCGTCCACAAGCTCGAAGCGGACCGCTTCCAATTGGTGGACGGCGACGGAGAAGCCTGGCTCCTGCTTTTGGACGGACAAGATTGGTGGGCCGAGGCCAGGTACGACTGAGATGCAAGAACACTGGGATGCAAGAACAGGCGCCGGGCTTGAAGTAAGAACACTTGAAGTAGGAACAGGCGCAGGCAGAAAGGCAGGAGATGGGCTGGAACAACCCGCCAATGACCTGGCCTGAATTCGAAAGCACGCTTTCCGGCCGGCGAAAGCCGAACGCCGGCAAAGGCAAAGGGGACGGCGGGGACAGCCCGGCCTGGTCGAGGAAACGCGGGCCCTACCAGCGTCCGCCCCTCGATCCCGCACAGGCAGCCGCCAAGGCGAGTGCCGCCGTCGTGCCTTATGCCGAGCTGCACGCGCATTCGAACTACAGCTTCCTGGACGGTTCCTCCTCCCCCGAGCAATTGGTGGAAGAGGCCGTTCGGCTTGGCCTCCACGCGCTGGCGTTGACCGACCACGACGGTTTCTACGGAATCGTCCGCATGGCGGAAGCGGCCGAGGCCTACAGCCTGAAGACAGTGTTTGGCGCAGAACTGTCGCTCGGGCTCAGCAAGCCGCAACATGGCGAAGCAGACCCCGAAGGCGAGCACTTGCTTGTGCTTGCCCGCAAGGAAGAGGGGTACCACAGGCTGGCGGCGGCAATGACTGCCGCGCATCTGGCGGCCGACTCCGAAAAGGGGCGGCCCATCTACAACCTCGACGCCGTAGCGGAGTCCTTGCGCGGCCATTGCCTGGTGCTGACCGGATGCCGCAAAGGCGCAGTCAGGAGGGCACTCTTGCGGGAGGGCGAGCAAGCCGCCGCCCGCGAGGTCGACGCGCTTATTGAAAGGTTCGGGCGGGGGAACGTGGTGGTGGAGCTCTTCGACCACGGCAATCCCCTCGACAGCAGCCACAACGATGCCCTCGCCCGCGTTGCGGACCAGGCAGGCATCCCTGTCATCGCAAGCAACGCGGTGCACTATGCCGCCCCTGCCGGCTACCCCTTGGCCACGGCCATGGCCGCCGTCAGGGCCCGCCGCAGCCTTGACGAACTGGACGGATGGCTGCCCGCGAACAGCGGAGCCCACTTGCGGAGCGGTTCAGAGATGGCGGCCCGGTTCGCCCGTTACCCGGGCGCAGTCGAGCGGACTGTCGAGATCGCCGACGAAATCGCTTTCCAATTGCGGGCCGCCAGGCCAAAACTGCCGAAGCTCGACGTTCCTCCGGGACACAGTCTCATCACATGGCTCCGGAGCCTCGTCTCTGAAGGGATCAAAGATAAGTACCCCGACGCCGACGAACGGGTCCACCGCAGGATCGAGCAGGAGCTCGCTGTGATCGAAGCCAAGGACTTCCCCGGCTACTTCCTGATTGTGCACGATATTGTGCGGTTCGCCCGTTCCCGGGGCATCCTCTGCCAAGGCCGTGGTTCAGCGGCCAACTCCGCCGTCTGCTACGCACTGGGGATCACCGCCGTCGACAGTATTTTCTACAACCTCCCCTTCGAGCGCTTCCTTTCCAGCCTCCGCGAGGAAGAGCCGGACATCGACGTCGATTTCGACTCGGACCGACGCGAAGAAGTGATCCAGTACGTCTACGGCAAATATGGACGGTTCAACGCGGCCCAAGTGGCGAACGTCATCAGCTACAGGCCAAAGAACGCTGTCCGCGACGTCGCCAAGGCGCTCGGCTACAGCCAGGGCCAACAGGATGCCTGGTCCAAGCGGCTCGATCACTGGGGCGACCTCAGCGACGGAAAGACACACAACATCCCCGAGCCGGTCCTGAAGCTCGCCGAACAGATCATGGGTGCGCCCCGGCACTTGGGCATCCATTCCGGGGGGATGGTCCTCACCGAAAGGCCCGTCGGCGAAGTGGTACCGATCGAACGGGCCCGGATGGACAACCGCACCGTCCTGCAATGGGACAAGGACGACTGCGAATGGATGGGGCTGGTCAAGTTCGACCTCCTTGGCCTGGGCATGCTTGCCGCACTGCAATACTCCTTTGATTTGATTGACAACAATTTCGGCGAGCGCTGGACCATCGAGAGCATTCCGCGGGAAGAGCAGGCCGTCTACGACATGCTTTGCCGTGCCGACTCCATCGGGGTGTTCCAAGTGGAATCACGGGCCCAGATCAGCACCCTGCCCCGGTTGAAACCGCGGGAGTACTACGATCTTGTGGTTGAAATCGCGCTGATCCGTCCCGGTCCGGTCCAGGGCGGCGCCGTGCATCCCTACATCCGCCGCCGCGCAGGCACGGAGAAAATCACGTATCTTCATCCCCTGCTGGAGCCCGTGCTGAAAAGGACCATGGGCGTGCCCCTGTTCCAGGAGCAGCTCATGCAAATGGCTGTCGCCGTCGGTGGCTGTACCGCGGAGGACGCGGACCTGCTCCGCCGTGCCATGGGCTCCAAACGCGGACGGGAAAAGATCGAATCATTGGAAGCCAAGCTCTATGCGGGAATGGCCGCCAATGGGATCAGCAAGGACGACGCCGATGCCATCTACGCCAAGATCCAGGCCTTCGCGAACTTCGGCTTTGCGGAATCCCACTCCTTGAGCTTCGCGGTCCTTGTCTATGCAAGCTCATGGTTGAAGCTCCACTATCCCGGAGCGTTCCTCGCCGCCCTGCTTCGCGCACAACCCATGGGCTTCTACTCACCCCAGTCGTTGGTGGCTGATGCCCGGCGCCACGGAGTCCAGGTGTTGCGTCCCGACGTCCTCCGTTCCCGTGCCGAGGCAACCTTGGAAAAGATCGATGATCCGAAGGAAAGGGATCAGGGCGGCATGGATTCGTGCCTCGAGTTCCACCAGCCCCCCATCGGTCCCTTCCTGCAGGACCAACCCCGCGAAGACCACTTGCACCGCCGCGACGGTTCACATGCGGTGCGGTTAGGGCTCGACGGCGTGACGTCCATAGGCGCGGAGGTCGCGAAACGCATCGTCGCGGAAAGGGATCAAAACGGCCCCTTCCGGGACATGGGCGATCTGTCGAGACGCGCGGACCTCAGCGCGGAGCAATTGGAGGCACTCGCTTCGGCCGGGGCGCTCGATTCGCTCGGCATGAACCGGCGCGAGGCGCTATGGCAGGCCGGCGACGCGGCCCTGGAGCGGGAAGGGCAACTGCCGGGAACGCATGTCCCCGTCCAACCGCCCTTGTTGCCTGAACTCTCGCCGCAGGAAAACGTTGCCTACGATATGTGGGCAACCGGGATCAGCACGGATGACCACCCCATGCGGCACGTCCGTGGCGGCCTGGATTCAAGGGGCGTCCTGCGGGTGGACAGGCTCGCCCAGGTGAAGTCGGGCACCCGGGTGGAGGTGGCCGGCGTCGTCACTCATCGCCAACGGCCGCAGACCGCCCAAGGGATAACCTTCGTCAATCTGGAAGATGAAAGCGGAATCCTCAATGTCATCTGCAGCATCGGCTTGTGGAAGCGGCATCGTCGCGTGGCCAGGGAATCTTCGGCGTTGGTAGTCCGCGGGTTCCTGGAACGCACACAGGAAGGAGTCACCAACCTGGTGGCCGACAAGTTGGAGCCTTTGGTCCTGACGGTCAAGTCGGCTTCCCGCGATTTCAGGTAGCCGGACTGCCGGGACTCACGTGCCCAACTCCATCATGAGCGGCGGCAATTCGTCCGCGAGCTCCCGCGCAAGGTAGCCAACGCTGCCCTTCCGGCTGGCGAGCCTGTCGCCCGCGCTCGCGTGGAGGTGCGAACCCCAGCAGGCCGCCTGCGCCTCGGTTGTTCCCCTGGCCCGCAACCCGGCAACCGCCCCAGCGAGGACATCCCCGCTACCCGAGGTGCCAAGCCCGCCATACCCTGTGGTCAATTCCCACGGACCTTCCGATTCCGCGGCCGCACCATCGCCTTCCGCCACGACTCCGCGGCTCGCGACCACCGCCCCGTATTTTCGAGCGATCTCGACGGCGTCCATCACCGGATCGCCCGTTTCCCGCCCCAGGAGGTACGAGGCTTCCGTGGAGTTCGGCGTGAGGATCACCCGGCCACCCCATGGTTGGAGGTCCTCGCCGAGGTCCGGAAGGACTCCCAGGGCGTAGGCGTCGAGCACCAGGCATGTGCTCCCCCCGGGCTGGTACTCTGCGAGGAACCGCTTCAGCAAGGCGCGGGTTTCATTCGGGCTGTCCAACCCGGGACCGATGAGAACGACGTCGGCCGCGTCCAGTTCTTCGGAGAGGGCGTCGGTTCCCGGCCACCGCACCGAGCCGTTGCCGACTTCCGGCAGCCCAACCACCCCGGCCTCCGGGACCGCGACGGCCAACTGCACGGCAACGGCTTCCGAAACCGCCAAGGTGAGCCGTCCTGCGCCGACCCGAAGAGCCGAAATACCCGCCAACATGGCCGCTCCCGGCGTCCTCCTCGCTCCACCAAGGACCAGCACCGACCCGCGCTCGTATTTGTTTCCGGGGCCTGGAAGCCGCCACTTGCGCAGCATGTTCGGCGTGATCGGCGTCGGGCTCCGCTTCTCAGCGGGGGTGGACATCGGTGTTACCTCCATGCTCCGTCACGGTTACGCCCTGCGACGCCAAGTGGCCCGTCGAGTTGAACGTCTCGAGGGTCCACGGCTCCTCGCCCGGCGCACGTACATAGCGGGTCACGGAGGCGTTGAAAATGCTCGACGTTCCGGCGATGCCCAGCACTTGTGCTTCGCTGAGCCCTTCCAGGATGTAGCGAAGCAGCAGGATCACGGCATCATGGGTGACCAGCAGGATACTTCCGCCCGGCGTGGACCGTTCAAGGTCCAGCAGGAAGGAGCGAAGGCGCAGGACGACGTCGGCCCAGGATTCCCCGCCCGGCGGCCGGTAGTAGAACTTGCCCAGCCAACGCCGACGCCGGGCTTCCTCGGGGAACTTGGATTCCACACCGAGGGCCGTGAGCGTGTCCAGAATCCCCAGTTCCCGGTCCCGCAAACGCTCATCGATGTGGAGTGGCAGCTCCCACCCAGCGGTTCGGGAAGCGAGTGCCGCTGTCCGGTGCGCCCTCGCATACGGAGAGCACCAAATGGTGTCCGGAGCCCTGCCCTCCAACATCGCGCCCAAGGCCCTGCCCAGGGCCACCGACTGTTCCCGGCCCAGCGCCGAGAGATCGATGTCCGCATCCCGCGCCTCCACCGGGACTACTTCGGCAGCTGCCATGCTCGCGGTCGTCGCCGCGACATTGCCAAGGCTTTCACCGTGGCGTACCAACAGAAGCTCCACGGCCCCCTGCGAAACGTTCTTCCTGTTTTCGTTCACGGGTCTCCCTTCACACCGGCTGTGAACGCCACGCTACCGGCGTGAGGAGGAACGTTCCAGAGAAAACGCGTCCGGAAACCGGATGGGCTATATCAGGACGACAGTAAACTCAGCGTCCATCAGCACCAGGGCCTTTGGCCCCCCGGTCAATGGGGGATCCGGTGTCGCGTTTCTGAAGCGGCAAACAGAGACGCGGCCGATTCTTGCGCCGTGATTTCCAGTACGTATCGTGCGCCGCAATAGGGTGTCCATGATGCGTCAAATACTAGAGAAATTGAAAGAGCCACCCGACCGGGTGGCTCTTTCAATTTCCAAAAAGTTGAGGCCTTACTCGAAGGCACGAATTTAATCCGTGATTCGAGTAAGGCCTCTATGGTGGAGCTGAGGGGACTCGAACCCCTGACCCCCTGCATGCCATGCAGGTGCGCTACCAGCTGCGCCACAGCCCCATATTCTTGCTGCCTCGCCCGCTGAAACAACGGCTTTGACAGCCCCGTTCAGCTTCTCTTTCCTCCGAAGCAACTCCAATATCTTAGACCAGCGTTTCCGAAAATTCCAAATCGGGCATATTCCGTTCGGCGATGGCTTTCCGGCTACGATTCCTCGGCGGCCCGGGCCTTCGCCGACGCGTCGTCACCGAGCCCCAGGTCAACCACGGGGCAGTCTTTCCACAGGCGCTCCAGTGCGTAGAAGACGCGGTCTTCACTGTGCTGGACGTGCACCACGATGTCCGCATAGTCGAGCAAAACCCAACGGCCTTCAGCCCGGCCTTCACGGCGCACCGGACGGAGGTCCTGCTTGAGCAATTCCTCCTCGATGCCATCGACGATCGCGTTGACTTGCCGCTCCGTCGGGGCGGACGCGATGAGGAACACATCGGTCAGCGCCAGCCGTTCACTGACGTCCAGGGCGACGATGTCCTCGGCCAGTTTGTCCGCCGCCGCGCGGGCGGCGTGGCGGGCCAAGAGGACGGATGTTTCATGTGCAGTCACGGGACTCCTTGTAAGCGGCTTCGATGACGATCGAAGCCTGATTGATGGCCGAAAGCCTATGGTCAGCGTGATAGTCCGCTGCTGATCATGATGATGCCCACGATCAAGGCCAAAACTCCGACGCCCACGAGCCCCAGGACGATGAGGCGGGCACGCTGCGCCCGGCCAAGTCCTGCGGTCGCCGCGTCCAATGGCTCCAGTCCGTGTGCCGAACTCGCCGAAAGGGGCGGGTGCTCGGAGACTTCGGCTCCGGTCCCCCGCTCCGCTTCAATGTCCGACGCCGGACGCCGGACCGCCGCCTTCGCTGCGGCTTCCGCCCGGGCGAGGACTCCTGCCCTGCCGCGCAGCGTGCGTGGCTTGCCCGCTGACTGGCCGGGCTTCAGCTTGGGACCGGGCGACGTCACCAGGGGTACGAAGCTCGTGCTGGGCGGCTTCATGACCGGACGGTCCATGCCCGGAACCTTGACGAATTCCAAGGGCGTGACCATGGCGAGGTTGCTTGCCGCGGAAGGATCGGTCTTGGCCGGTGCCGCAGGACGACTGTTCTGCTCGGCCAGCTTCTGCTTGGCCATGGCCCTCTTGTTGAGGATCGCCTCGCGTTCGGCCTGGGCGATCTGCTCCGCCAACGCCTGTGGATCGGCCGCATCAGCGTCAGCGCCGGCTACTTGCGTATCAGCCCCGGACTGCCGGCCAGCGGTATCCACCTGGACAGCGGATTCCATCGCGGCGATGTGCTCAAGCTTGTTTGCCTGGTTGCTAGCCTGGGCGGCCAGGAGCTCTCGCGCCATGAGCGCCTGCTCCACGGTCATGTCGGGCGCGCCGGGCGGTGGACCGGCAGTCACGCGGACCGTTCCGTCAGGCGAGGTGGTGACGGGGCCACCGCCGGTCCTGGGCTTCGGGTTCGCGTTGCCCGGGGTGTTCGAAACAGGACCTTGCGACGGCGGTCCGCTGGTCACGGGACCACCTGCGCCAGGTCCGCCCGGGGTCCTTTGTCCCGGCGCGGGTGAACCCACAACCGGAATCATCGCGGTGCCCGGAGCAACTTCCTCTTGAAGCTCACGAAGCCGCATTTGCCGGCGGGTGGGCGGACCACCGCGGGAAAGCTGCTGCTCCTTGTCGGCCAGCTCCTTGATGGCCCGCAGCGCGGCACGATCGCGGGCACGCGCCTGGGAGGAACGTTCCGCCGCGGGCTGCGCGTCCAAGGGGGCATCGGCTACACGCCGGACCCGGTTCGCCGAGGCTGATCCGCCGCCCGGGTGCGCAGCCCGGGGGGTCGATTCCGGGGTCGCTGCGTCAGTGATCTCCAGGTCTGCGGTGTCCGGATCTACGGTCTCCGGGCTGGCGCCCGGCTGTTCCAGACGCGCATCCCGGGCTCGTCGAAGCTCACGCCGGCTACGGATAGGAGGCTGTTCCTGGCTCATTCACAACTCACTCGGTACGGGCTTGGTGGTCTGATCCGGTCATGGCATGCACGGACGAACCCAGGCCGGGTTTGCCCGAGTACAGCTTGTACTTGGCGATGTACTGCACCACGCCGTCGGGCACGAGATACCAGACCGGATTGCCGGCACCCACACGTGCACGGCAATCCGTGGAGGAAATCGCCATGGCGGGCACTTCCAGGAGGCTGACATCGTCTCCCCTGCCCATGTCGTCAAGGACGTGGCCTGGCCGGGTGACACCGACGAAGTGTGCCAGCGACCAGAGCTCGTCCACGTCTTTCCACGACAGGATCTGGGCCAAGGCGTCGGCGCCGGTAATGAAGAACAGATCGGCATCCTGCCGCAGAGTCCGGAGGTCCCGCAGCGTGTCGATGGTGAACGTCGGCCCGGGGCGGTCGATGTCCACCCGGCTCACCGTGAAGTTGGGGTTCGAAGCCGTGGCAATGACCGTCATGAGATACCTGTGTTCAGGTTCGCTGACCAGCCTGCTCGACTTCTGCCAGGGCTGCCCGGTGGGCACGAAGACCACCTCGTCCAATTGGAACTTGGCTGCCACCTCGCTGGCGGCAACCAAGTGGCCGTGATGGATGGGATCGAAGGTCCCGCCCATCACTCCCAAACGGATCCGGCGCCCCGACTGTTCGAAGGGTTTTGCAGCGGAAATGTCAGTGACCCAGCCCTGGGTGCTTGGCCGGGTGCTGGCGGTGCGGATCCGAGTGCTCCTCCACAGCATCGTGGCGGTTGCCGAGGTTCGTGTAGGAAACAGCGATGAACATCAGGATCAGCAGGATGCAGAACATCGTGCCTCCGATGACGAACGGAGGAGCCAACAACGGTGCAGGCGCCTCGCTTTCGCCTCCTCCTTGGGCGAGGACTGATATGGCGATCTGCTGAAACTGCATTTTCTCCCCTAGCGGTTCAAAGGATGTCGACGGCGGATCCCCACCGTCCAAGACTTCTGTTCTATGTTACAGCGTTGCTAGCCGCGGATCTGGCCTTCACCCTGGACGATCCACTTCGTGGTGGTCAGTTCGGTGAGGCCCATGGGACCGCGTGCGTGCAGCTTCTGGGTGGAGATGCCCACCTCTGCACCCAAGCCAAGTTCGCCGCCGTCGGTAAAGCGCGTGGAAGCGTTCACGATAACGGCCGCGGAGTCGATCTCGGCAATGAACTTCTCGGCGTTGGCAAGGTTGTTCGTCAGGATGGCTTCCGTGTGGCCCGTAGTCCATTTGCGGATGTGGGCGACGGCCTCATCCAGGCTGTCCACCATTGCGACGGCGAGGTCGAGGTCCATGTATTCGGTGGCCCAATCGACGTCGTCCGCCGGCACCGTTTCGACGGTACCGGTGAGCGCTGCCTGGACCCGCTCATCGGCATGGAGCGTGACCCCCGCCGACCGCAGGGCGGCCGCGACCGCGGGCAACACGGTGGATTTCGAATGCACCAGAAGCGTCTCTACCGTATTGCAGACACTGGGGCGCTGGGTCTTGGCGTTGAGCAGGATGTCCACTGCCATGTCTTCGCCGGCGGACTCGTCGATAAAGATATGGACGTTGCCCTCGCCGGTCTCAATGACAGGCACGGACGAGTTGTTCACCACAGTCTGGATCAGGTCACGTCCACCGCGGGGAATCAGGACGTCCACCCGGCCACGGGCGCGCATCAGGACGTTCGCACCCTCACGGCCGAACTGGTCCACGGTCTGGACGGCATCGGCCGGCAGCCCCACGGATTCCAAGGCATCGCGCAAGATGGCGACCAAAGCTTCGTTGGTGTGGGCGGCAGCGGAACCGCCGCGCAGGATCACGGCGTTGCCGCTCTTCAGCGCAAGTCCGGCGATGTCAACAGTGACGTTCGGGCGTGCTTCGTAGATAGCGGCCACCACGCCCATGGGGACGTTGACCTGGCGCAACCGAAGTCCGTTCGGGAGCGTCTGCCCACGGACCACGTTGCCCACGGGATCGGGCAAGCCGGCGAGGTTTTCCAAGGCCGCCACCAGGCCCTCGATGCGTGCCGTGGTCAGGGTCAGGCGGTCCAGCAAGGCAGCCGAAGTCCCGTTGCTGCGTCCCGATTCAACATCCTTGGCGTTGGCCGCAAGGATCAAGGCTTGGTTTTCCTTCAGGGCGGAACCGATGGCGTGCAAGGCACGGTCCTTCCAGGCGCGGTTTGCCTGGCCCATGCTCCGCGCCGCGTGGCGTGCGCGGTCCGCGATCGAGTGCACTGCCGCTTCCACCTGTTCAGGCGTGGACGGCACCTGCCCGGGCTCCGGAGCTTCCGGCGCCTGAGCGGCCTGGCCGGTCGTCAAGGAGTCGGTGATCACGGGAGAATCGGGGGTGAGTGCCTCAGTCATTCTCCAAGTTTAGTGGAGCGCGGCGGCTGGACCAGCACGAGGTCGTCAACATGGACAACCACGCGGTCATATCCACGGCCCAGGTCCTTGGCGAGTTCCTTCGTGGAACGGCCAAGCATGCGGGGAAGCTCCTCGGAAGAGTAGTTCACCAATCCCCGGGCAATCACGGTACCGGCAGTGGACAGCATTTCCACGGGGTCGCCGGGCTCGAAGTCTCCGTGGACGGAGGAGATCCCCGCGGGAAGCAACGAGGTGTGGCGGTCCCGCACTGCCCGGACGGCTCCGTCGTCGAGCACCAAACTGCCCCGTACCGACGCCAGGTGCGCCAGCCACAGGAGCCGGACCGGCTTGCGGCTGCCGTTGATGGCGAACCATGTGCCCACGTCCTCGCCCGCCAGGGCGGCGGCGGCGTTGGCGGTGGACGTTACCAATCCATGGATTCCGGAACTGGCGGCAATCGAGGCAGCCTCCACTTTGGTGGTCATGCCACCCGTTCCGACCCCCGCTTTGCCCGCCTTGCCGATGGTGACTCCAGCAAGGTCCTTGGGGCCGGTCACCAGCGGAATACGCTTCGCGCCGGCCGACGGCGGTCCGTCGTAGAGGGCGTCGACGTCGGACAGCAGCACCAGGGCGTCCGCGCGGACAAGGTGCGCTACCAAGGCAGCCAGGCGGTCGTTGTCTCCAAAGCGGATTTCGTGCGTGGCGACGGTGTCATTTTCGTTCACGACCGGTACGACGCCGAGATTCAGCAAGCGGTCAAGCGCCCGGTAAGCGTTGCTGTGCTGGGTCCGTCGCATCAAATCATCAGCAGTCAGCAGGACCTGGCTGACGGTGACCCCGTGCGCGGCGAAAGCCTGCGAGTAGCGCGCCATGAGCAATCCCTGGCCCACGCTCGCCGCCGCCTGTTGGGTGGCGAGATCCTTGGGCCGCTTCGCGAGGCCGAGGGGAGCCAGCCCGGCGGCAATGGCGCCGGACGAAACCAAAATGATCTCCGTGCCCGAGTTCCGCTTCTCCGCCAAAGCATGGACGAGCGCGGTCACGGACTTCTCGGAGATCCCGCCCTTGATACTGGTCAGCGACGACGAACCGACCTTGACCACGATCCGCTTGGCGTGGGCCAAGGCCCTACGTTCGACGGCGTCGCTCACCTCGCCGCGTTCAGCCGCTTCGGAAGTACTAGTGGTCATGGTCGTTGTCCAAGCCGCTTTCCTTCAGGGGCTGGGATGCACGACGGCGGTTGGCGGACTCGGTCCAGATTCCCGCCTTGCGCTCGGCTTCGAGCTCGGCGCGCGCCGCGGCTTTGGCTTCACGCCGTTCGATTTGTTCTTCGCGCTTTTGGGCGCGCGTGGGACGGTCGCCGAGATCGGCGACGCGGATGTCCGTGCCTCGCGGCGTGCCGAGGAGTTCGGCGCCGGCCATCATGGTGGGCTCCCAATCGAACACGACTCCGTCGTCTTCGCCGATCACCACGGTGTCACCCGGAACGGCGCCCATCTTGAACAACTCGGTTTCAATACCGAGTTTGGCCAAGCGGTCGGCGAGGTATCCAATGGCTTCTTCGTTGGTGAAGTCGGTCTGCTTGACCCAGCGGACCGGCTTTTCACCCAACACCCGGAAGAGCGGTTCGAGGTTCTTTTCCTCCCGGCGGATGCGGAAGCCGGTCTCATTGACGGCGCGCGGGCGGAGCACAGGGGCCGCCACCTTCGGAGGCGCAGCGGTAACAGCATCGCGGGCTGCCATGACGATCTCGGCCATCGCGAAGCTCAACGGGCGCAGGCCTTCGTGGCTCGTCGCCGATACTTCGAAGACGCGGTAGCCGCGTTCCTCCAATTCGGGACGGACGAACTCGGCCATGTCCCGACCATCGGGGAGGTCAACCTTGTTCAACACAACGAGCTTGGGGCGCTCATTCAAGGGCACTACCTCGCCGTCCACGCCGGCGTAGCTCATGTCCACCGCGTACCGGTCGAGTTCCTGCTCGATGATCGCAAGGTCGGAAAGGGGATCCCGGTCCGATTCCAGCGTTCCGCAATCGAGGACGTGCACCAGGGCGGCGCAACGCTCCACATGGCGGAGGAAGTTGTGGCCGAGGCCCTTGCCCTCGCTGGCACCCTCGATGAGGCCGGGGACGTCGGCAATGGTGAACCGGACATCTCCGGCCTGCACTACGCCCAGGTTGGGAATCAAGGTGGTGAACGGGTAGTCGGCGATCTTGGGCCGGGCTGCCGACATCGCCGCGATCAAGCTGGACTTGCCGGCGGACGGGAATCCCACGAGGGCGATATCGGCAATGGACTTGAGCTCAAGGACGATGTCGCTCGAATCGCCTTCGATACCGAGGAGGGCAAAGCCGGGAGCCCTGCGTTTCTGGGAGGACAGGGCGGCATTGCCAAGGCCACCTTGGCCGCCCGCCGCGGCGATGTACTCCGCGCCTTGGCCTACGAGGTCGGCGAGGACCACTCCGTCCTTGGTTTTGACAACCGTTCCTTCGGGAACAGGAAGGACCAGTGTTTCGCCGTTCTTGCCGCCTCGCCAGTCACCCATGCCGGGACCGCCGTTGGTGGCGTGGCGGTGAGGGGCATGGTGGTAGTCAAGGAGCGTCGTGGTCTGGGCATCGACCCGCAGGATGACGTCACCGCCGTTGCCGCCATTGCCGCCGTCGGGACCGCCCAAGGGCTTGAACTTCTCACGCTTGACAGAAACACAGCCGTGGCCGCCTGTTCCGCCGGATACATGAAGTACTACCCGGTCTACGAAGGTGGCCACGTGTTTCTCCTCAAAATGGATCCTGCTGCTTGATTGCGTTGGCGAAGCTGGCTCTCCGCCCCGCCCCAGTAGATTCTAGTGCGGTTAAAAAGACAGGTGGAGCGGGCCAACCGGCCCGCTCCACCCGTTCAGAACGTTGTATTACTCTGCAGCTGCAGCAGCAACGATGTTCACGACACGACGGCCGCGGCGAGTACCGAACTCAACCGCACCGGCCTGCAGTGCGAACAGGGTGTCGTCGCCACCACGGCCGACGCCGGCGCCCGGGTGGAAGTGGGTGCCACGCTGGCGGACGATGATCTCGCCTGCGGAAACAACTTGGCCGCCGAAGCGCTTCACGCCGAGGTACTGGGCGTTGGAGTCACGACCGTTGCGAGTGGAGCTCGCGCCTTTTTTGTGTGCCATGGGATATGCCTGCCTTTAAATTCTTGGGAATCTGTTGAAAGCCTGAACAGCAACCAGCGGTTACTTGATGCCGGTGATGCGGATCTTGGTCAGTTCCTGACGGTGACCCTGGCGCTTCTTGTAGCCGGTCTTGTTCTTGAACTTCTGGATGACGATCTTCGGACCACGGAGGTCTTCGAGGATCTCGGCCGTGACCTTGACCTTGGCAAGGTCTGCAGCGGCGGAGGTGACCTTGTCGCCGTCAACCAGGAGCAGTGCGGGCAGCTCAAGGGTGCTGCCGGCTTCACCGGCGACGCGGTTCAGGGTTACGTAGTCTCCAACGGAAACCTTTTCTTGGCGGCCGCCTGCGCGGACAATCGCGTACACCACTTGGGCACTCACTTCTCTCGACGTTTATTACTAAATTTGCGTGCGGAACCCCGAACCGAAACGGGCCTGGTTCACGCTGTGCCTCAACGCCGTGGACCCCTATGCGGAGTCCATGAGTTATCCCTGAACAGTCCCGAATCAAGGAACGGTTTCAAAGAAACAGTTCCGAACGAAAGGTTCTCTGGGCATAACCCAAGTGTTGGCGTAAGCACCGAGGATCTAGATTACGCTAGTTTCTCCCCCGGCTGCAAATGAGGCCCGGTCCGGAGGCCGCCATGTGATGGATGCCACGGACTGGCAATGCCGCCGTCCGGTACCGTGCCCGTACAGCTTACCCTTGACGTTGGCGAAACCCCGGACGTGCCGCCCGACACGCTGCGGCAGCGGCCCACACCGCGTACGGGGGTTGTCAGCCGTGAACCCGCGGCGCGTCGAAAAACGCTGTTTCATAGCGGCAGGACCGGGAAAACGCCTCCAACATCGCTTCCCGCTCCGCGGGCGACGCCGCGCCTGCGGCAACATCGATGATGCCGATGGCCGTGCGGGTGGCTTCGGCGAATGCTTCGTCAGCGTATGTGCGCAACCAATCGGCGTAAGGGTGCCCCGCCGGTGCGCCCGACTCGAGGTATCCGTCGTGGAGCTGCCGGCCCACCTCGGCGTACAGCCAATAGCACGGCAGGATGGCAGCGACCAGGACGGCATAGCTTCCCGATGCCGACGCCGCCACCAAGTGGTCCACGTAAGCCTTCGTGACGGGCCCCGGCTGGCTGCTGGATTCTCGGGTCGCCAGCCAGTTCCGGTGCAGCTCGGACTCGACCTCCAGGCAGGTTTGGGCTCCACGGGCCCAGAACAGCTGTTCAGCTTCGCTTGGAGCCAGTGCGCTTGCCCGCGCCAGGACCCGGGAGTATCCGTTGAGGTAAATGGCATCCTGAGCCAGGTAGTACGCGAAATGGTTTTCGCCAAGCGCCCCGGACTGCAGGTCCTTGATGAAGTCCAAGGCATGGATGGCGTCCAGTTCAGGGCGGGCCTCCTCCCACAACCGTGCCGCGAACTCCCCGGGCTGGAGGCCGTTGTCCAGCGCATGGAAGTGGTGGATCGGCCCGTTGCCCTTGCCGACTTCCAACACCGCTGATTCCGCCAGTGCCCCGTGGAGCCACGGCTTGACCACGCGAAGGGCGGACTCCCAATCGCCGGACCGCACCTTGGCGGTGGCCATCGCGGACGAGAGCGAGCAGCCCGTGCCGTGGCTGTTGCGGGTTTCCACCCGCTCGCCGGGGAAGACCACGACGTCCTGGCTCAGCAGTCCAACGGTGTTCACCAAGGCGTCCGGGCAGCCCGGTCCCTCCAAGTGGCCGCCCTTCACCAACACGGTGTTTCCACAGGCGGCGGCCAGCCGCTTGCCCTGCGCGAGTGCCGAGTCCCAATCAGCGGCTTCGGATTCGCCCAGGAGCATGGCCAGTTCCGGCAGGTTCGGGGTGATCAGATCGGCCAAGGGCAAGAGCTCGCGGAGCGCGGCTTCCGCGGATTCCGCGAGGAGGCGGTCGCCGCTGGTGGCGATCATCACGGGGTCGAGGACCACGACGGCGGGACGCACCTTCCCGAGCCAGCGGCGTACTTCCTCGATCACCGCGGCATCCCCGAGCATGCCGATCTTGACGGCGTCCACTTCGATGTCGTTGCCGATGGCTTCAAGTTGCTGGCGCAGGAAATCAACAGGCGGAACATGGACCCCGGTGACGCCTTGCGTGTTTTGGGCGGTGAGGGCCGTAATGGCGGCCATGCCATAACCACCTTGGGCGGCGATGCTCTTAAGGTCGGCTTGGATTCCCGCTCCGCCCGAAGGATCGGATCCGGCGATGCTGAGGACCCTGGGCACGCGTCGGCGCGTTGCCTTGAGCGGGTACACGAGTGAATGCGGTGATGAAGCCATGCGGGACATCCCTTCGCCGGTGCTAACCGGACAGGTTCAACGGGTCTGGTCTCAGCCGGCTTGGTGCGCGGCACCCCGTGTCAGTCCCTTAGCTTAACCCGGATCACACGAAGTCCGTGGATCGAGCGTTCGACGAGCCGCTGGGGGCCCGGGCCGCCCGAAGGCCGGAACGAAGAAGCCCCGGCAGTGTCCGCGGATGCGGAAACCACCGGGGCTTCGAATGAAGGTACCGTCAGAGCTCGGACTTCGGCACGCCGACGCCAAGGATGATCGGTTCCTCTGTCGACGTGGGCTTGGCGGATCCTTCAACAGGGACCTTGGCCTCGTGGGCGGAGCCGCCTGACGCAGCCGCGGAGGCCTCATGGTGTTCGACATCCGTGGCGTTGGCCGCGCCCTGCGCCCGGCTGGCGCTACGGTTGCGGCGTGCCCTGCGGCTGCGCGGTGCAGACTCCGCGGACCCGTTTGACACAGCAGGCCCAGGAGCGGGAGCTTCCTCCGCGCGAGCCTCGCCCTCGGAAGGCTTGCTTCCCGATGTTTCCGCTTCCGGGGCAGCCTGTTCGGGACCTTCCCCTGCCGGGGTTTCGTCTTCCGGGGCATGGCCGAGGCCGGCAAACGCCTTCGCCAGCAGGTCCAGGCTCATCGTCGGAGTGCCCGCAGCCTGGGGCTCCGGGTGGTGGACGAAGGGCAAGGCGACTTCTTCGCCACCAAACCGCAACACGGGCTTCACGCGTTCCTCGATGCCGAACGGGCTTGACGAAGGAGCAGCGGCTTCCTGTCCACCGGAGGACCCGGCCCCACCCGCGGACGAACCCGGCGTCGCGGCCGGAGCCTGGACGGGCGCTGCGCCGGACTCTTCCGCGGTTGCCTCGCCCGCGGCGAGTTCCGCGGCATGCCGCAGCTCGTCGTCGTGCACGTGTGCCGCATGGGCCGCGGCCGCAATGGTGGCAAGGGCCGCACGGGTGGCGGCCTGGCGGCCGGGATCCGTCGGTTCGACATGGACGGCACCCGCAGTGGTTACCGGGGCCTCGGACGAGCCCTGCCCCGACCCCCTGCTGCGGCGGCGCTTCCGCGGTTCAGTGCGGCCTGCCGGCTGGGATTCGGCGCGTGGGTGGTGGTGCTCGGCGGCCAAAACGTTGGCCCGGCGATGCTCCACGGGCTCGTCGTGGGTGACGACACCGCGCCCTGCACACACTTCGCACTGCTCGCCGAAGACTTCGAGCAGCCCGGTGCCCATCCGCTTACGGGTCATCTGCACCAGGCCAAGCGAGGTCACTTCGGCGACCTGGTGCTTGGTGCGGTCCCGGCCAAGGCATTCGACCAGGCGCCGCAGCACGAGGTCGCGGTTGGACTCGAGGACCATGTCGATGAAGTCGATGACGATGATTCCGCCGATGTCGCGCAGGCGCAGTTGCCGGACGACTTCCTCCGCCGCTTCGAGGTTGTTCTTGGTGACGGTCTCTTCAAGGTTGCCGCCGCTGCCGGTGAACTTGCCCGTGTTCACGTCAACAACGGTCATGGCCTCGGTGCGGTCGATCACGAGCGAACCGCCGGAAGGCAGGAAAACCTTCCGCTCCAGGGCCTTGTGGATCTGCTCATCCACGCGCCAAGCCGAGAAGATGTCCTGCTCGGACGTCCACTTTTCGAGGCGCCCCACCAGGTCCGGAGCCACATAGGTCACATAGGCTTCGATGGTGTCCCACGCCTCATCGCCCGAGACGATGAGCTTGGAGAAGTCCTCGTTGAAGACGTCGCGGACAACCTTGATGGTGAGGTCCGGTTCGCCGTACAAAAGTTCCGGAGCAAGGATCTTCGTGGACGTGGACTGGCTCTCGATGCCTTCCCACTGGGCGCGCAGGCGGTTGATGTCATGAGTCAGCTCTTCCTCGGAAGCGCCCTCGGCAGCGGTGCGGACAATGACACCGGCGTTTTCGGGAAGGCGGTCCTTGAGGATCCGCTTCAGGCGGTTCCTCTCGACGTCGGGCAGCTTGCGCGAGATGCCGGTCATGGACCCGCCGGGAACGTAGACGAGGTAGCGTCCCGGAAGGGAAATCTGGCTCGTCAAGCGGGCGCCTTTGTGGCCTACCGGGTCCTTGGTGACCTGCACGAGCACCGAATCGCCGGACTTCAGGGCGTTTTCGATGCGGCGCGGCTTGCCTTCCAGCGTCACGGTGTCCCAATTGACTTCACCGGCGTACAGCACCGCATTGCGGCCGCGTCCGATATCCACGAAAGCGGCTTCCATGGACGGCAGGACGTTTTGGACCTTGCCCAGGTAAACGTTGCCGATCAAGGAGTCCTGCTGCGTCTTGGACACGAAGTGTTCGGCCAGCACGCCATCTTCCAGGACCCCGATCTGGATCCTGTCGTCACGCTGGCGCACGATCATCTGCCGGTCCACGGATTCGCGGCGGGCCAGGAACTCGGCTTCGGTGATCACTTGACGGCGACGCCCGGTCTCCCGGGATTCACGCCGGCGCTGCTTCTTCGCTTCAAGGCGGGTGGAGCCCTTGACGCTCGTGACCCGATCCGGGCCCGTGGACTCCACGTGCGCGCGGGGAGCGCGGACGCGGGTCACAGTGTTGGGCGGATCGTCGTCTCCGCCGCCGGTGAGCTCGAGGTCCTGGTCGCCGCGACGACGCCGCCTGCGGCGACGCGAGGTCACGCCTTCTTCCAGGGCTTCCTCGGCCTCGGCTTCCCCGTTTTCTTCACCCTCGACAGAGGCCTCTTCACCGGGAACTTCATCGCGATCGGACCCACGGCGGCCACGCCGCCCGCGGCTGCGACGCCGACGGCGACTTCCGCCCTCATCCAGCTCGTTGTCATCGCCAGGCCGTTCGCCGCCCTCGGATTCTTCATCGACAACGGCAGGGCGCACAACCGTGCTCAAGTCCGGAGCCTGGAAAAGCATGGAGGTAATGGAGCCCGGTTCCAGGAAGAGCGACGCGGCAGGGCCGGCGGCAGCTGGCTCGGCGTTCCCAGCGACGGCCGGCTCAGCATTCTCGGCCAGCTCTTCGGCCTCTTCTTCAGTGACCGGTTCCGCGACTGCCACTGAAGGTTCTTCGGCGGGTGCTTCTTCGGCTGCGGGTTCAGCAGGGACTTCCTCCGCTGGTTCGGCTGCCGCCGCTTTCGTCGTACGACGGCGCCGCACCGGCTTTTCGGGTGCAGCTTCCGTTTGCGGGGTTTCGGGTTCGACGGCGGCAGCCTGCGCGGCGTCCCCGGAACCTTCAGGGGAAGTTTCTTCAGCGAAACCAGGCAACGGTTCGGCGTCGACCTTCTTGCGGGCCCGGCTGCGCCGGACGGGCGCCTTGGGCGCTTCAGGAGCCGTTGCGTCGGCGACCTGCCCTGCGGACGGGGCGTCAGCTCCGGCGTCGGGCGCTTCCCCGGGTGCCTCCGCAGCAGCTTTCGGAGCGGCCTTGCGGCGGGTGCGGGTGGCCTTCTTCGGCGTCTCCGGGGCTGCTTCCGGCGCCGCGTCTTCGGCGGCGGCTACAACTTGCTCATTATCCATATGTGGCAACACTCCTGCCCTTGCGCAACCGCCACATCCGGTGCCCAGAGGGGCAATATTTGTCAAAACCCGCAGGCGTTGACAGAAGTCAGTAGTTGTCTTTCCGGTTCGCACCGGCATGCGGGTGCGGCATCCACGGAAAGCCGGCCTTGCTCAAAACCCGTTGTTCTATTGCCACAACCAGGTGCCGTCCATTGCCGCTGCGGGCCTACCGAGGATCATCGGATCCGGCATGCCCTGCTGGCGGCTGGCGGTCTTGGGAACAAGATGCCGGACCGGAATCCGCATGTGGATCGGCTTCCGGCCATGTCCATTCTCTCATACGCCCGCGCCGCCAGCGGGAAAATGCGGTGTAAAGCTGCCGTGCCGCCGCGCACGCTGGACGCCGCCTTCAGCCTCCGCGGCTAGAATCCTCCCAAGAGCAGTCCCCGGTGAATGGCCGGGCCCCTCCAGAAAAGGACAGCGAACCATGCCGAGCCCTGCCAGCCCGAACCTGGCCAATGACGACGCCCGCCGCCTCAACGAGGACAAGGAAAGCAACAACAAATCCGGGAAGAACGCTGCGGCGGCAGCCTTGCCCCGCATGGTCCGCGATGTGCCGTTCGCCTGGCTGCTGCTGGCCACCGGCACGGTTGCCTGGTTGGCTTCCGGGTCCTTGGTCCTCGAGAAGCTGCAGGTCCTGATCAACCCCCAGGCCGGGACGTTCTGCGACGTCAATCCCTGGATTTCCTGCGGAGACGTAATGAAGACCCCGCAGAGTTCGGTCTTCGGCTTTCCCAATATGTTCATTGGCATCGTGGCGTTCGCCGTGATCATCACCACAGCCATGGCCCTGTTCGCGGGAGCCAAGTTTGCCCGCTGGTACTGGGTGGGACTCCAAATCGGTGTAACGCTCGGATTCATCTTCATCGTGTGGCTCTGGTCCCAGGCGCTCTACGCCATCCATATACTGTGCCCGCTCTGCATGGTGGTGTGGGCATGCATGATCCCGCTGTTCGTTTTCGTGACCATCCGGAACGTGGTCCACGGTGTCATTCCAGCCCCTGCCCGCTTGGCCAAGACCCTCGGCGAATCCGGTTGGATTATCTCGGCCCTGCTCTACGTGGGCGTCATCGCAAGCATCTTCTTCGCGTTCATCAACATGTTCATCGGGACTTCGGGCTACTGAGGACGTCACATACCGCGAGATTACAGTTAAGGCCGATGTTCACTCTCGAACATCGGCCTTAACTGTAATCTCGTTGAGCGGCGGCTACGCGCCGAACCAGATCTTGATCTCGCGCTCGGCGGAATCCACCGAATCGGAACCGTGGACCAGGTTCTGCTGGACAGCCAGGCCCCAGTCGCGGCCGAAGTCGCCGCGGATGGTGCCAGGTGCCGCCGTCGTCGGATCCGTGGTGCCCGCCAGAGAACGGAACCCTTCGATCACGCGGTGGCCCTCGAAGATCGCGGCGACAACAGGGCCGCTCAGCATGAACTCGACCAGTGGCTCGTAAAACGGCTTGCCGACGTGCTCTTCGTAGTGCTGCTCCAGCAGGTCGCGGGTAGCGTTCACCTTTTTCAGTTCGGCCAGAACGTAACCTTTGGACTCGATGCGGGCGAGGATGCTTCCGCTCAAGTTACGGGCCACGCCGTCGGGCTTGATCAGTACAAGGGTGCGCTCAATGCTCACAGTTGCTCCAATGATGGGTGTGTGGGTTTCCCAGCCAGTTTACGGGGTTTGGCTCAGGCGGATTGCCCGGTGGCGCCGTCACCGTGCGCGGCGTCCCACTCTGCCTGCTCGCGGTCACGCTGGACGTTCTCGCGGTCGATCCTCATACCGGCACGGATTCCGTACCACCAGCACGCCGCGAAGAGGATTCCGACCACGAACATCGTCGGTTCCGCGATTCCGGTCAGGATCAAGATGAGCTGCAACGCCCAGCCGACAGCGACTCCCCACGGCTTGTTGACGACGGCGCACGCGAGCACCAGCACCACGCTCAACGCGATACCGAAGGCCAATATCAAGCCCGGCGCCACTTCACCGCGTTTGAGCCCGAAAACGGCCAACGTGGCGAAGAACGCCACGAAAGCTTCAAGGAGCAGCACGGTGGAGGCGAACATCGCCTTGGTGGAACGGCGCTTCTTGGGCATGCCGGGGCGCCACTCGCGCTGGGCTTTCGTCAGCCTTGCCATGCTCAGGCACCTGCCTTTCCAAGCAGGATGCGGGCTTCAGCCACAACCGTGATGGAACCCGTCACGAGCACGCCGCCCGCGAGGTCGTCGTTGGATTCGGCACGCTCCACGGCCCATTCGATCGCGTCGTCAAGCTTCTCGGCGATGTGTACGTTTTCTTCGCCGAATCCGAGGTCGACAGCGAGATCGGCGAGTTCCCCTGCGGGAATGGCACGCGGTGAGTTGGACTGCGTGAAGCAGAACTCCTCGGCGAGGTCGCCCAAGGAATCCTTGAGCTGCCGGAGGATCTCTTCGGCGTCTTTTTCCTTCAGGATGCCGATCACCACCACAAGCTTGGTGAAGTTGAAGGACTCCTGGAGGGCTTCAGCCGAGACACGGATACCGTCCGGGTTGTGCGCTGCGTCCACAATGATCGTGGGGGCCGTGCGCACTACCTCGAGCCTGCCCGGAGAGGAAACGGTGCCGAAAGCTTCGCGAAGGACATCGGCGTCGAGTTCCCGCTCGCCGCCGCCAAAGAACGCTTCGAGGGCCGCGACGGCCACGGCAGCGTTCTCGGCCTGGTGGGCGCCGTGCAGGGGCAGCAAAAGGTCCTCGTAACGGCCGGCGAGTCCCTGGATGGTCAGCACCTGGCCGCCGACGGCGACGCTGCGGGATTCGACGCCGAATTCGACGCCTTCGAAGCGGAAGGGCACTCCTACTTCGCGGGCCTTCTCGAGCAAGACTTGCGCAGCGTCCACTGGCTGGGCGGCGCTCACGAGGAATCCGCCGGGCTTGATGATTCCGGCCTTCTCGTAGGCGATGTCCTCCGTGGTGTCGCCGAGGAGGTCCGTGTGATCGAGGGAAATCGGGGTGATGACGGAAACCTGGCCGTCGCCCACGTTCGTGGCGTCCGTGATGCCGCCGAGGCCGACTTCCACCACCGCGACGTCCACGGGCTGGTCCGCGAAGACCGCGAAACCAAGGATCGTCAGGCATTCGAAGTAGGTCAGCCGCGGCTGGCCGTCGGCCAGGAGTTCCTTGTCCACGATTTCGAGGTACGGCCGGATCTCGTCCCAGATCCGGACGAACGTCTCATCCGATACCGGCGCGCCGTCGATGCTGATGCGTTCCGTGACTTTGGACAGGTGCGGGCTGGTGTAACGGCCCGTGCTCAGTCCGTGGGCGCGAAGCCCCGCCTCGATCATCCGGGCTGTGGAAGTCTTGCCGTTGGTTCCCGTGATGTGGATGATCGGGTAGGCCTTGTTGGGCTCCCCCAACACGTCCATCGCCCGGTACAGCGGTGCAAGCCGCGGTTCCATCTTGTTTTCCGGGGCGCGGCCCAACAGTTCGGCGTAGACGCTTTCTACGGAGAATTCATCGCTCATGTACTAAGCCTCGATCTTGATAACGGTGATCTTCGGCTCGCCCGCGTCGCCCGAGACGACGGGGTCGAGCTTGAGGGACAGGGTTTCGGTCTTCACCAGCTCTTCGTTGGCACGCAGGGCGTCGACGACGTCGTGGGCGGCCAGCACTGAGGTGTGGATCCGGTCGCTGACGTTGAGCCCGGCGTCCTTGCGGGCCTGCTGGATGGCACGGACCATGTCGCGTGCCAAGCCTTCTGCGGCGAGCTCCGCAGTGACCTCGGTGTTCAGGACAACAAAGCCGCCCCCCGGCAGGACTGCGACAGCCGCGGACGATCCATCAGCCGATTCCGCGACGACAGTTTCCAGGGTGTACTCCTGGGGTTCCAGCTCAAGGCCGCCTGCGGTGACGACGCCCGCATCGTCCACGGACCAATCGCCGGACTTCGAGCCCTTGATGGCCTGCTGGACATTCTTGCCCAGGCGCGGACCGGCGGCCCGGGCGTTGACCACGAGCTTCTGCTCGATACCGAACTCCTCCGGCGAGGCCGTCGCGGCGTCCAGGAGCCTGACGGAGCGCAGGTTGAGTTCATCCGCGACGACGGCACCGAACCTTTCAAGTGCATCCGCTCCAGGTGCCACAACAGTGAGTTCCTGCAGCGGCAGGCGGACGCGAAGGTTGGCGGCCTTGCGCAGGCTGGAACCGGCGGAGCAGATCTGCTGGACACGGTCCATTGCTTCCACCAAGGCCGGGTTGGCCGGGAACAGCGACGCTTCGGGCCAGTCGGCGAGGTGCACTGAGCGGCCACCGGTCAGGCCACGCCAGATCTCCTCGGAAACCAACGGCAGCAGCGACGCAGAGACACGGCAGACGGCTTCGAGTGCCGTGTACAGGGCGTCGAAAGCGTCCACGTTCTCGTCGAAGAAGCGCTGCCGGCTGCGGCGCACGTACCAATTGGTGAGCATGTCCAGGTAGCCGCGCAGTTCGTCGCAAGCCCCGGAGATGTCGTACTCGTCCAGGCTCGCGGTGACATTGCGGACAAGGTCGCCCGTGTTCGCCAGCAGGTACTGGTCCAAGGTGTCTGCGTAGCCGTCGTACCGCAGCTTCGCGTCGTAGCCCGCACCGTTATTCGAAGCATTGGTGTACAGCGTGAAGAAGCTGTAGACGTTCCACAGCGGCAGGATGACCTGGCGGACGCCGTCGCGGATTCCTTGCTCGGTGACGATGAGGTTGCCGCCGCGCAGGATCGGGCTGGACATCAGGAACCAGCGCATCGCATCCGAACCGTCGCGGTCCAGGACCTCTGAGACGTCCGGGTAGTTGCGGAGGCTCTTGGACATTTTCTGGCCGTCGGAGCCTAGCACGATGCCGTGGCTGATCACGTTGCGGAACGCAGGCCGGTCGAAGAGAGCGGTGGACAGGATATGCAGCATGTAGAACCAGCCACGCGTCTGCCCGATGTACTCCACGATGAAGTCGGCCGGGTTGTGGGTGTCGAACCATTCCTCGTTCTGGAACGGGTAGTGCACCTGGCCGTACGGCATGGAGCCGGAGTCGAACCAGACGTCCAGGACGTCTTCGACGCGGCGCATGGTCGACTGTCCCTCTTCCGGCGAGCGCGGATCGTCCGGGTTCGGTCGGGTGAGTTCGTCGATGAAGGGGCGGTGCAGGTCCACCTGGCCGTCGTTGTTCAAAGGCAAGCGGCCGAAGTCGGCCTCCAGTTCGGCCAGCGAACCGTAGACGTCCGTGCGCGGGTATTCGGGATCATCGGACTGCCATACCGGGATGGGCGAACCCCAGTAGCGGTTGCGGCTGATGGACCAGTCGCGGGCGTTGGCCAACCATTTGCCGAACTGGCCGTCCTTGACGTTGCCCGGGATCCAGTTGATCTCCTGGTTCAGCTCGGACATGCGGTCCTTGAACTTGGTGACCTCGACGTACCACGAGGACACCGCCCGGTAGATCAGCGGGTTGCGGCAACGCCAGCAGTGCGGGTAGCTGTGTTCATAGCTTGCCTGGCGGACCAGCCGTCCGGCGGTGCGCAACGCCTGGGTGATGGGCTTGTTGGCTTCGAAAACCTGCAGGCCGGAGATTTCGGCAAGCGGGCCGTGGGCGAACAAATGGAGGAACTTCGCGCCTTCGTCCACGGAAAGGACCACCGGGATTCCTGCGTCTTCACAGACTTTCTGGTCGTCCTCACCGTAGGCCGGGGCCTGGTGGACGATGCCCGTACCGTCGGTGGTGGTCACATAGTCCGCCACCAGGATGCGCCAGGCGTTCTGCGTGCCGTACTTCTCCGTATCCGAGAAGTAGTCCCAGAGCGGCTCGTATTCGATGCCGGACAACTGGGCGCCCGTGTAGCTGGCCGTGACAGCGGCGGTGGCGGCAGCTACGTCGTCGTACCCAAGGTCCTTGGCGTACGTGCCAAGCAGGTCTGCCGCCAGCAGGAAGCTGCCGGTGACCGGCGCGTCCGCGGAGGCGGCTTTGACGCCGTTGGGACCCGCGGGCACCACGGCGTAGGAGATTTCGGGCCCGACGGCGAGCGCCAGGTTCGTGGGCAGCGTCCACGGCGTCGTGGTCCAGGCGAGGGCCTGCACGCCCGCGAGCGCCTTGGAGACCTCCGAACCGCCGGCCTTGAGGGGGAATGTCACGGTGACGGTCTGGTCCTGGCGGTTCTTGTAGACGTCGTCATCCATGCGCAGTTCATGGTTGGAGAGCGGGGTCTCGTCCTTCCAGCAGTACGGCAGGACGCGGTAGCCGTTGTAGGTGAGGCCCTTCTCATGGAGCTGCTTGAAGGCCCAGAGAACGGACTCCATGTATTCGACGTTGAGCGTCTTGTAGTCGTTGTCGAAGTCCACCCAACGGGCCTGGCGGGTGACGTAGCTCTTCCATTCGTCGGCGTACTTCATCACGGAGGCACGGCAGGCGTCGTTGAACTTGTCGATGCCCATGGCCTCGATCTGGGTCTTGTCCGTCATGCCCAGCTGCTTCATGGCTTCGAGCTCGGCGGGAAGGCCGTGGGTGTCCCAGCCGAAGCGCCGTTCGACCCGCTTGCCGCGCTGGGTCTGGTACCGGCCCACGAGGTCCTTGGCGTAGCCGGTCAGGAGGTGGCCGTAGTGCGGCAGGCCATTGGCGAAGGGAGGGCCGTCGTAGAAAACGAACTCGTTGCTGCCATGCGTGCCGCCGGGAAGATCAGCGCTGCGCTGGTCGATGCTGGCTTGGAACGTGCCGTCTTCATCCCAGTATTTGAGGATGCGCTCCTCGATCTCCGGGAACTTCACGGAGGCGGACACGCCGGATGCGGCGCCTGAGGGGGCTGCGGAGGCCTTGGGGTAATACGTCATCTCTTCATCCTGGGTTGAGCTGGTGAACACAAAGTTTCTTCAGGATGCGAGGACGGCGCCAGGCTGTCGTTTCCAACAGCGCAGGTACCGCGGTACCACCTCACTTACCGTCGACGGCGTGCCCTTCCAGCGGAGGGGCGGACCGGCGTCGGCCGCTCATTGGCTGCTGTGACGGGCTTACCCGTCCGGTTCTACTGGCCCCGTGTTGCCGGGGTGTTCTTCCGGAAGCTCACCGGTGATGTCCGGGTCGATGCTTGTGCCACAAGTCTAGCGGCAGCTGCGCCGCGAGCTCCACTTGGGAGCCGCGGCGCCGCGGCTGCGTTTTGATGGGCCGCAGAGTCAGCCCTTGCGGATCAGCTTGTGCGTGGCGGCCTGTGCCACGGGGCGGATGATGATCTCGTCGAGGTTGATGTGGTGCGGCAGGGAGACGGCGTATTTGACGACGTCGGCGACGTCCTCGGGGGTGAGCGGCTTCTCGACGCCGGCGTACACCTTCGCGGCGGCGTCCGCGTCGCCGAGGCGGTTGAGCGCGAATTCCTCGGTACGGACCAGCCCGGGGGCTACCTCGATCACGCGGATGTTGTTTTCGGCTTCCTCAAGGCGCAGGGCTCCGGTCATCGCGTGCTGGCCAAACTTCGCCGCGTTGTACCCGCCGCCGCCCTCGTAGGCGGTGAGTCCCGCCGTCGACGTCAGGTTCAGGACGGTGCCCTCGCCGTGCGCGCGCAGCATCGGGAGGAATGCGCGGGTCAGCTTCAAGGTGCCCAGGACATTCACCTGGTACATCCAGTCCCAGTCTTCGGTGTGCGCGTTCCCTATCGTGTCCGCGCCGCGGGCGCCGCCTGCGATGTTAATGAGGGTGTCCGCTCCCCCGGCTTCGACGACGGCGGAAAGCAGGGCCGCGACGTCGTCGTCGCTTGTGATGTCGGCTGCGAACGGGACGGCGCCGGTCTCGGTGCCGAGATCTTCAAGCCGTTCAGCGCGCCGGGCCACCGCGAAAACCTTCCACCCGTCCGCTGCGAGGGCGCGCACAGTCGCCTCGCCGATTCCAGTGCTCGCGCCCGTCACTACTGCCGTTTTGGTCCGTACTGCCTCAGTCATGGGACCACACTAACGTGCTTTGCGCGGGCTGATCGCACGGCCCAGAATGTGCTCGAACGACGGCGCAAGCGGAGCGGCACCGAAGCTGAAGCGCCGGTTTTGCACCACTTTGAAACCGGGCTCAAGACGGCGGTGTCCGCGCTGCGGTCCGGGGCGGGGATCTTTTCAGCCATGTGGCGTCACTTGCCGGCCTTCCCGTGCCGGTGCGCGGATCCGCGCTTGGAATCTTCAAGGTACTCGAGAAGGACCTTCGCGTGGTTGATCTCCGGGTCCTTGGCTCCGTAGAGCAGGGTCACTCGATTCTTTCCATCCGCCAGGTCCAGCAATTGGTCGACGGCGGGGTTGCTCTCCAGTTCGGCTTCATAGTGGTGCTTGAAGTCGGCGAAGTGTTCCTCCATATGCCCGAACTCCTTCCGCAGCGGCGGCGAGGGTGCGATTTCCTTGAGCCACAGGTCAAGGTGCGCATCATCCTTCGACACCCCGCGCGGCCAAAGCCGGTCCACGAGTACCCGGTATCCGTCGTCGTCGGCTGCTTCGTCATAGATCCGCTTGATCACGAAAACGTCCTTGGAAGCTCCCATGGAGTGAACGCTAGCGCAGTTCGACCTACCTGGCAGTGACGTTTTTGAAGTCGGCACTGCAGTTTGATGAAACAATGGGTCAATGGCTGAATCAACGCAGGGTACAGACACGCCCGCCACCGCCCCCATTAACGTTCCCGACAAGCCGGCCCTCGAGGGCCTCGAAGCCGCCCTGACCCGGCGCTGGCTGGACGAAGGAACCTATAAGTTCAACCCGGACACCACCCGGGAGCAGGTCTACTCGATCGATACTCCCCCTCCCACCGCCTCGGGTTCGCTGCATGTGGGGCATATGTTCTCCTTCACCCAGACCGACGTCCAGGCCCGTTACATGCGCATGACCGGGAAGAACGTCTTCTACCCGATGGGTTGGGACGACAACGGCCTGCCCACCGAACGCCGCGTCCAGAACTACTACGGCGTCCGCTGCGATCCCGCCGTTCCGTACAACGCCGACTACCGCCCGCCGGCACAGCCCGCCAAGAACCAGCGCGATTTCGACGTCGTCTCGCGTCAGAACTTCATCGAACTGTGCGAGGAACTCGCCGTCGAGGACGAAAAGGTCTTCGAAAACCTGTTCCAGACCCTCGGGCTGTCCGTCGACTGGGACCTGACCTACCGGACCATCGACGACACCTCCCGTGCCGTATCCCAGCGTGCCTTCCTCGCCAACCTCGCTGCCGGCGACGCCTACATGGCCGAAGCCCCGACGCTGTGGGACGTCACGTTCCGCACCGCCGTCGCGCAGGCTGAGCTTGAGGACCGCGAAGTGGCCGGCGCGTACTACCGCTACCCGTTCTTCACCGAAGACGGCGAAAAGATCTTCATTGAGACCACGCGTCCCGAATTGCTCGCCGCGTGCGCGGCTTTGGTGGCAAACCCCGACGACGAGCGGTACAAGCCGCTGTTCGGCAAGACCGTGAAGTCTCCCCTGTTCGACGTCGAGCTTGAGGTGAAGGCCCACCCGCTCGCCAAAGCGGACAAGGGCTCCGGCATCGCCATGGTCTGTACTTTCGGCGACCTCACCGACGTGACGTGGTGGCGCGAACTCCAACTGCCGACGCGCGCCATCATGGGCAGGGACGGACGCATCGTCTCCGAAACCCCCGAATGGATCACCACCGAGGCCGGCAAGGAAGCCTACGCCGCGATCGCCGGCAAGACCGCATTCTCCGCGAAGGAAGCCGTTGTGGAGCTCCTCGCGGCAGCTGAGTTGCTGGACGGCGAACCGAAGAAGATCACGCACCCGGTGAACTTCTTCGAAAAAGGCGACAAGCCCCTTGAGGTGGTCACGTCCCGCCAGTGGTACATCCGCAACGGTGGACGCGATGAGGACCGCCGCGAACGGTTGATCGCGCGCGGACACGAAATCGACTTCCACCCGTCCTTCATGCGGTCCCGCTACGAGAACTGGATCTCCGGCCTGAACGGCGACTGGCTCGTTTCGCGCCAGCGGTTCTTCGGCGTGCCGATCCCCGTCTGGTACCCGCTGGACGCCCAGGGCAACCCGGAGTACGAGAACCCCATCTTGCCGTCCGACGCGTCCTTGCCTGTAGACCCCGCCGCCGACGCCGCCCCCGGCTTCGACGAATCCCAGCGCGAGCAGCCCAACGGATTCATCGGGGATGCCGACGTTTTGGACACATGGGCGACGTCGTCCCTCACCCCGCAGATCGTCGGCGGATGGAGCCGGGACGAGGACCTGTTCGGGAAGGTCTACCCGTTCGACCTCCGTCCCCAGGGCCACGACATCATCCGGACCTGGCTCTTCTCCTCGGCCGTCCGCGCGGACGCCCTGCAGAACAGCGCGCCCTGGAAGCACGCCGCGATCTCCGGCTGGATCCTTGACCCGGACCGCAAGAAGATGTCCAAGTCAAAGGGCAACGTCGTTGTTCCCACCGATGTGCTGAACGAGTACGGTTCCGACGCCGTCCGCTACTGGGCCGCTTCGGCGAAGCTTGGGGCCGATACGGCGTATGAAATCGCCCAGATGAAGATCGGCCGCCGCCTGGCCATCAAGCTCCTCAATGCCTCCAAGTTCGTCCTGAACCTGGGCGCAACCGAGAACTCGGTGGTAGGTACGGACCTTTCCGTCCTGACCAACCCCTTGGACCGGGCATTGTTGGCGCAACTGGCCGACGTCGTGTCCCAGTCCACCAAGGCGTTCGACAACTACGACTACGCCCGCGCCCTGCAGATCACGGAATCGTTCTTCTGGCAGTTCACGGACGATTACGTCGAACTCATCAAGGACCGGGCCTACGGTGCTGCCGGAGAAACCGAGCAAGCGTCCGTCCTTGCGGCGCTCGCCACCACCCTGGATGCGTTGCTTCGCCTCTTCGCGCCGTTCCTCCCCTTCGCCACCGAAGAGGTCTGGAGCTGGTGGCGTGCCGGTTCCGTCCACCGCGCGGCGTGGCCGTCGGCCGTGGAAATCGTCGACGGCGACACCACCATGCTGGGGACCGTAGGCATCGCGCTCAGTGGCATCCGCAAGGCCAAGTCCGAGGCAAAGGTCAAGCAGCGCACCGAAGTGTTGTCCGCGACCATCACCGCGGGCGAGTCCTTCGTGGCCCAGTTGCAGGCCGGACTGGGAGACCTGAAGGCAGCAGCGAATGCCCAGGAAATCTCGCTGGTGGCAGCTGAAGGCGAACTTACCGTGAGCGACGTTGTCCTGGCACCTGCCGAGGAACCTGCCCAAGCCTAGTTCCTGGACACTGCCTTATTTCGGGCAAAGGGGAAGCCCCATCAGCGTTTCGCCGTTGGTGGGGCTTCGACTCTTTCGGCTGTCTGGTGACGTCTTGACAGTCTGGCGGAATCCTCAGACTTTCAGGTCTTCCTACCGTCGTCACTGGTAGCCTGTAACTAACTTTGCCGATGGCTGCGTTAGCTACAAATCACTGAATCTTTGGTTTCCGTGTCCCCCTTCTTTCGAAGTGGGTAAGTTCTATTGTTGACCTGAGGCACCGCCAGCACAAGCCCCCTCCGCGAACTACTCGCATGTAATTAGGGCGCGCCATTATGCGGCGGTTTGCCGGGTTCTGGCTGAAGTTCCTTTGTGGCACAGTGATGCTATGCCAGAACTTCCCGAAGTAGCCGGCCTGGGCGCCTTCCTTGGACGCAATCTTGTCGGCGCCAGGTTGACGAAGGTCCAGATCACGTCGTTTGCCGTCCTCAAGACCGCTGACCCGCCCTACTCGGCCTTGGAGGGACGGACCATCGTCGGCGTGGAACGCTTCGGGAAATTCCTCAGCCTCGACGCAGAGGGAATCCACTTCATCTTCCATCTCGCGAAGGCTGGCTGGCTTCGGTATACGGAGCAGCCTTCCACGACGCCGCTCCGCTTGGGTGGCAGCAACATCGCGGCCAGGCTCGCTTTCACCAAAGGCGACGGATCCACCCACGTCGGCGTAGACCTGACCGAGGCCGGCACGAAGAAAAGCCTCGCGGTCTATGTGGTGAACAAACCAAAGGACGTTCCGGGCATCGCGACCCTTGGCCCGGACCCGCTCAGCCCCGGGTTCACGGCCGAAACCCTGGCCGGAATACTCGCGGGCAGCCAGCAGCAGATCAAAGGACTGCTTCGAAGCCAGGCCGTGATCGCCGGAATCGGAAATGCTTACAGCGACGAAATCCTGCACGCAGCCAGGATTTCTCCGTTTGCCATCGCCAAGTCACTCGACCCGGAAACAGTCCAGGTCCTTTACCAGTCGATCGAATCCGTCCTGGGAGCGGCCGTTGAGGCTGCCATAGGGAAGGCCTCCAGCGAACTCAAGGACACAAAGCGGAGCAACATGATGGTCCACGGCAGGGCAGGTCAAGCCTGCCCTGTGTGCGGGACCACCATCCGGGAAGTGTCCTTCGCTGACACCGCGCTCCAGTACTGCCCGGGTTGCCAGACCAACGGGAAAATCCTGGCGGACCGGAGGACGTCGCGGTTCCTGAAGTGAAGCCGAACTCCGCGAAAATCCTGGCGGACCGGAGGACGTCGCGGTTCCTCAAATGAAGCCGAACTCCGAAGTCAGTTGAACTCGGGGCTTTCAGTCCGGCTGCGCTTCAACTCGAAGAAGTGCGGGTAGCCGGCCAAGGTCACAGTTGCGTCCCACAGCGCTCCGGCTTCCTCGCCACGCGGAATGCGGGTAAGGACCGGACCAAAGAACGCCGTACCGTTCACCGCGACAACCGGGGTTCCTACATCCTGGCCGACCAGGGAAATCCCGGCTTCATGGCTTGCACGCAACTGGACGTCGTAGTCTTCGATGTCAGCGAAGCGTGCCAAGTCGGCCGGCAGGCCTGTTTCCGCGAGTGCTTTGACGATGACCTCGTTGAAGTCTTTGATGCCTTGTTCGTGGATGAGGGAACCCATTGCGTCATAGAGCGGCTTGATGACCTGACGGCCATGCAACTCGCTCGCCGCGACGATTACGCGGACCGGCCCCCAGCCGTGGGTCATCTTCTCAGCATAGGCGGCCGGAAGGTCACGGCCTTCATTGAGAACCGAAAGGCTCATGACGTTCCATGTGGTCTCGATGCCGCGGACGCCTTCGACTTCGCCGATCCAACGCGACGTCACCCAAGCGAAAGGGCACATCGGATCAAACCAGAATCCAACCTTGTTAGTGGTCTGCTCAGGCACAGGAATCTCCTTCAATAGGATGTGAGGGGCGCGGCCAACCGGACGAAAGTACGTCCAGACCCACTAATGCCAACCTCGGCCTATGCGGACTTATTCCTGCGCTTCGCTACCACCTCATGGGCGATCATGGTTGGTTGCGCCTTCTTGGTGACGGCGTCCGCGGTGATGACAACGCTGGCGATATCGTCACGGCTCGGGAGGTCGAACATGACCGGCAAGAGGACTTCCTCCATGATGGCGCGCAAGCCACGGGCTCCCGTACCCCTTTCCAGGGCCTGGTCCGCGATGGCATCCAAGGCGTCGTCGTCAAAAGAGAGTTCCACGCCGTCTAGTTGGAACATCTTCTGGTACTGCTTCACCAACGCGTTCTTCGGCTTCGAAAGAATCTGGATGAGCGCCGGGCGGTCCAGGTTCGAGACCGTGGTGATGACCGGCAGGCGGCCGATGAATTCCGGGATGAGCCCGAACTTCAGGAGGTCCTCCGGCATGACCTCGCCGTAGCTGTCCACGCTGTCCTTGACCTCGTTGAGCGGAGCTCCGAAGCCGATGCCCTTGCGTCCGGACCGCGAGCCGATGATGTCCTCCAGGCCGGCAAAGGCGCCGGCCACGATGAACAGCACGTTCGTGGTGTCGATCTGGATGAATTCCTGGTGCGGATGCTTGCGGCCACCCTGCGGCGGAACGGAAGCCACCGTACCTTCGAGGATTTTCAGGAGGGCCTGCTGGACGCCTTCACCGGACACATCGCGGGTAATCGACGGGTTTTCGCTCTTGCGCGAGATCTTATCGATTTCGTCGATGTAGATAATGCCCTGTTCGGCCTTCTTGACGTCATAGTCGGCGGCCTGGATGAGTTTCAGCAGGATGTTCTCGACGTCCTCGCCCACATAGCCGGCTTCCGTGAGGGCCGTGGCATCCGCGACGGCGAAGGGGACATTCAAGCGACGGGCAAGTGTTTGCGCGAGGTAGGTCTTGCCGCAACCGGTGGGACCTATCAGCAGGATATTGGATTTGGCGATCTCCACGTCCTCGTGGTGGCCGCCTTCGCCAAGTCCGGTCTTGGGCGCGTGACCGGCCTGGATGCGCTTGTAGTGGTTATAGACCGCGACGGCGAGGGAGCGCTTCGCGGGCTCCTGCCCGATGACGTATTCCTGGAGGAAATCGAAGATCTCCCGGGGCTTGGGCAACTCAAAACTGCCCAGATCCGATACTTCCGCGAGTTCCTCTTCGATGATCTCGTTACAGAGTTCGATGCATTCGTCGCAGATGTAGACGCCGGGCCCGGCAATCAGCTTCCGCACCTGCTTTTGGCTCTTTCCGCAGAAAGAACACTTCAGCAGATCCGTGCTCTCGCCAATCCGAGCCATATGGGAATCCCTTCATTTCATGCGGGTGGAGAAACAGCCTGGCTTTCCGGCAAGATCACCGGCGAGCAGCGGGGACGCCACCATGACAACTTCCACTGTAGGACACAATCCGCCGCTTGGGTTGAAACAGAACGCCGACGCGGTCCAAATTTCTGGACCGCATCGGCGTCCGGGTTCCAGTCAAACTAGCGGGCGATGGCCTGCGGCTTGATCTTGCGGGAGTCAAGCACTTGGTCGATCAGCCCATAGTTCATCGCCTCTGCGGCGGTGAGGATCTTGTCACGCTCGATGTCGTTGTTGACCTGTTCGGAGGTGCGGCCTGAGTGGTGGGCCAGCGTCTCCTCAAGCCAGGTACGCATGCGCATGACTTCGGCTGCCTGGATCTCAAGGTCCGAAGCCTGCCCGCCCTGGCCACCCGAAAGGGCCGGCTGGTGGATCAGGACCCGGGCGTTCGGCAGGGCCAGCCGCTTGCCCGGGGTACCCGCTGCAAGGAGCACAGCCGCGGCGCTTGCGGCTTGGCCGAGGCAGACAGTCTGGATCTCGGGGCGGATGTACTGCATGGTGTCGTAGATCGCAGTCATGGCGGTGAAGGAGCCGCCAGGAGAGTTGATGTACAGGGTGATATCGCGGTCCGGGTCCGTGGATTCGAGCACCAATAGCTGTGCCATGATGTCGTCGGCCGAAGCGTCGTCCACCTGCACACCAAGGAAGATGATCCGGTCCTCGAAGAGCTTCGTGTACGGGTCCTGGCGCTTGAAGCCATACGGCGTACGCTCCTCGAATTGCGGGAGGACGTAACGGCTGGACGGGAGATTACCGGCAGACCATCCAAAGTTGTAGTTCATGTTCATTGCTCCTGATCTGAATGTTTCTTGTGCCGGTCAGTTTTCGGAAGGCGAGGAGTTGGCCGTTCCGCCCCCACCGGCCACGGAGCCTGCATGGGCCGAGATCTTGTCGAAGAATCCATAGGCAAGGGCTTCGGTGGCCGTGAACCATTTGTCACGGTCGTTGTCCTTGAGGATGGTTTCAACCGTCTGCCCTGTCTGCTCCGCGGTGAGCTCGGCCATGACCTTCTTCATGTGCAGGATCAGCTCTGCCTGGATCTTGATGTCCGATGCCGTGCCGCCGATGCCACCGGAAGGCTGGTGCATCAGGATACGCGCATTGGGAGTGGCGTAACGCTTGCCCTTGGTGCCCGAGGAAAGCAGGAATTGGCCCATGGAAGCCGCCAAGCCGGTAGCCACCGTCACAACATCGTTCGGGATGAACTGCATGGTGTCGTAAATGGCCATGCCCGCTGTCACGGAGCCACCGGGAGAGTTGATGTACAGGTAGATGTCCTTCTCAGGATCTTCGGCGGAGAGGAGGAGGAGCTGGGAGCAGATCGCGTTGGCGTTCTCGTCGCGGACTTCGGATCCGAGCCAGATGATGCGCTCTTTCAGCAGGCGGTTGTAGATGTAGTTGTCCTGGGCCGCCGGATCGACAGTTGCCATCCTGGGCGCCTCTGCTTGCTGTGACATAAGTACTTACCTCTCGCTGGTGACAGGGCCGTTGCTGAACTTGCCATCCCTGATCTTCACTACTTGGACACTAACCGTTTTCCGTGGTGATTTGTTCTCCCGAATCGCACTGTTCGCTGACGGCGCACGATTGCCGAATTACACGCCGGACCGCTGCTGACGCAACGTGAAACGCGGCCAAAAAAAGACGCCCCGGATCAAAAGATCCGGGGCGTCTTCAGTCAAAACTAGAACTTCACGGCTGCGGGGTCGTCGCTGGGGACAACAGCTGCCTCTTCGGTTTCTTCCTCGACCACAGCTTCTTCGGCTGCTTCGCCGGCGGGGCGGACGAAGTCGGTGAGGTCAACCTTGTTGCCTTCGCTGTCTACAACCTCGGCCTGGCCCAGCACTACAGCCAGGGCCTTGCGGCGGCGGACCTCGGAAACCATCATCGGCACCTGGCCGCTCTGGTCGATGATCTGCGCGAACTGGTTCGGGTCCATGCCGTACTGGCTCGCCGTGGAGACGATGTAGTCGATGAGCTCGTTCTGGCTGACGCCGACTTCTTCCTTGTCTGCGATCGCGTCGAGGATGATCTCGTTCTTGAACGCGCGCGCGGTGTTGGCCTTGACCTCTTCGCGGTGCTCTTCGGTGTCGTGCTCGCCCTCACCGTGGGCGTTCTCCGGGTTGAAGTGCGCTTCGAGCTGCTCTTCCACAACGGAGTCCGGAACCGGAACCTCGATGAGCTCTACGAGCTTGTCCAGAACCTTGTCGCGGGCTTCGACGCCCTGGCCCATCACCTTGGACTGGGCGGCCTGCTTGGCGAGGTCCTCGCGAAGCTCCGCAAGGGTGTCGAATTCGGACGCCAGCTGGGCGAAGTCGTCGTTGGCCTCGGGCAGTTCGCGCTCCTTGACGGACTTCACAACCACCTTGACCTGGGCTGCTTCGCCGGCGTGCTCGCCGCCCACAAGAGTGGTGTCGAAGATCGCCTCTTCATCGGCGGAAAGGCCGGTGACGGCTTCGTCGAGGCCTTCAAGCATGGTGCCGGAGCCAACCTGGTAGGACAGGCCGGTCGCGGAGTCGATCTCGGCGCCGTCGATCGAGGCAGTGATGTCGATCGACAGGAAGTCGTCCGTAGCGACCGGACGTTCGATGGTCTTGAGGGTACCGAAGCGGCCGCGGAGCTCGTCCAGTGCCTTGTCAACATCGGCGTCGGAAGACTCCGCAGCGGCAACCTCGACCTTGAGGCCGGCGTAGTCCGGCAGTTCAACCTCGGGGCGGACGTCGATTTCGACCTGGAACTTCAGCTCGCCGTCGGTGGCCGACGGGTCCGGAACCTCTGTGATCTCAACCTCGGGACGGCTCAGCGGGCGGACGCCGGTCTCCTGGACAGCGGCCTGGTACCAGCCGTTGAGGCCATCGTTGATGGCGGTTTCCAGGACGTAGCCACGGCCGACGCGCTGGTCGATGAGCTTGGCCGGCACCTTGCCCTTGCGGAACCCGGGAACCTGGATCTGCGAAGCAACGGTCTTGTAAGCGGCATCGATGCTCGGCTTCAGTTCCTCAAAGGGAACCTCAACGTTGAGCTTGACCCGCGTGGCGGTGAGGTTCTCGACAGCGCTCTTCACAGTCTAAGTACTCCTGGTTTTGTGGGATGGGTTTCTGCCGCGTCCCAGATTGGAACAGGCACACAGAGTCGGGGTGACAGGATTTGAACCTGCGACTTCCTGCTCCCAAAGCAGGCGCTCTAGCCAAGCTGAGCTACACCCCGTGAATGCACAGGACAGTCTACGGGCATCACGCCCGAGAATGCACATTTGACAGGTGGCCCATGTGTTAGGTTTAGTTATACCCGGCTTGGAGATACACGCTTCAGCCGCTCGGAGAAACACGGAATCCTTACAGGTTCAAGGTGTTGTGCCCGGGGACGTAGCTTAATGGTAAAGCCTCAGTCTTCCAAACTGATTACGCGGGTTCGATTCCCGTCGTCCCCTCCACTGGTAGCAAGCAGAAGGACCCCTCGTCTGAGGGGTCCTTCTGCATTTTCCCAAAGTACTTAGAATCCACGCCCTTGGATTTATGTCTGCGACTTTCGGTTTTATGTCCCGGCCAGGGGCCGATTTCGCAAACACGTCAGCCTTGGCAGCCGGCGCACCAATACAGCTTGCGGGCACTTATCTCGGCCATCCCGACAACTCCGGAGCAGCGCCGGCACGGCTGGCCCTCGCGCTTGTAGACGAAGTGGGCATCGTCGTCGGCAGCTTTCCCGCTCCCGACGCCCCACAGCGACGAAGGCGTGGTAACAATCCGGCCGTCGCGGACGCCGTCGGACATTGCCGCGACGGTATCGTCCCACACGCGCCCGGCGGTTTCGGCGTCGAGGGCACTACCGGGCGTCCACGGGTCGACGCCTTGCCGGAAGAGGACCTCAGCGCGGTAAATGTTTCCGATACCGGCCACGACGGATTGGTCCATGAGGAGGAGTCCGACGGCGGTCTTGCGGCGCCGGATGCGCCCGATGAATTCTTCTCGGTCGCCAGGACGAAGATGGAGGGGGTCGGGTCCGAGGCGGGCTATGACGGCGGCTGCCTCCGGCTCCGTGATAGCAGCGCAGGTCGTGGCACCGCGAAGGTCCGCCCAGCCGTGCCCGGAAACCAGACGCGCCCGGACAGCGCCGACGGGATCCGGCGGTCCGGAGTAGGGACCCGGGGCCTCCCCGCCCGGTTCACCGGGCCGGGAGGCGGTTTCACGCTCTCCGATCCGCCGGGGAGCCCCGATGCTGGAGGCTCCCCGGAACGATTCATCGCCGCCGAAACTCCACGCTCCGTAAAGACCCAAATGGACGTGCAGGAACAAGCCATGGTCAAAGCGGAGGAAGAGTTGCTTGCCGTGTGCACTCGCCGTGAGCAACTCATGGCCGTCCAGGAGCTCCGCGCCCGCAGCGAACCGGCCCTGTGGACTGGTCACGGTGAGCGTGTGCCCGGCGAAGACATCCTGGAACTGGCGTGCCAGGCGGTGGATGGAATGCCCTTCAGGCACTATTCGACGACTTCGCCACTGGTTTCGTACGTCGCGATCTTGCCGATGCGGCGGATGTGGCGCTCGTCCTTGCTGAAGGGCTCCTGGAGGAAGGCTTCGATCAGTTCGGTTGCCTCTTCCACGGTGTGCTGGCGACCGCCGACAGCGACCACGTTGGCGTCATTGTGCTCACGGGCGAGCTTGGCGGTGGAAAGGTTCCATGCCAGGGCAGCGCGGACACCCTTGACCTTGTTCGCCGCGATCTGCTCGCCGTTGCCGGAGCCGCCGAGGACGATTCCGAGCGCGTCAACGCCGGCTTCCTGGTCAGCGACCACTGCGGCGGCCGCGTTGATGCAGAAGGAGGGGTAGTCGTCCTGGGCGTCATACACCTTGGGGCCGTGGTCAACGACTTCGTAGCCCTTGGCAGACAAGTGGCTGACGAGGTGGGCGCTGAGCTCCATGCCGGCGTGGTCCGTGGCAATGTGGACGCGGGGTGTGGTCACGAGAAGTCCGTTCGGTCTGGCGCGCGAACACGGCGGAGCCGGGCGCGGCGGTGGTGGATGCGGTTCCTACGTTACTAGGAACGTGGGCAAGCCCGACCCGCCCAAACGGACAGGACATCACCGGTAGGGTCAGGTCATCATAGGCTCGGCGGCTCATCACTGCGCCGGGCTCGGGCGGCCACGCGGTTCAGCAAACCCGCGAGGCTGTCGGCCGCTGCCACGCTCCCCGCGCTGAGCGCGAGCTTTCTGCCGTCGACTTGCCGAACGACGACGGCGGGACCGCTGCTCACGAGCATCGCCGTGGCACCCCCGTGGTGCCGAAGACCCCAGCCGCCGAAATCCGCAGCGCGGACATCCTGTGCGGCGGCTCCCGCGATGTCGGCTGCGGACACCGTCATGACCTTCAGCACGCCGGCGAGGAATACCTGGAGTCCTCTCCTGTCGGCGCGCACCCGGACAAAGAGGAAGCTGGCCCCCACTATGGCTGCCACAGCAAGCAAGGCTCCCAACCAAGGAAGGGCGATGGCTATCAACGTAGCGGGAAAAACGGCGGCTACGGCGATCATCACAAAGACCGAGCTTCTGGCGTGGACCCACAGCAGCATCGAATCCTCCGTGAGGGAGGGATCTTTTGCATGGACAACCTCGATCGCGAGGGCGGCGTCGTCCTCGCTCGTCCAGCGGGGATCGGGCTTGAACGCCATCATCATGACAATCCCCATGGGCAACGCCGCGCCCGCGCCCAGCGCCAGGACAGTGGCGTCGACGTGCGACATCCGCGCGTCGGCCAACCCGGATTGCCCCACCAGTCCAGCGGCGAGAACGGCAGTGACAAAGAGGGAGACCATAAGCCCCAGTCCCATCATGATCCTCCGCATGATCACGGGCCGTGAGAGGGGCGCCGCTTGGATGAACACCAACCAGCCCGCGACCACCAGAATGCCGCCCCCGCCCAGCACATAGGCGGGGAAGGGCGCGAAGCTGCTTCCGCCGTCGGCGTTCCACGCTATTGCGACCGGTTCCGGGAGGGTGTTTCGGAGCATCAAGGCACAAACGGCAAAAGCCGCGGCCAGCAGGAGCGGGAAGGCAATGGCAAAGCGCAGTGCCCGCAGGTCCCAATTTTCGCGCATCTTCCCGCGCATTTTTCCCATAATCCAACGCTACCCCCGGCGGCCGACACTTTAGCCGCGCCTCCTTGCCAAGCAGTGTTCAAGTGAAAGAATGGCTTCACAGTGCCGGCGTCGGCTGAAGCCAGCCGGCTTTTTGCGAACCATCCTTGGAGGGACCACCTTGCCAGGCCTGAACCTGACGCGCGCCGAAGCCCGGCAGCGCGCGGAACTGCTCACCGTGACTTCATATGACGTCACCCTCGATCTGACGAAGGGCGCTTCTGTCTTCGGCTCCACCACGGTGGTCAAATTCTCCGCCGTCCAGGGTTCGTCGAGCTTCATCGACGCGATCACGGAAACCGTGCACAGTGTGACTTTGAACGGAGTGGAGCTGGATCCGGCCGAAGTGGCCGATGGCGTCCGCATCCTGTTGCCGGACCTCGCCGCCGAAAACGAGCTCAAAGTTGTCGCCGACGCTCCATACATGAACACCGGCGAGGGCCTGCATCGCTTCGTGGATCCCGTGGACAACGAGGTCTACCTGTACACCCAGTTCGAGGTCCCTGATTCGCGCCGCATGTTCGCAGTCTTCGAACAGCCGGACCTGAAGGCCTCCTTCACCTTCACAGTCACGGCCCCTTCCCATTGGGACCTGGTCTCGAACTCCCCCACTCCCCTTCCGGAAGAAACCGCGCCAGGTGACGACGGCGGTGCGCGCTCGGTGTGGCGCTTCGCGCCCACCCCCCGGATCTCCTCGTACATCACCGCGCTCATCGCAGGTCCTTACCAAGCGGTCCGCAGCAAGGTCAGCAGTTCCGACGGCCGGGAGATCCCGCTGGGAGTCTTCGCCCGCAAATCGCTCATGCAGTACTTGGATGCCGAGAACATCTTCGAACTCACGAGGCAGGGCTTTGAGTTCTTCGAAGCCCAATTCGGTTTCCCCTACCCCTTCGAGAAGTACGACCAGCTGTTCGTTCCCGAATTCAATGCCGGGGCCATGGAGAACGCCGGAGCGGTGACCATCCTCGAAGGTTACGTGTTCCGCAGCAAAGTCGCCGAAGCCCAAGTGGAACGCCGCGCCATCACGGTCCTCCACGAGCTCGCCCACATGTGGTTCGGCGACCTCGTCACGATGCGCTGGTGGAACGACCTCTGGCTCAACGAGTCCTTCGCCGAATACATGTCGCACCTCGCGGCCGTGGAGAACACCGAATTCGACCACGCGTGGACCACTTTCGCGTCGGTCGAGAAATCCTGGGCGTACCGCCAGGACCAGCTCCCCACGACCCACCCGATCTTCGCCGAGATCAACGACCTCCAGGACGTCGAGGTCAACTTCGACGGCATCACCTACGCCAAGGGCGCCTCGGTCCTCCGCCAGCTTGTTGCCTGGGTGGGACCTGAACAGTTCATGGCGGGCGTACGCGAGTACTTCCGGAAGCATGCGTGGAAAAACACCGAACTGGTGGACCTCATGACGGAACTCGAGGCCGCCAGTGGCCGCGACTTGGACCAGTGGGGCAAGCTCTGGCTCGAAACCGCCGGCGTCAACACCCTCGCGCCCGAGATCGAAGTCGGCACCGACGGCACCATAACCTCGTTCGCGATCCTCCAGACGGCGGTCGAGGAACAGCCCGTGCTGCGTCCCCATCGCCTCGCCGTGGGTTTCTACGAGCTGACTGCGGACAGCAAGCTTGAGCGTACTTTCCGTGAGGAGCTCGACGTCGACGGCCCGCGGACCGAGGTACCGTCCCTTGCTGGACGTGCACGGCCGGACCTCATCCTGCTCAACGACGACGACCTCGCGTATGCGAAGATCCGCCTCGACCCGTCGTCCTTGGCCACGGCGACAACCCATTTGAAGGACTTCGCCGCGAGCCTGCCCCGCACCCTGGTCTGGGGTTCGGCCTGGGATGGAGCCCGCGACGGCGAGACGCCAGCGCGCGGCTACGTCGAGCTGATCCTCGCCAACATCGCTTCCGAAACGGACTCTTCGGTCATCCTGGTCCAGCTTCGCCAACTGGCCACAACCCTGACTTACTACGTCGCTGCGGAACACAAGGAATCCACAACGATTGCCGCGGCGGACCGGCTCTGGGAACTCGCTTCCGCGGTGGCCCCGGGCTCGGACGCACAGCTTCAATTCGTGAAATCCTTCGCGCTCCTCGCCACGAGCAGTACCCAATTGGACACGGTCCAGGAGGTCTTCGAAGGTTCGACTGTCCTGGACGGCCTCACCGTGGACCAGGACTTGCGCTGGGAGCTCCTCACTTCCCTCGTGGTGGGAGGCCGCCAAGGACAGGAAAGCATTGATGCGGAACTCGCGCGCGACCATACGGCCAGCGGCCAGAACGCCGCGGCCCAGGCGACGGCAGCCCTGCCGACCGCCGAGGCGAAGGCCGAGGCGTGGAACAAGATCGTAGTCACCGGCGAAATGTCAAACGCCATCCAGAGCTCCGCCGTCGCAGGCTTCACGCGAGTCCTCGACACCGCGCTTCTGGAACCGTACGCCGAAAAGTACTTCGAGGCCGTTCCGGAAATCGTTGCAAACCGCACCCACGCACTGGCCCAGCAGATCGTCGTCGGGCTCTATCCGTCACAACTGACCACTCAGGCCACGGTGGACCGCACTGACGAGTTCCTCGCGGCGCTTCCCGCGGAAAGTGCCGCCCTGCGGCGCATGATGCTCGAAAACCGCGACGGCGTTGCACGCGCCCTGAGGGCCCGCGCCGCAGACGTCTAGCAACGGTGGCCCGGTTCCGTCAGCGGAACCGGGCCACCCTCCGACAGCACGGCCACTAGACTCTTGGCATGAGCCTGGATGAGCACCACTACTCCGTGACCGTCCGCTGGACGGGGAACCTCGGCAATGGAACCTCCAGCTACCGGGGATACTCGCGCGACCACGACGTCGAAATCCCCGGACTGCCGGTCCTGCCCGGGTCGGCAGACCCGACGTTCCACGGCGACAAGAACCGCTACAACCCGGAGCAACTGCTCCTCACGGCGCTTTCCCAATGCCACATGCTGTCCTTCCTGCACGTCGCGGTCAAGCGCGGCGTCGTGGTCACGGACTATGCGGACACCGCTGAGGGAACCATGCGGCTCAACCGCGACGGCAGCGGACAGTTCGAGAGCGTCGTCTTGAAACCGCAGGTGGCCTTCGCGGACCCCGCACACCTGCCGCTCGCCGACGAAATGCACCGTGAAGCGAACCAGCTGTGCTTCATCGCCCGCAGCGTCAACTTTCCGGTACACCACGAAGCGATCACGACGGCGGCACCAGGCCCACGGTCACAGTGAACCAACAGGCTCCAAGCGGTCCTGATGGCGCGTACCCCTGCGCGGCGGCGATAGGGTTGAACGTGGACAAAATGTTCAGCGCCCGGCAATTTCAGGGCCCGGCGAACAATTGGACCCCGTGAGGAGCTTTCCCGTAGATGAACGTCACCACATCGACCGAAAGCATCGTGGCCGATGCCGCAAAGATCGATTTCGTGTCAATCTTCGTCACCCTGGGCATCGGCTTGGTGTTCTGGATAGCAGCCCGGTTCATCATCCTTCGCATCACGCGCAGTGTTGCCGAAGGCACGAGCTTTTTCAAGAAACCGCATTTCAGATGGGTCCAACCTGCCTTCCGGGCCCTCGACCATGAACGGCGGTCCCAGCGGGCACACACCATCGGTTCGCTGCTAACGAGCGTCCTGAGCCTCGTAGTGGTGGTCATCGTCATCATCTACGTCCTCAAATTCCTGAACGTCGACATCGCCCCCCTCTTGACGAGCGTCGGTATCCTCGGTGTGGCCATCGGCTTCGGCGCGCAACAGCTCATCCGGGATTTCCTGTCCGGCATCTTCATTACGATCGAAGACCAGTTCGGGATCGGCGATGTGATCGTGACCGCCGAGGTGGTTGGTACCGTTGAGTCCGTAGGCCTCCGCATCACACGGCTACGGGCCGAAGACGGCGCGATTTGGTACCTCCGCAACGGTGAGATCCTTCGCGTCGGCAACCGCTCGCAAGGAGACTACGTACCGGTGGAAGCCCCTGCGGAGGATGACGCATCGGCCAACCCCGCCGTTCCGGGAAACGCCACGGCACCGACCGCGCCGCAAACCGCGAAGGGCGCGGCCAGGGAACAAGAACAGAAAGCCAGTGAGTGACATGAGCAGCCAGCAGGAATCCGCAGCCCCGAATCCGGACGGGCGTCCGCAGTTGATGCGGGGCGATCCCTTCAGTCAGCCCGCCTACACTGACAGCTTCTACGACGCCGTGGGGGGACACGAAACGTTCGTCAAACTCATTGACGTCTTTTACGACGGCGTGGCCGGGGACCCGCTGCTGCGCCCGATGTACCCCGAAGAAGACCTCGCCCCGGCCAAGCGCCGCTTCCTGATGTTCCTTGAGCAATATTGGGGCGGCCCAGGCACCTACAGCGAAGAACGTGGCCATCCCCGCCTGCGGATGCGGCACATGCCTTTCCAGGTCACCCCGGAAGCCAAGGACCGGTGGCTTTCCCACATGCGCACCGCCGTGGATTCCCTCGGCTTGTCGCCCTTGCATGAGGGCACCCTGTGGGACTACATGGAGCGGGCTGCCCTCACCATGGTCAACAGCCCGTCCCTCCAGCAGCCCTGATCGGCCAGGCACTAGGCCATTCCGAGGTTGTTGCGCCGGCTTGAATGATCATCCGGGCCGGCGCCGTCGTATCCAGCCCGGTGCCGCGGCTTGGTGGAGGCCGAGGCTGTCGTTAGAGGCCGAGGCCTGAGCCCGACCGGGCCAGGATGTGCCCGCGGCTTCCGCTCAAGCGGAACCACCGGCCATTACGGAACAGCCGGTGCTCGCCGTCGCCCAGGAAGCCCAAGGCCAGAGCGGCGAATGCGGCGCCGGCGGGGACGCCGCCCAAGCCGGGAATTTCCCGGCCCCACACCGTTGCCCGGGCGTTATTGACGATCAAGGCCCCCGGCTGTTCCGGCACGATCCCTGCCACCTCCGCCATACCGGCGTCGGCAACGGACTTGAGTTCGGCGTCGGGCACTGATCCAAGCGGCTCCCAGCCGCTGCGCGGAGCCCCGACGCCCGTCCAGGACTCGGAAACCGTCGACGGCGGGATCGGCAGTTCGACGTCGTCGGCACCGGACCGCGCGAGCCGGTCCAGGATCGACGCCAAGGTGACGGTAACGTCGACGTCGGCGTCCTCGGCCAGTGCCACGGTACGCAGCCCCAGGATGGTGGGGGTGGATTCGCCGAGCAGCCGCGGCCTCAGGACGCAAACGTAGGCAGCAAGGACGCCGCCGCTGGCCTGCAGGCGGATGGCGCCGTCGTCGATGCTCTTGGCGCGGGTGGCATAAGTGCGCAAATCGGCGAGATCCCGGGGATCGACGAAACGGAAAGACTGGGTCAAAACATCGGACACATCATTGACTCTACCGGCATGTCCGCGGTTGAGAGGGGTCCGGACGGCGTCTAGAGTCGAACCATGACTGACACCCATGCCGGCGCGGATCATCAGGTCGCCCTCGAGGACCCGACGTCCACCCTCATCGAGTTGTTGTCATTGGCCGACTTCGACGGCGCCAGGACGGCCGAGGACATCTTCCTTGGCCCCTCCCAGAAGCAGCCCCGCCACCGCGTGTTCGGCGGCCAAGTCCTCGCCCAATCCCTGGTGGCCGGCATGCGGACCGTGGACCAGGACCGCACTGTCCATTCGATGCATGGCTACTTCCTCCGTCCGGGCGACGCCAACCAGCCCATCACTTTCAGCGTTGAACGGCTTAGGGACGGTCGCTCGTTCTCAGCGCGTCGCGTCCACGCCTATCAGGAAGGGCAACCGATCCTGTCGATGATCGCGTCCTTCCAAGCTTCGGCGGACGGCGTGGAGCACCAGGCAGCCATGCCGAAGGGTATTCCGGACCCCGAATCCCTCCCGAGCACCGCCCAACTATTGCGGAAGTTCGACCACCCGTTGGCGCGCCATATGTCTTTCGAACGGCCTTTCGACGTCCGCCACGTGGACCCCGCCCTTTATGTGCAGGCGCCGAAGGAGCATACGGCCACCAACGCGGTATGGATGAAGACTTTCGGTCCCATGCCCGACGAGCCCAACCTCCACCTGGCCGCCCTTGCCTACGCGAGCGATTACACCATCCTTGAATCGGTTCTCCGGAATAACGGCTTGAGCTGGATGACTCCCGGCATGAGCGTTGCGAGCCTTGACCACGCGATGTGGTGGCATCGGCCTGTGCGCGTCGATGAGTGGCTGCTGTACGTCCAGGAGTCTCCCAGCGCCCAGGGCGCGCGCGGGCTCGCCACGGGCAAGATCTTCAGCCGGGACGGCCAGCACGTCGCAACAGTGGCCCAGGAAGGCATGATCCGGATTCCTTCGTGAACCGGGCTTTCGTGGACTGGATTGATTGTTAGGCGGCGCCGGTCCCGCAGCAAGAAGGCCGGTGCCCTGGCTTCCCAAGACACCGGCCTTCTTGCCGCAAACCCGTATTAGTCGCGGGTCAGCTTACGGTGCGTGACGCGATGCGGCTTGGCTGCGTCCGGGCCGAGCCGCTCCACCTTGTTTTCCTCGTACGATTCGAAGTTGCCCTCGAACCAGTACCAGCGGGACGGGTTTTCCTCGTCGCCCTCGTAGGCGAGAATGTGGGTGGCTACACGGTCGAGGAACCACCGGTCGTGCGAAACCACTACTGCACAGCCCGGGAACTCGAGCAGGGCGTTCTCAAGGCTGCTGAGGGTTTCGACATCGAGGTCGTTGGTGGGCTCGTCGAGCAGCAGGAGGTTTCCGCCCTGCTTGAGGGTCAGTGCAAGGTTGAGGCGGTTGCGCTCGCCACCGGAAAGCACCCCGGCCTTCTTCTGCTGGTCAGGACCCTTGAAGCCGAACGCGGCAACATACGCGCGGGACGGCATTTCGACATTACCCACCTGGATGAAGTCGAGTCCGTCAGAGACGACCTCCCAGAGGGTCTTGTTGGGGTCGATGCCGCCGCGGGTCTGGTCTGAATAGGAGATCTTGACGGAGTCGCCCACCTTGAGGTCGCCGCCGTCGAGCGGTTCCAGACCGACGATGGTCTTGAACAGGGTGGTCTTGCCAACGCCGTTCGGGCCGATGACGCCGACAATGCCATTGCGCGGCAAAGTGAACGACAGGCCGTCGATGAGGGTCCGGTCGTCGAAGCCCTTTTGCAGGTTCTTCGCTTCCAGGACGAGGCCGCCCAAGCGGGGTCCCGGCGGAATCTGGATTTCCTCGAAGTCGAGCTTCCTGGTGCGATCGGCCTCGGCTGCCATTTCCTCGTAGCGCGCCAAGCGGGCCTTGGACTTGGTCTGGCGGCCCTTGGCGTTGGAGCGGACCCATTCAAGTTCTTCGCTGAGCCGCTTGGCTTGCTTGGCGTCCTTCTTGCCCTGGATTTCCAGCCGGGCGCGCTTCTTCTCAAGGTACGTGGAGTAGTTGCCCTCGTACGGGTAGAGCCGGCCGCGGTCCACTTCACAGATCCACTCAGCGACGTGGTCAAGGAAGTAGCGGTCGTGGGTGATGGCGAGGACGGCACCCGGGTAGGTCGAGAGGTGCTGTTCCAACCAGAGAACGCTTTCGGCATCCAGGTGGTTGGTGGGCTCGTCAAGGAGGAGCAGGTCAGGCTTCTGCAACAGGAGTTTGCAAAGCGCGACGCGACGCCGCTCGCCACCGGACAAGACGGTGACATCGGCATCGCCCGGCGGGCAACGGAGCGCGTCCATCGCTTGTTCGAGCTGGGAATCGATGTCCCAGGCGTCGGCGGTGTCGATCGCTTCCTGCAGGTGGCCCATTTCTTCCAGCAGGGTGTCGTAGTCCGCGTCCGGGCTGGCCATTTCCTCGGAGATTTCATTGAAGCGCTGGATCTTGGAGTAGATCTCGCCTACGCCTTCCTGGACATTGCCCAGGACGGTCTTTTCCTCGTTCAGGGGCGGCTCCTGCAGGAGGATGCCCACGGTGTAGCCGGGGCTGAGGCGGGCTTCGCCATTCGACGGGGTGTCGATGCCGGCCATGATCTTCAGGATGGTCGATTTGCCGGCCCCATTCGGGCCGACGACGCCGATCTTCGCGCCAGGGAAGAACGACATACTGACATCGTCCAGGATAAGTTTCTCGCCAACGGCCTTGCGGGCCTTGGTCATCGTGTAAATGAATTCCGCCATGCCGTTAAATCTAATGGGTGGCACGGCAGAACTCACATTCGGTGCCCCTAGCGGGAGTCCCCCACGAAGCATTTGCCGCTGGCCAGCACGGGCAGCACGGACACTGAGACCTGGCTGTCCCTGATCTCGCCCATGACGCAGTCCTTGCCCGACCTGGCGGCGGCTTCGATGGCGTCCACATCCAAGCCGGTGGGAGTCTTGCTCGCCGATACTTCCACCGCGGAAGCAGGAATTCCTGCGGACTCGAGGCGCGACCGCAGGACATCCTGGGCAGGCTTGGAGGTTTCCGACACCACGGCTTTCAGCGTGGATTCCATGGTCTGGACCAGTTTCGCCGTAGCGGCGTTTGCCGACGGGGTACCCGTACCAGCCGAAGGCTGAGTCGAAGGAGTACCGGCGGAGCCGCTGGACGGCGGAGCCGGACTGGCCGAAACCGATCCGGATGCAGACGCCGAACTTCCACTCACAACCGGTGCGGGAGCAGAACAACCGGCCGCCATCCCGGCGACGGCCAGGGAGAAGACAAGGAACCTCATCAAGTTGGCGGGTGCTTGCTGGCGTCCTGGCGATTTTGGCGAAGTTCCCCTGGTGATCACCCGGCCATTCTGCCATGCGGCGCACCACGCGCTGCGCCGCACGGCATCCTTGGGCTCCGCAGTCCGCAGGGCGATCGGAAGGGCGATCGTTAGGCTCCGCACCCATGACGCTTTCCCACGCCTCAATTCAGGTCGCCTTGCGGGTCCCCTTGCCGGGTCCCCCTGCCGAGAGCCGATGAGAGCCGCCGAGCGCCGCCGGCGCGCCTGTCCCCGGGACAGCCATCGGGGCTTCCGCGACGGCTCACGACGGCGAGCCGACGAGCTCTCCCGTGGCTGCATTCACCCTAACGGGCTCGTTACCTGCACCGTTGACTACGATTTCGCGATCCGCATCAGGAGCACCGTCATCGTCGTCGTCCTCAGGTGATCCCCCATCGCCGTGGGTGTCGTCGCTGTCCTCCGCGGTGGGCCAAGGGTGGTTCTGTCCAGCGTCCACCACTGCCGGAGCGCCCTGCGGATTCGTCCCGCTCGTGGTCCGGATGAAGTTTGCCGATCCCCACATGAGGTCGTGCCCCACCGATTCAGCCACGATTTCGGAGGCGTGGTAGAACTTGCCCTCATGTTCCCACTGCCGCAACTTGAGCCGGCCGACCACAATGACCCGCTGGCCCTTCTTGACGCTGCAACCTATGTTTCCGGCGAGGTACCTGAAAGCCTGGACGGTAAACCAATTCGTATTCCCGTCCACCCAGATGTTGTTCTTGCGGTCGAACCTTCGCTCCGTTGAGCCAAGCCGAAACGACGAAGTTCCCGTTCCTCCCGGCGTGGTGGAACTTGTGATCTCGGATGCAACGAAGCCGCGGACAGTGATGAGGTCGTTCATGGTGTTTGTCCTAACGTAAGTTGAACTGCCTGTCTGGCCTTTCCAGCTTCACGCCCATCCGGTCTACATGGCATCGGCAACTTCGCCTATGTGGAAACCCGCCGCAAAATTGCGGATGTTGAGGAAAAGTCATCCACGCTGTGGGCTTTGTTTCGCGGTCAAATTTGCGTCTTTGAGTTTTTGGAAACTTGGACTAAATTGGGTGCCGTTGCCCGGATTGGGGCTTGCTTTTCTTGGGGGAAATCGTGAAAATCGCTCTGTCAAAGAGCGCCGCATGTGTCGGCGCTCTCATCCTGATGACGTTCCTCTCGCTCTGGCGGTTACCCCAAAACGCCCAAGGAGTGGTGTGGGCCGAAGATGGGGCAGTGTTTCTCACGGACGCCCTCGCGCCTGATCAAGCGTTCACGCCGCTCCGCCCCTACTCCGGCTACCTCCACCTGGTACCGCGGCTGGCGGCCGGGTTTGTGGTTCGGTTTCTCCGGCTCGAGCACTTTGGCATCGGACTCACTGTCCTGGCCTGCCTCGCAGTAGCCGGAATCTGCCTCCTGACCTACCACTGCGCTTCAGGCATCAGCAACAACCGATGGATCCGGGCCGCATGGGGTGCGATCCCACTGGTTGTCAACGTTGGGGCGATGGAGACGCTGGGTAATTTCGCGAATCTCCACTGGTACCTGCTCTGGCTCGCTCCATGGCTTTTGATGAAGCCGGCAAAATCGAAGCTTGAGGGCGGACTCCTCTTTGTCGTAGCAGCCTTGACATCGCTGACAGAGATCATTTCCGTCGTCTTTGTCCCGCTGTTCTTATACAAGATTCGACACAAGAACATGTGGCCGGCCCGAGCAGGCCTCGGCCTGGGGCTCGCCTGCCAGGCATACGCGACGTTGAGGCGCCCCCGGGGCGCCGCCGGACATTACGACCTTGACCCGTTGTCCGTGGTTTATGGTTGGTTCCTTAATACGGCCGGCCCGATCGTCCACGGCTCACCGGCCAAGGTCATGCAGCAGATTGTGAACTTCGGTGCCGCACCAATGATCGTTGCGGCACTCGTTGTCCTCGCCGGAATCGCGGCGGTACTGATCCTTGGCACAAGGAGCGAGAAATGGCTGGCGGTTTTCTTTGCCACGGCGTCCGTGGTCATTTGGGCAGCATGCGTCCTTTCCAATCCAGCGCAATACCTGGACTACGCAACCTTCTCCACGGCGGATTGGAAGCAGTTTTTCGTCTTCGGACGTTACTCCGTAGCGCCAACGATGTTCGTCCTTGCCATCGTTCCCCTCTTGGCCTCCGCGGTGGCCAAATTCGGGAAAACCGCTCCCTTCGCGGTCCTGACGGGGTTTTCCCTGCTGGCGGTTTCAATGTACTTCCCCGGTACCACCGCAACGGACAACGGGCCTGATTGGGCCGAACACGTCTCTATCGGGCGCGATCTTTGCGGAACTGTTCCCGAGACCGAGTTCTACGACATTCCTACATCTCCAACATTCTTCGAGGGCAGGGTCCGCATCCCGTGCGACGTCCTGCGGGCTCCGTAGACCCTGAATTGTTGCAGGACCGGCCCGGCGATACACTGGGGTGCGGTCCCTGCCCCAGTAGCTCAGAGGATAGAGCAGCGGCCTTCTAATCCGACGGTCGGGGGTTCGATTCCCTCCTGGGGCACCGTAAAAAGAGGTCCTGAACTGCGCAAACGCGGTTCGGGGCCTCTCGCCGTCCTGGACCCGCCCCCTTCGGTCTACGCTGATCCCATGCCGCCAATCCCAGCAGACCCGGCCCTGCCCATCACCACCAGTCCGGCAAACTGGCCTGACCTGGAAAAGCTGTTCGGCGTCCGCGGGGAGCCGTCCCGGTGCTGGTGCCGCTGGTTCGCCTTGCCCGGACAGGACTGGAAGGCCACCGCACCCGGGACGCGGAAGGAACAGCTCAAGGCAAAATTCGACGACGGCCCCGAACCAGGCGTCCTCGCCTTCCGCGGCGACGAAGTGGTCGGCTGGTGCGGTGTCGAGCCGCGGCAGTGCTACCCCCGCATTGAACGTTCCCAAGTATTGAAGGCCGCCGGCCCGGCCGCCAAAGCGGATACCGGTGTCTGGTCGGTCAGTTGTTTCGTCGTCGCTCCCAGCCATCGCCGGACCGGGGTGGCGGCCGCATTGTTGAGTGCCGCCGTCGGGCACGCTTTCGCCAATGGGGCCGACGTCGTCGAAGGCTATCCGGTAGATCGTGCGCTCCGTCCGAAGGCAGGTGCCGCGGACCTCTACCAGGGAACCGTTGGACTATTCACGGCTGCCGGATTCACGACTGTCTCGAAGAAAATACCCGGAAGGGAAGTCATGCGGCGATGGCACTGACCGGCATGCGTCGACGGGTGCCTTAGAGTCGTCGATATGGAAGGCGAACGAATCGCGATCATCAGGGATCGGCTGCGGGCGGAATCCGATCCGGAGCGGGCGAAAGCTGCGCAAGCCTACATGAGATCGTCCATACCATCCCTCGGGGTCAGGGTTCCGGTGGTCCGGCGCATGGTACTCGCGACGGCACGGGAACTGCCGTTCGGTTCTCCCGAAGAATTGCGCGACGACGTCCTGACGCTGTGGCGCGAAGCCACTTGGCGGGAGGAACGCTACGCCGCGATCGATCTCACCTCGCTCAAGTCCGTAGCGGGCGATCTCGAGATGCTGCCCCTCTATGAGGAGATCATCCGCACAGGTGCCTGGTGGGATTTTGTGGACGGCGTCTCTGAGCGGATTTGCACCCTTCTACAACACCACCGGAACATCCTGACACCGCTTCTGCGATCCTGGGCCGTGGACGAGGACTTCTGGATCCGCCGGGCCGCCATCACGGCCCAACTCAAGGCAAAGGCGGCCACCGACCTGGAACTTTTCGCAGCAGTTTTGGATCCGAACCTGCGGGACAAGGAGTTCTTCATCAGGAAGGCCATCGGGTGGTCCCTGCGTGAATACGCGAAAACGGACGCGCAATGGGTGCGGAACTACGTGGAATCGAAACGCGCGGCGCTCAGTCCGTTGTCGCTGCGGGAAGCGTTGAAGAACCTCGCCTGAACACCCCCGGGAAGCTCAGGACCGCGACTTCACAATCCCGCGTCGCGCACGGAACAGGACGTGGGTCTTCTTGTCGTAGAACACCAAGTACGCAATGAACAAGACCGCGATGGCGATCGCCACCCCGCGCACTACGGCAAGCGGAATCCAGCCGAAGACACTCAACTGGTCCGTCAGCCCGATGAGGGTGAAAAACGCGGTCAGGTAAAAGACCGTCCGGATCGCCGGGCCGTCCGGTATACCCGTTACGGCAAAGAATACGAGCAGCCAGACCACGTACCACGGCTGGATGACGGGTGCCAGGATCACGACGGCGGCAAATGCCCAGGCCATTCGGCGAAGGACGGTCTTGTTGAAGCCTTCTTCGTCGTCGATAGGTCGCCCCATCCCGATCCCCCGGCCCGGGGTACGCACGGTCAGCCAGACAATAACGAGGGCCGAGACAACAGTGAAGACGGTCTGGATGATCTCCTTCACCACGGGACCCGGACCACCTATGAGATCGACGACGGATCCCGCCGTGCGCGCAACCAGGCCAACCGGGGCGTACCAGATCCATACTGTGCCGGGGGTCTGGAGTGCGCCGAGCCAACCGAATCCCAGGCCGTTCACGACCCCGGCGACGGCTAGGAGGCCTACCGAAATCGCGAGAGTCGCGGCCCAGCGGAGGATCCGTCGGCCCCATCCCGCGCGGGCTCCCGCCCACAGCATCCCCGCGAAAGGCAACGCCACCAAAGTGATCGGCTTGATGGCGATCGATGCAGTGATCAGGACGATTCCAAGAACGGGCCGTTTGACTGAGGCGTAGTAGATGCCTGCGACCACCAAGCCCAACATGAGGGAGTCGTTGTGGGCGCTGGCGATGAAGTTGATCAGGAGGACAGGGTTCAGGACGGCGACCCAGAGCGCCCTGTCCGGGTTGATACCGTGGAGCGCGGCCAGGCGAGGAACGTAGACCGCCAACAGCCAGACGCCCGCGAGCGCTGCGAGACGGAATGGAATCAGTGCGAGTTCAGGGACTCCGGAATCGGGACTGCCGCCACTGATCCAGACCGCTCCCTGTTCGATCCACAGCCACAACGGTCCGTACGGGGTGGGCGCTTCGGTCCACATCGTGTCCGGGCCGAGGGAGAAATAGTTGCTCAGCGCCGAGATTCCGTTGGTGTACGGGTTCAGGCCCTGCAGCATGAGCCTACCTTGCCCGATGTAAGCGTAGACGTCCCTGCTGAACAGCGGCAGCGAGAACATCAGCGGCAGGGACCACATCCATAGTGCACGCATCAGGACCGGACGGGAGGACGGGTTCCACCCGCCAATGCGCTGGGCGATGCGAAGCCAGGAGCGCAGCAGCAAGAGCGCGCCCAGGCAGAGCATCACGGTGCAGAGGATGACGGCTACCGGCGAAGTGCGGGCCATGATGAAAATCGGCAGGCGGATGAGTGTGCCGCTCGTCGTGGCAAGCCAGCCCACTCCGACCGATCCCGCCACCATGAGCAATGAACCAACAAAGCCTTGGAGGATGGCGGTCCTGGCCGTCTTAGCGATCACAGCGCGGTGAGCCGGGGTGTTGGAACCGTCCAGAGCATCCGGATGAGCCAACGAACTCTCCACCTCACGCTCACGAGTCTTCGACGACGCCATCAAAAAAAATCCTGTCCGGTTCCCTGCTGCATCCATCCGAGGCGGCCGCGCCTGCCTCACGGATTATTGCAACTCTAGCATCGACGATTGCAGCCGCCGTGGGCCGTCAAACGCGGAGACGGTCCCCGAAAGGGGCCTGAGATAGGATTAACAAGGCCTTGGCTCGACGCCGAAGACCTGTGGCCACGCCGGTTCCGCGTGAAATTCATAGGAACCGCCATGTCCGAAGCGGCCAGCGCCGCTACGGTTTGCGGCACCTGTGACGACCACTACCTGACAAGGATCCTCCCATTTCAACGGACTCATTCTTCAGCGCGCTCACACGGTTCCGCCATCGTGTCATTCCCTCAGCTCTTGAGGCGAAGCTCAACTCTCCCGGCGGCCTGCTGGCAGCTTTCTGCGTGGTGCACTTGGTGTTCCTCATCTTCGCTTTGCTCGTTTCCCTCCGCGGCGAGGCCTTCAGCGACACCTTTATCTACCGGGATTGGACCACTGCGGGGTTCCGGGACGAGAACTTGAGCGGCGGCCCGAGCCCTTGGGTCTACCCTGTTTTGGCATTGGTTCCGATGGCCATTGCCGGCGTGGCCGGTCCAGGACCGTTCTTTTTCCTGTGGGTGGTCATGATCACGCTGCTGAACGGTGCGGCAATCGCGAAATTAACCGGTTGGGGTCGTCGTCGTGAGGCGATCCCCGCGGCATGGTGGTGGCTGGTTTTCGTCTTCATCCTGGGGTGGCTGGGCTTCGCCCGCGTGGATGGGTTCACCGCGCCAATCGTGCTGATCGCGTTGGCCTACGGAGTGTCGAACCCCTTCATCGCCTCGACGCTCCTCAGCGTCGCGACATGGATGAAGGTCTGGCCTGCGGCGGTTTTGCTCTCCTTGTTCACCGTGGTCAGGCAAAGGACCAAGGTAGTGCTTGCCGGAATTCTGACCACCGCCTTGGTGGTTGCCTTGACCGCTGCTGTCGGTCAACTGCCGAAGCTCTTCAACTTCCTCACCCAGCAGGGCGATCGCGGAATGCAACTGGAAGCCACTTTCACGACGCCGTGGCTGTGGCTCTCGGTCCTGCACGTCGGCGACTCGCGGATGTACATGAATACGGACATCAACTCGATGCAGGTGGACGGTCCGGGCACCGCATTCATGTCCTTCCTCATGCAGCCCCTTCTTGCTTTGGCGGCGATCCTGGTCGCGGCACTGACATTCTGGGCCCTCCACAACGGGAAGCTCAGCGGCGGCTCGGACCGCACTGAACTGTTGTTGGCTGGTTCCCTGACCATGGCAAGCGCCTTCGTGGTCTTCAACAAGGTCGGGTCACCCCAGTTCATGGTCTGGCTGGCACCCGCAGTCGCTGTGGGCCTTGCCCACAGCTGGAAGGAATGGCGGGTCCCTGCGGCCATGCTGATAGCGATCGGCGTGGCCACGTACTTCATCTATCCCCTGTTCTACGATGCCTTGAGCCATAACAACCCGTGGATGGCCTTCGTCCTGACCGTGCGCAACCTCCTCCTTGTGGTCTTGTTCTGTTGGTCCGTGCGCCGCCTTTACCTTTTGGGCAAGAAGATTCCGGCCGACGCACCGGCCCCCGTCGCCAAGGAGTCCTGAGATTTCCGTCCGATTCTTTGACGCGCTGGTCCGGGCGCGCTATACCGTAATGCCCCCTGCCGCCGTCGGGTGGTTTACCCGGCCGTCCAGCGTGTGGTGGGGCTTCGCCGTCGTCCATATCTACTTCCTTGGCTGGATGGCGAGCTTCTTCCTCGCCGGGAACACCTTCAGCGACACCGAGCAGTACCGCCAGTGGGCGATGAACGGCTACAACCCGGCGGACCTCAACGGCTCGATCAGCCCGTGGGTTTACCCCGTCCTTGCCCAGATTCCGATCTTCCTGGCCGATATCGCCGGCCCCGGCCCGTATCTGTTGGTCTGGACGCTGATCATCACCGCGCTCAACGCCGCGGGCCTGCTCATCCTGACGCGGGGACCACGCAAAACGAGCGGTATTGCGCCCGCATGGTGGTGGCTGTTCTTCACCGTTTTCATGGGCTACCTCGGTTTCGCCCGGGTGGAGGGAATCACGGCTCCCATCGTCCTCGTGGCGCTGCTTTACGCAGCCACGCGTCCCGTCGCCGCCGGAATACTCCTGAGCATCGCGACGTGGATCAAGGTCTGGCCGGCCGCGGTCCTGGCGCCGATCGTCATTGCAAGCCATGCGAGGTTGAAAGTCATCGCGTGCGGCGCAGCCGTCACCGCGGCTGTCGCTTTAGGCACCTACCTGTCCGGCGGGTTCCCGCACATCCTCGACTTCCTGACCAACCAGGGCGAGCGCGGAATGCAATTGGAAGCCACTTTCTCGACTCCGTGGGTCTGGCTGAGCGTTTTCAATATCGGCGGTTCCAAAATCGCGGACAACGTCGCCATCAACTCGACCGAGGTGTATGGTCCCGGCGCCAGTGTTGCCGCATTCATGATGCAACCGCTCCTGCTGCTGGCCGCCGTCGCCGGCGCGGCCCTCTTGGTGTGGGCCCTTCGACGCGGCGCCGAACCGGAAGAACTCTTCCTTGAAGGCGCCCTCATGATGACCACGGCATTCATCGTGTTCAACAAGGTAGGTTCACCGCAGTTCATCATCTGGCTGTCACCGGTGGTGGTCGCCGGCCTCACCCATGACTGGCAACGGTGGCGGGTGCCCGCGGCGCTCCTCATGGGAATCGCGATGACCACATTCGTGATCTATCCGTTGTTCTACACTCCGCTCATCCACGCCAATCCCGTGATGGCGGCCGTGCTCACAGCACGCAATGTCCTGCTGGTCGTCCTGCTGTGGTGGTCCGTGCAGCGGTCCCTCGAATTGGGGCGCAGCTCGGATGCTCCGGAAGCAATCCGGAGCGCCTGAGGCGCCGGCCCGGACTGAACGCCGGGCCGCTTACTGAGCCGGAAACCTGAGCCGGCGCTCGAGGCGGCGGAACAGTTCTGCCGGCGTCGACCGAATGAGCAGCTTGCGCGTGTGAATGTCCAGGACCATGAGGTAGATGGTGAATCCCACTGCCACCACGAACGCAAGGGAAGACACCTTGACGTTCAGTTCGACGAAGGACAACACGGAGATCTGGTCCTGGGCGCCGAACGCAACAAAGAACGTAATGGCAACGTAGAGGGACTTGATCTGCCAATCGTTCCGGATGCCCGTTAGCGCGAGCAGCGGGATGAACCACAGGATGTACCACGGCTGGATGATCGGTGAAAGCATCACGACGGCGGCAAACGCCAAGGCGGCGCGCCTCACCAGGCGCGAGTAGTCGCCACGGAACATCAGGAGCACCACCAGGCCGATCCCGGCCCACTTCATGAGAGTGCGCAGTCCTGTGGCCAGCGCAGACCCGGGAAGGCCAAGGAGGTTGGCGATCACCTCAACTTGCTGGCCCAGGAAGCCCGACGGCGAATAGCCGGTATAGCCAGGCGTAGGATCGAGGATCGCCCAGACCCATCCGAAGCCAAGGTTGTACGGGATCCCGCTCAATGCAAGCACCCCGAAACTTATGGCCGCGGTGGCACCCCAGAACAAGAACTTCCGGGCCCAGCTTGCGGCAGGGCCAGCCCACATCAGGCCGACAAAGGGCAAGAGGAGCACGGTGATGGGCTTGATGCCGATCGACGCCGTGACCAGAAGAATCCCGGTGATGTGCCGTCCTGTGGCGGCGAAGTACATACCGGCAACCGCCAGGCCCACCATGAGCGCGTCGTTGTGCGCGCTCGCGACGAAGCTGATCAGGAAGAGCGGATTCGCAACGGCGATCCACAGGGCCCGTCCCGGAATGATGCCGTGCAGTTCGGCGAGCCTCGGAACGTACACGACGCAAAGAAGCACGCCAACAAGTGCCACCAGGCGGAAAAGCAACACGGAGAGATCGGGTTGGGCCCCGGTGATCCCGACCACCCACTTAGCGATCCAGAGGAAGTACGGACCATAGGGCGTTTTGGCCTCGGCCCAGGCAGGGTCGGCTCCGAGCGAGAACCAGTTGCTGAGGGAGGAGATGCCGGTGGTGTACGGATCCTGCCCTTCCAAGACCAGTCTCCCTTGGCCGGTGTAGGCATAGACGTCGCGCGAATAGATGGGAACGGCGAACACCATCGGGGCAGCCCAGGCCGCAACGGCGATGACCACCGATCTCAGCGAGCCTGGACCCCATTCCTTGAGCCTTTGCCCGAGCCTGAGCCAGGACCTGACCAAGAGCATTGCCCCGGCCGTGAGCAAAATCGTGGAGGTGGTGACGCCCCACCCGTCCGTGCGAAGAGCGATCACCAGAGGGTGCCTGAACATCGGGGATCCATTGGCGATCCAACCCGCTCCGATCGAACCGGCGAAGATCATGAGGGATCCGAAAAAACCCTGCCAGATCGCCACGTAAGCCTTGGGTTGGCGGGGCATCTCCTCTTCGATGCGGGTAGTTTCGGACGATGTGGTCCCACGGGAATAGCCGGCTGCAGCTTGCCCCGCCGGCGGCGTACCGGGCTCCCTGGCATCATCGCGGCTATTTGGAGTGCCCACGCTCGTCCCGCCTGCCGTCATGATATTCCAGCCCCTACGTACTTTGGTCCAGCTCATCGATGCCGGCAACAACCGCTCGACAACGGCCCAGTTTACCAGCGGAGACTGCCGTGGACGTGGAATCGGGGCGTCCCGCCACGCTTCCGAAGCGGCCGAACGGTAGGCTTGGCGCGTGCCTATTACTAATGAACGCATCGTTTGGATCGATTGCGAGATGACCGGCCTGGACCTTGAAAACGATGCCTTGATCGAGGTGGCGGCCCTGGTCACGGACTCGGAACTGAACATCCTGGGTGACGGCGTCGACGTCGTGATCAAACCGGACGCGGCAGCCCTTGAGCAGATGAACGACTTCGTCCGTGACATGCATACGCGCTCGAAGCTCCTGGAGGAACTCCCCCACGGCAAGACCATGGCCGAAGCCGAAGCGATCGTCCTCGAATACATCGAGAAGTGGGTCCCGGATCCCAAGAAGGCTCCGCTTGGCGGCAACTCGGTGGGTACCGACCGGATGTTCCTCGCACGCGATATGCCCAATATCGTGGAGCACCTCCACTATCGGGTCATCGACGTCAGCACTATCAAGGAACTCTCGCGCCGCTGGTTCCCCCGCGCCTATTTCCAGTCTCCTGCCAAGCACGGCGGGCACCGGGCACTGGGTGACATCAAGGACTCCATCGACGAACTGCGTTACTACCGCGAAGCAGTCTTTGTTCCGGCGCCCGGACCCGATACCGCGACGGCCCAACGTATCGCCAAAGGGGTCGCTGCCAGCCAACAGGTAGCCAGCGAAACGTGATCTAGAGCACGTTTTCGGGAAATTTCATCTAAACGGCCAAAAGTGGCAAAACCAGCCCCCAACTCGGGGTATAGTTTTTGTCGTTGCCTTCGCAGCGAACGGGTCATCCGGTTGCGGTCAAGGCACATGGTGGGCGTAGCTCAGTTGGCAGAGCGCCTGGTTGTGGTCCAGGAGGTCGCGGGTTCAACCCCCGTCGCTCACCCTCATGAAGCCGGTACTGGTGTGCCGGCCGGGACAAAGGCCGTACTGGTATCCAGTACGGCCTTTCTCTTTTCCCGGCCATCTTGTCCCGGCACACCATGCTGTGTCTAAATATTTGCGGCCACTTCGTCGCCCGGACCGAGAACCAGAGGAATCCTGACATGACCGTCCTGCCAGTCACCATCTGGGGCGAACCCGTGCTCCACCGCCGGGCAAGCGAAGTGGAAGTCTTCGACGACGAACTCCGCACCTTGATCGCCGACATGTTCGAGACGAACGATGCCGCCAACGGCGTCGGGCTCGCTGCGCCCCAGGTAGGGGTCGGCAAACGCATTTTCGTGTTCAAGTATGCCAACGAAGACGACGCACCTGACGAAGGCGTTTTGGTGAACCCGGTCCTGACGCTTTCGAAGATCCCGGGAGCGCTTCCAGACCCCGAGGAAGACGTCGAAGGCTGCCTTTCCTTCCCCGGAGAGCACTACCCCCTGCAAAGGGCGGAGTGGGCGAGGGTCCAGGGCTTCGATGGACACGGCAACCCCGTGGATTTCGTGGCGACGGGTTGGTTCGCGCGGGTGATGCAGCACGAGTTCGACCACCTTGACGGCAAGCTCTACGTGAACCGCCTCGTTGACCGCTACGCCAAGAAGGCAATGAAACAGGCCAAGAAGAACGGCTGGGGAGTTCCTGGACTGACCTGGATGCCGGGGGTCGATCCGGATCCATTCGGCCACTGAGCCGGCAAGGCTCCGCGAACCGTCCTACGACGCCCTGATGGTCTGCTGGCCCGGGCAGGAATCTAAGACCCGTCTCATGGCGTCTTTCTCGGCTTGAGTAACCCACAACCGGTAGGCAACCTTGACCGATACCTGCCGCGCTACGTAGTGGCACCGGAAGCGCTTGTTCGCCGGCAGCCAGCTTGCGGCATCGCTCGCGCTCTTCTTTACGTTGGCCGGACCGTCGACGGCGATGAGGTTGACGGGATCGTTGGCCAGGCTTTGCCGCTGTTTCGGGGTCAGCTGCCGGGCTCCTTTTTGCCACGCGTCACCGAGCGCGACAACGTGGTCGATCTGCACGGCGGCACTGCTTTCGGAACCCCTGCGGAATTGCACGTCGTGCCCCACGTAAGGCTCCCGAAGCGTTCCTGAGGCGACTTTGCACGTTGAGCCTGCGGTGAACTCGACCGATTCGAGATCGCGCCTCAGGATGTCGTTCCGGGTATCGCAACCGTTGCGGTCGACGTCGAGCCAGGCCTGGCCGAATTCTTCGCGGCGGTAGTCGTCCTTCGCCGCACGCCCCTTCACTGGGAGGGTGTCAAGGGCGTCGACTGCCAGTCCAGTGGGAATTGCTTCGACTGCTTGGACCGTCTTCATCCAGGCCGGATTAACGACGGGCGCTTCGGACGGTCCGTTGCCGGGACCTTCAGATACGGTGAACTGGCCCTGCGCGAAGAACCAGACAAGGCCGGAGGCAGCGCCCACGACCAAGAGGGCGATCAAGGCCCAGGCTTGGCGTGACTGGCGGCGGGCACGCCGGTAAGCGGCCCAGGTTGTGCTCAAGGGATTGCGTCCTTTCGAGGGGAGCGTCTCCCTTGAGACTAGGGCAGGAGCTGATCATCGACGGCGAAATCCACAGTGGGGAGGGGAAGTCGCCGACGGTCTATTGCTCCTTGGTGACCCGTTTCACGTCTTCCGTGGCGACAGCAAGGAGCGACTCCAACTGAAGCACGCGTTCCTCGGAGATGTCTCCCGCGGCAAACGCTGCCTTGGCGCCGTCGAGCAAGCGCTGGGCTTCCTTCTGGTTGGCGAGCGCAACGTCGAGTGCGTGTTCCAGGGTGGTCTCGTGTACCAGGATCTTTTCGTGTTCCATGCGACCATTCTGGTCAGGATTCCCAGCTGGCGCTAGCGCCCCAGCTGGGAATCCCCTGTGTCTTTCCAGACTCCGCGCCTTGGCTACAGGGCGGTCCGGGAGCGGCTAAACGCCGGCCGTGGCGAGGGAGGCGGGCAGTTCGGCCACCACAACATCGCGAGCGGGGAACGACGGCGGATTGACGCCGGCCATTTCTTCCATGACGCGAACAACCTGGCAGCTGTAGCCGAACTCGTTGTCGTACCAGACGTAGACCACGAGGTTCTTGTCGTTGGCGATCGTCGCCAGGCCATCCACGATGCCGGCGCGGCGCGAGCCGACGAAGTCCGTGGAGACGACCTCGGGGGAATCGATGAAGTCGATCTGCTTGCGCAGGTTCGAATGCAGCGACATCTCGCGGAGGTAGTTGTTGACCTCTTCCTTGGTGGTTCCCTTTTCGAGGTTCAGGTTCAGGATCGCCATTGAGACATCCGGGGTAGGAACGCGGATGGCGTTACCCGTCAGCTTGCCCTGGAGTTCCGGCAGGGCCTTCGCCACGGCCTTGGCCGCCCCGGTTTCCGTGATGACCATGTTGAGCGCAGCCGATCGGCCGCGACGGTCGCCCTTGTGGAAGTTGTCGATCAGGTTCTGGTCGTTCGTGAACGAGTGCACGGTTTCCACGTGGCCGTGGATCACTCCGAACTTGTCGTTGAGCGCCTTCAGCACGGGCGTGATGGCGTTCGTGGTGCAGGAAGCGGCGGTGATGATCCGGTCCGTGTCCTCGATCGAGCCGTGGTTGATGCCGTGCACGATGTTCTTGAGCGCACCCTTGCCCGGAGCGGTCAGCAGGACGCGCGCGACGCCCTTGCTCTTCAGGTGCTGGGAGAGTCCTTCTTCATCGCGCCAACGGCCCGTGTTGTCCACCACGAGTGCGTTGTCGATGCAGTAGGCCGTGTAGTCGATCGTGGCGGGGTTGTCCGAGTAGATAACCTGGATCTCCACGCCGTTGGCGGTGATGGTGTTGGCTTCCTCGTCCACGCGGATGGTGCCTTCGAAGGAACCGTGGACGGAGTCGCGGCGCAGCAGGCTTGCCCGCTTCACGAGGTCGTTTTCCGCGCCCTTGCGGACAACGATGGCGCGCAGTCGCAGCCCGTGGCCACCGCCTGCCTTTTCGATCAGGAGGCGGGCGAGGAGCCTGCCGATCCGGCCGAAACCGTAGAGGACGACGTCGGTGCTGGTGCGGTCGTCCGCGCCGCGCTTTCCGACGATCTCGGCGAGCTCAGCTCGGAGGAAGTCCTCCAAGGAGATGCCGGCCGCCTCGGCCTTGTACTTCTCATTGAGGCGGGCAATGTCAATGGCGGCAGCCCCAAGCTCGAGGCCCGCGAGGACATTGAGCAACGGTGCTGTTTCTTCGAGCGGAAGTTCGGCGTTGCTCATCCGGCGGGCAAAGCGGTGGGCTTTCAGGATGTTCATCGACGACTTATTGATGAGGCTGCGTCCGTGGATGCTGGTGACCACGTTGTTTTCACGGTAAAGCCGGCCGATCACCGGGATCATGGCTTCAGCCAACGCTTCGCGGCTCATCCACGTATCAAGACAAGAATCTGACGACTGGCTCACAGAACTACCTTCCTAGGGTCAGCTACATACGCCCTCGTACATAGTTGGCGGCCGCCCGGAGTAATCCTGCGGCACTGGCATCGGCGGGACTTCGGTCTGCCCGGACACCTCGAACGTTGCAAGGAAAAACCGCCGGCTGCGAACGCAGACCCGGCGGTGGAACTTCTACGTTCACTGTCCATTCTAAAGTCAGGCAGGCAGCGCTTTGGCCGCGGGAGCGCGTGAATTCACTCACATGGCAGACCGGCGCTCATGGTGGATGGGCTGGCCGGTACGCCGGGTTCTGTGTTCCCCTGCCGTTGCCAACAAGGGAGTGGCGACCATCCATCTACGAACGCCGTTGCCGACGCCCTCCAGCGGCCTACCCGGACACTCGGGCGGGCAGCCCTCAATCGTGTCCTGTCTGGCCTTGCTCCGGGTGGGGTTTACCTAGCCTCCGCGGTCACCCGCGGAGCTGGTGGTCTCTTACACCGCCGTTTCACCCTTACCTGTTGCCTGCCTGTGCGGACACAAGCAGGCAACGGCGGTCTGTTTTCTGTGGCACTGGCCTGCGGGTTACCCCGAGTGGGCGTTACCCACCACCCTGCCCTATGGAGCCCGGACGTTCCTCGAGCCACTCGCGTGGCGCGCGGCCGCCTGGCCAACCCATCCGCCGTACAGTCTACCGGCGCTTGCCCGGCACTCTGACCGCTAATATCGTCAGGTGCTGATTCTCCTCCCGCCTTCCGAAGGCAAGACCCCTGCCGTCAAAGGCCCCTCCGTCGATTGGGAAGCGCTGAGCTTCCCGGAGCTCAACAGCTACCGCGCCAAAGTGCTCGACGCGCTCGGCCTGGTCAGCGCACACGAGGACGCCTTGGCGTTGCTGGGCGTCGGAGCGTCACTCAAGGACGACGTCGAACGCAACACCCGCTTGCACGCGGAACCGGCGGCACCCGCCCACCAGGTGTATTCGGGGGTCCTCTACGACGCGCTCGGCTACCGGAGCCTCACCGCGGCGCAACGGCGCAAGGCCGCCGAATCGATCCTCGTCGTCTCCGCGCTGTGGGGCGCCATCGGGTTCGGCGACCGGGTGCCCGCCTACCGCCTGTCCATGGGAACGGCACTGCCCGACGTCGGACGCCTCGCCTCGTTCTGGAAGCCGAAGCTCACGCAGGCCCTTGCCGCCCGCGTGGAAGGCGAACTGCTGGTGGACTGCCGGTCCAGCACTTATGCCGCGGCATGGGCTCCGCCAGCAGCCCAAACGGTTTCCGTGAACGTGTTTTCAGAGGCCAACGGCAAACGCACCGTCGTCAGCCATTTCGCCAAGCACACCCGCGGCGAACTTGCCCGTCACCTGCTCAGCCGGCGCGGCAAGGCTCCGTCCACCCCGGAGCAACTCCTGAAGGCCACGGAAGAAGCGTGGCCTGCCGAACTGGTAGAGGGCACGGTCCGCAAACCGCACAGCCTGAACATCATCCTCCGCGCCTAGCTAGTTCCATTCAGCAGAACGCACCAGAATGCAGCCGGAATCCGGGCAGAAGACGATATCGTCCTCCGCGGCCGCTTTGACTTCGGCTAGGTCCCCGGGGCTGAGGGTCATCCCCGAGCCTTCCGATTTGCCATGGAACAGCCGAGCTGCCCCGACTCCCCGCTTTGCGAGGGTCCGTTCGTAGATCGCGAGCATGCCGGCGTCGAGCCCTTCCGCGAAGCCGCTCCGCTCGGCGTGGAGGGCAGCTTCCTCGGCCGCAATCTCCGCGATGGCTTGGTCAAGTTCCGCACGGATCCCGGAAAAAGAGCCCTGGATATCGTCGACTATCTGCTGTTGGGCAGCTTGGCTCCCCCGCAGGGAGTCCAGTCGTTCCAGAATCTCCAGCTCGATGTCCTCAAGGTCGGAGCGGCGTTTGTTCAGCGATGCAATATCGTTCTGCAGCGCGACCAAGTCCTTCGAAAGCCCGGTGCCGCTGTTCAGCCGGGCCTCGTCCCGCTCGATGCGGCCGGCGACCTGCTCGACGTCGGCCTCGGACTTGCGCAGCTCGGCTTCGGCGTCATGGACGGCCAGTTTGGCGGTCCCGAGCTGCCCGTTGGCAACTGTAAGGGCGTCCTGAAGATCGACGATGCGGGGATCGTTTTCCAAAACACGACGGCGACTGGCCAGCGATTTGAGCTTGGCGTCCAACCCCTGCAGCTCAAGCAATTTCAACTGTTCCGCCGGTGCTGCCTTGGCCACGCGCTTACCTCCGCTTGATCGCGCCGGGTGAACTTCACTCCGGCCGGGCCATCGGCCCGTTTCTCGACTCTAGTCGCCGCCAGGAGTCAGAATGAAGTCCCACGGGTCGCTGTTGGTCGTAGCGACCCGGATCTCCACCTCGTGCCCTTGGTCGGTGAGCACGTTGCCGAGGGCTTCGGCCGCGGCCGGGAGCCACAGCCATTCGCTTGCGAAGTGGGATACGTCAATGAGGTACGGCCGGCTGTCGACGGCGGCCTCCCTGGCCTCCGAGGCGGGGTGGTGGCGCAAGTCGGCCGTAACGTAGACGTCGGCATGGCTTGCCCGTACGGCGTCGAAAAGGCTGTCTCCCGCCCCGCCGCATACTGCGACACGGCGCACGAGTCCGTCCTTGTCACCAGCCACGCGCACTCCGCCGGCCACAGCCGGGAGGACTTCGAATACACGTGCCGCGAAATCGCCAAGGGTCATGAGTTCGGCAAGGTCTCCAACCCGGCCGATGCCCTCTTCCGGCAGTCCGTGCGCCGCCGGAGCCAAGGGCACCACGTTTTCCAGGCCGAAGGCGTCAGCCAGGACGTCCGAAACACCGCCGACGGCGGAATCGCCGTTGGTATGAACGGTCAGGAGGCCGGTTCCCGACTCGATAAGGCGGTGCACCGCCAGGCCTTTGGCGCTCGTAGCAGCCACTGAAGTGACTCCTTTGAGGAGCAACGGGTGATGCGTGACGAGTAGCGCGGCACCCCATTCAATGGCTTCTTCGATAGCCTCGAGCGTCGGGTCCACGGCGAACATGATCCGGGAAACCGTGGCGGCAGGACGTCCGGCCACCAATCCGACCTCGTCCCACTCTTCCGCGAGGGACTCCGGCCAGAGCTCTTCCACGGCAAGCAACACCTGGCCAAGGGTCGGGATTCCCGTTCCTGGCGTTCCGCCTGCACCGTCTTCCGGCTCTTCTCCGGATCCTGCATCTGTAACGGCGGTGTTCACAGCTTCCATGCCTTCCATTCTTACCCATTCCGAAGGAAGGACACGCGTACGTCCTCCTCCGGATTCAAGTCCGGTTGCCACTCAACGCGGCTGCGACGTCATAGTCCTGTAAGTTTGTGCGGGAATCATCCAGCGTCCCCGGCCATTGAAGAGATCATGAAAACCTTTGTACTTGGCGGTGGTTGCTTCTGGTGCCTTGATGCCGTCTACCAAAAGACCAAGGGCGTCACGGCCGTCGTCTCCGGATACACAGGGGGCCATGTCCGCAACCCCGACTACTACGACGTCTGTTCCGGGATGACGGGCCATGCGGAAGTGGTTGCCGTGACATTCGATGAAGACACCATTCCCGCGGACATCGTCCTGGACATGTTCTTCGCCCTGCACGATCCCACAACGCTCAACCGGCAGGGTTACGACGTCGGGACGCAGTACCGTTCATCGATGTTCTACTCCACGACGGAAGAGAAGATCCTTTTCGAGGAAGCCATCCTCCGTAACCAGGAGCTATGGCCGAAGCCGATTGTGACCGAGGTAGTCCGGCTTCCGGAGTTCTACGAGGCAGAAGCGATCCACCAGAATTACTACGCGAAGTTTCCCGGACAGGGCTATTGCCAGGTCATCATCAACCCCAAGCTCGCCAAAGCCAGGAAATATTACTCTTCGTGGCTCCGCGCGTAGCAGCGTTTAGCACCGCTCGTTAGGCTGACCTCAGCAGTAGCTATTTCAGCGAATTCAGAGAATAGGCATGAATACATGGCACGGATCTACGACGACGTCACCCAGCTGATCGGCGGAACCCCCCTGGTCCGCTTGAACCGGCTCACCGAAGGCCTCGAAGCCCAGGTTGCCGTGAAGCTGGAATTCTACAACCCGGCCAACAGTGTCAAAGACCGCATCGGCGTGGCAATCATCGACGCCGCCGAGAAGTCCGGGTCGCTGAAGCCGGGCGGCACCATCGTCGAAGGTACGTCGGGCAACACCGGAATCGCCCTCGCATTGGTGGGCGCAGCCCGCGGCTACAAAGTCATCCTGACCATGCCGGAGACCATGTCAACCGAGCGCCGCGTCATGCTGCGCGCGTACGGTGCCGAGATCGTCCTGACGCCGGGCTCCGAAGGCATGCGCGGCGCCGTCGAGAAGGCCCAGGAAATCGTTGCCAACACTGAGAACTCAATCTGGGCCCAGCAGTTCGCCAACGAAGCAAACCCCTGGATCCACCGCACCACCACGGCAGAGGAAATCTGGGCGGACACCGACGGCGCAGTGGACATCTTCGTTGGCGGGGTGGGCACCGGCGGTACCATCACCGGCGTCGGGCAGGTCCTCAAGGAGCGCAAGCCTGAAATCCAAGTAGTCGCCGTTGAACCAAAGGACTCCCCCATCCTCAACGGCGGTGCTCCCGGCCCGCACAAGATCCAGGGCCTCGGCGCGAACTTCGTGCCGGAAGTCCTTGACACCAACGTCTACGACGAAGTCCTGGACGCCACCCTCGAAGACTCGGTTGCCACCGCCCGCGCACTCGGCACCAAGGAAGGCATCCTCGGCGGTATCTCGGCCGGTGCGGCCGTGTGGGGAGCCCTGGAATTGGCCAAGCGTCCCGAGAACAAGGACAAGCTCATCGTTGCAGTGGTTCCGGACTTCGGCGAACGTTACATCTCCACCGTCCTTTTTGACGACATTCGCGGCTGATTGCGGACTCCGCTCCACCGCGTTCTTTCATTTCCTGTAGAAAGGTCTTTGTGAGCTTCTTCGCAAGACTGAGGGAAGACCTCGAGGCCGCCCGGTCGCATGACCCGGCGGCCCGAGGCTCCTTTGAGAACTTTTTTGCGTACTCCGGGTTGCATGCCATCTGGGCGCACCGCCTGACCCATAAGTTGTGGCAGAACCCGGACCTCCGGTTCCCCGCGCGGCTTATTTCCCAGCTCGCACGGTTCCTCACCGGAATCGAGATCCACCCCGGAGCCACCATCGGCCGGAGGTTCTTCATCGACCACGGCATGGGAGTGGTCATCGGCGAAACCGCTGAAATCGGCGAGGACGTCATGATCTACCACGGCGTCACCCTTGGTGGCCGCTCCTTGGCCAAGGTCAAGCGCCACCCCACCATCGGAGACCGCGTCACGATCGGTGCAGGTGCGAAGGTCCTCGGACCCATCACCATCGGTGCGGACAGCGCCGTGGGTGCCAACGCCGTCGTCGTCAAAGACGCTCCGCCGGAGTCCATCATCACGGGCGTCCCCGCAACCTGGCGCCACCGCGACGCCAAGAGCGAAACCAAACCGGCGGTCGACCCCGCCGAGTACTACATCGAATACCGGATCTAGCGGGAAAAGCGAACGTAGGCGTTCCAGAAGACCGCGTCGAAGGCGCGGTCCGGAAGGATACGCCGCAAACCCAGAATGGTCCTGGCTCCCCTGCCCACCGGGTATCGGGTCTTGGGCCGACGAGCCGTGGCGGCGTGGAGCACTGCTCCCGCCACGGTTCGCGGATGCGTGGAAAGAGCAGTTCCCGACGTCGACGCCAAGGCCGTCGCGACAACGAGCGCCTGCTCCCTGTACGGACCTTGGCCGGATACCGCCAGCAACCCCTCACCGGCGATCGTGCCCCATTCGGTGTCCGTACCGGCAGGCTCAATGATGGCGACGTCGATCCCGTGCGGCTTCAACTCAAGGCGCAGCGAATCGCTGAGGCCCTCGACGGCAAATTTGCTCGCGTGGTACCAAGCGCCCAGGGGCTCGTACATTTTGCCGCCAATGGAGGAGACATTCACGATCCTGCCGGACCCGGCGGCCCGCATCACGGGAACCACCAATTGGCTCATCCTGGCGAGCCCGAAGACATTGACCTCGAATTGGCGGCGCCCCTCGTCCAGCGGCACCTCTTCGAGCGAACCATAAGATCCGTACCCGGCATTGTTCACAAGGACATCGATCCGTCCCTCCTCGGCAAGGATGAGATCCACCGCGGACCGCATGGAGTCTTCTTCGGTGACATCGAGGGACAAAACCTTGATCCCGGCAGCCTTCAGGGGCTCCATCCGTTCGACCCTTCGGGCACCCGCGTAGACCAGGAGTCCGGCCTTGCGGAGCCGCAGGGCCGACTCGAAACCGATTCCGGTTGATGCACCTGTCACGAATGCTACTCGTTTCGGCATGGACTGCTCCTTGTCTGCGAACGGTTGAGGCCCGGCCGACTTTGCAGCGTACGGCAAAGGCCGGCGCCTCCCACAGTATCGGGGAAGCACCGGCCTTTGTCAGGAGCGGAGCGGGGCAGCCCGCTTCACTCTTCTAAAGGTGCCTCAGTGAGTGTCGACGGCCGAAATTTCGGACTTGTCTTCGCTCCAGAGGGTGTGGAAGGTTCCTTCGGCGTCGACGCGGCCGTAGGTGTGAGCTCCGAAGAGGTCGCGCTGTCCCTGGATCACGGCGGCGGCCAGGCGCTTGCGGCGCAGTCCGTCGTAGTAGGCCAGCGAGGAGGAGAACACCGGTACCGGGATGCCCAGCTGCACGGCGGTGGCCACGACGCGTCGCCAAGCCGGCAGCGCTTCGGCGATTGCCCTGGTGAAGGCCGGGGCGAACAGCAGGTTCGCCGGCTTCTGCTCGGCAGCGTAGGCGTTGGTGATTTCCTTCAGGAGTTCGGCACGGATGATGCACCCGCCACGCCACAGCGAAGCGATCTCATCCAGCTTCAGCTCCCAGCCGTATTCCTTCGCGGCGGACGTCAGCATGTCCAGGCCCTGGGCGTAGGAGACCAGCTTGGAGGCGTAGAGCGCCTGGCGGACGTCCTCGACGAAGTTCTCCGGAACCTCGACGGCGATTTCCTCACCGGCGAGCAGTTCCTGGCCCAGCTTGCGCTGTTCGGCCTGGGAGGACAGCGCACGGGCGAAGACGGACTCCGCAATGCCGGATACCGGCGAGCCCAGCTCCAGGGCCGAGATCACGGTCCAGCGTCCGGTGCCCTTCTGGCCAGCGGCATCGACGACTACATCCACGAACGGCTTGCCCGTCTTGGCGTCCACGTGGCCCAGGACCTCGGCGGAGATTTCAATCAGGAACGAGGCAAGCTCGCCCTTGTTCCACTCGGCGAAGATCTTGGACTGCTCGGCCGGTTCGATGCCCGCACCCGAACGCAGGAGGTCGAAGGCTTCACCAATGACCTGCATGTCGGCGTATTCGATGCCGTTGTGGACCATCTTGACGAAGTGGCCGGCACCGTCGGTGCCGATCCAGGCGCAGCACGGCTGCCCGTCGACTTTCGCGGAGATCTTCTCCAGCAACGGGCCCAAAGCGTCGTAGGATTCACGCGAGCCGCCCGGCATGATCGAGGGGCCGTTCAAAGCGCCCTCTTCACCGCCGGAAACCCCGACGCCCACGAAGTGCAGGTCCTTCTCCGCCAGGGCGGCTTCGCGGCGGCGCGTGTCCTCGTAGTGGGAGTTGCCGGCGTCGATCACGATGTCGCCCGGTTCGAGCAAAGGCACCAACTGGTCAATTACTGCGTCCACCGGCTTGCCGGCCTTGACCATGATCAGCACCCGCCGCGGCTTCTCCAAGGAATCCACGAGCTCCTGCAGGCTCTCCGTACGGATGAAGTCCCCGTCGGAACCATGCTTGGCCAACAACGCATCCGTCTTTTCCACGGAACGGTTGTGCAAAGCAACGGTAAAACCGTTGCGAGCCAGGTTTCGCGCCAGGTTGGCGCCCATCACTGCAAGGCCAGTCACACCAATATGTGCAGACATCAAAACTCCAATTCTTCGTGTGCATCGAGTCCTGCTCAGCGCGAGGAAACGTTTTCCAAAGCAACAGCTGGAATAAACCATACGTATTTAATCGGCATCCTGGGAAGCTGATGTCCACGTTTCGGAACGCCCCGCGTCACAAAAGAGTCTATGTGCGCGGACCGTCCCGTGCGGAGCCGATAGCCGTGGACGGCGCCCAGTGGCGCCTAGCGGCGCCATTATGCTTACGACTATGTCAACCAGTCTCCACTTCCGCGCCATCGAGCATCTGGGCACCAGGATCGTCAGCGGAAAGCTCCCAACCGGCCACGTCATGCTGGCCGAACACCTCGAGGACGAACTCAAGGTGTCGCGATCGGTGGTCCGGGAAGCCGTCAGGGTACTGCAGTCCCTCGGACTGGTGGAAACCATCAAACGGGTTGGCATCAGGGTGCTTCCGGCACACCGGTGGAACCCGTTCGATCCCATGGTCATCCGCTGGCGTTTGGCCGGCGAAGGACGCGGCGCCCAGCTGCGCTCGCTCGCCGAACTCCGTTTCGCCGTCGAGCCCGCAGCGGCGGAACTTGCCGCGGACAACGCTCCCGACACCCTGCGGAGCGAATTGGTGGAGGTCTCCTTGGCCATGCGCGATGCCGGCCGTGCCGGCGACATGGCCACCTTCTTGGAACTCGATATCCGCTTCCACGCCTTGGTACTCTCTGGCTCCGGAAATGAGATGTTCGCCAACCTGATCGGCCAGGTCACCGAGACACTCACAGGCCGGACGGTCCACGGACTCATGCCCGAGCACCCAAAGGAAGCCGCGTTGCAATGGCATATGGAGGTGGCTCAAGCCATCAGCGATGGCGACGGCGACAAGGCGCGCGAGGCCTCGTCGAGCATCATGCGTGAGACCATCGCGGACCTGTCCCCCGGTTGGGAAGGCCAGCCGAGGGTGTTTGTTCCGGTCGAGCGGCGCTGACAAGGAACGCCAACGCCGCCCACAGAGCCGGAAGCCAGCGGACCCTACGCCGCCGGGCCGAAGTTCAGGAGCACTTTTCCTGATTCAGCGGAATTCCTGGCCACTTCGAAGGCTTCGAGGCCGTTGTCCAGGGTGAATTCATGGGTGACCACGGGATCGACGTAGAGCGAGCCGTCCGCGAGGGCGGTGATGACCTCGTCGATTTCGTCGTTGAAGCGGAACGAGCCGAGCAGTTCGAGTTCGCGCGTGATCGCCAGGGAGATGAAGACCGGCTGGGGTCCGGAGGGCAGCAACCCGACCATGACCACCTTGCCGCCGCGCACGGCGCCCTTGATCGCCGATGCCAGGCCGAAGTGGCTGCCGGAGGATTCGATCACGACGTCGGCCTCCACCGCCGCGATCGCCTCGGCGTCGTCACCCTTGAGGACCTCATCGGCGCCGACGGCGCGGGCAATCTCCAGCGGCTTGTCGTGCATGTCCACGGCCACGATACGGGACGCGCCCGCCCGCTTCAGGACAGCGACTGCCAGCGCACCGATCGGACCGCTTCCGATCACGAGCGCGGTCTTGCCTGCCACATCGCCGGCACGGGACACCGCGTGCCAGGCCACGCTGGCCGGTTCCACGAGCGCGGCCGTGCGCAGGCCCAGTGTTGCGGGAAGGGGCCGGAGCATCCGGGAGGGCAAGGCCGCGTAACGGCTGAAGGCGCCGTCGGTGTGCGGGAAGCGTGCCGCGCTGCCAAGGTAGGTGCAGCCCGGGGACAGGTTCGGCCGGTCCTCGGGGTACTTCGCAGCACCCGGGCCAGGGGTGGCCGGGTGGACCGCCACCGGGGTCCCGGCCACCGGGCCGGTTCCGTCTGCCGCTTGCTGCACCACGGTGCCCACGATCTCGTGTCCGAGCACCAGGGGCGCCTTCAGGATCGATTCGCCCGCTGCTCCGTGGAGCCAGTAGTGCAGGTCCGAACCGCAGATCCCGCCGTAGGCGATCTCGACGACGGCCTGATCGGCCGCGGGTGCCGCAAGTTCGATGTCCTCGATGCGCAGGTCCCCCGCGGCGTGCGCGACGACCGCGGGCGTGGACGCGGGAAGCTGGAAGCCGCTCATCAGACCACCACCGTCATTCCGCCGTCAACGAAGATCGTCTGGCCGTTGACGAAGTTCGACGCATCCGAGGCCAGCCAGACCGCCGGTCCGGCCAGGTCCTCAACCGTCCCCCAACGGTGCGCCGGAGTGCGGCCCAGGATCCAGGAGTTGAAGTCTGCGTCATCCACCAGGTTCTGTGTCATCTCGGTGTGGATGTATCCCGGAGCGATGCCGTTGATCTGCAGGCCCGAGGCCGCCCATTCGGCAGTCATCGCCCGGGTGAGGTTGCGCAAGCCGCCCTTCGCGGCCACGTACGGCGCGATCGTGGGACGGGCAAGGTCGGTCTGCACCGAACAGATGTTGATGATCTTCCCGCGCCCGCGCGGGATCATGTGCCGGGCAGCCTCCCGGCCCACCAGGAACGCGCTCGTCAGGTCGGTGGTGATGACCCGCTCCCAGTCCTTCACGTCCAGGTCCAGCATGGGGACGCGGTGCTGGATGCCGGCATTGTTCACCAGGATGTCCAGGGGGCCGACGTTCTCCTCCACCCAGGCCACGCCACGGGCAGCTTCGGCGTCATTGGTGACATCGAACGCCACGCTGTGGACGCGCCCCGGCCCGAAATCCGCGGCCATGGCCGCTTCCGCGTCCTTGAGCCGCTCGGCATTGATCCCGTTCAAGACCACCGTCGCACCGGCGTCAGCCAGCCCACGGGCCAGCGCGTTGCCGATCCCCCGACTGGACCCGGTCACGAGCGCCACGCGCCCCGTGAGGTCAAACATTCCACTCATTTTGTTCCTTACTTAGTTCAGCTGGCTGCGTAGGTGCCGCTGAGATTTGCGATTGCTTGCCTGACGACTGCGAGGTCTTTCTCGCCCAGGCCTTGATCGATCAGCTCACGGTAGAGTTCGACGCCGGCACTCGCCATGGGGACGGCGGCACCGACCGCTTCGGCGCTTTCGAGCACGAATTTGAGGTCCTTGTGCATGAACTTCGCCGGACCTGTGGGGACGTAGTCCTTCGCTGCGAGCCGCGGGCCGACGATCTCCAGCACACGGCTGGCGGCCAGTCCGCCGGCAAGGACCTCGAAGAGGGCCGCAGCATCCATGCCCGAGCGCTCGGCGAGTTCGGCCGCTTCGGCGAGGGCCGCCGTCGTGGTTCCGACGATCAACTGGTTGCACGCCTTGGCGAGCGACCCGGCGCCCAGGGCACCCATTCGCCGGACCGTGGTCCCCATCGCTTCGAACAGCGGAAGCAAGCGCTGGAAGACCTCCTCGGACGCGCCGGCCATGATCGCCAGCGTGCCATCCTGCGCACCCGTGGTGCCGCCGCTGACGGGGGCGTCAACAACGACGGCGTTCCCGCCGCTGGCGCTGTGGACTGTCCGGGCGAATTCCTGGACGCCCGTCGGAGACACGCTGCTCATCACGACGACCGCGGTTCCAGGTGCGGGTGCCAGCGAGCGCCATTCATCCAGCAGGCCCGAAGCTGATTCCTCGATGTAGGACAGGTCGGGAAGCATGAAGACGATGACGGGTTGGTCGCGAAGAGCCGCGACGGTCTCCGACGGTTTGCCGCCCAGTTGCCGCAACTCGGCCACTGCCCCGGCAGAGCGGTTCCATGCGGTCACTTCCCAGCCGGCCTTGAGCAAGTTGGCTGCCATCGGGAACCCCATAAGTCCAAGTCCCACAAAACCTGCGGTTTTGGCTGTCACGATCCGTTGCACCTCACTTCTTCGTGGTTCATGTTTCAAAAACTGTTCAATATCCTAGCCTCAATTCAGTATGATGAACACTATGACGACTGATGAACTCACCATCGCGATCGCTGTCCCGCTCGAAGCTGAGCATGTGGAGCGAATCCGTGCAGTAGATCCGCGCATCACGGTGCTCTACGAACCCGATCTCCTCCCTCCGGAACGCTTCCCCGCCGACCACGCGGGCGATCCGGATTTCAAGCGCACCCCGGAACAGGAGGAGCGTTACTGGTCGATGCTGAACAAGGCGCAGATCCTCTACGGTTTCCCGAACGAAAACCCGGCCGGCCTGGCGCGCATTGCCCAAAGCAACCCGCACCTGCAGTGGATCCACGCGATGGCCGCGGGCGCAGGCGGAGCCGTCAAGGCTTCCGGCCTCGACACCGAGACGCTGCAGAAGTTCAAGGTCACCACATCCGCGGGAGTGCATGCCCTTCCGCTCGCCGAATTTGCCGCTCTGGGCATCCTGAACGGATTCAAGCGGAGCGCCGAACTTGCCCAAGACCAGGCCGCCAAGGTCTGGCCCGAGCTTCGAATCCCCACCAAGCTGGTGAACGGCTCCAAGCTGGTGGTCACCGGCCTCGGCGAAATCGGCCTGGAAACCGCGCGTATCGCACGCGCGCTGGGCATGAAGGTCAGCGGGACCAAGCGGAATGTCGAAGCGATCGAGGGTATCGACGAGGTCGCGGACAACTCAGGCCTTCCCGGCCTGTTGGCGGACGCCGACGCAGTGGTGAACACGCTTCCCGGCACGCCGTACACCGAGAAGCTCTTCAACCGCGATGTCTTCTCGGCGATGAAGCCGGGAACGGTTTTCGCCAACGTCGGCCGCGGAACCGTGGTTGACGAGGAGGCGCTCCTGGAAGCCCTGGACAACGGCCAGGTCTCCTACGCCTGCCTGGATGTGTTCGCTGTAGAGCCGCTGCCCCAGGACAGCCCCCTGTGGAGCCACCCGCGGGTCATGGTCTCGCCGCACACTTCGGCGCTCAGCGCTGCCGAGAACCGCCTGATTGCCGAGCGCTTCGCCAGCAACCTGCGCACGTTCCTGGACGGCGGCGAACTCCCCCACCTCGTCGACACGGTCCACTTCTACTAAACGGCGCATTTTCTTTTACTAAACGGCGCATTTTCGCAGAATCCCGAACGGCCCTCCGGTACTCCGGAGGGCCGTTCGGCGTTTGGGCACGTCTTGCATCGTTTTCAAGGGCTGGTTCGCGGGCGGACTTCTACGCGCAAGGCGCCCGCCCTGGCCTGCGGGCATCGTGGCGCGAATCCTTTGGACCAAGACAGGGCGGCGGCCCACTCCAGGTCTTCCCGGAGCAGGCCGCCGCTCTTGGTGCCGGAACGCTGGGCGCTACTGCGCGTCCTCCAACTCAAGCATGTCGCGTCCAACAGTTTCAGGTGTGAAGAAAGTGGTGATGAACGAGATCAGGGACAGGACGAGCGAGTAGCCTGCCAGCACCATCCACGAGTTACCCGTAGCGGCAAGGAGCGCGGCGCCAAACAGGGGCACTAGCCCGCCCGCCAGGACGGCGGATATTTCACGGCTCAAGGCAACACCCGTGAAGCGGTATTGCGAACCGAACAGTTCCGGGAGCAGGGGGCACTGGGGGCCAAGCATCCCCTGGACGCCGATGGCGATGCCGACCGCCATCACAATCCACACGAGGGTGACGTTGCCAAGGGTGACCAGGTAGAACGCGGGCACAGCCGTGATGACCTGGAACAAAGCGCCGAATCGGTAGACCCGAACGCGGCCGAAGCGGTCCGAGAGCGCCCCGAAGGTAACAACCATGATCGCCGCGAAGCCGGCGGCAATCAGCAGGCCGACCGGACCGATGAACTTGTCGCCAGGGAAGACGCCTTCCTTGACCGACATGAAAGAGATCAGTAGCGCCGAGTAAATCGAAGAGTTGCCGTTCTCGCCCATGCGGAGGCCGATGCCGACGAGCACATTCTTCTTGGAGTGCCGCAAAAGCTCCGCAACCGGGTTCTTCACCACGTTCTTGTGCTTTTCAAGCTCCTGGAACACCGGCGTTTCCTTCAACCGGAGCCGGATGAAAATGGCCACGGCGATCAGGATGACGCTGGCAAGGAACGGTATGCGCCACAGCCAGCCTTCAAGGACACTCTTGTTTGCCAGGCCGATCAGGGCGAAGGTACCGGCGCCCAGCAGGGTGCCGAGCTGAATGCCGACGAATGGCAGCGATGCGAAATAGCCGCGGCGCCTTGGCGGTGCGACCTCCGAAATAAGCGTGGTGGCGCCTGCTTGCTCGGCACCGGCACCCAAGCCCTGGATGATGCGAAGCGCAACAAGCAGAATGGCTCCGAGCATGCCGGCCTGGTCGAACGTCGGCAACAGGCCGATGGCGAAGCTGGCGAGGCCCATCATGCCGATGGTGAGCAAAAGGACCATCTTGCGTCCGAAGCGGTCTCCGATGAAGCCGAAGAAGATGCCGCCGAACGGCCTGGCAAGGAATCCAACACCGTAGGTGGCAAACGACGCGATAAGCGCGCCGCTCTCACCCAGCGGCTTGAAGAACAGCGGTCCGAAGATCAAGGCCGAAGCGAGGCCGTAAATGTAGAAGTCGTAGTACTCCAGAGCGGAACCTACGGAACTGGCAAGAGTTGCCCTTCGCAGCTGTTCCGGCTCAACTACTGCGCCGTCCGTCTCAGCAAGCTTTGTCTTAGTACGAGTTGTCACTAGCACTCCCTCAAGAACACTCCAGGCCCCCGTTGGCCTGGCGAGATAGCGTCCGCCGCCATGGCGTGAATCACTATAGTGAACAGCGTACAGCACAATGAACAGCTTTCAAGTGCTGTAATCAGATTTAATCCGGAGAGCCACCGGTGCCCAGCGCACCAACGAGCGCCAGCCAACTAGCCCATCGGATTACCCAGCGAGTGCGCCAATTCCTTGAGCTCCTTGACCATGAGGGTGGCCTGCTCCTCGGAGAAGGTGGCCTTGAGGGCCGTGACGGACAGGCCGAGGCTCGGACCATGCGCTCCATGGGTGGGAACCGGAACGGCCAGGCAGACAACGCCAAGGGTCGATTCCTCGTCTTCCAGGGCGTAGCCCTGCTTGCGGATGGCAGCAACCTGGGCCTTGAGCTCGGCCGCCGTCCGGAGGGACTTGGGGGTCATGACGGGAAGTTCCACGTCGTCCGGGAACATCGCCTCGATATCGTGGTCGTGAAGTTGGGCGAGAAGGACCTTGCCTACGGCACTCAACGACAGCGGCATCTTGTCGCCGATATTGGACGTGAGCCTGACGGCCGGATGACCCTCGTAGCGGGCGAGATAGATGATGTGGTCGCCGTCGATCATGGCAATCCGCACCGTTTCCCCGGACAAGGTGGGTGCTTGTTCGCAGAACTTGTAGAACTCCTGCACCTCATCCAGACGGCTCAGATACGCGGCACCGAGCTCCACCAGTTTCCGGCCGAGTGAAAAGTCCGCACCTTCCCGGGTGATGAGCCGGGCCTCCTCGAGCGCGAGGAGCAAGTTGGAAGTGGACGATTTCGGAATGCCAAGCTCCCGAGATAGGTCGCTGAGGGTCAGTCGGCCCGCGGGAGCCTCGGCCAGGGCGTCCAGTACGGCCGCTGCGCGGGTCACGGCCGGCGCAGGCGAAGAACTCCCCAATCCTTCGGCGGAACGGGTTGTGCGGGAATCGACCATGATTCTCCTTCGCAATCGTGCGTGGGACGCAGTGTTGGGGCGGCTTGAGCGGATGCCCGGACCGGGAACCGAATCCGCCAGCTAGTGCCGCACTTGTTCAATCCGCGCGTGTTCAATCCACTGAACAACTACCATCATAGTGGCTCATTCCAGCAAGGAAGCGCCCCGGTCGCCAAAGCGCTTCCTTCCCATATCCAAAAATTGTCTGTATATTCATTTTTGAGCTCTCCACCGCGGCATCCCCCAATAGTCGCGGTGGAGAGCTCTTCCAGTTCCCGGACGGCCTTCCGAACAGCGCCCAGCACGCGAACACAAAGAAAAACCCCGCTGTCCAAGACTTTCGCCTGAGGACTGCGGGGTTTCAAATGGTGGGTCCTACCGGGATCGAACCGATGACATCCACGGTGTAAACGTGGCGCTCTACCAGCTGAGCTAAAGACCCATTCAGCGTGATTTCAGCACCTCAGCGCTTCAACCAACGATCATGTACTCTACCGGATCATTCGCCCGGAACACCAATCGGCTCTTGCGGGACCGGCAGCTCAGGGAGTTCTTCGGCCAGCCAGGTCAAAGCACCACTGACTCCGGCGTCCACTTTGAGGCTCGCGAATTCGTCACCGCGGGTTGGCCCCCTGTTGATGATCACTATCCCCTTGCCGCTCTTGGCAGCATGCCTGACGAACCGCAGCCCGCTCATCACTGTCAACGATGAACCCGCCACAAGGAGCGTCTCCGCGGCATCGACCATGGCGTACGCACGCTGCACCCTTTCCTTGGGCACGTTCTCGCCGAAGTACACGAAGTCCGGCTTGAGGGTTCCGCCGCAAACAGGACATACGGCCACGACGAACGAGCGGATCAGCTCCGGGTCCTCCACCAAGGCATCGGCGTCGGGAGCCATCTCGACGCCACCGGAAGCCTGCGCCGACTCCAGGAATCCCGGGTTGATTTCCTCGAGGATCGAGGCCACCAGCTGCCGGCTGAAGACGTGGCCGCCGTCGAGGCAAATCACGCGGTCGAAGCGACCGTGCAGGTCAACCACGTTGACGCTTCCCGCGTCCTCATGCAGACGGTCCACGTTTTGCGTGATGAGTCCGGTCATAAGCCCGCGCCGTTCCAAGCGCACGACGGCGGCATGTCCGGCATTCGGATCAGCGTGCCGCAGGTGGGACCAGCCAATGTGGTTCCGGGCCCAGTACCGTCGCCGGTTCGCGGCGCTTCCAACGAACTCCTGGTAGGTCATGGGATTCCTGGGCGCCGACCCCGGACCACGGTAGTCGGGGATGCCGGAGTCGGTACTCAAGCCCGCCCCGGTAAGCACGGCAATCCGCTTGCCGCCAAGTATCCCGACGGCGCGCTGGAGTTCCGCGATCTCCCCTGCCTCGATGTCCACGGGTGTCGCCGGCGGCAAAATGGCGAAACCCGTCATTCCGACGCCGGGCCGCTGCGCACTCATCCGGCTCAGGCCTCGCTGAGTGCGGAAATCGCCTCGCGGTATTCACCGAGGTCACGCGCCTGGCCCCGGGGATTGACGACGACGTAGCGGACTATTCCGGAGGCGTCGATGATGAACGTACCCCGCAACGACATGCCACTGGAGGAATCGAATACGCCGTACTGCTCGGCTACAGCTCCGTGCGGCCAGAAATCGGCCAGGAGGTCGAACTCATAGTTTTCCTTGTCCGCATAGGCGCGCAGTGCGAATTTGCTGTCCACGGACACCCCAAGGATTGTCGCGTTGCCGTGCTCAAAAACGGCGAGGTTATCGCGGATCTCGCACAGTTCACCCGTACAGATGCCGGAAAACGCAAACGGAAAGAAGACAAGCACTACGTTGCGCCCGCGAAGCGCAGACAAACGTACTGGTTCGCCATATTGGTTCACCAACTCGAAATCCGGGGCCTCTTGGCCCACGACGGGAACTCCGGGCCGCAGGCCGGCCTCAGCCGGTTTCGAGCGGGTCACTTGTTCTTCTTGCGCGCTACCAGCCGGGTAGCGCTCCAGTCCTTGGAAACACCTGCCGACGTAGTGCAGTGCAATCCGGCAGTCGGAGCAGCATCCTGAATATCGGAAGGAGAAACATAGTTTTCGCGGCCCGACTTGGGAGTCAGCACCCAGACGACGCCGCCTTCTCCCAGCGTGGTCAAGGAGTCAACCAAGGCGTCCACGAGGTCGCCGTCGCCATCCCGCCACCAAAAAATTACTGCGTCGACTACTTCATGATCGTCTTCGTCGAGCAGCTCGGAACCCGTTAGTTCCTCAATGTCATCACGCAAATCGAAATCGACATCGTCGTCGTAACCGAGTTCCTGAATCAGATCCCCATCCTTGAAACCCAATCTTTCCGCCACATTTACCGATGTGGCGGCGTCGGCCTCGCTCACGTTTCCTCCTCTTGAAGTGATTTCGATTACTACAAGCCAACACCCTTTGGGCGTGTGCTTCAAGCCATTGTCCCGCGTTCCACCACATTCCGCGGCATCCAGAGGGGATCGGGGAACGTCAATGCGCGATGCTGCAGTGGTTGCAACCGCCAGAGTGTGACATACAACGCGTTTGCCGAACCGCGGCTACGCATCCCGGCGCCGACGAAGCTACAGTGGCCAATGAAGACATTGGGCTGCAGGGCAACCGCCCGCCGCGAAAAGCGCAGCCCGAGTTCAAGAGAACCTGCCCGGCGCACCTGACCGGGCTGTTGTAACCGATATGTCGCACACGCCGCGATCATGACGGGCAGTTACCCTGCCAGACCTGAGGCGACGACAAGTGCGCCAAAAGAGAGGTTGGACGTGGCTGCAGGAGAAGAGACCTCACACATCCTTAGCGGGTTGACTTCCCAGTTGCCTGATCGTGATCCCCAGGAGACGGCCGAGTGGGTTGAGTCTTTGGATGCGTTGATCAGGGAGCAGGGTACGGAGCGGGCGCAGTTCATCATGCGCAGCCTGCTTCAGCGGGCGGGGTCCCAGTCGGTGGGGGTGCCGATGGTGACCACGACCGATTACGTGAACACGATCCCGGCGGACCAGGAGCCGGTGTTCCCGGGCAACGAGGAGTTCGAGCGCCGGTACCGGGCGTACATGCGCTGGAACGCCGCGGTCATGGTCCACCGGGCGCAGCGGGCCGATATCGGGGTGGGCGGGCATATTTCCACCTATGCCGGGGCCGCGACGTTGTACGAGGTCGGGTTCAATCATTTCTTCCGCGGCAAGGACCACCCCTCGGGCGGTGACCAGGTCTTCTTCCAGGGCCACGCGTCCCCGGGCATGTATGCCCGGGCGTTCATGGAAGGCCGCCTCACGGAGGAGGACCTGGACGGGTTCCGGCAGGAAAAGTCCAAGGCCGGCCATGCCCTGTCCTCCTACCCGCACCCGCGCCTGATGCCCGGGTTCTGGGAATTCCCGACCGTGTCGATGGGCATCGGCCCGATGAACGCGATCTACCAGGCCCAGTCCAACCGGTACCTGCACGGCCGGGGCATCAAGGACACCTCCGAACAGCAGGTCTGGGCGTTCCTGGGCGACGGGGAAATGGACGAGCCCGAGTCGAGGGGCCTGCTGCAGCTGGCAGCGAACGAGAACCTGGACAACCTGAACTTCGTGATCAACTGCAACCTCCAGCGCCTGGACGGTCCCGTGCGCGGGAACGGGAAGATCATGCAGGAACTCGAAGCGTTCTTCCGCGGCGCGGGCTGGAACGTGATCAAGGTCGTCTGGGGCCGGGAATGGGACGAACTGCTCGCCCGCGACACCGACGGCGCCCTGGTGAACATCATGAACGAAACCGTCGACGGGGACTACCAGACCTACAAGGCCGAGTCCGGCGGGTTCGTCCGCGAACACTTCTTCGGCAAGTCCCCGGCCACCAAGGACCTCGTCGCGGACCTCTCCGATGACCAGATCTGGAACCTCAAACGCGGCGGCCACGACTACCGCAAGGTCTACGCCGCGTACAAGGCCGCGACCGAATTCAAGGGCAAACCCACCGTGATCCTGGCCAAAACCGTCAAGGGCTACGGACTCGGACCCCACTTCGAGGGCCGCAACGCGACCCACCAGATGAAGAAACTGACCCTGGAGGACCTGAAGTCCTTCCGCGACCACCTGCGCATCCCCATCCCGGACGAAGCCCTGGAAAACGACCTCTACCGGCCCCCGTACTACCACCCCGGCACCGACGCCCCGGAAATCCGCTACATGCTCGACCGCCGCGCCGCCCTGGGCGGGTCCCTGCCCGAACGCCGCACCGCCCACACCCCGGTCACCCTGCCCGAGGACAAATCCTACGACGTCGCCAAACGCGGCTCCGGCAAACAAAAAGCCGCGACCACCATGGCCTTCGTCCGCCTCCTGAAAGACCTCATGCGGGACAAAAACTTCGGCCACCGCTTCGTGCCCGTCGTCCCGGACGAATCCCGCACCTTCGGCATGGACGCGTTCTTCCCCACCGCGAAAATCTACAACCCCAAAGGCCAGAACTACCTCTCCGTGGACCGCGACCTCGTCCTGGCCTACAAGGAATCACCCGCCGGCCAACTCATCCACCCCGGCATCAACGAAGCCGGCGCCGTGGCCGCGTTCACCGCCGCCGGAACCTCCTACGCCACCCACGGCGAACCCCTCGTGCCCATCTACGTCTTCTACTCCATGTTCGGCTTCCAACGCACCGGAGACTCCTTCTGGGCCGCCGCGGACCAAATGACCCGCGGCTTCATCATCGGCGCCACCGCAGGACGGACCACCCTCACCGGCGAAGGACTCCAACACGCCGACGGACACTCCCCCCTGCTCGCCTCCACCAACCCCGCCGTACGCACCTACGACCCCGCCTACGGCTACGAAATCGCCCACATCTTCCACGACGGCCTCAACAACATGTACGGACCGGACTCCCAAGACCGGAACCTGATGTACTACCTCACCGTCTACAACGAACCCATCACCCAACCCGCCGAACCAGCCAACCTCGACACCACCGGCATCATCAAAGGCATCTACAAACTCTCCGACGCCCCCGAACCCGGCACCAAACCCCGCGCCCAGATCCTCGCCTCCGGCGTCTCCGTCCCCTGGGCCCTCGAAGCCCAGCACATCCTCGACCAGGACTGGAACATCGCAGCCGACGTCTGGTCCGTGACCTCCTGGAACGAACTCCGACGCGACGGCCTCGCCGCCGAAGAACACCACTTCCTCAACCCCGGCGAACCCGCACCCACCCCCTTCATCACCCAACAACTCGCCGGAGCCCACGGCCCCGTCATCGCCGTCTCGGACTACATGAAAGCCGTCCCCGACCAAATCCGACAATTCATCCCCAACGACTTCGCCTCCCTCGGCGCCGACGGCTTCGGCTTCTCCGACACCCGCCAAGCCGCCCGACGCTACTTCAAAAACGACACCCACTCCATCGTCACCAAAACCCTCCAACTCCTCGCCCAACGCGGCGAAATCGATGCCCAGGCTCCGGCCCAGGCCATCGAGAAGTACCGTCTCCTCGATGTCAACGCCGGAACCACCGGTGGGGCAGGCGGAGAAAGCTAACCGCTGGGAGCTGGAAGAACCAGGAGCTGGCAAAGCCAGAAATACGGCGACGGCGGTCCGCACCGGAAGGTGCGCACCGCCGTCGGGCGTTAACCCCGCCGCGAGAGGAAGGTGACGCCACCTGCCAGCAGCAGACACAGGCTCCACGAAGTTGTAGCCTTCGCACAAATGGAGCTTGCTGAGGATGGGCCGTATGCTCAAGGCATGGCCGAGCCGATTCAAACTCCCGCAAAACGCAAAGCTGCTGCGCGCGCAGTGTCGCCGGAGAAGGCGGAAACCCTGAAGCGGCTGCGCGCAAATGTGGGGCAACTCTCCACCACCACCATGCGAAAGCTCGAAAAGTCGCTGCCTTGGTACAGCCGCCTGAGCTCGGATGAACGATCGGCCCTGGGCCTGGTTGCCCAAAACGGCATCGCGGCGTTCGTGACGTGGTACGAAAGGCCCAGTTCGCCGTCGTGGATTTTGACGGATGTCTTCGGCAACGCGCCCACGGAACTGACGCGTTCCATCAGCCTGCAAAAGGCCCTCCAGCTGATCCGGATCGTGGTGGAAGTAGTCGAGGACCAGGTACCCGTCATCGCGCCCGAGGCCGACCAGCCTTCGCTGCGCGAAGCAGTGCTGCGCTATTCCCGCGAGGTGGCCTTCGCCGCCGCGGATGTCTATGCCCGAGCCGCTGAATCCCGCGGCTCGTGGGACACCCGGCTCGAAGCCCTGATTGTCGACGCCATCCTCCGCGGCGAAAACACCGACGCTCTGCGCTCCCGCATTGCCGCCCTCGGCTGGAAAGCCCAGGAACGCTTCACCGTGATGGTGGGCAACTCCCCCTCCGAACCCAGCGCCAGCTACGTCAGCGAATTGCGGCGCACCGCGGGCCGCTACGCGGAGGACGCGCTGGTGGGCATCCAAGGCGACCGCCTCATCCTCATCCTGGGCGGACTGCAGGACCGCGACAACGCATATGTGAAGCTGAGCGAGCTGTTCGCGCCGGGCGCCGTGGTCTACGGACCTGAGGCCGGAACCCTCGTGGAAGCGAGCAGCTCGGCCCAGGCGGCCTTCGCGGGACTCACCGCGGCGAAGGCGTGGCCCTCGGCCCCGCGGCCGGTAGCCGCCGACGATCTCTTGCCGGAACGCGTTGTTTCGGGCGACGACGCGGCCCGCCGTTCACTCATCAAGAACATCTACCGGCCGCTCCTCGCGGCATCGAACGGACTCGTCGAAACGCTCGGAACGTACTTGGAGCTCGGCCACTCGCTTGAAGCCACGGCCCGGGAGCTCTTCGTCCACGCCAATACAGTGCGGTATCGTCTCAAGCGCGTCTGCGACGTCACTGGGTGGGACCCGCTCTTGCCCCGGGAGGCGTTCGTCCTCCAAACTGCCTTGGTTGTGGGCAGGCTTTCGGCCCAGCCGAAGGCGACGTCGGAGCGTCACGGTACCCGATCCGCGGGGTGAACCGTTGTAGACTTCCTACAAACTGACCCAGTGAGCTTGGTGTACGCAAACACCGGAAGTTCACGCGGCAATTTGGAAAGCTGGTTACGTGCTTGCAATCGTCTGCCCTGGACAGGGCTCCCAGACCCCTGGATTTTTGGCCCCGTGGCTGGAGCTCCCATCCGTAGAAGGCCACCTCGCCTCGCTGAGCGAAATCGCAGGCATCGACCTCAAGGCCCACGGCACCACCTCCGATGAAGAAACCATCAAGGACACCGCCGTAGCGCAGCCGTTGATCGTCGCCGCAGGACTCGTGGCGGCAAAGTCCCTGTTCGACGTCGAACTCAGCACGCTTCCCGTTGTCCTGGCCGGTCACTCGGTCGGCGAAATCACCGCTTCCGCCCTCGCGGGCGTCCTCAGCGAATCCGATGCGATGGCGTTCGTCCGCGAACGCGCGAACAACATGGCTGCTGCCGCCGCCGTCACCCCCACCGGCATGAGCGCCGTGGTGGGCGGCGATCCCGCGGAAGTGTTGTCGGCCATCGAGGCGGCCGGCGCAACCCCGGCAAACGTCAATGGCGCGGGACAGACCGTGGCCGCCGGCACTTTCGAGCAACTCCAGGCCCTCGCCGACAACCCGCCGGCCAAAGCCAGGGTCATCCCGTTGAAGGTTGCCGGGGCGTTCCACACCGTCCACATGGCCCCCGCCGTCGACGCCCTGGAAGCACTGCGGCCTTCGCTCAAGCCACAGGCGCCTACCGTTCCTTTGCTTTCGAACTTCGACGGCCAGCAGATCACGGACGGCGGTGCCGCCGTCGAAAGCCTGATCGCCCAAGTGTCGCGGCCGGTCCGTTGGGACCTTTGCATGGAGAACCTGGTCCAGCGCGGCGTCACCGGCCTCATCGAACTCGCCCCCGCAGGAACCTTGGCAGGCCTCGCCAAGCGCGGGATGCCGGGAGTCAAGACTGTCGCCGTCAAGACCCCGGACGATCTGTCCGCGGCACTCGCGCTCTTCGCGGAACTGGAAGGACAAGCATGAGCACCCCCGTACTCAAGCAAGCACCGACCCACGAATACTCGCGGATCATCGGCATCGGGGCATACCGCCCGGACGTCATCGTGACCAACGACGACGTCTGCCAGTGGATCGATTCTTCCGACGAGTGGATCCGCCAGCGCACTGGAATTGTGACCCGCCACCGTGCGCCGGCCGGGGTCAGCGTCATCGACATGGCCGAAGGCGCCGCACGCGAAGCCCTCAAGCAAGCGGGCATCGAAGCCTCGCAGTTGGGCGCCGTGATCGTCTCCACAGTCACCCATCCCTTCGCGACGCCGTCCGCGGCGGCCGCCCTCACGGACCGCCTGGGCGCCACGCCTGCCCCGGCTTTCGATATTTCGGCCGCATGCGCGGGCTACTGCTATGGCATTGCCCAGGCCGATGCCCTGGTCCGCTCGGGCACCGCGGAGTACGTCCTGGTAGTCGGCGCCGAGAAGCTCTCGGATGTCATCGACAACCACGAGCGCACGATTTCCTTCCTCCTCGGCGACGGCGCCGGCGCCGTGGTGATCGGCCCCTCCGAGACCCCGGGCATCGCCCCGTCAGTCTGGGGATCCGATGGAAGCAAATGGAACGCGATCGGGATGACGCATTCGCTCGACGACGTCCGGAAGCTGGGCGAGACTGCCCGCCACTCGGACGAATCGGACGACCAAGCAATCATTGAGGCGACGCAGGACATCTGGCCGACTCTGCGTCAGGACGGCCAGACGGTCTTCCGCTGGGCTGTGTGGGAGATGGCCAAGGTGGCCCAGCAAGCGCTGGACGCTGCAGGGATCGAAGCGACGGACCTAGCTGCTTTCGTCCCGCACCAGGCGAACATGCGCATCATTGATGAGATGGTCAAGAAGCTCAAGCTTCCCGAGACCGTGGTGGTTGCCCGCGACATCGCCGACGCCGGTAACACGTCCGCGGCTTCCATCCCCCTCGCCACGCACCGCCTCCTGCAGGAAAACCCCGGGCTCAGCGGCGGACTCGCCTTGCAGATCGGGTTCGGCGCAGGTTTGGTCTTCGGCGCCCAGGTAGTAGTACTTCCGTAGCTCCGTCCGTAACTGAATAGCACTTCGAAACCCAAGCCGTATCCGCGGTTTGCCCCATTTCCGGCAGCAGCCGGCATAACAAGAAAAGGAGCCGACAATGGCTAGCAACGAAGAAATCCTGGCCGGCCTGGCTGAAATCGTGAACGAAGAGACGGGCCTCGCCACTGAAGCCGTCGAGCTCGACAAGTCTTTCACCGAGGACCTGGACATCGACTCGATCTCGATGATGACCATCGTCGTCAACGCTGAAGAGAAGTTCGGCGTCCGCATCCCGGACGAAGAGGTCAAGAACCTGAAGACCGTCGGCGACGCCGTCAACTTCATCTCCAACGCGCAGGCCTAGTCTGGCCTCAACTGTGCCGGACTTCGGGTGCGCCCTGTTGCATCCGGAGCCCGGCACAGCTGCTTTATCTCCCAAAGTCTTCTTTTGGCGCCCGCTTGGAAACAGCACGCGGGCAGGCCGATCCAACAGAGAGTGATCGCATGGCACGCAAAGTAGTCATAACCGGTCTGGGCGCAACCACGCCCATCGGCGGCGACGTCCCCACTATGTGGAAGAACGCGCTCAAAGGGGTCTCCGGTGCCCACACGCTCGAGGACGAGTGGGTTTCCAAGTATGACCTTCCGGTCCACTTTGCCGCCCGGTGCTCGACTCCCGCACTTGATGTCCTGACCCGCGTCGAGGCCAAGCGCATGGATCCCTCGACGCAATTCGGCGTCATCGCGGCCCGCGAGGCCTGGGCGGATTCCGGCATCACGGATATCGACCACGATCGCCTGGCCGTGGCCTTTGCCACCGGCATCGGCGGTGTGTGGACACTTCTCGACGCATGGGACACACTGAAGGAAAAGGGCCCCCGCCGGGTGCTGCCCATGACGGTGCCCATGCTGATGCCGAACGGTGTCGCAGCCGCCGTCAGCCTCGACCTCGGCGCCCGCGCTGGTGCCCACACCCCGGTTTCAGCCTGCGCGTCCGGAACTGAGGCCCTCCACCTCGGGCTCGACCTCATTCGCTCGGGAAAGGCTGACGTTGTGATGTGCGGTGGCGCCGAAGCAGCGATCCACCCGATGCCCCTTGCCGCGTTCTCTTCGATGCAGGCGCTCTCCCGCCGCAACGACGATCCGGAACACGCGTCGCGCCCGTACGACCGTGACCGCGACGGCTTTGTCATGGGTGAAGGGGCCGGCGCCCTGGTGCTGGAAGCCGAAGAGCATGCCATTGCGCGCGGCGCCCGTATCTACGCCGAACTCGCCGGTACGTCCGTTACCGCCGACGCCTACCACATCACCGCTCCGGACCCGGAAGGGCTTGGCGCAACCCGCGCGCTGAAGGCCGCCATGTTCGATGGCCGGATCCAGGCCGAGGACGTGGTCCACGTCAACGCACACGCAACCTCCACGCCTGTGGGTGACAAGCCTGAATACACTGCCCTCCGCGCAGCGTTGGGTGCGCACGTCGACAACGTCGCCGTCTCGGCCACCAAGTCACAAATGGGACACTTGCTGGGTGCGTCCGGCGCCGTGGAAGCCGTGCTGACGGTGCTCGCCGTCTACGAACGCCAGGCCCCGTTGACTATCAACTTGGAAAACCAGGATCCCGAGATCCCGCTCGACGTTGTCACATCCGCCCGGACCCTTCCTGCCGGCGATATCGTCGCGTTGAGCAACTCTTTCGGTTTCGGCGGACACAACGCGGTCATCGCTATCCGAAGCCTCTGACGAACTTGAGTCATAGCGAAAGAAGAGGCCCCACCATGGTGGGGCCCTCTTCTTTCGCTATGGAAGAGCTGGCTACGGTACGGGACCGGAAGCCACGGCTGTATCCGGCCTAGCCAACCTGGTGGAGCCAGCGGACCGGGGCGCCCTCGGCCGCGTGCCGGAACGGTTCAAGCTCTTCGTCCCATGCCTCGCCCAGGGCCAGGGAAAGCTCATGGTAGACGGCTGCGGGATCGCCTGCGGCGGATTCGTAGGCGTAGCGGATGCGGTCCTCGGTCACCATGATGTTCCCGTGTACGTCCGTGACCGCGTGGAAAATGCCCAATTCGGGAGTGTGCGACCAGCGGCCGCCGTCCACGCCTTGGCTCGGTTCTTCAGTCACTTCGTACCGAAGGTGCGCCCAGCCGCGCAAAGCAGAGGCCAGTTGCGCGCCCGTCCCGGGAGCGCCTGTCCACGAAAGCTCGGAACGAAACATTCCGGGCGCAGCAGGCTGAGCGGTCCACTCCAAGTCGGTCCGCTTATCCACGACCGACCCGATGGCCCACTCAACGTGAGGGCACAGCGCCGTGGGGGCCGAATGCACGAACAAGACACCCCGGGTTATTGCAACAGACATTCCATCCTCCATAGCTGTAGGTACGTCTTCCCCAACGACCTCCGCCTGGATGAAAGTTTGTTGCGCGGGTGTCACGCGATTCGGTTGATCCTGGCTATCCCTGCTTCCTGCGATATTTGGCTTTTGCGTTGAATTCGATTTTTTGCACGCCGGAGAAACATTCAACTAGAAGGTGAGAGTTCCCCGACGTTGCTTTCATTTTGCCGTACCCGCCGGAATTACGCCAGTGCGATTCCGGCGTGGGACATTTGCGACGTTATGGGTCGAGCCCGGTTCACGAGCGGTCATGATTTACGCCCTCGGATGGGCTTGTTGGTAGCTATTCCGGAGCCTTTCCACAGATACATGAGTATAGATCTGGGTGGTCGCAAGGCTGCTGTGGCCAAGGATTTCCTGGACTGCCCGGAGGTCTGCCCCGCCGTCGAGCAGGTGCGTGGCGGCCGTGTGACGCAGGGCGTGGGGACCGCTCGCAGCGGTATCCCCCAGCGCTTCCAGAAGTTCGCTGACAACCGTCCGGGCTTGGCGCTGGTCCATCCTGTTCCCACGCGCACCGAGGAAAAGCGCCGGTCCACTGCGTTCCGTCACGAGCCGACCGCGGCCCCGCCGAAGCCAATCGTCGACGGCGAGCGCCGCCGGTACGCCGAAGGGGACCGTCCGTTCCTTGTTACCTTTGCCCAGAACGCGAAGGGTCCGGCGATCCGTGTCAAGGTCGTCGATGTCCAAGCCGACAAGCTCACCAACCCGGATTCCCGTGGCGTAGAGGAGCTCGACGACGGCCCGGTTCCGCACGGCGATCGGCGAGCCTTCATGGGCGTCTTCTTCCAAGCGTTCAAGAATCCTGCCGATTTGTTGCCGGTGGAGCACGCCGGGCAGTGGGTGGTCGCGTTTAGGGGCTTGGAGCCGAAGAGCCGGGTCGACTGAAATCAGCTCCTCCCTCAGTGCCCAGGACGTGAACGCCCTGGCCGTGGCAGCCCGACGGGCAAGGGTTGCCCGGGACATGCCGCCCTCGCTCTGCGAACCCAGCCAGCGCCGGAGCGTTCCAAGTTCCAGGGCAGGAAGATCGACAACGCCTTCAGCGACGGCGAAATACAACAGGCTTTCGACATCGGCCAGATACGCCCGCACTGTATGGACCGACCTGGCGCGTTCGCCCTCCAAGTACCGGCGAAAGTCCTGCACGGACCGGTCGAGCCTCTCGGGAAGCGGATTCTCCTGCACCATCCCACTCTGCCAGCTCTGTGGCGGTGCGGCTGGCATCGCCACGCTCAGCCGCATTACTCCACGCCGGCTTCAGCCTTTCTTCCCCGAGCGCTTCCAGCCACCGCTGACGGAGACGGCCAAGCCCAACAAGCCGAGACGCCCGAGCCCCGCTTTGACCGAATTCTGACTGAGTCCCGCGACCACAGCGAGTTTCTCGACCGAGCTCGTGGACCGGAGTGGCAGGGCGTCCAGAAGAATCAAATCTTCGAGTGTCAGTCCGTCGTGCTCGGAAGCCTCAGTGTCTTTGTCGCCGACGAGTCCCTCACCGCTGGCTCCGGCAAGTTCGACGATTTCGCCCACATCCGTGACGCAAACAGCACCACCGTCCCGGAGCAGCCGATGGCATCCAGCCGAGTTGGCGCTGTGAATCGAGCCGGGGACGGCTGCGACCACCCTGCCCATGGATTCGGCATGGTGCGCCGTGTTCAGGGCTCCCGAGCGCCAACGGGCTTCAACCACAACCGTCACGGATGCCAAAGCCGCAATGATCCTGTTCCGCTGGAGGAAGCGGTACCGGGTTGGCGCTGAGCCCGGTGGAACCTCGGCAATCACGGCGCCCTGATTCGCAACTGCACGAAGGAGGTCTTCGTTTCCCGCCGGGTAGTATCGATCCACGCCCCCGGCCATGACGGCCACGGTCGGCATGGCGTTGGTCCCTCCCGCCAAGGCGCCGCGGTGGGCATGGGCATCGATTCCGTAGGCGCCACCCGATACCACCGTGTAGCCGCGCTGCCCGAGGCCGTAACCGAAGTCGCCGGTGACCGAGGAGCCATAACTGGTACTGTCGCGGGAGCCGACTATTGCCACGGCCTTCTGGATGACGGGGAACTCCAGCTCGCTTCCCCGCCACCACAGGCACAACGGTTCATGGAGGTCAAGATCGGCCAACTGGGCCGGCCAAAGCCGGTCCCCGGGGACGAGCAAGCGGCCACCGAGGCGTTGCATGGTGGCCAGGTCCCGCTCGGGGGCCAGATCGCCAACACGCGGCTTCCACCGTTGCAAAGCAGAGGCCAGGCTGGCAGCTGCCGGGGCGGCCCCGCTGTCCACCAACAGGGAGGTGACCTCCTGCTGAAGGGCTGGACCGAAAGCCACTTGACCGCTCGCAATCCTCAAGGCGTCGGCCGGTCCAGCTGCACGCACCAAAGCGAGTCCAGTGGCGTCTTGCGGCTCCATCAGCCGCGACAACGCTGCCCGGGCTAAACGCTCGCTTGAAGGCGCCTCCGATTTGGCCAGGGCCGGTTCATGGTCAGTCATGGCGTTTCCTTTCATGCGGCCGCTACCGCCTGCCTCAATCCGAGGGCTTGCCCGATGTCGTCGGCGCCGGGCTGATCGCGATAGTCCAAGTCCGCCAAAGTCCACGCGAGACGCAAAACCCGGTCATAGCCCCTTGCCGTGAGGATTCCCCGCTCGAGGGAGGTGTCAAGGATGCGAGTGGCCGCGGCTGGAAGGCGCAATTCACCGCGCAGGATGCGCCCGGGAACCTGCGCGTTGGTCTCCATACCGAAGATCGCCAGCCGTTCGCGTTGCCGGGACCGCGCGGCCCCTACCCTTTGTGCGACAGTGGCGGTGTCCTCTTCCACGGTTGCCTGCCCGAAGTCCGCGAGCGAGACGCGTTCTACGGAAAGCTGGATGTCCACGCGGTCGAGCAACGGCCCGGACATGCGCCCGAAGTAGCGGCGCCGCATCACTGGCGTGCACGTGCATTCGACGCCTTTGCCAGTCGCCTTCCCGCATGGGCAGGGATTGGCGGCGAGGACAAGCTGGAAGCGGGCAGGGTACGCTGCTGTCCCCGCGGAGCGGTGGATGACGAGCTCGCCGCTCTCCAAGGGTTGCCGCAAAGCGTCGAGCACCCGGCGTTCGTACTCCGGGGCCTCGTCGAGGAATAACACTCCGCGGTGTGCCCGGGACGCCGCACCGGGCCTTGGAAGGCCGGAACCTCCGCCGATGATCGCCGCGGCCGTAGCGCTGTGATGCGGGTTCTCAAAGGGCGGACGGCGCAGCAGATGGACTGAATCGACCTGGACAGCCGCGAGCGAATGGATCGCCGTGACTTCCATGGCTTCCTGGTCGCCCAGATCCGGCAAGAGTCCCGGAAGGCGCTCCGCGAGCATCGTTTTGCCCGCCCCAGGCGGTCCGCACAGCAGTACGTGATGTGCTCCGGCAGCCGCCACTTCCAGGGCCCGCCGGGCATCGTGTTGCCCCGAGACGTCGCACAAGTCCGGGGCAATGAGGTCACCGGTGTCGGCGTCGCTGACCGGCTCCTCTTCAACGGGGTCGTAGTCCAAGGCCAGGTCCTTGGGTTCGGCGCCGAAATCGAAAGCAAGGCGGGCGAGGGTCTTGTAGCCTCGGACGACAGCACCGGGAACAAGCCGCGCCTCGGCGACGTTGGCTTGGGCTACGACGATCTGGTGGTGGCCCGCCCGCACCGCAGCCATTACAGCCGGCAGGACGCCCCGCACAGGCCTGAGCCTGCCGTCCAAGCCTAGTTCGGACAGAAAGACGGTATCTTCCGTCGAGCGGATATCGCCGGCAGCGCGCAAGGCCGCCATAGTGATGGCAAGGTCAAAACCCGAGCCTCGCTTTGGCAAGGACGCAGGAATGAGGTTTGCCGTAATCTTCCGGCGGCTCAACGGGATTCCCGAGTTTTGGGCGGCCGATCGAATCCGTTCCTTGGCTTCGTTAAGGGACGCGTCCGGCAGCCCGAGGATCACGAAGTTCGGGAGGGTCTGGCCGATGTCCGCCTCTACCTCGACGATGTAGCCGTTGAGGCCGAGCAACGCCACGGAATAGCTCCTGCCAACGCCCATCTAGCCCACGCCCTTGAGGTGTTCGAGCGTTGGTTCGTCCGAGCCGCCGTCGACAATGCCCACCACGTCCACCCTTCGCAGCGCCGTACGGAACTCGTGCTCACGGCACCAGTTCGAGGCCAGGCGATGAAGGCGCGCGAGTTTGGCAGCGTCGATGGCTTCGAAAGGATGCCCGTAGGCCAGGTTCTTCCGAGTCTTGACCTCGGCGATCACCAGTGTGTCGCCGTCGAGCGCCACGATGTCGATCTCGCCGTCTGGACATCTCCAATTGCGGTCCACAATGCGCATTCCCTGGTCTTCAAGGAATCCGACGGCCAATGTTTCACCGTGCCGGCCCAACAAGTCTTTGGCTTTCATAACCACCTCCACTACTAGCGTGGAGGTTCGGCAGGTCCGCTGGCAGGTGTCGGATCGGCTATGTGGAAAACTTCGTCAAACGAACGGTGTGGAGGAGCAGCGGGTAGGGTCAGTTGCCCAAGTCGCCGAGATCGCCCAAGTCTCCAAGGTCGCCGTCCTTCGGCAAGGAGAGCTCCTCGTTCCGCGGCAACTCCTCCACGTTGACGTCCTTGAACGTAATGACCCTGACGTTCTTCACGAAACGGGCCGAGCGGTACACATCCCAGACCCAGGCGTCCTGGAGCGTCAGGTCGAAGTAGACCTCGCCATCCGCGCTGCGGGCTTGCAGGTCAACGTGGTTAGCCAAGTAGAACCGGCGTTCGGTCTCGACAACGTAGCTGAATAATCCGACGACGTCGCGGTATTCGCGGTAGAGCTGCAACTCCATGTCGGTTTCATAGTTCTCAAGATCCTCGGCACTCATAGTTCCATCTTGCACCATGGAGCGGTTGAGTGCCGCCAGCTTCCCCTTGCGGGACAGGCCATGACGGAACCAACAGAAGCTAAATCAGGTTCCAGCTGGTCCGGTGGTATGGGGTCGGGCCGGCCAGTCGGAGCGCATCGCGGTGCGAGGCGGTTGCGTAGCCCTTGTTCTCGTTCCAGGCGAAACCCGGATATTCGGAATGAAGTTCGACCATAATACGGTCCCTGGCCACTTTGGCCAGGACGCTGGCAGCTGCGACGCTGAGGCAGCTCATGTCCGCTTTGACCCTGGTATGTACGGGCGCCTCGCATGCCGGCACGGCGGGCTCAGCATCGAAGAGCGAGATTTGGCTTGGCACCGAGAGCCAGTTGTGGCTGCCGTCGAGCAACACGATGTCCGGACTCACGCCCCCGGCAAGGATTTCGAACCACGCCCGTGTCCCTGCAAGTCGCAGAGCCCCGATAATCCCGAGCGTATCGATCTCAGCCGAGCTCGCATGGCCCACGGCCGAGGCGAGGGCCCATTCCCGGACCAGGGGTTCCAACCGCTCCCGGTCGTCGGGCTTGAGCAACTTGCTGTCGCGAACGTCGGCGAGCAATCCGTGGTCTTCGAGGTCCACGACCACAATTCCCACGGAAACCGGTCCAGCGAGGGCTCCGCGGCCCACTTCGTCCACGCCCGCGAGCAACCTGACGCCCGGGGCGAGGAATCCCCGTTCGACGTCGAGGGTAGGAAAGCCCGGAACCTTTCGGATCCGTGCGGCGACGGAGGCCACTATTTGCCCGCTGGAGCCGTAGGCGAGGACGTGTTTTGCGGGGACGGCGCAGGAACGTCGCGGAAGACGTCGGAATGGTTGTCGATGATCTGCCAGCGGTTGATGGGCCAGGCGATCACCGTGGCCTTGCCCTCGACGTCGGAGATGTTGATGAATCCGCCGTTGACCGCCGTGTGTTCGCGCGAGTCCGCCGAGTTGTTGCGGTTATCTCCCATAACCCAGATTTTCCCTTGCGGGACCACTACATCAAAGGGTTTGGCCTCGGGGACTTGGGCCGGATTGATGTAGGTTTCGTTGAGGACGGTTCCGTTGATGCTGACCCGCGCCGAACTGTCACAACACGTCACGTGGTCGCCCGGGAGCCCGATGACCCGCTTGACAAGGTGCTGGTTGGTCTCATCCGGAAGCAAGCCGACGAAGACCAGGGCGTCCTGGACCCACGAGAACGGGCCGGGCGTCGCCTTCTGGGTAGCCGGCAGCCAACCCTGCGAATCCTTGAAGACCACGACGTCTCCGTGCTGCAGCGCAAAAGGCTGCGGCACCAGGAGGTTGACGAAAATCCGGTCGTTCACGTCGAGCGTGTTGACCATGGATTCGGAGGGAATGTAAAACGCGCGGAACAGGAAAGTCTTGATCAAGAACGACAACACCACGGCAATGACAACCACAGTGGCGATTTCCCGAAGCCAGCTGAGGAAAGGGCTGCGTTGGCCTGCACTCTCCCCGTCCGGGGCCGTCCCGCGCCGGGCCGCACGCCGGGACGGTGGAGGTGCCGGTTCCGTCCGGCCGGGAACGTCGTCGGGATCGGCCTCGCCACCGGGAACAGACTGCGCGCCCAGGACCTCGGCCTCGTCTTCGTGCCGTTCTGGCTTCCCGGGAGTTATGTCCGGCATCTACTGTCCGTTCTTCGAAGGTGTGGCCTGCGCGGGGCGAGGCAGTGCTGCAAATCTATCAAGCGGCCAGAGGATCTGGACCGGACGCCCGATGACGCGCTCCAGCGGCACCATTCCCCCGCCCGGCGCACCCAGGAGGCTACGCGAGTCGGCGGACCGTGAACGATGGTCCCCCATCAGCCACAACCTGTCCTGCGGCACGATGACATCGAATTTCTCCTCGCTCGGCGTGTCCCCCGGATAAATATAGGGTTCCTCAAGCGGCTGGCCGTTGACTGTGAGCTTACCGCCGGCCCCGCAACATACAACGTGGTCGCCGGGAAGCCCTATGACGCGTTTGACATACGTCGTGTCACTACCAGTCAGGCCCAGCCAGTGCCCGAGTGCACCGACTGCGTCAGCGAGCGGACCCTTGCCGCTGTTCAACGGAGCAAAAGTACCCCTGCCGTCGAAAACCACGATGTCTCCGCGACGGATGGGGTCCGCGGCGAAGTCCGTCCGCGAGACGAGGATCCGGTCTCCAGTGCCCAGGAGCGGCTCCATTGATTCCGAAGGAATGAAGTAGACGTCGAGCCAAAGGGACCGGACAAGTCCGCTGATGGCCACCGCCAGGACCAACGCGAGCAAAACAAAACGCCAGCCCCGTTTCCGGGGCTGGCGTTCTGCGTGGTCCATGATTCGTTTCCTGTTGCGTTGCGGATTTCTCCGGCACGGGCCGGTCACGAATCCAGAACCCGCTGGCGGTCGCTAGACCTACTTGGCAGCGGTGAAGTCGCGCTTTTCCTTGATCTTCGCAGCCTTACCGCGCAGTGCGCGCATGTAGTAAAGCTTGGCGCGGCGGACGTCACCCTTGGTGACGACCTCGATCTTTTCGATGATCGGGGAGTGTACCGGGAAGGTACGCTCGACGCCGACACCGAAGGAAACCTTGCGGACGGTGAAGGTTTCACGGACGCCATCGCCCTGGCGGCCAAGGACGAAGCCCTGGAATACCTGGACACGGGTGTTCTTGCCTTCGATGATGTTCACGTGAACCTTGATGGTGTCACCCGCGCGGAACACGGGAACATCGGTGCGCAGCGAAGCTGCATCTACGCTATCGAGGATATGCATTAATCCACTCCTGGTGAACGCCACAGGTCATCCACTTTGGGTCACGGCGGGCAAGCCCGGGGCACAAGGCCATCCGGAAATAACCGCCGAAGATTCAATGCCCGATCCCACCGCTGTTTGATGGTTCCGGGTTGTCATGCTGTTGGTGTCGCTCCCCCTGTGGCAGGCGCGAACCCAGTAGACACAAGGGTTAATTCTGCCACACCTCGAAAGTTCCAGCCAATCCCGCGCTCAGGGCGCCTGTTGCGGCGGGGCATCAGGGGAAAGTGCCCGACGGCGGCGGGCTCAGTCCGCGGAACCGGCCTCCGGGCGGAGGAGCAGCCGGCCGTCGACGACGTCATAGCCCAGTTCCCCGAAAGCTGCCTTGTCCGCCCGGGTCAGCGCACCGGCGTCGAACTCTGCCAGCAAGTCGGGACGGCGCGCCGCGGTGCGGCGAAACTGCTCATGGCGGCGCCATTGCGCGATCTTGCCGTGGTTGCCGCTCAAGAGGATGGCCGGCACGTCCCGATCCCGCCAGGAAGAAGGCTTCGTGTAGACCGGATACTCAAGCAAGCCGTCCGAGTGGGACTCCTCCACGAGCGACTCCGGGTTGCCGACGACGCCGGGAAGCAACCGCCCGATGGCCTCAACCATTGCCAGGACGGCAACTTCTCCACCGTTGAGGACGTAATCTCCCAAGCTCATGGGCCGGACGGTGAAATGGCCGGCCGCCCACTCGATGACGCGTTCGTCAATCCCCTCGTACCGCCCGCAGGCAAAGACGAGTTGTTCCTCTTCGGCCAACTCGTAGGCGAGGGCCTGGTTGAAGCGCTCCCCCGCCGGTGAGGGGACGATCAGGACAGGCTTCTTGGCAGCCCCGCCTTCAGGGGTCGTCCCGCCCGTAGCGATGGATTCCAACGCCTGGGCCCACGGCTCCGGCTTCATCACCATGCCGGCCCCACCGCCATACGGGGTATCGTCCACAGTTCGGTGCTTATCCGTGGTGAAGGTCCGCAGGTCGTGGACATTCAGTTCCAGGAGACCATCCTGCCGGGCTTTCCCTATGAGCGAGAGCTCAAGCGGAGCCAGGTACTCAGGAAAGATGCTGACGACGTCGATGCGCATCTAGTCCCCGTTCGAGGAGCCGGCGCCTTCGGCGTCGTCGACGTTCAGCTCAAAGAGGCCGGCCGGCGGCGTGAGGAGGACATAGCCTTCTTCGAGGTTGACCTCGGGGACGATCTCCTCGACAAACGGCACGAGGATCTCACGGCCCGCAGCGTCTTCGATGACGAGGAGGTCCTGCACGGGCATCGTGTTGAGCGCGGTTACTTTGCCCACGGTCTGCGAGCCGACGCGCGCGTCGAGGCCGAGCAGTTCGTGTTCGTACCAGCCTTCGTCGTCGTCCTCGTCAAGCTCTTCGGTCTCGATGAACAGCTTCGCGCCCCGGAGTTCCTCTGCCTGGTTGCGCGTGGCGACTTCTTCGAAGCCAAGCAACAGGATGTCCTTGTTCCAGCGGGCGCTCTTGATGGTCAAAGGCCCGGCTTTTGCCGGTTCCACCACAAATTCGGTTCCCCGGACGAATCGCTCGTCGGGAGCGTCGGTGAGCACCTGGACGGTGACTTCGCCACGGATTCCGTGGGGTTTGCCGATTCGGGCAACCTGGACCTGCATGGGATTCCTCTGATTTCTCGCTGGGCCGGGGAGGGGCAAGGCTGGACCCGGCTGAAAATCGGTCCCGCCCTCGTAAAACAATCCGGCCCCTCCACCGACGTGCGGTGAAGGGGCGGGACCAAAGACAAGTACTGCTGAGCGCGTTACCGGCGGCGGTCGGTGTCGACGACGTCGACCCTGACCTGTTCGCCGCCCGCCAAGGCCGCAATCACAGTGCGCAATGCGCGCGCGGTGCGTCCTTGGCGACCGATCACCCGTCCGAGGTCGTCCTGGTGAACGCGCACCTCGAGGGACTCCCCACGGCGGTTGTTCTTGGCAGTGACCTTGACGTCCTCGGGGCTGTCAACGATCCCACGGACCAGGTGTTCGAGCGCTTCTGCCAGCAATCTACTCAGCCTCGGTGGTCTCTGCTTCTGCAGCTTCCTCGGAAGCCTCAGCCTGCTTCGCCTTCTTGGTGATGGCTTCCGGGATGATGACGGAACCCTTCTCCGGCGCAACGAAAGCAGGCTTCTCGACCTTGGTCTTCAGCGTGCCTTCCTGGCCCGGGAGGCCCTTGAACTTCTGCCAGTCACCGGTGATCTTCAGGATCGCGGCAACCTGCTCGGTCGGCTGCGCGCCGACGGACAGCCAGTACTGGGCACGCTCGGAGGCAACCTCGATGTACGAGGGCTCCTCGGTGGGGTGGTACTTGCCGATCTCTTCGATTGCACGGCCATCGCGCTTGGCGCGGGAGTCCATGACGACGATGCGGTAGTACGGTGCGCGCATCTTACCGAAGCGCTTGAGGCGAATCTTTACGGCCACTTTTGTGGTCACTCCTGTTTCTGAAACGGGGTTGAACCCGTCGTTCTGCTCCCGTGGGGCGGGCCATACTTGAGGGTTCCAAGGACAAGATGCACCCACGGAGAGAGGGGCCGCGAGGATCAAGTACCTGTCCATTGTGCCAGATGGCGGACAGGATTTCGAACCGCGGCCGGCCGGCGGGTCGGGCGGCGGCTACTCCCCTACGGACCAGACATACAGCCCGGCGCGGTCGACCTTGTCCACATCAGTGGCGAGCGCGGCCAACTGCTGGACGTACAGGCGTGATTGCCTCGCATCGAAAGGCATGTCCTCCTGGGCCGCCCACTGATCCGCGACGTCCTCGAGCACGCTTCCTTCGCCCTCGGTCTCGTAGCTCAGCAGTTCGGACAAGGCCCGCACCATGGCTTCAGGTACGCCAAGCAACGCATCGCTGGCAACATCCACCAAGGCGAGTTCGTAGTCGGCGCCTGCGGCATGCACGGCCGTTCCGGCAAGATCGCCGAGTTGCTCCACTTCGAAGTCGCTGATGTCCGGGATCCGCACCGCGCTTCCCGCAACTCCACTCCCCTTCTCGAGGGCGGATGCCCGCTTGATTGCTTCATCGTGGGTGGCAACAAAAATTTCAGCAAAGCCCATGGAAACTACCCTCATTCAGTGGTGCCGACGGAGCGCGGCGCGGCGCCTGAAACAGGCGCCACGCCATCAAGCCCCAAGTTTAGCTTGCTAGCGGACGGCGATCCGGAGGCGGTTGCGCCACGGGTCTTCGAAGCGCAACTCCGCTCCCGTGTGGTGGGAAGAAATTCCGGCGACCTTGAGGCGGTCGGCGAGCGCGCCGACGTCGTCACCTGACGGAACTTCGATGACCACTTCGCCAAGGCCGAGCGTATCCTTGCGCGGACCGGCGCCGCGGCTGTTCCAGACATTCATGGCCATGTGGTGGTGGTAGCCGCCGGCGGAGACGAAGAGCGCCTGCCCGTGCCAACCGGCAGTCTTCTCGAAGCCCAGGGTGTCGACATAGAAGTCGTGGGCGGTCTGGACATCGCCGACCTGGAGGTGGACGTGCCCGACGCCGGCACCGGCCTCATGCTGGCCCGTCACCGATTCTTCGCTCAGGAATTGCTGGAGGTAGCGCTGCGGCGGGAGCGGCAAGCTGTCCATCACTACGGAGGCGCCGTTCCACTCCCAGCCTTCGCGTGGCTTGTCGTAGTAGAGCTCGATGCCGTTGCCCTCGGGGTCGGTGAAGTAGAAAGCTTCGCTCACGAGGTGGTCCGCGCTTCCGGCGAAGGCGTGCGGCTCATACTGGGCGGCCGTTGCGACAGTCGCGGCCAAGGAAGACCGGTCTTCGAAGAGCAACGCTGTGTGGAAGAGGCCCGCTTCCCCACGCCCCGGGATCTGGAGTCCCGAAGCGGGCGCCAAGTGCACCAGCGGCTTGCCGAGCCTGCCGTAGTAGAGCCCGCCGTCCTGCTCCGCGACGACCTCCAGGCCCAAGGCCCGCTGGTAGTAGTCGGCCATGAGCTTCATGTCCCCCACTTTGAGCATCACGGTGCCCATGGTCAGGTCGGCAGGAAGGAGATCCTGGCTGGGTGTGGTGGTCATGTGAAACTCCCGGCTCTTGTGGTCGCCGCCCATCGACGACCCTTTACATATCTAAATTACTTGAAGCTTCAATTTATTCCTCATCGACGTCTTTGTCCACAACGCTCCCCCTAAGAACCACCGTCTGCGGATTCAGGACGACGTCGAGCGAAGCGCGCGGATCCTTCGCATAAAGCACGACGTCGGCACTGGCACCTTCGCTGATGCCGTCCGCTCCGAGCCAGTTCCGGGCGGACCAGCACGCGGAATCGAGGGCCGCCGCGGGAGGAAGCCCGGCCCGGTGCAACTCGAGGATTTCCTCGCCGATGCGGCCGTGCTTGATGACGCTGCCCGCGTCCGTTCCCGCGTAAATCCGGATTCCGGCTTCATGCGCCTCACGGACCCGCTCGTATCGGCGCTCCCACAGCGCCGCCATGTGGCCGGCGTACAAGGGGAATTTCGGCGCGGCTTGTTGCACAATGTCCGGAAAGGTCGCGATGTTGACGAGGGTGGGGACGATGGGGACACCCTGATCGAGCAATCGCGGAATATGCCTCGGAAGTAAGCCTGTGGCGTGCTCGATGCAGTCGATCCTGGCGTCAAGCACGTCGTCGATGGTCTGTTCGGCAAAGCAATGGGCTGTAACCCGGGCGCCTTCGTCGTGCGCGGCGGCGACGGCGTCCTTCACCACGGCCGCGGGGAACGACGGGCCGAGGTCCCCCACCGAACGATCGATCCAATCCCCTACGATCTTGACCCACCCGTCCCCGAAGCGGGCCTGCTTGCGCACCGCCTCCACCAGGCCTTCCGGCTCGACTTCTTCCGCCAGTCCCCGGATGTACCTCCCCTTCCTGGCAAGGTGCCGTCCGGCACGGATGATGCGGGGCATGTCCGGCCGGTGCTGCAACCAGCGCGTGTCGCTGGCGGATCCGGCGTCCCGGATGAGGAGGGTTCCGGCGTTCCGGTCGGTTGCGGCCTGCACGCGGGCGGTCTCTTCGTCTACCGCTCCGCCTTTGCCCAGGCCCACATGGCAATGGGCGTCCACGAGTCCCGGCAGCACCCATCCATCGAGGATCGCCGACGGCGCGCCGTCCGGCCGGACAAAGGTCAATCGTCCGTCGACCGACCACAGGCCGCGCCGTTCTTCTTCCGGGCCGGTCAGCGCCACGCCGCTGAATTCGATGATCTCTGGCATGTTTCCAGAGTAGGACCGCAGCGCATTTCGGCCGAGCCCTACCCGGCCGCGGGCATGTTCCTTCCTGTCATGTACGCCACAGCAGCTTCCGCGTGTGGTAGCTTCGTCTACGACCACACGGGGGCCCTTGCCAGGGGCTGAGATCAGGCTGACGCAGCCTGCGACCGTCGAACCTGTCCGGGTAATGCCGGCGAAGGAAGTGAGTACTCAAGTGAGCTCCAAAGAAGCACAGCTTAGCCCTACCCAAAATGAAGCGGACCGCGAGGTGACGCAGTCGCTGAAATCGCATTCGCTTGCGTTCATCGAGGACGCTGAGACCGGAATCCGGGTACCAGTAACGGAAATCGCCTTGGAACCCTCGCCGAACGGCGAGGGGAATGCTCCTTTCCGGGTGTACCGCACGGCCGGCCCCGGTAGCGATCCCGTAGTGGGCCTCCAGCCTTTCCGCAACGAATGGATTGAAGCCCGCGGTGACACCGAAGCGTACCGTGGCCGCGAACGCAACCTGCTCGACGACGGCAAGTCGGCCGTGCGCCGCGGCGCCGCCTCGGATGAGTGGAAAGGCGCGCAACCCGTCCCCCGCCGTGCCATCGACGGAAAAACCGTCACCCAGATGCACTACGCCAAACAAGGCATCGTGACGCCCGAAATGCAGTACGTCGCCCTCCGCGAGAACTGCGACGTCGAATTGGTGCGCAGCGAGGTTGCTGCCGGCCGGGCCATCATCCCGAACAACATCAACCACCCCGAGTCCGAGCCGATGATCATCGGCAAGGCCTTCCTGGTGAAGATCAACGCCAACATCGGCAACTCCGCCGTCACCAGCTCGATCGCCGAAGAAGTCGACAAACTGCAGTGGGCGACGCAATGGGGAGCCGACACGGTCATGGACCTGTCCACCGGCGACGACATCCACACCACCCGTGAGTGGATCATCCGCAACTCCCCTGTTCCGATCGGAACCGTGCCCATCTACCAGGCATTGGAAAAGGTCAACGGCGAAGCCAACAAGCTCACGTGGGAAATCTTCAGGGACACTGTCATTGAACAGTGCGAACAGGGCGTGGATTACATGACGATCCATGCCGGTGTGCTGCTGCGCTACGTCCCCCTGACGGCCAACCGGGTCACGGGCATCGTTTCGCGCGGCGGTTCGATCATGGCCGGCTGGTGCCTGGCGCACCACGAGGAGAACTTCCTGTACACCCATTTCGACGAGCTGTGCGAAATCTTCGCCAAGTACGACGTCGCGTTTTCGCTTGGCGACGGGCTTCGTCCGGGAGCGACCGCGGACGCGAACGACGCCGCGCAGTTCGCCGAGCTGGACACGCTCGCCGAGCTCACGAAGCGGGCATGGAAGTACGACGTCCAGGTCATGGTGGAAGGTCCGGGCCACATTCCGTTCCACCTTGTCCGCGAGAATGTCGAGCGCCAGCAGGAACTCTGTGACGGCGCGCCGTTCTACACGCTCGGCCCGCTCGTCACGGATGTCGCGCCGGGATACGACCACATCACCTCGGCGATCGGCGCCACCGAGATCGCCCGCTACGGCACGGCGATGCTTTGCTACGTCACGCCGAAGGAACACCTTGGCCTGCCGAACAAGGACGACGTGAAGACGGGCGTGATCACGTACAAGATCGCCGCCCATGCCGCCGACCTCGCCAAGGGACACCCCGGTGCTCACGAACGCGACGATGCTTTGTCCAAGGCACGCTTCGAGTTCCGCTGGCGCGACCAGTTCGCCCTGTCCCTGGATCCGGTCACGGCCGAAGCGTTCCACGACGAGACACTCCCGGCCGAACCGGCCAAGACCGCACACTTCTGCTCCATGTGCGGACCGAAGTTCTGCTCCATGCGCATCAGCCAGGACATCCGCGACGAGTACGGTTCCGCCGATTCCCAGGCTGCCATCGCGGAAATGTACAGCGGCATGCGCGAAAAGAGCGAGGAATTCCTCGCTTCAGGCGGCAAGGTCTACCTGCCGGAACTGTCAGTGCCTGGCGCAACGGCGGGCCCGGGAAACGTGAACTGATCAGGAAGCGTGGACAGATCCGGCACGGCTGACGTCCGCGATGAAGGAGCGGATAATCCGGTCTCCTTCAACTGAATCATTGGGCCGGTGCCCTCCTGCCGCAATGCGGTGGAGGGCACCGGTTTCCTGCAGGTAGCCGGCAATCTCCTCATAGAGTGGCTCCCAACCACCCGTCAGGACGAGCGTGGGAACGCCGGGGACAATGTGCAAGGGCGCCTCCCAGGGAGGGGCTTGCAAGCGCAGGCGGCGGGCCGTCCGACGGGCCTCCGGGGTATCGGGGACCGCCGCTTCGGAAGAAAAAGCCCGGCGCAGGTATTCGCGTTGGTAGTCGTCATCGCTGAGCTCGTGCCTGACACGGAACAGCGGCTCCATGAGCGCCTTGTACGCAGCAGTTGCCGGAAGCTCCGCCGTCAAGGACAAACACGCCGGCTCCACCAACACGAGCGAACGGACAAGGTCCGGCCGCTCCACCGCGGCGAGCATGGCGGAAATCGCGCCTTGGGAGTGCGCCACGACGTGGCCGCCCCGCGCCGAACCGCCGGCGGGTACGGTTTCGGAGGCTCCAAGGCACTCAAGGAGCATGTCCACATCTGCCGGGATATCCGATTCCAAGGGCTCGGCCTGGGCATCGAAACCGTGGCGCTTCAGGAAGAGCGCGTCAAAACGCAAGGCCATACCATGCTGCTTCGGCCAGGCGGCGGCCCCGAACGAGCCCGCCCCATGGACGAAGACAACACGGTGTTTTTGCATTCCTCAAGCCTAGGTCACGGGACTGACATCACCGCTGCCGGCGAAGCCGGCAGCGGGCACTTTACTTGCCGAGGAACTTGTCGAAGCCCTTGGGGAGGTTCAGCTGGGACGGATCGAAGTCCGCGCCGGGCTGGCCGAATGCCGCACCGCTCGGAACCGACTTCGACCGCCTGTTCTCGGCGTCGCGCAGTTCCTGGGCGGCCTTCGCCGGGTTTCCCGAACGTGCCTTCTTCTTCGGAGCGCTCTTTCCCTTGCGGGCGCCGCCGCCCCCGAGCCCGGGCATACCGGGCATACCCGGCATGCCACCGCCCTGGGCCAGCTTCTTCATCATCTTCTGCGCCTGGGCAAACCTCTCCAGGAGCCCGTTGACCTCGGAAACATGCACGCCGGAACCACGGGCAATACGCGCGCGGCGCGAGCCGTTGATGATCTTCGGGGCAACACGTTCGTGCGGCGTCATGGAGCGGACGATGGCTTCGACGCGGTCGATCTCGCGCTCGTCGAACTGCTCGAGCTGCTGGCGGATGTTCTGGGCACCCGGCATCATCATGAGCATCTTCTTCATTGAACCCATGTTGCGGATCTGCTGCATCTGGGCGAGGAAGTCATCCAGGGTGAAGTCTTCCTGGTCGGCGAATTTCTTCGCCATCCGGGCGGCTTCTTCCTTGTCCCACGCCTTTTCCGCCTGCTCGATCAGGGTCAGGACGTCGCCCATGTCGAGGATGCGCGAGGCCATGCGGTCCGGATGGAACAGTTCGAAGTCGTCCAGGTTCTCGCCTGTGGACGCGAACATGACCGGCTTTCCGGTGACGGACGCGACCGAAAGGGCGGCACCGCCGCGGGCGTCGCCGTCGAGCTTTGACAGCACCACGCCAGTGAAGTTGACGCCTTCGTCGAACGCGACCGCCGTGTTGACGGCATCCTGGCCGATCATGGAGTCGATGACGAAGAGCACTTCGTTCGGGATGATCGCCTGGCGGATGCGGCGCGCCTGGTCCATCATCTCGGCGTCGACACCGAGGCGGCCTGCGGTGTCCACAATGACGACGTCGTGCAGCTTCTGGCGGGCCTCCTCGACGCCGGCACGCGCGACGGCGACAGGGTCTCCGGTGGGAACGTCATGTTCGGAGGTGGTGCCGGGATGCGGCGCGAAAACGGAAACCCCCGCGCGCTGGCCGACGATCTGGAGCTGGGTCACGGCGTTTGGCCGCTGCAGGTCGCAAGCCACAAGCATCGGGCTGTGGCCCTGCGCCTTGAGCCACTTGGCGAGCTTGCCGGCGAGCGTCGTCTTGCCCGCACCCTGCAAGCCAGCGAGCATGATGATGGTGGGACCGGTCTTCGCCAAGCGGATACGGCGGGTCTCGCCGCCGAGGATCTCGACGAGTTCCTCGTTGACGATCTTGACGATCTGCTGGCTGGGGTTGAGGGCGGCGGCAACTTCAGCGCCCAGCGCCCGCTCACGGATGCGGGCAGCGAACTCACGCACCACGGGAACGGCAACATCCGCGTCCAGGAGGGCGCGGCGGATCTCCCGGACGGTGGCGTCGACGTCGGCCTCCGTGAGGCGGCCCTTGCCGCGGAGATTCTTGAAGGTTGCTGTCAACCGGTCAGAGAGTGAATTGAACACGCGCCGTGCACTTCTTTCAATGGTCTACGAATGGCGGCCAAGGCGGCACGCCAGCTTCTTGACGATTCCTGCCCCAAACAGATCTGGCTCAACGAAGGGACTCGACTATCTAGGGTACCAACTAGCACCACTTAGGTGCTCATACACCAACATAGGTACCCGATTTTCACCAACTGACACCAACAAGATGGCATGCTGGCACGGTGACCAACAAAACAACTGTCAAAACGTTGCTCATCCTCGGCGCTTCGGGGGACCTTACGGGCCGGCTGCTGTTGCCGGGCCTTGCCAGGCTGGTTGCAGGCGGCCTGGCTGACGGGCTCAAACTCGTCGGAGCAGGCTCGGACCCGTGGACCGCCGAACAATGGACGGACCGTGTGCGGAGCGCCTTTGAGGATGCCGGAAAAGACGCCGACGCGGCAGGACGCGAGTCGATCGCGGCCATGGAGGCAAACACCGAATACCACCAGGTCGATGTCACCGCGGACGGCCAACTGGCCGCGTTGCTTACCGGGCTCGAAGCTCCGGTGGCCGTCTATTTCGCCCTTCCTCCGCACGTCAGCCAAAAAGCCTGCGAGGTCCTGACCGCCGGCCAACTGCCGCCGGGAACGCGCCTCGTGCTCGAGAAACCCTTCGGTTCGAGCCCGGAATCGGCCGAAGACCTCAACAAAACCCTCGCCCGGCTCGTCCCCGAGGAACACATCTACAGGGTGGACCATTTCCTCGGCAAGGCCACCGTCCTGAACATCCTGGGACTGCGTTTCGCCAACCGCTTCCTCGAACCGGTGTGGAACCGGGACCACATCGAAAAAGTCGAAATCATCTTCGACGAAGACCTCGCGCTCGAAGGACGTGCGCGCTACTACGACACCGCGGGCGCGCTCAGGGACATGATCCAAAGCCATCTCCTGCACATCATGGCCCTGCTGGCCATCGATGCCCCCGCGACCATCGGCGAGCGCGACCTCCGCGACGCGATTTCCACGATCCTGCGCGCCAGCACCGTGGAGGCACCGTACGCGAAATCCACGCGCAGGGCCCGCTACGCAGCAGGCACAATCGGTGATCGCAAGGTGCCGGACTACGCAGAAGAAGCCGGCGTGGATCCATCCCGGAACACCGAGACCCTCGCTGAGGTCGAGGTCGGCATCGAGAACTGGCGCTGGAAGGGCGTTCCGTTCATCCTTCGCTCCGGCAAGGCCCTCGGCCTCATGCGGAAGGAAGCGATTATCACCTTCCGTCCGGTGCCGCACTTGCCATCCGGCTTCGAAGGCGTGGATGCCTCGAACCAGCTGCGTATCGGGTTTGGTCCGGACACCCTCCAGCTCGACGTCGATGTAAACGGTCCGGGCGATATCTTCACCCTGGACCGCGTTACCCTCGACGCGGAGCTTAGCGCCTCGGACCTCCTGCCGTACGGCGAGGTCCTGGAGGGCATCATCAAGGGCGATCCGCTGTTGTCCGTCCGCGGGGATACCGCGGTGGAATGCTGGCGCATCGTGGAGCCTGTGCTCAAGGCCTGGGCCGAAGATTCGGTTCCGCTCGAGGAGTACGACGCCGGTGGTGCCGGTCCCGCGGACTGGCCCACCGCCGTCGGGGGCTAAGCAAGCAAAAGCGGTCCGGCTACCTTCCAGGTAACCGGACCGCTTTTGCATATATCGGGTGCTTAGATGGCTGCGGCGCCCCGCTCGCCGGTGCGGACCCGGACGGCCTCATAGACATCGACGGTCCAGACTTTGCCGTCGCCCGCCCTCCCCGTGTTGGAGGAGGCGATCAGGACATCGAGGATGTCGTCCGCTTGCTCATCGGTGGCCAGGACCTCGACGCGGATCTTCGGAAGGAGGTCGACGTTGTACTCGGCCCCCCGGTACACCTCGGTGTACCCGCGCTGCCGGCCGTAACCGCTGGCAGCGCTGACCGTCAAACCCTGTACCCCGTATGCTTCGAGTCCCTCGCGAATGGAGTCGAGTTTCTCCGGGCGGACGATCGCCGTGATGAGTTTCATGCCTGGATACTCTCCTTGCCCTTGGCAGGTGTTTCGTCGGAGGCTTCGGCGGATGCCTTGCCGGTGATGAGGTCGTGGAGCGGCTGGAAGCTGCCACCGTGTCCGCCGACGCCGAATTCGTAGGCGGTTTCGGCGTGCAGGCTGAGGTCCGCCCCGGCGATTTCCTGGCGCTCGGAGATGCGGAAGCCCATGATCTTGTGGATCGGGTAGGCGATGACGAAGGTCATGACGCCGGTGAAGACGATCGAGCAGAGCGCCGCCAAGGACTGGGCAACAAGCTGTGTGGTGCCGCCGCCGTAGAAGAGGCCCGCCGCGCCCTGGGTCGGAGTGGCGAGGAAGCCGATGGCGACGGTACCGATGATGCCGGACACGAGGTGGACGCCTACGACGTCCAGGGAGTCATCGTAGCCGAGCTTGAATTTGAGGCCGACTGCGAGGGCCGAGGCGACACCTGCGGCGACGCCGAGGGCGATGGCACCGAGCGGGGAAACGTTGGCACACGCCGGGGTGATGGCAACAAGACCGGCGACGACGCCTGAAGCGGCACCGAGGGACGTGGGGTGTCCGTCACGGATGCGCTCTACTACGAGCCAGCCGAGCATTGCAGCCGCGGGCGCGACGAGCGTGTTGATCCAGATGAGTCCGGCCTGCTGGACTGTAGCCGCGGCACCGGCGTTGAAGCCGAACCAGCCGAACCAGAGGATGGCCGCGCCGAGCATGACCAGGGGCACGTTGTGCGGGCGGTGGTTCGGGTCCTTGCCGAAGCCCTTGCGGTTGCCGATGATCAGGACGAGGATCAGGCCGGCCACACCGGCGTTGATGTGGACCACGGTGCCACCGGCGAAGTCGATGACGGGAGCGAACGTCTGGCCAAACCAGCCAGTCGCAGAGAAGAGGCCGCCGCCCCACACCATGTAGGCCAGGGGTGCGTAGACCAGGGTCGCCCAGATGGGGGTGAAGAGGGTCCACGCCGAGAACTTCGCGCGGTCCGCGATGGCGCCGGAGATCAGGGCAACCGTGATGATGGCGAAGGTGGCGGCGTAGCCAACGTGGAGGAGGTCAGCCGGGTCCGTGAAGTTGTGCAGGCCGAAGTGGCTGAAGGGGTTGGCGAACAGCTGGAAGAAGTTGTCCGTGTTGCTGGTAGACATCGACGCGCCCCACAGAACCCAAACGAGGGTCACTGTGCCGATGGCGATGAAGCTCATCATCATCATGTTCAGGGCGGCTTTGGCACGGGTCATGCCGCCATAGAAGAATGCCAGGCCCGGGGTCATGAACAGCACGAAGGCTGAGGCGACCAGGAGCCAAACGAGACCGGCGGTGAAATCCATGTCTACGTCCTCTCTGCTTTAGATGCGGACTAAGCCCGCCTATCCCAACGCCATTTGCGTTCTACGTAAGATTTTTGCGGGGCAGTGTTTCACCTGCGAAGGTTTTAGATTGCGGGGCTGTTACAAGAACTTCTCGAACGTAAATGGTGCATATCACACTTGTTACGTGAGTGTTTCGTTCGCCGCACATCCGCGAAATTCCGCACGAACCAGAGGACGCAAGCACAATGAGAGCAAGCTCCAAATCCGGCCCAGACCAACGGATCGGGGCCACGAAGGCCGAAATGCCGCGGGACATCAGGGTGATGTTGGTGGCCGCGTTCCTGATCGCGCTCGGTTTCGGTTTGGTGGCCCCCGTGCTTCCGCAGTTCGCGACGACGTTCGACGTCGGCGCGACGGCAGCCGCCGTGATCGTGAGCATTTTCGCTTTCATGCGTTTGGTCTTCGCTCCAGCCGGCGGAGCCTTGATGGCCCGCTTCGGCGAGCGGCCGGTCTACATCACGGGCTTGCTCATCGTGGCGGCGTCGACGGCGGCCTGCGCCTTTGCCCGGAGCTATTGGCAGCTGCTGGTGTTCAGGGGTCTCGGTGGTGCCGGATCCGTGATGTTCACGGTGGCGGCGATGGGTCTGCTTATCAGGCTTGCCCCGCCGGAAAGCCGTGGCAGGGTCTCCGGCGCCTACGCCTCGGCCTTCCTGGTCGGAAGCGTGCTGGGTCCGGTAGTCGGCGGGCTGTTGGCAGGGCTCGGCCTCAGGGTGCCGTTCCTCGCATACGCAGGGGCATTGCTCGTAGCTGCCGCAGTAGTACGCACCCAACTCAAAGGCACCCCTGGTTCGGCCTCGAAGGCGGGCACGGACGCTCCGGCAATGCCCATGAAGGAAGCCCTCAGTGATTCGGCCTACCGCGCCGCGCTGTTCTCGAGCTTCAGCAACGGCTGGGCGACCTTCGGCGTGCGGATGGCCACTGTGCCGTTGTTCGCGGTGGAGGTCCTCGCGGCGGGGCCGGCCTCGGCCGGTTGGGCATTGGCGGTTTTTGCCGGGGGCAACGCCGCGGCCCTAACGTTTTCCGGGCGCTTGGCGGACACTTTCGGACGCAAGCCGATGATGCTCCTTGGGCTCACCGTCACTGGCCTCGCGACGGCGACCATTGGGCTGACTACCGGTCTGCCGACGTTCTTCGCCGCCTCCGCCGTGGCAGGATTCGGCGCCGGGCTGCTGAACCCTGCCCAGCAGGCCGGGGTCGGGGACATCATCGGCCGTGGGCGCTCCGGCGGCAAGGTGCTGGCCGTCTTCCAAATGGCCTCCGACGCCGGAGCGATCGTCGGGCCGGTCCTTGTGGGGCTCCTGGCGGACGGGCTTGGCTATGGTTGGGCCTTCGGGGCCACGGGAGGAATCGTCCTGCTGGCCGCCGTCGGCTGGTCGGTCGCCCGCGAACCCATGCGGCGGGCGACCGTGCCTGTTGATTCAGGCCGGCCCTAGTTCAGGTGTCCGGCTAGTTCAGGAGGGCGTCGACGAAAGCCTCGGCTTCAAAAGGTGCGAGGTCGTCCGGGCCCTCGCCCAGGCCGACAAGCTTGACGGGAACGCCGAGCGCCTTCTGGATCGCGACGACGATTCCGCCCTTGGCCGTGCCGTCCAACTTGGTCAGGACGATGCCCGTGATGTTGACTACCTCGGCGAAGACCTTGGCCTGGTTCAGCCCGTTTTGGCCCGTGGTCGCATCCAGGACGAGGAGGACCTCATCCACTTCGGCCAGCTTCTCGACGACGCGCTTGACTTTGCCAAGCTCGTCCATGAGGCCGACTTTGTTCTGCAAGCGGCCCGCGGTGTCGATCATCACCACATCCACTTCTTGCTCGATGCCGGCCTTCACTGCCTCGTAAGCAACCGAGGCGGGGTCCGCGCCGTCGATGTCCGACATGACCGTGGGTACGCCGACGCGCTGGCCCCATGTAGCGAGCTGGTGCGAGGCCGCCGCGCGGAACGTGTCGGCCGCGCCGAGGATGACGTCCTTGTCCTCTGCGACAAGGACACGAGCGAGCTTTCCCACCGTGGTGGTCTTGCCGACGCCGTTGACGCCGACGACGATCATGATGGCCGGATGGCCGCCCTTGCGATCGACGTTCAGGCTGCGGTCCATATCGGGATCAACCAGTTTGACGAGTTCATCGCGCAAAAGCGCCTTGACATGCTCGGGATCGCGGGTTCCCAGGACCTTCACGCGGTCGCGCAAGGAATCGACAAGATGCGTGGTCGGCTCGGTTCCGAGGTCGGCGAGGAGAAGGGTTTCTTCGACTTCGTCCCAGACGTTCTCGTCGATCTTGTCGCTCGAAAGCAAGGCGAGAAGGCCCTTGCCGAGGATGTTGTTGGATTTGACGAGCCGGGCGCGCAGCCTGTTGAGGCGCCCCTCGACGGGAGCTGGGGTCTCCACCGGGACCACTTCCAGGCCCGCCGCGTCGTCCGGTACGTCGATCTCCGGCAGCACAGCATCGGACGGTTCGACGACGGTACCCGGCGCCGGGGTGGCTGTGCCCGGGGCATCTTCGACAATTGTTCCGCCTGCCGGCGCGGCATCGGCGGGGTCGTTTGCGTCGCGTGGTCCCGCGTAGGTCGAAGTGGATTTCCGCCTCTTAAGGAAGACGGGAATCAACCCTCCGACCACGATGATGACAGCGACAATGGCCAGGATTATCGGAAGGAGATCATTCACTCCCTTAGCTTCTCACAAAGCTAGACCTCGGCAGCGAGCCTCTGGCTGATGACGGTGGACACCCCGTCGCCCCGCATTGTCACCCCGTAGAGTGCGTCGGCGACCTCCATGGTCCGCTTCTGGTGGGTGATGACAATCAACTGGCTGGACTCTCGGAGTTCTTCGAAAATGGTAATGAGGCGGCCCAGGTTGGTGTCATCCAAGGCAGCTTCCACCTCATCCATGACGTAGAACGGCGATGGCCTGGCCTTGAAGATGGCAACGAGCAGGGCGACGGCGGTCAAGGACCTTTCGCCGCCTGACAGGAGGGACAGCCTCTTGATTTTCTTTCCCGCCGGCCGGGCTTCCACTTCAATGCCCGTGGTCAACATGTCCTCGGGATCCGTCAGGACCAGCCGGCCTTCCCCGCCGGGAAAGAGCCGCGCGAACACGTGGTCGAACTGCTTGGAAGTATCGGCGAACGCCTCAGAGAAGACCTGCTGGACCCTGTTGTCCACTTCCTTGATGATGTCCAGAAGGTCCTTCCGGCTGGATTTGAGGTCTTCAAGCTGGGTGCTGAGGAACTGGTGCCGTTCTTCCAAGGCGGCGAATTCCTCAAGCGCCAAGGGATTGACCTTGCCGAGGGCGGCGAGGTCGCGTTCGGCTTTGCGGAGCCGTTTCTCTTGCTCCGACCGGGCAAAGGGAATGCCCTCGATGACGGGGTTGCCGTCCTCGTCAACAGGAGCCCGCAGCTCTGCCCATTTGTCCGTGGCAGCGGCGGGAACCGGAACGGGCTGATCGGGCCCGAAGCCGGCCACGAGTTGTTCCGCCGAAAGGCCGAGTTCATCGATGGCCCGGGCCTCCAGTGCTTCGATCTTCAGGCGGTGTTGGGCACGCGCCATTTCGTCGCGGTGCACGGAATCGGTAAGCTGCGCCAGTTCCCGGGCCAAGGCGTCGTTGCTGCTGCGCACCTCTCCCAATTCCTTTTCGCGCTGCTCACGGACCGATTCGGCGTCATCCCGGGCACGGGCTGCCAGTTCCACCGAAACGTCGACAAACCGCACCGCTTGTTCAACAGCGGCAGCGACGGCGGAAGCCCGTTGGGCCTGCGCCCTGCGACGCACTGCCCGCCGGGCGGCTTCCTCGCGGGCACGCCGCTCGCTCGCCGCGGCACGTTCCAAGGATGCCGCGCGGTTGCTGGTTGCTGTGAGTTGCTCCTCTGCACTGCGCAACCCGAGCCTGACTTCCATCTCATGTGCCCGCGCTTCGCTCGCCGCACGGGACAACGCATCCCTTTGCTCCGTGGACGGTTCTTCCTCTGCCGGGGCTTCCTGCGCCGCAGCCAGGCGCTCGGCCGCGACTTCAAGCGATTCCTCGGCCACCGCGATGTTCAGTTCCGCCTTGGCCAGGGACTCGGCCAAGCGATCCCTCTCCGCCACGGCGCTTCGCAACTGGGAGTTCAAGTGCCCGAGCCGTTCGGCAACGGCGGCCAAACGGGCATCGGAGTCATGGAGCTTATCGAGGGCGGCGTCGGCGCGTTCCTGGGCTTCGGCCCTGCGCGCTTGGGCACCGGCCAACGCAAACCGGCCACGCTCCAAGCGTGAGATGGTCTCCTGAAGGCGCATTTCGGCGTCGTCGACTGCCGCTTGGACTTCAAGGAGCGACGGCGCGCTTGCCGATCCGCCGTGCACGGTCAACGCAGCGAACACGTCCCCGTCCAAGGTGACGGCCGTGAGCCTGGGGTCGCCGGAAATGAGGCTTGCCGCCTCGTCCAAGCCATCGACGACGGCGGTGCGCGCCAGGAGCCGCACCGCGCCTTTGGCGTGGTCGTTGTTCGCCGTGACCAGCTCCGCGGCCCAACGGGCGCCGTACGGCAGCACCGGCAAATCGTCTGGCAGGACCGGCAACTCGGCGGGCCCGAGCTCCGGCTCCGCCGACCCGACCGGCCGCGAGAGCACCAGCGAAGCCCGGCCGGCGTCGACCTCTTTCAGCAACTGCAGCGCGGCAACTGCTCCCGCGCCGTCGGCCACCACCACGGCGTCCGACGCAGCACCCAAGGCCGCCGCCACCGCGGCCTCGTACCCCGGCTGCACGGCTAGGAGCGAAGCCAGCGGCCCGAGGACCGCGGGGTGCCCGGAAGAGAGGATGCGTTCGGATCCGTCCTTGCGGTTGAGCCCCAGCTGGAGCGCGTCACGGCGGGCGGTGAGGGCGTCGCGATCGCGGACGTCACGCTGCTCGGCAAGCTTCAAAGCCTCGATCTCGGCCTCGATCCCGTCAAGGAGGGTGCCTGCTTCCTCGTACTCGGCGTCGAGGCTTTCCTCACCGTCCTCCGCGCCTGCCACTTGTGATTCAAGGGCGACGAACTCGCTCTGTGCTTGGCGTCGGCGCTCTTCACCCGCGGACAGCGACTCCCGGAGCCTGCCGCGTTCGGCTTCGGCTGCCTCCGCCCGCGATCGGGCGGCCGCGAGCTGACCGACCAGCTTCGCCAAGCCTTCCCGACGATCAGCTGCTGCCCGCAGCACGGCCGTGAGGCGCCGTTCTTCTTCGGCCGCGAGGTTTTCCGCTTCCTGCTTCGCCGCGGTTGCATCCAGGAGTGCCGCCTGCTTGGCGAGGATATCGTGCTCGAGTTCGGCCTGCTCCTGCCTGACACGGGCGGCCTGGCGATCAAGGTGATCCGGGTCGCGGCCGGATTCCTGCGCCGCGTCCGAAGACCCCAAAAGGCGCCTTCGCTCTGTCGCGAGGGATCCCAACGCCCGAAGCCGGTCCCTGGACGCGGACAATTTGTACCAGTTGTCCCTCGCCGCGTTGAGCCGGGGCGTTGCCTCCGCCGCGAGTTGCTCGAGCCGCGCCTGGCGTTCGCGTCCGGCGCCCAGTTCCGTTTCAACGGATTCGCGGCGTTCCTTGAGCGCTGCCTCGTCGGCAACATCCTTTTCCAGCGCCATGGTGAGCTGGACAAGTTCATCCGCGAGCAACCTCGATTTGGCATCCCGAAGGTCGAACTGCACGGTCTGGGCCCGGCGGGCGACTTCGGCTTGTTTGCCGAGGGGCGTGAGCTGGCGGCGGATTTCGGCCGTGAGGTCGCCGAGCCGCTGGAGGTTCGCCTGCATGGCTTCGAGCTTCCGGACCGTCTTTTCCTTGCGCCGCCGGTGCTTGAGGATTCCGGCGGCTTCTTCGATGAAGCCGCGACGGTCCTCGGGGGTGGCGTGCAGGACGCGGTCCAATTGGCCCTGGCCCACGATCACGTGCATCTCCCGGCCAAGGCCGGAGTCGGACAGCAGTTCCTGGATGTCCAGGAGGCGGCACGACGAGCCGTTGATGGCGTATTCCGATCCGCCGGCGCGGAAGAGGGTACGGGAAATGGTGACTTCGCTGTACTCGATCGGCAGGGCGCCGTCGGCGTTGTCGATCGTCAAGGATACGTGCGCGCGGCCCAAGGGCGGACGGCCGGACGTCCCGGCGAAAATGACGTCTTCCATCTTTCCGCCACGAAGTGTCTTCGCCCCCTGTTCGCCCATGACCCAGGCCAGGGCATCAACCACGTTTGACTTACCCGAACCGTTGGGGCCGACCACGGCTGTGACGCCCGGTTCGAAGTCGAACGTCGTGGCTGACGCGAACGACTTAAAACCGCGAACGGTCAGACTTTTCAAGTGCAAAGTGTTTCGGATCTCCTGAGTGGCTGATATCCCATTCCCAATTTACTGCCAAGGGGCGAAAATCCGCGGATTTGCTGCTGTGGTTGGCCGGCAGCGGGGGTTGGCTACCAGCGGGCGTTGCGGGGCTTCGGTTGGCAGACGGGGCAACGATACGACGAGCGGTTCATGAATTGTTCGCGCCTGATGATGCTTGCCAGCCCGAGCGCGGCGCATCGCCTGCACGGCTCGCCGGCCCGTCCGTAGGCATCCAGGGAGCGTGCGAAGTACCCCGAGTCTCCGTTGACATTGACGTAGAGGGAGTCGAAACTCGTGCCGCCGGCGGCCAGGGCGTCGCCCATGACTTCCCTCGCGGCCTCGACAATCCGGACGGCATCGGCACGCCGAAGGGTGTCCGTGGGCCGCGCATAGTGGAGTTTCGCCCTCCAGAGAGCCTCGTCCGCGTAGATATTGCCTATGCCCGAAATAAGGCCCTGATCGAGCAAAGCGCGTTTGAGTCCCGTCTTGCGTCGTTTGACCTTGGTGTAGAAATCGTCAAAGGAAAAATACGGATCGAGGGGATCGCGGGCAATGTGTGCTGCTTCCTCCGCGATTTCCGGAAGAGGTGTTTCACCTTGGCCGCCCGGCTGCCCATCCGGGGTCGGGATGAGGGAGGTAACGAAAAGTCCGCCGAAAATCCGCTGGTCCACGAACCGCAATTCCTCCGGCATGCCATCGGAACTGCTGAGCCGAAGCCGGACTTTCAAGTGCTTTTCGTCAGGGACGTCCGGATCCTGCATGAGCAATTGCCCGCTCATGCCCAGGTGAGCCATGAGCGCGACGCCGGGCAGCGTGCCTTCGCGCGATCCCTCGGCCTGCAGCGGCATCCACAGAAACTTGCCGCGTCGGACAACGTCCAGCACCGTTGCATGCTCAAGGTTGCCGATGAAGTCTTCCGTGCCAAGGGCATGGCGGCGGATCGAGCGGGGATCCACGACGTCGACTCCGGTGATCGTCCGGCCCCGCACCCAACGGGCCAGGCCTCGACGGACCACTTCGACTTCGGGAAGTTCCGGCACGGGACCTCAGGCGCTGTGGGCAGGATCGGCTGAAGCGCCTGCCGTGCGTTGCGGCTTGTTCTTGCTGTTCAGGGTGCGCCACGCATCCGCCGCGGCTTCCTGTTCGGCTTCCTTTTTGGAGTGGCCTGAGCCCTTGCCGTAGGCGGTGCCGGCGATCTGGAGCACCGCTTCGAAGGTGCGCGCGTGGTCCGGCCCCGAACCTTCTACGGCGTAGTAGATGGAGCCCATCTGGCGGCTGGCGGCGAGCTCCTGCATGCTGGTTTTCCAGTCGGTGCCCGCGCCCAAGGCTGCGGCGTCCTTCAGTAAGGGGCCAACAAGGCGCATGACCAGTTGCCGCGCCGTCTCGATGTCGTTGGACAGGTAGGTCGCGCCGATGAGGGCTTCCATGGTGTCGGCAAGGATCGAGGACTTGTTCTTGCCGTCGGTGAGCCTTTCGCCCTGCCCGAGGTAGATGAACTCCCCCACGCCGAGCTCCCTGGCGATACCAGCCAACGCCCGCGTGCTCACGACGGCGGAACGGCGCTTGGCGAGTTCACCCTCCGGAAGCTCCGGGTTGTCCCGGTAGAGGGAATCGGTCACGGAAAAGCCCAGGATGGAGTCACCGAGGAATTCGAGGCGCTCGTTGGTGGGGATCCCGCCGTTTTCGTACGCGTAGGAACGATGTGTCAGAGCAAGACGAAGCGTCTCGGCGTCAATTGAGACACCGAGACGCTTCAGAAGCTCTTCAGTTGAAGACATCCTTTATCAGCCTGTATGGCGGATTTAGGCGTCTGCGACCTTGCGGCCCTTGTATTCAAGGAACAGCGCAGTGCCGGCAGAGTCGGTAACGACCTTTGCCTGGTGCGGCAGGCTGTAGACAACCTGGCCGTTTTCGATGGTCTTGACCAGGTTGGGGGCAGTTGCCTTCCACTGGGCACGGCGGGCGCGGGTATTTGCGCGAGACATTTTCCGCTTGGGAACAGCCACGGCTATCTCATTTCTCTCTTAGTCAACACTTACTAATCAGTTTGCCGGTCAGGCTTAGCCAGTTCAGCTAGGGCAGCCCAGCGAGGATCCAAGACCTCGTGGTGGTGCCCCGGCTCGTCTTCCAGACGCACTCCGCATTCGGAGCAAAGGCCCTGGCAGTCTTCCCGGCACACCGGCTGGAACGGCAGCATGGTTACAACTGCGTCCCGCAACACCGGTTCAAGATCGATTAGATCGTGCTCGACTCGACGTTGCTCTTCATCGTCTTCTTCGTCCGAAAGCTCAACACCTTCATAGAAGAAAAGCTCTTGCACATTGACCTCAAGGTCATACGCAAGGGGATCCAGGCATCGTCCGCATTCGCCCTTGACTTCGGCGAAAACGGTTCCGGATACCAGAATTCCTTCGTGTACGGCCTCAAGCTTCAGGTCGAGCTCGATATCCGAGCCTTCCTGAACGCCAATGAGTGCCACGCCAAGGTCGCTTGGCGCGGGTACATGTTCACTGAGCGTCCGCATGCTTCCTGGACTGCGTCCGAGGTCCCTGACGTCGAGCGTCAAAGGCGAACTTACATCTCGATTAATGAGAACTCCTGTAGAACATATGACCGACGTACCATCTTAGCCTGAACGCGGGAACGGACTCAAACCGGGTCCGTCGTTGAGCGCCCCGCCAGAGGTACCGACCCAGCTTACCCTTTACGTGGCTGCTCCGCTGCCGACTCGCCAGCCAGAATCCTCCTCAGCACGGACCTGGGGACGAAATCCGAGACATCGCCGCCAAGGACCGAAATTTCCTTGATGAGCGTGGACGACAAATGCAGGTAATGGGCTTCCGCCGGAAGGAAGACAGTCTCCACACCGGACAATTGCCGGTTCATGGTGGCCATCGGCAATTCGTAGTCGAAATCGGACGAGGAGCGCAGGCCCTTCACGATCGCTGAAATTCCGCGGTGCCGGCAGTACTCCGCCAGGAGCCCGTCCCCCATCGGTTCAACGATGATGCCCTGCAAGGACGCCAGGGTTTCACGCGCCATGTCCATGCGTTCTTCGAGGCTGAAACGATACTTCTTCGCGTAGTTTGTGGAAACCGCCACCACCACTTCATCGAACAATCCAGCGGCCCTTGCGATGACTTCCAGGTGTCCGTTGTGGATGGGGTCAAAGGATCCGGGGCACACTGCGCGTCTCATGGTTCGAACCTATCGCATCCATGGCCGGCCGCACTATGGGCGATACGATGACTGGCAGGGCGGTCCGGACCAGCCGGAGCCCCGTTCAGGAAGGCAATCCCACCGTGACGAGCCCGGTCCCCCTCAGCGTGAACGCACCTGCTTCCCCGTGGAAGCGTGCGGCCAGCGGCGCCAACCTCCTGTCAGCCCAGGGCGAGCTAGGCACCACGATCTTCGAAGAGATGACCACCCTGGCGCTCGCCACCGGAGCTATCAACCTGGGCCAAGGATTCCCCGACGAAGACGGTCCGGCCGAAATCAAGGCAGCGGCCCAATCGGCCATCGCGGCGGGATCCAACCAGTATGCTCCAGGCAAGGGCATCCCTGAGCTTCGGAGCGCCGTCGCGGCGCACCAGGAGCGCTTCTACGGGCTGGCGCTCGATCCACAGACCGAAGTCGTCGTGACCACGGGAGCAACCGAGGCGATCGCGGCGGCGTTGCTTGCCTTCGTCGAACCCGGCGATGAAGTCCTGACTTTTGAACCGTTCTACGACTCTTATGGCGCAATCATCGGACTCACCGGCGCGCGGCACGTCACGGCTCCCCTGCTCGCCCCGGATTTCCTTCCGGACCTCGACGCCCTCGAATCGGCCTTCACCGAACGCACGAAAGTAGTTCTCCTCAACAACCCGCACAACCCCACGGGTGCGGTCTTCCCGCGCGCCGTCCTCGAACGCGTCGTCGAGCTCGCCAGACGCCACGACGCCGTAGTTGTCAGCGACGAAGTCTACGAGCACATGACCTTCGGTGTCCCGCACATTCCTGTTGCCACCATCCCCGGAGCCGCCGAGCGGACCATTACGATTTCATCCGCGGGAAAGACGTTCTCCTTCACGGGGTGGAAGGTCGGATGGGCGAGCGGGCCGGCGCACCTCGTCGCAGCCCTCCGAACGGTCAAGCAATTCCTGACGTACAGTTCGGGAACCCCTTTCCAAAGCGCGATCGCCGGGGGCTTGGCCCTGCCTGACGACTTCTACGCCGGGATCATCTCGGAACTCCAGCGCAAACGGGACATCCTCGCGGACGGGCTTCGGGCAGCTGGCTTCGGCGTCTACGCGCCCCGCGGAACCTACTTCATCAACGTGGACACCGCGCCCCTTGGCATCAGCGATTCCGTGGAGCTGGCACGGCGCTTGCCATCACTTGTGGGCGTCGCGGCCATTCCCGTTCCCGTGTTCTGCCATCCGGAAGGCGCGGAGCGCACACGGAGCCTGCTCCGCTTCGCCTTCTGCAAGCGAACCGAGGTGCTCGAGGAAGCGGCCACCCGGCTCGCCACCCTTCGGGACAAGCTGTGACGGTGCCTGCCAAGGAAAGCCATGAAGGACGCAGGTTCCTCCGGACCACAGGGCAACATGCCGGGATCGAAGCCGACACGCTGATCGACGGGGCCTACATCCTGCGGATCGGGGGCGCCGAACAATCCCATGTCAACCTCGCCGAACCCGCGGAAATCTTCTACGAATACCTCCGCCGGATCGGCCACGTCGTGGATCTCGCCGCACCCCGGGGACAAGCGGTCTCCGCGCTCCATCTCGGGGCCGGAGCCCTGACCCTTGCCCGCTATATCGAGGCGACGCGCCCGGGATCGGTACAGCACGCCGTCGAACTCGAACGGGAACTGCTGGACTTCGTCCTTCAGAAACTCCCGTTGCCGGAAGGCACCCGGCTGACCACCCATATCGGCGACGCACGAGAAACCCTCGCCGAGCTGCCCGCGGAACTCGATTTCGACGTCGTCATCCTCGACATCTTCTCCGGCCCCGAGGCTCCGGCGCACATCGCCTGCCAGGAGTTCTACGAGGAAGCCGCCGCCCGTCTCCGGCCAGACGGCGTGCTCATTGTGAACATCGGCGACGAAGCCGCCTTGACGTTGGTCCGCAGCCAGGTCGCTGCCATGCGCAAGGCGATGACCGACGTCGCCGCCTTCGCCGAGAGCGGCATGTTCGCCGGACGGTACCCGGGAAACATCATCGTGATCGGAACCCGGCGGCCGTGGCCTGCCGAGTGGACGGCGGAACTGCTGGCCCGCGGGCCACACCCCGCAGCCGTCCTCACCGGAGTGGACCTGGACCGCATCTCCGACTGAGGCGCACTAGACGGGTTCAGCGAACCAGAGCTTGGTCTCGCCATATTTCTTGTCCGCAAACCGTTCGAGGGTGTCCGGCCAGTCCGGCTCAGGTGACCGTGAAGACCGCTCGACGACAACCACCGCGCCCTCGTCCAGATGGAAAGCCAGCTTCGTGAGGACGGCCCTGAGGGAAGGTTCGTCGAGGGGATACGGCGGGTCCAGGAACACAAGGTCCCACAGGACACTGTCCGCGGCCCGCTCCAGGAACGATTCCACCTTCGACCGGTGCACGGATACGGTCCTATGGCCGAGGACCTGGTTCGCCATGTCGGCGTTGCGCTGGCACACCTCCGAGGCGCGGGCGTCGAACTCGACAAGTTCTGCCGTCCTGGCTCCCCGGCTTGCCCCTTCGATCCCGAGCGAACCAGAGCCGGCATACAGATCGAGGACCCTGGCGTCGTCAATTGCGTCAAGTGCCTCAAGGCGCGAAAACAACGCCTCCTTGACGCGGTCCGTAGTGGGCCGCGTGGCATTCCCCGGAACGCTCGCCAAGGGGTTTCCGCCTGCGACTCCTGCGATGATCCTGCTCATTGGAATGTCCCCCGAACACGATTTATCGCTCTGGGTTCCTTAGCCGCGTTCAAGGAACGCCTCCTTCTCCGGGTTGAGGTACTCGTCGATTGCGGCCGCCAACGCCGGTTGCGCATCCAGCGCCGGATCGTCTGCCACCAGCAATTGCGCGTCGGTGCGGGCACGGGCAATGAGGTCCTCATGCTCCAGGACCCGCAACAGCTTCAAGGTGGAACGGCCGCCTGATTGCGAGGCACCAAGGATGTCGCCTTCCCGGCGCAGTTTGAGGTCTTCCTGGGAAAGCACGAAACCATCGGTGGTCGAAGCCACAGCGTCCAAGCGCCTGCGGCTCGGGTGGCCGGGCTCCAGCGTGGTGACCAGCAAACATGTCCCCGGAAGTCCACCGCGACCCACCCGGCCCCGCAACTGGTGAAGCTGCGAGATGCCGAAGCGGTCGGCATCCAGGATCACCATCAACGTCGCGTTATGGACGTCCACCCCGACCTCGATCACCGTGGTGGAAACCAGCAGTTGCGTGTTGTTGGCGGCGAACGATGCCATCGTTTCGGACTTGAGCGCAGGATCCTGCCGTCCGTGGAGGGGTTCCACCCGGACGCCGCGCAGCGCGGGCTCCCGGCCAAGGGTTTCGACGACGGCGGTCACGGACGCGAGCTCGCGCGCCGGCTCCTCATCGGAAAGGCCGTCGTCGGAAAGCCCTGCGTCGCTTGGTTCCGTTTCCCCGGGACTGAAGTCGCCGTCGTCGTCATCTCCGATCTTCGGGCACACCACGTACACCTGGTGGCCCGCATCGATCTCCTCCCGCGAGCGCTTCCAGATCCTCGCGGCCCAACCGGGGTTTTCGGCCAGCCCGACGACGTGGGTGGAGATAGGTGCCCTGCCTGCAGGAAGCTCATCGAGCACCGATGTTTCGAGGTCTCCGAAGACGGTCATGGCCACGGTTCGCGGGATCGGAGTGGCGGTCATCACCAAGAGGTGCGGTGGCCGGTGCGCCTTCGCCCGGAGCGCATCGCGCTGCTCAACCCCGAAGCGGTGCTGTTCGTCCACCACGATCAAGCCAAGATCCTGGAATGTGGTCTTGTCGCTCAACAAGGCATGGGTGCCGATGACAATGCCCGCGCTGCCCGAAGCGGCGTCGAGCATCGCCTGTTTGCGGGCGGCGGCGGGCATGGAACCAGTCAGCAACGTGACGTGGACTGAGCCCGCGCCGCTCCCGGAATCCTGGCCCAGCATTCCCGCACCGCCGAACACGGCATCGCTAGCGAGGTTACCCAGCGTTCGCCGGATGGAGTCGAAATGCTGCGCGGCCAGGACCTCGGTGGGGGCGAGCAGCGCGGCCTGCCCTCCGGCGTCGACCACTTGCAGCATGGCGCGCAGGGCCACAATCGTCTTCCCGGAACCCACCTCGCCCTGCAGCAAGCGGTTCATTGGTGAGTCTTGCGCCAGTTCGTGGGAGAGCGTCTTCCCGACGGCGGCCTGGCCGGCGGTCAGGGTGAACGGCAACTGGCGGTCGAATGCCGAAAGGACGCCGTCCGGCAGTGGCCGCCGCGCTGTGGCTTCTTCCGCGGCAAGCTGGGACCTGCGCCGGGCCAAGGCGGTCTGCAGCACCAAGGCTTCCTGGTAGCGGAACCGGTCCCGGGCGCGGCGCCAATCCGTGGCCGTCTCGGGCGAATGGATCAGGCGGTATGCCTGCCCTATGGAGAGGAATTCCTCGCGGGCGGCGATTCCGGGCGGCAAAGGATCGTCGATGGCGTCCGGTTCAATGGTGTCCAGCAGCGTGGTGATGGCCTTATGGATGGACCAACTGGTGAGTTTCGCCGTGGCCGGATAGACCGGGATGGGCATGGCGGCGAGCTTTTCCGGGTCGTTCGTTCCGCCGATGTCCGGCTCGGCGTCAAGCAGGATGAAGTCCGGGTTGGTCATGCTCAAAGAACCGCCGTACCGGACGACCTTGCCGGAGAACATCACCCGGCGTCCCGGTTGGAGTTCACTACGCGCGCGGAAGCCGTTGAAGAAACTGATCTTCAACGTCCCTGGAACGTGGTCACCGCCGGCGTCGTCGGTGACCATGACGTCGGTCAGTGAGCCGCGCCGGGCACGCATCTGCCGGGTCGAGTTGGAGAGGACCTTGGCGATGAGCGTGGCTTCCTCGTCCAAAGGCAGCTTGCTGATGGGAGTGAGTTCCCCGCGGGTCAAGTAGCGCCGGGGAAAGTAGTTCAATAGTTCCCCGACGGTGCTTAAGCCGAGGTGTTTCCCGATGACAGAAGCCGAGCGTTTGCCGATTCGCCGCTCGAGGGGAAGCTGGAGCTCAGGATTCATGCGCGTTTTGCACCACCGGGATGCCCGGATCGCGCGGCATGGACAATTGGCTGATCGTGATGTCCGTGGGATCGCCCAGGGACCGGATGAGCGCGACTGCGGGTTCCGCCTCGGGCACGTGGACATGCACGCGCCAGCGGTAGCTTGTTTCGGGAGCGTCGTCATCGTCGTCACCGTCGCGGGCCGAAACGCTTTCCCCATGGCCGGAGCGGTTTCCCAACTGGCTCATGATCACGGAGTCACCCAGTTCATCCAGCCGCTGGCGCAGCGTTGCCGCCGCCAGCGGCGGAAGGCTGATGGTGCACATGACTTCCACGCCGTCGTCGTTCGGCATCCCTGCGTGGATATGCGGATCCTGGACGTCGTAACCATGGAGGCCGTCGAGCAATTCGTCCTGGAGTTCTTCGCCGAGAACGGCTGAACGAAGGCAGTCGAGGATCAACAACATGCCCACTCCGCCGGCGTCGACAACGCGGGCTGCATGCAGCGGGGCGAGCTGGTCCTCGGTCCGCACCACGGCCTCGAGCGCGGCATTCACCGCGGCATCGAGGGCCAGGCCAAGCGCCTGGTTGCTGTCATCGCCGTTGTGCGCGGAATCGCATTCACCGGCGGCTCGCGCTGCAGCTTCGAGGACGGAGAGCATAGTGCCCGGGACGGGTTCGCTCAGTGCCGACCAAGCCCGGATCTGTGCCCGGTTCAGTGCACTGGCGAGCAACGGCGCGCTCAAGCGCGTATGTCCGACGAGGGGCTCGGCCGCTGCGCACAGGAAGACGGCGAACAGGGTTCCGGAGTTTCCGCGCGCCTGTTCCATGGCAGCCTGGCCTGCGGCGCCAAGGACGGCGCCGACGTCGTTGGCGGGTTCGCCGCCCGCGCCATTGACCAGCGCAGCCGCCGCCGCACGGACCGTGAGGTAGAGGTTGGTGCCGGTATCGCCGTCGGCCACCGGGAAAATGTTGATCGCATTGATGCGGTCGCTGTGGTTGCCAAGAGTCGTCTCGGCTTTGCCCAGCCACCGCTTCATGGCGTGCGCGTTGGCGGCAATCTTAGTCTGCAAAGTGATCCCATCCCACGGTGTCAGCGGGCATGCCGGCAATCCGGACGCCGCTGTGCTGCCCTTCGGCAACGGCATGGACCGAGCCTATCGCAGTGAAGCCGGAAGGTAACTGAACATTGGCTGGAAAAGTCGCCAACAGGCCGTGGTCTTCGCCGCCGCCAAGCACCCAGTCCATCGGATCGGTTCCGAGCAACGCGGAAGCGGCTTCCAAAGCGACAGCAAGTGATTTAAGGGCCACCGGATCAAGGTCGAGAATCACGCCGCTTGCCGCCGCGAGCCGTGAACCATCGCGCAACAACCCGTCCGAGACATCCATCATGGCCGTAGCGCCGGCGGCCGCGCCCTGCGGGCCGGCGGCCAAGGGCGGATTCGGACGGCACTGGCTGTCCATGAGTGCGCGCTGCACGGCAGTGAGCCCGGCCACGGGCACCTCGCTTTCAAGCAACGCGAGACCGGCGGCGGCGCGGCCGACAGTACCGGCGAGGGCCAAGCAATCGCCTGCCCGCGCACCTGAGCGCAGGACCGCGGGAAGTCCGTGCATGGTGCCGACGATCGCGACGGTCACGGCGAGTTCGCGGCCGCGGCCGAGGTCTCCCCCTGCCACCGAACAATCGGCGGCTCCGAGGCCTGCTATGCCGGCGGTCAGCCCGTCGGCAAAGTCTTCGACCCACGCCACCGGAGTTCCGGGCGGCATGGTCAAGCTCACCACGAGCGACAAAGCGGTTCCGCCCATCGCGTTGATATCGCTGAGGTTTTGCGCCGCCGACTTCCAGCCGACGTCGTACCCGGTGGTCCGGTACCCGTTGTTCCATTCCAGGCGGAAGTCCTGGTCCTGGGTCTGCGTGTCGATCGAAATGAGCGTCCGTCCATCCGGAGCTGCGACGACGGCGGCGTCGTCCCCCGGTCCGAGCAGCAGGCTGCCGCCAGCGTTGAGTGGCTTGTTCAGGGGCTTGTTCAGTGGCTTGTTCAGGGGTTTGCTCAGTGGCTTGTTCAGTCGCGGAAATATGCGTGCAAGGAGCTCCCCCTCGGACAGCTCGGCAACAGTCAGTTCTTCTCTGGACACAGCTCTACGCTATCGCGAACCACCGACAACGAACGGGACGATGTTGCCGGACAGGATGTGACTGGCCATGCCCGAACGGGATATGGGATGCTGCGCCTCCGCCGAGATTCCGGAGCCACGCAGCCGCGATACGCTTGACTAATGCAACAAACGAAAACCGCCGTGTACGTCCGCGCCCTTTGTACCGTGACGGCCGCCGCGGTTTCGCTCCTTGGCCTGTCAGCCTGTACACCCGCCGTCGATGTCCAGGCGGCTTCCGATGCCGCCAATCCCGCGTGTGCGCCCATGATGGTGGCCCTCCCCGACAAGGTGGGCGACGCGTCCCTGCGGAACACAAACAGCCAGGCCACGGCCGCATGGGGAGACCCGTCGGTGCTGATCCTCCGATGCGGTGTCAACATACCGGGCCCCACCACGGACCGTTGCGTCACGGTCAACGACGTCGACTGGGTCATCAAGGAAGGCGACCCCGTCTGGACGCTCACCACTTACGGGCGCGAACCAGCGACCGAAATCCTGATGGATCCGAACAAGATCAGCTCCGCCACAGTCCTCGCCGACCTCGCACCGGCGGCGGCCAAGATCAAAGCCGTCCGCAAGTGCGTGGGCCAGCCGGAGCTGCTGCAGGGCCTGCCGACCAGCAAGTAGCCGACGCCGGGCCGTCCGGAGTGCAGCTGCGGGCGGCTGCACTCCGCCGCCAGGGGACGCCCCACTGCTCGCGGAGGAACTGCTTCCTGGGGACCGCTGCTAGCGCAGGCCGGTTTTCCGGTGGAGAGCCAAATAGATGAGTTCGTCAATCAGTTCCGGATAGGCCAAGCCCGAGGCCGCCCACATCTGCGGATACATGCTCTTGGGCGTGAACCCCGGCATCGTGTTGATTTCGTTAATGATGAGCTCGCCCTCGGGCGTATAGAAAAAGTCCACACGGCTGAGGCCTTCAGCACCGACGGCGTCGAACGCCGCCGCGGCGAGCTCGCGGACACGCGCGATGGCATCTTCCGGGATGTCCGCGGGGCAACTCAGCGCAGCTGCGCCGTCTTCCACATACTTGGCGTTGAAATCGTAGAATTCATGTTCGCCGGGAGCGACTGCGATCTCACCGGGCATCGACGTGCGGGGCGCGTCAGTACCGCGGCCCTCGAGCACGGCGCATTCGATTTCCCGGCCAACAATACCTGCCTCGATCACAAGCTTGAGATCGTGCTTGCGGGCTTCCTCGATGGCGGCATCCAGCCCCTCCATGGAATCCACTTTGGAAATGCCCATGGACGAGCCCGCGCGGGCCGGCTTCACGAACACGGGGAAACCGAGGCGGTCCACACGCTTGCGAACCGCTTCGGCGTCGTTCATCCATTCCCGGTCCGTGACGGCCACATAGGGACCTACGGCCAAGCCGGCCGCTTCGAAGACGACCTTCATGAAGTGCTTGTCCATCCCGACGGCGGACGCCAGGACTCCGGCGCCGACGTATCGGGTGTCGGAGAGCTCCAGGAGTCCTTGGATAGTGCCGTCTTCGCCCCAGGGACCGTGCAGGAGGGGGAACACGACGTCGACGGCACCCAGTTCCTCGGGCACGGCGTTCGGAGCCGTGACAATGAGCTGGTGGGATCCGCCAACCTCGGCGAGCGTGACGGTCTTCGCGGAGGGACCTACTTCCGGCAAGGACGAAGCGCTTAGCGACCACTGGCTGACGTCGCCGGAGGGAATAACCCATTGGCCGCTCTTGGCGATCCCGATCGGAATGACGTCGTACTTTTCCTGGTCGATGGCCCCCAGGACTCCCGCCGCCGTCACGCAGCTCACCGCGTGCTCGCTGGACCTGCCCCCGAACAAGATCGCGACGCGTGGGCGGTTGCTTTCAGCCGGGCTCGCGGTGGCCGCCGCGCCAGCAGGCTCGGCGGTAGCGGCGGAAATGGATTCATTGGTCACGGTCAGTAATCGCCTTCGGACTTCAGGGATCGGGCCAAGAGTGTGGGCCCAAGTTGATCAACGGACAATTTGCCTTCAAGGACGGCTACCACTGCGGCTGTGATCGGCATTTCCACACCGAGTTTCCCGGCCAGTTCGTAGACAGCGTACCCGGATTTGATGCCTTCCGCGGTTTGCGTCATGCGCTCGGCCACCTGCTCGAGCGTCAGGCCTTGCCCGAGCAGACGGCCTGCCGTGTGGTTGCGGGACAGAGGCGAAGAACAGGTGGCCACGAGGTCTCCGAGGCCGGCGAGGCCGGCCATGGTGTGTGCTTCGCCGCCCAGCGCCAAGGCCAGGCGCGTCGTCTCCGCGAGGCCCCGGGTAATCACCGAGGCTTTGGTGTTGTCCCCCATCTCCTTGCCTTCGCAGATGCCGACGGCGAGGGCGATCACGTTCTTCACGATCCCGCCGATTTCGACGCCGATCACATCATTGCTCGTGTAAGGGCGGAAGTAGGGCGCCGTGCAGCAGTGCGCAATTGCGGCGGCGGTGGGCTCGTCGCTGCACGCCACAACGGAGGCCGTTGGCTCCTGGCGTGCGATCTCCATGGCCAGGTTGGGACCGGAAATGACGGCGACCCGCTCGTGCGGAATACCCAGTTCCTCCGAAATGACCTGGCTCATGCGCGAATCCGTACCGAGTTCCAAGCCCTTCATGAGGGACACCACCACAGCTCCCGGCGCAACAAACGGCTTCCATTCCCGTAGCTGCAGCCTGAGCGACTGGGCGGGGACAGCCAGAATCACGATTCCCGCGCCGTCCAACACCTTGGAAACATCCGTTGATGCCGTGATGGACTCGGGAAGCGCAACGTCTTTCAAGTACTGCTCGTTACGGTGCTCCGCGTTGATTTGGGAAACAACCTCGCTCCGCCGGCCCCACATCCGGATGTCCCGCCGCACCCCGGTTGCCGTGGCGGCATCGGCCAGGACCTTCGCGAAAGTAGTACCCCACGAACCGGCGCCAAGCACCGCGACAACGGCGGAGTCAGCAGCAAGCAATTCGCCAGCGGTCACTTCGGCCCGTCCGTGCCGTTGCGCTCGGCGGAGTCGCCGGCTTGGGATCCCTGGCTCTCAAAGCGACCGTGCTTGGACTGGTTATGTGCCGCAGGGTCCCAACGTTCGGCAGGCGGTTCTTCCCCCCGCAAAGTGGCAAGCAGTTCGGTAATGGCGTCCATGATGACGTCCGTTGCCTCCATCAGGGTGGTGCGGTCCATGGGCCGGTCCCTGAACGCGCTGAGGTCCACGGGGTCCCCTACCAGGATCCTCGAAGTCTTCCGGGGGAAGACATAAAGGCGCTTCGCGTATCGAGGGAACACCTCATGGGCACCCCAATGGGCGATCGGCACTACCGGGGCTCCGGTCTTGATAGCCAGGCGCGCTGCGCCCGTGTGCCCCTTCATCGGCCACAAGTCGGGATCGCGGGTCAGTGTTCCCTCGGGATAGATGATGATCGCTCCCCCGGAATCAACCACCGCCTGGGCGGCTTGCAACGATCGGTTCGCACCCGTCGTCGAACGCTCCACCGGAATCTGGTTGGTGGCACGCAGCAACGAACCCAGGACGGGCGCCTTGAAGAGACCGGCCTTCGCGAGGAAGTGCGGCGGGCGCTTGTTGTTGTAGAGCATGTGCCCTACGACGACGGGGTCGATCTCGGTGCAGTGGTTGGGGGCGGCGATGAAGCCCCCGGCGGGGAGCTTCTCCGTCCCTTCCCACTTTTTCGCCATCAAGAGGTTCATCAGCGGACGCGCAACGCCTGCGAGAACAGCGAACATGGCACGGCTCTGGGCCGATTCCTTCAAGGTATCCCCCGTTACTTGGCGTCGTTGATGTCGAAATCGGCGCCCAAGGCGGCCAGTTTTTCGGTGAAGCGCTCGTAGCCGCGATTGATGATGTCGATCCCGGTCACCCTTGAGGTGCCCGTCGCGGCGAGCGCGGCGATCAAGTGGCTGAATCCGCCGCGGAGATCGGGGATGTCGATATCGGTGCCCCTGAGTGGAGTCGGTCCCGAAATCACGGCGGAATGCAGGAAGTTGCGCTGGCCGAAGCGGCACGGCACGCTGCCCAGGCACTCGCGGTGGAGTTGGATGGTCGCGCCCATGCGGGCCAAGGCGTCGGTGAACCCGAAACGGTTCTCGTAGACCGTTTCATGCACGATCGAAACGCCTTCGGCCTGCGTCAAGGCAACCACCAAAGGCTGCTGCCAGTCCGTCATGAAGCCCGGATGCACGTCCGTTTCGAGGACGAGCGGGCTGAGCTTGCCGCCGGGGTGGTAGAACCGGATGCCGTCCTCGCGGATGTCCATGCCCCCGCCCACCTTGCGGTAGGTGTTGAGGAAGGTCATCATGTCCCGCTGCGACGCACCCTCGACGAAGATGTCTCCTCGCGTTACAAGTGCGGCCGACGCCCATGAGGCCGATTCGTTGCGGTCGGGCAAGGCCCTGTGGTCGTAGCCGCCGAGGTCCTTGACCCCTTCGATCCTGATAGTGCGGTCCGTCTGGACGCTGATGATGGCGCCCATTTTCTGCAGCACCGCAATGAGGTCGACGACTTCAGGTTCGGTGGCTGCACCGCTGAGTTCAGTAATTCCCTCTGCACGCGTAGCGCTCAGGAGGACTTGCTCCGTGGCTCCGACCGATGGGTATGGCAGGGAGATCTTGGCGCCGTGGAGCCCCTTGGGCGCTGAGATGTGGATCCCGCCGGGACGCTTCTCGACGACGGCACCGAACTGGCGCAGGACATTCAGGTGGTAGTCGATGGGCCGATCACCGATCTTGCAACCGCCGAGGTCAGGGATGAATGCTTCGCCGATCGCATGGATCAGCGGGCCGCACAGGAGGATCGGAATGCGGGAGTCGCCCGCGTGTGCGTCGATTGCCGTGCTTGACGCGGTCTTGGCGCCCTTCGGGTCCAGCGTGAGATCGCCGGTCACCGGGTCCTTTTCGACGGTCACTCCGTGGAGCTGCAAAAGGCTGGTGACGACCTCCACGTCCTTGATTTCCGGGACGTTCCGCAGCACCGAGGGTTCGTTGCCGAGGAGGGAAGCAACCATGGCCTTGGGAACAAGGTTCTTGGCACCTCTGACGGTGACACGGCCGGTCAAAGGGACTCCGCCGCGGATTGTCAGGACACTACTCATCTATACCGGTTTCCTCACACGTTGATGCCCCCACACTTACGAAGGCTCAAGCTAAGCATAAAAGCTGGCGTTACCGATTCGAAATGCATCGTGCCGAGGCGGGTTGCGGTGGGGCGGGGTGCCGGTGTTCGCGTAACCGGGGTTTTCCACATACGACGACGGCGGGCTGGCCACCGCGGGTTTCACGCCAGAGGCTGGAGGCATGGCACCCTTCAGGCCCGATACCTGGGTCACCCCGTACTCCAACCCCGACGACGACCACGGGAGTCGCACCGTCGCGAGGGCGGCCCGGCGTGGAGAGCTCGTGCGGATCCGACGTGGGCTGTACCGTCCTCCGGACCGTTGGGTGGATCTAGAACCGTGGGAACGATTCCGGGTCAAAATCCAGGCCGTCAACGACGCCGCCCGCAAGCCGCCGGTCTTTTGCGGCCAGTCAGCGGCGGCTTTGTGGGACCTCCCACTCGTCGACGTCCCGGACGAAGTGGAAACCTTGGTCTTCCCTGGCCGCGGCGGGGGCAGGTCCAAGAACGGCATCCGGCGCCGGACAGCAGGCATAGGAGATACAGAAATAGCCCGCGTGGACGGCTTGCTGGTGACTTCCGAGGACCGGACCATCAGGGATCTCGCCATTCGACTGCCATTGACCGGATCACTGCCGGCCGTGGACCGTGCAGCGTTGTTTTGGCAGAGGACGGGACGGCCTCCGGAGGAATTCGGCGACGGGATACGTTCCACGCTTGGCACCCTGAGCAACGCAAAGCAGCAGCGAACCCACCGGGTCCTCGCCGCGGCTGATCCCCGATCCGGCTCGTCGGGCGAGTCCCTCAGCCGGGCCGTCATGATCCAAGCGGGTCTTCCAAAGCCCCGGATCCAGGAGCCGCACCACGACTCCGACGGGCTCATCGGCTACTCGGACTTCTACTGGCCGGACCATGGCGTCGTGGGCGAATTCGATGGCTGGGCCAAATACAGCCGAGGCGAATATCTGGCCGGAAGGACTCCCGAAGACGTACTGGAAGCGGAAAAGATCCGTGAGGATCGGCTACGCGCAACAGGGCTGACAGTGGTCCGATGGATGTGGCCCGCTGCAAAGGATCCGGCCGAATTGCTCCACAAACTGCGCAACGCCGGGATCAGGCCATGAACATCCGGCAAACCCACATCGCACAAGGTGCCCGTTGCCCCGGGTCCTACTGCCCTCGGCCGCGTGCCCCAAAGGTCCGCACCCCAAAGTTCTGCACCGCAAAGTTCCGCGCCGCAAGTGCCCAAAAAAGGACAGGCGCACCCGATGCTTCGGGTGCGCCTGTCCTTTCAAGAAGCGGAGCATCCGTGCCGCGACGAACGGCCGGCAGGATGTTACTGCGTCCGCGCGGGGAGGGTCTTCGGCTTGAAGGATGGCCTCGTGGCCTCGTACGCCATGATGTCTTCCTCGTGCTGGAGCGTCAGTCCAATGTCGTCAAGGCCTTCGAGGAGGCGCCACCGCGTGTAATCGTCGATGTCGAACGGGGCCACGACGTTGCCGCATTCCACCGTCTTGGAAACGAGGTCCACTTTGACTTCGGTGCCGGGAGCGTTTTCGAGCACCTTCCAGATGAGTTCAATATCGTCCTGGGCCACCTGGGCCGCCAGGAGTCCCTGCTTTCCCGAGTTGCCGCGGAAGATGTCCGCGAACCTGGAGGACAGCACGGCCTTGAAACCGTAGTCCTTCAGCGCCCAGACTGCGTGTTCACGGGAAGATCCCGTCCCGAAGTCGGGGCCGGCCACGAGCACGGAACCCGCGCTGAAGGGCTCCTGGTTCAAGATGAAGGATTCGTCCTTCCGCCAACCGGCGAACAAGGCGTCTTCGAAGCCGGTGCGGGTGATCCGTTTCAGGTACACCGCAGGGATGATCTGGTCAGTGTCGACGTTGCTCTGGCGCAGCGGGACGCCGATACCGGTGTGGGTGGTGAATTTTTCCATGGGATCCTCCTAGGCGGCGTCGGTGGTGGTGGATGCCGGGACCGCGACGGGTTCGAGGTCCGACGGCGAACTGAGCGTTCCCCGGATGGCCGTTGCAGCGGCAACAACCGGCGATACCAGGTGGGTCCGCCCGCCCTTGCCTTGGCGTCCTTCGAAGTTGCGGTTCGACGTGGAGGCGCACCGCTCCCCCGGTTCGAGTTGGTCAGGGTTCATGCCGAGGCACATCGAGCAACCGGCGAAGCGCCATTCCGCACCGAATTCCTTGAAGACCTTGTCGAGGCCCTCGGCTTCGGCTTCCAAGCGGACCCGGGCGGAGCCGGGAACTACGAGCATGCGCACCTTGGGGTCCTTTTCCCGGCCGCGGATGATGTCGGCCGCCGCGCGGAGGTCCTCGATGCGGGAGTTGGTGCACGAACCCAGGAAGACGGTGTCCACCCGGATGTCCTTCATGGGCGTACCGGCCTCAAGTCCCATGTACTGCAGGGCGCGCTCGGCCGCGAGCTTGGCGTTCTCGTCGCCGAAGTCTTCCGGAGAAGGGACCTCGGCGGACAGGGAGACACCTTGTCCCGGGTTGGTACCCCACGTCACGAAGGGCTCCAGTGTGTCGGCGTCGAGGTCCACCTCAACATCGAAGCGCGCATCGTCGTCGGTGCGGAGCGTGTTCCAGTACTCCACAGCTGCGTCCCAATCGGCGTCCTGCGGAGCGTGGGGACGGCCCTGCATGTAGTCATACGTCGTCTGGTCCGGAGCGACCATGCCCGCGCGGGCACCGGCTTCAATGGACATGTTGCAAATGGTCATGCGGGCGTCCATCGACAAAGCCCGGATGGCGGAGCCACGGTATTCCAGGACGTAGCCCTGGCCACCGCCCGTGCCGATCTTGGCGATGACGGCCAGGATGATGTCCTTCGCTGTCACGCCGGGCCGCAGCGTGCCCTCGACGTTGATTGCCATCGTCTTGAACGGCTTGAGCGACAACGTCTGGGTGGCCATGACGTGTTCCACCTCGGACGTTCCGATGCCCATCGCGAGCGCACCGAACGCGCCATGGGTGGACGTGTGGGAGTCGCCGCAGACAACGGTCATGCCAGGCTGGGTGAGGCCCAACTGCGGGCCGACGACGTGCACGATGCCCTGTTCGGCATCGCCCAAGGAGTGCAGGCGGACGCCGAACTCCTTGCAGTTGTGGCGCAGGGTCTCGATCTGGGTCCGGCTCGTGAGGTCGGCAATCGGCTTGTCGATGTCCAGCGTCGGAGTGTTGTGGTCCTCGGTAGCGATGGTGAGGTCCGGCCGGCGCAGGGGGCGGCCGGCGAGCCGCAGGCCCTCGAAGGCCTGGGGCGAGGTGACTTCGTGCACGAGGTGCAGGTCGATGAACAAAAGATCCGGCTGGGCGTTGGCTCCTTCACCATCGCCCTTGCGCACAACGTGCGCGTCCCAGACTTTTTCGGCCAGTGTCTTTCCCACGGCCTGCTCCCTTCAGTGCGGTTGGCTTGACTACTTCAACTGAACATCAGCGCGTCGAACGGCGCCAGCGAAACAACTTGCATCTCAGATATTGAGACGGCAATATCATTACATGGACAATTCTAGTGGAGTCGGCGTCATCGATAAAGCGGCCCAAGTGCTCGACGCACTTGAGGCGGGACCCACCACCCTCGCGCAGCTCGTGGCCGCTACGGGACTGGCACGCCCGACCGTGCACCGCCTGGCCCTGGCCCTCGTCCACCACCGCCTTGTCAGCCGGGATATCCAAGGCCGTTTTGTCCTTGGCAGCCGCCTTGTCGAGCTCGCTTCCGCGGCGGGAGAGGACCGGCTGATTGCCTCGGCCGGACCCGTTCTCGTCCAACTTCGCGATGCGACCGGTGAAAGCGCGCAGATCTTCCGCCGCCAGGGCGACTGGCGAGTGTGTGTTGCTTCCGCCGAACGCCCCATCGGATTGCGAGACACCATCCCTGTAGGCACCCAACTGTCCATGAAGGCAGGTTCCGCCGCCCAGATCCTGCTCGCCTGGGAGGACCACGACCGCCTCTTGGACGGGCTCCAGAATGCGCGTTTCACGCCGACGGTCCTCGCGGGAGTTCGACGCCGGGGCTGGGCACAGAGCCTCGGCGAACGGGAACCGGGGGTCGCCTCAGTCTCCGCACCAGTGCGCGGACCTTCCGGCCGCGTCATCGCCGCCGTGTCCATTTCGGGTCCGATCGAACGCCTTACCCGCCAACCTGGCCGGCTGCACGCGGAAGTAGTGTGCAACGCTGCCCGCGTCCTGACCGAAGCCTTGCGGAAGAACAACGACTAAAGCCGTGCAGCCAGCCATTGCCAGTAGGGTTGGCGCATGAACAGCTTTGCGGTATTCCTCCGCGGCATCAACGTTGGCGGAATCAACATCAAAATGGGCGACCTGAAGGCTGCCCTCGCGTCCTGCCCTTTCACGGGCGTCAAAACCCTCCTGGCCAGCGGCAACGTCGTGCTTCAAAGCGAATTGGACGCCGCACAGGTCAAAGAAACCTTTGAAAAATGCTTGAGGGACACCTTCGGCTATGACGCTTGGGTCGTCGTCCTCCCTGCCGGCAGGCTCGCCGAGCTGGTAGACGTTTGTCCCTATCCTGCCGACGACAAAACGACGCACAGCTACGTCACGCTGGCTTCGGATACGGCCATGCTCGATGAACTGTTCGACGCAGGAGCGGCACTGGGAGAGCCTGGCAATGGCGGCGTCGAGCAGGTCCGGCTCGGTCCCGAAGCCACGGCATGGCTAGCTCCCGCCGGAGGAACGTTGGACAGCCCCTTCAGCAAGCTCTCCTCGAAAGCCCGCTACAAGGTGAGCACCACTACCAGGAACCTGCGCACCCTCATCAAAGTCCGGGACGCGGCAGCGGCGCTGTAAGCCCGTGAAGGCGCCAAAAGGGTAAGTACCCCGCAACCAAGTGGGTTTCGGGCAAAAAGAAAGCTTCGGAAAAAAGAAACCCCCGGAAACCCTTTGGGTTTCCGGGGGAATTTGTGACCCCAGCGGGATTCGAACCCGCGTTACCGCCGTGAGAGGGCGGCGTACTAGGCCGCTATACGATGGGGCCTTGCACTTTACTTCTTGCCGTACTTTATTTCTGGCCGTACTTTATTTCTGGCCGTACCTTATTTCTCTACTCGAACACCGTTTCCGCCATTCAAGCTGAATGAGTATTTCACACATTCCCTTTCGTTTCAAATCGGCGGACCTCTTCGAAACTCCTGAATTATCGGGCAAATACCCGAATTATTCAGAGCTGGGATACCAGGACTCGAACCTAGAATGACGGTACCAGAAACCGTAGTGTTGCCAATTACACCATATCCCATTGGCGCTTTTAGGCCGGATATTCAGGCCTAAACCTTCCCTCCGTGCCCCTCAGCACGAGTAATTACTCTACCCGAGACTTTCGATGCGCACAAATCGAGAGGAACCCGCGTCGGGCAAAAGCCCTGTTGGCTGCATCACATCCGACAGCTTCCGCTCCAGTTGAACCCGGGCAGCACCTGGTGCGGCCGGGTTCAACTGTTCAGGCAAGCAATCGGGACAAGGAGTCGATTTCGGTGCCCTTGAAATCGACGACGACTTCCCCGGTCCGGTTCAGCCAAACACCGAGCAATCCCGCCGCGGTGGCGCCGTCTGCGTCGAGCAGCCGGTTGTCCCCCACGAAAAGGGTCTCGGCCGGATCGGTGCCAAGGCGTCGGACGCCTTCGAGGTAGATGGCGGGGTCCGGCTTGGGCACCCCGACGGTGTCGGTCCCGACCAGCACCGAGACGCGTTCGAGCCCGGCGCTGTCGAGCTTGACCCGCTGGTAATCGTGAACGTTGTTGCTGACGGCACCGTATGGGATCCCAGCCGCGTCAAGCGCATCGAGGATCGGCGCGACATCGCTGAAAGCCCTCACCAGGCTGGGCTGCAGGAGGGCGTAGTCGTTGAGCCACACGTGGGATTCCTCGCCGCTGAGTTCGACGCCGAAATGACCCAATGCCGCCCGTCCCCGCAGGAGCCTCTGCTCGTTGAAGGTCAATTCACCCGCGAGGTAGCGGTCGTAGAAATGAGTGGTCTCGTGCGTGAAGATGCGGCCGAACTTCTCCCACCCGGCCTGGTCAAGGCCGGGCAGGAGATGTTCGCTGACGTTACGCAATGCGGTGGTCATGGCAAACTCGAGGTCCACCAAGGTGTCGTCGATGTCGAACAAGACACCTTTGACCGTGCCAAACGAAGCGTGGAATGTGCTGCTCACGGTTTGCCTGGTCTAGCCGCGGAACGAACGCAAACGCGTGAGCGAGGATTCCTTGCCCAGGATGACCATCGATTCGAAGAGCGGCGGCGAGATGCGGCGGCCCGAGATGGCGGTCCTGACCGGGCCGAACGCGAGGCGCGGCTTGATGCCGAGATCCTCGACGAGTGCCTGCTTGAGCGCCGTCTGGATACCCTCGGCGCTCCAGTCTTCCACGGGCTCCAAGGCTGCCAGCGCTGCGTCGAGCACCTCGCCCAGATTCTCGGGAAGGCCCTTGCGGGCGTCCTCGGCGATGTCGATCTTGTCGTCGCCCTTGAACAGGAAGGCGAGCATTTCCGGCCCTTCACCCAAAAGGGTGATCCGTTCCTGGATCAGGGGTGCCGCTTCGGCGAGGATCTCCTCCTCGCGCGGGGTCAGGATCTCACCCACGAAACCGGCGGTGCGCAGGTACGGGACAAGCCGCTCCCGGAAGTCCCCGGGCGTCAGCATACGGACATGGGTGCCGTTGATGGCTTCGGCCTTCTTGAGGTCGAAGCGCGCCGGGTTGCCCAGGACATCGTGGATGTCGAAATGCTCCACGAGCTGTTCGACCGTGAAGATGTCCTCGTCCGCGCTGAGGGACCATCCCAGCAACGACAAGTAGTTGAGCAGTCCTTCGCGGATGAAGCCACGCTCGCGGTGAAGGAACAGGCTGGATTCGGGATCGCGCTTGGAGAGCTTCTTGTTGCCCTGGCCCATGACGTAGGGAAGGTGGCCGAACTCCGGCATGTACTCGGCCACACCGATCGCGTACAGGGCGCGGTAGAGGGCGATCTGCCGCGGGGTCGAGCTGAGCAGGTCCTCGCCGCGGAGGACGTGGGTGATTCCCATGATGGCGTCGTCCACTGGATTCACCAGGGTGTACAAGGGCGCACCGTTGGCGCGCACCACGGCGAAGTCCGGCACGGAACCGGCCTTGAACGTGATTTCACCGCGGACGAGGTCGTTGAAGGTCAAGTCTTCATCCGGCATGCGAAGGCGCAACACAGGCTGGCGGCCTTCGGCTTTGTACTGCGCGAGCTGTTCCTCGGTCATGTGACGGTCGAATCCGTCGTATCCGAGCTTGGGGTCGCGGCCGGCCGCACGGTGCCGGGCTTCAATTTCCTCGGGGGTGGAGTAGGACTCGTAGATGTGCCCGCCGGCCTTCAGCTTGGCGATGACGTCCTGGTAGATGTCGCTGCGCTGCGACTGGCGGTACGGTTCGTGGGGACCGCCCACCTCGACGCCTTCGTCCCAGTTGATGCCGAGCCACTTCAGCGCCTCTAGCAACTGGTGGTAGCTCTCTTCGCTGTCACGGGCGGAATCGGTGTCTTCGATGCGGAAAACCAGCTTGCCGCCCGTGTGCCGCGCGTACGCCCAGTTGAAGAGTGCCGTACGGATCAATCCGACGTGCGGGGTTCCCGTGGGCGAAGGGCAGAACCGGACGCGGACAGGGGTTTCGGCGTTGACGGCGGGAATTGACGAAGTTGAAGAGTTCGACGTGGCAGCAGTAGTCATAGTGGTTCCAACTTTACCGCGTGGAACCTGCCGGAATTCGCCGGAGGAAGCGCCCGACGGCGGCACCCGGCTTTCCGTTCACCGCGCCGCCGGGTGCCGCCGTCGGACCTTACATGCAGTGTCGCCTAGCGGCGGACCACCGGGTTGGACAAGCGGCCGATGCCTTCGATCTCGACCTCGTACCGGTCGCCTTCCTGCACGAGGCCTACGCCGGCCGGTGTTCCAGTCATGATGACATCGCCGGGCAACAGCGTGAATGCCTGCGAAACAACGGACACGAGCTCGCGCACGCCGCGGATCATCTGGTTGGTGCTGCCGTCCTGGCGGAGTTCGCCGTTGAGCCAGCCCTTGATCGCCAGGTCCTCAGGATCCAGTTCCGTCTCGATCCACGGACCCAACGGTGCCGAGGTGTCAAAGCCCTTCGCGCGGGCCCACTGCAGGTCGGTCTTCTGGACGTCCCGTGCGGTGAGGTCATTCCCGCAGGTGTAGCCGAAAATGACGTCGTCGGCGCGGTCCTCCGGCACGTCTTTGCAAATCCGGCCGATGACGACGCAAAGTTCGGCTTCGAATGAGACTTCCTCCGAGAATTCCGGAAGGACGATGGGATCGTTGGGGCCCACCACGGCGGTATTCGGCTTCAGGAAGAGCAGCGGCTGCTGCGGCACCTCGTTGCCAAGTTCCTTCGCGTGCTCAGCGAAGTTTCGTCCGACGCCAATGACCTTGCTGCGGGGAATGATGGGCGCCAGGAGGCGAACGTCCTCAAGCTTGTGGCGGACGGAAGTCCGCTCAACACCGTTGAAGAAGGGATCCCCGTGGATCGCAGTGACAAACTCACTGCCGGGCTCACCTTCGACGACGCCGTAGACGGGATCAGAATCAACAACAAACCGGGCGATACGCATGGCTCCTACCCTACCGTCCGGGAGTAGCCGGTCGGCGCCCGGACGCCACGCCCGCGTCAGCCGCGGAGGTAGTCCAACTGCGCCGCAACCGAAGTTTCCGCGGCCCACCGCACGGAAGGGTCGACGTCGGGATACACCACGTCGGTGACGGCATGGACGTCTGCTTGCGCGCCGATTCGCGAGAGGGCGGCACGGATCTGGTCCAGCCGCATTTCCCGGTGGGCACGGTACTCGCGGCACACCGCATCCACCGCCGGAAGGACCGGTCCGTGCGCGGGCAACAGGGTTGCCGGACCAAGTGCCTCAAGGACGTCGAGGCTCGCGAGGTAGTCGCGCAAGGTGCCGTCGGGATAATCCAGGACAGTGGTGCCGCGGCCGAGGATGGTGTCGCCGGTCAGCACGGAGCCGCTCGGACCGTCACCCGGCAGGTGGAAACAGACCGAATCCGAGGTGTGCCCGGGAGTGGACAAGACGCGGATCGGGACTCCGCCGGCCTGGATGACCTCGCCGTTGCGCAATGGTTCGCCGCCGTGGCAGTGTGCAGGGTCCGCTGCCCGGACGGGCGCCCCGGTGAGTTCCCGGAATCGCACGGAGGCCTCGGTATGGTCCTTGTGGCGATGCGTGATGAGGACGAGTTCGACGGCGCCGCTCGCGGCCAGCGCGGCAAGGTGCGTTTCGTCGAGCGGACCGGGATCCACAACCACCACCCCGGCGGAACCAGGCGCTCCGATGACGTACGAATTGGTGCCGTCGAGGCTCATCGGGCCCGGATTGGGCGCCAGCCGGTACCGGGTCAGGGTGCTGCTTTTGACGAAGGAGGCGTCATCGACCGAACTCACGACTCCATCTTTGCATAAGCCCCGAACCCCGAAACCCCGAACCCCGTAGCATGGGTCCAGGCAGTAGGGGGATTTCAATGTTGCGAATCTGCGGGGCCCGCAGGCGGCTCTGGTGGGCGGCGATGGCAGTTGCAGCCGCCCTCGTGCTGAGTGCTTGTTCCACAGACACCGGTCTGCCCTCCCCTACGGCAACCCCACGGACCACGGTGGTGATCATCGGCGATTCGCTCAGCACAGGCCACGGCACCTCCCCCGCGGACGCCTGGCCAAACCTCGTGGAAAACGATCCCGCCTTCCAGCAGTACCAGGCGACCATCGTCAACGCCGCGCAGGACGGAAGCGGATACGTGAGCATCGGCAACGGCGGCTCGACCTTCGGATCACAAGTCGTCCAGTCAGTAACCTCCGATGCCCGATTGGTCCTGTTCTTTGGTTCCGAGAACGACATGGGCTCCCCGCCTGGGCAAACCGAACTCGCGGCATCGCAGGCATTCGCCGCCGCCAAGGAACATGCTCCCCGAGCCGCGATCCTCGTCGTGGGCCCTCCCGCCTACAGGAGCACTCCCGAGCAGGAATGCCTCGATATCAGGGACGAAGACAAGGCAGCTGCCTTGAAGGCAGGCGCCGAGTTCGTGGACCCGATCGAGCTTGGCTGGATCGTTGACGACGTCGCGAACCTCATCGGCCCTGACGGCGATCATCCTTCAGTCGCGGGACAGCATTACCTGCAGGCGCACATGGAAGCGCTCATGGAACCGATGATCAAGCGGCCGCTGCCGCAGTAGCGGCGCCCGCTGCTCGTCCCGCGGGGATAAACGCCGACGGCGGCCAGGCCACCGAAGTGGAGGGCCGCCGTCGGGCTCCAAGACAGGACCCACGCCGGCGAGGGACCCGAGCCGAGCTTTCGAGGCTTGGGAGCCGGTGGGGACTTAGGCGAGGCGCGTCAGCCAGCCGTGCCGGTCCTCGATGCTTCCCGTCTGGATGCCCAGGAGCTGCTCGCGGATGGCCATGGTGGTCTCACCGGCCTTCGCGTCCTCGGAACCGATGAATTCCGTCTCGTCCTTCAGTACGCCGATAGGCGTGATCACGGCCGCGGTGCCGCACGCGAAGACCTCTGCGATATCGCCGCTGGCCACGCCTTCACGCCACTCGGCGAGGGTGATTTTGCGTTCGGAAACCTCGCGGCCCATGTCCTTGGCCACCTGGATGACCGAAGAACGGGTCACTCCTTCGAGGATGGTGCCCGTGAGCGCCGGAGTGACCAGCGAGCCGTCCTTCATGACGAAGAAGACGTTCATGCCGCCAAGCTCTTCAACGGCGTCGTCGTTGAAATGGTCCAGGAAGAGGACCTGCTTGCAGCCGTTGGCTTCGGCTTCCATCTGGGCAATGAGCGACGCGGCGTAGTTGCCGCCGCACTTGGCAGCGCCCGTACCGCCGCGGCCCGCACGGGCGTATTGGCGGGAAATCCAGATGGACACCGGCTTGAGCTCGCCGCCGAAGTAGTTGCCGGCCGGCGAAGCGATGACCCGGAAGGACACTTCGCGGGCTGCGCGGACACCGAGGAAAGCCTCGGTGGCAATCATGAAGGGCCGCAAGTACAAGGCCTCGCCGTCTCCCGACGGAACCCATTCCTTGTCCGCCTGGACGAGTTCACGAATAGCGCCGAGGAAGTACTCCTCCGGGAGTTCTGGAAGGGCCAGGCGACGGGCCGACTTGTTCAAACGGGCCGCGTTCGCCTCGGGACGGAACGTCCACACCGAGCCGTCGGCGTGGCGGTAAGCCTTGAGTCCCTCGAAGATTTCCTGGCCGTAGTGGAAAACGGCCGCCGAAGGATCCAGGGAAATCGGTCCGTAAGCCTCGACCCGGGCGCTGTGCCAGCCGCCCTTGCCCTCTGCGTCGACGCTGTAGTCGACGATGACGGTGTTGTCGGTGAAGTAGTCGCCAAATCCCGGGTTTGCCAGGATTTCTGCACGCTCCTCAGCAGACTTCGGGTTCTCCGAGAGTTGCTGGCTGAATTCGACGCCGTGGGCAGTCTGAGTCATGTTTCCTCCAGTCGGCTACCTGTCAGAGCGAACCTTCTCTTGGAGGATATGGTTCAGCGACGGACCACGGCAGCAGGTAAATAATCCAAGTAAAGCTTACGCCCGAGTAGGGGAACTAAAGTGCGGCCGCGATGGCGTCGCCAATGGCAGCCGTCTTGCGGGTTTCGCCGGTCCGGCTTTCAATGTCTGCCACCACCGCTGTTTCGATCCTGCGGGCCGCGTTCGAGTAGCCAAGGTGGTCAAGCAGGAGCGCAGCGGACAGAATGGCGGCGGTTGGATCCGCCTTCTGCTGGCCGGCGATGTCCGGAGCGGAACCGTGGACCGGTTCGAACATGGATGGAGCAGTGCGGTCCATGTTGATGTTTCCGGAAGCAGCCAGGCCGATGCCACCGGTGACGGCTGCGGCGAGGTCCGTGATGATGTCGCCGAACAGGTTGTCGGTGACAATCACGTCGAAGCGCGAGGGGTCGGTCACCATGAAGATCGTGGCCGCGTCAATGTGCAGGTAGTCGTGGGTGACCTCGGGGAATTCCTTGGCTACGGCTTCAACCGTGCGCTTCCACAGGTGGCCGGCGAAAACCAGGACGTTGTGCTTGTGGACCAGGGTCACGTGCTTGCGGGGCCGCTGGCTTGCGCGCCGGAAGGCGTCCCGGACGACGCGTTCGACGCCGTGGGCCGTGTTGAGCGAAACTTCCGTTGCGACTTCGTGCGGAGTGCCTCCACGCAGGGTTCCGCCGTTGCCCACATAGGGGCCTTCGGTTCCTTCGCGGACCACGATGAAATCGATCTCGCCCGGGCTGGCCAAGGGGCTGCCGACGGTGCCGTACAGCCGGGACGGCCGCAGGTTCACGAAGTGGTCCAGGCTGAAGCGGAGCTTGAGCAGCATCTCGCGTTCAATGATGCCCGAAGGGATGCGGGTATCGCCGGGGGCAGCTCCAACCGCGCCGAACAGGATGGCGTCCCGGGTGCGCAGGTCCTCCAGGACTTCGTCCGGAAGAGTCTCTCCCGTCTCGAGCCAGTGCTGGGCCCCGAGCTTGTACTCGGTCTGCTCGAGGGCAACGCCTTCCTCGGCGACAACCTTTTCCAAGACCTTGAGGGCTTCGGCGATGACTTCGGGGCCAATGCCGTCACCGGGGATGACGGCCAGGTTGATCGTTGCGGAGGGGTGTGTTGCGCTCATGCTTTCAGGGTGCCAAGGCATCCACATGCTGGTCAAAATCGTCTCGCCATTCGAACAGCTGTCGCCCGTTCCCGGCCTTCTGGTGCGTTATCCGCCGGGAACCGGTGAAGCAACCACTGCAACATTCTTGCCCCACAGGTCCTGCGTGTAGCAACTGATGATCACCAAACGGTTGGCTACCGCGTTCCAGATAGGACTGTCCTTCAAATTCGATTTTGTGTAGGTGGTGACGGACTCGACTTTGTAGGTCATCGTTCCCGTTGCCGTAACCACCTTGAGATCATCTCCGGTGGCTGCTGCCGAACTGAGATGGTTGAACGGAGCATCAAGTCCTTCCCAACTGTGCCCGATCACGTAGGTGGTGTTCGTCGATCCAGCACCCGGGGTGCCAAACGTACTGAGCCAATATCCGTCCATGGTCTCCGGCGGCTCAATGCCGTCCCCGCTCGCTGCAGCCGGGTCTGGCTGCAGCGGGTGTATCGCCACGTCAAGGTTGGCCGCCGGATAAGTAATCCTCACCGGAGCCGACGCGGCCGGCAACGAGATTCCCGGCGCGGAAGGTGCGCCCAAAGCCTCGTGGATCGCTGAGGGCTTGTCCGAAGGAGCCGGCGATGACGGCGTCCGGGTCCCGGCAACGGCGTCCGCCGTTGAACTCGCCGGGAAAGCCGAAGGGACCGCCGCACCGATCGATGCCCCCGCCGTCTGGCCCGCGCCGAACGCGGGTGGACTGCCGGAGCCTGAAACGCCATAGACCACCCAGGACACGAGCAGGCCACCCGCGCAGATCGCCAACACGAGAAGGTCCCTGGGACTGATCAGGACGCCGCCGATGCCACGTGCACGGGGCTTACGCGTGGAGCGGTGACTGGCCATGATCACTCCTGGAGATTGTGAAGCAAGTGGCTGGGTGCCGAACATTCGCGTGCGGCACCCAGCCGGGTCTGCCTAGCGGTGGGCCTTCCGGGCCCGCATGCCGCTCTTCGAAATCACGAAGGCGGCAACTGCGCCGAAGAGCCCAGTCAGGCCGGCAAGCCAAGCCGGGATACCGGCGTCCGGCCGCGCACCGACGGCTGTCTGGACGTTGTAGCCCACATTGGTTACCGGGGCGGTAGGCGAAACAGCGGGCGCCCCACCGGCTGCGGCAGGAGTAGCGGCGACCGGTGCCGATACGGGCACCGGCGCGGCCGCAGGTGCGGCGGCCTCGGGCGCTGGCGCCGCGGCCGGTGGAACCACGGATGTCACGGGCACCGACTGATCCACTGGCGGCGTGGTCGCGGGCGGGGTGCTCGCCGGCGAGTCAACCGGCGGGGTGGTCGCGGGCGGGTCGACCGGCGGGGTGGTCGCGGGCGGGTCGACCGGCGGGGTGGTCGCCGGCGGGTCAACCGGCGGGGTGGTCGCCGGCGGGTCAACCGGCGGCGTGGTCGCCGGCGGGTCAACCGGCGGCGTAGTCGCGGGCGGGCTAACCGGCGGTGTAGTCGCCGGCGGGCTAACCACAGGCGGGTCTGCAAGCTTGCACCCTGAGTTGAGGATTGCGATGTTTTCCGGAGTCAAGTTCTGGCCATTGGGCAGAATATTGCCGGAGTTTGCGGGAATAATGTCGTTAGCATCCCCTGCATGCCCGGACAATGTACTGAGTTTAATGGTCAATTCCACGTACGGGTTCGTCGCTGAATGAGTTGCATGGCAGATCGTGATCTTGTCTGTTGTTGCTGCGTTGGCCGACACGGCGGCACCCAGCAACCCCAGACCCACGACCCCCACGGTCGCAATAGTTCTTTTCATTTCGGTTCCTCCCGGCAAATCAGGTTCGAATTGACCGGACTTTGCGGAGTAACCATCTATGAGACCAAGTAGGAATAAGTGCGGTGGACCTCAAGCAGCGAGATGAATCTTGACAGTTACTCCCCAGAAAGTGCCATCAATTCGCTTGCTTTTCAGGCTAGGTTTTTGCCTCCTGATTAACGCGAGTGGAGTGTACGCGTTTAGGTACAGGTTCCAGCGCGTCTTGTCCTGGCCGCTACCTGCACCGGGCCGGCCCCCACTCGCCCGCACGAAGAGACCACTTGGAAACACAACGAGCTGTCGACGTTGTCCCCGAAGGCACGCAGCCATAGGACGGGAACAAAAACGCTCCCCCACTCGGCCAGGTCCGGCCAGGTGAGGGAGCGCTTGAAAACGCAACTCGAAGCGAGCGCCTAGGACTCGGCGGGCTCCTCGTAACGCGGGAAAACCGGCACTGGTGCCGGGAGCTGCGTGTCGGCGGCAATCGGCGTGGCCAGGGCGGTGAACTGGCGCGCCTCGCCCTCCATCTGCCCCAATGCGTCCAGCAACTTGGCGGCCGACGTCGGCATGACCGGCTGGGCGAGGATCGCCACCGTGCGGACTACCTCCAGCGTGACGTACAAAACCGTGTTCATGCGCTCGACGTCGGTCTTGCGCAGGACCCACGGTGCCTGCTCGGCGAAGTACGCGTTGGTGTCACCCAGCACGGACCAGATCGCCTCAAGGGCACGGCTGAATTCCTGCTTCTCAAAAGCTGCGCGTGCGGCATCAAGGAGGCCGGAAGCCTGCGCCAGCAACGCGGAGTCCTCGGCCGTGAATCCGCCCGGAACCGGAACTTTGCCTTCGCAGTTCTTGGCCACCATGGACAACGAACGTTGAGCGAGGTTGCCGAAGTTGTTGGCCAGATCCGCGTTCATCCGGCCCACGATGGCCTCGTGGTTGTAGCTGCCGTCCGCACCGAACGGCACCTCACGCAGGAAGAAGAACCTCACTTGGTCCAGGCCGTATTGCTCCACGAAGTCCTGCGGAGCAACCACGTTGCCCAGGGACTTGGACATCTTGACGCCGTTGTTCGTCAGGAAGCCGTGGATCATGACGCGCTTGGGCAGCTCAAGGCCTGCGCTCATGAGGAATGCGGGCCAGAAGATGGCGTGGAAGCGGGAAATGTCCTTGCCGATGACGTGGACGTCCGCGGGCCAGAACTTGTTGAAGCGCTCCGACTCGACGTCCGGGTAGCCGACGCCGGTCAGGTAGTTTGTCAGGGCGTCGACCCACACGTACATCACGTGCTTGTCGTTGCCGGGAACCGGGACTCCCCAGTCGAACGTGGTGCGGCTGATGGACAGGTCCTGCAGTCCTTGCTTGACGAAGCTGATGACTTCGTTGAAACGGTAGTTCGGCGCCCCGAACTCCGGCTGGGATTCGTACAGGGCCAGCAACTTGTCCTGGTACGCGGAGAGGCGGAAGAAGTAGCTCTCCTCTGCTGTCCAGGTCACTTCGGTGTCCGTACCGACCGAGTAGCGGACCCCGTCGTCCTTCACCACGGTCTCGTCTTCCGTGTAGTACGCCTCGTCGCGCACCGAATACCAGCCCTCGTACTTGGACAGGTAGATATCGCCGTTGGCTTCCATCTTCTTCCAGATGGCCTGCGAGGCAGCATAGTGGTCGGCGTCGGTGGTGCGGATGAAGCGGTCGTACGAAATCCCCAAAGCGGCGTGGGCGGCCTTGTAGATTTCGGCGTTCCGGTCCACGAGTTCCTTCGGCGTGATGCCTTCCTTGTCGGCAGCCTGGGCGATCTTCATGCCGTGCTCGTCCGTACCGGTCAGGAACATCACATCGAAGCCGTCAAGGCGCTTGAAGCGGGCCATCGCGTCAGTGGCGATGTACTCGTAGGCGTGGCCGATATGCGGTTCGCCGTTGGGGTACGTGATGGCCGTAGTGATGTAGAACGGGGTTTTTTCTGGAGACGTCACTCTACGAAGTTACCTTCTCTTGGAGATGGAAGACGGGACCGGCCGAAATCGACGGCCGGCCCCGATGGCATCGGTTGCTAGTTCAGTTCAGTCAGCGTATCGCTGAGCCGGACAAGCTCATGATCGTGCGACGCCACAAGTACCGCAATGCCGTCGTTGGTGGTGTCCTTGAGGATGCTGATGATGCGGTTGGCCGAAGCCCGGTCAAGGCTCGCCGTGGGCTCGTCCACCACAAGGACCCGGGTGCCCAGGATGAGTGCGCGGGCGATCGCGACGCGCTGGCGTTCCCCACCGGACAACTGCGCGGGACGATGGCGCATGCGGCGCCCCAGTCCCACGAGGTCCAGAAGGTCCTTGGCCATTTCCGTCCGCTGTTCGACTTCGCCGTCGGGAACCGCTGGCAGCAGCACGTTTTCCAAGGCGCTCATGCCGTCAATCAAGGCACCGCCCTGGTCCACATAACCGATCAGCGCGCGACGGCGGTCGGCGATTTCGTCGTCGCCCATCTGTTCAAGCGAGTCGCCTTCCCAGAGCACCCGGCCCGACGTCGGGAACGTGAGTCCCGCGCCCACCGTCAGGATGCTGGTCTTGCCCGATCCGCTTCGGCCGGCGATGCAGTGCATCTCACCGGCGTGCAGCGTGAGGTTGAAGTCCTCGACGACGGTGACCGGCTCGGCGCCGCCCCTGTCGCCACCGTACCGGATGGTGATGTTGCTCAATTGCAAGGGCCTCGCGTGGTCCTCGGCCTTCACGATCGTGTTGGCACGGGTCAGCTGCGACTCATCGGTGGATTCCGTCGTCGTAGTCAGCTCGGGGTTGAGATTGTCAGTCATTTGACCACTTTCGTTGCGATGGGAATCCAGCAAAGTACAGCCACAAAGCCGGCCAGGGCTGCCCACAAGGCGGCATACGGGGCGAGGAGGAGGCCAAGGCCCAGGGCGCCAAGGATGGCGAGGACCAGCGCGACGGCGCCCACGAGGGCATTTTCGAAGAACCGGACCTGGCCCAGCATGTCCGGGTTCCAGCCCATGGCCCGGAGCGTGCCGATTTGTTCACGCTTGGCGTGGAGTTCGAAGCGCCCGGTCACCAAGGTCAACACCAGCCCGACGAACACTCCGCCGATCGCGAGGACCACGCTCGGCAGGGCAATGGAAGCGGCGGCAAGTCCGCTGAGTGCGCTCGCTCCAGCCGCCCGCGGAATGTCGATCAGCAGGGCGATCAGGGCACCGACTGCGGTGCCGAACACTCCGACCGCAATAGCCAGCGCAATCGAGTTGAAACGGTTTGTTGCCAATTGGCGGTAAGCGAACGTGAGGGGCGAGTCGATGGCGATGAGTCGTTCATCGTGTTGCGGTTCCTGGTCCACCACATCCCGGTGCCGCAATTGCTGGGCGGCGAAGAAAGCGGCAGCGAAATAGATGAGCAGCACGGAGGCGGAAACAATGGCTGTCGCGAGGTTCCAGCTCAAGAGGCTCAACGCGATGCCCGCCACGGCGATAATCGCCGCCCCTATGCCGAATTCCTCAAGGACCCAGCTGCGTATCTTTTTCTGGTTCCACCCCATGGCCCGCAGGATGCCTGCTTCGCTGCGGCGTTGCCGGATGTAGCTCACCGTGGATGCACCGGTCAGCAAGGTGGCCCCGCACAGCGTCAGGAACAACAAAGTGATGTTGGTGCTCGTCAAGGAACCCGAAACGGCGTCGGCTGCGTCCTGCCGTACCCACGACTGCTGGACGGTGCCCAGCGCGGCTTCCTTGCCGGCGTCGTCCTTCGAGTAACCCGGGACGAAAATGTTGGCGTCTTCGCGCGCGGACCCGGCCACGACGGTCGCCTCAAGCCCCATATCGCGGATCTCGGCAGCCAACTTGTCCACCTCCGGTTGAGCCTGCTTCCAGTTGCCCGGAGCGCTGGCGCGGACGCGGACGGCGTCGATCACGTCGGCGTTGGAGGTGTAGCCGCGGGCCGCAGCCAAACCGTAGTAGTCGGTAATTGCGCCTGCGGACTGGCTGACGAGGCCGGTGGCGCTCAACGACGGCTTGAGGACTTCGGCGGCGGTGCTGTTGCCCGAGCCATCCTTCTCAAGCGTCATCGGAGCAGGATCGTAGCCACCCAAGGGCAGTTTGTTGACATCGCCCGCGGCCTTCTGGATCTGGGCCGGGTCGAATGTCCCATAGACCATAGGCAAGGGAGTGGCCGGCTTGGAGCCGGTCGCGAGGTTGTCACGGTAGGAGCGTTCCTGCACTGGCGTGCGCTGGGCCTGGTCCACGATTGCCCCGAAGGCAGACTTCTCGGGCAACTTGTTAACCGTCACCCAGTCGCCGGGGGTGGCGGATTTTTGCACCGAGCCGTTGGCGGAAGTGTCGCCGTCCTTGTACTTAGGCGCGGCGGCGAAGTCCGTGGTCCACTGCGCCGGCTGATACAGGCCCTGGCTGAAGTTGCCGGTGTTCCCGAGCAATTGGCTGTGGTCCGTGGACCCGGGCCATTCGAGCGCGAACGGCGACCGTGAAACGAATGGCAGGTAGTCCTTGTCCAAGGAACGCGAGACCGTGCCTACGTCCTTGACGACCTTGCCCGAATCGTCGATTTCCTCGATCTTCACCGAGTACTTGAGGTCAAGTGACGTGCCCTGGCGGACAATCAGCGGAATCGCCTGCGATGAATCGGTGAGCTGCCCCGCGAGCTTGGCCTGCTGGTACTGGGTCATAAGCGGCGCCCAATACTTGAGCTTCACGCCAAGGAAGTCCGGGCCGTCCTCGAGTTCCTGCTGTGTGGGGCTCTTGGCAAAGAGCTGCTCGAAGTAGCGTCCGATCGCCCCTGCATTACGGGCATCGGCAGGTGGCGCCTTCTGCAAAGGCGCCAGGAAGTCTCCCGCCGAGCCGAGGAGGGCGCGTTCGGCGGTGGGGTCGACGGCGACCACGGACTCGGTTACTTGGGGAGCCATCGGCAGCGCCACTGAAAGGTTGAACAGATTGTGCTCGGAACCGCCCGCCGGTGCCGGGAACTTGATGCCGGTCTCCCCCGCGGGACCGGTGATCTGGATGCTCTTGCCGCCAGCCGTCTGTTGCTCGACAACCTTTCCCTTGCCCAGGGTGCCCTCGGCGCTGGTGGTGAACAGGGTGTGGTCGGAGACTCCGTCCGAACTCACGGCGGTTGCCGTCAGCCGGTATTTCTTGGGTTGGTCGGAAAGGACCGATTCCGGAGCCGGCCAGTTCTTGGCGTCCGTTCCGGTCGGGTCTCCCGCAGTTGCCCCGCCGGCAAGGCCGGCGTTGTAGCCCAGGTAGTCCATTGCGTCGAGCCGGGGCGTCTCCAGGTTCTGGGTGACGCGCGAAACGAGGCTGATCGGTGCGGCGACCGAAGTGCCGTCGAGTCCACGGATCTTTTCAAGCTGTTGGAAGCTGATCCCGCCTTGGCCCGTAGCGATGTCCGGCTGGATGAGTGCGCCGCCGTCCTTGGAATTGGCCGACTTGGCCTGCACAAGGATGTCGTACAAACCGCGTGAATTTTCATCCACCGTCCGGTTGAGCGCAGCCTGCGATTGGGTCTGGATGAATACGGACAAGCACATGGCGACGATCAAAATGGCCGCGGTCAGCAGCAGCACACGGCTTCTGATGAACCTCTGGACGGCGTTCATAGGGCTCCCTGAGTCCTGGATTGCGGGCGTGCACACAGCTCTCCCTGGATCCATGCAAGGCAAAAGGAATCCACCGGGCGTGTGTAAAAGGTATTGGCCGGCCTGCCGCCGGATCCGATTTTCGGACCAAGCCATTGTAGGCAGACCGGCCAACTATCTGTGTCCGATGTGAACCCGGGCACATTTTGCTATCGCGAACGCGGAGAGAGGCTAGTCCTCCAGGTCCACTTCCCGGACCATCTCGGCCCCGATGCCGGCCTTGATGGCCTCGAGCACCTGCTGGGGCACAGAGCTATCGATCGTCAGCAGCGCGAGAACCTGGCCGCCTTCGCTCTGGCGGGCAACCTGCATGCCGCCGATGTTGATGTTGTTCATGCCGAGGATGTGGCCAATGGTGCCAATGACGCCGGGACGGTCCGCGTAGGAAACCACCACGAGGTGTTCGCTGATCGGAATTTCGACGTCGTAGCCGTTGACGCCGACCAGCTTCTGGACCTGCTTGGGTCCAGTGAGCGTGCCGGCCACCGAAATCTGCGAGCCGTCGCTCAATGCGCCGCGGATGGTCAGGACGTTCCGGTAGTCCTCTGCTTCGGAGGTGGTGATCAAGCGGGTGTTGATTCCACGCTGCTCGGCGATCACGGGAGCGTTGACGTAGGAAACCTGCTCGGTGACGACGTCGGCGAACACGCCCTTCAAAGCCGCAAGCTCAAGGACCTTGACGTCCAAAGTGGAGATTTCGCCGGCAACTTCGACGTCGATCTGCGTCAACGATGCATGGGTCAACGCGGTGAAGATGCGACCCAGCTTTTCGATCAGCGGGATGCCCGGCCGTACGTCGGAGGCGATGACGCCGCCGGCAACGTTGACCGCGTCCGGCACGAGTTCCCCGGCAAGTGCGAGCCGCACGGACTTCGCGACGGAGACGCCGGCCTTTTCCTGGGCTTCATCAGTGGAAGCGCCCAAGTGGGGCGTGACGATGACGTTGTCCAGGCCGAAGAACGGGAGTTCGGTGCTCGGTTCCTTGACGAAGACGTCGATGCCGGCACCGGCGATCTGGCCATCCTGGAGCGCCTCGTGGAGAGCCGCTTCGTCAATCAGTCCACCCCGTGCAACGTTGACCACGTACGCCGTTTCCTTCATCTTCTTGAAGGCGTCCGCGCCCAGCATGCCGACCGTTTCGGGGGTCTTGGGCATGTGGATGGTGATGAAGTCGGACTTCTCCAGCAGTTCGTCCAAGGTGACGAGCTTGACGCCGAGCTGCGCTGCCCGGGCCGAGGTGATGTAGGGGTCGTACGCCAGGATCTCGGTCTCGAAGCCCTGCAAACGGGCAGCCACAAGGGCTCCGATGCGGCCAAGGCCGATGATGCCGATCTTCTTCTCGAAGAGCTCGATGCCCGTGTACTTCGAGCGCTTCCATTCGCCACCCTTGAGGGCGGAGCTCGCCTGCGGGATGTGGCGGGCAAGGCTAAGGATGTGGCCGACCGTCAGTTCGGCCGCGGAGACGATGTTCGACGTCGGTGCGTTGACCACCATGACACCGGCCTGGGTCGCGGCCTTGATGTCCACGTTGTCGAGGCCGACGCCCGCGCGGGCAATGATCTTGAGGTTCTTGGCTGCGGCTATTGCTTCCGCGTCAACCTGGGTAGCTGAACGCACCAGGATGGCGTCGACGTCGACAATTGCGGAGAGCAGCTGGGAACGGTCCGCACCGTCGGTTTGGCGGATCTCGAAATCCGGACCAAGGGCCTCGATCGTGGCGGGCGAAAGTTCCTCGGCGAGGAGTACTACTGGCTTGGTGCTAGTCACCGGTGACCTCTTTAGCTCTCTTTTTTCAGGTGGGGTTTTGGTGAAACGATTCCGTTACGACGAAGGCCGGACCCGGTATACCGGGTCCGGCCTCCATGCCGGGCGGCTTCTTTTCGAGCCTATCCCGAACGGCGTTCTTTGTTTAATTGCTACGGCAACTGCCGTACCGCAAAGATCCCTGGGTGAAGGGGCTTAGCGGGCCGCGGAGCCATCCACGTAGTCCTCGTCCTGCTGCTTCCAGGAGAAGAGCGAGCGCAGTTCGCGGCCGACGGCCTCGATCGGGTGCTGCTCTGCCTTGGCACGCAGTTCCTTGAACTCGACGGCGCCGTTGTCCTGGTCGTCGATGAAGCGCTTGGCGAATGCACCGGACTGGATGTCGGCAAGGACGCCCGCCATGTTCTCCTTGACGCGCGGGTCGATGACGCGCGGGCCGGAAACGTAGTCGCCGTACTCCGCGGTGTCGGAAACGCTCCAGCGCTGCTTGGCGATGCCGCCTTCCCACATGAGGTCAACGATGAGCTTGAGCTCGTGGAGCACCTCGAAGTAGGCGATCTGCGGCTGGTAGCCGGCTTCGGTCAGGGTTTCGAAGCCGTACTGGATGAGCTGGGAAACGCCACCGCAAAGGACAGCCTGCTCGCCGAAGAGGTCGGTTTCGGTCTCTTCGGTGAAGGTGGTCTTGATGACGCCTGCGCGGGTGCCGCCGATGGCCTTGGCGTAGGACTTTGCCAGCTCCCAAGCCGAACCGGAAGCGTCCTGCTCGACGGCGATGATGTCCGGGATGCCACGGCCGGCTTCGAACTCGCGGCGCACGGTGTGGCCCGGAGCCTTCGGGGCGACGAGGATGACGTCAACGCCTTCCGGTGCCTCGATGTAGCCGAAGCGGATGTTGAAGCCGTGGGCGAAGGCGAGGGCCTTGCCGGCCGTCAGCTTGTCCTTGATCGAGTCGTTGTAGATCGAGCGCTGGTGCTGGTCCGGCGCGAGGATCATGATGACGTCGGCCCATTCGGCGGCGTCGGCAACGTTCTTCACCGTGAAGCCGGCGTCCTGCGCCTTGGCGATCGACTTCGAGCCTTCCTTGAGCGCGATGACGACCTCGACGCCGGAATCGCGAAGGTTCAGCGCGTGGGCGTGTCCCTGGGAACCGTAGCCGACGATGGCAACCTTGCGGCCCTGGATGATCGACAGGTCTGCATCGTCGTCGTAGAACATTTCAGTCACTTGCGTAACTCCTCTTGAGTGGTTTTGTAGATGGTGTCTTTGGTGCTGCGGTAGCGGACGCGGCGCCGCCAAGCCAAGGCCGAAGCCATGGCTTAGGCGGAGCGAAGCGCCCTGTCACTCATGGAGCGGGATCCGCGCCCGACGGCCAAGGTGCCGGACTGCACAATTTCGCGGATGCCGAAGGGCTCCAGCACTGAAAGCAGTGCTGCGAGCTTTTCCGGAGTACCGGTTGCTTCAATGACCAACGAATCTGTGGAAACGTCGACCACCGAGGCACGGAACAAGTCTGCGGCTTGGGTGACCTGCAGGCGTGTCGAGGCATCCGCACGTACCTTGACCAGGATGTGGTCACGTTGCACGGAAGATTCTGAGGTCAGCTCAACAATCTTGATGACATTGACCAGTTTATTGAGCTGCTTGGTGACCTGCTCGATGAGGTCGCCATCGGCGTCGACGACGACGGTCATGCGGGAGATACCCGCGACCTCCGTGGGGCCGACGGCCAGGGAGTTGATGTTGAACGCGCGCCGGGCGAAGAGGCTGGCCACGCGGGTCAACACGCCGGGCTTGTCTTCGACCAGAACGGACAGTGTGTGGCGGCTCATGGCTTAGTCCTCCTCTTCCCATTCCGGGGTCATGTTGCGGGCAACCTGGATCTGGTCGTTCGAAACACCGGCGGGGACCATCGGCCACACCATGGAGTTCGGGCTGACCACAAAATCGATGACCACGGGGCGGTCATTGATCTCCAGGGCTTTCTGGATGGTGGCGTCGATGTCTTCGTCCCGCTCGCAGCGCAAGGCTGCACAGCCGTAGGCATCTGCCAGCTTGACGAAGTCCGGGATCCGGATGGTGTCGTGGCCGGTGTTGAGGTCGGTGTTGGAGTAGCGGCCCTCATAGAAGAGGGTCTGCCACTGGCGCACCATGCCCAGCGAGGAGTTGTTGATGATGGCAACCTTGATGGGGATGTTGTTGATCGCGCAGGTTGCCAGTTCCTGGTTGGTCATCTGGAAGCAGCCGTCGCCGTCGATCGCCCAGACCACACGGTCCGGTGCGCCGACCTTGGCACCCATGGCGGCCGGCACGGCGTAGCCCATGGTTCCGGCGCCGCCCGAATTCAGCCAGGCGTGCGGACGCTCGTACTTGATGAATTGGGCAGCCCACATCTGGTGCTGGCCGACGCCGGCAACGTAGACGCCCTCCGGACCAGTGAGCTTGCCGATGCGTTCAATAACGCGCTGCGGAGCGCTGAGTCCGTCTTCCGGTTCCGTCCAGCCCAAGGGGTACGTCTCGCGGAGGTTCTTGAGGAACGCCCACCAAGCGTCGAGGTCCGGAGTCCCGGACTGTTCGAACGCAGCCCTGACCGCTTCGGTCAGTTCCGGAATGATCTCCTTGACGGAGCCGACGATCGGAACATCCGCGATGCGGTTCTTGGAAATCTCGGCGGGGTCGATGTCAGCGTGGATGATCTTGGCATGTGGAGCGAAGGTGCTCAAAACGCCGGTCACGCGGTCGTCGAAACGAGCGCCGAGGGTGACCAGCAGGTCGGCCTGCTGCAGGGCAGTGACCGCGGACACGGTTCCGTGCATGCCGGGCATCCCAACGTGCTGGGGGTGCGAATCCGGGAATGCGCCGCGGGCCATGAGGGTGGTCACCACGGGCGCGCCGGTCAGTTCAGCCAGTTCCCGCAGTTCAGCCGACGCGTGGCCCTTGACCACGCCGCCGCCCACGTACAGGACGGGCTTGCTTGCTGCCGCGATCAGCCGGGCGGCCTCACGGACCTGCTTGTTGTGGCCGCGGACTACCGGGCGGTAGCCTGGCAGGTCGATCTTCGGCGGCCAGGAGAAGGTCATGGTGCCTTGCTGCGCGTTCTTTGCGATGTCGACAAGCACGGGACCCGGGCGACCGGTGCTGGCGAGGTGGAAAGCCTCCGCCATGACATGCGGAATATCGTTGGGGTCCGTCACCAGGAAGGAGTGCTTGGTGATCGGCATGGTGATGCCGACGATGTCCGCTTCCTGGAAGGCGTCCGTACCGATGACGGAGGCCGATACCTGGCCGGTGATGGCCACAAGCGGCACGGAGTCCATGTGGGCATCCATGATGGCGGTAACGAGGTTGGTGGCTCCAGGACCGGATGTGGCGATGCAGACGCCCACCCGTCCGGTAACCATGGCGTAGCCTTGGGCTGCGTGGCCGGCTCCCTGTTCGTGACGGACCAGGACGTGATTCATCTTGGAGGCCATCAAGGGGTCGTAGGTGGGGAGGATCGCGCCACCGGGCAAACCAAAAATATCGTCGACGCCGAGTTCTTCGAGCGAGCGGACAATAGCTTCCGAGCCGGTCATCACCGTTGGGGGTACAACGTTGTTCGGCCCGAGTACAGGAGAGAGAGTTGCAGCATTGTCGACGACGGCGTCAGCCGGACGGTCGACCTTTTCCGGAGCTTTGTGTGCTCCAGCGGACTTTGCAGCCATCAGCGAGGGGCTGATCGGCGATCCTTTGCTCATCGGACTCTTCCTTTGGGGATCTTCAGTTAGTGAAAGTTACTGCTAGGTGCTTCTTGTTCTTGCTGATTGCGCCATCTCCCGGGGGGAAATAAAAAAACCCCTCAGCCTTCCGGCTCTTCGAGGGGTTGCGCGTGACGGTTCGTTACCGGGTCGAGGCTAGGAAGCCACGCGCTTGGTAAGGACGACAGTGCCCACGTTGGCGCCGACAGTAACGAATGCGATCATGCGTTCAGTGTTCCCTCTTTGTGAGATAGGTGTCAAACGCCCCACCCCCGATCTCAGTATGTGGACTCCACTGTCCACAAGCTGGGCACAACGAACCGGCGAGGCGACCTCACGGCCGCCTCGCCGGCGCGGGAATCAGCCGCAGTATGCGCCAGTGGATGCGCTATGCACCAGCTTGGCGTATTTGGCAAGCACACCCTTGGTGAACTTCGCCGGAAGGGGCTCCCAGCCTTGCTTGCGCGACTCGAGCTCCGCTTCGTCCACGAGGAGGTCGAACGAACGGGCGGCAATATCCACTCGGATGCGGTCCCCGTCCTTCACGAAGGCGATCGGACCGCCGTCGACCGCTTCCGGCGCAACGTGACCAATGCAGAGGCCGGTAGTGCCCCCCGAGAAGCGGCCGTCCGTCAAGAGCAGGACGTCCTTGCCGAGGCCGGCACCCTTGATGGCACCGGTGATGGCGAGCATCTCCCGCATTCCAGGCCCGCCCTTCGGCCCTTCGTAGCGGATTACTACGACGTCGCCGGCCTTGATCTCACCGTTGTCAAGCGCATCGAGGGCACCTTGTTCGCGCTCGAAAACGCGGGCTGTGCCTTCAAACACATCGGCGTCGAAACCGGCGCTCTTGACCACGGCACCTTCCGGCGCCATGGAACCGTGCAGGATGGTGATGCCGCCGGTCTTGTGGATCGGGTTGTCAAGGGCGCGCAGGATCTTGCCGTCGAGGTCCGGCGGGTTGATGGCGGCCAGGTTCTCGGCAAGGGTCTTGCCGGTTACGGTGAGGCAATCACCGTGCAGCAGTCCGGCGTCGAGCAGTGCTCGCATGATGACCGGCACGCCGCCGATCTTGTCGACGTCGGTCATCACGTAGCGGCCGAAAGGCTTGAGGTCGCCGAGGTGCGGGATCTTGTCGCCGACTCGGTTGAAGTCGTCCAAGGTCAATTCGACGTTCGCCTCGCGGGCGATCGCTAGCAAGTGGAGGACGGCGTTGGTGGAACCGCCGAAGGCCATGGTGACCGCGATGGCGTTTTCGAAGGCCTTCTTGGTCATGATGTCCCGCGCCGTGATGCCGAGGCGGAGCAGGTTGACCACGGCTTCGCCGGACTTGCGTGCAAAATCATCACGACGGCGGTCTGCCGACGGTGGCGCCGCCGAACCCGGCAGGGACATGCCAAGGGCTTCCCCAATGCACGCCATGGTGTTGGCCGTGTACATGCCGCCGCACGCACCCTCGCCCGGACAGATCGCTTTTTCGATCCGGTCCAGGTCCTCGCGGCTCATCTTGCCGGCAGCACACGCGCCCACGGCTTCGAACGCATCAATGAGGGTGACCTCCTTCTCGGAGCCGTCCTCGAGCTTGACCCAACCCGGCATGATGGAGCCTGCGTAGAGGAAGACGCTGGCGAGGTCGAGGCGCGCAGCCGCCATCAGCATTCCCGGAAGGGATTTGTCACAACCGGCGAGCAGGACTGATCCGTCGATGCGTTCGGCTTGCATGACCGTTTCGACGGAGTCGGCAATGACTTCGCGGGAAACGAGCGAAAAGTGCATGCCCTCGTGTCCCATCGAAATACCGTCGGAAACGGAAATTGTTCCGAATTGCATCGGGAAACCGCCACCGGCGTGAACGCCTTCCTTAGCTCCTTGGGCAAGTCGGTTGAGGGAAAGGTTGCAGGGCGTGATTTCGTTCCACGAACTCGCGACGCCGATTTGGGGCTTTGCGAAGTCGTCGTCGCCCATGCCTACTGCCCGGAACATTCCGCGCGCCGGGGCGGCGTGTATACCGTCCGTTACAACCCGGCTCCGTGGCTTGATGTCAGGCTTGCTGTCAGTCGCACTTGTGGTGTGGTCACTCATGGGCATGAGTCTATGGCGCTTGGCTCCAGCTAACGAGCATGCCCGCAGAATTAATGCAAATTCGGCCATTTTCCGTCAATGTTTCATTCGCAGGCCGAAGATCCGTTCCGCTTCGCGAAACACATTGCCGCCAGGCCGCCATTGACAAAGCTAGACAGCCCCCTGACACGCACGTAACGTCAAATTACGACAACTGCGCCACTCGAACAGAAGGGCTCCTCCATGGATTGGTTGATCTGGGCCATCGTTATTGTGTTGATCGTCGCGATTGCATGGTGGCTCTTGAGCCGCAATAACGCGAAAACATCGCGAGCAGGCACCACCCCGCCATCTCCGTCGCCAACCGCCGCATCCCCGCAAATGGACTCCACTACCGCAGCCTTGACGGGCTCCGCTCCCCTGCTGGGAACGGCAGTCCCTTCCGAACAACCCCTCGACGAAACGCGTCCTACCCAAAAAGCAGCGGAAGCGGAACCGCAGGTCGAACCCCAGGCCGAGCCGAAGGGCACACCGCAACAGGACGGATTCGACGTCGACGATTGGGAGGGGCCCGACGCAGCCGCGGATTCCGGAACGGTAGCGCCCGCAGAGGAACCACTTGCCGGAATGGTCCGTGAAGAACCCGTCATCGAAGAGCCCAAGCTCGCCGAACCAGTCCTGTCCGAAAGCGTTCCCGAATCCGCCGCTTCCTCCTGGCCCGAACCGGAGCCCGAAGGAGGGGTCACTGCCGACGACGTCACCGCCGCAGACTCCGGCCCCTCCGGAAGCGCGGTGACTCCGGCCGGCACCGTTTCTGCGACCGACGCCGCATCTCCTGCGAACACTCCGTCTCCTGCAAGCACAGCGCAGCAGGCGGACAGCGCCGAATGGGAAGCCACGTGGAGCGAAGGGAGTGCTCCCGCGGCGCCAGTCCACCACCGCGAGTACACCGAGCCGCACGCCCCGACGCTTCCCGGCGCGGAAACCGCAGCGGCGGAGACGGACGAAACGGCAACCGGGGGCGGTCAGGCCGCGTCCCTGGGCGGCCATCTCGCCGCGGACAAGCCATACGGTGAGGGTTCAGCGGCTGCCGGAGCGGATGGCAGCGGACCCGAAGGCTACACGGTCAAAGGCAACGTGGACACCATGATCTACCACGATGAGGACAGCCCGGCCTACGACGAGATCCAGGCCGGGGTGTGGTTTATTTCAAGCGCCCATGCCGAGGCCGCCGGCTTCCGGCCACCCCGGAGAAGCCGCCGCTGAACGGCTCGGCCGCTAAACAGGCGAAGGCGGGATCCCGGAGCGTTCTCCGGGCCCGCCGATGAACAAACCGGACAAACGTGGCACACTTCACAGGTGTCGCGCGGACACCGCGCCGCGCTTTGTGGCTGCTGAGCAACAATCAAAACCCCGATTTCGCGCTGCTTTTAACGCCCTTCCCAGAGGCGCGGGAACGCACTCCGTATCGATTTCACACTTCGGCAAGTGTCGTGTAGAGTTACATGTCGTTGCGGAGATCAACGAGGAAGAAAAGCCTACCGAGATCGCCATCAACGAACGCACCTCTAGCTCAATTGGCAGAGCAATTGACTCTTAATCAATGGGTTCCGGGTTCAAGTCCCGGGGGGTGCACCAAGGGAAGGGCCCTTGAACGGCTTCGGCTGCTCAAGGGTTATTTCTTTGCGTTGCGAACAACAAACAATTGCACCTCTAGCTCAATTGGCAGAGCAATTGACTCTTAATCAATGGGTTCCGGGTTCAAGTCCCGGGGGGTGCACCAAGGGAAGATCCCTGGAAGGCTGAATGGTCTTCCGGGGATCTTTTTTGCATTCGCAACAAGCTGGGGTTTGCGCGGCGGGCGAAGTGACCGACGACGGCGCCAGCCACCCGCCGTCGGGACGGAACCGTTGCAGCGGGAGCACCGCCGTCGGGACCTGCGCGCCTCCGCAACAGGTGGGGCGCCGCGGCAAGTGCGGCGAATGGAAGCTAAGACCCCGAGGGGGAAATGTCGGCGGGCGCCACTCGAGGGTCCGCGGCGGCGACGATTTCCTTCACGGCATCCGAGGAATGGTTGTTCGCCAATTCGCGCACCAAGGCCTGGAGTTCGCGGCGCAATTTCCCGGTGTCCACCGGAACAGGCGCAAGCACTTCGAGCTCGAGTCGGCTGGCAAGGCCCAGCGTGCGCTCTCCCTCTTCAGTCAGGCTCACTACCTGGCTTCGGCGGTCGGAGAGGCTGCGCGTGCGGCTGATGTGTCCGTGGACTTCCAACCTCGCAAGGGTCTTGCCCATCGTCTGGGCTTGAACCTGAACAATCTGGGCGAGCATCGTCTGGGTGGTGGGTCCCTTGACGGCGAGTACTTCCATGACAATGACCCCGGCATGGGTCAGACCCATGCCTCGGAGTTTCTCGTTCCATGCGTGCTCCACAAGGCGCGCCGCAGTGGAGAGCAGACGCCCGGTGGGCCAGCGTTCCATATCGGGCATAAGGGCCAGTATATCGGTCACACGGCTCGTCGATGCCCCAGGCGCAGATTCGTGAAGCAAGCCACGTGTCACTAAGCTTGGTGGTCGCGAATGTTAGCAAGGAGCGCATCATGGCTGAACGGCTTGCCGCGGGCGATACCGCCCCGGATTTCACCCTCAAAGACCACACTGGGCACGACGTCAGCTTGGCGTCGTATCGTGGCCGCAGCACGGTGGTCTACTTCTATCCGGCAGCATCCACTCCGGCGTGTGCGAAACAAGCCTGCGACTTCCGTGATTCGCTGGCAAGCCTGCAGGCTGCAGGCTACGAAGTGATCGGGGTATCCCCGGACCCGGTGGAAGACCTGGCGAAGTTCGTCGTCGAAGAATCACTCACTTTTCCCTTGTTGTCCGATGAAGGACACCAGGTTGCCGACGCCTACGCGGCCTGGGGCGAAAAGAAGAACTACGGCCGGACCTACGAGGGTCTGATCAGGTCGACCATCGTGGTGGACCCCGACGGGAAGGTCGCCCTGGCCCAGTACAACGTGCGGGCCACCGGACACGTCGCGAAACTCCGCCGCGACCTCAAGCTGGACAAGTAACCCCTCCTCCGGGAGTTTGTGTACATGTAACACCCCTCAACGGCGTTTTTAACGGGTGTTAGGTGTACACAAACTCCTTGGGGCGGGGATGGTCTGGGGCACGGCGGCGCACGGGTAGAATGGAGGCCGGTATACGCGGGACGCACGATCGAGCCCCCGATACCAGCCCGGCGCGAGTGGTGAAATTGGCAGACACGCAGGATTTAGGTTCCTGTGCCTTCGGGCGTGGGGGTTCAAGTCCCCCCTTGCGCACATCGGAAGTGCCCCGGTCCCCGGACCGGGGCACTTCACGTTTTCAGCCTGGACTCAGGGCCCTGAACTAGACTGGACTGCGGTCCGGCTGCCACGGGCCCCAACCCGTCCGAACTGCCTTGAGGGGACAAGAGTGGTAAGCAGCAAGCTTCGCCGAACCATGCTACAAATCGGCGCAGGCCTACTGGCCGTGGCCCTGACCTCTTGCACAGCTGCCACCGGACCGGCACCATCGACGTCGTCGTCGGGTGATGTCCAGGCAGCACCGAGCAAGACGTTCAACTTCGGTACGCCGTCCATGCCGCTGGGCCTCGATCCGGCACTCACGAGCGACTCCGAGTCCTACCGCATTACCAGGCAGGTCATGGAGGGCCTCGTTGGTGTTGATCCTGCGACAGGCCAGCCGACGCCGTTGCTCGCCACCTCCTGGTCGCAAGGGAGCGACGGCCTGAGCTACGACTTCACCCTTCGCAGCAAGGTCACTTTCCAGGATGGAACCGCGTTCGACGCGGCGGCTGTCTGCACCAATTTCAACCGTTGGTTCAATTTCCCCGCGACCGTCCGCCAACAAGTGCAAGCAATTCCCTTTGAGAGCGTCTTCAAGTACTTCGCGGACGAAGCTCCCCTCTCCATCTACAAAAGCTGCAAGGCCGTCTCGACAGACCATGTCCAGATAAACCTGGCAAAGCCGTTCACCGGATTTCTCCAGGCGTTGACGCTGCCGGCCTTCGCCATGTCTTCCCCGAAAGCCATGGCGGACGGCAAGGCAGACATCCTGGACCAGAAACTGACCGGACAGCCGGCGTCGAGCTACGCTGCCCATCCCGTGGGCACAGGACCGTATGCGTTTACCTCCTGGGGCAAGGACAGCATCACCCTCACGAGTTACAAGGGCTACTGGGGCAACCGCGGACAGATCGAGACGGTCAACTTCATTCCCTTCGACTATCCGCAGACCGAGCTTCAAGCACTCCTCGCCGGCAAGATCGACGGCTACGACCTCGTCACCGCGGGCACCTTCGACCAGTTGGTCAAGAAGGGCATGCAAATTGTCCAGCGGGATCCGTTCTCCGTCATGTACCTGGGAATAAACCAGTCAGTGGCGCCGCTCGACAAGCTCGAAGTCCGCCAGGCAATCGAGATGGCGATCGACAAAGACACGCTCATCCATAAGTTCTTCATCGACAACACCGCGCCGGCTTCGCAGTTCGTCCCGCCAAAGCTGAGCGGGTTCAACAACAACGCGCCTTCGTTGGGATATGACCCGGACAAGGCCAAGCAGTTGCTCGCCAAGGCCGGGTACAAGGGCGAAGAGATCAAGTTCTACTACCCCCTTAACGTCACGCGCGCCTACATGCCCACGCCGGAAAAGATCTATGCGGAGATCAGCGCCGAGCTGACCGCCGTCGGGCTCAACATCAAACCGGTTCCCGTCCCTTGGGACCAGGGGTACCTCCAGAAGGTCCAGTCCCCCGGCGACCACGGGCTCCACCTGCTGGGCCTCAACGGTTCCTACTCGGATCCGGACAACTTCGTGAGCACCCTTTTCGGCGAAAACAACGGTGAGTTCGGCTACAGCGATCCCCAGGTGTTCTCGAAGATCGACCGGGCCCGCGGGCTCCCCGACGGCTCCGACCGCAACTCGCAGTACCAGACCATCAACAACCAGATCGCCGCGACGGTCCCGGCCGTGCCGATCGCGTTCCCCATCTCCGCTTTGGCCCTCTCCGACCGCGTCGAAAAGTACCCTGCCTCGCCAGTCTTAAACGAAGTTTTTACAAACGTTCGCCTGAAGTCTTGACGATCCGCCGCAATTTCAGTTATGTGCCACCGCGGGGATATTCTGTGACAGCCAGTGCCGCCGCTATCGGAGATAGATCGTGACCTTCATTTCCAAGACAAACCACGCTGACGTCGTCCTTATTGGGGGCGGAATCATGAGCGCAACCTTGGGCGCGTTCATCAAGCAACTCGAACCCAACTGGACCATCTCCCTTTTCGAGCAGCTCGACGAAGCCGGCCTTGAAAGCTCCGGCCCGTGGAACAACGCGGGAACCGGCCACGCCGCACTTTGTGAACTTAATTACTCCCCCGCGGCGAAAGACGGCTCGGTCGACCCGTCCAAGGCCCTCCACATCAACGAACAATTCCAGCTTTCCCGCCAGTTCTGGTCCCACCTCGTGGACAACAAACTGATCGGCTCCCCCAAGGGCTTCATCAACACCGTTCCGCACATGAGCTTTGTCATCGGCGACAAGCACGCGGATTTCCTCAAGACCAGGTACGAGGCCCTCAAGCCCAACACCCTCTTCCGCAGCATGGAGTACTCGGAGGACCAGGCCCAGATCGCCAAGTGGGCTCCACTGATCATCAAGGGCCGGGACGCCAAGCAGCGCGTCGCCGCGACCCGCGCGGCCGAGGGCACCGACGTCGATTTCGGTGCCCTGACGCGTGAACTCACCACCTACCTCGCCAACAACGGCGTAGAGGTCAATTACGGTCACGATGTCACCAACATCAGAAGGGCGTCCGACGGCGGCTGGGACCTTTCGATCAAGTACCCGGCTTCCGGCGAGCACGGCCACATCCGCGCCAAGTTCGTCTTCGTGGGAGCCGGCGGCGGCGCCCTCCACCTGCTGCAGGCTTCGGGCATCCCCGAGAGCAAGGGATACGGTGGGTTCCCGGTCTCGGGCCAGTTCTTCCGCTGCACCGACGAGTCCATCGCGAGCCAGCACAGCGCCAAGGTCTACGGCCAGGCTTCCGTGGGTGCCCCGCCCATGTCCGTCCCCCACTTGGATACCCGCTACGTCAACGGCAAGCGTTCCTTGCTGTTCGGCCCCTACGCCGGGTTCTCGACGAACTTCCTGAAGTCCGGCAGCTACCTGGACCTCCCCTTGTCCATCCGCCCGGGCAACATCATCCCGATGCTCGCCGTGGCCAAGGACAACATGGACCTCACGGCCTACCTCATCAAGGAAGTGGCGAAGCGTCACGAAGCCAAGGTCGAGGCGCTCCGTGAGTACTACCCGCAGGCTGAAAGCGGCAACTGGGAACTCATCACGGCCGGCCAGCGCGTGCAGATCATCAAGAAGGATTCGAAGAAGGGCGGAGTGCTGCAGTTCGGCACCGAAGTCATCACGGCCCGGGACGGGTCCATCGGCGCACTTCTCGGAGCTTCCCCGGGCGCTTCCACCGCAGTTCCGATCATGATCGAGATGCTTCAGCGGTCCTTCCCCAAGTACTTCAAGGGCTGGCAGTCCAAGCTCAAGGAAATGATGCCGGGCTACGGCGTCAAGCTCAACGACAACCCGGAGCTCGCCACCGAGCTGGAAGAGAGCACGGCCCGCTCCCTGCAGCTTGAGGCCGTCGACGCCGTCCAGCGCTAGCAACCGTCCTGGCTACGGCCGGTTCCCTACACGAAACAGACCGTAGATCCAGGAGACAAGGCAATGTTCCGTCTGGCAAGGCTTTCACTCGCGAACAGGGCATTGATCGCGCTGATCACCGTCTTCGCGGCGGTGTTCGGCGTGATCACTATGTCTTCGCTCAAGCAGGAACTCATCCCGTCGGTCGAGTTTCCGCAGATTTCCGTGATTACGTCCATGCCGGGAGCTTCCCCGGACGTCGTTGACAAGCAGCTCAGCCGTCCCCTCGAAGCCGCCTTGAACAGCGTCGAGGGCCTGGAATCCACCACGTCGACGTCGCGGAGCGGTGTTTCGCAAATCACCATGGTCTTCATCTATGGTTCGGACCTGGACCGGGCCCGCAACCAGATCGATCGCGCCATCTCCAATGCCAAACGGGTGCTGCCGGCCGACGTCGAGCCCCAATCCTTCGCCGGCAACATCAGCGACTTCCCTATCGTGTACTTGGCGGTGTCGTCCGACAAACCGTTGAGCGAGCTCAACACGGACTTGCAGCGGCTTAGCGTTCCCCGTCTCCAAAAGCTCGACGGCGTGCGCAGCGCCGACGTGACGGGCGGCGCGACCCAGCACATCCTCATCCAGCCCAAGGTTCCCGCCATGGCCGCCAGCGGCGCCTCCGTCCAGTCGATCACCAGCGCCCTGAAGAACAACGGAACCCTGGTTCCCGCAGGAACCATCCAGGACCAGGGCAAGACACTCTCGTTGCAGGTCGGAAGCCCGTTGGATTCCCTCGACGTCATCAAGGGCTTGCCGCTCACGGGAGCCAAGGCGGGCACGACCATCGGCGCCGTCGCAGACGTGAGCATTGAGGACGACGCCGCGACGTCCATCACCCGGACCAACGGAAAGCCCACCTTGGCGCTTTCCGTCACGAAGAAGCCCGACGGCGACACCGTCGCCATCTCGCACGCCGTCCAGGACGCCATTCCCCAGATGGAGTCGGAACTCGGCTCCAACGCGCACTTCACCCCAGTGTTCGACCAAGCACCCTACATTGAGAAGTCCATCAAGGACCTCACCACGGAAGGGCTCCTGGGACTCGGTTTCGCCGTGGCCGTGATCCTCGTCTTCCTGATGTCCGTGCGTTCCACCTTGGTGACAGCCGTATCTATCCCGCTGTCCCTGCTCATTACCTTCATCGGGATCTTCGCGACGCACTATTCCCTCAATATCCTCACGCTCGGAGCGCTGACTATCGCGATCGGCCGCGTGGTTGACGATTCCATCGTGGTGATCGAGAACATCAAGCGCCATTTGAGTTACGGGGAGCACAAGCTCGCGGCGATCCTCAATTCCATCCGGGAAGTGGCGGGCGCCATCACGGCGTCGACGCTAACGACGGTCGCGGTCTTCCTTCCGATCGCCTTTGTGGGCAACCTGGCCGGCGAACTGTTCCGGCCTTTCGCGTTGACTGTCACCATCGCGCTCCTGTCCTCGCTCCTGGTGTCTCTCACGATTGTTCCGGTGCTTGCTTACTGGTTCCTCAAGTCGCCTTCCCCGTCAGGGACCGCCGAAGACGCCGCCCGCGCCGAGAAGGCCCGCGCCGCGGCGCATGAGGCCGAGCAACGCAGCATCCTGCAGCGCGGCTACCTGCCCGTCCTCGCCAAGACCCAGAAACACCCGGTCCTCACCATCGTGGCCGCAGTGTTGGTCCTGGGCGGGACGGCGGCCATGTCTCCCCTCCTCGCGACAGATTTGCTGGGCGACTCGGGCCAGAACAGCATGACCGTGCGCCAGGTCCTTCCCGCCGGCACAAGCCTTGACCAAACCAGTGCCGCCGCCGAAAAGGTCGAATCGGTCCTGAAGGGCATTGACGGCATCAAGGACGTCCAGGTCACCTCCGGCAATGCCCAAACCGGCTTCGCCGCGCTGACGTCCAGCGGAGCGTCCAATTCGTCATTCACGGTAGTGACCGACGAAAAAGCCGACCAGCAGAAATTGCAGGAGACCGTCCGCACCCGACTGGCTGACGCTTCGGCCGCGGGAAAGATCACGGTGGGATCCCAACAGGGTGGCCTGGGAACGTCGTCGAGCGTCGACATCACCATCAACGCGGCCACCTCGACCGACCTGAAGACGGCCAGCGATGCCATCGTCAAGGCAATGGACGGACTGCCGGGCAGTTCCGAAGTTTCCACCAACCTTGACGCAAGCGCTTCCGTGGTCCAGGTTCGCGTGGACCGTGCCAAAGCCGTGGCCGCGGGGCTGAATGAGGAACAGGTTGCCGGTGTCCTCGCAGCGACCGTCAGCCCTGTCCCCGCGGGAACGGTGCGCATCGACACAACCGACTTCCCGGTGCAGGTCGGCGAGGGGACGCATTTCACCAGCATCGCGGACGTCAGGGCGATCAACATCCCGACGCCGGTGGGCCCGGTACCGCTGTCAACCATCGCGTCCGTGGATCAAGTAGACACTCCAGTCACCATTACGAGCAGCAACGGGCAGCGCACCGCCAAGGTGACCATTACGCCGTCGGAGTCCAACCTCGGCGCGGTCAGCGCAACCGTCAAGGACCGCCTGGCGTCGGTCCAACTGCCGCCGGGCGTCACGGCGACGATTGGCGGGGCGACCACCCAGCAGGCTGATTCGTTCAAGCAATTGGGCCTCGCGCTGCTTGCCGCGGTAGCAATCGTCTACGTGATCATGGTGGCCGCTTTCAAGTCGCTCATCCAACCCCTCATCTTGTTGGTGTCCGTGCCTTTCGCCGCGACGGGAGCTATCGCCCTGCTCCTGGTGACGGGTGTCCCGCTCGGCCTGCCCGCACTGATCGGCATGCTGATGCTGGTGGGAATCGTGGTCACGAATGCGATTGTGTTGATCGACCTCATCAACCAATACCGAAAACCCCACGACGGCACCCCGGGAATGAGCGTGGCCGAGGCGATCACGCACGGCGCCCGCCAACGCTTGCGCCCCATCCTGATGACGGCGCTCGCTACCGTGTTCGCCCTGACTCCGATGGCGTTGGGCATCACCGGTGGCGGCGGCTTCATTTCCCGGCCGCTGGCCATCGTGGTGATCGGCGGCCTTGTTTCATCGACGGCGCTGACCCTCGTCCTGGTGCCCGTCCTCTACAAGTTGATAGAGGGCCGCCGCGAAAAGAAGGCCCTGCTCAAGGTCCTCATGCGACGTCCCAGCGGCACCGGGGACGGCATCGCCGGCCACGCCGACGCGGAACGCTTGGACTGGACCACTGGAATGACCCCCAGGGTCACCGGCCGCCGGTCCGCTTCCGGCCCCGCCGAGTAGGACAACACACCGGGAACAAATAGCTGCCCAACCCTGTTACAGCCATCGATACATGCAAATGCATCTATCTTGGGATAGACTGTTGGTAGGTCCTCAACACCAGCAGGGCAGGCAGAAAGGCACACATCATGGAGATCGGCGTATTCAGCGTCAGCGACATCACCACTGACCCCACCACGGGCCGGACCCCCACGGAGAACGAACGCATCAAAGCGTCCGTGGCCATCGCCAAGAAGGTCGAAGAGATCGGCATGGACGTCTACGCGATCGGCGAGCACCACAACCGGCCGTTCTTCTCGTCCTCCCCCACTACCACCCTGGCCTATATCGCGGCGCAGACCGAACGCATCACCCTGTCTACCGCCACCACCCTGATCACCACCAACGATCCCGTCAAGATCGCGGAAGATTTCGCGATGCTCCAGCATTTGGCCGACGGACGCGTGGACCTCATCATGGGCCGGGGAAATACGGCGCCCGTCTACCCGTGGTTCGGCAAGAACATCCAGGACGGGATCGAACTCGCGATCGAGAACTACTCGCTCCTCCGCCGGCTCTGGGATGAGGACACCGTGAACTGGAGCGGCAAGTTCCGCACGCCGCTGCAGAACTTCACGTCCACGCCCCGGCCGCTCGACGGCGTCGCGCCCTTCGTGTGGCACGGATCCATCCGCAGCCCGCAAATCGCCGAACTCGCCGCCTACTACGGTGACGGCTTCTTCGCGAACAACATCTTCTGGCCCAAGGAGCACTACCAGCAGCTCATCGGCTTGTACCGCGAGCGCTTCGAGCACTACGGCCACGGCAAGGCGGACCAGGCCATCGTGGGACTCGGCGGGCAGTTCTTCATGCGCAAGAATTCGCAGGACGCGGTGAAGGAGTTCCGTCCGTACTTCGATAACGCCCCGGTCTACGGCCACGGTCCCTCGCTGGAGGACTTCACGTCCCAGACACCGTTGACGGTCGGCAGCCCGCAGGAAGTCATCGAAAAGACTCTCACGTTCCGCGAGTACTTTGGCGATTACCAGCGCCAGTTGTTCCTCGTGGACCACGCGGGACTGCCGCTCAAGACGGTCCTGGAGCAATTGGACCTCTTCGGCGAAGAAGTCCTGCCGGTCCTGCGGAAGGAATTCGAGGACCGCAAGCCGGCCCACGTCCCGGACGCCCCAACGCATGCATCACGGGTGGCTGCGTCGGCCTTGGCTTCCGCGGCTGAAGACGCCGTTGCCCACGCCTCCGGGGGGACCGCGTGACCACCAAGGCGACAACTTCGTCGTCGGTACGCCTCGCCGCCGAAACCTGGGAGTCGTTGTTCCGCTCCCAGGTGGCGGTGATGCGCCGGCTCCAGGCGGGGAAGGCCTTCAAGAAGCTTCCCATCAAGGAGTACGACGTCTTGTTCACGCTCTCGCGCTGTCCTACAGGCAAGCTGCGCTTGAACGAGATCAATGACCACGTGCTCCTGAGCCAATCCAGCCTGAGCCGTTTGGTCGAGCGGCTGGAGAAGCGGGGGCTCCTGGAGCGCAGCGTCGCCCCCGACGACGGTCGCGGGATCCTGCTCGGGCTGACCGACGCGGGGCGCGAGTTGCAGAAGGAGATCGGCCGCGAGCACGTGCGCGATATCGCCGAACTGGTGGCCCCCGCCCTGACGGCGGAGGAACAGCGGGAGCTCCTGCGGCTCACGGAGAAGCTGCAGTCGTTCGTCGCGGGCAAGTAGCGGCGCGGAACCGTAGCGTCGCAGGCGCGTTCCCGCCGTCGTCGGTCCCCCGGGATTCGGTCCCGGACGCCCCGGCGGGCGGCCGTCAGCGGAGGATGACGAGCCGGTCCGGATCGTCTTCCGGCAACTCGTCGGCAACTTCGGCGGTAACTTTCAACGTTTTCAACGAGAGGCTCCCGCCCACCGTGGAAAGGAATGCCGTGTCCGATGAGTCCCGTCCGGCGGTAATCCGCAGCATGGCTTCACGGGGAGCAAGGCCCGTGGGATCGATGACGTACCAGGTTCCGTCGATGTTCGCTTCGGCTACTGCGTGGAAATCCATGGGGCTAAGTCCCGGCGCGTAGACCGCGGTGAGGCGGGCCGGAATGTCCTTGGAGCGCAGGAGGGCGATGGCCAGGTGCGCGAAGTCGCGGCACACTCCCTTGCGGTGCAGGAGCGTCTCGACGGCGCCGTCCGTTCCCCGCGACGAACCGCTGACATACCTGAGTTCGCCCTTGACCCAGTTCCTGACGGCGTGCAATAGCTCCTCCCCGTGCAGGCCGCCAAACTCAGCGTAGGACGTCGGGAGGAGCCGGTCCGATTCGGCGTAGCGGCTGGGACGGACGTACCGGATGAGTTCCATCCGGGAGGAATCGTCGGGGACGCCGAAACCGCGGACCGACGCCTTGTAATCGACGGTGACTTCACTCGGTTCGTCGAATTCCATGTAATGGAAACGACCGCCGTGGTGGTCGGTCAATTCTGTCAGGGGAACGGCTTCGCCTTCCACCGTGACGGTAAGCTCCTCGGTCATCGATTCGTAGCCTGGGTTGCTTGCTACAGCGATTGCCATGGCCACTTTGGTGTTGGCGACGGTCTTGAAAACGAGCTTGGCGGAAACGTTGCGTTCCATGGATCTCCGGAATGTTGCGGCTGGACATCCCCCATGTCGCCGATCTGCTGTTGCGTCAATCGCGGTTCTACAGATTGACCTTCAGAGACAGTAGCATCCGTTGGACGTTGGCGAATTCCGAGCTATCGTCCACGTACTTGGCGGCCTGGTCAAGGGTGTCGAAGGACTTCGCCGGAGCGACCACTTCGTCCGTGGCAAATGCGTGGATGGCGGACATGTCCCCGAAAGAGTAATTGCCTTTGCCGGCCGGAGCGGCCACGAGGTTGCGAAGTTCACAGGCTTTGCCATCGGTCCCGGCCACCATATTGGTGATGCCGTATGAACCGAAGAATTTGTACCCTTGGATGACGCGGAACACCACGTGCGGAGGAATGGTGGAATCGTTGTCCGCGTGCGGAAGGTCGACAGGGACGCTGCTGACCACCACGTAGGGCCGCTTGGCGGCGTCGTCGCACGCTGCCGGACTTGCCGCGGGCAAGCCGGTCTCCAAGGTTGCCATGTAGGTGCCTTTGGAATCCTTGACCACGATCTTGAGGGCGCCGGGCAAGGTGCCGGCGCCGGGCGGGAGCGATTGTGCGATCCAGTCGCTCGGGAGGTCGAAACTGACCGACTTGGCAGCGTCCGTATAGGTCTTCCATGCAGCGGCGGTGGCACCGGAAGTTGCCGCGCTAGGTGAGGGGCTGCCGGCGCCCGCGCTGGCTGAGGAACTGCCGGTAGTGCCCGACGGCGGGACCGCGCCAGCGCCGTTGGGGCCCGGTGCCGTACTGGTTCCGGCTGTCCACGTCGAACCGGCCTTGCCATCGGCACTGCAGCCCGCAGCGGCGATGGCGACGACCGCCGCCAGGACGGCTATTGAAAAACTCAACGGAATCCGCTTCGCTCCCATGGGCAACAGCCTAGCGGCGGATGGACCCGGTCCGGTCTTGCCGTGCCGCGTTTTGCTCCACAGCGGGGTCGAGCAGCGCACGGCCCACAGGGTCGCGGCGCGAGGACTAGGCTGGACCTCATGGATCCCGATCAGCGCGAAGAGGACGAAAACAGTGTGGCGGGAATCTCCGCCGTCGATATAGCCGACTGGCGCCTGCGGACGTTCGCGCTCTATGACCAGGTCCGGAAGATCGCCGTCGGAGATCCTTTCCAAGCCCACGTGTATTGGCGCCAGGAGCGGGACCGCATGTTCGGAACGCATCCGGCGTCGGCCTTGACCGCGGCGGCGAAGTCGAACTTCTCCGGACTGCGCACCGCGGACTACGATCCCCGTTTCCGGCGCTTCGCGGCGCTCTCTCCCGAAGGCGCCGGGCAGGAGATGAACGTCCAGACCGGTACCGACGGCGTTGTGCCGTTCGTCCGCCTGGGTACCTTCGACCTCGACGAACTCGGGTCCCTCGCGGTGTGGCGCCTCCGCAGCTATGGAGGCGGGATCTTCGTGCCCTTCCGCGATGCCACGGCGGGCAAACCGGGAGGAAGCTACGGCGCTGGCCGGTACCTCCTGGACACCATCAAGGGCGCCTACCACGGCTTGCGCGGTTCGGGGCAGCAGGAGTTCATCCTCGACTTCAACTTCGCCTACAACCCGTCCTGCGCGTACAACGAGGCGTGGGCATGTCCCTTGGCCGGGCCCGCGAACCGCCTCGCGGCGGACGTCCCGGTGGGCGAGCTTTACGTGCCGGACTGAGCAGCCTCGAGCTGTTGCAGGCATCGCCGGAACTAAAACCGGCCGCGCAGGACGGGACCCACCCGTCACAGGACGTAGGATGTCTTCATGACTTCCTCACGCCCCCGCCGGATCGCCCGGGTCCGGCCCGTCCATCCCGCGTCGCCGGACGAACAGTTTTTCGTGGCGAACGACGCCGCTGACTTCCATTCCGAAGGCGGCCGGAAGTGGACAGTGGTCGAAAGTCCGTTCCCTGGCTCCCCCGCAAATGCCGGCAGTCCCGCCCGCACAGGATGGGAGGCAGGCGCCGAGGTGCTGGAGGACGGGTTCGTCTTCCTCGCACCGTCCGTTCCCGCAAACGTTCTTGGTATGGCGCACAACACCGGCCAGCCCGGCAGGGATTTGCCGGCCCAGGCGTTCCACAAGGCCGCAACGAGCGTAATCGGACCCGGCGAGGCCATCGAGATCGGCACGGATGTGGGGCATGTGGACCCCGAAGCCGAGCTGACCGTCGTCGTCGGCCGGAAGGTCCGCGGATTGACCCTCGACAACGCCCGCACGGCGATCCTCGGATTCACGATCGGCAACGACGTCTCCGCACGGGACCTGCAGAAGAGCGATGAACTGTGGATCAGCGCGAAGAGCCAGGACACCTTCACGCCGGCGGGACCATGGATCGTCACCGATCTTGACGAAGGCGACGTTTCGATCGCGGTTGTGCACAACGGCCAGGAGCTGCGCCCGGCCAGTTCCGCGGACCTCGGCTGGAAGGTGGACGAAATCCTCGTCTACCTCAGTTCGTTCATGACGCTGCACCCCGGCGACCTCGTGCTCACCGGCTTTCCGGCCGAGAGCGCGCGGATCCTTCCGGGGGACACCGTGACCTGCAAAATCGGCGGCATCGGCGAGCTGAGCAATCCCGTCACAGCTGCTTCATGGGAGAAATACAGTTTGATGTGACAGGCTTGGCCCATGGACTCGTCAGCTGCACCCGTCACCACATCGCGGCAGGAGTCCCATGTCCGCCCGCCGGCGGGCGAGCAGCTCAAGGGCCTCATGCGGTATCCGGTGGTCCGCCAACTCGTACGGTTCACCGGCGTCGGGATCGTCTGCACGGCGTCGTCGCTGGGCCTCTACGCGGTGTTCCGTCCATGGATGGGACCGCAATTGGCGAACGCGGCGGCGCTCATCATCACGTCGCTCATGAACACCGCATTGAACCGGCGGCTGACCTTCAAGATCAGCGGCAAGCAAAAGAGGACCCGGGACCATGTGAACGGGCTGATCGTCATTGCGGTCGCTTTGGTCATCACTGGCGGAAGCCTGGGCGTGCTGCATGCCTTCCGGCCCGAGGCCACGGTCACCGAGGACCTCTGGACCACCACGTTGTCCGGACTCTTTGCCACGGCCGTCCGTTTCTCCATGCTGCGGCACTGGATCTTCCGGCGGGCTCGCAACGCGTGACCGGCTGCCGGCACGCGCCCGGCTGCCGGCACGCGCGCGCGCGCCGAACCCACCGCCCACCGAACCAGCGCCCGCGAACTCAGCGCTTCCCGAGCCCTTGCACGCTCCCGACGGCGGCAGCCACGGCGTCGGCGGCTTGCTCCAGTTCGACCGCGGTCACCGTGGAATCGAAACTGAAGCGGACCGCGGTCTGCGCCACTTCCGCCTCGATGCCCAATGCCGTCAGGACTGGCGACGGCGCATCGGATCCCGCGGCGCACGCCGATCCGCTCGAGCAGACCACGCCGAAACGCTCAAGCTCAAGCAACACCGATTCCCCGCTTGTGCCCGGGAAGCAGAATGACGCGATCGAGGGCAGCCGCTGCGAAGGATGGCCCGTGAGCAGGGCTCCGGGAACGGTTTCGAGGATCGTGCGAATGAAGGCGTCCCGAAGCTGCGAGACCCGGCCGGCGCGCTCGGACTGCTCGGAAGTCGCAATGGCCAGGGCGGTAGCCAACGACACTGCGCCTGCCACGTTTTCCGTTCCTGACCGTCGTCCCCGTTCCTGGCCGCCGCCGTGGACCAACGGCTCCAGCCGCAACCTCCCCTTGGCGTAGAGGACACCGCTGCCCTTCGGGGCGCCAAGCTTGTGGCCGGAGATACTCATGGCGTCCACGCCCAACTCCTTGGCGTCGATCGGCAGCCACCCGGCGGCCTGGACGGCATCGGTATGGAAAGGCACGCCGTATTCGGCGCTGACCTCCGAGAGTTGCCGCACGGGTTGCACCGTGCCGATCTCGTTGTTTGCGTACATGATGCTTGCGAGGGCCGTTTCCGGTCGCAGCGCGGACCGGAAGGCTTCCGGCGTCACCGTCCCGTCGCTGTCGACCGGCACGACGTCCACGACGAACCCATGGACCCGCTCGAGGTAGCGGGCGGATTCCTCGACTGCCGGATGCTCGATGGCGCTGATGGCAATCCGGTTGAGCGCGGCATCCCGCGCGCGCCTCGCCAGCGCGATCCCCTTCACCGCGAGGTTGTCGGCCTCCGTTCCTCCGGACGTGAAGGTGATCTCCCCCGACCTGCATCCGATCGCTTTCGCCACAGTCGCGCGTGCCGCGGAAAGTGCGTTGGCGGCGGCTTCCCCGAGACCGTGGTGGCTCGACGGGTTTCCGAATTCACCGGTCAAATACGGCCACATCGCTTCGAGGACTTCCTTGCGGACCGGAGTGGTCGCCGCGGCGTCGAGGAAAATCACGGGACTAGCCGACGCCGGTTGTCGCCGCCAGCGGCGATTCACTGGCCACGTCCAGCGTCACGTCGAGTCCGAGGTCCAACGCCGAGACGCTGTGCGTCAGCCCACCGATGGAGATCACATCGACGCCTGCAGCCGCGATGTCAGCCACGGTGTTGGTGTTGACGTTGCCGCTCGCTTCGACCACTGCGCGTCCGGCCACCTGACGCACGCCGGCACGGAGTTCCTCAAGGGAGAAGTTGTCCAGCATGATGGTGCCGACGCCTGCCGCGAGCACCGGTTCGATCTGTTCAGCGCTGTCCACTTCCACTTCGAAGTGCGTCGTGTGTCCGAGCTGGGCTTTCGCGGCAATCAGCAGGGCGGTAAGTTTCGCGGAATCGCCACCCGTCATGACAGCGAGGTGGTTGTCCTTCGCCAAGACGGCGTCGGACAAGCTGTAGCGGTGGTTGGCTCCCCCGCCGCACCGCACGGCGTAGCGTTCCAGGACACGGAGCCCGGGAGTTGTCTTCCGCGTGTCCGTGATGCGGGCCTTGGTGCCGTGGACGAGCTTGACGAATTCGGCGGTCTTGGTGGCGATGGCGCTCATTCGCTGCACGAGGTTCAGCCCCACGCGTTCGGCGAGGAGCACGGAGCGTGCGCGGCCGCTGACCCGGGCGAGGTGGGTACCGGCGTCGAACGCTTCACCGTCGGCGACGAGGAGCTCAACGTCGGTGTCCGGATCGATGAGCAGCATCGCGTCGCGGAACACGGTTCCGCCGCTGAAGACGCCCGGAACGCGGGCGTTGAGCACCGCAGTGGCGCGGGCGTCGGCGGGAATGAGCAATTGCGAGGTGATATCGCCGTTCGGGGCGTCCTCCGCGAACGCCCGCTCAAGGATCTCCCGGACAGGTGCTGAGGGGAGGGTCAGGCTAGTCATTGACGAGGCTCGCTTTCCGGCGGATGGTGTATCGCTGTTGGGTGGATTCGGTGGTGGTCCCGGGCTCTTGGCCGGAATCGTTTCGGTAGTGCGCGCCAAGGGAGCCGCGCCGCGCTTGCGCGGCTTGCACCAGCAATTGCGCCGCGAGGAGCAGGTTTGCGTCTTCGTGCCGCTGCTGGTCAAGGGAGTCGGGCACGCTTTCAGGGCGTACGACGTCGGCCCACGCGCCGAGTGCCCCCGCCGCCTCCCTGAGGAGCTCACCGGAGCGCAGGACGCCGGCTTTGGCAGTCATCAGCCGCCGAAGGGCAGCCCGCGAGAAGGGCTCAGGGACAAGTTCAGGCTGCCACGCGGTGAGCGCCTCAACCAGCGAGCCGGTCCTCCGACCGTTCGGCGGCGTCCCAAGGAATCCCTCAACAGCCCGCCGCCCAAAGACGAGCCCTTCGAGCAACGAGTTGCTCGCGAGGCGGTTGGCCCCCTGGACTCCGGTGCACGCGACTTCACCGGCCGCGAGCAGGCCGGGCACGGAGGTCCGGCCGTGCAAGTCGGTGACCACGCCGCCCATCCAGTAATGCGCCGCCGGCGCGACGGGAACGGGTTCGCGGGTCCAATCGATCCCGGCTTCACGGGTCCTGGCGCTGATGGTCGGGAAGCGCCTCTCCAAGTAGCCGGCCCCCTTGGCGGTTTCGACGACGCGCGCGTCAAGGAAGACGTGGCCGCCGGGATCGCCCAGGGACGCCAAATGGAAGGCGATGCTGCGCGAGACCACGTCTCGGGGAGCGAGCTCAGCATCGGGGTGGTAGGCCGGCATGAACCGCTCGCCCGTCGCGTCCACCAGGATGGCGCCTTCACCGCGGACGGCTTCGGAAACCAGGAGAGGCTCGGGCTCGGTGTCACCAGCCGCGGCCAGTACCATGCTCGTGGGATGGAACTGGAAGAACTCCAGGTCCGCGAGTTCGGCTCCGGCCCGCCAGGCGAGCGCCAGTCCATCCGCGGTTGCCACCGAAGGGTTGGTTGTCTGGGAGAAAAGCCGCCCGGCTCCGCCGGTGGCAAGCAGCACCGCGTCAGCGTGCAGGCTCTCCAGCCGGCCGCCCCTGAGGAACTCGACGCCGGCAACCCGCCCCTCGGACTGGATCAGCGACGTCACCTGCGCGTGGCCTACGACCCTCAATTTCCCGGCTTCCTGCGCGTCAAGTGCCGCGAGGATGAGCGCCTTCGCGATTCCCGCCCCCGTGGCGTCGCCGCCGGCGTGGAGGATCCGCGGAGCCGAGTGGGCGGCCTCGAGTCCCAAAGCGGGACCGCCGTCGGGACCCACATCGAAACGGACGCCAAACCGCTCAAGGCCGAGGATGTCCTGCCGGGCTTCGCTGCACAGTACCCGCACGGCCTGGGGGTCGCAATGCCCGCCGCCTGCCTTGATGGTGTCCGCGATGTGCGCCGCCACGGTGTCGCCCGGAGCTGGAGCATCGAGCACTGCCGAGATGCCGCCCTGGGCGAGGAAGGTGTTGCTGTCTGCGAGCGCGCCCTTGCTAAGGAGGATGACATCCTGCCCGGCTTCGGCCGCGAGCAGGGCCGAATAGAGTCCGGCGATGCCGCTGCCGACGACGACAAGTCGCCGCCGTGCCGAAGCACCGGGAAAGCGTTCTGCGGTCATGTGAAGCTCGATTCGGCTGAGTGGGGGCGGGTGTGGACTTAGAGCGGCTTGGCGGCCAGCATGCGTTCGAGGGCGATCTTGGCGTTGTCCTTGACGGACTCGTCCACCGTGATGCGGTTGACGACGCGGCCCTCGACCAGTTCCTCGAGGACCCAGGCGAGGTAGCCGGGGTGGATGCGGTACATGGTGGAGCACGGGCAGATGACGGGGTCGAGGCAGAAGATGGTGTGCTGCGGGTTTTCGGCCGCCAGGCGGTTCACCATGTTGATCTCGGTACCAACGGCGAAGGTAGTGGGCTCGGTGGCTGCTGCGATGGCCTTCTTGATGAAGTCCGTGGACCCTGCGCCGTCTGCCGCGTCAACCACCTCCATGGGGCATTCGGGGTGCACGATGACGTTGACGCCCGGGAAATCGGCGCGCGCCTTCTCGATCTGGGCAACGTTGAAGCGCTTGTGGACCGAGCAGAATCCGTGCCAAAGGATCACGCGGGAATCCACGAGCGTCTGTTCGTCGTTTCCGCCGAGTTCCTTGCGCGGGTTCCACATGGGCATTTGCTCCAGCGGAACGCCGAGTGCCTTGGCGGTGTTGCGTCCAAGGTGCTGGTCCGGGAAGAACAGGACCCGCTGGCCGCGCTCGAAGGCCCATTCGAGGACAGTCTTGGCGTTGGAGGATGTGCAGACGATGCCTCCGTTGCGGCCGCAGAAGGCCTTCAAGGCCGCAGAGGAGTTCATGTACGTGACCGGGATGACGGGGGCCCGACCTTCGGAATCGGGAGCGGAACCGAAGAGCTCTTCGAGCTGTTCCCAGCATTCCTCCACGGAGTCTTCGTCGGCCATGTCGGCCATGGAGCAGCCGGCGGCAAGGTTCGGCAGGATCACGGACTGCTCGGCGTTGGACAGGATATCCGCGGTCTCGGCCATGAAGTGCACTCCGCAGAAGATGATTGCCTCTGCGTTCGGCTTGGTCAGGGCAGCGTTGGCCAGCTGGAAGGAGTCACCCACGAAGTCGGCGTACTGGACCACTTCGTCGCGCTGGTAGAAGTGGCCCAGGATGACGGCCCGGTCCCCCAGGGTCGCCTTGGCGGCACGGATGCGGCCGTCCAGCTCGGCGTCGCTGGCCAGCTTGTACTCTTCGGGGAGCTGGCCTTGACGGGGCGTAGCCTTCGGGGCGGCGTCGGAACTCGAAGCGCCCGGCCCGTAGGCGGGGATACCGGCCGCGGCTTCGGCGAGGTCGTATTCCCACGGGCCCTGGGCCAGTGCGGGGCTGCACGTCGCACCGGCGGCCGAACGGCCGTTCTCGGCTTCCTCCCGCGTGATCAGCTGGATAGCCGTGTTGACGCTGCTCATGGTGTACTCCTGTTGTCTGGCCCGAGTCCGGGCGTGCCGGTGAAGCGGTAGAGGCGTGGTGGGCGGTGTTTTCCGCCTTGGAGGTATTCACCGGTTTCCTCAATTTCCGGCGTTCCCTTGATTTGGCGGCGGAAATTCGCCGGATCCAGTTGGCGGTCCAGGACGGCCTCGTAGACCTCGCGGACCTGGGCCAACGTGAAGAACTCTCCCAGCAGGTGGTAGGCGATGGACCCGTAGGCCATCTTGTTGCGCAGCCGCCACAAGGCGTAGTCCACGATCGCATTGTGGTCGAAGGCCAGTTCGGCGAGCCTGTCGGCGCGGAACCAGCGGACGTTCTCGGATTCATCGGCCAGGGCGGCCTCGGTGGGTTGGACGAGGGCCCAGTAGACGATCGACACGACGCGTTGGGCGGGCGATCGGTGGAGGCCGCCGAAGGCGTAGAGCTGTTCCAGGTAGTGCGGGGTAAGTCCTGTGGTTTCGCGCAGATTCCGTGAAGCGGCGTCCTGGAGGGATTCGTCGTGCTGCAGCGGGCCTCCGGGCAACGCCCACAGGCCCTTGAACGGTTCGCGGATGCGCCGGACCAGCGGCAGCCACAGCGTGGGGCGGCCGGATCGTTCGCTCGGGCGGAGGGCGAAAATCACCGTGGAAATAGCCAACGACGGCGGCGCGAGCCTGCGCTCTGCCACATTGGCCGAGTTTGCGTACACGCTATTCACCCCGCTCCATTGCCGTTGCCCGGTCTCGACTGCACCCTCGCCGGGACAGCCCCTCGCAGGCGTCGTCGAGACCGCCGGAGTCCGGAAAATTAGTTAAAGTCAAAATGACTAGAACTAATGGTACGACCGTGCGTGGACGGTGTCCAAATATTTCAGCCCGCGCTCCCCTTCGCGGCGGCTTCAAGAAGGGGCAGGGTGCGGCCTTGGAAGTGGGTGTTCAAGACGATCACCGACGATGAGCGCAGCACCGCCCGGGTGGCGATGAGGGAATCGAGTACCCGTTGGAGGTCCGAATTCGACTTTCCTACTACCCGCACCATGAGGTCCGAATTTCCGGACACAGTATGGACTTCGATGAGCTCCGGAATGGCGGCCAAGGCCTCGACGACGGCGTCATGGCCAAGGTCCTGGTTGATGGTCAACGAACAGAAGGCCACAACCGGGTAGCCAAAACCCGCAGGATCGGGCTGCGGAACCCACGGGGCCACGACGCCGCGTTCGGCCATCCTGTCCAAGCGGGCTTGGACAGTTGCGCGCGCGATTTTCAAGACCCTGGATGCCTCAAGGATCGAGGCCCGTGGAGCGTCAGTGAAAAATCGAACAATCTTGGCGTCAAGCTCGTCAACTATTGCCAATTTTTCCTCCATCCGCGCCATCACTGCGCAAATCGATACCCGAGCGGCGATAACGGTTCCACACTGCGTCCATGTTCTCACACGTGTCCTTCGCCACTTCTGCTGCGAAGCGGTAAATTCGATAAGTCCCATAAGGACCTCGCGACAATCCGTCCACAAGAAGGTAAACACGAATGACAACGAAGTCCACCGCTGTTCAACCATCCATTCCTTCGCAACAGCTTGGCCACTCGATGAAGCCCCGGCAACTCACCATGATGGGTCTGGGCAGTGCGATCGGCGCTGGCCTGTTCCTCGGCTCCGGCGCGGGCATCCACGCGGCCGGTCCCGCCGTCCTCGTTTCCTACCTCGTGGCCGGAACGTTGATCATCCTGGTGATGTGGGCCTTGGGCGAAATGGCGGCCGCCAACCCGAACAGCGGCGCATTTTCGGTCTATGCGGAAAAGGCCTTGGGGAAGACGGCCGGATCCACGGTCGGCTGGTTGTGGTGGCTTCAGTTGGTGGTGGTGATCGCGGCCGAAGCGCTCGGGGCAGCAGGCTTGCTGTTCTCCGTCTGGCCGGTCATTCCCGTCTGGGCGCTGGCCCTGGCCTTCATGGTGGCGTTCACGGCGATCAACCTTGCGGGCGTCCGGAACTTCGGCGAATTCGAATTCTGGTTCGCCATCCTGAAAATCGCGGCGATTGTGGCTTTCCTCATCATCGGCGCGGCATTGCTGTTCGGCTGGCTTCCCGGCGTGGCCTCGCCCGGCCTCGGGAACATCACCGGGAGCTTCGCACCCTCGGGCTGGGGTGGAATCGCTTCGGCCCTCTTTGTGGTCATTTTCGCCTTCGGCGGCACTGAAATCGTGAGCGTCGCCGCTGCGGAAACCGCAGAGCCGGCCCGGAGCGTCGGGCGGGCCATCCGCACCGTGGTGTGGCGCATCCTGGTCTTCTACATCGGATCGGTCTTCGTCATCGCCGCGGTCCTGCCGTCGACATCCCCGCAGCTGAAGTCTCCGTTCGCCGGCGTCCTGGACCTCGCCGGAATCCCGGGTGCCGGTACGGCCATTACCCTCGTTGCCGTCGTCGCCCTGCTGTCGGCCCTCAACGCGAACCTCTACGGCGCGTCCCGCATGGTCTTTTCCTTGTCCGAGCGCGGCGAAGCCCCTGCTTTCCTCTCGCGCCTGCGCGGCGCCCGGGTGCCCATGGCCGCCGTCGGGGTTTCCGTCGCATTCGGCTTCATCGCAACGATCCTCGAATTGCTCTTCCCGGACCACGTCCTTCCGGCACTGCTCAACCTGGTCGGCTCAACGTGCCTCGTGGTGTGGGGCACCGCGCTGGTCTCGCAATTGATCCTTCGACGCCGGGCCGACCGCGAAGGTACGCCGTTGCCGTTGCGCATGAAGGGCTTCCCGGCCCTGACGATCCTCGGCCTGGCACTCCTTGCCCTCATTTTTGGCGTGGGGTTCTCGGACGCCGGCAGCGCGGGCCAGTTGCTCGGCACGTTCCTGCTGGTCGCCTGCATCGCGGTGGCGTGCCGCCTCGGAGCCAAGGCCAAGGCAGCCCGCTCGCCGCAAACCGCTGAACTGCCACTCAGGTAGGCGAGCCATGACTATGCAAACTGCCTATTGATCAAGACATTCCACTGACAGTTCTTGGCAGTTTGCCCACCTACGAATAGGCTGATTGCCTACTGGTCGGCAAGTGACTACGGTCACGTCCATGGACATACTTCAACCCGGCCCGGCGACTGTGGGGACAGTGCCGACGGCTTCGGAAACGACCCCCGGCCTGGCGCCGGAGCAGCTCAGGGAGCTGTACTCCCTCATGGCCGCTGTCCGGCTCCTCGACACCTCCGCCGTTGCCTGGCAACGCCAAGGCATCATTCCCGGCTACGCCCCGGAACTCGGACAGGAAGCAGCACAGGTGGGCAGCGCGTATGCCCTGGACCTGGACTGTGACTTCGCCTTTCCGACCTACCGCGAGATGGGCGTCGCCAGGACCATGGGCGTGGACATGGTCGCGTACATGTCCACGCACAAGGCCACGTGGCACGGCGGAATGTACGATCCGCAGGAAAGCCGGCTGGCACCCATCCAGGCGGTCGTTGCCGGGTCCGTCCTCCACGCCGTCGGCTGGGCCCACGGCCAAACACTCCAAGGGACCCCTGGCGTGGCACTCAGCTACTTCGGCGACGGCGCCTCGTCGCAGGGCGATGTCCATGAAGCGATGAACTTCGCCGCAGTGATGAACGCCCCTGTTGTCTTCTTCATCCAGAACAACGGCTGGGCGATTTCCGTCCCCACCGAAAAGCAAGTAGCCGGCGGCTCGGTCTCCGCCAGGGCTGCCGGCTACGGCATGCCGGCCATCCAAGTGGACGGCAACGACGTTGTCGCGGTTTACGAGGCCACCCGTCGCGCCTTGGACCACGCCCGCACCGGGCAGGGACCCATGGTTGTCGAAGCGATGACCTACCGCCGCGGCCCGCACTCCACCGCGGACGATCCGGGACGCTACCGCAGCCTCGACGACGAACGCATCGACGCCGGCGAAGACCCCTTGGAACGGCTGCGGAAGCGCCTGCTGGCCGAAGGAATCGCCGACGACGGCTTCTTCGCGGCCGCCCACGAAACCGCCCGGTCCGAAGAAGAAGCCATCCGGACCGGAATCGAAGCCCTCGGCCCCCGGCCCGGAAGCGAAATGTTCGAGTTCGTCTTCCAGGAAACCACCCCGTCCCTTGAAACCCAGGCCAACCGCTGGCGAGAGGAGTCCGACCATGCTTGAGAGCACCACCGCCACCCTCGACGCCGCCGTCGAATATGCCGAAGTAGAGCACCTGTCCATGCAGCAAGCGCTCAACCGCGCGCTGGACGACGTCCTCACCGCCGATCCGAAAACCCTGGTCTTCGGTGAGGACTGCGGCCGCTTGGGCGGCGTTTTCCGGATCACGGACGGGCTGCAGGCAAAGCACGGCGATGCCCGCGTTTTCGATACGCCCCTCGCAGAATCGGGCATTCTCGGCATGTCTGTCGGTTTGGCCATGGCGGGTTTCCACCCCATCCCGGAAGTCCAGTTCGACGGTTTCGCGTACCCGGCCATCAACCAGATCGTCTGCCAGATCGCGCGGATGAACTACCGCAGCCGCGGCAAGCTTCCCATGCCCGTGACCCTCCGCGTGCCCAGTTTCGGCGGCATCCGCGCTCCGGAACACCACGGCGAAAGCCTCGAGGCGTTGTTCGCCCACGTTCCCGGGCTCAAGGTTGTTTCGCCTTCCGACGCGCATGACGCCTACCACCTGCTCAAGTTCGCGGCCACCCGGCCGGACCCGGTGATCTTCATGGAACCCAAGTCCCGTTATTGGCAAAAGGGCGCAGTCGACATGCGCGACGGCGGTACCTTGCGCGGCGCGCGCATCGTCCGGCCGGGCCGCCACCTCACTCTGGTGGCGTGGGGCGCCATGGTTGCCCGCTGCCTGCAGGTGGCTGAACTCGCCGCGGAGGACGGCATCGACGTCGAAGTCCTGGACTTGCGCTGGCTCAAGCCGATCGACGCCGACGCCCTGGCGAGGTCCGTCGGGAAGACGCGCCGCGCCGTCGTCGTGCACGAGGCTCCGCTGACCTCCGGACTAGGCGCCGAAGTCGCCCAACTGATCACGCAACACTGCTTCGACACCCTCAAGGCGCCGGTCGAGCGGGTCACCGGTTTCGATGTGCCGTACCCCTCCGGCGACCTGGAGGACGAATACATCCCGAATATTGACCGCATCCTCTTGGGGATCCAACGAGTACTGGAGTATCGACGTGGCTGAAATCAGCTTCCCCCTGCCCGACCTCGGCGAAGGCCTCATTGAAGCAACTGTCCTCGACTGGCTCGTCTCGCCCGGGGACCAAGTGGAGCGGAACCAGCCGCTCGTCGAGGTGGAAACGAGCAAGTCCGCACTCGAGTTGCCCAGCCCGCAGGCGGGTAAAGTGATCCGTATCCACGGTGAGCCGGGCGAAACGATCAACGTCGGCGAGCCGCTGGTGGTGTTCGAGGTGCCGGACAACACGGCCGGCATCGTGGGCACTGTTCCAAAGGATGACGCACCCAAGCGCCGGGTCCGCCTGAGCACCGTACTTGATGAGGACTGACACCATGAGCGGCAGGCACACAGGAGAGCACACTCACACAGTGGAAGGAACGGACCCCCACTTGCATGTGGAAGTCCATGAACCCGCCGAAGGTGCCGACGCCGGGTTGCGTCCCGTCCTGCTGATTCACGGTTTCTCTTCGTCCAGCAAGCTCAACTGGGTTGACACCGGCTGGATTTCAACGCTCCAGGGCGCGGGCCGCCGGGTCATCAGCGTGGATCTTCCCGGACATGGCCGCAGCGCTTCACCCGAGGACCTGGATTCGTACTCCCCCAGCCGGATCCGCGCGGATCTCCTGCAGATAGTGTTCGACGCCGGAGCCCGCCCGGTGCGTCCCGGCGATCCTTCCAGCGGTCTCGACGTCATTGGATACTCCCTGGGGTCCCGGCTCGCCTGGGAGTTCGGGGCAACCCAGCCCGAACTCGTACACCGGCTGGTACTTGGAGGTCCCAACAAGGAGGATCCCCTGGCGTCCTTCGACCTCCTCGCCGCCCAGCGCTACCTCGCTGACGGAACGCCCATCGAAGACGAATCCACCGCCGGATTGCTCAAGATGGCGCAGCTCTTGCCCAGCAACGACCTTTTCGCGTTGCTTTCACTGATCGAAGCCGTCAAGAGCGAACCGTTCGATCCCGCCGAAGCTGTCCCCCACATGCCGATGCTGCTGGTGGCGGGCGAGAAAGACGAACGGGCAACAACCATGCCTGCGCTGGCCGAACTTGCTGCCAACGCCGGAGGACTCGCGGAACAACTGCTGGTCCCCGGCCGGAACCACACCAACGCCGTGACCAGCAGGGTTTTCAAGGACGCCGCGGTGGCTTTCCTCGGCGCCTAGGACGGACCCGCTTAACGCGTCAGCCGCTCGGCGTTCAGGGTCATGCGCTCCAGGACACTGAGGGCCATGGCATACTCGTCGATGCCAATCCCCATCGAGAGGTCCTTGCGGGATTCTTCGACGATCCGCTGTGCCTCGAGGTACTTGGCATGGCCCGATTCGCTGAGGGTGATGCGCTCGTCGATCATGATGATCAAGCCGTGCCCCACCAAAGCGGCCAATTCGTTTTCGCGGCGCCGCTTGTCGCTACCCCAGAGGGGATTAAGGATGCCTTCCAACTGGCCGGGGCTGAGCGGGGACTCGGCAAGCACTTTGAGTGTTTGCCATTGCCTGCGGGTGAGCTTCAGCCTCGCCAGGGTAGCGTCAAGATGCCCCTCCAGCGCGGCGTCCAGGCGTTTGATCCAGTAACCGATGGGCTTGTTCACACGGCAATCGTGGCAGTGGAGAGCGGTCCCGGCAAGAAAGGTAGGCTTGATTCAGCGCCGGATTACGTGGAAGTGAGACGAATGGGCATGCGTTTCAAGGACCGCACTGAAGCGGGCCGCCGGCTTGCTGCAGGTCTTCCCCAACTGCGGGAGCGGCCGGACACCATTCTGCTGGGCCTCGCGCGCGGGGGGATTCCCGTAGCTGCCGCGGCCGCCGTCGACCTCTGCCAGCCTTATGGCGCCGTCCTGGTTCGCAAGCTCGGCATGCCCGGGCGGGAGGAGACAGCGTTCGGCGCGCTCGCCTGGTCCAACGGCAGGGTGGTCCGGATCGTCAACCGGCCGCTTGCCGAACGGATGTTCCAGCACGGAATCACCCAGGAATCCCTCGATGCCGTGGAGGTGCGCGAGCGCGGAGAACTCCTCAGGCGCGCCAGGACCTATCCCGGCATCAACCTCAACCTCGAGGGCAAGACCGCCGTCCTTGTCGACGACGGCCTGGCAACCGGCGCGACGATGCGTGCCGCCGTCGAAGGTGTCCGGGCTGCCGGCGCGGCGACGGTCATCGCAGCGGTTCCCGTGTCTTCCTTGGAGGCGCAGGCATCCATCGCCCGCGTCTGCGACCTCGTAATGAGCCTCCACACCCCCGGCCGGTTCAATGCCGTGGGCGCGTTTTACGAACATTTCGAGCAACTCACGGACGACGACGCCGTGCGCCTGCTCGAGCGGGCCGGACAACCCTGACCGCCCCGCTCCCTGGGCTGGTCCTGTGCGCTAGTCCTTACGCTCGAGGAATTCCCGGACCCTGGCACGGGCGGGCTCGCGGTCATAGCTGTTGACCAGTGCGCCGGCCATCCGGACGGGATCGCCGAAGAAGAAGTACTCATACAGCGATTGACGCCCGGCGAACGAGGAAATGCTGGCATCGAAGGCAAGCTTGAAGAGCCGCACGCGCTCGGGCCCGGTCAGCGTCTTCGCCTGCAGGTACATCTCGATGTCCGGCAAAGCCTCACTGGCGACGTCCGCTTCTCCCGGAAGGGCCATGAGTCCCGACGCCGAGAACTTCCGGATGATGGCCGGGAAACGTTGGGCAACCTTGGGGTACCAATTTCGGGCGGCGTTCAGGGTGGGCCAGTGCGGCAGCAGCACACCATCCGGGCTCGGTGCCGCCTGGGCCTCCGCGGCGACGATCAGCGCTTTGCCGATCTCCACCGTTTCGATGAGCTCGGCAAGGTCCTCCTGGATGTGCTGGAAACCGTCGACGCCGATCGACGCGGCTATTTCCGAAGCAAGGCCCAGGTAGAACTCGCTTTTCGCGATGGTCCGGGTCACCACTTGATGCGTCATGAGGGCGCCCGCACCCGTTTCCGAATAGAAGGCGTTGCACAGCTCCGGGTGGCCGAGCATGAAGACACGCTCGTTGGGAACGAAGACGTGGTCGAACACCACGACGGCGTCCATTTCCTCGTAGCGGCCGGCAAGGGGTTCATCATGGGTGCTTCCACCGTTGTACAGGGACGTGCGGCACAGGTAGCGCATGCCCGGTGCATCGTTCGGGAGGGCGAAGGCGTAGGAGTAGGGGGCGTCCTCGGGCGTGGCGCGAAGGAGGGTCGAGGGGAAGACCAGGAGCTCGTCGGCAATGGGGGCGATCGTGGCGAGCATGCGTGCGCCCTGGATGACGATTCCGTCCTCCCGCTCCTCAACCACCCTGGCGGACAACTGGCCGCCAAGCTGTTCGGAGCCGGACACGGACCGGTTGGCCTGTGGTGGAATCAGCGTGTGGGTGGCGAGGAGGTCGTTCTCGCGGCAGTGCTCGTAATACCGGCGGATGTTCTCGCCGAACATTGGATCAGCCTGCGCAAACCACTTTTCCGCGGCCGCGAGCGCGGTGAGGGCTCCGTTCATGTAGTCCCCGGTTCGTCCCAGGAATCCGTTGGAATACTCTGCCCAGGTGCGGATGGCCGCGTGCCGGTGCTCAAGGTCTGCCTTGGTCCGCGGCACCAGGAACGAGGCGCTGACCCGGTCTCCCGTGGACGGGGATTCGTAGGTGAGTGCGTCCGCGTACTTGGGGTCATGCTGCATGTCGAAGAGCTGCGCATAGCTGCGAGCCACATTCTTGAAAGCCGGATGGTCCGCGATCTTTTCGGTAACCATCTCGCCGTTGATCAGGACGTGCGGGTTCATCGAATTGAGCTTGTCCAAGTACTGCTGTCCGGTCCGGATTCCCATGGTCGTCTCCAATGCTGGTCAGGCTGAATGCCCATCGCGGGCGATGGGCGCGGCGGGAGTGCCAAGCGGTTACAGAAGCTCCTCCATTCCCAGCTGGCTTTCCGGGATGGTGGTAAAGGAGCTGTTGGCAAAGGCGAGCGCATCGCCGTTCCGGTAGTTGAAGTCGACAACCTCGCCGACATAGAGCGTGTGGTCTCCGCCGTCGTAAGCGGCCCACGGCGTGCATTCGAAATATGCAAGGACGTTTGAGAGCCGCGGAGCGGTTGCGCCTTCCACCCACACGGGATCGGGGCCCGGGCGGCCGGCGAAGTGGAGGGCGAGTTGCTTCTGCTCCGCGCCAAGGATGTTGACGCTGAACGGGCGCCCGGCGAGTTCGTCGTGGGCTTTGGTGGAGCGGGCGATGCTGACGAGCACAAGTGGAGGTTCCATGGACACCGAGGTGAAGGAGTTGACGGTGATGCCGTGCCTCTTGGTGGCTCCATCGAACGTGACGATCGCGACTCCCGTGGCGAACCGGCCCAGGCTTCCGCGGAAATGGTGTTCCCGCGGTCGCGTGGTGCGGCCCGCGGCGCCGGTTTCCGCGTTATGGCTGGACTTGGCAATCATCATTGATCCCTGTTGAATGTTCTATAGTTGAACACTATATTCTCATATAGACCATAGTCTTTCGCCAAGCACAGCACAAGACGGCGGTAACCCGCGAAACACGCGGCCGGTTGCAGGATACCGCCAACATAGGATGGAGCCCATGATGTCTCCCAGCGCTACCAAGAAGCCACAGGAAACGACGGCGGCCGCCTCGCCTTCGCAGACCCTCTCCCGTGGAATCCAGGCCCTGGAAATCCTGTCCGCCGCGGAGCATCCCTTGACCATCGCCGAACTCGCCGCTGCACTCGGTGTCCACCGCTCCGTTGCCTACCGGATCCTGCGCACCTTGGAAGACCACTCCCTCCTCATCCGTGACGACGGCGGACGTGTCCAGCCCGGCCCAGGTTTGGCGGTGTTGGCGCGCGGCGTCTCCCGCGACCTCCAGACCGCGGCCCTGCCCGAATTGACCCAGCTTGCCAACACACTGAACATGACTGCCTTCGTTGCCGTGTGGGACCATCAGGACTGCGTCACCCTCGTCACGGTCGAACCGCGCCATTCCGCCGCGACCCTGGCACAGCATCCGGGAACACGCCACCCCGTGAATACGGGAGCCCCTGGAATCGCCATACAGTCCACCATGAGCGAGGGCGAGTGGGCTGACCGTGTGCCGGGGATTCCGTATCGGCACGAGGCGCTCGAAGCGCGACGACTCGGCTACGCGGCGAGCCACGACGAAGTCATCGCGGGCTTGTCTTCCCTCGCCGCCCCGATCCTGGTTCCGGGCGGCAGGCCTGCTGCCATCGCCGTCGTCTACATCCGCCGCGAACAGGACCAGGCCGCCGTCGGGGAAGCCCTGGCCGCGAGCGCTGCCCGGATCGAGTCTCAGCTCGCCTAGGGGCTATGCCTTCTTGTGTCCCAGGATGAGGCCGGCCACGATTCCGAGGACCAGGAGCGAAGCCGACGCGGCACAAGATACCGCAAAGGCCGCGGCAGGTCCTTGAGCTTGCGCCAACTGCCCGGCGAGATAAGCGCCCAACGCAGTTCCGGCAACGATTCCGCTCGCGAGCGCCGTCATGACGGTAGCGAGGCGACCGTCCGGCGCCACTATTCCCCCGATGCTGAAGACCGTCACCATGACGGGACCCACGGGAATTCCCAGGACCAGGAGCACGCCGACCATGGGCCAGATCCCGGACGGCAGGAACAACAACAGCGAGGACGCCGTCATCAAGGCCGCGGCTGCCACCCAGCGGGCGGCAAACCCGAAACGCCGGGGCCAGTAGGCAACCGACAACGCCGCCACGGCGGAGCTGAGACCGACGACGGAATACATCAGTCCTGCGATTTCCGCTGTGGCGAATTGCGCCGAGAACGCGCTCAATGCGTTCTGCGTGGCACCGAAAAACGTTCCCATGCACACCATGGCAAGGACCGGAATAGCCACCTTCGCCAGTGCCCGCGAGCGCACGCCCGGCTTGGTTCCACCCCGGACGTGCCCGACGGCGGCCGTCGCCTTTCGCCGGGGCGGCACCACCGCGAGGTGGGAGGGATGGACCGCGAACGCGGGAACGAGCGTGGCGGTGAGTGCTGCTGCCAGCGCGAGCGGCAGCCACGGCGCAAAGAGGCTGGCGAGGAGACCGACCAGGGCCGGCCCGAGGACGAAGGTGATCTCGTCAGCCGTTCCTTCGTAGGACAGGGCCGTATCCAGGTCTGCCCGGCTTCCGGCAACGCTGTGGGCCGCCGGACCGAGCGGACCCGGAGCTGGACGTCCGGCGTCGTTCCCCGGTCCAGCAGAAGCGTTTCGGGTGAGGTTTCGGGTAGTGAGGCCCATCCAACGGACCCTCGCCATCGGCCCTACCTGTGGGCAGCTCGCGCCCGCCAGGAACGCCGCGAGGAGCGTGGCGATCGGATCTGTTGGCGCGTCGAACCCCGGGGTCAGGTAGGCCGCCAGCAAAAGTGCCACAACCATCGCGGTATTGAGCGCGGCCGCAACGAGGAGAATGGATCGTTGCCCCAGCCTGTCGGCCAGCGAACCGAGGATGGGCGCACCTACAGCCGATCCGATTCCGACAGCTCCAGCGGCCATGCCTCCAATGGCGTAGGAGTGGCTGACGGCGGTCACGAGGGTCAGCGTGCCAACGGTCAGCATGGCGAGGGGAAGCCTGGCGAAAAGGCCCAACGGCAGGAAGCCGCTACCGGCAAGTTCCGGAAGCCTCGCGAAGCGGCCTGGCAGGCGCGAACGGCGAGGTGCAGCGGGAGTGCCGTGAATTGTAGCGGCAGCAGAGGAGGCTTCAGGATCAACGGTTGACTGAAGAGTGTCTGCGTGTGTGAACGCGGAAGTAGCCGCGGCGTTTTGTGGAGTGGTGTTCATCTTTCCAGGCTCGCTGAAGGGTGCGCATCGTCCCTCCTCCCGATGCGCGCGACCCGGTATAACCCTCCAAGCTTAGCCGATGGCCCGGCTTTCGGAGGTTCGGGCCCGGCGTTCCTAGGCGGCTACCGCTGCTGCGTCGACTATGCGCACTGTGGATCCGTTCCGGCCTTTCAGGACCTGCAGTTGGCTAGTGATCCGCTGCTTCATGTCGGCCACGTGGCTGACGAGCCCCACTACCCTGCCACCGTCACGCAAGCCCTCAAGGGCATCCATCACTTGTTCCAGGGACTGTTCGTCAAGGCTGCCGAATCCCTCATCAACGAACAGAGTTTCGATGTCCACGCCGCCCGCTTCCTGTTGGACCACATCGGCGAGCCCCAATGCCAGCGAGAGCGAAGCCATGAATGATTCGCCGCCGGACAAGGTAGCGGTGTCCCGGCGCTGGCCGGTCCACTCATCCACCACTTCCAAGCCAAGCCCGGATTTCGCTCCCCTTGCCGCCTTGGCATCCGTGTGCTGAAGCGTGTAGCGGCCATCGCTCATGGCAACGAGCCGTTCAGATGCGGCAGCGGCGACCTGCTCGAGGCGGGCAGCCAGGACGTAGCTGTTGAGGCTCATCTTGTAGGCGTTGTTGCCCGACCCACGCGCGGTATCGGCCAGGTCCGTGAGCATCCGGGCACGCTCGCGGGGTTCGCGTCCAGCGTCCGCTGCATCGAGGTATTGCCCGCGGATCATCGCAAGGCTCGCCACGGTCCTGGTGGCAAGGCCTGCCGCGAGTGCGAGCCGACGCGCCGTTTCCTCCGCTTGCCCTGTTTCGCCTTCGAGGGCGGCGAGTTCTGCCGGGCCAAGGGGCAGCTCCCCGTTCCCGGCTTCCTTGGCGGCGAGGACAAGGTCTTCCGATTCGAACAGCTCCGCAAGCCGGGCGGTTTCGGTCTCTGCATCCCGGATGGCTTTCTCCAGCGAACCGGCTTCGTTGTCCTCGAGGATTTCGCGCCGAACAGTTTCTGCGTCTTCAAATCCGTTGACCGAAAGTGCACGGCCCAGCGCTGCGGACGCATCTTCCAAGGATTCGCGGGCGGCCTCCACCAGGCGGTCAGCGGCGACGGCGGCTTGGAGTAAATCCCGTTGGCGTGCCAGGGCGTCGATCCTTCCCCGCAAATCGGGGAAGTCCGCGCGAAGTCCGGAAAGCAGGGCTTCGAGGGATTCCTGTTGTTCCCTGAGCAGCCGCATGGCCGAGTCTGCCTGGGCGGCAGCCGTGGCCTCCCGGTCCTGCTCTTCTTCCAAGCCTTCAACCCGGGCTGCCGCCGAGGCAAGTTCCTCTTTGCATCGTGCGTGCCTTTCAACGTCGGACCGAGTGGACGCCAAGGCCTCCCGCGCCGCGGCTTCAACGTCCGCAGCCACCTTCGGATCGACGCCTCCGCCCTGGCCGGCGAGAACCGCAACCTCTTGCTCGGCAGAAGCGAGTTCGGCCGCTGCCTGGAGGAGCTCGTGTTCGCTTTGCTCATAACGCTCGTGCGCGGCCTGCTCCTTTTCGGCGAGCGCGAGGGCTGCTGGTCCGGCAGGCGCAGGGGCCGGGTGGTCCCCGCTCCCGCACACCATGCATGCTTCGCCGTCGCGCAATTTCGCCGCGAGCTCGGCTGCTGCGTTCGCCAAACGGGCTTCGCGCAGGTCAAGCCACTCCTGGCGAAGGTCCTGCGAAAGCGCCCGGGCGAGCGCGTGATCCTTACCGGCGACGGAGCGGGACTCGATCGCGGCAGCATGGCGGGCCACCACGGCGACAGTGTTTTGCGCGGCGGCGAGTTCGCCTTCCCGCAGCGGCAAGTTCCGTGCGGCCTCCTCCAGGAGTGCGCATTCTCCCTCCAAAGCCAGGCTCTGGGTGCGCAGCCCTTCCAACGCGACGGTCCTGGACTTTCGGGCCACGTCCCGCCGCTCGGCGGCGGCTTGGAGGTCACGAAGCCGTTTGGCGATGTCCTCAAGCTGGCCTTCGTCCGCGATCCGGGCTTCCAGGACGGCCATTGTTTCCTGGATTCCGCTCAGGGCTACAGCGGACTGGCCCGGGTCCAAGCCCGCCCCACGAAGGTTCGCCGAGGCGAGTTCAGCCTTCGATTCCGCAGCCCGTAAAGCGCCGGCTGCACGGTCCGCGGCTTCCAAATGCCCGCCGAGGACGGCCGCTTTCCGATGCCGGCCAAGGCGGTCCCGGTATTCCTCGACGTCGGCCGCACGCTCGGTGAGCGCCTCACGCCGGCGGGTGGCGGCGTCGAGCTTGGAATGCCGTTGGACGCGTTCGCGGGCGGAGGCGAGTTCGTCAGCGAGCCGAAGCCGCACGACTTCGGCGGCAGCGGAATCATCCCCCCGCTCCGCAGACGCAGCGCGCGCCTGCTCCTCCAGCTCCTCGAGCCGCGCTTCCGGTGCGGCTTCGGCCGGGAGGGGTTCCCGCGCACCAGTGGCTTCCCTTTCCGGGTGCTGGTTGCCCCGGTGCTGGTCCGCGGTATCCGGGCTCGCGAAATCCTGGCTCCCAAGATCCTGGCCCGCAGCTCCGGCGTCGATGCCCAGTTGCGCGAACTCCGATTCCGCGCGCTGGAAGAGCACTTGGAGTGCCGAGCGTTGTTCCTCCACCTCAGCACGGGCAGCATTGGCCTGGAGCGAGAGTTGCCGCTCAATGGCTTCGAAGCGCTGGGTCCCGAAGAGCTTCTGGAGCAGGTCAAGCCGGTCCGAGGCCTTCGATCGCAAAAAGGCGGCGAAGTCCCCTTGCGGGAGCATGACTACGCGGGTGAATTGCTCCCTGTCCATCCCGAGGAGGTCCGTTATTTCGGCCCCGGCTTCATCGTTGCGTGAGGTCTTGTCTTCCCAAAAACCATTCACGCGTTCGCGAAGCAGTGTTTTCGCCTGCTGTGTGGTGAAGCCGTTGCGTCCCCGGGCGCTGGGACGCTCCCAGGCCGGCGAACGGGTCACTTCGAAACGCCTCCCGCGGGCCGAGAATTCGCATACGACCCTAGGCTCGGCAGCCGGGGCCGCGTGGTCGCTGCGAAGTCGCTTGCCGTCTTGACGCGCGCCCGGTACCGAGCCGTACAAGGCGAAACAGATGGCGTCGAGCACACTGGTCTTGCCCGCACCGGTGGCACCGTTCAGGAGGAATAGCCCTTGCGCTCCCAAGTGATCGAAGTCGATCCGCTGTTCGTCGGCAAAAGGGCCAAAAGCCGCGATCTCAAGGCGATGGATCCTCACAATTCCGCCCCTTCCAACCGCACCGCTTCCAGGGCCGTCAGCAGCGCCCGCTGCTCCGCCTCGTCTGCGGGTCTTCCCCGGACGTGATCCAGGAAGCCGCAACACACACCGAGGTCGTCTTCAGCTTCGGAGATCCTGGAACTGTAGCTGGCTTTGGATTTTCCTTCCGCGCCCTCGGGATCGAAGCTGAGGACAAGCGTGTCAGGAAAGCGGACACGAACCTGCTCCATCGCTTGTGCCGGCCGCACGGGATCTGTGAGGGTGACTTGGCAATACGCAGATTCAGCCCACGCGTGTTCAGCGGACTCCAGGAGTTCGCCGAGCTTTCCGCGAAGGACCGCAAGCTCACGCGGCGCCTTCCACAGGACCTCTTCGATGTTCCCTACGCCGCCTGGGCCAACCTCGACCAGCCAAGCGCCCTTCCGGTGCTTGGCTTCGGAAAACGAGTATGCCAGCGGCGATCCCGAATACCGGACGTGCCCGGCCAATTCCTGGCGCCCGTGCAAGTGGCCCAAAGCCGTGTACCCAAAACCGTCAAGCAGGTCCAGGGGCACCGCGCCCAAGCCGCCGATGCTCACATCGCGTTCACTGTCCGAGGTGATTCCCCCGCTCGCGAAGGTATGGGCAAGCACCACGGAATGGACGGGACCGGTTTCGCTTCGCCGGGAAAGATCCTCGCGGATCAGGCGCACAGCGGCCTGTGTCACCTCAAAGTGACTCGCTGCCTCGACGCCGAGTTTGTCCGCGACGAGCCGCGGTTCAAGGTACGGAATGCCGTAGACCGCGAGCATGGCCGTTTCCCCGGCTTCGCCTTCAAGCGGAAAGAGCACCGGAGAATGAAGATCCTCCACGCGGGTCCGCAGATGCACTCCCCCGCGTTCAAGCAATCGCGAAGCAAAGCCGAGCCGGATCGCGGAATCGTGGTTACCGCTGGTCAGGACCACCTTGGCGCCGGCATCGGTGATCCTCACCAAAGCGTCATCGAGAAGCTTCACGACGTCCAACGCCGGGAGGGCGCGATCGTAGACATCACCGGCAATCAACACGACGTCCACCGAACGTTCGCGGACGAATGCCACCAACTGCTCGATGAAGTCGCGTTGGGCGTCCAGCATCCCGACCCCGTGGAACGAGCGGCCGAGATGCCAATCCGAAGTGTGCAGAAGCTTCATATTTTTACGCTAACGGGAGCCACCGACATTATTGGCACGGCGCGGCGGCATGGGCCGCAACTGCCCCCAGCTGTCCTTTCCGGGACCCCGATCCGGGCGCGGCGGCAGCGCCCCGTAACTTATGGATGGACGTCCGGCGTCAGCGACGCTTGCCGTCGAAGAAGTCGCGGGCAGGATCGGCTTCAGGCTCGGGTGCGGGCTCGACAGACGGTACCGAAGCGTCGCTGATGCCCTCGGCACCAACGCCGGGTTCGTCGTCGGGCACTTCTTCGTCATCGGCCGCCTCGTCGGTCACCTCGGGTTCGCCGTTCCAGGATTCGACGATGCGCGCCGGCTCGCCGAAAACCCGGAAAAGCAAGCCCGCAATCGCGGCACCAACCAACGGCCCCACCCAGAAGAGCCACAGCTCCTCCGCCGCCCAGCTTGAACTGAAGATCGCGGACGCAGTGGCGCGGGCCGGGTTGAAGGCGAGGTTGCCGGTGGACTGGCCAAGCTGCATGAGCACGGCTACGGTCAGGCCCACCGCAAACGGCGCGGTAACCCTGGCGGGATTACGACGGGCAGTGGCCCCAAGGAAGACCCCCACCAGGAGGGCTGCGCCCAGGATCTCCACCAAGGCCACGCCCCAGAAGGCGACCTGGAAGCTGGAATGCGTGCCGAAACCGGAAGTCGCGGTGTCAAAGACGGTCCGGCTGTCGGTGATCCCGGGCACGGACCGCACGACGGCGTAGATCGCCAAGGCACCCGCCAACGCCCCGATGACCTGGGCCACCAAGTAGGCGCCGCCGTCGGCGAGCTTGAGGCGGCCGGCGATTACATGGCCGACGGTGACCGCCGGATTGAAGTGGCCGCCCGACACAAAGCCGAATGCAAGCATGGCCGCCGCGACGGCAAGGCCACTGGCAAGGGGCGCAGGGACGGGAACGGCTTGGGGGTTGATGAAGATCAGGACACCGAGGCCGATGACCACAAGGAACAGCGTCCCCAATGCTTCAGCGCAGGCACGGGCAATGAGCCCGGTCCCGCGGGGGGAGGAATTGGGCGCAGTGGTGGTCATATCGAAAGTTCCCCTAAATCGAAGTTGAGTCGGAGTCCGGCGGACGTTCGCGGAGGCGCGTTCCACGGCATGGCGCGGCGTTGTTGGCGCAGGTGCCTTGAAGCATCCTGTCAGCCGAGTCTGGATACTTCCTGTATCAGAGCCTAGCCGCCCCATGCGATTGCGGCGACCGCGGAGCAACCGGGCGCAATGATGGACACCATCAAAAAGGGCAGGCGCTTCCTCCGTAAAACTTTGGTCGGGCGGGGAGGCGAACGGCCCACGGTAGATTTACCACTATGAGTGCTGAACCGTCCCCCGCCGTGCCGTCGTTCGAGTCCCGCATCCACGGCACCCTGTTGGGCGGCGCCTTGGGCGATTCGCTCGGCTACGCAGTCGAGTTCGACGACGTCGCCGCCATCCGCTCACGCTACGGCGCCGCCGGGCTCACGTCTTTTCAACAGCTCGACGGCGGCAGCCACTTTTCGGACGACACCCAGATGACGCTGTACACCGTGGACGGCCTCGTGGAGGCCCTCGAATGGGCCAACGGCGGCGTGGCCGCGGACGAGGCCGCGTGCTTGTGGCTTGCCTACTTGCGATGGCTCGGGACCCAAGGTGTCGCCCTCCCGGCTTCCGCTCCCGTCCCGCAACCGCGGTGGATTGATGGCCACGAAGTCCTCAAGCACGCCCGGCATCCCGGAAAGGCCTGCCTCAGCGGGCTCGGGACCGGCGAGATGGGCACCCTTGCCCGTCCCGTCAATCCGGACGCCAAGGGCTGCGGCACGGTGATGCGCTCCGCCCCGTTCGGGCTGGTCCCGCATATTTCCGAGGCAGCCGTCTACAAACTCAGCACGGACGGCGCAGCCTTGACTCATGGCCACCCTTCAGCCAGGCAGAGCGCTGGCGCATTCAGCCTCCTGATCCACAAAGTGGCCGCGGGTTCTCAAGTGCGGGCGGCAGCCGAACACGCGCTCGACGTCGTGGAGGCGTTGCCGGACGCTGCCGCGGAACTCCCGCAGCGTTTGCGCGCCGCACTCGAATTGTCGGCGTCGGGATCGCTGCTCAGCCCGGAGGAACTCACAGCCCGGCTCGGTGAGGGTCGGGTGGCCGAGGAGGCACTCGCCGTCGGGCTCTACGCGGTTTTGGCGACGGCCGACGCACAGGGAGATCCGGCGAGCCATTTCCGCAGCGCCGTCGCGGTGGCGGTGAATCACAGCGGCGACAGCGATTCCACGGGGTCGATTGCGGGCAACATCCTCGGCGCGCTCTACGGAGAAGCCGGTTTGCCATCCGAATGGCTTGATCACCTTGAGGGCCAGGACATCATCCGGGGAATGGCCCAGCGGCTGGTCGCGGTCACCCTCGGATAGCCGCTGCCGCGCGATCGTCCTAGCTTCCGCCGACCATCTGGAGGAATTCGCCCTCGGACAGCACTTCGATCTGCTGCCCGCGGCTATGGAGTTCGAGGACCCGCTTGGCCTTGCCCGTAAGGCGGCCCGTGCGAAGATCACCCGCCACGAAACCATCGCCCACCACCAGGACTGTCGTCCTTCCCGTCACGCGGCTTTCGGGCCGCGCGCCCATCTCCGCCGCCCGTTGTTTCGCATCTGGCCGGGCAATGCCGAGCTCGCCCGTGAACACCACTGTCTGGCCGAACAACGGGTGGCTCGGCTCCGCGGCGGGGTTGGGCTCCGGATTCAAACCTTCTTCGGGCCAACTGCTCCAGCTTCGGCCGTTTCCCGCGGCGGACGGCTGAGCGCGGCGGGTCCCGACGGCTGCGAGCGCGGCGAGCGTTTGCTTCGACAACGCTTCGCCGGGACGGAATGCCGGCTGCACCGGCAAGGACAAGCCAAGCGACAAATAGAGTTCGGCGATGCTGTTGGCATTGTTGCGGCGCGCGATGTCCACCAGGATACCGGCGCACGCCCTTGCGTCCTCCGTGGCATCGTGGTGGTTCACCAGCGGCACGCCTGCCTCTTCGGCGGCGTAAGGCAAGGAATTGGACACCAGGGAGTAGCAGCGCCTGGACAGCATCACGGTACAGACGTACTCGTATGCCGGGCCGGGTAGTCCGGACACTTCCAGGCCGGAACGGATGACGCCGAGGTCGAATGCGGCGTTGTGGGCCGCCAGGATGTCTTCCCCGATAAACGCACCGATTTCCGGGAAAACCTCGGCGAAACGCGGGGCATCCGCGACGTCCTCGGCCCTGATGCCATGGATCCGGGTGTTGTGGAAGTCGAAGTGGTCATGGTTCTCCGGAGGCCTCATGAGCCAGGAGGCTTCTTCCACCACCACTCCGCCACGGACCTTGGTCAACCCGACCGAACACGGCGAGCCCCTGAAGCCATTCGCAGTTTCGAAGTCGATCGCCGTAAAGTCCAATGCCACCCGTCAAGGTTACAGGCGCCCCGGCCCCGCCCGGGTTTCGCCGCGCGACGCCAACGGCCCGACGCCGGATGTCCCGTACCCTTGAAGGGTGACCCTTTCTGCGATAAACGACTTTGCCGTATCCGCTCTGGGGGGCGCAGGACCGGTGCAGCCGCATATGTCCTCGCTCCTCCCCTCCTGGTTGGACCCTAAGATCTTTTTGTCCGACCCCGCACTGGCCCCTTGGGTGGTCCTGCTCGTGTGCGGCATCGTGTTCGCGGAGACGGGGCTGCTGGTGGGATTCTTCCTGCCCGGCGACTCAATGCTTTTCACCGCCGGCTTGCTCGTGGCCACGGACACCATCAAGTTCAATATCTGGGCTCTCGCGGCCCTTATTGTCGTTTCGGCGATCATCGGCAACCAGTCGGGATACTTCATCGGGGCCAAGGCAGGCCCTGCCCTCTTCAACAAGCCCGACTCCAAGCTGTTCAAGCGCGAAAACGTGGAAAGCGCCCATGCCTTCTTTGAAAAGCACGGCGGCAAGGCCCTGATCATGGCCCGCTTCGTGCCGATCATCCGGACGTTCGTTCCGGTGATCGTGGGCGTCGCCCAAATGGACAAGCGCAAATTCTTCCTCTTCAACGTCATTGGAGCCGTCCTCTGGGGCGGCGGGGTCACGTTGCTCGGATTCGTCCTGGGCGACCGCGTCCCGTGGGTCAAGGACAACCTGGACATCATTTTCATCGTGATCGTCCTGATCTCCGTGATCCCGGTGGCCGTCGAGGTCATCCGCGGTGTCCTGGCCAAGCGGAAGGCCACGGGCGATGCCGCAAGCCCCGAGTCCGGGTTCGCCGAGGAACAGGAGGCCGGCAAGCGCGGCGAGCACTAGGACCGGCACTCTTAACGAGAGAGGCACCCTGCGGACGGATCCCCGTCCGCAGGGTGCCTCTCTCGTTTGGGCTGGCGCCTCTCTTTTGGGCTGGCGCCTCTCTTTGGTCTGGCCCTTATTTGGGGCCTCGTGCCTGGCTAGCGCAGCGCCGCCACAATGGCCGGCAGGAGGGCGCGAAATGCCTTGCCGCGGTGGCTGATGGCGTTCTTTTCCTCCGGGCTGAGCTCGGCGCAACTGCGGTCCAGTCCGTGGGGCAGCAGGACCGGGTCATAGCCGAACCCGCCCTGACCGCGCGGTTCGCGCAGGAGGACGCCTTCCAATTGGCCGTACTCGACGGTCTCAAAACCGCCGCCGTCGTCTGCTGACGGCACAGCGAGGGCTGCCGCACAAACAAACGCCGCGCCGCGGTGGACATCCGGGACGTCCGAAAGCTGCGCAAGCAGGAGCTCCAGGTTCGCGACGTCGTCGCCGTGCCTGCCGGACCAGCGTGCGGAGAAGATGCCCGGGGCGCCGCCCAGGACATCGACGGCGAGGCCCGAATCATCCGCTATTGCGACGATCCCGGTAGCTTCAGCGACGGCCCGCGCCTTGAGCAGGGAATTCTCCGCGAACGACACCCCGGTTTCGGCGACGTCCGGAGCTCCCGCGGCGGCAGCGTCGATCACTTGGGTATCGACGTCGAGGCCCGGTATCTGGTCCCTCAGCAGGTCCCTGAGTTCGCGAAGTTTTCCTTGGTTGTGCGTGGCGAGAACGAGCCGCGGCTCCTGGGCTGTTCCTGCCCCGGTCACGGGGCTTCCGCCAGGGTTTCGCGCTGGATCGCCGCGAGTTCGCCGGTTCCGATGAGCGCGAGGTCAAGCAGCGCGTTCAGTTCATCCCTGTCGAACGGCGCCCCTTCTGCCGTTCCCTGGACCTCAACAAACTTCCCGGAGCCCGTCACCACAACGTTCATGTCGGTTTCCGCTCGGACGTCCTCAACGTACGGCAAGTCCAGCATCGGAATTCCGTCGATGATTCCCACGGACACAGCCGCGATGGTATCCGTGAGCGGCTCGGCGTTCTTGGAGATCATCTTGTTTTCGCGGGCAAAGCGGATCGCTTCGGCGAGCGCCACGTAGGCGCCGGTGATCGCCGCGGTGCGCGTTCCGCCGTCGGCCTGCAGGACGTCGCAGTCCAGGACGATCGTGTTCTCGCCCAGCGCCTTCGTGTCGATGATCGAGCGCAAGGAACGGCCGATCAGTCGCGAAATCTCATGGGTGCGGCCACCGATCCTGCCCTTGACCGATTCGCGGTCCGAACGGGTGTTGGTGGCACGCGGCAACATCGCGTACTCCGCCGTGACCCAGCCGCGGCCTTCGCCCTTGAGCCACCTCGGAACGCCTTCGGTGAGGGAAGCCGTGCACAGGACCCGGGTGTTGCCGAACTCGATCAGGGCCGAGCCTTCGGCCTGCTTGGACCAACCGCGGGTGATGCTGATGGGACGGAGCTGGTTGGGCGTGCGGCCGTCGGCACGGATGACGGGGACAGATGTGGCTTCGGAAGTCATACTGCAAGCTTAGCGATCGCGCGGCCCCGCTCGGACTCCCATGTCAGACGCTGTAGTGGACTCCCGCGACCGCGACGGCGACATCACCGGAAAACTCGGGCCTCGCCTCGGCCATGACTTTGGTTTGCGAGGTCCACACCGGGATGTGGGTCAGGAGCAGGCGGCGGGCGCCCGCGGCGGTGGCGGCTTGTCCTGCGCGCTTGCCAGTCAAGTGCACGTCCTTGATCCCGTCGTCGCGCCCTTCCTCGAATGCTGCCTCGCACAGGAAGAGATCGGCGTCCCGCGCGGCATCCTCAAGGCCCTGGCACGAGTCTGTGTCTCCCGAATAAGCCAGCACCCTTGTGAGGGGCAGGCCGTCTTTGTCCGGCTCCGTAACCTCCACGCGCAGGGCGTAGGCTTCCTCGACGGGATGGTTAACCGCGTACGGCGTCACCGTGAAGGGCCCAAGGCTGACGGACTCGCGCTCACTCCAATTGGTGAAATCGAATTCCTCATGCATTCCCGGGTCCAGCTCCAAGCCGTAGGCCGTGGCCATGCGGTCAGCCGTGGCGGCCGGACCCCACACGGGGATCCTGTCGCGGCCCCAGCCGCCCGGCTTCCAACGCACCGCCACGTGCAGTCCGCACAGGTCCATGCAATGGTCCGGATGAAGGTGGGTGAGGAAGATCGCGTCGATGTCCTCCAGGTCCGTGTAGCGTTGGATGGCCCCCAAGGCGCCGCTGCCCAGGTCCATGACGATTTTCCACTTGCGCTCACCATCGTGCGCGGTGAGCAAGTAGCACGACGCAGGCGATCCCGGCCCTGGAAATGAACCCGTACAGCCAACAATGGTCAATTTCACTGGATGCGGCCCCCGCGTGATGCGCCGAATTCATTCCCGGCAAAGGGTGCGGGGGAAACGAAGTTGGACGTCCTCGCGTGCTGGCCGCCGGCGCGTGCGGCCTCCAGCATCTCCGGGGTGATCCGCGCGAGGCTTCCTGTGGGGTACTGGGCCGCGACGTGGTCCACGTGGCGGACCGAGAGCACCTCGGGACCGAGGAAGCGCCGGGCAAGGGTTTCGAATTGGGCCGCATCGCCCGTGGCCATGAAGTCGTGCCGGGGCTGGCCGGAATCGCTGCGTTGAATCCCGTGGGTGGCGAGCGCCCGGTAAACATCCTTGGCGGTTTCCTCGGCACTGGATACCAAGGTGACGTCCTCGCCCATGACATACGAGATGACGCCGGTGAGCAGCGGATAGTGCGTGCACCCCAGGACCACGGTGTCCACTCCGGCAGCCTTGAGCGGTTCGAGGTATTCGTGCGCGGCAGCCAGGAGTGCGGGACCGGTGGTGATGCCGGCTTCCACGAAACTCACGAACTCCGGGCAGGCAGCGGACGTGATGTCGAGGTCGGGAGCGGCGGCGAAAGTATCCTCGTAAGCCCGTGAACCCACTGTGGCCGAGGTGCCGATGACGCCGATTTTCCCGGACCTCGTAGCGGCGACGGCACGCCGGACCGCCGGCTGGATCACCTCGATCACCGGAATTCCGTAGCGCGCCGTGTAACGTTCCCGGGCATCGCGCAACACCGCGGCCGACGCCGAGTTGCAAGCTATGGTCAGGAGCTTGACTCCCGAATCCACCAGTTCGTCCATGACACCCAGCGCGTTGGCCCGGACTTCGGCGATGGGCAACGGTCCGTACGGGCCGTTCGCGGTGTCCCCGACGTAGATGATCGACTCATTCGGCAATTGGTCGATGATTGACCGCGCGACGGTGAGTCCGCCCACGCCGGAGTCGAAGACACCGATGGGCCGTGATCCCAGCAAAGCCTTGTCCGCATTGTCGTGTAAGGACTCCGGCGCCGTGGCGGCGCCCTTTCCGTCAGATACCAAATCCGATGCTGAGTTCATGATTCTTAGAGAATAAGGCAAGGCATGAGCGGCAGCCATGACTTGTGGTCCGGCCCTCGTGTCTGTTTTGTCACACGGAAGGACGCGGGCGCGCCGTCTCCGCCTTAGCCTTTCCGGTCCATCGAGGCCATCATGGCCTGGACCAGCGACTCCTGGAGCCAGGTGGTGAAGTTGTAAACCAACGCCAAGTAGCTCTCGACGTCGTCCGCTTGTGACCAATCCTGCATGGTGTGCACGTGGTCCGCGTCGGCTTCATCGCGGATGTCGAGGCGTTCGGCCAAGACGAGCCGGACATCGTTCAAGGCCATCGACCACAGCCTCGCCTCCTCCGGAGTGAGTACGAGGTCGTTCCGGTCCAAGCCCATAGCCGTCGCCCGGAGCGCCCCGATTTTGCTCTCCCGCAGGGAACGCTCGGTGAGTTGCCGGAACTCGAGGGACGCGGCGCCGTCGTTCTTCATGACGTTCGGCAAGAGCCGCAGCAAGGCGCGGTCGGACGGTTCCCGCACGTTCATGTCGAGGCCGATCAGGGCGGTCAACGGGTCCTCATCGGCCGACGACGGCGGTTCGAGCATCGAGATGACGTCGTCCACTAGGCCGCGAAGGAGTTCGCGCTCGGTAGGTTCGAGGTGGCCCGTGATGCCTTTAAGTCCGTACTTGAAGGACTTAGCCACGCGAACCGCCCTTCCGTCCTTGGCCGTCTCCACTGCTGCTCGCCTTTTCGACCGTGGCCCACAGCCCGTAGCCGTGCATAGCGACGGCGTGCTGCTCCACTTGTTCCTTGCCGCCGTAAGCGACGATGGACCGGCCCTTCCTGTGGACCTCCAACATGAGCTTGTTCGATTTGGCCTCCGAATAGCCGAAGTAGCTTTGAAACACGTAGCTCACGTAGCTCATGAGGTTGACGGGATCATTCCAGATCACCAGGTTCCATGGAACGTCCGCCGCGGTGAGGAGGTCGGTAGCCGATTCCTGCGCGAGATCCGTGCGTTCTTCTCCCTTTAAGCCTGCGTCCGTCACTGCGTTGGTTCCTGTACAGATGCCAGAGGCACGCCCGGGGGCAACGGTAGTGGTCATCTGTCCATTCTAAGGCGAGGGACGGGGCCACGACGGCGAGGGCCCCGCGTCGAGCGGAGCGAGACGAGGGAGCCGGTGGGTGGGGCCACGACGGCGAGGGCCCCGCGTCGAGCGGAGCGAGACGAGGGAGCCGGTGGGTGGGGCCACGACGGCGAGGGCCCCGCGTCGAGCGGAGCGAGACGAGGGAGCCGGTGGGGACTAGAGTAAATTTCGTGAGTAGATCCGTTGCCTGGGACCACCCCCGCACGTCGCTGTACACCGATCACTACGAGCTGACGATGCTGGAAGCCTCCCTCCGCTCGGGTGCGGCGCACCGGCGCTCCGTCTTCGAAGTGTTCGCCCGTCGCCTTCCCGACGGCCGGCGCTACGGGATCGTCGCCGGAACGGGCCGCCTCCTGGAAGGGATCAAGGACTTCAAGTTCGGAGACGCCGAACTCGCCTTCCTGGACCAGCACGAAGTCGTGGACAAGGAAACGCTCGATTACCTCGCGGATTACCGGTTTTCCGGCGACATCTGGGGTTACCCGGAAGGGGAAGCTTACTTCCCCCACTCCCCCATCCTGATCGTCGAGTCGACGTTCGCGGAAGCATGCATCCTCGAAACGTACGTCCTCTCCGTCCTCAACCACGACACCGCCATCGCCTCGGCGGCCTCCCGGATGACCAGCGCGGCGGGGAACCGCCCCTGCATCGAGATGGGCTCCCGGCGTACCCAGGAGGAATCGGCGACGGCGGCAGCCCGCGCCGCCGTCATCGCGGGCTTCGGCAGCACCTCCAACCTTGAAGCCGGCCGGCGCTACGGGATCCGGACGGTGGGCACAGCGGCCCACTCGTTCACGCTCCTGCACGATACCGAGCGCGAGGCCTTCGAAGCCCAGATCTCCGCTTTTGGCCCGGGTACCACCCTTTTGGTGGACACCTACGACGTCGACGCCGGGGTCCGGACCGCCGTCGAACTCGCCGGGGATAAACTCGGCGCAGTCCGCCTCGACTCCGGCGATCTCGTCGCCCAGGCGCAATGGGTCCGCGAACTCCTCGACAACCTCGGAAACGTCAATACCCGGATTGTCGTCACTTCAGACCTCGACGAATACGCGATCGCTGCCCTGCAGTCGGCACCCGTGGATGTCTACGGCGTCGGCACGTCCCTGGTCACCGGATCGGGAGCCCCGACGGCCAGCATGGTCTACAAACTCGTGAGCCGTACCAACGACGCGGGCGAATTCGTCTCCGTGGCCAAAGCCGCGATGAACAAGGCGAGCGTCGGCGGCCGCAAGTACGCCCTCCGCAAGCTCGATGAGCACGGAATCGCGACGCACGAGGTCGTGGGAATCGGACACCCGCCGGAAGACGACGGCAATGACAGGCCCCTCCTCCAGCAGTTTGTGAAGAACGGCGAACTGCTCCCGGGATGGACCGGACATGAGGGCGTGGTCCGGGCACAAAAGCGGCACGCAGACACCATGGCCGAACTCCCGCCCGTGGTCCGGAGGCTGCAACGCGGCGAACCGGCGATCCCCACCATCTACGAGGAGGACTGAATGTCCCGCGCCTTGATCATCGTCGATGTCCAGAACGACTTCTGTGAAGGCGGTTCCCTCCCGGTGGAGGGCGGCGCGGCCACGGCAGCGGCCATCAGCGAGTACCTCGACACCCACTACCAGCAGTTCGACCACATCGTGGCCACCCAGGACTGGCATGTGGAACCCGGCAGCCACTTTTCGGACACTCCGGATTGGGTGGACAGTTGGCCTCCGCACTGCCGGGCCGGAAGCAAGGGAGCTGAACTCCACCCTGACCTGGACGTCGAGTACATCCAGGCCTACTTCCGCAAAGGACAATTTACGGCGGCCTACTCCGGATTCGAAGGGGTCCTGGCTCCCGAGGACGAAGTGCCCACCGGCGAACTCACTCCCGGCGGTGCCCCTGCGCTTGAGGCTGACGAAGACGCTCTAGGGCTCGATGACTGGCTGCAAAGCCACGGCGTGGAGGACGTCGTGGTGGTGGGGATCGCCACTGACTACTGCGTCAAAGCGACCGCCCTCGACGCCGTCCAGGCCGGCTACGCCGTAACAGTGATCGGTGACCTCACGGCGGGGATCGCCGACGACCTCGCAGACACCTACGCGGAACTCGAAGAGAACGGCGTAGAGCTCAGCCAGGGCTGACGCGGACGCCGGACCTACAGTTCCGCCGGACCCGGTTCCTCCGGACCTACAGTTCCGCCGGGCTACTTGCGCCCGACGAACCAGTCCTGGAGCTTCCGGAGCCGGGCCTGCAGTTGTGCTTCGTTCGCCTGGGCAACGGCCGGTCCTCCGCACACCTCGCGCAGTTTGGTATGCACGACGCCGTGCGGCGTGCCAGTCCTGGCGGACCAGGCGGAGACGTTCTTGGCGAGCTCATTGCGAAGGTCCATGAGCATGCGGTGGTCCGGAACGGTCGGCGCCGCGGGTTCGGACGAGGCGCCCTGGCGCTTCTTGCGCGACTGCTGGTCGTGCTGTCGCTGCCGCAGCAGGGTTCCCACCTGCTCAGCGTCAAGAAGGCCTGGAATGCCGAGAAAGTCCAGTTCGTCCTCCGAACCGATATCCGCTCCCGTACCGAACTCGCCGCCGTCGAACAGCACGCGGTCAAATGACGCTTGGGAATCGAGTGCCTCGAACTTGCCCTTTTCCAGGGAGTCCGAAGCTTTCTCCTCACGGTTGGCTTCATCCATAAGGCTCTCTTCGGGGTTGAAGAGTCCGTCCGGATCTTCCTTCTCGGGCCGGTCCAGCGCGTGGTCGCGCTCGGCTTCCATGGAGTTGGCCAAGATCATGAGCGGTGGCACGGACGGCAAGAAGACAGAAGCCGTTTCCCCGCGCTTACGAGCACGGACGAAGCGGCCCACAGCCTGCGCGAAGAACAGTGGCGTGGAGGTGGAGGTTGCGTAGACCCCGACGGCAAGCCGGGGAACGTCGACGCCTTCGGACACCATGCGGACGGCCACCATCCAGCGTTTGTCGCTGGCAGTAAATTCCTCGATCTTGTGCGAAGCCTTCGAATCGTCCGACAAGATGACGGTGGGTGACTGGCCGGTGATTTTCTTGAGCTGTCCCGCGTAGGCGCGGGCGTCCTCGTGGTCGGTGGCGATCACAAGCCCGCCGGCGTCGGGTACGGTGCGCCGCACTTCGCTGAGGCGCTTGTCCGCCGCCGCCAGGACAGCGGGGATCCACTCGCCGTTCGGGTTCAGGGCGGTGCGCCACGCCTGGGAGGTGACGTCCTTCGTCACAGCCGCTTCTCCGAGGGATGCGGCCATTTCGTCACCGGCACTGGTGCGCCAGCGCATTTGGCCCGAGTACGCCATGAACAAGACCGGACGGACGACGTGGTCCTTCAGGGCGTTTCCATAGCCGTAGGTGTAATCGGCCTTCGAGCGCCGGATACCGTCGCGGTCCTCGGCGTACTCGACGAACGGAATGGGCGAGGTATCTGAGCGGAACGGTGTACCGGTGAGGGCGAGGCGCCGCGCTGCGGGGTCAAAAGCCTCCCGAAGGCCGTCGCCCCAGGACAATGCTTCGCCGCCGTGGTGGATTTCATCGAGGATTACCAGGGTCCGGGCGGCTTCCGTCTTGGCCCGGTGCAGCATGGGCTTGCTGGCCACCTGGGCGTAGGTCACTGCGACGCCGATGAATCCCCTGCCGTGCTGGCCGTCGGAATTCTTGAAGTTGGGGTCGATCGCGATGCCCACCCTTGCCGCCGCATCCGCCCACTGCCGCTTCAAGTGATCGGTCGGGGCGACGATCGTCACCCGGTTCACCGTTCCGTTATCGATCAGGGTGGAAGCGATGCGGAGCGCGAAGGTGGTCTTTCCGGCGCCTGGCGTTGCCACCGCCAGGAAGTCCCGGGGACTGGCGTTCATATACAGGTCCAAAGCTTCCTGCTGCCAGGCGCGAAGCTTCGGGGCAGTTCCCCACGCAGCCCGCTCCGGGTAGGCAGGAGGCAGCGCGGGGCCGCCGAAAAGGGTTTCGGTCATGCGGAATTAACACCAATCTGTTCCGGATGCGCAGGATCACGCTGGGGCAGAAACAAAGACTCAGGCTAAGCGCCAAGCGAGCGGCGCACAAAATAGCGGCCACCGCGAACCGCGGCCATCACCCGCGGGGTGGATGGCCGGCGCGGCAGGCATCATTGCCGGCGGAGGAGGGCCCGCCTACTTGTTGTTTCCCTTGTCTCCGCCGTCGTTTCCAGGGCGAAGTCCGTCATAGATTTCTTTGCATTCCGGGCAGATGGGGAATTTCTGCGGGTCCCGGCCTGGAGTCCACACCTTGCCGCACAAGGCGATGACAGGCTCGCCCGTCATCGCGGATTCCATGATCTTTTCCTTGCGGACGTAGTGCGCGAACCGCTCCCGGTCGCCGGGCTCCACTTCCTGGCGCGTTTCCTCGCGCTCAATGGTTGCAGTGGAAGTTCCGGCTCCGGAAAGCTCGCGCATGGGGTCGTCTTCGAATGGGTCCGGAGGCAGCGTTGTCATGCTTTCCATCTTAGCGGCTCGGCCCTCGCCGTCAGATGACCTGCCATTTCGGCTTGTTGTCATAGGTGTGGCGATAGTAGTCGGCAAGCTTGAGGGACGAGGCAGCAGCTTCGTCGATCAGGATGGTCGCATGCTGGTGCATCTGGAGCACGGAAGCGGCACAGATGGCGGCGACGGGACCTTCCACGAAATCGCGGACTGCCTGGGCTTTCTGCGCTCCAGTGGCGATCAAGACAACGTGGCGGGCATCCATGATGGTGCCAAGCCCCTGGGTGACCACGTGGTGCGGGACCTCGTCGATGTTCTTGAAGAAACGGGCATTATCCTTGCGCGTCTGCTCTATCAATGTCTTGATCCGGGTCCTCGAGGCGAGCGAGGATCCCGGCTCATTGAAGCCGATATGCCCGTCGGTTCCCACGCCCAGGATCTGGAGGTCGACGCCGCCAAGCGCCCGCATGGTTTCCTCGTACGCTTCGCAAGCCGCGGGCAGGTCAGCCGCCATGCCGTCCGGGCTGTGGACATTGGCGGGATCGATATTCACCTTGTCGGTGAATTCACGGCGAATCACTTCCCGGTACGACTCATGGTGGCCTGGCTCAAGCCCGACGTATTCATCCAAGGCGAATGCGTGGGCTTGGCTGAAGTCCAAGCCGTTTTCCCGGTGGCGCCGAGCGAGCTCGTCGTAAACGGGCAACGGCGACGATCCCGTGGCCAGGCCGAGGACGGCGTTCGGCTTTCGCCGAAGCAGCGCCTCGATGGCGTCAGCCGCGAGCGCCCCGATCTGCTTGCTTCCCGTCAGGATGACAATTTCCATCGGCGAGGACCTCTCTGGTGGTGTTTCCGGCAGTGGACCAATTCAAACACGAGGTTATCCCATGTCCCATGACTTGTCATTGTTTGTGCATGTTCATCGGTTGACGATCAGTTGGGCAAAAAGTTCCGGGCCGCGGCGGTCCAGCCACCCGCCGCCAATGCGGATACCAGTCGCGAAAAGCACCGAACCGAGCACGAGGCCTATGCCAAGGGTGACCCAGCCCCAAGCGGACTCCCCCGTGACGGCTTGGACGATCACGAAAACCACTTCCGGAACGACGAGCAGCAAGAGCACCCCCATGCCACCCAGTTGGACTGCGAGCGTCTGGGCGACATTTCCCGGAGGCTTCTTGAAAGGACTGTCTCCAGGAAGCGGCACGCTTGAGGTATATCGCGCCGAGACGATCGAAGACAAGCCCAATCCCGAGAACAAGACTCCAAGGGACAATCCCAGGATTCCAGGCAACCAGGCCCAATCGCCCGTCAGGAAGAAGGGACCGACCGCGAAGACCAGCACCACCGGAAGGGCGAGCGCAAGGCACGCCAAGGCCCTTCCCAAACGGTCATGGACCCCACGCACGCCCGTTGCCAAGTGCAGGGCGAACGCCGTGTTGTCGTAGGAAACGTCCGCGGCGATCGACCACGCGAAGATGAAGGCACCCATGGGACCCAGGATGACAAGCATGGAGTAGCTGCCGGCCTGGGCGGACTGGAAGAGGAAAATCACGGGCAACAACGGAATGACCAGCAGGGATGCAGCGTACCGCGGGTCCCGGATCCAGTAGCTGAGCGAACGCGCGGCGATGGCACCCGTAGGCGTCGCCGGAAACAGCCCGAACACGCCGAGCTTTCCGCCGCGCTTTCCCGATCCCCCTGAATATGGCGGAGTGACCAGAGCACGCTTGAGCAACGCGTTCCAACAGAAGAACAACACCCCGAGGGTTGCCAGGGCGATGAGCGCTTTCACGATTGCGGCCAGGACATCGCCGGACGCCAGGTCCCCGCCGATGGACCACGGCGCACCGAGCGGCGTCCAGGAGACTGTCCGGGCCAGCTCCGGTAGATAGTAGGTGGATCGGGAAACCCCCTGCACAACGCTGGCAAAAATCGGCCCCATCAGTATCAGCGGGACAAAGATAACGATGCTGCTCACGTCCTTGAAGCGACGGGACGCAGCCAGGCTCGAGGTTGCCGTCGTCACTACCTTGGATAGAACCACGCAACTGAGGACTCCGACGACGGCCCCCAGCAGCGCACCGGCCACGGCAGGAACGCTGCGCCACCACGTCACGGTAGTGAACAACGCCACAACCAAGGTGGCCGCACCCGGCAGTCCGATCAGGCCTGCAAGGGCCAGGCCGGCCAACAACTGCCGCATCGGGATGGCCGACGTCGCGAAACGGGCTGGATCCAAGGTCATGTCAGCAGCCGAGGCAAGCAACGGGACCACAACCCACCCCAGCATCGCGGCCGCCCCGCCGAGGACAACAGCACTGTGGGCGGTCTGCACGTCCGCCCACCGCAACACGACAAGGGCAACAGCGAGCCCTGCCACGGCTCCGAAAGCGTAGAGCGCTCCGATCGCCATGCCGACGAGCTGCGCCGGACTTCGGCGGACGCCATTGAGCAGGAGCCGCCACTTCAAGCTCAGAAGGTGCGCAACCATTCCAGGCCTTCCGTCCGGGATCCGCCGCCCACCAGCTGCACAAAGCGGTCCTCGAGCGACGCGTCGCCGCGCACCTCGTCCACCGTTCCCGCAGCCAGGATCCTGCCAGCCGCCACCACAGCGACGTGGTCGCACATGCGCTGCACCAGGTCCATCACGTGGCTTGAGACAATCACGGTGCCGCCCGAGGACACGTAGCTCTCGAGAATTCCGCGGATATTGGCCGCGGACACCGGATCCACCGATTCGAAGGGTTCGTCCAGAACCAGCAGCCGCGGGGCATGGATGAGGGCCGAAGCCAACGCGATCTTCTTGGTCATGCCGGCGGAGTAGTCCACCACGAGCGTGCCCGCGTCTCCTCCGAGGTCCAGCGCCGCCAGCAGTTCGCCAACCCGTTGGGCAACCACTTCCTTGTCCATCCCCCGCAAAAGCCCCGCGTAGGTAACCAGCTGTTCACCGGTCAATCTGTCGAAGAGGCGCACCCCGTCAGGCAGGATGCCCATCAGCTTCTTGGCTTCCAACGGCTTGGCCCAGACATCCACGCCATGGATGAAAGCCGTACCAAAGTCCGGGCGGAGGAGGCCAGTGGCCATGGACAAGGTGGTCGTCTTGCCTGCACCGTTAGGTCCCACTACTCCGTAGAAGGAACCGGCCGGGACGTCCAAGTTGATGCCGTCGACGGCGATCTTCGAGCCAAAGCGCTTCGCGAGTCCACGCAGGGCTAATGCCGGAACCGGTGGAACGGCGGGGGAATCGGGGTGCGGGTGCGTCATTCAGCCAGCCTAGCCCTGGCGGCATCTCCGGGAGTCGTCCTGGAGGGGGAACTCACGCAGCGGCTTGCGGGGCTTCCTCATCCCAAAGGACTACAAGAGGAAGCCCGCACACCTAGAAACTGTGGCGCGGAACTGCACGCTGGTACTGGGGTGCCCATTCGAGGGGATGGCCGAGTTCGAAGGCTGCGCGAAGCCACCAATGCGGATCCCGCAACGCCGCCCTCGCCATGAAAACGCCATCCGCCTGGCCGGTGGCAACGGTGTGCTCAGCCTGCCCCGACGACGTCAGGAAACCCACAGCACCGGTGGGAACGCCCGCTTCGCGCCGGATCTGCTCCGAGAACCCCGTCTGGTACCCCGGACCGGCTTTGATCCGCTGGTGGGCCACCGCGCCCCCGCTGGATACATCCACCAAGTCCACGCCCCGCGAAGCGGCTTCCCGCGCCAAGCGGACCGAGGCCTCGATGTCCACTCCGCCTTCGGCCCAATCGCTGGCGGAGATCCGGAGCAGCAAAGGCATGGAATCGGGAATGACAGCCCGTACGGCATCCACCACGGCTAACATCAGGCGATTGCGGCCAGGCTCGCTTCCGCCCCAGGCGTCCTCGCGGTTGTTGATCAGAGGGCTTTGGAATTCATGCAGGAGGTAGCCGTGGGCACCGTGGATCTCGACGGTATCGAACCCGGCATCCACGGCCCGTTTGGCCGCCGCGGCGAAGTCGGAAATCACGGCTTCAATGTCGGCTTCGTCCATTTTGGCTGGGCTCGCGAGTCCGGCAAACGCCTCGCTGCCCGGTCCCTGCGTAACCCAGCCGCCGTCGTCCTCCGGCACTGATCCGCCCTGCTCGGCGAAAGGCCAATATGTCGACCCCTTGCGGCCGGCATGGGCCAATTGGGCTCCGATCTTGCCGCCGACCGCGCTGTTCCGGTGGACAAAATCCACAATCCGTTCCCACTCGGCAGCTTGTTCATCGGTGTACATTCCCGCGTCCCGCGGGCTGATGCGCCCGGCAGGATTGACCGCTGAGGCCTCCGTGAGGATGAGCGCCGCGCCGCCGGTTGCGAACGCGCCAAGATGGACCAGGTGCCAATCGTTCGGAACGCCGCCGCCGTCGTCGGGCGAGCAACTGTACTGGCACATCGGCGACACCCAACCGCGGTGCGGAAGGGTCAGGGAGCGCAACTGCAGCGGACTGAAAAGGGCCGACTGGGTCATTAGAAGAGGACCCGGGCCAAGCCTTGGCGGGCCTTGGCCACGCGTTCGTCCGAGATGCCCACGACGTCGAAGAGTTCCAGCAGCCGTACCCGGGCGGTTTCGCGGGCCGGACCGAAGTTGCGCCCGATGAAGGCAATGATGCGGTTGAAGGCGTCCTCGATGTGCCCGCCCGAGATGTCCAGGTCCGCCACGCCCAACTGGACGTCAACGTTGTCTGGTTCCTGGGCCGCTTTCTGGCGCAACGCCTCCGCGTCCGGAGCGGTCAACGACTCCAGCCGCCCCATCAGCTCAACCTGCGCGAGGCCGGCCTTGGCGTCGGCATCGGCCGGTTTCTCGGCGAGCGCCTGGCGGTAGGCCGCGGCCGCGGCCGCGTAGTCGCCGGCCTCGATCGCGTCGAAGGCTGCTTGGTGGAGTGGCGGCAACGGCGGCGCCTCGCCGGACGGAGCGCCGCCGCCGATGCTGCCGGTGACCCCGTTGGCTTCGGCCACTTTGAGGAGTTCATCGATGAGGCTGCGGATCTCCGGATCCGAAGCGGGCCCCTCGAAGAGCGGGACAGGCTGGCCCTTGAGGACCGCCACGGCAGTCGGAATGGCTTGGATCTGGAAAGCCTGGGCAAGTTGCGGGAAAGCGTCGATATCCGCGGCCGCGAGCACGATCTTGCCCGCGTAGCTGTCGACCACCGCTTCAAGGCCACGCAACAAGTCCGCAGCTTCGAGCGAGCGCTGGGACCACAGGAGGAACAGGACAGGAACCTGTGCGGACAATTGCACAAGGTCCTGGAAATTGCCCTCGGTGGCATCCACGCGCAAGGGCTGGCCATTCGCGTTGCCCTCGGCGGAAGCGGCAGGGGTGCCGCCCGACGGCGTCGGCGCCGGCCGACGCAAAGTAGAGAGGTCGACGGCGCCGCGAAGGTTGAGCTGGCTGGCGGCGGCTGGAGAGACGGGACGGGAACCTGGCGAACTCATACCGTCCACTCTAGCCGCTGCGCCAACAGCGTTTGCCTACTGGAAGCTTGCCCCCACCAGGCCGCGGACGGCCGCAACCAGCTTCATCGGGCTGGTGGTCCCGGCCGGCGGAATGTAGATTGCCACCGATTCGGCGAAGTTCTGTACCAGTCCGACCTTCGTGGAATCACCGCCTGCAAGCACAGCGGCCGCCTTGTCTACGTTCAACGTGTCGCCGTCGGCCTTCGGCTTGCTGGTGAAAGTGAAATCCAGCCTTCCGAGGACCAAAGCACCGCCGTCGGACGTGCGGAACACTGACGTTTCCGGGGCAGCCGGTGTGTGGGTGAAGGTGAAGTCGCCGTTCGTGCCGGATTTCACGGTGCTCGACTGGTAGTCCAGTACGTCCGCGATGTAAGGCGAATTGGTGCCCTCCACCAGCTTGTCCTTGAACGCCGAGTCAGGCTTGGTGAGGCGGTCGGCGAGCGCTGCCATGGCTTCGGTCCCGGTGTACTGCAGTCCGGTCTTGTCCCCGGCGGCGATCTGCTGGGTTCCGCCCAGCGGAATCGCCGGGAAGGACGTTCCAGGCTGGAGCGGGGCGGTGTCCTTGAGCTTGTAGTTATCGCGCGGAGAGGCCTGCACGAGGGTCAGGACCTGGGGAACCACGTTGCCGTCGCCTTGCGTCACGGCGATTACCGTTCGTGGCCACGAACGCTGCGTGGTGATGACGCTGCCCAGCAGTTTGGTGGACCGGACCGGCATCCGTGCCTCAAACGTCGACACCTGGGAGCGAATCTTGTAGTTCTGGGTCCGCACCTGCAGCTCAGTGCCGTCTACCCGCGGGCCGAGCTTGGCGGCGTCCCGCGCAGCGTCGCCGGCTGCAACGGCGCTGGAGACCTGCTCGAGGATGCGCTTGAGCTGCGAGTCCAGGAGGACGGGAGAAGACTGCGCCGCGTCTTGGGCGGACGGGCTCGCCGTCGAGGATCCCGACGGCGACGGCGAGTCCGCGGCTTGGGCGCCTACCGCGGTACCACCTACGAGAGAGGCCGCAACAGCGGCTGCCACCACGGAAACCCGCAGTGCCGCACCGCTTCCCGATCCCTCTTTGGAGTCTTTGCCCGGGGCGGTTTCAGGAACGTCGCTTCCAGCAGCGTCGGTTTCCGGAGTTTCGAGTACGCCGGTTTCGCTCGGGCTGTCTGCAACGGCCGGCGTTCCAGCCCGGTTCAGGAACGGATTCCGGGGACCGCTGCCCTTGCCGCCGATGAACCTGCCGATGAACGGCAACGCGGCGCCGGCGAGAATGAGGATTGCGCCGATCACGATGAGGGGGACGGCCCACGGCATGCTCGTGTCGTTGGGGAACGTCAAAGACACCGTTGACGGCGCCGGTTTGGTTCCGTCACTAGCCACCAGGAGCGACCAATTTCCGCTGGCCGGCGGCGTCCAGGTGTAGTCCAACTGTCCGTTCGCGTTCTCGGTCTGCACCCAAAGATCCGAATTCGCCGGCGACGGGGCCTTCGCATCACCTGCGGCAGCAGAGACCTGCAGGGACTTGCCGTCCTCGGAAACTCCCGTGACACTGTTGTGTGCCGTCTTGCCTACCCAGGCATCCACGTCGTCGGGACGACCGACCGCCAGCACGAAGTTTCCGTCACCTTTGATGCTGATCTTCGTGGGGCCGCCCTTGTGGGTCAGCACGCTTTGGTCGATAACGGTCAGCGGAGCGGATTTGGTGTCGGCCGGAGCGGACGCGGTAACGGTCTCGGCCGGAGCCCAAAAGGTCAGCTGGCCGATGCCGGCCAACAGTGTCAGCAGGCCAAGCAGCACCAGCGAAACTGCAGTCTTCAATCGCACAGGAATACCTATCATCAGCGGTCGTTGAACTTCAAGGGTAACGGTTTCGTTACCTTCGAGTCAGTTCGGCGTCGTCCGCCAACGAGTTGCCGACCCGCGGTCTACCGCGGGAAACCGGCAATTCCGGGCGGCTGATAGTGTGGCGAACAACATGATATCGGGCGCCGCCGGGGCCTGATCGCGGAACGAAAAGGCAGCGAAACCACGTGAAAGAGCGCAAGGATCCGAGTCTCCCTGGCCCCGGGGACGGCCGGGAGGGTTCGTCCAATGGCGCAGGCCCCAACGGCAACGGCTCCATCGGCCCTGGCCACGACGTCCGGGACCATGGAGACGGCCTGATGGCGTCCTTCGTTCGGCGATTGCGCCAGCCGATTCCCGGCGCACAGCCCAGGGTCCGTTTCGAGATGCCGCCGGAGCTCGAACGTGACATAGCCTCCGACGTCGAAGAGGAGGAAGCAGACGGTCCACGTTTCGGCTCCCCTGGCCCGCGGATGTCTTCGCAGCATCCGCTGTACGTCGGATTCATGGGAACCGCGGGCGTGGGCGTTGCACTCATGCTGTATTACATCGGCATGAACACAGCGCAGTTGCTGTTGTGGATCGTGACCGCGCTGTTCATTGCCTTGGGTCTCGACCCCGTGGTCCGCTGGTTCGAAAGCCGGAAGGTCCCGCGGCCCGCCGGCGTCTTCATTGCCGTAGGAGCCCTCGTCGCCGGAGTGGCGGCGTTTTTCGCCACCCTCATTCCCACGATCGTGGAACAGGTGACCCAGATCGTCCGCGAGGCGCCGGACTGGATCCGGGGCTTCGTGGATTCCGATTTCTTCCGTTCGTTGGACAGCCAATTCGGCGTGCGCGACAGGATCAGCCAGGAGCTGGACAAGTTCGTCAAGAACCCGGACGCCATGGGCGGTATTTTCGGCGGCGTCGTCGGATTCGGGTCCACGGTTGCCAACGGAATCTTCGGTACGCTCATCGTCCTGGTCCTGAGCCTCTACTTCCTCGGCGCCCTTCCTGCCATGAAGAGATGGGGCTACCGCCTTGCTCCGCGCTCCCGGAGGGTGCGTGTGGAGGCGTTGTCCGAGGAAATCACCCGTTCCGTGGGCAACTACGTCATCGGGCAGGTGTGCGTGGCTTTGCTCAACGCCCTGTATGCCTTCATCGTCATGAGCATCCTGCGCATTCCGTTCAGTGTCCTGCTGGCGTTCGTCGTGGCGCTGCTCGCCTTCATCCCCCTGGTCGGCGGCATGATTGCCGCCGTCGTGGTCATCCTGGTTGCCCTAACTGCCGGCTGGCAGACGGCGTTGGTCTATGCCATCTGCTATTTTGCCTACCTCCAGTTCGAGGCGTACTTCATTTCGCCGCGCATCATGCAGAAGGCAGTGGCCGTTCCCGGAGCAGTCGCCGTCATCTCGGTGATCGCCGGCGGCAGCTTGCTCGGAGTCCTCGGCGCCTTGATCGCCATTCCGACCGCGGCAGCCGTCATGCTGCTCATGAAGGAAGTCTTCATCGCCCGGCAAGACCGGCACTAACCAGACCGGCACCGACCAGGCCGCGGGCCGCCGTCGGGCACTGACCGGCCCGTGGACGGGAACCGCAGCTATCTAGGCCGTGGCGACCGGGCCGTTCCATTGGCGCGCGAGTCCTTCGACGCCGGATCCCGACGGCGTGACGTCGTCCACAATTTCGTCCAGGACACGTGCCGCGTACTTCTCGCCCACCCAAAGGTGCTTGGCGCCGTCGACTCCCAGCACGCGCGCCTGGGGCACGAGCGCGAAGCGATCGGCGGCTTCCGCGGGTTGAAGGTAATCGTCGTGTTCCGGAACCAGGACGGTCAGGGGCATGCCCGACGCCGCCCACTCCTTCAAATGGACGTCCGTGGCCCGGTGCAGGGGTGGGGACAACAGCACGGCACCTTCGATCTGTGAGGCCACGGGTTCGACCGCGCCGTACATCAAAGCCAGTTCCGTGCCGAAGGACCAACCCACCAACCACCGGTTCGGAAGCCCCCGCTCGACGGCGAAGCGAACGGCGGCCTCGACGTCGTAACGCTCGCCAATGCCCTCTTCAAAGTGCCCTTGGCTGGTGCCCCGCGGCGAGTGCGTGCCACGCGTGTTGAAACGCAGGACGGCGACGCCGGCCAGCGCCGGAAGCCGGTAGGACGCTTTGCGGTAAACGTGCGAATCCATGAAGCCGCCGTGCGTGGGCAAGGGGTGCAGGGTGATGAGCGTCGCCACGATTTCCCCGGATTCCGGAGTCGCTAACTCGCCGACGAGCAGCTTTCCGTCTTCGGTCAGGAACTCCACGTTTTCCCGGCGTGCGGGCAATACCGTGGACGCTCGGATTTCCGTGGCCGATTCGGGCTGGCCGAAAACGAGGGACGCAGGATCGAAACTCATGTTTCCAAGCCTAAGTGCTCAGCGGTACCTATACGTTCGGCCGGTCCAGCAATTGGTGTGCCAGTGGCGGCGTTCCGCCAGTCCGGCGGCGGCGCCGAAGAGGTGTGTGTCCGACCACACCACCAGATGTGCGATCCCCGGCATGATCGCTGTGTGACAACCGGGGCAGATGTACGTCTTCTCGGCATTTCGGGCCGTCATGGTCCGGACCATCCAGTCGCCGTCGGGTGCACTTTCCCGGCGGGCGATCCCTGCCCGGGCACGCTCCAAATCCAGGTCCGGCGACTGCCCGGTCCGTTTCCAGCTTGCTTTCGCTGATTCGGAACGCCGGGGACGGTTGGAGCGAGGCATGACTCCATTCTGCCCCAGCAGCCACTCCCGATCGTCAGGGGGAACGTCAGAGGAAGTAAAGTGGAGCGGGTGCGACTCGTCATAGCCCGTTGTTCCGTTGATTACGTAGGCCGCCTCAAGGCCCATCTCCCCCTGGCCACCCGGCTCTTGCTCGTCAAAGCTGACGGCTCGGTGCTGGTGCACTCCGACGGCGGTTCCTATAAACCGCTGAACTGGATGAGTCCGCCCGCTACTTTGCGCGTGACAACCCCTGAGGAGACTGACGTCGAAGAAGGCGTCGTGGAGCAGTGGTCGGTACAGTCCGCCAAGACCGACGACCGGCTCATCATCAACATCTACGAGCACGTCCACGACACTTCACACGAACTCGGCGTAGACCCCGGGCTCATCAAGGACGGCGTCGAAGCCGACTTGCAGCGTCTTTTGGCCGAGCAGATCGAGACGCTCGGTCCCGGCTACTCCCTCATCCGGAGGGAATACTTCACTGCTATCGGTCCCGTGGACATCCTCGCCCGGGACGGCCAAGGCGGGACGGTCGCCGTCGAACTCAAGCGGCGCGGCGACATCGACGGCGTCGAGCAGCTCACGCGCTACCTCGAACTCCTCAACCGCGATCCCCTGTTGGCGCCGGTACGCGGCATTTTCGCCGCCCAGCAAATCAAGCCGCAAGCGAAGGTGCTTGCCAACGACCGCGGAATCGATTGCGTCACTTTGGACTACGACGCAATGCGCGGCGTCGACGATTCCGAGAGCCGGCTGTTCTAGGTTTCCGCAGCGATTCCAGGTTCCGCACCTGCTCAAAGGTTCCGCACCGGCGCCTGCTGGACACCGGCAACTAGAATCGAACCATGACTGCCACAGACCAGCCAACATTCTCGTCTGCGCCCGTACGCCACCTCATCACCGGAACGATCGTCACGGACGCCACGGTGATCGAGGACGGCCTGGTGGCCGTCGAAGACGGCCGCATCGTTTTCTCCGGGGTCGCCGCAGAGTTTGACGAAGGATCCTTCGAAGGCTTCGAGGAATCCCTCAGGACCGATCTCCCCTCCGAACGGTACCTCGTCCCAGGATTCGTGGACGTGCACTGCCACGGTGGCAACGGGGGCGACTTCCCCGGCGCGGAAGAGGCGTCCGCGCGGAAGGCCATCGATTTCCTCCACCGCTCCGGAACCACGACGTTCCTCGCCAGCATGGTCACCGCGCCGCGCGAGGACCTCCTGCGCGGAATTGAACTGTTCGTGCGCCTGGCCGACGAGGGGCTGGTTGCCGGAATCCACCTCGAGGGACCGTTCCTCTCGCATGCGCGGTGTGGCGCCCAGAATCCGGAGTTCCTGTTGGAGCCCGACCTCGGGCTCTTGAACGAGCTTGTCGAAGCGGCGGCGGGCAAGCTGGCCACCATGACCTACGCACCTGAATTGCCCGGCGCTGCCGAACTCGTGGACCTCATGACGTTCCACGGAGTCACCCCGTCGCTTGGCCACACGGATTGCGACGACGCGACGGCGGCCACCTCCTTGGCCGCCGCACGCGAGGGCCTGGAATCTGCCGGCTTCGACGGTGTCAGCTCCTTGCCGACAGTCACGCATTTGTTCAACGGGATGCCGCCCATGCACCATCGCGCCCCCGGTCCTGTTGCGGCCTGCCTCCGCACTGCCCAGGAAGGCAAGGCGGTGCTGGAGCTGATCGCGGACGGCACGCACCTGGATCCCCGCATGGTCGCGACCGTCTTCCAGCTCGTGGGCGCCTCCAATATCGTCCTCGTCACGGACTCGATGGCCGCCGCCGGGCTTTCGGACGGAAACTACATGCTTGGCCCGTCTCCTGTGACGGTGACGAACGGCGTGGCCACTTTGGACTCGACAGGTTCCATCGCCGGCGGCACCGCCACAATGCTCGACGTCGTGCGGCACACCGTGCGCGCCGGCGTCGGACTCGCCGACGCCGTTTCATCGGCGACGGCGGTGCCCGCGGCTGTCCTGGGACTATCGGACGAGCTCGGCGGCCTTCGCAGGGGCTTGCGGGCGGACCTCGTGGTGGTGGATAAGGAACTGCGGCTTGCCGCGGTATTGCGCAATGGGGATTGGATAGCGTAAGCGGAATTCAGGTGCGCCCCCAATGGGCCACCCACCCTTTTGGCGTCACCTTCTTTTTACTTAAATTTTGCCGGAATACCCGGGCAGACCGTTGACCTCCCGTAGCCGCCATGAAAGTGTTGTAGCAGTCTTTGTGTAGGTGTGATTCATGCTCGCAAGACGTGTTGCGAGCGTGAAGCTCCTGCCAGCCAAGCCCGGCTTGGAGGGAATACCAGGTCTTCTCGCGGAGTAACAAGGCCGGCACGCCGTGTGCCGAACTTAAAAGTTCCACAATGAGGAGAAACAAAAAATGGCACTGGGCACTGTCAAGTGGTTCAACGCTGAAAAGGGCTTCGGCTTCATCACCCCGGACGACGCTGAAGGCGACGTCTTTGTCCACTACTCCGAGATCCAGACCGGCGGCTTCCGCACCCTCGACGAGAACCAGCGTGTTCAGTTCGAGATCGGTCAGGGCGCGAAGGGTCCGCAGGCCACTGGCGTTGTCGCGATCTAGTTTGGCGCATTGAATTCTGCTTCGCAGATTCGGTGAAGGGGTTCCGCGGCGGCCGCGGGACCCCTTTTCCTGTATTTCGCAAGAGTTTCTTATTCGGAGGAAACTAATGGCGTTTTTTGACGTCTTAAGGCGCGAATATTACAACAGCTCAGCGTCTGTTGCCCGCTTAGGCAACGAGTGTCCGGAGTAGCCTGGCTGTTTGGCGAACGGACAAGCCTGGCAAATATGCGCGGCTTAATGCGGCGCCGATCGCCGGAATCTCCAAGCTGTCCTGGTAGTACATGTATAACGTCCTGTACTCGGGCTGGAACCTTGATTTAAAGCGGGCCAGGGATCGGAAACCATAGACGGGCTCCAGCGTCCTGCCGACCAGATCGAGGATATCGGCGAGACCTGCCTCCCCGCCGTGCGTTTCATCGGGCTCGGCAGCCAAGGGAGAGCCGGAGAGGGATATGACCTCCACATCGTGCCGCAACTCCTGTACGGCCGAAGCGATCATGAACTCCATAAGCCCCGGAAAGGCGTCACTGCGCCGCCGCATGAAGTCCAACGTCCAGCTGACCACCTTGCCGTCGCGGTAGACCGGCAACCAACTGGTCACACCATAGACGAAGCCCTTACCGTCCACGGCGATGCAGCACAGAACTTCGTCATCCATGAGCTCGTCGAGTGAACCCAAGGTGAAGCCCATTTCCGGCACCTTTTTCCGTGCGGCCCACTCCTCGGAAACCTCCCCGAGCTGGGAACGTACATGCTGCGGGAATTCGGAGTATCGTCCCCAGCGGGTTTCGACACCGGCCTTGACCGCCCGGTTCCTTGCCGTTCGCACGTTTTGCCATGCCTTGCCCGTGAATTCCAGGTCCCGGATAAATAGCCTGGTTTCCTGGGCGACGGCGATCCGGCGGAATCCCGCGCTCCGGAGCATGGGCCACAATTCCTCGGTGCATGAATAGAGGCACGGTACCAAGGCGTGGTCCGCGCAATAGTCGAGGAAACCCTCAGTTGCGGTACCGGCGTGTCGGAGATCGCCGAAGGGTCCGGACAAAGTCAATGCGACATTTCCGTGTTGCTGGTAGGCAATGCCGGCATCCCGGTTGGGAGTGAACCAGAACTTGTTGGGCTCCCACAGCGCCATCCACGAAAGCGACCCTCCCCCTTTCCTCACCAAGTCCCTGGCCAGGAAGCGAGCGGGGTCATCGCCACCAGGACCATGTTGCCGCTTGAGCAGCAACGTCCAGACGGCGGCAAGGGCAACCAGCCAGAAAACAATCCCTGACCAGGCGAATAAAATCGATTCCACGGCACTCCGCGCGGCGAATACCCGGCCAAAGGTGGCGGGTATCGGCAATGGCAAATATTGCCGAACGAGTTCGCCGGCAAGACCCAGTACTCCCCCGTCATGGGCGGGTCCACCCGCGCCTAGCCAGGCTCCCGTATAGGCGCTGGCCAGCACCAGCCACGTCGCGCCAACGAGCCAGGCCATCTTCCGTCGAAGGGGCGCCCTTGAGCCCACTACGAAATTTCCGCGGAACAGGAAAAGCAGGACAGCGAGGACCAGCGGCACGAGCGCCAAGGTAAGGATGTGGAAGACTGCCGGCCCCATGAGGACCGTCCGGCCGCGACCTGGAAGATGCGGAATGCTGGCGAACAGGACCAAATAGGCGAAGGACAAGGCAACGACCCCGAGTTGAACCGCGATCGCGATCTTTAAAGCAAGCCGTCTTCCTTGGCGCATTCCCACTGCACAAATGAGGAGCAGCAGCGCGGGAACCACGGCGAGGGCAACACCAGCCGGCCCGGGATAGCCTTGGCGGCCGAGTTCGAGGCACCGGATGTCAACGGTCCCGCCGCAATTCGCCTGCAGCTGCGTGAGTGTGGGTACGGGGTTCAAGACCATTTCCCGGAGCAGAGCCAAAGGTCCTGCCGGGCTCCGTACTGCACCGGCCACAAGGGGTCCGACGCCGAAAATCGCCACCATGAGCGAGAGCAGGTTCCGCGTTTCTCGCCTCGTCGCGCGGTGGCTCGGTTTGATGCCTTGGCCGAATTGGAGCCAAAGGCCGGAACCAAGGCCCAGGAGTGCTCCGGCCAGCGCCATGACGGCCGAGGGATCGCCGACGTACAGGACCAGCAGGACTGCAAGCGAAACGACGGTTGCCCTGAGGCGTCGACGCCACAGAGTGGGCAGGAGTCCGCTGGCTGCCATCGAGACGAAGAGGATCGCCGGTAGCGGACCGGACGTCTTGGCATCCATCATCCGCCCAAGCCAGCCGTCGTCGCCGTACGCGGCAATTTGGACCACCAGAAGGAAGGCCGTCACGGTGGCGAACTGGCCGCCAAGGAATCCCACCGCGGTACGGAACCATCCCAGTTTCCGCTCGGACGAGCCGAGGAGGACCAAAAGCAGGAGCGCACTCAGGACATAATCAGCCGGATTGGCGGCAAAGATGAGGGACGTCCAGATGGTCCACCAGTCCCCCGCTTTCAAGCCGCCACCGCTCACGCTCGCAAGGTGCCGCAGCGCGTCCGGTCCCGCCACATCGGCGTCGAAGATCGCTGGAGAAAGGAGATAGAGAGCGAGGACGGCTACCGTGAACGGAATCGCTCCGATGTGGGTCGCGACCTTCTCAAGAAACACCCGGCCAAACGCTGCCAACATTTTCCGGGCCGGCTTCGCGTCCTCACGGGTATCCGGCTGCTCCTGCTGCCGCTGTGCTTCGTCGATGCTCATTGCTTCAGTCCCCATCGAGGGGCAAGGAACTCCATTGCCGACGGAAGCTCCTGCACGGCGACGGCCCAGGAGTGGCCGGCCCCTGTTACCGAAGACTGCTTGAGTTCGAAGCCTGAAGCGCGAGCGGCTACGGCAAGTTCGTCGGCGAAACGGCCGAATTCTGAATCTGAAGTACCAACCGAGATGAAGCCGGCGTGACCCGTGTAATTCCGTTGCACCATGTTCGTCAAGGGAGTCAGTGCTTCGAAAGCAGCGGTATCTCCCCCGAATGCCGTCGCAATGGTCCGTACGCGGTCCGGACCGAGCGAGGGTTCGCGTTCCCCCGAAAAAGCGATGAATGAAGAATAGGTGTCCGGGTGAAGCGTGGTCATCTGCATCGCACACGTCGCACCAAAGGAAAAGCCGCCGACCGCCCACCTCGCCGGATCCGCAGACACTCCAAGCGTCGCGGAAATCCAACGCGGAACGTCGACTGAAAGGTACGTGTCCGCGCGGGCGATCCGGCTGTCCATGCACATGGTATTTGCGGTATCGGAACCATTCGGGTCGACCACCACCACAACGGGCGCCAGTCCTCCATGCTTGGCCGCAAACGTATTCATGGTTGGTTCGAGGAGTCCGCCGGTCAGCCAATCTGCAGGGCGGCCGGGTTGCCCGGCGAAAAGGACGAGCACGGGGAAATCGACCCGTTCGGAGGAAAGGTATGCCGGTGGCAAATAAATGAAGGCATCCTGCCCCTTGAAACCTGAACTGGTTCCCGGGATCGTTGCCCTGCGAACCAAGCCCACGGTGGGCATGGCACCTGAATAGGCTCCCGCGGTGCTTTTCGTCAAGGCGTCCTCAAGCCGGGGGGTGCGGCCGACTTCATGCCCTAACAGGTCCGACACCGTGTGGTTCAGGCCAAAATAACTGTTGATCTGCAACGAGCACGCAAGGATGACAGCAAGAAGAGAGACTCCGGATGCGGCGTTCGCGCGCCAAGAAGAGCCATGAAGCCGGAAAAGGAAAAGAAACAATGCCGCGACGGCCAGCAGTGACCATGCGAGCACATCAAGGGGAAGGTCTTCGGGAAAGACAAGGAGCACGTTGACGAGCAGCCAGTGGGCGATGGAAACAACCATGAATGCTATGGCGAGGGCGAGGACAATCAGCAGCAGCCAACTCCAGCGTCGCCGGAAAAGAAGGAAGGCGCCGCCCAACACGCCGGCAACCAAAAGGGTCCAAAACAGGGGCCCGTCAACCAGGCTCACTTTGTTGAAGGAGTCCACCGGGGTCAGCGCCAGGTGCCGACGCCCACCACAGGGCCGGCTTCAAGCCAGGAAGACAGCCCGGCATAGGCCTCGAACCTCATCGCCAACATGAACGACTGCCCCTCGTGCTGCAGTTCCACCACCACGACGTCGGGCTGGAGCCGCGTCCGTTCTTCTTCTGTGGGCTTCCTGCGGCCAAGGAGCTCAAGGGAACTTCGGCGGAAGCTGTGCCTCGGCCTGAAGCTGAGGGAAAGGAGCCGGAACCATTCCAGCTCCGTGTCCTGATAACGACAAACCCCCATCCGCCAGCTGTTTCCAGCCATGCAAATGGAGGCGTCGACCGTGCCGAGGGCGCGCCGCAAGTTGAAGCGGCGCACCCCCACAAGGCACAGTGTAAGAATCAGCAACGCAAACGCCGTTGCCAAGGCGATGAACGGAAAAACAGAATCGTCCATCAAGGTCTTGCTATCGGATCCCCGCAGTTGCTGCTTCACCCAATTGGGCGTTGTCAGCCACGATCACCACGCGGTTGTCGTCGACGGAGAAGAAACCGCCGTCCACAACAACCGCAAGGCGTTCTCCGGAAACCGGCTCGATGGCCAGCTCGCCCGCAGCCAGAATGGCCAGGAGCGGCGAGTGGCCCGGCAGGATCCCGATCTCACCATCGCTGGTGCGGGCCTTGACCATCTTGGCCGCACCGGACCACACGAAGTGGTCCGCCGCGACAATCTCAACCTCGAGCTCAGCCATACTACTTGGTCTGTTCCTGGATCTTGGCCCACTGGCGCTCGACGTCATCCAGGCCACCGACGTTGAAGAACGCCTGCTCTGCGATGTGGTCGAGTTCGCCGTCGCAGATCGCGGTGAAGCCTTCCACGGTGTCCTTGATGGACACGGTGGAACCCTCGACGCCGGTGAACTGCTTGGCCGTGTAGGTGTTCTGGGACAGGAACTGCTGGATACGGCGTGCGCGGGACACGACGATCTTGTCCTCTTCCGACAGTTCGTCAACGCCGAGGATGGCGATGATGTCCTGGAGTTCCTTGTTCTTCTGCAGGATCTGCTTCACACGGACAGCCGTGTTGTAGTGGTCCTTGCCGATGTACTGGGGGTCCAGGATGCGGGAGGTCGACGTCAGCGGGTCAACGGCCGGGTACAGGCCACGGGACGCGATTTCACGGGAAAGTTCCGTGGTGGCGTCGAGGTGCGCGAAGGTCGTTGCCGGAGCCGGGTCGGTGTAGTCGTCAGCAGGGACGTAAATGGCCTGCATGGACGTGATCGAGTGGCCCTTGGTGGAGGTGATGCGCTCCTGCAGGAGGCCCATCTCGTCGGCGAGGTTCGGCTGGTAACCAACGGCGGACGGCATGCGGCCGAGCAGCGTGGAGACCTCGGAACCGGCCTGGGTGAAGCGGAAGATGTTGTCGATGAAGAGCAACACGTCCTGGTTCTGAACGTCGCGGAAGTACTCTGCCATGGTCAGGGCCGAGAGGGCGACGCGCAGACGCGTTCCCGGCGGCTCGTCCATCTGGCCGAACACCAAAGCGGTGTCCTTCAGAACGCCTGCTTCTTCCATTTCGACCCAGAGGTCGTTGCCCTCACGGGTACGCTCGCCGACACCGGCGAAAACGGAAGTACCACCGAAGTTGCGGGCAACACGGGTGATCATTTCCTGGATCAGAACGGTCTTGCCGACGCCGGCGCCACCGAACAGACCGATCTTTCCACCCTTGATGTACGGGGTGAGGAGGTCGATGACCTTGATACCGGTCTCGAGCATCTCCGTGGAGCCCTCGAGGCTTGCGAAGGACGGAGCCTTGCGGTGGATCGGCCAGTGGTCGTCAGCCTGGATCTCCGACTCGGCAACATCCAGCGGCTTGCCGAGGACGTTGAAGATGTGGCCCTTGACGCCGTCCCCGACCGGGACGGAGATGGGGGCACCGGAGTCCTTGACAGACGTTCCGCGGACCAGGCCGTCGGTTGCCTGCAGGGAGATGGCGCGGACGAGGTTGTCGCCAAGGTGCTGCGACGTCTCGAACGTGATGGTCTTGGTTTCACCGTTGAGGGTTACCTCGGTGGTGAGCGCGTTGTAGATCTCGGGGATTGCGTCGGCCGGGAATTCGACGTCGACAACCGGGCCAATGACACGGGCAATGCGGCCGGTGGCACCGGCCGTGGCTACGTGCTCGGTAGCGGTGGCAGTCATCTCTCTCACTTCACTCAGTAGATGGCGTGGGGTTAAGTTTATCTGTGTGGTGCAGGTGCCGCTTGCGCCGGACCATGCACCGGCGATTACGCGTTCAGCGCGTCGGCGCCGGCCACGATCTCGGAAAGCTCCTGCGTGATCTCGGCCTGGCGGGCCGTGTTGCGCAGACGCGTGTACTTCTTGATCAGTTCCGTCGCGTTGTCGCCCGCGGACTTCATGGCACGCTGACGGGCCGCGAGCTCGGAAGCCGCCGCCTGAAGCATTGCCGCGAAGATGCGCGATTCGATGTAACGCGGGAGCAGGGCGTCAAGAACTTGCTCCGCCTCCGGCTCGAACTCATACAACGGCAGGAGCTCGGATTCGGTGACTGCCTGCTCTTCAACCTCGAGCGGCAGCAAGCGGATGACCGTGGGCTCCTGGGTCACCATTGACTTGAAACGGGTGTACACGACGTGGATCTCGTCCACGCCACCGTCGGCGAAGTCATTGGCGAACTCTTCGAGGAGGGCCGCACCGATTTCCCTGGCGGTCGCGAACTCGGGTGCATCGGTTCCGCCGGTCCACACGCGGGCGTAGTCACGTCCGCGGAACTCGAAGTAAGCCTGTGCTTTGCGTCCGACCAGGTAGGTCTTGACTTCCTTGCCCTCTGCGCGGAGAAGTTCGTTGAGTCCTTCGGCCTGCTTGAGCACGCTCGCGGAGTAGGAACCGGCAAGGCCGCGGTCAGAGGTGATGACCAGGACAGCGGCACGGCGGATCTGCTCCGGTTCGGTGACCAGCGGATGATCGATTTCGTTCTGGCTTGCGACAGCAGAAACGGCACGGGTAATCGCGTTTGCATAGGGCAGCGAAGCTGCGACGCGGGCGCGGGCCTTACCAATGCGCGAGGTAGCGATCAGCTCCATCGCCTTGAAGATCTTGCGCATCGACGTCGTCGAGCTGATCTTCTGGCGGTAGACCCGGATCTGGGCTCCCATACATTTCCTTTCCTAAGATCCCGGAGGATCCGGGCTAAGGCTTTGGCGAGGGCCCCGTGCCTGCGTAGCTACGCAGCCACGGGGCCAAGGCCCTAGCGCTTCTGCTTGACGATCTTTTCCTGGTCGACCGAGCCGCCGGCGATCGCTTCGTGCTCTTCGTGGCCGGCTCCAACCAGGCGGTTGTCACCTTCCCCGAAGAAACCCTTCTTGAAGGAAACGATTGCGGTCTTCAGGGCCTCAAGGGTGTCGTCGTCCAGCACGTTCGTCTGTGCAAGCGTCGTCAGGATGGAGGACGTGTGCTTCAAGTGCTCGAGGAACTCAGCTTCGAAGCGGTTGATGTCCTCAACAGGAACGTCGTCGAGGTAGCCGTTGGTACCTGCCCAGATGGACACGACCTGGTCCTCGACCGGGAACGGCGAGTACTGGCCCTGCTTGAGCAGCTCCATGAGGCGGGCACCACGGGTCAGCTGCTGACGGGAAGCTGCGTCCAGGTCCGAGGCGAACATGGCAAATGCCTGCATGTCGCGGTACTGGGCCAGGTCCAGCTTCAACGTACCGGAGACCTTCTTCATGGACTTGACCTGGGCTGCACCACCAACGCGGGAAACCGAGACACCAACGTCAACAGCGGGACGCTGGTTGGCGTTGAAGAGGTCCGACTGAAGGAAGATCTGGCCGTCCGTGATGGAGATGACGTTGGTCGGAATGTAGGCAGAGACGTCGTTGGCCTTGGTTTCGATGATCGGAAGACCGGTCATCGAACCGGCGCCGAGGTCGTCGGAGAGCTTGGCACAACGCTCCAGCAAGCGGGAGTGCAAGTAGAAGACGTCGCCCGGGTAAGCTTCGCGTCCTGGCGGGCGGCGGAGCAGCAGGGAAACTGCACGGTAAGCCTCGGCCTGCTTGGACAGGTCATCGAAGATGATGAGGACGTGCTTGCCGCCGTACATCCAGTGCTGGCCGATAGCGGAACCCGCGTACGGAGCCAGGTACTTGAAGCCGGCAGGGTCCGAAGCCGGGGATGCCACGATGGTGGTGTATTCCAGGGCGCCGTTGTCTTCCAGCGTCTGGCGGACAGCCGCGATCGTGGAAGCCTTCTGGCCGATAGCGACGTAAACGCAGCGAACCTGCTTGTTGACGTCGCCGGATTCCCAGTTGGCCTTCTGGTTGATGATGGTGTCCACGGCGATTGCCGTCTTGCCGGTCTGGCGGTCACCGATGATCAGCTGGCGCTGGCCACGGCCGATCGGGATCATTGCGTCGATTGCCTTGAGACCGGTCTGCAGCGGTTCGTGAACCGACTTACGCTGCGTCACGCCCGGAGCCTGGAGTTCCAGTGCACGGGTGGTCTCGGACCGGATCTCGCCGAGGTCGTCGATCGGCTGGCCCAGCGGGTCGACAACGCGGCCCAGGAAGGCGTCGCCCACGGGAACGGACAGGATCTCACCGGTGCGGTGGACTTCCTGGCCTTCTTCGATTCCGGTGAAGTCACCGAGGATGATGACGCCGATTTCGCGGACGTCGAGGTTCTGGGCAAGGCCCAGTGTGCCGTCTTCGAAGCGAAGAAGCTCGTTCGCCATGACCGAGGGAAGACCCTCAACACGGGCGATACCGTCACTTGCGGTGGTCACGCGGCCAACCTCTACGCGTTCTGCGTTACCGGGTTCGTAGGACGCCGCGAACTCGTTCAACGCATTACGGACGTCGTCGGCGTTGATGGTCAATTCGGCCATCTGCAGTCCCTGCTCTCCTGTTTCGTGATCATCGTTGCTCACGATGACCGGGTTTTGTATCAGTTAAGTTGTGCTTGTCTGGCTAGCCAGCGAGTTGCCGGCGGAGCTCGGACAACCGGGCGAGGACGGAAGCGTCAAGCACTTCGTCACCCACCTGGACCCGGATTCCGCCGATCAACGTGGGGTCAACGCTGACATTGACCTTCAGCTCGCGGCCGTAGAGGGCATCGAGCCCGGCCTGCAGGCGGCTGGTCTGCGCTTCCGTCAACGGACGGGTAACGCTGACAGTTGCGATCCAGCGCTGCTGGCGCTTGGCTGCAAGCCTGGCGAAGTTCTCCACAAGCTTGCTCGGCTTGATGCCGCGCGGCTCCGAGACTGCCTGGCCGATGAGCAGGAGGGCTTCCGGGCTTGCCCCGGGCACCAGCCTCTCCGCCAGGTTGACCTTGGCCGCGGCACTTGCTTGCGACTCTCCCAGGGCACGTTGTACTTCGTGGCTGGAAGCAACGGCCTGGTTGAAAGCAAACAGATCGTTTTCCAGCTCTTCCAGCCCCGTGATTCCGGAGGCAGAAACGGCCGACTTGTTTTCAGCCACGGCAATGACCACCGTGGCGGCAAGAGTCTCGAGTGCATCGCCGATATCGCGTGCGGACGCCCAGCGCGAGCTGGCCAATCCACTTGCGATTTCCGCAGCATCAGCGGAGACTTTCCCGCTAAACAACTGCCTGACCAGCGCCGACTTTTCTTCTCCGCTGCGGGAAGGGTCAGTCAGGGCGCGGCGCAAGCCAGCCGAGCTGTCCACCGTTCCCAGGATTCCGAAGAGGTCCTTAGCCAACTGCAGCGAGGCCAGCGGAAGCTTGGCTTCCAACTGCTCCAACGCATTGGTCAGCGATTCGCTCGATACACCTGCCATTACTTAGCTGCACCTGCGCTCTGGGTCTCCAGATCTGCCAGGAAACGGTCCACCACTCGGGCTGCGCGTTCGTCATCGCTGAGCGTTTCGCCAACGATGCGCTCGGCCAGGGTCGTGGCCAAGGTGCCTACCTCGGAACGCAGGGAAACAACGGCTGCCTGGCGCTCCGACTCGATCTGGGCGTGAGCCTGCTCGGTGATGCGGGCAGACTCGGCTGCTGCCTTGCTCTTCAGGTCCGCAAGGATCTGGGCACCTTCTGCGCGTGCTTCCTCGCGGATGCGGTTGGCCTCGGCGCGGGCGTCGTGGAGCTGCTGCTTGTACTCTTCAAGAGCGGCAGAAGCTTCCGCCTGGGCCTTTTCGGCTTTGGCAATGCCGCCCTCGATCGCCTCGGCACGCTCGGCGAACGTCTTCTCGAACATCGGGACAACAAACTTGACCACGATGAAATAGAGGACCGCGAAGCCGGCGAGGACGACGCCCATTTCCCAAAGGTTGGGAACGAGCGGATTAGCCGACTCGGCGGCGCCTTGAGCGGCGGCTGAGATGATCTGCTGATTCATGTTTCACCCGTCCTTATCTACTCGGTTCTGAATGTTCGCTTGTTCTTAGCGGTTTACTTGAGAACGAAAGCGAAGACAAGGCCGAGGATGGCGAGGGCTTCAGTCAGGGCCAGACCAAGGAACGCGATCGGCTGAAGCACGCGCTGTGCTTCCGGCTGACGTGCAACACCGTTGATGTAAGCAGCAAAGACGAGACCCACACCGATACCACCGCCGATTGCGGAGAGACCGTAGCCAATGAGGTTAAGGGAGCCGTTGATGTCGCCGTTCATTGTTTTCCTTTCAAGATGCCGCGTTCGCGGCAGGTTGTTTGGTTTGCTTCATCCCCCGGAGGGGAAGATTGAGGGATGCCTAGTGGCTGTCGGCGTGGAGTGCGCCTTCGATGTAGATCGCGGTCAGCAAGGTGAAGACGTAAGCCTGGAGCACCATGATCAGGGCCTCCAGCATGTACATCGCGATCGCGCCCGCAAGGACCAGGGCGGAAGCGCCCTTGAGGAGGAAGTTTTCCTGCATCACGAGGAACTCGATGCCCGAACCGGCGATCATCACGATGAGGTGGCCTGCCAGCATGGTGGCGAAAAGACGCAGGCTGTGCGTGACCGGACGGACCAGGAAGTTGGAAATGATTTCGATCGGGATGACGATCGGAAGGATGTAAACGGGAACACCGGAGGGTACGGTGGCGAGCTTGAAGTAGCGCAGACCGTTCTTCTTGATGCCGATGCCAATCCAGGTGACGTACACGAGGACGGCCAAAACGTAGGCTCCGCCGACGTGCGAGAAGCTTGGCAGCTGGATCAGCGGGATCGCGCCGTAGATGTTGTTCACCAGGATGAAGAAGAACAGGCTGAACAGCAGCGGAACGTACTTCATGAAGTCGCGGCCGCCGATGATGTCCTTGGCGATGCTGTTACGGACGAAGCCGTAAGCCATCTCGCCTGCGAACTGCAGCTTGCCGGGAACGAGCTGGCGCTTGCGTGCGGCCAGGACGAAGAAGGTGGCGATAATGACTACCGAGAGGATCACAAGCAGCATCTGCTTGGAGAATCCGTCGGAGGCACCCCAGGGCAGGATTGCCGGCAGGTGCATTTGGTCGATTCCGGGAGGGGTGAAGGTCCCTGAATCCTGGGCCGGGAGCGCAAGCGCGATCAACGCGTTTCCTCTCTGCAGTGTCCATCATTGGGCGTTGTTGAGGATCCAGCCGCGTTTCTTGCAGCCTTTTCCCGTGTGAAATTATTTGGCATTACTGTCCCCGTCCTGGGACGGTCCGCTGTCTGCTGCGCTCCCACCAGATGAAGTCCGCTGGCTGGTGAGGCCGTGCATATGGGAAAGATAGAACCCCCCTGTGGCTCCAAGCAGAGCGCCAAGGAGCACAATCCAGCGGGTCCCCCACAGATAATCCAGACCCCAGCCTATCAAACTCCAGACTATGATTCCGCCAATTATGTAGCTGAAGACGGCTATTCCGGCGTTGTATCCGCCGTCGCCTCCGTCACGTTCAACCGCGGCGGAATCGCCGGAATGCCGGGACTTGCGGGGGGTGGGCAAACCGTTGTCATTACGGGCGGACATCGGAGTCCCCCTTGCCGGACGCGGGGTCGTTGTAGATCTGCAGGCGCGCCTTGCTGAAGCCGTAAATTTCGGCCGCTTGCCAGAAGACGACGGCCACGACGGCGCCGATTACGAACCAGCGGCCGTGCAGCCAGGCCGGGGCGCCCATCACGAACAGCACCACCGCGAAACCGACTACCTTGACAAAGTAGGTGGCGACAAAAAGGCCGACCGCGCCTGAAGGATTGCCTCGGCCGACGAAGTGGCCGATCAGCAGGCTGATTGCGAAGAACACCATCACGAGCACGCCGCCGAAAGCGGCCGACAAGGCACCGACTCCGCCATTCATGGCCGCGGCGATGACGCCGGTAACAACAAGGGCGAGGATGGCCGCCGTCGAACTCATGAACAGGAGCCGCAGCCACAACGAAGGTGTGGAGCGGTCGACAGCAACGCCGCGGGAGTCGGACTGCGGTCCGCCGGCGTTGGAAGTCATGGGGATGCCGATCGTCGTGGCGGTGACGCCAAATTCTCAAAAGGGTGGGTGCGCGGGCGAGTGACTGTCCGCCCTAAAATTCTACATGAGATAGAACTGTGATGTTAACGCCCTTGTCACACATTGACTACAGCCGTATTGCGGCTATCGGGCTTCGCGCCCTTTACGGACCATGTACGGCCATGCCGTGACCCCTGCCATGAGGAGTGCCGCAACGATATCCACGGTGAGGACGAATTGCCACTTGAAGATCGCGAAGGCCAAGCCGCCGAACGCGAGGATGCACGTCCAGACGTACATCATGAGCACTGCTGTCCGGTGGGTGTGCCCCAACTCTATGAGCTTGTGGTGCAGGTGGCCGCGGTCGGCCGACCACGGCGATTGTCCACGCGCTGTCCTGCGCAACACGGCCAGCCCTAGATCCAGGAGCGGAAGCGAAAGGATCGCGAAGGGAAGCAGGATGGGCACGATCGTCGGAATACCGTTGGCGCGGTCGTAAAGGCCCGAACTGATCTGGCCCGTGGCAACCACGCCGGCAGAAGCCATGACGAGTCCCAGGAGCATCGCGCCGGAGTCGCCCATGAAGATCTTCGCGGGAAACCAGTTATGGGGCAGGAAACCGATGCAGCAGCCCACGATGATGGCCATCAGGAGGGCCGCGAGGTCCGAGCGGTCAGTCAGGACGGCATTGCGGTGCACCCAGTACGCGGTCAGGAAGAAGGCAACTGCACCGATGGCCGCGACTCCGGCAGCCAGGCCATCCAGGCCGTCGATGAAGTTGACGGCGTTCATGGTTGTCACGATGGCAAGTGCCGTCAAGACGATCCGGAGCGGCTCCGATTCGATGCGGATGGGCTCAGGGACAAACGGAATGACCGACGTCTGCACGCCCCAGACGGCGACGACCGTCCCCGCCGTGCATTGGCCGATCAGCTTGATCCACCATTTGATGTCCATGATGTCGTCGGCAACGCCCACCGCGACGATGACGAACGCACCTGCCAGGATCCCCCAGGGTCCGCTGTTGTTGTGGAAGATGTCCTTGACGAAGAACGAGTTGTTGGCGACGACAAGCGCCACGGCGAATCCCGCGAAGAGGCCGAGGCCGCCAAGGCGGGATATTGGTACCGAATGCATGTCACGGCTGCGGATCGGGGCGAAAAGCCGCAGCTTGTTCCCCATTTGGCGCGCTATCCACGTCGCAAGGTACGACACGATGGCAGCCGTGAGCATCATGAGCGAGTACATGATCACGTGGCGGCTCCTGGTTGCGGTGGTGGATGGATCTGGCCCTGGCGACTAGCTACCGGCACAAACCCGCAGGCACCCCTGCGCACCGCCGAATGTTGCTGTACTACAGTTGGACTCTGTCAAGATACTAGCGGCTACGGCAGCATTGCTCCGTTTCACGCGCCCCTAGGGCGAGCCGGGGAATCCCCACCCGCAGCTGCCCGGAAGGAACCCTACATGACTGTCTCCGTTGCCGTTGCGGCCGTGACTTTTGACCGCCCCGGAGAGCTTGGAGTCCTGCTTGACGCCGTCAACAAGCAGTCGATTCCGGTAGACACCGTATGCCTCGTGGACAGCGGGACGAGACCAGCCAAGGAGGTTGCCGCAAGCCATCCCAACGTCGACTACGTGCGCTCCGAAGCAAATCTTGGCGGCGCCGGAGGCTTCGCCCTCGCGATCCTGAAGGCTGTGGCGAGCGGTGCCGAATGGGTATGGATCATGGACGATGACGCCGAGCCGGGCGACCCCGAGTGCCTGGAAACCCTGGTCCGCGAAGCCGAGGCCCGGGGCCTGGATGCCGTGGTTCCGCTCGTGGTGGCACCGGGCCACCCGGACAAGCTGTCGTTCTTCTTCCGGATCGACGGCAAGGTGACCCACGACCGCGCCGAGGTCGAAAAAGCCGGGTTCCTGCCCGACGTCGGGCACTTCTTCAACGGTGCGCTCATCCGTTCCAGCGTCTTCTTCAAGGTGGGCGTACCCGACATCCGGCTGTTCATCCGCGGCGACGAAGTGGATTTCATGATCCGCTTGAGGAAAGCCGGGATTCGCTTCGGCACAGTCGCGACGGCGTGGATTACGCATCCGCACGCGTTTTCGGAAACGAAGCACGTTTTTGGCGCCCGCTGGCACGTGATCGTGCCGGATTCCGCGTTCAAGCGGCATTTCTACTACCGCAACCGCGGCTATCTGATCCGCCGCTACCGCCGCGGCAAGTCGATGGTGGCCGACGTCGGCGGCTACTTGGGCTACTTCCTCCCCCGCGGCGACTTCCGAGGGCTCGCGGAATGGTTCCGCGCGTTCTCGGCAGGACTGCGGAACAAGGGGTTCGGGCCGTTGGAGGACCAGAAGTTCTAGGCCCGGCGCCGGGTTTGTGCTGGGGTCCCGGGTAGTTGCCGGAGTCCCGTCAGCGTGGCGTTTTGCCCGACAAGCGCCGACGGACCAGCAGCCCGAGCAGGACCCACGGCTCCCCGAAGACCCTGTACGCGACGCGTCCGGGGTGAAGGATGAGCCTCCAGGCCCATTCGAGCCCCAGCCTTCCAAGCCACCGCGGAGCAAGCTTCTGCAGGCCGGCAAGCTGCTCGATAGCTCCTCCCACGGTGCAGTACACCGCCGGCGGCAGTTCCTCCAGGCGACGGTGGAGGACCGATTCCTGCAGCGGCATGCCCAAGCCGAGGAGGACCAATTGGGGACGGAATTCGGACAACCACTCAACAGCGGCTTCTTCGCCGGCGTCGTTCCAGTTCTCGCCAGGCCGTCCCACGACTTTGGCGCCGGGGACGATCCCGCGGAGCCGTTCGACCGTCCGCGCGTTGGCCTCCGGACCGGCTCCGACGACGGCGATCCGGTCCAGGCCGCCGACGCCGCCCAGCGAGGGCACCCAGTCGGTGGATCCCAAGCGGTATTCCATGATCCCGGGCCCGGAACTGCGCGTTGAACCATGGCCGAGCCCCCACAGCATCGCAACAGGAGCCCCGTCCAAAAGGACGACGTCTCCGCGTTCATAGAGCTTGCGGAACTCCGGACGCGAATGGAACAGCGTCACGCTGTGCAGGTTGTGGCCCAGGACCAGCCTTGTGGTTCCGTCGGAGACGAATCCGCTGATGGCCTCGATGAGTTGCTCGGCGCAAAGCGCGGTGACATCGACGTCCAGGAGGGGAACGCGATCTCGGACCAGGCTCATTCGGCCCTGGTCTCGCCGGAAACCGGAGCTTCGGTAGCGCCTGGTGCTTCAACAGGTTCTGGCGCCGATTCGGCAGCTGCAGGCTCAGGCTCGACACCTGCAGACTCAGGCTCCGCCGGCTCAGCCGCCGCGGGCTCCTGTGCAGCCACAGGCTCAGCCTCCGCCGCGGCCTCAGCCTCACCCAGGCCCAGGACTCCGGGAACCACCTCTCGGAGGCGTTCAAGCGAAATGGCGCCATCGCGCACCACCCGCAGCGGCGACGCCGTGGCATCGACGATGGTGGACGGCACGGAGTCGGTGCCCACGAGGGGGCGGAATCCGCCCTCAAGGTAAACCTCGACCGACTCGCAAAGTTGCGTCCGCGCTTCCGCGGCGGTTTGGGCGGCCGGCTGCCCTGTGCGGTTCGCCGAAGAAACGGCGAGGGGCCCCGTCCGGTTGAGGAGTTCCAGGGCGACTTCGTCGTCCGGCATCCGCAGCGCGACGGTCCCGCGGGTATCGCCCAAGTCCCAGTCCAAGGATGGCTGGGCGTGGAAAATCAAGGTCAGGCCGCCGGGCCAGAACGTGTCGGCGAGCTTGCGCGCGTCTTCCGACACCTCGGTTGCCAGTCCGTCCAAAGCATTCAGCCGAGGAATGAGGACCGGCGGCGGCATGTGGCGGCCGCGGCCCTTCGAGACAAGCAGCATGGTGACGGCCTGGGGCGAAAACGCATCCGCCGCGATGCCGTACACCGTGTCCGTCGGCATGACGATGCATTTCTTTTCGTTGATGGCGCGCTGCGCGTGCTCGAGGCCTTCGGCGCGCTGTTCCTCTGAAGTGCAGTTGTAGCTTGTGGTCACAACGCTATTCTTTCATTCCTCCGGGCCCGCAATTGCCAATAATGCGCTCGTGGCCCGTTCCTTGCCGTTGAGGTCGACGTGCGTCGTCACATCTGTCCAGCAACCGACGGCGCGTAGATGGTCCGCAATCCAGTTCGCCTGGACTTCGGCGTGTTCCATCACGAAGTAGCCACCCGCTTTCAGGAGCCGGGCAGCCGAGGCGGCGGCCGCCGTCGGGAGTTCCATGCCGTCCGCTCCCCCGCCGTACAGGGCTTCGGGCGGATCGTGCAACGCGACTTCCGGTTCGTTCGGGATGGCTTCGGCGGGAATATACGGAGGGTTGGAGACGACGACGTCGAAGGTTGCGTCGTGTTCGGGCAGTGCGTTGCGCAGGTCCCCGTGGACAAGCTTCACGCCGAGGGGCTGCAGGTTCCGGGCGGCCCAGGCATGGGCAAAGTCGCTGAACTCGACAGCGTAGACGTCAGCTTCGGGAACTTCGTGGGCAATCGAGCCGGCGATTGCCCCGGACCCTGTGCCGAGATCAACCACTTTCGGGTGCGGGTGCCCGCGAAGGTGGTCGATGACCAATTGCACGACCGATTCGGTTTCCGGCCGTGGAATGAAGACGCCGGGCCCCACCGCAAGCGTGAGGTAGCGGAAGTGCGCGACGCCGGTGATGTGCTGGAGCGGAACGCGCTGTGCACGTTCCGCCACCAGGTCACCGTAGCCGTCCGGGGCCGCGGAGTCCCCGAGCAACATGGCCCGCAGGCGGCCAAGGCCCACGCCAAGGAGGTGCTCAGCGAGGAGTTCGGCATCCACCCGCGGGGTGGGCACTCCGGCGTCGGCCAGGATGGTTGTTGCCTCCCGGACGGCGTCCGCGAGGCTTTGTCCAGGAAAGAAGCTCATGGCGGTCCCGGCGACTATTCGCCGAGCGCGTCCAGGCGGGATTGCTCGTCCATCTCGATGGCAGACTGGATGACCGGTTCCAGGTCGCCGTTCATGACGGCGTCCAGGTTGTAGGCCTTGTAGCCCGTGCGGTGGTCGGCGATCCGGTTTTCGGGGAAGTTATACGTGCGGATGCGCTCCGAACGGTCCATCGTACGGATCTGCGACTTGCGCTGGGCCGAGTTTTCGGCGTCGATCTGTTCCTGCTGGTGGGCCAGGATGCGGGCGCGCAGGACGCGCATGCCGGCTTCCCTGTTTTGCAGCTGGGACTTCTCGTTCTGCATGGCCACCACGATTCCCGTGGGCAGGTGGGTAATACGGACAGCGGAGTCGGTGGTGTTGACCGACTGGCCGCCAGGACCGGAGGACCGGTAAACATCGATCTTGAGGTCGTTCTGGTTGATTTCGAGCTCTTCGGGCTCGTCAACCTCGGGGAGCACCAGGACACCGGCCGCTGAAGTGTGGATGCGCCCCTGCGATTCGGTGACGGGAACACGCTGGACGCGGTGCACGCCGCCTTCGAACTTCAAGCGGGCGTACACGCCTTCGGCGGGGTCGTTCGAATTGCCTTTGACGGCCATCTGGACGTCCTTGTAGCCGCCCAGGTCCGATTCCGTGGCGGAAATGAGCTCGGTCTTCCAACCCCGCGACTCGGCATACCGCATGTACATGCGCAGGAGGTCGCCGGCAAACAGCGCGGCTTCGTCGCCGCCCTCACCGCCCTTGACTTCAAGGATGACGTTACGGGCGTCGTCGGGATCGCGCGGAATCAACAAACGCCGCAGCTTTTCCTGAGCCGCGGGCAATTGTTCCTCGATGTCCCCCACTTCGGCAGCAAAGTCGGGGTCCTCGGCAGCCATCTCCTTGGCCGCGTCAAGATCGTCCATGAGCCCGCGCCAGCGGTTGTACGCCTCCACGATGCCCTGCAACTGCGCAGAACGCCGCCCCAGCTTCCGGGCCAAGGACTGGTCGGCATAAACGGCAGGATCACTCAACTGCGCCTGGATAGCAGCATGCTCATCAAGCAATCCCTGTACGGACTCAAACATTTCAAACCTCTTTCGACTTGTGTCCAAGTCTAGTTGCGCCTACGAATTCAACCATGTGCCATGCCTCGGGAGGCCTGGCGTTTGGTGACCCGACCGCGCCGCGCGGAATTCCCGCCCCGGGAGTGGCATCGGGCCTGCCGGAGCGTGGCGGCTCAAGTCCAAAGGACTTGAGCCGCCACGCGAAGGGGCGGGGGCGGGAATTCCGCGCGGCCCAAGCCGCAGAGAACTCACCGACACCCCGCCCCTAAAACAGCTACTTGTCGTTGTCCGACTTAGCCCCAAGAGTCGTCTTCTGCACCTGCATGAGGAACTCGACGTTGCTCCCGGTTTCCCGGATCTTGTTGGTCAGCAGTTCAAGGCTCTGCTGGGTTTCAAGGCCGGAGAGGACCCTGCGCAGCTTCCACATGATCTTGACTTCCTCGGCGGAGAGCAGGTTCTCTTCGCGTCGGGTACCGGAGGCGTTGACGTCCACGGCGGGGAAGATACGCTTGTCCGCGAGCTGGCGGGACAGGCGCAGTTCCATGTTGCCGGTGCCCTTGAACTCTTCGAAGATGACTTCGTCCATCTTGGAGCCGGTCTCGACGAGCGCGGTTGCCAGGATGGTCAGCGAGCCGCCGTTTTCGATGTTGCGGGCGGCACCGAAGAAGCGCTTGGGCGGGTAGAGGGCTGCGGAGTCCACACCACCGGACAGGATGCGGCCGGAGGCCGGGGCTGCCAGGTTGTAGGCACGGCCCAGGCGGGTCATGGAGTCCAGGAGGACTACCACGTCCATGCCCATTTCGACGAGGCGCTTGGCGCGTTCGATGGAAAGTTCGGCAACCGTGGTGTGGTCGTCGGCAGGACGGTCGAAGGTGGAGGCAATGACCTCGCCCTTGACGGTGCGCTGCATGTCCGTGACTTCTTCGGGGCGTTCGTCAACCAGCACCATCATGAGGTGGACCTCAGGGTTGTTGGTGGTGATCGCGTTGGCGATGGACTGCAGGATGAGCGTCTTGCCGGCCTTGGGCGGGGAGACGATCAGGCCGCGCTGGCCTTTGCCGATCGGGGCCACGAGGTCGATGACGCGGGGGCCGATCTTCTTGGGGTCCGTTTCGAGGCGCAGGCGCTCGGACGGGTAAAGCGGGACGAGCTTGGCGAATTCGACGCGGTCCTTGAGCTCTTCCGGAGTCTTGCCGTTGACCGACGTGACGCGGACGAGGGCGTTGAACTTCTGGCGGGAATTCTGCTGGTTGCGGTCTTCGCCGTCCCGCGGTGCGCGGATCGCGCCGACGACGGCGTCCCCCTTGCGAAGGTTGTACTTCTTGACCTGGGCGAGGGACACGTAGACGTCGTTCGCGCCCGGAAGGTAGCCCGAGGTGCGGATGAACGCGTAGTTCTCGAGAACGTCCAGGATGCCGGCGACCGGCAGCAGGACATCGTCCTCAGTGATCTCGACGTCTTCGACGTCGGGGCCCTGGCCGCGTCCACGGCGACGCTCGTTGCGGTCGCGGAAACGGTCGCTGCGGGTGTTTCCGTCGCGGTTGTCCTGCGAACCGGGACGCTCGTTGCGGTCGCGACGGTTACGGCGGTTACGGCGGTTGCCTGTCTCGTCGCCTTCGTCTTCGCGGCGCGGACGGGTGTTGTCGCGGCGTTCCCGCTGTGCGGGTTCGGGCGCTTCGACGAGTGCCTGCTCGCCTTGGCGGGACTGGGCCTGACGGGATTCGGCCTGACGTCCTTCCCCCTGGCGCTGTCCAGCCTGTCGTGGCTCCGCCTGGGGCTGTTCAGCCTGGCCCGGTTCGGCCTGCGGCTGCTCGGCGGCGCGGGATTCGCCGGTTTCGACGGCCTCTGCCACGGTTTCGGCACGACGACGGTTCCGTGTGCGGGGCTGGCGGCGTTCGGTAGCGGTTTCGCTTGCCTCTACCGGAGCAGCTGCGGGAGTTTCGACGGCGGCGGGGGCCTCGGGGGTCTCCGTCTGGGCCGGGGCGGCTACTACGCCGTCGCTGGTTGCGCGACGGCTGCGTCCGCGGGTGCGGGGGCGTGTGCCTTCCTGCGCAGCGGCTTCGCTGGACGGGGCCTCGGTGGCCTCCGCAGGGGGCGCAGCTGCTGCGGACTTGGCGGCCGCGGCCCTTGCGGGAGCCTTGGCGGGCGCTTTGGTAGTTGTGGCACCCGCACGATGGGCTGAAATGGCCGAAACCAAGTCCCCCTTGCGCATGCGGGATCCCCCCGAAATACCCAGCTGGCTGGCAAGTGCCTGGAGCTGCGCGAGCTTGAGGCCTGCGAGGCCGCTGCTCTTGGCGGTTGCGGCCGTTGACGACTCGTCCGCAGAAGATGTTGTGTCCACAGCTGAAGCCAGCTCAGTGGTTTCTGTCACGAAGGATCCTTCCCCCTCGACGGCGTCCAGATCTGGAGCTGGACGCGATGATTTGTTCTGGACTGCAGTTCAGATCTGCAGCCGTGTGTTGTCGGTCTTGCCGGTGTAGTTTCAGCAGGCCCGGATACTGATGCGTCTTCGTTGCTCCGGCTGGCGGGGCGTGGGCGGACGGTCCAGGAAACAGAAAGGGTTCTGCGGCACCTGCGACAGGCCGATAAGGAGACGACACCGGCAGACTTCGACACAGTAGAAGACGGAATCGGCATGAGCCGGAATCCAATGTCAGGGAACTGCCCGCGGTTCTACCGCCGGTGCAACTCCACTCTAGCACCTTCAACGTCCACCGCCAGCGTCATCACGCGCCAAGAAACGTCAGGAGTGTTGCCCGCCGTGAAGGATGCGATCAATGCGCTGACTTCTTCGGCTTCCTGTACGCCATTCGCCAAGGCCAGGACAGTCGGTCCCGCACCGGAAACGACGGCGGCGTGGCCGGCGGACCGCAAGGCACCAATCAGGTCCGCGCTGGGCCGCATGGCCTCCGCGCGGTAGCTCTGGTGGAGGTAATCCTCGGTACCGGGAAGCAGGAACCGCGGCTCGGTGGTCAGTGCGTGGATCAGGAGTGCGGCACGTCCGGAGTTCATTGCCGCGGCATGGTGCCCGATGGATGCAGGGAGCAAGCCACGCGCAGTTTCGGTGGACAACTCATAGTCCGGCACGGCGACGATCGGAATGACGGAAGGCGCCACTTCAGCGCGCGTGCTGCTGTACTGCTCGCTGTCCTGCCATGACAACGCCAATCCGCCGAAAATCGCCGGTGCGACGTTGTCCGGGTGCCCTTCCATCTCGCTGGTGAGCTGGAGGATCCATTCGCGGTCACGCTGCGCGGACTCCGGAACCATGGCGTTGGCTACCGTCACCGCCGCGACGACGGCAGACGCGGAGGAACCAAGCCCGCGGCCGTGCGGATTGACGTTGTCAGCGGTGATCTTCAGCCCGTTGTGACGGAAGCCGAGGCGTTCCAAAGCGGTGTTGATGGCGCGGACTACGAGGTGGCTTGCGTCGCGCGGCAGGGTGTCGGCACCCTCACCGGAGAGCTCGAACTCGAGCTCTCCGGTGGTTAGCGTCTCGACGGTCAGGGTGTCGTAGATCGACAATGCCAGGCCGAGGCTGTCGTAGCCGGGGCCCAGGTTGGCACTGGTTCCCGGCACCCTGACGGTCAGTTGCTGGCCCGCCGCGACGAGTTCGAGTCCGGTCGCGGTAGGCTGCGTGGTTTCCACTCTTAGTTTTCTTCCAGTCCTAGTTCGGCTGCTACGGTGACGACGTCGTTCGGCACCTTGACGGGCTGGACGTCGCTGCCGTCCTCGGTGCGGAGCGCCCATTGCGGATCCTTGAGCCCATGCCCGGTGACGGTGATGACGATCGTCTTGCCGGCAGGTACCTCACCTGCAGCGTGCTTCTTGATCAGGCCCGCGACGCCGGCGGCGGAACCGGGTTCAACGAAGACGCCTTCCTTGGAAGAGAGCCAGCGGTGCGCGTTGAGGATTTCCTCGTCGGTCACGGAATCGATGAAACCCCCGGATTCGTCACGCGCCGCGATGGCTGTGTCCCAGGAGGCCGGATTGCCGATGCGGATCGCTGTGGCGATGGTGTCCGGCTCCGTGATGGGGTGTCCGGCGACGAAAGGGGCGGCGCCCGCAGCCTGGTAGCCCCACATCGCCGGAGTCTTGGTGGAAACGGCGGGAAGCGTGCCCGCGGTTGCCGACTCGAACGGAGCGGAGTATTCCTTGTAGCCCTTCCAGTACGCGCTGATGTTGCCGGCGTTGCCAACCGGGAGGACATGGATGTCCGGAGCGTCGCCGAGGGCGTCGACGATTTCGAAGGCACCGGTCTTCTGTCCCTGGATACGTGCAGGGTTGACGGAATTCACGAGGAAAACCGGGTAGGAATCGCCGAGCTTGCGTGCGATGTCGAGGCAGTTGTCGAAATTGCCGTCCACCTGGAGCAAGGTAGCGCCGTGGGCGATCGCCTGGCTGAGCTTCCCCATCGAGATCTTGCCTTCGGGAACAAGCACGGCGCACTTCAGCCCGGCGGCCGTTGCGTAGGCGGCGGCGGATGCCGAGGTGTTGCCCGTCGAAGCGCACACAACTGCCTTGGCGCCGGCCTCGACTGCGGCCGTCATGGCCATGGTCATACCGCGGTCCTTGAAGGAACCGGTCGGGTTCATGCCTTCCACCTTGAGGTAGACGGCGGATCCCGTCAGCTCGGAAAGCTTTTGGGCATGGACCAACGGAGTCCCGCCCTCGCCCAGGGTAATGACCTTCGTGGCTTCCGTTACCGGCAAACGATCAGCGTATTCGCGGATTACTCCGCGCCATTGGTGAGCCACTTAGACCCCTTCTACCCGCAGGACGGATGTCACAGAATTGATGACGTCCAGGCCCTTGATGGCCTCGACGGTTGCCGCAAGTGCGGCTTCGGATGCGCGGTGCGTGACGATCTTCAACTCTGCCGACTCGTTTTTCGAGGCAGCGTCACGATGGATCGTCTGGCGCATGATTTCGATGGATACGCCGTGCTCGGCGAAAATGTGGGCGATCCGGGCGAGCACGCCCGGCTGGTCCGCGACGTCGAGGCCGACGTAGTAGCTCGTGGTCGACGCCGAAACCGGCAATGCGGGCACGTGCCCTGTGGTGGTCTCGGTGCGGCCCGGGCCGCCCAACACCACGCGGCGGGCAGCCGACACGAGGTCGCCCAGGACGGCAGACGCCGTCGGGGTTCCTCCAGCGCCCTGCCCGTAGAACATCAGTTCACCGGCGTTTTCCGCCTCGATGAAAACAGCGTTGAAAGCGCCGCGGACAGCGGCGAGCGGGTGTTCGCGCGGCAGGAGGGTCGGGTGCACGCGGACCGAGATGCCTTCCCCGCCGCCGTTGCCGTTGTTCTCCTTGGTGATCTTCTCGGCGATCGCCAGCAGCTTGATGACGAACCCGGCATCCTTCGCTGCTGCGATGTCCTCGGCGCTGACCTTCGTGATGCCTTCGCAGTAGACGTCTTCGAGGGCGAAACGCGAGTGGAAGGACAGGGAGGCAAGGATGGCCGCCTTGGCCGCGGCGTCATAGCCTTCGACGTCGGCGGTCGGGTCGGCTTCCGCGTAGCCCAGGCGCTGCGCTTCGGCGAGGGCGTCGGCGAACTGCGCGCCGGTGCTGTCCATTTGGTCGAGGATGAAGTTGGTGGTGCCGTTGACGATGCCCAGGACGCGGGTGATGCGGTCGCCCGAGAGGCTGTCGCGGATGGGCCGCAGGATCGGGATCGCGCCCGCCACGGCGGCTTCGTACGAAAGCTGGACCCCGGCCTTGTCGGCTTCTTCATAGAGCGTTGGACCATCCTGCGCCAGGAGGGCCTTGTTGCCGGTGACCACGCAGGCGCCGTTCTGGATGGCGGTCAGGATGAGCGAGCGGGCAGGTTCGATGCCGCCCATGAGCTCAATCACGAGATCGGCATCCTTGGCGAGGGTGTCCGCGTCCGTGGTGAAAAGCTCCCGCGGGAGTTCGACGTCGCGCTCACCGTCGATGTTGCGCACGGCAATGCCGCTCAGTTCAAGGCGGGCGCCGCTGCGGGCGGCGAGGGCGTCGGCGTCGTCAAGCAGAATCCGCGCAACCTGGGCTCCAACGTTGCCACAGCCCAGCAGGGCCACCTTCAGGGTTCGCACTTCAGACATTCGCCACTCCCATGTCGCGGTTCAACAGATCTTCTTCGGTTTCCCCGCGGACGATCAGCCGGGCGGATCCGTTGCGCACAGCGACAACGCCAGGCCTGGCCAGATAGTTGTAGTTGCTTGAGAGGGCCCAGCAGTAAGCGCCGGTTCCCGGTACAGCGAGCAGATCACCGGCTGCCACGTCTTCGGGCAGATATACATCTCTAACAACTATGTCGCCGCTCTCGCAATGTTTGCCCACTACTCGGGACAACTGCGGAGCCGCTGAAGTCTCGCGGGAGGCCAGAATTGCCGAATAATCCGCGTCATACAAGACCGGGCGGGCGTTGTCGCTCATCCCGCCGTCCACCGACACATAGCGCCGCGGGAACGTAACGTTCTCCTCCCCCGCCTTCTCGCCGGGAACGTCAACGCGTACTGTTTTCAGCGTTCCCACCTCGTACAAGGTGAAGGTGCTGGTGCCCACGATCGCGCGGCCCGGCTCAATCGAGATGCGCGGCGGCACGATTCCGAGTTCCGCGCACTTCGAACGCACGACGGCGGCAAGGGCGTTGGCGATCTCCGCGGGCGGCCGCGGGGTGTCCACCGGTGTATACGCAATCCCGTGCCCGCCGCCAAGGTCAAGCTCCGGCAACGTCATGGAGTATTTTTCCTGCATCCGGGCGAGGAACCCCAGGAGTTTCTCCGCCGCCAAGGCGAATCCGTCCGGTTCGAAGATCTGGGAACCGATGTGGCAGTGCAGCCCGAGAAGCTCGATGCCCGGGTAGGACGTTGCGGCCGCAACCGCTTCCTCCGCTGCGGACAACCCGGCTTGGTCTGTCGAGTCCTCGGCCATGGACAAGCCGAACTTCTGGTCTTCGTGCGCCGTGGCAATGAACTCGTGCGTGTGGGCGTGCACACCTGGCGTGAGGCGCAGCATCACGTTGGCGACCTCGCCACGGCTTGAGGCGATCTTCGCCACGCGATCAAGCTCATCCAGGCTGTCCACGACGATGCGGCCAAGCTTCATGTCCAGCGCACGGTTGATCTCGGCGTCGGATTTGTTGTTGCCGTGCAGACCGAGGTCCTGACCCTTGATCCCGGCCCGAGCAGCGACGGCGAGTTCCCCGCCGGAGCATGTGTCCAAGCGCAGGCCTTCCTCGGCCACCCAACGGGCAACAGCAGTGCAAAGGAAGGACTTGCCCGCGTAATAGACATCCACTCCCCCGCAGATGTCCTCGAATGCGGCGTCGAAGGCTTCCTTGAACGCCCTGGCGCGGGACCGGAAATCGGTCTCGCCCATGACGAAGAGCGGAGTGCCGAATTGTGCCTTGAGCTCACTGGCGGTGATGCCGTCGATGGTGAGTTCACCGGCGTCGTTCCTCCTGACGCCTTCGGCCCACAGGGGTGCGTGGAGCGCATTCACGTCGCCGGGGACAGCCAGCCATTCGGGAGCGAGCGGCGATGCTGTGCTGTTCGTATCCTGCATGTCGGTCACATCCGTTCCGGAGCGGAAACGCCGAGGAGATCGAGCCCGTTGGCGAGAACCTGGCTGGTGGCTTCGTTGAGCCAGAGGCGGGTGCGGTTGACATCCTGTACCGGCTCGTCGCCCAAAGGCGAGACCCGGCAAGCGTCGTACCAGCGGTGGTAGGCGCCGGCAATGACTTCAAGGTGGCGGGCCACGCGGTGCGGTTCGCGGAGCTCCGCGGATTTCGCAACGATGGACGGGTAGCTGCCCAGGTAGGACAACAGTTCGTTTTCCGTGGCGTGGTCTAGGAGGGACGCGTCGAATGCACTGAGGTCCACACCGGCGTCGATCGCGTTGCGGGCCGTTCCACGGGACCGCGCATGCGCGTACTGCACGTAGAACACCGGGTTCTCGTTGCTGTTCTTCTTCAGCAGTTCCGGATCCAGCGTCAGCGGCGAATCTGCCGGGAAGCGGGCCAGCGAATAGCGAACGGCGTCCGTCCCAAGCCAATCGATGAGGTCCTTGAGCTCAATGATGTTGCCCGCCCGCTTGGACAATTTGGCACCGTTGACCGAGACCAACTGGCCGATCAGGACTTCGATGTTCACTTCGGGGTCGTCGCCCGCGCAGGCGGCAATCGCCTTGAGCCGGTTGATGTAGCCGTGGTGGTCCGCGCCCAACAGGTAGATCTTCTCGGTGAAGCCGCGGTCCTTCTTGGACAGGTAGTACGCGGCGTCGGCGGCGAAATACGTGGGCTCGCCGTTGGCCCGGATCATTACGCGGTCCTTGTCGTCCCCGAAGTCCGTGGTGCGCAGCCACACCGCGCCCTCGTCGTCGAACACGTGGCCCTGTTCGCGGAGGCGCGCGACGGCGGATTCGATCGCCCCGGCGTCGTGCAGTTCCTGCTCGGAGAAGAAAACGTCGAAGGACACGCCGAACTTTGCCAGGGTGGCCTTGATGTCCTTCATCTGGGCTTCGTAGGCCGCGGCGCGGATCACGGGCAATGCCGCTTCATCCGTCAACTCCCGGATCGCGGGATGCGCCTTCAGGACCTCGTCTCCAAGTTCCCTGATGTACTCGCCGGGGTAGCCGCCTTCCGGAACATCACGGCCACGGAGGCGGGACAGGACGGAGTTCGCGAACACATTCATCTGCGAGCCGGCGTCGTTGATGTAGTACTCCGCCGTGACATCAGCGCCGGACGCGCGCAGCACGCGCGCAATGGAATCGCCCAAGGCAGCCCAGCGCGTGTGGCCGATGTGGAGCGGACCGGTGGGGTTGGCCGAGACGAACTCCATGTTGACTACGTGGCCTGCGAGCGCCTGGTTGGTCCCGTAGGAGCGGCCGGCTTCGACAATTGCCTTTGCAAGGGCTCCCGCGGCAGCGGCATCGACGGTGATGTTGAGGAATCCCGGACCAGCGATGTCCACGGACTCGACGCCGTCGATCGCTTCGAGCCTTTTGGCAAGGATCGAGGCGAATTCGCGCGGGTTCGTGCCGGCTTGCTTCGCCAATTGCAATGCGATGTTGGTGGCCCAGTCGCCGTGCTCCCTGTTCTTGGGTCGCTCCACGCGCACGTCCCCGGGAAGGGCCGATTCGGAAAGGGCGAGTTCGCCGGCGGCGACAGCGTCCTTCAGGCAGGCGGATATGGCGGCTGAGAGTTCTTCGGGAGTCACCCGTCTAGCGTACCGGTGGGGCTTGCATGTGGTGGAATTCGGGACGCACGTGATGATGCACACGAAAGCACAGCCTGCATACAGCTGGCTCACAGTTTGGGCCGGTGGAGCTCACAGCCTGAACCGATACGCTGAGTCCGACGTTTTAAGGGGTGATTTGTGTCCGGCCCGGACCATGTGCCCAATCCCACTTCTTGTCCAGTTGAAACGAGCAGAATGTGACCACGCCACTCCGCAAGAGCCTCCTCGTCGGCGCCGCCGGACTTTCCCTCGCCGGCTCTGTAGCAGGGTGCGCGCCGACTGCCCAGGCCGGTACTACCGACCTCGCCAAGTCGGGTTCCACCATCACCGGCCCCTACAAGGACGGCACCTACAGCGCCGACGGCGACTACTTCTCGCCCAACGGCGGCGAAACAGTCGGAGTGCGGCTGACCTTGTCCGGCAACGCGATTTCCGCCGTGGACATTACCGTCCATGCCGACAACCCGAACACCCAGAAGTACCAAGGTGAGTTCAAGGACGGGATCGCCCCCCAGGTCGTGGGCAAGAAGCTGGACGAGATCAACGTCACGAAGGTCGCCGGCTCCTCGCTGACCAGCGGCGGCTTCAACAAGGCAGTGGAAAAAATCAAGTCCGAGGCCAAATAGCGGCCATGCCCTACGCGGGCTGGAGTGACTTCAGCTTCGACGGTATCGGTACCCGCTGGGAGATTTCGACGCCGGAACCCCTCACCCGCGCGGTTCGCCAACTCCTCCTGGACGTCGTGGAGGATTATGATCGGAGCTATTCGCGGTTCCGGGACGACTCCCTGATTGCACGGCTGGGACAGGACGGCGGAAGCATCAGCCTGCCGGCAGGGGCTGCCGACCTTGAAAGGCTGTTCAGGACCCTGTATCGCCTGAGCGGCGGTGCCATGACTCCCCTGATCGGAAAGAGCCTTGAACAACTGGGTTATGGCGCGGACTACGCCTTGCGTCCGCTCGGCGAACCGCTGGCCGCGCCGCGCTGGGAAGACGCCTTGCGCTGGGATGGCCGGGAGATCTCCGCATCCGAACCCGTTGTGCTGGATATCGGCGCGGCCGGGAAGGGCCAATTGGTTGACCTCGTGGCCGGGGCCTTGGGCTCTTCCGGGATTCCCGGGTTCGTGGTCGATGCGAGCGGCGACATGCTCCATCACGGGGAGCAACCTCTCAGGGTCGCCCTAGAACACCCTTACGACCCCTCCCGGGCGATTGGCGTCGTCGAACTCCGGGACCGCGCCCTGTGCGCCTCGGCGGCCAACCGCAGGGCCTGGGGCGACGGTTTGCACCACGTCCTGGACGGCTCCACGGGCCGCCCCATCGAAACGGTTGTTGCGACGTGGACCATGGCTGCCACGGCGATGGAGGCGGACGCCCTTGCCACCGCGCTGTTCATGGTGGAGCCGAACGTCCTCGAGGATGAGTTCGATTTCTCCTGGCTCAAGGTTTACTCGGATGGACATGCCGCTTTCTCGGCCGGATTCGAAGGGACGCTTTTCTCATGAATGCCACTAAAGCGCGGGTCGACGCCTGGCTTGGCCGAATGACCATGTACCGGCTCATCCTGTGGATCCTTGCGATCCTGGCGGCGTATAGCCTGCTGCTGGACGTGCTGGGCTGGCTCACGTTCGGCTTGGCGGACATGCTCGTCCACCTCGTGCTGTGCCTGGGCCTGACTTACGGCTCCAATCGCCTGGTGGCTTTGTTGTTCCGGGTCAAGCCGCATTCGGAGTCATCGCTCATCACGGGCCTGCTCCTCTATTTCCTTTTCTGGCCAAGCGCCCTGGCGCCTTCGGTGCAGGTACCGGACCTCGCCGGAGTCGCCCTGGCCTGTGTGCTGGCATCGGCGTCGAAATACGTCCTTGCCTACCGGGGCCGCCATATATTCAATCCCGCGGCGGCCGGGGCCTTCATCGTCAGCCTGACGGGATTGAACATCGCCACGTGGTGGGCCGCGACGCCCGCCATGCTCTGGCTCGTCGTGCCCGGGGTTGCCGTGGTGCTGTACCGCACGAAGAAACTGCCGATGGCAGGGGTATTCCTCTTGGTGACGGTGGCGATCGTGGCAAGCGGGCTGCTTCGTACGGGGGCGGACGCGGGGTCGGCCATCTGGCAACCCCTCGCGCAGCAACCGCTCCTGTTCTTCGTCGGTTTCATGCTGACCGAACCGTTGACGCTGCCGCCGCGGCGTTGGCAGCAACTGGCGATCGCCGTCGTCGTGGGCGTCTTGTTCGCGGTGCCTTACAACCTCGGCGTGGTCGCGAACTCGCCGGAGCTCGCACTGCTTGTGGGCAATATCCTCGCGTTCCTCGCCGGGCAGCGGCGCGGGGTCATGCTGACTTTCAAGGGCTCGCGTCCGCTGACGCCTTCCACGACCGAATTCCGGTTCGAGCCGAAGCGACCGGTTCGCTTCCTGCCCGGACAGTTCATGGAACTGGACCTTCCGCACTCCCGGTCAGACGGAAAGGGCTGGCGGCGCGTCTTCAGCATCACGAACGCAGCGGACTCTCCCGAGGTGACTTTCGGCGTCGGAACGTCCGAACCGGTCTCGGCCGCCAAACGCGCGCTGTTGGCGCTTACGCCCGGCGAGCACGTCCGCGGGACCGCGGTGGGAGGCGACTTCGTCCTCCCGCCCGACGCCGGAGCACCGGTCCTGCTCATCGCCGCCGGAATCGGGATCACGCCTTTCCTGTCGCAACTCGCGTCGCTCAGTTCCGTTCGCCGCGACATCGTGGTGCTGTATCTCGCCCGAAGTGCCGCCGAACTCGCCGGGAGCGACGTCCTGGAGGCCTCCGGGGCGCGCGTGATCGCCAGGCTTGCCGACGGATCGGCCCCGCCGGAGTTCATGCACGACGCCGGCCAGGCACGGATCGATGCCCACTCACTGTTGGGATTCGTTCCCGACGTCGCACAGCGGATCGTGTACGTTTCGGGGTCGCCCGCGCACGTGGACTCGCTCCGGGCAGCGGCACGGCGCGCGGGAGCCCGGCGAATCCACGTGGACTCTTTCGCAGGCTACTAAGGGCGCACCGCATCCCCGTTTTCCATTGCGGCGCGGTGGCTGCTAAGCTCATGGACGTCCCACCGGCAACGGATGGGAGCCCCGGATGCCCTCGTAGCTCAGGGGATAGAGCGTCTGCCTCCGGAGCAGAAGGCCGTAGGTTCGAATCCTATCGAGGGCACCAGAGAAACCCTGCCAGTTCCTAGACTGGCAGGGTTTCTTTTTTGTATTCGACACCCGCAGGCGCCCCCACCCGCACTCACGGACATACCTTTGCTGTCCGGCTAAAAAGTCAGAGGACCCTCCTAGGCTGTTTCGTACCCGGTTACGTCCACGGCAGGAAGGGTCCTCCATGATCTGCTCCATCGTTCCGCCCTACATGCTTCGCAGGCTGGCGGCACAGCATGAGCCCCGGTTGCGGGCCATTGCCCGTGCCGCAAAAGAATCCCTCGTCCATATCAAGTCCCTCCAGGCTGTCCGGGCGCTCCCGGTGCCCATCCCGGTTCCCACCGCCCGCCAGGCCAAACCAGGGCTGCCTAAGCGGACAATCTACGACGCCGGCTCCACCGAGAACCTGCCCGGCAAGCTCATCCGCAAGGAAAGCGGTCCGGCCACCGGCGATCCCGCCGCCGACGAAGCCTTTGACGGGCTGGGCGATACCCACCGCCTCTATGCCGAGGCCTTCGGGCGGAACTCCATTGACGCCGCCGGGCTCAAGCTCGATGCCACAGTCCACTATGGCGAGTTGTATGACAACGCTTTCTGGAACGGTAGCCAAATGGTCTTCGGTGACGGCGACGGGCAGATCTTCCAGCGATTCACCAAATCGCTCAGCGTCATCGGCCATGAACTGGCCCATGGAGTCACGCAGTACACGGCAGCCCTCGCCTATCGGAACCAGGCCGGCGCCCTGAACGAATCCATGTCCGATGTCTTCGGGGCGCTGGTTGAGCAATATGCCAGGAAGCAGTCGGCCGCGGAGGCCAGTTGGCTCATCGGAGAAGGCCTCTTCACCGACGCCGTCCAAGGTGCGGCGCTGCGCTCCATGAAGGCACCGGGCACCGCGTACGATGACGACGTCCTCGGAAAAGATCCGCAACCCGACTCCATGGACACCTATGTACGGACGACGGCGGACAACGGCGGAGTGCACATCAATTCCGGCATTCCCAACCGGGCCTTCGCTGTTCTTGCCCTGGAACTCGGCGGCAACGCCTGGGAATCGGCCGGACAGATCTGGTACAACACTTTGAGCGCCGGTTCGCTGCCTGCGACCTGCACGTTTACCCGCTTCGCGAAAGCCACAGTGGCGTCCACCGTTGAGTTGTTCGGCACCGGATCGAGCGAGCATGACGCCATCCTGAAGGCGTGGGAAACTGTCAAAGTAAAGGCCTAGCCAACACTGTTGGCAGGCGGAATTTGCCGACCATGAAGACCACTTGAGCATGGAAACCGGCCTGATATGAAGATCACCGCGACATGAAAATCACCCTGGCATGAAAATCACTTTGGCATGAAGATCACAGTGGCATGAAAATCACAGTGCAGCGCAGCGGCGGCGTTGCGGGGGTAACCCGTGTGTGGACCGTGGTCGCCACGAGCCCGGGAGACAAGCGCCGCTGGATGCCGATCGTGGAAGCTTGCCCGTGGGATCAAGTGCCCCCGCGTGGGAAGGCACGTCCAGCCGGAGGCACTCAAGCCGGAAGCCTGCATGCGGTGAAGTCCGAAGGACAAGCGAGTGCACCGGCGGATGACTCCGCGGGCACCCCGACGGGGCAAGCCGACAGGTTCATGTACTCAATCCGTGCGGGACAGCGCCGGGCGACCCTCCCGGAGGCCTCCGTCACCGGGCCGTGGCACACCCTCGTGGAAAACGCCAAGAGCGAGGGCACGGAGACGTTGGGGCGGTGACGGATTCGGGCCTGCGGACTTTCGGCGGCCAACTGCCTGAGGACAGCTAGCCGACCTCTGCCAGTTGCCCGCGGAATGCCCGCCGATACGATTGCGGACTTGTGTCCAAAGCCTTGGCAAAGTGGTGCCTTAGCAGCACGGAATGCCCGAAGCCCGCGCGTCGGGCCACCTCGTCAATGTTCAATTCCGAGGTTTCCAGGAGTTCCTGTGCCCGGAGCACCCTCTGGGAGTTGAGCCAAGCCGCCGGTGTGGCTCCGGTCTCAGCCCGGAAGCGGCGCGCGAAAGTGCGTGCCGACATGTGCATGCGGGCCGCCAACTCGTTGACGCTGTGGTCGTGCTCGAGGTTTTCCACCATCCAACGCAGCAAGGCCTCCATGGGCGCGGACCCGCACGTGGGCATGGGGCGTTCGATGAACTGGGCCTGCCCGCCGTCCCGGTGTGGCGGGACAACCATGTCACGCGCGATTGCCGCGGCAACGTTGGCACCGAGTTCGATGCGGACCAGATGCAGGCAAGCGTCAATTCCGGCCGCAGTCCCGGCGCTAGAGATGATTGTTCCGTCCTGGACATACAGGACGTTTTCATCCACGCAGACCTTCGGATACCGGCTGGCCAGCTCCTGGGAGTAATGCCAATGCGTCGTGCAGCGGCGGCCGTCCAACAATCCTGCCCGGGCGAGGGCGAAGGCTCCGGAACAGATCGACATGACCCACGCGCCGCGCGCATGGGCGGCCCTCAACGCTTCCAACACGGGTTCGGGAACGTCCTGGTCACGGCCATACGGTGCCATGATGACCAGATCGGCGTCGTCGGTCGCGGCCAGTCCGTCGGCGACGTGCATGGACAGGCCGGACTTCATCGGAACGTCGCCCCGAACGGGCGTGCACACCCTGAAGTCGAAGCGCGGAACACCCGTCCCTCGGTCTTCCCTGTTGATGCCGAAGACCTCGCAGGCAGTGCCGAATTCGAAGATCGAGAAGTTGGGAACAACTATGATCGCCACCGTTTTCAACATGATTCCAGTGTGGCAGAAAATCGTCGATAGTGGGCATTTCTGCCACTGTTTCTTGAACTGGATCAGGAACACGATGGGGTCATGGAAACCCTCGGATTCATAGTGTTCATCATCCTTCTACTCGCAGTCGCGGCCGCCGTCTCGAGCGTCCTTAGGGACGACCGCGGCGACCTCCCGCCAGCCCGTTCCGGCCCGGTGAGGACCCCCGGCCCGGTCAGGACACCTGGCGAGCAGGAGGAAAGCGCCTCCTGGCCGTTGCGGATCTTCTGAGCGGCACGCTGAGCGTTCAGCCCGATTCAATTCGGCTGGTGTCGGTTCGGCTAGATTCAATCCATGATTCAAACTTCCGCCAGGCTGCTGCAATTGCTTTCCTTGTTGCAGGTCCGGCGTGAATGGACGGGTCCGGAGTTGGCCAACCGCATGGGGGTCACTGAACGGACCGTCCGGCGCGACATCGATAAACTCCGGAACCTCGGATACCCCATCCATGCGTCACCAGGCATCGCGGGCGGCTACCAGCTGGGTGCGGGAGCCCAGCTCCCGCCGCTCCTGCTCGACGACAACGAAGCACTCGCAGTCGCCTTGGGATTGAACTCCGTGGCAGCCGGTCCCGTTGCCGGCATCGGCGAAGCATCGGTACGCGCACTCGCCAAACTCGAACAAGTGCTGCCTTCACGGCTACGGCCCAAATTCGCGATGCTGAAGGCCGCCGTGACCACGCTGCCAAGCAATGCAGCGTCGGTGGACCCGCAACAACTCACGGTTGTTTCTGCCGCCATTGCGGACAAGCGCCAGCTCAGCTTCGATTACGCCAAGGGCAACGGCGATACCGCGCGGCGGCTCGTGGAACCGTACGGTTTGGTGGACACCGGCCGCCGCTGGTACTTGGTGGCCTGGGACGTTGACAGGGAGGACTGGCGGACGTTCCGGGCCGACCGGATCGCTTCGCTTCCCGTGGAGCGCAGGAAGTACGCACCACGCCCGCTGCCCGCCAACGACCTTGCGGATTATGTCCAACGGTCTGTGACGCGGTCCCCCTACCGCTATGACGTCGTCGTCCGCCTGCACGCGCCGCTCGGCGAGGTGGCCGCCGTCGTGGGTCCGCAACTGGCCAGCTTGAGCGACGACGGCGGGAACGCAACGCTGCTGCGCGCCGGCTGGGACAGCTTGGCTCAGCCGGCCGCACACCTCGCATCCTTGGGCATGGACTTCGAAATCATCGCCCCGGAGGAATTCAAGGATTACGCCCGGACCATGGCCGCACGGTTGGGGAAGGCTGCCGGAACCCGCGTCCTGCAAGCGGAGGCGCCGCCACAGTAGACTGTCAGCAGCCATGACACTTCACATTTCCTACCCCGCCGAGCTGCCGGTCTCCGAGCGCCGCGAGGACTTGATGGCGGCCATCGCCGCCAACCAGGTGACCATCATCGCCGGCGAAACAGGTTCCGGCAAGACCACCCAGATCCCCAAGATGTGCCTCGAACTCGGTCTCGGAGACAAGGGTCTGATCGGCCACACCCAGCCGCGGCGCCTTGCCGCCAGAACTGTTGCCGAACGCATCGCATTCGAGATGGGCGTGGAGATCGGGCAGGAAGTGGGCTTCCAGGTCCGCTTCACCGGCGAGGTCAGCAAGGGCACCAAGATCAAGCTGATGACCGACGGCATCCTCCTGGCGGAAATCCAGCGCGACAAGCTGCTGCGGAAATACAGCGCCATCATTATCGACGAGGCACACGAGCGCAGCCTCAACATCGACTTCATCCTCGGCTACCTCAAACGGATCCTGCCACAGCGGCCGGACCTGAAGGTCATTATCACCTCAGCCACGATCGACCCCGAGCGGTTCGCAAGGCATTTCGGGAGCGAAGAGGAGCCGGCACCGATCATCGAGGTGTCCGGCCGGACCTACCCGGTGGAAATCCGCTACCGCCCGCTGTCCCAGCCGTCCGCGGGAACCGGCGAAGGCGAGGACGCGTCCGACGACGAACTCGAGGAAGACCGCGACCCCCTCGACGCGGTGTGTGACGCCGTCGACGAGCTCGCCCTCGAAGCGCCGGGCGACATCCTGGTCTTCTTCTCGGGCGAGCGTGAAATCCGGGACGCCGCGGAGGCGCTCAACGGCCGGATCCAATCCAATCGACGGCTGGCCGGCACCGAAGTCTTGCCGCTGTTCGCCCGGTTGAGCTTGCAGGAGCAGCACAGGGTCTTCAACCCCGGCGGCAAGAGGCGGATTATCCTCGCAACCAACGTCGCGGAGACGTCCCTGACAGTTCCCGGCATCAAGTACGTCATCGATACCGGCACGGCCCGCATTTCCCGCTATTCGCACCGGACCAAAGTGCAGCGGTTGCCGATTGAACGTGTCTCGCAAGCGTCCGCGAGCCAGCGCTCGGGCCGTTGTGGCCGTGTCTCCGAGGGCATCGCCATCCGGCTCTATTCAGAAGAGGACTTCGAGTCCCGCCCGCAATTCACGGATCCGGAGATCCTCAGGACCAACCTGGCCGCCGTCATCTTGCAGATGACGGCAATGGGCGTGGCCCGCGGTCCCAAGGACGTCGAGAACTTTCCGTTCGTTGAGCCTCCGGACTCCCGCGCCATCAACGACGGCGTCATGCTGTTGCGCGAACTCGGTGCCCTCAGCGCTGCCCGCCCCGGTGACGCGGGCGCGCCCAGGACCGGCGACGGCGGAAACGGGCGCGGGGGCGGCCAGGCGGGAAGGGGCGGCCAGGCGGGAAGGGGCGGCCAGGGCAGCGGTGGCGGGCTGACCGCCGTCGGGCAGAAACTCGCGCAATTGCCTGTTGACCCCCGCCTCGGCCGCATGATCGTCGAGGCCGGAAAGCGCGGCTGCGTCAAGGAAGTCATGATCCTGGCAGCCGCACTCACCATCCAGGATCCGCGCGAGCGCCCAAGCGACAAGCAACAGCTCGCGGCCGAGAAACACGCACGATTCCGCGACGAAAACTCCGACTTCACGGGGTTCCTGAATCTGTGGAACTACATCCAGGAGAAGCAACACGAACTCTCCTCTACCCAGTTCCGCCGTTTGTGCAGGAATGAGTTCATCAACTACCTCCGCATTCGCGAGTGGCAGGACCTCTTCCAGCAATTGCGCCAGCTCGCGAAGCCGCTCGGCATCACGATCGACAACAAGCGCGAAGCAGATCCCGTGGGCAATAACGAGGGAATCCACATCAGTTTGCTGTCCGGCCTGCTGAGCCACATCGGCCTGCTGGATGAGCGGAAGCGCGAATATGCCGGAGCCCGCGGCAGCCGCTTCGCGATCTTCCCGGGCTCGGCCCTTTTCAAGAAGTCACCGGCGTTCATCATGGCGGCCGAACTGGTGGAAACCAGCCGGCTGTGGGCCAGGATCGCGGCGAAGTTCGATCCCCTGTGGGCCGAGCAAGTCGCTCCGGAGCTCGTCAAGCACTCGTACAGCGAGCCCCACTGGTCTGCGCGGAGCGGCTCGGTCATGGCGCACGAGAAGGTGACACTCTACGGCGTTCCCATCATCCCGAACCGCCGCGTCAACTATGGCCGGATCGATCCCGAACTGTGCCGCGAACTCTTCATCCGCCATGCACTCGTGGAGGGCGACTGGAAAACCCACCACAAGTTCTTCCACCGCAACCGTGCCCTGCTCAACGAGATCGAAGAGCTTGAAACCAGGATGCGCCGCCGCGACATCCTGGTGGACGACCACACCCTTTTCGAGTTCTACGACGCCCGGATCGGCAAGGACGTGGTCTCCGAGCGGCACTTCGACAAATGGTGGAAGGACGCCCGCCAGCAGGATCCAACCCTGCTTGACTTCGACCAATCGCTCCTGATGAGCGACGACGCGGAATCCCTCGACGATTCCGCGTACCCGAAAACCTGGCTGCACAAGGGTTTCGAGCTGCCACTGAGCTATGAGTTCCACCCGGTGGCGCCCGGTTCTCCGCCGAATCCTTCGGACGGCGTCACCGCCGAGGTTCCGGTCCTCTTCCTCAACCAGCTCGACGACGCCGCCTTCCGCTGGCAAATTCCCGGCCAAAGGGTGGATCTCGTGACGGCCTTGATCAAATCCTTGCCGAAACAGGTCCGCAAGAACTTCGTTCCGGCTCCCGATGTCGCCCGGCAAGCGGCCGCAGCCTTGGAGGACGGCTTCGATCCCGCGACCGACGAGCTCGAACCATCCCTCGAACTGGTGCTGCGCCGCCTGCGGGGACACATCATTCCCCCTGGCTCCTGGAACTGGGATGCGGTGCCGCCGCACCTCCGTGTCAGTTTCAAAGTGGTGGACAGCCGCGGAAAGGTCCTTGGCGAAGGAAAAGACCTCGCCGCGCTCCAGGAGCGGCTCGCCCCTGCCACGCGCCGGGCCATCGCCGAGTCGCTCGGCGCAACGCCCGCGAAGGCCGCCCGCGCCAAGGGCCCGACGCCGGAGCGGACCGCCGGGGCACCCGCGCCTTCCCGGCGCGGTGGCGAAGCCGTTCCCGCGCCGCAGGGTGCCGGTTTCCTGGCAGAGCAGACGGGGCTCACGCAATGGACCGTCGGGACGATCCAACGCCAAGTGACCCGCATGGTCAAAGGGCACGACGTCACTGGCTTCCCGGCGTTGGTGGACGAAGGAAAGTCCGTGGCACTGCGTGTTTTCCAAACGCGGACCGAACAGGAAGCCGCAATGCGCGGGGGTGTCATCCGTCTGCTCGCGCTGCGGGTTCCTTCCCCGGACCGCTATGTCCTTGAGCACTTGAACAACACCGAGAAGCTCACGTTCAGCCAGAACCCGCACGGTTCCGTGGCCGCGTTGATCGCCGACTGTGTTCTCGCAGCCATCGACAAGCTCGTCCCGGCTGAGCTTCCCTGGGACAAAGCGGCCTTCGATGCCCTGTACGAACTGGTCCGGGCGGATCTGATCGATACGGTGTTTACGGTGACCGCCGTCGTCGAACGCGTTTTGGCGAGCACCCGGCGCATCGAGAAGCAACTCAAGGCCAGCACGAGCCTTTCCCTCATCAGCGCCCTCAACGACATGAAGAGCCAGCTGGAACAACTCGTGTATCCCGGTTTTGTGGCACAGTCGGGTTACGCGCAGCTCAGCCACCTGCCGAGGTACCTGTCCGCGATCGAGAAGCGCCTTGAGAAACTCCCCGGCAACGTCCAACGCGATGGACTGAATATGTCCGCGGTCCAGGCGTTGGAGGACGACTACGACGACGCCGTGTCCGCCTTGCTGCCCGGGCGTCGGGCAGGGGCGGAATTAACACGCGTGCGCTGGATGATCGAGGAGCTCCGGGTAAGCCTCTTCGCCGTCGAACTCGGCACGGCGTACTCGGTCTCGGAAAAGCGCATCCGGACCGCGCTCAACCAGGCACTGGCGCCCGCGTAGCCGCATCTCACGGGAAGCGGCTCAGTCCGCCGGCACGAACTCCGCATGCCCGGCATCGACAAGTCCGGCGCGAAGCTTCGCCGCGTTGGCGTCGAGTACCTCCGGATCCGGGTGGTGGTCCACCGAGCCGAAGTCGAAGTCGGCCAACGAGTTGGCCGGGAAGACGTGAACGTGGAAGTGCTCCACTTCGAAACCGACCACCGAGAGGCCTGCGCGCGGAGCCCCGAACACCTTCACCTGCGCCTGTCCGATGGTTTGCGCCACGGACATGACCTTGCCAAGGAGCTCCGGATCCGAGTCGGTCCAACGATCCACCTCTTGTCGAGGCACCACCAAGGTGTGCCCGTCGGTGAGCGGAGCGATGGTCAGGAAGGCCACCACGTCCTCGTCCTTCCAGACGAACCGACCGGGAATCTCGCCGTTGATGATCTTGGTAAACAGGGTGCTCATGCGTCTGCCTTTTCCGAAGGGGTATGGAGTGTCTTGGTATCTAGGACGAAGCGGTATTTCACGTCGCCGGCGACCATGCGGTCGTAAGCGTCATTAAGTTGGTCCGCAGTGACGATTTCGATGTCGCTCGCGACTCCGTGTTCCGCGCAGAAATCCAGCATTTCCTGGGTCTCGGCAATGCCGCCGATCGACGATCCCACGTAGGCGAGCCTGCGACGCATCAACGAGCCGGGCTTGACCGGCGGCATGTCCGTGGGAGGAAGACCCAACTGGAAGAGGGCGCCGTCAAGGCGCAGGGTACGGAAGTAGGGATCCAGGTCATGCGGAGCCGCCACGGTATCGATGATGAGGTCGACCGTGCGCTCGGCACCCTCCATGGCGTCGCTGTCCGTTGAGAGAATGACACCGTCCGCGCCCAACCCGCGTGCCGCTTCGACCTTGGCCTCCGACGTCGTGAAGACCACCACGTGCGCGCCCATCGCTTTCGCGAGCTTAACGGCCATGTGGCCCAAACCCCCGAGCCCGACGATTCCCACGACGTCCCCTTCCTCGACATCGAAGTAGCGCAACGGCGAATACGTAGTGATGCCCGCACAAAGCAGCGGAGCCGCCTCAGCCGGGTCCAGGCTTTCGGGAATGCGAAGGACGAAACGGCGGTCCACGACTACGGAAGTTGAGTAGCCGCCCTGCGTGATGGAATCGCCGTTCCGGGCGTCCTTCGCCCCGTACGTGCCCACGTTCCCGCGTTCACAGTACTGCTCGAGGCCCTCAAGGCAGCTCTCACACTCGCCGCAAGAGTCCACCAGGCAACCGACGCCCACCCTGTCCCCGGGTGCGAAGTCGTGGATCGCGGAGCCCACCCTGCGGACCCGGCCCACGATCTCGTGTCCCGGGACCAACGGATAATTCCGCATTCCCCATTCACCGCGCGTCGAGTGCACATCGGAGTGGCACAGGCCGCAGAATTCGATCTCGATCTCGACGTCGTCGGGCTTGGGTGCGCGCCGGGCGACGGTCAGCGGGACAAGGCCGCTCCCGGGAGACGTCGCGCCATAAGCGGCCGCAAGGGTCGGAACGCCCTCGCCGGCCGGACGGGAGTCGGCGTCGCCCAAGGTAAGGTGCTTGCCCAAGGGAGGAGGAACAGGTCGTCCGGGAGTCATGGTTCGACGCTACCCCTGCCCCTCATGTTGTGCCACTCTCCGGGGGCGGCTCATAACTCCCCCGGATTCGGCGGCTTCACCGGCTGGCGGCCTCATTGGCCGGCGGCTTCACTGGCCGGCGGGGTTCCAGTCTTCGGCACGGCCAAGCGGTTCCGCTCCGGTGGCCACGGCGTTGGGCTCGTAGGAAGACCATTGCGAGAAGGAACCAGGGAACAAGGCAGCCTTGAATCCGGCAACCTCCAGGGCGGCGATTTCGTGGGACGCGGTCACGCCTGAACCGCAATACACCGCTACTTTCGTGCCGTCGGCGATCCCGAGCTCGGCGAATCGTGCGCGTAGCCCGGCCGGATCCCTGAAGGCGCCGTCGGAGTCGAGGTTTGCCCCGGTGGGCGCACTGATGGCCCCGGGAATATGTCCGGCACGGGGATCGACGGGTTCGATCTCGCCGCGATAGCGCTCGCCGGCGCGGGCATCGAGAAGGATCCCGTGGCGGTGCCAGTCAGCGGCTTCGTCCATGCTGATGGCGGCCATGTGCCCGTGGCCGAGCACCACATTGCCGGGCGTCGGACGGTCCTCGTCCTGCGCCAGCGGGTAGCCCGCCGAGCGCCAGGCGCCCAATCCGCCGTCGAGCAGGAAAACCGAATGGAAACCGGCGTCGCGAAGGAGCCACCATAGCCGGGCCGCCGCCATGTTGCCGCCGTCGTCATACGCGACGACGGTATCGCCGTCGTTGACGCCCCACGCCCGCGCGCTTTGCTGCAGGGCAGCCGTCTTCGGCAAAGGATGGCGGCCTTCGCCTTGGACGGTGGGATCGGCCAGCTCGTTGTGCAAGTCGACGTAGACGGCGCCGGGGATGTGGCCCTGGCGGAAGTGCGAATGGCCGTGGGGGTCGCCCAGCACCCATCGGACATCAAGAAGTACCGTCCGCCGGCCCGCGTCCATGCGGCTTTTGAGGGTTGCTGCGTCCATGAGGGTGGCCATCAATTCTCCTTCGTCGAGCCGGTCCGGTAAGTCTGCCGCCGTGCGGTTCCCGGCCGCCTACCAGCCTATCCCCCGCCGGCTCGCGCCGCCGGTAGGCTGGGTCGATGAGCACTCCGCGCAACCAGGACCGGACATGGGCCAACGAGGCGATCCGACGGATCGAAGCCGAGAACAACCGCTCCGCCGACACCCACCTGTACGCGGTCCCCCTTCCCGAGCACTGGGGCGTCCAACTGTATTTCAAGGACGAATCCACGCATCGCTCCGGGAGCCTCAAGCATCGCCTCGCCCGCTCGCTGTTCCTCTATGGCCTGGTCAACGGATGGATCAGCGAGGGAACAACCATCGTTGAAGCGTCCAGCGGCAGCACCGCGGTGTCCGAAGCGTATTTTGCCCGGCTCGTCGGCCTGCCCTTCATCGCCGTCATGACCAGGACCACCAGTCCGGAGAAAATCGCGCTCATCGAGGAGTTCGGCGGTGCTTGCCTCCTTGTGGACCACGCCTCGGAAGTCTACGAAGCGGCCGAAAACGTCGCCCGGACCACTGGCGGCTACTACATGGACCAATTCACGTTTGCCGAGCGCGCGACCGACTGGCGGGGTAACAACAACATCGCCGAATCGATCTTCGAGCAACTTGCCCTCGAAGAGCACCCCGTTCCCGAGTGGATCGTCGTGGGCGCCGGGACCGGCGGCACGAGCGCGACGATCGGGCGCCACTTGAGGTACCACCGCCATGGCACCCGCCTTGCCGTGGTCGATCCGGAGAATTCGGCCTTCTATCCGGGCTGGCGTGACGGCCTGCAGGACCATTCCACCGGCATGCCGTCAAGGATCGAAGGAATTGGCCGGCCCCGAATGGAACCCAGCTTTGTTCCGGCCGTCATAGACGAGATGATCCAGGTTCCCGACGCCGCCTCGATTGCCGGCATGCGCTACCTGCAGCGATTGGCAGGTCTTCGTGCCGGGCCGTCCACGGGAACCAACCTGTGGGGCGTCTGCAAGTTGGTGTCGGCCATGGTGGCCGAGGGAAAGCGCGGCAGTGTGGTCTCCCTCATGTGCGACGCCGGCGAACGGTACGAAGGCAGCTACTACAATCCGGAGTGGCTCGCGGATCGAGGCCTGGATCCAGCGCCGTATGAGGCCGTACTCGCCGGGTTCTTCGAAGACGCCTCCTGGCCTGGGGATATGTAAGACTGGCTAAACCTCCACCGAATCCAGGGGAGACAGCCGCGCATACGTGGTGCCGTATTTTGCGCCGATGCGGGTGACGTGGGCTTCGACCAGCCCGCGCCCGAGTTCGTTGAGCAGGCCGTCGTGGACGGGATACGCCTTTGGCGCCCGCACGGATATGACGAAGTCCACCACTTCCCCCACTTTCGACCACGGCGCGTGGATGGGGACCAGGAGGGTCTTGACGTCGATGCCGTCCGGAACCACGAAGGAGTCCCCCGGGTGGAAGACGTTCTCATCCACGAGGTAACCGATATTGGCGACGACTGGAATCTGGGGGTGGATCAGCGCGTGCTGGCCGCCAAAGGAACGGATGGCGAACCCGCCGGCGTCAAACGAGCTTCCGGGCTCGACGGCGTGTACCCGGCCGCCGTCGCCCGCTTTGTCCGCAAGCTGGGAAGCGACGCCCGAAGGCGCATGCACGTGGAGTTCCGGATTGTCCCTGAGCGCCTCGACGACGGCGTCGACGTCCACGTGGTCCGCATGCTCATGGGTGATGAGGACGGCTTGGGCACCCGCGAGCGCCTCCCCTGTTTCCGAGTAGGCGCCGGGATCGATCACAAGGACCTGGTTGTCCTTCTCCAGGCGGACACAAGCGTGGGTGAACTTGGTGAGCTTCATGAAGCCAGCCTAGGTGCGGGCGCGCGACGGTGTCCACGAACCGCCGCCCGTAAAGGTCCGGCTGGTAATCTTGGTGCTTGCGAATGTCCACACCGAAATGAGTTCACGAATGTCACAGGGCGCCAAAGCCGCCACGTCCGGGCCTTCTGCCCAGTCGATTCCGGTCGCGAAGGAACCCGCCGTCAAGGAGCAGCGGGTCACCAAGCAGCGCCTGGCCGTCAGTGCGGCCCTTGATGAACTGGATGATTTCGTCAGCACCCAGGAGCTCTACCGCCTGCTTCAAAACAAGGGTGTCTCGGTGTCGCTGGCAACCGCCTACCGTATTTTGCAGTCCCTCGCGGACGACGGCCTGATCGACGTCCTTCGCAATGCCGACGGCGAAGCGGTCTACCGCCGTTGCGCCGTCACCGGCCACCACCACCACTTGCTGTGCCGCAACTGCGGAAGGGCCGTCGAGGTGGAAGCTCCCGCCGTCGAAACCTGGGCAGCCCGGGTGGCCGCGGAAAACGGCTACACGGAAGTTGCGCACACGGTGGAAGTTTTCGGTCTCTGCCCTGATTGCACCGCGAAGAAAGCCGCCGGCCGGCTCTAGCTGGCTACCGCCCGGTCTTCGGCCGGGCGCCCCGCGGCCTGCGACGGGATCCCGGTTCTTCCGTTGATCCCCCTCTTGGTGCGAACGTTGCCGATGATCCGGCACACTACGTAGATCAGGAACGACAACGTGGTGACGTAGGGGCTGATCGGAATCCTGCTTCCCAGCGCCAGCAGAATGCCGCCCACGGTGGATGCGGTCGCAAAGAGGACACTCAAAAGGACCACGAGCCGTGGTGAGGTTGTCACCCTCAGCGCGGCGGCCGCCGGAGTGATCAGCAGTGCCAGGACCAGCAACGCCCCCACGATCTGGATGGACAAGGCGACGCTAATACCGAGCAAAACCATGAAGGCGATCGCCAGGCCACGCACGGGGACTCCCCTGGCTTCGGCCATTTCGGGGTCGACGCTGGCAAAATTGAGCGGCCGCCACAGGAAGGCGAGGGCGATCATCACCACGACGGCGGTGCCTGCGAGCATCTGGAGCTGCACCGTGTCAACGGACACGATCTGGCCGGTCAAGAGCCCGAACTTGTTGGCCGCCCTGCCTTGGTACAGTGCCAGGAACAGGATTCCCAAGCCCAGGCCGAACGGCATGATGACGCCGATGATCGAATTCTTGTCCCGCGCCCGGACTCCCATGATTCCCAGCAGGAGTGCGGCCGCAACGGACCCGGCAAGCGATCCGAAAATGATGTCGGCCCCCACCAACAGGGCGAATGCTGCACCTGCGAACGACAATTCGGAGATGCCGTGGACCGCGAAGGCGAGGTCACGCTTCATGACGAAAGTGCCCACGAGCCCGCCGAGGAGTCCCAGCACAGCGCCCGCCCAGATGGAGTTCTGCACGAGGGCCAGCAGTTCGCCGTAGTCCTCGAAGTTGAAGATTGTGTGCAGGATGTCGCCGAAGTCCATCAGTGCCCCTCCTCCACACCGGAGTGCGCGTCGTCATGGTAGTGGGTGGTCGCATCCGGCAGGCCGACGACGACGATCCTGCCGTTCGCGCGGATGACTTCCACGTGGCTGTTGTACAGATCGGAGAGGACCTCGGTGGTCATGACTTCCTCGGGCGTCCCCACCCTGAACCTGCCGCCCGCGAGGTAGAGGACCCTGTCCACGTAGTCGATGACGGGGTTGATTTCGTGTGTCACAAAGACCACCGCGCTGTTCCGTTCGCGGCATTGCCGGTTGATGAGGGCACTCACGGCCTGCTGGTGGTTCAGGTCGAGGGACAGGAGGGGTTCGTCGCAAAGCAGCAATTCGGGCTCGGTAGCCAGTGCCTGAGCGACCCGGAGCCTTTGTTGCTCGCCGCCGGACAATTGGCCGACGGGCACTTTCGCATAGTCCCGTGCGCCCACGAGGTCCAAAAGTCCATCGACCCGCTCGTTGACGTTCCTGGCGTTCAGCCGAAGACCCCAGCGATGGCCGTCGACGCCCAGCGCCACAAGGTCACGCGCCCGGAGCGGAGTGTCCGCGGCAAAGGACTTCTGCTGGGGTATGTAACCGATTTTGCGGCTCCCCCTTTCCACTGGACGGCCGCCGACGGTCGCCGTTCCGGAGTGGAGGCGTTGGAGGCCCAGGAGGACTTTGAGGAAACTGGACTTGCCGCTGCCGTTCGGACCAAGCACGGCGAGGAACTCACCTGCTTGGAGGTCGACGTCGAGGTCCTTCCACAAAGCCCTTTGGCCGAACTGGAGGCCCGCGCCGCGAAGGCTCACTACCGGTGTCAAAAAATTCCTCGATCCATGGGGAAACCCCTCCCTTCGGACAGCAGGGCCCCGCGTCCGCCCTGTACATCTTAGGACGATCGCGGGGCCTGGCGGCTTATGGTCCTGCCGCCCGCAGTTTTGCCGGCCAGCGCAGCCTTATTTGTTCAGCGCAGCAACAACATTGCCTACGTTGTCAGTCATCCAGGAGAGGTAGTCCTTCCCTTCCGGAAGCGTCTCGGTGAAGCCGACCACGGGGACGCCTGCGGCGTTCGCCGCGGCCTTCAGCTTTTCCGTTTCGACGCCGAACGTCTGTTCGTTGTACGCGAGGAAACGGACAGACTTGGAGGAAATCAGGTCATCCGTTTCCTTGACGGCCGCGGGCGGGACGTCGGACCCTTCCTCAATCGCGTGGCTGAACGCCTCGGGGGTCTTGTTGTCCAGTCCGGCAGCCTCGAGGAGGTAGCCGGGGACGGGTTCGGTGACCGCGACGGGGAGTCCACCCTTGGACGATTTGATCGCGGCCACTTTCGCATCCAGCCCGGCGAGGGAGGACTTGAACTTGTCGGCGTTGGCGGCAAACGTCTTGGCGTCTGCCGGATCCAAGGCACCCAGTTTGGCTGACACCGCGTCCGCTACCTTGCCCATGGCGTCGAAGTTGTACCAGACGTGCTCGTTGAAGCCTTCCGGTACATTCTTCGAGCCGCCGGTGGTCGGGGTCGGCAAGAGGCCTGAAGCGTCTACCGCAACGATGACGTCCTCAGCCGGAACTTTGGTGCCGTCAAGCAGTTTGGTGAAGAAATCGTCATAGCCTGCGCCATTGCCGATCACCAGCTTCGCCTTGGAAACCACCAGCTTGTCCTGCGTGCTCGGCTCGTACGAGTGCGGATCCTGGCTTGTCTTGCTGATGATCGATGTCACCGACACTTTATCCCCGCCGACGCTCTTCGCGATGTCCCCGTACACGCTCGTCGAAGCGACCACGTCGATCGCGCCGGAGGACGACGACGGCGCCGTGGCGGCCGGGGCCCCGCACGCGGACAGCAGGACGGCAAGGCCGGCGGATGCGGCAAGGGAAAGACGAACGGCGGCGAGACGCACTGGATACCTCGGATCTACTCATATGAGAATGAAGCACAATAGCTGGCTCCACGAGTGTAGCGCTAAATAGGAATGATTCCTATTTAGAACCGGAAGGTCCGCGCCAGCCAACCCGGCTGGCGCGGACATTTGCGAAGAATGGCGGCAGCTAAGCGGGCGCCTGGCCGCCGAGCCGCCGGATCCCTGTCGCCTGCGTGGCGTCGCGGATCTCGCCCACCAATTGCTCGATGACATCCTCAAGGAACAGCACGCCCAGTGTCGATCCGCCCTGGCCAACCACACGGCCCAGATGCGAACCGGTGCGCTGCATCACGGACATGGCATCTTCGATCTCGTCGTCGGGGGCGAGATTCACAAGTGACCTGATACGGCTTTCGGCGATGGGGTGGCGTCGTCCTTCCTCCGGTATGGACAGCACGTCCTTGATGTGGACGTAACCCGTCAGCTCGCCGTCGTCATCCAGCACCGGGAACCTCGAAAAGCCGGTACGGCTGACCGCCTTCTCCAATTGCCGCGGAGTGGACCCCGGCTGGAGCATCACGAGCTTGTCGAGCGGAACCATGATGTGCGCGGCGGTGTGCTCGGAAAATTCCAGCGCGCCGCTCAACAGGCCGGCGTCGTCGTCCACAAGCCCGTGGCGCGTCGATTCGAGCACGATCGACTGCACCTCTTCGAGCGTGAAGGAGGAGGTCACTTCGTCCTTCGGCTCGATCCGCATGAGCCGCAGGATGTGGTTGGCCGACCAGTTCAACGTCCAAATGACAGGTTTCACGAACCGTGCAATATGGACCAACGGAGGAGCGAGCAACAGGGCCGCCTTGTCCGCCACCGAAACCGAAATGTTCTTGGGGACCATCTCACCGAAAGTCACGTGCAGGAACGTGACGGCCAGGAGGGCGATGGCGAATGCGACGACGTCCGCCAGTTCGACCGGGACGCCCACTGATTCCAACGGACCGGCCAGCAGGTGGTGGATTGCAGGCTCAGCCACTTGGAGGATCAGCAAGGAACACACGGTGATGCCCAATTGGGCACACGCCAACATGAGCGAGACGCTCTCCATCGCACGCAAGGTTGTCTGCGCCCGTTTGGAACCTCCGCGTGCCAAAGGCTCGATCTGGCTCCGCCTCGCGGACATGACGGCAAACTCTGCCCCGACGAAGAACGCGTTCCCGATCAGGAGCACCACAAGCCATAGGATCCCTGCCCAGTCGCTCATGCTGCACGCCCCTTACGTGCGCCCTTGCCGGTCGCACCGCTGACCGTACTGCCGCCTGGACTTCCGGCGGCGGGCGCCGGAACGCTTTTGGCGTCCGCACGGTCCTCGCGCGGTTCCGCAGCCATTGGCTTGAAGCAGATGCGGTCGATCCGCCGGCCGTCCATCCGGGTGACCGACAGCGTCCCGCCGCCGGCCTCCACGACGTCGCCGACAACGGCGATACGCCCCAATTGGCTCATGACGTATCCGCCGACTGTCTCATAAGCCGGATCGTCGGGAACAGTAAGTCCGGGGATCTGTTCACTCACCTCGTCCGGGCGAAGGAGGCCAGGGAAGTACCAGTCGCCGGAGGCGCTTTGCAGCAGTCCCGGCCGGACCTTGTCGTGTTCGTCCGCCACTTCACCGACGATTTCCTCCACAAGGTCCTCAAGCGTTGCGATCCCCGCGGTTCCGCCGTACTCGTCAAGTACGACGGCGAGCTGCAGGTTTCCTTCGCGAAGCTCCAGGAGCAGGGCGTCAAGATGGATCGTTTCGGGGACGCTCAGGACGTCGGACATGATGGCACCGGCTTCGACGCCGTCGCGACGTTCCGGGGGGACGGCGACGGCTTTCTTGATGTGCACGACGCCACGGATGTCGTCGGCAGAGTCCCCGATCACGGGGAAACGCGAGTAGCCGGTACGCCGGGCGGCGTCGATGATGTCCGAAACCGGTTGGTCGGCGTCGATGGTTTCCATGCGGATCCGCGGGGTCATGACGTCAGCCGCCGTGCGCGCCGAAAAGTTCAACGTCCGGGCGACAAAGTTTGCCGTCCCGGCGTCGAGGGTTCCCAGCTCCGCCGAACGGCGCACCAAGGATGCCAGCTCCGACGGCGAACGAGCGCCCGAGATCTCTTCCTTGGCTTCAAGCCCCATGAGGTTGAGGACCTTGTTGGAAAAGCCGTTGAGCACCACGATCGCGGGCTTGAACACCGCGGTAAAGATCAATTGCGGCCTCGCCAGCGCCCTTCCGAGCGGAAATGCCAAGGCGATGGCCATGTTCTTCGGCACGAGTTCACCGATCAGCATCGACAAGCCTGTGGCGATCGCCATGGCAATGACGAGCGACACGGACTCGGCCGCCGCCGCGGGCAGTCCGACCAAGAGCAACGGCCCGCGCAAGAGGAAGCCGACCGAGGGCTCCATGACGAACCCCGTCAGCAACGTGGTCAGGGTGATGCCCAATTGGCAGCTGGAAAGCTGGGTGGAGAGCGATTTGAGGCAGGCAAGAAGCGCGATGGCCGCGTGGTCGCCGCGGTCCACGGCCCGCTGGACGGTGGCCTGGTCGAGTGCGACCAAGGAGAATTCGACGGCGACAAAAAAGCCGGTCCCCAAGATCAAGAGCAGGCCGGCAAGAAGGAGGAGCCATTCCATTATTGGCCACCACCGAAGCGGACGGGCGGCTTGGCTGGCTGGAGTGAAAGCGGCTGGAGAGAAACGAGCTGAAGTGAAATTACCGGAAGGCAGCGGGCCGTTTGGCCCGGCGGGGGTTGGTCGGACGCAGCGGATGATCGATCCGCCGACCTGCCGGCCTGAAGCTCCGGGGTGCGATGGGCATGTGAACGGGTATTGCCGGCTCGGCGGGTGTGCTGCAGGGAGATTGCCAATCGACGTCCCCCGCAGTTCCCAGGCCGGCACCTAGAATTACTGTCCATAAGAATCCCAGTCTACAGTCCGGCGGACCGGGACATTCACGTGCGCTTTCATGGCCGGAGCCACGCAAATCGATGTCAAAAACGATGCTCTCCGGGCACCGTTGCGGAGCTTCCTCCGGATCGGCATGATTTAGGTCACCACTATTGGCGGTTAGCCGTCGCTCGTCACTAGACTGGCAAGGGTCTGAGTTCGCGGGACCCAGACCCTGGCTCGCCGTTTGCACCCCCTGCACCTACCTACCGGGCCAGCTGGAAATCAACACTCATGGAAGAGGCGTATTTCAAGTGCCAGAGCAGCCAACCCACCGTCTACCCGAGGAATTTGGCGGAAACGAGTGGCTCGTTGACGAACTGTACGAGCGGTACCAACAGGACAAGAATTCAGTCGACGCCAAGTGGTGGCCCCTGTTCGAGTCCTTCGATACCGCTGACGGCACTTCCTCCAACGGAACCTCCGCTCCTTTGAATCCCCCCACTCGCGAACTTCCCGTCGTGGCCCCGGCCGCAGCAACGGCAACGGCGCCGGCTGCTCCCGCTGCGGCCCCCGCCCCCGCTCCTGCCCCTGCGGCACCGGCAAAGAAGGCACCGGCCACTGTCGCCAAAGACGGCGCTCAGAAGCCCGGCGAAGGCCAGGCCCAGCCGATCCCCGCACAGCTCCCCAAGAGCACCAAGGCCCCCACTCCGCCGGAAGAGGACGTCGTCTCCGTCCTTCGCGGCCCCGCGAAGGCCATCGCCTCCAACATGGTGACGAGCCTCGAGGTTCCCACCGCAACAAGCGTCAGGGCCGTGCCCGCCAAGCTCCTGATCGACAACCGCGTTGTCATCAACTCCAACCTCGCCCGCGCCCGTGGCGGCAAGGTTTCCTTCACGCACCTCATCGGCTACGCGGTTGTCCGCGCGTTGTCGCAGTTCCCTTCGATGAACGTCTACTACGACGAAGTGGACGGCAAGCCCGTCGCCGTGCAGCCCGCGCACGTCAATTTCGGCATCGCGATCGACATGCCCAAGCCCGATGGCACCCGCCTTTTGATGGTCCCCAACATCAAGAAGGCCGAGACCATGAACTTCGCGGAGTTCTGGCACACCTACGAAGACCTCATCAAGCGGGCCCGCAACGGCAAGCTCACCGCTGACGACCACGCGGGCACCACGGTCTCCCTGACCAACCCGGGCGGCATCGGCACCGTGCACTCCGTGCCGCGCCTCTCCAAGGGCCAGGCTGCAATCATCGGCGTCGGGGCCCTTGACTACCCCGCCGAATGGCAGGGCGCTAGCGAGAAGATCATCGCCCAAAACGCCATCAGCAAGATCCTCACGCTGACTTCCACCTACGACCACCGCGTCATCCAGGGCGCGGGCAGCGGTGAATTCCTCAAGCTCGTCCACCAGCTGCTCCTCGGCGCGCAGAACTTCTACGACGAAATCTTCGAAGCCCTGCGCATCCCCTACGAGCCTGTACGTTGGAGCCCCGACCTCCAGGTCGATCCCGCCGACGAGATCAACAAGGTCGCCCGCATCCAGCAGCTGATCCATTCGTACCGTGTGCGCGGCCACCTCATGGCGGACACCAATCCGCTCGAATACGTCCAGCGGAAGCATGCCGACCTTGACGTCCTGACTTACGGCCTGACCTTGTGGGACCTCGACCGCGAATGGCCCACCGGCGGCTTCGGCGGCAAGCCGATGCTCAAGTTCCGCGACATCCTCGGTGTCCTCCGCGACGCCTACTGCCGCACCACGGGCATCGAATACATGCACATCCAGGAACCGGCGGAACGCAAGTGGTTCCAGGACCAGCTTGAGCACCCGTACTCGAAGCCGAGCCGCGAAGAGCAGCTGCGTATCGTCTCCAAGCTCAACGCGGCCGAGGCCTTCGAAACCTTCCTGCAGACCAAGTTCGTGGGCCAGAAGCGCTTCTCCCTCGAAGGCGGCGAGTCCCTGATCCCGCTGTTGGACACGATCATCTCCGACGCCGCCGACGACGGTCTCGACGAGGTCGCCATCGGCATGGCCCACCGCGGCCGCCTCAACGTGCTGACCAATATCGCCGGCAAGACCTACGCCCAGGTGTTCCGCGAGTTCGAAGGCACCCAGGACCCCCGCTCGGTCCAGGGCTCCGGCGACGTCAAGTACCACCTCGGCACCGAAGGCACTTTCACCTCGGACAACGGCAATGAGACCAAGGTCTACCTGGCTGCCAACCCGTCGCACCTCGAAGCTGTGGACTCCGTGCTCGAAGGCATTGTCCGAGCCAAGCAGGACCGCTTGGACCAGGGCGAAGTCTTCCCCGTGCTGCCCATCATGGTGCACGGCGACGCGGCATTTGCCGGCCAGGGCGTCGTGGCGGAAACCCTCAACCTGTCCCAGCTGCGCGGCTACCGCACGGGTGGAACCATCCACATCATCGTGAACAACCAGGTCGGCTTCACCACCGCACCGTCGTCGTCGCGTTCTTCCACCTACTCCACCGATGTCGCCAAGATGATCCAGGCTCCCGTCTTCCACGTCAACGGAGACGACCCCGAAGCCGTGGTGCGCATCGCACAGCTCGCCTACGAGTTCCGCCAGCGCTTCCACAAGGACGTCATCGTGGACATGGTGTGCTACCGCCGCCGCGGCCACAACGAGGGCGACGACCCCTCGATGACCCAGCCGCTCATGTACAACCTGATCGAAGCCAAGCGCTCCGTCCGCAAGCTCTACACCGAATCCCTCATCGGCCGTGGCGACATCACCGAGGACGAAGCCGAGCAGTTGCTGCGCGACTACCAGGAACGCCTTGAGCGTGTCTTCGCCGAGACCCACGCGGCCCAGACCTCGCCGATCCCGATCATCACGGCGGATTCCGCCGCGGTCTCCGACATCGAGCGTCCCATCGCCCAGCAGGCAGACTCCGGCACCAGCGCTCCGGCATCCACCGCCATTTCGGCCGAGAAGCTCCAAAGGATCGGCCAGGCCCACCTGGACATCCCCGAGGACTTCACGGTGCACTCGAAGCTCAAGCAGCTCCTCGAGAAGCGCGAGCAGATGTCCCGCGAAGGCGGAATCGACTGGGGCTTCGGTGAAATCGCCGCCTTCGGTTCGCTCATCATGGAAGGCGTTCCCGTCCGCCTCGCAGGCCAGGACTCGCGCCGTGGAACCTTCGTGCAGCGCCACGCTGTTTTCCACGACCGCGTCAACGGCAATGAGTGGATGCCGCTCTCCAACCTGAGCGACGACCAAGCCAAGCTGTGGATCTACGACTCCTTGCTGTCCGAATACGCGGCAATGGGCTTCGAATACGGCTACTCGGTAGAACGCCCGGATGCCTTGGTGCTCTGGGAAGCCCAGTTCGGCGACTTCGTCAACGGCGCACAGACCATCATCGACGAGTTCATCTCCTCGGCCGAGCAGAAGTGGGGCCAGCGCTCTTCCCTCGTGCTGATGCTTCCGCACGGCTACGAAGGACAGGGACCGGACCACTCGTCCGCCCGCATCGAGCGCTTCTTGCAGCTTTGCGCGGAAGACAACATGATTGTTGCCAACCCCACCACGGCGGCGTCGCACTTCCACTTGTTGCGTCGCCAGGCCTACAGCCGTCCGCGCAAGCCGTTGATCATCTTCACCCCGAAGCAGCTCCTGCGGCTCAAAGCCGCAGCGTCCTCGGTGGAGGACTTCACCACGGGTGGCTTCAACCCGGTCATCGGCGAACACGAGCAGTTCGATGCCCAGAAGGTTGACCGAGTCATCCTGGTTTCGGGCCGTTTGTACTACGACCTCCTCTCGAGCCGCCAGAAGACCGGCGACACGTCTACTGCGATCATTCGTGTTGAGCAGCTTTACCCGTTGCCTGCGGAACAGATCGAGGCCGAGCTGGCCAAGTACCCGAACGCCGAGGTCGTCTGGGCACAGGACGAGCCCGCCAACCAGGGTCCGTGGCCGTTCATCGGCCTGAACCTGCCGCAGCGCCTGAACCGCGGAGTCCGCCTTGTCTCGCGTCCGGCGTCGGCGTCCACGGCGGCCGGTTCCATGAAGCGGCACAGCGCGGAGCAGGCCACCTTGCTCAAGCAGGCTTTCGAGCGCAACTAATACGGCGACTGCCCGGCTGGAGGTTCAATACCCGCTTCCAGCCGGGCAGTTCTGTTTAATGGGTAAGTGTTCGGCGTTCCCGCCGCCCGGCCGGACACAGTGCATGGACCGCGACGTTTGGTGAAGAGGTAACTGTGGAAGACAGGAAGCTGCGCATCGCAGCTGTAGGTGATGAACTACTCGCCGGGCTCGGTGATCCCCGAGCCTTGGGCTGGCTTGGAAGGGTGCTCGCACGTACACCCCAGGACTCCGTGCTGGTGGAGAGCTATTCCCTGCCCTGCCCCATGGAGGGCACCGAAGGCCTCGCGGCCCGTTGGATGGACGAGGCCGGGCGGCGTTTCAGCGATATCCATGAGAACCGCTTGGTGATCGGTTTGTCCTGCCGGGACATTGAATTCGGCGTCTCGACGGCGCGCAGCCGGCTCAACCTGGCCAATATCCTGGACGGGGCTTCCCACAGCAGCATCGAAGTATTCGTCGTGGGTCCACCGCCGACGCTGGATCCGGCGAAGAACCGCCGGATTGCGGAGCTCAACGCTGCGTTCGCTGACGTCACTACGCGCCGCAACCACCAGTATGTGGATACGTTCTCTCCCTTGCTCAACCATGAACAATGGCGCACTGACCTCGCGGCGAATGGCGGCACTCCGGGCCAAGCGGGATACGGCCTGATGGCGTGGCTCGTATTGCACCGCGGCTGGTTCCAATGGTTGCGGATCTCCCAGCCGGAATAGGCTCGTGGCGAGCCGACCGGAAGGATAAAAGGCGGATACGAAAGAAGGCACGGACCACGTCCGTGCCTTCTTTCGCGCCTGAACACCTTGCGGATCCCAAACACGCGATATATCTTGATCTTGTCAACGCGATATATCGCATTTCTGGAGGGGTCATGTCAGAAGAGAACTGGACCGTCACCGGTCCGCAGACCATAGACGTCGACGGCGTCCGCTCACTCAAGCTCGGGATCGTCAAGGGCCGCTTCGACGTCGTAACGCACGATGAAGCGACAACGAGGGTCGAAATCTCCGAAATCGCGGGTGATCCGTTGAGTGTCACGCTCATCGACGGCAGGCTCGAAGTCCGCCACCAGCTTCACGGTCCGCAAGGATGGTTCCGCAACCTCATGGGAACGGTCAACAACACGAGCACCAATACGGTCGTCATCAGCATTGCGTTGCCGGTCGGCGTCGACGTGGAAGCCGGAACCGTGAGCGGCGACGGCATGGTTTCCGGCGTCGAAGGCAATATCCGCCTCAATACCGTTTCCGGTTCCGTGCTCGCTGACGGTACCCACGGCGAGCTCCACGTCAACACGGTCAGCGGCGAGGTCATCGCGAGGAACCACGACGGCGTCATGACCGCCAAGAGCGTCTCCGGCGAAGTGACGGCGTCGGGCGACTTCAAGAACATCCGGGCCACCACGGTCAGCGGCGACCTCAGTTTCGATCTCCACGGCTACACCCGGGACTTCGGCGGCAATTCGGTGTCCGGCGACATCACCATCCGGCTTCCGCGGGACATTGGAGTGGACGTGACCGCGAAATCGGCGAGCGGGACGGTCGTCATCGACAACCAGCGATTCATCCAGCCGGGCAGTAAGATCCAGACGATCGCAGGTCCGGACGAAAAGCTCATGGTAGTGCGCACGAACTCTGTGTCAGGCAAGACATACATCCTCCACAGCACCGGGCCGAACTCCGGAAACACCCGTCCCCAACCGGAGGAAGAGGGTATCTGATGCCTCCCGTTTTTGCCCACGGGGCCCTAAGGCTGTACCTGCTGGCACTCCTCGAGTCCGGTCCCAAACATGGCTACGAGCTCATCAAAGCCCTGGGTGAACGCTTTGGCGGCACCTACTCCCCCAGCGCGGGCACCATCTACCCCAGGCTCGGCAAACTGGAGGAAGAAGGACTCGTGGCCACAAGCAGCGATGGCCGCCGGACCAACTACTCCATCACAGCGGCCGGACTCGCGGAACTCAACAGCCGGCGGCGGGAACTGGCCGACGTCGAAGACAGCATTTCGGCCTCGGTGAGGCGGCTGGCCGATGACCTGCGCGAAGACATCCGCAACAACATGCGTGGACTGCGAGCCGACCTCGCCGCCACTGCCGAAGCTGCCCGCGCGAACGCGAAAACCACGGAATCCCAACCCCGGTCACGCACCTACTCGCCAGAGGGCGACCGTGTCCTCAAGGAAGCCGAGCTCATGGTCCAGTCGTTCCGCGACGACATCCGGGTCGAACTGCGCAAGCACGCCGGCTCCATGCCTTTGACTCCGGTCGCCCTCGAAACCGTGCGGACCGTCCTCGACCAGGCGCGGATCTCCATCCGGAATTCCTTGCGGAGCTGAGCCGGGTCCGCCCCGGCGACGCCGGTCCGCGAGGGAACGGCCCCGGTTCGCGGCGCGACCCCCGGATGTGGGAGACTGGAGGGCAGCTTTGTTGAGTATCAAAGAATCTAAGGAGGCCAGCTATGAGCAAGCGTGCACGTAAGCGTCGTGACCGTAAGCGCGGCGGCGCAAACCACGGCAAGCGTCCCAACACCTAAGCCTGCGGCTTAGCGTAAGACTTAATGCGGAGGGCCCCGGAAACCATGAGGTTTCCGGGGCCCTTGCCGTTACGGGAGCTTAGACGTCCACCGTATTCATCGCGTGGATTTTGTCCAGGATCGAGTTCTTGAGGTTTTCGGGAGCAGCCTCGGTGCAAGATCGCTTGACGACCGTGCGGATAACGCACTCAAGGTCATACTGCTCCGTGCACTCCGGGCAGCTGTCCAGATGTTCTTTGATCTCCGCGATATCTTCCCGCGTCAACGCACCATCGAGGTACTCGTAGATACGCTGCATCCGAGCATCGTCGCAGTCGCCCAATCCTTGGCAGCTCATTTCCTTTTCTCCTGTTTTTTGCTTTCGGCCGCGCCCGTGGCCAAGGCCTTTTCTTCGGTGGCGGCGTTGATTCCCCGGTCGGCGGCGTAGTCCGCCAGCAGATCGCGCAGCATCTTCCGGCCGCGGTGAAGCCGGGACATGACCGTTCCGATCGGGGTGTTCATGATGTCTGATATTTCCTTGTACGCGAAGCCTTCGACGTCCGCGAAGTACACCGCGAGCCGGAATTCCTCCGGGATGGACTGCAGCGCGCGTTTCACGTCCGAGTCCGGCAAGTGGTCCAGTGCTTCCGCCTCTGCCGAGCGCAAGCCTGTGGACGAGTGCGACTCCGCCCGCGCCAGCTGCCAGTCTTCGATCGTGTCCGAGTTCGACTGCAGCGGCTCACGCTGCCGCTTCCTGTAAAGGTTGATGTAGGTGTTGGTCAGGATGCGGTAAAGCCACGCTTTGAGGTTGGTCCCCGGCTTGTACTGGTGGAAGGCAGAGAAGGCCTTGGTATAGGCCTCCTGGACGAGGTCCTCGGCGTCGGAGGGGTTCCTGGCCATGCGCATGGCAGCCGAATAGAGTTGGTCCACGTACTGCATGGCGTCGCGTTCAAAACGCGCGCGCCGCTGTTCGGGAGTCTCGCTTGCAAAGTCCACCGCAGTCTCGACGGCGGCCTCTGCAATTGCGTCGTTGCCGGACGTCGTGTCCGCGGCCTCCATCGCTGCTTCATACATGGCCGCTGCGGCCGGATCCTTGGTGCTCATTGCATCCAAGTCTACTGTCACCCTCCGCGGGTCCATTGGCGCCTCACGGCCGGGGGCCAAGTGCTCCTCGCGGTCCTTCACCAAGGCCAAGAAACCATCTCCACTCATTCGCACGATGTGACTTGCAAGCGCACCGCGGCGCACCACAACCCGAGGTCCAGCCCGTGCCGCACCTTCTACTCACAACGGCAGGCATCGGGCAAATATTCCGCAAAGATGCAAGACTAGGACGGACTGCTCCCGTGAACCGCGCACAAAATTTCGGAAATACGGGATACGGAAGCAGCACCACCTGAAAACCGTGGCAAGCCCTCCAGGAGGCAAAACATGTCCCTCGTCCGTTTTCTCGCCAGGCCAATGTTGGCTTCCAGCTTCGTGATCGCCGGGCTGGACAAGCTCAAGAACGCGGATGACACGGCCAAGCAGCTCTCCCCCTTGCTCCGCAGGGCGGCTGAGACCCTGCCCTTCGCGACGGATGAGAAAATGCTTGCACGCGTGATCGGCGGAACGCAGGTGGGCGCCGGCGCCCTGCTTGCGCTCGGGAAGTGCTCCCGGCTCTCGGCCACACTCCTCGCCGGTATCTCGGCACTGAACACTTTCGTCGAGTACCGCTCGGCCGACATCAGCACCAAGGAAGGCCGGGTCGCCCGCCGTTCACGGCTGCTCAAGAACCTTTCCCTGACAGGTGGCGTGTTGCTCGCTGCCGTGGACACTGCCGGACGGCCTAGCCTCGCCTGGCGCGCAGAGCACTTGGCGATGGACGCCAAGAAGGCCACCGGGAAGCAACTCAAGAAGACGGACCGCGCCGTTCGCAAGGCCGTAGACCACGCAGTTGGAGCATAACGAAGCAATGCCAGGAACCCCCGCAACGCACGCAGGCAATTCAACGCAGCCCGGCAATTTGGCAGAGGGCACCACGGACTCATCGCTTCCCTTGTGGCCGGCACCCTTCGCCGCACGCCCCGTGGACGCCACCGTCTCGGTTCCGGGTTCAAAATCCCTGACCAACCGGTACTTGGTGCTCGCGGCGTTGGCCAACGGGCCGTCCAGGCTGCGGGCTCCGCTGCATTCGCGGGATTCAGCCCTCATGATCGAAGCCTTGCGCAGCCTTGGCGCCATCGTCACGGAGGTTCCCGGCGACGGGCAATACGGCCCGGACCTTGAGATCACGCCGATCGACCCGACGACTACCGCATCCACTGCCACCATCGATTGCGGGCTTGCCGGCACGGTCATGCGGTTCGTCCCGCCCCTCGCCGCGCTTCGTCAAGGCGACGCGGTCTTCGACGGCGATCCCCATGCCCGCAAGCGACCCATGGGTACAATCATCGAAGCCATCCGCGCCCTCGGAGTCGATGTCGGCACGGAGGACGGGCAGCCGGCCACGTCCTTGCCGTTCAAAATATCGGGCACCGGCTCGGTCCGCGGGGGCCATTTGGTCATCGACGCGAGCGCGTCGTCGCAATTCGTTTCTGCCCTCCTGCTCGTCGGTGCCCGGTTCAAAGAGGGCCTGCACCTTGAACATGTCGGCAAGCCCGTTCCGAGCCTGGACCATATCAACATGACTGTGGCCGTCCTGAGGGGCGTCGGCGTCCACGTGGATGACTCGGTTCCGAACCATTGGCGTGTGGCCCCCGGCCCGATTCAAGCGTTCGACGAACGTATCGAGCAGGATCTGTCCAACGCCGGCCCGTTCCTCGCCGCTGCGCTGGCAACCAAGGGAACCGTCCGCATCCCCAACTGGCCAAGCAATACAACCCAGGTGGGCGACCTCTGGCGCGGCATCCTCGAAACCATGGGGGCCGCAGTCACGCTGGCGGACGGCACGCTCACCGTCACCGGCGGCGCGGAAATCCTGGGAGCGGACTTCGACGAAACAAGCGAGCTCGCCCCCACGGTCGCCGCTTTGTGCGCCTTGGCGTCCGGACCTTCCCGGCTCACCGGGATCGCCCACTTGCGCGGGCACGAAACCGATCGGCTTGCCGCTCTGGTTGCCGAGATCAACCGCCTGGGCGGGGACGCGGAGGAAACCAGCGACGGCCTGGTGATCCGGCCCGCCAAGCTGCATGCCGGCGTCGTACACAGCTATGCGGACCACCGCATGGCGACGGCGGGTGCGATCCTGGGACTCGCCGTCGAGGGCGTCCAGGTGGAGGACATCGCCACAACGTCCAAGACGATGCCCGAATTTCCGCAGATCTGGACGGCGATGCTGGCCGCGGACGCCCCCGCCGGTGGCACGGCTTCGGCAGGGTCCAGCAACTGACAATGGCCCGCGACGCACGTTCCTGGGACGAATCCGACGTCCGGATCCGCCCCAACAAGAAGGGCTCACGCCCCCGCACAAAAGACCGTCCCAGCCACGATGACGCGGTGATCGGGCGCATCATCACGGTGGACCGCGGCCGCTACACCGCGGTGGTGGGCGAAGGCTCCGACCACGAGCGCGTCGTCATCGCGGCGCGTGCCCGCGAACTGCGGCGCTCCCCTGTGGTGCCCGGCGATTTCGTGGCGCTCGTCGGAGACGTGTCCGGCGCGCCGGACACCCTCGCCAGGCTGGTGCGCGTGGAAGAGCGCAAGACCCTGCTGCGGCGCAGTGCCGACGACACCGACCCCGTCGAGCGGGCCGTCGTCGCGAACGCCGACCAGCTCGTGGTGGTGGTCGCCGCCGCCAATCCCGAGCCGCGCACCGGATTCATCGACCGCGCCCTCGTGGCAGCGTACGACGCCGGAATTGAGCCGCTGCTCCTCGTCACCAAGGCGGACGTCAAGGACCCGGGCGAATTGCTCGCCAACTATGTGAGCCTCGGTTTCCCGGTCATCATCAGCCGGACAGCCGACGCCGACGCTTCCGGTATCGATGCACGCTCCGATGACGGCATGTCCGCGCGCCTGGACGGAAGCGCCGTCGGGCAGTTGCGGAATCACCTGGATGGCAAAGTCACAGTCCTCCTGGGGCACTCCGGCGTCGGGAAGTCCACCATGGTCAACGCCCTCACGGGCGCGGAACGTGCCACCGGCGGGGTCAACGCGGTAACCGGCCGCGGACGGCATACCTCTTCCTCCGCCCTCGCCTTGAAGCTGAGCGACGCCCCGGACGGAAGCTGGATCATCGATACCCCGGGCATCAGATCCTTCGGTTTGGCCCACGTGGATCCCGACCGCATCCTGCATGCGTTCCCCGACCTCGAACCCGGCACGGATACGTGCGAGCGCGGCTGCAAGCATGATGCCAGTGCAGTCAATTGCGGGCTCGATTCGTGGGTCGCGGAAGGCCATGCGGGCGAGGCCGGACCTGCCCGGCTCGCGTCGTTGCGCCGGCTCCTGGGGGCTGACCCGCGCCAGGAAGCCCAAGAGACGAAAGAACTGGGCAGCGTCACCTAGTTCCGCCCCTCAGTAGCGCCCCGACATCCACAGTTCGCCGCACAATAGACGGTAGTTTGTAATCATGACCCAACCCGATCCGAGCTACAACGACGACCTGCGGCTTGCCCATGTCCTGGCGGACTCCGTCGATTCCCTGACCATGGAGCGCTTCAAGGCCCTGGACCTGCAGGTCGAGACCAAACCGGACTTGACCCCTGTCACTGACGCCGACAAAGCAGCCGAGGAAGCGATCCGCGGGCAGCTCTCCCGTTCCCGTCCGCGCGATGCCGTCATCGGGGAAGAATTCGGCAGCAGCGGCCACGGCTCACGGCGTTGGATCATCGATCCCATCGACGGGACCAAGAACTTCGTACGCGGGGTGCCGGTATGGGCAACGCTGATCGCCCTCGTGGACGAAGGCGAAGTGGTGGTGGGGCTCGTCAGCGCGCCCGCGCTCGGCAAGCGCTGGTGGGCCGCCAAGGGTTCGGGCGCTTACATGGGCCGCTCGCTCGCAGCCGCCACGCGGCTCAAGGTCTCCAATGTGTCTCGCTTGGAGGACGCTTCCTTGTCCTATTCCGAGCTTTCCGAATGGAAGGAACAGGGTTCGCTGGACAACTTCCTGGGTCTTGAGAAGGACGTCTGGCGCAGCCGCGCATACGGCGACTTCTGGTCCTACTGCCTCGTGGCCGAAGGCGCCGTGGACATTGCCGCCGAACCCGAACTCGCGCTGTACGACATGGCCGCGTTGGTGCCGATCGTCACGGAAGCCGGCGGGCGCTTCACCTCGTTGGAAGGCGCTGACGGGCCTTTCGGCGGCAATGCCGTGGCCACCAATTCGATCCTCCATTCGGAAGTCCTCAAGCGGCTCAATCCGGAAATCGACGATCTCCTCTAATCGGGTTTGCTGAATATTCGACGGCGGACGTCCCTTTTTCGGGGCGTCCGCCACTTTTTCTTCGACGGAACGGCGTTTTTTCGGCGATCGTAATATCCGCTTAACAATACGAACCGCCTTGGAACCCTCCGCGCCCGTGTCCTAGTCTCTTTACAGGTCACGAGTGCCAGCGTGAAACCCCGGTTTGCTGGCCGGCAACCCTCCGTCGCGGCGGGGTGCCCCGGGTGACGACCCGGCCGGTCCGGAACGGATACGGCAAGCGCGGATCCCCTGTCACCAGGGGTCCCTCTTGAGTGAGGTTCCATGAGCACAGCTACGTTTACTTCTCCCGTCATCGCCGCTGCTTCAGCATTTTCCAGCGTCGAATCCCCCGCGGCCCGCCCGCTGGCCGCCGTTACAGGTGCTGAGTTGCAGGCTCCACTGATCCAAGGCGGCCATGTCCGGTACGCCAACCTTGACTACGGTGCTTCAGCTCCTGCGCTGACAATAGTCTCGGCGTACCTGAACGAGATCCTTCCGTACTACGCGAGCGTGCACCGCGGTGCCGGCTACGCTTCGCAAATCAGCACTTCCGTCTATGAGAACGCCCGCAACATCGTGCGCGAATTCGTCGGTGGACGTCCGGACGACTCCGTCATCTTCACGCGCAACACCACGGATTCCCTCAACCTCCTGGCTGGTTGCTTGCCTGCGGAAGATGGCCGGTACCTTGGCGAAGTCCTGTACCTGGACATCGAACACCACGCCAATCTCCTCCCGTGGCAAGGAGTTCCGCACCGTAGCATTATCGCGGCGGAAACCTTGGCGGAGACCGTAGACAACGTCCGCGCTGCACTCGCCCAGGGCGGAGTCAGCCTCCTTGCCGTCACCGGCGCCTCGAATGTGACCGGCGAAATCCTGCCCATCAAGGCGTTGGCGGAGCTTGCGCACGAGTTTGGCGCGCGAATCGTGGTTGACGCGGCACAGCTCGCGCCGCACCGCCGGATTGATGTGTCCGCGGCGGACATCGACTACTTGGTGTTCTCCGGACACAAGCTCTACGCACCGTTCGGCTCGGGTGTCCTGGTGGGCCGCCCCGACTGGCTCGACGCCGGTACCCCTCACCTCGCCGGCGGCGGAGCTGTCCGCGAAGCGCGGCTTGATTCCGTCAGCTGGGCCACGGGACCCGCGAGGCACGAAGGTGGCTCGCCGAACGTCCTCGGCGCCGCTACGCTTGCGCGGGCCACCCAGGTCATCGCCAGCCTCGACAACGACGAATGGCACGCCCATGAAGCCGACATCCGCACGCACTTGATCGACGGCCTCAAGGAAATCGACGGCGTGACCGTCCACCAGATCTTCAGCGATACCGACCCCGCCGACACCATCGGCGTGGTGAACTTCTCGCTGCAAGGCTACGACGCCGGCCTTGTCGCGGCGTACCTCGCGGCAGAGCATGGAATTGGCCTGCGTGACGGCCGGTTCTGCGCGCATCCCCTGCTCAAGCGGCTCGGCCTTCCGTCCGGATCCCTGCGGGCTAGCTTCGGCGTCGGTTCGCGTTTGGAGGACGCCACGCGGCTCATTGCCGGAATAAAGGCGCTCAAGAGCGACGGCCTTGGCTGGGACTACGTGGTTGATGCAGGCCGCTGGGTGCCGGCAAACGACCACCGCAGCTACCCTGAATGGGCCCCGAACACTCCGGGGACCGCCGGCGCCGCACCCTGCAGCACTGACTGATTGAGGTAGATTCGTAGGGTATTTCCACGCCCCACGAAGGAGTTCCTGGGTGGTTCCACGACCCAAAGGCACATCAACCGGTCCTAAGCTCTTTGAGCAACGACGCCTCGAACTCGGCCAAAGCTTCCAGGACGGCGGCGAGCACTACGAGCGCGTCCGGCCCGGGTACCCCGCGGATTCCGCCGACTGGCTGATACCGGACGGTGCGCATGATGCGGCCGACGTCGGTGCCGGCACCGGAAAGTTCACCGCCCTCCTCGTGGAGCGCGGACTGGCGGTATCCGCCGTGGACCCGTCCTCGGACATGCTCGCCCAGCTCCGGAAGGCGTACCCGCAGGTGAACGCTTTGGAGGGAACAGCCGAGGCAACTGGACTGGCGGACTCAGCATTCGACGTCGTCAGCGTTGCCCAAGCCTGGCACTGGTTCGACCCCCTCGCGGCCAGCAGGGAAGCGGCCCGCATCCTTCGGCCCCGAGGCGTGATCGGATTGGTCTGGAACCAATTGGATACCTCCGTGCCGTGGGTTCACCGTTTGTCCCGTATCATGCACGCCGGCGACGTCCACAAACCGGACTTCCGGCCAGCGATAGGACCTGAATTCACGGCGCTCGAGAGCCACCTGACCCGCTGGGAGGATCCCGTGACGCCAGAAGATCTCCTCGAATTGGTGAAGTCGCGCAGCTACTACTTGAGGGCCAACGACGTCACGCGAGCCAAGGTCATGGGCAATCTCCAGTGGTACCTCTTCGAACATCTCGGCCACGTCGACGGCGATGTGCTCATGCTCCCGTATCTGACCCAGAGCTGGCGGGCGCGGAAAGCCTGAGAAGTGACGGTTCACGATAGGCTTGGAAGCGTGAAGACCAGTGCGCCCTCCTCCTCGATCGAGGACTACGTCAAGGTCATCTACTCCTTCACGGAGTGGCAGGACAAGCCCATCACTTCCTCCCAGCTCGCACAGCGCTTGGGCGTGGCCAATTCCTCGGTTTCCGAGATGGTCCGCAAGCTCAAGGACCAAGGCCTCGTGGACCACCAGCCTTATAGCGCCATAACGTTGACGCCGCAGGGAATGGAACTCGCCCTGGGCATGGTGCGCAGGCACCGCCTGATTGAGACGTACCTCGTCCGCGAGTTGGGCTACAGCTGGGATGAAGTGCATGACGAAGCCGAGATGCTCGAGCATGCCGTCACGGATACTTTCATTGAGCGGATGGCCGCAAAGCTGGGCAACCCGGCCCGCGATCCGCACGGGGACCCTATCCCGGCGGCCGACGGTTCAGTGAACCTCCCGCATGCACACAGGATGATCGAGCTCGACGACGGCCATTCGGGCAAGATCACCCGGATCAGCGACGAGAACCCCGAACTCCTGCGTTATCTTTCCGCTGAGGAAATCGACCTTGACGCCAAAATAGAGGTCATCGGGCGCAAGCCGTTCGGTGGCGCGCTCGTGGTCCGGATCGCGCATGGCGGCGAAAGCCGGGACTACGACCTCGGCGACGAAGTGACTTCGGCTCTCTGGGTCGCCACGGACATCGAGCACGAAGGGTGCGTCCTCGCAGGACGCTGATCCCGCTCGCGTTTGGACCACTTCGGGTCACGCCCGCTGGGCAGCCGACCCGCCGTCGTCGGGCCCCGAACCTTCCGCAGCTTCCGTCACCGGGGCTCCCAGTACAGGATTGCGGATCCCGACGGCGGAAGCCGTGGCCCCGATGAAGAACAGCACCGCCGTGACGATCACCGCGTTGTAGAGACCCTGGCGGGTGAAGACCGGTCCGATAATGAGGCCCGCGAACGCGATGCAGATTAAACCCGCGATGCGCGCAACCGCGTTGTTCACGGCAGACCCGATCCCAGCTTCCTCGGTAGGGACGGCGCCAAGGATCGCTGCGGTGAGGGGTGCCACCAAGGTGCTAAGTCCGATGCCGAAGACGATCTGCCCCGGCAGGACCTGCGTCCAGTAGTTCAGCGGGTCTTGGACGGTCAGCGTCATGAGGAAGCCGATTCCGCAAATGAACGGTCCGGCCGCCATAAACCAGCGGGGCCCGTACTTGCCGGCGAGGCCGCCGAAGAAGGACGCAGTCAGCATCAGGAGGAGGGTGGAAGGCAACAAGGCGATCCCCGCCGTCGTGGCCTTCATGCCGCCCACTTGCTGGAGGTAGATGCCCACCGAAAAGAAGCCAAAGGACAGCGCCCCATAGATGGCAAGGGTTGCTAGGTTCCCCCAGCCGAAGTTGCGGATGCCGAAAAGCCGCAAAGGCAGCATCGGTGCCGGCGTCCTGGCTTCATGGACCAGGAAGAACGCCAACGCAATGGCCCCGATCACGAGCGGGATCCAGACGAGCATGTTGTTCCAACCCATCCGTCCTTGCTCGATGAAGGCGTATACCGGGCCGCCCAGTCCAAGCATGGCCAGGAATGCGCCAAGGTAGTCGATCTTCTTGCTGGTGTCCGTCTCTGCGTCGGACTTCCGCAGGCCCATCAGGATGGGCCACACGGCGGCGGCTGGAATTACGTTGATGAAAAAGATGACCCGCCAGGAGAGCAGGTCGACGGACGCTCCCCCGATCAACGGCGCAACAATGGCCGCCGCGCTCGTCCAGCCGGACCACTGGCCGATCGCTTTGGACTGCGCCGGGCCGGAGAAAAAGGTCACGATCATGGCGAGCGAGCTCGGAACCAACAGCGCCCCGGCGATTCCTTGCAGCGCACGCGACACCACCAGCACTTCACCGTTCCACGCGAGTCCGCACGTGACGGAGGTCAAGGTGAAGCCGGCAAGTCCCCACTCAAGGATCCGGGCGCGGCCGAAGTGGTCGGACAACGAACCAGCAACCAGAATCAGCGCGCCCAGGGTCAGCAGGTAGGCATCGACTACCCACTGCTGGATCACGAGCCCGCCGCCAAGCTCACGGCCGATCGCGGGGAGAGCTAGGTTCACCACGAAGCCGTCAAGGATGGCAATGAAGGAAGCCACGATAGCCACGACAAGGACCCGCTTTTGCAGCGGAGTGCTTGGCAGCAGGGCCGCTGCATCGGTCATGAGCACAGCCTACGCCTACCGGGGACGAGGCGGATCCGGCACCGGTTCCCCGGGGCCGGTGCCGGCTCTCGGACCGGCGGCCACGCGCCGGGCGAGCGACCCGGGACCGGCGACGGCCGGGAGTCCCGTATCGTTGAAAGGTGATCAGTAGACGTGACGCCGCCATAGCCCTCGACATTCCCCTTGAAATGGCGCAGCGCCACGGAATTCCCGCCAGGTTGTCGCAGGCCGAGCTTACTGAACTGCAGGACAGTCCGCCCGCGTGGCTGGTCCAGTCACGTGCAAACCGCACGGGGAAGAGGCCTGTCTGGGTGCACCTCAACTGTGTGGTGTGCGGCTACGCCGAGGCTGCCCGCCCCAAGAAGTGGTGGCCGGAATTCACCTATGTCTTCTGCGGACACCACCGTGATAGTGAAGTTCCGGGAGTGCTGCCCGGAGAAGTCCGGAGCGAGTTCGAGGGGATCGGTTCGAGGTTCGTGGGCATCGTGGACGTCCCGGCTGATTCCTGACGCTCAGGGCGGTTGGAGGCCGGTTGCTTTCGGCCAAAACAGGCGTAGCTTACAAGGAGAGGGTCCTTCAGGGCCCTCTTTGCAGGGTCTTCAATGAAGATCCGTAGTTAGGGAGCATGACATGCCTGACAAAGCGCCGCACCAGCACGAGATGAAGAAAAGCATCAAGACCATCAAGGAAAAGCGGGCCGTGAAGCGTGCGAAGCACGACACCGACGCCGCCGCGGATCCCGTGGCCCGTTTGCGGAAGAAGTAGCGCCAGCCGGGGCCGATCGCCCCGGCTGCTCTATGCGTCGCCGTCGGTCATCTCGCTGGGAACGGCTACGATCGCGAGGACCTTCCCGTCACGAAGGACCGTCAGCGGGAACGGTTCCCCTATCGCTTGCGAGAACAAGAGTTTCTGCAGGCTTTCGGCACTCGATACCGCTCGCGACTGCGCGCTCAAGACGAGATCGCCCGCCATCAATCCGGCGCGTTCGGCCGGGGACCCGGCGATGACTTCCACCACCCGCAGTGCTTCCTTCTGCCCCGTCCGTATGACGGCACTCGCAGCCAAGGGAATCGGGGTACTCACCAGGCCCAAATATGCCCGCCTCACGCGTCCGTCTTTAAGGAGCGCGGCAATGATGCGTTGGGTCGTGGCGTTGATGGGAACAGCAAGCCCCAGGCCCAGGCCGGCAATGGCGGTGTTAATACCAACGATCCGGCCGCGGGTGTCCGCCAGCGCTCCCCCGGAATTACCAGGGTTCAGTGCGGCGTCCGTCTGGATGACGTCCTCGATCACGCGGCTGTGCCGTCCGGAGCGCACCGGGATCGATCGTCCGAGGCCACTGACCACACCGGCCGTTACGGATCCCGCCAGGCCCAGCGGATTGCCCACCGCTATGACCAGTTGACCCACCCTCAGGGTTTCCGCGTCGCCCAGGGCGGCGGGCGTCGGCGTGTGGTGCCCCCGGACGATGGCAAGGTCGGAGAGCGGATCCGCTCCGACGAGCTCGACGTCGGTATGCGTCCCGTCGGCGAAAATCGCCCTTCCGGTCTGAAGTCCGGAAACGACGTGGGCGTTGGTCAGCATGAAACCGTCGCCCGTAAAAACGACGGCGGAACCGCTGCCGATCCTCACTTGGCCGTTCCTCCGTGCGCTGCTCATCTCCAAAGCCGCCACGTGCGGGGTGACTGACTCCGCGACGCGCATGACCGTCCGCGAATAGGCATCCAACAGGTCGTCGTCCAACGGGGCGCCGTCCAACGGGGCGCCGTCCAACGGGGCGCCCGGGCTGTCTTCGGGAAGGGCTTGTTCGGGCATCGTGCTCATGGTGCACCTCCTGTAACCGGTGGTGTCTATATCAACGAATCACGGGCCACCGTTAGTCCGTTCCCGGGTACGCCGTGGGTGAACGATCGGATTCCTTGCGCCAGGGACCCCGGAAAACAAAACACCCCCGGTCCGATGACCGGGGGTGTTTCAAATGTGGAGATGGGGGGAATTGAACCCCCGTCCGATGTCGTGTTGTCAGGGCTTCTCCGGGCGCAGTTCGCGTCGGATTTTCTCGGCCCCAGCCATCCTGCGAACAGGTGGCTGATCCGGGCCCAGTCATCTAAGAGTCCCGTCTGCCTCGATGACGAAGGCAAACAGCAGTGGCTATTTAAATGACGCCAGGAACCGGGGCAATAGCAACCTCGGGCTGACGGACTGTCTTACTGCTTAGGCAGCAAGAGCGAAGTCAGTGCGCTTAGAGTTGGCACTTATTGGTTTGCAGACAGCGTTTACGAGATAATTCTGCATCCTCGGCCCGCTTCACCTGTCGCGACTAACATCGTCGAAACCGATCATCCCCGTATTTTGTTACCAATCCTGCAGGCCAACGACTTGCCGGAAGCAATCCGCTGTTCTTCCCTGCCGGGTTAACCATCATAACGCATGAGCGCACGTGAACATTCCAAACCTGGCTACGGGCGTGTCCGTTTCCCGTGCCCGGCCTTAACGGCGGTTCCGCTCCCGCAATTCCCGCAGCGATTCGCGCTTGTCCTGCTGCTCGCGCAGCGTCTGGCGCTTGTCATAGTCTTTCTTGCCTCGCGCCAAGGCGATCTCAACCTTCGCGCGCCCGTCAAGGAAGTACAGCTGGAGCGGGACCACAGTGAGGCCGCTTTCGCGGATCTTGCCGGAGATTTTGTTCAGCTCCTCGCGATGGAGCAACAGCTTCCGACGGCGGCGGGCGGCATGGTTGGTCCAACTCCCCTGGTTGTACTCGGGGATGTGGACACTCTCCATCCACAATTCGTCGTTGTAGAAGGTGCAAAATCCATCGACCATGGACGCGTGCCCTTCGCGCAATGACTTTACTTCGGTTCCCATGAGGGCTATTCCGGCCTCGTAGGTATCCAATATGTGGTAGTCATGCCGGGCCTTGCGATTGGTGGCCACTACCTTACGGCCACTTTCCTTGGGCACGGTAGAACTCCTTGATAGTTGAAGAATCCCCCTAGTCTACGCCAACGGAATCCTTAAGAATGCGTCTACAGAAGGCCCATGGGATCGACGGCTTGGCCATTGACCCAGGTCTCGAAGTGCACGTGGCAGCCAGTTGAGTTTCCGGTGGTGCCCGAGTACGCAATGAGTTGGCCTTGGCTGACTTGCTGGCCAGAAGAAACCACCACACTGGTGTTGTGGTAGTAGACCGTAGTCAGGGAGTCGCCGTTGATGACTCCGTGGGAAATCTTGACCCGGTTACCGCCGCCGTCGTTGCCCCAACCGGCCGAAAATACGGTACCTGCGGCCGCGGCATAGACGGGCGTACCGCACGGCGCGCCAAAGTCGATTCCGGTGTGCATGTAGCCGCCCTGGCCGTAGAAATCGATGGTTCCCGGGGGCGTCGCACGCCAGCCGAATCCCGAGGTGATCGGGATGTTCGCGGGCACGGGGTGGATCAGGCCGAAGTTCGAGCGCGGATTGCTCGCAGGTGGTACATAAGGCGCCGGCGCTGCTTGGCCCGCCGCGGCTGCTGCTGCGGCCGCGGCTGCAGCGATGCGCTGTTGCTCGGCCAGCCATGCTTCACGAAGTTTGCGGTCGCGCTCGGAAATCTCCGCCGCTACCGCATCCTGTTGCGCCTTCACTTGGGCCAGCTGGGCCTGGATTCCAGGTTTGGCCGCTTGCAGTTGGCTGTTGAGGCGGGTGGTGTCGGCGATGAGCTTGTCCACCTCGGCCTTCTTTGCGGCGGCATCGTCACGGGCCGCTTTTTCCTTCTCCAACGCAGCATCCGCTTTGGCTTTGAGATCGCTGATCTCTTGTTCGACGGCGGCCAGGCGGGCTTGCGAGTTGACGTTCGTGGCGCTCTGCTGGGTCAGTTTGGTCATCGCCGCGTTTTGGCTGCGCATTGCCTGATTGGCGAGATCCATGGTGTCGGTGAAATTGCCGGTGTCGTTTGAGCCGAACAGCAGTGCGACGTTGGTCGGGACACCACCGGACTTGTACGCCTGGGCCGCAATTTGTCCGATGAGTTTCTTCGTGTCGGAGATCTTTTGCTTGTCGTTCTCCAGTTGCTCGGTGATCTTCGCCTTGCTTTGCTGTGCCAGGTCCAGGCGCGCTGCGAGGGCTTCGGCTTCCTTTACGGCGGAGGCGACGCGGCCCTGCGCCTCAAGAAGGGCCTGCTGCGCACCAGGCAAACGGCCCTGGTAGACCACGAGGTCCCCTGCCGCCTTGGCGATGTTGGCGTCGACGAATTCCAAAGACTGCTGCACGCGTGCGGATTCCGCATTGAGCGCCGCCTGCTGATCGTCGAGGTCGTCGCCATGCGCCAGGGGCGCGGTACCGAGGCTCGCGGCCAAGGCAATCGCCAGTACAGACCCCGCGAACTTCATGCGGCCGCTCACCACACGCAGTTGTTCCACCGTGCGGTATCGACGGCTCTCGGGCTGCGTGTCGGGAATCATCGCTTTCATGGCTACACCTTGAGGTATCGGCGAAGGGTCAGGAGTGAGGAGATTCCCGCCAAGCCGCCGCCCAGCGCAATCAGGACCGGCGCTATGACAAGGACCTGCGTGGAGGATATGAACGGCGTATTGAGGAATTGCCTGGACAAGTCACCATTTAGCCAGAATTGGGCCACGAGCCACAACGTGCCTGACGCCAGTAACGCTCCGACCACCGCGGCGATGACGCCCTCCAGTATGAAGGGCAATTGGATGACCGTCTTCGATGCTCCTACGAGCCGCATAATGCCCGTCTCCCGTCGCCGGCTGAAGGCAGACAACCTGATGGTGGTGGTAATGAGCAGGACAGCGCAGAAAATCATGACGGCGGCCACCACCATGGCAGCCACGGATGCGCCGTTCATCCACTCAAAGATCCGTTCGAGGACTTGCCGTTGGTCGCTTACGGTCTCCACGCCCGGCTGGGAGGAGAACGTCTCGCTGATGATCTGGTATTTCTCGGGGTTCTTCATGTTGATCCGGAAGGACGACGGAAGCTGATCCTGGGTCACCGAATCGACAATGGGAGAGTTTGAGAACTGCTCCTTGAAGTGCTTGAAGGCGTCCGCCTGGGACTCGAACTGGTAGTCGCTGATGTACGGCTTCACTGCGGGCGAGTCGAGCATTTTTGCCAGGTTGTCTTGTTGTTCCTTGGTGACCGCGCCCGAGGCGCAACCGGTCGCCGTCGAGGAATCGTTGCAAAGGAAGATCGCGACCTGGACTTTGTCGTACCAGTAGCCCTTCATCTGGTTGATTTGCAGCTGGAGCATGCCGGCTGCGCCAACAAACGTCAGCGACACGAACGTCACCAGCACCACGGACACAACCATGGAAAGATTCCGGCGCAGACCGCTGCCGATCTCGCCGAGGATGAAAGCGAGCCTCACTGCTGCACCCCCTGCGCACGGTCGAGTTCGGCTTCGCTCGCGTCTTTCAATCGCCGCGACTCGCCAACTACCGGAATCATCGAGGTGTAGAGGGCCTTGGCTTCGTCGCGGACAACGACGCCGTTCTTGAGTTCCACAACACGCTTGCGCATCTCGTTCACAATATCGTCGTCGTGGGTGGCCATCACCACCGTGGTTCCGTTCTGGTTGATCTTGTCGAGCACGCCCATGATTCCCATCGATGTAATAGGGTCCAGGTTGCCAGTGGGTTCGTCCGCGAGCAGGATGCCGGGACGGTTGACGACCGCGCGGGCGATGGCGACGCGCTGCTGCTCACCACCGGACAACTCGTGCGGCATGCGGCGTTCCTTGCCTTCAAGTCCCACAGTCTTCAGTACCTCAGGTACAGTCTCGCGAATGATGCCGCGGCTCTTGCCGATCACCTGCATGGCGAAGGCGACGTTGGCGAAGACGTTCTTTTGCGGAAGCAAGCGGAAGTCCTGGAAAACGACGCCGATTCCGCGGCGAAGCTTGGGAACCCGCCAACTCGAAATGTTGGCCACGTTCTGGCCGGCGACGTATACCGAGCCGGAGGTCGCCCGGTCTTCCTTCAAGATGAGTCGGAGGAACGTCGACTTGCCGGAGCCTGAGGCTCCAACGAGGAAAGTGAATTCGCCCCGATCAATCTCAAGGCTTACTGAATCCAGCGCAGGCCGGGCATTGGGGTCGTAGACCTTTGTGACATTCTCAAATCGGATCATGGCTCTTCAGAACCCCGCCGGACGTGCCGCGCTCGACGAGTCCAACCGCCAGCACGCGGGCTATCGATGGGGGAAGATGAGCGCCGGCTCTTCGACTATACGCACGCACCGCATCGGAATCGCGGGGCTTCGCCCGGTGTGTCGCCCAATCGGGCGGGGCCGACTAGCCTTCGCTGTTCCGGTTTCCCGTGCGCCAGCGGATGCCGGCGTCGATGAAGTCGTCGATGTCGCCGTCGAGCACTGCCGAGGTGTTGCCCACTTCGTGCTCGGTGCGCAGGTCCTTGACCATCTGGTACGGGTTGAGGACGTACGAACGCATCTGGTCACCCCACGACGCCTTCACGTCCCCGGCAAGGGCCTTCTTCTCTGCGTCTTCCTGCTCCTTCTTAAGCAAAAGGAGTCGGGATTGGAGGACACGCATGGCTGCCGCGCGGTTCTGCAGCTGGGACTTCTCGTTTTGCATCGACACCACGATTCCCGAGGGAATGTGCGTCAAGCGCACTGCCGAGTCGGTGGTGTTGACCGATTGTCCACCCGGGCCGGAGGAACGGAAGACGTCGACGCGGATCTCATTATCCGGAATATCGATCGAGTCGGTCTGTTCAATCAGCGGGATGACTTCGACGGCGGCGAACGAGGTTTGCCGCCGGCCTTGGTTGTCGAAGGGGCTGATACGGACAAGACGGTGCGTTCCGGCCTCGACGCTGAGGGTGCCGAAAGCGTAAGGCGCCTTGACCTCGAAGGTGGCCGATTTCAAGCCGGCTTCTTCGGCGTACGACGTGTCCATGACGGTGGTGGGATAGCCATGGCGTTCTGCCCAGCGCAGGTACATCCTCAAGAGCATCTCGGCGAAGTCGGCGGCATCCACGCCGCCCGCGCCTGCCCGAATGGTGACGACGGCTTCGCGTTCGTCGTATTCACCGGACAGCAGCGTCACCACTTCGAGTTCCGTGAGCGCCTTGCGGATGGAGTCCAGTTCCGCTGTGGCCTCGGCGATGGAAGCGTCATCGCCCTCATCCTGGCCAAGCTCGACAAGGACTTCAAGGTCGTCGATGCGGCCGGCCAGCTTGTTGAGCCGGTCGAGTTCGGACTGGCGATGGGATAACTTGGAGGTGATCACCTGCGCGGACGAAGGATCGTCCCATAGGTTCGGTTCGCCCGCTTGCTCGCTGAGTTCAGCGATCTCTTCCTTAAGCTTCTCGACGTCGGAAACCTGCTCGATCGAGCTGTAAGTGGAACGAAGCGCGCGGATTTCTGCGGGAAAATCAATCTCAGCCATGGTTGTTCCAGAGTACGCCATCGACCGCCCGGGCGTGGCGCGCTCACCGGATGCGTGACGCCCTGCACTACCCTGGCCCCGCGCGCACACTATCTTGTCAGGCGGGCGCGTGCCGTGGAACGGGCCTCCACCACTACGCCTTCAGGCAGGAAGAAGCCGACGACGGGCGGATGGGCAACGGCCTTCAGCACCACCTCGGCCGTGGCACTTTCGGGGCTTCCGGTGCCATCGCCGATGGCCAGCCGGTCGAAACGGGAATGGGTGCCGTCCCTGGCCAAATAGGACTCCACGACACCTCGCACCCGTTCGCTTTTCAGTACCGCCGAAGGGGTTCCGGCTCCTCCTGCCACCTCGCCGAGGGCATAGCTGTCGGCGGCGGCGACCGACGCGGCGTCTGCCACGGAAAGCAGCTTCTTGTGCTCGATATACACCGCGGAGGCAGCCGCCACCACAACAGCGAGCAAGAGGGCAATGACCACGTACCCGATGATCAAAACCATCATTTGCCCTTCTTCCCCATCGAGATCCCCGCCGGCATGGGTCCTGGTTCGCCGTCGCCTCATCGGAACCGTCCAACCACCTGGGTTACCGACGCATTCAGGTGCGCGGCATCCAGCTTCAGCGAATCTCCAAACGGCACCATCGGCAGGGGCACTGTGAGTTTGACGGTCACTGTGAAGGTGCCGCCGGACGCGAGACAATCTTCATGGGCGCATGTGACGTCTACCGAAGCCCGCTCGGCCGGATGCCCGTAGTCGGAAAGGGTCAGCATGGCCGCTTGTTCGGCTGCGAGGCGGCTTTGTTGCGGATCGTCGCGCGTCACGTACACCTTTGACGCCTGGTCCGCAGCACCGACCACGGCGAAGGACCCGCCCTGGATCTGCCCGATGGTGACGATGAAATACACAACGGGAACCATCAGGAGCAGCGCGAGGAACGTAAATTCGACGGTAGCGCTTCCTCGTTCGGATGATCGGGCGGCGCACTCACCCTCACTGACGCCGGAGATCGGCAGGCATAGCGCCGCCCGGCACCGCACACGAACGGCACGAGCTGCCGCTTCAGCCCGGGCCCGGAGCTTGACTTGAACTGCATGCTTGGCCCCTGCACCGTCAGTCGAAAACCGCGGCATGTCCTTTCACCTCCAACGCGAAGCCGGCTCCAACCAGCCCGATCACAGGCAAGGGCGCCCTGACCGTGACTTCCAGCATCCTGGTTCCCTGAAAGCCGGCTTCCGACGTCGAAATGTCCCGGGCGAATTCCGGGTTGAGGGCGGCACCGATCAGCTCCGCCGTCCGCGCAGCCGCGTCCTCCGGGGTCCGGTCCGCAAGCGCGCCGTAGCGGGCGCCTGACGACGCCGCGTCGATCAGTGTGTTGCGCACGTGGAGAACCACGGTCAACTGAATGACGGCGAGGAAGAATGCCGTGAGCAGTCCTCCCACGAGGACAAAATCCACCACGGCGGATCCCCGTTCATTGCATCGCGCTGGCCCCGCAGCGCCGCACACCTCACTACCTGCGTGGAACGGCATGGGCTACTTTCCGACCTTACTTATGGCCTGGTTGAAGAGCCCCTCGAGGGCGGGACCCGCGAGAGCCAACAGGCCCGCCACGAGGGCTGCGGACATCAATGTGATCATGACCCAGCCCGGGACGTCGCCCCTTTCCCGATGGTCTTCAGGTGGCGTTCCATTTTGCGCGACTGCCTTGCCCAGTCGACACGATAGCCAGAATTTCATAAACCACAACCAAAGAAAGTTTGACGTCCTTACTCGGACACGGTTGAAATTCTTCATTATTCCCCCAATTTGCGTGTTTTTAGATATCCGCGAACGGATGCCTATTCATTTTCTTTTCATACAATTAAAATGGGTCCTAATGGACGCCATGCAAGAAAATACCCCACTCGAAAGGCGCATTAGAATCCAAGGTCCAAAACCGCCAATCCCGGATAAATGGCAAAGATCACAGTCAGCGGCAGGACGCCGAAAACCAGCGGCACCATCATTCCGATCTCCTTTCGCCCTGCTGACTCCATCAACTCGCGTTTTGCGGAATCCCGAACGTCGGAAGCCTGGGCACGCAATACGTCCGCCAAAGGGGTACCCCGCTCCATCGCTACCACGACACCATCCACAAAACGGCCGAGCGGGCCGAGGTCGGTCCGCCCGGAAAAGTCCTGGAGAGCCTCGACAAGGGGCTTTCCCGATCTCGTGGCGGCCAGGACCAGCGCAAATTCTCCCGCCAGCTCGCCGCGAGCTGTTGCGCAGACGCGGTCGAGGGCACCAACCGGGCTCTCCCCGGCACCGACGGCGAGAGCCATCAGTTCCGCGAGTGCCGGAAACTCCGCCAGCATGTGGCGTTCGCGGCGCTTGATCTGTACTCCGAGGAGATAGTCACGGACAAGGAATGCGGCGATCGTACTCGCGAGCACGGCCGCAACCGCTGGAAACGGGCTGAAGCGTCCGGCTGCGGCACCGAAGATTACAGCGAAGAGGCCGCAGACGAAACCGCCCGCCGCCCAGAGCAGTTGTTCGGCCCGGAAGTCCAACGCTGCCTTGCCGGAACCTGCCCTTGCGAGTCTCTTGTTCAGCGCGGTGATGTCGAAGCTGAACCGCGCCAAATATCGGCGCCCATCCTGAAACACGGGCCGCAAGATACGTTCGAGCGGTCCGAAAGGCGCGATCTCCGAAGGCGATGCCAGCAGCCGGGATTCGACGTTCTGCGATTTGAGCTGCGGCTCGATGCGTTCCGAGAAAGGTATTGCACGCATGAACGGCATACGAATCAACACAAGCCACAGGCCGGCTCCAAGAACCAGCCCGACGAAGGCGGTCATGGCGACAAGCGCGGTCATCGAAGCACCCTCCCGTCCGCGGGAAGGGAACCGATGCGCAGCATTGCCCAATAGGAGATGGCGGAAACCAGGAGTCCGCCGGCGAGGATGGTGACTCCTGTTGGCGAGTTGTAGGCTGCGACGGCTTCCGGCCTGCTGGCGAGGAGGATCAAAACAATCCAGGGGGCTGCTACCGCAAGGCGTGCTGCGTTGATGGTCCACGATTGCCGGGCTTCCAGCTCGCTCCGCGTTCGGGCACTCTCGCGGAGAAAGTCGGCGAGAGTGCCCAATAGTCGGCCAAGGTCGGATCCTCCCACTTCGCGGGTTATCCTCAACGCTTCAATAATCCTGTCGGCTACGGGATCGGCCAACCGTTCCTTCAGCCTGCCAAGGGACGAGTCGAAGTGGCCACCTGCCCGATAGTCGGCAGCGAACTCTCGGAACAGTCCCCGTAATTCAACCGGGCCCTTGTCTCCGAGCTGGATGAGGGCTTCCGGCAGCGAAAGTCCTGCCCGTATGGCCGAGCGCAAGTGGTCAACGATGTCCGGCCACAAACCCCGCAGCGTGGCGGCCCGCCTTCGTGCCCTCCACCTGACGAGAGCCAACGGAAACCAGGTACCGAAGAGTCCGAAGCACCCGGATATCGGGAGTGAAGCAGTCATGATGAAGACCACCAACATGGTGAACAGTCCCAGTCCCAGGCAGGAAGCGATGAAGCCACGGCTGCTCACTTTCTCGATTCCCGCCGTGAGCAGCAGGACTTCCAGGCGCTTCGCTTTTGCTTCCTTCCCGGCAACGGGAGGTTGTTCCCACGTGGACCACCATATGAGGAACATTCCGAGGCCGCAGAGGACTCCGAGCAAGGGCGCCATCAATGCTGCCCTAGAAGTGCGGCGACATCGAAGCCGGCCTTGGAGAACTTCTCCATTGCGGGCATCGAATGTGCTAACGGCTGGAGTTGCCCGTCCTGCATCGCGAAGACGGTCGAGGATTCAATGATGCCGTTTTCCACGCGTCGGCCAAGGGACAAGATTTCCGTGACTTGCCGCCGTCCATCACCGTACCGGCTGCAATGCACTACGAGATCTATGCATGACGCGACCGTCGGGACGACGAAGGCACTGGAGATATTGCCTCCCGCGAGTAGCGGCAATGTGCAGATCTTTGTTACGGCGTCGCGGGCCGAGTTGGCGTGGACCGTGCACATCCCGGGAAGACCGGAATTCAAAGCAATCAGCATGTCGAGGCTTTCAGCTTCGCGGACTTCGCCGATGACGAGGCGATCAGGCCGCATGCGAAGGGCCTCTTTGACGAGCCGCCGTAGTGGAATCTCGCCGTGGCCTTCCAAGTTCGGCTGGCGGCATTGAAGGCCGACGACGTCGCGCAACGGAAACTGAAGCTCAAAAATCTCTTCGACAGTGACAACCCGTTCGCGGGAGCCGATGTTTGCCGCGAGGCAATTGAGCATGGTGGTTTTTCCGGCTTGGGTGGACCCGGAGACAAGGATGTTCAAGCCACTTGCCACCGCGGCTCCGAGGAACCGGGCAGCCTGCGGCGTGAGCGTTCCGAGGTCCACCAAATGTTCGAGCCGGCTCGCCTTGACCACGAATTTGCGGATATTGACGGCCCAATGCCGGCGGGTCACGTCGGGAATGACGACGTGAAGCCGTGAACCATCCGGCAGGGAGGCATCGACGAAGGGGGAAGACAGGTCCAGGCGCCGTCCCGAACTCTTGAGCATCCGTTCCACGAGGTCGCGGACTTGCTGCTCGCTCAGGCTCACGGATGTCAGTTCGGATTCACCGTTGCGCGCAACGTAGACCTCGTTAGGAGCGTTGAGCCAGATTTCCTCGATCGTGGGGTCGTCCAACAGCGGTTGGAGCGCCCCGAATCCAGCAACGGCGTCGAACACATGCTTACGGGCGTTGTCCATGTGCCCCAAGGGCGGCAAGGTCCCCAGCAGGGCACGTTCGTCATAATCGCCGACGGCTGCCTCGACGAGGCGGTGTACCTCGGCGGCCTGGTTGGACGGATCCAATCCGCGCCGGCGGATCAACTCGCGTACTTCATCCTCGACGATGCGCAATGCATCCATCATTCCCCCAATACGACAGGCACCTGGGCGCCGCAAAAATCGTCAATGGGTTTAACGTTAGGTGAGGGTGCTGCAGAGAACCAAGTCATTTTTCGTCCTTGTGGATAACTTTGTGCTCAGCAAGCATTTAGCCAAAGCCCCGAGTTTGCACAGGAACTTCCAAACATCGCTTTGTGGTGGCCCACGCATCGTCCCATCCACGAAATCACCCGGATATTTACCGACTACTCGAGTGTTGTGCGCGGTTAAATACGAGTGTTGACACCCTTTAAACGCGCTCGTACCGTCAGGACATCGGCGGTTACACCGTGCTCCGAAAACAGGCGAATTAGGCCCGTTCCACACGTTGTGCATGCCGGATATTCCAGAATAGTAAAAAAGCCACGATGAGTGCTGGGGAACTCCATTTGTGCGGCGGGCGCGCAGCACTGAAGGTCTCACCAGTCAAGTTGCGGGCGCGACGAACGGACTTGGGATGCAAAACAAGTGGATGGTGGCTTCCCGCAGTGGGCGGGGGCACCCCGATGGAGGCCCGGAGAGGCCTTCGAAAAAGGCGGCTGCCATGGGGGCGGCCGCGCTTCTATTGGCAACGCTTTTCAACGCGGCACTCATAACGCAACCGGCGCAAGCAGCGGGTCCGCTCGTGGTGACGTTGACTTTTGACGATGCCAACGGTGATCAAGTCGCGGCAGCGAACTATTTGAACTCGAAAGGGATGCACGGAACGTTCTTCCTCCCTTCCGGTTACCTGAATGCGCCGACCTACATGACCACGGCCCAGGCGCTTGCCCTCCAATCAGCAGGAAACGAGATTGCCGGACACACGGTCACGCACCCTGACCTTGCCCAAATGGACGCAAACGAAGTCAAACGGCAGATTTGCAATGACCGTGTCAACTTGACGAACATGGGCTTCAGGGTGACGAACTTCGCCTACCCGTTTGCGTCTGCTACCGCCGCGGTTGAGCAAACGGCGGCGGATTGCGGCTACAACAGCGCGCGTGGCCTCGGCGACCTGAAGAGCAAGGCAGCCCCGACCCTGACCGATGTAGCGGAAACGCTGCCGGTACCGACGGCGGACCTCTACTTCACGAAGGCCCCGGACGAGGTGGACAACACCTGGGCTGTGAGTGACATGCAGGCCGTGGTCACGCAGGCCGAAGCCGGTGGCGGCTGGGTCCAGTTGACGTTCCACCACTTTGATTCGACGACGGATCCTCTGACGGTCACCACGGCGAATTTCCAGGCCTATGTGGACTGGCTTGTCACCGAGCAGGCCGCTGGCCGGATCGTGGTCAAGACGGTCAGCCAGGTCATGGCATCGCAATTCCCGGATCCCACGAATCCAAACCTGGACGTAGACAAGCCCCTCGTGAACGGACCTGCGGCACCGCCGCCGATCACGGTCGGGAACCTGATCCAGAACCCGAGCCTGGAAACTGCCGGTCCTGTGGCAAGCGGATTGCCCTACTGCTTTGCCATTGGTTCTTATGGAACGCAGACCTCTACTTTCACCAGCGTCAGCCCGGGCCATACCGGGAACGTCGCCGAACAAATGGTGACGACGGGCTACGTGGACGGCGACGCCAAGCTCTTGCCGACATTGGACCTTGGCCAATGTGCTCCAAGCGCGACGCCGGGCCACACGTACCAAATGTCCGCCTGGTATAAGTCGACCGCCTCGACCCAATTCGAGCTGTATTACAGGACCGGCCTAGGCACATGGACATACTGGACGGCCAGCCCGCTCTTTGCAGCCGCGACGAACTGGACACAAGCGACGTGGACCTCGCCAGCCGTTCCGGCCGGAGCAAGCGCCATCAGCATGGGCCTCAACCTCCTGAGCAACGGCACACTGACTACCGACGACTACGCCCTGTACGACTCGGCCTCGGTGGCGAGCACGTTCAAGTCGATGACTCCCACGCGCCTGCTCGATACCCGAAACAGTGCGGCGGTAGGACCCAACGGCACGGTATCGTTCCAGGTTGGCGGCGTCAGCGGCATCCCTGCCAACGCCTCCGCGGTGACCTTCAACCTGACGGTAGCCAACCCGACGTCGAACGGTTTCGTGACGGCGTATGCGTCTGGCACCACGCCACCTGCCACGTCGAATATCAACTACGCGCCTGGACAGATCGTCCCTAACCTCGTGACTGTGCCAGTGGGTTCGGACGGAAAGGTGACGCTCCTCAACGCATCCGTCAAGGGAAGTGCGCAATTGATCGCGGACGTCTCCGGGTACTATGTTCCGGCGGCTACGAGTTCACCCGGTGAATTCCAACCGATGACGCCAAGCAGGTTCCTCGATACCCGCAACAGTGTCGCGGTAGCTCCACTTGGGACGGTTTCGTTCCAGGTCGGCGGCGTCAGCGGCATCCCGGCCAACGTCTCCGCGGTGACCTTCAACTTCACCGTGGCCAACCCGACGTCGTTCGGTTTCGCCACAGCGTACGCGTCGGGCACCAACCGGCCGAACGCGTCGAACCTGAACTTCGCCAAGGACCAGATCGTGCCGAACAGCGTGACAGTCCCGGTGGGAGCGGACGGTAAGGTCACCCTGTTCAACGGCTCGCCTACGGGAACTGCCCAGTTCATCGCCGACGTCTCCGGCTATTACCTGGGTGGCGGCGCGGCAACCGTCTCGGGCGCCTTCCAGCCGATCAACCCGACGAGGTTCCTCGACACCCGCAACGGAGCCGCTCCGGTGGCACCTAACGGGACCGCATCGTTCCAGGTAGGCGGCGTCAGCGGTGTTCCCGCTACGGTGGGTGGCGTCATCTTCAACCTCACGGTGGCGAACCCGTCGTCGTTCGGATTCGTGACGGCATACCCGTCCGGCGCCGCGGCCGTGCCGAACGCGTCCAACCTGAACTACGCGACAGGCCAGATCGTTCCGAACCTCGTGACGATACCTACCGGTACAAACGGTCAGGTGAGCCTGTTCAATGCGTCAAACGGCACAGCACAACTCATCGCGGATGTCTCGGGTTACTTCATCCCCTGACAGTCCTCATCTGAGGTAAAAACTTCCGCCCTGGACCGCAACCGCGGCCCAGGGCGGAAGTGTTTTTGCGTCCAAGCGGAATGCTGGATTTTTGCGCCCCTCTGGTCACAAAAATCCCATTGACCACATTAGCATCACCTTGCACATGGATGTTATGGTGGGCTTCGGATTTAGCCTTACCAATAGCCAGCCGTCGGTTTTTGTACGGGCGGATTGTTCACGTGCCGCCCCCACCGGGTGCCGGTAATCTCGTGTGGAGCCAAGAATGAAGACCACCAAATTTAATGCCTCTCCCTCCACCATCAGGGCGCGCCGCGTTCGTGATATCGCGATAACCGCGGTTTGCGGGGCAATGGTCCTTCTGTCTTCGGCAACGACGGCGTTGGCGTCACCAACAACCCCTGCGCCGTCCCCCACTGTCCCGGGCCCGACGGCGACTTCCGCGGCAACGCCGTCACCGTCGCCAACAGTGGCGCCTGCTAGCGGACAGCAGACGACGGCGGCACCCACCACCCAGGCGCCGGCAGCACCGACGACACAGGCGCCGACGCCGTCGCCCAGCCCGACGAGCCAGACCGATGAAGAGCGCAAAGCCGTCATGCGCAAGGCCGCCGGACCGGGCGGTGCGCAAATGGGCCAACGCTCACCGCGCGTGCAGGGCCTCCTCACGGCGCAAAGCACCTGGACGCCTCCGTTCGGCATCCAGGGCCTCGACGTCAGCTCCTACCAGCCGTCCGTCGATTGGCAGGGGCAGTGGAACATGGGAGCCCGCTTCGCCTACGTCAAGGCAACTGAGGGCAACTACTACACGAGCCCTACCTACGCATCTCAGTACTCAGGCGCGCGTAGCGTCGGGATGATCCGCGGCGCCTACCACTTCGCGATCCCCAGCTGGTCCTCGGGCGCGGACCAGGCGAACTATTTCGTCCAGAACGGCGGCGGCTGGAGCTCGGACGGGGCAACGATGCCCCCGGTCCTCGACATCGAGTACGCGCCTTCCTACGTGGGAACCAACAGCTGCTACGGGATGTCGCCGTCGGCGATGGTCAGCTGGATCCACAACTTCGGCGACACCGTCCGCTCTCTGACCGGCCGGTATCCCATGATCTATTCGACGACGGACTGGTGGCAGACGTGCACGGGCGACGCGACCGGATTCAGCGACTACCCCCTCTGGATCGCCTCGTACACCACCAACACGGCCATCGGAACGCCAACGAACTGGTCCACATTCAGCGTTTGGCAATACAGCAGCACCGGACCGTTCGCCGGCGATTCGAACGTCTGGAACGGAGACTACGCATCCTTGCAGATGTTCGCTGGAAATCCCGCGAAGGGTTCCTTCGATTCCGTGTCGTTGGTCCGGGACACCACCTCCGCATACCTCAGGGTCACCGGCTGGTCGGTTGACCTCGCCCGGCCATGGGTGTCCACTCCCGTGAATATCTCGGTGACCGATCCCAACAACGCGACGAACACGTATTCCTACACGGCCAACAGCTACCGGCCCGACGTCGACGCTGCCTTCGGCTACGGGCCGGCACACGGTTTTGACAACAACATCCTGATCACCAAATCCGGCACGTACAAGGTGTGCGCCACAGCCGTAAGTATCAACGGGAACGTCGACCTTGGCTGTAAGACCCTCCAGGCCTCCGGCGTCGAGCCACCTATCGGCTCCTTCGATTCGCTGACCCAGGTCCGCACTCCTACCGATGTCTCCCTCCGCGTGACCGGATGGGCCATCGACCGCGCCAACTCCGGCACGGCTTCCTTCGCCGACGCTTACGTCACCGACCCGAGCGGCCAGACGACCGGCTACCGCATCACGGCCAACACCTCACGACCGGACGTCGGAAACGTGACGGGCCTCGGCTCCAACCACGGTTTCGATAAATCAATCAGCCTCAGCAAAGCCGGAAACTACCACGTGTGCATGTACGCCATCGGGCAGTACTACAACACTGCATTGGGCTGCAAAGACATCAGCGTCGGATCAAACCCGCCGCCGAAGGGGTACTACGATTCGATCCGGATCAACCAGGCTCCGGGCGCCGCAAGCCTTGTGGTAACCGGTTGGGCATTTGATCCCACCAACACGGCTGCCAGCATTCCCGTGCACATCTACGTCCAGGCTCCCAACGGATCGAACGTCGGGACGGCCTTCACAGCGAACCAGTCCCGCCCGGACCTGAACAACGCCTTTGGAATTCCCGGAAATCACGGTTTCACGGCATCGCTGCCGCTCAGCACCACGGGTACCTATACGGCGTGCGCCTACGGGATCCCCGTCGCTCCCCTCGCATCCGGCAACACGGCACTTGGTTGCATGACTATCCAAGTGAGCAACACGCCAAGCCCCAACGGGTACCTCGACTCCGTCGGAATAGTCACGGTGTCCGGACAGGCGAACGTGAAGGCAACCGGATGGACCTATGATCCCGCAGTGCCGGGAACGTCTACGCCGGTTCACACCTACGTCACGTACCCGGACGGGACCCGGACGGGCTACGTCTTCACGGCGAACGGCGCACGGCCGGACGTGAACAACGCCTTCAACATCACTGGAAACCACGGTTATTCAACCCTGGTCCCCATCACCCAGCGGGGCCGGTATACGGTCTGCACCTACGGAATCGGGATCGCCCAGTTCAGCTCAGGCAACGTGCTCCTCGGCTGCCAGTCCCTCAACTACTAGGCGCTGTGGCGGATCGATAACCGTCGTCCGCGTCCATCAGGATGCCACGCCTGAATCAAGCCGGTTCCGGCCCACCTGATTCAGGCGTGGGGCGTTTCAACGGTTAGGGTTATCAAGACGCAAGTCTCAGCTATACCTGTAATCGAAAGGACCCCCGGTGCATCATCGGTCGATTCGCCGAGCGACAGGATGCCTTCTGTTGCTCGGCATCAGTTTGGCCGCTTGTGCCAGTCCCCCGGCAAAGCAACAGGACATCCGCGGTGCACTCACCGCGATCGGAAGCCCCATCCAAAGCGATCCGATCGGCTCCTGGGCAAGTGCTTGGCGGAAGACCTACCCCGCGACGTCCTTGAGCTACTCGCCGGATGGATCCGATGTAGGACTCAATGCCTTGGAGACCGGCCAGGCATACTACGCGGCGCTCGACGCACCGCTGACGGCGCAACAGCAAGATTCGACCAAGGCACAATGCGGCCCGGGCGGAGCCTTCAGCGTCCCCACCTCGGTGACCTCCATCGGCGTCGTTTTCAACATGCCGAGCATCAGGAGCCTGAAGCTCTCCCCGGAAGTACTGGCCAAAATCTTCTCCGGCAGCATCAACCGATGGAACGACCCCGCCATCGCCGCAGTCAACCCGGGATCAACGCTGCCTGACTCCCCCATCGTGCCTGTCACCGCCAGCACGGCGTCCGCACTGACCACCGCGAGCACCCGCTACCTCTCGACATCGACAGCTTGGACCAGCGGTGTCACGAACAAATGGACCAAAGTTCCCGGTGGCCAGGAGGTCAAGAATTTCAGCGACGTCGCCAAGAAAGTGGATGACACCGCGGGCGCCATAGCTTTCATGGATTCGGCATCGGGGTCCCGCTTCGACACCGCACTCCTGTCCTTTGGCGGCGGTTTCGTGAGGATGTCCAAAGACTCCGTAGCCGCCGCGGTCCAGGACGGTACCACCAAAACCTCAGGAACCGGCGTCGAATTCCGCCTTCCCGACAAGACTGATCGCGGCTACGCCTTGGGAAACGTGAACTACCAGGCATTCTGCAGCACGTACAAGAACGGGCAGATTGCGTCCCTCGTCAGGTCCTGGGCAGACTTCGTGGTCGGCTCCGACGGGCAGATCGCCTCGACCTACTTTGCAGGCGTCGCCTCGCCAAGCGAAGAATCCTTGCAGGACGCATCACTCCTGATAGACAAGATCGGGAGTGAACAATGATCGAAAAAGCAACAACGCCCGCTACGACAAGCACGGACGCAAGCACAGCCACCGGCACTACATCATCGCAGCCGGTGCCCAGGTCCGGCCGCTTGCGGTCACGGGCCCGGAACGTATCACCCTCCACCAAAGCCGGTTTCGGATTCTTCATCCGGGTCTTCGCGTTGCTGGCGGCTCTGATTACTCTGTGGATCCTCGCCACTCCCCTGATGGCCTATCCGGACGAGCCTTCACACACCATCAAGGCCGCCGCCGTGGCACGAGGCCAGTTCTTCCCGGGCCCGGGCGAGTCCTACGGCAACGGCGTCCACGTGAAAGTACCGTCCTTCATCGCCAATGTCGATTCGCAGCGCTGCTTCGCTTTCGACAAAGGAAAACCAGCAGGCTGCGCGCCGGCCATCCCCCTGGGCGACACCTACACGACCATTGGCGTGACCTCCGCCGGACTGTACAACCCCTTCTACTACTGGTTCGTTGGCCTGCCCAGCTTGTTCATGTCCGGTGCGCCGGCCATCTTTGCCATGCGAATCGTGAGCGGCCTCATGTCCGCGGCGTTCTACGCAGCCGGCTTCACGGCGCTCTCAAGGCTGCGCCATCCCAAGTGGCCCATGGCTGCAGCGGCGATTGCCACAACGCCGATGGTCTTCTTCCTCGCAACGGGTGTCAATCCGAACTCCCTTGAGGTCGCCGCTTCGATGGCAGCGTTCTGCGGTTTGGTATCCGTGCTGGAAAATTCACGGCAATTGCATCTCGCCCGGCCGGGGATCCTTGCCGTCGGCATCTCGGCCGCCACCTTGGCCAATACAAGGAACGTTTCCCTGTTGTGGCTTTTGTGCGGCGCGATCGTCGCGTGTCTCTTCTTCCGAGGCGCCGACATTCTCGCGATCTTCCGCAATCGCCTCCTGCTCATCGTCGCGGGGCTGTCCGCCATCGGGGTGGCGCTCGGTGTCATCTGGAATTTCGTCATGCTGGCGGCGCCTCCGTCAGCTGGCGAAGCGCCCGCGGGCATATCCAACGCTGTGGAAGGCCTTCGCCCTACCAACGCTTTCGTGACCATGTTGGACAGGTCCTTCGATTTCGTGAACCAGTACATCGGCGTCGCGGGTTGGCTCGACGCTCCCGTTCCGCAGGCGGTCCTGATTTTCTGGAACATGTTGCTCATGGCCCTCGTGCTGTTGGTCTTCCTCATGCGGCCGGCACGATTGCAGCTCGGTTTCTGGGCGGCCATCGGAATGCTCGCGGTGGTGCCTGCCGCGGTGCAGGCGGCACTCGTGACCAGCAGCGGTTTCATCTGGCAAGGACGGTACAGCCTGCCCCTGTTCACCATCGCGGTGATTTCGGCCGGTTTGGCCCTTCGCTTCCGGAAGTTCCACTCGAGCCTCATCAGCCGGAGGCTCACCAAGATCCTTCTGTGGGCTACGTGTGCCGCCCACGTATATGGCTTTGTTTACATCCTGCGCCGCTACGTTGTGGGCATTCCGGATTTCGCGAACTGGCTGGTGATGTTCACCAAGCCCGACTGGCAGCCGCCGCTGTCATGGGAAGTCCTGACCGTGCTATTCGCGATTACCCTCGTCATTGCCGCGGCCCAGCTGTACCGGTTCTTGTACCCCGGGCTGCCGTTCCTCCCAAGCAGTGCCAGCCGGGCGCTTCGCTGGGTAACGCGTCGGCCGGCGGCGACGGCAACTGTCGCCGAACCGCTGCGGCGGCAGGACGCCGTCGAGCGCCAGGGTGTCCAGTAACAACACCTATCAAAACAAGTAAAGGGTCCGGCCAGGCAATGCCTGGCCGGACCCTTTTGCTTGCAGCTACCCGGAATGTGGAAGCTAGCTGCGCAAGTACGCGGCCAACCTGTCGGAGCTGTTTGCAGGGGTAAACCCTGTGCCTTTGATCTTGCCCAAATCGAGGAAACTGTTCAGGGGCCGCGGTGCCGCTTCCTTGCCGGCGAAATACTCCTCCGTGCTCACGCCGGTGACGTCTTCACGCGACGCGCCGCAAAGTTTGTAAACGTCCCCAGCGATGTCCGCCCACGACTGCGCCTCGCCGTCGTTGCTGAGGTTGTAGACGCCGTAGGCCGCGCCAGACTCGAGCAGGTGCTTGATTCCCGCCGCGATGTCTTCGGTGAAGCTGAGCCGGCCGATCTGGTCGTTGACGACGCTCGGCTTGATTCCGCGATCGGCCAACGAGGCCATGGTGCGGACGAAGTTGTTGCCTTCGCCGATCACCCAGCTGGTGCGCACGATGTAATGCCGCGGGACCACACTCACCACGGCGTCGCCTGCGGCCTTGGTCTGGCCGTACACTCCGAGCGGTGTGAAGGCTTCATCTTCGCCGTGCGTCCCGGCGGTTCCGTCGAAAACGTAGTCCGAGGAAACATGGACCAGGGTCAGGTCGTACTCGACGGCCGTTTTGGCCAAGCGTGCAACCGCGGCGACGTTGGCGTCCCAGGCGGCCTTGCGGCCCTCCGGAGTCTCGGCGGTATCGACGGCGGTGTAGGCAGCCGCGTTGATGATCGTCGAGTAGTTCTTCCAGTTGCGGCCGGTGAACGATTCTTCCTTCGACAAGTCGAAGTCGTCCCGAGCGGCGAACTCAACGGAAGTGTCGCCGTCGTACAGTTCACGCAGCGCCTTGCCGAGCTGCCCGTTGGCACCCACCACAAGTACCTTCTTCGACGGCATCGGCGTGACGTTGGCCAAGCGCGGATGGGCTTTGTCCTTGTCTGACAACTCAGCCTGTGCCAAAGGAACCGGCCACGGGATTGCGGCGGTTTCGTCCGCGAGGTTCAGGAAGGTGTATTGGCTCTGGGCGTCCGCCGACCAGTGGTCATTCACCAAGTAAGTGTATGCAGTGTTGTCCTCCAGCGTCTGGAACGCATTGCCCACGCCGCGCGGAATGAAGATCGCCTGGCTCGGATCCAGCTCAGCGGTGAACACTGCGCCAAAGGACGGGCCCTCCCGGAGGTCGACCCAGGCGCCGAAGATCCGGCCGGTGGCCACCGAGATGAATTTGTCCCAGGGTTCGGCGTGGATCCCGCGGGTGGTGCCCGCCTTCTCGTTGAAGGAAATGTTGTTCTGGACCGGCCGGAAGTCCGGCAGTCCGAGCGACACCATTTTCTCCCGCTGCCAGTTTTCCTTGAACCAGCCGCGGTTGTCGCCGTGTACGGGCAAGTCGTAGAGAACGACGCCGGGAATGGGGGTTTCGTGGGCAGCGAGCGGCTTCGAAAACTCGATCGTCATCGTCTACTGGCCCTGTTCCTTGTACTTGGCCTCGGTGGCGGCCTTCTGCGGGCGCCACCACGACTCGTTGTCCCGGTACCAGGCAATGGTCGCTTCGATGCCGGCATCGAAGTTCGAGTATTCGGGCTGCCAGCCGAGCTCGTTGCGCAGCTTGGTGGAATCGATCGCGTACCGGAGGTCATGGCCGGGCCGGTCAACCACGTGGTCGTAAGCATCCGGCGACTCGCCCATGTGCTTGAGGATGAGTTCGACGACGTCCTTGTTGTTCTTTTCGCCGTCCGCACCGATCAGGTAGGTCTCGCCGATGCGGCCCTTTTCGATGATCGCGAGGACCGCGGAGGAGTGGTCGTTCGCGTGGATCCAGTCACGGACGTTTTCGCCCTTGCCGTAGAGCTTGGGACGGATGCCGTCGATAATGTTGGTGATCTGGCGCGGAATGAACTTCTCGACGTGTTGGTACGGGCCGTAGTTGTTCGAGCAATTGCTGATGGTGGCCTGCAGTCCGAAGGACCGGACCCAAGCGCGGACCAGCAAGTCCGAACCCGCCTTGGTGGACGAGTACGGGCTGGAAGGGTTGTACGGCGTGGACTCCGTGAAGCGCTCGGGATCGTCCAGTTCGAGGTCGCCGTACACCTCGTCCGTGGAGATGTGGTGGAACCTCTTGCCGTGTTTGCGGGCCGCTTCGATGAGGGTGTACGTCCCGATGATGTTGGTGTCCAGGAAGGGACGGGGATCATGCAGGGAGTTGTCATTGTGCGATTCGGCCGCGTAGTGCACCACGACGTCGCAATCTGCCACCAGCTGGTCAACCAGCCCGGCATCTGCAATATCGCCTTGGACGAACCGGAACCTGTCTTCAGGCAAACCGCTCAAGGATTCCAGGTTGCCGGCGTAGGTGAGTTTGTCGAGAACCGTGACGCTGTCCTCGGTCCGCTCAAGGACGTAGTGGACAAAATTCGAACCGATGAAGCCGGCGCCGCCGGTGACAAGGAGTTTCTGCATGAGAACAGCCTACCGAACACGGCGCTTCGGACACTCAAGACCGCCGGCGTACCCGACGCAGGGCTTCGACCATGAGGCGGAGGATCATGACCCGTGCCTTCACGATTTTTGACAGGGAACGCCAACCGGCCGGGGTCTGGTTCGAGTCGTGCAAACGGCGCAGCACCGTGGATTCGTCGAGGTGGCGGATCGACCCCGCCATGTTGCCGCATATTGCGAGCCAGAGGTCGTGGGATTCGTTGACGTAGCCCGGGATCGGCACGAAGTACTTCAGGGCGTCCCGCCGGATTCCCATCGCGCAACCGTAGTAAGCGCGGTATCCGATCAGGACCGCAAACAGGTTCGCCACGTGCTTGCGGGAGTCGGAGGCCTTAAGCCGCGGAATCCATGGCCTCGGGCCGCCGCCGAGGACATCGAAGTTGCCGGCCACGACCTTGTTGTCAGCGAGTGCAGCCAGCATGAGGTCGACCCGGCCGGGAATCCACACGTCGTCCTGGTCCGAGAGCATGATGAATTCGCCCCGGCTCAGTCCGATAGCGTGCTCGAAAGTCCGGACGTAGCCCTTGTTGACCTCCGCGGGGACAAACCGCAGCCTAGGATCCGTAATACCTTTGACGACCTCGGCTGTGTTGTCCGGAGACGCGTCGTCGACGACAACCAATTCATCGTCCGGCCCGAGATCCCGAAGAATCGAGTCGATCTGTTCTTCGATGTAAAGGGATCCCTTGTAGGCCGCCAAGCAGACACTTACGCGGATTGCCTGCCCGTCCGGCGTCGTCGAATCGTTCATGGACTCCACTCTAGGCGAGTTGCCGGAAGGCCAGCGGACAGGCGCCATCGCGTATCATCGTAAGGTCACGCCGTCGAGCAATAGGACTTTCCCCAGTAATGAAACCCGTGTTGCTTCGACTCGCTGGATTCACGCTGCTCCCCCTTTTGGCGCTGGTTTTGCCCTTCCTCCTGCTGCCCATCATTTCCCGCGTCGTCGGCGCGGCCGGCTGGTCCAGCATCACGTCGGGGCAGGCCATCGGAGTGTTTGCCGCCACCATCATCCTGTGGAGCTGGAACATTTCGGGCCCGGTATCGATTGCACGGAGCAGTTCGCCGCAACAACGCGCAAGCATCTATTCGAAAAGCATGCGGATGCGCCTGGTCATTGCCGCGGTAGTCCTTCCGCTCATGAGCCTTGTGGTCGCGCTGGTTGCCCACGACGGCTATCGCCTCGACGCCGTCACCATGGCTTGGTCCACCGCACTCACCGGTTTTTCGCCGGCGTGGTTCGGGATTGGAACCGGCCAACCGAGGATTTTGGCGGTCTACGATACCTTTCCGCGTTTCTGCGGGGCCCTCTTGAGCGTTCCGCTCATCGTCGCGACCAACCAAGTGTGGATCTACGGGGTCTTCGCGCTGATCGCGACGATCGTCGCATCCATCGCGTTCCACAAGCGATTCGGCGAAGCCGGCACCTGGTTCCCGCGGCATCCCGGAACGGCGGTCCGGGAGATTGTCCCTGAGGCCGGGACGGCGGCAATCAACTTCACGGGAAGTGCCTACGCTTCCTCGCCGGTCCCGATTGCGACCGCCACAGTTCCCGTAGCTACCGCCACGGCGGGATTCGCTTCCGCGGACAGCATCTACCGCTTCGGCCTGTTCAGCGTGGTTGCGGTCGGAAACACGTTCCAGAGTTGGACGCTGGAAGGAAACGCGGAAGATGCCCGACGGCGGCACGCGGTTGCGCTGTTGACGCACCTGGCGCTCGGGGCGGCCGGCGCGCTTGGACTCGGTTTCCTGGGACCGTGGGCATCCACCATCCTGTTCAGCGAAGTGAACAAGGCCGACACGATCACATCCGTCTTCTACGGCTTGTCCTTCTTCTTCCTCTCGGCTTCCACGCCGTTGATCAGGAACCTCCTCATTCCCGCGGGCCACCAGAAGACCGTTCTGACGTGGACCGGCCTCTCGGCCGCGGTAGGCGTCGCCTTCATGGTGGTGGCGGGCTTGGGCTCAAATGTGCCCGGCGTTGCCTTGGGGATGGCCATCAGCGAGGCCTTGCTCTTCTTCGGCCTGCTGCTCCCGGCCGCCCGGTTGCTTCCCGCCAAGGCGCTTCCGGTTACTGTGGACAGGTAGGATCGTCTCCGTGATTGAAAGTCCCCAACGCCGAACCGCAGCGGTGATCGCTGCGTTCAACCCCGACGACGAACTGCTCACCAACGCCGCGGCCATCGCCGCCCAGGTCGGCCAGCTCGTCGTCGTCGATGACGGCAGCACGTCTCCGACGGCCGCCCCGATCTTCGATCACCTCACCGAGGCCGGGGTCGAGGTCCTCCGGCTGGACCAGAACTCCGGGATAGCTGCCGCGTTGAACCGTGGAATCGAGGAACTCGGAGCCACCACACGTCCTGAATTCGTGCTCACCTTCGATCAGGACTCGCTGCCGGTCCCGGACTATGTTTCGCGCGCCCTCGCAACCTTCGACGACGCAACTGCGCAGGGGAAGAAAGTCGGCTTCGTGAGCGCCGAGTCTTTCAGCGGACACCGGGTTCCGGTTCTTGGAACGGCCAATGGCTTGAACGAGGCCTTCGACCCCATGCAGTCCGGGTTCTTCATTCCGATGTCCACCCTCGCGGATGTCGGTGATTTCGAGGCGGGCTTCTTCATCGATTGCGTCGACTCCGAGTTCACTGCCCGCGTGCGGGCCGCCGGTTACAGCATCCTTATCGGAGCCGGCTGCGAAGTCGGCCATCGCCTCGGTGCACGCCTCCCTGCGAAGATGCTCGGGCGGCCAGTCCGGCTCCGCGGCAACGACTTGTCCTTCAACTACTACTCGCCGTTCCGGATGTACTACATCATGCGCAACGGGACCACGCTCGTGCGCAGGTACTGGCGTCGCAATCCCGTGTGGGTGATCAGGCGCCTTGTGGAAGACGCAAAAGCCCAACTCCTCCGCTTCGCGTTCAGCCCGGACCGGCGGTACCTCGCGATCGCCGCTTGGGAGGGGCTGGTTGACTCGTGCCGGGGCCGGCAGGGGCGCATCAGCCAGGATCTCCTGAACCGCATCCAGCCACGATGACTTATAGGAGAACTTTGGAAAATCTTGACTCAACCCGGGTCCTGGTCATCATGCCGGCGTGGAATGAAGCCGAATCCGTGGGCGATACCGTACGGGAAGTCCTCGGCGTCGGCCGGCCCTATGACGTCCTCGTGGTCAACGACGGCTCGACCGACGCCACTGCGGAACTTGCGTCCGAGGCGGGCGCCACCGTACTGAACCTTCCCTTCAACCTCGGCGTCGGCGGCGCCATGCGTGCGGGCTTCAAGTATGCCCAGCGCCACGGCTACCGCCGCGTGATCCAGGTGGATGCCGACGGCCAACATGATCCCCGGAACATCAGCGAAGTCCTGGCCGGCCTGGAACACGCGGATATCTCCATCGGCGCCAGGTTCGCGGAAAAGGGCGAGTACAAGGTCAGCGGCCCCCGGAAATGGGCCATGCAGCTCCTTGCGAAGGTCATTTCCGGCCTTGCAAAGACACGCTTGACGGACGTCACCTCGGGGTTCCGGGCAGCGAACGACCGTGCCATCAGCCAATACCTCGACCACTACCCCGCCGAATACCTTGGCGACACCATCGACTCGTTGGTAGTGGCCATCCGTTCAGGGTGCAAAGTGACGCAGATCCCCGTGGCGATGCGGCCCCGCCAAGGCGGAACGCCGAGCCATAACCCGGCGAAGGCGGCGATCTACCTTGGCCGGTCCACGTTCGCGCTGCTTTTCGCCCTCACCCGTAAGAGGTCAACCATTCCATCCGTTTCATCGTCGGCCCAGGGAGCGTCCTAGTGGGAAACCTAGCTGCCTTCCTCCTCGCCTTGGCGATCGTGGGAATCGTCTTCGAAATGTTGCGCCGCAAGAAGTTGCGCGAGAAGTACGCAGCCCTGTGGCTCGTCGTCGGAACCGGAACACTGGTGCTCGCCGCATTCCCGCGGCTGCTCAACATTGTTGCCGAACTCGTCGGTGTCCAGCTTCCTTCGAACCTGCTGTTCATCATCAGCATCTTGCTGCTGCTGGGCGTATGCCTGCATTTGTCGTGGGAAATCTCCGTGGTTGAAGATGAGACGCGGACGTTGGCCGAAGAAGTCGCAATCATGCGCGCCCAGCTCGAGCGGCTGCAGGACAACGCATCGCCACGCTTGAAAGGCTCCGAAGACGAGTCTTCGACTCCCTCCAGCCCGAAGTAAGGAACCGAATGGCCCTGGATATCTTCATCCCCTATTGGGGGGATCCTGATTACATGCGGCAGGCCGTCGACAGTGTGCTGGCCCAGGATTCGGACGATTGGCTCCTGACCGTCGTGGACGACGCCTATCCGGGCGACGAAGTGCGCCGGTACGTCGAGGGACTCAACGATTCCCGGGTCACGTATATCCGCAAGGAAACCAACCAAGGCATCACCGAGAACTTCAGGACCTGCGTCTCCTTGGCGACACAGGACATCTTGGTGGTCATGGGTTGCGACGACGTGCTCCTGCCGAATTTTGTCAGTGTGGCCCTTCGCGCGCACCGGGCGTTTCCGGAAGCGTGGATCATCCAGCCTGGCGTCGAAATCATCGATGAGGCCGGGGAACCCGCACGTCCCGTTGTCGACCTTGTAAAGCAGCACCTCGTGAAACCGCGCGGCTCCCAAGCGAGGGTGGTCGGCGGAGAGAAACTGGCCGTCAGTTTGCTTCACGGCGACTGGCTCTATTGGCCGTCGCTGGTATTCCGCCGGGACAAAATCACGAACTTCGATTTCCGCGATGGACTCCATGTCATCCAAGACCTCGGGTTGATCATCGACATGGTGCTCGCCGGTGCCGGGCTGCTCATTGAGCCGGAAGTCAGCTTCGCGTACCGCAGGCACACTGGCAGCGCGTCATCAAAAAAACTGCTGGACGGCTCCCGATTCGCGGGAGAGCGCGGATACTTCGAACTTGCCGCGGGTCTTTGCCTCGAGAAGGGGTGGAAAAAGGCGGCGCGCGCCGCGGGATTGCGGCTGACGTCCCGTGCCCACGCCCTCTTCCTCCTACCCAGCGCCGCGATCCATGGCGGCCCGGGCGCCTTCCGTTCGCTCCTTCGGCACACCATCGGAAAATAGGGAAACTACGTGCACGCCGATAAAGAATCGCCGACGAAGCTGGAGCGGGTTGCCGCCGTCGTCACTGCCTTTCGTCCAACGCCGCATTTGCTCGACAACGTCACCTCCTTGCTTCGGCAACTCACCACAGTGGTAGTGGTCGACGACGGCAGCGGTCCCGGTTTCGACGCCATCTTCGACGCCGTGACGGGCGCCGGGGGCAAGGTGCTGCGACTCGAATGCAACGCGGGAATCGCCTCGGCCCTGAACGCGGGAATCGACCTGGCGCGTAGCAGCACGCCGGTTGATTACATCGTCACGGTCGACCAGGACTCACTTCTGACCGCTGAGTACGTTCAACGCCTCGTCGAAGCAGCCGGCGCCGCCGAATCGGCCGGCGTGACCCCGGGACTTGTCTCACCGGCGCGAATCCATGGGAATCCCGTCAAGACGGCCGGTTCCAAATCAGGAATCCAGTTGGGCCGGGAACCGATTCAATCCGGACTCCTGATCCCTGTTTCCACGCTTGATGCGATCGGGAACTTCTGGGACGGACTCTTCATTGACCTCGTGGACACGGAGTACTATTTCCGTGCCCTCGATGCCGGCCTCCCCACAGTCCTCGCGGATGCGGAATTCGACCATTCCCTCGGGACCTTGGTGGACGCGGACATTTTGGGGAAGGGCATCTCGTTTGGAGACCGTCCGATGAAAGTCCGAATTGCCGCATCGTGGCGCTACTACTACATCTTCCGGAACCGGATTCTTGTCAGCAGGCGGTACGTCAAAAAACATCCTGGATGGGTCGCCGCCGGAGTCCTCCTGGACATGCGCCACCTGCTGTTCGTGACGACGCTGGCTCCCGGCCGCGCGGCCAGGCTGCGCTCGGCACTCAGGGGAACCGTCGACGGGTTTCGCGGAAAGAGCGGGAAATCACACACCGCATAGGCAGTGCTTCCAGGGGGCTTGACACAGTTCATTGGTTTTGCTGCGGACTGGCGCGTAAGGAATGATGTAAACCATGCGTGGAATCATTCTTGCCGGTGGTACCGGCTCCCGACTGCATCCGATTACTCACGGCATCAGCAAGCAACTGGTCCCGGTATATGACAAGCCGATGATCTACTACCCGCTCTCCACGCTCATCTTGGCCGGAATCCGCGACATCCTCGTGATCACCACGCCCCACGACGCGGAACAGTTCCAAAGGCTCCTTGGCGATGGATCCCAATTCGGTGTGAGCATTACCTATGTCCAGCAGCCCTCCCCGGATGGACTCGCACAGGCGTTCATCCTCGGCGAAGACCACATTGGCGATGACACTGTGGCCCTTGTCCTTGGCGACAACATCTTCTACGGCCAAGGGATGGGAACTCAGTTGAGGAAGCACGCCAACATCGATGGCGGCGCTGTCTTCGGCTATTGGGTGAAAGACCCCAAAGCCTACGGGGTGGTCGAATTCGATGAAGACGGCAAAGCGATCTCGCTGGAGGAAAAGCCCGCGCATCCGAAATCGCACTACGCGGTTCCGGGCCTCTATTTCTATGACAACGACGTCGTGGATATCGCAAAGAACCTGAAGCCTTCGGCCCGCGGTGAACTCGAAATCACCGACATCAACCGAACCTACCTGGACAAGGGAAAGCTCCACGTCGAAATCCTCCCCCGCGGCACCGCCTGGCTCGATACCGGAACTTTCAACGACCTGAACGATGCATCGAATTTCATCCGCACGGTGGAAAACCGCCAGGGCCTGAAAATCGGCGCTCCCGAGGAAATCGCTTGGCGTCAAGGTTTCCTCACCGACGACGAACTTCGCGAGCGTGCCGATCCCTTGGTCAAGAGCGGTTACGGAGCATACCTCCACGGCCTGCTGGAAGACTAGTCCCCGCCCGTGTGGTGGTCTGTACTGCCGCAAGTAGTCGGCGCTGCCTTTTTGCTGGTTTTGCCCGGCCTGCTTGTCTCGCTGGGATTGCGCTACCGCGGGTTTGACGCCCTGGCGCTGTCTCCCGCGTTGTCGGTAGGCGTGATCGTCATAGCGTCAACCCTCAGTCCATTCGTCAACGTCCGGTTCAACGTTCTGCCCGTAGCGGTAGTCGCCGTAGTGCTGGCCGCAGTCGCCTGGTTCGCATCGAGGTCGCGGCGCGGCAACGCCACGGTGTTCAAGCCCGGAACGTGGGTCCGGATCGTCCCGTTCGCCGCTGCCGCGCTTGCTTTGATCGTGATCAGCGCACGGGTCATTCAAACCATCGGCGATCCGGAGCATTTCTCCCAAACGTACGACGCCGTGTTCCACCTGAATTCGGTCAAGTACGCCCTTGATACCGGGAACGCTTCTTCGCTGACCATTGGAAACATGACAGGTGGCGGGTTTTATCCTGCCGGCTGGAATGCCGTGGCCACTTTGGTTGCAACGACTTTTGGCTTGGACGTGCCGGTTGCGGTGAATGTCACGAGCATTGTCATCGCAGCCGTCTTTTGGCCGCTGAGTTGCCTCCTGCTGGCACGGTGGGTGGTCGGGCGTTCCCCGGCCGCAACGATTTCCGCCGGCATTGCCTGCGCCTCCTTGGGGGCCTTCCCCCTCCTGATGATGGATTTTGGCGTCCTGTACCCGAATCTCCTGTCAATCAGCGTTCTGCCGGGCTCCATTGCCCTGGCCGCGGCCATCACCCGGGTCTCCCCCGGCTGGGTTCCCAGGGACCTTCCCTCGTGGCTTGCGCTGGCCCTGAGCTTGTCAGGCCTCGTCGTCGCGCATCCTACGACGTTCATGGCGTGGCTGACCTGGACGGCTCCGATGACGGCAGTCCTTGCTTGGAAAATCATCAAGCAACGCCGCATGAATGCCCAGCGCCTTGCAAAGCCCCTTGCCGCGTTTATCGCATACGGCTTGGTTTTCCTCGCTCTTTGGATCGTTCTCCGGCCACCGTCCGACGCATCGTTCTGGGGTCCGTACCATACGGTCCCGCAGTCCTTGGGCGAAGCGATCGTTTTCTCGCCGCTGGACTCGCCGCCCGCATGGCTCGTTGCGCCGGTTGCACTCGTCGGTGTGTGGGCCTGCGTGAAGTCCTTCCGCTACCGGTGGGTTGGAGGGGTCTTCCTCATCTTCACCGTCCTATTCGTCGTGGTTTCCGGATTCCCGATCTCCAGGCTGAGAAACCTGCTGACCGGCGTTTGGTACAACGACAGCTTCCGCATCGCGGCCCTCCTCCCTGTGGTCGCGGTCGTGCTGGCGGCTGTGGGCGTCGAATGGATCTGCCACAAATCCGGCTTCTTCGGGAAGGTTCGCAAGAGCTTCGCTTCCCGGTCTGCCGGGTCCGCGGTACGCCCTGCGCTCCGTCTGCCGGTTCGAGCTGCGGCACTGGTCGTCATCGTTGCCGCAGCCGTCTACCTCGGTCAACTGGGAGCTGTGGACAAGGAAGCTGAACAGGCCTCTTCCAAATACGCGATTGCGGCAGGTTCTCCCTTGGTATCGTCGGACGAGCTTGCCGTCTTCAAGAGGCTCCACAACGACGTTCCCCAGGACGCCGTGCTGATCGGCAACCCCTACACCGGTGCATCGCTCTCGTACGCGCTGGGTGATCGCAAGTCAGCGCAGCTGCACATCCTAAGCTACGTATCTCCCGGCCTCCAGGAGATTTATGACCATCTCGGAGCCGTTTCCCAAGATCCGGCGGTGTGCAAAGCCGTCAAGAGCGAGCACGCCTACTACGTCCTGGACTTCGGGCTGCTGGAGGTCCACGGCGGCAACCACACCCCGGCCGGCCTGATGCACCTGGACCAAAATCCGGGAGTCAAGCTGATCGACAGCCAGGGAAGCGCGAAGGTCTACCAAATCACGGCTTGCGGGGCGGGTTGATCCGTTCCGGTGGGTCACCGGGTACGGTGACCCACCGCCGTCGGGCACTACTGGCCGTGTGACGGGACGGGAAGCGGGCGGTTATTCCGCCGACCGCCGTCGTAGCTCCTTTACAACTGCGTGAACTTCGCCGTCCATGATGATCTGGCCGTGTTCCAGCAGCACTCCGCGCTTGCACACCGAAGCCACAAGATCGAGGTCATGGCTGACGACGAAAAGCGTTTTGCCCGCGGCAGCCAGCTCGTTGATCTTCACGATGCACTTGCGCTGGAAAGGCTCGTCGCCAACAGCCAGGATCTCGTCGATGAGGAAGACTTCGGGGTCGGTGTGGACCGCGATGGAGAAGGCGAGCTTCAGGTACATTCCCGAGGAGTAGAACTTGACCTCGGTGTCGATGAACTCGCCGATTTCGGCGAACTCCACAATCGAATCGAACATGGCGTCGATCTGCTTCTGGCTCATGCCGAGGATAGCGCCGTTGAGGTAGACGTTGTCGCGGCCGCTGAGGTCGTGGTGGAAGCCGGCACCGACTTCGATCAGTCCAGCGACCCTCCCCCGCGTGTGAACGGTCCCCTCGTCCGGTTGCAGCACGCCGGAAATGAGCTTCAGCAGGGTGGACTTTCCTGAACCGTTAAGGCCGAGCAACGCGACGGTCTCGCCCTGCTCGACATCAAGCGAGACGTCCTTCAACGCATCGAACTTCTTGGACAGATCGCCCTTGCGTCCAGTCAGCAGCCACACGATTGCTTCCTTCATGCTGCGCGTGTGCCGCAGGACGAACTTCTTCCGCAGGTTTCGGCATGTGATGGCCACGCTGTCGGAAACGGCGGTGGGCACGGACATTTCAGAGCTCCTGGGCAAAATGTACGGACAACTTCATGAAAACAAGCTGGCCGATCACAAGGACAAGTGCGGCCACGCCAAAGGCGGAGGGAAACCATACTGTGAGCAGGTCCGGCGGCATGGAGATCGTCCCCGCCTGCGCGGGACTGAGTGTCGGCGACCAGAATGCCCAATGGAAAATTTCGACGGCCACGGTGACCGGGTTCAGCTGGTAAAGGAAGAACCACGGACCCATGACCCGCTGCACCATCGGCCACACGTAAAGAACCGGGGAAGCCCACGTGACGATCATCAAGATCATGTCGACGATGTTCTCGGAGTCGCGGAAATAGACGTTCGCCGCACCGAAGAGGAGGCCAAGCCCGATGGAGAGCAGCGCCGTCAGGAAGAACGCCCCGACAACCGCGAGCAATTGCCAGATGGAAGGGCTCCACCCCGTCAGCAAGCAAGCCCCTACCAAGACCACCACCTGGGGAAGCAAGTGTGCCGCGGACACCCATACGGTGGACACGGGGAACAGCTCGCGCGGGAGGTAGATCTTCCGGATGAGGTCCCTGTTATCCACGATCGACCGCGTCGCGTTCCCCAGCGACTCCGTGAAGAAGTTCACCAACACGATTCCCGCGAACAGGTAGATCGCGTAGTTCGGGGTCCCCTTCTGCATGTCCAGGAAAACGCCCAACGCCACGAAGTAGATCAGGAACTGCATCAGCGGCTTCACGTACGACCACAAAAGTCCCAGCACCGATCCGCGGTAGCGGATCTTGATCTCCTTGCGGACCAGCAGCTGGAGCAGGAACTTGTGTTTGTAGACGTCGATGATGCCGCGGCCGCGACCCGGCTGGACCAGCTCGCTTACCGGCTGTGCCATCTAGCGGCCTTCCTCGTCGGCCAGGCCAAATGTCTTCTTCCATGCCTCCATGGACGTGATCTCGGGCAGTGCCTTCCGGTACTGTTCCGCGAGTTCCTCCCAATGACGGTAAAGGTTGGCGTGGTGCTTTCCCGCTTCCGCCAGCATGGTCTTGAGCTTTTCGGGGTCACGCTTGTACCAGGACGCAGCCGTGCCGTCCGCGTTGGACACGACGACGCTGTCGTAGTGCGCCAAGCGGAACCACCTGTTGTCCCGGTGTGCAAGGAAACCCTGGGGACGCTCAGCGGACTCTGCCGAGGGTTTCTTGATCAATTGCCGGGCAACCGTGGTGACTCCCCATTTGACAAGGTCCTTCTTGTTGGGAAGACCGATCGGCGTGAGGCCGGACGGTCCACTGCCCAGCGCCGGAGCCGGGAAGTCGTCAACGTTCTCGCGCATTTCGGCGTCAGGGTACTGAGACTTCAACGCATTGATCTCGCCGAGTTTTGTGCCGATGTTGCGATGCAGGTGCTCCGGACCGAGGAACAAATCCTGCAAAGCGTCGAGGCGGGTTTGTTCCGTAAAGTACTGCATCGAAACCAAATGCTTCACGTCGGCCTGGAACGACTCCCTGATCACCCGCCCGCCCTTCTTGTGGGGGCTGTAAATGAGCGTTGTGATCAATCGGTTCCGCCCGTGGAAATACGCTTGCCACCCGACGAGGTCGTCTTTGTCGATCCACGAGACGTGCCACACCGCAGCACCGGGAAGGGACACCGTGGCAAAACCGGCTTCACGCGCGCGCAAGCCGTATTCGGCGTCGTCCCATTTGATGAAAAGCGGCAGCGACAACCCGATTTCACGGATGATTTCGGTTGGAATCATGCACAACCACCAACCGTTGTAATCGACGTCGACGCGGCGGTGGAGCCACGGCGTCTGCCGCAGGTTGGCGACGCTGAAGTCGTGCCTCATCTCCATGTCCGTGTGGGGCAAGGCAGGGACGAACCGGTACGGATCGACTACCTCACCGAAAGTATGGAGGACGCTTCGGCTGTAGAGGTCGAACATGTGGCCGCCGACGATGGTGGGCTTGCGGCAATGGTCGGAGAACACCAACAGGCGGGCAATGCTCTCCGGTTCGATGACGACGTCGTCGTCCAACAGCAGCGCATAATCGCTCCCGTTCTCCACGGCTTCGTACATGCCGCGGGAAAAGCCGCCGGAGCCGCCAAGGTTGGCTTGGTCGATGATTCTCAGTTTGTCGCCCAGGGCAGACTTGACCTCGGCGAAGCCCGGCTGGTCGGCGACCTTCAGCGTTCCTTGGTCCACAATGAGGACCTCCTGCACGTGCTCCAGAACCTCAAGGTGTTCCGAGAGGATCCGGGCGTTGTTGAGGCAGAAATCCGGCTTGTTCATGGTGGTGATCTCAAGGGTCACCTTGCCGGGGTTGCCTTGGCGCTCGGCGCCCTGCCATTCGGCCGAATCCAGGGTCAGTTCCTCGCGACTGGACGCGAGGTCGAACCAGTACCAGCCGCCGTCGCCGAAGGGCTTGAGGGTGAGGTCGAATTCCGTGACGGCCGTGCCGTCAACCCTGGCCCCGTCCACGCGTTGCAGGGTGCCCCTTGCGTTGGACTTGTACACCGTGACGGTGCCGTGGCCGGTGGTTCGTACAACAAGGCGGATCGATTGCAGATCCGTCCATCGACGCCAGTAGCTGGCAGGGAACGCGTTGAAGTATGTTCCGAACGAAAGCTGTTCGCCGGCGCGCAGCCTGATCGAGCTCCTGGAGAGGACGTCCTCGAAGTGGACCTCTTCGCTGCCCGAGCTGACGAAATGGAGCTTGTCCTCGGGCGCCTTGGGGTTTCGGGCAAATTCGTCGTTTTCACGCAGGCGTATGCCGTTTGCCGGGCCGGCGTCGACATAGAGTGCCGTGGTGTCCAGTTGGTCGTCGGCCGGCAGGATGACCCGTTGCAGGACCTGCATCGTCGTTTCGCGGCTCACGCGTCCACTCCTCCGCTTTCGAATGCCGTGCCGTTTTCGAAATGCGGACGGATCTTGTTGTCGAACATGGACAGCGCGGAACCGATGGCCATGTGCATGTCAAGGTATTTGTACGTTCCCAAGCGGCCCCCGAAGAGAACGCTCTTTTCGGCCGCAGCGAGATCGCGGTACTTGAGCAGCTTTTCGCGGTCGTCCGCGGTGTTGACGGGATAGTAGGGCTCGTCACCCTTCTCGGCGAACCTGGAGAATTCGCGCATGATGACGGTCTTCTCCGTCTGGTAATCACGCTCGGGGTGGAAGTGGCGCGGTTCGATGATCCGTGTGTACGGGACGTCGGCGTCGTTGTAGTTGAGCACTGACGTTCCCTGGAAGTCGCCGACCTCGAGGACTTCCTCTTCGAAATCGATCGTCCGCCAGGAAAGGTCCCCGGCGACGAAGTCGAAGTAGCGGTCCACCGGTCCCGTGTAGACGACAGGGATCTTGCCGACCACTTTCTCCCTCGAATACTCGTGGGACTCGTCGAAGAAGTCCGTATTGAGCCTGACTTCGATATTCGGGTGCTCCGCCATTTTCTCGATCCACGCGGTATACCCGTTGGTCGGCAAGCCTTCGTATTTGTCGTTGAAGTAGCGGTTGTCGTAGTTGTAGCGGACGGGAAGCCGGGAGATGATTCCCGCGGGCAGGTCCTTGGGATCCGTCTGCCACTGCTTGCCGGTGTAGTGCTTGATGAACGCCTCGTAAAGCGGGCGCCCGATCAGCTGGATACCTTTGTCGTTGAGGTTCTGGGGATCGGTGCCCGCGAGCTCACCGGCCTGTTCCTGGATGAGCGCCCGCGCGTCGCCGGGCGTCAGGTTGGCCCTGAAGAACTGGTTGATGGTGGCCAGGTTGATCGGCAGGGAGTAAACCTCGCCGTTATGGACGCCATACACCTTGTGGACGTAGTTGGTGAAGGTGGTAAACCGGTTCACGTATTCCCACACGCGCTCGTTCGACGTGTGGAACAAATGGGCGCCGTACCGGTGCACCTCAATCCCGGTTTGCTCTTCGGTTTCGCTGTACGCGTTGCCTCCGACGTGATGACGGCGGTCGATGACAACAACCTTCAAGCCCAGCTCGCTGGCTGCCTGTTCTGCGATCGTCAGGCCGAAAAAGCCTGACCCGACAATGACGAGGTCAGCGGTCACAAAATCTCCTGGTTCAAATTTGGGCAAGCCAATGGACTGCATTAGCCGCAGGTCAAGCCTACCCGAGATAGCACGCCCAATATCCGCCGGCGTCCCTCAGCACTCCTTTGTTCACGCCTGATCAACCGGAGTTATCCACATACATGAATTGCCTGCGAACATCCCGCGCCCGCGGCAAATACGTTGGAAGAACCGTCTTCGCCTGGCCGAAAGGATCCACCCGTGACGTTCCACTGCACCTTGGTCCGCGGCCCGTTCGCGGCTCGCCATACTGCCCCTGTCGAGCTGGCAGTATCAGTGCGCGACGGCGATTCCGGGTCCGGTGTCCAGGCCGCCGTCGCGTCTGAGTTCACTACCGGCGAGTTGACGGTCGCAGGGGTGCCGGTTGCCAGCCTCACCGTCGGAGCTGCTCCTCTCGTCCCTGGAGCCGTCCTGGTAGACGGGGCGGGCTCGCAGTCCACTCCCAGCCAGCCTGCGGAATCCCCGACGCTTTCGCTGCTGGTTCACGCCGGGCCCGCCGCGGGCACCATCGTTCCCCTGAAACGCGGCGTCTACCGGATCGGCCGCAGCGGTCCGGAAATCTGCCTCCCGGACCCCGATCTTTCAAGGATCCACGCGACCCTCGCCATTTCCGAGACCGCCATCACTTTGACGGATAACGCGAGCGCGAACGGAACCACCGTGGACGGGCGAAAGATCCGTTCGGCCACCATCACTACGGACTCCCGAATCCGCTGTGGCAGCTCTGCCATGTCCATCGTCTTCGGACACTCGGAGCGCGGGATGGAAGCCTTGCACGCCGCAGGAGTTGGGTCTGCGCAACCCCTCCTTGTGCCGCGACGCCACGACACCTTCAACCGCGCCCAGATTCTGCTCACGGCCGGTGTGCCGTTACTGCTGGGAGCGGGCATGGCGGTTGCCACCGGGATGTGGATGTTCCTTGGGTTCACTGCGATATCTGCGGTTGCGGTTTTGGTCCCCGCGATTTCAGGCCGAAAGCATCGCCGGGCGCTGGCGGCCGCCCTTCAGGAAGCTGTAGAGGAAGACAAAAGCCGACGACGGCGGTGCTCTCCGTCCGCCGCGGAACTTGCCTTTGCTGTCGGCTCGGTCGCTGGTGCCGCGAGCGTTGTCGAGTCCGCCGCTGGCGGAGCCAAGCCCGGCGCTGTGCACGCCCCCTCGGTTCCTGCGGGCAGGGGTGCATTACCCGACGAGGTGGACAATCACGATGTGTGGCTGCGGCTCGGTACCTGCCTGCAGGACTCCCGCATTGCCCTCGATCCGGCCGATCCGCACTTCGAGCCGCCATCATTGGGACGGGTCCCGGTCGTTCTCGAGCCAGCCTCCCAAGCGGTTTCCTTCGTGGGTCCCGAGGCCAAGGTCGACAGCCTGGTCAGGCTCCTGCTGATGCAGCTCCTGGCTTTTCCCAGTGCCAAGAAGATTCGGGTTGTCGTGTGCGGTCCATCGGCCCGGCTACCATCGAGCGCCAGATTCCTGCCCCGGGTCAGCTTGACCTCCGATTTTCATTCGGCGATGGCCATCCTCACCCGGCACAAGGGCACCGCGGGAGCGTTGTTCCTGTTGGGCGCCGGTAACGACGCACGCGTGCCCGCATTACGAAAGGCAGCAAGCGATGCCCGCTGGACCATCTTCCACGATGCACCGGTCAAGGATCCGGCCGGCTGCACGGTTGGGTTGTGGAATAGGCGGGCAGTGCTCGGTCCGTCGCCCGTGGCGAGGGAATTCGATCCTGATTTCGTGTCCCCGATGGTGTTTGACCGATTCTGCCGTTCCTTGGCCGCCCAATCCACAACTGTCACCGACAAGGCACCAAGCGTCCCGCAGACCTGCGCGCTCACTGAATTGCTTTCGGCTGAGGTTCAGGACATCGAGGTCCGTTGGACAGCTTCCGACGGTCGAAGCTCCTTGTCTGCCCTGATCGGCAAGGGAATAGGTGGTCCCCGCTCCCTCGATATAGTCTCGGACGGCCCGCACCTGCTCTTGGCTGGAACCACCGGATCAGGAAAGTCCGAGTTGTTGCGCACCATCGTGGCAGCCGTCTCGCTGACCCACAGTCCAGCCAAGGTGAACTTCTTGTTTGTGGACTTCAAAGGAGGTTCCGGCCTGGGTCCCCTCAAGGAGCTGCCCCATTGCGTCGGCATGCTCACCGACTTGAGCGAAAACGAGCTTGAGCGCACGCTATGTTCCCTGCGGGCCGAGGTGAAGCGCAGGGAGAGCATCCTGGCCGGAGCCAATGTCCCCGATTTGCCTGGGTACTGGGCCGCCACGGGCGCCGATGCGAAACCGGAACGCTACATGCCCACGCTTCCTCGCTTGGTCGTTGTCATCGACGAATTCAGGATGCTCATCGAAGAGGCCCCGGCAGCCTTGGCCGAACTGATGCGAATCGCGGCTATCGGGCGATCCTTGGGCATCCACCTCATCATGGCAACGCAACGTCCGCAAGGAGCCGTCAGCGCTGACATACGCGCCAATGTCACCACGAGCATCGCGCTTCGCGTACAGTCCGAAACGGAGTCGAGGGACATCATCAATTCTCCGATCGCAGCATCGATTCCTGTGGCTTGTCCCGGCCGCGCCTACATGGTTCGCGGGACGGACCCACCAGGACTTTTCCAGTCAGCCACGCTCTCCAGTCCGCAACGGGCAGTTTCCCCTGGCCGGCCAACTGCCCGTCTCGCGTTGGACGCCTTCGCTCGCGAGATGTTCCCACCCGGTGGCCAAACCGGAAGCCCGACACCTGCTGAAGCCGCGCGTCCGCTGATCAATGCACTCAATGAAGCCTGGCGAAGGCGCAACGGCAAGAGACCACGGCGGCCGGTCGCGGAGTCGCTTCCTGAGTCCATCGCTCTCAACGGCTCCGCGGCGCCTCCCACGTCGTCCGGCAGGCATGCGCTCACTGCACCGGCGCCACTCGCCGGCGCTGTCCTTGGGCTGGCCGACGTGCCTGCGGAGCAAAGGCTCGCACAATTGCATTGGGTACCGACCATCCATGGACATCTTGGTTTAGTGGGTCCGCCTTCAAGTGGAGCGGATTCCACGTTGCGGGCAGTGGCGGCGCAGATCGTGACAGGACCGGAAGACATCCACGTCTACGTCCTCGACGGCGATGGATCCCTCTCCGACGTCACCGTGCAGGGGCGCATCGGGGCTGTTGCCTCCCTCGGCCATCTCAGGAGGGGTGTCCGGGTTCTGGAGCGGCTGGCGGCCGAAGTATCTGCCCGGAAAGCCCAAGGCACCGCCGGCGATGCAGTTCCCCTGCTTCTTGTCATGTCGGGTTGGGGTTCCTGGGTGTCCCAGTTTCGGTCTGGTCCACTCGCCTGGGCTGAGGAGCTCGTTCACAGTATTGTCCGGGACGGTCCAGCGTCCGGGCTCACAGTGATATTGACCGGGGACCGTGAGTTAGTCACGTCGCGCGTCTTCGCCTCGGTTCCCAACCGCGCCTATTTCCCTGCAGGCACCACCGAAGAGGGGCGGGCTGCTTGGCCGCGCTTTGCTGCGATGAAACCCGTGCGATCGCGTGCCGTCGCGAGCGGAAGCTTCCTTGACGTCGACACCGCAGTCACCCAGATGGTTGTGTCGGAGGTCGGCGCCACTTGGCCGTTCGGCGAACTATCGACGCCGAAGCAACGCCCTTTCCGCGTCGAGCCGCTTCCGTTGTCAGTCTCAGTGTCCTCGGTCAAAGCCTCAGGGCTGTCCGTTGACGCGACTGTGCAGGCCCGGCCGCATTCACTATCTTCTTCACCGGCTGCCGCTCGATCGATACTGCTCGGTTTGGGCGGAGACGAACTCGAAGCTGTCCGGGCGGCCCTCCCTCGTCCGGGTGTCTTCCCGGTCCTCGGCGCGCCGGGCTCGGGCAAGACGTCGCTGCTTGTTGCTATGCAACTGCTCAATCCGGCCAATGCCTGGTTGTCGCTACCGGGCGGCACAGATCCGGACGCTTTTTGGACGGACCTCCACCGGCGGGCAAGCAACGGACTTGAGCGTGCGGATGCGATTGTCCTGGTGGACGACGTTGGCGTTCTAAGTGCCACATCCGGGACGCTCCTCGCTGAACTCCCGGCCATGGGATTCTCAGTAGTCGCCACCGCCGCGCACAGCTTGTCCACCCTCCAGCGATGCCCTCTGTTGTCGCTTGCGCGGGGCAATGGATCGGGAATCCTGATGGGCCCGCGCTCGCCGTCCGACGGCGATTTTTTCGGCATCCGCGTCGAAGTGGAACCGCATTCGCCGCCCGGCCGGGCTTTGCTGATCGATCACGGAGCGGTTCGCCAGCTCCAAATCGCGGCGCCGGAATGACCGGCTAGGAGTAGGCGCGCCCGTAGTCGAAGCACGCTCTGCCCGAGAAAGACCGCCTTATGGTCCGGACGCCCTACCCGATCCCGGGTCAGAGGGCCGGGGTGGATCCACCCGTCCGGGAGGCAAAGGCAATAACGCGTTTGTCGAACAGGAGAACGATCGCAGCGAGGGCCGGCAACACCATGGCAAGGCCGGCCAAGGTCAGTCCGCCGGTGAGTGTTGGAAATCCAATCGTCAGGACGAACAACTGGGCAACCAAGGCAGCCGCACGCGTCCAGCGATAACCACGGAACAGGAAGTGTCCTACGGCGAACAGCCACGCCGAGAAGAGTAGAAGGAGGCCCAGGGTGAACACCGCCCCCCAGAACGAGGACACCGGCGCTCCGCTTACCAGCTGATAACCGTACAGGCCTGCCGCGATCAAAAGTGCGAGGGCTTCCAGCACCACCACGATTGAAATGACCACAATTCCCTTTGGTCGTGGAGCAGCCCCGGGCGCCCTGGAGTCACTGAGGTGGTTGTTTCCTTCACCGTCATCGCCGGAGGCGGAGGAGTCGTGGGCGGGGTTCAGAGGGGGTCTTGACACACTGGCACACTACCCGACATAGTCAAATACCTGTGAGTACGGCGCCAGCCGATGTGATGCATCGCTCACGGTTTCAAACGCTTGAACCCCTTGTTTACATGGCGTTAACATGACACGCTTGACTCAGACGACCAAGGGGGCCCAATGGGTCCCCTTTCCTTTGGAGCCTCTCGTGAATATTTTCACAAAAGGCTCAACGAGTACTCACGAATGGAGTGACTGATCAGCATGGATTGGCGTAACCGCGCAGCCTGCCTTGACAAGGACCCTGAGCTTTTCTTCCCAGTAGGCAACACCGGCCCCGCGCTTCTCCAGATCGAAGAAGCGAAGAGCGTCTGCCGTCGTTGTCCTGTGGTGGACACCTGCCTGCAATGGGCTCTTGAATCCGGTCAGGACGCCGGAGTCTGGGGCGGCATGAGCGAAGACGAACGCCGTGCACTCAAGCGGCGCGCCGCTCGTGCCCGCCGAGCTTCCTGACCTGAAGCACCGCAAGCCAATAAAGCGAAGAGGGATGGACTGGACCGAAAGGACCAGTCCATCCCTCTTTCGTTCCGCGTAGGCACGGCCCGGGAGGAATTCCCCTGCCGTCAGTTGCGGACGAGGTTGAGCACGATCTTCACTGCAGTTCCGCCTCCATCGCGAGGCATCCACTGGATACTTCCACCCAGTTCGCTGGTGACAAGGGTCCGCACGATCTGCAGTCCAAGCCCTTCCACATAGGACCCTTCCGGTAGGCCGACGCCGTCATCAGCGATGGTTACCGTCAGTAGTTCATCGCCGCGTTCCCCCGTGGAACGGTCGGCCATCAACCAGACTGTTCCTGCCCGTCCTTCGAGGCCGTGCTCAACCGCATTCGTGACGAGCTCATTGATGACGAGGGCCAGCGGTGTTGCAAAGTCGCTTGGCAATTCACCAAACAGCCCGGACCGTTCGGTACGGACCTGTTGGGAAGGAGAAGCGACTTCGGCGGAGAGACGGAATTGCCGGCCGATCAACTCATCGAAATCAACGCTCTGGGTAAGGCCCTGCGAAAGCGTCTCATGGACAAGGGCAATCGTTGCCACGCGCCGCATTGCCTGCTCCAGGCCCTGCTTTGCTTCGTCGCTCACCATGCGGCGCGACTGCATGCGCAGCAGCGCCGCCACGGTTTGCAGGTTGTTCTTTACGCGGTGGTGTATTTCACGGATGGTCGCGTCCTTGGTCACCAGCTCCAGCTCACGGCGCCTGAGCTCGGATACGTCGCGGCACAGGACAAGAGCGCCGAAGCGGTTCTTTTCATCCCTCAGCGGGATCGCCCGCAGGGACAAGCTCACACCACGAGACTCGATCTCGCTACGCCACGGCATCCGGCCAGTGACCACCAGCGGCAACGTTTCATCCACCATGCGTCGGTCTTTGAGCAGGCCGGCTGTGACTTCCGCAAGCGACCGCCCTTCCAAAGTCTCCACTTCCCCGAGACGACGGAAAGCTGAGACACCGTTCGGGCTGGCATACTGAACGATGCCGTCGGCGTCGAGCCGGATCAGGCCGTCGCCCACACGCGGCGCTCCGCGGCGCGATCCCGTCGGAGAGGCGAAATCCGGCCACAATCCAAGCGTGCCCATGCGAAGCAAATCGTATGCGCACTGCCGGTAGGTCAACTCCAAGCGGGACGGCATCCGGGAACTGGACAAATCCATGTGCGAGGTGACGACGGCGAGGGTCCGTCCATTCCTGACCATGGGCACAGCTTCAACCCGGAGTGCCATCTCGCTGCTCCAGTTAGTTTCACTGGAGCGCTCGATTGACCGGCTGGACCATGCCTTGTCCACGATCGGTCGCAAGTCCGAACGGATGCCTTCCCCAACGAAGTCCGCGTGGAAAACGGTATGACTTGTCGACGGCCTCACGTGGGCAAGGGCGATGTACCCGAATTCCGGATGCGGAAACCAAAGTGCCAGGTCCGCGAACGCAAGGTCGGCGACCATCTGCCAGTCGCCGACCAGGAGGTGCAGCCATTCGGCATCTCCCGGCCCGAAATCAGCGTGCTCCCTGATGGGGTCCGTAAAGATTGCCACTGCACCTCCAAATTGCGCACGGGGCGGTCCCCTAGCGTCGAACGATAGACCTCAAGAGCCTCAATGCTACCGACAGGGAAGCCATGTCGTCGGCTTCGAGCGCGTTGACCTCGTCAAACATGCTCTTCGCGCGTCCCAGTTGCTCGGCGTTAAGGCCTTCCCACGTCCGCAAGCGATCCTCGGCGTCGGGTCCGGTGTCAGTGGAGTCAAGCACCGACGTCGTCATGTCCGCGATCGTCGAGTACAGGTCGTCGCGAAGCGCCGCGCGGGCAAGTGCCTGCCACCGGTCATCGCGCGGCAGCGCCGTAATCCGCTCAAGGAGCGAGTCAACGTGGAATCGATCGAACACCGTGTAGTAAACGTTGCTGACTTCTTCCACCCGGGCGTCGCGGCTTTGGGCGATCTTGGCGATATCCAAAAGCACGAAGCTCTCAAAGAGTTCGGCCCAGCGGTGGGCAAGCGTGTCCGGCAGGCCCCAGGCCCGGGCTTTCCCAAGCCAACCGGTCACGCGCGCTTTGTCGCCGCCGCGCAAGTAGTCGAGCACCTTCGCCCGCATCGGATCCATCATCGGCTTGAATTCGGCGACGATGTCCGAGATCGGTTTGGAGGCATTGCCTTGGCCCAGGAGCCAACGAACAGCGCGGTCCAAGAGCCTGCGGATATCGAGGTGGACCGTGCTCCAATGCTCCGTCGGGAACGAAGCCGGAAGCGCGTTGAGCTCCTGCACCATGGCGTCGAGCTCATAGATCTCCCGCAGGGCGATGAACGCCTTCGCCACCGCAACCTCGGTAGCCGAGGTCTCTTCCATGGTGCGGAAAGCGAAAGTAATACCGCCTAGGTTGATCATGTCGTTGGCTACGACGGTCGCGATGATCTCGCGGCGCAGGGGGTGGGTGTCCAATTCGGCATCGAACCGCTCGCGGAGCTGCTTCGGGAAGTAGGAGCGGATGGTCTTCCGGAACCATGGATCATCCGCGAGGTCGCTGTCCCGAAGCGCCGATCCCAATTCGATCTTGGCGTAGGCGGCGAGGACGGAGAGCTCGGGAGAGGTCAGCCCCTGTCCCTGTTGCAGCCGATCGCGAAGAGTATCGGTCGTCGGCAGTGCTTCCAGGTCCCGCTTGAGGTCTGCAGACTTTTCCAGCCAGTCCATCAAGCGCTCGTAGCTGGGGCTCCACTCGGCCACACGCGTCCGGTCGTTGAGCAACAGGATGTTCTGGTCGATGTTGTCTTCCAGCACGAGGCGGCCGACTTCGTCGGTCATGTCCGCGAGGAACGACGTACGCTCCGAGGCGTCGAGCTTCCCTGCGGCAACCATGCGGTCAACGAAGATCTTGATGTTCACTTCATGGTCCGAGCAGTCCACACCAGCCGAGTTGTCGATGGCGTCGGTGTTTAGGATGACCCCTTGCAAGGCGGCTTCAATCCTGCCGCGCTGCGTAAGGCCGAGGTTGCCACCCTCGCCAACGACCTTGACGCGAAGTTCGCGTCCGTTAACCCGGATACCGTCGTTCGCTTTGTCGCCCACTTCCGCGTGCGACTCAGTGCTTGCCTTGATGTACGTCCCGATTCCGCCGTTGTACAGGAGGTCGGCCGGCGCCAGGAGAATGGCCCGCAACAGCTCCGGAGGGCTCATTTGGACCGTGCCTTCCGCAATTCCTAGCGCGCTGCGGATCTCGGGCGAGATAGGTATGACCTTGGACTGGCGCGGGAAGACTCCTCCGCCCGCGCTGATGAGCGAGCGGTCGTAGTCGTCCCAGGAGGAGCGGGGCAGGTCGAAGAGCCTCTGCCGTTCCTGGAATGAAGACGCGGCGTCCGGCGTCGGGTCCAGGAAGATGTGCCGGTGGTCAAAGGCAGCCAGAAGGCGGATGTGCTTGGACAGCAGCATTCCGTTGCCGAACACGTCTCCAGACATGTCGCCAACACCGACCACGGTGAATTCCTCGGTCTGGGTGTCGAGGTCCAGCTCGCTGAAGTGTCGCTTGACCGACTCCCAGGCGCCACGGGCCGTGATGCCCATGGCTTTGTGGTCGTAACCCACGGAGCCGCCTGAAGCGAAGGCGTCTCCCAGCCAGAAGCCGTACTCGGCGGCAAGGCTGTTGGCAGTGTCGGAGAACGTGGCGGTGCCCTTGTCCGCGGCGACGACGAGATAGGAGTCGTCGTCATCCTGGCGAACAACGTTCGACGGCGGCACGATCTTTTCACCGTCGGCAGTAGTGACGAGGTTGTCGGTGAGATCGAGCAATCCCCGGATGAAAGTCTTGTAGCTCTCAATGCCCTCGGCCATCCACGCGGCCCGATCAAGTGACGGATCCGGAAGCTGCTTGGCGAAGAATCCGCCCTTCGCGCCGGTGGGAACAATAACGGCGTTCTTCACAGTCTGTGCCTTGACCAAGCCAAGGATCTCGGTGCGGAAGTCTTCCCGGCGGTCAGACCACCTGAGACCGCCACGGGCTACCTTGCCGAAACGCAGGTGCACGCCCTCCACGCGCGGCGAGTACACCCAGATTTCATACTTCGGCCTGGGGAAAGGCAGGCCATCGATCTTGGTCGGGTCGAGCTTGAAGCTGACGTACGACTTGGCCTGGAAGTAATTCGTCCGCAGGGTCGACTCGATCAGGTTGACGAAAGTCCGCAAGACGCGGTCGGCGTCGAGCGTTGCCACCTGGTCGATAGCCTCCGCCAAGGTGGCGCGGGCAGCTCCCTGGCGGGAAGCCCGCGAAGTCTCCGGCGACGACGGATCGAAACGGGCGCCAAAGAGCTCAATCAGTCCCCGCGCAACCTCAGGGTTCGCGAGCAGGGTGTCCGCAATGAACTCGAAGGAATTGGTATTGCCCATCTGGCGCATGTACTTCGCATACGCCCGGAGCATGACGACTTGGCGCCAGTGGATTCCTTCGCGAAGTACCAGCCGGTCGAAACTGTCCGATTCCACCGCACCGGTCACGGCAGCACTGAAGGAATCGGCGAGGAGCTGACCTGTGGCAACCGGATCCACACCGGCGGGATACTTCAAGCCGAGGTCATACAGGAAGAAGTCCCGGTGGTCAGCGGTCTCGATCTCGAAGGGCCGCTCATCAAGCACTTCGAGTCCAAGATTGTGGAAATACGGCAGGATCTGGCTCAAGCTCTTGGGTTCCAGCAGGTAAAGCTTGACGCGGGCATCTTCTTCGAGCAGTTCGCCGGCACCGCTGGGCAGGTACACGTGGACCCCCGGTTCGGCCTGGACTTCTGCGGCGTCGCGGTCAACGGTAGCCCCGTAGGTCTCGAAGCGCTCAATGTCCTGGAGGGCGTCCTCAACCTCGTAGTCCACGCGGTAGCTTGCGGGGAACGCATCAGCCCAGAGGGCAGACAGTTCATCCTGGTCCAAGCCACTCGTGTTCTCACGCAGTACTTCCGCGACCCCTTCCGCCCACGAGCGCGAAGCCCGGACGAGGCGGGCTTCGAGCGCCTCGGAGTCGACGTCGCGAAGTTCGGCATCGCGCGGAAGCCGGATGCGGAAGAAGACCCTCGCGAGCGCGGACTCCGTGATCCGAGCCTCGTAGTCGATGCTCTCCGCTTCGAAAGTCTCGCGAAGTTCCTGTTCGATGCGCTGGCGGACGTTCGTGGTGTAACGGTCACGCGGCAGGAACACCAAGGCGGACATGAAGCGACCATAAATATCCGGGCGTAGGAAAAGCTTCGTACGGCGCCGCTCCTGCAGGCGCTGGATGCCCAGTGCGGTGGCCGCGAGGTCGTCTGTTTCGATCTGGAAAAGCTCGTCGCGGGGGTAGGTTTCCAGAATACCCACAAGGTCCTTGCCCGAATGCGAGTCCTGGGGGAATCCGGCTGAACGGAGGACGGCTTCGACCTTCTCGCGGACAATCGGGATGTTCCGGACGGATCCCGTGTACGCGCTCGTGGCGAAGAGGCCGATGAAGCGGCGCTCGCCGTTGACATTTCCCAGGGCATCGAAGCTCTTCACGCCGATGTAGTCCAAGTAGGCAGGGCGATGCACTGTGGAGCGGGAATTGGCTTTCGTGATGACGAGGGCGCGCTTCTCGCGGGCTTTGCGGCGTCCCGCATCAGTGAGGTGTTGGATTTGGTGCGGATGGTCACCGGCCCTCAACAGTCCAAGGCCGCTCTCTTCGCGGAGCTCAAGGACGTCCTCGCCGTTTTCAGTGATGAGGTCGTATTCCCGGTAACCGAGGAAGGTGAAGTTGCCGTTATCCAGCCAGCGCAACAGATCCTGCGCTTGGCGGAGCTCGGCGACGTCTTCGGGGTGTGCCACCTTGTCCAGCGATCCGGCCACCTCCAGCGCCTTGCTGCGCATCTTGGGCCAGTCCTCGACGGCGGCGCGGACATCGTTGAGTACGCGGTGGATTCCGTCGATGAGTTCAGTTTGGAAGGTCTCGGCCACCCGGTCGACCTCGACGGCGATCCAAGACTCCATGTGCGAGACGTTGTCTCCCCGCGCGATGAGATGGGAGATGTTCGGCATGGCGGCGGTGTCGCCGCTTGAGATGCCGATGCTGGCTGGAACACGGGCGATGCCGACGAGGTCCCCCGTGTTTTGCTCGCGAGAAACGACAAACAGCGGGTGCATGACAAACCGGATCGCGCAGTTCTGGCGAACGAGCTCGGCATTGACCGAGTCAACGAGGAAGGGCATGTCATCCGTGACGATGTAGAGGATGCTGCGATCGGCCTCATTGAAAACCTTGACGTTCGCGACGCCCGGCTTGCGGCTCTTGGCCACTTCCCTATGGGTTTCCGCTCTCGAAGTCAGTTTCTCGGCAGCATATCCGCGGGCGTCCTCCTCTGCGAGGTGCTCGTAGTAGTCTCCGAAGAACCCTTCCCGGACTACTGCAGGTTTTGAACGATCCTCCACGCTGGATCCTGACGACATCGACAAACGCCTCCATCACATCTTGATTGCTGCGTCTTTGCAGCCCACATGGCGAGCCTAACGCTTTGGCCGATGCCTTGCTCTGGAATAGACGACAGAGGATTTGCCATTTTGCTGGACTGACGCACAAACCAAAGTGGCGATAGCAGCCCTCAGGGGCGATTCCGGCGCCGTTTCGAGGAGGACCTCGCCTGCCAGCAGCGCGGAATCGCATGCTTCCGGGTCCGAAGGCAGGAACGCCTCCACGTCCCGGCCGGGCCCGTAGCGCTCCCAGGCTTCGTTCAGTTGCCGTTCAGGCGAGCGCCCGACGGCTGCGGGCCGCACCTTGTTCAAAACGATCCGGGGATTCGCCTGCGGGACTGCGCGTGCAAGGTCGGCGAGACCTCGGACGAGCCTCGGCACGCCGATCGCGTCCGCCGCACCAATCGCATACACCGTGTCCGCCATTTCGATGCTCCGCAGGGTGGCGGCATTGCGGCGCGGAGCCATACTGTCAAAACTGAGCTCTTCGTCGGCCTCAAGGCAAAAGCCCGCATCCACCACCACGACGTCAGCGACCTGTTGGGCGACTTCGAGCACCGTGGAGAGCGCGACTGCGCGAAGTTCGGTCCAGCGGTCCGCGCGGGTGATGCCGGTGAGAACACTGAAGTTGCCTTTGGCCATGAAGACGGGAGCCGCGACCCTCTTGAGGGCACCGACATCCAACTTCCCCTGGTCCGCCAGCCTACATGCCTGTGCGACTCCCGCGGATTCGTCAAGCAGCCCCAGCGATGCGGCCACGCTTGCGCCGTAGCTGTCCGCATCGACGAGGAGGACGGTTTTTCCTTCTGCGGCTAGTTCTGCGGCGATGTTGACAGCGAGCAAAGTCCGGCCGGGAGCTCCCGCCGGACCCCATACGGCGACGATCCTGCCGGCGCCACGAGGCCCGGAGTCAGGTTCCTCGTGCACGGGGGCCGGACGGAGATCGACCGAGGTGTCAGCATAGCCGGCATCAACCGGTTCCATCCGGCGTCGGGCTGCCGTAAATGTCTGCCCCACCGACTCGGAAATCGTGGAGGCGAGCGTCACGGAATCGACGCTCATCGGCGTCGTTGCCACGCCGATACTGTGTAGTCGGCGTGCCTCGGCGGGATCGTCGGTAAGGGCAAGGACGGTCACGCCCACAGCCGCAAGGCGGTCAACCAGCGACGCGGTCAACTCATCGATGCCTTCGGCCACCACCGCCGCCCGTGCGAGTCCGCTTTGGCACGCAGCCAGCAACTCCGCGAGTTCGCCGCACCTTCGCACCACGGTGACAGGGCCGTGAAGCCGCTCAAGGCCGCCCACAAGGTCTTCGTGCGACTGGCCGACTGTGACAACCGGGATGCTCATTTTCCCGCACCGGGATTCCAAACAACGGCGACCTTCGCCTTGTTTGCCTGCGCTCCCAGAAGCTTCGGCATCTGCTCATCCGTGACAAGGACCAGCACCACCTTTTCCTTGGACGCACCCAAGGTGGAATTACCCTCGCTGACCTGCGCGACTTCCGCATTGGGCAGGAGCAGTTGGGGTGTGCCGAATCCGCCGCGCGGATCCGGCAGTGCAACCCAAACGTCCACGCGCGAACCGGCCACCACTTGCGACGGCAACGATTCCTGAAGCGGGATCGCCACCGGTTTGCGGTTCAGGGCGTCCGCCGTTCCAAGGCTCTCCTGCGGAACGAGCTGGTTGCCGGCGATTCTCTGCACGGCGACTTTTCCCTCGGGCACACCGCCCGCGACCGTCAGGTAGCTCCGTTCGACGTCGTCCAATCGGACATTGACGACGGCGAGTTGTTCTCTGGATATCTTCTGGCCGACGGCGATCGGCTCGCGTGCCGAATAGACCTGGATGGTGCGGTCGGCAGCCCCGACGAGCGCGATGACGCCCGCCAGCGACGCGAAGACAAGAAGAACTCCCACCAGTAAGCGCGGGTCCCGCCACGACGGCTTCTTCAGCCGCGCTGCGCCCGCAGTACTTGCACTCATTTCGCTCCCCCAATTGAGTCGGTCGACTGCCATGAAAGCCAGTGGCCTCATTCTGGTCCGGCGCACGTCGCCAAAGAAAGCCAAGTGCCACAAATCACTTCAAGCTGTGGATAACTCCGACAAAGAATGCCGAAGAATGGCAAAATGGTGTCATGCCCCGATTCCTCACCTTGGCTGACGTCGCCGAACAACTCCAGATCAACTCACCGCAGGCCTATGCGTTGGTGCGGAGCGGTCAACTCAAAGCCATCCAAGTGGGCGGCCGCGGTCAATGGCGGGTTGAAGAGAAGATGCTCGAGCAGTACATCGAAGAGCGCTACGCCGAAGCCAGCAGGATGATTGAAGAGGCCAAATCCAAATCCTCCTAGCGAGAACCGATGCGGGAGCGTCCGGTCCTGCCGGAAGACTCCGGCGCGCTTCCTGCGTGCTAAAGCTCGCGTCCTCGCAGTGAGCGCAATGCGGCCAGCGAGCCGAACGGAACCGTGACCACGGACACGACGTTTCCGGCCCGTCGTACTTCACCGGGCATCAAGACCGCTAGATCGAAATGGTCTTTCCCGACTCGATCGATGACACCGTAGATGGCAGCTTCCCCAGGGTTCGCAGCCAACACGTGGACCGCCAATTCGGCCCTGTCGCGGGCCAACACGCGCAAGGCGCTGGCGATGCCAAGCCGCCGGGAAACGGTTGACTGAGCGGCAATCGCTTGCCTGCCCAATCCTCGATACGTCAATACTGCCGCCAGCGGGACAAGCCATTGAAGGCTGCCCTCGTTCAGAACCAGCCATTCGCTCCCGACATGGCTCACGCCGCCTGACACGACCATACCCGATCTGAGAACGACGTCGAGTGCTTGTCCGAGCGCTCCGCGCAGCCTGTCAGAGACATCTATTCCGGCGATCTCGACCCGCGCGCGCTCCGAGACTTCCGATTCAAGGCCCAGGAGATGCTCTGCGGCAAGTTGTGCCTCCATGTCGTCAAACAGAGCATCCCATCGCATGGCGCCAGCGTAAGCGGGCCTTCCGGCCGGATCAAAATCCGGCCAGCGACCAGCAAATCTGGACAAGTCGTCATTTTTATGATCAAAATGATTCAAGATTTATCAAACTACATCAAATGACATTATCCGGGTAAGGGGAACCCATGGAACAATCGACCAGATCCGTTCGCAATGACGCCGCAATGGCAGCAACGATCCTTCTGCTGGGTGTCTTGCTCGCCGCTACCGGCATGATCATGCTTTCCCGCTGGCAGGAATCGGCGAGTCGCCGGCAAACACCCATGTTCGACGACCTCTTAGGCCTTTGCGCGACAGTCGGCGGGTTGGTGATCGTGGCGTGGTGGGTCGCGGGACTCCTTTTGGCGATCGCTACCGTATTGCTCCAGCGCTCAGGCCGGACGCAGGGTGCGCGGGCCACTGCCCGTCTCAGCCCCGCATTCATGCGAAGACTGGCTTTGGCGGTACTGGGCCTGAATCTCGTGGGAATTCCTTTGGCAAACGCAGCTCCTAATCCTGTTGAGCCGGCGTGGAGCCCGACTGACCGGAGCGTATCCACCGCGCCGGCGTGGGCACCGACGCCCGCAGCCCCAGAGGAAACGTCCGACGCTTCGGCCGGGCGCCAAGGATCAGTCCCTCTGACGGCCGGGCATCCCAACACGGCGGCTGAGAAGTTGGATTCCTTGTCGGTCAGCCCTGCCCCGGCACCCATAGAGCCAGGTTGGCAGCCGCGCCAGCCGGTCACGGGGCCCGGACTGCTCGGTTCGGGCCAGCAACGTAGCGCCGAACAATCCGGCGCGAACACGCAGGGGGCCGTGGTGGTCCAACGCGGCGATTCGTTATGGTCGATCGCCGCCCGCGAGCTCGGCCCACTTGCCAGCGACGTAGAGGTCGCCCTCCATTGGCCGAAGTGGTACGAGGCAAACCGCCAGATGATCGGAGACGACCCTGGGCACCTCGTCCCCGGCCAAATCCTCAATCCGCCTCACCGGAGCTGACTATGACCAGTCCTTTGAGCGGACCTCCCCTAGCTTCGTCACCGAGGAACACCTTGACTACACCAGCACTGCTCCCCCTGCCCGAATCCGGACGAAAGGCAGCCGTGCCTGCCCTTGCCCCTTCTGCAGCGGTGGCTTCTCCAATGCGTGCTTCCCTCGCGAAGAATGGAAGCGGCGAACCATCGGACGTTCGTCCTTCCTCCGCGCCTGCCGTGCCGAAAGTGCTGAGCCTCGACAGGGACATTCGAACCTTGGCCAGGAGCATTGCGCAAGCAGTTGTAGAAGTCCTCGCAGGCACCCGGCCTGCCCAGCAGCTATCGCGCTCCTTGGAACCGTCGTGCTATGCGTCGTTGCTACACCGGGCCGCGCTGACGAGGGCATACACTGCACGCATCAAGTCTGAGCAGTCGCGTCTCCACCGCAGTCCCGTGGTCCGTTCTGTCCGCATATGCGCCGTCAAGGACGGCGTCTACGAGGCAAGCTCCGTTGTAGCCGAAGAACTTCGCTCACGGGCAGTCGCCATGCGGCTCGAGCGTGGGAACGATGCCTGGAAAGTGACAGCCCTCGAGATCGGCTGAGACAGGAAAATCGGCTGAGACAGGGCGGGGCAGGCCCGGGCACTCCTGCGAAGGACTAAAGCACCGAACAGATCCGCTACGCCCCCGGCCTTGAGCCGCGCAAGGATCCAGCCGTGCAGGGATAGCCCCGCGCAAGGATCAGCCGCGCTGGGATAGACCCGCGCAAGGATCCACCCGTGCAGGGATACACCCGCGCAGCGATAGACCAAAAGGGATGGCCCGGAACATAAGTTCCGGACCATCCCCTTTGGCGTACCCGACCGGTGGTTCGCCACCGGCGCAGTCTCTGCGGTTCGCCCTGCCTGGGGCTTCACTGACCAAGCAGGACAGCCTCCATGCCTAGCGGCGCTTCTTCTTGTTATTTGAACGAGGCCTTTCCTCAGCAGCCTTGGCGGGGTTCCCGGACCGTCCCGAGGAACGCCCTTCAATCCGCGTCTGGGTGGACCCGTCTTCTCCGGGCGCCGTGAACTGCAGCTGGACCGGCTTCTCCGGAGCGTCCAGTCCCGCCGCGTGGATCTGTGCATCGTGATGCTCGGTGTGTCCCCCTTCGGGGCTGCCGTCCAGGACCACGACGTCCTCTGCCGGGGTGACTTCGACCTCGAGGTTGTAGAGGAAACCGACGCTTTCCTCACGGATTGCTTCCATCATGCTCTGGAACATCGTGAAGCCTTCACGCTGGTACTCGACCAGGGGATCCCTCTGGGCCATGGCGCGCAGGCCAATGCCCTCCTTCAGGTAATCCATCTCGTAGAGGTGTTCCTGCCACTTGCGTCCCAGGACTGACAGGACAACCCGGCGCTCAAGCTCGCGCATGTTCTCCGCGCCAATGGCTTCTTCGCGTTCCTTGTAGACGAGCTGCGCATCCGAAAGGATTTCGTTCTTCAAGAATTCAACGGAAACCCTGGACTTTCCACCGGCTTCATCAATGATCTCTTGGGAAGTTACCGTGACCGGGTACAGGGTCTTGAGGTTGGTCCACAACTGGCTGTAATCCCAGTCATCTCCCGTGCCTTCCGCCGTCGCGGCGTCAATCATGGCATTGATGGTGTCCTCGAGGAAGAACTGGACTTTCTCGTGCAGGTCGTCGCCTTCGAGGATCCGGCGGCGATCGCCGTAGATCGCTTCGCGCTGGCGGTTCAGGACGTCGTCGTACTTGAGGACGTTCTTCCGCTGCTCGGCGTTCCGGCCTTCAACCTGGCCCTGCGCGGAAGCGATTGCGCGTGACACGAGCTTGGATTCGAGCGCGACGTCGTCCGGAACCGAGCTGTTCATGAGCCGCTCGGCTGCCCCCGAGTTGAAGAGCCTCATGAGGTCGTCGGTCAGGGAGAGGTAGAAACGGGACTCCCCCGGGTCACCTTGGCGGCCCGAACGGCCGCGAAGCTGGTTGTCGATGCGGCGGGACTCGTGGCGTTCCGTGCCAAGGACATACAAGCCGCCCGATTCGAGGACTTCCTGGTGTTCGTCCTTGACGGCCTGCTTGGCGGCTTCGAGCGCCTCGGGCCACGCGGCCTCGTATTCTTCGGAGTTGTCCTCCGGGTCAAGTCCGCGCGCAGCCAATTGGGCGATGGCCGTAAACTCGGCGTTGCCGCCCAGCATAATGTCCGTACCACGGCCCGCCATGTTAGTGGCCACGGTGACCGCTCCCTTGCGTCCGGCCTGTGCCACGATGGCGGCCTCGCGTGCGTGGTTCTTTGCGTTCAGGACCTCGTGCCGGATGCCTTCCTTGGCCAGCAGTCCGGACAGGTATTCGCTCTTTTCGACGCTGGTAGTACCAACGAGCACCGGCTGGCCCGACTCGTGGCGCTCGGCGATGTCCCGAACCACTGCCTCGAACTTCACGATTTCGTTCTTGTACACCAAGTCCGGTTGGTCGATGCGCTGCATGTCCCGGTTGGTGGGAATGGGCACCACTCCCAGTTTGTAGGTGCTCATGAACTCAGCGGCTTCGGTTTCCGCGGTACCCGTCATGCCCGAAAGCTTCGAGTACATGCGGAAGTAGTTCTGCAGGGTCACCGTGGCGAGGGTCTGGTTTTCGGCCTTGATCTCGACGTTTTCCTTCGCCTCGATGGCCTGGTGCATGCCTTCGTTGTAGCGGCGTCCTGCCAGGATGCGTCCAGTGTGCTCGTCGACGATGAGTACCTCACCGTCGAGGATCACGTAGTCCTTGTCGCGCTTGAAAAGTTCCTTGGCCTTGATGGCGTTGTTCAGGAAACCGATGAGGGGAGTGTTGGCGGATTCATACAGGTTCTGGATGCCGAGGTAGTCCTCGACTTTTTCGATACCGGCCTCGAGGACGCCGACGGTGCGCTTCTTTTCATCCACTTCATAATCGGTTTCAGGCTGGAGGCGCAGGACGACCTTGGCGAACTCGCTGTACCAGCGGTTGGTGTCGCCCTGGGCGGGACCGGAGATGATGAGCGGAGTACGTGCCTCGTCAATGAGGATGGAGTCCACTTCGTCAACGATGGCGAAGTGGTGGCCGCGCTGCACGAGCTCGGACTTGTCCCACGCCATGTTGTCGCGCAGGTAGTCGAAGCCGAATTCATTGTTCGTGCCGTAGGTGATGTCCGCGGCGTACATCTCCCTGCGAACCGACGGATCCTGGTTGGCGAGGATGCACCCGCTGCTCAGCCCCAGGAAGCGGTAGACGCGGCCCATGAGCTCGGACTGGTATTCCGCCAAGTAGTCGTTGACGGTGACAACGTGGACGCCCTTGCCGGTGAGGGCATTGAGGTAGGCAGGAGCTGTGGCCACGAGGGTCTTGCCTTCACCGGTTTTCATTTCGGCGATATTGCCGAGGTGCAGGGCGGCCCCACCCATCATCTGGACATCGAAGTGGCGCATTCCGAGGGTTCGAGAGGCAGCTTCGCGCACGGCTGCGAAGGCCTCCGGCAAGAGGTCGTCGAGGCTTTCGCCGTCCTGGTGGCGGTCACGGAGCCTGTCCGTTTCTTCACGCAATTCGGCGTCTGAGAAGGACTTGAAGGAGTCTTCAAGGGCGTTAATGGAATCGGCATAGTTCCGCAGTTGCCTCAGGGTTTTCTTGTCACCCGTGCGGAGAATTTTTTCGATAAGTGATGCCACGTAAAGTTGCTCCCAGTCTCAAGCTGCCGAATTCTGGCGTTTTCAGTCTACGGGAGAGACCAAGAGCACGGTTACGTTTCCCTGAGAGCGGAGAACCCTTGGGCCGGGGCTCGGAAACCACCGCGACTCAATTGCCGGCAGTGGCGGAGGCCAGCGCTGACGAAAGATTGCCGTTCGGTGCTACCACGACGTCGTCGAGCCCCAACCACTCCGCCATGAGGCGAAGTTCAGCGGAAAGTTCGACGGCGGTGTCCGGCGGGGCGTCCGGCTCACCGTGGGCTGCGCGCACCAGCAACCGTTTCGCTTCGCGGTCGGCCTTCAGGTCGACGCGGGCGACGACGGAATCGCGCAGGAGGAAGGGCAGGACGTAGTAGCCGTATTTCCGCTTCTCAGCGGGAGTGTAGATCTCGATCCTGTAGTGGAAGCCAAACAACTCCTCGAGCCTCCTGCGTTCGAAGACCAACGAGTCAAAGGGGCTGAGGAGGGCCCGGCCTTGGGCAGTGCGCGGGAGTTTGGCCTCAACGTGCCTGTAGAGCGGCCGGTTCCAGCCGAGCACCGTGACTGGTTCCAGCCGACCAGCGGCAACAAGCCGAATGACCGACTCGGAGCTTGCCTTCACCGGGGTCCGGAAATAGTCGGCGAAGCAACGGACCGTACCGATTCCGTGGGCCTGCGCCGCTGCGTCCAGCAATCGGTCCATGGACGTGGCGCGGTCGGCGCTGGGGTCGTGGGTGCCGTCGACTGGTCCATTGTTGGCGAAGATCCTCGCGGTCAGGGTGTACCGGCGTTCGAATTGTTCCGTCCGGGAGGCAGCCGTCACCAGCCCTTCCTCGAACAGGTGCTCGAGGACCCGCTTTACCAGGTTCCAGTTCCATCCCCAGTTGTCGTGCTGCCGCTCTTCTTCGTGCCCAAGATGCGCAGTCAACTGTGCTGCAGTCATGGGACGGCCCCCGGCTAGCGCTTCCAGGATCCGGCGTGCCATCCCTTCCCTTACTCCCGGCTCCAAGTGGGAGGCTCCAACCCATTTGCGCTTTTGCCACAGAAGGAGGTCCTGGAAGTGCTCGGGCCGGATGAAGCTGGCCTCGTGTGCCCAGTACTCCATCATCCGTCTCGGGCTTCTACCGGCCATCGCCCGCAGGATCTCCCGGTCATAGTTGCCAAGCCGCGAGAAGAACGGCAGGTAATGGCTCCGGGACAGAACGTTGACTGAGTCGATCTGGACCACCTGCAGCCGGGCAAAAGTACGGCCCACCGCCCGTGAAGATACGGGGCCGGTGGGCCGTACTTTGTCCAAACCCTGGGCTGCCAATGCGATCCGCCGTGCCTGCGACAGGCTCAGCGAAGCGGTCATTCCAGTCCTTTCATCGGGGTCGCTGCAGTTGGCCTAGGCTCGTGCGGCCTGGTCGTTCGAGCGGTACGCGTGGATCTTTTCTTCCACGGGCTGGTCCCCTGGTTCGCAGGTGGAGTCGAGGGTGATAACCCCATATGTCCATCCACGGCGGCGGTATACAACCGACGGCGTATTCGTTTCTTTGTCCACGAACAGGTAGAAGTTGTGGCCCACCAATTCCATGTTGTCCACCGCGTCATCAAGGGTGAGCGAAGCGGCAGGGAAAACCTTGCGGCGAATGAGGACCGGGGAATCGCCGGCAGGGATGTCGTTTTCAACATCGTAGGGGGAAGTTTCCGCCTGCGCCGTCTCTGGCTCCAGGTGGTTGCTGGCCCCTGCGTAAATGGGTTCGCTCGCGCTGGCGGGCTCAAGCGCCGCAGTCGCCTCACGGACGGCCTTGGGCGTGTGGCGGCCGTGGTGGACCTTCTTCCGGTCCTTTGCGCGGCGGAGCCTTTCCAGCAGCTTGCTATATGCGAGGTCAAAGGCGGCAAACTTGTCAGCGGCACTCGCCTCGGCCCGGATCACGGGGCCCCGTCCCAGGACAGTTACTTCCACAGTGAGTTGGCCGGGTGTCTGGCGCGGGTTGGTTTCCTTGGAAACCTTGGCGTCAACACGTTGGACCTTGTCCCCAAGCGATTCGATCTTGGAAATCTTTTCGCCGGCATACTCGCGGAAGCGATCCGAAACGGTCAGATTACGGCCGCTGATCATAAACTCCATGGTGCCCTCCAAACAACTCAGGTGACACGATAAGGGCGCTTCCGGGGGCTGATCTGACAGACAGTCGAGCCCCTTTCCGAGCCGCTATCGACAGGTACATCTGTTCTTGGTACCCATAACCGACGTTAGTTCATCGCCACGGGTAATTCATCCTTTCGTCACTTATTTTTTGGTTTGAGTCGCCTGAGGATATGCCTGCCGGCTGGTTTGGGGAGCTTCGCCGCCCGCGGGCGGCCTGGTCGCGGCAAGGACGACTGCACCGCACACCGTTCCGCCCTCGGTCGAAATCGCCCGTGCTGCCTCGGCGAGTGTGGCGCCCGTGGTGAGGACGTCGTCGACTATGACGCACGGAACGCCGTCCAGCGGTCCTGCCCGAAACACGGCGCGGACCTTCATGGAGCCGCGCACGCGGCGCGCGCGCTCTCCGCGGCCAAGCCCCTTCTGTCCGCCCGCGGCGCCTTTCGTCCATCGATCCGGGATCCGGAGAAGGCCGGCCATTCCGATGAGTCCGGCGACTCCAGGTCCGGATTTCTTCAAGACGTCCTTTACTTCCATGCCCGGCAGCGCCTTGCGTCGCCGCAAATGCGAGAGCAGGAGATGAACCGGGCTGAAACCCCGGCGCCGGAATGCGGCGTTACTGCTCGGGACCGGGACAAGGCAGATGTGGGAGGCGTCCCCGACAGCTGCCCGGATCGCCTTTCCCAGTGCGGGCGCCAGCGTCGCGGCGAGCCGTCCCTGTCCAAGGTGCTTGAAGGAAAGCAGGGCTTGCGCCATTTCGTCCCGGTAGTGTCCAGCAGCCACGACGGGGACCAGCACCGACCCGTCGACGGTAAGCAGCGCGGGTGCCTGTGCTTCAGCCCGGAAAGGATAGGCGCACAGGAGGCGAAGGCGGCGCGCGCATGTGCCACACAGTACCGAATCCTCCGCGCCGCAACACACACATTCTTCGGGAGCCAGCACTGAGAGTATTTCGGTGAAGGCGTCGGCAAGGCCTTGAGCGACCGCAGCCATTAGCGCACCGTGCCTCCCGCGATGCCGCGCGTCGCAGTTCCGGGTGCCTGCGAGATCGGGATCCCGCGCGCGGAAACGCGCTTCGCCATGTGCCATGAACCCAGCATGAAACCTGGTGCCCGGCAGGGGAAGGAACCAATGCTGCTATGTGGACAAACCGCGGGAACCAGCTAACCCGGGAAGGCCGGATCCACAGGACCCTTGAGTTGGAGTTCCCAGCCGTTTCCCACGCGCTGGAACACCCCGGCCGACGACTGGCCGTAAACCTCGTCCGGACCATTGCCGGCGCTGATGGTTGTCAGCCCGGCCCAGGCAGGAAGAAGCTGGGGCTCTCCCGACGTGAGCGACAAAAGCTCGGGGACAACGTTTTGCGTGGCCGAACCCTTCATCACTGCCACGGTGGTGGAATTGACCCAGACTCCTTGGTCGACCGGCGCCGACGTGAGGAGGGTTATGGGCGCCGTGAGGTCTTTGGGGGTGCCATCGGGGTTGCGGAGGATTCCGGTCACTTGGACAGTTGACTTGCCGTTCTGCTCCGAGACGACGAGCGCGCGGGTGCCCTCGCGGGAAATCCGGAAGTCCCGCACGATGCGTCCGGCCAGCCAGGGCGGAGCCATGGTCACCGACGGGATGGGCTGGCCTTCCGGAACGTTGGACGGTTTGAACGCGACTACTTCCGTGGCCCCGTTCGCGCCGGGACCTGATGTCCATACCCAGTCCTGCGGACTGAAGGAGGGATCGGCCAGAGTGCTTCTGGTAGTCAATTGACGGGCAGGCTGGCCCGGAATCATGGAATAGAGGACGGTCCCCGAGCCGTTGAGGAAAGCCACAGCCTGGGACGTCGGGGACTCGGCGGGCGCTTGCGGATTGAGCCCCGCGACCGGCTGCATGTCCGGAAGGGGGGAAATCCTGTTGTTCTCATAGCGCACGAGTTCGTTGTTGCTGACGGCGATTTGGCGGGCCGGGGCGTTCTTCTCAAGGACCGGCGGCAGGACGGAGCCGCTGTCTTCGACACGGACCAGGTCCTGATCGGCCCGAAGTTGCACGTTCACCACGTCCGGCTGGCTCCGGAAGGTGAGCGTGAGTTGGTTTTGCATGCGCTGCCGGTCTTCGGCGGAGGCGTCAACGAGTTCCTTGGCGGAAAGATCCACCTGCGCCGCGCCGGAGACAACGGGCACCGATTCCCTGGCCAGCGTCATTCCGGCGGGAAACGCGCTGACCACCGCGCCACGGAGATAGGGTGCGGGACCTGCGAGCAACGCACTCGTCATGGCCTTGACCGTGTTCTTCTTGATGAACCACCGGATGTCCGGCACCGCATACGTAAAGGTGGGATCGTAGAAATAGATCGGCTGGGCGGCGTAGATGACCTTGAATGTCTCTTCAGGGATCGCTGTGCCGTCGGGCACGGCGGAGATCCGCCATTCGCCGTCCACCTGGTCCAAGGTCACCGGGATTGATTCCGTGGTTCCTTCCGGGAACTGGGTCGCGACGCCGTCGGCATCCACTGAGTAGGCGAGGTCAAGCTGGTACTTGAACTGATTCTCCACGCCGGTCTTGACAACCGTGGCCTTGCGGAAGACGAGCGTCCGTTGGTCCGACTTCCAACTGACCGACAATGACTGCGTCAGGTACTGCCGGGCCACCGCGTAGTCGCCTTCGTACCCGCTGCCGGCACCGTAGAAGTCCTCGATGATCGACTCCGGGGTGGCGCCCGGGTGGGGAGGCGGCGGGAAGAAAACGGGGGCGTTGGGATTGCCCGCGCTTTCGTCTTTGCTCTTTCCCACTGGGCCTGACCGCGGGATTTGCGCGCAGGAACTGAGGACCACCATGAGGACCGCCAAAACGGCGATGGTTGCCTTCAGCACGGACGAGCGGCGTAAACTCACGGCGTCGCACCTCCCCCGGTACCGGCGTCGTCCTCTTCTGCCAGGTTCCGCGCCGGCGAGGTTGTGCCTTCCGACGGTGCCGGCATTACTGAATCCTGAGTCGCTGAATCCTGTTCCGGAGCGCCTTCGCCGGCATCCAGGACGAGCATCTGCCGCTCGGACGCCGCGCCGGGAAGGCGGATATCCACGGGCTCCAACTGGAGGGGCGACTTCCCGATGGTGCCGCCCTTCTTGAGGGGCAGGGTCAATCGGAAGTTCGAACCGGACCCTTTGTGGCCCCACGCCTGCAACCAGCCGTTATGGAGTTTGGTGTCTTCCGCCGCGATGGACAATCCCAGCCCGCTGCCGCCGGTCGTACGGGCGCGCGCGGGATCGGCACGCCAGAACCGGTCGAAGACCCGTGCGGCTTCCGCGGCGGTCATTCCGATGCCGAAGTCGCGCACTGAAACGGCAACGGCATCATGGTTGGCGGCGACGGAGACGTGGACCGGCCTGCCTTCACCGTGCTCGACGGCGTTGAGCAGCAAGTTGCGCAGGATCCGGTCGATCCTGCGCGCATCCATCTCAACGATGATCCGCTTGTGCCGTGAAGTAAGGCGCACCTCCGAGCCGTACTCCGCGGCGACGGGCGAAGCGCCGTCGATGACATGGGACACAACCTGGAAGATGTCGGTGGGTTCCGCGTCCAACACGGCGGCGCCGGCGTCGAAGCGGGAAATCTCCAACAGGTCCGAAAGCAAGGACTGGAACCGCTCCACCTGGTTGTAGAGGAGTTCCGCGGATCTCTTGTTGATGGGGTCGAAGTCATCGCGCGCGTCGTACAAGACCTCGGCCGCCATCCGGACGGTTGTGAGGGGTGTCCGTAGCTCGTGCGAGACATCGGAGACGAACCGTTGCTGCATCTGGGACAGGGTTGCCAACTGGGTGATTTGTTCCTGGAGGCTCGCGGCCATGTGGTTGAACGAAGCCCCCAGCCTTGCGACTTCGTCCTCGCCCTTGACCACCATCCGTTCCTGCAATTGGCCGGCGGCGAGCTTTTCGGAAACGACGGCGGCATGGCTCACCGGGCTGACGACGTTCCGGGTCACGTACCACGCGATGCCGCCGATCATCAGCACAAGGGCCGCGCCACCGGCCCACAGCACGTTCTGTATCTCGTCGAGCGTCTGCTGGGCGGTATCGAGGTCATACAAGAGGTAGAGCTCGTAGACCGTGCCGTTGAACGTGACCTTGTTCCCGACGGCGATGCCCGGGTGGTCCTGGTCGCCCACCGGGAACTCCGTCGAAGCCCAGTACTGGTCCTTGCCGGATTCCTGGACGGCCTTCCTCAGGGCCGGGGGGATGACGCGGACCGTCAATTGGTCCGAAGCGCGCGACTCCACCCAGCGGTTCCGCGGCTTGGTTTGCTCCGGCATGGCTTCGAAGACGTAGCGCCGCTGGATGACGGAGCCGTTTCCCTCCACTGCCTTGAGGGTGTCATATACCAGCGTGATCACGCTTGATTGGTCGTTGGCCTGTGAGCCGTCGAAAGTGTCCTGGACTTGCTTGACGTAGTACCGGCTCTCCGATTCCGCCTGTTTCAATCGCTCTTGGAAAAGGTTGTTCGCGATTTGGTTGGAAAGGTACGCGCCAACCACGGCAAAGGAGGCAATGGACAACAGGAGGGTCATCGAGACTGTCCTGAATTCCAGCGAGCGGCGCCAGCGCCGTAACAGGGCACGCCACAAATACCGGATCCCGGGACGGAAATGCCGCAGGCCGGTCACGACGAGCCGCGACACGCGCAAGGCCAGGATCAGCGCGCGGCGCGTCCAGATGCGGGTCCGCTCAATGAGCCACGGGAGGTTCAGGGCGTGGGCGTCCGTGTGCTCGGGAACCGGGTGCCCCGCCCCGGTGTTTTTGGCGTCGCTTGGTACTGCCGGGTTGTCTGTGCCGGACTCGCCGGCGGGCGACTCAGGAGCCTGCTTTATATCCGACACCACGAACCGTCAATACAACTTCGGGAGCTTCCGGGTCACGCTCGATCTTGGACCGCAATCGCTGGACGTGGACGTTGACCAGGCGGGTGTCTGCGGCGTGGCGGTAGCCCCACACCTGTTCCAGCAGCAATTCCCGCGTAAAGACCTGCCACGGCTTGCGTGCCAAGGCAACCAGGAGGTCGAACTCCAAGGGCGTCAACGAAATACGTTCACCGCCACGGGTGACCATATGGCCGGCGACGTCGATGGTCACGTCCGCGATCCGCAGGGTTTCCGGGGCTTTCTGGTCCCCTGGACGCAACCGGGCGCGAACCCGGGCCACGAGTTCGGCGGGCTTGAACGGCTTCGGCACGTAATCGTCAGCACCGGATTCCAGTCCGCGGACGACGTCGGAGGTATCCGATTTGGCGGTCAACATGACAATCGGCACGTCCGACTCTCCACGGATCTGCCGGCACACTTCGATGCCGTCGGAACCCGGCAGCATCAGGTCAAGCAGCACGAGGTCCGGCTTGGCGGAACGAAAAACGTCGAGGGCTTGTCCTCCGTCTGCGCAAAAGACCGGATCGAAGCCGTCGTTCCGGAGCACGATGCCGATCATTTCGGCCAGTGCTTCGTCGTCGTCCACTACCAGGATGCGTGCCTTCATAGTTATATATTCCCTTATCACTAGTGCTTTGTCCTGTTGAGCCTGGTCACGGCATGGCGGCCGGCAACCGCCAAGCGCGTTGGACTATGTGGCTCAGCGACTGAACTATAGGCTGGAGCCCACGGTCCCCAACCGGGTCCGTGGATTGCTGCGGACTGCGTCTTTTGGGGAGGAAAACGTGTCACAGCCAGAGCCTGGCAACCAGCCACAATGGGGCAGCCAACCGCAATGGGGCGGCCAGCCGCCGTCGGACAACCAGCCGCAATGGGGAAGCCCACCGCAATGGGGGAACCAGCCCTATCCCGGACAGGCGTGGGGCGCCCCCGTTGATCCCCGCTGGCAGGCGGCGGGCCTGCCACCGTATGGACAGCCACGCTACATCGCTCCGCCGAAACCGGGAATCGTTCCGCTGCGCCCGCTTCTGTTCGGTGAAATCATGGACGGCGCCTTCCAGACCATCCGCCGGAACGCCAAAACCATGTTCAGTTCGGCGCTCATTGTCCAAATCATCTCGACTGGCCTGAGCGGAGTGGCCTCCATCGGGTTCCTTACCATGGCCAAAGTTCCGGCAGGCGGGTTCACGAGCCAGGCCGAAGCGATGAGCTTTTTCGGTCCGGTCATCGGAATGATGGCCGGTGTCATGGCGATTTCCCTGCTCTCGGCCGTGCTGTCCGCGATACTCCAAGGGGTCCTTGCCATTCCGGTCACGAGATCGGCCCTCAACCGGCGGACTGGATTCAAGCAAATGTGGTCCCTCGCCCGTTCACGCATTTTGCCCTTGGTGGGATACGGATTGCTGCTGCTGGCTGGATATTTGGCGATCGTCGTGATCGTCGTCCTGCTGGGAGCCATAATCCTGGCCTCGCTTGGGCCGGTCGGCCTCGTCCTGGCAATTCCCCTTGGACTCGTAGCAGTGGCGGCGTGCGTCTGGATCTACACCAAGCTGATGGTGGCGCCGGCCGCGATCACAGTCGAGGAGCTCGGGGTATTCGCCGGAATCCAGCGTTCATGGGGGCTGACTACCGGAAGTTGGTGGCGGATCTTTGGAATCGTCCTCCTGGTGACGTTCATGGTGGGAGTGATCGGGAGCGTAGTGCAAATGCCGATCAGCATGGCCACCGGAGGAATCACCGCCGTCGTGTCCCCACATGCCAGCACGCAACAGTTGACTACCACAACAATCGTCCTGACTGTGGTTTCGCTGATCGTCTCCGCCTTGGTGGGAGCAGTGGGCTTCGCTTTCCAGACTTCCGTTGCCGCCTTGATCTACATGGACCTGCGCATGCGGCGGGACGGGCTGGACCTGGAGTTGCTCCGGCTACTGGAAACCGGTGAAGATCCTGACGGCATTCCAGGCCGCCACGCGGTCCGCCAAGCGAACTTCCGGCCTTGGCCACCGGCGAGCGGTCAGGGCTACCCCCACGGATGATCCCAGCAGCCGCGGCCTCAATCCTTCTTGCCGCCTCCGAACCTCCGGTGGACCCGGACCGCGATGAAGCCCGACGGTGGGCCACTGAGGAGCTGTCCAAACAGCAGTATGTTTCCGCCCAGCCCAATTGGTTCGAAGAGCTGTGGAACCACTTCATCGATTGGCTTCGCTCCCTCAACGGGAACTCGATTGAGGGACCCGGTTTCGGGCTTCCCCTGATCGGAGCGTTGGTGGTGGTCCTCATCGTGGTCGCCGTCATCGTCGTCAGGCCGCGGCTCAACGCCCGCAGGAAGTCGTCGGCGGAAGTGTTCGACGACGACGCCCCCGCACATGCGGACGTATTCCGCGCCCGCGCTGCCGCCGCCGCGAGCCGGGAAGACTGGGCGACAGCCGTCGTCGAGCAGTTCCGGGCAGTGGTCCGCGCCGCCGAAGAGCGGGCGGTCATCGATGTGCAGGCGGGCCGGACGGCCGATGAGGCGGCTGCCCAACTGGGCCGCGCGTTCGCGGCGGCCGGCACACGGCTGGAGCAGGCGGCCCGGCTCTTCGACGGGGTGAAATACGGCAAGGGAGCCGCTTCGGCTGCCGATTACGCGGACGTCCTTGCGCTGGATTCGGAGTTGGCGGCAACGAAACCGGACTATTCCGGAGCCGCAAGCATCGGCTTGGCGGTGCCGCGATGACGATGGCCCCGGTCAGCGCCGGCGATCGCAAGACCGGCCGCGACACTCCCCCGCCAACGGAACCACGAGGTCCGGGCCGGAACCTCCGCGAGTGGGCGCGTCGCCGTTCGTCGTGGCTACTCATCGGAGCGCTCATTGTTGTTCTGGCCGTCGTCACGGTGGCTGAAAACTCCGGCGGCTCGGATACGGCTCCGTTGTCCGCCCGCAATCCGGCTCCGAACGGTGCCATGGCCGTAGCCGAAATCCTGCGGCAGCACGGAGTCACGGTCACCCAATCCGATTCATTCGCGAACACCACCGCGCTTTTGAGCGGAAAGCCGCAAGCCACCGTTTTGCTGTACGACCCGAACGGCTTCCTGGGCGCCTCCCAACTCCACCGCTTGGAAGGGACGGCGGGGCGCCTTGTTGTGGTGGCTCCCGGCTTCCGGACCCTCAGCGGGTTGGGCGCCGGAATCCGGAATGCGGGTGTGGTTCCCACGAGCACCACAACCGTGGAACCGGGATGCCGCCAGGCCGACGCCGTCGCCGCTGGGACTGTCTCCGGAACGGGTGGGTTCCTTTACGCCGGAGCCGAAACTACGTGCTACCGGCCGGGCAACGGCGACGGCGGGATGTACGCCGCCAGCGCGGACGGCCGACTAGTAGTGTTCGGCAGCACGGAGCTGCTCAGCAACCAGCTCCTGCAAAACGAAGGAAACGCGGCTCTGAGCCTGCGAACCCTCGGATCGGCACCAGAGCTGATCTGGTACCTCCCGGGCATCGGAGACGTTCCCAAGGACGGACGGGCGCCGACCCTGAACGACCTCGCGCCGCCGTGGGTTGGATTCCTCGGGCTGTGGCTCGCGATTGTCGCAGTGCTCGCCGTGCTCTGGCGGGGGCGGCGGCTCGGCCCGTTGGTATTCGAACCACTGCCCGTGGTGGTCAAAGCCGCTGAAACGGCTGAAGGCCGGGCCCGGCTGTACCAGGACTCCCGGGCTGTCGCGCGGGCGGCGGATAACCTGAGGGCAGGCACCCTGGCCAGGCTTGCCAAGCATTTCCGGCTCGGTCCGGAAGCCAGCGCGGAGGCCGTCCTGGACGCAATGGCAAGGCGGCTGGACCGTGCACCCCAAGAGTTGCGCCCTGTCGTGTTGGATCACAAGCCGCACAGCGAGTCCGAGCTGGTGCGTTGGGCACAAAGCATCGAAAGAATCGAGCAGGAGGCAATAGCCCGATGAGCAATCAAGCAAGCAGCTTCACCGACGGGAGCCACGGTTACCAGGGCGGACATGTGCGGGAGGACGCCGGACGCCACGAGCCAAGCCCCTCCGTTGAACCCGATCCCGCCCGCAAAGCGCTGCTGGACGTCCGCCACGAAGTCGGCAAGGCCGTCGTCGGGCAGGACTCAACCGTGACTGGCCTGCTGATCGCCCTCTTGTGCGGCGGCCATGTATTGCTCGAAGGCGTTCCGGGTGTCGCCAAGACCCTGCTGGTCCGGGCACTGTCCACGGCCCTGAGCCTCGACACCAAACGAGTGCAGTTCACCCCGGACCTCATGCCCGGCGATGTCACGGGATCCCTCGTCTACGACTCGCATACTTCCGAATTCACGTTCCGCGAAGGACCCGTCTTCACCAACATCATGCTGGCCGACGAAATCAACCGGACACCGCCCAAGACGCAGGCATCGCTGTTGGAGGCGATGGAAGAACGGCAAGTGTCCGTCGACGGCGTCTCACGCGCATTGCCGTCGCCATTCATCGTCGCTGCCACCCAAAACCCCGTGGAGTACGAGGGCACCTATCCCCTGCCCGAAGCCCAGTTGGACCGCTTCCTCCTCAAGTTGTCCATGCCCTTGCCTGGCCGGGCAGAGGAAATCGAGGTGGTCCGCAGGCATTCGGTGGGCTTCGATCCGCGAAACCTGAAGGCCGCGGGCGTCCGGCCCGTCGCCGGCGTGGTGGAACTCGAAGAAGCCCGCAGGTCGGTGGCCCAGGTGACGGTCGCCCCGGAAGTCCTCGGCTACATTGTGGACGTCGTCCGGGCAACGCGGGCGGCGCCGTCGTTCCAATTGGGCGTTTCTCCCCGCGGGGCGACGGCGTTGCTGAACACGTCCCGGGCGTGGGCGTGGCTCTCCGGCCGCAATTTCGTCACCCCGGACGACGTCAAAGCCTTGTCCTTGCCATGTTTGCGCCACCGCGTCGGGTTGCGGCCGGAAGCCCAGATGGACGGCGTCCACGTGGACGATGTGCTGGGTAGCATCCTGGCGTCCGTTCCCGTGCCGCGGTGATGGTTCCCTCTCCCATGACGACCGCTCCGGGGTGCTGAATGGCGATCACCGGCCGTTTCGTGCTGCTTGTTTTCGCCGCGTTGGCCCCTTTGGTGCTTTTTCCGTCGTGGGGCACGGTGCTGATCCTCCTTGCCGTGCTCCTCGCTTTGTTGTTGGCCGACCTGGTGCTCGCGGCATCGCCAACGGCCCTTTCCTTGGAGCGCAAGGATCCCGGCAACGTGACGCTCCATTCGGACGCGGAATCCGTGGTGCTTCTCGGCAATGGAGGCACACGCACCTTCCGCGGGCTCGTGCGCGACGGCTGGCAGCCCTCCGCGGGGAACGCCGCACCCATCCAGCGCGTCACTGTTCCGGCCGGTGAGCGACGCCGTGTGGCTGCACGCCTGCGGCCGACGCGGCGCGGGGACCTGACGTCACCCCACGTGACATTGCGGTCCTTCGGCCCGCTGGGTCTCGCGGCCAGGCAACGAACGGTCCCCCTCCCCGGCCGCGTGCGCGTCCTGCCGCCGTTCAACTCGAAGCGGCATTTGCCGTCGAAGTTGCGGAAACTCCGGGAACTCGACGGCAAGGCGGCCGTGCAGATCCGCGGGGCGGGAACCGAATTCGATTCCCTTCGGGACTATGTCCGTGGCGATGATGTCCGTTCGATCGACTGGCGCGCGACCGCGCGACGCACCGCCGTCGTGGTCCGCACGTGGCGGCCGGAACGGGACCGCCGCGTCGTGATCATGCTGGATACCTCCCGTACGGCGGCGGCGCGCATCGAGGACGAGCCGAGGCTGGATACCGGCATGGAGGCTGCCCTGCTTCTGGCTGTCCTCGCTGAACGTGGCGGTGACCGGGTGGACTTTTTCGCTTTCGACCGCCGCGTTCGCGGACGCGTCGATTCGGCGGCGAAAGGCAATCTCCTTGGTTCGCTCGTGCAGGCCATGGCGCCGCTTGAGGCTGAGCTGATCGAGATGGACTGGGGGCAGGTTCCCGCCGAGGTGCGGGCCATTTCGGCGCACCGCTCCCTCGTTGTCCTGCTGACGTCGCTCGACGGCGGTGCCCCCGAAGAAGGCCTCATTCCCCTGGTGGCGCAACTGCTGCGGCAGCACGTCGTCCTGGTCGCCTCAGTCCGGGACCCCTTGCTGGGCCGCATGAAGGAAGATCGGACGACGGCGAGCCAGGTATTCCGTGCCTCGGCCGCCGAACGGGCGCTGCTGGACCGCGAAGCCGTCAGCACCCATTTGCGGCAATTGGGCGCCGAGGTTGTGGATGCCGAACCGCTCGACCTGCCGCCCCGGCTGGCCGATGCGTATATCCGGCTCAAGGCGGCCGGCCGTTTGTAGTACCGTCACGCGAGAGCTTGGAATCCATCTACCCGGCGAGGAGCCACATGAGCACACCGATCTATGAACTGGCATTGGGCGCCAAATTCCAGCAACTGCAGCCCGAGGTCCAGGACTATTTCTCACTTGCGCCGGGATCCGGATCGTACGGAATCGGCGAGGGCGTGTTCGACGTCGTCGGATGCCGGCAGCGCTGGCTGCGGCCCCTTGTGGCCACCGTCGCCGGGGAACAAGCGTTCTTCCCCGAGTACGGCGAGCAGGTTCCGTTCCGGATCGAAAACCACGCCCATCTTGACCCGTTCGGACGTTCGAGCCTCACTGCCCGGCGGGAAATCTTCTTCCCGGGCCGGACCCGGTTGTTCCACGACTCCACCGTGGCCGAAGCCGGCAAAAACGGCACCCGGCTGGTGGATTACCTTGGCCGCTACCGCAGGCTCGCCACCGATTTGGACCTCGATGTCACGCCCGAGGGGCGCCTTCGAGGCATTTCAAGTGCCACGCGTCTATTCCTGGGTCCCCTCAGGCTATCCTTGCCGGCTTCCCTCGATGCGAAGGCGTATGCCGAACAGTGGTGGGACGCAGCGGAAGGGAAACATAGGATCCAGGTGAAGGTACTGCAGAGGCACGTTGGACTTGTCCTCGTATATGCCGGGGCCTTCGACTACCGGCTGGCCCCTTTGCTGCCCGCGAACGAATCCGCATCCTCCGCGCAAACCGCAACTTCCGCCGTCGGACTCCCGCGCTACGCGGAACCGGAACGTTGGGAGCCGCGCGTCTAGGGGCGGGGTAAAAAGTCAGCCGAGCGCGAGTTGGTTCAGTCCATCCGCCAGTTGCGTCAACCGGGTCAGTACTTCCTTGGCGCCTGACGGCGAATAGCCGGCCAAACCGTCCGACGGCGTGACGCGCACTGCCCCAAGGCTCGACGGCGGCAGGCCAAGTTGGCGCCAGGGGCGCCAAACGCAGTCCACGACGTCAGCGGTGCGCGGCAGCTTCGCCGATGGGTCGTCCGTTGGGAGCGCGCCGGCCCACAGCGTTTTTCCTGCCTCAACGGCCCCGGCGAGCTGTTCCCACTGGCGCGTTGTCAACGCCTTGAGCGGAACGGCGATGCCGTCCGCACCCGAGGCGAGGATCCGTTGGATGGGGGCTTCGATCTCCGGAACGGACACCACCACCTCGGCCACCCCGGCGGCACGCAAAGCGTCGATCACCGTGCGCCACGCACTCGTGACTTCTTCACCCGGAATGGCGCGGAGCGTCCGGTATCCGCTGGCAGTGGCTATGGTGCCGGCCAGAATGGCGGAGATGTCAGGTTCGTCGAGTTGGACCACGACGGCGGAGCCCGGCACCGCCGCGCGGACGCGCGAAACGTGGTCGGCAACGCCGGCGGCCAGGGAGTCCACGATGTCCCTGCGCGCGCCGAAGTCGAGCAGGGCACGCTCCCCGTTGTGCAGATACAGGCCCGCTGCGAGGCTCATGGGACCGCGCAACTGGATTTTCAGTGCCTCAGCAGAGGTATCTTCAGAACCGGCGACATCTGCCAGGACGTTGATATCGCTGGCAAGCGCGGACGCTGCGCGCCGCTGGTCCTTCCCGGGACGATCAACCAGACGCCATCCGTGTGGTTGCACATCCACGGCCAGTTCAACAAGGAGCGATGCAGTCCTGCCGAGGGGATCGGAGCCTACGCCGCGATCGGGCAGTTCCGCGAGGAAGGGAAGGTGCGGACTGCCGAGCTCGCCACGGATGATCCGCTGGGCTTCAAGAGCGTCCGTCCCTGGCCACGGTCCCGGAGCGGTCGCAGTGACCTGTTTTTGCACGGCTTCTGGCACGCGCTCAGGCCTGGGCGATGGTCGCTTGGTGGTCCTCGGCTATGGCTTCGTGATGCCTGATGACCTCGCTGATGATGAAATTCAGGAATTTCTCGGCAAACGCGGGATCGAGGTGCGCTTCCTCGGCGAGCCGCCGCAACCTGGCAATCTGGGCAGCTTCCCGGCCGGGATCGCCTGCCGGGAGCTTGTAGGTCGCTTTGAGGACGCCCACTTTCTGGGTCGCCTTGAAGCGTTCCGCGAGGAGGTAGACAAGCGTGGCGTCGATGTTGTCGATGCTCGAGCGGATGGAGAGCAGTTCGTCCATGACTGCCTGGTCCACATGGCCGGCAAGGGAGCTGGCGGAAGGATCGAAGGAATCGGCGTCAGGGAGGGCGTGGTTCTGCTCGGTCATTCCTCCAGTCTAGGTGTGCGGGCATCCCCTTGAGGGGCACAATGGGCATGTCCGCGCCAACGTTAAGGAGAGCACGCATGAAAATCGCAGTTCTTGGCACCGGAATGGTCGGTCACGCACTGGCCGGCAAGCTGGTGGCGCTCGGCCATGAAGTCATGATGGGTTCCCGCGAGGCCGGCAACCCTAAAGGCACCGAATGGGCGGCGCAGGCTGGCCCGGGAGCCAGCGCCGGCTCCTTTGCCCAAGCCGCGGCCATGGCCGAGCTCGTGATCAACGCGACGCCCGGCACAGTTTCGCTTGCGGCGCTGGAAGAAGCCGGCGCGGCAAACCTGGCCGGCAAGGTCCTGCTGGATGTGTCCAACCCCTTGGATTTTTCCCATGGGTTTCCGCCGTCCTTGTCGGTGTGCAACACAGACAGCATTGCCGAGACCATACAGCGTACATTTCCGGATGCGCGCGTGGTGAAGGCCCTCAACACCGTCACCGCTCCGCTCATGGTCGACCCGCTTCGGCTCGACGGCGGCGCACACGACGTCTTCGTGGCCGGCAACGACGACGACGCGAAGGCCGCCGTCGTCGGGATCCTGCGGGAGTTCGGCTGGCTACCCGGACACATCCGCGACCTTGGCGGGCTTGAAGTCGCGCGTGGCATGGAGATGTGGATGGCGCTGTGGCTGCGGATCTTCATGCGCCAGCCGCAAGGCAAGCTGTTCAACATCGCCGTGGTGTCCGAATAGCGCGAAGGGACATGCCCACCCCTCCGGGAGAGGGGTGGGCATGTCCCTTTTTTGCTTCGGGTGCTGCAGAGCGGGCTAGATGCCCAACAGCGCGCGGTGCTCTTCCCGCCGTCGGGCTTGTTCGTCCGGATCCGGCACCGGGAGCGAGGCAATGAGCCGACGGGTGTAATCGTGCTGCGGATTGCCCATGATCTGGCTGCCGATCCCCTGTTCCACCAGGTTGCCCTTGAACAACACGCCCACCCAATGGGAGAGCATGTCCACCACTGCGAGGTCGTGGCTGATGAACAGCGCGGCGAAGCCGAACTCTTCCTGGATGTCCTTGAACAGCTCCAGGACTTTCGCTTGGACGGAGACGTCCAATGCGGACGTCGGCTCGTCGGCGATCAGCAGGCGCGGGTTGAGCGCGAGCGAACGCGCAAGTGACGCGCGCTGGCGCTGGCCGCCGGAGAGTTCGTGCGGGAACCGTTCAGCGTACGACGCCGGCAACTGTACCGATTCGAGCAACTGCGCCACGCGCTGGCGTGCTTGAGCCGGGCTCGGGTGGGTGTGGATCAGCAGCGGCTCCGCGACGCATTCACCGATGGTCAAGTGGGGGTTGAACGACGCGGCAGGATCCTGGAAGACGAAGCCGATGTCCTTGCGCAAGGGCTTGAACGTGTGTTCCTTGAAGTCCAGCATTTCGTATCCGAGGACTTTGAGGCTGCCGCCAGTGGCCCGGTTCAGGCCCGCGATGGCCCTGCCGATGGTGGACTTTCCCGAACCGGACTCGCCCACCAACCCGAAGACTTCATTCTCGGAAAGGGTGAAGCTGACGTTGTCCACGGCTTTGAACCCCGGCCTGCCGAGCCGGCCCGGGTACTCGATGGTGAGGTTCTTTGCCTCCACAAGGACCTTCCCGCCCTGGTGCAGCCGTTCCGTGGCTCCCTCGGACGCCGAGTTCCGGCCAAGGTGCGGGACGGACGCCAGCAGGTTCTTGGTGTAGTCCTGCTTGGGCTCGGCGAACAGCGCCTTGGCGGGGGCCTCTTCCACCACGTCTCCTTGGTACATGACCACCACGCGGTCCGCGAGGTCCGCGACGACGCCCATGTTGTGCGTAATGAGCACAATCGAGGTCCCGTACTTGTCACGCAGGTCGCGAAGGAGCTGCAGGATTTCGGCCTGTACCGTGACGTCGAGTGCCGTCGTCGGTTCGTCGGCCACGATCAGTCCGGGATTCAACGCAAGGGCGGCCGCGATGACCACGCGCTGTTTCTGCCCGCCCGAGAGCTGGTGGGGATAGTAGTTGACCCGGACTTCCGGCTCCGGGATTCCCACTTTCCGCAATGCCTCGGTGGCCCTTTTCTTGGCTTCCCTGGCCGAGATCCGGTGCCCGTCCGCTGCGTGGGCCCTGATGCCTTCGGCGATCTGCCAGCCAACGGTGAACACCGGGTTCAGTGCGGTCGAGGGTTCCTGGAACACCATCGCGACATCCCGGCCGCGGATTTTCCGCAACTTGGACCGGCTGACGCTGATGACGTTGTTGCCTTTGATCAGGACCGCGCCGGAGCTGATAGCCGTTTCGGGAAGGAGTCCCAGGATGGTCTTGGCCGTGACCGTCTTGCCTGATCCGGATTCGCCGACGATCGCAAGGACTTCCCCGGCTTTGACCTCCAGGCTGACGTCCTTGACGGCGTAGACGTCGCCGCTGTCAGTCGCGAAGGTGACTTTGAGCCGCTCGATATCGAGGACGGGCTGGTCCGTAGGCAACGGCTGGTCCGAGATGTTGCCGATGTTGGTAGTCATGCGTTACCTGCTTCCGGAGTACCGTTTCCTGCTACGGAACCGGTACCTGCTCCTGTATTTCCGCCCTGTCCAACGGCTGCCGTGGAACGGGAGGGCTTGCCTCCTGCACGCTTCCGGCCGCGCAGGCGGGGATCGTTGAGGTCGTTGATGCTCTCGCCGACCAACGTGAGTCCAAGGACAGTGAGGACGATGGCGATGCCAGGGAAGACACCTGTCCACCAAATTCCTGAGGATGCGTCCGCCATGGCCTTGTTGAGGTCGAATCCCCATTCGGCCGCGGAGGATGGCTCGATGCCGAATCCCAGGAAGCCGAGCCCCGCAAGGGTCAGGATCGACTCTGAGGCGTTGAGGGTGAACATCAGCGGAAGCGTCCGCGTGGCGTTCTTGAAGATGTGCCTGCCGATGATGCGCATGCTCGATGCGCCAAGCACCATGGCTGATTCCACGAACGGTTCGGCCTTGAGCCTGATGGTCTCAGCGCGGATCACCCGGAAATACTGCGGTACGAACACCACGGTGATCGAGAAGGCGCACGCGAGGATGCCGCCCCAGAAGCTCGACTGGCCGTGGCTGATGACGATCGACATGACGATCGCGAGGAGCAAGGAGGGGAACGCGTAGATGGCATCGGCGATGACCACGAGAACCCGGTCCAGCCACCCGCCGTAGTATCCGCTGAGCAGGCCGAGCGCGACGCCAAGGAAAATCGACATGGCGACGGCCACCACAATCACGGTCACCGCGGTCTGCGAACCCCAGAGAACCCGCGAAAGGACGTCGTATCCGCCCACTGTGGTTCCCAGGAGGTGCTTGCTGCTGGGGGCTTGCTGCGCGGGGAATGAACCGCTTTGGTCGCTGAGCTGCGAGTAGCCATAGGGAGCGATGAATGGCGCCAGGATGGTGCACAGCAGGAAGAATCCGGTCAGGACCAGCCCGGTGATCAGCATGCCGCGCTGGAGTCCGACGCTCTTTTTGAGGTGGGAGATAACGGGGAGCCCTGACAAGAAGGACTTCTTCGGGCCGGAGAATGTGGCAGTACTCATCTCAGTACCTCACTCGCGGGTCGATCAGCGCGGCCACAACGTCCACGATGAAGTTGGTGATGGCGACGATGACGGCCAGGAGCACCACGATGCCCTGGACCGCCACGAAGTCCCGGGCATTCAGGTATTGCACCAGCTGGTAGCCAAGTCCTTTCCACTCAAAGGTGGTCTCCGTCAGGACGGCGCCACCGAGCATGAGGGCGATCTGCAGGCCCATGACCGTAATGATGGGGATCAGGGCCGGTTTGTAGGCGTGCTTGGTGACGAGCCGGAATTCGCTGACGCCGCGTGACCGTCCGGCCTCGACGTAGTCTTTGCCCAGCGTTCCAATGACGTTGGTCCGGACGAGCCGCAGGAAGACACCGGCGGTGAGGAATCCGAGCGCGATGGCGGGAAGCACGGCGTGCGAGACGACGTCGCCGAGTGCCGCGAAGTTGCCGCTGCGGAGGGCGTCGAGCCAGTAGATGCCGCTGGGAGCCGCGAGGCTGCTCATGGCCAGTTCCGTACGGGTCGAGGCGCGTCCCGCTACCGGCAGCCAACCGAGCCAGACCGAGAAGGTGAGCTTGAGCAGCAGTCCGGAGAAGAACACCGGGGTCGCGTAGCACAGGATGGCGAAGAAGCGGAGGAAGGCATCCGTCGCGCGGTCGCGGCGTTGTGCGGCGAGGAGCCCGAGGGGAATGCCGACGGCGAGCGCCACGATGAGCGCGTTGATGGACAGTTCCAGCGTGGCGGCGCCGAAGGTGGAAAGCATTTCGACGACGGGTCGCCGGTCCGTGATGGTGGTGCCGAAGTTGCCCGTGACAACCTGGCCCAGGTATTCGAAGTACTGGACGAAGATGGGCCGGTCGTAACCGGCGTCGTGGATTCGCTGGGCAAGGACGTCTGGAGGAAGCCGGCCGCCCTGCGCGGCGGTGATGGGGTCACCGATGACCCGCATGAGGAAGAACACGAGCGTGACCAGGATGAAGATCGTGGGAATGATCAGGAAGAACCTGACCACGATGTACCTGCCCAGGCCCCCGCCCTGCCCTGATTTGCGCTTCGGAGCGACGGCGACCGGCTCGACGTCGGGCACCTCAATAAGTGTTGTCATTGCTACCTAAAGTTCATAGCCCGCGGATCGCGCGGGGCCTTGCTTTGATGTGTGGCAATCAGCAGCAAAGGGGAGGCAAGCGCCTGTTGGCGCCCGCCTCCCCCTGACGGGCTGCTTACTTGGAAACAGTTCCCAAACGGAACTTGAAGGATGCGTCGAGCGTCTTGTCGACGCCGTTCACACCGTTTGCCGAGATGGCAACCTGGGCGCCCTGGAGCAGCGGAAGCGTGGAAATGTCCTTCGCCAACGCGTTCTGGACTTGCTGGATTGTCGCCTCGCGGCCCGACTTGTCCGTGGTGGTCAGCTGCTTGTTGATCAGGTCGGTGACCGTCGGGTTGTTGTAGTGGTTCTTCAGGAAGCCGCCGTTCGGGAAGAACGGAGTGAGGTAGTTGTCGGAATCGCTGAAGTCGGGGAACCAACCGAACTGGAACAGCGGGTATTCGTCGGCACGGCTCGCCTTGCTGTACGTCACCCATTCGGTGGATTGCAGGTTGACCTTGAACAAGCCGGATTTCTCGAGCTGGTCCTTGATCATTGCGTATTCGTCGCCCGAGGAGCTGCCGTAGTGGTCCGGGTTGTACTGCAGGTTCAGCGTGACGGCGCTGCTGACGCCGGCATCGGAGAGGACCTTCTTGGCCTTGTCCAGGCTCGGCTTACCGGTGCCGTCGCCGTAAGCGTCCTTGAACGACTGGTTCGCGCCCAGGAAACCGTTGGGTACGTTGGAGTACAGCGGCAGGTATGTGCCCTTGTAGACCTGGTCGGCAATGGCCTGGCGGTCTACGAGGTCGGCGATCGCCTGGCGCACGGCCAGGGCCTTCGCCGGGTTCGCGTCCGGAGTCTTCGCGCCGAACGGCATGGTGTCGAAGTTGAACGTGATGTAGCGGATTTCGCCGCCGGGTCCGATGTTGACCTTGACCTTCGAGTCCTTCTTGAGGTCGTCGACGTCGGTTGCGCTGAGGCTGCGGTTGGCAACATCGATGTTGCCCTGCTGGATATCCAGCTTCATGTTGGTCGGCTCGGCGTAGTACTTGATGGTCGCGGCGTCATTGGCCGGCTTGCCCAGTACCCCCTGGTAGTCCGGGTAGGCCTTGAGGCTGATGAGTTCGTTCTTCTTGTAGCTGTCGATCGTGTATTGGCCGTAGAACGCCTTGGCCTTCACGATGTCGTCATCCGAAAGCAGCTTGTCGGCCGGGAAGACCTGGTGGTCGACGATCGGGGCCGCCGGGCTGCTCAGGATCTGCGGGAACGTCTGGTCGTTGGCGAGCTTGAGCTTGAAGACTGCGGTGTCGGCGTCCGGGGTGCTGACGCTTTCCAGGTTCGCCAGCAGCGACGCGGGGCCGGCGGGGTCGTTGATCTTGAGCTGGCGGTCGAAGGAGAACTTGACGTCCGTGGAATCCAGCGTGTGGCCGTTGGCCCACTTCAATCCGGGCTTCAGCTTGACCGTGTACTCGGTGGGGGACGTGAACGACGCCGACTGCGCCAGGTCCGGCACGGGATCGGCGCTTCCCGGCTTCGAGTTGAGCAGGAAGGAATAGACCTGGTTCATGACCATGAAGGAACCGTTGTCGTACGAACCAGCGGGGTCGAGTGCGGTCACCTTGTCGGTGGTGCCGTAAGCGATCGGGCCGCTGGCAGCTGAAGAAGCCGAACCGCCTCCGCCGGACGGGCCCGTGCAGGCCGTCAAAGCGAAAGCGGAGATGCTTGCAAGCGCGATGACGCTTCGCAAAGCTTTCTTGTTCATTGCCATCTGTGAACTTTCTGTTCGATGGATACGGCATGCCGCCGTCGGTAATTTCTTCGGAGCGCAGACTCCTGATTCCACGATTCAACCAGAAGCCGGACGGGGTGAAACGTTTTATCATGTGAGTTGAGACACAAACTTTACTTTTCATCAGCGTCCGCACTCACTCTCCTGCCCCGTCGAACTTGCCTTGGCCAAGGCGTACGAACGTTTCTTTCCAGCTCATGCGGACGGCGTAGATGAAGGATGCTCAAAAATCGGAGGCCACGAAGGCGTGAGGGGTGACCCGCCGGGAGGTCCGGTCACGATTGGAGCTCAGGGGCTCCCCGCGCTCAAGGCGCGCGGCAGGCTACACGACCGGCAGGCCACACGACCGGCAGGCTGCAAGGCCGGCAGGCTACACGACCGGCCGCTACAAGGCCGGCAGGCTACAAGGCCGTGCGCTGGAGGGAACGGGCGGCATCGATGGTTGCCTGCCCGAGTACGCGCGTTCCCTGGTACAGCACGATCGTCTGTCCAGGAGCGACGCCGCGCAGGGAATCGATGAGCGTCACCACGAGGCTTTCGCGCTCGATGCCGGCCTCGTCGAGGTGACGTTCAACGGAGGCCTTGGCTGGAACGGGGTCGCCATGGGCACGGACCTGCGCATGGCAATCGAATACCTCGCCCGTGGCGACCTCCGCGATCGGCAGGCCGGCCCAGGACACCTTGATGCCACGGATCTCGTCGATGGCAAGCAGCGCTTCGGGCCCGACCACCACTTTGTTTTCCTTGGGCCGGATCTCCAAGACGAACCGCGGCTTCCCGTCTGCGGCCGGGGTGCCGAGTTTCAGGCCGCGGCGCTGTCCCACGGTGAAGGCGTTGGCACCCGGGTGCTCGCCGACCTTGGCGCCGGTTTCATCCACGATGTCGCCCGAGGCCATCTCGATCTTCTCGGCAAGCCAACCAGCGGTATCGCCGTCAGGGATGAAGCAAATGTCGTGGCTGTCCGGCTTGTTGGCGACAGACAAGCCGCGGCGCTCGGCCTCTGCCCGGACCTCGGCCTTCGAGGGGGTCTCGGCCAAGGGGAACACGGAGTGCTTGAGCTGCTCGTGGGTCAGGACACCCAGCACGTAGCTTTGGTCCTTTGCCCAGTCGGCGGCCCGGTGAAGTTCGGGATTGCCTTCCGCGTCCGTGATGACCTTCGCATAGTGGCCCGTGCAGACGGCGTCGAATCCCAGGGCAATGGCCTTCTCCAGCAAGGCGGCGAACTTGATCCGCTCGTTGCAGCGCATGCAGGGGTTGGGCGTGCGGCCCGCGGCGTATTCGTCGATGAAGTCCTGGACGACGTCTTCCTTGAAGCGTTCGGAGAAATCCCAGACGTAGTAAGGGATACCGAGCACGTCGCAAGCCCGCCAAGCGTCCCGGGAATCCTCGATCGTGCAGCAGCCACGGCTGCCGGTCCGGAGGGTTCCGGGCATGCGGGACAGCGCCAGGTGGACGCCGACGACGTCGTGCCCGGCCTCGACGGCACGGGCGGCGGCAACGGCGGAGTCGACTCCGCCGCTCATGGCTGCAAGAACTCGCATGCTGGCTTTCTGTTGAAGATAGGGGAAGAATCGCGCCTCAAGGACCTGAAGCAAGGGGACGCGCCCGTCTATTCTAGCGCCCGCCCGATCAGGCCCGAAAATGCCTTGACCCCGGCAGCCGGGAAATCTAAAGTCAAAATTGTCAGTTTTAGATGCCGGTTCGTGCACTCCTCAGCGCCCAGCCGGCTTCCGCGTCCAGAGCGAATCGAGTCATGATGGACACTGAACACATCGTCATCGCCGGCGGCGGTTTGGCCGGAGCCACAGCGGCCAAGACGCTCCGCGCAGAAGGATTCGAAGGGCGCATCACCGTAGTGTGCGCCGAGAACGAGACGCCGTACCTCCGGCCTCCGCTCTCCAAGGAATTCCTCCTCGGCAAGGCCGCCGAAGATACCGTCCCGGTGGTGCCGCCCGGCTGGTACCAGGAGAACGACGTCGAACTCCTCCTTAAGGTGGCTGCCACGGCGATCGATCGGGGCGCCCACGCCGTACAACTGGATTCGGGCAGCGAGCTCCGCTACGACAGGCTGCTGATTGCCACGGGAGCCCAGCCGCGGCGGATTCCCCTGCCGGGCTCGGAACTCGAGGGCGTCATGACTTTCCGGACGCTCAACGACTCCCGCGGGCTCAAGGAGAAGCTCTCCGGCGGCGGCAAGAAAGTTGTGATGATCGGCTCCGGGTGGATCGGGATGGAACTTGCGGCGGCTGCCACGGAATATGGCAACAGCGTGACCCTCATGGGGCTTGAAGACGTGCCGCTTAGCATCGCCATCGGACCCGAACTAGGGGCCTACTTCCGCGGCCTGCACGAAAAGCGCGGCGTGCAGTTCCGCCTGCCCGCGAGCGCCGCGGAAGTCAGGGGCGATGACGGCAGGGCCCAAGCAGTCGTTACCAATACGGGCGAAGTCCTTCCCGCAGACCTCGTGGTGATGGCCGTCGGCGTCGCGCCGGATACCGCTTTAGCCGAGGCCGCCGGGCTTGACATCAAGAACGGGATCCTGGTCGATTCCTCCCTCAGGAGCAGCGACCCGGACATCTTCGCTGCTGGAGACGTTGCAAACGCGCTCCACCCGTTCACGGGCGAGCACCACCGCAGCGAACACTGGCACAACGCGCTCAATGGCGGCAAGGTGGCGGCCAAGTCGATGCTCGGCCAAGACGCCGTCATGGACGTGGTGCCCTATTTCTATACGGACCAATACGACGCATCCATGGAGTACTCCGGCTACGCCACACTCGCGGCGGGTGCGGAGCCCGTGGTCCGTGGCTCGCTGGAGGAAGGCAGCTTCATCGCCTTCTGGCTCCGGGACAGCACAGTAGTGGCGGGCATGAGCGTCAACCAGCAGCGGGTGCAGAAGCCCATCAAGGCGCTCATTTCTGGCCGCGTCACGGTCGATGCTGAGCGCCTGGTTGATACAAGCGTGCCTCTTGACGATTTCTTGCCCAAAGGCTGAGCTCAAGCCGGCTGAGCCTCGCCTGGGGTCTGCGGCGTCGATACCCTATGTGCCGGACCCCCGGCCGCGGGCAACCGTCGCCGCGGTCTGGATGCTGGATTCGTGGCCGGCCATGCCGGCCTGCTTCGCGCGGGCGTAGGCTTCCGGGAGCGCTTTGAGGAGCGCGTCCACGTCGGCGTCGTTCGACGCATGGCCCAAGCTGAAGCGCTGCGCTCCCCGGGCGGTGTCCTCGTCCAGCCCCATGGCCAGCAGGACATGGGAGGGCCTGGGGACGCCGGCCGTGCACGCGGATCCGGTTGACGATTCGATCCCCGCGAGGTCCAGGAGGAAGAGCAGTGAATCGCCCTCGCAGCCGGGAAAGGTGAAGTGCGCGTTCCCGGGTAGCCGCGCGTCGCCCGGAGCTCCGCGCAACACGGCTTCCGGGATGGCAGCTGTGACGCCGTCGACGATGCGGTCCCTCAATGCGCTGATCCGCTCACGTTCGGACGCCAGGTTCCGTGCCGCGGATTCAGCCGCGGCGGCAAACGCGGAGATCGACGCCGTATCCAACGTTCCGGAGCGGACGTCGCGTTCCTGCCCGCCACCGTGTTGGGTGGGCGTGACCTTGACGGACCGGCCAAGGAAGAGCGCGCCTATCCCCACGGGACCGCCGATTTTGTGGCTCGAGACCGACATCGCGGCCAGACCCGATTCGCGGAAGCTCAAGGGAATGGAACCGAAGGCCTGCACGGCGTCCGAATGTACAGGGATGCCGTGGGCCGACGCGAGATCCACGATCTCCCTGATGGGCTGGATGCTGCCGACCTCGTTGTTGGCCCACATTACGGTCACCAACGCGATCGACTCCGGGTCGCGTTCGATTTCGGCGCGGACGGCGTCGAGCCGCACCACTCCTTGGGAATCAACGGGCAGCCAGACGGCTTCTGCGCCCTCATGCCGTTCGAGCCACTCAACGGTGTCCTGCACGGCGTGATGCTCGACGGCGGAGCACAGGATCCGCGTCCGACGACCGTTTTCGTCGTGGCGTGCCCAATACAAGCCCTTGACCGCGAGGTTGTCGGCCTCGGTGCCTCCCGAGGTGAAGATAAGTTCGGAAGGGTGCGCTCCCGCTGCCGCCGCGATGGATTCGCGGGCTTCCTCCACTGAACGGCGCGCGCGCCGCCCCGAGGCGTGCAGCGATGAAGGATTGCCGGTCCGCGCCAGCTCCCGGGTCATTGCCGCAAGGGCGACTTCGGAGATCGGGGTGGTGGCGGCATGGTCCAAGTAAACAGGCACTGCTTAAGTCTAACGAGCGCGATTCGCTTGTGGCCTACGTGTTGGCAGAACGCTGCAGGACCGAAGGCGGCACGGCGGTGCAGGCGAACCAGTGTCCAGGTGGGATCAGCGTCCAAGTGGGATCAGGGTCCGGGCGGGATCCGTGTCCAGGTGGGATCAGTGTTCAGGCCGGATCCGGGCGCAACAGTACCCTTCCCGGTCGTCGCCCGCGACCCGGTCCTGCTCGACCCCGCAAGCGGCTGCGGCTCCGCTGAGGAAGGCGCCGTTCATGGCGCAGACAACATCAACATGTCCTTCCGCCAGGCGGTGGAATGGGCAGTTCGCGAGCGAGTACCCGCCGTCGTCGTCGGCTTCCGGACGGTAACCGTAGTTCTCGAGTACGTCCGTGAAGTCCGCTCCATTCCCGCCCGCGGCGCGGCCGCGTGCATAAGCGGTTTCGAGGAGGGTTTCGCGCGGCGAGCCGCCGTCGTCCATCATCCGGTGGAGCGCGGAGGCCATCACGTCGCCGGCGAGGTCGTAGTTCCGTTCCGGAACGGACGCGCCGATCTCGTCAACGACGGACGTGTACAGCTTGGCGGGGCGCCCTGAACCCGGGCCGACCTTGCTGCCGAGCTTGCGGAATTCGACCTTCAGGAGCTCGTCGCGCACCAAGCGGTCGAGGTGGAAGGACGCCGTGCTTCGGGGAAGGCCAAGAGCCATGGCGGCGTCGTCGCGACTGACCGGGCGGTTCGCCCGGCACACGTGTTCATACAGGCGACGGCGATTGCGGTCGTCAAGGGACGCCACTGCCGACAGCCGGCGAAGCCAGGGAATTCCGCTCATGAACCAAGCTTATCTCTAAAAACAACATCCATTGCTTAATCCCGGGGAGCTTTCTAAAATCAAGATATCAACTTTTAGAAAGAAGGCATCATGACAACTGCATCGACCCCTGCCCGGGCGAAATCCGGATCCTTGCTGGCCGCCGATCCGCAACGGCAGGCCTTCCTCCTGCTCCGGACGGTATTCACCGTCGCTCCCATCATTTTCGGCCTGGACAAGTTCACCAACCTGCTCACGCACTGGACGATGTACCTCGCGCCGGTGGCCACAACCGTGGTGCCCATACCGGCTCAGACGTTCATGTACATCGTGGGAGTCGTGGAGATCGTGGCCGGGATCGCGGTGGCGGTCCGCCCGCGCTTCGGTTCACTCCTGGTAGCCGTGTGGCTCCTCGGAATCATCGTGAATCTGCTGGTCCTCGGCAATTTCTTCGACGTAGCGCTCCGCGACTTCGGGCTGTTGGTGGGCGCACTCGCCCTCAACCGCTTGTCCGGGTCCGCCCGCCGCTGACCAGCCCGCCAACCTGCGTTCGGATCCGCAACCCGCGAAACGAAAGCCAGGACCTCCCATAGGGGGTCCTGGCTTTTCGCTGTCCCGATCACCCCGGCCGGAGGCCCCATCCCCCAGCCCCGCGGCCGCCGTCGAACCCTCGCGGCACGCAGGTGAACCCGGGAACACGCAGGTGAACCCGGGAACTAAAGGGCGGCCCGCCGTCGTTCTCCTGAATGGCTGGCTAGACTTGCCAAGACCGCTGCTCCGCGCCGGGCGGCGAAACCGTCGAAGATCGCAGAGAAAGGCCGTCGTTGGCTGAGGGCAGCAGTTCCCACTATCAGGTCCTCCGGGTTTCCGTCACGGCCACGGACAAGGAAATCAAGGTGGCCTACCGCAAGGCTGCCAGGCTCGCCCACCCGGACCACGGCGGCGATCCCGCGGCCTTCCGGCAAATCACCCTCGCCTATGAAACCCTGATCGATCCCAAGCGCCGCGCGGAGTACGACCGCCGCTACGCCAGCAGCACTTCAGGGAAATTCAGCCCGCAACCCGAAAGGCCGGACTATAGCGGGGCCAGCGCTCCGCGGGCCGAAGCCCGCCCGTCCGCGGGAGCCCACCGGCCCAACACGCCGCGCAACACCGCCGGCGACGCGCCCGTCTATGTGCCGTCATTCGACGACCCCCTCGAAGTCCCGCTCCTCTCGAAGGGCGAAGCAGCCTTGCAAGTCCACGGCATGCCAAGGAAACGCGGGATCTTCGGCGCAGAGGCACGCATCCAACGGGAAATGCGGACCGTGCAGCTGATCAGCCGGCAAATACTGCCCGCCATTCCCTCGGCCCGGCTCATCAACGGATTGCTCTCGCCGTCGGACAACAGCCACATAGACCACGCCTTGCTCGCCGGATACCGGCTCGCGCTCATCGGCTCCATGCTTCTGCCCAAGGGCGCTTACGCCTGGGACGGGCTCGCACTCCGGCACGGCGGCCGCGCGGTTCCCCCACCCCAGCTCGAGCTGATCGTCCGCCACATGCAGGAGATCTTCCCGGAGCTGAATGTCACGGGATGGGTGGTGGTGCACAGCACGGACGGCAACCCGCACGAACCGGTCATCGACCACTATCGGCGGACAGACGGGGAGTACGGCTCGGTACAAATCGTCAATGCCGCCGGATTGGCCCGCGGCCTCAAACAATTCCTGAGTTCCGGGCCGGTCCCGAACACGGTGGTTGTGCCCGTCCTCGCGCGCTTGCTGCGTGGCATGCACTGACCCGCCCGGCACCGCCAAGCACCCAACCATGCCCTTCCCCGCCGCTCGCTAGGATTGATACGTGTTCCGCATCCTCTTCCACACCCCTGAAATCCCGGGAAACACGGGAAACGCCATCCGACTCGCCGCCATCACGGGTGCCGAACTGCACCTCGTGGAGCCGCTCGGTTTCGACTTCTCCGACGCGAAACTCCGCCGCGCTGGACTCGATTACCACGACCTCGCCGTCGTCACGGTGCATCCGGACATCGAAGCGGCGTGGGCGGCTTTGCAGCCCGAGCGCGTCTTCGCGTTCACGTCCGACGGCGATACCTCCTACACGGACATCGCTTACCAAAAAGGCGACGTCCTGATGTTCGGTCCGGAATCGGTGGGCCTTCCGGCTTGGTTGAAAGAGGACTCCCACGTCACAGCCCGCGTACGGCTCCCCATGTTGCCTTCCTTGCGTTCGCTGAACCTCGCCAACGCCGCCTCGATCGCCGTGTACGAGGCCTGGCGCCAACACGGCTTCGCCGGCGCCCAGGTTTAGCCGGCAATCCAAAGGACCAGCCGCGCCGAATACCCCGTGCAGGCAAATTCAGCCTGTTAGCGGAAAGGGGGCGCACGTGACTACTCTGGCGACTCACAGGGCCCCTGGTTCTACCCGGGTGCCCGGCAACCTATGCTGGACGGTAATGGATACACCCAATGTGGGGGGCTCGGAAGCCCCGGAACTGCTTGCCGGCTCGAATGCCCAGCTCGCAAGCCTCCTCGGCCAGATCGCGGGCGGCGACCAAGCTGCCTTCAAGGAGTTCTACCAGCTCACTGCCCGGCGCGTTTTCGGCATGGCCAAGCGGGTCCTTATCGACGCGGGCCTGAGCGAGGACACCACGCAGGAAGTATTCATCCAGGTGTGGCAAAGAGCTTCCACGTTCGACCCCGCCGCGGGCAGTCCCCTCGCCTGGCTCATGACCATCACGCACCGTCGCGCCATCGACCGCGTCCGCTCGGCACAGTCCGCCACGGACCGCGAAGCAAGGTACGGTGCGGCGAGCCAGGACCCCGACCACGATTCGGTGGAAGAGGAAGCCGGCACCAAGCTCGAAGCTGAAGCCGTCACCCGTTGCCTTGGAACCCTCACTCCCACCCAATTGGAATCCGTCCGGCTCGCCTACTATGGCGGGCTGACGTACCGGGAGGTCGCCGAACGCCTCGGTGCCGCGATTCCAACCATCAAGTCGCGGATCCGCGATGGACTCCTCCGCCTCAAGGCCTGCATGGGGGTCGACTGAGATGGCCGGACTCGATGATGGACAAGGAAACCTCGGGAAGGACGGATACACGCGCAGGATGTTTGCCAATGACATCGCCGCCGACCTCGTGGAGGGCAGGCTCCTCGAACTTGCCGAGATCTACGCCCTCGACGCACTGACGGATACCGAGCGCGCGGAAATCGACCGCTACCTTGAGACCGCCCCGGAACGTTCGGCTTTCCTGGAGCGGGTGCGGCAGTCCCGCGAAGCCCTCGCGGCGGCCTTCACCGTCGAGGCCGAGCCTCCCGCAGCACTCCTCGACGATATTGTGCGTCGCCTGCCGCCGCATCCGACGGCGGCGTCCGGGCCATCCTTGGTTCCGGACGGGCAAGCCGGAGCCCCGGCCGCGGCTGGCTCCGACGTCGTTGATTTCGGTGCGGCGAAGGAAAAACGGGAACGACGGCGGCTCGCCGGCTTGCGCCTTTGGCTTGCCGCTGCGGCGGCTGCCGTGGTGCTGGCGGTCGGCGGCATCGGAGTCGGCGTGTACGTCGCGGGGCAAAACGACCCCGTGAACCAGGTCCTGCACGCCCAGGACGTGCGGCAAGCCACTGTGAACGTCGACGGCGGCGGCACGGCCACAGTGTCTATCTCGAGTTCCAAGAATGCCGTGGTGGTCCGGATGAACGGGGTCCCCGCTCCCCCTGCAGGCAAGGTGTACCAAATGTGGCTCATTCCCAAGGATGGCTCCGCGCCCGTGTCCCAAGGCCTCATGGATGCCGAAGCCTTGAGCCACCCGGCCGTCGTCAAGGGAATATCGAACGCCGCCGCGATCGGCATCACGGTGGAACCCTTAGGCGGCTCGAAGAAGCCGTCACTTCCCACTGTCGCGGACGCGCCGTTGACGTAGCGCGCCATTCCACCGGCGAAAGTCTTGACCTTGACGTAACGTCAACTTCTACGCTTGAAGCATGAAGCAAGACGAAGCAGCAGGCTGGACGATCTCCGAGGTAGCCAAGGCAAGCAAGGTGTCGTCTCGGACCTTGCGCCACTACGACCACATGGGATTGCTGGAACCGGCGCATACCGGACCGAACGGTTACCGGTTCTACGGCCAGCGGGAATTGCTCCGCCTGCAGCGCATCCTCCTGCTTCGTGAACTTGGCCTTGGGCTCGAGACCATTGGCGAAGTTCTGGATGGCCAGGCCGATCCGGTGGAGGCCCTCGCCGTCCACAAGGAATGGCTCCTGGCCGAGCGCGACCGGCTGGATCGGATGTCCCGCACAGTGGACGCCACCATCGCAGCACTACGTCAAGGAGAAAACATGACCGCTGAAAATATCTTCAAGGATTTCGACAACAACCCGTATGAGTCAGAAGCCCGCCAGCGCTGGGGCGACCAAGCGGTCGATGCCAGCAATGCGCGCCACGCGGCGATGACGCTGGACCAGAAGCAAGCGTTCATGGAGGAGTACGCCGCTGTGAACGAGGATCTCGCCCGCTGCCTCGACGCCGCCCTCCCCGCTGACGATCCGGCGGTGCAGGCCGCCGTCGAACGCCATTACGCCTGGATCTGCCTTAGCTGGACCCCGAGTGCGGAATCGTACGTTGGCTTGGGCCAAATGTACGTAGACGACCCCCGCTTCACCGCCAACTACGACAAAGTGCGGCCCGGACTGGCGTCCTACCTGCGCGAAGGCATCAAGATCTACGCCGCGGAAAAGCTCAGCTGAGCCTTTCCGCGCGGAAAGGACGACGGCGGCCCCGCCTCCGGGATCAATACCGGTACGCGGGGCCGTCGTCGGGCTTTCCTGTTGTTGAAACTCCCAGTGCCGGAATCCCGGCTACAACACCAGCGACAAAAGCATGATGAAGCCAAAGCCGACCAACGAAATCAGTGTTTCCATCACGGACCACGTCTTGAAGGTCTGCCCGACGGTGAGGCCGAAAAGTTCCTTCACGAGCCAGAAGCCGGCGTCGTTGACGTGGGACAAGAAGAGCGAACCCGCTCCGATCGCGAGGGCAAGGAGCGCGGCGTGCGTCGGACTCAGGGTGGTGGCCAGCGGAGCCACGATGCCGGCGGCCGTCACGGTGGCAACTGTCGCCGAACCCGTCGCGAGCCGCAGCGCGACCGCCACAATGAAGCCCAGGACCAGCACGGACATGTTGGCGCCCTCGGCCCACTTCTTCACGGCATCGCCCACACCCGCGCCGATCAGGGTTTGCTTGAATCCACCGCCGGCGCCGACGATCAGCAGGATGGCGGCAATCGGACCAAGGCTTGCGCTGAGCTTGGAAGTGATCTTGCTCCCGGTGAACCCCACGGTGTAGCCGAAAGTCACCATCGCAGCGAGCACGGCCAAGGTCATGGCAACAAGGGGCTGGCCGATGAAATCCAGGACGGTGCGGATCATGGGAGCGTGGGCGGCATCGGGCCACACAATGTCCGCGATTGCCTTCAAGAGCATGAGCACCACGGGGAAGATGATGGTGAGCAAGGTGACGAGGAAGCTCGGTTGGCGCTTGACGTCACTGAGGTCCACGGCATGCGTCGTGTCGATGCCACCGGCTACCGCGGGTGCCTCAACGGGAACCCAACGGGCGGCCAGGCGCGAAAACAAGGGCCCGCAAATGATCACGGTGGGGACCGCGACCAGGAGGCCCAGAGCCAAAGTGGTGCCGAGTTCGGCCTTCACGGCGCTGATGGCAATGAGCGGACCCGGGTGGGGTGGCACCAGGCCGTGGAGCACCGAGAGGCCGGCAAGTGCGGGAATCGCGATCCGCATCAGCTTCATCTTGGAACGCTGGGTCACCAGGACGATGACCGGCAGGAGGAGCACGAGGCCGATCTCGAAGAACATGGGCAGTCCGATGATCACCGCCACAAGAGTCATCATCCAGACGACCCGGTTTCCCTTGGCCTTTTCCAACAGGGTGTCCACTACCCGGTTGGCACCACCGGAGTCCGCCAGGAGCTTGCCCAGCATGGCGCCGAGCGCAATCAGGAGGCCGACTTCCTTCAGGACGCCGCCCACTCCGTCTTCGAAGTTGCCGACTACCTTGTCGAGCCCGACGCCGGACGCGAGGCCGACAAATGCCGAGCCGAGGACGAGCGAAAGGAAAGGATGGACTTTGAACTTTGCGATCAACAGGACAATCAGCGCGATGCCGATTGCCGCAACTACAAGGAGTTGGGTGTCATGCCCGGTCCAGTTCAAGCTACTCCGCCCACCGCTTTGTTCGGCAATGCTTCAAGTCCGAGCCGCTCGATGACTTCCTCCGCTTCTTCCGCCGGTGACGCCGAGACGCACAGCGAAATGTGGTTTTCCTCTTCGGTGGGCTCTTCGAGGGCCTCGAACTGGGATTCCAGCAAGGATGCCGGCATGAAGTGCCCGTGTCGGGACGCGAGGCGGTCGGAAATCTTGTCCTTGCTTCCTTGGAGGAAGACGAAGACAACGCCCTCGCCACGCAGGACGTCACGGTAACGCTTCTTCAAGGCCGAGCACGTGATGATGCCGGGCCTGCCTTCCGAGGTGCGTTCCTTGATCCAGCCGGCAATGATGTCCAGCCAAGGCCAACGGTCCTCATCCGTGAGCGGCTGGCCCGCGTGCATCTTGGCCACATTCGCTTCCGGATGCAGGTCATCGCCTTCGGCGAGGTCCCAGCCAAGCCGTCCCGCGAGCACGCCCGCCACCGTCGATTTCCCTGAACCGGAGACGCCCATGATGACCAGTACGGGTTGTTGTGCAGTCTTCGTCATCAAAGTCTGCCTTCCTCAAATAAATATGATTTAAACGAGAATAAGCATATGACACGGGTTACACATCGGCAATGTCAGAAGCCTGCGATCGTCGCCGAACCGTTGATTTCCACCACATGGAATGCCTCAGCGCTGCGCCCCTCCGGCATGCCGGCCCGGGAAGCGTTGTGCCGGAGCATGCCGCGGACAGTGCGATCCATGCCGTCGAGGTCCGGGTGCTGGCTCGCGTGGATCCGGATTGCCGCGAGCTTGGCGTCCACGTGGTCCGTGACGTCCACGAAATAGTTCTCACGGGCCTCTGGACCGGCGAACAGCCAGAGCCACGGCAATTTGAAGGCTTCCAGGCCCGCCTCTGCGAGTTCCGGGTAGGCGTACGGGTTCTCCAATGCCGGGTACACGGCCCGCGTCACGATCTCCCCCACGGCCAGGTGGTCCGGATGGCTCTTCTGCATCCTTTCCCAGTTCCGTTCCGGATGCATGGCGAGCACGATGTCCGGCCGGATTTCACGGATCAACTTCACCACTTGCTTGATGACGCCATGTGTCGGCTCAAGGTAGCCGTCGCGCTCATGGAGGTAGTGCACGTCCGTCACACCAACCAGGGCAGCAGCTTTCCTCTGCTCTTCGGCGCGCATCCCGATGATCTCTTCCCGGTGCGCGGGATCGAAGCCTCCCGCATCGCCGTCGGTCATGACGCAATAGCTGACCTCGACTCCGGCTGCAGTCCAGGCTGCTATGGCGCCGGCCGCGCCGAAATCGATGTCGTCAGGGTGGGCAGTAAAACAAAGCACCCGCTCAACGCGCTCCGTGGAGGCGTTGAACGGGCTCTTTGCTGACATTGAGTCAGGAGACAAGGGGTCAGCCTTTCCGCTTCTTGATTTCTTCAGTGGCTTGCGGAACTACCTTGAAAAGGTCACCGACGATGCCGAAGTCGGCAATCTCGAAAACCGGCGATTCCGCGTCCTTGTTGATCGCGACGATCACCTTGGACGTCTGCATGCCTGCCTTTTGCTGGATGGCTCCGGAGATACCGGCGGAAATGTAGAGCTGCGGAGAAACGGTCTTTCCCGTCTGGCCCACCTGGTAGTCGTGTCCGATCCATCCGGCGTCCGTGGCTGCGCGCGACGCGCCCACGGCGCCGCCGAGGGCATCCGCCAGCTCTTCCAAAGGACCGAAGTCACCGTCCACGCCGCGGCCGCCGGCCACCACGATCCTGGCTTCCGTCAGCTCGGGACGGCCGCTCGCGGGCTTCTCGGTGCGGCCGGTAATGCGTGCCGCGTTCGCCGCGGCGTCGGCGGGAACTTCAACCGTGATGGTTTCCGGCGCACCGGCGCCCACGGGAGCGTCGACGTCGACACTGTTCGGCTTGACCGCGAGGATAGCGACGGCGGTACGCGCCTTCGCCGTGGTGGTGTAGGACCCTGCCAGGACCGACTTATGGGCGGTGCCGTCGGCGTCCACGCCAACCACGTCGGTGATGACACCGGCGTTGAGCTTCACGCCGAGGCGGGCCGCGATTTCCTTGCCGTCGGCAGTGTTCTCCACCAGGACCGTGTCCGCGCCGGAAGCCGCAACGGCCGCGGCGAGGTAGGCCGCCTTCGGTGACACCAGGTAGTTGTCCAGGTCCGTGGCCGAGGGGAGGTAGACGGCGGTGGCGCCGTGCGCGCCCAAGGCGGCTGCGACGTCGTCGTTCAACTCGCCGTTGAAAGCAACGGCGGCCTCTCCCAGCGAACGTGCGATCGCCAGGAGTTCAAGGCTGCTCTTCTTGAGCGCTGCTCCCGGGTTGTCAATGAATACAAGTGCTTTTGCCATGTTTCGGAATCCCTCTTAGAGCAGCTTCTGGGCGGCGAGGAAGTCAACCAGCTTGATGCCGGCGTCGCCTTCGTCAGTGATGATGGTGCCTGCCGTGCGCGGCGGCCGGGCTTCGGCGGTCTCGACGGCGGTCCAGGAACCGGCCGCGCCAACCTGGGAGGCATCGACGCCGATGTCGGCCAGGCTCAGGGAAGCGATCTTCTTCTTCTTGGCGGCGAGGATGCCCTTGAAGTTGGGGTAGCGCGGTTCGTTGATCTGGTCCGTCACCGAGACCAGTGCCGGCAGCGTCGCCTCGACGGTTTCAGCGTGGGCGTCGCCGTCGCGGCGTGCCACGACGCGATCGCCATCGACGTCGAGGGAGGAGGCGAAAGTCACCTGCGGGAGGCCGAGGCGCTCGGCGAGCTGCGCCGGTACCAAGGAAGTTTCGCCGTCGGTCGAAGCCATGCCGGTCAGGACCAGGTCCACCGGCGAGTCGGCCCCGAGGTGCCGGATCGCCGCGGCAAGGGCCAGGGATGTGGCAGCGGCGTCGGAACCGGCCAGGGCGTCGTCGCTCAAGTGCGCACCCGAGGAAGCGCCGATCTGCAAGGACTTCTTGACAGCGTTCACTGCACCGGCGGGACCCATGCTCAAGGCAATGACTTCGTTGCCGGCCTTGGCCCCTCCGCGGGCCTCGCTGATCTGCAGGGCGGCTTCAAGGGCATACTCGTCCAGCTCGGAGAGGATGCTCTCGTCGCGGTCCGTCGTGTTGCCTGGGCCGGTGAGGTGTCGGTCGAACTGCGCGTCCGGGACGTGCTTGACCAGAACAACAATCTTCAATGTATCTCCCACTGTGTTCGAGGCGGCCTTACATACTCGGGGATGGCCAGCAGCTGGCGGCGTAGCCAAGAGTGCCCAGAGTATCGGCTCGTCCTAGCTAAGCATATTGCGCCACAAGTCGAACAACGGCGCGTTCCCGCATTAACTCCTGTTTCACCGAACCGCCTTGCAGCGCCTTCGCGCACAACGTGCAACGCATACAACGCACGACGACGGCGGGGCCGCTGCGGCCCGCCGTCGTCGTGCTTTCGATCCGGTTGTCCGGGCCTGTCAGCTGGCAGGTGCTGCGTCCAAGGTGACGTCGAGCTCCTGCGACTGGCCTCCACGCTGGACGGTCACCTTGACCGTGGCGCCCGCCGGCTGTTCGCGGACCGCCGCGGTCAGCTGCTCAGGATCGGTGATGGCCATGCCGGCGAACTGGGTGACAACGTCGCCCACCTTGACGCCGGCCTTGTCGGCTGCGGAGCCCGCGGTCACGCTGGCTACCTGGGCACCCACCGAGAAACCCGAGCTGCTGCTTCCGGTTGCGGACTTGGCCTGCACGCTGACCCCGAACTGCCCGTGGGTTGCCTTGCCGTTCTTGATGATTTCATCCGCCACGCGCTTGGCGTTGTTGATCGGGATGCTGAAGCCCACGCCGATGTTCCCGCTGGACGAGGACGAGGCACTGCTGCTTCCGGCCGATGCGATCGCCACGTTGACGCCGATGACCTCGCCCTTGGTGTTGACCAGCGCGCCGCCGGAGTTGCCCGGGTTGATGGCCGCATCGGTCTGGATCACGTTGAGCGATACCGTGCCTTGGGCCGAGCTGCGCTGGCTCTGGCTCTGGCCGCCGTTCGGCGGGGCGAATTCGAAGCCGCCCTGGCCGCCGCCCTGCGAGTTGTCCGAGCCGCCGTTCGGAACGGCTGAGGAGGCCACGCTGATGGTGCGGTTGAGCGTAGAGATGATACCGTCCGTCACCGTGCCCGGGAGGCCAAGCGGGGCGCCGATTGCCACGGCGTTGTCCCCCACGTTGATCTTGCTCGAGTCGCCGAGGGTTGCCGGCACGAGGCCCGAGGCATTATCCACCTTGATGACCGCGAGGTCGGACAACGGATCGGTTCCCACAACTTTCGCCGTCAGGACGCGTCCGTCGCTGGTCCGGACTTCGAGGGCTGCGTTGGCGCTGGCGCCGTCAAGGGTGACAACGTGCGTGTTGGTCAGGATGTGGCCTTGGTCGTCGAGGATGATGCCCGAGCCCGTACCGGCCTCGCTTCCGCTGGTCGCGGAGATCGTCACGACGCTGGGCGAAGCCTTCGCGGCCGCTGCAGTCACGGCGTTGACGCTATCCGTGTTGTTCACGATCACGGTGCCGGCCTGGTTGCTGCTGGCTGCCACGGGCGTCCGGTTGTTGAACAACTGGTCGCCCGCCGCCACGACGCCGCCACCGACGAGTCCGGCCGCGAGGATGCTCGCCACCAGGGTCCCGACGCCGAAGACCGGCTTGCGCTTGGGGGTCGCCGCCGGGCCGCCAGGATTGCCGTACTGCTGGCCGCCATAGTGCTGCGAGGGGTTCTGCGCGCCGTAGAACGGCTGGTGCTGTGGGTAGGAATGGCCGCCCTGGCCCGCAGGATAATCGGGACGCTGCGGTTCCGCGTGATGGCCGGTCCCGACAGGGTGCCGCACGCCATACTGCGGAGCACCTTGGTGCGAGCCGCCCTGCTGCGGGCCGCTTTGCTGGGAACCGCTGTCCTGGGTGTAGATCTGCTCCGTGGCGTTCCCGCCCGGCCCCTGGCTCCACGGAGCCGGCCCGGATTGCGGGGCGAAGTCCTGACCCGGCTGGTAGGCCGGCAGCGGGGCCGTAGGCTGGGAGTTGGCCTGCTTGCCCGCCTCCCCGGCACCGGCGTTCTCCGGACCATGGTTGTGGGGGCCGTTGTTCTCCGGTGCGGCGCCCTGTGCTGGGTTCTCCGTCATGGGACTTCCTTTCTTCCTCGTCCCTTTAACTATGGCCACTCTTGCTGGATCAAGAGTCGACGTTCGCTGGGAGCTTCCTGAACGCCGTCGTCGAGACTGTCGGGGTGCCTCGAACGGACCGGCTAGCCCCCTCAACGCTTGGGAACAGTGGTTCTCTCCCCGTTTCGCTGGCGGCATATTTGCTGCTGTGGACGAGCCAAAAGGTGCACCATAGTATCAAGTGGAATTGCCACAGCGACCTGCGGCTTGAAAACCATGCGTGGGGGCGCTGATGCATTCTGTTTCGATTGCTCCGGCCTGGACCAATCGCAGACGTGCTGAAGGGTTGCACATGCGGTCAATGTTGAAACGTCTATTCGCCGTCATCGGCTTGGCTGCTGTGCTGGCGTTCCCCGCCGCATCAGCATGGGCAACAGATCCGGTGACCATTCCGTCCGGCCAGAACATCACTGACGACGCCGGGGTCCTGCAGGACAAGGGCGCGGTCCAAAACGCCATCTCGTCCCTCTATAGCCAACACCAGTTCAACCTGTACGTCGTGACGGTCCCGTCCTTCACCAACCCGAGCACGCCCACCGACTGGGGCAATGCAGTGGCTAAGAAGAAGGCCTTCGGGTCCACCGACGTCCTGCTGGCCATCGCCACGAACGACGGCAAAGTGAACATCACCCGGGGGCCGGGCAGCAAGATCAGCGATTCCCAGCGTAACGACATCCTTAACAAGGCTGTTCTCGCGAATCTGGTCCAAGGCAAGAAGAACTACGACCAAGCGGTCATCGACGCAGCCAAAGCCATAGGCGACACCCAGGGTTCCGGAGCGGGCGTCGCAGTGCTCATTGGCGCCGCGGTTGTCGCGGCCGGCGGCGTCGGCACCTACCTCTACTTCCGCAACCGCCGCAAGAGCGTCGCTGCGGGTGCAGGCGGAAGCCGGCAGGCCGAACAAGCCGATCCCCTGGCGGGACTGAGCATCGAAGAACTTCGCCGCAAAGCCGGCACCCTGCTCATCGAGGCCGACGATTCCATCAAGTCCAGCGAGCAAGAACTTGGCTTCGCCCAGGCGCAATATGGTGATGCCGCCGTCGGAAACTTCACCAAGGCCTTGGCGGAAGCCAAGAACCACATGACCGAGTCCTTCAAGCTGCAGCAGCAACTTGATGACCACATTCCGGATACCGAACAGCAGCAACGCAGTTGGCTCGGCGAAATCATCCGCCGTTCGAACGCCGCCCTCGAATCCCTGCGTGAGCAAAAGGCCGACTTCGACTCTTTGCGCGAGCTTGAGAAGAATGCGCCGCAAGCACTGGCTGCCGTTGCGGCCGGAGCTGCCGAAGCCGGAGCCAAGATCAGCAACGCCGAGCAATCCCTCAACGACCTCCGCGCGAAATACGCGGACAGCGCGCTCGGCCATGTCAGTGACAACATCACGCAGGCCAAGGACCGGCTGGCTTTCGTCCAGAACGCAGCAAGCACGGCGCAGGAAAAACTCGGCAACGGCGAGAACAGCCTGGCTGCGGTGGCAGTCCGCGCCGCCGAAGAAGGACTGCACCAGACGAACGTGCTGCTCGACGCCATCTCAAAGGTGGCCTCGAGCCTCGACGACGCCCGGACTTCCTTGGAAAACGCGGTCGTGGAAACCAGCCAGGACCTCGCGCAGGCCAAAGCGATGATCCAGTCCGGCGCGCATCCGGAACTCGCCGGACCGGTAGCCGGCGTCGAAGCCGCGTTGGCCCAGGTCAAGGCCGAGATCCAAAGCGGGAAGATCGATCCCATCTCCACCCTGGATCGGGTGGAGAAAGCCCACCAGGCGTTGGACCAGTCCCTCACGGGCATTCGAGACCAGCAAGAACAGGCCCGGCGCGCACAGGCCTCACTGCAGCAAACCATCATGGCTGCGCAGTCCCAGATCAGTGCCACATCGGACTACATCGCGGCACGGCGCGGCGGCGTCGGACCGGAGGCCCGCACACGCCTCGCCGAAGCCCAACGCAATCTCGACTACGCGCTCTCGATCTCCCGCAACGATCCCGTCACTGCCTTGACCTACGCCCAGCAGGCCCAGGCACTCGCGTCGCAGGCCGCGCAACTGGCACAGTCCGACGTCGACCAGTTCGGCGGCTTCGCCAACCAAGGCTACGGCCGCGGCGGAATGTTCGGGGGCGGCGGAAACGGCGGGGGCCTCGGCGGCGCGATCCTCGGCGGCATCCTCATCAACTCGATCCTGCACGGCGGCGGTGGCGGCTGGGGCGGCGGAAACAACGACGGCGGCGGAGGAGGGTTCTTCGGTGGCGACGGCGGTGGAGGCGGAGGCTTCTTCGGCGGCGACGGCGGCGGAGGCTGGGGCGGCGACTCCGGCGGAGACGGGAGCTTCTAGCTCGAAGCAACACTCCGCCGGGACCTGTCCCGGCGGAGAAGCGGTACAAGAACTGATCACTGGATTCAGTGGGCACCACTGAGCAGGACGAAAGGCAACACCATGGTTAAGCAGTCCATTTTCGGGCGGATCGCCCAGCTCGCCAAGGCGAACATCAATGCCTTGCTCGACCAAGCCGAGGACCCGCAGAAAATGCTGGACCAGATGGTCCGCGACTACTCGAACAATATTGCCGAGGCCGAATCCGCCGTGGCGCAGACCATCGGCAATCTCCGGATGCTCCAAGCCGACTACAACGAAGACCTCAAGAACGCCCAGGACTGGGGCAACAAGGCCCTCGCAGCCTCGCGCAAAGCTGATGAGTACCGTGCTTCCGGAAACACGGCGGATGCCACGAAGTTCGACAACCTTGCCAAGGTAGCCATCCAGCGGCAGATGTCGGCCGAGAACGAAGCCAAAGCCGCCGAACCGAACATCGCATCGCAGAGCGAAGTAGTCGAGAAGCTCAAGGGCGGCCTCGACCAAATGAAGGGCAAGCTCAACGAGCTCACCAGCAAGCGCAACGAGTTGGTGGCGCGCTCGAAGACCGTTGCCGCCCAGACGCAGGTGCATGACGCCCTCAAGAGCATCGACATCATGGATCCCACCAGCGAGGTTGGCCGCTTCGAAGAGAAGATCCGGCGCGAGGAAGCCAAAGTGCTGGGCCAGCAGGAACTCGCCGCCTCCAGCTTGGACGCCCAGTTCAACCAACTCGAGGACCTCGGCGAACAGACCGAGATCGAAGCCCGCCTGGCCGCTCTCAAGTCCGGCGGATCGAAGGCCGCGATCGGTGCGGGCAATGCCGCACCGGCCGAAGATACCATCGACGAATCGGACTTCGACAAGCTCTGACAAGCAGCCTCAGCGAAGGATGGCCGGACCCGTACGGGTCCGGCCATCCTTGCTTCTGGCGCTGTTCGGGCATGCAGCCTTTATGCCCCTACCGCGAGCCTGCCCACAATCAGTCGCATGATCTCGTTGCTGCCTTCGAGAATCTGGTGGACCCGCAAATCCCTGGCGATCTTCTCAAGGCCGTACTCGGACAGGTACCCATAGCCGCCATGCAGCTGGATGGCTTTGTTCGCAACACTGAATCCGGCGTCCGTGGCCACTCGCTTCGCCATGGCACAGAGCCTCACCGTATCCGGGGCTCCCCGGTCCAAGGCGTCTGCCGCGCGCATGACCAGCGTCCGTGCGGTCTCGAGTTCCGTGTCCATGTCCGCAATATCAAACAGCAGTGACTGTTGGTTGATGAGAGGGCCGCCGAAAGCGGAGCGTGATTTAAGGTAGGCGATGGACTTGTCCAACGCCGCTTGGCCACCCCCGAGTGAGCAGGCCCCCATATTCACCCGCCCGCCGTTGAGGCCCTTCATCGCAATGCCGAAACCGCTGCCTTCCTCGCCGAGCCGGTTCGCCACGGGGACGCGGACGTCCTCGAAGATGACTTGGCGGGTAGGTTGGGCATTCCAGCCCATCTTCTTTTCGTTGGGGCCGAACGAGAGGCCGGGCGAGTCTGCCGGCACAACAATCGCCGTGATTCCGTGGCTGCCCGTGTCCGATGTCCGGGCCATCACCACATACAGGCTGGAGACTCCGGCGCCCGAAATGAACTGTTTGGTCCCGTTGAGAACGTAATTGTCGCCGTCGAGCACTGCCTTGGTGCTCAGCGCGGCGGCGTCGGAGCCCGCTCCCGGTTCCGTGAGGCAATAGCTGCCCAACTCCTCCATGGCGGCAAGTTGCGGAACCCACTGCGCCCGCTGTTGATCGTTTCCGAAGGCGTCGATCATCCACACCACCATGTTGTGGATGGAAATGTAGGCAGCGATGGTGGGGTCGGCCTTGGACAATTCCTCAAAGATCAGCGCGGCGTCCGAACGCGTGAGCCCCGAACCGCCGAACTCCTCGCTGACATAGATGCTGCCCATGCCAAGAGTGCCGGCCTCGCGAAGGACATCCACGGGAAAGTGCTTGGTCTCGTCCCACTCGGCGGAGTGCGGCGCGATGGCCTTGGCGGCGAAGTCGCGCACCATCTCCACCATCGCTTGCTGGTCCTCTGTGAGCTCAAACATTGGCACTCCTTCTCCCGGGTTGTCCGGCCTCATGGTTATGCGTTTACTTGCTGACTTTCCCCATCAACGAAGCGACAGGGCGGAGGAACAACGGCCTGGCAAGGAACCACGCGCCGACAATCACCAGGAGAGACACCGCGAAAATCGCGAAGCCCACCCAGTTGATGTCGTCGCTGCTGCCGTACATGTGGTTGAGGTTCCTCAGGGCCCCTGTGGCGAGGACCAGGGTGACATGCACGATGGTGAACAAAACGAAGTACACCATCGTGGGGAAGTGCACCGCCCGGGCCCACTCGATGGGATAGAACTTGTTGACAGCCGCCTTCTTTGGCCAAGCCGACGAGGTGCGAAGGCCCGTGAGGATGGCAAGCGGGGCGGCAATGAAGACGGTGACGAAGTAGGTCAGGAGCTGCAGGGCGTTGTAGTTGACCCAACCGTCCTCAGTAGGCCAATTCAACGAGGCGTACTGGAGTGCTGCAGAAATGGCGTTCGGGAAGACATCCCAATTGGTGGGGATGATCCGCACCCACTGGCCGGTAGCAAAGATCACGATGAGGAAGATAATGCCGTTCAGTACCCAGAGAGCGTCCAGGGTCAGGTGAAACCAGAGATCCAGGCTGATCTTGGTCGGGGCACCCTTGGTACGGATGAAGCCCTTGTTGTTCCGGGTCCACATGGCAGGAGGCCTCTTGGCCGTACGCACCTGCCATCCTGAGCGGACGATCAGCACCATGAAGAAGACATTCAGGAAATGCTGCCAGCCAAGCCAGGCCGGAAACCCGACGGGAGCATTGTCCGGCAGGCTTGACGCACCCGGATAGTCATGCAGGAACGATTGCACTCCCGACAAGCCGGTCAACCATTTGGCCAACAAGACAATGAGCAAAAGCACAATCAGCACGCCTGGAACCACCCAGAGGGGTTGGGACCATTTGCTTCTGGCAGCCGTCGACTTTTTGGCGGGGGTGGACATCTTCTCAGACACCTCTCGGAGGAACTTTGCAATCACGGACGCATCAAGCTAACAGGCTTTGGGCTGAACCGGCCAAAGCCTGTTACGCCGTCAGTTGCACCGGGCCGTTGTGAGGCGGGTTTTGCACCGTTCAGCCGGACCCTGCACGTGCTTGACGAGCATGGCGTTCTTCATTCAACAGCTCCCTCGATGCGGATGAACTCGCGTTGAGACGAGAATACTAGGAAATCCTAGTATTTGCTACGGAGCCGTCCAGCGGCGTCGGAAGATCCTTGTGATGCGTCGCGGCATCGCGCGACGACCAGCACGTTGGCCAAGGCAGTCAAGCAAATGACAGCAGCAAGTCCGGGAAAGTTGGGTTGGAACTCCAGGGCGAGCGCACCGTTCTGCCTCCCGGCAGTTGCGGAGAACACGCCAGGAAGGGTGGCCGAGGAGTCAGTTGAAAGGGCGATCACGCCGATAACGACGCACAGGATGAACGCGCAAGCAAGCCCGGCGACCAGTCCCCCAAGTGCCTCTCCGATGATCTTCAGCATTACTTCCTCCTGTTTCCTTGAACTGACAGGGGAAAACTTCAATCACGATATGTGGTTCCCCGTCTAAGAAAGTAATGCCGCCGTGTCCTGTCCAGGAGTTCAGAGCTGCGAAAAGGCACCCAAATTAGGTGTGAAATGCCGCTTCTAGGTGTGCTTTAGGCCGGACATGAGTGTTTTTTGGGCTTTACACCTAGGCGTGTCTCCTAAATCGTCGCCGGTGGTCAGGGACGATTAGACGATGACAACTGCTTCTGTACTGACAGACGGACAATGGGACCGCGTTCAACCATTGCTTCCCTCTTCTGCCGGCCGCCGGGGGCGTCCGTTCCGCGACGATCGACGGGTAGTTGAGGGCATGATTTTCCGGTATCAGCACGATTTGGCGTGGCGTGATCTGCCAGCCGAGTTCGGTCCGTGGCAGACGGTCTGGAAGCGGGAGAACAGGTACAGGGGCGACGGCACCTGGGGCAGGATCTTCGCCGAGCTGCTGGGTGGCCCGGAGCCCCTTTGGCCGAGTGGATAAGTGGGAAAAGCAAAAGAGCCCATCCATACGGACGGACTCTTTGCCTTTTGGTTGCGGGGACAGGATTTGAACCTGTGACCTCTGGGTTATGAGCCCAGCGAGCTACCGAACTGCTCCACCCCGCGGCGATGAATCAACTCTACCGCATGCCGAGGGACTCTCAGGACATAGCGAATGTGGCATCCGGCACATTCGCTATGTCAGCGTCCAGTGGAGATCTCGAGGACGAAAAGCGCCGGGCGAAAACACCGAGGGAAAAACAAAAAGGTCCGGCACAATGTTTTCACTGTGCCGGACCTTTTTCTCCAGTTGCGGGGACAGGATTTGAACCTGTGACCTCTGGGTTATGAGCCCAGCGAGCTACCGAACTGCTCCACCCCGCGTCGCACGTACTACTTTACCTGCCGGTGAATGGCAGGCCAAATCCAAACGACGTGATCTCCGTCTCCGCGCAGTCGGAGCCAAGCCGCTCCTCACAAACGAAGGCCGGGCCAGCCCATTTGTGATGGACTGACCCGGCCTTCGTTCAAGCAATCCCGGCGCGGCCGAAGCCTGCCGAGGTTCTCGATGGTCCGCCTATTTGCTCGGTGAAGGTGACGCCGTTGGTGAAGGCGTGGCACTTGCCGACGGCGCAGGTGCCGGCGCGACGCCTAGCCGGGCCTCGGCGTTGAGCGCCTGTTGGATGGCGCTGTTCAATATCGACTGCTGGGTGCCGTAACCAGCGAAGTCACCCTTGGCCAGGGCGGCTTGGCCATCCTGGATTGCCTTGTTGGCCCGGTCCAACGCGGCCTTCAATTGGGCCTGGGCATCGGCTGTGGCGGGCGCAGTTGCTCCAGGAGTTGCCGGAGTCTGTCCGTTGTTCGCCGAGTCGCCGGCCGAAGCCCCGGAGTCGCCACCGAAGAGGATCTTCAGCGCGGCATCGAGGGTGGAGGCAAAACCTACCTTGTCGCCAAAGGCAACGAGGACTCGCTGAAGCGTTGGATAGGACGTTTCACCCGTTGACTTCACATACACCGGCTGCACATACAGCAGGCCGCCACCAACGGGAAGCGTCAGAAGGTTGCCGTTGAGCACATCGGAGGCTCCCTGCCTGAGCAGGTTAAGTTGCTGCGACACATCAGGATCGGAGTTGAACTTGTTCTGGGCCTGGCCCGGCCCTGGAACCTGGGTGTCCGTGGGCAACTGGAGCAACCGCAGCTGGCCATACGAGTCCGCTTTCACCCCCTTCTGGTTACCGGCGTCGGAATCGGCCGCAAGGAATCCGTAGAGGATATTCCGCGCATTTCCATTGACCACCTGCGGGATAAAGGAGGAGGTCAGCTGGAACGCGGGCTTGCTCTGGCCAGGCATCTGCAAGGACAAGTAGTACGGAGGTTGCCGGACAGGATCCGTGACAGTCGGATCGTTCGGGACGCTCCATGCGTCGTTGTTCTGGTAGAAGCTGTCCGCATTGGTCACGTGATAGCGCCCAAGCAGTTCCTGCTGGACCTTGAAGAGGTCTTCCGGATAGCGCACGTGGCTCATCAGCTGTCCGGACATCTCCGAGATCGGTTTGATGGTGCTGGGGAAAATCTTCTGCCACGATTTCAGGATGGGATCCTGGTCATCCCATGCGTACAGCGTGACTGAGCCGTCATAGGCGTCAACAGTGGCCTTGACCGAGTTCCTGATGTAGTTGATGGAGTTGTTCGGCAGGGCCGCGGTGCGTCCGGAGGTCGTCTGCGAGTCGGCGGTAGCGGTTTGCAATTGCTGCTGCTGCGAATACGGGAAGTACTGGCTGGTGGTGTAACCGTCCACAATCCACTTCACCCGGCCGTCAATCACCGCGGGATAAGCGCTGCCATCCACGGTCAGGTACGGGGCGACCTTTTCAACCCGATCGCGCGGGGAGCGGTCGTAGAGGATCTGGGACTTCTCATTGACGCCGTCGGAGAGCAGCAGATCCGAGGACTGGAACTTGATGGAGTACAGGAGCTTGTTGAACCAGTTACCGACGCTTGGACCACCGTTGCCGGTGAAAGTGTACTGCGTCTCAGTGGTGCTGTCCGTGGCGGACGGGCGGTCCTGCTCACGTTGCGGGGCACCGTCCGGAGCACCGACCACCGAGTAGTCCGGCGAATCTTCACCGAAGTAGATGCGCGGTTGGTAATTCGTATCGCTGCCGAGGACGCCCATGGACGGGATCCCGGAAAGCAGGAAGTCCGGCTTTCCGTCAACGGTGACCGTATTGCCCTTGGCGGCGACGACGCCGTAACCATGCGTGTAGACGATGTGGCGGTTGACCCAGGTCTGCTGGCTGGCATTCAACCCGTCCTGGTTCAACTCGCGGACCGCGATCACGGTGTCCTGGGTCTTGCCGTTCACAGTGTAACGGTCGACGTTCAGAGCCTTGGGGAACTGATAGTAGGGCCGGTACTGCTCCAACTGGGAAAACGCTGAGGAGACCAGGTTCGGGTCCAACAACCGGATATTGGCAGTGGTCGCCGCATCCTTGGCAAGCGCCCCCGTTTTGGCGTCCGTGGTGGCGTTGTACGGGGATACCTGGATCTTGTCCAAACCATAGGCGGAACGGGTCATCGAGATATTGCGGTCGATGTACTTGTTTTCCAGCGTCTGCTCCGAAGGACGGACTTGGAACTGTTGGATAACCCAGGGGTAGACGCCACCGGCGAGGATGGAGGTGATAATCAGCATGGCCGTACCGATGACGGGCAGGCGCCAGCGGCCTATCACGGCGGCCACAATGAAGAGTATAGCCACCAGACCCGCGGCAACGGCCAGGATGGTCTGCGTGGGGACCACGGCGTTGACGTCGGTGTACAGGGCACCCGCCCAGCGTCCGCCTTGGTTTTGGACGGTGCCGTAGACGTTAAGCCAGAAGTTGGCTCCGAGCAGCACCAGGAAAACCGCACCTGTCACGGCGAGGAAGATCTGTGCCGATCGGCTCGTGAAAATTCCCCGCTCCATGAGCCGGATGCTGCCGTAAAGGTAGTGGGTCAGGATTCCGGCGATGCCCGCAACCACCACGACGCTCATGAGGAAGCCTGTCACGAAGCCAAGGAACGGCAAGGACATGAGGTAGAAGCTGATGTCCAGGCCGAACTGGGGATCGGTTTGGCCGAACGGCACCTGGTTGAAGAACAGCAGGATCTTTTGCCATTGGCTGGCGGCGGCACTTCCGGCGAAGAGCCCGAAGAGGACCGGGATGCCGATCATGACGACGCGCCGCACGGGCTCGAGTTGGGCCTGGTACCGGTTCATGTTGTCCCTGGACTCCGAGTCAGGGGCATAGACCGGCCGTGCGTGGTAGGCGACGCGGATTGCGTAGAAAACCGCGAGGAACATCAACGCGAAGCCCCCCAGGAACGTCAAGATCCGGGCAAGGTTTTCCGTGACGTAGACCTCAATGAAGCCGAGCTGCTGGTACCACAGGACGTCGGTCCACACGTTGGCGAAGAAAATGAACCCCACCACCACGACGGCGACGACGATCAGGGTAGGCGTCAGCGCACCCCGTCTCAGCGGCGGTCTTCCGGGCGGGTTGGTGCTGGCTGGACGGGACAAACTCGGTACCTCATAGCTAGTCGTCAGTAAACGGACATCGGTGCGTGTGTTCGCCGGCCTTTACCGTGAAGCATGTGGCTGGGGCCGTCATATGTGCCACGAGTGGCGGTAGAGCTAAGTTCCATCGCCAGTCTAGTTGCTGGAGCAGGTCGGAAGCCGGGACATATCCTGCCCCGAGGCGAGTCGTTCCACGGCCGACTTGGCGTCCGCCAAGGTCTCCACCTTGACGACTTGGAGGCCGCTGGGAACGTGTCCGACCACCTCGTCGCAATTGGCTGCCGGCGCGAGGAAGAGGGTAGCGCCGCCGTCCCGGGCGCCGCGCATCTTCTGGGCAATTCCGCCGATCGGTCCCACAGTGCCGTCGGGGGTGATGGTTCCGGTACCTGCCACGTGCTTGCCGCCCGTCAGGTCGCCGGGAGTGATGCTGTCGATGATGCCCAAGGCGAACATCATGCCGGCACTTGGTCCCCCCACCTGGTCGAGCGAGATCTTGACGTCGAACGGGAAGGTGTACTGGTACTGCAGCGTCACGCCGAGGATGTACTTCCCGGCTGAGCTCTTGCCGGGCGTGATGGTCGCCGTCACGGGCTGGCCCTTCCGGTCGACGACGACGGCGGCAGGGGCGCCAGCGCCGTCGGCCAGCGCGGTTTGGATGACACTAAGGGACGTGACCGGCTTTCCGTTGATCGAGGTAAACACGTCCCCGACCTCCAGTTTGCCGTTCGATGCGGAGCCATCGGACAAGCCCGCGACCTGCAGTTTCTGCTGGTAGGGGATGTTTTCCTCCTGGAGCGCCGCAGCCACCGCGTTCTCCTGGGAAGTGGTCATGGCAAGGGCGCTTTCCTGTTCGGATTGCTGCTTGGTGGTGCCCTTGGGATACAGGAGCTCTTCCGGGTAGACGGCTTTGGAACTGTCCAGCCAAGCTTGGAACGCCTCGAAAATATTCACCGGACCATTCGGGCCGCCGTTGATATACACGGTGGTCAGGTCCAGTTCCCCTTTTGCCGGATAGCTCTGGTGGCCGGTAACGGTGATGACAGGCTTGTTGTTGTCCGTCCCCAGGGTGTTGAAGATGGGCCCGGGCGACTCAACGACATAGGGCACGGGAAGTGTGGCCGCCGCAATGCCGAGGAGGAGGGTCAAAGCACCGGACACCAGCATCGCGAAATATCGTCCGTCGCGGCGCTGCGCCGCACGAGGTGCCGGAAACTGACCAGGTTCCTGGCCGCCGTCGTGCGCTTGGGCAGGTCCGGGAGGCTGTCCGGGCTCCCCGGACGCTCCGGGGCTCGGCAAACTAGTCAATGGCAGACCTCTCCGCGCCGGGATATTTGAGTCCAACGCTACCGTTTCGGCCATCGCACAACGCAAGGCCGGTAAACATACCAACGATCCACCCTACGACGCTGTGCCCGTCCGGCGTGCTTTGCCTATAGCGAACGACGTGCCGATGAGGCAGACAGCCTCCGGGCATCGCGGTACCTTGAAAGTGATCACCAGTCACATCGACGATCGGCGGTACCATGACCTCCAACCCCAACACCCCCTCCAATGGAGACGATTCACCACAGGATCCTTTGGCCGAAATGCTGAAGAACCTGATGGGCGGGCAGGGCATGGGCAACATCGACCCCGCTGAGCTGGCGAAAGCAGCCGGGCTACCAAACGATCCGAACATGCTGCAGCAGATGTTCGCCCAGGTCCAGGCCATGATGAGTTCGACCACCGAAGGCCCCGTCAATTGGCAACTCGCCCATGAGAACGCGCGCCGCGTCGCGGCGGCGAGCACCGATCCGTCGGTCAATGCGCTGCAATCCCGCGAAGTCGACGAGGCACTCCGCCTCGCGGAGCTTTGGCTGGACCCGTTCACCGACCTTCAGGCAACCGGTTTGATCGGCCGTGCGTGGTCCCGCGCCGAATGGGTCGAAGCCACCCTGTCCACGTGGAAACGGCTCACCGAACCGGTGGCCAACAGCATCGCCAAGGCCCTCTCGGATGCGCTCACCCAGCAAATGCCGGAAGAAATGAAGGCAATGATGGGCGGTACCTCGTCCATGCTGCAGAACATGGGCGGCGCCATTTTCGGAATGCAGCTCGGCCAGGCGATCGGTGCACTGTCCGGCGAAGTGGTCAGTTCCACGGACATCGGCGTTCCGCTCGCCGATCTCGAAATGGCCTTGCTGCCGGCCAACGTGGCCAAATTCGGCGAAGGACTGAGCATCCCCGAGAACGATGTTCGGCTGTTCCTGGCCGTCCGTGAGGCCGCGCATGCCCGCCTGTTCGTCCAGGTTCCTTGGTTGAGGGGCCACCTCCTGAGCGCCATCGAGGCCTACGCCCGCGGCATCCACATCGACATGTCACGGGTCGAAGACCTCGCCCGCGACCTCGATCCCGGCAACCCCGAAGGTATCCAGGAAGCTTTGTCCCAAGGCGTGTTCATGCCCGAGCGCACCGCCGAACAGTCTGCCGCGTTGGAGAAACTCGAGACCGCATTGGCACTCGTGGAAGGCTGGGTGGACGAACTCACCGCCGCGGCCACCGAGAAAGTGCTGCCGTCCGCCGTCGCGCTCCGCGAGACGGTGCGTCGCCGCCGGGCCACCGGCGGCCCCGCCGAGCACGCCTTTTCCTCGCTCGTGGGCCTCGAGCTCCGTCCGCGCCGCCTGCGCGAAGCGGCAACCCTGTGGGCCGCGTTGAAGGATGAGCGTGGAATCGCGGGGCGCGATGCGATCTGGCAGCACCCCGACCTGCTGCCGACGGCGCAGGACTTGGACGATCCCGCCGGATTCACGGAACGTCGTCGCCTCGCCGAGGCCAGCGACAGCGAAGTGGACGACGCCCTGCAAAAGCTCCTTGAGGGCGGCTACGACGCGCCGGCCGAAGGTGAATCGGACGCTCCCAGATCAGACGACGGCGATACTCCGGGCAGCACGGATCCGGACGAGCCCAAGGGTTAGGCCAGCACCCCCGCAACATTGCACGGAATTGCACGGACGCGCCACAGCACTTAGTCGGCGTCGGTGCCCCAGCCCTCGGCTGGGGCACCGACGCCGTTTTCGTCTCCCGCCCCACTTAGCTCGCGGTCCAAGCCCCGCGACGTCGCAAACGCCACGCCTTCCAGGAAGGCCTTGGCTCGTTCGGTCTCAGGGTAGGCGTCCAAGTGCCGCCAAAAGGCGGCGTTGTGCCCCGCCACGAGGAGATGGGCCAATTCGTGGAGCAACACGTAATCGACCACCCAGGACGGCATGCCCTGAAGCTTGTCCGAAAGCCGGATCGTCCCGTCCGCCGGCGTTGCCGAGCCCCATCGGGACTTCTGGTTGCTTACCCAGCGGACCGACGTCGGAACAGCCCGCCCGCCCAGGTACTTCGCCGACAAGTTCGCGGCATGGTTCGCAAGGGCGACGTCGCCTGTCCGCCTGCCATTGCCGCCGCCTCCGGCTTGCTTCTCGCCTTGGCGCTTGAGCTTGTCCAACATCCGCCGGACCCACTCGCCCTCTTGCGCCTTCGTAAAGTGGGCGGGGATCGCCACGACCGCTTTCCCGTCCTCCCAGAAGGCGGCCACGGTCCGGCGACGCCTCGCCGAGCGGCGAACGACGACGGGCGCCCCGTCATGCGTGGTCAGTGGTTGGGCGCCGGCTCCCCCGGCTGAATTGCCCGTGCGCCGAGTCACGAGGAAGGCTCGCTCTCAGCCAGGACCGTCAGGACGGCTTCGCCGTACTTTTCAAGCTTCGAAGGCCCCACACCGGCAAGTTTCGCCAGTTCTTCAAGGGACGCGGGCCGCGCCTCAGCGATGGCAGTCAATGTGGCATCCGTGAACACAACATAGGCAGGAACGTCGTTGCCAAGGGCTTCTTCCTTACGCCATTGGCGCAAAGCCTCGAAGGTCTGTTCCTCATATGTGGGTGGGCACTGGCTGCAACGCCCCACCTTGCGCTCGGCTCCCGTCGCAAGCATGGTCCCGCACACCCTGCACGACGCCGGCGCGGCCACCTTGCGCCGTGGCAAGGCGCGGCTGCGGGCATTGGCGCCGAGGACGGAATCCGGGCGCAGCCCGTCGAGGAACCGCGACGGCTTCCGATTCGCCCGGCCACCGGGAGTCCGTGCGGTGGACCAGGACAAGCTCAAGTGTTCGCGTGCCCGGGTGATTCCCACATACAGCAGACGACGTTCCTCATCGACGCTTCCCGGAGTATCGGCAAAGGAAATCGGCATGAGTCCTTCGCTCAATCCCACCAGGAAGACAGCGTCCCACTCAAGGCCCTTCGCCGCGTGGAGCGACGCCAACGTAACGCCTTGAACCGTGGGAGCGAACTGGGCGACGGAACGCTCTTGGAGTTCGTTGACGAATTCCACCAAGCTGAAACCGGCGCCCCGGCTCAAAGCAAGCTCGTCGGCGAGCGATACCAGGGCCGCAAGCGACTCCCACCGTTCACGCAAGGCGCCCCCGCTGTGCGGCGCGGCGTCGGTGTAACCCAGGGAAGCCACGATGTCCCGCACCAATTGCCCAAGCGGCTCCTTGGTGGAATCCTCCGCGACTGCCCGCGTGGCAGCGCGCAATTGCAGGATGGCGTCCCGTACTTCCTTGCGGGCGAAGAATCGCTCGCCGCCCCGCAACTGGTAACCGATACCCGCAGAAGCAAGGGCTTGTTCGTACGCTTCGGATTGCCCGTTGGTGCGGAACAGGACCGCGATCTCACTCGGTTTTACGCCGGCGTCGATCAATTCCTTGATCCGTCCGGCAACCACTGCGGCTTCTGCTTCGTCGTCAGGACACTCCATGAACCGCGGCTCCGGCCCGCCGTCGCGTTGTGCCACAAGCTGCAGCGGCTTGGCCCAGGCAGCGTCAGCCGCGGGACCGCCGCTACGGCGGGAACCCAGGAGGTCATTGGCGAGCTTCACAACTTGCGGGGTGGAGCGGTAGTCCCGGACGAGCTTCACAACAGTCGCTTCAGGGTACTGGGCCTTGAAGCCGAGAAGGTGCTTAGGAGACGCTCCCGTGAAGGAATAAATGGTCTGGCTCGCGTCACCGACGACACAAAGTTCGTCGCGTCCCCCCAGCCACAGCTCAAGGAGCCGCTGCTGCAGAGGGGAAACGTCCTGGTACTCGTCCACTACGAAGTGCCGGTACTGTTCGCGGACGGTGGCCGCGACTTTCGGATCCTCCTGGAGAATACCCACCGTGATCAGGAGGACATCCTCGAAATCGATCACGTTCCGATCGGTCTTCACGTCCTCATAGGACTGGAAGACCCTCGACACCGCTGTGAGGTCGAAGCCTCCCGGAGTTCCACGACCTTGGGCATTTTCAAGGTAATTGGCTGGGGTCAACATCGAAACTTTGGCCCACTCGATTTCGGCAGCGAGATCACGGATGGACGCGCGATCGGTGCTGAGCCGGAGGCGCCGGGCGGCCTCGGCGATCATGTTGGCCTTGTGGTCGAGCAGGTTCGGCAGAACTCCGCCGATCGCTTGCGGCCAGAAGAACTGCAATTGGCGAAGGGCCGCGGCATGGAACGTGCGGGCCTGGACGTTCCCAACGGCAAGGTCCCGCAGTCGGCTGCGCATTTCGGCCGCGGCCCGTGACGTGAATGTGACAGCCAGGAGGCGTTGCGGGCTATAGACGCCCGAATGGACGCCGTAGGCAATGCGGTGCGTGATGGCCCGGGTCTTCCCTGTCCCGGCTCCGGCGAGGACACACATCGGTCCTTTGAGATTGCTGGCGACCTCCCGCTGTTCTGCGTCGAGGCCTCCAAGGATGCGCTCTTCGAGCGTTCCGGAGCCGTTGAAAATCACCTCGGTCACTGCTGAAGATCCTCGATGACTCCGCCGTACCAGTGTTCGATCAGGGACCGGGCGATCGAGAGCCTCGTGGGAACCGTGATCTCGCCGCTCAGCACCGCCGCCTGGACTTCCTCGCGACTGAACCACCGCGCCCGCGTGACCTCGACGCCGTCGGGCCGGGCATCGACGTCGTCCGTGGAAGCAGTGAACCCGAGCATGAGCGAGGCCGGAAACGGCCACGACTGGGAGCCAAGGTACTGGCACGCGGTGACCTTCACCCCGACTTCTTCGAGGATTTCGCGGGCCACGGCCTGCTCCAGCGATTCACCTGGCTCCACGAAACCAGCCAAGGTTGAATAATTCTTCGCGTCTGCCGGACCGCCTCCGCCCAGCAACACCCTGCCGTCCGCTCCGACAACCGTGACAATGATGGCTGGATCCGTCCGGGGGTAGTGCTCGGAATTATCGCGGGGGCACCGGCGGACCCAGCCTCCGGCTTCAATCCCGGTGGGAGTACCGCACTGCGGGCAATGGGTGTGCGTAGCGTGCCAATTCGAGATGGCACTCGCCTCAACGAACAGGGCGGTCTCCGTGGCGTCGAGGCGCGCGGCGACCTCCCGGAATCCTGTCCACGTTCCGTCGGCCGGCAGCCCCGCGGTTCCGGGGATGGGCTGCTCTTCGGGGACGAAAAGGACTATGGGCGTCCGCTCCGGAACCGAGGACGCTGCCAGCGTGCGGCCCAGGTAGATCGCCGTGACTCCACCGGCGACCCCTTGAAGGGAGGCAGCGAGGGCTTGGGCGTCCCCAAGCCACAGCTTGTTGTCAAGAATGAGGGCTTGGCGTTGCGACAACACCATGGCCTTGGCGTTGCCGGAAGCTATCACGTCCTGGACCATGCCCGGCTTCATCCGGTCTGCCGATCCCCGGTCAACCACGGCCGGACGTACCGGAAGAACGGTGTCAATGAGGTGATTTGCGGGGGCCCGGAACTCGGTGAAACTCATGTATCTACCGTACTGATTCCCACCGACAATTGACATTTGCCTCCAGGAGGCGGACACCTGCTTTGATACCTGTTTTCTCGCGGATCTCAAGACTCGCCGCGCTGCATCGCCCCCATAGCCGCCAGTCAATCTACCGTGGACACGTGAGAAGAACACCGTTCGAACTGGCCGCTATTGCAACTGCGGCGGTCCCCGGCCTGACGCCGACGGCCGCCGCGTCCGCGCCGGATGATGCTGCCGATTTCGATTCGGCGCTCCTTCTGGACTCGGAAGGCAAACGATGGCGCGTCCGGTCGCCCCGCCACCCGGAAGCCAGTGCGCGCTTGGAAACCGAGTTCATGATCCTCAGGGCATTTGCGCCGGCAATCCGGGCCGAGTTGCCCTTCCTGATGCCGACTGTGGCCGGAACGGTGCGCCAAGGAGCCCTCAGCACTTTCGTCTACGCCCACTTGGCGGGAGCGACGCGCAGCATCGAAGAGCTGTCCGCCGGCAACGATGCCCTGGCCAAGGAGATCGGCGCCGCCCTGGCCGCCGTGCACGACCTCCCCCAGTCGATCGTCAACAACGCGGATCTCCCCAGCTACACCGCCAACGAATTCCGGCAGCGCAAGCTCAACGAACTGGATCAGGCCGCAACCACCGGAAAAATCCCGTCCGCCTTGCTGCGCCGGTGGGAGCATGCGCTTGAGGACGTGGCCTTGTGGCGTTTCAACCCATGCGTGGTCCACGGCGATCTCCATGAAGACAACCTCCTCATCGACGGCGATGCCGTCACAGCGCTGACAGGCTGGACCGAGTTGCGCATTGGCGACCCTGCCGATGACTTCGCGTGGCTCGTGGCCTCCAATGAGCAGACCTTCGTGGAGTCGGTACTGCGGCACTACACCTCGGCCCGACGTGATGCCCCGGACAGCCACTTGCTGCGCCGTTCCGCCCTGCTCGCAGAATTCGCCTTGGCGCAATACCTCGTCAAGGCCCTCGCCGCGGGCCACCAGGAAATGACCGCGGAAGCCGAAAGCATGCTCAAAGCACTCGCGGACGATATCGAACAACAGAATGCACTGGCTGCTGAAGAGGCCGCGGCCATGGCGGCCGCTTCCGTGCCCCCGCCGGTGACACCAGCTGCGCAGGTTCCTCCCGTTCCTCCAGTAGCGCCGAACGCCCCGGCGTCGACGGCTCCAAGCCCGACCCGTACCGTGCCGGCCTCTGCTTCTTCGGCTCCGCCCGGTCCGGCCGCTTCCCTTGCCGTTCAAAGCGATCCGACGAAACCTGCAGTAACCGTGACACCCATACCGGAGGCCGAAGAACCAGGCGATTCGGCCGATCGCACTGAAGAGAAGCCGGCGATCCCTCCGGTCACGGTGGAGAGCTTGGAAAAGGACCAATCGTCCGCATCATCCGGGCCTGCCTCTGATGACGTTGACGCACAGCCTGCCGCACCAGGCGAACCGGACGACACCTCGACCACGGCCCTCAAAGTCGTGGACTCCGACTATTTGCAGGAAGCAAAAGACGCATAGGGGTGCGCTCAGCCTGGGAGGACGCCCGGGCTTTACGAACAGGGCGCCCTCCCCTATCAGGTGGTCAGGACTTCCTATGCAGTACCTAGTGCGGAGGCGATGATCTCCTCCAACTCTTCGGCACTCCCGAGGTCGTGCGGCCGGACGACGGCGTCGTCCGCAACGTAGTAGAACGCCGCACTCACCTCGTCCAGCGGAACACCCTTGAGCCTCGCCCATGCGAGGCGGTAGACGGCAAGTTGCACGGAACGCGTCTTCAGCTGCCGGCCTGCCGGGCGACGTCCCGTCTTCCAATCCACGAGCTCCCACGTACCGTCGGCCCCGCGAAAGACGGCGTCGATCCGTCCACGCACCACGACGTCGCCGATCCGCGTTTCAACGGGAACCTCCACAAAGGCGGGAGCGCGATGTGCCCATTCTGACGACCTGAACGTCGCAACCATCTCGTCCAGGCCATAGGCTTCGTCAATGTGGGCGTCGGAGCCGGGCATTTCGTCGAGGTCCAGCATGCCGGTGGTCCCGAAGTACTCCTCCACCCATGAGTGGAAAGCCGTGCCTTTGCGGGCCGAGACGCCGGGTTGCCGTGGCACGGGGCGCCGGAGCTGTGCCAGCACGGCGGAGGGGTCGTCCCCGAGGTCGACGAACATGGAGGCGGATATGTGTCCGGGCAGGTGAACATCCTGGACCGGTTTCCTGCGCAGTTGCCGTTCCAGCAAGAGGGCTGCTTCCTCCGCCCAGCCTGCCGCGGCGCCGCGGAGGGGCTCACGACTCGACGGACCGGCGTCGACGGCGTTCCCTCCCTCCGCCGAAGCATTGAGGACCAGCGGCGAATCCGGGAGCAACTGCTCAATGGCGGACCTGACCCGGGCGGCTGCGGCATCCATGGCGACGCGACGACCGGGAACGAGGCGGAGCCGTTCTCCTGTCCGCGGATCAATGGGACCTTCAAGGGGATCGTAGGGGAACAGCGCGACTTCCATGCCGACAGTCAAGGGACTCTCCGTGGGCAGGGCGTCTTCCTCCAGGGACTGGGAGTGTACAACAGCAACCGTGCCGCCGTCAGATCCGTTGCCGGGCTCACCCGTAAGCCGTGCGAGCTCGGCGAGGAACGGCGAGGTTTCCGCGATCCCTGCCCGCGATCCATTCCAGGCGGCGCTGGAGGCCCACAGCACGAATTTTGCGCGGGTGTATGCGACATACGCGAGTCGCCGCTCTTCGGCTTCGCCGTGGTACTGGACCTCGGCCTTGAATTCCTTTTCCGCGTCCAGCCAACCTTTCTGGTCGTGCTGGTCGAGATCCCACTGGGGCAAGTCCGCGCGGTCTCCGCGGAGCGGCCAGGGCAAAGCCGCGGCGCCGCTGCTCCACCGCGAGTCCCGATTGCTGGGAAACGCGCCCGCGTTGAGCCCGGGGACAAAGACGACATCCCATTCGAGGCCCTTGGACGCGTGGACCGTCAGCAATTGCACGGCCTCGTGGTTCACCTCCGCATCCGCCATGTCCAAACCGCCTTCTTCGGAGGCGGCAGCTTCGAGCCAACCAAGGAAGGCCAAAAGGTCCACCCGCTGCGAAGTCTGAAGGAAGCCTGCCGCGGCGTCATGGAAGGCATCAAGGTTCCGGCGCGCTTGGTGGATGCTCGTGCCTGGCTTCGCTGCGACCTCGATGTCCAAGAGCATGGCGCGTTCCACTTCGCCAAGCAGCGTGCTGAGGTCATCGCCCATGAAGCCCCGGAGGTTCCGGAGTTCGGCGGACAGCCGGTGCAGGCGGTCGAGGGCTGCCGGGCTCAGGGAACGGCCGTCGGCCGAGGTCCACCCAGGCCGCGGCAGGAAATCCAGTGCCTCCACAAGGCTTGCGGCATCAGTGATGTCGCTCTCCACAACGGTTTCTGCCGCGGCGTCATCCTCTTCCGTGGAAAGGCCTTGGGAGCGCCGCCTCGCGAGGAAACGGGACCAGTCACGGAACGCCATGAGGTCCGCTGGCCCGATTCGCCAGCGCGCGCCGGCGAGGAGGCGCATGAGGGCGTCCGACCTGCCGGGATCAGCGAGGACCCGGAGCGCCGCCACGAGGTCCACAACCTCGGGGGTGTCGAGCAGTCCGCCGAGACCCACAATTTCGTAGGGGATTCCTTGGACTTCGAATTCCCGCCGCAGGCATTCCATTTGTGCGCGACGACGGCAAAGGACGGCCACCGTCGGCGAAACCGGTGCACCGTCGGCTGTTGTTTCAAAAACCGTGCGGCGATAGCGACGGACAGCATTGGCGATCTCCCCGGCTTCATCCTCGTCCGTGGCGAAACGGCCGATGACAACATCGCCGTGGACCGCGGCCGGGCTCGGCTGCAACGCTGGTACTGTCACGGAGTCGCCGTCGGCTTTGTCCCCCGCGGCCTTACCGTTCATAGCCACCTGGTTGAGCGGCACCGAAATGACGTTCGCCGCCGCCAGGATGTTGCGGCCGTTCCGCCAGGCGGTTGTCAGGTACGACGTCGGTGCAGTTGCCCAGTCTGGTGTTCCGGCGTCGTTGTCCACGCGGACGGGAAACTCCTGGACGAAGTGGAAGAGCTGGCCCGCCGAAGCGCCCCTGAAACCATAGATTGATTGGTTCGGGTCGCCGACCGCGGTGACGGCATGCCCTCCTCCGAACAATCTCGAAAAGAGGACCAACTGGGCATGTGACGTGTCCTGGAATTCGTCGAGGAGCACCACTTTGTAGCGCTCCTTCTCGGTAGCGGCCGCCAAGGGTATGTCCCGCGCAATTTTCGCTGCGAGGGCCACGAGGTCGCCGAAGTCAAGGACTCCGCGGTTCCTTTTTGCCTCTTGGTACCGCCCCACCATGTCCGCGACACTGGCCCGGGTTCGCAGCATGGCGCCAAGTTCCCCCGCGGCTTGGGTCGGGTTCTTCTTAGCACCGGCTTGATAGGGCAAGTCCTCGTATTCAGAAACACGATCCATCAGCCAGGCCTCAACCTCAGCGGGTTCCCGGAGGTGCTCTGCGCATTCGCCTGCCATCTGGATGACGGCGTTGACCAGGGTCGACTTGGCTGCGGTGAAGTGTTCGTAGTCGCCGTCGTAGGCTTCGACGACTTCACTGGCGAGTTGCCACGCCTGCGCGCCCCCCAACAGCACAACGTCGCGTTCAATACCCAGGCGCAGGCCGTAATCCGAAACGATGCCGCTCGCGTACGAGTGGTAAGTGGAGACCTTCGGTTCGAGTTCGTCAGAGCCGGCAACGCCTTCCGGAAAGCCGTGCCGTCCATCGTCAGAAGCGGCGATTCGTTGAAGGGTAGCCAGTTTGGCTCGGATGCGGCTGGCCAACTCCCCTGCCGCTTTGCGCGTGAACGTGACGCCCAGGACCTCTTCGGGGCGGACCCATCCGTTGGCCACGAGCCACACCACCCGGTCGGCCATGGTCGCGGTCTTTCCCGAGCCGGCACCCGCGATTACCAGCCGAGGGGTGAGCGGCGACGAAATGATGGCCGCTTGCTCATCCGTGGGACGGTTGCGTTCACCCAGGATGTCCGCCAATTCGCCTGGGGAAAACCGTGGCGCGGGAAGCTCCCCGGGATTGCCTACGCCATCTCCGAGGGCGAATCCTGCAAGCGTCTGGATGGTCATTCGGTAACCTGCTTTCCCCTGGCGCACAACGGGCAAATATCGGGCAGGCGGCAACCGTGGCCGCCATGGCCGCTTTTCGAAGGATCATGGCGGGCCTCGAAGCTGGCGCCCGCCATGAGGACGGCTGCTTCTGCTACAAGGTCCTGTGCCCAGTTTTGCCCCGGCTCCAAGGGTTCCTGGGCCTGAATGGCAGGGGCCTTCGACTTGGTCCCGAGCTGTGCCAGCACGGCACCTCCGGGAACGGACCCCTGGAGCTTGGCCGGTTTGTCCAGCCCTTCCGGAGGGTCGAACGCTCCGTGCAGGACGGCGGCCTGGTATGCGCCGAGTTGCGGATGCCTCTCGAGTTCGGCCTTGCTCGGCTGGCGCTTGCCGGTCTTGAGGTCCACAATCACCAGGCGGCCTTCCGCATCGATTTCCAAGCGGTCCACTTGGCCACGCAGGACAGCATTCCGGAACTCGCGGGTGCCCTCCTGGTGGAGGCTTTCGTCCGGGGCTGCCGGCGGACGTGGGGCTGCCGGCGGAAGTGGGGCCGCAGGCGCAACAGTAGAAACAACGGAAACCGGTGCCAATGGAACGTCGAAATCCACTTCTACGCCGGCGAGGCTGCGGCCTTCTTGCCGCATGGAAATGACGTACTGGGCCAGCTTGCGGACCATCTGTTCCGCACGTTGGAAGTCGAGCCTGCCTTCCCAGTTGTCCTTCATTCCAAGGGTTGGCCATCGACGCACGAGTTCGGCGATGTACTCGGTTCCTGAAGCGTCGGGCAGCTCTTGCGCAATGGTGTGCACCAGCGTTCCCAGGCTCCGGGCGAAGTCGGTGGCCGCCTCTCCCCCTGCCGCCTGGACGAACCAATCCACGGGAGACCTATGCACTGTCTCAACTTTGGACGGAGAAACATATACCGTGCCTCCTTCCGGCACGACCGGTTCGGCACTGCTCAGGGGTGCCAGCCCCCACCAGGAATCGGGATGCGCTCCGGGGACCGCAGGCTGGACGGTCGCGAGGTGCGCGAGGACCCGAGCAGCTTCGGTGGCCTCCGCTGCGACGGCCGGTTGCGCAAGTCCGGCGTCATCGGGCTGGACCCGCTGGCGCAGTTCGGCAACCAGGGCACGCAACGTCATGGGCCGGTCCACCGGTGTGTAGTCGCGGCGGAACTGGCCGGGTTCGAGGGGTGCCACATAGTCAAGGAACGCCGATTGCTGTTCATCTTCGGACGAAACCGCTGTGCAGATGAGAAGCTCCTTGGCACGCGAAACAGCCGCGGAAAAGCTGCGGAGCTCGTCATAGCGGATATCGCGCAGCCTGCTGAGAGCGCCGCGTTGCAGGGCATGCGCCGCTCCATGTTCCACAGCGTCAGCGAACAAGGTGCTACCAAGGAGTTCACCGCGGAGCCTCGTGTTTGGCCAGACTCCTTCTTGCAAGCCAGCAACGATCACTACGGGCCATTCCCTCCCGGCAGCGCTGGCCGGCGTCATGAGCTCGACGGCGTCCTCCAACTGGGCCCGCGCCGCGAGTGTGTCCATAGGCAGTTCTTGACTGAGCAGGTACTCCAGGAACTGTTCCGGACCGGAACCAGGAAGCTGGGTGACATACCGCTCAGCCGTGTGGAACAGCGCCATCATGGCGTCAAGGTCACGGTCAGCACGGGCGCCGGCCGGACCGCCGTCGAGCGCCATTTCCGCCCAGCGAGACGCAAGTCCAGTGGCCTGCCACAGGGCCCACAGCACAGTCTCCGCGTTGGCGCCGGCCTCTTCGGCGGCCGCACGTCCGGCAGCAATCACACGTGCCAGCCGCCGCGCGGAACTGCCCTCGATACCGAGGGAACCCAATGCCCCGGGCTCCACCAGGGCTTCCACGAGCAGGGCATCACTGGACCGCCCTCCGCCACCCAGCAGTTCCTCCCTGCGCAGCGATTGCCGGAGGCGCCGCAGCTCGATGGCCGTGGCGCCTCCTATCCTTGATGTCAGGAGGGAAACAGCCAGTTCGGGCGTCAGCTTTCCGGCGTCGAGCACAACTCCAAAGGCCTCCAGTAGCGGACGGACAGCCACTTCGTCGCGGACGGCGGAATCTGCGACCGGGACCCGAACGGGAATCCCCTGGCCGCCCAAGTAGCGTTGCAATTGCGAAAGTTGTCCGCCGTTGCGCACGATCACCGCGATGTCCCCGAACGCGCGGTTTTCCCGTAACTGCGCTTCCAGGATGCGCTGTGTGACGTAGCGCAATTCGTGGACCGCGGAAGGCAGGACATGTGCCTCCACGCGGCCCTGCGGCTGCCCGGCTCCGGCAGCGTCCACGGGTGCCGCGTTACCGTTTGCTGCGTTACCGTTTGCTGCGTTACCGTTTGCCGCACTATCAGGTTCCGCGTTATCAGGAACGGGATCCAAGCGGCGGGCAAGCCGACCACCAGCCCGCTGGGAAATCCTCGCGGCCACGCCGGTCCAGGCATCGGCGAGCGCGGGAAGGTGGCGATGCGTATGGCGCAAGGGAAGCTCCAAGACTTTGCCGTCGATTCCGCCGAGGAGGGACGGCAGTTCGGCGACGAGGTCCGGACGGGCACCACGGAACCCCTGGACCACGGTGTCAGGAGAGGATGCCACAAGGACATCCTTGCCTTCCGCAATGTCCGCGAGGAGCTCGAAGACTGCCGGATTCGCTTCTTGGACATCGTCCACCAGGAGCAGCTGTAGGCGGTCACGTTCAGCCGCGAGGAACTCCGGCGCATCCTGGAAAATCTGCCGCGCCGCCGTGATGATGCCGGCGGGGTCGAACGCCTCCGGCATCCGCAGGTCCAGGACGTCGCGGTATTCCGAATACAGGTCCGCCGCGGCGATCCAGTCCGGCCGCCCGCAGTCGTAAGCCAGGGACCTGAGATCGTCGGCTGTACGCCCGGATTCGATGATGCGGTCAAAAAGTTGCCTGACCTCCTGCCGGAAGCCGCGCGTCGGCAGTGCCGCGGACAAATCCTTCGGCCATGGAAGCTCGAAGCCCGGCAGCTGGTGTCCTTCGAGGAGTTCTTTGATGATGAGGTCCTGTTCGGGGCCCGAGAGCAACTTCGGCGGGCGCTGGAGCGGAAGTATGCCTTCGGCCTTGGCGCGCCGGATCAGATCGAAAGCGTACGACGCCCAGGTGCGTGCCGGCGTCGTACTCAAACTGCGGTCCAGGCGGCCCGTAAAGGAATCCCGGAGCGCCGACGCCGCGTGCCTGCCCGGCGCCAGGATCAGGATCCGCTCCGGATCCACGCCGTCCCGCTGTACGCGCCGCACGGCTGTTTCCACCAGGACGGTGGACTTTCCCGTGCCCGGAGCGCCCGGTACCAGTACCGGGCCGGAACCGTGCGCGAGTCCGACGACGGCGGCTTGGTCGACCGACAGCACAGGCGCCACGTGCTGGACCTCGCGGGGCGGAAGCAACCGCAGCCTGGCCGTACCGGCCGGTGCCTGGGCTGCTGCTTGCGGATTTTCCTGCTGCTTTTCCTGTGGAGTTGCTGGTGGCGCTACTGATCGACTCACACAGTCATTTCATCATCGGGCACTGACAATTTATGGAGCTGGCGTTCGAGTCGCTCGGAGATGGCATCGATCGCGTCGAAATCCTCGTCGCCCGGAGCCCACCGCGCAAGGCCGAGGTCAACGCGCCAACGGCCCTCCCCGGTCCGCAGGTATCCGGCGTAATCGCCGTGGAGGGGCGTGCCTTCCTGCACATAGTGGCGCAACGCCTCGGCTTCGAGGCCCGGCGGAGCTTCGCCGCTCGCGCGGAGGACGCGCCACCATGCGACCGAGCTGCCGTGATGACTCATGACGGATCCGATCTGGCGCGGCCCTCCGGAGCCAAGAAGCTCGGCAATATCACCGTAAGCCACCGCTACACCCGGCGGCATGAGATCCACGACAGCCAAAACCGCCGTCACAAACTCCGTCCGCATCCATCCAGCGTATCGGCATCATGTGAGGTTCGTAGCAGCGGGAGTGTCGGGCCTTATCTTGTCGTAGGCCGCCGGTAGCGTGGTGGCATGAGCTCCTGGAACACCCTCCCCCGCGCCGCCTTCGATCTCGAAACCACCGGACGCAACTCGCGCTCCGCGAGGATCGTTACGGCGTCCATCACGGTGGTGGATGACAAGGGAGGCGTCGTCAAGGAGCTCGAATGGTTGGCCGATCCTGGCGTGGAGATCCCCGAAGAAGCCAGCGAAATCCATGGAATCACCACGGCGAAGGCGCGGGCCGAAGGGCGTCCGGCTGCGGACGTCACCCGCGAAGTCGCTGCAGCCCTCCAGGAACTTTTCGACGACGCCGTCCCGGTCATCGCGTTCAATGCCAGCTACGACTTCACGGTCCTGGCAGCGGAATCCGCCCGCTACGGTGTACCGCAGTTGACCCGGTTCCCGGTGTTGGACCCGTACGTCATGAACAAGCAAGTGGACCGCTTCCGCAAGGGGAAGAGGACCTTGACGGCCTTGTGCGAGGAATACGGCGTGACCTTGGACAACGCCCACACTTCGGCAGCGGACGCCCTTGCCACCCTCCGTGTGCTGGATGCCATGGCCGGTAAATTCCCGAAGCTCCACATGCCAGCATCCCAGCTCCACCACCTTCAGGTTGATTGGGCGGCGGCGCAGGCCGCGGACTTCCAGAGCTACCTTCGCCGAAGCAAGCCCACGGCTGTTATTGAGGGTGATTGGCCCGTGCTGCCGCCGCAAGACGCGAGCCGCGGCGACTTCTAGCAGCGCCGTCCACGAGCCGGACACTTTCCCGCCGTCCACATGGTGGGACGTACGTCACATCGCCTGCTGGAAGCTGAAAGCAAGCTGGGCGTCAGTCATCTATTCCACGCCCGGCCATTTCGACGCTCCGGATTATGCGCGGCAAGCGCGAATCCATGAACTATATTCGACGTTCCAAGCTTTTCTTTCGCTAATCGTCGTCTCACCGAGGCCGAATAACGTGGTGACATAATTAAGTTTGGCGGGTCGAGTTCTGATATTGCGGCCAAAGCTGCTTCGGCCGCGTTCCCCGCCCGCCTCGCTAAGAACGCATGTTCCCCGATGAAAGTGATTTGCTTGATGAAAATCAAAGCCCTGAAGTGGTTCTCTGCTGTCCCCGTGGCCGCGGTCCTCGCTGTGTCCCTCGCGGCATGCGGCGGCGGTTCGGGCAGCGCCAGCAGCGCCTCGCCTACCGACGCCCTCCAAGGCAGCGACCAAAAGACGCTGGACAAGTACACCACCAAGGACGTCACACCCCTCGACAAGATCGACAAGTCCAAGCTGGGCCTCATCACCGACGGAACCCTGCGCGTCGGCACCTTGTCCGACGCTCCGCCGAACATCTTCATCGATCCCTCGGGCAAATTCACCGGCTATGACAACGAACTCCTGCGCGCGATCGGCGCCAAGCTCGGACTGAAGGTCGAGTTCGCGTCCACCGATTTCTCCGCGCTGCTCTCCCAGGTCAAGAACAAGCAATTCGACGTCGGATCCTCCTCGATCTCCACCACGGACAAGCGCCGCGAGACGGTCGGGTTCACCAACGGCTACGACTTCGGCTACATGGCCGTCGTCACCAAGACCGATTCCAAGGTCAAGGGCTTCGCGGACCTCAACTCCGGCGTACGCATCGGCGTTGTCCAGGGCACGGTCCAGGACGACTACGTCACCAACACGCTCAAGCTCGAGCCCGTTCGCTTCCCGGACTACAACACCGTGTACGCCAATGTGAAGAGCGGCCAGGTTGACGCTTGGGTTGCTCCGTCGCAGCAGGCCACCGGCCAGGTCAAGGACGGCGACAACACCAAGATCGCCGAGAAGGTGGTCAACACCCAGAACTTCACCGCCTACGCCGTGAACAAGGACAACCAGGCCCTGATCGACGCACTTAACTCCGGCCTTGACGCCGTGATCGCCGATGGTACGTGGAGCAAGCTGACCGCCGAGTGGTACAAGGACCGCCCGACCACGGCTGAGCAGACCCCGCAGGGCTGGAAGCCGGGCAGCAAGGCCGTCCAGATCCCGGCCAAGTAACCCCGGCGCTCCATGGATCTCCAGGAAATCCTCAAACAACTCGGCGAAACGTTCCTTGACTGGAACGCGATGGGCGAAGTCATCCCCAAGATGTTCGCGGTCGGCTTGCCGAACACGCTTGTCCTGGCTGTCACGTCGGGCATTATCGGCACGCTCATCGGCATGGTGCTGGCCCTCATGGGGATCTCCCGGAATCCCGTCGCGCGGTGGATTGCCCGGATCTACACGGATGTTCTCCGCGGTCTCCCGGCTGTGCTCACCATCCTGGTGATCGGCCTCGGCTTCGGCCCGATCATCCGCCAACTGACAGGCTCAACAAGTCCGTACCCGTTGGCGGTTGCCGCGCTGGCCCTGATGTCGGGCGCCTATATCGGCGAGATCTTCCGCTCCGGAATCCAAAGCGTCGACAAGGGGCAGCTCGAAGCAACCCGCGCCCTGGGGTTCGGCTACAGCGCTTCCATGCGCCTCGTCGTCGTACCCCAGGGCATCAGGCGGGTCCTACCCGCGCTCGTGAACCAGTTCATCGCGCTGATCAAAGACTCGTCGCTCGTGTTCGTGCTCGGCGTTCTGGCCTCTGAACGGGAAGTCTTCCAGATCGGCAAGGACCTTGCCGCGACAAGCGGCAACCTGTCACCGTACGTTGCAGCGGGAGTGTTCTACCTGGTCATGACGATTCCGCTCACGCATTTCGTGAACTGGTTGGACCGCCGCTTGCGGACGGGCCGGCCTGAAAAGAAGGAACCGGACGAGGCCGCCGCCGTCGTCGGGAAGGGAGCCCAGGCATGAGCGAGTTCGCATCCGGAACACTGACTGCAAAGAACATCCATTTGTCCTTCGGTTCGAACCATGTGCTGCGCGGCATTGACCTGCACGTCGAGAAGGGCACCACGGCTTCCGTGATCGGGCCCTCCGGCTCGGGCAAGTCCACGCTGCTGAGGGTTATGAACCGGCTGATCGAGCCGGCAAAGGGCGACATCCTGCTGGACGGCCGTTCGGTGCTCAAGGACAACCCGGACGAGTTGCGCCGGCGCATCGGCATGGTCTTCCAGCAGTTCAATTTATTCCCGCACAAAACCGTCGCGGACAACGTTTCCCTGGCCTTGCGGAAGCTGCGCGGCATGTCCAAGGAACAGGCCCGCAGCGAGGCCTTGGCCCAATTGGACCTCGTCGGGCTCAAGCACAAAGCCGACGCCCGCCCGGCGAACCTTTCCGGCGGCCAGCAGCAACGCGTGGCCATAGCCCGGGCCTTGGCCATGAAACCCGAGGTCATGTTCTTCGACGAAGCAACTTCCGCCTTGGATCCGGAACTGGTCAAGGGTGTGCTTGCCCTCATGACGGACCTCGCACAGGGCGGCATGACCATGGTTGTGGTGACGCACGAAATGGGCTTCTCCAGGAATGTTTCGGACACCGTGACATTCATGGACGGCGGTGTGGTGGTTGAGTCGGGATCGCCCGAGCAACTCTTCACGGAACCGCGGACCGAACGTTTGAAAGGCTTCCTGTCGGACGTGCTTTAGGACTCCGAAGCACAAAAGAAATCCCCGGTGTTCCCGGTTGCCCCCTTGAGGGAGAACCAGGAACACCGGGGATTTTTCGCGTCCGGGGAGCCTGCTGCTTCCGGGATCCCGTTACTTCCCGGATTTCACGCGGATGACAGTCAAGGCGGCGTCGTCCACATCCTTTCTGAAACCAGGATCAGTCGACGCCCGCTGCAGGACCCGTCCGTACATTTCCGGTATCGCGGCCGGATCGGCACAGAGCACCATGGTTCCGCCGGCACCGATGAAACTGGTGGCCCTGTCCCCCATGCTCCATGGGGACAATTGCACGGCATTGCACAGGTCATCCGAAACGATGACCCCGCTGAAGCCTGCGTCGGCGCGCAGCATGGTTCGCATGATGGCAGGCGAAAACGGGGCAACATGGTCCGGGTCGATCTTGTCGTAGTAGGCGTTCGACACCATCACCCAGCGCACGCCGCCGTCGATCGCTGTTTTAAATGGAGCCAAGTACGGGTCCGTCCGCGTGGTCTCAGTGTCGTGGACATTGCCGCTGACGTCCGTGTTCAGGCTGACCCGTCCCATTCCCGGGAAGTGCTTCACTACGGGCACCACTCCGGCGTCCCTCAATCCCGCTGCCATTGCATTTCCGTGACCGGACACGGCCGATGGCGTGAATCCGTATTCGCGCTGGAAGGCACCAATCGGCTTGTTGGAAGGCGCAAACCCAGGGCTGGGAACAGTGTCCAAAACTGGCGCAAGGTCCATATTGACCCCGGCCTGCAGTAACTGGGAACCCCAGGTCCGGGCGTCGGCGCGAAGCTGCGCAGGGTCCGCATTGCCTTGCGCCAAGGCCGGCGGAATCTGCTGGAAACCGGGCCCGCTCAGCACTTGGACGGCGCCGCCTTCCTGGTCGGTGGCCACGTACAACGGGATGCCCCGGGAAGAGCCCGGCGACACGGCCGCCTTGAGCCGGTCCACGACTCCGGCCGTCGCGGCGACGCCGGCTTGGCTGCGTCCGGCCAGGTACACGTTGCCAATGTGGCTATCGAGCAGGCGACCCACGGTGGCGGCATCGCTTCCGTCGGCCTTCGCTGCGACCATGAACAACTGGCCCACGCGCTGTTCGAGCGTCAGGGCAGCGAGTTCCTGCTCCGGCGTCGGGTGCGGTGGCGGCTCATGCGGTGGGGCTGGAACGGCGAAAGGAGGCTGCGTCCGAAGGAACGGAAGCGGCTCGGCTACCGTGACGTCCGGAAGCGTTCCAGTCGACGGCGCGTGCGAAGCGCCCGGGGCCGGGGAAGCAGATCCGGCCGCCGGCGTCGGGGCGACGTCCACCGAATCCGAGCGCGCGACGCCGGCAAGGGCGGCAACCATGAAGGCCGCCAGCAGGAGCGATGCAATTTTCGAAGACGTGCTTTTCGAAGACCTACGCAGGGGAACCATCGCCTTGTTGATTCGTTCGTTGCCCACGGCCCGCTCCTTGCGCGTTCGCGCCAGCCGCGTTCGCGCCAGCCGCATTCACGCTAGCCGCGTTCACGCTAGCCGCGTTCACGCTGACAAGGAGCAGGCCGCCTTACCTCCGGGGAATGCCTGTGATCAGGCAGTCGCCTCGGCTGCGGCCTTGGCCGCAGCCGGCAGTGCGTCCAGGATTCGGTTCATGGCCGCGTCGTCATGGGCCGATGAGAGGAACCATGCCTCGAAGACCGACGGCGGCAGGTAGACCCCGGATTCCAGCATGGAGTGGAAGAACGGTGCGTACCGGAAGACCTCCTGTGCTTGGGCGTCCGCGTAGTTGTGGACGCCGTTGGCCGAGGTGCCGAACGCTACCGAGAAGAGGTTCCCTGCCCGCTGGATAGAGTGGTCCACGCCCGCGGCGTCGAGTGCCGCCGAAAGAGCCGTAGAAAGTTCCGTGGAGCGCGCATCGACGTAGCTGTACACCTCCGGAGTCGCGTGGGTCAGGGTGGCGACGCCGGCAGCCATCGCAACCGGGTTCCCGGACAGCGTGCCCGCCTGGTACACCGGGCCAATGGGCGAGAGGTAGTCCATGACGTCCGCGCGACCGCCGAGTGCCGCCGTCGGCATGCCGCCGCCGATGACCTTGCCGAACGTCAGGAGATCCGGCGCCCAGCCTTCCTGGCGACCCGTGAGTCCCCAGTAGCCGGCATACCCGGTGCGGAACCCGGTGAGGACTTCGTCGAGGATCAACAACGCGCCATGTTCGCGGGTGATCCGCGACAACGCGGCATTGAAGCCTTCGTTTGGCGTGACCACGCCCATGTTTGCGGGAGCAGCTTCTGTGATCACTGCGGCGATCTTGCTGCCGTGCGCGCCGAACGCGGCTTCGACGGCGTCGAGGTCGTTGTAGGGCAGGACGAGGGTTTCGGCCGCGGCCGCCTCGGTGACGCCTGCCGAACCGGGAAGTGCCATGGTGGCCAGGCCCGAGCCGGCGGAAGCCAGGAGGCCGTCGAGGTGTCCGTGGTAGCAACCTGCGAACTTGACGATGAGGTTGCGTCCCGTGAAGCCGCGGGCGAGGCGGACTGCCGTCATGGTGGCTTCGGTGCCGGTGGATACCATCCGGATGCGTTCGACGGCGGAGACCCGCTCCTTCACGATCGCGGCGAGGTTCGCCTCGTCCGGAGTGGAAGCCCCGAATGACAAACCACGGTCGACGGCGGCGTGGACCGCTTCCAGGACTGCCGGGTGGGCGTGGCCGAGGAGGGCCGGTCCCCAAGAGCAGACGAGGTCCACGTACTGGCGGCCGTCGGCATCGGTCAAGTACGGGCCCTGGGCGGAAACCATGAACTTCGGGGTACCGCCCACGGAGCCGAAGGCGCGTACCGGTGAGTTGACGCCGCCGGGCATCAGGGTCCGGGCACGGTCGAACAGCTGGTCGGAAACAGGGGTGTGTGAAGTCATGGTGTCCATTCTTTCAGGGATTGTGGCAGGCTCAGGCCGCGGCAAGGAGCTCCGCTACGCGCGGGGCCACCTCCGTGCCGAAGAGTTCGATGCAGCGCATCATGGATTCGTGGGGCAGAGTCCCGTTGCTGTACTTAAGGTCGAACCGGTCGACGCCGAGGTTTTCCTTCAGCCGTACGATCTTCCGGGCAACGGTCTCCGGAGAGCCGACGTAGAGCGCACCTTCCGGACCGCACATAGCGTCGAATTCGCCCCGGCTCGCCGGGCCCCAGCCGCGCTCCGCGCCGATCCGGTTGCGCTGGGCGAGCCAGTGCGGGAAGAGCTCCTCGCGGGCTTCCTCGTCGCTCGGCGCGACGTGGCCCGGTGAATGCGTGGCGATCTGCTGCATGGGCTGCCCATACTTGCCCATCGCTTCGCGGTAAAGCCCGACGAGCGGGGCAAAGCGCCGCGGTTCTCCGCCGATGATGGCGAAAATGATCGGATAGCCGTACTCGGCGCAGCGCAACACGGATTCAGGCGTGCCGCCAACTCCGATCCACGTGGGCAACAGGTGGTTTTCCAAGTGCGGGAAGACACTCAGGCCGTGCACATTCGGCCGGGTCCTGCCCTCCCAATGAACCGGTTGCTGGGCGCGGACCTTGTCGAACAGTTCCAGCTTCTCTTCGAAAAGGACCTCGTAGTCGGCAAGGTCCAGTCCGAACAGCGGGAAGGATTCCACGAAGGAACCGCGTCCCAACATCACTTCGGCGCGGCCATTGGAGAGCGCGTCGACCGTGGAAAAACGTTGGAAGACCCGGATTGGGTCGTCGGAACTGAGCACTGTCACAGCGGAACCGAGCCGGATGCGGGAGGTCCGGGCCGCAGCCGCGGCGAGGAACACTTCCGGGGCCGAGACCGCGAAGTCGCGACGGTGATGCTCGCCCACGCCAAACGAGTGAAGTCCGACTGCGTCCGCCAGCTCGGCTTGTGCGAGCAGCTCACGCAGCACCAGGGCATGCGGTTTCGGATTGCCTTCGGCGTCCACTCCGGCATCACCGAAGGTATTCAACCCGAGGAGGATCTCTCCCGGACCCACCGGGGCAGTGGGGCCGGGAGCCGTGGTGGTCATCAGGCTTCCTTGATCCAGCGGGCAAGCTCCGAGGCCCAGTACGTCAGCACCATGTCGGCACCGGCCCGCTTGATGCCAAGGACGGATTCAGTGATGGCGCCGCGGCGGTCGATCCACCCGTTCGCGGCGGCAGCCTCGATCATGGCGTATTCTCCGGAGATTTGGTATGCGGCAACGGGAACGGGGCTCATGTCCGCGACGTCGGCCAGGATGTCGAGGTAGCTCATGGCCGGCTTGACCATCACCATGTCGGCGCCTTCCTCGAGGTCAAGTTCGACCTCGATGATGGCCTCACGCCGGTTGGCCGCATCCATCTGGTAGGTCCGGCGGTCGCCCTTGAGCTGGGAGTCGACGGCTTCGCGGAACGGACCGTAAAACGCGGAGGCGTACTTTGCCGCGTAGGCGAGGACCGCCGTGTTCTTGTGTCCCGCCGCTTCAAGTGCCTGGCGGATCACGGCGATCTGGCCGTCCATCATCCCGGAGGGGCCAAGGACATGGGCGCCGGCGTCAGCTTGAGCCACCGCCATTTGCGCGTAGATTTCCAGGGTCGCGTCGTTGTCCACGTAACCGTTGGCGTCGAGGACCCCGCAATGGCCGTGGTCGGTGAACTCGTCCAGGCACACATCGCCCATGACCACGAGGTCGTCGCCAACCTCTGCGCGGACGTCGCGGATCGCTTTGTTGAGCACGCCGTCGGGATCAAGCGATGCCGTGCCCCGGGCGTCGCGGACAGCGGGAACGCCAAACAGCATGATGCCGCTGACTCCCAACTCCACGGCTTCCACGGCGGCGCGCTTGAGCGAATCCGTGGTGTGCTGGACGACGCCGGGCATGGACGTGATGGGTGCCGGCTCGGTGATTCCTTCACGGATGAAGGCGGGCAGGATGAGGTCCGCGGGCGCGAGCCTGTGTTCGGCAGTCATCCGGCGCATTGCGGGGGTAGTACGGAGCCGGCGCGGCCGGTGGTTGGGAAAACTCAACTTTCGTTCCCTTCGGTGTCGAATACGGTACGGAGGGCGGTCACTATCCCTGCCGGCGTCGGTTCTTTTGCCGTCGCCGCAACGGGCAGGCCAAGCGCGGCAGCCTCTGCCGCCGTCGAACGCCCGATCGCAATGAAGCGGCACTCCCGCAGGGGTGCCAGTGATTCGTGGATGCGGCGGGCTGCGCTCGGCGAGGCGGCGACGACGGCGTGGAGCCTGCCGCTGGAAATATCGCCCCGGGCGACCGCCGGTGTGAGTTCGGGGGCTCCGTTCAGTCCGCCGGCTTGCCAGCCGTTCGCCGCGACGAGCGCGGCAGTGAGCCGGCGTACGGGATCCGCCGGGTAGTCGACGGTGTGGTAGGCCGTCACCACTTGGACTTCCGCCCCTTTGGCCCTGATCCCGGCTGCCAACGCGGAGTCGGCAATGTCCGCTTGGGGCAAGAGAACGGTGGCTGTTCCTGCCGGCCAGGCAGCCACCAGTCCAGCGGCAGACTGCACGTCCTCAGGTGCGAGGTCGACGCCGACACCTTCAGCCTCCAGCACCCTTCGGCTGGATGGACCGATCGTCGCGACCCGGACTGTTTCGGGAATCAGGTCCCTCAGCTTGACGCGCCGCTCGGCCGCGATTTCCTTTAGCGCCCGCACCGTGGTGATGCTGCTGACCACCAGCCAACCAAAGCCGCCTGCGCGCAGTGCGTCGAGGGCGACTTCGAGTGAATGCTGGTCGCGGGCGCGCTCGAAGTCGATCAGCGGGAGCAGCAAGGGTTCGGCGCCGGCCTCCCTCAAGGCTGACACGAGCGACGCAGCCCGGTCAGGACTGCGCGTGATGAGGATCCGGGCGCCCTCGAGCGCCCGGGCCTCCCCCGGCTTGGCTGCGCTGTGCCGTCCCATGGTCTCCTGTTGGCCCTGTTCCACTGCCAGCTTAGGAAGCGGCAAGGTCGGTGATTTCCGCTGCCCCCGCCGCAAGCAGGAGTTCGGCAACTTCGATGCCCAGCAGCGTCGCGCCGACCTCGGTGAGCCCGTCCGTCGCCTTCTTCTCGCGGACGGTCTTGGTGCCGTCCACTGCGCAGACAATGGCTTCGAGGTGCAGCATGCTGCCTTTCCGGTAGGCGTAGGCGCCCACCGGCGCGGCGCAGCCGGCCTCAAGCCGTGCGAGCACAGCCCGTTCGGCCGTGACGGCCAGACGCGTGTCTTCGTCGTTCAGGGCAGCGAGTGCCTGGGCGAGCGCGCCGGCCGGGCCCGGCTGCCCGGGAGCGTCGGCCGTCCGGCACTCGATCGCGAGCGATCCTTGGCCCGGAGCAGGAAGCATGACATCGGTCTCGAAGAATTCCGTCACGACGTCAAGCCTGTTGATCCGTTCCAGCCCTGCTGCGGCGAGGACGACGGCGTCAAGGTCGCCGCTCTTTCCGGGAACCAGTGCCTCCGGTGCGTTGCCGGCTAGGCCGGGAACGCGGCCGAGCCGGGTGTCCACGTTCCCGCGGATGTCCACGACGTCCAGGTCCGGCCGGGCGGCGCGCAACTGCGCAGCGCGGCGCGGCGAGCCGGTACCGACCTTCGCTCCTTCCGGGAGGTCTGCCAGCTTCAGCCCGTCGCGTGCGCACAGGACATCCCTGACATCGACGCGCTTGGGCGTCGCCCCTATGGTGAGGCCGGGAGCCGCCCCCGTCGGTAGGTCCTTCAGGGAGTGCACCGCGGCATCGCACGCATCAGCCAGGAGCGCCTCCCGGAGGGCGGCAACGAACACGCCGGTGCCGCCCATCTGGGAAAGCGATCCGGTCCGGACGTCGCCTTCGGTCTTGATGTGCACAAGTTCCACGGAGAAGCCTCCGACGGCGGCCAACTGGTCCGCCGCCTGCTGGCTCTGGGTCAGCGCGAGTTTGCTCGCGCGGGTACCGATCCGGACGGTCATTTTGCCCCTTCTCCCACGGGGTAAGGGTCATGGCCCGTGCCGATGGTGGTGTCCGCGCCCGCAATGGTTGGCTTTTCGCCGCGGAAGTTGGCACAGCAGCCCGGACGGCAGACGTCGTACCACGGGCCGAGGCCGGTCGTAGCGGGGCGGTCGGCAATGTTGTTGGCCACCGTCCGTTCGCACACGAGGTCCACGAGGCCGGACACGAACTTGCGGTGTGTGCCAGGGGTAGGAACACGAGTCGCGGCGATGCCCAGGTTCGTGCAGGTTTCCAAGGCCTCTGTATCGAGGTCCCAAGCCACTTCCATGTGGTCCGAGACGAAACCGAGGGGAACGATCACGATGCCCTTGATCCCCTGCCCGGCAAGCTCTTCGATGGCGTCGTTGATGTCGGGCTCAAGCCACGGAACATGCGGCGCGCCCGAGCGGGACTGGTACACGAGGGACCACGGCGCTGTCAGCCCGGATTCGGCCTGGACGCGCTGGATGACCTCTGTGGCGGCAGCGAGGTGCTGGGCCACGTAGGCCGAGCCTTCCTCGAATTCCCGCGGCTCCCCTTCGGAGCGTCCGGCAGCTTCGGCGTCGCGCGTCGGGATGGAGTGCGTGGCGAACAGGATCTGGATCGGAGCGTCCTCGAGGCCGGCCGCGGCCAGCTTCTCCCGCACTTCGACGAGTCCGGCGGCGGTGCCTTCCACGAACGGCTCCACGAAGCCCGGGTGGTCGAAGTATTGGCGGACCTTGTCCACCTCGAGCTTGCCGTCCAGGCCGGTCTCCGTCAGGGCCATGCCGATGTCCTCGCGGTACTGGCGGCAGCTGGAGTAGCAGGAGTAGGCGCTGGTGGTGACCATCAGCAGTTTGCGGTGGCCGGCGTCGTAAGCGTCCTGGAGCGTCTGCGGAATGTAGGGGTCCCAGTTACGGTTGCCCCACAACACCGGAAGGTCGATGCCGCGGGACGCGAGCTCGGCCTCGAGCGAGGCTTTCAGGTCCCTGTTTTGCTGGTTGATGGGGCTGATGCCGCCGAAGGCGCGGTAGTGGTGCGATACCTCTTCGAGGCGTTCATCCGGGATTCCGCGGCCACGGGTGACGTTGCGCAGGAAGGGGATGACGTCTTCCTGGCCTTCGGGTCCGCCGAAGGACGCAAGCAGGATGGCGTCGTAGTCTTTGGGGGCCATGCGCCCGGCCTCGGTGACCTCGTTCACTTCGGTGAGGCTCGCGGGCCCGCTGGCGTGGCGGCCGCTCATGCGAGGACCTCGGCAATCTCTGCGGCGTCGATGCGGCGGCCGGTGTAGAACGGGATTTCCTCGCGGACGTGGTTGCGGGCATCGGTTGCCCGCAGGTGGCGCATGAGGTCCACCAAGTCGACGAGTTCGGGAGCTTCGAGGCCGAGGATCCATTCCCAGTCGCCCAGCGCGAAGGAGGAAACGGTATTGGAGATGACCTGCGGGAAGTCGCGGCCCAGCATGCCGTGGTCGCGGAGCATCTTGCCGCGCTCTTCGGCGGGCAGCAGGTACCACTCGTAGGAACGGACGAACGGGTAGACGCAGAGCCACGTGCTGGGTTGGACGCCGCGTGCGTAGGCGGGGACGTGGTTCTTGGCGAATTCGGCTTCGCGGTGCACACCCATGGCGGACCAGACGATCTCGGTGCCGCCGAAGAGGGCACTGCGGCGGATATCCCGGACGGCCTGCTGCAGGTCCTCGGCCCGGGCTCCGTGGAGCCACACCATGACGTCGGCGTCGGAACGCATCGCGGAGACGTCGTAGCTTCCCCGCAGGACGACGCCGTCCGCGGCGAGCTTTTCGGTCAGTTGCTCAAATTCCTGGACAGCGTCGGCGCTGCGCGGAACCTCGCCAGACCGCTTGAAGACGGTCCACAGTGTGAAGAACTGCTCCTCGGTTTCGGCAGTTTTAGTGACAGATTCGGCGAAAGTGTGGCTCATGGTACAAGTTTGCCCCGTCGATGCCCCTAAGTCGAAATAAAGATCTTCTACAGCACGTAGAAGTGGTTTATTTCACAATGTTGCGCCCATCTGCGCCCGGGTGTCCGCAACCACGGCAGCCAAGCCGTTTCCAGCCAGCCAACCCCCAACAACAGTCAAGCCATCCACGCCGGCACAAATCCGCCGAACCTCAGCAACCCGCTGTTTGTGACCGACCGCCGCGAAAGGCAAAGCACCCGCCCACCGGACAACGTCCCAATCGAGGACGTCTTCGCGGGCAATCGGCACTGTCAGCAACGTCGAAGCATCCCGCAACGCCGCCTCAAACAATGCGTCGTCATCGAGCGCGGCCACCGATTCCGGAGCGCCTTCGCCTTCGCCGCGTCCATAGGACAAGCGCAACACGTGGGTACCGGGCCCGGCTTCTTCGGCCAGCCAGTCCCATTTAGCGGTGGCGTGGGTGAGCGCTTTCGCTTCGATGCCGGCGGTCTGCGGCGCCACGAGTATGCCCGTGCCCCGGGGCCGACGGTCCAGTTCGGGAACATCCACCACCAGGGTCACGAGGCTTACCAAAGGGCCAGCGGCGGGGCGCAACCCTGAAAGTCCGGGAACCGAGGAATCAAGAAGCCCGAGGGCAGTCGGACCGTCAAGCGCAACCACGAGCCGTCCGGCGTCGTACGCTTCATCCCCGGCCGTGACGCGCCACTCCTTGCCGGAGCGCGTGATGGAATCCACCCTGGCACCAGGACGAAGAACAACACCCAGGGATCGCAACTCAGCCACAAGGGCGGTCACCAGTGTGTTCATGCCGCCCTTCAAGCCCCCGACGGCGGATCCGGCTTTCGCGGTCGCCCCACCGTTGGAGGCCTGGGCAGTTGGAGCAGGAGCAGTCTTGCGTTGATTCGCGACGGCCGCAGCCAACGACCCGTGCTTGCGCAATCCCGCACGCAACCCGGGCGCCACCATGTCGACGTCGAGCAGGCCGGGATCAGCCGAGTGCACTCCCCCTACCACGGGCGACACAAGCCGCTCAAGCACGCGCTTGCCCATTCGCGAGCGGACCAACGCGGAGACACTCGTGAGCTCCGCCGAGGTGCCCACGGAAGCGGGCAGGAAGCGGTCGAACGATGCCCGCAAGGAGCCGACGAGGCCGAGCGAGCGCCGGACCTCGGGGTCCCAGGGATTGGCGGGGATGCCGAGGACGCCGGTCTTGGGAAGCTCCTGCGCGCCGTCGGGCAACTGCACCCAGGCGCCTCCGGGGCGGGGTGAGACTATGTTGTTCCCCAGTCCCAGTTCGCGGGCCAGGTCCGCTACGGCGGTGGTCCGGGTTGCAAAGGACTCGGCGCCGCTATCGAGCCCAAGACCGCCAACTGTATGCTTCCCGACGCACCCGCCCCAAGCGTGGCTTGCCTCCAGAACTGTGACGCGCCCACCGAGCTTCGCCAACGAGCGGGCGGCGAGCAGTCCGGAAATTCCTCCGCCAACAACCAGCGCCTGCGGAGGCGCCGCCTTATCGCGCATGCCCGTTACCCCACGGGGATCGAGTGGATGAGTTCCACAACCCGGGTCAGGACAGCCGGATCGGTTTCCGGAGGAACGCCATGGCCGAGGTTCACCACGTGGCCGGGTGCAACGGAGCCAGCGGCGATCACGCCCCGGACGTGGGCTTCCAGGATCTCCCAAGGGGCGGACAAGAGGGCGGGGTCGATATTCCCTTGAAGCGGCACGCTGCCACCAAGCCGCCGGTTCGCTTCGTCCAGCGGCAGCCGGTAATCCACGCCCACAACATCGACGCCAACGTCGCGCATGGCGACGAGCAGCTCGGAGGTTCCGGTCCCGAAATGGACCAAAGGCGCGCCGAGATGGCGGACGTGGTCAAGCGCACGGGCAGACGCCGGGGCGACGTACTTCGAGTAGTCGTTCAGGCCGAGGGATCCCGCCCACGAGTCGAACAGTTGAGCCGCGGATGCACCGGCTTCGAGCTGGGCTTGGAGGAACATTCCCGAAGCGTCCGCGGCCCAGTTGGCCAGGGCGCTCCAGGTATCCGTATCGGCGTGCATCATGGTGCGGGGGCCGAGGTGGTCGCGGGACGGCTTGCCTTCAACCATGTACGCGGCAAGGGTGAACGGCGCGCCGGCGAAACCGATCAACGGGGTGGTGCCGAGTTCGGCGACCGTGAGGCGGACGGCCTCCCGGATCGGCTCGAGCGCTTCCCAGCTCAGTTTCGGCAAGGCTGCGACGTCCTCAGCCGTCCGGATCGGCTTGTCCAAGACAGGCCCGACGCCGGGAACGATGTCAACGCCGACACCGGCCAGCTTGAGCGGGATGACGATGTCGGAAAAGAAGATGGCGGCATCGACGTCGTGGCGGCGGACGGGCTGCAGCGTAATTTCCGAAGCGAGCTCGGGACGCAGGCATGAATCGAGCATCGCAACGCCCTCACGGACCTTGAGGTACTCCGGGAGCGATCGGCCCGCCTGCCGCATGAACCATACAGGACGCCGCGAAGGTGCCCCGCCGCGGTACGCCTGGATAAGAGGAGAGTCCGCGGTGCGGCCATCCATCAGCGGGTGGTTCGCGCCGAGGCCGGAAACGGCATTGCCGGCTACGTCTTGGGCAGGTGCGGAGGGGGCCGGCACGGAGTTGACCGACACGGACGGCGGCAGTGCGGAGCTGGAAGTCATGCCTTTGATTGTGCCGAAAATCGGGGGCAAAAGATAACGACAGCTTGTCCTGTTCCACCCGGGATTCACCCGAAGTGACGCGGGTCACTCCGATGCGTGCGAAGAACCACGGCCAAAGCATTGTTCTACAGGGCACCGAAAAAGCTATGATGACTCTTGCTGTGGTTCTTTTCTCATTGGTGGCTACACACGCCGACATCGACCTCGAGACCGTCGCTCAATTGAGCAACGGTTCATCTGAGGTTGCCTCCTCCGCCCTTGCCGATTCCCAACTCGTTTCGGGCGCCGTGGTCCTCGCGACCTGCAATCGCTACGAAATCTACGGCGAGACGCCCCACGCGGACAACCTTGAGGCGGCCCGTTCGGAATTGATCAGCCGGATCAGCAGCCTGAGCGGACTCAACGAGCAAGTGGTCTCCCATGCCTTCAGCACCCGGAGCGGCCCGGAAGTCAGCCGGCACCTCTTCGCCGTCAGCGCAGGACTGGATTCCGCCGTCGTCGGAGAACGCGAAATCGCCGGCCAGGTCCGCCGCGCCCTGATCACCGCCCAGCACGAAGGAACGGCGAGTTCCGGACTGGTGCGCCTGTTCCAGGCGGCTTCGAAGACCGCCAAGGACGTTGGAGCGCAGACGGCTTTGGGATCACGGGGGTTGTCCATCGTGTCGGTGGCCCTTGACCTCGCCACCGACCTCTCGGACAGCACCGATTGGACCACCAAGAAAGTAGTGGTCTTCGGGACAGGCGCCTACGCCGGCGCAACCATGTCCTTGCTCCGTGAACGTGGCTGCACCGACGTCTCCGTGTACTCCTCCTCCGGCCGGGCCGAGGCATTCGTGGCAACGCGTGGCGGAACAGCGCTCGACGCCGAAACTCTTCCAGCCGCCGTCGCCGAGGCTGACGTCATGATCGGCTGCAGCGGCTCGGACAACCGGGTCGAGGCCGCCGACCTCGCGAAGGTACGCGAGTCGTCCACGCAGACCCTTATCGCGATCGACCTCGCACTCACCCACGACTTCGATCCCGCGGTGGGCGAGCTCGACGGCGTCGAACTCCTGACGCTCGAATCCGTCCGCTTGGCGGCACCCCAGGAACAAGCGGAGTCGCTGGCCCAGGCCAGCACGATTGTGTCCGGCGCTGCAACGGCGTTCGAGCAGGCACGCGAAGCCCGCTCGGCCGATTCCGCCATCGTGGCCTTGCGGCGGCACACCATGAACGTGCTCGACGCCGAGATGGAGAAAGTCCGGGCCCGCCACGGTTGCACTGCCGCCGCTGAAGAGGTCGAGTTCGCTCTGCGCCGCATGGTCAAGCAATTGCTCCACATCCCCACGGTTCGTGCCCGTGAGCTCGCCGCCAATGGCCAGCAAGACGAGTACATCGCGGCCCTTGAAGCCCTTTACGGCATCCAGGTCGAGCAGCCGTCCCCCAAGGCTCCGGCTGCCGAATGCCCGGTAGTTCACGAGCCCGAAGCCGAGGAAATGGGTCCCGGCGGGCTTCGCGCGGAGAGCGCCTAACCCCATTCCCCTTGAGCATGCGCCACGCTCACGTCCACCAACGGACATAACCCGGCTATGTCCATCCCTCACCACAAAGAATGAGCATGCTCCGCGCTCACGGGCACCACTGGACATGACCCGGCTATGTCCATCCCTCACCACAAACAATGAGCATGCTCCGCGCGCGGCGCAGGGTCAGGCGAACGCGTTGACTCCGGTCATTTCCGCCGAAACTTCCCACAACCGTGCCGCGGCTTCCGGGTCGATGGCATGCGCGTCGACCCCTTGGTACCGGGCAAGGGGCGATTCCGGATCTGTGGGCTTGGCGATATCGCAGTCTTCGCAATACACCCCGCCTTTTCCTTCGAGGGCCGGGGAGGTCGCTGCCCAAGTCGATGTCGCAGCACCTTGCTCGGGTGTCTTGAACCCTTCGCGCACGTTGCCTTCGGCATCCATCCATCCAGCGGCCACCATTTCTTCGCGCGGCAGGTGGCGCTGCAACTCTGTCATGATGCCGCCGGGATGAACGGCAAATGCCCGGACGCCCGCGGATTTACCCAGGCGGTCCAGTTGGACAGCGAACAACGCATTGGCCGTCTTCGCCTGCCCGTAGGCCTTCCATTTGTCGTATCCGGCGTCGAAATTGATGTCATCGAAGCGGATCGGCGAAAGCTTATGCCCTGTGGAGGACAGTGCCACCACGCGGGCCGAACCGGCTGCTGCCAAGGCGGGCCAGAGTGTGTTGACAAGGGTGAAGTGGCCCAAGTGGTTCGTGGCGAACTGCGATTCCCATCCGGGCCCGACGCGTTGTTCCGGGCTTGCCATGATGGCCGCGTTGTTGATGAGGATGTCGAGCGTCGGATTGGCGGCGACGAACCGCTTCGCGAAGTCCTTCACGGCTTCCTGGTCCGCCAAATCCAAAGCCTCGACCGTCACGTCCGCGGTGCCAAGGCCGGCTGCCGCCAGCACTTCCCTGGCGTGTTCGGGCCGTCTCGCGGGAACAGTCACCCGTGCAACCGCCGAACTGAGTGCCCGCACAGTTTCGAGGCCAAGCCCGGAATAGCCTCCCGTGACAATCGCGGTCTTGCCATGCAGGTCGATGCCCTCGATGACCTCCCTGGCGTTCGAATAGTGCCCGAACCCCGATCCGATGGGCTGCTGGGCGGTTATGGATTCTTCGCTCACGTCAAGGCCTTTCGTTTCCGTCCAAGGGGAATTCCGCCCCGAAGGGTACTGCTTAGTACACAGGCTTGGCCGGTTCGACGTCGCGCACCCATGCCAGGATCCCGCCGTCGAGATGGCTGACGCGGGTGTAACCGGCTCGCTGCGCCGCCGCGAGCACGGCCGCCGAGCGCGTGCCGCCCTTGCAGTGGAACACGATGTCCTTGTCTTGGGGAAGGTCCGCCCACGCTTCCCCGGCCAGGATACGTCCTTGCGGGATGAGCACCGAGCCGTCGATGCTCACAATCTCGTGCTCGCCCGCCTCCCGGACGTCGATCAACTCGAAGTCGCGATCGCCGGCAGCGCGCGCCTCAAGCATCCCGGACAATTCGGTAGCGGTCACAGTTCGGACGGCGTCGGCGGCGGGCTCAGGCGTGATTCCGCAGAAAGCTTCATAATCCGTCAATTCGGTAATCGGCTCGGCCGCGGGATCCTTGGACACTTTGATCTCGCGCCAACTGCCGCCGAGCGCGTCATAGAGCGCCACGCGCCCCAGCATGGAGCGCCCGACGCCGGTGATCAGCTTGACTGCCTCCGTCACCATGAGGGATCCGACGGCGGCGCACAGCATGCCGAACACGCCACCTTCACCGCAGGACGGGACAGAACCGGCCGGAGGGGCTTCAGGGTAAAGGTCGCGGTAGCTGGGTCCGTACTTGTCCCAGAACACGCTCACCTGGCCGTCGAAGCGGAAAATGGATCCCCACACATACGGCTTGCCGAGAATGGCTGCGGCGTCGTTCACGAGGTAGCGGGTGGCAAAGTTGTCCGCGCCGTCGAGGATGAGGTCGTAGCCGGAGAAAAGCTCCAGGGCGTTGGACGAGTCCAGGCGGGCGTCGTGCAATTGGACGTTCACCAGCGGGTTGAGCTCCTTGATGGCATCCCGCGCGGACTCGATCTTCGGCCGGCCGACGTCGCCGACGCCGTGGATGATCTGGCGCTGCAGGTTGCTGAGGTCGACGGCGTCGTCGTCTACGATACCCAGCGTCCCCACTCCGGCGGCGGCCAGGTAAAGCAACGCCGGAGATCCCAGTCCCCCTGCGCCGATCACCAGTACCTTGGCGTTCTTGAGACGCCGCTGACCCGTCGCTCCGATTTCGGGAATAATGAGGTGGCGCGAGTACCGCTCCACCTCTTCCGTTGTCAGTGCGCCCGCCGGTTCCACCAGCGGGGGCAAAGTGGACGAGGTCGGAGACGGCAAGGATTGGGCAGCAAAAGTAGTGGCCATACTTCAAAGTATCCCTGCCGCAGCCGCCAGGTCATATTACCGCGCAGTATTGTGGTCATAACTGCAAAGGGGAAAGGCGGCAGACAAGTGGCTGAGAGTTCACGTACCAAACAGGAGACCCAGGTCAAGCCTGATCGGACCGTATCGCAGCGCTCGGCGAGGCTGCCCCGCGATGAGCGCAGGGCCCAACTCTTGAACGCCGCCTTGGAGGTATTCGTCGCCAACGGTTTCCACGGCGCGGCCATGGACGAAATCGCGGAGACGGCGCATGTCAGCAAGCCCGTCCTCTACCAGCACTTCCCCTCGAAGCGGGACCTCTACATGGCCCTGCTGGACAGCCACCTGGCCACGCTTACGGACTTGATGCTCACCGCGCTGAACTCGACGTCGGACAACAAGGAACGTGTCCAGGCCGTCATGCGTGCCTACTACCGCTTTATTGCGAGCGACGACCAGGCCCACCGGCTCGTCTTCGAATCGGACCTCATCAACGACCCCGATGTCAGTTCCAGGTTGGAGACTTTCAACCGGACGTTTGCAGATGCCGTCGCGAAGGTGATTGCCGAAGACACCAAGCTGCCGCACTTGGAAGCACAATTACTGGGCCGCGGCCTTGCCGGGATGGCGCAGGTCAGCGCCCGGTATTGGCTGGAAACGGACGGCAACCTGGACATCGATGTGGCGAGCGACTTGATCTACCGTTTAGCTTGGCGCGGAATCAGTCGCTTCCCCAAAGAGTCCTAAGCTACAAATAGAGCACTGAGTAAATTCTTTTGATTGGCTGGGAGGCCCTGCTGTGGAAATAAAGATCGGCATTCAGAACGTTGGCCGTGAGATCGTGCTGGAGTCCGCGTTGGATGCCGACGCCGTTGCCAAGATCGTGGGCGAGGCCATTTCCGGCGGCAAGGACCTTCGCCTGACGGATGAGAAGGGGCGCCAGATCATCGTTCCCGGCAACGTCCTGGGCTACGTGGAGATCGGCGCCGAGGAAGTTCGCCGCGTCGGCTTCGGCGCCCTCTAGGCAACACCCGACGCCGGCAATTTCAGGAACACCAGCGAGCCAGGAGTCCGCATGCTTTCACTTGTCATCGTGGTGCTAGCCACCGTCGCCACAGGCTTCATCGTCTGGGGTAACGACAAACGCCGTGGAACGTATGGAATCGCCTTGCCCGCAGGCGCGTCCGTGACCGTTGGCATGCTTAGTTGGATGGTCTTCATCCAACTCGGCTTCGGCTACCTGCCCGGCGTTACGTGGATTCCTTGGGTTTTGCCGATCGTCCTGGGCACGGTGGCGGCTATCTTGCTGGCGATCTTCCTGGGCCGTACCCGCGCAAAGCACGACCTCACGAAGCTGACGGCAGCCCTGAAGCTCTGACCGCGACTTTACCGAGCGGCCTGGAAACACGGGCGGCAGCCAAGCAACAGTGACCACGCACCGTCGGTGCGTGGTCACTGTTGTTTAACGTCACTGTTGTTTAACGTCACTGTTGCTTAACGTCAAGACTGCCTAACCCGGCTCGGCATCGGGGTATCGTTCCGGCTGGGGCGCCGCTCCAAGTTCCCGGGCGGTCCTGCCCACCTCGGTGGCTGCGCGGATGTCGCGCCCAGTCACCTCACCGCCGGCATCGTGCGAGCTGTAGCGGACGAACACCCGGTTGTAGCGCCAGTCCAGGTCCGGGTGGTGGTTCTGGGCCTCAGCGATGCGCCCGACGGCGGCAATCAGCTCAAGCGCGGCAGCCGACGTCGGGCATTTGAAGACGGTGACCACCGCGCCAGAGCGGTATTTCCAGTCCGGCAGTGCCGCCAAGGCGGCGTCGAGCGCCGGTCCGGTGAGGATTTGGTCCTTGCCCGCCATGTTCGTTCCTTCCCCGGCGTGCCTCCGTTTCGGGAGGCTTTATGCGACGGGCTGATTGCCGCTAGAGGAACTCGGCGCGTCCTTCCATGGCCGAGGACGCCAAGGCGTGCTCCCGCCGCGGGATACGGCCCGCTTGCCTTGCCAGCCTACCGGCGATGACGGCATGTTTGAAGGCTTCGCCCATCTGGACCGGGTTCTGTGCGCGGGTGACCGCCGTAGCCAGCAGAACAGCATCGCAACCGAGTTCCATGGCCAGGGCGGCGTCGGAGGCGGTGCCGATCCCGGCGTCGAGCACTACCGGCACGGAAGCACGCGACACAATCAGTTCGATGTTGTGCGGATTCAGGATGCCAAGGCCCGTGCCGATCGGTGCGCCCAGCGGCATCACGGCGGTAGCCCCGAGGTTTTCCAGGCGAAGGGCCAGGACGGGATCGTCGTTCGTGTAGGCAAACACCTTGAAGCCGCGGTCCACGAGCTTCTCTGTTGCGTCCACGAGCTCGACGGCGTCAGGAAGGAGGGTGTGTTCGTCGGCGATGACTTCGAGCTTCACCCAGTCCGTTTCGAGTGCTTCCCGGGCCAGTTCGGCCGTCATCACGGCGTCTTTGGCCGTGAAACAACCGGCGGTGTTGGGCAGGACGCGGATTCCGTGGTCTACGAGCAGTTGGAAAAGTGAGCCGGTTTCCGACGGCGAGTACCTGCGCAGTGCCACCGTGGTGAGTTCGGTTCCGGACGCGAGCAGGGCTGCGCCCAGTCCGTCGAGGCTCGGCGCCCCGCCCGTCCCGGTGATGAGCCGCGAACTGAATTCGACGCCGTCGATCACCAAGGAATCGGTAACGGTGCCCGCACTTTGGGTGCTTGTTGTTGTCATGGTTCAGCCTCCTTGGACTGCTGTAACGATTTCGAGTTCGTCGCCCTCTGCGAGCGCCGTGGCCGCCCATTGGCTGCGCGGCACCACTTCGGAATTGCGTGCGACGGCGACTCCGATCTTGAGTCCGTCGCTCGCCTGGCCGTTGGCGTCCAGTGCGCGTCCGGTGATGTGGCTGACGACAGTAGTGACCGATGCGCCCTCACCCAGGGTGTGTTGGGCGCCGTTCAGTTTGATGTTCATGCGTAATCCTTCGAGAGGTGTTGGCAGGTCAGGTCCTGGTCTCCGTCAGCGGAGGCAGTTCCTGTGAGTGGTCGTGAGAAGCGGCCGGGCCGGAATTTGTTCCAACGCGGATCGGCGACGTTGTCCATGATGTCGACGCAGATCCGGCCGGCTGCCGGGGTGAGGAGCACGCCGTGCCGGAAGAACCCGGTGGCGACGATGAGGCCCTGCACGTCCTCGCCGCCAGTGTGACCCGAGGTTCCGGGGCTTTGGACGCGTCCCAGCAGCGGCGCGTTGTCCGGTGTGCCCGGGCGGGCGCGGGCGGTTGCTTCCAGGAGTTCGAGTTCGGATACCGCGGGCACCAGCACTTGGGCGTCGCGCAGCAATTGGTAGACGCCGCCGGCGGACACTGGGTTGTCCGATGTTCCCGCGCCGGACAGGTCGTCTTCCCGTTGCGTCGCCCCGATGACCACGGTTCCGTCTTCGCGCGGAACGATATACACGGGCACGCCTCGGACCATGCCCCGGACAGTAGCCGTCACGAGGGGCTGGAGCTTGTCCGGAACGCGCAGCCGCAGGATGTCTCCATAAACAGGACGGAGCGGGAGGCTGAGCCCATCCGGCAATTCTCCGAGCGCGGCGGCACCGAGTCCGTTGGCGACGATCGTCTCGGTGGCGAAGACTCGCGTACCCGATTCGAGTGCCACTCCGGCGACTCGTCCGCTGTCCCACAAGAGCTGCTTCGCCCGGTCGGGGACAGTGACGCCGTCGTCGGTTCCCTCGGTCCAGGTGGGATCGGCGGGCTCGTGGTCTTTCAGCGCGGCCAGGATGGTGGCCGCAAGCCTGCGGGGATCCACTTGGTGGTCGCCGGGAATGGCGAACGCGCACGAAATCTGCGGACTCAACAGCGGTTCCTGTTCCCGGGCCTCACGGACAGGCACTGACTCCACCTGGAGACCGTGGGAACGCTGGACGTCCCGCAGGTCGGCGAGTGCGCGCCGGTCCGCTGCGTCCGCGCCGACGGCGAGGGTCGGCGTCGTGCGGTATCCCGTGCCATGTCCGGAAGCCGAGGCCGGAAGCGATTGTTCGAATCCGGGCCAAAGCGCCGACGATTCGAGCATGAGCTCCAGGAGGTCCTCTTCCTGGTAGTGCAATTCGCTGACGGGCGCCAGCATGCCGGCGGCCGCGAAAGTGGCGCCGCTGGCTGGCGCGGGATCGATCAGCGCAACTGAGCGGCCAGATTTTCGGGCCTCCCACGCGATGCCGAGGCCGATGATTCCACCGCCGATCACGGCTACGTCGGCCTGCAGGCGGGCAGGCTGGAATGTGTTCTGGGGTTTTGGCTCGTCCATGGAGTCCTTCCCTACGCCGGTACTAGCCGGATCAGGTCAAGCGGTCGGCGCTGAAGCCCTCTCAGCCGCGCGGCGATTGTGACTGCCGCCGCGGCTCCCGCGGTACCAGCCCAGTTTAGAGGAACTACTCTGTTTTCCATGACCCTGAACGATGTCCACACCACCGCCCGCCTTTACCTCTGCACCGATGCCCGCAAGGAGCAGGGCGATTTTGAACAATTTGTCGATGCTGCGTTCCAAGGCGGGGTGGACATCATCCAGTTGCGGGACAAGAGCCTTGAGGCAGCCGAGGAGCTCGAACTCCTCGAGGTCCTGCATGCGGTGGCACAGCGACACGGCCGCTTGTGGGCCGTGAACGACCGCGCCGACATCGCTTCCCTGTCTGGGGCTCCCGTGTTCCACATCGGCCAGAAGGACATTCCGCTGCGCTCCGCCCGGAAGCTCCTCCACGATCCCACTGTTATCGGTCTCTCCACCCACTCGCCGGAGCAGATCGACGCCGCGATCGCCGCATCGCCCGGCCGCAGCGGACTCGACTACTTCTGCGTGGGACCCGTGTGGGCGACGCCCACCAAGCCGGGCCGTACCGCCGTCGGGCTCGAGTTGCTGAAGTACGCTGCCGACGCAGTGAAGAGGGCGGATGAGGAAACCGTGGGAGGCGTCGTGCTGCCGTGGTTCGCCATTGGGGGCATCGACCTCGGCAACGTCGACGCCGTCGTGGAGGCGGGCGCCAGCCGCATCGTCGTGGTGCGGGCGATCACGGAGGCGACGGACCCGACGGCGGCTGCACAGTCGTTGCTGGCTGCCCTCGATGCGGCGGCCGCGTAGGCGCGCTGCCGCGAACAGGAACGGGCCGGGAGACAGTGCCTCCCGGGGTCCGTTTGGCAGACTCCGGGAGGTTTTGGAGTTACCCTGACTTTCGTGTCACATCAGCTAGCCCCGAACGTCAGTGAAGCCGCGAACACGCTGGCGGAAGCGCTTGCGTCCCTTCGAACGGAACTTGAGCTGCCTTCCGGCTACCCCGCTGATGCACTGCGCGACGCCGAAACCGCAGTGTCCCGCCACACCCTGCCCGCCGTCGACCTGACGGACGTTCCTTTCATCACGATCGACCCCGCTTCGTCCACGGATCTCGACCAGGCCCTCTTCATCGAACGCGAGGGGAACGGTTACCGGGTTCTTTACGCGATCTCCGACGTTCCATCGTTCGTGCTTCCCGGTGGCGCGCTCGACGCCGAGACCCGCCACCGGGGGCAGACCTACTACGCTCCGGACGGCCGGATCCCGCTGCACCCGGAAATCATCAGCGAACGCGCCGGGAGCCTGCTGGCCGGGCAAACGTGCAGCGCGTTCGTCTGGGATTTCGACCTCGACGCCGACGCCGAGTTCCGTGCTGTCTCCGTCCGGCGTGCGAGCGTCCGGAGCCGCGCCAAACTCAATTACAAGGGTGTCCAGGCGGAGATCGATTCCGGAACGGCCGATCCGGTCCTTCAGCTCCTCAAGGAGGTGGGGCTCAAGCGGGTGGAACTCGAGAGGCTTCGCGGCGGGGCAAGCCTGAACATGCCGGAGCAGGAGATCGTGCAACTGCCCGACGGCGGTGGCTACCGGATCGTTGCCGCTCCGTCGCTGCCGGTGGAGGACTGGAACGCGCAGATTTCCCTCATGACCGGGATGGCGGCGGCCCGGCTGATGCTCGACGGCAAGGTGGGAATCCTCCGCACGATGCCGGCACCGGATGAGCGGTCCTTGCTCCATTTCAAGCGCCAGACGGGTGCGCTCGGCAAACCGTGGGATGACGGGATCAGTTACGGCGAATACTTGCGGACCTTGGACGCCAAGGATCCAAGGCAACTGGCGATCCTCCACTCGGCCGGGATGCTTTTCCGCGGCGCGGGCTACACGCCCTTTGACGGCGAGGTACCGGAGAGCGTCATGCAATCCGCGATCGGCGCACCGTACGCCCACACGACGGCTCCGCTGCGCCGCCTGATCGATCGTTTCGTCCTGGTAATTTGCGAGGCGCTCAGTGCCGGGACGGCGATCCCTGCGTGGGCGCGCGACGCCCTGCCGAGCCTGCCGGAGATCATGGCGTCTTCCGACCAGCTTGCGGCCCGGATGGAGCGGCTCGCGCTTGACACCGTGGAAGCTGCCCTCTTGGTGAACCATGTCGGCCAGGAATTCGACGCAGTGGTTATCGCCGGGTCAAAGCCCTCGAAGAACAACGGAAACGGCAATGGCAATGGGAACGGCGCCAACGGTAACGGCAACGGCCACCCCTACGGCACCGTCCAGATCGCAGAGCCCGCGGTCACCGCACGCTGCGAAGGAGAGCTCGAGTCCGGGACGAAGGTCCGGGTGAAGCTCCTTGAAGCCAACATCGCCACTCGCCAAATCACGTTCGAACTGCTTTCCCAGGCCGATGCCTTGGGCGTTCAGGAGCCCTGATCCGGGTTTTCCCGCGTCCTCACGCTAGACTGTGGGGGTAGTAATGGATGCCCGGTCGTTGATTCAGTTAAATTCTTGACATCAACAAGCCCGCCCCTACGCGATCTTGAGATACACCAGCTGGTCCCCAGTGCCAGTATTTAGATAGCCCGCGATCGGCTTCCACTGGATTTGCCCGCGCGCCATCCGTGCTCCGGAACGGCATTGCCACCACCGTTGAGCACGCAGCGCGGCCTAAATGAATAAGGAAACTCCACCGTGAGTGAATTGCACACCCATGAAGTCCTGACAGACGGAACAGAAACAATTGAGCCCGAAGAAACCATCTCTTCGGACGAGACGCCCCACGAGATCGCCGAAAAGTCCTTCGCCGACTACAACGTCCGCGCGGACATCGTCGAATCCCTCGCCGACGCAGGGATCACCCACCCGTTCCCCATCCAGGCCATGACCCTTCCGGTAGCCCTCGGTGGTCACGACATCATCGGCCAAGCCAAGACCGGCACCGGAAAGACCCTTGGGTTCGGCATCCCGGCCCTCCAGCGAATCGTGGGACGGGACGATCCGGGCCACGATAAACTGGCGGTCCCGGGCGCGCCGCAGGCCTTGGTGATCGTCCCCACGCGCGAACTCGCCGTGCAGGTGGCCAACGACCTCCAGACCGCTTCCAGGAAGCGCAATGCCCGGATCGCAACGATCTACGGCGGCCGCGCCTACGAACCCCAGATCGAAGCCTTGCAGAAGGGCGTGGAGATTGTGGTGGGCACTCCGGGCCGCCTGATCGACCTCTACAAGCAGCGCCACCTGAGCCTGAAGAACGTCCGGATGGTCATCCTCGACGAAGCCGACGAGATGCTCGACCTCGGGTTCCTCCCCGACGTAGAGACTCTCATTGCCGCCACCCCCGCGGTCCGGCAGACCCTCCTCTTCTCCGCGACGATGCCCGGTCCGGTCATCGCGATGGCCCGCCGCTACATGACGCAGCCAACACACATCCGGGCCGCGGATCCGAACGACGAAGGCCTGACCAAGCGGGACATCCGCCAGTTGATCTACCGCGCCCACAGCATGGACAAGACCGAGGTCGTGTCCCGGATCCTGCAGGCCCGCGGCCGTGGCCGGACCATCATCTTCACGAAGACCAAGCGCACCGCGGCCAAAGTCGCCGAGGAACTGGTCGACCGCGGCTTCGCGGCTGCGGCCATCCACGGCGATCTCGGCCAGGGTGCCCGCGAGCAGGCCCTGCGTGCCTTCCGGAACAACAAAGTGGACGTCCTTGTGGCAACGGACGTCGCCGCCCGCGGCATCGACGTCGACGACGTCACGCACGTCATCAATTACCAGTGCGTCGAAGACGAGAAGATTTACCTGCACCGCGTTGGCCGCACCGGCCGTGCCGGCAACAAGGGAACCGCCGTCACGTTTGTGGACTGGGACGAAGTCCCCCGCTGGGCCCTGATCAACAAAGCCCTCGGCCTGGACACGCCGGAACCCGTGGAAACCTACTCCTCCTCCCCGCACCTTTTCAGCGACCTCGACATTCCGGAAGGCACCAAGGGCCGCTTGCCGCGGAACCAGCGCACCCTTGCCGGAGTCGACGCTGAAGTCCTCGAAGACCTGGGCGAGACCGGCAAGAAGACTTCCCGTTCGCGCGGCGGCTCGGCCGGCGGACGTTCAGGGCGCGACGGCGGCCGCGGCGGACGCCGGGCAGCCAAGTCCGGAGACGCTTCCTCGCAGGAAAGCACGGGCGAGGGCGGACGCACCCGCACGCGCCGCCGTCGTACGTCCAATGGCGAAGCAGCCGCAGCAGAAGGTTCGGCCCAGACAGCGGACGCCCAGTCCGGCGAAGGCACCGAGAAGCCGGCCCGCGCCCGCCGCTCGCGCACCCGCCGGCGCAACGGCGAAGTGGTTTCCTCCCCGGCCACGTCCGGCGAGAGCACCGAGGCTTAACGGCCTCAATGACTGACATTGTTTGGGCGCCGGACGGCAGCAACCTGGTGGTTCACGCGGACAACGCGGTATTCCTCCCTACGCTGCCGGACGGCGCCTTCACACTGATCTATGTGGACCCGCCATTCAACACGGGGCGCGTCCAGCGGCGCCAAGAGACGCGCATGGTCCGCAACGCCGAAGGCGACGGCGACCGCGTCGGGTTCAAGGGGCGCTCCTACGACACCATCAAGGGCGCCCTGCACAGCTACGACGACGCCTTCAGCGACTACTGGTCGTTCCTCGAACCGCGCCTCCTTGAGGCCTGGCGGCTCCTCGCCGACGACGGAACCCTGTACCTGCACCTCGACTACCGGGAAGTGCACTACGCCAAGGTGATGCTGGACTCGATCTTCGGGCGCGAGTGCTTCCTGAACGAGATCATCTGGGCCTACGACTACGGCGCCCGGGCCAGGAACCGCTGGCCCACCAAGCACGACAACATCCTCGTGTACGTCAAGAATCCGGGCAAATACCACTTCGACAACGCCGAAGTGGACCGGGAACCATACATGGCGCCAGGCCTCGTCACGCCGGCCAAGCGCGAACTGGGAAAGCTCCCCACTGACGTGTGGTGGCATACGATCGTCTCGCCTACCGGCAAGGAGAAGACCGGCTATCCGACGCAAAAGCCGGAAGGCCTCGTCCGCCGGATCGTCACGGCCTCAAGCAGGCCCGGCGATTGGTGCCTGGACTTCTTCGCCGGCTCGGGCACGCTGGGCTCGGTAGCGGCGAAACTGGACCGCAAGTTCGTGTGCGTGGACCAGAACGCCCCCGCCATCGAAGTGATGCGCAAGCGTTTGGAAGGAAAAGCCGTCTTCCACTCCGCCTAGGGCGCGGTCACTTCCCGCGTCCGGCGCGGGAAATCAACGGACGACCTTGCTCCCGGTTCCGAGTTCCTCGATCAACGCAAGGACATCCGGAGACGTCAGGTTCTCCCCTAGCAGGTTGGGCTTCCCGGTCCCGTGGTAGTCCGAAGAACCCGTGATGAACAGGCCCTGCTCCGCGGCGAGGCGTCGCAGGAACGCCCGGCCTTCCTCCGGATTGTCGCGGTGATCGACCTCGAGTCCCTGCAAGCCCGCGTCAATCATTTCCCGGTAGGTGCGCTCGCCCACCACGCGGCCGCGAGCCGAAGCGACCGGATGGGCGAAGACCGCTACGCCGCCCGCCGACCGTACAAGTTCGACGGCGATGGCAGGGTCCGGAGCGTAGTGCTGCACGAAGTACCGCGAATGGGAGGTCAGGATCGCCGCGAACGCCTCCGACCGGTCCGCCACCGCCCCGGCAGCCACTAGCGCGTCGGCGATGTGCGGCCGCCCCACCGTCGCGCCGGGCGCCACATGGTGGATGACATCGTCCCAAGTCAACGGATAGTCCTCCGCCAACAACGTGACCATCCGCTTCGCGCGCGTGAGCCGCGCATCCTTCGCCTTGGTGATTTCGTCAAGCAAGCCGGGGTGCGCGGGATCGTGGAGGTAGCTCAGGAGGTGGACGCTGATTCCCTCCTGGGTGCGGCACGAGATCTCCATGCCCGGCACGAACGCCAGGCCATATTCACGCGCCGCGACTGATGCCTCGTCCCACCCAAGAGTGGAGTCGTGGTCGGTCAACGCCACGGCGTCCAGGCCTGCTGAAGACGCCGAGGCGATCACTCCAGCGGGAGGCTCGGTGCCGTCGGAAACATTGGAGTGCGCGTGCAGGTCGATCTTCACCCATCAAGCGTATTTGATCGGGGCCAGCTTGCGCCGGTGCGCCGTTGGCCTAGCGTCGGCCTTGATGGGACGATGGGACGGTGAATGATGCACATAACACCCAAAACGGTGAAAACACAGCCTCCCAGCCGTTGGAGGAGCGCGTCAACAACCGCTCCCAGCGGCCCACGTCGGACGCCTTCAAGGCGTTCATGGCCAGCAACTGGGCTCCCGCCCCGCAGGAAACCCCTGCACGGGACGCCGTTGCGGACCATGCGGCCACCCGTCGCAGGGTCATCTCAGAGAAATTCCCCGCAGTCCGCCTGGTCATCCCGGCAGGTCCTCTCAAGGTCCGTTCGAACGATTGCGACTACCGCTTCCGTCCCCATTCCGCTTTCGCCCACCTCACCGGCCTGGGCCTGGACCACGAGCCCGACGCCGTGCTCGTCCTGGAACCCGTAGAGGAAGGAACCGGCGACGACGGCGGCAACCACCTCGCGACGCTCTACTTCCGTCCGCTGGCCGGCAGGGACACGGAGCAGTTCTACGCCGACTCCCGTTCGGGCGAATTCTGGATCGGAGCGCGCCCGACGCTCGCCGAGTTCGAAGCCAGGCTCGGCATCAAGACCGCCCACATCGATGAGCTTGAAATCGCGGTCACCAAGAACGTCGGAGCCCCGGAAATCGGCGGCGTCGCCATCCGGTTGGTTCGCAAAGTGGACGACAACATCGATGCCCTCGTGGACACCGCCCGGTACAACACCGCCAAGGATCCGGAAAACCTGGACCTCAGCGAACTCGACGCTTTGGACGAGTTGCTCAGCGAAGCGCTCGCCGAGTTGCGCCTCCTCAAGGATGCATGGGAAATCGAGCAAATGAAGACCGCCGTGGCCGCCACGGTCGAGGGCTTCGCAGACGTCGTCCGGGCCCTCCCCCGCGCCATGACCCACCACCGCGGCGAACGCGTCATCGAAGGCGCGTTTTTCGCGCGCGCACGCGAAGAAGGAAATGAGCTCGGCTACGACACCATTGCCGCCTCGGGAAACAACGCAACGGTGCTGCACTGGACCCGGAACACGGGCAAGGTCAATGCCGGTGAACTCCTGCTCCTGGACGCCGGAGTCGAGGCCGATTCCCTCTACACGGCTGACGTCACCCGGACCATCCCGGCCAACGGAAAGTTCACGGATATCCAGCGCAAGGTCTACGAGGCCGTCCTGGACGCCGCCGACGCCGGATTTGCCGCTGCCCAACCCGGCGTGAAGTTCCGCGACATCCACACTGCCGCTACCACCGTGCTTGCCGAACGCCTTGCGGAGTGGGGTCTCCTCCCGGTGTCCGTGGACGAAGCCATCAGCCCCGACGGCCAGCAGCACCGCCGTTGGATGCCGCACGGCACCAGCCACCACCTTGGCCTGGACGTCCACGACTGTGCCCAAGCGAAGCGCGACCTCTACCTCGACGGCGTCCTGACCGAGGGCATGGTGTTCACCATCGAACCCGGCCTCTACTTCAAGAACGAGGACCTCGCGATTCCGGAGGAGTACCGGGGAATCGGCGTCCGCATCGAGGACGACATCCTGATGACGGCCAACGGCCCCGTCAACCTCAGCGCGGCACTACCCCGTAAGGCGGACGACGTCGAGAACTGGATGGCCGGCATCTACGAGGAAGCCGAAGGGTAGGCGCCACCCCTTAAAAGGGAAGGCCACGGGATCATGACGTTTGATGATCCCGTGGCCTTCCCTTTTGCGTAACTTCAACTTGTGGGTTGACCACTAGTAATAGTGACGGCCGGCGACGGTAACCAACCGCCCCGGTTCGGTGCTGGGCGATGCTCTCGAGCAGGTGAGCTGCGTTCGCCGGCGTACCCAGCCGGTACGCCTCTACTTCCATGGCCTCATAGTCCGCCAGGGACATGAGGACAGCGCTGCCCTTTTTGGAAATGATCTCAATGGCAGTGTGACGTCGTTCTTTTCCCGGAAGCCCATCTAGGTGTAAACCGCGTTTTGCACCTAGACGGCAAGTTGCGACCACCTAGATTCATCGATTTTGCACCTAGATTGCCGCTCCGGGCACCTAATTCCTCCATGAGCCACCCATCGGGGTCGTACTTTCGTCGTAGGCGGCACCGAGGAGATTCCCTCCACGTACGGTGGCTGACCGCCTGGAAATGAAAGCGGCACTTGATGCCCTACGACGAAGGAGGTGAAACCGGATGGAACTGACTACAGAAACCGAACTTGAGGCAGGAGCAACTTTGGCCTGCAGCGGCGGGTGCCTGTGCACCTGATCCCGTAAACCCTGTTGGCGGCGGGATCTTCCGCTCCCGTCGCCAACAATCCACCATCACAGCAATTACCGATACGGGAATATGGGGAAACCGTGCGCTTACCACTCTTTAATGTATTCGAGTTCCCACAACACAAGAGTCTCTACGAGGCCATCCACGCCGCAGGTCCAGGGGTCGCGTGGAGCATCATGAAAGAGCTCGAAGCCTTCGATCAGCCGCTCTACCGGGCACACCAAACAGGCGACGACAATTTTGATTCGTTGAGGACGCGTGCCCTCGGATTCATGAATGCCGTCCCTGGCCTTGCCGCCCACGACAAATCCACCCACGCAACACGATTTGCCGAATACGGCCCAAAACTACAGTTTGAGTCGACTTTCCTCAATCTTTGGATGAGGGACAAAGAGACCCTCTTCCGTGATGTTGTCGAAGTCGTCGGGCGGCACCACCTTCATGAAGCAGCGGGTACGGGACGTGGCGTCATTGCGCTCCCGCTTCATCTGGGTCCCTCGTACGCTGCAATTCCCATGCTCGCCCATGAGATGCCGACTACAACTCTGTATAACCGGATGAATTTCGACGAGATTCAGGCTGTGTCCTTCCCCGACTTGGACTTCCGCGGAATTCAGCTTGGAAGCAGGTCCGCCTTGCGTGCAGGACTGTCCGCACTGCGAGAAGGCAGGATCTTCTCCATGTTCCCGGAACTCGATCCCCGCGGCGTGGACGAACACCATGTGCGGGTTCCATTCCTTGGGACGACAATCATGGTTCCGACGGGCCCCGTCATCCTAAGCCATATGTCGCGTGCTTCCATGGTTCCGGTGGTCCTCAAAGCCGTGGGCGGAGGTCGCTTCCAACTCACATTCCATCCTGCGATAGTTCCACCGACGTCTGAGAACGCGCTCCTCAATTCGTTGCTGGACCTCTGGAAGGTCATAGAGTCAGAACTCCTCACCGGCGAAATCGGTGAATGGGAAATGTGGTTCGAATTCGATCGGATGCTCCCGAAAATAGGTAAAGCTGCATGAAGACAAATTGCCAACCGCTACTCTCCATCAGAGAAGCCTGCCGCAACTACAACGACGGGGCCGGGAACACAAAGATCGCGCTCAGCCGCGTTGACCTGGACGTCCTTCCGGGGGAACTCGTCGCAATCATTGGTCCTTCGGGATCAGGTAAATCCACTCTGCTCCAAATTGCCGGGGGAATCGACTCACCGACGACTGGAAGCGTCGACGTGGCCGGTCGACGGATCTCCGATATGACCGAGAAGGAACGGACGCTGTTTAGGCGCGAACACATTGGTTTCGTTTTCCAGGCCATTCATCTTGTCCCAAGCATGACAGTGGTGGAGAACATCGGATTAACCTCGATTGTTTCGAACCACAGAACTGTCGATTGGAAAGCCGAAGCCCTGGTTCTGCTCCATCATTTGGGACTTCATGAATATGCGGACAAGTTCCCTGACCAGTTGTCGGGAGGCCAGAGGCAACGGGTAGGCGTTGGGCGGGCGATCTTCGGAAATCCGAGTGTCATCCTCGCCGACGAGCCGACCGGAAGCCTTGACTCCGGAAACCGGGAAATCGTCCTCAAGCTGATCCGCCAGGCTATCGATGACGGTCAGCGGACAGGTGGCCTTATGGTCACCCACGACCTGCAGGCCGCAAGCTATGCGGACAGGATCATAGCAATAAGCGATGGAATCGTCGTCGACCAGTTCGTGAATACTGCGGCTCAACAATTCAATGGTCAGAGGGGAGGCCATGTCCATGATGAGCGCATTCGCTCGTGGTTTACGGCAGTTTCGCTTTGACTTTCCACGCTATGGGATAGCGGGGATTGCCCTGGCACTTGGTGTGGCATTGGTTTTTGGAACGCTGCTGACCTCGAAAGCCTTCAACGATCAACTCACACGCGGCGTCGGTTCGCTGAACGGGATTGCGGATGTCGCCGTGGTTCCAGCAATTCCAGGTACCACGGTGCCCGAAAGCACCGTGGAACAAATAGCCAAGTTGGCGAATGTTGAAACCACCATCCCAACCCTCGCCCGCAACACAAGCCTCAGGTCTTCGACACCGGCTGGATCAGAGCAACCGCTCACTTTGACGGGGTACCCGACCTCGCTCAACGTGGGATTAATGATGGGCTTGGATGTCCGGGGAAGGGCTCCCGCCGCGGACAAGCCGGAGGCGTTGGTCCCGGAAGACGTAGCCACTCGCCTTGGCGTCAAAATTGATGACTTTCTCACAGCTTCGTCAAGCGAAGGTGCAACAAAGTTACAGGTGGTGGGTATTTTTGACGGACGACGCCTCGGCCCACTTGCCTACGACAACATATTTGTCGATTTGCAGTACGTCCAGAGAGTATTCTCCCTGCCGGGCCAAATATCCAGGGTCGACATTCGTTTGCATCCAGGGCATTCAGCAGCAGACTGGCAAGCCGACAACGTAGGAAGCTTGCCACGCGTCCTAAAGGTGCAGGACACCTCCGTGCTCAGCTCCACCTTTGGACCGCTCCTCACTGTGGTGTCCATTATTTTGATGGTGGCGTCCGGGACGGTTCTCGGCATAGCAATACTGCTGTCGGCGACGGCCTTTCGCATGGTGGTCGCCGCCCGCCAACCGGCCTACGGCATTTTGAGAACCGTTGGTGCGCAAGGTCGGTGGCTTGCAACGTCCGTCCTTTTCGAATCACTCATCCTCGCGCTGGCATGCTCAGTAGTGGGTCTTGGAGCCGGGTTTGGGGTCAGCTTGCTCCTCAACCACGTGCTTTCGTCAGTTGGCAATCTTCCGGGCGGAACAATCGCAACCGAGCCATGGCAGATTGCGATCGCAGTTTCGAGCGGTGTGTTGGCAAGCATGACCGGAGCATCCGCATCCATCCTGAAAGTGCTCCGCCACGTCCCTATGGCGGCCATTTCGCCAGAACACGCCGAACGTCGGACACGGCAAACTCTCCGTTCCATCCTCGGTTTCCTTTTGCTGGCGTTCGGCGCTGCCAGCTACTTGCTGGATGCTGCAGCAGCCAAGTGGGCTGGTGTGGTCGTTTCGCTGGGAGCAGCCGGACTTCTCGCTCCCCAGGTGCTCGTGGTCTTGGTACGGCTGAAATTTCATCCGGAATGGACGGGAAAGGCCGCGGCCAGTCGACTGAGGCGGCATGCCTCGTTGGACTCGACCGTCACCGTCACCGCGATGGTTGTGTGTCTTGGAACCGCGCTTGTCATTGGGGTCAGTTCGGTGCGGAGCGCCATGGTCGAGCAGATCGATCGCCAATTTGGCGCAGATATCCAGATATCCTCGGCAACCGCAATGACCGGAAAGTTGGACGAAAAGCTATCCTCGGTCCCCGGCATTCAGAAGATTTCGGAGACGGTCTGGGATTATGGGGCCATCGATTTCGCCGGAAAAACAGGTCAGGTCGGAATCCTCGCCGTCGATCCAACCAGCTATTTTGACACGGCCCAACTCCCTTGGCGTCAAGGCAACGACGTTTCCTCACCAACTGCCCTCAAAGATGGTGGATCAATCATTTTTCCTGAGGCCCTTGCAGCCAGCCGGGAGATTTCAGTCGGCGATCGCGTGCAACTGAGCCGGGCCGGGAAGGCAGTTACCCTCCGAGTGGTCGCGACGTTTGCGTCTCTCGCCACGGGGACGCAGGTAGTTGTTGATCGTGACACTGCCTCTGCGCTCGGATTGATCGGATTCAATGGCTGGAACATTGAAGCAAAGCCAGGTGTTAACATTGCAAGCCTCCGTGACGCGATCTCCGCTGTAACGGCGGACATCCCGGGGACCACCGTGATAACCGCGGAAAAAATGCGACAACGCTCGGAGTCTGAACTTGGTTCTTATGCCGGGGCAGCGTTCGGGGTAGTGGTGATTGCACTCGGTCTCGGCGCAATCGGTTCAGCGGGCCTGTTTTCGGTGGCCGTCGTGAGGCGGGAGAAAGAATTCGGAATGCTCCGAGCGATTGGTGCAACCCGTGGAAGCATCACAAAGCTCGTTGTCTACGAAGCAATTTTGACGGGGACCGCAGCTTCATTGAGTGGCCTGCTCATCGGTCAGTTGTCGGGCTGGATCCTCACCCAAATCGTCGCCGAAACCCTTGGAGCGACGCTGCAACCATCGTTTGGCATATCCGCTTGCATTGGAATCCTTGCGGTCACCCTGGCATCCCTGTGCCTCGCGTCACTGGGTCCCGCCATCCGCAGCTCGCGGGTCGAGCCGGCAGCCGCGCTACGGACCGAATAGCACACAAATAGTTAGGAATTACTTTGGACAAAATGCCCTTGAGGCTGCGTGACAGGGAATCCCCGGGTTCACCCGCCAGTCGTTGAAAGACGTCCTGACAGTCATGCGGAACCAGCGCCTCCTCGATCGTCACCCACAGACAGAACATCCGGGAACCTACCGATTTGAAAGACAGGCGAGACTTTTTCACGAGTTCGCCTCAACCTTTTCCCTTGATGCGTCGCCTTCCCTGCGAAAACGTACCTTAGCGCCCGGCGCCCCTACTGCTTTGCCGCGTTGCCGCCGTCGTTGTTTTCCTCGCCGTTTCCTGAACCGTTCACGCGGATGCCGTATTGCGGCCGCCCGTCCGGGAGATCCGGGTACCTCACGCTGCTAGTAGGCCGTGCAGCCGGCGCCGGAGTCTCCGCACCTTCCTGGCCGGGCTCCGCCGTGCCAGCCTGCTGGTTTTCCGGACCGCGCTGGCCGTATGGATCCTGCCAGGACGCAGGACGTTCCGGGGCGGAACCGTGTGATCCACCGGACTGGGTGGGATGGTTCCGGTAGTCCTGTGGTGTGTATGAGTGCGGCGGCCGGCCGAAGGAAGCCTCAGAAGGGTTCATCGGCAGTTGGTGGAGCAGGCGGCGGGCTTCCTGCGAGGCTTCGACGGCGACGATGACGTCGTAGTTGGTGGCCACTACCTGGCTCGTTGACGTGAAGTCGCGCTTACCGCGTTGCGCCGCATAGGTAACGATCCCGAAGAGCATGAAGAACGCCGCACCCATCAGGACCGATGTGAAGATCGAGAACGGGCCACCGGCCGGGGTGAAGAACGAAAGCATGACGCCGACGAACAAGCCGAACCACATACCACTCAACGCCCCGGACAGCGCAACCCGCGGGTAGCTGAGCCGTCCAGTGACCCGCTCCACCATCTTGAGGTCGTTGCCCACGATGGAAACATGCTGCACCGGGAACTGCTGGTCAGCTAGGTAGTCCACCGCCTTTTGGGCATCAAGATAGGAGGTGTAGGAACCAACAGTGTCTCCCTTCGGGACGCTGCGGGACTCCTCCGTGGCCTTGGGGGCACCGAAAATGTTCGCCATAGCCCCATTCTGTCCCATTCGTATGGGAAGCGGCTGAAATTCAGCTAAAAGAGAGCAGACTCGGTAGCCTGTAAACGTGAGCACAAATCCTTCACGCGTCTTTGTTGCGCGCTTGCTCGGCCTCGACGTCTTCGACCCCCTCGGAGACCGCCTCGGTCGGCTACGTGACGTCGTAGTGCTCTCGCGCGGCATGCGCGGGGCCCCGCATGCGGTGGGTATCGTCGTCGAAGTTCCGGGCAAGAAGCGCGTCTTTGTTCCCATGACCCGGCTGACATCGATGGACCAGAGCCAAATCATCTGCACCGGGCTGGTCAACTTGCGCCGGTTCCAGCAGCGCGGCGCCGAACAGTTGGTGGTCGGCGGACTTTTCGACCGCAAGGTGACGCTCAAGGATGGCAGCGGCGAGGCCATCATCGAGGACATAGCGATGGACCAGCAGCGCAACGGCGACTGGCTGGTCTCCAAGCTCTTCGTGCGCCGCGGGACATCAACATCCAGGCTACGTGGGTTGCGCCGCGGCCACACCTTGCTCGTGGACTGGGCGGACACCCTGCCGGACGCCACCACGGATCCCCAGGGCGCCAGCCACTTCGTCGCTACCCATGAGGACCTGAAACCCGCAGACTTCGCCGACGCCCTCCAGGAGATGTCGGACAAGCGCCGCATCGAGGTAGCGAGCGAACTCCAGGACGAACGCCTGGCTGACGTCCTCCAGGAATTGCCGGAAGAAGACCAGGTAACGCTGCTGTCCGCGTTGGACAAGGAACGCGCCGCCGACGTCCTTGAGGAGATGGACCCGGACGACGCCGCGGACCTCCTCGCCGACCTGCCATCCGCCAAGGCGGAAGAACTGCTGCTGCTGATGGAGCCGGACGAAGCCGACGACGTCCGCAGGCTCCTCCAATATGACGAAGACACCGCGGGCGGCTTGATGACCCCAGTGCCGGTCATCCTGCCACCGGAAGCAACAGTCGCCGAAGCCTTGGCCCACGTCCGAAGCGAGGAACTCTCTCCCGCGTTGGCGTCCGCCATCTTTATCTGCCGTCCGCCGCTCGAGACTCCAACTGGACGTTTCCTGGGCGTCGTCCACATTCAGCAATTGCTGCGCAGCGCCCCGCCCGAACAACTCGGCACCATCGTGGACAAGAACCTCGAACCGGTATCGGACCACGCCAGCGTCAGCGAGGTCAGCCACACCATGGCCTCCTACAACCTCAACTCACTGCCGGTAGTCAACAGCTCCGGCCGCTTGGTGGGGGCGGTGACTGTTGACGACCTCCTGGACCATCTGCTCCCGGACGACTGGCGAACCCACGAAGACGGCGCACCGATCAGGAAACTAGGAGGTCGAATTGGCTGAGAAGCACACCACCGCCGGGCTGGATACTCCGCTCGAGCTACGTTCGAGGATGCTCCCGAATTTCGGTAGCGACCCCGACGCATTCGGCCGTTTCGCCGAGCGTTTCGCCCGTTACATGGGCACCGCGAATTTCCTGTTCTACATGACGATCTTCGTGGTGGTCTGGATCATCTTCAATGTTGTTGGCTTGTTTGGGTTCCAGTGGGACCCCTATCCCTTCATCCTCCTCAACCTCTTCTTCTCGACGCAGGCTTCCTACGCCGCTCCCCTGATCCTCTTGGCGCAGAACCGCCAAGACGACAGGGACAGGGTAACGATCGAGCAGGACCGCGCACGCGACGAGCGCAACCTGGCTGACACCGAGTACCTCACCCGCGAGGTCGCGGCGCTCCGCATCGCTCTTCGCGAAGTCGCCACACGTGACTACATGCGGGCGGAACTCCGTTCCTTGCTCACAGACCTGCTCGAGGCCCAGGAAGAACTCCGCACCGACGAATCGACCGGCCCCGAGAGGCGCGAGAAGGTCAAGGACAAAATCAAGGACAAAAGGGACAAGCAACGCAATCCGCGGACGCAGCAAATCCCCAAGGTCCAGGCCCCCCAGCCGAAGAACGAGGAGCCGGATTCGGGGCTTTCGCCCGTGGGCACCTCCCCGGAACGGCAATCAGGACCATCCAGCGATCCCGAAAGTTAGAACTACCGACCCATGAGCATTCCCACCCCCGAGGCCCTCCACGGCGCCCTGGCCACCGTCATCGATCCCGAATTGCGGCGTCCCATCACTGAACTCGGGATGCTGGATTCGGTTGAAGCCAAGACCGACGGAACGGTCCGGGTCACCGTGTTGTTGACCATCGCGGGGTGCCCCCTCCGTGAAACCATCACGGCGGATGCGACGGCGGCCCTCGCCAAACTGCCGGGGGTTACCGGCGTCGACGTTGAACTGAAGGTGATGACTCAGGCGCAGCGCGACGCCCTCAAGGAGCGCCTCCGCGGTCCGGGCGGCCAGCGCGGCATCCCGTTCAATGAACCCGGTTCACTCACCAAGGTCTTTGCCGTTGCCAGCGGCAAGGGCGGGGTGGGGAAATCATCCGTGACCGTCAATCTGGCGTGCGCCCTCGCGGCGCAGGGCCTCAGGGTGGGAATCGTCGACGCCGACGTCCATGGCTTCTCGGTCCCGGCCCTCATGGGCATCACGCAAAAGCCGACGCCCGTGGACGACATGATCCTCCCGCCGGTGGCATTCGGCGTCAAAGTGATTTCCGTCGGCATGTTCGTCGCCGGCAACAAAGCGGTCGCGTGGCGGGGTCCGATGCTGCACCGCGCATTGGAGCAGTTCCTCACCGACGTCTATTTCGGCGATCTTGACGCACTCTTCCTCGACCTCCCGCCGGGCACGGGCGACATCGCGATCTCCGTGGCCCAGTTGCTCCCCAAAGCCGAAATCCTCGTGGTGACCACTCCGCAAGCGGCTGCCGCCGATGTTGCCGAGCGCGCCGGCACCATCGCTACGCAGACCGGCCAGCACCTCGCCGGGGTCGTGGAGAACATGTCCTTCCTGGAAATGCCCGACGGCGGCAAGATGGAATTGTTCGGAAGCGGCGGCGGGCAGGTGCTCGCCGAGAGGCTGAGCGCGGCCGTGGGAACCGAAGTGCCGCTGCTTGGCCAAATACCACTCGATATCCGCCTACGCGAAGGCGGAGACGCCGGCCGGCCGGTAGTGTTGGGCGCTCCGGAGACTGCAGCCGCCCAAGCGCTTCAGGCGATCGCGGATAAGTTGAGCGCGAAACCGCGCGGCTTGGCCGGTATGTCGCTGGGGATACAGCCTAAATAGCCTCCAGGTGGCTAGGTGGCCTCGGAATCGAATGGAGCCAGCTCTCCGGCCGCGAGCCGTTCGACCACGCGTTCAGGCGCTTTGGGGGCCGGCTCCCCCACGGCCGACGCAGCAACGGGAGCGCCCGGGCTGACGGGCTTCGCGTCCTCCTCGAGCAACGCCTCCCGGATGATCCGGCGGGGATCGTACTGGCGGGGATCGTATTTCTTCCAGTCGACTTCGTCGATGTCGATGCCGACTTCTTCCCTGATCTGGTCCCGGGCGCCTGACGCCATGCGCCGCAATTCCTTGACCAGGTTAGCCAGTTTCCGGGTGTATTCGGGCAAGCGGCTGGGACCGATCACGATGACGCCAATGATCAGCAGGATCAGAAATTCCGGGCCGTTGATTCCAAGCACGTATCGAAGATTACCTTGTCCTTTGGCCCGCTCAGAAACCTGCGAGCCCGGCAAGGGTACGCAGCCCGCGCTGTACGCGCTCGTTCCATGATTCGCTTGTGTCCTGTGCGGGCCGGGCGAGCAAGCCGTCCCCTGCCTTGACGAGCTCAGGAAGGGCGCTTGCGGCTTGTTCGGGAGGCATGTCCGAGGAGTAACGCAGGACAGCCACTGGCGAGGTATACACGGCCTGCCACGGCGTTCCGGGGCTGGTGGAAAGCCGTGTGCCTGTTGATCCGCTGCCCTCCAAGTGTTCCTCAGTCAGTGTGGCGTGATGCGCTCCGTTGTCGAGCTGCAATTCCACTGCCGGATGGCCGTCCTGCATCATGGCCCGAGCCCCGACTACGTGGAACCCCATGCTGTCCAGCTCGGGACATGCCCATCCTTCCTTGCGGAGCTCGGACAGCTGTTGCGGGTTGAGCGCGACAGATGCGGAAACGGTGACGGGCAGGTTCGCTTGTGGGCTTGTCATCGGCAACTGGTCCGGCAAATTGGCGGCGGACGTTGAACTGACGAGGGTCCGGACTTCTTGCTCGCCGGCATTCGACGCTTGCGGAGTGGCCTCGCCGCCGAGGACGTAGGCCGCGACCGCCAGGATCCCGGCACTCACCGCGAGTCCGCCCGCAGCCGCACCGGCAATCCGCATGTTTTGCCAAGGCCGCCGCTCCGACGCCGGTTGGCCAGCGTCATCCGACTCGGCCAGCCTTCGGGTGTGCTCGATCAAGCGATTCGTGAAATCCTGGCTTGCTTCAGGCACGGAGGCACGCCGAAGACGCTCCAGGTATTGCCGTTCCCGGAGAACTGCCGCCTGGCACTCCGAGCACTCCTCCACATGGCCTTCGGCACGGCTATGCCGGAAGTTCACCCTCTGCAAACCGCCACGACGTCCGTTCAACAGACCCATCGGCGAACTAGAGAAGCCCGGCGATCCGCGGCATCTTGAGGCGCGGCTTGCGGGATTGGACCGGGCGGGGGTCGCGGTGCGCCAGCTTTTCACGCAGCATGGTCCGGCCGCGGTGGATACGGGACCGGACGGTCCCCAGTTTTACGTCGAGCGCTTCAGCAACTTCGTCGTAGGAGAGGCCTTCGAGGTCGCAAAGAACGACGGCGGCACGAAAGTCCGGGGGAAGTTCCTCCAAGGCGCGCTGAACGTCGAGGTCCAGGTTGTTTAGCTCGAAGCTCTGTTCAGGGCCTGGCTCGTGCCCGGGCAAACGGGATTCGGCGTCTTCGGCGAGCGCATCGAAACGGATGCGGCTCTTCCTGCGGGCCTGGTCGAGGAAGAGGTTGGTGGTGATGCGGTGCAGCCAGCCGTCGAGGGTGCCGGGCTTGAAGTTGTCGAGCGACCGGAAGACCCGGACGAAGACTTCCTGCGTGAGGTCCTCCGCGTCGAACTTGTTGCCGGTCAGGCGGTAAGCAAGGCGGAAGACCTTCGCCGAGTGGTTTTCCACCACTTCTTCCCAGCTGGGCCTGACCCATTCTTCCGCAGGCGGAGCCGCGTCGGTGGAACCCAGGACTGCTGCCGTTGACTGGACTGGCGCAGCACTTGATGCCCGCATCGTCCGCTCCCCTCAAACTGGTGGTCGTCCTGCCTGTTACTCAGGACTTCGATGCCGGCCGCCGCTTGGATGGCCGGATCTACATCATCCCAGTGTTGCCTGTGTTTTTGCTGGTCGAGGGCTTCCTGTTCCCCCAGAGCGAACAATGGCGGAAGGACGGCGGCGGACAGTGCTCCGGGACACAGAATTCCGCGGGCCCGGGCGTCCGTTCCCGGTGGTCCGGAACCAGTAGTCTGGAACCATCACCCCTCTGTCTGGAAAGCGAACCCCCATGAGTGCCGACAAGTCAACAAGCTGGTCCTACGCAGAAGGTCTTCCTGCCGAGGACGACGTGTTGCTTCGTGCCCGTGAACGGTCCTTCGACCTGGGCGTTACTCCTGTCAGCGCCGGCGTCGGCGCGGTCCTCACCGTGCTGGCCGCAGCCTCGAAGGCCCAGACAGTTGTTGAGGTAGGTTCCGGAGCCGGCGTCTCCGGCGTTTGCCTTCTGCGTGGGCTGGGTCCGCAGGCGGTCCTCACCACCATCGATGTCGACGTCGAACACCTCAAGGCCGCCCGGGAAGCCTTCCTGGAATCCGGCAGCCCTGCCAACCGTACGCGGACCATTTCCGGCCGCGCGGCCGATGTCTTGCCCCGCCTCACGGATTCCGCGTACGACCTCGTTTTCATCGATGCGGACAAGCCGAATTTCCCGGGTTACGTTGAGCAGGCGATCCGCCTTCTGAAGTCAGGCGGAACCCTGGTCATCAACGACGCCTTGGACAAGGACAAAGTGTCCAATCCTGCTGCCCGGGACACCACCACGGTGGTGCTGCGCCAGATCGGCAAGGCCATCCGGGACGACGAGCGGCTCTCCTCGGCAATGCTTCCGACCGGCGATGGCTTGTTGGTGGCGGTCAAGAAGTAGCTTAAACATGAAAGCAGGGCACCGGCTCTCTTGCCGGGCCCTGCCCAGTGAATCTATTCGGTAACGCCTACGAGGCATTCCTTGAGGTTCGCCGCTTCTGCTGCGTTGAGCTCGACCACAAGCCGTCCTCCGCCTTCGAGCGGCACACGCATGATCAGGCTGCGTCCCTCTTTGGTTACTTCCATAGGGCCGTCGCCAGTACGTGGTTTCATAGCCGCCATTAGGAAAATCCCCTCCAGTTTGTCCCAGATCCCGCCAACCCGGCCGGGCTGGCTCCGCGTGGAATGTACGGCGTTGACAGTTCGGGCTTCCAGCCGTCTTCACCGAGCACCCGGGGGTGCCGTCTAGTCCTTGCTTACATCTATTATCCCGTAATTACCCGCCCGTAGCTAATTGATGGATTTTTTCCCGTGCCCCGCGATCCCGCGCCAATAGGCGGCAGAGCCGCGGCGTCACGGTGGATAGTCGCCCCCGCCGGGCAGGGGTGCCCACGCCCACAACCAGACGATCCACACGATCTGGAGCAAGAGGAACATCACCACGACGGTGCCCCGATACGCCCTGGACCGCGAGAGCCACGCGGCACTGAGCGCCAGCGGGAACAACGGCAAGAGCATCCGGAAGGTGCTCGTTTGCGGTTGCAGGAAGACCAGGAGATAGCCCATGTAGCACGCACACCACAGCCTCAACTCCGTACCCAGCGCCCGGACCGGCTTGCTGAACATGAGCAGTGCGAACAGGACCACAAACACCAACGGCGCGAACGGTCCGATGACCGGCCCGAAAAGCATCGTCCCGGTATCGAACCACGGCTTGAACGGAACGAGGTCGTCGCCGCGCCACACTGTTTCGGTCTTCGTGTAGGCCGACGGATCACCGGTCACCGCCCAGGCAATGGCCGGCCAAGCGAGGGCTCCCGCTGCGCTGACCACAACCAGGGCGGCAAGGGAGGCAAGTTGGCGGATGGTGGGCGCTATGCCGTCCACGCCCAGCCCGGGCCGGCGCCGCCGGCCGAACCTTTGCCAGAGGTGGACCAGGAAGAGGATGCCGGTCATTGCCGAGAATGGAACGCCTGTGGGCCGGGAAAGGCACATGAGCACGACGACGGGCATCGCCAGGAGATATTTTCGACGTAGGACAAGCAGGAGCGACGCCGCGATCAGCAGGATGTTAAGGGACTCCGCGTAGGGCACCTGCAGCACGGGCGAGACCGGGAACGTGGAGAAAAGGACTACAGCCCACAGTGCGGTGTGGCGCCCTGAAAGTTCGCGGAACAGCTTATAGGAAAGCAGTGCCGCCCCGAGTCCTGCCACCATGGCAAGGGTTGTCAGGGCCGGAAGGGTCGCCATTCCCGTGAATGTGCTGAGGGCCCGGGCCAGGAACGGGAACAACGCGTAGAACGCCCACGTATTTTCGGCAACGCCGCCGCCTGAGTTGAGCGGAAGCGCCGAGGGATACCCGTTATCGGCCGCGTTGGCGTACCACCGGCCGTCCCAAATGGTGATGAAATTCCAGTAGTCGGGGGCCGGCGGAAACCACGGATTCACGCCTTGCTGCAAGGCAGCGGCCATGAAGATGCAGGCGCTGACCAGCCGTGCGGCGAGGTAGATGAGGAATACGTGGACCCACCATGGCCACCCCGCGGCATGCCTTGCGAGGCGGCCAAGCGCCAGCCTTGGCGATCGCGATTCGACTGACTGGGTCACGCGTCCGGTTCCGGTTCTTCCGATTTCGCAGACTCCACAGACGATCCGGGATTCGCAGGTTCCTCCTGCTTCCCCGGAGATCCTTGCACCTCCAAGGCCCGTTTCAGCTGCTCGATCTCGGCTTCCCGCGCGGTCAACTGGTCCCTCAGATCATCAAGCACCTCGTCAACCTGGTCCATCCGGTAGCCCCTCAGGCCGAGCGCGAACCTGACGTGATCGACGTCGGACGCTTTCGCTCCGGCAGGCAGCAGAACCGGCGGGAGGTTCGGCACCGGATCATCGAGACCGGCCCCGGGGTTTCGCCCGGAGCGGGTCATCCCGCTACCGATGAACAGGACGACCCCGACGACGACGATCGCGAGGAAAACCAGAAAGAAGCTCACAAACCCATCGTGCCAGACTGGGACGCGAGCCTGGCACGGAAGCTACTCCGGGCGCTGGTCTCCGTTGGGCTCGGGCGGAAGCGGGACGCCGTGGAGCACCCGGTGCACCGCATCCGCGGGGTCGTCCACCAACTGGATGAGGTCCAGGTCCTTCGCGGACACCATTCCTTCGGCCACCAGCGTCCCCTTGATCCACTCGATCATAGGGCTCCAGAAAGCAACGCCCAGGAGGACGATCGGGAACGAGGTGACCTTCCGGGTCTGCACAAGGACCATTGCTTCAAAGAGCTCGTCCAGCGTTCCTAGGCCACCCGGGAGGACGATGAATCCCTGCGCGTACTTTACGAACATCGTCTTGCGGGCGAAGAAATACCTGAAGTTGATGCCGAGGTCCACCCAACGGTTCAATCCCTGCTCAAAAGGCAACTCGATGCCCAGGCCGACGGACACTCCGTTGCCTTCGACCGCGCCCCTGTTTGCCGCTTCCATCGATCCCGGTCCGCCGCCGGTGATGACGGCGACCCCGGCTTCGGCGAGGTGCCGGCCGACGCGGACCGCCATGTCGTAAAAATCGGAACCTGGTTTGGTGCGGGCAGAGCCGAAGACGCTCACTGCCGGGCCGAGTTCCGCGAGCGCGCCGAAGCCTTCGACGAACTCGCTCTGGATGCGCAGGACGCGCCAAGGATCCGTGTGGATGAAATGTTCGGCCCCGCGGGTGTCGAGGAGCCGTTGATCGGACATCGGTACGGCAGCCTGTTTACGCCGGAGTTCCAACGGTCCTTTGTGCTTGGCGGGCGCTTCCGCGGTGATCGCGGAGGTGGACGTCGCTGCTCCGTTGCTGGAGGCATCGCCATGGGCGTCTGGACGTGGAACGTCGGGCTGGCTGGTACTCATTGACCTAGGCTAACGCGGATAACGGGACTTACATTCGCAAGGTGCCAGTGTTGTTTCTGATGTTGACGTGATTGAAGTGTCGGGCCGCGCGTGGACATCAGCACATTTAGCTGACTGTCAACTGCAAGTCAGGTTTCTGTTGAATCACGATCTGCCCAAGTTCCTGTGATCGCCGTCATCTTGAGTCGTTTCTTCGCTAGATTCGACCCATGACTATTCAAGCCTCCAGCGATGCCCTCGTTTCACTGAATGGCGTCAACAAGCATTATGGTCAACTGCATGTCCTGAAGGACATCAACTTGCAGGTCAAGAAGGGTGAGGTCGTGGTGGTGATCGGGCCTTCGGGCTCGGGCAAGTCAACCCTCTGCCGGGCCATCAACCGGCTGGAGACCATCGATACCGGAGTGATCTCGATCGACGGCAGGAAGCTCCCCGAAGAAGGCAAGGAACTCGCTACCCTCCGTGCCGACGTCGGGATGGTCTTCCAGTCTTTCAACCTGTTTGCCCACAAGACGATCCTCGAGAACGTCACCCTGGGCCCCATCAAGGTCAAGAAGATGGACAAGGCAACCGCGGACAAAGACGCAATGGCGTTGCTGGAGCGGGTGGGGGTAGGGCAGCAAGCGCCCAAAATGCCCGCCCAGTTGTCCGGCGGCCAACAGCAGCGCGTGGCCATCGCGCGCGCCCTGGCCATGAAGCCGAAGGTCATGCTGTTCGACGAGCCGACCTCCGCGTTGGACCCCGAAATGATCAACGAAGTCCTTGATGTCATGGTTCAGCTGGCCAGGGAAGGCATGACCATGATCGTGGTGACACACGAAATGGGGTTCGCCCGAAAGGCCGCGGACCGCGTGGTCTTCATGGCGGACGGCCAAATCGTCGAGGACGCCAAACCCGAGGAGTTCTTCACGAACCCCCAGAGCAACCGTGCCAAGGACTTCCTCTCCAAACTCCTGACCCACTAGTACGCCCGCACCCAAGCCGCGGGGGGGCGGCCGCACAATGAAAGGAATGTCATGAAGGCTTTTATCACCCGGAGGAAATCCCTCTTGGTCGCCGCCAGCGCCGCGATTGCGCTTTCGCTCAGCGCGTGCGGCGGCAGCGGGGGCGGCGGTGCAGGCGCTCCGAGCACCGACGCAGCACCCTTCACCGTTGCGCAGAACGTGTCCATCACGGGCAGCCCGACGTTCGACACGATCAAGTCGAACGGAAAAGTCCGGATCGGCGTAAAGCAGGACCAGCCCGGCCTTGGATTCAAGGATGCCGCCACCGGCGAGTACAGCGGCTTCGACATCCAGATCGCGGAATGGATCGCGGCATCCCTCGGATACTCGAAGGACAAAATCGAGTACAAGCCGATCCCGTCGGCCAACCGCGAGTCGGCGATCACCAACGGCGACATCGACTACTACGTGGGCACCTATTCCATTACCGACAAGCGCAAGCAGCTCATTGACTTCGCGGGACCCTACTTCGTGACCGGCCAGGGCCTGCTCGTCAAGAAGGACAACAGCACGATCAACAGCGAGAAGGACCTTTCCGGAAAGAACGTCTGCTCGGCAACCGGATCCACCCCCATCCAGAACATCAAGGCCAATTTCCCGGGTACCAAGACCACCGAATTCGACACCTACTCCCAGTGCGTCGAAGCCCTCAAGAGCGGCCAGGTGGACGCAGTTACCACCGACCAGGCAATCCTCATCGGCTACGCCTCACAGGACACGGACAACCTCAAGGTGGTCGGCCAACCGTTCACGGTTGAGAAGTACGGCGTAGGCCTGAAGAAGGGCGACACCGCCCTGCGCACCTTCGTCAACAAGATGTTCACCGACGGCGGCTCCACGTGGCAGAAGATCTACGACTCCACGCTGGGGCAGTCCGGCACCAAGGTCACCCAGCCCGCAGTAGACAACTACTAAATCGCTGGTGAGGGGGCGGCCTACTGCCGCCCCCTCAAACATCGGCTGAAAGCGACCATTCCATGAATACGCTGCTGAACAACCTGGACCTCTTCACGACGGGGTTCCGGAACACCCTCATCCTTTTCGTTGTCTCGGGAATCTTCGCCCTGATCCTGGGGACCATAGTGGCAACGCTCCGGGTTTCCCCCGTCCCCGCCATGCGGGGTGCTGCCACGCTGTACATCAACGTCGTCCGCAATACGCCCCTGACGCTCGTCCTGTTCTTCTTCGCGCTCGGCTATCCAAAGCTGGGGCTCGTGGAAATCGACTTCACCACCGCCGCGATCATCGGACTTAGCCTCTACACCGCAACCTACGTGGCCGAGGCCGTGCGATCCGGAATCAACACCGTTCCGGTCGGCCAAGCCGAGGCGGCGCGCGCAATCGGGCTTCCGTTCACGCAGACCCTGACCTTGGTGGTCCTCCCTCAAGCGTTCCGCGCGGTCATCCCGCCGATGTTCAGCGTGTTCATCGCGCTGCTGAAGAACACTACGGTTGCAGCGGGTTTCTCGGTCCTCGAAGCCGGTGCCATCCGTTCGAACCTGTCCGAACGCGGCGAACCTGCGATGGCCGGCCTGTTGTGGGTCGCTTTGGTGTTTGTCCTGCTTGTTTTCATCCTTTCCTTCGTGCAGCGCAAGCTTGAGAAGAAATGGAAGGTGGCTCGATGACTTCGGTCCTCTTTGACTCCCCGGGGCCAAAGGCCCGCGCACGCTACAGGATCCTTGGCGTGGTCACCGCGTTGGTCATCATTGCCATCGTCGGCTTCATTGTCCTGCGGTTCGCCGAAAGCGGCCAGTTCGATGCGAAGAAATGGCGTTTGTTCACGTTTCCGCTGGTGCAGCAGACCATCGTCCAATCGGTCGGCGCCACGCTTTCCGCATTCGCCACGGCCGCGGTCCTGAGCTTGGCGCTGGGCATCCTCCTGGCCTTCGGACGTCTTTCCGACCGCCGCTGGATCAGCCTGCCGTGCTACGGATTCACGGAGCTTTTCCGTGCCGTTCCGCTGCTGATCCTGATGATGATCTTCTACTACGGCCTCCCTCCGCTGGGCGTCCAAGGCATCACGCCCTTCACCGCCGTCGTGGCTGGCTTGGTTCTGTATAACGGCTCTGTCCTCGCGGAGGTCTTCCGTGCCGGCATTGAATCGCTTCCACGCGGACAAAGCGAAGCAGGCTACGCGATCGGCCTTCGAAAGGGCGCGGTCATGACCAACATCCTGCTCCCCCAGGCGATCCGCTCCATGCTTCCGGTCATCATCTCGCAGCTCGTCGTGATCCTTAAGGACACCGCGTTGGGCTTCATCGTGACCTACAACGAGATCCTGTTCCAGGCGAAGTACTTCGGAAGCCAGGCCCAGTATGGTTCACCGATCATCCCGTCGGCGATCATCGCAGGCGTGCTGTACGTGGGCATGTGCTTGATCCTCGCAGGCATCGCAAAATGGCTTGAGAGCCGGATGCGCCGCAGCCCGAAAGTGGTGAAGGTCGCCAAATCGGACATCATCGCCGCGGAAGCCTGAGCTGACGTCGCATGACTGAGGGCCTGCAAGCCACGGCTTGCAGGCCCTCAGTCATACCCGGCTTCAGTCGGCCGTTTCAGTCAGCCAGCCACAGGCGCAGTACCCGCAGGCACTCACGGATGGCGTCGGCGTCGACATGTTCGTTGTCCTTGTGCGCCAGCAACGGGTCTCCCGGGCCGAAGTTGACGGCTGGAACTCCCAGCTCGCTGAAGCGCGCGACGTCGGTCCACCCGTATTTGGGTTTGGGTTCCGCGCCGACCGCCGCAACGAAGGACGCGGCGGCAGGGTGCTTCAGTCCGGGACGCGCTCCGGCAGCAGCGTCAGTGCGGACGACGTCGAAGCCTTCGAGCAATTCGCGGACGTGGGCCTCCGCCTGGTCCGGAGACTTGTCCGGAGCAAAGCGGTAATTGATCTCGACGACGCAGCGGTCCGGGATCACGTTGCCCGCGGTTCCGCCATTGATCCTGACGGCGTTCAGGCTCTCGCGATAGTCCAGCCCGTCCACATTGATCGTCTTGGGCTCATATGCTGCCAAACGGCCCAGGATCGGTGCCGCCGCGTGGATCGCGTTGCTTCCCATCCATGCCCGGGCCGAATGGGCGGCCTCCCCCACGGTGGTCGCTTCGAAACGGCTCGTGCCATTGCAGCCGCCTTCAACGGTGCCGTCGGTTGGTTCGAGCAGGATCGCGAAGTCACCCTCGAGGAGGTGCCCGTGGTTCCGGACCAGGCGACCGAGGCCGCTCTTGGCCGCTTCCACTTCCTCGTGGTCGTAAAAGACGAACGTGACATCCTTGCCCGGCTCCGCACCGCCGTCGAACATTGTTGCCGCGAGCGCCAGCTGCACCGCGAGGCCGCCCTTCATATCGGTAGCGCCGCGCCCGTAGAGGACGCCCTCGCCCGGGACGCCGGACTCCCACGTGGAGGGCACCGTGCCAAGTGATCCCTCAACAGTGGGCAGCGGCACAGTATCAAGGTGGCCCGCCAGGATCACCCGTTCCGGGCGGCCGAGTTCGGTACGGGCGATGATGGCGTCGCCGTCGCGCACGAGGTTCAGGCCGGGGATGGTCCGAAGGGCTGACTCGACGGCGTCGGCCAAGGGGGTTTCGTTGCCGGACACGCTGTCGATGTCCATAATTGCGGCGGTGAGCAAGGCGACGTCTTGCCGGAGGTCGAGGGGAATCGGGGAGGGTTCAACGGTCACCCGTCCACTGTATCCGAGCCGAATGCGACCTTCCGGGCCCATTCCCGGTTTCAAAGGAGCCAATTGCTCTCGATAGAATTGCGCTATGACTGAAACCGCTGCTTCTGCCGTGCTCTCCGGCGCATCCTCAAACCATCGTTCCGCCTTCGGCTTCGGCCTGGCAACCATCGCTACCTCCGACTCCGGTGAAGCGACGGTTCTCGACGCATGGTTTCCGGCACCGGCCCTGGGGGTAGCGGCCGAATCCCTGCGGGCGGTGGAAAACGCGGACGAGTCCCTCACCGCGATTGCCGCCGATAGCCGCGACGCCGACCGCGGTACCGAGCAGAAGGTGGTCTTCGCGCAGATCAACCTTGACGAAGCGCCCGCGGACACCGTGGACGCCTACTTGCGCCTGCACTTGCTCTCCCACCGCTTGGTCCAGCCGAACAGCATTAACCTGGACGGCATCTTCGGCAAGCTCCCCAACGTCGTATGGACCAACTTCGGGCCGGCGGCAGTCGAAGGCTTCGAGCTGACCCGCGCCCGCCTGCGCAAGCGCGGCGCGGTGACCGTCTACGGCGTGGACAAGTTCCCCCGCATGGTGGACTACGTGGTTCCCACCGGTGTCCGGATCGCCGACGCCGACCGCGTCCGCCTGGGTGCCTACCTCTCCGAAGGCACCACGGTCATGCACGAAGGCTTTGTGAACTTCAACGCAGGCACCCTTGGCACCTCCATGGTCGAGGGCCGCATTTCCGCCGGCGTCGTGGCCGGGGACGGTACCGACGTCGGAGGTGGCGCCTCGATCATGGGCACCCTGTCCGGTGGCGGTAAGGAGAAGATCGCGCTCGGTGAGCGCGTGCTCCTCGGTGCCAACTCCGGCGTTGGCATCAGCATCGGCGACGACTCCGTGGTGGAGGCCGGCCTGTACGTGACGGCGGGAACCCGCGTGCGCGTCCCCGGCCCCAAGGACGAGAACGGCGAGGACACCAGCAACATCATCAAGGCCGTTGAGCTCTCGGGTGTCCCCAACCTGCTGTTCCGCCGCAATTCAACCACCGGCGAAGTCGAGGTCCTTCCGCGCAAGGGCCAGACGGTAGAGCTTAACGAAGCCCTCCACGCCAACTAGCCCGACCATCTGGATGCGCCGTCTCCGACGCACCATCATCCTGTCGCTGGCGCTTGCCTTGGTGGCCGGCGCCATCGTTACCGTGGTGACTGTACTGCAGCGCTCCGAAACCCTGGTTACGGAGCGCTGCGTCGCCGTCGTCGGCTCCGATTCATACGAGTTGGCGACGGACCAGGCAGCGAATGCCGCCCTCATTACCGCAATCTCGGTCCAGCGCGGCCTGCCGCCGCGGGCGGCTACGATCGCCGTGGCCACGGCGATGCAGGAGTCGAAGCTGCGCAACATCGGCCATGGCGACGAGGTCGGCCCTGATTCACGTGGCCTGTTCCAGCAGCGGCCCTCGCAAGGTTGGGGCACCGAGGCGCAGGTCTCGGATCCCGTGTATGCCACGAATGCGTTCTACGACCATCTGGTGAAAGTGCCCGGCTACGAAACCATGGCGATCACGGACGCCGCACAGGCGGTCCAGCACTCGGCCTACCCGGAGGCGTACGCGCAGCACGAACCAATGGCCCGGGCATACGCCTCGGCCCTGACGGGGAACTCCCAGAGGGCTTTGGACTGCACCCTCCGCCAAGCGGATACTGCCGGCGATCCGAACGCAGTGATGGACGCAATGACGGCAGTGTTCGGTTCGCTCCCGGCCGACACCCAAGGCCGCGCTGTGGAATTGAACCTCACCGGGACCCAAGCCTGGGCCGTCGCCCAATGGGCGGTCGCGAACGCCAAGGCCCTTTCCATCACCGAGGTGGACGTCGCGGGATCGAAGTGGAACAGGCAGGACCGGAATGGCTGGCAGGAAACCGGGGGCACATCCGGACCCGTGACCATCACGGTTTCCGCACCGAAGACGTAGCGCAATTCCCGACGGCGGTCGGCCGCCGGTCCGGGCCCGCGACGGCTGGGCGCGCTGGGCCGGTTTTCGGCCGCCGGTCCGGTTTTCGGCCGTCCCCCTAGGGCCCGGCCGTTAGACGAGCAGCTCCACCACAGGCTGCACGTAGCTCCGGAAAATCTCGGGCTGGGACAAAAGCCTGTGGCTCATGATCATCTTGTCCGGCTCCAGGTACCACGCCCGGGGTTCGTTGAGGGGCAGTTCGATAATGCTCAGTTTGAAGTCCCGTGAACTCCGGCCGACTTCGAGCAATCGATCCTCCACCATGTCCCCCAGGAGCAAGGTGGCCCCGCTGGCCTCGCGCTCGGCTTCGAGTTTCTCGTACTCCTCAAGCCGCTCGCGAGCCCACGTCAGGGCAGCCCCGAAGTGTGCTTGGAGCACCTTGCGGAGGGCGGGCGAGTTGCCAAAGGCGTTGAAGCCCGGGGGCGAAAGCTCGGGGGCCGCATCCGGGTAAGCCTTCAACAGCTTCTCCCACCACGCTTCCCACTCCGTTTTAAGCGCCGTTACCCCGCCCACTTCGGCGGTGAGGTGCGTATGGTCCGCATGCCTGACTTTGGGGGCCGCATGGGACAGGGTGGGTGTTCCGGCTCCGTCCAATCCAGCGACGTCTCTGAGATACAAGGCAATAAGCATTGGTCCTGAGGTGTCCATGGTAATCCGCCACCCCTGGCCGCCTGTGTCATGCATCCGAATGCCTCCCTTTGCAGGTGCCCGCTCAGAGTTCCAGTCTATTCCCGATGGGCCGCGACGTTAACGGTTACTCGGGAGTCGTCCAAGCGTGGCCAAATGGGCCTGCAGGACATCTCCGCACACCTCGGCCGTCATCCATTCCGGTTGAAGGAGCGCATGCATGCAGAGCCCGTCCATCGTCGCCAACAGCCGCTCCGCTTCGGTGACGAGGCGCTCCTGGCTCGTTCCGCCGTCGGGCATCATCCGCATCACCAAGCGGCCGACGACGGCGGCCACCGCGCGGTGGCTGCGCCCGGCCTCCTCGGCGAGCACGGGCTTGATCCGGGCGGCATGGCGGAAGGCCATCCACACGCAAGAGTCGACGGCGAGTTCCTCGTCCAAGGGCAGGAATTGGCCCAGAAGAGTTAACACGGCACGGTCGTGATCCGGCGAGTCCCGTTCCACGGATTCGACCGTCGCGAACGCGTCCTCGAGCCGCCCGACAATCCGGTCGATGACCACGGCGAAGGAATGGACCAGCAAGTCATCGCTGCTGGCGAAATAGTGCCGGACCGAACCGACGGCAAGGTCCGCCTCCTCGGCCACTTCCCGCAACGAAGCGCGCTCCAAGCCATCGCTTGCAATGATCCTGAAGACGGCGTCGACGACGTCCTGGCGCCGGGCTTCGGCATCAACAATCTTGGGCACAGATCTTTTTAGCACGAACGTGCTTGAACGGCGCCGGCGGCGCACCCGAGCCGCACGGTTGTGGTCAATGCAACACACAGCGTGGCTCCACAAAAGTTCGCTAGCGTTGGTCCCATGAGAATTCTTGTCACGGGTGGCACCGGCTACATCGGCTCGCACACCGTTCTGTCCTTGTTGGAAAGTGGACACGAAGTGGTGGTGGTGGACAACCTCGTGAACTCCAGCGAAGAATCGCTGCGCAGGGTGGGGGAACTTGCCGGCAGGACGGCGGCTTTCCATGAGGTGGACCTGGTCGATGAATCTGCGCTCGAGTCCGTGTTCGATCAGCACAGCATCGACGCCGTCATCCATTTCGCCGGCCTCAAGGCGGTGGGTGAGTCAGTGCAGGAACCGCTCAGCTATTACTACAACAACATCGTGGGCACCTTGAACCTGCTCCGGGCCATGGACAAGCACGGCGTCCGATCCATCGTGTTCAGTTCCTCGGCGACCGTGTACGGGGAGCACAATCCGATCCCCTACGTCGAGAAGATGGAGATCGGTGCGAACAACCCCTACGGGCGCACGAAGGAACAGATCGAGGACATCCTTACGGATCTGGGGGCCGCCGACGAGCGCTGGCATATCGCCCTGCTCCGGTACTTCAACCCGGTCGGCGCGCACCCCTCGGGGAAGATCGGCGAGGATCCACAGGGCATTCCCAACAACCTCGTGCCATTCATCGCCCAAGTGGCGGTCGGTCGACGCGAAAAGCTCATGGTGTTCGGCGGCGATTACGACACGCCTGACGGGACCTGCCTGCGCGACTACATCCACGTCGTCGATCTCGCCCAAGGGCACGTGGCCGCCCTCGACTACGTCTCAGCCCGCCCGGGCGTGCACCGCTGGAACCTTGGCTCGGGGAAGGGCACCTCCGTGCTCGAGATGCTCCATGCCTTCGAACGCGCCGTGGGCCGCCCCTTGCCCTACGAGATCACCGGGCGCCGCTCCGGAGACCTTCCCGCATTCTGGGCCGACGCGTCATCGGCCCTCGCCGACCTCAGCTGGTCCACCACGAAATCGGTGGAGCAGATGTGCGAAGACCACTGGCGTTGGCAAAAGAACAACCCGTTCGGCTACAGGCAGTCCTGACAGCAACGCGGGGTCATTTACGGCCCATTGTGTCGCCGCAGAATCATACGGTCGTTGCAACATTCTGAGTTTTGGAGGTTGCCATGCCGAGTGGTTATCGGGCGCCCGATGCGCTGAAGGATGAGTTCTTTTCTCTTCTGCGGCAGGGGGTGTCGGTCAAGGAAGCCTCTGCCCGGATTGGGGTGTGGCGCAGTAATACGCAGCGGTGGTTGGGCAAGACTGGCGGCATGCGGATGCGTAGGGGTGTTGACGGCGGTGTTGAGGCGGGCCCGGTGCCGGCTGTCCGGGCCGGGTCGAACCGGCTCAATCTGGTGGACCGGGCGGTGATCATGATCCGGGTCCGCGGGGGCGCCAGGGTCGCGGCGATCGCCCGGGAAATCGGCCGGGACCGGTCGGTGGTGTGGCGGGAAATCCGTCGGAACCGGGGAGCTGACGGGTCGTATCAGGCCGATGTGGCGCAGATACTCACCCATCAGCGCGCCCGGCGCCCCAAGGCGTTCCGGCTTCAGAACCCGGAGCTGGTCAAGTACGTCGAGGACGCGATGGATGATGGCTGGTCCCCGAAGCTGGTCTCCTTGGTTCTGAGGGAGACCTTCGGTCACGATGAGAGCATGCAGATCAGCCACGAAACGATCTATCAGAGCCTCTACGTCCAGGGCCGGGGCGAGCTGCGCAAGGATCTTTACCGGTGCCTGAGCACCAGCCGGAGCAAACGAACGCCCCGCGGTGAGCGACCCCGCGGAAACGCAGGCCAGCACTACAAGGATGCTCCGAAGATCTCCGAACGCCCCGCCGAGGCCGCTGACCGTGCCGTGCCCGGGCACTGGGAAGGCGACCTCATCGTGGGCAAGGACGGCCGCAGCGCCGTCGGCACCCTGGTCGAACGCAGCACCCGGTACACGATCCTGCTGCACCTGCCCGGCCGGCACACCGCCCAGGAAGTCGCCGATGCGATGATCGCCCAGATGCGCCGGCTCCCGGATCAGCTGATCAAAACCGTGACCTGGGACCGCGGCTCCGAAATGGTCCAGTACCCCCGCATCCAGATGGCATTGGACGCGGGGGTGTACTTCTGCGACCCGCACTCACCCTGGCAGCGCGGAACCAACGAGAACACCAACCGGCTGCTGCGCCACTGGTTCGAGAAAGGCACAGACCTCTCGGTTTTCACCGCCGACGACCTCGAGACCATCGCCGAGAAACTCAACAACCGGCCCCGCCCAACACTGAACCTCGAGACCCCAAAGCAACGCATGCGCCAACTCATCGCCACCGCAGCCTAAACCCCATTGTTGCAACGACCAGTTGACTTTGAGCGCCCGGGACGGGCCGTAAATGACCCCGCGTTGGAAACGACGGCGGCCGCTCACCTCGCGAGGTGAGCGGCCGCCGTCGTCATGTCAGTTGGTGCGCACGGCGTTAGACCGCCGGGTAGTTGCGCTCAGGTTCCCCTGTGTAGAGCTGCCGCGGACGGCCGATCTTGGTCTGGGGATCGTTGATCATTTCGCGCCACTGGGCGATCCAGCCGGGGAGGCGGCCAATCGCGAACAGGACGGTGAACATCTTCTCCGGGAAGCCCATGGCCTTGTAGATCAGGCCCGTGTAGAAGTCGACGTTCGGGTAGAGCTTGCGCTGGATGAAGTAATCGTCCGCCAGGGCCTTCTCTTCGAGCCGCAGCGCGATGTCCAGGAGTTCGTCGTTGCCGCCAAGCTTGCCAAGGATCTCGTGCGCGGTGGCCTTGATGATCTTCGCCCGGGGGTCGTAGTTCTTGTAGACACGGTGCCCGAAGCCCATGAGCCGGACGCCGTCTTCCTTCTTCTTGACCTTCTCCATGTAGTCCTCCGGCTTGATGCCCTCGGCCTGGATTTGGCGCAGCATCTTCAACACAGCTTCGTTGGCGCCACCGTGCGCGGGACCGAAGAGTGCATTGATGCCGGCCGAAACCGAAGCGAAGAGGTTCGCGTTGGACGAGCCCACCAGGCGGACGGTGGACGTGGAGCAGTTCTGCTCGTGGTCTGCGTGCAGGATCAGGAGGAGATCCAAGGCCTTGACCACAACCGGATCGAGTTCGTACTGCTCTGCCGGCAGGCCGAAGCTCAAGCGCAGGAAGTTCTCCACCAGGTTCATGGAGTTGTCCGGGTACAGCATCGGCTGGCCGATGGACTTCTTGTGCGCGTAGGCCGCGATGACCGGAAGCTTGGCCATGAGGCGGATCGTGGACACTTCCACGTGTTCCGGGTTGAACGGATCCAACGAGTCCTGGTAGAAGGTGGACAGCGCGGAAACGGCCGAAGAAAGCACGGGCATCGGGTGCGCGTCACGCGGGAAGCCGCCGAAGAAGCCCTTGAGCTCTTCGTGCAACAGGGTGTGGCGGCGGATCTTCCGGTCGAACTCTTCCAGCTCCACGGGGGTGGGAAGGTCGCCGTAGATCAGCAGGTAGGAAACTTCCAGGAAGCTGGAGTGCTGGGCAAGCTGCTCGATCGGGTAGCCGCGGTAGCGCAGGATGCCGGCGTCGCCATCGATGTAAGTGATTGCCGACGTGGTGGCGGCGGTGTTCATGAAGCCGGGGTCATAGGCGACGGCGCCCGTCTGCTTCAGCAGCTTGGAAACGTCGTATCCTTCGTTCCCTTCTACAACCTTGATCCGCGGGAGCTCGAGCTCTCCGCCGGCATGGCGCAGGGTAGCGCTGGTGGTCTCAGTCATGGAGTCCCCTTCATGAGGCTCTTGGCCTCGGTCGAAAGCTTGATCCAACCACCATCTGGTGACACCGCCCTTGGCCTGCGGGTCCGCAGGAGTGATGGGCGGGACTGCTTTCGCGGGGAAAGCCACCATTGATAGTCAGTTAAAAGCTACCGCCAGTAAGCGGGACAAACTAATTCACTAGCTCCGATTACTGGCGGAATGACGCGCCCTGTGCCACAAGTCACAGGATTGTTACTGAGCGGCGTTGAGGCGCTCGACGGCGGCATCGATGCGTTCGTCGGTACCCGTGAGCGCCACCCTGATGAAGCCGTTGCCGGCTTCGCCGTAGAACACGCCCGGGCCGACCACTATGCCGAGATCAGCGAAACGCTGGACGGTATCCCAGGTCTGCTCCCCCGCTGTGGACCACAGGTAGAGGCCGGCTTTGGATTCCTGAATCACCAAGCCGAACTTTTGGAGCGCCGGCAGGAGCCGTTCGCGGCGGCCCCGGTAGAGATCCTTCTGGTCCAGGACGTGCCCGGCGTCACCGAGTGCGACGCGCATGGCTTCTTGGACCGGGAACGGAACGATCATGCCGGCGTGCTTGCGACTGTTGACCAGATTCGCCACGATCGACGAGTCACCGGCAACGAAAGCCGCCCGGTATCCTGCGAGGTTCGATTGCTTGCTCAACGAATAGACGCACAGCAAGCCGTCCGTGGAACCGCCTGAAACGCGGGGGTCCAGCACACTGGGGACGGCTTCGCCGCCACGCTGGGCGTCCCATTCGCCCCAGCCGAGTTCGGCGTAACATTCATCCGAGGCCACCACCGCACCGACTTCCCGGGCCTGGGCGACGATCTCCCGAAGGGACTCAACGTCCCGGACGCTTCCGGTGGGGTTGCCCGGAGAGTTGATCCAGACCAGACGAACCTTCGCGCGGGTCGCGGCATCCAGCTCGTCCAGATTGTCCGCTGCTACCGGCGTAGCCCCTGCGAGCATGGCCCCGATGTCGTAGGTCGGGTACGCCACAGTGGGCCGGACGACGACGTCTCCCGCGCCGAGTCCCAGGAGGAACGGCAGCCAGGCCACCAGTTCCTTGGATCCGACGGTCGGCATGATGTCCCGCGGGTCAAGGCCAGGGACACCGCGGCGGCTGGCAAACCAGCCGGACACGGCTTCGCGCAAGGCCTCCGTGCCGTGAACCGTCGGGTAACCGTGGGCATCAGCGGCCCCGGCGAGCGCGGCCCTGATCAACGCCGGCGTAGGGTCCACGGGCGTGCCGATGGAAAGGTTCACCACGCCGTCCGGATGTTCCGCAGCTTTGGCCACATAAGGTGCCATGGCTTCCCACGGGTAATCGGGCAGGTTGAGTCCAAAGGCGGGGGCCGCGGAAATCAAGAGGGGCAACCGTCCTTAGTGGTCTTGGTTCTGCGGGGGCAGGGCCGCGATGAACGGGTGGTCCTTCCCGGTGTTGCCGATCTTGGCTGCTCCGCCAGGGGAACCGAGGTCATCGAAGAACTCGACGTTGGCCTTGTAGTAGTCTGCCCATTCCTCAGGAGTGTCATCTTCGTAGTAGATGGCTTCCACGGGGCAAACGGGCTCGCACGCACCACAGTCGACGCATTCGTCCGGGTGGATGTACAGGGACCGTTCACCTTCGTAGATGCAGTCGACAGGGCATTCTTCAATACACGCCTTGTCCTTGACGTCCACACATGGCTGCGCGATTACGTAGGTCACGTCCCTTGCCTCTCCACAGTTGCCCCGGAAATCCCCGGGTAGTACCACCGGCGTTGTTGCCGGTACATCGAATTCTGAGCCTATTATCCACCAGCCCGAACTCGCCAACCTACTCGGGCGTCCTACTATGAACTGGTGACCTTCCTCCATCCCCAGGATTTCCTGCTCAACGCTGCCTCCGGGACCCGGGTAGTCGTGCGTTACCGGGTAGATGGCGGCTTCACCGACGCCCTCGGCTACTTGTTATCCGCCACCGCTGTTTCCTGCACCGTCCGCACCCGTCAGTCCGACGTCGAGATCCCCCTGGCGCTCGTGGTAGCGGCCAAAGAAGTCCCGCCCCCGCCCCCACGCCGCGAAGCCCGGACTAGTCGAGCGTAGGCCCCCCCTCCCAATGGACATGCGCCCCCGCCCACACCCCAAGGGAGCATGCGCCTCCTTCAGGCCAAGGAATGCGCATATTCCCCATATGTCCATTCCTTGCGCCTAGCAATGAGCATGCTCCTCGGCGGCAAACGCTCCGCTAAGGAGCATGTCCATTTTTCGCGGACAGAGCTGGGCATGTCCTTTGCCAGCCCGACTCGTTTCGCTCATCCGGGCCAACACATTTCTATAGCCCGACGCTCGCTCTAATCCGGGATGCGTACGCTAATCCGGCTCGACGCTGTTCTTTACTCGACGCGAATCTATAGACGCGATGCTTTAGTGGAGTCGAGTTTTGTATCTAATCCCGGCCATTACCTCGAAATCCCCAGTGCTCCCGTCATGCCCGTGGGCTAAGCCGCTTGTGTCGTAAGGCCGCGATCGAGGGATTTCAACGTTTCCCTGACCATCCACACAAACTCTCGAGGCCTTTGGACCAATAGGGCATGGCTCACCACCAATGTGGGTACGCCGAGCCTGGTGGTGACGTTCCAGCGGCGTCGGTCTTCTTCGAAACTCGCCTTGTCCATGTGGAAGCCGGTTCCGTCGGTTTCAATTCCCAGCCTCCCATCCACCATGAGATCCAGATGCCCCATGCCTGGAATGTTCACTTGCGACTCGACGTGAAATCCGGCTTGACGCAGCAGGAACCTCGCAATGCACTCAATGATCGACTGGGATTGCGGCACGATCATTGACACCAGCCGGCGCTCGCGCGCATCGTTCCGTCCGGTAAGTCGGGTGCGCAATGCGGACAGCTCGACTTTGCCTAGCGCCACTGCGGACTCGGCTATGACGAGGCCGTCCAAATCCGGCATGCATCGCAACGCTTGGACAACCGAATCCAGCAGTGTGGGAGGAGCCGCAGATCTGTGGCATATGAATCCGGGATATTTTCGGCTATGCGGGGCGGCAACATGCGGCACGCGTGGCCTTTCGACGACCCACAATCCTGCAAATTCAGCGGCCGAGATACAGGCTGGTTCGGCCGGGAGGGAACGGATAGCTACCAGGGTGGGATTCGCTCCCTGCCTCGCATAAACTCCGCGGGCCACCCGGCTGACCTGTCCCGTGGCCAGCGCTGCCCTCAGCTGAAAATCGGAGATTCCAGCCGCCGCAAAATGTTTGGCGCGTGCAACGCCGTCGAACTTCGAAAGTACGCCATCGATCTTGTGCATGCCGCCATCGTCTCCCGCCTCGGGAAGTCGGCAGAAGGCACGTTTTGCCGTATGTGGACAACGCGGAAGTCCATTCCTGGGCATCGGCAATGAGCATGCTCCGCGATGACCAATGAGCATGCGCGGCGCGGAGGCCAAGGAATGCGCATATTGCCAATATGTCCACTGTTGAGCACCAAGAATGGGCATGCTCCGGGGGTCAGGGGTGGTGGACGGCGTCGGGGAGCGTACGCATTCGCGTCAGCGGGGAGAACAACACCGGCACCACGCTGAGCACGCTGCCGGCCAAGGCAATCCAGAGCGTGGGGACGAGTCCCAAGTTCTCCGCGAGCAGGCCCGAGGCAAGCGCCGAAACGGGCATGACACCCCACACCACGAATCGGATGGAAGCATTCATTCGCCCGAGGAGGCGGGGCGGGCACACGCGCTGCCGCATGCTGAGCTGCATGATGTTGTACACCAGGACACCGAAGCCGAAACCGAAGTCGGAAACGATGAGCATCACCAGCGACATCCAACGCTCCGGGGCGAATACGCTCAGCGGGACAAGGAGGACGAAGGCCGAGCTGATGATGGATGCCACCGGGATGGCGGTGCCTTCGCCGATCCAGGCGGCGAAACGCGGCGCGGCAACAGCTCCGATCAATCCACCGACGGCACCCACCGCCATGATGAGGCCCATGCCTTGCGGTCCCAATTCCAATTCCCGCAACACCAGGATCGGCATCAGCGTGAAGGCAATGGTCGTGAAGAAGTTGACTCCGCCGGTGCACGCGGCGATCCTGCTGATCAACGGGTGCTTGGCAACAAAGACGAGGCCCTCCTTGATCTCGCTGCCCAACGGACACCGATCCGCCGTCGGGATCCGCTGTTCGGCATCCCGTGTCCGGAACAGGAAAACGGCGGACAAGAGATAACCGGCGGCTTCTCCGACAAAAAGCACGGGTGCCGAGACAACTGCCAGGAGTGCGCCACCGGCTGCGGGACCGCCGATGCGTGCAATCTGCGAGGTAGCCTCAAGCTTCGAGTTGGCTTGTGGCACCCGTGCGGCGTCAACAAGCACCGGGACGTAGCTCTGGTAGGAGACATCGAAGAAGACGGTCGCTGCCCCCACCACGGCGGACACCGCGTAGAGGTGCCACATCTGGAGCGCACCCGACCACCACAGGACAGGGACGCTTGCCATCGCAACGGCACGGACGAGGTCGGCCAGCATCATGGTCCGGCGCTTCAACCAGCGGTCAACCCATGCCCCGGCCGGAAGTCCGATCACAAGGAACGCCGCCAACCCCGCAGCATTGAGCGCCCCGACTTCGAATTCGCTTGCCGACAGCAGCGCCACGGCAAGGACGGGAAAGGCGAGTTGCCCCAGTTGCGCACCCAACTGGCTGACCGCCTGGCCCGACCAGAAAGTTACGAAGTTCCTGTCTCGCCAGAGTGATGCGGCGAACTGGTCTGTGCGCGTGGTCCCGGCAGTCACGCGCCCAGTTTCACGCACTGATTGGGATATGTCAATCACTTATGGATGGCTACACTGGCGTCCATGACCGAACAAGGGCGGACCGATGCCGATCTTGTCGCCAAGGGGCGGGCCCTCAGCTCACCCCTGCGCTTGAGGATCCTTCGGCTGTGCCTGCACCAAGCACGTACCAACAAGGAAATTGCCGGTTTGCTGGGTATCAATCCGGCGTCCAGCCTGCACCACGTCCGGACCTTGGTCCGTACCGGTTTCCTCGCTCCGCAGGAGGGCCGCAAAGGAAAACGCGGCGCTAAGGAGGTACCGTATATCGCCACGCGAACGTCGTGGAGCACTCCTGTAGACAACATTTCGCCGGTCCTGATTGAGACTTTCGTTCAGGAAACCCGCGGGCTCGCTCCGGAGGATATCGACGTCTGGCGGCTCGGGGTGAAGTTCAACGCCGCCCGCCAACAGGAGATGATGGCAAAGTTGCGCGCCGTGGTGGAGGAATACATGCAACTGCCCGCGGACGACGACGGCGAGGCCACCTCGCTGCTGATCGCCCACCACCGGGATCCGACGGCGGATTAGCTACTCACGTCGGCGGCGGTACCGGTGGCACCACAAGAGCATGACGACAGTCACTGCCGCGATCCCGAAGACCCACACATTTCCGGGCAGGTCCGCGACGATCAGCTGCTTGCCCGTCCCGCCGGTCGACAAGAACCCGACCGTTGCGTAGCAGCCAATCCCGACCACCGCCGTCGGGATCAAAGAACGCGACCATGCACCCAACAGCAGTTGGAGCGCCGCCAGCAAGAGCAGCGCGGCAGCGCAACCCCAGAAGATGTCGACGCCGGATGCCTTAACGGATTGCCTGTGCAACGCCGTGCCGGCCAAGGCAGCAAAAAGAGCCGCCGGAACAGCTACGGCAATTCCACGTAGTGTTCCAGCGGCTCTTCTATTCATTTCATTTATCCGTGTGATGCGTCAGGCTGCAGGCAGGGCCTGATTAGGCCTTGGCGCGCGCACGGGTCGCCTTGGCACGCTCGTTGGCGTCCAGGATCACCTTGCGGATGCGGATGTCTTCCGGGGTGACCTCCACGCACTCGTCTTCGCGGGCGAATTCGAGGGACTCTTCGAGGGTCAGCTCGCGCGGCGGGGTCAGGTTCTCGAAGGAATCCGAAGACGCCGCACGCATGTTGGTGAGCTTCTTTTCCTTCGTGATGTTGACGTCCATGTCGTCGGCGCGGGAGTTCTCGCCGACGATCATGCCTTCGTAGACCTCGGACGTGGGCTTCACGAAGAAGGAACCGCGCTCCTGAAGGTTGATCATGGCGAACGGGGTGACCACACCGGCACGGTCGGCGACCATCGAACCGTTGGTGCGGTATTCGATGGGGCCGGCCCACGGCTCGTAGCCCTCGGAGATCGAGGACGCGATACCGGCGCCGCGGGTGTCCGTGAGGAACTTGGTACGGAAGCCGATGAGGCCACGGGCAGGAACGATGAATTCCATGCGGCACCAGCCGGTTCCGTGGTTGGCCATGTTGGTCATGCGGCCCTTGCGGGCAGCCATGAGCTGCGTGACGGCGCCGAGGTATTCCTCAGGAACGTCGATGGTCATGTGTTCCATCGGCTCGTGGAGCTTGCCGTCGATGGTGCGGGTGACCACCTGCGGCTTGCCGACCGTCAACTCAAAGCCTTCGCGGCGCATCTGCTCGACGAGGATGGCCAGCGCGAGCTCGCCACGGCCCTGGACTTCCCAGGCGTCGGGACGCTCGGTGGGCAGAACCTTGATGGAGACGTTACCGATCAGTTCCTTGTCCAGGCGGTCCTTCACCTGGCGGGCCGTGACCTTGGCGCCCTTGACCTTGCCGGCCAGCGGCGAGGTGTTGATACCAATGGTCATGGAGATCGCGGGGTCGTCAACCGTGATGAGCGGAAGCGGCTGCGGGTTCTCGACGTCGGTGAGGGTCTCGCCGATGGTGATTTCCTCGATACCGGCGACAGCCACGATCTCGCCCGGGCCGGCGGACTCTGCCGGGACACGGTCCAGGGCCTTGGTGGCGAGGAGTTCGGTGATCTTGACGTTCTTCAACTCACCGTTGGCGCGCGCCCAAGCGACGGTCTGGCCCTTGCGGAGCGTGCCGTTGTAGATACGCAGGAGGGCAAGGCGGCCGAGGAACGGCGAAGCGTCGAGGTTGGTGACGTGAGCCTGGAGGACGCCCTCGGGGTTGTACTTCGGAGCGGGGATGTGCTCGATGATGGTCTTGAAGAGGGGTTCCAGGTTTTCGTTATCCGGAGCGGCGCCGTCAGCCGGCTGCTCGAGGGACGCGCGGCCCACCTTGGCGGCCGCGTAGACCACGGGAACTTCGAGGACCTTGTCGAGGTCAAGATCGGGAACTTCGTCCGCGAGGTCGGATGCCAGGCCAAGAAGCAGGTCCATGGACTCGTGGACAACCTCTTCGATGCGGGCATCGGGACGGTCCGTCTTGTTGACGAGCAGGATGACGGGAAGGTGCGCGGCGAGGGCCTTGCGCAGCACGAAGCGGGTCTGCGGCAGCGGACCTTCGGAAGCGTCCACCAAGAGGACAACGCCGTCAACCATGGACAGGCCGCGCTCCACCTCGCCGCCGAAGTCGGCGTGGCCGGGGGTGTCGATCACGTTGATGGTGATGGTCTCGCCGTTCGACGACGGGCCGTTGTAGGCAACCGTGGTGTTCTTTGCGAGGATCGTGATGCCCTTTTCGCGTTCCAGGTCACCGGAGTCCATGACGCGGTCTTCGAGGTGGTTGTGCTCGGCAAAGGAGTTGGTCTGCTTGAGCATGGCGTCGACCAGGGTGGTCTTGCCGTGGTCAACGTGCGCCACAATCGCGACGTTGCGCAGGTCGCTGCGCGAGGCAGTGGCCGCAGCGATGTTGGTAGTGGTTTCAGACATGCGTTATGGCTCGATTCAGTGGTGAAGTCAGCTGTGGTATCGCGACATCCCCAACCGGAACGCACGACGGATCAGACCCTTTGCACAGGGCACCTTATTAGAGTCTAAACGCTGCGGTATTTGTTGGCCTAAAAATCGTCTTGACGGGCACTATTTTGTGCTCTTCATCACAGGGTTGGGCGGTTCCAGACAAACCGAAAGGCCGGCATCCCGCGGGGGACACCGGCCAATCGGCAGCTCGCACGGCGGCCCAGGCCGCACCTCAGCTCAATGCTGCGGCTCAGGCCACCACCGGCGGAAGCATGAGGCTCGCGCCCGGGATCGCATTGAGCAGCGCCTTCGTGTAGTCCTGCTGCGGCGAATCGAAGACTTCGTCCGTGCTTCCGGTTTCAACGAGCTTGCCCTTCTGCATGACGCATACGTGGTCGGCGATCTGCCGGACCACAGCAAGGTCGTGCGTGATGAAGAGGTAAGTCAGGCCGAGGTTGGCCTGCAGCTCAGCCAAGAGGTTCAGCACCTGGGCCTGGACCAGCACGTCCAAGGCCGAGACGGCTTCATCGCAAATAATCACCTCGGGGTCCAAAGCCAAAGCCCGGGCAATCGCGACGCGCTGCCGCTGGCCGCCGGAGAGCTCGTTGGGGTACCTCTGCATGGTGCTCTGCGGCAACGCCACCTGGTCCAGCAGTTCCCGGACCTTCTTTTCGCGGCTGGCTTTGTCCCCGATCTTGTGGGTCCGGAGCGGTTCCTCGATGGTCCTGAAGATGTTGTACATCGGATCAAGGGAACCGTACGGATCCTGGAAGATCGGCTGGACGCGGCGACGGAAAGAGAAGATCTCCCGGCTCTTCAACGTGGAGGTGTCCACGCCGTCGAACACGATCCGGCCGGATGTGGGCGAGAGGAGGTTGAGGACCATCTGGGCCACTGTGGACTTGCCGGATCCCGACTCCCCCACGATCGCCGTCGTCGTACCGCGCTTGACGTTGAACGAAACGTTGTCCACCGCGGTGAAGTCCGTGGCCTTGCCGATGCCCGAACGCAGCTTGAAGACCTTGCTCAGGCTTTCGACCTTCAGCACGTCCTCGGTCAGGGCCTTTTCCACGATGGTCTCGGCGGGCGCCAGGAGCTCTTCGGCCTGGATGCCCTCGGCTTTGGCCGCCTGGATCCGGCGCGAAGCCAGCGACGGCGCCGACGCGACGAGCCGCTGGGTGTACGGGTGCTGCGGGTTGCGCAGCAGTTCCAGGGAGGGTCCGGCTTCCACCACGTTTCCGCGGTACATGACCACTACCTTGTCCGCCCGCTCGGCGGCGAGCCCGAGGTCGTGGGTGATGAGCAGGACTGCCGTGCCAAGCTCCGACGTCATGGTCTCGAGGTGGTCCAGGATCTGCCGCTGCACAGTGACATCCAACGCCGACGTCGGTTCGTCCGCGATCAGCAACCGGGGTTGGCAGGACAAGCCGATGGCGATCAGGGCGCGCTGGCGCATGCCGCCGGAGAACTCGTGCGGGTACTGCTTCGCGCGCCGCGCCGAGTCCGGCAGGCCCGCTTCGGCCAGGACCCTTGCGACGTCGGCCGGGGCGTTGGGCTTACCGTTGGCCCGCAGCGTCTCACGAACCTGGTAGCCGATCTTCCACACCGGGTTGAGGTTGGACATCGGATCCTGGGGAACCATGCCGATCGTGTTGCCACGCAGTTCGATCATCCGCTTTTCGGGTGCGTGCGAGATGTCTTCGCCGTCGAGGAGGATCCGGCCGCCGGAAACCTTGCCGTTTTCCGGCAGGAGGCCGATCGCCGCGAGCGCCGTCGTCGACTTCCCGGAACCGGACTCCCCCACGATGGCGACCGTCTCACCCGGCATGATGGTCAGGTGCGCGTTCTTGACGGCCTGGAATTCCCCGTTGGCCGTTTGGAAGGAGATGGCGAGGTCCCTGATTTCCAGGAGCGGCCGCTCTTCGGTATCGGCCTCGTTGATGGTCACGTTGGACGTTGTCATTATTGCCTCCTTCATCGCTTGCGGCTCTTGGGGTCAAGGGCGTCCCGCAGCGCATCGCCAAGCATGATGAAGCTCAGGACCGTGATGGACAGTGCGGTCGCTGGATACAGCAGCACTTCGGGGTTGGTGCGCAGCGTGTCCTTCGCCGCGGAAATGTCGTTGCCCCAGGACATGATGCTTCCGGGCAGGCCAATGCCGAGGAAGGAAAGCGTTGCCTCCGTGACAATGAAGACGCCGAGTTCCATGGTGGCCAGGACGATGATCGGCGCAAGGGCGTTCGGTACCACATGCCGGACCAGCGTTCCGATCTTCGAGACGCCCAAGGAGCGTGCGGCGGTGACGAAGTCTGCGTTGCGGACCTCGATGACCGCGCCGCGCGTGATGCGCGCCATTTGCGGCCAACCGAGCATCACGATGACCATGACCACCGTGAAGACGCTCTTGTTCTCGCGGAAGAACGGGAGCTGGGTGACGACCAGGGCGCCAAGGACCAGCGGAAGGGCAAAGAAGATATCGCCGAGGCGCGCAATGACCGTGTCGATCCAGCCGCCGAAGAAGCCGGCAAGGGCGCCCAGCGCCACTCCGATGATGAGGACGAAGATGACGGACACGACGCCGACAGTCAGGGACGCCTGGGTGCCATGGATGATGCGGGAGTAGATGTCACAGCCCTGGAACGTGAATCCGAGGGGGTGCCCGGCCGATGGGCCCGCGAGGGAGTCGCTTAGCTGGCAGTTGTCGTTCGGCGGAGTCTGGGTGAACACGCCCGGGAAGAACGCGACGACGAGAAGCAGGCAGATCATGAGTGCCGAGATGATGAAGAGCGGACGACGGCGGAGCTTCCGCCACGCATCCGCCCACAGGCTCAGCGGTGCTGCGTCTACTTTGAGCGTATCGGTCGCCAGCAGGGGCGTCTCGTCGATGGGGGCAACATAGTGCTCGATCTGGCGGTTACTTTTCATAGCGGATCTACTTTTCATAGCGAATCCTGGGGTCAAGCCAGGCGTACAGGAGGTCGACCAACAGGTTGGCGGCGACGAACACCAGGACCAATACGCTCACGATGGCCACGACGGTGGGGCCTTCGCTGCGGATCACCGCCTGGTAGAGCTTTTGCCCGACGCCGGGCACGTTGAAGATTCCTTCGGTGACGATGGCGCCACCCATGAGGCCGCCGAGGTTCGCACCCAGGTAGGTGACCACGGGAATCATGGAGTTCCGCAGGATATGGGCCAGGACCACCCGGGGGCGCGAGAGGCCCTTCGCGGTGGCGGTGCGGACGTAATCGGCGTTCATGTTCTCGATGACCGAAGCACGGGTCAGGCGCAAGACGTAGGCGAAGGACACCAGGCCAAGAACTGTCGCCGGCAGGATCAGCGTCCCCCAGTCAGCGCTCGAACCGACCGTTGGCTTGGCCCAGCCGAGCTGGACGCCGACGAGCAGCTGGAGCACGAAGCCCAGGACAAAAGTGGGAACGGCAATGACAACAAGCGATGCGACCAACACCGTGGAGTCGAACAGCTTTCCCTTGCGCAGGCCGGCGATCAGGCCAAACGCAACACCGAAGACCGCCTGGATGGCGAGGGCTTCGATGGCGAGCATGGCAGTCACCGGGAAAATGCGGCCGAGGGTGGCAGCGATCGGCTGTCCGGTGAAGTCCACGCCGAGGTTGAAGGTGAACAGGTTTTTGAGGAACAGCCCGTATTGGACCCAGAACGGCTGGTCCAGGTTGTATTGCTGGCGAAGCGCGGCAATGACGGCTTCGCTCGGCGGCCGGTCGCCGAACAGTGCGCGAATGGGGTCGCCGGGGAGGGCGAAGACCATGAAGTAGACGAGCAGGGTGGTGCCCAGGAAGACAGGAATGACCTGCAGCAGACGCCGGAGGATGTACTGGATCACAGCAAGGTTCCCTCGAGGCTCGTGGAAATGTGGGATTTCATGTGGGACAGCTTTCGTGCCGGTGCAAGCCCGTTCGGGGGCCCGGGTGTGACACCGGACCCCCAAATGCGCTAGCGAGCTTGGAACAGGTCCAGTGGACTACTTAGCGGTGATGTTGTAGTAGAGCAGGTCGCCGTTCCAGCCGGAGTCGACGTTGCTCACGTTCTGGCTCCAGACGACCTGGCGGGCCTGGTACCACAGAGGCAGGTTGGGCAGGTCCTGGAAAAGGATCTCCTGTGCCTGGGTGAACTTCTGGTTTGCATCCGCCGTGGTCTTGGAGGCAAGGCCTTCCTGGAGCAGCTTGTCGAAAGCCGGGTTGCTGTAGCCCTCGTAGTTGGCGCTGGCGCCGGTCTGAAGGACGGGGCCCAGGAAGTTGAACAGGGACGGGTAGTCTGCCTGCCAGCCAGCGCGGGTGAAGCCCGGAAGGGTCTTTGCCTTGCGAAGGTTCAGGATCTCGGCAAACTTTGCGAACGGCTGGCCTTCGGCCTGGATGCCGAGGTTGTTCTTCAGGTTGTTGGCAACGGCGTCGATCCATTCCTTGTTGCCGCCGTCGGTGTTGTAGGCGAGCTGCAGGACCTTGCCGGCGGGCCACGGGCTAATGGCGTTTGCCTTTGCCCACAGGTCCTTGGCCTTCGCAGCATCGAACTTCAGGACGTCGGATCCGGGGACGTTGTCGTTGTAGCCGTCAATCGACGGAGAGGTGAAGTCCTTGGCCGGGATGCGGGTTCCGCTGAAGACAACCTTGGTGATTTCGTCTCGGTTGATCGCCATGGAAATGGCCTGGCGGCGGAGCTTGCCGGCCTCTCCCTGGAATTCAGGCAAGTAGTTCGGGATGTTGAGCGTCGCGTTACCGGCGTAGGCCTTGTTCAGGTTGTGGTCCGGGAAGTCCGTGGTGTAGGTCTTCAGGGCGTTGGTCGGCAGGACATCGGTGACGTCGAGGTTGTTGGCCTGGATATCGGTGTAGGCCGGTGCCGGATCGGTGTAGAACTTGAACGTCACGCCGCCGTTTTTGGCAGTGCGCTCGCCTTGGTAGTCGGCGTTCTTGACGAGGGCGATCTGGCTATCGTGCTGCCAGGCGCCCTTGGCTGCCATCTTGTAGGGGCCGTTGCCGATCGGGTTTTCGCCGAATGCCTTCGGGTCCTTCAGCGCCTCGGCCGGAAGCGGCATGAACGCGGAGTAGCCGAGGCGCTGGGGCCAGTCGGCTTCCGGCTGCGACAGCTTCACGGAGATGGTGTAGTCGTCCTTCAGGACCAGGCCGGACATCGTCTGGGCGGTCGGCGCAGGCACGTCGTTGGACTTGCCGTCCGCTCCGGTTTCCTTCTTGGTGGCGCTGACGGCGTCATAGCCTTCGATCGACTCGAAGAAGCTGCTGCTCGCCTGGGCATTGGTGCTCAGCGCGGCGAAGTTCCAGGCATCGACAAAGCTCTTGGCGGTGACTTCCTCGCCATTGGTGAACTTGGTGCCCTTCTTGACCTTGATCGTGTAGTTCTGGCCATCGGTGGTGTCAATGGAGTCCGCGAGTTCGTTCACGGTCTTTCCACTGGCGTCGTAGCTGGTCAGGCCCTCGAAAAGGAGCTCGACGACGCGGCCGCCATACACCTCGTTGGTGTTGGCCGGCATCAGGGGGTGCTGGGGTTCATTGCTGTATGCGGTGATGATCTTGTTCGGATCGCCGGCGGCCTGGCCGCTGCCTCCGGTGCTGGCGCCGCCGCCGCAACCGGTAAGGGCAAGCGCGGCAACCGCCAGCAAGCCAAGAGCTGTGGAAGTGCGCGAAAAACGCATTCCGCCTCCTATGGAGTCAGGGGGATTAGTCACGGCAACTCACGGTTGCCGCTGGGCCAGGCACAGAGATGTCCTGTGACGAGGCCTACATGGATGTGTAATCCTAACCACAGCTTGTCCGAAATATGGAATCCTCTTGGCACTTTCAAGCGATTATGCATATGACAGTTTTAGTAATGAAGCAGTCATTTCAAGTAAATGAAGCAGTCACTTCACGTAACAGGTTACTCGCTGGTACACTCGTCATGCCTGACCCTTGTTTTCCCGCGGAAATCAGGGGTTTTTCGCAGTACCCGAAACACCGCGGAGATGGATTCAAGCATCAGCGCCACAGGCGCAAAAAAGCCCCGAAGCCGGTTGGCTCGGGGCTCCTTCGTCATTCAGGGCAGGCTATGCTGCCACGCTGGAAGTGGGCGCTGGAGGGCGCTACTCGATCCCGGCGGCCAGCAACTGTTCACGCAATTCCCGGCGCTCCCGTTGCTTCTCGGGGTCCGGAAGGGGAACAGCAGCCAACAGCCGCTGCGTGTACGCTTCCTGCGGGTTGCGCAGGATCTGGTCCCGGGTTCCCTGCTCCACGATCCGCCCGCGCTGCATCACGCAGATACGGTCCGCCAGCACGTCCACCACGGCGAGGTCGTGAGTGACGAAGAGGCACGCGAACCCCAGTTCCTTTTGGAGGCTCTGGAAGAGTTCCAGCACCTTGGCCTGCACGGAAACATCAAGCGCCGACGTCGGCTCATCCGCCACCATCAACTTGGGCTGGAGCGACAACGCCCGGGCGATTCCAACCCTCTGCTTCTGGCCGCCGGACAGCTCGTGCGGGTATCGGTTGCGATAGCTCCGAGGAAGTTCCACTTGGTCGAGGAGGTTCTCGATCCGCTTCTGCAAGTCGCCGCCCTTGGCCACACCGGCAAGGTACATCGGCTCGCCAATGCTCTCACCAATCGGCAAACGCGGGTTGAGCGAGGACGACGGGTCCTGGAAGACCATGCCGATATCGCGCCGGACCTGGTGGAGTTGCTTGCCGTTCCGCTTGGCTGCTGAAATATCCTGCCCCACCACGTGCATCTTGCCTGCGGCTACCGGCAAGAGCCCGACGGCGGCACGTCCAATGGTCGTTTTGCCGGAACCGGATTCGCCGACCAGCCCTACGACCTGCCCGGGGTAGATCACGAGGTTGGCGCCTTCGACCGCGCGGAAGGCGGGGACGCGGCCCTGCTTCGGGTACTCGATGGCGACGTCGATCAATTCGAGGACCGGGTTGCCTTTGGGCTGTGCCGCTTCCTCGGCGGCAGCCTTCAGGGCTTCCTGATTCTCGCGCTCGCGACGCAGCAACTCGTCGTGCTCAACGGAGTCCAGCTCCGTCTTGGTTGCGGCTGCCAAGGCAGCGGTGACGTCAACATCCGCGGACTCCGCGCTTTGGCCGAGGTGCGGGACGGCGGCCAAGAGCGCCTGGGTGTATTCGTGCTGCGGATTGCTGAAGATCTGCTGCGCCGTTCCGGTCTCCACGATGACGCCTTTGCGCATGACGGCGATGCGGTCCGCGAGGTCGGCAACCACGCCCATATCGTGCGTGATCAGCACGATCGCACTGTCCAGCTTGTTCCGGAGGTGCCGCATCAAATCCAGGATTTCGGCCTGCACCGTGACGTCCAGGGCGGTGGTCGGTTCATCCGCGATCAGGAGCCTGGGGTCGCAGGACAGCGATTGGGCGATCATGGCGCGTTGCCGCTGCCCGCCCGACAACTGGTGCGGGTAGGACTTGAAAGCTTTTTCCGGATCGGGGAGTTCCACGAGCTCGAGCATCCGCAGGGCGCGTTGCTTCGCTTCATCCGGCGAGATTGCGTTGTGCAGCCGCAGGGTCTCCACAATCTGGGCGCCTACGGTGTAAACGGGGTTAAGTGCTGTCATCGGCTCCTGGAAGATCACCGCCACGTCCTTGCCGCGGACTTCCCTGATGGCCGAAGCCTTGGCCCCGAGCAACTCCTTGCCCCCGAGCTTGACGCTGCCCCTCACGCGGCTGTTGCTTGGCAACAGCCCCAAGAGTGCCATGGAACTCGCGCTCTTCCCCGAGCCGGACTCGCCGACAATCGCCAGGACCTCACCTGCCCGGACCTCGTAGTTCAGCCCAATCGCGGCCGGCACCCATTTCTTCTCCACGCCGAAGTCGACGCTGAGGTCGCGCACTTCCAGGACCACGCGTCCCGGCTCAACCCTGTCCGAAGCGGTTTCCAGCCTGTCCGAGGCCGTTTCCAGCGGTGTGGCTTCCGGTTCGGGAATAGCGTTGTCAGTCATCGTGGGTCTTCCCTTCCACCCGGGCCACCCTCCACAAGGTGATTAGTGAAGTAGCCCGGAATCCTGAATTATTAGGGGCATGAGCCCTGAGCCGCATGCCGGAAATGTCGAAATCTTCAAGGCGCGAACCAGCAAGCTGCTCGCTTGGACGTGCTGGGCGGTTGCCGCGATTGGAATCATCGTCACGCTCGCCGTCGGCGGACCACGGAACCTTCCGGGAACTGCTCCCCTGTTGCTGCTCGCATTCCTTGGATGGCTGCTCTTCTGGCGGCCGGCCGTGCTGGTGATGGACTCGGGCGTGACTTTGGAAAATCCGTACCGAACCATTGACGTCCCTTGGGATGCCTTGGTGCAGGTCGATACGCGGTACGCCCTCACCCTCATGACCCCGCACAAGAAGTACCCTGCTTGGGCAGCTCCGGCCCCCGGCATCTGGGGTGGCCGGAACGCCCGCCCGGAGCACCTGCGGGGGCTTCCGGAAACTACGTACGGTCCAGGCAGCTCGGTCCGTCCCGGAGACCTCCGGAACACGGATTCGGGGGCCGCCGCGGTGCTGGTCCGCGCCCGCTGGCGGGACTTGGTGGAATCCGGACGCGTCGAGCCCGGCCGCGCCGAAGACACGGCGGTGGCCGTGAGGATCGAATGGCTCCGCCTCGGTGGCACCATAGTCCTCGCCGCGGCGAGCTACTGGGCGATCTTCATCCAATGAGGCCCCTCGGGCCTCAAGGAGCCCGATATCCCTGACGGGACTCACTCACTGTTCCTTCGGCACATTGGGGACTACCGGCGTCGTACTTGAATGCCGAGTGCTTTCAACGGCGCTCTTCGCCTTGAACTTCTTCTGGCGCGGGTCGAAAGCGTCCCGCAGTCCGTCGCCGATGAAGTTGATGCTGAGGCAAATCAAGATGATGAACAGGCCCGGGAACCAAAACAGCCAGGGGCGCGTGGCGAAGGCTTCCTGGTTTTGCGCCACCAGGAGACCCAACGAAATATCCGGTGCGTGCACGCCGAGTCCCAGGTAGCTCAACGCCGTCTCAAGCAGGATTGCCGCGGACATAGTCAGGGTTACGTTGACGATCAGGACGCCGACGGCGTTCGGCAGGATGTGCTTGAAGATGATCCGTGCGTTCGATGCCCCGGAAATGCGGGCAGCGTCCACGAATTCCCGCTCGCGGAGCGTCAGGAATTCGCCGCGGACCAAACGCGCAAGGCCAACCCAGCTGACGAAGCCGAGGAAGATGCCAAGAATCACGACGCCGTTGCTGGACGCGAAGCTCGCAAACCAGCTGCCTTCGTCCCTTCGGTTGGCAATCTGGCCAACAACGGCGGCGAGAAGGAGCACGGGAATAATGATGATGACGTCCGTGAGGCGCATCAGCACTGCTTCAACCCAGCCGCGGAAATACCCGGCAAGGCCTCCGACAATCGCGCCCACAGCACCGGCGATCGCCCCGATGAGGACCATGACAGTGATGGACTGCTGCGCACCGCGCATGGTCATGGCAAACAAGTCGCGGCCGATGCGGTCCTGGCCGAAGGGGTGTTCGCCCCAGGCAAGCGGCCACAACGACGCCGTCGGGGCGCCGTCGTTGACCAGCGGCGAAACGTCGAGGTAGTTGTACTTCCACCATCCCGGAAGGCCCCAGGCCCCGACGGAGGTGAAGGCGAGGACAAGGATGATGGCGAGGACGGCCAAGCCGACCAAAGCGCCTGTGTGGCCAAAGAACCGTTTACGGACAATCTGGCCTTGGCTCAGGCCACTGGTCTCTTCGCTGCTGGCTTCGGTGGCTGCAGCCTCGGCAAGCGCTTGTTGCGCGAGGAGTTCTTCCTCTTGTGTTGGCTGGCTCATGCTTTGATCCTTACGCGTGGGTCGAGGGCGGAGTACGCGAGGTCCGCTATGAGGTTGAACGCCATGGCCGTGATGGCGACGCACACGAAGACGCCCATGACAGGGTTGGGATCGGTGTGCAGCAGTCCGTCGATAAACAGGAAGCCCATCCCGTGGACGGAGAACACCGTCTCGGTAATGACTGCACCACCGATCAAGGCGCCGATATCGAAGGCAACAATCGTCGCGATGGGAATCAAGGCGTTCCGGAAGGCATGGCCCATGATCACGGAGCGTTCGCTGAGGCCCTTGGCTCGGGCTGTCCGGATGTAGTCCATGTTCATGATTTCCAGCATCGACGAGCGGGTGAAGCGCGTGTAGCTCGCCAACGAAACAAGGATCAGGGCAATGGTCGGCAGCACGAGGTGGGTCATCGTGTCCGTTGACAGGACCCAGAAGTCCCCCTGGATGTTGGGAGTCCCCGCGCCGATGGTCGCGATGGGACGCCCGCGCACCCTGCTGTTGTCGAAGTACGACGGCCATGCCTGCATGTACCTGTCAGCCAGGACAAGCGCGCCGACGAGGAACGCGGTGATTCCGGCGGCACGCATCGACTGTCCGCGGTCGTAACCGCCCATGAAATAGCCGACCGCAACGCCGATCAGGATGGTGGCGACGGCGAGGATGAAGATCATGATTCCAGTGGCTTGATTGAGCAGCGGCTGCACGGCGAAGTAGGCAATGACCCCGAGGGCCACGACGATCAGGCTGGACTGCAACGCCTTGCGGTTCTTGAGGCCGGACACCAGAACGGTGATTCCGACGGCGATACCCGCGCCCAGGATGGCGATCACTACCGGCCCCAGCCCGGGATTGCGGAACCAGAGCGTGATCGAGAAGTAGATGAGGATCAGTGTGACCACAGCGAAGACGGTGCCGCCCACGATCAGTCGGCGCTTGGCCGCCCCGCCAACCACGACGGCGGCGATCACGCCGAGGACCGCCCCTATCCCGAGCGCCACTCCCGGTGGTATTTGCGGATTTCGGAGGAAGTCGTTGAAGCCGATGGCACCGAATTCCTTGAGGAGCACGGCGACCCAGAAGATCGGCAGGGAGAAGAACAGGAATGCCATGAAGGTCACCCCGTAGTCCAGCGCGCTGTACTGCCGGAGGGCGGTGACGATACCCAATGAGATGCCGATGAGGATGGCAAGGACTGTAGCCCCGGTAACCAGGGTGAGGGTCTGGACCAACGCGAATCCGAGGGCCTCGGTAATCGGCTGGCCGGCGATGTTCTTACCCAGGTTGCACGCGTTCCCGAAGGGGACCAGGCATTGAGCGGCTCCCCCCAGCCATTTGAAGTATCGCACCGGAGCGGGGGTGTCCAGGTCAAGGAGGGAGCTGCGTGCGTCCATGAGCGCTTGCCGGTTGGGCGCACTGCTGGCGCGGAGGTCTGCCAGCGGATCTCCGGACAACGCTGTCAGGAGATACACCAGGAACGATGCTCCAAGAAGAATTAAAGCGGCGGTCACTAGTCGCCGGACAACATAGGTCAACATTTGTGAGGAACCTCGAAATCCAGGCCCGGGGTCGCCGGTGCCCATTGCAGTTGCCGATCGACCAACCGAAAGCGCCGGGACCAAGTTACGTCGGTCCCGGCGCCTCGGCTGGTCATGTGCTCAGTGAGCGGGGTCTACTTCTGTGCCCACTCCCAGAAGTTCCACCAGACACCCGTCTGGTTCGGCATGAGCTTCACGCCCGTGATGCGGTCACTGTACGCGTCCACGTTCACGGACTGGAAGAGCGGCAGGCCGTACGAGCTGTCCCAGATCTTCTTGTCGATCTGCTTCTCGAGGTCGTCCTGCTTGCTGCGGTCGGTGGTGACCACAAGGTCTTCCATCAGCTTGTCGGCATCCGGGTTGCTGAACTGGTTGAAGTTGTTTCCACCGCCGGTCTTGAAGATCTGCGGAACTCCGGAAACACCGACGCCCGGGTTGATCCAGCCGAAGATCGTGGCATCATAGCCGCCCTTGCCGAGGGCCTTGCCCCAGTCAGAGGCGCCCAGTCCGCCGTCGACGATCTTGAAGCCGGCCTTCGTGGCGGATTCGCGGATCAGCGAGAAAGCATCCACGCGGTTCGGGTTGTCCTTGTTGTACATGATCCGGATTTCCGGAGTAGCGCCGTTGAGGAGCTTCTTGGCGCCGTCGATGTCAACATCCTGGTAGGTCGAGGAGCCGTTGTTCTTGGCCGAGTCCGCGTAGGCTGCCTGCTGCGGTACGAAGACCTGCGAGTCGAGCGGCTTGGCATTGGGGTCGAGCTTGCCGACGATCTTGTTGACGATGTCCTTGCGCGGAACCGTCTTCATGAAGGCCGTTCGGACGTTCTGGTCAGCGAATGGACCCGTGTAGTTGAGGTCGAGGTGGTCGAAGGCCAACTGGTTGCCCTGGTCCACCGTGACGCCTTGGCTTTGCAGTTGCTTCAACTGGTCAAGGGTGTCAGCCGAAGCCTGCGGTGCAATGATGTCCGCTTCACCGTTCTTGAGGGCCTGGACCTGCGCAGGTGCCGAGCCGATGTAGCGAACCGTGATTTCGTCGAGGCTCGGCATCGGTCCCCAGTTGTAGTCCTTGTTACGGACCATCGTGAGGGACTGGTCCTGGTTCATGCTCTTGACGATGTAAGGACCGTTGGAGAGGAACAGTGTGGGATCCGCGGGAAGCGTCTTGGTGTCAAAGCCGGTGTTCCACATGTCCGACATTGCCTTCAACTTCGGATCGGCAGGCTGGGGATTCTTGGAATCTCCACGCGGCTTGCTCTTCATGAAATCGATCATTGCCTGGGTGTCCTTCAGGCCGGCTTTCTGGGCCAGGACGTGCGCAGGAACGTCGATACCCGGTCCGCCGAGGGCAATCTCCCAGTCCGCGAAGGGCTTGGAGTACTTGAGCGTCAGGGTCTGGTTGTTGTCACTGATTTCCGGGAAATCGGTGAGGCTGAGTCCGGTGTTGTCGCCAGCATAGGAGAAGTAGGACGTTCCGGTCTTTGCCTTCGGATCGGCGTCGTCGTAGTAACCGGAGAAGGCGGCCCATTGGAGGAGGAGGTCGGCTGCCGTGACAGGCGCGCCATCGGACCACTTCACGCCGTCATTGATGGTGTACTTGACGGTCAGCGGGTTGTCCGAGACCTTTTCCATCTTGCCGAATTTGTCGTTATGGACAACGTTCAGCTTGTTGTCGATGTAGTAGAAACCCGAGTGCGTGGCATAGCTGACCTTGGAGTTGATGTCAGTATTGCCGTCGGCCGTGTTGGGGTTGAAGGTATTGAGTGCGTTGACCTCAACGACAGTGGCCGAGCCACCTTGCTTGGATGCTCCTGTGGAAGGTGTGTTGCCACCGGAATTGCCGGCGCAGGCACTCAGCGCGAGAGCGGCGATTGCCGCTATACCCACTGCTTTGGAAATACGTCCGAAACGCATTCCGCCTCCTATTTTTAGAGTGGAAAAAGCCGGCGCGGTTGACTCCGGCAGACTGCCACAAATCCCCTCAGCAGGCTTGTGGCTAGTCTCACATGAGCAGTAGCCTAGCGTCCGGAACGGACGTTTGGGCGCAAAGTTTCCGGCGAGTAAAGTTTGTTACCGAGATGCAATCTTTGCGGGTTGCACATGGCTCTACGCGATCAGGCCGACATGACAAAACGCCCCTATTCTCAGCGAATCCGGGCGTCAGTCAGTTAATTCTCCATCACTGAAGATGGATTGTCCTACACGTTGAAGCGGAACTCCATGACGCCGCACCTGCGCCCTTACCGCGGGGCTGCGAAAATACAAAGACTCCGCGACCACGACGGGCTGTTGGGCTCATCGCTAGCCAATCAGGTAGACCATGCCGCGCCCCTCGTCGGCAAGATTCGTTGCGAAGGCCCGCGCCCGTCGAAGATAGCTAACTGCGTACTCGACATCGAGGTCCCGATCGACACAGGGCGAAACCGGCAACCGCAGCCTCGCCTCGGCGTCAGAGAGATCGTCCAAGTCCTGGGCAATCGCCAAAACCTCGGACGGAGTCAAGACCCGAACCCACGGCTCCCAACCTTCGTTATGCATGGTCACGTTGCCCTCAAACATACGAAAAGCGGGCCGCGCCGCCATGCCCGCCCCTAATGGGGCTGTCAGAACCTGCAGGTGCCGCCACGCCTTGTCCAAGTAGAGCATGTCGCGCTCGGATATCAATTGCCCGAAGGTGGTAATACTGGTCCCGGCACCAGGTTCAAGGCCCCAAGCATCAGCTAGCGGATCGGCCGAGACGACGCTCTTCGGGTCGGCAAGCACCTGTTCAGTAAAGTCGCCGTCGAATGCATATGCGTAATATCTGATTCCCATTCACCAAGCATTGCCGAGGCGCGCGGCGCGGAGGACGGCCGTGTTGCGTTATGTGGAAAACCCGCGAAATAAACCGAACTCTTCACTCCACCTTGAGGGGCGTGACGCCCTCGATCTGCCCGGCCGCACGATAGGATAACGCTAGACGTTGAACCTAAACTCCACGACGTCGCCGTCGGCCATCACGTATTCCTTGCCTTCAATACGGACCTTGCCGCGGGACTTCGCTTCCGCCATGGAGCCGGCGTCGATCAGGTCCTCGTAGGAGACAACTTCGGCCTTGATGAAGCCCCGTTGGAAATCCGAGTGGATGACACCGGCGGCCTGGGGGGCGGTATCGCCCTGGTGGATGGTCCAGGCGCGCGCTTCCTTGGGGCCGGCCGTCAAGTAGGTCTGGAGGCCCAGCGTGTGGAAACCGACGCGCGCCAATTGGTCCAGGCCGGACTCATCCTGCCCGTTCATCTCGAGCATCTCGCGGGCTTCTTCCTCGTCAAGTTCCACCAAGTCCGATTCGAGCTTGGCGTCAAGGAAAATGCAATCCGCGGGAGCAACCAGGGTGCGCAGCTCTTCCTGCTTTTCAGGGCTGCCGAGGATTCCTTCGTCAGCGTTGAACACGTAGATGAAAGGCTTGGCCGTCAGGAGGCTGAGCTCCTTGAGGTGCTCCATCTCCAGTTTGTCGCTCTTGATCGAGGCAAAGATGGTGTCTCCGCGCTCAAGAACCACCTTCGCAGCCTCGATGGCCTTCAGTTCGGCGGCCTCGCGCTTCTTGATCTTGACTTCTTTTTCGATCCGGGGAATCGCCTTTTCGATCGTCTGGAGATCGGCCAGGATCAGTTCGGTATTGATCGTTTCAATGTCCGAGCGCGGATCGACCTTGCCATCGACGTGGACGACGTCCGGATCATCGAAAACGCGAATGACCTGGGCGATGGCTTCTGCTTCGCGGATGTTGGCGAGGAACTTGTTGCCCAGGCCTTCGCCTTCGGAGGCGCCCTTCACGATTCCCGCGATGTCCACGAAGGAAACCACGGCCGGCAGGAGGCGCTGCGAGCCGAAGACCTCGGCGAGCTTCTGCAGCCGCGGATCCGGCAGGTTGACGACACCGATGTTGGGCTCGATCGTGGCGAACGGGTAGTTCGCAGCGAGCACCTGGTTGCGCGTCAGGGCGTTGAAAAGGGTTGATTTGCCGACGTTGGGCAGTCCGACGATGCCAATAGTAAGAGCCACGAGCGTTAATTCTACCTGCTGGAATCAGCTGCCCCACCGTGAGCAGGGGCCGGCATACGCCCGCCCCGCACCCCGCAGGGGCACGCTGGGATCCGGCTTCCTTATATTGTCGTGGCCCTGTGCCAAGGTTGGGGCATGGATGGTTTTGCAGTGTTGTTGGCGTTTTTCATGCTTCTTCTCGGGGCCGCCGCTGGCCTCGTGGCGGGGTTCCTCCTCTTCCGGCGCCGGAGCGCCGCCTTGGAAGAAGATTTCGACGGCGTTTCAGCCCGCCTTGCGGAGGTGAACGCGCAGTTCGCAGCCGCCGACGCCGAAAGGCGGCTTCTGTTGTCGCAGAACCGGGAACTCAGCGAATCAAGGACCCAGGACGGCAGTGTGCTCCGCGCGCTCGCGCCGGTCGCCGAAAAGTTGAGTGCTGTCCAGCAACAGGTTTCCCTGCTGGAGCGGGACCGGCTGGAGCAATACGGCCAATTGGCGCAACAGCTTCAGGAAGCCCGCTTGTCGGATGAGCAATTGCTCCGCTCCACCCACGCCCTGGCCTCGGCCTTGCGGTCCAATAGCGCACGTGGCCAATGGGGCGAGGTCCAGTTGCGCAGGGTCGTGGAGGCCGCGGGCATGTTGCGGCACGTCGATTTTCTCGAGCAAGTCCATTCCGCCTCCGCGGATAACGCCGTGCGTCCGGACTTGGTTGTCCAGTTGCCCGGCGGAAAGCAACTCGTCGTGGATGCCAAAGTTCCGTTGGCCTCGTACTTGGCCGCCCAGGACAGTGCGAACCAGTCGCAAACGAACGCGACACAGGGAAATGCCGCCCCGGCTGCCGCCCAGTTCAACGCCGTCCAGGCCGACGGGCCGTACGGGTCAGATTCGAATTCCTTGCTTCTGGCTCACGCAAAAGCCCTCAAGTCACATGTGGATGCCTTGGGTTCCAAGAAATACTGGGACATTCCCGGCAACTCCCCCGAGCTGGTCATCTGCTTCCTTCCGGCTGAATCCATCCTGGCTGCGGCATTGGAAGCGGACCCTGCGCTCCTTGACCATGCCTTGTCACGGAATGTGGTGCTGGCCTCGCCCGGAACGCTCCTGGCTGTCCTGAAATCGGTGGCCTTCACATGGCGCCAGGATGTCTTGACGGACAACGCCCGCGAACTCTTCGATCTCGCCAAGCAGTTGTATGAGCGCATGGGCACCCTCGGAGAGAACGTGGGAAAGCTCGGCTCGTCGCTTAAGACCTCAGTGGATCGCTACAACGCGCTGGTGGGCACCCTTGAGGCCCGTGTCTTGCCGACAGCGCGAAAGCTCAACGCCATGGACACAGCCGCACTCGCCTCACCGGCTGCGGTGGAAGCGGTGCCTCGAGCCCTTTCAGCGCCCGAACTGCTTGAGGAGGACCCGGCGGCCTGATGGCGCGTGCCCAGGGGACTATGATGTAGGCCGGTTCCCGCGTCCACCCAGGGCGCGGGAAACGTCGCCGGCTTCCTTGAGCGTGGCGCGCAGTTCCTTGGGGAGGGAGAACAACAGGTCTTCCTCCGCAGTGACTACCTCTTCAACAGCTCCGTACCCGTAGTCAGCCAGAAGGCGAAGCACATCCTGAACCAGGACCTCAGGGACGGACGCACCGGACGTCACACCCACGGTGGCAACGCCTTCGAACCAGGACTCGTCTACTTCATTCGCAAAGTCCACCCGGTGGGAAGCCTTGGCCCCGTATTCCAGTGCTACTTCCACGAGCCGTACCGAGTTGGAGGAGTTCGCCGATCCAACCACGATCACGAGGTCTGCCTGCGGAGCGATCTTCTTGATCGCGACTTGGCGGTTGGTGGTGGCGTAGCAGATGTCGTCGCTGGGCGGATCCTGGAGGGTGGGGAACCGCTCCTTGAGCAGCCGGACCGTCTCCATGGTCTCGTCCACACTCAGCGTGGTTTGCGAGAGCCAAATGGTCTTTTCCGGGTTGCGCACGGTGACTTTGTCCACTTCGTGCGGTCCGTTGATGATCTGGATGTGGTCCGGCGCTTCGCCGGCCGTGCCTTCGACTTCTTCGTGGCCGTCGTGGCCGATCAGGAGGATGTCGTAATCATCCTTGGCGAAGCGCACGGCTTCGCGGTGGACCTTCGTGACAAGGGGACACGTGGCGTCGATAGTGCGCAGCCCGCGGTCCTCGGCGGACTGGACCACCGCAGGGGACACGCCATGGGCGGAAAAGATGACGAGTGCGCCCTCCGGGACCTCGTCCGTTTCATCGACGAAAATCGCGCCCTTTTCCTCCAACGACGTGACCACATGCACGTTGTGGACGATCTGCTTTCGGACGTAAACAGGAGGACCATAGTGTTCGAGGGCCTTCTCGACGGCGATAACTGCACGGTCCACCCCGGCACAGTATCCACGGGGGGCGGCAAGCAGGACACGCTTGGGACCGGAGACCGGGGCGGCGGCCAGCACCTCTTCCGGTGTCCGACGCCTGCGGGGGACGGTGGGCATCGGAATGGAAACTACTGAGCTGCTCATGCTTCCATGCTACCGGCAGCGGTCAGCTGGCTGACCGGCGTGCCTTCGGCGCAAGGATCAGGATGAGTACGCCGAGCACCGCGAGGACTCCCCCGGCCACCGCGGCTGTGACAATCCAGCTGGAAAAGTCAGACACTGCGGCCGCCACCAATTGCTTCACGAAAAGCGCTCCCGCTGCTGTTCCTCCAAAACCCACGTCTCCCGCGCCCTTGGCGATGGTGGAGAGCGCTCCCCACAGCCCTGCAACCGCTGCCAAGCCCAAGCCGGTGAACAGCACAACCGCGCCCCTGCGCCGCGCGAGAAGCAAAGCCAGGGCGAAGAACAGCACGGCTCCGAGCGCAGGAACCCACCACAGCGGCGCGTATGCCGCCACACTGTCAACCTGCTGGCGTTGCGTGGGGCCTCCAATATTGATCGGTACCGATTCCGGCGGGGTGACCGGAATTCCGGTGGTCGACGCCAACCGTTTGGCCACAAGCGCCGTCAGGGGTCCGACGTCGAGCACCAGAGAGGTTGACGCGTTCGCCTGGCCCGCCGCGGCGCCGCCGCCGAAATTCAGCCGGTGGCTTTGGCGCACCGTGTCGTTCCAGGCTTGGGGGTACTCGGGCCACGTGGTCATTGACGTTGCCGCTTTCTTGAGGAGCGAGGCGCCGACTTGTTCCGCTGGCCCGGGCAAGTCGACTTTGGATTCAAGGCTTCCGACGGCGGCAGCCGCCAGGCGGGACTGGAAGGCCTGGTCTTTCCCGAGGGGAGCCGTGAGGGCCACGAACCCGTCCTCGCGTACGACGTTTTGGTTGGTCCACGCCATCGGACCGGCAACTCCCGTCAGCAGGAGGGAAAGGATCACTGCCAGGGCAGAGACAACGGAGCGCAATTTGTTCCTCACATATTGGCGACTGGTGGTCCCGGGAGCAGCCCGGACGACTGAATGTCAGTCATGCATGCTACAAGGTATGGATAGAGTGGTAAGCCTGCCGGCAACCCCCAAACGTACTGGATACGTACTAGCAACGTATCAGCACTTAGCAGCGAGGACGGATCCATGCACCAGCCACGTGAAGGAGGCTTCACGCGTGTCACATGATGCCGCCCATGGCGGCACTCCAGCGGCGTTCCCATTCGCGGCTTCCCCTGAAGCGGAATCCCAAGGCACTGAATCCACGTTGCCCGCCACGGCGGCAGAAACCAGCCCGGACAATCCATGGCCGCTGCAACTGCTGTCCCGGAAGCTCAAGGTGCACATCGAACGCGCGCCGGCCGCGTGGATCGAAGGCCAGGTCATCGAACTCAACCGGCGCGGCAGCAGCGCGTTCGTGACATTGAGGGACACTGACGCGGAAATCTCCCTGCCGGCCTCGCTCTGGTCCAACGTGCTGGACCGCCAGAAAGTACCCCTGGAGCGTGGCTCGCGCGTCGTGGCCTTGGTGAAACCGGAATTCTGGCTCAAGACGGGCCGGCTCAACATGTCGGTCAAGGACATCCGGCCCGTTGGACTCGGCGACCTCCTCGCAAGGATCGAACGCCTCCGCCAGGCCTTGGGCGCCGAGGGCCTCTTTTCGGAATCGCGGAAAAAGCGGTTGCCGTTGCTCCCCCACCGTATCGGCCTGATCACCGGACGCGATTCCGACGCCAAGAAGGACGTCCTCCGCAACGCTGCCCTTCGGTGGCCGGCGGTCAAATTCGATGTCCGCGAAGTCGCCGTCCAGGGAGTCTCGGCCGTGGGTCAGATTGTGGCTGCCCTCAAGGCCCTCGACGCCGATCCCCACATCGATGTCATCGTGATCGCTCGTGGGGGCGGCGCATTGGAGGACCTCCTTCCTTTCAGCAACGAAGGCTTGGTCCGCGCCGTGTCCGCCGCCGCAACGCCCGTTGTCAGCGCAATCGGCCATGAAGCCGACCATCCGATCCTTGACGACGTCGCAGACCTCCGGGCCTCCACTCCAACCGACGCCGCCAAGCGGATCGTCCCGGACGTCGCCGAAGAATTCGCACGTGTGCGGCAAGCACGCGAGCATCTCCATCGCAGCGTAGGGCGTCTGGTGGACCGGGAGACGGACCGCCTCCACGCGCTACGCTCCCGGCCGGTCCTGGCTTCGCCCGAAAGGATGCTCACGGCACGGGAAGAAGACGTGGAACGGCTCAGGAAGCACGCCCACAACGCCGTCAGCTCCGCCGTCGTGAGGGCATCGGACCAAGTGCGCCATCTTCGTGCCCAAGTGAGGGCACTGTCTCCGCAAAAAACCCTGGACCGCGGCTACGCCGTGGTCCAGGTCGCGGGAGCCGACGGAACCGGCCACGACGTCGTGCGCAATCCGGGGCAAGCGCCGGAAGGCACCAACCTGAGTGTCCGCCTCGCCGAAGGCCGCCTCGGCGCTGTGTCCACCGGAGGAGCTGTTTCTACCGGAGGCGCTGTGTCCACCGGAGGCGCTGTGTCTACCACAGGAGCGGCGCCAGGCGGAGACCACCCTGGAGCCGCACAACCAAGCACCCAACAGCAGAACGAGGACTGAGGAATGACCGCAGAGAACAACGCTGCCACCGGTAATTTGGACGCGCTCAGCTACGAGGAAGCCCGCGAAGAGCTGATGAACGTGGTATCGCGGCTTGAAGCCGGCGGGGCAAGCCTTGAGGAATCGCTCGCTCTGTGGGAGCGGGGCGAGGCCCTGGCCACGCGCTGTGAGGAGTGGCTGGAAGGGGCCCGGCGTAGGCTGGCGGCTGCCCGCGGCAACGGCGAGGACAGCGGCAACGGCGGGGACAGCGGCGACGCCAACTGACGCACGTATCCGTCTTTCGGCCCTTGTCCGGAGGGGACCCGGGGCCTACGACTGAACGGCCCGCGCCCTTTCAGCAGGCACGTTGAAGGTTGCCTTCGGCCATGCGAGGTCCATTTTGGCGAGCGTCTCCAGGAGGAGTTCCTGGACCGCGATCCGCGCGTACCACTTCTTGTTCGCGGGAATCACGTGCCAGGGCGCTACTTCGGTTGACGTCTTGTCGAAAACGATCTGGTAGGCGTCCATGTAGGAATTCCAGAACGCTCGTTCCGTGAGGTCTACCGGGCTGTACTTCCAATGCTTGGACGGGTCGTCCAAGCGGGCCAGGAGCCGCTCTTTCTGTTCGTCGCGGCTGATGTGCAACATCACCTTGACGATCGTGGTCCCCTCCGCGGAAAGGCGCGCTTCGAACTCGTTGATGGCCTTGTACCGCCGTTCCAATTCAGCGGCGTCGGCCCATCCGTGCACCCGGTGGATCAGGACGTCTTCATAGTGGGAACGGTCGAAAACACCAACGAAGCCGGGGCCGGGCAAGGCCTTCTCGATGCGCCAGAGGAAGTCGTGGGCCTTCTCCTCCTCGCTCGGGGCTTTGAAGGGCGCCACCTTGACGCCTTGCGGATCCATCGAGCCCACCACGTGCTCGACGATTCCGCCCTTCCCGGCGGTGTCCATGGCTTGGAGGATCAACAACAGCCGCTGTGGGTTGCCGAACAGGCCCTGGGCAAAGAGCATCTCTTGGAGAACGTCCAAGCGGTGGTCCTGGCCGGCCAGCAAGGCGACGCCGGCTTCCTTCTTCCCGGGATATCCAGGCGTCGACTGAGGATCGACGCCGGAAAGCTCGAAACCGCGTCCGACTTTCAGTATTTTCGACGGACTCTTCTTGAACTCCACAACCGCGCCCATTCGACACCCCTTCGGCAACGGCCGCTCTCCTGGCGGCGATGCTCTACAGGCTAGTTGCCCGGGTACCGCCCAAGGAAGTCTGCCATGCGGCCAATCGCCTCTTCGATATCTTTGACGTTCGGCAGCGTCACCATGCGGAAGTGGTCCGGGCGCACCCAGTTAAAGGCCCGTCCATGCGAGACCAGGATTTTCTGTTCCTTCAGCAAGTCCAGGACGAATTTCTCATCGTCGCGGATGTGGTAGACCTCTGGATCCAGTTTCGGGAACAAGTAGAGGGCTCCCCTGGCCTGTTGCGTGCTGACCCCGGGAATCGCGTTCAGCAGATCGTAGGCTTTGTTCCGCTGTTCGAGGAGCCTGCCGCCGGGGAGGATGAGGTCGTTGATGCTTTGGTAGCCACCCAAGGCCGTCTGGATGGCATGCTGGGCAGGCACATTTGCGCACAGCCGCATGTTGGCCAACAGGTTGATGCCTTCGAGGTAATCGGCTGCATCCTTCTTGGGGCCGGATATGGCCATCCAACCGGCACGGTAACCGCAGACACGGTAGGCCTTCGACAGGCCGCTGAAGGTCAAGCACAAGACATTCTCGCCCGTGAGTCCGGCGAGGTTCACATGGACGGCGTCTTCGTAAAGGATCTTTTCGTAGATTTCGTCGGCGAAAACCACGAGGCCGTGCTTTTCGGCCAAGGCCACGATTTTCTTGAGGGTTTCCTCCGGGTAGACCGCGCCTGTGGGGTTGTTGGGATTGATGACCACGATGCCCTTGGTGCGCGGCGTGATCTTCGCTTCCATATCCTCGAGGTCCGGCTGCCACCCGGAATCCTCATCGCACAGGTAGTGGACCGGGCGTCCGCCCGCGAGGGATACCGAAGCCGTCCACAAGGGGTAGTCCGGGGTGGGAATGAGGACTTCGTCGCCGCTTTCCAGCAGCGCCATGAGGGACATGGTGATGAGCTCGCTGACGCCGTTGCCCAGGTAGATATCGTCAACGTGGATGCTTTGGATGCCGCGGGTCTGGTAGTACTGCGAAACCGCCGTGCGGGCCGAGAAAATGCCGCGGGAATCGCTGTATCCCTGGGCGTTGGGCAGGTGGCGGATCATGTCCACCAAAATCGCGTCCGGGGCTTCAAATCCAAACGGTGCCGGGTTTCCGATGTTCAGTTTGAGGATGCGGTGACCCTCTGCCTCCATTTGCTGGGCGGCCTGAAGAATCGGTCCACGGATGTCGTAAAGGACATTATGAAGCTTGGTGGACTGCTTGAATTCTGCCATTCATCAAATATGCCACACCGGTGATGCACTTCCGTTGAGACATCACTCACATACAACGACGGCGGCGAGGCCCCCAAAAGGTTCCTCGCCGCCGTCGGGCATTTCCAGTTTGATGGTCCCGGCGGGACCTTACTTCACGATCCCCTTGTCCTTGAGCCAAGCGATCGCGGCATCCTTCGGGTTCTCCTTCTGGTTGCCGCTCACTGCACGGTTGAGGTTGACGAGATCGTCCGTGGTCAGGACCTTCGAGACGGCGTTGAGCGCGTCTTTCGCCTTGTCCGTCATCTTGGCCGTGTTGTAGAGCGGGAGGACCTGCTGGGCCTTGAAGTTGTTCTTGGGGTCATCCAGGACCACCAAGGCGTTGTCCTGGATGGAGGGCGTGGTGGTGAAAATATCCGCGACCTGGACGTCGTTCGTCAGGAGCGCCTGCAGCGTGAGGTTACCGCCGCCGTCGCTGAACGGTTTGAGGCCCTTTAGGACGCAGTTGTAGTTCGTCTTCAGCCCGGGGAAGCCGTACGCGCGGGTTTCGAAGGTCGCCGGCGCCGCCATGGTGAACTGGTCGCAAACCTTCGCAAGGTCGGTAATGGACTTCAGGTTGTACTTCTCGGCAGTGGCCTTCGTGACAACCATGGCGTCCTTGTCCTCGGCCTTGGCGGGGTCAAGCACGCCAAGTCCCTGGGGCAGCTTTCCGGGAAGGGCCTTGTAGACGTCGTCAGCCGAGACCTGCGTGGCGTTCGCGTCCAAGTAGGACAGCAGGTTGCCGGAATAGTCCGGGGCGAGGTCGATCGAACCGTCCTGAACGGCCTTGAAGTAGATCTCGCGCGATCCGATGTTCGGCTTGGTGGTGGCCGTGACACCGGCGGCGTTGAGTGCGCCTGCGTAGATCTCCGCGATGATCTGGCTCTCAGGGAAGTCGGCCGAGCCCACCACGAGGGAGCCGCCGGATCCCGAAGGCGCGTTGGTTGACGGGCTGGACAGGGGGCTGCCACCGCAAGCGCTCAGGGCCAGGGCGATGCCGACGCCGGCCGCTAGGCCGCCGAGCGTGCGGCGGGTCAGGGGGACGGGGTGCTTCATACGGTACCTCCTTGAACGGCAGCCCCGGCTGGTGCGGCTGCGAGATCTCCGGCGGCCTTGTGGCCGCCGCGGGAATCGATGGAAAGCCCGGGCGGGAGGACCAGCCTCTGCGCCGCGGCCAGAACGAGGTCGACGGCGATGGCCAGCGCCGCGATGAGCAGCGAACCGCCGAGCATGCGGGGAAAATCCTGAAGGACAAGTCCGTCAAAAAGGTAGCGCCCCAAACCCCCCAAGGGAAGATAGGCCACGACGGAAACAGTCGCGATGACCTGGAGGACGGCGGTGCGGAACCCGCCGAACATGACTTGGAGTCCGTTGGGCACTTCCACCCGGAACAGGACCTGGAGTTCTGTCATTCCCATGGCGCGGGCAGCGTCCACAACGTTCGGCTCCACGCTGGAAATCCCGGCGTAGGTCCCGGCAAGGAGCGGCGGGACCGTCAGGATCACCAGTGCCCAGACCGGCGGCATGAGGCCAGTGCCGGCAAGCAAGGCGAACAAGACCAGCAAGCCGAGGGTCGGAAGGGCCCGCAGGGCGCCGGCCACAGCGACGGCCACTACGCGCCCGTGTCCGGTGTGCCCTATGAAGAGTCCGACCGGCACGGCGATCGCCGCGGCAATGACCAGGACCAGAGCCGAATACTGCAGGTGTTCCAACAGCCGCGTCGCGATTCCGTCGCTTCCAGACCAATGCGCCGGGTCGGTGAGCCACGCGACGGTATCGGTGAAAATGTTGCTCATCGTTCCACCTCCACGTGGACGCCGGTGTCTGCGATCATCTTTCCCGCTTTGGCCTCTTGTTTCGCGGCGAGCTTGGTGTCCTGCCTGGCCGCGAGCGCAGAGGCCCGGGTCCACGGCGTCAGGAGTTTTTCCAAGAGGACCAGGACCGTGTCCATGATGAGCGCCAACAGGAGGATCGCGACGATGCCCACCACCACCTCGGTGACGAACGTCCGCTGCAGGCCGTCCGTGAACAGGATTCCGAGGTTGCCCACGCCGAGGAGGGCGGCAACGCTGACCAAGGAGATGTTGCTGACGGACACCACGCGCAAGCCGGCGAAGAGGACCGGCAGGGACAACGGAAGGTCGATCTGCAGGAACCGGGCGGCCGGCTTGAATCCCATGGCGACTGCGGCCATCCGGAGGTCGTCGTCCACGGAGTCAAAGGCATCCATCGCTGCCCTGACCAACAACGCAACGGCGTAGATGGTCAGGGCCACCACCACGTTGAGGGGGTCGAGGATCCGGGTTCCAAGGATCGGGGGCAAGATGATGAAAAGTGCCAGCGAAGGGATGGTGTAAAGGAGCGAACTCGCCGTGACCACGATGGTCCTGAGGGCCCGGTTCCTGCGGGCCAACTGGCCGAGGGGCACCGAGATGAACAGGCCCAGCACCATGGGGATCAAAGCCAGGACGAGATGTTCGCCTGCCCGCGAGAAGACCATACCGCTGTTCGCCAGGAACCATTCCATCAGGTGGCGTCCTCCCGGTAATGCCGGGTTTCCTCGATGAGCGCCAGGACCTCTTCGGCTTTGAGCACTCCGGCCAGCTTGCCGTCGTCGTCCACCACCACGCCCAAACCGGACGGTGAGGACAATGCGGCGTCCAGTGCCCGCCGCAAGGTGTCTCCGCGACGGAACAGTGAGCCTCCGGGGATCAGGCCGGCCCCGTCGCGCGGCGAGGCCCAGCCCAAAGGCCGGGAGCCGGCGTCGAGCACTACCGCCCACTCGCGGTTCTCCGCGGCGAGCTCCGGCGCCTCGACGGTCTTGACCGGATGCACGCGGATGGATTCGGTGGCGTTGAAGGCCAGGTGCCGGAATCCCCTGTCGCGCCCCACGAAAGACGCCACGAAATCATTGGCCGGCGCGCGGAGGATCTCCTCCGGCGCGGCGTATTGCGCGAGTTTCCCGCCGACGGCGAAGACCGCCACCTTGTCTCCGAGTACCGTGGCTTCGTCGATGTCGTGGGTCACGAAGACGATGGTCTTTGCCAATTCGCGTTGAAGCCTGAGCAGTTCTTGTTGGAGTTCGTCGCGGACCACGGGATCGACGGCACTGAACGGCTCGTCCATCAGCAGCACGGGCGGATCAGCCGCGAGCGCACGGGCCACGCCGACGCGTTGCTGCTGGCCGCCCGACAGTTGCGAGGGGTACCGTTTGCCGAGCGCGGACGCGAGCCCGACGACGTCGAGCAGCTCGGCGGCGCGTTTCCTCGCAGCGGCTTTGGAGACGCCGTTAAGCCGCGGGACGGTGGCAATATTGTCCAGCACCGAGCGGTGCGGCATGAGGCCGGACGACTGCATGACGTACCCCATGGAGCGGCGCAGCCGGGCCGCCGGCTCTTTCGATACGTCCCGGCCGTCCACAGTGATGGTGCCCGAGGTCGGTTCCACCATGCGGTTGATCATGCGCAGCGAGGTGGTTTTCCCGCAGCCGGAAGGACCAACGAATACCGTGATGGCGCCTTTGCGGATGGACATGCTCAAGCCGTCCACAGCGGGCTGGCCGCCCTGATACTGCTTTGTGACGCTCTGGAACTCAATCATGGCTTCAGCCATTCCCGGGCTTACCTATCTCTAGGGCGGCAATATCAACGTTTCAGATGAATCAACAGCGGTCCAATATTGCTCCAGCCTAGCCAGCACCACAAGCGATGTCAGCGCAGGAGCGAAGACCGTAATGAATCGGCAACCCTCAGGTGGCGGCCAGCTTGCCGTTGAGGGGACGCTCGCGGTGCAGGCGGAGGCCGACGTCCACCAGGGAGACCCGGTTCAGCGTGGGCACCGTGTGCAGCGGTATCCAGGCGGCGTGGGTGGTGCTGCCGCCGATCTCGTGGGCCAATTCACCGCCGATGATGTTGGCTTCGTAGATGAGCCGGAACGCCTGGAAATCGCGGTCCAATCCGTCGAAGCGGTCTTCTCCCCGCCAGTGGCCTACGTCGGCGCCAAGCATGATTCCGATCTCGGCGTCGTATCCGGTTTCTTCCTGGATTTCGCGGCGGCAGCCGTCAACAGGGTGCTCGCCGAGGTCCAGGCCTCCGCCGGGAAGGGTCCAGCCTTCTTTGCCGTTTTCCTTCCAGTAGGCCAGAAGGATTTCTTCGTCGCGGATGACCACTCCGTAGGCGGCAGCGCGGGTGTCGAACTCAATGCTCATGAAGCCAGCCTAAGCGGGCAGCAGCGCCTCCGCGATCTCCGCGTTGTCCGCCTCGCCGAGATCGGCGCTTTCCCGGAGTTCGACGACGGTGCCCGGCTTTTCGAGTTCGAGTACCTTGATGGTGTTGCGGCCGGCCCGGATCAAAGGGGCGGGGACGTAGAGGGTGCGCTGTGGGCCGACGCTCCAGTAGCGGCCGAGAAGGAAGCCGTTGATCCAGAGGAAACCTTTGCCGGAGTCGGGAAGCGCCACGTAGGTGTCGGCCGGCGTCTCGGCGGAAAATTCGACCCCGGGCAGCTGCTCGACTTCCGCCGGTCCCCAGGTCGCGATGGGCAGCGGCGTTTGTGTCCAGTGGAAGGTGTAGCGCTGGTTGACGAGGACACCGCCGAGGATCCCCTTGCCGTGTCCGGTCAACGGCCCGTAGTTGATGCGGCCGAGGTTTTCCACGAGGATCTCTACGCGCACGGGTACGCCGGTGCCCTTAATCGTCAAGCCCTCCGGTGCCGTGCTGTCGTCAAGGACGCCGGCAAAGACTCCGTCCAGCCAGACGTACGCGCGATCATTGAGGCCCGTGATGCGGAGCGCGGATTCACTTGGGGCCTCTGGTTGGCCGGGAAAGACGGTCTCGGCCGCATACAGGACCATCCCGGCGTCGAGTCCCAATTGTTCGAAGCTCAGCGGACGGACGCTGGAAACCGGATTCGCGGCCGCCCTGGCGAGGGCAAGGAGCTCGACTCCGGCGGAAAGCGGCAGCGACCGGGCCGGGAGGACGGGCGGTTCCTCGAGGAACCGCAGGGCGAGTTCCGGGACCTCCTGAATCCCTTGCGCCCGGAGGAATTCGCGCCTGAGCGCGTGGAACTTTGGCGTGAGGGTTCCGTTTTCCGCGATCGGAGCGTCCGAATCGTAGCTCGTGACCGTGGGCTGGATCCGTTTGCCGTCGTGGTTGCAGCCGGACCCCAGCCCGAAGTTCGTGCCGCCGTGCGCCATGTAGATACACACGGAGGCATCCAGGTCCAGCATTTTGCGGACCTCAGCGGCGGCGTCCCCGGCGTCCCGCACGTGATGGCGTTCGCCCCAATGGTCGAACCAGCCGCCCCAAAACTCGACGTTGAAGAAGGGCTCTCCCGGGCGGCGGCGCTGCCAGGTCGCCACGGCGTCGTCGCCGCGGCTGCCGAGGGTCGCCGTCGCCCACGTCCCCTCGATGGCGCCGCCGTCGAGGTAGTAGTCGGTGCCGCCGTCGGCCGTGAACAGCAACTCAGCGATGCCGCGCTGTTCGAGCGCGCGGCGGTTCCAGCGGAGGTACTCGTGGTCGTCTCCGTAGCTGCCGTATTCGTTTTCAATCTGCACGGCCACTACCGGCCCCCCGAGTGATGCCTGGCGGCCGGCGATGATGGGGAGCAGGTGGTCGAACCATCGCTCCACCGCGGCGGTGAACACGGGATCCAGGCAACGCAGCCCGATCCCGGGCATCCCCGTGAGCCAGGCGGGGAATCCTCCGTTGTCCCACTCGGCGCAAATGTAGGGGCCCGGGCGGACAATGACATCAAGGCCTTCCTCGGCCGCGAGGTCGATGAACCGTCCGAGGTCCCGCCATCCGCTGAAATCCGGGGCGGCGTCAGGATTAGGCTGGTGGAAGTTCCACGCGACATAGGTATCAACGGTGTTGGCGCCCATCGCTTTGAGCTTGCCCAGCCGGTCCCGCCAGTGGTCCGGGTGGACCCGGAAGTAATGGATGGCTCCGGCCAGGATGCGGTAGCGTTCCCCCGAGCGGTAAAGGATGGCGTCGTGGTAGCTCAAAACGGCACTGTTCACGCGGAACAGAATAGTACATTTTCCAACATTTCAGCACATGGAGATGCATCGTGACCAACCTGGAAACGGCCCCGGCCGAGGAAGTCTGCCCCGCCGGCCATGTAGGCACGGGACCGTGCGTCCAACTATGGCCATCCCGCGACGTTCCGCTAGGCGGCGTCCGCGCGATGACGGTCTCCCGCACCCTCCCCCAGCGCGGCCTGCCGACCGTGGGCGCCTGGTGCTTCCTCGACAGCTTCGGCCCCGACCGCGTGGCAATGAGCGTCCTCCCCCACCCCCACACCGGTCTCCAGACCGTCACGTGGCCGCTCCAAGGCGAAGTGCGGCACCGCGACAGCGTGGGAAGCGACGTCGTGGTCCGTCCCGGCCAGTTGAACATCATGACGGCGGGCCGCGGCATTTCGCATTCCGAGTTCGCCGTTCTCCCGGCCGCCCTTCCCAAAGCGCCCGACGGCGGAGACCTCCTGCCGCTGTCCCGCGGGCTGCAGCTTTGGGTTGCCTTGCCGGACGCCGAACGGCACCGCGCGCCGTCGTTCCAGCAAGTCGTCGACTTGCCAAGGGTCATCACGGACACCTACACAGCCACGGTGCTCGTTGGCGAATTCGCGGGGCAACACTCCCCCGCCGTCATGTTCAGCCCGATCGTCGGCGTCGAAGTCTCGGCATCAGGCAGTATCGACGTGCCGCTGGACCCCACCTTCGAACATGCCGTCCTCGTCCTCGACGGCTCCGCCGTGATCGATGGCCAAACGGTCGATCCCGGCCCGCTGGCGTTCCTCGGCGCGGGCCGGGACGCGCTTCACCTCGACGCGAAGCCGGGAACGCTTTTCATGCTCCTCGGCGGTGAACCCTTCGAGGAGGACGTGCTGATGTGGTGGAACTTCGTGGGCCGCACGCACGAAGAAGTGGAGCAAGCGCGCGAGGATTGGGAAGCACAAGCCTCCCTCAGCGACGAGGAAGCCCGCTCCGCCCGTTTCGGCCGGGTCAGCGGACACGGCCCGGACGCCGGAGCCGAAGCCGGACGCATTCCCGCGCCTCCCATGCCCGCGGTCCAGCTTAAGCCGAGGACCAGGGCACGGTCCCAAGAGGAGCTGCAGGGCTAGGGTAGCTCCTCCACGATCCGCAGGACACCGAATACGGGTTCCTGGTCGAGGACGCGAACGTCGGTGATCCCGTGGGCGGCAAGCCCGGCACGGAATGCCGCCTGCAACGGCTCCACGTTCATGCCGAGGCCGCCACCCAGGATGACCGGCCCGTCCAGGCCCAATTGCCGTACAGGCTGCGCCGCCAGTTCCGCGAGGTCCCGCCCGGCCTGGTCCAGCAATTGGCGGCTCACGTCGAGTCCGGCCTTCGCTGTTTCGACAACGGTCGCCGCCCGCTGGGCCCAGTAGCGCCGGCCGGTTTCCTTCGAATGGAACAGCGCGATGAGCTCATTGGGGTCGTCCACGCCACAGGAGTCAAGGAGTGCCGCAGTGAGTGCGTCCGGTTCGAGGCCTTTGTTCATCCGGCGGAGGCTGTGCCGCACGGCTTCCCTGCCGAGCCAGTAGCCGCTGCCTTCATCGCCCAGGAGGTAACCCCACCCGCCGGCGCGGGCTTCGACGCCGTCGGCGTTCTTCCCCCACGCCGCGGAACCGGTCCCCGCGATGACAGCCACCCCGGTGCTCGCCCGGCCCGCCGCCAGCAGCAATTGCGAATCATGGACCACTGTGACCTGCGCGCCGGGAACATGGGGCTCGATCAGCTCGGCGAGCGCACGAGCGTCCGCTTCCGTGTCTATTCCGCCCGCACCGGCCAACACGCGATCAACAGCACCGCCGCCGATCATGGCAAAGAGCTCGGCAAGGCTCTTCTCCGCCGCCTCGCGCGTGACGTTCTGGACGTTGGAACTGCCCGTACTCTCGTCCCGGACAGGTATTCCGTCCTCGAACCGTACGCCGCGGGTCTTGGTACCGCCGATGTCCAGCCCGATGACCGTGACCGGACGAGCACCCTCTTCTGCTGTCTCCACGTCTGTACTCACGACCAAAAGAGTAACGCGCGGCTTCTCGCTGGTCCTACTTGCTCTCGGACCGTGCTTTCACGAGGCCCGCGAGCAGGCCCGGTCCTTCGGAAAGCACGAGTTCGCGGAAAAGCCGCACGGGGTCGGGCTCCTTGCGTCGTTCCCGCCACGCGATCCCGATCTCCCGGAATGCGAGCGGCGATTCGAGCGAAACCTCCACCCAGCCAAGATCCGTGGACTCCAGGACACCTTGGGGGCCGGGTCCGAGACCGCCAGGGGGAAGGATGCTGTAGCCCAGCCCCGCGGAAACCAACCCTCGGATGGTGTGCGAGTCCTGGCTTTCGAAGGCAACCCGGGGCCTGAACCCTGCATCCCGGAAGATCGCGTCGGTCAGCGAGCGCAGTCCGTAACCCGGGCCCATGGAGACGAATGGTTCGAACCTCAGCTCGGAGAGCCGGAGGCTTGCGCGTTCCGCCAGCGGGTGGCGGTGATGGAGCACGAGCCTCAGCGGCTCCTTGTACAGCCCCGCCGAACCGAGGTTCCTCCCGGGGCCGGCAACGGGAGCCGTCAGGGCGAAATCAGCGTCGCCGGCAGTGAGCAGGTCCAGGCACGCCGCACGCGCTCCCTGGCTGAGTTCAAAGGCCGTTGACGGGTGCCGTCCGCGGAAAGCGCTCATCAGGAGGGGCAGGGTTGCCTCGCCGAAGGTGTGCTGGAAGGTCACCGCGATGCGTCCGCGGACCACGTCCGATTCGTGGCGCACGGTGTCCAATCCGGCCTGGACATCCGCGAGCGCGGACTCGATGTAGGGAAGGAGGCTTTTGGCGGCTTGGGTCAGCCGGACTCCGCGGCCTTCGCGCACCAGCAACTCGATTCCGACGACGGCGCTCGCCCGGGCCAGCGCCCGGCTCACCGTGGATTGGGGTACTCCGAGCAGCTCCGCCGTTTCTGTGATGTGTTCGGTCCGGCCCAGCTCATTGAGCAAAGGCAACAGGGGAAGCAACTGGACCAGTTGCTTGTGTTCAATGTCCACCGAACCCTCCACAATCCCCTGCTCCGAAGCCCGGGGTCTCACGGAATCAATCCGAAACTGCTATCAATCATAGTCAAATCATGCATTGGAATCATCACTCGGGCTCGCCGTACGGTGGATGGGTGAGCACAAGCACAGCATCTCGAAGCACTACTGAGCCGGAATGGGAAGGCCACCTCAAGGGATCCACCGCGTATCGAAGGATCCTCGCAGGCCTCGCCCTCGCCGGCGTCGCGACGTTCGCGCAGTTGTACTCCACGCAGGCAGTGCTGCCGCTCATGGCCAACGAACTGCAAATCTCAGCCTCGGAGGCCGCCCTCACGATCTCCCTGGCCACGGTAGGCCTCGCCCTGACGGTACTGCCATGGTCCTTCCTAGCAGACAGGATCGGCCGGGTGCGGGCCATGACCATCGGCATCGCCGCAGCCACGGTCCTCGGCATCTTGGTCCCCCTTGCCCCTACCTTTCCACTCGTTCTCTCATTGAGGGCGCTGGAAGGCATGGCCTTGGGCGGAATCCCCGCAATCGCAATTGCGTACCTGAACGAGGAAGTCAGCAAGGTCCACTCCGCCCTGGCCGCCGGAAGCTACGTTGCCGGAACCACACTGGGCGGACTTTCCGGCCGTTTGCTTGCCGGGCCTGTGGGTGAGATGTGGGGTTGGCGCGCCGCCGCCCTATCGGTTTCGGTCCTGGCCGCCGTTTCCGCTGTGTTGTTCCTCCTTCTGGTTCCAAAGCCGCGGCGCTTCACGCCCAGTGCTGCCGGTGGCTTGCGCGGCGCCTTGAAGACGCTGTCCGCGCATTCTTCCAATCCGCGGCTTCTTGCCCTGTACATCCAGGCATTCCTGTTGATGGGCGGCTTCGTCGCCGTCTACAACTACCTCGGCTTCCGCCTCCACGCGGAGCCCTTCGGCCTGCCCGCAACAGTGGTGAGCTTGATCTTCCTCGCCTACCTGTCCGGTACGGTCAGCTCGCGGTGGGGCGCCGGGCTATCCATGCGTTTCGGCCGCCGCACGGTATTGCTCGCCGGCATCGCCATCATGACTTTGGGGCTTGGACTCACTCTTTGGAACAACATTGCGGCGGTCCTTGCCGGCCTGGTGGTCTTCACCGGCGGCTTCTTCGCGGCCCACAGCATCGGCTCCGGCTGGACGGGCATCATCGCAAGCACGGGGCGCGCGCAGGCTGCTTCCCTCTACAACCTTTCCTACTACCTGGGTTCCAGCGTCATCGGTTGGGCCGGAGGACTTGCCTTCCAGGCATTCGGCTGGGCAGCCCTCGCGTGGACCGTCATAGCACTGGGCTGCACGACGGCGGTGATCACCGCCGTCGTGCACCGCCCGCCGGCCCGCGAGTCCGCCGTCGTCGTCCCTTCCGCGTAACCCCTAGCTCTCCGCCGTCTGGACGTCATCGACGCCGGTACGCCCCGGAGGCGGTTCTTCCGCGAGCCGCGCCCGCGCGTGCAGGACGTCACCAATGAACCAGTCGTAAATCAGGACGCCGATCACGCCACCCACGAGGGGACCGACGATCGGCACCCAGAAGTACCAACTGAATGATCCGTCCACCGTTCCCGGAAGCGCCGTGTTTCCCCATCCTGCCAGCCAGGCGAACAGCCTCGGGCCGAAGTCACGGGCGGGGTTGATCGCATAGCCGGCGTTCGCGCCGATCGACATGCCGATCGCCGCGACGGCCAGGCCGATCATGAACGGACCGAGGTTCGCCTGGACAGCCGTATTGCGCAGGTCGATGATTGCCACCACGAACATGACGAGGAAGGCCGTGCCCGCAATCTGGTCGATAAGCGGGCCTACCGGGTTTCCATTGAAGTACGGCGCCGGGAAGGTCGCGAAGATCGAATACGTCGCCAGCCCCTTCGGATCGCCCCGCCCCGTACCGACGGCCTTGTTGTAGGCGTCAATGGCGTCGTGATACAGGAGGTACACGAGGGCGGCGCCGGCGAAGGCACCGACCACTTGGGCCACAATGTAAGGCCCGACCTTCTTCCATGGAAATTTCCTCCGTATGGCGAAAGCCACCGTCACGGCCGGATTGATGTGGGCGCCACTCACTCCGCCCCCGACGTAGATCGCCAGCGTCACCGCCAGGGCCCATCCCCATGTGATCAACAGCCAATCACCGGCCGCCATGAAGATCGTAGTGGGTGTGGCTGCCCTGCCTGAGCCGGGCAAAGCGGCGACCGCCATGGCCACAACGCCGTCACCGAAGGAGATCAAGACAAACGTGCCGAGAAACTCCGCAAGGAGTTCGCCCCACGTTCCTCCCAATTGCTTGAGGCCGCTCCCGTGGCGGACCGCATTCCGTAATGGACTGATATCACTCATCCCTAGTGCCTCCCCGAGTCATCTGATTCACCATTGGAATTGACAACCCCAGTCCATTTATGCTAATGCGGCCGGGCGCGGATAGCCATGGCTCACACGCACGTCTGGCGGATGCCCTGGAAGGCCGGGCGGGAATGGAATTGCTACACCCGCAAGTCGCACAGGCAGCCTCAGGAGCCCGCTTGACGTAGGATTCCAGAGACGCCGCGCCGGCGCGGGTCGCGGCCCCTCCGCCGCCACTACAGCACTCAAGAAACGATTCACCGGAGAATTGGGTGCGAATCTCCCTAAAATTCGGAATTCGTGTTGGAAATAAATGGGATATGCGGAAAGTGCCGTCTATGATGAATAGATAGTGCTTTCAGGAGGATCCGTGACCACCACCCCGAAGAATGTTCGCCCCGTCGGGATCAGCGAACCATTGGACGCGATCGACGAGCGTATTCTCGCGGCACTGGTTGACGATGCACGCATCTCCAACAAGCAATTGGCGGAACTCGTAGGCATCGCACCGTCCACGGCCCTCATGCGTACGCGTTCGCTTTCCGAGCGCGGGATCATCGAAGGTTTCGAAGCGGTCCTGAGCCTTCCGGCCATCGGACGCTCGGTGCAGGCCCTCATCGCCGTCCGCCTGCGCGCCCACGACCGCGACCAGATTGATCGCTTCACGGCCCGCGTGCCTGCGCTTCCCGCCGTCATCTCCACATTCCACACTTCGGGTTCCGTGGACTACCTGCTGCACATCGCCGTCGCAAACACGGACGACCTCCGCGACTGGGTCCTGGACAACCTCGCTACCGATCCCGTAGTGGGCCACACGGAGACGACCCTCGTCTTCGAGCACATCCAAGGCAACCACGGGCCCCTGCCCGAATAGCTTCTTAGCGGCTGTTCCCTTAGCCGCGGGGTTCCAGGCCGGAGTGTGCCGCCCCGATTGCGTCCTGCCGCAATTCCGTGAGTTCCCGGCGACGCATCAAAGCAGCACGCTGCAGACCAGGATCCACGGGCGGGACGTAGCGCCTGCGCTCGGACCAGGAAACCAGGCTTGACCCGATTCCCGCGGCCGCCGATTCCAACATTGAGGGCCGGCGATAAGTGCCGCATGATGCGGTGGCGGTGCTCATGACTGTTTCCCTTCGGTAATTGCTGCATGCGACTTGGCGTCGCGGGATTTCTTGTCCCCGGCCCATGCGGGGACGCCCAGGATCGGGAACGCGTTGAAATGGATCTGCACAGGACGGGCGTCTTCCTGTTCGGGCTCGCTCCGAATTTCCTCGAGCAGCTTGTAGGCCATTGCCTCCACGGCATGGGAATAGCGGTGGAGCTGCTCGGCGGACATGCGGGCGTTCGCGGTGTTGACGATGGCAGCCTCCAGCCATTCCTCGCCAAGTGAATCCATGCCGTGGGCCATGAAATCCGCGAGGACGGACTGCCTGTTGCGTTCGAATTCACGCGTGACGAGCCGTGAAGCCTCCTGCGTGGCGGGAGATTGCGCCAATTCGGGCGAAGTGATCTGGATGGCACCCTTGGGGCGCTCCCACCACCGCTCCCGCGCCGTCCCTTTGCCTTCGACTTCGCGCACGAAGTCGAATTTGGCAAGCTGCCGAAGGTGGTAGCTCGTTGCGCCGCTGGATTCGTTCAGGAGTTCAGCCAGGCTGCACGCAGTCTGCGCGCCGTAACGGGAGAGCATCTCGAGAATTTGCACCCGCAACGGATGCGCGAGTGCCTTAAGGGACGCCGTGTCCACCTTGCGGAGGGGAACGCCCGGTTCCTGAACCTTGTCCATGTACCAAACGGTACGCTTGCAAAGAAACCTTTGCAAGGATTTCTTTGCAAACCTATCTTTGCAATTTTGGTAGCCTGGCGGAGCCCTTCAGCGCTTCGCGAGCGCTCCACGGACGGAAACCGCGGCGAGCACCATGGCTGCGACGCCGCACACGACGGTGAAAGCGCTGGCAGCGGGTCCCAGTCCCAAGACGGACGCGGCAGCTCCGAGGCCCACCACCGGCACTGCGCTGCCCAGGTAAGTGATCACGTACACCGTGCTGATGATCTGGGCGTGCCGGGATGCCTCGACTTTGCCGGCAACGTCATTGAAAACGGTCCGGAATGAGAGGCCTTGCCCCACGCCGGCGGCCAGGCTCGCGGCCACGAGCAGGACGGGATTGGACATGGACGCAGCCACTCCGAGCAACAGGACGGACACGCCCAGGACCGCGAGTCCCGCGGGCACCGCGAAGCGGCTTCTGACGGTCACAAGCTGGCTCAGCGCTGAAGCGCCCAAGGTCAGTCCAGCCAGGACCCCCATCATGGGACGCGAATCGGCGTGCACCACTGCGGCGAAGTATCCGGGGGCCAACGAAAGGCAGAACCCGAACACGGCGAAGCTCAAAAAACCCACGCTGGAAGCGAGCCAAAACGCTCCACGGGCGTCCCTCGATACCGACGGCCGACGAGGCGCAAGGACAATGTATGGACGGGGGCCGTCCGCGGGCCGAATGGCAGGACGCGCCTTGAGCAGCCACAAAGGGACCAGCAGGAAGACCAAGGCAGCTGCGTGGACGTAGAACGGCGTCGACGTCGGCCCGGGCAGGAGGGAAAGCAACCCACCGATGGCTGGTCCTGCAGCCACTCCCCCGGACGAGGAAAGCAGCGTGAAGCGGGAAGCCCACTCGGGCCGGTAGGGAAGCAACTCCCGCAGGGCGGCGGAGCTGGCTCCGGTAGCCAGGCCCACCGCGACTCCTTGAAGCATCCGGCCGAGCGAGAGCATCAGCAGGTTGTCGGCCGACGCGAAAACCAGGCCACCGGCCAGCCCCACCACCACTGCCAGCACGAGGGCAGCCCGTCGACCGATGTGGTCCGACCAATGGCCCGCGAGCATGAGCACAGCCACGAGCGCCACGACGTAGCTCGCGAACGCCACGGTAACGCCGAGGGACGAAATTCCCAGCCGGACTTCGAGCAGCGGATACAGCGGGCTGGCCAGGTTGGCGCCGACCAGCAACGTGAACATCACGGCGCCGGCAAGAACCAACCGCGCCGTGGTGGATGCGTCCCAGCCCCAGCGGCCGGCGGTGGCCGGACGCATGCGGAGTTCGCTCAAGACAGTCATTTCCGTGCCTTCGCTTCTATGGCCGCGACGCCTCCCGCTTTGTGGGCAGGGACGCGACAGCCGGATATCGATGGCAACAGAATGGCCTAGCCCTGCCCTTTTGAGCAGAAAGCTATGGAATAGTTGACCAAAACAGTCAAAATTGGTGCGCCCCGGTAGCCGTAATTGATTTGGAGTGATGAGTGCATCCGCTGGACCCCACCGACCTCAAGATCCTTCTGGAACTGATTCGCGATCCGCGCGTCCAGATCGGCGAGCTCAGCGAATCCCTCGGGATCGCCCGCAACACGGCACAGTCCCGCATGCGGCGCCTTGTCCGCTCGGGCGTGCTGAACGACGGCGGACGTGAAGTGGACCTCGAAAAGGTGGGCTACGACGTCGTCGGCTTCGTCACCCTGGAGGTGACCCACCGCGAACTGGACGGCGTCATCGGCGCCCTGCGGCGCATCCAGCAAGTGCTGGAAGTGCACGAGATCTCCGGGAGGGGCGACCTCTTGTGCAGGGTGGTGGCCACGGACACGCACAACCTGCAGACAGCCCTCCGCGCCATCCTCAGGATCAAAGGCGTGATCCGCACCGAAACGGTCCTCGCGCTGCACACCCATATCCCCTACCGGACAGAGCCGCTGATCGGCAGGCTGGTGGAAACCGCCGAAACGAAAAAGCGGAAGCCGCAGCAGGCTCCCGAGGTACCGCCCACCGTGGACGACTAGGATTCCAGAATGGATTGGCTCACTTCTATGTCGCAGCTCAACTGGCTGGCCATACTCCTGGCCTTCGTTTCCAGCCTGGTGATCGGGTTCATTTGGTACATGCCCGCGGTCCTCGGCCGGAGATGGATGGAAGCGATCGGCAAGACCGAAGAGGACCTCAAGAAGATCGACGGCGGGACGCGGATCTGGGTCCCCATGATCGTGGCGGCGGCCCTGACGAGCATTGTCCTCGCGGTCCTCATCGGCAGGCTCGACGTGCACGGAAGCCTTCCCGCGGCGTTCTTCGCATTGGTGGTGGCCGTCGTCTTCCGTGCTGGCGGCCACGTCATCCACAATGGCTTCGCAGGCAAGCCCTCCGCCGTCACCGTGATCGATTCAGGCCACGATATTGTGGCGATGACCGTCGCCGGGGCCATCATCGGGGCAATGCAGTAAAGGAAGGAGAACCACGTTGTGACCATCATCGACAACGCCGTCTACGTTGACGGCATCCGGACCGCCACTCCGGAAAACCTGGAGCAAAGCGTCGAAACGCTGGCCGCCCACGGCGGGATGGTATGGATCGGCCTCTACCGGCCGGACGAAGCTGAAATGTCAGCGCTGGCGGCCGAATTCGGACTCCATCTACTCGCCGTCGAGGACGCCGTCAACGCCCACCAGCGGCCCAAGCTGGAACGCTACGACAACAACCTCTTCACCGTCCTCCGGCCAGCCCGGTACCTCGACGAAACAGAGACCGTGGAGTTCGGCGAGCTCCACATCTTCACCGGTAGCAACTTCGTGGTGACCGTCCGCCACGCCGAGACGCCGGGTGTCGCGCGCGTGCGGCGCAAACTGGAGGAACGGCCAGAGCTGTTGCGCCATGGCCCGGAAGCCGTGCTGTACGCATTGCTGGACCAAGTAGTGGACGACTACGGCCCCGTCATTGCCGGACTGGAAAACGACATCGACGAAATCGAGGACCAACTGTTCGGCGGCGATCCCGACGTGTCCCGCCGGATTTACGAACTGGCACGCGAAGTCATCCAGTTCCAGCGCGCCATCAATCCCTTGCCGGAAATGATGGCATCCCTCAAACGCGGATTCGTGAAGTACGGGGTGGACATTGAACTGCAGCGAAGCCTCCGGGACGTGGAGGACCACGTAGAGCAGGTCATCTCCCGCGCGAATGGCTTCCGCGACCTCCTGCAAAACGCCCTGACGCTCGACGGCACCTTGACCGCGAACCGCCAGAACGAGGCAAGCGCGGCGCAAAACGAGCAAACCAAGAAGATCTCGTCATGGGCGGCTATTTTCTTCGCGCCGGCCTTCGTTACCGGGCTCTACGGAATGAACTTCGACGTCATGCCCGAGCTCCATTGGCCCTTTGGCTATCCGATGGCGATCGGCATGATGGTCGCGGCCTCACTGATCATGTACTGGATCTTCAAGAAGAAAAGCTGGCTCTAACGTGTGATGAAGGAGATGATGGAGAGCGTGGAGGACAAGGAAAGCACCGAGTTCACGACCACCGAGGCCCCTGTTGCCGTTGATGCGCCGGACGGGTTCCGCGCCGGAGAAGCGTTCAGCAAGGGCCGCATCATCACCCCCGGGACGTCGGCCCAGTTAGGCGCGTTCGGGCTGTTCACGCCGCAGCCATCCCAACGGCACGTGCTCCTCCCGACGACGAAGCCGCTCAACGTCAAGTCCGCGGAGGACGTCCTGTGGATCGGTTTCGCGGAACTGTGCGGTTGGCCGGCGTCGGCTGAGGATTATCGCGCGTTGGCGGAGGAACACCGCACGTGGGTGATCGACGGCGTACCGTCACCTTCCCATGAATCCGCCGTCGGATCGGCGAAGGCTTGGGAGCGGTTCAGCGATGTGGTCGATGTCCTTTATGAGCAGGACATCACCCTTTTCCTGATCGGTAACGGCCCCTTGGATTGGGACATCGCCCAGGACCCGGCGCACAAGACGAACGCCCGGTCCGAAGACCTGGCCAGGATCGTCAGCCGGGTATCGATCCTGGACAGGGTGGAGTCGTCAGAGCCCTTCGACGAAATCGAGATCTCCGGTAGCTGACCTGGAGGACCCGCCGGCTCAGAGCAGCGTGACAAGCCCGACGCCGGTAGCCGCCGCCGCGACGCACGCCACCATGGTGCCGAGCCCGTTGAGGACGGCCAAGGCCGGCCGTCCGCTCTGGACGAGCCTGACTGTTTCCAGGCTTGCCGTGCTGAAGGTGGTGTACCCGCCCAGGAACCCGGTGCCAAGGACAAGTTGCAGCGATTCGGGCGCATGCTTCGCCATCACGAAGCCGGCCAGGATCCCCATGAGCAATGATCCCGAAACGTTGATGATGATCGTCCCGAGCGGCAAAGCGGTGCGGGCCCAGGAGCGGACCAGCCCGTCAACGATGAAACGTGCCGCTGCGCCTACGCCACCGGCCAATGCGATCAACAGGACGGTCATGGCTTCTTTCCTTGAACGGTACGATGCCGGAATGTGCCGAACCAGATGCCGAGGGTTGTGGCGAGGGCCCCGCCGAACAGGCTAGCGGCCAAGTACCACAGGGCATCCGCGGAACGACCGGCACTGAAGAGATGCACCGAGTCGAGGGCCAGGGTGCTGTAGGTGGTGTAGGCGCCAAGGAACCCGCTACCGACGGCGAGCCGGGCAACCCGGCGGAGTCCGGCGTCGGGACCGCTCCTCGCGAGGCCCTCAAGGAGCCACCCCAGGGCAAAAGCTCCGGACAAATTGATGAGCAAGGTGGCCAACGGCCACCCTCCCGGAGGCGGAACGGCCAAACCGAACGCATAACGGCTCAAGGCGCCCAGGATCCCTCCCGCCACCACGAGCAGGATGAATCCGCCGTGCAGGTGGATCGGGCGATGTGGCCTACCCGGCTTGGCGTGCGGCGTTTCAGCCCCGACGCCGGTCGCGGCCGCGCTCCCGTTCTCCCTCATTCATCCCTGCCGGAGCGATGCTGCCCCAAGGGAACAACCAGTACCGGGCGGTTTTGGGTGTGGGCCAGGTGAAGCGCAACCGATCCGGTGACCAATCCCTCGAACTTGGACCCCAAACCATGTTCCTTGGTTCCCACGACGATCATCGACGCGGCGATGGATGCGGCGTAGCGCCCCAACGACCGGGCCGGTTCCCCCGCGAGGACCACGAACGACCACGGCAGGTCCGTGTCCCGCAAAAGACCCTCGACCTCTGACTTGAGCGACTCCGCTATAGCCGTGGCGTCGTCGTCGATGCCGTCGGGGTCGATCGATTGTGCCGCCACGTGCCCGTCGCGGTCCCCCGCCGCCGGGAAACTCGTGACATCTGCGAATGCGAGGACCAGTTCCAAACCCGCGCCCAGCGCTACTTCGGCCGCTTTCCGAACAACTGCCGCACCTTGGTTCGGAAGCACGCCTGCCAGGACCGGACCGCTCAATGGGGGGATCGGTCCGCTCAATGGCGGGATCGGTCCGTGGCCCCCCGGTGTGTCACCGCCCAGGGAATTGCCCATGAGATTTCCTTCCCGATGTCCGGTTGCTGCGCTCGCCCGCCAGGGTCCGGAAAACCCACCAGTACTGGCGCGGATTCCACGTGCTAGGTAAGAATATCGCTATGTGTGGTCGGTTCAGTGTGGGTTTCGAAGCGGACTATCTCTCAAGGAAGCTGGGCGCGGTCTTGCGCGGGGATACCGATTATCCCTCGCCGACCCTCCAGATCAACCCAACAGATCCTGTGGTCTTCCTGCGCGGCAGGGCGCAAGACGACTCGGTGGGCCGGGAACTCGCCGCGGGGCGGTGGGGCTTGGTGCCGTCGTTCTCCAAGACGTTCGATTCGAAAGTGCCTACCTGGAACGCGCGCTCGGAAACAGCGGCGCGGCTTCCGGCGTTCAAGGCTTCCCTGCCCAAATGGCGGGCGGTTGTTCCGGCGTCGGCCTATTACGAGTGGAAGAAGTCGGGGCCGGGCCGCAAGGACCCCAAGCAGCGCTACATTGTTGAACCGCAAGATGAACTGATCACCTTCGCCGGCCTGTTCGCGCCGTGGCGCGACCCCAACATCGAAGACAGGTCAGCTCCCGGCGCCTGGCGATTGTCCTGCACCATCCTGACCATGGATTCGCCGCCGGACGGCGTCCATGAGCGGTTGCACAACCTCCACGACCGGCTCCCCGTACCGATCGCCGCGGACATGATCGACGATTGGATCGACCCCAAGGAAACCAGGGGGCAGGAACTGTTGGACGCCGTGCTCGCCGATGCGTACAAGGTGGCGTCGAACTGGACCCTGAGGCCGGTGGAACTCGTGGACGACAACACCCGCCTGGTGGACGTCGCGAACCCGGCAGCATGACTCATTTCGCGTAACGGAGTTCCGCCCGGATATCCGTATCCTTCAACCAGGTGGACCTGGTGGCCGATCCAAAAGGATTCGGCCACCATTGCACCAGCACCTTGCCCTCGGCCGTCCGGGTTACCATGGCGGGAACGTACTGGATGTACTTCGGCCAGACGAACTTGGCGATCACCGGCACCCGGGAGACCGTAGACAAAGGCTCGGTCTGGCGGGGCGAAGGCGCGGCGACGGCGTTCAAGGGCGCAGGGTACTCAGGCTCGTCAGGCATGCCCGCATACTACTGCGGGGCGCTGACATTACCAGTCATGGACGGTGCCGTCCACGAGGCGGTTGTAAGGCAGGTAGGCCTGCTGGTACGGGAAGGCGTTCGCGGCTTCCTCGTTGAATTCGACGCCGAGTCCTGGCCTGTCGCCTGGGTGCAGGTAGCCGTCGGTGAAGGTCATGGACTGCTGGAAGACCTCGTTGGTCTTCTCCGAGTGCTGCATGTATTCCTGGATGCCGTAGTTGTGGATGGCCAGGCCCACGTGCAGCTGCGCCGCGAAACCGACCGGGGAAATATCGGTAGGCCCATGGAAGCCGGACTTGATCTGGTACTGCGCGGCGAAGTCCATGACCTTCTTCAACGGGCTGATCCCGCCGAAGTGCGTGGACGCGGCCCGGACGTAGTCGATGAGCTGTTCCTTGATGAGGGTCTGGAAGTCATAGACCGTGTTGAAGATCTCCCCGATGGCCAGCGGCGTTGTGGTGTGCTGGCGGACCAGGCGCAGGCCTTCCTGGTTCTCGGCCGGCGTGCAGTCCTCCAGCCAGAAGAGATCGTACGGTTCCAGGGCTTTGCCGAGCTTCGCGGCCTGGATCGGGGTCATGCGGTGGTGGCCGTCGTGCAGCAGCGGGATCTCCGGACCGAACTCGTTGCGCACAGCCTCGAAGACGGTGGGCAGGTGGCGCAGGTAGGCACGTGTATCCCAATCCTCTTCCTGCGGGAACGCACCGCGGCCCGCGGGTTCGTAGTCGTAGCGCTCCCCCGAGGCCTGTGCCTGCGCGGCGACGCCATACACGGCCTTGATGCCAGGAATCGCGGTCTGGACCCGGATGGACTTGTACCCGAGCTCCAGGTGTTCCCGGATGGAGTCGAACAGCGAGGGAATGTCCGAACCCGATGCATGCCCGTAGGCGCGCAGGCCGTTGCGCGACGCCCCGCCCAGGAGTTGGTAGACAGGCAGCCCGGCGATCTTGCCCTTGATGTCCCACAACGCCATGTCGACGGCGGCAATCGCCGCCATCGTGACCGGACCCCGCCGCCAGTACGAGGAACGGTACAGGAACTGCCAGGTGTCCTCGATCCGGTGCGGATCTTTGCCTATCAGCAACTGCGCGACGTGCTCCTTGAGGTAGGCGGCGACGGCGAGTTCCCGGCCGTTCAAGGTGGCGTCGCCGATGCCGGTGACACCGTCCTCCGTCGTAATCCGAAGGGTGACGAAATTGCGGGTAGGGCTGGTCACGAAGACTTCAGCGGCAATGATTTTCACAGCCGGTCCTTTCACGGGTGCTGACGGAGTGCTGATAGAGGGCTGATCGAGGGCTGATCCGAAGAGAATGCGATGTGCATCACAACGCGGATATTGATGAGATTAGCTTGGATGACAATATTTGGCAACCGGTTGCAATATTGATTCTCCTCGAGTTTGTGTACACCTGGCACCCCTTAAAACCGGTTTTAGGGGGTGTCAGGTGTACACAAACTCGAGGGTTGGTTGGGGGCGCAGCGGTTACTTCAAGGAAGCTTCCATTTCCGGGTGCTGCACTGCGGCCGAACGGCGGGCGGCGATCTCCCTGACGATCCGCTCGTGGAGGGCGTCCGTCAGCTTGTACTTGGACATGACAGCGACTGCCAGGATGGTCATGATTGCGGGCAGGGCTCCTGCGGCAAACTGGATGGCCTGCAGCGATTCGGCACTGTGGGTGGCTCCGGACTTGTATCCGCCGATCGCCAACGCATAGGCGGCCAATGCGCCGCCGACGGCCTGTCCGGTCTTGCGGGTAAAGGAAAACAGCGCGTACGTGATGCCTTCGGTCCGGACCCCGGTCTTCCATTCGCCGTACTCCACGGTGTCAGCTTCCAAGGCCCACACCACGATGTTGACGGCCATGACCCCAAGCATGCTCAGGAGGAGGCCGGCGAAACCGAACCAGAGCATGGCGGCTGGAGCGAAGAAGACAATTGCTCCGCCAACGATGGCAAACGCTCCGGCGGCAACGTAAATGGTTTTCTTGCCGAACTTGCGGACGAGCCTTGGCATGAGCGGAGCCAGGGCGAGCGTCACCACCAACTGGATGATCGAAAGCAGGGCGTAAAGGTCCAAGCGGCCCAGGACGTCCCTCAAGTAGTAGAGCTGCACGGAAGACATGGCCATGTATCCGGTGAGGAACAGGAAGGAGCTGAGGCACAGCATGAGGAGCGGCCGGTTGGTCTTCAGCGTCGCCATGCTTTGGCTGAAGGAAACCTTCGGCACGGAACGGTGCACGCGTTCCTTTGCCGTCAGGAAAGTGAAGAAATACAGGGCCGCCCCGATCACCACGAAGACCAGGGTGATCGTAGTGAATACCGCTTGGAGGTTGACCCCGGGCTTGATGAGCGGCGCAACGAAGATGCCCAGTGCGGAACTGACCAGGAGGGCACCCACCATGCGTGCCGATCCCAGCTTCGCGCGTTCTCCCGCATCTTGGGTCATGGCCCCGGCCAGCGAGCCATAGGGGATGTTGACCAGGGAGTAGGCCAGTCCGAGGGCCGCGTACGTCACGTAGGCATAAAGCAGCATGCCGGTTTCGCCGATTTGCGGAATCGAGAACGACGCGACACTCAGCAACAGCAGCGGAATGGAGCCAAACATGATGAATGGCCGGAATTTTCCGAAACGCTGGCTGAAGGCCCGGTCGACCAGCCTTCCGGCGAAGACGTCCGAGAAGGCGTCAAAGATCCGGACGGTAAGCAGGAGCGTACCCGCCGCGGCGGCCGATATCCCGGCGACGTCGGTGTAGTACACCAGGAGGAACATGGTGGCTGTGGTGAAGGCCAGGTTGTTGGCGGCATCGCCGGCACCATAGCCGAAAATGCTGACCTTGTTGAGCTTGTTCATTGCGGGCTCCTTTACCCTTGCCGGTGCTGAAAGCCCCGGCATTGCGATGAGATGGCGCTAGGCCTTTGGCTTGCGGTTGTTGAGGATGCTCCAGCGCGAACGCAGGGCGAAGGCGGCGGTTTTGGGCCGGCGGTCCCGGGTGAAGACGCCCTTCTTGTTGCCGTCCACGCGCATGATTCCGTTGGAGGTCTGGAAGTCGGCGAAATTCCACACTTGTTCGCCCACCATGGCATCCACGCGGTCAAAGACGCGGTGGTACATGTCCAGGAATCCAGCTTGGTATTCCTCGCTCCACGGTTGGGCGTAGAGGGAGTGGAGGCCAGGCATGGTGTCGGCGCCATATTCGGTCATGATCATGGGCTTGCCGTACTTCGTTTCCCAGGCGAGGAGTTCCTTTTTCAACGCCTGTTCGGCCGATTGCAGGTCACCGTTGTTCAGGTACCAGCCGTAGTAGCGGTTGAGCATGATGACATCGAAGAGATCGCCGATGAGTTCCTTGTCCGGCGTATCGAACATGACGTTGACGTACCCCACCGGACGGGTCGGGTCCAGTTCGCGCGCCAATTCGGCCAGGGGCTGGAAGTACTCGCGCGCCCCTTCCTCCGAGGCGTTGGGTTCGTTGGCGATGCTCCAGATGACGACTGAGGGATGGTTCTTGTCCCGGGCGACGATCTCCGAGATGGATTGGCGGTGGCTGGCGGCGGTATTGCCGTCGATTCCGCCGTCCACGTAGGTCTTTTCAGCGATCCCGCCAAACACAGCCCCGAATCCCAAATGCAGCCCCACAGCCGGAGTCTCGTTGATGACCACGATGCCATGGCGATCGGCGTATTCGAGGACTTCTTCGGCGTAGGGGTAGTGCGAGGTCCGGAAGGAGTTGGCGCCGGTCCACGCGAGCAGTTGGAAGTCGTTGACCATGTGGGCGTTGCTGTGGCCCTTGCCGATGGACGAGTGGTCCTCGTGCATGCCGAAGCCCGTGAAGTAGAACGGTTCTCCGTTGATCAGGAACTGCTTCCCTTTCACTTCAACGGTACGCACGCCGACCGGGAGGCTGTATTCGTCACGCAACGTTCCGCCGTCGTCGAGCACTTCCACGGTGAGCTCATACAGGTAGGCGGCGCCCGGTTGCCAGAGTACGACGCCGGGAATGGACAGCGTGCCGGAGGCACCTTCCGCGGTGGCGACCTCGACGCCGTCGGCGTCACGGAGCGACGCGCGTACCCTTCCTTCACCACGCACGACGGCGACATAGTCCACCGTGCCGGTCTCGCCGTCGTACCCGGTCACCACGGTGATGTCCTCAACGGCGGTCGCGGGAGTGCTGTAGAGCCAGACGCTCCGGTGCAGGCCCGCGTAGTTGTAGAAGTCGTGCAGGTAGGCCTGCTGGCGGCGGCCATCTTCGGTGACAACGATCTTGCCGGGCGGGATGGTTGCGCGCGTCAGTTCGTTGTTGACGGCGATGGTGAGGTGGAAGCTCCGGCCGGCCTCGACGAGGTCCGTGATGTCGGCGCTGAACGGCATGTATCCACCGACGTGTTGGGCGACGAGCTGGTCATTGACGTAAACCATGCCTTCGTGGGTGGCGGAGTCGAGGCGAATGTGGATCCGCTCCCCTGCCCAACCGCGCGGGACGCGGACTTCTCGCTGGTACCAGACATATCCGACGTGGTCGCGGATGGCCTGGTCGGCGAAGATGTCGTTGTAGCTCGCGGGGACGGCCATCTCGAGATCGCTGCGAAGCGGGCGCTTGAACCACTCTTCGGTGTGGCCGGAGCGGTGGACATCGACCTTGAACGCGTAGAGACCGTCGAGATTGACGAGCTCGCGCATGGAGTTGGCTTGGGGTTTCAGCATGGAAAAGTCCTAACGCATCGTCGCGGGCGGGACAGGGTTCCGGGGGAATCGTCCGGTTGAAGCTGTCCCTGGATTGTTGAAGCTTTATGTAATTCTAATCACCTCGGCAACGAATAGGCAATCGGTTGCCAAAAATCTCCACGCGAGTTTGTGTACACCTGATACCCCTTAAAACCGGTTTTAAGGGGTATCAGGTGTACACAAACTCGGAGTTAGTTGAGGTGGCCGGCGCTGTCGAAGCTCGTGGCGAGGCTTTCGACGAGGTCCACGACTGCGCGATCGGCAGCGAGGCCGGCATCAATGAGGGACAACAACGCCTCGATGCGGGCGCTGCCCTCCAGGAGATTGGCGGACGCAATGCCTGAAGCCTGCAGATCCTGGATTCCCGAGCCGGCGGCGGTATAAGCGGTCCACGCAGCGATCACGCGTGCGGTGGCCTCACCGCTTCGGCCGGCCGCTCTTTCAGCCCGGAGGACGGGCAGCGCGCGCATCCGTAGCTTGGTGGTCCCGTCCAGAGCGATCTGGGCCAAGTGGTGCTCGATCCGGGAGTTGCCGAATCGCTCCAGGAGGGCGGCGCGATACGCGGGGATTTCCAGGCCCTCACCGTGGAGGTGGGCGGCTGCCTCGTCCCAGAACGCTTCAACTGCTTCACGGCACGAGTCGTCGGCAAGGGCTTCGGCGACGGTTTTGTGGCCTCGTAACTGCCCGGCGTAGGCCAGGAGGGAATGTGCCCCGTTGAGAAGCCACAGTTTGCGGTTTTCGTAAGGTTCGATTTCGTCGACGAAAACAGCTCCGGCGTCTTCCCAGCGCGGGCGTCCGGCCGGGAAGTCGCCGCTGAGCACCCAGTTGCGGAACGGCTCCGCAACCACCGGCGCGTCGTCGCGGTATCCGCACGCAGCGGAAACGGCGTCGATATCGGCTTCGGTGGTACGCGGCGTGATGCGGTCCACGGACGTGCCGACGAAACCTACGTTGGCATCTATCCAGGCGGCGAGGCCGCCGTCGACCGCCTTTGCCATCCCTACGACGGCGTTCCTGGCGACGGTTCCGTTGTTGGCAAGATTGTCGCAGCACACGACGGCGAGGGGGCCAGCGTCGGCATCCCTGCGGGCGGCGAGGCCGAAGACCAAGCGGCCCAACGGCGTCGTGGGCGTCCTTGAACGGCCGATGAGTGCCGCGAGGTCGGCCGCCAGGACGGGCGCGTTCGCGTCGAGCTTGCCGTCGGCACCGAGACCGTAGGCGGCTTCCGTGATGGTCAGCGTTACCACCGAGGTGAGTGGCGCGGCGATGAGTCCGGCGAAGCGTGCGACGTCGGCGCCGTCAATTGCCTCGACCACGCTGCCGATCACCTCGAACGAGTCGCCTGCGTCGGACCGCTCCACCACCGTGAACAGCCCGTCTTGAGCCGCGAGGACGGTGGCGGCATCCGGCCGGCGGCCCGTGAAGGAGGCGATCCCCCACTCGGCCGCATCGCCCGCGTGCTGCGTGTACCAGGCTTGGTGGGAGCGGTGGAAAGCCCCCAAACCCAGGTGGACAATGCGGATCGGCGCCCTGCTGAACGGCTTGGTGACGCGGTTCAGTTGGGGAAGGATCCGTTGTTCGATGCTCACAGCTTGAATACCCTCCGCGGCGAGGAGTCGACGACGTCGACAATCACCTCGTGCGCGCGGTCTTCCGTGACGCGGTGCTCGGCGACGAGCCGGGCCAGGAAGGATGCTTCGATCCGACGGGATGCGTCATGCCGGGCAGGAATGGAGCAGAAAGCCCGCGTATCGTCGATGAAACCGGACGACCTTGAGAAGCCCGTTGTTTCCGTCACCGCGGAGCGGAATCGGAGCATGGCATCCGGGGCATCCAGGAACCACCACGGCGCGCCGAGGTACACCGAAGGATAGAAGCCAGCGAGCGGTGCGAGCTCGCGGGAAAAGACGGTCTCGTCCAAGGTGAACAGGACCAAGTGCAGGTTCTTGTCCGTGCCGAAGTCCTGCAGCAGCGGCCTGATTGCTTCGGTGTAATTTACGGCGAACGGAATATCGTGTCCGGTGTCAGCGCCGAAGGCCTCGAACGTGGGCTGGTGGTGGTTGCGGAACGAACCCGGGTGGATGGTCATGACCAGGCCGTCCTCCACGGACATCCGGGCCATCTGGTATATCATGTGCGCTTCGAAAGCGTCGCGGTCCGCTACCGTGGCCTTGCCTGCGCGGGCTCTTTCGAAGAGCGCCTCTGCTTCGGCGGCGTCGAGCTTGAGGGTGGCCGGCGTAGGGACGCCGTGGTCGGCGGAGACCGCGCCGTGTTCCACGAAATAACGACGGCGGTTTTCCAGGCCCGCGATGTAGCCGGCGTAACCGCTCGCGCCGTCCCCTGCGGTTTCGATCAACCTCCCGACCTTGGCGGCCCATTCCGGGTGCGCGATGTTCAAGTAGGCATCTGGCCGGAAGGTCGGCAGGACGCGTCCGTTGAACGTGGGATCGTCGGCGAGCGCCTTGTGGCTTGCCAGGTTGTCCAGGGGGTCGTCGGTAGTGGCGAGAACTTCGATGTTGAAGTCCTTGAACAACTGGCGAGGCCGGAAATCCGGTTCGACGAGTTTCGCGGCGATGGCGTCGTAGCTCGCGTCGGCGGACATCTCGCCAAGGTCGGCTCCGAGCTTGAACACGCTTTCGAACTGGGTCCGGAGCCAATAGCCGGAAGCTGTGCCTTCAAAGAGCGGCCAGGCCTCGACGAACGTCCGCCAAATCTCGCGGGATTCCGGCGAGTCGGGGCTGCCCGAGCGCAGCTTGTCGAGGGAGACACCGCTGGCATGGATCAGCCTGGTGACGTAATGGTCCGGGCTGACGAGGAGCGCAGCCGGGTCCGGGAACGGGGTGTTGTTTTCGATGACGGCGGCGTCAACATGGCCGTGGGGGGAAATGATGGGCAAGTCCTGGACGCGTTCAAGCAGGGAACGCGCGATGCTGCGTGTCCCGGGATCCGCGGGAAGGAGCCGGTCAGGGTTGGCTGCAATGGACTGTGACATGGATCAATCTTGAGTCCGGCTGACACAAACTGTCAACCGGTTGCCAAAAATTGCCGGTCCGTTGCATTGCGGTTCTTTCAGAGCTGTTCGCGCTTAGGCGAGGAGCCGTCCGCTGGAGCCTCGCACCACAAGTTCCGTGTCTACTTGGATAGCTCCGGACGGCCCTTCGTTGCCGTGGAGCATGTCCAGCAAGAGCGTGGCGGCACGGGAGCCGCACTCACCCAACGGCGAGCGCACAGTGGTGAGCGGCGGCGTCGTGAAGTCCGCCCCGAAGATGTCGTCGAAACCCACAATGCTGATCTGGTCCGGGACGTGAACTCCGGCGGCCTGCAGTTCCTGCATGAGTCCAATGGCGAGGAGGTCGTTGTAGGTGATGACCGCCGTCGCGCCGCTCTCCAGGATGTCCCTCGCAACGTAGCGGCCGCCGTCGACGGTCGGTTTGGTCGATTCCACACGAACCGCCCCGAGCTTCGACCATTCGGCGGCGGACTGGACGCCTTCCCAACGGCGGGCGGACATCCAGGACTGCGCCGGGCCGGCGACGTACGCGATCTGCTTGTGGCCGTTCGCCGCCAGGCTTCGCACCGCCTGCCCGATCCCCTTGGTGACGTCGGGAACGACGCACGGCACGCCGTCGACGTCCCGGTTGATGACAACCACGGGCTTGTCGGCGGCCAGTGCACGTATCTGTTCGTCGTCCATGCGGGGGCTCGCCAGGATCAGTCCGTCAACGGTGCTGAGCATCCGGCGCGAAGCCGTGACCTCGGTCTCCGCCGACTCCGCGGATTCGGCTAGCACCAAGGTGTAATCGCGGCTTGAACCCGTGGATTCCGCACCCCGGATGATGTCGAAGAACGTCGGATTGGTGATGTCGGCAACGATCAGGCCAAAGGTCTGGGTACGCCCCGTGGGAAGGGCCCTCGCGAACGGATTCACACGGTAGTTGAGCTGCTCGGCGGCGTCCTCAATGATCTTCTGCGTCTTGGCACTGACCCGTCCGGGCTTGCTCAAAGCCCGGGACACCGTTGAAGGATTGACCCCCGCGAGCTTCGCGATGTCATAGATGGTCGGCGAAGATTTATCGCCCCGGCCACGCCTTGGGGAGACGGTTGTTGCTCCGGAATTCGTCGCTTCAGTCACGGCTACATGGTAATCCGAGATGGCAACAAAGAGCAGGACGGTTGCCATGCCGGCCTCGCCGATTGACGCCCAGCCGGTAGGGTGAAGGTTCGGACGCATTTGGCGCCGCGCCACGGGCAAGGCGCTTTTCGCGCGGTGGCCGGACGTGGCGGCCGGGCGCGGCGGCCAGGCGCGGCGGCCAGGCGTGTCGGCCGGAAAGGCAGTGGCCGTCTCAAAGGAGGAATGTCATGGAACATATCTCGAACGGACAAACGGCGGAAAAGCGGACGGCACTCGACCGCACGTTTCGTATCAGCCTGGGCCTCAAAGGCCTCGATGGCGTGCTGGAACTCGTGGGCGGGGTCCTGTTGCTGTTCGTCTCGCCCCGGCAAATCGGTTCAATCGTCCACCTCTTGACGCAGCATGAACTCTCCGAGGATCCCCACGACCTCATCGCCAACGCCCTGGTCCATGCCACGGGGAATCTTTCGGCCTCAGCGTCGATCTTCGGGGCGATCTATCTGTTGCTTCATGGCATCGTGAAAGTCGTCCTCGTGTGGGCCCTCCTGAGGGACAAGCTGTGGGCCTATCCGTGGATGATTGCTTTCCTGTTGGTCTTCATTGCGTATCAGGTCTATAAGCTCCTGGTCTCCTTCTCATGGGGCCTGACGCTCCTGACGGCATTCGACATCTTAATCGTGTGGATCACGTGGCGTGAATTCCGGCGCCACAAGCCCAAGCCGTCGGTGGTTGCTTAGGGGTATTCCCAGGCCTGGTGGCTTTCCATCCGGATGGCTTTGGTGGATAATTGTTAGCATAGCTAATTAGTTCTGCTAAGAATCGACCCGGGGAGGCCCACAACGGCAACGCCAATGAGCCAAAAAGCGAAACAGGACAGCGGGGACCCGATCAATCCCGATACTCTCGCGATCGACCTTCGGACCGCCGTGATGCGGACGTCCCGGCGGCTGCGCGTGGAGGCCACCGGCGAGACCATTACGCCCGGGCAATACACGGTGCTCGCCCATCTTGACGGCGGCGGCCCCAGCACACCGCGGGAACTGGCCCAACGTGAACACGTCCAGGGGCCGTCAATGACCCGGATCATCAACGCCCTGGCCGAGCAGGACTTCGTTTCCCGGACAACCCACCCGGAGGACGGCCGGCAAATCAAGGTAGCCATCACCCCGGCGGGCAAAGCCGTCCTGGAACAGGCGCGCGGCCAGCGGACCGCCTGGCTGGCACAGCGGGTGGCCGGCCTGAGCCCGGAAGACAGGCTGATCCTCAGCCGCGCCGCGCACATCATGCAGGAGATGAGCGCCCAATGAGCTCCACCTTCAGGGCATTGAGGAATCCGAACTACAGGCTGTGGGCCAGCGGGGCCGTGGTCTCGAACATCGGGACCTGGATGCAGCGGGTGGCGCAGGACTGGCTTGTCCTGACGGTCCTGACGGACCATTCAGGCACGGCAGTCGGCATCACCACGGCCCTGCAGTTCCTTCCCATGCTCATGTTCGGTCCCTACGCCGGCGTGCTCGCCGACCGCCACCGCAAACGCGTGATCCTGCTATGGACCCAGTCGGCCATGGGAATATGCGGACTCGCCGTCGGGATCCTCGTGGTCACCGGTGCGGCGCAGCTCTGGCAGGTTTACGCCGCCGCGCTGTGCCTGGGACTGGCCAGCGCCTTTGACGGCCCGGCCCGCCAAGCCTTCGTCTCCGAACTCGTCGGAAAAGAAGACATCGCCAACGCAGTGTCGCTGAACTCCGCCTCCTTCAACACAGCCCGGCTCACCGGTCCGGCAATCGCGGGAGTGCTCATCGCATGGGCAGGAACAGGACCGGTTTTCCTGCTCAACGCCGCCAGTTTCGCCGCCGTCATCGTGTCACTGGTCAAGATCCAACCATCCGGGACCGTGTCAAAGCCATCAACCCAAAGCAAGCACCCGGTCATCGAGGGTCTTGGCTACGTGCGCCAACGTCCGGACCTGGTGATGATCCTTGTCCTCGTAGCCGTCCTCGGCGCCTTCGGCATGAACTTCCCGGTCACGAATGCCCTGATGTCCACGGCGGTATTCGGCATGGGTCCGGGTGAGTTCGGCCTATTGGGCTCGGTCATGGCCATCGGAACCCTTGCCGGTGCCTTGCTTGCCGCCCGCAGGTCCGCCCCACGCATGCGATACCTTCTCATGGGCGCCCTTGGCCTGGGAATCTTCACGCTGATCGGAAGCGTGTCACCATCTTTCTGGCTTTACGCGACGGTCCTGGTCCCGATAGGGCTCGCATCGATGACGTTCCTGAACAGCTGCAACACAAGCATCCAGCTGTCCGTCGATCCCCGGTTCCGCGGACGGGTGCTCGCGCTCTACCTGGCCACGCTCCAAGGCGGAACAGCTGTAGGAGCGCCGCTCATGGGCTGGATCGGCACCACCTTCGGAGCCCGCTGGTCAGTGGCCTCCGGCGGAGCAATCGTCCTCGCCGCCGGCGTAGTGGCACTATTCCTCGTTGCACGGCGCAGCCCCCTGACCTTGCGGCAGCACCTGCGCAGGCGCACTCGCGTGACCAGGGATCCCTCGGCGGCGTCCCGCTGAAAGAGCGCTGGCCCAACCCGGCCTATCAACGGATAGTTCGCGAGCAGGCCCGCCCGGGGACATCAGGGCGAACCCAGTGGAATCCCTGCCGTGGTTGATGGCGGTTTGCTGCTTTGCGTGCGTCGCATTCCTGGACGAGGGCGGGGTTGTGCTCTTCGAGCTGTGTGGTGCCGGCTTCGTCTTCGTTGAGGCAGCGGCCCTTTGGCCTAGCATCAGGCGTGTACACGAACACAACGCGCTTGGGCGCGGTGGCTTCGGGGCCGATCATCGCCCTGGGCTCCATCAGTCCTCTGGGATATCACGGGATCTTCGCCACCTGCGCAGGGCTGACCCTCGTCGCGGCGGTGATGCTGGTTCCGAACGGGCGAAAATCCTAATCGAAGTGGACGGCGTTCCACTCGAGAATGCGGGGGTCGGCAAGACCTTCGGTGACAAACGGATCGTGGGCGATGAAGCGCTCTGCGTCCTCGCGTGAGGTGAAAATCCCCATCGACCCTGCGGCCTGGTCCCCGTCCTGGAACGGCCCCAGTGCGACGAGGCCACCACCGGCAGCGCGGAACGCCTCGTAGTAGGCCTTGTGGCGAGGGTACGTTTCGAGGACACGCGAGCGGTCGACGCCCTCGCGCAGGGTGTACATCACAACGGACTCCATTCGCCAAACTCTACAACGGCCGCGTGGGTTGTAGTTGTCCTTCCGCGGAGCGAGGATGGGGGCACCACCCGGGATTCATGGACAAGGACGCGACAATGCCGGAACTCCTCATCGACTTCATCACTTCCCTCGACGGCTACGCGGCGGCTGAGGGTTGGCCGGGCTGGTGGGGGCTTGAAGGGCCCGAGTACCTGGGGTGGCTGGGAGAGGCCCCCGAAGCGGACTACACCGTGCTGATGGGCGCAACGACGTACCGTGTTATGTCAGGATTCTCGGCCGCCAGCGAGCCAGGTACGGAACCGCTGGCGGGCATGTCGAAGATCGTCTTCTCCAAGACACTGCGCGAACCCCTCGCGTGGGCGAACACGCAACTCGTCGCCCGGGACGCTGTTGAATCCGTGCGCGAGATGAAAGCAGGCGAGTCGAAATCCATGCGAACAATCGGCAGTCTCACCTTGTGCCGCTCGCTGCTGAATGCCGGTCTGGTGGATCGCTTCCGCGTGGTCGTCTTCCCCGTCATCACAGGGAGTACCGGCAGGGAGCGGATCTACGACGGCTACCCCGACGTTGCGCTCGACCTCATCAGCAGCCGCACCTTCGACGGACGCATCCAACTGCTTGAGTACGTTCCGACCGTTCTGTCCGGGCCGCCGCATTCGTAGACAGCTCGTTCGTAGACGGTTTGGACCGCGTCAGCCCATGTGTCAGGGCGCTTGGATTATTGGGTCCAAATGTTGCGAACGTCTTCCCGTGCGGTGACCAGCGGTGCCGTTTCGATGGTGATCGACCCTTCGCTGAGCTCCAGGGCGGGCCAGTCATAAACCAGACGCAAGGAACCGGCCTGCGGCGCCGGCCACAACCAGGCGTCGATGCGATAGTCGAAGTTGTCGGCGGAACCGCCGCCCCCGCATCCGCGCATGGTCAGCTGCGGACGATCCGGTTCCGCTCCGTCGAACGGATAGCGGCGTGACATGTCGTCGCCGATGACTTTCGATCCGTCAGGTAGTTCCACACCCACCCGGAGCGATCCGTCGGTGCCCCGTCTGCGGAACGGACGGTGCGGTTGAAGATTGTCCATCAGATCAATCCACTGATCATCCGTCATGTCTGCGAGACGGCTGGCGCGTACCGAGAGAGCGAACATGCAACCCGCCCGGTATACGTCGATGCGACGCAAGCATAAGGCCGCACCAAGCCGGCGAGCGAGAACTTTCGTTACCGCTACGGGAACAGGCAGCTCGTTCGACGGCGGTCTGACCCAGATCGGCGTTTCTACCTGAGTGGGACGCGGTTCTGCCGGCCTCTCAACCTCCGGAAAGAATGACATGGCACTCACTCTCCCACCGGTGGATGGACATGTCGATCCTGCCCTCAGGAAATCCTTGACCGGGCATCCGTTTAGTCTCCCGCCCCAATTATTTGAATTGACGGTACGGGTAGCGGGCACTCTAGTTAGGAAGCTAACTGATTGTTTACCGTGGCTTCCACTACGGCCGAAGTCCACAGAAATCGGAATTGGGCCCGGCCCCTCCCGACGGCGCCCGGGATCGCGGGTCCAGAATGCAGCTAGGCAGCATGATGGGGCGCTGTCCTTGAGTGGCAAGGAACGGCGTTCATGAAAGTGATACGTAACGCGAAGCGGGTGTCTGTCGTAGGTGGTGGAGTTGCAGTAGTTGCTTCCGGTCTAGGCCTGTGGCGATCCGCGGTGCTCTTGAACGAGCAAGAAATCGGTAGAGCAACGGCGCTAACTGCAATGTTGGCTGCCTGGGCTTTTATCCAAGGCTGGGTAATTTTGTTGTGGGACCGCAGGTCAACACCTACTGTTCTCATGCGGCTGCAGGCAGCAGATATCCTCGGGGTGATCCTGCCTGTGGCGGTCCTCGGGTCCTCCTTCGTGGCACTGCCCGAAGTCCGGGATCTTGCGAGTCCCCTTTTTTGGTTACTGATCCTGGCTTTCGGTTCCACATCACTGTCAGTGAAGCCAGCCGCGAGCGCTCCACTCTCAGAGATTCCGCCGCTGCACTCAATGGGCTTTTTGGATTGGGTGCGAATCCAGAACTTCGGCACCGGAAGTCTTTTCATCGCCGTGTTGTTCACGTTGATGTACCTGACTTCTCCTCTAAAGGTGGATGCCTGGACGCCCTTTGTCATCGCGATCGCGCTTGCCCAAGCGTACGTAAGCATTTGGCGGATAGTGGAACAGCATCAAATGTCCAAAGCAGGACTCCGCCTATCCGGCATGCAGATTACCTGGTTGCGGGCCATGCACGTAAACCAAGGAGAGGACGCTGCCGTCAAGGAATTGCGTCTCATGTATCCCAAGATCGGTACAAGCCATGCCGTGAGAGTCATCGAAAATCTCTATCGGACTCAGGAAGAACACTAATGCGAATTTTCTCCAAGAGACTGGTCCCGGCGCTACCGGGTTTCGCGGCTTGTGCACATGGTGCGCGCGACTACTTTGGTTCCTGACGATCCCATTGACATACAAAATGGCCAGAAAAGGGCGCTGTCGGCGTCAGACGCGGGCCGAGCGGCGTTCAAGCAACAAGGTGTCGCGCCACTGGCCTGCAGCCGGCCCATAGCTCATTCGCGCGATCCGTTCGCGGCGCCCGACGATCGTGAAGCCGTTGGCCTGGTGCAGGCGGAGGCTGGCCTGGTTTTCAGGGAAGATGCTGGACTGGATAGTCCAGATTCCGTGCTGCTCAGTCGATGCTGCCAGTGCCCGCAGCAAACTGCCTCCGACGCCCTGGCCGCGGGCCGAACCCGCGACATACACGGAGTGTTCAACCACACCGGCATAGACGGCACGGGACGATACCGGGGAAACAGCCGTCCAGCCCAACACCCGGCCGGAAACTACCGCCACGAAGCGGTGATCGGCCAGCCTGGAGGAATCGAATTGTTCCCAGTCCGGGGCTGATGCTTCAAAAGTGGCCTGACCGGTCTCGATTCCTTCCGCGTATATCGCCTGCACCGCGGGCCAGTCCTCGGGCAGCATCGCCCGGACCAACACGTCCGCGGTTGCGCCGGTCACAGGCTGCCCAGAAGACCGGCGGCCCGTTCGAGGGCTCCGGGCATCAAGGAGTAGTAAGCCCAGGTGCCGCGCTTTTCCCGGTGCAGCAACCCGGCATCAACCAGGATTTCCAGGTGGTGGGACAACGTAGGCTGGCTAAGATCCAAGGGGTCGATGAGACCGCATGCGCAGGTCTCGCCGGAAGATTCGGCCTTGATGATTGATAGCAGCCGAAGCCGGTTCGGGTCCGCCAGTGCCTTGAAGACCAGGGCGCTCCGCTTCGCGTGTTCGGCGCCCATGGCCGGCCGCGAGGCGGGGGTGCAGCGGGTTTCGTCCGTCACTGGTTCGAGTATGGGCAACGCGTTCATCCACCCATTGTGCCCAAATATTGACTGCCATCAATATTTGGCATGGCTCAGGAGCGCCATCCACCGCTCAAGCCGCGCCGCATGAGCGAGGCGACATCTAGGCGCCCGTCTTTTCCAGGGAGTGCGGGAGGACGACGTCGTCCGCGCTGCGTGCCGCCGCGGGGAACAGCACAGCGAGCAGACCCAGCCCCAGCACGGCGCCGATCAGCTGCGCCACAACGAAACCAGGAACAGAGCCCGGAGCGATGCCGGCGAAGGTGTCACTGAAGATCCGCCCCACCGTCACGGCAGGGTTCGCGAACGACGTCGAGGACGTGAACCAGTACGCGGCGCCGATATAGGCGCCCACCGCGGGTGCCGCGAGGGCGCCCCGCTTGGTGACTGCGAGGGCGAAGATCAGCACGATCAGCCCGGCTGTGGCGACGACCTCGCCCAGCAGGTGCCCGCCGGTGGCGCGGTCCTTCACCGAAACTGACGTCCCGACGTCGAACATGGCGTTGGCGAGGACGCTGCCGCCGATCGCGCCGACAACCTGGGCGACCACGTAGGTGCCCAGTTCCGCCAGGGTCAGGCCGGTACGGCTGCGCCTGCCGAGGAACCAGTCGGCGGCGGAGACCACCGGGTTGAAGTGCGCGCCGCTCACGGGCCCGAAGACGAGGATCAGCACCGTCAGGCCCAGCACCGTGGCGGTGCTGTTCTCCAGCAACTGCAGGCCGACATCGTTCGGGGAGAGCCGCTGCGCGGCGATCCCGGAGCCGACGACAATCGAAACAAGCAGGCAGGTTCCAAGCAGTTCGGCGACGGCGCGGCGCCACAGCGGCGGCTGGAGTGAAGTCATGGAAACCAGCTTGACCGATTAAAGTAACTCAGTCAAAATTGAACCAATGAATATTGAGCTAACTGATGCTTTCCGGGCGCGGGTCGCCAAGCATGCCGCCCTCGCCGATCCCGCGCGGCTGCGGATCGTGGACCTGCTAACCCTGGGCGACCTGTCCCCGACGGAACTGCAGTCCGAGCTCGGGATGCCTTCGAACCTGCTTTCCCACCACCTGCGCACCCTGGAAGACGCCGGCCTGGCTGCGCGCCACCGCTCGGAAGCCGACAAACGCCGCAGCTATTTCCAGCTCGCCCCCGGCGCGCTCGACGGGCTGGCTCCCGGGCGCGAACACGGCGCGGGCCGCCTCCTGTTCGTCTGCACGCGCAACAGCGCCCGCTCCCAGCTCGCCACCGCGCTCTGGCAACAGGCCAGCGACATCCCCGCGGCATCGGCGGGCACGCACCCCGCCGAGCGCATCGCCCAGGGAGCCATCGACGTCGCACGCCGTTACGGTCTGGACCTCGCGGGCCTGACCCCGCACCCGTTGGAGGAGGTGGCGCGCGAGGAAGACCTCATCGTCACCGTCTGCGACAACGCCCATGAGGAACTCCCCGGTCTTCGCGGCATCCACTGGTCCATCCCGGACCCCCTCCGCCTGAACACCCGGGAGGCCTTCGAGAACGCCTTCACCGAGATCAACCGCCGCATCAATGACCTCGCACCCCGCCTCCACGCGGCCTGAACCCGACGCCGGGCATATATTGACAGTCATCAATATCTAGGCGGTGCGGCACGATGACCTCAAACCAGACCGAATCCCACCATCCACGCTGATCCGAGGAGAGAAACCCGTGAGCACCGAAACCGCCAAGAAGCCTTCCGTCCTGTTCGTCTGCGTGCACAACGCCGGCCGTTCCCAGATGGCGGCTGCGTTCCTGACCACGCTATCCGAGGGGGCCATCGAGGTCCGCTCCGCCGGTTCCCAGCCCGCGGACAAGGTCAACCCCGCAGCGGTGGAGGCCATGTCCGAGCTGGGCATCGACATGTCCGCCGAGATCCCGAAGGTCCTCACCACCGAGGCCGTCCAGGATTCCGACGTCGTGATCACCATGGGCTGCGGCGACGAGTGCCCGTACTTCCCCGGCAAGCGCTACGAGGACTGGGTCCTCGAAGACCCCGCCGGACAGGGCCTCGAAGCCGTCCGCCCCATCCGCGACGAGATCAAGACCCGCATCGAGGGCCTCATCGAGTCGCTGATCCCGGCCGCCAAATAGCCCTCCAGCGCCCTGAGTCCCAGGAAAGAGTCCTTCGTGAGCACCGACGCAGTTTACAGCGGGTGGTCACCGGAGCCGGTAATACCCACTGAGCACCTGCCCTGGTCCTAAGCACCTGCCGTGATCCTGGCGACCGGTTCGACCTGCAAGGAGCTCGGCTCCAATCACCGAAAGGGTAAAGACCCGCCCGCTCAACTGCAGTCAGTCGAGTAGCGCTACGCCGAACTCAGCGACGACGGCCCGCAATTCCCTGAGGTAGCGCTGCGCTTGGTCGGTGAGCGGAATCGCGGCGTAACCGATCCAGCCGATCTCGATGCGTTCGTCAACGTCGAGCGGGATGGCGACGATCTCCGGGTCGAGCTGCCCGCTGATGATGCCCGTCGAGATCGTATAGCCGTGGAGCCCGATCATAAGGTTGAAGATCGTCGCACGGTCAGAGACCCGGATCTCCCGCTTACTGGACAAGGTGGAGAGAATCTCCTCGGCGAAGTAAAAAGAGTTGTTCGCACCTTGATCGAAGGTTAGCCGCGGCAAGCCGGCGAGATCGGCGAGAGTCGCACGCTCTTTTGAGGCGAGCGGGTTGTTCCGTGAAATGAATATGTGCGGATCGGCAAGGAAAAGCGGACTGAACGCGAGCCCGGATTCCCGGAGCAGCTTGTCGATGACCTTCCGGTTGAAATCGTTACGGTAGAGGATGCCTATCTCGCTGCGGAGCGTCCGGACATCCTCGATGATGTCCCAGGTGCGGGACTCACGGAGCGAGAACTCGTATTCGGCCACCTCAGTGGTCTTGACCATCCGGACGAAGGCGTCCACCGCGAACGAGTAGTGCTGCGTTGACACCCCGAGCAGACGTCGCGTCGGTGGCCTACCAAGGTAGCGCTGCTCAAGGAGGGCGAACTGCTCGACGACCTGCCTCGCGTAGCCGAGGAACTCTGCCCCGTCGGCGGTGAGGGTGACCCCGCGGGCGGAGCGAACCAGGAGCGCACGGCCCACCCGGGCCTCAAGGTCCTTCATCGCTGCGGACATTGTCGGCTGCGCTACGTAGAGAAGATCGGCAGCCGCCGAGATTGACCCCTCAGCTGCAACTTCTATGAAGTAGCGGAGCTGCTGCAGGGTCAGTCCGCTCGAAAGCTGTGCCATAGGAAAATTCTATATCAATGCATAGTAACGCCTAGTTACTCGATAGCCCCGGAAGGTTGCAACATGGATACATCCCCTTCTGAAAGGCCGTCTCCGGCCCATCATCAACGGATTGGCAGCGCATGGCAGACGATTTCACCTTCAGCATCACCACTACCCGCTTCGACGAGGACTACTCCCCGTCGGAAGGCTCCCGGATCACGACGAATTTCGCCAACCTCGCACGGGGCGAGCACCGCCAGGAGAACCTCCGCAACGCCTTGACCATGATGCGGCGCCGCTTCAACGATCTCGCAGACTGGGACAACCCGGACCGGGACCGCTACACGCTCGAGCTTGAGATCGTCTCCGTGCAGATACAGCTCACCGCGGAAGGCACGGATCGGCAGTTCCCACTGTTCGAGGTTCTCGACATCCAGATCGTCGACCAGCGGAACGGGGTCCGCCACCAAGGGATCGTGGGGAACAACTTCTCCTCCTACGTCCGTGACTTCGACTTCAGCGTAGTACTGCCAGCGGCAGCAGGGGACTCAGGCAAGCCCACCGTTCCCGAGGACTTCGGCGATCTTCACGGCAAACTGTTCCAGCACTTCCTCGATTCCCCGGAATGCCAGGAACGCTTCCCGCAGCCGCCAGTGGTCTGCATCAGCGTCTCCACGAGCAAGACGTACCGACGAACCGGGAACCGTCACCCGGTCTTGGGCGTCGAGTACCAGCAGGACGAGTTCTCGCTGACGGACGCGTACTTCGGAAAGATGGGGCTGCAGGTCCGCTACTTCATGCCACGGGGCAGCGTTGCGCCGCTCGCATTCTATTTCCGCGGCGACCTGCTCAACGACTACTCCAACCTGCAGCTCATCGGCACGATCAGCACAATGGAGACGTTCCAGAAGATCTACCGCCCGGAGATCTACAACGCGAACTCCGCCGCGACCCCCGTCTACCAGCCGAGCCTGGGAGAGCAGGATTACTCGCGGACCCAGATCGCTTACGACCGCGTCGAGCGCGGTCAGCTCGCGATCACGCAGGCGAAGTACACGGAGGAGCACTTCATCACGCCCCACAAGGATCTGTTGGACCAGTGGACCGCCAACTACCCCGCTCTCGTCAACTGACCCACGGAGAATCGTCAATCATGAACACACTTTTGCCCACCACCGTTGTCGGAAGCCTGCCGAAACCATCGTGGCTCGCACAGCCGGAGACTCTCTGGTCCCCGTGGAAGCTGGAGGGAGATGCGCTGCTTGAGGGCAAGCAGGATGCGCTGCGCATCGCAATCCACGAGCAGAGCCGACGCGGCATCGACATCGTCAGTGACGGCGAGCAAACCCGCCAGCACTTCGTCACGACCTTCATCGAGCATCTCAGCGGGGTCGACTTTGAACAGCGCAAGACCGTGCGCATCCGCGACCGCTACGACGCGAGTGTACCGACCGTCGTCGGAGCGGTGCGCCGCGAGCGGCCGGTATTCGTGGAAGACGCAAAGTTCCTCCGCGCAGCCACCGACCGGCCGATCAAATGGACTCTTCCCGGTCCAATGACGATGGTGGACACGCTCTACGATGACCACTACAAGAGCCGCGAGAAGCTGGCATGGGAGTTCGCCGCGATCCTGAACCAGGAGGCGAAAGAACTAGAGGCGGCCGGCGTGGACATCATCCAGTTCGACGAGCCCGCGTTCAATGTCTTCCTCGATGAGGTCAAGGACTGGGGCGTGGCGGCGCTTGAGAGAGCGGCAGAAGGACTGCGTGCGGAGACCGCCGTGCATATCTGCTACGGCTACGGGATCAAAGCGAATACTGACTGGAAGGCGACGCTCGGCCCACAGTGGCGGCAGTACGAGGAATCGTTCCCGCTGCTGCAGAGATCCAGCATCGACATCATCTCGCTGGAAAGCCGGAACTCCCACGTGCCCATGGACCTCATCGAGCTCCTCCGAGGCAAGAAAGTCATGCTCGGGGCAATCGATGTCGCAAGCGAGACCATCGAGACCCCGGAGGAGGTCGCCGACACCCTCCGGAAGGCCCTGCAGTTCGTCGATGCGGACAAGCTCATCCCCAGCTCTAACTGCGGCATGGCACCGTTCCCCCGGGACGTCGCACTGGCCAAGCTGAGTGCTCTCAGCGCAGGGACGAACATTGTTCGCGAGGAACTCGCCCGCTCCGCCCCCAGGGTGTCATAACGATGTTTCACGCCTACCCCGCAGACACCTGGCTCGAGGCTCCGAAGAAAAGCTTCCCGTCCTCCCTCTCGGCCGAGGACTTCAAGGCACTGTTCCGTGGCCACCCGGGAGGTGTCGCCGTCATCACGGCGGATGCCGGCGAAGGACCGGTGGCACTGACGGTATCGTCGGTCGTGTCAGTGAGTGCGGAACCTCCGTTGCTGATTTTCTCGGTCTCGGCACTGTCCTCTGCGTCCGAGGTGCTTTCGCGCGCCCAAACCGTCGTCGTGCACTTGCTGGACGCGCACGACGTCGACTTGGCGAAGTTTGGGGCTACCCCCGGCGTCGACCGCTTTGACCACACGCACCTCTGGTCGCCCCTTGCAACCGGCGAAGCGGTGTATAACGATGTCCGCGCCTGGGTGCGCTGCGCCGTCATCAATCGCATGGAGGTGGGGACCTCCACAATCATCGCCGTTCACGCCCTAGAGTCCCGCGTGATGCGTGACGTCCAAGCGGGCGAACCCGGCGACGCTCTGGTCTACCACAACCGTTCATGGCACCGTCTGGGCGAGCATTCCAAGCTTGAAGGCTGAGCGCCGCGCCAACAATGCGCGGCAGGAAGCCGAGCGGCTCACGAAGGCAGAAGCATAGCTCCCGCCTTCCGCGCTTCGTGGTTGGCGGCATGGACGCACAGACGGCCAACGGGCACATCCTTGCCGAGGGCCTGATTGACGATGACACCCTTGTCCAGTTGGGCGAGACAACGTTCACGATCTTGAACGGCAAGGGCCGGGACGACGGCGTCGCCGTAGTTGCCAGCCAGTCCATCTAAAACCACCAACAAGCATGTCCGAGGGGTGGTCACACAGACCGCCCCTCACGATGAAGGATCCCTTAGACCATGACATCAGCCGTAGCCAGCTCAGGAACCATAACCGCCTCTACCCCACAAGAAAATGCGTCGTCTCCCGAAAAGTTCCGACTGCTGCTGATGATGGCCCTCACGCTCGTTACAGGTGTGGTTGACGCGGTCGGCTACCTTGGACTTGATCACGTCTTCACCGGAAACATGACCGGCAACGTGGTGATTCTTGCGATGGCGTTGGCCGGGGCGGCGAACCTGCCAACTTTGGGCCCACTGGTAGCACTGGGCGCCTTTCTCCTCGGCGCGGCGGTTGCCGGATTTACGCTCCAGTCAAGCCCGAAAGGCTGGAACCGCAGGGTCACGCTCCTTCTCACAGCGGGTTGTATCGCGTTGACGGGAACCGCCGCCATCTCTCTCATCGTGGAAGACGTCGGCCGGCAGTCCATTGGTGTCTTTGTTGTCGCCGTTATCGCCATGCACATGGGCTCCCAGGCCCTGATTGCGCGGCATTTGGGCGTACGAGACATGACCACAGTGGTCATTACTTCCACCATGACTTCCCTCGCCGGAGAGTCACTTGTGGGCAAGCAACGGCCCCGGTTACTCAACCGACGGCTGGGCGCTGTCCTCGCTATGTTCGCCGGGGCCGTCATCGGAGTACTCCTGCTCCGGATCCATCTCAGCGTCCCGATCGGCCTCGGCATCGCCATCACCGCTGCTGTAACGGTCCTGGGGAGTCGCCGCTGGCATTGATGCGGTACATCCCACCGGCTATACCGCACCACGGAGCGCGGACGATCGGGGAATCGATCACAGCTTCCCCGACATGTGTCCAGGTGGCCGGCGCCGAACGCTTGTTGTCAAAAGCGCCGTTCTTCGGTCAGGTCCCGTTCTGATCCGACGCATCCAAAGCGGTCCTTTGGACTTGCAACGATCGCTGAATTCCGCCGCCGTCACAATGGCTCAGTTTTCGACCGTCACCGACAGTTCCACAGATTCGCTCTCCGCCGCCTTCGGGAGACCGCCCCGAATCACCCGGCAGGGGCCGCAACACACGGCCAAACGCTCCGCGCTAGGCGCGCGTTTTCGTCCCAAAACGTGGGTTTCCGTGTGGCGGGTTCAACTCTAACCACGAAAAAAGACCCTCCCACCCAACGTTTCCGCAGGTCAGAGGGCCTTCACTGTGGAGCTAAGGAGATTCGAACTCCTGACCTCTTCGATGCGAACGAAGCGCTCTACCAACTGAGCTATAGCCCCTGGTCAACGTGTGTTGCCAACTTCCCTAGGCTACAAACTTTTCTCGCTCTTCGCCAACCAGGACTCGAACGTGTCGCTTCCGGCCCTCTGTTCCGGGATGACGTTCAGTCCGCTCCGTAGATATTTCCCCATCGCTCCGGGCAACGGGAACTCCACGATGCGCCCGGGATGCCCCGTCCTCAGCCAGATTTCGGCCATCTGGCGCATTGTCAGGATCTCCGGGCCACCGATGGTCCGCTTGCGGTGCTGGACCTCGGATGGCTCCCCCAGCGCCTCTTCGAGCAACACTGCCGCGACGTCAGCCGGCGCAATCGTCTGGAAGCGGGCCCCCTTGAAGACAGGAACCAGTCGCAGCTTTTCACCGGCCCGGAAAATGGCGGCTACCAGGCTGTGGAACTGCGTTGCCCTGACCACCACGGTTTCGCGGGACGAAGCTTCGTACACCCGCTCCTTGTCCGCCTTCGAGACATAAAAGGCGGCTTCGCTCTCATCGCAATTAATGATGGAGAGGAGCACCGCCCGTCCGACTCCGGCGCTGGCGGACGCGGCAAGAAGCCGTGCACCGCCGTCGGAATATTTCCGTCTCGCCTTGCCGGTGCGCCCCTCAAGGCAGTCGATCACGACGTCGGCGCCCTGCAAGGCGTCCAGCAAGCCGTCGCCCGTGGTGACATCGGCTTGAAAGTAGCGCGCGCCGTCGTGACCGGTTGAGGTGCCCGACGGCGGTCGGCGGCTGAGCACCGAGACGTCGAGTCCGGCGTCGAGCGCCAAACGGACTACTTCCCGGCCCACCTGACCGGTTCCACCCGCAACGCAGACCCGTGTCATCCGGGGCTTACGCCCGGCGCCGCTGCAGGACGTCGTCGAGGTTGCTCAAAGCGCTCTGCGCCTTGCTGTGCTGCGTGTGGGCTGCTGGAGCCGCGACCGCTGCGCCGGCCTGCTTCAGGGTCGGCTTCCCAACCGGCTTAGGCGCCTCGGGCAGGGCGAGGGGTTCCGGCGCGGGCCGGGGGGCCTTGGCCGCGTCAACGTAAGTAGGCTTGGGAACGTCCACCGGCTCCCAAGAGGACGGCTTGACGTCGGCCGCGAACTGCGCGGATTCGTCACCCGCGGCCACGGCCACTTTGAGTGCTGCCTGGCGAAGTTCGACGGCGGTCAGCCGCTTGGCGGCGCGCGCCTCGGCCTCCGCGTCGAACACCTTGGTTTGCGGCCGATCAACTTCCCCGGGTTCCGGAGCAGCGCTGTCTGCACGATGCACGGCAGGTGCAGCGGCGACCGGTGCCATTGCCGAGCGGAAGGCTGCATCCACCTTGGCCCTACGGTCTCTGATGGCAAGGCGGCGAAGGAAGAACACACTCCCGAACGCACCGATCGCAGCGATCACCGGCAACCAACCAGAAACGAGGTCCAAGACCCTAAGCACCCCGGTCACAACAGCGGTCAGCAGCAGGAAGAGCCCCGCCAGAGCTAACGCACAGCGCCCATATCTGACCTTGAAGACCACGGCATTCGTCGCAGCGTCACGTCGTTCGCCGGAGGCGGCGGTTCCCGTGGGCAATGCGGTTACGTTGCTCTGCATGGTTTCCATTGCTTTCTCCTGCCGGGGAACGATTGACAAAACCACCCCGGCTTGCGGTTCGTGAGCGTTATCTTCACTGTCGTCTATCAGCGCTTCACCGGCTACCACGAACTGTTGGCGTCGGTTTTGCAACATGTATGGCGCCACCCAAAAAATCCACAGCGCGACAGCAATGACCAGTACCACCGAGCTGCTGAGAGGGAAGTCCACATTCAAAACCGTAGAAGGAAATATGCAGGGGCCACCGCATTGCCATCGGTGTGTCGTGGGACTGTCGGCAAATCAATGGATTTACCGGTGTAGATCCAGCGGCGGACTAGTTTGCCTGCCTCCCGAGCCACGCGGAAAGCAAGCCTCCCGGGACCTCTTCGGACGTCAACGCAAAGCTGCGGTGATCAGCCCATTCCCCATTGATATGAAGAAAACGGAGACGGCGTCCTTCGTCGCGAAAGCCAAGTTTTTCGACGACCCGCAGGCTCGGCCCGTTTTCAGGCCGGATATTGATTTCCATCCGATGCAGGCCGAGCGCCGAGAAACAATGGTCCGTTGCCATCGCTACGGCGGTGGGCGCTATTCCGTGCCCGGCCCGGGCCTCATCCACCCAGTAACCAAGCGTGGCAGTCATTGCCGATCCCCACATAATCGAGGAAACCGTCAATTGCCCTACGATCCTTGGCTCGGGAAACCCCGGGACCCTCTCCGTGATGAGGAAGGGAAGGGCACTGGCTTGCCGTGCCTGGGAATTAAGCGAGGCCACCATCTGCCGATAGTTCGGAAGGCGACCGCCCGGCGCGGGATTCGACGCCTCCCAAGGCGCGAGCCAGTCGCTGTTGCGCGAACGGACAGCTGTCCATTCCTTCTTGTCCCGGTAGTGGATGGGGCGCAATATAAGGTCCCCGCACTCAAGTGTCACCGGCCAAATAGCCGTGGCCCACACCAGGGGCTACTTGCTGAGGCCGGAGGCAAAGCCTGGCAGCCACTCACGAAGACCAGGGCCGAGGTCATCGCTGTCACAAGCAAGCTCAACGCAAGCCTTGAGGTAGCTCAACTTATCGCCTGTGTCGTAACGCCGCCCGCGGAAGACCACGCCGTAGACGCCGCTGCCTTCGCCGTCGGCAGCCGCCAGCACCTGAAGCGCGTCCGTCAATTGGATCTCCCCGCCCCGGCCCGGCTCGGTTTCCTCAAGAACGTCAAAGACGGCAGGGTGGAGGACGTAACGGCCGATCACGGCCAGGTTGGACGGAGCTTCATCCGCGGACGGCTTTTCCACCAGCTGCTTGATGCGGACATAACCGTCTTCGCTGATGTCCTCGATGTCCGCGCAACCATAGGCGCTGATCTGGGAAGGCTCGACCTCAATCAGGGCCACAACGGATCCTCCGGTCTGCCGCTGAACCTCGATCATGTCACTCAGGAGGTTGTCCCGCGCGTCGATCAGGTCGTCACCAAGCAGGACGGCGAAGGGTTCATGCCCGACGTGCTGCTTGGCACGCAACACTGCGTGGCCAAGGCCCTTGGGATCGCCCTGCCGGACATAGTGGATGTCGCCCAGGTTGCTTGTTGCCTGGACGGCGTCCAACTTGGTGGTGTCGCCCTTTGCTTCCAGGGTAGCTTCCAATGCGGGCACCCGGTCGAAGTGGTCCTCCAAAGCGCGCTTGTTGCGTCCTGTGATCATGAGGATGTCGTTAAGGCCGACCCCCACCGCTTCCTCGACAACGTACTGGATGGCCGGCTTGTCCACGACAGGCAGCATTTCCTTGGGCATTGCCTTAGTGGCGGGCAGGAACCTGGTCCCAAGCCCGGCAACGGGGATAACGGCTTTTCGGACAGCACAGTTATTGGAAGTCACCGGACTAATCTAACGGAAGGAATCGGAGATTGGGCAAAAGGACCATGGTTCAGCTGACCAATGCCTGTCCGTTGACCGAACCCATGCTGGCCGAAAGCGCCAAGGACTGGAGCGAAGAATGACCTTGAAAGACGACATCCGCCGGAAGCACCGGACTCAACGGCTCAGCCTCACCGAACAGCAGCGTGCCGAGGCCGGGACAGGCATTGCCCGCCGCGGACTCGATTGGGCGAATGCAACCGCGCAAGGTGAATCCGCGACGTTCGCCGTCTACGTCGGAGTAGCAGCCGAACCACCGACCATGCCCCTGTTGGCAGCCCTGTACGCAGCCGGATACCGCGTCCTCCTTCCTATCTGCGAGCCGGAAAGGATGCTGAGTTGGGTGTACTGGACCCCGGAAACCGAATTTGTCCGTTCGCGATACGCTCCGATCGACGAACCCCTTGGCGAGCGCTTCGACAGCGACGTCGTCAGGGAGGCGGCGGGCATCATCCTCCCGGCCACCGCCGTCGACGGGAGCGGGAGCCGAATCGGTCAGGGTGGCGGCTACTACGATCGACTCCTCGAACATCTGGACAACTCGGGCCGGCGTCCACCCACCGTCGCCGTGGTCTACGACGACGAAATCCTGCCGGCCGGCACTATTCCGGCGGAACCGTTCGACAAGGCCGTGGCAGAAGTACTCACGCCCGACCGCGTCGTCCGGCTGGCATCGGCCGGCTAGGGAATACCGGCCCCGTGGGCTGTGGAGTCCACCACAATTCCTACTGGTCACAACGGCAACGGGTGATAGAATTGGCACTCGGGCCCTAGGACTGCTAATGGGAAGATACATCCACCCATGCAGGACAGGACCTGTAGTTCGTCCCCGAGGAGGATCATCAGTGCCAACATACGCTTACGCTTGCAAAGACTGCGGCCACGCCTTTGACATTGTCCAGGCATTCACGGACAGCTCCCTGTCCGACTGCCCGGAGTGCCAAGGCTCGCTGCGCAAGAAGTTCAACAGCGTAGGGGTTGTCTTCAAGGGATCGGGCTTCTACCGCACGGACTCCAGGGACTCCAAGGGAAGCACGGTGTCTGCCACTCCTTCCGCTCCCGCCGCGGCCTCCGCCCCTGCTGCCGCACCCGCGTCGGTTCCGGCACCTGCAGCCAGCTGACCGCAAGCATTTTCTAAGTTGTCCACATACGGCTAAAACCCCCTACGGACGGTGGACACCCGCGCATAGCGTGGCACCATGCCAGCAATCACGTTTGCACATGGTGCCCGCTCCGCGGCCACAGCTCCCGTCCGAAACAATCGCAGCCACCCCGTCGGCCGCCGCCCGTCCGCCAGGAACGCCGCTCCCCCTCCCCGGTCGCTCCATCCCCGGTCGCTTCGCGGCCGAAGGCCCGTCCTCTGGCTGAACCGAAACCGCCGCCTCGTCGCTGCTTTGCTGCTGTGCGTCGCCGCCGGTATCACCGTCCACCAATTGACTCCGGCTTCGGAGGCCCGGGTAAAGGTCCTGTCCGCGGCTCGGGATCTTCCGGCAGGCGCCAACATTTCGGAATCCGACTTCACCCTCCTTGCCGTGATCCCGGATGGAGCCCCGGCAGGAGCACTGACCACCGGCGCCGAGGTGCGTGGTAAACAACTCGCGTCACCATTGCGAAAAGGGCAAATTCCCACCAATGCCCAGCTAGTGGGACCGGGGCTGCTGACAGGAACGGCTCCTGCCACCGCCGCCGTGCCGTTGCGGATGGCAGACCCCGCATCCATCCAGCTTGTATCCCCCGGCCAGTTGGTCAATATCGTGCTCACGGCGGGCGACGGGCCGGGACGGAAATCCGAAGTCCTGGCGGCATCCGTTCCCGTCTTATGGACCTCTACGCAGGGAGGCAAGGCCAGCCAGTGGCTCGGCACGAACGACTCCGATGGGTTGCTGGTTGTCGCAGCCAACCCTCAACAGTCCGAAAGCCTGGCCGGAGCATCAACCAAGGGAAAGCTGTTCTTCGTACTGGTCAGTCCTCCCACCGGCGCTCCCGTCGGGTCCCCCGAAAGCTAGGTGGACCCACAGTGGATTTGTCAGCCCCAGTGTGGCGGCCGCTGCTCCCTCAACCACGCGTCCCGATCGTCGTCGGGTTCGTCTCCCCAGCGTCGAGGATCATCCTCGGACGCTTTCTTGGGCAGGATGCCTCCTGCCGCCCGCCTTCTTTTTGGCCTCGGCTTCTGGTCCAGGGTTTCCTGCTCATCAGCCTGGTTTTCCGTCTGGGGGACCGACTCCTTGACCGGCTGGCTGCCCGGCCCTACAGCGCCTGCCTCGGCCCTACTGGGGTGGTTCGGTTCGGCATGTTCATTGCCCGACATTGCGTTTCCTTACTGGGAACCGGCTGCGGAACCATGTGCGTCGCCGCCGCCAACGTCCGCGACCCTCTCGGACGGCTTCGCGTTGGTATCCATATCCAATTGTTCAACGTCGACGTCGAGGAAACCATGCTCCTCCGCCTCGAAGGTCGGTGCGGCCGTCCCCTCCAATCGCAAGTAGGAACCAATGCGGTCGGCGCAGGACGAAGGATCGGTGAACACTTCAATCGTCCACAAGGACATGTAACGCCAGCCAAGGCGTTCCAGCAGCTGGGGTCGCAGACGACTCCGCTCCCGGACACTCATCCTCCGGTAACGTTCCGTGCCGTCCGACTCGATGGCTACGGGAGTGGGCATTTCGGCGTCCTCGCGGCCGATCGTGTGCACGGGGTCGGCTGCCGCGGCGATGTCGATCGCACCGTCGTAGTGGTGCCACACCCGGGCGCCGCGGGCACGGAGCCTTTCGCCCAGATCCGCCACCAATGGGTCTTCACCCAATGCCTGTTCACTGGCCGCTGCCCGCGTTGCCGGCGTGCCGAGATCCGAATTTCCGGAAAGCTCGCGGTCCAGCAACTCGTAGAAATCGATCGCACCATGCGACAACCGGTCCAAGTCCAGGTCCTCCGGGCGGAAGCAGCTCAACACATGCAGCGAACGCCGGGATCGGGTCATCGCCAATGCGAATTTGTTGCGTCCCCCTTCCGCGGACAACGGCCCGAAACTGTGAAGGGCCCGCCCGTGCGGAGTGCGTCCGAAGCCGAGGGAAAAGATGACGTGGTCCCGGACAAGTCCCTGTGCCCGTTCCAGGTCCACCACACGGAAGGACTCGACGCCGGCGTTGAAGAAACCGGCCAGCAACGGATAGTTGGGCAGCTGAAGCCTGATCGCCTCGCCGATCCTCGCGGCGTGGCGCAGGCTGGCAGTGACCACCGCAAGGGAGGTCCTCGGACGAAGCATTGCATGTTCGAACACCAGGTCCACTACACGGTTGACTTCGGCCGCAACCGACTCGACGCCTTCCATGTCGGAGCCCGGGAGCCCCGTGCCGTCCGGAATGTACTCCACCACAACCGAGCGATCCAGGCCCGTCACAGATTGGCCGTCCGGCAACCGGCGAAGGCCCCCGTCGTAGTAGTTCTTGCTCAGCTGGAGAATCAAATCTTCGTCAACTGTGCGATACACCCAGTTCAACTGCCACGTGGGCAAGACTCGTGCCAGGGCATTGAAAGCGCTGTCGACGGTGTCCTGGCTGGCGACTCCCGACACTGGAGGTTCGACCGCGACGCTGAATGTACGGGCGTTCGCAATCTTCGCGTCGCCGAAAGCGATCACTTGTTTGGCTCTGGCGATGGCCGGCAGGACCGCTTGCAAGGAGGTGCTCTCGGCATCGAGGATCACCACGGCGTCGAATTTCTGTTCGGCCGGCAAGAGGCCGGTCAGCAGATAGGGGCTGACGGACCAAACCGGCACCAAACGGGCGACGAGCGCCGGCGATTGTGCACTGAGGGCGGAAAGAGTGACCCTGCCGTCTTTGATGAGGTTCCGGAGGAGTTCTGCCTGCCGCGGATGCTCGACAATTCCGGCCCGCCAATTTTCAGCGAGCTTCCACCGCAGCCGGGCCGCCCCGCTCGCAATGTGAGCGTGATCGGCAAGCCGGTACTCTGCTTCGAGCCGGCGAAGGGAATCGCCATCGGACATGGCGAGATAGTCATCGCCACTGATCATCGCCTCCAGGGCGGACTGCCACCACGCGAGGTCCAGCTCTGCACCGACGGACTCCGCTGGTACCTCCCGCTCGGCCAGGTCGGCGAGGAGCTCCCCCAGGCCATGTTCGCGCATGTTCTCGACCAGGAGGGTCCGCTCCGGCAGGGTTTCGAGGGTCGAAGTATCGGCGACAAGCCGTTCGAGGCGCTCCATGAGGTTCTCGAAACGCGTAGCGTGAAGGTCCCCTCCATCGGCCGTGTGCTTGAGGAGATCTCCAAGACGGCGAAGGTCACGGTCCAATTCCCGGTAGTTCGCTCCCAGATCGGCGAGACCGGAAGGCACCGCGGGATGCCGCTGAGTGGTGGCGTACTCGGCCCACAGCGCCCGCTGTTCCTGGACGAGCGCAAGGGAACTGTGCAGGTCCGCGATGTGAACTCCGGGCCGGACGTACTCCTTGGCCACACGGCGCAGTCGCGATCGCTGCATCGACGGCATCTCGATGCCATTTTCGCGTCGCCAGGCAGACGTCGCCGTCGCGGAAATCAGGTCGTGCACGGGGCGGTCGAAGATGTCCGGCGTGAACTTATCCAAGCTCTCCCGCACCGCCGTCAACAATTCAAGCTGCTCGCCCCATTCGGCGAAGTTGGCCCCCAACCGGATTTCGGAGTGCTCCGCAACCTGGTTCATCCGCTCGCGCAACTGCGGAAGCTTCTCCGCCGCGGTGCTGGCCAACTGCTGGGCTTCCTCGGTTTCCTTTCTCGTCACCAAGCGGGCACCGTACCAAGGACTCGTCGTGGACGCGCGGCTGAAGCTGCCAAGTTCGGCGGCCCGGCGCAGCCTTTCGGAAAGCTCGGCGCGGTCCTTGATGTTGTCCAGGACGCTGCGCTTCAAGCGCACGGTAGTGGCAGGGGCCGGCTGGATTGCGGTCAGCTCAGCGAGGGACTGCATCGCCTGGTACGGAGAGCACCCCCACCGCTCACGTACGTTGTGCAAGGACGCAACATGGTCCAGCAGCGCATGCCGGTGTTCGGTGAGGGTCTTATGAAGATTCGCGAGTTGCGGTTCCAGGGACTTCTCGTTGCGGATGATCGCGCTGACCAACTGTGCTTTGAGCTGTTGGGCAGTGGCGCCGTTCCCGGGCCGGAACAGCATCGACTCAAGTCCCAGAACCTCGAAATGGGCAGCGAGGCCGTTAAGGCTTGCCCGGCGGTCCCCGACTACGAGGACCGACTTGCCTTCCGTGACCAGCGCACCGATGGCATTGATGGCCGTTTGCGTCTGGCCGCTGCCCGGCGGCGTACTGACCACGAGCGAATCACCCGCTCGGACAGCATCCACGACGTACTGCTGATCCGTGTCCGCGTCCAGCAGGAGTGCTTCCTCCGAGGGGTCCCGCTCGTCAAGGCTCGGAAACCGACCGGACTTGATCGGTTCGGGCTCGATGTCGACTCCGGTCGCCGCCTCGAACAGGGAGGTGACAACCTTGTTGTTCTCGTTAATCCACGGATCATCGAGGTTGCCGGACAGATCAGCGAGCGTGGTCACGAGCAAGTTGTGGCTTACCTCGGCACCGTGTATCGGCTGCACCAAGGTGGCCAGGCGGTCGAGCACAGGCTGGGGGTCGAGGCGGGCGGTGTTGTACGCCATGCGGGTGACTGCATTAACGTCGAAGACAATCCCGTGCACGGTCTTCAAATGCCGGACCAACGCCGGGTTCATGCTTGCCTGTTCAGTGAGCTGCAGCTCGTAGTCGTCCTCGCCCGGCCGGGCCGTCAAGGACACGGCAGCCAGCATGACGGGAGCCGAGATGCGTTGGGCTTTCCCGCCAACTGCGGATGTCCAGACCACGGTACCGCAAGCCAGGTACCCGGCGTCGATCCCCCGGTCGTTGCCGAGTTCGAAGATCTTCGAGCGAAGGTTCCGGGCAGCGCGGGCGGCAACAATGTACTGCTGGCGGTCCCGGATCAGCGTGGAAAGACGCGTTCGCCGCCCCGCGAGGAGCTGAGCCAAGCCGGAGGGGTGGCCGCTGCTCAGGTCGATCGACCCTTCCGGAGTCTTGACGAATCGCAGCATTGTGTCCGCGCCAGTCACAGGCTTAAGCCCCGCCAGCCATTTCTTGAGCTCGACTGAGCTCTCTTCGTGGCTTTGACCTACTGACACCGCTGCCTTCTTTTCTGAACTAGCTCGAGACGACTTGGACCAAATCGGCATACTTTCGAGGGTAGCGGGAATCGACCGACTGCTCGCCTCACCACACTGGCGGAAAGCAAATTCCCCTTGATTTCCAAGGGAAAATGCGAAGTGACCGGTCTCTGCAAAGAGACCGGTCACTCAGACGGCTATTCCCACTCGATGGTTCCCGGGGGCTTGCTGGTCACGTCGAGCACCACCCGGTTAACACCCTCCACCTCGTTGGTGATCCTGTTGGAGATCCGTGCCAGGAGCTCGTACGGGAGCCTGGACCAGTCCGCGGTCATGGCGTCCTCCGAGGAAACGGGACGCAGGACGATCGGATGGCCATAAGTGCGGCCATCGCCCTGGACACCGACGCTGCGGACATCCGCGAGCAGCACCACGGGCATCTGCCACACGTCGTTGTCGAGGCCGGCAGCGGTAAGTTCGGCGCGAGCGATCGCATCCGCCTTGCGCAGCAGGTCGAGGCGTTCCTTCGTCACTTCGCCGACGATGCGGATCCCCAGGCCGGGGCCGGGGAACGGCTGGCGCCCGACGATTTCCTGGGGAAGGCCAAGCTGCGCGCCGACAGCGCGGACTTCATCCTTGAACAGGGCGCGAAGCGGCTCTACAAGTTCAAACTGCAGGTCCTCAGGCAAGCCGCCTACGTTGTGGTGGCTCTTGATGTTCGCTGCGCCCTCGCCGCCGCCGGATTCGACAACATCCGGGTACAGGGTGCCTTGAACGAGGAACTTGATGCTCTCGCCTTCGGAAGCGGCTTGGGCAATGATGGCCCGCTCTGCTTCTTCGAAGGCACGGATGAATTCGCGGCCGATGATCTTCCGCTTGGTTTCCGGATCGCTGACTCCGGCAAGGGCGTTCTGGAAGCGCTCTTGTTCGTTCGCCACGTAGAGGTTGACGCCTGTTGCGGCGACGAAGTCGCGCTCAACCTGCTCGGCTTCGCCTTCGCGCAGCAAACCATGGTCTACGAACACACACGTGAGCTGGTCGCCGACGGCACGCTGGACGAGCGCTGCTGCAACAGCCGAGTCGACGCCGCCGGAGAGGCCGCAAATAACCTTGGAGTCGCCGACCTGCTGGCGGATCCTCTCGACCTGCTCCTCAAGGATGTTTCCGGTGGTCCAGTTCGGCGTCAGGCCGGCTCCCTTGAACAAGAAGTTCTCCAGGACCTGCTGGCCGTGTGCCGAGTGCTTGACTTCGGGGTGCCACTGCACACCGTAGAGGTGCTTCTCCTCGTTCGCGAAAGCGGCGACGGGTGCACCTGCCGTGGTCGCGAGAACTTCGAAGCCCGCAGGAGCTTCGTGGACGGAATCGCCGTGGCTCATCCAGGTGTTCTGGGAACCCGGAATGCCGGCCAGGATGGAGCGGGCTTCGCCCACCGTGGTGGCTTCCGTGGCGCCGTATTCGCGCAGGCCGGTCTGCGCGACAGTACCGCCGAGCGCGTTGGCCATGGCCTGGAATCCGTAGCAAATGCCGAAGACGGGCACGCCTGCCTCGAAGAGGTCCGCGCCGACATTCGGTGCACCCTCGGCGTAAACGCTGGAAGGTCCGCCGGAGAGGATGATCGCTGCCGGGTTCTTGGCCAGAAGCTGCTCGGTGGTGAAGGTATGCGGAACAATTTCCGAATACACATTCGCTTCGCGGACGCGGCGGGCAATCAGCTGCGCGTACTGGGCACCGTAGTCAACAACCAGCACCGGCTTCTGTGAAGTCTGAACTTCAGAACTGAAGGGTGTGGTGGGAGTAGTCACCATAACAGCGTACTTTGACTGAATGCCCCATGCATCTTGGGGCCGGTCGTGAAGCGCCGGAACAGCCCTAAAGACAGCCGGAAGTTAGCGATCTCACACTGGCCCGGGGCTGCCGGGTCAGTAGCGCTTGGACGCCTGCGGGTTCGCAGCGAGTTCAGCTTCGACGTCCGCGTGGAACTTCTTCTCCACAATGAAGGACATCAGCGGAACAACACCGCCCAAGGCAAGCAAGATGAGCTTCAGGAACGGCCAGCGCATGAGGGACCAAAGGCGGAAGTCCGAGATCAGGTACAGCACGTACATCCAACCGTGGACAATCAGCACCGCGATGGAAACGTTGAACCCGCCCAAGACGCCCTCGGCGTCGGCGAACCCGAAACCGAAAGGCCGCCCCGTAGCCGCGTTCGTGCCCCCGGCGAAGAGGTAGACGCCGAAAACGTATCGTGCCACGAGCTCCGCGCAAAGCAGCAACAGCATGGTACCGGTCAGGTACGCCATCACCTTGTAGAACTTCAGGGCCGAGCGGATCTGGGCAGTGGTCCCGCCGAAGCGGCGCTTCTTGGTCTTTGCGGTGGCCGGTTTGGCGGATCCGGACTCTTCGGGTTGGATGGCCGGTTTGGGCTCGATCATGGCTTTACCTGTTCTGGATCGGTAATTGCTGGCAAATTTTCCGGGAGGAAGTCGTCGTCCTCATCCGGCTCGTCATCTTCGAGGCTGCGTCGGTAGTCGTCGGCCACCATGCGCCACCAAATGTAGAGGGCAAAGCCGGCGAAGACCACCCATTCCACGGAGTAGAAGAGGTTGAGCCAGTTGATCTGTTGGTTGGCCGGCTGGGCCGGAATGTTGAGCGGTTTCAGCTGCTGCGGTAGCGCCAAAGACTTACCTGAGGACACCTCGGACGTGGCGGCAACGAACCCTGGGTAGCTGGAAACGTTCCACACATTGATGAGTTCCGCGACTGAAACCGCGGATGCCCGGCCGGCGCCGGCGTCGACGTTGGGAACCGGAGCTTCGGTCGGCAGGAGCCGTCCGGTCAACTCAATAGTGCCCGACGGCGGCGGGCTGGCTTGGGAGGGATCGGCGATCCAGCCGCGGGCCACCGGAATCCAGGTCTTGGGGGATGCAGCTGCGCCTTTCAGGACAGGAGCGCCGTCGACCGCAAAAGCCGTGACAACCCAGTAGCCTTTCTGGCCCTCCAGCAACCGGCCTTCGACAAGGACCTGCTTGGAGGGATCGTAACTGCCCTTGGCGCTGACCATCTGATCGGCCACGGCACCGGGGAAGAACGCGCCCGGTTGCAAGACGCCTGTCAGCGGTTTGACCTGCTCTACTGAGGGGTCAACCGGGGTTTCGCTCTGGGTGGATCTGCCGAACTGCCACTGGCTGAGCAGCACGAACACCCCGGACAGCAGGAGCGCGAAGACAAGTCCGGCGATCCAGCGGGGCTTTAGAGCGGTTTTTAACACCCCTTAACCGTACTTCGTCAAGCTGTAGAACAGCTAAACGCGTACCACGGTAGAGAAGCAGGCTGCCTCGTGGGCCGGCATCGGCCTTGAACGGGTTCGTCCGACGCCGGTCAGTGGTCGAAAAACACCAGGCTCGAGTTGATCAATTCGGCGATGACTTCCGGGTCATGGGCGCGGCGGAGCGAGTCACGGAAAGACTCCTTGGAGAGGGAACGGGCCAACGTCGCCAGAACCTCCAGATGGTCCGAGAACGAGCTGGCCGGCGTTGCGATGAGCAAGACGAGCGTGGCGGGCCCGTCTGCGGCGCCGAAGTCGAGCGAGTGCCCGAACTTCGTGACGCCGACTGCGATGGAAACCCGGGACACGAATTCGCTCCGGGCATGCGGCAGGCCGATGCCTCCGGGAAGCCCGGTGGCCAGTTGATGTTCGCGGGAATTGACGTGCTCAAGGAATCCTTCGAGGTCCGTGATACGTCCGGCGGCATGCAGGCGTTCAGCGAGCTGCGTCGCGGCGTCTGTCTTGTCTGCCGCTTCCATCTCGAGGATGACGGTGTCCGGCGTCGTCAGTTCGGCATCATACGGGTCCAGTGGTTCCGCCAAGTCGTTTCCCTCCAGTGTGCCCGGCCGACCTTGGACGCTTAGCGAAGGGGAACGATGTCGTCGACTCCCATGCGCGCCGCGTCCGCGGATTCATCATCGGGTTGCTGCTGGCTGAGCCGCTCAGCTTCCACCCTGGCCAGGTAGTGCTTGATTTCGCTTTCCCGCTGCGCGTCGCTCCAGCCAAGAATTTCTCCCATCAGCTTAGCGACAACCGGGACCGCGGAGACACCTCTGTCCCAGGACTCGATGGAAATACGTGTGCGGCGGGTCAGGACGTCATGGACATGCCTGGCGCCCTCGTGGGTGGTGGCATAGATGACTTCGGCTGAGAGGTAGTCGTCAGCACCGGGGAGCGGTTCAGCCATGGCCGGATTATCGTTGATGATCGCCAGGACCTCTGTAGCCATGGACCCGTAGCGATTCAGGAGGTGTTCCACCCTGGCCACGTGGACCCCGGCCTCATCCGCGGTCCTGGACCGGCGGTTCCAAGCGGCCTTGAAGCCCTCGGCTCCGAGGAGCGGAATGGTCTCGGTGCAGCTCGCCGGAACGCGTTCGTCCATGGCCCGGGTTGCTTCGTCGACGGCATCCTTGGCCATCACCCGGTAGGTCGTGAACTTTCCGCCGGCCACCACCACCAGGCCTGGGACGGGGTGCGCCACGACATGCTCGCGGGACAGCTTCGCGGTGGAATCGCTCTCCCCCGCCAGCAAAGGCCGTAGGCCGGCATAGACGCCTTCGACGTCCTCGCGGGTGAGCGGCCGTTTCAGCACGCGGTTCACGTGCTCCAGAACGTAGTCGATGTCCTTTGCAGACGCGGCCGGATGTGCCTTGTCCAGCTTCCAGTCGGTGTCCGTAGTGCCGATGATCCAGTGCCTGCCCCACGGGATGACGAACAGCACCGATTTCTCAGTCCGCAGGATCAATCCCACGGTCGATTGGAACCGATCGCGCGGCACCACCAAGTGGATGCCCTTTGAAGCGCGTACCTTGAGCTGGCCGCGGTCCGTCACCATGGCTTGGGTTTCGTCCGTCCACACGCCGGTGGCGTTGACCACTTGTTTGGCCCGGACTTCGATGATGCTGCCGTCTTCCTGGTTCTCCACCTTCGCGCCGACCACGCGTTCGCCTTCACGGACGAACGAGACGACGCGCATCCGGTTCACCGCGTGCGCTCCGTAATGGGCCGCCGTCCGGACAACATTGACAACCAGGCGGGCATCGTCCACTTGCGCGTCGTAGTACCGGATGGAGCCCACGAAGGCGTCGTTCTTGAGGCTCGGCGCCGCCCGCAATGTTCCGCGTCGGAAGAGGTGCTTATGCCTCGGAACACCGCGGCTGTGGCCGGACGTGATGCCTAGCGTGTCGTAGAGGAAAATGCCGGCGCCGACGTACGGCCGCTCCCAGAAGCGCCGGGTGAGCGGGTAGAGGAACGGGACCGGACGGACGAGGTGCGGCGCGATTTGCTGGATCAGGAGGCCGCGTTCCTGGAGTGCTTCCTGGACGAGGCCGAAGTCGAGCATTTCCAGGTAGCGCAGTCCGCCGTGGATCAGTTTGGAGGAACGCGACGAGGTGCCCGACGCCCAGTCCCGGGCTTCGACGATGCCCACGGACAGTCCGCGCGTGACAGCGTCCAAAGCCGCTCCGGCGCCCACCACGCCTCCGCCGACTATCAGGATGTCGAGTTCCTGCCCCGGCTCGGACGTGCCTTTGAGCACCTCGATGGACTTTGCCCGCGCCTGCGGACTCAACGCACCTGCCGGCGCACTTCCGTTATCCGAACCACCTGCAACATTGCTCATCGGACGCCTCCCAACGCACAATCCCCGTAGTCCCCCACACTACTTCGTGAGGGCAGGCTTGGGCAGTGGCTGGGAGGCGCCGGAACGGTCGGAGGGGTTGCGGCGCCTGGTGGTTGCTAGCCCGCGTACGGTGAAACGACGACGTCGACCCGCTGGAACTCTTTCAGGTCCGAATAGCCGGTGGTCGCCATGGAACGGCGCAACGCGCCGATGAGGTTGGAGGTGCCGTTGGTGTGGTGGCCCGGGCCGAAGAGTACCTCTTCGAGCGGCCCGACCGTGCCGACGTTGACCCTGTCTCCGCGGGGCAGTTCGAGGTGGTGTGCTTCCTGGCCCCAGTGCCAGCCCTTGCCGGGAGCTTCCTCGGCACGTGCCAAGGCGCTGCCGAGCATGACGGCGTCGGCGCCCATGGCGATGGCCTTGACGATGTCGCCGGAAGAGCCCATGCCGCCATCAGCGATCACGTGGACGTACCGTCCGCCGGATTCATCCATGTAGTCACGCCGGGCCGCGGCGACGTCCGAGATGGCCGAAGCCATGGGCGAGTGGATACCCAACGCGCGGCGCGTGGTGGTGGTGGCGCCGCCGCCGAAGCCCACCAGGACACCTGCGGCGCCCGTGCGCATGAGGTGCAACGCCGGGGTGTAGCCGGCTGCGCCGCCCACAATCACCGGAACGTCCAGTTCGTAGATGAACTGCTTGAGGTTCAACGGCTCGTGGTTCTTGGAAACGTGTTCGGCGGAAACCGTGGTGCCCCGTATGACAAAGATGTCGACGCCGGCGGCGACCACGGTCTTGTAGTGCTCCTGGGTGCGCTGGGGCGTCAGGGACCCCGCGACGGTCACGCCGGAAGCGCGGATTTCAGCGAGCCTGCTGGTGATCAGTTCGGGCTGGATAGGAGCCTTGTAGAGTTCCTGCATGCGCCCGGTAACCGCGGGACTTGCCGTTTCGTCCTCAAGGGCTGCGATCTCGTCCAGGACTGATTGCGGATCTTCGTAGCGCGTCCACAGGCCCTCAAGGTCCAGGACGCCCAAGCCACCGAGACGGCCCAGGGCGATTGCCGTCTCCGGGGACATGGCGGAGTCCATCGGTGCCGCGATGACGGGCATCTCGAACTTGTAGGCATCAATCTGCCAGGAGACGGAGACGTCCTTGGGGTCGCGCGTCCGGCGGTTGGGGACGATCGCGATGTCATCCAGGGAGTAGGCACGACGCCCACGCTTGCCACGGCCAATCTCAATCTCATAAGTCACTGCTCTAGGTTATCCCAGCGCAGCAGCAAGAAAACCCAGCGCAGCAGCAACAAAGCCCAGCGCGGCAGCAAGAAAACCCAGCGCAGCAGCAACAAAGCCCAGCACCCTTTGGAAGCCGAAAGCCCGCCGCCATCGTGGTGATGGGGCGGGCTTTCGTCCAAAGGAGACTCGCGGTCAGCGGGATCCGTAGTTCGGCGCTTCGACGGTCATCTGGATATCGTGCGGATGGGATTCCTTCAAGCCGGCAGCGGTGATGCGGACGAACTTGCCGCGGGCCTTGAGTTCGGCGATGGTGGGCGCGCCGGTGTAGAACATGGTTTGGCGCAGGCCACCCACCAACTGGTAGGCAACGGAGGAAAGCGGTCCACGGTACGCGACCCGGCCTTCGATGCCTTCGGGGATGAGCTTGTCATCGCCGGAGACGTCGGCCTGGAAGTAGCGGTCCTTCGAGTAGGACGTGTTCTTGCCCCGCGACTGCATGGCGCCCAGGGAGCCCATGCCGCGGTAGCTCTTGAACTGCTTGCCGTTGACGAAGATCAGTTCTCCCGGCGATTCGTCGCAACCGGCGAGCAGGGAGCCGAGCATGACGGTGTCTGCTCCGGCGACGAGCGCCTTGCCGATATCGCCCGAGTACTGGAGGCCGCCGTCGGCGATCAACGGAACGCCCGCCGGAATGGCAGCCTTCGAGGACTCGTAGATGGCCGTGATCTGCGGAACGCCCACGCCTGCGACGACGCGGGTGGTGCAGATGGAGCCCGGACCAACGCCGACCTTGATGCCGTCGGTCCCGGCGTCAATCAATGCCTGGGCACCTTCGCGGGTGGCTGCCTGGCCACCGATGATGTCCACGTGCGCTGCTACCGGATCCGACTTCAAGCGGGAGATCATGTCGAGGACACCTTGCGAGTGGCCATTGGCGGTGTCCACGAAGAGCGCGTCCACGCCGGCGTCGATCAGGGTCATGGCGCGTTCCCAACCATCGCCGAAGAAGCCGATGGCGGCACCGACGCGGAGCCGGCCTTCGTCGTCCTTCGTGGCAAGCGGGTACTGCTCAGCCTTGGTGAAGTCCTTGGTGGTGATGAGGCCCTTGAGCCGGCCCTGCTCATCAACGAGGGGAAGCTTCTCGATCTTGTTGGTAGCCAGCTTGTGGGAGGCTTCTTCGCGGCTGATGCCAACGTGGCCCGTGACGAGGGGCATCTTGGTCATGACATCGCTGACCAGGCGCGACGGGAATTCGGATTCCGGGACAAAACGGGTGTCCCGGTTGGTGACGATGCCGAGGAGGCGCCCATCGGGATCGATGACGGGCAGGCCGGACACGCGGTAACGCGAGCACAACTCGTCGAGTTCCTGCAGGGTGGCTTCGGGGTGGACCGTCAGCGGGTTGGTGATCATCCCGGACTCGGAACGCTTCACGCGGTCAACGTGGTCCGCCTGGTCCGCGATGGACAGGTTCCGGTGGATGACGCCGAGGCCACCCTGGCGGGCCATCGCAATCGCCATGCGCGACTCCGTGACGGTGTCCATGGCCGCCGACAGCAAGGGAGTCTGCACCGAGATCCGCTTGGAAATCCGCGAGGAAGTATCGGCCTCGGAGGGAATGACGTTGGTGTGGCCCGGCAGGAGCAGGACGTCGTCGTAGGTCAGGCCGACAAAGCCAAAGGGATCGTGTTCGGGCTGGGTCATGAGTGCGCCTCTTACCTTGGTTCTGGGGGTGGATCTGGTAGGGGTTGCAGCTGATGACCAGCCCGTCATTACGGGACTGGCCTGTGCAGAAAGGTTCTGAATAAATATTAGAACCTCGCAGCCGATCCCCATATTCCGCAAGGGCAATGTGAGCAACGGCACCTGCTGCCGCCCGCCGTCGGGCCTTTCGTGTTTCTTATGTCCACCCGGTGGCGGCCATGAAGGCCTGCTCGAAGTACGGCGTGAGGGTCTTCATGTAGGTGGCGGTCACGTGGTTGTCGTCCTTGTACACAATCACGTTACCGATCACCGCGGGACAGTTCGTGTCCGGGCAGAAGTACTTCGAAAGGTCCAGGAACTTGGTGTCCGGAAGCTCCCCGGCCACGGCCGCCGTCGGGGAATCCTCGGAGTAGATCTGGTCCCGCTGCGAACCGCACGCGACGTATGCTCCCGGGTTCTTCTCAAGGCACGCCGGAACGGGTTCGGCCGCGCGCGGGGTGTCACGGAAGGCAACTACCTGGATGCCTGCGGCATTGAGCGTCTTGACCTCGGACACCCAGCCCGGGTCAAGCTTTTCGGGAACTCCAGGCTGCGCGTTCGTGCGCGTGCTGGTTGTCACTACGACGTCCGGGTGCATCTTCAGGACCTCGTCAAGGGTGGACTTGTTGAAGTCGACACAGGCCTGGGTGATATCCGCCGCCGTGTCTTCGCCAAGCGGGCAGTACCCCTTGGTGATGGACGTCAGGCTCCAGTCGTTCTTCGCGGCCATGGTCAGGAGCGGCGTATTCAGCACGTGGGCGTGCGAACTGCCGATCACCACCACGTTCTTCTTTCCGTTCTTGATCCCGTTGGTGCAGATGTTGACGAACTCCTGCGGATCCTTTGCGGTTGTGCAAGGCGTCGGGAACATCGGCCAGTCGGCGTCGATGGCGGTCATGGCCGGAACCAAGGGAACGCTCCGATCCGGGGTGTAGACGTACTGCCCGCCGACAGCCGCCGCGCCCGGGTTGCGGGCATCCATGTTTGCGAGCAAGGTCCGGTTGGTCTGCTCGATCTGCAGCGGCCATCCGGTCAGCGGCAGGAGCGCCACGGTTCCGACGGCGACCAAGGAGACCAGGCTCCGGCGCCGGTTGGCCTCAGGCCACTTCCACTCACGCCACGGCTTCTCGATGAACCGCGTAGTCAGGACAGCCATGATCATGGCGGCAATGATGATTGCGGTTCCGGACAGCCAGCCCGCGTGGGTCTTTCCCGACCACGCCAGGTAGATGACCAGCATGGGCCAGTGCCAAAGGTACAGCGCGTACGAGTTATTGCCCATGCGGACCAATGGCTTCGAGCTCAGGAACCGGTCCACCCCGAACCGGCTCCCGGTCTGGCCCGCGGTAATCAGGCAGGCGGCCGCAAGGGTGGGCCAGAGGGCCACCCAGCCTGGAAACACGCCTTCGACATTCAGGATGAGCCCGCAGCTGAGCATGGCCACGATCCCGACCCAGCCGAGGACGATCCTGACGGTCCGGGAAAACTTCAGTGAAGGCAGGAAGAGTGCCAGCAATGTTCCAAGGGCGAATTCCCACAGCCGTGCCAACGTCGAGAAGTACGCGGAAGCCTGATCGGAAGCGGTGAATACCACGGAATACACGAGCGACGCGAGGAAGATCAGCCCGAAAATGTAGCGAAGAAGGGGTATGTAGGCGAGCTTGAAGCGGCGCGCGAGCCACGCAACTCCCACAAAGATGATGGGCCAGATGATGAACACTTGCCCTTGGATGGAGAGCGACCAGAAGTGCTCCAACGGGCTGGCCGAGCTGTGGTCAGACGCGTAGTAGTTGACGGCCTGGGACTGCAGCAGGAAGTTCTCTACATAGAAGAGCGAAGCCCAGCCTTGTTGGATGGTGTCCATCCAACGGGTGGCCGGCATGAAAAGGTAAGTCGCCGCGAGGGTTCCAATGATGACCGTGACGGCTGCTGGCAAGAGCCGGCGGAAATGGTGCAGGTAGTGCATCAGCAAGGCTGTATTTTGCCCGGCGGCGTACCGCCGGGTGAACTGGCCAGCCATGAGGAATGCCGAGACGAGAAGGAAGATATCCACGCCACCGGAAACCCGGCCGAACCAGATGTGGTACGTGACAACCATGAGCACGGCGACGGATCGAAGTCCCTGGATCTCTGGTCGGAACGTTGATTTCGCCGTTGTTTTTGCCGTCCCGCTTTGGTGCCGGGCCGGCACCATTGCGCGCATGGTTGTCAAAGTCTTGCCTCCAGGGTCCTACACGAACCGTCAATGTTACTGATTCGTAATCTTCATCGTCAATTTACGCAGCTCTATTGGCCAACGACTCCCCATCCATTACGACACAGCTTTCTGGGAGCTTGCGGAACGTTCTCTGGGCCAAAGCCGGTAACGACGAAGGCCCGGCCCCGAAAAAATCGGGGCCGGGCCTCGTGTGCCTTGCGGCCGGGTTTAAGCCGGAATTAGTGGCTGTGGCCTGCGTGCTCGTCTTCCTCCGCGGCCTTCTCAACAACCAAGGTCTCGGTGGTGAGAACCAGGGCAGCGATGGACGCCGCATTGCGGAGTGCGGACCGGGTGACCTTGACGGGGTCGATCACGCCGGAACCGATCAAGTCCTCGTAGACCGCGGTCTTGGCGTTGAAACCGTGGTTGGCTTCAAGCTCGGCGACCTTGGCGACAACGACGTAGCCGTCGAAGCCGGCGTTCTGGGCGATCCAGCGCAGCGGCTGGGTCAGCGCGCGGCGGACAATGCCGACGGCGGCTGCGGCATCGCCTTCGAGGGCCTTGACGGCTGCGTCCTCGTCCAATGCCTTGAGGGCGTGGATGAGGGCCGAACCACCACCGGAAACGATGCCTTCTTCAAGGGCGGCACGGGTGGAGGACACGGCGTCCTCGATGCGGTGCTTCTTTTCCTTGAGTTCAACCTCGGTGGCGGCGCCAACCTTGATGACACCGATGCCGCCGGCCAGCTTGGCAAGCCGTTCCTGCAGCTTTTCCTTGTCCCAATCGGAGTCCGTGCGGGCAAGTTCAGCACGAAGCTGGGCCACGCGGGCTTCGACGTCCTCGGCAGTGCCGGCGCCGTCGACGATGGTGGTGTTGTCCTTGGTGACCGTGATGCGGCGGGCGGTACCGAGAACCTCCAGGCCGACCTGGTCCAGGGACAGGCCGAGCTCAGGGGAGACAACCTGTGCACCGGTCAGCGTGGCGATGTCCTGCAGCATCGCCTTGCGGCGGTCGCCGAAGCCCGGAGCCTTGACGGCAACGACGTTCAGGGTGCCGCGGATGCGGTTCACGATCAGCGTGGACAGGGCCTCGCCGTCGATGTCTTCAGCGATGATGAAGAGCGGCTTGGCTGCCTGCAGCGCCTTCTCCAGGAGCGGCAGGAATTCCTGCAGCGAGGAGATCTTGCCTTGGTTGATGAGGATCAGCGCGTCTTCCAGTACGGCTTCCTGGCGTTCCGCGTCGGTGACGAAGTACGGGGAAAGGTAGCCCTTGTCGAACTGCATGCCCTCGGTGAGGACCAGTTCGGTCTGCGTGGTGGAGGACTCTTCGATGGTGATGACACCATCCTTGCCGACCTTGCCGAAGGCCTCGGCGAGGAGTTCGCCGACCTCATCGCTCTGGGCCGAGATCGCGGCGACGCTGGCAACCTGGGTGCCTTCGACTTCGCGTGCGTTGCTCAGCAGGCGGGCTGCGACGGCCTCGACAGAGACCTCGATGCCACGCTTGATTTCGCCCGGAGCTGCTCCGGCGGCAACGTTGCGCAGGCCTTCCTTGACGAGGGCCTGGGCCAGGACGGTGGCGGTGGTGGTGCCGTCACCAGCGACGTCGTTGGTCTTGGTGGCGACTTCCTTGGCCAGCTGGGCGCCAAGGTTTTCGTAGGGGTCGTCGAGTTCGACTTCGCGGGCGATCGTCACGCCGTCGTTCGTGATGGTGGGGGCGCCCCACTTCTTGTCCAGAACGACATTGCGGCCGCGCGGGCCAAGGGTCACCTTGACGGTGTCGGCGAGCTTGTCAATGCCTGCCTCGAGCGAGCGACGCGCAGCGTCGTTGAACGCAAGCTGCTTAGCCATGGTTTTGTCCTTTCAAGACGGAAAACCCGCACCGCTGACCAGGCGGAAGAACTTCCGGCTCAATCTGCGGTGCGGGATCCAGGGAATTACTTAACGACGATCGCCAGGACGTCGCGGGCGGACAGGACGAGGTACTCGCTGCCGCCAGTCTTGACTTCGGTTCCGCCGTACTTGGAGTAGATAACAACGTCCCCAACGGTGACGTCTACAGGCACGCGGTTGCCGTTGTCGTCGAAGCGGCCGGGGCCGACTGCAACAACTTCGCCTTCCTGCGGCTTCTCCTGTGCGGTGTCCGGGATGACCAGGCCGGAAGCGGTGGTCTGCTCTGCTTCGAGCGGGCGGACAACGATGCGATCCTCGAGAGGCTTAATGGAGACCGACACTCGGATCTCTCCTTTACGTGAGGTAGTACGTGGACTATCAAACCAGGGGTGCCGTGGCGTGCTTACCGTCGTCGCGGTGCCGGTAAGTACCTTGCGGCATGATTAGCACCCGCCTAGGGAGAGTGCTAATCAAGACTCTATGTAAGCATTAGCACTCGGTCAAGGCGAGTGCCAGATTTTCGTCGTGGGTGAAAGCCGCGGGCGCCCCGCGAAGGCGAGCGGCACTCAAGCAGCTCAGCTGCCGGTGAGGTCGTCGAAGTCCACGTCTTCGCCGTCGTCGTACTCTTCTTCGCCACCTTTTCCGCGGTTCAGGTACAGCACCACAGCGCTGGCAAGGGCGACGACGCCGGACACCACGAGGCCCACAATCGTCCACACGCGGACACCGGAGTAGGTGTCCCGGATCTCGCGGGCTTCTTCGGTGGCGTCTTGGACGCTCTTGCCCGTCATGGAATACGCCGCGGCGTTGAAGGAATCCAGGAAGAAGATAATCACCAGCAGCGCGATGCAAATAACGGCGATCGCGGCTCCGGCAATGAGCGCTGGCCGGGCATACTTCGAAAGATTGCCGGCAGGGGGTCGTTTGTCGGGAACCGAGGGAGATCCATTGGCGTCGTCAGGCAGGCGTACTGGGTTGTCTTCCATGCAATCAACCCTATCGGCCTGAATCGCCCATGAACCGCCCACGCTCCATGTGACAGGCGGCCACTAGGCTTGTTTCCATGGCTGACACACCCCCGGACCAGATTGCCCCCTTGCTCACCACGGAAGGCTGGGAATTGCTGGCATCGCTGGGACCGTACAGTGACAGCGAAGCGTTCGCCCTCAACGCCCGGCTCCGCAAGGAAGGGCACTCCCCCGAACTCGTGGCCGCCGTCCTCACCCAGTCAAGGCTTCGCACGCGCGCCGAGGCCAAGTTCGGCGAGTTCGCCCGGCACATGCTCTTCACCCAGGCCGGGTTGGAACAGGCCACCCGGCTCAACGTCGCCGCGCGCCACGCCGAGCGGTTCGCCAAGGCCGGTTCGCGGCATATTGCCGACCTCGGTTGCGGGTTGGGGGCCGACTCGATGGCAATGGCTTCGATGGACCTCTCGGTAACGGCAGTGGAGCTGGACGAGACCACCGCGGCTTGCGCCACGATCAACCTCATGCCGTTCCCGCACGCTTCGGTGGTGCATTCCGATGCGACCTCGGTTCCGCTCGACGGCGTCGACGGCGTCTGGCTCGATCCCGCCCGGCGCACCACCTCGTCCTCGGGAACCAAGCGGATCTGGGATCCGGAAGAGTTCTCGCCGCCCTTTTCCTTCGTCGAGTCGCTGGCAGCCTCCGGCAAGTCCATCGGCGTCAAGATGGGTCCGGGCATGCCGCATGAATCGGTTCCCGCCGGCTGTGAGGCGCAGTGGGTCTCGGTGGGTGGAGATGTCACCGAAGTGACGCTGTGGTTCAACGACGTCGCGCGCCCCGGCGTCCGGCGCGCCGCTTTGGTCCTCGGCCCCCGGGGCGCTGCCGAAATCACCAGCGGCGAGGATTTCGACGGCGGCCCGGTGCCCGACGTCGGGCCTGTTGCGGGCTACCTCTACGAACCGGACGGGGCGGTCATCCGGGCGGGACTCGTGGCCGACGTCGCTCTCCGCCTGGGCGGGCACCTCGTGGATGAGCACATTGCCTACATCTGTGCGCCGGATCTCGTGGAAACGCCGTTCGCACGCGCCTACAAGGTGTTGGAAGTCATGCCGTATAACGTCAAGGCACTCAAAGCCTGGGTCAAGGACAACGGCATCGGCGTCTTGGACATCAAGAAGCGCGGAACGTCCGTCACTCCCGAGGAGCTGCGCAAGCAGCTCCTTCCAGGGGGAAAACCGGCCGGCAAGGCTTCGGCAAAAGCCCGCGGCAGCAAAACAGCCACCCTGGTCCTCACCAGGATCGGCGAGGAGCGGGTGGCTGTTGTGGTGGAACCGGTTGCCGCGGACTAAGCCCCGTCCTATTGGGCCCGGGTGAACTGCTCGGCGGCAGCTACTTGCTCAGGCGTCGGCGTCACGCCTGTGTAGAGGACGAACTGCTCAAGCGCCTGGATGGTTGCCACTTCGGCGCCGCTGATCACGGTCTTGCCCGCTGCACGCCCGGCCTTGACGAGCGGGGTCTCCGCAGGGAGCGCGACGACGTCGAACACCACGTTCGCGACCGCCACCGCTTCCTCGGTAAAGGAGAGCGAATCGGCCTCGGGGCCGCCCGCCATCCCGATCGGGGTGACGTTGACGAGAACGTCGGCGGTCGAGTCCCCTACCTCTGCCTGCCAGCCGAATCCGTAGAGTTCGGCCAACGACGCGCCGGACTCTTCATTGCGGGCAACAATGGTCACCCGCGAGAAGCCGGCGTCCCGGAAGGCCGCCGCAGTGGCCTTGGCCATGCCACCCGAACCGCGCACTAGAACCGATGATGCGGGATCGATGGCGTTGCGTTCGATCAGCTGGGCGATTGCCGTGTAGTCGGTGTTGTATGCCGTGAGTACCCCGGAATCGTTGACGATGGTGTTCACCGAGTCGATCGCGGAAGCCGAGGCGTCCATCCGGTCCACCAGGGCGATGACGTCTTCCTTGTAGGGCATTGAAACAGCGCAGCCCCGGATGCCCAGCCCGCGCACGCCGGCGATCGCATTCGCGAGGTCCGTGGGAGCGAAGGCTTTGTAGATCCAGTTCAGGCCCAGTTCCTCATAGAGGAAATTGTGGAAACGGGTTCCGTTGTTGCTTGGCCGGGCAGAAAGCGAGATGCAGAGCGTCATGTCTTTGTTGAGGATCGGCACGCCGGAGGCTCCTTCATGTAGCGGGTTCTCTGCCCAGCCTAGACGGGTCTAGCCTTGGCGCGCCTTGAAGCGGGGATTCGCCTTGTTGATGACAAAAGTGCGGCCTCGGCGGCGCACCACCTGGGCGCCCGGGATTTTCTTGAGGGCCCGCAACGAATTCCTGACTTTCATGGTTTCTCCTTCGATGGTGATTGGATGTGGATGGTCGGGGTTGGATGTGGATGGCCAGGGCAATAGCTATGGGGCCGCTTCAAGGCCGAACACATCGACAATGCCCGCGAAGCCGCGCCGCATCTCGTCGTCGGTCAAAGCGCACCCATCCAGCAAGGACTGGATCTCGGCGGCATCAACATCCTCTTCCCGGCCGGTGACGGCCAGTACGGTGCCGCGATCACCAAAACGGGGATGCCAGTCAAGGACGGCGTCGACGTCGTGCATCCCCTTTCCTGTTCGGGAACCCGTCTCGCCGCAAACCGGTTCAGCAGGGGCATCCGCGAGCCACTTGCCCGTATTTTCAAGCCAGACCCGCGGACCGATCCCTTGGACGGCGATCCGGCTCGTAGATGCCGAGGCGATCCACAAGCGCCCTCGCATCCAGTGGGAGCCTTGCGCAAGGCGGGGCAACGCCTCTTGGAAGCGCCCGGGATGAAGGGGGCGTTCGACCTTGTGTAGTTCGGTCCGGAAGCTGCCTGTTCCCTCCTCAAGCGGCACCCTCACGGTACCCGGACGGACCCGGGCGAGCGCCTCGGCGCCGTCGTAGCAGCCAGGCCGGAAGTCGCCGTCGCTCGCGCAAACAGCAGCGTGCGGCGCGAGTTGCCCAAGGAGTTCCAGCCCTTGGGCCCACGCCCCGCTCGAGTCCGGGTGCAGCCCCGAAAGTTCGGCTCCGAGACCGGGATGCACCATCACTGTGTCCGCATGGGCCAATTCGCCGATGAGGAATTCCCCGCTGGTGCGCTCGTCTTCCGGCATGGCCGTGAAGCCGGATTCGAACAATGTGTGCTTGTCCCAGATGTGCTCGTCCAATTCCGAGGCATCGATCGCGACTACGGCGTTGTCCACGACGACGGCCTGGCCCAGTTGGCGCTGAAGTTCGGCTATCGCTAAACCTGCGGAAACTCCGGGAGGCAAGCCGAGGACCATATGGTCGTGGCCAAACGAGGCAAGGCGTTCCGCCGTCGGCACCACGTCCAGGCGAACCGTACAACTAAGGCAGCCGTGCTCCAGGACAGCTTGCTCCTGCTCCAACAGTTCACCGTTGCGGAAAATCCGCCGAAGGACAATGGGCTCCGCCAGGAGGTCGTGCAGCACCACCACGGAATCACGATGGGTCCGTCCGAGCTTCACCGCAGCAGCCTCTCGGCAGTGGCTATCCAGGGAACTGACAACAGAAAAGTGCATGGCAACATCATAAATAAGAATGATTCTCATTTGCAAGCTGTGTAGTATGTCATCGCGCATCCTCCGCCCATGCTGTGCCACGACAACGCTGCATTAGACTTGAGCCAACCGCTGACGGCCCCACGGCGGGCACCGCTCAGGGCGTTGTGGCATAAACCGAGGGGACCTACGTGCAGATTGATTTCGCTCCATCCAAGCAGTCGACCTTGGGGGTGGAATGGGAACTGGCGCTCGTCAATGCCCGCACCGGCGAATTGGTCTCGGTCGCCAATGAGGTCCTGCGGGGCGTGGCTGCCCGGCACCCCGACCTGAACGAAGACGACGAACATCCCCATATCAAGCGGGAACTGCTCCTCAACACCGTGGAGCTCGTGACCGGGGTGTGCACCACTGTCAAGGAAGCCAAGGAAGACCTTGCGAGGTCACTACAGGCAGTCAGGGAAGTCACAGACCCCATGGGCGTCGAGCTCTTTTGCGCCGGAAGCCACCCCTTCAGCCCTCCGCAGCTCCAGCCGGTCACGGACAAAGAGCGCTACGCCAAACTCATTGACCGCACCCAATGGTGGGGACGGCAAATGGTCATTTACGGTGTGCATGTACACGTCGGGCTGGACAAGAAGGAAAAGGCCCTGCCCATCCTCGACGGCCTGGTCAACTACTTCCCCCACTTTCAGGCGTTGTCGGCGTCCAGCCCGTTCTGGGGTGGTGAGGACACCGGCTACGCGTCGCAGCGCGCACTCATGTTCCAGCAGCTCCCCACTGCGGGCCTGCCCTTCCAGTTCCCCAGTTGGACCGAATACGAGTCCTATGTGCAGGACATGTTCACCACGGGCGTCATCGACACTCTTTCGGAGATCCGTTGGGACATCCGGCCTGTCCCGACGTTGGGCACCATCGAGATGCGCATTTGCGACGGCCTGGCCACGCTTGAGGAAGTCGGTGCGATCGCGGCGCTGACCCAATGCCTCGTGGACGAGTTCTCCACCATCCTGGACAACGGCGGCAGCATTCCCACCATGCCGCCGTGGCACATCCAGGAGAACAAGTGGCGCGCTGCCCGCTATGGCATGGAGGCGATCATCATCCTTGACGCCGAGGGCAACGAGCAACTTGTCACCGATCACCTCAAGGAGACCCTGAAAAGGCTGGCTCCCGTTGCCGAAAAGCTCGGCTGCACGGAAGAGCTTGCCGACGTCGAAAAGATCATCGAGCGTGGCGCGGGCTATCAACGCCAACGCCGCATCGCCGCCCAGCACAACGGCGATCTTCAAGCGGTTGTCCTGGACCTCGTCCAGCAGATGCGGTCCGTCTCGCCGTAAACGCGCTACCCAAACCGCTCTGCCGCCGTCGGGGGCTATGCCGCGCCTAGACCGAAACGGTGGTGACCGGCAACGACGAATCAGGCGCGAAGGCGACGCCGCTCGGGTCGATTCCCGCCATGACGAGCTGGGCGCCCAAGGCCGCAACCATCGCGCCGTTATCCGTACACAAGGACAGGGGCGGCACGTGCAACGTGATTCCCGCGGCGTTGCAACGCTGGCCCGTCAGTTCCCGAAGCCGCGAATTGGCGGCAACGCCACCGCCCAGCAGCAGTTCCGTAATTCCGTTCTCCCGGCACGCAAGGATGGCCTTTGACGTAATGACGTCCACCACGGCTTCCTGGAACGCAGCCGCGATATCGGCCACCGGAACGTCCTCCCCTCGCGCCTCGAACTGTTCAACGCAGCGCGCTACGGCGGTCTTAAGCCCGCTGAAGGACCAGTCGTAACGGTGGGGGCCGGGTTCCTCTTCGGTTCCCATGTACTTGGGTTGCGTCAGTCCGCGCGGGAACCGGATGGCTTTGGCGTTTCCCTGCTTGGCGAGCTTGTCGATGGCGGGGCCGCCCGGATAGCCCAGGCCAAGGAGCCGAGCCACTTTGTCGTAGGCCTCGCCCGCGGCGTCGTCGATCGTGGAGCCCAGCATCTCGACGTCATCCGTGATGCGCCGGATGCGCAGGATTTCCGTGTGTCCGCCGGATACCAGGAGTGCGCCAAGGTTCTCCGGCAGGCGCCCGTCCGCGCCGAGCCCGGCAACGGCGAGCCCGTCCGCGCCGAGCCCGGCAACGGCGAGCCCGGCACCCGCGAGGCCGGCTGCGCCGCCGCCGGCGGGAGCACCGCCGTCGGGATTCCCTGCGGCGGGCTTGCCGTCAAGGAGTCCGACGCCGACGTGTGCGACGAGGTGGTTGATGGCGTACAGCGGCTTGCCGGTGGCGACGGCGAGCGCCTTCGCCGCGCAGACGCCCACCATGAGCGCTCCGGCCAGGCCCGGTCCGGACGTCACGGCAATGGCGTCGATGTCCTCCAAGGTCACCCCAGCCTCGTGCAAGGCTTCCTGGAGGGTCGGTACGAAAGCGTCAAGGTGCGCGCGGGAGGCGATTTCCGGAATCACTCCGCCGAAACGGACATGCTCATCCATCGAGGAAGACACCGTGTTGGTGAGCAAGGTGGTGCCTCGGACAATCCCGACGCCGGTCTCGTCGCACGAGGACTCGATACCCAACACGAGCGGCTGATGGATGTTGGGCTTGTTCACGCTGGGTTTCCTCCGGTCAATGTGAGCCGCATGATGAGGGCAGCGGCGCCGTCGCGGTAGTAGCGCGGCCGGACGTGGATCTGTTCGAATCCGAACCGCAAGTACAGGGACTGGGCCCGTGGGTTGTCGGCGCGAACCTCGAGGAGGACGTCCGCCGCGCCGCGCCGCCGTGCTTCCGCGATGAGTTCGCTGAGGATGGCCGAGCCGATTCCCTTGCCTTCGAATTCGGGTACGACGGCGATCGTCTGGATGTCCGCGATCGGCTCGATGCACATGAGACCGGCGTACGCCACGATGTGCCCGTCGACTTCGGCCACTACGTAGCGGCGGGTGTCTACCTGCGCGAGTTCATCGAAGAACATCTGCAGCGGCCACGCGTCGATCGGGAAAAGTTTGCGTTCCAGCAGGTCGACGGCGGCAACGTCCTCGGCGGTCATGTCCCGTAAGGTCACGCCGTCGAGTTTGGGATGGGACGATGCTGTCACAGTGCACGCTTCCTGGGGCCGGGTACTTGCGCGTCGGATTCACGAAGGTACAGCGGGGTGGAGTCCGGCAGGGTGTTTCCGGCTGCCAGGAGGGCCATTGCGAACTGCCCGAGGGAGGCCGCGTCCGGTTGGGTGGTGCTGAAATCCTCGTTCGCGTTCACGACGTCCGCGTAAATTCCCGCACCCGCCCCGAACACCGGGAGGTCCGGCAGTTCGGAGGCAAATCCGACGTGCGGACCATCGACGAGTTGCGGCAATTGACCTTGCTCGAGCGTGTAGCGCGCCCAGTAGACCTCCTTGCGGCGAGCATCGGTAGCCACGAGGAACTCGGCCTGCGCTTCGGTTGACTCGGCCACTTCCAAGGCGATCGCGTCCAGGCTGGTCAGTCCGAACAATGGCTTGTTCCAGGCAAAGGCCAGCGTGCGGGCGGTCGCGATGCCGGATCGAAGGCCCGTGAACGGTCCCGGGCCTACACCCGTCACGATCAGGTCAATGTCCGTTCCAGTCACGCCGGCATCGCTCAGCAGTTTCTCGATGCCCGGTGCCAGGACTTCTGCATGGCTTCGGGTGTCCTCCGTGGCGAAGGATTCCACGACGCCTTCCATGGCGTCGTCCGAAATGAGGGCCGCGCTTGCCACGGCCGAGGTGTCAATGGCCAAGATCAGCATCGAACATTCCTTCCAGGATGGCGGGCACGGTGCTCCATCGCGGGCCGAAGCCGCGGAAAACGATGGTGCGCGGTTCGTCGTCGTCATCGGGGTCGAAGTCGAGCACGGCGTCCGGCCCTGTCGGCCCTCCTGCCGTAGCCGAACCGCCCGGCCTCCTGTGCATTTCGATGTCCAGGCGGCTGTCCGAGAGGTGTTCCACCCGCTCGCGCCCCCACTCGACCACCGTGACGGAAGTGTCCATCGTGTTTTCGAGGTCGATGTCGTCGATTTCGGCGGCCGAAGCCAAACGGTAGGCATCGACGTGGACAAGGTCCGGGCCACCGGGCCTGGGTCCGTCAGGCAAGTTGGGATGGATGCGCACCAGGACGAAAGTCGGTGAAATGACGCCGGCACGGACACCAAGGCCCTCGCCGAGCCCCTGGGTGAAGGTGGTTTTCCCGGCCCCCAGTTCGCCCGTGAGCACCAGGAGGTCGCCCGAGGCGAGTACCCCGGCGAGCGCCGAGCCCAACGCGTGGGTTTCTTCCGCCGTCGCGACCCTGACTTCGCGTTCCCACAGGGCCCCGCTCACGGCCGGTCCGCTTCCGGTGCTTCGTTGGCGTAGATGCGCGGCACGCGCGGGCTGATGCGGGTGACGATCTCGTAGTTGTTGGTGCCGGCCGCCGCCGCCCAGTCGTCCGCCGTCGGACCGCCGTTGGTGCCGTCGCCGAACATGACTGCTTCAGCGCCGCGCAGGCCGGCTTCAGCCTGTCCCACACCGCCCAGGTCAATGACCATCTGGTCCATGGCGATCCGGCCCACTACGGGGTAGGTGATCTCGCCGACCTGCACGGGACCACCGGTGGCGACGCGCGGCACCCCGTCTGCGTAGCCGAGCGGAATCAGGCCAAGAGTGCTCGGCCTCGGCGTCCGGTAGTTCAATCCGTAGGAAACGCCTTGGCCTTCGGGGACCTGCTTGCAATTGGACACGAGGGTCCGCACGGTCATGGCCGGGCGCAGGCCCAATTCCGCGGAGTTTTGCCCTTCGAACGGAGACAAGCCATAGAGTCCAAGACCGACGCGGACCAGGTCGAAATGCGTATCCGGGCGGGACAGTGTGGCGGGTGTGTTCGCAAGGTGCCGGACTTCGGTATCGACGCCGGCGTCCTCGGCCACGGCGATGGCCTCCCGGAACGCTGCCAACTGCTCGTCGGTTTCCGGCCGGTGCGGCTCATCCGCAACCGCCAGGTGGGAGAAGATGCCGACGACGCGAAGGAGTCCCTCGTCCTGGTATTCCATGGCACGGCCCACCAGTTCGTCCCACTGGTCCATCGTGGCGCCGTTCCGGCCAAGGCCGGTGTCCACCTTCAGGTGGATCCGGGCGGGGCGTTCCTGCTCACGCGCGGCCGCAACCACGTCCTCCAATTCCCAGCCGGAAATACCGATGTCGACGCCGGCGGCGACTGCCGCTTGGAAGTTGCTTTCCGTGGTGTGCAGCCACGCCAGCAACGGGGCGTCGATACCTGCGGCACGAAGCGCCAAGGCTTCCGAAATATGCGCGACGCCGAGCCACCGGGCTCCCGCGTCAAGGGCTGCGCGGGCCACCTGGACGGCACCGTGCCCATAGGCATCCGCCTTGACGACGGCCATGACGTTGGCGGGAGAGGCGATCGCGACGAAATGGCGCACATTGTGCCGTACGGCATCCAGGTCGATGACGGCAGATCGTTCCAAGACCGTTGCCGAACCCGATGTCGTGGCGGGCTCGAAACTGGCTGCTGCTTCGTAAGTCACCCAACGATTCTAGTGCCGCGCCAACGTGCGAACTGACGGGAGGCACCTGGTACCGCCGCAGCCACGCACGCGGCTCACGCGCCTGGCTCACGCGTCGGAACTGTGGGCGATTGTCGCCGTCGCACGCCGCTGGGCGCCGGCGGGGATACTGCGCACGATGTCCTCAAGGAAAGCGAACCGCCTGAGCCACTGGCTGGACTTCCGCTCCGGCCTCGCGTTCGCACGGTGCCACCAATCCGCGATGTCGCCCCAGCCGGGGGCGGCCAGGGAGCCTCCCACCTCCTGCACCGCGAGCGAGGCGCAAAGGTTCGCGAATCGCAGCCGGTCCCCCAGCGGCCAGCCAGCGAGGGAACCGACGACGAACGCCGCACCGAAGCAGTCCCCTGCCCCGGTGGGATCATAGGCGGTCACCGGCAACGACGGCACCCATTCCTCTTCGCCGGTTTCTGAGTCCACCGCCATGGCACCCTGGGCGCCCAAGGTCACCACGGCAACGGGAACGCGGTCGGCGAGCGCATAGAGCGCGGACCACGGATTATCCATACCTGTGAAGGCCATCGCCTCCCGCTGGTTGGGCATGAACGCGTGGAAATTGCTGAGCTGTTCCAGCCGCCTCGGCGACCATTCCCCCGTCGGGTCCCATCCGGCGTCGCCGAACAACTTCACCCCGGCTTTCCGCGCTGCGAGCATCCACGGTTCGGGCTCCTCGCCGAGGTCCGCGACGGCGGCGAGCGCCTTGGGCGGTTCGCCGATCAGTTCCGAGGCGCTCATCGGGGCCGGATGGCCGTGAGTCACCATGGATCGGTCGTGGTCCACGCACATGGAGACGGTGACCGGGGAGTGCCAGCCTTCGAACCGGCGGGACAGGGAGAGGTCAACGTGCTCCTGGGTTTCGAGGATCCTCCAATTGAAGTCCCCATAGCCGTCGTCTCCGAACGCGGCTGCAAGGCTCGTCCGCAGCCCGAGGCGCGCCGCGGCTATGGCTTGGTTGGCCACCCCGCCCGGGCACGTACCCATACCTTGGCTCCAGACTTCAGTCCCCGGTTCCGGCCCATGGTCCAGCCCCGTGAAAATGATGTCCTGGAACACAGTTCCCGTCAGGAGCAGATCACAGCCACCGTCTTCGCCGTCGTTCGTTGCCGCGCGGACCGCGGCAAGGGGATCGAATCCAGGCCTGGGCATTGCGTCCATGCACGGCAGACTACGCCGAGGCCGCCCGTTTGGATAGGCGGCCATTGGGCCGTGTGCAGGAATGGTTGCTTAGTCTGCGGACCTGTTTCCCGAATTTTTTGGCCATACACGACAGCTGGCCTGCGACGGAACCGCGTCAACCGGAGATCCTCCACCGGGACGCCTCGAAAAGGATGAGTTTTGACTGTCCGTCGTCGGCCGTCACGCCACGGATCTCCGCGAATCGACCTCTTGGGCGGAAGCCCAGAGCCGCGTGCATTCTGATGGATGCCCTGTTTTGCTCGTTCGCGAAGTAATAGACGATAGGCGAACGATCCCAGACCCATTCCATCCTCGCCTTGGTAAGGGCCGAACCGGCTCCCCTTCGCCGCAACCCCGGCGTGACGACAATCCCTCCCAAGTAGTGGCCTGCAGGCGCATCGCCCTCAGGCTCACTGTGGAAGTGCGTCTTCGCCACGCCGACGATCTCGCCATGTTCGACCACGACCAGCACGATTCGGTCATTCATCGGGGCGAGCATCTCTTCGGTCCACCGCGGGCGATCACTGGCACCGCAGACAGTGTTCACGGCACCCAAATCATCGATGGTCGCCTCGCGAATCTGCATTCGAACAGTGTATTGACCGCACACCTCACGTCAGAGAGCCTAAGCGCATGGCAACTCGACTAATTCGAGCATCGCCGGCACGGCAGCCGTGATGGCGAATCGGAACCTCAGCGCGCACGAGACCTTTGAGTAGCGCGCCAACTGCTGGTCGACGGATCGGAGGACCCATGAATTGCTGTGTCGTCGGGGGTGGCCCCGCAGGCATGATGCTCGGCTACCTTTTGGCCAGGGCCGGGGTCGAGGTCACCGTGATCGAGAAGCACGCTGACTTCTTCCGCGATTTCCGGGGCGACACCATCCACCCGGCCACCACCGATCTGATGGCCGAACTCGGCCTCCTGGAGGAGTTCATGGCTCTCCCGCATACCGAGGTGCCGGAACTATCCATCGGCGTCGACGGCAAGGTTTACGGCCTTGTCGATTTCAGCCGGTTGCCGACGCGTTGCCGGTTCATGGCCTTCATGCCGCAGTGGGACTTCTTGAACTTCCTTGCCGAGAAGTCGAAGCAATATCCGAACTTCCGCCTCAGCATGAGCAGCGAAGCAACAGATCTGCTGTGGCGAGGCGGCACAGTGACAGGCGTGCGCCTCGGCGACCGCTGCATCACCGCCGATCTCACGGTTGCCTGCGACGGCCGCTTCTCCGTGCTGCGGGAGGCATCCGGGCTGCCGGTGCGGGAGTTCCCAATGCCCGTGGATGTGCTGTGGTTCCGTGTGCCCCGTCGCCTCGGGGCAGCTCCTACCCTCGGCTATCTCGGCGGCGGCCAGGTCGTGCTCACCATTGACCGGGGAGAGTACTGGCAGTGCGGGGCCATCATCGGCAAGGGAACGATCGGGCAGGTCAGGGATGCCGGACTGGATGCGTTCCGGAAAAGTATTGCCAGCGCCGCGCCTTTCCTTGCCGAACCCCTTGCGACGCTGCTCGACTGGGAGCAGGTCAAACTGCTCTCGGTCCGCGCCAACAGGCTGCGCCGCTGGTACTGCCCCGGCCTGCTGTGCATCGGTGACGCCGCGCACGCGATGGCACCAGTCGGTGCCGCCGGAGTGAACTACGCAATCGCCGACGCCGTGGCGACAGCCAACGCGCTCGTCCCACCGCTGCGCACCGGCACCCTGACCACGGCAGACCTGCACCGCGTGCAGCGCCGCCGGGCTCCGGCCGTACGCACCGCGCAAACGCTGCAACGCCAACAGACGGCGAACCTGGTCCGCCTGGCCGGACCACGTCCGCCCCTGGGGTTGATCCGCGCCATCGACAAACTGCCCCCGGTCAAACACCTCCTCGGGCGGTTGATCGGCCTCGGTATCCGCCGCGAGCACATCCGCTTCGACCAAGCATGACTGCGGGGCCCGACCATTGACGCCATCGCGGTTGGCCCCTGTTATTCGAACCATCCCTCACAGGACCCCGCCGGAGCGCTGACCCAGTGCTTTTACAGGAAGACGCGGCGACTCGCCTGCTCGGGACTCAGGGACAATTCTTACCAAACGCAACTTCGATAGTTAACCGCTTGGTGTTCATTTGCACGTTGAGCGGTTCGCGCCGGCTCCTTGAGGGAACGAGGGCCGCGTTATGGAGGCCAACAAGGTGAGTGCGATCATGAAGCGGTCTGTAGTTAGAAGCCATATCCGGTGTTCGGCTTCCGTCGCCATGGTCACCCTATTGGTCCGCGAAGCCGGCATTCCCACCGGCCCGTTCCGGGAGCCATTCGCGATGACGAGCGATGAGGCGGAACCGGATCTGGTCGCCCGGGGCCTTGAGCAATTTCGAGTTTCGCGTTTGCGCTGGGTGACCTTTGGCCGGATCTGTGCGGCTTTGGTGGTTCTGTTCGGCATTGAAGGCGTGCGCTCGGGCTCCGGCTGTGGCGCCGCCGATCTCAGGAGTAGTCTTTTCGCTGAGGTGTCACCGAAGTCGGGTTGCGCTGATTCATGGGTTCGAGGAGGTCGGTCGTGTCGTTGATCCGCCGCGTAGCTTTCCTTTCGCTCCACACCTCCCCCATGGAACAACCCGGTTCCGGCGATGCCGGCGGAATGAACGTGTACGTCCGCGCGCTGGCCATCGCCCTCGCCGACCTCGGAATAGAGGTAGAGATTTTCACGCGTTCGACGGCGGCCGGGCAGCCCGCCGTCGAACACCCGCACCCGGGGGTCTGCGTCCATAACGTTCTGGCCGGACCGCCCCGGAAGCTCCCGAAGGAAGAGCTTCCGGAGCTCCTGCACGCCATGGTCGCCGAAATAGAGCGGATCCGGCAGCGCCAGCCGCACGGACGCTACGACGCGATCCATTCGCACTACTGGGTATCCGGTGTTGCCGGCTTGGAGCTGTCCGCCCTGTGGAACGTCCCGCTGATCCACACCATGCACACCATGGCGAAAGTCAAGAACCTGGTGCTGGAATCCGGCGAGCAGCCCGAACCCCGGCGGCGCGAGGAAGGCGAGCAGCGGATCGTGAACGGGGCCGCACGCCTTGTCGCAAACACCCCGGCTGAGGCCCAGGAGCTCGTTTCGCATTATGACGCGGATTTCGACCACATCGATGTTGCTCCTCCGGGCGTTGACCTCTCGGTGTTCACCCCGGCGTTCCACGCACGGTCCCGCACCGAACTGGGAGTCCGCGCCGGAAGTTTCCATCTCCTGTTCGCAGGGCGGATCCAGCGGCTCAAGGGACCCCAGGTCTTCATCGCGGCGGCCGGCATCCTCCGCAAGCGCAGGCCGGACATCGACCTCGAACTCACCATCCTCGGAGCGTTGAGCGGCGCGAAGGACTTCGACCTGAAGTCCTTGATTTCCGATGCGGGGCTCGAAGACGTCGTGACCCACCGTGCGCCCGTCAAGGCACCGACCCTGGCTGGCTGGTTCCGCTCGGCAGACGTCGTGGTCATGCCCTCGTTCAGCGAATCGTTCGGTCTGGTTGCCCTGGAGGCCCAAGCCTGCGGGACTCCGGTGGTCGCCACCAACGTGGGCGGGCTGACCCGGGCCATCTCGAACGGACGGACCGGCATATTGGTGGATGGACATGATCCGTCACGCTGGGCGGACGCCATCGAGGCCCTCTACGACGATCCCCGCACCCGGGAGGACATGGGCCGCGCCGCCGCCGTGCACGCCGAGGCCTTCGGCTGGCAGCGGACCGCCGCCGTCGTCCTCGAGAGCTACCAAGCGGCCATCGGCCCCGTTCTCGTCCGCCACACCTGACCCCCGCTCACATCTCGCGCCCTTCACGGCAACGCCCGCGCACGTCTGGCGGCACGCCTGATAGATTGTCGCGCACAGTGTTCGGCACGAAGTTGAGGACAAGGATGTCTGAAAACAAGATCTTGAGCGACCTTGAAATTGCCCGCAACGCGGCCCTGCGTCCAATTGAGGAGATTGCTGAGCGTGCGGGGATCAATATCGATGCCCTCGACCGCTATGGTCGCTTCAAGGCGAAGATCGATCCCGCGAAACTTCGGCTCCCCCACGGCAAGGATCCCGGCAAAATTGTCCTCGTCTCGGCCATGTCCCCTACCCCGGCCGGCGAGGGGAAATCCACAACCACCGTGGGGCTCGCCGATTCGCTGGCGCGCGCCGGGCACCGCGTCATGATCGCCCTGCGCGAGCCGTCCTTGGGACCGATTCTCGGCATGAAAGGCGGAGCGACCGGCGGTGGCTACTCGCAGGTCCTGCCGATGGATGAAATCAACCTCCATTTCACAGGCGATTTCCACGCGATTACCTCGGCCAACAACGCGCTGATGGCCCTCGTCGACAATCACATTTTCCAGGGCAACGAACTCAATATCGACCCCCGACGCATGAGCTTCAAGCGCGTCCTGGACATGAACGATCGGTCCCTGCGGGAGGTCGTCATCGGTTTGGGCGGTCCGGCGCAAGGCGTTCCTCGACAGGACGGGTTCGATATAACCGTGGCGTCCGAGATCATGGCCGTCTTTTGCCTCGCCACGGACCTGAACGACCTTCGCGAGCGCCTGGGACGCATCACTTTCGGATACAACTACGACCGGCAACCGGTCATCGTTGCGGACCTCGGAGTCCAAGGGGCGCTGACCTTGCTCCTCAAGGAGGCGATCAAACCGAACCTCGTGCAGACCATCGCGGGAACTCCAGCATTGGTCCACGGAGGCCCGTTCGCCAACATCGCCCACGGCTGCAATTCGCTCATCGCCACCCGGACGGCGCAGCGGCTGGCTGACATCGTAGTCACGGAAGCCGGATTCGGGGCAGACCTCGGCGCCGAAAAGTACATGGATATCAAAGCCCGGATCGCGGACGTGGCTCCTTCCGCCGTCGTGGTCGTGGCGACCATCAGGGCACTGAAGATGCAAGGCGGCGTCCCCAAGGATCGTCTCAAGGAGCCGGACATCGAGGCGCTTGCCGCCGGAATCGAGAACCTCAAACGGCACGTTCACAACGTGGAGAAGTTCGGCGTCACACCGGTTGTCGCGATCAACAAATTCGCGACGGACACTCCTGAGGAACTCGACTGGCTGCTTGCGTGGTGCGCCCGCGAAGGGGTGCGCGCTGCGGTGGCGGATGTTTGGGGCCGGGGCGGAGGGGGCGACGGCGGCGACGAGCTCGCGGCGATGATCGCCGAAGTGGTGGCGGCAGCATCGCCGTCGGATTTCCGGCATTTGTATCCGCTCAGCCTGCCTGTGGAGGACAAGATCCGTACGATCGTGCAGGAAATTTATGGTGCCGACGGCGTCGAGTTCTCTGTTCCCGCGATCAGGCGCCTGGCAGACATCCGAAGGAACGGCTGGGACCGAATGCCGGTGTGCATGGCGAAAACGCAGTATTCCTTCACGGACGATGCCTCGCAGCTGGGCGCTCCCAAGGGATTCACGGTGCACGTTCGGGAGCTGATTCCCAAGACCGGGGCCGGCTTCATCGTCGCGCTGACCGGCGCCGTCATGACGATGCCAGGCCTTCCCAAGGAGCCGGCGGCGATGCGCATGGACGTCGATGAGCAAGGCAACCCGGTTGGCCTCTTCTGACGCCGCTCACGTGTTTCGGTAATTTCTCGAACGCCCGCTCACTTATGCCGGTAATATCCGGAACGCTCGCTCACCCGTAACACCTTTTGACCGGACGCTCGCTCACATGACCTGCCGCGCCCGGTTCCAGTCTGCGCGCACCAGCATTGGCCTGTGGATAACTTCTGCACGCAGCCAGCGGTTTGGGTAACAATGCGGGTATGCAGAAACCCTTTGCCCTTCCGCCCGAACTTCTGTCCGGACCGTTCACTCTGCTCGAAGCCCGGGCGCAAGGCGTCGGTCTCGACCAAATTCGTCGTGCCGGCGTCGCCGCTGTCAGCCGAGGCCTGTATCGTCCGGCAAACTGGGATTTCGATCTGGAGGGCGCTGCCCGCGCACTTTCGGCCGCGACGCCTGGCGCCTGGATCTCCCACGTGACGGCCGCCCGGCTTCGCTGTTCCATGCTCCCACCATGGCTCGCCGACTCGACTGAGCTTCACCTCAGCAAGCCCCGATCCCTGCCCGGTGTTCGCCGCAAAGGAGTGGTTGGGCACAGGCTAATCGTGGCCGAAGGCGAAGTCGAATCCGTGGACGAAATCCTTATGAGCACGCGATCACGCACCTGGCTGGACTTGGCGAAGATGCTGCCATTGAACGACCTCGTGTGCATGGGTGACGAACTGATTCGCGTGCCTCGGCCAGAATTCGAGGGCCGGGCTGTTCCATTCGCGACCATCGATGAACTCCGCGCCATGGTGGCCCGGCATCCAAATTTGCAGGGAGTCGTTCGTGCCCGCGAAGCGCTGGATTTGATGCGGGTGGGATCCGACTCCGGTCCCGAGACCCTGCTGCGCCTGGCAATGTTCGATGCAGGGATCCCCGAGCCCGAGCTTCAAATCAAGCTTCGAAAAGCCGACCCGTTCTCGCCCTCGGCCGACTTGGGGTTTCGGCAGCGACGCGTCGCCATTCAGTACGACGGCGCCCATCACCTCCGAGAGGCCCAGTCCCTCAGCGATCGACGCCGGGATAAGGCGTTCGAAGCGGCCGGATGGACCGTGCTCGTGTTCCGCAAGGACGATTTGGAAGACGGCTTCAAGGAAGCAACCAGGAAAATCAAGAAGACGCTGCGTTCTGCGTGGGTGGATCCCGCCGTCGCATCGGGTTTTGAACAGGCGGTCTAGTGATGCCGGACCTTGCCCCCTCGTCCGCCCTGACCGGGTCCGGTGATCAGCCGGTTTATTCCAGCATCAGGGATCAAACAGCGGACGCCCGCCCACTTTGGAAGTGAGCGGGCGTCTTAGAAAAACCCGACAACGTGAGCGGGCGTCTTAGAAAAACCCGACAAACGTGAGCGGGCGTCTGCAGGGGTTAGCGCTCGACGTCTCCACGGATGAAGGCCTCGACCTTTTCGCGGGCGAGGTCGTCGTTGAACTGCTCCGGCGGGGACTTCATGAAGTAGCTGGAAGCCGAGAGCAGCGGGCCGCCGATGCCACGGTCCAGGCCGATCTTCGCGGCACGGATCGCGTCGATGATCACGCCAGCGGAGTTCGGGGAGTCCCAGACCTCGAGCTTGTATTCGAGCGAAACCGGGGCGTCGCCGAAGTTACGGCCTTCGAGGCGGACGAAAGCCCACTTGCGGTCATCGAGCCAGGCGACGTAGTCGGACGGGCCGATGTGGACGTCGTCGGCGTGCAGTTCCGCCTCGACGTTGGAGGTCACTGCCTGGGTCTTGGAAATCTTCTTGGACTCGAGGCGGTCGCGCTCAAGCATGTTCTTGAAGTCCATGTTGCCGCCGACGTTCAGCTGGTAGGTACGGTCCAGCGTGACGCCGCGGTCTTCGAAAAGCTTGGCCATGACGCGGTGGGTGATGGTCGCGCCGATCTGGCTCTTGATGTCGTCGCCGACGATCGGCACACCGGCCGCGGTGAACTTGTCGGCCCATTCCTTGGTACCTGCGATGAACACCGGCAGGGCGTTGACGAACGCGACACCGGCGTCGATGGCGCACTGCGCGTAGAAATGGGCAGCGTCCTCGGAACCTACGGGCAGGTAGCACACCAGGACATCGGCCTTGGCTTCCTTCAATGCGGCAACAATGTCCACCGCTTCTTCGGGTGCTTCCACAATGGTCTCGCGGTAGTACCGGCCCAAGCCGTCCAAGGTGTGTCCGCGCTGGACCTTCACGCCGAGCTTGGGGACATCGGCGATCTTGATGGTGTTGTTCTCGCTGGCGCCGATCGCGTCCGCGAGGTCCAGGCCAACCTTCTTGCTGTCGACGTCGAACGCCGCGACAAACTGGACGTCGTTGACGTGATACTTGCCGAACTCGACGTGCATCAGACCTGGAATCGTGGCCTGGGGGTCGGCGTCGCGATAGTAATGGACACCTTGGACCAGCGAAGCGGCGCAGTTACCTACACCGACAATGGCCACACGAATCGGATGTGAAGACACGGAACTCCTTTGAGAACTAACCTCAGGTGCCTTGCGCGTCAGTACCTGAATGTACGACGGCGTCTTAAAGGCACAGCGCCATTCGGCGCTCCTTGCATTGTAACCAACCCGGGAGGGACCGGCTTTGTTCCCGGCCGGCCCTCCCGTCATTTAAGTTACGCGTCCTGCTTCTGGGCCCACAGATTGATGTCTGATTCGACGGCGAACTCGTCGATTGCCGTCAGTTCCTCAGCGGTGAACTCGAGGTTGTCGATGGCGGACAGAGTATCCTCCAACTGCGCGACGCTGGATGCGCCCACCAGCGCGGATGTCACGGGCGACCCCTTGGGCTGTTCGCGCAGGATCCACGCGATAGCCATTTGCGCCAGGGTTTGTCCGCGTCCGGCGGCGATGGCGTTCAAACCGCGTACCCGGTCCAGCTTCTCGTCAGTCAGGGCGGACTCTGAGAGGAAGCGGGACTTGGCCGCGCGGGAGTCCGCCGGTACGCCGTGCAGGTAGCGGTCGGTGAGCATGCCCTGTGCCAGCGGTGAGAACGCGATGGATCCCGCGCCCACTTGGTCGAGCGCCTCGTAGAGGTTCGGCGAACCATTTTCGGTCCAACGGTTGAGCATGGAGTAGCTCGGCTGGTGGATGAGCAGGGGGGTGCCCATTTCCTTCAGGATCCGGGCAGCCTCAAGCGTCTGTTCCGGGGTGTAGGACGAGATGCCGGCGTAGAGCGCCTTCCCCGAACGGACGGCGTGGTCCAGCGCGCCCATGGTCTCTTCGAGCGGGGTCTCGGGGTCTGGACGGTGGCTGTAGAAAATGTCGACATAATCGAGCCCCATGCGGCTCAGCGATTGATCCAGGCTGGAGAGCAGGTACTTGCGGGATCCCCATTCCCCGTACGGACCGGGCCACATGTAGTAGCCGGCCTTGGTGGAAATGATCAGTTCGTCGCGGTACGGCTTGAAGTCGTCCTGGAGGTGGCGTCCGAAGTTGGTTTCGGCGGAACCGTCCGGCGGACCGTAGTTGTTGGCGAGGTCGAAGTGGTTCACGCCAAGGTCGAAGGCACGGCGCAGGATGGCGCGCTGCTCGTCGAATCGCTTGTCGTCGCCGAAGTTGTGCCAAAGTCCCAGTGAGATGGCAGGGAGCTTGAGACCGCTGCGTCCGATGCGGCGGTAGGGCATGGTTTCATAGCGGTTTTCCGCAGCCGAATAAGTCATACCCACCATCCTGCCACCGCCACCGAAGCGATCCGTTCAATGTCCGTCATGTGGGCACCGTCACGTGAGGCGTACGACGGCGGCGCTCTCGCCCGGGAGGGTCAGCGTCGCATTCACGACGGCGGCAGCAGGGTCCGTGGCGAGCAAGAGTTCGGCACTCATTGCCCGTTCGAGAGGGGCCGTGCCGAAGTTGTAGGCCACCTTCACGTCACCGCGGGTCAAGACCAGCCATTTGTCCTCTTCGCTGAAGGCGACATGGGTGTCGGTGAATCCGCCTTCGGCGAGTTCCGGCGTCGAACGCCTTAAGGCAGTGAGGTCGCGGTACAGCTCAAGAAGCCGGGCGTGGTTGCCGTCCTGGATTTCCTCCCACTTGAGCTTCGAGCGGAGGAAAGTCTCCGGATCCTGCGGGTTCGGCACCTTGGCGGGATCCCAGCCCATCCGTTCGAATTCCTTGAGCCGGCCCTCGGCCGTCGCTTCAGCCAACCAAGGCTCGGGATGCGATGTGAAGAACTGCCACGGCGTCGAGGCACCGAATTCTTCCCCCATGAAAAGCATCGGAGTGAACGGGGAAGTCAGTGTCAGTACGGCAGCCAGCGCGAGCCTGCTATAGGACAACGTGGCGCTGAGGCGGTCACCCGCGGCCCGGTTGCCGATCTGGTCATGGTTCTGGTTGCAGACAACGAGCGCGGCCGGGTGCGCCAAGCCCGTACGGATCGGACGTCCGTGGTGGCGTCCGCGGAAGCTCGAGTAGCTTCCGTCATGGAAGAACCCGTGTTCCAGTACCTTGGCCAGCGCGGCCACCGTGTCGAAGTCCGCGTAGTAGCCGGCGGTTTCGCCTGTGAGGTTGACGTGCACGGCGTGGTGGAAATCGTCGCTCCACTGTCCTTCAAGCCCGTAACCGTTGACGTCGCGACGATAGAACATGCGCGGATTGTTCAGGTCCGACTCGGCAACCAGCGTCCTGGTGATGCCTGTTTCGGCCTCAATGCCGTCCGCGAGGGCTGCCAGGTCTTCCAGGATGTGGACGGCCCGCTCGTCACGGAGTGCGTGCACGGCGTCGAGTCGCAGGCCGTCGACGTGGAAATCGTCCAACCACATGGCGGCGTTATCCAGGATGTACTGCCTGACTTCGTCGGAGCCCGGGCCGTCCAGGTTGATCGAATCGCCCCAGGTGTTGCCCTCTCCGGACTTGAGGTAGGGCCCGAATTTCGGCAGGTAGTTTCCGCTCGGTCCCAGGTGGTTGTACACGACGTCCTGGATCACTCCAAGGCCGGCAGCGTGGGCAGCGTCGACGAATCGTTGATACGCTTCCGGTCCCCCGTAGGCTTCGTGGACAGCGAACCAAAGCACGCCGTCGTACCCCCAGTTGTGAGTGCCGTTGAAGGCATTCACCGGAAGCAGCTCCACGAAGTCGATCCCGAGTTCGGCGAGGTAATCCAGCTTCCCGGCGGCCGCGTCAAGCGTTCCCGCGGGAGTGAAGGTACCGATGTGGAGCTCATAGATGACTGCGCCACCAAGCCCGCGCCCAGGCCACTGTGAGTCTTTCCAGGAGTAGGCGGCGGGGTCGAAGGTGCGGGACAGCCCGTGCACCCCGTCCGGTTGGCGCTGCGATCGTGGATCGGCAAACGGACCCTCGCCGTTCACGAAGTAGCCGTAATCCGTACCCTCGGTCCGCGGAACATCGGCCACCCACCAACCCGAGGCGCGTTCCTCATCCGGCCGCATGTCATGTTGCTGACCCTCCGCTAGCAGCGAGACGGTCTCTGCCTGCGGCGCCCATACCTCGAACGCCCTGCCTGTGTTGGTTTTCTGGGCCATCGCTCCCTCAATCGTCTGGTCCGGTCATTCGCATGGTCTGGTCGATAGCGTGGTCTGGTCGATCGCGTGGTTTGGGCTTCGCCCCGGCCGCTAGGGCTTACCCGGCTGGTTCGTCGGCACCAACAAGGCCACCGGATAACTCCGGAGGAGTTTTTCGACCGGCAATTTGCCCGCGGGATAGCTGTTACCCGTGAATTCGTCCCGGGCATCGTGTGCAAGGTTGATGTAAGTGTCTTGCCACCCGCCGCTTTGTTCGAGCTTCCGCGGCAGCCTGGTGGCAACCGTAATGGCGCCGCCCAAACCGCCTGCTGCCCCTCGTTCAAAGGCGATCACGTGATCAGCCGCTTGCCCCTCGGCCTCGACGGGACTGTAGCCGCCGAAAAGCTCCGGGCGGTCACGGCGCAGGCGCAGTGCCCGGGACGTGACCAGGAGCTTGGCCATCTCATTCCGCGTTTCGGTCTCCGCACCGGCGTCGAGCGCGGCAAGCGCAGTCCTCCGCCGTTCGAAGTCCACCGGGCGTCGATTGTCCGGGTCCGTGAGAGAACGGTCCCAGAACTCCGTCCCTTGGTAGACGTCCGGCACGCCGGGCATCGTCAGTTGGACAAGCTTTGCGGAGAGCGAGTTGGACGCACCGTAAGGGTCCAAGAGGGCAACGAACGTCTCCAGCCGGGCGGTGGCCTCCGGCACGTCGAACACGGCGTCGACGGCGGAGATCAGCTTCGTTTCGAACGTCGCGTCGGGCTCGGTCCAGTTGGTGGAGTTGCCGGCTTCCCGCGCTGCCTTGATGACGTAGCCGTGCAGGCGTTCCCGGCTGGCGGGCCAAGCACCTGCGACAGCCTGCCATACGAGGACGGCGAGTGGCCCGTCAGGGATCGGTGCCAAGGCCTGCATGTAGTCCAGGAACGCTTCCCATTCCGGGACGGACTCGGCGATGGCTGAGATCCTGGCGCGCGTGTCTTCGCTGCGCTTGGTGTCGTGCGTCGTCAAGGTGGTCATCGACAGGGGCAACCGCTCTTGGCGATGGGCCATCCGCTCGTGGAAACCCCGGACCGGAAGCGCGAATTCGGTGGGATCCGCTCCGACCTCGGTCAGTGTGCCAAGACGGGTGTAACGGAAGAACGCGGTGTCTTCCACCCCTTTGGCCATGACCATGCCGGAGGTTTGCTGAAAGCGGCGGCCAAGTTCACGCTCGGCATCAAGCAGCAACGGGAGCAGGCCCTTTAGGACCGGTTCCAGTTCCGGCCTGGCCTCGGCAGCGTGTTCGACTGCCTCCACCAGGACGTCCTTGCCGTACGGCAGGTAGCTCCGATAAACGGTGAAGCAAGCGATGATTTCGGAAAGTGCTTCAGCAACCTCCGGCCGTGGCAGTTCCACGGACTCCGGGACGAGCCGGGCGAGCCGCAGGATCTCCGAGTGCAAGATCCCGTCCGTGATGCGCCGCTTGGTGCCGTGGATCATTTCGGAATAGTCGGCCGCCGTGCTGGTGCCGCGGAGCCGCGCGTCCAAGGCATCAAGCTGGGCTTCGGCGTCGGGATCCACGAAAAGGCGGTCGACGTCGGCGAGCGCGTCATAGCCGGTGGTGCCTTCGCAATCGAAGGCCTCCGGGAGTTGCTCGCCGGGCTCGAGGATCTTCTCCACGAGGACATAGGATCCGCCGCTCGTGTCCTTGAGGCGCGCGAGGTAGCCCTCCGGATCGGCGAGCCCGTCCGGGTGGTCAATCCTCAACCCATCCACAAGTCCTTCGCTGAACCAACGGGCAATTTCCGCGTGGGCTTCGCCGAACACTTCAGGGATCTCCACCCGGATTCCAGCCAAAGTGCTGACCGCGAAGAAGCGCCGGTAGTTCAATTCCGAGTCGGCGCGGCGCCAATCCACGAGTTCGTAGTGCTGGCGCGCATGGACGTCACGCGGGTCGTCACCCTCGGTGAAGGTGCCTTCGGCGAGCGGGAACCGGTGATCGTAGTAGCGCAATTCGCCGTCGACTACTTTGAGCTGGTCAACGTCTTCCGCACTGCCAAGGACGGGAATCCGGATCTTTCCGCCACCAAAGTCCCAGTCGACGTCGAACGCCTCCGCGTAGCGGGACGACTGGCCATCCTTCAGGAGGGACCACCACCACGCGTTTTGCGGAGGCGAGGCCACGCCCATGTGGTTGGGAACAATGTCGACCAGCACGCCCAGTCCGGCGTCCCGGGCCGCCCGGGACAACACGGCCAGGCCTTCGGCTCCTCCGCGGGATGCGTCAACCGTGGAAGGATCCGTGACGTCGTACCCATGGTCCGAGCCTTCCTCCGCGGTGAGGATGGGCGACAAGTACACCCAATCCACCCCGAGGTCCCGGAGATAACCCGTGAGTGCCGCCGCTTCCTGAAGGGTGAACGATGGCCGGATCTGGAGCCGGTAGGTGGAGGCCGGTGTCTTCATGCTCCCCCGTTCTTCGGCGTCCGCGGTTTTTTGGTCCGCTTCGGAGCGGCGGCAGGCTTGGATTTCGGCTCGAGCTTGGACTCGCCTTCGGCCGCGGCCCCACCTTCCGGCTCGTCCTTAGCTTCGGCCGCGGCCCCACCTTCCGGCTCGGGCTTGGCTTCCGGCTCAGGCTTGGCTTCCGGCTGCGGCTTCGAGCGGGCTGCCTGCGTGGACGCTGCCGGTGTGGCGGGCGCCGGGATGGTTGGCGCCGTCAACGATGCCGTTTCGGGAGTGGTTGATTGCGTCAACGCGGCAACGGACGCGGCAACCGAGTGGTCCGGTTCGATGTCCGGAGCCGTATGCGCCCGTAGGACAACGAGGGACTTGGCTCCAACACCAAGCACGCTCTCAGCCGGAACGGGCTCGGTATTGGCCCCCTCGCCGGCGGTGTCGATGATGATGTCCCACGCCGGTGCATACTCATCCGAGGGAACCTTGAAGCCAACTTCGTCGTCATGCGCATTGAAGTACAGGAGGAAGTTGACGTCCGTGATGCGGCGGCCTTGGCTGTCGCGCCCGCGGATGCCGTCGCCGTTCAGGAACACGCCCACGGAGCGGCCGAACCCGCTATCCCAGTCCGACGGCGTCATAGTGGTTCCGTCGACATCGAGCCAGACGATGTCCGGAAGCCTCTCACCCTCGCCACGCAGTACAGGGCGCCCGTCAAAGAAGCGGCTGCGGCGGAAAGTGGGGTGCTTTGCCCGCAACGCGCTGACTGCAGCCGTGAACTCCACGAGGGGTTGGTCCACGTTTTCCCAATTGATCCAGGTCAGTTCGGAGTCCTGGCAGTAGCCGTTGTTGTTGCCGCGCTGCGTCCGTCCGAGCTCGTCGCCGTGCAGCAACATGGGGACGCCTTGCGAGAGCAACATGGACGCGATGAAGTTCCGCTGTTGGCGGGCTCGGAGGGAAAGGACCGACGGGTCCTCGGTGGGACCCTCCACGCCGCAGTTCCATGAGCGGTTGTGGGATTCGCCGTCGTTGTTGTCTTCGCCGTTCGCCTCGTTGTGTTTCTCGTTGTAGGAGACGAGGTCGGACAGCGTGAAACCGTCGTGGGCCGTGACGAAGTTGATCGATGCCACCGGGCGGCGTCCCGAGTGTTCGTAGAGGTCTGCCGAACCGGTCAGGCGGGAAGCGAACTCGCCCAGCGTCGACGGTTCGCCGCGCCAGAAATCGCGCACGGTATCGCGGTACTTACCGTTCCATTCGGTCCATTGCGGCGGAAAGTTGCCTACCTGGTAGCCGCCGGGCCCGACGTCCCACGGCTCAGCGATCAGTTTGACCTGCGACACCACCGGGTCCTGCTGAATGAGTTCGAAGAAAGTGGACAGTTTGTCCACGTCATAGAACTCGCGTGCAAGCGTCGAGGCGAGGTCGAAGCGGAACCCGTCAACGTGCATCTCGGTGACCCAGTAGCGCAACGAGTCCATCAGCAACTGGAGCGAATGCGGACTGCGGACGTTGAGGGAGTTACCGGTGCCCGTGTAGTCCATGTAGTGCTTGAGGTCGCCCTCCACCAAGCGATAGTAGGCCGAGTTGTCGATTCCCTTGAAGGACAGCGTGGGGCCGAGGTGGTTGCCTTCGGCGGTGTGGTTGTACACGACGTCGAGGATGACTTCGATGCCCGCAGTGTGCAAGGACCGCACCATGGCCTTGAAGTCCTGGACCTGCTGGCCGGTGTCCCCTTTGGAGCTGTAGCTGTTGTGCGGGGCGAAAAAGCCGATGGTGTTGTAGCCCCAGTAATTGTTCAGGCCTTTGTCCTGGAGGATGCCGTCATTGGTGAACTGGTGGACGGGCATCAGTTCAATGGCCGTGACACCAAGCTTCTTGAGGTGCGCGATGACGGCAGGGTGCGCCACCCCGGCATAGGTGCCGCGCTGTTCTTCCGGAACTTCCGGGTGCATCTGGGTGAGGCCCTTGACGTGGGCTTCGTAGATGACCGATCGGTGGTACGGAATCCGGAGTTGCTGGTCGCCGGCCCAGTCGAAGAAGGGGTTGATGACGACGCCCATCATCATGTGTGGCGCGGAATCCTTGTCGTTTCGGGAGTCCGGGTCCCCCATGTTGTAGGAAAAGAGCGCCGGATCCCAGTCGATCTGCCGGTGGATTGCCTTGGCATAAGGGTCCAGGAGGAGCTTGTTGGGGTTGAAGCGTTGGCCGGCGGCGGGATCGTACGGTCCGTGAACACGGTATCCGTATTTCTGCCCCGGCTGGACGTGTGGCAGGTAGCAATGCCATACGTACCCGTCGACTTCGGTGAGCGTGAAGCTCATTTCGTCCCCATCGTCGTCAAAGAGACACAACTCCACCTTTTCCGCCTTCTCGCTGAAGAGCGCGAAGTTGGTTCCCGTGCCATCGAAGGTGGCCCCCAACGGGTACGCGGTTCCTGGCCATATGTCCATGTGTTCTCCTTCACTTGACGGATAACTTGCTCACAGCCTAGCGAGCTACTACGACATTTGGAGAAACGCGGTGGACTATGTGGACACGTAACCGTGGATAACCCGGAAGATTCCCGGAACCTCGCGGGCAACGGCGGCAGCGGTTGTCGGACCGTCCCCCGAGGCCGCATTTCCGGCCATCCCATGGATGCTTGCACCGACGGCGGCAACAGCGGCCCAGCGCTCCTCGGGGCCGATTCCGAGGCCGGCGAACGGGCCATCGTCGTCAAGTCCGGACGCCGCGTAGGAGGCCGCAAGAGCCCCGAGGATCCCGCCGAGGACGTCTCCGCTACCGGCCGTTGACAGCCACGGACTACCTTCCGACTGAGTGAAAACCGGGCCGGACGGCGAAGCGATGAGCGTCGTGGCGCCTTTGAGCAAGACCACGGCACCGGTGTGTTCGGCCGCGAGCCGGACAAAGTGCAGGGTCCGGGATTCGACGTCGTCACGCGTCACCCGCACTTCGCTGCGCCCTAGGAGCGAAGTGAGCTCGCCTGCGTGCGGGGTCAGTATCCAGTTGGGCGGGCAGCGTTCCGGAAGCAATTCGAGGGCTCCGGCGTCGACGACGGCGGGCTGGCCGCCGTCGTACGCGGCCTGCAGCGCGTCCTTGGCGCGCTGCAATTGATCGGGACCGTCCAGCCCTGGACCAAGGAGCCAGGCCTGAACCCTGCCGGGCTCGTCAGGCTCCCAAATGACCTCCGGGGTCCTGGCCAGCACTTGCCGGGCGACAGTTTCCGGGCCAAGGTACCGCACCATTCCGGGTCCGGACACCGACGCGGCTTGGACAGAAAGCGCGGCCGCGCCCGTATACCGGGCTGAGCCGGCCACAACGCCTACCACTCCCCTCGTGTATTTCTGGGCCCGGCGTCCGGGAAGCGGCAACAGTTTGGCGAGATCGTCAACCGTGAGCCGCCGCAGGGCCGGAGATGGAAGGTGGTCTTCAATGCCGATCTGCACAACGTGTACCCGGCCGGAACAGCCTTCGCCGGGGTCCGCCAGCAATCCGGCTTTGGCTCCTCCGAAAGTCACAGTGAGCCTTGCGGTCAGGACAGGCCAATGGACCTCGCCTGTATCTGCATCCACCCCGCTCGGAACATCACACGCCACCACGAGCGCCGGATGGAGTTCCTGCAACGCCGCCACCAGTTCCGCCGCGGGACCGTTGAGGCCGCCCCGCGCCCCCGTACCGAGGATGGCGTCGATAACCACAGCGTCACCGGCGGTGGCCACTGCGAGCTCTTCGATATTCGCGTCATCCAGGTGCTGGACCCGGCCGCCGGCGGCCTTGAAAGCAGCCAAGGCGTCGGGGTGGGCCGAGCCCGCGGTGAGTACCGCCGTCGTACGCATTCCGCGGCGCGCCAGCATTGCGGCGGCAAAAAGGCCGTCACCGCCGTTGTTGCCCTTGCCCGTGAGTACCGTGACGCTTGAGCCGTAAATTCGGCGACCGTCCGCGCGGAGTTCGCGGACAACGGCGTTTGCCAGCCCGTGCGCGGCCCGCTGCATGAGAACAGCGCCCGCACCGGCACCAAGAAGCGGTTTCTCCGCTGTCCTGACCTGTGTACCGGTGTAGGCGCTGATCATGGTGGCTAGTCTTCGGCGATGACCATGGCCGTGGCGATTCCGCCGTCATGGCTCATGGAGACATGCCAGCGCTTCACGCCTTTCGCGTCTGCGACGGCCAAAACGGTGCCCTTGACCTGGATGGTCGGCCCGTTCTGGTCCAGGCCGATCCAGCAGTCCTGCCAATTCATGCCCGCTGGAGCCCCCAGGACCTTGGCCACGGCTTCCTTGGCGGCGAAGCGCGCAGCCAAGGAACGCGTATTAAGCTCACGCTCGGCCGGAACGAACAAGCGATCCCGGAGTCCCGGAGTGCGCTCGAGTTGGCGCCCGAAGCGCTCAATGTCTACGACGTCTACGCCAATGCCAACAATCATGCGGCTATTCTACGGTCACGCTCTTGGCCAGGTTGCGAGGCTGGTCCACGTCGTATCCCTTGGCCTTGGCCAGTTCCGCCGCAAAGATCTGCAACGGGACCGTGGTAAGCAGCGGCATCAACAAGGTGGGCGTCTGCGGAACATAGAACACGTGCTCCGAGTAAGCCCGTACCGCTTCGTCGCCCTCTTCAGCGATGACCAGGGTCCGTGCGCCCCGGGCGCGGATTTCCTGGATGTTGCTGACCACTTTCGCGTGCAGGGAGTCGCGGCCACGAGGCGAGGGAACAACCACGAAAACGGGCTGCCCTTCATCGATGAGGGCGATCGGGCCGTGCTTCAGCTCGCCTGCGGCGAAGCCCTCAGCGTGGATGTACGCGATTTCCTTGAGTTTCAAAGCGCCTTCGAGTGCCACCGGGAAGCCCACATGGCGGCCCAGGAACAGCACGGATTTCTCGTCCTTCATGCTGCGGGCCAGTTCGCGAAGCGGGCCGGCGCCGTCGAGGATCTCCTGGATCTTGGCCGGAACCTTGCCGAGGTCCGCGAGGACGTCCTTGATCTGGCCGCTGAAGATGTTTCCGCGCAGCTGGGCGAGGTAGAGGCCGAGCAAGTAGGCTGCCGTGATCTGGGCGAGGAAAGCCTTGGTGGAGGCAACCGCGATCTCCGGACCGGCGTGGGTGTAGAGCACCGCATCCGATTCGCGGGGAATGGTGGAGCCGTTCGTGTTGCAGATGGAGATCGTCTTGGCGCCCTGCTCCCGGGCATAGCGGACAGCCATCAGCGTGTCCATGGTCTCGCCGGACTGGCTGATGGAGACCACGAGGGTTTTCGCGTCAACGATGGGATCCCGGTAGCGGAACTCATGCGCGAGCTCAACTTCCGTGGGAATCCGGCACCAGTTCTCGATGGCGTACTTTGCCACCAGGCCGGCGTAAGCGGCGGTTCCGCAGGCCAGCACGATGATCTTGTCCACCTGCTTGAGCAGCTCGGGGTCGATCCGGAGCTCGCTCAGGGTGAGCTGGCCGTTGAGGTCCGAGCGGCCGAGGAGGGTCTGTGCCACGGCGTCGGGCTGGTCGTGGATTTCCTTCTCCATGAAGGAGCTGAAGCCACCCTTTTCGGCCGACGCCGGATCCCAGTCAACGTGGTATTCCTTGCCCTGGGCGGGGGCGCCGAAGAAGTCCGTGATCTCCACGGAATCGGCGGTGATGGTGACGATCTGGTCCTGGCCCAGCTCCACGGCGCGGCGGGTGTGGTCGATGAAGCCGGAAACGTCCGAGCCGAGGAAGTTCTCGCCCTCGCCAAGGCCCACCACGAGGGGGGAATTGCGGCGGGCGGCCACAACGACGTCGGGCTGGTCGGCGTGCACTGCGAGAAGGGTGAATGCGCCCTCGAGCCGCTGGCACGCGAGCTGCATGGCCTTGGTGAGGTTGGATGATTCACCGTTGAGCTGGTTGCGGAAAATGTCGCCCAGGAGCGCCGCGGCCACTTCGGTATCGGTTTCCGAGGTGAAGGTGACGCCCTTTTCAAGGAGTTCCTGCTTGAGTTCGGCGAAGTTTTCGATGATCCCGTTGTGGATCATCGCCAAGCGACCGCCGTCAGCCAAGTGCGGGTGCGCGTTCTGGTCCGTGGGACCACCATGCGTTGCCCACCGGGTGTGTCCGATGCCCGTGAGCGAGGTGGGGAGGGGATTGCCGTCGAGCTCCTCCAGCAGATTGGTGAGTTTCCCGGATTTCTTCCGGGCCGCGATGGTTCCGTCCGCCACCACGGCAACACCGGCGGAATCATAGCCGCGGTATTCCAGGCGACGAAGTCCTTCAAGTACTACGTCGAGAGCCGAATGCCCGGCGTCTGCCCGGCGGGATGAATTGCCAACGTAACCAACGATTCCACACATGCCTACAAGACTAGCGGGTGCCCTGCGGATTGGACGTAGGATATCCCTTTCCGCGAACAGGCCATCCCGCGGAACCGGCAGGAGGGCAGAGCCGCCAATGGAGGGCATGCTCACATAAACTCTCCCGGCCGTTAACGCCGCATTTCCAGATCGGCCAAGTGGAGGGCAGAATCATGAAAGTGACTTTGCAACGCAACGAAGCGAACGGCGACACCTCCTCACCGTTCGTGGAGCTGGACAGGCAGACGTGGTCCCGGCTGGCTGCCCAGATGGAGCAGCCGCTCAACGAAGAGGACATCATCCGGCTTCGCGGCCTCGGCGATCCCTTGGATATGAAGGAAATACGCGAGGTCTACCTTCCTCTTTCGCGTTTGCTGCACCTCTACGTCCAGGCGTCCCAACAGCTCCACTCCGCTACCACGACGTTCCTTGGCGAGCAGACCCAGCGCACGCCGTTCGTCATCGGCGTCGCAGGTTCGGTGGCTGTCGGCAAGTCCACGATTGCCCGCGTTCTCCGCGAAATGCTCCGCCGCTGGCCCGGGACACCCAACGTGGAACTCATCACCACTGACGGGTTCCTCTACCCCCTCGCAGAACTGAAGCGCAGGCATTTGCTGGAACGAAAGGGGTTCCCGGAGTCCTACGACCGCCGTGCGCTGCTCCGCTTCGTCAGTGCGGTCAAGGGAGGGGCCGAGGAAGTACGCGCCCCGTGGTATTCGCACGTGACCTATGACATCGTGCCGGACAAGGAAGTTGTGGTGCACCGGCCCGATGTCCTGATCGTCGAAGGCCTCAACGTCCTTGCCCCCGCCCGGCCACGACAGGATGGGCGGCAAGGACTGGCCTTGAGCGACTTCTTCGATTTCTCGATCTACGTGGACGCCAAGACCTCCTATATCGAAGATTGGTACGTGGACCGTTTCAGGAAGCTCAGGAGCACGGCGTTCGCCCAGCCGGAGTCGTACTTCCACCGTTACGCAACACTCTCCGATGTCGAAGCGGAAGCAACCGCCCGCGGCATCTGGAAGCGAATCAACGAGCCGAACCTCGAAGAAAACGTCCTCCCCACCCGGGGACGTGCCCAACTCGTCCTCACCAAGGACGCCGACCATTCCATCCGACGAATGTTGCTCAGGAAGGTCTAGCACGCATGTGCCACACCGGTGGCCTGAGCCGCAGATCGTTCGCCGCACTCGTGGCGGCGGGCGTCGGAACGGCCACGTTGGCAGCGTGCACCCCCGGTTTCCCGGCCGCTTCGCCGACTCCGGCCCCTTCCGTTTCCGGTCCCGGCACACCGTCACCGTTGCCGCCCGCGGCAAGTACGACGGCGGAGCCCGCCTCCGGTTCGCCGGTTTCCCCGGTGAGCCACGCGCCTTTGGGCGTACCGCCGTCGAGCACTCTTCCTCAACAGCACTCGCTCACCGATCCCGCGAGCCAATGGGTCATCGTCAACAAACACCGCCCGCTCAGTCCGCTGCAATACGTCCCCGGCGACTTGGTGCAGCCGGACGTCCTGCTCGCGATCAGCGGCGAAGGGGCCCTCCTGAACAGCACCACAGCGGCGGCCGCTGAAAAGCTCTTCGCGGGGGCCGCTGCCGCGGGCGTGACCCTCACGCTCGCTTCCGGCTACCGTTCCTTCCGGACGCAAGCGGAAACCTACAACGGTTACGTCAATGCGAGCGGCCAAGACTCAGCGGACACCGCCTCTGCGCGGCCCGGATTCTCCGAGCACCAGACCGGTTGGGCGTTCGACATCGGCGACGGCGGGGGTGCCTGCAGTTTCGAACAGTGCTTCGATGAGCAGCCAGCCGCGGTATGGACGAAGGCAAACGCACAGACTTATGGGTTCGTGGTCCGGTACCCCTCGATGCGCGAGGACGTCACCGGTTACATCTATGAACCTTGGCATGTGCGTTTTATCGGCGTTGAAGCGGCCGTGGACATGGCCACGCGGGGAATTGGGACCCTCGAGGAGTATTTTGGCGTCGGCGCAGCCCCGGGCTACCTCTAGCGGTTGATTATCAAAAAAGTTTCCGGGCTCCGGCAAAGAATTGACCAGCTGCTCATTGCGTATTCACCGCCGTGGACTAGTTTGGTGCCATGTTGAGTGGATTTAGGAATTTCATTCTGAAGGGCAATGTCGTAGACCTTGCCGTAGCCGTCGTCATGGGTGCAGCTTTCGGCGCAGTTGTGGATGCACTCGTGAAGAACGTCCTCATGCCGCTGATTGCTGCCTTGGTTGGCTCCCCCAACTTTGACAGTTTCGCAAAAGTGACCATCAACGGAAATGACCTGCAGTTCGGCGTCCTGCTGACTGCCATTGTGAACTTCGTCCTCGTCGCGGCCGCCATCTATTTCGTGGTTGTTGCCCCAATGAACCATCTCATCGAACGCCGTAACGCGAAATTGGGTATTGCCGAAGAGGAACCCGCGGCAGATCCCGCGGTAACGCTCCTCACCGAGATCCGGGACAGCCTGGTTCAAAGATAACCCAGTTCAAAGATAAACTCTGTTTAAAGGTAGCCCAGTGACAATTGTGGCCCGCCTCCCTTGGGAGGCGGGCAACAATTGCGCGGATTGCTAAAGCGCCAGTTCGCGCGGAACCGTTAAACGGTCCTCGACGACGGCGGCGAGCTCCGTGCAGATGCGCGTAGCTGTCTCCATGTCGGCCGCTTCGACCATCACGCGTACCAACGCTTCGGTACCCGACGGGCGCAAGAGCACGCGGCCGGTGTCGCCCAGTTCGAGCTCCGCGGCTGCTACTGCCGCGGCCACGCCCTCGTCAGTTGCGGCGCGTGATTTGTCCACGCCCTTCACGTTGATCATGAGCTGCGGCAGTTTGGTCATGGATTTGGCGAGGTCCTGGAGCGTGCGGCCAGTCCGTGCCACTTGGGCAGCGAGCTGCAAGCCAGTGAGGAGGCCGTCACCGGTTGTGGCGTAGTCGGAGAAGATCACGTGGCCGGACTGTTCGCCGCCGAGGCTGAACCCGCCTGCCCGCATCTCTTCGAGCACATAGCGGTCGCCCACGGCGGTTTCCCGTATGGTAATTCCGGCTCCGCGCAAGGCGATCTTGAGCCCGAGGTTGCTCATCACGGTAGCGACGAGGACGTCGTCGTTCAACTTGCCGGATTCCTTGAGCGCGAGGGCGAGGATCGCCATGATCTGGTCCCCGTCAACCTCATTGCCTTCGTGGTCCACCGCAAGGCAGCGGTCGGCGTCGCCGTCGTGGGCAATACCGAGGTCCGCCCCATTCTTGATCACAGCGTTCTTGAGCTGGTCCAGATGGGTGGACCCGACGCCGTCGTTGATGTTCAGGCCGTCCGGGTCCGCTCCGATGACCACAATCTCGGCGCCGGCGCTGGCGAAGACCTGCGGGGAACAACCGCTGGCCGCACCGTGGGCGCAGTCCAGGACGATCTTGAGTCCTTCGAGGCGGTTCGGGAGAGTGCCGAGCAGGTGGACAATGTAGCGGTCCTCGGCGTCGGCGAAACGCTGGATGCGCCCGACGTCGCCGGCAACTGGACGGGCGGGCTCCTTGCCGAGCTGGGCCTCGATCGCGTCTTCCACCTCGTCCGGCAGCTTCTGCCCGCCGCGGGCGAAGAACTTGATGCCGTTGTCCGGCGCCGGGTTGTGGGACGCGGAAATCATCACGCCGAAATCGGCGTCGAGGTCCGCGATGAGGTACGCGGCTGCCGGGGTCGGGAGGACTCCGGCGTCGTACACGTCGATACCGGAGCTCGAAAGCCCCGCTTCCACAGCGGCGGCGAGAAACTCGCCGCTGGCGCGCGGATCCCGGGCGACGACGGCGCGTGGCCGGGCACCGCCTTCCGTGCGTTCATGCCCCAGGACCACCGCGGCAGCCTGGGCCAACTGAAGCGCGAGCTCCGCTGTGAGCAATCCATTGGCGAGACCACGCACGCCGTCTGTTCCAAATAATCTAGCCATCGCGTCCCAGTGTAGACGACGGGGCCCCAGGCCGAAGGCAGGATCGCTACGGGTGTACCCATAGCCCATCGGGGCTATCTTCACAAGAGTGCGGCTACCCGACTTGCGGAATTTGCTCCACTCTAGTAATGGACATTAACAAATCCCTACGATTGCCCCATGAAACCTAGCTCTGGGGGCTTGGCGATTGAAATAGTTGTCCCCGTTTTCAACGAGTCCGCCATACTCGAACGAAGCATCCGCCGGCTTGCCGAATACCTGTCCCAGGAATTCCTGTATAGCTGGAAAATCACGATAGCTGACAACGCGAGTACGGACACTACCGGCGCTATTTCGCGGAAGCTCGCCGAAGAGATCCCGAATGTTGGCTATCGGCGCCTTGAAACGAAGGGACGGGGCTACGCGCTCCGCGACACGTGGACATCTTCCGAGGCAAAAGTCCTCGCCTATATGGACGTGGATCTGTCGACGGACCTGGCAGCCTTGCACCCCCTTATTGCTCCGCTTCTTTCCGGCCACTCGGACATCAGCATCGGCACCCGGCTCGGCCGCACTTCCCGCGTGGTTCGCGGACCTAAACGGGAGTTCATTTCCCGCAGCTACAACTTGCTCCTCAAGCGGACCATGCAGGTTCAGTTCTCCGATGCCCAATGCGGTTTCAAAGCGATCCGGTCCGACGTCGCCCATCGTCTCCTGCCATTCGTTGAGGACAACCGGTGGTTCTTCGATACGGAGTTGCTGATATTGGCCGAGCGGGCAGGACTGCGGATCCATGAAATTCCTGTCGATTGGATCGACGACCCGGACAGCAGGGTGGATATCCGCCAAACGGCCATTGATGACGTCAAAGGCATCATTCGCGTAGCCGGCTCCATCATGAAAGGCGCAATCCCCTTGCAGGCGATATATGCCGAACTCGGACGCGGGCCAATCGCTGCACCGGCGCGTCCGAGCTTCTTCGGCCAAGTTGTCCGGTTTGGAATCATCGGGGCTTTTTCCACCCTCGCTTTTGCTTTGCTCTACCTGCTATTCCAAGGACCGTTTGGCGCGCAGCAAGGGAATTTCCTCGCGCTGCTGGTGACAGCCATTGCGAACACAGCGGCAAACCGCCGCTTCACTTTCAGAATCCACGGTCCCGAGCGGCTCTTCACTCAACAGATTCAAGGGCTCGTAGTCTTCATGGCAGCCTGGGGTATTACGTCTTCGTCCCTGCTTTTGCTTCACGCAATCCACCAGGATGCTTCACCTAGTAACGAGTTGCTGGTGCTGACCGGCGCGAATGTACTGGCAACGCTGCTGCGCTTCGTCCTCCTCCGGATCTGGGTGTTCCGGGTGCGGCGAAGTGAAGAGCGCAGGGGTGCGAGAACGCCAAAGCTGGCGGTATGAGCACGGGATCGAGCCGGCCTGCCGTGGCGGCCGCACCGAGCGGCTTCAAGGACCTACCATTTTCCGTTTTGCGTTGGTTTCGAGGAACTGATTCGGCGACGCCTGCTTGGGAACGGGCCGCGCTTGTTGGACTCTTGGCAGTCACGTCGGTTCTCTACTTGTGGGGACTCGATCGCAATGGATGGGCGAACTCTTTCTACTCTGCTGCGGTTATGTCTGGAGCCGACAATTGGACGGCGTTCTTCTACGGCTCCTCAGATCCCGGCAACGCCATTTCCGTCGACAAGCCCCCCATGTCCTTGTGGATTATGTCGGTCTCAGTGCGGCTATTCGGTCTGAATTCCTGGAGCATACTCGTTCCGCAAGCGCTAATGGGCGTCCTCAGCGTCTACCTGCTCTACCGCATGGTGCGAAAGCGTACCGATGCCGCAACCGGCTTGCTCGCGGGACTCTTCTTTGCGATAACACCTGTGGCCACAGTGATGTTCCGGTACAACAACCCGGATGCACTTCTAACGCTGCTCATGATCGGGGCCGCGTACTGTGCGCTAGAAGCAATAGACAGAAACAGGCTTCGATGGCTCATTGCTTCCGGAGCGATGGTGGGCGCAGGCTTCCTTACAAAGCAACTCCAAGTCGCGCTTATCTTGCCCGCGATCGCCATGGCTTATCTCTTTTTCTCCCGACAACCGATTTATCGAAGGTTTCTCCATTTGGCTGGAGGGCTGCTCGCCGCGATCGTGACGTTCGGCTGGTGGTTCGTGGTCGCCCAAACGGCCGATCCCGCTAAGAGGCCTTTCGTCGGCGGTTCGAGGTCCAATAGCTTCTGGGAACTGACGTTGGGGTACAACGGACTGGATCGCCTGACTGGTGAGGATGCCAGTCGCACAATGTCCGGGGCAAACGCATTTCTGAGCACAAAGCTCGATCCTGGGATAACCCGATTCCTTCAACCACAAATGTCCGGACAGTTCGGCTGGTTTCTTCCTCTCGCAATCGCCGGTCTTGTGATAGCGCTGCTTCTTCTCATCCGTTGTCGTGGTACATCCGCCCAACGAACCTTTCTGGTGTTATGTTCCACTTGGTTCGTTTGTTCAGCTACGGTCCTGGCCATGATGTCCGGTATCGTGCATCCCTACTACTCCATCTCCACCGTGCCGTCGCTTGCGTGTCTGGCGGCGTTTAGCACAACGTATTTTGCACGGCGTCTCAGCAGAGTATCGGTCCGCATTTTGGCTGGGCTAGTTTTAGCCGCGAGTCTGGTCATGGGTTACGTTTCAGCGTCAAGATCGATATCGGAATTCCCCTTACTTCCCCCAATTCTCCTAGTTTTCGGCGCCCTCTCTGTCGCTGTTGCCGTGCTTCCACCCATCAGCAAAAAATACGAAACCGGGGCACTCTTACTAGTTGGTGTGACGCTTTTCATCGGTCCGACCATATGGTCAGTGAACACAGTATTAAGCCCTCACGTTGGGGCTGGAGTGGTCGCAGGGCCAAGCATATTGGGCATTCGGACGGACGATCCAAGCCGTTCCACCCTGCCGCCAGGGACGCCACCAGCCTTTACCGAGGTCATGTTCGGCGACGTGCCAGCACCCGACATAATCGAGAAACTGAAGTCGCCCCCACCTTCCGCGCGCTGGGCCGGTGCTGTGGTTGGATCCGAGAGCGCCGCCAACTACCAACTCGACAGTTCCCAACCGGTCTTGGCGATAGGCGGATTCGACGGCACAGATCCTTTTCCCACGCTGGAACAGTTTCAGGGCATGGTCCGTTACGGGAAGGTGGGATTCTTTATTATCAAGACCCTTCCACCCTTGACCTCGGAAGGTAGAGGAGAGTCAGCGCGCATTGTGCACTGGGTCGAGGACAATTTCCACGCTGAAATTGTCGATGGAACATCCATTTACAGCCTTGCCCGTTAGATCCTCCCTACCGGCGGGTCAATCAGGGGATGCAAAAGGCCCGTCCCGCCAAACCGGCGGAACGGGCCTTCTCCAGGCGCTTGAAGCGTCCAGAAGCGTCTTTAGCGCTTGGAGTACTGCTGAGCCTTGCGTGCCTTCTTGAGACCGGCCTTCTTACGCTCGATGACGCGAGCGTCACGGGTCAGGTAGCCGGCCTTCTTCAGGGTTGCACGGTTGTTCTCGACGTCGATCTCGTTCAGCGAGCGAGCAATGCCGAGACGCAGGGCACCAGCCTGGCCGGAGGGGCCACCACCGTGGATGCGGGCGATGACGTCGTAAGCGCCTTCAAGGTCGAGGATCTTGAAGGGCTCGTTGACGTCCTGCTGGTGCAGCTTGTTCGGGAAGTAGTTCGACAGCTCGCGGCCGTTGATGATCCACTTGCCGGTACCGGGCACGACGCGAACGCGTGCAACGGCTTCCTTGCGGCGGCCTACAGCCGAACCGGAAACGGTCAGGGCAGGGCGCTCCTTCTTCGGCGCGGCTTCGGCAGCCGAGCTTTCAGACGTGTAGCTGGTGAGGTTTTCCTCAGCCTCGAAGGCTTCGGCGGTCAGTTCTTCGTTCTGAGCCACGATTCTCCTTGTATAAAAAAGTTGGTTGGTGGCCAGGACTACTGGGCGACCTGGGTGATTTCGAAAGTCTTCGGCTGCTGCGCAGCGTGGGGGTGCTCAGCGCCACGGTAGACCTTGAGCTTGCTCAACTGCTGGGCAGCAAGGGAGTTCTTCGGGAGCATGCCCTTGATGGCCTTCTCAACGGCGCGGACCGGGTTGGATTCCAACAGTTCCGCGTAGTTGACGGAGGTCAGGCCGCCCGGGTAGCCGGAGTGGCGGTAAGCGCGCTTCTGCTCCAGCTTGGCGCCGGTCAGGGCTACCTTCTCGGCGTTGATGATGATGACGAAGTCGCCCATGTCCATGTGGGACGCATAGGTCGGCTTGTGCTTTCCGCGCAGCAGTGTTGCGGTCTGGCTGGCAAGACGACCAAGGACAACATCGGTGGCGTCAATGACGTGCCACTGGCGGTTGATATCGCCGGGCTTCGGGGTGTACGTACGCACGGTTTTGCCTCGTTCTTGTTCTGGCGTTCATGTTTTAGGCACCACGCTAAAAGCGGGCTCCTACTAGGTATGCGCTACCGGAGCAGAGGTGAGGACTCTATGTACCAGTCATCCCGAGGTCCCGATATGCCTCTCGGGTTAACGATCCTGCAACTGGATCCCCAAGCGGGCATGTGTCATCGAGATAGGACACGCACAACGACTATCAAGAATAGCGCGAAGGGGTCACCCGGTCAAAATAGGCTGGCATACACCGGGATCAACCAGGCCCGCACCCGAACCGTAGGAGACAACGTGACGCTATCTGCCTCCCAGCCCTTCCTCGTAGCTGCATTCGGCCTCCTGGGACTGCTGCTGAGTCCTGTCTCCGAGTGGCTGATTGCACGGTTCATGCCCCGCCTCGGCGGCCTGCCCTCCCTTGCAGCCAGGATAACGACGGCGCTAGTCACGGCTGCTCTCTTCGTTCTGTTTGCGCTTCGCCTCGGATTTTCGCCGGACTTGCCGGCATACCTCCTCTTTGGGGTCCTTGCCGTGCAGCTTGCGCGCCTGGACATAACGCACCATTTGCTGCCAAATCCGCTCGTCCTTTTGCTGCTTGCCGCCGGCCTCGTCCTCCTAACCACATCCGCTGCGCTGGCTCCGGACTGGACCGGACTCCTCAGAGCGGCCTTGGGGGGCGTCTTTTTGTTCCTTGGCTACCTCATTCTTGGACTAATTTCTCCCGGAGCCCTCGGAATGGGCGACGTGAAGCTCGCAGCACCACTCGGAATGTACTTGGGCTACTTGGGCTGGAGCCATGTGTTCTACGGGGGCCTGCTGGGGTTCGTGGTGGGTGGGGTAGTGACGGTCGTCCTGTTGCGGGTGAAGCGCGGCATCAAGCCTTCAGAAGTGGCCCACGGCCCGTCGATGTTCGCCGCGGCAATTGGAGTGGTCCTGCTCTTCGCCTGACGCCCCAGGCTGATCTCAGTTTCATCCCGCACCCCAAGAACCACACGCGTATAGGTGTCTACGTAGTACTTAGCTAGAAAAACCGAGTACCCGAGCGAGCCTCTTCGAGTAGTTAGCACTGAGCCGTCTCGAAAAGACGAGTACCACTACGCATTGTTTGTTAACCCTCCCAGGGGCAATTCTTGTCATATCGAAAACCGAACCGCTAAACGGGATATAGAAGCGGACGGAGTTCGTAGACAAATTCACTTTATCTGGGAAGGGTTTTTCCAATGTCAGCTCTCATGGTTTCCGTCATTGCATTCGTCGCCGGCGTCAAGGACCGCATTACGTCTTCGGAGAAGGGTGCAACCGCTGTTGAATATGGCATGCTTGTCGCTCTGATCGCCGCAGTAATCGTCACTGTCGTCGCCGCTCTGGGTGGTCAAATCAACACGGCTTTCAACACCATCTCCGGCAAGCTCTAGCTCGACGATCTCCAACCCCGGGCCGGTCACGCCGAGGAATTCCTCAAGGCGAGGCCGGCCCGGACTATTTGTAAGGGGAAGCACGATGAACAAGTTATTCCAAAAGCTCCGGAAGTCTGAAGTTGGAGCAACTGCCGTCGAATACGGTCTGCTCGTCGCTTTGATCGCGGCGGTCATCATTGGAACCGTGGCCCTCCTTGGACCGCAAGTTCAGGCCGGATTCCAAACTGTCGTCGACAATCTGTAAAGCCGCTGGACATGCACTCCGAAAAGAAGTCAAGATCCGAGGCCGGTGCTGTCGCAGTCGAGTTCGCCTTGATCCTTCCGATTTTCCTAGTGCTGGTGCTCGGAATATTCGAATTTGGGCGGGGTTTCAATATCCAGGTCTCGTTGACTGAAGCTGCCCGTGAGGCTGCCCGGTACGCGTCAATCCACCAAACAGATGCCGGCTACAGCGTGACAGCCGCCCAAGATGCCGGAGTCGCTGCGGCTCCGTCGGTCCCTCTGTCAGAGTCGAACATCAGCGTCCAATCTGTCGGTTCGAACCCCTGCAATGTTGTCGTCACGGTGGCGTATAGCACTCCGTGGATGACGGGGTTCCCCGGACTTGTGCCGGGAATGCCATCCCAACTCAGCCTTCAAGGCAAAGGGGTTATGCGATGTGGCGGCTAAAGCAAGACGACCCCGAACGTGGCGTCGTCGCGCCCCTCACGGCGCTCCTCATGGTCGTACTCCTCGGCATGGCGGCTTTTGCGATTGATGTGGGTTCCATGTACTCGGAACATGCGCAGCTCCAAAACGGTGCTGACGCCGCAGCTCTGGGAATCGCCCAGGCCTGCGCCAAGGACGCAACATCGTCAGACTGTGCCGGCCCAGTTGCCGCTGCGACAACTTTGGCAGGAAACAACGCTTTGGACGGCGTCACCAACGTCCCCAGCGCCATTGTCAATCTGGGAGCTCGGACAGTGGACGTCACAACCCAGTCACGCGACACGTCAGGAAACAATCATTTTTCCCTGACGTTTGCTCGTGCACTCGGAATTCAAACCACCGACATCCAAGCTTCCGCCGAGGCCACGTGGAGTCCGCCAAGCAATGGCGGAGCGTTCCCGCTTGCATTTTCCGACAACTGTTGGGATTTGAGTGGATCCGCGCCCACTGGTGACCTGCAAAAGGTTTCCTGGAAGCCCGGAATCACTTGCACCAACGCTTCGGGTCACAGTATTCCCGGTGGGTGGGGATGGTTGACCCAAAGTTCTCCTTGCTACGCCACCACACAGGCCGGCAGCTCGAGCATCGGTTCAGACCCGGGCAACAACTTCCCAAGCGGATGCCAATCAGTCCTCCAAGGATGGGTCGACACGCTCAACGGGGGTGGAACCGTAAAAGTGCTATTCCCAGTGTTCGACACGGCAACCGGGAGCGGAAACACGGGAACGTTCCACATTATCGGCTACGCCACGTTCAATATCGTGGGCTGGAAATTTGGCAATAATGGCAGCCCCTACGCGTACCACAACACAACTTCCGACTTGGGCAATTCGAATTTGTCCTGCGGCAGCGGTAACGATCGCTGCATCATCGGACAATTCATCAAATACCAAACAATTGGCACCGCGGGTGGTGGAGGAGGATCCGGACAGGACCTCGGCACCTTAGACATCCACCTCTCCAAATAGAGATCCACTTCTGGGATCACACTCCATAGTCACACTAAGGGGAAAGTAAAGTGAAAACTCGCCTACTGGGAGGCATAGTTGCAATCGTCTTGGCAATTGCCGGCACATTGCTACTGGTTACGTACGTACAAGGATCGGAAGCACGGGCACAAAAAGACCTCCAACCCGTGGATGTTCTGGTCGTTCAAAGTCAGGTCCCGGCTGGGTCTGACCTGCAGAAAGTCAAAGACTCGGTCAAACTGACTTCGCTGCCCGCAGCATCGGTTCCAAACGGTGCGCTCAAGAACTTGGACGGGCTCGATGGCAAAGTGACAAGTGTCGCACTGCTTCCTGGGGAAGCCCTCCTGGGAGCCCGGATGGTGGATCCGACGAGCCTCGCTGCACCGGGCTCCGTTCCCGTTCCCGCCGGCTTGCAGGAAATCTCGTTGCACCTTGATGCCCAGCGCGTCGTAGGCGGAAGAATCGCTGCCGGAGACACAGTTGGCGTTGTCGTACTGCTCGATGATTCCGGCGCCCAAGGCTCAGCCGGCGGCACTGCACAGATGGTCTTCCACAAGGTACTAGTGACAAGTGTTCAACGGGCAGCTTCGCAGTCGAAATCGAGCACGCAAGGCCAGTCCGGCCAGGAACAAACGAACACACAGGTTCCGGACGGGGACTTCATCGTCACTCTGGCCCGGGATTCCGTGGACTCCACAAAGATCGCTTTTGGAGCCAAATACGGCGACATTTGGCTGACCAAGGAGTCGGCGAATTCGACCGACGATCAAACGGTGATGATCAAGAAAGCCCAGGTCATCCAATGAGCCGCTTCTTGGTAATCACTCCAAACGCTGATTTTGAACGGCGCGTCCGGCAAGCCACTGCCGGCATGCATGGTGAGGTTCAGTCCATCGCAGCCGACTACCTGCCGCCAAGCCCTGACGACGTCCTTCGGGTCCTCACCGGCGAGTTGCTGGAAGTGCTGATTCTCGGTCCCGGGCTGGCACTCGACGACGCCTTCCGATTGGCAAGCCTCTTCGATCTGCAGTACCCGGAGATCAGCGTTGTCCTTGTAGCTGACGACCAGACGCAAGTGGCGCTTCCGGCCATGCGGGCGGGAATCCGCGATTTGCTTCCTGCTGACTCGGGAGTTGACACGATCCGCATTCTGCTAGAGCGCGCGAGCCTCGCGGCAGCCGGTCGTCGACGCGGATTGGGGGCGACCGTTGAAGGAGAGCGTCCTGGTGGTCGGGTAATCGCTGTAATGTCCCCCAAAGGCGGAGTCGGGAAAACCACGATCTCCACAAATCTGGCCGTGGGACTTGGCAAACTCGCCGGTATGGGAGTGGTCATTGCCGACCTTGATCTGCAGTTCGGCGATGTCGCATCCGGCCTCCTGCTTGAACCGCAGAAGACAATTGCTGACGCTGTGACTGGTGCGGCCGTGCAGGACAGCATGGTCTTGAAGTCGTACCTCTCCGTCCACCCGGCAGGTGTCTACGCACTTTGCGCACCGCACAATCCGACCCAGATCGAGCACATCTCGGCCGATCAAGTTGGGCATCTCTTGGAGCAATTAGCCAACGAATTCCAGTACGTCGTTGTGGACACGGCACCCGGTCTCGGTGAACACGTGCTGGCCACGCTCGAACGCGCCTCCGATGTCGTCTGGGTATGCGGAATGGACATACCCAGCATCAAGGGACTGCGGACAGGCCTTGAAGTCCTCGACGAAATTGGGCTTCTGCCACGGAACCGTCACGTGGTGCTCAACTTCGCCGACCGGCGCAGCGGACTTTCTTTGGCTGACGTTGAAGCGACAATCGGGTGCCCCGTCGATGTCGCGCTCCCCCGTTCCAGGGCATTGCCGTTCTCAACGAACAAGGGTGTGCCGCTACTTCAGGACGGTTCCAAGGACGCCGCTGCCAAAGGCCTCCGAAAGTTGGTTGATCGGTTTAAGCCGGGCTGGGAAGCCCGGCCTCACAAGCAATTGCACCGAAGGGCGGTAGTCCAGTGAATCTCTCCAAGCGTCTCGACTCAGCACGCGGCGTCGAGCCCGTTGCCACCGCGACAAACCCTCTGAGTGATCCGTGGTCCCCCCCGAAAACAACCGCGGAACAGGTTCCATTTCAAAGTGATTCTGGACCTTCTTCGGATGAGACCAGTCAAGCGCTCACGGCAATCAAGGAACGCACCAGTGAAGCGCTGTACGAGCGCATGGGCGCACGCATTTCGGATACAAACATGGATGAGGCCGAGCTTCATCAATTCGTCAAGGACGAGCTCCGTGCCGTCATCGACGAGGACGAAATTCCCCTTAGCTCGGCAGAACGGCAAAGGCTTGTCCAGGAGATCGCCGATGACGTTTTGGGACTGGGACCGTTGCAACGCTTCCTTGACGATCAAGAAATCACTGAGATCATGGTCAACAGCGCGAACCGCATCTACGTGGAGAGTGGCGGAAAGCTCTACTTGACGGGCGCCCGCTTCACCTCGGAAGAGCACTTGCGCAAGATCATCGAGCGGATCGTGTCAAAGGTGGGCCGTCGAATCGACGAATCTTCGCCCTTGGTGGACGCCCGCCTCACCGATGGTTCACGCGTGAATGCAATTATCCCGCCCCTTGCCGTAAACGGTTCATCACTGACCATCCGAAAATTTGGAAGGGTACCGCTGACCGTCCAAAATCTCATAGGGCTCGGTACTCTGAGCCCTGAGATGGCGGAGCTGCTGCACGCATGTGTCCAGGCGCGACTGAACATCATCGTTTCCGGCGGTACTGGTACCGGAAAGACGACGCTGCTCAACGTTCTCTCATCGTTCTTGCCAGCCGACGAACGCATCGTCACGATCGAGGATGCTGTGGAACTCCAACTACAGCAAGAACATGTTGTCCGTTTGGAGAGCCGGCCGCGAAACATCGAAGGCAAAGGCGAAATCTCCATTCGTGACCTGGTGCGGAACTCACTTCGCATGCGGCCAGACCGGATTGTGGTTGGTGAGGTTCGCGGCGGGGAGTCCCTCGACATGCTTCAAGCAATGAACACCGGCCATGACGGTTCAATCTCCACCGTGCACGCCAACTCACCGCGAGATGCAATAGCGCGTTTGGAGACCCTTGTCCTGATGGCGGGGATGGACCTGCCCCTCCGGGCCATTCGTGAACAGATCTCGTCGGCCGTCAACTTGATAGTGCATATTTCCCGCTTGCGCGACGGGACCCGTCGCGTGACACATGTCACCGAAGTTCAAGGCATGGAAGGAGACATCGTTACTCTTCAGGACGCGTTCACCTTCGACTACTCAGCCGGACTTGACGCGAACGGCCGCTTCCTGGGACGTCCGGTTCCGACTGGAGTGCGGCCTCGTTTCGTCGACCACTTCGCCGATCTGGGGATCCAGATTTCGCCTGCCATCTTCGGTTCCCTGCAGATGGGCGGTGGAATAAGGTGAGTCCCACGAATCCCATGTTTCTCGCGCTAGGTGTCCTGTTCGCGTTCCTGGCCCTCTGCATCGTTGTTTTCGCATTCCTTGGTTCCCGGAATTCAGGCATTGCCCTGTCCCGGCGTCGTCCGGCGGATGCAGTCCAAACATCAGCACTCACCAAAGTCACAACATCGGCAGTCGCCTTCGTTGATAACGCTGTGGGGAAAACCCGCTCATCCGGTACCCGCATGACCTTGGAAAAAGCGGGCATCAAAATGAAGCCTGCTGACTACATATTGCTGGTCATTTGTTCCGCCTTCGTCGCCGGAATTGTCGGATTCATTCTCGGTGGAATACTCTTCGGTCTGCTCCTGCTCATTGCTGCACCCTTTGCCGCCAAATTGGTGGTTAGTGTGCTGACATCACGGCGTAGGGCAAAGTTCGAACTGCAACTGGGTGACACCCTTCAAATGCTCTCGGGTGGCATGCGCGCAGGCCACAGCCTGCTCCGTTCCATCGATGCTGTGGCGCAGGAAGCCGAAAGCCCCACCCGGGACGAATTCGCACGAATGGTCGCTGAAACACGTCTTGGTCGTGACTTGAAGGATTCGATGAGCGACGCCGCCAGTCGCCTGGACAGTGAAGACTTTGTTTGGACCGCCCAGGCTATCGAAATCCACCGGGAAGTCGGTGGCGACTTGGCAGACGTTCTCGACCATGTCGGGGAAACGATCCGTGAGCGGGCGCAGGTTAAAGGACAAGTACGCGCACTGAGCGCCGAAGGCCGGCTCTCAGCGTATATCCTCATTGCCTTGCCCGTCGGCATGTTTTTGTACCTCAGCGCGACAAATCCGAAATATATCGGATTGCTGTATTCCAACCTTCTGGGTTGGATCATGGTCGTCACAGCCGTCATCTTGCTAGGGCTTGGGGCCTTCTGGCTCAGCCGCGTCGTCAAGATCAAGTTCTAGGGAGCCGTCATGAGTCCTATCGCATGGCTTTTTGTTGTACTGATCGTCGTTCCTGTCGCGGGAATGGTTTGGTCTTTCATTTCGATAGACCGTGCCGGGCTGGCTACCGTCCGAACGAATTTGAGCCGGAGCGCCGGGCTTCAGCAGGCTGGGTCTGAGGCGCTGCGAATCCCCTTCAAGGAACTCGGGGGACGGATCACGCCCAAAGGCTACGTTGCCTGGTTGGACAAGCTACTTGCACGTGCAGGTCGTCCGGCCGGAATGCCGTTGGAACGCCTTTTGATTGCAAAGCCGGCACTTGCGCTTTTCGTCGGAATTCTCGGTCTCTTCTTTTTCCTCCGTGCACCAAGCGGCCCGGGCTTTCTGCTGTACCTGTTTGTCGTTGCGCTGTGCTACATGGTGCCCGATGTGATGATCCATAGCCGTGGCGCGAAGCGCCAGGAAGCCATTCAGTTGGAACTGCCGAACACGCTGGACCAGATGCTGATTTCAGTGGAGGCTGGCCTTGGATTCGAGGCCGCGATGTCGCGGGCAGGTCAGAATGGTTCCGGTCCGCTGGCCTCGGAAATCCTGCGCACGCTGCAGGACATGCAGGCCGGACGCAGCCGCAAGGAGGCCTACCAGGCTCTGGCAAACCGTGCGGATGTTCCGGAATTGCGAAGCTTTGTTCGGGCAGTCGTCCAAGCCGACACCTACGGAATCGCGATTGCCAACGTACTCAAGACGCAAGCCTCGCAGATGCGCGTCAAGCGTCGGCAGCGCGCTGAAGAAAGGGCCATGAAGCTTCCGATCAAGGTGCTCTTCCCCCTCATGTTGTGCATCCTCCCGGTGCTCTTCCTCGTGATCATGGGTCCGGCCGTAATCAACGTCATCAACAACTTTGTGGGCGCGTTCTAGCCGCTGTTTCCAAACCAAGCGCATCTGGGGCGCTACTGACCGACCTGCCGTGACACCCAGAATCGCGGCCGGTCACCAAGGCCCCCTCCGCGGTACCCAGAGCCGGGAGGGGGTCGTCCCGCGTCCGGGCCCGACGGCCCTGAGACCCGACGAGGGAGCCCCGGCCCGGAGCCCCGGCCCCGGCCCCGCGCCAAAAAACTACTCCCGCCGCGCCCGCGTCAGTTCGGCCCGGGCGTGCAGCTCGGCGTCGGACGGGTAGGCGACTTCCTCAAGGACCAAGGGATGCGGCGCTGCCAGCACCGACTTCGCGTCACGCACACCGAGCAATAAGCGCTCATGCAGCCACTCCGGACGCTCCAGCCCCTCCCCCACCCGCAACGCCGAACCAACCAGGGCTCGAACCATGTTGTGGCAGAAGGCGTCGGCCTGGACGGAAACAACGATCACACCATCGCTGCCCCGGGAGAATTCGAAGCGCTGCAACTCCCGGATTGTGGTAGCCCCTTCCCGAGGCTTGCAATAGGCCCGGAAATCCTGGAGCCCCAAAAGCGCAGCAGCCCCGGCGTTCATGGCCCGTTCATCCAGCGCCGCTTTGTGCCACAGCGTCAGCCTCCGCAGCACCGGATCCCAACGCTCTGCCCCGTCCGCGATCCGGTAACTGTAACGCCTCCACAACGCGGAGAAACGGGCGTCGAAACCGTCCGGCGCGAGTCCGGCGTCGTGCACTTCAATGGCGCCCGTCTCGTCGTGAAGCACCCGGCTCAGCGCCCCGCGCAGCCTCCTGACGAGGGTCGCCGAAGGGTCGAAGTCGCGGCCACGAGTGAGCCCGCTCCACTCGGCTTCGGACAAATCCACGTGCGCAACCTGGCCGCGGGCATGGACACCGGCGTCGGTGCGTCCGGCGACAGTGACGCGGACGGGACGGCGCACAATCAGCTCCAGCGCCTCCTCCAAGCAACCCTGCACGGTTCGAAGTCCAGGCTGCAGTGCCCACCCGCTGAACGGTCCGCCGTCGTACGAAAGATCCAGCCTGACACGCAAAAACCCGCCGCCCCCCAAAACGGGGGCAGCGGGTTCTTGTTCGTTCATAGACCCAAGTCTACTGTGAAGAATTCAGCGAATTACTTCGTTTCGTCAGCGGCGGGAGCCTCTTCAGCCTCGGCGTTTTCAGCTTCGGCAGCCTCTTCTTCAGCGGCTTCGGTTGCAACTTCGGCTTCGGTCTCAACAACCTCTTCCTCAGCGGCCGGAGCAGCTTCTTCAGCAGCCGGAGCAGCCTTCTCAGCAGCCTTGGTGGCTTCGGCAACGACGGCCTGCTTCGGGGAAACCGGCTCAAGAACCAGTTCGATGACAGCCATGGGAGCGTTGTCGCCCTTGCGGTTGCCGATCTTGGTGATGCGGGTGTAGCCACCTTCGCGGTTGGCAACGGCGCCGGCGATGTCGGTGAACAGCTCGTGGACGATGCCCTTGTCGCTGATCAGGCCGAGCACGCGACGGCGGGAGGACAGGTCGCCGCGCTTGGCGAAGGTCACGAGGCGCTCAGCGTACGGCTTCAGGCGCTTGGCCTTGGTGACCGTGGTGGTGATGCGCTTGTGCTCGAACAGCGATGCTGCCAGGTTCGCGAGCATCAGGCGCTCGTGAGCCGGACCGCCTCCGAGGCGCGGACCCTTAGTGGGGGTAGGCATAGTAATTTCTCCTGTTATGAAGGCCGGCCGGGTCCGAACGTGGACTCGGCGGCCAAGATCTGCTTGTTAGAGCTCGTCGTCGCTGAACGCGGCGTCGTCCTCTTCGATGGCTGCGGCGCGGGCTGCGAGGTCGAAACCGGGAGGGGAGTCCTTGAGGGACAGGCCCAGTTCAACCAGCTTTGCCTTGACCTCATCGATGGACTTCGCACCGAAGTTGCGGATGTCCATCAGGTCAGCCTCGGAGCGGGCAACGAGTTCACCCACGGTGTGGATGCCCTCACGCTTGAGGCAGTTGTAGGAACGGACGGTAAGGTCCAGGTCCTCGATCGGCAGTGCCATGTCCGCCGCCAAGGCAGCGTCCGTCGGCGACGGGCCGATCTCGATACCCTCAGCTGCGGTGTTCAGCTCACGTGCAAGACCGAACAGTTCCACCAGGGTGGTGCCTGCGGAAGCAACGGCGTCGCGCGGGGCGATTGCCTGCTTGGTCTCGACGTCGACAATCAGCTTGTCGAAGTCGGTGCGCTGCTCAACACGGGTGGCTTCCACGCGGAAGGTCACCTTCATGACCGGCGAGTAGATCGAGTCGACCGGGATACGGCCGATCTCGGAGTCGCCGGACTTGTTCTGAGCTGCCGAAACGTAGCCGCGGCCGCGTTCGATGGTCAGTTCGAGTTCGAACTTGCCCTTCGAGTTCAGCGTGGCAATGTGCAGATCCGGGTTGTGGAACTCGACGCCGGCCGGCGGAGCGATGTCCGCGGCGGTGACGACTCCGGGGCCCTGCTTGCGCAGGTAAGCAACAACCGGCTCGTCGTGCTCGGAGGACACGGACAGGTTCTTGATGTTCAGGATGATCTCAGTGACATCTTCCTTGACACCGGGAACCGTGGTGAACTCGTGCAGCACGCCATCGATCCGGATGCTGGTGACAGCGGCGCCGGGGATGGAGGAGAGCAGGGTACGGCGGAGGGAGTTTCCGAGGGTGTAGCCGAAGCCCGGTTCCAGCGGTTCGATGATGAAACGCGAGCGGTTCTCGGATACTACTTCTTCAGACAGAGTGGGGCGCTGTGCAATAAGCACTTAGGTTTCCTTTCGGCGAGCATCCGCTATATGACGCAACACAGGTGGTGGAAATCGGCTTGGTTCCGGCCAGACCGGCCGGGCCCGGTTCGCAGTTCGACTGCTTCGCGGACCCGGCCGGCACTGGCCGGGGAAACCAGTTAGACGCGGCGGCGCTTCGGCGGGCGGCATCCGTTGTGGGCGCTGGGGGTGACGTCCTGGATGGAGCCAACCTCGAGGCCAGCGGCCTGCAGCGAACGGATTGCGGTCTCGCGTCCGGATCCCGGTCCCTTGACGAAAACGTCAACCTTGCGCAGGCCGTGCTCCTGGGCGCGCTTTGCAGCAGCTTCGGCAGCCATCTGGGCGGCGAACGGGGTGGACTTACGGGAGCCCTTGAATCCGACCTCACCGGCAGAAGCCCAGGAGATCACAGCACCGGTCGGGTCCGTGATGGACACGATGGTGTTGTTAAAAGTGCTCTTGATGTGCGCTTGGCCAAGCGCGATATTCTTCTTGTCCTTCTTACGCGGCTTGCGTACGGCGCCACGAGTCTTCGGGGGCATTGTTTCTCCTACAGAAAGTTGTTCGGGGAAAGCTGGAGGCTATTTCTAGCGTCCGGCCTTCTTCTTGCCGGCGACGGTGCGCTTCGGGCCCTTGCGGGTACGAGCGTTGGTCTTCGTACGCTGACCGCGTACGGGCAGGCCCTTGCGGTGACGCAGGCCTTCGTAGCTGCCGATTTCGACCTTGCGGCGGATATCTGCTGCTACTTCGCGGCGAAGGTCACCCTCAACCTTGTAGTTGCCTTCAATGTAGTCACGCAGCTGGACCAGTTCGGCGTCAGTCAGGTCCTTGACGCGAACGTCAGCGCTGATGCCGGTGGCAGCCAGGGTTTCGTGTGCACGGGTCTTCCCCACGCCGTAGATGTAAGTAAGCGCAATTTCCAGCCGCTTTTCGCGGGGAATGTCTACGCCAGCGAGACGAGCCATAGTGGCGGTACTCCTTGATAAACCGGAGGTCGTAGGCAGTACACCCGCACTTTCAGTGCGGCCCCAGCCTCCGACCGGGGGTTAGCTGTCCAGGCCCATACGTCCCAGTTCAGCTTGTGCTGCCTTTATTTACTTGCGTGGGTTAGCAACCCAGGTTGCCCTCGCGGGCGCTACTTCCCGTGAGGGAATTAGCCCTGGCGCTGCTTGTGGCGCGGGTTCTCGCAGATCACCATGACCCGGCCATTACGGCGGATCACTTTGCACTTGTCGCAGATCTGCTTGACGCTCGGCTTGACCTTCATGGCGTTCCTTTGCGTGTTGCAGGTGGTCGGCTAGAGCGGCCCTTGTTGCCAAGATGCCGCCCAGCAATTACTTGTAGCGGTAGACGATACGACCACGAGTGAGGTCGTAAGGGCTCAACTCCACCACTACGCGGTCCTCAGGGAGAATCCTGATGTAGTGCTGGCGCATCTTCCCCGAGATGTGTGCGAGAACGATGTGCTTGTTGGTGAGCTCAACACGAAACATCGCGTTGGGCAGCGCCTCGGTCACAACGCCCTCGATCTCAATGACCCCGTCCTTCTTGGCCATATCCTCCGCTAACTGTTGTTTGCCGCAGTCCCAGTTGGGCACCGGAAATCCGCGGACGTTTTTTGGTTTTTTGGCAGTCCGAAACGCGCTACTCCATCGGGCAGGTCAAAGCGACTTGTTAAATGGGCGTGGCAATGCAGACAACCAACAGACAACACTACGCCAATGCGGCGCGAATGTTAAATCCGCTCATGCTAACGCAGACCACCGCCCGGTGTCATCCTCCGGGCACCGGGGACGGCACCGAGGACGCACCGGATCACGGCTGGACGGGACCGTAGGCAGGGAAGGTACCGGCCGGCGTCGTGATCGGACCGGCGGAGGCGACGCCGTTGAGGACGGCCAGCCGAACGGCTTCTGCCGCCGCGCTTTGGAGGGTGATGAGCGAGACTTGCCGGGCTTGTTCGGAACTGCGGTCAAGCCCGACGGCGCCCGTCGCCAGCGCGAAGACGGTGTCGCCATCGGCGAGTGTATGGGAAGGGCTCAGCGCCCTGGCGAGGCCGGCGTGCGCCGCGCTTGCGGTCCGCTTGCACTCGGCCGGGTCGAGGACTGCGTTGGTGGCGACGACGGCGAGGGTAGTGTTCAGGGCGGTAGGCCCGGCCGGAAGATCGGGCGGCAGGACTTCCGCGTTGTCGCCCGGCGAGACGGGTTTGCCGAGTGCGTTCACCACGGCGAGCGCCCCGACCACAACTCCTCCATCCAGCGGAATCGAAGCCGTGCCCACTCCCCCTTTGAAGGCGCCGCGGGCAATCACGGCGCCGGTTCCGGCACCCACGGTTCCGCGTCCGACGTCGGCCCTCTCGCCTGAGGCGGCAGCGGCGGCTGCCGCTTCGTAGCCCATTGCTTCGTCCGGCCGGGCGGCGAAGTCGCCTCCGCGCCCCAGGTCGAAGATGGCGGCGGCGGGGACGATGGGCACGACTCCCCCGGGAACCGCGAAGCCCCGCCCATGTTCTTCGCACCAACGCTGGACACCGCGGCTCGTGACCAAACCGAAGGCGCTCCCGCCGGTGAGAACCACCGCGTCAACAGTAGGCACCAGCGTGGTGGGGTCGAGGGCGTCCGTCTCGTGCGTACCGGGCCCGCCGCCCCGCACGTCCACCGAGCCAACGGTGCCGGGCGGCGGGAGGACCACCGTCACTCCGCTTAGCCAGCCGTCGCCGATCCGCTGGACATGTCCCACGCGGATTCCCGGCACATCAGTGATCTTGGACGCCATGTGCCTATTGTGCCCCTCCCCGCCCGGCTGTGGGTTGGCCGGCCGGGCGAGGTGGGGCCCATCAGGGCTAGGGCTAGACCGTGGCGCCGATCCGGGACAGCGCATCCCTCAGGGCCGCCGCAGAGACGTCGATAAAGTGTGCGCCATCGTATGGTGTTGCCCGCACGGCGTCGAGGCTTGGGGCTTCGCCGCGTTCAACGCGTTCGGCGTATTCCGCTGCCATCTCGCGGATCCTCGCCACCTCTTGGGGGTCCAGGTCCGGGTGCTTGGCAATCCATTCGGGATCGTCGAGGCCGATCGGCAAGTGCAACGTGGGTCCGGCGTTCTCGATGGAGAGGGGCAGGTCCGGGTTTTCCGCATACAGGATGCCAAGGACGGCATCCCAATCGATCGACCCCTGCCCGATCGGCGCGAAGACCCTTCCGAAAACGCCGTCCTGCTCGCCGAGGACGAAGTCCCGCAAGTGCGTGGCGCGGGTGTACGGCGCCACCCGGCGGGCCGCGGCCACCGGGTCTTCGCCCCGTACCACCACGTTGGCGGTATCGAACGTCACGCCAAGGACGTCGTCGCCCACTGCTTCGATGAGCCGCACGATTTCGTAGCTCGTGATTTCTTCGTGGGTCTCGATGTTCAAATGGACGCCATGGTCCCGGGCCACCGGCGCGAGGAGCCGCAGGAACTTCTCGATGGCCACGAGCTGGTCGGCCCAGGGCGCGTCGGTCCGGAAGCGGTCGAAGACGTAGTAGCCCGGCAATCCGCGCTGGTAGTTGGCGCAGGCCACCCAGAGGTCGGTCACGCCGGCGGCTTCGTGTGCGGCTTCGATCATCTTGACCATTCCGCGCGTGTAGTCGCCGTCGCCGAGCCGGCGGACGTGGGGAGCTTCCGACGCAGCATAGGGATTGACCTTGGCAAGGCCCATCTGGAGGTAGAGATCGAGGGATTCCGCGCATTCGCGGACCTCGGTCAGGTAGCCGCGGTCCAGGGTCGGGGAAACATCCACGACGCTGCGGAAGTACACGCCTTCCATTCCCATCCCGTGGGCCCGCTCAAGGATACGGATCGCCGAGTCGTCCGCCTCGTGGGGAATTTTGCTCCCGTCAACACCAATTCGCATTTTCATGTCCTTCGTTGGTTCTTCGTGATTATGGTGGTCACCCGTGGCGCGCTTGTTGCCAGGGGTCGGATGTTCAGCGTCCCCAGTTGTAGAAAGTGGTGGACGAGGAGTAGTCGAAGTCCTTCACCGAGGGCGCGAGCACGGCGGTGAATTGCGCCCGGTAGAGGATGATCGTGGGTGAATTGGCCCGCCAGGCGTCCACGAGGGCGTTGATGTAGGGCTGCTGTGCCTGCAGGTCCGATGCCGCGTCGAGCTTCTTCATGAGCTCGGGCGTCCCCGGGATGCAGATGTGTTGGTTGTTGAAGCTGCTGCCGCATGTCATCTTCTTCCGGAGCTCGTAGGCGGCAACCGCTCCGGCGCTCTCGAACAGCAACGCCGATTGGTATTTGCCCGTGTTGAACTTCGTGGCAAAAGCGGTGGGCGTCTGGGAGTCGATGTTGACCGTCACCCCGATCTCCTGCCACGAGGCCTTGAGGATCGTGGCGAGGGTGGAGACTCCGGGCGACGACGGGTTGATCATGAGGTCGATCTGCGGATTCACCAGGCCTGATTCCTTCACCAAGGCCCGGGCGTGATCAAGGTCGAGGGGACGGGCGGCCGACCGTTGCGGGTCGAATCCCGGGGTGCCGGGGACGAACGGCCCGTAGTAGGTATCCGCGTAGCCGTAGGCCACGCTTGCCTTGATCTGGTCGTACGGAACCGCGTAGCTCAGCGCTTCCCGCAGCTTCGGGTTGGACGTGACCCCGGACGAGTTGTCGAACGAAACGGTCACCGGGGCGAAGGCCGGCGCCGACGTCACCTTGCAGCAATCGTCTTGGCTCAGCTCATGGACCACATACGGCGGCAGCCCCAGCGTCACATCGGATTCCCCGCGCCGTGCCTGCAGCATAAGGGTGGGAATGGAGGTGATGAAGTTGACGCGGACCACCGGTTCCTTGGCGGCCTTGCCGTAGTAGTTGGGGTTCCGCTTCAGCACCGCATAGTTGTTGGCCACATATTCATCCAGGACGTAGGGCCCGCTGCTGCTCGCGGTGTGTGCGGCGAGCCACTGGTTCGGCACGCCCTTCTTGTCTTCGCCGTGTTCCTTGATGACCTTGGGGTCGTAGATCGATCCGCGGCTCTGGGCAAGCGTGACCAGGATGGCCGGGTAGGCGCGGGACAAATCGAGCCGCACCGTCTGGGCATCAACCACTACGACGCCCTTGATCAAGGGCGGGTCCGTCAAGCCGATTTGCAGGCCCAAAGAACCGCATCCGCCGATGGTCAGGTTGCGCATGATCGAGTACTGGACGGCCGCGGCATCGAGCGGGTCACCGTTCGCGAACTTGGCTCCGGGATGCAGGGAGAAGGTGTAGGACTTTCCGTCCGGAGATACCGTCCATGACGTAGCCAAGTCCCCTTTCACCCGGCCCGGATCCGTGTTGGCCACGTACGTTCCGTCGGCTTGCCGGTCTTCGTCGAGCGCCACAAGACGGGCGTAGAAGTTGCTCGCGAAGCTGTTCTCGTTGCCGGCGCAAACGAAGGCGGGGTCGATATTGGTGAGCGTCGTCGCCCAGTTCACGGTGAACGGCCGGTTCGACGCGGCCGCCGAATTGCCCGGACCGGCACAACCAGTCAAGGCGAGCAGGCCGATCGCGGCGAGTACCGCCGTCGTGCGCTTTATCACGGCGCGCGGAGTGGGTAGCTTCCTCATCTCACTTTCCTTCCGTGGCGAGGGCGGGCGCGGCAGCCGCGAGGGACGCGGCCCGGCGGCGAGCGCCCGGAACCGCATCCAGCAGCGCGCGGGTATAGGGATGGCTGGTGTTGTCGAAAACGTCCGCCGATGTCCCGGCCTCGACAATGCGGCCGGCGTTCATGACGGCGATGTTGTGGCTCATGAGGCGCGCTACCGCGAGGTCGTGGACGATGAACAAGTAGGTCAAGCCGAGCTCGTCCTGGAGGTCGCTGAGGAGGTTGAGGACTTGGGCCTGGATGGACACGTCCAAAGCGCTGACCGGTTCGTCCAGGACCACGAGGTCCGGGTTCAGGACGAGTGCCCTCGCGATCGCGATCCGTTGGCGCTGGCCGCCGGAAAACGCGAACGGGAAGCGTTGGGCTTGCTTGACCGTGATCCCGACGCGGTCCAGCACTTGGGCGACACGGCGGGCGCGCTCGGTCGCATCCGTAACGCCGTGGATGATCAGCGGTTCCTCAACGAGGTCGGCCACAGTGAACCGGGGGTCGAGGGAGCCGTTGGGATCCTGGAACACCATCTGGATGCGTTTGCGCATGCGCCGCATTTCCGGTTTCGAGAGCGCGGTGAGGTTGACGCCGTCGAACTCGATCAACCCGCTGTCCACCCCGGTGAGGCCCATGACGCACGCGGCCGTGGTCGACTTACCGCTGCCGGACTCGCCGACGAGGCCGAGGGTCTGCCCCCGGCGCAGTTCGAAGGAGACGTCCCGCAGGATCTGGACCCGGTGACGGGAACCGACGCCTTTGCCGTAGGACTTGTTCAGGTTTTCTACCCGCAAGAGCGGGGCCGTGGCTGGGTTGCTCATGCTTCATCTCCTGGAATGTCGCTGGCGAAGTGGCAGCGTACGACGGCGCCACTCGCCAGGGCGCGTGACTCCGGGCGTTCCGTTGCGCACCGCGGTTCGTCCCGGCCGATCGGGCACCGCGCGGCAAAGGGGCACCCGGGTTCGTCGATGGACAGATCCGGTGGCGAGCCAGGAATGGCCGGCAACGCACCGCGCTTGGTGGTGGCGGGGTCGATGACGCAGTCCAGGAGCGCCTTGGAGTAGGGGTGGGCCGCTGACTCGAAGAGTGCCCGGGCGCTGGTGGACTCGACGAAGCGTCCGGCGTACATGACGTTGACGCTGTCGCAGAGTTCCTCGACGATCCCGAGGTTGTGCGTGATCATCACCAAGGCGTTGCCGCGTTCGTCGCAGATCTTCGCGAGGAGGTCGAGCACCTGTGCCTGGGTGGTGACGTCCAAGGCCGTGGTGGGTTCGTCGGCAATAACTACCGAGGGGTCGTTGGCGATGGCCATCGCAATTAGGACGCGCTGCCTCATGCCGCCGGAATATTGGTGCGGGTAGTCGGCAATGCGGCGTTTGGCATCCGTGACGCCTACTTCGCCGAGGAGGTCACAGGCCAACTTTCGTGCCGCCTTGACGGAAACGTCCTGGTGTACCCGGATGATTTCCACGAACTGGCTCCCGATGGTTTTCAAGGGATCCAGCGCGGCCATCGGGTCCTGGAAGACCAGGCCGATGTCCTTGCCGCGGATCCTGGAGATCCCGGCGTCGTCGAGGCCGACCATTTCGGTCCCGTTGAGTTTGACGCTCCCGCCGGAAACCCGGCCTGGCTGCGGGACGAGCCCCACAAGCGACATGGCCAGGGCGGACTTTCCGGATCCGGATTCGCCGACGATCGCCATCCGCTGGCGCTTGTGGAGGTCGAAGGAAACGTCCCGTACAGCGTGGACGGTTCCCGATGCCGTGTGGAAATCCGTGACCAGTCCCTTGACCTGCAGGACAACGCCGCGGTCTTGGCTCACGCCGGTGGCCGTGCCCGGTGCCGTGCTGGTTGAGGGATTCGGAGAAGGAAAGGAAAGTGCGTTGGTGTGCGACATCAGCGGGCTCCTACTCGGGTTCGGGGATCTGCCGCGGTCATGATGAGGTCTGCCGCGAGGCTGACCACCACGTAGAGGATGGCGGCCAGCAGGAGCACTGCCTGGACCACGGCGAAGTCCTTCTGGATGATGGCGTCGGCTGTCATCGAGCCGATTCCCGGCCATCCGAACACCTTCTCCACCAGCAGGCTGCCGGCAAGGAGGTCGGCGAACAGCAGGGAAGCCGCGGGAAGCAGTGACAGCAAACCGTGCGGGGCTACGTGCCGGGCGTACACGGGGAACCTGCGCAGGCCGTGGCTTTGGGCCACAGTGACGAAGGTTTCCCGCAGCGTTCCGCGAAGCTGATTGCGGTACAGCCTGCTGAGGAAAGCGAAAGGACCGAGCGCGACGACGATCGCGGGGAGGATCAGGTGCCATGCGGCGTTGACGAAGGTTCCCCATTGTCCGGCGATCACGGCGTCCACGGTGAACATTCCGGTGACGTTCGGTGGACGGAGGACGCCGGGCGAAAGGCGGCCTTCGGGACCGGGGAAGATGCCGAGCTGGATCGAGAGGACCAGGAGGGCGAGCAGGGCGATCCAGAACGGCGGCGAGCCCATTGCCAGCGACGAGCTGATGCGGAGGAACCTGTCCGGCCACCGGCGTCGGGAGTAGACGGCGATGCTTGAGGCAATGACTGCTCCCGCAATCGCGAACACCACAGACAGCAAGCCAAGCTCGAGCGTGGCAGGCAAGCGCTGGGCCAGGAGGGTGCCCACGCTGTTGCCCGTGCTGTAGGAGAAACCGAAGTCGCCGCGGAACAGCGATCCTACGTAGTTCCCGTACTGGACGAAGATGTTGTCGTCGAGGCCCATTGACTTTCGCAATGCTGCGATGGCTTCGTCGGTGGCGCCGTCGCCGGCGATTGCGCGTGCCGGATCGCCGGGAACCTTGCGGAGGAGCACGAAGGCAAAGACCGAGGCTCCGAAGACCGTGGCCAGTGCCACGCCAAGTCGCTTGAGGATGTTGCGGATCATCGACGTTCCCTCACTTCGCCTGGACGAATTCGCCGCGGCGGTCCAGGACTTCCCGGGCCCGGTCCGCGATCAGGGTGGTCAGGCTGACGGCGAGGAGCAGGCCCAGGCCGGGGAAGCCCGCGATCCACCATTGGCCGGTCAGGAAGAACTGCTGGCCGTCCGTGATCATTTCTCCCCATTCGGCGGTGGGAGGTTGCGCTCCCAGGCCGAGGTAGCCCAAAGCCGCCAGGGACAGAACGGCGGCACCGAAGACGGCGGCCATCTGCAGAATCATGATCGGAATGAGGTGCGGGAAGACGTGGCGGAACAGGACGCGCGCGGGGTGCGCGCCCAATGCCGTGGTCGACCGGATGAAGTCCTGGCCGTACAGGCGCATTACTTCTCCACGCAGCGTGCGCATGTACCAAGGGAAGGAGTGCAGCGAGAGCCCGATGACCACTGCGGTGACGCCCGGCTGCAGGGCCATTGCCATGGCCATCGCAAGGAGGATGGCCGGGAAGCAGAGGATGGAGTTGGTCAGCCAGGTGAAGAGGGTGTCCACCCATCCGCGCATGGATCCCGCCAGGAGCGCAGCGACACATCCAACAACCGCACCGATCAATGCGATGGTCAGGCCTGCGAGGATCGAGGTCCGTCCACCGGCCAGGACGCGGGCAAGCACGTCGCGACCGGTATCGTCAGTGCCCATCGGGTGCCCCCAACTGGGGCTCTGGAGAACGGCTCCGAGGTTGATGGCATCGGGCTGGATCCGCCAGACCAAGGGACCCAGCAGGGTCGCCACAATGAGTCCGGCCAGCAGCGCGAGGGTCAGGGTCAAGGTCCGGTCCCGCCGGAGGAAACTGCTGAAGGTCTTGCGCTTCGCCGGGGCAACGATCTGTGGGGCAGCAACAGCTGTCATGGAAGTCTTTCCTCTCCTGGTTGAGTCGGAGCCGGTTCGTTCGCACCGGCGCGGATCGATGTGAGGAGCCTCCGCAGGGTGGAGGCACTGTGGAGCAATTGGCGACGGCGTTCGGCCGCGCCGGGTTCTTCGTCCCAGTCGGCGAGCGCCGGGAAACGGCCGCGCGCCACGCCGTCGTGCGTCGCCACGCCGAGCCGGGCCACCTGCGCCAGGCCCGCCGCGTTGAGATGCGGCTCGTGGTCGAACCATGAGCGGTCGAAGACCGGGGTATCGAACTTCCCCCTGTGTTGTTCGAGGGTGAAGTCGCGCACCCCGGCGTCGAGCAAGTTCCGGAGGATCCCGTCCCAATCAAAGACGCCTTCGCCGATTGCCCTCAGGCGGCGGCGGTAGCCTTCCTCCACCGGGAACAGGACAGCGTCCTCCAAGTGGGTCATCCTGACGTGCGTCCCAAGCGCGCGGGCCACATCGACGGGATCTTCACCGCGGACCACGAGGTTGGCCACGTCGAGCCCGATCCCGAAGACTGCGGGATCCAGCTCACGGACCAGGGCCAGGACTTCCGGGGACGCAAGGTCTTCGTGGGTCTTCACGTTGATGCGCACCTTCGCGCTTAGCGCGGCTGAAGCCAGTGCCTCGAGGTTCGCCCGGATGAGCCGGAGTTGCGCCGGGTGGTCAAGGAACCGTCCTTCTTCTTCCGCGCCTTCGCGGACGGACCGGGTGTAGACGAAGAATTCCTTGATCCCGAGTTCCGTGCCGCAAAGCAGGGCTTCAAGGAGGCTTTCCCGCACCGTCGCGGGGTCGCCGAACGGTCCGGCGCAGCCGAGGCCTAGCTGGAGTTCGACGCCGGCCTGCCGCGCCGCGTCCGCGACGTCCCGCAGGTCTGTGGTGGCCCCCGCCGAAAGTTCCGCAGCGATGCTGTTGAGGACCACGAGGGTGAAGCCGTCGTCGACGGCGGCCCGGAACGAATCCTGCAGCGGGCGGTCTTCGTAGCCGGGGTATCGGGTGAATTGGACCCCGAGGCGAGTCGCCGGCAGATCGCCGGTGCCCGGGAGCCGCGTATCAGGGAGCAGCTGTGTGATCTGGGTCATGGTGGTAAAGATACACTCGTAAGACGTCTTACGAAAGGGTGGATTTTCCCGATCGGATGTGAGACGCTTCATAAACGCCAGCGGAAGGGTCACCGGACACTGACGGGTCCAGAATGATGCGGTAAAGAGTTGGGGCGGACCCATCTCGGGCTCGCCCGGGACAGGTCCGGCATGTTCAGAAATGAGGACACCATGGCGGTGAACGGCCGACGCAGCGTGGTCGACGACGCAATTGACGACATCCGGCTGCGGATTCGACAAGGCGAATGGGGCCTCGGAGACCGGATTCCTCCCGAGCCCGAACTCGGGAAAGCGCTGGGCCTCAGCCGGGCTCCGCTCAGGGAAGCCCTCCGCGCCTTGGTGCACGCCGGACTCCTCGTGACCCGGCAAGGCGACGGCACCTTCGTTGCCGCCGTCGACGAACAGGAAGTCGCCCTGCGCAAAGGCTTCCAAGGCGCAGACCCGTTCGAAGCGATCGAAGTCCGACGCAGCCTCGACGTGCCGGCCGCCGCGCTGGCCGCCCAGCGCCGGGACCAAGCCGACCTCGACAAGCTCCAGGACGCACTCGACCGTCGCCGCGCCGCGGCGGAAGCGAATGACGACGACGGCTTCCGTGAGGCGGACATCGACTTCCACCGCGCCGTGGTGGAGGCCGCCCACAACCAACTCCTGGCCGGCATCTACGGCTCGCTCGCTGCCACGATCGACGGGTCATGGACCTCCACCGCAGGCCTTCACCGGGCCGCGGAATCGGAGCACGACAGCCACGACGACCTCTTCGAGGCCATCCGCGACAACGCCGCCCAGGAAGCGATGCTCGTCGCGGGCGCCATCCTCGACAACCAGGCGTCGGACCTGGAGGACAATCCCGCGCACTCCCCCGGCGCATAACAAGGAGCCCCCGTGATCACGCGCATCAAAGCCGCCTTCGTCATTGGCTACGCCGAAGGCGACCACTGCATCCTGCCGGACGCGGAACTTGTCCACGACGACGGAACCATCGTCTTCGTCGGCAGGGACTACCCCGGCGTCGTCGATACCGAAATCAACGCCGGGGAAGCCATCCTGTCGCCCGGTTTCATTGACTTGAACGCCTTGGCGGACATCGACCACGCCCTCTTCGACTCGTGGCCCGACGCAACCCGACGCCTGGGCCTCGTCTGGTCCGAGGACTACCTCAAGGGCCGGACCGCTGTTTTCACGCGGAAAGAGGCACGGTTCAGGCGGGAGTTCGCCCTGTCCCAACTAGTCCGCAACGGCATCACGACCCTCATGCCCATCGCGTCGGAGAGCTACCACGAATGGTGCGAGGACTATGAAGACCTCGCCGACACCGCCGCAGCAGTCGAGGCCCTCGGCGTGCGGGCGTACCTGGGGCCAAGCTATCGCACAGCCGTGCCCTACACGGACGGAAAGCGGGTCTTCCTCCACGAGGACGAACGACTCGGACTCGAAGGCCTCGAAGAAGCGATCCGTTTCGCCCAGGACTACGACGGCCGGGCGGACGGACTCATCCGGACGGCTTTGTTGCCCGCACGAATCGAGACGCAAACCGAGAAGACCCTTCGCCTGACCCGGCAAGCCGCAGACGAACTCAAGCTGCCAGTACGCCTGCACGCAGCCCAGGGCCTCTTCGAAGTCGAAACCATCCTTGCCCGTACAGGACTGCGCCCCCTCCCCTACTTGGCGGACCTCGGTTTCCTCACTGAAAGAACCTATATCCCCCACGCCTGGACGGTCCCGGGGCACCCCAACATGCCCGAAGCGTTCGGATCGGGAGACGACGTCGCACTGCTTGCCGATTCCGGGTCGACAGTCCTCCTCTGCCCCATCCCCATGGCCCACTACGGCGGGATGCTCGACAACTACGACTCCTACCGCGAAAAGGGCGTCCGGATTGTGCTCGGGACCGACTCCGCGCCGCCGAACATGATCCGCGCCATGGACCTTGCGATGGGCATGACCAAAACCCTCACCGCAGACCGGTCGAGCGCCCAAGCCGCGGATCTATTCCGCTCCGCGACCTTGGACCCCGCTGACTCGCTGGGCCGCCCAGACCTCGGCCGACTGGCACCCGGGGCGCAGGCCGACTACTTCGTCCTGGATTTGACCGGAAGCCACATCGGTCCGCACGCGGACCCCATCCGCACCCTGATCATGAATGGAGACGGCCGGGACATCACCCGGGTTGTCGTCGCCGGCCGGACCATCGTGGACAACGGCGAAATCATCACAGTGGACACGAATGACTACCGGGAACGTGCCCAGGAGTTCCTGGACCGTTACATCTCCTCGCTCACCGCGTCCGACTACGCGCGGCGGCCCACCCACGAACTCCTTCCGCCGAGTTTCCCAATCCGCTGAATTTGCCAGTCCACTAACGGAAGACGACGACGGCGACCCCCGCACACGCGGTCGGGTCGCCGTCGTCGTCTCCGGCGTTTCTCGAAAACCCCGCACAAGTGGTAGTCCTGCCTCGAATATGAACGAGGCCCCACCCGTCACAAAACGTCAAGTAAACGAGCGCGAAAGGCTTGTCCAACAATTCCGGCGACGGCCCTTTTCTTGACTTGACAGCGCTTTCGGTGTGGTGAGGTGTTTCTAGCAGCCCCCCTCGACCCAACATTTTCGAGCCCGGCGCGCACCCGTCATCTGCAAACCGTTAGAGACCCCCATGACTCCACAACTCACGCAAAGTCGGCCTGCCCAGCAGGCCGCAGCGTCCCTGCCGCAGCGCCGTTCACGCTGGACCGGCCGGACGCGGAGGGACTTCTTCGTCTTCCTCGCGCTCGCGCTGCCGAACCTCATCTTGATCGCGGTGTTCACCTACTGGCCGCTGATCAACAACGTCTACTACTCCACCCTCGACTGGACCCTGGGCGCCACCTCGGCAACCGTGGTTGGCCTGGACAACTATGTCGCGTTCTTCTCAAGTGACGACGCCGGCAGGGTCCTTGGCACCACCGCCGTCTTCACTGTGGTAACCGTCGGCGGATCCATGCTGCTGGGCCTGCTCGTTTCGCTCGCGCTGAACTCGAAAGTCCGCGGGACAACCTTCGCCCGCTCAGCCGTTTTCGCCCCGTACGTTCTGTCCGGCGTCGGCGTCGGCCTGGTGTGGCTCTTCATCTTCGACCCCGGCTACGGAGTGCTCGCGTGGATCCTCCGCGGACTCGGACAGCAAAGCCCGCAGTGGATCAACGACCCCCAGCTCGCACTCGTGATGGTCATCATCGTCTACGTCTGGAAGAACCTCGGGTACTGCGCGGTGGTCTATCTGGCCGGACTGCAATCGTTGCCCAAGGACGTCATGGAAGCGGCATCCTTGGACGGCGCCAACGGCTTCCGACGATTCCTGAACGTCTCGCTCCCGCTCTTGTCCCCCACAACCTTCTTCCTGCTGATCACCACCATGCTCAGCTCTTTGCAGGCATTCGACCTGATCCGAATCATGACGCCTTTGGGCAACGGCACCAGCACCCTGATCTACGAGGCCTACCTCCAGGCATTCGGCGCCTATAACCGCGCCGGCTATTCGGCGACAGTCTCGGTGATCCTCTTCGCCATCCTGCTGATCATCACCGTGGTCCAGTTGCGGTTCGTAGAACGGAAGGTGCACTACTCATGAGCATGGCAGCCGAGCGCGCGCGCCCCTTCTCCCGTTCCAACCTCGTCAAGACGGTCGCGGGAGGCTACCTGCCCCTCATCGCCGCCACCGTGATCGTGGTTCTGCCCCTGCTGTGGATGGTGCTCAGCTCCTTCAAGCAACCTGGCGAGATCGTCACCACCGACCTGAAGGTCCTCCCGCAGGGCCTGAACCTGGACACCTACCAAACGGCAATGACCACTGTGCCGTTTGGCAGGTTCTTCCTCAACAGCCTCATCGTCACAGTAGTGGGCGCCACGGTGAAGGTAATCCTGGCCATCCTCACCGCCTACGCACTAGTCTTCGTGCGCTTTCCCTTCAAGAACGTGATCTTCGTGGTCATCTTGGTGGCCCTGATGGTTCCAGCCCAGGTTTCCATCCTGCCCAACTACATACTCATTGCAGGCATGGGCGGCAAAAACACACTGTGGGGAATCATCCTTCCGGGCCTCGGAACCGCGTTCGGAACCTTCCTCCTCCGCCAACACTTCCTCACCCTCCCGGGATCGATCCTCGAAGCCGCCGAGATTGACGGCGCGGGCCACTGGCGCCGGATGTGGCAAATCATCGTTCCGGTTTCGATTCCATCCATCGCCACGGTCGCCCTAGTCACCGTGGTCAGCGAATGGAACGACTACATCTGGCCACTGATCATCACGGACAGGCCCGAATCCATGACCCTGCCCGTAGGGCTGACCCTGCTCCAGAACTCTGAAAGCAACGGCGCCGGGTGGGGAATCCTCATGGCAGGCGCTGTGCTCGTCATCATTCCCATCCTGCTGGTTTTCGCCGCCTTGCAAAGGTACATCGTCGCTGGACTGACCCAAGGCAGCGTCACCGGCTAATCAGCCACACCCGTGGTTTGGCCGGACTTGGCCAAGCCGCAACCTTCCAAGAACATCTCGCAACCCTTGAATCCCTGAGAGGACCACCATGCCAACGAATTTTGACCGCCGGAGTTTCCTGGGGCTCGCCGGACTAGGAGTCGGCGCAGCCGCCCTGGCAGCGTGCGGCGGCCCCTCCACGGCAAACCCCGGCTCGTCAAGCGCACCCGCCGACCTCGACTTCAGCGGCGTGAAGCCCGCCGCGTCGATCGACTTCTGGACCAACCACCCCGGCCAGTCGCAGGATGTCGAGAAGTCCATCATCGACAAGTTCCAGGCCAAGTTCCCGGGTATCAAGGTCAACCTCGTCACTGCCGGCGCGAATTACGAAGAAATCGCCCAGAAGTTCCAGACCACCCAGGCCGCAAAAACCGGGCTCCCTGCCCTCGTTGTCCTGTCCGACGTCTGGTGGTTCCGCTACTTCTCCAACGGCAACATCATTCCGCTCGACGGCCTCGTAAAGCAGCTCGACATCAAGATTGATGACTTCCAAAAGTCCTTGGTGAGCGATTACCAGTACGGCGGCAAGCAGTGGGCGCTCCCCTACGGCCGCTCCACCCCGCTGTTCTACTACAACAAGGACCACTTCAAGGCGGCCGGCCTTCCGGACCGGGCACCGTCCACGTGGGAAGAATTCGCCGAATGGGCTCCCAAGCTCAAAGCCGCGTCGGGCGCCCAGTATGCGTACATGTACCCCGCTTTGGCCGGTTACGCGGGATGGACCCTCCAGAACAACCTTTGGGGCTGGGGCGGCGGCTGGTCCAAGGATTGGGACATCACCTGCGACTCCACCGAATCCGTGACGGCCCTCCAGTGGGTCCAGGACTCCATCTACAAGGACAAGTGGGCCGGCGTTTCCTCCAAGGATGCCGGCGACGACTTTGCCGCCGGCATCGCGTCCGCCACCATCTCTTCGACCGGTTCCTTGCTGGGCATCCTCAAGTCCGCGAAGTTCAACGTGGGCGTCGGCTTCCTGCCCGGCGGCCCCATGGTGACCAGCGGTGTCTGCCCCACCGGCGGTGCGGGCCTCGGCATCCCGAGCGGCATCAGCAAGGAAGAGCAACTCGCCGCGGCCACGTTCCTGAAGTTCATGACCGAACCTGAAAACACGGCAGCGTTCTCCGCGGCAACCGGTTACATGCCCACCCGGGTTTCGGCGGACATGACGGCCGTCCTCGCGAAGACCCCGCAGATCAAGACGGCCATGGACCAGTTGGCCGTCACAAGGGTGCAGGACAACGCGCGCGTGTTCCTTCCGGGTGCGGACCAAGAAATGGCCAAGGCCGCCGCCAAGATCATGACCCAGCAGGGTGACGTGAAAGCGACCATGACCGACCTCAAGAAGACTCTTGACGGAATCTACACGAAGGACGTCAAGCCGAAGCTCAAGAGCTAATCCGGTTGGAAATAGGAAATCCCTGGCGACGCCGCAGAGGCGCCGCCAGGGATTTTCTGTTTCTGCGATTATTTTCCGGGCGGACTGCTTTACCGGCCCCGTCCCGTTACGGGATCGGTACGGGTACGACGCCGAGAGGCGCCAACTGCGCGGCCCCGCCATCGGGGGCGGACAGTACCCAGATGCCCTTTTCGTGGACGGCGACCGAGTGCTCCCACTGGCACGAACGCTTCCCGTCAGTGGTAACCACTGTCCAGTCGTCGTCGAGGGTTGCCGTTTCGATACCACCCCGGACAAGCATGGGCTCAATCGCCAGGCAGAGGCCCGGGCGGACCTTCGCTCCACGATGCTTGGTGCGGTAGTTCAAGACGTCCGGAGCCATGTGCATCTCGGATCCGATGCCGTGGCCTACGTAGTCCTCGAGGATGCCCAGCGTCTTCCCGGGGACGGAAGAAACGTAGTCATCAATGGCATTTCCGATGTCGCCGACGAACCTGCCCTTCGCCAGGGCAGCGATCCCGTGCCACATCGCGGCCTCCGTGACGTCCGAGAGCCGCTGGTCTTCAGGGTCCGCGGTACCAACGATCACCGTGCGGGCCGAATCGGAGTGCCAGCCATCCACAATAGCTCCGCCGTCGATCGAAATTATGTCCCCGTCCTGCAGGACACGGTCTCCCGGGATGCCGTGGACCACTTCCTCGTTCACGGACGTACAGATAGTGGCAGGGAACCCGTGGTATCCGAGGAAATTCGACTTCGCGCCTGCGTCGTTCAGGATCGAGGCAAAGACAGCATCGATCTCCTTGGTGGTGACTCCGGGCTTGGCTGCCGCGACAGCTGCGTCGAGGGCGCGGCTGAGGACCACCCCGGCTTCCTGCATCTTGCGCATTTGCTCGTTGGTCTTGTATTCGATGCGGGGCTGGCCGAACGCCATGGTCTCCTCTTGCGGGTGTTTGTGCCTGCTGTTGTCCTTCTACGGATGCAGGCCGGTCTCGGGTCTCCATCTATTTTCGCGCATCCTCTGCGATGCCCGAAACCGGGAGAGGGGTGCGGAGGCAAGCAAAAGGGGTGTCCCGCGCATTTACCTGCGCGCGACACCCCTTGTGGTTGCCTTCAGTCCAGGACGGGACTTAGACGGCCTTGGCTGCTTCAATGGCCAGCAGGACCCGGTCCGTGACCTCGTCGATGGCGCCAATGCCATCGACGCGGGTCAGGATGCCGCGTTCTGCGTACTTGGCCACCACAGCTTCAGTCTGCTCGTGGTAAAGGTCCAGGCGGTGGCGGATGACGGTTTCGTTGTCGTCCGAGCGCCCGGTCTCCTTGGCACGTCCCAGCAAGCGCGCAACAAGTTCCTCGTCGTCGGCCGTCAGCTGAAGCACGACGTCGAGCTTCTCTTCGGTCTTGGCGAGGATCTCGTCCAGGTATTCAACCTGCGCGGTCGTGCGCGGGTAGCCGTCGAGCAGGAAGCCGTTTTCGACGTCGTCCTCGCTCAGGCGGTCGCGCACCATCTTGTTGGTGACGCTGTCCGGAACGAAGTCGCCGGCGTCCATGTACTTCTTGGCCTCGATGCCCAGGGGGGTTTCGCCCTTGACGTTTGCACGGAAGATATCGCCCGTGGAAATGGCGACTACGCCCAGGCGCTCGGAAATCCGCTCTGCCTGGGTTCCCTTGCCCGAACCCGGAGGTCCAATGATCAGCATTCTCGTCATCGCAAAAGCCCTTCGTAGTGACGTTGTTGTAGCTGCGCATCAATCTGCTTGACGGTTTCCAGGCCAACACCCACCATGATCAGGATTGACGTACCACCGAACGGGAAGTTCTGGTTGGCGTTGATCAGGACGAGTGCGACCAGCGGGATCAGCGCCACGATGCCCAAGTAGAGGGCGCCGGGGAGGGTGATCCTGGAAAGCACGTACTGCAGGTAATCCGCGGTCGGTTTACCCGCCCGGATGCCCGGAATGAACCCGCCGTACTTCTTCATGTTGTCCGAGACCTCTTCAGGGTTGAAGGTGATCGCGACATAGAAGTAGGTGAAGAACACGATCATGACGAAGTACAACGCCATGTAGATAGGGTGGTCGCCGCGCGTGAGGTTGTTGTTGATCCACTCAACCCAAGGGGCGATCGTCTCTCCGGCCTTCGGCTGATTGAACTGCGCAATCAGGCCGGGCAGGTAGAGCATGGAGGAAGCGAAGATGACGGGCACGACGCCGGCCATGTTCACCTTGATGGGGATGTAGGTGCTGGTGCCGCCCACGGTCCGCCGTCCGATCATGCGCTTGGCGTACTGGACGGGAATGCGCCGCTGGGACTGTTCGACGAACACTACGAGCGCAACGGTCACCAAGCCGATGGCCACCACCGTGAAGAAAGTTCCCGGACCCTTGGAGTTCCAGATGGCGCCCAGCGAGGTGGGGAAGCCCGCGGCGATCGAGGTGAAAATGAGCAAGGACATGCCATTGCCCACACCCTTCTCGGTAACGAGTTCACCCATCCACATGATGAGGCCGGTTCCGGCCGTAAGGGTGATCACCACGAGGATGGTGGCGATGATGCTGGTATCCGGGATGATTGGCAGCTGGCAGTTGGGCAGCAGCTGGCCGGAACGCGCCAAGGAGACCAAGGTGGTGGCGTTCAGCAAGCCCAAGGCGATAGTGAGGTACCGAGTGTATTGGGTCAGTTTCCCCTGCCCCGACGCACCTTCTTCGTACAGTTGCTGGAACCGCGGAATGACCACGCGGAGCAACTGCACGATGATGCTGGACGTGATGTACGGCATGATACCCAGCGCGAAAACCGAGACCTGCAGCAGTGCCCCGCCGCTGAACAGGTTGACGAGCTGGTAGAGGCCGCCCGTGTCCTGATTGGCTGACAAGCATTGCTGAACATTTTGGTAGCTCACACCCGGCGAAGGGATAAAAGCGCCCAAACGGAAGATCGCGATGATTCCTAGCGTGAACAACAACTTGCGACGCAGATCAGGCGTCCGAAATGCCCGGGCGAATGCGCTTAGCAAGCGTCCTCCTGAGTTAAAGGTCCAAGGGTGTTGTCGGGGTCGATGAAACCCAACACCCGAGTCTAACGGTTTCATGCGTCATGCGAACAATCGAGAGTCCTGCGCCATATGAAAAAACTCCCGGTGCGGGAGGCCGAAGCCCCCCGCACCGGGAGTCTGTCAACAGCTGGTGGTTACACCCCGGCCCCTAGAGGGTGGTGGTGGATCCGCCTGCTGCCGCGATCTTTTCAGCTGCGCTGGAAGAGAAAGCGTGGGCGGTGACGTCAACCTTGACGGTGATGTCGCCGGTGCCCAGCACCTTGACGGGCTGGTTCTTGCGAACGGCACCCTTCTCAACCAAGGACTCGACGGTCACAGCGCCGCCTTCCGGGAACAGCTCGTTGAGCCGGTCCAGGTTCACAACCTGGAACTCAACCCGGAACGGGTTCTTGAAGCCACGGAGCTTCGGCAGGCGCATGTGCAGCGGCAACTGGCCGCCAGCAAAGCCGGCCTTGACCTGGTAGCGGGCCTTCGTACCCTTGGTACCGCGACCAGCGGTCTTACCCTTGGAGCCTTCACCACGACCAACACGGGTCTTGGCGGTCTTGGCACCCGGAGCGGGACGCAGGTGGTGGACCTTCAGAGTGCTCTGCTTCTCAGCAGCCTCTGCGGCGGTCTTGTTCTCGGCCATTACTTCGCCTCCTCTACATTCACGAGGTGCGGAACCGTGTTGATCATTCCAACGGTCACGGCGTCAGCGGTGCGGACAACGGTGTGTCCGATGCGCTTGAGGCCGAGGGACCGCAGGGTCTCACGCTGGTTCTGCTTGGCGCCGACGACGCCCTTGATCTGGGTGATCTCCAACTGAGCGTCGGAGGGAGTCAGGTTCTTAGCCATGACTAAACACCTGCCTTCTGGTTCTGGAGCGCGCGCACCAGAGCGTTCGGAGCAACCTCGTCCAGCGGCAGGCCACGGCGGGCTGCCACGGAAGCGGGCTCTTCCAGTCGCTTAAGGGCGTCGACAGTCGCGTGAACGATGTTGATGGCGTTCGAGGAACCGAGCGACTTGGAGAGGACGTCGTGGATACCGACGCATTCCAGTACCGCGCGGACCGGACCACCGGCGATAACACCGGTACCCGGGGAAGCCGGACGCAGCATGACAACGCCTGCCGCGGCCTCACCCTGCACACGGTGCGGGATGCTGTTGCCAACGCGAGGAACGCGGAAGAAGGACTTCTTGGCCTCTTCGACGCCCTTCGCGATAGCGGCGGGAACTTCCTTTGCCTTGCCGTAGCCAACGCCGACCAAGCCGTTGCCGTCACCGACGACCACAAGGGCGGTGAAGCTGAAGCGACGACCACCCTTGACGACCTTGGCGACGCGGTTGATGGTCACAACGCGCTCGACGAACTGGCTCTTCTCGGCCTCGCGACCGCCGTCGCGGCCACCACGGCCACCACGGTCGCCGCGGCCCTGGCCACGGTCACCACGCTCGCCACGACGACCGCCGCGGCGGTCTTCGGTGGCAGCAGTGGTCTCAGTTGCCTCAGCAGCTGCAGCTTCAGTCACCTGAATGTCCTTTTCGTTATTCTCAACGGTCACAGTGCCAGCCCACCTTCGCGAGCACCGTCTGCGACGGCGGCGATGCGGCCGTGGTACTTGTTACCACCGCGGTCGAAGACAACTGCTTCGATGCCTGCAGCCTTCGCGCGCTCGGCGACGAGCTCGCCAACGCGCTTGGCCTTGGCAGTCTTGTCACCGTCGAATGCACGAAGGTCGGCTTCCAGGGTGGAAGCGTAAGCCACGGTTACACCCTTGGAGTCGTCGACAACCTGGACGAAGATGTGGCGGGCAGAACGGTTGACGACCAAGCGAGGACGTACAGCCGTACCGGTGATGCGCTTGCGGATACGAAGCTGGCGACGGCTGCGTGCAGCAGCCTTGCTCTTGTTCGTGCGCTTCTTGTTAATTGCGATGGCCATGGTTTACTTACCAGCCTTTCCGACCTTGCGGCGGATGACTTCGCCGGCGTAACGGACACCCTTGCCCTTGTAGGGGTCAGGCTTGCGCAGCTTGCGAATGTTGGCAGCAACCTCGCCGACCTGCTGCTTGGAGATACCCGCGACGGAGAACTTGGTCGGACCCTCCACCGTGAAGGTGATGCCTTCCGGAGCGGAGACGTTGACCGGGTGGCTGAAGCCGAGAGCGAACTCAAGGTCAGAACCCTTGGCCTGAACGCGGTAACCGGTACCGACGATTTCAAGCTTCTTCTCGTAGCCCTTGGTGACACCCTCGATCATGTTGGCGATCAGGGTGCGGGTCAGGCCGTGCAGGGAACGCGAGGCGCGCTCGTCGTTCGGGCGGGTGACGGTCAAGGTGGTGTCGTCCAAGTTGACCTCGATCGGGCTGGCCACAGTGTGGGTCAGCTCGCCCTTGGTGCCCTTGACGCTGATGACGGAGCCATCAACCTTGACTTCGACGCCGGCAGGAACGGTGATGGGGAGACGTCCAATACGTGACATTATTCTCTTCCTTTCCCGTTACCAGACGTACGCGAGGACTTCGCCGCCCACGCCCTTCTTGCCGGCCTGCTTGTCAGTCAGGAGGCCGGAAGAGGTGGACAGGATTGCGATACCCAGGCCACCCAGCACGTGAGGCAGGTTGGTGGACTTCGCGTAAACGCGGAGGCCAGGCTTGGAAATACGGCGGACACCAGCGATCGAACGCTCGCGGTTCGGACCGAACTTGAGGTCGATGGTCAGCTTCTTGCCGACTTCGGCTTCCTCTTCCTTCCAGGCGGCGATGTAGCCTTCCGCCTTCAGGATGTCGGCAACGCGTGCCTTGAGCTTGCTGTACGGCATGCTCACGGAGTCGTGGTAAGCCGAGTTAGCGTTGCGCAGACGCGTCAGCATGTCTGCGACAGGATCTGTCATAGTCATTTGGGCTCTAGCCCTTCCTCGTAACGGTTTCCGCTTTGGCCGCAAAAGCGGCCTCGGCCGGACCTACTACGTAGTTATTAGTCTTCGGATTTGAACGGGAAGCCAAGTGCCTTGAGCAGCGCACGGCCTTCGTCATCGGTCTTGGCAGTGGTGACGACCGTGATGTCCATACCGCGGACGCGGTCGATGGAGTCCTGGTCGATCTCGTGGAACATAACCTGCTCGGTCAGACCGAAGGTGTAGTTGCCGTTGCCGTCGAACTGCTTGCCGTTGAGGCCGCGGAAGTCGCGGATACGGGGCAGGGCGAGGGTCACGAGGCGGTCCACGAATTCCCACATGCGGTCGCCACGCAGGGTTGCGTGAGCACCGATGGGCATGCCTTCGCGCAGCTTGAACTGGGCGATGGACTTGCGGGCCTTGGTTACCTGCGGCTTCTGGCCGGTGATCAGGGTGAGGTCGCGGACAGCGCCGTCGATCAGCTTGGAGTCCTTGGCGGCATCTCCAACACCCATGTTCACAACAACCTTCACCAGGCGGGGAACCTGGTTCACGTTCGGGTACTTGAATTCATCAACCAGTGCCTGCTTGATGGAATCTGCGTACTTCGTCTTCAGACGCGGAACGATCTTCGTCACTGCGGCGGTCTCAGACAGTGTTTCGCTCATTAGATGTCCTTCCCGGTTGCCTTGGACACGCGGATGCGGACGGTCTTGGAGACGCCGTCCTTCTCAACGGTCTCGAGACGGAAACCAACACGGGTCGGCTTCTTGGTCGAGGGGTCGACAAGAGCAACGTTGGAGACGTGGATCGGGGCTTCGACAACCTCGATGCCACCGGTCTTGGTGCCGCGCTGCGACTGACCGACCTTGGTGTGCTTGGTGACGCGGTTGATGCCTTCCACCAGGACGCGGTTGGCATCCGGGTAGACGCGCAGGACCTTGCCCTGCTTGCCGCGGTCGCCGCCACGTTCCTGCTTCGCGCCGGTGATGACCTGAACGAGGTCACCCTTCTTGATCTTAGCCATGGACTAGAGCACCTCCGGGGCCAGGGAAACGATCTTCATGAACTTCTTGTCACGGAGCTCACGGCCAACCGGGCCGAAGATACGGGTACCGCGGGGGTCGCCGTCGTTCTTCAGGATCACAGCTGCGTTCTCGTCAAACTTGATGTAGGAACCATCCGCACGGCGGCGTTCCTTCTTGGTGCGAACGATGACAGCCTTGACGACGTCACCCTTCTTTACGTTGCCGCCCGGGATGGCATCCTTGACGGTTGCGACGATGACGTCGCCAATGCCTGCGTAGCGACGGCCGGATCCACCGAGAACGCGAATGGTAAGGATTTCCTTAGCACCCGTGTTGTCGGCGACCTTGAGTCGCGACTCCTGCTGAATCAATTTTTACTCCTTGCGTCGCGCCGGTTCTCAGACCGAAATGGAGCATACGGAATGAGCCTTGCGGAACGGTTGATCGGGGTGTCTCTTGACCTGCCTGGATTTTGCCAGAGCAGGCCTAAACTCCCGTGCCGCCAGCATCAGCTTCCCTTGCGGAAATAACTGCGCGGGGCAGTATGCCGCGGCACGATTGTTTACGAGGTGGTTGCAGACGCGCAGATGGCGCCATACAAACTCAATATCCTAGCATGATTTGTGCTATGGACCGAAACGGGAGAAGGCCCGCATCCCTTTCGGAATGCGGGCCTTCCAATTAATCCATCATCGCTGCCGGGACGAAGCCCGGCGCGGGATTACTTGGCCTTTTCGAGGATCTCGACCAGGCGCCACCGCTTGGTAGCGGACAGCGGACGGGTCTCAGAGATCAGGACGAGGTCGCCGATGCCGGCAGTGTTCTGCTCGTCGTGAGCCTTGACCTTCGAGGTGCGGCGAATGACCTTGCCGTAAAGAGCGTGCTTCACGCGGTCTTCAACCTCGACAACGATGGTCTTTTCCATCTTGTCGGAGACAACGTAGCCGCGACGCGTCTTACGGTAACCGCGCTGCTTAGCGCTGGCTGCTGCTTCCGTCACAGTTTCCTTCTGTTCGCTCACTTGGCGTCCTCTCCAGCCTCAGCCTCGGCCTTGGCGGCCTTGGCTTCTGCCTTCTTGGACTTCTTTTCTTCCTTGGCTTCCACAACCGGTGCGGCAACCTCGGCACGAATGCCCAGCTCGCGCTCACGGAGAACGGTGTAGATGCGTGCGATGTCCTTCTTTACCGCGCGCAGACGACCGTGGTTCTCCAGCTGTCCGGTGGCGGACTGGAAACGCAGGTTGAACAGCTCTTCCTTGGACTTGCGGAGTTCTTCAACGAGACGCTCGTTGTCGAAACCGTCCAGCTGTGCGGGTGCGAGATCCTTCGACCCTACTGCCATTTCTATTCACCACCTTCGCGACGCACAATGCGTGCCTTCAACGGCAGCTTGTGGATTGCCAGGCGCAGTGCCTCGCGAGCTACCTCTTCATTGACACCGGCGAGTTCGAAAAGAACACGGCCCGGCTTGACGTTTGCGACCCACCATTCCGGAGAACCCTTACCGGAACCCATACGGGTTTCAGCAGGCTTCTTCGTCAGCGGACGGTCCGGGTAGATGTTGATCCAGACCTTACCGCCACGCTTGATGTGGCGGGTCATCGCGATACGGGCAGACTCGATCTGACGGTTCGTGACGTAAGCCGGGCTCAGGGCCTGGATGCCGAACTCACCGAAAGTGACCTTGGTGCCGCCCGTAGCAGCGCCGGAACGACCCGGGTGGTGCTGCTTACGGTGCTTGACTCGACGTGGGATAAGCATTTAAGCCTGTCCTCCTTCTGCTGCAGGAGCAGCAGCTTCTGCTGCCGGAGCTTCCGCAGCAGGAGCTGCGTCGGCTGCCGGACGGTCGTTACGACGACGGCGGTCACCACGGTCAGCGCCACCCGGACGGCCCGGACGGTCGCCGGAGCGGCCGCGGGACGGAGCGGAAGCGGCCTGTGCGGCCAGTTCCTTGGCGGTCACGTCGCCCTTGTAGATCCAGACCTTCACGCCGATGCGGCCGAAGGTGGTCTTGGCTTCGTAGAAGCCGTAGTCGATGTTCGCACGCAGGGTGTGCAGCGGCACACGGCCTTCGCGGTAGAACTCCGAGCGGGACATTTCAGCGCCACCCAGGCGGCCCGAGCAAGCGATACGGATACCCTTGGCACCGGCACGCTGTGCGGACTGCATGGCCTTCTTCATCGCACGGCGGAAAGCCACGCGGGAAGTCAGCTGCTCAGCAACGCCCTGGGCAACAAGCTGTGCTTCCATCTCGGGGTTCTTGACCTCGAGGATGTTCAGCTGGACCTGCTTGCCGGTCAGCTTTTCGAGCTCGCCGCGGATGCGGTCTGCTTCTGCGCCTCGGCGGCCGATGACGATGCCCGGACGAGCCGTGTGGATGTCCACGCGGACGCGGTCGCGGGTACGCTCGATTTCGACCTTGGCGATGCCGGCGCGCTCCATGCCCGTGGACATGAGCTGGCGGATGCGGATGTCTTCGCGAACGAAGTCCTTGTACCGCTGGCCCGACTTGGTGCTGTCAGCAAACCAGTGCGATACGTGATCGGTGGTGATGCCGAGTCGGAACCCGTGCGGGTTTACTTTCTGTCCCACTTAGCGAGCCTCCTCTTTCTCCGGGGTAGCGACTACCACGGTGATGTGGCTCGTGCGCTTCTTGATCTGAAATGCACGACCCTGGGCACGCGGCTGGAACCGCTTCATGGTCGGGCCTTCATCAACAAACGCTTCGCTGATGTAGAGGTCTCCTTCGTCAAAGGCAACGCCATCGCGGTCCGCGAGGACGCGGGCGTTTGCCACTGCCGACTGAACTACCTTGAATACCGGCTCCGAAGCCGCCTGCTGGGCGAACTTCAGAATTGCCAGAGCCTCATTCGCTTGCTTGCCACGAACAAGGTTGACGACGCGCCGGGCCTTCATAGGCGTTACGCGGATGTGCCGCGCAATAGCCTTGGCTTCCATTGCTTTCCTTCTCTCGTCTATGCCGTAAGAACGAGCGCCTAGCGGCGCTTGCCCTTGCGGTCGTCCTTGACATGGCCGCGGAATGTCCGCGTGGGAGCGAATTCGCCGAGCTTGTGCCCGACCATCGACTCAGTGACAAACACCGGGATGTGCTTGCGTCCGTCGTGAACGGCGATCGTGTGGCCCAGCATGTCCGGGATGATCATCGAACGACGGGACCAGGTCTTAATGACGTTCTTGGTGCCCTTTTCGTTTTCCTTGGCGACCTTCACAAAGAGGTGCTGGTCAACGAAAGGACCTTTTTTCAGGCTGCGTGGCATGTGTCCAGGCTCCTATCGCTTGTTCTTGCCAGTACGACGGCGACGAACAATAAGCTTGTCGCTCTCTTTGTTGGGGCGGCGGGTACGGCCCTCGGGCTTGCCGTTCGGGTTGACCGGGTGGCGACCACCGGAAGTCTTACCTTCACCACCACCGTGCGGGTGGTCAACCGGGTTCATGGCGACACCACGGACGGTCGGGCGGACGCCCTTCCAGCGCATACGGCCGGCCTTGCCCCAGTTGATGTTCGACTGCTCGGCGTTGCCGACCTCGCCGACGGTTGCGCGGCAGCGCACGTCAACGTTGCGGATTTCACCGGAGGGCAGGCGCAGCTGCGCGAAACGGCCTTCCTTGGCGACGAGCTGAACGGAAGCACCAGCGGAACGGGCCATCTTGGCGCCGCCACCCGGACGCAGTTCAACTGCGTGGATAACGGTACCGACGGGGATGTTGCGCAGGGGCAGGTTGTTGCCCGGCTTGATGTCGGCGTCGGGGCCGGCCTCGACGAAGTCGCCCTGGGCGAGCTTGTTCGGGGCGATGATGTAACGCTTGGTGCCATCAACGTAGTGCAGGAGGGCGATGCGCGCCGTACGGTTCGGATCGTACTCGATTTCGGCTACGCGGGCGTTGATGCCGTCCTTGTCGTGACGACGGAAGTCGATCAGACGGTACTGGCGCTTGTGCCCGCCACCCTTGTGACGGGTGGTGATCTTACCGGAGTTGTTACGGCCGCCGGTCTTGTGCAGCGGACGCAGCAGCGACTTTTCCGGAGTCGATCGCGTGATTTCAGCGAAGTCGGCTACGCTCGAGCCGCGGCGGCCCGGCGTAGTCGGCTTGTATTTACGGATTCCCATAATTCATTTCCTCGTTAAAGTGGTCTCCGCTACGCGAGCGGACCGCCGAAGATGTCGATTGTGCCTTCTTTGAGGGTGACAATTGCACGCTTGGTGCTCTTGCGCTGTCCCCAGCCGAATTTGGTGCGCTTGCGCTTACCGGCACGGTTGATGGTGTTGATCGTTTCGACCTTGACGGAGAAGATCTTCTCCACGGCCAGCTTGATCTCGGTCTTGTTCGAGCGGGGGTCCACCAGGAAGGTGTACTTGCCCTCGTCGATCAGGCCGTAGCTCTTTTCCGAAACGACAGGTGCGATGATGACGTCGCGGGGGTCTTTGATGGTGGCTGCACTCACTTGGCATCCTCCTCGTTCTTTGCCTTGTCAGCGATGAAAGCTTCGAAAGCCGCCTTGGTGAAGACCACGTCGTCGGAAACCAGCACGTCGTAGGTGTTCAGCTGGTCTGCGTAGAGAACGTGAACTTCCGCGAGGTTGCGCACGGACAGTGCTGCAACATCGTTGGCGCGCTCGATGACGACGAGCAGGTTCTTGCGCTCGGAAACCGAACGCAGCGACGCCAAGGCCTCCTTGGAGGACGGCTTGGTGCCGGCAACCAGTTCGGAGATGACGTGGATGCGGCCGTTGCGGGCGCGGTCAGACAGGGCGCCACGCAGGGCAGCAGCCTTCATCTTCTTGGGGGTGCGCTGGCTGTAGTCACGCGGGGTCGGGCCGTGGACAATGCCACCACCGGTCATGTGCGGAGCACGGATGGAACCCTGGCGGGCGCGACCGGTGCCCTTCTGCTTGAACGGCTTGCGGCCTGCACCGGAAACCTCGGCGCGGGTCTTGGTCTTGTGGGTACCCTGGCGAGCGGCAGCGAGCTGTGCGACGACGACCTGGTGCAGCAGCGGCACGTTGGTCTGGACGTCGAAGATCTCTGCAGGCAGGTCTACCTTGACAGTGCTAGTCATTGAACTAGGCTCCCTTCACGGCGGTGCGTACGAGGACGACCTGGCCGCGGGCACCGGGAACGGCACCCTTGATAAGGAGCAGCGACTTCTCGACGTCAACTGCGTGAACGGTGAGGTTCAGCGTGGTGTGACGTACTGCGCCCATGCGGCCGGCCATTTTCAGACCCTTGAAGACGCGGCTCGGGGTGGATGCGCCACCGATGGAACCGGGCTTGCGGTGGTTCTTGTGCGCACCGTGGGAGGCTCCTACACCGGAGAAGCCGTGGCGCTTCATGACACCGGCGAAGCCCTTACCCTTGCTGGTACCGACGACGTCGATCTTCTGGCCGGCTTCGAAGAGCTCAACAGAAAGCTCCTGGCCCAGCTCGTAGGACGCGGCGTCTGCGGTGCGCAGTTCGACGACGTGGCGGCGGGGGGTTACGCCAGCCTTTTCAAAGTGACCAGCCAGCGGCTTGGTGACCTTGCGGGGATCGATCTGGCCGTAGCCGATCTGGACGGCGACGTATCCGTCGGATTCTGCGTTGCGCAGCTGGGTGACGACGTTGGAGTCAGCCTGGACGACAGTGACGGGGATGAGCTTGTTGTTCTCGTCCCAGACCTGGGTCATGCCGAGCTTCGTGCCCAGCAGGCCCTTGACATTACGGGTTGCGGTCATAGTTATCTCAGCACCTCCCTTAGAGCTTGATTTCGATGTTCACGTCTGCCGGCAGGTCGAGACGCATGAGCGAGTCGACAGCCTTGGGCGTGGGGTCGATGATGTCGATCAGACGCTTGTGAGTACGCATTTCGAAGTGCTCACGGCTGTCCTTGTACTTGTGGGGAGAGCGGATAACGCAGTACACGTTCTTCTCCGTCGGAAGCGGGACGGGGCCCACTACCGTTGCGCCTGCGCGCGTGACCGTCTCAACGATCTTCCGCGCTGAAACATCAATGACCTCGTGGTCATATGACTTCAGCCGGATGCGGATTTTTTGTCCCGCCATGTCGCCTGACTCTCTTTCAGTCTTTGCTGCCCCCGGTTGAGGGCTGCCCTGTTCACTTGCATGTTGCATGTGGCTGCCGAAGCATTTGAAGTAGTACTACCACCCGCCGCACAAGCTGAATCCGGAAAATCCGGGTTCCTCAACCTGCCGGCGCCACCGACCCCCGCGGTCGGGCGTGTCGCGCATTCCACGCAAAATCGTCCGCATTCCTTTGGGGATCTGGGTTATGTTTGGGCTTCAGCTTGGACCCTGACACCCGGCATTATCCGGATCGGGACGCGAAGAAGCGCTTGAACAACTCACCTAGTATGCCGGAAATCGGCGGCAGACGCCAATCGAGCCCTTTCGGGGCATTGCCATGTGCCGCAACCGTCTGGATGATAGGTGAATGACCGTCCAAGATGCTGCCGAAGTGGAGGATCTTGCGGGCCGCATCCGTCCCGGCTTCACGTTGGGCGTCGCTGCGGCGGCCTTTCAAATCGAAGGCGCACTCACCGCGGACGGACGGGGTCCTTCCAGTTGGGATGCCTTCGCCGAGAAGCCCGGCGCGATCCTCGATGGCCATTCGCCCGCAATCGCTTGTGACCACTATAACCGCAGCGAGGAGGACATCGCCCTCATGCGGGAGCTCGGCGTCGATTCGTACCGGTTCTCGCTTTCCTGGCCGCGGATCCAGCCAGCCGGGAAGGGACCCGTCAACCAGCAGGGCCTTGACTTCTACGATCGCCTGGTGGACAAGCTGCTGAACGCCGGGATTTCGCCGATGGTAACCCTGTACCACTGGGACACTCCCCTGCCGTTGGAGCACGACGGCGGCTGGCTGATTCGGGCGACCGCCGAACGGTTCGCTGAGTACGCCGCTGCCGCAGCCGGACGGCTCGGGGATCGCGTTGCCCAATGGGTCACCTTGAACGAACCTGTCTCGGTTGCGCTGCAAGGATATGCCCTCGGCGTCCATGCTCCCGGCAGGCGCCTGCTCTTCGACGCCCTTCCCGCGGCCCACCACCAGCTCCTGGGGCATGGCCTGGCCGTCCAGGCCCTACGCGCCGCCAAGGTGGTGGGAACCATCGGCGTGGCGAACATGCACTCTCCGGTACGCCCGGCGAGCAAGCGGCTCAGGGATGGACTGATGGCGAAAGCCTTCGACCTCATCCTCAACCGGGTGTACGCCGATCCCATCCTTCTTGGCCGGTACCCCAAACCTCCGCTGCCTGTGAAACCGTGGTTCAGGGCCCTGGGCAAGGTCCCGGAGAAGGACCTCAAGACCATCCACCAGCCGCTGGACTTCTACGGAGTGAATTACTACTACCCTGCGAAGGTCGCCTCGGGCCAGGGTGACGGCACCACCTTGACTATCAACTCCGAGGTCATGGCCAAGCTGCCGTTCCACCTTGCGGACTTCCCCGAGTACGAAACCACGGGATTTGGCTGGCCTGTCGCGCCCGAGCATCTCGGCTTCCTGCTGAGGGAACTAAAGGACCGCTACGGGGAATCCTTGCCGCCGTTGTTCATCACTGAAAGCGGGGCGAGCTTTCCGGAGCCGGAACACGCCACGGGCCCGGTTCACGACCCCGACCGGATCAGCTACCTGGCTTCACACCTCGGCCAAGCGCTGCGGGCGACGGCTCCCGGCGGGATCGCACATGACGTGGAACTCCTGGGCTACTACGTCTGGACGCTGTTGGATAACTTCGAATGGGCCGCGGGGTACTCGCAGCGGTTCGGCTTGGTCCACGTGGACTTCGATACGCTCGAGAGAACGCCCAAGGATTCGTTCTACTGGTACCAATCGCTCAGCAGGGCTCGCCGAATTAGGCGCGATCGGGAACTGTGAGCTTCGGGTACCCGGCATCTTCGGAAGTCAGGCACCGTCAGTCAGGCACCGTCGGTTTGTAGACCGGCCGTGCTAAATCAGTTGTTCTTGTTTGCCCGATTGATTCTCTTGGCGCGTTCGATCTCGCGGCGGAAGTATTTCTTGCCCCACAGGACTGCCGCCACCACCACAACCGCGACAATGAGTAAAACCAACCACCCCATGACGTCACTCTCCTTCAAGAAGCAACGCTATCAGGGCGCGGTCCGGTTGAGCCGCCAGACGGCCAACACAATCAACGTCAGCGCGATCACCGCGAGCATCGCGAAGGCGTAAGAGCGGAGCGCCCACATGATGCTGAGGCCGACTCCCGCGGCTCCCCACCAGACGAACAGGCGCTCCGACGCCAAGAGTCCAGCCAACAGCATGGAGGCGAACCCGAGCAGGACCCAGAGTTGCGGCAACGCGGAGCCGGAGTATTCGGCGCCGGCGAGGAAGCCGGCCGAAGAAATTGGGCCCTGCAACATGGAATCGGGAACAATCAAATAGACGCTGCTGATAGACAGCAAACCGGCTGCGATGCCCCACCTGATTTTCCCGTACCGGGAGTTCCCCGCGAAATAGCGCACCCCTGCCAAAAAGGCCGCGAGAACAACCAACCATTGAATCACCCAGAACAACTCCGGCGTGGCTCCGTGCGCAAAAAGGAGTGCCCGTTGGGCGGCCGCGAGCACCATGGTCGAACCGATCTCGAAGCACGCCAGCTTCAGTCCGGGCGGAACCTCCCACTACCGCGACAACCACCGCTGCGGCAAGCAGAGCAGCGCCGGCGAGGGCGGTCTCGTCGTGCCGGAGTGCTGTGGCCGCGGCCAATGCCACTCCCCCGCCAGCCGTGATTGCGAGCGGCATCCTCCGCCATGGCTCCGTGCGGATGCCTTGGACCCGGGACCAACGCAGGCCATAAAGGACTGCGGCCGAGCCAACGCAACCGACCAGCCACGGGAGGAAAGCGCGCCACGGATCCAAAGCCTCCGGGAAGATCGAACGGGCGACGATCGTCGCGCCAATAGCTGCCGCGGGCGAAGCGATCGAATAGAAGCCCGGCATGCCCTCAAGATGGGAGGCGGCGAAACACACGACGGCCAGCACGAGACAAGCGATGCCTAGGACCCGATGCGATGCATCAACAGCGAGAAGCCCTCCGGCCATGGTCAACGAGAGCGCGGCTACCAGCCAGAACCATCGTTCGGGAATGGCACGTACATGCCGGACAAGCAGTCTGCAGGATGTCGCCAAAAGCGCCAAAGCCAGCAACACCAGCGGAACTTGGCTTTCGGTCAGAAGAGGCTCAGCCAGCCAGGTATGTGCGGGAAAGGCGAAAGCCGGACCGGCCGACATAACCATGCCAATCGCCGCGGGAACCGTGAAGTAAACGGCACCGCGGGCCGCGAACGCCCGCTGCGCCACGACTGCCGCTACCAGGAGCAGCGCAAACTCGAGCTGCGGGACCCAGCGCCCGCCGTCGTCGGAACCCTGCTGCGCAAGATAAGTGACCGGCAAAACAGCTTGCGCAGCAAGCGTCACCCACACTGCCGCCTGTTGGAACGGAAGCTCGTGGAGCCGCCTCCGGACGAGCCAACGGATGATGTGCTGTGCCACCAACACGCCGGCGAAGGTCAATGACGCCACGGTAGCGGAAGCGCCGAGATCGCGTACGGCCACCGCCACGAGGACTGTCGCGAGTACTCGGGCCGCGATGAAGTACGCGCCCCTCGCCATCCGTCCGGAAGCTGCGGCCGCCATAACGGCACTGAAAACCACGAAAACAGCGAGTACCCACTCGACGTCGTGGACCTGGCCGACGCGCATGACCACCAGGAGCGCCAACGCTGCCGGTGCGAAGGCCGCCGAAAGGCCTTCCGTCCGCAGTATGAAAGCGGAAACCGCGGTCGAAATCGCCAGGACAACGGACAGCGCAGCGCCCTGCCAGCTGCCTGCGGGGATGGCTCCGAAGAAGTCCTGCGCGATGCTCAGGCAGGCGAGCGTACCGGCCATGAACGGCAGCACCACTGCGGCTTCCACCGTGGCAAGTGCGCGGTCCGCGCCGCGGAGCGCGCCAATCAGCGGCACCACAAGCTGGAGGTTGAGGGCGGCGAAAACGACGACGGCGAGCTGGACCTTCTCGCCCGCGAGCACCACTCCTCCCCCGTCCTGGAGCAATTGCAGGTAGCCGGTTCCCGCAAGCACGGTTAACAGGAATCGCGCAGCCCACCAGTAGGCGCGGCGCTTCACGTCCCGCGGAAGCCGCAGCGCCTGGGCCGCGAAGTACAGCACCGCGACAAGGAGAACTGTGTTGCCCAGAGCCAGCCTGTCCGCGCGAAAGGAAAGCAGTACCGCCCATCCGAAGGCAAGCGGCGCAAGCAACTCGATCACTACCGCGGTGCGCGGTGAATTCGCAGAGCCTCGCGGGAAGAGCACCCAGGAAGCCGTTGCGGCCCCGAGAACCTGCACCAGAGTCCCCGCAGTTGCCATTGGTCGGCCCGGAATAGCTTCAATCAGGAAAAGGACAGGAAGAACCGCCATGCCCACGGCCGCAAAGACCGTGACGCAAATACCAGGTGCAATGGTCCTGACCCCGGCGCGGATTAGCCCCGCTTCCAAGAGCAGCTGCGACGTCGCGGCTGCGAGGAAGGCAAGAAGCACCGCGGTGCTGCGCGGCAGGGTTTCAGTGTCCGGCACGGCACCAGCCGCTATGGCCGGGACCGCGAAGGAAAGGGCGATGCGGCCGGCCAAGACGAAGGTCCTCGCTGTCGCTTCTTCGGACCACCACGCCCGGAGGAACGACGAGCCGCCCGCGAAGGCAAGCAAAGCCGCCGTGGTCCATCCTCCTAGTTCGTCAAGGAACGGAACGGCCACAGCGAAGGCCGGCACCGGTATCCATTCCGCGAACCCGCCGATCCTCCATCCAAGCAGCACGCCACACACCAAAGCCACAAAGACGGGCGCGCCAGGTGGCATTTCCGAATGGCGGGCGACGATAGCCCACACTGCGGCGAAGGAAACCACCAATTGCACGGCGAAGCAGACGAGCGCATCAACCCTCCAGCGCGAAAGCCCGGTCCGCCCTTCGGGCTCCGGGAACCAAACACTGAGGCGCTTGCCGTCGAAGGCAACCCAGAGCGACTGGAGTGCCAATATGACGACGGCGACCACCAGAACGTGCGGCAAGTCCAAACCTGAGTCAACGGCTGCCGCCAGCATTGCCAGCGTGAAGTAACCGCGTGCGGCATAGAACTGTTCACGCCGGAAGGAAGCACGCGGAAGGGCTGCCATCACCGCAAAGTAGATTCCACAGATCGCCATAAGGGCCGCGTACTCCCCCTTACCGAGGTGTTGGGGAACGAACGTGGCAGCCAAGGCGACAAACGGAACAGCGTAAGGATGCAGGACCATCAACGGCCGCACGTAGACGGGCGGCAGCCAACCGGGCCTGCGCAGGGCAACGAGCGTCAGCAGCGCGGCAAGTCCGATCAGCGAAGCGAAATACCACACCAGAGCGCCACCAAGCAGGGAGACACCGGACCATGCCGTGGACACCACAAAGCTCAGGGAAAGGAAAGCCAGAACCCGGCTGTCCAGGCGAACAGCGGCCACGGCGTATGCGAACGTACCCACCACCGAGGTCACCAGCCACGCGGCCGGACCATTGTGCAAAGCGAATTCGTACATCGCCAGGCCGGTCACAGGGATCAACGCCAAGCCAGTGCCGGCAAAAGCGATGGCGGCAGGTCGCAGCCGTGGAGCCTTTGCATGGAGAACGAAGCCTGCGCCATAGAAAGCTGCCGTGACAACCCAAACCGCCGCGAAACGTAGGACCGCGGGGAGGCTCGTAGCGATGAACAACGCCGAAGCCGCTACCAGGAGAAGGCTCGCGACATAGAGGGTGACATTGATGTTCTGCCGATCCCTCCGCTGCTTCCGGGCCGCGCGTTCTGCCTGGATCTGTTCCGGTGACACAGCGGGTTGATTGCTGGGGAGGCTCCCTCCCAGTGACATAGGGGACGCCGGCATGGACGGTACGGGCTGGGTAAGACGTGGCCGAGTAACGAGCGGCGGAGTCGGAATAGGAGTTCGCTGTTGCTGAGCCGGCGACGACGCTGGAGCCCCGGCCGATGGCGAACTCCCGGTCGACCCGGACCTTTCAGGCAAGTTGGCGCTACGGTAGCCGTCGGCCTGAAATCGACTGCCGCCGTCGTGCGACTGTTCGCCGGCATGGTACTGACCGCCGTCGGGGCGGCGTTCGGCGTCGCGCCACCCTGCCAGGTGACCCGCCAGAAAGCCCGAGCGGTACACGGCCGCACGATCAACTTCCAACGGCCCGCGCTGCATCTCCGCAAGAATCCAGCCTTTCGCCTTCCCTTGGGAGTAGCAGATGAGCCCGGTCACTACCGTCACGGCCAACGCGAGCATGATGCCAAGGAAGCCAACCATCGCAACCCTTCCGATCCACAAGCGGCCGTTCGAAGCGAAGTGCCTCGATCTTCCGATTTATCCATTCGATAGATAAACCATAGCAAAAAAGAACCCCGCCACAGAAGTGGCGGGGTTCTCTTTGGCTCTTGATCGGCTGCCAGGCAACCGATCCTTTGCCGATCTACAAGCAGAAACTACTTGATGATCTTGGTAACACGTCCCGAACCAACGGTGCGGCCACCTTCACGGATAGCGAAGCCGAGGCCCTCTTCCATAGCGATCGGCTGGATGAGCTCAACGGTCATCTCAGTGTTGTCGCCAGGCATAACCATTTCCGTGCCTTCCGGCAGGGTGATAACGCCGGTCACGTCCGTGGTACGGAAGTAGAACTGCGGGCGGTAGTTCGAGTAGAACGGGTTGTGGCGTCCGCCTTCGTCCTTGGACAGGATGTAGACGTTGGCTTCGAAGTCGGTGTGCGGGGTGATGGAACCCGGCTTGACGACAACCTGGCCACGCTCGACATCGTCGCGCTTCAGACCACGGAGCAGGAGGCCACAGTTCTCGCCGGCCCATGCTTCGTCGAGCTGCTTGTGGAACATCTCGATACCGGTAACGGTGGTCTTCTGGATCGGGCGGATACCAACGATCTCAACTTCGGAGTTGATCGCGAGGGTACCACGCTCGGCGCGGCCCGTAACAACGGTGCCACGGCCGGTGATGGTGAAGACGTCTTCGATCGGCATCAGGAACGGCTTGTCACGGTCACGTACGGGGTCCGGAACGGACTCGTCGACAGCTTCCATGAGGTCCTCAACGGACTTGACCCAGACGGGGTCGCCTTCGAGGGCCTTCAGGCCGGAAACGCGGACAACCGGAGCGTCGTCGCCATCGAAGCCCTGCGAGCTCAGGAGCTCACGAACTTCCATTTCAACGAGGTCGAGGAGCTCTTCGTCTTCAACCATGTCCGACTTGTTGAGGGCGACCAGCAGGTAGGGAACACCAACCTGGCGGGCGAGCAGAACGTGTTCGCGGGTCTGGGCCATCGGGCCGTCGGTGGCGGCAACAACGAGGATCGCGCCGTCCATCTGGGCAGCACCGGTGATCATGTTCTTGATGTAGTCAGCGTGACCCGGAGCGTCTACGTGTGCGTAGTGGCGCTTCTCGGTCTGGTATTCAACGTGGGAGATGTTGATGGTAATACCACGCTGGCGCTCTTCCGGAGCAGAGTCGATCGACGCGAAGTCGCGCTGCTCGTTGAGAGTGGGGTACTTGTCGTACAGCACCTTGGAAATGGCGGCAGTCAGCGTCGTCTTACCGTGGTCAACGTGACCAATGGTGCCGATGTTGACGTGCGGCTTAGTCCGCTCGAACTTTGCCTTTGCCACAGGTTCCTCCTAGAACGATTTCAAGTGAGTTGCTCCTCGGCCGCGCTTTTCGCGGCAGAAACTCAAGCAAGTCTACTTGGGGGCTTTGGTTTTGGTGAAATTGCAGATTCAGGAACCAATGCTAGTACCTGGAGTCTGTTCGCGCAGGGCCGGCCAGAGGCTTGGACCTCGGACCGGCGCCTGCACTGGATGCTCCCCCGGGCCCCGGGCAAACATCCTGGTTGTTCCGTCGGTGATTACTCGCCGCGGGTCTTCTGGATGATCTCGTCGGCAACAGCCTTCGGGACCTCGGCGTAGCTGTTGAACGTCATGGAGTAAACAGCGCGGCCCTGGGTCTTCGAACGCAGGTCACCGATGTAGCCGAACATGCCGGACAGCGGGACGTGCGCACGGATCACCTTGACGCCGGCGGCATCTTCCATGGACTGCATCTGGCCACGGCGGGCGTTCAGGTCACCAATAACGTCACCCATGTATTCCTCAGGGGTGCGGACCTCAACTTCCATCATCGGCTCAAGCAGGACCGGGTTCGCCTTGCGGGCAGCTTCCTTGAACGCCATGCGACCGGCGATCTTGAAGGCCATTTCCGAGGAGTCAACATCGTGGTACGCGCCGTCAATCAGCGTGGCCTTGATGCCGACAACCGGGTAACCGGCCAGAACGCCGTCGGTGAGCGCATCCTGGATACCCGCGTCAACGGACGGGATGTACTCGCGGGGCACGCGGCCACCGGTGACCTTGTTCTCGAATGCGTAGAGCTCGCCATCCGTGGTGTCCATCGGCTCGATCGCGATCTGGACCTTTGCGAACTGGCCCGAACCACCGGTCTGCTTCTTGTGCGTGTAGTCGTGACGCTCTACGGCACGCTTGATGGTTTCACGGTAGGCGACCTGCGGCTTGCCGACGTTTGCCTCGACCTTGAATTCGCGGCGCATGCGGTCCACCAGGATGTCCAGGTGGAGCTCGCCCATGCCGGCGATGATGGTCTGGCCGGTGTCTTCGTTGAGGGAGACCTGGAAGGTCGGGTCCTCAGCGGAGAGCTTCTGGATAGCCGTGGAGAGCTTCTCCTGGTCACCCTTGGTGTTCGGCTCGATGGCAACGGAGATCACGGGCTCCGGGAAGCTCATGGATTCCAGGACGATCTGCTCGGACGAGTCGCACAGGGTGTCGCCCGTGGTGGTGTCCTTGAGGCCGATGGCTGCGTAGATGTGGCCGGCGGTAGCGCCCTCGACGGGCATTTCCTTGTTGGCGTGCATCTGGAACAGCTTGCCGATGCGCTCCTTCTTGCCCTTGGTGGAGTTGACCACCTGGGCGCCTGCTTCCACGTGACCGGAGTACACGCGGATGAAGGTGAGCTGGCCGAAGAACGGGTGAGCCGCGATCTTGAACGCGAGGGCCGAGAACGGCTCTTCCGCGGAAGGCTTGCGGCTGAGTTCCTTGGATTCGTCGCGGGGGTCGTGGCCGATCATCGGCGGGACGTCCAGCGGGTTCGGCAGGTAGTCGACAACAGCATCCAGCATCGGCTGCACGCCACGGTTCTTGAACGCAGAACCGCAGAGGACCGGGTAGAGCTCGGAGTTGATGGTCATCTTGCGGATGCCGGCCTTGAGTTCCTCAAGGGTGAGTTCTTCACCTTCGAGGTACTTCTCCATGAGCTCTTCGGAAGACTCGGCTACAGTCTCAACGAGCTGTGCACGGTATTCCTCTGCCTTGGCCTGGAGATCGGCGGGGATCTCCTGGACCTCGTACTTGGCACCCATGGTGACGTCACCCTTGGCATCGCCCGGCCAGACCAGTGCGCGCATCTGGAGCAAGTCCACGACGCCGACGAAGTCGTTCTCGGAACCGATGGGCAGCTGGAGGACCAGCGGCTTGGCGCCGAGGCGGCTGATGATGGTGTCTACGGTGAAGTAGAAGTCGGCACCGAGCTTGTCCATCTTGTTGACGAAGCAGATACGCGGCACGTTGTACTTGTCGGCCTGGCGCCAGACAGTCTCGGACTGCGGCTCGACGCCTTCCTTGCCATCGAAGACAGCGACGGCGCCGTCGAGGACGCGCAGGGAGCGCTCAACCTCGACCGTGAAGTCCACGTGGCCCGGTGTGTCGATGATGTTGATCTGGTTCTTGTCCCAGAAGCAAGTCACGGCGGCGGACGTGATGGTGATGCCGCGTTCCTTTTCCTGTTCCATCCAGTCGGTCGTCGAAGCGCCGTCGTGCGTTTCGCCGATCTTGTGGTTCACACCTGTGTAGAACAGAATGCGCTCGGTGGTGGTGGTCTTGCCGGCATCGATGTGGGCCATGATGCCGATGTTGCGGACCTTGCTAAGGTCGGTAAGCACGTCCTGTGCCACGGGGTCTCCCTTTCGGATGGACTACGCGTTCGCCGCCGGCTCGGTCGAGTCGGCGGCGAACGGGAAGTTTTACCAGCGGTAGTGTGCGAAGGCCTTGTTCGACTCGGCCATCTTGTGGGTGTCTTCGCGACGCTTCACAGCGGCACCGAGACCGTTGGACGCATCCAGGATTTCGTTCTGGAGGCGCTCGGTCATCGTCTTCTCACGGCGGGCCTTGGAGTAGCCGACCAGCCAACGCAGGGCGAGGGCAGTGGAGCGGCCGGGCTTGACCTCAACCGGAACCTGGTAGGTTGCGCCACCGACACGGCGGGAGCGGACCTCAAGGGAAGGCTTGACGTTGTCCATTGCCTTCTTGAGGGCGGCGACGGGGTCGCCACCGGACTTGGCGCGGGCACCTTCGAGGGCGCCGTAAACGATGCGCTCAGCGGTGGACTTCTTGCCGTCGATGAGAACCTTGTTGATCAGCTGGGTGACCAACGGGGAACCGTAAACGGGATCGGAAACGAGCGGCCGCTTCGGGGCCGGACCCTTGCGAGGCATATTACTTCTTCTCCATCTTTGCGCCGTAGCGGCTGCGGGCCTGCTTGCGGTTCTTGACACCCTGGGTATCGAGGGCACCACGGACGATCTTGTAACGGACACCCGGGAGGTCCTTCACACGACCACCACGGACGAGCACGATGGAGTGCTCCTGGAGGTTGTGGCCAACACCGGGGATGTAGGCGGTAACTTCAACGCCACCGTTGAGGCGCACACGGGCAACCTTACGCAGAGCCGAGTTCGGCTTCTTCGGGGTGGTCGTGTAAACGCGGGTGCAAACACCGCGGCGCATCGGGCTGCCCTTAAGCGCGGGAGCCTTGGTCTTGGAGACCTTAGGCGTGCGGCCCTTGCGGACCAGCTGGTTAATCGTAGGCACTTTCGTGTTCTCCGTTGGTTTGATCTCTGCCCTCGCACCCAGGCGCCAGCCTGGGTTTAAGCGAAAGCTTTGGCGTTGTTCATGCGGCCGGGGATCCAAAGGGTCCGCGGGCGTGCAAAAGTGCGGCATTCGTTGCGCACGTTGCCCGCAACCCGGAAACAGGCTCCACCCGACATCATGAGAACAAAACCAAAATGATGCCGTGGCGGCCTTCATCCACTGCCACACAGAACAATTACGAAAATTCTAGCATGGCTTGATCTCCCGCCTTAATCGGGTGTAAGCGTACGACGCCGGTGCTGCCGCCCACTTGAGTGCCGCCCGACCGCCGTCGGGCACTCCCGAAACGGGAAGGACCCCGCACCCAGTGAGTGCGGGGTCCTTCCGTGATCGGTTCTCAGCGGAAGTCGTTGCCGAGATCGTAGTCGTCCAGCGGGATGGCGTGGAACTCGGGAGCTCCGTCGCCGCCCAGGGCGTCGTACGAGAAATCGGTGAAAGCGCTGGGGCCCGTGAACAGGCTTGCCTTCGCTTCTTCCGTCGGCTCCACCGTCACTTCGGTGTAGCGCGGCAGACCCGTACCAGCCGGGATCAGCTTACCGATGATGACGTTCTCCTTGAGGCCGAGCAGGGGGTCGCTCTTGCCTTCCATGGCCGCCTGCGTCAGGACGCGGGTGGTCTCCTGGAAGGAAGCGGCCGACAGCCAGGACTCGGTTGCCAAGGACGCCTTGGTGATACCCATGAGTTCCGGACGGCCCGAAGCCGGGGTACGGCCCTCGGACACCACGCGACGGTTCTCGTCCTCGAAGCGGCTGCGCTCGGCGAGCTCGCCCGGAAGCAGCTCGGAGTCGCCGGATTCGATGACGGTCACGCGGCGCAGCATCTGGCGGACGATGACTTCCACGTGCTTGTCGTGGATGCCGATGCCCTGGCTGCGGTAAACGCCCTGGACCTCGTCCACCAGGAACTTCTGGGCGGCACGCGGACCCATGATGCGCAGAACCTGCTTCGGGTCCACCGGACCGTTGATCAGCTTCTGGCCGACACTGACGTGCTGGCCATCCTCGATCAGGAGGCGGGAACGGCGCAGCACCGGGTAGGCGATCTCCTCGGAGCCATCGTCCGGGGTGATGATGAGGCGCATCTGGCGCTCGGACTCTTCGATGGTGATGCGTCCGGCTGCTTCCGCAATCGGTGCGACACCCTTCGGAGTACGCGCTTCGAAGAGCTCCTGGATACGGGGCAGACCCTGGGTGATGTCGTCGCCACCGCTGGCGGAAACAGCACCACCGGTGTGGAACGTACGCATGGTCAGCTGGGTACCGGGTTCACCGATCGACTGTGCGGCGATGATGCCGACGGCCTCTCCGATGTCCACGGTCTTGCCGGTGGCCAGCGAACGGCCGTAGCAAAGCGCACAGGTACCGACCTTGGACTCACACGTGAGCACGGAACGGACCTTGACCTCGGTGATGCCCGCCGCGAGCAGCTCGGCAATGACGACGTCGCCGCAGTCGGTGCCGGCAGCGGCGAGGACCGCACCATTGGCGTCGAGGACGTCGACGGCGAGGGTACGTGCGTAGGCACTGTTCTCGACGTTTTCGTCCAGGACCAGCTCACCGTTGGAGTCCGGCACGGCGATCGCGGTCATGAGGCCGCGCTCGGTGCCACAGTCCTCTTCGCGAACGATGACGTCCTGCGAAACGTCCACCAGACGACGGGTCAGGTAACCCGAGTTGGCGGTACGCAGAGCGGTATCGGCCAGGCCCTTACGGGCACCGTGCGTGGCGATGAAGTACTCCAGGACCGACAGGCCTTCGCGGTACGAAGACTTGATCGGACGCGGGATAATCTCACCCTTCGGGTTGGCCACGAGGCCACGGATACCCGCGATCTGGCGAACCTGCATCCAGTTACCACGTGCACCGGAGGACACCATGCGGTTGATGGTGTTCATCGGGGACAGGCTGTCACGCATCGCCTGGGCGATCTCGTTGGTGGCCTTGTTCCAGATCTCGATCAGTTCCTGGCGACGCTCGTCGTCGTCGATCAGGCCCTTGTCGTACTGGCCCTGGATCTTCGAAGCCATCGTCTCGTACCCGGCAAGGATGCCCGGCTTCGACGTGGGGACCTCGATGTCCGAGATTGCAACGGTCACGCCCGAGCGGGTTGCCCAGTAGAAACCGGCGTCCTTCAGGTTGTCCAGCGTCGCAGCCGTGACGACCTTCGGGTAACGCTCCGCGAGGTCGTTGACGATCCGCGAAAGCTCACCCTTGTCCGCAACGGCCTCAACCCACGGGTAGTCCTCGGGCAGGGTCTCATTGAAGATGACCTGGCCCAGGGAGGTCTGGACGAGCGCGGGCTGACCCGGCTCCCAGCCTTCCGGAGCTTCCCAGCCCGCGTAAGGAACAAAGCCCTCGAGGCGGATCTTGACCTGGGAGTTCAGGTGCAGCTCACGGGCGTCGTACGCCATGATGGCTTCCGAAACCGAGGAGAAGATCCGGCCTTCGCCTGCCGAACCAACACGCTTGGTGGTCAGGTGGTACAGGCCGATGATCATATCCTGCGAAGGCAGGGTCACCGGACGGCCATCCGACGGCTTCAGGATGTTGTTCGAGGACAGCATCAGGATGCGGGCTTCAGCCTGCGCTTCGGGGCTCAGCGGCAGGTGGACTGCCATCTGGTCGCCGTCGAAGTCGGCGTTGAAGGCGCCACAAACCAGCGGGTGGAGCTGGATTGCCTTGCCTTCGACAAGCTGCGGCTCGAATGCCTGGATACCGAGGCGGTGCAGGGTAGGTGCACGGTTGAGCAGCACCGGGTGTTCGGTGATGATCTCTTCCAGCACGTCCCAGACCTGCGGACGGTAACGCTCGACCATGCGCTTTGCCGACTTGATGTTCTGGGCGTGGTTGAGGTCAACCAGGCGCTTCATCACGAACGGCTTGAAGAGCTCCAGCGCCATCTGCTTGGGCAGGCCGCACTGGTGCAGCTTCAGCTGCGGGCCGACGACGATGACCGAACGGCCGGAGTAGTCGACGCGCTTGCCGAGCAGGTTCTGGCGGAAACGGCCTTGCTTGCCCTTGAGCATGTCGCTCAGGGACTTCAGCGGACGGTTGCCCGGACCGGTGACGGGGCGGCCGCGACGGCCGTTGTCGAAGAGGCTGTCAACAGCTTCCTGAAGCATGCGCTTCTCGTTGTTGACGATGATCTCCGGAGCACCGAGGTCAAGCAGGCGCTTGAGGCGGTTGTTGCGGTTGATCACGCGGCGGTAGAGGTCGTTGAGGTCGGAGGTCGCGAAGCGGCCACCGTCCAGCTGGACCATCGGGCGCAGTTCCGGCGGGATCACCGGGACGGCGTCCAGCACCATGCCGAGCGGGCTGTTGTTGGTGGTCAGGAACGCGTTGACCACCTTCAGGCGCTTGAGGGCGCGGGTCTTGCGCTGGCCCTTGCCGTTCTGGATGGTGTCGCGCAGGGCCTCTGCCTCTGCCACCATGTCGAAGTTCTCAAGGCGCTTCTTGATGGCTTCGGCACCCATGGAGCCTTCGAAGTACATGCCATAGCGGTCACGCAGTTCTCGGTACAGGCCCTCGTCACCTTCGAGGTCGGCGACCTTGAGGTTCTTGAAGCGGTCCCAGACCTGCTCGAGGCGCTCGATCTCGGCGTCCGCGCGCTTGCGGACGTTGGCCATCTGGCGGTCCGCGGAATCGCGGGCCTTCTTCTTGTCGGCAGCCTTCGCGCCTTCGCCTTCGAGGCGGGCAAGCTCGTCCTCGAGGTCGCGGGCGATCGTGGCGATATCGCTGTCGCGGGTGTCGATGAGCTGCTTCTTCTCGAGGTCGTGCTCAACCTGGAGGTTCGGCAGTTCCGCGTGGCGGTTCTCGGTGTCGACGCTGGTGATCATGTAGGCAGCGAAGTAGATGACCTTCTCGAGGTCCTTCGGCGCCAAGTCAAGGAGGTAGCCCAAACGGGAGGGAACACCCTTGAAGTACCAGATGTGGGTAACGGGAGCGGCGAGCTCGATGTGGCCCATGCGCTCGCGACGCACCTTGGCCCGGGTGACTTCGACGCCACAACGCTCACAAATGATGCCCTTGAAGCGCACGCGCTTGTACTTGCCGCAGTAGCATTCCCAGTCGCGGGACGGGCCGAAGATCTTCTCGCAGAAGAGGCCGTCCTTCTCGGGCTTGAGCGTGCGGTAGTTGATGGTTTCCGGCTTCTTGACCTCACCGTACGACCAGCCGCGGATGTCTTCCGCGGTGGCGAGGCCGATCTGCATGAGGCCGAAGGAGGATTCGCTGGACATATGGTCCCTGTTCTCTCTTGTTCTCTAAATTCTGAAGTCTTGGTTTACGGCAAAGAGGCAGCGCCCTGGGCTGACGGTCCGAGGACCGCCAGCCCGGCGGCTGTTAGACCTCTTCTACGGAGCTGGGCTCTGCGCGAGACAGATCAATGCCCAGTTCTTCCGCAGCCGTAAAGACTGCGTCATCAGAGTCACGCATTTCGATCGTCGTGCCATCCGTGGAGAGAACCTCCACGTTCAGGCACAGCGACTGCATTTCCTTGATCAAAACCTTGAAGGATTCCGGAACGCCGGGTTCGGGGATGTTCTCGCCCTTGACGATGGCTTCGTAAACCTTCACGCGGCCGTGGATGTCATCCGACTTGATCGTGAGCAGTTCCTGGAGGGTGTAGGCGGCGCCGTATGCCTCGAGCGCCCACACTTCCATTTCACCGAAACGCTGACCACCGAACTGTGCCTTACCACCCAGCGGCTGCTGCGTGATCATGGAGTACGGGCCGGTGGAGCGGGCGTGGATCTTGTCGTCCACCAAGTGGTGGAGCTTCAGGATGTACATGTAGCCCACGGAGATCGGGTCCGGGAACGGCTCGCCGGAGCGGCCGTCGAACAACCGGGTCTTGCCGGAGGAGTCGATCAGGCGGTCGCCGTCGCGGGTCACGTTCGTGGAATCCAGCAGGCCGGTGATTTCCTCTTCGCGCGCACCGTCGAACACCGGGGTGGCAACAGTCGTCTGGCCGGTTTCACGAGGCAGGTTCGGCAGGTTCTTGACCCACTCCGGCTCGCCTTCGATCTTCCAACCCGTCTTGGCAACCCAGCCGAGGTGGGTTTCCAGCACCTGGCCGACGTTCATGCGACCCGGAACACCAAGCGGGTTCAGGACGATGTCAACCGGCGTACCGTCCGCGAGGAACGGCATGTCTTCGACAGGCAGGATCTTGGAAATGACACCCTTGTTGCCGTGGCGGCCGGCGAGCTTGTCGCCGTCGGTGATCTTTCGCTTGGCAGCCACGTAGACGCGGACCAGCTGGTTGACGCCCGGCGGCAGTTCGTCGTCGTTGTCGCGGTCGAAGACGCGGACGCCGATAACCGTGCCGGATTCGCCGTGCGGAACCTTCAGGGAGGTGTCGCGCACTTCGCGGGACTTCTCGCCGAAGATCGCGCGGAGCAGGCGCTCTTCCGGAGTCAGCTCGGTTTCACCCTTCGGGGTGACCTTGCCCACCAGGATATCGCCGGCTTCAACCTCCGCACCGATGTGGATGATGCCGCGCTCGTCCAGTCCCGCAAGGACTTCCTCGGACACGTTCGGGATGTCACGGGTGATTTCCTCGGCACCAAGCTTGGTGTCGCGGGCATCGATCTCGTGCTCCTCGATGTGGATGGAGGAAAGGACGTCCTCGGCAACGATGCGCTGCGACAGGATGATGGCGTCCTCGAAGTTGTGGCCTTCCCAGGACATGAATGCCACGAGGAGGTTCTTTCCGAGGGCGAGCTCACCCTGGTCCGTCGCGGGGCCGTCAGCAATGATGCCGCCGACCTCGAGGCGCTGGCCTTCGTTGACCAGTACACGGTGGTTGTAGCAGTTGCCCTGGTTGGAGCGGGCGAACTTGTTGATGCGGTAGCTGGTTTCCGTGCCGTCGTCGTTGAGCATGGTGACGAGGTCCGCGGAAACTTCGTTGACCACACCGGCCTTCTTCGCGATGACAACGTCACCGGCGTCGACGGCAGCGGCGCGTTCCATGCCGGTACCCACGAAGGGAGCCTCGGAACGAACCAACGGCACAGCCTGGCGCTGCATGTTGGCACCCATGAGTGCGCGGTTTGCATCGTCATGTTCGAGGAACGGGATCAGCGCCGTAGCAACGGACACCATCTGGCGCGGGGAAACGTCCATGAACTGGACATCCTCTGCCGGAACGAGGACAGGCTCGCCTCCACCACCACGGGCACGGACAAGAACGGTCTCTTCGGCAAAACGCTTGTTCTCGTCGAGCGGAGCGTTGGCCTGGGCGATCAGGACCTCGGCTTCGTCGTCCGCCGTAAGGTACTGGACGTCGTCGGACACGACGCCGTCCTTCACCAGGCGGTACGGGGTCTCGATGAAACCGAACGGGTTGATCCGGCCGTAGGATGCCAGCGAACCGATGAGGCCGATGTTCGGACCTTCAGGGGTTTCGATCGGGCACATGCGTCCGTAGTGCGACGGGTGGACGTCTCGGACTTCCATGCCGGCGCGGTCACGGGACAGACCACCCGGGCCAAGGGCCGAGAGGCGGCGCTTGTGGGTCAGGCCGGACAACGGGTTGTTCTGGTCCATGAACTGGGACAGCTGGGAAGTTCCGAAGAACTCCTTGATCGCGGCCACCACGGGGCGGATGTTGATCAGGGTCTGCGGCGTGATCGCTTCGACGTCCTGCGTGGTCATGCGTTCGCGGACGACGCGCTCCATGCGGGACAGGCCGGTGCGGACCTGGTTCTCGATGAGCTCGCCGACGGCGCGGATGCGGCGGTTGCCGAAGTGGTCGATGTCGTCGATTTCCACGCGGAGTTCGTGTTCTTCGCCATCGCGCTTGCCCATGAGGGTCTTCTCGCCGGCGTGCAGCGCGACGAGGAACTTGATCATGGCCACGATGTCTTCGACGTGCAGGACCGAAGCTTCCTTGTCACCAAGGGAGCGGTCGATGCCGAGCTTCCGGTTGATCTTGTAACGGCCAACCTTGGCGAGGTCGTAGCGCTTCGGGTTGAAGTACAGGTTGTCCAGCAAGGACTGGGCAGCCTCGACGGTGGGCGGCTCGCCCGGACGCAGCTTGCGGTAGATGTCCAAGAGCGCGTCTTCGCGGGTTTCGGTGGCGTCCTTCTCCAGGGTTGCCCGCATGGAGTCGTACTGGCCGAACTCTTCGAGGATCTGGCCTTCGGTCCAGCCGAGGGCCTTCAGGAGAACGGTGACCGACTGCTTGCGCTTGCGGTCGAGGCGGACGCCGACTTGGTCGCGCTTGTCGATTTCCAGTTCAAACCATGCACCGCGGGAAGGGATGATCTTCGCGGTGAAAATGTCCTTGTCACTGGTCTTGTCAGCGGCGCGCTCGAAGTAGGCGCCCGGCGAACGGACCAGCTGGGAGACGACGACACGCTCGGTGCCGTTGACGACGAACGTTCCCTTTTCAGTCATGAGGGGGAAGTCGCCCATGAACACGGTCTGCTGCTTGATTTCGCCCGTGTTGTTGTTCATGAACTCGGCCTTGACATACAGGGGTGCCGAGTAAGTGGCGTCACGGTCTTTGCATTCGGCCATGGTGTACTTCGGATCAGCGAACTCCGGCTCGGAGAAGCTCAGGGACATGGTGCCCTGGAAGTCCTCGATGGGGGAGATCTCTTCGAAGATGTCAGCGAGTCCCGACGTGGTGGCGACGCTGAGGTCGCCTTCCTCGACAGCCTTCGCTACCCGCGCCTGCCAGCGTTCGTTTCCGACCAGCCAGTCAAAGCTGTCCGTCTGCAGGGCGAGTAGATTCGGAACGTCCAGTGGTTCGTGAATCTTTGCGAATGAGAGCCGGCGAGTCGCACCGTCGGTGCTTGCCGTGTTAGCGGTTTCGTTATTAGAGGTGCTCGAGGCGACCAAGAGGGATCCTTCCACAGACCTTCAGGCGTTTTCAGATCTCCCCCGCTTGCACGTTGCGGACTGAATCCGCAGCGTACCTTTCCGGTTCCGCTATATGACCCGGGACCCCGGCCGACCAAGGCCGCGCACGTACTAGACGGCACATCAATGGCACAGCTGAGGGGTGTAGCCCACCGCTATATGAAGGCTGAAGGTTAACAGGGAAGACGCAAATATCCACAATACGGCAAATCAACCCACCTGTCTACCCCACATTGCGTTCGAATGCAAGCACTGTTGCTGAAGGCACCTATAAGGTAAGGCGCGGCGGAATGTTGTTTCGGGCCCCATTGTTGAATGAAGAGGCATGGGTGCCGCGATAGCCTAGGCTCACCAACCTTGACCGGAAGAAGCAGAAATGAGCACTCCTTCAGACAAAAGTGACAACAACGACGTTGTCATCCTGGCCGCGACCCGAACCCCGCAGGGCCGGTTGAACGGCCAGCTCTCCGGGCTCACCGCCGTCGAACTCGGTGCGCACGCCATCACCGGCGCGCTGGCGGCGAGCGGGTTGACCGCCGACAAAGTGGACGCGGTGATCATGGGGCAAGTCCTGCAGGCCGGCGCCGGACAGAATCCTGCCCGGCAAAGCGCCATCGCCGCCGGCATCGGCTGGAACGTTCCGGCCGTCACCATCAACAAGGTTTGCCTCTCCGGCCTGACCGCCGTGATCGATGCGGCGCGCATGATCCGCGCCGGAGACGCCACCGTGGTGGTTGCCGGCGGGCAGGAATCCATGAGCCGGGCTCCCCACCTGCTCCCCGGTTCGCGCCAAGGGTGGAGCTACGGTGCGGTCCAGGCCCTCGACGTCGCCGCCCACGACGGCCTCACCGACGCCTTCGACGGCCAGTCGATGGGCCTGTCCACCGAGATCGGGAACCTTGCGCTTGGCATCGACCGCCGCTCCCAGGACCAAGTGGCCGTGGCCTCCCACCAGCGCGCCGCTGCCGCCGCGGAACAGGGAGTGTTCGACGGCGAAATCTCCCCCATCAGCGTCAAGCAGCGTAAGGGCGACCCCGTGGTACTGGCCAGCGACGAAGGCGTGCGTCCCCAGACGACACTCGAGACCCTCGCCCCGCTGAAGAGCGCTTTCGCCACGGACGGAACCATCACGGCGGGCAACTCCTCTCCCCTGTCCGACGGCGCCTCCGCACTCGTGCTGACCAGCCGCCGCTTTGCCGAGGAAAACGGCCTCGACTACCTCGCCCTGGTGGGGCGCCCCGGACAAGTGGCCGGTCCGGACAACGGCCTCCACTCCCAGCCCGCCAACGCCATACGTCGCGCCCTGGACCGTGCAGGATGGGCGACGTCGGACCTGGACTTCATCGAAATCAACGAAGCCTTCGGCTCGGTGGCCGTCCAGTCGCTCAAGGACTTGGAATACCCCTTGGAAAAGTGCAATATCCACGGCGGAGCGATTGCCCTCGGGCATCCGATCGGAGCGTCCGGGGCGCGGCTTGCCGGCCATGCGGCCCACGAGCTCAAGCGCCGCGGAACAGGCAAGGCAGCCGTGGCCCTGTGCGGCGGCGGTGGCCAGGGCGAGGCGCTGCTCCTCTACCGCGACTAAACCCCGACGGCGGGCGGCCAGTTGGGCTTGGCTGCGCGGATGGGCAGTTGGGCGGCTGGGCGGCTGAGCTGGCCGGCTGGGCAGTTGGGCGGCTGGGCTGGCCGAGGAACGGCCCGGGGAAACGGCCGGAATTGGTACGCATTGGTTGTAATTGGTGAGAAACACCGGGAAACGAGGAATGAATGCGAGGCACCGAACGGTTCCTGGCCGACGCAGCCACCCGCGGGCTCGAAGTACAGCTGGTGGAACGGGCCGCTGCCAACAGCCTGGAAGAGGCCGCCCGCATACTGGGGATCACGCCGTCGGACATTGTGAAGTCCCTCGTGGTCAAGCACCGGGACGGTTCATTCCTGTTCGCCCTGATCCCGGGCGACCGGCAGATTTCCTGGCCGAAGCTGCGCGCGCTCCTCGGCGCCAACAAGCTCTCCATGCCGTCAGCCGACGTCGCCTTCGAAGCCACCGGCTATGAGCGCGGCACCATCACTCCCCTGGGCAGCTCAAAGCCCTGGCCGGTCTACGCGGATGCCTCCATCACCGGCCGGCGGATCTCGATGGGCGCCGGTGAGCACGGCTACAGCGCGTTCGTCGAAGCCGATGAGCTCACTGGAGCCTTGGGCGCGATGGTAGCCGACATAAGCGATCCCATCTAGGCAACGCGGGGTCACTTACGGCCCATTTGAGGCACTCAAAGTCAACTGGTCGTTGCAACAATGGGGTTTAGGCTGCGGTGGCGATGAGTTGGCGCATGCGTTGCTTTGGGGTCTCGAGGTTCAGTGTTGGGCGGGGCCGGTTGTTGAGTTTCTCGGCGATGGTCTCGAGGTCGTCGGCGGTGAAAACCGAGAGGTCTGTGCCTTTCTCGAACCAGTGGCGCAGCAGCCGGTTGGTGTTCTCGTTGGTTCCGCGCTGCCAGGGTGAGTGCGGGTCGCAGAAGTACACCCCCGCGTCCAATGCCATCTGGATGCGGGGGTACTGGACCATTTCGGAGCCGCGGTCCCAGGTCACGGTTTTGATCAGCTGATCCGGGAGCCGGCGCATCTGGGCGATCATCGCATCGGCGACTTCCTGGGCGGTGTGCCGGCCGGGCAGGTGCAGCAGGATCGTGTACCGGGTGCTGCGTTCGACCAGGGTGCCAACGGCGCTGCGGCCGTCCTTGCCCACGATGAGGTCGCCTTCCCAGTGCCCGGGCACGGCACGGTCAGCGGCCTCGGCGGGGCGTTCGGAGATCTTCGGAGCATCCTTGTAGTGCTGGCCTGCGTTTCCGCGGGGTCGCTCACCGCGGGGCGTTCGTTTGCTCCGGCTGGTGCTCAGGCACCGGTAAAGATCCTTGCGCAGCTCGCCCCGGCCCTGGACGTAGAGGCTCTGATAGATCGTTTCGTGGCTGATCTGCATGCTCTCATCGTGACCGAAGGTCTCCCTCAGAACCAAGGAGACCAGCTTCGGGGACCAGCCATCATCCATCGCGTCCTCGACGTACTTGACCAGCTCCGGGTTCTGAAGCCGGAACGCCTTGGGGCGCCGGGCGCGCTGATGGGTGAGTATCTGCGCCACATCGGCCTGATACGACCCGTCAGCTCCCCGGTTCCGACGGATTTCCCGCCACACCACCGACCGGTCCCGGCCGATTTCCCGGGCGATCGCCGCGACCCTGGCGCCCCCGCGGACCCGGATCATGATCACCGCCCGGTCCACCAGATTGAGCCGGTTCGACCCGGCCCGGACAGCCGGCACCGGGCCCGCCTCAACACCGCCGTCAACACCCCTACGCATCCGCATGCCGCCAGTCTTGCCCAACCACCGCTGCGTATTACTGCGCCACACCCCAATCCGGGCAGAGGCTTCCTTGACCGACACCCCCTGCCGCAGAAGAGAAAAGAACTCATCCTTCAGCGCATCGGGCGCCCGATAACCACTCGGCATGGCAACCTCCAAAACTCAGAATGTTGCAACGACCGGGTTATAGGACAAAACGTGTGTATGGGAGGGGCTTGCTTCCCAGTGAGCGCGCGGGAAATTAGAGGTAGCTAAGCTTTTGAAGCCTAGTGTGGCTGGGGTGCTTGCATATCTCTGGAGTGTTTGATTTGTGGTCGTGCGCTGGTTCGGAACGGCAAGACAGCTGCCGGCAAGCAGCGATACCGGTGCCTGGAATGCGGGGCGAGCCGTTCGGGTGAACGTCCTGACGTGAGCCGGCGTGCGGAATTGGACGCGTTCCTGGACTGGCTGCTGGGCACGTCGAGCCAGTCGTCCGCGACCTCCTTCGGAACGGCAAGGTCCTTCCGGCGCCGCACCTCGTGGTGTTGGAACATCGCCCCGGAGATCCCGGTCACCGGCGAGATCCATGACCAGATCCAGGTCGACGGGATCTACGTGGGCTCGTGGTGCTGCCTGATCGCTGTCGCTGGGGATCACGTGCTCGGCTGGCAGTGGTGCGACACCGAAAAGAAGGCCGCGTGGGCTGCCCTGCTCGGCCGGTTCCCGGCCCCCACCGTCGTGATTACCGATGGTGGCTCCGGAATCGCAGCAGCCCTGTCCGAGTGCTGGAGTGAGACCGCGGTCCAACGCTGCTTGGTCCATGTCCAGCGCAATGTCCGCTCCTACCTGACTGGCCGGCCCCGGACCGACGCAGGCAAGGCATTGCTGCGGCTCGGGCGGGCATTGACGAGGATCACCACCGCGTCCGAAGCCGCCGCGTGGCTAGGAGGGCTCAATGACTGGCACCGGAGTTACGGGCACCTGGTCAAAGCCCGCACCTATCGAAACGGCACTGCCGTCGTGCCGGGATGGGTTAGGGCCAATCAGGCCTGGTGGTACACCCATGACAGGCTCCGCAAGGCATACCGGCTCCTGGAACGACTCAGCCAGGCCGGGACGCTGTTCACCTACCTGCGCACCGAGTTCGCAGGCCTTCAGATCGCCTCGACCACCAAACGCATTGAAGGCGGCACCAACGCCCAACTCCGGCTACTCCTCCGAGCACACCGCGGAATGAGCGAAGAGCACCGCAAACGCGCGATCGAATGGTACCTCTACCTCCACAGCGAGCAGCCGCTGCCACCGGCCAAACTCATCAAGACCAGTCATTACCGCCCCGCCAAGACCACACCCGCGGCCCCTACCGAACAGAACCCAGGCCCTGAGCTCTACAGCACCGGCCTCATCGCCGAAGAAGGCCTCTGGACCCGCAAAGGATGGGCAGGCCGCACATGACGCGCCCGGGAATTACACACGTTTTGTCCTATAACCCCAACGACCGTATGATTCTGCGGCACCAACGTGGGCCGTAAGTGACCCCGCGTTGCCTTAAAAGCAAGGAAGCCCCGCCCGGACGAATCCGGACGGGGCTTCCTTGGTAAAGCGAGTTACTTGATGGTAACGGTGGCGCCAGCTTCTTCGAGCTGAGCCTTGGCCTTCTCGGCAGCTTCCTTGTTCGCACCTTCGAGGACAGCCTTCGGAGCACCGTCAACCAGGTCCTTGGCTTCCTTGAGGCCGAGGGAGGTGATAGCGCGGACTTCCTTGATCACTGCGATCTTCTTGTCGCCAGCAGCTTCGAGGATGACGTCGAATTCGGTCTTCTCTTCAGCTTCTTCAGCAGCGCCGCCGGCAGCCGGGCCAGCAACTGCAACGGCAGCAGCGGTAACTTCGAAGGTCTCTTCGAAGAGCTTGACGAACTCGGAGAGCTCGATGATGGTCAGTTCCTTGAAAGCTTCAATGAGCTCTTCGTTGCTGAGCTTCGCCATGTTGGCGTCCTTCCTTTAGGTGGTGCTGCCGCGGAGCATGTCCGCTACCGCACCGGAGTTTTGATTTGGGGAGAACCTAGTTCTCTTCGGTTGCTGCTTCAGCGGCTTCAGCCGGAGCGGCAGCCTCTTCTGCAGCAGCCTCGGCGGGAGCCTCTTCGGCAGCCGGTGCTTCTTCAGCGGCCGGAGCAGGAGCGCCGCCCTCTTCTTCAAGCTTGAGGCGCAGGGCGTCGATGATGCGTGCAGCAGCAGCGGCAGGAGCCTTGAGGACGCCTGCAACCTTTGCGAGCTGCAGCTCACGGGACTCGAGGGCCGCCAGGGCGGCAACCTCTGCTGCGTTCAGTGCCTTGCCTTCGAAGTAGCCGGTCTTGATGATCAGCTGCTTGTTGGTCTTGGCAAAGTCCGTCAGGCTCTTGGCGGCAGCAACCGCGTCACCCTTGATGAATGCAATCGCAGTGGGGCCGGCGAGCTGACCGTCGAACGCATCGACACCAGCTTCCTTGGCTGCAATGGCGGTCAGGGTGTTCTTGACGACCGAGAACTTGGTGTCCAGGCCGAGAGAAACACGCAGCTGCTTGAGCTGTGCGACAGAGAGCCCGCGGTATTCGGTCAGGACAGCGGCGGTCGATTCCTTGAAATCGTTCGTGATCTCAGCTACTGCTGCGATCTTGTTGGGCGTTGCCATAACCCTCCTTCCGGGGAATAAAGCCGGTTTTCCGGGTCCCCGCTCAAAAAGAGCTACAACTAAAAACGCCCCGCGCAGATGCACGGGGCTTGGCTCGACACAATACAACGATCATGGAGACTTGCTTCGTTCACCTGCGCCGGCCGCCCTTGTCAGGGTCCTTCGTCAAGGAAGCCACTTGGTTCTTCCGCGCACGGCTACAGTCTTGAGCTGTGCCCGGAGGAGTGGATTCCCATCAACCGACGGTCTTTGGTGGTTCAAGCTTACGGGACGGGCCAACACATCGCCAAATCGCGGCGACTACTCAGGCGACTACTCAGACGACGTGACCTTTGGTCCCGTGCCCGGCAGTTCCTTCTGCCACAATCCCGTGACGCCGGCGGTCGTGAAGCCCAGCTGGCGGTTCACCGTCAGAAGGTAGCGGTTTTCGGGCGCGTTCCAGGTGTAGATCACCCGGGCATCCGGGAACTGCTCGCTCAGCCGCTGCATGTTGGCAACCTTGATCAGCAGCCCCAGCTTGTTTCCGCGGTGCTCCTGCAACACGATCGTGTCGTCCTGGAAAACGACGTCCTGGCGTTGCGCCAGGACACCGATGGTGGTCAGTCCCACAATGCGCCCGCTCGCAACGTGCTCGACGGCGGTGACCACCGTGCGGCGGCCCTGCGCGACGGCGGCGTCCTCCGCCTGACGCAACACACCGGCGTCGAACACCAGCTCCTCTTGCGCTCCCGCAGGAGCCTCGCCGCCCTCGGTGGCCAGCTCCCCTGCCGCGTTCTCCAGGGCAGCCACGGCCTCAAGCCACTGCTCCGGGCAACGGTCGGTCCAATGGTGGAGGCTGTACCGGCCCGCGTTCGTATCTTCGGCCTCAAGTTCGAGCTCGGCCACGAGTTTGGAGTCCAGCGGCAGGATGCACGAACTGAACTGTTCGATGTGCTGGAGCGTGTAGCCCATCCGCATGGCGAAATCGACCTCGCGGCTGGCCAAGGGGACGAAGCCCAGGCCGCTGCCGGGAACCAGCTGCTCATCCGCGTTGCCCCGCAACGATGAGGCGGGGTGGTTGGTGTCCACCAGGACGATGCTGCGGCCCTCGCTCCTGGCGAAGTGCTCGGCCGCCTCCAGCAACTGCTTGCCGATTCCCCGGCGCTGGAAGTCCGGGAGGATATCGAGCGTGAACTCGGCCAGGTCCATGTTGTCCGCGAGCGGGAGCGCGATATCCACCGTGCCGACGATCCGTCCATCAACACGCGCCACCAGGATGACCTGGCGCTCATAAGGATCCGACAACTCGAGGAGCTTCTCCAACGGCGTGTATGCGAGGTCGTCGCTGCCCCACACCTGCATCCGGACTTTGCGGCTGACCTCGACGGCGTCCAGGAAATCCTTAGCGTCCCTGCCGTCCAGGGAATCGGGAATCCAGAGCTGGCCGATCTCCACAGTGCTCGTCATTTGGTCCTCTTTTGCCGTTCGCCGTCGTGTCCCGCCGGTCGGAAGCCGAGCTGCGTCTTGATTGCCAGCATATGTTCGTTTTCCCCGGCATTAAAAGTCATGACGCGCCGGGCAACGGGACAAATCCAGACGTTGGTCAATCATGTCCCTAGCTTAATGAGCGGCCGCCAGAGGCGGTAGATGCGGCTTGGCGGGAACCCCGTTGGCGGGGCACCTACGACGGCGGGAGTCGCCGTCGGGAAACCCGGCACCCCGACGGGGGCCGCCGTCGGGAGCGAAAAAAGGACCGCCCGGCACTAGGCCGGACGGTCCTTCTCGATTCGATGCTCGCCAGGCTTACGCCTCGGTGAGAACCTTGGTGACGTTCGGGTCGACGGTGATGCCCGGGCCGAACGTGGTGGCAACGGTGGCCTTCTGGATGTAGCGGCCCTTCGAAGCCGACGGCTTCAAACGGAGGACCTCTTCCAGGGCGGCTGCGTAGTTCTCAGCCAGCTTGACGGCGTCGAAGGAAACCTTGCCGATGATGAAGTGCAGGTTCGAGTGCTTGTCGACACGGAAGTCGATCTTGCCACCCTTGATGTCGTTGACAGCCTTGGTGACATCCGGGGTCACGGTACCGGTCTTCGGGTTCGGCATGAGGTTACGCGGGCCGAGGACCTTACCGAGGCGGCCAACCTTACCCATGAGGTCAGGCGTGGCAACGGCTGCGTCGAAGTCGGTCCAACCGCCGGCGATCTTTTCGATCAGGTCATCGGAACCAACGAAATCGGCGCCGGCAGCGATTGCTGCTTCGGCCTTGTCACCGGTCGCGAAGACGAGGACGCGGGCGGTCTTGCCGGTGCCGTGGGGCAGGTTGACCGTGCCGCGGACCATCTGGTCGGCCTTACGGGGGTCAACGCCGAGGCGGAAAGCTACCTCAACCGTTGCGTCGAACTTGGACGGGTTGATTTCCTTCGCCAGGCTGATGGCCTCGAACGGGGCGTAAACCTTGTCCGCCTCGATCTTGGCCGCGGCTGCCTCATATGCTTTGCTGCGCTTTGCCATGCTGCTTATTTCTCCTTGTGCAGTTGTGGTCTGCGGACCGCGCCGGGCCCTGCCACAGTTGGAAATCCGGCGTGGATCTCCAACATTTTCAATAATTCATTGGTGTCGGTTTCCCGACGGTTGAGGGTTTTAGCCCTCTACGGTATTTATTTGCCGAAAGTCTCCGGGACTCACTTCCGGCGAGTGCCTCGTTCCTCAGCCCTCACCGTCCGTTCATTCCTCGACTATTCGACGGTGTTTACTTGTCGAAAGCCTCCGGGACTCACTTCCGGCGAGTGCCTCGTTCCTCAGCCCTCACCGTCCGTTCATTCCTCGACTATTCGACGGTGATGCCCATCGAACGAGCGGTGCCCGCGATGATCTTTGCGGCGCCTTCGAGGCTCGTGGCGTTGAGGTCTTCCATCTTGGTGCTGGCGATCTCGTTGACCTGGGCCTGGGTCAGCTTGGCAACCTTGACGGTGTGCGGGGTAGCCGAACCCTTGGCGACGCCTGCAGCCTTCTTGATGAGCTCTGCAGCCGGCGGGGTCTTGGTGATGAAGGTGAAGGAACGGTCTTCGTAGACCGTGATTTCAACCGGGATGACGTTTCCGCGCTGGGCTTCCGTCGCAGCGTTGTACGCCTTGCAGAATTCCATGATGTTGACACCGTGCTGGCCAAGCGCAGGACCGATCGGCGGGGCCGGGTTGGCGGCACCTGCCTGGATCTGCAGCTTGATGAGGCCGGTGACCTTCTTTTTGGGAGCCAATGTGGGTCCTTCTCTCAATAACTTCCTGGGACACAGGAGCGTGCCTCAGGTTTGTGGCCGCCATGGCAAGGCGGCCGGCCGCTCCGTGGCTGCTAAGCAGGCATCCGCGGAGCGAAACTTTGGGGTCAACTAGATCTTGGTGACCTGGTTGAATGCGAGCGTAACCGGAGTCTCTCGCTCGAAGATCGACACGAGGACCACGAGGGTCTGCGATTCGACCTTGATCTCGGAGATCGTGGCCGGAAGGGTTTCGAACGGGCCTTCCTTGACGATGACGGATTCCCCGACTTCGAAGTCCACGTTGACGGGCGCCTGGTTCTGCTTGTTGACCGGCTTGCCCTTTTCCTGCTGCTCTTCTTCGAAGACCGGAGCCAGCATGGAGAAGACCTCATCGAGGCGCAGCGGAACCGGGTTGTGCGCGTTGCCCACGAAGCCGGTGACGCCCGGGGTGTGGCGGACCGCACCCCAGGAAGCGTCGGTCAGGTCCATGCGGACCAGGACGTAGCCCGGGATGCGCACGCGGTTGATGATCTTGCGCTGGGCGTTCTTGATCTCGACGACCTCCTCCATGGGAACCTGGATCTCGAAGATGTAATCTTCCATGTCCAGGGTCTGGATTCGGGTTTCGAGGTTGGCCTTGACGCGGTTTTCGTAGCCTGCGTAGGAGTGGATGACGTACCAGTCACCTTCCTGGCGGCGGAGTTTGGCCTTGAACTCTTCGGCGGGATCAACGGGTGCCTTCGCGGCAGCGGAGGCGAGGGCGTCGTCGTTCGACTCTTCGGCGTCATCCGCCTCTTCGTAGTCGGTCTCTTCGTCGTCGGCCGCGTCAGCGTCCTCGGGATCGACGTCGGTCTCGTCGTCGACGTCGGCAGTTTCGGGTGCAGCGGATTCGACCTCGGACTCCTCCACGGCTTCAGCCGCGTTGCCTGCCGGGCCATCCAGCTCAGTCTCAGTTACCTCGAGCTCCTGCTCAGACACTTGGTCTCCTGCTTCCTCATTGCCTAACATGCCTATTTAAATGGCTCAATTCCGCAAACCCTGCCAAATCCCTTGAATTTGAAGGGAATTCAACACGGTTTGCGGAGTGATCCGCGCCTAGCTGTTCGTGACGCCTGTACCGCCGAAGATCCACTTGATTCCAGTGCCGAAGACCAAATCCAGCAGAGTGACGACAAGCATCATGATTGCCACGAATACCAGCACCACGAGCGTGTAATTGATCAGTTCCTTGCGGGTGGGGGCCACGACCTTCTTGAGTTCGCCGATAATCTGGCGGACGAAGAGTGCGATTCGAGCGAAGAAGCCGGAATCGGCCTTTTTGGCAGGACGGCCCTTCGAGCTGCTTGCAGCTGTTTCGGTCACCTGTTCCTCACTCATCTATGCAAACGTCGTTGACCCGGCCCTGATCAGAGCCATGGTTGCTGCGCTTGTTCAGGGGATAAACCCCGGAACAGCTTGCGCAGGGCAGACAGGACTCGAACCTGCAACCTGCGGTTTTGGAGACCGCTGCGCTACCAATTGCGCCACTACCCTATGGAACGAGCCCATATTTATTCGCGTTCCGGGCAGACCAAAGAACCCTCGACTCGAGAATCCCGGCCCAACCTGAGGCGCGAACCATTGTGATGTTTTTCAACACCGGTGAACCAGTCTACGCAACAACTTCGCGATAGTCGAACCGGGCCATTTTCGGAGTGTCCCGGCTGTCCGGTCCATGTGATCAGCCTCAACTGTCACTTTCCCGGTGTTAGCCCGATCGCTCCGCAGAACAGCATAAAGTAGATTCCGTCGAATCCCATCATCCAGCTCCTCAGCTGCCAGCGAAGAACGGTGCTAAATGTCTGCCGGAACACCTGCCGCCCGCATTTCACAGCGAATTTCCGCCATCGCCGAATCCGCCACCCTTGCCGTTGACGCCAAGGCGAAGGCCCTGAAGGCAGCGGGCCGCCCCGTGATCGGCTTCGGCGCAGGGGAACCCGACTTCCCGACCCCCGACTACATCGTCAAGGCCGCCGTCGAAGCCGCCGCCCAGCCCAAGTACCACCGTTACTCGCCCGCCGCCGGCCTTCCTGAACTCAAGCAGGCCATCGCGGACAAGACTTTCCGCGACTCCGGCTACAAGGTCGAGGCGTCCGAGGTTTTGGTCACCAACGGCGGCAAGCAGGCTGTCTACAACACGTTCGCAACCCTCGTTGATCCGGGCGACGAAGTAATCATTCCCACCCCGTTCTGGACGACGTACCCGGAAGCGATCCGCTTGGCCGGCGGCGTGCCGGTCGAGGTCTTCGCGGGTCCCGAACAGGGCTACCTCGTGACTGTCGAGCAGCTCGAAGCCGCCGTGACGGACAAGACGAAGATCCTCCTGTTCGTTTCCCCGTCCAACCCGACCGGCGCTGTCTACAGCGCCGAACAGGTCGCCGAGATCGGAAAATGGGCAGCGTCCAAGGGACTCTGGGTTGTCACGGACGAGATCTATGAGCACCTGACCTACGATGGCGTGCCCTTCACCTCGATCGCCACTGCCGCTCCGGAACTCGGCGACAAGGTGGTCATCCTGAACGGCGTGGCAAAGACCTACGCCATGACCGGATGGCGCGTCGGCTGGATGATCGGCCCGGCAGACGTCATCAAGGCTGCGACCAACCTCCAGTCCCACGCGACGTCAAACGTCTCCAACATCATGCAGATCGGTGCCCTTGCCGCCGTCTCCGGTCCGCTGACCGCCGTCGATGAGATGAAGGTAGCCTTCGACCGCCGCCGCAAGGCGATCGTCGCCGGGCTGAACGCCATCGAAGGCGTGGAATGCCCGACGCCGACCGGCGCCTTCTACGTGTACGCCGACGTCCGTGGGCTGCTGGGCAAGGAATTCCCGACCGCGAACGGTCCGATCCGTCCGTCTACCTCGGCAGAACTTGCCTCGCTGATCCTGGACGAGGTTGAAGTGGCCATCGTTCCCGGCGAAGCATTCGGCCCCTCGGGCTACGTGCGGCTGTCCTACGCTTTGGGCGACGAAGACCTCGCCGAAGGCGTCCGACGCCTCCAGGATTTCCTGGGCCAGGCCAAGTAGGCTCCCGGATCCAAAACGCCCGCGCACTGTCGATGGACGGTGCGCGGGCGTTTTGCCTTAAGGCACCAAAAGGTGAGCGAGCGTCTTGCCTTAAGGCACCAAAAGGTGAGCGGGCGTCGGGGAATTGAGATATATATCTGAGCGGGGGCTAGAGGAGGCGGCGTTCGGCGGCCCATTTCGTCAACTCGTGCCGGCTGGAAAGCTGCAGCTTACGGAGCACGGCGGAGACGTGGGTTTCAACGGTCTTGATGGAAATGAACAGTTCCTTGGCCACTTCCTTGTAGCTGTAGCCGCGGGCGATGAGGCGCATGACCTCGAGTTCCCTGGCGGAGAGGCGGTCCAGCTCGTCGTCGGCAATTTCCGCCGGTGCCGTTCCGAAGGCATCGAGCACAAATCCGGCTAAGCGGGGTGAGAAAACGGCGTCTCCGTCGGCGACGCGGACGACGGCGTCGGAGATCTCGGGGCCGGAAATCGTCTTGGTGACGTACCCGCGCGCACCCGCCCTAATGACGGCCACGACGTCTTCGGCGGCGTCGGACACGCTCAACGCAAGGAAGCGCGTGCTTGCCAACAACGGAGCCGAGGCGTTGATTACTTCGCGCCCGCCACCGCCCAGGCCGCCCGGCAAGTGCACGTCGAGGAGCACTACTTCCGGCCTGACGTCGGAAATGACGGCGATCGCTTGTTCCACCGTTCCGGCCTCGCCTGCGACGTCGATCCGGGAATCGAGGTCCGCCTTAAGTCCGGAACGGAAAATGGCGTGATCGTCGACGATCACAACGCGGACCGTTCGGGGTTCTTGCCCTGTGCTCATGCCTTGCCTTCTTCGTTTCGGTTTTCGGCTTTGTCGCCGTTCTCGGCGGGCAGCCGCAGCCGGACTTCGGTGCCATCGGAACTGCTGCTGATGGTTGCCGAGCCGCCGTGCCGCTTCATCCTGCCGATGATTGATTCCTTCACTCCAAGCCGGTCGTCCGGAACCGCTGCCATATCGAAGCCGGGGCCGCGGTCCCGCACGAAGACCTCGCTGCCGGCATCGGAACTCTCAAGGTAGACGGATACGGCTCCCCCGCCGTGCCTCGAGGCGTTGTGCATCGCTTCGCGAGCCGCCTGGACGAGGGCTTCGTGCCGGTCCGTCATCACCGCGTCACCGACGCTCACCACGTCGACCGCGTGCCCATGGGCGTCCTCCACTTCGGCCGCCGCCGCCGCGATTCGCTCGGCGAGCAGCCCGGAATCCTTTGCGTCATCGCGATACAGCCAAGTGCGAAGTTCCCGCTCCTGGGCCCGGGCAAGCCGCACCACATCCTGCTCGGAGCCGGCCCGTCGCTGAATGAGGGCGAGGGTCTGCAAGACGGAATCGTGCAAGTGGGCGGCGATCTCGGCACGTTCTGTCTCCCGGACCCGTGCCGAGCGCTCCGTTTCGAGGTCCTTCCAGAACTTGAGGCCCCAAGGCAGTAACACCAGCGCCACACCGCCAAGCACGGCGACCGACGCCAAAAGGGCGAGCCACATCTGTTCCCATGAACCGGATCCGGACACCATCACCAGCACTCCGGCGACCACGAGCGCGAGGCCGGCAGCCAGGCGGACCCACCCGCCGGCCTGGTCAGCCTTAGTCTTGTCCACGAGCCCGGCCCGGCGTGTCTCGTCAAGCTGCATCCACGCGATCGCCGCTCCCCCGAGGATTGCGGCCGCCGGGATCAGCGTACCCAGCGGAACATTGACGCCGAGCTGCCGGGCGATGAGGATGGCTGCCACAACGAGCAGAGCAGCGCCAAGCAGGATCTCCTTGCCGTACGGGATGCGCCGGAGGCTGAACCACGAAGGGATGACGGGGACCTGCTGGGCCGGCGCCAAAGGCGGCGCACCGGCGTCGGGAGCCACCGGGTGGGAAGCCACCGGGTGGGGAAAGGCCGCCGCGTACGGCGGGACGGCATTCGTTGTTCCGGCGGGGGTCGTCGCCCCCGAAACCGACGCGCCCGGAACCGATGCGCCCGGAACCGATGCGCCCAGGCTCACCGCGGGAGCAATGGGCGACGCCGGCCGGCGGGCGTTGCGGCGGGCGCTTTCGTCCGCGGTAGGCACCATCACCCACAACCATGCATAGAACGCCAACCCTGCGCCGCCAGCGAACGACGCGAGAACCATGCCGAGCCGGACATACTTCACCGGCACGCCCAAGTGTTCGGCCAGTCCGCTGCATACGCCCGCGATCATGCGGTCGCTGCTGCGGACCAGCGGCGGGCGTTGCGGAACTGTTGTCATGAATCCATCCAAACACGGATCAGGGGCTGCGGCGCCGGCAAGGGCGGCATCTCAGGGGGCCACTCAGGGAACGTTCAGGGTATCCCCCAATAGAGCCGATCCTCCGCGGACGGCAAGATCGAAGCATGAACTCGCACAGCATGAATCCAGAGGACCCGGAACGGCCTGCGGACCTTCCGCAGCAACCACATCCTGAAGATTCCAGCAACCAGGCCGACGCCGGCTCGACGGAAGAACCCGCGCAGCCCGGCACCGGCGCAGGAAGCCACACCGGCACAGGCGCACCAAGCTACGCAGCTCCCACCACATCGCAGAACTTCTTCGACTGGATCAGGAGCCAAGGCATCAGGCGCGGGCCGGACCGCTGGGTCGGCGGCGTTGCCAGCGGCATCGCACACCGGTTCGGCATCGATCCCCTCATTGTCCGCGGCATCTTCATTGTCCTGGCTCTCTTTGCCGGCATCGGGATCCTGCTCTACGGCCTTGCCTGGGCGTTCCTGCCCGAACCCGACGGCCGGATCCACGCCCAGGAAGCCTGGGCGGGCCGCTGGTCCGCAGGTATGACCGGCGCGCTGATCAGCACCATCATCGGACTGCCAGGCCTAGGCCACGGCTTCTGGGGATGGGGTTGGAACGGCCTTCCCGGGCTCTTCTGGACGCTGTTCTGGGTGGGTGGCGCCGCTTACCTGATCTACTTCCTCGTCCAGCGCAATAAGACCGGCCGTCGAGGCCGGAACGGAAGGCAAGCCATGGGAACACCGGATTATGCAACGGCCGCAGGTGCCGCCGGCACTGCAACGGGCACTACTCCAAGCAGCCCGTACGACGGCGCGGCGCAAAGTTTCGGTGCGGTACCGCCGTCGGGCACTGGCTACTCAAGCGCCTACAGCGCGAACCCCTATGGGTCGGGAGCCTATGGGACTGACGGCCCCTCGACGCCTTCGGGTCCCTTCAACCCGACGGGCTTCCACCCGGCAGGTGGCCAGCCCGCCCAGCCCCCACGACCGATGCGGCAGGGCCCCGGGGCGGCGATCGTCGCCGTCTCGCTAGGTGCGGCTTTGCTGGCCGGCGGCACGGTCAAGCTGCTCGACGCCGGCAATACCGTCCACCTCGGAGGCGCCACTGACGCTGTGGCCTGGGCTGTCGGCGCCGGAGTCCTCGGCCTTGGCATCCTGGTTGCCGGGCTTCGCGGCCGGACCTCGGGCCTTCTCGGTTTCCTGGCCGTCGTGGCCTTGGTGATCGGGGCAGTGTTCAACGTCGCTTCCAACGCAGGGCAGCACTTCCAGTTGCGGAATGCCCAATGGAGCCCCGTCAGCATCGACGACGCCAGCAAGGGATACAACATCACGGCGGGTGACGGGACTGTTGACCTGACGAAGCTGAACCTGTCCGCGCCGCTGGCCTCCGACGTCGTGGTTCCGATGGACGTGACCGCCAGCAACATCAAGCTCGTCATCCCGGCGAACGTGCCTGTGGAGCTGCAGGCCGACATGACTTTCGCGAACCTCAAGCAGGACGGCGGAGCCATCACCCAAAGCAGCGGCGGGACGCGCAACAGCTTCAACACGGACAAGCCCGGAGCGAAGCTGGTCATCAAACTCGACGGCACCTTCAGCAACGTCACTGTCCAGGAAGGAAACTGACATGAGCACGCACGAATCCACCTCGTCGTTCGACGCAGGACATGTGTCGTCGTTCGAGACAGGGCATGTACCGGCGGCATCGCGGGTGCGGGTAGGGACTGTGGTCTGGGGGCTGATCATCGTAGCCCTCGCGATCCTGAACATCATTTCCAACCTGGGGCTGGTGATCCTTGACGGAAACTACGTCCTGATCGGACTCATGATCGGAGCCGGCGCCGCGCTTGTCATCGGGGGCTTGATCTCCGCGCGTTCCCGGAAGTCCGGGGCGGGCTCGTCGTCCGGTGATTCAGCCCACTGACATCGCACCGCACGTGACAAAGCATCCACAACAGGGAAGGCTCTAGCCATGAACAAGTTCTTCAGCATCGTACGGAGCATAGGCCTGACGCGCGGTCCGCAGCGTTGGCTTGGAGGCGTCTGCGGAGGCATTGCCGCCAAATTCAACATTGACGTGGCGTACGTCCGGATCGGCTACCTCATCTTCTGCCTCTTGCCGGGACCAGCCATTGGGATTTACGTGGTTGCCTGGCTGCTGCTACCCAACCAGAACGGCACCATCGCCTTGGAATCGTTCCTGAACCAGCGTTCGCAGGGCACATAGCGCTCGACCAAACGACATCATCCAGCAGGCCGTGAAGGCCCACCGGCGCCCCACTTACTTGGTGGGGCGCCGGTTTTTTGCCGCGCGCAGGGCGGGGTCCGGGACCCGGTGATATTTCAATTGCGTTTCCGGACTCTCATCGCCGGAGGCAGTCATGGTTTGTGTCCTACCCCACATTGCCGCCTACAATCGTTGTGAGCTCAGCGTGGCGCTCCGCACGTATACCTCCTAGCCAGGATTTGAGCCCTCATGAAAATTGGAATCCTTACCAGCGGTGGCGACTGCCCCGGACTGAACGCCGTCATCCGCGGTGCCGTACTCAAAGGCATCGCGATCCACGGCCAGGAATTCGTCGGTTTCCGCGACGGATGGCGCGGAGTAGTGCAGGGCGACGTCATTCCCATCCCCCGGACCATGGTCCGCGGCATCGCCAAGCAGGGCGGCACCATCCTGGGTACCTCCCGCACCAACCCGTTCGAAAACGGCGGCGGCCCGGACGTCATCAAGGCCCACATGGAACGGCTCGGCATCGACGCCATTATCGCGATCGGCGGCGAAGGGACCCTCGCCGCGGCGAAGCGGCTCACCGACGCCGGACTGAAGATCGTCGGCGTGCCCAAGACCGTGGACAACGACCTCGACGCCACCGACTACACCTTCGGGTTCGACACCGCAGTACAGATCGCCACCGAGGCCATCGACCGGCTCCGCACCACGGGCGAATCGCACCACCGCTGCATGATCGCCGAAGTCATGGGCCGCCACGTCGGCTGGATCGCCCTGCACGCCGGCATGGCCTCCGGCGCCCACGCGATCCTCATCCCGGAACAAAAGGTCAGCATCGAACAAATCTCCAAATGGGTCCAGGAAGCCCACGACCGCGGCCGCGCACCCCTCGTGGTCGTAGCCGAAGGCTTCGTGCCGGACCACATGGAGGCGCCTCATTCCGAACGCGGCCTGGACACCTTCGGCCGCCCGCGCCTCGGCGGCATCGCCGACCAGTTGGCTCCGGAGATCGAGGCCCGCACCGGCATCGAAACCCGTGCCACGATCCTGGGACACATCCAACGCGGCGGCGTCCCCTCGGCCTTCGACCGGGTCCTCGCCACCCGCCTCGGCATGGCCGCCATCGATTCCGTGGTCGAAGGCCGGTGGGGAACCATGGTGGCCCTCAAAGGAACCGACATCGAGCACGTCGAATTCGACGCCGCCCTCGGCAAGCTCAAGACCGTCCCCCAGCACCGCTACGACGAAGCCGCCGTCCTGTTCGGCTAAGGCGGCGCCGCTCGCCTGGGCCGGCTTTACTGCCGTTTCAAACGCACCCCAAGGAGCAAGCAAGCACGCGATGTGCCTGCTTGCTCCTTCTTTTGCCGCACTGAATAGACTCGATGCATGGAACTTGAAGCGGGATCAGCCGAAATTGTGCTGTTGGCCTGGGCCCGTCATCTTGGATTCGACGACGAGGCCTTCAGTTTCGTCAGCGGATCGCTCGCCGCGCGCACCGGAGAGCGGCTGGTACGGGAGGACGACGAAGCCGAGTCCATCACGTTCGTCCGGCTCTTCGGCCGCTCCGCATTGGTGGCGCCGGCGTGGGCGGTGGCGGCCGCCGTCGACCTCCCGGACGATGAGCTGAGTGAACACTCAGCGCTCCTGAGGCTCAGCCGGGACCACGGCGGCCACGGCCTCGGGACGTCCGCGCTGCTCTTTGCCGACGACCTGCCGCTCTTCCAGCCCGGAGGAGAAGTCACGGTTTCCCACGGTCATCCCGAAGCGCTGGAACTCGAAGGCAAGTGCCCTCCGGACGATGTCAACGAAGTCCACCTCACACGGATGGACCACCATTTCACCGTGATGGACGGCAACGATTCGGAAAGCCAGCCGGTGGCATGCGCGGCGTACGCCGAATGGGAAGGGATCCTCGCGGACATGGGCGTCCTGGTGCCGCCGGAACTCCGCCGACAAGGATTGGGAACACTGGCCGCCTCGATTGCGGCCCACGAAGCGCTGGCCTCCGGGCTCACCCTTCAATGGCGGACGGCGTTGGACAACCGTGGATCGCTCGCGCTCGCCCGCCGCCTCGGATTCGTCGACGGCGGCATCCAGACTTCCGTCCTGCTCCGCTAAAGCGTGCAGGACGCAAAAGGCCGGCAGGCACCCCTTTAGGGTGGCTGCCGGCACTTCGCGCAAATCAGCGGTTCCGCTGGCCGCCGTCGCGCGATACGGCCTCGGGCTGGCCATCACCCGTACGCGCCTCTTCCTTGGAAGGCGCGGCACCCCAGCCCTGAACCACCTTCGGCTTGGCGTAGAACAGCGCCACGGCCGCACCCACCAGGATCGCGAAGGCGGGCAGCAAGACCGACTGGCTCATCGCCGTCGAGAAGCCCTCGTGCAGGAACGGAGGCAAGGCACCGGTGAAGCCGCTCTCGCCGGCCGGAGACGCACCGGGAGGCGCCGCGGGCAGCTCCACCGCGAGCCGGGCCTGGATCAGCGCGGCAATCGCGGCCGATCCCAGTACGGCACCGATCTGGCGCGTCGTATTGAAGACGCCGGAACCCGCGCCCGCTTGGCGCGGCGGGAGGTTGCGCGTGGTGGCGTTGGAGACCGGACCCCAGATGAAGCCGTTCGCCACGCCCTGGAGGGCGCTAGGCAACAAGAACATCCAGATGGCAGTATCCGGCTTCAGGAGGGACCCCGTCCAGAACAGCGCGCCGGACAAGCAGACAAGCCCGAAGGCGGCAAACCAGCGCGGATTGATCCGGTCGATCAAGCGTCCGACGACGGGTGCCAAGCCGCCGGAAATCACGGCCATCGGAATCATGAGCAATGCCGACTGCGTGGGCGTCAGGCCCCGGACTACTTGGTAGTAGAAAATGGTGGGCAAGGGGAAAGCGGTGATTGTGAAGCCTACCGACATGATGGTGGCGTTGCCCAGCGAGAAGTTGCGGTCCTTGAACAAACCCAAAGGCAGCAAGGGCTCGCCGCCCCGGCGTTCCAGCACCCATTGCCACACGACAAATACCGCAAGGACAACGAGGCCCGCGATGATCAAGCCCCACACGGAGATGGGTCCGGCCACGGTTCCCCACTTGTAGCTTTGCCCCTCTTGGATGCCGAACACCAGCAGGAACATCCCGGCGGCCGACAACAGCACGCCCAGGACGTCGAACTTGTGGCTGTGCGTGGTCAGCTTCGGCACGAGCCGGGTCACCAGGATGAATCCGACGATGCCGATCGGTACGTTGATGAAGAAGATCCACTGCCAGCCGAAGCCGTCAACCAGGACACCGCCAAGGATCGGTCCCACCAGGATCGCCATGCCCGCGGTGGCTCCCCAGAGGCCCATGGCAGCGCCACGACGGTCCGGCGGGAAGATACGAGTGATGACGGCCATTGTCTGCGGCGTCATCATGGCTGCGCCGATGCCCTGGATCACACGGGCGGTGATCAACGTGCCGATGTCGCCCGAGAGCCCGCACCACAATGACGCGAGCGTGAAGACAACCAGGCCGATCAGGTAAAGGTTTTTCGGTCCGAAACGGTCGCCAAGCCGCCCGGTGATCAGCAGCGGCACTGCATAGGCGAGGAGGTAGGCGCTCGTCACCCAAATGACGGCGTTGATGTCAGTGTGCAGGCCCTCCATGATCCGCGGGTTGGCCACGGAGACGATGGTGGTGTCGATCAGGATCATGAAGAACCCGACCACGAGGGACCATAGTGCGGGCCACGGTTTAGTGACGTTTTCCATGGGATTCCTTTGACTGTTTTCTTGCGGGATGGGGAGCCGGATGGCTGGTTACCATGGGAGCTGCCCGCTGCGGAGCTCGTCCTGGAAGCCGCGGATCCAATCAATTTCGGTCCGCAGCATGGATTGCTGGTACTTGACGTCGAGCCAGAACCTGCGTTCAATGCCCCGCTCGACGACCGACTCCTCACCGCGGTGCAGGAAGTCGAGTTGCTGCTCGAGGCTCGCCACGCGCTGGTCGAGGAGTTCAACCACGACGCCGGATGGCAGGTTGTGTGCCTCGGCGATCGCGTGCGGGAAGCTGGGGTATTCGTTCACGGGTTCGGCGAGCATGCTCCGGAGGCGCTCGGTCAAGGCCTCCCGGCCAGTCCCCGTGATCCGGTAGGTAGTGCGCTCGGGCCGGTTGCCTGCCCTGTCGATTCCCGCGGCTTCCACCAAGCCAGCCTCTTCAAGCCTTCCCACTGCGTGGTACAGCGTTCCCGGCCGGACTTTGACCAATCGGTCTTCCTGCCGTGCCATCAGGAGCTGGTACATCTCGTAAGGATGCATTGGCGCTTCGACGAGGAGGGCGAGCGCGGCGACACCGAGTGGGGTCAACGAAACTTTCGCCATCACTCCTCCATCCGAATTATTCCATCTCAACTATTCCACATGGAATAATCGGCGACAAGTTTGCCCGGTTCCGACGATTCCCTGCACATTCGACGCTTACGAACACCTAGCGCGCCGGGAACCGTCGAAACGGAGCCCGGAAGCCTACCCGAGCAATTCGAGAATGTCCGTGCGGGCAAACATCCGGGCGGCCTCGCGCGCTGTGGGGCTGCCGGCGTCGGGATCCGCCCCGGCGTCGATCAGGACGCGGGCCACCTCGCTGTAGCCCTTGAAGACGGCTCCGGCCAACGGCGTCTGGCCCCGATCGTTGGCCGCGTTCGTATCGGCACCGTGGTGGAGCAGCAGCTGAACGGTTTCCGCGTGGCCGTGATAAGCGGCCAGCATGAGGAGCGAATCCCCGGCGGCATTGGTCATTCGGGCAGGCGCGCCGGCATTGAGGTAGCTGCGAAGCAGTTCGGAATTACCTTCCCGGGCGGCGTCGAACAGGGTGTGCGCCAGGGCAATGGCTTCGTCATCCTCGCTCATGGTCTCGGCATCGGCGCCGTTGGTCTCGCTCATCGGTGGGGTCCCTTCAGGAATCCGGTCTGGCGCCCCACGACCTGTCCGGCGTCGGGCGCAACGATTACTTCCTGGGCAGCGGGGTAAGGTTCATCGCCATCCAGGACGGTCAGCACTTCACCGGGGTCGACAGACCGCTTGATGAGCGCCAATCCTACCGGCCCCATTTCGAAGTGCTGGGCCACAGATGTCAGGGTACCCACCTTGCGTTCCCCGGCAAATACGGAGCTTCCGGCCGCAGGAAGCGTGTGCTGCGATCCGTCCAGTTGGAGGAAGACGAGCCGGCGGGGCGGGTGTCCTAAGTTGTGGACGCGGGCGATGGTTTCCTGGCCTTTGTAGCAGCCTTTGGCGAGATGCACCGAGGTCCGCAGGAGATCGAGCTCGTGCGGGATGGTCTTCTCGTCCGTTTCCGCCCCGAAGCGCGGCCGCCACGCCGCAATGCGGAGCGCGTCGGCGGCCATCGATCCTGCAAGGGCCATCCCCTCTACGGCGGACTCAAGCTCGGCGGCCGGAATGAGGTACTCGAACCACGGCCGCTCCAGGCCCGGGTGCGAGTCTTCGCTGACCAGGCTGTAGGAGTATCCCCCGGCCCCGATATGCGGCCAGGGGTCCTCCCACACGAGGCGCCCGGACCACGCGTCAACCGCCTTGGTGGAGCCGACGACCGCCCAATCCGCCGAGACATCCGCCACTTCGACCCGCAGCATGAACTTCATCTTGGTAAGCCACTCGGCCAGCGGCGCCGCCTCGGCCGCCTCCACGAGCAACCACGTCGTCTCGCCGTCGTCCACAACACGGGCGTCGAATTCGATGCGCCCTTGGATGGTGAGGAGCAACAGTTCACTCGAGGTGCCCGGCTGGAGGTTGGTGACCTGCTGTGAAGACAGTGTGTTGAGCCAACTGAGGCGGTCCGGTCCGGCAACCGTCACCACACCCCGGTAGGAAAGGTCGACGACGGCGGTACCAGCGGCGAGTGCGCGCTGCTCACGGAGGGGCTCCCCGTAGTGGGCCGCGACGCCGGAATCCTCGCCGCCGCCTTCGACGGCTCCAGGGCGCGACAATAGTGGGCTCTTGTAAGTCATATGTAGTAGAAGTCCTTGGGGCTCAGCGGTATTCCGGGTTTTCGAAATCGAAGCGGGTACCGGCTTTCCATTCATCCGGGAGGTTGCCGTAAGCGGGAATGCCTCCGGCGTCCTTGAGCATCCGGGCGAAGTGCAGCAGGTTCCAGGTCATGAAGGTGGCATTCCGGTTGGTGAAGTCGCTCTCCGGGCCGCCGGATCCTTCATCGAGGTAGCTCGGGCCGGGGCCGACCGGTCCGATCCAGCCCGCATCGGCCTGGGGCGGGATGGTGAAGCCCACATGCTGCAAGCTGTACAGGACGTTCATGGCGCAATGCTTGATTCCGTCTTCGTTACCGGTGATCAGGCAGCCGCCGACCTTCGGGTAGAAAGCCCACTGGCCCTTGCTGTTGAGTTGCCCGGAGTGGGCGTAGAGCCGCTCAATGAGTTTCTTGGTCTGGGAAGAATTGTCACCCAGCCAGATGGGCCCGGCCACCACCACGATGTCGGCTTCCTGGACCGCCGGATACAGTTCCGGCCACTCGTCCGAGGCCCAGCCATGTTCGCGCATGTCCGGATACACCCCGGCCGCAATATCGTGGTCCACGGTCCGGATGAGGCGCGTGCTGACGCCTTGTTTTTCCATGATCCGCCGGCTGATGGCGATGACGCCGTCCGTATTGCTCACTTGCGGGGACGGCTTGAGCGTGCCGTTGAAGAAAACGGCTTTGAGGTCGTCGTAGCTGGCAGGTTTTGCTGCTTCGTTCACTTGCTGCTCCTCGGTTCGAGCTGCGGAACCGGGCGATCAGCGAGGTTGCGTACCCCTACGAGACCCTGTTCAGAAAAGCCGAAGCATGGGCCTCGAGCGACTTACCCGGTGTGGACACATCCCAGCGCCACAATAGATTGCCGTCTACGAGGCCGAAGATGCGTGTGGCGGCAGTGTATTCCTTGGAGTGGCCACCGCGCATCACCATGTCGGTGCTCATCTGGATTTGCGGGCCCTTGATCTGCCCGTAATACAGCTCGCTGATCCCACCGGGATGCGCGATGGACACCGAGATATCGAATCCGCCTTCCGCATTGCGGAGGGCTTCGACGTCGTCGGCGGTCTTCATCACGGGGACGATCTCTGCCGGCGTGAGGCCGGGACCGCCGTCGGCGTCGAGCATTTTGCGCTCCAAGGCCCAAAAGCCGGTTTCCACCGTCAAGGGCCGCAGCTTGGTGCCGTGCTCGTCGCTGAGCCAGCTTTCCGCGCGGTACTCCAGGTATGGCAGGCCGTGGTGGGTAAAGGAGACGTGCTGGATGAAATGCTCCGAGTCTTCCTCGCCGGTCCCAAGCCGTCCCCGGCCTTCCCACTCACCAATGAGCCAGGAAAGCGGTACCAGTTCGGGGGTCAGGTCGGTGGGAATTTCGATGGGCACGGCATTTACCTCAGTGGAACAAGGGGCGGGACGGGAACGAAGAGTGCCTCGGCGCTACTTCTGGCCCCGGAAGAGACGGTAGACAACAAAGCCGGCGAACCACGCCATCGAGAGGCCGGCGATGGTCAGGAGGACAAGGAAGAAGATTTCATATGCAAGAACGGACATGATGCCATCCTAACCGTTAGTAGATGAGTAGTTTGTCGATGAAGTAGGACAAGGCGCCCACCGCCCACACGGGAGCGACGCCCATGCCCAGGACCGCGGCGAAATTCAGCCGGCCGAGCCGCAGCGTGACCATCCGCCGGAAACTGACCAGGACGGAACCGACCACCACGCCGAAGACGATGGCCGGCACGATGGAAATGTCGGAAAAGACAAGTCCCGCGAGTGGCGCCACCAATCCTGCCGCGACGATGCCCAAGGGCGCCACCACCCGGTCCGGCCAGCGGAGCAGTCCCGCGAGCAAGGCGACAGCGGCACTGAGGCCCGCCACCAGCACCATTTCCTTGATGCCGTTGAACCGCGCCCCGGCAATCCAGCCCGCGCCGAGGCAGCTCAAGAGCACGCCGGCGCAGCTTCCAAGGGTCGACTCGAGCCTTTGGGCCTGGCCCGTACCCCGGATCAACTGGACCACGAAGACAGCCACGACCCCTGCGCCGATGAAGGCCGGAGTCGCGTCAAGGAATCCGGGCGGCGGGACGAAGGCGGAAGCGACGGCGGAGCCCGCCCCGCTCAAGCCGATGACCGTGGCGAGCGTCTTCTTCGCGGGGACGGCCAGGAAGTGGGGCCATCCCACCCCGACGGCGGCAGCGGCGAGGACCCCGATGGCCACCATTACTGCAGGCGGACCGTAGGTACCGGCCACGATGACCGCGAGCGCCACGAGGCCGACGACCCCGATGCTCCAAGACTTCACAGTGTCCCTGACTTTTCGTTCCAACATCAACATGCCTTTGGCCTCTTGCCAATCCTGCCCTATGTGGCTCAAATATGTCGCAAAAGGGAACCGAAGGTGTCACTAATCCCTGACGTGGAAAGGGCTGTTAGGTATACTCGGTTGTCAACAGCGCTTCTAAAAGCACGGTTTCCGTTACAACGGGACCACGCCGGATACGAGGAGCTACCGGCCGGTGGAAACCCGGTTCAGACGCCCGATGATGCGCCGACCGCCCTTGGAGGAAATATGTCGCACATCCTGCTCCTGACGAACAGCACCGGCTCGTCGGTAGACATCCTGCCTGCGCTTGAACTCTTGAACCATCGCGTTCACATCCTTCCGGCGGAGCCCACGGCTTTGCTGGAAACGGATCCCACCGACGTCGTCTTCCTCGATGCGCGCAAGGACCTGGTGGGCGCGCGTTCGCTCACCCAGCTCCTGAAAGCCACGGGCCTGAGCGCCCCGATCATCCTGATCCTGACCGAAGGCGGCATGGCCGCCGTTTCCTCGGCATGGTCGGTGGATGACATCGTCCTCGATTCCGCGGGACCGGCTGAAGTGGAAGCCCGCATCCGGCTGGCCATGGCCCGCGCCGTCCCCGGCGAAGAGGAGCCGCAGAGCGAAATCCGGGCGGCCGGCGTCGTGATCGACGAGACAAGCTATACGGCGCGGGTCAACGGGCAGGCACTGAACCTGACCTTCAAGGAGTTCGAGCTCCTGAAGTACCTCGCCCAGCATCCGGGGAGGGTCTTCACCCGCCAACAGCTCCTGACCGAAGTGTGGGGGTACGACTACTACGGCGGCACCCGCACGGTGGACGTACACGTCCGGAGGCTTCGCGCCAAGCTTGGCCCTGACCACGAAAACCTCATCAGCACGGTCCGCAACGTGGGTTACCGGCTGACGCTCGTCCGGCTGCCGGAGGATGAACTCTCGGAGGCGTAACGCGCCGCGAAACCGACAATCACAAAGCAGGCCCGGACTCATGAAGTCCGGGCCTGCTTTCATGTTTTATTGCCGGCAGCTTCCTGCCGGGCAAAGTGGAGGACATACGGGTCGAACGTATCGAGGCCACCCCACTGGTGGATCCCCCTCGCATCCCGCTTTGCAAGCCGGACGAGTTATAGACCTTACACGGCCCGGGCGTCGCCCGCAAAATCCATCCCGCCAAACCGGCGCCGGACGTATAGCCTTGCAGCATGAGCCCTGCACACCCGGAGAACTGGCCCGTCCTCATTGTCAAAGGCGCCCCGGACGGCGAACTGCTGAGGGACATCAAAACCCTCGCGGCCGCTGCGGAAGAGTCGGACGGCAACCCGCCGCTGTCCGAACAAACCCTCGTCATGTTGCGCGGGGCTGACGCCGGCGACCACTCGCTGACGTCTCTTGCGCTCTACGCGCCGGACGAGCAGTCCGATCCGGTGAGCGGACAGGACCTGGCCGGGATCGCCGTCGTCGTTGAAGCTGAAGACGGAACCGGGGTGGTGGAAATGGCGGTCCACCCGACATACCGGAACCAGGGCGTCTCCGGGAGGCTGCTGAACTCGCTTCGTGACGAGCGCGGCTTCGAGGGGCTCACCGCGTGGTCGCACGGCAACCATGAGGCCGCTGCCGATCTCGCCGACCGTTACGGCTACGGTCCGGTGCGCGAGTTGTGGAAGATGCGCCTCATGTCCTCAACCGCGGAACTGCCCGACGTCGGGCTGCCGGACGGAGTCTCCCTGCGCGCCTTCGTGCCGGGACAGGACGAGGCCGCCTGGCTCGCGGCGAACAAGGCCGCCTTCTCGCACCACCCGGAGCAAGGTTCGCTCACGCGCGCGGACCTGGACGCGCGGATGGACGAGGATTGGTTCGATCCCGCGGGTTTCCTGCTGGCTGTGAACCGTGAGGGTGAGTTGCTCGGCTTCCATTGGACGAAGGTGCATCCGAGGCAAGGTCCGCATCCGGCCATCGGCGAGGTCTACGTGGTCGGCGTGACTCCCGCAGCCCAGGGCATGGGGCTCGGCAAGGCACTCACTGTCGCGGGAATCAGGTACTTGCAAGGCCATGACCTGCATTCGGTGATGCTGTACGTGGACGCCGACAACACGGCCGCGGTTGCCCTCTACCAGAAGCTGGGATTCGTACGCTGGGACGTGGACGTCATGTACGGGCCGTTAACCCAAATGTAACCGCAGGCATCGGCGAACCTGAAAGCTTGCGACATCTGGGTTTCCGGCACGTGGAATCCTTGTAGGGTTGAAGAACACCTGCTCTGAACGAAGGAGAGCCCGATGAATCCGGACCCGGTCGGAACCGCCAAAACCGAGGTCAAGGGCGCAACCTTGCCTCCCCGCTTCGGGTCATCCGAAGTCCCGGCTGCGCGGGCTACGCAGGACCGCATCGACATTCCGGAATTTGCGCCGTCTTTGGTCCCGGAAGGCGATATCAGTCCGGACCGTTTCCTGGACCGCGAACTGAGCTGGCTCGCCTTCAACGCACGCGTCCTTGAGCTCGCCGAGGATCCGGACCTCTTCCTGCTGGAACGGGTCAACTTCCTGTCGATTTTCGCCTCGAACCTGGATGAGTTCTTCATGGTGCGCGTCGCGGGCTTGAAGCGCCGCATCGCCACCGGGCTCGCGGTGCCCTCCCCCGCCGGCCTGAGCCCGGTCGAAGTCCTGGAACAGATCGGTGAGGCCGCCCAGAAGCTGCAGGAGCGCCACGCCCGCGTTTTCGCCGAGCAGATCCGCCCGGCCCTGGCTTACGAGCACATCCACCTGATGCGTTGGGACGAGCTCGACGACGAAGCGCAGCACCGCTTGAGCATCATGTTCGGCGAGAAGGTCTTCCCGATCCTCACCCCGCTCGCGGTTGATCCGGCCCACCCGTTCCCCTACATTTCCGGCCTTTCCCTGAACTTGGCCGTCATCGTCCGGAACCCTGTGAGCGACAAGGAACTGTTCGCCCGCGTCAAGGTTCCGGACCAGCTGCCCCGGCTCATCTCCATCGACGGACCGCGCGCCGGTGCCGTCCCTGGCCGCGTGGCCCGTTTCATCGCCCTTGAAGAGGTCATCGCCGTCCACTTGGACAAGCTGTTCCCGGGCATGGAAGTCATGGAGCACCACACCTTCCGGGTTACCCGCAACGAAGACGTCGAGGTTGAAGAGGACGACGCCGAGAACCTCCTGCAGGCGCTCGAGAAGGAACTGCTGCGCCGGCGTTTCGGCCCGCCCGTCCGCCTCGAGGTCACCACGGACATCAACCCGAACATCCGGGCCCTCCTGGTCCGGGAACTCGGCGTCGAGGAGTCCGAGGTCTATTCGGTTCCGGCCCCTCTGGACCTCCGTGGGTTGTCGGTCATCGGTGGGATCGACCGTGCGGACCTGCATTACCCTAAGCACGTTCCGCACACCTCCCGGTACTTGAACGAATCCGAGACCTCCAAGGCGGCCAACGTCTTCGCGGCCATGCGTCGCCGGGACATCCTGCTGCACCACCCGTACGACTCCTTCTCGACGTCGGTCCAGGCCTTCCTGGAGCAAGCGGCCTCCGACCCCAAGGTCCAGGCGATCAAGCAGACCCTGTACCGCACGTCCGGCGATTCCCCGATCGTGGACGCCCTGATCGACGCCGCCGAGGCCGGCAAGCAAGTCCTGGCGCTTGTGGAAATCAAGGCCCGCTTCGATGAGCAGGCCAACATTTCCTGGGCCCGCAAGCTCGAGCAGGCCGGCGTCCACGTGGTCTACGGCATCGTGGGACTCAAGACCCACTGCAAGCTTTCCCTTGTGGTCCGCCAGGAAGTCGATGGCCTCCGCCGCTATTGCCACATCGGTACGGGCAACTACCACCCTCGCACGGCTCGGTACTACGAGGACCTTGGGCTGCTGACCTCGAACGAGCAAGTGGGCGAGGACCTGTCCAAGCTCTTCAACCAGCTTTCCGGCTACGCGCCCAAGTCCACGTTCAAGCGGCTCCTCGTTGCCCCGCGTTCAGTGCGCTCCGGGCTCATCGAGAGGATTGAAACCGAGATCCGCAATGCCCGGGCCGGTATCCCGGCCAGGGTCCAGATCAAGGTCAATTCCATGGTGGACGAGGCCATCATCGATGCCCTCTACCGGGCTTCCCAGGCGGGCGTGAAGGTCGATGTGATTGTCCGCGGCATCTGCTCCCTCCGCCCCGGGGTGCCGGGACTGAGCGAGAACATCACTGTCCGCTCCATCCTCGGCCGTTTCCTCGAGCACTCGCGCGTCTTCGCGTTTGCCAACGGCAGCGAACCCGTGGTCTACATCGGTTCCGCGGACATGATGCACCGAAACCTCGACCGCAGGGTGGAAGCCTTGGTCCAGCTCGCAAGCCGCGAAGACACCGCGGAGGTCCTGGAGCTGTTGGACCGCTACCTGGACCCCGCTACGGCGAGCTGGCACTTGGACAACGAGGGCAATTGGACCCGTTTCCACCTGGACGGCGACGGCGAACCACTGCTGGACATCCAGTCCTGGCTGCTTGCATCCAGGTCCCGCCAACGCGCAGTTGCCCGGCGGTAGGCAGCGACGAAGTTGAACAGCGATACGCCTGTTGCCGACCAAACGGACCATCCGGGGGAACCAATCGCCGTCACGGCGGCCGGCGCCCTTCCTTGGCGCGTCACGAGGGGCTCCCTTGAGGTCCTGCTGATCCATCGGCCCAAATACGACGATTGGTCCTGGCCCAAGGGCAAGCTCGATGTGGGAGAGACGATTCCGGAGTGCGCCTCCCGGGAGATCAGGGAGGAGATCGGCCTCGAGGCGCCCTTGGGGATCCCTTTGCCCCCAACCCATTACCATGTGGCGGCGGGTTTGAAAGTAGTCCATTACTGGGCCATGCGGGTCAACGGTTCCACCATCAAGCCCGACGGCGATGAAGTGGACGCCTACTTGTGGGCCGCGCCGGACAAGGCAGCGCGGTTCCTGAGCAACCCCACGGACCTCGCACCCCTCCAAGCGCTGGAAAAGGCGCATCTGAACGGGGAGCTGGAAACCTGGCCCTTGATCCTCGTTCGGCACGCCAAAGCCAAGCCCCGGTCCTCGTGGACGAAGGCGGAAGGCAGCCGTCCGTTGGCAGTGACCGGACTGCGCCAGGCCGTCGCGGTGGAGCGGCTCCTCGGAGTGTGGCGTCCTGGCCGTGTCATCAGCAGCCCATGGACCCGCTGCGTATCGACCATCGCCCCCTATGCGAGGTCCTTCGGCGCCAAGGTCAAACTCGTGGACGCCCTCACCGAGCACAGCCACCAGCGCAGCCCCAAGAAGGCCGCCGCCGTCGTCGAGGGCTTGTTCGATAAGCAGCGCCCAGCAGTCGTGTGCACCCACAGGCCCGTCCTTCCCACGATGTTGAAGGCACTCGCCGAGCACATGGGACCGGAACTCGCGGGCGCATTGCCCACGCAGGATCCGTACTTGGCCCCGGGCGAGATGATCGTGTGCCACGTGGCCCAGGCCAACAGCCAACGCGTGGTGGCCGTGGAGCAAATCAAAGCTTTCGACGACTGAAGCGCGCTCCCGCAACAGCTCAAGTAAGCTTGTTGCGTGAGCATCCCAACCCCCTATGAAGACCTCCTGCGCGACGTCATGGACGGCGGAACGCACAAGTCGGACCGCACTGGCACGGGCACGAGAAGCGTCTTCGGCCGCCAGATCCGCTTCGATCTTGGCCAGGGATTCCCGCTGGTCACCACCAAGCGGGTTCATTTCAAGTCGATCGCGCTGGAGCTCTTGTGGTTCCTCCGGGGCGAGTCGAACGTGAAGTGGCTCCAGGAGCAGGGCGTCACCATTTGGGACGAATGGGCAGATACCGACGGCGAACTCGGCCCGGTCTACGGCGTCCAGTGGCGTAGCTGGCCGACTCCCGACGGCGGCCACATCGACCAGATTTCCGAGCTCATGAAGGGGCTTGCGGCCAACCCGGACTCCCGGCGCCACATCGTCTCGGCCTGGAACGTGTCCGGGATCAAGGACATGGCACTGCCGCCGTGCCACGCGTTCTTCCAGTTCTACGTGGCGGACGGCAAGCTGTCCTGCCAGTTGTACCAGCGCTCGGCGGACATGTTCCTCGGCGTCCCCTTCAACATCGCCTCCTACGCGCTCCTGACGTGCATGGTGGCCCAACAACTCGGGCTCGAACCCGGGGACTTTGTCTGGACCGGCGGCGACGTCCATGTGTATGACAACCACGTGGAGCAGGTCACGGAGCAGCTCTCCCGCGAGCCGTACGAGTATCCGCAGCTTCGCTTCACCCGCAAGCCGGACTCGATCTTCGACTACACCTTCGAGGACTTCGAAGTGGTCGGCTACCGGCACCACCCCTCGATCAAGGCACCCGTGGCAGTATGAGCACCCAGGAAAACTTCCCCCAGGGCCCTCCCTCCGAAGGATCCACTGAACCCGCGGCCGGCATCGGCTTGGTGTGGGCGCAAACGGCCCGTGGAGTGATCGGCAAGGACGGCACCATGCCGTGGCACGTCCCCGAAGACTTGAAGCACTTCAGCTCCCTGACAAAGGGCCACCCCGTCATCATGGGCCGCAAGACGTGGGAGTCGTTCCCGGAAAAGTTCCGCCCATTGCCCGGCCGGACCAACATCGTGGTGACCCGGCAGGAGAACTGGGCGGACTCGCCCGAGGCAAGTGGCGCCGTCGTGGTTTCTTCCCTTGATGCCGCCCTTTTGGAGTCCCAATTCGCGCCCGGCAACGGAAACGTCTGGATCATCGGCGGCGGCGAGATCTACCGGCAGTCGATGGACATCGCAGATGTCGCCGTGGTTACGGTGATCGATTCGGATACCGACGGCGACACTTTCGCCCCGGACTTCGGCGCGGCCTGGAGCCTGGAGGCGACCCAACCCGCCGAGGGCTGGCTGACGTCCAGCAACGGCACCAACTACCGGATCGCCACGTGGCGCCGGACGGAAGACTGATGATGCTGAAGAAACCCGAGACGCTGTTCGTGCTGGGCTACATGCTGCTGCCGCTTTTCGCTTTGTTGTCCGCGATCATCGGCCTGACCATGATCCTCGGCGGCAACAAGATCCTGGGGCTCATCGTGCTGGTGGTGGTCACCCAGGTCTTCACGTTCGGGGCGTTTTACGCCTTGCGGGCCCGCAAAGCGGCGATGCTGGAAGAGCCCGACGCCGGAAAGTAGTACCGCTGCTCCGCTACGCGGGTGCCGCCCCGGGTTGGTGACGTAACCGACAGCGGTCCGGCGTCCCGAAAGTTTAGACTGTTCAAATGACTACAGCAGCTAATCCGTCCGTCGGACTGGTCGGTTGGCGTGGCATGGTCGGTTCCGTCCTGATGCACCGCATGCAGGAAGAGGGAGACTTCGCCACCATCAACCCGGTATTTTTCTCCACCTCGAACGCGGGAGGTGCCGCGCCCACCCTCGCTGGTACAGCAGAGGGCAGCACAGGCAAGCTCGAGAATGCGTTCGATATTGAGACGCTTGCCAAGCTGCCGATTATTGTCACCGCCCAAGGCGGCGACTACACCAAGCAGGTGCACGGAGAACTCCGCGGCCGAGGCTGGGACGGCCTGTGGATCGACGCCGCGTCCACCCTGCGCATGAACGACGATTCCATCATCGTCCTGGATCCCATCAACCGCGATGTCATCGACGAAGGCCTGTCCTCCGGAGTAAAGGACTACATCGGCGGCAACTGCACGGTCTCGTGCATGCTGATGGGTCTCGGCGGCCTCTTCAAGAACAACCTGGTGGAGTGGGGCACTTCCATGACCTACCAGGCCGCGTCCGGCGGCGGCGCCCGCCACATGCGGGAGCTGCTCAACCAGTTCGGGACCCTCAACCGCGAGGTCAGCAGCGAACTGGAAGATCCCGCTTCAGCCATCCTGGAAATCGACCGCAAGGTCCTGGCAACCCAGCGCACCGGCGTGGACGCCACCCAGTTCGGCGTACCCCTCGCAGGATCCCTGATCCCCTGGATCGACGCCGACCTCGGCAACGGCCAGTCCAAGGAAGAATGGAAGGCCGGGGTGGAAACCAACAAGATCCTCGGCACCGGCAAGGGCACCGAAGGCAAGGACCACATCGCCATGGACGGCCTCTGCGTCCGCATCGGCGCCATGCGTTCCCACTCCCAGGCCCTGACGCTCAAGCTGCGCGAAGACTTGTCCGTGGCAGATATCGAGAAGCTCCTGGACACGGACAACGAATGGGCCAAGGTGGTTCCCAACACCAAGGAAGCGTCCATGGCGGACCTCACCCCCGTCGCCGCATCCGGAACCTTGGACATCCCGGTCGGCCGCATCCGCAAGCTTGAAATGGGTCCTGAGTACATCAGCGCCTTCACGGTGGGCGACCAGCTCCTCTGGGGTGCGGCCGAGCCGCTGCGCCGCATGCTGAAGATCGCCACCGGCACGCTCTAGCCGGTATCGCACCTACATCGGCCCGCTGCCTCCAACGAGGCGGCGGGCCGATGGCGTTTAAGGCTTGCGGCCCGGCTGGCGGTTTCATTGACCGTTCCCGTCACCGTTCCATGAACCGCCGGTACTTCGCTGCCTGGATTTCGAAGGAACGCCGCGCTGCCGGGCTTAATCCGTCCGCCACGAAAGGCTCAGCTTCAACGGCGGCGCTGCGGCCGTTTCCGGTCCGCGCCCAGGTACCGACTATTTCCCCGCCGGACACGATCATCCGTTTGAAAACGCCGTTGCCACCCGGGACCACCTTCTCGAAATGTACGGGCGGCAGGACGAGGCTCCGGTCCGTGTACCCGAGCAGGAATTCATCGAATCCCGGCAAGGCGAGCACGGTGCGCGCGCCGGGAACGCCGTCGTCGAGCAGCGCGGCCGTTTCGTGCGTGAGCCAATAGGACACGTCGCCGACGGCGAGCTCGACAAGTTCGGACCGGATCGCCTCGTGCGCGGCCTTGACCTCGGCCTTGGGGATCCGGGTCCACCAGGCGAAGTCGGAAAGCGTAGCCGGACCGTGGCTGCGCAGGTACGTGAGCAGGAACTCGGCGATCCCCTCCTCGCGGTCCACCGCCCGGGATCCCGGAATCCACTCATCGAAGGCCACGAACAGCTGCTGCCCAAGCGCCTTGCCGCCCATACCCGCGGGCGGTCCCTGCACCAACCACGCGTTCTGGCAAAGAATCCACAGCAAGTGGATGCCGCGCTGGGCAGCGGTTGGCTGGCCCGCGGATTCGAAAATCTTGAAAAGTTCCTCACGAGTGGCACCGGGGCTGCCGGAGACGCGTTCCAAGGCGAGGTCCCGGCACACCCCGATGTCGGCTTCCGTGATGCCGAGTTCCCGGTGGCGCGTCGCGGCCGAGCGCATGATGCGATCGGTGGTGATCGCGAGGATCCAGCGGAGGTTCCGGGGCGGAACAAGGTGCAATGTTCCACGCATGGGCCAGGAGCGAACTACCGTGCCGTTTTCCAGTGACTCGAGGACGTTCGAAAGCCCTGAACGCGGAACCCGCTGCCCCACAGCCCAAAATGCCGAGGCGAGGTCCTGCGCCTGCATGGCGCCCATCCCGGACACGCAGTCTTCCACGCTTGAGAATCCGCCGAGCAGCCGTTGGCTCGCGAGACGGAGCCTGCCGACGACCTTCGGGGTGACATGGACCTTCGCCAAAGCTGCCATGCGCTCATCATAGGCTGGCTGGCGGACAGCTTCAGTCCTCGATTCAGGTACCTGAGCAACTCCCATGGCACTCCCAGCGGCCTTCCAGCGGGCCCTTTTAGGCTGAGGGCATGCTGTTCGGTGAGTTGGGTCCGTTACTCCGGCCGCTCAGCCGTCGGCTAGCGGCCGCCGGCTGGTGCGCTGCCGCCGTCGGGCTTGTCTGCGGCTTGGCCATAGCCGTTGGTGCGGGAGTGCGGTTGTCGCCCTCCATGGAAACCGTGCAGCAAATCGGTCTCATCGCAACTGGTGCCGCGGCTGTCTTCCTCGGTCTGGCAGCCGCGTGCCAGCCTTCAGGCGATCGGGAAGTCGACAACCCGGAATCGGGTTTCCAAGCCAGCGCGGCCGACCAGGTGCGCAGCTTCCTGCTCGCCGCCGTCGTGATGCTCCTCGGCGTGGTCGGCTTCGCGACCGCCGGTTGGATGTCCCCCGGCGGACCCTCCCCGCAGAGCGTCGCGTTCAGCCAGATCTTCCTCCTGGGGGCGTCCAGTTGCGGGCTGACTTTCCTGCTCCTCAACAAAGTCCTGCACATCGGAAAACGCTGAGCGGTTCCTGAGGGGCGCTTTTTGTCGCGCGACTTACAGCGCCACGCCGATCAGCAGCGGCTCGGGGTGCAGTTCGATGCCAAAGCGCTCGACGACGCCGCGGCGCACCTCGCGTGCGATCGCCACCATGTCCGAAGCCGAGGCCCCGCCCCTGTTGGTGATAGCCAAGGTGTGCTTGGTGGACAGCGACGCCCGGCCGCCCGAAACGCTCGCGGGATCCAGGCCGAAGCCTTTCCCAAAACCGGCCTGGTCGATCAACCACGCCGCCGAAAGCTTCACCAGGCCATCGGCGCCGGCCGGATAACGCGGGGCGGAGCCGGGAAGCGATTCCGAAGCCGAAGCCGGAACGATCGGATTGGTGAAGAAGGAACCGGTGGAATAGGTATCGCGGTCCGCGGGATCCAGCACCATTCCCTTTGAGGCGCGCAGGCGGAGCACCTCGCGGCGCACGTCGTTTGAATAGGCACGTTTGCCGGCTTCGACTCCCAGGACCTTCGCAAGCTCCGCATAGCGGATGGGGGCGCTCATCCGTCCGAGGGGCAGTTGGAATTCAACCGTCAACACAACGTAGCGGGGTGAACCGTCCACCGTGGTCTGCTTGAGGATTGAGTCCCGGTAGCCGAACTTGAGCTCGGAGTTCGTGAACGTCTGGACCGCGTTCCGCTCGCGGTCCCATGTGCGCACGGCTGCGATGGTCTGTGAAACATCGGCGCCGTACGCCCCCACATTCTGTACCGGGGTGGCACCTGTGGCGCCCGGGATGCCGGAAAGGGCCTCCAGCCCGGACCAGGCGTGCAGTACGGAATGCTCCACGAGCGAGTCCCAGTTGTGCCCGGCCTGGACCACCACGGAGACGCCGCCGCAGCTGTCCTCGGAATTCACTTCGAACCCCTCGGAAGCGATCTTGAGCACCGTGCCCGAGTACCCGTCGTCGGAAACCAGGAGGTTGGATCCCCCGCCGACGATGAGCAGGCGCTCCCCTGCCGCGTCTGCCGAACGGACGGCGTCGATGATTTCCGCTTCGCTGCGCGCCTCCACGAAAGCGCCGGCAGGGCCGCCGACTGCGGAGGTGGTCAGGTCGGAAAGCATCGTTTGGATCACCCAACCAGCCTAGCGGGGATCCACCGCCCCCACCGACCGCATCACGGGCCACCGCGCCAAATCCGTCGCGGTGGCGCCAGATGCCGGTTCTTTCAGCGCGCTCAAGCGAGCTTCACAACGGCCTGGGACTTCATCAGGACTTTCTGGCCGCCGAACGTGACCGTCAGGTCAATGCGCGCGGTGCGGGCATCGCCGTCGAGCGCGCCCACCACTCCGGCCACTTCAATCACGGCGCCCGGCTCGCTCGTTCCGGTGGTGTCGGTGACCAGCACCGGTTTGGTGAACCGCGTCTGGTAGTCGACGACGGCGGCAGGGTCGCCGGCCCAGTCGCTCACCAACTGCACAGCGGAACCCATCGTGAACATGCCGTGGGCGATGACTCCCGGGAGCTCCACCGACGCGGCGAAGGATTCGTTCCAGTGGATCGGGTTGAAGTCGCCGGAGGCACCTGCGTACTTGACGAGGTCCTGGCGGGTGACGTCGATGCTCCTGCTGCCGATATCCTGGCCGACCGCGAGTTCTTCAAATTTCAAAGCCATGGTTACTGCCCCTCTCCGCGGACCAGGATGGACGAGATGGTAGTGGCGACCGGACCGCCGTCGGCGTCGGTGATTTCCGAACGCGTGGTGATCATCGCCCCGCCGCCCATCGCGCGGACGCCGTCGACGTGCAGTTCTGCCCGCAGTTGGTCGCCCGCGACGATCGCGCGGTGATGGGTGAAGCGCTGGTCGGCGTGGACCACGCGGCTGAAATCGATTCCGGAGTCGGGGTCTTCGATCAGCCGGGCATCGGCACGCTGGGCGACGATGATGGCGAAGGTCGGCGGAGCGACGAGGTCGCTGTGGCCGAGGGCCTGGGCGGCCTCGACGTCGAAATGGGCAGGGTGCGTGGCCTTCACGGCCCGGGCGAATTCCCGGATCTTCTCGCGGCCGACGTCATACACCTCTGCGGCAGGGTAGCTGCGGCCCTGCAAATCCGGGTTAATTGTCATGCTTCAACCCTATCGGGCCGGGACAGGCCGGTTGCCGCGTTACGGCCCGGTTGGCCCACGCCGCGGGCGGACTCACCCTGCGGGCGGGCTTACCGCGCGGGCGGACCGAACCAAGTGGCCAGTGCCTCGGCGAGGCCCTCGCTGGTGCCGTTCCCGACCCAGGCGACGTATCCGTCCGGCCGGATCAACACTGCATCCGGGGCGCCTACGTCCCCAATCACCGGGAGCTCCCATGCTCCAGCGAACTCGGCGTCGACAAGCTCCACGCGATCCGCCCACGCGGCGGCGTCACCGCCGTCGAGCTTGAACCGGGGCTCGCCCAGGTTGAGCAGCACGGGCCGGGCCCGGTGCAGGAGGGTGAAAACCCGGACGGGCCCTTCGGCAGTGGTGACCTCAAGATCCGGCATGCGCCGGCCGAGCAAGGGATGCCCCTCCTCCGGGCCGTAGTGGACATCGAGTCCGGACATCATGGCGGCGAACTTCTTGCGTGGCTCTTCCATGCCGAGGAGCTCCGCGATGACGTCGCCCACGGCTTTGATGCGGTCGTCGGGGCGGCGGAGCGCTACTTGCGCCATGGTGTTTCGCAGGACGCGGGCAGCAATGGGATGGCGCTCGGCATGGTAGCTGTCCAAAAGGGCATCATCCGAGCTGCCCTTCACCACCTGGGCGAGCTTCCATCCCAGGTTCATGGCGTCCTGTACACCGATGTTGAGGCCCTGCCCGCCGTCGGGAGCATGGACGTGCGCCGCATCGCCGGCGAGAAGGACGCGGCCGTTCCTGTACGTCTCAGCTTGCCGGGTGGTGTCCGTGAACCTCGAGATATAAGTGGGATTGTGGGCGCCGTAGTCGGTCCCGCAGGCCGCTATGAGTGCGTTGCTGAGGTCGCCCAGGGTGGGTTCGTTCGTGTGGTGGGCATGTTCCTCGGTGACCATGACGCCCACGGGTCCGCCGTCGGCGTATTCCACTTCGCCGTCGCGGATCCGGTACTCGGACTTGCCGAAGGAATAGATGCCAAAGGGCCCGCGGTGGACGCCGAACTCCGGATCCTCCGTCATTTCGACGTCGGCGATCAGGCTGCTGGTGGTTGGATCCCAGCCGGGAAACCCGATTCCCGCCGCTTTGCGCACCAGGCTCCGACCGCCGTCGCACCCCACAAGGTATTGCGCACGCACGGACTGCCCAGTGGAAAGTTCGACGTCGACTCCGGACTTGTCCTGGCTGAAGCCGAGCACTTCCACCCCGTAATGGACCTTGACTCCCAACTCACGGGTCCATTCGGCCAGGATGCGCTCAATGTGTTTCTGCCACAACCCGAGCCCGTAGTTGTGCCGGGTGGGAAATTCGCTGATGTCCAGCTTGACGCCGGCGAAGCCGGCCACTTGGGCGGTTTGTCCCTCGGCAAGGAAGCGATCGGCAATTCCGCGCTGGTCGAAGGCTTCGATGGTGCGCGAATGCAGGCCACCGGCCCGTGAACCGGCAAGATCCTGGTTGGGACGCCGCTCGACAACGAAGGCATCAACACCTGCCAGGGCCAGTTCGCCCGCGAGCGTGAGGCCAACGGGACCGGCCCCGGCAATCACCACCGCATGTCCGGCCACCGCCACCTCCGCTACTTTTTCAGGCCCTTGCGGATTTGTTGCCCGCGAACCACCATGCCCACCACGTGGAGTACCAGCCCAAGCCCGATGACCGCGAGCGACGCGTCAGCGAGCCCCTGGTTGTGCGAGGTGTTACCGATGATCGTCAGGATAATCCCGACGGCGATAAGCCCCATCGCGCTGAAAACCAGCGTCTTGTAGGTGGTGGAAGCGGTGGCCCAGAATTCGTTCAGCACCAGCCAAGTTTAGGCCACAAGCCTGGTTTGGGCGGACACTCGTGCACATCGGGCAGGAGCGTCCGCCGAAAACCGGCTGCGAAAGGAACTACAGCGAGGGCTGCACGCCGAAGGCGACGGCGAGCTTCATGATCTTCTCCGCGCGGCCAAGGCGCGGGAGGTCCGAACCATCTCGGATGACGCGGCCGTTCGCTTCGAAGTCGCTCATGAAGTCGGTTGCCCAGGCGACGTCCGACGGCGTGGGGCTGATGACCTCGTTGATGACCGTAGTCTGGTCGATGGCCAGGCAGAGCTTGCCGGTCATGCCCATGGTCACGGTGATGCCGGTCTGTTCACGCAGGATCGGGTGGTTGGTGCCGACGGTCGGGCCGTCGATGGGGCCCGGCAAGTTGCCGACGCGGCTCGCGACGACGAGCTTGGCCCGCGGGTAGGCCATGGCTTCGGGAGTTGCGGCCATGCCGGTGTCGCGGCGGAAGTCACCGGAACCGAAAGCGAGGCGGAAGGCGCCTTGGGCACGGGCGATGTGGTTGGCTTCCTCGATGCCGAGCGCGGATTCCACAAGGGCGATCACGGGGATCTTGCCGTCCATGCGGTGGAAGGACTCCGTCACCTGGTCTGCGGACTCGGTCTTGGCCAGCATGACGCCGAGCAGGCCGGGGGTGCCGCGGAGACCGGCAAGGTCATCGGCCCAGAACGGGCTCGTGGCGTCGTTGATGCGGACCCATGCCTGGCCGCCGCCGGACAACCAGTTGATGACGTTCTCCCGGGCGGTGTCCTTCTGGGAGGGGTCGACGGCGTCCTCGATGTCGAGGATGATGGCGTCCGCGCGCGAGATGGCTGACTGGTCGAAAAGCTCCGTCTTCATAGCGTTCACGAGGAGCCAGGAACGGGCGATATCGGCAGGAATGTTACGGGTGGACCGAATGGACTCGGCGGCGGTGCTAGACGTCATGTATATACCGTATCCGCCCGGCCGCCGGGAACGCGAAGAATCGGGCACAGGTGTGAGTTTCACGACGAACAAATCAAATGTGACAGGAACCCACGGTCCCTGCGATTGGTCACTTACCGGCCGGCGGGGCCGCGGTGGATCCCCGCACTTCGAGGGTGGCCGGGACGAGGTGGATCCGCTGGAGCTGCACCGGCGCCTCAAGCCGCTCCGCAAGGAACCGCCCGGCTTGGACGCCGATAGCGAAGTTGCCATTGTCCACGGAGGTGAGCGAGAGGTGGCGGATCCGGGAAAGGTATGTGTTGTCGTAACCCACCACGGAGAGATCCGAAGGCACGTGGAGGCCTTGGTCCGCGGCCGCTGAAAGTGCACCGATCGCGGCGATGTCGTTGAACGCGAAGATTCCGGTGGGCCTCTTCCTCCGGACCAGGAGCCGGCGTGAGGCCGCGTAGCCGCTTTCTTCGCTCATGCCGCCGGTCTCGGCGAATTCTTCCGGATCGAGTCCGGCATCGATCATGGCCTCGCGGAAACCGGCGAGGCGCAACTGGCCGATTTCTCCCGGTCCGCTCAAGTGGGCGATGTGGGTGTGTCCGAGGTCGATGAGGTGTTGTGTCGCCGCGCGGGCACCCGCGGCATCGTCGTTCACCACGATGTCCACATTGGGAAGTTTCGGATCGCGTGTACCCGCGAGGACCACCGGGATCACTTCGGCGGCCGCTTGGATTGCTTCGAATTCGGGCGTCGTGCCGACGACGACCAGCCCGTCGATGCCTTGTTGGACCATTGCCTCCACCGAACGCCGCCCGACTCGCTGGTCGGTGTAACTATCTGCGAGGACCGGTGACAAGCCCGAGGCGTGCAGCGTGGCGGTGAGGGCTTCCAGGACGTCCACGAACCAAGGGTTGCGGAGGTCATTGAGCAGGACGCCGATGGTATCGCTCTTGGTTCTCGACAACCCGCGGGCGTGGGCGTTTGGCTTGTACCCGAGCTCGGCGATGGCTTCGAGCACCACCATCCGGCGGGCGTCGCTTACGTGCGGAGCGTCGCGGAGCACGAGGGACACCAGCGATTTGGACACCCCGGCGCGCTCGGCGACGTCACGGATGGTCGGCTGCCGCGGCGATCGCGCGCCGGCGTCGGGCTCGGGCATTTCGTCTCCTTAGGTCGAATCCAAGTGTAGGGCTTGCGCTCCCCGAATCGCCGGCGCAATATAGAACGGTCTAAATTTGTCCAAATTACCTCGCGTGCCACGCCTTGCCGCAAGTAACAGCGGTAAAGCCATGGCCGGGGAGCACAGCCGCACACAACAAAGGAGCACCGTGATCGAGCTAGAAGGACCGCGCCTTCGCGCCGGAATGGTAGGAGGTGGACAGGGCGCGGACATCGGGAAAACCCACCGCTTCGGCATGCGCCTGGATGCCCGGTACTCCCTGGAAGCAGGAGTATTCGGCCGCGACGCCGAACAGTCGGCACGGATAGCAGGGAGCCTCGGGATTGCTCCCGGGCGGAGCTACGCCGGCTACGCGGAGATGGCGGAGGCCGAGGCCAACCGCCCGGACGGAATCGACGTCGTAGTGGTTGCCACGCCGAACGACAGCCACTTCCCCATTGCAAAGGCCTTCCTTGAAAACGGCATCGCTGTGGTGTGCGAGAAGCCCCTCACGGGTGACTCGGCGAGCGCCGCCGAACTCGTGCGGATCGCGGCCGAACACAACACGATCCTCGCCGTCCCGCATTGCTACTCCGCCTACCCGATGGTTCGCGAGGCCGCCCGCATGGTCCGCGACGGGGCGCTGGGGCGCATCACCTTCGTGGACGTCGAGCACGCCTCAGGCTGGGCCGCCACGCCCTTGGAACTCACCGGGCACAAGCAGGCCTCCTGGCGCACGAATCCGGACATCGCCGGTTTCCCCAGCGTTGTGGCCGACCTCGGCACGCACGCCTACCACCTGGCCCGCTACATCACGGGCCTGGAGGCGGAGGAGCTCGCCGGCCAGCTCCACACGTTCGTTCCTGGCCGCCAGGTCTTCGACAACGCGACAGTGTCTTTGCGGTTCGACGGCGGCGTGCCCGGCCGGATCTGGGCCAGCATGGCAGCCACAGGGCATAACCACGGCCTGCGCATCCGGATCTTCGGCGATGCCGGGAGCCTCGAATGGCAACACGAGGACCCGCACCACTTGTCAGTGCAGGATCTCGACGGCGCCACCATCATCCTCACACACGGCCTCAGCACGCTCTCCGACGACGCCACACGGCTCACCCGGGTGGGACTTGGCCACCCCGAAGGTTTCCTCGAAGCTTTCGCGAATTTCTACCTCGACCTCGCGGACGAACTCGCAGCGCGCCGTGACGGCAAAGCCAGCACCATCCGGGAATTGTCCTTCCCCACCGGCATCGATGGGCTCCTTGGCGTGCAGTTCGTCGAAGCCGTTGCCGCATCACACGCCAACAACGGAGCCTGGACCGTCCCGTCCGGCGCCATCAGCCAGGAGGTCTGACCATGCAACGCTTCGCCCTGATCGGCGCCGGATTCATCGGAACCGTGCACGCCGCCAACCTCGCCGCGAATCCGGACGTGGACTTCGCGCTCGTGTACGACGTCGACCCGCAGCGGGCGGCGACGGTCGCCGGATCGTTCGGTGCCGCCGTCGCGCACAGCTTGGATGAGGTGTTCGACGCCGGGACGGTGGACGCCGTGTTCGTGGCCTCCTCGACGGACACCCACGCGGAACATGTGCGGCGGGCGGCGGATGCGGGGATCGCGGTGTTGTGCGAGAAGCCGATCGACCTCGATCTTGCCCACGCGAACGAAACCGCCGAATACGCCGCACAGCGCTCGACGCGGGCCATGGTGGATTTCAACCGCCGCTTCGACCGGGACTACGCCGAACTGAAACGGATCGTGGATTCGGGCGAAATCGGCAGCGTGGAACTCATCCAGCTTTCGAGCCGCGGACCGGCGATGCCTCCCTTGGAGTACATTGCCGTTTCGGGCGGACAGATGCGCGACCAGGCGGTGCACTTCTTCGACCTTGCGCGTTGGATTGCCGGCATGGATCCGGTGGAGGTCTTTGCCACGGGATCCACGATGGCCGAGCCGCGGCTGGCCGACTACGGCGACGTCGACACGTCCGTGGTCAGCCTTCGCTTGCCCGGCGGCGCGCTGGTCCAGATCGACTGCACCCGCCGCACGGGCTACGGCTACGACGAGCGCATCGAGGTCCTTGGTTCCAAGGGCATGGCGGAAGCGCGGCGGCACCGCAACGGCAATGTGTCGCGGTACGGTGCCGGCACCGTGACCGACGACGGCCTCCACCCCGGCTGGTTCGAGCGGGTCAAACCCACGTATGCGGCAGCACTGGCCGCTTTCGTGGACGCGCTCGAGAAAGGCACCCCGATCACGCCTTCGCTGGAAGACGGACTCAAGGCGCAGGCCATCGCCGAAGCGGCCACGCGGTCCTTGGCCAGCGGACGGTCGGAACCGATCGGGTATTAACCCAGCCGTGCTGCCAAACCGCAAGGGGCGCGTGAGAAAAGGAGTCCAAAACCAGCGTTAAAGGCCCGCTCGGTTCACGAAACTCAATAGGAAGACACCGGGGGACATTGTGTCCCCCGGTGTCTTTGAATTTCCCGGAATTGCGCCCGGTTTCCCCCGGTTTCCCGCCGTTTCCGAGCGTTACCGCCGGGCTTTCCATCCCTTCCGGAGATGCGATTACATCGTTCCCACCGGCTTTCCAGCCGGGTTCGGACCAACGAAATCCATTCCCCAGAAAGTAGCTCCCCATGAAACTGCAACTGCCCCTGCTAAGCGTCGCGGCCGCCGTCGTACTTGCGCTGACGGTGACCGGTTGCGGCGGCTCGGCCCAGGCAGGAGACCAGCCCGGCAGCACGGCGAACGGCCAGCCGGAAGTCAAGGTACTCCGCTACCAGGGCTCGGCCAACAACGTGGGCCTCGCCGAGCTCGCCCAAGACCTCGGCTACCTGGGCGACATCAAGCTTGACTGGGTGGGCAACACCATCAGCGGCCCCCAGGACATCCAGTCGGCAGCCACCAACCAGACCGACTTCGGCGGAGCGTTCGCCGGAGCCGTGGTGAAGCTGGAGGAAGCCGGCGCTCCCGTCACCGCCGTCGTGAATTACTACGGCGAGGACCAGAAGACCTTCAACGGCTTCTACGTCAAGGCCGACAGCCCCATCAAGGCACCGCGTGACCTCATCGGCAAGAAGATCGCAGTCAATACCCTCGGCGCCCACTCCGAAGCGGTCATCAACACCTACCTGACGAAGAACGGCCTCAGCCAGGACGAGATCAAGCAGGTCCAACTGGTGGTTGTTCCGCCCAACGACACCGAAGAAGCGCTGCGCCGCGGCCAAGTGGACGTCGCGTCCCTCGGAGGGGTCCTGCAGGACCACGCGATCGCCGCGGGCGGCCTCCGTTCGCTCTTCAACGACTATGAGCTGTTCGGCACCTTCGCCGGCGGGCAGATCGTGCTCCGCAACGACTTCATCGCCAAGAATCCGACCACCGCCAGGATTTTCACCACGGCTGTGGCGAAGGCGATCAAATGGGAAACCGAAACGCCCCGTGACGAAGTGATCGCCCGGTTCAAGAAGATCATCGACGCCCGCGGACGCAACGAAAGCACCGCAAACCTGCAGTACTGGAAGAGCCCGGGCGTGCCGGACAACGGCGTGATCAAGGACGAGGACTTCAGCCGCTGGGCGACCTGGCTCAAGACCGCAGGAATCGTCAAGGGCGATCTCACGCCGTCGAAGTACTACACGAACAAGTTCAACGACTTCGCGAACGGCGCTTCCAGCAACTCCACCCCCAGCACCGCGAGCAAGGGATCGTGATGACCGCCAAAATCAGCCTCCAAAACGTCAGCAAGAAATTCACCGTCCGCGCCGGAAAGGGACCCAAAGGCCTCAAAGGCGGCGCGAAAGAAGCAACCATCCTGACCGCGCTCGACGCACTGAGCCTGGATGTGCGCGACGGCGAGTTCCTCACCCTGGTGGGGCCAAGCGGTTCCGGCAAGACCACCTTGCTGGACCTCCTGGCCGGTCTGTCCACGCCCACCTCCGGCGAGGTATTGGTGGACGGCCGGCCGGTGACGGGACCCGGGAAGGACCGCGCCGTGGTTTTCCAGCAGTACGCGCTGTTCCCGTGGCGCACTGCCTCCGCCAACGTCTCGATCGGACTCGAAGGCAAAGGCCCGGATGGCCGCAAGCTTACTCGCCGCGAGCGCGCCGCCAAGGCCAGCGAATACCTCGCGTTGGTGGGTCTGGCCGGCTTCGAGGACCGCTTCCCGCACGAGCTCTCGGGCGGCATGAAGCAGCGCGTGGCCATCGCGCGGAGCCTCGCTTACGAGCCCGACGTGTTGCTCATGGATGAGCCTTTCGCCGCTTTGGACGCGCAGACCCGCGAACAGCTCCAGGACGAACTCCTGCGCATTTGGCGGGCGACCGGCAAGACGATCGTGTTCATCACCCACGGGATCGACGAGGCCGTGTACCTGGGACAGCGGGTCGCCGTCCTGAGTGCCCGCCCGGGCCGGCTCAAGGAAATCGTGGACGTGGACATTCCAGACCGCGACGGCGACGAGGACGTCCGCTCGCATCCCGCCTTCGTCGAGCAACGCCACAAGGTCTGGACATTGCTCCACGACGAGGTCCGCGTGGCCCAGGACGCCGGCCACCGAAAGATCCTGCCCGACGGAACCGCTCCCGACGAAGCACCGAGAAGCAACCCGTCAAACCTTGAAAGGAGTGCAGCCTGATGAGCACCACACTCACCCGCCAACCCGCCGCGGCCACCGCGCAGGGCCAGCCTCCCGCCGTCGGGAGCCACAGTCTGTCCAAGGCGGCAAGCAAGCGTACGACGGCGGCCGCCACCTTCCTGCGTGCCGTCGCCTCCCGCCTCGGTTCGGGCGCTTGGAAGGCAGCCGGGATCCTGGCGTTCCTGGCCCTGTGGGAGCTCGGTCCGACGTACCTCGCGGACTCGTCCACGAGGGTCTTCCTGCCGCCGCTGCACGACGTCCTCGGCGCGTGGGGCAAGCTCTATGAATCCGGAACCATCCAAGGACACTTGGCAGCGAGCCTCACGCGCTCCGTAACCGGATTCGGTGCAGCCCTCGTTGCAGGCATTTCCCTCGGCTTGCTGATTGCCTGGTACCCGCGGCTTAACGCCGTCCTCAATCCGCTGCTGGAACTGTTCCGCAACACCGCCGCGCTCGCCCTGCTCCCGGTCTTCACGCTGCTCCTGGGCATCGGCGAAGAATCCAAGATCAGCATTGTGGCTTACGCAGCGTTCTTCCCCGTCCTGCTCAACACGATCGCCGGAGTGAAGACGGTGGATCCCTTGCTCATCCGGGCCGCGAAGTCGCTTGGACTGAACAGCTTCCGGCTCTTCCAGAAGGTCATCCTGCCCTCGGCCGTTCCCACGATCTTCACGGGCATCCGCATGGCGGGGACCGCGTCCATCCTTGTGCTCATTGCCGCGGAAATGGTGGGCGCCAAGGCCGGTCTCGGCTATTTGATCGTGAACGCCCAGAGCAGCTTCCTCATCCCGGACATGTACGCGGGAATCCTCACGGTGTCCTTGCTGGGCCTTGCCGTGAACTTCCTGCTCGTCGCCTTGGAACGGCACTTCTCCCGGTGGCGGACCGCCGTCGGGGCCGCTTCCGCCTGATACCCGCACCACCAAAACCCACAAAGTAAGGAAGAAACCATGTCAATCGCTACCGAAACCAAACTCGAATTCGCCAAGCTAGGTTCCCGCATCGGCGCCGAAATCCGGGGCCTCGACCTCAGCGGCGACCTCTCCGCCGAAACCGTCGCGCAGATCAGGGCGGCCCTCAACGAGCACAAAGCTTTGGTATTCCGTGAGGCCAACATCCTGAGCGACGAGGCGCAAGTGAAGTTCGCCAGCCACTTTGGACCGCTCACCACCGCGCATCCCACCGTGGCATCCGTGGAAGGCGAAGCGAACGTCCTTCCGGTGGACAGCGAAAACGGCTCGGCCAACAATTGGCACACCGATGTCACGTTCGTGGTGAACCCGCCCCAGGCGTCCACCCTGCGCAGCATCGACCTCCCCGCGTATGGCGGCGAAACCTTGATCGCGAGCTCGGCCGGGGCGTACCAGGACCTGCCGGACGAACTGCGCAACTTCGCGGACACCCTGTGGGCCATCCACACCAACGATTACGACTACTCAGTACCGAAGAACCTTGAGCACGAAAACGCGGAGGAGCGGCGCAAGGAGTTCACCCGCCTCAAGTTCGAAACCGCGCACCCCGTGGTGCGGGTCCATCCCCTGACCGGCGAGCGTGGATTGTTTATTGGGGGATTCGCGCAGCGCCTCCGGATCGTGGGCCTGTCCAACACTGAGTCGAAGGACATCATCCGCTTGCTTCAGGCCTACGTGACCCGGCCCGAGAACGTTGTGCGGGTGAACTGGGAGCCAAACCAGCTGGTCCTCTTCGACAACCGGATCACCCAGCACTACGCTCCGGACAACTACGACGGCCAGCAGCGCAAGCTCAACCGCGTGACCATCGCCGGCGACATTCCCGTGGGCGTGGACGGCAAGCCGAGCCAGTCCATCCAGGGTGACTCGTCCGCGTATTCGGTTGTCGCACCCCTGTAGCAGACTGTGTGTTGTTGTTGCAGCCATAAGAGCCGGAAAAGCCCGGGCTGACCCGCGTAGTGCGGGGCGGCCCGGGCTTTTTGGCGTTCCGTTCTAGGGGAGCCTGCTCCCCCGCGCCACCACCCACAGGGCATACCACTCGGTGCGGGTCATCGCTTTGGCCACGGCAGCCGCGTCCCCGCACGCCGCGATCCTGGCCGGGTTGGAGCTGCCCACCACCGGGGAAATCCCGGCCGGATGCTTCATGAGCCAGCCCAGCAAGACAGCTTCGGGCGTGGTTCCCTTTTCGCGGGCGAGCTCTGCCAGCAGCCCGGCGGTGGCCGCGTCGGCAGCAGTGGCGCCCTCCGCCGTCGAGCCCGTATACCGGCCCTGCGCGAGCGAACCATAGGCCTGCAGCTCAATCCCGCGGCTCACGCAATGTTCCACGGTGCCGTGCGGGAAACTGTAGCCAAGGGCGTCGTCGTGGTTCACGAGCACTGTGCTCTCGAGCCAAGCGCGCCGGTGCAGGCTCATCTCCAGTTGATTGGCGACAATCGGCACCTCCAGGCGCTCCTGCAGGAAGGCGATCTGGGCGCCGGACATGTTGGAGACACCCAGTTGCCGCACCTTGCCTTCCGCGATGAGCTGCCCGACGGCGGCCGCCACCTCCGCGGGCTCCATGAGCGGATCCGGCCGGTGAAGCAGGAGGACGTCCACGTAGTCCGTACGGAGCCGTTCGAGGCTTCCGTTGACCCGCTCCAGGATGGCGTCCTTGCTGAGGTCGTAGTAGCCGTCCCTTCCGGCTTCGGCGAGGCGGATGCCGCATTTTGTCTGCAGTTGGATCTTTTCGCGCAGGCCCGGTGTCCGGGACAGGACCTCGCCGAACACGGCCTCCGACTTTCCGCCGCGGTAGATGTCTGCGTGGTCGAACAAGGTGATCCCAATGCCCATGGCGGCTTCGATCGCTGCCGCAGCCTGGTCTATCTCTTCGTTGCCGTACTCCGGGCTGTCCCAAGGGCCGCCCAAGCCCATGCAGCCGTAAATCAGCCTCTTTGCAGTCATTTCCAACTCTTTCACAACGCACAGCGTTGCATTACCGGACTAGACGATCCAGGCCGTGGTGTTCCCCGGGAGCTTGCCGCCGTCGAGCGGTGCGCTGCTCACGACGACGGTACCGGCCGGAAGTTCCACGGGCTCGCTGCCGAAGTTGGTCACCGACTGCCAGCCGTTGGGCCGTGCGAAATGCAGGACCGAGTCGTTGTTGGACGGGATCCATGCAAGTTCCTCGGACGCCTGCAATTCACTACGCAGCCTCAAGGCCTTGCGGTACAGCTCCAGCGTGGAACCCGGAACGTTCTCCTCCGCCTCAACGGAGTACCCGGCGAACCATTCCGGCTGCGGCAAATGAGCATGTCCCTCGCCGAAGCCGAAGGAGGAGCCTTCGCTCGTCCAGGGAAGCGGCACGCGGCAGCCGTCACGTCCGATGTCCACACCCGGGTTACGGAAGAACGCCGGATCCTGGCGCTCGCTGTCCACAATGTCGCCGACTTCCTGCAACCCAAGCTCTTCGCCCTGGTACAGGTAGGCCGAGCCCGGGAGGGCGAACATCAGCAACGAAGCGGCGCGGGCGCGGCGCAAGCCGAGTTCGGCGTCGACGTCGGAGGCCAAGCCGCCGTCGAGCAGCCACGCCTTGCCGTCCTGGCCGTGACCATCCACGCCGACGCCCTGCGGCAGCCCGTAGCGGGTGGCGTGGCGGACGACGTCGTGATTGGAGAAGACCCACGTGGACGAAGCGCCGGAAGCCGCAGCCTCCGCCAGGTTCTTCGTGATGATGGTGCGGAACTGCCCGGCGTCGAAATCGGCCTTGAGGAGGTCGAAGTTGAACGCCTGGCCGAGGCCTTCCGGGCTCGCGTAGCGGGCGCGCCGGTCCGCGTGCACCCACGCTTCGGCGACGGCGGTGCGCGGCGGGTTGTACTCGTTGAAGACCTTGCGCCACTCGGCGTAGACCTCGTGCACTTCGTCGCGGTCCCAGAACGGGTGCGCGCCCAGGGAGTTCTCGCCTTCCTTGGGCAGCTCGGCCTTCGAGGGCAGGACCTCCGGCAAGTGCTTCGTCAGCGCGTGGGCGACGTCGATGCGGAAGCCGTCAACGCCGCGGTCGGACCAGAAACGGAGGGTCTTCAGGAAGTCCTCGCGGACCTCGGGGTTGTCCCAGTTGAAGTCGGGCTGCTCCTTGGTGAAGATGTGCATGTACCACTGCCCGGGCGTGCCGTCCGGTTCGGTGATGCGTTCCCAGGCCGGGCCGCCGAACACGGAGTCCCAGTCAGCGGGCGGCAGTTCGCCATTCTTGCCCAGGCCGTCGCGGAAGATGTAACGCTCACGGGCAGCCGAGCCCTTCGGGGAAGCCAGTGCTTCCTTGAACCATTCGTGCTGGTTCGAGGAGTGGTTCGGAACGATGTCTGCGATGAGCTTGATACCCGCGGCGTGGAGCGCGGCAGCCATCTCGTCGAAGTCCGCAAGGGTGCCAAGCTTCGGGTCCACGTTGCGGTAGTCGTCGACGTCGTAGCCACCGTCGGCCAGGGCCGAGGGGTAGAACGGGCTCAGCCACACTGCGTCAATGCCGAGGGACTTGAGGTACGGGACCTTCGCCGTGATGCCTTTGATGTCGCCCAGGCCATCGCCGTTCGCATCGGAAAAACTGCGCGGGTAGATCTGGTATACGGCCGCTTGGCGCCACCAGTTCGGGTCGGCCATGCGCTCGGATCGCTGGGAGTCGAGGGAAGTTGCCTGAGTGGCGGTGGGGGACAAAGGATTTCCTATTCTGTGTCGTCTGTGACTGCTGTGTAGGCGCATCAGTGGTTCTCGAGTTTTATTTAGACTCTAAATTTACTGCTTGAAGTATTATGTGACGGAACCGGACAGGAGGTCAAGGGATGCCGGAAACCATCACCGCCACACCCCAAATGCTGCGGAGAGTCAACGCCGCCACCGTGCTCGAAACCATCCGCTCATCCAACGCGGTGACCGTCACGGAACTCATGGACGCCACCGGACTGACCAGGGCAACCACCATCGCCGTATGCGAAGACCTCATGGCCCGGGGCTGGATCCGCGAACTGGAAAACCAGCGCGACTTCGGCACCTACCAAAAAGGCCGGCCAGCGCGGCGGTTCGAACTCGACGAGAGCGTCGGCTGCGTCCTGGGCATCGACGTCGGCGTCCTCAAGACCACTGTCGTCGTCGCCGACCTCCGGGGGAAGACCACCGGGCGCGCCAGCAAACCCTTCCGGGCCAGGGCAATCCAGGCCCCGGAAAGAATCAGGGTCATCAGCGAAACCGCCCTCCTCGCCCTCGAGGCGGCCGGAGTGGCGCCGGACAAAGTCCTCGCCGTGAGCGTCGGCCTGGCCGCCCCGGTGGACCGGGCGGGAAACATCCTTGCCAGCCAGCCCTTCTGGCGCCTGTTCGACGTCGGACTGAAGACCGCGCTGCACGAGCTGCACGGTTGGGCCGTCCTGCTGGAGAACGACGCCAACCTCGCGGCACTGGGCGAATGCTGGAAAGGGGCCGGCAACGGCGTCCAGGATTTGGCTGTACTCCTCGCCGGCGAGCGCTTCGGTGCCGGCTTGGTCGAGGCCGGCAGGCTCCTCCACGGCAGCCACGGAGCCGCCGGGGAAATGGCCTACTTGGACATGGTGGAGGGCGTCGGCTCCCCCGAAGGCCTCGCCGCATTAGCCAGGCTCTGGGCAGAGGAAGCGCTCGCCGAGGGCGCGAAGACCGCGCTGCGCGCCGCCGTTCCGGCCGGCAACGAAGTCACCGCGCAACACGTCTTCAAGGCGGCCGCCGACGGGGATGCGGTGGCCCTCGACATCCTCGACCGGCTCTCGGACCGCCTGGCCCGGGTGGTTTCGACGCTCGCGATCATGCTCAACCCGGAGCTCGTGGTGATCGGCGGAGCCGTGGCGGAGTCGGCGTCGGTCCTCCTGGAACCAGCCACCCGGAAGCTGGCCACCTACACAGCAACTCCCCCGCGGCTGGCGGCATCACCCCTTGGCGATGCGATCGTCGGCATCGGGGCAGTCCGGCATGCTCTCGACTACGTGGAGAAGCACTCGCTGGACCTTCAATTGCGGCGGGGGTAGGCGGGGAGTTGCGTGGAGCGGTCCGCCGGGCCGGCTGCCAGGCGGCTAGTCCGGCATGGCCATGGTTCGGAGATCGAGTTGGCGGAGGACGCGGTCTGCCACCTCGGGATCCATGCCGGGTTCGCCCCGGGCGGTGACGACTTCCTGGCGGGCGGCATCAAGCGCAATGGTCTGCACCGCGATGGCCAATTCCCTGCCTCGCTTGCTGTTTTCCGCCCCCGAGCCGCCCTTCAACGTTCCATCCAGCAGTTCGGCATGGAGGTGGCTCATCTTTTCCTTGACCAGGGCCACTTTGTCCGCGGGAAGCTCCTTGATCAGTTCATGCTCCTTGAGGGCTGAAATGGCCGCGGTCTGGGCCCGCTTCGCGAGCAGCCGCGCCGCATACTTTTCGTGGGAGCCGTCTTCTGACGCCTTGAGGATGCGCATCAGCCACGGAAGGGTCAGTCCGGGCAGGACCAAGGTGGCCAGGAGCACAGCGCACGCGATCACCAGGATCTCGTGCCGGGCGGGGAACTCGCTTCCGTCGGCGATCGTGAGCGGAAGGGCGAGCGCCAGGGCCAAGGTAGCGAGTCCGCGCATGCCACACCACGTGAGGATCAGGACCTCCTTGGCGGACGTAGGCTGCAACAGGTTCTTCCGTTTCCGCGCACCGATCGCCAGCAACCCCAACCAGGCGAAGCGGACGACGAATACCAGCACGCACACCACCGCCGCGACGCCGACCATCCCGAAGATGGCCTCGCCTTCGGTTTCGATCACATGGTGGATTTCCAAACCCACCAGGCCAAATGCCAGGCCAGTCGCGAGCAGTTCCACAACGTCCCAGAAGGCGGTGCGGGTGACCCGCTCGGCAGCGTCCTGGGGCCGCGCGTGCCGCTGCGTTTCAAGGGCAGTGACGACGACGGCGATCACCCCCGAGGCGTGGAGCTCCTCGGCGAGGATATAGGCGGCGAAGGGAACCACCAACGTCACCGCGCTGCGCGCCACCATCGACGTGACCAGCATGGTGATGAGCCGCGTGAGCCAGCCCATCGCGATGCCCACGATGACCGCCAGGGCGGCACCTTCCACGAAAAGGGCTACGACGTCGGCACCCACTTTCGTGCTCGAAACGCTCGCCCCGACGGCAGCTTGGAAGATCACGATGGCGGCGGCGTCATTGAACAAGCCTTCGCTCTGCAGCACGGTGATCAGCCTGCGCGGCATGTGAACCCTGCCAGCCACTGATTCCACGGCGACGGGATCGGGTGGTGAAACCATGGCGCCAAGGGCTATGGCCGCCGGAATGCCGATGCTGGGAATCATGAGCCACGCAGCCCCGGCGACCACCGCCGTCGAGACCACCACGAGCGCCACTGCCATCAGCAGCAGCGTCCGCCAGCGGACCCGGAAAACCGCCCAGGAGCTCTTCTGTGCGGTCGCGAAAAGCAGGGGCGGAAGGAAAATGGGCAGGATCAATTCCGGCGCCAGCTCAAAGTCGGGGAAGCCCGGAATGAACGTCATCGCGACGCCCAGGAGGAGCATCAACACCGGATACGGAAGCCGAAGGCGATCCCCCAGGCCAACGGCCAGCACCGTCGCGAGCAGCAGTCCAACAATCAGTGCCAATTGGTCCATATTCGTGGTTTCCCCAAACTTTGTAGCGGCAGCACCCCGCAAAAAATCCGAAGGGGCGACCGTACCAACTTATCCCGGCAACGCGCCCTTTTCTTTGGCTGTGACTTCATTGTCTAGGACTTCATTGGCTAGGACGCGGTCACGGCCTCGATAACTGGTACCGTGCCGTCGCGGAATTCGATGGTGCGGCGGACCGTTTCCGGGAGTTCCAGCACGGCGGCGGCTACCAAGGCCACGTTGGCGCGGGATGTTTGCCGCCCGTTTGCAGGATCGGCCGGGTCCACCTCGATGAGCCCTGAACCGGGATCGCTGGTCAGCGCGCCCGGCCCAAGGATTGTCCAGTCGAGCTGCGTTGATCGAAGATATTCGTCTGCCGCGGCCTTCGCCTCGGCGTAGGCGAAGAAGCTGTCCTCCTTCGGCACGCCATGGCCGGCACCGGCGCCCAGGTAGGACACCATCACGTATCGGGAAATGCCCTGCTGCGCTGCGGCATCCATCGAGCGGATGGCGGTGTCCCGGTCCACGGCGTACGTGCGCTCCGGATTACCCCCGCCGGCTCCCGCCGACCACACCACCGCGTCGTGGCCCTTGAGCGCTTCGGCGATGTCCGCCGTCGTCGTCTTCTCAACGTCGAGAACAACTGCCGCCGCCCCGGCCTCGGAAACGTCCGCGGCGTGACCGGGATTGCGGATGAAAGACGTGACGGCGTGGCCCTCGTTACTGAGGATACGGGCGAGCAGGAGCGCCACTTTGCCATGGCCACCAATGATTGCGATTCGACTCATGGACCCATTCTGTCGCAGCGGTCAAGCCTTGCCCCGTGGACCTTGGTTAATTGGTTCCCAAAACCGGGCGTCCGCAATCTTTAAAAAGGGGGCTTTGGGAAATACTAATTTCTCCAAAATTATAAGCTTGCTTCCTAATTACTTTGTCGCGGACCGCTCGGAAGTTCCCGCCGTCGTGCGGAAAGTGAGGCCTTGCTCTCGCCGGAAGGCCAGTCAGCAGAACTGAGCAAGTAGCCAGCACTTAGTTAGCGCGAAAAGCAAGTGGCACCCACTCGTGTGAACGCAATTGCCACATTTCTACACTCGAATTACCTGCAGCAGGAAAAGAAATAGCTCTTTCATAAATTCCGCCACCGGAGGTCCAAAGTCCTTTCGTTGGATTTATCCGTCGCAACGGGATCGGAGGGCTTTTTCTGTGCTGCGCAAATAAGCAAAAGGGTCTCAACAAGCGCCATCCCCTGCGCCTGCGCAACACTTCCGGACCAGCTACCCGGCCGGACCGCAGACACCAGGAAATTACGGGGATTCGAGATGTACCAGCAGGAGTTCATACACCGGAGGATCGGGGGACACAGCGCCCTGGCCCTGATATCCAGCGAAATAAACACGCTGGCAAGATACAAAGCCGCCATAGTCACGTGGACACTCGTCGCTTTGGTTGCTGTCGCGGCGGTCTTGACGCAGAACTATGCGCAAACATTGGCGCCGGCGGGCACAAGCAACGCCCTCGCGCCTGGCCTTGATTCAAGGGCCGCCAGCCAAAACGCTGCTGGCGCCGCGGCCCCAACAGCAGCAACGCCGTCGCCGGTTGCGAGCCCGGCACCCGGTCCTAGGTCGGCGCCCGCTCCGAGCTCCGCGCCTGTCGCAGCTCCGGCAGCTCCAGCAGCTCCAGTGGTCCCGGCGCCGGCCCCGGCGCCGCCGGCGGAGTCCGCGGCTGATTCCAACACCTACACGGTGGTCAGCGGAGACACCGTCGGCTCGATCGCGGCGAGGTTCGGCGTGGACGTCAACGCGATGCTTGCGGCGAACGGCCTCAGCGCGTACTCGGTGATCGTGCCGGGCCAGGTCCTGAAGCTGACTGGACCTGCGGTACCCGTAGCTTCCCCGGCGCCGGCACCCGACCCTGCGCCCGTGCCGGCCGTAGCACCCGCAGCTGCACCGGCTCCCACAGTGCGAACCATTTATGTGGCGGGTTCAGGCGGACAAGCAGCCGTGGACAGTTGCATCGGCCCCATCCACTTCACGCCTACCGACGCATACTCGCTGTTCATCACGGAACATGACTTCTGCGGCGGCTGGGCACGCTTCTCCGGCATCGGCGTCGGGGAGACCGTGAACATCGTCGGCTATGGAACATACACCGTCACGGCACGCGGCCAAGTACCCCAGGGCGGGACCACCAACAACGTCGCGGCCGTGTTCGGAGGATTCCCCCGGGCCATCCTGCAGACCTGCATCCCCGGCACCAACCAGATGCTGGTCATCGGGCTGAACTGACTTACGGCGACTCCAAGCCTGCCCCTGCGGCCATTCCTGGCCAGGAACAGGCGCCGCCGTCGGAATCTTCCCAAAAACAAAGCAGGCCGGAAGCTGAATGCTTCCGGCCTGCTGACTTGGTAGCGGTGGGGAGGCTCGATCTCCCGACCTCACGATTATGAGTCGTGCGCTCTAACCAACTGAGCTACACCGCCACGAATGAGAAAAACCTGTGTCAAGCCGGTCAAACCGCCTTGACACAGGCCCTCATTCCGAGCCCCCCACCGGAATCGATCCGGTGACCTCGTTCTTACCAAGAACGCGCTCTACCACTGAGCTAGGGGGGCAACGAGTAAATACTCTACCCGACGTTTTGGCAGGCCACAAATCGGCGCAAAGCCGAGGAAAATCAGGGCCGACACAATTTGCATCCGTCACCGGAACTTGATCCAAAAGGTGGGAAAACGGCTCACAGAAGCCCATCCAGCATCCCTTAAACGACCAAGGGCCGGCTCGAAAGCCGGCCCTTGGCCACAAGCTCAGGAACTAGTCCTGATTACCACTTGCCCTTGCGATTAAAGTCACGGTCTCCGCCGCCACGGGGCTTGCGGGCACCGTCGCCGTGTCCGCCGAAACGCGAACCGCTCGACTGGCCGCGATCGCGGTCACCATAGCTGCCTGCCGTGCGCTCGGCGCGATCGCTGTAGGAACGGCCGCCGCGGTCTGCGGAGGAACGTTCGCCTTCAGACTTGCGGAATTCCTTCTTGAAACCGCCGTTGCCCTTGAAGTTCCCGCCGCGACCGCCACCGGAGTAGCCGCCACGCTCGCCACCGGAGTAGCCGCCACGCTCGCTGTTGGGGCGACGGCCCTTGTCCAGCTCGAGGTGGATCAGCTCGCCGCCGATGCGGGTCCGGGACAGCGCACGCAATTGCTCCGGGCTTAAGTCGGCCGGAAGCTCCACCAGGGAGTGGTCCGAGCGGATGTCGATGCCACCGATCTGCGACGACGAGATGCCGCCTTCGTTGGCGATGGCACCCACGATGGAACCCGGCATGACGCGCTGACGGCGTCCGACGGCGATCCGGTAGGTGGCGTTGCCCTCGGTCAGCGGACGGTTCGGCCCGCGGGAACCAAAGCCATCCTTCGAGCGCTCACGCTTCTGGAATTCCGGTGCCGCCGGCAGGTCCTTGACGAGCAGGGGCTGGCCGCCCTGAGCCATGACCGCGAGCGCTGCTGCGATCTCGGCCGCGGGAACCCCATTCTCTTCCTCATACGAGGCGATCAGGTCCCGGAACAGCGAGACGTCCTCGGATTCCAGCGTCTCGGTGATCCGTTCGGCGAACTTGCCGAGGCGCAACGAGTTGACGGTCTCGGCGGTCGGCAGGTGCATTTGCTCCACGGACTGGCGGGTTGCCTTCTCGATGGCCCGCAGCAGGTACTTCTCGCGCGGCGTCATGAAGAGGATCGCGTCGCCGCTACGGCCTGCACGGCCCGTGCGGCCGATGCGGTGAACGTACGACTCGGTGTCGTGCGGAATGTCGTAGTTGACCACGTGGCTGATGCGCTCGACGTCGAGGCCGCGGGCCGCGACGTCGGTGGCCACGAGGATGTCGATGCGTCCCTCGCGCAAAGCGTCGACAGTGCGTTCGCGCTGCTGCTGCGGGATGTCGCCGTTGATCGCGGCAGCCTGGAAGCCCCGCGCCTTCAACTTGTCGGCGAGGTCCTCGGTAGCCATCTTGGTGCGCACGAAGGCGATCACGCCGTCGAACTCTTCAACCTCGAGGATGCGGGTCATCGCGTCGAGCTTGTGCGGTCCCATGACCTGCACGTAGCGCTGGCGGATGTTCGAGCCCGTGGAGGTCTTGGACTTCACGGAGATTTCGGCGGGATCGTTCAGGTACTGCTTGGACATGCGGCGGATCTGGCCGGGCATGGTGGCAGAGAACAGCGCAACCTGGCGTGTCTCCGGGGTCTCCTGGAAAATCTGCTCGACGTCGTCCGCGAAGCCCATGCGCAGCATTTCGTCGGCTTCGTCCAGCACGAGGTACTGGAGTTCGGAGAGGTCCAGGGATCCCTTGGAGATGTGGTCGATCACACGGCCGGGGGTACCAACCACAACCTGGGCACCGCGGCGCAGGCCGGCAAGCTGCGGGCCGTACGCGGATCCACCGTAGACGGGGAGGACGGTGAAGTCTTCCATGTGCTTGGCGTACGAGGTGAAGGCCTCGGCGACCTGCAGTGCCAGTTCGCGCGTCGGAGCCAGGACGAGGGCCTGGGTCTTGCGGGACGGGCCGTTGATGTCGTGCAGTTCGGCCAGGCGGGACAGGGCCGGGACAGCGAACGCTGCGGTCTTGCCGGTACCCGTCTGGGCGAGTCCGACGACGTCGCGCCCTTCCAGGAGCAGCGGAATGGTGGCTGCCTGGATGGGTGAGGGCTTCTCGTAGCCGACGTCCTGCAGGGCCGCCAGGACACGGGGATCCAGGCCAAGGTCGGTAAAGCGGACGCCTTCTTCTTCCGTCGCGTTGCCGGATTCAGCGGCGCCCGAGCCAGCAGCGGCGGCGTCAGCGGCGCTGGAATCAGCGGCCGGCGCGGATTCCACGCTCGCGGAGGTCTCTTCGGCGGTGGGCACGGAAGTGTCCGCGGATTCGGCGTCGAAAGGATCGTTCAGGGTTTCGGGCATAGGGAAGGTTTCCTCATCCATAGGGGGCCAGTCGGCGCGACCCGGTTGGGCTTGGCCGCAGTACACGTTGCGGGCAAAAGAACCGGGCGGCCCTTGTGCTCGCAAAGAAGTCCGGCGCTGTCGCAATCCCATGGCAGGACTTCCCGCTGCATCTCTTGGCTGCTATCTCAGCAGTCTGTACAGCGTTTTCTTCGCCCGGCTCTCCCTATGAAAATGCCCGCACGCAATTGCGGGCCCCAACACTGACCAGTCCTGCCTCAAGAATTGGGCAGGAAAAAGGGATTTCCGGAGTGGGGGATATTTCAATTGTAGGGCACAGATTAGTCGCCGAGTGACGGAACTGTCGACGACGGCGGTGAGCTTGCGCACATGCGCACCGCGGCTGCCGCTTGGGGTGCCCTCCGGCAGGCTGGTTCCAGGCAGTCGCCTCAGGCCTGGACGCCGTTGCGCCGCAAGAGTTTTTCGAAGCTGTCGTGGTAATCGGACTGCAACAGGATTTCACCGTCCGCCTCTGCGTCGAGGAGCAGCTGCATGTCCCCGAGGTTCGGATTGCTGAACCACTGCCCCACCGTGATGCCGTGTTTCGGGACGAACAACTTGTGGATGTAATCCCCCGCCGAAACACTCCCCGTCCTGACAACCCGCAAGTAGGCGCCGACCCTTCCGGCTTCGGTGAATCGCTTGACCCAACCGGGCTCGTTCATCCGGCGCTGGAACGTTGCGCAGGGCACGCGCGGGGATGTGACTTCGACTTCCACATCCATGCCGATCTTCCAGCGTTCCCCGATGACCGCGCCGGTTGTCTCGATCCCGGTCACGCGGAGGTTCTCGCCGAAAATACCAGGGGGCATGTCCCTTTGGAGTTCGTTCGCCCAGTAGTCGGCGTCGGCCTGGGAGTACGCATACAGCGCCTGGTCTTCGCCGCCGTGATGGATGCGGCTGGCCTGGATGTCTCCGTGGAGCCCCAGCTTATGGACTTTCACGGGTCCCTCAACCGGGCGCTTGTCGATCGCCGTCACTCCCACCGACCCTTCGGGATCGGGCAGGAGCTCGTGTACCCGGCAAACAGCAAGCAACGATGCGGTATCCATGCGTACAGTCTACGTACGCCGCTACGGATCGAAGCGATACCCCATGCCAGCCTCGGTGTGCAGGTGGCGGGGCCTGGCCGGGTCGCGTTCAAGCTTGCGCCGGAGCTGCGCGATGTAAACCCGCAGGTACTGGGTTTCCTTGGCGTAGGCCTGCCCCCACACCTGGGTAAGGATCTGTTGCTGGCTGACAAGGCGGCCGGCATTTCGCACCAGCAATTCGAGGATGTTCCATTCGGTGGGCGTCAGCCGCACTTCGGATCCATCCTTCGTGATCTTCTTGCCCGCGAGGTCCACGAGGAAGTCGGCCGTCTGGACCGTGGGCACTTCGTGCCGGGGCGTCGCCCGCCTCGAGGCGGCCCGGAGCCTGGCCAGGAGTTCGTCCAGGCCAAAAGGCTTGGTCACGTAGTCGTCGGCACCGGCGTCGAGGGCTTCCACTTTGTCTTCCGAGCCGTGCCGGGCCGACAACACGATGATGGGCATGGTGCTCCAGCCCCGGATGCCCCTGATGACGTCAACGCCGTCCATGTCCGGCAATCCCAGATCCAACACCACGATGTCCACCGGCTGTTGTGCCGCGGCCTTCAGCGCATCCGTGCCGTTGCCCACGCTGATGGCCCGGTAGCCGTGCGCGTGGAGGTTGATCTGCATGGCACGCGCGATCTGTGCCTCGTCTTCCACGATCAGTACAAGGTTCATGGCCGTTCTCCTGTCCACAGCGGGAGCGTGACCACCATGGTCAGCCCGCCTCCCGGCGTCACCTCGGCCATGAGCGTGCCGCCCATGGCTTCCGTGAATCCCTTGGCTACCGCAAGTCCCAATCCGATTCCGCTGCGTCCCTCGGGGCTCGACGCGGCGTCGTCCAGCCGTTGGAATGGACGAAACAGGTCCAGCACTTCGGCGGGCGCCACGCCACGGCCGTGGTCCGTCACCCGCAGTTCGCTTGCCGGCCGGCCGTCGACGGCGATGCCCGCACCGGTGCGGGCCGTGAGCACAATATCGGATTCGGGCGCGTATTTCGCCGCGTTCTCCACGAGGTTCGCCACCACGCGTTCCAGCATCCCGGCGTCGGCCTCTACGAACGGAAGATTGGCCTCAAGCTCATTCCGCACGCGCCCCGCCGGCACCCCGCGCAACGCTTCCGTGAGGATCTGGTGCCAGCCCAGCCCGCGGAGCAAGGGGTTGACGGCGTCGGCGGTCAGGCGGGACATGTCCAACAGGTTGTCCACCAAATGGTCCAGGCGGTCGGCATAGTCTTCGATCGTGGCGAGGAGTTCGCGTTCGTCGTCGGGATCGAAGGTGACGTCTTCCTGCCGCAGGCTGCTGACCGCGAGCTTGATGCCGGCCAAGGGCGTGCGGAGGTCATGGGACACGGCACGCAGGATGGATGTCCGCATCTTGTTGCCTTCGGCCAGCCGCAGGTTGTCTTGCCTGCTTTTGACCAGTTGCTGGCGCTCGCGCACCGCCACGACGTACGCGCCGAACGCGGCCAGCATGCGGTGGTGCTGTTCGGAGAGCGGTCCGCCGCGGAGGAGGAGCGTGTAGTTGGGATCGACGACGGCGGCGTGGTCGGCGGCGGCATGGGTCACCGGCGGTTGCTGGCCGGAGCTCGCGAGGACGGTCCAGCCCGCGCTACTCTCCTGCGGACCGCCGGTTAGCAGCAGCGTCACCGCTTCCATGCCGAGGTTGATCCGCACCTTGTCCAGGAAGGATTCAAGACTGCCGTCCGAACGCAGGATGCGTAGGGCAAGTTCGCTCAACGCTTCCGCCTCGGCGCCCGAGTGTGCTGCTTCCTGGGCGCGGCGCGTTGCCAAGCCCACCGCCAGTCCCACGCTGCACGCCACGGCCAGGAAGATCACCAGGGTAAAGAACGTGGCGGGATCGTCGATGGTCAGGGAGCCCACGGGGTCGGCCCAGAAATAGTTCAAGAGAAAACTGCCCAGGACCGCCGCCACCACGGCCGGCCACAATCCCCCGACGGCGGCCACGGCTGTGGCAACCGCCAGTTGGAAGAGCATGATCATGGCGAAGTTGCGGTAGTTCAGCACCGACACCAAGACCTCGATGGCCACCGGAAGCAGCAACGCCAGGACCAGTCCAAGCAGGATCCGGCGTCGCCGGATTCCCCTGGCTGCCGGGCGCGGCAGCCCGGTTCCGTTCACCTCTGCCGCGGCCATGGCTCAATTCTGGCACGCGCTTCACATGCGCTGCATACGTACGTGACGTGTGCAGCATTGGCCGGCCGGCACCGGCGTACCTTGGCTCCTGCGTGCGCGCACCCTACCAAGGAACATGTCCAGTCGTAGGATGCTGGCATGAGCCATTCAAAGACGAATACCTCTGACGTCCTCGACCTCGATTCCCTCTTGAACACCGACGAACTTGAGCTTCGCCAAAGGGTCCGGGATTTTGCGGACCAACGCATCCGGCCGAACATTGCCCGTTGGTACGAGGACGCCGTCTTTCCGCGGGAGCTCCCGGCCGAACTTGGCGAGCTCGGCGTGCTTGGGATGCACCTCGAGGGGTACGGCTGCCCGGGCCGGACCGCCGTCGAATATGGCCTCGCCGCCATGGAACTCGAGGCCGCCGATTCCGGTATCAGGACCTTCGTCTCTGTCCAGGGTTCGCTGGCAATGACGGCGATCCACCGCTGGGGCAGCGAAGACCAGAAACTCGAATGGCTCCCGCGGATGGCGGCGGGCGAAGTGGTCGGCAGCTTCGCCTTGACGGAGCCGACGGCGGGTTCGGACCCGTCGTCGATGGCCAGTTTCGCGCGGCCCGACGGCGAAGGCAGCGACGCCGGCTGGGTCCTGAACGGATCCAAGCGCTGGATCGGCCTGGCTTCGATCGCGGACGTCATGGTGGTCTGGGCGAACACCGAAGACGGCATCCGCGGATTCCTTGTCCCGGCAGGCACGCCCGGTGTCACCGTGACCCCCATTGGATCGAAGCTCTCCATGCGCGCTTCGATCCAATGCGATGTGGCGTTCGACGGCGTGCGGCTGGGCCCCGAAGCGCTCCTCCCGGGTGCCGCCGGGCTCCGCGGGCCATTCACGTGCCTTAACGAGGCCCGCTACGGGATCGCGTGGGGCGCCATGGGAGCAGCCAGGGACTGCTACGAATCCGCGCTCGAATATGCCGGAAGCCGCATGCAATTCGGAAAGCCCTTGGCCAGCTACCAGTTGACCCAGGAAAAACTCGTGAACATGCATCTGGAGATCCAGAAGGGGACCCTGTTGGCGTTGCACCTGGGCCGCCTCAAGGACGCCGGGAGGCTACGTCCCGAACAGATTTCCGCCGGCAAGCTGAACAACGTGCGCGAGGCCATCGCCATCGCCCGCGAGGCCCGCACCATCCTGGGAGGCAACGGCATCACCTTGGAATATCCGCCCTTGCGGCATGCGAACAACCTCGAGTCGGTGCGAACCTACGAAGGCACCGACGAGGTGCACCTCCTGGTCCTGGGCAACCATCTCACGGGAATCCCTGCCTTCCGGGGCTGACCCCCGATACCCGAACGCCGAGATGGCACTTCGCGGCAGTCGACCGGCCTCGACACTGCCGTGAAGTGCCATCTCGCGGAGCGTGTCAGGCGCCAACCGCGATCGGTTCCTTCTTTCCCGCGTCCTTGCGGATCGTGGCGCTGATGATCGCCGCCATCGTGCACATCGCTGCGGCGCCGATCCACGCATAGGTGTAGTGGCCCGTCGCGTCGCGGATGTAGCCCGCCAAGAGTGCGGCCGCGGCGGCTCCGAGTTGGTGGGCGGCAAAGACCCAGCCAAACACTACCGAGCCGTCGGCGCCGAACACTTTGCGGCAGATGGCAGCGGTCGGCGGCACGGTGGCTACCCAGTCGAGACCGTAGATCACCACGAAGATCACCATGCTCGGTTCCACGGTGGAGCTCAGCAACACAGGCAGGACAAGGAGGCCGATGCCGCGGAATTGGTAGTACACGGCCAGGAGGACCTTAGGGTTGAAGCGGTCTGTCAGCCAGCCTGACGCGATGGTGCCCACAATGTCGAAAATCCCGACGACGGCCAGCAGCCCCGCCGCCGTGGTTTCCGGCATTCCATGGTCGTGCGCGGAAGGAATGAAATGGGTGCCGATCAGCCCATTGGTCGTGGCACCGCAAATGGCGAAGCCCGCGGCGAGCGCCCAGAAGGTGCGCACCTTGCTGGCCCGCTTGAGCGCCTGCAATGCCCGAACGGCGGCGTTGGGAGCCTTCTTGGTTCCCTCCATCTCCCCCGCATTGGCGACCTCCGCAGCGGAAGCGGCCTCCGCCGTCGTGCTTTCCTCGGCACCATAGGGCAGGACCCCGACGTCGGAGGGTGAGTTCTTGAGCCAGCGCAAGACCAGCGGGACTACTGCAAGCGCGCCGGCGGCGATCAGCAGCGAGGCACCGCGCCAGCCGGGGTTTTGGGCAAGTACGGCGATGAAGGGCAGGAAAACCAATTGCCCGGCGGCACTGCCCGCAGTCAGGATGCCGATCACCAGGCCACGGCTTTTCGCGAACCAGGTGTTGGCGATGGTGGCGGCGAAGACCAAGGCCATCGATCCTGTGCCGAGGCCGATCAGCAAGCCCCACGTCAGCAGGATCTGCCACGACTGGTTCACGAACACGGTCAGCGCCGACCCCAAACCGATCAGGCACAGTGCCGTGGCGGTGACCGCGCGAATGCCGAAACGTTCCATGAGGGCGGCCGCGAACGGGGCGGTGAGGCCGAACAGGACGAGGTTGATGCTGACAGCGAGGGAAAGGACTGTGGTGGACCAGCCGAACTCCTGCTGCAGGGGAACCATGAGTACGCCGGGTGCCGCCCGGAAGCCGGCGGCGCCCACAAGGGCGAGGAAAGCGACTGCGGCAACTGCCCACGCGGGGTGCAGACGCCGTTTCCGCCGGGGTTTGCCGGTGTCGAGTTCGGTGAGGTCGGGTGCGGTCATGACTGGGACTCCGATTCGTTCGGCTGGTCGGCCCCCGGGATCGGGGCTGTGGCGAGTGCCAGGGGGTGTTCCGAACGCGTGAAACTGTGCCAGCTCGTGTTGGCGGCCGTCAGCCGGGAGCCGCAGTGGGAGCAGGTATCGGCCGAGGCCGTCGGCAGTCCGCAGGCATTGTGGATCACGCGCATGTGGGCATCGCCGGCCGGAGCATCGAGGTGCTTCTCCGACCACAGGATGATGGCGTTCAGTACGGGGAGCGCGTCTTCGCCCTTGGGCGTCAGGACGTATTCCTGGCGGGTCCTCGGGCCGTCGAGGTAAGGGCGTTGGGCAAGGATGCCGGCTTCCACCAGCCAGGCAAGGCGCTTGCTGAGGACGTTGTCCGCCACGCCCAAGCGGGCCTTGATGGCGTCAAAGCGGCCGTTGCCGAAGAAGACCTCCCGCAACACGAGGTTTCCCCAAGGATCGCCGAGGATATCGAGGCCGCGGGCAAGGCTGCAGGTGCGCTCGGACCAGTCGGATCGTAAAGGCATGGACTGAGGTTAGCTGGCTTTTCTTAAGAAAGCTAGGTTTCAGCCCGATTCTTCGCCGCTAGCGCACGCAGGGACCGTCAGCCCGAAATGTTCGAAATGGCCTGCGCGAGGTCGGCAATGAGGTCCTCGACGTCCTCGATGCCACAGGAAAGCCGGATCAAGTTGACCGGTACGGCCAGCTCCGTTCCTTTGACGGATGCGTGGGTCATCTCCGAGGGGTAGTTCATCAGCGACTCGATGCCGCCCAAGGACTCGGCCAAGGTGAACACCGTGGTGGACTCGGCAACTTTGCGGGCGGCCGCCTCGCCACCCTTGAACTGCACCGAAATCATGCCACCGAACTTCTTCATCTGCTTGGCCGCAAGCTCGTGGCCGGGGTGGGACGGCAAACCCGGGTACAGCACGGCTTCTACCTCGGGGCGCCCTTGCAGCCATTCCGCCACTGCCTGCGCGTTCTCACTGTGCCGGTCCATGCGAACGCCGAGCGTCTTGAGCCCGCGGGTCGTCAGGAAAGCGTCCATGGGTCCGGACACAGCGCCGACGGCGAACTGCACGAAGCCGATCTTCTCCGCGAGTTCGGCATCCTTGACGACGATCGCGCCGCCCACGACGTCGGAATGGCCGCCGATGTACTTGGTGGTCGAGTGGACCACGACGTCGGCACCCAAGGCGAGCGGGGTCTGCAAGTAGGGAGACGCGAAGGTGTTGTCGACGACGAGGAGGGCACCGGCGTCGTGCGCTATTTTGGCGAGTGCCTCGATGTCGGTGATCTTCATCATCGGGTTCGACGGCGTTTCCACCCAGACGATGCGGGTCTTGTTAGCCTCGACGGCGGCGGAAACCGCCTCAAGGTTGGACATGTCCACTGGTGTGTTGCCGATGCCCCACTCACCCAGCACGCGGTTGATGAGGCGGTAGGTGCCGCCGTACGCGTCGTTGCCCAGGACGATGTGGTCCCCGGAGCGGGCGACGGCACGAATGAGCGAGTCCTCCGCGGCAAGTCCCGAGCTGAAGCTGAAAGCGTGCGTGCCGCCCTCCAGTGCCGCCAACTGCTCTTGCAGCGCATCGCGGGTCGGGTTGCCGCCACGGCCGTATTCGTAGCCATCGCGCAAGCCGCCTATGCCGTCCTGGGCATATGTCGAACTGAAGTGGAGCGGAGGAACCACGGCTCCGGTCCGCGGTTCGAAGGCCTGGCCGGCGTGGACAGCACGGGTGTTGAATCCTGCATTGTTGGTGGACATGTGAACTCCTAGGTGCTCAGTTGTTCAGGTGCTCGGTGGTTCAGGTGCTCAGTTGCTCAGGTAGGCCAGAAGGTCGTGGCGGGTCAGGATTCCCACGGGAGCCCCGACGAACGTCACCATCACGGTGTCGACGTCGGACAGCATCTCGCGCGCGGCGGAAATGGTTTCCAAGGATCCGATCACCGGCATCCGCTCCCCCATGTGCTCGGAAATCTTGTCGGTCAACTTCGCGTCGCCGCGGAACAGCTTGCTCGTCAGGGTGCGCTCATCGACGGCGCCCAGGACTTCGCCCATGACCACCGGCGGTTCCTGCGAGAGGACCGGAATGTGCGAGACGCCGAACTCGTTCATGATGTTGATGACGTCGCGGACGGTCTCGTTCGGGTGGATGTGGACGAGGTCCGGCATCTCGCCCGTCTTGGACTTCAGCACTTCCCCCACCGAGGCTTCCTCTCCGCCGGACAGGAACCCGTAGGACCGCATCCACTTGTCGTTGAAGATCTTGGCCAGGTAGCCGCGGCCGGAGTCCGGCAAAATCACGACGACGACGGCTTCCTCGCCCAGGTCCTTGGCCGCTTCCAGGGCTGCCACCACGGCCATGCCGGAGGAACCGCCCACCAAGAGGCCTTCCTCGCGGGCCAGGCGGCGGGTCATCTCGAAGGAGTCCGCGTCGCTCACGGCGATGACGTTGTCCGGCACAGTCTTGTCGTAGTTGGCCGGCCACATGTCCTCGCCGACGCCTTCCACGAAATACGGACGCCCCGTGCCGCCCGAGTAGACCGAACCGGCGGGGTCCGCGCCGATCACCTTGACCCGGCCGCCGTCGGACTCGGGACGGTTCGCCGAGACCTCCTTGAGGTAGCGTCCCGTGCCGGTGATGGTCCCGCCCGTGCCTGCGCCGATGACCACGTGGGTGACTTTTCCGTCAGTGTCATTCCAGATCTCGGGGCCCGTGGTTTCGTAGTGGCTGCCCGGAGCGGCTGGGTTGGAGAACTGGTCCGGCTTGTACGCGCCGGGAATCTCGGACACGAGCCGGTCCGAGACGCTGTAGTAGCTTTGCGGGCTGTCCGGGGCCACGGACGTGGGAGTAACCACCACCTCGGCGCCGTAGGCCTGGAGCACGGCCCGCTTGTCCTCGCCCACCTTGTCCGGGACAACAAAGATGCACTTGTAGCCCTTTTGCTGGGCGACCAAGGCCAGCCCGACGCCCGTGTTCCCCGAGGTCGGTTCAACGATAGTCCCGCCCGGCTTGAGCTTTCCGTCCCGCTCCGCCTGTTCGATCATCTTGACGGCGATGCGGTCCTTGATCGAACCGCCGGGATTGACGTATTCGAGCTTCACCAAGACGGTGGCCTTGATATCGCCGGTTACGTGATTGAGCTTGATGAGCGGTGTGTGGCCAATGAGGTCCAGGACGGACTGGGCGTACTTCATAGGTACCAAGTTACCGCTTGGTCGGGAATGCTCCAGTGTGGCAGGCCTTGAGGGGCGGCCTCTTTCGAAAGGCCTGCCGGGACCCTAGCCAAAGGGGTGCCACGCAAGGCAAGCTGGCCGGGACACCACCCGACGAAAGGACATGCACCGTGGATTGGACGCTCGAAGTAGTTGTGCTCCCTGTAAGTGACATTGACCGGGCCATCGAGTTTTACAGGGACAAGGTGGGATTCAACCTTGACCACAACACCAGCAACGAGCACATGCACGTGGCGCAACTGACTCCACCGGGTTCCGGATGCTCGATCGTCGTCGGCAACCTCCCCGCGCAGAATGAAATGGCGCCCGGATCCCTGCGGGGACTCCAGCTCGTCGTCGCGGATGCGCGCGCCGCCCGCGAAGAATTGCTCAGCCGCGGCGTCGAGGCTAGCGATATCACCGCCTTCGACGAGCGCGACGGCGGCACTTTCTTCGGCTTCAGCGATCCCGACGGGAACACATGGGCCGTGCAGGAACTCAAGGTGCGGGCCGAGAAGCCGCTGATCCCCGTGGAGGCCCGCGGACGATTTGGCGCTGAGTAGGCTCGTCCCGGCGCTTGTTTGCGAGACCCTGGCAACAAGCGCCGGGATCGGGAACAAGCGCCGGAGCGCCGCCAAAAAACCGAAAGTCCGGCTCACTCAGCCGCCGCGGCGCTCCCGGCCGAAGAGTCGGTCTGCCAGAGGCCCAGGATGTTGCCTTCCGTGTCCTTGAAATAGGCGTAGTACCCCATGCCCGGAACGGCGTCCTTGCCTTTGACCACTGAACCGCCCGCAGTCTCGATCTGGCCCAGCGATTTCTCGATGTCCTCGACGTCCACCGTGATGATTGGTGCCTTCAGGTCTTCTGATCGCGGGAACAAGGCGCCGTTAATGGCACCCGGCGCGCTCGGCATGCCGGTTTGTGGGTCGGACGGTGTGGTGATGGCAATCGTGTAGTCCATCCCCTGCATTGGATTGAGCATCCAGCCGAAGGCACCCTGGTAGAAAGTGTTGGCCCGGTCCTTGTTGTCCGCGGGGATTTCAAAATGCACTACGCCAGCCATTATTCTCTCCTGCGATTGTCTTGGAAGGCGCGGACGCCCCGCGCCACACGTGGAGTCTAGTCCGGGGGCTTTGGCTGCGTAAGGGGCGCCGACGGCGTCGGTTTCGGAAGATGTCGGAGGTGCGTGCGACGATGAATGAATGACCATCGCCGATGCCCCGCCCGCTGCAGCCGCGGCGGCAGACGCGTCTTTGCGTTGGTACCCCGGAGGTTCCTTCGACCTTCACCAGACCCTCGGAATCCTCATGCGCGGCAATGGAGATCCCTCCTTCGCCGCACGGCAGGACGGCCTGTGGATGGCCTTCAATACCCCGGACGGTCCGGCTACCCTGCGCCTCACTAGCGCCGGGATCGGTAGCGAAACCTTCGTCGATGCCCAAGCCTGGGGACCGGGCGCCGGCTCGGCCATCGCATCCGTTCCAGCGTTGTTAGGTGGCCGCGACGATTGGTCCGGCTTCGACGAGCCGCACTTCCACGCGACGCTTCCGCGCATGGTCAGGGAAGCCCGACGCCGGAACCTCGCTGTGCGCCTACCTTCCACCGGGCGCGTGGTTGATTCGCTGGTGCCGACGATCCTTGAGCAAAAAGTCACCACCATCGAGGCCCGCCGTGGTTACCGTTACTTGATGTACCGCTACGGAACCGCAGCTCCCAGCGCCGGCCGCCTCTCGCCGTCGGGCCTTCTCGTCGCTCCGACCCCGGACCGGTGGCTCGCGGTTCCTTCGTGGGAATGGCACAAGGCCGGCGTAGGACCCCAGCGTTCGGCCACCGTCATGCGGGCGCTGCGGTCCGCCGTCGCACTCGAACGGCTCGCCAGGCTGGGCGCGGCGGAGGCCGGCACCAAGATGCAAACCATTCCGGGCATCGGAGTGTGGACCGCCGCCGAAGTGGTCCAGCGAACGCACGGGTGCCCCGATTCGATAGCTGTGGGCGACTACCACCTGGCTTCCTACGTGGGCTATGCGCTCACGGGCAGCAAGACCGACGACGCCGGAATGATCAAGCTCCTCGAACCCTGGCGCGGCCACCGGCAACGGGTAGTCCGGATGCTAGGCCTCAGCGGATTCCGCAAGCCCATGTTCGGCCCGCGCATGACCATCCAAGACCACCGGGGCCACTGAACCCTGCATCGCGGGGTCACTTACGGCCCGTGTTGCTGCCGCAAAGTCAACTGGTCGTTGCAACAATGGGGTTTAGGCTGCGGTGGCGATGAGTTGGCGCATGCGTTGCTTTGGGGTCTCGAGGTTCAGTGTTGGGCGGGGCCGGTTGTTGAGTTTCTCGGCGATGGTCTCGAGGTCGTCGGCGGTGAAAACCGAGAGGTCTGTGCCTTTCTCGAACCAGTGGCGCAGCAGCCGGTTGGTGTTCTCGTTGGTTCCGCGCTGCCAGGGTGAGTGCGGGTCGCAGAAGTACACCCCCGCGTCCAATGCCATCTGGATGCGGGGGTACTGGACCATTTCGGAGCCGCGGTCCCAGGTCACGGTTTTGATCAGCTGATCCGGGAGCCGGCGCATCTGGGCGATCATCGCATCGGCGACTTCCTGGGCGGTGTGCCGGCCGGGCAGGTGCAGCAGGATCGTGTACCGGGTGCTGCGTTCGACCAGGGTGCCAACGGCGCTGCGGCCGTCCTTGCCCACGATGAGGTCGCCTTCCCAGTGCCCGGGCACGGCACGGTCAGCGGCCTCGGCGGGGCGTTCGGAGATCTTCGGAGCATCCTTGTAGTGCTGGCCTGCGTTTCCGCGGGGTCGCTCACCGCGGGGCGTTCGTTTGCTCCGGCTGGTGCTCAGGCACCGGTAAAGATCCTTGCGCAGCTCGCCCCGGCCCTGGACGTAGAGGCTCTGATAGATCGTTTCGTGGCTGATCTGCATGCTCTCATCGTGACCGAAGGTCTCCCTCAGAACCAAGGAGACCAGCTTCGGGGACCAGCCATCATCCATCGCGTCCTCGACGTACTTGACCAGCTCCGGGTTCTGAAGCCGGAACGCCTTGGGGCGCCGGGCGCGCTGATGGGTGAGTATCTGCGCCACATCGGCCTGATACGACCCGTCAGCTCCCCGGTTCCGACGGATTTCCCGCCACACCACCGACCGGTCCCGGCCGATTTCCCGGGCGATCGCCGCGACCCTGGCGCCCCCGCGGACCCGGATCATGATCACCGCCCGGTCCACCAGATTGAGCCGGTTCGACCCGGCCCGGACAGCCGGCACCGGGCCCGCCTCAACACCGCCGTCAACACCCCTACGCATCCGCATGCCGCCAGTCTTGCCCAACCACCGCTGCGTATTACTGCGCCACACCCCAATCCGGGCAGAGGCTTCCTTGACCGACACCCCCTGCCGCAGAAGAGAAAAGAACTCATCCTTCAGCGCATCGGGCGCCCGATAACCACTCGGCATGGCAACCTCCAAAACTCAGAATGTTGCAACGACCGTATGATTCTGCGATGCTCTCATCGTGACCGAAGGTCTCCCTCAGAACCAAGGAGACCAGCTTCGGGGACCAGCCATCATCCATCGCGTCCTCGACGTACTTGACCAGCTCCGGGTTCTGAAGCCGGAACGCCTTGGGGCGCCGGGCGCGCTGATGGGTGAGTATCTGCGCCACATCGGCCTGATACGACCCGTCAGCTCCCCGGTTCCGACGGATTTCCCGCCACACCACCGACCGGTCCCGGCCGATTTCCCGGGCGATCGCCGCGACCCTGGCGCCCCCGCGGACCCGGATCATGATCACCGCCCGGTCCACCAGATTGAGCCGGTTCGACCCGGCCCGGACAGCCGGCACCGGGCCCGCCTCAACACCGCCGTCAACACCCCTACGCATCCGCATGCCGCCAGTCTTGCCCAACCACCGCTGCGTATTACTGCGCCACACCCCAATCCGGGCAGAGGCTTCCTTGACCGACACCCCCTGCCGCAGAAGAGAAAAGAACTCATCCTTCAGCGCATCGGGCGCCCGATAACCACTCGGCATGGCAACCTCCAAAACTCAGAATGTTGCAACGACCGTATGATTCTGCGTGCCCGAAATGGGCCGTAAGTGACCCCGCGTTGGGCTAGAGGCCGAGGCGCGCCACGGCCTCTTCCCGCATGTCGATCTTCCGCACTTTGCCGGACACGGTCATGGGGAAGGAATCCCGGATATCGACGTAGCGCGGAATCTTGTAGTGGGCCAGCTTGCCCCGGCAGAACTCCTGTAGTGCCGCGAGGTCCAGCTCCGCCCCTGGTTTGAGGATGATGCACGCCATCAATTCCTCGCCGTACTTGGGATCCGGAACACCGATGACCTGCACGTCCTGGACCGCGGGGTGCCGGTACAGGAATTCCTCGATTTCACGCGGATAGATGTTCTCGCCGCCGCGGATGATCATGTCCTTCATACGGCCTTCGATCACTATGAAGCCCTCGGAGTCCATTCGCGCGAGGTCGCCGGTATGCATCCAGTCTTCGTCGTCGATGGCCTCCGCCGTTTTTTCGGGCTGGCTCCAATACCCGGCCATCACCGCGTAGCCGCGCGTGCACAACTCCCCGATCACTCCGCGTTCCACAGTTTCGCCCGTCAGCGGATCCACCACCTTGGACTCGAGCCGCGGCATCGTGCGCCCCACCGTAGTTGTCCGCTGTTCAAGGGTGTCTGAGGCAAGGGTCATCGTGGACACGGGAGAGGTCTCCGTCATGCCATAGCAAATGGCGACGTCGCGCATGTTCATCTCGGCGATGACCCGTTCCATGACCTCGATGGGGCACAGCGAACCTGCCATCACACCGGTTCGCAGCGTCGAGAGGTCATAGGAAGAAAAATCAGGGAGGGCCAGTTCGGCGATGAACATCGTGGGCACCCCGTAAAGGGACGTCCCGCCGAAATCCTGGACAGCTTCGAGGGCCGAGGCGGGCGTGAATCCGCGGCCTGGGATGATCGTGGCCGCGCCGAAACTCAGTGCGTTCAGGTTCCCGATGACCATGCCGAAGCAGTGATAGAACGGCACCGGGAGGACCACGCGGTCCCGTTCCGTGTAGCCCAGCAGCTGTCCGATCTGGTTGCCATTGTTGAGGATGTTGTGGTGCGTCAGCGTCGCACCCTTCGGGAAGCCCGTGGTGCCGGAGGTGTACTGCAGATTGATGGGGTCGTACGGGTCCAGTTCCGCCATGCGCGCCTTCAGCGCCGAAGGCCCGACGTCGTCCGCTCGCTTGAGCAGCTCAGCGAACGTCAGCTCGGCGTCGCTTTGCGGCTCACCGGCGTCGAGCATGTCCAGTCCTCCGTCCGGGAGGAAAACCAACTCCCTCAACTCGGGACAATCGGCCAAGGCTTCCCTGGCCATCGCCACGTAATCGCTGTTCTTGTCCGACGGCGCTGCGACGAGCATGCGCATGCCGTTCTGCCGGACCACGAATTCGAGCTCATGGCTGCGGTATGCCGGGTTGACATTGACCAGGATCGCGCCGGCCTTCGCCGTGGCGTACTGCAGGATGGTCCATTCGGCGCAGTTTGGGCTCCAGATCCCCACCCTGTCACCTTTGGCGACGCCCAAGGCGAGTAAGGCCCGGGCCAGGCGATCGACGTCGTCGTTCAGTTTTTCGTAGCTCCAGCGGCGGGCTTCCCCGCCCGGCACCGGGGCTGCTTCGATCAGCGCGTCCCTCAGCGGGAAGCGCGCGGCGACGCGTTCGAAGTTGGCGCCAATGGTCTCTTCAAGCAGCGGAACGTCGGCGTCCCCGGCTGTGTAGGAAAGCATGAACGCACGTTACCGCCTGAGCATGTCCAAGAGAAGGCCTTTGCTAGGAAGTCCTACAAAATATTTTCAGGGGCCCTAGGCCAAGCCGGTAAGGTGACATCCATGAGTGCACCCATCGACCTGCAGGCCACGTTCATCCCCAACGACGGCGAGTTCTTCCGCGTCAAGCTCGCCCTTGAAATCGCGATCGACGAAGTGGTGAACGAGCCCGGCTGCATCCGCTACGAGCTCACGGAAACGAACGAGGACAAGCTGGTCCTCACCGAGCAGTGGGAGTCCGAAGAGCTCCTGGACAAGCACTCCAATGGCATCGCCGTCCAGGATCTCAACGAGTCCCTCAGCGCACTCCTGGCCGAGCCGGTCAAGGTGGAGCGCATCTAGACACCCTTAAACAGAATCGCCTGCCCCGCCAAACGGGGACAGGCGATTCTTTCGTTTATGGGACGTCCGCGCTAGGAGTTTTCCGCGCGCTGCTTCGCGACGTGCGCGTGGACTTCAGCCATGTCCAGGCCCTTGACGGCTTCGATGACCTGTTCCAATTGCGGGCCGTTCAGCGCGCCGGGCTGCGAGAAGACCAGGACCTTTTCGCGGAAGGCCATCAGCGTCGGGATGGACGAAATCCCGGCCTCAGCCGCAAGCTGCTGCTCGGCTTCGGTGTCCACCTTGGCGAAGAAGACATCCTCATGTTTCTCGGATGCCGCCTGGTACGTCGGTGCGAATTGCCTACACGGGCCGCACCACGCCGCCCAGAAATCCACCAGGACAATGTCATTGCCTTCGATGGTCGATGCGAACTGTTCGCCGGTGATGTCAACTGTAGCCATGTTTCCACCGTACGCGAGGATGCCCGCTAAGTCGCCCTTGTTCGCTACCCGGCTAATCGGGAATAAAGCACGACGACGGCGGTTCGGCCGGCGCGGCTGTCAGCGCCAGAGGTGCGGGGCCGGCTTGCGCGAGCCCGGAAGCGCGTTGTTTTCACGCCATTCATGGATCCACTCCGGGAGTTCAAGGCCTTCCGGGGGTGCGCCGAATTCCGCCACGATGGTTTCCTGGTTTACGGGACGGCCGTTGGCCACAAGCCTCGTTGCAATATGTGCGCGGGCGTAGATTTCGCCGTCCACCACCATGCGTTGTTCAAAATAAATGGCTTTGGAGTCAAGCCCGATAATCCTCGACTCAATGGTGTAGCGCTGCCACAGGCGCAATGACTTCCGGAAAGCGATGGTCTCCCCGGCGGCTACTGGCGTCCATCCCCGGCGACGCATCTTTTGCCAAATCCCGGCCCGCACCATGAGGTCGAACCGGCCCAGGTCCATGAGCGAAAAATACATTCCATTGTTGACGTGCATGGCAATGTCGATATCCGTGGGCAGGACCCGCATTGGCAGGGTTGACGTGTCCCAAACGCTGAGCCGGTCTCGCTTGGAGGAGGTGAACAGGAGCAACAGGGTACGCAGCAGCAGGTGCATTCAAGTAATGTTACTCGTGGGTAACAAAAGGGGAAAGCTTTTGTTTTGTGTGTCACTTCATGGCATGTCGTTTACCGCTGGTTCACATGCCGCAGGCAGAATGTCTGGAAATAAAAAGTGAGAAGCACCAAGGAGATCCCGTGAGCACCACCCAGACCGCCACCCGGCATGCAGAAGTATGGCCGGAACTTCCGCTGCATCAGGAATTGGTCCTGGAGGATTCCCGCGGCAACAGGATCGTGGGGACCCTGGACGGCATGACCAACGACCGCAGCACTTTGTGGATCCAATTGAAAGGCGGACTCGGCCGGCAATTGGTGCACCATCTGGACGGCTACTGGCTGGCCAACTAATCCGACCAACTTTTCGACGCGGAAATTCGCCGGCGACGCCGAAAATGCCTGACGCCGCTGGAATTCCAGGTGCGCCAGTCCAATTCACCGTCGCCAGACGGAATCAGCGTCGCAGGTCCGAATCCGCGTCGCAGGTACACAAAAAGATCCCCGGAACCATGTGGTTCCGGGGATCTCATTTTGTGGCAGATGAGGGATTCGAACCCCCGTAGGCAGTGCCAGCTGATTTACAGTCAGCCCCCTTTGGCCGCTCGGGTAATCTGCCGAACTTCAAAAGAAGATCACTCACACCAACAGTTTCGTTTCCGATCCCGTAAGCGCGAGCAAGACAACCTTACAGAACTTCTGCCGAAGAATCGAATCGAGGCCCGGATGCCCGGAAACACGCGGTTTTCTCAGGCATCACCGAGGATCCGGCCGGCGAGTTTGGCTTCGAAACTGGCCGCCTGCTCAGCGGTGATCTGGTTGAGTTGCACGGCCCGCTGGAGGTCGGCATGGACACCATCCATCCGGGAGGCAGCATCCGGCACGGGGCTCAGGACCACGGAAGCGGCGACGGCGGCTGCTGCGACAGCACTTGCCGCGGTAGCGGCGGCGGCTCCAATCGACCCGGCGGCGGCAGCGGCTGACTTGGTGACGTAACGGACGGCATGGTGGCTCATAGTGCTCCCTTTCAGGATGGGCTCTTCCAACACCTACAACTCTTATGGTGCAGTCTCAGTTCCGACCTAGCGCATCCTGTGAGCTGACTGTGAACCCAAAGCCCATCCCGGGCGCTTCCGTACTAGGCTGGATGGCAGACAAACGCGCCCCCGCCCGGGCCGCAAATCACCATCAAAGGAGAGTCATGGCAGGCGAATCCACATTCGACGTCGTCAGCAAGGTCGACAAGCAGGAAGTTGCCAACGCGCTCAACCAGTCCCAGAAAGAGATCGCCCAGAGGTACGACTTCAAGGGCGTCGGCGCGGAGATCGACTTCAGCGGCGAGAAGATCCTCATGAAGGCCAACTCCGAGGACCGCGTCCTCGCAGTGCTGGACGTATTCCAGTCCAAGCTCATCAAGCGCGGCATCTCCCTGAAGTCCCTCGACCAGGGCGAGCCGTACCCCTCCGGCAAGGAATTCCGACTGGAGTGCTCCATCAAGGAGGGCATCGCCCAGGACATCGCGAAGAAGATCAACAAGATCATCCGCGACGAAGCCCCGAAGTCCGTCAAGTCCCAGATCCAGGGCGACGAGCTCCGCGTCACTTCGAAGTCCCGCGACGACCTCCAGGAAACCATGAACATCCTGAAGAAGTTCGAAGAGGCGGACCTCCAGTTCGTGAACTTCCGCAGCTGACTTTCAGTTTCGGCCTCGGCTGCTTCCAAGAAGTACGACGACGGCGCGTTGCCCCGTAAACGGGCGGCGCGCCGTCGTCGTTCTGCTTCGGCGGTCCGCAGGCCAGCCGCGCAGTGTCACGCGGCGCAACCTTTGGGACCGCGGACGGGAGGAAACCCTTGAATCCTGGGGCCGAGCCGAGCCGATCAGGTCCAAAAACCTGCCCGGCGTGACAACCACCCACGCGTAACCTCAAAATAATTACGACACGTTTCTTTTGCGGAATCCCCTCCAGCGGGTACTGTTTTTTCTTAGGCGAGCCTAAGTGTGGCTCCCCTAACGAAAGATGCCACATGATCGCCAACTTCCTGATCGGCCTCCGCGAGGGCCTCGAAGCGAGCCTCGTCGTCGTCCTCCTCATGGCTTACCTGGTCAAGACCGGGCGCCGTTCCCTGCTCCCGCGCCTGTGGGCCGGAGTCGGACTCGCCGTCGCGGTGTCCGTCGCATTCGGCGCGCTCCTTACCTTCGGTCCGAAAGGGCTGACCTTCGAGGCACAGGAAGCGATCGGCGGCGGGCTGTCCATTGCGGCCGTCGCGCTGGTCACGTGGATGGTTTTCTGGATGGCACGGACCGCACGCAGCCTAGGCGGCGAGCTCAAGGCCAATGTCGACAAGATGGCCGACGGAACCGTGTGGGGCCTCGTCCTGGTCGCCGCACTCGCGGTGGGCCGGGAGGGGCTTGAGACGGCGCTCTTCCTCTGGGCGGCCGCGCAGGCTACCGGGTCGTCTACACAACCGCTCCTCGGCGCGCTGCTTGGCCTGGCTGTTGCCGCCGGACTCGGGTACCTCCTCCACCGGGGAGTGCTCAAGGTCAATCTCTCGCGCTTCTTCACCTGGACCGGGGTGGGGCTCATCGTCATCGCAGCCGGTGTTCTCGCCTATGGCCTCCACGACCTCCAGGAAGCCAGGATCCTCCCCGGCCTCGACAACCTCGCGTTCAACGTCTCTGCCGCCATCCCGCCGTCGTCCTGGTACGGAACGCTGCTGAAGGGCACGATCAACCTGTCTCCGGAAACCACCTGGCTGCAGGCCTGCGCCTGGCTCCTGTACGCAGTTCCTGTCCTGGTCTTCTATATCCGGGCCAACAGGTCCGGACCATCCAAGCCCCGCGCCAACACCACGGCCGGCCAAGGCACGGACGCGACGCCTGACTCCCGCGCCGCCACGGCCGCCTAGACGACATTCCCGCACCCCACAAAAACTAAGGACATCCCCCGTGCCTGGCCCCACCCTGCCCAAAATCAGCTTTCCGAAGAAGTCCGCCGCCCGGAAATCCCTCGCCGTGATCGCAGCCGCGGCAGCCGTTCCCCTGGTCCTCAGCGGCTGCACGGACAACGCCAAACCTTCCGGTTCCGGTGCGTCTGCTGGACCGATCCAGGTCACCAGCACCACTACCGAGTGCAAAATTTCCACCACGAACGCCGCGAGCGGCAACCTGAGCTTCGCCGTCAAGAACGACGGCACGGAGGTCACGGAGTTCTATCTGCTTGCCGAAGACGGGCTGCGGATCGTGGGCGAAGTGGAGAACATCGGGCCTGGGCTGACCCGGAACCTTGTGGTCACGGCACCGCCGGGCAAGTACACCACGGCTTGCAAGCCTGGCATGCAGGGCGACGGCATCCGCTCCACCTTCGAGGTCACAGATTCCGGCACCAAGTCCACGGTGGACGCCGACTTCCAGAAACTTGTGGACACCGGAGTCCAGCAATACACGGCCTACGTCAAGGACCAGACAGAGCAGCTCGTCACGGGAACCAAGGCATTTGCCGACGCCTACGCAGCCGGGGACAGCGCAAAGGCGCGCGATCTCTACGCTTCGACCCGCATGCACTGGGAGCGGATCGAACCGGTCGCCGAGTCGTTTGGCGACCTCGACCCCAAGCTCGACGCGCGCGAGGCCGACCTCGAACCCGGCCAGACGTGGACCGGTTGGCACCGCGCTGAAAAGGACCTGTTCCCGCCCACGGGCTACACGGCCCTCACCGCGGCGGAGCGCCAGGCCCTCGCAGCACAGCTCGTCGCGGACACCGAGGAACTCGGCAAGCGCACGCGTACTGTGGAGCTTTCGGCGGACAAACTCGGCAACGGCGCCAAGGAACTGCTCGACGAGGTGGCCCGCGGCAAGGTGACCGGCGAAGAGGAAACCTGGTCGCACACCGATCTCTGGGACTTCCAGGCCAACGTCGACGGCGCCCGGATCGCCTTCGAAAACCTCAAGCCCGCCCTGACGCGGAAGGACGCCGCACTGGCCACGAGCCTCGACGAAAAATTCGCCGCACTGCAGGCGGAGCTCAAGAAACATGCCAAGGGCGATGGCTTCGCCTTCTACAACGAGCTCAAGCCCGCCGATGTCCAGCAACTCGCGGCCCTCGTCGACGCCCTCGGGGAACCCCTCTCGAAGCTCACCTCGGCCGTGGTCCTGTGACCGGCTGCCCGTTCAACCACGAGCCTGAGGCGCCCGACGGCGGGAGCGGACCTTCCGCCGTCGGGTCCGCTGGCGCTGCGGTTGCGTCGTCCGGCGCGGCCGTTGGGTCGTCTGGCGCTGCGGTTGGGTCCCCTGGCGCGGCGGCCGGGTCGTCTGGCGCTGCGGTTGGGTCCGCCAGCGCGGCGGCCGGGTCAGCCAGCGCGGGAGCCGGGTCGGCGTCGGAACCGACGAAGCGCGGGTTCTCCCGTCGCGGGCTGTTGTCGCTTGCAGGCATCGGCGGTGCAGGCGCCGTTGCCGGGCTTGCCGCGGGCTACCTGGGCCATGATGCCGTCGCCGCAGCAGCTGCCCCGGCAGCCGCTCCGGGTTCCGTGGTTCCCTTCTACGGCGAACGCCAAGCGGGCATTGTCACTCCGGCGCAGGACCGCCTCCACATGGCCGCCTTCGACGTCACTGTGGAAGATCGCGCCGCCGTGATCAAGCTGCTCAAAGACTGGACCGCGGCGGCCGAAGCCATGACTGCAGGCCGGACAACAGGCGTCACCGGCGCCGTCGACGGTCCTTACGATGCTCCGCCTGAAGATACCGGCGAGGCGCTCGACCTCGGCGCGGGGAACCTCACGCTGACGTTCGGCTTCGGCCCGAGCTTCTTCGAGAAGGACGGGAAGGCCCGTTTTGGCCTTCAAGGCCGCCGCCCCGACGCCCTGATCGACTTGCCGCACTTCCCCGGGGACGCACTCCAACCGGAACGGACGGGCGGGGACCTCGTGGTCCAGGCGTGCGCCGACGATCCCCAAGTGGCCGTCCACGCAATCCGCAACCTCGCCCGGATCGGCTTCGGCAACGTACGCGTCCGCTGGTCCCAACTCGGCTTCGGCCGGACCTCCTCCACCTCCAGGGCACAGGCAACTCCGCGGAACCTCTTCGGTTTCAAGGACGGCACCGCCAACCTCAAGTCGGAGGACACCTCGCTCCTGGACGACCACGTGTGGGCTACGGCCGGAACCCGCCCGGGTGAAGCCTGGATGGCCGGAGGCAGCTACCTCGTCTCGCGCCGGATCCGGATGCTCATTGAGATCTGGGACCGGACGTCGCTGCGGGAACAGGAGGGCCTGATCGGCCGGACCAAGGGTGCCGGGGCGCCATTGTCCGGAGGAGAGGAATTCTCCGCGCCGGACTTCGGAATCAAGGGACGCGACGGTGGGCCGCTGATTCCCTTCGACTCCCACGTCCGCCTGGCCCACGCGGACCAGAACAACGGCGTGAAAATGCTCCGACGCGGCTACAACTACACGGACGGCTCGGACGGACTAGGCCACTTGGACGCCGGCCTTTTCTTCATCGCATTCGTGAAGGATCCGAGGACGCACTACGTACCCATGCAGATGGCCATGGCGAAGAGCGACAGGCTGGCGCTCGAATACCTGAAACACACGGGTTCGGGCCTGTTTGCGGTGCCACCGGGTTTCAAGCCCGGCGGATTCGTCGGCGACGGCCTCTTCACCTGAGGGCCGCCGTCGTCGAGAGCCGCGACCGCCGCGCGAGGGCCGCCGTCGTCGAGAGCCGCGACCGCGTCGCGAGGGCCGCCGTCGTCGAGAGCGCGCGGCGGCCGGGTGCGCGCACCGCTAGGAAGAACCCCTAGGAAAGAGGCCGTCCAGCCATCCGCTCGAGGCGCTCGATGCGGTCCCGCATGGGCGGGTGGGTAGCGAACAGCTTGGTCACCGCACCGCCACGGAACGGGTTGGCGATCATGAGGTGCGAGGTGTTCACGAGGCGCTGATCCTGCGGCAACGGCACCTGCTTGACGCCCGCTTCGATCCTCCGCAGGGCTGAGGCGAGTGCCAACGGATCGCCAGTGAGTTCGGCACCGTCGTGGTCGGCGTCGTACTCCCTGGTCCGGGAAATGGCGAGCTGGATCAGGGAAGCGGCAAACGGGGCGAGAAGGGCCATGGCGAGCATCGCGATCGGATTGGCGTTCCGCCGGTCCCCGCCGCCGAAGAACAGGAACATCTGGCCCACCGAGGTGATGACGCCCGCCACCGCGGCAGCGACGGACGAGGTCAGGATGTCGCGGTTGTAGACGTGCATGAGTTCATGCCCAAGTACGCCCCGGAGCTCGCGGGCGTCGAGCAACTGGAGGATGCCCTCCGTGCAGCACACGGCGGCGTTCTTCGGATTCCGGCCGGTGGCGAATGCATTGGGCGTCATGGTGGGCGAAACGTAGATGCGCGGCATGGGCTGGTTCGCCCGCGTCGAAAGCTCGCGCACGATGTAATACAGTTGCGGAGCTTGCTCTTCCGAAACCGGGAAGGCGGACATTGAGCGCAGGGCGATCTTGTCACTGTTCCAATATCCATATGCCGTGGTGGCAACACCGATGAGCGCCATGATCCACAGGGGCGACGCACTGCGGGTACCCGCACCGATCACGGCACCAAGTCCAAGCAGCACCGCCCAAAGCACACCGAACAGCGCTGCGGTTTTCAGGCCATTGTGATGATTATGCACTTCACTACTTTCTTGGAGTTATCTCGCGGTGATGCTTCAATTAACGCCGATTGGTGCTCCTGCGTTCCAGCATATGTTTGCTTGGTGTCCGGCGGGCGCGGCGCCCGCCGCTAGGGCACCGGATGCTGGGCGTCGTACTGCAGGAATCCGCGCTGCCAGCGGGCCACGAGGTACGCCAGGACCGCGCACAACACACCGCCCAGCAACAATACCCAACCCTCGCTGAGCGCTTTCGTCACGCCACCAGCGAGCATGTCCCCCACCCTCGGGCCACCCGCGACCACCACGATGAACACTCCTTGCAGGCGTCCGCGCATATGGTCGGGCGTAGCCGACTGCAGGATGGTTGTCCGGAAGACGGCACTCACGGAATCGGAGATGCCGGCGATCCCGCAGCACAGCGCCGCCAGGATAATCCAAGGGGTGGCGCCACTGCGTCCCGAGTCGCCGGCCAGCACTACAACGCACCCGAAAGCCGCGATGGACAAGCCCCAACCGGCGACAGACCAGACCACCGCGCTCCCCTGCCGGCGCACCCGTCCGAGTGGTCCCGAAAAGAGTCCGGCAAGGAAGGCTCCGACCGCCACCGAGGCGAGCAGGATGCCCACCGTCGTGTCGCCGCCACCGAGCATGGTGGCCGCGATCGCGGGCATGAGCGCGCGCGGCTGGGCGCAAATCATGGCGATGAGGTCAATGATGAAGGTCATGCGGAGGTTGGCCCGGGTGCCCAGGAAGCGGAAGCCTTCGACGACGGAGCGCAGGCCGGGTGCCGACGCGCCGTGGGCGGGTGGCATGGGCGGAAGCCTGAACAGGCTCCAGAGCGCGAATGCGAAGCTGATGGCGTCGATGGTGTAGGTCCAGCCAAAGCCGCTCGACGCAACGAGGACGCCGGCCAGGAGGGGTCCCGACGTCATCGAGATGCCCATGTTGAGCATGCTCAGCGCGTTCGCTGCGGGCAGCAGTTCCTTGCGGACCAACAAGGGAATGATGGCGCTCCGCGCCGGACCGTTGATGCCTTGGGTGCCGCTCTGGACCGCGACGAGGGCGAACAGAACCCACACGTTGTTCAGTTCGAACCACGCCTGGAGGGCGAGGGCCCCTGAACAGGCCCACAAGAGCAAGGACGACGCAATGGCGACCTTCCGCCGGTCGTAGGCGTCGGACACCGCTCCGCCGAACAGGCCCGCGACCACCAGGGGAACCAAGGCAAAGATACTGAGCAGGCCTACGTAGAGGCTTTGCTGCGTGATGCTGTAAACCTCGAGGCTGACCGCAACGAGGGTCAACTGCGATCCGACCATCGACACGGAAGACCCTAGCCATAAGCGCCGGAATGCCGGGCTCTCGCGCAAGGGTGTGATGTCAGCCAGGAGTTTCGCCACCGTCCAACCCTACCGAGCAACCAAGCGGCGCGATGACCGCGCAACTGTAGCGTCCGACGTCGGGATCCCCGGCAGGTGGGCGAGCCAGCCGACGTCGGGATCCCCGGCAGGTGGGCGAGCCAGCCGACGTCGGGATCCCCGGCAGGGAGGCACGGCCGGTCCGCGACCCGCACCCAACTTAGCCTCGCCTTATTGTGAAGAACTCATAATAAGTGCTTCAATGGGGGTATGGCAGATCACACGGTGGACCAGGAAGCGTGGGCTTCCGCCCTGCATTCCCACGGACGCCGCGTTACCAAACAGCGTCTCGCAGTCCTTGCTGCCGTTCAGGACCACCCGCATTCCCCTGCCGAGGCCATTCTGGCCGCCGCGCGCAAGGACCTCCCCGAGCTGACAGCGCAGTCTGTTTACGTGGTGCTGAGCGACCTCACGGACTTACAGATGCTGCGGCGCTTCGAGCCACCCCATTCGCCGGCGTTGTACGAAACGCGGGTGGGAGACAACCACCATCACGCCGTCTGCATCAGTTGCGGCAGGGTGGAGGACGTCGATTGCGCCGTCGGCCATGCACCATGCCTCACTCCGCATTGGGATGAACATTCCAAGCCAATGACCATCCAGATCGCGGATGTGCTTTACCAAGGCATCTGCCAGGAGTGCCAGGCAAAACAGAAACTTCCTACGCAAACGTACGCAACCCACGAAATAGGAGAACGATGACCGCGAAGATTTCGACTACCCAGTCGGGCGCACCCGTCATTTCGGACGCGCATTCCAAGTCCGTTGGCGCTGATGGTGCCATCATCCTGACCGACCACTACCTGGTGGAAAAGCTCGCGCAGTTCAACCGCGAGCGGGTCCCGGAGCGTGTGGTCCACGCCAAGGGCGGCGGCGCCTTCGGTACGTTCAAGACCACCTCGGACGTCTCCAAGTACACCAAGGCTGCCTTCCTGCAGCAGGGTGTCGAGACGGACATGCTCATCCGCTTCTCCTCGGTCGCCGGCGAGAACGGTTCCCCGGACACCTGGCGCGACCCCCGCGGTTTCGCCGTCAAGTTCTACACTTCCGAGGGCAACTACGACCTCGTTGGCAACAACACTCCGGTGTTCTTCATCCGCGACGGTATCAAGTTCCCGGACTTCATCCACTCCCAGAAGCGCCTCCCGGGCACCCACCTGCGCAACGCCGACATGCAGTGGGACTTCTGGACCCTCTCCCCCGAGTCCGCCCACCAGGTCACCTGGCTCATGGGCGACCGCGGCCTGCCCGCGTCCTGGCGTGAAATGCAGGGCTACGGCTCGCACACCTACCAGTGGATCAACGCCGAAGGCGAACGCTTCTGGGTCAAGTACCACTTCAAGTCCAACCAGGGCGTCAAGTCCATCTCCGGTGACCGCGCCGAAGAACTGGCCGGTTCGGACGCCGACTTCTACATCCGCGACCTCTACGAGAACATCGACGCCGGCAACTTCCCGTCCTGGGAACTGCACGTGCAGGTCATGCCTTACGAGGACGCCAAGACCTACCGCTTCAACCCGTTCGACCTCACCAAGGTGTGGCCGCACTCGGACTACCCGCTGATCCACGTCGGCACCATGGAGCTGAACAAGAACCCAGAGAACTACTTCGCGCAGATCGAGCAGGCCACCTTCGCGCCGTCGAACTTCGTCCCGGGTATCGCCGCTTCGCCGGACAAGATGCTGCAGGCCCGCATCTTCTCCTACGCCGACGCACACCGTTACCGCGTGGGCACCAACCATGCCCAGATCCCGGTGAACCAGCCCAAGAGCGAGGTCAACAACTACAGCCAGGACGGCGCTGGACGCTTCCTGTTCAACGCCCCGTCGGTTCCGGTCTACGCACCGAACTCCGTCGGTGGCCCGGCTGCCGTTGAGCAGAACCCGGCCGGCGGCTGGGAGAACGACGGCGAGCTCACGCACGCCGCCCACTCCCTGCACGCCGAGGACGGCGACTTCGTCCAGGCCGGCAACCTGTACCGCGACGTCTACAACGACGGCGAGAAGGCCCGCCTGCTCGAGACCATCACCGGTGCCGTTGGCGGCGTCAAGAGCGCCGACATCAAGGAACGCGCCATCCAGTACTGGACCAACGTCGATGCCGAACTCGGCGCCAAACTGCGCGCCAACCTCGGCGCAGGCGAAGGCGACTCGAGCGCAGAAGCAGCCAACAAGCTCTAGCATCGCCGGGCTTCGGCTCCCGCTTGCCTGAACGCGTTGCACGCAAAGCAGCCCCGCTGTGGATTTCTCCGCAGCGGGGCCGCTTTGGTTTAGGGGACGGGTTGGTTTGGGCCCGGTTTGCGGGAGCTGCTGGGACGGCGCGTCCGGCTTGACCGGCGCGTGCAGCGCGTCCGGCGCGTCCGGCGCTTGTGGGTGCTGGCGCGTCCGGCGCTTGTGGGTGCTGGCGCGTCCAGCGCGTCCGGCGCGTCCGGCGCGTCCGGCGCGTCCGGCGCGTCCGGCGCGTCCGGCGCTTGTGGGTGCTGGCGCGTCCGGCGCTTGTGGGTGCTGGCGCGTCCAGCGCGTCCGGCGCGTCCGGCGCGTCCGGCGCGTCCGGCGCGTCCGGCGCTTGGGTGTGCCATCCCCGAAGGTTTTCCACATAGTCAATGTGGGCTCTGGTCATGGTTGCGTGGCCATTCATAGGATCCTTCCATGAGCACATTTACCGGAATCCCCGCTGCAGCCATCGCGTTCTATGCCGAACTTGAAGACAACAACAACCGCGAGTGGTGGCTGGCACATAAGGATGTCTACGACTCATCGGTCAAGGAGCCCCTATCCCTGCTTCTTGCGGAGCTTGAGGACCAATTCGGTCCCGCCAAGATCTTCCGCCCAAATCGGGACATCCGGTTCTCGGCCGACAAGTCGCCTTACAAGACTGCCCAAGGAGCATTCGCGGCCACCAAGGAAGGCACCGGCTTCTATGTCCAACTGAGCGCAGAAGGCCTGCTTATCGGTGGCGGTTGCCACTCGCATTCGCCCGCTCAAATCAACCGGTTCCGTGCCGCTGTCGATGCCCCGGTCAGCGGAGAAGCGCTGCAACATATTGTCGAAGCAGTCGCAGCCGCCGGCTTCGCCATCGAAGGGGAGAAACTGAAGACGGTGCCACGTGGATTCGACAAAGACCATCCCCGGGCAGAATTGCTCAAGCACAAGTCCCTGTCCGCAGGAATCGAACTGGGCGAACCCGATTGGTTATCCACCTCGGACGCGAGGAAGGAAATCGCCGCCCGGTGGGAGCAGTTGCGGCCACTGGTCGAATGGATGAGCGAACACGCGGCCCCCTGACCCTTTGACGCCACCCCACCTGACGTCATCCTGTCTCGGAGCAACAAGAGCGCGGGAAGTGGGTGCGACCAAGCAGGAGAACCCCTCAGACCGTGCGGCCAAGGGGTTCTCTGCTGGAGGAGCCGGACACCATTGGTGCCGCTGGGTTAGACCGTCGTCAGGTCCTGGTTGTCTGCGTCGGGTGTAGCAACGGCTGACTTCGCTTCGGCGAACTTCTCGTTCAGGCGGGAGTGCCTCTGCCCATACGCAAAGTAGATTGCAAGTCCGATTGCCAGCCAGATGGCGAAGAAGATCCAGGTCTCCACGGCCAAGTTAGTCATCAGGTAGAGGCACAAGATGGCAGACACCACCGGGAGAACTTTGCCGAACGGTACCCGGAATGCTGGTTTCAGGTCGGGGCGCCGCTTTCGTAGGACCAGGATGCCCAAGCTCACCATGACGAATGCTGAAAGGGTGCCGATGTTGATCATTTCCTCAAGGAGGTCCACGTTGGTCAGGCCGGCCACGATTGCCACAGCCGCGCCGCAAATGATCTGGAGCCGCACCGGCGTCGAACGCTTGTCGCTGGTCTTGGACAGGGCACGAGGCAGGAGTCCGTCGCGGCTCATGGCGAGGACCACACGGGCCAAGCCCATGAGCAGCACCATGATGACCGTGGTCAAACCGATCAGCGAGCCGAAGGCGATGACCTTGGCCGCGTCCGTATTGCCTACGGCTTCGAAGGCCGTGGTCAGTGTGGGGTTCTTGGCCTGAGCCAACTGCGTGTAGGACACCATGCCGGTCAGAGCGAGGGAAACCAGGATGTACAAGGCCGTTACAAGGGCCAAGCCACCGAAGATACCCCGCGGCAGGGTCTTCTGCGGCGTCTTGACCTCTTCCGCGGAAGTGGCAACGACGTCGAAGCCGATGAAGGCGAAGAACACCAGGGCTGCGCCGGCGAAAATGCCGAGCGTCCCGTACTGCGCCGGAATCGCGCCTGTCAGGAAGCCGAAGAGCGACTGCTTCATGACGTCAGCGCCACCACTACCCCCAGTGGGCTGCGACGACGGGATAAACGGCGTGTAGTTGGAGAACTTCACGTACGTGAAGCCGACGATGATCACGAACAGCACCACGGCGATCTTGATCAGCGTGAAGATGTTGCCCACCCGGGCTGAAAGCTTTGTACCGAGCACAAGGAGCACTGTGAAGATTGCGACAATCAGGAATGCACCCCAATAGAGATCGACGCCACCGATGTTCACCGCGGGAGGCATGTCCACCCCCATGAGAGCGAACACCTTGCTGAGGTAGATTCCCCAGTACTTCGCGATGACGGCGGCAGCCGTAAAGAGTTCAAGGATGAGGTTCCAACCGATGATCCAGGCGAGCACCTCACCCATCGTGGCGTAGGTGAAGACATAGGCAGACCCGGCTACCGGGATTGCAGTGGCGAATTCGGCGTAACACATGATGGCCAATGCGCAGGTTATGGCAGCGACCGCGAAGGAGATCGTCACCGCGGGTCCGGCAAAATTTGCGGCGGCCTTCGCACCAACGGAGAAAATGCCGGCGCCCACAGCAACGGCGACTCCCATGATCATCAGGTCCCATGTGCTGAGGGAACGCTTGAGCTTGCGTCCGGGTTCATCGGCGTCCGCAATGGACTGCTCGATCGACTTGGTCCGGAAGAGGTTCATAAAAGAGTCCACAATCTTGATGGGGGTAGAAACAGACTCATCAAGAGTAGTGTCCATCCATTGGACGATCACATTTGTCCCACATCGCGAGACAGGCAGAAGGGCTACCAGGCCGTTCTATGGCTTGGGGACGTTCCAATCCATCAGGGTGGAACGGATGAGGAAACGCTTGCCCTCCGGCGATTCAACGGAAAAGCCGCTCCCCCTGCCGGGCACCACATCGACGGTCAAATGGGTATGGGACCAATAGTCGAACTGTTCCCTCGACATCCAGAATTCCAGGGGCTGAGGACAATCTTCAGCGCCGATGTCGAAGCGACCGAGGAGGACGTCGGAGTCACCCGTCAGGAACTCGCCCGCCGGGTAGCACATCGGCGAGGAACCGTCGCAACAACCACCCGATTGATGGAACATCAGCGGCCCGTGTTGGTCCCATAGTTTCTTCAGAAGTTCAACGGCAGCGGCGGTGAGCGCCACCCGGGAAAAATCTTCCCCGGACAGCGTCACAGCGGCGTCCAGCCTGGGTGCGTCCATCAGAACCTGAGAACCACGCGACCGTCGATTTTGGCGTGCTTCATTTCGTCGAAGACGGCGTTGACCTCAGACAGCTCCCTGGTGGAAACCGTCGGATGGATCTTGCCCTGCGCGTAGAAGTCGAGGGCTTCTTCCAGGTCTTGGCGCGTCCCCACAATCGAGCCTCTGACAGTCAGACCCTTGAGCACGATGTCGAAAATCGGAGCCGGGAAATCCCCCGGAGGCAATCCGTTGAAGACGATCGTCCCGCCGCGCCGCGCCATGCCGATGGCCTGCCCGAAGGCAGACGGGTGAACGGCCGTCACCAAAACGCCATGCGAGCCGCCTGTCTCCCGCTGGATCGCCTCGGCCGGGTCTTCATGCAATGCATTCACGGTGACCTCGGCGCCATGCTGCCGGGCAAGGGCCAACTTGTCATCCGCTATATCGACGGCGGCGACGCGGAATCCCATGGCGACGGCGTACTGCACTGCGATGTGCCCCAATCCGCCGATGCCGGAAATCGTCACCCATTGGCCCGGCTTGGCTTCAGTCATTTTCAAGCCCTTGTAAACGGTGACGCCTGCGCACAACACCGGCGCGACTTCCACCGGGTCCGAACCTGCCGGGATGCGGGCGGCAAAGCGGGTGTCCACCAGCATGTACTCGCAGAAGGAACCGTCCACGCTGTAGCCACCGTTCTTCTGGGCTTCGCATAACGTCTCCCATCCCGTTCGGCAATATTGGCAATCCCCGCAGGCAGACCAAAGCCATGCATTCCCGACCCAGTCTCCAACGGCCAAATCCGTAACACCCTCGCCGAGTTCCACCACCTCACCGACTCCTTCATGGCCTGGAACGAATGGCGGTGTCGGTTTGACCGGCCAGTCTCCCTCGGCCGCGTGCAGGTCGGTGTGGCAGACCCCTGAGGTGATCAGCCGGACGAGCGCTTCGCCGGGACCCGGCGTCGGGCGTTCCACTTCCAAGACTTCAAGGTCGGTTCCGAATTGCGTCACAACTGCTGCGTTCATCGTCGTCATTGGCGATTCTCCTAAGTAGTTTTGTTGTCTTTCGGCCTCGAGTTTGTGTACAGATAACGCCGCTAAAAGGCCGTCAAAAGGGCGTTATCTGTACACAAACTCCTAGAAGAAGCCGAGTTTGTTTTCGTTGTAGCTGACCAGGAGGTTCTTGGTCTGCTGGTAGTGGTCCAGCATCATGGCGTGGTTCTCACGTCCGATGCCCGAGGACTTGTAGCCGCCGAACGCGGCACCCGCCGGATAGGCATGGTAGTTGTTCACCCAGACCCGGCCCGCCTGGATTTCCCGGCCGGCCCGGTAAGCAACATTGCCATTGCGCGACCAGACTCCGGCGCCGAGACCGTAGAGGGTGTCGTTGGCAATGCCGATGGCGTCGTTGTAGTCGCTGAACTTCGTCACCGATACCACCGGGCCGAAGATCTCCTCCTGGAAGATGCGCATCCGGTTATGGCCCTCGAAAATGGTCGGCTGGACGTAGTAACCGCCCGCCAGCTCACCCGGGAGTTCCGCGCGGGCGCCCCCGGCAAGGACCTTGGCACCTTCCTGCTTTCCGATATCGATGTAGGAGAGGATCTTCTCAAGCTGGTCGTTGGAAGCCTGGGCGCCGATCTGGGTGTCCGTGTCCAGCGGATTGCCCTGGATTATCGTGCCCACTCGTGCCACAGCGTCCGCCATGAAGGAGCCGTAGATCCCTTCCTGGACCAGGGCCCGCGACGGGCACGTGCAGACTTCGCCCTGGTTGAAGGCGAAGAGGGTGAATCCTTCTTGCGCCTTGTCATAGAACGCGTCGTTCTGCGCAGCGACGTCGTCGAAAAAGATGTTGGGGCTCTTGCCGCCGAGTTCCAGCGTGACCGGGATGAGGTTTTGGCTCGCGTACTGGCTGATCAACCGGCCGGTGGTGGTTTCTCCTGTGAATGCGATCTTGCGGATCCGCGGGCTGGACGCCAGCGGCTTTCCGGCCTCGACACCGAAGCCGTTGACAACGTTGACCACACCCGCCGGGAGCAGGTCGGCGATCAATTCCATCAGGACCAGGATGGAGGCCGGCGTCTGTTCCGCCGGTTTGAGTACGACGGCGTTGCCCGCGGCAAGCGCCGGCGCGAGCTTCCAGACGGCCATGAGGATCGGGAAGTTCCACGGAATGATCTGGCCGACGACGCCCAGCGGCTCGTGGAAATGGTAGGCCGTGGTGTCGTCGTCAAGTTGGGACAAATGACCTTCCTGCGCCCGGATGGCCGAAGCGAAGTAACGGAAGTGGTCCGCGGCCAACGGGATGTCCGCGTTCAGGGTCTCACGGACGGGCTTGCCGTTGTCCCACGTTTCGGCAACTGCCAGCAACTCGACGTTCTCGTCAATGCGGTCGGCGATCCTGTTCAGGATCGCTGCGCGCTCGGTTGCGGAGGTCTTGCCCCAGGATGGAGCTACTTTGTGTGCGGCGTCCAGCGCCAGCTCGATGTCCTCGGCCGTGCCGCGCGCAACCTCACAGAAGGCTTTTCCGGTGACGGGAGTGATGTTCTCGAAGTACTGCCCCTTGACCGGAGCAACCCATTCTCCGCCGATCCAGTTCTCGTAGCGGTCCTTGAAGCTGACCTTTGAACCCTCTGCCCCTGGCTGTGCGTAAACAGTCATTGCTAGCTCCTTTGCTGCGCATCATGGTGGCTATCGCCATTGCGTAGAGCGTAGGAGCGTTAAGGTTGCAAGCAGGTTGCAACGGTGTGGGGCAGCTCACAAAAGGAGCGCCTAAGGGCCCGCGAGCTAAAGGCCCGCCGGGAAGGCGTACGAACTCGGAATGGTCGAGGGCGCCGTGCCGAAGGAGAGCACTACCTCGTCGTGCGCTTTGAGGACGATGTCGCCCACCGCGCCGTCTTGCTTGGCACCGTTGACGTAGGCAGTCCAGCCGCCCGTTCCGCCATGCGGTGCACCGGTGGAATCATTACCGTCCAGGACACCCCATTCCTTGAGGACCTGTCCCACGGTGTATTTCAGCCCCGCGGTGGGGGCCTCGATGTGGATGACGCCGGAAGTGTCATGCGTGTGCAGCGCGGAGATGCCGTTCGGTTGCCCGTCGGTCCCGAAGGTGAAGCCGATCCCGCCCGGAACCGAAACAGGCTTGCCGTTGACGAGGACGTCAAGGTGGGCGTGATAATGCTCCGCGGTGCCTTCGGCTGTGAGGATTTGCAGGCCCGCCGCTTTGATTCTTTGGTCCGCCCCTGCCGGGTTGATGTCCCAGCTCGCGCCGCTTGCGGATGCGGCCGCCGTCGGTTCCGCCGTCGAAGCTGTGGAGGCCGTGGAGGCTGATTGGGTCGGCGCCCCGCAGGCACTGGCTCCCACAAGGATTCCGGACAGGGTCAGGGCAACGGCGAGGCGTTTGTTCAGCACGGATGAAGCTTCTTTCGTTGGGCTCGCGTCCTACGATACGGCCCGAACCCACGTATTACCTGATAGCCCGCCAGCCTCCGTAACGTCAGGCGGACAGTTCGTTCTCCAGGCGTTCAAGCTCTGCGACGATGGCGGCCCGCCTGGGTGAGCGCGGCGGCAGGAGCCTGAGGGCGGCAAGCCGGACGTCGACGTCGTCCCTCGCTTCAGGAAGCGCAGCGTATTTGAGGAGCGCGTCGGCGCTGCCGTCCGTGAGGACCGCTTCACGCAGGAGGGCCGAGACCTTCTGGCGCAGCTCCACGATTCCAGGCGCTTCCGAATGCGGGAGGACTGCACCTTTGTAGACGCCGAGGGCAATCCGGTGCGCTCCCCGTTGAAGGCAGGAAAGGACCTGGGCGGCGTCCAGGCCGAGGTCGATCGGCAGCCGGTACGGCCGGGACTCCGGGACGGCTGCGGGATCAAGCTCGTGGAGTACTTTGCGCAGGCGCACCATTTCGGCGCGGAGTGTGACCGTGGAACCGTCGCCCGGGTACAACGCCATCGCGAGTTCTTCGGCGCTGAGTCCGTCCGGGTGGGTCCCGAGAAGAGCCAGGATCTCGCTGTGCCTGGCCGAAAGCGGAATGCTGCGCCCGCCGATGCTCAGGAGGGCTTGGTCCCTGCCGAGCAATTGGAGGCTGTTCCGGTACAGCCCGGTCCCCTCCCGGGAGCCGACGACGGCGGCCGAGTTCCGGCGTCGGGCAGGTTGGGCACGCCGGTTGGCCGCGAGCTGGAGCCGCTCGACGCGCAATTGGGCTTGCGCCGCGGCGACAGTCGCCTCGACGAGGGATAGCGTGTGGGGCGCGACGGCGGCTTCCGTGCCTGTGATGTCGACGACGCCGAGGAGCGCGCCGGAGTCGGGATCGTGGAAGGGCACGGCAGTGCAGCTCCACGGATGGACCGAGCGTTTGTAGTGTTCGGCGCCCGATATCTGGATGCCGCGCCCCAGGGCGAGCGCGGTTCCCGGCGCGCTTGTCCCCACTGCCGCTTCGGACCAATCGGCGCCCGCCACGAACATCATGCCTTCGGCGCGGTGCCGGAACACCGGATTTCCGTCGACCCACAGCAACCGGCCGAGTTCATCGCCGACCGCCACCAGCAGTCCGCTCTCATGGCTGGGCTGGATGAGGAGTTTTTGGATCACGGGCATGATGGTGGCGAGCGGATGTTGCCGGCGGTAATCCTCGAGCTCGTCGACTTCCAATGCCAGCGGCGCCTCCGGCAGGTCCGGATTGGCCATGAACTGTGCTGAGCGCTGCCACGATTCCTTGATGAGGTTGCGTAGGCCGGAGAGCTCCGTGGCGCCCGAAATGCCGTTGCGCCAGGAATCGAGCTGTTCGTGGCCTGCGTAGGCGTGGCGTTGCAGCAGCTTGGCGTCATCCACCGAAGCTGGCGGGTGGATTGGATTCGTCATCGAACTCCCATGACCGGTCGCGGCACAGTATGGGCCAGTCTAGTTCCGTTCCTGGAGTTTGTGTACAGATCACGTCCCTAAAAGGCCGTTTTAAGGGCGTGACGTGTACACAAACTAGGACGACGACGGCGACAGCGCCCGGGCGAGCGCCGCGGGCTTGCGATTCGCCCAAGGTGCGGCCCTCTCCAGTTGGCCGGCTAGCCGGAAGAGCGTGGCTTCGTCGCCGAACCGGCCAAGGAAGGACATGCCCACCGGCAGTCCGTCCGAGTCGACTCCAAGAGGCACGGACATGGCCGGATTGCCCGAAAAATTGGCGTACTCACCGTCGAACATGAGGAACCGCCCGGCTTCCTTCTCGCCGCGCAACGGTTCCGCTTCCGTCCCACCGAGCGTTCCCAGGGGCAACGGCGGCCAACCGACCGTGGGCGTCAGCCACACATCGAAGTCCTCGAAGAAACCCGCGAGGCGGCGCGAAAAGCGTTGAAGTTCCTCCATGCCAAGCAGATACTCGCCGGCAGTGACCGGCCGGCACCGCTCGAAGTTGGCTGCGGTGAACGGTTCGATCTCGCCCGGTTCCGGCCGTCGTCCCGTTCGCTGCGTCCAGTACGCTTCGATCCAGGAGACAGCGCCACCGTAGACATTCTTGACGGCCCGGTGCCCAGCCCGTCCCAGCGGCTCGGGGTGAGCCTCCTTGACGCTATGGCCAAGTCCACTGAGCATGTCCACCGTTTCCTCGAACACGCGGACATAATCCGGATGGACATGCTGACCGGAATTCGGCGTCGCGGTGGCGGCAATCCGGAGTTTCCCCGGTGGTTCGGTCACTTCGTGCAGGAAAGGCCGCTCGACGGGAGGTGCCCAATAAGGGTCTCCTTGCGAAGGTCCCGCAGTGGCGTCGAGCAAGGCCGCCGAGTCCCGGACACTCCTGGTAAGTGCGTGTTCCACCGCGAGTCCGCCGGCGACGTCGCCGTACTCGGGTCCCATCGGCACGCGACCGCGGGTGGGTTTGAAACCGAAAACCCCGCACCAGGCGGCCGGATAGCGGAGGGAACCGCCAAGGTCGTTCCCGTGCGCCATCGGGACCATCCCAGATGCCACGGCCGCCGCGGATCCACCACTCGAACCGCTCGTTGACAAGGCCAGGTTCCAAGGGTTGCGGGTGGGGCCGTGCAACGCCGGTTCGCAGTGGGCACTCAGCCCGAATTCCGCGGTGTTGGTCTTCCCGAGGATCACGAGCCCGGCTTGGCGGTAGCGCCTGGCAAGCTCCTGGTCGTGGGCGGAAACGTTGTCCCTCAGCCAGCGCGACCCCTCAGTGAATGGCACTCCCGCAATTTCCAGGGCAAGGTCCTTGACGAGGAATGGGACTCCGGGAAATTGGGCGTTTGCCTGCTCTCCCGGATCCGTTCCTGGAGTTGTTGCCGGATCCATGTGCGCCACGATGCAGTTCAAAAGGGGATCGATGGTCTGGATACGGTCACGGGCTGCGTCGAGCAATTCCCCTGCCGAAACCGCGCCGCTCCGCACCAGCTCGGCTTGCCCGATCGCGTCCGTCCAGCGGAGCACCTCGTCCATGGCTCATTTTAGGCCCGCCCCTCCGGAGTTTGTGTACACTTTTAGCCCTTTAAACGGCGATTTAAGGGGGTAGATCTGTACACAAACTCGGGGTCAGGCGCGGGAGATGCCAATCATGTCCTCGCGCGGGACTACTTTGACACGTTCGCGTACGACGGCGGCTTCCGGGTTTTCGGCGGACCACGCCGCTCCGAGGGCTACTTCGTGCGCATCGAGCTTGTTCCATCCCTCCCAAGTGGTGTACTCGACACCGCGTTCCTCAAGGAGGTCGATGATGGCCTGCGGGTCCGGGTTTTCAGCCGGAGGAAGGGTGAGCCGGTCCTCCAACAAGCACCCGATGGTTTCGAGGGCGTCGCCCTTCGTGTGGCCGATCAGGCCGACCGGCCCACGCTTGATCCAACCCGTCGCATAAATACCCGGCACCGGCTTGCCGTCGGCACCCAACACGCGTCCGCCGTCGTTCGGGATAACGCCACGGCGGGCATCGTACTCAAGCTCATCCAGCGGCGAACCATGGTAGCCGATGGCCCGGTACACGGCCTGGACAGGGTAGTCCACGAACTCGCCAGTGCCTTTGACGTTGCCCGTGCCGTCCAACTGCATGCGTTCGAATTTGATGCCCGAAACTTTTCCGTTGCCGTCTTCCGAGGTGATTTCCACCGGGCTGTGCAGGAAGTGCAGGTGCAGGCGGCGCGAGGACGGCTGTTCGGCCTCGGCATGTTCTTCCACGAGCCAGTTGGTCAGCGTGTTGACCATGGTCTTGACCTGGTTGTTGGTGCGGATGGCGTCGTCGGAAGCTTCGTCGAACTCGAAATCCTCCGGGTACAGCACAATATCCACGTCGTTGGAGTGGGAAAGCTCGCGCAACTCCAGCGGAGTGAACTTGATCTGGGCCGGTCCGCGGCGGCCGAAGACATGCACATCGGTCACCGGGGAGCTCTTCAAGCCCTGGTAGACGTTGTCCGGGATTTCAGTGACCAGGAGGTCGTCCGCGTGCTTGGACAGCATGCGCGCGACGTCGAGGGCCACGTTGCCGTTGCCGATGACGGCGATTTCCTTGGCATCCAAGGGCCACTCGCGGGGCACGTCGGGGTGTCCGTCATACCAGGAAACAAAGTCGGCCCCGCCGAACGAACCTTCGAAGTCGATCCCGGGAATGTTGAGGTCGGCATCCTTGATCGCGCCAGTGGAGAAAATCACGGCATCGTAGAAGGAACGGAAATCATGCAGGGTGAGGTCGCGGCCGTACGTGACGTTTCCGAGGAATCGGATGTCGCCGCGGTCAAGGACCTTGTGCAGGGTATTGACGATGCCTTTGATGCGCGGATGGTCCGGAGCCACGCCGTAGCGGATCAAACCGTAAGGCGCCGGGTACGCCTCGAAGAGGTCGATGCTGACCTCGACGTCGCCGTCCTTGACCTCGTTGGATTTTGTCAGGATGTCCGCGGCGTAGACGCCGGCCGGTCCGGCGCCGACAATAGCGACGCGCAATGGACGTTTGGTGGTGGTTTCGGCCGAGTTGGACACCGTGGACCCTTCTGAGACGGGAAAAACGCCCCGCGTACTGGGGCGCGCAGTTTCCAATTCTAGTTCTCCGCCGTGCGTGGCGTGTTGGTCCGTGACAGTGCGTGGCGGAACGGGCTTGGAGGCAGCGAGCAATCTCACACCGACTTTCCGGCCGTCCGGTCAGGAATACACTCGCGAAATGTGATGTTCTTGACATTGTGTCTACGCCTGAGCAAACCGCGTCCGCCCAGTCCGCAACCGTTCCAAACGCACGAACCGCAGCCGCCAAGGCCGGGGTCAAGACCGTGAAGAATGAAACGACGGCGGGCATCGCCTTCGGCATCGGAGCGTACGGGCTGTGGGGGCTTCTTCCGCTGTACTTCGTTGTGCTGCAGCCCGCCGGTGCCGTGGAGATTGTGGCCAACCGGGTGGTGTGGTCGCTCATTTTCTGCACGCTGCTCATCACGATCACCCGGAGCTGGCCCCTCCTGGGAGCCGCCCTCAAGGACCGTGCAGTGCTTGGTCCGCTCGCCGCGGCGGCCGGGCTCATCGCCATCAACTGGCTGACTTACACTTTCGGCGTCACCACAGGACAAGCGGTCGAAGCCTCTCTCGGCTATTTCATCAACCCGCTCGTGTCAGTGCTCCTTGGCGTGTTCGTCCTGAAGGAAACGCTGCGCCCCCTCCAGTGGGCCGCCGTCGTCATCGGTTTCATCGCCGTCGGAGTCCTGACGCTTTCCTACGGAAAGCTCCCGTGGATCGCCTTGGTCCTGGCCTTCAGTTTCGGCCTTTACGGATTTGTGAAGAAGCGCGTCGGCCCCAAGGTGAACGCCATCACGAGCCTCACTGTGGAAACAGTGGTCCTCGCGCCGGTAGCGGGGGCAACCATGGTGTTCCTCGCGGTCACCGGCGCGGCGACCCTGGGGAACAGCGGCCCGGGACACTTCTGGCTCCTGGCCGCATCGGGCATCATTACCGCGGTGCCGCTCCTCTTCTTCGGCGCATCGGCACGCCGCTTGCCCATGACGACGATCGGCCTGCTGCAGTACTTCGCGCCGATCCTGCAATTCATCGTGGCCCTCACCGTCTTCCACGAGACCATGACCACGGATCGCTGGGTAGGCTTCGGCGTCGTGTGGCTGGCCCTGGTGCTCCTCACACTGGACATGCTCCGCGCAGCCCGCAAGAACTCGGTGATCAAGAAGCGGGCCCGCATCGGCGTAGCCTGACGCAGGCGTCGGAGCGGCCAGCTCCACGGGACATGCTCATTCTTCAAAGCAGCCAATGCGCATGTCCCCTCGTTGCCGCCAGCGCTTCGCGGGGACATGCTCATTCTTCAAAGCGGCCACTGGGCATGTCCCCTCGTTGCCACGGGACATGCTCCGCGTTAAAAGCCAAGGATGGACATAGAGGCACTATGTCCATCCTTGGAGCCCGGAGATGGGCATGTCCACGGGAGGGTGGGGTCAGGCGTTGGCCTTGATCGCCGTCGCCAGCACCTCGAGTCCGTCGAGCAGGAGTTCGTCGCTGATCACGAGCGGGGGCAGCAAGCGGATGACGTTGCCGTAGGTGCCGCAAGTCAGGATGATGACGCCTTCCTTGAGGCAAGCAGCGGCAACGGCCTTGGTCAGCTCGGGGTTCGGCTCCTTGGAACCGGCCTGGACGAGCTCGATCGCCAGCATGGCGCCGCGTCCACGGACGTCGCCGATCACCGAAACTTCAGCCGCGAGTTCACGCAAACGGGCCACGGCGATGTCTTCGATGTGGCGGGCGCGGCCGTTGAGGTCGTGCTCCTCCATGGTTCCAATGGCGGCGAGGGCAGCCGCGCAAGCAACCGGGTTGCCGCCGTAGGTGCCGCCGAGTCCGCCCGGGTGGACGGCGTCGAGCAGGTCAGCACGGCCGGTAATGGCAGACAACGGAAGTCCACCGGCAATGCCCTTGGCCATGGTGATGATGTCCGGGACAACGCCTTCGTGGTTCACAGCGAACCATTCACCGGTACGGCAGAAACCGGACTGGACTTCGTCGGCGATGAAGACGATGCCCTTTTCCTTCGCCCATGCGGAGAGCGCCGGCAGGAAGCCGTCGGCCGGGACAATGAAGCCGCCTTCGCCTTGGATCGGTTCGATGATGATCGCGGCAACCTGGTCGCCGCCGATCTGCTTCTCGATCATGGTGATGGCACGCTTCGCGGCTTCGGCACCCGTGATGTCCGGGTTTTCTTCGCGGAACGGGTAGCTCATCGGCATGCGGTAGACCTCGGGCGCGAACGGGCCGAAGTTGGTCTTGTACGGCATGGCTTTGGCGGTCAGCGCCATGGTCAGGTTGGTGCGGCCGTGGTAGGCGTGGTCGAAAGCGACGACGGCGTCGCGCCCGGTTGCGAGGCGTGCCACCTTGACGGCGTTCTCGACGGCTTCCGCGCCCGAGTTGAAGAGGACGGTGCGCTTCTCGTGCTCGCCCGGGGTGAGACGGTTGAGCTGTTCGGCGACAGCCACGTAGCCCTCGTACGGGGTGACCATGAAACAGGTGTGGGTGAAGTGGGCTGCAGCTTCCTGGACAGCGCCGACGACGGCGGGGTCCGAGGCTCCGACGCTCGTCACCGCGATGCCGGAACCGAGGTCGATGAAGGAGTTGCCGTCGACGTCGCGGATGATTCCGCCGTCGGCGTCTTCGACGTACACCGGGACGCCGGAGGAAACGCCAGCAGCGACGACGGCGGCGCGGCGTTCGTTCAGGGCCTGCGACTTGGGGCCGGGGAAAGCGCCGTTGATGTTGCGCTTCTGCTCCAGCCGGTAGGAGATTTCAGGTGCTGTTGCGGTCATGGTGTTTCTTTCTTTCTTGCTCAAAGTGTGCGATGCGCCTTGGGCGCCGCTGGGGCTCAGGCGTCGAGTGCGGACATCACGTGCTTGATGCGCGTGTAGTCTTCGACGCCGTACATGGAGAGGTCTTTGCCGTATCCGGACTGCTTGAATCCGCCGTGCGGCATCTCTGCGGTGAGCAGGATGTGCGTGTTGATCCAGACCGCACCGAAATCGAGGTCGCGGCTCATGCGCATCGCGGTTCCGTGGTCGGTGGTCCAGACGCTGGATGCCAGGGCGTAGTCGACGTCGTTGGCAAGTTCGAGCGCTTCGGCCTCCGTGGTGAACTTCTGGACCGTGATGACAGGTCCGAAGGTTTCCTTCTGCACGACGTCGTCGGTCTGCTTAGCGCCCGTGATGATGGTGGGTTCGAAGAAGAAGCCCTTCTCGCCCGCGCGGTGGCCGCCGGTCTCGATCTTGCAGTTGGCCGGCAGGTGCTCCACAACGGACGTCACGGCGTTGAAGTGGTTCACGTTGTTGAGCGGGCCGAAGTAGTTCTCTTCGTCGTTCTGCGAACCGGTGTGGAGCGTCTTGGTGTGTTCCACCAGCGCGGCAACCATGTCGTCGTGGATCTCGTCCTCGATCAGGACGCGCGTGATGGCGGTGCAGTCCTGGCCGGCGTTGAAGAAGGCGAATTCGGCGATGGCCGCGGCGCTCTTCTTGATGTCGGCGTCCTTGAAGACAATGGCCGGAGCCTTGCCGCCAAGTTCCAGATGGGCGCGCTTGAGGCCCTTGGCCGCACCGCCGGCGACGGCGATGCCCGCACGGACGGATCCGGTGATGGAGACCAGGCCCGGGACCTTGTGCTCGATCATCAATGCGCCGGTGGCACCGGTACCGAGGACCACATTGAGCACACCGGCGGGGAAGATCTCCCTTGCCAGCCGCGCAAGGACCAGCGTGGACTCCGGAGTGGTGTCCGACGGCTTGAGGACGACGGTGTTGCCGGCGGCGAGGGCGGGGCCGATCTTCCAGATGGCCATGAGGAACGGGTAGTTCCACGGAGCAACCTGGGCTACCACGCCGATCGGTTCACGGCGGACATACGAAGTGTGGCCTTCGAAGTATTCGCCTGCCGATTTGCCTTCCATGATGCGCGCGGCACCGGCGAAGAAGCGGAGCTGGTCTGCGCCCGCGGCAACTTCCTCGGAGGCGATGAGCGCGCGGACCTGGCCCGTGTTGCGGTGCTGGGCATCAACGAGTTCGTCGCTGTTGGCCTCGATCGCGTCGGCGAGCTTGAGGAGCATGAGCTGGCGCTGGCCTGGGGTGACGTGCTTCCACGTGGTGAAGGCTTCCTTGGCAGCCTGCATGGCGGCATCGACGTCGGCCTCCGTGGAGACAGGCGACTTTGCGACGATCTCGCCATTCGTGGGGTTCACGATATCGAGGAGTTCAGTGCCTGCCGGCGTCACGAATTCGCCGTTGATGAAGTTCTGCAAGGTTTGGACCACGGTGTACAACCTCTTTCATTGTCTAGGCATTGGTTGCAGCTGATCCGAGCCTATGCCAGCACCTCGCGGCGTGGAATAGTCAAATGCACACCCTCGCGGCATTGGCTTAGTGCGAGTGACCAGCGCCGGGATATCCTTGATCCCATGGCAATGTCTCTCGCCGCGCTCGTCGCCGTCCCTGCCCTTCGGCTCCGGAAAGCCGGCCTCGCGGAAACCACGTGGCAGGACGACATCCGATGGGTAGCCGTGACCGAGCAGGAGGATCCGCAGCGCTTCCTCAACGGTGGCGAACTGATCCTCACTACAGGGCTCAGGCTCAACGGCGCCGCGGAACAGCGCCGGTTTGTCCGGCAGGTCCAGCGGGCAGGGGCCGTCGGCATCGGCTTCGGCACCGGCCTCACGCACGACGCCGTCCCACCGGCCCTCATCGCGGAAGCGAACCGCTGGGGCCTGCCCCTCGTCGAGGTCCCCTACGAGACTCCCTTCATCGCCATCGGCAAACTCGTGGCGGATTCCCAATCCGCGGATCACTACTCCAAGCTCGAACGGCTCATCGCAGGCCACCAGGTCCTCGCACGGGCACTCCTGACCGGCGGGGGCCTGGGCGAATTGCTCAAGCAGCTGGGGAGCATGCTTCGCACGGACATCGCCCTCACGCAGTTCAGCGCCCAGCTATACAACAGCGTCGCGGGCAGCCCGGCCCCGACAGCCGGGGACTGGTCATCCTTCCCCATTCCCACCGGCCGCCGCGACGCCTGCACCCTGTGGATCAAGCAACCCTTCGGCGATACCGGCATTGTGGGCTACGCCCAGAACCTGATCAGCGTCGAACTCAACAACATGGTCAAACAGCGCCAGAGCCAGCGCGCCTTGGCAGGCCAGGTCCTCGACGACGTCATCCACGGAACGCTCGACACCGTCGAGGCCGCCCGCCGCCTCGCCGGCGTCGGAATCAACAGCACCCGCAAGAACGTCGTCCTCCTGGTGGTCTCGGCCGCCCACCACAAGCAACTGGGCAGCACCTCCCTGCCGCAATCGCTCGACGCGGGGGTGACCGCCGTCGTCGGGAAGGACCTGGTAACGGTGGTGCCCGACGACGGCAGTTCGGCGAGCGCGCTCGCGAAGGACCTCAGTGATCACCTTTTGGAAGCCGGAATCCATGCGGTGATCGGAATCGGCGGCGCGTACACGAAGCCAAACGGCGTGCGCTGGAGCTACTTTGAAGCGCGCGACGCCGTGGCGCACGGCTTGCCGGTCAACGAGCCCGAGCGCCTCAGCCTGACTTCCCTGCTGCTCGCGAGCGAGGACGTGCCGCTCGCGGACATGGCCAGCGAGGCCCTTACGCCGCTGCGCAAGTTCGATGCCGCCCACGGTTCGGAACTCGTCGCAACCCTGGAGAGCTACCTCAACCACAATGGTTCCGTCGCAGCCGTCGCGGACGCCCTCACGTTGCACCGCAATACCGTGCGCTATCGCTTGGCGCAGATTACGGACCTCACCGGCTACGACCCCGCCCAGACAGCCGACCGCGTGCAGTTGTGGCTTGCCCTGGCCGTGCAACGGCTCGGTTCGCGCAACCCGCGCTAAGACGCCCACGGAGAGATTGGACACAGAAGTTCCGCTCGTAAACATCAAACGTCTAACCTTTAGACATGGCTTCAACTCATCCGACACCCCATGCAATGGACGCGAACCGCAACCCGGCTGCCAAGGCGCGGGTAACCGAGGCGCACACCGCCGCGCCCGCAGCGCCGAAGTCCCGCGTGGTCGCCGTCGTCGGAATTGTCGCCGTCATCCTCATCGGACTGAACCTCCGCGCCGGGATCACCAGCGCGGCCGCCCTGTTCCACGAACTGCAGGCGGCCCTCGGTTACGGAGCGCTCGTCGCCTCAATCCTTCCCTCGATTCCGCTCCTCTGCTTCGCCGTTGCGGGACTCGCGACCTCATGGCTGACCCGGCGGATCGGTGTCGAGAAGTCGATCTTCGTGGCACTCGCCTTGCTCGCGGCAGGACTCCTCGTCCGTAGCGTTCCGGCAACCGGCGCCCTGCTCGGCGGAACTGTCCTCGCGATGTCCGGCCTGGCCGTGTGCAACGTCGCCATGCCGTCCTACATCCGCGAACACTACGCCGCCAAGACCTCCATGATGACCGGCCTGTACACCTTCACGATGTCCGGCGGCGCCACCTTCGCGGCCGCGGTCAGTGTTCCGCTCGCGCAGCAGCTTGGCTCGCCGTCCATGGGCCTGGCCGCGTGGGGCGTTCTCGGGGTCGCCGCATTGCTCGGCTTCCTGCCAATAGTCCTCCACAGCCACCGCACCGCCCGGAAGGCCAGCCAGGAACACGTCTCCATGTGGCCGCTCCTGCGCACGCGGCTCGGATTCCTGATCACGGCCATCTTCACGCTCCAGGCCGTCCTGGCGTACGCCGTCATGAGCTGGTTCGCGTATATCCTCACGAACCAGGGACTCAGCGCTTCCGAGAGCGGGCTTCAATTCGGGCTCATGCAGCTCATGTCCGTGGCCGCAGGCATGATCCTGCTCGCGATCGGATCGCGGCCCGGAATGATGCGCCCCGCGCTCTACCTCGGAAGCGGAACAACCCTTCTGGGGGTTCCCGCCATGCTGTTCCTCCCGACGTCGTTCGCGGCGGTTCCCGCCGTACTGTTCGGCTTCGGTCTGGGCATCTTCCCCCTGGTCCTGGTGATCATCAGCCGCAGCGGGCGTACGACGGCGGAAACCACCGCCATGTCCACCGTTTCCCAATCCGTGGGCTACTTGATTTCGGCCCTGGGGCCGTTTGGCATGGGCCTCATCCATAGCGCCACCGGCGGCTGGACCGTACCCTTGGCGCTGCTCGCGGTCGTCGCCCTTGCCCTGATGGCTACGAGCCACCAGCTGACCAGCAAGCGCACTCAGCTCAAGGCCGGACCGAGGCCTGTGGCATGAGCCTCGTTCCTTCACACCGTCCGGCATTGGCCGAGGAAGTCACCAACCAGCTCCGCGGCATGATCCAGTCCGGCGAATGGCCGCTGCAGGAGAAGATTCCCGCGGAGCCGTTGCTCATGGCATCCCTAGGGGTCTCGAGGGGCACCCTTCGCGAAGCCATCAAGGCCCTGGCACACAGTGGCATGCTGGAAGTCCGCCGCGGCGACGGCACATACGTCCGGGCAACCAGCGAAATTTCCGGCGCTGCCCAGCGGATGTGCATGGAACACACCCAGGAACACGTTGTGGAGGTCCGAGTGGGCCTCGATACCCAGGCAGCGCGGTTGGCCACCAAAAACGCCACGGATGACGACATCGCCGTCCTGCGCGAGCTCCTCAAGGTCAGGCGCGACGCCTGGTTCGCCGGCGACTACCCCGCGTGGGCCCGGGCTGACTGGGACTTCCACGAAAGGGTGGCGTTGGCCTCGGGCAACCCCTTGCTGCATCAGTTGTACGTTTCGTTCGGCGGCGTCTTCCACGACGACCTCCTGCGGCAGCAGCGCAAAGCCGGCTTTAACGGCATCCCCCACGAAGGCCACGACGAGCTCGCCGACGCCATCGAGGCACGCGACGAAGCCGCCGCCGTCGCGAGCGTGTACCGCAACCTGGACTTCGCCGCGGAGTGGCTCACCCACTGATCCATGCTCGGCTCCGGTCCCCAAATCCCCATCCCCCGCTCACGTCATGTGCGCGAGCATCAGGAAAAACCCGACGACATGTGAGAGAGCGTTGGCAAAATGTGCGTCAGAGATGAGCGAGCGTCGGAGGGGGTTAGTCGGCTGCGGGGCGCGTGAGATCCACGCCGGCAGCGGCGGCCGCACGGAAAGGCGCATCGATGAGCACGACGTCGCGGCCGGCGCGGTGCAGCAGGCTCGCGGCAACGCCGGCCCGGTAGCCGGTGGCGCAGTGCACCCACGTCCGGGCCTCGGGCAATTCGTCCACCCGGAGCAGCACTTCATGAAGGGGAATGTTCACGGCGCCACGGACATGCGAAGCCGCGAATTCCTCGGTTCGGCGCACGTCGAGCACGGTTTCGTCGGAGGTCCGGTCCCGCGCCAGCCCTGTCCAGTCGCTCACCGGATAACGCACCAGGGGAACACCGTGCGCAAGGGACCCGGGATCAGTGCCCACCGCGGCGTCGAGGGATTCGATACCGATCCTCGCGAGGTCGCGGATCGCGCGCTCCACCTCGTCGAGCGCCCCCACGAGGGTAAGCGGCTGCTGCCACGGAAGTACCCAGCCCAAGTAGCTCGTGAAGCTGGACCCGGTGCCGTACTCGAAGCTGACACTGCCCAGCAGATGGTCGTCCGCGAATGCCACGCGGTTGCGGAGGTCCACCACCCATTCACCTGCTTCGAGCCTGTGCGTCAGCTCCGCTGGATCAAGGCTCTCAGGGACTTCGAACGACGCCGGGCCAGGGCCGGCCGAATTCAGCGGATTCATGTGCGCGTAATAGGCGGGGTACGCGGTGACGTTGGCCAACAGGCCCGCCACGAAATGGTCTTCGTCGGGATCGGTCAGCGCGTGGTTCGAGGCCAGTTGGTCCCCGATGGTCGAGGTCTGGGCTTTCGACGCCGGACCCACGGAGCAGAAGGAGCCGAAACCATGCGTAGGGTAGAGGATGGCCTCCGGCCCGGCCTCGTCCACGAGCCTGTGAACCGATTTGTATTGGTCGTGGGCCAGCCCCTTGGTGTCCCGGGCTGCGATCAGGTCCGTCCGGCCGACGGAACCATACAACAAGCTGCCGCCGGAAAACACGGCCGCAGCGCCGCCGTCGTACGCTTCATCCCGCACCACGTACGCAAGGTGGGTGTGCGTGTGGCCGGGAGTGGCCACGACTTTTACGGTGAGCCGCCCTACGCGGATGACCTCACCGGCCGAAACGGGCTCGCGATCGAAGCCCACGTTGTCCGCGCCGTTCAGCAAATAGGCGGCGTGGTGGTTGCGGGCAAGGACCAGCCCGCCTGTGACGTAGTCGTTGTGGATGTGGGTTTCGGCGACGTGGGTGATTGTCACACCGGCGTCGCGCGCGGCGGCTTCGATCCGATCAGTGTCGCGCTGGGGGTCGATCACGAGCCCCACTGTGCCGTCATGGACGAGGTAGCTGCGGTCCCCCAGTTGGGTCGTTTCGACGACAACAACTTCCATGACGCGAGTCTAACCCCGCTCAAGCAAAGCAAGGCGGGGTCACTTACGGTCCATTCCGGTGCTCCGGATGGGCCGTAAGTAACCCTCCCCACCCGCCCCCTTCGAGTCCTAGACCTGCGCTGCGACGCCGTCGCGCGAAATGTCCACCATGTCTTCGCGGGGCACTACCTTGATGCGTTCGCGCTGGACCTCGACGCCGTGCGAAGTACCGGCTTCAGAAGCTGCGGCACCCAAGGCAAGCTCGTGGGCGTCCAAGGCCAGCCAGCCTTCCCAGCTGGTGAACTTCACGCCGCGCGCGTCGAGGAGTTCGACGACGGCATCCGCCTCAGGCACGGAAGCGAACGGCAGGTTCCCGCGGTCTTCCAGCAGGTACGTGACCGTCTCCAGGGCGTCACCCTTGGTGTGCCCGATCAGGCCGATGGGGCCACGCTTGATCCAACCGGTGGCGTACAAACCCGGAACATGCTCGCCGGACGCATCAAGCACGCGGCCGCCGTCGTTGGTGATGACGCCCTTCTTGTGGTCGAACTCAACGTCCGGGAGGGCGGAACCGAAGTATCCGATAGCCCGGTACACAGCCTGCACCGGGTAGTCGACAAATTCGCCGGTACCGCGCGCATTGCCGGTGCCGTCCAGCTCGGTGCGCTCGAACTTGATGCCGGCCACCTGTCCCGGGGTTTCAGCGGAATCAACGATCTCCACCGGGCTGTGCAGGAAGTGCAGGTGCAGGCGGCGGGATGCCGTGAGTTCGGAAAGGTCTTCAGGCTGCTCAGCGATCCAGTTGGTGAGCGTACCGACCATGGTCTTGGTCTGGTTGTTCGTCTGGATCTGGCGGTCCGATTCTTCGTCGAACTCGAAGTCCTCGGCGTAGAGGATGATGTCCACGTCCTTGGAGTGCGAGAGTTCGCGGAGTTCCAGCGGGGTGAACTTCACCTGGGCAGGACCACGGCGGCCGAAAACGTGCACATCCGTGACAGGCGAAGCCTTGAGGCCTGCGTAGACGTTGTCCGGAATTTCAGTGACCAGGAGGTCGTCCGCGTGCTTGGACAGGACTCGCGCCACATCCAGCGCCACGTTGCCGTTTCCAAGCACCGCCACGGAGGTTGCCTCGAGCGGCCATTCGCGGGAAACGTCAGGGTGTCCGTCGTACCAGGAGACGAAGTCTGCGCCGCCGTAGGAACCCTCAAGCTCGATGCCGGGGATGTTCAGGTCGGCGTCCTTGATGGCACCCGTGGCGAAGATAATGGCGTCGTAGTGGGTGCGAAGGTCCTCGATGGACAGGTCGGTACCGTAGTCCACATTGCCGAAGAAGCGGATGTCGCCGCGGTCAAGGACCTTACGCAGGGCGTTGACGATGCCCTTGATGCGGGGGTGGTCCGGGGCGACGCCGTAGCGGATCAGGCCGTAGGGGGCCGGGTAGCGATCGAACAGGTCGATGCTGACGGTCAATTCGCCGCTCTTGACGGCCTCGCTCTTGGTGAGGATGTCTGCCGCGTAGACGCCGGCCGGGCCGGAGCCGATGACGGCGACGCGCAGCGGGCGTGCAGCGGTTCCTACGGTGGTGCTAGATGACACGGCTGTGTTCCTTTTCTTCTGCATCAGGAGGTTGTGATTCGGGGCTTGTTCGGGGTAATGGTGCTGTAGTTGGCAGTCTTGAAATGCTCCGGGGCGAACGGGCTCACGCGCACAACGTCACCGACCACAATCACCGCGGGATTTGCGACGCCGGCAGCTTCGGCCTGGTCTGCGATGGTCGCCAGAGTGCCGATCGTGACGCGCTGTTCGGGCATGTAACCGTTCTCCACGATACCCACCGGCGTGTCCAACGGCATTCCGGAACCCGCGAGCGCAGCGGCTGATTCACGGAGCTTGGCAACACCCATGAGGAGGACCACGGTATGGTCGGGGCGGGCGGGTACCTCGGAGAGTTCTTCGTGGCCGGTCACCACGCTGAAGCCTTTCGCCAGTCCCCGGTGCGTCACCGGGATGCCTGCAGCGGCGGGCACGGAAATGGCCGACGTGACGCCGGGAACCACTTCGACCTCGACGCCGTTCTGGCGGCAGAATTCCGCTTCTTCACCGCCGCGGCCCAAGACATAGGGGTCGCCGCCTTTGAGGCGGACCACTCGGTTGCCCGCGAGGGCCTCGTCGACGAGGATCCGGTTGATTTCCAACTGCGGAACGGGGTGGTGGCCCGGAGTCTTGCCGACCTCGATCACGCGGACGTCGGGCGCCAGTTCGTTCAGCAGGTCGCGCGGTCCAAGCCGGTCCGCCACGACGACGTCGGCCTGGCCAAGGAGGCGACGTCCGCGCACCGTGATGAGTCCGGTATCGCCCGGACCCCCGCCCACGAGGGCGACAGTTCCGGCCGAAGCCCGACGACGGCGGAGCGGCAGGTCTCCGGCGTCGAGCGCCGTAGCGACGGCGTCGCGCAAAGCCATGGCGCGGCGCGGGTCTCCCCCGGCGTTGATGGCGATCTTGACGTCGTCGACGACGGCGACCGCCGGAGTCCACGCGGCTGAAGTTTCGTGGTCCGAGGCATTGACGCACCAGATGCGCTGCGCCTCGGCGTCGGCGGCAACCTGGGTGTCAACAGCGGAAACGCCGGTGGCCGTCTGCACGAACCACACGCCGTCGACGTCGGAAGTACGGTACGTGCGCGGCTCCCACGCGAGGAGGCCCGAATCGGCGAGTTCGCGAAGCGCGTCCGACGCAACAGGAGCCACCACGGTTACCCGGGCGCCGGCGTCGAGCAGTCCCTTGGCGCGCCGCGCCGCCACGGGTCCGCCGCCCACCACCAGTACTGGACGGCCTAGAAGCCGCAGCGCCGTGGGGTAGATGTCCTGAATTGCCATGAAAAAACTGTAGGGCCGGTTCGTAACATGCTTCAAAGGTCCGGAAACACCAGTTCACGCTAGGTAACCCTGCGTCACATTACGCTCGCGTCGGTGCCTCCCAGCCGATCGCGGGTGCCACGTACTTGGCGATGTTCCCCAGGAGCTTGACGTTGTAGTCCACGCCGAGTTGGTTGGGCACCGTGATGAGGACCGTATCGGCAGCTTGGACCGCGGCGTCCTGCGCGAGTTCCTCCGCGAGGGAATCGGGTTCGCCGACGTAGCTCTTGCCGAAGCGGGACAACGCGCCGTCGAGCATGCCCACTTGGTCCCGGTTATCCACTTGGGCCCGCAGGCCGAAATAGTGTTCGTCTTCGGCGTCCACCACGGGAATGATGCTGCGGCTCACCGAAACGCGCGGCTCGAATCCGTGCCCGGCGGCCGACCAGGCCTCACGGAACATGGAGATCTGTTCGGCCTGGAGCTGGTCGAAGGGCACTCCTGTGTCCTCGGTCAGGAGCGTGGAGCTCATGAGGTTCATCCCCTGCTCCGCGGCCCAGACGGCGGTCTTCCGCGTACCGGCGCCCCACCAGATCCGCTGCGGCAACCCGGGCGACGTCGGCTGGATCGGCAGGAGGCCGCGTCCGCCGCCCACGTAGGAAGGGTCGGCTTCGGCCACGCCACGGCCGGCTATCGCGTGCCGGAAGACGGCGGTATGGCGACGTGCCATCGCTGCGTCATCTTCGCCGTCGGCCGGTTCGTACCCGAAGTATCGAGCGCCGCGCAACGCCGGCTCGGGTGAACCACGGCTCACGCCGAGCTGGAGCCTGCCTCGGCTGATGAGGTCGGTGGCCGCGGCTTCCTCGGCCATGTACAAGGGGTTTTCGTAGCGCATGTCGATCACGCCTGTGCCCATTTCGATCATGGTGGTCCGCGCGGCGATGGCAGCGAGGAGCGGGAACGGCGAGGACTGTTGGCGCGCGAAGTGGTGCACGCGGAAGAAGGCTCCGTTGATGCCGAGTTCCTCTGCCGCGACGGCCAGGTCGATCCCTTGGAGCAGGGCGTCTCCGGCCGAAGGAGTCAGGGAACCTTGGACCGGCCCCCAATGGCCGAAGGAGAGAAAACCGATTCGTTTCATGCCCGCGTCAACCACGGGCAAGCCCTTGGAATTCCCCCGAGTTTGTGTACAGCTCGCACCCGTTAAGAAGGCTCTTAAGGTGTGCGAGCTGTACACAAACTCCCGGGGGTTAGCGGGTGCTGCCTGCCAGAAGGCCGCGGCGCAGGAGCAAGCGGCGCTCGATCGGGGCGAACACCAGCAGTTCGATGAGGATGCCCACGAACAGGATGGCCAGGATCGCGGACATCACAGTGGACATGTCCGAAAGCGTGCGGCCCTGGTCCAGGAGCGAACCCAGCCCGAAGCCGATGGTGCCGCCCACGGCGATGATCTCCGCCGCCATGAGGGAGCGCCACGAGAACGCCCAACCTTGCTTGAGTCCGCCAAGGTAGCCGGGCAGGGCCGCCGGGAGGATGATCTGCAGGGCCATCTGGATCCGGGACGCGCCAAGGACCTTGCCGACGCTGCGGTACTGCGGCGGGATCTGGTCGACGCCGGAAATGAGCCCGTTGATGATGGAAGGGATGGCACCCATCAGGACCACGAAGTACACCGTGCCGTCCGAGAGGCCGAACCAAATGATCGCGGCCGGAACCCAGGCCACGGACGGCAGCACCTGGAGGCCCGAAATGAGCGGCCCGAAGGCACGGCGCAGCGGCTGGACTTGCGCGAGGATCAGTCCCAGCGGAGTAGCGACGGCGACGCTGATGAGGAAGCCGATCACGCCACGCTGCAAAGAGGTGAGGATGGCTTCCTGGGCCTTCCCTTCAGCCCACAAGGATCCGAACTGGCCCAGGACATCGAGCGGACCGGGAACCTGGTCCTGCCGCTTGAAGCCCAAGGCGACGTAGAGCTGCCATGCGAGGACCAGCACCAGCAGGGCGGCGACGGGGAGGATGACCCTGGTCCAGTCGATGCCCGCTTTGCGGTTGGCATCCGACTGCAGCTTGTCCAGGCCGGCCTCGAGGTCCCGGAGCTCGTCCGGATTCCCCTTCAGCGCCGGCGAGGTGATGTGACGGGACTCCGTGGCGTTTTCGGCACTCGCTTCTTCGAGGAGCCGGGTGTCTTGTTCAATTGGCATGGCGGCGGATCTCCTCGCGCAGGCGGCGGGTAATGGTTCCAGTCAGTTCCCCGGCGCGGCCGGCATCGGTACGGTGTTCCTCGGTGACGGCCCATTCGGCAACCACCCTCCCCGGACGCGAAGACAAGAGCAGGACCCGCTGGCCCAAGCGCACGGCTTCGCGCACGTTGTGGGTGACGAAAACGATGGTGCGCCCGGTTTCCTTCCAGATCCGCTCAAGCTCGTCATGCAGGAGGTCGCGGGTGATGGCATCGAGCGCGGCGAACGGTTCGTCCATGAGGAGGACTTGCCGGTCCTGGGCCAAGGCCCTCGCCAGGGCAATGCGCTGGCGCATGCCGCCCGAAAGCTCGTGCGGACGCTTGTCCCCGGCGCCGCCCAGGTGGACCAGTTCCAACAGTTCGCCGGCACGTGCCGCGCGGGAGGCCTTGGTGGTGCTGCCGGTCTTGTCGGCGAGCTTCAACGCGAGTTCGATGTTGCCCCGCGCAGTCAACCACGGGAAGAGCGCAGAGTCCTGGAACATGAAGGCGGCACCGTCACTGGGCACTTCAAGGGCGCCCGACGTCGGATGGTCGAGACCCGCGATGATGTTCAGCAGGGTGGACTTGCCGCAGCCGGACGCACCGAGAAGCGCGACGAACTCGCCTTGCTCGATGGTGGCGTTGACGTCGTCAAGCACCGGGGCGCCGTCGCCGAAGCGTTTACCCAGGTGATCCAGTACGACTGGCATGGTCCCGTCCTTCGTTTGTTGCTTCGTGGTGGAAATGGAAGTTGGTTCTAGTCTTGGCCGAGTCCGGCCGCCGAAATCTTTTGGCTTGTCACGGTGTTCAGGGCGCGGAGGTCGAAGATGCCGTTGATGTCGGCCTGTTTGGTGACCCCGGCATCCACCCCGTCCTGCAGGAGTTTCTTGTAGGTCCCGGCCAACGGGTCCACGGTGAAGGTGATGTTCGCCAGGGACCGGTCGATCACATCCGCCGGCAGGGCGGATCCCGCGGTGGCCTTCAACGCCGCGTTGATCGTGCTGGCCTTCTCCGCCGCCGGGGCACTGTTCAGCCAGTCCACCGCCGCCTTGTTCCCCCGCAGCAACGCCGCCACCGTCTCGGGGTGCTCCGCGGCGAACTTCTTGCTCACGATCAGGATCGTCGTCGGGAACCGGCCCTGATCCCAAAGACTCTTTTCGTCCACGAGCACCTTCGCCCCGGCCTGCAGCACCAACCGCGAGGCCCACGGCTCGGGCAACCACGCACCGTCGAGCTTGCCGTCCTGGAACAACTTCAACGTCTGCGCGTTCTCGGTCGGGTTGATCGCCACATCCCCGCCACCGGCCGCGCTGACCTTCAACCCCTGCTTGCCCAGCCAGGCACGCAACGCCACATCCTGCGTCCCGCCCAACTGCGGCGACGCCAGCGTCTTGCCCTTCAAATCCGCCGCCGAATTGATCCCCGGCTTCACCACCAACTGCGCCCCGCCCGACGCCGCACCGGCAATGACGCTGATCGAAGCGCCCTTGCTCTGCACGAACGAGTTGATCGCCGGGTTCGGGCCCAGGTACGCGGCATCGATCGCGCCGGCATTCAACGCCTCGATCGCCGCCGGACCGGCGTTGAAAATCTGCGTGGACAGCTTCGTGGCACCCAGTTCCTTCGCGATCAGGCCCTTGCTCACCCCGACCAGGGCCGGGGCGTGGGTGACATTGCCGAAATAGCCCAGCTTGAGTTCCGCCGCGGGCGAGGTCGACGCCGCCGCCACGGCCGGCTGGGCCTCATTGTTCTTCGCAACCACGGACGCCACGGCAGCACCGCCGCCCACCAGCACCACCAGACCGGCAGCAACACCAATCTGAAGCGCACGACGACGGGACGGCCTACCACCGTCACCAGCAACAATCCTGATGTTGCCGGGCGCCGGTCCGGGCTGTGTGGGTTCTGGGGTGTTGGCCATGTTGGGAGATCCTTGGATGCGTTGTGGGGTGCCTGGCGGTTTGTCCGGCCTAGCGACATCGCCCTTCATGGGCAGGCAAGGACCGTTCCGGATTGGTCATGGATAAACCTTAGGGATTGTCATAATTGCCGTTCAATGACGTGGAAACCCGGGGTCACGCAGGTTCACGCGGCGTCACAATCGAGCGGTCCACATTACGAAAAAACCGCAGCCTGTTTCCCATCCCGGCGCTTGAAAGCACGGTTTGGGAAACAAGCTGCGGTTTCACGAGGGAGTCGCGTCAGATGACGTAACGTTCATCCTCATGGTCGCCCGGGTGGTCCTTGACCAGGCCGGCGGCCAAGGTGTTGCCGTCCGCAGGATCGATCACCAGGAACGCACCCGTGCGGCGGTGGTGCAGGTAGTTCTCCAGCGGCAGCGGCGCGGCGAGGCGCAACTGCGCGTTGCCGATGTCGTTCAATTCGAGGCTGGACGCAGCCTGGACATCGAACGTCGCGAGGTCAAGCTTGCCAGTCACATTACGGACGAGTGCCTGGACGGTCCGGGTCCCGTGCTTCACGAGCACCTTGGATCCTTCCCGCAACGGCTTCGGGGAAAGCCAGCACAGGGCCGCATACAGATCGGCGGAGCTTTCACGCACCGTCCCGGCCGCGGCAATGGTGTCACCACGGGCGATATCAATGTCATCGGCCAAGCGCAGCGCCACCGACTGTGGCGCCGTGGCTTCAGCCAACTCGCTTCCGGCAAAGTCGATGCCGGTCACCGTGGTGTTGCGCGGTTCGGCGCCCGGACTCAGGACCGTGACCTTGTCACCGATCTTGACTGTGCCTTCCGTGACCTGGCCGGCATACGCACGGTAGTCGCGGTACGCTTCGACGTCGAGCCCTGCGGCGACGGCGTCGGGAGCCAGAGCGCCCTGCGGGCGGATGACCAGCTGGACCGGGAACCGGAAGCTCTCCAAGTGGCTTTCAAGCTCATCCGCCGCCGGCAGGGTTTCCAGGACCTCAAGGAGGGCCGGTCCGCTGTACCAAGGGGTGCGGTCGGAGCGGTCCACCACGTTGTCGCCGTCGAGGGCCGAGACCGGGATGACCACGAGGTCCGCGATCCCGTCGTTGCCCAAGCCGAGTTCCCGCGCGACCTTCTGCACGTCGGATTCGATCTCGCGGAAGACGGACTCGCTGAATTCCACGAGGTCGATCTTGTTCACGGCCACGATCACGTGCGCCACGCGGAGGAGCTGCAGTACCGAGAGGTGCCTGCGGGTCTGCTCCAGGACTCCCTTGCGGGCGTCAATGAGTACGACGACGGCGTCCGCAGTGGACGCGCCCGTCACCGTGTTCTTGGTGTACTGAACGTGGCCGGGGCAGTCCGCGAGGATGAAGCTGCGGCGATCCGTGGCGAAGTAGCGGTAGGCGACATCGATGGTAATGCCTTGCTCACGCTCGGCACGGAGCCCGTCGGTGAGGAGGGCGAGGTCGATTGCCTGTGAACCCGCGGCGCCGCCACCAAACCCACGGTCCGCGGAGGTGCGGGCCACGGCGTCGAGCTGGTCGGCGAGGATCGCCTTCGAGTCGTGCAGAAGCCGCCCAACCAGGGTGGACTTGCCGTCGTCGACGGATCCGGCCGTTGCGAAACGGAACAGCGTGGATTCGCGCAGGCCGGTTTCCAGGAGTGAAGTCTCAGTGCTCATTAGAAGTAACCGTCCTTCTTGCGGTCTTCCATGGCTGCCTCGGAGATGCGGTCATCTGCGCGGGTGGCGCCACGTTCGGTGAGTGTGGATGCGGCTACCTCAACAACGACGTCGGCAACCGTGCGGGCGTCGGAAACAACGGCACCGGTGCATGACATGTCGCCCACGGTGCGGTAACGCACCAGCTTCGTCACCACTTCCTCGTGCGGCAGCGGCATGGAAACCTCACCCACGGCACGCCACATTCCGTCGCGCTCGAAGACCTCGCGCTCGTGGGCGTAGTACAAGCCGGGGAGCTCGATGTTTTCGCGCTCGATGTAGCGCCAAACATCCAGTTCGGTCCAGTTGCTGATGGGGAACGCGCGGACGTGCTGGCCCACGGTGTGGCGGCCGTTGTACAGGTTCCACAGCTCGGGGCGCTGGTTGCGCGGGTCCCACTGGCCGAATTCGTCGCGCAAGCTCAGGATGCGCTCCTTGGCGCGCGCCTTGTCCTCGTCGCGGCGGCCGCCCCCGAAAACGGCGTCGAACTTGTTGCGCTGGATGGCGTCCAACAGCGGAACGGTCTGCAGCGGGTTGCGGGTGCCATCGGCACGCTCGGCGAGTTCGCCGCGGTCGATGAACTCCTGCACGGAACCGACCACGAGCTTCAAGCCGAGCCGTTCCACCGTGCGGTCGCGGAAATCGATGACCTCAGGGAAGTTGTGGCCGGTGTCGACGTGCAGCACCGGGAACGGGACCTTGCCCGGCCAGAACGCCTTGGTGGCCAGGTGCAGCATGACCACGGAGTCCTTGCCGCCGGAAAACAGCAACGCAGGCTTCTCGAACTCTGCGACCACTTCGCGGATGATGTGAATGGCCTCGGACTCGAGTGTGTCGAGCGACGAGAGGCGATCCGACCGCGGAGCCGGGGCGGCAGTCGGCGTCTCAGCAGTTTGGCCCTCCAGCACTGACAACTCCAGTTCCTCGTTGGTGGTTTGGATGCTCATACGTGTAGCCCGCATTCTGTCTTGTCGGTACCTGCCCAGCGGCCGGAGCGGGGGTCGGCTCCTGGGGCCACTTTCCTGGTGCAGGGCTGGCATCCGATGGACGGGTAGCCCTGGGCCAGGAGGGGATTGACGGGAAGGATGTTGTCTTCGGAATACTGGACCAGCTGGTCGAAGCTCCAGTCGGCCATGGGATTGACCTTGACCAGGCCGTTGGCTTCGTCCCAGGTGATCAGGGGGGTGTTGGTCCGGGTCGGCGCTTCGTCGCGGCGCACGCCGGTGAACCACACTTCGTAGCCGCCCAAGGTCCTGCGCAGCGGCTGGACTTTCCGGAGGGCGCAGCACTGGGCAGCGTCGCGGGCGAACAAGTCCTTGCCGAGGAGGCGGTCCTGCTGCTCAACGGTGTTTTCCGGAAGGACGTCCACCACATTCACGCGCAAGTTTGCGGCAACCTCATCGCGCGTGGCGTAGGTTTCCGGGAAGTGGTAGCCGGTCTCCAGGAACAGGACGTCGACGCCGGGAAGCTGGTCCGCGACGAGCGCCGGCAACACGGCGTCAGCCATGGAGCACGCGACGGCCACGGTGGGTAGCTCGAAGTTGCGGGCCACCCAGGCGATGACGTCGCGGGCAGGTGCGTTCCAGCCGAGCTCGGCGGCACCGGCCTCGGCCAGCGCTTTCAGCTGGTCGTGGGAGCGCAGGGTTGCAGGAGTCGGAGTGGTCATTGCAGGTCACCTTCCTCGGCAGCGTGTGCCCACTCGGCGAAGGACTGGCCCTCGGCACGGTTGGCAACGAACTTACGGACAACGCGTTCAACGTAGTCGGGCAAGTCTTCGACGTAGACCTTGAGGCCGCGGACGGTCCGTCCAAGGCCTGCTTCGTCGCGATCGGTGGAAGCGAGTCCGCCACCCAAGTGGACCTGGAAGCCCGGGCTCGGGTCGCCGTCGGGCGTTGGCAGCATCATGCCCTTAAGGCCGATGTCCGCGGTCTGGATGCGGGCGCAGGAGTTCGGGCAGCCGTTGATGTGGAGGGACAGTGCCTGGGGCAACTGGCCGCTGTCGGCGAGGTCGGCGAGGCGCTTCTCGAGCTCCGCGACAGCCGTAGCCGCGGTGACCTTCGTCTCCACGATTGCGAGCTTGCAGAACTCGATGCCGGTGCAGGCGATGGTGCCGCGGCGGAACACCGACGGCCGGGCGGAAAGCCCCAGTTCGTCGAGTTCGGCGACGAGCGGCTCCACGTGCTCCTTGGCGACGTCGAGGACAACAACCTTCTGGTGCGGCGTGGTGCGCAGGCGGAACGAGCCACGGGCCTCGAGGGTATCGGCGAGGGTGACCAGCTGGCTGCCCGTCAGGCGGCCGGCCAACGGGGTGGCACCGATGAAGAACTTTCCGTCCTTCTGTTCGTGGATTCCGACGTGGTCGCCCGGCGTGGCGGGCTTGGGGGCGGCGGGGCCGTCGGCCAGCTTGTAGCCGAGGTATTCGTCTTCGAGGACCTGGCGGAACTTCTCCGTGCCCCAATCCGCGAGAAGGAACTTCAGGCGGGCCTTGGTGCGCATGCGGCGGTAACCGTAGTCGCGGAAGATGCTGGTGACGCCGTGCCACACTTCCGCGCCCTGCTCCGGTTTCACGAAGGCGCCGAGGCGCTTGCCGAGCATCGGGTTCGTGGACAGCGCGCCGCCTACCCAGAGGTCATAGCCGGCGCCGAATTCAGGGTGGACCACGCCGACGAAGGCGCAGTCGTTGATCTCGTGGACGACGTCCTGCGAAGGGTGGCCGGTAATGGCCGTCTTGTACTTGCGCGGCAGGTTGGCGAGCTCGGGGTCGCCGATGAAGCGCTCCGCGATTTCGTTGATCAACGGAGTGGGGTCGATGATCTCGTCCTTGGCGATGCCGGCAACCGGGGAGCCGAGGATCACACGAGGAACGTCGCCGCAGGCCTCGGTGGTGGACAGTCCCACGGCTTCGAGGCGGCGCCAGATCTCCGGCACGTCCTCAACCTGGATCCAGTGCAACTGGATGTTCTGGCGGTCAGTGATGTCAGCCGAGCCGCGGGCGAAGTCCACGGAAATCTGGCCGATGACCCGCAGTTGCTCAGTGGTAAGTGCGCCGCCGTCGATCCGGACGCGCAGCATGAAGAACTTGTCCTCCAGCTCGTGCGGTTCGAGCGTGGCGGTCTTGCCGCCGTCGATCCCTTGCTTACGCTGCGTGTACAGGCCCCACCAGCGGAAACGGCCGTGCAGGTCGGTGCCGTCGATGGAGTCGAAGCCGTTCTTGGCGTAAATAGACTCGATACGCTCGCGGACGTTCAGTCCGTTGTCTTCCTGCTTCCACGTCTCATTGGCGTTGAGCGGCGTGGTGCCGTCAACTTTCCATTGGCCGTGGGGTTTGGCGGCAGGACGGGCGGCGCGTGCCGGGCGCTTGGGGGCAGCCTGGTCCGCGGAGGCGCCAGCTACAGCAGTATCAGTCATGCATTCGACTGTAGGGCTGGCTGGAGAGGCGTAACAAAGGGCTGGAAACGAAGAGTCACCTAGGGAAATATTTCGTCACGAACCGCCGATGGGCCTTGTGGGACGGGCCCTCCTATGCATGGTTGAGGGCAGGTGCGGAGCACCTTTCAGGGACGTGCGGCAACGGCGGCGTCGTAACGTTCCAAGGCGATCTCCGCCAGTGCCGGCGAGGGCAGCAGCGGTGCCGTAACGACGTCGGCCTCGGCCTTGAAAAGCTGGTCGTGGAAGTACCCCGTGGCCAGGAGATACGAGGCCACCACGACCCGTCCCGCTCCCCGGGCCTGTTCAGTCCCGGCGCGTTCGGCGTCGGCGAGTTCGGCACGCAAGGCCGCGACGCCGTCGGGCACGTTGGGTTCCGCGCTTGCACCGTAGGCGACCCGCACTTTGTTCGGAAGCAGTTCGGCGAGCAGGCGGGCTTGCTCCTCCGAATCGACGGAACCATCCGGCAGCGACGAGCCAGCGGCGGCGAGGAGGACGCCGTCGTCGTCACCCAATCCCGCCTCGCGCAACCGGGCCGCGAGCAGTTCCGCCAGCCGCGGATCCGGCCCCAGCGGCGGCGTCGCCACCACTTCGGGCCGGCCCTTGATCGCCTTGGGGATGTCCACCTTGACGTGGTAGCCGGTGCTGAGCAGCAAAGGAACGACGACGGCGGGCGTGCCTTCCGGGAGGCCGGCCACCACGCCGGACAACTCAGGTTCCTGGACGTCCACGTATGCCTCGACAACCGTCAAGCCCGGACGCAGGGCCTCGATGTCGGCCAAGACCTGGCGGATGGCGGCCTGGCCTTCGGCGTTCCGGGTTCCATGGGCGCACGCGATCAAGACGGGGCTGTTCATGCGTGCAAGCGTAACGTTGGGCACGCAGGATCGCCCGACTGTGAACGAAGAATGGAGTTGCATTTGTTCACTTTTGACCTCGCGCTGGTATGGCTCGACCTCGCCGGTGTGTTCTTCTTCGCCGTGTCCGGATCCTTGCTGGCCGCGAAGAAGCAGTTCGACATCCTCGGGTCCGCCCTCCTGGCTTCGCTCGTTGCGCTTGGCGGAGGAGTCATTCGCGACATCATCATCAATGCAGGGCCGCCCGCGGCGTTCACCAATCCTGTCTACTTGCTGCCGCCCCTGTTGGCAGCGGCACTGGTGTACTTCCTGTTTTCCAGCATCCAGCGTTTCACCTCCTTGTTGACCCTCTTCGACGCCGGCGGCTTGGCCCTGTTTTGCATCACGGGCACGCTCAAAGCGCTGGGTGCCGGGCTAAATCCCGTGGCGGCCGTCGTGTTGGGTGTCGCCACGGCCGTGGGCGGGGGCCTGCTCCGCGACATCACCGCCAACGAGATTCCGGCGCTCTTCAATGCGCGCGATTTGTACGCTTTGCCGGCCTTTGCCGGGGCCACCTTGACGGCGGTGCTGTGGAGCATCGGCGCCTTCAACGGGCTGACCGCGGTCCTCGTCGCCGTCCTGGTTTTCGCGTTCAGGGTGGTGGCGTGGCGCAGGGCTTGGCGGGTGCCTTTGGCGGTGCGCGGATGGCATCGTAACGGGGTGGCTTCGGGCGCGGAGCCACGCCTCCGCGATTAGCTAGGATGGGACCATGACTGACATGTTCCTCGAGAAATTCCGCGCGCTTGTACCGAAGTATCTCGAGGACGAATGGCAGGAAGAAGACGGCCTGACCACCGCCGAGCTGGACGAAGCATTGTCTGCCCACTCCTTCACGATTCCCATGGTGCTGCGCGAGTTCTACCTCGCGCTCGGTGGCTGCGAGGACCTCATGGAGGCCTACCACTACTTCTGGGATCCCGAGGAACTCGAAGTGGACGACGAAGGCTTCCTCATGTTCCTTGAGGATGAGGACGAGCAATTCACCTGGGGATTCCGCATTGGCGACCTCGGCATTCCGGATCCCATCGTGTGGCGCCGCAACAATGTCCGCGGGCAGTGGAAGTCCGAAGAAGGGACATTCTCCGAGTTCGTGTTCGACATGTTCGACTGGGCGTTCAGCGAAGAAGACTAAGGGTTTGGTGGCTGGTGGCCTGGTTGCCTAGTTCCTGAGCCTGCTCGAATTCTGAAAGGCCGTGACACGCCCTCATTCAGGGCGTGTCACGGCCTTTACTGCGCCAAAGAGGTCCTGCGCCGCAACGCTGACAACACCTCTTCGACCAGCCCTTCCCGCCTCCAACGGCGCCGCCCTGCTTCGAACGGCGCCGCCGGGCCTCGAAAACTTATTGACCATCAAAGTTGCACCCGTGACAAAGTTGTCATAAGCTTTAACCGGATTCACTAAATGCCTCCGGTGAGTCTGATGCGAACGGAGATTATGGTCCCGGTTCGTTGGAGCGCGAGACTCGTAGCGTCCCAAGGAACCGGGGCCATTGCATTTAAGCCGGTTCCGGCAAGGGTTGGCAGGGCACCCGGCGCCTACCGCCCCGTAAACCAACGAAGCCGCCCGCATGGCACTGAGCCACCCGGACGGCTTCGGCACTCGGCCAATTAACTGCAGGCCAACTAACTACAGGCCAATGAACTAGCTGCTGCGGTCCACCACTGCGTGGGCGAAGTTGGTGAGGGATTCCTTGACCACGCCCTCGGGCAACGGCTTCAGGGCCTCGATGGCTTCAGCGGACCATTGCCGTGCAATCGCCCAGGATTCAGCGGTCACGGGGTGCTCACGAAGCCCCGCCACAGCAGACGCCAACGCTTCATCGGACGAGAGATCGCCGTCAACAAGCTTCAAGAGTTCGACGGCGGACTGGTCACCCTCGGCGGCAGCCTTGCGAAGGAGCAGGACCGGCAGGGTGGGTACGCCTTCACGGAGGTCGGTTCCCGGGGACTTGCCGGACTTGACCTTCACTCCGGTCACATCGATGACGTCGTCGGCCAATTGGAAGGCCACGCCCACCTTCTCGCCATATTCCACGAGGACGTCTTCGAACGCCTCGTCGGCGCCCGCGAAGATCGCCCCGAGCTGGCCGGAGGCGGCCACCAGGGAACCGGTCTTGTCGGCGATCACGGAGAGGTAGTGCGCCACTGTGTCTTCGCCCTCGCGCGGACCTACGGTTTCATGCAACTGGCCCAGGCACAAGCGCTCGAAGGTGCGCGCCTGGATTCCCAATGCGCGCGAACCAAGCTCGGAAACCAGAATCGAGGCCCGGGCGAAGATGAGGTCGCCCGTGAGGATCGCGACTGAGTTCCCCCACACCTCGTGCGCTGTCGGAGCCCCACGGCGGAACGGGGCGGAGTCCATCACGTCATCGTGGTAGAGCGTTGCGAGGTGCGTCAGCTCAACCACGACGGCGGCCTGGACCACTTCGGGACGCGAGGCGTCGCCGAGGTGGGCGCACAAGAGGGTCAGCAGTGGACGGATGCGCTTGCCGCCGGCTTCCACGAGGTGACGCGACGTTGCGTCAGCCAGCGGATCCGAGTTGGCAATAGCTTCGCGGAGCTTTTTCTCCACGCGGGCGAGGTTGGTGGTAATGGCTGGTCCCAGTTCCACATCCTTCGCGATGGCCGCAAAACCCGCGGGAAGCTGCAGGCCTGTGGCGATCGCGGTAGTGGTGGGAGCAGGTTCGACAGTTTCCGGCAGGCCGTGCCCGGCGTGCGTCCAACTGTGTTCGGCAGAGTGAGTCACGGGTTAACCCTAACTTTTCGCAGCGGAAAGCGGTGATTCGGTGCTGGCACGGGGCGAAGCGGAGCGGGGCGTGTTGTTGGACGTCGGGGGCACCAGCATCTCAAGTACCCGGATGACGCGATCCTCAAACCCCTTGGCCGACGCATCAGTGAGGTTTGCGAGCATCCGCACCACAAAGCGCATGAGCACCGGGATGGGCATGCCTGTCCGCAACGCGAGCTTCATGACGGCGGGCTTGCCGATCAGCGCGGCAAAGAGGCGTCCCAGCGTGAAATGCGATCCCCACTGGTCCCGCACATAGTCCGCGTACCGCGAAAGGTGCGCATCGGCGTCGTACGCTGTCCACCCCGCCGAGGCGGCGCGCGAGGACGCGTCGATGATGAACTCGGCCGCGAAACGGGCTGACTCCATGGCGTAGGAAATGCCTTCGCCGTTGAACGGCGACACCATGCCGCCCGCGTCGCCGAGCAAAAGGAGGCCGGGCGAGTAGTGCGGCGTGCGGTTGAACCCCATCGGAAGGGCCGCGCCGCGGATTTCGCCAACCTGGTTTTCCTGCGTGAATCCCCATTCGGACGGCATTCCGGCCGTCCAGTCGCGGAGGACCTGCTTGTAGTCGAGCTTGCCGAATTCCCTCGAGGAATTCAGGATCCCGAGGCCCACGTTGGACGTGCCGTCGCCAACGCCGAACACCCAACCGTAGCCGGGCAGCGGCTTTCCAGACTTGCCCGGGAGCTCAAGCCAGCCTTCCATCCAGTCGTCTTCGTGCCGGGGCGACGTGAAGTAGGTGCGGACAGCGACGCCGAGCGGCCGGTCGTCGCGCTTGTGCATGCCAAGGGAAACCGCTGTGCGCGCCGAGTTGCCGTCCGCGGCGAGGACGACGTCGGCGTGGAAGTCGCGCGTCTCCCCCGTCTTGCGTCCGGACTCGTCAAGGATCGCCGCCCGGGCGCCGATGACGCGCCCGTCTTCCGACTGAAGCGCTTCGGTGACGCTGTGGCGTTCAAGCACGACGGCGCCTGCGGCCTGGGCGTGCCGGGCCAGTTCCTCGTCAAAACCGAGCCGGGTCCGGATGAGGCCGTACGTGGGGAAATCGGAAACTTCCGGCCACGGCAGCTCGATGGTCCGGCCGCCGGCGATCAACCTGAGGCCCTTGTTGCGGCGCCAACCTTCGTCTTCGGGGTGGGGAAGGCCGAGTTTCTGGATTTCGCGCACAGCGCGCGGGGTCAGTCCGTCTCCGCAAACCTTCTCGCGCGGAAAGCTGGTCTTTTCCAGCACCGTCACCGAAAGACCGGCCTGGGCAAGGTAATACGCGGCGGTGGACCCGGCTGGTCCTGCGCCAACTATCAGTACGTTCACAGCATCCTTGGTGCCAGGTCCGGTCAGCGGGCCTGGTTGTCGGCTTGGCGGCGGGGCTTGATCTGGCGGCGAAGCTTGGCGACAGGAACGCTTTCGCGGTGTTCCGTGCCCGGCTTCTGCGCGCGGTGGACGGCGACGATTCCGCCGCTGAGATTGCGGTAGTTCACGTCGGTCCAGCCGGCGTCCTGCAGCCAGGCCGCGAGGTGGTCCTGGTCCGGCCATGCGCGGATGGACTCGGCAAGGTACACGTAGGCGTCCGGGTTGGAGGAAACCTTGGTGGCAATGGCCGGCAAGGCCCGCATGAGGTATTCGGTGTACATGGTGCGCCACAGCGGGACCACGGGCGAGGAGAATTCGGCGATGACCAAACGTCCGCCCGGCTTTGTGACGCGGAGCATTTCTTCGAGCGCCTTGTGGGGTTCGTTGACGTTGCGCAGCCCGAAGGAAATCGTGCAGGCGTCGAAGGAGTTATCCGCGAACGGCAGGTTGGTGGCATCGCCGGCAACGAAGTTGATGTCCGGGCGGCGGCGCTTGCCGACCTTGAGCATTCCCAGGGAAAAATCGCACGCCACGACGTCCACGCCGGCGTCGGCATAGGGCTCGCTTGAAGTGCCCGTGCCGGCGGCGAGGTCGAGGACCCGCTGGCCGACGCGAACATCCATCGCGTCGAAAACGACGCGGCGCCACCGCCGGGTCTGCCCCATGGACAGGACATCGTTGACGACGTCGTATTTGGGCGCGACATCATCAAACATGGTCGCAACTTCGTCCGGACGCTTTTCCAAGGATGCTCGGTTCACCTTGCAATTGTCTCAGACAAATAAGGAAGGGCATTTCGGGCGCTCCGTTCGAGCTGGCCCGCGGGAGTAATGTTGTTTCATCATGACGAGCACGCTCCGCACCTTGACAGTCCCCCTCGATGTTGATTCATCCTCCGGGGGGCTGCCGTCGTTTCTGGTGCGGGACGACGTCCTATGCTGGTCCCGCCGCGAGAACGGATTGGTGGGCTTCGGCGAGCTCGCGCGCTTCACCGCCACGGGGGCCGAACGTTTCCTTGAGGCGGACATGTGGTGGCGCCACCTCGTCATCGAGGCAGAGATCACGGATCACCTCGAGCTTCCCGGCACCGGTCCCGTGGCCTTTGGCTCTTTTGCCTTTTCCAAGACTTCCGCCTTTGAATCCCGGCTGATCCTGCCGGAGATTGTGGTCGGGATCCGGGATGGCCGCTCGTGGCTGACCCAGTTGACGTTCGACGACGGCGACCTCACCGAGGAGGGTGCCCTTGCAGCCCTCGCGGGCTGGCTTAGCCGCGCGGACCGTGAGCGGCCTGCGGCGGGAGGCTCCGACGTCGGGCGCTCTTTTGACGCTGATGGGAAGGCGACGCTCGAGAGCGGATCGTTGACTGAAGCGGCGTGGAAGCAAGCGGTGGCTGACGGCGTTGCTGAAATCCGGACGGGGAAGCTCGAAAAGCTCGTGCTCGCGCGCGACGTCGTTGCGACGATGCCCGACGGCGTGAATGCCGCCCACGTGCTTCGCGAACTGGCGGGCAGCTACCGCGAATGCTGGACTTACGGCGTGGACGGCCTGGTGGGCGCGACGCCGGAAATGCTCATCCAGGTGGAAGGCCGCACCGCGCAGGCGCGGGTCCTCGCCGGAACGCTGGACCGCCGCGACGCCGAAGGAATGGACGGCTCGCCCATGGAATACGCCGAGCGGGTGCTGGCTGGTTCCGAGAAGCAGCGCCATGAGCACGAGATCGCGATCCAATCGCTCACTACGCAGCTTGCGCCCTTCTCCGAGGCCATGAACGCCCATAGCGAACCGTTCATCCTGGAATTGCCGAATGTGTGGCACTTGGCGTCGGACGTCAAGGCCGAACTTGCCGACATCGAGGGACATGTCCCTACATGCCTGGCCCTGATCAATGCCCTGCACCCCACGGCAGCTGTCTGTGGCACGCCCACATCCGTGGCCGGCGCGCTCATCCGCGAGCTGGAACACATGGACCGCGGACCGTACGCGGGGCCGGTCGGTTGGCTCGACGCCGCCGGCAACGGCGAATGGGGCATCGCCTTGCGCGGCGCCATCATCGAAAACCCCACCACCGTCCGCCTTTATGCCGGCTGCGGAATCGTAGAGGGCTCGGTTCCCGAGGCTGAATTGGCCGAAACGTGGGCAAAATTCCGGCCGATGCTCGAATCGCTGGGCATCAACCGCTAGGGATCGCCCCCAGCCTCGCCTTCGCCCCTTTGAGGGCTTCTCTTTGTCTGGGAACCAAGACACCATAGGTAAAACCGGTCTTGATTTTTTACTTGGTAGGTTATCCAATAGGAAAACTTAGTTTCCTGTGACGCACATCTCACGGTCAGCGTTACACTATGAACCGATAAGATTCGCATCCACTGCAAAAAAAGGTAAGAAAATGCAGAAATCCCGTTCGCTACCGGTCAGTTCGACGCTAAAGGCCGCGACCATCATCGCAATCGGCGCACTGGCCCTCACCGCATGCACCAACGCCTCCGAGCAAGGCACGCAGGGTTCCTCCGCACCTTCGAGCAGCGCGAATGCAAGCTTTGACCCCACCACCATCCAGAAGGACGACACCCTCGCGGCCATGGTTCCCGCGGCCATCAAGTCCAAGGGCACCCTGACGGTCGGCTCGGACACCTCCTACGCTCCGGCCGAGTTCCTCGGACCGGACGGACAGACCCCGGTGGGTTACGACGTCGACCTCGCCAAGGCGATCGGTGCCACCTTGGGCCTCAAGGTCCAGGTGCAGACGGCCGAATTCACCGGAATCCTTCCGGCACTCGGCCCCAAGTACGATCTCGGCATCTCCTCCTTCACCATCAACCCTGACCGCCTCGGTGCCGTGAACATGGTGAGCTACTTCAACGCAGGCACCGCCTGGGCCGTCCAGAAGGGCAACCCGAAGAAGTTCTCCCTCGACGACGTCTGCGGCAAGTCCATCGGCGTCCAGACCGGCACCGTGCAGGAAGATCCGGACCTTTCCGGCCGCAACAAGAAGTGCGTCGCAGATGGCAAACAGCCCATCAACATCGTCACCCTCAAGAACCAGACCGACGTGACCACCCGACTCGTCAACGGCAGCATTGACGCCATGGCCGCCGACTCCCCCATCATCGGCTACGCACTGTCTCAGACGAACGGCCAGCTGGAGAAGCTTGGAGACGTCTACGACGCCGCACCGCAGGGCATCGCCGTCGCGAAGTCGGACACCGCCCTCGCCGACCTCATCCAGAAGACCCTCACCAAGCTCATGGCTGACGGTTCGTACAAGAAGATCCTCACCGGCTGGGGCAACGCCGAAGGCGCCATCACCAAGTCCGAGGTCAACCCGGCGGTCAAATCTTGAGTCTGCCCGCCACTGACAAAAAATCAGGTGCACAGATGGATCACCATCAACAAGGCCACAATGCACCGGTGCTGAACAACTCGGTTCCGGTACGCCACCCTGGCCGGTGGATCAGCGCCATCATCATCCTTGGTGTCGTGGCGCTGATGGTTCAAAGCGTGATTACCAACCACAACTTCCGCTGGGACGTGGTGGGGACGTACATCCTCGACGTGAAAGTCGTGCAGGGTGTGGGCTGGACGTTGCTCTTGACAGTGGCATCCATGGTCATTGCGATTGTCCTCGCCATCCTCCTGGCGGTGATGCGGCAGTCCGACAACCCCGTGCTGCGCTACACGTCCTGGGTGTGGGTCTGGTTCTTCCGGGGTACGCCTGTGTATACCCAGTTGGTTTTCTGGGGCTTGATTGCTGTTCTCTATCCGAAGATCAGCGCTGGCGTGCCGTTCGGTCCTGAATTGTTCAGCTTGGATACCAGCACGGTGATCACGGCACTTGTTGCGGCGATCCTGGGCCTTGGCCTGAACGAATCCGCGTACTTGGCAGAGATCTTCCGGGCGGGCCTGAAGTCCGTGGATAAAGGTCAAACAGAAGCCGCGGCGGCGCTAGGCATGGGCGGCGGCAAGATCATGTGGCGGATCATCCTTCCCCAAGCAATGCGCATCATCGTTCCGCCGACGGGCAACGAAACCATCGGCATGCTCAAGACCACCTCGCTGGTCCTGGCCGTCCCGTTCACCCTGGACCTGACGTTCGCGACCAACGCCTTGGCCAACCGGATCTACCTTCCGGTGCCTTTGCTGATCGTCGCCGCCATCTGGTATCTCGTCATAACCAGCCTGCTTATGGTCGGCCAGCACTACATCGAGGCGTACTACGGCAAGGGCGTTGACGTTAACCAGGCTCCAGCCGTGGTTATCAACCCCGCCGCTGCCAAGGCTGCCGCAGCGGTCGCACCGAGCGCCGACGCAGAACCGGCACTGAAGATGGACTTCCCCGAGGATGAGGCAAAATGACGGTCACCACACAGAAACCGCTGGTGCGGATCGAAGGCCTGCACAAGTACTACGGCCAGCACCATGTCCTCCGCGGCATCGACCTCACGGTCAACCAGGGTGAAGTCTCCGTTGTCATCGGACCCTCCGGCTCCGGCAAATCCACCATGTTGCGGTGCGTCAACCTGCTTGAAACGATCAGCGCCGGGCGCATCTCGGTGGGTGACCAGTTGATCGGCTACCGCGAAGTCAACGGCCGCCTGCACGACCTGAAGACCAGGGAAATCGCAGCGCAGCGCCGCGAAATCGGCATGGTCTTCCAGCGTTTCAACCTGTTCCCGCACAAAACCGCGCTTTACAACGTGATGGAAGCGCCGGTGCAAGTCAAAGGCAAGAACAAAGCTGCGGCCAAGAAGCAGGCCTTGGAATTGTTGGAGCGGGTGGGGCTCGGCGAGCGGGCCAACCACTACCCGGCCCAGCTTTCCGGTGGCCAGCAGCAGCGCGTGGCGATCGCACGGGCCTTGGCAATGGAGCCCGAGCTGATGCTCTTCGACGAGCCCACGTCAGCTCTTGACCCCGAGCTCGTGGGCGACGTGCTGAATGTGATGAAGGACCTGGCGAAATCCGGCATGACCATGATCGTGGTGACCCACGAGATCGGCTTTGCCCGCGAGGTCGGCGACACCTTGACGTTCATGGACGGAGGTGTGGTGGTGGAATCGGGTGATCCCCGCGAAATCATCGCCAACCCCCAGCACGCCCGCACCAAGGAGTTCCTCAGCCGCGTGCTGTAGTTCCCCGCGCTGCGGTTCATGCCTCACGCTGCGGCTCATGCCTCGCGCCGCGGCTTTTGCCCAGCGCTGCGGCTTATTCCCCACGCCGCGGTTCATGCCCCACGCTGCGGTTTATGCCTCACGCTGCGGTCTGTGCCTCACGCCGCGGCTTATGCTCCGCGCTTCTCCGATGCCCTGGCGCTACTGGAATTCCGGTAGCGTCGGGGCATCGTCGCGTCATGGGGAAAATACTGTGTCATGAGCTTGAACGCGGGCGGCGCCGAGGAACACCTGCTTCGGCCAGTCTCCTCTCAAGAAGCCCCGGAACCATGAGATCCGGCCATACCCAACGGACCACACCGCACCCCGTGGCCCGGATTCGGTCCTCGCGAATCTTCTCGTCGATCACCGCTTGGGCAGCCGTACGGCCTTTCAGGAACTCCGGCTTCAGGTATTTGTCGATCCCATCGAATTCACCCGCCACTTTCGCGCCCTTCCAATAGAAGTCCGAGTAGCCGATAAGGCCCCCTCCGTCACGGAATTCCTGTTGGAGAACCGGAGCCTCGAATCCTGCGGCGCGGATCAAAGCTCGGCTGTACGACTCCCCTGGAGATCCGGATAGGGGATCTGCGAAATCCACGGCAACGCGTATCCTGCGGATAGCTGCCGCTGTGTAGTTGTCACCGATGCCTTCCAGGAGCGCCTCCTTCGTGATCGGAAGGAAATTGCGTTTCTTGTCCGGTTTCAACACGTGATCCAGTGGAACGATGGCCTCGACGAATGGCGTAAACGCAGCCAGATCCAGGACCGTGCGAATACGGCCGGTCACCAGAAGGCCCTCGCGTCGGTATATCTTGAGCCCATCCGGGTTTGCGTAGTGGCGGGATACCCCCGGACGCGACCGGCCGCCGTCGTTCTGCAGTGTCAGCGCCACCACCGGATGATGGAATCCGATAAACGGAATTCTCCATACCGACGCCGCTGAATGCCTGCCGAATATGGTCCTGCCAGTGGCTACTTCCGCAGCGGCGCCCACTTTGACCCGGTATTGTTCCCACGGCTTCAGTGCAGCCCAGGTTGCGCCGTCGATATATACCCCTTGACGGACCCGATGCAATGCGCCTGATTTGGCTCTCCGTGCGAGTTCCTTGGGGGTCAGCCCGTGGAAAGGATGGTCTCCGGTGAGGATGAGTCTGGATAGATCGGCCATGCTTAAGAAACTGGCATGACGATCAGTGTCCGGGCAGTGCTGGCCTGTTCTATGTGGAAAGTTCGGGGAATCTGACGACACGTCTAATGCTCAGTGACCCGAGTCCAACCTAGCGCTACCGGAATTCCGAGTGCGTCAGGTATTTTCCGGAGCGCCAGGCGTTCCCCGCAGCGCCAGAACCTACGCCCCGACCAGCACTTGCGACACCGCGGAGGCCACCGCTGCCCTGATGCGCGCGTGCAAGGGACGCAATCCCGCTCGGTCCGTGCGCACTTCCACGATGCTGCGGCCCTTCAATGGCAAGGCAAGCGCCGTGGCGAGCTCCGCCGTCGTACGCACTGAAACATGCCCGACGCCGTACGCCGCCGCCAGCGCGGAAATGTCAACACTGTGCGGGGTGCCGAAGAGGCGTTCGACGGCGGTGCCGTACCCGCCGTCGTCCGCCACCTTGCCGTGCTCGAGGAGGCCGAAGATCCCGCCGCCGGCGTCGTTGAGCACAACGATCCGGAGGTCCGGTCCTGGTTCGCCGGCGCCGAGGAGGAGGCCGCCGGCGTCGTGCAAGAAGGTGACATCGCCCACGAGGAGCGTTGTTTCGCGGCCTGCGCCGAGCGCAATACCTGTGGCCGTCGAGATGGTGCCGTCGATGCCGGCGAGGCCGCGGTTCGCGTACACGGTGGCGAGCGGTTCCGGAGCAGGTGCGCCGGCGAGGTCGACGTCGCGGATGCCGTTGGAGGAGCCCAGGACAAGTTGGCCGCGGGCCTGCGTCCAGACCTTTGCACCGACCGCCGGACCGTTCGCTTCGGGTGAGGATTCGAGGACGAGGTCGAGTGCGCGCTGCGCCGCTGCGCCGGCCAAAAGCCAGGCGTCGAGCCATTCGGACGGGCCGCGACCGGAGAATTCGGCCAGATCAGCCAGGGATTCAAAGCGTTCCTCGCGACGCCGGCCGTGCTCGTACCAAGCCACCGGAACGGGCTCATACATGGCGGCGGGAACGTCTTCGCGGGCCAGCAACGCTGCGACGGGCCGGGAAAGTGTCGGACGGCCGAAGACCACCACTCGTTCAATCGGAAGCGCGGAATCCCTCCCGAAATGTTCCAGCATCAACCGGTACGGGCCCACGGCGTTCGGTCCGAAACGCGCATTCGACGATGGCTCCGCGAGGAGCGGAAGGCCGTGCGCCCGCGCGAACGCTTCGGCGACCGGACCAGCGTCGTGCCCTGCCAGAACAACTGTGCGGCGCTCGGGCAACTCGGCGGGAGCAGGGGACATGCTCATTGGTTGCGGACCGGCGTCGTAATGGAAGATTCCGTGCCCCTGGGCGGCGGGCAGGGACTCGCCGTGTTCCGGTACGAGAGGGTCCCGGAAGGCGAGGTTGAGTTGCACCGGGCCCGGCGGGGTGCCCTCGAGCGCACCCGTTGCCGCGTAGATGGCGGTCTCGACGGCCCGCTGCGGATCCGCGCCGGCAGCGACGTCGACGGCGAAACGCACGTGTTCGCCGAAAATATCCAGTTGGATGGTGGTCTGGTTGGCGCCTGTTCCGAGGAGTTCAGCGGGCCGGTCGGCGGAGAGGACCACAAGCGGCACGGCCGCGTGGTTGGCTTCCATGACAGCCGGAAGCAGGTTCCCGACGGCGGTGCCCGAGGTAGTGAGGACGGCGACGGGAGCGCCCGTGGAGAGTGCGAGGCCGAGGGCCGTGAAACCCGCCGAACGTTCGTCGATCCTGACGAGGATGCGGATTCTCCCGACGGCTTCTGCCTCAGCCAGCGCGTACGCCATGGGTGCCGAGCGCGAACCGGGAGCGACCACCGCGTGCCGCACACCGCCGTCGAGCAGTGCCTTGACGGCGATCCGGGCAGCGGCGAGGGAACTCAGGGAGCCTTGCGAAGTCACCGCACCAGTCTATTCGCGCCCGCCATCGACCCTCGCTCACGTCTGGCGCACAAACCCGAAACGCCGGCTCACATCCGGCGCGCAAACCCGAAACGCCGACCCACTCCCTTGAAGGGAGTGAGCCGGCGTCAGGAAAAACCCACCAAACGTGAGCGGGCGTCAGGAAAAACCCCACCAAACGTGAGCGGGCGTCCGGAAAGAATCTAGGCGTCCGTGCGGTACACCTGGACCACCGACGGGCGCGGGGCGCGGACCTGGCCTGCGGCAGGCGAGGAGCCCGCCCCGACGTAGTCCGGGAAGTAGGAGTGCTGGTCCTCGAACGTACCCTCCTCGCCCGGGTGCTGGACCGCGACGAACACGGTCCGCTCGTCGTCGTGGACAATCGGACCACAGGTTTCGGCATCACGCGGCACGGCGAGGAACTGCTCTACCTTGCCGCGGTCGCTTCCTTCCAAGGTGACCTTGAACAAACCGTCGGCGTACCCGATGGACGACGGCGCGCCGTCGGTGGCGATCCACATGTTGCCGACGGAGTCGAAGGCGACGTTGTCGGGGCAGGAAATGGGCGAGACCTTGTCGGCCGGGAAGCCGGAGAAGTATGTGGAGGAGTTCTTGGCCGGATCTCCACACACCATCAGGAGCGTCCAGTTGAAGCGCGTGGAGGTCTGGTCGCCCGTTTCCGTGATCTCCACGATGTGGCCGTCGCGGTTGAGGGTGCGCGGGTTGACCTCGGTGGCGCCTTCCTTGCCTGGCTTGCCGCGGTCCGAGTTGTTGGTGCAGACCACGTAGACCTTGCCGGTTTCGAGGCTCGGCTGGACGTCTTCGCAACGGTCCATCTTGGTGGGTCCCACTTTGTCCGCTGCGAGGCGGGTGTAGACCAGGACCTCAGGCACCGACATGCCCGGAACACGGGAGGCGCCGCCTACCACCAAAGGCAGCCATTCGCCGGATCCGTCAAATGCGCCATCCGAAGGAAGCGCTCCGCTGCCGTCGATTTCGGCCGCGGGAGAGTCGCCGGTGAACTTGGCAACGTAAAGGTCGCCCTCGGAGAGGAGGGTCATGTTGTTTCGGCGGGCAGCGGCCGAATCTCCGGGCTGGTACTTGCCCTTGGAGACGAACTTGTAGAGGTAGTCAAAGCGCTCGTCGTCGCCCATGTAAGCCACCACATGGCCGGACTCGGCCACGATCACGTTTGCGCCTTCGTGCTTGAAGCGGCCCATCGCGGAGTGCTTCTTCGGGGTGGACATCGGATCGAAGGGGTCTACTTCCACGATCCAGCCGAAGCGGTTGGTCTCATTGGCGTAGCCGGCGTTGTTGGTATTGAAGCGAGGCTCGTCCAGTTCCCATTTGCGGGCTGTTGCCTTGTTGGTGAGGCCGTAGCGCTTGTCCCCCGCAGAGGTGCCGGGCGCGACGAAGTAGCCGTTGAAGTTCTCCTCGCCCGAGAGGATGGTGCCCCACGGCGTGGTGCCGCCCGAGCAGTTGCCCAGCGTCCCCTTGATGGCCCGGCCGGAGGGGTCGTCGATGGTCTTGACGAGGTCGGTTCCCGCGGCCGGACCGGTGAGTTCGTAGGTGGTATCGCTCAGGAAACGACGGTTGAGCGACGCGCCTTGCACATAGTTCCACGGCTTGTTCTTGTTCTTGCGCTCCAGTTCAACCACGGTGAGGCCGTGTGCGGCGCGGCCGATCGCGCGGGCCTCGTCAGCGGCCAAGGCGGCCGGGAACATGATGTTCTCGTTGGTGTACTCGTGGTTGGTGAAGAGCACGGCACGGCGGTCCTTGGAGTCCGGAATGGGGAGGATGTCCGTGTAGTCGTTGTTGTAGCCGAACTGGCGGGCTTGCGCGGCCGCGGTCTGCGCACCGAGGTCGAACGCCGGCGAATCGGCGAACAGCGGATCGCCCCAACGGATGATCGGGCGCCAGGCAAATCCTTCCGGCACGGTAAACGCATCAACGGAGGCGTCCATCGGCTTGATGGGAGCAAACTTGAGCTTGCTCTTGTCGAAGCCCGCTTTCGCCGCGGCAGAGAGCCCGGGACCGCCGTCGGCCGCCGCCTTTTCCGGGGCACCAAGGCCGCTGAGTACGACGGCGAGCGCGCCCGCGGCGCCGAGGCCGAGGGCGGTGCGGCGGGACACAGCCGCGGAGGCGATGTCGCGGAAGTAACCGTTCGAACTGGTGTTGCATACCTCGCCCGAGCAGGCGTTGTCGCACTTCAGGGCGCACGTCACGGGGCTGCGCTTGCCCTTCGTATGGCCAAGCATGGGAAGCAGATCAAACTTGCGGGTTGATGGGGACATGGGGAAATACCTCCGGGTGTGAGTGATTTCCCCACCCTGACAGCGCCAGAGGACGCACTGGTTAATTCAGAGTAAATTCCCAGCTTTTTCCCAGCAACTTCTGCATCGATTGCTGAACAACTGTCGTTTTCCAGCCTCAAAACGGCACTTACGGAGCAGTCGATGCCTCCAGGAGGGCGTGGACGCGACGGAGTCGCTCCAGCCACCAGTCGCGGCGTTCAGCGGCCGCCGCAAACTGCTCCAGCAGCCCCTCGTCGGCGATGGCTTCGCGCACGCGGATGGCGCCGTCGTCGGGCACTAACGGATCCGGCGCGATGTCCGAGGCGAACAGGCGCACCGTCCCAAGCCCGCACGCGTACGGCAATTCGGGCAGCGACGCCGCGAGCGCCAGGCCAGCGCGGATGCCCACCGAGGTATCGAGCGCGGAGCTCACCACGGCCGGAAGCCCGGCTTGGGCGACGATGTCCAACGCCCGCCGCACTCCCCCAAGCGGCGCCACCTTGACCACAATCAGGTCCGCGGCGCCCGCGCGGGCGACCTTGAGGGGGTCGTCTTCCTTGCGGACTGATTCGTCGGCGGCGATGGGGACCGGCGTGCCCTGCTGCGCGAGGCGACGGCGGACTTCCGCGAGGCCTTCGATGTGCGGCACGGGTTGTTCGGCGTATTCGAGCCCGACGGCGGACAGGCGCCCAAGTGCCTCGACCGCCTGCGGCACGTCCCAACCGGCGTTCGCGTCCACGCGGATTGCAGCGTCCGGCAAGGCGTCACGGACTGCGGTGACGCGCGCGACGTCGTCGGCCAGTTCCTGCCCGCGCTCGGCTACCTTGACCTTGACGGCGTCAACCCGGCCGAAGCGCTCGAGGACCTCGGGAACTTTGGCGGCGGGAACGGCCGGAACCGTGGCGTTGACGGGGATGCGGTCCCTGAGCGGAGCGGGGAAACCCTGCCAGGCGGCTTCGAGGGCGGCGGCAAGCCAGCGGGCGGCTTCGGCGTCGCCGTATTCGGGGAAGGGGCAGAATTCACCCCAGCCGGCGGGGCCTTGGAACAGCAGGGTTTCGCGCTCCATGATGCCGCGGAATTTCACCCGCATCGGCAGGGACACCACATGTGCGCTGGCGAGGAGGTCATCGATCGGGGGGACAATACCGGGCACGCGGCAACTTTACACCGGGGCCGGGCGCCCTGGATCTGCGCGGGCGACCCTCACACGCGTTAGGTAGAATGCAGCACAGAACCGGAACAACCGCCGAAGGAGCCCGCATGCAGCGCAAGGCCACCGCACTCGACGTCGCCAAAAGGGCGGGTGTCTCGCGGAGTGCCGTGTCCCTGGTGCTCAACGGCCGGGGCGACGGCAATGTGGCCAAGGAAAGCCAGGACCGCATCCGCCAAGCCGCGGCGGACCTCAACTACTCCCCCAACGCCATCGCCCTCAGTTTGCGGAACCAACGCTCGCGGGTGATCGGGATCGTGTCCGACGAAGTAGTCGTGAGCCCGTTCGACGGCAACATCATTGGCGGGGCGGACGACGTCGCGCGCGCCCACGGCTTTGTCACCGTGGTGATGGACACCGAGCTGGACGCATCGCGGGACGAAAGCGCCGTCGAGACCCTCCTGGACCGGCAAGTCGACGGGCTCATGTACGTGACTGTGGGTTTGAAGCCGCTCGACGTACCGCACGGCATGCTCCGCGTCCCGTCCGTCCTGGCCAATTGCTATGACAACAGTCCCACTCCCCAACTGCATCACGTGATCCCGGACGAGGTCTCGGGTGGCAGGGAAGCAACTGGACATTTGCTGCAGTTGGGGCATCGCGAGATCGCTTTCCTGGCTGGCGCGGCAACGTCACCGGCTGTGCCGCTGCGCGTCGAGGGCCATCGGATGGCGCTGGCCGAGGCGTCGATCCCGGTCCGCGAAGACCGCATCATCATGGCTGGCTGGGACATCGACGACGGTTTCCACGGCGCCATGAAAATGCTCGACGGCGTGTCCCCGGCCGAGCGCCCCACCGCGATCGCGTGCGCGAACGATCGCCTCGCCGTCGGGGTTGCATTAGCGGCCGCGCGGCTGGGTCTGTCCGTGCCCCGGGACCTCTCGATCATGGGGTACGACGACGAATTCCGTATCGCCGCCACCATGGTTCCAGCCCTGACAACCATGGCCCTCCCCTTGCGGGACATGGGAGCCGCGGCGATGTCGATGTTGCTGCGGCAGATCGAGGACCCGGGTTCCGGGATTGCCGCCGCCGCTTCGGGTCTGGAAACCATGGTTCCTTGCCGCTTGGTGGTCCGCGAGTCCACGGGACCCGTGCCCGCCCGTTGAAACTGACCGCTTTTTGCGGCGCTGCCGAAGGTGGTCATTTGTGGAGGGCCCGACGCCGGCCTGCCGCCTATTCGGGGAGCTTCAGTTCCCAGACGTCTGCCGCCGCGCCTTCGGGAAGCTCAAGGATCCATTCCTCACCCGGCGCCGGGTAGGCACGGAGCGTCGTGGCCACGGATCCTGTGCGATACACCTCAACGAGTGATGCATCCACGAAAATGCGCAGCTCTTCGCCGTCGGATACCTGGCCAGCAAAGACCACTTGGCGTTCCGTTCCCGAGGCCAGTACCAGCCGCGCTTCGCCGGCGGCTCCGGAAACCAGGGCCTCAGCAAATGCCGGCACAGACACCGTGCCGGCAGCCCCCTCCGCAAGCAAAGGCCCCCGATATGCCTCAACCTCAGGCGCGGGCGAGACCACCAATGTCCCCTTCTGGACCGACAGGAGGCGAGGGTGGGTCAACACGCCCGCCCACCCGGCAGCGTCGATCTCTTCCTGGGTCCGGCCACGGCGTCCGTCGCGACCCGGGCCTTCGTTGGCCCAGCCCCACAAGAGGGCTTTTGATCCTTCAGCCGGCGATTCGAGCTGGACGATCTGCGGAGCATAGAAGTCCCTGCCGAAGTCCGAGCTTCCGCCAGACCGTGGAGTGAACATCGGCAACCCTGTCTGCGGATCCTCGGTCAATGAACCAATGAGGTGGCCCACGCCGTTAGCGTGTTCATGGTCGTCGCCGGAAAGCCACAGCGAGAACATCATGACCCAGGTTTCACCGCTGTCCGCCGCATCGCCGTCGGACGGCACACGGACCAATTGCGGGCACTCCCAGATCTCGGCCGGTGTGTGCGAGGCAGCCACGGGATTTTCGGTGGTGAGCCAAATGCCTTCGTACTTCCAGCTGGACATGTCCTCCACTGAGTAGAGCAAAAGAGCAGCATGTCCATTGGCGAGCCCGGCGCCCTGCATGGCGTAGCGCTTGCCATTGAAGCGGAAAAGGAATGGATCGCGGACGGCCGTGACCAGCGGATCGGCAGGCATGGACGCTGCCACGTGCCCGGTCTGCTCCCAAGTGACCAGGTCCGCTGAACCGCGGGAAATCACCACTTGCGAGTGGCCGTGCCCGGAGGTTACGCCCGAGTAAGCAGCGGTGGGGACACCGCCGTCGTCCGTCACCACGCCGGTCCAGCAACCATACTCATCGGGCCCGCCGTCCTGCGGACGCAGCGCCACGGGATGCTCATCCCACGTGATGAGGTCCGGGGAGCTGACATGGCCCCAATGGATCCGATGGTGGCGGGCCGACTCCGGGTTGTACTGGAAAAAGACGTGGTAGCGGCCGTCGATGTAGCTGACGCCGTTGGGGTCGTTGATCCAGCCCTGCGCAGGCCGCGGGTGGAAGCGCGGGAACGCCGGATCGGGGTGGATGGCTGCCATGGCCAGGGAAGGTGCGGAGGAGATGAGGTCCGTCATCTGGGGCCTTTCGGGGTAGGGAAACTTATTTGCCGGTGCCGGCGGTAAGGCCGTCGCGCAGGGCACGCTGGCCGAACATGAATACCACCAGTGCCGGAATCATGGAGAGGATCACGCCTGCCAGCACCACGGAGATGCTGCCGGTGCCGAGGTTGCCTTGCAGGGAGACAAGGCCCAGCGGCAGGGTGAAGTTTTGTTCGGAAATGGTCATGATGAGGGGCCTGAAGAACTCGTTCCAGTGGTAGTTGAACGCGAGGATTCCCACGATCGCCATGCCAGGAATGGCCAAAGGCGCGTATACGGAACGGAACGTGCGCCAAGGTGAGGCGCCGTCGATCGCGGCAGCTTCACCCAGGTCAGCCGGGAGCCCCATGAAGTACTGGCGCATCAGGAAGGTGCCGAACGCCGTCGGGATCGCCGGGAGGATCAGCGCGAGGAGCGTGTCCGAGAGGCCGATGCCACGGATCAGCATGAAGACAGGAACGATCGTCACCTGGACGGGCACCATCATGGTGGCCAACACGATTGAGAACAGTGCCCCGCGGCCCTTGAACTTCAGGTTCGCGAACGCGTAGCCGGCCAGCGCCGACGTCAACATCTGCCCGACGGCGATCAGTCCGGTCACGAGCGCGCTGTTCAGCACCAGCAACATGATGTTGAGCTGCTTGAAGACTTGCTCGTAGGAGCTGAAGTCGGGATTGATCGGGAGGAACGACGGCGGCAGTTGGAATGATTCCGCAGGTGACCGGAGCGAGGTGGACAGGGTCCACAACACTGGTCCGAGGATGAATACGGAGACGATGGACAGCAGCACGATTCGTCCGGCCATGCTCCAGTTGCGCTTCTTGCGCTTGACGGTGCGCTCTGGCAAAGGCTGCCCGACGACGACGCGCCGGGTTGAGGTTGTAGTCATGGCGGGCCTTACTGGTAGAAGACGAATCGTTTGCTGAGCCGGAACTGGAGGGCGGTGATGGCCATGATGATCAGCGTGAGGATCACGCCGATCGCCGAGGCCTGGCCGAACTCGAGGCGCTGGAACGCGGACTCGAAGATCACCATCACCGCGGTCCGCGTGGAGTCGCCGGGGCCGCCGCCGGTCAGGACGTAGGGCTGGTCGAAGACCTGGAGCGCGTTGATGATCGCCATGACCGATGCCACCAGGGTGGTGGGGCTCAAGAGCGGGAGCGTCACGTGGACGTGCTTACGCCAGCCGGTGGCGCCGTCGAGCGACGCGGCCTCATACGTTTCCGTCGGGATGGACGCCAGGCCGCCGATGAACAGCAGGAACGAGAACCCGAAGTTCTGCCACACATACACCAGGATCACGACGGCGGCAGAACCGGTCGGCGTCGTCAGCCACGGGACGGCGGGGATGCCGACGAAAGACAGGAGCCAGTTGACCACGCCGAATTGTTCGTTGAACAGGTACCGCATGAAGATGGACACCGAGGCGGCGGAAAGGATCAGCGGGAAGAAGAACGCGCTCCGGAAGAAGACGCGCAGCCAGGACGGCAGTTTCTCCTGCACCATGATGGCCAAGGCGAGCGCCAGTCCGAGTTGCAGGGCTACGGCCACCACCACGAACCCGATGGTGTTCAGGAACGAAACGCGGACCGTGGGGTCTTGGGCCACTTCGGCGAAGTTGTCGAAACCGACGAAGCTTGGTGGCGAGATGATGTCCCAGCGGAAGAAGGCGAGGACCACGGACGCCACGATCGGCACCAGTGTGAACAGGCCCATGCCCAGGATCGTGGGAGCCAGGAAAGCCCAAGGCAGCCAGCGCTGGCGCTGCCTTCCGTTTGGCTGGCCCGTCGCGGCGGCGCCGCCACGGCGCGTGGCGGAGGTTGGCCTTGTTGCCGTGCTCATTACTGCCTCCTCAAGGCGATCTCAAGGTCGCGCTGCATGGAATCGAGTGCTTGCTTGAGTTGGCGCTCGTCTCCGCTGACGGCCAGGGATGCGTTCTTCATCAGGGCGGTCTCGACGGCGGCCTCTTGGGCAGGTGCGGGAATCGGACCGGTAGTGGGGAATTTGTCGAGGGTGTCGTAGAAGACTTTCCAATGCTTGGGTCCCCGGCCTGCGTAAAGCTCGGCGTTGACCATGGAGCGGCGGGCCGGGGTGGTGTTCGGCGTCGGGAAGACCAGGCGCATCGCTTCCAGGCTCGACGTGAACTTGACCCACTCCCAAGCAGCGTCCTTGTCCTTGGCGGTCTTCATGATGGCGTAGCCCGCGGTGCCGAACTGGTGCCGTTGGGTCCGCCAGCGGGGGAAGAACTGGACATCGAACCCGTCCTCGGCCATTCCCGCTTCGTGCAGGCCTTCCACCCAGTAGCCGCCGGCCGGGGTCATTCCGATCCTGTTGGAAGCGAACAGGCCGATCAGCGAGCTTCCGCCGCCTTCTTCCGGACGGACGCCCAAGCCATCCTTGACGAGCCCGCGGAGGTAATCGAAAGACTCGTACACCCGGGGGTCGTCCGCATTCGGCTCAAGCCATTGGTACCCGCCCGAACGCAGCTTCCGGGACGGATCCTGTGCGTAGAAGCTGTCCCAGAACCACTCGCCGCCGGTGGATTTGGTTTCTTTGAGGAAGCTCGTGTCGTTGGCGTACAGCCACGGGACAACACCGCCGAAGAGCCTGTTGGTCCAGTAGTACGGAGTGAAGTCGGATGGGCGGGCTTTCCGCATGGCAGCGAGGGAGTTACGGAAATCGACCTGGGTCCAGTTGTCCGCCGGACGGTCGAGTCCTGCCTGCTGAAGGGCCGAGGTGTTGTAGTACATGTTGGCGGCGTTCCAGTCGATAGGCAGCTGGAAAAGGCTGCCCTTGTACATGAACGCTTCCACGAGGCTCGGGTGGACATCGGCGAAGTACTCCTTCATGTCCGCGGCATCGCGGCGAAGGTAGTCGTCGAGCGGGTAGGCCAGCTTTTCGGCAAACAGCTGCGCGCCTTCCGTTGCCACATAGACCACATCCGGTGGCGTTCCGGCCGCCACCATGGTGAGGATCTTGGTAAAGAAGTCCTTCCAGTCCACCGCCTGGATGGCTTGGACCTTGACCGGGATTTCCGGATGGACCCTCATGAACGCATCAATCACCCGCTGGCGGGCGGCAGCGTCCGCGGCGGTTCCCATGATGGCGATGCTGAGGCTGTTGTCCCCGCGGCCCGGGATATCCATGCCGGTCAACCGCGGCCACGACGCGACGGTTGCTCCAACAATTCCCGCACCCAAGGCACCGAGGGCTGTCCTGCGTGAGATTTCACGCAGCATCCCGTTGCTTCCTGGCATGTCGATTTCCTTCCTAACACGTGTTAGGAAGCGTAAATCCTCGACCTAACACGTGTCAAGCGTCACATGGAGATGTTTCGTGCGTCTCCCCAACCCGGTTCACATCCCGCCGCTGAATTCCCCGGCTTCTTGTGCTCGAGCGTTCGGGAAAAGGCCGCCAAATGTGCAAGAGCGTCCAGGAAAAGGCGGTCAGATGTGAGCGCGCGTCGGGAAGGGAACCCCCATAGGTGCAAGAGGGTTCAATTTCGGCGGCGTGGCGAATACGCTGATGCAAACCGCCCGACCCGACCCACCGCCGTCGACACCCGACACCCCACCCGACCCGAACCACCGCCGTCGACACCCACCCCGCCACCACGCGCCAACGGCGAGGACACCCTTATCCCCGACTTTGGAGCACCTGATGACAGGTTGGAACGCAGAGAACCTTGCCGGCTCGCCCGGCGCCGGCGCGGTGACGTTGCTGGCCGGAACGTCGTTTTGCGTCTCGGCGGCCAACGGCGACATGGACCAATCGGCGCCGCACGGGATGTTCTTCCGGGACACCCGGTTCGTCTCGAACTGGCTCCTGAAGGTCAATGGGCACGCCGTCGAGCCGCTGAGTTCCATCGTTCCGGAGCCGTTCCGGGCTGATTTCATCGCGCGCCCGGCACGCACGGACGGGGTCGCGGACAGCCATTTGCTGATCGAACGACGGCGGAGCATGTTCGGCGGCGTCCGCGAAGAAATCACGATCAGGAATTTCTCCACCAAGCCGAGCAGCTTCTCATTGTCGCTCACGGTCAACGCGGACTTTGCGGACATCTTCGAAGTCAAGGAAGGCCGTGCCCACCACGAGAGCATCCATTTGACGCGTGGAAGCAACGGCGAGGTTCGTATTGAGTCGGAAAAGCAGGACCACCCTGTCATGGTCACCATTGATGCTCCGGGCGCCGATGTTGACGGTGACGTCCTGAACTACGACGTCACGATTGATCCGCAAAAGCATTGGTCCACCGTGGTCACGGCCACTCCGAGCATCGAAGGCGTGGGGCCGGAAGCTGACGCGCCGGTCTGGGGCAGCGAACAACCCGTGGACGTGCCGGAGGAGCGGCAACAGGAGTGGGACGAAAAGGTCCCCACCACCGAGTTCAGCAACAAGGCTTTCGAAAAGGTCCTGAACCAGAGCAGGGCGGACCTCGGCTCCTTGCGGATCTTCGACCCCGACCATCCAGGAAGGACTGTGGTGGCTGCCGGATCCCCGTGGTTCATGGCTTTGTTCGGCCGGGATTCCCTGTTGACGTCCTTCATGACCCTTCCATTGGATCCATCGCTTGCCTTGGGCACGCTCCAAACGCTCGCTGACCACCAAGGCAAAACCGTGAATCCCCTGAGCGAAGAAGAACCGGGGAAGATCTTGCATGAGGTCCGCTTCGGCGCCGCCACGGGCCTTGCCTTGGGCGGCGGCAGCGCCTACTACGGCTCCGTCGATGCCACGCCGCTGTTCGTCACGCTGGCCGGGGAGCTGACGCGTTGGGGCTTCCGCTCCGAAGTCACGGCTTCGCTTTTGCCGGCATTGGACCGGGCCTTGGAGTGGATCCGAAACTACGGCGACGCTGATGGGGACGGCTTTGTCGAATACGAACGCGCAACGGAGCATGGCTTGTTCAACCAGGGGTGGAAGGATTCCGGGGACGGCATCAATTTTGCCGACGGCACCATTGCCAAGCCGCCAACCGCCCTTTGCGAAGTCCAGGGGTACGTCTACACGGCCTATCTCAGCCGCGCGCTCATGGCCGAGGTTGACGGCGATATGGAATTGGCCGAGCTATGGGGGGCCCGCGCGGCCGAGCTCAAGCGGAGGTTCAACGAACAGTTCTGGCTCCCGGAGCGTGGCTACTTCGCAGTCGCCCTCGATCGCGACAAACGCCGCGTGGATTCCTGCGCCTCCAATATGGGCCATTGCCTTTGGAGCGGAATCGTCGACGACGACAAGGCTCCCTTGGTCGCGGAGCGGTTGATGTCCAGCGAGATGTTCACCGGCTGGGGCGTGCGCACGCTGGCCTCGGATATGGCAGCCTACAACCCGGCGAGCTATCACAACGGTTCGGTATGGCCGCACGACAATGCCCTGATTGCCGCCGGCCTCATGCGGTACGGCTTCATCGACGAATCCCGGCGCATCATCACCGGGTTGCTCGACGCCGCCGAGGCCTTCGGCGGACGGCTCCCGGAATTGTTCTGCGGTTTGGACAGGAAAACCTACGGCTCGCCCGTTCCCTACCCCTCTTCATGTTCCCCGCAAGCCTGGGCGGCCGCCACGCCGGTCCACCTCCTCCGTGTACTGCTCCGCTTCGACCCCTGCCTCACACACGGCGGGCTGTGGCTTGCGCCCGTGATTCCAGCGGATTTCGGGGACATCCGGGTGCGCAACATTCCGCTGGCCGGATCACGGATAGCGGTGGATTTCGTCAATGGGATTACGCGCGTTGCCCACCTCCCTGAAGACGTCGAGCTGCATCGGGGGCCGCGCAAGCCGCTCTCGGACCTGCTGGACGTTTATAAAGCCGGGGGGCAATAGTGCGCATCGGTTTGGTGGCCCCGCCATGGATTCCGGTCCCGCCGCCGGCGTATGGCGGAACCGAGGCTGTTGTGGACATCCTCGCGCGGGGCTTGTCGGCGGCGGGCCACGAGGTCCTTCTCGCGGCGGCGTCCGGGAGCACATGTCCAGTGGCCAAGATTCCCGGCCCGGCCCCGGCGGACGGATCGCGGATAGGTTTCGGTGTGGACGAACTGCGGCACGCCGCGTTTGCCTTCGCCGCGATGGCAGACATGGACGTCATCCACGACCACACCCTCGCCGGACCGCTTTACCGGCATCGGCCAGGGAACATGCCCATGGTTGCCACAGCACATCTCCCCTTCTCCGAGGAGAACCACGACATCTACCAAGCCATGTCCGCGGACACCGCCATCGTCGCCATTTCGCACCATCAGGCGCAATCTTCCTCGCGGATCGCCGTCCGAAGGGTCATCCATCACGGCATCGACACGTCGTCGATTCCTGTTGGAGCAGGCGATGGCGGATACGCCAGCTTCCTTGGCCGGATGGATCCAGGCAAGGGCTTGCCTGAAGCAATCGAAGCGGCACGATTGGCCGGTGTCCCGCTTCGCATCGCGGCCAAGATGTACAGCGCGGAGGAACAGGAGTACTACTCCGACGTCATCGCTCCCATGCTGGGCCCCGGGGTTGAGTACCTTGGCGAATTGAACGCGACGGACAAGTACAGTCTCATGGGCGGCTCGGTGGCGCTGCTGAATCCCATCCAGTGGTCCGAGCCCTTCGGCATGGCCATGATCGAGGCTTTGGCCACGGGAACCCCGGTGGTGGCAACGCATCGCGGATCCGCCCCCGAAATCGTGTCAGAGGGAACCACTGGCTACCTCGGCACCACTCCCCTCGAGTTGGCGCACGCCTTGATTGCAGCGGGAGCACTGGACCGAGGCGCGTGCCGCGATGCGGCGGAAACCTACTTCAGCGCCGAAAGGATGGTCACCGAGCACCTGTCCCTCTATGAGGAACTCCTGTCCGGGAAACAACCGTCCTGACGCACGTCGGGGCAAACCCCAGCTGGGTATGGCACCCTGAAAGTAATGACTTATCCAAGGACCAGAGGGCTCCCGACCACCCGAAAGACCGATCACGCGCCGAGGGCAGGCACGGGATCGGGCTTCCTTTTTGTGATGGCAACCTTGTGGTGCATGATCGCGTTGGCCGGCACGTACTACTTCTTCGTCCGCACCACCACGGGCCAGTACATTGACGAGTCCGCTTTGGTGGAGGCGGCAACCCTCAACGGTCCGGCCGAACGCGCATCAACCCAGTTCCTCGATTGGCTGCCGGTCATTTCGGTGGTGATTGCCGCCGTCGTGGTTTTGTTCGTCACGATCATGCGGCGCCGCTGGAAGGCGGCCGGGATCGCGCTCGTGGCGTGTGTGGCGGCGAACCTGGCCACCCAGCTTTTGAAGGATTGGTTCCCGGACCGGCCGTTCCGCGGGGTCCAGACCATCGAGCTTAATTCCTTGCCGTCCGGCCACACGACGCTCGCCGCGTCGGCGGCCGCGGCGGTGTTCCTGGTGGTGTCCCCGAGGTGGCGGCCCTTGGCCGGTTTCCTGGGCGGCACTTTCGCGGTGGCGGCCGGAGTGTCCACGCTGGTCAACCAGTGGCACCGCCCGGCCGACGTCGTTGCGGCCTTCCTGGTGGTGGGCGCGGTCATGCTGCCGGCCGGGTGGCTGGTGCTGCGCACGGGGAACCGCTGGAATGTCCAGGACGGTCGCGGCGACCATTGGGCGTCGTCCCGATTGTGGGCGCTGTTATCGACCATGGCCGGGATCGCGTCGGCGGCGGTTGCGGTGTATTCCCTCGTGCGGATCGCCCCCGGCTTCGGCCAGGAAAACAGCACCACGAACTACTTCTGGGCTGGCGTTTCGCTTATTGTGATTGCCGGCTACCTCGCGACGGTTGCCGCCACCTGGCTTTTCGGCGTGAGTGCCCGACGGCGGCACGCGCTTTAGCTGCCGGCCGTCCGGCCTCGCAGGACCCGCCTCCGAGGACGGGCAAAACCCATTGACGCGTCCCCCACCGAGGTCTATCGTTTAGTAAACCAACTGATTGATAAACGAAGTGGTTGATAAAGAGATGGCGGACGACTCCCTCGACAAAGCCTTCGCGGCACTGGCAGATCCGGTGCGTCGAGCGATCGTCGCACGGCTCAGCAGGGGTCCCGCGACGCTCAGCGAGCTCGCAGAGCCGTTCGACATCACTTTGCAGGCCGTGTCCAAGCACATCACCGTCCTTGAAGCGGCGGGCCTTGTCTGGAGGACGCGGGACGCCCAACGCCGTCCCGTGCACTTGGACGCGGCAGCCCTGGAACGCCTTACTTCGTGGATCGATCGGTACCGGCTGGAAGCCGAGGCGCGCTACCGGCAATTGGATGCCCTGCTGGCCGCCCCGCAACGAATGAAGGAGAAGGAATCATGACCAATCCCGTGCTCATCGATGCCGTTCCCGGCACCTCGTACGCCGACATCGTCCGCGAATTCGAGGCACCTGTGGAGGCAGTCTTCCGGGCGCACGCCGAGCAGGACCTGTTCGTCCAATGGATCGGGCCGCGCCGGCTCGAAAGCACCATCACCCACTGGGACTTCCGCACCGGCGGAGGATACGGATTCGAGCAAAAGGACTCCAACGGCAACGTCTATGGCTTCCGCGGTGTAATCCACACCGTCATCGACAACGAGCTCATCATCCAGACCTTCGAATTCCTCGGTGCGCCCAACGAGGTAAGCCTGGACATCCTCCGGTTCGAACCGCTTCCCAACGGCCGCACGCGCTTGCGGGGCCACTCGGTCTTCCCGTCGAAAGAAGCGCTCGAAGCCATCATGGCCGAGGGCATGGAGTACGGCATGACCGAGGGCTACGAAAAGCTCGACGAACTGCTGGCCAAAGGCTGACGGACCTAAGAAGCGTAAACCGGCCTCGGCACCATGGAGCGCAACCGTTTCCGTGCCGGTTCCTCGACGAACTTGAACATCACCCAGGTGCCAAAGGCGATCTCGAGCAGGCACGCTGCCGCGAGCAGGTTGGTCATCAAGGGAGCCGCCCCGGCCGGCCAGTCCCGATTGATCCAGTAGAAGAGGTAGATGAAGAACATGTGCACCAAATAAAGGCTGTAGGAACTCCGGCCGCCATATTGCAGCCAGCGTGCTGACAACGCCGCGTTGAGCCGCCCGCGGGCCAGGCTCAGCAGCGCGACAAGGAGCGGGAACGCAAGGACCGCGAGCCGTCCCGGACCCGGTTTGCCCGCGAGCGCCAGGAAGACGACGACGGCGGTCCCCACCAACACGGCGCCGCGGCCGGCAAGTGCCGGGTTGAGTTTGAGGTGGTCGGCATTGCGGGTCGCGAGGCAAGCGAAGGCACCGGAGGTGAAGCAGCAGGCGATGCGCAACAGCCAATGGAACGGCTGATCGCCCGAACCGACAGGAAGGTCCGGACCCCAGGCCGCTGTGGGAAGCAGAACCACGATCGAAGCCGCCAGGGCCGCGAGCGGATGCAACGTCCGCAAGCGGAAGAGTGGCAACGCCAGCAGGGGGAACGCGAGGTAGGCGAGCCATTCCGCGCTCACCGTCCAGCCGGGACCGAACCAGCTCGCGCCGTCAGTGGTCGGCTGGAACCAGAGGTGCACCATCAACAACTGCTTGGCCAGACCCCAGGGAGACAGATCGGGCGTCTGGGTCTGCAGCGACCATGTTGACGCGTTTTCCTGCGCGGTCCCGTACACGAACCACAGGCCGAGGACGCCCACCACCAGGGCGAACGCCGGCCACATCCGGGCAAAGCGCGCCCAGACAAAATCGCCGGCCGCGCGCCAACGGAACTGCGGCCCAAGCCGGTCCAGGTAGGTATAGGTAATGATGAAGCCGCTGAGGACAAAGAACACGTCCACGCCGAGGTCGCCGTTGGCGATAACGGGGCCGAACAGATCGTAAACCGGCGCCAGGAAGGTCTGCCGCAATGCTTGGAGATGGAAGAGCACAACCCACAGTGCGGCGATGAACCGCAATGCCGTCAGGGTCCCGATATCCGCCTGGGAAGACCCCGCGGGAGTGCTTTTCGGCCGGGTAGTTTTCGTAGTTGCTTGCGAGTGCGGAGGCGACATGACCGAGAACATTCGATTCATTCTACCGAAGGCTCCTGATCGAACGCTGGGAGCCGCCACCCGCCGTCGGGCTAGTAGTTCCTGTGGTGCTTGAGTTTCGGGAGCGCGACGGCGAACACGGCCGCCGCTGCCAGGCCCAGGACGCCTGTGGCCCAGACGCCGGCGGCGAGGGATATCGCGGCGGTCAGGGCCGAGAGGAGGACGGGTCCGCCGGTGGACCCGGCGTCGGAAATGAAGCGCCACAACCCGAGGAACTGGCCGCGGCCTTTGTCCGGCGAAAAGTCTGCGCCGAGGGTCATGATGAGCCCGGAACCGATGCCGTTGCCGAAACCAATGAGCAAAGCGGCCAAGAGCAGTCCCACGAACTCAGTGGACAACGGGATCAGGAACAGCGCGATGCCCATGGTGATGGTGGACGGCACGGCAACCCACAGGCGGCCTTTGCGGTCCATGAGCTTGCCGGCCGGGTAGAAGACCAGCATGTCGATCGCTCCGGACAAGCCGTAAATTAATGAGGCGTGCGTGGCGTCGAGGCCCAGATGGTCCGCCCACAACGGAATGACCACCTGCCGGGAAGCCCTGAGCGCGCTCAGCAGGAGTATTCCCGTGCCGACAGTCAGGAAGACCCGGGCGTGGGAGACCGCGACGCCCCGGAGGGTGGGCTCGGGAGCCTTGGGGCCGCCGTCGGCGTCGTCCGGGAGCACGAGGTCCGGGATGGTGAGGGATAAGACGGATGCCGCGGCCATGCCCACCACGCCAACCCAGTACGCTCCGCTGATGCCGGCGAACTGCATCACCGCCGCACCCACGAACGGACCGATGAACATGCCGATCCGGGTCACGCCGCCCAAGGTGGACAACGCCCGCGCCCGATACATGACCGGAACTGCCTCGGTAAGGTACTTCTGCCGGGCCAGGTTGAAGACGCTGACGGTCATCCCGACGACCGTCATCGCCGCCGCGAGCAACCAGACTCCGTTGTGCGCCAGGAGCGGAGCGAAACCGGCGGCCAGCAAGGCCAACGCTCCAGCGGCGCCTGCCACTACGATCGCCCACCGTTCGCCGAACTTGATGGTGATGAGGGACGCGGGCAGGTTGAAGAACCAGGACCCCAAGCCGATCAGGGTAACCACCAGTGCGGACACGGCCACGGACGCGCCGAGGTCGCGCGCGGACAAGGCAATTACCGGCAACACCGCGCCTTCGCCGATGCTGAACAGCAGTGCCGGCCCGAAGGCGGGTAGGGCAATGCTGCGGAGGCTGAAGGGTTGGACGGTGTTGGTTGTTGTCATCCCCTTCATCCTAGGCTTTTCGCCTGAGCCGGAGGCCCTGCGAAGGAGTATCTTGTCGACATGAGAGATGTATCACTGGATCGGCGCGGGGCGGCCGCCGATCGGCTCCTGCGTGCCGCGGAACTCACTCACGCCCATTGGTTCTTCGGCAACCTCTACGAAAGCCTTGCCAAGATTCCGCACCGCGTCGCGGGCTCAGCGCCGAGCCCCGAATTGCCGAGGTCGCCTTTCGGTGCCGGAAGTCCCGGCCGGTACTACGCCCCCGTTGCGCCATTGAATGTGCCCTTGGTCGTCGCCGCGACGGTCACCTCGTGGAACAGGCCACGACGGCGGCCCTGGCTGGTGCTAGCGGCCGCGAGTTCGGCGGTGGGCGGCGCCGCCACGGCGTACCTTTTGCGGTCGGTCAACCCCAAGTTGTTCTTCGGTCCCGAGCCTTTGGACCCCGCGCAGCGGACCCCGTTGTTGGCAACCTGGTACCGGGTCCACGCGGTCAGGCTGGCGGCGAGCGCGGTGGCCTTGGCCGCGATCGACCACGCAAGGACACTCGGTCCATGACTCAGGAAGAGTGGCGGAAGCGTTCGGAGTGGCCACTCCTCGCGGCGGCTGTGGTGTTCCTCGCCGCGTTTTCGGTCCAGGTCATCGCGAATACCGAGGCCGTTGTGGTGGAAGTCCTCATCTGGGGAACCTGGGCCGTGTTCGTGCTGGACTACGCCATCAACTTGTACCTCGCGCCTCATCGCGTCCGGTGGTTCTTCCGCAACCTGCACGAGCTCGCCATTGTTGCCTTGCCCGCTCTCCGGCCCTTGCGCCTCCTGCGCCTGGTCAGCCTCCTGCAGGTGGTGCACCGCATTGGCGGCAACGCCCTCCGCAGCCGCGTGCTGGTGTACGTCCTGGGGGCTGCCACGCTCCTGATCTATGCCGGCGCGCTTGCCGCCCTCGACGCCGAGGAAAACGTACCGGGTGCGAACATCAAGAACTTCGGTGACGCGATCTGGTGGGCCCTCACCACGATCACCACGGTCGGCTACGGGGACCACTACCCCATCACGGTCCTGGGACGATGCGTGGCCGCTGGCCTGATGGTGGGCGGGGTGGCAATTCTGGGCCTGGTGACCGCTTCCGTGGCGTCCTGGATGGTGGAGTCCGTTGCCGTCGAGACGGCGGCGGAACTCGACGCCGCCGAAGCGCCTGTCTTCGAGGAGCTTCGGCGCCTCCGGACGCAGGTCGATCGGCTCACGGCGTTGCTGGAAGCGCGGGAGGAATCTTCAGCGGAACCTTCGGAAGCCGGCCGGATTACCGAGAATTAGTCGCTATTTCAGGAAACCCGCGCTGAACGAGTTCAAGTCCACGTTGATGCCGTTGAGGTTGTGTTCGAACTTTTGCTGGATTCCGATCCTCATGGTGCCGTTCGTGTTCCAGCCGCCGTACTGAACCGGCGCCGGGGCCAAGTGGTCCGGGATCCATCGTGAATAGTCGAGGTTGCTGGTATCGGTGTCCCACAAGGGGACATCCGCGAACGCCGTGCTGTTGCCCATCAGTCCAGGCCACATTCCGCTGCCGCTGTAGATGACGGGCCGCACGCCGAGGCTCCGCACTCCATCCACCATGGCGCGGGTCACCGGGGAACTCCCGGTTTCGATGTCCAAGGCAAAAAACTGCAATTGCGGTATGTACGGGCCTGCGGCCTTGATGCCGTTCTCCCAGCACGAGGCATCGCGCGTATACACCGCGATCTTGAGTCCGGCGTCGAGCGCCATCTTCAATTGCTCTTGCGTCCTCTGCCAAGGCGTGCACGTGCCCCACACGGTCGAGTGCATCACGTACAGCCGGAACCCTTCGGCATAAGCCTGCCGGAACCACGCCGGATCCGTGACCGCCGCGGTGGTGTCCAGGACTTTCACCGAACCGTTCGGCCCTTCCTGGCCGTTTTGGGGTGCCGCGCCTTGGGGTACCGCGCCTTGGGGCACGACGGCGGCCGGCGCGGCGGCTGCGGCAGCCTGCGGATCCGCGGTCGGTGCTGGAGCGGGTGCCGCTTCGGGCGTCTTTGCGGGGACGGGCGCCACCTCAGCGGCGGGTGCGGCGTTGGCGATCGGTGCCGGACCGGCGTCGGGCACTGAGTTGACGGTTGGCCGGGAAGTACCGGCTGAAGCGCTGGGCAGCACGATCAACAGTAAGAGGGCAACAACGGCAAAAGCGAGTTTTTTCGGGATCAAGCAAGGCTCCTGGGCGCTGGCCGCACGGTCTGAACGAGGGCACAGCGGAAGTCGATGGCGCGACGGATGACACTACGCCGTGCCCGGGCCCAGTTCCCGGTCAGGCGCGAGGACCCCTCGAAAAGGTGCGGTCCAAGAGCCACTCTAGGAAAAAGTCAGGCGATCCGAAAATTTGCAATCCAAGTAGCACTCGAGTATGAAATGGCCCGAATGAAGCGATATGCAAGTAGTGATTAGAGTGGTGTCCGTTACACGTAGCCGTCTACGATCGCGGCCGCGATTTCCTTGTAGGCGCGGCGCGTCTCGGGGCGCAAAACGTCCAACGTGACGAGGTCGCCGTCGGCTACTCCCCTGTCGTGCGGCACGGCAATCAACTGGCGGCAGATCCCCGCGAGATGTTCCTCGATCGCGTTCTTGTCCACGCGGGAGGACACCTCGTCCTTGTCCGTGATGACCACGATCGCGTTGCGGGCAAGGTCCTCGTAGCCATGGCTCGCGAGCCATTGGAGGGTGCTGCGGGCGCGCTTCGCGCCACTCACGGCGTAACCGGCGGCGATGATGAGGTTGTCCGCGGATTGCAGGATGCCCTTCATGGCATTGTGCGTGACACCGGTGCCGCAGTCCGTCAGCGCTACGGAATAGTAGGCCGAAATCAACTGGCGGATGCGCAAGTATTCCTCGGCCGTCAACGAGTCTGAGACTTCCGGATCCTGCTCGCCGGCAATGAGGTGCAGCCTGCCTGCATGGTGCATGTACCGGGCAAGCGCCGTGAGCGAATCGACGTTCTCCACGTTCTTGAGCAGGTCCGTGATGGTGCGCGGGGTGGCCTTCTGGTAAATCCCTTCGCCCAGGGCGCGCTCCACGAGGTCTCCGGAATCCGGGTTGGCGTCGATGGCGCAAGGAGGGTCGCCACGGAATTCCGCGAGCGTGAGGCCAACGCCCACTGTGGTGGACGTCTTCCCGATTCCGCCCTTCAAGCTCAGGACGGCGGTGTTGTAGCTGCCTTGGAGTTGCCGGGAAATACGGCGTGCCAACTCGTCTTCTTCGCGTTGCTTCGCGCTGGGCCCGAGGTTCCAAGCGCCGCCCGTGAGTTTGTACAACATTCCACGGAAGCCCCCGACGGGACGCGGCTTTTGTTCCTTCACGAAGGAACCGGGAGAGGTAATGAAGTCGGAGATCGGAGCGTTCGCCGCTGCGGCTCGCCCTGCCTGCGCGGGAGTCGGACCGGCATCCGCGGCATTGGCTGCCGCATCCGCGGCATTGGCCGCGGCATCCGCGGCATTGGCGGCCGCATCCGCGGCATTGGCTGCGGCATCTGCGGCGGCCGCTGCTTCAGCCCAACTTCGGCTCTGGAGCGGTGCCGCTGCGGGCGCGGGCGTCTGGGAATCGGGCGTAATGATGGGCATAGCTCCTGTCCAGGCGTCGTCACCGTCTGCACGCCGACGATCGCGGCGCCGCAAAAGCTCAGGCTGTCCTTCGCTCGGTGCAGTGGCGCGGGTTTCTTTGTCCGCGGAATCCGGCATTTGTCCTGTCCCCTAAGATTCGCGGCGTTGTGCGCCGCAGCTCTCGTTTCGTTTGCTCCAACCAGCAAGTCTAGGCCCAGCTAGCGGCAAAACCTGACGTACCGGCCGCGCCGCGACGCACTGATCGCGACACATTCTGCTGGATCACCGAGGAACAGCCCTCAGCAGGAGCCCGGAATCCCGCGGATGTGCTGCACCGTTGGCCAAGGTGCTCCAGCAGAAGCCAAGGCGATCCAGCAGAACTGTACACGGCGCCCCTCTTAGAGCGCCCCGGCACGCTTGCGGCGATCCCCTTTGCCGCGCAGGTCGCGGTTCAAGCGGCGGTCGCCGTGGTAGAGCAAGGACTCCCAATCGGTTTGCTCCGGGGTTTTCGGAATGATGGCCGGAGCCTCCGGTTTCGGCTTCTTCGGGGCCACGTACAGCCAGTTCAGGACGCCGAGGTACATGTCCACTCCTGAATTCGCCAAGCCGATATAGGAGCGGATCGCTCCGGCAGCCATCACGGCGTTGAAGGCGGCGAAGGCGAAATTGCCCCAGTTCCCGAGTTCCCAGTTCCGCCACACCGTCAGCAAGGAGAACGCCACAATCAGGTACGGCGCCAGGACATAGAGAGCCGGTGCCGCTGTGCGGTCCTTGACTTTCGGGGTACGGACGAACGGGATCTTGTCCCCGGTAAGGGCTTGCTGGAGGGACTTCAGGACACCGGCGAGGTTGACGGGCAGGAGCACCAGGTTGAAGCCGTAAATCCGGAAGATGTCGCTGAACCGGTGGCCGCAATCCCGAAGATCGCTGCCCATCGCGAGGAAGTAGGGCAGCGCCGCGAGGAACACCAAAGGACTGAGGAGCCGGCTGTCGTAGGGGTAGGCGAGCAGGAACAGCAACCCGAAGCTCGCCCACGTGATGGATGCCATGTAATTGACCCGAAGCAGGATTTCACGCAAGGGCAAAGGACGTTCCGTGCCGCGCCGCTTGCGGACCTGCTCCACGAGCTTGGGCAGGATCAACAAGCCACCGTTGGCCCAACGCCGCCGCTGCACCACGAGCGAGCCGAAGTCCGGCGGCGTGGCGCTGTAACTGAGCCGTTCGGGGTAGTTGACCAAGGTCCATCCATGCTTGCCGAGGTCCACGCTGGACTCGGTGTCCTCGATGACGGTGCGGTCCTGGATGTAGGTCCTCACCTCGAAGCCGCCCACGGTGGAGATCTCGACGATGTCTTCCAGCGCCCGTTTGCGGATCACGGCGTTCGCCCCCACCCAGAACGTTGCGCCGTAACTCGTCATGCCTTGGTGCTGGATGTGCTGGATGTCGGTTGTGGCCCCGGCGATGCGCTCGATGCGGGTGGGGGCGCCGCGGAAGGACGAATACGGGGTCTGCGTGACAGCCACGTTTTCGTTCCCCGGCGATTCGAGGAGGTGGACCAGGCGGAGGCAATAGTCGCGGAGGAGGAGCGAGTCCGCGTCCAACGTCAAGACGTACTTCGTGTCCGGGACGTCCAGGACGTCGACGTCGGTAACAGCCCGGGCCGAATCAGCGGTGGCCACCGCATCGCCGGCGGCCGCAGCTTCGGCGAGGACCACCGCTTCGGCGAGGGCCGCCGTCGGACGCAGCACTGTTCCGTCCGCTGTTTCTTCCCGAAGCCACCGTCCGCCCATGAGCGAGAGGTAGGCATTGAGGTTCATGGCCTTGTTGGCCTCGTGGGAAAGGCTGGCGAAGCGCTTGCGTTCGAACGTGGTGACTTTGACATTGAAGATCCATGTGAGGCGCGCGTACAGCTCTGAAATTCTTTGCCCGCCGGGCGAGGTCCGTTGCGCTTTGGCGGCGGTCAGGGCCAGGATCACCAAACGCAATTCCCGGGCCAGGCCCATGAGGACGAGGTCGACGAAGAACTCATCAACGTGGTCTTCGACGCTTTCGGTCTCGGCCATTCCTTCAAGCCACGCAGCCGCGTACTCGTATTCGTCGATGAGCCGCTGGACCTCGGTGTCCGGCGCCAACTCCTTGCCCTTCAGCAAGCGCGCCCGATACGCGGAATATGCATCGTTGACGCGCATAGCCGGTTCGCGAAGCGTTTCTTCGATCTGTCCGGCGAGCGCCCGGGTTGCCTCGAGCCTGCGGAGGACGTCGGGGTCCTTGGGGAAGGGCGGATCGTCGACGAGCAGTACAACCCGGAGGTCCGGGAATTCCTGCAGGGCCGCGGACCACATGGTGCCCCGGACCACTTCCGGTTCCTCGGCGTACGAAGGAATCAGCACGGTGACGCCGTCGGAGTAGTCGAAGAAGTGGCGGTCGAGTTCGCCGCGGGGGACGCGCCGGTGGTTGCGGAAGCGCGTCAAGGCACCTTGCCGGGCCGTCAGGTACATGAGGGCGGAAAACGTCAGGAACGTCACGACCACGAGATACGAGAGGGTTTCGACGCCGAAGCGGAACCCCGCGCCGGGGTTGTCCACCAATTGCTTGAGCACGGTGGTGACCACATAGCCGAGCCACGCGAGCATGGTGGTTAGGATTCCGATGCGGCCGAGGACGATCTTCCGCCGCGACGGTGTGGGGTGCACGATCGAGAGCGGCTCCGAGCGTTTTTCGGCCCCCCATTGCCGTTTTCGGCTCTTGGAGGACGGCAGTTCCATGGGCCCCTGGGCGTCAGGGCGAAGCAACGCAATCTGTTCCGGCAATGTGTCCCCATCCGAGGTCCGTGTGCCCCCAGCGGGCACGCGGCACAGTGCAGCGTAATGTAACGGACTGCACCCCAGTGCGCCCCTATGATAGGCGAAGAACGCGGGGTTCCCATAGGACTCAAGGAAATGCTACGCACACCGGGGCAAATCCACGGGGATGAGATCTTTTCCAGGCATCCGCGAAGGTCTTTTTCTTGGAAACCCTGGGGGTCTTCTGTGTCCAAACGCTTTCCCGGCCGCCGTTTGTCGCTGCCACGATTGGGTGTCCTGTGTGCGATCGTGATCGCGCTCGTCGCGGCGGGATACTTCGGAGTCCGCAACGTTCAGGACGTGAGCGTCGCTGCCACCATGCCGTCGGCGTTTTCCGGCTATGTGGACGTCACTGCCACCCCGCGTTTCGCGTTCGAAGACCCTGCTGTGCCCAGTGCGAAGGCCGTGGTTCTCTCCTTCGTCGTCGCCGATCCGAAGCAGGGTTGCGCTCCCTCTTGGGGTGCCGCCTACAGCCCTGAGCAGGCCGCGAGCGACCTCGACCTGGACCGCCGGATCGCGCGCTTGCGCCAGCTCGGCGGGACGGCGGCCGTGTCCTTCGGCGGCCTGGTCAACAGCGAACTCGCCGTTTCCTGCACGGACCCGAACGCCCTGACTGCCGCCTACCGGCAGATCGTTGACCGCTACAGCCTCACCACGATCGATCTCGACGTCGAAGGACCCGCCTTGGCCGACACCGCGGCCGCGGACCGGAGGGCGCATGCCATTGCCGCCCTCCAAAAGGAACACAAGGCGAACGGAAAACCGCTCTCTGTGTGGCTGACGCTTCCGGCCGACCCGAGCGGCCTCACCGCGGATGGCCGGAACATGGTGGCGCGCACCTTGGCCGGAGGGGTGGACCTTGAAGGCGTGAACGTCATGGCCATGGACTTCGGAGGCAGCAAGGCGGCCTCGGAGAGCATGGGCCAGGCAGCGAGCGCGGCCGCCGAGGCCGCTCACGATCAGCTCGCCAACCTGTATCACGACGCCGGAACGGACCTTGGGAGCGAAACCCTCTGGCGGAAGCTGGGCGTCACGGTGATGATCGGCCAGAACGACACCCCCGGCGAGGTCTTCACCTTGGCGGACGCCGCCACGATGAACGGCTTCGTCACGTCCAAGAACCTCGGCAGGGTGTCCATGTGGTCCATGAACCGCGACCGGACCTGCAGCCCCAACTACCCGGACTTGAGCAAGGTGTCCGACGGCTGCAGCGGAATCGACCAGGGCTCCCAGCTGTTCTCGGCAACGCTGGCAAACGATGTGGGACTTCCCACGCAGGCCGCGGCTCCGTCGCCAACAACCAGCAGCGCGACGGCCGCGGCAGATGATCCGTCCACCAGCCCGTACCCGGTGTGGAACGCGAATGCGGCGTACGTGGCCGCGGACAGGATCGTGTGGCACGGGAGCGTGTATGAAGCCAAATGGTGGACGCGCGGGGATGTCCCGGACAACCCCGTCCTCCAAGGCGGTGCCACCCCGTGGAAGCTCGTGGGTCCGGTGCTGCCCGGGGATAAGCCCAGCCCCAAAGCAACCGTGGCTCCGGGGACGTTCCCCCAGTGGGTGGCCGAGAAGAGCTACCATCAGGGTGACCGCATCATGTTCGACGGCTTCGCGTTCGAGGCCAAGTGGTGGACCCAGGGCGACAGCCCGGAAGCAGCTATCGAAGGTGCGGCCGACTCGCCCTGGGCAAAGCTGAACGCGTCCCAGCTCCAGGCTGCGAGGCCGACGGCGGCACTCCCCTGAGTGCCTCGGGCGAGGCAGGTTTTCCCTAGCTTTCGCACAAGAAATGCGCAGCTTGGCGAGCATTCCCACAGGATGTGCCAAGGACTAACCGTTGGGGTATTTGGCGTTGCTACCTTGCTAGTGGGCTGGTACTGGGCCAGCCCGCCCTCCCCAACTCGCTCAGGAGTTTCACATGCTCTCTCTGTTCACAAACCAGGTCTCTCGTGTCCGTCGTGACGAAGCAGGCGCCACCGCCGTCGAATACGGCATCATGGTCGCGCTGATCGCCGTCGTCATCATTGTCGCCGTCACGCTTTTGGGCGGGACCGTCAAGGACACGTTCACCAAGATCTCGTGTTCCATGACCACTGGAAAGACCTACACCGCGGGAACCTCCGCCGGCGGGGCCACCTGTAACTAAGGATGTTCGCTTCCTCGGCGACCGTTCATACCAGACCAACAAGGAGCCTCAATGCTTTCCGTTTTCCTGAAGTCCGTATCCCGCGTTCGGAATGACGAAACCGGCGCCACCGCCGTCGAATACGGCATCATGGTTGCGCTTATCGCTGTCGTCATCATCGTGGCTGTGACGCTGCTCGGCGGCACAGTCAAGGACACGTTCACACAGATCTCGTGTTCCCTGACCACTGGCAAGACCTACACGGCAGGGACGTCTGCCGGTGGTGCTACTTGCGCCTAAGAGCCGTCGGCGCAGTGCTTTGAAAGCAACGTGAGGCACACCAAGCAATTTTGTAGTGGCGGCGGCGTTCAGACGCCGCCACTCGGCTTGCATCGGACTACCCGTTCCTCGGAAAGGCAATAACTATGGCCAAGGCATCAGAGCGCGGTGCCGCGGCAGTCGAATTCGCTTTGGTGGCACCCATCCTGGTGCTGCTGGTCCTCGGAATCATCGAATTCGGCCGGGCCTACAACGCCCAGGTATCGCTCACCAACGCAGCGCGGGAAGGTGTGCGCGTCATGGCAATCTCAAATGACCAGACGGCCGCCAAAACCGCTGCGAAGAATGCGGCAGTTACGCTGAACCCCAAGCTGGCCGATACCAATTTCACTTTTAGTCCGGCCAGCTGCACATCGGGGGCGCAGATGTCCGTGACTATCAACTACACCCTCAGCACGCTCACCGGAATCGCCGGTCCATTCGCCATGCAGGGCGTCGGAGTGATGGTATGCAGCGGCTGAGGCTCCACGTCGCCATCAAGGGCGACGACGGCGAGCGCGGCGCGGTCGCCGTGCTTGTTGCCCTCCTCCTGGTGGTGCTCCTCGGCTTCGCGGCTCTTGCCGTCGACGTCGGGATGCTCTATTCGGAGAAAGCGCAGGTCCAGAATGGAGCAGACGCCGCGGCTCTGGGCGTGGCGCAGAAATGCGCCGCGAACACGAGCGATCCGAATTGCTCTTCCACATCGCCGCTCGCTGCCAGCCTTGCCAACAAGAACGCCATCGACGGCCTGAACAACGTCAAGTCACTCAGCGTCGACCTCACCAACCGGAAAGTCACGGTGACTGCAGGAGCGCAGCAGTCCGGCGGAACGCCAAACTCCGTATCGCTCTTCTTCGCCCGTGTGCTGGGGTTCAATACTTCCGACGTCGTAGCTACTTCGAGCGTCCAGTGGGGCAGCGCCCTCGCGGGCCGGACGGCGTTTCCGCTCGCGTATTCCATCTGCCAAGTGAAGGGGTACATCGGCGGGGCCCTCCAGCTTCTCCAGGACCACGGAACGGGAGCCAACCCCAGCTGCAACTATGGCCCTTCGGGCGCCACGGTTGCGGGCGGCTACGGCTGGATCGTCCAGGATGCGGGCGCTTGCGGCGGAACCATCAACCTCGCAACCAGCGAAGGCGGGAGCGCGCCGGGAAACAGCACGCCAAACAACTGCTCGGCCACGCTCCAAAAGTGGGCCGACACCATTACGGCTGGGCGCGACGTGATTGTCCTGCTCCCTGTTTTCGACTCGGTCACCGGAACAGGCAGCGGAGCGGTCTACCACCTCGTGTCCTTCGCCGCCTTCAAGGTGGCCGGCTGGAAGTTTAGTGGCAACAACACTGTCCCGGACGCCTTCCGCAACACGAATTCGGATGTCGGGAACGCGCTGGCCTGCACCGGAAACTGCCGTGGGATCATCGGGAGTTTCGTGAAGTACGTGTCCTTGGCGGACGGCTATTCGCTGGGCCCGGTGGACGCATACGGAGCCACGATTGTCCGCCTCATCAGCTAGTTTCAAACCCCTCTCAGAGCACAGGAGCAGTCAGTGAAGTCCCGCTTGTTGGCAGGCTCGGCAGCAGCACTGTTGGCCGTCATCGGAGTGATTCTCGTCTTTTCCTACGCCCAGGGCGCAGACCAACGGGCGGTCCAGAACCTCTCCCCTGTTGACGTCCTCGTGGTGAAGACTGCGATTCCCGCGGGAACTCCCGTCGGCGCCATGCAGGCGTCCCTGGCCACGGAACAACTCCCGCAATCGGCTGTCCCGGCGACAGCGCTCCATAACCTGAACGATTCCGCGGGCAAAGTCGCCGCCGTCGACCTCGTCCCCGGGGAGACGCTGGTGTCCGAGCGGTTGGTGGCCCCGGACGCCCTCCAAGCCCCGGGCGACGTCAAGGTGCCCGCGGGGCTCCAGGAGGTCTCCTTTCAGCTGGAGCCCCAGAGGGTTGTGGGCGGACGGATTGTCCCCGGCGACCACGTTGGAATTTTCATCTCAATGTCCAGCGGAGGCATAGACGCGAAGTCGGACAAATCCACTACGCAATTGACCATCCCCAAAGTCCTGGTGACGTCCGTCCAGCGCGCTCCCCAAGCCGGGGCGAGCCAGCAACCGACGCCGGCCCCGAGTTCCGGTGCCGCCAACCCGGGCGATACCAGCCTTCCGACCGGCTCACTCCTGTTGACGGTCGCAGTGAGCGACGTCGACGCGGCCAAGATCGTGTTCGCGGCCGAGTTCGAGAAAATCTGGCTCAGCAAGGAGCCTTTGGACGCCAAGGACAGTGGACCCACCATCATCCAGCCGGGAAGTGTGTATCGATGAGCCGCTTTGTCCTGATTACTCCGGACACGGAGTTCGACCAGCGCTTGCGCCAAGCCGTTGCCGGTGGCCTTCCTGGCAGCGTCCAGACGTTCTTCACAAGCGCCCTGCCCACGGACCCTGCCGAGCTGTTCGGCGCGCTGAGCCAGGAACAACTTGAAGTCCTGATTCTCGGTCCGGAAGTCCCTGTGGAGGACGCCCTGCGACTGGCGACAGTCCTCGCCGTGCAATTGCCTGAACTGAGCGTGGTCCTCGTCAGCGATCCGGACCCGGCGTTTGTCCTCCAAGCCATGCGGTCCGGAATCCGGGACATGATTAGCCCATCGGCGGACCTGGCCCAGATCAGGATCACCCTTGAGCGTGCGTGCCAATCCTTCGCCAGCCGCCAGCGCGCCACGGAGCCACAACAGCCCGGAGCGCCAAGGGGTTTGGTGATCGGGGTCTTCTCCCCCAAAGGCGGAGTAGGCAAGACCACCATCGCCACGAACATCGCGGTGGGGCTCGGCAAGATCGCGCCGATGAGCGTGGTGATCGTGGACCTCGACCTGCAGTTCGGCGATGTTGCTTCCGGGCTCTACCTCAATCCGGAGCACACTGTGACTGACGCCGTCACTCCGTCCGCCGCCCAGGATTCGCTGGTCCTCAAAGCCTTCCTCACCGTGCACCCGGCGAGCATCTATGCCTTGTGTGCTCCCAAGAACCCGGTGGAAGCAGACGAAATCTCGCCGGGCCAGGTGGGCCGGCTCCTCGAACAGCTCGCCGAACAGTTCCAATACGTAGTTGTGGACACCGCCCCGGGATTGCCGGAGATCGGCCTCGCCGCGCTGGAACAATGCACCGACGCGGTCTGGGTAACGGCGATGGACGTTCCGAGCATTCGTGGCCTCCGTTCCGGCTTGGACATCCTCCGTCGGTTGAACCTGCTTCCGGAAACGCGTCATGTGGTCCTCAACATGGCCGACTCCAAGTCCGGGCTTTCGGTCCAGGACGTTGAGTCGACCGTCGGCGCGCCAGTCGACATCAGCATCCCGCGATCGAAAGCCGTGGCGTTCTCCACCAATCGCGGAATTCCTGTGCTCCAGGAGGCCGCCAAGGATCCTGCCGTCAAGGGTTTCAAGCAGCTCGTTGAACGCTTCAACCCGGCGTGGCGCGCCACGGCGCAACGCAAACTCCACAGAAGGGTGGTGGTCTAGTGAAACTGTCCGAGCGCCTGCAAGCTGTGGAAGACCCGGAGGCGGCTGCCCCGCGCCCCCGTACAGAACTGCCTCCCGTAAAAGCCAACCCGATGCCGAAACCCCAAGCATCTCTCAAGCTCAGCGAAACGTTGGATCCGCCCAAGCCGAGGGCCCAACAACCGGTGGACGTTTTCGCCGCCCTGAAGCAGCGTGCCGCAACGGCCTTGTTCGAGCGGCTCGGTACCAGGTTCAACGACTCCACCGTGAGCGAGCAGGAACTGCGTGCCACGGCCCGGGAAGAACTCATCAGAATTGTCGACGCGGAGCAGGTTCCCCTCTCCCCCGACGAGCGCAGCCGCCTGGTGGCTGACGTTGCTGATGACGTCCTCGGATATGGCCCGCTACAGCGTTTGCTGGACGATCCCGAAGTCACCGAGATCATGGTCAACAGGATGGACCAGATCTATGTGGAACGGCGTGGCAAGCTGACCCTCACCGATTCCGGATTCAGCTCGGAAGAACATCTCCGCAGGGTTATCGAGAGGATCGTTTCCAGGGTGGGCCGCCGGATCGACGAGTCGTCGCCCCTCGTCGACGCCCGGCTCGAAGACGGGTCCCGCGTCAACGCCGTGATCCCGCCACTCGCCGTCGGGGGTTCCTCGCTGACCATCCGAAAATTCAGCAAAGTGCCGCTGACCGTCCGGAACCTGATCGATTTCGGAACCCTGACGCCCGAGATGGCCGAACTCCTCAATGCCTGCGTCAAGGCGAAACTGAACATCATCGTGTCCGGAGGCACGGGCACCGGAAAGACCACGCTTTTGAACGTCCTGTCTGCCTTCATCCCGGAGGACAACCGCATCGTCACCATCGAGGACGCAGTGGAACTCCAGATCCAACAGCAACACGTGGTCCGCCTCGAAAGCCGGCCCCCCAATACTGAGGGCAAAGGCGAAGTGACCATCCGCGACTTGCTCCGCAACTCCCTCCGCATGCGCCCTGACAGGATTGTGGTGGGTGAGGTCCGCGGTGGAGAGTCGCTGGACATGTTGCAGGCCATGAATACCGGCCACGACGGTTCCCTGTCGACGGTGCACTCGAATTCTCCCCGGGACGCCGTTGCCCGCCTGGAAACGCTGGTTCTCATGGCCGGCATGGACCTGCCCCTACGCGCCATCCGCGAACAAATTGCGTCCGCTGTGAATCTCATCGTCCAAATCTCGCGCCTGCGCGACGGAACACGGCGCATCACCCATGTGACCGAAGTCCAGGGAATGGAAGGCGACATCGTCACCCTGCAGGATGCGTTCGTCTTCGATTATTCGGCCGGCGTCGACGCGCATGGGACATTCCTTGGCAGGCCGGTACCGACGGGAATCCGTCCGCGGTTCATCGACCGCTTCGAAGACCTGGGAATCCGGGTTTCGCCGGGAGTTTTCGCCGCTCCGCTGACCTCACCAAGGAGCTGAGATGCTCTTATTCGGAATGGCCTTGATGCTCCTAGCCATCCTGCTCTTCGGTGTGGCGGTCATCCTGCCCAAGCCCCAAGAGGTCCCGGTGGATCGCCGGCGGCCGCTCGAAGTGGGCTCCGGGTCGCAGCTAACCCGGTTTACCGGCTCGGCCACTGAGCAGCTTCATGGCATCCTTACTCGACGCAACGTTCAGCTATTCGGTCGGGAAGAGCTGGAAAACGCCGGGCTTCGAATGAGCCAAGCGGAGTTCTTCATCCTGGTGATCGCCGGCGCGCTCGTTGGGGCCTTGATCGGCCTCATTGTGGGCGGGCCCTGGCTGGCGGTTTTGTTCTTCCTCGCCGCGCCACTCGTCGGAAAGCTCGCCATCAGGTTCCTCGCGGGCAAAAGGCGTGCAAAGTTTGATGACCAACTTGGAGACACCCTGCAACTGCTCGCGGGCAGCCTCAGGGCCGGCCACAGTATTCTTCGGGCAATTGACGCGGCCGCTGCGGAATCAGCCGTTCCGACGTCGGAAGAGATGCGCCGGGTCATCACGGAGACAAGCCTCGGACGGGACCTTCAAGCCTCCCTCAATGACACCGCCGATCGCATGCGAAGCGAAGACTTCGTTTGGATAGCCCAAGCGATCCAAATCAACCGCGAAGTCGGCGGAAACCTGGCAGAAGTGTTGGACCAGGTCAATGAGACCATCCGTGAACGCAGCGAAATCAAGGGCCACATCAAGTCCCTTGCCGCGGAAGGGAAGTTCTCCGGGTACATCCTCATGGCCCTTCCGTTCGGCATCGTCACAATGCTCATGGTGGTCAATCCCGGCTATATGGAACCGATGTTCACGCATCCGCTCGGTTGGGGAATGATCGCGGCCTCGGTCATCCTCATGACCATCGGCGGACTGTGGATGCGCAAAATCATCAACCTGAAGTTTTGAGGTGAGGCATGAATCCCCTGCTCTTCCTGTCCTTGCTGCTGGTACCCCTCCCGCTTTCCTACCTCTTGTGGTCCTTCCTCTCCGTTGACCGCAAAGCCCAGCGCGCCGTGAAGGAACTGCTTGCACAGGGCTACGACGTCGCAGTGGTCGAGGAGCAGCGGCAAGCCGGCATTTTGGAGCGCATCGGCTACAGGCTCACCCCCGGAAGCTATGTCCAGAAACTTGACAGGCTTCTTTCCTTGGCTGGCCGCCCGCCGTCAATGCCCTTGGGTCGCGTCCTCGCGGCCAAGCCGGCGCTCGGCCTTTGCGGCGCCTTTTTTGGGTTGTTCATCACCAGCAGCAGTTCGAGCGGAATTCTCAAGCTGGTGGGAATATTCGTAGTATTGCTGGGCTATTTCATACCGGACCTGATGCTATATAGCAAAGGCAAAGAGCGGCAAAAGACCATGCAACTGGAACTCGCCAACACCATGGATCAAATGTTGATTTCCGTGGAAGCCGGGCTTGGATTCGAAGGCGCAATGGCGCGCGCAGGTGAAAACGGCAAAGGGCCATTGGCCGAGGAGCTTGTGCGGACCCTACAGGACATGCAAGTTGGCCGGAGCCGCCGCGAGTCCTATCTGTCACTCGCGGAACGGACCAATGTCCCCGAGCTTCGAAGCTTCGTGCAGGCCGTCATTCAGGCAGATACGTACGGCATCGCCATCAGCCGTGTCCTTCGGGTCCAGGCGAAGGTCATGAGGGTGAAACGCCGGCAACGCGCCGAAGAAAAGGCGATGAAGCTTCCGGTCATGGTCCTCTTTCCGCTGTTGCTCTTCATCTTCCCGGTTTTGTTCATCGCGATCCTGGGCCCAGCTGTCATCAATGCGATTTCCTCCTTCAGCGGCGGCGGATGATATGAGAATTCCCCGCGGTTTACTTGCATTCAAGCGGCTAAATTCGACTACATCAAGAAAGGCTTAAGTTTTCCTCAGGATCTGCATAAGATCGGTTTCTTTCGAAATTCGGAAAGTAGCATTGGATCATGTTCAGTTCAGGTTCCAGCGAAACTACCGGAGCGGAAGGCTCTGGCCCTACCGGTCCGTCCGTCGATTCCGTCGGGGCATCTCCCGCCGAGCTTGCTGAGCATCCCATCCTGGACCTTGCGGAATTCCAGCTTCTGGAAGACCAAGTGGATAATCCATCGATCGCCCGGAGCTTTGCCGGAGACTTCGCGAAGCTCTGGGGCATGCGTTATGAAGTCCTGGCGGCTGCCGTCGGACGTGGCGACGAAGCCGCGGCTTTGGACGCCGTCCTGAGCTTGAGGACCTCTTCCGCCATGGTGGGCGGTGTTCGGCTTGCGCGTCTGGCGGCAAAGTTGGAGGGATTCTTGCGGACCAACGATTTCCTCGCGGCCCGCGGCCTCCTCCACGAGGTGGGCGAGTGCGGCCGTCTCACCGTGGGCGAGCTCAGGTCCAGTTACGTGCTCCGGAAGCAGTTGGCGGACGACGGCGCTCCGGCCTAATCGGTCCTCGCCGGCGCCAGCCGGTACCCGACTCCGCGGACGGTCTGCAGGAACCGCGGCGATTGCGGATCCTCGTGGAGCTTGCGCCGAAGGTTGCCAATGTGGGTCTCAACGGCCCGTTCATCGGCTTCGCTGATGTAGGCGTCGTCGTCGTAGTAATCGCCACGGGCTGCCCGGACAAGATCGGCTTTCGTCCGGACTCCTCCACGGTGGCGGAGGATGTCGAACAGCAAATCGAATTCGCTCCTCGTCAACGTGAGCGTTGAACCCCGGAGCGTGACCGTCCTGGTTTTGTGGTTGACGGCCAAACCGTTGTGCTCGATCGCGGCGTCGTCGCGGGGCTGGCGGTCAGGCTCCGGTCGTCCGGTGTCCCCGGCCGGCTCCAGGCCACCCACGCGTGGCCGCCGCATCATCGCCGTCACCCGCGCACGCAATTCGCGGGGCAGGAACGGTTTCTTGACGTAGTCGTCCGCGCCGGTCAGGAATGCGGTCAAGGTGTCCAGCTCTTCGCGACGGGCCGTCAGCATCACCACGTAAGCGTCGCTGAATTGCCGGATTCGACGCAGGACTTCATTGCCGTCCATATCTGGAAGACCGACATCCAAGGTGACCACGGCGGCGTTTCGATGGCGTACGACTTCCACGCCTTCGCGGCCGGTCGAGGCGGAGTGCACCTCAAAACCAGCTTCCTTGAGAATGGCGTCCACCAAATTCCGGACGTCTTCGTCGTCTTCAATGACAACAGCTACCCCAGGCTCGCTCATTGATATCCTCAAGTCGGTGCACCGCCGCACAGCCCAGCGCAATGCGGAAGTATCACCCGATTCCCTACGATACAAGCATTGCCGTCACATAGCACCTAATATGTGGAACAGTAATTGGACCGCGACGCTTCAGCGAAAGGTACAACCTTGGGTGAGCAGCCTTTGTTACGCGTGGCAAACCGTTTCTTCAGGCGGCTCACACCCCGCGTTCGGCTGGCATTTTGCGAATTACCGCTGACGCTCACCATAGCGGCCTTGGTGGTCGCGGCACCGGCACATTGGCCAACCCTGATCCAAAACTGGATGTTTGTGACAGGCGCCATCTTCCATGGGATCCTTTTCCTCGCCTGCCTGGTGATTCCGTGGGAGCGCTTGTCCCCCAGCGCGAGCCTTGCAATTCCGCTCTTGGACCTGGTGGCAATCTTCTTCACGCGCAATGGCGCAATCCAGGCCATACCGTCGCTTATCCTGGTTTCGCTGTTCCCGGTGATCTGGTTGTCGGCTTCCGGTTTGATGCCTAATTGGAGCCTTATTCTCAGTTTTGCGGCGCCATTCATCATTGCCCTTCCACCATTGATTTCGCACCTGCCAAATCCCGGGTCCACGTACATTTCCGCCGCGGTAATTGTGCCCCTCATGATGTTTGCGGTGGCGGCGTCGATTCGCTTGGCCGGTTCGTTCGCAGTCCTCCAGCAACGGCGGGTAAAGCAGCGGGACCAGGCCTTGCGGCATTTGCTTACGGCGAGCAGGCGGAGCGAGACGCTGCTCAAGACAATTCTGGACACGATCGACGTCGGAATTGTCGCCGTCGATGCCAACGGCGAAACGCTCCTGACCAATAACCAGCAAAAGGATTTCCTTCGCCTGCTGACCCCCGGCGAAGACCCGGGTGATGCCGAAAGCTTGATGTTCGGCCAGGACCGGCTCACTCCCCTGCCCCGCGAGAAGAGCCCTGTGCAGCGGGCGGTCCGGGGGGAGACTTTTTCGGACTACCTCGTGTGGTTCGGCTCCGGATCGGAACAGCGGGCCATCTCCACCGCGGCACGGAGCATGAAGAACGACGGCGACGACGACTTCGGCGGGGCCGTGATCGTTTTCCGGGACGTGACTGAGGTGGTGGAAGCCCTTGCGGCCAAAGACGAACTGGTGGCCAACGTTTCGCACGAATTCGGCTCCCCGCTGACGTCCATCATGGGCAACCTCGATTTGGTGCTCCATGGCTCGGCGGAACTGCACCCTCGTGCCCGGACCGGTTTGGAGGTCGCCGAGCGCAATGCGGAGCGGCTCCGGGCCTTGATGGACGATCTCCTCTCCTCTGCCGCGGCGGTGGAGGGCATCCGCCTCCGGCCCACGGACCTGGCGGGTTTGGTGGAGAACAGCCTGGTCTCCGCCCAGGCCCAGGCGGACGCCGCCAACGTGGGCCTCGTCGCCGAGGTGCCCGCTCCCCTGTGGGCCGACGCCGATCCCCTGCGGCTCGGCCAGGCATTGGACAACCTGGTGTCCAACGCCATCAAGTATTCGCCGGACGGCGGCCTTGTGAGCGTGCGTGCCACACGCGACCGCGACTGGGTCCGGCTCGAGGTCGAGGACACCGGCATGGGCATGACCCAGGACGAGACCACCCGGATTTTCACGCGGTACTTCCGCACCAGCAGCGCCCGCGAGGCCTCGATTCCCGGAATCGGCTTGGGATTGTCCATCACCAAATCCATCGTGGAGCGCCACGGCGGCAGCATCACCTGTGAGAGCGAGCCGGGCCGGGGAAGCACGTTCACAGTGGCGTTGCCGGCAACTGCCGGATCTTCGTCCGAGTAGTCACTCGTGGCCGGGCCGAGTATTACTCAGGACGGCAAGTGTACCTAGGCAAGATAATGGAGTACCCGCTACTCGTGACGGGTACATGCCGTGAAAGCTTGAATGAATCCCAGTTGGTCTCAACCGCAATACTTGATCTCTGGGGGTCATTCACATGTACGCATTCTGTAATCCTGCCCTGCCGTCCGCGGGTGCTGCCAGGGCGGAGTCGGCCCGATGAGCACCGGAATGGAATCGGCAGCCAACTTCGCCGGCTCGTTGGGCGGACTTGTCCTCATGTCGATAGGCCAGACGCTCGTAGTGGTGTGCCTGTGCTGCGATATGGTCCGTGCGCTGTCCGTGCCAAGGTCCCATCGCCGCTACGTTGCCAGCACCATCTTCAGGACCTTGGCGATACCGTCGATCCTCGTCATGGGAGTCAGCGTCCTCGAGGATGCCATCTTCCTGTCTTGGACGGACCTGGTGATGGGCGTCTTCGTGATGGTGGCGATCATCTTCCGCTGGCACCATGACAAGGACGAGGACAACTGGTGGAAGGGCAAGGGCAAGAAGCTCGCCCGCTGGGCCCGCAAGCAGTTTGCCGCACCGCCGGTTTTGGCACCGTCCGCAGCCTAGGCGGCATGGCGTAAGGCTCGGGCGAAGCCGCCCGAGCCATCCTCCGCACCTTAGTGGTGGGCGGCGGTCTCCTGGAGCCGCTTGATGAACCAACGTGACTGTTCCGGTCCGTAGGGAAGCACCGGAATCGCTTTGGTAGCGTCCGACGGCGTGTCCCGGATCGACTGCCTGGCCTGCCGTACCGCTGTGGTCATCGTGTCCGCCATCGTCTTCACGAACTGGTCGCTGCAGGGCTTTCCGTGGCCCGGGATCAGGTATTCGTAGCGGTGCCGCAGTGCCGAGATGTGGCGGAGTGCATCGGCCCATTCCTCGGGGTATGAATCTTCGAAGGAGGGGTGGGCGCCTTGTTCCACGAGGTCGCCCGCGAAGAGCGTGGAGGGCGTTCCCACCAGGAGGTCCCCGTCGGTGTGGCCACGGCCCAGGTAGAACAAGGTGGCGGTCAGGCCGCCGAGGTCAACCAGGACGGGCTGGTCCTTGACGATGGCGTTCGGGATCACGATCTCCACGGCTTCGCCCTTGCCTGCTGCCATCTCGGGCTCAGTGGCGGCCACAAAGCGCCGCTGGTGGTCGCCGTCGTCGTCGATCGTCGCGGCGGTGTTGACGTGCCCCCAAAACTCGGTGACGCCGTCGTCGGCAAAAACCGCGTTGCCGAAGTAGTGGTCGTAATGCGCGTGCGTGTTGACGACGACGAGGGGCAACTGGGTCTTTTCGCGCACCGCGGCGAGGATCTGCTTGCCTTGGCGGGGTCCGCAACCGGTGTCGATCACCATGGCTCGTTCAGTTCCTACAACGAGGCCGGTGTTGAGGAGGCATCCTTCGGTCTCCAAAACGTAGTTGTCCGGGCCGACTTCGAGCCATGCTGCCATTGTTACTCCGTCTTCAATTGCGTTCCGGCGGTGTTCAGGCCTTGATTCTACCCACGCGCAGCTGGGAGGATCGTGAACCGGCCGCGCGTCCACACGTGTAAACAGAGAGCAACGATTTCCTCACAGTTCGGACTGACCGGTTTGTTTAGCTGTACCATTCCTTTTGGTAGGACCCGGGCTCAGCCGGATCTGCAGGTAAGGGAATACTATATGTCGACGCAAAAGCCGTCTTCTCTCGCAGTGGCCGAGGCGCTGGGGCGCGCCACCTCCGGGACCGTCAAGCCGTCCACCAATGAACTCCTGGGATTGCGCAGCCAAGTCCTGGAGATCATTGAGGAAGTCTTGGCGGATTCGTCAGAGACGAGCGAGGAGGTGCGCGAACAACTTCGAAAGCACCTGGAGGCCCATCCCGGCCGGCCGGAGAGTGCGCTGCTGGAACATTTGGCTTCCCTCAAGGAGCAGGAGTCCGGCATGGTCGTTCCTGAGCCGGACTCTGAAGAACCCGAACCGGGCCCCGAGCCCGAAGAACCGCGGACGGAAATTTCCGAACCCCATGGCAGCCCGCGGCTGGAGGCCGTCCTCCGCGACCGGATGCTAGTCACCGCTTTCCAGCCGGTGTTCGACCTCCGCACGCAGGCAGTGGTAGGCGCCGAGGCATTGACCCGCTTCGTCAGCGACGGCGGAGACCCCGCGGACTACTGGTTCGCGGAGGCCGAGGATTCCGGACTTCGGACAGACCTTGAATTCGCTGCGTTGGAGTCTGCGCTCTCGGCCGCGGCCGAACTGCCGCAAGAACTGTTCGTCGCGCTGAAGCTCTCGCACGTGGCCTGCATCGATCCGCGGCTCCACGTGCTGTTCGACAATTCTCCCGTGGCTCCCAGCCGTGTAGTCCTCGAACTCACCGGCCGGTTCCTCCAGGACCAATCGGCCTCGCTCGACGCCGCCCTTCAGCCCTTGCGCGCGGCCGGTGTTCGATTGTCCGTTGAGAACACGGGTTCCTATTTTGCGGCCGTCAGCCACATATCCCGCCTCAAGCCGGAAATGATCAAGCTCGATCGCAACCTGGCATCGGGCTTGGACCGGGACCTGCTCCGGCAGGAACTGGTGGAAGCCGAGGTGGCGTTCGCGGCGGAAATCGGCGCAGTGCTGTCCGCGCAGCGCATCGAAACAGAGGACGAGCTCGCCACCGTTACGGGTCTGGGAATCGCGCTCGGCCAAGGTTTCCACTTGGGCCGGCCGTCGGTGCAGCCACGCGAATGGGCTGCTTGGGGCGCACCCACCGAGCACAGCACGCGCCTTTTGGCGCAGGCCAGGAGCCGGCGGACGGCACGCGCCTAGGAGTTCAGACCATGGAGGCCCGCCCGCTCACCTCGCGGGAACGCGGACGTGGCCGCGGTGGTGGTCGATCAGCCACACGGCCATTTCCTGCGCCCGCTTGGCCGCGAGGGCGTCTCCTTCGGTGGCCGAGATGATGGAGCCCTTCATGAGGATGTGCCAGGAGCGCGCGAATTCCTCGGTGCGCTCCAGCCCGGCTTCTTCGGCCAGCTCCTGGACATGTCCCCTGATCCGGGCGAGGTAGGCGATGCTGGCTTTCCCCAAAGGATGCTCACGGCCCATCTCGAGCAGGACGTTGATGAACGAGCATGCCTCGAAATCTTCCCGCCTGAACCAGTCACCGAAAACGTCGAAGATGGCCAGCAGGCGTTCCTCCGGCGTGTTTCCGCGGCTCTTGGCGTCGGAGATGATCAAGTCCACGGTCCAGATCTGGTCGCGCAAAGCCAGGAAGGCGAGCACAAGATCGTCCTTGGAGGGGAAGTGCCGGTAGAAGGTGGCCTTCGCTACCCCTGACCGCTCGATGAGCTGGTCAATTCCCACAGCACGGATTCCGCGCCGGGAAAACAGTTCGTAGGCGGCGTCGAGGATGCGATCCACCGCATCATCTCTGGTGGTCGTTTGTCCGGCTGGCAACGGTGCCGGACTGGGGATGTCCGAAGCGTCTGGCGAGCTCATGGTGACATCAATTTTACTCGTGGCGGGGGGAGACAGACCTGTCTGTCCTCTATCACTTTGGGCGCGTCGCGTCGCGCCGCCGGGCCGCGCTCCCCCGCCGTTCCGCGCCTTCGGTGGTGCGCCGCGCCGTCGGGATCCGCTCCCCTATTGCTTCTCTCCCGGCGTTCTGCTTCGCTTTCCCTACCGGGCCGCCACCGCGCTAATTCCGGTGTGGATCCTGCCCGGCTGAAGGGACATGGGACTGCTATGACTTCTCTGTGGCTAGACGGGCGAGGACCGGACGGGGGTGCCGCCGGCGCCACCAGCCCTGACGAATTCGCCCCCGGAAGCAGCTACGACACCGTGGTGGTCGGTGCCGGCATCACAGGCCTCGCGACGGCGATCATGCTGACGCGTGCCGGGCGGAAGGTCCTGGTCCTCGAAGCCCGACATATCGGCGCAGTCAACACCGGGAACACAACAGCCAAGCTCAGTCTCCTGCAGGGCACGGCCCTGTCCCACATCCGGAACCAGTACACCCCGAACGTGGTCAGCGCCTACGTCGAAGCGAACCGGGCGGGCCAAGCCTGGCTGCTCGACTACCTGGAATCCCGCGGCGTGCCGTTCCAGTACCGCGACGCCTACACCTTCGCGACCACGGCGGTAGGGGCCGAGCGGCTCCACGATGAAGCGGAGGTGGCCCGCGAGGCCGGGCTCGCCGTCGAAATTACCGCGGACACCGGGCTGCCGTTCGGCGTCGAAACCGCTTTGCGGCTCCCCCGCCAGGCACAGTTCAACCCCATGGACGTCCTGGACGCGCTGGCGGCGGATGTGCGGGCGGGCGGCGGCAGCATCGTGGAGGGCGTCCGGGTCATGAACGTCCATAATGGCGACCCGCTGTCGGTCGTTACCCGGCGGGGCGAGGTCCGCGCCGGAAACGTGGTGCTCGCCACCGGAACGCCTGTGCTGAACCGCGGCCTCTACTTTGCGAAGCTTCGCCCCAACCGCTCGTACGCCGCCGCTTTGCGGCTCCCGGACGGCGTGAGTCCGCCGCCCGGGATGTACCTGTCCGCCGAACCGCCCACGCGGTCCTTGCGCGACTATCCAGTGCCCGACGGCGGCACCCTCCTTTTGGTGGGCGGGTTCGGCCACGCGGGTGGCCGGGCACCGTCGCCGCAGTCCCACGTCGACCAGCTGCTCGGGTGGGCGCGGCAGTACTATCCCGACGCGGCGGTCACGCACACGTGGGCCGCCCAGGACTACCAGGCCGTGAACCTCGTGCCGTTCTTCGGGAAGTTCCCGAGGGGCCGGGGAAAGATCTTCTTCGGCACTGGCTACAACAAGTGGGGCATGACCAACGGGGTGGTTGCCGCCTTGGATATCGCTTCCGAGATCACCGGGAGCGGCGAACATGAGTGGGCCAAGACCATCCATCACCGGATCACGTCCCCGCGCGGAGCTGGCTCGGCAATCTCGTTCAACATCGAGACACAGCGGCAGAATTTCCAGGACAAGGCAGCCCTCAAGGACAAGCCGGCCATCACCGAGGAGACCAGCCCTGAGGAGGGCGCTGGCGTCACGGGGCTGTTCCACGGCAAGCCTGCCGCGGTCTGCACGGTGGACGGCACGGTGTGCCGGGTGTCCGCCGAATGCGCGCACCTCGGCGGGATCCTGCGCTGGAACGACGCCGAGAAGTCCTGGGATTGCCCGCTGCACGGCTCGCGGTTCTCGCCTACGGGGAAATTGCTGGAGGGACCCGCTACGCACAACCTCATGAAGCTGCAGTAGGGGGTCTTCCGCGTAGTGCGTCGCCGGTCCGCACTGGGTAGAGTTGGACGGGTGCAGCGTTGCCGCCCGCATTCCGCATCGGTTAGAGGACGGTATGACCCTTATTCGCACACCCGAGGCACAGGCCGCGCCGCAGCCCGCGGCGCCGAAGCGACGGAACCGCCTTGTTCTGAAGTGGTTGGCAATAGCCGCGTCCTTGGGATTCGTGTGGGCGGTTGCAGGCATCTTCCTCTACGTGGAACCCCAGTCCGATGAACCCCAGCGCGCGGATGTGGTGTTTGTCCTCGGTCCGCCGGACTCCCGCATGGACTACGCCGAAAAACTGATGGACGAGGGCTACGCGCCTACCCTCGCGGTGTCGAGTCCCGTGGACGAGAACGGCCGGTTCACTGCGGACATCTGCGGGCAACACACGTCCTACCGGGTGATTTGTTTCCATCCGGAGCCCTTCACCACCCAGGGCGAAGCGCGGGCCCTCAAGAGCATGTCCGAGCGCTATGGCTGGCACAGCGCCAACGTCCTCACGGCCCAGTTCCATGTGACCCGCGCCCGGGTGATCGTGGAGCGTTGCTACAAGGACGAGCTCCACATGGTTGCCGACCAGCCTCAGCTGCCTATCGTGTCGTTGACGGAACCTACGTACTCCTGGGCGTACCAATACCTGTACCAAACCGCGGCGTTCGTGAAGGTGGCAGTGCATCCCGAGTGCTGAGGGGTTTTGGCTTCAGTTGTGCACGGCTCTTTGCTTCAGTGGTGGAGGTGCGTCAGTGGTGGAGGTGTTCCTGGTCGCGGTGGGCGGCAGTCTCCAACTGGAAGGTTGAGTGTTCCACTGGGACGTCGAAGTGCTCGGCAACGCATTTCTGCAGGTCGGCGAGGATCTGCTGGGAGTGTCCGTCCGTGAGGCATTCGTCCTTTAGGGTTACGTGCCCGGTGATCACGGGCGTTCCCGTGCCGATGAGCGTGGCGTGGAGATCGTGCACGTCGACGACGTGGGGCAGCGCGAGGATGTGGTCACGGACGGCACGGAGGTCCAGGCCCTTCGGGGTGGCAGCCAGGAGGACCTCGGTGGTTTCCTTGAGCAGCCGGAGCGTCCGTGGAATGATCAGGACGCCGATGAGCAGCGAAACCAGTGCGTCGGCGCGCGTCCAACCGGTCAGGCTGATCACGATTGCCGCGATGATTACGGCTGCGGAACCCAGGGCGTCGTTCAGGACCTCGAGGAATGCTGCCCGCAAATTGAAGCTGCTGTGGCGGCCCGAGGCCAACACCATCAGGGCCACCGCATTCCCAGCCAGGCCGATGATGCCGAACAGGAGCATCGCGGACGAGCCGACCTCGGGAGGTTCGACCAAGCGGCGGATGCCTTCAACGAGGACGAATCCGCCTACCACCAGCAGGAGTCCGGCTTGAAGCGCGGCCGCGAGGACCTCGGCACGTTTGAAACCCCACGTGCGTTCAGGCGTCCGCGGGCGTAATGCCAGGGACGCCGCGATCAGGGCGATGACCAGTCCGGAAGCATCGGTGAACATGTGGCCCGCGTCCGCCAGCAGCGCGAGCGATCCGGACAGCGCAGCACCGATGATCTCGGCTATGAGGATCAACACCGTCACAGCGAGGGCAGCTATGAGACGCGACCTGTCCTGGGTTGCATCCGCGTGTGAATGGTCGTGACCGCTCATTGGGGGCACTCCGGCACCGTGCAGAGGCAGACGGGTTCTACTGCGAGGATCACGCCGAGGAGATCTTCCAGTGCATGCGCGAGTTTCGTGTCAGAGAGCTCGTAACGGACCCTCCGGCCTTCCGGCTCGGCAACCACCAAGCCGCAGTCCCGCAGGCATGCAAGGTGGTTGGAGAGGACTTGTTTGCTCACTCCAATGGCGTCCGCCAAGTCCCCCGAGTATGCAGGACCATCCTTCAGGCGCATGAGGACGGCGGCCCTCGTCGGGTCGGCCAGGGCCTTCCCGAAGCGCGCCAGCACCTCGTTCACGGTCAACGTCTTCACACCCACAACGGTACACAACTTCATGTAACGTCGCGAGCGGTTGACGGTCCGGTCCAATGCCCGCGCAACCCTGACGCCTTGTCCACGAAATCGATAAGATCAGAGTTACATATGGTGCCTGTGGGTAAGTCGGGGAAGGCGGGGGAAACGGTGAGCATGGGCTTTGCTCCTGTTGAAAGATTGGTCGGGCTGGACGAATTGTCGCCAGTGTGGAAGCAGCTCCCGTTCCTGGTCTTTTACGTAGCTGCGATGGTCATGAGCACCTTCATCCCCACGTTGACCGTCAGCGACGGGCCCGTACTCCTCGGAGGGGCGGCGCTGACTATTGCGGCAACCGTGGTGGCATTCGTGCTTTCCCGGCCCAAGCTGGTCCAATACTCCGCGGTGGTGCCGGCGATTGACTTCTTCGCGGCTGGAGCTTTGCGCCATGGCACCGAGGCGAGCCATTCAATCTATGCCTCGATCGTGCTGGTTCCGGTCCTTTGGTTCGCATCGTTGGACGGCCGGAGGCACGTCGGATACGCCTCTGCGGGAGCGATCGTCGCGATCATGGTTCCCTTCGCGTTGGGAAGCACCATTGAGGACAACCCCAATGAGTTGTCCCGCGGAATCTACAGCACGATTATTTTCGCCCTGGCGGCCGCCGTGGTGAATGAACTAGCGCGCAGGGCCCGGCGCCGGTTGCGCACCGCGAAGAAGCAGGCAGCCGCAGCAGCGGAGGAGTTGAGCGCCGCCGCGCAGATCCAACGATTCCTCCTCCCCCGCAACGCGGCACCGCTGCCGGGATACCAGACAGCGGGGATCTGTATTCCATCAAAGGCCGTGGGCGGTGACTTCTTCGACTGGTACCTGATAGATGACGGACTTGCCTTCACCCTCGGAGATGTCATGGGTAAAGGTGCCGGCGCCGGCATGATCGCCGCCACGGCGAGGGCCGTGGTGCGCAGCGCGCGCAACAGCGATGATCCCGTGACTGCCATGACTCTCACCTCGGACTTCCTCGCCACGGACCTGAGCCAAGCGGGTTCATTCGCCACTCTCTTCCATGCCCGCTTGAGGTCTGCGGACGGTCGGGTCATCTTTTCCGACGCCGGCCACGGACTCACGCTGCTTGTCCGGGCCAACGGCACTTGGGAGCGGCTCGCCTCCCGCGACATGCCGGTAGGCCTCATGCCGGATGCCACGTGGAAATCCGCCGAAATCGTGCTCGGCCAAGGTGACATGATGGTGTGCTTCAGCGACGGAGTCCTCGACCTCTACGACGGCACCTTGTCCGCGATCGATGAAGTGGGCCGCCTCGCAGCCAAAGCCCGGTCCGCCCAGGACATTGTTGACGCCGTCAGCGATCTCGCTTTGGAAAGCGGCAATCCCGACGACGTCACTGTCCTCGCGGTGCGGCGTGATCGCCGGGATCCAAACCGCTCAGGGGCAGCGCCTGAAGGACGCGAGCGCCGCGCCGGGAGGATGCAGGTTTCATGAAGCTGTTGATCGTCCGGGTTTTCGTCTCGCTGACCATATTGACCGGGGTCAACTACATTGCGTGGCGGTGGTTCGCTTCGCTGAACTGGGATGCCTGGTGGATCGCCGTCCCGCTCGTTGCGGCCGAAACATACAGCTTGGTGGACGTGTTCCTCTTCGGCATGACGGTGTGGCGTTTGAAAATACGCAAGGCACCGGATGCCCCGCCCCCGGATGCCACGGTGGACGTTTTCATCACCACTTACAACGAGCCCATGGACCTGGTCATGACCACGGCCCTCGCGGCGAAGAGGATCCGGCACCCGCACACTACTTGGATCCTGGACGACGGGAACCGCCCGGAGTTCCGCGAGGCCGCCGCGGAGCATGGCCTCGGCTATGTGACCCGGGGGCCTGACTGGGCGGGCATGCCCCGGCACGCCAAGGCCGGCAATCTGAACAACGCCCTGATGATGACCGACGGCGAGTTCCTGCTGATCCTGGACGCGGACCAGATCCCGGAGCCGGAAATCCTGGACCGAACCCTCGGCTATTTCAACGATCCGAAGGTGGCGCTGGTCCAGACCCCGCAGTACTTCAGCAACGTCCCGGCTGACGATCCTCTGGGCAGCCAGGCTCCCCTGTTCTACGGGCCTATCCAGCAAGGCAAGGACGGCTGGAACGCGGCGTTTTTCTGCGGTTCAAACGCAATCCTGCGCCGCGAAGCACTGATGCAACTTGGTCTGTCCGGGTATGTGAAGGAGACCGAGAAGAGCATCCGCCGGGCCCTGGGTGCCGCACGGGCGGCGATCCAAAAGGCCCGCAAAACGGCCGAGGAAGGTTCGGAGCTGCTCTTTTCTGTCCTTGACGAGGTCGAGTCGGCAACGACGGATGCCCAAGCGCAATTGGATGCGGGCCAATCGCTGAGCGAGATCACGTACCGCACCCGTCGCCGGGTGGACAACGCCGTGCAATTGTTGGTGGCCGCGGACGTCTCGGCGCTGCAAGCAGACCTCGAAGAGATCGCGGCGATGGCGCCGGTGGAGGTAGGTGCATCGGGAGTTCCCGTGGTGACCGAGGATGCTGTGCAGCGGATGGCGCAACGGGACTGGTCGCCGCTCGGTGCGTTGGAATCGGTGCAGGCGGTGCTGGATGCGTTATCGGTGGAGCGCATGGACGAGGCCCAGCCGATCATGCCTCTGGCCACCATTTCGGTGACCGAGGACATGGCCACGGCCATGCGGATGCATGGCATGGGCTGGCGCAGCGTCTACCACCACGAAGTCCTCGCGTACGGCCTCGCGCCCGAGGACATCGGCACCATGCTGACCCAGCGGCTCCGTTGGGCGCAAGGCACCATCCAGGTGTTGCTGCGGGAAAATCCGCTGGTCCAACCTGGCCTGAAGTGGGGCCAGCGCTTGATGTATTTCGCGACCATGTGGAGTTACCTGAGCGGTTTCGCCGCCGTCGTATATTTCGCTGCACCTATCGTGTACTTGCTTTTCGGGGTCTTGCCGGTCAGCAGTTTGAGCTTCGACTTTTTCATCCGGTTCATTCCATTCATGGTGGTGAACCAGTTGTTGTTCGCCGTCGCCGGCAAGGGCATCCCCACCTGGCGCGGCCAGCAGTACAGCCTGGCGTTGTTCCCCACGTGGATCAAAGCGTGTACGACGGCGGCACGCAACGTGTGGTTCGGACGTCCACTGGGGTTCGCCGTCACCCCGAAAGACCGCCAGTCGGGTGGTCCGCGGTGGAGCTTGATCCGGCCGCAGATCATTGTTTCGGTATTGCTTGCCATTGCCGCACTGGTGGGCATCGCACGGCTTGTCGCCGGGCTGAACGAGCCGATCGGGACCTTGGTCAACGTGGTCTGGGTGGTATACGACCTGGTTGTCATGTCCATCCTGGCCAGGGCGGTCCTGTACCGGGGTTTCACGGACGAAGAGTCCGGAGAGAAGTCCACAAATAATTAGCCAACACCAGAAAGGACACAGGATGGATCTGAGCTATGAAGTAAAAGAGAGTTACGCGGAAATCAAGGCCGCTGGCCGGCTGAATATGGTTTCGGCGCCGAAGCTCCGCGAAATGGTGGCGGATGTCATCGCGGAGGGAACGTCGAGGATCGTGGTGAACCTCGAGGACACGGCCTTCATGGATTCCTCCGGGCTGGGCGCGCTCATCGGTTGCCTCAAGGCTGCCCGGCAGGCCGGCGGCGATCTTCGCATTGCCGCGGTCCAGCCGCAGGTTCAAATGGTTTTGGGCCTCACCAGCATGGACAAGGTGCTCACATCGCACCCATCAGCGGCGGAAGCTTTCAGCCATGACTGAGGACATCCTCACTCGCCGGACCCTCCGGCAGCCGGCCGAACCAGAGGCCGTGAACGCGGTCCATGAGGAGCTCGAGCAGCTCTGGGACGACGCCTCTTTCGTTCCGGACATGGACCGGATGACGTTCGCCACCGCCATCATCGAAGCTGCAAGCAACGTGGTGCAGCATGCCGTTCCCGAGGCCCAAACACCCGTGGAGCTCGGCGTCGAAATCAACGTGCGGCAATCCAGCCTCGAAGCGCGGATCAGTGCCTTCGGGGCCGAGAGCCCGGGCGAGCTGAACTCGGACGGCACCATGCCGGACGGCGATGCTGAGTCGGGTCGCGGCCTGGCCCTGATCCGCGCCCTTGTCACCACCGTGACGTTCACCAGGCAAGGCGCAACGAATACATGGATCCTGTCTAAAACGCCACTGCAAAGCTGAAGCCCCGCCGAAGCCGCCGGCGAAACGCTGACCGGGCCATTAGGTCCGCGGCAACAGCCGGCTTGCTGCCGCGGCGGCGAGTGCGACGACGGCCGCCAGGGAGAGGCTGACCAGCACCCCTTGGTGGGGATCGGGTCGGGCCAATAGTGCGCCGAAGACCGCGACGGCGAGTGCCCCGCCCGTCTGCCTGCTGGTATTGAACACGCCGCTTGCGGTGCCGGAGAGCTGCCCGGGAACGTGGTCGAGCAGTATTGAAGTGGTGGGCGGCATGATCAGCGGGGCGGACAGCCCGACGAGCACCATCGCGGCGGACAACACCCAGACGGGCGCCTGTTCGGGCGCGAGTGCGACGGCGGCGAGTCCCGCCGCCATGATCAGCAGCCCGGTGGTTGCCAGTCGGCGCGCGCCGAAGCGCCCGATGATCTTCGCAATGAACGGAGTGACGAAGGCTCCAATGGCCATCATGGGCAGGAACGCGATGCCTGTGGCAAGGGAGCTGAATCCCCTGTGCTGCTGGAGGTACAGGCTCATGACGAACGGAAGTCCATAAAAGCCGACCATGAACGCGAATCCAATTCCGGCGGATACGGCCATGGTGCGTGAGGTGGCCAGCACTCGTGGGACCATCGGATGGCGTCCGCGGCGCTGGGTCATCACGAAAGCCGCGAGGCTCAGGAACCCGATAGCAAAAGCCAGCAGGACGTGCGGGGCGGCGAGTCCCGATGCTCCTGCCTCGATGGTCGCGTAAGTTATGCCGCCCATGGCGAGGACCGCCGTCGCCTGCCCGGCCCAGTCGAACGGAACGTCCCGTTGCGGCGAGCGCCGCACCCGCGCGAGGAGGAGAAGGCCGATCACTCCGACCGGAAGGTTCACGAGGAAGATCAGCCGCCAGCTCAGCAGGTTGAGCAAGCCCCCGACGACGGGACCTGAGGAGGCGGCGATGGCACCTGCCGCGGCCCAGACGCCGATTGCGCGGGCGCGCTGCTTTGGGTCGCGGAATGTCTGCCCGATGAGGGCCATGGTGGTGGGCATCATGATCGCCGCGGCTGCACCTTGGATGAACCGGGCCGCGACGAGGGCGCCGAGGTTCGGGGCAAGGCCGCACGCGAGTGAGGCGATCACGAAGAGGCCCAGGCCGAAGCCGAAGGAGCGCCGGGCACCGAGGCGGTCGGAGACTGCCCCGGCCGTGAGGAGTAGCCCGGCGAACATGAGGGTGTAGCCGTCCACTACCCATTGGAGCCCGGTCATGCCTCCTCCGACGTCGTTCCTGATACTGGGGAGGGCTACGTTCACCACCACGGCGTCGAGGGTGATGACGAAGTTCCCAAGCGCCGCGGCGCCAAGCGCGGCCCGTTCCTGTCCTGGCACCGGGTTGGTGCGGGTTGCGGTGAGGTTGGTGGTCTCCACGGCTTTTCCTTGCTGATTGCGCGCCGATGTTGTTTCCTGCGCTGGGTTCCTTTCCATGGAACGGCGATCGCTGTGCCGATGGGAGGGGGCTGTTCATACTGGTTCTGGCAGAACCTCCCTGAGCTTGGCGGGCTGCGCTTAACGTTGGTCCATGGACAATCGGACGGACGTGCGCGACTTCCTGGTTTCGCGCCGGGGGCGAATCACCCCTGAGATGGCCGGCCTCACCGTGTATGGCGGGTATCGCCGTGTGCAGGGGTTGCGGCGCGAGGAGGCCGCGATGCTCGTGGGCGTGAGCGTGGACTATTACACGCGGCTCGAGCGCGGGAACCTGTCCGGGGTGTCGGAGGGCGTGCTTGAAGCGCTGGCCCGCGGCTTGCGGCTCAACGACGACGAACGGGACCACTTGTTCGCCCTTGCCCGCACCGCCAACGCTTCCTCCCAGGCGCGTTCCCGGGAGTACCGGCCGAAGACCCAGGCGCGGGTCCGGCCCAGCATCCAGTTCGTGCTCGATTCCATCACGGATGCTCCGGCGTTCGTCAGGAACGGGCGCCGGGACATCCTTGCGGCCAATCATCTGGGCCGTGCCTTGTACGCCCAAATGTTCGAAGACCCCGTGCATCCGGCCAATTCGGCGCGCTACGCGTTCCTTGACCCCCGCGCCCGCGATTTCTATTGCGATTGGAACCTCGCGGCGAACAACATCGTGGCCATCCTGCGCTCGGAGTCGGGCCGTAACCCGTACGACAAAGCCTTGGCCGATCTGGTGGGCAGCCTGTCAATGCGCAGCGAGGACTTCCGCGTCCGGTGGGCTGCCCATGACGTGCGGCATCATTACTCGGGCAGGAAGGAATACCACCATCCTGTGGTGGGCGACATCAGTCTCTTGTTCGAAGCGATGCATCTCGCCGAGGATCCGGGGCTGACGCTTGCTGTGTATCCGGCCGAGCCGGGTTCGGCATCGGAGGAATCGCTTCGGCTGCTCTCCGCGTGGGCGCCGGCAGTCCAGGTTGCAGACCGTACGGGCGTAAAGCCTTCATGAAGAACTGGGTGACGGGACGAGCCACCCGCCTGCCCAGTCCTTCACTTCGCTGTCGGATGGTGTGGCCGGCCATACCGCGTGGCCGGCCACAGACATCGCTCGGCGGGTCCCCGAAGCAATGTCCCGCGTCCGGAATTCTCAGGGGGGCTGAAGCATCGGGACGGACCATCCGGGGGCGGATCCCCCACAAGCAAAACTATGGCCGGATCACCCCGTTAGGTGCTCCAAAGGCCCCTACTGAGTGGTAATCAGCACCAAATTGAGTGTCCGCAGAGGGCAACACTCACACGAGGGACCGAGCAGGTGATTGCACACGAGGGCGTCAATCCGCACCTGCAGGATGCCCGCGCCAGCCCGTACGCTCCTTTGCCAGCGCCACAGCGGTTTCACTCATTTCGTCTGCGAGCTTCAGCGCGTCGTAGGCACCCACGAATGTGTCGCCACTGAATGCTGTGACGCGTGTCCCGTCTTGGGTCTCATCCACAAGGAAATGAACGAATGGCTGAACCTTCATATGCCGGGCGGCGTCGCGGTGTCGCCAATCCCCTTGCCACTCACGGCGTATCTCCACCCAGACGTCAGAGTTCTCGGTTTTCACATCCATCCCCTGCTCACGGAAGAGGCGAACCAGAGCTTCGGTGGTCTCTTCGTGGGATCTGGCGACCGCCCACTGGTCCTCGTTCCGAAAGTGGTGACGGCTGGGTTTGAACTGGATATAAATCGCAACGACCGTCAGAACCGGCCACGTCGCGACCGTGTAGAGCTTTTGGGGCTCCTCCTTCAGCTCAAGTACGAAGACCGCAATGCCAAAAAGCACGATGACGACCAGCGCTATCGCGCGCCAAGTGCTGCGCATCGGCACCAATTCGCCGGCGCCACCCCTGCCGGAGATCATGAAAATTCCGAGGCCGAGAGCCAGCAGCCCCTGAAGTCCCGGAATGAGCGAGAGGGCAATTTCATGACTCAGGTCCACACCGGACAGAAAGATAAGGCCTGCAGGCGCCGTCGAGAGTACACACATAATCAATCCGGCAACGATCCGGATCCTTTTCTCCCGCGCCGTTGGTTTCATTCCCGAATCATCGTCCCGTCACCCCTGATCTCACGGTTTAGCATCCTCAGCAGTAAGCTCCAGGAACTTGCCCGCGCGCCGGAAGTCACGTAGGGCATAGGCTTGGCCAGCCATCGCTGTAACCAACGCAGCTGCCATCAGCCACCAAAATACGATATGGCCGCCGCTGTCCTGAGCAAACAAGAACAATGGAACTGTCGGCGAGTAGATCAGCTGGGTTGCGAGGCGTCTTCGGAGTTGTACCGCGGCGGCCCGCTTGACGACAAGGTGTTCCGGCTCAATGCCTGCCTTCCCAGTGATCTGCCGCCGGAGGTGCTTTTTCTCCTGACGCTCAAGCGAAGTCAGGACATCGATCTTGTCATTTTCGACGGCGGTGTCGATTCTCTTCGCGATGTAGCCAAAGCTTCCGACTAGTGAACAAACGCCCGCAAGAAGCCAGCCAAGTGTCAGAAAGTTGAGTCCATCTCGGTACGTACCGCCGGTGAGAACAACCTCGCCCCAGGCCACGAGTGCCAGAAGAACCACAGGCCCTATCGGGAAATAGATCGTGTAATAAGCCTTCAGTGCACGCTCCAGGCCTTTGTCCCGCACACCTCGGGCACTTCGGGTAGCTCTTGCCCACCGATCATCGGATTTGGCCATGAGATCATCAAGCCCGCTCATGCTCCCCCCATCGACTGCTTCGACGCCGACAGCCGCCCCTGTCCCTGAGCCTGCCAACAGGTTCGTCGTCAAAAAAGAGTGTCGAATACCTGTTTGCAGAGCTGTAGCTACCGGAACATCGACCGTTAGCCCCCGGCAACGGCAGCGGAGCATGCTCCGCCTTGTTAACTTTGCGGCCCTGCGATTGCCTTGTAGCCTGCCCTAAAATTGCGAATACGAAAACATGAATATTGGGGGATATAACAGGATGACGGAATCAAGAGAGGCCACTCGTGCCTTTACCGCGCACAGGGAACACGAAGAAGAGCCAAAAGAAGCACCGACAGGGCCCGTGGCAGCGGAATTTCCGTTCTTTAGCTCGATGGTGAGCCACGACTGGGAAGCACTCGGTTACCCGAGCCAGAAAGTGGCACGGTTCTGGGACACCAGCAGGAGTGGATCACGACAAGGTGTGGATCCACCGACCTTCAAGCCACCATCCCGCCGAAGGACGAAACATCCGCCTTGACCTAGCAACGTTCTGGGACCACTTTTCAGGACGGGCAATTCACTTTAGGAATCCGCTGCCGCCGACAACTTCAAAGGAAGCATCGCCGGCCGTGAGCCAGCGGACTTAATACTCAATTTCGTCAAAGTGACCACTCAATTTGACTAGATCTCACACTCATTGACATTGGCTCGACCTTACGATACCCCCAGGGCGGCACCGATCCTGATAATTCCACATTCATAGAAGACAGGACCTCTAGCCGGACCTTCAGTTGAAATCTATATTTGGGGAGTCGATTTTCGATGAAGAAGATATCAACCTTGGCTCAATCCGCGATGGTTGCGGCTTTGGTATTAGGTGTGACGGTTACCGGTGTAGGAGCCGCAAATGCGGCATCGCCTCAAACCGTGGCAACGTCATCCCATAATGGAGAGCCGCCTTCGAGCGAGTCTGGAGTCATCAGCACCGTTGAGCCCGGGACCACCACCATACGGTCACAGTCGGGCACTCAGGTAATTGGAATTTCGGTACCGGGTAGCTCCGCCGAGGCCACTCCGGCTGAGCTGAAGGGCGTTCCGGACGGCCATTTCGTCGGCGAAGGTGCCCCTATCTTGTCCACCCGCCTATCGGAAGCGGCGACAACAACCTACGAGACCCAAAGCGGCTCGCAAACACTGATTACTATCGAGTCACCCAAGGCTTCTCGGGATTACCGTTTCCCTTTGGCACTGCCGCCCGGCGCCTCAGCCAAGGTTGAGGCTGACGGCTCGGTCTTGATTCGAGACGACTCAGGACGAGTCACGGGTGCATTTGTCGCCCCCTGGGCATTCGATGCGAACGGGAACTCCGTGCCCACATCATTCTCCATCAACGAGGGCTCACTTGTTCAGCATGTTGAATTCAATCCGGCAACGGCATTTCCTGTAACGGCCGACCCAACGAGCATTCAGTGGGTCCCGTGGCCAGTGCTCGCCATCAGTGGCGCCGAATTGAGAGTCCTTGTTGGCCTGTCCACAGCAGTATTCGTTGGCGGTGCTTGGTCGGGTTGCACATTCAGCAAACTGACAGGCCCGGCGGCAAAGATCGTAAGCATGATTTGCAAGGTGACCGGTGCAGGGGGAGTCGCATCTGCCGTCGCTATCATCAGCAATTCCTACAGAAATGCAAACCTCATTGGCGGAAAATGCTACGGCGTGAGTCTCACTAACCCCTCCGCCCCTCTCCGGGACATGCCGTCAAGAGACTGCGGACTCTGAGGGAGGTCACCATGAATTGGTTTCGTTGCGCTCATCCACCGATTTTCACTGCATCGTTGGCGCCCCTCTTTATGAGCAATTGGGATGTTTGGATCCGAATCCTCCTGCCCCTCCTGGCTCTGGCCTCGTACGTGATCAATGAAATAGTCCTACACCGAAAAGAGAAAGCCGCACTCGCGCGTGCGGCGGAACTCGATAAAAGGGACGCGATGATGCACGCGTATCGCGAACCACATCCGTAATCGTTCCCTATCCCGTGTGACTTACAAGTGGGGTGGCGCACTCTGGTGCGGCACCCCACATGTAATTAAGTTCTCGGCGAGAGCTGGTGCGGAACACATGCTCAAGATCGACTCTGGGTCCGTCCGTCGTACCATCAATCGCGGGGTCACGTACGGCCCATTTGAGGGCCTCAAATGGGCCGTACGTGACCCCGCGTTGCGCCGTTGCCATCGTCTTTGGGACGGGTTAGCCGAGCTGTGCGCCCTTGTTCTCGTGCTTCTGGACGGTGGTGCCCGCGAGGGTGGCCCAGTCCTTGACGTAGCTCGGCTTCATTATTGGCGGGCGGGTTTCTCTGCCGGGGAGGTGGTGGCACCGGACAGGTAGCTCAGGCATGCGGTGTATTCGGCCATGACGTCGTCGAAGTCCCGCAACCGGGGCGCTGCGGCAGGATCGGTGACCGGGTGGATGAGCTGTGGCTGGCAGCTGCGTTTTCCCGTGGTCAAAGTGGCGATGCCCCAGTCCGTCGTGGCGGGACTGGTGGTGATCCCTACTCCTTCGAAGGGATCCGCGAGGAGGTTCCGCGCGACGGATGCCCAAGCCAGGAGGTGGAACTTCCGGGCGGCGTCGTGGTGGATTTCCTCCCCGTGCGTGAGTGCCTCGTGCGCTTTGGCGGCGAGGTTGTCCCATTCCTTGGCGGAACGCACGAGCAAGTGCGCGGCGAGGGTTTTTTCCTGAAGTTCTTCTAGCAGGGTCAAAGGTTTGGTCCTTCTTCGAGTCAATGAATGCGCGGTATGGATGTGTCCCGGTTGCGCGGCTCAGGCGGCGGGGGTGTGGATGACCTGTCCGGCATAGGCGAAGCCTCCACCGAAGCCAAAGAGCAGAACGGGGGCGTTGGGCGGAAGGTCGCCGTTGCGGATGAGTTTGGCCAGGGCGATCGGGATGCTGGCCGAGGACGTGTTCCCGGAAGTCACGACGTCACACGCGGTGATTTCCGCCGGGATGCCCAGTTGCTTGGCGAGGGGCTCGATGATGCGAAGGTTGGCCTGGTGGGGGACGAACCCTGCGAGCTCTTCAGGCCGGACGCCGGCAACCTCGCACGCAGCCAGGGCGTGTTTGGCTGCCTCGCTGATGGCCCAGCGGAACACGGACATGCCTTCTTGCTGGAAACGCATGCCGGGCTCCTCGATCCGGACCGCGCTGGACAGGGCAGGCACTGAACCCCAATGGACCGGCCCGACCCCGGACGTGGAGGATGCGGTGAGAACGAGCGCGCCCGCGCCGTCGCCGACCAAGACGCAGGTGGTGCGGTCGGTCCAGTCGGTGAAGTCACTGAGTTTCTCGGCGCCGATCACCAGCGCGGTTGTTGCCGCGCCTGAGCGGATGGCTTGGTCTGCGACGGCGAGGGCATGGGTGAATCCCGAGCAGGCGGCGTTCAGATCAAACACGGCTGGACTGTTTGCCCCGAGCGCTGCCGAGACCCGCCCCGCAGTGCTGGGCGAACGGTCCTGGGCCGTGGTGGTGGCCACGACGATCAGGTCAAGGTCTTCGGCGCTGATTCCGGCGTGGCCAAGCGCGTCCTGCCCTGCACGGATGGCCATGTCCGCAACGGTTTCGGTGTCGGCGATCCGGCGTTCCCGGATACCAACCCGGGTGCGGATCCATTCATCGCTGGTCTCCACCAGCCCGCTCAGCTCTTCATTGTCCAGGATCCTGGAGGGCTGGTACGAGCCGGCTCCGAGAAGACGGGAACCTCCGGCGGTGCGGGATGGTCGGGGGTGGATCGGTGCTTTCATCGTGACTCCTGAATCTGGCAGATGGCGTGGGGGTTCGCGGCAAATCGGCCGAGCGGTGCCGTTTCGTGGGCCGTGGCAGCCGCGCCCCGGTGTTCAAGGGGTTGCCCTGGTGTCTTCATTCCCGGGGCTTTCTTCCAGGGCGAGGATGTTTCATCCGCCCGTAACGGTGCCAGGGCGCGGTCCTGGACGGTTGACGTGGCTGCGGGCGTGTTCGACGGCCCGTGCGAGGTCCGTGAAGAGGTGTTTGTGGTGGCGCAGGGAATCGATGACGCCAACCTTGGTGACCAGCCGCAGGTGACGGTCTTGGACACCCTTGATCAGAACCGTGATACCGCGCCGTTCCAGCGCTTGAACCATCTCGGTGATGACCCGGGCGCCGGTCGCGTCCAGGATCTGCAGCTGGGACATCCGGATGATCACAACATCGACGTTGCTGATCTCATTGACCCGGTCCAGGACGCGTTCGGCGGCGGCGAAAAACAAGGCGCCGTCGAGGCGGAACACCGCAATGTGTTCATCCCCGTCCAGGGCAGGGCCAGGAATTTCTTCACGGTGCACTCCGGACGAACGCACCAGGGAACGCAGAGCGAAGAACGCCGACACGGCGATTCCGATTTCCACGGCCTCGATCAGATCGAACGAGACCGTGATTACGGCGGTAGTAAAGAACACGACGGTATCGGCACGGGTGGAACCGATCACGGCCCGCAGCGCGGGCAGGGACACCATTCGGATGGCGGTGACCATGAGAACGCCGGCGAGTGCTGCCAGAGGGATCCGGGAAACCACGGTGGTGGCAAGATAAACCACTGCCAGCAGTACGAGGGCGTGGGTCAGGGCAGCGAGTCGGGTCCTGCCCCCGGATCGGATGTTCACCGCGGTCCGGGCAATCGCACCGGTGGCCGGCATGCCGCCGAAAAATCCGGACGCGATGGACGCCAAGCCTTGGCCTAGCAGTTCCCGGTCCGCATCGTATGGGCCGGTATCGGAGATCGAGGCCGCGACACGGGCCGAAAGGAGCGACTCGATCGCAGCAAGCGCGGCAATCGTTGCGGCCGGCCCGGCCAGTGCCGTCACCGTACCCGGATCCAAGACGGGCAGGAGCGGTGTCGGCAGGGAGCCAGGTAGCGCTCCGATCCGTGCCACCGGAAGGGAAAACACCTCAGCGATGAGGCCGGCAAGAACGATTGCCACCAGGGAAGCCGGAATGCGCGGATGGATCCGGGGAGCGGCGACCATGACCGCCGCGACCACCCCCACCAGCGCCAGGGCCGGCACGGCGCCACCCCAATCCACCCCGTCCAGGGCCTGAAGAGCGAAAACTGCGGCGTTCGTTGACCTCCCCGCGCTCGAGGCAAACGCCGCCGGGATCTGTTGCAGGAAAATGATCACCGCGATCCCGACCGTAAAACCCTCGATCACCGGCCAGGGAATGAAGGACACCACCCTGCCAAGCTTCAACACACCGGCGATGAGCACGATCACCCCGGCCAGGACCGTGACCGCGGCCAACGCTCCCGGCCCATGGGCGGCGATGATCGGGGCCAGGACCACCACCATGGCTCCGGTCGGGCCCGAGACCTGCACATGAGAGCCGCCGAACACGGCGGCGACCAGCCCGGCGACCACCGCCGTGATCAGGCCGCTGGCAGCGCCGGCACCGGAACTGACTCCGAACGCCAATGCCAACGGCAGCGCCACGATGCCCACCGTCATACCGGCCAGCAAATCCACCCGCCACGAGACGGGCAAGAGGGCGTAATCCGCGCGGCCAGGCAACAGCGCCCGGGCCACGGAAAGTACTTTCACTTCGAACCGGCCGGCGCAGCGATCGCGTCAGAGGATTCCAGTTGGTCCCGCGTCGTGCGCAAAATCTCACCCAGCAGAGAACGGGCCACCGTCAACAGCTCGGCAACCTGCGGATACGCCAAGGAATAAAACATCTGCAAGGCCCGGCGCTCGGAAACGACCAAGTGGTAGCGGCGCAGCACCGACAAGTGCTGAGACAGGTGCGACGCCTCCAGACCCGTGGCGGACAACAAGTCCGTTACCGACACCTCGGGTGCTTCCGAAAGGAGCTCCAGCACCCGGATGCGCACCGGATGCGCCAGGCCCTTGAACAGGTTCGCCTTGACCTCGTACAACGGGGCTCGAAAATCCGAAAACACCACCCCACCGTCACCACCCTTCAATTTACTATTTGATGGATCCATCATCCAATATATCCAGGGAAGAGCAAAAGCGTCTAGGAAACGGGCGCAAGCGGGGCATGAGCGGCGCCTGATCGTGGGCCGGGCCACGAAGTATCGTTGTCCGGCGTTCATGCCGTCGCCTCGTTAGCCCCAACCCCACCCACCACCCCCAAGTCGCGTTACCCGAACCCCACCCAGCCAACTGAAATCAGCGGGAGCTATGATCCCGGCATGGGGAACTACAAAGCGGGATACCTGGCTCGGGATGAACGCCGCGAGCGCCGGAAGCGGTTCCAGCAGAAGCTGGCCTACGTGGGGCTGGGCATCCTGGCCGCCGCCACCGTCGTGGTGGTCACGTTCGCGCTGCGCCACTGAGCCAAGGGACACCTGAAGCCAAAGCACCAACTCAACCACCCGCCGTCGTGATCCATTCGGAAACGTAACCTACTTGCCCGTCAAGAACCCGTTCGGGATAGCCTTAAATGGTGGGGGATACTGGGTGGGTTCGCCGGGTGCTTGTTGTCGAAGATCAACCGCTCATGCGCGCGCTCGTTGCCGAGGCCCTCAAGGGCGCTGAATTCGAAGTTCACCCCTGCGCGTCCGCGGCTGACGCTATCTCTGCCTTCTCCACCATTGATCCCGATGTCCTTGTCACGGACATCGATCTGGGTTCCCGGCCGAATGGTGTGGAGCTGGCGCAGATCGCGAAGGCGCTTTCGCCTGGGTGCGCGGTGGTTTTCCTCACCAATTACCCGTCGGACGCTGCTTTTCCTGATTTGCCGCCTGGCTCGACGTTCGTGAACAAGTCGTCACTCGATTCGGTGGACGGACTTGTCGGCGCGGTGAGGTCGACACTTCAGGACCACGCGGTGACCGTGACGCCGCCTTCGACCACCGAGGCCGCGAAGATCGGCGAGCTGACAACCGTGCAAATGGATATCCTGCGCCTGATTTCGGAGGGCTGGTCCAATGCGGAAATCGCCAATCAGCGCGGCAGCAGTGTCCGCGCTGTGGAGAAGGCGGTATCGCGCACGTTCGAGGCCCTCGGCGTGAACCGGAGTCCGAGCGTCAATCCGCGGGTTGCCGCGGCGGCGTTGTACGCGCGGGTTTTCGGGTGGCCGGCCCCGGACGATCGTTCCACATGAGCGGCCGCTCCCCCGCACGCTGGGTTCGTGCGATCGGCAGCAGGAATGCGTTGAGCCTGTGGTCGTGGCTGCTGACTTTGCCCATTGCGCTGACGGTGATGAACATGTTCCTCGGGACGAACACGGCGGTGGAGGAGGGAGCCGGGACGGCGCTCATCTTTGCTGCGCACCTGGTGCTCGGGCTTCTGGGCATCCTCCTCCGCCCTTTGATCGCGGCGCGCTTCAGCCTGGAAGGCAGGGTGACGACGTCGTTCGTCGCCTTCGCGTTCTTGGGCGCCTGCCGCCCGCTCCTGGTAGCCGGTGCTGCGCGGGGTTTGAACATCGCCGACCTCAGCGAGGACCTGTGGGCGCGTGTCCTCATCAATGCGGCGGCGGCCATGGTGGTTCTCCCGGTGATCGCGGTCCTGGTGGATTCCGTCCGCGGGCACGCCGTGCTCGAACGCCGCCTCCGGAAGGCGCGCGCAACTATCCAGGCGCAGCTCGGGTTCGACGAGGACCAGTTGCGCTCAATTCGCAGCAGCTATGTCGGCGAACTTTCAGGGCGCCTCGAGGCGGCTTTTTCGGAGAGTACGACGGCGGCCCTCGACCGTTCGGGGGCTTCTCATCTTTTGCGGACAATCGCCGACGAGGTGGTCCGGCCCATGAGCCATCGACTCTTCCACGACGATACGCCGTGGCCGGTCCAAGCAGCCGCTCCCCATTCACCTTCCCGTGCTGAGAGCCTGCGCGGCTTGGTGAGTTCCATCAGGCCTGCGCCTGTTGGATTGCCGGTCTTGCTTTTCGCCATTCTTATCGGAGTGCGTCTCCTGACGATCTACAGCTTCCAGTTCCTGCTGGTCCAGTGGGCCGCAGCTGGGGTGTTACTCCTCGCCGGCAACATCGCCGCTGCCCGGATGACGCGGAGAATCACGAGTACTGTGCGGCGGCTTTCCGTCATGGTTCTTTGCTACGCCGGTTCGACTGCTGTTTCAGCGTCGTTGTCCTGCCTGCTGCAGGACATGTTCGGTTTTGCACCGGTCTTTTACTGGAATGCCCTGTGGGCCTACCCGCTGACCGCGTTCACGGTGGCGGTTCTTCAAGCTGCCGACCGGCAGCGAAGAAGGCATGAGCTCAGGTTGGCGAACTCCCTGAACCAGCAACTCAAGCTCGCCGACAGAACCCACCAACAACTGCTACATACACGGCGAAGGGTGGCCCGGATCCTGCATAACAGCGTGCAGGGAAACCTGATCGCGAATGCCCTTGCATTGACTGGGCCCTCCAGGGGTTTTAGCGGCGACGATCTTTCCTCTGTCAGGGATATCCTGTCCCAGGCGGTGAACAATGCGCAGGACGAGATCCTCGCGGAGCCTACCGAAACAACAGCAAACTCCGTTTTCCGGATCCAGGAGCTTCTCGGTACCTGGGAGCGGGTTCTAAGCCTGACGTGCGAGGTCGAGCCCGAAGTCTGGGCCCTGTGCGACGACGACCCCGCCAGGGCCGACGCGATCATCGAGGTGTTGTCTGAAGGCTTCACGAACGCCATCCGACACGGCGAAGGCAACAGCGTCCGGGTGTCGATGTCGACGCCCGATTCAGGCCAGTCTCCTCGGACTGCAGGCAGGATCCTGGTAACCATCAGCTCGCCGGGCCGGCTCCAACCCCAGCCCGGCCTGAGCCTCGGGATGACGACACTTCAGACCCTGGTTCCGGAGCTGACGCTGAGCGAGGAAGACAACAACGTGGTGCTGCGGGTTGTTGTTCCGTGAGGTGGAGGCACGGAGTCCATGGCGACGGCGGGAAGGCCGATCCCTGTCGGGCTCATCGGGTTCTCTCAAAATAGAAAAATAATCAATTACAAAGCAGGCTGATGATTTCCTCAGGCAAGGAATTCGACTCACCACACCATCAAATCGCCGGTGATAGCCCCTGGAAAATGCAAGCTTTTCTCTAAGGTTCCCTTAATTCCAGCGTCTTTCCTTTTGTCGCCAAGATGAGGTTTTTGGGTACTTGGTTCCAGACCTGACATTCGGCCCGACTAGCCCGAACTCATGAGCCTTGCTTCGCCGACACCTCTATAGTTGCCCGTCATTACCGGCGTCTAAGCTCGATCCACCACTCGCACGGCCCGGCCACACTGATCGGCAATTGCTTGGATTTATTGGCGTATTGGCGAGTAAGGAGGGAATTGGCAGCGTACGAAAGTGCGTACCTAAATGCAAGCGAGCAAGTACCGAGGGCGAAAAGTCGCGTACTACCTACTGTGGTTTAGGCACTTCCAGACATTTAGCGTTCTACACGTACTGATTAACCAGTGAGGATCCGGAAGGAACCGTCGACTTCTAGGGCGAGTGCCACTGCAACCAGCCTGGCTAATCAACTGGTCTTGTGATGTCTTCTGGGATTTGGTGGTGAACCATGTATAAGGAATCTGGGGTAGAAGAGACGCCGCTGACGGACGGCCGGCGCATAAGGCGGCGAGGACTCTTCCTTGGCGCTCTGGCAACCGCGACAACGGGAGCTTTGGCTGTATCAGGCTTCGATGCGACTCCTGCTGAGGCCATGGAACCGTCAGCATCGATCAGCAGTCTGCCTGACCTTTCTTCGACTATTGAGACAGAGGTGGCAACTCCGGGCAAGCTTGCAAGGGACGCTCTCGACACGGTATTTTCGCCGGTCAACGGTGGAAACACGACGAACGGTCGTGCCCTCTCCCTGGACACGCCAACTTTCGATGGGTCGTTTGCGTTTTCAAAAATCAGCAACAATCAGGACGGGCTTATCGCCGTCCGAAACTTGTCAGTCTCTGGGGGATTCGGAGGCCAAGTGGGCCAAGGTGGCAACATCTCCTACTTCAAGGCTATTGGCATAGCAGCACACCACGATGGACCTGGCAACTACGACCATTTTTGGGGATCGGTGCAACACGACGGAACCCGAGAGGCTGGGATGTTCATAGGCGACATCACCGGTCGGCGGGGCGGCAACGTGTATGGCGGCCATTTTCGGGTCCAGTCAGAGACGACCGCGCCCCCATACTTGGTCGGATTGGCATTGGAACTGATCCCGAATGTGCCAAAATCAAGTCAATTAATGAAAATACTGGGGGCGGGGATACCTGCAAATTCACCGACTACGTCGGTCACTCTCACGACGGCAGAGCAGTTGACTTCTGGGACAAACTTATCATTTGTCGCAGCTGACTCCTCAGTCGTAGTGGCTTACGTTTCCTCGACCATGTCCGCGCCTTCAAATGCTATACCCGTAACCAGTTTCACTACTGCATCGCCAATCTTAAGCGGGAGCAAGGTCACTGTTGGTGTCAACTCAACCTACCTAGGACTAGATATCCAGAATAATGGTTCCCAGGCGACTTCGGCTGCCGTCTCAGTGTCACACCACGGGACAGCGACCACTCCGTTCGTGTTCGGTCTGAACTTCGATTCATCAGCTGCATCAGCGAACGGCACGGCGATTATGATCGGCGGTTCATGGGGCAGCGGGGTCAACATGAACGCGAACACAATCACGCAGGCTAGCTCCATTGTCGCCGTCGGCTCCTCGCCAAACAGAGACGTCCGCCTGGTTGACAACCTGCTTCTCGACAACGCGCGGCACATCAAATTCAAGGACTCCAACGGCGTTGGCCAAAAGGCGATTGGAGCAACATCGTCAAACAACCTGCGATTCAAGCTCATCTCCGGCGGCACACAATTTGAGTTTTACGACTCGTCCGAAACTATTCTTTTAGCGCGAATTGCTAGTTCGGGACGCGCGGATTTTTCACTTGCGGGCGTCACAACGAAGTACACCTCTAGTGCAACGCAACCGGCATACCTTACCGACGGTCAAGTTGAAGTCTGGCACGACACCGGCTCAGGCACTGACTACTTGGTCGTGAATGTCCACGGTGTTTCAAAGAAAGTAGCACTCTCATGAACAAGCTCAGAATTTCGCACCTCGTCGTCCAGCCCGTGCTAGTTCTCGACGATGGAGAGGAGTTAACATCTGGCCCTCAACTTGAGGCCGCACCAGTTTCCATCTCACAGATTGAGGACTATGTCGCCCGGCTGAGGGAATTTGTATCCCAGCAGAACGCGACTAGCGGCCTCAATATGTAGCAAATTCCGCACATGTCGAGCTATGACTGCGTGGCTAGCACGCTACCCCGGTGCCCTTCAAAAGAGCACACCCCTACATATCCGCCAACGCCGTCCCCGGATTCTCGATCGCATCCGCTACGTACCTGAGGAATCCTGCGGCGGTCTCGCCGTCGCACACCCTGTGGTCGAACGCCAACGTCAGCTCAGTCACCTTACGGACGGCCAACTGACCATCGACCACCCACGGCTTATCGATGATTCGGCCGAGGCCGAGCATCGCGACCTCAGGGTAGTTGATGATCGCCGCCGAACCGTCAACTCCGAACACTCCGTAGTTGTTCAGGGTGAACGTTCCGCTGGCCAATTCCGTTGGTGTAGCTTTACCGTCCCGCGCGACGGCGGTCAGCCTGCGGATTTCCGCGTCGAGTTCCCGTGCGCTCATCAAGTGAGCATTCCGGACGGAAGGCACCACGAGGCCTCGATCTGTTTGGGCGGCAAAACCGAGATTGATTCCGTCGAAGGCTACGATCTCCTGTGTCTCTCCGCCGGCAGCGTCTTCAGTGGTGACGATTCGAGTGTTGAGTTCTGGGAATTTTTTTAGCCCGGCTGTGACGAAACGAGCGATGAAGGCAAGCAGCCCGGGAGTCGTCTGGGCATCCTTCTTCTTGAGTTCGGCGCGCATGTCCAGAAGGGCAGTAGCATCGACATCTACCCAAACGGTCGCCTCGGGGATCTCCGACCGGCTGCGGGTCATGTTCGCCGCAACAGCCTTCCGTACGCCGCGGACAGGCGTACGGGATGCGACAACCAAGCCCGTTCTTGCGTCCAGCGTCGAATCTTCGGTTCGGGATTCAACCTCCGGGCGCGGTGGTGTAGGCGACGCGACCGCCGGTTCGGCGATAGCGGCCTCGACGTCGCGGCGAAGAATGAGCCCGCTCTCCCCCGAGCCAGCTACGGAGTCGAGAGAAACACCGTGATCCCGTGCCATTTTCCGGACCAGCGGTGAGATCACTGCCGAGAGCTTCCCCGGAATCCGCGTCCGCGCCAAGGACAAGTCGGCAAAGTCAGGAGTCGCGGCCACAGCCACGGCAGAAGCGCTAACCTTCCGTGGCCGGGTGCGCCGAGCCTCACCACTGCCGGAGGTTCCGTACCCGATAAGGACGTTTCCGGACCCAGCCTTCTCCTCGGTCCTGTAAGCCTCCGCTTCCACCGAAGCTGCAGATGGGGCAGGCGCCGGGGCGGCGGGCGCCTGTGTATCAGCCGGCAACGCGGCCTCCGGAGAAGAGGACCCAGCCGGAACCAGGGCACCAACCGGAGCCACCGAGATCAGCGGTTTGCCAACTTCGAGCGTTTGACCGGTTTCACCGTGCAGCGTGGCGACAATGCCCGCATAGGGCGACGGCACTTCCACCATGGACTTCGCGGTTTCCACTTCGGCGATCGGCTGATCTACCCGGATCTCGTCGCCGACTGCCACAAGCCAGTTCACGAGCTCGGCTTCAGTGAGTCCCTCGCCCAGGTCCGGAAGGCGGAATACCTGCAAATCTGCGCTCATAGTCAGTTCTCCCACTGAAGGTCGTCAACGGCGTCGAGAATACGGTCGACGCTCGGAAGGTAGTAGTGCTCCAGTTTGGGAGCAGGGTATGGAACATCGAAACCAGTGACTCGGCGGATAGGCGCAGCCAGGTAGTGGAAGCAGCGCTCCTGCACACGGGCAACGATTTCAGAGGACACTGATGCGAAACCGTGGGCTTCGGCGATGACGACGGCGCGGCCCGTTTTACGCACGGACGCGGACACCGTTTCGTCGTCAAACGGCACGATTGAGCGAATGTCGATCACTTCAAGCGAACGGCCTTCTTCGGCAGCTGCCGCTGCTGCGGCGAGTGCCGTTGGAACGGACGGTCCGTAGGCAATGAGCGTCGCGTCGCTGCCCTGGCGTGCGACGGCGGCACGCCCCTCGCTGCTGGACCTCTCGGAACGGTGGGCGTCGTGCTCGGCACGAAGGGCATCCAGGTCCACTTGGTCCTTGGACCAGTAGAGCTTCTTGGGTTCCATGAACATCACGGGATCGTCGGAGTCGATGGCTTCGCGGAGCATGCGATAGCCGTCAGCGACGGTGGCCGGCGTGTAGACCTTGAGGCCGGCGGTGTGGGCGTAATAGGACTCTGAAGAGTCGCAGTGGTGCTCCACCCCGCCAATCCCACCGGCGTAGGGAACACGGATGACGATGGGCAGCTTGATGGCGCCTCGGGTTCGATTGTGCATCTTGGCTACGTGGCTGACGATCTGTTCAAAGGCCGGGTAAGCAAAAGCGTCGAACTGCATTTCAATGACAGGACGCATTCCATTCATGGCCATGCCGACCGCCATGCCGACAATTCCCGATTCTGCCAAAGGGGTGTCGAAACAGCGTTGTTCGCCGAAGGTTGCCATGAGTCCGTCGGTGATTCTGAAGACGCCACCTAAGCGGCCCACGTCTTCACCGAATACCAACACCGAGGAGTCTGCCTCCATCGCATGGACCATGGCCGTATTGAGTGCCTTTGCCATCGTGATGGTCTGCGGGCCGGAAGCTTCGGCGATCGCTGCAGCGCTTGCTGCTGCGCTGGCGGTAGCGGAGCTGACGTCACCGGTAGCAGCATGCTCAGTGGCGGCGGATGTGCTGACGGCGGGGCTCATTTGCCTGCCTCCTTCTGGCTTGCGTCACGGGCGAGTTCATCGGCGAGCAGGGCGGACTGCTCCAGGAGTTGCGGGGTCGGTTTTGAGAAGACGTACCGGAAGAGGTTCTGCGGATCCACCGGGACGTCCTCCCCCAAGCCTTCGCGAAGTTGGGTCGCAACGGCCTCGGCTTTCGCTGCGATGCGGCTGGCTTCATCGTCGTCGAGCAGTCCACGGCCGCTGAGGTAGGCAGTCATGCGCGTGATCGGGTCTTTCGCCGTCCACGCTGCGACTTCGCTGTCTTCGCGGTAGCGGGTGGCGTCATCGGCGTTGGTGTGCGCTTGCATTCGGTATGTGTGGGCTTCGACCAGGAGCGGGCCGGATCCTTCGCGGGCCAACTTCACGGCCCGGTCCAGGACGGCGAGCAGCGCCACGAGGTCGTTCCCATCCACACGTTCGCCCGCCATGCCGTAACCGACAGCCTTGTGTGCAAGCGAGGGCGCAACTGATTGGTGGCTCAGCGGCACGGAAATGGCGTATTTGTTGTTTTGGACGAAGAAGATGACTGGCAAATGGAAGACGGCGGCGAAGTTAAGTGCTTCATGGAAGTCGCCTTCACTGGTTGCACCGTCGCCGCACATCGCGAGTACTACGGTGTCTTCGCCGCGCAGTTTGGCGGCATGGGCGACGCCGACAGCGTGCAACAACTGGGTGGTCAGCGGCGTGCACTGGATACCGACTTTGTGTTTGGCCGGGTCGTAGCCACCATGCCAATCGCCGCGGAAAATCGTCATGGCCTCTACCGGATCTACGCCACGGGACATGACAGCGACAGCATCTCGGTAAGTAGGAAAGAGCCAATCGCCTTCGCGAAGGCACAGCGCGGCAGCAACCTGGCATGCTTCCTGACCGTGGCTGGACGGATAGACGGCCATTCGACCTTGGCGGACCAAGGCCGAGTTCTGATCGTTAACTCGGCGCCCAACGACGAGTTGTTCATACGCTGCCATGAGTTCGGTGTCACCCGGAATCGGGTACTCATGGCCAGGTTCAGCGCCTTGTTCGCCTTGCGAGTTGAGTGCGCCGGAAGGGTCCACCATTTGGATCTGGTGGCGGGCCGGCAGCATGTAGTCTTCCACGCTGATTCCGAACTTGCGCCGAACTTCGGACGCCTGCTCGTTCTCATCCATTTCGTCCGGCCGAGCGTCAGCCAGACCTTGTTCCTTGTGGTCTGCGGAGATCGTCATTGGTCCGTCCTTCTGTTTCCACTATTTCACTCCAGTATGTTCCTTGGAGAAGTTTCGTATCCAGCCCCGGCCGGAATCGTGGAAAGGTATGCTGGAAAGCACTGCATTGAAAGACAAATTGCAAATGTGAGCTGGGTAACGGACTCAGCTGTGGACGAATTGGAGGCGCGATGGCCGAGTCCGAAACGGATCAGGTGGAGGTTCCCCTTGACCAGGTAGACCGGGACATCATCGCGGAACTGACCCGGGACGGGCGCATGTCGGTGACCCAGGTAGCGGAGAACGTGCACATCAGCCGGGCGCACGCGTACACACGAATCTCGCGCCTAACGAGCGAAGGTGTCCTTACGAAGTTCACGGCGCTGGTGGATCCCATCAAGGCGGGCCTGAAGTCGTCGGCTTACGTCACGCTCAAGGTCCAACAGCATTCCTGGCGAGAACTCCGTGAAGAACTACGGCTTATTCCCGAGGTTCAGCACATCGCCCTTGTGGGTGGCGACTTCGATGTGATCCTCTTGGTCCGAGCCACAGACAACATCCACTTACGCCGCGTCATCTTCGACCGGCTTCAGTCAATGCCCGGCGTTCAGGACACCCAGACGTTCCTGGTATTTGAGGATCTGGATACGAGGTAGGTCCGAGCTTCTGAAGGTGACAACCCGTTCCTAGTCGTGCCTACGCCACAGGACAAACGCAAATAGTAGCGGGGGCGCAACAAGCGGGTTGAGTCATCTTTGCCTTCACTCGCATTCGGAGCCGAAAGCTCAGGAGGCCAGCACCTGCAGGGACACCCAAGGCCGACAACATGATTGCGAGGCCCGCAACGTAGTGGGTAAGGGACACGGGATGGTTATCGAGATAGAGCCAGGTAGACGACGGCAGCCGTAACCAGGAGCAAGACGATCAATCCGCCGATCTTGAACCGCCTCCGGGTCGGTTTCCGATACGGGTTGATGTCGACGTAAGGCAAAGCGTCCTCCATTTTCTTCGTATTCCTGAAAGATCCCTGAATAAGTATCGGCCATTTCGCGCCGCATGTAACTGCGATTGCGACTCCCCCTCGACTCAACGCGGTATCAGCGTTCTTGTCGTGGAGCCCGGCATAGTATCGAGAACCATTATCAGTGGCCGCCAAGCCTTCAGGGCAAGCGATGAAGCATGCGAAGAACGAACTTCAAACCGTAACCGTGACGTCGAGACCGATGGTACCGACGGCCCGCGGGTACACTCGTAGCAACCGCACTTATCTAGCTTTCCTAAGCCCGTCGTTCAACTCGCTTGGGAATTCGACACAGGGGGAACCGAGTTTGGATCTACGCGACTACTTGCGCGTCTTGCGGCGCAACTGGATTCTGATTGTAGCGGTCGCACTCATTGGAGTCCTGGCCGGCGGAACAGCTTCCATCGTAGTGAAGCCGACATACACTTCCGACACCCAGTTGTTTGTCGCAATACAGAGCTCTGGATCAGTGCTGGAACTTCAGCAAGGTAACACCTTTAGCCAGGCCCGAGTGCAGTCATATGTTAAGACGGTCGGAACTCCAGTGGTTCTTCAGCCCGTCATCGATAGTCTGGGCCTGAACGAATCGGCGGACGATCTAGCCAAAAATGTCAAGGCAACGTCAGACGTCAACACTGTCCTCATCACAATTTCCGTCAGCGATAATTCGCCAGTACAAGCCGCAGCAATCGCTGAAGCCGTGGCAAACAGTCTCATCAAAGCGGTCGACACGCTGGAGAAGCCCAAGGCTGGCGGAACGTCCCCCGTCGGGCTGTCAATAATTAAACCGGCAAAAGCACCCGTCTCGCCCTCGGCGCCGAACACGCGACTCAACTTGATTATTGGCCTTTTGATTGGCCTGACCCTCGGGGCGACGGCTGCCGTTCTTCGCACTGTCCTGGACAACCGCATCCGCAGTGAGGTTGACCTTCGCAAAGTGACGGACTCCCCACTGCTTGGCGGAATCGCATTCGATCAAGACGCGGCGAAAAGGCCTCTTCTTACTCAGGCCGCTCCGCAAAGCCCGAGGGCAGAGTCATACCGACAATTACGTACTAACCTTCAATTCGCGAATGTCGCGGGACACGCTAAAACGGTTCTGGTTACGTCCTCGGTGCCGGGTGAGGGAAAGAGCACGACGGCAACTAACCTTGCAATTGCTCTCGCTCAATCCGGGCAATCGGTCTGCCTAGTGGATGCGGACCTCCGCCGGCCAATGGTCAATGAATACCTCGGTTTGGATCGGAGTGCAGGCCTGACAACTGCTCTCGTTGGCGCAGCAGATCTCAACGAGCTCCTCCAGCCGTGGGGCACCGAGAACCTATACGTGCTCGTGTCGGGCCAGGTGCCACCGAATCCAAGTGAGCTGTTAGGTTCCGACGAAATGCGGGACCTTCTCAGCCGACTCGAAGAAGCATTTGATTGCGTCGTCGTCGACACCCCGCCATTGCTGCCCGTAACGGATGCTGCGGTGCTGTCACAGCACGTGGGCGGTGTGGTTGTAGTAGCCGGGTCAAACAAGCTCAAGCAGCACGACCTCCAGAAGTCGCTCGCCGCTCTAAAAATGGTCGGTTCAAACGTCTTGGGTATCGTCTTGAATCGCTTGCCCGCAAAGGGACCAGATTCCTATGCTTACAGCAACTACAGTTATGAGTCAGCGGATCGTTCGCATGGCCGAAAAGGACGCTCGTCCGTCCGTCGTTCCCGCAGCACGACCAGCGAAGATCACTACGAAGACGATCGCAATACAGAAGACGAATTGCGTCCGGCGAGTCTGTTCCCAGTGGACCGCGTGGGAAGGCAGTAAGGGCTGCTACGCCTAAAACCGTAAGACGAGGTTGACGCGTCCCTAAGTGGGGAATCAATAAAGCACTGGAGGACTGCTCCCAAGCAATCCTCCAGTGCTTTTAATTCATTTACGCAGTCAAACCGTCATGACGGGTGAGATTGATACCACGATTCATACAAGTCAATCGAACGCTCCCAAGTCATGCCTGCCACCCGCTCCTGGGCTAGCACAGCCCGCCTTTTGCTAGCCTCGTTGTCTGGGGACAGAAGAGCACGCCTAAGTCCAGCTTGGTCGTCCGCAGAAACATATCGGGCTGATTCACCACACAATTCCTGATGCGGTTCGATGTCGCTGAGAAGAAGTGGAACACCTAGCGACATAGCCTCTAACACAGCCATCGGCTGCGCCTCCAGCTTTGAAAGTGACAGGTACAGAGACGCGCCTTTCAGTATGGAAAGTGCCGAGGGGCGTTCTTGATGGCCAACGAAGACTATTTCTTTGCCAGTCGCCAGTCGGCGAAGTTGGTCCTCATACTCCCCCGAGTAGGAGCCTCCGCCCCCACCCACTACGACCAGCGGCCCAAGAGTATTAGCGATTTCCTTGCTGTAAGCATTAATAATCGTTTCAATATTCTTCTCGGGAGTCAGCCTGGACATTACTACTGAATACTTATCCGGTAGTTCAATATCAATATCGGCAGAAGAATCGTGGAAACTAAACCCATTAGGAGTGAACTGAACTTCACAGCCAAGCATACGACCCAATTCAGTACCGACCGATTCGGAAACGCACGACACTGAACTGGCGTTCTTTAGTGATCGGACTGCTATCTTGCGGAAGATCCAACGAGCGGGCGCTGGCCATTTTCGCCTTTCCCAATCGAGGCCATGCGCAGTCACCAATGTCGGAGCATCACCGAAGGCTCGTTTGGATAGGGCTAGCGGGAACGCAGGACCGACCCCATGAATATTTACTATATCCGGCTTAAGCCGGCGGATCTCGACAAGTCCCGACAAGATCTGTGAGGCGGTGTGCCAGTACTTTCCCTTAACGGTCCTCGTTTCATGAACCTGGAAGCGATTGCCATTACCAGCATCCTCACCTAATTCACCGACGAAGACGTGCACCTTCATCTCACGGGCAGCCAATCCATCCGCGACATTTTCAACAACGACTTCCAGCCCGCCGTGCCGGGCCGGAAAATTGCGTGATCCAACGAGAGCAACTTTCAAGATACACACCTCATAGCGTTGATTTGACCAGTGTAGACGCGATCGAGTTCATCCATATGCCTATCCCACGAGGTTTCCGTCCGAAATCTTTCTAGATCTCCGTCGATATACTGGATCGCATCGATTGCCCGAGAAAGCTCAACGGAACTTAGGTCAGCAAGGACGACCGTTCTGGCGCCGATAGTTGAAAGTTCGGGCAGTCCGCCCCGCGCAGTGACGAGTAGAGGCACCCCGTCAGCAGCAGCTTCCAAAGCCGACAGCGGAGCGTTTTCGGGCCATGTACTCGATACGACTTGCGCGAGGCAATCGCGACGTAAAGCAGCCAAGGTGCTTTGGTCTGCGTGCCCAACAAACTTCACATCCGAACGTTTTGAACGACCGATCTCTTCGAGCTCGGTCCTTATGGGTCCATCCCCCGCAACTACCAAGGGGACACCCAGGGAACCTGCTGCTGAAATCAATTCCCCAACTCCCTTCTCCCTTGAGAGCCGGCCCACATAAAGGAGGTATCCGCCAGAACCTACCCAGTCTTGACCGCTTGGCTCCACAGGATTTCTAACAAGATCAATATCGACTAAAGGTCCAATCCAACTCGACCTTAGAGCGTCTGCCATAAACTTCGACGGACCTATAACTCGGTCCGGAATCATACGGCGGGACCTTACTAACAGCGCTTCCAGGCCAACCACCGACGACCAGGCCAGACTGTCATGGTGGCATTTTTCCCGGAGAAGCCTCGGAGATACTTTGATCGTGCAGGAGAAGCAATCCGCGTTGTTGACATTAGCGACGTACGCTGGGCAGATAAGCTTATAATCATGCGCCGTGCATACTGACGGTATTTGATGCGATCGAATAGCCGAAATTATAGAAGAACTAAGCTGGTGTGCGTAATTATGGAGGTGCACAATATCAGGACTAAATGCCGCCAATGCTTTATCCACTGCATCGGCCGCAAAGCGAGACCATAAAACGTCCTTCGCAGCCTTTAACTTTGCCACGCCCTCAAGCTTATGATAGTCGGGCACGTCAAGACCAAACGTTCTGATATCTTCAGAAAGCATTGATGTATCCGGATCGGCCCCCAAGACAGCGACATGATGACCGGCACTGTTTTGATGAGAGGCAGTCCGTAGCATGTAGTTCTCGGCCCCACCTTTCGGGTACGCGAACTTGTTTACATGCAGAATTCGCATCTAAGCCTCCATAACGGACTGCCGAGTAAGCACTGCTTGCTCTGCGCCTTTTTCCGCAATAAACTCGGACGTTATACGCGTTTGAATTGAATTAATCGATTCATCTACAAGAGTATGCAGACCCGCCAACTCTAGTACCCCCCTGTGTTTTGGCTCATACCCCACCACCTTCGTCTGTGTTCCAACCGCAAGACCAGCCAACGCTGCGTGTAGCCGTTCACAGACGGCAAAACGCGCACCGCTCATATGAGTTAGGACTTCAGAATATTTTCGCAGCTTATGGATACTTACCTTGAGCTGCGGATTAACACCACGAATGAGCTCGGCAACACGCTCACACTCTTGGTCGTCCCGTCCATCTTGAAGCCGGTTGTCCCAATAGTGCATGGCGATTAGCGATACTCGAGCACCAGGATCAAGGGTGGAAACGTAGTCCCTCATGTGTGGCCATATTTTGGGTTCCTTCGGTCGGTCATTGCCATAGAAGTCGCTGCCGAGCGGAGCCACGACCAACGCGGTGATACGTTGAGGGTCTGTTCGGTCAACAGACACATTCAACCAAGCCAAATCGGGAACACAATCAGAATGCAATCCAAGTCCCAACAAGATATTCTGTGTGGTCATCTCCCGACTTCTCCAACGAACGCCGCGACCAAAAAATCTAAGGGCAAGACTAAGCGAAGTTCTCTTGGCTGAACTGATGCTGATTGGCATCGTCTCTACGTCGATCTTTAGGCCGATTGCAACTCGATAGAGCGCAAGTGTAATCAGAGACTCTCGCAAATACTTATCGCCCAAATATCCGCCACCGACACCGACAACTCGATCAGCTCTGACGATCTCGCTAAGCCATGCCGTGCGAAGGGTTCGCGAACACGCCCTAAGAAGCGATTTTCGAGTGCTGGTCGGGATAGGCAGTATGCTCGTAACCAGTGCAAGAAGTATTCCTGATACATCCCTGAAGAGCATGGACAAACGTCCGGCGGCATCGAACGTGCGCCACCGAACCCTGCTCAGAGGCTTGAAGCAAAACTCTGTTCCTGAAAATTCCGGGTCGGCTTCAAAACCCGCCTTGTCGGTGCATAAAACAACCGGTAAAACGCCGTAACGGCTCCGAACTGACTCAATCGAAAGACGGACAAGTTCACCGTCTCCTACGTTTGTGGGACTGTAGGCATCTGATATCAGGATTCTCATCTATTGACCCTCCAGTCTGCTTTCCCCATGACTACCTTTACAAGAAAAATTCCGTTCGTAAGACTGCGAGTCCTAACGCTGAAACGAATCGATCGAAGCAGCACAGCCAAAGGAATCAGCAGGCGGAACCAAGCGTGACCGTACTCTGTTATGAAGTTAACCTTTGATTGCAGCTGGCTCGCGGCAACACTAACTGGATACCGCAGCGATGTGGAAGCTCCAGTGTGGGTAGCAACCGAGGGGAGAACGGAAATCTCAAATGCCCCAGCCCGCTGCGAATATCGATATACCCAATCAGATTGTTCCAGCCAAAAGAACTCATCTCGCAGAGGGACCGAGCGCAAATAATCCAACGGAACAGACAAGACTGAGCCCGACGGTGCGAACGGTGGACATTGCACAGTTTGAGTCTCCTGTCCCAAGGTAGCGATGCTCCTACGTGTCACACCTTCACCAAAGAGGAGAGCGCAAAGCTGTTCCCCGCCCGTCGTCGCTCGACGGACGTTTTCCAACATTCCACGCGAATCAAGTACCCGTGGTACAGCCATGCCACTTTCGACTGAAAGTAATGCTCCTACTGATTCTTTAGCAAGGCTCGCGTCGGGGTTAATCAGAAGAAGCCGACCTGAGAACTTCGGGTGAAGTCCCACAACATATGAGACAACTCCGGCAAACCCTCGGCGGGAGGGAGTTTCTGACACTGTCACACCACCGATGTCTGAAGGTGCGTTCCCGCTGCAATCATCCACAGCAAGAACCAAGGTGTCCGGGTTCTCGCTGGCATAAGCGACTGCGCCTTGAAGAGCCAGACGAACCTGAGCAGATGCGTGGCCGAAGGTAATACAAAGAATGATATCTTTCACTTTAAGCCCCTCTTTATACAAGAATGAAACATGTAAGAATTCCTTACCTTGGCCACTAATTCCGAATTGACGGACTGAATTCGCTCGTCCAAAAGCAAATCCTGGTCCAAAAAACTGCGGTCTTGCGACAAGGAATCCAATCCAAGCCGATAAGTAAATATGTCATCTGCATGAACGACGACCTGGGGAATGCCGGCTGCTGCAAAGTCATAAAACTGAGGGTTTAGTCCACGATCGAACTGGTCGTGATGGACATTCACCACAAGTTCACGATTGGCCCGAATTTGCTCTAAAGTCGCGAGTCGCGAGGCTGATGGACGCAAGATCACGCCCGGTATATTCGGCCAGCCTGTTCCTTGGAGAATGAGCTTCGATCTCCCGACCAATTGTTTAGCCAGTTCAATTCGCTCAGGATACGGGGAACCAACCATTACAACCGAACTCGGTTCATATGTATCAGAGCTCAACAGCGCCGGATCGATCAATGTCGATCCCCAGGGCATGATTCCCTTAACACTACAACCATCAGGAATCAGACGAAGCCAAGACTCATCGGCTGAGAGTACCCTGTCAAAAATACTCCAGTTCGTGGTTTCGACCCTGCGCGCTCCTAGCGGAGCATCACCGATCAATGCGACTAACTCCGCACATCGTGACTTGAGGGACCTCAGCATCCGCAAACTAAATCGGTGAGGCGAAACGACAAAAATCGCCCTGTAGCTTTCGTGACGAGATAGGCAAGAAGCGTTCAAACGTCTAAGCCCTTCGATGCCTGAGAATGGTGAACTCATCAAAAGACGGTCCAATCGACGGCGTATATTCCAAAGAATGACCGAATCACAGGTATCACCGTTACGCGTCATTGCTTGAGCCATTTCGACGGGCCCAACGCCCCACCAACCGAGCCCGGCGACCGCAAATCTGTCCGGCAAGACTTCCCCCATTCAACGCAAAAAACATTAGGCCAATTTAGGCGGTGACGTAGCAAAAAATTAAGTAAAGACCACAGAAATACCGGCGATCAGAATCCCGGCAATAGAAGGAAGCCACACAGTTCGACTGGATGCCCAGCTGCGCGCATTTTCCCAATATAGTAAATAGAAAACTAGACAGCTGAGCAATTCCACGAGGCCAATAGCAAAGATAGCTCCCGCTAAATTGCCCACACTAATCAAAAGCCACTTAATACCAACGCTCCCCGCGCACGTTATAACACTACCGATGAGTAGCCGGTGAGTTCTTCTGTCGGAATAGATCATCGTTGTTGTCGGTAAATGGCTAAAGAACAGCGGTATGGCCGAAAACAACATAGCCATTTCAATGAAGGTAGCTTCAAACGGTAGCAAAACATGGGCTGCTTCGAGGCCCAGGAGAATAACGACCCCACAAAAACTTGCCGGAAAGACTATGGCTTGGGTGCGAGTTGAGAGAGCACGCAACCGCCGGGCCTTTGTCCTTAAGCGCAGCGAAGATATGTCTCGCGCTTCGTACTGCGCCAATGAGCCCCGCACTAGCGCAAGGGCGTCAAATATTCGAGTCACAACGCCGTAAAATGCTACCGATGGGAGTGGAGCACCAAATGCCGCTAGGATCACCAAATCGACCCGACCGTAGACGATTGCCAGTAGCAGACTTCCCGAAATACCTTGAGATTCACGAACCAGGCCCGGCAGCAGGGCATTTGATAATGGAAGCCTACTGCGAGAGAGTAGGATTCCAAGTGCAATCACATTTCCGAGGGAAGAAAACGCGATCATTGCCGCCGAACTGTAAAACGAGCCGAGGATAATGCCGGCGCCGGTCAAGATACCGTTTGTCACTAAAGCAACAAAGAGTGACCTATCCCCCAGTTTTGCGCCGACCCAGACAGCCTCCATGTCCGCGTAGAATAGTCGGCTAACGATGAAGAAGGCCACCGACCCGAATACAGCGAGTTGGCCGATGAATATTCCGATTCCGATACTTAACGTGACCAGTAGTATTGCCAATAAAATTCGGAATTTCAGGACTACCTGAGGGAAGCCTAACCGCAGTTCACCAGAAGAGATCCTTCGGGCCAGGATCCGGTCCAGCCCTAGGCCGGCAACCGTTGCCGCAGCGGAAGCATATCCGACCTGATATACATATTCACCGACTACTGTCAGGTCAGAAGCAAATTGTGTTGCGACCAGCAAGCTAAATCCTGAAGCAGCAGCATAAACCAACCGTCCAAAAGGCAGATAAGACTTGTGGATAGCGGTCCTGATGCTCGAAGAGACATTGTTCATTGAGTACTTCAAAACGTCAAACCTTTGAAGCTAGGGGTAACTTGCTGGCATCACTATCTCTGGAAAGCCTCGCATTATTCCAAAGGACAACACCGGTGATCACAACCGATGCCGCTAGGAACTGCATTGACACTAGGTAACTTCCGTAAAACGAAAGCAAAATCCCAAAAGCGAACCAATTGCGAAGGTTAGGCACCCAGCGAAGCACAAAAGCCATCAAGGCGCCCATTATCGCGGCCACGAGCAATCCTCCGATGGATCCAAAATCTGCGTTTGCTCCAGCCCAGACCGGTGTGGCGACGGCACCGACCGACGTTGCAGAGAATCCGACGGCTGTTGTCATCCACAATTCAGGATCTGGTGCCAAGTTGATGGCATGAAGTAGACCGCCAAAAATAAAACCGTTTGGCGGTCGGCTGTCATAATTCTGTAAGACTTCGTGAACTACCAGGCCATTACGTGCAGCATAGAAGATGCTGGGCCCAAGGATGTCTGAAATCCATCCTGCTACACCCCCAATATCCTGCAGTCGGTTTTCATAGACCTGTTGAATACCTTCAGCTGTTCTAGCGGTGTAGATCTTGATAATCGACACAATAGCAAGAACGCCGCCCAGTACGATATAAAACCGCTGGCGTTTGCCCACTCTTCCGGTGCTCATCAGGGAGGATGACGTGGCGAGCCCTACCAGATATCCACCTAGGAGCAGCCTGCTGGCCGTACCTAACACTAGAATCGCCACGATTACTTTTAAGGTGACCGTTAGTTTCGATTTTTTGCTGGTTAGGAAGGCTGCAGTAATTGGAAGTACGCCGCTGAGCAATCCCAGATATGGATTTACAGTGAGCAGCCCATTTAGCCTACTAGCATCTCCCTGAAGAAGGGGAATGCCTGATGTGAAGCGCGCAAGTAACACAACCGCCGATCCAATCAGCAGAAAAGCGTGAAGAGACAGAGGGACAATCTGTGTTGCCTTGTCGCGGCTTACTGAGAAACTACGATTACTGATCGTCGCTATCGAAATGGCGAAAACATTGGAAAAGGCGATGGCGAATGCGGATGTGGAAGAGTCGATAGTTAGATAGCCAAGGTATTCGACTTCACCCGCAGCTCCGAAAAGCATGAGCATGTTTCCGGCAAAGCAGGCAGCTAGGAGTGGTCGCACACTCTTGCTTGTGACGCACAATAATAGCGGCGCAATCGCAGCAACGGGACCTGCATCAGGACTGAGGATAACTAGTAGGGTCGATATTGCCGAAAGTGCAATTAGAAACGGAAAACCGATCAGAAGGGATGTCGACAGCGAGGTGTGCCTCGCTTGGATCTCATCGGAGAAATCCCTCCGATTGCTAGGACCAAGGGTTTTAGGATCCATTGTGGTCCCCGTGATGGGCTTGGCGGGAGAAATGCAGACTGCAAGCCTGTTCGCCGAATGTAGACAGGTCCGGGGGAACCGTCAGATCGGCGAGGACAGCGGGTACCACGCCTATCAGTCGGCGATCGCCAGAACACATCAGATCAGGCTGATCCAAGTTCGTTCCCCCTATACGATGTTTGGATGTGGAGGCCGAGCCGCCTTTGCACCACCCCGATTGTAGCGGGACTATCCAGATGCTCTCGTCTCCCAACCGGAGCAAGTCTCGAGATGACATGGACGCACCAATCGAATCGGGCAACTGGTGCGCACGTGTGACACCGAGCGGACGGAACCCGCAGCCACCTGCGACGGCCAGGTCTGGCATAAGTGCCACCTGAAGAAATTTTCCGACACTCGATGGCAGATTCCGGTTGTCCAGTAACTGAACGAACGATTTGCCAGTTCTTGCAACATTACCTTGATGTGCTGCGCCGATGTATTCTGTCGGCGGGGTCACCCATAGATGAATACGATGCGGCTATTGGGGATGAGTGGGGGCAATGCCTGATTGGCGATTAAGAACTTCGCGCGTTCTTCGGGTTCTCGATGCGTTCGTTGTTGTCTGGGCCGTGGCGGGTGCGTACGTCATTCGGTTTGGCGTCGAACCAAGCTTCGAAATAACTCACGACTCACCGAACTATGTTTGGCTTTCGATAGCGATTGTCGTCGCATGGTGGCTGATGCTGGGCGCCTGGAACAGCCGGCATAGTCGAATCCTTGGAGCGGGCCAAGACGAATACAAGCGTGTTGCAGCCGCCTCTCTTTGGTTGTTTGGCCTGATAGCTATCTTCTCCTACGTGTTTCGGATCGAAACCGCAAGAGGATATGTAGGCGTTGCTCTTCCCGTTGGACTCTGCGGCCTGCTTCTCGGTAGGTGGTTGTATCGACAGCACCTCAGCGTTGATAGACAGCATGGCGCGAGCATGTCACGTTTGTTACTGCTCGGCGGTCCGAGCGCTGTCGCGCACTTGGCGGCGTCACTCCGGCATGCCAAGCATGCTGGATACCTGCCGGTCGCCGCCTATATGCCTGGTACTTCGGGTAGCCCTGAGATCGAAAAAGATTCAGGACTTCGGGTTCTGGGTCACGAAGCCGACACCAAATCAATACTCATCGCCATTGAGGAATGCGGCGCAGACGCTGTGGCAGTTTCGGCCGGCGTCCAGCTACATCCGCAGACGATCCGGCAGTTGGGTTGGGAGTTGGCATCGAGAAACATCGGTCTGATTATGGCTCCTGCTCTGACAGACATCGCGGGCCCGAGAATTCATACTCAGCAGGTATCTGGACTCCCTTTGATCCACGTCACTACGCCGACTTTAGAGGGAGGACAACGCGTAGCGAAGCGACTGTTTGATGTGGTCGTTTCAGGTCTCCTGATCGTTCTGACCCTCCCTCTGATGGCGGTACTTTCGCTCTTTGTGAAGATCGACAGTCGCGGCCCGGTCCTATTCAGGCAGGAACGAGTCGGAATAGAGGGCGCTACTTTCGATATGTTGAAATTCAGGTCGATGGTCGTCGACGCTGAGGCTCGACGTGCCGAACTTGAGCAGCGCAATGAAGGAAATGGCCTGCTCTTTAAGATCAAGGATGACCCGAGAATCACTCGCATAGGCGGCGTCCTCAGGCGTTACAGCCTTGATGAGCTGCCACAACTCTTCAACGTTCTGACAGGTTCCATGAGCCTTGTAGGTCCTCGTCCACCGTTGCGACGCGAGGTCGACGCCTATGAACAAGACGTGCGACGACGACTCTTGGTGAAGCCGGGACTTACCGGCCTCTGGCAGGTGAGCGGTCGCTCCAACCTGTCCTGGGAGGATTCGGTGCGTCTAGATCTCTATTACGTCGAAAACTGGTCACTCGCGGGTGATCTCGTAATTATGCTACGAACGGCTCGTGCGGTCTTTGGCAAAAGCGGCGCCTACTAGATGGGATTTCTTCATGACCTCAAAACGATTAGGAACCAATGACTGACGATCCCAATCTGAATTTGATTTCTGACGGTACCAAGTCGAATCAACCACGGAAGCCCGTGCGAGACCGACGACGTCGATTCCTCCTGTCGACCGGCATTCCTTTAGCCGCGGCGCTTTTAGTATCCGGAGCTTGCGTTCTTTGGCTCGGCGCAAAAGCCACGACAATCAAGTCGGAGCTTGAGGCGTCTACGCAGTTGGTGCCCAAACTCAAAGAGAGCATGCTGCAGAACCGTTCTGCCGAGGCATCATCAATCGCCAACGAACTGCAACAACACACAGCAGCAGCCCGCGAAGCCGCGTCTGACCCGCTTTGGTCACTCGCCTCGGCAGTACCATGGCTCGGCGCAAATTTTTCTGCTACTGCTGAAGTGGCCAGATCGGCAGACGACGTCGCTACTCGGGGTGTCGCTCCTTTGGTGGGAATCTATGATTCGATCAATTGGGACAAACTGATGCCAAGCAGTAACGGCAGCGATCTGGAGCCAATTCGGAAAGCGGCTCCAGCAGTTGCTTCCGCTGCTCAGGCCGTGCGGGCTTCGGCTGAGCGTCTAAATGGAATCAACGCCGACAATTTGCTCCCGCAGATCTCAGGACCGCTTGTCCAGGCTCGGCAACAGCTAGGCTCTGTCGTCGATGAACTTGACACGGCCGCAGATGCTGCCCGGCTTGCCCCAAGCATGCTGGGGGCGGACGGTCCTAGACACTATCTACTCCTTGTCCAGAACAGCGCCGAGGCGCGCGCTACCGGCGGTATTCCAGGGGCTTTGGTTGTTCTCACTGCTGACAAGGGCAAAGTAAGTCTTTCAGCTGAAAGTAGCGCCACCGAGCTGGGGACGTTCAGCCCCCCAGTCCCAGTCGACACCGAGCAAGAGCGTATATTTAGCAATCGCCTGGGCACTTTTATGCAGGACGTCAACTTCACGCCCGATTTCCCTACCGCTGCGAGCACAGCCATAAAAATGTGGAAGCAAAAGAAGGGCGAACAGCTCGACGGTGCCGTCTCGATCGACCCGGTGGCTCTGGGCTACATATTGGACGCCACGGGCCCTGTCAGCCTTCAAGATCCAGCTGTTAGGGCCATCGCCGATGGTAAGCTCCCGAGCCAACTTACCGGGGCTAATGTGGTAAAGACCCTTCTTTCAGACGTATACGCCGGTATAAAGGAGCCGAAGGCTCAAGACGCGTATTTCGCAGTCGTAGCTAAGGAAGTCTTTGGCGCCCTCACATCCGGCAAAGGCGAAGCCAAGAAGCTTCTGGCTGGAGTTGGAAAAGGTGTTGAAGAGCGAAGAGTTCTTCTTTGGTCAGCCGACGCGACAGAGCAGTCCGTCCTTGCTAGATACACGCTTAGCGGTTCGATTTCTGGGCCCAGCGTGCCCGGAGCCCAGTTTGGCGCCTACTTTAACGATGGCACGGGTGCAAAGATGGACTTTTACATCAAGCAAAAGGTTCAACTGATCACACAGTGCCCAAGCGGCGGTTACGGGACCGTCAAGGTACGGATCACCATGACCAACACGGCGCCGCTAGATGCAGCGACAACGTTGCCGGCATACGTCACGGCAGCAGGAGCGTATGGCGTGCCAGCAGGGTCCGTTCAGACCAACGTGATCGCCTACGGTCCAGCCCAAGCCCAAGTCGAGACTGCAACGCAGAACGATAAACAGGTCCCGTTCGGAGCCCAGCGTCACGATGACCGTCCCGTCGGCACGCTTTCCGTCCGTTTGGCTCCAGGCGAAAGCAGCACGTTAGAATTCACATTCAGTAAGATCGTCCAGCAGAGCCAGCCCACAGTAGTTGTCACGCCTTCCGTCGAACCCGTTAGCGAAGTAGTACTCCCGACCCAAACGGAGAGTTGCAGTACCACCAGGTAGACAGCGTGTAAACCCTTTGTAACAGCTTTGGATTTACTTTGCGGAACCCGCTCGGGGGATGATAGCTTCTTTCTCGGGTAGGTCTCAGATTTCAGTTCACGTGTCCGTGGTGGATGAAATCACGCATCAACACAATTGGAATGCGTACTAATCTCAAGTACGTACCAGGTCTCAGGGGGACAAAATTGAAGAAATCACTTGCAGTGCTCGCGCTCGCGGGCAGTATCGCACTCGCCGCATCCGCTCCGGCCATGGCCGTTGATTACCCGGCACCGGCCCAGCAGGGCACCGTATCCAGCGCCACAGTAACCGTTGGCGGAACCGTCGTGTTCTCCGGAGCTGGCTTCACGCCCGGCGAAACCATCAACGTCACGATCACCTTTACCGCTGCTCCTCAGGGCGCGGCAGCACCCGGCACGGGCGGCGGCATCGCCTTGGCTGTACCGGGAGCCCTTTCCCTCGCACCGACAACGGTAACGGCCGTTGCTGACGGCTCGGGCGCTTTCTCCACCAACGTCACGCTATCTGCAGCCGGAACTTACCAGCTGACCGCAGTAGGCGCTACGTCCGGCCACACGGTCACCGCAACGGTGGTCGCCGCCGGCGTCAGCCCCGCAGGCCTCGCCAACACCGGGTCTGGCGCTACCAGCACCGGTACGGGTCTGGCTAACACGGGTGTCGACTCCAGCCTGGTTCTCTGGGGCTTGGTCGGCGCCGGTGCGCTGGTAGCCGGTACCGCCTCGGTAGTTGTGGTTCGTCGCCGCGCGAAGGCCGAAACCGCAGCCTAAAGTGCTACTAAAGGAGGGGTTGTTTCCGATTATCCGGAAACAACCCCTCTTTGCTTTGCGCATGCTGTAATTTATGACCATGGGGAGACACTGGCGAAAGCGGAAAAGGCTGAGCTTGAATTTTGATGCACTTTCGCTTCCACCGATTCCTTACATAAGTAAGCAGACGTGGTCAATCGCTTTGCTGATCGTCCTCGCCCTTATTTCTTTCGCTGTGGCGGCAATCGCCCTCGCGCGGGGCTGATGCCAGCCGTTCAGCGCCTAGGTCAAAGCTCGATCACATATAAATTTTTAAAAACATCTGCACTACCCTGCACACACCAGTCAAGTAAGAGAGCACTACCCGTGGATTTGCCCCGCCCCGTTCGGATCCTCACCGTTTGCACCGGCAACATCTGCCGCTCCCCCGTCGCTGAACGGCTACTTCAAGCGGGGCTCGACCAAGTCCTCGCCGGTGGGTTCGAAGTCAGAAGTGCCGGCACTCGGGCAATGGTCGGCGAGCCGATTCAACCCCTCTCGGCGGATGTTATCCAAACATATGGCGGCTCTCCGGGTCATTTTGCGGCCCGCCAGCTCACGCAGAAGATCCTGAAGGAACAGGACCTGGTGCTCACCATGGCATCCAGCCACAGAGGTGAAGTCCTCCAGCTTGACCCTTCCCTTCTCAAGCGAACCTTCACGATCCGCGAATTTGCCCGGATGGTAAGTGCCCTTGAAGAACGTGACGACGACACCTCCGGCGTCGACCACCTGACATTCTGGCGAGACCTACCGGCACGGGCGTCGTCCGTGCGACACCTTGTCCTCGCCGCACAAGCCTCAGACAATGACGTAGCGGACCCCTACAAGCAAGGCGCCGACGCATACCTCAGGATGGAGGACGAGCTTGCACCAGCCATCCTGAGGATCCTCCGCTTCGCGCGCCTCTCCATGCAACGCGCATAACAAATCCGCTACTAGGGTCCCTAGCCCAAGAATTCCTTCATCCAGGACTTCAGGTCTTCGCCAAACTCGGCCCGTTCTGAAGCGATCGTGATAACGGCCTTCAGGTAGCTGAGCTTGTCGCCGGTGTCGTACCGGCGCCCGCGGAAGACCACACCGTAAACACCGACGCCCTCGCCTTCGCCCGCCGCGAGGGTCTGGAGTGCATCGGTCAGCTGAATTTCGCCGCCGCGCCCGGGCCCCGTCTCTTCGAGGACATCGAAAACGGCAGGGTGCAGCACATATCGTCCGATAACAGCCAGGTTCGATGGTGCTTCTTCAACCGAAGGCTTCTCGACCAGGCTATTCACACGGACATAGTCCCCGCCAGGGACAACTGAAACATCAGCGCACCCGTAGGCGCTGATCTGGGACGGTTCAACCTCGATAAGAGCAATTACCGACCCGCCAGTCTTGGACTGGACGTCAATCATGATGGAGAGAAGCTCGTCATCCTCATCAATGAGATCGTCACCCAGCAGCACCGCAAAGGGCTCATTCCCTACGTGCTGCCTGGCACAAAGTACGGCATGGCCCAAACCCTTAGGTTCGCCCTGACGGACATAATGAATCGGGCCGAGACCGGACGCGTGCTGCACGGTGGCGAGACGAGTCTCGTCGCCCTTCAATTCCAAAGTGCGTTCGAGTGCAGGCGCACGATCGAAATGGTCTTCCAACGAACGCTTGTTGCGCCCGGTGATCATCAGGATGTCATCGAGACCCGCCTTAACGGCTTCCTCCACCACATACTGAATGGCCGGCTGATCAACTACCGGCAGCATTTCCTTCGGCATAGCCTTAGTGGCAGGCAAGAATCGAGTACCCAACCCGGCCGCAGGAATAACAGCTTTGCGAACTAATCCCCCCATATTCATGGGGTAATCATACGAATTGGTGTTTCTAAGCGCGAATAGACGTTTCGAACACGGGTAATCTAGCTCAAGATGACGCAAATTACCGCAGAGTAACCAGCAAAGATGCTCTAACTCCGGGCTTTCCGCACCGGATGCCCGCTGAGGATCGACAGCCGATTGAAAGCATTGATTCCGATCCCGGCCATACAAAGCACGCTGATCTGCTCCTCCGTGTAAACCTGACGCGCCCGTGCGAATAGTTCCGGGGTTGGATGCTCGACACTCATGCGTGTGATCTGTTCAGCGAGTTCGAGGGCCACCTTTTCAGCCTCATTGAAGAGTTCCACCTCTTCATACACCGGGATCAGGGACAGTCGCTGCTCCGTCTCGCCATAGCTGAGAGCGCGACGATGATGGAGGTCCAAGCAGAACGCGCAACCGTTGATCTGCGAGGCACGGTAATTCACCAACTCCAAGGTGGTCCGCGGAATCCCTGCCCTATCCGCGGCCGCATTCACCTGCTCGGCATATGCGTTGAGCGCTTGATAGGCCCCTGGCAACTGCTTATCCAAATAACTTGCAAGGCGCGGCGTGTTTTCACTCATCCAGCGAGCCTATCTGAGGAAACCGGACACCCTCGCCCCGCCCCACTCACCCCCACCCCCGCAACCGACGCCGCCCAGCCCGCGCCAGCCCGCCGTCGTCGTTATTTCACCGTATCCGCCAGCCAGGTGAGGATCGTGTCCAGGCTCTCGGGGTCCAGGTGGGTGCCGGGCTCGTTGTAGCCCGTGCCGGGTGACGCGAGGACCTCGGCCTTGCTGCGCGTATCTTCCTTGAAGACGTGGTTGGCGTTGGGCGGGAACGCGAAGGTCACGTTCGGCATCCCGGTAGCGGCTTCCTGCAGGGGGTGCCCATCGGCGTGGAAGTCGATCTGCAGGTCCTTTCCACCGATCAACACGAGGGTAGGAATCCGCACCATTCCCAACGAGTCCAGGCTGGACTCCACCCACAGCTCGCGTGCGAGCGGCAGGTTCATCGGGGCCTCGAAACTCGCGAGCACCATCTTCACGCTGTCCGGAATGCCGGGATCCGGGTTCATCGGCAGCCCCTCCGCGTATCGCGACGCTGCCTCCTCCACCTTGGCCATCATCTCGGCACCCCCAGGAACCTGGGCAGACTGAAGGGCCAGCTGGGACAGCAACACGGCCTGGATCGGCCGGCCAGGCGGCGCCGCAAGGATGATCCCGACGAACGGAAACTCCTGCTGGCTCGTGGCGTAATGCAGCACGTGAAGCGTGCCCTCGCTGTTTCCGAGCCCCACAATCCGTGCGGAATCAACGAAATCCTTGCCGGCGAGCACCCCAACGGCGGCGACCAACTCGTCCAGGTGGGACTGCATGCTCACGGATCCCAAAAGCTTCGTGACGTTTTCTATCGCCCGCGGACCCGACGCCCGTTTGTCGTAGCGGATAGACGCGAAACCGGCATCAGCGAACGCCTCCGCGAAGAGCTTGGCGCTCCCGTTCCCGCCCGGGATCAACGGCGAGCACCAATCCCTATCCGTCGGGCCACTGCCGGCAACCAGAACCACCGCCGGAAACGGACCATCGCCGTCGGGCCGGACAACCGTGCCCTCCATGGTGATGCCGTCCAACTCCCAGGACACCTCGATAGAACTCGCCATGCCCACAGTCTCACAGCGGACTACTATCGGGACAAGCGTCCTCACGCAGGCCCGCCGATACATTCCAGAAAGAAATTCTTCCCCGGGTGTCCTTTTGGGGCGGGCACATCCGTCGTAGGGGTATCGACAAGAAATAGGAGTGAACATGGAATACATGCTTTTCATCTGCACCGATCCCACCGCGCCGAAGTACGTGGCCGAGGAGGACAACATTGAGGAATGGGTAGCCGAAATGGAAGGACGCGGCGTCACCCGGCACGGGGACCGCTTGCGTCCCGTCCAAGACGCCACCACCGTAACCGTACGCGGGGGTGAAGTGCTGGTGTCCGACGGGCCGTTCGCCGAGACGAAAGAATGGATCGCAGGGTACGACGTCATCTCCTGCGCAGACCTCGACGAAGCCGTGGAAATCGCCTCCAAACACCCCATGGCCAAATTCGGCAAGATCGAAATCCGGCCCGTATGGCCACTCGGCCTGTAAGCGACAGGTGCTACGTGAAAGGATGCAGGCGTGCCCGAGCTGACGGAGGTCCAATCAGCCATCACGGCAGCCTCGGCCTCGGAGAGCGCACGGATCAACGCAACGCTGATCCGCGTAACGGGCGACTGGAGCCTGGCCGAAGACTGCGTACAAGACGCCTTCGCCCGCGCCATGGCTGACTGGCCCATCCGGGGCATCCCGAAAAACCCCGGCGCCTGGATCACCACCGTAGCCAAGAACCGCGCGATCGACCGCCTCCGCAGCGCGGCCAGCGAAAAACGGGCACTCAGTGAGCTCGCCATCCTCTCGGAACTCAAGGAACTGCCCGAAGAGCCCGACGGCGGACCAACACTCGACGACGACCGCTTACGGCTCATCTACACCTGTTGCCATCCGGCCCTCCCCATGGAAGGCCGGGTGGCGCTCACCCTACGAACAGTCGCAGGCTTGGGGACCAACGAGATCGCCCGCGCGTTCCTCGTCTCCGAATCCACCATGTCCAAGCGGCTGGTCCGTGCCCGGGCCAAGATCAAGGAAGCAGGAATCCCCTACCGGGTGCCACCGCCGGAGCTTCTCGGCGAGCGCACCGCCGGCGTCCTGGCCGTGCTGTACCTCATGTTCAACGAAGGCTACTCCGCCACCGGCGCCGACTCCTTGACCCGTGACCCGCTCGTCAAGGAAGCAATCCGGCTGGCGCGCTTGCTTGTCAGCCTGCTCCGCAGTTCCCCTCAACAACCGGAGGCACTCGGGCTGCTGGCGCTCATGCTGTTCCACCACGCACGCCGGCGCTCGCGACTCGACGACTACGGAGACATCGTCACGCTCGAGGACCAGGACCGCACCCTCTGGGACACGGCCTCGGTCACCGAAGCGAGCGGTTTGCTCACGACGGCGGAGCGAACCGCCGTCGAGCACGGCACCCCGCCGGGGAGCTACCGTATCCAGGCCGCTATCGCGGCCTGCCACATGGCGGCGCCCGAATTCGACCGCACCGATTTTGGCCGCGTTGCGTCGCTCTACGAGGCGCTTTCCCGCGTTGCGCCCTCGCCCGTCGTCGAACTTAACCGGGCTGTCGCCGTCGCGATGTCCCAAGGGCCCGAAGCGGGACTTGGCCTCATCGAGGAACTGGACCACAAGCGGTCACTCGACGGGTACTACCTGCTGCCGGCCGCCAAAGCCGACCTCCTCCGACGCCTCGGACGGACCACCGAGGCCAACCTCGAATACCAACGCGCCCAGGCACTCGCACCGAGCGACACCGAACGCCGCTACCTCAGCAAGCGGCTGGCAGAGACCACCCTCAAGGAGCAGAAATGAAGCACCTCCTCTTGATCCCCAACAACTTCGACACCTGGAACGCGCTCCCGCAGGACGAGGTGGACGCGATCATGCAAGCCCACGCCACGCTGCAGGCCGAGCTCCGCGCCAACGGAGAATTTGTCGAGGCGCACGAATTGGGCGAAGAAGCCACCTACGTCACAACGAACGGCGGCGAGCGCACCGTCACCGACGGGCCGTTCATGGAGACGAAGGAAATCGCGGCCGGGTTCTACATTGTTGACTGCGCCGATACCGCCCGGGCCGTGGAGATCGCGGGCAAGCTGGGCGAAGCGCGGTTGTGGCCGATCGAGGTCCGCCGCATGGACCCATAGCTATTCCCTCCCCGCCCACGGGGCTTTCTTGATCCATGCGGCGGGGGCGCGAGAGGATCGGGGAATGTCCCGCGACCGTTTCATGCGTATCCACAGTCCCGAGTTCACTGCCATGAGCGAGCGGGTCCTGCAAGTCACCCAACTGACCTCACGGCTCAACGTCTTGCCGTTCGACGACGAAGCGGGAAAAGCGGAGCTGTTCGAGCAAATCCTCGGGCGGCCGCTTCCTCCGCGCGTCACGATCTATCCGCCCTTCTACACGGACCACGGCCTTCGCCTCGACCTCGCCGAGCGCGTGTTCATCAACCAGGGCTGCACTTTCCTGGACTATGCGGGGATCCGGATCGGCGAGCGGACCATGATCGGCCCGAAGGTCACCTTCATCACCAACGGCCACCCGGTAGACCCGAAAGAACGGCGGCTTTGGCTGACGGGCGCGCCCATCGACGTTGCGGAGAATGTGTGGATCGGTGCCGGGGCCACGATTCTGCCGGGCGTGAGCATCGGCCGCGACGCCGTGATCGCCGCCGGTTCGGTGGTCGCCGACGACGTTCCGGCCGCCACCCTGGTGACCGGCACCAAAGCCAGCGTCCGCCGGCAATGGTGACAATTCCCTAGCTGTGGGCGCGGCCCGCTGAGCTCCAGCCCCGTTGGTGGAGCCGTTCGACGCCGTCGAGAAGGACGTCCAAGGCGAATTCGAACTCGAATTGGTCGTCGCATCCTCCACCGAGGGCGGTGCCGTCATCATGTGAGCCGATGGTCGCGATCGTGACGATGTGCGGATACCGCTGCGCGACCTCGCGGAACATCATGGCCTGCATTTCGGGATCGGCGGGCGGTGCCGGCGTCGGGAAAACCTCCTGGGTGAATCCCCACATCCTGCTGCCGAGTGCATGCATTGCATGGTGCGTGAGGTCCGCGGAAAGCCCGCCAGCCAGGAACATTCCGATCAACGAATTCATGTAGTCCAGCACGATCGGCGGAGCCTGCGTGCGCGACTCGATCACCTGCGGCGCCCAAGGATGCCGCAGCAGCGCACGACGAGCCGAAAGAACCCTCTCCCGCACACCGCACTTCCAGTCAGGCCCGGTGGCCGGTGGATCAATCTCGGCCACCACCACGCTGACCATACCGTCAAGGAGTTCCTCCTTGTTGGCCACGTGCTTGTACAGAGCCATGGGAGCCACACCCAGTTCCTGCGCCAGGTTGCGCATGCTCAGTGAGTCGATTCCCGCCTCGTCAGCCAGTACGACGGCGGCACGCAGCACGCGCTCGCGGCTCAGCGGGGCGCGGCGCAGGACAGCCGTCCCTCCGGCGCCGTTGCCGGTCTGGTTGTGACTCCTTGACATGGTGTACAGCGTACACCTACTATCTCAAATATCGAAGGTGTACGCCGTACACCTCACCCCCTCGGAGGCTCCAATGACAGCAGCAGCGAATCCCGCCCGCATGGATCGAAACCGGAAAACAGCACTCCTTGCCGGCGCGCTTTACCTGGCAACTTTTGTCTCCATCCCCACCCTTACGCTCTACGCGCCGGTCCACGAGCGCGGCTACGTCACGGGCTCCGGCCCGGACACAGGCGTCATGGTGGGCGGCGTCCTGGAGATGGTTGTCGCCTTCGCCTGCATCGGAACGGCCGTAGTGCTCTATCCGGTGGTCAAGAGGCAAAACCAGTCGCTCGCGATGGGGTTCGTAGCGGCACGTACCTTGGAAGCCTCAACGATCGTCGCCGGCGTCGCCTGCTTGCTGGCCGTCGTCAGCCTGCGGGAGGCCGGAGCCGGAGCGGACGCAGTTGTCAGCGGCCAAGCCTTGGTGGCGCTGTACGACCGCTTCTTCCTCCTGGGCCAAAGCCTCATCCCGGCCATGAACGCGTTGTTGCTGGGCTCTTTGCTCTACAAGTCCCGCTTGGTTCCGCGGGTCCTTCCCGTGCTGGGCTTCATCGGCGCCCCGCTGCTGCTCGCCTCCAACGGGGCAACCATGTTCGGCCTGATCGATCGCATCTCGCCGGTTTCAGGCATCGCCACTCTGCCGATCGCGGTGTGGGAACTCTCCCTGGGCGTATGGCTCGTGGTCAAGGGATTCAAGCCCTCCCCCATCATCAGCAACGCCCAAGCTCCAGTCGTTGCGTGACGGCTCAGCCCTTCTCCTGCTGGCCTTGTCCCGCTGAACCTGGCCATCGTTGACACCCTCCAGCGGCCATCGTTGACACCCTCCAGCGCCGCGAGGAGACTTTCGATTGGGGGTGCCTCGCTTCGAAAGGAGCCCGAAATGCCGTGGCATTTAGAGGGTACTTATTTTGAGAATTGCAATTGCGATATGGTCTGTCCGTGCTCGACTTCCGGGCTGACCGCACCGGCGGATAACGACCGCTGCAACGTGGCGCTGGCCTTCCACGTGGAATCGGGTGATGTGAACGGAGTGGACGTCGGTGGCCTGACGGTCTGCATCGTTGCCGACACTCCCGCACTGATGAGCGACGGGGGTTGGAAGGTCGGAGTTTTGGTAGATTCCGCCGCTTCGAGCGAACAGGCCGAAGCCCTCGGAGCAGTCTTCGGCGGCCAGCTCGGCGGACCCATGGAGGGCTTGACCCCGTTGATCGGGGAGATGGCAGGGATGGAGTCCCTCGAAATGGCCTACGCCGACGATGGGCGTGTGCACCGCGTCAGCATCGGAAGTGCCGTAGACATGGCAGTCGAAGACTTCGTGTCCCCGCTGGATTCCACGGGGCAAGGAGTGAAAATCAGCGGCGTCGGATTCCCAGCCGACACCCTGGCAGCGGGAACCTCCAGCACCGCCCGGGTGGACGTCTTCGGAATGACGTGGGATAACTCCGGGAAGAACTCGTTCTCCGCCCCGTTTGCCTGGTCCGCCTAGCGGCCGAACATAGCCGCCGAACCGCAAGGGTGCACGCCACGGTAGGATCCCTCATCTGCTTTGGGTCCTACCGTGGCCCCCTGCATCTACCCCTTGAAGACCGGGGCGCGTTTCTCCTGGAAGGCCCTGAAACCTTCGGCATAGTCCTCGGTCTTGCACAGCCGGGCCTGCTCGCTGTTTTCCTCTGACATGGAAGCCCACAGGCCAAGGCGCTTGTCGCGGATATCGGCCACCAGCTGCTTGCTGGCCAGGAACGCGCCGGTAGCACCCTCGGCCACCCGCTCCACCACAGCCCGCGTTCCGGGCAACAGATCCTCGTCAACCATCACGCGGCTGAACATGCCCAGCGCAACGGCCTCTGTCCCGCTGATCAGGTCCGCGGTGTAGATGAGGTCCAAGGTGCGGTGCATGCCAAGACGCTCAGTGAAGTACCAGTGCCCGCCCGAATCCAAGGTGGCGCCCAGCTTCGCGAACGGCGAGCCGAACTTCGCCGACTCCGCCACGTACACCACGTCCGTGGCCAGCAGAAGCCCGAGTCCGACGCCCAGGCACGCACCATGCGCCGCCGCGAACGTCGGAGCCGGGAAGGCAGCCATCTTCTTCAACAACGGCTCCACCAAGCCATTGAGGTAAGCCTTCGCGTCGTCACTTTCCGGATCGACGCCCGCGATGTCCCGGCCGGCGCAAAAGGCGCGGCCCTCTCCGCGAAGCAGCAGCGCCCGGACCAGACCGCTCGAGGCGGCGGCAGCAGCGTCGTCGTACGCTTTGTCCAGTTCCTTGAGCCCCGCCTCGTCAAGCGAGTTCAGCTTTTCCGGGGCATTGAGGACAATTTCGGCGATGCCGTTGGCGATGGAGAGCTCGATCATTCGTTTCTTCCTTAGACGTCGAAATCGACCGTGACGGATTCACTGGTGGGGTGTGCCTGGCACGTCAGGACGTATCCCTTGTCCAGCTCATCCTGCTCCAGCGCGTAATTCTCGTCCATGCTGACCGTGCCCGTAATGAGCTTCGCGCGGCACGTTCCGCAGACGCCCCCGGCACACGCGAACGGCACATCCGGACGCACACGCAAAGCAGCGTTGAGGATGGATTCCCGGGCGTGCGTGGGGCTCGCGACATCGCCCGTCAGGCCATCGAGCTTGAAGGTGATCTTGAACGTCTCCTGCGACTCGTCCTCCACAACGGGTCGGCCGGCGTTGCCCTCGGGACGATCCGGCCGACCCGTGGTGAACAGCTCGAACCGCACCCGGTCAGGCTCAACGCCGCGTGCCGCGAGGGTATCCCGGCACAATTGCACCAGCTCGAACGGGCCACACAGGAACCACTCGTCCACATCCTCCGCATGGATGGCCGTGCCCAGCAATTGCTGGAGCTTCTCGGCGTCGATACGGCCGGTCATGAGCGGTGCGATGCGCTGCTCACGGGACAAAACATGGTGCAACGCCAGGCGCGACGGGTACTTGTCCTTCAAGTCCGCCAATTCCTCCAGGAACATGACGTCCATTGCGGCTTTGTTCGCGTAAATCAGGTCGAATCGGGTCTCCGGGTTCGCCGCCAACAGCGTGCGGGCGATCGCGATCACGGGTGTGATGCCGGAACCGGCCGCTATCGCGACGAACGAACCGGCGTCGCCGAATTCGCCGGCCATGTCCTGCGGATTGTTCATGGAATTCATGACGTTCCGCTCAACGGCTTTGCCGTCCTTGCCATGCTTGGAGACGAACGCACCCATGGGACTCATGACGTCGAGCGCGTCGCCAGCCTTGAGCTCCGCGTTCGCCCACGTGGAGAACACGCCGCCCAGGTCCTTCTTGACGGCCACGCGGATCTCGCTGCTGCCATCCGCGAAACTCTTCGGTTCGGCGCAAATCGAATAACTGCGCCGGACTTCCTTCGGCTCGCCCTTCTCATCCGGGAGCGTGGTCCGGAGCGCAACATACTGACCCGGAAGGTAGTCATACTGGCCGGCAAGCTCTGCGGGAACACCGAACGTGACTTCGATGGCGTCTTCGGTGAGCCGCCGGACTTCCGAGACGATCAGCGAATGAAAAGACGCACGACGGCGGCCTGTGGCCTCAGCCTCTTCGGCGGCGGTTTGGCGGACAACGGGCATGTCAGATTCCTTACAGGACTTTGAAGTAGTCGAACGGTTCCTGGCAGTCCTGGCAAACGTAAAGCGCCTTGCAGGACGTGGAACCGAAACGGGTGAGTTCCTTGGTGTTCAGCGACGAACACCGCGGGCATTTCACGGCGAGCTTGAGCCGGATAGGACCGGAATGGCCACCGGCCGCCGCCTTGCCGGAGGGCGGGGCGATGCCATACTCCTGCAGCTTGGCCTTGCCCGAATCCGTCATCCAGTCCGTGGTCCACGCCGGGGCCAGGACCAGTTCCACGTGGACGCTCGGGTAGCCCTCTTTGCGGAAGACCGCTTTGAGGTCGTCACGAATGGCGTCCATCGCCGGGCAGCCCGAGTAGGTCGGCGTGATGGTGACCTGGACCGCAGGGACCAGTCCGCCGTCGTCGAACAGCTTCACGCTGCGAAGGATCCCCAAATCCTCAATGGTGAGCACCGGGATTTCCGGATCGCAGACCGTGGCGGCAATGGCCCACGCCTTCTGCTCGGCCGTCTTTTGCGTCTTGGCGCTCGACTCCTGCACGAACACGACGGTCACCAGCTTGCCCCGGGATGCTCGCGGGCGAGCACCTGCATCTCGGCGAGCAAGTAACCCAAGTGCTCGGAATGCTTGCCCCGCCGGCCACCGCCCAACGACTGCGGAATGCCAGCAAGGTTGAGTTCCTGCTCGAGCCCGGCTTCGGTGAGAATCTCACCGGTGAGCTGATCGAACTCGGCGCGGAGGCTCGAGGGCAGGACTCCCGTGTTGGATTCCGCGAGGCGTTGCGTGAGTGAATCGTCCTCGAAGAGTTCGTCCACGTACGGCCACACGAGCTTGAAGGCCCGGACCATACGACGGCGGGACTCTTCCGTTCCACCCGCGAGCCGCAACACCCACTGGGCACTGTGATCGCGGTGGTAGTCCACCTCTTTGAGCGCCTTCGCAGCGATGGCCGCCAAGGTTTCGTCTGCCGAGCCGGACAGCCGCTTATACAGTTCGAACTGGTAGTGGCTCACGATGAACTGCCGGGCGATGGTCACCGCGAAGTCCCCATTGGGCTGCTCGAACAAATGGGCCGAACGGAATTCGTGCTCCCTGCGGAAGTACGCGAGATCGTCTTCGGACTTACCCCAAGCCGCACCCGCGTAGGTGAGGAACGAACGGGCATGTCCCAACTGGTCGAGGGCGATATTGCCCAGGGCAACGTCTTCCTCGAGCTCGGGAGCGCGGGAAATCCAATGTCCCAGGCGCTGGGCGAGGATCAGGGCGTCGTCGCCCAGGCGGAGTGCATACTCCGCGGTGTCCTCGCTTGGCTTTACCTGTCCCCTGCGGATTTCGAGGGCAATGTCCTCCGGACGAAGGGCATTCCCCGGCGTGATGCGGGTAGCGCTCGCTGAACCGTCGCCTGAAGCACCGGCTCCGCTCACGCCGACGGAGATATCCCCGTGGCCTTCGATGGCGAAGTCTGTTGTGTTTTCGACTGCGTTTTCCGGGGCCGTCACAGGTGCTTCACGCCTTCGCTCTTGGTGTAGTACGTCGCGTGGCGGTAATCCTTGCCCTGCGGAGACTCGAAGAACGAACCCTTGGAATCGGGGTCGCTCGAGGAAATGGCGTCGGCCGGAACCACCCAGATGGACACGCCTTCATTGCGCCGCGTGTACAGGTCGCGGGCATTGCGCAGCGCCATCGCCGCGTCAGGCGCGTGCAAGGATCCGGCGTGGACATGCGAAAGACCACGGCTCGAGCGGACGAAAACTTCCCACAAGGGCCAGGCGTTGGTTTGGTCGCTCATGCTGCGTATTCCTTCTCTGCTTGCTTGCGCGCGTATTCGGCCGCTGCCTCGCGGACCCACGCGCCGTCGTCGTGCGCTTCACGGCGGCGCTCAAGCCGCTGCGCGTTGCACGGACCGCGGCCGGCGAGAACGTCTTTGAACTCGTTCCAGTCCAGCGGGCCATGCTCCCACTTCTTGGTTTCCTCGTTGAAGCGGACCTGGTCATCCGGGAGCGTGAGGCCCAGGACCTTGACCTGCTCCACCATCATGCCGACGAAGCGGCTGCGCAGTTCGTCGTTGCTGAAGCGCTTGATGTTCCAGGCCATGGACTGCTTGGAGTTGGGCGAATCGTCGTCCGGCGGACCGAACATCATCAGCGCCGGCGCGTACCAGCGGTTGACGGCGTCCTGCGCCATCTGCTTCTGGGCTTCCGTGCCGTTGGACAATTCGAGGAGGATTTCGAAACCCTGCCGCTGGTGGAACGACTCTTCCTTGCAGATGCGCACCATCGCGCGTCCGTAGGGGCCGTAGCTCGCGCGGCACAGGGGAACCTGGTTACAAATGGCGGCACCGTCCACCAGCCAGCCGATCGCGCCCATGTCCGCCCAGGAAACCGCGGGGTAGTTGAAGATGGACGAGTACCGGGCCTTGCCGGCGATCAGGTCATCCATCATTTTGTCGCGGGACTGGCCAAGCGTTTCCGCCGCCGAGTACAGGTACAGGCCGTGGCCTGCCTCGTCCTGAACCTTGGCCATGAGGATGGCCTTGCGCTTGAGGCTCGGAGCCCGGGTGATCCAGTTTGCTTCGGGCTGCATGCCGATGATCTCCGAGTGCGCATGCTGCGAAATCTGGCGAAGCAAAGTCTTGCGGTAAGCCTCCGGCATCCAGTCGCGGGGTTCGATCCGCGAGTCCTCGGAGATGATGCGGTCAAAGTACGCCTGACCTGCTTGCTCCCGCTCCCGCTCTTCGGGGGACAGCTCAGGGGGCACAGACTGCAGATTCTGCGATGCCATGATTGCTCCTAAATATTTACCGACCGTTCGTTCAGAATATGCGGAAGGCGCGAGATGCGTCAAGCGTTCGGACGGGTCACCAAAAGGAGCACGACGGCGGGCGGGCGGGCTTCCGTAAGCCACCCACCCGTCATCGGGGCGTTGCCCCCTCAGGGTGAGTACCGGCGTCGGGGGCTCACCCACATGGGTGAGTACCGGCGTCGGCAGCTCACCCACATGGGTGAGTACCGGCGTCGGCGGCTCAAGCCTGGGGCGGATACGGCTGTTGTGGGTACGGCGGATATGCCTGCATGGGCCGGTCGAAGCGCTGGCCCCTCGGATTGGGCGGCAGGATCATGAGGATGAGCAGCGCAATCCAACCGAGCACGGGAACAACAATGAGGAGCAAGAACCAGGCTCCAAGATTGACGTCGTGCAGGCGCCGCGCCCCCACGGCGAGCGAGGGCACCACGGTGGCCAGGAACCAGACGCCGCCCAAGGCGGTTGAAGCACCGGTATTGCCGCTTCCGTTTGACCCGATCGCGTTGATGAGGCCGGAGATAATGGCCGACGCGAGGGCCCACCACCAATATTCGCTGCGGCTGGCCCGCCCATGGAAGACGGCATACTTCTTCCAGAAACGTTTGAATGCCTCCACCGGCGGAGCCCCGTAGTACGGCAAGTCGAGGGGTACGCCAGCTGGAGGAAGATTCTGAGGCTGATAATTGGTCATCGTTCAAGCCCTTCCACGCAGAGGATTCGACACCCGTATGGTAGGCGCGTTCAGGCCACGGGAACAGGGCATTTTGCTTGCCTCGGCTGCTGCACCAGGCCCCGCCTCAACCGCGGAGCGCGCGGATGAACTCCTCCACGGCTTTGGGCCCTTCATTGCTGTCGGCGAGGCGGATCAATTGGTTCGCGAGCACCGCGACCTTGACGTTCGCGCGACTGCTGGCACTGACGAGCAACTGGAAGGCTTCGTCCGAATTGATCATCAACCAGCCCATGAGGATGCCTCGCGCCTGGTTGATCGCGCCGCGGGTGGCATGGGCACCTGCGACCGCATCCCGCGCGGCTTGCGAGGTTTCGCGATGGATTGTGGACGTCAGGTCCATCGTTGTGCCGTCCAGGCGCGAGACGATTCCCTCATCGTTGAGGCGTCCCACGCCGGCCGTCATGACGCGGCGAATGTGTTGCCGAGCATCGACGATTCGATGGTAGATACAGAAATGGCCACCGTCCCGGAACACTTCCTCGAGAATCGCCCGGATCCGCGGCCGATCCTCCGGATGCTTGTGGGACATCAGCAGCTCGAACGAAGGTACCACTTCCCCACGTTCGTAGCCGTGTAGATTGAAAAGGCCGTCGGACCACTCGGCTTTCCCGGTGAGCGGATCGAAGTGGAAACTGCCCGCCATGAGTCCAACGGCGCCCAACGCACTGGAATACGCATGGGGGCCGTCTAGAATGGCCATGACTACCTCCTTCTGGGGATGAGGTTCCGGCGATTGATTCGCGTCGGCAACCGAATTACTAAGTAAGCTTACTAATTTCCGTAGTCCCCAGAATACACAGGATTCCCGCCGTTCCGGCTATTCGAACGGCCCGTGACACGGCCTCCGATCCGTCAGGAAAATGCGCGTCCTTCGCAACCGATTTGTATCCGAAATGAAGCCTTCCCTGCCCGTTTTTAACCCACCCGAGTGGTAGCGTCCGGGTCATGAACGGACGACGGCGACTGTGGCTGGCATCGGGATTGGCAGTTCTGCTTGTGATAGGCGTGGTTTTGGCCGTGGTCCTCACCCGCAGCGGCCAGACCACGGCCGGCCCCACGCCGTCGAGCGTTTCCGCCTCCGCAACCGCCACCCCGTCCGCCACCAAGAAGGCCTCAACGCCGCCTCCGGCACCGGCTGCGCCCGCGCCACCTACAATAGCCAACCTTCCCGCGGCGCCCATGAACATCCTGGTGATTGGCAGTGACAGCCGGGAAAACGCCCACCAGGAAGCCGATCAGACAGCCACCACCGGAGTGGCTTCCGATCAGCGCTCGGACTGCCTCATGCTCATCCATGTCCCGGCCGACCGGCACCTGGTCTACGGGATCTCGATCATGCGGGACACCTGGATCAATGTCCCGGGCTACGGCACAACCAAGGTCAATGCCGGCCTGGGACTCGGTGGAATCGACCTCACCACACGAACGGTCGAATCGATGTTCGGAATCCACATCGACCACACTGTGATGCTTGATTTCCATGGCTTCAAGTTGCTCACGGACGGACTCGGCGGGATCGACGTCAATGTTCCGCAGGACTTCACGTCCACCATCGAAACCCAGCACCATTTCACGGCCGGCGTGAACCACCTCGACGGCCAAGCAGCCCTCGAATTCGTCCGTGAACGCCACGCCTTCGCCGACGGCGACTACACCCGGGTGCGCGACCAGCAGATCTTCATGCGAGCCCTCTTGAGCAAGCTCTCCACTTCGCTCAAGGAACCGGCAACCGTCCTGGCGCTCGTCAACTTCGCTGCCAACGACCTCACGGTGGACGGCGGCTTCAACCCGGTGTCGGTGGCGATCCTGGCCTACGGAATGCGGACCATCGACCCCGCCGCTTCGGTGTTCTTCACCTTGCCCAATGCGGGTCCCGGAACGTCGTCCGACGGGCAGTCAATCATCATCCCGGACTATGGCGCCATCGCAGCCGTGGGCGCCGCGGTTCGCGACGACACACTCGCCCAATACGCAGCCGCCCACGGCTTCTGACACACCCCCTCCCCGAGACGCCCGCTCACATCTGGCCGCTTTCGACCAGACGCCCGCTCACATGACGTGAGCAGGCGTCGGGGAAAAGACCGCCATACCCGAGCGAGCGTCGGGGAAAAGACCGCCATAGCCGAGCGAGCGTCGGGAATCACCCCCCTAATCTCAGACGCCCGCTCACATCTGGCCGCTTTCGACCAGACGCCCGCTCACTGGAGACCTAATGATCTGCGACCACTATTCCTCCACAACCACCGTGCCGATCATGCCCAAGTAGTCGTGCAATGCACAGATGTAGTCGTACTCCCCGGCCTTGTTGAAGGTCACGGTGAACGTGGAGTTCGGTGCCAAGATGCCGGAATTGAGTTGTCCGCCGGTGTAGTTACCCGGATCGCCCAGCGGCGGGAACGGATTGGCCGGCTCGGTGCCGAAGGTTACCGTGTGCGGCTCGCCCATGCCGGTGTTCTGGAACGTCACGCTCTCGCCAACGTGCACCACAACGTTGTCCTCGATGAACCGCATGATCATGGAAGTTCCGTTGTCGCCACCCAAGATGACTGTGTGGTTGTCAGCTTGGTCGCGGGCTTCGTTCCATTGCTGGTAGCCATCACGGATGATTGCCTGCTCCGCGCGGCTCACCCGGTTGTCATACTGCGACTGCGTGTATGGGTAGTCCGTGCCCTTATCCCGCACGTGGACGGTCCCCTTCATCGCCATGCCGTGCACCAGGCAGTAATACGTGAAGTCACCGGTGTTCGGGAACGTCAGGGTATATGTCTCCACCGCTGGGAGGCCGCTATCCGAAACGTTGGACATCACTCCGGAGTTGTAATAGGAGTGCCCGTCATAGCTCGTGCCACCTTGGGGTAGCGCGTAAACAGGGTTGAACGGATCAAACGGTTGCGTGGATTCGATTGTTTGCCCGGCAGCGAGGAAAGTGACGGTGTGTATTTCGCCTGCATTGGCCTCCCACGTCACGCTGTCATCGGCATTGATGAAGATGTTCTTCGGGAGGAAGGACATTCCTTGGATTGCCTGGTCCGGCGATTCGGAACCGACCTGGACGGTCCAATTCCGGGGCGACTTCCCGCCGTCGGCCGCTGCAGTACCGCTCAGGGCGACAGGCAGGACGAGGGCAGCGAGTAAAGCGATCAGCACGCGAAAGCGCGGCTTTTTCAGGGGTTGTGGATGAGCAGTCATAAGACTCATTCCTTTGGAAACTAGCTGAGCGGCTGATATCCAGCCTGGAAATTTGTAGGCGCCGGAGACCATGGCGTCGTGTGACGGTGACTCGGTTCCTTGATTTTCCGTATGAACTTCAGCTCGTGGCTGCTGCCCATCCCCCGCATACGGTGCGGCGCCACGACATTGGTGCCAAGCAGGATCCTCCCTTACTCGAAAGGGACAACCAGCCAGTTCCGTAGGCAGGGCAAACCCCATTGCGGAGCGGTGACGACACGGCAAAAACCGGTCGGAATTGGGCGCGAGATTTAAAAACCATCGTGCTCCGGGGAGGGGAATTTGTCGAGACGCTCATGCATCAGACGTGAGCCGGCGTCGGGAAAAACCCCGCAAGACGTGAGCCGGCGTCGGGAGTTTGGGGGCTTGGGAGGGCCTTGAGCGGATCTTTAAGCAATCTTGAACCAAGCCTCACCAGACCCTTGCACTGTCCTAAACCACCTCCACCACACTAAAACCAACAACAACAAAGGCAGCACAGCCACCACAAACCACAACAAGAACAGAAACGGAAAACCGACCATGGGCCTGAACCTGAAAACCACCACCGGCAAAGTCATCGCCTCCCTGGCCCTCGTCGGCACCGCCGCCGGCGTCGCAGGACTAGGCACCTACGGCGCCTTCACCTCCTCCACCTCCGCCAGCGCCGCCGTCGGATCCGGAACCGTCAACATCGCCCTCGGCGCCTCCGGAGCCACCAACCGGCTCTCCGTCGCCGCCACCAACATCGTCCCCGGCGACACCATCCAGCGAGTGGCCACCCTCACCAACGCCGCCGGCAACCAGAACCTCTCCGCCATCACCCTCACCGCCGCGGCCACCACCAGCTCGAAGCTGGACACCGACGCCACCAACGGCCTGCAGGTGGTCGTCGACAAGTGCTCCACCACCTGGACCGAAGCCGGCACCGCCCCGGCCTACACCTACACCTGCTCCGGAACCACCACCCAGGTCCTCGCTACCCGGGCCGTCGTCGGAGCGAACCTCGCCCTGGCCAACCTGTCCTCCCTGACCGCGGGCAACACCGACAACCTGCGCGTCACCCTCACCCTGCCCACCGCCGCGGACAACACCTTCCAAGGCCTGAACAGCGTGGTCGGCTTCACCTTCACCGGCACCCAGCGCACCGCCACCAACCAGTAACACCCCGCAAGCCAGCCCTCCGCCGTCTCCCCCCTGACGGCGGAGGGCTTCCCACCGAACAGCACCAAAGCACATCGATCGGAGCCATCGCCATGACCGCGCCCCTCGTCCGCAACGCGCAACGGATTGATCGGACTGCTGAGAGCCCGGATGGCCCGGAACCACGGCAGAAGCGGTTTATCGCCAAGGCAGCGTCGGTCGCAGCCCGGGTGATCACAACAACTATGATGATCGCGGCAGTTGCAGGGTTCTTGTTCCTCGCGGTCGGACCCCGCGTCCTGGGCTACCAGACCTCCACCATGCTCACGGGCTCCATGTCTCCACTGATCAACCCTGGCGACGTCGTCGTGACCGTACCCGTTCCGGTCTCCGATCTGAAGGTCGGGGACATCATCACGTACCACATCCCTGTACAGGACCAACGCGTCGAAACGCACCGGATCGTGAAACTGGATGTCAACAGCCAGGGCACCGCGACGGTGCAGACCAAAGGCGATGCCAACAACGGCGCCGACCCCTGGACCGCCACCCTCGCCACCCCGACGGTCGACCGCGAAATCTTCACCATCCCCCACCTCGGCAACGCCATCCGCGCCCTCCGCGACCCCCTGGTCCTGAAGGTCCTGATGTACGGCGCCCCCGCCGCCGTCGTGATCATGCTCCTGGCCTCCATCTGGCGCAAAAAGCCTGAAAACACCCCCACCGAACCAAACCAGCCCACCCTGGATCGTCGCCCGCTCAAGCGTTTGGCCAAGGAATTGCGGAGCAAGGAAGCGGCCAACAAGTTCGCGGCAACATACACCCGCATGCTGCCGGTCCGCGTCGGGCGCATCGGCGAGGCCTTGGGCACCGGTGACGATACCCGCGCCATGGACGCCGTCCTCAGCCTGAAGGCAAGTTCCGCGATGGTCGGGGCGCTCGGAATGGAAGAGCGCTGCGTCCGCCTCGAACGCGCACTGATTGCGAGGGACCGCGCCGCGGCCGCGACCGCAGGCGAAGGGATCGAGCGGCACCGTCCGCAATTGGAAAAGGCGCTTGGCACTACTGCCCGGCACACCGCCTGAACGTGCCCTGTTCGATCACCCCGTTTTTCTGCCTCTCCGCTCAAATGGCGTACAAAATGTAAGCCTTTTGACGTGCCGACCGGCAAGATTTGTACACAAAGCACAGATGCCGCCTGACCGGTTGTCAGGGCGCGTTTCGGACTGTCAACGTGAGTCATCCCACTGTTCTTCGTGAAGGAGATCACTTTATGACCACCAACAGGCCCCACGCGTCCACCGTTGAACGTGTGCCCCTGCGGTCCGCACTGCACAACCTTCCCGCATACAAGCCCGGCAAGGTTGCCGCGGTTTCCGGAACCACCCAGTACAAGTTGTCGTCGAACGAGAACCCGTATCCGCCATTGCCGTCGGTCCGGGACGTCGTTGCCGAAGCCGCGGCAGGCATCAACCTTTATCCGGACATGGCGTGTGCGGAAATCACCGAAGCTATCGCGAAGCGCTGGGACGTCCCCGCGGCCTCCGTGAGTTTCGGCGCCGGTTCAGTCGAGGTGGCCTCCCAGATCATCCGCGCGGTTGCCGGCGAGGGTGACGAGGTGGTCTTCGCTTGGAGGTCGTTCGAGGCGTATCCCATCCTGACGGGCCTGGCCGGGGCGAAGGCCGTCCACGTTCCCCTGACGGCTGACGAACGCCACGACCTTCCGGCGATGGCGGCGGCGGTCACGGAACGGACCCGGCTCATCTTCGTGTGCACACCCAACAATCCAACCGGCACCTCCGTGACGGCCGACGAGCTGCACGCATTCATGGCGGCCGTCCCGGAAGATGTCCTGGTTGTCATCGACGAGGCCTACGTACATTTCAACGTGGATGCGGCGGCGGCCCAGGGAATCGACTTCTTCCGCACGTATCCGAACGTAGTTGTCCTCCACACCTTCTCCAAGGCCTACGGACTGGCCGGATTGCGCATCGGTTACGCGATCGCGCCGGACTACATCTCCACTGCCCTGCGCGCCGTTGCCATTCCATTCGGCGTCTCCGCCCTCGCCCAGAAGGCCGCGCTGGCAAGCCTCGATGCCGAGGACGAAATCGAAGCCAGGATCACTTCGCTGGTCACCGAACGCGAAATGCTCCATGCCGAACTGCTCAGCATCGGTTGGGACGTCTGTCCTTCCGAAGCCAACTTCGTGTGGCTCCGCACGGGCGAGGCCACACAGGAACTCGAAACGGTCTTCACCGAGGCTGGCGTCATCGTCCGCGCCTATCCGGGTGACGGTATCCGGATCAGCGTCGGAACCCCCGAAGCGAACCGGCAAGCCGTCCAAGCGGCCAAGGCCGCCTTCAACCGACTCGCAGCGGAAAGGTAAGAACGTTGAACTCGACAGTAACCACCGATTCGCCCCGATCCAGCACTCCTTCAACCGGGACCGTCCGGGGACTGAAGCCCCGCCAACTAACCATGATGGGCCTGGGCGGAGCCATCGGCGCAGGCTTGTTCCTCGGCAGCGGCAAAGGCGTCGCGGCCGCAGGTCCGGCCATCCTCATCTCGTACATCGTGGCCGGAGCGTTGGTTGTCCTCATCATGTGGATGATCGGCGAACTCTCCGCAGCCAACCCTGCCAGCGGCGCATTCTCGACCCACGCGGAAACCGCCTTCGGACCCGTCGCCGGATACACCATCGGGTGGTTGTACTGGGTCCAGTTGGCCGTTGTTGTGGCGGCGGAAGCCGGAGGGGCGGCAGCGATCCTGACCGGCGTCCTTCAATCCGCCCCGGCCGGGACGCCCATCCCGCCCACCTGGCTCCTGGCCACCGTGTTCATGGCGGTACTCACAGCAGTGAACATGTTCGCAGTGTCCAAGTATGGCGAGTTTGAATTCTGGTTCGCTTTCATCAAGGTCGCCGTCATCCTTGCCTTCCTCATTGTCGGCGCGCTGCTTCTTTTGGGCGTCCTCAACGGAAACAGCCCGGGATTCTCCCACTTCACCGATTTCGCCCCGAAGGGCGCAGCCGGGATCGGCGCAGGATTGCTGATTGTGATCTTCGCTTTCGGCGGGACGGAGATTGTGGCGATTGCCGCGGGCGAGACGAGGAACCCCGAAAAGAGCGTGGCCACCGCCATCCGCACAGTAGCTTGGCGGATTTGCGTCTTCTATGTCGGCTCGGTGTTCATCATCGTTTCGATCCTCACCCCGGAGGCAGCCAACTCCCCCGAAGGCCCGTTCGCCGCCTTGCTGAATGTCGCCGGAATGCCCGCAGCCGGAACTGTAATGGCCTTGGTTGCTGTATTCGCCCTGCTCAGTGCCCTGAACGCCAACATTTACGGCGCTTCACGCATGCTGCATTCCCTCGCCCAGCGGCGGCATGCCCCGGCGCATTTGAAGAAGACCGGCACCAACAACGTTCCCCGTGCCGCAGTGCTGTGGACCGTGGTCTTCGGTTTCATCGCTGCCATGCTCGAAGCGATCTTCCCCGGAAAGGTCCTTGAGACCCTCCTGGCCATCGTCGGCTCAACCATCATCGTCATCTGGGCCGCCATCGCCGCATCCCAGATCAAGCTCCGGCGCAGCAGGGATCTAGCCACAACGCCGTCGGCGGCCCCTACGACCTACCGGATGCCGCTCTTCCCGTACTTGTCCTACACCGCCGTCGGACTTTTGGTGCTGATCGTCATCGTGGCAATGCTCGACGACGGAACGCGCACCCAGCTGCTGCTCACCTTTGCTGCCACCGCGCTTATCGCCGCCAGCGGGGCTGTTGTAACCCGCCGTACGAATAAAACCCCGGCACATCAGGAGGAACCAGAACTCCAGGAGGACCTCGCATGACCTCCGAAATCCTCGACGGCTGAGTGTTACTGCGGCTCCCAACGGAACCAGCGAATACCGATTACGGCAAACACCACGATGTAGCCGAAGCACACCAGGAGGGCGCCCGTCTCGGTTGCTCCCCACGTCGAAAGGCTCAGCACACCGCTGAACAGGTTGATCAAGGCGCCCACAGGCGTCCAGGCGGCGAAGTTCTTGAAGTCATCGCCCAGGATGCCTGTGGAGCCGAGGATTCCCACGAGGATCAGCAGGATGAACAAGACCCGGCCGATCGCGTTGATGGCGGTGGCCGATTTGACCAGCCCGACGAGCGCCTGCCCGATGCTGAGGAACACCGCCCCGCCAAGCACGGCGACGGCGAGCAGCAAAAGGTATTCGCCCGGCGTGTAGTACGTGCTGTGCATGATGCTGCCCACCACCAGGACGACGATCCCGACAACCAGGTTCGTCACGAGCTGCACGCCGAGCCGGCTCGCCATGATGGCCCACGTGGGTGTTGGCGTGACCCTTAGCCGCTGGAACACGCCGGCTTCGCGGTCACGCGCCACGGTGATCGAGTACCCGATGAGCGCCGAGGACAGCAGGCCATACGTGATCGCCATACCGATGAGGAAGCCGGTATTTCCCAGCTTGCCGCGATTGGTGGTCACGAGGATGACGATGGGGAGAACGAAGTTGAGGATCAGCGCTTGCCTGCTGCGCAGCATGACGGTGGTGTCTGCCCGCACGAGCGAACGCAGCGTCAGCCCGATCGGCGGCCTAAGCGGAGCAACGGTTTCAGTCACGGATGGCACTTCCTGTCAGTCCGATGAAGACATCTTCCAAAGTGACGTCGCCGCGGGAAACGGCCACTACGCGTGGATCGTCGCGGTGCATCGCCACGAGCTCATTTGGCGCACCCAAAGCCTGGAGGCGGCCACGGTCAATGATCGCAACGCGGTCACAGACCGCTTGTGCCTCCTCCATGGAATGGGTGGTCAACAGAATGCTCCCGCCCCTTCGGCGTGAGCCCTCGATCCGGTCCCACAACTGGCGGCGGGATTGTGGATCAAGGCCCGACGTCGGTTCATCAAGCAAGAGGATGGGCGGATCATGGATGGTGGCCACCATGAGCGAAAACCGTTGCTGTTGGCCGCCCGACAGCTTCTTGAACGGCTTCGCCGCTTCCTGCGCCAGCCCCGCATCTGCAAGCCGCTCGCGCAGTTGCCGCCGCTGGAGGTTCAAACCATACAGTCCCGAGTACAAGCGGGCGAGTTGCTCGATGGTCAGCTCCGATTGGAAGCTCGACGCCTGGAGTTGCACGCCCAGTTTCGCTTTGACGGAAAGCGCCGAGCGCTCAGTGTCGGCACCATCAACGGTGACGCGTCCGCCGTCGGGCTTCCTGAGCCCTTCAATGACGCTCAACGTGGTGGTCTTTCCGGCCCCGTTGGGACCGAGGAGGCCGAAGATCTCGCCCCGCCTGATGGAAAAGCTCAAGCCGTCGACGGCGGTCTGCACCCCGTAGCGCGCAACGAGGTCCTGAACCTCAAGAATCAAGGGGCCTTCTGCATCACTCACCCGGGCTACCTCCATCGTCGGGACGCTCCAACACGAGCATAAGCACGCCCCTTCTGGATGCGAGGTACCCGCCCGCTGGGAATGTGCTGTGAATCGGCACGTGAGATCTCGGCCCTTTGGACGCTCCAAAGGGCCGAGATCCCACGTCTGGATGAGCGGGTGCCTAGCGTGCCTTGCTGTGCATCACGTGCTTTGTGCGCGAGTAGTCGTCCAAGGCGTACGCGGAGAGGTCGCGGCCATTGTTCGCCGCCCTGGCGATGGTGGCGCCGAAGCACAGGATCGACGGCGAAGAGACCGTCCAGCGCAACCTCGGGATGCTTTCCGACGCGGCCAAAACACTCACGGAGCAATTGACAAGCACGATGCCGGCGAGCGCCTAAGCATCCTTTCGGCGTACTGACTTCGGGCCCCAACGCCCGCACAGATATGACACCCCATCGGGGAACCCCCGCGCTCATGACGTGAGCGGGGGTTTTTCGTGGGCGTTGGAGCTTTAGAACGCCTTGAGCGGATCTTTAAGCAATCTTGAACCAAGCCTCACCAGACCCTTGCACCGTCCTAAAACACCTCCACCACACTAAAACCAACAGCAACAACGGCAGCACAGCCACCACAAACCACAACAAGAACAGAAACGGAAAACCGACCATGGGCCTGAACCTGAAAACCACCACCGGCAAAGTCATCGCCTCCCTGGCCCTCGTCGGCACCGCCGCCGGCGTCGCAGGACTAGGCACCTACGGCGCCTTCACCTCCTCCACCTCCGCCAGCGCCGCCGTCGGATCCGGAACCGTCAACATCGCCCTCGGCGCCTCCGGAGCCACCAACCGGCTCTCCGTCGCCGCCACCAACATCGTCCCCGGCGACACCATCCAGCGAGTGGCCACCCTCACCAACGCCGCCGGCAACCAGAACCTCTCCGCCATCACCCTCACCGCCGCGGCCACCACCAGCTCGAAGCTGGACACCGACGCCACCAACGGCCTGCAGGTGGTCGTCGACAAGTGCTCCACCACCTGGACCGAAGCCGGCACCGCCCCGGCCTACACCTACACCTGCTCCGGAACCACCACCCAGGTCCTCGCAACCCGGGCCGTCGTCGGAGCGAACCTCGCCCTGGCCAACCTGTCCTCCACCACCGCGGGCAACACCGACAACCTGCGCGTCACCCTCACCCTGCCCACCACCGCGGACAACACCTTCCAAGGCCTGAACAGCGTGGTCGGCTTCACCTTCACCGGCACCCAGCGCACCGCCACCAACCAGTAGCACCCCGCAAGCCAGCCCTCCGCCGTCGAACACTGGGAAACGACGGCGGAGGGCACCCTGTTTGCTGGCATAATGCCCCGAGTGAAAGCCGTGGACCTTGCGTAGAAGCCGAACCACCGCCGACGCCGCGAAGACGAGTGTCTTCGCGCGCATCGCAGCTGTGCTCGCGGCCGCCACGGTCCTTGTCTTTGCACCCGGCATCGCACAAGCCGCCTTCAACACCTCCACGGGATCGGCCCTCCCGGTCGGCACCGCCTCCATGGCATCTACGGCCACGGTCAGCGCCAGCTGCACCGGCTCAGGCCTTGCCATCACCGTCACGTCGTGGGGACTCGCCGATCCGCGTTTCCTCGGCCAGATCACCATCACCAGCGGCGGAAGCACCGTTTTCACGGGCACCAGCAACCAGGCCGGCGGCGGCAGCTACACGGCCAAGATCACGCCCCACGCCGGAACCTGGAACTGGTCGGTGAGCAACGTATACGCCATCCCCAACAGCAGCAACGCCTGGACCGGGCCGGGCGTCACCGGTTCCTTCACCTGCACCTGAGGCCGCCCGCGCCGCCGAGGCCCAAAGGCCGCCGGGCCACCGCAGGCGGAGGCCGCCGCCCAACCCCGGAATGTACCCTTCCAGCGAAACGGCCGCTCAATGTCGGACAGGCTTTATATATTGAGAGCATGACCCAGATTTCCGGCGCCACCCAGCCGTCCACGCCTTTGGTTCCCCCCGTCGCCAAGAAGGTGCCCACCACTCGTGAGCACCATGGCGATGTGTTCGTGGACAACTACGAATGGCTGCGGGACAAGGAATCGGTTGAGGTCATCGAGCATCTCAAGGCCGAGAACTCTTACCAAGAGGCGGTCACGGCGCACCAGGAACCGCTGCGGGAAGCGATTTTCCAGGAAATCAAGGGCCGCACCCTCGAGACCGACCTCTCCGTCCCCCACCGCAAGGACGATTGGTGGTACTACGCCCGCTCGGTTGAGGGTCAGGAGTACGGGATCCACTGCAGGATCCGCGCCGCGAACTCGGGCGACGCCGTTGCCGACTGGACCCCTCCGGCGGTGGAGCCTGGCGTCGAACTTCCCGGCAAGGTGGTCCTCCTGGACGGCAACGTCGAGGCTGAAGGCAAGCCGTTCTTCGCGGTCGGCGGGACGGCGGTCACGAAGGACGGCAACCTCTTTGCCTACGCGGTAGACAACGCCGGCGACGAACGGTTCACGCTACGCATCAAGGACTTGCGGACGGGCGAGTTGTTGCCCGACGTCGTGGAGAACATCTTCTACGGCGTGGCCTTCTCCCCCGACGGCACGCGGATCTTCTACACCGTGGTGGACGATTCCTGGCGGCCCTACCAAGTGAAATCGCACGTCCTGGGGACTCCGGTCAGCGCGGACGAGGTCATCTACCAAGAGGACGACGTCGCCATGTGGCTCGGCTTCGAGCTCTCGGCCGACCGCCGGCATTTGGTGCTCAGCATCGGGTGCTCGGAATTCAGCGAGACGCGCCTCATGCGCTTGGACGAGCCCGACGCCGGATTGGTCACCGTGATCCCGCGCGACGAGCGTATCCTCTACGAAGCCGAGCCGTTCCTCCTGACGGGCCCCGATGGTCAAGAGACCGAAACCATCCTGCTCACCCACAACAAGGACGCCATCAACTCGATGGTGTCCATTGTCGACGCCGACGAATTCATCAAGCCGCTCGCTGAGCAGCGTTGGCGGACAGTCGTGGAGCATTCCGACGCCGTTCGCGTCAATGGCGCGGGCGTCACCTCGACGCACTTGGTGGTTTCCGTGCGGCAGGACACGATCGAACGCGTGCAGGTACTGCCGCTCGAGGGGCTGGGGACGGCCGCGCAAGGTTCCGCCGTCGAGCCCTTCTTCGACGAAGAACTGTACACAGCCGGGGTTTCGGGTTCGGATTACTCCGCGCCGGTGATCCGGATCGGCTACACCTCCTACTTCACGCCGTCGCGGGTTTACGACTTCGTGCTTCCGACCCCCGAACTGCCCGGCGGCGAACTCTTGCTCCGCAAGGAAAGCCCTGTGCTGGGCGGCTACTCCGCCTCCGATTACGTCGCCACCAGGGAATGGGCGACGGCGGCCGACGGCACGCGCGTGCCGCTGTCCGTCCTGCGGCACGTTTCCGTCCAAAAGGACTCCACGGCAGCTGGCTTGGTGTACGGCTACGGTTCTTATGAGGTCAGCATGGATCCGGGCTTCGGGATCGCCCGGTTGTCCTTGCTGGACCGCGGAATCGTAATGGTCATCGCGCACGTGCGCGGCGGCGGGGAACTAGGCCGGCGCTGGTACGACGACGGCAAGAAACTCAACAAGAAGAACACCTTCACGGACTTCATCGCGGCAACCGATTGGCTAGCAAATTCAGGTTGGGTGGCACCGGACCGGATCGCCGCTATGGGTGGATCCGCCGGCGGACTCCTGATGGGTGCGGTGGCGAACCTCGCTCCCGAAAAGTACGCCGCGATCGTGGCCGCGGTCCCGTTCGTGGACGCGCTCAACACCATCCTTGATCCGGAACTTCCGCTCTCCGCCTTGGAATGGGAGGAGTGGGGCAACCCGATCACGGACCCCGAAGTGTACGAATACATGAAGTCCTACACCCCGTACGAGAACATCCGTGCCGTGGACTACCCGAAGATCGCTGCGGTCACATCGTTCAACGACACCCGCGTGCTGTACGTGGAACCCGCCAAATGGGTGCAATTGCTACGCGCGGAAACCACGGGTTCGGAACCGATTGTCATGAAGATCGAAATGGACGGCGGCCACGGCGGCGCCTCGGGCCGTTACGTGCAATGGCGTGAGCGCGCGTGGGATTACGCGTTCGTCGCGGATTCACTTGGCGCAATTGACCTGCTTCCGGGGGCCGGCCTGAAGTAACCTTCTCCATTGGAAGCCAAACGGACCGTAGGAGTTGCAGTGGATAGTCCCGTGTCGAAAGAAACGCCGCTCCACGCATTGGTCGCGGACCTTGATCCGGTTCGCCTGGCGGAGACGTCCGAGGCGCTCACCGCGGCGGGTTTCCTGGTGGATTCAGCGTCCGACGCCGGTTCGCTCGCCGCTGCGTTGGAGACGTCGCCACACGATCTGGTGGTGTTGGACAACGGGCTTCGCGAAACCGTTGGCAGCCGTGACGTGCCGGTCCTTTTGATGGTGGATCCCGAAGACGAATTCGATGTGGCCGCCTTGGACATCTGGACGTCCGCCGATTACGTCTACAAGGCGCAGTCTCCGGATTTCAGGGCCCACAGGGCGTTGGTCCTGGTCGCTCGTGCGTCCGAGCGGATGCGTCGCCATGCCGAGACTGAGTCACTGCGCGGAAAGCTGCGGAACGTGTCCGCGGCCATGCGGTCCACGATCGACCCCGACCGGATTGCCCGGCACCTGGTGGACGGAATCGGCGAGGCCTTGAGCGCGGAGCATGTCTGGTTCACGACCTTCCCGGATGCCCGCGTCACCCAAGTCAGCGCAGAGTGGAACGCTCCGGGACTATCGAGTGCAATCCTGCCGCCGGAACTCAGGGACCCCGTGTCGACGTTCGACCTCGCGGCACACTTATGGGCCGAAACCGAGGTACAGCACCCAGCAACGCGGACCGGCGGGGCCGGTACGGATGGCGACGAACCGCCGTCGAACTCCCTTGTTGTGCCGTTTGGCGAGGGTGACCTGGTGCTCGGAGTCATGTGGATCGAACGCCCGGCCACGTTCCGCGAATGGACCCGCGCCGAGATCGGCCTGATCCAGCACGTGTCCGGGAACTTGGCGTACGCGCTCATGCAAAGCCACTTGATCGGGGCGCAACAGCAAGTCATGCTCAAGCTCCAGGAATTGGACCAAGCCAAGACCGACTTCCTCCATACGGTCAACCACGAGCTCCGGACACCGCTGACATCCATCACGGCCTACGTGGACATGATCCTCAACGGCGCGGGCGGGGAGATCCCGCCGGGGGCCAGGCGGATGGTGGAGGTTATTTCGCGGAACACCGAGCGGCTCCGGCGATTGATTGAGGACATGCTCACTGTTTCGCACCAGGACAGCTCAAGCGACCTCAAGTTCAGCAGGGTGAACGTGGCCACCATGCTCAAGCTCGTGGTCGCCGCGCTGCAACCCCTTGCCGACGCCCGCTCGCTGTCCCTGAGCGTGGAGAACGCGCCCGGAACCGTCACCGTCCAGGCGGACGAGGCGAAGCTCGAACAGGTCTTTTCCAACATCGTGAGCAACGCCATCAAGTTCACGCCCGACGGCGGCTATGTGGCCGTGAGCAGCGGGATCGCCTCCGAACCGGGTGAATCTCCAAGCGTGGTGGTGCGGGTTGAAGACACTGGCGTGGGCATCCCCGAAAAGGAACTCAGCCAGGTGTTTACGCGTTTCTTCCGCGCGTCGAACGCCTCCACTGCGGCTATTCCCGGCAGCGGACTCGGCCTGGCGATCGCGCACGACATCGTCAAGCGCCATTCAGGCGAGCTGGATATCGAATCCGGGCTGGGCGTGGGAACCACGGTCTTGGTCAAACTTCCGCTGGACACAGAAGACTAGGCTAAGCCGCACCGTTTGGGTGCAAGCCGCCGGGCCGCACAAAAATCAACACCGCCCCTCGCTGAGGCCAGGGGCGGTGTTGAAGCTGAAGTTGCCGCGTGGGCTTAGTTCGGCCACCAGCCGATCTGCGTGGAGTAGACCGTTGTGGTGGTGCCGGTGGAAATGGTAGTTCCGGTGGTGACGGTGTCATGGCTGGTCTTGGGCGCGGCGTTGGCCGGGGTGACAAACCCGCCAAGGGCCAGCAAGCCCGCCATGAGAAGTGTGGCGGCAAATTTTTTCATGCAGTGCTCCTTCGAGCCGTTGACGAAGTGGAGGGTGACACTTTCAGCTTAGGAACGGTACTTAAAGGTTCCCTTAAGATCCCCTCAGTTTTCAGCAGTCTTTGCCGCCAGCCGATATCCCACCCCACGGACCGTCTCCACCCAGCGCGGCGACATGGCCGAATCTCCGAGTTTCCGGCGGAGATTGGCGATGTGCACCTGGATGGCGCGTTCCTCGGATTCGCTGACGTACGCTCCGGTTTCGTACTCGCGGGCGTGGAGCCAGCGGGCCAGCCCCTGGGTGCTGCGGACCACACGGCCCGTCTCCATCAGCGCCTGGAGGATGTCGAACTCGGTGCGGGTCAATTGCACCTCCACGTTGCCGATCCGGGTTGTGCGCGTAGCCACGTCCAGGTGGAGGCCGTTGTGTTCCATCCCGGAGACTTCCGGGCCTGGTGCACTGGCGGCTTCCGGTGCGGGCGCCCCGGCGATTGCCTGCGCGGTTACTTGCTGGACCGTGCTTCCTCGCTCGGCAGGGCTTACTTGCTTGGCAGGGCTTCCTTGGTGGAAAGCGGCCGTTTGCGGGACAGCGCCCGACGGCGGCAGCTCCGCCGTCGCAATCGCTCCACTTTGGTTGGTCAACAGCTTGCTGCCACGGGGCCTCCGCAGGAGGGTTTCGACCCGGGCTTGAAGCTCGCGCGGACGGAATGGCTTGGTGACGAAATCGTCCGCGCCAACAGCCAATCCTTGGAGTGTGTCGACCTCGCGTGCGCGGGCGGTCAGCATCAGGATGTAAGCATCGCTGAATTCGCGGACGCGGCGGGTGACTTCGATCCCGTCGATATCGGGCAGTCCGAGATCCAGGGTAATGACGTCCGGGTTATGGCGGCGGACCGCGTCCACTCCGTCAAGTCCGTTCCCGGCTGCGTAAACCTCAAGTCCCGACGCCTCGAGGACGGCATGGACTACTTCACGGATGTCGTCGTCATCCTCAATTACTACGGCAACGCCCGGTGCGCTCACGTTAAGATCCCCATCTCTCATGCTCAGCCCACCTTAACCCCAGGCATGCCTGGCTTGGCCACGTATTTCAGAGTACGTCATGTGGCAGGTTCAGGGCTTGTTTTGCGGGCCCGCCACTCGGAGTCGAGCATGGCGTAGATGACTTCACTGGACCATTGGCCCTTGTAGTGCCAGTTGTCCACGAGTTCGGCTTCGCGGCGCATGCCCAGCCGCTCGCACAGGCCGGACGATGATGTGTTCCGCGCATCCAGCTTGGCGTCGATCCGATGGAACATGAGCGTCTCGAAGCCAAGCTCGAGCACGGCTTCGGCAGCTTCCGAGGCGTACCCGTGTCCGCGGCTTTCCGGAGCGAGAATCCAACCGATCTCGGCCTGGCCCGTGCCCGGAAGCCATTTGAGGACGATTTCTCCGAGCAGTCCTGGCATGTCCGCACGCTCGATGGCCAGGCATACCCAATCGCCTTCCTGCTCGAACGTGAAGTTGGCGTAGCGTCCCAGGGCCTCCATGGCTTGGGTGAGGCTCAATTCCTGCCGGAGGAGGAAACGCGCCGTCTCCGGCAAGGACTGGTAGGCGTGGAATCGCTCCAGGTCGGTGGCTTCGAATCGGCGGAGGATAAGCCTCGGCGTCCGGAGGGGAAGTTCGATGAGCGGCATGGTTCGAGGCTACTACCCCTTCCTATCCCCATCGATTGCTGAGCAAGTGTCGCTTTTTGTCGCCCCAAAACGGCACTTACGTGGGCCCACGCCGGCGAGGGCCCACGCCGGCGAGGGCGCCGGCCTGAGCGTGCGAAGGCTGGGAGCCGGTGGGGACCGTGGATGGAGGCTACAAACCCGGCCCCCTCTTGACAGTTCAAGCAAACTGGGATTACCTAATGAACATTCGGTAAATAAAGCTGGAGGCAATGACGCATGGTTGAGACCACCCTTTCTGGCGCAACGCAGCACCAGATCCTCAAGAACGACTACGCCTCCGAGTGGATGGGCCTTGAGGTGCTCAAAGTCAGCGACGGGCACGCCACCGTCCGCATGACCCTGCGGCAGGAAATGCTCAACGGCTTCGGCATGGCCCACGGCGGAATGATCTTCGCCTTCGCCGACTCCGCTTTCGCCCTCGCCTGCAACCCGGCCAACCCCACGCCGTCGGAAGCCGACACCATCACTGTGGCGGCCGGCGTCGACATCAACTTCCTCAAGCCGGCCTATCAAGGCCAGGTGATCACCGCCGTCGCAGACCGCCGCGCCAACAGCGGACGCAGCGGACTGTACGACATCCAGATCTTCGCGATCGACAAAACGGAACTGGCGGCCTCCGGCTCACCCCAGGATCCGGGCAGCTACGGCGAGCTCATCGCCGAGTTCCGTGGCCGCAGCCGCACCATCTCCAAGAAGTAGGAAGACCATGACACAGAACACCGTCACCGCTCCTGACGCCCCGCTTAACACCCCGCAGCTGGACCGCGAAGAAACCATCTCCCGCGACGAACTCGAGGCCCTCCAGCTCAGCCGCCTCCAGCACACTGTGGCCTATGCCTACGACCGCGTCCCCCTGTACAAGCGCAAGTTCGACGACGCCGGCATCCATCCGAGCGATCTTCGCGAACTGTCCGACCTCGGCAAGTTCCCCTTCACCACCAAGGAAGACCTCCGCCAGGAATACCCCTTTGGCATGTTCGCCGTTCCCCAGAACGAAGTAGCCCGCGTCCACGCGAGCTCGGGCACCACGGGCCGGCCCACCGTCGTCGGGTACACGAAGAACGACCTCGCCAACTGGGCTGGCCTCGTTGCGCGTTCACTCCGGGCTTCCGGCGTGCGGCCCGGAATGAAGGTCCACAACGCCTACGGCTACGGACTGTTCACCGGCGGCCTTGGCGCGCACGCGGGAGCCGAAGCCCTCGGCTGCACCGTCATCCCGATGTCCGGCGGGCAGACCGAACGCCAGATCCAGCTCATCCAGGACTTCAAGCCGGACGCCATCCTCGCGACACCCACCTACCTGCTCACCATCGCCGACGCCATGGCGCACATGGGAGTCGATCCGGCGTCGACCTCGCTCAAATACGCCGTGCTAGGCGCCGAACCGTGGACCGAAGAAATGCGCCACGAACTCGAAACCACCATGAACATCAAGGCCTGCGACATTTACGGCCTCTCCGAAGTCATGGGTCCCGGCGTCGCTGGCGAAGCCGTGGAAACACAGGACGGTTGTCACATCTGGGAAGACCACTTCCGCCCGGAAATCATCGACGCGTTCAACCCCGTAGTAGGTACCGACGCGGTACTGCCCGACGGCGAACCCGGCGAGCTGGTCTTCACCTCGCTCACCAAGGAAGCCCTGCCGATCATCCGCTACCGCACCAAGGACCTCACGCGCCTACTCCCCGGAACCGCCCGCCCGGCGCACCGCCGCATGGGCCGCATCACCGGCCGTAGCGACGACATGATCATCCTCCGCGGCGTGAACCTCTTCCCCTCGCAGATCGAGGAAATCGCCCTGCGCATCCCCGAGCTCAGCCCGCACTTCCAGCTCGAACTCACGCGCCCGGAAGGCAAGCGCATGGATTCGATGACGGTCCGGATCGAACGGCGTGAGACCGTATCAATCGAGCAGAGCGCGACGGCGGCACGCGCCTTGCAGGAGCAGATCAAGATCCACGTGGGTTCTTCGTGCACGGTGGACGTCGTGGAGCCGGGCTCGCTTGAGCGGTCCAACGGCAAGCTGCGGCGCGTCTACGACCTGCGTCCGAAGAGGTAACCTACCCGTCGCGTGGCGGGTCCAACCGACCGTTCATGAGAAAATGGCCAGCATGCCTAGCGAAACAGCAACCAAGCGGGGACGCCCCGGATACGACCAGCAATCGGTGCTGCTCATCGCCGTCGACGTTTTCAACCGCCACGGTTACGACGCGACGTCGATGGGCATCCTGGCCGAAAACCTCGGGATCTCAAAGTCTGCCATTTACCATCACGTACCGTCCAAGGGCGACCTCCTGAAGCTCGCCCTTGAGCACGCTTTGGGTGGGCTCGAGGCCATCCTGGAGCAGCCGGAGGCGGTCACTGGTGCGGCCGACGCGCGGCTTGAATTCGTGTTGCGGCAGACAATCGCGGTGCTGGTGGAGAGGTTGCCGTTCGTTACGCTGCTCCTGCGTCTGCGGGGCAACACGGACATCGAACGCGACGCGTTGGAACGGCGTCGGGCTTTCGACCACAAGGTGGCCGCGCTCATCTCGGATGCCCGGGAAGAAGGCACGCTGCGCCAGGACATCGACCCCCGCACCGTGACCCGGCTGCTGTTCGGAACAATCAACTCGATTGTGGAGTGGTACAAGCCAGGCGGATCCCTGTCCCCCGAGCGCCTCGCCGACGACGTCATCACCATGGCGTTCGACGGCCTCCACGCCTCGGCTTAGCTCCCGGCGCCCTACCCCCGCACGCCCGCTCACATCCGGCGCCCTACCCCCGCACGCCCGCTCACATCCGGCGCCCTACCCCCGCACGCCCGCTCACATCCGGGCCCAAATCACGGAACGCTCCTGCAGATGATGATCTGCAGGAGCGTTCAGAGTGCTGTTCGAGAATGATTTTAGAGCTGGTATTCGGCCTGGACGCCCAAGCTTTCATGAACGCACAGAACGTTGTTTTCCGTGTCCATGAACCAAGCGCACCTATCGGCGTCCGTTGTGCAAATGTGGTGTTCGGTCTTGAGGTCCGGGAGGTCGTAGTCCCGGAATTCGACGCCGTTCGCCTCCATTTCCGCGACTGTCCGCTCGATGTCACTGACTTCAAAGGAAAGGGCCGTGTGCGTTGAGTGCATACCGTCCTTGATAGGCATCAACTGCAGCATGGTCCCGCCGTCGATGCCAAACAAATCGCTTCCATCCCATGTCATGCCGCGGTGCGGGAGGCCGAGCTTTTCCGCATAAAAGCTGCGGGCTCGAGCTACGTCGTCAACGGGCAAGACGGTTGTGGCTGTTCTGAGTGCTAGGTTCACTTCGCCACCTCCTACGCTGAAAATCTTACGCCGGGCGGCCGCGGAAAGAACTTGTGAGCGAGCGCCTGGCCCAACCCCCGCATACGTGAGCGAGCGTCGGGCCCAACCCCCACACACGTGAGCGAGCGTCGGGCCAAACCCCCGCATACCTGAGCGAGCGCCGGGAAGAGCCAGGCTACTTCTCCACGAGGGTCAGCACGTCGTAGGTGGCCACGATTTCGTCATTCTGATTGGTGAGCACGGCGTCCCAAGCAACCTCTCCATACGCGTCGGTCTCGCGCGGCGTGATCTTCTTGGCGGTCAGGGTGACCCGGATGGAATCCCCCGCAGCCACAGGCGTGATGAATCGCAGGTTCTCAAGCCCGTAGTTGGCCAGGACAGGACCCGGGGCTGGCTCTACGAACAGTCCGGCCGCCCAGCTCAGCAAAAGGTACCCGTGGGCGACGATGCCCGGGAAGAACGGATTGGCTTCCGCGGCTTCCTGGTTGGTGTGGGCATAGAAGGTGTCGCCGGTGGAATTGGCGAAGGCCGTGATGTCGTCCAGCGTGACTTGCCGCAGCTCGGAGCGCACGGCGTCGCCGATCCGCAAAGTAGCCAAAGACTTCCGGAACGGGTGCGTGCCTTCGGTTTCCACCGTGAAGTTACGGTCGGCGCCGGTGTGCCAGACGCCTGTCACCGCGGTGAGCATGTTAGGAGATCCCTGGATGGCGGTGCGCTGCATGTGGTGCATGACGGAGCGGATACCGCCAAGCTCCTCGCCACCGCCCGCACGTCCGGGGCCGCCGTGAACAAGGTGCGGCACGGGTGAGCCGTGGCCGGTCGACGAGCGGGCGTCCTCGCGATTGAGCATCAGGACGCGGCCGTGGTGTGCGGCAATCCCGGTAACCAACGCCGCAGCGACTGCGGGATCATTTGTGCAAACGGATGCGACCAGCGAACCGCCGCCGCGGGCGGCGAGGCGTACGGCGTCGTCGAGGTCCGAATACCCGATCACGGACGAAACCGGACCAAAGGCCTCCAACGAGTGGACGGCTTCAGCTTCCACATCGGCCCAGCTCAGGACGACAGGCGACATGAACGCGCCTCCCTCGACGACGCCCACAGCGCCGCCTTGCGAGGTGACCGACGGCGAATCGAGGGTTCCGTACGCAAGCTCACCGCCGGCGTCGAGCATTGACTGGACGGCGGCACGGACGTCGGCGAGTTGCTCGAGCGACGCGAGGGCACCCATGGTGACGCCGTCCGCGCGGGGATCGCCGAGCACGACGCGTTCGTCAACCCGCGCACCGATGGCGGCAACGACGTCGGACACCAACTCCCGGGGCACGATTGTGCGGCGGATCGAGGTGCACTTCTGGCCGGCCTTGACCGTCATTTCGGTCACGACAGACTTGATGAAGGCGTCGAATTCGGGGGTGCCGGGAACGGCGTCGGGCCCGAGGATCGCGGCGTTGAGCGAGTCGGTTTCCGAGGTGAATCGGACGCCGCCGCGGACCACGTTGGGGTGGGATTTCAGGGAGTTGGCCGTCGACGCCGAACCCGTGAACGCGAGCAGGTCCCGGTAATCGAGGTGGTCCAGCAGCTCGCGGGCCGAGCCCGAAATGAGCTGCAGCGAACCTTCGGGAAGGATCCCGGATTCGACAATTGCCCGCACGACTGCCGCGGAGACGTAGCCCGTGGGGGTGGCCGGCTTCACGATGGTGGGGACGCCGGCGATGAACGCGGGCGCGAACTTCTCAAGCATGCCCCACACGGGGAAGTTGAACGCGTTGATCTGCGCCGCGACGCCGGGGATTCGGGTGTAGATGTGCTCGCCGGCGAATGATCCGTCACGCGAGAGGATTTCCATGGGCCCGTCGACCACCACCTGCGAGTTCGGCAGTTCGCGGCGGCCCTTGGAGCCGAAGGTGAACAGCACGCCGATGCCGCCGTCGATGTCCACCATCGAGTCGATCTTGGTGGCCCCGGTCTTGAAGGACCACTCGTAGAACTCCTCGCGGCGGCCGTTGAGGTACTGGGCAAGTTCCTTGAGCTTGAGCGCGCGCTGGTGGAACGTCAGCTTGCCGAGTTCCCGCTGGCCGACGGTTCGGCCGTAATTGACGACGCCGGCCAGGTCCAGCCCGTCGGTGTTGACCGTTGCGAGGACCTCGCCGGTGCTGGCATCGCGGACGGGGATGCCCGCGCCGCCGCTTGGGGTCCACCATGCGCCTTGGACAAAACTGGGCACGGTTTCAACAGCTGTGGCTTCCGGAGCGACTGCGGTACTGGTCATCGTCGACGGGTCCTTCCAAGGCACGGGCACGATACGGATTGAACGGCCGCAAATTACTGACCGGCCGTTCGGTAATATTCCCAGAATACATGAGAGCCCCGGTCTGCACACTAGTTCCGCAGCGTACGACGACGGCGCGCGGCCGGCTTGGGCGCCACAGGCACCGCAGGTGCGGACAGCTTCGCCCGAAGTGCCGCGATCTGTTCGGCGGACAGCGAGTTCTCCGCCAGGAAGGCGGCAGCGTCCAGGCTGCCCACGAACTCCAACAAGCTAGAGGTCCGCGACGCCAGCATTCTTTCCAACGCATCGTCTTCCAGGAATCCATCATGAGCATGCGGGGCGGGGTGGTTGCGGTGCCGTTCATTGATCCCGCGCATCCCTTGCTGGTATCCGCGGACGATTTCCTGGTCGTCGATGCCCGCCAAATTCTGCAGCATCACCGCAATGATCCCGCTGCGATCCCGCCCCGCCGCGCAATGGATAACCACGCCGGCCGGCGCCATGGCAATTGCTTGGAACACGGCCGCGAGCTTGTCCGGGAAGAGGCGAAGGTAGTCGGCATAGTGCGCGGGGTCTTTGAGATAGGGGCCGAAAAGTTCGGTGAATTCTTCGCTGTCCGGGTCCTCGGTGGGGCAATGAACGATGTCGAACCGCGACGTCGCTTCCGTGGAAACCTGCGGGTCCGTGTCGCGCGGCTGCTGTTCCCGCAAGGTGCGCAAATCGATTACGGTGCGGACGCCGTCGTCGTACATTTGCCGCCAACCGACCTCGGTGAGCCACTCCCGCCGGCCCATCCGATAAACGCTGCCCGCAATATGCCAAGCGTTCACGGCGCCATCCCAGCGGACCTCCGACTGCGCGACCGAAACCATCCGATCCATACCGCACAGCTAACCACAGGAGGCAGCAAGAAGTGAGGGGGTGGTTGCGCGGAATTCGTGATCCATGTCATACTCTTTCTCGATACGCATCGACGATACGTATCGACAGATATGATTCACCGAGAACGCGTGAGCGACGAGGAGGCCCGGAACATGCCTACGAGCAAGGATGTCGCCCTGGCAGCCGGCGTCGCGCAGAGCACGGTTTCGTACGTGCTGAGCGGCAAGCGACCCATTTCCGAGAAGACCCGGAAAAAGGTCGAGGCCGCCATCGAGCAGCTCACCTACCAACCCAACGCCGGTGCCCGTGCTTTGGCAGGGCGCAGGACCCACGTGATCGGCTTGGTCATTCCGTTCATCCCCGAGCTGGAAATGGGATCGATCATGGAATTCGTCTCCGTGATCGCAAGCACGGCGCGGCAATTCGACCACGACATTCTCCTGGTCACGGACGACGAAGGTGCTGCCGGATTGCACCGGGTCGTCGGGCAGCAGATTTGCGACGGCCTGATCCTCATGCAGATCGAGGACGAGGACGAACGCCTCCCTGTGGCCCGAAGCCTGAACGTCCCGGTGGTGCTGATCGGCATCCCCCGCGATCCCTCCGGCCTGGTCTGCATCGACGCCGACTTCGAAATGGCAGGTGAGCACTCCGTCCGGGATCTCGCGGCGGCCGGCCATTCCGTGATTTCGGTCATTGACTGGCAGCCCGCAGTGATGGCCCGGCACGTGAACTACGTCGACCGATTCATGCACGGCACGGATGTCGCGGCGGAAGCACTGGGCGTAACCGTGCTCCATCTCCCAGGCGGGACCGACCGCGCCACCATTTCCGAATCGGTCCACAAGGCCCTCGCCAGCACCACCGGCAAGCCCGCATTCATCGCCCCAGATCGCACCATTCAGGACATTCTGCGCCGGATCCTGGGCAACCGGGGATTGACTCCGGGCGTCGACGTTTCCGTCATCGGCAGCGCCTCACCCACGCTCGCCGAACTCCAACCCATTCCGCTTTCCACTATCGACCTGCGGCCGGCAGAAGTATCCCGGCGGGCAGTCAAAATCATGTGCGAACTCCTCGAAAATGACTCCCAGGGACCACACGAATCCCTTGAGCTGGTGCCAACGGTCATAACGCACCGTTCCAGCACGCTCCGCCCGCAGTGACTCGCCACCCCTGACCCACACTCCGGCAACAAGCACGCCCCAGCAACAGTCATCGAACCACTATCGATACGCATCGTCGATACGCATCGACAAAATGACAATCGACACCCTGCACCCCACCCACCCACAACCCACCAAAGGACCAGACAATGAAGTCAGCTATCAGGACTCGCCGCCCGCTCGCCTTGGCCGTAGCAGCGCTGGTTGGGCTGCCGCTCGCCATCTCCGGTTGCGGCACCAACGCCTCCGCTTCTTCCTCGGAAGCCGTGAAGGAAATCTCCGTGATGGACTACTACAACAACGAGCCGGACAAGAGCTTCATCGGCGATGCCCTGACGGCCTGCGGTACCAAGGCCGGCGTCACCATCAAGCGGGAAACCGTTCCGGGCAAGTCGCTCATCTCCAAGGTGCTGCAGCAGTCCTCCTCCAAGACATTGCCGGACGTCCTCATGCTCGACAATCCGGACCTGCAGCAGATTGCCGCCACCGGCGCACTGGCGCCCCTCAGCGACTTCAACATCAGCACCGCCGACTTCGCCCCGGGCGTACTTAGCGCCGGTACCTACAAGGACAAGGTGTACGGCCTTGCACCCACGGTGAACACGATCGCGCTCTTCTACAACAAGGACATCCTGGCGAAGGCCGGAGTCACCCCGCCCACCACGTGGGACGAACTGAAGACCACGGCAACCAAGCTCACTTCAGGCGAGCAGTATGGCCTGGCCTTCAACGCCAACCCGACGTACGAAGGTACGTGGCAGTTCCTCCCTGTCATGTGGTCGAACGGCGGTGACGAGAAAAACATCGACTCTCCCGAAACCGCGCAGGCCCTCCAGCTGTGGACGGACCTGGTCAAGGACGGATCGGTGTCTTCCTCCGCGCTGAACTGGACCCAAGCGGATGTCAAGGACCAGTTCATGGCCGGCAAGGCTGCCATGATGGTCAACGGCCCGTGGCAAATCCCCGCCTTGGACAAGAACACCGCACTGCATTACGGCGTCGTAAAGATTCCGGTCCGTGAAGCCAGCCAGACGGAGATCGCGCCGCTCGGTGGAGAAGTGTGGACGGTTCCGCAGACCGGCAACAAAGCCCGCCAAGCGAAGGCCGCGGAAATCGTGGCGTGCATGAACAGCGACGAAAACCAGATGTCCATGGCCAAGGCCCGCAACACCATTCCATCGAAGACCAGCCTTGCGGCGAAGTTCGCCAGTGAGAACCCGAAGCTTGCCACCTTCACGGACCTCATCAAGACCGCCCGAGCCCGCACCGGTGAACTCGGCGAAGGATGGCCCGCCCAGGCAACCAAGATCTACACCGCCATCCAGACCGCACTGACGGGGAAGGCCTCGCCGGCCGACGCCCTCAAGCAAGCCCAAGGCCAGTAAGCAGGCGGACATGTCCCTTAGTACAGACGTTTCGCTCACCAACTCGGGCCTGAGAAAACCGGGGCCCAGGCAGGAAGGGTCCCAGTCCCCCTCCCAGCCTGCCCGCCGCCGCAGCCGCCAACGCCGCGAGCGCATCTTCCAATGGCTGTTCCTCGTCCCCGCCGTGATCTACATGGCCCTGTTCTTCGGCTACCCCGTGGTCAAGAACGTCATGATGAGCTTCCAGGACTACACCACCGCCACTTTCTTCACCGGGGAGGCACCCTGGGTGGGGTTGGCGAACTACGCGACGGTGCTGTCGTCGTCGTTGTTTTCAACGTCGCTGACCAACACGGCGCTGTTCACGATCGGTTCGATCGTTGGCCAGTTCGTGATCGGCTTGGCGCTGGCGATCTTCTTCCAGCGCAAGTTCCCGCTCAACGGCATCCTACGTTCGTTGCTCCTGCTCCCCTGGCTGCTCCCACTCATCGTCTCGAGCGCCGTGTGGCGGTGGATCCTGGACAAGGACAGTGGCGCGTTGAACCGATTCCTGGGCCAGTTGCACATCGTGGACACGGGCATTCCGTGGCTTACCAGCACGTCCCTGGCACTGATCGCAGTGGTGGGCGTGAACATCTGGATTGGTATCCCGTTCAACCTGACCATCCTCTATGGCGGCCTCCAGGAAATCCCCGATGAGCTCTACGAGGCAGGTTCGTTGGACGGCGCCACCGGGTGGAAGGCATTCCGGCACATCACGTGGCCCATGCTGCGTCCCGTGGTGAGCGTGGTCCTGGTGCTTGGCGTCGTGTACACGCTCAAGGTGCTGGACATCATCCTGGGCCTGACAAACGGCGGTCCCGCCAATTCGACCCAGACCATCGCCACCCAGTCCTACGCCTTGTCCTTCCAAGAATTCAAGTTCGGCGAGGGCGCTGCGCTGGGCAACGTCCTGGTGATCATTTCCCTCGTGTTCGCGGTCCTGTACTTGCGTGCCAGCCGCCGGTCCGTCGATGAGTGAGGAAACCATGACGACGACGAAAATCACCACCCGCCGTTCGGCGCCTGCGAGCGCGTCCCAGCACGCGAAAACCAGTGCGCCCGAGCGCAAGAAGTGGGGCTACGCGGTCCTGGCCATCGTTTTCCTGGCCATCATGTTGTTTCCGGTTTACTGGATGATCAACGCCTCGCTGCAGCCAAACGGCACCACGCTGGAGACCTCGTGGTTGCCCTTGAAACCGGACTTTTCGGGCTACGCCACGGCCATCAGCGAGCAGGGCGGGAACCTGGGAACCAGCCTGATCATCTCCTTGGGGAGCGTGGCACTCTGCCTGGCCATCGCGGCACCCGCGGCTTACGCTTTGGCCTATTTCAAGGTCCGGGGCGCGGGCGTGGTCCTGTTCGCGATCCTGATCAGCCAAATGATTCCGGGCATCGTGGTGGCCAACGCGCTCTACGCGGCCTATAACGACCTCGGCCTCCTCAACTCCATCCCGGGCCTGATCCTGGCCGACTCGTCCCACGGCATCCCGTTCGCGATCCTCATCATCAGGGCGTTCATGAACGGCATGCCGGCCTCGGTCATCGAAGCGGCCCGCGTGGACGGCGCTGGGCATGTGAGGGCTTTCTGGTCCATCGTGGTGCCGCTGAGCAGGAATTCGCTCATCACGGCGGGGCTCTTCACCTTCCTGTTCACGTGGAGCGATTTCCTCTTCGCCCTGACCCTGACCACCACTGAGGCCGTGCGTCCCGTGACCCTGGGCATCTTCCAGTACATCGGCGCCTACGTGAACGACTGGAGCTCGGTTATGGCCACCGCGGTCCTCGCATCCATCCCCGCGATCATCCTGCTGGTCGCCGCGCAAAAGTACATCGCGGCGGGCACAACCGGCGGAGCTGTCAAGTAGCGGCGGTCAAGTAAGCAGCTCACGACGGCGGCACGCACCGCAGGTGCCGAACCCGCCGCCCCGGCAACGCACCGCCGTCGGGCCCCAAACCACCAACCTTCCAAGGAGAAAACCATGTCTGAACCCATCCGCGTCACAGTGTGGAGCGAAAACCGGCACGAGAAGCGCGACGAACTGGTCGCCCGCCTGTATCCCGAGGGAATGCACGGCGCCGTGAAGGCCGGCATCGAGGAAAACCTCGGCGCCAACGCGGTTGTCCGCACGGCCACGCTCGACGAGCCCGAACACGGACTCACCGAGGACGTCCTTGCCAACACGGACGTCCTGACCTGGTGGGGGCACATGTCCCACGCCGACGTCGACGACGAAATCGTTGAGCGCGTCCACCGGCATGTCTTGTCCGGAATGGGCTTGATCGTGCTGCACTCGGGCCATTGGTCCAAGATCTTCACCAAGCTCATGGGTACCTCGTGCACGCTCCGCTGGCGTTCGGAACAGGACCGCGAACTGGTGTGGACAGTTGATCCCACGCACCCCATCGCGAAGGGCGTTCCGCACCCGATCGTGATCGACCAGCAGGAAATGTACGGCGAATTCTTCGACATTCCCACGCCCGAGGAACTCGTTTTCATCAGTTCCTTCAGCGGCGGCGAAGTCTTCCGTTCCGGCTGCACTTTCCGCCGCGGCCACGGCAAGATCTTCTTCTTCAGCCCGGGCGACCAGGACTACCCGGTCTACCACCACAAGGACGTCCGCCGCGTCATCTCCAACGCCGTCGAATGGGCCGTCACGGACCGCCCGGAACGCGCGTACCCGGAACTGCTCCGCTACGAAACCAACGACTTCTTCAACGGCAAGAGCTACCAGGGAGCCAACGCATGAGCACCCCGTTCGCAACGATTCCCGACGACGGCACCCCGCTTCGCGTCGTCGTCGTCGGTGCCGGGGGCATGGGCCGCGCCTGGCTGCGGACCGTCGAGGAGTCGCGCCTGGTCGAGTTGGCGGGCATCGTGGACTTGGACCTCGACGCGGCCCGCGCCGGTGCGGCGTCGATCGGGCGCCCCGACCTTCCGGTAGGCACCGGGACCGCCCAGTTGGCGTCCGACGTCGGAGCCCAAGCTGTCATCAACGTCACCGTCCCGGTGGCCCACCACCCGGTCACCACCGAAGCGCTGGCGGCGGGACTGCCGGTCCTGGGCGAAAAGCCCGTAGCATCCACCGTGGCCCAGGGCCTGTCCTTGGCGGCTGCGTCGGAACTCACGGGGCAGTTGTTCATGGTCAGCCAATCCCGACGCTACAACCGGCACCTTTTCGAGGCGAAGCGGCTGGCTTCTGGTTCCTTGGGCGCGGTGGGAATCGTTTCGGCCGAGTTCTTCAAGGCTCCGCAATTCGGCGGCTTCCGCGACGCCATGGACCACCCTCTGCTTTTGGACATGGCCATCCATCAGTTCGACATGGCCCGGTTCCTCCTCGACGCCGATCCGGTCTCAGTATTTTGCGAGGAATACAACCCGTCCTGGAGCTGGTACCGCGGCGACGCCGGGGCCACGGCAATCTTCGAGATGACGGGCGGCGAGCGCTTCGTGTTCACCGGGAGCTGGTGCAGCCCGGGCCGGGAGACGTCGTGGAATGCTGCGTGGCGGATCAGCGGCGAGCACGGCACGGTCCTGTGGGACGGCGACAACGAGCCGATCGTGGACATTGCCCCGGGCACCGGCGCTTCCGTCGCAAGTGCCCCCGCCGCCGAGGACCCCGGGCAGGAAATCGCCGGATCCCTGCGTGATTTCGTCGCGGCCTTGCGCAGCGGGAGCACTCCGATGGGCCAGGTTCACCAGAACATCATGAGCCTCGCCATGGTGGAAGCTGCCATCCTGAGCGCTTCCACCGGCACCCGGGTTTCCGTGGATGCCCTGCTGGAGGAATCGTATGCGGAGGCTGTCCTCGCCGAGCGCGACCCCGCCGTCCTCGAAGTGCTGAAGTCCTGGACCTCCGTCCGCGGCGCCTTGGCTGGCGAAAGCGTGGCGCTGTGAGCAAGAAGTTGAGGGTCGGGCTGGTGGGTTACTCCTTCATGGGAGCCGCGCACTCGCAAGCCTGGCGGACCGCGCCGCGGTTCTTCGACCTCCCGCTCGCGCCGCAACTGACCGCGTTGGTCGGGCGGAACGAGTCGGCGGCCCGTGCGGCCGCAGCGAAACTCGGTTGGGACTCAGTCCACACCGACTGGCGCGAGCTGATCGAGCGGGACGATATCGACGTCGTCGACATTTGCTCGCCCGGGAACACGCACGCAAAGATCGCGATCGCGGCCCTCGAAGCCGGAAAGCACGTGCTGTGCGAAAAGCCGCTGGCCAACACCGTGGCGGAAGCCGAGCGGATGACCGAAGTTGCATCCGACGCCGCGGCCCGCGGCGTGTACTCGATGTGCGGCTTCACCTACCGGCGCACCCCGGCGCTCGCGCTGGCCAAGCGGATGGTCGACGACGGCCGGCTCGGCACCATCCGCCACGTCCGGGCGCAGTACCTGCAGGATTGGCTCAGCGACGAAAACGCACCCATGACCTGGCGGCTGGACAAGTCAAAATCCGGTTCCGGATCACTCGGCGACATCGGCGCCCACAGCATCGACGCCGCCCAGTGGATCACGGGACGCACCATCAGCGGCGTCTCGGCGATGCTCGAAACGTTCGTGAAGGAACGTCCGATCGGCGGCGAGATGGTCGGCTTGGGCGGGCATGGCGCCGTCGGCCATGACGTGCCGCGCGGGACGGTGACAGTGGACGACGCGGCGATCTTCAGCGCACGCTTCGGCGGGCCGGCTGCCGACGGCGGGCCGATCGGCGTCTTCGAGGCCACCCGTTTCGCGCTCGGACGCAAGAATGCCATGCGCCTTGAGCTGAATGGAACCCTCGGTTCGGTGGCCTTCGACTTCGAGGACATGAACGTGCTGCAGTACTACGGCGCAGCGGACGGGCCGGACGCCGGTTTCCGGCGGATCATGGTTACGGAGCCGTCCCATCCTTACGTGGGAAACTGGTGGCCAACCGGCCACGGGCTTGGCTACGAGCACGGCTTCACGCACCAAGTGGTGGATTTCGTGACTGCGATCGCCGAAGGCCGGCAGCCCGAGCCTTCCTTCGCCGACGCGCTCCAAGTCCAGAAAGTGCTCGAAGCGGTCGAAGCCAGCGCGGCAGCCGAGAGCCGCTGGCAGAGCGTGTGAGCGAAGGCCCGGTCGAAACTCCCGCCGACCGGGCCTCCGCCGTCTACCCTAAAAACGTTTGGCGAGCCGGAATTCCAGGCCGTTACGGACGGCCGGCCATTCATGTTCGAGGATCGAAAACACGACGGTGTCCCTCAGGACGCCGTCCAATGTGCGCGAGTGGTTGCGGAGCACGCCGTCCTGCTTGGCCCCGAGGCGGGCGATAGCCTCCCGGGACTGGTGGTTGAGCCAGTGGGTACGGAATTCGACGGCGGGACAGCCCAAGGTCTCGAACGCGTGGCGAAGGAGCAGAAGCTTGGAATCGGGGTTGCTGCCGCTGCCGTGCGCCGAAGCGGCGTTCCACGTGGAACCGATCTCGACCCGTGGCGTGACGACGTCGATGTTCATGTACGTTGTCATGCCGATCAGCCTGCCGTCGGCTTTCAAGCGCGTGGCGAAAGGCAGCATGGTGCCTTTGTCCTGCAAGGCGAGGCGGCGGTCGATCTCGGCGGCCATGCCTTCCGGCGCCGGCACTGAGGTGTACCAGAGCTTCCACAGTTCGCCGTCCTTGGCCGCGTCCACCAAGCCGTCATGGTGTTCCTGGCTCAAGGGCTCCAACGTCACGAACCGGCCATCGAGGGTCACGGGTGCAAAAGGGGTCACCCCGCCAGCCTAACCGACCCGAGTTTGTGTACAGGTAATGCCCTTAAAAAGGCCTCTTAAGGGCATTACCTGTACACAAACTCCAAGGGGTTAGTCGGTCCAAACGGACATCTACTACGAGCTACTCGGCGGTACTTCCGGGGGCACCCAGCCGCTTATCCGTTCGAGCGGACGCATGGCGGCTCGCGGAGGGGTCAGCCGGATCAAGGCGTTGCGCAGGGCCACCGTCACTGGGTTGGTTATCTGGCTGAAGCGTCCCATTTGGCGGGCTGAACGGGCAATGGCTTGGGTGCGTGGCCGGCGGTCACGGTCGTAGCGAAGGAGCGCCTCCCGAACATCGTCCGACGCCGCGAGGTGCGCCGCCAATACTGCGGCATCCTCAATCGCCTGGCATCCGCCTTGGCCAAGGTCCGGGGTCATGGCATGGGCGGCGTCACCCAAGAGGACCGCCGTTCCGCGCACATAACTTGGAAGATCGGGCAGATACTCGACGTCGAGCCGGAGGATCTGCTCGGCGGGAGTTGCCTTGATGAGCGCCTCGATGGGCTCGTGCCAACCCGCCAGGAGCTTCAACAACAACTCTTGCTCGTTCGCGTTCCGTAATCCAAAGGCGGCAGGAAGCTCGGCAAACCAGTAAGTCCGGCCACCGGTCAGGGGAAGATAGCCGAATTTCACGCCGCGGCCCCACGTCTCTCCCCCACCGGTCGTGGGCACAGTGCCCGGCGGAGTGACTCCGCGCCACGTGGTGTGGCCGCTGTAGACGGGCGGCAGCGCACCAGGCGAAATGTGAGGCCTAAGAGTGCTGTTCACACCATCCGCGGCCACGACGACGTCGGCGCTCATCTCAAGCTGCCCGTCCGGTCCCCGGGCAAGCAGCTTAGCCCGCCCACCGCCGTCGGACGCCAACCATTCCAACGCCACGGCCTCCACTCCGGTCCGGACGCAATCAGCCGGGAGGGCGCCGAGCAGGATCGAGTGCAGATCGGCGCGGTGCAAGAGGACCACGTCGATCAGCGGCGCCTCGCCCGGTTTCGCCCGCGTGACCCAGCGGCCGTTCGGAAGCCGCAATCCGCCGTCGGAGCTCAATGGCGCGGCGACGGAACGGATTTCCTCCGCCACACCCAACCTCTCGAGCACGCGCATAGCGTTCGGCCACAAGGAAATCCCCGCACCGCCGTCGCCCGCCTGGGAACGACGCTCAAGCACAGTGACGGGCCACCCGAGCTGCCGCAACGATATTGCCGCGCAAAGGCCACCAATGCCGGCGCCGACAACCACCGCCGAGCGCGCGGTTCCGGCACCCGCCGGCACAGGCTCGTTCAAGCTCACTCCGCCAGCCTAACCGACCAGAGTTTGTGTACAGATAACGCCTTTAAGAAGGCCTTTTAAGGGCATTATCCGTACACAAACTCCAGGGGGTTAGTCGGTCCAGTCGAAGAATCCCTTGCCGGTCTTACGTCCGAGCTCGCGGCGGGCCACTTTGTCGCGCAGGATCTGAGGCGGGGCGAACCGCTCCCCCAGCGTCGAGTGCAAATATTCAGCGATGCCCAGGCGCACGTCCAAGCCAACGATGTCCGTGGTCCTGAGCGGCCCGGTGGGGTGCTTGTAGCCCAGGACCATCGCGGCATCGATGTCCTCCGCGGAGGCCACGCCTTCTTCCACCATGCGCATCGCCTCGAGCGCGATCGCGACGCCCAGCCTCGAGGACGCGAAACCCGGAGCGTCATTAACGACGACGGCGGTCTTGCCGAGTGCCTCGGTCCAGCTTTTCGCCGTGGTCGCCAACTCGGAAGAAGTTTCCTTGGCCAGGACAACCTCGATGAGCGTTGACGCGGGCACCGGGTTGAAGAAGTGCAGGCCCAGGAAATTCGCCGGCCTGCGGAGCTCGGAGGCGAGGCCTGAGACGGAGAGCGACGACGTGTTGGAGGCCAGGAAGGCATCCGCGGACAGGTGCTCCTCCACAGCTTTGAGGGCGGCGACCTTGAGTTCGTAATCCTCGGGAACGGCCTCGACTACCAGACCGCAATGCACGAAGGATTCGTAATCGGTGGACGTGCTGAACCGTGCCAACGCCGCTTCCGCGGTTTCGTTCAGGGTGCCGCGTGCTGCTGACTTGGCGACGGCGTCGGCAACCCTGCCGTGCGCACCGGCCGCGGCTTCGTGGTCGCGTTCAACCACGATCACGGTGGCGCCTTTCACCAGGAAGGCATGGGCAATGCCGGCGCCCATGCGGCCACCGCCGAGGACACCTACAACATGCGGGATGGCAAGGTTTGTGGTCATTTCCGGGTCCTGTCTGCGGTGTCTGGCTTGTTGGACTTTTTCTCTGCTTTCTTGTCCAGGAACGCCTGCATGCGGTCGAACTTGGCTTGCGATTCGAAGAGCATCCCTTGCGCCAACGTGTCGATTACGGGGTGCGCCTCAGCCGGAGCATGGAAGACCGATTTGGTGATCCGGACGGCGAGGGGATCCTGCTTGGCGATCCGGTCCGCGAGGTTGTGGGCGGCTTCCATGAGCACGGGTGCTTCGTGGATTTGGGTGATGAGGTTGATCCGGAGGGCTTCCTCGGCACGGAGTACGGCCCCGGCCAAGAGGATTTCCTTGGCCATCGGCTCGCCGACGAGTTCCTTCAGCCGCCACGTGGCCCCGGCTGCCGCCATGATGCCGAGCCCGGTTTCCGGGTTGCCGATCCGCAGGTTGGGCGTCGCGATGCGGAAATCCGCCGCGTAGGCCAGCTCGGCTCCGCCGCCCAGGCAGTAGCCGTCCAAAGCTGCGATGACCGGCATCGGGAGCTTCGCGATGCGCACGAAGATGCTGGAGTTGATCCCGCGCAGGGCGTCGTCCCGGCGGCGTTCCCGCAGTTGGCCGATGTCCGCGCCGGAGGCAAAAACCCCTTCGACGCCGGCGATGATCAGGATTTTCGGCTCGCGCTCAAGGTGGTCGCAGACCCGATGGAGTTCGTCCACCATCTGCTGGTCGATCGCGTTCCGGACCTCGGGACGGTTCAGGAGTACCGTGACGCGGTCCTCGCGTTCCTCGACGATCAGGGTCCCGAACTTTTCGGAAGTCAGTGCCATTACACGCCTTCCAGGAGGAGCGCCGCGCCCTGCCCGACGCCGATGCACATCGTTGCAAGCCCGATCTTCCGGTCAGTGACTCCGAGCTCACGCTCCATGCGGCCGAGCAACGTGATCGCGATCCGCGAACCGCTGGAACCGAGCGGATGCCCCAAAGCGATGGCGCCGCCGTCGTTGTTGACGATGCCCGCGTCCAGGCCCAACCGCCGCATGGTCGCTAGCGATTGCGTCGCGAAGGCTTCGTTGAGTTCGACGGCGCCAAGGTCGCCGACCGTGAGGCCGGACCTGGCCAGGATCTTCTGCGTGGCCGGAACCGGGCCGATGCCCATGATTTCCGGTTCACAACCTGCCGAGCCGCCGTCGATTATCCGTGCACGCGGCACGAGGCCGAATTTCTCGATAGCGGCCTCGGAGGCGACGATAATGGCGGACGCGCCGTCATTGAGCGAAGACGAATTGCCTGCCGTGACAACAGAACCGCCCGGAACGACGGGCCGGAGTCCGGCGAGGACCTCCAACGTGGTGCCTTCCCGCGGCCCTTCGTCCGTGTCCACCACCGTTTCGCCCTTCCGCGTTTTCACGGTGACGGGCACGATTTCGTCCTTGAAGCGGCCCGCTGCGATCGCGGCGAGGGCCCGTTCGTGTGAGCGAACCGCGAAGGCATCGGCGTCCTCGCGGGTTATTCCGTCCACCTTCGCCACTTCTTCGGCGGTTTCAGGCATTGAGTAGGTCATCTTGCCGTCGCGGGAAAGCTCGCCCTTGGTGAAGAGCGGATTGGCGAACCGCCATCCGATGGAGGTATCGAAAATCTGGCCGGGCTTGGCGAAGGCCGTGGCAGGCTTCTCCTGGACCCACGGCGCACGGCTCATGGACTCAACGCCGCCGGCGACGACGATGTCCGCGGCACCGGCCTTGATCATGTGGCCGGCCATGGTGATGGCGCTCATGCCCGAGGCACAGAGCCGGTTGACCGTGATGCCCGGGATGTGGAGGGGTAGTCCGGCAAGGAGGGTTGCCATGCGGGCAACGTTGCGGTTTTCCTCACCGGCGCCGTTTGCGTTGCCGAGGATGACTTCGTCGATGGCATCGGGATCAATGCCCGCCCGTTCCACGGCTTCACGGACTACGAGCGCTGCGAGGTCGTCCGGCCTGACGGCTGAGAGCGCGCCGCCGTAACGGCCTACAGGGGTGCGGGCACCGCCAACAAGAAAAGCCTCGACCATGGGAACATCCTTCGCGAAGGGAATGGGGCCGGCTGAATAATTTACCGACCGTTCGTTCTATAAAGATTACACGGAGCCGCCCGGTGGTCAACAGTGCCAGGCGGCTCCGGCAATCCGCTCACACCACCCGGATTCCCAAATGGCCGGCCAACAGGGGTGCCAACAAGCTGAGCTGGTAGTCGTCGACCACAACCCCGGACAGGCCGCCGATCCCGTTGATCGTCCGGAAATCCGAGCCGCGCAGGTCCACATCCTTGAGCTTTGCCCCGGTGACATCCAGGGTGCCTATGGTGCATTCCTTCAGCACGACGCGCGTGGCCGTGCAGGCCCCCAGGTCGAGTTCGTTGATGATGCAGCCCGTGATCTGGACGTCCATCATCTTGGATCCGCGGAGGTTGAGGAAGTCCAGCTTGCCGCCGTCGATCCTCACCGAGTGCCAGGCGCCCTCATACATTTCCGCCGAGCCCCAACGCGGATTGCTGATCTCCACTTCGCGCCAGGACGTGCGCGCGGCCGGGAACACCGGGGCGTAGGGCTCGTTCAGGATGCAGTCGCGGAACGTGGCACCCCGCAACTGGGCCTCATTGAAGGAAACGCCGTTGAAATCGCATTCGATGAAGTCGGCGCCGCTCAACTCCGCCCCGTCCGCGGCGGCATGGTTGAACCGAATGCCGTCGTAACGTTCGCCGCGCTGGAAATCCGGCGAGGGTTCGTCACGAAGTCCGTCGAGTGTGAGGGGCGAAATCCGGGGCGCGGCTACCTTCGCGGCCGCCATCAGAGCACCCGCGATTTCGCTGTGGCAGCCGGAGTGGCTGGCCTGTCCGATTCCATACGCGGGCTGACGTGCTTGCTGGGTGTGGCGCTGAAGTACATGCATCGAGCCTAACCGCGACCCCCGACAACGGCAGCCGCCCCTTGCGTACCCGGGCTGGATGGCAAAAACTGGCCCTGACCAGCAAGCGGACCCGCCACCGAAAGGATCCCATGGCGAACATCGACCTCAGCACGGAAAGCAAGGCCGCCGGCGGCTCACTGGCACTCCAGGGGTACTTGGCCGAGCCCCGCGGCGACGGGCCTTTTCCCGGCGTCGTGCTTGTCCATGAAGCATTCGGGCTGGACGACGTCATGCGCCGCCACGCAGACAGGCTTGCCGATGCCGGTTACCTGACACTCGCCGTCGACCTCTTCAGCGACGGCGGCGCGAGGCGCTGCCTCGTGGCGACCATGCGGTCCATGGCGACGGGGACCGGCCGCGCATTCACGGATATCTCGACGGCGCAGGCCTGGCTGCGGAGCAACCCCAAATGCACGGGCAAACTGGGCGTGATCGGCTTTTGCATGGGAGGCGGATTCGCGCTGCTCACGGCCCGCGACGACTTCGATGCCGCCTCGGTGAACTACGGCCGCCTCCCGCAGGATCCCGAGGAGGCACTGGCAGGGGCCTGCCCGGTGGTGGGCAACTACGGGGGTATGGACAAGACCCTCGCCGGCGCGGCCGGGAAGCTGGAAGGCATCCTCACGAAACTCGGGATCGAGAACGACATCAAGGAATTCCCGACGGCGGGCCACGCCTTCATGAACGACGTCCCGGTTGGCCCCCGGGCACTGCGACCGCTCATGCGGGTGATGGGCATTAAGCCCGATCCGACCGCCGCCCCCGAAGCCTGGCACCGGATCGAGGAGCACTTCGCGAAGTACTTGAAGGGCTAAGCAGAGCGCCGTCGTCGAGATCGCCGGAACGCGACCGAGTCGCCGAAAGGTTCGGGCGAGCTGGCACCGTTCCGGCGAGTTCGCGTCCGGGAGACCGTGAACGCTAGCTGAACAGTTCGCTCTTGGGTTCGTTGTTTTTGACTTTCTGCCAGCCGAGCCAGAGGACCAGGGCGAAGAACGGGATGGTCGCGAGCGTCCACAGGCCCAGGAGGAACACCTCGCCGGTGGCCTTGTCCGTCATGGTGTCCATGCCGATCAGCACGGTGATGGCCAACAGGGCGACCAGGCCGGCCCAGCTGGTCCACGGGGAACCGGGCATGGGCAGGGACGAGACTTTGCCTTTCTTCTTCCGCAACGCGATCTGGCTCGCGAAGATCGAACCCCAGGTGAAGATCACCCCGATCGATGCCGTGTTCAGTGCCAGGTCGAACGCGTGCGAGCCGCCCAGCCAGATGTTGAGCAGGATCCCCACCAGGTACACCGCGCCGATGGCCAGGATCGCCGCGTACGGCACGTGCCGGGAGGACATCTTCGTCAGCCACTGCGGAGCATGCCCATTGTTCGCCATGGTGCGGAAAATCCGCCCGATCGAGTACAGCCCCGAATTGCACGAGGACAACGCCGCCGTGATCACGATCATGTTCATCACATCACCCATCCAGCCCAGGCCCATCTGCCCGAACACCGTCACGAACGGCGAGGTGCCCGCGTGGTACTGGTCCGAAGGCAGCAGCATCGCCAACAGCGTCACCGAACCGACGTAGAACACCACAATGCGGATCACGACGGCGCGGATCGCCTTGGGCACTTCACGTTCCGGATTCTGCATCTCACCGGCCGTGATGCCCACCAGCTCGATCGCGTTGTACGCGAAGATCACCGCGTTCAACACCAGGATCATCACCAGCCCGCCCTTGGGGAACATCCCCCCGTCCGCGGCGAACAAGTTGGCCGGGGAGGCGTGCCCGGCACCGACCTGCGCGTTGGTGACCACCATGAACGTGCCCACCACCAAAAAGACCAGGATCGCCGCGACCTTCAGGCACGAGGCCCAGAACTCGAACTCACCGAACGCCTTGACGCTGAACAGGTTCACGGCCACCAGCAGCACCAGCGCGGCCACCGCGGACGCCTCCACGGGCACGTTCGGGAAGAAGAACTGGAAGTACAAGCCGATCGCGATCAGCTCGGCAATGCCCGTCATGGCCCAGTTGATGAAATACATCCACCCGGACAGGTACGCGCCCTTCCTGCCGAACATCTCCCCCGCGTAGCTGACAAAGGAGCCCGAGGTCTGGCGGTACATGATCAGCTCACCGAGCGCCCGCATCAGCAAATAAGCGATCACCCCGGCAATGGCATAAGAGAAAATCAACGCCGGCCCCGTCGAGGCCAGCCGCCCGCCGGCACCCATGAACAAGCCGACGCCGATCGCGCCGCCCATCGCGATCATGGTCACATGACGACGGCTCAGAGTCTTCTGATAACCCTCGGCGCTGAGGTTCTCGGAAGTGCTGAGGTTTTCGGAAGTTGTGATTGTGCTGGGCGCTGCCAGGGTTCCCGGCTCGCGCTGAAGGTCGGTTGTGTTGTTTTGAGGCACAGCTGTTCCTTGTGGGTTGAGGAGATGCCGGCTCCCGGCTTCGCGGGGATCGATGCAATTCGAGCTATTGGCCTTTTGGCGCGTCGAATAAATAGCGAAACCACGGAAGCGTCGAAGGTAAATCCGGCAGATCCATTCTAGCCGGTGATTTGACTGTGACGTGACGGGGGCAACAGGAGCACCCCGCGCCGGGGATTAGGCTGGACCTCATGGGCACCATTCCGCCAGCCGGAAGGCTGTACCGTTTCTCGGCCCTGGACGCCGTGGCGTTCGGGCTCTACGTCGTTTTGGCGGCCGTCCTCACTGCGGCGCCGGCGCCGGTCACCAACCTGGTACGCCAAGCCATTCCCGACGCCGCCACGGCCGTTTTCGCCGTCAACGTCGCCTTTTACGTCCTGGTCGGGCTGTTCGCGGTTACCGCCGCGTGGCGCGTGATCGCAAGGGACATGCGCATTCTTGCCACGAGGCCGTGGTTCACCGTGGCCATGATTCCCGTATCGATCGTGGCGATGCTGGTTCTGAGCGCCATCCTGGTGAGCTTGACCGGCTCAGCGGCGGCCTCGCAAAACCAACTAGGCCTTCAGTCACTCGTCCAACAATTGCCGCCATGGTACGTGGTGCCCCTCCTGGTGGTGCTGGGACCCTTCGTCGAGGAATACCTGTTCCGGCATTTGCTCATCGGCAAGTTGTCGCGGCACGTCAACATCTGGCTCTGCTGCGCGTTGTCCGTGGCGTGCTTCGCAGCCGTCCACGTGGTGGGGCGGGAAGGGCTGGCCCTCCCCGCCCTCGCCCCATACTTGGGCATGGGCGGGATCCTCGTGGCCGCGTACGTCTGGACAGGCAAGAACGTGATGTTCTCCTACTTCATCCATGCTTCCAAGAACCTGCTGGCCGTCATCCTCATCTACGTGGTGCCGCAACAGCTCTTGGGCGGCTGACTCCGGCGGTGCAGCTAACTCCGGCGGTGCGGCTAACTCCGGCGGTGCGGCTAACTCCGGCGGTGCGGCTAACTCCTGCAACGCCGTCAACTCCAGCAACCCGGACAAAACCTGGCCGCAAGGCACTTCCGTGGCTGCGCGCCGTCGTCGTACGTTCGGTGCATGGCACTGAACTTTCAGGTAGTAGTCGACTGCACGGATCCCCACATGCTCGCCGATTGGTGGGCCGAAACGCTCGAGTGGGTGGTGGAGCCGCAGGACGAGGCGTTCATCCGGTCCATGGTCGAGCAAGGCTTCGCCACTGACGAAGAGACCACCACGCACAACGGCAAGCTCGTGTGGAGAACAGGGGCGGCCATCATCCCCTCGGAAGACCAGGACAAGGCCACCGGCAAGCGGGTGCTGTTCCAGGCCGTTCCGGAAGGCAAGTCCACCAAGAACCGCGTCCATTTGGACGTCCGGCTCGCAGGGCGGGACAAGGACGTGGTCCGTGCGGCGCTCGAAGAACGCGGCGCGGCTTTCCTTTGGACCGCGGGCCAGGGGCCGCACGAATGGCACACCATGGCCGACCCCGAGGGCAATGAGTTCTGCATCAGCTGAGCGGATTACTAGACTCGGAGGGTGAACACCGACTTCCCCGCCAAGGTCTCCGACGTCTTCGACCCCTCGCGCTGGCGAACAGTATCCGGCTTCGACGACTTCCAGGACATGACCTACCACCGGCAAGTGGAACGCTACGCCGACGGCTCCGTGAAGCGTGACCTTCCCACGGTCCGGATCGCGTTCAACCGCCCGGAAGTCCGCAATGCCTTCCGTCCGGGCACCGTGGACGAGCTCTACCGCGCCATGGACCACGCCCGGATGACTCCGGACGTGGCAACGGTCCTCCTGACGGGCAACGGCCCCTCCCCCAAGGACGGCGGCCATTCGTTCTGTTCGGGCGGAGACCAGCGGATCCGCGGGCGGGACGGGTACCGCTATGCCGACGGCGAGACACAGGAAACCATCGACCCCGCCCGCGCCGGCCGACTACACATCCTGGAGGTCCAGCGGCTCATGCGGACCATGCCCAAGGTGGTCATCGCCGTCGTCAACGGTTGGGCCGCGGGCGGCGGGCACTCGCTGCACGTCGTCTCGGACCTCACCATCGCCTCCCGCGAGTATGGCAAGTTCAAGCAGACGGACGCCACCGTGGGAAGTTTCGACGCCGGATACGGCTCGGCGTTGCTCGCGCGCCAGATCGGGCAGAAAGCCGCGCGCGAAATCTTCTTCCTCGCCCGCGAATATTCCGCGGAGGACATGGTCCGCATGGGCGCGGTCAACGAAGCGGTGGACCACGAACGGCTCGAGGAAGTCGCCTTGGAGTACGCCGCCGATATCGCCCGCCAGTCTCCCCAGGCCATCCGGATGCTGAAATTCGCCTTCAACCTGGCCGACGACGGCCTGGCCGGCCAACAGGTTTTCGCGGGCGAGGCGACGCGCCTGGCTTACATGACGGACGAAGCCGTGGAGGGCAAGGAAGCCTTCCTCGAAAAGCGCGATCCGGACTGGTCCAGCTTCCCCTACTACTTCTAGGAGATCCGCCATGGACATCGATCCCGTCCTCAAAGCCCTCGCCGCAGCCCTCCACGGTGAGGGTCCCGCCGTCGAAATCATCGTCTCCGCGGACGGCGCACCGCACGCCATCGCGGTGCCGACGCCCGGTTTCGAAGACGCCGCGGTAGTGGTCCGCACCTCCGGTTCCACCGGCACGCCCAAGGCCACGGTGCTTGGCGTGGAGGAGCTTGCCGCCTCGTCGATGGCCACCGCCATGGCACTCCGGGGCGAAGGGCAGTGGCTGCTCGCCCTCCCGTTGCAGTTCGTCGCAGGGGTCCAGGTGCTGGTGCGTTCACTTTTCGCCGGCACGCGGCCGTGGGTCATGGACCTTTCGGGCGGCTTCACCCCGGAAGCTTTCACCACGGCGGCGGAAGAACTCACGGACACCACCCGTTTCACGGCATTGGTACCCACCCAATTGCAGCGGCTCCTCGACTCGCCCTCACCCGAAACGCTCGCGGTCCTCCGCCGTTTCAACGGCATCCTCCTCGGCGGCGCGCCCGCGTCAGCGGCCCTTCTGGGCGCCGCCAAGGATGCTGGACTCAAGGTGGTGAGCACCTACGGCTCCGCCGAGACGTGCGGCGGCTGCGTGTACGATGGCACTCCGCTGGAAGGCGTCCAAGTGCGGATCGACGACGACGGCCGAATCCTTTTGGGTGGCGATACCGTGGCTTCGGGCTATTTGGACGCGCCTGAGGCGAGTGCAGGCGCCTTCTTCGAGGAAGACGGCGTCCGCTGGTACCGGACCAACGACCTCGGCGAGCTCAGCGCCGACGGCACCCTCACCGTGCTCGGCCGCGCCGACGACGTCATCGTCACCGGCGGCGTCAAAGCCTCCGCCGCGTTCATCCAGGCAGAGCTGGAAAAGCTCGACGGCGTCACGGCGGCTTTCGTGGCAGGCGTGCCTTCGCGTGAATGGGGCCAGGCTGTGGCGGCTTACGTCGCGGTCGAGGACAGCTCTGCCGAAAGCATCGAAAGCTACAAGGCCCGCAGCCAGGACGTGCTTGGCACCCTCGCCCCCAAGACCATCCTGACCACCGACGGGCTCATCATGCTTCCCAACGGCAAGCCCGACCGCCTGGCCATGATCGAACTTCTCACCGAGGTGCATCAGGGAGAATAGATAAGTTCTCTCCTGCGTCAACAACTTTCGCCCCCAACGCGAACACCCTGCGAATCAACACGAGGTACTCAACGTGGCAACAGCTGCACAATGGATCCAAGGCGCCCGATTGCGCACACTGCCGGCCGCGATCGCGCCGGTGCTGATCGGCACCGCGGCCGCCTATGAACTGCAGTCCTTCAGAGTCCTGAACGCCATCCTCGCCGCGTTGGTGGCCCTTCTCCTCCAAATCGGCGTCAACTACGCCAACGACTACTCCGACGGCATCCGTGGCACCGATGAGGACCGCGTGGGGCCGCTGCGGCTGGTCGGTTCGGGTGTGGCCCGTCCGGAACACGTCAAATGGGCCGCGTTCGGCGCCTTTGGCCTGGCGATGGCATTCGGGTTGGTCTTGGTGATCATCACCCAGGCGTGGTGGCTGATCCTGGTGGGCGTCGGCTGCGTCCTGGCCGCCTGGGGGTACACCGGCGGGAAGAACCCGTACGGCTACATGGGCCTCGGCGACCTCTTCGTATTCGTTTTCTTCGGCCTCGTGGCAACGCTCGGCACCACCTACACCCAGGCCGGGCAGGTGAGCCTCCCGGCCGTCATCGGTGCGATCGGAACCGGGCTGATCGCCTGCGCCTTGCTCATGGCCAACAACGTCCGCGACATCCCGACCGATACAGCCGCAGGTAAACGGACCCTGGCTGTCCGGCTCGGCGATCGTCACGCTCGCGAAAGCTACGTCCTGATGCTGGCAGTTGCGATCTTGCTGGTGGTGGTCCTGGCACCCACCAGGCCGTGGATGCTGATCGTGCTCCTGCTGATCCCGGCCTGCCTCATGCCGGCATGGCTCATGGTCAACGGTCGCAAGCGCAAGAGCCTCATCCCGGTACTCAAGCAGACCGGCTTGATCAACCTTGGATTCAGCGTGCTGTTCTCGCTCGGCCTGGTGCTGAGCCACGGCTTCTAGAACGCCCGCTGCCCGGTCCCAGGGAATACGGGCCTAGGCTTCCTTGGGACGGCGGTCGTCGGGCCTAGGCTTCCTTGGGCCGGCGGTCGTTTTCCACCTTGACCTCGGGGTTTTCATCCACGATCCGGTCTTCGATATCGGCGTCTTCGATCTCCAGCGCAGAGCGGATGGGCTTGGCGCGGCCGGAGAAGCGCTCGCGCATTGATGCCGTGGCGTCGTCGCGCTGCTTCTTGAAGAACAGGAAGCTGATGGCGAAAGCTATCAGCCCGGCATAGATCGCCGCCAGCAACAAACCGATGTGGAGGAGGGCGAACACCACGAAGAGCGGCAGGAAGAGCCCAAGGCGGATCAAGGAGTACTTAATGAAAGGCACCAGGCAAGTTTACCGTCACAGCCTGATTGCACCCTGATGGTGGAACTACCGCCATCAGCTCCGACGACTAGACTTGACGTTATGCTCCGCGTAGTTGCCGTTGTGGTCGTCTTGCTCGTGTACGTCTATGGCCTGGTGGACGTCATCCGCACGGACCGCCGCGAGACTCGCGCAATTTCCAAAACAGCCTGGTTCCTCGTCGTTTTCCTGCTGCCGATCCTCGGCACGGTCTTGTGGTTCCTCCTGGGCCGCCCCTACGCCAACCGCGCTTACACCCAGCCGGTGAGCCATACAACGGCTCCCGACGACGACCCCGAGTTCCTGCGGAACCTTGAGGCCCGCCGTCGCAACCAGGCCGAAGCCGAGCGCCTCAAGAAGCTCAAGGCCGAACTCGACGCCAAGGAACGCAAGCTCAAGGACGGCAAGAACGCCGAGGACAGCGGCGACGTCAGCAACTAACGCTTCTTCCTGACCTCTTGTGAAACGGGAACGACGGCGGCACGCCCACCGAAGCGGGGTGTCGCCGTCGTTCTTTGCTCAAAAAGGGTCAGGAACAGCTCAAAACGGGTCAGGAACACGGGAGACCTGGAAACTTAGGACGGCAGCCCCGAGTATGAGTGCAGTCCGTTGAAGAACACGTTCACCACCGTGAAGTTGAAGATCACGCACAGGTAGCCCGTAATCGACAGCCATGCCGCGCGGGTTCCCGTCCAGCCGCGGGTGGCACGGGCGTGCAGGTAGCCCGCGTAGACCACCCAGATCACGAAGGTCCAGACTTCCTTGGTGTCCCAGCCCCAGAAGCGACCCCAGGCTTTCTCGGCCCAGATGGCGCCGAACATGAGGGTGAAGGTCCAGCCCACGAATCCCACGGTGTTGATGCGGTAGGACAGGTTTTCGAGGCTCAGCGCATTCGGTACGAGCCGCATGAAGCCAAGCTTGTCCACCCCGCCGGCCGCCAAGGTTTTCTGCCGATGCGATTGCAGCAACTGCAGGGCTGACATGGCAAATGTCAAAGTGAACAGGGACGCGGACATCACGGCGATGGAGACGTGGATGACCAACCAGTAGCTTTGCAGTGCCGGAACAAGGTGACCTACCGGGGTCCAGTAGGTCACGGACGCGGCCACCATCATGATCACGGCGAGGCCCAGCACGAAGGTGCCCAGGAACCGCAGGTCGCGGCGGATGAGCGAAAGAAGGAAGACCGCGACCACCAGGAACGCACCCGTGGTCAGGAACTCGTACATGTTCCCCCACGGCACACGGCCCGCGCCGATAGCGCGGGTGATCACACCGGCCGCATGGATCGCCACACCGATGATGGCGACTGCCACGGCCGCACGGGCCGGAACGCGGCGCTCAGCGGCGTACTTCATGTCGCCGCCCGCGGTCTGGCTGACGGACTCAACGGCCGACGTCGGACGCTCGGCACGGCCGGCCGGCCCACCGACGTCGTTGCCACCGGCCCGGCCAGCCGCAACCCGAACCTTGGCCTCGGCGGCGACCGACGAAGCGGCCGAGGCCGCCTTGAGGTCTACCGCCCGCAGCGTCTTGCTGCTCTTGGCGAGGTCCCACGCGAACGCGATGAACGCCACCGTATACGTGCCGGCCGCGAGCAGCATGAACAGCTCGCTGTATTGGCCCATGGTTTCGTTGATGGGGAACATTACTGGTCCTTCGAGGTTGAGGAAGAAACGGTGTCGGTGGGTTGCTCGTCGGAGGAGAACCATTCACGGTGGAGCTGTTCGCGGATCGCGGCCGCCTCTCCAGCAAGCCTATGGTCTTCACCGCGGGCAAGGAGGCCGTACTCCACCATTGTGCGCCCATCCTCGTGGGTTCCGGTCCGCACCCAAACGCGTCGGCGGTTGAGGAACAGCGAAAGCAGCAGGCCTGCGACGGCGAGCAGGGCGAACACCAAGGCGCCGGACTGGCCAGGGTTGTGGTGGATGTCGATACCTATGTACTTCTTGACGCCGTCGAACGTGATGCTTCCCTTGCCGCCCGGCAGGGTGTAGGTGCCGCCCGGAGCGAGCGCGATGGCCTTCTGGGCCAGGCCGCGGCCATTGAGCGGAGTCAGCTTGGACACATCGAGCTCGAAGACGTTCTGCGGGGCACCCTTGTTCAGCCCGAGGTCGCCATAGTACGAGTTGAGGTTCAACTGCGGGTTGACGAGTTCGGGATCGCCGCTGTAGGACACACCCTGGTCTGTCTCCATCGCCGTGGGCAGGAAGAAGCCCGCGAAGCCGAGCTGATCGGGCTTCGCGTCGGGAACCTTAATGACCACCGAAGAGTAGTAGTTGTCACCCTGCAGCTTGGCCACCACGGGACCTTGCAACGCAACGTTTCCCGCACCATCGCGGACGGTGACCACCGGGGCGTACCCGTTGCCGGTGAGGTAGATGCTGGTGTCGCCGAGCATCACGGGATCGTTGACCTTGAGGGTTTGCTGCTTGGCCTGCGCGTTCGGAGATTCCTTCGTGGTGACCGCGGCGGTGTAGTCGATCGGTTGGCCGAAGTGGGACGGCGATTCGCGGTCGAACGTAGCATCGAACTTGTTCAGCTGGATGGAGTAGGGCTCCAGCCAGCTGCTTTGGAAGTTGGTTCCGGGGCTGAACTGGTCATAGCCGACCAGTGTGTTCACGAACGTGTCGCCTTCCACCAGGATGCGCTGGCCGCTGTACCCGAACAGCCCGCCGATCGCCACGGAAACCAGTACACCGATCAACGACGTGTGGAAGACCAGGTTTCCCACTTCCTTGAGGAAGCCGCGTTCGGCACCCAGGGACGGCAGCGCGCCGTCGAGGTCGCGTACTTCCACCCGGTAGCCGCGCTTCTTCAGTACGGCGGCGGCGTCCTGGATAGCCTTCGACGCCGGGATCCCGGCTTCGGCGGGGAGCACAAGGGTTCCGTACTCCGGGAGTCGCGACAACCGCTTGGGCGTCCGCGGCGGCTGGGAGCGCATGGCCTTGTAGTGCGCGATTGCCCGGGGCGTCACGCAACCGATCAAGGAGATGAACAGCAGGATGTAGATCGCCGAGAACCAGACCGACGAGTAGACGTCGTACAGCTGCACGGAATCCAGGATCTTGCCGTAGTCCGGGTGGTCCTGGATGTACTGCGTGACGATTGCGGGGTTCGCGGGCCGCTGCGGGAACAGCGAACCCGGAACGGCGGCGACGGCCAGCAGGAGCAGGAGGAACAACGCAGTGCGCATGCTGGTCAGCTGGGTCCACGCCCAACGCAGCATGCCCTTGATGCCGAGCATCGGCAGTGCCGCCTCGGCTTTGGCCTTGTCCACTGCCTTCGCCGCGGCTTTGTCGGCCTTGGCTTTCGCCTTGTCCTTGGCGGGTTTGCCGGCGGTTTTGCCAGCGGTTTTGCCGTCGGTTTTGGCAGCGGCTTCGCCGCCGTCCAGTTTCGTGGCGGACGTGGGGGAATTCTCTTTACCTTGCACAGGCTCGCTCATCAGATCGGCAACTTCACATCGGTTTGGAACCAGTACTGCAATTCGGTGACCCAGGCGCTCCACAGTCCGGTGGCCATCAAGAGTCCCAGAAGGATCAGGATGCCCCCGCCTGCCCTCTGGATGGCCAGGCGGTGCTTGCGGAAGAAGGACAGGACGCCTATCCCCCTGCGGACTGCGATGGCGATCAGGAGGAACGGAATGCCCAGGCCGAGGCTGTAGACAAACGCCAGCAGGGCCCCTTTCGTGGCGGAGGACCCGCCCGAGAGGCTCAGCAACTGGACGGCTGAATAGGTGGGGCCGATACATGGCGCCCAGCCGAGGCCGAAGGTGATCCCCAGCAAAGGCGCACCCCACAGGCCGGCCGGCGGCTTGGCGTGGATCTTGGCGTCACGCTGCAACCACCCGAAACCGCCCAGGAAAACCACGCCCATGATGATCACCAAGAGGCCCAGTATTTGGGTGATCCACGTATTTTGGCGGCCCGTGATGAGGGTGCCCAGCTGGCCGAACGCGCCGCCGAACAGGACGAAGACCACGGAGAAACCGAGGACGAAGAGTCCGATTCCGGCGAGCATGCGCCCGCGCTTCTGTTTCTGGAGGTCGACGCCGGTCAGCCCGGTCACGTAGCCGAGGTAACCGGGAACCAAGGGAAGGACGCAGGGCGAGAGGAACGAGACGAAGCCCGCCAGCAAGGCCACGGGGATGGCCAGCAGCAAGGATCCGCTCAGGATGGTCTCGGCGAAGGGGCTATTCACGTTGTCCGGGCACCTACTCGGCAACCGCTGAGGTAATGAGCGCCTTCAAGGTGCCCTTTTCGATTTCACCCAGCACGCGGGAGGCAACCTTGCCTTCCTTGTCGAGCACCAAAGTAGTGGGCACCGCTCCCGGCGGGACGATGCCGGACACGGACAACAGCACGGCTCCGTCCTGGTCATTGAAGCTCGGGTAGCTGAGGTTGAAGGTCTTGTCGAACGCGTCAGCCGTGGCTTTCTCGTCCCGGAGGTTGACGCCGTAGAACTGGACGCCCTGAGGCTTGAACTCTTGGTGGAGCTCCTCGAGGATGGGCGCCTCGACCCGGCACGGTGCGCACGCGGCAAACCAGAAGTTCAGGACGGTCACCTTGCCCACGAAGTCCTGCGGAGTCACCGCGGTTCCGTCGAATAGCGTGCCCTTGATGTTCACCGGCGCCTTGCGGTCTGCCTTGGCGAACTCCGTCACTGAACCGTCTCCTGCGACGTAGTTCTTGTTGTCGCCGGCTTTTGCCTGCTTCGCGAGGTCGTCCTGCTGGGCGCACCCGGACAGCCCGACGGTGAGCGCGGCGATCGCCGCTCCCCCGGCGGCGAGGATGCTTCGGCGCGATGCCAGGGCGGAATTCATGGTCTTGCGGTTGGCGTTTCGGTCCATCGTCATGCTCCGGGCGTACTCGCGGCGCCGGGCAGCAGCACAGCGGCCGGTTCGGTGTAGTCGACCCGCGCAACCTTGCCGCCGTCGTCGAACACCAACGACGTCAAAGAGGTGAGGGTGCATTGGCGCCTGCGGGGGTCATGCCAAAGCGGCCGGCCTTCGGCGGCGAGCCGGGTGGCGTAAATGGGAAGCTGGTGGCTCACCAGGATGGCTTCGGCGCCATCGCCGCCAAGCTCAATCGCCTTCAGGCGGGCGTCGTCGACGGCGGCACGCACCCGGGCGGCCTGCTCCTTGTACGGTTCGCCCCAGGACGGGCGGAGCGGATTGCGGTATTCGAACCAGTGCTTGGGCTTGATGAACTCGGAAATGGTGGCGTGCAGTCCTTGGAAGTGGTTTTCGGCCTCGATGATCCTCGGCTCCGTGTGGATCCTGAGGCTCAGCGCCTGGGACGTAGGCAGCGCGGTTTCCTGCGCCCGCGTGAGCGGCGAGGAAGCGAGGTAGACGATGTTGGCACCCTGCGCGGCCCGTGCGGCGAAGTGGTCCGCGAGCATCTGCGCCATTTGACGGCCGCGGTCGGAGAGGTGGAACTCAGGCAACCGACCGTACAAAATGGCGTCGGGATTGAAGACCTCGCCATGGCGGAGCAGATGGACAGTTGCTTGGGGCATGTTTACCAGTTTCTCAAAGAAGGCGGTCGATCTGAAATCTTCTACATTTCGTAGAACCGAAACTTTCACGTAAAAGTTCCCTGAAGGTGGAATAAAAGATGCATTTGCATGTTTATACTGGACACAAGGTTCGGTTGACACTTCAACCAAAGCGAGGCCGAACGTCCGACGAAGCTACAACCACACCTTCCTTAGGAGAACGCCATGACTCTTCCCGCCAACGTCACCACCGGAACCTGGACCCTCGACAACTCCCACAGCGAGATCGGCTTCACCGTCCGCCACGCCGGCATCAGCAAGGTCCGCGGCCAGTTCACCGAAGCCGAAGCCACCCTTGAACTTGGCGGCAGCCTCGCCGATTCGAAGGTCAACGCCAGCATCCAGACCAACAGCTTCAACTCGGGCGACGTCAACCGCGACGGCCACGTCAAGGGCGAGGACTTCTTCGACGTGGAGAAGTTCCCCGAGATCACGTTCGTCTCCCGCCACGTCAAGGCCAACGGCGACAGCTTCGACCTCGTCGGCGACCTGACCATCAAGGGCGTTACCAAAGAGGTCGCCATCGAGACCGAATTCAACGGCGTGGCCGTTGACCCCTTCGGCAACACCCGCGCGGGCGTTTCCGGCGAAACCACCATCAGCCGCAAGGAATTCGGCCTCACCTGGAACGCAGTACTCGAAGCCGGCGGCGTGCTGGTCAGCGACAAGGTTGTCATCAACCTCGAACTGGCCTTCATCGCACCCGCCGCCTAAGTCCCGCACGACCGGCCGGCTAGCCAAAGCCACCGCTGAATGGCACCTTCGGGGCAGCACACCAAGCAGTGTGCAGCCTCGAAGGCGCCATTTCGTCTCTTGCGGAATCACCCGCCAATTGTTCGCCTAAAACCCGATGCTTAGCAGCGAATTGGCCAAGAATTTCCTAGGAATCCTTAAACCTCAGGTCTACAGTGAAGCCATGAGTAACCCAAACGAAGCTCCACAGCCTCAGCAGCCCGGCAATGTCCCTCCTGCGGGTTACCAACCTCCGCAGGAATACCAAGCACCTCCGTCATACCAGGCTCCACCGTCCTACCAGGCACCGCCGTCGTACCAGCAACCGGCACCCGGTAGTGCGCAGGCAGCTTATGGCGTCCCCCTCTCGGGCCGTGACAACACGCCTCCCGCGGGACTCGGGTACGCAGCACCTGCGAGGAACACTTTCGGCCTCGACTTCAACAACATCGCCCAGCGCTTCCGCGACACCACCGGCGTCCCGCAGCAATTGACCATTTCCTACTGGCTTTGGATTGCGGCGGCCGTCCTGGGCATCCTGCTCAGCATCGTGAACGTCGGCATCATTTCCAGCCAACTCGGCGGAGTCTTCATCGGGGCCGCGATCACTGGCCTGGTCTTCGGAATCATCTTCGCCGCGTTTTACGTCTTCTGCGCCATCCGGCTGAAGGAAGGTGCCCGCTGGGCCCGGATCGTCCTCACCGTGCTTGGCGCCTTCGCCCTCATCGGACTTTTCGGCCAAATGATCACGGGCAACCTGAGCTTCATTGGATCGGCTGCCGCCGTTGCGGCCGCCGTCCTCATGTGGCTCCCCGAGTCCCGGAAGCACTTCCTGTAGCAAGCACATCCTTTTAGCAAGCACGGCACTCAAGCTGAAGGCCGCGGTGTCCCCGGGGGGACGCCGCGGCCTTCCTTATTCCTACATACCGTTGGGGCCTTTGACCCCCTGCGGGGCGCGGCCGGGCGTAGTCAGGCGCCTGCAGACCGCGCCTTATCCGGCACCTTCCCCACGCAGGCAGAATTCTTTGCACGAATCCGCCCGCGTGCTCTGCCCCCGGGGTACGGTGGACTTAAGCCGAGCTGGGGGCAGGGCACGTTGCACCCGGCAGCCGTATCTGCAGTCGACATGCAAAGGAATGCCATGAGCACCCCTCCGTATCCGCCGTCCACTCCGGGCGAGAACCCCGAGCCCGAGCAGCCGAAGTACGGCCAACAGGCACCGCAGAATGGGCAACAGACTCCGCAGAACGGGCAACCTTCCGCCCCGCAGTACGGTCAGCAGGCTCCCCAGTACGGGCAACAAGCACCCCAGTACGGCCAGCAAGCTCCCCAGTACGGCCAGCAATCGCCATACGGACAGCAGTCCTCGGGCCAGCCCCAGTACGGACAACAGGCTCCCCAATACGGACAACCGTCCGCTCCCCAATACGGCCAGAATGCCCCATTTGGCCAGAATGCCCCATACGGCCAAGGTAGTCAGTACGGCCAAGGCGGGCAGCCGTCCGCGCCGCAGTACGGCCAAGGTGCCCAATACGGCCAGGGCGCCCCGTGGCCGAGCCAATTGCCGGCCCGGACGTCCGGCGTGCCCCAGCTCGTGAACATCTCCTTCTGGCTCATCATCGCGGCCGGCGTCCTGACCCTGATCGGAATTCCGTTCGAGATCGCGGTGTTCAACTCCCCCGAGGGCAAGAGCATGATCGACCAAGCCCTGTCCGCCCGGGGCACCAGTACCTCCGGCGTGGACACCAACAGCATCATCGGCGTCATCACCACTGTCACCGTCATTTTCTCGGTGATCTTCGCCGGGCTCTACGCCTTGGTTGCGTTCAAGGTGCGCAAGGGCAAGAACTGGGCCCGCATCCTGGGGACCGTTTTCGCCGCTCTTTCGCTGTTTGGACTAACTCAGCTCGGCTTGGGCACCATCACGATCCTCTTGGGCGTCGCCGCGATCGTCCTGTTGTACCTGCCGGGCTCGGCACCGTACTTCCGGAAGGCGCAACCATTCGCCAACCCCTACGGACAGGGTCCGTACGGCCGCTAGGCATCCTCGAAGCCTGACAAGAACGCGAACACGGGCGCAGTCCCGGCTTGGCCCTAGAGCGCCTGGCCCGGGGTCTGCGCCCGTTGTGCGTGATAGGCGAGGATCTGCAGTTCGGTGGCCATGTCCACTTTGCGCAGGTTCACGTGCGGCGGGACTTGCAAGAGCACGGGGGCGAAACTGAGGATGCTGCGGATGCCGGCATTGATGACCCTGTCACAAACGTCCTGGGCAACCGCGGCGGGCAACGCCAGAACCACCATGTTGGTGCCGGTCCGCTGCAGGACCAATTCGAGGTTCGCGGCGTCGCTGACCCGCAACCATCCGACTTCGTTCCCGATGACCATGGGGTCCGCGTCAAGGATCGCGACGACGTCGAAACCCCGCGACTCGAATCCCCCGTACCGGGCCAGGGCCTTGCCCAGGTTACCGGCGCCTACGATTGCGACCTTCCAGTCGTGCGTCAGGCCGAGCGCGGCCGCGATGTGCCGGCTCAGGTACTGGACCTCGTATCCCACGCCGCGGGTTCCATACGATCCGACATACGAGAGGTCCTTGCGAAGAGTGGACGAACTCACGCCGGACGCTTCCGCCAACGCATCGGAAGAAACACGTTCAACACCTTCGGCAAGGAGCGAATTCAGCGCGCGCAAATAGAGCGTCATCCGGGCCACGGCCGCGGGCGGTATCTGCTTGGAAGCAGAGTCCTTGTCCCCGGGCACAGCCTCGGCGGACGGTTCCAGCGCAGTCACGTTCTTCTCCATTGCGTTGCTTTGTTTCCCACTCTATTGCCAACAAAGCACCGGGCGCATGTTCAGGCGGCCAAGGCCTTCTTGAGCACCCTCTCCAATCGCGCCTCATCGATTTTCCAAAAATCGCGCTGGATTCCATCCACGAAAACCACCGGAATCTCTTCCGCATACTGCTCGCGAAGTGCCGGGTCTGCGTCGATGGACTGTTCAGTCCACCCAAGCCCGAGGCTGGATGTGACGCGCTCGACGGCGGCACGCGCCGCGGTGCACAGGTGGCAGTCAGCTTTGGTGAGGAGTACGACGTCGGGATGTGGCATGTTTCAAAGGTAACCGGGCGTTGCGCCAGCGTCGAACACGGCCGCGGGCCAGGCGGCCAGGCCGCCGTCGGGCTCTGTCCAAAAAGTCCGACGCGACCACGCTGGACGGCAGCGGGCCAGGCAAGTGACTAGACTCGTGGCATGCCCGACGAGAAGAACGCCGCTGTGGCCACCGCGCCGGCTGCCACGCAGCAACACGGCGAAGCCGCATTCTTCGACGTCGATAACACGCTGATGAAGGGCGCCAGCCTCTTCCATGTGGCCCGGAAGATGTACGAACGGAAGGCGTTCACACTCACCCAGGCCGCCGGCTTCGCATGGAAACAATTCAAGTTCGTCTTGCGCGGCGAAAACATGGAGGACGTCCATGCCGTTCGGGATTCTGCCCTGACCCTCGCGGCCGGGATCAAAGTTTCCGAAATTACGGCGCTGGGCGAAGAAGTCTACGACGAAATGATCGAGTCCCGGATCTGGCCGGGAACCAAGGCCTTGGCCGAACAGCACCTGCGCGTCGGGCGGAAAGTCTGGCTGGTGACCGCCACTCCAATCGAGGTTGCCAGCGTGATTTCCACCCGCCTTGGCCTGACGGGCGCCCTGGGTACCGTGGGTGAAATCAAGGACGGCGCCTTTACCGGCAAGCTTGTGGGCGAAATCCTGCACGGAACCGCCAAGGCAGTCGCGGTGCAGGGCGTCGCGGACCGGGATGGCCTGGACCTCAGCCGCTGCTGGGCATACAGCGATTCGCACAACGACATCCCCCTGCTGACCCTGGTAGGCCACCCTGTGTGCATCAATCCGGATGCCCGGCTGCGCCGCCATGCCAGGGAGAACAACTGGCCCGTCTACGACTTCCGCTCAGGCCGACGCGCTGCCACCTTCGGCCTCAAGGCTGCCACCGTGGGCGGCGCAGTGTATGGATTGTGGCGCGGATTCTCGAAATTCCGCGGGCCGCGCCTCTAGCCTTCGCCCCTCCCGCGACGCGCATCCGGTTTCCCGACGCCAAGAATGCCTTTCGCACTAGGAATTCCCGTGTCGAAAGTCATTCCCCGCGTCGCCAACCAAGTCCCGCGTCGCCAGCCAAGACCCGCCATCGCCAGCCCGGCCCCCACGCAAAAATGCCCGCCACCTCAAAAGGCGACGGGCATTTACGCTTTGTGAAGTATTTCTACTTCTTGTTGCGGCGCTGGTGGCGAGTCTTGCGAAGCAGCTTGCGGTGCTTCTTCTTGGCCATACGCTTGCGGCGCTTCTTAATAACTGAACCCACGAAAGTTCCTTACCAACTAGATGAAAGGTCCTGTCTGTTGGAAAAGGTCCGCGGACAGAGCAGCAGACTAAACAACTGACAGATTCTTACAATGACGTAAAACGTTCCTTAACAGGGTACCGCCTATCGAGGGCACCCAATGACCGTTGGCCCCGGCCGGGAACCAGCAGGACCTAAGCGGTCTCCGAGTTTCCATCGACCACTGCACCCTTGAGGTACTGGTCAACTGCTTCTTCGGGGACACGGAATGACCGCCCGAAACGGACGGCCGGCATGTCACCCGAGTGGACCAGGCGGTACACGGTCATTTTGGAAACCCGGAGGACTTCGGCAACCTCAGCCACGGTCATGAACCGCGCGTTCGAGAAGTTGGTCTCTGCGGACATTCTCCATATTCCTTTGCTCTCAGCGATAGACGGCGAACCCCAGCATTCATAACCTGGTGTGCCGATGCTGAGCCATCAAACAACCATGTGCTAGATACTCTAGAGGCTGCTGGTACCAAAGTGAAAGTCTTTCGGCTGAGAGTCCGCAGATCAGAACCGCTAGGCCGCGGCTCCCAAACGGCGTTTCCGCGAGGATGCCGCGAGCTGGTCCAGGACGGACACCGTCACGTCCCATTCCATGCAGGCGTCGGTGACGCTTTGGCCGTACACGAGCGGCTGGTCGCCCAGCGCCTGCCGCTCGACGTCGAGGTTCTGCGCCCCGCCCACAAGGAAACTCTCCAGCATGACGCCGGCAATCGCCGTCGTCGGATCCGCTTCCAGCTGGGCGCCGATTTCCAAGGCGACTTCCGCTTGGCGGTGGTGGCTCTTGCCGCTGTTGGCGTGGCTCGCATCAACGATCAGCCGCGGGTTCAGCCCCTTCGCGGAGAGCTTCTCCGTGGCCGCTGCGACGTCGTCGGCAGAGTAGTTGGGGCCTTTGCGTCCGCCACGCAGGATCACGTGGGTATCCGGGTTGCCGGCGGTCGCCACGAGGGCGGCCCGGCCGTCACCGTCGATCCCGAGGAACGCCTGCGGCGCCGCGGACGCACCGCAAGCATCGATCGCTACCTGGAGGTCGCCGTCGGTCCCGTTCTTGAAGCCGATCGGCATGGAAAGCCCGGAAGCGAGCTGGCGGTGGATCTGGCTTTCGGTGGTACGGGCTCCGATGGCGCCCCAGGCCACGAGGTCCGCCATGTATTGGGGACTGATGGGCTCAAGGAATTCAGTAGCCGTCGGCAAGCCGAGGGCCGTGACCTGCCGGAGGAAGCCGCGGGCGGCACGGAGTCCCGCGGCGATGTCGTGGCTGCCGTCCAAGTGGGGATCGTTGATGAGGCCCTTCCAGCCGACTGTGGTGCGCGGCTTCTCGAAGTAGGCCCTCATGACGACCAGGAGGTCTTCCTTGTGCCGTTCGGCCTGGCTGACCAACCGGCGGGCGTATTCCAGGCCGGCCTTCGGATCGTGGATGGAGCATGGGCCCACGATGACCAGGAGGCGGTCATCCACGCCGTCCATGATGGCCCGCACTCCGTCACGTCCGCGTTCGACGACGGCAGAAGACTTCGCGTCCAGCGGCAGTTCGGCGATGAGCTCCTGCGGGGACGGCAGCGGTTCGAAGCGGCTGACGCGCAGGTTCGACGTCGATTGTGCTGCCGGGTTTTCGTCGAGGCGGTGTGTGTCGGGCTCTGCGGCGATGCTGGTCATGAAAGGGGTCCTGTCCTGAAGAGGAGCGGACCCTGCTCAGAGCCCGCCTGGAAATGGCGAAGGGCAGAGAATCATCTCTGCCCTGTTGGCTCTGGAGGATTGTTGGATGCGTGTCAGTTAGACGCGGGCCCCTCCAGAGCCAACGAAAAATACGCATACCAACGCTTAGTCATAGGCACACCATAGCGCCCGGCATTGCTCCCGGCAAAATCGCGTCCGCGTGGCCGATGCGCGACGGCGGGTGGCCGGCCGCCGTCGCTATCTTCCACATGAGCGTCCGGCGCCGGGTCCGAAATGCAACGACATCAAGGGAAAACGTTTCCCGGCTCGCTATAAACTCATGTCAGAACAAAAGTCGCCGCCCCGACCCGGGCGCGGCAACGGCCTTCCGGAAAGGAAACCATGGCAGGCAGGGCAACGACGCGGCGGGTGGGCATCGCCGATGTGGCATCCATGGCCGGCGTCTCGCATGCCACCGTTTCCCGCGTCATGAACGGTAACACCACGGTGGACGCCGTTATCGCCGAGCGCGTCCGCGCCGCGGCCAAGGAACTGAAGTACAAGCCGAATCCCGTGGGCCGAAGCCTCGCCCTGGGAAAGACGGACACCATCGGCATCGTGGTTCCGGACTTGTCCAACCCAACGTTCCAAGCCATCCTCCGTGGGCTCAGCATCGCCGCAGCCCGCGACGGGTACCGTGTCCTGATCGCAGATTCTTCCGAGGTCAGGAGCGAAGAGGCCATCCTCGCGAGCGAAGCCAGGCGTCGGTGCGACGGCGTGGTGCTTTGCGCTCCCCGCATGAGCGACGCCGAACTTGAGGAACTTGCCCCCACGCTCCATCCGCTCGTCCTCATCAACCGGACCACCGATTCCGTCCCCACGCCAAGCCTCGTGGTGGACTACGGCAAGGGAATCCAGGAGCTCGCTGCCCACCTTGTTGAGCTCGGCCACCGCAAACTCGCTTACCTGACCGGCCCGGACCGCAGCGCCTCCAACGTCCAGCGGCTCCGGGGCCTTGAAAAGTTCAAGCTCGAATATCCAGGCATCGACCTCCAGTACTTGCCGGGAGGAAACACGTACGACGCCGGATTCGAGTCAAGCGACGTTGTCGCCGCGTGCGGGGCCACAGGAATCCTCGTGTTCAACGACGTCGCAGCGATGGGCCTCCTCAGCGGGCTCAATGAACGCGGAATCCGGGTGCCGGAAGACCTGTCCCTCACAGGCTTCGACGACATGCCTTTTGCCCGGTACACGATGCCGCCCTTGACCACCGCCGCGGTGCCCATCTCGGACCTCGGCGACCTTGCATGGCGCCGAATGCGTGACCAGATCCAGAGCAATGACGCCGCGACCCCCACCAACTACTTCCCGCCGCGGATCGAACTCAGGGGCAGCACGGCCCCACCGGTCACGCGGTAGTTTCCGCGCGGCTCGTTGAACCGGCGGCGCTCGTTGAACCGGCGCGGGCCGGGGCTTCCGCAGGATTCTGTCCCAGCCCCGCCTCCCGGTAGTACCCCTCGATGTGGGCCGCCACCAGCCCAGCCGCCCGGCCGCCGTCGTGATGGTTCACGGCCGCCAGGATGGCGCGGTGCTCGCGCCGCAAGCGGTCCGCAGTGGTGTCCCAGTCCGGCAGGTTTGAGGTGAGGGCAGCCGCGTAGCCCTCGATCGCTTCCCGCAACGACCCCATGATGGCGCTCACCACTGCATTCCCCGCGGCTTCGGCCAGCGACAAATGGAAGGCGACGTCCAGGGCGAGGAAGTCGTCGACGGCGGTGCTCGCGTCCATCCGGTCCAGGAGCCTTCCGGCTTCCAACAGTTCCGGGGCGTCGGCGCGGGCACGGGACACCGCCCAGGATTCGAGCAGGATCCGGGTCTGGACGATGTCCGCCACCGGCAAATGCTGCGTGGCGACGTGCAGGCGCAGCGCCGAACCAAGGGCCGTGGCCGGTTCCGCGATCACTACCGTTCCGGCATCCTTCCCGGAGCCGACGCCTGCCCGCACCACGCCCATTGCCTCGAGGATCCTGATGGCCTCGCGCACCGAAGTCCGCGAGACTTCCAGTTTTTCGGCCAGCGCCCGCTCCGCGGGAAGGCGTCCGCCGAGGACCAAGTGGCCATCGGACAGTTGCTTCTCGATCCACGCCAGGACGAGCTCGTGCGTTCTCATGGATAAATAGTAGTTGATGTGGTTGGACCACATGGAATAGAGTGTGGTCCAACCACACGTTGCGACTCCGGAGACCACCATGACGCAGACCGCCCAGCCCACCTCCACTCCCCCTGGCGGCACCCCTGCCGCGCCGAACGCGCAGCCCCGCGCCGCCGTCGCCGGGCTCCCTCCCGCGCTCAAGCGCCGGATCCCCAAATACTCGGACCTCGCCCCGCTCATGAAATTCAAGAAGCCGGAATTCAGCAACGCCGCCAGGCTTCGCCGCGCTTCCACCATTTGGGAACTCCGCGACCTTGCAAAGCGCCGCACGCCGCAGGCACCGTTCGACTACACCGACGGCGCCGCCGAAGCGGAAATCACCCTGCGACGCGCACGCCGGGCCTTCGAGGACATCGAATTCCGCCCGGGCATCCTGCGGGACGTCTCCAACATCGATCTCCGCACCAAGATCCTGGACAAGGAATCCGCCCTCCCGTTCGGAATCGCGCCCACGGGCTTCACGCGTATGATGCAGTCCGAAGGTGAGTACGCGGGCTCGCAAGCCGCCGAGGCCGCCGGCATTCCGTACACGTTGTCCACCATGGGGACCGCTTCCATCGAGGACGTGGCGGCAGCCGCGCCGAACGGGCGGAACTGGTTCCAGCTGTACTTGTGGACGGACCGGGACCGCTCGCTGGAACTCATCGAGCGCGCCGCCAAGGCCGGAAACGATACCCTCATGGTCACGGTGGACACCGCCGTCGCGGGCGCCCGCCTGCGGGACGTGCGCAACGGCATGACCATTCCCCCGGCACTGACCGTGAAGACCGTACTGGACGCGTCGTACCGTCCCGCCTGGTGGTTCAACTTCCTCACGCACGAGCCACTGACCTTCGCCTCGCTCTCGCGTTACACCGGCACAGTGGCAGACCTCATCAACTCGATGTTCGATCCCACCCTGACCTTCGACGACCTCGACTGGCTGCGCGAAACATGGAAGGGAAAGCTCGTGGTCAAAGGCATCCAGACGGTCGAGGACGCGCGCAAGGTAGTGGATCACGGGGCGGACGGCGTGGTCATTTCCAATCATGGCGGCCGCCAACTGGACCGGGCACCGATCCCCTTGCACCTCGTCCCCGACGTCGCTGCCGCGCTGGCTGCGGACAACAGCAACGCCGCGATCATCCTCGACACGGGCATCATGAGCGGGGCCGACATCATCGCTGGTTTGGCCCTCGGCGCTGACTTCGCGCTGATCGGCCGCGCCTACCTCTATGGGCTCATGGCAGGTGGCCGGGCCGGCGTGGACCGCACTATCCAGATCCTGGAAAAGGACATGGCCCGCACCATGGCCTTGCTGGGGGTTACCAAGCTTTCGGAACTCAACCCGGACCACGTGCGGCTCCTGCAGCACTAGCTCGGGTGGGCGCGCGTGCGATGGGTGGGCTAGATGAGGCCCTGCGCCAACATGGCGTCGGCGACCTTCACGAAGCCGCCGATGTTCGCACCCAGGACATAATTGCCCGGCGCGCCATATTCCTCCGCGGTTTCGGCACAACGATCGTGGATGCCCACCATGATTTCCGTAAGGCGTGCTTCTGTGTATTCGAAGGACCAGGAATCGCGGCTGGCGTTCTGCTGCATTTCCAACGCCGACGTCGCCACACCACCGGCGTTGGCTGCCTTGCCCGGGGCAAACAGGATGCCCGCGTCCTGGAAAACGGCAACGGCTTCACGGGTGGAGGGCATGTTGGCGCCTTCGGCGACTGCCAGCAGACCGTTGCTGACCAGCTTCGCCGCCGCGTCGCCGTCGAGCTCGTTTTGCGTCGCGCATGGCAACGCAACGGTGCCGTTGACGTCCCAGACCGAGCCGCCGGCCACATGGCTGGCGCCCCGGCGGCGCTCTGCGTATTCAGTGAGGCGCCCCCGTTCGACTTCCTTGATCTGGCGGAGCAGCGCGACGTCGATGCCGGCCTCGTCAATCACGTAGCCCGCGGAGTCGGAGCAGGCCACCACGGTCGCGCCAAGCGCCTGGGCTTTGGCGATGGCGTAGATGGCCACATTGCCCGAACCGGAGATCACGACGCGTTGGCCATCGAAGGACTGGCCCCTGGTTTTGAGCATCTCCTGCGCAAAGATGACCGTGCCGAAACCGGTGGCTTCCGGACGGACCAAGGAGCCGCCCCAAGAGATTCCCTTGCCAGTCAGCACGCCCGACTCGTAGCGGTTGGTGATGCGCTTGTACTGGCCGAACAGGTAGCCGATCTCGCGGCCTCCCACGCCGATGTCGCCGGCAGGAACGTCCGTGTATTCGCCGATATGGCGGTACAGCTCGGTCATGAAGGACTGGCAAAAGCGCATGATTTCAGCGTCGGAGCGGCCCCGCGGATCGAAGTCCGAGCCACCCTTGCCGCCACCGATCGGCATGCCCGTCAGCGCATTCTTGAAGATCTGTTCGAAGCCGAGGAACTTGACGATCCCCAAGTAGACCGAGGGGTGGAAGCGCAGTCCGCCCTTGTACGGGCCCAAGGCTGAATTGAACTCGACGCGGAAACCACGGTTGACGTGAACGCGTCCGGCGTCATCGGTCCACGGGACGCGGAAGATGATTTGGCGTTCCGGTTCGCACAGGCGCTCAAGGACAGCGCCTTCCAGGAATTCCGGGTGCCTGTCATGCACCGGGCCGAGGCTTTCAAAGACCTCGGTAACGGCCTGGTGAAATTCCAGCTCGCCCGGGTTCCGCGCCAAAACGGTGTCCCGGACTGCTTCCAGCCTCGAATCCATGTGACTCCCTACAACTTCTGCGCCGGACGGCGGGTCTGCGTACAATCCCGTCATGCTCGCATTAGTCGCGCGGCAGTTTCCATTCGAACCGATTACGACCAATCAGCCCCGGAGCGCATCCTCATGATCCGAAGGACCCCCTACGCGGGCCTCCGGCCGGGGCCCATTCACATTATTGCTTCCGGGATGTCGAATCGCCTCCCAATGAGTACGCGAATGGCCCAGACTAAAGGCTGATCTTCTAGCTCAACGCCCTTGTCCCCGTAAACTATGCCCGTTTCGCTGCCCACTGCATCGATGTCAAAAAGCCTGAGGATCTCGCTCACACGAAACTGATACTCGGTCGAGGTCATTTGGCGAGACGCGCGTACTGGAATTGTGCTGAGTTTACGCTCGACCTCAGCCTGGATGGATTCATTCACTTGGGCGGTTCACATTACTTCCGCACCAGTCGCTCACCGTCTCGATGTTTCCACTGCTTTCCACTCTCCAGTTCACCGTCCTGGTTCCATAGTTGAAGCCATGATTATATCCGCCGCCGTCCGTGTTGCGCAGGGCGGTGCCGGAATAGAACAGGACCGGTGCGCTGTACTGAGTCGTCAGGGATACCCATGCGACCTGACCCGTAGGGCAGCTGGGCGAGCCGCTGGCCCTCGTGGTTGCTGCCTGCGCGGGCATCGCGGATGCGGCTAGCAATGCCGTTGCCGCACAAATGCCAATCGTGCCGACTTTTCGAGTTTTCAATGCTTCCCCCTGAGCGTCCGGATGGGAATTTTCGATTCAAGCCCACCACTTGGTCTAAACGGTCCTGGAACTTCGAAAATGCCAAAACGTCATTCTCGCCTCCCGATAGTAAAGACGAATGGGACTTGGAAGAATAGACGATTTCGCAAGCGCGAACAAGATCTTTTGACAAACAGGTCAGAGGACTTTTTTGGAAATCCCTCAATCGATTTCTACTGGCCTCCTAGTGTCTTCGTGACATCGCGGCAAAGGGTCTGATGTATTTGTCAGCACTCAATTCACGCTCGAGACCACTCAAAACGTAGTTTCTACGTACTCAATTTCGGCTTTTTACCACTCAGCAGGTCCGGGAAATACCTCAGCAGAAGCCAATCGCGGCGCGACCGGGATCACCCCCGCTTGCCGCTACTTCTTCCGCCCGAACTTCGGCAGGTTGGGCAGGTTCGGCAGGTTCGCCAGGAGGTCGGCGGCTTTCGTGGCGGCGCGGCCCACGGTGCGGCCGATCTGTTGCGGAACGGTATCGTCAGCTCCCGCGGGAAGCTCGATGGCGACAGGGGCCGCATCAGCCAAGCGCCCGACGGCGGCGGCCGCCGGAAGCGCGACCAGCGGTTCGGCGTCGGGCTGGGTCAGCGCCTTCCGGGCCGGGGCGTGCGCGGAAACGCCGGTCTGCGCGGAAACACTCCGTGAGCGGGAGGTGGACTCCGGGGCGATTGCTTCGACGGCAGGCTTGGCCGGGCCGACGTCAAACGTCGCCAACCAGCTTGCGACGCCGGCAAGCGGCTTCGGATTCAAGGTGTAGTAGCGTTTTTGCCCTTGGGCCCGCATGCTGACGAGGTCTGCCTCGCGGAGTACTTTCAAATGCTTCGAAATGGTGGGCTGGCTCGCTGCGAGCTCCTCCACCAGTTCCCCCACAGCTTTGTCGCCGGAGCGGAGGGATACCAGGATTTCTCGCCGGGTTGCCTCCGCAATGACGGCAAATACGTCGTCAGTCACCATGACAACCACCCTAGCGACATATACGTCAAAAGGCATCAACTATTTCGAGTAGGTACCCGTAAGTGAATACACCGGTTCCGCGCATGCGTTGACCGGCTCGCTGCCCGGTGCTAGAACGAATGCACGCCCCCCTCCTCAAGCGGCGGGCCGCCAGGCGAAGGCCCTGGACAGCTTGCCTTGGACAGCACGGAACGGGATGCCATGACCGATTATTTCCGCCGGCAATTGTTCAACGTGATTGCCGCTGTATTCCTGCTTCTTTTCGTGGCCGTCTGGATCGCCGTTCTTTTCCGTGTCCTCACTTGGATACCGGAAGGAGACGCCACCGCACCCAGCCTCAACGGCGCCCTGGTCACAGCGGCCGGCGTCCTGGCGACCTCACTCAGTTCCCTGACGGCTTCGGCTTTGGGCTTCACCATTTCCGAAGTGCGCCGGGACCGGGCAGCCGAACCCGGCCCGACCCAGGCCGCGGGAGCCCCGACCGCGGGAGCCCAAACCTCGGGATCCCCGACCCCAAGGCCCCAAGCAGCGGGCGCCCAAGCCCCGGGGCCCCTAGCCCCGGGCGAGGCTTCGTACCCGAGCGAAGTTGCGGAGCGGCTGTCCGGGCGGATCATCGCGGCGATCATGGTCTACATGGTCATCGGCCTGTTGGTCCTGGTGATCTGGCTCTTCAAAGGCACGGCATCAACGGACCTCATCGGCGCGTTCGCGCTGTCCTTGCTTGGCTGGCTCGTTGGTGCGGCCGGCGTCGTATTCCAATCGGAGAAACCGAGCCAATGAGCTAGTCGAACCACGGATCGAGCCCGTAATACGGGAAGATTTCCTTTCGGGTGGCGATGACCGTGCGGTCCACGGCGTCGGCGGGGTCGTACCCGACTTCCCACGAACGCCACCACGTATCCACGCCATCGCCCATCAACTCGGGCGCCGATTCCCCGTACCGCTCACGGACATAGCTCCGGAATTCCTGCGGTACCGGGGCGGACAACTGTACGGGACGCTGGGCGACGATGCCGATCAGGTGGCTCCACGTCCGCGGCACCACTCCGGTGATGTCGTAACCGCCTCCCCCGGTGGCGATCCAGCGGTTCCCGCAGAACCTGGCAGCCAGGCCCGCGACGGCGTTGGCGGCTTCGCGCTGACCGTCCACGCTGAGGTTGAGGTGCGTGAGGGGATCCAGCTTGTGGGAGTCGCAACCGTGCTGGCTCACGATCACCTCGGGTTCGAAGGCCTGCACGAGCTGTGGCACCACCGCATGGAACGCACGCAGCCACCCCGCGTCACCGGTCCACGCAGGCAGTGCCACGTTCACGGCTGTACCCAGGGCGTCCGGACCTCCGGTCTCGTTGGCGAAGCCCGTTCCGGGAAACAGCGAGATCCCGCTTTCATGCAGGGAAATGGTCAAGACCCTGGGGTCGTTCCAGAAAATGCTCTGGGTGCCGTCGCCATGGTGGGCGTCCACGTCGATGTACGCGACTCTCGCGACGCCGCCGTCGAGCAGCCTCTGGACGGCGAGGGCGGCGTCGTTATAAATGCAGAAGCCGCTGGCCCGGTCACGCGCGGCATGATGCAGGCCGCCGCCGAAATTGACTGCTCTCACGGCCATCCCGGACAGGACCGCTTCGGCGGCCAGCAGCGAACCGCCCGCGAGCCGGGCACTGGCCTCGTGCATTCCCGCGAATGCGGGGTCGTCCTCGGTGCCCAGCCCGCGGTCCGGATCCGGCGTCGCGGGGTCCGCACTGACGCGCCGCACCGCGGCAACGTATTCGGCGCTGTGCACGGCCTGGAGTTCGACGTCGGACGCGAGGCTTGGTGCCTCAACGGACACATGTGCCAAATCGAACAGTCCGAGCGCCTTTGCGAGCCTCGCGGTCAGTTCGAGGCGCTCGGGGGCCATGGGGTGCGAAGGCCCGAAATTATAGGCAGTCATGGCGGGATCCCACGCAACCGTCGTTGGCAGCGCGGACGGATGGAGGCCGGACCGGGAAGTCATCAATGACAGGCTACCCGAGCGACAAGGGCTGTCGGCCCCGTCCCGGCTGTACTTTAGTGGTTTACTACTCAAGAAAGCAGAATCAATCGACCAGAAGCGAACAGCACTGCCATGACTCAGAGCCAGTCGAGGTCCGCGGGCCCGGCCAGCTGGCAATCCGTCCAGCCGGAACGGGGAGGCCTGTGGATCTTCACGGGCATCCGTGACTTCATCGACAACATCGCCAACTCCTCACCGGCGCGCCTGGCGCTTACGGCGTTCGGCCTCGCGATCTTCCTGTTCACTGGATTGCTCTCGCTTCCCGCGGCCTCGGTGGACGGATCAGTCACACCGCTCCACCAAGCCTTGTTCACCGCCGTCTCGTCGGTGTGCGTCACCGGCCTGACGGTAGTTTCGACGGCGGCCCACTGGACGTTCTTCGGCCAACTCGTCATCCTCGTGGGCATCTTCGTGGGCGGTTTGGGAACCCTGACCCTCGCCTCGATCCTGGCGCTCATGGTCAGCAAGCGGCTCGGCGTCCGGGGCAAGCTCATCGCCCAGGAAGCCATGAATGCCGGCCGGCTCGGCGAAGTGGGTACCCTGCTCCGCATCGTCATCACAACATCCGTGGTGATCGAAGCCATCCTCGCCCTGGCCCTGATACCGCGGTTCATCACCCTGGGCGAAAACTTCTGGCTTGCCGTCTGGCACGGCGTCTTCTACTCGATTTCCTCGTTCAACAACGCCGGATTCACCCCGCACTCCGACGGAATCGTGCCCTACGAGACAGACCTGTGGATCCTCGTCCCCCTCATGGTCGGCGTGTTCCTGGGAAGCCTGGGCTTCCCCGTCGTGCTCGTGCTGCGGCAGAACGGCCTGAACTGGAAAAAGTGGAACCTGCACGCCAAGCTGACCATCCAGGTTTCCCTGATCCTCCTGGTTGCCGGCGCTGCCCTCTGGGGCCTGATGGAGTGGGACAACACCCGCACCATTGCCAACATGAGCCTTGGCGACAAGATCACCCATTCCATCTTCGCCTCTGTCATGACGCGGTCCGGCGGCTTCAACCTGGTTGACCAAGGCCACATGGAACCCACCACCAGGCTCCTGTCCGACGCCTTGATGTTCGCCGGCGGCGGTTCGGCGTCGACGGCGGGCGGCATCAAGGTGACAACGGTAGCCGTCATGTTCCTCGCCATCGCGGCCGAGGCCCGGGGTGACTCCGACGTGAAGGTCTACGGGCGCACCATCCCCCAAGGCACCATGCGGGTGGCGATCTCCGTGATCGTTGCCGGCGCAACGCTTGTTGCCGTTTCGGCCCTCCTGCTCCTCCAGATCAGCGGCGCTTCCCTTGACCGGGTCCTGTTCGAAACCATTTCCGCCTTCGCCACGGTCGGCCTCAGCACGAACCTCAGTGCCGAGCTACCGCCGTCGGGCGTTTATGTCCTCGCGGTCCTCATGTTCGCGGGCCGCATCGGCACCATCACCCTCGCATCCGCCTTGGCCCTCCGCCAACGCAGCCAGCTCTATCACTACCCCGAAGAAAGGCCGATCATTGGCTAACACATCAGGCGCCCCCAACCGGCCGGCGCACAACGCGCCCGTGCTGGTCATCGGCCTGGGCCGCTTCGGTTCAGCCACCGCGGAACAGCTCGTGAAGCAGGGCCGCGAAGTCCTGGCGATCGAACGCGACCGGAGCCTGGTCCAGACCTGGGCATCCGTCCTGACTCACGTCGTGGAAGCGGATGCCACGAACATCGACGCACTCCGCCAGTTGGGCGCCCAGGAATTCAGCTCCGCCGTGGTGGGCGTGGGAACATCGATCGAGTCCTCGGTGCTGATCACGGTGAACCTCGTGGACCTGGGGATCGAGCACCTCTGGGTCAAGGCGATCACGCCTTCGCACGGAAAGATCCTCACCCGGATCGGCGCCAACCACGTCATCTACCCCGAGGCCGACGCCGGCGTTCGCGCCGCCCACCTCGTGTCCGGACGCATGCTGGACTTCATCGAGTTCGACGACGACTTCGCCATCGTGAAAATGTACCCGCCCAAGGAGACTGTGGGCTTCACCTTGGACGAATCCAAGGTCCGGTCCAAGTATGGTGTGACGATCGTGGGCGTGAAGTCCCCTGGTGAGGACTTCACGTATGCCCGGCCCGAGACGAAGGTCTCCGGCCGCGACATGCTGATCGTGTCCGGCCACGTGGACCTGCTGGAGCGCTTCGCGGCGCGGCCGTAGCCCGCCAGGCGGGCTAGCCCAGTTGCCGGGTGATTTCCGCGGCCCGGGCCGCTGCCGCGCGGGCGCCATCGGCGATGATCGAAGGGATGCCGCCTTCGTTGAAGGCCGCGATGGCACGCTCGGTGGTGCCGTTCGGACTCGTCACGGCAATGCGGAGGGCTGTGGGGTCCGCCCCCGGCTCGGCGAGCATGAAACCGGCACCTGCCACCGTCTCGCGCGAAATCTTGAGGGAAAGATCCGGATCCAAGCCGAGTTCGACGCCGGCAGCCGCCATGGCCTCGGCGAGGTAGAACGCGTAGGCGGGGCCGGAACCGCTGATGGCGGACAAGGCATCCACTTGTTCTTCCGGGATCTCCACGACAGTGCCTGCTGCCGCGAGGATGTCCTTCGCCTGCTGGAGTTGTGCATCCGTGCAATTGGTTCCAGGAGAGACCGAGACCACGCCGCGGCCAAGCTTGGCAGGGGTGTTGGGCATGGTGCGGATAACGGGCTGCCCCTCCGGCAAGGCCGCCTCCAACTGGGCAATGGACACGGCTGCGGCAACACTGATCACGATGGTGTTCTGGCTAAGAACCGGGGAAATCTCGCGCGCGAGGTCGGCGATTCCCACAGGCTTGACGCCGAGGATGACAATGGACGCACCCTTGGTGGCAAGTTTGTTGTTGTCCGGTTCCTCGACGCCGGCGATGGCCATGACGCCGTGCCGTTCAGCCAGTTCGGCGGCCCGTTCAGCGCGGCGCACGGTGGCGACGACGTCCGAAGGATCCGTGCCGGCAGCGAGGAGGCCACCCAAAATGGCCTCGTTCATGGACCCACAGCCAAGGAATGCGATTCGGTTGCTCATGGCTCCATGATGCCAGTTCAACGCGGCCGCCGCAGTCGGACCAGGATTCCCAGCTTGTTCACAAGGTTATTGCAGCCTGCGCCCAACATTGATCCGTAATTTGGTTATTACCTCATTGAGGGTGCGAGTGATGAGGCGGGCATGGGGATGTCCGCCCACAAAGCACCGGTGTCGAACGGGTTTCCCCCCATTTTCCCGATTCGACACCGGTGCTTTCGCGTTTAACGCAAGCGTTCGACGGCGGCACGCGGCCGCCGTCGTCAGCTTGCTTGGGTACCTAAATCTCGAAGGCACCCACGAGCGGGGCGCCCAAATGCTGGCGCGCGAAACGGAGGGTCTCGGCAAGCCACTCTTCGCGCTCCCCCGCGGCCTTCGCCTTGCGCGTGGAGATCTCGGCCACCACGGCTCCCTCGAAGCCGCTCAGTGCCAAGTGTTGCAGGACCTCGGCGCACCGCTGGGTCCCGTAGCCCGGGATCAAGTGCTCGTCTTTGCCCGAGCCGGAGCCATCCGTGAGGTGCACGTGCCGGAGCTTGCTTCCCAGCGCACGGACCGCCTCAAGGCTGTTCGCCCCGGCAGTGGCGGCATGCGAGAAATCCCACGTGACGTCGTCGTAATCCTGCCCCACCGGATCCCAGTGCGGAAGGTAGGCGAGGGCCTCCCGGCCGCGCACGCGCCACGGGTACATGTTCTCGACGGCGATGTGCACTTGGTACATCGCGGCGATCTCGCGGACGCCGGCAGCGAAGTTCTCCGCGTAATTCGATTGCCAGCGGAACGGCGGATGGACCACTACCGTGTTGCAGCCGACCTCGCGGGCCATCTGGCAGGACATCTCGATCTTGTTCCACGCCGGACCCCAGACCTGCTGCGTGAGCAACAACGTGGGAGCGTGGATGGACACGATCTGCTGGTCGTACCGGTGGCTCAACTGGATGAGCGCATCCGGGTTTTGGCTGGTGGCGTTATTGGTCACCATCACTTCGACGCCGTCGTAGCCCAGGTCCTGGGCCACGGCAAAAGCGTCATGGACGCTGAGCGGATAGACAGAAGCGCTGGATAGCGCCACCGGGATGGTCGGTATGTCTTCTTGGGAGTGCTCGACGTCGGTGCTCATCTTAGTTGGCCTGCCTCCCTGCGGCGGGGATCGGGACGGACATGGCAGCTTCAGGGGCCGCCGCGCCGAGGTTGGCGCCCACGCGGGGCACCGGTACCGCGCCGCCGAGGCCGACGTGCGGGGCCGGTTCCAACGGGCCGTCGAAGATCAATTGGTCCAATCGGCGAAGGATCAAGCCTTCGCGCAAGGCCCACGGACAAATTTCCATGCTTGGGTGTTCGAACAGTTCCAATGCGGTTTCGGCCACCACGGATCCGGCGAAGACTTGTCTGGCGCGCGCGTCCGAGACTCCGGGAAGATACAAGCGGTCCTCCACAGTCATGGCCGACATCCGTTGCGCCCACAGCCCCAGGTCCGTGGCGTGGAGTTCGCGCTTGACGTACGGGCCGGCCGCGCTCGGTGCGGCACCGGCGATGCGCGCCAGCGAACGGAAGGACTTGGACGTTCCCGCCACCAAATTGGCCCGGCCCAATTGCTTGAACTCCCGCACCACCGGCTTGAGGGTTTGGCGGACGTACTTGCGCAATTCCTTGACGCTTTTGGCCGAGGGCGGATCGTCGGGCAGCCAGTCCCTGGTCAACCTGCTGGCCCCGAGCGGGACCGAGACGGCGAGCTCGGGAAGTTCGTCCTGGCCGAACGCCATTTCGAACGAACCGCCGCCAATGTCCAGGTTAAGGATCGGGCCGGCACCCCAGCCGTACCAACGCCGGACCGCAAAGAAGGTCATTGACGCCTCTTCGCTGCCGGTCAGTTCCTGCAGGGTGACGGTGGTCTCGTGCTTGACCCGGGCCAGGACCTCGGCTCCGTTGGTGGCTTCGCGGATGGCCGACGTACAAAACGCCAGGAGGTCCTCGGCCTTGTGGCGGGCCGCGAATTCCCATGCTTCGAGCACGAACTCGATCAACTCATGCTGGCCGGCGTCGTTGATATTGCCTTCAGGGTCGAGGAACTGGACCAGCGACAGGGGCCGCTTGTGGGAAGCAAACGCCACCGGGCGTGCGCCCGGGTGCGCATCCACCAAAAGCAAATGGACGGTGTTGGAACCGATGTCTAGGACGCCAAGACGCATTCTGCCATTATTCCCCGATTCGAAGCATGTGAAGCAAGTACGACTCCCGATTCGTGCTGCGGGTTGCCGGTTATTCCTGGGGGCCGTCGGCGGCGGTGTCCGTAGCGGACTCGGCGCCGGCTTCATCGGCGCGCTTGAAGTCGCGCCGGACTTTGGCGATGCCTTCCGGCCCCATTTCGAAGCCGTGCTGGCTGCCCGGGTTGATCACCAGGCCAAGCTGATCGCCGATGCTGTCCAGGATCGCCGCGCCACGGGTGCCGAGGACGTTCGGAGCAGCTTCGAGGAACTGCGCCTCAACCCGGCTCGGGTGGCTGAACACGGCAAGGACGGGCTCGTCGTCGGCGTTTGCCAGGATGAGCGGTTCAACGGCGGCATCCGGCGCATCCAAAGAGTCTGCGCTGAGGATATAGACCTCGTTGTTCAAGAAGGACAAGATGACGTCCACCGGGTTCGCTTCGGGGAGCCCGGCCTTGGCAAGTTGGGTTTCGAGGTCGTTCAACGGCTGCGATTCCTGGGCGGTTGGCTGTTCAGTCATGTTTCCACGAGATCACGTCTGCCACACCGGATGCAATTCGCGACACCTGAGTTTGTGTACAGCTAACACCCCCTAAACGCTCGTTTAAGGGGTGCCAGGTGTACACAAACTACTTCTTGGCGGGTGCCTTCTTGGCCGGCGCCTTGCGGGTGGCAGTGCGCTTGACAGGGCCCTTGGCACGCTTCTCGGCCAACAATTCGATGGCTTGCTCGCGGGTCAGTTCCTCCAAGGACGTTGCGCGCGGAACCGTGATGTTCGTGACGCCGTCGGTGATGTACGGACCGAAGCGGCCTTCCTTCACCACGATGTTCTTCTCCGACACAGGATCCGGCCCGAACTCAGCCAGAGGCGGAACGGCTGCACGGGCACCGCGCTGCTTCGGCTGGGAGTAGATCTCCAAGGCCTGTTCCAGGGTGATCGTGAAGATCTCCTCTTCCGTGGCGATCGAGCGCGAATCGGTGCCCTTCTTCAAGTAGGGACCGAAGCGTCCGTTCTGCACCGTAATCGGGTTGCCTTCGGCGTCCTCGCCCAGCACGCGCGGGAGGCTCATGAGCTGCAGGGCGTCGTCAAGCGTAATGGTGTCGACGGACATGGACTTGAACAACGAGCCGGTGCGTGGTTTGGCCTTGACGGGCTTCTTCGGCGGCTTGGGCTTGCCGTTCTTGTAATACTCCACCGGCAGGGCGGCCAGCTGTTCGTCGGTCATCTCAGGGATGATCTCGGTGACGTAGGCGCCATAGCGGCCGTTCTTCGCGACGACGGTGTGGCCGGTGTGCGGATCCACGCCCAGGACGCGTTCCTCGGGAGCTGCCGTTTCCATCAGCTCCACGGCTTTGGCGGCCGTGAGCTCGTCGGGCGCGAGGTCTTCCGGGACGTTGGCCCGCGCCGACTCAACCAGTTCACCGGTCTTGGGGTCGACGGTGGGAATGGAGCTTTCCAGGTATGGGCCGAACTTGCCGACGCGCAGCGTAATGCCCTCGGCGATCGGCACGGAGTTGATCTCGCGCGCATCGATCTCACCCAAGTTGTTGACGATGCTCAACAGGCCGGGATCGGCGTCTTCGCCGTAGTAGAAGTGCTTGAGCCACGCGGCGCCGATAGCCTGGCCGTTGGCGATCTTGTCCAGGTCGCCTTCCATGTCCGCCGTGAACTCGTAGTCCACGTAGTCATGGAAGTGCTGCTCGAGGAGCCGGATCACCGAGAAAGCGATCCAGCTTGGCACCAGCGCGGAGCCTTGCTTCCGGACGTAGCCGCGGTCCTGGATCGTCGAGATCGTCGAAGCGTACGTGGACGGGCGGCCAATCCCGCGTTTCTCCAGTTCCGCCGTGAGCGACGCTTCCGTGTACCGGGGCGGTGGTGAAGTTTCGTGTCCGACGGCGACAATCTCCGAAGCGGTCAGCGAATCGTCCTTTGCCACGTTGGGCAGGCGACGCGCCTCATCGGAGTCGTCGTCCCCGCGGCTTTCGTCCTTGCCCTCTTCATAGGCGGCGAGGAAGCCCGGGAAAGTAATGACGGTGCCCGAGGCCGAGAATTCGGCGTCGCGTCCATCGCTCGCCACAGCGCCCAGGCGGATGGTGGCGGTGGAGCCCTTGGCGTCGGCCATCTGCGAGGCGATGGTGCGTTTCCAGATCAATTCGTAGAGCCGGAAAGCATCGCCGCTGAGCTGGCTCGCCACCTGGGCGGGAGTACGGAACGAGTCACCGGCGGGACGGATGGCCTCGTGGGCTTCCTGCGCGTTGGCCGCCTTGTTCGCGTAAACCCGCGGGGACTGCGGCACGTACTCGGGGCCATACAGCTCCGCGGCCTGCCGCCGAGCTGCGGTGAGGGCTTCATCGCTCAGCGCCGACGAGTCGGTACGCATATAAGTGATGTAGCCGTTTTCATACAGGCGCTGGGCGATCTGCATGGTGCTCTTGGAGGAGAAGCGCAGCTTGCGGCCGGCTTCCTGCTGGAGCGTCGACGTCGTGAACGGCGCCGCCGGGCGGCGCGTGTACGGCTTGGTGTCCACCGAGCGGACGCGGAAGTCCGAGTTTTCCAGCCCGGCTGCCAACGACGTCGCGAGTTCCTCATTAAGGTGAACCACGTTCGAGGAGGTAAGGACGCCGTCGTCGTTGAAGTCACGGCCGGTGGCCACCTTGGCGCCGTCCACGGCAGCCAGTTTCGCTTTGAAGCTCGCGGATTCGGTGCCGAACTGGCCCGTCAAGTCCCAATAGGAAGCAGCCTTGAACGCCATGCGTTCGCGTTCGCGGTCCACCACCATGCGGGTCACCACGGACTGCACGCGTCCGGCCGAAAGGCCCCTGGCCACCTTGCGCCACAGGACGGGCGAGATCTCGTAACCGTAGAGGCGGTCCAGGATACGACGGGTTTCCTGGGCATCCACGAGAGCGCTGTCGACGTCGCGCAGGTTGCCCATGGCGCGGTGGATGGCTTCCTTCGTGATTTCGCCGAAGGTCATGCGGTAGACGGGAACCTTGGGCTTCAGGACCTCCAAGAGGTGCCACGCGATGGCTTCGCCCTCGCGGTCCCCATCTGTTGCGAGGTAAAGTTCGTCGGCGTCCTTCAGCTGGGCCTTGAGTTCGGCAACCTTTTTCTTCTTGTCCGGGGACACCACGTAATACGGCTTGAAATCGTTTTCGATGTCCACGGCGAACTTGCCCACCGAGGTCTTCTTCAGTTCTGCAGGAAGGTCCGAGGGCTGCGGGAGATCGCGGATATGACCGATCGAGGCCTCGACAATGAAGCCTTCGCCAAGGTACTTGGCAATGGTCTTGCTCTTGGCCGGAGACTCCACGATCACGAGTTTCTTGCCGGTTTTTGCCTTGCTGGGCACGGTGCTCCTACAGAAAAAAGAAATGCTTGGGCTGGTGCCCATACTGGCCTAGTTCACCATATTTTGCAGAATCGTGCTCTTGGGGACTAGCTGGTGGTGGGCGTCCGATCATCCGGAATCATCGACCACATAGTAGCGATCCGCACAGCGCCGTCAGGAATCCGGGTGGGATCTTCGAGCTCGTATGACCTGATGAGATCTTGGAATTTTGCCTTGAGGTCCGCCCTCTGGTCCGGGGTCAGGTACAGCAAATCGCTCGACAGGACCATGGCGGCCGCTTCGTTCGCGGCTTCGCCGCGCTGCCGCCGCTCGCCGCGGGCCCGGGTGAACGCCGTCGCCCTCCGACGGAAGGCGTCCAGTTCGAGTTCGACGACGGCGATCTCCGGGCTGGGCGCGTTGCCGCCGGACTTGATGGTGAAGTCCGAACCTGCGGCCTTCCAACGCCTTTCGCGTGCGTCGCCTTCATTGTCCGCCGCGGTGACGATCCCCCACTTCTGCAGGGCCCGCAAGTGGTAGCTCATGGCGCTCGGGGTGAGGCCCGTCTGGGCTGCCAGCTCAGTGGCCGTGCGGCTGAGTTGCGTGGAGTAGAGCTCGGTAATGACCTCGAGCCGTGCCGCATGGGCAAGCGCACGGATGGCTTTGGGGTCGGTGATCTCCACCGTCTTCCCGGGCCGTCGCCGGCGTTTCGGGGTGGCCAGCCCGTTTGATTCGTTCACTGGATCAGCTTATCCGTCAGTCGGCGTCCGTTACCTCGGGCAACAGGAAACCGTCCCGAACCAGGTTGGCTACGTCTGAAAGCAGCCCGGCGCGGAAAACGTCGTCGTCGAAATCGTCCCCGCCACCCAGCAACGCGGACAAGGCGCCGATCAGCTGCCCAACCGACAACTCGCCGTCGCACGCTGATACGAAACCGGCCAGCTCGGTGCTCAGCAGGTTCGTCCGGCGCAGTCCCGCGCCTTGGCGCAGCAGGATGACGCCGGGATGTTCGGCGCCCGGGCGCTGGTGGCGTTCCTCGGTGACGTCGTCGGCCACCACCAAATGGGCCTCGACGAGATCGTGGGCGTCCAGCCAATCGGCGCGCTCGATCGCCCCGGCAAGGTGCGGACCGATCGGTTGCTCGATCGGGTAGGTGATCTCCTCGAAACGCGTCGACCCCTCCCTTGAATCGTCCGCATCGTCCGCCGGCCGGCGCAGCCAGATCATGCCAAAACCGACAGCCTCGACGTCTCGCGACGCGAAATCACTCAAGTACGCTCCGTACGCATGCCGGTACAGCTCGCGGTCGCGGCCCTCCGAAGCGTCCTGCAGCCACGTCTCGGCGTAAAACTCAGGGCTCACCTGTTCCCGCTGGATGAACCAAGCGTCGGTGCGGGACTGGCCGGTGCGCGACTGGGCGAGCCAGGACGCCGGCCGCTCGCTCCATGCACTGCCCGCTCGAACTTCCCAATTTCCGAGCATCTGCGCAGTGCCTCCCGGCGCAAGCACGTCAGGCAAGGTACGGACCAGCTGGGCGACGATCTCATCACCCGGCAGTCCGCCGTCGCGATAGGTGAACTGATCCGACGCTTTCTCGCCCTCCGTCCGTGGAGTGATGACGAACGGCGGATTGGACACCACCAGATCGAACGTCTCACCCGCCACCGGCTCCAGAAGTGAGCCCAGCCTGAGGCTCACGCGGGATTCGAGGTCCGTTGGATCGAGGCGCAGGGCATCCGCGTTGAGCAACAAGTTGAAGCGGGTGAACGCGAGGGCGCGCTCGGAAATGTCCGTCGCCGTCACGTGCTCGCTGTGATGGAGGAGATGGAAAGCCTGGATTCCACAGCCGGTCCCGAGGTCCAGCGCACGCTTCGACGGCCTTCGAATGGTGGTTTGCACGAGTGTGGTGGACGCCTGCCCGATGCCGAGGACGTGGTCGTGCCGGAGCACGCCGGGCTGCTGGTGCGCGGCCAAGTCGCTCGCGACCCACAGTTCGACCCCTTCTGCTTCGTCGTCTTCCGGGACCCCGCCCCAACCGTAGGGGCGCAGGTCCACTTTGGCGGCGACAGCACCGCCGTCGTTCCTCACCGCCAGGCCGAGCTCGACGAGTCCCGCCGTACGGGTCCGCGGCAAAGCGGCGTCGACGTCGCCATCGCTTTGCGGGACGGCTAGGAGCCACAAGCGCACGACGACGGCGAGCGCGGCTTTCGCCCGGTCCGTCGCCGCGCCGGGGGTGAAGTTGTGCGGTTCGGTGGCGATCAATGCCGGGATGATCTGGTCCCTGGCCAGCGCGGCGTTCGCGGACTCCCCGAGCAGTTCAGCGACTCCGTCCAAGGTGTACCCGACATTCCGCAGGTCGTCCGCAAGCGCACTGAGCAGTTCGGGGAGGTCGCTGCGGGGCGCATCGACGGCGGCGGGAGTATTTCCCGGGATGGTGGGCGTTGCGGGTTCGGTCACTGTGCAAGTCTATGGTGCCGGTCCGACGGTATTAATGCGGGGACCGGCGATCAATGTGGGGACCGGCGCCACCGGCCGGCCGACGGCTCGGCGACCTGCTCCGAGCGGGTAGCGTTGAACCATGGCTTTTCACCTTTCCACTTGGCGCCGCGCTGCGCTGGTTGCTGTCGGCGCGGGATCTCTTGCGTTGACAGCATGCGCTCCGTCAGTTTCGGTCGACAACGCAGATATCCCCGCCTGGAAGGCGACAACCATCCCCTCCGCTCCAGGAGTCGTCTTTGAAGACTCGGGAAAAATCCCGAACCGTGATCCCGTGAGCAAGGAGGTGCCGAGCATCGCCGCCGGTACCTACACCTTGACTGTCGCATGCGATGGCGGCGGCAAGGCCTTCTTCGACGTGTCCGTTTCCGGCAAGCAATTGACCGAGGCCGGAGCTGCCTGCAACGGAAGCCGGGAAACAGCCCGGATCAAGATCGCCGCGGCCGGCCCGCTGAGCATCAGCGCGAGCAGCGTGGATGCCCCGCTGATCTACGCATACCAGCTGGTCCCTACTCCCTAGGGCAGGGCGGGCCTAAGCTGCGCAACCTTCAGGGCAGCGCAAGGTTTCAGGGCTCGACGCGCAATCAGCGCAGTACAGCGTGAGGTTGCGGCAGCTCGGGTTGGAGCAGTTCTCGAACTTGTTCGTGGGCGCTTGGCACCGGACGCAGGCGCCGATGGCCTTGGCGTCTTCGCTGAATTCCATGTGCATGCGCTTATCGAAGACATACAGGGACCCCTCCCACAGGCCTTGGTCCTTGTAGGTTTCGCCGTAGCGGACAATACCGCCGTCGAGCTGGTAAACCTCCTTGAACCCCCGGTTCACCATGAGGCTCGAGAGGACCTCGCAACGGATACCACCCGTGCAGTAGGTGACCACCGGCTGGTCCTTGAGGTCGTCGTACTTTCCGGAGTCGAGTTCCTTGATGAAGTCGTGAGTGGTGGCGACGTCAGGAACAATTGCGTCCTTGAACTTGCCGATCTGTGCTTCAAAGGCGTTACGGCCGTCGAAGAACTTGACCTCTTGACCGGCGGATTTCTTGGCCTCGAGGAGGTCATGCAGTTCGTTTGGCTTGAGGTGTTTTCCGCCACCGACCACGCCGTTTTCGTCTACCTTCAATTCACCGGGTGCACCGAAGGATACGATCTCGTCGCGGACCTTCACGCTGAGCCGCGGGAAGTCTTCGGCGCCGCCTTCGGACCATTTGAAATCAATGCCGTGGAAGCCTTTGTATTCCTTGGTGGTCTTTACGTATTGCTTGACCTTGTTAAGCTCGCCGCCCACTGTGGCATTGATGCCATCCCGGGAAATCAGGATTCTTCCGGTCAAACCCAGCTTCTCGCACAGGGCACGCTGCCAGAGCCGCACCGCGTCCGGGTCCGCGATCGGAGTAAAGCCGTAGAAGAGAACTATCCTGTTTAAAGCCACGAATCAAGGGTACTTGGTGGCTCCAAACCGGCATGTTGAACGGACGTTCGCCCCTCTAAGTGTTAATGGAGCTGTTACTGAGGCCCACTGTTGAATCCGAGACTGCTGGCATAGTCTCTCTACATGAGCCATGACGCCTTGGTTGAAGACATCACTCAGCTGTTGGACGTATGGGTTGCCGGCTGGGCCGGCTCCCGCGGTTACGAAACGCAAAGGGAAGGCCGCTTCCCTGCCGCGCTGCGCGCGGACAAGACAGGCGAATGGGAATACTTCGCCCACGACCCCTCGGAAGCCGAATTCGCTGCCTTGGCTGCGAAGACTGCCGAGGCGGAAAGCCGGATCCTGACCATCCTGACTAACGACGTTGCACGCTATACGGAACTGGCACGCCAACACCGACTTAACATCACCTCCGATTCCCAAACCATGATGATCGTGGACATGCGTACGCAAGATGCGGAAGACCCGTGGCTTTCGGACGATGACCTCAAGCTCAAGACGTCATCCAAGAAGGGCGTCCACTACGCGGTGGTACGTGCGGGAGATGAAGTAGCGGCCAGCGGCCAGGTATTCGTGGTCAAGCAGACAGCCGTGTTCGACAAGATCGTCACGGAGCCCAACTTCCAGCGCCGCGGCCTGGGAAGCTTCATCATGAAGGCCCTCGCCGCCAAGGCTTTTGAGCACGACGTCGAAAGCGGGCTCCTCCTTGCATCCTTGGACGGGCAGCACTTGTACTCGCACCTGGGGTGGAAAGACGTGAGCCAGGTCCTGATGATGTCCACCAAGCCGATCGAGGAAACCGACCTGTCCTTGGCCTAGGGCACACCTGCGTCGCCCTTAGAGGCTTGGCTTTGGCACTGCGCCGATGACCGTCGGTTTCGCGTGCGATGACAGAATGTTCTGGTGAACGCGACTGAATCCATGATCTCCCTGCTGGGCAACAGCCCGGACCCGGAGCAGTTGCGGCACGTCCACACCATCCCTGCACGGCAAGCGGTCCACGAAGCGTGGCCGGAGTGGGTTCACACGGACATCGTGGACGCCTACGGCAACCTGGGCATCCAGGAACCGTACCGTCACCAGATTGAAGCAGCCGACATCGCCCACTCAGGGCAGCACGTGGTTATCGCGACAGGCACAGCCTCCGGAAAGTCGCTCGCCTACCAGCTGCCCGCGATCGACGCGATCCACCGTTCGGAATTGCGGGTGCTGTCCGAACCGGGCAAGATCCACGACGACGGCGCGGTCACGCTCTACCTCTCCCCCACCAAGGCGCTTGCCGCCGACCAGTTGGCGGCGATCCGGGCTCTGAAGCTTCCTACCGTCCGGGCGGAAACTTACGACGGCGATACCGATCAGTCCCAGCGCCGTTGGATCCGTGATCACGCCAATTTCATCCTTGCCAATCCCGACATGCTGCACTTCGGAATACTGCCGAACCACGCGTGGTGGGCGCGGTTCTTCCGTCGGCTGCGGTATGTCATCGTGGACGAAGCACACAGCTACCGCGGGGTGTTCGGATCCCATGTGGCAAACCTGATGCGCCGCCTCCGGCGGATCTGTGCTTACTACGGAGCTGGAACCTCGTTTCCTGAGCCTGTATTTATCGCTGCTTCTGCGACAGCTTCAGATCCTGGCGCATCGTTTTCCCGGCTTATCGGTGCCCCCGCACGCGAAGTTTCCCAGGACTGCTCGCCGCACGGCTCCACCACCGTAGCCTTTTGGGAACCAGCCCTGACGGACCTCAAAGGCGAAAACGGGGCCAAATCCCGGCGGACGGCTGTAGCGGAGACGGCTGACCTCCTGGCAAACTTGGTCTCTTCCCGCGTGCGGACCATTGCGTTCATCAAGTCCAGGCGCGGCGCCGAGACGATTTCCTCAATTGCCAAGAGGCTCCTCGACGAAGTGGACCCCAGCCTCCCGCAGCGGATTGCAGCCTACCGTTCGGGTTATCTTCCCGAAGAACGGCGGGCACTCGAAAAGGCTTTGCGCTCGGGTCAACTGCTTGGCGTCTCCAGTACCTCCGCGTTGGAGTTGGGGATCGATATTTCGGGGCTCGACGCAGTTTTAGTGGCGGGCTGGCCCGGAACAAGGGCTTCCCTCTTCCAGCAGATCGGCCGCGCAGGCAGGGCCGGACAGGATGCCGTTGCGGCATTCGTCGCAAGCGACGACCCCTTGGACACATACCTTGTCAACCATCCGGAGGCGATCTTCGACGTATCGGTTGAGGCGACCGTCTTTGACCCGGGCAACCCGTATGTCCTTGGCCCGCATTTGTGCGCGGCGGCCGCCGAGCTCCCGATCGGTCCCGGCGAGCTTGAACTGTTCGGCCCCACAGCCGAGGGCATCCTGAACCAGCTGGTGGATCAGGGATATTTGCGGAAACGGCCAGCAGGCTGGTTTTGGACGCACCCGGAGAGCGCCGCCTCGATGGTGAACCTTCGTGCGGACGGCGGCGGCCCAGTAAGCATCGTTGACTCCGAAACAGGATCATTGCTTGGCACGATGGATTCTCCGCAGACGCACTACCAGGCGCACACGGGAGCCATCTACGTCCACCAAGGTGACAGCTACCTGGTTGAAGACCTGAACGAACAAGACCACTGTGTGATCGTCCGCAGAACCAATCCCGACTATTACACGACAGCGCGGGACGTAACCCAGATCGAGGTCCTGCAGACCCTCCGTTCCGTGGAATGGGGCGATGTCTCCGTCCACTTCGGAGAGGTGAAAGTAACAACACAGGTGGTCTCCTTTCAACGGAAGGCTTTGATATCGAATGAGGTCCTTGGAGAAGAGCCACTCGAACTGGGAGCGAGGGATCTGTTCACCAAGGCCGTGTGGTTCGTGGTCCACAACCGATCGCTGACAAACGCCGGTTTGGTCGAGGCACAATTCCCCGGCGCGCTCCATGCCGCCGAACACGCCGCCATCGGCCTCCTCCCCCTCGTGGCGTCAAGTGACCGCTGGGACATCGGCGGCGTCTCAACAGCACTCCACGCCGACACGGGAGTCCCCACGATCTTTGTATATGACGGCCACCCTGGCGGTGCTGGTTTTGCCGAGCGTGGGTTCGAGAAGGCCAAAGTATGGTTGACCGCCACAAGGGATGCGATCAAAGCCTGCGAATGCGACAACGGCTGCCCCTCCTGCGTTCAGTCCCCCAAATGCGGCAACAAGAACAACCCCTTGGACAAAGCCGCTGCTGTCACCCTGATCGATGTGCTGCTTCGGGACGCCATGTAGGAATCGGGCCCCGAGCCAGGTTCGGCGGCAGGTTGTGGGGACTCGGTATGGATGCGTGATCCGGATGGGCCGAGCCCCGCGAGCGGTGCATGACGGATGGAGCTCCGCCAATTCATCGTGGCTCTGCAGAACGGTATCGGTAGCCGCGAATGGTAGTCCCGGCCTAGGGCGGCGGGCCGGCCCGTGCACGGCCCGTAGCTGTTCCGACCATGCCCCGGTCCACGCGGGTTGTGACGTCCACAATCTCACCCCCGCTCACGGCGCAGTTCGCCAGCGACGCTCCGTGCCGCACCGCTGTTTCGCCGGCGGTAGTGCAAGGATCTCCGGCTGTCAGCCCGCGGGCGGCGTCAGCTCCGGCGAGAGCTGCTAGATCCGCGGCTGAGGCTGCGCGGTGGGCGACGATCGCAGCTTGGGCAAGCAGGAGAGCTGCTCCCATGCAAATCATGACCACAAGGCCCAAGGCGAGAGCCAAGACCGTGCCCGCCCCGACCTCCTGGCCGCGGGTGTGGGCAAGTTGGCCGCGAGAGTGGGCGCGGGCGATACCGGCCCTCACGCGGCACTCTCTTTGACGAGTGATTGGAGACCTGCGACGGGCCCTGGGCCATTGAAGTCAACAGCTCCGGCACCTTTACGAGACATAGAGCCTGCAGCCTCCTGCGGCATCTCGACTTTTGCCGACGCCACGGCAGAAAGCTTCCACGGAATAAGCGAGCCGAGCGGACCAGCCACTTTGGCGGAGACGGTGACTACGATCCATCCTCCGTCCTCCGCGACGATCGTCGAGGCCGCATCGCCCGCAAGCTTTCGGACAATGCCTTCCACAGCCGTACTTCCGTCCCCGCGGGCAAGTGCCCTAGCACCGGCTTTGGCTGCTTCCTCCAATCGAAGCTGCGTAATTCCCGCAGAAGAACCCGCCAAGAGCAGCGCCAGAAGGAGCAACACTGCCGGCAAGGTAACAGCGAACTCCGCGGTCACGGCCCCGAGGTCCGGCGTGGCGCGTGACTTGCGCCGCCGAACCAGGTTCCAGCGCGCGAGGCTCGGGCTATTCGGACTTCGCTTGGCTGCGAGCCACGTGAACTGGCGAGGCCACACATCTTGCGCTGCTCGTTCCACCGGATGTGCCGCTGATTTCACGGGTTGGTCCACTAGTGTCGCCGGCTGCCCAGCCAGTCTCACAGGGCGGGGCGCGACCGCGACCCAGTCCGCATGTCTGTTCGTTTGGGTCATGGCAACGAGAGCGCGCTACGAATGAGATTGAGGAGGAATCCACGTACTTCCTCGGAGCGAAGGATGACTACCAGGAGGCCGGCAAAGCCCACCGCGGCGAGGGTGGCGATGGCATATTCCGCCGTTGCCATTCCAAGCTCGGATCCTGTGAGGCGCTCCTTCTTTGGCTTCGGGCCCCTAGCCTTCCGATCCTGCGGCTTCCCGTTCTTCGACCCCCGTGAGCGGGCAGAGTCTCCGTGGAAGGCAGCGCCACCGGCGTCATCACCTGAATGAGAACCGCTGGGCGGCATCCCGTCGGTCATGTTCATAGGTTCCGGAAATAGCTCGTGAACCTGAGCAAGCGCGGGGCTGCCGGGTTCAGCGCTACCACGGCCGGGGCTGAGAGCCTCGCCACGGGCTTCCGGCCCCGTTTTTGTCCGATGAAGAAGAGGACGAGGACCTTGGAGTAGAGCATCCATTGTGCTGTTCATGTCAGTTCCTTTCGCTGGCTCCGGGCTTGGTTGCCGGGCGTACTTCGACTCTTCCGTTCTGGCTCGGCCTCCAAAAGGACCCAGCTTCCGTAAGTGGAAAACTCGTCATCGATGCGCTGTGTGGAGGACGACTCACGCTCCCGCAAGATGAGACCCCGGCACGTGAGCGGTCAACAAAAAGGGCGTCTACCCGTCCGGAAGCAATGCCAGGAGGACCGGAACCACGCCAAGACAAATGAATGCCGGCAAGGAACAGAGGCCAAGAGGGACAACAAGCTTCACTCCAAGGGCAGCAGCCCGCTTTTCCGCCGCCCTGAATTGTTCCCGGCGGAGGCGTGCTGCCTGGGCGTAGAGGATCGCCGACGAGGGCGCACCCGTCAGTGCAGCGAAAGTGAGCGCTTCCTTCAGTTTGCTTGCCTCCACGCTTTGTTGCGCGGAACTCCGCCATGCGGTCTCCCAGTCGGTTCCTATGTCCAGGGCGGATACGACTGCCCGGAGGGGACCGCCGACCTGTTTGGGCGCGCAGTGGGCAATCAAGTCGAGCGCACGTCCGAGGCTTGCCCCCGAATCGAGCATTGCGGCCACGAGTTCGAGCATCATGGGGACGTTTCGCAGCTCTCCCGAAGCAGCTGGCGACTCCCGGGCTTGACCCGGTCCCGGATGCCTGGAGTTCCCCGCTTCCAAACTGCGTCCCTCCGGCGGGGAGGCCAGTCTCCGGAGGGCCGTTCGGCGTCGGATCCTTCCGGGGTTTGCGGACACGAGAATTACCGCGGCAGCCAAGACAACGGACAGTCCAAAAGCGGCAGATACAGCATCCATTACCGACCACCTGCAGCTGCACGCACCAAACGCGAAGACCACACCCTGCCCGCTATAGTCAGGACGATCCCGCCCGCAAGGGCCGCCCACCCGACGCCGTTGGCCAGCAAAATGCTGAACGGGTCCACGCCTAGCAGCAGTCCGAGCGCAAGTCCGAAAATCGGCAACCAGGTCAACAAACGCACAGTGGCTTTGGGACCTGCGAGCGCTGTTTGGCGTGCGTCGTCGGCATCGTCCTCTGCTTCGAGTTGGGAGGCGAAACGCGTCAGGACATCCGCCAAGGGACAACCGCTCGCCTCAGCAACATCCAAGCACGCGGCGAGCTCCCCCCAAACCCTTCGATCCACCGGGCACGGCTGCAGAAGATCACCGCCGGCAGATGTCCTGATGGCTTCCGCAACGGATGTGCCCATCATGGATGCCGCCCTTGCTGCTGCGAGGACCTGGAGCGATCCCGGCCCCAGCGCGGCCGCTTCCGGTCCTCCTCCGCGCGTGCCGTGAGCCGGCTTCGCACCGTGCACCATCCACAATTCGTCCCACAGTTTCGACGCCGAGCGGCCGCCACGCAGCAATGCCGACAATTGCTGGACGAGCACTGTCAGCGGCAACGGTTCGACGCGGTCGCGCCTCCGGAACCCCATCGCTTGCGAACCTGCCTCGACAGCGGGCTGCAAGGCCCGCACAATTCTTATCCGGAGCTGGCCTGAAGGCAGGAAGGCCACCCACACCGCAGCGACAAGGGTGAGCGTGAGCAAGCCGGTCATGCAGCAGCCCCCAACGGGCCGCTGCGTGCACTCAAATCCTGCAGATCGCCTTCGCCATGATGCCCGGATCCGTGCGACCGGCTGGATGGTTCCGGCACCAACTCGGGATCGATCTCAAGGCGACTTGCAAGATCCCGCCATGCCGGACCTGCGACGGCAACATCGGAGCGCACTTCAACGGCGGGCACCACGGTTTGGTCCTTTGTGCCTTCGGCCAACAATCCAATGCAGGACACACGCCTGCCAGTTGGAGTCCGTTCCACGTGGACCACGGCGTCCAGCGCTGTTGAAATCTGCAGTCGGATAGCTTCCGGGCTGAGGCCGGCAAGTGCGCCCAAGGAAACAAGCCTTGCCGGGACGGCGGCCGCCGTGTTGGCGTGGATCGTCCCTCCGCCACCGGTATGGCCGGTATTGAGTGCGGTCAATAGCTCACGGACCTCGGCTCCACGGCATTCGCCGACAATCAGCCTGTCCGGACGCATCCGAAGCGCTTGCCGAACGAGCTCGCCGAGGTCGAGGATGCCACCGCCTTCAAGGTTCCCATGCCTGGATTCGAGGCAAACCACGTGGGGATGCACGGGATTCAGTTCCGCGGCGTCTTCTATCAAGACAAGCCGCTCTTTGGGATTACTCAATCCCAGGAGCGTGGACAAAAGTGTGGTCTTCCCAGAGCCCGTGGCACCGCTGATGAGGAAGCTCAGCCTCAGCCGGACCATGGATTCGAGAATCTGCTGCACCGGTGCCCCGAACATGCCGCTGACTCGAAGCTCGTCCATGGTGAACACCTCTTCACGCCGGATACGCACGGACAAGAGAGTTCCGGCCGTGGATATCGGCGGAAGCACCGCATGCACCCGGTAGCCGCCGTCGAGGCGGACATCGACGCAAGGCGAACCGTCGTCAAGCCGCCGACCACCTGCCGCGACCAGCCTGCCAGCGAGTGCCCGGACTTGGGATTCCCCCTCAAAATGGATGGGGGCGCGTTCCAGGCCCTGCCCCCGGTCGACCCACACGGAATCAGGACCGTTCACGAAGATGTCAGTCACCGCGACGTCCCGAACCAATTGTTGGAGCGGTCCCAGTCCGCTGAGTTCGGCGCTGATTGATTCCACGGCTGCAAGGGCGCCTGCGGTTCCGAGCAGGCGCCCGGTGGCATGGACCGCTTCGGCAACCCGCGACGGGGTAACCGGACGGGCATCGGACATGATTTCCTCCCTGACAGTCTCAAGGAGTGCGGCGTCCAGTTGCCGGGGACGGCGTCGGCGTCCCGGGAATCCCTGGCTGCTCATTTCGTTCCGTCGTCGAGCAGTTGGAGGACCGAAGCCGCAAAGCGACGCACTGCTTTGCGTTTCCCGAATTCGAGAAGTTGGCCAAGCTCGGCTGCCCTTGGGGCCCCTCGGAGTTCAGGGAGCACACCGAGGAGAGGCAGGCCCAGGGATTCAGCCACCAAGGTCCCGTCAAGGGCAGACTCGGCGTCCCCTCGAATGACCAAGGACAAATCCACCGGCGGCAGTTCGTGGAGGAGGCGTGCTGATGCGACAGCCGCGCGGAGTTGGGCACGGGCTACCACGAGGATCTTGTCGCAGTCCCACGCGAAACCGCCGATCGATTCGGTTCCACGGCCGATATCCACAATGACGAGCTCAAAGCCGCGCCTGGCTGAATCCAGCATTGCTGTGACGGCGTCGGGGTCCGCGTCGAGGGGACCGTCCCTGCTGCCTGGCCACGACAGGAAGGAAAAGCCACCGGCGACCGGCAAGGAATCGCTGAGCCTGGCGGAGCCGATGCTGCCGCTCGCACCGGCGAGGTCGGGCCAGCGCAGCCCGGGGACGTCTTCCGCAGCGAGGCAAAGCTCAAGGCCCCCGCCCCGTGCGTCGCCGTCCACGAGCAAAGTGCGGATCCCGTGAACTGCCGCTTCCTGTGCCAACCACACCGCAGCAGTGGAAGCCCCGGCTCCGCCACATCCTCCGACGACGCCGAGGACCAGGCCTCCCGGGTCAGGGGTTTGCGAGGCATTGAGGAACTCGGCCAGCCACGCCGAGGCATCCGGCAGTACAGCGACGCGTTCCGCGCCGGTGGACGCGGCTAATTGCCACAAGGAATCGCCTTCTCCGTTGAGGCCAAGCAGCACGGAAGGTGCACGACGACGCGGTGGAACCTCGAGGACATCGCTCCCCAGGAGAACCATGCGCGCGGAATCCCATGCCGGCAAGGCTTCGGAAGAGTCGGGAACCGTCCGGAGTCCCGTCCCGACCGCTGCCGCAACTCTTTCCGTCTCCGCTTTCAACCGGGGATTCGCAGTCACAAGCAAGACTTCACCGGAATCGACCGGGACCCAGGATTCCTCCGATCCGGCTTCCTGTCCACGACCGGGGGATCTGCTCCGACGCTTGCCGCGGTCATGGACCGGTGGCGTCCGGACTGACCTGTCCGCCCGCGGAGGCGAGGTTCCGTCGCGGCTATGCCGGGACCGGGATTCTTCAGGAGTGGGACCGTCCCCTCGGGATTCGACGTCTCCCGCGACGCGAAGTTGGTTCCGAAGGTGATCACTCTGCTTTAGATGTTGGCCGCTCATGAAGCCACTGTGGACGAGCGCGCCATGCGCTTGAAGGCCCGATCTCACGTATGTGGACAAGTAACCTGAAGTTTCGGTGTGGAGGAACTGTTAACCAAGCACGCCGCCCCCGGGCAAACGCCCTCAGAAACCCGGACCGCATCCGTCCGCAACGTGCAGGATTCCGCCTAACGGCAAGGCACAATTGTGACCATGTATTTGCTGCTCGCCGCCCATCCCGACGGCGCAGCCATACAGGAAATCACCGCCGCCGGATTAGCCGCCGGAGAGCCGCGCGTCGTAGCGCTGGCCGGTCTGGCCGACGTCGTACGCGTTCTGGAGGAAAGGCGCCCCCGCTGGGTTTGGAGCCGGACGCAGGACTGGTACCCGGCGCTGCTCAACGCGGGAGTCGAAGTGGAGCGTTGCCACGATCTCGCGCTGTGCCGGGCCATCCTGGTCCATTCGGAATTCACGGCCCACACCGCCTACGCCCGCAACGCCGAAAAACTGACCCAGGACGACGACGTCGTCCCTCCGCAGCGGGCTCTTCAGGCTCCGCCGGCCCCGGCCGACCAGGACGCGCTCTTTGACGACCTCGCTCCACGCGCCGCCCGGCCCGGCCTCGACGACGTCCGTGACGAGTTCGCCGCGCAGCAGCAGGCACTTGGCCAAGCGTCCCTGGAGGACCGCCGTCGGCACAGATTGAAACTGTTGTTGGCAGCAGAGTCGGCGGCTGCCATTATTGCCGCCGAAATGCAGTTCACCGGGGTGCCGTGGCGGGAACAGTTACATGAAGGGATCCTGGCAGCCTACCTTGGTCCGCGCCCGCCGCTCGGCCACCGTCCCGCCAGGCTCGAGGCATTGTGCAACGAACTCCGGACTATGCTCAACACCCCCGCATTGAACCCGGATTCACCGCAGGATCTCATCCGCGCCCTGCACCGGAACGGCATCGAAGTGAAGTCAACGCGTCAGTGGGAACTCAAGGAATCGAAGCATCCGGCAATCGGGCCGCTGTTGGAGTACAAGAAGCTTTCCCGCCTGTTCACTGCGAACGGTTGGTCCTGGCTCGACGCTTGGGTCAGCGGCGGGCGTTTCCGCCCCGAATACGTGGTGGGCGGCGTGGTTTCCGGCCGTTGGGCGTCCAGGGGCGGAGGGGCGTTGCAGATCCCTCGCCAAATCCGGGGTGCCGTCCACGCCGATCCGGGATACAAGTTGATCGTCGCGGACGCGTCGCAGCTTGAGCCGCGGGTTTTGGTTGCGCTGGCGCAAGACACGAAGATGGCCGAGGCCGCGCGGGACAAGGACCTCTACGCGGGTATCGCAGCCCAAGGCTTCGGCGGCGACCGCTCGAAAGCGAAAATTGCGCTCCTCGGCGCGATCTACGGCGCTACGACGGGCGAATCCGGCCGGCTCATGCCCCAGCTCACCCGGACTTATCCGCGCGCCGTCGGCTTTGTTGAGCAGGCAGCCCGCGACGGCGAAGCCGGCCGGACGGTGACGTCGCGGTTGGGCCGTAGCAGCCCGCCGCCGTCGGAACGCTGGATACGGAGCCAGCAGTCGACGACGGCGGAGGAGCAGCGCCGGGCGGACGCCATCGCGCGTTCGCGCGGCCGTTTCACGCGGAACTTTGTGGTCCAGGGTTCCGCCGCGGACTGGGCCTCCTGCTGGCTGGCCGAACTCCGACGGCGGCTCCGCGGCATGCGGGCGAACGGCTCGGGCACAGGGGAACTTGTGTTTTTCCTGCACGACGAGGTGATGGTCCATGCGCCTACGGACTCGGTGGAGCGATGTGTCAAGGCGATCGAAGAGGCTGCCGCCGCCGCGAAGGAGTTGCTGTTCGGACGGATCCCCGTGGAGTTCCCGGTGAGCGTCGCTGTGGTCGATTCGTACGACAAGGCAAAATAGGCGCTTTTGACCACGAGGACCATAGCGTCGGGTGCCGCGGAATGCGAGTCATATGGCGGAATCGAAGCTCGTATGACCGGAAAGGGTCACATACCCCAAAGTAACTTCAGCCAGCCCCATCGTTCTGGATAGTCTCGACTCATGGCGTTCAAAGTGAGGGACGCCACATTCTAGGACACAATACTTCTAGGACACAGTGCAAAGACGCACTCACCGTGCGGGCAAGATATGAGGGGGACAGCACAATGGCCGGAAAATTCGAAATTCTCAAAGACGGCGAACACAGCTACCGTTTCCGACTGATGTCGGCGGACGGTACGGTGGTAGCCGAATCTCCCGAGTTCCAACACTTGGAGGCCGTAGTGGCAGGGATCAAAGCCGTGCGGGAAAATGCGGCGACGGGCCTCGTGGTGGACCACTCGAAGCAGCGCCGGGCCGCGTAGCGCGGCCGAGCCGTAGCGCGCTCCGGGCGCCGGGCCGCGTAGCGCGGCCCGGACCACCGCAATAAGCCCGGACCACCGCAATAAGCCCCGGCCACCGCGGTAAACGCAGCCTAGATCTCGATCTCCAGCAACCGTTCCGTATCCCAGGGAACGGTCCACCCGAGCGCGTCGAAAAGGCCGTTGAGCACCATCCCGGTAAAGCCCCAGACCACGAGTCCGTTGATCTTGAAGACCGGGCTCGAAAAGGTCCGGCCGGTTCGTGTCAGGGTTCCCGTGAAGCGGTTTTCCGGGTCAAGGAGGTCCCGGACCGGCACGCGGAATACTTGTGCCGATTCGGCGTAATCCACTACCCGTACTGGAGACGGCGAAGCCCACCACGCCAGCACCGGGGTGACGACGAAGTTGCTGCGCGCGAGTCCGAGTTCGGGCATGACACCCAGGATCTGGACGCCGCTGCTGTCCAGTCCGGTCTCCTCCTCGGCTTCCCTGATGGCGGCCGCGATGGGAGATTCGTCCCCGGGATCGATGCTGCCTCCGGGGAACGCGACTTGGCCGGGGTGGTCGTCCAAGGTGTGCGCGCGTTCGAGGAGCAAGACATCGAGGTCGGCAGGAGCAACTGGTTTCTGCGAATGCGCCGGGATGTTGTCCAGCACCCCGAACAGCATGAGCACAGCCGCTTTCCGGGCCTTGTCCGGGTCGACGGCGCCGGCAGCGATCCGCGGATCCGGACCGGGATGCTCGCCTAGATCGACCTTGGTAATGAGGCTGACCAGGTCCTCAAGCGCCGTCATCCCGGCCTCCTTTGGGATTCCATCCGGATTTCTGCCGCGCGGTGGGTCTCGGCGAGTAGTTGGGCCAGGAGTGCCTCTTTTCCTGGCGCGAGTTCGTATTTGAGCAGTTTGGCGGCCTTCACGGGGTCGGTTTCGCCTTCGCCGTAGCTGGGGCACCAATTCGCCACCGCGCATGCTCCGCACGCCGGCCTGCGGGCGTGGCAGACCCTGCGTCCGTGGAACACCACCCGGTGCGAAAGCATGGTCCAGTCCCGGGGCTCGAACAGTTCCGCGACATCGAACTCGATCTTTACCGGATCTTCGGACGTCGTCCACGCGAACCTGCGCGCCAAGCGGCCGAAGTGCGTGTCAACGGTGATGCCGGGAATGCCGAAAGCGTTGCCCAGCACCACGTTCGCGGTTTTACGCCCGACCCCGGGAAGCGTCACCAGGTCCTCCAACCGTCCCGGCACCTCGCCGTCGAACTCGTCCACCAGGCGCGTGCTCAGTGCCAGGACGTTCTTCGCCTTGGCCCGGAAAAACCCGGTGGGCTGCAGGATGGCTTCCAGCTCCGCGAGTTCCGCCTCGGCCATGCTCCGGGCATCCGGGTAGCGCGCGAACAAGACCTTGGTGACCTGGTTGACCAGCACATCGGTGGTCTGTGCGGACAACACCGTTGCCACGACAAGCTCGAATGGATTGCGGAAATCGAGCTCGGCATGTGCGTACGGATACAGCTCGGCGAGGGCCTTATTGATCCGGCGGGCCCGGCGCTTCCGGGCCAGCGGGGTTTCGAGGGTGTCCACGGCCAGCCTGGTTACCCGCGTTCGATGTTGCTGAGGTCGCGGAGGACGCCCACTCTGCCGTCGGCGTCCTGCACGAGGAATTCGTTGCCGCGGTCCTCGAGGGCCAGGATCCACGTGCCGGGTTCGATGGTGAAAGCGGTCATCCCTGTGTGTTCGTCAATCACGCTCCGGGGGTGGGCGACGGCGAACCAGAATGCCTCATAGTCGCTCCCGTGTTCGTCGTGGTCCCGGCGCGTCGCGGGATCGACCGTGGCACCGATCGTCTGGTGGGCTTGGGTGGCCGGCGTGGCTGGCGCCTCAGGTTTGCTCGCCTCGGTTTTGGTTATGGTGCCGATGTGCTGGGTGGCAGCGTTGCTCGCCGCGGCGTCGACAAGCGGCGTTGCCATGGTGGCGGCAGGCGTGAGCGGTCCTGCCGGAGCCGCCTCTTCCGCAGCAGCGGGGTGCTCGTCCGCGGGCAGGTGGGCTTCGCTATTGGCAGTCGCCGTGGTTCCGGCGCCCGCTCCTACCGGCGCGCCCGCGGGAGTTACCACGGGGGTAACGACGGCGGCAGGTGCGGCAAAGTTCGGCTCGCTCGCTGCCGGGGTGGCCGGCTTGGGAGTTGCCGGCTTTGGCGTGGCCGGTTTCCGAGTGGGAACGGCCGCCTCACGGGCAACGATGTGGGCCGGCAGCTCCACCCGGCCCTCGAAATCCCTCTTGAGGACCGGCAAATGCGGGGCCAGGACGGTAGCGACAAGGAGGCCGAGCGAACCAATCAGGCCCACAAAGACAAAGGGATTGAATGCGCCCGCGGTAGTCAGGAAGAAGAACGCCACGGAGAACGATGCGATCACCGAGGCGAATTGGTCGATTGACAGCGAACCAATCCTCAGGACGTTCCCGGGCTGCAGGCGCCGTGCCGCAAACAGTGCGGCAACTACGAGGGGAAGGATGATGCCCAGCGCGAGGAAGAAGAGGTTGTTCAGGTTCCACAGGTTGTACTGCCTGCCAACCATCGGAAGCAGGGATCCGACAAAGAGGATCAAAGTGGAACCGAAAACGGTCAGGTCCCGGATGGTGAAAGGACCCAGCACCGCTTGGTACTTCGTGGAGTCCTGGTTGCCGGGTTTTGGCGTTTCGCTTCCAGGTGATGCTTCCGAGGCCGATTCCGGCGCCTTCGCACCGCTCGTCGGACCTAGGCTCGTCTGGTTCATCTGCAAATCTCCTTTAATACAGCGGCGCCCGGGACGCGGCCACCCCAAGTTGCACCCGGTGCTCTCCGGACCAGGAGGGGCGCCAAGTTCTCGCGTCTCGAGTCCACTTCAGCCTATTCCAACCGTCTGACAGTCCACTAGTTGAAAGGTGACCCCCGGCTGGGACGATTACGCGTCCGACGGCGGGCGGCAATCCGGCGTGTTCGCTGACAGCGAGTGCCAGAAAGGCGTGATTCACCGCCGTTCGTCGCGAATCAGGTGCCGCTCACGGTCCTCATTGTGACGGCAGACACTTCTTCCCAGCTCATGGCGCTAAGGTGGGTTCCGGAAAAGCACTTTGCGGAATTCCGTGAGGCGCCGCAACCCCGTGCCGTGCATCGCTCGCTCGGGGAAACGCGGCCTACAACGGCTTTCCGCGCGGGCAGAGATCGATGAATGATGAGGTTCACATGTCCCAGGACACCAATGGATCGACGACCACCGCTGCAACCGGTTCCGACGGGGCAGGCAATGGCGATGCCCTTGAAAATCTTCTTCATGAGGGGCGGCAGTTCCCTCCTTCCGCGGAGTTTGCCGCTGATGCGGTAGTAAGCACCGGGGAATACGCGGAGGCAAACACCGACCGGCCCGCGTTTTGGGCGAAGCAGGCCCGGGAATTGCTGACCTGGGACAAGGACTTCAGCCAGGCCCTTGACTGGTCGGATCCGCCGTTCGCGAAGTGGTTCGTCGGCGGGCAGGTCAACGCGGCGTACAACGCACTGGACCGGCACGTGGAGAACGGGCTCGGGGACCGGGTGGCGATCTATTTCGAGGGCGAGCCCGGCGACACCCGCAGCTACACGTATGCCGAACTCGCCCAGGAGGTCCGCAAGGCCGCGAACGCCTTCGAATCCCTGGGCGTGGCCAAGGGCGACCGGGTGGCCGTGTACCTGCCGATGATCCCGGAAGCCGTGATCACCATGCTCGCCTGCGCCCGGATCGGCGCTGTGCACTCGGTAGTGTTCGGCGGGTTCTCCGCCGACGCGTTGCGGTCCCGGATCGACGATGCCGAAGCCAAGCTGGTGGTCACCGCGGACGGCACGTTCCGGCGCGGCAAGCCCTCCCCGCTGAAGCCCGCCGTGGACGAAGCCCTCACCAAACCCGGCCACACCGTGACCAACGTCGTGGTCGTCAAACGCAACGGCGAGGACGTCAACTGGGTCGAGGGCCGGGACCACTGGTGGGACGACACCGTCGGCACCGCACCCGGCGACCACACCGCCGTCGGGCATAATGCCGAGCACCCGCTGTTCATCCTCTACACCTCCGGGACCACGGGCAAGCCCAAGGGCATCCTGCACACCACCGGTGGGTACCTGACCCAGACCGCGTACACGCACAAGGCCGTGTTCGACCTGCACCCGGAGACGGACGTGTTCTGGTGCACCGCCGACGTCGGATGGGTCACCGGGCACTCGTACGTCGCCTACGCGCCGCTCATCAACGGAGCCACCCAGGTCATGTACGAAGGAACCCCGGACTCCCCGCACCAGGGCCGCTGGTGGGAAATCGTGGAGAAGTACAAGGTCTCCATCCTCTACACCGCCCCCACCGCGATCCGGACCTTCATGAAATGGGGACGGGACATCCCGGCCAAATACGATCTGTCCTCCATCCGGGTCCTGGGCTCGGTGGGCGAACCGATCAACCCCGAAGCCTGGATGTGGTACCGGGAAGTCATCGGCGCCAACGCGGGCAAGAACGGCGAAACCAAGGAACACCCCGCCCCGATCGTGGACACCTGGTGGCAGACCGAAACAGGCGCCCAGATGATCGCGCCCCTGCCCGGAGTCACGGCCACCAAGCCCGGCTCGGCGCAGGTCCCGCTGCCGGGCATCGCGATCGACGTCGTGGACGAAACGGGCGAATCCGTTCCGGACGGGCACGGCGGCTACCTCGTGGTCCGCGAACCCTGGCCCGCCATGCTCCGCGGGATCTGGGGCGACCCCGAACGGTTCAAAGACACCTACTGGTCCCGTTTCGAGGCCATGTACTTCGCCGGAGACGGCGCCAAGAAGGACGAAGACGGGGACATCTGGCTCCTGGGCCGGGTGGATGACGTCATGAACGTCTCCGGCCACCGGCTCTCGACGACGGAGATCGAGTCCGCGCTCGTCTCCCACCCCGCCGTGGCCGAAGCAGCCGTCGTCGGCGCCGCCGACGAAACCACCGGCCAGGCCGTCGTCGCGTTCGTCATCCTCCGCGGCGACGCACAAAACAACGGCGACGAAACCGTGCTGGAACTGCGCAACCACGTCGGCAAGGAAATCGGCCCCATCGCCAAACCCAAGCACATCCTCATCGTCCCCGAACTACCCAAGACCCGCTCCGGCAAGATCATGCGCCGCCTCCTCAAGGACGTCGCCGAAGGCCGTGAGGTCGGTGACGCCACCACGCTCTCCGACCCCACGATCATGTCCCAGATCGCCGAATCCCTCCGGAAGTAGGCCTAAGCAAACAAAAAAGGCGGCGGTTCTCCCCTTCGGGAGGGCCGCCGCCTTCGTCATGAAACGCCCGAAGCAAGAATGTTATATTTAGTTCTTTCATGTTCCCTTTTGAGCGGTTATAGTCGGAGTTACGTGAGATAACTCACAAGCACCACGCTTTCAAGGGAGAGAACATGGCAGCGAACTTTGACCCGTCCCAAGCAGCAAGCAACGCCGGACCTGGACGGCGCACCATCCTGAAAACGCTCGGCCTCGGTGCAGCCGGGCTGGCCGGAATCCCCCTCCTGGCCGCGTGCACTGGCGGATCCGGTCCCGCCCCGGGAGCGTCCTCGAACAGCCTGACGTTCGGCTCCGGTTCCTCGGACGACGTCCCCAAGGCCGCCTACAAGGCCGTCACCGACGCTTTCACCAAGAAGACCGGAATTACCGTTTCCACCAACGTCGTTCCGCACAACGACTTCCAGAACAAGATCAACTCCTATCTCCAGGGCAGCCCGGACGATGCCTTCACATGGTTCGCCGGATACCGCATGCAGTACTACGCGAGCAAGGGCCTCCTGGCTCCGGTGGACGACGTGTGGTCGACCATCGGCAGCAATTTCTCCGACGCCATCAAGAAGGCCTCCACGGGAGCCGACGGCAAAATGTACCTCGTCCCGAACTACAACTACCCTTGGGGCTTCTTCTACCGGAAGAGCTTCTGGGCAGAAAAGGGATACGCGGTTCCCAACACCTTCGATGACCTGAAGACGCTTGCCACGAAGATGAAAGCCGATGGCATCATCCCCATCGGCTTCGCGGACAAGGACGGCTGGCCCGCCATGGGCACGTTCGACTACATCAACATGCGCCTCAACGGCTACCAGTTCCACATCGACCTGACCGCCCACAAGGAAAGCTGGGACCAGAAGAAAGTCAGCGACGTCTTCGACACCTGGAAAGCGCTCCTGCCGTTCCAGGATCCCGCGGCACTCGGCCAGACCTGGCAGGACGCGGCCAAGGCACTCGAAGCCAAGAAGACCGGCATGTATCTCCTCGGGTCCTTCGTGACCCAGCAATTCACCGATCCCACGGTGCTGGCGGACATCGACTTCTTCCCGTTCCCGGAAATCGCGATGGAAGGCACGGATGCCGTCGAAGCCCCCATCGACGGCCTGCTCCTGTCCAAGAAGGGCGGCGACAACAAGGCAGCCCACGATTTCCTGGGCTTCATGGGAACCGCGGAAGGCCAGAACGCCTACGCAGCCGTGGACACTTCCAACATCGCCACCGTCAAGGGCGCGGACACCTCGAAGTTCACCCCGCTGAACAAGAAGTGTGCGGACACCATCGCCAACGCCAAGTACATCAGCCAGTTCTTCGACCGCGATGCCCTCCCAGCCATGGCAAACAACGTGATGATCCCGGCGCTGCAGTCCTTCATCAAGGACGGAACCGTGGATGTCAAGAACCTTGAAGCACAGGCCAAGGCCCTTTACGCCGCCCAGTAGCGATCGTGCCAGTTACGCGTCCCCGCCGGACGGGCCACATCGCGCATCGGCGCCCCAAAGACAGGTACGACGACGGCGGACCCACCCGCCGTCGTCGGGCCCTGCCGCAAACTGAAGGAAACCCCATGAGTACTACCGCCGAAAAACCGGCAGCACCGGACAGCGAGCCCGGCGCCGCCGGGCGAAACACGGCCGGCAAGGGCCGGCCAAGCGCCGGGAGGCGGCCCGGCAAGTCAGGCAAGGTCCGCCGGCTCACCAGACGGGACAAACTGGTCCTGGCGATCATGGTCGGGCTGCCCACCCTCATCCAGCTATTGCTCGTCTGGCTGCCCACCCTCTTTTCGATCGCGCTGAGCTTCACGCGCTGGAACGGCCTGGACCTCACGGACATCAAACCTGCCGGAACGGACAACTACAGCTTCGTTTTCCAGGACTACCCGCCGTTCTGGCCCGCCGTACAACACAACATCCTGTGGCTCGTCTTCCTGGCCCTCATCGCCACGCCCCTCGGCCTCCTGCTCGCCGTCCTCCTGGACCAGAAGATCCGCGGCAGCAAGATCTACCAGAGCATCTTCTTCACGCCGGTCATGCTGTCCTTGGCCCTGATCGGCATCATCTGGCAACTGTTCTACAACCGGGACAGCGGCCTGCTGAACTACCTCCTGGGCACGGCCGGCAAACCCCAGGCCGTCGACTGGTTCGGCGATTCGAACGTCAACATCTGGGCCGCCATGGTCGCCGCGACGTGGCGGCACGCCGGCTACGTCATGATCCTGTACTTGGCCGGCCTCAAAGGCGTGGACCCCTCGCTCAGGGAAGCAGCCGCCATTGACGGAGCCAACGCCGTGCAGACCTTCTTCCGGGTGGTGTTCCCCGCCATGCGTCCAGTGAACATCGTGATCGTGGTGATCACGATCATCGAATCCCTCAGGGCCTTCGACATTGTGTACGTCATCAACCGCGGCACGAACGGCCTTGAGCTGTTGAGCGCCTTGGTCATCCAAAACCTGGTGGGCGAAGGCCAAGTAATCGGCGTGGGTTCGTCCCTCGCGGTCATCCTCCTGGTCATTTCCCTCATCCCGATCGTCTTCTACCTCATCCGCACCTTCGGCAAGGAGGGCAAAGCATGAGCACGCTTGCCAACCCCATTCCCAACACCACCGTCACCGTGGTGGGCCAAAACGCCCGCCGACGCCACTACGGAACCCACATCTTCCTTACTGTCATGGCCGTCATGTGGCTCATTCCCCTTGCCTGGGCCCTGTTCACGGCGCTGCGGCCCAAAGCGGACACGGACAAATACGGCTACTTCAGCCTCGGCGGCACATTCAATTTCGACAACTTCATCACGGCCTGGAACCAAGGCGGGTTTTCGAAATACCTCATGAACTCCGTGATCATCACCGTCCCCGCGGTCTTGGCGACATTGCTCTTCGCGTCCATGATGGCGTTCGCCGTATCCCGGGTGAGCTGGAAGTTCAACATCACGCTGCTGATCATGTTCACGGCCGGCAACCTCCTGCCCCCGCAGGTCCTCGCCGCGCCCCTGTTCGAAATGTTCAAGCACCTCACCCTGCCGTACTCCTTCAGCGATTCGGGCAACCTGCTGAACACCTACATTTCGGTGATCGCCGTGGACACGGCCTTCCAGATCGGATTCTGCACCTTCGTGCTGTCCAACTACATGAAGGCCCTCTCCTCGGACCTGACCGAAGCCGCGTTGGTGGACGGCGCCGGGATCTGGCGGCAGTACTGGAACATCATCCTGCCCCTGTGCCGCCCGGCCCTAGCAGCCCTGGGCACCCTGGAAGTCATCTTCATCTACAACGACTTCTTCTGGCCGCTGCTCTTCATCCAAAGCGGTGACCGGCTTCCCATCACCACCGCCATCAACAACCTGCAGGGCGAGTTCCTGAGCAACTACAACCTGCTGGCGGCGGGCGCCACTATCACCGTCATACCCACCCTGATCATCTACCTCGTGCTGCAGCGCCAATTCGTGGCCGGTCTCACACTCGGTTCCAGCAAAGGATAAGAACGCATGGCCATGGACTACATCGTGGACAAACTCGGCGGCAGGATCGCCTTCGGCGGGGACTACAACCCTGAACAGTGGCCTGAGGAGGTCTGGAAGCACGACGTCGCCCTCATGAAGGAAGCGGGCGTGAACCTGGTGAGTGTCGGGATCTTCAGCTGGGCCTTGCTCGAACCGGAGGAAGGCCGGTACGAATTCGGCTGGCTGGACAGTGTCCTCGACCTCCTCCATGCCAATGGCATCAGCGTAGACCTCGCGAACGCGAGCGCCTCTCCCCCACCGTGGTTCAGCCGGAAGTACCCGGATTCCCTCCCGGTCGATGCCGACGGCGTGCGGCAAAGCTACGGTTCACGCCAAGCCTTCGCCGCGTGCTCACCGGACTACCGCCGCGCCGCAGCAGCCCTGACGACGGCGATCGTCGAGCGTTACGCGGGGCACCCCGCCGTCGTGATGTGGCATGTCCACAACGAATACGGTTGCCACAACCAGCCGGACTTCGGTCCGCACGCAGAACGCGGTTTCCAGGAATGGCTGCAGTCCAAGTACGGCAGCCTGGACGCGCTGAACGACGCCTGGGGCACGGCGTTCTGGTCGCAGCACTACTACGACTGGTCCGAGATCCTGCCGCCGCGCCGCTCCGGCACCTGGGTGAACCCCACCCAGCAACTGGATTTCGCGCGGTTCTCCTCCGATTCGCTCCTTGAGTGCTTCACGGCCGAAGCGGACATCATCCGGGCGCACTCCAAGCATCCGGTCACCACCAACTTCATGGGCTTCAACATGGGCTTGAACGCTCCGGTCGACTACTGGCGCTGGGCCAAACACATGGACGTTGTGTCCAACGACCACTACCTGATCGCGGCGGACGAACGGAACTTCCAGGACCTCGCCATGACCGCGGACTTGACTCGTGGATGGGCGGACGGCAAACCGTGGCTGCTCATGGAACACTCCACCTCGGCGGTGAACTGGCAGCCGCGCAACGTGGCCAAAGCGCCCGGCGAAATGCTGCGGAACTCGATGCAGCACGTGGCCCGCGGAACGGACGGGGTGTTGTTCTTCCAGTGGCGCGCGTCCCGGGCCGGGGCCGAAAAATACCATTCGGGTCTTGTCCCGCACGCGGGCCGCGACACCAAGGTGTGGCGCGAAGTGGTGGAGCTTGGACGCGCATTGGCGAGCATTTCGGAAGTCGCCGGTTCCACCGTCCAGGCCGAGGCGTGCATCATCCACGACACCGACGCCCGCTGGGGCACCGAACTGGACTCCCACCCGAGCGAGGACGCCCGGAACATCCCGGAAACGCGGCGCTGGCACGATGCCTTCTTCCGGGCCGGGGTCACCACGGACATCCGGCAAAGCACGGACGACCTTTCCGGTTACAAACTTGTGGTCGCGCCGATGCTGTACCTCGTCACCGACGAAGGTGCCGCGAAGCTGCACGAGTACGTGGAGGCCGGCGGCACCCTGGTGCTCACGTATTTCTCCGGCATCGTGGACGAGAACGACCACATCCGGATGGATCCCGTCAACGGCGGCGGCTATCCGGGGGCTTTCTCCGAGCTGCTCGGCGTGAGCATGGAGGAGTTCTTCCCCTTGCGGTCCGGGGATTCAGTGGACTTGAGCCGTTTCGGTTCCGGGACGGTGTGGAGCGAGCTCGGCAAGCCGACCGGCGCGGAAGTCCTGGCAACGTTCGACGGCGGTGCGGGCACCAGCACGGAAGGTACCAGCGCGGAAGGTACCGGTGCGGGAGGTACCGGTGCGGGAGGTACCGGCGTCGGCGGCTCGCCCGCTGTGACCCGACGCGCGGGTTCGACCGGCTGGGGTGCCGCATATTACGTGGCCACGAGCCTCGGGCGCGACGGCCTTGCCGAGCTGGTGGACGTGCTCTGTTCCGACGCGGGTGTGCAGCCGGTGTTGGGCGTCCGGCCTCCGGAGGACGTGGAAATCGTCAGAAGGAGCAGCGACGACAAGGACTGGACGTTCGTCATCAACCACAGCGCGGAAGACGTGGATATCGCGCTCGATGGCGTCGACCTCCTGAGCGGAACGTCCACCGAGGGTACGCTAAAACTTACTGCCGGAGGCGTCGCCGTCGTCGAGTCTTCCCGCTAACCCATCACCGACCGTCCAGAAAGGCTCCGATGCTCCAGGCAGCGCGCCACACCGCCATTGTCGACGCCGTCCAGCGCGAGCGGGTAGTCCGTGTTTCGGACCTCGCCCAACAGCTGGGTGTCTCCGCCATGACTGTGCGGCGGGACATCGAGGCGCTTGAGGAATCGGGCCTCGTCGAGAGGATCCACGGCGGGGCCAAGATTCCCGGCGACGCCCGGGCCCACGAACCCGGATTCGAATTGAAGTCCACGCAATTGACGGCGGAAAAGCACGCCATCGCGGTAGAGGCCGCAACCCTCGTCCACGAAGGCATGGCCGTCGGGCTGAGTGCCGGAACCACCACCTACGAACTCGCGAAGGTGCTCCTGGACGGTCCGCGGATCACTGTTGTGACGAACTCGATCAGGATCGCGGACTTGTTCCACAACGCCACCGGCTCGCGCCAGGGCTTCCCGGTGATCGTCACGGGCGGCGAGCGCACGCCGTCGGACGCTTTGGTGGGTCCGATCGCCACGGCAGCGTTGAAACAACTGCATCTGGACATGCTCTTCCTTGGTGTCCACGGCATGGACGCAGACGCGGGATTCACTACCCCGAACCTCCAGGAAGCCGAAACGAACCGGGCTTTCATCAGCGCCGCCCGCAACGTAGTGGTCCTGGCGGACAACAGCAAATGGGGCACTGTGGGCATCGCGTCGATCGCGGGCCTGGAAGAAGCGGATGTGCTGGTGACCGATTCCCACCTCGGCGAGGACGCGCGGCGCATCCTCGCCGAGGGGGTCGGGAAGCTTAAGATCGCGGTTCCCTGAGCGGAGCCGGGTAGGGCCATCTTGCCGGGAGCGCTCCTAGGGGCACCCGCACGATTGCCGTACACGCAATTGGGTGGGGAAGATCCGGTGCTGTGGCGCTTCGTCGCGGGTTTCGCCCACGAGCGCGGAGACCGCGGCTTCGGCCATTTCCCACACGGGTTGTTCCACGGTGGTCAGGGCCGGCCAGCAGTATTCGGCTTCGATCGAGCCGTCGAAGGACGCCACGGCGATGTCCTCCGGGACGGAAAGCCCTGCCTCACGGATCGCGCGGAGCAGTCCGATCGCCTGCATGTCCGAGCTCGCGAAGATAGCCGTTGGACGCTCCGGCTCCGCGAGGAGCCGCTGCCCCGCCGCGTATCCGCCTGCACGGTCGAAAACGTCGCGGGCGAGTGGTCCTTCGGGAAGGCCCGCGGCTTCGAGCGCTTTCCGCCACCCGGCCTCGCGGCCGTCCGCATTGTTGTCCGCCGTGATGCCCATGGCAAGGCCGATCCTGGTATGTCCGTGACCGATCAAATGCTCAACGGCCAGGCGGGCTCCGGCTTCCAAGTCCACGCCCACGCTGTTGAAGCCCGGCGCGACCGCCGAGTGGTTGAGCAGCACCGGCCGGATTTCCGCGCCTTCAAGCTCCACGAGGTCCGGTTCAAATACGACGCTCGCCAGCACCACGCCGTCCACCTGCCGGGCAGCGAAGTTCCGGATGTGGCGCATTTCAGTATCGAGTTCGTTGTCCGAGTTCGTCAGGAGCAAAGCGTATCCGCGCCTCGCCGCGGCCCCCTCGACGGCGTGCCCCAAGAGGGCCCAGAACGGGTTGCTGGAGTCGGGGATCACCAGGCCGAGGGTCCGGTTCGAGCCCATCTTGAGCGCGCGGGCCGTGGCGTTCGGCCGATAGCCCAGGACGCGGATGGCGTCCCGGACTTTCGTTTCCGTTGCCGGCGCCACTTTCTTCGGCCCGCCGTTCACAACATAGCTGACGACGGCGGTGCTCACCCCGGCGTGCCGGGCCACGTCCTTTCGGGTCACCGGTCCGCGCGGGGTGTGCACTTCCGAAGTAGTCATTGGATCATGCTAGCTACAAAGATTCGGGCGCATCTCCAAAGTCCCTGATAGCCAGTCGTTCGCCGCCACGGAGTGCCGACTCGTGGGCGACGACGCCCGGGAGGGTGTAGCGGGCGGCCACCCAGGCGTTGACGGGAGGAAGGCTTCCTTCGTTCACGGCCGTCACAAAGTCGTCCACCAGGAACTGGTGGCTGCCCTCGTGGCCGTTCGGCGCACCATGGAACTCGGCGGGCAGCCGGGCGGCGTCGTGCACCGGAGCGAGGCCGGAGATGAACGCGTCCCGCAGTTCCGGCGCGACATCCGCGAGCGAAGGGTCATCCAGCGACATGCTCGGCTTGGTCTCCAGCTGCTCGGAAACGTCCAGGACGCCCTGCTTGTCCTGCCACAGCGTGGTGGTGGCGAGCTGCTCAAAGCTCGCTTCTGTGCCGAAGTAGCGGAACCGGGATTCGCGGATGTGCGAGGGATAGCCCACGCGGCGCATCTCGTTGGTCCGCATCGCGCCGCCGTCGTTCATTTCGAAGAGCGCCGTGGCGTTGGAGAAATCGTTATTGAACATGCTGACGTCCTTGTCGAAGACGCCGTCACCGCGTTCGTCCTTGACGCCGATGCAGCTGACGCTCACGGCGTGGCCCGGCACGGCGCCCAGGACTCCGCCGATGGCGTGCGTGGGGTACAGCATGGGCGGGTAGCTGGCCGTTTCCTTCCAATTCTCACCGCCGCTGTACTGGTAGGCCTCGTAGAAGCCGAGGTCCATATCGTGCACATAGTCACCTTCCGTGTAGAAGATGCGCCCGAACTTGCCCGAGGCTTGCTGTTCCCGGGCATAGACGGTGGCGGGGTTGTAGTAGGAGGTCTCCCCCATTTGGTACACAAGCTTGGTCTCGCGGACGGCCTCGATGATATTGGCGATTTCCTCCTCGGTCACGGCCATGGGCACCGCGGAGTACACGTGCTTTCCCGCGCGGAGGGCGCGCACCACCAACGGTCCGTGGGTCCAGCGCTGCGTAAAGATGGCAACGGCGTCGACGTCGGAAGCCAGCAGTTCATCGAAGTCCGCCATCGTGCCGTCGAGGCCCAGTGCCTCGACGGCTTTGCCGGCACGTTCCGGGAGCTCGTCCACCGCGTAGACCTCGGAGACGCCGGGGTGGAGCTTGAAGAGGTGGGCGAATTGGCTGCCGAACTGGCCAAGGCCTACTACTCCAATTGAAAACGTCATTGTTAACCCTTCGCTTTTGGGTGTGATTGATGGTGGTGCCCTCGCCATAGCCTAAAGCGCCGGTTTTCGCGCTCCCATGAGGGTTAACCCAGTGAATCACTGCGATCTACTCGAGTCAACAAAACGCAATAAATCCAAAATTTACGAACAAAAATGCACACTCGATCTTGACCCCTGCGAATCTACTCGTGTAGATTCGATCCAGATGTTAGCCAAGTCACACCAAGGAAGGGTCGAAGATGACCACGCTCACCAAACAGCCTGACCCTGGGCTTTCAGCCGGGGAACCGCGGAAAACCAGGAAGCGGAAACCCGCCGCCGCCTTCCGCGGCGTCGGGGACCTCAAAGTCGCGTTGCTCTTCATCGCCCCGGCCTTGATCGGTTTTGTGCTTTTCTACCTCGTCCCCACCATCCGGGGGATCTACCTCAGCTTCACCGAGTACAGCATCCTCGGCGACCCCGACTGGATCGGGACCAAGAACTACGAGCAGATCGCCAAGGACCCGCTTTTCTGGAACGCCCTGGGGGTCACGACCGAATACGTCGTGATCAACATCGTGCTCCAGACAGTCCTCGCCCTCGGGCTGGCGCTCCTCATGCATCGGGTCGCGAAGTCCATGCTTGTCCGCGGAGCCCTGCTCCTGCCCTACCTCATGGCGAATGTCATCGCCGCCCTGCTGTGGTTCTGGATGCTCGACTACCAGATCGGCATCGTCAACCAAGTCATCGAATGGCTCGGACTCCCCCGGGTGGCCTTCTTCGGAAGCGAGGAATGGGCCATCCCCACCCAAGCCCTCATCAACACCTGGCGCCACATGGGCTATACGGCGCTGCTGATCTTCGCCGGCCTGCAGGCAATCCCCAACAACGTCTATGAGGCCGCCAGCATCGATGGTTCAAAGGGATTCAGCACGTTCTGGCGGATCACCCTTCCACTCCTGCGGCCCGTGCTCGTCCTTGTGCTCGTGGTAACCGTCATCGGTTCGTTCCAGGTCTTCGACACAGTCGCAGTCACCACCCAGGGCGGACCGGTCAACGCAACCCGGGTGCTCCAGTACTACATCTACCAGCGGGCCTTCGCAGAGCAAGACTTCGGCTACGGCTCCGCACTAGCCGTCATCCTCTTCCTCATCCTCGCGATCGTGGCCTTCATCCAGATGAAGTTCCTCCGCGGCAACCAGTCCGACCTGGATTAAGGACACCCCGCCATGACCACCGTTTCCTCCCCCAAGGCGGCCACCCGCCGTCGTCCTTTCACCGGGAACCGCCCCGCCGCCCGGAAGCGTCCCCTCACCTGGGGCCGCGCCTGCGCCTGGGTCCTCCTCGCACTCGCGATCGCAGTGAGCGTCCTGCCCTTCTACTGGGTCCTCCGGACAGCCCTCTCCACCAACGGCTCCCTGGCCGCCAACTCAGCCAGCCTGTTGCCCGCCGACTTCAACCTCGGCGCCTTCGAGCGGGTCTTCGGCCTCCAGAGCCCGTCCCAAGCCATTGCCGAGGGCGGATCGGGAGCCTCGATCAACTTTTGGCAATACCTGCTGAACTCATTCCTCTTCGCCAGCATCACCACGGCGGGAGCGGTGTTCTTCAGCTCGATGGCCGCCTACGCCTTCTCCCGCTTGCGCTGGAAGGGCCGCGACGGCGTCTTCTCCCTCTTCCTTGGCACCATGCTGGTCCCGCCGATCTTCACGGCGCTGCCGAACTTCCTCCTCATCAAGAACCTCGGCCTGCTCAACACGATGCTCGGGCTCGTACTGCCGTACCTGTTCATGACCCCCTTCGCGATCTTCTTCATGCGCCAGTTCTTCCTCAACATGTCCCGCGAGGTCGAAGAAGCCGCGATGCTCGACGGCGCGAAGCACTTCCGGATCTTCTTCCAAGTGGTCATGCCGAACGCGGCCGCTCCCATCGCAACCCTCGCCCTCCTCACGTTCATGGGCCAGTGGAACGAGTACTTCTGGCCGCTCCTGGTCGGGTCCTCGGAAGAATCGCGCGTTCTGACAGTGGGCTTGGGTGTCTTCAAGTCCCAGTCGCCGCAAGGCGCTCCCGACTGGTCCGGCCTCATGGCGGCAACCCTCGTCTCGGCCACGCCTGTCCTGATCCTCTTCGCGATTTTCGGCAAGAAGATCGTCAACTCCATCGGCTTCAACGGATCCAAGTAACCCCCGCGGCGCTTCACGTCCGCCCCCCTCATTACCCACCCCCATCACGGCCCGGCACCCGCCCGGACCCCACCCCACCATGTCCCGAAAGGACAAACCATGAAGAAGAAAGCACTCGGCGCCGTCGCGGCCGCCGCTGTGGCCGCCATCGCCCTCTCCGCATGTGGGAGCGGAGGCGGAAGCAGCGCGGACTCGGGCAAGGGCGAAATCAGCTACTGGCTCTGGGACGCCAACCAACTCCCGGCCTACCAGCAATGCGCCGACGACTTCCACAAGGCCAACCCGGACATCACGGTCAAGATCACCCAGACAGGCTGGGACGACTACTGGGGCAAGATCACCAACGGCATGGCCTCCGGCACAGCGCCCGACGTGTTTACCGACCACTTGTCCAAGTACCCGGACTTCATCAAGACCAAGCAGCTCGTTCCCTTGGATGACGCCGTCACCAACGACAAGATCGACCTGACCCAGTACAACCCGGGCCTCGCGGACCTCTGGGTCGGCCAGGACGGCAAGCGTTATGGCCTTCCCAAGGACTGGGATACCGTGGCCCTGTTCTACAACAAGAAGATGGCTTCCGACGCCGGCATCACGCCGGAGCAGATGGCTTCCCTCACCTGGAACCCGCAGGATGGTGGAACCTACGAGAAAGCCATCGCCCACCTGACAGTGGACAAAAACGGCAAGCGCGGCGACGAGGCCGGCTTCGACAAGAACAACGTCGCAGTCTACGGCCTCGGCCTGCCAGGTTCCGACGCCGAAAACGCCGGACAGACCCAGTGGAGCTTCCTTTCCGCCACCACGGGTTGGACCACCACGGACAAAACTCCTTGGGGTTCGCACTTCAACTACGACGACAAGCGCCTCCAGGACACCATCGCCTGGTGGGCCAGCCTGGCCCAGAAGGGCTACATGCCCAAGCTCGAGACCACGGTGGGCGCAAACGCCGCGGACAGCTTCGGCGCAGGCAAGGCCGCGATCAACTCCAACGGTGACTGGATGATCGGCCAGTACACCAGCTACAAGGGCGTTGACGTCGGAATCGCCCCGACCCCGACCGGCGTGGACGGCAAGAACGCGTCCATGACCAACGGCCTGGCCGACTCCATCTGGGCAGGCACCAAGAAGAAGGATGCCTCCATCAAGTGGGTTGAATACCTCGCTTCCTCCAAGTGCCAGGACGTGGTGGCCTCGAAGGGCGTGGTGTTCCCCGCCATCAAGACCGCCAGCGACAAGGCCGCCGCGGCTTTCAAGGCCAAGGGCATCGACGTCACGCCGTTCACCGAACACGTCAAGAACGGCACCACCTTCCTGCTCCCCATCACCGACAACGCGGCAAAGGTCTCAGGCATCATGAAGCCCGCAATGGACGCGGTCATCGCAGGCAAGGCCCCGGCGAGCTCCCTCACGGCAGCAAACGACCAAGTCAACGCACTGTTCTCGAAATAGGACCGTTTTCCACATAGGCCCTGGCGGGAGTCCCGCCGCCGCCAGGTCCCCGCTATCCTGACAGCAAGTTCTTCACGCTGCAGGCACCGTACCGGTCCGGGTGTCGCCGCTTCCCTCCTTTGACCGCGGCACCCGGACTTTCCATTCCTCCACAACGCAACGACTCCTCGAAAGTGATTAACCCATGGAACCGCTCCACCTCCGTTCCGCCGGCACAAGCCTGGTGGTCAGCTTCAACAACGGAGAGGCCGAGGTCATCCATTGGGGAGCGGACCTCGGCAGCGAGCTCCCGGACCTTGCCATCCTGGGTGCGCCCATTCCCAACTCCGCCGTCGACGTAACCGTCCCGGCCGGCCTCATCCCGCAGGCTTCTTCCGCCTGGCTGGGACGTCCCGGCTTGCGCGGACACAGGATTTCCGACGGCGTCTCCGGACTCGACTTCTCCGTCCGCCTCCGCGTGGTGGACGTCCAGCACGACCCCCGTTCCGCCGTCGCCTCTGCAGCGATTGTCCAGAAAGATCCCGACGCCGGGATCACCGTGACCTCAACGCTCACCTTGCATCCTGACGGGCTCCTCGAAATGCGGCACTCAGCCGTCAACGACGGCACGACCCCGTTCCAGCTCGACGAACTGGCGACCGCCCTCCCGGTGGGTCGCGCCGCCGTCGAGCTCCTCGACCTCACCGGACGGTGGTGCCGCGAACGCCACCCGCAATGCCGTCCCGTACAGCAAGGCACCTGGGTCCGCACCGGCCGCCACGGCCGCACCGGGCACGATTCCTCCTTGCTGTTCGCCGCCGGGACCGCCGGATTCGGCAACCGCCACGGGAAGGTCTGGGCCACGCACCTCGCCTGGAGCGGCAACCACGAACAATTTGCCGACACCATCGGCGACGGGCGCACGATGATCGGCGGCTCCGAACTCCTGGGCCCGGCCGAAGTGGTGCTGCAGCCCGGCGAAAGCTACACCACACCCGCATTGTTTGCCGCTTACTCCGAGCGCGGACTGGACGGCATCAGCGAGGCCTTCTACAGCTGGTTCCGTTCCCGGCCGCACCACGTCCTCCCCGCAGCCTCGACGGGACTCCCGGCAGGCAAACCCCGCCCAGTGGTCCTCAACACTTGGGAAGCGGTGTACTTCGACCACAAGCTGGACACCCTCATCGAGCTCGCGGAATCGGCCGCCGAACTGGGCGTGGAACGATTCGTGCTCGACGACGGCTGGTTCCGCGGGCGCCGCAACGACCACGCGGGGCTGGGCGACTGGTACGTCGATGAAACGCTGTGGCCCGAGGGATTGACGCCACTCATCGAATCGGTCAACTCCCACGGCATGGAATTCGGGCTGTGGGTGGAACCGGAGATGATCAACCTGGATTCCGATGTTGCTCGCGCGCATCCGGAATGGGTGGTGGGTCCGGCGGTCCAATCGCACAAGGACGGCGGCCGACTGCCCCTCGAATGGCGCCAACAGCACGTCATCGACCTCGTCAATCCCGCGGCGTGGCAATACATCTACGACCGCATGGACACGCTCCTGCGGGAAAACAACATCAAGTACCTCAAGTGGGACCAGAACCGGGACCTCGCCGAACACGGCCACACGGGCCGCGCCTCCGTGCACGAACAGACCCTCGCCGCATACCGCCTCTTCGACGAGCTCCGCAAGGCACACCCCGGCGTGGAGATCGAAAGCTGCTCCTCCGGCGGTGCGCGGGTGGACCTCGGCATCCTCGAGCGGACGGACAGGATCTGGGCATCGGACTGCAACGACGCCCTTGAGCGCCAGACCATCCAGCGCTGGACCGGCGTCGTGGTCCCACCGGAACTCGTGGGTGGGCATATCGGCCCCACCACTTCGCACACCACGGCGCGCACGCACGATCTGTCCTTCCGTGCCATCACCGCGTTGTTCGGGCACTTCGGCATGGAATGGGACATCCGGGAAGTCCAGGGAGCCGAGCGTGCGGAGCTCAAGCGGTTCATCGGCCTCTATAAGGTGCACCGGGGACTCATCCACAGTGGACGCATGGTCCGCGCCGACGTCCCCGACGACTCTTTGATGCTGCACGGCGTGGTGGCCCAGGATGACGCATCGGCCTTGTTTGCGATCGTCCGGACCCGGACCGCGTTTGCCGAACAACCGGGGCGCGTCGCCATACCGGGGCTCGATCCGGAACGTTCGTACCGGGTGGAGGCCATCTTCCCGGCTCCGGGCGACGCCGACTATGCGCACACGTTCACGCAGGTCCACCCGCCGGCATGGCTCGAATCCGGGGCCGAAGCGAGTGGCCGTTTCCTGGCAGAGGTCGGGCTCCCGATGCCGCTCTTGAACCCGGAGCACGCGCTGCTGCTCAGGCTTCGCGCCCTCTAACCCACCCCACGGAGCATGCCCATTCTTCCCTCCAACCAGGGAGCATGCTCATCTTGCCCTGCACCCGCGGAGCATGCTCATTTTTCGGCGTGAGCAGTGGACATAATGCGTATATGTCCACTGCATGCCGTGAAAAATGGGCATGCTCCTAAGCGTTGGGGCGTATTTCTAGACTGAGCTCGCCAAGTAGTCGATAGCCAGCTTGTAGCCTTGGACACCCGCGCCGATGATGATTGCCGTGCAGACAGGTGAGAGGTACGAGTGGTGGCGGAATTCCTCGCGCTGGTGCACGTTGGTGATGTGGACCTCGACGGCGGGAAGTTCCACGGCTGCGATCGCGTCACGCAGTGCCACTGAAGTGTGAGTGTATGCCCCGGCGTTAATGACGATACCCACGGACGTTCCACGCGCCCCGTGGATGGCATCCACAAGGTCGCCCTCATGGTTGGACTGGACGCAGTCCACCGTGAAGCCGTGTGCCTCGGCCGCGGTTATGGCAAGGTGTTCGACGTCGGCAAGGGTGGAAGTGCCGTACTTTTCCGGCTCACGCGTGCCCAAAAGGTTCAAGTTAGGTCCGTTGAGGACAAGGATCGTGCCGCGACCGGCGTCATTGGCAGTGAGAGCTTCAGTCATGCTCCCCAATCTATCGGGCTACATGCCGGCCCGGCGTTTCTTACGCCCCACCGAGCATGCCCATCCCTTAACGCGACGAGTGGACATAAACGCACTATGTCCACTCCATACGCCCAACAATGAGCATGCTCCTCAGCCGAAACTAATGCACCGATGAGCATGCTCCTTGGAGGATGCTATTTCTTGGTGCACTGCCCGGGTGATACCGGCGCGCTGAGGGAGCCGGCTTGGGCAGCCACGGGAGAGAGCTCGTCCATGGTCAGGGCATAGCCCACCTGGACGTTGGAAGTCGTCTTCGCGAACACGACGCCGGCAACCTGGCCTTGCGTCGTCAGGAGCGGCCCGCCGGAATTTCCTGGCTGCACATCGCCTGCCAGTTTATAGACCGACTCCGGCGAAGGGTTCGCGCCGTAAATATCGGGGACCAACAGTGTCGAGATGCCCTCCACCGCGGCCGGTTTGGACTGGAATGGCCCACCATGCGGATAACCGGCGAAAGCCGCCTGCGAACCAGCCGGAAGGTCGCCGCTTAAGGACAGGGGCGCCGTCGGGAGTCCGTCAACGGCGAGCACTGCGAGGTCCCGCTGGCTGTCGAAGTAAACCACACGGCCAGGCAGCGCACCGCCGTCGGGGATTTCGACGACGGGTTGCGGCACGCCGGCGACGACGTGCGCATTGGTGATCACACGGCCCGGCGAAACCACGAAGCCGGAGCCGGTCTGGTTCTGGCCGCACTGATACGCGGTGCCGGCGATCTTCAAGACCGATCGGGCCGCCGTATTGAGGGCGGGAGTGTCTGTATCGGTGTTCGGGACCTGCACTGGACCGACCGGTCCGATGCCTTCGATGAGCTGCGGAATCCCGTTGCCCATGAAGGTGGACCGCAATTGCGCCACGCCTGCCTTGACCTGCGTGGGGGTAAGGGCGTCGATGAAGCGGATCACCTTCGAATCGGCGAGCTGCTGTGAAACGAACGGCACGCCCAAAGAGCCCACGCTGAAGGCGAGCATGGACATGACGAGCGCCGCGACCACCAGGCTGACTACGCCGCCGAGAATGCGGTCGAGGGCATTCAACGGCTGGATGCGTACGGCTTTGCGGACTTTTTGGCCGATCCATGTGCCAAGGCCGTGTCCCAGGACGATGAGGAGCACGGCTGAACCGATGATGGCCGTCAGGCGCCAGTCGCTGTCTTTTACCCAGTCGCCGACGAGGGGCACCGCGATAAACGCCGCCACGGCACCGGCGACGAAGCCTGCAATGCCGCCAAGGGTCACCAAGAAGCCGTTGCGCAGTCCGTAGATCAGGTAGGAAAGCAGCGTCAAAATCAACGCCAGGTCCAGTATGGTCAAGCCGAACACCAAAGCTCCTCACAGCCGGGTAAGCCCCAATTGTAAGTGCAGAGTCTGACAGCTTCCCTTGCGGGAGGAGTCGACCCCGAGCCGGGAGCACGCCGGCCTGAACAGCGGCTCCAGGCCCTGTCACTGCACAAATTTGGGCTGATACCGCGTGTTTTCGGGCGTTTCAGCTGCCAAGTACGTCACAGACTCGACAAAATTCTGAAACAATGGCTGAAGCGCCACAGCCGAACTTTTACTCAGGAGATTACATGGACATCGAGGTATTGCGCCGCGCACCCCTCTTCGCCACCCTTGACGACGACGCTTTCCGCTTGCTGACGGACGAACTCACAGAGGTGGACCTCTCACGCGGAGCATCTGTTTTCCGCGAAGGCGACCAGGGTGACCAGCTCTACTTCATCGTGTCCGGCAAAGTTAAGCTTGGCCGTACGTCGCCGGACGGCCGCGAGTCCCTCCTTGCCATCCTCGGCCCGGGCGAGCTCTTCGGCGAAATGGCCCTCTTCGACCCCAGCCCCCGTACCGCGACGGCCACGGCCGTTTCGGAGACGCGCCTCGCCGGCCTGAAGAACGAAAGCCTCAACGCCCTGCTGCGCACCCGCCCCGAGGTTTCCGCGCAGCTGCTGCAAGCACTTGCCCGCCGCCTGCGCCGCACCAACGATTCCCTCTCGGACCTCGTCTTCTCGGACGTTCCGGGCCGCGTTGCGAAGGCACTCCTGGACCTCGCCGACCGCTTCGGCCGTCCCGCGACCGACGGCGTCCTGGTCGCCCACGAGCTCACCCAGGAAGAACTCGCCCAGTTGGTCGGCGCTTCGCGCGAAACCGTCAATAAGGCCCTCGCCGAGTTCGTCCAGCGCGGCTGGCTCCGCCTGGAAGCCCGCGCCGTCGTGATCCTGGATATGCAGCGCCTCCGCCAGCGCTCGCGCTAGGGATTTTTCCCAGCGACGCAGAAAAGGCCTGGCGACACCGGAATTCCGGTGTCGCCAGGCCTTTCTCGCGTCGCCAGGCGGTTTGCGCGTCGCCGGGCAGCTCACGCGTCGCCGGGCGGTTTGCGCGTCGCCGGGCAGCTCACGCGTCGCGGAGCGGCTCACCCGTCGCCGGGCAGTTTCCGTGTCGTCAGCGTTCGCGCTGCGGCTCCCCTGACACGGTCCGGGCAGCTTCGACTTCGAGCATGAGCGTCCCGTCCTCTTCGACAAGCCGTGGCTGGTACACGTGCGGCTTGCGCTTGTAGCTGAGGTACGCGATGCAGCCTTGGGCCGCGGCCATCTTTTCGAGCATGATCTCGGAGCCTGGCACCAGGAGCTGGCCCAAAGGCAGGCCCACGGTGTTTTCCTGGCCGATTTCGTCGCCAAGGGCCGTGGTTCCGCGCTCGGCGATGATCGTTGAAACGCTGACCCAGCGGCCCCACACACCTTTGCTTTCCAAGAGCGTCGGCTGCTGGTTCACGGGAACCGTCGCAGCAAAATAGCGGGTGTTGAAGCGCCGGTGCGAGAAATCGGGACTGAGCCAGTTCACGAGCGGCTTGAGCAGGTCCGTCCGGAGTGACAGGCCGCGCTTGGCCAAGACGTCGGTGAGGGACTTGTCCTGGGCAGCAATAGCTTCGCGGACTTTCATCCATTCGGGCGTAGACGTCGCTTCAACTGTGGAGGAGAGGTCCGGTCCGGCCAACAAAATGCCGGTTTCCTCGAACAGTTCGCGGATGGCGCCCACGACGTGGCGGCGGGCGAGTCCGACGTCGGGCGTTCCCAAGGCCTCAGCCCAATGCTGCGGCGACGGGCCCAACCAGCCGAGGGCGTCGTCGTCGGACGCGTCCAGCGAGCCGCCTGGGAAAGCGACCACGCCCAACGGCGAGGACCCGGGACGGTAACCCATCCACGTCTCCAAGCCGGCGGGCGAATCGCGGAGAAGAACTACAGACGATGCAAAACGCGCGGCGCTGGGAGTCCCCTCGCCGAGCTTAAGCCAGTTCCGTGCCGCACCTTCAAGTTCAGGGGGCAACGCGAAGAGGCGTCGGGCTAGCTGTGGCAATTGAGTGAACCGGTTCCTTAGCTGAATTCAGCGATCAGCTCGACCTCGACGGGCGAATCGAGCGGAAGGACTGCAACTCCGACGGCGGAACGGGCGTGCTGGCCTTTGTCACCAAAGACACGCCCGAGGAGCTCGGAGGCACCATTAATGACACCGGGCTGGCCGGTGAAGGACGCATCGGAGGCCACGAAACCTACGACCTTGACGATGCGTGTGATGCGGTCGAGGTCGCCGATGACGCTCTTGACCGCTGCCAGGGCGTTCACGGCGCAGATGGCCGCATACTTCTGGGCGTCTTCCGGAGACACAGTGGGCTCGTCCGAGAGCCCTTCGTCGCCGCTCGAGACCTTGCCCGTTGATTCGAGCTTGCCGTTAATGAACGGCAATTGTCCGGAGGTGTACACGTGGTTGCCCGTGACAACGGCCGGAACGTACGCGGCTACCGGTGCGGCGACGCCGGGCAGGGTCAGTCCGAGCTCGGCGAGGCGCTGCTCGACGGCGGACGCGGGGGCGGTGGTTTCCGCGCCGGCGGTGGCTTCTGCGGGGGTTGTCATTGTTACTGCTTCTCCCTCTTCAAATATGCAACTAGTCCGTTTCCATCGGGTCCCGGCACGACCTGGACGAGTTCCCAGCCGTCCTCTCCCCACTGGTCGAGGATCTGCTTTGTGGCATGAATGATGAGCGGAATCGTCGCGTACTCCCATTTGGTCATGAAAGAAAGCCTAGCCCTTGCCGGTAAAGTGGAGAACATGGTGACTCGTAGGAACCCCATATTCGACACTGCCACCACCCTCGGAAAGATCCTCGGATTCCTTGGCGTGAGCGCTATTTGTGGTGTCCTCGTGGCGGGCTTGCTCGTCCCCGCGGCCGCCGTCTCAGGCAGTGCCGCGAGTGGGTCGATCCAGTTCTTTGACACGCTGCCGGCGGAACTCACGGTGAACCCGCCCAGCCAGGCAACCACCATCCTCGCGGCGGATGGAAGCCAGATCGCTTCCATCTATTCGGAGAACCGCACGCGGGTCTCCCTCGACCAGATGAGTCCGTACATCAAGGACGCGATCGTCTCGGTTGAGGACAGCCGCTTCTACGAGCACGGCGGCATCGACGCTACCGGCATCATGCGTGCAATCGTCAGCACTGCGCGCGGCCAGAAGCAGGGTGCTTCCACCATTACCCAGCAGTACGTGAACAACGTCATCAACGAGTCCCTGGTTTCCCAGGACAAGGCCGCTGACGTCAAGCTCAATGGCGTCAACAAGGGCGTGGGCGACAAGCTCCGTGAAATGAAGCTGGCCATCGCCTTGGAGAAGAAATACTCCAAGCAGCAGATCCTTGAGGGCTACCTCAACATCGTCTTCTTCAATAAGGACGCCTACGGCATCGAAGCGGCCTCGCGGTTCTTCTTCAGCACCACCGCCAAGGACCTGACCCTCCCGCAGGCTGCCCTGCTGGCCGGCGTCGTCAACAGCCCGTCCTACTACGACCCCATCGCCAACCCGGACCACGCGAAGCAGCGCCGCGACCTCGTACTCGGTCTCATGCTGGACCAGGGAAAGATCAAGAAGGCGGACTACGACGCCGCCATCGCGACGCCGGTGACCACGAAGGTCACGCAGCCGCTCCAGGGTTGTGCCTACGCCACGACTGCCCCGTACTTCTGTGACTACGTGCTGCACTTGCTGTACAACAACCCGGCCTATGGCGCCACGCAGGACGAGCGGATCAACCGCGTCTCCCGCGGCGGCCTCACCATCCAGACCACCCTTGACCCCAAGGCGCAGAACGCAGCGCAGGCGCAGGTCAATGGCACAACAGGAGACAACCCGGACAAATGGGGTGCCACGATCGTCTCGGTGCAACCTGGAAGCGGCAAGATCGTTTCCATGGCACAGAACACCGTGTGGCTGCCACAAGCCGGGAAGTTCGACCAGACACAAAACTTCAACGTCGACGTCCTTGATTCCAAGGGCAACGACCTCAACGGCTTGGGCGGTTTCCAGCCGGGATCCACGATGAAACCCTTCACGTTTGCCGAATGGCTCAATGAGGGCAAGTCGATGAACACGACCATCAATGCGGCCGTTCGCCGCTACCCGCAAAACTTCCCTTGGCGGAACACCTGCTCTACCCCCGTCAACGGTTGGTACGACAGCAGCAACGGAACATTCGACCTGCAGAACTCCGATGCCGGCTACTACCGTCCCATGACTGTGCTGTATGGCCTCATGAACTCCATTAACACGGCCACGTTCGCCTCGGCTTCCCAGCTGGACCTGTGCGGCATCCAAAAGGTCGTGGACGCCGTCGGAATCCACGGTGGCAATCCCGCGCGGGACGGCAGCGGACAGATCACTGATCCCAATCCCAAGGTTCAAATGACCACGCTGGGTAACCTGATCGGTTCCACCCAGACGGCTCCGCTCACCATGGCGAGCGCAATGGCCACCTTCGCCAACAACGGCACGTACTGCGAGCCCATCGCGATTACCTCGGTGACGGACCAGACGGGCGCGAAGCTGCCGGCACAGTCCCCCAACTGCAAGAGTGCCGTCACCCCGGAGGTTGCCCACGGTGTCGCTTACGCGATGCAGGAAGTCCTGAACCAGGGTTCGGGTTCGTTGATCCAACCTAGGATCTCCACCAAGACCTCCTTCCCCATCGCCGCCAAGACGGGTACCAACGACAGCAACGGTTCCACTTGGGTTGTCGGCTACACCAGCGGCCTCGCGACCGCCAGCTGGTTCGGTGACCCCTTGGGCAGCCAGCTCCGTCCGGGACGAAACATCACGGTCAATGGCAAGTTCTACCCCAGCATCGACGGTTACATGATCGCCGGTCCGCAGTTCTCGAGGTACATGTCCGAGATCGCACCCGCTTACGGAACCAACCCGTTCCCGGCACCGCCGTCGAACTTGCTGGATCCGCCCGGGTACCGGACAACCACGCCGAATAACAACACACCGGCCACCACGCAGCCGACCCAGCCGAGCACCCAACCCACCAGCGGGAACGGGAATGGGAATGGCGACAATGGCAATGGCAAGAAGAATGGCTAACGTCCTCGTGCCCGCCCTCGATTCACTGGCAAGCCGCGTCCGAAGCGTCGGACGCGGCTTTGCCGTCGCCGCAGGACTCGGCGCGGCCGCCGGAACGGCGGGCCTTGCCTACGGCCTTTGGGAGAAGAACCAGTTCGTCCTGCGCGAAGAGTCGCTGGCGATCCTCCCTGAGGGCTCCGCCCCGCTGCGGCTGCTGCACCTGAGTGACATCCATTTCGTTCCAGGCCAGAAAAAGAAGGCCGACTGGCTGCGTTCGCTCGCCTTGCTGGAGCCGGATCTCGTGGTGAACACGGGCGACAACCTCAGCCACCCCCACGCCGTGATTCCGGTCCTGGATGCGCTCAAGCCGTTGTTCGAGTTCCCGGGGGTTTTCGTCCCGGGATCGAACGACTACTTCGCACCGCGTTTCAAGAATCCTGCCGCCTACTTCCGCGGCCCTTCACGAGTCAGTGATAATCCTGTGCCCCTCGATTGGCCGCGCCTGCGTTCCGGGTTCGGCATGTCCGGTTGGATCGACCTCACCAACAGGCATCAGTCCTTGCCGATCAACGGAATCCGTTTCGATTTCTCCGGCGTGGACGATCCCCACCTCAATCGCGAACGATACTCAGGCTGGCCCCGGGGCACAGCGGGCCAGGACTCCCGCCCGCACGTGCGGGTGGCCGTCATTCACGCCCCGTACCAGCGGGTCCTCGACCATTTCACCAACGATGCCGCGGACCTCATCCTCGCCGGCCACACCCACGGCGGCCAGATCTGCATCCCCGGCTATGGTGCACTCGTCTCCAATTGCGACCTCCCCACCTGGCGCGCCAAGGGCCTCCACGATTGGGAAAACGATGGACGTACGACGCCGGTAAACGTCTCGGGCGGCATCGGCACCTCGCGCTTCGCGCCCGTCAGGATCGCGTGCAAGCCGGAAGCCGTGTTGCTGACGCTGACGGCCCGGACGTAGTGGGCGCGTAGCCGGGCGTTCCTTCCCGCACCACTGGACATGCTCCTCATCGTGCACCCCGCACCACGCACCCCGCACCACTGGACATGCTCCGCGCCCGAGCCAACGAGTGGACATAACCCGGTTATGTCCACTGCTCACGGCTAAAAATGAGCATGCTCCTCTGGGGGCGGCGAAGTGAACGCCCGAACCCACCCCCACCCCAATGCCTCCCATCACACAACGCAATGCTGCTGTCCGCTGGCTCACGGGATGGCATAAGGTAGTTGCTACAGGAAACTAACACCCGGGCGTCACACGAAGCACGCCGGGACAATGCTGTTGAGAAGCGGGCATGGCCAAACAGACCTCATTTTTCACTTCCATAAGACGTCTCTATCCGCACGTCAGAACAATCCTTCCGCGGCTGTTCATGGGGCTGCTCAGCGCGCTACTGGCCAGCATTATGGCGCTTGCTGTCCCCCAAGTGCTCCGGGTCCTGATCAACGGTTCGCTTCATCCGGGCGGTCCGAGCAGCGCCGTCTGGGTCGCCGCTGGAGTTGTCCTCTTGCTGGGCATAGCCGAGGCGGGCCTCGTCGCCCTGCGCCGGCAATTCGTCATCAATCCCGCAACAACAGTGGAAGCGAAGATGCGGGTTTCCCTGTACGGACACTTGCAGGACCTCACCGTCGCGTTCCACGATCGTTGGGGTTCCGGGCAGCTCTTGTCCCGGGCGATGACCGACCTGAATTTCCTACGCCGGTGGATGGCGTTCGGTGCCATCATGCTGGTGGTCACGACGCTCACGGTGGTGATCGGCGTCGTCGTGATGTTCACGATGAGCTGGCAGCTCGCCCTGATCTTCCTCGCCGCCGCGGTGCCGATCATGATCAATTCCTTCCGCTTCCGCCGGCGGTTCAGCCTTGTCACCAGGCTCAGCCAGGACCAGGCCGGGGACCTCGCCACCACGGTTGAGGAGTCCGTCCACGGCATCCGTGTGCTGAAAGCATTCGGTCGCAGCCGCGAGGCGCTTGAGAACTTCAACGAGCAAGCCGAGGGGCTGCGGCGGACCGAGATCGCCAAGGCCAAGCACCAAGCCACCTTCACGCTCGTGGTGACGCTGCTCCCGGAACTCGCCCTCGGCGTCGGGCTCGTTGCGGGTGTGCTGCTCGTGTCGGCGGGCGAACTCAGCGTGGGTTCGCTTGTCGCGTTTTTCGCGACGGCGGCGGTTGTCGCGGCACCCGTGGAAGTCTCGGGCGCCCTCGTCGCCATGGCGTTGACGGCGAAAACAGCGCTTGACCGCCACTTCGAGGTCATGGACATTCCCAACACCATCACCAGCCCGGAGCAGCCGAAGTCGCCGGCCGAAGTGCGCGGAGCCCTCAGCTTCAGGGGCGCGGCTTTCGCGTTCGACGACGGTGCCCGGCTCCTGCACGATATCAACCTGGACATCGAGCCCAGCGAGACGATGGCCCTCGTGGGCATCACCGGCAGCGGCAAGAGCGCCCTGCTCCAACTGGTCCCCCGGCTCTACGACGTGTCCGACGGATCTGTCAGCATCGATGGCGTAGACGTGCGCGACTTTAACATCGAGGAGCTGCGGACCGCCGTCGCGATCGCTTTCGAGGACACGACGTTGTTTTCCAGTTCGGTCCGGGACAACGTCCTGCTCGGCGCGCCGGACACCTCCGAAGCGGCCCTCGACGAAGCACTTGACGTCGCGCAGGCACACTTCGCGTATTCGCTCCCCGAAGGCGTCGAGACGCTCATCGGCGAAGAAGGACTGAGTCTTTCCGGCGGCCAGCGGCAACGCATTGCCCTGGCCCGGGCCATCGCGGCCAAACCGAAGGTCCTGGTGCTCGACGATCCTCTGTCTGCTTTGGACGTCAACACCGAGGAACTCGTCGAAGCCAGGTTGCGTAACGTCCTCCGGGATACCACCACGCTCATCGTCGCCCACCGCCCATCGACCGTAGCCCTCGCCGACCGTGTGGCGCTCCTTGAGCACGGCCGCATCACCGCCGTCGGGACCCATACTGAGCTGCTCGCGAGCAACGCCCACTACCGTTACGTGATCGCGAGCCTCGACTCCGGTCCGAAGGACCTGGACAGCGAGCTCGACGAACTCGAGCACGAGTTGAAATCCGAACAGCGCCTGAACCAAGCCGGGGAGGCCCGCCGATGACCACCTTCGGAACCGCCAACGAAGAAAACTCGAACCTGAGCCGCAGCGAAAGCAAGGCAGTACGACGGCGGTCGGTCGCCTTGCTGGGGTCGCTCATCCGTCCCGTTCGCTTGCGTTTCTGGCTGACGCTCGGCATGGTGGTGCTTTCGCAGGCCACACGTGTAGCGGGACCGGCGATCATCGCCTTCGGCATCGACCACGCCCTGCCTTCCCTGGCAGCGGGGAACGGTTTCCCGCTGGTGCTCGCCGGCGTCCTGTACGTGGCAGCCGCGATCGCGACCGCGCTGCTGACCGCCGTCTACGTGACGTCGACGGCGAAGTTGAGCCAGTCCATGCTCCTGGACCTGCGGATCAGGGTCTTCCGGCACACGCAGCGCCTCAGCCTTGAGTTCCACGAAAAGTACACATCGGGACGCATCATCGCTCGGCAAACCTCTGACCTCGAAGCGCTTCGCGACCTGCTGGATTCCGGCGTCAGCTCCTTGGCATCAGGGCTGCTGTTCATGCTCTTCACGGCCTTCACCGTCTTCGCCCTCGACTGGGTCAGCGGACTCATCATGCTCGCCACGGGCGTCCCGGCATACTTCCTGGCCCGCTGGTACCAGAAGCACTCCCAGATCGCCTTCCGCGAATCCCGGGTGGCATCGGCAAGCCTCATCGTTCACTTCGTGGAAACCATGACGGGCATCCGCGCCATCAAGGCATTCCGCCGGGAGCCGAAGAACGCCGAGCGGTACGGGGAACTCTCGGAGCACTACCGCAAAGTCACGGTCCGCTCCATCAACCTGAACGGCATCTTCCAGCCCGGACTGGTCCTGATCGGGAACGTGTGCGTCGCTGTGGTGCTGCTGGTCGGCGGCTTCCGCGTGCTGTCCGGTGGCCTGGCTGTGGGCGTGCTCCTGGCACTCATCCTTTCCACCAAGCGCTTCTTCCAGCCCGTGGACCAGATGGCCATGTTCTACAACTCCTTCCAAAGCGCACAGGCAGCGTTGGAGAAGGTCTCCGGCCTGCTCGAAGAGGTTCCCACCGTGCGGCCCCCCAAGACCCCTGTGCCGTTGCCGGAGGCCCGGGGCGAGATCGACTTCCACGGCGTCGAGTTCGGGTACGGCAACGGCAAAGTGGTGGTTCCCGAGCTCAACCTGCACATTCCAGCAGGGCAAACCGTGGCATTGGTCGGTCAGACCGGAGCCGGCAAGTCCACCCTCGCGAAGCTGATCGCCCGCTTCTACGATGTCACCGAGGGATCCTTGACGCTCGACGGCGTCGACCTCCGGGAGCTCTCGACGGCGGACCTGCGCCGCGCGGTGGTCATGGTCACCCAGGAAGCGTTCCTGTTCAGCGGCACGGTGGCCGACAACATTGCCCTGGGACGGCCGGACGCCACGCGCGAAAAGATCGAGACCGCGGCCCGGGCCGTGGGTGCGCACGATTTCATCGCGGCGTTGCCTGACGGTTACGACACCGACGTCAACAAGCGCGGCGGACGGGTTTCCGCGGGCCAGCGGCAGTTGATCGGCTTCGCGCGGGCCTTCATCGCGGCTCCCGCGGTCCTGATCCTCGACGAGGCGACCTCGTCCTTGGACATCCCGTCAGAGCGGCTTGTCCAGGCCGGCCTTTCCAATCTTCTGTCGGGATCGGATTCGGGCAGGACGGCGATCATCATCGCCCACCGCCTCTCCACCGTGGAAACCGCGGACAGGGTTCTCGTGGTGCATGACGGGCGAATCGTGGAAGACGGCTCTCCCGCGGAACTGATCAGCGGCGGCGGGCGTTTCGCGCGCCTGCACGGCTCGTGGAAGGAATCGCTGGTGTGACGCTGGAGGCGAACGGACTCGATTTCGTATCCGGGCGGGCATCGGCTATTCTTGAACAGTTGCTTTCGCAGCGGATCGGGATGTAGCGCAGCTTGGTAGCGCGCTTCGTTCGGGACGAAGAGGTCGCAGGTTCAAATCCTGTCATCCCGACCAATTGATAGAAGGCCCTACTCTAGAAGGGCCTTCTATCGTTATTTAACGAGCGTTTCGCTATCGCTGGAAAAACGCTAAAACATTCCTTTGCCCGGTTTTAGTTAGCCACTCTTCGTTTTGAGACAAGTGTTGTTAACAACGGTCGCGAGCCTCCTCAGAGTATCCGGAGGGACGCGTCCGGGCGACGCACAAAAAAATCCCCGGACGTCCAGTTCGACGTCCGGGGATTTTTCAATTCATTCGAATTAAGCGGCGGCTGGGGGCCGTCGTGTAACCTCGCCTACATGGGATCCGGCCAGTTGCCGATAGCTTGGGGGACCACCATGGGGTCGGGCCAGTTACCGATCGCCTGGGAGACCCGCATGGGATCCGGCCAGTTACCAATGCTGAGCACCGTGCTGACGGTGTTTGCCACAGGGGCTGCGGCTACCACGGCCGGAGCCGCGGCGGAGAATGCAAGAGCGCCGGCCAAGGCGACTGCTGCAGCGATCTTCTTCAACATAATTTGTCCTCAATGCGAGCCGGATTCGTTACGGAAATTACGCGGTCCCTGTTGACATTCATTGTAAAATGTTTTCCACAGCGACTGTCAAGGTGTCCGCGTAAAGACAACGCATAGACCAGCCTCTAGGAGGAACCTGTGGGGAACGGATTCGGAGAAAAGCTCCGCGCCGAGCGGCTCGAACGTGGGCTGACCCAGGCCGAATTAGGCCGCGACCTTTACTCACCCAGCTACATTTCGCTTCTTGAAACAGGACGTCGCGAACCTACCGCCGAGGTCATCGAAGAACTCGCAAGGCGCCTCGAGTTGGCGCCAAAGGCCTTGGAGGCTTGGAGCCAGCCGGTGTCTGTCAGCGACGCGGAATACGTGCTCGCCGGACTCTACGCCCGGCAAGCATGGGACCTAAGGGACTACCCACTCGCTGCGAGCCACGCGTCAACCGCCGCCCAGATCGCCCTTGAGGCCAAGAACACCAGCGCCTGGTGGAACATGACGTACATGCAGGCCGAGTGCCTCATGAAACAAGGGCAATTGAAGGAATGCCAGCAGATCATCCAGCACCTGCTTGAGCATCCCATGGCCACCGAATCCGTCGGCCTCGGGGTTCGTGCCCGTCAGATGCTCGCAGCGGTCTGCCACGGACAAGGCCAACTGTCCACCGCCGTCGAGCACGCTTTGGAAGCCGTGAGGCTGTCCGCGCAGCTGCCCAAGGGCTCCACGCTGATCATCGGTGCGCACCGGGCACTCATAGGAGCGCTTGCCGAAAGCGGCCGGCTCGACGAAGCCTGGACCTATTGCCAGGCCATGAACGAGCAGATGGACAACTACTCGATGTCCCAGCTCGCCGGCGAAGTTGCTTGGGTCATCGGAAACGTCGCCTTCATGCGCCACGACTACGTGGAGGGCATCAAGCACCACGAGCGCGCGGCCAAGCTGCTCTCCCCCGCGAACGATATTGAGCTGTGGGCCCGCTTCAACAAGGCTTCGGCGGCGGTCAGGTTGTCGTCGGGCATCGTGGAGCCGGAGACGCTCTCCGCGATCGAACGTGCAGAACTCGCGCTGTCCATTGTCGGCGGCAACAAGACGGACCAGCTCGAGGTCGCTTTCATCCGTTCCCGCTGGCTGTACTTGACGGGCGACATCCCCGCGGCAATCACCAAGCTGCGCGAAATCCACGCCGACCGCGAAGTCCTGGCCCGCCACACAGCCGGCGAGGTCGCGCTGCTCCTCGGCAAGGCGCTCAAGGCCGCTGGCGAGAACGCCGATGCTTTGCTCCATCTCGAGGAAGCCCAACGCGACTTTTCCGCCGCCGGCGCGGCCGACCGGGTCCAGCAGGCCATGGACTCAGCTTTGGAAATCCGGCTCGCGGAGCGCCGCGCGGCCGCCGGGAGCGGCACCCCCCCGGCGAGCAACGCTCCTACGGAACCGGCCGCCGTCGAGCACGACGCGACGCCCCAACAGCGCGGCTCAGCCACGCACCACAAGGGAGCGGCACCTCACAACGGAGCGGACCCTCACGGAACAGCTCAGCACAGTGGGACGGCGAAGTCGGCCCGGGCCGGCTGACCTCCGAGCTGGCGCGGGCCCCGGCTAGGCGAAAGTCCGGCCGGTCAGCTTCTCGTAGGCTTCCACGTAACGGGCGCGGGTCTTGTCCACGACGTCTGCCGGCAGCGCGGGCGGCGGGGTGTCGCTCGCGCGGTCCCAACCGGATTCTGCCGAGGTCAGCCAGTCGCGCACGAACTGCTTGTCGTAGGAGGGCTGCGCCTTGCCCGGCTCGTAGGTGGCGGCGTCCCAGAATCGCGACGAGTCCGGCGTCAGGACTTCGTCGCCCAAGGTAATGACTCCCGTGGCGGCGTCGATGCCGAACTCCACCTTGGTGTCGGCCAGGATGATGCCGCGCTCGCGCGCGATCTCTTCGGCCCGGGTGTAGATCTTCACCGTCAGCTCGCTCAAGCGGGCGGCGATGTCGTCACCCACCATGGCAACGACGTCGTCATACGTGATGTTCTCGTCGTGCTCGCCAACCTCGGCTTTCGCGGACGGCGTGAAGATCGCATGCTCCAGGCGCGAGCCGTCAACCAAACCGGCCGGCAACGGAATCTCGCATACGGTGCCGGACTTGCGGTACTCGAGGAGCCCGGAACCCGTGAGGTATCCGCGGGCGATGCATTCAACGGGGAACATGTCCAGTCGCTTGCAGATCATCGCACGGCCCTCGACCTCCGCCGGAACGCCTCCCGCCGCCGTCGACGCCAACACGTGGTGCTCCACGCCCAACTGATCGAACCACCACAGGCTCAATTGCGTCAGCACGCGGCCCTTGTCCGGGATTTCGCTGCTCAGCACGTGGTCGAAGGCGCTGATACGGTCGCTGGCCACCACCAAGACGCAATCCTGGCCGACGAGTTCCTTCACGGAATCTTCGGCGGGAACGTAGAGGTCGCGGACCTTGCCGGAGTAGACATGCTGCCAGCCGGGAAGGTCGAGGGTTTGCGTCTGCAGTCCTTGAGTGTTGCTCTCAGTCATGGCTCAGGCCTTTACGTTCGGGATGGATCCGGTGGCGGTGGAGGAAACGTGGATCTCTCCCCTGGCCGCCTTACCAGCGATGTCCGTACGGAACTGTCCGCCGTCGAGCTGAACCAGCTCAACGCCGTCGTAAGCCCGCTCACGGGCCTCCACGAGGTCGGTTCCGAGCGCCACAACCGCAAGCACGCGGCCGCCGGCGGAAATGATCCGGCCTTCATCGTCCAGCTTGGTGCCGGCGTGGATGACGTGGACGCCTTCCAGCGCGTCAACCTTGTTCAACCCGCGGATGCGGTCGCCCGTGCGGGGCGTGTCCGGGTAGTTTTCGGCGGCGACGACGACGGCGACGGCCGAGTCCTTCGACCAGCGCAGCTCTTCGGCCTGGTCCAGTTCGCCCTTGGCGGCTGCCAGCATGAGGGCGCCGAGGGGGGTCTTGAGGCGGGCGAGGACGGCCTGGGTTTCGGGGTCGCCGAAACGGGCGTTGAACTCGATGACGCGCGTGCCGCGGGAAGTCAGGGCCAGGCCGCAGTAGAGGACGCCGACGAACGGGGTCCCTCGGCTTGCCATTTCGTCCACGGTGGGCTGGGCTACGCGGTCGATGACTTCCTGCACGAGGCCTTCCGGCGCCCAGTCAAGCGGAGTGTAGGCGCCCATGCCACCGGTGTTGGGGCCTTCGTCGTTGTCGTAGATCCGCTTGAAGTCCTGGGCCGGGGACAGCGGGACGGTAGTCCGGCCGTCGCACAGGACGAACAGGGAAACCTCGGGGCCGTCCAGGTACTCCTCGATCACCACGGAACCACCGGCGTCGAAGCAGGCCTGCGCGTGGGCGAGGGCTTCCTCGCGGTTGTTGGTGACAACAACACCCTTGCCGGCGGCCAGGCCGTCATCCTTGACGACGTGCGGAGCGCCGAAGGTGTCCAGGGCGTCGGCGGCTTCCTCTGCGTTGGTGGCCACGCGGGCCATGGCGGTGGGCACACCGGCTTCGGCCATAACCTCTTTGGCGAAGGCCTTGGATGCCTCAAGCTGCGCGGCGGCCTTGCTGGGTCCGAAGACCGGAATGCCGGCTTCACGGACGGCATCGGAGACTCCCGCTGCGAGGGGAGCCTCGGGGCCAACGACCACCAGGTCAACCGCGAGCTTCGTGGCCAGCGCGGTGACTGCGGCGGGATCGTTGCCGTCGATCGCGTACGTGGGGACCAACTTGGCAATGCCGGCGTTCCCCGGTGCCGAATGGACCTCGGAAACGTTGGGATCTTTGAGCAATGAGCGGACAATGGCGTGTTCGCGGCCCCCGGGGCCAATGACGAGTACCTTCACAGTCCTCAAGGGTACTTTGTGCCGGCGCCGGAGTCCTAAGCTGTTTCCTCGACCGAGCATGCGCTCCCCTCGCCACGAGCAAAGGACATAACACCACTATGCCCACTCCACAGCACCAAAAATGAGCATGCTCCTCGTCAGACCCATACACACCGTGGGCTAGCCGGAAAACGGGGATTCCGAGCCATAGACTTGGCTCATGCCCTTGAGTTCGCATGAGACTTTCAGCGTTGAGTCCGCGGTTGAGTTGGCCGTTGTTGAGCGCAGCGGATTCATCGAATCGCGGCATATCGGCTCGGCCGTGGTCCTTTCCGGCGATGGCACGGTGGTAGCCCAACTCGGGGACGTCACCACACCCATTTACGCCCGTTCTGCCCTCAAGCCATTCCAGGCCCTCGCTGCGATGCAGTCTGGCGTCCCGTTGCGCGGCGCGCAGGTGGCCTTGGCCTGCGCCAGCCACATTGGATCCCTGGACCACATGGACGTCGTGGAAGGCATGCTCAAAGCAGCAGGAGTCCGGGAGGAACAGCTTCAGTGCCCGCCTGCGTGGCCAGAGGACGAAATCGCCCGCAATTGGCTGGTCCGTTCGGAGAAAGGGAGGTCGAAGCTCGCGTTCAATTGCTCAGGCAAACATGCCGCGTTCCTTTGGGCATGCACCGAGAACGGCTGGGACACCCACAGCTACCTTGAGCCGAACCATCCCCTCCAGCAGCGTGTGCGTTCCGTGATCGAGGAGTACAGCGGCGAAAAGATCGCCCACCTGGGCATCGACGGCTGCGGGGCCCCGGTGGCGGCAATCTCATTGACTGGACTTGCGCGGGCTTATTCGCGGCTCGCACGGGCTCCCCGGGACCGGAACTCCAACGCCCGGGCCGCAACCATCGCGACGTCCATGTTGGATTACCCTTGGGCCGTCCAGGGGCGGGGCGAAGCGAACACGATTGTCATGGACGAACTCGATGTCATTGCCAAGGGCGGCGCGGAAGGGGTCTTGGTCATGGCGACGCCGACCGGTGCGTCTGTCGCGGTGAAGATCCTTGACGGAAACCCCCGGGCGGCCACCTTGGTTGGGCTTACCCTGCTCGCAGTTGTGGGGGCGGTCGATATCCCGGGTGTTTCCAGCGTGCTTGAAAAGGTGGTTGAGCCCGTCCTCGGCGGCGGCCACGCCGTGGGCAAGATCCGCCTGGGTCACGCGGTCTCAGCGATGCTGGACTGATTGAAGCGGCTGGACTGATTGGAGAACCGGAGAATGGCAACTGCACGGCGCCGGATCGACGTCGAACAAGGCCGGGCGGCACTGGCTGAATGGCAGGGCACCCAGCCCGAGTCGCCGCCGTCGCGCTCTGTCCTGGCCACCGCGGTGCGGTACTCCTTGGAGGAACTCACCGCACGCGCACCGGGCAACTCCGTGGAGGTCCGCGTGCCGCCGTTTGGCGTCACGCAGTGCGTCGAGGGTCCCCGGCATACGCGCGGCACTCCGCCGAACGTCATTGAGTGCGACGCCGCCACCTGGCTGGAAATGGTGACCGGCCGCATGTCGTGGGCGGACGCGGTGGACGCCGGACGCGTCGCGGCTTCGGGCCTGCGCGCGGACCTGTCGGAGCTACTCCCCCTGTAGAGAGTTTGTGTACACCTAACACCCTTTAACAGGCGCTTTAAGGGCATCATCTGTACACAAACTCAACGGGACCAACCCGCCTTCCGCAGCGCCAGGGCGACGCGCGACACCACCCACACCGGACCACGCTGCATATCGACTTTGTTGATTTTCACCTGACGCCAGCCGGCCTCCGCGACGCGCTGGTCCCGATAGGCATCCAGTGCTTGTTGCTCGGGCGACAAATGGTGGGGGCCTTCGTATTCCAAGCACGTCCGGTACTCGGGACACCCGAGGTCGGTCCAGACAGGACGGCCAAGGATGTCCAATACGGGATAGTTCGGCGTGAACTCCGGCAAGCCTGCGTCGTCGAGCAGAAGCCTAAGTTCGGTCTCGGGCGGGGAATCCACGCCAACGCGCAAAAAATCGATGGCGATCCTTGCCTTCCGTACTCCGTGGACGCCGTTGGCTTTCTCGACGAACTCCTGCAGTTCCGCGAGACTCACCAAAGGAATCCTGGGCGGTCCGAAGGTACGTTCGTGCTCGCTGACAATCGCATCCCCGGCCACGATCAGGTCATTCATCGGCAGCATGGTGGCGAGGTCCACCCACGTTCGCGCCGGGGACGTCAAGACGACTCCGTGCCTCTCCACCAAGTCGCCGTCGCGAATCTTGAGCCGGTGCCCTGCCACGCCCCTGCGCCGCGGCAGGGAAGCGTGGCGCGCCCGCGAAAGGTGCAGGAAGCGCCCGGGCTCGCGAAAGTGGGCACCGCTTTTGGGTCCCCACGGAACAGGTTCGACGAGCGCGGTCACCGGCCCGCCGTCGTCGGGCTTGAACTGCGCCCAAGGCGGCAGGGGGATGCCAAGTATCTCGGCAGAACTCACGTGGCTGAAGAAGTCGCCGTCGTGCAGGGCCAAGTGGGGGCGGGCCAGGTCCAGGATCGACTGCACGCTACCAATCGGAACCCGGAGGCCCCGGCTCGGGCACAGGAGGTCCGCCGCCAACAACCGCTTGGAGGGCACTCCGAGCCCCAGGGCGGCCTCCACGCTGAACGCGCGACGGGACATTTCGCCGGGGAGTTCGGACAATTTGCGCATGCCCTATTGAGGCATAAATCGGCCCGCAGAAATCCGTTATCCACAGGCCAGCCCGGCAACCGGCGAGTTTGTGTACACCTGACACCCTTTAAGAGGTGTTTTAGGGGGTGTTAGGTGTACACAAACTCCGGGGTTAGCCGCGCCCGACGAAAGGCATTCCCGCGGCGGTGACCACCACGGAACCGACGTTGGCCGAAGCCGGCATGTTGGCCATCATAAGGACTGCCCGGGCCGCGTCCTGCACGGGGAACATCGGCTCGACGCGCCTGCTGCCGTCGGCCTGGAGCGCCCCGGAACCGACGCCGATGGTGTCCATGATCTCGGTCCGGGTGTTGCCGATGTCGATCTGGCCGCAGGTGATCCCATAGGGGCGCCCGTCAAGCTCAATGCTCTTGGTGAGTCCGCTCATCGCGTGCTTGCTGACGGTGTACGCGACGGACAGCGGCCGCGGCGAATGGGCCGAAATGGAGCCGTTGTTGATGATGCGCCCGCCTTGCGGCTCCTGCGCCTTCATGGTCCGCACGGCCTCGGCGGCGCACAGCATGGAACCTGTGACGTTGACCGCGAGGGTAGCGTTCCAATCGTCCACGCCGATCTCGTCCACCGCGCCCGACGGGCCGAAAATGCCGGCGTTGTTGAACAGCACGTCCACCCTCCCCCAGCGCTCGCGGGCAGCGGCGAAAAGGCGCTCGACGTCGTCGGGCACTGTCACGTCGCACGGCACCACGAGCGCCTCGGAGTGGCCGTCGGCGGTTTCCGTGAGCTGCGCCTCGCGGCGTCCCGCGAGGGCCACCCGGTACCCCTCGGACAGCAGGAGCCGGGCAACCGCCCGCCCGATGCCGGAACCGGCTCCGGTGACGACGGCGACCCGGGGCTGGGCGGGACTGGTTTCGCTCACGCGGTACTCCTGGAGGTTAGTGTGCGGCGGGCGCTTCGGCGGCGGCGTCCGTGATGTTCAGGGGCCAGCCTATGACGGTTTTGGGGCGCGGCGCGGCGTAAGTGCGGACCTTCGACGTCGAAAGCCCGAGGCGGACCAACGACTCGGCGATGGTCACCGCGGCGGCTACGCCGTCCACCACCGGAACACCGCAACGCTGGCGGATCTGCTCGTCGAGCCCGGCCATGCCGCCGCAACCGAGGACAATCACTTCGGCTTTGTCGTCCCGCACTGCCCGCTCGGCCTGCTCGACAATCGCTTCCACTGCCCGCTCCGGGTATTCCTCGAGTTCCAGCACGGCCATGCCGCTCGCCCGGACTGACGCGCAACGGGCCTCGAGGCCGGCAAGCTTGAGGCGGTCCTCGATGAGCGGAACCGCGCGGTCCAGGGTGGTGACAACCGAATATTTGTGGCCAAGGAACATCGCGGTGCTGGCGGCTGCTTCGGTGATGTCCACGACCGGTACATCGAGGAGTTCCTGGAGTCCTTCGCGGCCGTGTTCGCCGTAGCCGGCCTGGATGACGGCGTCGAACGGTTCGGGGTAGTTGACTACCTTGTCCATCACCGCGATGGCGGCGAGGTAGCTTTCGAAGTTCCCTTCGCAGGAGTCCGCGCCGAAGCGTGGCGTGATGCCGACGATCTCGGTGCCGGGAGCGGCGGCCGCCCGCGCCTGCGCTGCGATCGAGTCCGTCATGGTCTGGGTGGTGTTGACGTTTGCGACGAGGATTCGCATGGTTTTCCTTCCGGGGCTGCCAGCGCGCGCCCCCTGTCGAAGGCGCGCGCTGGCTCTTGTTGCTGGTTGTCGCTGGGGTTCTGCTGTCAGTGGTTGCTGACGACGGCGATCGGCTCGCCGGAGACGTCCTGGTGCTGCTGCTTCTTGTCCGCCATGAAGTAGTAGCAGAGGGCTCCGATGCCGGCACCGAAGAACCAGGCGAAGGGGGCGATCACTTCGAGGGCGGGAATGAAGGCGATGAGGATCGCGACGGTGGCTGCCGGAATCATTGCCGTGATGGCCCGCGGGTTCACGCCACGCTTGTAGAAGTAGGTTCCGGTCGGGGTGTCCGTGTAGAGGTCAAGGACGTTGACCTTACCGCGGCGGATCAACCAGTAGTCGGCCATGACGACGCCGAACAGCGGCCCGAGCAGCGCACCGAGTCCACCGAGGAAGTAAACGATGACCACGGGGTTGTTGTAGAGGTTCCACGGCAGGATGATGAGGCCGATGGTTCCGCTGACCCAGGCTGCCCGGCGGAAGTTCAGGTGCTTCGGGAAGAGGTTGGTCAGGGCGTACACCGGTGCCACGAAGTTGGCCATGAGGTTCACCGCGATGGTCAGGATCAGCAGCGCGAGGCAAGCCAGGACCAGGAAGAGCGTGTTGGGAATGCTCTGGACGATGTCCGAGGGGCTCTCGATGATCCGGCCGTTGATCTTGTACTGGCCGCCGGCCATGATGACCACGATTGCGCCGAAGAGGAGCATGTTGATGGGAATGCCCCAGAAGTTGCCGCGGACAATCGACTTCTTGGAGACCGAAGAACGGGTGAAGTCGCAGAAGTTCAGGACGAACGTGCCGTAGATGGAAACCCACAGGGCTCCGCCGGCGAAGATCGTGCGCCACATCTCGCCGCCTTCGAGGCCCTTGATGCCGGACCACTGGATGGCTCCGCCGGCTTCCACGAAGACCCAAATGGCGATTGCGAGCATGGTGGCGAGGATGATGGGGCCGGCGAAGGCCTCATACTTGCGGATCATCTCCATGCCGAAGCTGACAATGACGAGCTGCACGATCCAGAGCGAAACGAACGCGATCCAGCCCAGCGTGGACAGGCCGAGGATGGAGTTGGAATCCAGGTCTTTGAGTCCCGGGAACATCGCGACGACCATGACCCGGAGTACCACCGAGGCGAGGTAGGTTTGGATCCCGAACCAGGCGACGGCCACGGCTCCACGGATCAAGCTGGCCAGCTGGGCTCCCCTGATGCCGAAGCTGATCCTGCTCATGACGGGGAACGGGACGCCCGTCTTTTGGCCCATGAAGCCGGAGAACGTCAGGAGGGTGAAAAGCAGGACGGCGCCGATTCCCAAGGCGACGAGGATTTGCCAGCCGCCGAGTCCAAGGGAGAAGAGGCCGATGGCGAAAGCATAGTTACCCAGGCTGTGGACGTCATTGGCCCAGAGGGTGAAGATGCTGTAGCTCGTCCAGCGCCGCCCTTCCTTCTTGGTGGGAGCGAGGTCGAGGTTGTAGAGGGTGGGGCTGATGGTGCGGCCTGCCGAAGCGGACGCTACCTCACAGAGGACTTCGTTTCCTGCTGCGGGATGTAGCGAACTTTCAGTGAGCGAGGCCTGCTCCGGAGTCGATGTGACGCCGACCGGGGAAGTCGATTGCATCGTGGATCTCCACTTCTTTGTGGTGCTGCAACTAGGTTCCGGGACGCTTTGGGAGAGTTTTTCGCATCGTGGAATCTAGTTATTGAATAGTGAAATAACTGTATGAGCTAGGTCACCTCAGGTCAAGGGGTCGGGAGTGAAGGCTTCGGTCACAAACCACTCGGCAGGAGCTCTTCGGACTTCCGCAGCCTAGGCGCAGGGGCCTCGGATTGACGCCCGGCAGGCGTCTAGCTAATCTCGAATTACAGAATTTTATTCTCACACTACGAAATTTCTTGCTAGATTTTCTTGCCAAGTACAAGTGCGCACTACAGTGCAGCGCCCAGGCATTCAATGAAGAGAGGTTGGACGTGGCTGCAGGAGAAGAGACCTCACACATCCTTAGCGGGTTGACTTCCCAGTTGCCTGATCGTGATCCCCAGGAGACGGCCGAGTGGGTTGAGTCTTTGGATGCGTTGATCAGGGAGCAGGGTACGGAGCGGGCGCAGTTCATCATGCGCAGCCTGCTTCAGCGGGCGGGGTCCCAGTCGGTGGGGGTGCCGATGGTGACCACGACCGATTACGTGAACACGATCCCGGCGGACCAGGAGCCGGTGTTCCCGGGCAACGAGGAGTTCGAGCGCCGGTACCGGGCGTACATGCGCTGGAACGCCGCGGTCATGGTCCACCGGGCGCAGCGGGCCGATATCGGGGTGGGCGGGCATATTTCCACCTATGCCGGGGCCGCGACGTTGTACGAGGTCGGGTTCAATCATTTCTTCCGCGGCAAGGACCACCCCTCGGGCGGTGACCAGGTCTTCTTCCAGGGCCACGCGTCCCCGGGCATGTATGCCCGGGCGTTCATGGAAGGCCGCCTCACGGAGGAGGACCTGGACGGGTTCCGGCAGGAAAAGTCCAAGGCCGGCCATGCCCTGTCCTCCTACCCGCACCCGCGCCTGATGCCCGGGTTCTGGGAATTCCCGACCGTGTCGATGGGCATCGGCCCGATGAACGCGATCTACCAGGCCCAGTCCAACCGGTACCTGCACGGCCGGGGCATCAAGGACACCTCCGAACAGCAGGTCTGGGCGTTCCTGGGCGACGGGGAAATGGACGAGCCCGAGTCGAGGGGCCTGCTGCAGCTGGCAGCGAACGAGAACCTGGACAACCTGAACTTCGTGATCAACTGCAACCTCCAGCGCCTGGACGGTCCCGTGCGCGGGAACGGGAAGATCATGCAGGAACTCGAAGCGTTCTTCCGCGGCGCGGGCTGGAACGTGATCAAGGTCGTCTGGGGCCGGGAATGGGACGAACTGCTCGCCCGCGACACCGACGGCGCCCTGGTGAACATCATGAACGAAACCGTCGACGGGGACTACCAGACCTACAAGGCCGAGTCCGGCGGGTTCGTCCGCGAACACTTCTTCGGCAAGTCCCCGGCCACCAAGGACCTCGTCGCGGACCTCTCCGATGACCAGATCTGGAACCTCAAACGCGGCGGCCACGACTACCGCAAGGTCTACGCCGCGTACAAGGCCGCGACCGAATTCAAGGGCAAACCCACCGTGATCCTGGCCAAAACCGTCAAGGGCTACGGACTCGGACCCCACTTCGAGGGCCGCAACGCGACCCACCAGATGAAGAAACTGACCCTGGAGGACCTGAAGTCCTTCCGCGACCACCTGCGCATCCCCATCCCGGACGAAGCCCTGGAAAACGACCTCTACCGGCCCCCGTACTACCACCCCGGCACCGACGCCCCGGAAATCCGCTACATGCTCGACCGCCGCGCCGCCCTGGGCGGGTCCCTGCCCGAACGCCGCACCGCCCACACCCCGGTCACCCTGCCCGAGGACAAATCCTACGACGTCGCCAAACGCGGCTCCGGCAAACAAAAAGCCGCGACCACCATGGCCTTCGTCCGCCTCCTGAAAGACCTCATGCGGGACAAAAACTTCGGCCACCGCTTCGTGCCCGTCGTCCCGGACGAATCCCGCACCTTCGGCATGGACGCGTTCTTCCCCACCGCGAAAATCTACAACCCCAAAGGCCAGAACTACCTCTCCGTGGACCGCGACCTCGTCCTGGCCTACAAGGAATCACCCGCCGGCCAACTCATCCACCCCGGCATCAACGAAGCCGGCGCCGTGGCCGCGTTCACCGCCGCCGGAACCTCCTACGCCACCCACGGCGAACCCCTCTTGCCCATCTACGTCTTCTACTCCATGTTCGGCTTCCAACGCACCGGAGACTCCTTCTGGGCCGCCGCGGACCAAATGACCCGCGGCTTCATCATCGGCGCCACCGCAGGACGGACCACCCTCACCGGCGAAGGACTCCAACACGCCGACGGACACTCCCCCCTGCTCGCCTCCACCAACCCCGCCGTACGCACCTACGACCCCGCCTACGGCTACGAAATCGCCCACATCTTCCACGACGGCCTCAACAACATGTACGGACCGGACTCCCAAGACCGGAACCTGATGTACTACCTCACCGTCTACAACGAACCCATCACCCAACCCGCCGAACCAGCCAACCTCGACACCACCGGCATCATCAAAGGCATCTACAAACTCTCCGACGCCCCCGAACCCGGCACCAAACCCCGCGCCCAGATCCTCGCCTCCGGCGTCTCCGTCCCCTGGGCCCTCGAAGCCCAGCACATCCTCGACCAGGACTGGAACATCGCAGCCGACGTCTGGTCCGTGACCTCCTGGAACGAACTCCGACGCGACGGCCTCGCCGCCGAAGAACACCACTTCCTCAACCCCGGCGAACCCGCACCCACCCCCTTCATCACCCAACAACTCGCCGGAGCCCACGGCCCCGTCATCGCCGTCTCGGACTACATGAAAGCCGTCCCCGACCAAATCCGACAATTCATCCCCAACGACTTCGCCTCCCTCGGCGCCGACGGCTTCGGCTTCTCCGACACCCGCCAAGCCGCCCGACGCTACTTCAAAAACGACACCCACTCCATCGTCACCAAAACCCTCCAACTCCTCGCCCAACGCGGCGAAATCGATCCAGGCGCGCCCTTGTACGCGATTGACCGATACAAATTGTTGGATGTGACCGCCGGCACCACCGGTGGGGCAGGCGGCGAAAGCTAAGAAAAAAGTCGGCGGCAGTGCTCATGAGCACTGCCGCCGACTTTCTTTTGGCCCCTTGCGGGAAAAAATTCTATTGAGCTGCCCCTAAGGCCCGATGATCCACCACGAATCCCGTTGCTGCATTCTCCCTGACCGCCGATATTCCGGCCACCAAGGCCTGGATATCCGGGAACTTGGGCGACACTGCCACTACAGTTCCATCATCGGCCGTCAGCCTGAACCGGAAGGATCGTTCCCCTGCTGTCAAGATTTCAAAAATGCCAGACATAAACCCTCTTTCCACCGTGGATGCCACTCTGCATCCCCTCCGATGTCCTTGGACTCCGTGAAGTCCCTAAAGAGAATATCCGCCCGGGAAGCCTTCCAGAAGGCCTACCGGCGGGTAATTTAAACCTCTTTCGGTAGACCGAAATCCGCCGCCGACCTGCATGGAAACCTTGGAATAAACCGTAGAAAGGGTGAATAAATGGAAAACACGGTGATCGCACCTGTCACTGGCGTGCTTTTGGCCGCGGGTGCGGGCACTCGCCTTGGGCTGGGCCCGAAGGCACTCCTGCCCTTCCGCGGACGCACCTTGGTGGAAGTGCTCGCCAAGGAGTTGCTCGACGGCGGTTGCCGCGACGTGGTGGTGGTCCTCGGTGCCGATTCCGACGGCGTCCGACGCGCCACCGGGCTGGGTAACACAGGGCTGGATAACAGCCGGCAGGAGACCTGCCGCGTCATCGACAACCCGGACTGGTCCTCGGGCATGGGGTCGTCGTTCCGCGCCGGGCTTGCCGCGGCGGACCCCGGTCACCATGTGCTGGTGGCATTGGTGGACCAGCCCGGGCTCACCTCCGCCGTCGTTGCCCGGTTGCTGGCGGCGCACCGGCCGGGACGCGTGACGGCCGCCGGTTACGCGGAGCCGGCGCCCGGCACCGCACAAGTCGCGAGCATCGCGAGCATCGCGAGCCTTCGCCGCGGACACCCTTTGGTCATCGACTCCACCCTCCGCGCCGCGGCCGCGGGGACGGCGGAGGGCGACGCCGGAGCGCGCCGCTTCCTCAAGGCCCATCCGGAGCTCGTGGACCTGGTGGACTGCAGCGACCTCGCCGACGGGGCGGACCTGGACACCAAGGACCAGCTCCACCTCCTCAGCGACTAGCTGCGGGCCAGCTCAGCGGCAGGAGCGCTTGGCGCGGCGGCATCCTTGAGCCCAAGGTAGATCTTGTCCCTCGAGATCGGCAATGATGTGAACCTGACTCCGGTGGCGTTCCGGATGGCGTTCGCCAACGCGGGCGCCACGGGGTTGAACGGGCTTTCGCTCATGGATTTGGCCCCCAACGGACCCATTTCGTCGTTGGTTGCCGCAAAGTAGACCTCGCTGCGTGGCACGTCCGCGAAGGACGGAATGTGGTACTGGCGCAGGATGTCGGTGGTGACGCGTCCGGCGTCGTTCACGCGGACTTCTTCGTACAGGGCGACGCCCAGCGCCTGGGCAATCCCGCCTTCCACCTGGCCACGGCATTGCCGCGGATTGACCACCACGCCGGCGTCCGCCGCCTGCACGCTTTGCAGGATCCGCAGCTCGCCGGTACCGGTGTTCACGGCGACCCGGAATCCGTGGACGTTGAACGCGACCGAGCGCGGTGTTCCGCCCCAGCGGCCCTCGGTGGCGAGTTCCACGCCCTGCTGCCGCGCGGCGTCGTACACTTCCGCGAACGGAACCACCCTGTCACCGCAACGCACCGCGCCGTCCTCAAGGACACATCCCGGAACGCCGGTGAGCGAGGCGGCAACAGCGCGGATGCGCAGGGCGAGCTCCTGGGCCGCGAGGAGGGTTGCCTGGCCCGCAACAACAGTTCCCGCCGAGCCAAAGGCGCCGGTATCGTGCTCAACGAGGTCGGTATCGGACTGCCGCACCGCCACGTTCGACGCCGTCGTGGACAACGCCGTCGCGGCCAGCTGGGCGTGGACGGTGGTGGTGCCGTTTCCGAATTCGGCGGTCCCGACGGCGGCATCGAACGTTCCGTCCGGAAGGAGCCTCAGGCGTGTGTGGGCGTAGTGGCCGCGGGGCGGGACGGTGTCGATCATCGACAGGGCAGCACCCTCACCGGTGACCCAGCCCGGGCCCAACTCGTCCAGCCCGGCGTCCCGGTAGCGCTGGGCACCCCGTTCCAAGGCATCCCGGACCAAAGCCACGCACTGGTCCAGGCCGTAGCTCCCGTAGAAGACGTCCTCCTCGGGTTCCGGATTCGTCGAGAGCATGTGGTCTCCCGGCCTGACCATGTTCTTGAGACGGAATTCCAAGGGATCCATGCCGATACCCACCGCGAGTTCATCCATGGCGGATTCGATCGCGAAGATCATTTGGCTCAAACCGTAGCCGCGGAAGGCGCCCGCGGGAATGGTGTTGGTGTAGACGGCCTGGGCGTCCACTTTCTTGTTGGCACAGTTGTAAACCGCCAACGATTCGCCGCAACCGTGGAACATCACCCCGGGTGCGTGGTTTCCGTAGGCGCCCGTGTTCGTGACGACGTCCAGTTGCAACGCTGTGAGGTGCCCGTCCCGGCTTGCGCCGGCCTTGACGTTGATGGTGAACGGGTGCCTCGTGGTGGTGGCGGTGAATTGTTCCGTCCGGGTGAATTCGAGCTGTACGGGCCGCCGCAAGGCCAAGGCTGCCATGGCCACGAGGTCCTCGGTCAGCACTTCCTGCTTGCCGCCGAAGCCGCCGCCTACCCGCCCGGCCACCACGCGGACGCGATCTTCGGGGAGGTCGAAAATACGCGCCAGGGAACGTCGCGCAAGGAAAGGCACTTGGGTTGACGAGCGCACCACCAAGCGGTCCTCCCCCGGCGTTTCGGTGGGTTCGAGCCAAGCGATGGACGCATGGGTTTCCATCGCGACGTGCTGCACGCGCTGGGTCTGGTAAGTGTTCTCATGGATGAAATCGGCGGACGCGAAACCGGCGTCGACGTCTCCGAGCTCGGAATGGACCTCCGCCACGACGTTGCTGAACGGCCGGGAAATCCGCGCAGTCTCGCCGTCCTTGTCGCCGTGGATCGCCGGCGCGCCCGGGAGCAAGGCCTCGTGCGGGGAAAAAACGGCGTCGAGGATTTCATATTCCACCTTGAGGGCGCGCGCTCCTGCTTCCGCGGCACCCACCGATTCGGCAACGACGGCGGCAACCCGCTGCCCGATGAACCTCACTACGTCGTCGAGGACCCTGGTGTCGTCGGGATCGTCGGTGTAAAGCTCGTGCTGGGCGGTCGAGAACAACTGCGCCGGTGCGTCTTCGTCCGTGAAGACAGCCACGACCCCCGGTATGCGGAGGGCCGCCGTCGTATCTATCGAGACGATCCGGGCGTGCGCGTGCGGCGAGCGCAGCAGCTTGAGGTGCAGGAGTCCGGGGAGTTGTTCCGCGGGGACGTCGAGCGTGTAGCGGGCGGTTCCCGTGACGACGGCGCGGCCCGCGGGCGCGGGGACGTCGTCACCGAGCCGGCCCGCACCGGCGTCGTGCGCTTTGTGTCCGTCAGCGCCGGTTCCGCAGACGGCCTCCGCGATGGAGCGGTAGCCGGTGCAGCGGCACAGGTTTCCCTTGAGGTTGCGGGGAAGGTTGGCCTTTTGTTCGTCGTCGAAAGTTGCCGCGGTCATCATCATTCCGGCAGTGCAGAACCCGCATTGGAAGCCTTGGTGCTCCAGGAATTGCTGCTGAACGGGGTGGAGTTCGTCGCCGTTCGCCAGGCCCTCCACGGTGGTGACGGAGTGGCCTTCTGCGCGGACGGCTGGGTAGATGCAGCTGTGCACTGGGGTGCCGTCGACGTGGACGGTGCACGCGCCGCAGTCACCGCCGTCGCAGCCTTTCTTGACTCCGAAATTGCCTTGTTCGCGGAGGAACGTGCGCAGGCACTGGCCCGGCCGGGGTGTGGCCTCAGTGGCGGTTCCGTTGATTTCAATTGCCATTCGGGGCCCCCTTCTGGGTGGATGCGGGTTGCGTGGACGGTTGCGGCGAAGTGGCGTGGGGCGGCCAGAAGTCGCCTGAGACCGCGGGCGGCCGGGCGGGGTCGAGAAGTTCTGCGCGGATTTCCTCGGCGAGCCGGAACGTCATGTCGCGCCGCCATTCGGGCAGCCCGTGGATGTCGTCGTGGTACAGCTCGTCCGGGATGGAGAGCGCGACGGCGGCAGCCAGTTGGCCGGCGTCGGGCAGGTCAGCGGCGGCGAACCGGAGTTGGACGGGCCGCTTGGTGGCGGCGGTGACTGTGAGGACGAAGCCGCCGTCGGCGTCGAGCCTTCCGATGAGCAGGACGCCCGAGCGGCCGAGGTTGCTGAGCGAGAGCCGGCGGAAGGCGACCTTGGCGGAAAGGGACGACGCCGGCACGCGGACGCTGCGGAGGAGTTCACCGGGTGCCAGGCAGTTCCTTGCTTCGCCGGTGATGAATTCGGTGACCGGAACGGTGCGGCTGCTGCCGTGCCGGCCGTGGATGGTGGCGATGGCGTCGAGGCCGGCACAGAGCGAGATGATGGGGCCGGCGGGGAGGGAAGTGCAGAGGTTGCCGCCAACAGTGGACATGTTCCACACCTTGAAGGAGGCCACGAAAGAGTCGCAGCACGGACGGAACAGGTCCAGGCCCGGCCAGTCACGCCGCGCCACAGCATCCGAAACAGCGTCGGAATCCGGAAGCGCGTAGAGTTCCGCGATGGTGCAGGTGGCGCCTATCCCGATGCCTTCGTTCGTCACGGTGATCGCTGGCCAGCCGGCCTGGCCCAGGTCAAGCAGGCGCTTCAGCGGCTCTTCGGTCCCCACGGGACTTCCGTAGGAGAACAAGACCGTTCCGCCGGCCAGCCACGCGTCGCCGGGACGCCATTGCGTGGGATCCGTGGTGGGGACCACGGACTCGATGGTGTTCATGTCCATGGGAGCTCCTTGGCGTATGTGGGGTCAGGGGTGTGGTGAATGGGTCCGGTGCCGTCCTTGAGCGAGCCCCAGCCAGTGGCCGGGCGGGGCGTACGGCCGGTGGCGGGGCGGGGAGCGCGGGAGGCGAGGATCTCGGCGGTGATCGAAACGGCCACTTCGGCGGGGGTGACCGCGCCCAGATCCAGGCCAATGGGCGAATGCAGCCGTTCGAGGGCCTCGACGGGAGTACCGCATGCCAAGAGCGCATCGACCCTTTGGCGGTGGCTGCGCCTCGAACCCATCGCGCCAACGTAGGCGAGACCGAGGCCCAGGGCGGTTTCGAGCAGGGGGATATCGAACTTGGGGTCGTGCGTCATGACGCACACCACGGTGCGGGAATCGATGCGCCCTGCAGCGGCCTCGCCAGCGAGGTAGCGGTGCGGCCACTCGGTGGCGAGCCGGTCGGCGGCAAGGAAGCGTCCTTGGCTTGAAAACGCCGGGCGCGCATCGCACAGGGTGACGTCGTAGCCCAGGAGCTTTCCGGCTGGCAGCAACGCGGCGCCGAAGTCGTTGGCGCCGAAGATCAGCATGCGCGGAGCGGGCAGGCGGCTTTCCACAAAAAGCGTGATGGGTTCGGTTTGGGTCGCTCCACTGCAGCCGTCTGCCGGCGCAAGTCGGAGAAGGCCCGCGCGCCCTCCGCGCAGCAAGGGATCGAGTTGGGCCGCGGCGGCGCGGATCACGTCCGCGTCCTCGCCGAGGAGGATGGAAAGCTCCCGCGAACCCTCGGCGGAAAACGACGCCGGATCGGGAACCACCATGGTGCCGCCGCCGGCGTCGAGCCTGCGGATAAGCGCCATGGAGGACAGTTCTCCCCCGGCTGCGGCGCGCAGTACGGCGAGGTCCAGGCCGGTGGCGCTTGTGGGTTCGATGTGCACTTCCAGCTCGCCGCCGCACGTGAGCCCGACGGCGAACGCGTCCTCGGCGCTGTAGCCGAACGACTCAAGGCGACTGCCGCCGTCGCGCATTGCCTCCAGCGCCGCCTCCACGACGGCACCTTCGACGCATCCTCCGGAGAGGCTGCCGAGGACGTCGCCGTGCTCGGAGACGAGCATTGACGTGCCGAGGGGCCGGGGCACGGAACCGCCAGCCGCCACGATGGTGGCCACGGCACAGCGCTGGCCGGAGACCGCGGGCCGCCAACTGCCCAGCGAAGGCATCAAATCCAGCATGGCCACACTCCCTGTAGCGAGGTCCCGGAGCGGAAACCGTTCCGGGGCAGTGTGCGATCTTGCCTCATATTCTCATTCCTTGCGTCAATGCGGGGAAGCTTCACCTTCCGGGCTTGGTGGCCCGGAGAGGACCGGGGCGGTCTCTCCTCCGCCCCGGTCCCTGACGGCGCGGCCGCGCGTCGCCGCCGCCCGCCGTCGTCGTCCCCCTGAAAGTGAGGGCTCGACGACGGCGGACGCCTATTCATTGCGGTGACGCGGGGCCGGACCGCCGTCTCGTGCCGGTCTGATATTGGCCGGCTGGCCTCCGCTACGTTCCGTCAGGCTCCCAGGAGCGCGCTGATCGGTCCGCGGGCGAAGTAGACCAGGAAGCCCGCGGTCACCACCCACATGAGCGGATGGACCTTCTTGGCCTTGCCCGATGCCGCGCTGATGACGGACCAAGTGATGAACCCGACGCCGATTCCGTTCGCGATGGAGTACGTCAGCGGCATCGTGACGATGGTCAGGAAGGCCGGCAGGGCCACGGAGAACTTGGAGAACTTGATCTCCCGGATCTGGGCCATCATCATGGCACCGACAACCACCAGGGCGGCCGCGGCAACTTCCAACGGGACAACGCTGGTGAGCGGTGTCAGGAACATCGAACCGAGGAACAGCAAGCCCGTGACCACCGATGCCAGGCCGGTGCGGGCGCCTTCGCCGATCCCGGCCGCCGAGTCGATGTACACCGTGTTGGACGAACCGGACGTGGCTCCGCCCGCTACCGCGCCGAGGCCTTCCACGATGAAGGCCGACTTCAGCTTGGGGAATGTGCCGTCCTTATGCGCTACTCCAGCGCTCTTGGCCAGGCCCGTCATGGTGCCCATGGCGTCGAAGAAGTTGGTGAACACCAGGGTGAACACCAGCATGGTGGCCGCCAGGCCGCCGATCCGGGAGAACGAGCCGAAGAGGTCGAAGTGGCCAACCAGGCTCAAGTCCGGAGCGGAAACCAACTGGCCGGACAGGACCGGGGTGTTGAGGTGCCAGCCACCGGGGTTGGCGTCGCTACCCGGCCCGATGTGCATGACGGCCTCGACGACGGCGGCGAGGACCGTGGTGGCGACGATTCCGATCAGGAGGCCGCCTTGGATCTTGCGGGCCACGAGGATTCCCATGACCAGCAGACCGACGATGAAGACGAGGGTGGGGATGGAAGTGATGGAACCGTCCGTGCCGAGCTGTACCGGCGGACCGCCTTTTGTGGGGCGGACGAAACCGGAGTCGACGAAGCCGATGAAGGCGATGAACAGGCCGATGCCAACGGTGATGGCGGCCTTGAGTTCCTTGGGGACTGCCTTGAAGATCGCTGTCCGGGCACCTGTGGCACCGAACAGGACGATCAGGATGCCGTTGATGACCACAAGGCCCATGGCTTCAGGCCAGGTGACTTCATGGATGACGGCCACGGCCAGGAACGAGTTGATGCCCAGGCCCGCCGCGATCCCGAACGGCAGGTTCGCGATGAGGCCGAAAAGGATCGTCATGACGCCGGCAGTCAGGCCGGTGACGGCACCCACCTGCGCTGCCGGCAACCATCCGCCCGCGACGTCCGTGGGAGCGTTCCGGGCCGAGAATCCGCCCAGGATCAAGGGGTTGAGGACCACGATGTAAGCCATCGTGAAGAACGTGACAATGCCGCCGCGGAATTCGCGGGCCAGCGTGGAGCCACGCTTGCTGATCTGGAAGAAACGATCCAGGAAGGAGTCCGACGCCGGGGGCTTGGGGCCGCTGCCCCGCGTGGCCAGTCCGGTTGCCGCGTGCTTTTCGCGTGCCACAGTCTGCCCTGCGCCGGAGGACGCAGCCTGCTTTTCAGTGGCCGTCTGCATTTCTGCTGGGTCCAGGATTGTCATTTCAGCCACCCGGCCCTAGTAGTCAATCCTGGAGTCGAGCGTGTTCCAGGTGTTGAACGGTTGCAGGATGGCCGGAGCCTGGGGATCGCCCAGTTCAAGCTTCTTGACCGGCATGAGCTTGTCCCGGTCGGCGTTCTCGAAGTACTCGTAAAAGACGGCGTCGTCGAAGCCGACGGATGCGGCGTCGTGCCGGTCCGCGGCGAAGACCACGTTGCTGATGCGGGCCCAGAGGGCTGAGGCCAGGCACATGGGGCATGGCTCGCAGCTTGTGTAGAGGGTGGCTCCGCTCAGGTCGAAGGTGCCGAGCTCGCGGCACGCGTTGCGGATGGCTGTGACTTCGGCGTGCGCCGTGGGGTCGTTGCTCGCGGTGACCCGGTTGACGCCTTCGAAGGCCTGACCGTCCGCGGTGACAATAACGGCGCCGAACGGCCCGCCGCTGTTGAGGACATTGGCTGTTGCCAGCTCAATGGAGGTGGCCAAGAAGTGTTCGGCCGTGACGGTGGTACTCATGTGCGACTTCCTTAGTGCTGAGGAAGCCTGGGCCCAGGGGCATCTGAACACGGCAGACGGGTGCTGCGGTTACCAGGCTTCAGCATGTGCTTTTGAAGGTTTCGCCTGGTAGATAGCTTCCCGGAGTCCGGGTGCCCGCCTTTGGCAGAATGAGATTAGCACCGAGCGTGTGAGCCGCGCCATAGTTTCCGGAAAAAAAGTTTCGAGATGCGAAAACTTATTCTCATTAGCGGCTCGGGACGGGCCTCTGCCGGTCACATTGACCCGATTCCACCCGACGCTTACGCTGGGTCCACCGGCGCACATGAGCAAGCCGGAAAACCTGGATCAGCAGACAGGACCTCACTGAGCTGGAAAGCACCAACAACGCCGACCAGACAAGGAATCCAGTGTCTCCTCAATCAGAATCCCGGTTCCCCCTTTCCTCCGGGCCAGCACCCTTAAGGCTTTGGATCAAGAATCCCCTCGCGGTATTCACCGCGAACGGCCTCGACGCCCGCGGCGGAATCGTCATCAGCGGAACAACGATTTCCGAGCTTGTCCCGGCGGGCGGGCGGCCTTCAGCTCCGTGCGACCAGACGTTCGACGCCGGCCGCCACGTCCTCCTTCCCGGGCTCATCAACACGCACCACCACTTCTACCAAACGCTGACCCGTGCGTGGGGGCCCGTGGCGAACGCTCCGCTCTTCCCCTGGCTGCAAAACCTCTACCCCGTGTGGGCGCGGCTGACTCCGGACAGCCTGGAACTCGCGGTCAAGGTTGCCCTTGCGGAACTGCTCCTCTCCGGCTGCACCACGGCAGCCGACCACCACTACCTCTTCCCCGCGGGACTTGAGGACGCGATCGATCTTGAGGTCGGCGTCGTCCGCGAACTCGGGATGCGTGCCACGCTCACCAGGGGGTCCATGTGCTTGGGCGAGGACGACGGCGGCCTGCCGCCGCGTTCAACCGTGCAGCGCCCCGAGGTGATCCTCGCGGACAGCGAACGCCTGATCGGCAAGTACCACGAAGCCGGCGACGGCGCGGTCATCCAGATAGCCCTGGCCCCGTGCTCGCCGTTCTCCGTGACGAAGGAAGTCATGGCGGAGAGCGCGGCCATGGCCGAACGGCTCGACGTCAGGCTCCACACCCACCTCGCCGAAACCATAGACGAAGAGAACTTCTGCCGCGAAAAGTTCGGACTGCGCACCGTGGACTACCTGGACAGCGTCGGCTGGCTCGGCAACCGCACCTGGCTGGGCCACGGCATCCATTTCGACGACGACGAGATCGCCAGGCTGGGTGCCGCGGGCACCGCCGTCGCGCACTGCCCGACGTCGAACATGAGGCTCGCGTCCGGAACGGCACGGGTGGTGGAACTTGAGGCAGCCGGGGTTCCTGTGGGGCTGGGCGTGGACGGTTCGGCGTCGAACGACGCCTCCAACATGATCCTGGAAGCACGGCAGGCGCTCTACCTCCAGCGCTTGCGCTACGGCGCCGACCTCCCGGTGGAACGCGCGCTCGGTTGGGCGACCCGGGGATCCGCGGCGGCGCTCGGCCGGACGGACATCGGCCAATTGGCGCCCGGAATGCAAGCGGACCTGGCCATGTTCACGCTCGATGAGCTCCGCTTCTCCGGCAGCCACGATCCCGTTGCGGCCCTCTTGCTGTGCGCCGCGGACAGGGCAGACCGGGTGATGGTGGGCGGGCAATGGCGCGTGGTGGACGGGCAGATTCCCGGACTTGACGTACGGGAACTCATTGCCGAACATTCAGGCGCCGCACAGAAAATCGTCAGGGGAACGGAGTAGCCTCTCAATCAGTAGGCAACCAGGAGGCGCACCATGACAGTTCCTCAGCACAGCACTCCGGCCCCTCCGGGCTGGTATCCCGATCCTTCCGGCTCGGGGCAGCTACAGTGGTGGGACGGTTCCGCATGGACCGGATCGGCATGGACGCCGGGGCAGCAGGGTTCTGGTCAGCAGGGTTCTGGTCAGCAGGTTCCCGGGCAGCAGGGCGCTGCGCAGGGCTGGCCCGGCCAGCAGGTTCCCGGCCAGGGATGGCCCGCACAGCAAGGGCAATACGTGAGGCCAATGCCTCCCGCTCCCCGGCCGGAAATCAGCCGCCAAACCCCGGTCTACAATCCGTTCATCTGGCTTGTCACGCTCTTGCCGTTGATCTCGCTGGCCATCCTGATGGTCTGGAATCCGGTGTTCCACGTGCGCTACTCGGGCGGCAGGCGTGTGCCGGTCCTGGATCCAAGCTCGTTCACCGTCCCGTACTTCCTGCTCATCACCATCGGATGGCTTATCTACGGGGTAACGGTGTTCTTGTCCTACCTCGACTGGCAAAAGCTGCAGCGCGACGGAGTGGTCCGGCCCTTCCATTGGGCATGGGCCTTCCTGGGCGCCGGGGTCTACGTGGTGGGCCGCTCGATCATCGTGCACAAGGTTGCCAAGGACCGCGGGCTCGTCCCGGTGTGGGTTCTCATTGGAGTGACAGGGCTGACGTTCATCCTGGTGGGCATCAAATTCGGCATCATCGTTTCGGGGCTGGCCAGGACCTTGACGATGTAGCCTGCCGGGCCGGGCAGTATCCGGAAAAGGCGAAAGGCGGGCAGCACCTCCCCAGGTGCTGCCCGCCTTTCCGGCTCTGTTGCGCAGAGTCCTTCATCCCCAGGGGCAGGAAACCCTAGGAACGCTGCCGGCCGAAGACCGGGAGCGCGCGTAGCCAGCGGGACAGCGTCCCGTTCGCGCGGTCACAGTCGGCCGGAATGTAGAAGTCTGGATCCGTAGCGCCGAACGGCAGGTACAGCTCCTGGCCGGGCGCGGGGAATTCCACGACGTTGTTCTTGTCCTGCGAGTCCATCTGTCCTCCTGTTTCATACGCTCAAGTCTTCCAAGGTTTCGTCTATTTCCGCATCTTGGAAAACATTTTTTGTTGTATGGAAATCGTAAGATGTGTGGCCAGCACCGTCAAGGGCTGTCCGCCGAGCACCTAAGGAGCGGCCTAGCTGCCAGCCCTGCCGGTCCGGTCACATTTGGAAAGTACGTAACGATTCCTCGGAAGTGATTTACACCACTGGCAATCGTGGTCTACGCTTTTTCCAATTCGTGGCACAGGTCACGTAACCTGGGAGCAGCAGGCAGGGTCGTAATGAGCTGGCATCAATGGATGCCGGCTCTTTTTTGTTGGGTCGGCTCCACCAGAAACGCGTACGAAACACGCGCTTAATTTCATTGGTGGACCTTAGGGGTTCCACCTCGAAGAAGTTGGGATATGACCATGAGCAACAACATCGTCCTCGGCGACAACCAATACGGCAAGGCAGAAGTCCGCATCGTCAAAGTCACCCGCGACACCGACCGCCACCAGATCGAAGACTTGAACGTTACTTCACAGCTTCGTGGCGACTTCCAGGCTGCCCACCTCGAAGGCGACAACGGACACGTCGTTGCCACCGACACCCAGAAGAACACCATCTACGCCTTCGCCCGTGACGGCATCGGCTCCCCCGAAGCCTTCCTCCTCCGCCTGAGCGAACACTTCACCTCGGGCTTCGAGTGGGTTACCGGCGGCCGCTGGGAAGCCGAAGCCTACAGCTGGGACCGCATCCAGGCGCACGGCTCGGAACACGACCACAGCTTTGTCCGCAACGGGCAGGAAGTCCGTACCGCCGTCGTCGTCCGCGAAGGCGCCACCACGCACGTCATTTCCGGCCTCAAGGACCTGACCGTCCTGAAGACCACCCAATCCGGCTTCGTCGGCTACCCCCGCGACCGGTACACCACGCTGCCCGAGACCACGGACCGCATCCTCGCCACGGACGTCTCCGCACGCTGGCGTTACAACACCGCCCTGGACGTCGCGGGTACCGACTTCAACAAGAGCTACGAGGACATCAAGGCCCTCCTCCTCGAGGGGTTCACCGAGAACTACTCGCACGCCCTGCAGCAGACCCTGTTCGACATGGGCAAGAAGGTCCTCGAGGCCCACAGCGAAGTGGATGAGATCAAGTTCTCCATGCCCAACAAGCACCACTTCCTGGTGGACCTCACCCCGTTCGGCCTCGACAACCCCAACGAGGTCTTCTTCGCGGCGGACCGTCCGTACGGCTTGATCGAAGCCACGGTCCAGCGCGACAACACCGCCCCCGCACCGATCGCCTGGAGCGGCATCGCCGGCTTCTGCTAAGCCACCCCACCCTAGGAGTTTGTGTACAGGTCACACCCTTTAAGCCTCGCCTTAAGGGTGTTGATCTGTACACAAACTCCTCCCCAAACGTCACCTGAACAGCAAGACCCGTTAGCCAGACCTGTTAGCCAGACAAAGACGTCTGCCATGAACCAAGAAAGTCTGCCATGAACACCAAGAAGAAACTCCGCTCCGCCGACCCCAAAATCGAGCGGCCGGAGGACAAACGCCTCTCGATCGGAAGCACCTTCGCCTACGGCTTCCAGCACGTCCTGACCATGTATGGCGGAATCATCGCCCCGCCGCTCATTATTGGAGCCGCCGCCGGAATGTCCTCGCAGGACATCGGCCTCCTGATCGCAGCCTGCCTCTTCGTCGGCGGCCTTGCCACCATCCTGCAAACCGTCGGCATTCCGTTCTTCGGATCGCAGCTTCCACTGGTCCAAGGCGTGTCCTTCGCCGGCGTGTCCACCATGGTGGCCATCGTCAACGGCGGCGGCGGAATCCAGGCGGTGTTCGGCTCGGTCATGGTTGCGTCCTTGATCGGCCTGGTCATCACGCCGCTCTTCTCCAAGATCATCAAGTTCTTTCCGCCCGTGGTCACCGGCACGGTCATCACGACGATCGGCCTGACCCTCATGCCCGTCGCGGCCAACTGGGCCATGGGCGGCAACAGCGCCGCGCCCAACTACGGCAGCATGGCGAACATCGGCCTCGCCGCGCTCACCATGGGAATCGTCCTGCTCCTCAGCAAGATCGGCAACGCAGCCATCTCACGCCTGTCCATCCTCCTGGCCATGGTGATCGGCACAGTGATTGCCGTCGCCACAGGCATGGCGGACTTCTCCAAGGTCGGGCAGGGACCGGTGGTGGCTTTCCCCACTCCGTTTGCCTTCGGAGCCCCCACCTTCGAAATCGCTTCGATCGTTTCCATGCTGATCGTCATCCTGGTCACCCTGACCGAAACCTCGGCGGACATCATCGCCGTGGGTGAAATCGTCGGTACCAAGGTTGATTCACGCCGTATCGGCAACGGCCTGCGGGCGGACATGCTCTCCAGCGCGATTTCCCCGATGTTCAACTCCTTCACCCAGAGCGCGTTCGCCCAGAACGTCGGCCTCGTGGCCATCACCGGAATCAAGAGCCGCTTCGTGGTCAGCGCCGGCGGTTTCATCCTGGTGGTCCTCGGCTTGCTGCCCGTCCTCGGCCGGGTTGTCGCAGCGGTTCCCACCCCCGTCTTGGGAGGTGCCGGCGTCGTACTCTTCGGGACTGTTGCCGCAAGCGGCATCCGGACCCTCTCCAAGGTGGAATACCGCAACAACATGAACCTGATCATCGTGGCAGCCTCGATCGGCTTCGGCATGATTCCGATCGCCGCCCCGAAGTTCTATGACCAGTTCCCGTCCTGGTTCTCCACGATCTTCCACTCGGGCATCAGCTCGGCCGCGCTCATGGCGATCGTGCTGAACATCCTCTTCAACCACTTCAAGGCCGGCAACTCGGACAACCAATCGGTATTCGTGGCAGGCACGGAACGCGTGGTGAGCGAGGCGGACATCGCGTGCCTCGCTCATGGCGACCGCTTCGAGAACGGCAAGCTGATCGACGCTGAGGGCAAGGAAGTGCCGCTCAGGTCCTCCGCCGTCGAACACTAGCAACAGGCAAAGCAACGGTCCCTCCTGCACATGATGTGCAGGAGGGACCGTCGTTTTTGTGCCAAAAGTGAGCGGGCGTGCGGACGCCTGGTTCCGGTTGAGCCCTAGTTCTGGTTGAGCTCCGCCGAGATCGCGAGGGCTGCTTCACGGAGGAGCGGGACGGCGCGGTCGGCGAAGTGCTGGTCCACGCGGGAAACCGGACCGGAGACGGAGATCGCCGTAGGAGTGGGGGCATTCGGGACGGCCATCGCGAAGCAACGGACGCCGATCTCCTGCTCTTCCTCGTCGATCGAGTAACCCCGTTCGCGAATGCGGTTGAGGTCGGCAATGAGGGCGTCGATGTCCCCGATGCTCTTGGCCGTGGGCGTCGGCATGCCGGTGCGGGCCACGATGCCGCGTACAACCTCGTCGTCGAGCTGGGCGAGGATCGCCTTGCCCACGCCGGTATCGTGCGTGTGCGCGCGGCGTCCCACCTCGGTGAACATGCGCATCGAGTGCAGCGACGGAACCTGGGCGACATAGATGACCATGTCCGAATCGAGCACAGCCATGTTGGAAGTCTCCCCCAGCCGGTCCACCAGGGACTTCAGTTGGGGCCGCGCCAAGGCGCCGAGTTGCTTGTTGGCGCCCTCTCCGAGGCGGATAAGGCGGGGTCCCAGGGCGTAGCGCCGGTTGGGCAGTTGCCGGATGTAGCCGAGGGCCACCAAGGTGCGCAGCAAACGGTGGATGGTGGGAAGCGGCAAGTCGGTCGACGACGACAACTCGCTCAGCGTGACGTCTCCGCCGGCGTCGGTGATGAGTTCCAGCAATTCGAAGACGCGCTCGACGGACTGCACGCCTCCCGAAGGCTTTTCAGCCATTCCGTTGTCTCCTATGGCTCGGAATCCGACAACTCTTATCCGCATCGTGAAAAGAATTGCTTAGAACACTCAAGATACAGCACGCAAGGCCAACTTGCTCGGCCCTCGCGCCATGCGGGCAATGCGACCGAGAAGGGCTTGTGTTTCCACTTTGTAGATAATAATATCCATAATACGAAAACATTCGGTTTGAGCGGAGGCCCGTCACGGGCCTGTACGAGGAGGAAATTCAATGGCGAACCCGAGCCCCGGAAATTCGATCACCCTGCGCGTCGCCGCGCCGTCGAGCTTCACTGCCACGAGCGAACTGGCCGCTGCTGTCGCCGCCGCCGGTGCAGCCGTCACCGCACTGGATGTGAGCGAGTCGCACCATGACGCCCTGGTTGTCGACGTCACCTGCAACACCACGGATGAGGACCACGCCAACCGCGTCAAGGACGCCCTCAACGCGCTCGACGGCGTCACGGTCCAGCACGTCTCGGACCGCACCTTCCTGATGCACCTCGGCGGCAAGCTCGAGGTCGTCCCCAAGGTAGCCCTGCGCAACCGCGACGACCTCTCGCGCGCCTACACGCCCGGCGTCGCACGCGTCTGCCTCGCCATCGCCGAGGACCCGGCGGCCGCCCGCAACCTGACCGTCAAGCGCAACACGATCGCCGTCGTCACGGACGGTTCCGCCGTCCTGGGCCTCGGCAACATCGGCCCCGCGGCGGCCCTGCCCGTCATGGAAGGCAAGGCGGCGCTCTTCAAGCAGTTCGCCAACGTCGACGCTTGGCCGGTCTGCCTGGACACCCAGGACACCGAGGAAATCATCAAGATCGTCAAGGCTTTGGCTCCGGTCTACGGCGGCGTCAACCTCGAGGACATCGCGGCCCCGCGCTGCTTCGAAATCGAAAACCGCCTCCGCGAAGAACTCGACATCCCGGTCTTCCACGACGACCAGCACGGAACGGCCATCGTCACCCTCGCGGCCCTTGTCAACGCCCTGCGCGTCGTGGACAAGAAGCTCTCCGAGGTCAAGATCGTGGTCTCCGGCGTCGGCGCCGCGGGCTCGGCCATCATCCAGCTCCTCAAGGCCCAGGGCGCGCAGCACATCATCGCGGCCGGCCGCTCGGGCGCCATCCACTCGGGCGAAAAGTACGACGACGAACACCGCACCTGGATTGCCGCGAACACCAACGAAGCAGGATTCTCCGGGACGCTGCACGAAGCATTGGCAGGCGCGGACGTCTTCATCGGCGTGAGCGCCCCGCACGTGATCGGCGAAGAGCAGGTTGCCTCGATGGCCGAGAACGCAATCGTCTTCGCGATGGCCAACCCGACCCCGGAAATCGATCCCGTCATCGCTTCCAAGCACGCCGCCGTGGTGGCCACGGGCCGCAGCGACTTCCCCAACCAGATCAACAACGTGCTGGCTTTCCCGGGCTTCTTCCGCGGCCTGCTCGACGCCGGAGCATCGGACATCATCCCTGAAATGCTCGTGGCTGCCGCCGAGGCTATCGCCAACCGGGTCGCGGATGATGAACTGAATGCGAGCTACATCATTCCGAGCGTCTTCGACCCGCATGTTGCCGCCGACGTCGCAAGTGCGGTAGCCCAGGCCGCAGCAAACGCAGCCGCCGCATCCACAGCCCGCTAGCGTCCCAGGAAAGGACCATCCCCATGGCTCTCACAGTGACAGACCCTCGGCCGATCGAACGTGCCGAAGAGATCCTGACCCCCAAGGCGCTGGCCTTCGTGGAGGAACTGCACCGCCGCTTCGCCGGCACGCGCACGGAACTCCTGGCGGCCCGCGTTGCCAAGCGCGAGGAAGTGGCGCGCACAGGCCGCCTCGATTTCCTCCCGGAAACCCGGGAAATCCGCGACGGCGACTGGAAAGTCGCCGAGGCACCCGCGGCTTTGCGGGACCGCCGTGTTGAAATGACCGGACCGGCCTCCCCCGCCAAGATGGCCATCAACGCCCTGAACTCCGGCGCCAAGGTGTGGCTTGCCGACCTCGAGGACGCCAGCACGCCCACCTGGGCCAACGTCATCGACGCCATCCTCAACCTCCGCGACGCCGCACAGGGCACCTTGAGCTACACCTCGCCCGAGGGCAAGGAATACCGGCTTCGCACCGACGCGCCGCTCGCCGTCGTCGTTGCCCGCCCGCGTGGCTGGCACATGGAGGAACGCCACCTCCTGATCGACGGCGAACCCACCGTGGGCGCGCTGGTGGACTTCGGCCTGCACTTCTTCCACATCGCCAAGCAGCTGCTCCTCAACGGCCAGGGTCCGTACTACTACCTGCCGAAGATGGAAAGCCACCTCGAAGCCCGGCTCTGGAACGAGATCTTCGTCTTCGCCCAGGACTACCTTGGTGTCCCGCAAGGCAGCATCCGCGCCACGATGCTCATCGAGACCATCCCCGCGGCGTTCGAGATGGAAGAGATCCTCTACGAACTGCGCGACCACGCCTCCGGCCTCAACGCCGGCCGCTGGGACTACCTGTTCAGCATCGTGAAGTACTTCCGCGACGCCGGCGAGTCCTTCATCCTTCCGGACCGCGCGTCCGTGGTGATGACGGCTCCGTTCATGCGCGCCTACACCGAATTGCTCGTCAAGACCTGCCACAAGCGCGGCGCTTTCGCGATGGGCGGCATGGCGGCAGTCATCCCGAACCGACGCGAGCCCGAAGTCACAGCAGCAGCCTTCGAGAAGGTGCGCGCGGACAAGACCCGCGAGGCGAACGACGGCTTCGACGGTTCCTGGGTTGCGCACCCGGACCTCGTCTCCACCTGCATGGACGTCTTCGATTCCGTGCTCGGCGACCCCGCCAACGGCGGCAAGCAGAACCAGCTGGACAAGCAGCGCCCGGAGGTTTCCGTGACCGCCGAGCAACTGCTGGACATCACCTCCGCTGGCGGCCAGGTGACCGAGGCCGGGCTCCGCCTGAACCTCTACGTCGCCGTCGCCTACACCGCCGTGTGGCTTTCCGGCAGCGGTGCCGTGGCGATCCACAACCTCATGGAAGACGCCGCGACGGCGGAAATCTCCCGTTCCCAGGTCTGGCAGCAGATCCGCAACAAGTCCGTCCTGGCCGATACCGGCAACACGGTCACGCGCGAACTGGTCACCCGCATCCTGGGCGAAGAAACCGAACGCCTGCGCGGCGAGGTGGACGCCGAATCCTTCGGGAAGTTCTACGAGCCGGCCAGCCGCCTGATCGCCGATATCTGCCTCTCCGAGGACTACACGGACTTCCTCACCACGCCCGCTTACGAGCTGGTGTAGGGATGGCCGCTTCTTCCCTCACCCCGGCGGACCTCGCCGCCATCGACTCCCAGCTGGCCGCCACGGACCAGTTGCTCGATCGCAACTACCCCGGCGACGACGGCACCCGCCAGCCCGTCCACACGGTGTACGTGCCCGCGGACCGGTTCACGCCGTCGCTCCCTGCTGAGTGGGGCGCCCAGGCGATCACGACGGCGGACGCGCACGGCGGCCTCGAAAAGCTTGGTGCGCTGTTGGGCCAGGAACCCGAATTGGCTGCCGCCGTCGCCCACCGCGTCGCCGCGAAGCTGAACCGCGAACCGATCGAAGACCTGCGCCTGGACTTCGAGGACGGCTACGGCGACCGCGGCGACGAAGCGGAAGACGTCGCGGCAGTTGCAGCGGCCCAGTCCGTGAGCGAAGCCGTGGCCGCGGGTTCGGCACCACCGTTCATCGGCATCAGGTTCAAATGCTTCGAAGCTCCCACCCGGGCGCGAGGCCTTCGCACGCTCGATCTGTTCGTCTCCACCTTGGCGTCCGCGGGCGAACTGCCCGAAGGCCTCATCCTGACCCTGCCCAAAGTCACCACCGTGGCGCAGGTGCAGGCGATGGACTTCGCGGTGTCGCGCTTGGAAGAGATCCACTCCCTTCCCGCGGGCCGGTTGCGGTTCGAGGTCCAGGTGGAGACTCCGCAGCTCATCCTCGGACCGGACGGCACCTCGCCCGTGGCCCAGCTTCCGCACGCGGTTCCGGGCCGGATCAGCGCCCTGCACTACGGCACCTACGACTACTCCGCTTCGCTGCAGATCTCGGCGGAGTACCAGTCCATGGAGCACCCGGTGGCCGACTACGCCAAGGAAGTCATGCAATTGGCCGTGGCGGGCACGGGAATCCGGCTCTCCGACGGCTCCACCAACATCATCCCCGTGGGTGACAACGTGGAAAACGCGTGGAAACTGCACGGCCGGTTGGTCCGCCGTTCCCTCGAACGCGGCTACTACCAGGGCTGGGACCTCCACGCCGCCCAGTTGCCCAGCCGGTTCGCGGCAACGTACGCCTTCTACCGCGAAGGCCTCCCCGCAGCCGCGGCGCGCCTGCGGAACTACGTTGAGCGCACCGAAGGCGGCGTCATGGACGAGCCCGCCACCGCCCGCGCCTTGGCCGCCTTCGTCCTGCGCGGCGTCCAATGCGGCGCGGTAGGTTCCGAAGAAGTCCTGGCGCTCACCGGCGTCGAACTCCCCCGGCTGAGCGCGCTGGCGCACCCTCGGCTCACCACAACTTCGAACTAAGGATCCAGACATGGGCAAGTACTACTACCCCGAAGGCGGGCTTCCCCCGCAGACCCACCTCACCACCGAGCGTGCCATCGTCAAGGAGGCCTACACGGTCATCCCGAAGGGTGTGCTGACGGACATTGTGACGAGCAACCTTCCCGGCTTCTCCAACACGCGCTCCTGGATCATCGCCCGCCCGATCTCCGGATTCGCCACCACCTTCTCGCAACTGATCGTGGAAATCGGCCCCGGCGGCGGGGCTCCCAAGGCCGAGTTCGAGGCCGGCGTCGAAGGCGTCGTGTTCGTCACCAAGGGCAAGGTCAACCTGACCCTCGACGGGGAACTACACCAGCTCGAAGAAGGCGGCTACGCCTACCTCGCGGCGGGGTCCACCTGGGGACTCGAGAACGTCTCGGACGACATCGTTTCCTTCCACTGGATCCGCAAGGCGTACGAACGCCTCGAAGGCTACGAGGCCAAGTCCTTCGTCACGAGCGACCAGGAAGTGGAAGCCCGCGAGATGCCCGATGTGGAAGGCGTCTGGAAAACCACCCGCTTCGCCGACCCGGACGACCTCGCGCACGACATGCACGTGAACATCGTGACGTTCCAGCCCGGCGGCGTGATCCCGTTCCCGGAAACCCACGTCATGGAACACGGCCTGTACGTCCTTGAGGGCAAGGCCATGTACCTGCTCAACAACGACTGGGTTGAAGTGGAAGCCGGCGACTTCATGTGGCTCCGTGCCTTCTGCCCGCAGGCCTGCTACGCGGGTGGACCGGGCGAATTCCGGTACCTCCTGTACAAGGACGTCAACCGGCAGATCAAGCTTACGTAGGTCTTTTCCGCCGAGTTCGTGGGTGCGGCCCGTGGACTGCGTTCGGGCACTAGTGCCAAAGCGCTGTCCACGGGCCGCACCCGCGTTTTCAGCGTTGACCCCTTCCTGTCCAAAGAGGACGATCGAAACTACGGGGGCACGGGCGCGCGCCCGTTGCCTCGCATTGTTGCTCAGGAGGCAGTCATGCAGGCTGCGCAGGCGCGCCGGACATCCCTCGGTTTCGGGCCCTTGGTGGCTGCGGTCCTGGCCCTCACCTTGATGGTCGGCGCCTGCACCTACCCGCCCGCCTCAGGACCCACGCCGGCAGCAGCGGCCACGACGACCCCGCCTTTGGACGTTCCGGCAGTGGACTTCTTCGCCCAGGCCATGCTCGCGCAAGGGGCCACCGCGGTGGTCGCGGAAGTTTCCATCCGGGGCAACAAGTGGGTCAAGAGCTACGGCGTGCGCAACCTTAATACGCGTGACGCCGCCGATGCCACGGACCGCATCCCTGCCGGAGGAATCACCAAGTCCATGGTGGCGGTCTCGGTCCTCAAGCTCGTGCAGGAAGGGACCATCAACCTGGACGAGCCTGTCTCGACTTACCTTCCCGAATTCGACAGCCTGGTCCAGGCAACCGGGCCCATCACGGTTCGATCCCTGTTGAACCACACCTCGGGACTGGCTGAGCCCACAGCCCCCATGCTCAAGGCGCAACCCCTGAAACAAGCCATCCAGACCCGGTTCAGCCCGGAAGACCTCCTCAAGCTGGCCGGCAGGGAACCCTGGGTGGAACGGCTGGCACCCCAGTTCATCTATTCGGACGCAAACTACGCCGCCCTCGCCTTGATCATTGAGAAGTACCGTGGCCGCCCCCTCGGCGACGTCCTTGCCACGGACATCTTCGATCCCCTCGGGCTGAGCCGAACGAGCCTGGCCCCGCCCAACCGTCCGGAACAAGGGCTGATCCACGCCTACTCAACTGTTGACGGCCAACTCCTCGACGTGACGGAACCCGAATTCCAAGTGGGCTCAGCGGGCGCAGGCGTGATCTCAAGCGTTGGCGACCTGAACGTGTTCTATGCAGCCCTTATGCGCGGCAGGCTGCTGGGAAGGGCCGCCCTCGCGGAAATGCGGACCACGAATTCCGCCAATTACGGACTGGGCCTGCAACGGTGGAATGACGACTGCACCAACGGCTTCTACTATGGCCATGGCGGATCCACGCTCGGATTCGGCGGAATCACCGTCACGAGCGGAGACGGCACCCGCCAGCTCAGTGTCGGCGTCGCCTACCCTCCCAATACCGAAGCCGAAACCGATGCACTGGACTCAGCCCTTACCCAACCGGTCTCCGGCAAGCTCCGGGACCTCGCCATCACCACCCTGGACGGGCTGTGCTGAAGGCAAGCGGCTAGGCGGCGGCGCCACCGCAAAGGCGGGCGCCGCCGTCGTACTCCAAATGTCGTACTCCAAATCCTGAGCCGCTAGCCTTCTTTGGGTTCCTCGTCTTTCGGTGTCCACGTGAGCTTGACCGTGGCGCCGCCATTGTTCTCGTCGATCCTCATGTGCAGTTCCTCGCCGTAGAGGAACTCGTGTTCAAAATGCCGTCCATCAATGCGGGCCGCATCCAGGAGCTTCGTCATGGCCGTTGCCATCGCCCGGCCCCAGTCATGCGGATTCTTGCTGGACGCTTCTTCAAGGGCTGAATAGCTGACCATGACTCAATTGTTCTCCGGTCCAGGGCGTTCTGCCAGCCCTCGCGGGACGGGCGTGTCGCCGGAACACCGCCCTAGTCCTCGGTGGGGGTGGTGCGGTTCGAGTGGTAATCGCGCCAACTGTGCTCCGGCGAGAAACCCAGGAGGCGGCGGGCTTTGTCGATGGAAAGCATGGTTTCGTGCTCGCCCAGTTCCTTGGTGACCGTGACGTTCGGGAAGACCTCGGCGGCCAGGCCAGCGCTGGAACGGCCCATCACGGAGTCGGCCGCCGCGATGATAAAGGCTTCGAATCCCGGCTTGCCGTTCTCCAGCGCGCGAGCCACGGCCTGGGCGCCGTCGCGCCCGTCGATGTAGGCCCACAGGTTCCATTTGCGGAGCATGGCATCGGCGTCGAAAGACGGGAACCCCTCATAATCCTCCGGGTCCATCACGTTGGAGAACCGCAGGCCGACAATGCTCAATTCGGGGTCCCAGCGCGTGAGCTCGATTGCCATCCGCTCCTCGAGGTGCTTGACCAGCGAATACGTGCTCTCGGGCCGCGCCGGGTACTCCTCGTCCACGGGAATGTAGGGCGGATCGACGTCGAAGGGCAGTCCCAGCACTGTCTCGCTGGAGGCGTAGACGATCTTCTTGATCCCCGCCCGCCGCGCCGCCTGGAAGACGTTGTACGTGGACAGCATGTTGTTCTCGAACGTCGCCGCATCCGGAAGCAAGCCCGGCGCCGGGATGGCTCCGAGGTGCACGATCGCGTCGAATCCCTGGTGGCGGTCATCCAGGCCGAGGATCACGTCGAGGACCTGGCCGTAGTTCCGCAGGTCCACGACGACGGTTCCGGGCTCCCGCTGGCCCACGCGATCCAGGTTCATGACGTCATTGCCGTCGGCCCTAAGCCTGCGGACAACGCTCTTGCCCAGTTTTCCGCTTCCGCCGGTCACTGCGATTCTCATGGAGCACTCCTTCGGATGGTGGTTGTTGGCTGCTGGGTGTGGCAGGGCCGGCCGCGACGCAGCCGGGCGCCGCCTCAGTGGGTCGGGTCGGCCTGTAGCGTGAACCCTGCCGCTGCCATGTCCGCCGCCAGGACACCGGCGAGTTTGGCATGGCCCGCGGCGTTCAAGTGCACGCCGTCCATCAAGTCCCCTGCGACCTGGTATTTGGTAATCCAGTCGCCCACGCTGAAGAACGGAGTTCCGTTCTTCGCCGCGATGCCGCGCAAGAGCGTATCGACTTCCGTGCGTCGACCGCCCCCGGCGTTCGCGCCCCTGGCAAGGGTTCCGATCATCGCGAGGCGCGTTTGCGGGTACCGCTTCTTGAGGGCGGCGATGATCCGGTTGGCGTTCGCCGTGATCTGCTCGTCGCTCGCGTTGCGTGATGCGTCGTTGCCCCCGCCCTCGAGGACAATCAGCGCGGGCGCACCGTAGGGCAAGACCCAGTCGCCACGCTGCAGGGCGTCGATGTAGTTGCCGGCAGCCTTCGTCGCCGCGACATATCCGGTTCCGCCCCGCGCCACCGAATAGACCTTGTAGCCGAGGTCCGCAAGCGCCGTGCGCGGCCAGGACCCGGGCGGTTCGGATTGCGAGTCGCCGATGAGGACGGCGGTGTGCCGCACATCCCCCAGGATCACCTCATTGCGGTTGTTGGCGGGGTTCTTGTACAAGGTCCCCATGGGCAAGGTGGAGGGATCGAATTGCGGAACGGACTTCTTTGGAACCGGCGCCGCGGCGGGACTTCCCGAAGGCGCCACGGGCGCAACCTGCTTACCGTCCCCTGCACTCGGGGCATCGGGCGCCTGCCCGCAGCCGGCCAGGACCACGCCAGCGGCGAGAACGGATGCGGCGAGGGTGAATACGCGGGGTTTGTGCATCGTCCTGTCCCGAACTTGCTTTCTCTGCGGAGTGGATTATGGTCTGAACGCGAAAAACAGCTGCCCGGCAGCCCCGTTTTTTTCCTGCGACTTTCCTGCTAGGGACGGACCGAACAGCGTGCTATGACGGAGTCTATTGGATGAAATGAGGAAAGGACACGAGTAAGTGATACCTGTCTCTTCCTCCTGGCGCATGTGAAAGAATTTTGCTGAACTTTCTGGCTCTTGAGAGGAACCCCGTGCACCAGCCGGCGACCGGGCCGGAATCCATTTCCGGCTCCAAAGCCCGATTCCGCCGCCCATGGCTCGGACGATTACGCTCTGCGTCGGTCACCTTGGGCTTCGTGGTGGTCTTCTGGGCCGTGGGCCTCGTGAGCCTTGCCTTCGGTGCGTTCGGACCCAACGGGATCCTGCGCCTTGACGTCGCCGCGACTACGCACACGTTCCCTGAGCATTGGTGGACCATAGCGTCCTCAGCCCTCTGGGCGAGGGATCCGATCTCCTACATTCTCGAGACCGTCCTGTTGCTTCTGATCGGCATCCCGGCCGAGCGGCGCTTGGGACACCGGGCCTTTGCCCTCGCGGCCGTAGCCAGCCAACTCCTTGGCCTCGTGATCGCACTCGGCTTCCTCGTGGTGGCGAGCGGCTTGCTGGGCAACTGGACGGAAGAGATCGGCAACCACCTCTTCCTCGGTCCGAGTGCGTTCGTCATCGGCGCCGCCATGGCTGGAACGGCGTCGATGGCCACCCTTTGGCGACGGCGCATCAGGTTGGCCGGTTTCGCCTTATTGTTCCTCCTGGCGCTTTACAGCGGGGCATTCGCGGACCTCGTCAGGCTTGCCGCGGCCGCGGTGGGCACGGTCCTCGGTCCCTTGCTGCTTGGCAGGCGTCCGAGGATCGGCCGGCTTGCCAGCACGCGCCACGAAGGCCGCGTCCTGATCGCGCTCCTGATCGGGGCGTCTGCAATCGGGCCGGTGCTTGCCGGACTCATACCGCATGCGGTGGGACCGCTGTCCATCCTGCGCTTCCTTTTCACCAACATCCAGCCGGTCGATCCACAATCCCTCCAGAGCCTGTGCTCGGACCCTGCGCAGGCCAAGGACTGCGCCGTTGCCCAATTGCAGTTGCGCGCCGGGGCCGGCGGGATCTTCATGGCTATCCTTCCGTCCTTCCTCCTGGTGCTCATGGCGGACGGACTTCGCCGCGGGCGACGCTTCGCGTGGGCCGGCGCGCTGCTCATCCAGCTTGGCCTGTCCGTCCTCGCGATCATCGCGATCGCCAACGTCTTCCTATCCTCTCCAGCAGAGACCGGGGCAAGCGAGGGCATTGCCGCCATCGAAGGGTCCGGCTACCCCAACCCGCTCGCCCTCGCACTGCCCCTCCTCTTGCCGTTGGTGCTCTCGACCGTGCTGCTGGGGTCCCGGCGGTTGTTCCAAGTTCCGGCCCCTGCGGGAACCTACAAGCGCCAGGCGAGCAGGATCCTTCCCACCGCCGCCGTACTCAGCGTGGTCTACGTGGGCGTCGGCCTGCTCGTCGCCCAGGACTTCACTCCGGCCCCCGGTTTGGCTAACTTGCTGGCAGACGTGCCGGACCGTTTCCTGCCCCTGGGCTACGTCCTCGACGTGCCTCCGGCGTTCTTCCCGCAAGGTGCCGACGCCGTCCTCTTGTACGAAGGCGTTGGCGTGGTTTTCTGGGCGGTAGCGGGCGCGGTGATTTACCGGACCTTCCTCCGGCAGGCGCACACCCGGCTCGATTCCAGCACCGAGCGGGCCAAGGCCTTGATCATGGCCGGGGAAGGAAGTTCGCTCTCCTGGATGACCACCTGGCCGGGCAACATGTACTGGTTTTCGCCCGGTGGAAGGTCCTTTGTGGCGTATCGGGTGCGCACGGGTATTGCGCTTACCCTCGGTGCGCCCGTGGGCCCGGAATCCGAGGTAGCCACGGCCTTCGCGGAATTCGCGCGCTTCTGCCGCGCCAACGGGTGGACACCCTGCTTCTACTCGGTGCCACAGGAATTGCGTGATCACGCGGACTCCGCCGGTTGGAGCTCGGCCCAGGTGGCGCAGGAAACCGTCCTTCCCCTGCATTCGCTGACGTTCAAGGGGAAGAAGTTCCAGGACATCCGCACGGCCCTCAACAACGCTGCGAAAGAGGGCATCCGGTACGAATGGACGAGCTTCGCCGCGGCCCATTTTTCGGTGCAGGTCCAGATCGAGGAAATCTCCGAAGAATGGGTGGCGGACCGGAACATGCCAGAGATGGGCTTTACCCTGGGCAGCTTGGACGAGCTCGACGACCCCGAGGTCCGCTGCCTGCTCGCGGTGGACCGGCACCGCAAGGTCCACGCAGTGACTTCCTGGCTGCCCATCTACCGCAACGGCCACATTGTGGGCTGGACGCTGGACTTCATGCGTCGCCGCAGCACGGGATTCCGCTCGAGCATCGAGTTCCTCATCGCTTCGGCCGCGCTCAGCCTCAAGGATGAGGGCTGCGAGTTCCTGAGCCTTTCCGGGGCTCCGCTCGCCCGGGCCGAGGAAGCCGCGGACGTCGCGCAGCGGAGGACGCCTTCCCGGCCGCCAAGGAGCGTGGACCGCTTGCTCGACTGGCTGGGGGCCACGCTGGAACCGGTCTACGGTTTCCGTTCGCTCCTGGCCTTCAAGGCGAAATTCCAGCCCACGTACGAACCCCTCTACATGCTTTACCCGGACGCGGCTTCCCTGCCGGCGGTCGGAACAGCGGTTGCCCGCGCCTACCTGCCAACTCTCAACCTCGGTGCCGGGCTCGCGTTGGCGGGCCGCATCTTCCGCAAGCCGAAGCGCTGAACGGGTCAGTCCGGCGTCGCTCCTGTTCCGGGCGCCGGGTCAGATACCGACGCCGGTTCCGTCACCGGGCCCGACGACGGCGCCCCACCGATGGGGGCATCGCTGCGGTGGGCTTTCCCGTGCTGGAGTTGCAGGGCGCTGATGACCAGGCAGAAGTGGCTGAACGCCTGTGGCGTGTTGCCCAGCTGCCAGGAATTCCGGGGGTCCCATTCCTCGCTGAGCAATCCCACGTCGTTGCGCAGGGACAGGAGCCGTTCGAAGAATTCAGTCGCTTCTTCCTGGCGGCCGGCGCCCAAAAGCGCGTCCACCATCCAGAAGGAACACGCGAGGAAGACGCCTTCGTTCCCCGGCAGGCCGTCGTCGCTGGCTTCCGGGCGGTAGCGCAGCACGAATCCGTCCGCCGTGAGTTCGCGCTGGATGGCGTCGATGGTGCCGATCACGCGGGGATCGTCGTGGGGCAGGAAGCCGACCTTTGGAATCATGAGCAGGCTCGCGTCCAGCTCCTTGCCCCCATAGGACTGCACGAAGGTGTTCCGTTCGGCGTCGAAACCGTTGGCCATGACGTCGTCGTGGATTTTGTCCCGCAGTTTCTCCCACTGCTCCACGGGACCCGGGAGTCCCGCCTCCCGGACACCCTTGACCATGCGGTCCACGGCCACCCATGCCATGACTTTCGAATGCACGAAGTGGCGCTTGGGGCCGCGCATCTCCCAGAGTCCGTTGTCCGGTTGGTCCCACGTTTTCTCAAGGTGCCCTATGAGCGCCAGCTGGATGTCCCAGGCCTCATCGCCGTGTCCGAGCAACGAGGAACGGGTCAGGGAGAGACAATCGAGGACTTCCCCCCACACATCGAGCTGGAATTGCTCGGCCGCCGCGTTCCCGATGCGGACCGGCGACGAAGACCGGTATCCCGAAAGCCAGCCCAGCTCCGATTCGGGCAGCCTCCGTTCGCCGTGGATGCTGTACATGATCTGGAGGTCGGCGGGGTCGCCCGCAACGGCGCGCAAGAGCCAATCCCGCCAGGCCGCGGCTTCCTCGGTATAACCGGCGGCCAGGAACGCCTGGAGAGTGAGCGTGGCGTCCCGTAGCCAGCAATAGCGGTAGTCCCAGTTCCGCGGGCCGCCGATTTGTTCGGGGAGGGACGTGGTGGCCGCGGCGACGATGCCTCCCGTGGGGGCGTAAGTGAGTGCCTTCAGGGTGATCAGCGAGCGCTGGATGGCTTTCCTATAGGGTCCGCGGACGGTGGACCGCTTGCACCAGTCCCGCCAGAAGGACGTGGTGTCCTCCAAGGCGTTGTCCGCATCGACGCTGCGGGGCCGCCGTTCGTGGCTCGGTGCCCAGGTGAGGACGAAGGGAACGTGGTCGCCGGCGTTCACGGTGAACTCGCTGACCGTGGTGAAGTCCTCGCCCTTGGTGGGCGCCGTGGTCTTGAGGTAGACGGAGTCCGGGCCGGCGATGGCGTGCACACCGTGCCTGTCGCGGCGGACCCACGGCACAACATGCCCGTAGTCGAACCGGAGGACCAGTTCTCCGCGCATCTTGACGGTCCCGCGGATGCCTTCGACCACGCGCACGATGTCCGCCACCTCATCCCGCGGGGGCATGAAATCGATGACACGGACATGCCCCTCGTCGGTTTCCCATTCCGTTTCCAGGATAAGCGTGCGGTCCCTGTATTGGCGCCGGGTGCAAGTGCCGCCTGATTCGGGGGCGAGGAGCCAGCGTCCGGCATCAGGGGAATCCAGGAGGGCGGCGAAGCAAGCGGGGGAATCAAAGCGCGGAAGGCACATCCAATCGATGGACCCCGTGGTGCTGACCAGGGCCGCGGTATGCAGGTCCCCGATCATGGCGTAGTCCTCGATCTTCTGGCTCGTTCCCGCGGAAGTGTTCATTTTGCCTCCCTTAGTGCTGATTCGATGGCTGCGATGGCCTTGGCCGTGATGTCTTCCCTGTTCCCCGATCCATCCACGCCAATCACGATTCCGCGCGCGGTATATTGCGCCACCACAGCCTGCGTCTGCTCGCGGTACAACTCAAGTCGACGGCGGAACACAGGTGCAGTGTCGTCGCTTCGGCCTTGTTCCTGCGCCCTGTGGAGCATGCGGGCCACCAGGATGTCGTCCTCCACCGCCAGTTCGAGGACGACGTCCAGCCGCTGCCGGTTGCCGGACAGCATGGTGTCCAGCGCATGGATCTGGGCCGTCGTGCGCGGGTAACCGTCCAGGAGGAATCCGGACTTGGCGTCGTCGTCGCGCAACCGCTCCTGGACCATGGCGTTGGTGACGTGGTCCGGTACGAATTCGCCGTTGTCCATGTATTTGCTTGCTTCGGTGCCGAGGGCTGTCTTCCCTCCGACGTGCGCCCGGAAGATTTCGCCCGTGGAGATGGCCGGAATGCGGAAATGGCGCGCGATGTGTTCGGCCTGGGTGCCCTTGCCCGATCCCGGAGGGCCCATGATGATCAATCGCGCCATGTCGCTGTCCGTTCCTGAAGCGGTAGTTGCCCGTGAAGCGGTTTTGCCTGTCCCGGCATTTTCGCTAGAGCTTAGCAACTCGCGGCTGGCGACGGCAGGACCGCGCCCGCTGCTTCAAACAGTGGCTTCAAACAGTGGCTGGGTCGGTGTTTGCGCCGCACAGGATCACGGCTACGCGTTCGCCCTCCGCGGGAACATAGGCGCCGGAATTCAAGGCCGCGAAAGCCGTGGCAGCCCCGTGCTCCACCACGATCCTGTATTGCTCCCACAGGAGGGAGCGCGCGGCGGCGATGTCGTCGTCGGACACTAGAACGGGGCGGACGCCTGTGCGGACGGCTACCGCGAAACCGATGCGGCCGATCTGCCGGGCACCCAAGGAATCGGCGGCGATACCCGAAACGGCAACGTCCACTGGCGCGCCGGCGGCCATGGCCGAGTAGAGCGTGGGCGCATTGTCCGGTTCAACGCCCACCACGGTGGCATGGCCTTCGACGGCGGCCGCGATTCCCGCCATGAGGCCGCCACCGCCGACGGCAACAACAACGGTGTCTACTCCGTCCAGTTGCTCCAAGAGCTCGGAGCCAACCGTTCCGGCTCCGGCCGCGATCTCGGGCTGGTCGTAGGCGTGGCAGAGGACCGCGCCCGTTTCCTCGGCGTAGGCGAGCGCGGCTTCAAAAGCTTCCGCGTACTCGGCTCCATGCTGGACAACCGTGGCCCCGATGTCCCTCAGCTTCTTTACCTTGACGGCCGGCGCGGTTTCCGGGACGAAGACGGTGGCGGGCACGCCGACGTGCGCTGCCGCATAGGCGTTCGCCAGGCCCGCGTTGCCGCCCGACGCGACTACGATGCCGACGTCGTCCTTGAGCTCGCCGCGCTCCCGGGCGGCGAGGACACGGTTGAAGGCGCCCCGCGCCTTGAAGGTCCCGGTGTGTTGCATGAACTCGCACTTGAACCACAACTGCCCGGGCACGGTTCCGGCGTCGGCCTCGAAAACCGGTGTGCGGCGGGCCCTCCCGGCAATGCGGGCGGCGGCTTCATCGACGTCGGCGCGTGTGATCATGGCTAGAGCGACTCGGCGTCGGTCTCCGCGGGCTGCTGGAGGCGCGCCTGCCGGTTCCGGAGCCAACGGCGGACGAGGTCGACGGCGGCAAGGATCCCGGCGAGGGGGGATAGGACGACGACGCCGTAGATGAAGATCATCCAGGTCAGGATGGCCAAGGGCGGCTGCCCTCCGCTCAACCAGGACAGGCCGCCAAGCAGGCCGATCGTCCAGAACAGAACCACTGACACGAGCACCGCTCCCGCGGGAAAATACTCGCTCCGCACCACAGCCATGAGAGTCTCCACGGCCGCCCCACCTGCCTTCCTCAACAGCACCGCAACACCATCAGTATGCATCCGGAAATTCGCCGTTTCGTGCCAGCGCGCGGGCGAAGTGACGAACATAACCACCCGGGCGTGTCGCAATCGAGTTTGTGTACACCTCACACCCGTTAAAAGCCTTCTTAAGGGGTGTGAGGTGTACACAAACTCGAGAGGTGGCGGGGCCTAGTTGCTCCCAGGGTTGCGGCGTAATGTGGAAAACACACGAGGTCGATAGCTGGAAACATGGCGTTGAAAAACGAACCGAAGACTTCCTTGTCGCGGGTCATGCTCAGGATCTTCGGATTCCTGGTCACCAGTACTGTTTGCGGAGTTCTCGCAGCCAGCCTGGTAGCTCCCGCCGTGGCTTCCGTGGGCTTCGCCGTCAGCGGTTCCGTCCAGTACTTTGACGCACTCCCGAGCCAGCTGGATATCACTCCACTTCAACAGGCCACCACGGTGCTCAGCTCGGACGGGAAGACGATCGCCACCTTCTACGACGAAAACCGCGTCAAGGTCAGCCTCGACCAGATGTCCCCCTACATCAAAGAGGGAATCGTGGCCATCGAGGACAGCCGTTTCTACCAGCACGGCGGGGTTGACCCTCGGGGAATCATCCGCGCACTCTTTTCCGACCTGAGCGGCGGTGCCAAGGAAGGCGCCTCCACCATTACCCAGCAGTATGTGGCCAACGTCCTCAACGAGACCCTTCTGGCTGCCGGACAAGGCAACGAAGTTGTGCTTAACGGCCAAAAGACCTTGGGCGACAAAGTGCGCGAAATGAAGCTCGCCGTCGAGCTGGAAAAGCGGTATACGAAGGACCAGATCCTCGAGGGCTACCTCAACATCGTGTTCTTCAACCGGGACGCGTACGGCATTGAAGCCGCGGCACAGCACTACTTCAGCGTCTCCGCGAAGGACCTCAGCCTCCCCCAGGCCGCCCTGCTGGCCGGACTAGTGAACAGCCCCAGCTATTACGATCCCACCGTCTATCCGGACCATGCCATCCAACGGCGCAACCTGGTCCTCTCCGAAATGCTCAAGCAAGGCATGATCCAGCAAGCCCAGTATGCGGCGGCCGTGGCCACCCCGGTCCAGCTCAAGATCTCGGCCGGCGGGCAAGGCTGCGGCTCCGCGGAAATGGCACCCTACTTCTGCGACTACATCTCCCATCTGATCCTCAACAACCCGGCGTACGGCGCCACTCCAGCGGACCGTGAGAACCTCCTCTACCGCGGCGGGTTGACCATCACCACCACCTTGGACAGCCGGCTCCAGGGAGCGGCCCAGACGCAAGTGGACGCCACAGCCGGAGCCAACCCGGATAAATGGGGCGCTTCCTTGGTGACCATCCAGCCCGGGACCGGCAGGATCCTGGCCATGGCCCAGAACACCGTATGGCTGCCGACTCCCGGAAAGTTCGACTCGCAACTGAATTTCAATGTCGATGCCAAGGACGCCAACGGCAATGACCTCAATGGCGACGGAGGTTTCCAACCCGGGTCAACCATGAAGCCGTTCACCTTCACGGAATGGCTCAACGAGGGCAAATCCCCCACCCAGGTTGTGGACGCTTCCAAGCAGGTCTATCCCCTGGGTTTCCCCTGGCGGGCTTCCTGCGGCAAGGTGCTGGGAGCTTACGACAGCGCTGAAAAGAGCCTCGGTGCCGCTGACGATCTTCGCAACAACGACGCCGGCTACTACCGTCCGATGCCCGTCAATTACGGACTCTACAACTCCATCAACACCGCAACCTTCGCCGAGGCCACCCAGCTGGACTTCTGCGGAATCCAGCATGTAGTGGACGCCGTCGGCCTTCACAGCGGCGTTGACGGCTCGCCAGTGAACATGCTCCAACTCGGCAATCTCCTGGGCGGCACCGAAGTCTCGCCGCTTGTACTCGCCGACGCCTTTGCCACCTACGCCAATGACGGTTCATACTGCGCACCCATCGCCTTGTTGAGCGTGACCACCCCGAGCGGGGCCAAGCTCCCGGCGCAGGCGGCTTCCTGCCGGGCCGCCGTCAAGCCCGAGGTTGCCCGTGGCGTCACCTCCGTCCTCCAGGATGTCCTCAAAAAGGGCTCGGGCGTGTACATCCAGCCGAAGGTCCAGGATTTGTTCCCCACCGCCGCGAAAACGGGCACCAGCAACACCAATGGCGCAACGTGGGTGGTCGGCTACACCACCGGTCTCGCCACGGCGTCCTTCTTCGGCGACACCTCCGCGGGCCAGTCCCGCCCCGGGCAGAACGTGACCATCAACGGCAAGTTCTATCCCGCGCTGGACGGTTACATGCTGGCAGGCCCGCAATGGGCGAACTACATGTCCCAAGTAGGCCGCCTGTACCCGGCGGGCGCTTTCCCCGCGCCTCCCGCGCCGCCTTCCCCGTCCCCCTCCCCGTCGCCCTCCCACTGAGCGGCCCGCCTGCTAAAGCGGCCCGGCCACTGGACGCGTCCGACGTCGGGCCCTCCCCCGGTAGGCCACGCTGGCTGGCGCCGGGCGTACGACGGCGGCACGCGCCTCGGGCGGCCGCCTCGCCAGCCCATTCCTGAGAGTTTCCAAGGAATTCCGATACCCGCAATTGAACCTGCGGTGAATGTTTATGCCCGAGGGCCGATTCCGGGAAAATGCGGCCGTTTTCCCAGCCAGAATCATGCGGGGACAAACTTTCAGACGATAAGGCAACGCAATAGCGAAGGGTCTCATTCACATGAAGACAGCCAAGAAAACCGGCCTGGCCGCAGCAGCGGTCCTCGGGGCCGTATTGATGGGCGGATCCGCAATAGCGCCCGCACTGGCGGACGACGCCCAAGGCACACACAACCCGCAGGGGCAGAACTCGCAGCAGGGCCAGGGCGGCAAGGGCGAAACCGCCAAGCACGTCCTGCTGCTTTCCGTCGACGGCCTCCACCAGAAGGACCTGGACACCTACGTCAAGAACCACCCGACGTCGGCCCTGGCATCTCTCGTCAACCACGGCACCAGCTACACCAACGCCCAGACCCCTGTTCCCTCGGATTCGTTCCCGGGCATGGTGGGCCAGCTGACCGGCGGCAACCCGGGCACCACGGGCATCTACTACGACGACACCTACAACAGGGCCCTCCTGCCCGCAGGCACCACGGATTGCAAGAACACTGCGCCCGGCGCCGAAGTGGCCTTCACCGAAGCCGCGGACAAGGACCAGACCGCGCTCGACGCCGGGCAAGGCCTCAGCGGGCTTCCGTCCAGCATCCTCTCGATGACCGGTCAGCCCGGATCCCTCCTGAACCCGGCGGCGCTTCCGGTAGACCCGGCAAGCTGCAAGCCGGTCTATCCGCACCAGTACTTGAAGGTCAACACGGTGTTCGAGGTGGCCAAGAGCGCCGGTCTGACCACGGCGTGGTCGGACAAACACCCCGCCTACGAAATCCTGAACGGGCCGTCCGGCAAGGGCATTGACGATCTCTTCACGCCGGAAATCAACAGCAATGCCGCGGCTCCCTTCACGGGCGACTGGACCAAGGACAACGCCGCCACCCAGCAATACGACGGCTACAAGGTCCAGGCAGTGCTGAACGAAATCGCCGGCAAGGACCACTCGGGCACCATCGCGGCCGCCGTGCCCGCGATCTTCGGGATGAACTTCCAGTCCGTTTCCACTGCCCAGAAGCTCCCGACGTCGGACGGCCTGACCGGCGGCTACCTTCCGGGCGGCACCGTCCCCGGCCCGCTCCTCGCCAAGGCGCTGGACTTCGTCGACGCCTCCGTGGGCAAGTTCGAGGCCGCGCTCGCCGCGTCCGGCCAGGCGAAGGACACCACGGTGATCCTTTCGGCCAAGCACGGACAGTCCCCGATGGACCCCACCGCACTCACAAGGGTTCCCGACGGCACAATCATCGACGGCCTGAACGCAGCCTGGAAGGCAGCCCACCCCGGCACGGCGGACCTCGTCGCGTTCTCCACGGACGACGACATCATGCAGTTGTGGCTCTCGGACCACTCCCAGGCGGCAGCACAGTTCGCGAAGGACTACTTGGCCTCGCACACCGCCGCGGGCAATGACATCAACGGCGCGGCGAAGACCGTGACGTCGTCCGGCCTGGACAAGATCTATGCCGGTAGCGAGGTTGCCGGCTACTTCGGCACCCAGGCCAGCGATTCCCGCTACCCGGATATCCTCGGTATCGCCCAGGCCGGGGTCGTCTACACGGGCGGCAAGTCGAAGATCGCCGAACACGGCGGTGCCGGTGCGGAGGACCGCGATGTACCGCTCGTGGTCTCCGGTGCAAACGATGAGCATGCCCGGACGGTGGGTGCCGCCGTCGAGACGACGCAGATCGCACCGACCATCCTGAAGACCCTTGGCCTGGACCCGAACAAGCTCCAAGCCGTGCAGATCGAGGGAACCAAGGTGCTCCCCGGTCGCTGACCGGTATCAGGAGCCCGGTTTTAGCAGCCCGGTTTTAGCAGCCCGGACGGCCGCCCAGCTTTGGCCGAAAACAAGCCGACCCTTGTGCGAATCGTGCACAAGGGTCGGCCGTTTTGCGGCCATAAGTGAGCGGGGATCGGGGTGCCGGGCGCGCGTTCCGGAGCGTTCGCAAAGCCGGCCCGCCTTGGGTGCCGTGCGCGGTCTGCTTACAATCGAACGTCAGCAACTACTGAGGGAACCATGAAGAAAATCACCACAGCCCTGCTCGCGGCCGGGCTCGTCCTCTCCGCTTCAGCGTGCTCCGCATCGCAGCAGTTGAGCACTGCGGACACCTGCGCCCGGGTCAAGACCGTCATCTCGAACCCCACGAATACCTCGGACAAGACTGGAACCATCCGGGTGGCGAACCAATTGCGTCCCATCGCCGTGGTGTCCTCGGACGAACTGAAGCCCACCTTGAAGACCCTCGTGGACTACCTTGACGAGACGTCGAAGGACAACCCGGACAAGGCAAAGCTCGCCTCGATGCAGACGGACTACCAGAACGCCGGCGCCAACTTCACCAAGTACTGCGGCCAGCAGTAATCCTCGCCATTCCCCGGGGCCGGTCACCGCTGACCGGCCCCGGGTGGTTTGGGCCAGCCTAAAGGGCCGTGTGCTTTCCGAACGGATGATGGCCCGCAGGCTGCCCGTGGCTGCCCAGCCATTCTGCCAAGGCCTCGCGCAATATCTCGCTGGGCGTGAGGCTGAGCGTTTGCGATGCCGATTCCAGTGCCCGATCCAACTCATCGGGGATTTGGAAGTCCAAGGGCTCAGGACTGCCTTTCCGCGGCAGTCCGGAAGGCACGTCGTCGCCCCGCAAAAGCTTGCCGACGGCCGGCTTAATGTCATTTTCGGTCCACGCTGAAAGGCGTTCGAAATGACTCACATCTCGTGTCATTGAAAATCCCCTCCCGACTTTAAGCATCCTCCGTTGTCGGGTCGCCGTCATCCTTTCGGAGCGAACTGGGCGCGCACTCTCGCTGCTTCATGCGAACTGTTGGACCATTCAGCGCCGCAAGAGGTAGTCCACCACTCCCCGTGGGTTCGATAACGCGAGGAGGTGGCCGCCCGGCAGGACATCCGGCTTCACGCCGAGCCGTTCGCGCGCCAGCCTGCGCTGGAACTCGAGCGGGAAGAACCTGTCCTCCGTTCCGCTGAGGACCCGGAGGGGAATGTCCGGCCAGTCCGTGAAATCGCAATGCGATCCGAAAACAGCATCGGCCTCCGCACGCTGGTACGGTTCCCCCTCCGCCGCCACGTCCGGTGGCACATCGTGCAGGAAGTACTCGTCCAGGTCGAACTCGGTACTGTAGCCGCCCGCAATCGCGGCACTCAGTCGCGCTTGTTCCCAGCCAGTCTCCTGCCACCAGCTGCCCGGAGTCCCTCCCGGCGCCGGGATCATCGCGTTCACGAAAACCAGTTCGCCGAGTCGGACACGCGCGCTCACCATGGCTGCCGTGAATCCGCCCAGCGATTGCGCCACGAGCACCACTCCGTCACGCCGGTCAATGGCTGTTTCGACGAGCCCGGCATATTCAGGCAGCCCGGCGTTTTCGTCGTCGCCGGGCAGGTCCACCGCGACGACGTCGTGCCCGGCCTCCCGGAGGAGGGGAACAACGCGACTCCAGTACCAGGCCGTGCCGCCAGCGCCCGGAATCAGGACGAAAGCGCTCATCGGAGGTCCCCTTCGGGCCGGGGAACAAGGCAATCGAGATACGTCGTCGACGTCATTCCCACATTCTTCCCCAGATCGAGCTGCCCGCAAGGCCCATGGGCGAAACGCACGGGTTGGGACAGGCAAAGGGCTTTCCCATGGGGTGGCGTAGTGGGACGATTCGTACGTGAGAGGCAAGAGACGCGAGAGGCCGTGAACAAGCATGTCGAACCAGGAATCCCTGGAAACAGAACGCAAGTACGAAGCAACGCTTGAAATGCCAGTGCCCGATTTCCGCTCGATAGAAGGCGTCGAATCGGTTGCGGCTCCCGTCGAACACGAACTTGAGGCCGTGTATTTCGATACGGATGACCTCGCCCTCGCGAGGCACCGGGTGACCCTGCGACGCCGGACGGGCGGCGAGGATTCCGGTTGGCACGTGAAGCTCCCCGCGGGAACGGACAGCCGTCTGGAAATCCACGCGCCGCTCGGCCAGCCCGAGACCGTTCCCGAGGAACTCTCTGAAAGACTGCTCGTGTTCACCCGCCTAGCCACGCTCAGGCCTGTGGCCCGGGTCCATACGCGGCGGACGGTGTACCGGCTGCGAGGAGCCGACCACGCCACGCTGGCCGACTTCGCGGACGACTTCGTGACGGCCACCGCCCTGCATCCGGCCCAGTTGGAAAGGCAGTGGCGGGAGTGGGAAGTCGAGCTGCTCCACGGCGATCAGGCTCTGTTTGACAGCGTCGAAGGCCTTTTGTCCGAATCCGGCGCAAAGCCGTCGGCCTATGCCTCCAAGCTGGCGCACACGTTCGGGACCGCCTGGCCACCGGCAGTGCCCACGCCGCCCAAGGTCCGGAAGAAGGGGCCGGCGGGAGACACCGTGATGTCGTATGTCGCCGAACGGATCGCGGAAATCACGGCGCTGGACTCGGCCGTCCGGCAAGGAACGGACGACTCCGTGCACCAAATGCGATCGGCAACGCGCCGCCTGCGCTCGATCTTGTCCGTGTACGGAAAGCTCTTCGATGCCGACGTCGTTGCCCCGCTTAAGACCGAGTTGAAATGGCTAAGCGGAATACTCGGCAGGGCTCGGGACGCCGAGGTGCTGCGGGCACGCATAGCGGACGTCCTCAACGCGCAGCCGGACGAGCTGCTACCTGGTCCTGCCGCGGCCAAGGTCACGGAAGAGCTCGATTCCTCCTACAACTTCGGATACCGCGAGCTTCTCCGCACCATGGGAAACAGCCGCTATTTCCGGTTGCTCGACGCACTTGAAACCTTCCGCGACGATCCCCCGCTCAAGGCCAAAGCGAAAAAGAAGGCCCGCCCGGTCACCGCGAAATTGAGCGCCAACGCAATCAAGCGGCTCCGCCGGTCCCAAAAGGCGGCAAACAAGAGCAGCGGCGCCAAACATGATCCGGCGCTTCACCGGGTGCGCAAGGACGCCAAACGGCTGCGGCACGCGGCGGAGGTGCTTGAAACCGTGCACGGCAAGCCTGCGGCAAAGCTGGCCCGGCGTGCCCAGGAGATGCAGAAGGTCCTGGGCGAGCACCAGGACAGCGTCATCGCCCAGTTGGTGCTGCGCCGGCTCGCAAGGGAGACGGGCGGATCGATGGCGGACGGCTCCACCTTCGGCCGGCTGCTCGCTGCGGAAGAGCAGCGAGCAGCAGACTCCGGAGCGCGCTATGAAAAGCTGGCCAAGAAGAGCCGCCTGAAGCCCCTGTGAGGGGCGGGTGCTGCGAGGGATCTAGCCTTCGCACTCCACGCAGTAGGCGTGGCCGTCCTTCTCGAGGGCAATCTGTGAGCGGTGGCGCACCAGGAAGCACGAGTAGCACGTGAACTCGTCGTCCTTCTGCGGGACCACTGCGATGACCAGTTCTTCGGCCACGAACTCGCCGCCGGGAACGTCGCTGCCTTCAAAGGCGTCGGCTTCGTCGAGCTCGCGCACCACGCTGCGGGCGTCCGGTGCGTTAGCGGACTGCAGCGCCTGGAGTGACGTATTTTGGGATTCCGCGACGTCGGAGCGGAGTTCGTCGTAATCGGTTGCCACCTGGGGTTTTCTCTTCTCTTCGGTGTTGTCTTGCGAAAGTGCAACATACACCATGTTGCTGCTATTCCCCACAATGTGAGGTTCTTCACGCCGGTCAGGAGCCTACCCGCGACTCCCTCGCGACCGGTTCCCGCGCGACATCCCGGTGGAGGTCCGCGTCGAGTCCGTGGCCTGCGGCGAGCTGCGCGAGGAGGAAACCAAGTTGCGCGATTTGTTCACGATTGAGCGGCGCCAGAAGTTCCGCTTCGTGCTTTTCGGCGATCTCCCGCAGTTCGCGCAGGACCGCGGTTCCGGCGTCGGTGAGGTGGAGTTCGTAGTTCCGGCGGTCCGCATTGCTGCGGGTCCTCTCCACCAGCCCGCGTTCCTGCAGGGAGTCAATGAGCGAAACAACCCGGCTGGGGACGGCACCCAGCCGGTCCGCGAGGGAACGTTGGCTTAGCCCGGGTTCACGGCCCAGCAAACGGATGACTCCGGCGTCGCTCGGTGAAAGGCCGATCTCCCGCGTGCGCGCGGCAAAACGGGACGATGCGACGGCGCCGAGTTGCGACAAGAGAAAGGCGGCGCGGCTCGGCCTGCCCGGCGATGCTGGTTCCATGACTCCAGAATACCCGCTTGACAGAATAATTCTGCAGGTGAACGATTTGAGTAGTGATGCAATTGTCAAGGTAAGAAGAAAGAGCCAAACCACAGTAGAAGGGTCCAGCCATGAGCATTCCCCCTCCTCCCGACGGTCGCCGGAAATCAGGCGGCCCGCACCCGGGCATCCTCGCCCTTGTCAGCCTGGGGATCTTCCTCCTCGGCCTCATCGCCTCAGCAATCATGACCAGAGGGGCAACGTTCGTGTCCCCGTTCGCTTCCGAAGCCCAAGTGGCGGCGTTCTTCCAGCAAAACGTCTCGGCAACCCGGGTCAACGGCATGCTCCAGTTCGGTTCCGCCGTGCCTTTGGGGATTTACGCGGCCACCGTCTACGCCCGGCAGCTCCGGCTGGGAGTCCGTGTCCCAGGTCCCGCCATCGGCCTCTTCGGCGGTACGACGGCGGCAATCTTCCTCATGCTTTCGGGCTCCGTAACGTGGCTGTTGAGCCGGCCCGAGATCACGACGGAAGCCACACTCACCCACGCACTCGCGTTCCTGGCGTTCATCACCGGAGGCGTGGGCTTCGTCGTCGGAATCGGCTTGTTGGTGGCGGGGCTGGCGGTTCCGTCGCTGATCTTGCGCTTCATGCCGCGCTGGCTTGCGTGGGCCGGGCTCGTCCTCGCCGCGCTGAGCGAACTGAGCTTCCTCTCCATGGCGATCGAACCGCTGCAGTTCCTGCTACCCATCGGGCGCTTCGGAGGGCTCGCGTGGCTGGTGGCGGCAGGCTTCCTGTTGCCGCGCAACCGGGCTGCCGCCAACGAGGATCCGCGAGCACGCGCCCACGGCGCCCCGGCCGACAGAGCGGACGGCAGAACAGCCGGCACTAGCGGAACGGCACGGGCATGACGACGGCGGAACCCACCTCGCTGCTGTCCGGGCGGGTCGCTCTCGTGGTCGGTGCCAGCCGCGGCATCGGCGCCACCATCGCCGCCACCTTGGCCGGTGCGGGCGCCCAGGTTGTCCTCGCCGCGCGCAACGCCGCGGACCTGGACCGCCAGGTTTCGGCGATTGCCGAATCATCCGGCCGCCCGGGGTCCGCCGTCGCCATGCCCGTCGACGTGACCCGGGAGGACTCCGTGAAGTCCTTGCTGGACGGGATACGGGACCGCTTTGGCCGCCTCGACGCCGCAGTCAACAACGCCGCCGGCGGAGGCCGGACACCAGCCCCGCTGGCCGATTGGGACAGTGAAGAATTCGACACCGCAATCTCGGCCAACCTGCGCGGAGTATTTCTCTGCCTGAAGTACGAAATCGGACTCATGCTGTCCGGCGGCGCGGGACGTTCCGGCGGCGCGGTCGTGAACATGTCCTCCACAGCAGGAGAACAGGGCGTCTCCGGCATGAGCGGCTATGTGGCGAGCAAGTTCGGCGTCGGAGGCCTCACCCGGGTGGCCGCGCTCGACTATGCCGCGCAGGGAATCCGGGTCAACGCCATCGCGCCAGGGCCCATCCTCACGGAGCGCCTCGCTGCTGCCGGGCAAGCTGCTCAAGACCGCGTGGCGGCAGCTGTGCCCCTTGGACGGATCGGGTCCACGTCGGACATCGCCGCGGCGGCCCTGTGGCTGTGTTCGGATCAGTCATCATTCGTCACGGGCACGGTCTTGGCGGTCGACGGCGGACGCCTGGCAGGAACGCCTGCCTTCAACACAAGCAGAAAGGAAACCCAGCCATGAATGAAACCCGTTCCAACATTGAAGAACTCAGCCTGATCTGGGCAGAGGCCGAACGGAACAATGACGCCGCCACATTGGACAAGCTGCTGGCGGAAGACTTCACAGCCGTCGGACCACGCGGATTCGTCCTCACGCGGGCCGAGTGGCTCCAGCGATACCAGGAAGGAACCTTCATCAACGACAAGCTCGAGTGGAATATCAACAGCGTCCGCACCTACAGCGACTCGGCGGTCCTCATCGGGATCCAGAACCAACAGTCCGCCTACCGTGGGCAACCTTCCAACGGCCAGTTCCGCGTGACGCAGATCCTGGTCCGGAACGACGGGCGATGGCAAATAGCCGGCCTTCACTTGTCACCCACGGCGCAGCCCGAGGCGCACTAGGACGGAGCCGGCTCCGGGGCTGCCTAGCCGGGTCCGTTCCAGATGCGGCGCCACCACCGTTTCTTGACAGGCTCCTCAGGCGCCTCCGCAGCGGGAGCTTGCGCAGCCGCTGCCCGGCGCTGGCGCCAGCGTTCCAGTTCGACGTCGACGTCGCGGGTTTTCGTGATCACCGGCGGGCCGCCTTGGAGTTGGCGCCGCGCGTCGATGACCCGGGCGTTGAAGTCCTCCAGGGTCTCGCGCACTTGCTTCTCCGAGTACATTGCGTCGAGTTTGGCGTCCAGCCCGGCGTCTTCCGTGCGGAGCAGGATGGCTTTCGGACCCAGGCCGCTCAGCTGCTCCCGCTGGATGAGTCCTTTGACCCACCAATCGGGATCGTAGCGTTCCCCCAGCCCGGGAATCGGTTTGCCGGAGTACTTCAAATTGTCGAATTTCCCCTGCGCCATGGCATCGCGGACGAGGTAGTCCACCCGCGCGGCGTCGCCCACTTTCCGGCGCCCCTGGCGTTCCGTTTCCTCAGCGGCGGCGAGTTCGGCCTCTTCCTGGGCCGTCATGCCGGTAGTGCGCACCTTCCGCAGTTCGAGGGCACGCTCCAAGCGGCGCCTGAACGCACTGTTTTCATGGTTCACGGTCCACCGCCTTCGCCCGCGGAAATCCTGCTCCTCCTCCCAGTATTCCGCACACCGGGATTCCACGGGCACTGGCCACCCTCCGCGCACGTCACTACCCTGACTGGTAACGACCACCACAAGGAAGAAGGACACCATGGACGAACAAGGGATTCTCCAGCGCATCAAGTCCCTCGTGGATGAGGAACGGGAACTGCGGGAAAAGGCCGAGTCCGCACCTCCCGGACCTGACCACGCCCCGAACCGCGCACGCCTGGAGCGCCTCGAACAGGACCTCGACCAGTGCTGGGACCTCTTGCGGCAGCGGCGCGCCAAGAAACAGTACGGGGAAAACCCGAATGAGGCCTCGGTGCGGCCAGCGCAGCAGGTGGAAGGCTACAACGGCTGAACCATGACAATTCGAAGCGCCGGACTCTTGTTGTACCGCCGCGGCGCGACCGGCACTACGGCCGGACAAGACCTCGAGGTGTGGATCGCCCACATGGGCGGCCCCTTCTGGGCGCGGAAGGATGAGCACGCGTGGTCCGTCCCCAAGGGCGAATACCTTGAGCACGAGGATCCCTTGGTGGCGGCAAAGCGCGAATTCGCCGAAGAAATCGGCACCGAGCCACCCGCCGTCGAATACTTCCCGCTGGGCACGTTCCGGCAGCCGTCGAGCAAGCTCATCACGGTCTTCGCCGCGGAGACGGATTTCCGGCCCGAACAGATCGTGAGCAACACGTTCGAGCTGGAGTGGCCCAAGGGATCCGGGTTGGTGAAGAGCTACCCCGAGATCGACGACGCCGTGTGGACCGGCGAATCCGTTGCCCGCACCAAGCTGGTCAAAGGACAAATCCCGATCCTCGACGCGCTTGTCCAGCACCTGACTTCTAGATGATGGACTCGGCCGGTCGCATCCACTGGCAGGGCAAGCCCGCGCCTAGAATGGCCGTCATGGGCAACAAGGTCCGCCTCGGCCCGGCCGCGACGACGGCCCGCGCACAACAGATGGAGACACGATGAGCACGGCCACGGAAGCGCAGACTCCAGGGACGCACATTGCCGACAGCCACGAGCTGATCCGGGTACAGGGCGCTCGCGAGAACAACCTCAAGGACGTCAGCATCGACATTCCCAAGCGGCGGCTGACGGTGTTCACGGGGGTGTCCGGTTCGGGCAAGAGTTCGCTCGTGTTCAGCACCATCGCGGCTGAGTCGCAGCGCATGATCAACGAAACCTACAGCACCTTCGTGCAGGGCTTCATGCCCACCATGGCCAGGCCCGACGTCGACGTCCTCGAAGGCCTCACGACGGCGATCATCGTGGACCAGGAGCGCATGGGTGCGAACCCCCGCTCCACGGTGGGCACCGCGACGGACGCCAACGCGATGTTGCGGATGCTCTTCAGCCGGCTTGGACAACCGCACATCGGTTCTCCGCAGGCATTCTCGTTCAACGTCGCTTCGGTTTCCGGAGCGGGCGCCGTGACCATGGAACGCGGTGGGACCACCACCAAGGAGCGGCGCAGCTTCAGCATCACGGGCGGCATGTGCCCGCGCTGCGAAGGCCGCGGCTCCGTCACCGATTTCGACTTGACCGCGCTGTACGACGCCAGCAAGTCGCTCAGCGAAGGCGCCCTCACAATCCCCGGGTACAGCATGGACGGCTGGTTCGGCCGCATCTTCTCCGGATCCGGTTTCTTCGACATGGACAAGCCGATCGGCAAGTACACCAAGAAGGAACTCCACGACCTCCTCCACAAGGAACCCGTCAAGATCAAGGTCGAAGGCATCAACCTCACCTTCGAAGGCCTCATCCCGAGGATCCAGAAGTCCATGCTGTCCAAGGATCCGGAGGGCATGCAGCCGCACATCCGCGCCTTCGTGGAGCGGGCCATAACCTTCACCACGTGCCCTGACTGCGAGGGCACCCGGCTCACCGCAGCGGCACGCTCATCCAAGATCAACGGAATCAGCATCGCCGATGCGTGTTCGATGCAGATTACCGACCTCGCCCGGTGGGTAAGGGTACTGGACGAACCATCCGTGCAGCCCCTGATCAACGGCCTCCAGCACCTCCTGGACTCGTTCGCGGAAATCGGCCTCGGCTACCTCTCCCTCGACCGTCCGGCGGGCACGTTGTCCGGCGGAGAGGCCCAGCGCACCAAGATGATCCGCCACCTGGGCTCCTCGCTCACCGACGTCACCTACGTCTTCGACGAGCCCACCATCGGCCTGCATCCGCATGACATCGAGCGCATGAACAAGCTCCTGCTCCAGCTGCGGGACAAGGGAAACACTGTGCTCGTTGTCGAGCACAAGCCGGAAGCCATCTCGATCGCCGACCACGTGGTGGACCTCGGCCCGGGCGCCGGCACCGCGGGCGGCCAGGTGGTCTTCGAGGGCTCCTTGGAAGGACTGCGTACCAGCGGCACCCTCACGGGGCGCCACCTCGAAGACAGGGCCGCGCTCAAGGGCTCGGTGCGAAGCTCCAATGCCGCGTTGGAAATCCGCGGCGCCACGGCCAACAACCTCCGCAACGTGGACATCGACATTCCGCTGGGCGTCCTGGTGGTGGTGACGGGTGTGGCCGGCTCGGGAAAGAGCTCGCTCATCCATGCTTCGATCCCTGCCGACGAAGGCGTGATCTCGGTGGACCAAGGAGCCATCAGGGGTTCGCGGCGGAGCAACCCCGCGACCTACACCGGTCTCCTTGAGCCAATCCGGAAGGCGTTCGCGAAGGCAAACGGGGTGAAGCCGGCGCTGTTCAGCGCGAACTCCGAGGGCGCATGTCCCACGTGCAACGGCGCCGGCGTCATCTACACGGACTTGGGATTCATGGACACCGTGTCCACCCCGTGCGAAGAGTGCGAGGGCAAGAGGTTCCAGGCATCGGTCCTCGAATACCACCTCGGCGGCCGGAACATCGCGGAAGTGCTCGCGATGTCCGTCAAGGAGGCCGAGGAGTTCTTCTCGGCGGGCGAGGCGCGCATCCCGGCGGCGCACGCGATCCTTCAGCGGCTGTCCGACGTCGGGCTCGGTTACCTCAGCCTGGGGCAGCCGCTCACCACGCTCTCCGGCGGTGAGCGCCAGCGCCTTAAGCTCGCGAGCCACATGGGCGGCAAGGGCGGCGTCTACGTCCTGGACGAGCCCACGACGGGACTGCACCTGGCCGACGTCGAACAATTGCTTGGCTTGCTCGACCGGCTCGTGGATGCCGGCAAGTCGGTGATCGTGATCGAGCACCACCAAGCGGTGATGGCGCACGCCGACTGGATCATCGACCTCGGACCGGGCGCCGGGCACGACGGCGGGCGGGTGGTTTTCGAGGGCACTCCGGCCGATCTCGTGGCCGCGCGATCAACCCTGACGGGAGAGCACTTGGCGGCGTACGTAGGCAGGTAAGTTAGCTGCGCCTAGGCCACGAGTTCCGCGGCGGCGCTGTCCATGTGCTGGAGGATCGTGTTCCGGGCCAGGTTGACGTCCCCCGTCTCAATGGCGGCCACGATGTCGTTGTGCCGCGCGACGCTCATGTTCTTCACGCCCTTTTCGAGCCCGGCGAACATGATGGACATCCGGATCGATCCTTCCAAGGACTCCCACGAATGGAGCAGCGTCTCGTTGCCGGTCAGGCGGCACATGGTGCGGTGGAATTCGAGATCCGATTCGATCCGCTCCTCGAGGGTTTCCTCGGCGGCAGCGGCCATCGCATCGATCGCGGTACGCAGCGTCGCGATTGCGTGCTTCCGGTCCGCCATTTCGCATAGCGTGCGCGCGGCGAGGGATTCCAGGGCTGCCCGAACGGAGTAGATATCGCGGATTTCCTTGGCGTCGAGGTGGCGGACGGAGAGGCGGCCGCGCGGCCCGGCGGACAGGAGTCCTTCTTGCTCGAGTTGCCGCAATGCCTCGCGGAGGGTGCCGCGGCTGATTTGCAGCATGTCGGACAGCTCGGTCTCCACGAGGTGCCTGCCCGGTGCCAGCTCGCCGCTGGTGATGGCGGTGCGCAGCGCGGAGAGCGCCTGCTCACGGAGGCTCTTCTTTTCCAGCCCCAAAAGGGGTGCTGTTACGGCCATCGTGCCCGTCCTTCAATGTCAGTGGTTGACTGTTTACAGTCGAACTTCTATGTGTCGATGTTACGGCAGAAGCGCGGCACCGGCACTTGCCGGTGCCGCGCTCCCGCCATTTAATGGTGGGATTCCGGGGAATCAGCCCAGTTCTGCGAGGACCTTCGCGACGATCCGCTGGACGGACAATCCGTACTTCTCGTGCAGCGTCGGAAGGGCGCCGGCGTCGAGGAACTCGTCCGGGAGCGCCACCGGAACCACCCGCTTGCCGACGCCGGAGGAGACGAGCGCCGAGGCGACGGTCTCGAACAAGCCGCCGACCACGCTGTGGTTCTCCAAGGTGACCGCGAGGCGGTCGGTGTTGATTTCCGCGAGGACGGTCCCGGCGTCGAACGGCTTGATGGTTGGTGCGTGCACGACGGCGACATCCACGTTGTGCGCGGCCAGCGCCTCCGCTGCCTGCAAGGCGCGCATGGTCATGAGGCCGCTGGAGACAAACACGACGTCGTTGCCGCCGCGCAGGACCTTGGCCTTGCCGAGTTCGAACGTGTAGTCGTATTCGTCCAGGACCGTGGGCACGTTGCCACGCAACAGGCGAAGGTAGGTGGGTCCTTCGCTGGCCGCCAGTTGCGGTACGGCCTGCTCGATGTCCACGGAGTCGCAAGGATCCACGATGGTCAGGTTCGGCATGCCGCGGAAGATCGCCATGTCCTCGGTGGCCTGGTGGCTGGGACCATAGCCGGTGGTCAGGCCGGGGAGTCCGCCCACGATGTTCACGTTCAGGTTCGGTTCGGCGATGTCGAGGCACAGGAAGTCGTAGGCGCGCCGCGCGGCGAACACCGAATACGTGGAAGCGAACGGCACCAGTCCGGTTTCGGCCATCCCGGCGGCCGCGCCGAAGAGCAACTGCTCGGCCATGCCCATCTGGAAGAAGCGCTCCGGGAAGGCCTTGGCGAAGATGTGCATGTCCGTGTACTTGCCAAGGTCGGCCGTGAGCCCGACGATCCGTGGGTCGGCTTCGGCCGCCTTCACGAGCGCGTGTCCGAAGGGTGCGGACGCTGTCTTCTGGCCCGGATCAGCGAACGAGGCGATCATCGCGGACGTCTTCAGCTTGGGCGCTTTCAAAGTGGTGCTCATCGCTCGGCCTTCCCGTTGAATCCTGCGCTCAGTTGTTCGCGGCAGAGCTGCCATTCGTGTTCTTCGATGCGCATGAAGTGCGCTTTTTCGCGTTCTTCGAGCAGCGGCACGCCGCGTCCCACCTTCGTGTCGCACAGGATCACGGAAGGACGCCCGACGGCGGCGGCCTGGGCGGCTGCGTTGTCGAACGCGGCAAGCAACGCACCGACGTCGTTCCCGTCCACCCGCTGCGTGTACCAGCCGAAGGCTTCCCACTTTTCGGTCACGGGCTCGGTCCGGAGGACCGTGTCCGTCTTCCCGTCGGCCTGGAGCGCATTGATGTCCACCATCGCGGTCAGCATGCCCAACTGGTGGTGGTGCGCGCCCATGGCGGCTTCCCACGTGGAGCCTTCGTCGAGTTCGCCGTCGGAAAGGAAATTGAACACCCGCGCCGTGGAGCCTTGCTGCCGGAGGCCGAGGGCCATTCCGACGGCGATCGCGAGTCCGTGGCCAAGCGATCCGCCGGAGATTTCCATGCCCGGGGTGTAGGTGGACATTCCGGACATCGGGAGCCTGGAATCGTCCGAGCCGTAGCTTTCGAGTTCCTCGACCGGAACGATTCCGGCTTCGGCGAGGGCTGCGTAGTGGCCGATCGCGTAGTGGCCCGTGGAGAGCAGGAAGCGGTCGCGTTCCTCCCAGGCGGGATCGTCTGCGCGGAACCGGAGCTGGTCCGAGTAGACAGTGGCGAGGATATCCGCGGCTCCCAAGGCCTGGCCTACGTAGCCTTGGCCCTGGACCTCGCCCATGTTGAGGGCGTGGTGCCTGATCCGGTGGGCGGCCGCGCTGACGCGGTCGATGCGTTCCATCGTGGTTTCTCCGAGCTTTCGTGTGGCGATTTCCGGGGCGGCTGTGGCGGGACCCATCAGGCGGTTACGGACTGGGGAGTGCTTTTGGTGGCCTCATCGGCCAGTTCACGCTCGCGCTTGCCCCAGGTTTCCTTCGTGGCAATAGCTGCCCAGAGGCCGATCAGGGCGTAGGCGCCGAAGAGCAGTGCCGGGCCCACCCAGCCGAAGGCGACGAACAGGAGGGTGGTGATGAAGGGGGTGAATCCGGAGATCATGGCCGAGATCTGGTAGGCCAGGCTGGCGCCGGAAGCGCGGGTCTTGGCCTGGAATAGCTCGGGGAACCAGGCGCCTTGGGCTCCGGCGAGGGAGTTCTGGCAGATCGCGTAGGAGACGACGATCGTGGCGATGACGAAGAAGAACAGGCCTGTGTTGACCAGCAGGAACATCGGAATCGCGAAGAGGACGGCGAAGGCGCAGGACCAGATGTACACCGGGCGGCGGCCGATCCGGTCCGTGAGCGCTCCCCAGGCCTGGGTTGCGAAGATGCCGATGGCGGATGCGATGCACAGGGCGACGAGTGTCTGGGTCTTGTCCGCGAGGTGCTGGCTGTTGAGGTAGGAAATCATGTACGTGATGGACACGGCGTAGCCGGCGGTCTCGGCGATGCGGAGGCCGATGCCCTTCACGATGTTGCGCCAGTCGGTCTTGAGGACCTCAACGATGGGAGCCTTCACGATGTCGCCGGATTCCTTGACTTCGTCGAAGACCGGGGATTCCGGGACCTTGGAACGGATGATGAGGCCGACGATCACCAGGAAGATGCTCGCGAGGAACGGGATGCGCCACGCCAGTTCGCTGCCCAGCTGGACGCTGAAGAGGAAGACGAGGTTGGCCAGCAAGAGTCCCACCGGGAAGCCTGCCTGGACGATGCCCGTGAACTTGCCCTTGGATTTCCAAGGAGCATGCTCGTAGCTCATGAGGATCGCCCCGCCCCACTCAGCGCCGAAAGCAAGGCCCTGGACAATGCGGACGAACACCAGCAGCGCCGGCGCTAACAATCCCACCATCGCGTAGGTGGGGAGCAGGCCGATGGCGAATGTGGCCAGGCCCATGAGGATCAGCGAGGTGACCAGGACGGGCTTGCGGCCCACCTTGTCCCCAAGGTGCCCGCCGATGATGCCGCCAAGGGGGCGCGCCGCGAAACCGACGCCGAGGGTGGCGAAGGAAGCAAGCGTGCCGGTCACGGGGTCTGTTCCCGGGAAGAACGCGTGGCCGAAGTACAGCGCGGCCGCCGTACCGAAGCCGATGAAGTCGTAGGTCTCGATAACCGCGCCGACTCCGGAGCCGATTGCGACCCGCTTGGCGTCTTTGGTGCCGTGGACCGGCCCGCGCATTGTCAGAGCTTCGTTGCTCATGGGTGAATCCCTTTCGAAGAGCGACCGGAGCTTGGCACCCCGGCACTGTCGACTGTTAACAAATGATACGCCAGTGTGACCTGAATCATCCACATCTGTCAACAGTCAACTTCAAGGGTTGACTGTTGACAGTTAACTTTCGTACTGTGGTTGTCATCACTACAGCCCACCCGGGCATGAACCACTGCCCACAGGGCATGACTGGAGGTCAACGAAGATGTTCAACTCCCGACTCGGTTGCTCGTCCATCAGCTTCCGTCACCAGGACCTGCCCACCGCCCTGCGCACCATCGGTGGACTGGGCTTCGAGGAGATCGACCTCGGCGCGCTGCCGGGCGTTTGCGACCACGTTCCTTACGAACTCGACGCCGACGCCGTCACCGCAGTTACCGCCCAGGTCATCGCTTCCGGACTGGCGGTCCGTTCGGTCAACGGCGACATCGGGGACCTCAACGCAGTGCTCGACGCCGACCAGCAGGCCAGCCGCGCACGGCACCTTGACGCCCTGCTCACCTTGACCGCCAACATCGGCGCCAAGGCACTTGTCCTCCCCTGTGGGGCGTTGTCCCACGAACCCGTCCGCAGCCTGGAAGAGGACCTGGACACGGTCGCGGCCCAGCTCATTGCCGCCGGGAAGCGCGCCGCGGAGTTCGGCGTCGAACTCTGGACCGAATCCCTGCACTTCCTCCGGTTCTGCTGGAACCTGGACCGCGCGGAACAGCTGGCCGCACGGCTGGCGGGATCCGGCGTCGGGATCGTCATGGACTTCAGCCACATCGTCGCCGCGGGCGAAGACCCCTTGGAGTACATCGCCCGGCACGAAGGCCGCATCTCCCATGTCCACCTCCGGGACGCCGTGCCCGGAAACATCAACCTCAGCATCGGCAACGGCCAGGCGGACTTCGCCGGCGGACTCCGCGCACTCGCGGCGAGCGGCTACGGCGGCCACTTCTCGCTCGAGCTGGAAACCCGCGACGTCACGCACGACGAACGCCCGGCAGCCACCGCAAAGGCCGCCAGCTTCATCAGCGACCTCATCTGAACTACCCCACCACCGCAAAGAACCCTAGGAGCACCAACATGACCACCATCCAGCGCACTGCCGTCCTCACCGGCGCTACCTCGGACCGCGGCATCGGCATGACCACCGCACGCCGCTACGCCAGCCAGGGCTGGGCCATCGCGATCCTGGACCTCGACGGCGAGAAGTCCGCCAAGGTCGCGGCCGAAATCGGCAACGAATTCAACGTCCCCGCCTTCGGTTACCAGATCGACGTCGCCAACGAAGGCTCCGTCAACGCCGCCTACCAGGCAGTAGCCGCCGAAGTCAGCGCGGGCAACCTTCCCGCCGTCGGAGCCCTCGCCAACATCGCAGGCATCACCTCGCCGGTACCGTTCCTCGAAACCACGCTGGAACTCTGGCACAAGGTCATGGACGTCAACGCCACCGGCACCTACCTCGTCACCAAAGCATTCCTCCCGGACATGATCGCCAACGGCTGGGGCCGGATCGTGAACATGTCCTCCGTTTCCGCCCAGCGCGGCGGCGGCGTCTTCGGCAAGGTCCCCTACTCCGCCGCGAAGGCCGCCATCCTGGGCTTCACCAAGGCCCTGGCACGCGAAATCGGCGAAACCGGCGTCACCGTCAACGCCATCACCCCGGGCGCCGTGGACACCAACATCCGCGTCGGCAGCACTGACGAGCAGGAAGCTGCCATCAACGCCGGCATCCCGCTGGGCCGCAACGCCACCACCGAGGAAGTGGCCGCGGTCATCACCTTCCTGTCCTCGGAAGAGTCCGCCTACCTGACTGGCACCACCATCGACATCAACGGTGGAAGCCACATCCACTAGCACTCGCCGCAACGTAGCCGAAAGAGCCCACGATGACCCGTATCTTCAATGATCCAGCCGACTTCGCCGACGAAGCCCTCGCCGGTTTCTGCGACCTCCACGCGGGCCTGGTGCGCCAGGTTCCCGGCGGGGCCGTGCGTCGCCACCGTCCCAGCCAACCCAAGGTCGCAGTACTGGCCGGCGGCGGATCCGGACACTACCCGGCGTTTGCTGGCCTGATCGGTGCCGGACTGGCCGACGGCGCCGTGGTGGGCAACATCTTCACCTCGCCGTCCGCCCAGCAGGCCTATTCCGTCGCCAAGGCCGCCGAGTCCGGCGCCGGGGTGGTATTCACCTACGGCAACTACGCCGGGGATGTCCTGAACTTCGGAATGGCCAGCGAGCGCCTGGCGAACGAGGGCATCGCAGTGGAGAACGTCCTGGTGACGGACGACATCGCCAGCGCCACGCCGTCGGAAGCGGACAAGCGCCGAGGCATCGCGGGCGACTTCACGGTCTTCAAGGTCATGGGTGCCGCAGCGGAGCGCGGCGACAACCTGGCCGACGTCGTGCGCTTGGGCCGCAAGGCCAACAGCATGACCCGGACCATCGGCAGCGCCTTCCACGGTTGCACCTTCCCGGGCGCGGAAGCTCCGTTGTTCACGCTCAAGGACCGGCAGATGGGACTCGGCCTCGGCATCCACGGCGAGCCCGGACTGCTGGACACCGAACTTCCGCCGGCGAAGGAACTCGGGCAGGAACTCGTGGCGCGGCTCCTGGCCGAAACGCCCGCCGGTGCGGGGAACCGGATCGCGGTGATCCTCAACGGACTCGGTTCCACCAAGCACGAGGAATTGTTCGTCCTGTGGCTCACGGTCGCACCGCTGTTGCGCGCCGCGGGCTACACCCTGGTCATGCCAGAGGTCGGCGAATTGGTCACGAGCCTGGACATGTCCGGTGTTTCGCTCACCATCACCTGGCTCGACGAGGAACTCGAACCGCTCTGGACCGCTCCCGCCGAGACTCCCGCCTACCGGCGCGGCAACGCCGCCCTGGCGAGCGGCGGACAAAGCGTTGATGAAGAGTCCGACGGCGGCATCGACGTTGTCGAGTTCGCTGCCACTGCCGCTTCGCGCGAGTACGCGGCCCGTTGTGCTGCAGCGCTGGATGCCGCACAGGAGACCATTCACGACGCCGAATCGCGGCTTGGCGACATGGACGCGATCGCCGGCGACGGCGACCACGGCCGGGGCATGGTCAGGGGAATCGACGCAGCGGTTGCCGCGGCGGCGAAGGCCCTTGGCGACGGCGCCGGAGCGGGCGACGTTCTGGGTGCGGCGGGCGATGCCTGGGCCGACAAGGCCGGCGGAACCTCCGGTGTCCTCTGGGGCGCGGGCCTCCGGGCCTTCGGCGAATCCATCGGCAACGAGGACGCGCCTTCGCAGGAGGAACTCGCGGCCGGAGTGACCGCGTTCGCTACGCGCATCACCACGCTCGGCAAGGCCGAAGTGGGCGACAAGACGATGGTGGATGCGCTGCTCCCCTTCGCGGAAACCTTCGCCAAGCTCGTTTCCTCGGGAACCGCTGCCGAAGCAGCATGGGCCGAAGCGGCTGCGGCTGCGACCTCGGCAGCGGAAGCCACGGCATCCCTCCGCCCGCTCAAGGGCCGCGCACGGCCGCTCGCCGAGAAGAGCCTCGGCACTCCCGATCCCGGGGCAACCTCCCTCGCAATGGTCTTCACCGTCATGGGTCCGTACTTCGCGGCCAGCCAGGCTGTCGCCGGAACCGGTGCCGCAAATGAGGCTGGAGCCATCGCATGACCACGAAAGGACAAACCATGGGCATCAGGCTCGTGTTGGGCGCCGACGAAGCAGGCGTGGACTACAAAGACCGCATCCTCAAAGACTTGGGCAACGATCCGCGGATCAGCGAAATCATCGATATCGGCGTGAACCGCAGCGATGCACCGGAAGACTTCACCAAGCCGTACCCGTACGTCGGGATCAAGGCCGGCGAACTCATCCGGGACGGCAAGGCGGACAGGGCCATCCTGTTCTGCGGCACCGGCATCGGCGTGGCAATCGCGGCCAACAAGGTGGACGGCATCCGCGCCACAACGGCCCACGATTCCTTCTCCGTTGAACGTTCCATCCTGTCCAACGATTGCCAGGTCCTCACGATGGGCCAGCGCGTTGTAGGCGTGGAACTCGCCAGCAGGCTGGCCAAGGAATGGCTCGGCTACGTGTTCGATCCGACGTCCGCATCAGCGGAGAAGGTCAAGGTCCTCACGGACTTCGAGGGCTGCTAAGGGCAGTTCCGTCAGTACCTCGTCGATGACCCGGACCCTCCACGCGCTCCGGGTCATCGACGAGGTGGTTCCGGCTGCTCATTCCCAGCCCAGGTCAGCGATAGGTACGTTAATGTCCCCGAAGACAGCGGACCTGTGATGAGATTCACGGGCAATAAAAGGCCTTGTAGCTTGAGACGTCCGGCCCAAGCTGTGCACCATGGAAAGACTTGGCAGGGGCTTCCCCGGCCGAGTTGCCCAAGCTGGTGGACGCAATGAGGCCGAACCGGTGAGCTCTCAGAGCCGCCTGGATGAGTCTCAGGCGTTCATGGATTGGTCAATAAACGGCTTCGCATAGGCGCGATGGCCGCACAACCGGATTCATGAATGGAAGGACTAAACAATGACGTTTGAAACCGCCGACTCAGTAACCTTGAAGATTTGGGACCGCGCGAACGCGCACCACACGCTGGATGCGCTCGTGCACGACTTCTCGCTGCGCCACAACACCTCCAAGGCCAGCATCGATGTCACCTACGCGGGCCCCAACACCTACACCGTGAGCCTGGCCGGAAGCGCGGCCAAGGCCGCCGCTTTCGACACGCACTCGCTGTAGCAACGGCTCCCGCACCAAACAGGGGACGACGGCGGAAGGCACCTTCCGCCGTCGTCCCCTGTTTTAACTCCACTTACTGCCGGACGACGGACGGCGACCACGCGTGTTCGATGAAGAGGGTGGGCTTGCCGCTTCCGTCAGCCGGAACGGACCAGATGTCGCTGTCCCCCGCGGGAGCGCCGCGGGCCAGCCCGTAGAGGACGGTGTTGTCGTTGAGCCACTCGGCCTGGTCGTCGACGTTACGGCCCTCGGCGAGCGTGGTGACCTTGCCGGTGGCCAAATCGAGGACGGCCAGGATCCTGGTCTTCTGTTCGTTGGGGTCGGCGGGCTTGATCTTGAAGGCGATGCGGGTTCCGTCCGGGGAGAGCGAAGGACATTCGACGCCAGTATTGATGGCAGTGAGCGTCCGTTGCTTGATGCTGCCTCGGACCAGCCAGTTACGGTCTCCGGAGCCAACCGTGGCGTAGAAGGTGTCGCCGTCGTGGGCGAAGGTCACGCCCCAGACGTTGCGCTCCGCCGCGGTCAAGGTGACGCCGGGGATGTTGATGGTGAAGTTCTCAAGGTTGCCGAAGCTTTGCCCGTCGGAGGCGGAGATCTCGGTGGCGGTGGAGAAGCCGCCAAGGTAGCTGGTACCGGCGACGAACACCGTGGAGGCGGCCAATGTCCCGTCCGCGGAAAGCCGTGCCCGGTTGGGCGCCCCGTCAAGGGTGCGGGTGCGCAGGAGGTGCCAATCGGCGTCGAGGATCTCTTCGTCCGTGGTGTTGGCAAGGCCGATCTTGGCGTGCAGGCAAATGCGGCGGTCGGCCGCGACATAGATCCTGTCGCACGCCTGGTTCGTCAGTGTCCTGGGACCTTGCGGGTCCCCGACCGGGACTGTTGCTACCAGGCCTTGGCCCTGTCCGGACGCTGTATTGCGGAAATAGATCAAGGGCCCCGCGGCGGCAGCGGAAGCGATGGAGGCCTCGGACGGTGCCCGCGACTGCTCCTGCTGGCGGGCGTAGGCCCACGCGCCGTAGCCTCCCGCGCCACCGAGGGCCAGGAGGACGACGACGACGAGGAGCACAAGGCTCCGGGCCTTCGTGTTCACGCCGTGGCTTGCTTGGCCGTGCGCAGCAAGCCGGCCGCCGCCGGCAAGGCAATCGCGAGCAACAGTGCGACGACGCCCATGGCGGCCTGGCTGCCGATCGCGAACCACAGGAGGCCGAAGCCCGTCGAAGCGGCCAGACGGGCCACTGCCACCACGGTCTGTGCGGCGGAGATTCCGGTCGCCGCGCCTTGGCGGGGCGAGAGGAGGCCGGCGAGGGCGGCGAGCACCCCGTCCGTGGCGGCGTAGAAAACACCTAGGAGGACGAGAGTCCCGACGGCGGTCAGCGGACCTCCCCAGGACGTCATGACGCAAACATATGCCGTGAGGAGGGCCACGTGCCCGGCGATGAATACCCGGGTCCGGCCCCACTTGTCCGCGAGCCGCCCCATGGGGATCGCCAGGAGCAAGTAGGCGATGTTGGTTCCGACGTACAGGAGCGGGAACCATTCGGGAGCGAAGGCCGTTCGTGCCTGGAGCACCAGGTAGAGGAACCCGTCCCCCACAGTCAGCAAGCCAAGCACGCCGGCGACAAGGAGGAGGCGGCGCATCCCGGGCGTGTTGACGTCGCGGAACCGCAGGCGCGGAGCGGCCGGCTTGGGGTCGCGGACCGTGACGACGGCGGAACGTCGCCGCTCGTTGGGGACGAACAGTCCCAGGACCGCCAAGCCGATGAACGCGAACGCGAGCGAGGCGATGAAGACTACGTGGTATCCGTTCGGAATGGCCAGGAGGATCACGAACGCCAGCAATGGCCCAAGAGCCGCCCCGACAGTGTCGAGCATGCGGTGGACGCCGAAGGACCGGCCAATGTGCTCGGGTTGCGCGGCGAACCTGATCATGGCATCGCGCGGTGCGGTGCGGATACCTTTGCCGAACCGGTCGACGGCGATGACGGTCGCGAGCGAGGAGAAGCCGTCGGCCGCGAGCAGCCCGATCCTGGCAACCGCCGAAAGGCCGTAGCCGAGGAACGCGACCCACTTCGGAATGCCGACGCGGTCTGCTGTCCAGCCCGCGGCTATGCGCACGGTGGCGCTGATGCCTTGGTAGATCCCGTCCACGAACCCGTACGCGATCGTGGACAATCCCAAAGACGCGGTGATGTACAGGGGCAGGACGGCGGCAACGGACTCGGACGAGACATCCGTCAGCAGGCTCACGATCCCCAAAGCGAGGATGGTGGGGGCCAGCTTGAACGGCGGAACGGACCCGGGGTCCGAGTCGACCTTGCGACTGCGCCAGTCCGAGAGGGACAGATACATGACTGCTCCGATCGCTGCCATCACACGTGGCCCCGCCCCAGGCCGGCCCTGGGGCGGGTGCGTCAAGCCTCCCAATCAGCGCTAGGCGAAGGCAACGCGTGTCCCTACTCGAATTCGGGGCCGCAGGAGCGAGTGGCGGCGCTCAGACCTCGGCCACCGGGGCTGCGAACTGTGCCTCGTAAAGCCTCGAGTAGGCTCCGCCGGCCGCCAGGAGCTCGGTGTGTGTCCCTTGTTCCACGATTTGTCCGGACTCCATGACCAGGATGAGGTCGGCATCGCGGATGGTGGATAGGCGGTGGGCGATTACGAAGCTCGTCCGGTCCGTGCGCAAGGCATTCATGGCCTTCTGCACGAGCACCTCGGTCCGGGTATCAACCGAGCTGGTGGCTTCGTCGAGGATCAGGACCGAGGGACGGGCAAGGAATGCCCGGGCGATCGTGAGCAATTGCTTCTCGCCCGCCGAGATGTTGCTGCCTTCGTCATCGAGCACGGTGTCGTAGCCGTCGGGCAGGGAGTGGACGAAGCGGTCCACGTAGGTCGCCTGCGCCGCTTCCAGGATCTCGGCTTCGGTGGCCTCCGGACGGCCGTAGGCGATGTTGTCCCGGATGGTGCCGCCGAACAGCCACGTATCCTGCAGCACCATGCCCATCCGCGAGCGCAGTTCGTAGCGGGACATCGAGGCGATATCCACGCCGTCGAGGGTTATCCGCCCTGCGTCCAGCTCGTAGAAGCGCATCATGAGGTTCACGAGCGTGGTCTTGCCGGCTCCGGTGGGTCCGACGATCGCCACGGACTGGCCGGGTTCGGCCACGAGGCTCAGGTCCTTGATGAGCGGCTTGTCCGGCGAGTAGGAGAAGGAAATGTTCTCGAACGCGAGGCGGCCGCGCGTCATGTCCGGGACGGCAGCGGGTACGGGGTCGGGGCTTTGCTCCTCGGTGTCGAGCAGCGCGAACACGCGTTCGGCCGACGCAACGCCGGATTGGAGCAGGTTGGCCATGGAACCGAGCTGGGCCAGCGGCTGGGTGAACTGCCGGGAGTACTGGATGAAGGCCTGGACGTCGCCCAACTGCATGGCGCCCGAGGCCACCTGCAGGCCGCCCACCACGGCGATGCCCACGTAGACGAGGTTTCCGATGAACGTCAGGGACGGCATGATCAAGCCGCTGATGAACTGCGCCCCGAAGCTCGCCGCGAACAACTCGGCGTTCTTGTCGCGGAAGCGCTGCTCCACTTCGCGCTGGCGGCCGAAGACCTTCACGAGGGCGTGCCCGGTGTAGGTCTCCTCGATTTGCCCGTTCAGCTCGCCCGTGTTCTTCCATTGGGCCACGAAGAGTTTCTGCGAGCGCTTGGCGATCATCATTGTGGTCACCAGTGTCAGCGGAATCGTCACCAAGGTGATGACCGCGAGGATGGGCGAAAGCAGGAACATCATGAAGATGACGCCCACCACGGTCAGCAGGGACGTCACGGCCTGGCTGATCGATTGCTGGAGGCTTTGCGAGATGTTGTCTACGTCGTTGGTGACGCGGCTCAGCAGCTCGCCGCGCTGCACCGAGTCGAAGTAGCGCAACGGCAGCCGGTTGATTTTCGCTTCGATCTGCTCGCGGAGCCTGTACACGGTGCGTTGCACGACGCCGTTGAGCACGTAGGCCTGGATCCAGCCGAACGATGACGCCAGGACGTAGAGGACCAGGACCCAGATGAGGATCGAGGCCAGAGCACCGAAATCGATCCCGACGCCGGGCGTCAGGTCCATTCCTTTGAGCATGTCCGCTTTGGATCCTTGGCCGGAAGCGCGCAGGCCGTCGATGAGCTGCTGCTTGCTCACGCCCGCGGGAAGTTGCTTGGAGACAACGCCGGCGAAGATCAGGTTGGTGCCTTCGCCAAGAAGCCGGGGTCCGATCACGGACAGGGTCACGCTGGCAACCGCCAGGACGAGGACCAGGACCAGCCACAAGCGCTCGGGCCGCAAGGTGCCCAGCAGCCGCTTCGCCGATGGCAGGAAGTTCATTGCCTTTTCGGCCGGGACGTTCATTCCCGCGAAGGGGCCTCCGCGGCCCGGGCCCATGCCGGGGCGGGGTGGGCGGTTGGGGCTTGCCGTGCTCATGCCGCCTCCTCAGCTGCCAGTTGGGAAGAAACGATTTCCCGGTACGTTTCGGAGGTTTCCAACAGCTCGTCGTGGGTTCCGCGCCCCACCAGCCGCCCGTCGTCGAGCACCAGGATCTGTTCCGCGTCAGCGATGCTGGAGACGCGCTGCGCGATGATGACCATCGTGGCGCCGGAGGTGTGCCGCTTGAGTGCCTGGCGCAGCCTCGCGTCGGTCGCCGTGTCCAGCGACGAGAACGAATCGTCGAAGATGTAGAGCTCGGGTTGCTTCACGAGTGCCCGGGCGATCGCGAGGCGCTGCCGCTGGCCACCGGAGACGTTGGTGCCGCCTTGCGAGATCGGCGCGTCGAGCCCGCCGTCCATTTGCTCCACGAAGTCCTGCGCTTGCGCGATGGCGAGCGCCTGCCACAATTCTTCTTCGCTCGCGTCGGGCTTGCCGTAGAGCAGGTTGCTGCGGACCGTGCCGGAGAACAGGTAGGGCTTCTGCGGCACCAACCCGATGTGGCCCCACAATAGGTCCGGGTGCAGCTCGCGGACGTCGACGCCGTCGATCCTCACCGAGCCGCTGCTCGCGTCGAAGAGCCGCGGCAGCAGGTTCACCAGGGTGGTCTTGCCGGCGCCGGTGCTGCCGATGATCGCGGTCGTCTGGCCTGCGCGCGCCTGGAAGCTGATGCCGCTGAGCACCGGCTGTTCGGCACCCGGGTAGGCGAATCCGACGTCGAGCAGTTCCAGTTCGCCGCGGCCCGCCGTGGACGTCACGGGGTTCAACGGAGGCGTGACGCTCGATTCGGTTGCCAGGACCTCGCCGATGCGGTCGGCGGATACGGATGCGCGCGGGATCATGACCGCCATGAAGGTGGCCATCATCACGGACATGAGGATCTGCATGAGGTAGCTCAAGAAGGCGATCAGGGTGCCCACTTGCATGGAGCCGTCGTCGATCCTGAAGGAGCCGAACCAGATGACGGCCACGCTGGAGACGTTCAGGACCAGCATGACCACGGGGAACATGAGGGCCATGAGCCGCCCGGCCCGCAGCGCCATTTCGGTGACGTCCTGGTTGGCCGCGGCGAACCGTTCGGTCTCCATGCCCTCGCGCACGAACGCGCGCACAACCCGGATGCCGGCCAACTGCTCGCGGAGGACCCGGTTCACGGTATCGATCCGGACCTGCATCTTGCGGAACAACGGAACCATCCGGGTGACAATGAGGCCCACGGCGATGAGCAGCACGGGAACACTGACGGCGATCAGCCAGGACAATTGCACATCCTGCCTGATGGCCATGATCACTCCGCCGATGCTGAGCATGGGAGCCGCGACCATGAGGGTGCAGGACATCAGGACGAGCTGCTGGACTTGCTGCACGTCATTCGTGGAGCGGGTGATGAGCGAGGGCGCACCGAAGCGCGTGACTTCCTGCTCGGAGAACTCCCCCACTCGCGTGAAAATCGCCCCGCGAAGGTCCCGCCCCAAGCCCATGGCTGCCTTCGCGCCGAAGTACACCGCGGTCACCGAACATGCGATCTGCAGAAGGGTGATGAACAGCATGAGGCTACCCGTTCCGAGGATGTAGCCGGTGTCCCCCTTGGCCACGCCTTCGTCGATGATGTCCGCGTTCAGTGTGGGCAGGTACAGCGACGCAATGGACTGCGCCAGTTGGAAAATGACGACGGCCACCAGCAACCGCCGGTGTGGTCGCAGGTATTCAACGAGAAGTTTCCAGAGCATCGGTCTCCAAGGCGCGTAGTGATTCGAAGGCCAGTTTACGACTGGTTGCTGGGGGCAACTAGGGGGTTTCCTCAGGGCTTAGCTAGGCTGGGAACGCTCGAGAAGAACAGCTACGAAAGGACCGTGGTCATGGCTTTCATCACCGTCGGAAATGAGAACAGCACCGAGATCGAGATCTACTACGAAGACCACGGAACGGGCCAGCCAGTGGTCCTCATCCATGGCTATCCCCTGGACGGCTCATCCTGGGAAAAGCAGACCGCCGCGCTGCTCGATGCCGGCTATCGCGTGATCACCTACGACCGCCGCGGCTTCGGAAAATCCAGCAAGCCGACGGCCGGCTACGACTACGACACCTTCGCGGCAGACCTCAACACGCTGCTCGAGACGATCGACGTGAACGACGCCGTCCTGGTCGGATTCTCGATGGGCACCGGCGAAGTAGCCCGCTACATCAGCACCTACGGCTCCGCCCGCGTGGCGAAGGCCGTGTTCCTCGGATCGCTCGAGCCCTTCGTGTTGCAAACCGACGACAACCCGGGAGGCGTCCCGCAGTCCGTGTTCGACGGCCTCGGAGAAGCCGTCAAGGCGGACCGCTACGCGTTCTTCACCGAGTTCTTCAAGAACTTCTACAACACCGATACCTTCCTTGGAACTCCGCGCTTGAGCGAAGAAGCCTTGCGGGCAAGCTGGAGCCTCGCGGCAGGGTCCGGCGCGTTCGCGTCGGTGGCCGCACAGCCCACGTGGCTCACCGATTTCCGTGCCGACATCCCCAAGATCGACGTTCCCGCCTTGATCGTTCACGGCACCGCGGACAACATCCTTCCGATCGACGTCACCGGACGCCGTTTCGCCGAGGCGCTGCCGGGCGCCGAATACAAAGAGCTCGACGGCGCCCCGCACGGCATGCTGTGGACCCACAGCGCGGAGATCAACGAGGCCCTGTTGGGCTTCCTCGGCCAGTAGCGCCACTGGAGCGGACGACGGCGGCCCGCACCCGCCGTCGTCCGCCCAGCCGGTTGGCAGGCCAACCTTGAAAATTCCTTAAAAGAACTTAAGGGGAAACTTACAAAATCTGACGGGATCCTTAAACCTGCGGGCACATCCTTGTTCCAAGCACACGGCGCAGCACTAAGCCAGTGAAGCGTCGAAGCTGCCAGGGGAAGCAGGATAGGCCATGAAGACAACACCAGCGTTGAACGAGGTAATCGCCGTCAACGGCGTAATCACCGACCGGCAGCCCGTTGACTTTTACGCTTTGGGGCTAGCTGGCTGCATCGACCGCCTGGCCGCGCCGCTTCGCCGCGAAGGAACCGAAATCCATTGGGAGACCCCGCATCACGGCATCGACATCCCACCAAGCTCAGCGTCGCTGCTCTACCAATCAGCCAAAGAAGCGCTCAGCAACGCGTTGAAATACGCGCACGCCCATGACATCACCGTCCGGCTCGCCGCCGTGTACCACGGGGTTCGGCTAACGGTCATGGACAACGGCGACGGCTTCGACAGCCACGCCGAACCCGCCGGAGACCACCACGGCTACGGACTCCTCTTGATGTCGATCGCGGTCAGCGAGGTGGGCGGCGAGGTTTCCGTGGTCTCCACCCCGGGCAACGGTACGTCCATCACCGTGACCTTGCCGCTCGACTGAACCCACCGGGTCAACGGCAAACTTAGGAAAACTCCTTGAGCGCGTCCGCCAGGAGCCTGCCCGGCCGCCCGAGCCTTGCGTGTTCACCGTGCGAGGCCACCAGTTCTCCGGCGATTACGACGGCGGTGACGTCGCCGGCCGTCGCGCTGAACACTAACTGGAGCGGCTTGGATCCGGCAGTGCGCACGGACTCCGGATCGACGGCCACCAGGTCACATACCGCACCGGCCTGCAATACGGTGGCGATCGGCGTCGCCATGGCGGCCGTCGCGCCCACGGTTGCGGCCCGGAGCAACTCCTGCGGCCGGAAACGTCCCCGCTGGCCGGAACCGAGCCGCTCTCCGTACTCCAAGGTACGCATTTCAAGCCAAGGATCGATGGATGCGTGTTGGTCCGTGCCAAGCGCAAGGTTCGCTCCGGCGTCGGACAGTTCGCGGGCCGGACCAATGCCGTCGGCGAGGTCGGCCTCGGTGCTGGGGCACAGCACCGCGGTTGCTCCGGCCGCCCCAAGCAAATGGACGTCCTCGGGCGTCACATGGGTCGCATGGACGGCGGCGAGCCGTCCGGACAGCAAGCCGTGGCGGGAAAGCAGGCCCGTGGGAGTGACGCCATAGGCCTCAAGGCAGGCTTCGTTTTCGGCCGGTTGCTCACTCACGTGGACGTGGAGCGGAATATCGGCAGGCAAGTGCATGGCAATGGCGGCCAGCGCTTCCTCCGGCACGGCCCGTACGGAATGCAGGGCTGCGCCAACCCCGGCCATTTCCGGGGGGAACTGCTTCGCAACCACATCCCTCAGGGATGCGAGACGCTCCAGCCAGGCTTGGGCATTCGCGTCGCCGAACCGCAACTGCTCGGGACCGAGCGGCGCTCCGATGCCTCCCGCAAGGTAGAGCGTGTCCAGCAAAGTGAGGCGGATCCCGGCAGTTGCGGCCGCTCGGACCAATGCCAATTCCATCGCGTGCGGCTCGGAGTACGGCATTCCTCCGGGCTGGTGGTGGACATAGTGGAACTCTGCGACGCTACTGAATCCGGCCACCACCATTTCGGCGAAAACCGCCGTTGCGAGCCTTTCGTACTTCGCCGGTGTGAGTTCCGCGGCGGCGCGGTACATGTGTTCCCGCCAAACCCAGAAGTCGCCGAGCCCCTCATGCGTCCGGCCGCGGAGGATCCGGTGGAAAGCGTGCGAATGGGCGTTCGCCGCCGCCGGGAAGACCACACCGGCCAAGATCCGGTCAGTACTTTGAGGCTGAACGCCAGTGGCAACCGCAGTGATCCTTCCGTCGTGTGTTTCCAGACGCACACGGTTCACCGCTTCGGCGCCGACGAGCGCCGTTTCGCACCAGAAATCGCTCATAGCCCGCTCCCGTCCATGAAGACTGCCACCGTCACATGTTCCCACCATCAGCCTCTGGACGGCTCCAAAACGGGGGCGTACCGTGTGTTCCAACACCGCACTGGGGAGGTGAAGTGTTGGCCGGCTATTTGGCGCGCCATGGCATCGTCTTCGTGCGCCCGTTTTTGCTTGCTGCGTTCGGTATTGTCGCGTGGGTCTTGTGGAATGGCGGCCCGTCGAACGCCAGCGACCTCCTCCCGTCAGCTCCGGCCATCCCGACGCCGGTCCCGGTACCCGTTGTTTCGGTGCCCGCGGTTCCCGTGCCGGATCCAGCCAGCCTCCTGAAGCAACTGTCAGGCACCGCCGTGAAGCCTCTTACGGGAACCGTGGCGCCGGTCGTCAATGCAGCCACGCCCCTTATTAACACAGTGCCCCGTGTAAACCCAGTGCCCCTTGTAAACCCGGCACCCGTTATAGACACAGTGCCGCCCACCGTCGACCACACCATCGGCGCGCTGCCGGATTTACTGAAGCTCCCCGGCTTGCCGGTCCTCCCGCTGCCCGCGGTACCCGTTCCGCCACCCATCGCTGGAACTCTGCCTCCGCCGTCGAACCGCCCAGGTGAAGTGCCGCCCGCCCTAGTTCCCTCGGCTGTGCAGTCAGCAACGCATCCGCTTCCCACCACCAATGCCCCTGCCGCACCGTCCCGCCTGGTAACCGCCGTCGGAAGCGTCATCTTTGAACCGCAGCTTGCGTTCGCCACGCCCGCCGCGTCGTTGGCGGTCACCGGCTCGACGGGCCGTGCGACGCACCCGGCACCGAAGCCGTTCACTCCAGTGGCACCGGCAAGCGGGGCGGGCTCGATGTCGGCACCGCAAACCAGCTCCGTCCAGGGCGCCGCCGACCTCCCGGACCAACGGGCACTTGCCCCGCCGCTCGTCGGTGGCCCGGCCATCGATGCAAGGCAAAGTCCACCGGCTGAGCCCGCATTCGACCCCGGCTCCTCCCCCGACTGAACCGGGCCGTCCTGCCTTCGAGGCAGGCACGGCCGCCTGCGCCATACCGCGCAGGAACAGGACTTTCAGTCAGGAGAAGGAAAATGCAGGACCACACCCAAACACAGCAAATTGGAAACTGGCCCGATCCCATGCGGAAGGCAGGAGGTAACCGGTAATTCGAAGGGCAGACGAGTGCCCGCAACAACAAACGACGCCGGCCGCACATCTGGGTGTGCGGCCGGCGTCGTAGTGAGGACGGAGAGCGGACCCGTTAGAACAGGCTGTTCACCACCGCTTGCGTGAGTTGGTGGAACACGTCGGTGCGGGCCGGGATATCGCTCTCGTCCTGGCCTTTCGTGTAGATCACGAACGCGTAGGAGCTGGAGCCATTGGTGAGGATGCTGGCATCGTGGAGTTCGTCGTCGAGCAGTCCGTACTTGTGGTAGACGGTGATCCCGGCGGGGACCGCCGCGGGGATCAGGGATTCGTAGTTGGTGTTTTGCATGTAGGACAGGAGCTGCGTGGTGTCTTCCTGGTTGAGGAGCTTCCCCGTGTATAGCTGCGCCAGGATGCTTGCCATCTCGCTGGGAGAAAGCGCGTTGTCGTTGGGATCGTAAGTGACGCCGATTGATGAGGCGTAGTCCTGCAATTGGGAGAAGCCCTCAGCATTCATGATCAGGGACCACGAGTCGTTGTCGCTGTCCTGGATCATTTCCTTGATCTGGAATCCAGCGTTGTACTGGCCGAGCGAGTCGTCCAGGGAAGCGGCACCGGTCTCCACCAAGTGGTAGTAGTCGGCGGCGGCGAGAACCTTGGCTGTGCTGGCTGCCTCGAACGGCGCCTGGACACCGTATTGGTGGCTCGATCCGTTGGACAGGTCCACCAAAGTGACGCCGATCTGGTACTGGCTGTTGGCATTGATGATGGAGTTTACCTGGGCGTCGAGGGCGGGAGTGATCCCCGAACCCTGGGCCGGGGCTGCCGGTGCCGCCGCGGCCGGGGCGGCCACTGCGGGGGCCGTGGGCGTTGCCGAAGCGTCCGACGACGGCGAGCCGCCCGCCGCTGCTGGATCGCCCGCCGCCGGGGTTGCCGGCGCGGTCGGCTGGGCGACCCCTGAGACAAACTGGGCGGTTGAGCCGTGGGCGTGGGCAGCCGAGAAGACCGTTCCTGAGGCTCCGACAGCCAACACCACCGCACCTGCGATGAGCAAGGCCGCCCGGTATCGGGGAATGCCGGCGTTCAGCCGGTTTCCTTGCTTCCCGGGCCGGGGACCGGGTCTCGGGGGCTCTTGCTCTTCCATAGTGACTAAAGGTAGCTAAGCCAGCTTTGTAAGAGCTATGAAAACTCTGTTTGTCAGCATCGTGTCTTCTAGGAAAACATTCGTGCGTACCGGCGGACGAAGTTCCTCACGATCTTCATCGGCTCGGTGGAAGTGAACTTGCGGGCTTCCACCACGAGTTGTTCTGCGGCGTCCGGCGGGAAATACCCGGCATGCCGGTATGTGCGGATCCGGGTGACCAGGCCTTCCGCGTCCAGTTCCGGATGGAACTGGGTGGCGTACAGGTTCTGCTTGATCCGAAACATCTGCACCGGGCACGCAGCCGAGCCCGCCAGCAATACGGCATGCCCAGGCAGGACAGTGCAGGCTTCCTTGTGGCCGGTGAAAGCAACAAAGCGTTCGGACAGGCCTTCGAGGAGCGGGTCTTGAAGTCCTTCAGCCGTAAGTTTGATGGTCACGCCCCCGAGGCCTTCGCCATAAGTCCGGTCGATCACGGCGCCTTGATGCAGGCCAAGGGTCCCGACCCCGTAGCAGGCCCCCAGGAAGGGAAAGTCGGCAGCAACCACCTTGTCCAACAGCGAGGAGAGTTCCTTCTCAACCCGCTGTTGAACAAGGGTTTTATCGTTGGGAGGATCGCTGGAGGTGAACGGGCTGCCGCCCACAATCACGCCTGAGTAGTCGGAGAGGTCGAGCTCCGGCAAGGGTGCCGCCTCCATGCGGACGCGTACCAACTGCTCGGGAGCCAGCCCGCCAAAGCGAAGATAGGCCCCGTATTCTTCGTCGGCGGCGGCGTCTTCGGCACGGGACGCGAGGAGGAGAAACGGCTTCACACGCTAAGTTTGCGCGCGCTTGGGGTGCCGCGCCAGCGTTCGTTCAAAGGGTTCTGTCAGCGCAGTGAGGCGGTGTTCACACGGACGAAATCCCACTATTTTGCCGGTGGCGGGCCGACTTCACCGGTGGCACCGCTCGAATCCCCGGAAACTCAACGTTCCCGGGGGACAACTGCTCCGGAAACCAGCAACCGCGTGGGGTTGCGTTTACATCCCTGAAACACGCACGTCATGCGTTCTTCACGCCAAGTCCGTTTCTGTAACGTCCCGGCAATTTTTCCTCGCATTTCCCGAAACACGAACCCGCGAATATTGATCGGGGGAAAGAACCGGGACTCCGATGAGAAGGGAACACGCACGTGAATATCACTGCGGACAACGTTTGGGTGATGGTGTCAGCGGCACTCGCACTGCTCATGACGCCGGCACTCGGCCTCTTCTACAGCGGCATGACGCGCGCCAAGGCTTCCCTCAACATGATCATGATGAGCTTCATCTCGGCGGGCATCGTCGGTGCCGTGTGGGTCTTGTGGGGATACTCGATGATCAGCGGCAAGAGCGTCATGGGAATCTTCGGCAACCCGTTCAGCAGCTTCGGCTCGGCCGACCTCGTCGGTTCCACCGACCTCATCAAGCTTGGCTTCAGCGCCACCTTCGCCATTGTCACCGTCGCCTTGATCAGCGGTGCCATCGCCGACCGCGCCAAATTCACGTCCTGGGTGGTTTTCGTTCCCATCTGGATCACCTTGGTCTACTGCCCGCTGGCCTTCATGGTCTGGGGCGGCGGCCTCCTGAGTCCGGGCGGAGCCATCAGCTCGGTCTTCGGCCAGGTCATCGACTTCGCGGGCGGCACCGTGGTGGAAATCAGCTCCGGCGCTGCCGCCTTCGTCCTCGCATTGATCCTGGGCAAGCGCCACGGCTTCGGAAAGGACCCGAGCCACCGGCCGCACAACCTCCCGCTCATCATGCTCGGCGCCGGCCTTCTCTGGTTCGGTTGGTTCGGCTTCAACGCCGGCGCAGCCACCACGGCCGAACAGGCCGGCCTGATCTGGGTCAATACCCTTGTTGCCCCGGCTGGCGCGATGCTGAGCTGGCTGGTCGCTGAGAAGATCCGCCACGGCCACCCCACCTCCCTCGGTGCCGCGTCCGGCGTCGTTGCGGGCCTTGTAGCCATCACCCCGGCTTGCGCCAACATCGCCCCTGGCGCCGCCCTCGCGCTGGGACTCGTGGCCGGTGCGGCTTGCGCCGTGTTCGTTGACCTCAAGCACAAGTTCGGCTTCGATGACTCCCTCGACGTCGTCGGTGTCCACCTCGGCGGCGGCCTGATCGGCACCCTCGCCCTCGGCTTCATCGCAATGCCCGTCAACGGCAAGGGCGGGGGACTCTTCTACGGTGGCGGCCTCCAGCAGCTCATTGCGCAGATCGTTGCCGTCCTCGTGACGCTCGCGGTGTCCGGAGTGCTTACGGCCATCATTGGCCTGGTCATCCACAAGACCCTCGGTTTCCGCGTCAGCCACGAGTCCGAACTTGCGGGCGTGGACCTGTCCGAGCATGCTGAGACCGCCTACGAATTCGGCGGAATGACCCGCAGCCACTTCCTCCCGCACGTCCACCTCCCGGTCGCCACGGGTTCGGTCCACAGTGCCGCCGGGTCCTCCCACGCCGCCACCGCCGTCGAAACCCGGTCCGAAAAGCACGACGGCGCCGCCTGAGCGGGCGGGCATTTCCGCCACCGCGCGGGTCGCGTACGCTCAATGAGTGGACATCGTCGATTTCCTGTCCGAGCGCCTGGACGAGGACGAAGCTGCGTCATTGAGGCTCCTCGGGGACCGCACGGTATCCGAAGCGGGCAAATGGTACGAGCGGCGGCTGCTCCTGGAATGCGAATCAAAACGGCGTCTGCTCAAAATCGTTGAATCCGCACGGCAGGCTGCCTTGACGGCGATGCTGGGCAACACCCCGGGGCAAGACGGGCGATGGATTCCGGAACTGATCGCCTGGACCACGAAATCCTTGAACGCCCTGGCGCTCCCCTATTCGGACCATCCGGACTTTGAGGAAGAGTGGCTCGCGGACGCCTAGTTCGGAAACCTCCGACGTTTCGGGAACCACCTATCCATTACCGGCAGTATCCTGCCGAAACCTAATCCCAGACGCTTCCCCGGGAACCGGGAGGCCCAATTTCGGCAGCATCTTGCCGATTTTGTCAAAATACCCCAGACTGAGACATGTAAATAAACAAAATCGGCAACATACTGCCGGATCTGGGGAAGTGCAATGAATGACCTCGAGAGCATCGCAGGCGCCATACGGAAGGCACGCAAAGAGGTTGGAATCACCCAAGCGGACCTTGCCGACCTCGCCGGAACCTCTGAGCGGACGGTTCGGGCCATTGAGACGGCCACGGGTAATCCGTCGCTCGCTGCGGTAGTGGCGACCGCAAACGCCGTCGGCCTTCGCGTGGCTGCCAGCTAATGGACGATCTCCAGGACCTGAAGTTTGTCCGTACCGCCGATGTCTACAAGGGCGGCATGCTGGCCGGCCACCTTGCCAGGGACCACGGCGGGATCGTGTTTTCCTACACGGAGGAGCACCTGGCGAACGATCGGCCGGCGGAGGCGAGTTCACTGCCTTTGGTGGAGTCCGCCGTCGAAACTCCGGCCGGTGCGCTTCCACCATTCTTCGCTGGCCTGCTCCCGGAAGGCCACCGCCTCAGCGTGCTGAGGGATGCGACCAAGACCAGCCTCGATGACGAGCTGACCCTCCTGCTTGCGGTCGGGGCCGACGCCCCCGGCGATGTACAAGTCGTTCCGTACGGGGAAGTCCCGAATGAACCGCCCACAGCAGCCGACACCTCACACCCTTCGGAGTTGGACTTCGCCGCCCTTGCCGACGCGGTGGACCGTCACGCCATCCCGGGTGTCCAGGACAAGGCGAGCGCCTCCATGCTGACCACGCCGCCGTCCCTCAGCGGGCAACGGTACCTGCTCAAACTTGATCCGCCGATGCATTCGCATCTGGTGGTAAACGAGTCCGCGCATCTGGCAGCAGCGAGGTCGCTCAAGATCCCGGTAGCAAAGCACCGGGTCATCTCGGACATGCATGGCCGGCCCGGCCTCCTTGTGGAACGGTTCGACCGCGTGCGGGACGCAGGCCGTACGTGGGTCAGGCTCCCGATGGAGGACGGAACACAGGTCCTTGGGCTACCCCCGGCGTCCAAGTATTCGGTGGCCTCTGAAGAAGTTGCCACGGCGTTGGCCGGGATATGCAAGGCCTCCCTCGTTGCAAGCCGCAACCTGTACCTCCAGTTCGTCTTCGCGTGGCTGACCGGCAATGGCGACCTCCATGCGAAAAACCTCTCGATCCTCGGCAGCACGGACGGCGTCTTTGCCATGTCCCCGGTCTACGACATTCCGTGCACCTTGCTGTATGGCGACGACTCGCTCGCGTTGCCGGTCTCGGGAAAAACGAAAAACCTCAAGGCACGGCATTGGGCTGAATTCGCCGGTTCCATCGGGTTGCCTCCACGTGCTGCGAACGCGGCGAACGCATTGGCATTGGCGGCGTCCGCGCGGGTCAAGCTGGAGGACCTGCCCTTTTCCGGTTCCCCTTTGCGGGGGGCGATGCGCGAATTGCGCTTCCGGCGGGCTGAGCTGGAAGCTTAGTGGACGCTCGCCAGGAACAAGGCGGCGTCCTCGGCAACCAGCTCCGGGACCTCCCACAACACCAGGTGCCCTACGCCCGGATAAATCTTCAGCCTCGAGTCTGCAATCCGGTCGGCGAGCTTTTCCTGGCTTGATCGAGGCAGGATCGGGTCGAGGGCGCCCCACAGGATAAGCGTCGGCGCCTGAATCAGCCCGGTTTCCGTAGGCGGCACGGCAGCACAGAGGCCCTCGAAAACCCCCGACCAAGCCCTGGCCGGTATCCGGACGCCGTCGCGGACCCTGTCCTCGATGAACCACGTGGGGACCCGGCGCTCCAACGGGAACCAAGCCAAGGATGAGCGCACCCACGACTCACTCACAGGGTCCGTCAGGCGGGCCAGTTCGTCGGCAAAGTCGGGCCGTTCGGTAAGGCTCAGCGGTGTTCCCAGCAGCACCAGGGCGGCCACACGTTCCGGAAACGAGACCGCAAGTTGCTGCGCGACGTAGCCGCCGCTTGATGAGCCAAGGACGAATGCCCGGGCAACGTGCAACGCATCCAGGAGGGCAACCACGTCGGCGGCCTGCTCGGAAAGGGAGTAGCCGCCGTCGGGCTTGTCCGCCTCCCCATGCCCGCGCAGGTCCGGCACAATCAGCCTGAAGCCGGGAAGGGCGGGCACCAGCCTGTCGAAAGTCCGGCGCGACTCACCCCAGGGGTGCAAGAGGAGCAAAGGGACATCCCGGTGCGGGCCGGTCAGCAGCACGGGCAGCGTGACTCCCGTGCGAAGGGCTACGCGCCGGACCTCAGTCTCCACAGCGTCAGCGTACGCCTTGGCCTGCCGCTCGGACACACCTCAGGCCGGACAAACGCAAGGGGCGGTTCTCCAGGAGAACCGCCCCTTGCGGAACGTGCTGAACCCGTTGCTACAGAAGCTCCGCCAGCGTGGCTACATCGCACATCGGGGAAAGCATCTGCATCAGGGCCAATGCCTGATCGTGCACCTCGTCGTTGGTTCCGGCGCAGGCATCCGACACGACAGTGACGTATCGGCCTGCGTCGACGGCGCCCAACGCTGTGGAGAGGACACAGCAGTCGGTGGAAACGCCCGTGAGGATCATGCGTTCGCCCTCCGGAATGAGCGATGCGAGTTCCGGCCCCCATTTGGTGAACGTAGGTGCGTCCAGGACCTCAGCGCCTTCCGGCACGTCCACAACCAAGTCCCATGCCGCTGCTTCGGAAGGGAGCCGCATCCCGTTCCATCGGTCATAGTAGGACCGCCAGGATCCGGCCTCGGCTTCGTCCCGGACGAACCTCGTGTAGACGGGTGCGGAGGGGAACACTTCCTTCAGCTTGTCGATGGCGGCCGCGGCTTCGTCGAAGCGCGGAACATGCCACTCGGTCTCGTCCCGGAAGGCCCGCTGCATGTCGATCACCACGAGTCGGCCGTTCATCGTCGGGTCTCCTTGCCTCAAAGCGTCCGCCCGGCAGCGGTGCGGTCGAGCATCGCGTGTCCGGACAAGCGCCCGAGCCGGTGGGTGGCGAAATACACTCCGGCGGCGACCACTGCGCCGACGTAGTAGGAGAGGTCACCGATCTGCGGCAAGGCCTTGGCGATGGGGCCGGTGTAGATGGACGACATCCAGAACGGAGAGGAGAGCACGACGCCGGCAGCCCAGGCCACGAATCCCCACTCGAACTTGCGGCTCTTGTCGAAGAGTTCGCGCAGGCCGCGCTCGGTGCGGCGTCCGCCGAACAAGTAGTCGCACACGAGGACTGCGACGTAGGGGGCGATGCAGTAGGCGGTCAGGTTGAGGAACGCGGTGAAGCCTTCATTGAAGCCGCCCTGGCCCCAAAGAGCCACAAGGTAGGAAGCGGCGCAGATGAAGATGACGCCGGTGTGGCGCTTGACGGGAACGCCCATGGTTTGGATGGAGATGGCGCCGCCGTAGACGTTCAGGAAGTTCTGGGTGAAGGAAGACAAAGCGACCACGCCAAGGCCGATGGGGGCCCAGGGACCCATGAGTTCCTTGAGCGCGCCGATGCTGTCCGTCGCGGTCGCGGTGGAACCCAGGAGGGTACCGAGGATGCCCATCCAGATCATGGTGACGGCGTTGCCGAGCATCGTTGCCCAGCCGGCGCCGCGCCGGTTGCCTGGCGTGTTGGGGAGGTAGCGGGAGTAATCGGACGCGAACGGCATCCACGCCACGATGAAGGAGAAGAACCAGCCGAAGAAAATGATCCAGCCCCCGACGCCGTCAAAGCCTTTCGCGGCAGTGTTGACTTCGTTGACCACGTGTCCGTTCGCTGCCGCGACAACCGTGATGAACACGAAGCCGACGACGAGCACGAAGGAAAGGATCCGCTGGAGGAAGTGGATCAGGTTGTACCCGATGACGGCGACGCCAAGCTGGATGCCCATCAGGACGAGCGAGGAAAGCCAGAACGGAATGTCCGTGAGGAGGGCGATCGCCTTGCCGCCGAGGATGACCGTGACGGCGGCCCAACCGATCCCAGCGAACACGTTGACGTAGGCCACGGGGAACAAGTTGCCAATGAATCCGAGGGGACCGCGGCCTTGCATTTGCTGGGGTACGCCCAAGCGGACGCCCATCGCGGAAAGGTATCCCATTCCGGCCGAGGAGGTCACGCCTGCGAGGATGATCGCCAACGCGGCGGCCCAGAACGGCAAGCCGAAGTAGGCTGCGCTGAAGCCGAGGACGACGATGGGGAAGTTCATGCCGGCGGCGAACCAGAGGAAGAACTGCGAACGCGGCTTTCCGTGGCGTTCGACGTCGGGGATGTGCTCAATGCCGTACGGCTCGATCTTGGTGAGGCTGTCGCGGTAGCCGCGGTCTTCGGCAATGCTGTCTTCGGAGACGGTGCTCATGATGTCTGGGCTCATTATTTGTCCTATGGTGGAATGCGCACCTAGGTGCGCTGCTTGAGAGCAGATTGTGGCGGTGCGGCTGGTTTCCTGTGCGAGGCTGATCAGCCGCATCGACACTTAAAGTTCGGCGAGGTTCCCGCCGTCGAAGAAGTGCCCGGCCTTGTAGACAATCGGCGCGGACTCGTCGATTTCGGCATGCCGGACTCGACAGATAAATACCGTGTGCGTTTTGGCTTGGAACCGCTCCTGGATCTCGGCTTCCAGGGAGGCTGGAGACCCGTCGAGGAGCGGGCTTCCCTTCGGACCCTCATGCCAATCGATTTCCGCGAACTTGTCCGGGGACTTCGATGCGAAAACCCGGACCGTCTCGCGCTGTTCCGTTCCCAGGATGTTGATTCCCAGGTGGCTCGAGGAAAAGAGCGCAGGGTAGGTGCTGGACGTCTTCTGGACGCAGACCAACACCAGCGGCGGCTCAAGGGAAACGGAGCAGTAGGCGTTGGCGGCAAGGCCCTTGGGCTTGTCACCGTCCTTGGTGGTAATGACAGTGACTCCGGTGATGAATTGGCGGTTGAAAGCCTTCATCAAGTCCAACTCAAGCTCAGCTGCGTCGGCGCTTTCCGGAACCTCGGGGGTCGCGATCCCCCGCAGCGGACGGATCCCGAGGCCGGCCAGCAGTTCGCTTCCGTCCCACGTCACGGTTTCCTTCAGGATCTTTCCGTCCTGGAGGACCAGGATGTTCGAACCACGGGTCTGCACGGTGAGCCCCGTTGCCGGAACACCGAGGTACTCATGCGTGTGGGTGCCGGTGGAGGTCCAGAAGACGGCGACCGTTCCTTCACCCTCAACGACGTCGTCGACTGTTGTGCGCAGGTCCGGGAACGCTTCACGCACTGCTTCGATTTCCGACTTGAGGCCGGCGAGGTCGACAGTTGCGCCTGTCGCCTTGCTGGTACGCGTGTAGCCGTCCGCCATCAAACGGTCCAAGGCGCTGAGGTCGCCTTTGTCCCAAGCGTCGAGCCAAGCAGATGTGATGAGTGGTTCAAGAGTCTGTTGCATACAAACGACGGTAATCCAGCTCACACGTAAAGGTCAATACTCCCTAGCAAATTCGATGAGTAAGCCGAGATTTAGCGCAATTCGCTCATCGGACAGTCAGGCCCTTGACGACCCTCATGCATGCAACCTAAGCTGGCTTGCATGCAAGACGATCTGATGGTCATCCCTGAAACGGTTGGACAAGAAGGCCTGCTGGAAAGGATCCGGCGGCTCGTCCTCGGCGGCGACTTCCCCCCGGGAGCGCTCCTGCCGGAGGCGTACCTGGCCCAGGAATTCGATGTCAGCCGCACGCCCGTACGGGAAGCGCTCAAGCAGCTCCAACACGAAGGACTGGTGGAGATCCGCCCGAAGGTGGGAACCTTCGTCCGGGAACCCACGCGGCGGGAGATCATCGAACTCTTCCAGCTCAAGGAGTCCCTCGAAGGCCTCGCCGCCTCGCTCCTTGCCCGCCGTGGGGAAGTACCGGAGTTGTCGGTACTTCGCCGCAACCTGGAGGACTCCGACGAGGCAGTGCTTGCGGGAGACACCGAGGCATACGCGCGGCTGGTGCACGAGTTCCACTGGACGATCGTCCGCGGATCAGACAACTACAAGCTCTTCGAACACTACGAGCGGCTCATGAACCAACTGGCCTACCAGCGGCTGGTCTTGCGCACAGTTGAGCACCCGGGACGAATTGCCGCTTCCACCGGGGAGCACCACGCAGTCCTGGAAATGATCGAACACAAAGACCCGTTCGGTGCGGAGTCCGCCATGAGGAACCACGTTTACGCGTCCTCCCGCGAGGCCCTGGTCACCGAGCCCGAAAGGAAGCCATGAGCCCTGACAACTTGGGGATCCGCAAAATCGTTTTCTATAGCGAGGAAATCCTGAGCGAAAACGGCCAGGCACCGGCGGTGACGGCCGTACGCGCCACCGCTGCCGCCGTCGTCGCCAATCCTTGGGTGGGAGGAACACCGAGCGATGACCTCTCCCCGGAAGTCATGAAACTCGCCCCCGTCCTCGCCCGCAAACTGACCAACGTCCTTGCCGCCGAGCTTGGCGGCGTCGACGCCATCCAGGCCTTCGGAAAGGCCGCGATCGTGGGAACCGCGGGGGAAATCGAGCACGGTGCGGCGCTCATCCACACCCCGTTCTTCGGAAACCTCGTCCGCGAATTCTTCGAAGGCGAATCGATCATCTGCTTCGCTGACGATCGGGGCGACGCCGGCAGCAACCTCGTGGTTCCGCTCTGGCACAAGAACGCCGCGGCAACCCGGACCCATTACCAAACCATTTCCACGCGGGTCGGTGACGCTCCCCTGCCGGGCGAGATCGTCGTCGTCCTCGGTGCGTCCACCGGACCCCGCCCGCATTCACGCATCGGCGACCGCCTCACGGACCCCGCCGTCAAAGCAGACACCATAGGAGAACTGATTTCATGAGCATCCGCAAGATCGTCACCTTCACCGAAGACGTCCTCATCGAAGGAGGCCGGGAAGTCAGCCCCGCCGCGAGGGTGGCCGTCGTCGCCGCGATCGTCAAGAACCCGTGGGCCGGCCAAGGCTTCGTGGAAGACCTCAGCGAGGGCATCGACGCCAACGCATCGGACCTTGGCGCACTGCTGGCGCCGCGCGTACTGAAGGCGCTCGGTTCGCCCGCGGAAGCCTACGGCAAAGCGGCCATCGTGGGCTTGAACGGAGAAATCGAGCACGGCTCGGGGCTCATCCACACGCTCGCATTCGGCAACCACTTCCGCGACGCGGCCAACGCGACCACCCTGTTGCCCGCTGTCGAAAAGCGCGGTCCGGCCGGTGTTGTGTTCGACATTCCGCTCAAGCACATCACCGACGCCACCATCCGTTCGCACCACCAGAGCATCGAGGTCCGGATCAACGATGCACCCCACCCGGATGAAATCGTGATCGCCCTCGCCGCGGCGGCCCAGGGACGCCCGCAGCAGCGGCTCGCCGATTTCTCCACCGAGTCCAAGTAGGCGGGTGAACCGGTGAGTCGTGTCCGCATCGCCCTGATTCACGGCGTCGGCCTCGACGGGTCGATGTGGGGTCCCTTGCGTGAATTGCTCGAGCCGGAGTTCGAGGTCCAGGTCCTCGAACTCCTGGGGCACGGGAACCGTCCGTCCGCCCCGGACGGAGTGACGCTGGCGGACCTCGCCGGGGACGTTGCGGACCGGCTCCAGCCGGGAACACACCTGGTGGGATTCTCGCTCGGCGCCCTCGTCTCGCAATACCTGGCGAGGTTCCGGCCCGAGCTGGTGGAAACGCTCGTCTCGGTCGGCTCGGTCTGCGCGCGGACCCCGGACGAGCAAGCCTCCGTCCTGGCCCGGCTCGCTTCCGCCGAAGCGGACTTCGGCCAGACCGTGGAAGCCTCCATCCGCCGCTGGTACCCCGACGGTTCCGCCGTTCCGGCCGAACTCGTCGAGCAGACCCGCGAAGTCCTGGAACACAACGATCCCCGGTCCTTCCTGGCGTGCTACCGGGTGTTCGCTACCGCGGACGCGGAAATCGCCCCCGAACTGGGCAAGATCGGCGTCCCGTCGCTCGCCGTCACCGGCGAATTCGATCCGGGTTCGACGCCGGAAATGAGCGCCCGCCTGGCCGCCGCCATTCCGGACTGCGGCTATTCCGTCGTCGCCGGCGCACGGCACATGATGCCCGTGGAACGCCCGCACGAACTCGCCACCCTCCTCACCGCTTTCATCAAGGAGCACTCGAATGCCGACTAACCGCCGTTACGAACACTTCATCAACGGAGAGTTCGTTCCGCCATCCAGCGGAGAATATTTCGAAAGCACCAATCCGGCGACCCTCGACGTCCTGTACCAGGCCGCGCGCGGTAACGACGCCGACGTCGACAGGGCCGTTTCCGCCGCCGCCGCGGCTTTCGAGAATCCGGCTTGGCGGAACCTGAGCCAAACCAAGCGCGGGCACCTGCTCCGCCGCTTGGGCGACCTCATCGGCGAGCACGCGGAAGAGCTCGCCCGGATGGAAACCGAGGACAACGGCAAGCTCCTGCGGGAAATGCGCGGCCAGTTGGCCACGATGCCGGAGTACTACTATTACTACGCCGGCCTTGCGGACAAGATCCAAGGCGACACCATCCCGGCGTCGAACCCCGCGATCCTCAACTACACCCTCCGGGAACCCCTCGGAGTCGTAGGTGCCATCACGCCGTGGAACTCGCCCCTGACCCTGACCACCAGCAAGCTGGCACCGGCCCTCGCAACCGGCAACACCATCGTCATCAAGCCATCGGAATACACCTCCGCCACGGTGCTTCGCCTGGCCGCCTTGGCGGACGAGGCAGGCTTCCCGGCCGGCGTCATCAACGTCGTCACCGGCTTTGGCGCTGAAGCCGGCGCCGCTTTGGTGGCCGACACGCGTTTGGCAAAGGTCTCCTTCACGGGAAGCACGGCCACCGGGGCGCGGATCGCTTCCTCCACGGCTTCGCGATTCATCGGATCCACGTTGGAGCTTGGCGGCAAATCGCCGAACATCGTTTTCGAGGACGCCGACGTCGCCAACGCCTCCATGGGCGTCGTAGCCGGCATCTTCGCCGCGGCCGGGCAGACGTGCATCGCCGGCAGCCGGGTCTTCGCGCACAAGTCGGTCTACGACGAACTGCTCGAACGCGTGGCGAACCGGGCCCGGAGCATCGTCATCGGTGACCCGCTGCTCAACGAGACCGAGCTTGGCCCATTGGCCTTCCAGGACCAGCGCGACAAGGTGGCCAGCTACGTGGACCTCGGCGTCTCGGAAGGCGCCACGGTCCTCACAGGGGGCGGACGGCCCAACATCCCGCTCGGCGGCTACTTCTTCGAACCCACCGTGCTGACCGACGTCGACAACTCCATGCGCGTGGTGCGCGAGGAAATCTTCGGACCGGTCGCGGCGATCATGCCGTTCGAAACGGAAGACGAGGTCCTCCGACTGGCCAACGACACCACGTACGGCCTGGCCGCCGGCATCTGGACGAACAACCTCTCGCGGGCCCACCGCATGGCCTCGCACCTGGAAGCCGGCACCGTGTGGGTCAACACCTACCGGGCGATGTCGCCGTCGTCACCCCGCGAAGGTTTCAAGACCAGCGGCGTGGGCGTGGAGCACGGAATCGAAAGCATCCGCGAGTACACCCGCCTCAAGAGCGTCTGGATCAACACCGACGAATCCCCGCTCGCCGATCCCTTTGTGATGAGGAGCTGACACCATGCCGCTGATCGAAGTCTCCATCGCCAGGGGCCGGAGTCCCGAACAGCTCCGCTCGCTCATCTCCGCCCTTCACCGCGCAGCCGAAGAAACCGTCGGCGCGGTGCCGGAAAACACCACCGTCATCATCCGCGAAATCGAACACGAACACTGGTCCCGCGGCGACCAGACCATTGCCGAACGCAACGCGGCGGCCGCCACGAATGCAACGCCCACCGGCCAAGCAACGGCCGACGACGCCGCAGATCAAAGGAGTCAGTAATGCGCTTTTCCCTCTTCGTCCACATGGAGCGCTGGGACGAGTCCGTCTCGCACCGCGAGTGCTTCGAGAACCTCACGGAACTTGCGCTCATCGCGGAGGCCGGAGGCTTCAGCACCGTGTGGATCGGTGAACACCACTCGATGGAATACACCATTTCCCCCAGCCCCATGCCCCAGCTCGCCTACTTGGCGGCGCGGACTTCCCGCATCCGCCTCGGTGCCGGAACCATCATCGCGCCTTTCTGGAACCCGCTCCGGGTAGCCGGCGAAACCGCCCTTTTGGACGTCATCAGCAACGGCCGGATGGAGGTCGGGCTGGCCCGCGGTGCGTACCAGTTCGAATTCGACCGCCTCATGGGCGGCATGTCAGCCGTCGACGGCGGCAAGCACCTTCGCGAAATGGTGCCCGCCGTGCGCGCGCTGTGGGAAGGCGACTACGCGCACGACGGCGAAGTGTGGCAGTTCCCGACCTCCACGAGCGTCCCCAAGCCCATCCAGAAGCCGACGCCGCCCATGTGGATCGCCGCCCGCGATATCTCGTCCCACGAGTTCGCGGTGGCCAACGGATGCAACGTGATGGTCACGCCCCTCATGAAGGGCGACGAGGAAGTGGAAGACCTCGCCCGCAAGTTCGATACAGCCGTGGAGAACAATCCGACCGTCCCGCGCCCGGACCTCATGGTGCTCCGCCACACCCACGTACACTCCGCCGACGATCCCGAGGGATGGCGCCGTCCCGCCGAGGGCATCCAGAAGTTCTACCGGACGTTCGACGCCTGGTTCGGCAACAAGGCCACTCCCAAGAACGGCTTCCTCGAGCCCAGCCCTGCCGGGAAGTTCGCGGAGCGTCCGGAGTTCACGCCCGAGTCCCTCCACCGGACCGCGATGATCGGAACGCCCGAGGAAGTGATCGAACGCCTGCGCCACTACGAGGCACTCGGCGTCACCGAGTTCAGCCTGTGGTCGGACAACAGCCTCACGCATGAGGAAAAGAAGCGTTCGCTCGAGCTCTTCATTGAGCACGTCGTCCCGGCTTTCCAACAACAGCCCGCAACCACCGCCCACTAAGCCCGGCCCACTAAAGCCGCCGCGCACCGCCGTCGGGCGCCTTGACCACGGACCCCCGGTCCGCTCGAGCTACTTCGCCGAGACCGCCAGGAAGCGGATCGGCAATTGAAGGAGTTCCAGCGGACCGTGGGGTCCTTCGCCGTCGAGGAGGAGCGAGTCGCCGGCCTCCATGGTGTATTCGTAGGCGCCGTGGCCGTAGACCATCTTTCCCGAGAGCATGTAGATGAACTCCGTTCCCGGGTGCTGGAACAAAGGGAAGACGTCGGAAGCGTCGGTCAGCGTGACCAGCGTCGGTTCGATCGCGTCAGGGCGTCCCTTGAGGGTCCCGAGGACGCGGTATTCGTGGCCGTGCTGGGTTCCGCTCCGGACGGTCATGCTGCCTTCGCCGCTTTTGGTGAACGTCGCGTCGCGGTCGGTATCCGCGCCGCGGAACAGGGCCGTCACGGGGACTTTCAAGCCGTCGGCCAGCCGCTGGAGGCTCGTCAAGGAACAGGACGTGCTGGCCGTCTCGATCTTCGAGATCATCGCTTTTGACATACCCGTTATGGCCGCGAGTTCCGCCGACGACAAGTTGTTCGCCGTCCGGTAATGCCGTACCTGGGCGGCGATGATCTGTTCCAGCTTCCCGGGGTTGGTCATGGACCCCATCTTATGGGTGCCGGAAAGGCCGCCAGTACAAAGCGGGCGGCCCTTCCTGTTCGAATGTCACATCGCCCCTGGAATCCAAGTGGTCCCTGCAAGCGGCACCCTGGCCATGGCTGCGGATTCAATCGTCAATGCCACCAGGTCCTCGGGCTCGAGGTTGTGCAGGTGCGATTTTCCGCATGCCCGGGCGATGGTCTGGGCTTCCATTGTCAGTACCCGCAGGTAGTTCGCCAGGCGCCGGCCACCCTCAATGGGGTCCAGCCTTGCGGCAAGTTCCGGGTCCTGCGTAGTGATTCCGGCGGGGTCCCGCCCGTCCTGGAAGTCGTCGTAGAAGCCAGCGGCCGATCCGAGCGCGGCATATTCGGCGGAGTATCGGGGATCATTGTCGCCCAGCGCGATCAACGCGGCCGTTCCGATGGCGACGGCGTCGGCTCCGAGTGCCATGGCCTTGGCCACATCGGCTCCGGTACGGATTCCGCCGGACACGATGAGCTGCACTTTCCTGTGCATGCCGAGTTCCTGGAGCGCCTGCACGGCTTGCGGAATGGCGGCCAACGTGGGGATGCCGACGTTCTCGATGAACACTTGTTGGGTCGCTGCGGTACCGCCCTGCATGCCGTCCAACACCACGACGTCGGCCCCGGACTTCACGGCGAGCGCTGTGTCGTAGTACGGCCGGGACGCGCCGACCTTCACGTAGATGGGCTTCTTCCAGTCGGTGAGTTCACGCAGTTCGCCGATCTTGATTTCGAGGTCGTCCGGTCCGGTCCAGTCCGGGTGCCGGCTCGCCGAGCGCTGGTCGATGCCGACGGGAAGGGTCCGCATTCCGGCAACGCGTTCGGTGATCTTCTGGCCCAGGAGCATCCCGCCGCCACCCGGTTTCGCGCCCTGCCCGAGCACGATTTCGATAGCGTCGGCCTTGCTGAGGTCGTCCGGGTTCATGCCGTAGCGCGAAGGCAGGTATTGGTACACAAGGTGCTCGGACTGGCCGCGCTCCTCAGGCGTCATGCCGCCGTCGCCCGTTGTGGTGGACGTCCCGACTTCGCTGGCACCGCGCCCCAGCGCTTCCTTCGCGTTGGCGGACAATGCGCCGAAACTCATGCCCGCGATCGTCACCGGAGTCTTGAGGTGCAGCGGCTCCGCTGCGTAACGGTCGCCGAGGACGACGTCGGTACCGCACTTTTCGCGGTAGCCCTCCAGCGGATAGCGCGACATGGAGGCGCCGAGGAAAAGGAGGTCGTCGAAGTGCGGGACCTGGCGTTTGGCCCCCCAGCCGCGGATGTCATAGACGCCGGTTGCGGCGGCGCGCTGGATGTCGGCAATGGTGGCGCGGTCGAACGTGGCCGATTCGCGCAGGCCAAGCTCAGGGATGGTGGTCATGGTTCGTCCTTTAGTACGACGCCGAGTTGCCGACGTGGAAGTGGTAGAGATTCCGGGCCGAGCCGTAGCGGGTGAAGTCGGCGGGGTTGTCGTCGCGTCCGGCGGCGAAGAGAAGTCCGGCGAGTTCGTCGAGGTGTTCGGCTTTCATCGGCTTCTCGATGCAGTCAGCGCCCAACGAGGCGACGGTTCCTTTGACGTAGATCCGCGCTTCGTAGATGGAGTCACCGAGTGCTTCGCCCGCGTCTCCGCAGACAACCAGCCTGCCCGCCTGGGCCATGAAAGCGGACATGTGCCCGATGTTGCCGCCAACCACGATGTCCACGCCTTTCATGGAGATCCCGCAGCGCGCGCCCGCGTTGCCGTCGATCACCACGAGTCCGCCGTGGCCGGTGGCTGCCGCGGATTGGGAGGCGTCGCCTTTCACGTGGACCCGTCCGGACATGATGTTCTCGGCGAGCCCGACGCCGGCATTGCCGTTGATGGTCACGTCGCCTTTTTGGTGCATCCCGGCCGCGTAGTAGCCGGTGTGTCCGTTCAGCGTCACGGTGATGTCCGCATCGATTCCGACCGCGAGGCTGTGCTTGCCGCCGGGGTTTTCAACGGTCCAGCTTTGCCCGTCCACCGCGGAATGGAGGGACTGGTTGAGCTCACGCACCGTGCTGGTGGACAAATCGGCGACGGTGGACATTTCGGCTGTCAGAGTGACCATGTGTAGACCTTCCCGGGTTCGGGTTCAAAGATGCGGGCTGTTTCAATGCCCGGCAGCGAGGCCAGGGCACGGTATTCGGAGGCCATGGCCACGTAGTCTTCGTGTTCGGCGATGATGGCGGGCTTGCAGGCAATCGGATCGCGGACCACGGCCATGCTGTCCGCCGTCGTGACCACCAAGGTGTAGAAGCCGTCGAAGACCTTGCCCAGGTTGGTGAGCGCGGTTTCGAGGTCGTCGCCTTGCTGCAGGCGGGAGGCCACGTAGCGGGCGCCCACCTCGGTGTCGTTGTCCGAGTCGAACACCACGCCTTGGCGCTTGAGTTCGCGCCGGATGGTGGCGTGGTTGGAGAACGATCCGTTGTGGACGAGGCACAGATCGTCCGCGACCGAGAAGGGGTGCGAGCCACCTGCCGTCACCGCCGACTCGGTGGCCATGCGGGTATGGGACAAGCCCTGGGTTCCGGCCATCGATTCAAGCCCGTGGTCGGCGGCGATGCGCATCGGATGGCCGACGCTTTTCATTACGGCCACGTGCTCGCCGCGGCCGATGATCGTGGACGCGGGCAGCGTTTCCGTAATGGCTTTGGCCAGGAGGCCGGTCCCGACGGCGGCAGTCACCAGGGTGGTGTCGCCCAGGACCCTGACCAGGGCATTCGCCGTCGAAGGGAGCATCTCGCCAAGCGACGCCTCGATGGCTTCCGGGACGATGCCTTGGTCCTTGCCGAGGAGGCTGAACGTGGACGTGCCTGCCGAGACGAGGCCCGGGGTGTTGTAGACGGCCAAGCCGGCGGAATCGGGTCCGCGGTCCACGATCTGGCACATCATGGAGGACAGTAGCCTGCCCATCTTGGGATGCAGCGAAGGGTTGCGCAGCTGCAGCGCGGCAATTCCGCACATTGTTTTCCTTATTATTTGTGGGTTGGCGGGGTTTGTCAGATCGATGTGAGGTAGTTGCGGATTTCCCAATCGCTCACCTGGTTATGCCAGGTGAGGAACTCTTCTTCCTTGGCGGCTGCGTAGTAGCGGCCTATTTCTTCGTCGCAGCTGAGGCTCGCGAGGACCACGGGATCTTCGCGCAGCGCCTCCACGGCATGCAACAACGTGGCGGGGAGCTTATGGGCGTCGGCGCGGGACTCCCCCGGCGCAGAGGGCAACCCGGGGTCGATGTTCGTTCCCACCCCGTCCATCCCTGCCTCGATAGCGGTCGCGATTGCGAGGTAGGGGTTGGCGGATCCGTCGCCCGAGCGGAGCTCGATGCGCTTGTTGTCCGGCACCCGGATCATGTGGGTTCGGTCGTTACCGCCGAAGGATGCCTTGCGTGGCGACCAGGTTGCCCCGGACGAACTCGTGGTTGCTCCGGTCCGCTTATAGGAGTTGACGGTCGGGGCGAGGAAGGCCTGGAGCGCGGGCGCGTGCTGCAGGAGTCCGCCGATGAAGGAGTAGGCGAGCTCGGACAGCCCGAGTCCTTTGGGGTCGTTTTCGCCTGGAAACAGCGGCTCTGGGCCAGACCAAAGTGAAAGGTGCAGGTGAAGGCCGGTGCCAGTCCTGTCCATGAATGGTTTTGGCATGAAGGTCACGGTCATGCCGCGTTGTTCGGCCAGGATGTTGAGGATGTACCGGAGGGTGACCACGCGGTCCGCCGTAGTGAGGGCGTCTGCGTAATTGAAGTTTTGCTCGAATTGCCCGGCGGCGTCCTCGTGGTCGTTGGCGTAGTTGCCCCAACCCAGGCTGTTCATCGCCTCGGAAATGGAGGTCAGGTGCTCATACATGCGGGTGACGCCGCGCGCGTCGTAGCAGGGGCGGGGCGAGTCGTCGTTCGCATCGGCGGTGCTGAGTGTGCCGTCCGGGTTCTTGGTGACAAGGAAGTACTCCACCTCGGCGCCGATCTTTGCTTGGATTCCTTTGTCCGCGAGTCTGGCGAGAGTGTTCTTCAGGATGACGCGGGGAGCATACGGCCATGGCTTGCCGTCAACATGCGGGTCGCAATGGATGATGGCCAGGCCCTCGCGGATGAAGGGGACCGGGGTGAACGAGGCGAGATCGGGCATGGCAACAAGGTCCGGGTCCTGGGGCTTTTGGCCAATGAGGCCTGCTGCGTAGCCGGCGAATCCCATCGAGCCGTTTTCGAGCTCTTCGGCGGCTTCGAGCGGCACCAGTTTCGCGCAGGGTTTCCCGGTCATGTCCACGAACGTGGCGAGCAGGAACCGGACATCGTGGGCTTTGGCGATGTCGGCCAGGGAAATGCCGCCGGCCTCGATCCGGGAGGTGGCGGGGTTTGTAACTTCCGGGGTTGCGACAGTTGTCATCGGAACAGTCCTGTTCGATCAGAGTTAGCTGCAGGGAAACGTCGTTGAACCACAGTAACCAAGGCGATATTACAGCCGCTTGCCCGCCTCGTTAAATCGGCGTTACGCAAACCCGCCAGCCGAAGCCTGGCGCCGCAACCGGAAATTTACGTCCCCGAAACCACAATCTGTCCACTGTTGGGAATCATGGTTTCATAGCAGTAGCCTTTTGCCGCTTCTGCGAACCGCCAACTCTTTGCCCCACGAGCACTGATCTGTCGCCGTGCGTCTGGGCCTACTGAATGGACATGGAAATGAACTCTGGAGATGTTGCCTGGATCCTCGCGGCCAGCGCTTTGCTGTGCATCATGATTCCCGGGCTTGCGCTGTTTTACGGCGGGATGGTGGGTTCCCGCCGCATCCTGAACATGATGATGATGTGTTTCGGCGGCATGAGTATCGTCGCCGTCCTGTGGGCAGTATTCGGCTACTCGCTGGTCTTTGGAAACTCCGTGGCGGGTGCGGGAATCATCGGCGACGTCACTGAGTACCTGGGCCTGGACAAGCTGCTCGCGGCAGATCCCGCCGCGGCCCTCCCCGGAGCACTGTTTGCCGCCTTCCAACTCTTCTTCGCGGGAATTACGACGGCGATCATCGCCGGCGCGGCAGCGGGCAGGATGAAATTCGGGGCATGGATGGCCTTTTCCGCTTTGTGGGCGACCCTCGTATATTTCCCGGTCGCCCACTGGGTCTTCGCGTTCAGCTCATCGGATGGCTCCGTGGTGGGCGGGTGGATCGTCAACAACCTCAAGGCCATCGACTTCGCCGGCGGGACCGCAGTCCACATGAATGCCGGAATTGCGTCCCTCGCCCTTGCGATCGTCCTCGGTCGCAGCGCCGGCTGGCCCAAGAGCGAACACACCAAGCCGCACAGCCGTCCGCTGGTCCTTGTCGGCGCCGGACTTCTCTGGGCCGGATGGTTCGGCTTCAACGCCGGGTCGGCACTCACCGCGGGACAGTCCGCCTCAGTGGTCTTCCTCAACACCGCGGTCGCAGGCGCCGCCGGATTGCTCGCCTGGGCCGCCGTCGAACGCGTGCGGCTCGGTAGCGCCAGCAGCATGGGCGCCGCATCGGGCCTCATCGCAGCACTTGTTGCCATCACTCCCGCCTGTGGCGCGGTCAGCCCCCTCGGCGCCCTCGCCATCGGAGCGATCGCGGGCGCGGTCTGCTCCTTGGCGATCGAATTGAAGTTCCGCCTCGGCTTCGACGATTCCCTCGACGTCGTCGGCGTCCACTTGGTGGGCGGAATCATCGGGACGCTCCTCATTGGATTCTTCGCCACCGCCGCCGCACCGAACAAGGTCAACGGCTTGTTCTACGGCGGAGGCTTCGGCCTCCTCGGCATCCAGTCGGTGGCCACTCTCGCCGTCCTCGGATACTCCTTCGTAGTGACATGGGTGATCGCGAAAATCCTGAACATCACCATGGGCCTGCGCATCCACGAGGCCGACGAGCTCCGCGGCATCGACATGGCCGCGCACGCCGAGGAGGCATACCTCTCGGACGAAGAGCCAGTGGAACTGGGGTCGCCGCACCGCGCCTAGCCTCGACCCTCGACACGTCCGGGCGGCCGGTCTACGTTGGGAAAATGAGCGCAGATTCAGCCCCGGACCACACCGACAACATTGTCCACGATGGAGTGCAGAACGAGCACCATCCAATCCCCCGGGACGCGGAACGCGCCCCGGCCCCGGAGGAGCCGGCCTCCGCAACACAGGATGCGGAAGCGCCGGCTCCTCCGGGGCCGGCGGAAATCAAGGACGATGCCACCCCGGATGACCGGGGACTCACTACGGAACCGGCCGCTAGTGACTAGGGTGCGTCAACGGTACGCATCGCGGCGATGCGTGATAGAGACAATCCCAATCAGGATGATGTCCTCCACGATCCGGTAAATGACCCGGTACTCACCTCGCCTGGCCGAATACAAAGGGAACAGCGGTTCCTGCCGGCTTCAGGAGATATACCCTAGCCAGATCGTCCCTCCTTGAGCACCCGGATGGTGGCCAGTGAAGGATCCGCGGGATCCGGAAGGACCATTCCCGCCTTCATTCCGGATGTCAGGTAGTCAAGGACGGCAGCATTGATTCGCTCACCCGGAACGATCGCGGGGATGCCGGGCGGGTACGGGGTGATCTGCTCGGCCGCGATTCTGCCAGCCGCCTGGGCCACAGGGATGCTCTCCGTGTGGCCGAAAAAGGCGTCGCGCGGGAGGACCACGGTTTCCAGTTCGAGTTCTCCGGGCGCCGGCAGGTCTACCTGGGCGGGCGGAGACAGGGTGGGCGCGGCTTCCACGAAGTCACGGAGCGCATTCACGAGCCGGGCGGCGGTGAGGTCGTCATCTGCCATCGACAACGTGGCCATGATGCGGCGGTGGTCGCTCAGTCCCATGTCGATCCTGCGGTTTTTCCGGAGCCAATCCGCGGCTTGGTAACCACTCACGCCGAGGCCGGAAAGGTCCATCAGGATCTGCATACGGTCAAGGTCGTGGGAAGCCTCGGCACTCAGCAATTCGTCTTCCAGGACGTGGATTCCCGGGATTTCCTCGATCTCGGAGCGGAGCCGGGCGGCCAAAGCCAAGGCATTGCCGAGCAGTTCCTTTCCCTGCTGGACCATCTGGCGACGCCAGCCATCCATGGCCGAATACAGGATGGCGTTCGGGCTTGTTGTCATCAGAAGGTCGGCGCAGGCTGACAAGTGCGCTTTGTCCACGAGGTCGCCCTGCAGGTGGTACACGGACCCCTGTTCAAAACCCGCACCCATTTTGTGCACGCTGACCACGCAGACATCAGCACCAGCGTCCATGGCCCAGGTGGGAAGGTCGGAGTGGAACGGCAAGTGCGCGCCCCAGGCCTCGTCGACAATCAGCGGTTTGCCGCGACCATGGCAGATCTCCGCAATGGCGGCGATATCCGCGCAGGTGCCATACGGCGTCGGACTGACGATCAGGCAACCCGCGGCGTCCGGATAGCGGCGCCACATCTCGTCGACGCCTCCAGGCGAGGGCGGATGGGCGAGGTGCAGTTCCGGATCCCATCGGGGCTGGATCCACCGCGGCTGGATGCCCGAGAATACCAAGCCGGCAACAATCGACTTGTGCGCATCCCGGCTGACCAGGAGGTCGCCCTTGCCGGCCGCTACCGCCAGGACAGCGGCCTTCACGGAGAGGGAACTGCCGCATGTTGAAAAGAAGGCCTGGTCCGCGCCAACAGCCTCCGCCATCAACTGCTCGGCTTTCTTCAAGTAGCCGCCGGAGGATGATCGGTCGTCCAATCCGTCGGAAACCAAGACGTCCGAACGGAAGGTCGATGAACCGATCACCGCACGGACCCTCGGATCGGCTCCGGCACCTTGTCGGTGCCCGGGAGGGTTGAATCCATAGCGGCCAAGGCGATGGTACTCCTCCAAAGCAGTTACTAAGGGGGCTTCATTTTGGTCCATGTTCCCGTTCTATCAGCAAGCTTTGCGCGAATAAAAGATAAGTATGCTGAGTATCTTGAACCTGCCGAGCAACCGACATAGCTTGGAAAGACCCCTCCAGCCGTCTTCGGACGGACGAAGGGAGGAACGGCCCGCCACTGGAAACCGCAAGGAACACTTGGAGGATCAGCATGACCGAGAGCAATGGCGAAGCAAACTCAACCGAACTGGATGAGGACATCGTGCGCGCCCTGGAAAACCAAGTAGTGGGCGACGCAAACGGGCCGACAGGCCTCAAAGACCCACGGAGCCTGTATCCACACGAAGAGTTCGAAGCCCAAGGCCAGGACTACCCAGGATGGACCGACGCGATGCACCCGCGTCCGGACCACGGAGAAAGCACGTACGTCGGCCACCACCGGATGACCGGGTTCAGGACGCTGGTTACCGGGGCCGACTCCGGAATCGGCCGCGCAGCCGCTATCGCTTTCGCGAGGGAAGGTGCCCACGTAGCCTTCACCTATCTGCCCGAAGAGGAACAAGACGCAGCGCACACAGTCCAATTGATCGAAGACGCGGGATCGAAGGCCTTGGCACTGCCCGGCGACCTCCAGGACGAACAGTTCTGCCAGGAAGTCATCGCCCAGACCGTCACCGAATTCGGAGGATTGGACGTCCTGGTCAATGACGCGGGCTTCCAAATGAGCACCAGCAAGGGCATCGAGGACCTGAGCACCGAACAGTTCGATCGGACGTTCAAGACCAACGTCTACGCGCTGTTCTGGCTCTGCAAGGCCGCCTTGCCCCACCTGCAGCCCGGCGCATCGATCATCAACGTCACCTCAATCCAGGGATACGAGCCCAGCCCTTCCCTCATCGACTACGCGGCCACGAAGGCCGCCATCGTCAACCTCACGTTCTCGCTCGCAGAATCCCTTGGCCCCCGCGGAATCCGGGTGAACGCAATAGCTCCCGGGCCGATCTGGACTCCGTTGCAGCCGCCCACCCAGCCAAGCGAGAAGATCGTCAAGTTCGGCCAAAACACCCCGCTCGGAAGGGCCGGGCAGCCGGCGGAGCTCGGGCCGACGTTCGTCTTGCTGGCAACAAACGAGGCGAGCTACATTTCCGGATCGGTCATTGGCATAACGGGCGGCAGGCACCTCTCCTAGGATCTCCGGCAGCGAAAAGTCCTGAACGCTTCCTCTGTCCGGGAGGAAAGCAAGAATCTATTCTGATCATGGACCGGTACGTGAACGGTCCACAGGTCGCCGGCACGTCCCGGGAACCCTTCCCGCTCCGGGGACCGTCTCGTTGAGGAGGCGTCTATGTCAACTCCCGATCTGCCCACCCGGGGACCAGCAAGGCCCGGACCATACATCATTTCCGGGATCCTGCTCGCCATCGCCATTGTGGTTCCGTTGTTCGTTCCGGCCTACTCGATCGACAAGCCACGGCTTGCGGGAATGCCGTTCTTCTACTGGTACCAAATGCTGTGGGTCCCCGTCACCGCGGTCATGATCGGCATCGCCTACCGGCTGGTCTCAAAGGAAGATCGACGACGTCGTGACGAAGTGAGGCGCGCGCGCACCCCTGAGGAGGAATCATGAGCGCGCTCACGGTTCCCCTGGCGACCATCCCGGAGCGGCCGGTGAGCGGCGTCGCCCTCACGGTGGTCATCGTCCTCTTCGTCTTGGTGGCCGTCATCGGATTCTTCGCCGCGCGGTGGCGCGCGGGCAAGGAAACAGGGCTGCACAGCCTGGATGAATGGGGTTTGGGAGGCCGTGGTTTCGGTTCGTGGGTGACGTGGTTCCTGCTGGGTGGCGACCTCTATACCGCTTACACCTTCGTGGCTGTTCCGGCGGCCATGTGGGCAACGGGCGCCGTGAGCGGGTTCTTCGCCGTGCCCTACACGATCGTGCTGTATCCAATCGTGTTCCTCCTGATGAGCCGCTTGTGGTCGGTCTCCCACCGGCATGGTTTCGTCACGCCAGCCGATTTCGTGGGAGGCAGGTACGGCAGCAAACCGCTGACAATTGCAGTCGCGATCACCGGCATCGTCGCCACGATGCCTTATATCGCCTTGCAGTTGGTGGGCATCAAGGCCGTGCTCACGGTGCTGGGACTCGGCAGCGCACAAAACGCGCTGCTGACGGACCTTCCGCTGATCATCGCGTTCGTTGTCCTCGCCGCATATACCTACACTTCGGGCCTGCGCGCCCCTGCGCTGATCGCCGTCGTCAAGGATCTCCTGATCTACCTCGCCGTGATCGTCGCGGTCATCTACCTGCCAATCAAGTTCGGGGGTTGGGACAACATCTTCGGTGCGGCGCAAACGAAGCTGGACGCCGTGAACCCCGCAACGGGCAAGGCGGCCGGCGTCTTCATTCCGGGAGCCGCGAGCTACTCGGCCTACTGGACGCTGGCGCTCGGCTCGGCCCTGGCGTTGTTCATGTACCCGCACTCGGTCACGGGCGTCCTCGCGACCAAGAGCCGGAACACCATCAGGAAGAACGCGGCGGTACTTCCGCTGTATTCGTTGATGCTCGGGTTCCTCGCGCTCCTTGGCTACGCTGCTATCTACGCGGGCACCAAACCCACGGACCTGAACGGTGCCGTCAATCCGCAACTCGTGGTTCCACAATTGTTCCTCGACCACTTCCCGGCCTGGTTCGCGGGCATCGCGCTTGCGGCCATCGCGATCGGTGCCCTTGTCCCCGCGGCGATCATGTCCATCGCGGCGGCCAACTTGTTCACTCGGAACATCTACCGCGACTTGATCCGGCCCGACGCCGACCCCAAGCAGGAAGCGAAAGTTTCCAAGATCGCCTCGCTCGTGGTGAAGTTCGGCGCCTTGATCTTCGTCATCGCTATGGACCAGTCGGCAGCAATCAACATGCAGCTCCTCGGCGGCATTTGGATCCTGCAGACCTTCCCCTCGATCGTCGCGGGCCTCTACACGCGGTGGTTCCACCGCTGGGCCCTCTTCGTCGGGTGGGCCGTCGGAATCATTTACGGGACCGTCGCGGCGTACAACGTAGTGAATCCGGTGACGAAGGCCAACTTCGGTGGGTCAATTGCCGCGATTCCCGGCACCAACGTGCAGGTCTACATCGCCGTGGCGGCGTTCGCCCTGAACCTGATTGTCGCAGCCGTCCTGACGCTGGTATTCCGCGCGATGAAGCTCCCTGAAGGGAAGGACATCACACGGAAATCAGACTACGGCGCCGATGAGGACGACCCCAAGGTAGCCGAGCTCGAGCGGGAATATCCGTTCACTGGAACCGGAGGGGCCAACCTTTGACCGGTATCGACTCCCAGGCGGTTCGGGACTGAACGGTTCGACGACGACGGCGAGCTACCGCCGTCGTCGTTCCGTCTCCGGCGGTGGTCCCGGCGGCCGATGGCCTGGCGGTGGTCCCGGCGGCCGGTGACCCGGGGCGGGCGGCGGAGGGCCGTGCCCCGGCGGGGGCGGTCCGGGGATATGCCGCAGGAGGTGGTGAGGCGGTGGTGGCGGCGGGCCTGTAGGCGGTTCCGCGCCAGCCGAACCGCCCTTGGCGGAGCTGTCAGCTTGAGTCGAATCGTCGGCCGCGATGCCGAAGTAGCGGTAAAGCTCCTCCTCTTGGTCCGAGGTGATAACGCCGCGGTGACTGTCGATCCGAGGACCGTTTTTCACTGTTTCCTTGCCGAACGCCACCCTGATGGTTGATTCGTCGAGCACGGCGTCGGCGAGTGGGACGAACGACTCGGACATGCCGAAGAATCCTGTCCGCACGGTGACGAACACGGGATCTCCGGAGTCGCCGTTGGTGAAGATTTGTTCAACGGAGCCGATCTTCTCGCCGTTGGCATCAACCACGATGCCACCGTTGAGGACAATGCCGTCAATGTCCTGCAGGCTCAGCATGCCAATACCCTCCTCCAGCCAGGATTCACCGTCCGGTTGCCGCCAGCGCCAAAGCGGCGAGCAGTACCGTTAACGGCGCCACGATCAGCCCGAAGACAGCGTAGCCCTTCCATGTAATCATGACGTTCATCCGGGCGAGCCGGTCATGCCAAAGCAAGGTGGCCAGGGATGCCCACGGGGTAATCAACGGCCCCGCATTGACGCCGATCAATAGCGCCGCGAGGCGCCCGGGTGTTCCGGCGACGGGTTCGGCCAGCAAATAGGCGGGCAGGTTGTTCAGCAGGTTCGACGCCAAACCGCCCGATGCCGCCAAGCGGACCAGGTCCCCCGTGCCTTCGCCCTCCCCCGCCAGCGCGGCAAACAGGAGCGGAGCGCCCAAGTGGCGCGCCGTTTCCATCACCACGAACAGCCCGGCGGCAAACAGCAGCAAGGACCAGGGAACAAGCGAGATTTTGAGTACCCGCGGTCGCCTGACGGCGAACGCCGCAAGGAGAACGACGGCGGCCCCCGTGGCGGGGATCCACACCACCACCCCGGAAACCAGCGCCGGCAGCAGGAGGGCCAACACGGCCGCGGCAACCACCAGCAGCGTGCGGTCGCCCAAACCACGGCTCTCCTCCCCCATGGCGTGCCGATCGGACCTGATCCGGTTCACGGGGATCCGTGGATACCGCTTGCGGAGATCCCGGCGGAAGACGATGCAGATAAAAACCAGCGGCACAAGGGCTGCCACTAAGGACGGGGCCCACATGAGGGCGGCGAAACCGGCCGGGCTAATGCTGCCAAGGCTGTGCTGGGCCAAAAGGTTGCTCAGGTTGGAAATGGGCAGCAGCAGGCTTGCCGTGTTGGCCAGCCACACGGTGGTCAAAGCGAAGGGCAACACCGGCAGCCCTGCTTGGCGGGTCACGCTGACCACAACGGGCGTCAGCAGCACCACCGTCGTGTCCAAGGACAGGAAGATGGTGCAGAGAGCCGCGGACGCGGCCACGAGCAACCACAAAACGAGGCTGTATCCGCGGCCCCAATGCCGGAGCCGCCGCGCGATCCACAGAAAGACCCCGGCCTCGCTGGCGAGCTCCGTCACCACTGTCATCGCCACGACGAAGGCCAGGATCGGAGCCGTCCGGTCAACGAGCGCCATCACATCCGCGACGGGCAGGGCCTCCACGGCAACCGCTACGATTCCGGCCACCAGCAAGACGGCCCCGACGATCGCCAGACGCATGATCGGATTGTATCCCGGGCGGGGAGAACTCCGGACAAACACACGCCTTGCGATCGGCATAGGCTATCGACCGTGGACACGCGCAAATTGAAGTACTTCCTGGCCGTCGTCGACCACGACGGATTCAACCGCGCCGCGGAACACCTGCTCATCGCCCAGCCATCGCTGTCCCAAACGATCGCCAGCCTGGAGAAGGAACTCGGGGTACCGCTTTTCCACCGGATCGGACGCAAGGCGGTTCTCAGCGAGGCCGGCAAGGAGCTGGTAGGTCCGGCGAGGCTGGTGATGCGCGACCTCGACGCCGCGCAGTCGGCGGTTCAATCCCTCCGTGGTGTCCGCAGCGGCCGGCTCGACATCATCACGATGCCTTCGCCGGGCATCGAACCCCTCACGTCCATGATCGCGGCGTTCACCACGCTCCACCCTTCAGTAAGGCTCAACGTCAGCGCCGCCTTCACACCGGAGGAAGTCATCGAGTCCGTCCGAAGCGGCAGCACCGAAATCGGACTGGCAGGCTCGCCCACTCCCATCCGGGTCCCCGGAGTCCAAGTCCTCGAATTAGAGCAACAACCGCTTATCCTCATCGTCAATCCCCGCACAGACACCTTCGACCCCGGGAAGGGCGCCATCCAAAGGGAAGACCTGGGCGGCCACCGAATCATCGCGAGCCAGCGCGGTTCCCTCATGCGATGGCTCGTCGACGACGCGTTGGCGAGCGGCATCAAGGTGGAGATCGTGGTCGAAGTCGCCCACCGGACTTCCATCCTGCCCCTGGTCCTGGCGGGCGTCGGGCACGCGGTGATGCCGTCGTCGTGGGCTCCTACGGCGCACAAAGCCGGACTCCGCACGGTACTGATCGAACCGGTGAGCCACCTGGACGTCGCGGTTCTGAGCCGCAAGGAAAACCTCACCCCGGCGGCCCGCGCCTTCCTCGAAGTCGCCGGAGAGCACACGCAAACAACAGATTGATAGGCCGCACCTATCAGGCGTATCGAAACTAAGTCTTGGACGCCGCCTAGCGGCTGCCCGTCTACTTGAAGAGGAAGGCAGTGTGACTCTGCTAACAAACTCAACGAGGAGGTAGGCATGAGCGCCACCCAAAAATTCAGCATCGCATCCATTCCCGCAGATGGAGTAGGCAAGGAAGTCGTCGCCGCCGGTCGCCGGGTCCTGGACGCCCTCGCGGAAAACTCCAACGGCAAGTTCGCTTTCGATTGGACCGAGTTCCCCTGGGGTTCGGAGTACTACGCCAAGACCGGCCTCATGATGGATCCAAACGGCCTGGAAGCCCTCAAAGATTTCGACGCGATCTACTTCGGGGCCGTCGGTTGGGAAAATGTCCCCGACCACATCAGCCTGTGGGGGCTGCGCCTCAACATCACCCAGAATTTCGACCAATGGGCCAATATCCGCCCGGTGAAGTTTCTCCCGGGCGTCGAGTCACCTTTGCGCAAAGCGGACTCCGCTGAGCTCGACTGGATCGTGGTCCGCGAAAACAGCGAAGGCGAATACGCAGGCCTCGGCGGCCGCAACCTGAGCGGGCGCGGGCCGGGCAACGAGGTCGCCCTGCAGACCGCGCTCTTCACGGAGAAGGGCTGCGAGCGCATCATGCGCTTTGCCTTCGACCTTGCCCGGACCCGCACGGTGAAGAAGGTTTCCTCCGTCACAAAGTCGAACGCACAGCAGTACGGCATGGTCCTCTGGGACGAAACCTTCAAGCGCGTCGCCCTCGACTACCCGGATGTACAGACCGAGAGCGTCCTGGTGGATGCCATGAGCGCCAAGTTCATCCTCAAGCCCGAGGACCTGTCAGTCGTGGTGGCATCGAATTTGAATGCCGACATCCTCTCCGACCTCGGCTCTGCCCTCGCCGGCAGCCTCGGCCTGGCCGCGAGCGCTAACCTGAACCCGGAGCGCCGCTTCCCCAGCATGTTCGAGCCGGTCCACGGCTCCGCTCCGGACATCGCCGGGAAGGGCATCAGCAACCCGATCGGCGCCATCGCCAGCGCCGCCCTCATGCTGGACCATTTCGGCCTCCACGAGGAAGCCCGCTTGGTCGAAGCCGCCATCGAGCAGGCCACAGGCTCGGGCCACTTGACGCGCGACGTCGGCGGCGAAGCCACCACGAACGACGTCACCGAAGCGATCGTCACGGCACTCACCCGCAACCTGGCCGCCGTCTAACCAACACATCTCCAGTGACATTCCACAATGAGGTAGGAATCATGGGACACACACCACTTGCCGGTCACGCGACGCCGGCCCCCAAGAAGCGCTGGTACCGGCAACTTTATTTTTGGGTACTCACAGCCATTCTGATCGGCATCCTCGTGGGCTGGCTCGCCCCCGGCGCCGGGGTCGCGATGGAGCCGATCGGAACCACCTTCGTCAACGCGATGAAGATGCTCATCGGCCCGATCGTCTTCCTCACGATCGTCGGAGGAATCGCCAGCGTGGCGGACTTGAAGCGGGTGGGCATGACGGGCCTCAAGGCCCTGACCTACTTCCAGGTCGGGACAATTTGCGCCCTGGTTTTCGGCTTGGTTGCGATCAACATCTTCCGCCTGGGCGAGGGCGTCAACGCCAACGCCAGCACCATCAAGACGACGGACGCCGCCGCCAAGCTCATCGCCTCCGGATCGCACGAGCAATGGTGGCAGTTCCTGACAGACATCATCCCCACCAGCGTCATCCAGCCCTTCGTCGAGGGCGACATCCTGCAGATCATCTTCATCGCGGTAGTTTTCGGCATCGCGTTGAACGCCTTGGGCAAGGTGGGCGCCCCTGTCCTGGACGGGGTGCAACGGCTGACCGGGGTGATGTTCAAGATCCTTGGCTTCATCATGAAAGCGGCTCCACTGGGCGCCTTCGGCGCGATGGCCTTCGCCGTGGGCAAGTACGGCGTTTCCTCGCTCACCAGCATGGGCGGCTTGATCGCGCTGTTCTACGCGACGTCCATCCTTTTCGTGGTGGTGGTCCTTGGGTCCGTCATGGCCTTCCTGAAATTGAATATCTTCACGATGATCCGGCACCTCAAGGAGGAATACCTGCTTATCCTCGGGACGTCGACCGCCGAACCCGCGTTGCCAGGCCTGATGCGCAAGCTGGAACATGCCGGGGTGAAGAAGGAAACCGTAGGCCTCGTGGTTCCCACGGGCTACAGCTTCAACCTCGACGGCGCCGCGATCTACTTGTCCCTTGCCGCGTTGTACATAGCGCAAGCCACCAACACGCACCTGACCATTGGCCAGCAACTCGGACTGCTTGCTGTCATGCTGCTGACCTCCAAGGGCGCGGCTGGCGTCGCGGGCGGCGGTTTCATCGCCCTCACAGCCACCCTTACCACCCTCGGAACCGTTCCCGCGGCTGGAATCATGCTCATCTTCGGAATCGACAAGTTCATGTCCGAGTGCCGCGCACTGGTGAACTTCACGGGCAACGCCGTGGCCACGCTGTTCATCGCGCGGTGGGACCGGACCCTCGATGTCGACCGCGTCCGGCGTGTCTTCGCCGGGGAGGTCGTGGATACCCTGCCGGGCGAGGACGCGGCGGCCACCCGCCCCGGCAACCCGGGGGACAACGCTCCCGGGCGACCCGCCGACGTCGAACCCGCCTTGACCGCCAGTCGCCGCCCCGCCTACTCGGAACCCGTCTGACATGACCAACGCAACCGCCCCGAAGACCGTCCTCATCGCACCCGACAAGTTCAAGGGCAGCCTCACCGCCGCCGAGGTAGCGGATGCCCTGGCCGCGGGGCTTCGCTCCGCCGGGACGTCCGGCAACGCAGAGGATACGGTCCGGTGCGAGATCCTTCCCCTCGCGGACGGAGGCGACGGCAGCGTGGATGCCGCCGTCGCCTCCGGCTTCACCCGACACCACAGCAACGTCGCAGGTCCCACCGGGTTGCCCGTCCGGGCTGGCATAGCGTTCGACGGCGTCACGGCAGTCGTGGAGGTCGCGAACACGTGCGGACTCGCATTGCTGCCGTCCGGTCACTTGGACGCGTTTGGCGCCTCCAGCCGTGGTTTTGGCGAGGCCATCCTGTTCGCGTTGTCGCTGAAACCCGGGCGGATTGTGCTGGCGCTTGGCGGAAGCGCGAGCACCGACGGCGGCATGGGCATGCTCAGCGCGCTCGGCTTCCATTTCCTGGACTCTGCCGGGCGGGAACTGGCGGGCAACGGCCGGAACCTGGGCCTGGTCCGCTCGGTGTCAGGCCGGGCGGTTCCCGGACTCGCCGACGTCGAGCTCATCCTGGCGAGCGACGTCCGCAACCCGCTCCACGGTCCGCAGGGCGCCGCTGCGGTATTCGGTCCGCAGAAAGGGGCTTCTCCGGAGGACGTGGATGTGCTCGACGCCGGGCTTCGGCATTTTGTTTCCGCGCTGGTTTCCGCCGGGTTTAGTGACGCGACGGCCCTGGCCGAGCATCCCGGTGCTGGCAGTGCCGGGGGAATAGGTTTTGCCTGCATGCTGCTCGGCGCGACCCAGGTTTCCGGAGCGGATTATTTCCTGGATTTGCTGGACTTCGATTCCCGCAAGGAAGGCTGTTGCCTTGTTGTCACCGGCGAGGGAAGCCTTGACGAGCAGACCCTCGACGGAAAGCTGCCGGCCGCCGTCGCCCGCCGTTCCGGCACCCGCCCGGTGATCGCCGTCGCGGGCCGCTCCCTGCTTCCCCGCGAGCGCTGGTCCGAGATGCCGCTCGCGCAGGTTTACGCGTTGGCCGACTACACGGACCGCGACTCGTCGAAGGACCCGGCGTTGTCTGCGGAGCTGTTGCGGTGGATCGGGAGGGAGATCGGGGAAGCGACGACGAGGTCGGTGAGAACGTTGCCGCGGATTTCGTAGATGATCCGGTAATCACCGGTCCGCACACGCCATTCCCCATCGCCCCCGACAAGCTTTTCCGCTCCAGGGGGCCGTGGATTGTCGGACAGCAGTTCAATGGCTGCGGCGACACCCGATTAGTCCCTCCCCTCCTTGTGCATTAGCCGCCGCAGTCGCATCATGGAGCCGTGACCCGCCGGTACGCGGGGAACACCGCGGGCCTACAGTTTCCCCGCGCGGACAAGCCAGGGGTGCGGCATGACGGAACCCGCCATCGAACTTACAGGCCTGACCAAACGGTTCGGTTCCTTCACCGCCGTCGACGGCCTCAGCCTCAGCGTGGAACGCGGGGAGATCTTCGGTTTGCTCGGGCCGAACGGTTCCGGCAAGACCACCACCATCGACATGATCAGCGGACTAAGCCGACCCACGGCGGGTTCCATCACGGTCCTCGGCACCGACGTGCTCACCGATCCCCGCAAGATCCGGCGCTCGCTCGGAACCGTGCCCCAGGAGAACGCGCTCTACGAGGAACTCACGGCCGAGGCCAACTTGAAGTTCCACGCCGATCTCTTCGATGTGCCAAGGAAAGGCCTGGACCGGAAGATCACCGCCCTGCTTGAGCTTGCCCAGTTGCAGGAGCGCCGGAAAAGTCGCGTATCAACTTTCTCCGGCGGCATGAAACGACGCCTGGCCCTCGTCCGGGCGATGCTTCATGAACCCGAACTGCTCTACTTCGACGAACCAACGCTCGGCGTGGACGTCCAAAGCAGGCACGATCTGTGGGACCGGATCCTTGAACTCAAGGCTCGCGGCACCACGGTCCTGATCACCAGCAACTACCTCGAAGAGGCGAACGCCCTGTGCGACCGCCTGGCAATTATCGACCGTGGCCGGCTTGTGGCACTCGATTCACCGTCCAGGCTCCGCCACAGTTTTGGCGACACGGTCCTTGAAATGCGCACGCACCCCTCGCCCGGTGAAGACATCGTCCGGAGGGTCACCGCCCTCCCCGGGGTCGTCTCCGCGATTGCCTCCGACGGTTCCTTGAAGGTCACTGTGGAAGGCGGTTCGGATGTCACCGGCAAGGTGGTCACCGAGGTGGTCGGCTGGACGAGCCTCCAGGAGATCCAGAGTCGCGAGCCAAGCCTGGACGAAGTCTTCCTCAGCCTGACGGGCAAGGAGCTCAGGGAATGAGCGTCCGCCATAACCTGCGCGTCGTTCGTGCCGTGGCCGCCGCGGACATCCGCCTCACCCTTCGCGAACCGCTCTTCGCAATCATCGGGATCCTCATCCCGATCAACTTCCTGCTGCTGTTCCTTCTTTTCGCGCTCAGCGGCGGCCAGGCGCCGATCGCCGTCGTGATGAATGACCGCGGACCGCTCGCGGAACAGTTCGTCCAAGCGATGGGCAACTCGTCGTCGTTCATCATCCATCCGGCGTCGGCCGCCGACGCCGAACGCGAGATCCGCGCCGGCAGCATTGTCGCCGTCGTCACCGTGCCGCAAGGGTTCGACGCCGCCCTGGCCGCCAAAGAGCCGATCGACATTCCCGTGGAAGTCAACAACCTGAACGTCGACTTCACGAACGACATCCGGCGGGCCATCCCGCTCTCGATCACGTCCTTTTACGCGAACGCCTTTCCCCAACAGGTGGTGGTGACCGCGCGCGAATCCGATGTCCAGCCGCAGGACACGGGCTATATTCCCTATCTCGCCGTGAGCATCATGGTGGCTGGCCTCATGCTCGCGTCCCTTCTCCAGGGCAGCGTGAACACGGCGCGGGACTACGAGCTCGGGACGGCCAAGGAACTTGCCTTGGCTCCGGTGAGCCGGCTGACAATCGGGGTCGGCAAGGTGCTGGGTGCCGCCGCCCTGGCAACCGCGTCAGCCTTGCTGCTCCTCGTCGTCGTGGTCCTCTTCATCGGAGTGCGTCCTCTCCATCCGCTCGAGGTCCTGGGCTTCGGGCTGTTGATCCTCGCGGCTTTCCTCGCCATCGGCGTCCTGGTCGGGACGCTCGTCCGACGGCGGCAGCAAGCCATTCCCCTGTCCATCGCCGCAGTGCTCCCGCTGTTTTTCCTGAGCGGGCCGTTCGGTCCGGCGAATTGGTTGGGCACAGTCCCCGGCGCTATCGCGGCGGCGTCGCCCCTCACCTACGCGATCGCCGCTTTCCAGCATGCGTTCCACGGCTACCAGACCGCGCCCCAAGGCTTGACCGCGGACGCGATCGTGCTCGCCGCCTTCTCGGTGGTGGCGGTAGGGCTTGCCGCTTTCGCTTTCGGTCGGCGGGGAGCGCGGCAATGACGGGGGCGAACTGATGGCCGCGCGACGCGCGGTGACCGCCATCGCCGCGAAAGATATCCTGACGTGGTTCCGGACGCCGTCAGCCATTGTCGCGAGCCTGCTGCCGCCTGTGGCGTTCCTCCTGATCATCTTCGTCGTGGCGGGCGCGGTGGGCCGCAACCCGGTGGCCCTCGTGGTCGAGGACAACGGGCCGCAGGCACAGCGCCTCGTCTCGGTCCTTGAGGATTCGGACGCGTTCCGTGTCCGGAGGACAACGCCCGACGACGCCACGCACCTGCTGGACACGCTGCAGGTTGCGGGCGTGATCACCGTTCCCGCCTCGTTCGACGACGACTTCCGCGCGCACCGGCCCGACCCCGTCAGCGTCCGCATCAACAACCTGAACCTGGACTTCACCAACGACCTGCGCCGATCCGTTCCCGCGGCCATCACCGAGTTCTACGCGGGGCAAGCGGAGACCCCCATCACCGTCGGCGTCGCCGAATTGGACCTGCGGCCGCACGACGTCGACCTCGTCCAGTTCGAACTCGTCCCCATCCTCGTGCTCCTGCTCACCATCATGGGCGTAGTCAACGGAGGTTTGGCCGCCGCCCGGGAGTTCGAGGAACTGACCATCAAGGCGCTGTTGCTCTCGCCCATCAGCCGAGCAACGCTGATCGCCGGGAAAATCCTCGCATGCTGGGTAACCACCATGATGGTGGCGACGCTGGTGCTGATCCTGTCGTACGCATTCGGCGTCCTTCAACCAGCCGGATGGTATTGGTTACCGGCAATCGCGGCGATCGGACTGATCGCCCTGGCCGGAGCAGGCCTTGGAACAGCCCTCGGAGGAGCGCTTCGCCGTTTTTCGGCTGTCGCCGGAGCCGGGATCAACCTTTCGATCTACCTCTTCTTCCTCAGCGGCGGAATCGGCGTCGCTGCGTTCCTGCCCGCGTGGATCCAAGCCGTCGCCCACTTCACGCCAACGTTCTACGGCGTCGACGCATTGGAAGCCGCCATTTTCTACCAATCGACGGACAACCTCGGACGGGACCTCACGGTCCTCCTGGCGACTGCCGCCGTCGGACTCGGTTTGGGAATCGTGAGCCTTCGACGGCGGCTGGTCGCCTCCTAGCACGCGGGTAACGTTCAGGTTTCTCTGGGAGGATCCCGCCATGACTGAACCGGTTCGCGAACAGACCCAGCCCAGCCTCCCCCTTCAATCCCGCGCATCATTCGTGGCGAGCAAAGTTCCGGAGGTAACCGCGTACTTCTGGATCACGAAAATCCTCACCACGGGGATGGGTGAGACCACCTCGGACTTCCTCGTGACATCGATGGACCCTGCAATCGCCGTCGCGCTTGGGTTTGTTGGATTAGTCGTCGCACTTGTGCTACAGTTCGCCGTCCGCCGATACGTCCCGTGGATCTATTGGTCCGCCGTCGTAATGGTCAGCGTGTTCGGCACCATGGCGGCCGACGTCCTGCATGTTGGCCTTGGAGTGCCATACGCGATTTCGACGGCGTTCTTCACCGTAGCCCTCGGCGTCGTGTTCTTCTTGTGGCACCGCATCGAACGGACGCTGTCGATCCACAGCATCCACACCCGCAGGCGAGAGCTCTTCTATTGGGCAACCGTCCTCACCACCTTCGCCCTCGGCACGGCCGCGGGCGACTGGACTGCCATGACTTTGAACCTCGGCTACTTCCCGTCAGCCGTGTTGTTCGCAGTGATCATCGCCATCCCGGCATTGGCATACAAGCGCCTTGGCCTCAATGCGGTGGCCGGCTTCTGGTTCGCCTACATCGCCACCCGGCCCCTTGGCGCGTCGATCGCCGACTGGATGGCAGTGAGCCCCGCGCGAGGAGGCCTGGGATGGGGTTCCGGGCCGGTCAGCCTGGCGTGGAGCGCGCTGATCCTGGGGTTTGTCGTCTACCTTGCGGTGACGGGGAAGGATGTTGAAAAGGAGGGACGGTGACCGTGTTCAGCTCTCGCCGGGCGACCCGCTGAGCGCTATATTCGGAGGGTCTCGAACTAAGCTGTAAGACCTTGTCGCCGGACTGGCTGAGCTTGGCTAGGTCTTCGTCCCTGCACGAAGGAGCGTTCCATGACTGACACCCAACCTGTCCTCGTCGTCGGCGGCACTGGCCACGTCGGCGGCAAGGTGGTCGACGAACTTCTCGCACGTGGCAAGGCCGTTCGGGCCTTGGTGAGGCCCGGTTCCGACGCCGGAAAGCTTGAAGCCAAGGGCGTTGAGATTGCCCGCGGTGACATGCTTGACTTGGATTCGCTCATTGCGGCAATGACCGGGGCCGACGCCGCCATCACGTCGGCGGCCGGCTACACTCGGCGGGACAAACGGGCTTTGGAGATCGACACCGTCGGCAACACCAACCTCGCCATAGCCGCCAGCCACACGGGCATCCGACGGTTCGTCCTGGTCAGCATCCTCACCTCGGACCAAACCCCGGACGTCCCGCACTTCTGGCAAAAGAAGCTCACGGAGGACAAGCTGGAGGCGTTGCGCGTCCCGTTCGTCGCGCTTCGCCCGGGCGCATTCCTTGATCAGGTGACCCGGATGGGCGGCGACCCCTTCGAGAAGAAGCGCCTCACCTGGTTTGGTACCAAGACCGTCCCTCTGACCTTTGTCCTCACCTCCGACCTTGCCGCCTATCTCGCAGCCGCTGTCGATGCCGATGTCGCCGATAACGAACGGATCGATATCGGCTGGGACCGCCCAGTGAGCATGCAGGACATTGCGGATATCGCCTCGACTATCGCGGGCGAGGAAATCAGCGTCCGTTCCGTTCCCGCCGGGTTTGTCAGCGCCCTCGGCACCGTGGTTGGGCCGTTCGTCCCGATGGTCAAAGACATGAGTTCCATGCTCGCCTGGTTCGAGACAGGCAAATACGTCGCGGACACTACTCGCCAAGCCCAGGTTTTCGGACCGGTCCCGACGGCGGAAGACGCCATCGCGCGATTCGCCCGGGAGCTGGGGCACTAGGAGGAGTTCCATCTATTTGGTCGTCGGAAGCTGACTTGTTCTTGCTTCCTCAGCGTCCGCGTAGAGGGCGACGGTTGCGACGAAAGTCGTCCCGAGGGACCATAGCCAGATTGGCGGGGAGTTAGGGAAACCTACTGTCGTAGCTCCCATGTAAACGCCGGAGCTCACAAGAGAAACTGCGAACAGAATCGCATCGCGTCTTGGTTTACGCTGCGTACACAGTGCCACTCCTAAAGCAGCCGCACCAATCACAACCGCCGGCCAGATCAACCCGGCCATTTTCGGTTCGTTGACAATTCCAGTCATGGCACTCGCGGCGATGAACGCAAGTATCACTGAACTCGAGATTTTACGGAAGGTCGGTGTGTACCGCATTCTGGTGTCTTCTCTCTTTCTACATGCTGACGTGGTCCAACTGCCGCAACTCCGAAATCGGGGCTGATTCAGGAAGCCTAGGTTTGCAAATGCCGACTAGGTGCTGGATTCGACGAAAATGAGTGCAAAATTGCCCGAATTAGGTGGTCGAACAGGACCGATTAGGTGCTGCGGGATCAGACGTAACGGATCCGGCCTCGTGGGATCGACTGAGGAACACCACCGCTTCGGGGGCGGCGGTCCCACGATCCTGACCGACCAACTTCCCGAGCGAGCCGTTATGCTCGACTCATGCTGCCCACACGCCACCTTGCCGAACTGTCCGGCAGCCTCGATACTCTCAGCGCGCATGCCCGTCAGCCTGCTGAGACTCTCGCTTGGCCGGTTCCGGCTTGTCCGGGTTGGAGTCTCGCCGATCTTTTCGGGCACGTCGGTGCGATCGAGCGGTGGGCCGCCGAAATAGTGCGTGGCGGGAAGTTGGTCAAAGAGGGGAAGGCGCCAGAGGAGCACGCCGAAGCATGGTTCCTTGACGGTGCAGGCGCTTTCCTCGAAACGATGGCAGCGCTTGATCCCGAGGCGCAGTGCTGGACTTTCGGACACGCGCCGCACACGGCCGCATTTTGGCTTCGGCGCCAGGCGCACGAACACGCCATCCATCTCGTGGACGCTTGCCAAGCTTCCGGATGGGAGATGCCAGCGTTCGCCGAGGACTTCCTGCTTGACGGCGTTGACGAGGCATTGGCGATGTTCGCCCCGCGCCAAATCCGGTTGGAGCGAATGGCGCAGCTAGGCCAGGCGGTGACTTTCAGGGTACCGGATGGCACCAGCTGGACACTGGGTGAAGGGACTGCCGCTGCGACAATTTCCGCGCCGCTGCGCGAAATGTATCTCGGACTCTGGGGGCGCTCAAACCTTGCAGACACTGCGCTTATCGAAGGCGACGCCGAGCTTGCGCATCGGGCAATCCGAGGTCCGCTGACCCCCTGAATAGGTTCCGAAAACGTCAAGGTTCGTTCAGACGGTCTGGTTCCGCATTCCCCTAGACCAAGAGGACTTCAGTCTTCCGGAACCATGAGGGAACCCGGTCGAACCTGGTACGTTTCAAGTCCGGGTTCCTTCAAAACGGCACCGACGGCAGCAGCTGTTCCCGCCACGAACACTGACCTCGCGTAGATTTCATTGCCAACGAACCAAGCCCCATCATTTGGAAGCCAGTTCATGGCGAGCCTATTTGGCGGAGAATCGATGGGTTCAAGTGCACTCTCCAAACCTCCGCGTCGAACGTGCATGACCCTCTGCTGGCCGATGATGATGGTCGGTGTGGCTAGAACTTCATCCAGCAGCGAACTGTAGCCTTCCCAGACAAAGAACATGAAGTCACGCGACTTTGTGTGCTCTAAAAGGATGGTGGACAACCTTAGAGCTACTTCTCGATCAAGGGTTCCGGACTCGGGTTCGTAATATCGGTTTGGGTCAGGATGAACGGCCGAGACTATGTCGCTCCATTGGGTCGCACTGTCCAAGGTCATACTGCGTCCAACCAGATCCGACCAACGCAATCGACGGCCCTCGGGAGTTCTAACGGGGTTCAGAACTCGGGCAAATGCGGCATAGCTTGGTGGTACCAGCGCCGAAAGTGCTCCGGGAGTGTGGCCTGCGATCTCCCCCACGTACCACTCGAGTGTCATTTCCTGATTCAGATCAGTCACGCTCCTTCATTTGAGCCTCCTAAGTGATATCGAGAGCAAGAACCCAGCTCACTGTGTTGACAAATCTTTCAGCATGCAGCTCTGGTTCCGCTAGGTACTCGGCACTGACCGATAAGACCACGTTTCCACTGCCGGGCAACGCATCGCTCGGCAATCTGACCATCACGGTGTTGTCCTCAGCACTCGTTGTGCAAACACTGTGATCCGTCGGAGTGCAAATAAAGGTTCGATCAGGTGCAGAAAGCGGATCAATCCCAGCCAATGGCCCGTCAAAAATGGATATTTGCAGATATTCAGGGGCTAGGGAATCGCTCAGAGTGATCTGACTAGGGGCACGTCCACTCACCCTAAACGGAGAGGGAAAGTTTCCCGACTGATCCAGGCGTTCTGTATGAACTCCGTACTTCCAATCCACTGTGTAGGGGCGGATCTGCATAGCACCGTAAGTGAGGCTTGGCGGGCGAGGACGAGCCCCCTTGTACTCTCTCATGGGTATCCGCTGGGCCTTCGTCGTCTCAGGCCCCATTGGCGTTGTTGAGCCGGCTGCACACGATCCCGCGGTGACGGACAGGAAGAGCCCACCCGCCACCGAGGCCAGTATATTTACGAGTCGCATCCGAATCGCGTCTCGACGTCGCTTGAAGTTCTCGCGACGTAATTCGTGCCACCGATCGTCACGCGATGATATCCATTGCCGCGATAGGTCTGCAGACTGGTATTCCCGCAGACGGCCTTGGCATTGACGTCGAGGCGAGCCAAGCGATTGGTTGCGGACGCACTGTTGAATGCCGAACGATGCCACACTCCGAACCATCCCGCTTTCATTATCTCCGCGCCTGCTACTTGGTAAGACGGCGCGCTTCTGCAATCTCGTATCCCGGCGTGCACTGACGACATTCCACCGCTTAAGTGCACCCTCTCTGTGTATCCAGCACAGCCATAAGGGTTGCCATTGATTAGCGCCCTGACGCTCATTGAACCGGGGTTCTGTTCAGCTCTCATCTGCGAATAGGAGGAGTCGCTAAAGACTTCTTCAGCGGTACCCGACGTATCCGAGGCGGAGGCTGTCGGGGCTGACACCGCAATGAAAGTTGCGGCAGCGATCGCGGCCAGGCCGAACTTGCGAATACTCATGGTTTTGATCTCCTAGACATTGCTCCGAAGACCTTCCGCAACGTTGGCTAAACCACTTGGAGCCCATGCACGCTCAGGATCCGCAAATATTGGCGGGAACCAGACAACGATGCGTTTGGCCTTATCCTGTTTTGTGAATTTGGATCGTTCAGGATCGGCGCCGGTCCTAGGCAGAGCCTAAGCGCTTACCCCGCCATTAGGTGGAGAAGCAACCCAAACTGAGTGGTCAAGTCGGTGCAATTGAGTGCCGAAATAGCCGGCTTTGTGAAATCTCACTGAGAATCCACTCAATTTCGAGCCCATCCGAGGTCGCGTGATAGAGAACGCCGCGATTGCCGTCAAATGCAGCCGCCGCGAGTCTCGCCATGTCCGATTTCGTCGCCAAACACGACGTACGCCGCCACGATTCTCCTAGGCACAGGAGGGCCGCAGAAAGCCCGTGCGATGCGAGCGGCAGCGAACGCCCGCAACGCAACATGACCCTCGCGGCGCAACAAACCGAGACCCCGCTCCCACCATCTGGTATCCCAAACCGCCGCCCACTGCCCGGCCCCTTGACTCACACCCCCGCCTTCCCTAAACTTTTCATAAAGCAGAATCTAAATTCCACAAAGCGGAAACTTACGAAACGCTCCACCGGAGCGAACCAACGAGCCGAAGCCCAAGGGAAGATAGATCAAAGCCCCTCCCCGGAAGGACACCTACGATGACGTACACAGTGAACTGCTCCATCCTCCTGACGGAGCTGCCCTTGCTCGAGCGCCCCGCAGCCGCGAAGGCAGCCGGTTTTGACGCCGTCGAGTTCTGGTGGCCCTTCGAAACCTCCGTCCCCAACGACGCCCAAATCAACGAGTTCGAAAACGCCATCAAAGACGCTGGCGTTCAGCTCACGGGCCTGAACTTCAACGCCGGCAACATGCCCGGCGGCGATCGTGGCCTGGTTTCCTGGCCCGCACGCTCCGCCGAGTTCCAGGACAACATCGATGTTGTCGCGGGCATCGGTGAGCGACTCGGATGCAAGGCCTTCAACGCCCTTTACGGCAACCGGGTGGACGGCGAATCCGCCGAGAAGCAGGATGCCATCGGCGCTGAAAACCTCGCGACGGCGGCAGCCGGCGTCGCGCGCATCGGCGGCACCGTCCTCCTCGAACCGGTCAGCGGCGCTCCCAAGTACCCGCTCCTCACCGCTGAAGACGCGCTCAAGGTCATCGCCCGCGTCAAGGCGGAGTCCGGCGTCGGGAACGTCAAGCTCCTCGCGGACTTCTACCACCTGGCAGTCAACGGCGACGACGTCGAATCGGTCATCGAAAACCACGCCAAGGACTTCGGCCACATCCAGATCGCGGACAACCCGGGCCGCGGCGCCCCCGGAACCGGCACCCTTCCCCTCGGTGAATGGATCGCCCGCAGCCGCGAACTCGGCTACACCGGCCACATCGGGCTCGAATACAAGGAACCGCAGGAAACCGCCTTCAGCTGGGCGATCCGCGAACGCGTCGCCCGCTAAAAAGCACACCCGAGCTAAAACACAGACTTTCAGAAAGAGAACCATTATGAGCAACGTCGCAGTCATCGGACTCGGAATCATGGGCCTTCCCATGGCCATCAACCTCGTCAAGGCAGGCCACAACGTCACCGGTTTCAACCGCAGCCAGGACAAGATCGACAAGCTGGTCTCCGAAGGCGGCAAGGGCGCGGCGAGCATCGCGGACGCCGTCAAGGACGCCGACGTCGTCATCACCATGGTGCCTGACTCCCCCGACGTCGAAGGCGTAGTCAGCGGCGAAGAAGGCGTCTTCGCGAACGCCAAGAAGGGCGCGCTCTGGATCGACGCGAGCAGCATCCGCCCGGACGTCGCGGTCCGCCTCTCGGCAGACGCCAAGGCAGCCGGTATCCGTCCGCTGGACGCCCCGGTTTCCGGCGGTGAACAGGGCGCCATCGACGCCGTCCTGTCCATCATGGTTGGCGGCGACGCAGCAGACTTCGACGCGGCCCAGGATGTCCTCAACGCGGTCGGCAAGACGATCGTCCACGTCGGCCCCTCCGGCTCCGGCCAGACCGTCAAGGCAGCCAACCAGCTGATCGTCGCGGTCAACATCGAGGTCCTCGGCGAAGCCATTGCCTTCCTCGAGGCCTACGGCGTTGACACGGATGCAGCCCTCAAGGTCCTCGGCGGCGGCCTTGCCGGCTCCAAGGTCCTCGACCAAAAAGGCCAGAAGATGCTCGACCGCAACTTCGACCCCGGCTTCCGCCTTGCCCTGCACCACAAGGACCTCGGCATCGTCACCTCGGCAGCCCGCGAAGCAAACGTCGCCGTCCCCCTCGGCGCCGTCGTCGCACAGCTCGTCGCCGCAACCGTCAACCAGGGCGACGGCGGCCTCGACCACTCGGGACTCTTCAAGCAGGTCCTCCAGCTCAGCGGCCGGAAGTAACCCCGTCGAGCACTCCTCAAACCTAAGAGTTTGTGTACAGATAACACCCGGAAACACCCCTCTTGAGGGCGTTATCTGTACACAAACTCGCTTCAGCACACCCAAAAACAGACTTCACAGCCCATTTAGGAGCACACCATGACGAAGATGCGCACTGTTGACGCAGCCGTCGCCATCCTGGCAAAGGAAGGCGCCACCGAGGCGTTCGGCCTGCCAGGGGCGGCAATCAACCCCTTCTACTCCGCGATGCGGGCCCACGGCGGCATCCGCCACACCCTGGCCCGCCACGTTGAAGGCGCCAGCCACATGGCTGACGGCTACTCCCGCGCAGCGGACGGCAACATCGGTATCTGCATCGGCACCTCCGGCCCGGCCGGCACCGACATGATCACCGGCCTGTACGCAGCCTGGGCAGACTCCATCCCCATGCTCTGCATCACCGGCCAGGCCCCCGTCGCCAAGCTGCACAAGGAAGACTTCCAGGCCGTGGACATCGAGTCCATCGCCGCCCCGGTCACCAAGATGGCCATGACCATCCTGGAACCGGGCCAGGTTCCCGGCGCCTTCCAGAAGGCCTTCCAGCTCATGCGCTCCGGCCGTCCGGGCCCGGTCCTGCTGGACCTCCCCTTCGACGTGCAGATGGCCGAGATCGAATTCGACATCGACGCCTACGAGCCCATTACCGTCGAGAAGCCCAAGGCCAGCCGCAAGCAGCTGGAAAAGGCACTGGACATGCTCACCGCCGCACAGCGCCCGCTGATCGTCGCCGGCGGCGGCATCATCAACGCCGGCGCATCCGCGCAGCTGGTTGAACTGGCCGAGATCCTCAACGTTCCCGTCATCCCCACCCTGATGGGCTGGGGCACCATCCCGGACGACCACCAGCTCATGGCCGGCATGGTCGGCCTCCAAACGAGCCACCGCTACGGCAACGAGACCATGCTGCAGAGCGATTTCGTGATCGGCATCGGCAACCGCTGGGCCAACCGCCACACCGGCGGCCTGGACACCTACACCGCCGGCCGCAAGTTCGTGCACATCGACATCGAACCCACCCAGATCGGCCGCGTGTTCTCCCCGGACCTGGGCATCACCTCCGACGCCGGTGCAGCGCTTGACGGGCTGATCGAGATCGCCCGCGAACGCCAGGGCGCCAAGTCCCTGCCGGACTACACCGCATGGGTTGCCGACTGCATCGCCCGCAAGGGATCCCTGCAGCGCAAGACCCACTTCGAGAACGTGCCGATCAAGCCGCAGCGCGTGTACGAAGAGATGAACAAGGCCTTCGGCAAGGACACCACCTACGTGTCCACCATCGGCTTGTCGCAGATCGCCGGCGCGCAGTTGCTGCACGTTTTCGGCCCGCGCAAGTGGATCAACGCCGGCCAGGCAGGTCCCTTGGGCTGGACCGCTCCGGCCGCCCTCGGCGTCGTGCGCGGCAAGCCGGACGAGACCGTTGTTGCCCTGTCCGGTGACTACGACTTCCAGTTCATGATCGAAGAGCTGGCCGTGGGCGCACAGTTCAACCTGCCGTACATCCACGTGGTGGTGAACAACTCGTACCTGGGCCTGATCCGCCAATCCCAGCGCGGCTTCAACATGGAACAAAACGTGTCCCTGGCATTCGAGAACATCAATTCCCCGGAAACCAACGGTTACGGCGTGGACCACGTCAAGGTGTCCGAAGGCCTCGGCTGCAAGGCAATCCGCGTGGAGAACCCGTCCGACCTGCCTGCTGCCTTCGACAAGGCCAAGGCACTCATGGGCGAATTCAAGGTTCCTGTGGTGGTTGAGGTGATCCTGGAAAAGGTCACCAACATCTCCATGGGCGTTGAAATCGACGGCGTGAACGAGTTCGAAGAACTGGCTGAGCGCGGCGCGGACGCCCCCACGTCGATCATCGCCCTGCTGGACTAGGAAGAGGTACGGAATGCGTGTGGTCATAGCCCCGGACAAGTTCAAGGGCTCGCTCTCGGCGCCCGAGGTCGCCAGCCGCTTGGCTTCCGGACTGCGGTCCGGCTTCGCGGCGAAGAACCCGGGCGAGGGTTTTGAGGCCACACTCATTCCAGTGGCCGACGGCGGCGAGGGGACTCTCGACGCCGCCGTCGGCTCCGGCTTCACCCGCCGGAGCGCCACGGTCACCGGCCCGCTGGGCGAGCCGGTCACGGCCGAGTTCGCGGTTCGCGGCGGGGAAGCGGTCATCGAAATGGCCGCGGCTTCCGGGCTCGCGGTCCTCCCCGGCTTCGGCGATGGCACGGCCCCCAACCCGGCCACCGCCCAAAGCGCCACGAGCCAAGGAACCGGCGAACTCATCCGCGCCGCTTTGGACCTTGGTTGCCGGCACATCATCCTCGGAGTCGGCGGCAGCGCCAACACCGACGGCGGCGCCGGAGTCCTGCAGGGACTCGGCGCCGTCCTCCTCGACGCCGACGGCAGGGAACTCCCCGGCGGCGGCGCGGCACTGGCCCGCCTGGACCGGATCGACTTCTCGAATTTCGACGTCCGCCTCGAGGCCACCGAATTCGTGTTGGCGTCCGACGTCGACAATCCCCTTTTGGGCCGCACAGGCGCCGCCGCGATCTTCGGACCCCAGAAAGGCGCGACGGCGGACGACGTCGCCACTCTCGACGCCGCGCTGGCCCGCTTCGTGGAGGTCCTCGCCGCCGAGATCGGCCCTGAAGCCCGCGACGCAGCGAGCGCTCCGGGCGCGGGTGCGGCAGGCGGCGTCGGCTACATTGCCATCGCGGCGCTGCACGCGGCGCGCAGGCCGGGTATCGACGTCGTGCTCGAATTCACCGAACTTGAAGGGCGCCTGGCGGGCGCAGACCTCGTGATCACCGGCGAAGGCAGCCTCGATGAACAGAGCCTGCTCGGCAAGACACCCATGGGCGTGGCCCGGGCGGCAGCTCGTACGGGAACCCCTGTGATTGCGGTCTGCGGCCGCAGTACGCTGAGCCCGGAACAACTTTCGGAGTCCGGTTTCGAGTCGGTCCATGCATTGACCGACGTCGAAGCCAATGTAGCCAAATGCATAGCTGAAGCGGGTCCGCTGCTCGAAGAATTAGGTAGGCACATCGGCGTGCGCCTTACGGAAATTTCGGCATCCACCCAAGACGCAGCACGGATCGACACCAAGGAGCACCTCAATGTCTGAAGAAACCACCCCGGTCCACGGCCTGTTTGACTTGGTCATCCGTGGCCAGCGCATCCTCACCACGGCAGGCATCACTGCCCGCGAAGTCGGTATCCGCAACGGCGTGATCGTCGCGATCGAGCCTCTCGGAAACGGCCTTCAGGGCACCGAAGTGATCGACCTCGCGGACGACGAAACCCTCATCCCCGGCCTCGTGGACACCCACGTCCACGTCAACGAGCCCGGCCGCACCGAGTGGGAAGGCTTTGCCTCGGCCACCCGCGCCGCAGCCGCCGGCGGTGTCACCACCATCATCGACATGCCGCTGAACTCCATCCCGCCCACCACCAACGTGGAAGGCCTCAAGCTCAAGCGCGAAGTGGCCGAGGACCAGGCGTTCGTGGACGTCGGATTCTGGGGCGGTGCCATCCCTGGCAACAAGTCCGACCTCCGTCCCTTGCACGACGAAGGCGTTTTCGGCTTCAAGTGCTTCCTGCTCCACTCCGGCGTGGACGAGTTCCCACACCTCGAAGCGGACGAGATGGAAGAGGACATGGCGGAGCTCAAGTCCTTCGATTCCCTCATGATCGTGCACGCCGAGGACTCCCACGCGATCGACCACGCACCCCATCCCGGCGGCGCCCATTACTCCACGTTCCTCGCCTCCCGCCCCCGCGGTGCCGAGAACAAGGCGATCGCCGAGGTCATCGAACGCGCCCGCTGGACCGGTGCGCGTGCGCACATCCTGCACCTTTCGTCATCGGACGCCCTGCCGATGATCGCGTCGGCAAAGCGCGACGGCGTCCGCCTCACCGTCGAGACCTGCCCGCACTACCTCACCCTCATGGCCGAGGAAATCCCCGACGGCGCCACGGCCTACAAGTGCTGCCCGCCCATCCGCGAAGCCTCCAACCGCGAGTTGCTGTGGCAGGGCCTGCAGGACGGCACCATCGACTGCATCGTCTCGGACCACTCCCCTTCGACCCTTGACCTCAAGGACCTCGAAAACGGCGATTTCGCCGTCGCCTGGGGTGGCGTGTCCTCGCTCCAGCTGGGCCTCTCCCTGATCTGGACCGAAGCCCGGCACCGCGGCATCCCGCTTGAGCAGGTCGTTTCCTGGATGTCCGAGAAGCCGGCAGCCTTGGCCCGCCTGCAGAACAAGGGCCAGCTCGCCCTAGGCTACGACGCGGACTTCTCGATCTTCGCGCATGACGACGCGTTCGTCGTCGACGTCACGAAGCTCAAGCACAAGAACCCGATCACGCCGTACGACGGCAAGGCGCTTTCCGGCGTCGTACGCAAGACGTTCCTGCGCGGCCACGAGATCGACGGACGCACGCCCAGCGGCAAGCTGATTCGCCGCGGCGGCGTCTAAGGGCGCCATGGCCGTCAACGTCCACGCCCCGTACGGAAAGCTGCCCGATCGGCTGAATCCCTCACGGCACCAGGCTGCCCCACCGCGCCCGGCCCTGCATCCGCGCGGCCTGGCTCTGTGGGTGCAGCCCGGCGAAGGCCAGGACATCGACCCGGCGGTCTGGGCAAAAGCCGCTGAAGCGGTCCTGGCCCGCGCCCGCAAACTTGCTCCGGGGGCGGAAGTCCTCCTTTGGCCTGCCGCCGGAGCAGCAAAGTCCGGCGATGACGAGTCCGACGCCGGAAATCGCCCCGCTGCTGCCGCCAACCCGCCGGTCTCCCTGGCCGGGCGGCGCAGCAGCGTGGCAGTGGACCTGGCCGCGGACACCGTGCTCCTGGACGGTGTCCCGGTCAGCTTCACCGCGATGGAACACAGCCTCCTCCGGTACCTCGTGGAGAACTTGTCCCGGGCCATCCCACGTGAAGAATTGCAACGCTTCCTGGAGTCACTTGACTGTCCCGGCGCGGCATTCCGGTCGATCGACGTGTATGTTGGACGCGTCCGGCGCAAGCTGGGCTCCGGCCGCCACGTCATCGCCACCGTGCGTGGAGGCGGCTACCAATTTGTACCCGGACCAGGCAGCACCGTCCGCGGACCCGCGGAATACTGCATCTAGGCAGCCTGTTACACCAATAGATTGATCGCCGGCCACGGCGGTTGCCCGACAAGTCAAGGATCGCAACATGACCCAGAAACTCCTCGCCGGAACCCAGGCCCCCGATTTCGCGCTGCTTAACTCCGAGGGCCAGAAGGTAGCCCTGTCCGATTACCGCGGACGCAACGTCATTGTGTACTTCTACCCCGAAGCCTCGACCCCCGGCTGCACCACCGAGGCTTGCGACTTCCGCGACAGCCTCGCCAGCCTGCAAGGCTCGGGCTACGAAGTCCTGGGCATCTCCCCGGACGCGCCGGAAAAGATCGCCGGATTCGTCGACGAGTACTCCCTCACGTTCCCGCTCCTGTCCGACGAAGACCACGCGGTCGCCCTCGCCTACGGTGCCTGGGGCGAGAAGCTGCGCGACGGCGAGATCGTCGAAGGCCTGGTCCGCTCCACCGTGGTGCTCGACCCCGAGGGCAAGGTCAGGCTCACCCAGTACCAGGTGCAGGCACAGGGCCACGTCGCGGCGCTGAAGACCGAACTGGGCCTGTAACGCTAGCTCACGTAAGACCACCAATGAAGTAATCCTCCTGCGGTCATCTGCAGGAGGATTACTTCATTCCCGATCAATCGTGTGCAAGCGTTTGAAGGGGCGCTCAGTAAGAACCTCGGTCGCCGTCTCCATGGCGCGGACCCAGCCAGCGGTATCAGCGCTTCTCATGTCAACGAGTTCGACAATTCGTTTCAGATCGTCCGTCAGGTTGCGGGTAAAAATCGGCTCATGATGGGCAATTCGGTTCCGCAAAAGGCGTATGGCATCCAGGTCGTTGTAGATCCGCCCACGTAGTGCCGCGGGCGCAATGCGAATTGCGTGCGGGAACAAAGCGAGAATCGCCGAGTTCCATATACGTTGATCATGCCGAGACGTAAACATTTTCTGCCAAAAGACAAACTTCAGTTCTGCGATGACCTTGCCGGTAGTCGCTTCATTGTTCCGTGTAGCTACGAGATTCCCTCGAGGGCTATACCCGTGGCCTCGCGCAGTGCTGGGCAGGCCGAAGCACGGGCATTCCAGCCATAAAGATCCAAGGCTCGCTTCGGATCCCCGGAGACGGCCCTCAGATAAGTCGACATCCTAGGCACAGACAGAGCGGCGTGAATAGCAGCTTGCGTGGCGGGTTTGGCATAGGGCATGACCTTATCGTAAAGTCAGTACCACGAGTCGCGAGTTTCGTGGGCTGAGGCCTCCCCTCGCGGACAAAAGATGTAACGAGGAGCCCGCCAATTGGCGGGCTCCTTGCTTTGGGCACTCAATTGAGTGTCGCCGTCGCCGTTTGTGGGTCCAAACGCGGGCGGGGCCGCGTCCACCACTCAATTTTGGCCAAATCACCACCTAATATGGCCATCCGCGCCACCTAATCGGCGACGGCAAATCCTAGGCTCGACTACGCCGGTGTTCGCGCTGCCGTAGTTGGGGGACAGCGCGGACGCTGGTGTCCGTTACTGGGTCATGCCTTGGCGATCGCCTCCTGAAGAGCGCCAAGAACCAATTGCACCGAGGCCCTGTTGGCGTTTGGGCCCATCATCCCGATCCGCCACACTGAGCTCGCGAACGCACCCGCTCCGGCACCGATCTCGATACTGAAGTTCCGCAAAAGGTAAGCGCGGACGGCGGCCGAATCGACGCCGTCGGGCACTTTCACAGTGGTGAGGCTCGGCAACCGCGCGCCTTCGGCAGCGAACAATTCCAGCCCCATCGCTTCGAGCCCGTCGCGCAACTCCGAGCCGGCCGCCTGATGGCGGGCCTGGACGACGTCGAGCCCTTCGGACAGTATGCGGTCCACCCCGGCCTCAAGGCCGGCGATCATCGCCACAGGCGCGGTGTGGTGATAAGTCCGGCTACCGGTCGCCGCACCGACGTAACCCCCAAGGAGCCCGATATCGAGGTACCAGGACCGGGGATCCTTGACGCGTCGTTCGAAGGCCTGGTCCGACACCGTGAAGGGAGACAAACCCGGCGGGACTCCGAGGCACTTTTGCGTGCAGGCGTAGCCGACGTCGATCCCCCAATCGTCGGCGAGCAGTTCCAGGCCGCCGATGGAGGTCACCGCATCGACGATCAGCAGCGCGTCGCCTTTTCCGGCGCCCAGGGGTGCGACGTCGGACAGGACACCCGTGGAGGTTTCCGCATGGACCGCTGCGATCACCTTGGGATGCGGGTGCGCGGCAAGGACCCGTTCCGCGTCAACGGGCTGGCCCCATTCGTGATCGACGCGCAGCACCGTGGCCCCGCAACGCCGGGCGATCTCGCACATGCGCTCCCCGAAAAGCCCGTTGACGGCAATTACCGCAACATCGCCGTCGGACACCGTGTTGACGAAAGCTGCTTCCATGCCGCCGGAGCCGGTCGCGCTCAGCGGCAGCGTGCGGGAATTCCTGGTACCCCAGACCTCCCGCAGCCCCTCGCAGGTCCGGTCCAGCCGTTCTATGAACAACGGATCCAAATGCCCGATCACCGGGTACGCGAGCGCGGCGGTCACCTCCGGATAGCAATTGCTCGGGCCGGGGCCGAAGAGATAACGGGAAGTCAGGACCTCTGGCATGGCGGAACTCCTTTGGCTCGTTGCTGACATTGTCCACCCGACGGCATCCACGGGCGAGGGAAGCTGCGGTATTCTCTTGACACTGCGGCGCCGATTGGATTCACTATTACGTATGCTGAAATAACAGTTCCATGATGCGGAAGGCTTGCCCGTGTGATACGCAAGTCCATCCGGCACCAATCGCTGGAGTTCCGCATAGCCGACACCATGGATGCCAGCACTCGCACGAGGAATGAACAAGCATGCAGCTTGACGTATTCAACAGCGTGGACCGTGCGGACGCCATCGACGTCCTGCGCCCATGCCTCGACATCCAACGCTGGGTGGAGAACATCGCCGACGCGCGCCCGTTCAACAGCGTAGATACCCTGCTCAGCTTCGCCGGGGAAACAGCCGAGCCATTTACGGCGGACGAAGTCGCCGCCGCCATGGCACACCACCCCCGGATCGGCGAACGGCCCAAGGAGCAGACCACCGAAGCCGCGATGTCCCGCTCCGAACAGGCCGGCGTCGACCCCGGCGACGACGGCATCGCTGCCGCTTTGGCGGCCGGCAACAAGGAGTACGAGGCCGTGTTCGACCGAGTCTTCCTGATCCGCGCCGCGGGACGGACAGCGCCTGAAATCCTAGCCTCGCTCCAAGAGCGCCTCGGCCATACCCCCGAAGAAGAAGACGTCATTGTCGCGGGCCAGTTGCGCGAGATCGCGTTGCTCCGCCTTGCCGGAGTGATCAGTGCCGACGCCGTCAACGAAGGAGCCAAAGCATGAGCGTTTCCCAAATCACCACCCACATCCTGGACACCGGTTCGGGGCGCCCGGCGGCCGGCGTCGCCGTCGTGCTTTACGTCCGGGACGGCGACAAGTGGCTGCAGGTCGCGAGCGGCGCCACCGACGCCGATGGCCGGATCAAGGATCTCGGCCCCGAAAGGCTCGACGGCGGCACTTACCGCCTCAACTTCGAGACCGGCCCGTACTACGCGGCGCAGGGGGTGGACACCTTCTTCCCGGAAGTGGACTTGAGCTTCACCGTGTCCGACGCCGGCGAGCACTACCACGTGCCCCTGCTGCTCAGCCCGTTCGCCTTCTCGACCTACCGAGGCAGCTAACCCACCCCCGAGTTTGTGTACAGGTCGCACCCCTTAAACGCGCTTAAGACGGTCATTATCTGTACACAAACTCGGGGCGGTAGTCTGGAAGGCATGGTTTCTGAGCATTCACACATCGTCGGCGCGTCCGAGGGCAGCAACCCGGAGCGTCGGGGGATCACCGTCCGGCGTGCTCCGAAGTTCGTTCCGTTCATGGTCCTGGGCGGCGTGCTCGGCATCATCGTTGCCGCAATCGTCGCCTACGGAATCCCCGGAGACACCAGCTTCGATACCGGCGCCGTCTTTGGATTCTTCCTTGTCTCATTCGCCGCGGCAGGCGTCCTGCTCGGTTCCATGGCTGCTCTGGTCTTGGACAAGATCAGCCTGAAGCGCTCGGAACGCGCCGTCGTCGAGTCCGTCCCGCACGCGCCCGAGGACGACGACGAAGCATAGGATCCCGGTCACAAAGTCGCGTGAGGGAAAATACCACGCCAACATCATGCGACAATTGACCAGTGGCACGTGGCGACGGAAAACTTTCTCATGATCTTCTCCCCGACGAAAAAGGACCCCAGGACGCTTGTGGCGTCTTCGGCGTCTGGGCTCCGGGCGAAGAGGTAGCAAAACTCACCTATTACGGGCTGTACGCGCTGCAGCACCGCGGACAAGAATCGGCTGGTATCGCTACCAGTGACGGCAAGCGCATCAACGTCTACAAGGACATGGGCCTCGTATCCCAGGTCTTCGACGAGACAACCCTGAACACCCTGACCGGGCACCTTGCCGTCGGCCACTGCCGCTACTCCACCACCGGAGCGAGCCACTGGGCCAACGCGCAGCCCACCCTGGGCGCAACCGCCACCGGAACCGTGGCCCTCGCCCACAACGGCAACCTCACCAACACCGCCGAACTCCGCGAAATGATCCTTGAGCGCAACGGCGGACAGCTGACCGGCGAAATGAAGCAGGGCAACACCTCGGACACTGCCCTGGTCACGGCGCTCCTGGAAGGCGAAGAGGGCAAGACCCTCGAGCAGACCGCCATGGAGCTCCTGCCCAAGATCCGCGGCGGCTTCTGCTTCGTCTTCATGGACGAAGGCACCCTCTACGCAGCCCGCGATACCTACGGCATCCGCCCGCTGTGCCTCGGCCGCCTGGACCGCGGCTGGGTTGTCGCGTCCGAACAGGCCGGCCTCGCCACGGTCGGCGCGTCCTTCATCCGCGAGATCGAGCCGGGCGAATTCATCGCCATTGACGAGAACGGCGTCCGCTCCCAGCGCTTCGCGGAGCCGACGCCGGCCGGTTGCGTTTTCGAATACGTCTACCTGGCACGCCCCGACGCAGCGATCGGCGGCCGTTCCGTGTACGAATCCCGCGTGGAAATGGGCCGCCAACTGGCCCGCGAAAACACCCACGAGGCGGACATCGTCATTCCGGTACCGGAATCCGGCACGCCCGCGGCCGTTGGATACGCCGAAGAATCCGGCATCCCGTTCGCGCACGGCTTCGTTAAGAACGCCTACGTGGGCCGCACCTTCATCCAGCCGTCGCAGACGCTGCGCCAGTTGGGCATCCGCCTCAAGCTCAACGCGCTCGAGTCCGTGATCCGCGGCAAGCGCGTGGTGGTTGTGGACGATTCGATTGTCCGCGGCAACACCCAGCGTGCCATCGTCCGGATGCTTCGCGAAGCCGGGGCAGCGAGCGTCCATGTGAAGATCTCGTCCCCGCCCGTCCAGTGGCCGTGCTTCTACGGCATCGACTTCGCATCCCGCGCCGAGCTGATCGCCAACGGTGCAACTGTGGAGGAAATCTCGCAGGCCATCGGTGCCGATTCGCTGGCCTACATCTCTGAAGACGGCATGATCGGCGCTACCATGCAGCCGCGCGAACGCCTCTGCACCGCGTGCTTCACGGGCAAGTACCCCATCGAGCTTCCCGGCTCGGACAAACTGGGCAAGAACCTCCTGGAACGTACCGACCTCGGCGGGCTGCCGACGTCGGACGCCGCCGCAGCGGAAGACGCGGACACCGAGGACCCCGCCGAGAAGCCGGGCGCCACGGGCTGCGACCCCGGACCCGACGCCGAGTTTGAGAACCTGCTGACCGACGCCGATAAGAAAGAGTCTGTATGACCTCCGCATCCCCCTCCGCCGAGAACTCGACCGGTATCACCTACGCGTCTGCCGGCGTCGACGTCGAAGCGGGAGACCGCGCCGTCGAACTCATGAAGGGCGCCGTCAAGGCGACCCACAACAGCTCGGTGCTCGGCGGCGTCGGCGGATTCGCCGGCCTGTACGACGTCTCCAAGCTGCTCACCTACAAGAAGCCGCTGCTGGCAACCTCCACGGATGGTGTCGGCACCAAGGTGGCCATCGCGCAGGCCATGGACATCCACGACACCATCGGTTTCGACCTCGTCGGCATGGTTGTGGACGACATCGTGGTGGTCGGTGCTGAGCCGCTCTTCATGACGGACTACATCGCATGCGGCAAGGTTGTGCCCGAGCGCATCGCGGACATCGTCCGTGGCATCGCGGCTGCCTGCTCCGTGGCCGGTACCGCCCTCGTGGGCGGCGAGACGGCTGAGCACCCCGGCTTGCTGGGCGAGCACGAGTACGACGTCGCCGGCGCCGCTACCGGCGTTGTCGAAGCCGATTCCCTGCTTGGTCCGGACCGCGTTCGCGCAGGCGACGTCGTGATCGGCATGGCTTCTTCGGGCCTGCACTCCAACGGGTACTCCCTGGTTCGCCGCGTCATCAACCACGCCGGGTGGGCCCTGGACCGCCAGGTGTCCGAACTCGGCCGGACCCTCGGCGAGGAACTGCTGGAACCCACGCGCGTGTACGCCGCGGATTGCCTCGATCTCGCACGGGCATTCCCCGTGGGCGCTTCTTCCGATGCCGCCGTGCATGGCTTCAGCCACGTCACCGGTGGCGGCCTTGCAGCCAACCTGGCCCGCGTCCTTCCGCAAGGCCTCGTTGCCACGGTCGACCGCGCAACGTGGGAACTGCCCGCCATCTTCAAGCTCGTCTCCGAACTCGGCAACGTGCCCCTGGCTGACCTTGAGCGCACGCTCAACCTCGGCGTCGGCATGGTGGCCGTGGTCTCCCCCGAGATCGCCGATGCCGCCGTGGCCCGCCTCAACGAGCGCGGTCTGCCGTCCTGGATTATGGGCACCGTTGCCGCGGACTCCCCGTCCGTGGACAAGAGCGGCCCGGACTACGTCCAAGGCGCCAAGGGCGTCGACGGCGGCGCCGTGCGTCTCGTAAACGCCTACGCCTAGAATTTCTGGCGATAGAAAGCCCTGGCGGGCCCTGTTGAACTGGGCCCGCCAGGGCTTTTTCCTACAGCACGGCAGGCAGGACTGACCTCCGGAACGGCAACGAAAAACGGCCCGCTAGGTACGCCACATCGCGGCGTGCCCAGCGGGCTTGATCGTTTCGAGGAGGCATGGCAAATTGCCACATGACCTTGTTAATGTACGACGGCGGTACGCAACTTGGTGCCCAGCGGCACCTGTGGGTTGCTACAGCTATCCGATACGGCGGGAATCTACCTCGTCGTCATCGTCTTCCAAGTCCTGTGCGTACTTGTCCTCGTATGCCGAGTAGTCCGGCTCCGGCGGATCATCCGCGAATCGGCTCGTCGCACGACTTGATGGGCTCGTCAGCTCACGCTGAAGGGCCGAGTAGTCAGTGTTCGGGGAGTAGTACTTGATGTCCCGAGCCTGCTTGGTAGCTTTTGCCTTTTGACGGCCGCGCCCCATGGCGTGACCCCCTTTTGTACTTGGACCGGAGGTGGTCACCTTGGCGATCGGTGAGGCCCCGGAATGTTTGGTCAATTTGTCGTATGTCTAGATTACATGCTTTCTCGAGCATCTGCGTGCCACATGACTCATCGAAAGCAGCGTCACGAGTCGCGGATGGCGGCATCCTCGTGAAAATCTTGGGTAGAGTCGCCTAATATTTGGGCCAAACGCACGAAAGGCGCACATTTAGACATGGGCCAGGACAACACCCTTCCGGGCACGGACACTCTTTCGGACGGAGACACCCTTCCGGACGATGAAACCCTGCCCGACGAGGGCACTCTTCCGGACGGCGGCAGGTCCCGCCGCAAAGCCTTGCCTGTGCGCAGCACGTTGGACCTGATTACCCGGCAGAGGCTCATCATCGGCGGCATCGTATTCGGCGTGCTGGTCCTGATTGGCATCCTGATCTGGATCCTCCTTGGCATCCTCGCCAACCACCCCGCCGCCGAGTCCAACCCTGCGCCCCTGGCCTCGGCCAGCCGTGGCCCCCTTCCGGCTGACATACAGGCAAGGGACTACCAACAAGGTGACTGCTTCTCCGACTTCGACTCCAACGCCAGCCAGGGCCGGGTAGTGGAATGCAACACACCCCATTCCGCCCAGCTGGGCGCCGTTTACCGGTATAACGCCGACGATTCCTTCCCGGGGGCCGATGCTTTGAAGGAAAAGGGCCGCGAGGTCTGCCGCAACCTCGTGCTTAACGAAGCTTCCACGAACTACAAACTTCTCCAGCAGAACGTGTATCCGAGTTCCGCCAGCTGGGATAAGGGCGACCGCCGGGTGGACTGCTTCATCGTGGTGGACTCGGGTAACACGCTCAAGGAGTCGGTGCTACAGCAGTAGCGGTCTCCCGGCGGCCGCCGCTGGGGCTTACTCCTTCCGGCGTACCATCAGCCCCGTTCCGGCAGGGGATCCGCCGTCGGGACCCACCAGGGCTTCCAGGCCCTCAATGGTGAGCTCATCGACGTCGGCGGCCGTGTCAACCAGCACAGTGTCCCCGTCGCTGATGTTCCCGGCGAGGATTTCCTTGGCCAAGCGGTCGCCGATTTCGCGCTGGACCAGCCTGCGCAGCGGGCGGGCACCATAGGCGGGATCGTAGCCGGACATCGCGAGCCAGGCACGGGCGCCGTCGCTGACTTCGAGGCTAAGCCTGCGGTCGTGCAACCGCTTGGTCAGCTCGGCCACATGCAGCTCGACGATCCTGGCGAGTTCATCCACGGTGAGCGGGTCAAACAGGACAATCTCGTCGAGCCTGTTGAGGAACTCTGGCTTGAAGGATGCGTTGACCACGGACATCACGGCGTTCCGCTTGGCCGCGGCGTCGAGGGTCGGATCCACCAGGTACTGGCTTCCCGAGTTCGACGTCAGCACCAGGATGGTGTTCCGGAAATCCACGGTGCGGCCCTGGCCGTCGGTGAGGCGGCCGTCGTCGAGCACTTGCAGGAGGATGTCAAACACCTCAGGGTGGGCCTTCTCCACTTCATCCAGGAGGACTACGGAGTACGGACGGCGACGCACCGCTTCCGTGAGCTGGCCGCCTTCCTCGTAGCCTACGTATCCGGGAGGAGCACCGACGAGCCTCGCCACGGAGTGCTTCTCCCCGTATTCGGACATGTCGATCCGCACCATGGCGCGTTCGTCGTCGAAGAGGAAATCGGCGAGGGCTTTCGCCAGTTCCGTCTTTCCGACGCCGGTGGGGCCGAGGAACAGGAACGATCCCGTGGGTCGGTTGGGGTCGCTGATCCCGGCGCGGGCACGGCGGACGGCGTCCGACACGGCAGCAACGGCCTTGGACTGGCCGATCAAGCGCTTGCCGAGTTCCGCTTCCATGTGCAGCAGTTTCTGGGATTCACCCTGCAGCATGCGGCCGGCCGGAATGCCGGTCCAGGCCGAGATGACTTCAGCGATATCGTCCGCCGTGACTTCTTCCGCGACCATGGGGGCCGGTTTGGCTTCACCGCGTGCTTCCCGCGCGGATTCTTCCTCGGCAGCTGCGCTAAGCTCGCGTTCCAAGGCAGGCAGCTCGCCGTAGAGGATGCGCGAAGCGGCCTCGAGATCGCCTTCGCGCTGGTACTTTTCGGCGGCCGAGCGCAACTCGTCAATCTTCGCCTTGAGGTCGCCAACCCGGTTGAGTCCGGCCTTTTCGGCTTCCCAACGGGCGTTCAGCGCAGCGAGGGTTTCCTTTTTGTCCGCTTTGTCGGCCCGGAGAGCCGCGAGGCGCTCCACCGAGGCGGCGTCGGTCTCGCGGGCAAGGGCAAGCTCCTCCATGGTGAGCCGGTCCACCGCTCGCCTGAGCTGGTCGATTTCCTCGGGAGCGGAATCGATTTCCATGCGCAGCCTGGATGCTGCCTCATCGACGAGGTCGATCGCCTTGTCCGGCAACTGGCGGCCGGAGATGTAGCGGTTGGACAGGGTCGCGGCAGCCACCAGGGCGGAGTCCGCGATGGCAACCTTGTGGTGGGCCTCGTAACGCTCCTTGAGCCCGCGGAGGATGCCGATGGTGTCCTCGACGCTCGGTTCGCCCACATAGACCTGTTGGAAACGGCGTTCCAGGGCGGGGTCCTTCTCAATGTTCTCGCGGTACTCGTCGAGTGTGGTCGCACCGATGAGGCGCAGTTCGCCACGCGCCAACATCGGCTTGAGCATGTTGCCGGCGTCCATGGCGCTATCACCGGTCGCACCGGCGCCAACCACGGTGTGCAGCTCGTCGATGAAGGTGACGATCTGGCCGTTGGAGTTCTTGATCTCCTCCAGCACGGCTTTGAGGCGTTCCTCGAATTCACCGCGGTATTTGGCGCCCGCCACCATGGAGGCGAGGTCCAGGGCGATCAGGGTCTTGCCTCGAAGACTCTCCGGAACGTCACCGGCCACCATGCGCTGGGCGAGGCCCTCGACGACGGCAGTCTTGCCGACGCCCGGCTCGCCGATCAGCACGGGGTTGTTCTTGGTCCGGCGGCTCAAGACCTGGACCACGCGCCGGATTTCGCTGTCCCGGCCGATCACGGGGTCAAGCTTGCCGGACCGCGCCACTGCCGTGAGGTCGGTACCGAACTTCTCCAAAGCCTGGAACGTGTTCTCCGGGTCCTGCGAGGTGACTTTCCGATCACCGCGGACACCCGGCAAGGCGGCGAGGAGTGCCTCATGGGAGGCACCGGCGTCGCGCAGGAGTTTTCCCACAGCGTCACTTCCGGCCGACAACCCCAAGAGGAGGTGCTCGGTGGAAACGAAGGAGTCGCCGAGTTTCTCGGCCTCGTTCTGCGCGGCTTGGATCGCCTGCATTGAGGGGCGGGAAAGCTGTGCTTGCTGGACCGAACTGCCCGACGACGACGGCAAAGACTTGATTGCCGAACTGGCCTGTACGCTCACGGCATCCGGGTCCGCGCCCGTAGCGCGCAAAAGCGCGACGGCGACCCCTTCGCGCTGGTCCATGAGCGCCTTGAGGAGATGGGCGGGTTCGAGCTGGGGGTTTCCCGCGGTGGAGGCGTTCATGGCCGCCGCGGAAAGTGCCTCCTGGCTCTTGGTAGTGAATTTGACGTCCATGGAAGAGCTCCTTTCGGGAAGAAAACCGCATTTTCAAAGTTGAGTCTACTACGCTCAACTTTGAGTCGTACCCTCTCCCGCTCCATGTTTGCCGACGGCGAAACTGCTGTCCATAGCGGCGGCCGCGTATGTGGAAAACGCTATGTGGATAGCCCGCTCGCCCTTTGCGGACATTGATCCTAGGATCGGTTCTGACCGGGCGGAGACCCGTTCGGCAACAAGGGAGTACGAGGGAAAAGGACGCACAATGAAGAAGTTCGTTATTCTCTACAACGCACCGCAATCGGCCGAATCGATGATGGACAACAATTCACCCGAGGCCGCTGCCGAAGGCATGAAGCTTTGGATGGACTGGGCCGCGAAGGCCGGTGACGCGCTTGTCGACCTCGGCACACCCTTGGGCGGCGGCAAGGTCGTCGGGAACTCCGGGGTCTCCGATGCCGAAACGGGCGTCGGCGGATACTCGGTCCTCCAAGCCGAAGACATGGACGGCGCGTTGAAGCTCCTCGAGGGCCACCCGCACTTCCTCATGTCGCCTGAAGCAACTATCCACGTCTACGAAGCCTTCGATATCCCCGGCATGTAGCGGCGTCGAACACGGGTCCGGGCGGCGTGAAGCAACTCGGCAAAGCCGAAGGGATGCGGCACGCAACCCGGGCCCACGATCGCCGCAAACCGCCGTACCATATCCCCATGGCACCCTTCACAGTCACTCGCAACGCTCTGATCCCGGCCGCCCCTTCGGACATCTTCCCGCTCGTCAACGACTTCCACGAGTGGACCAAATGGTCGCCTTGGGAGGCGGTCGACCCCACGATGAACCGGAGCTACTCAGGCAACCAGTCCGGCGTCGGGGCTAAGTACGCGTGGAACGGAAACAACAAAGCCGGTAGCGGCAGCATGGAAATCGTTGGCTCGGACCATCCCGGCAAGATCAACATCCGCCTTGAATTCACCAAACCGATGAAGGCGGTCAACCCCACCGAATTCACGTTCGTCCCCGAAGGCGCGGGAACGCGCGTCACGTGGACCATGACAGGCGAGAACAAAGGCGTCGGCAAGCTCTTCGCGCTCTTCATGAACATGGACAAGATGGTGGGCGGCGACTTCGAAAAGGGTTTGAACTCACTCTCCGCCGCCGCCACCCAAAAGGGCTCCTAGCCCCGGCGGCGCAGGCCATGGCAATATTCGTCGATCCACCGCTGTGGCCCGCGCACGGGACAGTGTTCTCGCATCTGGTCTCGGATACGTCGCTTGATGAACTGCACGCCTTTGCCAGGTCGGCAGGGGTTCCTGAGCGCGCATTCGACGGCGACCATTACGACGTACCGGAACACCGCTACCAGGATCTGGTAGCGGCGGGGGCCTTACCCGTGGAAGCCCGGGTTTTGGTCCGGAAGTTGATTGCGAGCGGCCTGCGGATTCCCGCACGTGCGCGCAGCAAGGCCCTTACGGTACCGCTTCTGGAGCGTTGGAATTCGACGCTCCCGGGACAGGAGGAACTCGGGCTGGAATTGCTTGAACGGTGGGGCGAAGAACACCGGAAGTATCACAGCAGGACGCATTTGCTGGCGGTCCTCGAGGCGTTGGACAGCCTCACTCGTCCCGCGCCGCCTGCCCGTTCCGTCGTCCTGGCCGCGTGGTTCCATGATGCCGTCTATGAGGGGATTGCCGGCCAGGATGAAGAGGCGTCCGCGAGGTTGGCCGAGGATCGGCTCGTCCTTGCCGGGCTTCCGGCGCCGGTGATTGATGAAGTGGCACGGCTGGTCAGGCTGACGGCCACGCACCGGCCCGGGCCGGGCGACCACGCGGGCGCCCTCTTGTGCGACGCGGACCTTTCCGTGCTCGGCACCGATTCCGTGTCCTACGCGAGGTACCTCGCCGCTGTCCGTGAAGACTACGCCCACGTCAGCGACGCCGACTTCGCGGCCGGCCGGGCCGCCGTCGTACACCAATTGCTCTCCTTGGATCCGCTCTTCCATAGCGACAGGGCCCAAACCATGTGGCTGGAAGCCGCGCGCCGGAACCTGGCGGCCGAGTTGACATGACCACGGCGGGCACGGTCTACCGGCAGCTTCCCTTCAGCGTCAGGTTCGAGTGGGGGCTCGACGGCGCCCGGGCGATCACGTCCGGCGCGGACCTCGCTGTGGTGGTCGATGTCTTCTCCTTCACAACCTGCGTGAGCGTCGCGGTTGATCGCGGCGCAGTGGTGCTCCCCTATCAGTGGAAGGACGCGGGCGCGGAAAACTTCGCGATCCGGCATGGCGCCCGGCTCGCCCGGCCACGCGGAACAGGCGGGTTGAGCCTTTCGCCGTCGAGCCTACGGGCCGCGGCCACCTTGACCCGTGTGGTCCTGCCCTCACCGAACGGCTCCGAGATTGCGGCCGAGCTCGCCCAGGATGTGCCACTCGTTGCCGCGGTTTCGCTCCGAAACGCGGCGGCCACTGTTGACTGGGTCCTCGCTGCGCTGCCCCCGGATGCGGTGATCGCGATAGTTGCGGCCGGCGAGAAATGGCTGGACGGCTCGTTACGGCCCGCTGTGGAGGACCAGATTGGCGCTGGAGCGTTCATTGCCGGCCTTTCGGCGGCCGGGAGGGATATTTTCTCGCCCGAAGCACTCATGGCGGCAGCAGCTTTCAATGCCGCCGAACCCCACCTTGCGGAGTTGTTGCGCGAGTGTTCAAGTGGCCGGGAGTTGATCAGCGCCGGTTACGCCGAGGACGTCGAGATCGCCGCGGACCTCGACGCCGGCTCCGCTGTCGCCCTGTTGCGGGACGGTGCGTTCCGGGAACCGTAGCGCAGCCTAGTATTGGAGATGTGACCTCCTACCTCCTGGCTGCCGATGCCGCTACCCCCGCTGTCACTGCCCCGCTCCCCCACGCCCGTCCCGCCGTCGAGCACGTCCTCGCAGTCCGCGGGCGCGGCGGCTACCGGCAATACCGGATCCCGGCGCTGACCGTCACCACCGCGGGAACCGTCCTCGCCGCCTATGACGGCCGCCCGAACCTGGACGACCTTCCCAACACAATCGACCTCCTGCTCCGTCGCAGCACCAACTGCGGGCACACATGGGAAGAACAGCGCGTAGTGCGCACCGGAACCGGGCTCGACGGGTACGGTGATCCCAGCCTCCTCGTGGATGCCGCGACCGGACGGATTTTCATGTTCCACGCGGCGGGGACGCATGCCGGCTTCTTCGAAGCGGTCCCGGGGCTGGGGCCGGAAGACGACGTGCAGCATTGCGATCTCAGCTTTTCCGACGACGACGGCGTCACCTGGCGGCACCGTCGGCTCACCGGTCAGCTCAAACGGGGTCCGGAAAGCGGCATCACCGGGATTTTCGCGGCCGCGGGCCAAGGCATCCAGATCCATACCGGTCCGTTCACAGGCCGGTTGGTGCAACAGTTCGTGGTTCTCGTGGACGGGGAAATCAAGGCGGCCTCGGCCTTCAGCGATGACCACGGCGAGACTTGGCGGCTCGGTTCGTTGATCGGCAAAGGCCCGGATGGCGTCGGGCCGAACGAAAACAAGGTGGCCTGCCTTCAGGACGGGCGCCTCCTGCTGCACTCACGCGCCACGCCCCGACGCCTCGCCGCGTTATCAGCGGACGGAGGAGCGACGTGGAGTCCGTTGGAACGTGTGGAAGACCTTCCCGACCCGAGCGACAACGGATCGCTAACGCGGTTCGACGGGCTTCCGAACGTGACATCGTTCACGAGCAGCGTTACCGGAGGATGGCTGCTCGCAAGCAACAATCACGACACTTCCCTGCGCCGCAACACGGTCCTCAGCCTGTCCACAGACAACGGAGCAACCTGGCCAGCCAAGCTCGCCTTGTGCGAAGGAAGCTCGGCTTACTCGACGGTTGCACGCCTTCCCGACGGCAACATCGGGGTGCTCTATGAACGGCAGGGCTACCGCGAGATCGTCTTCGCCTCCGTGCCGACCGAGCGACTGACTGGGCAACTGAAGGAGCAACCGACAGTACAGCCTCAAGCCCCGCGCAACTCCGCCGCCATCGCCGGCACCAACACGGACCCCCTCGAGTTTCACATGGAATTGCGCTCCATCACGCCGGGCCGGCCGTCCGAATGGCGGAACGCCGGCGACTTCCATATCCTTTCTCCGGATAACGACGGCGATTGGGATGTCCAAACCTGGAAGGAAGTCGGCCAAGGCTACTCCGCCGAGCACGTACAAGTCCTCGGCACCCGCGAGGCCCAGGACCTCAATTACGGTCCCGTCATTCCCGGACACAAGGCCGGGGACATCCTCGCCTTCACCGGTCGCGCCCGCAACGTAGGCACCTGGCCGATTGCCGCCGTCGTACTCCTTGGACCTCACGCCAACACGGACAGCTTTCCGCCGACGGACCTCGCGCCGGGCGCGGAAGCCCTCTACTTCACGCCGGCGTACACGTTGACGGAAGAGGACCTCGGCAAGGACGCGCTCGAACTCGCGTTCGTGGTGGATTACGACGGCGGCACGCGGACCGCCGAACGCCGGTTCCGTTTCGATTTGCGCACCGGCGCCGTGGATGCTTCCGCTTGAGAACGGCCGGTCCGGTCTAGAAAATCTGCCGGATGTTGGTCTTGGCGAGGTCGATCAGTTGGTCGCCGCGGCCGGAAAGGACCGTCCGGATCGCGTAGAGCGTAAAGCCCTTCACTTGCTCTGCGTTGATTGCCGGCGGAATGGACAATTCCTGGCGCGCCGTCCGGACGTCGATGAGCGCAGGTCCGTCAAAGGCGAACGCCTCTGCCAGTCCCTCCTTCAATCCCGAGGAATTGTCCACACGGACGCCTCGGATTCCCATGGATTCCGCGACCTTGGCGAAATCCGGGTTCTCCAATTCGGTTCCGAAATTGACGAATCCCGCCGCCTTCATTTCGAGCTCCACAAAATTCAGGGAGGAATTGTTGAAGACCACCACTTTGACGGGGAGCTTGTTCTGCACCAGCGTGATCAATTCGCCGAGAAGCATGGCCAATCCACCGTCGCCAGCGAGGGCGACCACCTGGCGCCCCGGGTACGCGGCCGCGGCACCGATGCCGTGCGACAACGCGTTCGCCATTGTTCCGTGGTTGAACGAGCCAAGAAGCCGACGCTGGCCATTCATGGTGAGATAGCGGGCGGCCCACACTGTGGGTGACCCGACGTCGCACGTGAAAACAGCGTCCGGAGCGGCCAATTCGTCCACGAGCCTGGCCACGAATTGCGGGTGGATCGGCTGGCCATCCTTCGACGGGGAAGCCAAATCATCGAGTTTCGCGCGCGACTTCGCGTAATGCTTGAGCGACGACGACAAATGCGAGCGCTTCGTCTTCCGCGCAATCAACGGCAACAGAGCAGCCGCGGTGTCCTTGATCGTCCCGACGAGCCCAAGGTCGATCCGGGCACGCCTGCCCAATTGCTCGCCCCGGATGTCCACCTGGATGATTTTCGCATTCTCCGGATAAAACTGTTGATACGGAAAATCAGTGCCCAGCATGAGCAAGGCGTCGCAACTCTCCATGGCCCGGTATCCGGAACTGAAACCCAAAAGGCCGGTCATGCCGACGTCGAACGGGTTTTCGTACTCCATGAATTCCTTGCCGCGCATCGCGTGGACGATCGGCGCCCCCAGCGCCTCGGCGAGGGCCATGATCTCCGGATGCGCCCCCGCGGTGCCGGCGCCCGCCAGGATGGTGACCTTTTCGGCGTCGTTCAGCATTCCGGCTGCTTCAGCGAGTTCACGGGGATTGGGGCGGATCTCCGGCCTGGCGGCCCGGATCACCGCGGTGCGGTTGTTCTCCGCCTCTGCGAGGGCAACATCACCCGGAATGACGACGACGGCGACGCCCCGCTTTTCGACGGCGGTCCGAATGGCAATTTCCAAGACCCTCGGCATCTGGGAAGGATGCGCCACGTGCTCCACATAAACGCTGCATTCCCGGAACAGTTCCTGGGGGTGGGTTTCCTGGAAGTACTGGCTGCCGATTTCCGCGCTGGGGATATGGGCGGCGATGGCCAGGACCGGAACCCTGGACTTGTTGGCATCGTAGAGCCCGTTGATGAGGTGTAGGTTTCCAGGGCCACACGATCCCGCGCAAACGGCCAGCTCATCGGTGAGGCCTGCCTCGGCCGCCGCCGCCAAAGCCGCGGCTTCCTCGTGCCGGACTTGGACCCATCGGATGCTTTGGTCCTCCCTCAGCGCATCCGTGAATCCGTTCAGGGAGTCCCCGGGTATCCCGTAGACGCGTTGGACGTTATTGGCTTTGAGCGTGGCGACGATGTTCTTGGCGACGGTATTCCTGGCGGCGGACATGAACTGATCCTTTCGAGGGGAGGCAGTGCAGACAGGGCCTACGCTACTCCGGTCCTGCCGCCCGGCGCCCACTGGCCGCCCGGGCCAACCGCCGGCCGCCTAGCGGTATGTGCTCACGAACGGACGGTTGCTGGGCACAATCTGCTTGCCCAGCGGCATGAGCGATACCGGGATCAGCTTGAGGTTCGCGATCGCCAGCGGAATTCCGACAATCGTGACCGCCATGGCAAGGGCCGTGACCACATGGCCCACCGCGATCCAGATACCGGCAACCACCAGCCAAATGACATTGCCGACGAGCGGGAAGATGCCCGCGCCACCGGGCTTCTCGATGATGGTGCGACCGAACGGCCACAGCGTGTAGGAGGCGATCCGGAACGACGCGATGCCCCACGGAATGGTGACGATCAGCAAGCAGCACACAATGCCGGCCATGAAATAGCCCAAGGCCAGGACGAAGCCACCGAAGACTAGCCAGATGATGTTGAGCAGCGTTTTCATGTCTTCAATTCTGCCCTGCAAGGCCCCGCCAAGGTCTAGGGGTTCGCCCTGAGCGGCCCCTGATATTGCCGGCCCACGCCGGAACCTACTTGCAGTTGGTGCTCAGCCAGGCAGTGATGGGCGCCATCGCTTTTTCGAACTTTCCGCTCGAATAAACCGTTTGGTCGCTCAAACCGGCAATCGCAGTGTCTTTGAATGCCGTGAAGTCAGCCTTCAGGGAATCGGGGACCTTGTCTGCCGTGGCAGCGAGCTCGGCCTTGTCCTGCTCCAGCTCGCTGGTCTTGCCCTGCGCTGCGGACATCGGCAGGAGAGAAGCCCCGGTCGCTTCCTGGGAAATGGTGGAGCACATTTCCGCGGCCGTTGCGAAGCCGCCGAATGGTCCCGACGACGGGCTGGGGCTTGAGTCCGCCGATGCCGACGCGCTTGGGGCGGATGGCGACGGCGTGCTAGCCGACGCCGCGCCAGCCTGGCTGGAGCAGCCGGAAAGCGCCGCAAGGGCGAGGAGGGCAACTGTCAGGTTTCGGATATGGCCGCTAAGAGCAAAGGTTTTCACAGGTCGCATTCTGCTTGGTCGATTGCCACCGGGACCGTTCAGCGTCCGGAGGCTCTGGCATTCTGTCCCCGGCGTGGGAGTCTAGCCCGAATGGCAGCCGACCTTCCAAATTGACTTCCGGCGGTCCTTCGGCGTTGCCTATTCCTGAACCAGGATGCCGTCCAGTTTGGTGAAGGAGGTACCCCATCCTTCACGGGTCATTTCCACCCATTCCTCGGAGTCGAAGGGACCTTGGGTGATGTGGAGTCGGGTCCGTCCGCCCAAGTCCTCGAATTCGAGGCGCATTTCAAGCAAAAGGATGACGCCGTCGTCGGGTTCTGCTTTTTGGGTGGCGACCAACAGCGCGGGCGGATCGTAAGCCGTGATAACAGCGTCTATAGGCGATTCTTTTGTCACGCCGCCTTCGTCCCAGGTCATGGCGAGTTGCCACGCGCCACCAACGCGCGGGTCAACCACAATCCGGTCGCGCGGCGAATCGACGCCAACCGGGCCGAACCAGGCGGCAAGGTGATCGGGGTCCGTGAAAGCCTTGAAGACGAGCTCGCGAGGGGCGTCGAAGTCCCGGGTCATGCTGAGGATGTGCTGGTCGGTATTCATTGCTTGGCTCCTGGATCTTCTGGTGGCTTCGCCCTCCGAGAGCATATGCGCCGCCCGACGACGGCTGTCAAGGGTTCTTGAGTCAGGCTTTTGCGGCCCGGACGAAGGACCGGACGAGGTTGAGGTCCTTCACACCGCGGGACGACTCCACGCCGCTGGAGACATCGACACCCCAGGCTTGGGCTTCGGCCGTAGCCGTTCCGACGTTCGACGGGGTCAATCCGCCCGCGAGCAACCAGCGGCGCACGCCAAGTCCAAGGTTCCGGACCGAGGAATAGTCCCACGACTCCCCGGAGCCGGGCACGGCTGCGTCGATGAGGAGCAAGTCCTCACCCCAGTCCTCGAACTCTTCGGGCGCCGAACCCATGGTGACCGCCCTGATCAGCCGCATGCCGGCGTCGTGCACGGTTTTCACGTCCCCACGTGTCCGGCGGCCGTGAAGTTGAATCCACTCGAGGCCGGCGCCGCGGGCGGTGGCGATCGCGTCGACGGCAGGTTCGTGACGGAAGACCCCGACGGCGGAAACGCCTTCCGGGACGCCCTGAAGCAGGTGCGTGGCTTGCTCGGCGGACACCTCGCGCGGGCTCTTGGTCAGCACGAAACCCACGGCGTCGGCGCCGGACTCGACGGCAGCCTGCACGGATTCGGGCGTGCTCAAGCCACACACTTTGACGAACATTCCGTGCCTCCAATTTTCGACCTCTTATGACGTTAGCAAGGCCCCCGGGGATTGTTGAACCGGGCCAAGTTTGCGCCGTTGTTACGTGGCCGCTTCGCGGACCGGCGGTGGGCTCGGGCTAGGCTTGAGCGCATGGAGATCATCCGCTTTGCCGAGATCAGACCTGAACCGTGGCGCAACGGCGGCGGTGTGACGCGCGAGCTTGCCAGCCACCCGAAAGCTGCCTCGTCCCAGGATGGCGCGTGGGATTGGCGTGTCAGCATCGCGGATGTGGCCAAGGCCGGCGATTTCTCGACATTTCCGGGGATGGAGCGCGTCCTGACGGTGATCGATGGCGAGTTGCTGCTGCTCACGGTGGACGGCGAAGAGCACCCGCTTGAAAAGTACCGTCCGTTCCGGTTTTCGGGTGAGGCCGACTCTGCAAGCACCCTCCCGACCGGGGACATCCGGGATCTCAACGTGATCGCCCGCGCTGGAGCATTCAAGGGGTACACGTCCATCGTCGAACTCTCCAAGAAGCGCGCGCACCCGGTCTTCGAGGGACAGTTGGCGGTCCTCTTGGAAGGCAAGGCATCGGTTGTTCCTGGCGCCGCGGCTGAAGAAGAGCCTTCTGATCCGGCTGCTTCGGCTGATTCTGCTGCCTCGACGACGCCCGAGGTACCTGTCGAACTCGAGCGGTATGACGCCGTCGTAGGTTCCGATGCCCGCAGCCCCGAAATCCTCGGCCGCGGGTTCCTGGCCGTCATCTCCATCGACCGCGTGGAGCATGCGCATTCTTAAGTCCGCTCACTGAGCATGTCCATTGGTGAGTTTCGGCACCAAGCTGGCCTCCCGGCGTCGGGCTTGCTAACCTCGAAACAAGGCCTGAAACGGGCCTCCGGACGACGGATCAGTACCCGGCACGCGACAAGACTGGCCAAAGGATCTTGTCATGTCGTGGTTAGTCCTCCTCTTTTCCGGCGCGCTTGAGGCCGTGTGGGCCGCAGCGCTTCACCGCTCCAAAGGCTTCCGCAAGCCGATTCCCTCAGTCGTATTTGTCCTCAGTTTGCTCGCGAGCACCGGAGGATTGGCCTTCGCGATGCAATCGATCCCCACAGGCACCGCATACGCGGTGTGGGTCGGCGTCGGGGTGGTACTGACGGCTGCTTACGCAATGGTCACCAAGGTTGAGCGCCCGACGTCGGCCCGTCTCCTCCTCCTCGCCGGGATCGGTGCGTGCGTGGTCGGCTTGAAAGTGGTGGCTTAGCGATGGCAGCCAAGTTTGCATGGGTCATTTTGTTGGCGTCGGCTGTACTTGAGGCCGTGTGGGCCACCGCCCTTGGCCTGTCCGCCGGGTTCAGCCAGCTCATCCCCACCATAGTCTTCGCCGTCGCCGCGAGCCTGAGCATGGTCGGCCTCGGAATGGCAGTGAAGCGCATCCCGCTCGGCACGGCCTACGCCGTCTGGGTGGGGATCGGAGCAGCCCTGACGGTGGGCTGGGCAATGGCCACCGGCGTCGAACCTGCCAGTCCCCTCAAGCTGCTGTTCATTGCCGGGATCGTCGGCTGTGCGGCGGGTTTGAAGGCGCTTCCGGCGCAGGCGCGGGATGAAGTGGCCGAACCGGCTGAGCACTAGCGGAGCCCGGCCAGACAAACGCACGGAATACTCGCCAGCCCCACACAGTTGCCAGCAAGTAACCACCACTTGGCGAAGGAGAAATCCGTGATCCCGGAAACCAGTACAGTCCAGCTCGGCGACAACTTCAAAGTGAGCCCCTTGGGTTTTGGCGGGATGGCGTTGACCGCCGTCTATGGCGAGGCGGATCCCGCGGAGTCCCTGAAGACGCTCCATCACGCCGTCGACGCGGGCGTCAGTTTCATTGACACCGCGGACGTCTACGGCGCTGGCGGGAACGAAGAGCTGGTCGCGAAGCTCCTGAAGGAACGCCGCGACGAGGTTCAGCTGGCCACCAAGTTCGGAATCGTTGGTAATCCACGCGATGGCTACACGGATGTCCGGGGCGACGCCGCGTATGTTGCCCAGGCGGCGGAAGCGAGCCTCCGCCGCCTGGGCACCGACGTCATCGACCTCTATTACATGCACCGCCGTGACCTCCGCGTTCCGATTGTGGAAACCGTGGAGGCCATGGCGGAGCTTGTCCGTGCCGGGAAGGTCCGGCATCTCGGGTTGTCCGAGGTGACAGCCCGAGAGTTGAGGGAAGCCAACGCGGTCCACCCGATCTCCGCCGTGCAGAGCGAGTGGTCCATTTGGAGCCGGGACGTTGAGCGCAACGTCGTCCCTGCCGCGGCTGAACTCGGCGTTGGCTTCGTGCCATACTCGCCGCTGGGCCGCGGGTTCCTGACCGGCACCGTCAGCGCCGAGCAACTCGGCGATCATGACTTCCGGCACCGGATTCCCCGATTCGCCGACGGAGCCCTCGACGCGAACCAGGCAGTTGTTGCCGCGGTACGCTCCGTCGCCGTGGAGCTTTCCGGAAGCACTGGCCAGACTGCAACTCCTGCCCAGGTGGCCTTGGCGTGGCTGTTCGCCCAGGGACGCCGGCTCCAGCTCAGCGTCGTCCCGATTCCCGGCACCCGCAAAGCGCACCGGATCGACGAGAACCTGGGCGCGTTGTCGCTCGAGTTGAGTGCCGCCCAACTGGGCGTGCTCGACGGCGCTGCGGACGCCGTCGTCGGCTCACGGTCCGCGGACCCCACCTGGGTTTCGGAGGGGCGCGAGTAGCCGCAGTGCCGCCTGCGGCTTCCGTAGAGTGGACCAATGGACTCACTCATTCATTCACTGCGCGACGTCACCATCCGGCGCATCTCGGTCAGCGAGATGAACAACAACGTGTATCTGCTGACCGCGAAAGCAAGTGGCGCACAGCTCTTGATCGATGCGGCTGACGACCTTCCAGCCATCCAGGCGATGCTGGCAGAGTCGGTCTCGGATGCCTCGACGACCCCAAAGCTAGCCTTGATCGCCACTACCCACCAGCATTGGGACCACGTGCGCGCGCTTCCCGGATTGGTCGAAGCGACGAGGGTGAAGACCGCCGCCGGTGTGGACGACGCCGAGGCGCTGCCCGTTCCCGTCGATGTCCCTTTGAGTCATGGCGATGTGGGAACGTTTGACGGTTTCGACATCACAGCAGTTCACCTGCGCGGGCACACACCGGGGTCAATCGCATACGTGTACCAAGACCCGGAAGGCCCCGCGCACATCTTCAGCGGTGACTCGCTGTTTCCCGGAGGCGTCGGCAACACCCAAGGCGATCCCGCGCGTTTCACCTCGTTGTTGAACGACGTGACCGAGCGACTATTCAATGTCTACCCGGACGAGACCGTAGTACACCCCGGCCACGGCGATCCGACAACCCTCGGCGCAGAGCGGCCACACCTTGCGGAATGGCGCGAACGCGGCTGGTGATTGCGTACCCGCTGTACGGAGCATGCTCATTCTTTGACGCTACGAATGGACATGCTCCGTAAAGGCGCTGGGTTCACCACCGAGCATGTTCCTCGCGCAAGCCAAGGAGTGGACATATACGGAATATGTCCACTCCACACGGCCTACGCTGAGCATGCTCCTTGGGGTCGGTGAACAAGGCGCATGCTCACCGAAGCGAGCGCTATCGCCCTCCGGAATCCCTGAACTCCGGAATCCGTGAACTCCGGAATCCCCTAGCGACCCCGGCGTTCGTTCGACGCCGGAGCCGACGCACGTCGTGAACCGCTGCGCGCCGGACGACCAGAGCCTGAGCCGAACGAACCACCGGAAGTGCCACCTGTGTTGGAGGACCACACGGCTTTGTTTCCACCGCGGGTCGAGGTCACGGAATCCGTTCGGGGTGCCGACGTCGAGCGGTTGCCGGCGGAAGCCCGCTGGCCCGTGGCCGGACGTCCGCTGCGGCCGCCTTGCCCCTGCGCCGCTTGCCCACGGCCACCCTGGCCGCGCGAGCCGGGAACGTCGTTCCGGTGCGCGGAACCCGAGGCGCCGCGACCACGCGAGTTGCGGGCGACGTCGTCGTTCGCTGCGGCGCGGCGTTCGGCCCGGTTGATGTCGGTCCGGACCGGCTCGGCCGAAACCTTGCCCCGCCCGCCGCGACCACCACGGCCACCCGCGGTCGGCGACGCCTGGCCTGAACGACGTGCCCGCTTGCGCTGCGCGTTGGCGCCCGTCGACGTGCCGCCGCCCTGCTGCGGAGCCTTCGCCGCAAGCAGCGCTGCCCGGGTGCGGGGGTCGACCTTGTCGGCAACTTCGCCCACCAATTCGGCAACGAGCGGCGAATTCGCGGTGACGCGCTCGAACGTGACGTCGACGCCGGCGGCCTTCATGAGCTTCTTGACGTCGGACTGCTGGTCCGGAAGCGTCAACGTGACCACGGTGCCGTCGGACCCTGCCCGCGCAGTACGGCCCGAGCGGTGCAGGTACGCCTTGTGCTCCGTGGGCGGGTCGACGTGGATGACGAGTTCGACGTCGTCCACGTGCACACCGCGGGCGGCGACGTCGGTAGCCACCAGGACGCGCACCTCACCGCTGGAGAACTCGGCAAGGTTGCGGTCTCGGGCGTTCTGCGACAGGTTGCCGTGCAGGTCGACGGCGGGGATCCCGCAATCCGTCAGGGTTTTGGCCAGCTTGCGGGCGTGGTGCTTGGTCCTCATGAAGAGGACGCGGCGACCCGCACCGGAAGCCAATTCGACGATCAATTGCTTCTTGACCGTTTGGTCGTTGACCACCAGGACGTGGTGTTCCATGGTGGTGACAGCGGCCTGGGGGTCGTCCACGGAGTGGGTCAGCGGGTTGGAGAGGTAACGGTTGACCAGCTTGTCAACACCGTTGTCCAACGTCGCAGAGAAGAGCAGTCGCTGGCCCTTCGCGGGGGTCATGTCCATGAGCTTCTTGACGACGGGCAGGAACCCGAGATCAGCCATGTGGTCGGCCTCGTCCAGGACCGTCACCTCAACGGCTTCGAGGGTCAGGATGCGCTGGCGGATGAGGTCTTCGAGGCGCCCCGGGCAAGCGATGACAATATCGACGCCGGCACGCAGAGCCTTTTCCTGCCGTGCCTGGGAGATGCCGCCGTAGATGACGGTGGTGTTCAAGCCCATGGCCTTGGCGAGCGGCTCAACCGTGGCGTTGATCTGCGTTGCGAGTTCCCTGGTGGGAGCGAGGACCAGGCCCATCGGACGGCCGGGCTTGCGGAAGTACTCGGCCTCGCGTTCGGCGAGGCGCGCGACCAAGGGGATCGCGAAGGCGATGGTCTTGCCCGAGCCCGTGCGGCCGCGGCCCAGGACGTCGCGGCCCGCGAGCGTATCCGGCAGGGTCTTGACCTGGATAGGGAAGGCTTCTTCGATGCCGGAAGCGGCAAGGGATTCGACAATGGCTTTGGGCGTGCCAAGGGCAGCAAAAGTAGTCATGTACTTCAAGGGTCTTTCTGGCGGTGTCCAGTGGACATCGTCCCTCGACGCCGGTTGGGCCAAGGGTTTCGCCGAGGAAAAGTCAGTGATCGACCGGTTAGGCAGCGAGCCTTGGCCGGGACCATAAAAACGCGTTCATCGACGCAGGATGTGCCTCTCACATGAAAAAAGCCCACTTACCGAAAACAAAGCGGGCATCACTGCACATCAAGTAACTCGATTCTAGCATCTCCGGGCAGACCACCCGGACGGGCAGGCGGTGACCTGTCCCCCACATGTCAACTCCCACGTTGCTCGCCCCGGTTCGGCAAGGCACTCTGGAGGCATGACGCATCATCACGACGGCGACTCGCCTCTTTCGTACGGCACCCACCTTTCATACGGCTCTGCCCACGAGCACGGTGCCCACCACGCGACGGACCACACTGATACGGACGAAACCAGCGACCCCGCGCAGTTCTGGGATGGTGTGTATCAGGAAAAGGAGAAGAGGTGGAGCGGGAATCCCAACGCGCAACTGGTCGCGGAAGCCACCGAACTAGCCCCCGGCACGGCCCTCGACCTCGGCTGCGGTGAAGGCGCAGATGCCATTTGGCTCGCACAGCATGGCTGGACGGTGACCGCGGTGGATGTGTCCGCCGTCGCGCTTGAACGAGCCGCCGTGCACGGCACGGAGGCGGGAACTTCGAATATCTCGTGGCAACAGCGCGATCTTGCCTTGTGGCGCCCGGAGGAGCAGTTCGACCTCGTCTCGTCCCACTTCCTTCACTCGCCGATGTTCTCGTGGCGCGATGCCCTCTCTTCGGCCGCCGGTGCTGTCGCCGAACATGGGACGCTGTTGGTGGTCGGGCATCATCCGGCCGGGCTGGCTCCGTGGAGCGCCCACAAGGACATGCAGGACAAGTTCTTCACCCCGGAGGACGCCGTTGATGCGCTTACCGCTGGTCCGGGCAGATGGAGAATCAATGTTGCCGATTCGCGGGAGCGGCTGGTGACCGGCCCGGAAGGCCAGCAGGCCGCCGTCGTCGACAGCGTGCTGCGCGCCACGCGGACTTCAGCCGACTAACTCAGGCCCGAACGTCGTCGGCTTCGTCGGCGGGACGCGCACCGGCGATCCTGACGTCTTCGGTTCGCGTACGGACGGCGACCCGCGGTGCGACCAGTAGTCCGACGACGGCGATCCCCGCCGTCAGCGCGAAGACGCCCGCGAAGGAGGCTCCCGCCGTCGTGAGGGCGCTGAAGACGAGTCCCGTCAGGGCGAGCGAAAGCGCGCCTCCCAGGGAATCCGTGATGGACATGGCCGAACTGTTGAAGCCTTGGTCCTCGGGCCCCGAAAGTGCCAGCGTCATGACGCTGAGCCTCGGATACATCACTCCCATGCCGGCACCGGCGAACAGCCAGCCCAGGATCGCGACCCCGGCCGGCCATGAGAAAACGGTCGACACGAGAACCAGCACAATTGCGCCGAGCACTGAGAGGGCTCCGATCCGAACGGCTCCGGCGTGGCCGAGCCTGGACCCCAGTCTTCCCTGGACGGCCGAGGCTCCTGCCCACGCAAGCGCGGATCCCGTCAATGCGAGTCCGGCAAACGCGGGCGTGAAAGCGTAGTGGTCCGTGAGCAGGTACGGCACGTAGACTTCGGCGCCGAAGAACGATGCCGACGCAAACCCGCGCATCAGGATGACGCTCGGGAGGCCGCGGCGTGCGCGGAGAGTCCCTCGCGGAACCAAGGGGCGGACGGCCATCATAGCGAGGACAAGTGCGACAGCGGCAACCGCCCAACCGACGCCCGGCACCTGGCCGGAGAGGTTCAGTCCGAGGACCGCGAAGGCCGCGAGGGCGGCCCAAGCGAGGCGACCGAACGCCCAGGGAACATCGGCGTCGGACGAGGTTGCCGGCAGGGACCGCATCGCTGGCAGGATCATCGCCAAGGCCGGAATGACGAGGCCGACGACGCCGAGGAACACCCAATGCCAACTGAGGACCTGGGCTACGACACCCGCGGCGAAGGGGCCGATCATCGACGGAACCACCCAAGCCGCCGAAAACGCGGCGAAGACCTGCGCGTGGAGCCTGCCCGGATAAACGCGGGCGATGACCACGTAGAGCGCAACGGTCATGGCTCCCCCGCCGAGCCCCTGCACGAGCCGGCCGGAAACCAGGACGGGCATGGAAACCGCTGTGCCGGCGATGATCAGCCCCGCCGCGAACAGGGCGACGGAAGCATACAACGGTGCCGACGGACCACGGCGGTCCGCCCAGTTTCCGGCACCGACCATCCCGATCACGCCCGTAGCCAACGGCCCGGCGAAGGCAAGTGCGTAGAGACTGGCTCCGTTCAACTCGCGGCTGACCAGCGGCATGATCGTGGTGACCGCCATCGATTCGAAGGCTGCCAGGAAGACCAGCGCGCAGGAACCGACCGTCGCCAAGAGGTAGGGGCGGTGGAAGATGCCTGCTGATGGATCGTCGCTCGTCATCATCCCAGCCTAGAAGGCCAAACGAGTTTGGGTCAGTGGTTCGGGACGGGCTTTGCGGCTGGCGTACGTCCCGGGCCCAATAGCGCCCGTTCCAGCGACGCGCTGTTTTCCCGCAGCCACTCCTGCCGACGCAGGATTTTGTCGCCGACTCCTTCGGCCCACATGCGGGCCCAGCCGCCCCCGTCCTGCTCGGCGCGGGCCTTCATTCGTGCCCAACTCCGGCCCGCGGCGCCGACCGCGAAGGCCGGGAGACGTCGTCGTCGTTCGTCATCCAGTCCGTAGCTGTCCGCGAGCAACCTGAGTCGGCGGAACCGGTCGGTTGTTTCCCAGCCGGGCCACAAGTCGGCGTCGGACATCAGCGGGCACCAATGCATCGCCGTGTTCGCGAACTCCGCAAGCACCGTGGTTGGCCTGGCCAGGTCGAAATCAACGAGCCCGACAGCGAGCCCATTCCGAACCACCACGTTTTGCGGCGTGACGTCCATGTGTGAAACGAGCTCAGGAAGATCCGGATCCGGGGCAACAAGTGGCGCGGGAAAAGGGAACTCGGCAGCCCGGTAGCCCAGCGAGGCATCGGTCAGACGTCGCAACAGGCGTCCCAGAGAAGCGAGCAGCACCTCGGAACGTGCCCAGGACTCCGGGATTTGGGCTGCGCAGGTGCCATCGATGAAGGTCAGTACATCGCGCCCGTGCGAGTCACGGCCCAGGAACCGAGGCGCACCGTCAAATCCCTGGCTATCGAGATGGTCGAGGTAGGCGGCGACGGCGAAAGACCGTGGGTGGGCAGGCCGCCGGACCGTTGAGCCAATGCGGACCACGCCTTCAGTGACATCCCCGGGAGGAAGTTCAATCACGACGGCGTTGCTATCCTCCGCGTCGAAGTGGCGGCAATCGGGCCGGGTCACCATGGTTGCAATGCTAGCCGAGCCTCGGGTTGGTGGATGCGGTGGTTTAGCGGACGCAGCTTCCGGCGGGCACGGTTTCTGGCGGACCCGCGCGCGGGGGCTCGGTTTCTGGCGGGCCCGCGCGCGGGGGCGCGGTTTCTGGCGGGCCCGCCCTCGGGGGCGCGTGCGGCGCACGTCGACGACGGCGGCTGCGATCCCGTCGCTTGTTGCGGCGGGATGGACGGGATCGGGGAAACGGCTTTACGGACGTGGCAGCTTGGGGCCCGGCGCCTTCGGTTGTGGCTCGGGCTACGTAGGTCGACGACGTCGGCCGCGATCCCGGCGCTTGATTCCAGTTCCGTCGCTTGATGGTCCGGAATGGCGAACAAAAACCGCCGCGGGTCGTGTGTGGCTTATTTTGTCGGGGGCTTCTGTACCGGCGCCCTCGGGTGCGGTCCAGAACAGCTCAGGTCGACGACGGTGGTCGCTTATGCGGCGGAACGTAAATCATGAACCGGTTTTTCAAGCAAGAACCGTAGCGGGTCGTACGTGGCTTATTTTGTCGGGGGCTTCTGTACCGGCGCCCTCGGGTGCGGTCCAGAACAGCTCAGGTCGACGACGGTGGTCGCTTATGCGGCGGAACGTAAATCATGAACCGGTTTTTCAAGCAAGAACCGTAGCGGGTCGTACGTGGCTTATTTTGTCGGGAGTCCGCGAGCTTTGGTTATGGACGGGATTGGGTGAACGGACTTTGCCGACACGGCAGCTTCGAACGGACATGCCTTCGGATAACGGCCTGCGCGGCGCAGGTTGACGATGCCGGCCGCGATCCCGTCGCTTGATGGTCCGGAATGGCGAACAAGCGCCGCCGCCGGTCATGCAGGGCTTATTTTGTCGGTGCCTTCTGGAAGGCTTTGGTTATGGACGGGATCGGGGGATCGGTTTTGCGGACACGGCAGCTTGCGGACGAGCGCGTACCGGGTGGTGGTTCGCGTGACGCGGCTCGCCGACGTCGGCCGGGTTCCAGTCGCTTGATGGTCCGGTTTTGAAAACAAGCGCCGGTTTTTCGAACAAGAACCGTAGCGGGTCGGGCGGGGCTTATTTTGTCGGGGGTCCGTGGGAGGCTTTGGTTATGGACGGGATCGGGGGATCGGTTTTGTGGACGCGGCAGCCTGCGACGGGGCGCGTACCGGGGTGGTGGTTCGCCTGACGCAGGTCGACGATGCCGGCCGCGATCCCGGCGCTTGTTGCGGCGGAATCTGAATCATGAACCGGTTTTTCAAACAAGAACCGTCGCCGGTCGGGCGGGGCTTATTTTGTCGGGGGTCCGTGGGAGGCTTTGGTTATGGACGAGATCGGGGGATCGGTTTTGCGGACGCGGCAGCTTCGGACGGACATGCCTTCGGGTGATGGTCCGCGTGATGCTGCCGTTCCTGCTGCCGGCGTTCGTGCTGCCGGCGTTCGTGGTGCCGGCGTTCGTGCTGCCGGCGTTCGTGGTGCCGGCGTTCGTGGTGCCGGGTCGCCGGTCGCTGCTCTTCCCGGGACGGATCCCGGTCCAGTTCCTGGTGCCGATGCCTTCGCCTTGATCGAGGCGGCGATCGCGGCAGTGACGGCGTTCCGTCCCGGCACCCACAACCCATCTGCCGACGCCGCGTTGGCCGCTACCGCTTTGGCCGGCACCGCCGGCACCGGCACCGCCGGCACGAGCAACCCCGGCAGTAGTGGCCCGGGCACCGGCAACCCTTTCGCCGACACCGCCGGCAGCACCGGGATTACCGGTGTCGCGGGGGTGGGGGCGGTGTTGATTGGTCAGTTGCGGTTGTTGGAGGATTTGAAGTCAGCGATCGCCGGGGCGCAGGCCCGGATCACCGTCGCGTTCGACACTGCCCAGCGCCGGACCCACGCCGGGCAGGGGGTCCCTGCCGCGGAGCAAGGCAAGGGCGTCGGCGCGCAGGTCGCGCTGGCCAGACGGGAATCCCCCGCCAAAGGCTCCCGCCTCCTCGGCCTGGCGAAGGCGCTGGTGGTGGAGATGCCCCGGACCCTGGCCGCCCTGGACACCGGACAACTCAACGAATGGCGCGCCACACTGCTGGTCAAGGAAACCGCCTGCCTCAGCGCGGAGGACCGGGCCGGGGTCGACGCCGAACTCGCCCCGGACACCGGAACCCTGCACGGCGCCGGAGACCGCGCCGTGACCGCCGCCGCACGGGCAGCCGCGTACCGGCGTGACCCGGGCACGGTCACCCGCCGCGCCGCCCGCGCCGTGACCGAGAGGCACGTCAGCCTGCGCCCGGCCCCGGACACCATGACCTATCTGACCGCGCTGCTGCCCGTGGCCCAGGGCGTGGCCGTGCACGCCGCCCTGACCCGGCACGCAGACACCCTCCGCTCCGGCGGGGAGAGCCGCTCCCGCGGGCAAGTCATGGCCGACACCCTCGTCGAACGCACCACCGGCACCCGGGCCGGGATCACCGGCATCGACCTCCACCTCGTCATGACCGACCGCACCCTCCTCCAAGGCCACACCGAACCGGCACGGATCCCCGGCTACGGCATCATCCCCGCCACCTGGGCCAGAACCCTCCTCACCACCAACCCCGGACCCACCAAAACCAACCCCGAACCCGAACACCCCGGCGACAACAACGGCGACACCGGACCCGACACCGAAAACAACGGCGTCACCGAAACCGGGTCTGATGCAGGAGGCGGCACCGGACCCGGCGGAACCGGAGACAGGCAAGAACTCGGAGATAGGACCGGTCAGGCCGGGCACGAACCCGGCCCCGGACGAAGAAACCGGACCGGAACCGGGAAAGACGGGCCGGACCACCGGACCAGACGCAGCCGCCGGGCAGGCCAGGAACACAGCGCCGGTCAAAAACACAGCGCCGGCCGGCAACGCGGTGCGGGGGCCGGGCACGCCGCGGTCGCCGAGGCGCGCCGCCCCGGACCGGGTAACCACCAGCCCGGGGATGCAGAGTTCAGGGTCTGGTTGCGGCGGCTCTTCACCGCGCCCGGAAGCGGGGAACTCGTCGCCGCCGATTCGAAGGCCAGGCTCTTCCCGCCCGGGCTCAGGCGCCTCATCCAGGTCCGGGACAACACCTGCCGCACCCCCTACTGCGACGCGCCCATCCGACACCTGGACCACATCCTGGCCTGGCACCTAGGCGGAACCACCAGCCAAACCAACGGCGCAGGACTCTGCGAAGCCTGCAACCACACCAAAGAACTCCCCGGCTGGAGAACCCGCACCCGAAAACCACACCCCGGACACCGGCACACCTTCGAACTCCTCACCCCCACCGGGCACAGCTACCAAACAACAGCCCCGCCCCTGCCCGGCACACCCCACACCCCGGACACGGACCCCGACACCCAAATCTCACCCTTCGAAACCACCGCCCTCCACCACTGGGACGACCGGAACCACCAACACAAACCAAACCACCAACCACAACTCCGCAAACCCGCCTAAAAACAGCCTGCCCGCCTAAAAGAACAAACCCAGAGCCAACGGCATGGTGAACGCAAGTGCGCAGAGACCGGCTCCGCTCAACTCGCGGCTGACGAGCGGCATGATGGTGGTGACTGCCGTCTATACGAAGGCAGCCCTGGAAGGCCAGGCAAGTTCGGACTACGGCCCGGAAGCAAAGCCTCCCGGCCCATCGGGCGCGGCGTGACTGCTTGCTACTGCCAGGCCATGACGAACCAGTCGATGCCTGCGACGTACCCAACGAGGGTCACGGAAGCGAAGCAAGCCGGAGTCCCGAGCGGATCATGCGGGTAAACCCGAAGCCCGGGCTGACGATCACGAGGACACTAGCAGCGAAAGACAGGTATTCGAGGGCAAACGCCTCTTCGGCAGATCCCACAATCCGGTGCCGAGCTCGCGGTCGTGCTCACCAAGCCAAAGGAATGGCAGGTCCGCACGACTCACCACGAGGTCGGGAATCCAGTGCGAGACCGCGCCGAGCCAGAACACAAGCCCGGCAATCGAGTTCTGATAAACGATGGCGAAGATGGCGGCAAGGACCAACTGGACGTCTCCCGGCCTGTGCGGACTATCTGCCGATCAAGCGGTAGGCGGGTCACGCCGTCGTCGGCACCTCAATCGCGGGGAACAACTCACCGGCGGCGGTGGGCACGACGGCGCCGGTCGCCGTCGAGTCCTGGTTCAGCATCCAGCCGACCCGCTTGGCCGTGTTCAACATGACGACGCTTTCGACGAGTTCGATCCTTGGAATGCGCTGTTGGATGGCGAGCTCCATTTCCATGACGTCGGCCAGCGTGCGCAACCACATGATGATGACGAAGTTGGTGCTCCCGGTGGTGGACGCGGTGAACCTGACGTTCCGGACGGTCCGTAGCTCAGCTGCCGCGGCCTCGTGCTGCCCTGCCGGAACGTTCGCGAACCACTGACAGGTAATGGGATAGCCCGAGAATTGCTGGGCGATCTCGCATCGGAAGGACAGCATGCGGCTCGCGAGGACGCGTCCAAGCTGCCGCTGTACCGTGGCGGGATGCCGGCCGAGGGCTCGGGCCATCTCCGCGGCTGAAGCCCTTCCGTCCCGGGCGAGAAACGGAAGAAGCGCCATGTGGCTTTCCGGCAGTGGCGTGACAATCGCGTCGGGCGAAGACGGATTGGCTGCTTCAAGCCCGGCGAGCGCGCGCAATGCCTGCTGTTCCGCGCGGCTCAGGACATTCAGCCGCCAAGCGTAGCCGCTCGTATGGATGCGGGTGCAAAGCGAAGTCCGGTACTTCGTAAGCCCGCGGATTTCCTTGAGCCTCGGGAGGAGCCGGTTGCTGAACTCGCCGAGGTCTTGCGTAATGACGGTCAGCATGAGGTCGCGATTGCTGGCGGCCTCCTCAACCGTGATGACTTCCGGGATGGCGGCAAGTGCGGACGTGACTTCGGGCCTGAGGTGCATTTCGCAGTCGACGTCGAGGAGGGCGAGGCACGCATTCTTTGGGTCGCCCATGAGGTGGGCCGTGGTCCAGGCCGCCCCCGATTCGCGCAGCCTGTCCCAGCGAGACGCCAAGGTGGTGGGGTGGACGTCCAAGACTTCAGCGGCGTCGGACCAGCTGATCCGGGGTGAGATCTGCAGGGCGTTGATGAGACGGAGATCCTCTTCACTGAGTTCCATCAGCAGACTCCCTTCAAAGTGCGCATGAATCCTGTTAATAATGGCACTTTTGAGAATTTTTCGAGGGCTTTCAAGAACTGTGAGGCCAGTCACTTCACAATAGCTATAGCTACTTACCAACCGTTCGGGAAACAGGAGAACACATGTCGATCGCCGCAGACGCCAAAGAAATGCAGGGAGAAATCGCCCGGTTCCGCCACGAGCTCCACCAGGAGCCTGAAATCGGCCTGGACCTCCCGCGCACCCAGGAAAAGGTGCTCAAGGCGCTCAACGGCCTCCCGTACGAAATCACCCTCGGTGAGAGCACGACGTCGGTCACCGCAGTCCTGCGGGGCGGCGCAGCTCACGCTTCGGCTGAGAAACCAGTGGTCCTGTTGCGTGCCGACATGGACGGCCTCCCCGTCCAGGAGCGCACCGGCGTCGAGTTCTCGTCAAAAATCGACGGCGCCATGCACGCTTGCGGCCACGACCTCCACACGTCGATGCTCGCCGGGGCGGCGACCCTCCTGGCTGAGCGCCGCCACCAACTGGCCGGTGACGTGGTGCTGATGTTCCAGCCGGGCGAAGAAGGATTCGACGGCGCGGGCCACATGATCCGCGAAGGCGTGCTCGACGCCGCGGGCCGCCGCGTGGACGCCGCCTACGGAATGCACGTGTTCTCCTCCCTGGAACCGCATGGCCAGTTCTGCACAAAGTCGGGCGTCATGATGAGCGCGTCGGACGGCCTGTTTGTTACCGTCCTGGGCGCCGGTGGACACGGCTCGGCCCCCCACGCGGCAAAGGATCCGGTCACGGCGGCCGCCGAAATGGTGACGGCCCTGCAGGTCATGATCACGCGGCAGTTCAACATGTTCGATCCCGTAGTCCTGACGGTGGGCCTGATTCGGGCCGGGACGAAGCGCAACGTCATTCCTGAGTCCGCCCGCTTCGAGGCCACCATCCGCACATTCTCTGAATCTTCCCGCGAGAAGATGATGACTGCTATCCCGCAACTCCTCAAAGGCATCGCCTCGGCCCACGGCGTAGAAGTGGACGTCGACTACCGCGGCGAATACCCGCTGACGATCACCGACGAAGACGAGACAAACACTGCCGAAAACGTCATCGCAGGCATGTTCGGCGATTCCCGGCTCTCGCGCTGGGCCACTCCGATGAGCGGCTCGGAGGATTTCTCCCGGGTCCTGGCCGAAGTACCGGGAACCTTCGTAGGCCTCAGCGCCGTACCGAAGGGCGTGGACCACGCCACTTCGCCGTTCAACCACTCCCCTTACGCAACTTTCGACGACGGCGTGCTGTCCGACGGCGCGGCACTCTATGCCGAGCTCGCAACCTCCCGCATCGCAGCCCTCGCCGGCGCAAGCAACTAACCACCACCCCAGCCATTTGGAGCACGACATGACCGCTACCGTAGGCACCACAGCCACCGCCCAGGTCCACAAGTCCCACCTCAGGACCCTCATTGGCACGGGCATCGGCAACGCCGTCGAATGGTACGACTGGGCTATCTACGCCACATTCGCGCCATTCATCGCGAGCGCCCTGTTCAGCACCGCGGACCCCACGTCGGCGGTCCTCTCCACCTTGGCGATCTTCGCCGTCGGATTCGTCGCCCGGCCGTTCGGCGGGTTCGTCTTCGGCTGGATCGGCGACAGGATCGGCCGGAAGACGTCCATGACGTTCGCTGTCGGCCTCGGAGCCTTCGGCAGCCTGTTGATCGGCATCGCGCCGACGTTCCAAGCCGTCGGCGCGCTGGCTTCCGTGACGCTCTTGGTTGCGCGCCTCATCCAAGGCTTGGCCCACGGTGGCGAGTTGCCGTCGTCGCAAACGTACCTGTCCGAAATGGCGCCGAAGGAAAAGCGGGGATTCTGGGCCACGCTCATCTACACCTCCGGTACCGCCGGCATCCTCGTCGGAACCCTTCTCGGCGCGATCCTGACGGGTGTTTTGAGCAAGTCGGACATGAACGCCTGGGGTTGGCGGATTCCCTTCCTGATCGGTGGCGCACTCGGCGTGTATGCCCTGATAATGCGGGCCAAGATGAAGGAAACGGAGGCTTTCGAATCCGAGGCTCCGAAGGAAAAGCGCACCCCGATGTGGCCGCAAATCGTCAAATACCGCAAGCAGGCGTTGCAAGTGGTCGGCCTGACGGTGGGCCTCACGGTTGTCTACTACATCTGGGGCGTCGTTGCCCCGAGCTACGCTGCGACCGCGCTCAAGATGGACCGTGGAGCTGCCCTGTGGGCCGGAGTGATCGGTAACGTCGCATTCATTGCTTCGCTGCCGTTCTGGGGAAAGCTCTCAGACCGCATCGGCCGCAAGCCAGTGCTGATCATCAGCTCTGCCGGAGCCGCCTTGCTGCACTTCCCGATGACGTGGCTCCTCAAGGATTCCCCGTGGCAGCTGGCCGTCAGCATGTCGGTCATGTTGTTCTTCATCGCTGGCAGCGCCTCGATTGTCCCCGCCGTATACGCCGAATTGTTCCCCACCAAGATCCGGACCGTGGGCGTGGGCGTCCCCTACTCCATTTGCGTCGCCGTCTTCGGCGGAACGGCCCCCTACCTGCAGACTTGGCTGGGTAGCATCAACCAGGCGAACTTGTTCAACGTCTACGCCATCCTGCTTCTTATCGTCGGCATAGCGTTCGCCTTCACGATTCCGGAGACGAAGGGCAAGGACCTCACCCAGTAACCGGATTTCCGGCCGCGGGGGTGCCGTCATGAGGTGGTCATGACGGCACCCCCGCGGCTTTTTCCTCGTCCGGCGCGGGCGGGTAGGCCTGGTCTATTCGCGACGATCAAGGCTTGGGGTGCGGTTTGTTCCGTGCAAACGCCACCCAACATTTAGACAGTAGCCTTACTATTTCGTCGAGTAAACCCTTACCCGGATTATCGGCGCGGGATGAGCGGCGGCCATGCCTGCCATCATGTCGATCCAGCCGCCCGCCTCAGGTGTAAGCCTCCGAGGTGACCTCGAGTTGTTGGCCGAGTCCGGCGAGGAGGATGGTGATTCCCTGGTCGAGCTCGTCTTCGCCGTCGTACTCCAAAAGCTCGGGAGCGAGCCGGCGCAAGTGCGGGAATTCGCGCAAGGGCAAGCGCTGGAGCCCGAGCTGGAGCAATGCCTCGTTTTCCTCCGGATCCACGATTAGTTCCTGGAGTTCGTTAAGGATGTGTCCGTACAGGAAGCCGTAAAAAGCCCGGTAGACGTGCAAGGCATCGCCAGGAGCAAACCCGGCGCGGATCAGGATTCCAAGGATTTGCTCGAGCGGCCGGAGCGTTCCCGCAGGGCGAAGGCCCAAGGGTGTGGAGAGCGGTCCTGTGACGAGCAGTGGAACGACATTCGGGTGCCGCAAACAGACACGGCGCATTTCGTGGGCCATCCGGCGCAACTGAATCTGCCAATGGGCATCGTCCGGAAAGATCTCCACCTCGTCCAGGACCAGTTCGGCAACTCCCGCCAGCAACTCCTTCCGGTTTGCCGCGTGCCGATACACCGCCATTGGATCACGCCCCAAGGCTTGCCCGAGCCGACGCATGCTCAGAGCATCCAATCCATGTTCGTCCACCAGCTCGAGCGCCACACCCAGGACCGTCCGGCGATTAAGCCGCCCGCTTCCCTCCTGCGCCTGCATTCCCTCATGCACGATGACCGCCTCCTGCTTGACCGCCTCTTGCTTTGTGACTCCCGTAGGTCTACAGTGTAGACAAGAAAAGGAATCTACGAGTTACGTCTACAGTGTAGTCCTCTCCGGGACGCACCGCACCAATTGGCACGTGCCGCCATATCGGCACCGAAATGCCCCGCTGCCCCGGCCATCTTGGCCGGCAGTCGAATTACCAAAACCGAAAGGCCGGCCATGGCCGTACCCCATTTTCGCCGCTTTTTGGCCGAGGCCACTGTTGCGGAACAGGATCCCACGCATCAACTCCCGTCAGAACAGCTCTTCGGCTTGTACCTCAGCTGGTGCACACTGAACCACCAGGCACCGGCGTCCGAGGCCGAGTTCCGGGAGTCCATGAAGCATCACCGCATCCACCCCTCCGGAACCGGTCTATGGAGGACCGGGCCGGCAGCCATGGACTACATCCTCAACACTTACCCGGCGCTGCCGTGACAAATTACCGCCCTTGAAAATTCATGGGTGCTATGTCATTACTAATAAGTAGCCTTTTTAGTAATGACATAGCCGGTGAAGGCAAAGAAAGGTGGTCGTTGTGATCGGGTTTATAGTTCTCCTTCTTATTGTTTGGGCCGTTTTGGCGATACTTGGATTCGTCATCAAAGGACTTTTCTGGCTCGCGGTACTCGGCATAATCCTTTTCATCGGTACCGGCATTCTTGGATGGATCCGACGCGGAGCCGTCAACAGGTAACCCACCTCGGCCGAGGCAAGCAGTCGCAGCCAAACTAGCCGAGCTGCTCGACGATCCGTTTCGCGACGGCTTTCACGATCCGCGGCCCGAGGCCGGGACCTTCAGCAATCACGTCGTGCACGGCACCGTCGTCGAACAGGGCGGACGCCACGATCCGTTGGCGTCCGCTCAATTCGGCTGCCAAGGACGTATCGCCATTCACGATCAGGCTTGCGCCTTCCGGCGGCAACGGTGCGAGCCACGCGTGCTCGGCAGCTACAGTACGGCGGGCCGCGGCGAGCGCGAGCGCACCGCCGCCGGTGCCTTCCCCGAGAAGGACGGCAACGCTCGGCACAGTAAGGCCAAGCATCCCTTCGATGCAGTCCGCGATCCCGCCGGCGATCGCCGACTCCTCGGCTTCAACAGACAGCTCTGCCCCTGGAGTATCAACCACGGTCACGAGCGGCAATCGTAATTCCTCCGCCAGCCGCATTCCGCGACGGGCTTGCGCCAAAGCCGCCGCGTCCAGGACACTCCCGACCCGTTGGGCCGCGCGGTCCTGGCCGACAACCACCACCGGCCTGCCTTCGAGTTCGGCGAGTACGACGGCGGTACTCGCCGAAAGTGCCCCCCGTCCCGTGCCGTTCAGGCGCACCAAACGTCCGAACCCGCCGTCGAGCAGTTCCCCCAGGCCCGGCCGCCCGGCGTCGCGCGTCCGCTGGACCGAATCCCACGCCGCATCCCGAGGGGACATGCGCACTGTTGCGGCCCCACCACTGGGCATGTTCCCTAATGCGTCCCCACCACTGGGCATGTTCCCTAATGCGTCCCCACCACTGGACATGTCCCCTGAAACCGGTTCGGAAGGCGCATGCTCCGTCGCGGCGGGGAGGGAGGAACATGCGCCCTCCCACGAGCCGGAAAGAATCCCAAGCACCCCAGCCGCAAGCTGCCTGAAACCCGCGATGTCCAGCACGGCGTCGACCGTTCCGTGGGCCAGCAGGTTCTCGCTGCGTTGCACGCCTTCGGGAAACTCCTGCCCGGTCAGCCCCGCGTAGACCTTGGGGCCGAGGAAACCGATAAGTCCGCCTGGCTCCGCCGCCGTCACGTGCCCCAACGATCCCCAGGAGGCGAAGACGCCGCCCGTCGTCGGGTGCCGCAAGTACACCAGATACGGCAGCCCCAGCCGTTTGTAGGCCGTCAACGCCTCGGTAATCCGCACCATCTGAAGGAAGGCAAGGGTGCCTTCCTGCATGCGCGTACCGCCCGAGGCCGGGGCCGCGATGAGTGGAATCCGACGCCGGCCCGCCTCCTCGATGGCCGCGACGATCCGCTCCGCTGCGGCGCGGCCGATCGAGCCGCCCAAGAAGGAGAATTCACTCACGATGACGGCTACGGGATGCCGATTCAGCCTCCCTTCGCCCGTGAGGATGGACTCGTCGGCACCGCTGCGTTGGCGCGCCTTGGCCAGGTCGGCAAGGTATGAAGCGTCGGCACCCAGCGGATCCGGAACAGGACGGTCCCACGAACGGAAACTGCCCGGATCGAGGAGCTGCTCGAAAAGCTCGACTCCCATAAGCCGCCGGGCCGATTCGACCACCGCGGTCATGAGGCAGCCCCGGACGAGCCGGCACCAAACGAACCCGAACCCGCTGACACTAGCGCGTCGTCGAGCCACGCCCGGACAGCGTCATCGTGTTCTCCGAGCCGCGGCGGAGCGGAATGCTGAAGCCTGGTGGTTTCGTTGCCGCCGGCTTCGAAGAAGCGCAACGGGGATCCCGGGACTTCGATCGGCCCCAGCGTCGGGTGCTGGATTTCGACGGCGAGATGCTGGCTGCGGGTCTGTTCCCACGCGAAGACCTCGTCGAGCGAGCGGACCCGGCCCGCCGGCACGCCAGCCGCTTCGAGCCGCGCGAGGAGTTGTTCGGCGTCGAAATCGGAAAACGCGGCCTCGATGACTCCGATCAGTTCGGCGCGATGGGCCACCCGGGACTGGTTGTCTTGCCAACGTTCGTCGTCGAGGGGCAGTCCGAATTCGCCGGCGAAGCGGCGCCACAGCCCTTCGGACCCGACGGCGATCTGCACAGCGCCGCCCGCACACCGGAACAATCCGTACGGCGCAATCGAAGGATGATGGTTGCCTTGCGCTTGCGGGACCTCCCCGCCCACGGTCCACCGCGTGCCTTGGAAAGCCATAACGCTGACGATCGAGGACAGGAGCGAGGTGCGGACCACTTGGCCGCGGCCCGTCTGTTCCCTTTCGAGCAGCGCGGCCAGCACGCCGTAAGCTCCGTGGATTCCTGCCAGGACATCGCCGATCGGCACGCCGACGCGTTGGGGATCGTCGGGTCCCGAGCCCGTGAGCGACATCAGTCCGGCCTCACCTTGGGCGATCTGGTCGTACCCCGCCCGGTGCCCTTCCGGGCCATCGTGGCCGAATCCGCTGATGGAGAGGACCACCAGGCGCGGGTTCAGTTCCGCGAGGCTGGCGGGGTCGAAGCCCAGCCGGTCCAAGGTTCCGGGGCGGAAATTCTCCACGAGCACATCGGCCCGGCGCAGGAGCTCCCGCAAGACGGCCTTGCCTTCGGTGTCCTTCAGGTCCAGCCGGATGGATTCCTTGTTGCGGTTGCACGAAAGGAAATAGGTCGATTCACGCCCTGCAGGGGTGTCGATGAACGGCGGCCCCCAACCGCGGGTGTCATCGCCGCCGTCGGGATTTTCCACCTTGATGACCCGGGCGCCGAGGTCGCCTAGCATCATGCCGGCGTGCGGCCCCGCGAGCGCCCTCGAGAGGTCGATGACCAGTTTGCCGCTGAGCGGTCCTTCGTTTTTCATGCGCCGGCACCAACTGCCGTTTGTCCCGCAAGGGGCGCGTCGACGTCGTCCGCTTGGGTCCCTGCCCCGGCCGGATGGCGACGACGGCGGACAAGTTCCGCGATGGCGAGTACCGCGAGGTTCGGCGCGAGGGAGATCAGGCCCGAATCCACGCCGCCCGTGGGGATGTTGCCGAAGGTGATCACGGCGACGCAGAGGGTCCCGACGACGATGCCCAGGTTCACGGGCACGGCACCGATGCGCACCTTGCGTCCGATCGCGATGGCGACCGCGGGAGCCATTTGGGTGAGGCCGCCGTAGGTAAGCAGGAGCAATGCGCCGATATCGGACTTCGCGAGCCCGAAAGCCAAGGCCAGTCCGACGGCGACAGCCACCACCACATGGTTGATCCGGAAGCGCAGCTTGGGGTTCTTGACGGAAAGGAGGTTGTTGGAGACGAGGGAGGAGATGCCCATGGCGATCGCCCCGGCCGGAACCATCGCGGCAGCGGCGCCGCCGATGGCTATGACCGCGATCAACGGCTCAGGAAGGGTGTGCTGCGCGACCCCCAGCAGGACGAAGTTTCCCTTGGTCTTGGGGTCAAGGACCAGGGTGCCCGCGATTCCGGCGGTGATTGGGATGAGGAGCAGGAACTGGTAGACGGACAGCCATTTGACGTTGTCGCGCAATACCGCCCCGCTCTTCGCGGCAAGGACCGGCGGCCACAGGTGCGGGAAGGTGTTGAGTCCCGCACCGATGCTGGTCACGATCACGGAGGTCACCCAGAACGTCGCGTCGAAGCCAGGGCGGCTGATGGTCAGGTAGCTTGGCGCGGTATCCATGATCTTGGCGAAAATGTCCGGAATTCCTCCGATGCCCGCAATAACGCCGGCCAGGACAATGACGAGAGCCGCGAGCATGGCGAAATCCTTGAAGACAGCCACCTTGGCGAGCCCGCGAATGCCGGCCCAGATGACGAAGACCACCACAAGCACGCTGGCCACTGCCATGCTGTAGCCGCGGGCCGATTCGCTGCCGGTGGCAAGCTGGACGATCATGCCGAGCCCGGTGATCTGCAACTGCAGGTAAGGAATAAGGAAAACTGCACCCACCAAGGCCACGGTCTTGCCCAAGGCCTTGCTCTTGAAACGGTCCTTGAAGAAATCGGCCATGGTCAGGTAACCGCGGTTCGCTCCGAGTTCGCGCTGGCGGGGAATGACGAAGTACTGGATGACGCAGTTGATGGTCAGGTAGGCCACCGCGAAAAGCGCGGCAACCCCGCCGCCGAACGCGATGCCTGCGAGGCCCAGGAAGCTGAACGTTGTCAGCGACTCGCCTGCCTGCAAGAACCAACTGGTCCAGCGAGGCAGGTCACGCTTGCCTACCGTCCAACTGGAAAGTTCGGTCTGGCGACGGCGGCCCGCGACGCCGAGGGCGCCGATGCCTAGGATTCCGATGATGATGGCGACGGTGAGCACTAGTGGGCCTCCGTCGCGGTTCCAGCGGCTGCTGCCGCAGCGCTTTGCTCGGCTTCGAGGCGGTCGAGTTCGGCGCCGCCCTCGCGGAGATAGGTGCGTTCGATGATCTGCAACGCCGCAACGGTTGCGACGATCATGAGGGCCATCCAGACGACGGCGGACGGGAGGCCCAGCCACAAGGTTGGCGTGGAAACAAAGGGAAGGAACGGGGTGATGATCATGCCCACGACGGGCACGGAAGCGATGGTCAATCTTTTGGGGGAAGCCAGGGTGGTGCTCATAAGACTGCAGCTCCTTGGGGGCGAACGGATGAGCAGGATGAGATCTTCTCGAAGGCTGAGGCCAACTGGAGGAGCCGGGCGTCGGTGCCACGCGCTCCGATCATTTGGAGGCCGACAGGAAGTCCGGACGGAGTGAATCCAGCCGGAACGGACAAGGCCGGGAGGCCCAACGGGGTAAAGAGGTACGGGGCGCGCATCCAGTCGAGGTAGTTCTCCAGGTGGTGCCCCTCGATCTCCGTGGGGTATTCGAGATCGACGTCGAACGGGACGACTTGCGAGGCTGGTGCGATCACGAGGTCGTACCGTTCGAAGAATTCGGCTGCTTTGCGGATCAGGCGCGTCATGGCCTCTTCGGCCCGGATCACGTCGCGGCCGCTGAGCAGCCCGCCATCGCGGATGTTTCCCGCGAGGAAGTGGTTGAAGGCATCGGGCTCCGCGGCCAGCTGATCGCCCCACAGGGCATCGAAGGCAGCGGATCGCAGGACTCGGAAGGCTTGATCGGATCCTTCGAGGTCCGGGCAGTCGAGCTCGACGTGGGCGCCGAGCGCGGACAGTGCGGCGGCTTGCGGTTCGATCACGTCAAGGACTTCGCGGCTTACGGGGACGCGCCCGCCAAGGGTTGGTGCGAAGGCGACCCGCAGGCCGGCGAAGTCCGCCGGCTCCAACGGAACATGCGCCGCGTTCGGGGCGAACGCCGAATGCGGATCCTCCGGCGAGGCACCTGCCATGACCGAGAACAGCAAGGCCGTGTCCTGCGCCGTCCGGCCCATGGGTCCGGAGACGGCCAATGGGAAGAACACATTGCTGCCGTCCGTGTTGGGGACCATGCCGGGAGTGGGACGCAAGCCAACCACATTGCAGAACGACGCCGGATTCCGCAGGGAGCCGCCCATGTCGCTTCCGTCGGCGATCGGCTGGAAACCGGCGGCCAAGGCGGCTGCCGCACCTCCGCTGCTGCCGCCGGCGGATTTGCCGGGGTCGTAGGGATTGCGGGTGGCGCCGAAGACGCGGTTGAAGGTGTGGGACCCGGCCGCGAATTCCGGCACATTCGTTTTTCCGACGCGGATCGCACCGGCGTCGAGGATTCGCTGGACGTGCAGGTCGTTGCTGGCCGGCACGTGGTCACGGAACTGCGGATGGCCGTAGGTGGTGCGCATGCCCGCAGTGTCCGCTGTGTCCTTGAAGCTGATCGGCAAACCGTGCAATGGACCGAGCTGTTCTCCCCGGGCAGCCTTTCGATCGGCTTCGGCCGCCGTCTTCCGCGCACCCTCTTCGTCGAGGGTGACCACGGCATTGATCAACGGGTTGAGCTTGTCGATCTGTTCCAGGTGGGCCTCGAGGACTTCCGTGGCGGACACCTCCCGGGAACGCAGGAGCGCTGCGAGCTCCACTGCGCCCTGGTATATCAAATCGTTTGTCATGATTCACTTGGCTTTCATCTAGTTTCCTTTTGAACCGTTTATTTGGCTCAATTGGAGATAATGAACCACGATAGTGGCATGAATCACGTTTGACTAGGGGTGTGGGTGAGGTTTTTGCTTCGGGGCACCCAAGCCTGGACCGGCCCATGGCGACCCGAACAGGCAGGAAAACGCCGGGGGTGAAAGTTTTAGAACTAACTTTCAGAACTCTAGAATTCAGGTATCAAGAAGCAAGCCAAGCGGGAGCGACCCGAACAGGTGGGAGGGTCAACGGTGACGGACATGGGCGGAACGGTTTCCCTCCGTGCCCTCGACATGGCGGCTCAGGTCCGGGCCCAGGGGCAAGTGATGTCCGGCCGGGCCGAACAAGTGACCCAACAGCTTGAAACCGCCATCGGACTGGGCCTGCTTAACCCCGGCGAACGCCTCCCCCCGGAACTGGTGATGGCCGATCGCCTGGGCGTATCCCCCTTGACGCTCCGGCAGTCGCTGGCCGTCCTCCGGAGCAAGGGACTCCTCGAAACCCGCCGCGGCCGGGGCGGAGGAAGCTACGTCACCGGCATGCTTGCCGTGCGGGAGACGGACATTGCCCGCGAATTGCGCAACTACAAGAGCAGCGACCTTCGCGACCTCATAGACCTCGCCGCTTCAACCGCAGGATCCACGGCCCGGCTCGCATCGAGGCGCTCGGATGAACTGGACGTCCGGCGGCTTCGAAGCCTCGCCCAACGGTTCGCTTCGAGTTCGGAACCGCACATGCTGCGGCAGGCCGATGCCCGCCTCCACATCGGAGTCGGCGTGGCAGCGCAATCGCGGCGCCTGACCTCACTCCTGATCCAGGTGCACGCCGAACTGTCCCCGTTGACCTGGGGTGAAGCATGGCGCCTCGAGCACTCAAACGCCGTGCAGGGCCATGAGGACATGCTCGCCATGATCGAGCAGGGAGACGCGGCGGCAGCCGAAGACTCTGCGATCGCCCACTTCGAACGGGAAGGTGCACTGATCATCGACCAACACCTGGATTTGCTCACCTCGGACTTGGCCGACCCGCAATGAGCGCACCGGAATCCGTTATGAAGGCCACGGCTGCGTTCCTCGGCCAGCGGCTGGACAGGGTATTCGCCGACCTCAGGGTGCTGGCGGAGAAAACCACCGGGATCATCGCGCCCTCCGGAACGTCGCGGAACATGCTTGAGGCGCTAAAACCTGAGGTGGCGCGCATCGTCGGGGACCAAGCCGGCCTCGTGGAGAGCGCAGGAGTCTCCGTCATTCCGGGCCTGCTCGACGACGCCGACACCTGGCATCAGTGGTGGAGCCTGATCGACGGGCAACTGGTCTTCGTGCCGCACAACCTCAACCCAGCCTCCGTCAACTACTACGACTACACGGAAATGACCTGGTTCGAGCGCCCTCTGGCCTCCGGACGCCCCGAGCTGATCGGCCCTTACTTGGACTTCGGCGGCGCCAACACGAAGATCGTCACGGCGTCGAGGCCGGTAGTCATCGAATCCCGGACAGTCGCGATCGCCGGGGCCGACTTGACCATGGACTTCATCGAGCGCGTCTTTCTCCGGAACCTTGGGCGGAGGGACGAGCCAATCGCCCTCATTACCGAAACGGGCAAAGTTGTAGCCTCCAACAGCGCCCGGTTCGCCCCGGGCACGCGCTTCGAGCGGCCGGAGGAACACCCGGGCTCGGTTCCTGTCCCGGTCGCGGAACTCGCGGCTTCCCCCTGGCACCTCATCGTCGCCGGCTAACGGCATGGCGGGCTGAGTCACCAGGGGAAACGACGCCGGAACGACCGTCAGCCCGGAGCGGCCATGTGGCTGCTCCGGGCTGACGCCGGCAGTTGACTTATCGAGCTAGGAAATATCGATCCGGTCTTTGTTTCCGTGGCCCTGGTGGTGCTCGTGGCCGGGGTGGTGCTGTTCGAATTCGATTTCGAGTTCTTCGGCTGTGGTGAGTCCGTCGGGCAGGTCCACGGTGGAGCGGGGGCCGGTGTAGGTGTTCTTGACCCGGAGCTGCCAGGCCATCCACAGGACCAGCAGGGTGCCGCCGACCACAAGGGGCGTGTAGTTGAAGTATTTCCAGTCGAAGTCGGGGGTGAACGGGATCCCGCCCAAGGAGGTCGGCATGATCGCGATGACCGTGGTCACGCCGATCTCGATGACCGCGACGAGGCTCAGCCACTTGTAGTGCCGGCCGAGGTTCCAGGTGCCGCGCTTGAAGGCCGAACCGGCGCTGAGCCGCTGGTAGATCGGGATTGCGAACGCCAGGTACAGGCCCACGACGCCGATGGACACCACCGCGTTGAACGCTACCGGGACGGGAGCTCCGTTGATGTCTACTTCCACGAGCGCGGGGAGGGTCAGGATGATGGCGAGTACCGCGACGAGGGCGACGCTGTAGAGGGGCACGCCCTTCTTGTTGAGGCGGGTCCAGAACCGTGCGCCGGGAACTGCGCCGTCGCGGCTGAAGGCGAAAAGCATGCGGGTGGTGGAGGTCATGCAGGCCATGGCGCAGAAGCACTGCCCGACGGTGGAAATCACCAGGACCGCGCTGACCCACGGGCCGCTGAGGGCCTGGTTCAAGACCGTGACCACGTTGCCGCCGCTCGCCGTCACGGCTGCCGGATCCTGCACGGCGAACAGGATGGCGAGCAGCAGGATCCAGCCTCCGATGGCCGAGTAGAGGATGGCCTGCCAGATGCCCTTGGCGGCCGAGTTGGCGGCACCCTTGGTTTCTTCGGACATGTGGCACGAGGCGTCATAGCCGGTCACGGTGAACTGCGGCAGGATCACCGCGAGGGGCAGGATGACGAAGATGAAGCCCAGGCCGTCGGTGCTGCCGCTGAACATGCCGGTGTTGTTGACCCGCTGGGTAAAGACGTCGGCGATGCTCGCGTGGTGCTGCGGCAGGAAAGCGATGATCGCGATGATCGCGACCGTGCCGACGACGTGCCACCACACCGAGATGTTGTTGAAGATGGCCAGCAGGTGGCTGGAGAAGATCGACAGGATGGTGACGACCACAAGCACGCCGACGAAGATCAGGAAGACGCGGGTCAGCGAGTACCCGGCCGCCCAGTCACCGTTGAACGAGGACAGCGTCAGGTCGATGAACGTGGCGCACCCGTAGGCGACTGCGGCGACGATCGCGAGCAGTCCGAGGAAGTCCAGCCAGCCGGTGAAGTAGCTGGAACGCAGGCTGCCGAGCTTCGCCGCCCAGTAATACATGCCGCCGGAGGTGGGCATGGCCGAAACCAGTTCGCCCATGCACAGGCCCACCACGAGGATGAGCGCGGACACCACGGGCCAGCCCCAGGCGATGGCCATGGGACCGCCGTTGTTCCATCCGATGAAGAAGCTGATGAACGGTCCGCTGAGGATCGAGATGACGGAGAAGGAGATGGCGAAATTCGAAAAGCCGGACCAAGACCGCTTCAGTTCGGGCTTGTAACCAAGATGGGCGAGGACTTCGTCGTCGGAATTTTGGGTTTGCGTGACAGACATGGCAATTGTCCTTGGGGTGAGCCGGGAGGTTGGGGGAAAGCCGGACGGCTACATTGACGTCAGGCCGCCGTCGATCGGAAGCAACTGGCCGGTGATGTACCGTGCTCCGTCCGAGGCGAGGAATACGACCGCGGGGGCGATGTCTTCGGCCGTGCCTTGCCGGCCCAAGGGGACCTGGCGGTCGACCAGCTGATCCAGTTCGGCAGTGTCCAAGTGGCCCAGGACGGGATCGTTGAATCCCGTTTCGATCCAGCCCGGGCAGACGCCGTTCACGCGGATTCCGTGCTCCGCGTACTCCACGGCCAACTGGCGGGTGAGGTTCACCAGGGCGCCCTTGGAAGTGTTGTAGGCCACAAGGTCCGGCTCGCCGATGAGCCCGGACACGGACGCGGTGATGACGATCGCGCCGGATTTCTGCTTGATCATCTGCGGAAGGACGGCGCGGACGGTGAGGAACGTGCCGCGGACGTTGACGGTGAACGTCTTGTCCCACTCATCGAGGGTTTGTGTCAGAGCCGTTCCGGCCATGAGCACGCCCGCGTTGGCGTGGACGACGTCGAGCCGGCCGAACTTGCGGACAACGTCGTCGACGACGGCGATCATCGCCTTTTCGTCGGTCACATCGGCGGTTGCTGCCACGCCTTCGTAGCCGGCGTCCTTGATGAGCTGTTCGGTCTCGGTGGCGCGTGCGAAGTCGACGTCGGACGCGACCACGAGCGCGCCGGCCTCGGCGAGGGCGAGGGCGCTGGCACGGCCGATTCCATGGCCGGCGCCCGTGACGAGGGCCACTTGGCCAGTGAGCGACAAGGTATTCACTATCAACCTCCGGAGGTCTTAACGCTGGGAAAACGCCATCGGAGTGATCCTGGTCACTCAGATGGCGGCTTCATCAACTGTAAGTGCCATCAGCAGTTGAGACAATAGAATTTAGTTTTAAATCTTTTTTTCGTAGACCTCACAACAGCGCCACACATCACACGAAGGAAAGCGAAAGGGGGAGGAAACTCAGTCTCGGACGGGCATGCGGACGCCGCCGCGCTTGTACGCCCGGACCACGAGCGAACTGCGGACTGCTTGGGCACGGGCCGCCCAAGGCGAGGATGTGAGGAAATCACGGAGCTCATTCAGGCTCGCGAGCGTCACGTTGGCCATGAGCTGGAATTCGCCCATCGCCATCACGGCATAGCGGACCCCCGGAGCTTCGGCCAGCAAGCGACCTACGTCCGCGGCATCGCTCGGCGCGGTGCGGACCCAGACCACGGCTTCGATCGGCAGCCCGATGTCCACGGGGTCCACGATCGCCCGCACGCTCAAGCTGCCTTCCTCAAGGAGGGCATTGAGTCGCCTGCGGACGGCTGGCGCGGAAAGCCCCACCGCGTCCCCCAGTTCGGCGACCGGAACGCGGCCGTCTGCAACGAGGAGCCGCACGAGGTGGGAATCGACGTCGTCGAGCATTGCGCTTGCGACTGGCCGCGAAAGCGGCGGCGGCACTTCCTGGAGCGCGGCTGTCTCAGCGGCGGTAACCGGACCGGGGTGCCACTCGGCCACAGTGCGGAAGTACTCCATGACGGGCGAGGCACTCACCTGCACCACGCCGTCGAGCGCTGGAACTTCCTCGAGCACCAGGCTGGAAAGGCGCCCCGGGCGGGCCTGGACTTCGAACAACAGCCGGGTGGGACCGGTCAGGGCGTAGACGAAGGAAGCGTCCGCGTCTTCGGCGAGCTGCTCAGCGATGCCTGCCAGGCGCAAAGGCTCACACTGCACCTCGACGAGGTGGGTGGGACCGAGCGAGACCAGCCCGGCCACGCGGACAATGTTCGACTCCAACAGAGCCAATCCCCGCCGGGTCACGGTGCTGAACGGCTCCCCCAAAACCTCGGCGATCCGGCGCCACGAGGCACGGCCGTTGACCTGGAGGGCGCCGACAATCCGCCTGTCGAGCCCGTCCAGTTCGCGCGTGGGTGCCAGCATGACCATGTACCCGATTATGCCGCCTCGCGCGCCAAAGGCGTTGTCAGGGCTCGCTAACCCACATAGCGGTCCCGGCCGGCCCGGAAACCGAAGAACGCGGCCAATGATCCAACCACCAGGAACAACAGGCCCGCGGCAGCGAAACCACCCGTGGCTTGGTGCAACTGGCCAACCATCAAGGTCCCGGTGGACCCCAGTCCGTAGCCCACACCCTGCATCATTCCGGAAAGGTGCGCGGCCGTGTGGGAATCCCGGGTACGCAGCATGATCATGGTCAGCGCAACGGCGGTGAGGCTCCCTTGGCCGAGTCCCAACAGCCCGGTCCAGATCCAGACGAGCTGCGTGGGGCCGAAGATGCTGAGGGCGAAGCCGCCTCCCGTCATGAGCGCCACCACAGTGTTGATCGCGCGCTGGTCCTTGAAACGGGCGGCCAGCCCCGGAGCCAGGAAGGAGCCAAGCATCTGGAGCACGATCGACACCGAGACGATCAAGCCGGCCGTACCGCCGTCGATCCCCCGATCGCGCAGGATCGGCGCCAACCAGGCGAAAACGCTGAAGGACATCATGGCTTGGAGCACCATGAAGATGGTCACTTGCCACGCGACGGCGGACCGCCAAACGTTCGCGCCCCCGCTGTCGGCGTGGCGGCGGACGGGGTGCTGGCGCACCGCGAGCGGCAGGAACAGCAAAAGGACGACGACGGCGGGCACCGCCCAGAACCACAGCGCCGAGGTCCACTGCCGGGTCGCCGTGAAAATCGGGTAGGTGAACCCGGCGCCAAGAGCGGCGGAGGCGCAGATCGCCGTCGTGTACAGGCCGCCCATGAGGCCGAGGCGATGCGGGAAATCGCGCTTGACCACTCCCGGCAACAACACATTGCACAAGGCAATAGCCGCCCCGCAAGCCGCCGTTCCGATCAGGAGCGCGGGCAAGTGCCCGGCCGCGCCGAGTTCCGCCGGACGCAACAGGAGGCCCGCGGCCAGCACCGCCATGGCACCCAGCAACACCCGCTCCGCCCCGAAACGGCGGGCGAGGACCGGCGCAAGCGGGGCGAAAACGCCGAGCAAAGTGACCGGAACGGTGGTGAGGACCACCACCGCCCAGCCCGGGAGGCCGACGTCGGCGGTCACCTCCGGGAGGACCGCCGAAAAGCTCGAAAACACCGTGCGCAAGTTGAGTCCGATGAGCACCAAGCAGATCCCCAGGAAGACGAGCCCCGCACGTGTTGCGGGAATTTCCTGCCGCGTACGCGCGCCGGACGGGAGGTCGCGGGTTTGCGGCTTGCTGTTTCTGGGGGCGCTTGAACCGGGGGTCACACCTTCATTCTGGCAGCCGCTGCGGACAGTTCCACGAACGCTCCCCGCTTTATGGTTTCCTCTTTCCATCCCGCTTGCCGCGGCGCACCATGATGCTAGGAAATGGCGGCAGGCTGTTCATTCGCAGGAGGCGCGATGAAAGCCAGCAGGAAACCGGCGGGGCGGGTCAAGGTTGGGTCGAGGCCGGCCAAGGCCACATCCGACACAACATCGGGGCCCACCAAAAAGCCCAAACCACTCTGGGCCAGGCCCATAGTGTGGCTAGGCGGCGTGGTGGTGGCTGCCTTGGGTATCGCCATCACCAACATGCTGGTGCCGCTCTTCGGAACTGTCCTGAACAACCTCACGGAAACGGGCGATCCAGTCCGTGTGGACCTGGTGAAGATCTCGGACGTGGGCGGCCGCTCCTATGCCTTCCCGGCCACTGCAATGTTCACGAGCCAAGACTTGGACCAGCTGAACGCCATGGCTCCGGAGGCGCAGCATGCCTGGCTGGAATCGAAGGGCGGCGTGAGTCCCGGCATCATGTACGTGCAACTGACCCTGTCCGGCAACCGCAGTGAAGCGGTCCGGATCCTAGACCTCAAACCGGTATCCAAATGTACTCAGCCGCCATACTCCGGCACCTTGTTCGAGTCGCCTCCCGCTTTCCTTGAGGCGTCGTTACTGGTCTCTCTCCACATCGATGATCCTGACCCTTCGGCCATGTACTCTCCGGCCGGCGCTTCCACGGAAAGGCCCTATTTCCTCGACAACACCATTCTCTTGGCGAAGGATCAGCAACAAGTGATGGTCGTCCAGATCGACACCAGGAAGTCCCTTTGTTCCGTCGACCTCGAGCTCTCAGTCCTGGAATCAGGCAAGACCGCCGTTCAGAAGATCGATGACCACGGTGCGCCCTTCCAGGTCACGGCCGAGCTGGCCAGGACCTCTTGGCAGCACGTCTACCTGGGCGGGTCGATCTGCCCACGTTACGTTCCCGCGAGCGCCTCTTGGCTCAGCGGCGGCACGAAAGACCCGTGTGGTGTTCCGTGACGATCTTTGCCCGCAAGTTGTTTCACGGCTTATCCACATACGGCAAGGCTCCAACCGGGCCATGGCCGCTCCAACGGTATTCTGGAAGGGATGAGTGAAACCCCAGAATCCCCTGAGACTCCCCCTGAAACAACGCAGTCTTCGCGCCCCATAACTCCCGGCACCCAGGCCTCCTTCGGCACCTACGGTGGCCGGCCGGTCAGCTTTGTCCGCCGCGGGACCCGTCTCCAGGGACGCCGCCAGGCCGCGTGGGATGAGCACTCGGACCGCTGGGCCATCCAGGTTCCGCGGCACGTCGCCAACACGTCCGTGCACCCGGATTACGTGTTCGACGCCGGAGCCGAGTTCGGGCGCGAAGCTCCCCTCATCGTCGAAATCGGCTCGGGACTGGGTGAGGCCGTATGCCACGCCGCGGAGCAGAATCCGGACAAGGATTTCCTCGCCGTGGAGGTTTACACGCCCGGCCTGGCCAATACGATGATCAAGATCCATAGCCGCGGATTGACGAATGTCCGCGTTGTGGAAGCCAACGCACCCGAGGTCCTCGCCACCATGCTGCCGGAAGGATCGGTAAGCGAACTGTGGGTCTTCTTCCCCGATCCTTGGCACAAGTCCCGGCACCACAAGCGCCGCCTCATCCAGCCCGCATTCGCTGAGCTCGCGGCGCGCTCGCTCAAGAAGGGCGGGCTGTGGCGGATCGCTACGGACTGGTCCAACTATGCCGTGCATGTCCGCGAGGTCCTCGCTGGTTCCACCGAGTTTGAAAACCTGCACCAAGGCGAGCGGGCTGGAGAAGAGAGCCCATTGACCCAAGTGTGGCAATCCGGCGTCGAATCCATGGTGGGCGGAGCACCCGTCAAGGAAGGCCGCGCACCCGTCAGCACCGAACACACGGGCCCGAACGAAGGCGTGGACCACGTTGGCGGCTGGGCGCCGCGATTCGATGGCCGCATCCGGACGAGCTTCGAAAACAAGGCCCACGAGGCCGGGCGGATGATCTTCGACCTCAGCTACCGCAAGATCTGAGGTACCCGGCGCCAGCCCGGAACGCCTAGCGCTGGGGCGCTTTGCTCAGCGCGAGTTCCTCTATGCGCTCTGTCGCGGCCCAGCTCGCGAGCAGCCGCAAGGATTCCTCGGCGGCTGAACCGGGCTCGGCGGGATAGACGGTCAAGGTCAGCCCGGGGTCCTCGGCAAGGGTCATCGCCTCGAACATGAGTTCAATCTCGCCTACCACCGGGTGGTGGAATTGCTTGTTCCCGGAGAAGTGGCGGCGCACATTGTGGGCGGCCCAGCGGACGCGGAACTCTTCGCTGCGCATGGACAGCTCACCGACGAGGTCGGCCAAGCCTTTGTCGTACGGGTTGCGGCCCGATTCGGTGCGGAGGATCGCCACATTGTTGTTCGCAGCCAGGTTCCAGTCCGTATAGAACTCTCGTGCCAGGGGATTGAGGAAGATGAACCGCGAGTGGTTGGCAGGACGGACGGGATCGGTGTACATGGGCGAATAGAGGGCGTAGCCGAGCCGGTTCGCTGCCAACAGGTCCATCCTGCCGTTCCTGATGAACGCCGGAATCGTGGTGATGCCGTCGAGCATGAACTGCACGCTGGGGCGGATGCGTTGCTTCTGGGGCTTGCTTTGCCTGGCCAGGGTGGAGGCGTTGGCCGCGCGGGCGAGATCGAAAAGGTGGTCCCGTTCGGCGTCGTCGAGTTGAAGTCCCCTGGCGAGCGCCTCAAGCACGCCTTCGGACACTCCGGCGAGGTTTCCGCGTTCGAGCCGTGTGTAGTAGTCAACGCTCACTCCGGCCAGCATCGCGGCCTCTTCGCGCCGAAGCCCGGGCACCCGGCGGTTCCCGCCAAAAACCGTGAGTCCTGCTTGTTCCGGCGTGATCTTCGCGCGGCGCGACGAAAGGAACTCGCGCACCTCCATCCGATTGTCCATGCGCTCAACGCTACACAGGGCCGGAACAGGGTGGGAGGTACTGCCAGAACCAGTAACGTCAGGGCACTCGCTGATCGGCGCGAACCGCGGTTGCATGGATACTGACGCCCCAGCTTCCCGCAGGAGATCCAGAAAGGAACACCATGAACTTCAGGACCGTTGGATCAACCGGCATCCACGTCTCGCCGCTGTGCTTCGGCACGATGTCGTTCGGCTCGGAAGCCGATCAGGAAACCTCAGCGGCGATGTACCGCCAAGTCCGCGAACGCGGCATCAACTTCTTCGACTCCGCCAACGTCTACGGGGGCGGAGCGTCCGAGGAAATCCTCGGCGGGCTCATCGCCAAGGAACGGGACGACGTCGTTATTACCTCGAAAGTCTTCTTCCCGACCAGCGGCGACGTGAACGCCCAAGGCCTCTCCCGCCGGCACATCATCCAGGCCGTCGAAGCGAGCCTAACCCGCTTGGACACGGACCGGATCGACTTCTACTTCGTCCACGCCTTCGACGAGAACACCCCGATCGAGACAACGCTCCGCGCCCTCGACGACCTTCAGCGCGACGGGAAGATCCTCCACCCCGCAGTGAGCAACTGGGCCGCCTGGCAGATCGCGACGGCGCTCGGCATCTCCGCGCGCGAAAGCCTGGCGCGGTTCGAGCTCATCGAGCCCATGTACAACCTCGTCAAGCGGCAGGCCGAAGTGGAGATCCTTCCCCTTGCCCGGGCCGAGAACCTTGGTGTCATCACCTACAGCCCGCTCGGCGGCGGCCTCCTCACCGGCAAGTACCGCGGCGGCCAGCAGCCCGGAGGCGGACGACTCGTGGAGAATGCCCGCTACGCGGACCGCTATGGACAAGAGAGCGACCACGCCACCGCCGATCGGTTCGCTTCTTTCGCGGACGACGCCGGCACCTCACCTGCCGCCCTCGCCGTCGCCTGGGCGATGGCCCACCCGGGCGTCACTGCACCGATCATCGGAGCACGGAACCTTGAGCAGCTGGAAGGGTCCCTTGCCGCACTCGACGTCGATATGACGCCGGAACTCCGCGCGGAAATCTCAGCGCTCTCCCCCGCTCCTGCGCCGGCAACGGACCGCGCGGAGGTCCTGACCGGGAAGTGGGCGTAGGGCTTCGCCCCCCTGCGACGCGGAGGAGGTTTTGCGATGCGCAAATCGACTGGCGCGCTAGGAATTCCGGGCGCGAAAGGCATTCTCCGCGTCGCGGGACAAGAACTGCGTCGCAGGACAAGAAGAAACGGAACACCGCATGACCTCCCCACTCACCACGGCTTCGAAGCGTCCGACCATGACCACAGGCCTCACGCTGCTGTTCGCCGTGGCCGGGGGCGCCGCCGTCGGGAATTTGTACTGGTCCCAGCCGCTCCTCGACTCGATCGCGGCCGATCTCCACGCCTCGGGAGCGGCTGCGGCCTGGCTCGTCACCGCTACCCAACTCGGTTACGCCGCGGGGATCCTGCTCATCGTTCCGCTCGGGGATGTGGTTGACCGGCGGAAACTGGTTGCGGGCATGATGCTTGCCTCGGTCGGTGCCCTCGCGTTGTGTGCCGTCGCGCCGTCGATGGCGTTCCTGTTGGTTGCCGTGACGCTCTTGGGAATCTCGACCGTCGCGGGGCAGATCCTCACGCCGCTCGCTGGCGACCTCGCTGACAACGCCCGTCGCGGGCGCGTGGTGGGGACCGTCGTCGCGGGCATCCTCACCGGCATCCTTGCCTCGCGCACCATCAGCGGCCTGATCGCCGCCGTCGGCGGTTGGCGGGCGGTGTACGCGACGGCGGCAGTCGGCGTCGTGATCCTCGCTCTCCTGACGTGGCGGGCACTTCCGCCGCTCGCCCCGAAAGCCCGCCTTTCCTACCCGCAACTGTTGAAGTCGGTAGGCGCGGTGGTCCTCAAGGAACGCGCAGTACGCTGGACGCTTGCGTTGTCCTCGGCCGGGTTCGCCGCGTTTACGCTGTTCTGGACTGCGCTCACGTTCCTGCTGGCGGGTCCGCCGTTCCACTTCCCTGTGGAAGTGATCGGGCTGTTCGGCCTGGCAGGCATCGCCGGTGCCGTGACGGTGCAGCGCGCGGGTCGCCTGCACGACCGCGGCTGGTCCTTGCCCGCCACCGGCATCGCGTGGGGGCTGGCACTCGCCTCGTTCGTGCTCGCGGCGTTTGCCGGAACCTCGGTGGTCCTCGTGATTGTGGTGGTGTTCGCCCTGGATGTCGCGATCCAGGGGCAGAGCGTGCTCAACCAGACGCGCCTGCTTTCGATCTCGCACGAGGCGCGCAGCCGTATCAACACCGTTTACGTCACTGCCAACTTCATCGGCGGAGCGATCGGATCCGCGGGGGCGGCACTCCTCTGGAACGTGGGCGGCTGGACCGCGGTGGCACTCGCCGGCGTCGTGTTGAGCCTGTTTGCCCTTACAGTCTGGGCGTTTGGCCGTCGCGGTCCCCTCGTGGCGGTCGACTGAGCGAATGGGCCGTCCTTTGCGGCTATTGCGGGCACCGGATACCATGTGAGATGTGCCACCGAAAGGTGGCACACGCTTATGATCTGCGGCGGGAGAGTCCTGCCGGTACATTCAGCGGGCGCCGTAGGAGCAAATCCTCCCCAGGAATCTCTCAGGCCCCTGTACCGCCGCGGCAAGGCAACTCTGGAAAGCAGCCCGGGAAACCGGACTCACCGACGGTGCAAGCGCCCGTTGCTTCGGCAACCGACGCGGAAACTCTCAGGTCCAATACAGAGCGGGGAGGAACCGGATCATCGTGGCGCGCCCGTGCCACCTGAATTGTGGAGTTCCTCATGACCTTGGCACCTGAAGGCCGTAAGTTGCTGCGTGTCGAGCAGCGCAACAAGGCCGTCCCGGTTGAACGCAAGCCCGAGTGGATCAAGGCCAAGGTCCAGATGGGCCCGGAATTCGTGGGCCTGAAGAACCTGGTGAAAAAAGAAGGCCTGCACACCGTGTGCGAGGAAGCCGGCTGCCCGAACATCTTCGAATGCTGGGAAGACAAGGAAGCAACCTTCCTGATCGGCGGCTCCGAATGCACCCGCCGCTGCGACTTCTGCCAGATCGACACCGGCAAACCCTCCCCCCTGGACCGCTTCGAACCCACCAAGGTCGCCCGCTCCGTCCAGGCCATGAACCTGCGCTACGCCACCGTCACCGGCGTCGCCCGCGACGACCTGGCAGACGAAGGCGTCTGGCTCTACGCCGAAACCGTGCGCAAAATCCACGAACTGAACCCCGGCACCGGCGTGGAACTGCTCATCCCCGACTTCTCCGGCAACCCCGAGCACATCGCCGCGATCTGCGACTCCGCCCCCGAAGTATTCGCGCACAACGTCGAAACCGTGCCCCGGATCTTCAAACGCATCCGCCCCGCGTTCCGGTACGACCGCTCCCTGGACGTCATCACCCAGGGCCGCAACCTGGGCATGGTCACCAAGTCCAACCTCATCCTGGGCATGGGCGAAACCCGGGCCGAGATCTCCGAAGCCCTCGCGGACCTGCACGCGGCCGGCTGCGACCTGATCACCATCACCCAGTACCTGCGCCCCTCCGAACGCCACCTGCCCGTGGACCGCTGGGTCAAACCCCAGGAATTCGTCGAGCTCGCCACCGAAGCCGAAGAACTGGGCTTCCTCGGCGTCATGTCCGGCCCCCTCGTGCGCTCCTCCTACCGCGCCGGACGCCTCTGGGCCACCGCCATGCGCAAAAAAGGCCGCGACATCCCCGCGCATCTTGCCCACATCGCCGACGGCATCCAGGACTCCGGCACCACCCGCCAGGAAGCCCGCACCCTCCTCAACCACGGAGCTTCGGCATGACCACCCAGGAACACACCATGATTCCCAGCCGGATCGAGATCATTCCCTCCGACGGCATTGTCGAGAAGGTCCGGGCGTCGGTTCCCCCCTCGATGCCGCTGACGGTCACCTGCCTGCCCCACCACGGCATCGCCCGGACCATGCAAGTTGCCGTGGAGCTGAGCCTCCTCGGATACACCGTCCTGCCGCATCTCACGGCCCATGGGCTGCAGGACCGGGCCCAACTCTCGGGAATCCTGCGGGACTGCGAGTCCGCGGGCATCACGGAAGTCTTCGCCATCGGCGGCGACGGATCCCGGAACGCAGGTCCCTATGGCTCCTGCCTGCCGATGCTTGAGGACATCGCGGAACTCTCAGGCGGACGGATTACGGCAGGCATTGCAGGTTATCCCGAAGGGCACCCATCCGTGACCGGGCTGGACCTGCTTGACGCCGTGCTCGCTAAGCAGCACCTCGCCACGCACGTGGTCACCCAGATGTGCTTCTCCGTTCCGAAAGTCCTCGACTACGTCTCGCTCCTGCGTCGGGAAGGCGTCGAGCTTCCCGTGTGGGCCGGGGTGGCCGGCGCCGTTCCCCGTACCAAGCTCCTCAGCCTGGCCACCCAAATCGGTGTGGGTACGTCCCTGAAGTTCCTCAGCAGCAAGGGAGCTTTGGCCAAGCGCCTCCTGAGCGGCGACAAGTACTCGCCGGAACCGTTTGTCTCCGAGCTAGCGGCCCGGCCGGGCAGCATTTCGGGCATCCACCTGTACAGCTTCAACCGGCTGGACAGGCCATCGTGGAGCACAACGCCATCGTGGAGCACAGCGCCATCGTGGAGCACAGTGCCGTCGTGGAGCATTGCGCCTGACGCCGACGACCGCGCGACGGCCTAGCTAAGCACCGCACCCGGATCCGGTTTCGACCCCAAACCGTCCCGGGGACCCCCTAGCTCCCCGGGACGGAAATCAGCTCCCCGGGACCGAAATCACCGCGACCGTTTTTTGGTTGTCGTCCCGGAGCTCCACGCCCGAGATCGCGGCGAGCTGGACCGGCGTCGCGCCCGTCACCTTGATGTGTCCGCTGGCGGTCGCCGTCCAGCCGCACGCCAGTTCCTCCTTGCCGTCGCGGCCCTTGACCCAGAGGTACAAGGTGCCTTGCAACGGCATGCTCCGGCCTTCCAGGTCCAGCTCGGTGCCCCATGCCTTCTTCACGAGCCCGACCGTGAGTTGCAGGCCGTTGCCCGTCTGGACGGAATAGCTCGCGTCCGGCTTGGGCGGCTGGCTCAGCAGCGGGCCGGCCAGGACTCCCAAGCCGAGGCACGCGGCGGCCACCGCGGACACCACAGCCGCCCACCGGCGTCGTGATTTCCGGCGCCGCGCTGCGATCTTCAGGAGGATCGGCTGCGCGAGCGTTTCGCTGGAAGCCCCGGAAAGTGAGCGGGCCTCCGGGGTAACGCCAGGTTCGACGGCGGGGCGGCCTTCCGCTGGAGGTTCGACGACGGCGGGGCGCGCGGCCACGAGCGCGACGGCGTCGGGCACCGGAACGGCGTCGAGGAGGGCCGGGAGGCTCTCCAGTTCGGCGAGTTCCTGCCCGCACGCCGCGCAGCTTTCCAAGTGCGCCTCGAACGCCCGGACCTCGGACGGCTCCAAGCCGCCCAGCAAGTAGGCGCCCAGCAAGTGGTGAAGTCCTGACTCGCTCATCGCTGCACCCCCATTTCGTCCAAGATGGTGCGTAACGCCCTGACGGCGTAGAAGGCCCGGGATTTCACGGTACCGCTGGGAATGTTGAGCCTCAGCGCGGCCTCGTTCACCGTGAAACGTTCGTAATGCAGTGCTACCAGGACCTCCCGGTGTTCGGTGCTGAGCCGCAAGAGGGCTTCTTCCATGAGGACCCGGTTGAGGAGCTCGTCCACGCGTTCGGTGGCTTCCGCCGGATCCGCGGGGTCGTATTCCGTCGCTTCGAGCGGGCGTCTCTGGGCCTTGCGGTAATTGTCGATGATCACGTTGCGCGCGGTGCGGAACAGGTAGCTGCGCAGGCTCCCGGTGATCTGCGGCGCATGCTGCCACACCCTGAGGATGGTTTCCTGCACGACGTCGTCGGCCAAGTGGGCGTCCGGCATGCAGCTCAGCACGAAGCGGCGCAGGGCTGTGCCATGGTCGCGGTAAATCGCGGCGACGACGTCCTCGTCAAGCGGCATCCACGCCTCCTGTGTGCTTCGGCTTCCCCTTCTCTTGCCATACGACGTACCCGCGGCAGAAAAAGTTCAAGGCTGTGAACCATTCTTCACCCTGTGGCGTCGTAGGGGTTAGCATCCGGCTCGTCCGACGGCCGGTCCAGCGAAGGAGCACACCATGAAGAAGCAACTCATCACCGGTCTTGGCGTCCTTGCTCTGGCCGTCTCGCTCTCCGCGTGCGGGGGAAGTTCCGGCAGCTCGAGCAGTTCGTCGAGCACCTCCACCCCTAGTGCCTCTATGTCGAGCCCAACAGCTTCGAGTTCGGAGTCGTCGTCGAGCTCTTCAACCGGGATGGCGGAACTGAAGACGGCGTCGTCAAGCATGGGCGTGAGAGTAGTCGGGGCGAACGGCAAGAGCGTCTACTTCTTCACCAAGGACGTCAAGGATTCAGGCAAGAGCGCCTGCACTGGCGCCTGCGCCACGACGTGGCCTCCCGTGACAACCACTTCGACGATGCCGGCGGTTGACGGGGTGAGTGGAACCATCGGCACCATCCCGACGGCCGATGGCAAGATGCAGATCACCATCAACGGAATGCCCATCTACTTCTACTCCAAGGACGAGGACTCCGGTGACACCTACGGCCAAGGCGTGTTAGGCATCTGGTTCCTGGTCAGCCCCTCCGGCTCCATGATGACGGCCACGACCAGCAGCAGCCCTTCCTCCTACTGACGCCCGCCCACGTCCTGCCGCCAAACAGCGAACGCCCTTTCAGGTGACCTGAAAGGGCGTTCGCGCTTGAGGCGTCAAAGGTGGGCGAGGGTCCTAGGCGTCTTCGAACTCGACGGCGGCGATGATTTCCTTCGTCTCCGGGTGGATCATGAAGGCTTCCTCGTCCTCCTCGATCATGATGTAGTTGCCGTGATCGGTGGAGAAGTGCCAGGCGAGGACCGTTTCGCCGTCGTGCTCGAAGTTGGGATCGCCCATGGTGATCTTGTCCAGCTGGTAGCCGGCGACGTCGCACAGTTCGCGGATGATGAGTTCGAATTCCGGGGCGTTCTCGAGCTCGGCTTCGGCGGCCTCGGCTTTGCGCTCCTCCAGGTCCGGGATGAGGGCAACGCGCTCGGCGATGTGGGCCTTGAGTTCGTCCTCGTCCAGGTAGAGGAGGCCGTCCTGGCCGCGGAGCCATGCCGCGCTGAGGGCGATGATGTTCTCGGTTTCAAGGAGGGATTCGAATTCGCCGTCGAGGGCTTCGAGTTCCGCGACGGGTTCGGAAGCTTCGTCGGATTCGTCGAGGTCGCCGTCAAGGTAGGCTTCTGCGTCCTCTTCGCTCAAGGCATCGAACGCCGCGGCGGTGCGGTTGAACAGTTCGAGGTGGCGCGTGGCTCCCATGGCTTCGAGGCCTTCGCGGACAAAGGTGTCCACTTCCTCGCGCTCGGGAACGGTGAAGACGTACTGGGCGAAGCCGCCCGAGAGTGCCTGGGTCAGGTAGTAGTCCACAAAGTAGCTGCGCAGCGCGTTGCTTGCGATTTCCTCGTGGTTGAGGAGTTCCTCGTACATCTCGTTGACCACGTTGACGTTCGCGTCCACAACGTCCGCGTCGGAGGCCTCGATGCTGTCCTTCGTCAGAATGACGGGCTGCTCATTGATGGTCATGGGATTTCCTCACTGCTTGGAAGCTTTTGCTGCTCCGGACCCTTTCAACGTACGCGGGGGCGGTGCCCGGGCAGGCTAGGGGCAGGTGAACGTCCGGCAAAGTTTCAGGGCTGGCCCGTGGGCCCTAGGATTCATAGATAGCCTCCTGCCGAAAGTAGCGTTACCGAATGCCTTCCCACCCCGACGACTCTTGGGAACTGGCGATTCAGACACCCGCCATCAATGACCGTTCCCTCGCGGCCGGCCTTGCCTACGCCATGGGTGGCCGGGTGAGCGGGATCAGCTTCGATGCGGCCACTGGCTTGATGCTGGGCAAGATCCAAGGAAACGCCGCCAAGCCGTATTCCACCTCGGCCAAGCTCGTCCGCAAGCCGGGCGGCTGGAGCTGCACGGTAGGAGTATGCAGTTGCCCGGTGCGCAAGGACTGCAAGCATGTGGCCGCCCTGCTCTTCGCGGCCGAGGACCAGCCGGTGGTGCGGGCCCAATTGCTGAGCGCTCCCGCCGTCGGACAGACAGCGCGGCCGGGCGAATCCGTGCGGCGTCCGGAGTGGGAGCAGGCGCTCAGCAAGCTGATCGCCGTTCCCGGAGCTGCTCCGCAACGGCAGGGACTCCCCCTGGCCCTCGCCTTCGAGGTCGAAGAGCCTGCTCCGCACTTCTCCTACACAGGCCGCCGCGATCCTGTCCGCAGCATCCGGCAATTGAAGGCCCGGCCCGTCATGATGGGAGCCAAAGGCAAGTGGATCCGCGGCGACGTCTCATGGACGAACTTGAGCTACCTCGGGTACAAACGCGAGTTCAACGAGGCGCATATCGAGTGGATGCAGGCCTTCCTCGCGGCACACTCCACCACTGACCATCGCCAGCTCACCTCAAGCATGTGGCTGTTGCTCAACGATTTCGCCGGCAAGAACCTGTGGAGCCTCTTGGAAGATGCCGCAAAGGCCGGCGTCGAGCTCATCCACTCCGGCGGAACGGAACCGGTCCGCCTTGCCGCGGAGCCCGCCGTCGTCGGCCTCGATTTGAGCCGCCACAGCGGCAGCGAGCCCGACGGCGGACTCGAGTTGGCGGCGTCGGTCACCGTCGCGGGGGAGGCCGTCGACCCCGCGACAGCAGGCCTGATCGGGCGCCCCGCGCACGGCTTGTTCTTCACGGGCCCTGTTGAGGAAGGGTTGCCGGGAGTTGTGGCGCCCGAGAACCTGATTACGCTCGCACGGCTCGAAGGCGGGGAGTCGGAAGAACTCCTGGATTTCGTGATGGGCGCATCCCGGCTCCGGATCCCGGCACAGGACGAGCAGCGCTTCCTCACCGCGTTCTATCCAAAACTCAAGCAGTCAACGCGGGTCACGGCGGCGGACCATTCCGTGGAACTGCCGGTCCTCGCCGTGCCGACGCTGTCCCTGCTGGCCAACTACGGCGCGGACCACCGGGTCAGGCTCCACTGGGAATGGCACTACAAAGCCGGGACCCTGGTCACGGCGCAGCCCCTCTGGCGCCATCCGGACGACCACGGCTACCGCGACGACGCCGAAGAAGCCCGGATCCTCGAATCCGTCGGCCGGCCGTGGGACGTGGTTGCGGTGCTCGGTGAGTCATCGGGCGGAGGATGGGGTGCACCACGGCTCGCGGCGTCGGCGTCGCTCGACGGCCTGGACACCCTGGCCTTCACCGAAGAAGTGCTGCCCCGGCTCAGCGAGCTGCCCGACGTCGTCGTCGAAACCTCCGGCGACATCGCCGACTACCGCGAAGCCACCGAAGCCCCGGTCGTGTCCATTTCCACCAAGGCCACGGACAACCGCGACTGGTTCGACCTCGGGATCGTCATCACGCTCGAAGGCGAACCAGTGTCCTTCGCAGCGGTGTTTTCCGCGCTCGCGGCGGGCCAGACCCGCATGCTGCTGCCGAGCGGCGCCTACTTCTCGCTGGACCTGCCCGAGCTCCACCAGCTGCGCGCTCTCATTGACGAAGCCAGGTCCCTGCAGGACAACCCGGACCGGCACGGCACCCTGCAGATCAGCCGGTTCCAGGCCGGCCTGTGGGATGAGCTCGCACACCTGGGGATCGTGGATGAGCAGGCGGCCGCGTGGCGCGAGGCCGTCGGCGGATTGCTCGACGACGGCGTGACCGGCCTCCCGCTGCCGGCTTCACTTAACGCGGAGCTTCGTCCGTACCAGCTCGAGGGCTTCAATTGGTTGAGCTTCCTGTACCGGCACAGCCTTGGCGGGGTCCTCGCCGACGACATGGGCCTCGGCAAGACGGTGCAGGCCATTGCTTTGATGTGCGCGGCTAAAGAACATGCTGAATCTGGCGGCGGCGCTCCCTTCCTGGTGGTCGCCCCCACGAGCGTCGTAGGCAACTGGGCGGCCGAGGCGCAGCGCTTTGCTCCCGCGCTCCGCGTCAAGACCGTCGGGGAAACCTTTGCCAAGAGCGGCGCCGATCCGGTCGACGCGTTGGCGGGGGCCGACGTCGTCATCACCTCGTACGCGCTGTTCAGGATCGACTTTGAAGCCTATGCGACCCGGGAATGGGCCGGGCTGATGCTCGATGAAGCCCAGTTCGTGAAGAACCACCAATCCAAGGCGTACCAATGTGCCCGGAAGTTGCCGGCCGGGTTCAAGCTGGTCATCACGGGAACGCCGCTGGAGAACAACCTCATGGAGTTCTGGGCGTTGACGTCGATCGTCGCTCCTGGCCTGTTTTCCAGCCCACGCCGCTTCGCGGAGTATTACCAGAAGCCCGTTGAAAAGAACGGTGACAAAGCCCAGCTGGCCAAGCTCCGCCGTCGGGTCCGTCCGCTCATGTTGCGCCGCACCAAAGAGCAGGTCATCAAGGACCTGCCGCCCAAGCAGGAGCAAGTGCTGGAAGTGGTGCTCAACCCGAGGCACCACAAGGTGTACCAGACGCACCTCCAGCGCGAGCGGCAGAAGATCCTGGGGCTCATCGACGACATCAACAAGAACCGGTTCACGATCTTCCAGTCGTTGACGCTGCTCCGCCAGCTCAGCCTGGACGCCTCGCTCGTGGACGAATCCCTGTCCGCTGTGCGCTCGTCCAAGATCGACGTGCTGTTCGAACAACTTGAAGACATCATCGCCGAAGGCCACAGGACGCTCATCTTCAGCCAGTTCACGGGGTTCCTGGGCAAAGTCCGGGCGCGGCTTGAGGAAGAGGGAGTCGAGTATTGCTATCTCGACGGCGGCACCCGGAACCGTGCCGACGTCGTCAGCGAATTCAAGAACGGCGCGGCGCCCGTGTTCCTGATTTCGCTCAAGGCCGGCGGCTTCGGGCTGAACCTGACCGAGGCGGACTACGTGTTTCTCTTGGACCCGTGGTGGAATCCGGCCTCCGAAGCGCAGGCAGTTGACCGCACGCACAGGATCGGACAGGCGCGGAACGTCATGGTCTACCGGCTCGTGGCCAAGGACACCATCGAGGAAAAAGTCATGGCGCTCAAGGCGAAGAAGTCCCAACTGTTCGCCGATGTCATGGAAGGCGATGCCCTCTCCGGCGGTGCCCTGACGGCCGAGGACTTGGCGGGCCTGTTCGCGGAGTAGCCTGCTGTACACAAACTCCCACCATGGAACACTCCGTGCTGGGCACGCGATGGGTTTACGATGCTTGCGCCGACCCCGTCTATGTCGCCGCAGTGGTCGCTGCCATCCTGACGGGACAAGGGGAAGCCGAGCAATTCGTGGAAATGGAAGGCGGCTTGGAGCCACGCGAGAGCACGGTCAAGGTCAAAGGAAGCGGCAAGCCGGGCGACGACGTTCCTGCCCTCACCCCGATGGCGCCGACGACGGAAGGACCCACCACCAGCATCGACGCCGGTGAAGTGACCCTATTGGTCAAACGGGTCCTCGACCTTGAGGCAAAGGACCCGGGAGCAGCATCCCTGACGGGAACGTGGGCGAACCAAAGCTCGCCCGTGCTGCTGGCTTCGCTCTCCAGGGGAGTCGTCGGAGGCCCGTCCGCAGGCTGAGGCACCCAGTCTTTTCCGCATCTCACGTTTGCTTAGTATTGCGCCATGAGGGAATGGGTCCGGCGACGTCCGAGGCTCGCGTTTGTGCTGAGTTTGGTTCTTGTATGCGGGTTGTCGGTTGTTGGCGATGACCCGTCCGCCCACTGCTGCGTCCAGCGGGGAGTTTGTGTACACGTCGCACCCATTAAGAGGCGTTTTAGGGGGTGTTAGGTGTACACAAACTCGTAAGGGTGGGCTATTTTTCGAGGGTGGGACGCCATACCACGACGGCTTGCGACCGGGCCCGGGGGCGCTGTCCGCGGGCCAGGCTGACGACGTCGCCGGCGGCCCCTGCGGCGAAGATACGGGCTTCGACCGGGCTCCGCCGGCGCTGGAGCTCCTCGCTCAACTCGGCCACCCGGAACTGCAGGGCGGCCACTTGGTTCTCAAGCTCGAGGATGCGTTTGATGCCCTCAAGCGACACGCCCTCGTGCGAGAGCCGCTGCACTTCCCGCAGGCGATCGACGTCCCGCTGCGAGTAGCGCCGCGATTTGCCCGGGGCACGGCTAGGCGACACGATGCCGAGCCGGTCGTATTGGCGAAGCGTCTGCGGATGCATGTCCGCCAGTTCGGCCGCGACTGAGATGACGAAGATCGGCTGGTTGATGTCGATGGCCATGACTACGCCCTCTCTGCTGGTGCTGTGTTCCTGCCGCTACAAGCGTGCCTTCGCGGCGAGATCGTGACGGGGATCGGCATCGGAAGTTGCGGCGGCGAACGCCTTGACGGCTTCTTCCGCTTCTTTGTTCAGGTTCTGGGGGACGGCGACGTCGATTGTCACCAAAAGATCGCCGGTGACCTTCGCGGTCTTCACGCCGCGGCCCTTGACCCTGAGCGTGCGGCCGGACGGAGTGCCGGCCGGAACGCGCACGGTGACGGAATCGCCGTCGAGCGTTGGCACGTGGATATTGGCACCCAAGGCGGCCTCAGCGAAAGTGACCGGCACGTGGATGCGGATGTTGTCGCCGTCGCGGTTGAAGAAATCGTGCGGCTTGACGTTCACGGTGACAATGAGGTCGCCATTGCCTGCGGCCCCGGGGTTTCCCTTGCCGCGCTGGCGCACCTTCTGGCCATCCCTGATTCCTGCGGGGATCTTGACGTCGATGACGTTGCCGTTGCTTTCGCGCAGGCTGACCGTGGTTCCGTGGATGGAGCCGGCGAACGAGATGGACGTAGACGCCGTGCGGTCGCTGCCCTTTTGCGGGGCGCGCTGGTAACCGGGCTGGGCGCCGCCGAAACCGCCACCGAAAAGGTCGGCGAACTCCGGAGGAATTCCGCCCGCGCCGGAAGGCTGGCGGGCACCGCCGCCGAAAAGACCGCCGAACAGGTCCTCGAAGCCGCCATTCGCCGGTCCACCAGCCCCGCGTCCCGCACCCGGAGCGAAGCGCGCCCCACCCATGGCACGGATGGCGTCGTACTGCTGGCGCTCCTCGGGATCGGAAAGCACCGAATACGCCTCGGAAATGTCCTTGAACTTCTTCTCCGCGGCAGCATCCCCGGCATTGGTATCCGGATGGTACTTCCGCGCAAGCTTGCGGTAAGCCTTCTTGATATCGGCGTCAGAGGCGTCCTTGGCGACACCAAGGATGGCGTAAAAGTCCTTCTCAACCCAGTCCTGGCTGGCCAAGGGCGTTTCCTTTCAAATCAACAAAAGCGCTACGGCGAGAATACCGCGCGAGCCGTAGCGGATGAGGGGGCCCGGGAGTGGCATCGGGCCTGCCGAAGCCGGGTGGCTAACGATCGGAGATCGTCAGCCTCCCGGCGAAGGGGCGGGGCCCCCTCATCCGCGAAGGCGCGGTGAGCACGCGGCGAGACCTAAGCCGGCACCGCCACGATCACCTGGGCTGCGCGCAGTACGCGGTCCCCGGACCGGTAACCGGAACGCAGCACCTGGCTGACGGTGTCTACTTCGAGGTCCTCGCCCGGTTGCTGGATGAGCGCTTCGTGGATGGTGGGGTCGAATTCGACTCCCGTTTCCGCGATGCGTTCCAGGCCGTACGTCTTCAGCGCGCTCTCCAGCTTGGTGGCGATCGCGGCGAACGGTCCGTCCGCGAGGTCGCCGTGCTGGCGGGCGGCGTCGACGTCGTCGAGCACCGGGAGCAGGGAATTGAGGACGCCGATGACGGCCATTTCCCCTGCGACGGCGCGGTCGCGTTCGACCCGCTTGCGGTAGTTGACGTACTCGGCCTGCAGACGCAGGAGGTCGTTGCGGAGTTCCGCGGCCTCTGCTGCGGCCGACGCGCCGGACGCTACCGACTCTTCCGCGGGAACCTCGACGCCGTTGAGGATTTCCTCGGCCTGGGACAACGCGTCCGCGGTGGGAGCGTGCGACCCTGCGGCATCGTTGGAACCAGCTGCCGATCCCTGTGAGTGGCGGGCGGCCCCGGTCTCCGGGTCAACCTTGCGGTTGTCCCGGATGACCGGCTTCTGCTGACCGGTTCCTTCGCGCTCGTCGCGCTCGCCCTCGTTGGAAGGTGAGTGATCTGCTTCGTTGCCGTGGTGGGGCATGATTACTTCTTTTCGTCTTCGTCGATGATCTCGGCGTCGACGATGTCCTCGTCGCCCGCGGCACCGGCGTGGGCGCCTTCGGCTCCGGCTGCGCTGCTTGCGCCGTCCGGGGAACCGGCCTGCGAGTAGATCGCTTCGCCGAGCTTGGACTGCGAGTGCTGCAGCTTCTCGAACGCGGTCTTCACTGCGGCGTCGTCGGTACCTTCGAGGGCCTTCTTGAGGGCGTCGACGTCGGCCTTGACCTCGGTCTTGATCTCTTCCGGCAGCTTGTCGTCGTTTTCGGCGATGAGCTTGTCCACGGAGTAGGCGAGCTGCTCGGCGGTGTTGCGGGTGTCTGTCGCTTCGCGGCGGGCCTTGTCCTCGGCAGCGTGCTCTTCGGCTTCACGGACCATGCGGTCGATGTCGTCCTTGGAGAGCGCGGTGCCGCCGGTGATGGTCATAGACTGTTCCTTGCCGGTGCCCTTGTCCTTGGCGGACACGTGGACGATGCCGTTGGCGTCGATGTCGAAGGTGACCTCGACCTGCGGGACGCCACGGGGCGCGGGGGCGATGCCGGTCAGTTCGAACGTGCCCAGCGGCTTGTTGTCGCGGGTGAATTCACGCTCGCCCTGGAAGACCTGGATGGCCACGGAGGGCTGGTTGTCGTCAGCGGTGGTGAAGGTCTCGGAACGCTTCGTGGGGATGGCCGTGTTGCGCTCGATCAGGTGCGTCATGACACCACCCTTGGTTTCGATGCCGAGGGACAGCGGGGTGACGTCGATCAGCAGGACGTCCTTGCGCTCACCCTTAAGGACACCGGCCTGCAGTGCTGCGCCAACGGCAACAACTTCGTCCGGGTTGACGCCCTTGTTGGGCTCCTTGCCGCCTGCGAGTTCCTTGACGAGCTCGGAAACGGCGGGCATACGGGTGGAACCGCCGACGAGCACGATGTGGTCGATGTCGGAAACCTTGATGCCGGCTTCTGCGATGACGTCGTGGAACGGCTTCTTGGTGCGGTCAAGCAGGTCCTTGGTGAGGTCCTGGAACTTGGCGCGGGTGAGCTGCTCGTCGAGGTGCACCGGGCCGTCCGGGGTGACGGAGAGGTATTGCAGCGAGATGTTGGTGCTGCTGGAGGAGGACAGTTCCTTCTTGGCCTGCTCCGAAGCTTCGCGGAGGCGCTGCAGGGCGATCTTGTCCTTGGAGAGGTCGATGCCCTTGACCTTGAGCTGGTTCAGCAGGTAGTCAACGACGCGGTTGTCCCAGTCGTCGCCGCCGAGGCGGTTGTCACCGGCGGTGGCGCGGACCTGGATGGTGGAGAATTCGTCTTCGTCCTTGCCGACTTCCAGCAGGGAGACGTCGAAGGTGCCGCCGCCGAGGTCGAAGACGAGGATGAGCTCGTCTTCCTTGCCCTTGTCCAGGCCGTAGGCGAGCGCGGCCGCGGTGGGCTCATTGACGATGCGCAGGACGTTGAGGCCGGCGATTTCGCCGGCTTCCTTGGTGGCCTGGCGCTCGGCGTCGTTGAAGTACGCGGGGACGGTGATCACGGCGTCGGTGACCTTTTCGCCCAAGTAGCTTTCGGCGTCGTTCTTGAGCTTCATGAGGATACGCGCGGAAATTTCCTGCGGCGTGTACTTCTTGTCATCGATGGCGACGGTCCAGTCGGTGCCCATGTGGCGCTTGACGGAGGCAATGGTGCGGTCGATGTTGTTGACGGCCTGGCGCTTGGCGATTTCGCCGACCAGGACTTCGCCGGACTTGGAGAATGCAACCACCGACGGGGTGGTGCGGCCGCCCTCGGCGTTCGCGATGACGGTGGGCTCGCCACCTTCGAGGACGGAGACGACGGAGTTAGTGGTACCGAGGTCGATACCTACAGCGCGGGACATATGGTGCTTCCTTTCAATGAACCGAGTTGAGCGATCTGCACTCAACTGTACTCAGGCCTCACTCAAAGTCAATCCAAAGTTGAGTCAACTATGCTCAACTTTGCTCTAGGCGCTCGAAAAAACCCCTAAAACACGCGGATTCCGGCCGTTTTCGCCGTGGGAGAACGGCGCGCGGAGCGCTAGAAAGCCCGACGGCGGTCCGCCCACCTGGGCGCGGCGCGCCCGCTCCCCTGCCCCGCCGCAATGACCAACGGCGTCGGCTTGTACACCCACGCCACCAGCACCACGGAAATGATCATCAGGAGGAACCAGGAGACCAGTTTTTCCGCGGATACGATATGCCAGCCGTCCAACTGGCTCGGATACAGCCAGGCATGGGACCAGGTGGCGATGTTCTCGGCGATCCAGATGAACAGTGCCACCAGCAGGAAGGCGAGCACCAACGGCATCCGGAATCGATGGCGGAACACCCGGTAGTGCATGACGCAGCGGCCGTAGAGCACTCCGACGGCGATGAGCAGGACCCACCGGGCATCAACAATGAAGTGGTGCGAGAAGAAGTTCACATAGATCGCGGCGGCGAGGATCGCGGTGATCCACCGCGGCGGATACCGGTCGAAGTGCAGGTCGAACACCCGGTAGACACGGACCATGTATGAGCCGACGGAGGCATACATGAAGCCGCTGAACAGCGGAACCGCACCGACCCTCAGAACCCCCTCTGCCTCGTAGGACCACGAACCTACATCGGTCTTGAACAGCTCCATCACCGTTCCGACGAGATGGAAGAGCACGATCACCCTGAGCTCGCGCACAGTCTCAAGTTTCGTGGCGACCATCAGGATTTGGATCACGACGGCGGCAATCGTCAGGAAGTCGTTCCTGGCCAGGGCAGCACCGGCGGGATACCAAAGGTGCGCCCCGAGAATCACAGCCAGGAGGGAAGCGCCGAAGATGCATGCCCATGCCTGCTTGATTCCGAAGACCGTGAACTCGACCAGCCCGGACCGGAGTCCTCCGGCGGCGGGCCCAAGGAACCGCGCGGCTCCCGCGTCGATACGTTCCTCGACGGCGGTGAGATCACGCATCGGAAGGCCCTCCCCTATCCGCGCACGCCGCGGCCGGGACGAACCTCGGCCGGAACGAGTTGCCCCAAATAGTGGTCCTTCGGCCAATGCCTGACCCTCCGCGGCAGCCTCGGGTAGGTCGCGGATAGCAAGCGCATGGTTCCGTCGAAGCCAAGCCGATGCCGCCCGCTCCACCGCAAGCCGAACCCCTCGCGCAGCTCCTCGGGCAGCAGGCCGGCGGTGAGCAACCGGGCCAAGGGCATGGTCAGCTTAAGGAGGATCGGGCCCTTGGTGGGGTACAAAAGGTCGCGCGAAATCCTTCGTGCGGCAGCGTCCGGCTGGAGCTTCCGGAGCGATTCGTTCCAGTACTCCGCGAACGCCGCACGGTCCGCCGGCCAGAGATCGGCCGGCAGTTGGAGGGCTGTCCCGATCCGCGCATACTCGGCGTAGATGCGGTCGGCGGCGTCGTCGTCGAGCGCCCCGTGGACCATTTCGTAAACGGTGACCGCCGTATCGTAAAGGGTCGCCACGACCCAAAGCTGGGATTCGGCGTCGAACGCGTTGTAGCCCTGGGAATCCCCGTCCGCCTCCCGACGCACCGGCGCGTGCGCCCGGTTCACCGCGCGGCGGACGGCGGCCAGCTGTTCGTCGGATCCGTAGATGACGGCGTAGACGTAGGTCATGGTGGCGCGGAGCCTGTCGAGCGGCCGGTCGGCGAAATCACTATGGTTCGCCACCCCGTGGCCTACTGCCGGGTTGGCGATCTGCATGAGGATGGCGCGTCCGGCTCCGGCGAGCAGGACGCCTTCCGCTCCGATATCCGCCAATCCCCGGATCATGGAATACTGCGCCATCCAGTTAATGTACAGTCGGCGGCTACAAGCCCACGATTCCGAGCAGGACTGCCAACTGGTGCTCGAAAAGCTCATCGCGCGCGGCGAAGGTGTCCGCGCCGTACTGCCCGAAAACCTCGAAACTGACAGCACCGAACAGGGACGTCCACACGAGCACACCCCGCGCCAAGGCCGCTTCCGGGACGGACAGGCCGAGTTCGTCGCGGATCGCGTGGAGGTCCCGCGCGAGGGCGGGAGGAATCACGACGGCGGTGGGCGGCTCGGCGGCCATGGCACCTGCGCGGTGGGCGGCGTCGAAGATCCCGACCAGGCGGTAGATGACGCGCGTCCCGGGACCGGTGGTGCGTTCGGCCGGCGCCTGATATCCGGGAACGGGGCTGCCGAACAGCAGCGCATAGCTGGCGGGCTCGCGCAGCGCCCACTCGCGCACCGCACGACCGAGGGCAAGGAACTTGCCGCGGTAGTCGCCGTCGGGCAGGGTATCGACGGCGGCGTCGACCTGGTCACCCAACTCGCCGTAGGCGTCGATCAGAAGGAGGGTCAGGAGTTCGTCGCGGCTCTCGACATAGCGGTAGACGGCGGAGGATACGACGCCGAGGTCCCGGGCGACGGCGCGAAGGGAGAGCGCAGCGGCACCATGCAGCGCCAAGTGCTCGCGGCCGAGCCGGATGATGTCCGCGACGGTCTGGGCCCGGGCCCGTTCGCGGGGAGTCTGGGGCTTTTCCTGGGTGGCGGATGTCCGGGTCATGAACCAAGCATGACACAACGGAGAGCAGCAGTAACAAATGTGAGCAGCGCTCTTGACTTGAAGTCCACCCAGGTCCATCCTGAATACAGAGAGCACTGCTCTCGAAAGTCGATAATCGAGCAGGAAGCGAGCGTTGCCATGTATGTCGTCACCGGAGCGGGCCCCATCGGCTGGACCATTGCCGAACACCTTGCCGGCCAAGGGAAGAACGTACGCATCCTGACGCGCTCGGGAAGCGGCCCGGACCACCCGCTGGTCGAAAAACTGCGCGTGGACGTTTCGGACCCGGTTGCCTTGGGACAAATACTCGACGGCGCTTCGGCGGTTTTCCACTGCATCCACGGCTCCGCCTACAGGGCCAAGGCGTGGGCCGCCGAACTCCCGGAAGCCGAGCGGGTGGTGATGGACGCGGCGGTGGCCGCGGGCGCCGTCGTCGTTTTTCCCGAAAGCCTGTATTCCTACAGCGAGCCGGACAAGATCATCACCGAAAGCAGCCCGCGGGAAGCCGCGGGCGGCAAGCGCGGAATCCGGACCGCACTCCTGAAGGCCCGCGCGGCACATCCGGCCGACACCGTCAGCGTGGTGGCCGGCGACTATTTCGGACCGCGCGCCCGGCTGGCCCACGCCGGCGAGCGCATGGTTCCCCTGGTCCTTTCGGGCAAGACGGTCCAAGTGCTCGGGAGCGCCGACCAGGCCCATTCGTTCACTTACGTCCCCGACCTCGCAGCGGCCATGGTCACCGCCGCGCAACGCCCGGAGCTTTGGAACTCGGTACTGCACGCGCCCACCTTGCCTCCGCTGACCATGCGTGAAATCGCGACGGCGTTCGCCACGGCCGCGGGGCTGCCGGCGCCGAAGCTCAGCGTCGTGCCGGGGTGGCTGCTGCGGACCCTCGGACTGGCCTCGACGGACATGCGCGAGCTTGCCGAGATGCTGTACCAGTTCGAGCGGCAGTTCGTCATGGACTCCAGTGCGAGCGAGCGGCTCCTGGGCTTCGGGCCGACGCCACTCACGGAAGCGGCCGCCGCCACCGTCGCCTGGTGGAGTTTGTGTACAGCTAACACCCCTCAAAACGCTTCTTAACGGGTGTGAGCTGTACACAAACTACTGAAGTTTTGCCAGGCGACCCGGCCACCAGATCCGATGGCCGAGGTCGTAGGACAGGGCAGGAACCAGCAATGAACGGACAATGGTGGTGTCGAGCAGCACTCCGAACGCCACGATGAAGGAAATCTGCGCGAGGAAAAGGATTGGAATCACGCCGAGGGCCGCAAACGTGGCTGCCAGGACAACACCGGCCGACGTGATCACTCCGCCTGTCGCGCTCAAACCGCGAAGGATGCCTGGCCTTGTACCGTGCAATGCGGACTCTTCGCGGACCCGCGTCATGAGGAAGATGTTGTAATCCACGCCGAGAGCCACAAGGAACACGAATCCGAACAGCGGCACCGATGGGTCCGCCCCCGGGAACCCGAAGACGTGGTTGAACACCAGTGCGGAAACGCCCAGTGCTGCCGCGTAGGACAAAACCACCGTTCCGATCAGCAGCAATGGCGCGGCGACAGCGCGCAGGAGCACCACCAACACCACCAAAATGACGCCGAGGACGATCGGAATGACGCGCCACAGATCGGCTTGCGCGCTCGCGTTGGTGTCAACCGCCGTCGCGGTCACGCCGCCCACCAGCGAACCGGGTGCCTCGCTCCGCAGGGCATCGCGCAGGGAGGCGACCGTCGTTTCGGCGTCCGCGGAGTCCGCTTCGAAACGGAGGGTTGCGTTGATGAGCACCCGACCGTCGCGGACCAGGGGGTCGGCAGGACCCGGAGTTCGGGAGGCGAGCCCCGCGGAAGTGAGGAGCGCGACGTCGGAAATTCCGTTTTGCGCCTTGGCCGCGGCGACCGCTTTGGTGGCGTTCTCCTGCGTCGCGACGATCACGATCGGGCTGCCGGCGCCGGCGGGATAATGGCGCCCGAGCTCAGACTGTCCCTCAACAGCTTCGGACTTGGTGAGGATGAGTTTGGACTGGGGAACACCGCTCGCACTGAGCTGTGGAAGCCCCATTGCGCAGGCAACCAAGAGGACGGCGGTGGCAATCCAAACCGTCCTGGGCCGCTTGGAAATCGTCCCGCTCAACCGCCGCCACAAACGTGGCACGTCATCTCCGGCGGCGGATCCGGGATGTTCGTGCGGGACACGGGGCCAAAACGCTGCGCGTCCCAGCAGACCGAGGACCGCCGGAAGGAAAGTGAAGCCCGCGATCATCGAAAAGACAATGCCGATGGCGCCGATGGGCCCCAAGCCCCGGTTTGAATTCAATTCCGAGAACAAGAGGCACAACAGCGCCAAAGCGACGGTGACGCCCGACGCGAGGATGGCCCCGAAACTGCCACGATAGGCGCGGCCGATCGCTTCCCACTTGTTATGCACATGGTTCAAGGCCTCCCTATAGCGGGATACAAAGAGCAGCGCATAGTCCGTGGCAGCGCCGACCACCAGGATTGAAAGGATCCCCTGGCTCTGCCCCGTCAGCTGGACCACTCCCGCCTTCGCCAAAGCGAAAATCACCACGATGGAACCGCACAGCGCGAAAACCGCGGTCAGCAGGACCACGAAGGGAAGGATTACGGAGCGGTAGACAGCCAACAGGATGATCAGGACCGCCCCTAAAGCGGTGAAAAGCAGGATGCCGTCGATCCCGCCGAACGCCGTCACCAAGTCGGCGAGGAATCCGGCCGGACCGGTCACGTAGGAGGCGGTTCCAGTCGGCAGCCCGGCTGTGGAGAGATAGTCGGCCATGACCCCGCGCAGGGACGCGATGCTGTCCTTGACTCCGTTTCCGGACTGCACCGAGACAAGGAATTCCACCGCTTTCCCGTCCCCCGACGGAATCGGGCCGATCACGGGAGGCTGTGCCGCCGTCGTACCCGTTCCTGTTCCTGTTCCTGTTCCTGCGGCGGCTGGCTTCACGACTCCGCGCGCGTCGGCGAGTTTCGCGCCCAATGCGGCAATCGACTGAAGGTCGGCGGGCCGCAATTGCTCGGGCGACGAGAGTAGCACGACGGCGGGAACCGTCCCGCCCGCCGCGAATTTGGCTTGCCAGGCGCTCGCCTCGGTGGATTCGGCGCTCGCGGGAAGGAAGGATGCTTGGTCGTTGCTGGAGACTTCGCTCAGCTTTCCAAAGGTCGGGCCGCCGATTCCTCCGACCGCCAGCCAGAGGAGGAGGGCCATCGCCGAAAGGAGGACCCAGCGGGCCCGGCGGGGCCGCCGTTCCCGACGGTCCGCAGTTGATCGGCCGATCTCTCCAAGTTTCTGCGCATCCACGACCCCACCCCTTGCCTTTAGCCTAAGCATTTAGTTCCATCATGGAATATATAACCCATGGAACTACTCTGGCTAGATTCCCTCCCCTCCGTAGGAGTTTGTGTACAGGTGACCGCCCTTAAAAGGCGCTTTAAGGGGGGTCACCTGTACACAAACTCGATGGTGAGGGGCACTATCGGCGCGTAACGCCCGACGTCGACTCCCGGACTATGAGCTCCGGCTCCTCGACGTAATGCTCGGCCCGTTCACCCGTGAGTATCTGGTGGTGGAGGATCTTGAAAGTGGCAATGCCGAGGGCCCTAAAATCGATGCGCATGGTTGTCAGCGGGGGCGAGAAGTAAGCGGCAGAAGGCATGTCGTCCACACCCACGACGGAAAAGTCCCGAGGTGCCCGGGCGTCCCGCCGCTCCATCGCGCTCATGAATCCAAGGGCGATCTCGTCATTACTGGCAAAAACAGCCGTGAATGATGCCGGATCGGCCAACTCGCCGGCCTTGAATCCGGAAATGGAGGACCAATCGTGGGCGACATCGATCACCTGGGGGCTCAGGCCGGCATCTTCCATGGCATCCCGGTAGCCGCGCTCGCGCTCCTTGGCTTCGTTTCGCGTTGACGGCCCGGCGATGTGGAGGATATCCCGATGGCCGAGTCGGATGAGGTGGCGCGTTGCTTGCCATCCCGCAGCATGCGAATGCGCGCCGGCAGACCCGCCCCCTGTTGAGGGAAGCTCGGAGACCGTCATCAACGGAGTGGACTGGTCCCAGCCGTCGAGCAGCGTGTCGACACCCGGTATCGGGGTGGACAGTACGATCCCGTCGACCTGGACGGACTTGAAGTGGGCAAGGGCCCGCCGCGCTTCGCCTTCCCAGTTCCTGGCCTCGAAGTCGAGGTCAAGCTGGGCGATGGTCAGGGTGACGTCGGCTTCGCGCGCCGCGAGTCCCAACCCGGTGAGGACACTCGCGCTTCCGTAGTTGAGGGCGCCGATGCTCAAGACGCCCACGGAATTGGTCCTGCTGGTGCGCAAGGTGCGCGCGGATTGGTTGGGCACATACCCCAACTCTTCGATCGCCGCCGCGACCCGTTCGCGCGTCTCCGCCCGCACATATCCGACGCCGGTGAAGTAACGGGACACTGTTTGGGCCGAGACATTGGCCAGCTTTGCGACGTCTGCCATGCTGGGCCGCGTCGGCTTCGCTTTCGCCAAGGGTCTACCTCCGTTTGGATCGGCACTCCACTCTGAAGTCTATGTTCAACCACAACCCGACCCTCATTTTTGGAAAATATTGGTCAACCGGTTGACTTGGGTTATCGTAAACCTACATACTTTTTATGGGCTAGATCACATCCACGCGGCGCTTCAGGAAAGCCCCGGCCGAGGTGTCAGTGACGACAGCACCCTCCACTCAAAACCTATGAAAGGACGCGAAGATGCGTTTGCTTGCCAAAGGCGTAGCAGCATTGGCCGCCGTCGCACTGCTTGCCGGTTGCGGTGCCAGTGCCTCAGGCACTTCGAACGATTCCGGAAAGACCACCGTCACTTGGTGGACCATCAACCAGAGCTCCCCCAGCGCGGACGCCGCGCTCGATAAGATCATTACCGACTTCGAAGCAGCCAACCCGGACATCAAGATCGAGCGGACATCCCGCGCGGTTGACGCCCACAAAGATGCGCTGCGCACCGCCATCGGCACGTCCGCCGCCCCCGATATCTACAACTACTGGGCCGGCCCGGGCCTCGGCGGCGAACTGGTGAAGGCAAACGCGAGCGCCGACCTCACGGACTACTACAAGCAATACAACTGGCAGGACCGTTTCACGGGAGCGGCACTGAATCCGGTCACCCAGTACGGCGGATACCAAGGCGTGCCGTGGAAGCTCAACGGTGAAGCCCTGTATTACAACAAGGCTTTGTTCGCGAAGGCCGGCATCACGAAACTGCCCACCACCCTCGATGAACTCAACGACGCCGCGGCCAAGCTCAAGGCCGCCGGCATCACGCCGATCGAGTTCGGCGGAACCGTCAACTGGCACCTCATGCGCTTGCTGGACACCTTCCTCGAGGGTTACTGCGGATCTGCCAAGTTCGACCAATTGGTGACCAACAAGGCCAACTGGGGCCAGGAAGACTGCGTGACGAAGTCGTTCACGAACCTGGCGACGTGGTCCAAGGATTACCTGAACCCGGGCTTCATCGGGATCAACAACGATGAATCATCGGCCCTTTTCTACAACGGCAAAGCCGCGATGGCCCTTGAAGGCGACTGGTTCAACAAGAACATCAGCGACCAGAAGGTCAACATGGATGACTTCGGTGTCTTCCCCTTGCCTACCGGCACCGGACGGCTCTACGGATTCGAAGAAGCCGAATACATCAGCAAGGACAGCGCGCACAAGGATGCCGCTGCGAAGTTCCTCGACTACTTGACCTCCACCAAGGTCCAGCAGGACGTCCTGGGGACGTTCGCGGTCCAGTCCGTCAACAAGGCCGTGACTCCGAAGGCCGACGGGAACGCCTTGAGCACCTCGTGGGACAGCATCTTCAAGAACGCCAAGGGGCTGTACATGAACAACGACCAGAACCTCTCGTTGTCCAGCACCACCGAGTACTGGCGGATCCAGAACCTGGTTGCCACCGGGGGCATGGCACCCAACCAGGCCGGCGCCGAGTTCCAGAAGTTCCTGGACTCGAACAACTAGCCGACGACGGCGGGGTGCGGCCGCCAGCCGCGGCCGCACCTTTTGTTCCACACAGTTTTCACGAACCAAAGGCAGACCCTTGACCAAGCTCATAGCCACACGGCTCTCCGAAACACCGGGGCTGAAGACGCGGCCTTCGCCCAAAAAACCACTGCTGAAGCGCATCGCGAAAGGCGGCTTCGTCGCCGCCCTCCCCTTCCTGGCCCCGGCCTTGGCAGCCTATGTTGTCTTCGTCATCGGCCCCATGTTCAGCGCGGTCCGGGTGAGCCTCTACAAATGGTCCGGCTTCACCACGGACAAGCAGGTATTCGTCGGCTTCCAGAACTACGTCCGCCTGTTCACCAAGGACCCCGTCTTCTGGACGGCAGTGCAGAACAGCGTCGTCTGGGTATTGTTGTCGCTCGTCATTCCCACCACCCTGGGACTCCTGATGGCGCTGGCGCTGAACCGCCCGGTTTTCGGCCGCAACGTCTTCCGTTCCGTCTTCTACATCCCCGGCGTCCTGGCCCCGATCGCCATCGCCAATATGTGGCGCTGGATGTACAACCCCAACTACGGCGTTATCTCGGACATTTCCAAGGCACTGCACCTCGGCGACGGTTCCGGGGTCACGTTCCTCAGCGACCCCAAGGTTGCCATCTACGCGATTTTCGCGGCATTCGTGTGGCAGGTCGCCGGATTGAACATGGTGTTGTTCCTCGCCGGCCTGCAAAGCGTCTCGAAGGAGCTCGTGGAGTCGGCCCGCCTGGACGGTGCGAACGCGTGGCAAGTATTCCGCAACGTGACCCTTCCGGCACTCCGGCCGACCGTCGTCGTCGTGCTTGTCCTGACGATCGTCAACTCCATCAAGGTCTTCGACCTGGTGGTCGGCATGACCGGCGGCGGCCCGGCCCAGAAGTCCCAGGTACTGGCGCTGTGGTCGTACAGCCAGTCGTTCCTGAACCACGATTTCGGCCTCGGCAACGCCACCGCAACAGTGCTGCTCCTCATCACGCTGGTGCTCGTGATCCCCTACATGATCTGGTCCACCAAAGGAAACGAAGACTAATGTCCACCCTGACCATGAGCCGTCGAACCAAGAAGGCCGACGCCGTAGCCCGCCCCCGCCGGAATGTCGACTACATCCGGATCGGCCTCTGGATCGCCTTGGCCATCTCCATGCTGGTCTGGGCCATGCCACTGATCTTCGTGGTGCTGACCTCGCTGAAGTCCGAAAACCAGATCTTCTCCACGTCCTCGTTCTCACTTCCGAGCAGCGCCGACTGGGCGAACTACGCCAAGGCATTGCAGACGGGCAACCTCCTCACGGCCGGCGGAAACAGCCTCCTGATCGCGATCATCAAGGTCCCCATGGGCCTGTTCATCTCGGCGGCAGCGGCCTTCGCCCTTTCACGCATCAAGTTCAAATTCAGCCGCGGACTCCTGGCAGCCTTCGCCTTGGGCTCCATGGTTCCGATCCAGGTGGCCCTCGGTCCCCTGTTCCGCACCATCCTTGACCTCGGACTGCTCAACAACCCGCTCGGCGTGATCCTGCCCTATATCGGATTCGGCCTTCCGTATCAGATCTTCATCCTCTACGGCTTCTTCACGGCGGTACCGAAGGAGATCGACGAAAGCGTCCGTGTGGACGGCGGCGGAAACCTCCGCTTGTTCCTCCAGATCATCCTGCCGCTATCCAAGCCGGCCCTCGCGGCACTGTTCATCCTGGACTTCGTGTCCACGTGGAACGAATACGCGATCGCCCTGGTGGTCCTGCAGAACAAGGCGTCGCAGACCATCCCGTTGGCCATCCAGAGCTTCCAGTCGCAATTCACCAGCTCCTACGGCCCGCTCAACGCGTTCACGATCATGTCCATCCTTCCCGTGGTCATCATCTACCTGCTCTTCCAGCGCTACTTCGTCCAGGGCATGTTCACCGGCGCCGTCAAGGGCTGAGTGCCCGGCCACAAAAGCGCCCCGCGCCCGGCGCCCGCCCGCGGAAACCCACCACACTAGAGAGAACCGATGCCAACTTTCACCCCGCTGACCCCGTTGTTCGAAGTCATGCGCGATCCGTCAGCCCACGAAATCATCAGCGAAGAGATTCCCGAGCTCGCGGCCAACCCCATCCTGCACACGCTCTACCACTACCCGCTCGGGCTCATCCTCGGCACGGAAGAACGACTCTTGGGGGACGCGGCGCGACGCGCCGAAATCCTCGCCAAGATCATGGCCTTGGACCCGGACCACGCGACGCACGCCAACAACAAACCCGTCCGGAACCAGCCCCGGAACGACTACGAACCCGAGTCGGTTCCGGCAGGGTCGGCGCCCGCCCGCTTCCCGGACACGGCAGCGAAGTGGGCCGCTTTCGAAATCGAGCTGGACGGCCCGGGACACGGGAACCCGTTCACCGACGTCGAACTTTCGGCCGAATTCACCGGCGATGCCCAGACGCTGAAGGTTCCGGGCTTTTACGACGGCGACGGTACCTACCGCATCCGGCTGTTCGTCCCGGAGTCCGGGACGTGGTCCTTCACAACCTTCAGCAATGCCCGCTCGCTCGCTGGGATCACGGGCACTTTCGAGGCGGGCGCCGCGGCGTCGCGCGGCATCGTGCGCGTGGCGGAACAGTTCCATTTCGCGTACGACGACGGCGCACCGCACCTTCCGATCGGCACGACGTCCTACGTGTGGAACCACCAAGGGGACGCCCTTGAGGACAAGACGCTCGCATCCCTGGCCAACGGACCTTTCAACAAGATGCGCATGTGCGTCTTCCCCAAGTCGTACCTCTTCAACGAGAACGAACCCGACATCTACCCCTACGAAGGCTCCCTCGACGAAGGCTTCGACTACCTCCGCCCCAACCCGGCGTTCTGGGCGCACTTGGAGCACCGCATCGACCAGCTCGAGGAACTGGGCATCGAAGCGGACCTGATCCTCTTCCACGCCTATGACCGTTGGGGCTTCTCCACCATGGGCCCTGACGCCGACGACCTCTTCGTCAAATACGCAGTGGCGCGGCTCGCCTCCAAGCGCAACATCTGGTGGTCGCTCGCCAACGAGTACGACCTCCTCTTCGACAAGGACACCGCGGACTGGGAACGCTTCGCGGACATCGTCACGGCCAACGATCCCAACGGCCACCTCCTGTCCATCCACAATTGCCGCGAGTTCTACGACCACTCCCGGCCGTGGGTGACGCACTGCAGCATCCAGCGCCAGGACATCTACAAGACCGCCGAAATGACCACGGACTGGCGGAAGCAGTACGGCAAACCGATCGTCATCGACGAATGCGCCTACGAAGGCAACATCGACCAAGGCTGGGGCAACATCACCGGAGAGGAAATGACCCGCCGTTTCTGGGAAGGGGCCATGCGGGGCGGATACGTCGGACACGGCGAAACCTACATGGACCCGGCCGACGTACTCTGGTGGGCCAAGGGCGGAGAGCTGAAGGGAACCAGCCCGGACCGCATCGGCTTCCTGCGGCGCATCCTCGAAGAAAGTCCCGGCGGCCGCCTCGAGCCGCTGCCCGGACACTGGGATGCGGTGAGCGCCGGCGTCAAGGACGATTATGAAGTCATCTATTTCGGCTTCAACCAGCCAACGTACCGGCGCTTCGTGAAGCCCCAGGACGTGGCATTCGAGGTGGACATCATCGATACCTGGAACATGACGGTCGAGACTCTTGAAGGGACTTATTCGGGGCGTTTCCGCGTGGAACTTCCAGGCCGCCAATTCATCGCCCTGCGCCTGCGGGCAGTGGGTTCATAGCCAACCATGGACTCCAACACGCTTTTCTTCGGCCCGTGGTCGGCGGCGCCCAGGGACGAGGAACTCGTGGACATCCGGCACCACGGCTCCCCCGTCCTGCGCGGGTTGCGGGCCGTGGTGCGCAACCACAATTGGCTCACGCTCACTCCTACCGTGCTATCCGCGAGGACCTCCGAGTCGCCCGGGTTCCTGGAACTGGTCCTCGACGTCGGCTGGGGCGGCCTCGGCGCCCGGTACGCGGGCGAGGTGACCTACCGGTTCGAACCGGACGGGCTCGCCGTCGCCTTCCGGGGGACCGCTGTGGAGGACTTCTCCTCCAACCGGATCGGCCTGGTGGTGCTGCACCGGCCGGACGACGCCGGGACGGCGGTCACGGTGACAGATCCCGACGGCGGCACAACAGTTTCGGTGTTCCCGGAACGGATCAGCCCCCACCAACCGTTCAAGGACATCGCCGCGATGTCCTGGGAACGGGAGGGCATGTCCTACCGCCTCGACTTCGAGGGCGACGTCTTCGAAACCGAGGACCAGCGAAATTGGACCGACGCTTCCTTCAAGACGTACAGCACACCGTTGTCCAAGCCGTTCCCCGTGCACTACCGGGCCGGCGACGAAGTCCGGCAGTCCATCCGGCTCAGTGCCCGGCACTGCGTCCGCGTCCTTGATGAGGTTGCGGGCCAGGTGCCCGAGTTGGGCGCAACAATCCTGGCCGAGATTTCTTCCTCGCCCAGTGCAGCCTCCTGCACGGTGTCGGCGTCGGCCGCGGGAGAATGGGCAGCTTCACTCAAGCAGTCCCTCGACGCGCGGATCGTCTCGGATTCAGCGGATGACGCCGTCGGACTCGTCTGGCAACTCCCGTTGGACAGCGTCCGTCGGCTCGGCGTGTACAGCGCGAGCACGCACGTGACGGAGAAGGAACTATGGGACGCCGTGGCGGGGGAAGCCGGCACGCTGGGATTCCAAGGGGAACTCGTTGCCGGAGCGCGCAGCCATTTCACGGAACTCAACCGCAACCCTGGCAGCGCCGTGCCCGAAGCGGCGGGAATCACGTACTCCATCACGCCGCAGATGCACGCCGTCGAGACCGAAGCCATCTTGGAGACCCTGCCGATGCAGCGGCTCACCGCGGACGAAGCCCTCCGCATCGGCAACGGCAGGCCGCTGCATATCGGGCCGATCACCCTCGCGCCGCGCTTCAACGCCGTAGCTACGGAACCCCCGACGGCGGCCGAACCCACCCCGGGCGGCGCGCCGGAACCCAGCCGCTTCGCAGCGGCCTGGCTCCTGGGCAGCATCGCCGCCTTGTCCATTCCCGGAGTGGCGTCACTGAATTACGGCGACCTGGCTGAACCCGAGCCGGCGCGGCAATTGCTTCAACAGCTGGCGGTCCTCCAGGGCTGTGATGTCCTCAAAGCCACCGGTAGCACCGAAATCGCCGTCTACCCCGTCCGGACAGGTGACGGAACGCGCTGTTTCGTTGCGAACCTGACCGCACGGGCCGTCGTCGTACGCCTTTCCGCTCCTGGCGACAGTCCCGGCGCCGGCCAGGACCTTGAATTGTCCGCGTGGCAGACCGCAACGGTCCAACTCCCCTGAACCCCGTTCTCCAGAAAGGAACACTCCCATGTCCCAGCGCCTCGCAGGCAAGACCGCCCTCGTCACGGGAGCGGCGTCAGGCATCGGCCGGGCCGTCGCCACGCGCTTCGTCGCCGAAGGCGCCACCGTGTACTTCGCCGACCTGAACTACGACGCAGCCGTCATCGCCGCGAAGGAAACCGGCTCCGCCAACGCCACCGCCGTGGTCATGGACATCTCCGAGGAAGCAAGCGTCGAATCCGCTTACGCCACGGTCCTTGCCGCCGGGCCGCTCGACGTCGTGGTGGCCAACGCAGGAGTCCAGCTCTTCGGCCAGGACGCCAGCGTCGGGGACCTCGATCTGGAGGTGTGGGAGAAGACCGTGCGCATCAACCAGCGCGGCGCATTCCTGACACTCAAGCATGCCGTCCGTGCCATGGCCGGGCGCGGCGGGTCGATCATCTGCACGGGAAGCCCCACCGCCGTGGTCGCCTGCGGGCAGACTTTCACCGCCTACACAAGCTCCAAAGCGGGAGTGCACGGCCTGGCCCGCGTGGTCGCGGCCGACTATGCCGCAGAAGGCATCCGGGTAAACACCGTGATCCCCGGCTACACCGAAACCCCGCTCGTGCGGACCATCGCCGACAACCCCGAACAGCGCGCCGGCCTGGTGGACGCCACCATGCTCCGCCGCCCCGGCCGCGCCGAAGACGTCGAAGGCATCATGGTCTACCTCGCGAGCGACGATTCCGCCTACGCCACCGGCGGACTCTTCACGGTGGACGGCGGACTGACGGCGCTCTAGTACCTCAAGCGGGCGGGGGCTGCCGCTGTTCCAATGGTGGGATAATTGCCCAGCAGAAGGAGGCGGACATGACTGAGGGCGGAATGCCGCCGCAAGGGGCACCCGAGTTATTGAGGCTCCTGCAGCAATTCACCGTTGCCACGGACCGTTACGTCGACGCCGTCAGCGACCGCACCGAACTGCACCGCACGGACCTGAACGCCTTGGCGGTCATGGCAGCGGCCGAGCGCGAAGGCCAAACGGTGACACCCAGTTCGCTCCGCCATGCCTTGAACCTCAGCTCGCCCGCCACCACGGCACTCGTCGACAGGCTGGACCGGGCCGGCCACGTCACCCGCAGCCGCAGCAATTCCGACCGACGCCAGGTCCACCTCGAGATGACGGACACCGCGCGCTCCACGGGAGCATCGATGTTCCTCCCGCTCGCCCAAGCCATCTCCCCGCTCATCGCCCGGTTGTCTCCGGAGGAACTGCAAACCGTCACAACATTCATGCGGCAGGCCATCCTCGCCACCGAAGAAGCCGGGCAGCAGGCCTCCGATCTTCAAGCGAATGGAGTTATTCCTGAGGTCCCAGTGACTGATAGGCCACTCCGGGAGTAACCTAGAGCACATCTGCTGTGCTGGACCTTTTTGCGGGGTGTCACTGTGGGTGTTGTGCGATCATCGTTGACCGATCTCCTCGGGGTACTTTCCGACGCCGTCGCGCCGGACCGCCTCCGCTTCGACGACGGCTCCGACCCCGCCACGCCTGAGTCCACCGCCGACGCCCCTGTCACCGTCCACACGCTCGCCGTCAACCGGGTGGGCCGCTCCCGGCGTGAAGGCCCGCTGCTGGACCTAGAGCTCAAAGTGGCCGTGGAATGCCACGGACCCACCCAATTGGACAACATGGAAAAGCTCCTGGTTGCCCTTGAACACAACAGCAGGTACACCGTGGTGTCGGGCAGCGACGTTCAACCGGACGACTACGCCTCGGCGATCCGCGGCGGACTCGGCTTCCTGGTCCGGGTACCTGTCGCCTTGAGCCTCGAAGAGCCGTCCGGGCCGCTCGTCACCGAACCACTCGTCGCGAGCACCGCCATCGCCCGCAGGATCCACGGCCGGCTCGTGGATGTCCACAACAAGGGCATCCCCGATGCCTACATCCGCGCCCATTCGTCCGCCACCGCCGTCGTCAGCGATCCCACCGGCCACTTCGAGGTCCTGGCCTCGGCGGACGAACTCCAGCACTTTGTCGTGGCCGTCCGCGGCTCCGAACGTGAAGTCTCCGCCGACACGAGCAGCCTGCCGGTCATCATCCGGTGGGAGTGAAAGGGAACACACCATGGTGAACTACCAAGCGCCGGGAGTGTATGTACAGGAGGTACCCAGCGGTGCGCGCTCGATCGGCCAGGTCAGCACCAGCATCGCGGGATTCGTCGGCGTTTCCCCGGACGCCACGGCCTATCCCGACGAAGTTCGCGTGCTGGACAACTGGACCCAGTTCGTGGACCAGTATGTCGGAAAGGCCACGCAAGGAACTCCGCTGTCCAACGCCGTCTTCGGCTTCTTCACCAACGGCGGAAGCCGCTGCTACGTGGTCAACATCGGCACCGGCGGCAGCCTCACGGGAACCGCGGCCAAGCCCACCGGCGTGACCCTCTTCGAAGCGATCGATGACATTTCCATCGTGGCAGCCCCCGGATATTCCGATGCCGATGCCTACTCGGCCTTGCAGGCCCACGTCGAGCATCCGCTGCGGCAGGACCGGATGGCGATCCTGGACACGCCCGAAAAGGTGGACGACGTCGGATCCCTCACCCGGGCGGCGACCTCCGGCGTTCCGGGTGGGGACGGCGGAGGAGGAAAAACCGACGGGAAATCCGACAACAAACCCGCCTCGGATGGAGCCGCCGGCGAGGAATCGCTTGGCGCCCCGCAGTCCCCCGGCGGATACACGGCCTTGTACTTCCCATGGATTGTCATGACCGATCCGGTGTCCGGCAAGAAGGTGACGCAGCCGCCGTCGGGCCATATCGCCGGGGTGTGGGCCCGCGTTGACGCGACACGTGGCGTCCACAAGGCGCCGGCGAACGAGCCGATCCAAGGGGCGCTGGACTTGGTGCGGCGGGTCAGCCGCGGCGAGCAGGAGGTCCTCAACCCGGCCGGCGTGAACTGCATCCGGTACTTCCCGGGCGAAGGCATCCGCGTCTGGGGCGCGCGTACCAAGGCTCCCGAAGCCAGCGAGTACCGCTACGTCAACGTCCGCAGGCTGACCAACATGATCAAGGAATCCGTGGCCGACGGCACGCGCTGGGTGGTTTTCGAACCCAACGACCACACGTTGTGGAAGTCGATCCGACGCGACATCGGAGCCTTCCTGACGAACGTCTGGCGCGACGGAGCATTGCTGGGAACTACTCCTCAACAGGCCTTCTTTGTGAAATGCGATGAAGAAACCAACCCGCCCGAGGTCCGCGACGCAGGCCAGGTTGTCACACTGATCGGGATAGCCCCCGTGAAACCCGCCGAATTCGTGGTCTTCAAGCTCATGCAGTCGGCCGACAACACGCAGACAGAGAACGCAGGAGCCTGAAATGAGCATGCAGCCAAGCACCCCGGCCCCTGCCGCCCAACCCGGAAACGTCGTGGACCCGTACCGGGCCTACAACTTCAAACTCGTCATCCAAGGCGTGGTCCAAGGACACTTCACCAAGGTCGAAGGGCTCGGGCTGAAGATCGACCGCATCCTCTACCGCTCCGGCGGCGAGAACAGCACGGTCCGTGTCATTCCCGGGCAGGTCGAATACACTCCCGTGACCCTCCGCTTCGGGCTCACCGACTCCACGGAAATGCTCCAGTGGCTCTTCAAGGCTGTGGACGGACGAGTCGAACGGCGCAACGTCTCCATCGCCATGCTCAACGACGCCGGATCAGCCGAAGTCCGCCGCTGGAACCTGATCGGAGCCTGGCCGTGCGATTGGTTCGGCGCACCACTGGACGCCCTCGGCAAGGACCTGGCGATCGAATCCCTCAGCATCGCGTACGACCGCCTGGAACTCGACGATGCGCGCGCTCCCGTGGCCTGACTGGCGCCGTTCGGCCGCCCGCCGCCTGCGGGAACTCGCCGAACGGCTCGAGTCGCCAAGTCGCCTTCCCTCGGAAGGTCCCGACGGCGGAACCCGGCCCGGTGCGCCGGGAACCGAAGGGGCCGCAACAGTCGGCATGACGCGCCCGACGCCGGTCCGAACACTGGACATGTCCGGCGCGCCCGAGCATTGGGTCAAGTTACTCCGCGACGCCGGCCTCGCTCCGGAAGCAACCCCCGAGCCGCCCGACGCCGGCTCACATTCCGTTGCTCCCCCACACGACGCTCGCGCTGATCACGACACCCGCTCACATCCCGCTGCCCAAATACCTGCCGCTCCCCCACCCGACGCTCGCGCTGATCACGACGCTAGCTCACATCCCGCTGCCCAAATACCTGCCGCTCCCCCACCCGACGCTCGCGCTGATCACGACGCTAGCTCACATCCCGTTGCCCAAATACCAGCCGCTCCCCCACCCGACGCTCGCGCTGATCACGACGCCGGTTCACATCCCGCCGTGCCTCCAGCCGCCGCTGCACCCGAAACTGCACTGCCGGCATCTTCACCTCTGCCCTTACCGCGGCTGTCGCTCGGAAGGCGGTTCCCAAAGGTCCTTGCCGAACGCTCGGGCGTTGACCGCGCTGCGGCGCGTCCTGCCCAGGCCTTGCCGCTTCGCGTCGCGGTTCCCAAAGCAACCGAAGCCCAAACGGCAGCGCACGGAGCCGAACCATCCAAGGCGCCCACGGCGAAGCCGCGGGCCCGGGTACTAAAACCGCCCGCTCAAATCGCGCCCGCCGTCGTCGTCCCCGCGGTGCGCGAACCAGCCCCCGCGGTGCGCGAACCAGCCCGAGTGGTGCGCGAACCAGCCCGCGTGGTGCGGGAGCCAGCCCGGCCTCAAACCGCACCGCAAGCCCTGCCCCAATCAGCCGCGCACCCCAGCACCTCGCCGACGAACGAGCCCGCGCAGGCACTCACCGGAACCTGGCCCGAGCTCGCCCCGCACCAAGCGCCCCGGCAATCCGCGGAACAGGACCATGCCCACCTCGAAAGCACCCTTGCCCGGGCTGCCCGCCTGAGCAACGAACGGCTGGCGGTGTGACATGGAACGGGTGGCTTTCCTCATCGAAGACACCGGCGAGCACCTCGGTTGCCTGCTCAATCCCGAAACGGTGGTGATGCAACGTACTGCCGGCGTGGAACCGCGGCGATCGGCGGGCGGCAAGCTGACAGGGACGGGCCTCGCCGACGATCCCCTCCTCTTCACCGGCGGTGGGCACACCGAACTCCGCCTGGATCTCCTGTTCGACGTCGACCTTGCGCCGGCGTCGCTCTATGTCCAGGACGTTCGCCAGATGACGCGGCCCATTTGGGCGCTCGCGGAGAACTCGGCCGAGGTGGAGCGGCAGCGCAGGCCGCCGTCGGTCCGTTTCGTGTGGGGGCGGGCGTGGAACGTTCCGGGGATAGTGACCGAAGTGGCGGAGCGTTTCGACCGCTTTTCACCGGATGGCTCGCCCTTGCGGTCGTGGATGTGCATGGTATTCGTGCGCGTCGGGCAAAGCGCGGACCAGGAAGGCGGGGAGAATTACGAGCTCGCGCAGCGCTTACCGGCCGTGGACCTGACGGCCCCGCCGGTGGACACGCTCGCGGTGGGCGGCGATGGCAGCACGGACCGGTCCGCATTAGCGCCCGACGGCGGCGAGCCCGTCCCGGAGGTCCCTCCCGGCGAGTTGGGACGCCTCAGCCTGGCCGCCTTCGGAACGCCGCTGCTGTGGAAGTTGCTCCTTGAGTACAACAACATTGATGACCCTTCGCACTTCAACGGCCCCCTTGCCGTTCCCCCGGTTGGCGAAGCGCCGTGAAAGGCACAGTCCCATGAGGCAACTCCAAGGCCTCCCGGAACTCATCGTCACTTTGGGGCGGCGTCGGCTTTCCCCGGCCGAAACCGCCGCAATTGTCACTGTGCAGGTGTTGAGTTCCTTGGCGAGGCCGGCTCAGTGCCTCATCAGTTGGCGTCCCGGTCCCGGGCGCTCGGCGGCGAGCCGCGGAGGCGTCGATCCCGCACCGGGAGACGCACTCCGGGTGGAACTCGGCGGCCGGCGCGAGCCGCTTTTCGTCGGCGAAGTAACCGTGGTGGAACACACGTACGGGGCGGACCTTTCACAGGAAGTCCGGGTCCGCGCCTACGACGCCCTCCACCGGCTGCGGAAGCGCCAGTTCACCCGGCTGCACACCGACGTCGACCTCGCCGGGCTGGCCCGTACGCTCTGCGAGGGCACGGGCCTTCAAGTGGTGGGCGGGGCGATGCACCTGGGCGAGGTGTACCAGTGCGCCCGCTCGGACCTGAGCCTGCTCGTGGAGCAATGCGCGCGGGTGGGCACTTATCCCGTGGTGGACGGCGATGCGTTGCGGCTCACGAACTTGGCCGGCGAGGGCGAGCCGATTGACTTGGAACTGGGCAGCAGCCTGCATTCGGCCGAAGTGGAAGTGAGCCAGGAACCGGCGTATCTCGGGGCAAAGACCACAGGCTGGCGGTCGGAGGACGCCTCGGTGCAGGAATCGACAGCAAGCACCAGCGACGCCAAGGCGGATGTCATGGCGGATCCGGTGCTCTCAAGCGTTGGCGCGGGCGGCGAGCTCCTGCGCGACAACGAGCCCTTCAACTCCCCGTCCCAGGCACACTCCCTGGCGCAAGCCGAGTTGGACGTCCGCGTTGCCGGCCAGGTCACCGCGGTCTTCGTGGCCGACGGTGATCCCCGCCTACGCGCCGGCCGCCGGGTCCGGGTGCGGGGCCTCGCGGCGTCGCTCGAAGGCACCTACGCGATCGGCACGGCCACCCATCGCCTTGACGGCACCGGCTACGAAACAACCATCACCAGCGCGCCACCGGATGCCCCGCCGGCACGGCGGCCCGACGTCTTCACCCTTGGCACGGTGGTGGACGTCGACGATCCGGAAGGCCGAGGGCGGGCACGCGTGCGGCTCCCGGCCTTTCCGCCGTTGGAATCCGCGTGGGCGCCGGTCCTCGCCCTTGGCGCCGGGGCCGGGAAAGGCCTCGTAGTGACTCCCGCCCCGGATGACACCGTACTGGTGCTGCTCCCCGCCACCGACCCCGCGCAGGCGATCGTCCTCGGCGGGCTCTACGGCCGCGAGCAGACGCCGGACAAGGCCGCAAATTCGCCCCGCGACACCCGTTACACCTTTCGGAGCGCCGACGGCCAGCAAATAGTGCTCGACGGCGGTGCCCGCACCGTCAGTTTCACGGACGGCCACGGCTCCACGGTGGAACTGGGTCCGGAGAAGCTGCGCATCACCTCGGCAACGGACATGTTCCTCGAAGCGCCCGGAAAGGCCATGAGGATCCGGGCCAAGACTGTCGACTTCGAGGAGGCGTGATGAAAGTCCTGGTCAAGGAGGCAATCCTGCGTTGCGGACACGACGGCAAAGTGAAAAACGTCCCGTCCCAGGAGTGGGTACGGGTAGCCGGTTCGCCCATCCTGGTGGATAACGATCCGCAGGGCCGGGACATCAGCATGTGCCCCAACATCGGCATCAACATCAAGCCGTGCAACAAGACGCTTCCGGTACTCAAGGGCTATTCCACGTTCGTCCGGATCGGCGGCAAGCGGATCTGCCTGGACACTGTGGAGGGCTACACGGACGGCACCCCGCCGGGCGCGGTCAAGTACACGGTCCGGCGTCCGGGCCAGGTCTTCGTGGCGGCGGCATCGTGAACGGCGGCCGGGCATGAGCGCTCCAAGGTACAAATCGGTGGCCTTCGTCCATCCCGACTTCGACGCCGACATCGGCTTGCCCGGCTTACGCCTGACGCCCGACGGCCGGCTCGCTACGGTGACGGATGCGGCCTCGGTGCGCCAAGCACTCCTTCTGTTGCTCAGCACAAGGCCCGGCGAGCGCGTCAACCGTCCCAGCTATGGCTGCCACTTATTCCGGCTCGCTTTCGCGCCTGCGGACGACACCACGGCGGGCCTGGCCATCCACTATGTGGCGCGGGCCGTGGAGCAGTGGGAACCGCGGATCACGGTCCTCTCCCTTGACGCATCGCGGGACCCGGAAGACCCGGAAATCCTCGAAGTCAGGCTGCGCTACCGCGTCCGGTCCACGCAGATTGAAGACCAGCTCGCCATTGCCTTGCCCGTCGATTCCGGAGGTGCGGCGTGAGTATCCCCGTGCCGAATCTTGACGACCGCAACTTCGCGGACCTTGTGGCAGGTGCCAGGGAACGGATCCAGCAGATTGCCCCGGAGTGGACGGATTTGTCCGTGCATGATCCCGGGATCACCATCCTGGAGGCCTTCGCCTACCTCACGGATACCCTGATGTACCGGCTCAACCGTGTCCCGGAGAAGCTCTACGCCGTGTACCTGAACCTGCTCGGAACAAGCCTGTACCCGCCGAGCACGGCAGAGACCATCCTCGAATTCACCCGGTCTTCCACCGCCAGCGGCGACAGCCAGGACATCCGCATTCCGCGCGGTACACAGGTAAGTTGCCCGCCCGGCGTGCCCGGCGCACCCCAACCGGTCTTCACGACGACGACGGCGGCCGTCCTGCCGGCGGGCCAGGCCAGCGTCCAGGTCCCGGCGTCCGATGTCACTTTGTACGACGCCGTTCCGATCGGCGTCGGCACGGGCCGCCCGGGCCAGAGTTTTGTCATTCCGAACGCGCCGATCGTGTCCGGTGCAGGTTTGTCGATCGCGATCGAAGTTCCGGCTGGCACCCAGCTAAGCAGCGGCGAGGCCGTCCTGGTGGACGGCAAACCCTTTAGGTATTGCAGGGAGGTTGAGGCGTTCGCGGACGCGGGCCCCGATGAGGTGCCGGTCCGGATCGACCGGAGTGCCGGCGTCGTGATGTTCGCCTGGTGGGACGAGGAGTCCGTGGAGCGGACCGCCGTCGTTCCCGGGCCCGGTGCCGAGGTACGCGCGTGGTACCGGGGCGGCGGCGGGCTGCGCGGGAATGTCGGCGCAGGCCAATTGACAGTCATGCGCACGCCGGTTCCTGACGTGAAAGTCACCAACCCCGAGCCCGCGACGGGCGGCCGCGACGGCGAATCACTTGAGAACGCGCTACGCCGTGCACCGCAGGATTTCCAGGCCCGGGACCGGGCCGTCACGGTGCGGGACTACGAAGTGCTGGCCATGCGGCACGGAGGGGTTGCCCGGGCGCGCGCCTTCACCCGGCGGGACATTTGGGCCTTCGCGAAACCCGGCGAAGTTGAAATAGCCTTGGTACCTTTCGTGCCCGAGGCAGGAACGGGCGCGCCCATCCGGGCGGCGGAATTGAATGCGCAGTCCCGGGAAAGCGTCCGGCTCGACGTGGAACAGTACTTGCGGCGTCGATCCACCGTGGGCGCGGAACCCGTGGTGCGTTGGGGGCTGTACAAACAGGTGCTGGTGGACGCAAGGATCGTGGTCCGCCCGGACGAGGACGCCGACGCCGTCAAGTCCAGGATCGTGGGCCGTCTTGCCGAGGGGATCAGCCCGCTCAGCCAGGGATCGTCCAACTACGGTTCCGGCTTCGGCAAGCCCCTCCGCGTCTCCAACCTTTACCGTGCCATGGAGGAGGACGAGCCGGGCGTCCAATACGTGGACCGCGTCCGGATCGAAGTGGAGAAAGTCCCTGATACCGACGCCTTGGCCCTGGTCCAAGCGGAAGGCCAGGACAATACCTGGTTCGTGGCACACGACGGCACCCTCTTCCGCACCACCAACGCAGGCGACGGATGGGAGGCCTGCGCCGACTTCGGAACGGACTCGTCCGGCGAGGCGGTGCGTTCCATCGCGCCTTTCCGCTCGCCCGCACCCGGTCGCTTCAGCGGACAGCACCCGGGCACGGTGGCTGTCAGCACGGTCACCGGAAACGGCTCGCGCATCTACGTCAGCGACGACCTCGGTGAATCCTGGCGCCGTGCCGCGGAACTGGGATTCGTCGTCGCGGATTTGTGCTGGGTGGACCGCGACGACGTGCCGGTGCTGCTGCTTGCCGGCGAGCGCGGACTGTATGAGCTGCCCGTGGGCGAGGACGCCATCCCGGTCCAAAACGTGGTGGACGCGACCCAACCGGACCGCGGATTCTATGCGGTGGACGCCTTCGTGGACGTGCGCGGCCGCACCGGAGTGGTGGTTGCCGCCGAAGCTTCCGCCGGCGTCTGGCTCTCCCCCGACGCCGGCGCCGCCGGCAGCTTCAAGCAGGTCAAAGCGGCCGGCGAGGACGTCCGCTGCATGAGCATCCAGTACGACGGCGGCTCGAGCTATATCTGGCTCGGACGGTCCGTGCCCGAAGGCACCGGGACGGGCTGCCTGCGCCTGAAGATCGACGAACTCTCCCGCACCACGTTCGACGCCGCCTTCATGAACTCCTGGGAACAGTTCGGCGGTGGCTGGACGGGTGGAAGCTGCTGGGGCGTCCACGTGGTGGGAAATGCCGCCTACGCCGCGACGCAAAGCGGTGGCGTGTTGCGGCTGGACCTTGGCCAGGCGTCCGCGCAATGGAGTGTCCCGGACGTGAACTGCGGGCTGCCGCTGCGTGACCGGACGCGCTTCGAACCGGTCCGCGCGGTTTCGGGGGTAGCGCGCGACGACGGCACGCGGCTCGTGCTCGCGGCCGGACCAAAGGGGGTCTACCGGAGCATGGACAACACGGCTTCCTGGGCGAGCTGTTCACGTCGGACCGTGGACGACGTCGTGACGCTCCCGGATACTTGGCTGTTTTGCTCGGGAGAGCATCGCATCGAGGTGGTGCACGGCAATGGCTGATTCCGGGCCGCTCAGCGCTCCCATCCTCAAGGTCTTGCCCGAGATCTACCAAGTTGCGGCCGAAACCAGCCTGCCGCTCCAGGCCCTGCTTGCTGTGGCGGAGGACATGCATCGTCCCGTCCGGGAGGTCTTGGACCGCATCCAAACCGTTCCGGATCCGGGCCGCGCGCCGTCGTCGTTCATTCCGTTCCTGTCCCGCTGGGTGGACCTTGACTGGTTGACCCTGCCAAACCCCGAGTCCGTGGGCTCGGCCGCAGCCGGCGTCCCGGTTGCCCGCCAGCGCGACCTGATCGCGTGTGCCGCCACGCTCTCTGCCCGCCGCGGCACCGTGGACGGCCTCACCCGCTTCCTGCACCTCGCCACCGGAATCCCGGGGTTCACCATCGAATCGGTCCCCGGCGAGTTCCACATCAAAGTGGTGGTGCCGTCCGCCGCGGCAGGGCAGCTCGAACTGGTCCGCCGGATCGTCAAGGGCATCAAACCAGCACACGTGACGGACGAAATCGAGGTGGCGGGCGCGTGAACCGGAAGCCCATCATCGCGGTGGTGGCATGCGGCATCATTGCCGCCCTGGTACTGGTCTTCGGCGTCAGTTGCGGCGGCGGGAACAACAACGCGGCGGCGGGCTGGCAATCGGCGTTCTCGCAGGTCGCCAAGGGAGGAAACCTTACTGCATCGGACCTCGTGGTCCCGGGCGGGCAATGCTCGGCGTCCGGCGCGCAATTGCTGGTGGCGGGAAGCTGCGTTTTCGATGTGAAGAAGTTCGGTGGCCTGTTCAATCTCGGCAACCCCACCAAGCGTGCCCGGCTCGCTCCCCAGCAGGCGGTGACCGTCACCGTCGTCGTAGAAGGGAGCCGGATCGAGCAAGACGTCGCCGGAGGGGATACCGTCAGCCTGACCTTCGGCACGTCCGGTGGGCAGCTGGGCATCGCGTGCCGCGTTGTGGGTCCGTGCTCGCTCGCACTCCTGGACGCAGGAGGATGACATGGATTTGATCCCATTCTGCAAGGACCCGTTCCGCAAGGACCCGTACCCCAAGGACCCTCGAAAGGCGGCTGTTGCATGAGCACCATCACCATGACGCTGAGTTCTCCCACCGTGGAACTCAAGGACGGCAAGGGCTCCCTTACGGCCTCGGTCACCAACGGAGCGCCGGGCCCCGAACGGGTGGTACTCGGGGCTTTTCCGGGGGCCGGTGCCGGTTCAGCGGGCGCGGGTTCAGCGGGCGCAGGTTCAGCGGGTGCGGGCTCAGCGGGCGCGGGCTCAGCGGGCGCCGCCACCGCCGCGACGCCGACGTACACGACCATTCCGAATCCGCTACGGACCATCGCGGCCGGCGCTACCGAGCAGTACCTGGTCAATTTCGATACCACCGGCGCGGCTCCCGGCTCGTATCCCGTGAAGCTCATCGCCTACTCCGCCGACGACGCCCCCGAGGACTACGCCGACCAAGCCCACGTAGTCACGCTGACCGTCGCCCAACCCGCAGAATCGCCCAAGCCGAAGCCCGGGTTCCCTTGGTTGTGGGTGGTAGTCGGCGGCGTGGTGCTGTTGGCCGCGATCGGCGGGGTGGTCTGGTTCTTGCTGAAGGATGTCACGGTGCCTGACGTCGTCGGAAAGTCCCAAGCGGATGCCGTGCAGATCCTCAAGGACGCGGGCTTCTCCTCTACCACCACGGAAAAGGAAAGCTCGGCGGCTGAAGGGTCCGTGGTCACCCAGAACCCGGAAGCCAACAAGTCCGCGGGGCGGGGCTCGAACGTCAACCTCGAGATAGCGACGCCCGTCAAAGCGGTGGTTCCGGCTGTGCTGGGGATGCGCATCGAAGACGCGAGGACCGCATTCCAGGGCGCGAAGATCCAACTGGACTTCACCCAGGGCTCGGCCTGCACCGCTACACCGCCCGGTTTCATCCAAAGCTGCGTGGTGACCGGCGTGAACCCTGATGTCGGCAGTAAGGTCAACATCAACGCTTTGGTCCTGGTCCGGACGGAACTGCGGTCCAGAATCATCATCGAACCCAACCCGATCAACATCTGCAAGACCAATCCGCAGATTTGCGCGATCAAGCAATAGGTGTTGGTGCCAAAAAAGCCACGGCTCATGAAAAGATCAACCATGCGTCCGATGCAGCACTCCAGCAAACTAGAGAACGTCCGCTACGAACTCCGAGGCCCCATCCTCCAGGCAGCCAAGACCATGGAGGCCGAAGGGCACCGGATCCTCAAGATGAACCTCGGGGACACCGCGCCGTTCGGACTGGAGGCACCCGAGTCAGTGGTGGTGGACATGATCCACCACCTCCGCGGCGCCCAAGGGTACAGCGACTCCAAAGGCATCTTCACTGCCCGGACCGCGATTTCGCAGTACTACCAGACCCAAAACCTGATGAATATCGGCGTCGAGGACATCTTCATCGGCAATGGCGTGAGCGAACTGATTTCCATGACGCTGCAGGCGTTCCTCGAAAACGGCGACGAAGTCCTCATCCCGGCCCCGGACTATCCGCTGTGGACGGCCACTGTGACCCTCACGGGAGGCAAGCCGGTGCACTACCTCTGCGACGAGAACCAGAATTGGTGGCCGGACATGGCCGACGTCGAAGCCAAAATCACCAAGCGCACCAAGGCGATCGTCATCATCAACCCGAACAACCCCACCGGTGCGGTGTACCCGCGCTACATCCTAGAGCAGTTCGCCTACCTGGCCCGGAAGCACAACCTGGTCCTGTTCTCGGACGAGATCTACGAGAAAATCCGCTACGAGGACGCCAAGCACATCCACACTGCATCGGTCGCGGACGATGTTTGCGTCCTGACATTCAGCGGACTCTCCAAGGCCTACCGCATGCCCGGATACCGCGCCGGCTGGGTTGCCGTGACCGGCCCGCACGCGGCCACCGCCGAGTACCGCGAAGCGCTGGAACTGCTGGCTTCCCTCCGGCTTTGCTCCAATGTTCCGGCCCAGCACGCCATCCAGACGTGCCTCGGCGGGTACCAAAGCATCGAGGAACTCATCAGGCCCGGAGGCAGGCTCCGCGAACAACGGGACCTCGCTTGGAAACTCCTCACCGCCATACCCGGCGTGAGCTGTGTTCCGGCTGCCGGGGCCATGTATTTGTTCCCCCGCCTGGATCCGGAGATCTATCCGATCGCGAGCGACGAGAAATTCGTGCTCGACCTCCTGCAGGACCAGAAAATCCTGGTTTCCCACGGCACGGCGTTCAATTGGCCCACTCCGGACCACTTCCGGTTCGTCATCCTGCCTTCGGTCCGCGACATCGAAGAGGCCGTGCGCAGGATCGCGACCTTCCTCGCCACGTACCGGACCCGCACGCCGGACGCGGTGGCCGCCGGCTAGTTTTCAGTCACTTGCCGAGCCACTTACGCGCAGGGCGTTGATGATGGCCGGAATGGAGCCGATGAGCATGACGAGCGCCCATACCAGGGCCACCACCACGGTGATGAGCGCCCAAAACTGGTCCCCGATGGACACCAGCGGACCCGGAAGGAAGCCGTGGATCAGGCCCAGGATAATCTGCAGGACCACCGAGACGAGCAGCAGGACCACAAGTCCGGTGACCTTCAGGAACTTGGGCTGGCTCAGGACCAGCAGCACGGCGAAGACGATCTTCAGCAGCAGCAAGAGCCCAAGGACGGCGGCCGCCTGGCTCGTGGGAAAGCTCCCCCACAATGCCAGGTAGGCCAGCGTCCCGAAAGGTGCTGCGACGAACAGGCCGAACATCAGGAAGAGCTTCGCCAACGCCAGAAGTGCCGCGAAGAACGCGCCCACCACCCACAGGAACGTGACAATCAACGTCACGAGTCCCTGGACCCGGCCATAGATGCGGAGCTCCATGATGAGGCTGAGTCCCAGCATCAGCACGGTGAACAGGAGCAGGCCGTCCACGAACGCGAGGAACCCGATTCCCGCTCCTGGCGGCGCAGACGAGGCGCGCTGCGTCTTCAGGAAGACATCGACCGGAACGCCAAGCTTGTCCGCGTCGGCGGCGGAAACGGGGTCGACGGCGGTCCCTCCCAAAAGAATGGACAGGCCGATTTCGGCCAACACCGCCAGGGCGAACACGATCACGGCGGCGAGGAAGAACGGCCGGCGGAGGGCATCCGGGGATGGTCCGCCACGCAGTTCGCCGAGGCCCGATCCGCGCCCCAGCTGCGACCCCCGACCCCACCACGCTGCGGCCATGGCTCCATTGTGGCAGTTCACGGCTTGAAAACAACGTCCCGTTCCGCTCGCTCTCCACTCCTTGGGGGTAGCGTTTCCCTATGAACGAGCAGAAGCCTGAAGACGTTTACACACACGGCCACCACGAGTCCGTAGTACGCGCCCACGCCTCGCGGACGGCCGAGAATTCTGCGGCGTTCGTCATCCCGCATCTCACCTCCGGGACGTCAGTGCTCGACGTCGGATGCGGACCCGGGAGCATCACGTGCGACTTCGCGGAACTGGTGGCTCCCGCTAAGGTCATCGGGCTCGACCGTTCGGCCGAGATCGTGGCCCAGGCTTCCGAACTCGCGTCCGAGCGCGGCGTGGAAAACGTGGAATTCGCCACCGGCAACATCTACGACCTCGATTTCGAAGACGAAACCTTCGATCTCGTCCACGCGCACCAGGTCCTGCAGCACCTGACCGACCCCGTGGCAGCCTTGCGCGAGATGCGCCGCGTCGCCAAGCCCGGCGCGATCGTCGCGGTGCGGGATGCGGATTTCCATGGCATGAGCTGGTATCCAGAGGTCCGCGAGCTCGACGACTGGATGGAGCTTTACCAGAAGATCGCGCGCCGGAACGGTGCGGAGCCCGACGCCGGGCGGCGGCTTGTGTCGTGGGCACAACAGGCGGGCTTCACCGACGTCGCGCCCTCCAGCAGCAATTGGCTCTACGCGACCGCCCAGCAGCGACGCTGGCAGTCGCGTGTCTGGAGCGAGCGCGTGCTGCATTCGGCCTTTGCCGAACAAGCGCTTGAATACGGGCTCGCGAACGAGGCGGACCTGGCGCGGATCGCTGCCGGCTGGCACCGCTGGGGGTCCACGGACGACGGTTTCTTCCTGATCCCGAACGGTGAGGTCATCGCGCGGGCATAAAGTCGACGTCGTAAGCGCAATGCATGTCGAAATTCCGCGCGCAGTTCCGACCCCGATGTGAAAGCACCCAAGCAGGGCGCCCTTCTGAAGGAGTTTGAGATGAAATACATGATCATGATGTTCGGTTCCGCCGAAGGAATGATGGAAACCGCCGACCCCGAATGGATCAGGGAAATGATCGGCTTCATGATCCAGATCGACAAGGACCTCAGCGACTCCGGCGAGATGGTCTTCAACGCGGGATTGGCCGATCCCGGTACAGCAAAGCTCGTGAAGCAAACGGGCAACGGGGTCATCACCACCGACGGACCATTCGCCGAAGCCAAGGAATCCCTGATCGGATACTGGGTGGTGGATGTGGCGAGCGAGGAACGGGCCGTTGAAATTTGTTCCAGCATTGTGAAGTACGCGCCGGTGGTTGAGCTCCGCCGCGTCCAGGATGCGCCTCCGGAGGTCTAGCGTTTGGCTCGGCCAGCCGGGGAAACCGTGATCGAGGACCTGCTGCGCACGCTCGCGCCGCAGGTCCTCGGCATGCTCGCGCGCAAGCACGGCCAGTTCGCCGAATGCGAAGACTCCGTCCAGGAGGCCCTCCTTGACGCCGCGTTGCAATGGCCGGATGCAGGCGTCCCGGACAATCCGCGCGCGTGGCTGACGACGGTGGCCACCCGCCGCTTGGTAGACCATTGGCGCAGCGAAAGCGCCCGGCAAGCCCGTGAACTGCGCTCCGCGGCCCTCGAACCACCGCCGCCCGAGGTTCCCGTTGACCAAGATACCCTCACGCTCCTTTTCCTCTGCTGCCACCCGTCGCTCTCATCACCTTCGCAGTTGGCACTGACATTGCGTGCGGTCGGAGGACTCACGACGGCGGAAATCGCCAGTGCGTTCCTGGTCCCGGAAGCCACCATGGGCCAGCGGATCAGCAGGGCGAAGCAGGGCATCAAGAAGGCGGGAGCCCATTTCGAGCTTCCGCGACCGGCCGAGCGCAAGGCGAGGCTCGGCGTCGTACTCCACGTCCTGTACCTGATTTTCAACGAAGGCTACGCCGCGAGCTCCGGGCCTTCCATGCACCGCGAGGACCTGACCGCCGAGGCGATCCGGCTGGCGCGGCTCCTCTGGGGACTGCTCCCGGAAGAACCGGAAGTGGGCGGGCTCTTGGCCCTGATGCTCCTCACCGATGCCCGGCGCGCGGCGAGGTCGCTGCCGGACGGCATGCTGGTTCCGCTCGCCGAGCAGGACCGCGGACTGTGGGATGCCGCCCGGATCTCCGAGGGGCTCGAATTGCTCCCCAAGGTCCTGGGCGCCGGGCCTCCGGGGCCGTACCAGGTGCAAGCGGCCATCGCCGCCGTCCACGCTGAAGCGGTTTCGGCCGAGCAGACCGATTGGCCGCAAATCCTTGCGTTGTACAACGTCCTCGAGGCGATTGCGCCCGGTCCGGTCGTGACCCTTAACCGGGCTGTCGCGGTCGCGATGGTGAAGGGGCCCGAGGCGGCCCTGCAACTTCTGGACGGGCTCGACGGCGGGCTGGCGCAGGCTTCCGGGGCGGCGTTGCCCGGGCTGGCACAGGCTTCGGGGCTGGCGCAGGCTTCCGGGCTCGCGCGGTGGCACCGGGTCGACGCCGTCCGTGGGCACCTGCTTGAGATGTCCGGCGACCCTGTACGTGCCCGCGAGTGCTTCCTCGCCGCCGCGAAGAAGACCGGAAGCCTCCCGGAGCGTCGCTACTTACTCTGGAAAGCGGCGAAACTTGGGCAGTTTTCCACATAGCGCAGATAACCCCTGCCGGTGCCGAGTGGCTCTGCATAGCCTCGAACCATGACCATTCAAGCCGGCTTCGAACGAGGAGCTGTCTATCCGTAGCGTCCACGCACTCGCCGCCGGGCATTTGGATTGGGAGCATCGGGACCCGTTCGACAGGCTGATCGCTGCCCAGGCCATCGTGGAATCCATGGTGGTCATAACGGCCGACCGGGAATTTCACGCATTCCCGTTGGTCGAGACTCTCTGGTAAATGGAAACAATCGGCGCCTCCAGCTCAATCACCCCAAGAAAGCAATAGCCGGGCGTCCGGACTGCGTTCAGCTTGGCCGTAAGCTTGATCGGTGCAAATTTCCCTTTGGCTGGCATTGGTTGGCGCCGGCACCCTGATCAGTTTCACCCCGGGCGCGGGCGCCATTTCCACGATGAGCAATTCGCTCAACTCGGGATTCCGCCGCTCCATCTGGGGAGTGTTCGGCCAACAGACCGCCCTGATCATCCACATCCTGATAGTGGCCCTCGGCGTGGGCGTCTTGGTTTCAAGTTCGCCGCTGCTCTTCAACATCATCCGCTACACGGGTGCGGCGTATCTGGTGTACATGGGCATCCGGCAATTCCTGCACCGGCCGGACCTGGACAAAGAAAAGGTCGAAGCCAAGCGCAACGAACCGGCGTGGTCGATGTTCCAGAGGGGCGTCTGGGTCAACCTGCTCAACCCCAAAGCGATCGTCTTCTTCCTGGCTTTCATGCCGCAATTCATCCGCCCGGAGCAGCCGCTCGTTCCCCAGTATTTGATCCTCAGCGCAACGGTCGTCTTCATCGACGTCTGCGTCATGTGGTTCTTCTTTGCTTTGGCCGCCCGTTCATTCCAGCGGTTTACGCACAATGAGCATGGGCAGAAGGTCCTCAACCGCACCTTTGGCGTGCTGTTCATGTGCGTGGGCGTTCTGCTCGCCGTCATCCACTGACTGACCAAGGCCTCCGAGCCGTGAGGGCCCGGCTACTACTACCGGCTTAGCCGAAGTTCCTGCTCAGGACCCTTTCCTACCAAGGAACGCGCGTGCCATCCCAGGATCAGAGGGCCCCTGGTGTGGCCATCGTCGGGAATGAGCGCGAGACGAACGACTCCCGTAGCCGCCTCGGCCGGTTCGCCGCCGACGGACATAACGCACACCATGGTCGAGCAATTGCCGCGCCGTCTGGAATCCGATGCCGCTGTTGCCTCCGGTCACCAACGCGACTAGGCAGGCCGGCGTAGTTCCGGCCGGTGGCGCACGCGGGACACATCGCCGAAATAGTGTGCCGCCATGACGGGCGGGTCCCCGTTTATTCGGGCTCCTGGCAGGGGCGGGGCCGTTGACCGGTAGCTATGCCCGGTGGGGGTGTGGATTTCGATGAGGTGCCGTATGGCGGGGCGTGTTGTCGCTGCTCCGGGGCGTGTTGCTCCGATTTGCGCTCTCCAGCCAGGGAGTTCCTTCGTGTAATTGCATGCTTCGCACAACCCGGCCCCGTTATTCAGTCCGGTGATGCCTCCCTGATGCCAGGGGAGGATGTGGTCAAAATGCCTGATCGGCGCGTCGCAGTATGGGGTCCGGCAGGTATCGTCACGGACCTGGATGAAGCGCCGCTGCCGGGCGGAGAACAACCGTGCCCTCGAATCCGCAGCAACAAGCTCCCCGGTCCCGGGGGCCGTGTAGAGGCGCCGCAACCAGACCCTGAATTCGTGGTCCCCGGACTCGGGCTGCTCCGCTTGGGACTGTCCTGGATGGTCTGGCCGGCTCGGTCCTACGTGGCCTGATCCTGCGTAGCCAGGTCCTGGCCGGCTCGGTCCTGCGTAGCCTGCTCCTGGCCGGCTCGGTTCTGCGTAGCCTGCTCCTGGCCGGCTCGGTTCTGCGTGGCCTGGTCCTGCGTGGCCTGCTCCTGCGTGGTCTGCTCCTGCGTGGCCAGGTTTTGTCCCGCCTTGCGTGGTGTCGTTACTGCCGGGATTTCCGGCCAGCAGTGCCCTTGCCCAGGCCGCGGGCACGATCCCATACCCCGGTAGGCGCGCCGGCTCACTGTCGCCCTGGAACAAGGTCCTGTCCGTCATGACCAACTGGATCTCCACGCCCGAAACACCTCCAGCGGTCCCCGTGATGCGCTCAACCAGGGCATCGGCCATGACCTGCCCCCGGGACCGAGGGTCCCCAGTGGTGGCGCGGAGGGTGTCCGCATGCCGGCTCAACGCCGCGTGCACCGCGACGCCCTGGGCGACCGGCAGAAGCGCCGTCAGGTACGTCATGGTGTCCGGAGCCGGGCGCAGGCTCACGCACCGCTCGGTGGCCGCGCGGCTGGCACGTTCGGTCACCGTGCGCGGATCCCGCCGGTACGCCGCCGCCCGGGCCGCCGCAACGATGGCCTTGTCCCCGGCGCCGTCGAAGGACCCCGAGTCGGCGGCCAATTCCTCGTCCACCGCGCACCGGTCCTCGGCGGACAGGCAGGCCGTTTCCTTCACCAACAGGGTGGCCCGCCATTCGTTCATACGCCCGGCGTCCAGGGCGGCGAGGGTACGGGGCATCTCCATCACCAACGCCCTCGCCAAACCCAGGAATCGCGACCCCCGGGCCGGGGACTCCCGCCGCGCCAACGCCACCTGCGCCGCGACACCGCGGCCGCGCTCCTCTACCGGAACACCCGCTGCCGCCTGGAACTGCTGCTGGGCCGCATCGAACGCCACAGTGATCCTCGCCTGCGCAGCCGCGACCGCCGACTTCAAATCCTCAAGTGCCCGCAACTGGTCAATCAGTTCAGCGGACAGTTCGGTAAGCCCGGCTTCACTGCCGTGGACGCCGGGCCGGATCGCCTTCACCGCATCGATCAAGTCCCGCACACGGACGCTCCGGACCGCGCCGCCCGGGACAGCACCAGCCGGGACCGCGCCGCCCGAAGGCGCGCCCGTCCCGATCAGCTGCGTTCCCTGAATGCCGTCCATAAGAAAAGCCTCCCAGCGACCACTGACATTTTTAGGCCGGAGAACCACCATCAGGCGAAAAAATCACGAATTTCTTTTTCGGCTGCTGCGCGAGCATCGCTTTCCAGCTGGAAAAGGACCGTTACCCGGGCGCACGCCGCGGCGAGGAGCCCCCACCTTGAGCCGGTACCCGGTACCCAGCACCCCTACGCAGCATGGACGCTACTTGCTTTTGAAGCTGAGAGGGTCGGTTCCGCTCTTCCATGTCAAGACGTCTGATCGAATTTCAATAGGCTTTGCAAGGAATTGAAAGACCCACTTTTCCTGTTCAGCCGGGTCGCCGGCACATCCAGCCGCATCGAGCGCCAGCTTTTCGACAACGGGAGCGCTCCCTGTGATCATTGCCGGTCCGCTGACCGGATTGCATGGAGTTTCGGCGGTGAGCTCAAGCCCACCGTTCTCGGAATTCAGCTGCACCGTGAGCCCGCCAGCTGCCCGTGGGAGGGTGGCACCGTTCGACGTCCCCGAAATGCTGACGTATTGAGAACACGGTGTGGAGGGGAGGAACGGCGCGTAGGACACCTGTGGAGATACAGAACCGGCCGGAGGCGGAGTGGGTGCCACCGTGCCGGCTTTGCCGAGCGGACCGGACGCGCATTACGTCACGTAGAGGCCAACGAAAGACCTACCCCGTGGACCCGCGCACCACCAGCGAACTCTCGAGCGTCACCTGCGGTTGCTCCAGTTCGCGGCCTTCCATCAGGCCGCGCAACTGTTCGCCGGCTTTGAGTCCCAAGGGGGTGGCGGGCAAGTGCACACTGGTCAGGCTCGGATTGCTCGTAGCCGAATAAGGCAAGTCATCAAAGCCGGCGACGGCGAGTTGCTCGGGGATCCGGACTCCAGCCACCCGGGCTTCCTGCAGCACACCGTAGGCGTGGGTATCGGTTCCGCAGACGACGGCGGTGACCCCGGCCCGCTCCCACGCCGGCCAAGCCGCGGCGAAAGCAGCCGCCGCTGCTCCGACGTCGATGGTTGTGCTGACGGTGTGATGGTCCGCAACGGAAACACCGCGGGCGCGGGCTTCATCGAGGAACGCGGCGCGGCGGACGTCGAAGGTCGCAGTCCCGGTCACGCTGTCCATGTAGGCAACCCGGGTGTGGCCGGATTCGGCCAGGTGGGCTGCCAATTCGCGGGCACCGTGCGCGACGTCGAGGTTCACGGAAGGGGCGTAGGCTTCCAGCCCGGGCGCGTCAAGGAGGACCAAAGGCCCGGTGATTGACAGTTCCTCCAAGAACAACGCATTGGGTGCGTCCACGAGCAAGCCGGCCGGGCGAAGCGCGAGGAGCTTCCGGACGTCGTCCGCCTGGGGGAACTCGCCGGCGTCGGTCACGGAGAGCAGCAATTGGTAGTCGGAGCCAAGGGCTTCGCGGACCCCGGCGATGACCTTGGCAAAGAAGGGGTTGGAGATATCCGGCGCCACGAGGATCACGATCGAGCTCACGCCCTTGGCCAAAGAGCTTCCGATGCCATCCACCACGTAGCCCAGTTCCGCGATCGCCTGGCGGACACGCGAGATGTTGTCCTCGGAGACCCTGCCCTGGGTTTTACCGTTGGCAACCAGGGATACGGTCGCGGTGGAAACGCCTGCCCGGGAAGCCACCATTGCCGCCGTGACGCGCTGGGCTCGAGCCTGCGGTGTTTGTACTCGTTCCGCCGATTCCATACATCGATCGTAGCCGGAATCTCGGCGCCACAGTCGCGGCAAGGCATCAAGCGCTTGACGCAATTCACGTTAAGCGCTTGACGCAGGCCGCGATCCGATGCCAGAATTCCGTTAAATGCTTTAGCGCCCTGCCGGGGCAAAAACTTCGGCAGGCCCCAATGACGTGGAGATGACCATGGATCCCAACACCATGACCCGTGAACGCAAGAAGATCATCCTGGACTGTGACCCCGGGCATGACGACGCCGTTGCCCTCTTGCTGGCGCACGGAAATCCGGACATCGAGTTGCTCGCGGTGACCACCGTCGTCGGCAACCAGACGCTCGAAAAAGTCACGCGCAACGCCCTTTCCGTCGGAACCATCGCGGGCATCACCGGTGTTCCCTTCGCCGCCGGTTGCGATCGGCCGCTGGTCCGTTCCATCGAAACCGCACCGGATATCCACGGAGAAACCGGCATGGACGGCCCGGACCAGCCGGAGTCCGCAATCGAGCTGGACCCGAGGCACGCCGTCGACCTCATCATTGAGACGGTCATGGCGCACGAGCCGGGCACCGTGACCCTCGTCCCGACGGCGGGACTGACCAATATCGCGATGGCAGCACGCAAGGAGCCGCGCATCGTCGAACGCGTCAAGGAAGTAGTCCTCATGGGCGGCGGCTACCACGTGGGCAACTGGAGCGCCGTGGCAGAGTTCAACATCATCATCGACCCCGAGGCCGCCCACATCGTCTTCAACGAAAAATGGCCCGTGGTGATGGTCGGCCTGGACCTCACGCACCAAGCGCTCGCCACCCCAGAGGTCGTCGGGAAGATCGCCGCCATCGGCACCAAGCCTGCCAAGTTCGTCATGGAACTCATGGAGTTCTTCACGAAGACCTACAAGGATGCCCAGGGTTTCGACTACCCGCCGGTCCACGACCCCTGCGCCGTTGCCTACGTCATCGATCCCAGTGTGATGACCACGCGCAAAGTCCCCGTGGACATCGAACTGCAAGGCAAGCTCACCCTTGGCATGACTGTCGCGGACTTCCGCGCCCCCGCCCCGGCGGACTGCCACACCTCCGTGGCAGTGGACCTCGACCACGAAAAGTTCTGGAACCTGGTCACCGACGCGATCATCCGGATCGGCGAGCCAGTTGAACCAGGCGAGCCAGGCACACAAGCGCACGACGGCGGAGCTGCCGCAGGCGAAGTCCTTGAACCCGCCGTAGCGGGCGGCATGGCAGGAGAGGCCAAGTAAATGACCACCTTGACCAACACCAACAAGACCAGCCGCGGCAACGTCACGGCACTGATGGTCGCCCTCCTCGCAGCATGCGTGGCGTTCCAGCTCAACGCGTCCATGCTCAGCCCCGCCCTGGTCACCATGGGCAACGAACTCCACACGGACCAGGCCGTAATCGGACTCTCGCAGACGTGGTTCTTCACCGCCGCCGCCTTGTTCTCCCTCTTCCTGCCGAGGCTCAGCGATATCGTGGGCCGCAAGAAGATCCTCGTCGGCATGATGATCCTGATGGCCGCGGGTTCCGTCATCGCGGCGCTCGCCCCGGACGTCACGTGGCTTTTCGTGGGCCGCATCATCCAGGGCGTCAGCGGTCCCACGGTGCCGCTGTGCCTCATCATGCTGCGCTCCGCCGTCGACAACCCCCGCAAATACGGTGCGTTGATGGGCCTCATCACCGCCGTCAACGGCGGCGTGGCGGGCGTTGACTCCTTCGTGGGTGGCTACTTCGCCGAGCACTTCGGTTTCCGCAGCATCTTCTGGCTCATGGTCGGCCTCGCCCTCATCGCCACTGCCCTGATCGCGTTCCTGGCCGACGAAAGCAAGCCTGCGGCCGGCACCACCATGGACTGGTGGGGCGTGCTCTTCATCGTGGTGGCAGTCGGCGCCCTCCTGACGGCCCTCAACGAAGGATCCAAGCTGGTCAGCGGCTACTCCGCCGGCACCCTGACGCTCTCGATCGGACTGATCATTGTGGCCGTGGTGGCGTTCGCCGCCTTCTGGAGGACTGAGAAGCGGGCCAAGCAACCGATGGTGGAAACCGTCCACTTGCGCCAGCGCTCCACGTGGGCACCGCTCCTTACCACCACCCTTGCCATGACGGGCATCTTCGCCGTCATCAACGGAATCGTGCCGGCCTACGTCCAGGCCTCAGCACCGGGATTCGGCGTCGGCCCCACCGAAATGTCGCTCATGATCCTCACCCCGTACGCCCTCCTGGGCTGGGTCTTCGGTCCGATCAGCGGCCGCCTCGCACCGGTCCTCGGCTACACGAAGGTCCTTCGCATCGGCATGATCGGCAGCATTGCCGCCCTGGCATTTATCGCGTTCTTCGGCCTCAACAGCCTGCCGCTCATGATCGTTGGAACCGCCTTGCTAGGCATCATGTACGCCGGTACGGTCAACATCATGCTCAACGGACTCGGCGTCGTCCTCTCCCCCGCCGGCAACCCCGGGTTCCTGCCCGGCATGAACGCCGGGGCGTTCAACCTCGGCGCGGGCTTGAGCTTCCTCGTGTTGCCCGCCGTCCTCGTTGCCACCACCGCCGCGGGCGACGTCAAGACGTCCTACTTGACCGACGTCATCGTCGGCTTGGTCATCACGGTCGCCGCGTTCGCGGCGTCGCTCCTGATTCCCAAGCCGCTGGAAGCCGAGGTAGCGAAGTGAACGGCCGGATCGTCGTCGTCGGCTCCCTGAATGCCGACCTGACTATCTATTGCGAGCGCCTCCCGCTCCCGGGCGAAACCGTCCACGGCAACGGCTTCTCCGTCAACCCCGGCGGCAAAAGCGCGAACCAGGCTGTGGCGGCAAGCAAGTTGGGCGGCGATGTCAGCCTCATTGGCGCCGTCGGGAAGGACCCGAACGGGGACATGCTCATCGCTTCAACGGAAGGCGCGGGAGTGGATGTCTCCCGCGTCCGCCGTTCCGGGGACGTAGCCACCGGCGTCGCGGTGATCGCGGTGGACGAACACGGCGAGAACAACATCATCATTTCGGCCGGCGCCAACGGCACCCTCGCGCCCGCGGACGTAGCAACTGAAGCCTTCGACGGTGCCGCGGTCCTGTGCCTGTGCCTCGAGGTGGCCTTGGAGACCGTCGAGGCGGCCGCCAAAACAGCGCACGACGCCGGCGCGACAGTCCTGCTGAACCTCTCGCCGTACGGGGAAATGCCGGAAAGCCTCGCGGCCTTGAGCGACGTCCTGCTGGTCAACGCGCACGAGGCTTCCCTGTTCCTGGGCGAGGCCGAGATGCCCCTTCCGACGGCGCCCGCGAGCGAGTGGGAAGGCGTACGGAGCCAGTTCGCGGACCGCGGTTTGGAGCGGGTCCTGGTTACCCTCGGCTCGCAAGGCTCGGTGGTCTTGGATTCGCAGGCAGCCGCCGGAGAACGGGTGGTCCGGATCGCGCCCACCGAGGTCCAGGCCGTGGATACAACCGGAGCCGGCGACGCCTTCACGGGTGCTGTGGCTGCCCGCCTTGCCGCGGGAGAACCCCTTGCCGAGGCAGCGGCGTTCGCCTCGGTCGCCGCAGCTCTGGCGACCACCAAGAAAGGCACCCAGGCGGCCTATCCCGGCGTCGAGGATGTAGTTCGGCACCGGTCCTAGCCTGCCCCTGTCCGCCCGGACGGCCCGGGGGTAAGCTCTGTCCATGAGTGCCGTCAGCATCTCCGGGCTCGTGAAATCGTTCGGTCGGTTCAAGGCCCTGGACGGACTGGACCTTGAGGTCGAGGAAGGCGAAGTCCACGGCTTCCTCGGCCCGAACGGGGCGGGCAAATCAACCACGCTCAGGATCCTGCTAGGCCTCCTCCGGGCAGATGCCGGAACCGTGAAGGTGCTGGGGGCGGATCCTTGGCGCGACGTGGTTCCCCTTCACCGGCGCATGGCCTATGTCCCCGGTGATGTGAGCCTGTGGCCCAGCCTTACCGGCGGCGAGGCGATCGACCTTCTGGGCAGGCTCCGCGGGGGCTTGGACGACAAACGATGCGATGAATTGCTGGAAGCCCTCGAACTGGATCCGACAAAGCGCGGACACACCTATTCAAAGGGAAACCGGCAGAAGGTTGCCATCATTGCCGCCTTGTCCTCCAACGCCGAACTCCTGATCCTCGACGAGCCAACCTCGGGCCTCGACCCCCTCATGGAAGCCACTTTCCGCGAAGAAATCCGCTGGGAGCGGTCGCTGGGTCGCAGCGTCCTGCTTTCGAGCCACATCCTCGCCGAAGTGGAAGCCCTCGCGGACCGCATCAGCATCATCCGCAAGGGCAAAGTGGTGGAGACGGGCAGCCTCGAGCAGATGCGTTCCCGCGCCCGTACCAACGTCTCCGCGACGATCGACGGCAACGCGGCCCTCCTGACCACCCTTCCCGGCCTCGCTGACCTGAGGATTGAAGGGCACCGCGTGCATTTCAGCGTGGACTCGGAGAACCTCGGGGACGCGATGAGCGTCCTTTCCCACCATGGAATGTCGGCGCTCACGGTTTCGCCGCCGAGCCTTGAGGATTTGTTCCTCCAGCATTACGGCGACCCGTCGGACCTGTCCGTGGAGCACGACGACGAACAGATGGCCCCATCGTTCTTCGACAGGCACGGCCGCAGGCGCGCGGAATGATCCAGGCGCTGACGGGAACCGGGCCCCTGCTCCGGCACGCGATCGGCCTGGACTTCCGGAAGCTGCTCCCGTGGCTGCTCATCTTCGCGGTGTTCCCCTTGATTGCCTTTTCGGCTTATCCGTCGCTGTTTCCTTCGCAGGCTGATGCGGTGGTGCTCCAGTCGACGCTGTCCGCCAATCCGGCCTTCTCGCTCCTCTTCGGGCCCGCGACGGACCTCAGCACGGCGATCGGTTTCACCACTTGGCGAATCCAGATGTTCGGCATGTTCTTCGCTGCCCTCATGGCGATACTGACGGTAACCCGGCACACGAGGGCGTCCGAGGACACCGGACAAGCGGAACTGCTGGACTCCGGGGTCGTCGGCCGGCACGCACGGCTTGCGTCGGCTCTCGTTCTCGCATGGCTTGCTTCCGCCGCGGTGGGTCTCCTGGTGGCCGTCACGTTGGCATTTGCCGGTGCGCCGCCGTCGTCCGCGTATGCCCTCGGAAGCATGCTGACGGGCACCGGAATCGTGTTCGCCGGCGTCGCTGCGGTGACGGCGCAACTGGGCTCCGTGGCGCGCGTCGCCAACACGCTCGCGGCAACGGTGCTCGGCATCTCCTACCTTGTGCGCGGGCTCGGCGACACGTTCCCCGGCGCGGACTGGATCCTCTGGTTCAGCCCCATGGGATGGGCGGAGAGCATCCGGCCGTCCGCCGAAAACAACCCTTGGCCTTTCCTGCTCTTGCTTGTGGCAAGCATCGGCCTGGCGTTCTGGGCGGCGTGGCTCTCCTCTCAACGCGACTTCGGCCTCGGGCTCATCCCCACGAGGCCGGGTCCTGCACGCGGCCGCGTCGGCATGTGGGGCCTGACGGCCAAGCTGAACCGGCTCCCCTTGTGGACGTGGGGCGTGAACCTCCTGGTCCTCGGCTCGGTGTTCGGACTGGTCACCGGGGCATTGAGCAGCGTGTTCGCCAGCAATCCGTTCGTCAAGCAAATGATCGCGTTCCGTGTGGCCACGGAGGAACAGTTGGCATACGGATTCGTCGAAGTCCTGGTGCTGCTCCTGGGAATCATCGGGGCAGTGGTGGGCATCCAGCTCGCCTTGCGCTTCTATGCTGAAGAGGAAGAGCGCCGGTCGGAATGGGTTTTGTCCGCGCCGTTATCGCGGCTGAGCCATGTCGCTCCGACCGTCGTAGTGTCGGTCGCCGCGCCCGCCGCGGGAATGATCCTGTGCTCCCTGGCCTTGGGAATTGCTTCCAATATGTCGGGCACACCGCTCGACGTCTGGAAGGTCGTCCTGCAAGGGATTGCCGAGCTCCCTGCCATTTGGCTCGCCGTCGGAGTCGCGGTGGCCCTGGTCGGGTGGGCTCCGCAACTACGCTCGCTCGCTTGGCTCCTCCTGGTCTATTGGCTGCTGCTCACGTTCTTCGGACAAGTGTTGAAAGCTCCGGAATGGTTGATGGACACGAGCCCTTTCCACGTGGTGCCCCACGTGTTTTCGGACGGCACCGATTGGGGTGCGGCGTGGTGGAGCCTGGTGCTCGCAGCGGCCCTGGTGGCTGCCGGCCTTGACGGGTACCGGCGTCGGGATTTGGTGTGCACTTAAGGCCGTTCGCTGGCAATTGCGGCCGCGCCGCTACTACTCCTTCGCCAGCGTCTTTACAAATTCTTCCGGCAACTACCCGTTCGACTAGCCAAGACGGGGTGGCATCCCTCATGCTTGCTGCATGTACTCAGCGTCGAGCCCATACCGCATCATCACCGTCTGCACGGGAAACATCTGCCGCTCCCCCATGGCTGAGCTGATGTTGACCGAAGCGTTCGACGCCGGAGGGCTGGGTGGCGCTGTGGTTGTGGACTCCGCGGGGACTACTTCGTACGAGGTCGGGCACCCCATCGATCCGCGCGCGGCCCGGGTCCTGACTGCCAACCGCATCCAGTCCGGGAAGCACATTGCGCGGAGCTGGCGGCCCGAGTGGTTCCGCGAGCGGGACCTGATCCTGGCCCTCGACGTCGACCACTACGGCTGGCTCCACGAAGCGGCCCCGGACTCCGAAACCCTCGGCAAGATCCGGATGCTGCGTAGCTTCGACCCCACCGCGGCCGGCCGAAGCACGCTGGACCTGGGCATCGAGGATCCTTGGTACGGCGGCCACGACGATTTCGACATTACGTGGAACCTGATCAGCGCGGCCGTCCCCGGCATTGTCGCGCACGCCAGGAGCGTCCTCGCCGAACGGCAGCAGGGCGCCGGACAGCTACTCGACCCACAGCAGGTACGCTCTATTTCATGACCCCAGCACCCGTGATCATCGCCATCGATGGCCGTTCCGGCGCGGGAAAGACAACCCTCGCCGTCGAACTCGCCGCCCGACTCCGCATGCATCACAAGGTGTCGCTGTTCCACCTTGAGGACATTTATCCCGGCTGGAACGGGCTTGCCGCGGGAATCGAGCGGTACGTCACCACGGTCCTGTCGCCGCTGCGGCAGGGCGACGCCGCGGAATGGGTCAGTTGGGACTGGGCCAACCACTACGACGGCCGGACCCACGTGACTTTGCCCGCCGAGATCGTGATCGTGGAAGGCGTCGGCGCCGCCGCCAACACCGCGCGGCCCATGCTGGACGCCGTGATCTGGGTGGACGCGCCCGACGACGACCGCAAGAGCCGCGCCCTGGTGCGGGACGGCAGCAGCTACGAGCCCTATTGGGACACCTGGGCGGCGCAGGAAGACGAATGGCTGGATGCCGACGACGTCCTGGACAACGCCGACGTCCACGTCCTCAACCGGGCCGACGGCCATGCGCCTGAAGATGTCCTGCAAGCGCTGAACTACCTTCCCGCGCTCTCCCCCGTACTGGCCCCCGAACTCTCGGCACGCCGCGGATTGCAGCTCCGGGCCGAACGCATCGGCGCCGCACCCCGCGCCGCCGAGCTCTTCCATACCCTGTACGGCGAATCGGCCAACGCCGTCTGGCTCGATTCCTCGAACGCGGCCTCCGACGCCAGCGCCTACGTCAACCCCGAGATCGCGAACGCCGCCGAGCGCAGCCGCTTCAGCATCCTGGCGGACGACGGCGGATCGTTCGGCCAATCGGTCCTGCACAGTTGGGGTGCCACCCGGCTCAGCGCCGGTTGCGCAACCGTGGAGACCACCGGTCCCTTTTTCCGCTGGCTGGACACCGTGTGGGGACGAAAGGCACTCAGGGCGCCTGAAGGCTACGAGTGTGAATTTACGCTGGGCTGGCTCGGCTACCTCGGCTATGAGCTGAAGCGGGAGACCGGCGGCAACGACGTCCACTCAACAACCCCTGACGCCGCGCTGCTTTTCGCCGGCCGTGCCGTAGTGATCGACCACCGCGACAACGCCGTGTGGCTGCTCGCCCTTGAAGCTCCCGACGCCGACGATTGGTTGGAGCTGGCACGGCAAGCAGTGCACTCGTCCGCCCGGATTCCGGCGCCTGAAGCGGGCGGCGGGCCAGACCGCGCGGCCGGGGATCCCGCCGTCGGGCACTGCGGGGTGGTGCCCGAATTCGCGAGCCGCGATACCGAAGACGAATACAAAGTGAAGATCTGCGACGCCCAGGCGCAGATCGCCGAGGGCAACACCTACGAAGTCTGCCTGACCACCACGGTGAGTGCCGTGGATCCCGGGCTCGATCCGTGGCAAAGCTACCTCACGCTGCGGCGCCGCAACCCGGCACCTTTCGCGAGCTACCTGAGGTTCGGCGAGCTGGTGGTGGCCAGCACGTCGCCGGAGCGTTTCCTGCGGATTGCGTCCGACGGCGCCATGCGGGCCGAGCCGATCAAGGGGACCCGGGCGAGGGCGTCCGATCCGGGCATCGACGAAGCGCTGCGGTGGTCGCTCGAAAACTCGGTCAAGGACCGTGCCGAGAACATCATGATCGTGGACCTCCTCCGCAACGACCTCAGCCATTTCGCCGTTCCCGGCTCGGTCACGGTGAGCCGGCTGTGCGCGGTGGAAAGCTACGCGACGGTGCACCAAATGGTGAGCACGATCGACGCCCGCTTGCGGCCCGGCGCCCCCCGTGCCGAGGCGGTGGCGGCGGCGTTCCCCGCCGGCTCCATGACGGGCGCGCCGAAGATCAGCACCATGGACATCCTCGATGAGCTCGAGTCGGGGCCGCGCGGGGTCTACTCCGGTGCGATCGGCTACTTTTCGCTCAACGCGGCTACCGATCTCGCCGTCGTGATCCGGACTTTGGTGATGAGTCCCGACGGCGACGGCGGCCGGACCTTGAGCCTTGGCGTCGGGGGCGCCATCACCGCGGATTCCAGGCCCTTCGAGGAGTACGAGGAAATCCGGACCAAGGCATTCGGCGTCCTCTCGGCCCTCGGCGCGGAATTCCCCTCCCCCTAGGAGTTTGTGTACACCTCGCACCCCTTAAGACCGTTCTTAAGGGGTGCGAGGTGTACGCAAACTAGTCGTGTTCTTCGGTGCGGGCGCGGATTGTCCGGACGTCTTTGTGCGTGATCGCGTAGTAGATGAGGCTGGAGATGATCGCCCCGACGAACCATGAGTACGGGCCCAGGCCCGAGCCTCCCGGCAGGAACGTCTGCAGCGCCGGAACCAGCGCCAAAATGCCCGCGACGACGGCGGCCGGCACCAAAGCGGCTACCGCTTTGAGGTTCCAGCCCTTCGTATAGAAGTAAAGGCCCTTCTCGTCCTCGTGGTACAGGTCCGAAACCTTGCAGCGCTGGTGCCGGATACGGAAGAAATCCGTGAAGATGACGCCGAACAACGGGCCAAGGAGCGCACCCAGTCCGCCAAGGAAATACACGATCACCACCGGGCTGCTGAAGAGGTTCCACGGCAGGATCACGATCGCGAGGAGCGCACTGATGAGGCCGCCGCGGCGGAAATCGATCCGGTGCGGGGCCACGTTGGCGAGGTCATAGGAAGCCGAGACGAAATTGGCCACGACGTTGATGCCGATGGTCGCCACCACGAAAGTCACGGCGGCGATGATGGTGATCCACGGATTCCTGATGGCCTGGACAATCGCCACGGGATCGGTGATGACCTTGAACATGTCCTGCCCCTGGTACTGGTCCTTGGTGAAGTAGGACGCAGCGCCGGCCGTGACAACCACCGTCACCAGGGCAAAGGCGATAAAGTTCACGGGAAGTCCCAGGAAGTTTCCACGCAATATGGTCCGGCGGTCCGGCGAGAAGCGGGAGAAGTCGCAGAAATTCAGGAGCAGCGCGGCAAAGTACGTGACGGTCAAGGCGATGGCCGAGAAGAACTGCGTCACCGCGGCGGGGCCGTCGAGGGGTGCGACTCCGGGGATCGAAAGGCTGAATTTGTCGCCCGCCTGGGTCAAGATGTACACGGCGAGCGCGAACATGGCCACCCAAATCGCCGGGCCGGCCCAGTCCTGGAACTTCCGGACCGTTTCCATGCCGCGGCGGATGACCAGCAACTGGACCGCCCAGAGCACCAGGAACGCGGCCCAGCCGAGCGGGGTAAGGCCAAGGATGTGGGGTGCGTCCTGGCCGTCGAGGGGCGTCAGTTGGGGCCAGACGGAAAACACCAGGACCAACACGGCCTCGGACGCGAGCCAGGTCTGGATGCCATACCAGGCGATGGCGATCAGCGCCCGGATCAACGCAGCGAGGTTGGCGCCGAACAGCCCGAACGACATCCGCGCGAGGACCGGGTACGGGACACCGGTTTTCTGCCCCGCGGTCCCGGCGAAGTTCATGAGGAAGTACACCAAAGTAATGCCCACCACGAGCGCCAGGAACACTTGCCATCCCACTAGCCCGGTAATGAAGAGCCCGGCGGCGAACGTGTACCCGGCAATGCTGTGCACATCGCACATCCAGAGGGCGAAGAGGCTCCGGACCCGCCAATTGCGTTGCCTGGCAGGAGCGAGGTCCGCGTTCCATAGCCGGTCGCTGACGAGCCGTCCTTCGGCCAGGATCCGGACCTTTTCCGGATATTCCTCGCCGGGCTCGGGACGATCCTGCGTAGCTTGGGTCTGGTTTTTCCGGGCCATGATGCCTCCGAACAATTCCTCCGATGCAGGCTTTGCTTACAGAATCGCCCCATTACGCCGGGAAGGAAAGACCCCGACGGCGGTGGGCACTTTCGAGGGTCAGGCTCCACGCGCCTGGGGGTGCTACCGCAACTGTCGCCGTCCTGTATCAGCTGCGGAGGTTCAGCATCTCCACGTATCGGTCCACCATCATGTCTTGGCCCTTGATCCTGGAGATCGCCTCGGAACTGGCGATTTCGCCGTCGGGCAGTTGCCCCGAACCGCCGCGCGGACCCAAGGGGAGGATGATCACCGGGCGCGACGGCGACCACTCCGCCAGCTCTCCGGAACCGTTGATTTGGGCCTGGATATTGGTGGCGACCACTGCGGCTTGGCGGCCTGCCACGCCGGCCTTGTTGACGTCGATGTTCGAGATGTCGCCGAGGGCGTAGACGGTCTCGAAGCCCGCCACGCGGAGTTCAGGCGTGACTTCGAGGTACCCGTCGCGGGTCCGCGCAGCCAGGAGCTCGCCCGCCACATAGTCCGTCTGGGGCGCGATGCCGTAGCAGCGGAACCAAATGTCGGCCTCAATTGACGTACCGTCGCTTGTAGCGACGGTGAACCGGCCGAATTCGCCAGCCCGCGTCGGGGGCGGCTGAACCAGGGGACTACCGAGGTTTCGCCGGATCCCGAGTTCGTCCAACTGCCTGGTGATTTCTTCGCGCAGCCTCTGATCATAGGGCCCCGGCAGGATGTCCGGCGCCACGTCCACAAGCAAGATGTCCTTGTCCGGCCACGCCGCGGCGATCTCGCCGGCGAATTCAAGGCCAACCGCACCGGCACCCAAAAGCATGACACTGTCCGCCCGTTTGAGGTTGTCATGCGCGGTTTGATACTTCGCGACGGCGTCGACCGTGGCCGATTGGTCGCTCTTCGCGGGGAACGGGTAGCTGGATCCGCTCGCCAGGACGAGGTAGTCCGGCGTGAGGCGGATCCCCGAAGCCAGTTCGACCGTATGGCCGTCCACCCTGGTTGCCCGGTCCCGGAGCACGGTGCCGTTCTTCAAAAGGCGGTCGTAAGGCAGGAACATCCGCGGAAGGAAGTCCGGTTGGACCACCGAACGGAGTGCCGCGATGTTGTGCACGAATGCGTCCTTGGGTTCCACGAGTACGACGTCGGCCGCCTCGTCGAGTGCCTTAGCAACGCCAATCCCGCCGTAGCCTCCGCCGACCACCACAACCGTCGGCTTCACGATGTGCTCATTCATGGCATGCCGTCCTTTGTCCCATACCGATGACAACAAGTTCGGCTAGGCAATCATTTCCGGACTACTGCAGTGTCGCCGTCAATCGGGCCACGTTGTCCACGTATTTGGCGAGCATCGGCCGGTGGGTCCAGGCATTGAGGGTCAGTTCGCGGCACATCTCACGGTACGCAGATTCCACCGACCGCATTTTATCCACGGCCGTGGCACCGAGGAGCATCACGGACACCTCCATGTTGAGCGAAAACGAGCGCATGTCCATGTTGCTCGAGCCGAGGACCGCCACTTCGTCGTCGATGGTGAAGTGCTTGGCGTGCAGTACATACGGGGCGCGATACAAGTAAATCCGCACCCCCGCCTCCAGGAGCGCCTCGTAGTACGAGCGCTGGGCATGGTCCACCAGGAACTGGTCCCCCTTTTCCGACACGAAAAGTTCGACGTCGACGCCACGTTGCGCCGCCGTCGTAATCGCGTACAGAAGCGAATCGTCGGGGACGAAATACGGGCTGCAGATCGAGATCCGGTGCTGGGCCGAATAGATCAGGGTATTGAACAAACGCAGGTTGTTTTCCGTGGCGAACCCCGGCCCGCTGGGGACGACCTGGGCCGTCATGCGCCCTGGCGTGGGTTGGGCGGGGATCTGCAATTGGCTTTCGAGGGATTCGTCCGTTTCGCTGAGCCAATCCGTGGCGAACACCACGTTGAGGGTGGTCACGATGGGCCCCTCCAACCTCGCCATGAGCTCCACCCATTTGCGCCCGGCCCGGCGGTGCTTCGGATTGTTGTACGACGGCTCGATCAGGTTCTGGGAACCAGTGAAGGCAACATTGCCGTCGATCACCAGGATTTTCCGGTGGTTCCGCAGGTCCGGACGGCGCCACTGGCCATGGATCGGAAGCAGCGGCAGCATGCGCCGCCATTGGATGTGCCCACGCTTGAGCCTGCGGACGAGCCTGCGGTAACCGCGGATCCGGAGGGTTCCGATGTGGTCGAACAAGAGCCGGACTGTAACTCCACGCGCCGCCGCGTTTTCCAATTCGGTGAGCAATTCGTCCGTGACCGAATCGCTGCTCATGATGTAAAACTCAGCGTTGACGAAGTTTTTCGCGCGCCGCACGGCCTCCGCCATCGCCTTGAGCGATTCCTCGTAGCCGGGAATCAGCTCGACGGAATTGCCGTCCACCATGGGAAGCGAACCGAGCCGCCGGTTCAGTTCGCCGGCCGAGGTCACCCATTCGGGCCCGGAGTATTCGCTCACGACGGCGGCGAGCGCCGAGATTCCGGCCCGCACCCTCTCGTTGACTTGCTCTTGTTGTTCCCGACGACGGCGGGAGAGGCGGAAATTGCCGAACAGGAGGAACAGCACGAAGCCGACGGAAGGGACGAGGAAGACGGCCAGGAGCCAGGCCATCGCCGTGGTGGGCCGGCGGTTTCCCGGGATGATGCCCAACAGCACGATGCGCATGGCGATTTCGACGATGGCCCACGCGCCCAGCAGCCATGTCCATTCGATCCCGAATTGAAACGGGAAAAGCACTCGACAACCCCCACGGTCAAAGAACTAAGTCCTGCCCAGCCTATCCGCCCCGCAACCAACTCGAGTTTGTGTACACCTCACGCCCTTAAGACGCCCGGATAAGGGCATTATCTGTACACAAACCCGGGAGCGGGAGCCGCACTAAGCTGGAGGCATGACACTTCCTGCTCCCACGGTCCTCGTTTTCCTCGATCCCGCGTTTGAAAACGGCCGTGTCGCCGATTCGAGCCAACCCCAGCTCATGGCCACGGATTTGGGCGCCACGCGCGGCGACGGCGTGTTCGAGTCGCTTCTCGCGGTCGGGGGCAAGGCACGGAAGATGCAGGCCCACCTCAACAGGCTCGGCAGCTCCGCCCGCGCACTGGACCTCAACATCCCGGAGCAAGACACCTGGCGCCGGGCGATCGGCACCGCGATCACCGAATTCCGGGAGGCGTACCCCGCTCCGAGCCCGGCCGAGGACGAAGTGGTCGTCAAGCTCCTCGTGACCCGCGGCGTCGAAGGCGCGGCCTCTCCCACCTGCTGGATCCAGGCCTCGCCGTCCCCCGCGGGGAGTCGCCGGCAGCGCGAGACGGGTATCGACGTCGTACTCCTCGACCGCGGTTTCGACACCGAGGCGAGTGAGCGCGCGCCCTGGCTGCTGCTTGGCGCAAAGACGCTTTCCTACGCCGTCAACATGGCGGCGCTGCGCTATGCGCACAAACAGGGCGCCGATGATGCCATCTTCACCTCCACAGACGGCCGCGTCCTTGAGGGGCCGACGTCCACAGTTCTTTTGGCACACGTGGAAACCATCGACGACGGCACGGGCTCCGCGCGCACGGTCAAGCGCCTCATCACTCCCCAACTGGACAGCGGAATCCTTCCCGGGACCTCCCAGGACGCGCTCTTCGCCAAGGCGAAGGCGGCAGGCTGGGAGCTCGGCTACGGCCCGCTGATCCCGGACGATTTGTTCGACGCCGACGCCGTGTGGCTCATCTCGAGCATCCGCTTGATCGCGCCGGTGAACCACATCGACGGCAAGGAAATCGGCACCCCGGCCCTGCGTAAGCAGCTCACTGCCGAGCTCAACGAACTGTTCGCGGGCATCGAGTAGGAGCGATTTACTTCGGGCGGGTGATTTGCTCCCGCAGGATATCCGCGTGCCCGCAGTGTTGAGCCAGTTCGCGCAAGACGTGGAGGTAGACCCATCGCAGCGGGAGCGGCCCGCGCCGGTTTCCTTCGAGGAGGTCGTCCAGGCCCAATGAGCTGGTGGCGAGGCGGGACGCTTCGCATGCCTCGCGGTGCGCCAACTGGATGCCGGCGACTGTGTCGCTCTCCTCGAGGATGAACGACTCGTCCGGCGTTGCGGGGATGCCGATTTCAGCCCGGGAGCGGCACGTGACCGCTTCGTCGAACCAGACTTTCTCCACGAAGGTCGCGTGTTTCACCAACCCCAGCAAAGTGGTCCGCGAGGACACCAACGACCTCCGGGCTTCCTCCTCCGTCAGGCCGTCCAGGCAATCGTTGAGGGCGCGACGATGCTGGTCGATGAAGGCTTCGAATTGGGCACGGATCGGCTGGTTGATGAAATCGTCCACATTGCTCGCGGGAAGTGAAGGCATGGGTGGAGTATTTCAAGGCGGCCGCCGGCGAGGCAACGGGCCGTCGGCCACAAAACGGGTCATCAAGCACAAAAAGGGGCCGCTAACTGGGAGCCGAATCCTATTGTGCCGCCTAAACACCAGTAGTTAACTAGTTTTGTGAACCTGCTGGGGGAGGGTGATCTGCTTCGAAGCCCAGTGGGCACCTGATTTCACGGAGTCGTGGGATCAGCAAGCAGATGGAGGCAAACAAGTGAGTGCTGTTTCTTCGTCCCAGAATTTCAATCACGGTTTCCCCGCGCCCGGGCCACAGGATCCCTCGCCGCAAAAAGTCATGGACCATGTATTTTTCCTTTCCGAAGGCGAATGGAAAAAGGTCCGTGAAGAAGAACAATTCGACCATATCGTAATCGGCAGCGGATTCTGCGCCTATGCATTCGCCGAACGGACACTGACGGTAAACCCGCACGCGCGGATCCTGATCATTGAACGCGGCCCGTTCTTCCTTCCGCAGCATTTCCAGAACCTGCCCCTGCCCTACAAACAAACCCTCGGCGGCCTGTCCGAAACGTTTCCTTGGACGCTGGCAGCCGCCACCGCCACCCAGCCGCCCGGCAAGATTTCCTGGCAGCACGGCATGGTCCCCTTCTATGGCGGCCGCAGCATCATGTGGAGCGCTTGGTGCCCCCGACCCGAGGAAGACGAAATGCGCGGGTGGCCGCGGGCCGTCATGGACGCGGCGAAGTCGCACTTCACCACCGCCGAGGACCTCCTCAACGTGGTGTCCGCAGACAAGATCGACGCCGGGCGCTCCGCCGACGTCGTCGACCTCATCAACGACACCCGTCCCGTCTACGGAATCATGCAGAAAGCCCTCCAGGAACGGCTCGAAGCCGGACTGGACAAGATCGATTCGGCGACCCGCAGCATGCCGGCACCCCTCGCAGCGGCAACCGGGACAAGCTCCGGCGTGGACTTCGCGAAGTTCTCGACGCCGGCTGTCCTCCTGGAGTTGTCGGACCGGCAAGCGGCGCTCGAAGCCCAGGGCAAGGGTTCGGCCCTGCGGGTCGTCACGGATTGCACTGTCTTGAGCGTGCTCCAGCAGGACGGAAAAGCCACTGCCTTGAACACCAACCGTGGCGTGGTGAACGTCGGCGACGCCAACCTCGTGCTGGCCATGGGGACCCTTCCTCCGGCGACGCTCGTGCTCAATTCCTTCCCGCAGGTCAAGGGAGCCGGTGAACAGTTCAGCGCCCACTTCATCACCTCGGTAGTGGCCCGCGTTCCGCGCAAGGATTTCGAATTCAGCGAGCAACTCGGCGAACTCGAGCTCGCGGCGATCTACCTGGCCGGCAAGAGCAAGGCCGGCATGCAATACCACGTCCAGCTTTCGGTCTTGTCCGACCGTTGCCCGGACAAGAACGCCCAGAAGTCCGAGCGCTACGCCCCGGACGTCGTCGCCACGGCCTCGCTGGCGCAGTTGCGGTCTTCGGAGGACTACCTCGTGTTCGTGTGCGCCGTCCTGGGTGAACTGGACGAGGCGAACCCGGAGAACCATTTGCGGTTGTCGGGCGGCGCGGACCCCACCTGCAACGTCACCTTGAAGGTGCTGGCCAACGCCACTGACGACGAAACGTGGGACACGATGGACGAGGGCACCTTCCAGATGCTCGAGCGCGTCCTGTCCCCGGACGGCGCGCAGCGCGTCGAATACTGGCACGGAGATCCCGACGACGGCACGTGGTCGGGCGAGCGGCCCACCATCCCGGAACGCCGCGTCCCGGGCCTGGTCCACGAAAGCTCGAGCCTGCCGATCGGCGAGGAGGAGGGTGCCGTCGTCGGGACCGACTACCGGCTCAACGGAGTGGAGAACGTGTTCATCACGGGCGGCAGCCTGTGGCCCACCGGCGGGTCGTGGAACCCCACCATGACCATGGTGGCCCTCGCCCAGGACCTGGCCGAAAGGCTGGAGGCCGACGGCGGAGCGGAGGCTGCGCGATGACCTCCACCCCGGTTGCCCCGGGACTCGGCGCCACCGCGGACCCGGTCATCCTTCCCACGGTCCCGCCGATGAGCGTGGCCGACGTGCTTGACCGCCAGGACGGCGTGTACTGGGTGGTCAAGGACGCGAACTCGGTTTTCCTGTGGGTCAACCAGAACTTCGCCGACCTCGTGGGCATGAGCAAGTCGGAGCTGATCGGCCACCAGGACTCGCGGGCCGAACACGTGGCGCACGACAAGGAAGTCATGGCAAGCGGGAAGCCGCTGCTGAACTTCCATGAGACGATCGCCGTCCCCACCAAGGACGGCGGCATGGTGAACGTGGACATCGTGACGCAAAAAGGACTGCTCCGCGCCCTGGGAAGTGACGAAATCATCGGCATCACCGTGTGCTTCTCGCTGAAGGATCCGGTCGATGACTGACACGGCCGAGGACTGGATCAAGCGCCTGGACATGTCCCCCGCGAGCGTGGGCGGCTGGTTCGCGCCGGCACTCGTGAGCGACGAGGACATCCCGGGCTCCGGCCTGCCCCCGCGTTTTGGCGGCAGCCACCCGCTCTACAGCTCCAATTGGTACCTGCTGCAAGCCGGCGACATCCTCCAGCTGCACACCCTGAAGCAAGACGAGCTGTGGTTCTTCCACCTCGGGGCGCCCATCAGGATGCACGTGTTCTCCCCGGACCACGGCTATTCCGAGGCACTCCTTGGAGCGGACCCGGAGGCCGGCGAGAGCTTGCAGGGCATCGCTCCGCACTCGACGTGGTTCGGGGCCGAGCTCGCTGGAAGAGGGTTCGCCCTGGTCGGTTGCAGCCTGTCACCCGGATACGAAGCAGCGGACTCCGCAAAACCCACCTACGAGGACGTCGAGTCGCTTGTCTCGACGTTCCCCGGCCACGCGGCGCTGATCCGGCGCCTGGCGGCCGGCTAACAACGTCTGATGCGCCGGTTCTGGGGCCGGCGCATCAGGCTTCCCTGTACGACGAACCGCTCCTCCCATTCCACAGGAGGTCCCTAATCCGTAAGGTATCGACATGAGCATCTACATCAGTCCTGACTCCGCGGCATGGTCGCTCACATCCATGGCGGCTGCCGCTTCGGCAGGATCGATCGAAGATGCGCGTGGAATGGCCAACCTCGTAAGGGAAATCTACGAAACAGAAGGCGTGGAAGCCCTCTCAGGCGTAGTTTTCGCCCTGGCCCACCACCACAGCCTTTCGCTTCATGCACTGGCTACCGCCACCGGAATCCCAGTCCACGAGCTTCTCGAAATGCGCAGGCACCAAGGGTCCACGTTCCACCACTCACCGTCCGGGGTCGCCTCCCGTTTCGATGGCCTGCCGCCGGGTCTCCAAGCGAGCCTGGAACCGCTCCAAAATGAATCGGACGGCTAAGGCAATTCGGGGTCTGTAGCCCGCCGCGTGGCCGGTTACGGAACATGACGACGCCCGGTGATGCAGGCCGCCGTCGTGGATGTTACTTTTCTTATTGAGTAATGAGCGCCAGCGCGAAGCCCTGACTTGCTGGTCGGCAACCCTCTCTCCGGCGGGGTGCCTCAGGTGACTACTCGGCGTATCGACACTTTCGAACTGCAAGCGTGACTGAGGAGCACCGCAATGCCTGAACCGACTGAAGACAAACTCTCCTACCGCCTCATCACGGGTCCCGACACACGGGAATTCTGCGAGCGGATCTCCACTGCCCTGGCCGAGGGATACGTGCTGCACGGCAGCCCCGCCGCCACCTTCAACGGCACCGACGTGATCGTGGCACAGGCCATCATCCTGCCGGCGGCGATCGCCAGCGCTGACGCCGCGGTTGCCACCGCCGTCGACGCCCTTGACCAGGCCGACGAAGAGTTCGACGGCGAGGGCCACGCATGAGCTACGCAGGCGACCTCAGCCCGCACGACGCCTGGGCCAAGCTGGAGCAAGGCGCCATCCTGGTGGACGTCCGCACGGAGGGCGAATGGGCCCACATCGGCATCCCGGACACCAAAGCCACCGATAACGATCCCCTGTTCATCCAGTGGAACTTGGTCGGGGGAATCCCCAACGCCCGCTTCATCGAAGAGCTGAAGCAGCAAGCCCCGGAGGCTGAAGGCACCGAACTTGTCTTCCTGTGCCGCTCAGGCCAGCGCTCCATCGCCGCAGCCATCGCCGCGACGCAGGCAGGCTTCACCTCCTACAACGTCCTCGAAGGCTTTGAGGGGGAACCGGACCGTTACGGCGAACGAACCGTGAACGGCTGGAAAAACCGTGGACTTCCGACGAACCTGGGGAAAATCTAAGTGACCTTCAATCCTGACGCCGCCGGCTGGAGCCCTGACACCCAGGCAGTCCGCGGCGGCCTTGACCGCACCAACTTCCAGGAAACCTCCGAGGCCATCTTCCTGAACTCCGGCTTCGTCTACGAATCCGCCGAGGCCGCCGAGCGCGCGTTCACCGGCGAGGACGAACGCTTCGTCTACTCGCGCTACGGCAACCCCTCCGTGGCCACGTTCCAGGAGCGGCTCCGCCTGCTGGAAGGAACGGAAGCCTGCTTCGCGACGGCGTCGGGCATGTCTGCTGTCTTCACAGCCCTGGGCGCGCTGCTCGGCGCGGGTGACCGCGTAGTCGCGGCCCGTTCGCTGTTCGGCTCCTGCTTCGTCATCCTGAACGAGATCCTGCCCCGCTGGGGAGTCGAAACCGTCTTCGTCGACGGCCCGGACCTCGAGCAGTGGCGTGCCGCTTTGTCGGTGCCCACCACCGCGGTGTTCTTCGAGTCGCCGTCGAACCCCATGCAGGAAATCGTGGACATCGCGGCCGTGAGCGAACTCGCCCACGCGGCCGGCGCGACCGTCGTCGCCGACAACGTCTTCGCCACTCCCCTGCTACAGCGCTGCGGCGACCTCGGCGCCGACGTCATTGTCTACTCGGGCACCAAGCACATCGACGGCCAAGGCCGCGTGATGGGCGGCGCGATCCTGGGCACCAAAGAGTTCATCGAGGGCCCCGTCAAGCAGCTCATGCGCCACACCGGCCCGTCGCTTTCCGCGTTCAACGCCTGGGTCCTGACGAAAGGCCTGGAGACCATTGGCCTGCGCGTCAACCACTCCTCGGCCTCGGCCCTGCGGATCGCCGAGTGGCTCGAAAACCAACCGGCCATCAGCTGGGTCAAGTACCCTCTCCTGAAATCGCACCCCCAGTACGAGCTCGCCGCCAAGCAGATGAAGGCCGGCGGAACGGTCCTGACCTTCGAGCTGTTGCCGTCGGCCGGGCGCACCGCCAAGGAAGCCGCCTTCGCGCTCCTCAACGGGCTCAGCGTCATCGACATCTCGAACAACCTGGGCGATGCGAAGTCCCTCATCACCCACCCGGCCACCACCACGCACCGCGCAATGGGACCCGAAGGCCGCGCCGCCATCGGCCTGGCGGACGGCGTAGTGCGTTTGTCGGTGGGACTCGAGGACGTGGACGACCTCATCAGCGACCTGGAACGGGCCCTCAAGCAGGTGTAGTGCCGGCTTAGCTGGGGGCCTCGCGCCAGTCTTGCCGCACCCAGGTAAGGACGGGTTGCGGTTTGGTGTCGGTCTCGTCCTTTTCGGAACCCATGGTGATCTGCACGGCGTGCTCGACGACGGCGGCCAGTCCGGCGGCGTCGGGCCTGCCGTTGTGGTTCCGGCTCCAGCGCCCGGCGACGGTGCGCTGTTCAATCGCCCCGTTTCCGCGGCCCAAAAGGGCCGCCACGCCGGCTTGGACAAGATCGAACTCGCCCTGTTCGGCAAGGACGGGTTCGAGGTACTCCACAAGCGACCAGACGACGTCGGCCGCGGGTTCCGGCCGGAACGTACCAAAATCCAGCAGTTCCGTGCGGAGGCCGAAATTGCTGGCCTGCCACGACGCCAACCGCAAGAGCGCGGTGGGAACGGACGCGGGTTCGACGCCGGAATGGTGTTCACGCACCGCGGTCTCCACGAGGGCCCTGACGAGCACCGCGATGAGGGCCGCGTCCTCGGCGCGGAGGCAGACGTCGGCAACCCGCACTTCAACAGTGGGAACATGCCGGGACAGGCGGGCGTCGAAATAGATCATGCCTTCGTCCAGCAACACCCCCGTCTCGATCAACCTCCGGACCACCCGACGGTAGGAAGCCAGGGAACCGTATATTGGCGAAGGACCCGACGAAGGCCAGCGGTTCCAGGCTTGCGTCCGGTAGCTTTCAAACCCTGTTGCGAGCCCGCGCCAGTAGGGCGAATTCGCGCTGATGGCCGTCAGGACCGCGAGTTTGTCCCGGATATGGTCAAGGACAACCACGCCTTCCTCGGGCGACTCAACGGCTGTGTGGACATGGAATCCGCATGTGAGCTGCTCGTGCGCTGTGATGCCGAACCGTTCGAGCATGATGGCATACCGCGGATCCGGGGTGGTGTGGGTCGCCGAATCCACCGGCGATGTTGCCAAGGCCGCTATCGCCGCGCCGTGGCGGCGGGCAGCGCGGCTCGCAAGCCCCCGTCCCCTCCTGATCTGGTGCAACAGTTCGGCATAGCTACGGCACGGGCGGGTCTGGGTTTCGATCTGCTCAAGCTTGAGCTCGTGGCTGAGGCCGGTGTCAGGGCCGTCGGAGCCGTCCGGATTGGCGTCGTCCGGATTCTCGTCGTCATGCGGGTCCTGGCCAATGCCGGACAAGAGCGCGTCGGCAAGGGCCAGCGGCTCGCCGGTCACAGGATCGACGATCAGCAACTCCTCTTCCACCCCAAATGTGCGCACGCCTCAATTGTGCGCCATCGCGGCGGCGCCGAGACAGAGGCCGTCCGGCACGTGTTGCGGGAGGGCCGGACGATCCTGCTGGATCCGTGCAGTCCTGGCGTCGGATCCGGCTGCGCCGTTCAGGAACCTCCAATGATGGCCAGGCACTCGTTGCGGCTTTGCTCCACGTGGGCATAGGAGAGGGCCGCCGCAAGATCGCCTTGGCCGCGCAGGATGGCCTCGACAATCGCGATGTGTTCGCGGTGCAGTTCGTGCTGGTCCCGGTCAGCGGCGATATGGAAGAGGCGGCGGACGTGGCCATTCACCGGGGTCATCAGCTTCTGCAGGAGGCTGTTCCCGCTCAGGGCCAGGATCTCCTCGTGGAGCCGTGAGTTCACGTCGGCGATGTGGACGGCTTCATCGGCTTCCGTCGCTTGGAGGGCCTCGCTGAGTACCTCGCGGAGACGGTCGGCCGACGCTCCCTTTGAACACGCCTCGGCAGCCAATCTTGCGGCGAGGACCTCCAAGCTTGAGCGGACATCGAAAAGCTCGGTGGCGGCGCGAAGCGTCACGTGCGTCACCACTGCGCCGCGACGGGGAGTCGTGGTGATGTAGCCTTCGCTTTCGAGCTGGGGCAAGGCTTCGCGCACCGGCACTCGGGACACTTGCAGTTTTTCGGCCACTTCGCGCTCGCGGATCCTTTCTCCCGGCGGAAGCGTCCCGTCGATAATGCGTTCGCGGATCCATTCGTAGACACTCGTGGCGCGCGACGGCGACCCTACGGAGTTCTCGTCCAGCACTTCCGCCGACATGTGTTCTTCCTTCCGCTGGCCCGGTTTGCGCCCCGCCCCAAGTTTGCGCCCCGCCCCAAGCTGGCGCCCCGCCCTAGCGGGCGAGATCCACGCGAAGCCCTAGGCCAAATTCTAGGGCGCGGTCGTACAACAAGCGCCCGATTGCCAGGTCCTGGAGGCCGATTCCGACCGAGTTGAACAGCGTGATGTCGTCTGTCGCCGTCCGGCCCGGCTTGCTTCCGGCAATCACCTCGCCCAGCTCCGCCTCCACCCGGTCAAAGCCGTAGTCGCCTTCTGAAACCGGGATGATGAGGTTTCCGGACTTCTCCTTGGCGGTCGCCAGGCTGTCGACGAAGACCCGCGATTTCAGCACTCCTTCCGAGTCAATTTCCCGGTGCTCGGGGCGGGGGCGCGAACCTACGGCGTTCACGTGGAGGCCCGGAGCAAACCATTCTCCGAACACTACCGGCTCCGTAGCGGGAGTAAGCGTGCAGAGCACGTGCGCCGATTCCACTACCTCTTGCACAGAACCAGCGGCCACGATGTCCACCTTGTGGTGGGCCGTCTGGGCACGGAACTTCTCGAGTGTCTCCTCCGTGCGAGACCACACAACGACCTTCTCGATCGGCAGTACCTCCACCATCGCCTCCACGTGGGCCACTGCGAGGGCCCCGGCGCCGACGAGGCCCAGGACCGAGGAATCCGGGTTGGCCAGGTGCTTGCTGGCCACAGCGCTTGCCGCGGCTGTACGGATGCGCGTAGGGACACGGCCATCGAGGATCGCCAACGTCTCCCCCGTTGCTTGCGAGCTCAACAGAATTGTGGACCGCTGGGTCGGGAGCCCGGACTCGTGGTTGGAGGGAATGTCGGCGAGCAGTTTCACTGAAGCCAAGCGGTCGACGTCGGACAGTGCGGCCATCGGCAGGAACTTGGCATCCGATGAGGGCAGGTGGAGGGATGCGGGGGCCGGTTGGTGCGCTGTTCCCGTTGCGAGGCTGTGGAATGCCCTCTCGATCGTGTCGATGGTGGCAGCCATGTTCGCCAGGGAGCTGAGCTCGGAGGCCGAGAGGATCAGGGTCACGTGTCTTCCTTTGCTGGTGGGGTGCTGTGGGGGGGACGGCTGGGCGGACCGCGTCAGTGGAGACGATCATAGATCTTTTGGCATGCCAAGTGAAGGGTACTGAACAGGTTCTCACGGAAAAACACGCCTAAAATCCCGAAATCTCGCGGGAAAATCGCATGCAACAATCCCTTCATCGGACCTTTTGTATACCAAAATATTGAGAGCCGAACTCGATTTGGCATGCCAAATTGCATATTTTTTGCCAAAAGGGGTGACTTAATCCCTTGAATGTGTGATTCTGCATACCAACCACCGACGCCGAGCTCCCCCAAACGGATTCTCGCCCAAGGATCCGCTCGGCGCCCCCTGCCAGGGCGGCCGGTCAAAACGACCGCCCACCCCCGTCGGACGGGTCGGATGCACCGCCCGGCCACGTTTCGAGAACTTCACCGAATGGTTCAGCTCCGAAAGGAAAGAAATGAATCTCCACAAGAGGAAACTGATGCTCACGCTCCTCTCGGCCACGACGGCAATGGCGCTGTACTCCTGCCAGCTCCCTACCGGCGCGAGCTCGGGCGGAAGCGGCTCCGCCAAGCAAAGCACCATCGTCATTGGAAGCTCCAACACCGCGGAAACCCTGGACCCGCTCCAGTCGTCGGACGCGCACAACGACTTCAACCTCGCACCGATGTACGACCGGCTGGTGGACTTCGACGCAAAGGGCGAGAAGGTCCCGAAGCTTGCCGAGCAATGGACCTTCAACGGCGATGCGACCCAGCTGACCCTCACGCTGCGCAAAGGCGTGAAGTTCCATTCCGGAAACTCCTTTACGGCCGCCGACGTCGTGTACAGCCTCGACCGGGCCAAGAAGATCGGATCGGGTGCGGCTTCCTTCCTCTCGGACTACGCGTCATCCAAGGCCACGGATGATCTGCACGTCGTCATCACCCTGTCAAAGACGGACCTCGACTTCATCGGCGCCCTCAGCCAGATCTACATCCTGGATTCGACCCTTGTTAAGCCCAACGAGGGCTCGGACAACGCGCAGGGCTGGCTCGGAACGCACGAGGCAGGTTCGGGACCGTTCGCGATGGGCACCTACAAGCCGAACCAAGAGCTCGACCTCACCCGCTACAAGGACTACTGGGACTTCGACGACAAGCGCCCGACGTCGATCGTCCTGCGCATGATCAACGACTCGAGCGCCAACCGTGACGAATTCCTCGCCGGAAACCTGGACATCACCATGGGTCTTGCGTCGGTGGATGTGGACAACATCTCGAAGGACAGCAAGTACGAGATCGTGAACATACCCGCACCCCGTCAGACGTACGCATGGCTCAACATGCAGGGCAAGGTCACCGGGGACGCCCGCGTGCGCGAAGCAATCCAGCTTGCATATGACTACAACGGACACCTGGCAAGCGCGCTTGGCAACCAAGGCAGCATCGCCAACTCCATCCTCCCCGAAGGGATCGCTTGCCGCGTGGACGCCGGCAAGCCCCAGCAGGACCTAGAGAAAGCCAAACAGCTCATCAAGGCGGCCGGCGTCGAGGGTGCCTCGATCACGGTCGCATACCAGCCCTCCGTCCGTGAATTCAACGCGGCGGGAACCATCCTGCAGGACTCGCTCAAGAAGATCGGCCTCAACGCCCAACTCAAGGCAGTCACGTTCCCCCAGTATTCGGCCCTCGTGTCGAAGCCCGAGACCATGCCCGACGTCGCCCTCGCTTGGGACTTCGCCGCGTTCCCGGCTGCGGGTCCCATGCTCAATCGTGAATGGAACTCGGCGTTGGCCGGCCAGACCAACTTCACCCGCTACTCGAATCCGAAGGTCGATGCGCTCCTCAAGGACGGCCTCACTGCCGCGGACCAAAAGCAGGCGTGCAGCGATTTCCAGGAAGTCCAGCAGCAAGTGATAGCCGACCACGCACTCCTTTACATCGCCTACCCGGCGGTAACCATGGTCTCCGACAAGAGGGTCGGTCCCATTCCTTTCTCCCCGACGCAGCAGGATTTCAACGTCGGCACTCTCCGGATGGCCAAGTAGGAAGAATGTACAAATTCGTACTTCGTAGGCTCGGCTTCGCCGCCCTGTCGCTTTGGGGCGTCGCGACCATCGTGTTCGTCATCTCGAAGCTCATCCCGGGCGACGTCGCCCGGGTCGCCGCCGGGCGGCTCGCCACCGCCGACCAGGTTGCGCACATGCGCGAGGTCCTCGGACTGAATGATCCGCTGTTCCTGCAATACACGGGATACATTTCACGCCTCGTGCAGGGAAACCTCGGCACGTCCACAATCACCCGCCAGAGCGTCATGGGTGATCTCGGCGCGGTGCTGCCCACCACTATCCAACTCGTGCTCCTCGGCATGTTCATCACGGTGCTCATCGCGGCCCCTGTGGGCATCGCAGCAGCGGTAAGCGAGGGAAAGGCCGCGGACATCGCAGCCCGGATCGTCCTCGTGACGAGCGGCGGCGTTCCGGTGTTCTGGCTCGCGATCATGATGCGCTGGATCCTGGGATCGGTCCTCGAGTGGTTCCCCATCTCCGGAACGAACAGCGTCGACGGCGGGCCACCGACGGTCACGGGATTCACGGTGCTGGATTCGCTTCTGTTCGGCACCATCGGCAACCTTGGGGATTCCGTGTTCCACTTGGTCCTTCCCGCTCTCGCGCTCAGCGCACCGTTCGTGTCGACGCTCGCACGCCTGATCCGGTCCAACATGATGACGGCCCTGAAGGCGGACTACATCACGTTCGCGATCTCCAAGGGAGTCCCGCGGCGGCGCGTTATCACCCGGCATGCCTTCCGGTCCGCGCTCGGCTCAGTGCTGACCGTATTCGGCATGCAGTTCGGCTGGATGATCAGCGCCGCGGTGCTCGTCGAGGCTGTGTTCGGGCTCCCGGGCATCGGCAGCTATTTGTACCGGGCCATCATCAACCAGGACACGTTTTCCGTCCTCGCATCGGTTGTCGTGATCGGATTCGTGTTCATCGCGACGTCCTTCATCGTGGACCTCCTCCAGATGGCGATCGACCCACGGGTACGGCACGCCCAGTTAGGAGCAGCATGAAATCCGAAACAGCGGGCGCTCCGCCCGCAAAGCTCGCCGGCGCCCCCTCAGCGATAAGCGCCGCAGTGTCGGCCGCATCGATCGGAGGGGCGGCCGGGCGCCTGGGCCTGCGCTTGTTCGGCCGGCGGACGGCCGGCGTGGACCGGATGGCGTTCGGCCTCGTCGTCCTCCTCGCGCTGGCCTCCGTCGTCGGACCTTTCGTCACACCGTACGATCCGTTCGCCGTCGAGACCTCCGAGGCCCTCCGCCCGCCGAGCGCCGCGCACCTGCTGGGAACGGACGACGTCGGACGCGACGTTCTCTCGCGGCTCCTCGCCGGCGCGGGCCTCACCCTCCTCTCGGCAGCTGCGATTGTTGTGCTCGCCGCCGTCGTCGGGATCGTCGTCGCGAGCGTCGCGGCGTTGCTTCCGCGACGCGCCGACGAAGCAATCATGCGGGCTTGCGACATCTTCATGTCGATTCCGTCCCTCGTCCTCGCGCTGGGGCTCGCGGCCGCACTTGGTCCCTCGATGCTCTCGATCATCGTGGCGATGGTCGCGGCCTCGTGGCCGAGCACGGCACGGCTCATGCGCGGCATCCTGCGCGAGACGATGTCGTCGTCGTACGTCGAATCCGCCAGGATCCTCGGCATGTCGCGTCCGCGGCTCATGCTCCGCCATGTCCTCCCGAACTCGCTCGACGCGATCTACGTCCAGGCAAGCATGGAAATCTCCGGGACGATCGTCATGATTTCCGGGCTCGCGTTCCTGGGCGTCGGCGCTCCGCCGCCCAGCCCCGATTGGGGCTCCATGATCGCCGAAGGCCAGCAGTACACCACCACTGCTTGGTGGATCTCGCTGTTCCCCGGCCTCGCGATCAGCCTCGGCGCGATCGCGTTCGGGCTCGTGGGTGACGCGGTGCGCAGCTTCGTCGATCCGTCCTCAAGGAGGTCCTCGTGAAGGAGCCGTTAGTGCACGACGGCGGTGCCCTCCTCAGCATCGCGAACCTCACCGTGTCGCTGCCCGAACGGCAGCGCACGATCACCGAGAGCGGCGATCTCACGCTGGTCGAAGGGCTTTCGCTCGACATCCGGCCGGGCGAGCGGCTCGCGCTCGTGGGCGAATCGGGCTCCGGGAAGTCCCTGACCGCGCGCTCGATCCTCCAGCTCGATTCCGCGCTCAAGCTTGAGGGATCGATCACGTGGAAAGGGTGCGAGCTCCTTGGAGCTTCGCGCCGCGTGCTCCAAAAGGTGCGTGGCGCGGAGATCTCGATGATCTTCCAGGACCCGATGACTGCCCTCAACCCTGTGCTCACGATCGGCGAGCAGGTAGCGGAGCCACTGCTGGTGCGCGGCGTCCCGCGGCGCAAGGCATACGCCCGCGCGGTGGAGATGCTGGACCGGCTTGGCGTGCCGAAGGCCAAGGAACGGATGCGTGCCTATCCCGGGCAGTTCTCCGGGGGCATGCGGCAGCGCGTCGTGATGGCGGCTGCGCTCGTGGCGCAGCCGCAACTGTTGATTGCCGACGAGCCGACGACGGCCCTCGACGTCCGTGTCCAGGAACAGGTCCTCGATCTCCTTGAGGAGCAGTCGCGGGAACTCAATCTCGCGGTCCTGTTCATCACCCACGACCTCGCGATCGTCGCTGGCCTTGCCCAGCGGGTGGCCGTCATGTTCCGGGGCCGGCTCGTCGAGGAGAAGCCGGTAGACGAGCTCTTCGACCATCCAGACCATCCGTACACGCAGGGGCTCATCGGATCGATCCCCCGCATCGACCTCGATCCGGACACCCGGCTCACGACAGTCGAGGACTACCTCGTCCTCCAGGGAGGTGCGCACCATGACTGATGTCCTGCTCCGCGTGGAGGGGCTGTCAAAACGCTTCGGCTCAGGCCGGCGCACCCACCAAGCGCTCGATGACGTATCGTTCGAGCTGCGGCAAGGAGAGATCCTCGGCTTGGTCGGAGAATCGGGCTCGGGGAAGTCGACCATCATCCGTTGCCTCGTTGGACTAGAAAAGGAATCGTCCGGGAGCATCCTCTACCAGGGGATCAATCCCGCGGCGGCGAGCAAAAGCCAACTGCACCGCTACCGGCGCGACCTGCAGATGGTCTTCCAGGATCCGTATTCGAGCCTCGATCCGCGGATGACCGTGCGGCGGATAATCGAAGAACCGATGCTGGTCATGGGCGGTTATTCAGAGCGGGAGCGGCGTGAGCGCATCCATGAACTGATCCGGCTTGTGGGCCTCCGGGACGAGCATCTGGACCGTTATCCGCGGGATTTCTCCGGCGGACAGCGGCAAAGGATCGCCATTGTGCGGGCGCTCGTCGTCGAACCAAAGGTCCTTTTATGCGACGAACCCGTGTCCGCGCTCGACGTGTCCGTCCAGGCGCAAGTGCTGAACCTCCTCAAGGACATGCAGCGTCAACTGGACCTCACAGTGCTTTTCGTCTCGCACGACCTCGCGGTGGTGAAGTACCTCTGCACGCGCCTTGTTGTGCTCAATCGCGGGCGGGTGGCGGAGAAGGGGTCTGTGCCGGAGATCTACGAGAATCCGCAGGATGCCTATACGAAGGCGCTGCTCGAAGCGGTTCCCGTGCCGAACCCCGCTGCCGAACGCGAACGCCGGGCTCGCCGGCTCGGCTTGGCGGTGGCGCGATGAACAAGATTGGAGTGGACGTCAAGTTCGAGGACGGCCGGTCATTGCTCGGGTCGGATCCGTTCGAGACGCTGTCAGTTGCGTATGACCTTGGATTCGAGGGCATACTGCTGCGCACGGTCGACGAGGCTTTTCCCACGCTCGATTCCGGGGCGATCCGCGAATTCGCAGCGGAAGCGAAAGCCCGGAGCATGTTCATCCAACTCGGCCTCGGCAAGGTCAACCCGTACATGACAGCGGAACTCCCGCGGGTCCGGGACCTCGGACGCGGAAGCTACCTCGGCGGAATGGAGCGAATGGTCGGCCTCTGCGCCGAATACGGATGGACCGAGGCCTGGACCGCCGCCGGCGCGTACCAGCACGACCTGCCGGCCCCGTTCTGCTTCGAGCGGTTCAGGACCGACGTCGACTGGCAGGACCAACTCGACGCAACGGCAAAGTTCCTCCGCAAGCTTGCCCCGATGCTCAGGGAACACGGGGTGCGGCTCAATCTCGAGACACACGAGGAAATCACCACGTTCGAACTCCTCCGCCTTATCGATGAGATCGGCGACGACGTATTGGGGGTCTGCCTCGATCCGGCAAACCTCATGGTGCGGGGGGAACTCGTGGACGACGCCGTTCGGAGGGTCGCTCCTTACGTAAACATGACGCACTTGCGCGACGCCGTGATCCTGCCGACGGAGGACGGTCTCTCGAGGTTCCTCGCACCGATCGGGAAGGGCGCGGTCGATTGGAGCCGGTTGCTCGACCACGTACTCGGCGCCCATCCGGAGCTCGACCTCGTCATCGAGGGAATCGGCGGTTCACGGGCCGAGATGCTCGTACAGCCCGACGACCCCCGGTGGATGGCCATGCATCCGGACATGGACGAGGCGGACGCGGAGGAGCTGAGGAAGCTCGCTTCGTGGTTTCACGCCGAGTCGCTGCTCGGGCGGGCTCCCACCGTGGCCGAACTCCGGGCATCGCCTCCAAGCGGTCCCGACTACACGGACTTCCTGGCCACTTCCCTCCGCGCGCTGAAGGCAGCCCTCGACAGCCGCGCTACTTCATCCCTTGCACCTTAAGGAAAGAGAAAACCCATGCAAGAAACGCTTGAACTCAACGGTCTCGCCGCCGCAGTGGACTGCGAGGTCGTTTTCCCCGGAGCCCCGAGCTTCGAATCGCTGCGGCATGTGTGGAACGCCGACGTCGACCGGCATCCCGCCGCGATCGTCCGTTGCACCACAGCCGAACACGCCGCTAGCGCCCTGCGCTGGTGCGTCGAGAACGGGATGCCGCTCACGGTCCGCGGCGGCGGACACAACCTGGCCGGAACGAGCGTTTCCGACGGCAGCGTCCTGATCGACACCGGCCTCATGAAGAACGTGCAGATCGACACCACCGCCCGGACCATCACGGTCGGAGCCGGTTGCCGCTGGGGAGACGTGGACCGGGCCGCGGAACCCTTCAACATAGCCCTTCCTGCCGGCGTCGTCTCCCACACCGGGGTGGCCGGACTGACCCTCGGAGGTGGAATGGGTTACCTTTCGCGAATGTTCGGTTCGACCGTCGACTTCCTCCGCGAAGTCGAGATCGTCACTGCCGACGGCACCATCCGGCGCGTGAACGCGGCAAATGAGCCGGACCTGTTCTGGGCGCTCAAGGGGGCGGGCCATAACTTCGGCATCGCCACCGAATTCGTCTTCGGCTATGTGGACCTCCCCGGACTCGCCACCGTGCGCCTCGCGCTGTACCCCGCGAAGTACCGCAAAGAGATCCTCCAGCGATTCCGGGACACCGGCCCCGCCATGCCGGATAACGTGGGCAGTTACGTCCGGCTCTACCGCTGCCCCGAGTATTGGTCCCAGGTACCGCGGGAGCACCGGGGACAGCCGATTATTTCCGTCGCCACCGTCACCTACGGAGATCCGGAACTCGAGCCGCAGCTCAGCGGGCCGATGTTCGAATCCGGGACGCCCATCTACCAAAGCGTGCGTACCATTCCCCACGTCACGCTGCAGCATTCAACCGACGACGAGTTCCGCTATGGAATCTCGCACTACTGGCGCCACGTCGCCTTCCGCGAACTTCCGGACGAACTCCTGGACATCGCGATCGAGCACGCTGACGCCTACCCCGGCCGCTCACTCAACTCGAGTTCCTTCATCAGCCACCAGGTGATGTGCCCGTTCGAACTCATCGCGGGCAAGCTCGTTCCACGGGACCATAGCAACGACTCCACCACCGATATCCACTCACGGTGGGCGGGCAACATCGGCGCGGATTGGGAGTTCGCGGACGAACGTTCCGAGCTGGTGGATTGGGTCAAGCGATTCACGGCGGCCGTGAGCGAATGGGAACACGGAACGTACATCAACTTCACCTCGGAGCACAGTGACGCCCGGAGCGCGCGGAACATTTACGGCCCGAAGTATCGGCGACTCGCCGAGATCAAGGCGTCCTACGATCCCGCAAACGTTTTCGATCACGGCCTCGTCGACCTTGACCTTGCGGCGGCCGACGGCGACCTGGCGGGAGAGTAGCCGACCGTGCTCCACATTGGAGTTGACAGCACCAAGTTCTCCGAAGCCAGCCACGAACCAGCGTTCAAAATGCTGGAGCGTTCGGCCGGGCTTGGCCTGGATGGAGTCTTCTTCCGGTCCATCCTTGAACTTAGCCCCACGCTTGACCAAACCGAGATCGAAGAGTCGATGCAGGTTGCCCGCGAGCTCGGTCAGCGGGTCGAAGCCGGGGTGGGGAAAGTGAACCCGTTCGCTACCCCGGAAGCGCCCCGGATCCGGGCGTTGGGCGACGGCGATTACCTGCTGGCACTGCGGAAAATGATCGAAGCCGCTGCCAAGGGCGGCATCCACGAACTGTGGAGCGCCACGGCCAATTACCAGTTCCGGCACTCGGGGCTGTACGCGTGCGACCGGTTCAGGACAGACGTGGACTGGAGCGAACAACTCGCCGCAACCGCGAAGTTCCTGCATCGGCTCGCCCCGATCCTCCGTGACAACGCAACGCACTTGAACTTGGAAACCCACGAGGAAATCACCACGTTCGAACTCGTCCGCCTTGTCGAAGAGGTCGGTCCTGACGTCCTCGGCATCACCTTCGACTCGGCCAACGTGCTGGTCCGTTGCGAAGACCCGATAGCCGCCGTGCGCCGGGCGGCCCCCTACATCCGCTCCAGCCACATCAGGGACGCCGCACTCCTGTTCAGGCCCGACGGGATCGCGCGCCTCCTGGCACCCGTGGGCGACGGGGTCATCGATTGGGAGCTGTTCCTGGAGCCCCTCCAGGACCACGACCTCATGCTTTCCATCGAAGGCATCGTCGAAAGCACCCGGGGCGAGATGGCCCTCAACATCTACGACGAGCGCTGGCAACGGGGACACCCGGACCTGACTCTCGCCGAAGCGTTCGAGGTCATCCGGCTCGCGAGCGCTTACGAGTCCCGCGCGGCAGCGGGCGAACTTCCCACCTTGGACGAGCTCCATGCGCCACTGGGTGCGGACGAATCACTTCAGTTCATCGAGCGCAGCGCCCGGCACCTCCGCGAGGTCATCGGGCGCCTCGCACCATCACAAAACACGGAAAGGCAGGAACCAAAGAATGGAAAATACCCTCAGTGAAGCGTTGCGGGGCTACCCCACCTTGAGCCTCAAGGAGCGGGACCGCCGGTGGGCCTCTGTCCGCGGGCTGCTCAAGCGCGAAGGGCTCGACGGCGTTGTCGTGTTCGGTTCGGGGCGCGACAATGCGGACGCGTACCTCACGAACGAGGCCAAAGGCGCGATTGTGCTGCTTACTCCGGAGGAGGATCCCGTCCTCTTCCTGGGCGACGTGCCGCTCAACCGATTCGACGCACAGGCTTCCCGGTGGGAACGGTGGGTGGACGAATGGGTGCACGGCGAGCCGATCTCGGCACTCGCGTCCCGCATCAGGGAACAGGGCCTCGGGAAGGCGCGGCTCGGCGTCGTCGGTCTCACGAGCCGGATGGTCGGCGAATGGGCGGGCACCATCTCCCACACCACGTGGACGCGCGTCCTCTCTGAACTGCCCGACGTCGAATGGGCCGATATCGCCGACGCCTACGAATCCATTGCGATCATCAAGAGCCCGGAAGAACAGGTCTTGCTGCGGAGGGCTGCAGCGCTGGGCGAGGAGGCGTGCCGCGCGTTCGTCGAGACCGCGAGGGCAGGTGGCAACGAGCACCAGATCGCCGCGGCTTCGTTCCATGCGATCATCGCCGGCGGCGGCTGGGTCCGGTGGCCGTTCATGCTCGAACGCGCCGGCGAGAGCATGTTCGCCTGGTCGGTTCCGGAATGGTTCGAGAGTGGCGGGGCTCCGCGCATCCTGCGGCCTGGCGACACCATCGCGGCCGAGATCTTCGCGTTCTACGGCGGCATGGAGTCCCAGCAGCAGATCGATGTTTGCGTCGGCGAGCCAAGCGTTTTGCTCCGCGAACTCGAATCCGTGTGCGTGGACTCCTACCAAGCCGGACTGGCTGCGCTCAAGCCAGGGATGCGTTTCTCCGAACTCGCGAAGATCATGGAGGAGCCCCTGCATAGCTCCAAGACCTGGAACACGGGACCGATGGTCCAGACCGTCTCGCCCATCTACAACAGCGCAACCCGCCTCCACCCGGAAGTGGATCCCGCGCTGTCCCGCCTGGAGCGGCTACCGTCGGGCGTAGGCCTGGACGGAGACTTCGTCATTGAGGAAGGGCACGCATTCGCTTTCGAACCGAATGCCCTCCGCGACGGTCAGCGCGTGTGCATTGGCGGAACCGTGCTGCTTGGGCCTAACGGTCCGGAAGAACTCAACAGCATCCCGAACCGCCTGAATGTCATCTGACCGAACCACGTGTTGAGGAGCCCGTCCGGCAGCCCCATTCGAGGCGGCCGGGCGGGCTTTGCGCTGTTTCGGGCAGGCTCGGGCCCGCCGGGCTAGCGGCCCAGGTCTCCGTTGTCGATTTCACCAAGAACTTCGTAAGCCTCGGCCACTTTCAACACACTGCGCTCCCCGCGGGAGTGGAGGTGTTCGAGCACCCCGTCAGTGATTTGGGTGCATGCGCTCATCGCCGCCGCATAGCTGTCGAATGCGCCCACGCCGTCGATCGGGCAATCGACCCAAATGTCCGCGAATTGCGCGTACCGGCGAGCGGTGGAATCGGCGATCAGTATGTTCTTCGCGCCCGTAGTAGGCAGGAAGCGCATGATGTCGCCGAACCCGGACACCCGCCGTCGGAAGCCGACGACGACCACTACGTCTCCGGCGCCCACGTGGACAAGTTCCTCGCCCAATGACTGGCCAGGCTGCGGTGCGAGCACCACCCTGGCACGCACTTGGGCGAGGGACTCCCGCAGGCGCATGGCGACGGGGTACCCGGTGCGGAAGCCGATAATGAGCACGTTCCCCGCGGAAGCGAGCGCTTCGCTGATGTCGGTGAGCAGGCTCCCTTGAAGCTGCTCGCTGACGCGCCGGAGGTTTTCGACTTCCAGTTTGAATCTCTCGGAGCCGTCAACGGGCGAGGGCGCTACCCCGAGGGGGATGCCGCGGCCACGGAGGGTACGAAGGTGGTCTTTGACCTCGGCGAAGTCCTCGAAGCCCAAAGCGGAGAACAGCCGGCTCACTGTTGCCGGCGAAGTGCCGCTCATCCGGGCGAGTTGGGAAACGCTATACGTTCCAATGTCTCCCAGGTTGTCCAGCACGATGTCCGCCACCCGCTGCGCACGGGGTGGAAGCGTCGCATACACCGAATCGATCCTGGCGTAGATCGAGCCTTGGTCTTTCCCGTCCGCCGCATCCTGCATCGCCCTGTTCCTCCCCTGCCCCGTATGCCGATCAACAATAGCCCACGATCGAGGGTGAACCCGTCCGGACCCCGGCCACGCCGAGGGCTTGCGCTATCGACTCCACCCTGCCAGACTGATGAAACAAATTGATCATCTTTGATTTGGATGAAAAAAACCATTCATCATTCAGCTCTCTCCGCTTCCGGATCCTCCGGCCGGCCACCCCTCCCGGCCACACCAACATGCGTTCCAATTCATGGAAATCAAGGAGCAACGATGCCCCACCCCGATCCCTCGCCCGTCCCCGAAACCTCAACCCTCGAAGACCGCAACCGAACCTTCAAGCGGGTTGTCCTACGAATCCTCCCCTTCGCAACCCTCATCTACGTCCTGGCATGGCTTGACCGGGTCAATGTCGGATTCGCCAAACTGACCATGCTCGACGACCTCGGCTGGAACGAGGCCATCTACGGCGCCGGCGCAGGAATTTTCTTCCTCGGCTACTTCCTGTTCGAAGTTCCCAGCAACCTGCTGCTCCAGAAAATCGGGGCACCCAAGACGATCATGCGGATCGGCATCGGGTGGGGCGTGGTTTCCGTTCTCATGGCCTTCTGTACCGAGGCCTGGCACTTCTACGTCCTCCGATTCCTGCAAGGCGCGTTCGAAGCCGGGCTCCACCCCGGGCTCATCCTCTACCTGACGTTTTGGCTTCCGGCACATCGCAGGTCCAGGGCCATAGCCATATTCATGTCCGCCTCACCCATAGCCCTCCTGGTAGGCAGCCCCCTCGCCGCCTACATCATGACAAGCACTAACGGAATGCTGGGGGCAGCGGACTGGCAATGGCTCTTCATGATCGAAGGCTTCCCGTCAATCATCCTCGGCATCCTCGCCGTCTTCGTCATGACCGCCAAACCAAGCAGCGCCAAGTGGCTCAGCAAGGAAGAACAGGCCCACGTCGCCTACGAACTGGACAAGGAATCCGCCGAACAAAGCCACCGTGAACACCGGTTCAGCGCCGCCCTCCGCTCCAAGTCCGTGTGGATACTCATCCTCACCCTGTTCTGCATCATCACAGGAAACGCCACGCTCTCCTTCTACGGTCCAAGCCTGATCACCGCAGCCGGTTTCACCGACATCACCTCGGTGGGATGGATCATGTCCGGAATCTTCCTGTTCGGATGGATCGGCATGATGGTCAACGGTTGGCTGTCCGACCGTCGCCAGGAATCGCGCTGGCACACCGCCTGCGCCGCCGCTCTGGGCGCCCTCGGCCTGATCCTCGCCGCCATCGCACAACAAGCCGCAAGCCCCGTAGGGGTCGTCCTCGCTCTCGCACTCTCTGCCGCAGGGACCATGGGCTCGATCCCCGTCTTCTGGAGCCTGCCGCCGCGCTTCATGTCCGGCACGGCACTAGCCGCGGGACTCGCCCTCATCAACTCCATCGCAAACCTGGCCGGCTACTTCGCTCCCCAGTTCCTCGGCGTGATCAAGACAACCACCGGTGTCTATTCAACGGGCCTGTACATCATCGCGGCCGTCGAGTCCATAGCCGTGGTGCTCGTGCTGCTCTGCATCCGCAAGCAGTCTCCCGGCATCCCCGGCGGGGTCAACGCCACCATCCCATCAGAAATTGGCTCCTAAGCGACCGAAACCGCGTCCAGGCCAAACCGCCGCCATCAAGGAAAGGAGGTAGATCGAGTAGTGGGTCCACTCCTCCTGATCAACCCAAACACCAGCAAGCCAACAACCATCGAAATGGTGGACGTCGCCCGCGCCGCCGCGACCAACCACGAAGCGATAATCGGCGCAACAGCGCTTCGAGGCTCTGACCTGATCGACGACGACGGCAAGCTGGCAACCGCCGCCGAGGCCGTCGTCGAACTCGCCCAGTCGCTGGAACTCGCGCCATACCAAGGCATCATCGTTTCGGCTTTCGGCGATCCCGGCGTCGAAGAGCTTCGCCGCCGGGTTCCGGTGCCCGTCACCGGAATCGCCGAGGCCGGGATCTTCGAAGCCGCACGGGACGGCCGACGCTTCTCGATCGTCACCACCACGCCGAGGCTGGCTTCCGCCATCAACGGAAGAGTGGCCGAGTACGGCTTTGGAGACCTCTACACGGGCCTGCGCCTGACCGAAGGGAATCCTGCCGAAATCATGAAAGATGCCGTTCTGCTGGAAGAGAGCCTTTCACAGGCCTGCGAGATCGCCTTGGTGGAGGACGCCGCCGAAGCGATCGTCATTGGCGGGGGCCCCTTGGCGCTATCCGCTGTCGCATTGCGGCGACGATTCCCCGTTCCCATCATCGAGCCGGTCCCTGCAGCCGTGCGCCTGGCTCTGGCCAGGGCGGCGCGGCACGAATCGCTCACGATCTAGACCAACCCCTGAGCGCCCTCCCGGCGCATCAACCAACCCAAGAAAGAGGAGAAAGCTACGTGACGATCACAAGCGAACCCATCTCGAACCTCGCCGAAGAGGCAGCCGAAAGCCTGGGCATCGGAGCATCGCTTCCCCGCGAGACCTTTGACCACAGATCGATGGAACTTCCGGATGAACTTATCCGGGGAACCAGCGACGTCCATGTCCACAGCGGTCCATGGCTCCAGTCCTGCCCCGGCCGGCTCGATCCCTTCCAGATCGCGGTACAGGCCAAAGCCGCCGGAATGAAGTCCCTGGTCTTCTACGATCACACCCTGGGCATCAGTACCGGCACGGCCCAGTTGGCGAGCCGGCAGGTTCCAGGGATCAACATCTTCGGCGGGATCATCCTCACGAGCGTCCTGGGCGGACTCAATCCGCGCGCCGTGAAAACAGCACTGCATTACGGTTCCGGAGCGAAATTCGTCCACTTCGGCGCTCACTGCACCCACTACATGGTCACGCACGAAGGCAGCTTCGTTGACGGCAAACCAGTGCGGTTCGTGGACCAATACCCCAAATTCGCGCAGGACGAGCTGCCACGCGCAATCCGGATCCCGCTTGACGGATCCGTCCCGCCGGAACTGGTGGAAATCCTTGGCTTGATCTCCGAACGTCCGGATGTGCACTTGAACACGGGCCATTTGTCCGTGGATGAAGCGATCCGCCTGGTCGACCTCGCCATCGGTTTCGGAATCAAGAAGATCGTGGTGGCGCACCCTTGCCGGGCACGCATGACGACAGAGCAGCAGAAAGAACTCGCACAAAAGGGCGTGCTCCTTGAAGGAGCGGTTTCCGACTGGATGTTCCACCGGGGACTGCGGAGGACCAACTACTACGTGGAGCGTGAATTGGCGGACGAGATCGCCGGCATCGCGAGCACCCCGGAACTCAGCGCCGGCGTGGTTCCCTGGGCAAAGCAAATCAGGGACATCGGCGTCGAACATTTCCTCCTTGGCACGGACTACGGAATCCGCTCCGGGCCCACGCCCGTGGAGGGAATGCGCACCCTGATCAGCACGCTGCTCGACCTGGAGTTCACGTCCGAGGAAATCCACACGTTGACCAAGTCCAACGCGGACTGGCTCTTCGACCTGGACTGACGGCGGCGCGGCCCCGCCCCCGTCACACCTCTCAGTCCTGGAAGTACTCGATCCTCGCGCCGATCGTGTTGAGCCGCTCGGCGAGGTCCTCGTACCCACGCTCGATCACGTAGATGTTGCGCAGCTCGGAGGTACCCCGGGCTGCCAGCATCGCGAGCAAGAGGCACGCGGCGGGGCGGAGGGCCGGCGGGCAGCCGACTTCCGCGCCACGCCACTTGGTTGGCCCGTTGACATAGATGCGGTGCGGATCGAGCAGCTGCACCTGGGCGCCGAGCTTGTTGAGTTCGGTCAAGTAGATCGCCCGGTTCTCGTAGACCCAGTCGTGGATCATGGTCTGGCCCTCGGCGTTGCCGGCGATCACCGCGAAGAACGGCAGGTTGTCGATATTGAGCCCGGGGAAGGGCATCGGGTGGATCTTGTCTTCCGGAGCGTGGAGGCGTGACGGCCGGGTGGTGACATCCACGAGCCGCGTGCGGCCGTTGCGGGCAAAGTACTCGCCGGAGATGTCCAATTGCTGGCCCATCTGCTCGAGGGTGGCCAGCTCGATTTCCATGAACTCGATGGGGACGCGGCAAACGGTGACCTCCGAGTTGGTCACGATTCCCGCGGTAATGAGGCTCATGGCCTCGATCGGGTCTTCGGACGGGAAGTACTCGATGTCGACGTCGATTGAGGGCCTGCCTGTGATCCGCAGCGTGGTGGTGCCCACGCCGTCGATCACCACCCCGAGCCCCTGCAGGTAGAAGCACAGGTCCTGCACCATGTAATTGGGGCTGGCGTTGCGGATCACGGTGGTCCCGCTGCGGTGCGCGGCTGCCATGATGGCGTTTTCAGTCACGGTATCTCCGCGCTCAGTGAGCACGAAGGTGCGGTTGTCGCCGTCGGCCGGAGGTGCCTGCACGGAATAGAATCCGGATTTCGCTTCCACCGAAAGCCCGAACTGCCGCAGCGCCTGCATGTGCGGTTCCACGGTCCGGGTTCCGAGGTCGCATCCCCCGGCGTAGGGCAAGCGGTACGAGGCGGCCTCGTCTAGGAGGGGGCCAAGCAGCATGATGACGCTGCGCGTGCGGCGGGCGGCCTCGACGTCCATGGAAGCGAGGTCCAGCGTTTCCGGACGGCGGATCCGAAGGTCGTTGCCATTGAGCCACGTACATTCGACGCCGATGGAGGTCAATACTTCGACGATCCGGTTGACCTCTTCGATCCGCGCGAGCTTGCGGAGCGTGGTGGTGCCGCGGTTGATGAGGCTCGCGCACAAGAGGGCGACGCCGGCATTCTTGCTGCTGTTGACGTCCACGGATCCGGACAACGTCCGTCCGCCTTCGACGCGCAAATGGGTCATCTGCGACCGCCCGACCTTGACGATGGTCCGGCCGAAGATCGTCTCGAGGCGTTCGATCATGCGCAGGCTCAAGTTCTGCTTCCCTTGCTCCATCCGGGCGATCGCACTCTGGCTGGTGCCCAGCTCCGAGGCGAGCTGTCCCTGCGTCCAGCCTTTCTCACTCCGGGCGTCGCGAAGAAGGAGGCCTACGTGTTCAGCAGTGGGTTGCGTCATAACCAAGGAATATCATAGATGGTCTACATGTCGAGCATTTTGTGATGCAACACGCCGATCTTGCCTAAGCCTAGTCACTTCGTGCGATATCACGTGGCCGGTTCGACAATCACTTCAACCCCCGCCCCCTGGGTTTCGCCCAAGCGCCTCAAGTACCCGGCAAAGCCCTGGGGTGCCCGTCCGTCCAGCCTGCCGGAGGTAAGCACCCGTATTGCGTCAGTGCCCGCGATTCGGGCACACTTGGATCGGAGCTTCTCGACGAGCAGCCGATCCTCACGCGTCCGGACCCCGTCAAACCCGCCCACATCCACGTAAGTGGAAGCGCGGACGCCAAGGTTGGCTCCGTAGACGTGTTCATGGTCGTCCACGAACGGATGGTGCCGCAGCCACCGCCGCAGCAGCACCGGATCCAGTTCCTCGGGATCCGGTTCAACCGTGCCCACAACGGCGTCGAACCCCGCCTCGGCCAAGTCGAGCTGCCCGCAAAGCCAGTGCGGCGGAACCACTGAATCCGCGTCCGTGTTGGCCAGCCAGACCCGTGCCATGGGCGCGACCGCGCCGGACACCCCGGACACCGCGCCGGACGTGCCGACCGCGCCGGACACCCTGCCCGACAGCGCGGCGAGCGCACCGAGGGCCCGGCTGGCTCCGGCGCTCCGAAGATGCGCCGACAGCGTCACGAACCGATCGTCGTCGCCTACCGTTTCGGCGACGGCTTTCGCCGTGTTGTCACGGCAACTGTCCAGCACCACCACCACGCCCACCGACACTTCCGGCCGGGATGCCTGCACGAGGTCCGCGGCGTAGCGGATGGCGTGGAGGGCCCGTCCGATGTGTTTTTCCTCGTTTCGGGCAGGAACGACGACGGCGACGCGGCGGATGTGCGTCGACGGCAGGACGGGGTGCTCCATGTCTTTACGATCCTTCCGGCAGGGATCCGTGGGCAGTGAACACTTCCAGGATGAAATCCTTTTCCCTGTGAAGGACTGCAGATGGCACATCCAGCCGTTTGCGCGCGATGGCATGGACCGCGTCCCCGTCGAGGGGCCAACCGGCAATCGGATGGCGCCAATGGCACATGACGAATGACCCGCCGGGAAGCAACGAGCCCTGGATCTTGTCCAGCACCGTCTCCAGTTCGTCGGCACCAAGGTAATAGCCGATCTCGGACATGACGATCAGCCCGTACCGGCCAGCCGGCCACCGCGCGGGAATCGTCAGGTGCGCGGTGCGAACGTGCCGCAGACCCCTCAACCTTGAGCGCGCATGTTCGAGGGCTTCCCCGCTCGCGTCGAGGCAGAGCAGCTCTGCGCACCTTTCAGCGAGTTCGCTGGCCAATACACCCGTGGAACAACCCAGTTCGAGGCCCGAGGAGTACTTTTCTTCCGGAAGGACGGCCAGGGTGAGGGCACGCTTCCGTTCCTCGTACCAGCTGCTCGCGTAGTGCCACGGATCCCGGGACGAACGATGCACGGCATCGAAAATCCGCTCCGCGTCAGCCGAAGAGTTCTGCCCCTTGGCCGGCGGAGTCCAAGCGAAGGTCTCCCATGTCCTGCCAAAATGCTCAAGGAACCGTGCCGGCAAGAGGGCCTCGTCGCCGGGCTCCCCTGACAGCGGTTCGGTCTGTGAGCTGTGGACCCGGAGTGCCGCTTCCTTTCGACATGTCTCCCCGGGCTCCAGACTCAACCGCAGCCAGCCGCGCCATAGCCCGTTGTCCGGGACTGCCCAGTGCCAGTACCACACGGGATATTCGAGCAAACCGTAGCCTTCGTCGGCCGCCAACCGGGCCGCAACCTCGCCCAAGGCTTCATGGTCGCAATGCCCGTCGTTGCGCAGCGGCGCAACCAAGACAACGTCGCGATTGGCATCGCAATGCGCCAGGGCTTCCTTGACGGCAGCCGCGATGCGCGGCCGGTAGGCAGCCAATCCGCCGTCGGGCAATCCGAGGAACGTCCAGTGCGCGCCGGTGGCCGTGATCTCCAAACCGGACCGGAATTCATTGAGCCGCACTTCAGCGAGCTCCTCGGCGGAATGCGTGGGCGACTGCGGATGAGACGCTTCGCCAGCGGTGCAAAGCACCACGTGGACATCGATTCCAAGGTCGGCGAGGCGGCACAGGAGGCCTCCCGCGCCGAGGGTTTCATCGTCCGGATGCGCCGCGAGGATCACGAACGCCGCTGCTCCAAGGTCCTCGGCCCCCAAGGGCAGCTCCGCGAGGGAGCCCACTTCCGCGTCGAGCCACGCGGCCTCCGGGGTTCCTGCGTCCGTGTGCGAAAAACTCACCATGCCCCTGGTCCTTCCAGGACCAGCGATCCCAACTGGGCGTCATCACGGCCGCCATGGTGCTGACGGATATACAGGGAAAGGTCAGCCACCCGCTTTGCGTATTTCGCATCGAACGCAAGTGGCCCGGGACCGAGGTTCGCGCCGGTGGCCGCGAGTATCCGCTCCGCCGTCGAGGCGATGTTCCCCCGGACCCGCAGCGCTTGGCGCCACGCGTTGTGTTCCAGCAAGCCATTATCGATGGCCGCCGCGGACACCGCCAACTCCTCAAGGGCTCCGGTCGTCAGGCGATCCGCCTCACCGAGTGCCGCGAGGGCGATTTGGTCGGGTTGCTTCCGCAAGAGCGCTGCCCGGAACGTGCGCAGCAGGCCGATCGATCCGCCCAGCCAGCACGCCGCCACTGCCATGCCGCCCCAAGCGAAGCCGGGCCGGACAAAGTACCATCCATCAGCGCCGACCGCGCGGGCAGGCACGTCTTCGAAATGGACTGTTCCGCTGGGGATTTCGCGCAACCCGTGACCGACCCAACGGGGCTCCTCCACAGTCACGCCCGGGTGGTGGAGGTCCACGGCGAACGCGCGCCGCTGCTGGTCATCCGTGTGGGCGGTCACGACGGCGGAATCCAGGTTCCCGGCCAAGGAGCACCAGGGTTTCGAGCCGGAAAGCGAAACCGATCCCGCATTCCCGCGCGCACTGAGGCGCATGTCCGGACCTTCCGCTGCGAAAACGCCCCAAGCGCCCGAAGGTTGGACGGCGCCGGAAGGTTGGACCGCACCGGATTGCTGGAGGATGGCGAGCGCGTCGAGATGTGGTTCGAAGACCCGCGCGGCACCGACATCCACGGCGGCTATGGAGACCAGCATCTCCCACAATTGGCCGGTCCTGCCTTGTCCCGGCAGCGGTGCTTGGCGTCCGGTTTCCACGGCCAAAGCGAGCAAGGCCGGTACATCTCCCGCCGCTTCCTCAACGCGGGCCAGCAAGTGCCCGAGCGCCGGCAGCCCGCCGTCGTGGCCTCCGCCGTCGTGGCCTCCGAGGGCAGGAAGCCGCACGGCCGGGGCACCGGATTCATGAACCCCGACCATTCCCGAAGCAGGCATGGATTCCGCCTTTCCCTTGGCGGACCGCAGGTTCACGGATCCGCAGCGACACCAGTCAGCACCAATCTATCAGTATGCTTACTAAGTCGCGTCGGGGGGTCGTCGGGGGTGAAACCGCCCAGGCTAGCCGGACTGCTTAAGCCATACGAAGTGCCACGTCCCCGCCCATTGGGCGGCAAGCATGGCGGCACCGGCGAGGACTGCCCCGCCCACCAGGACCCACGCGTCCAGGCGGCTATACGTGGATTCGCGGGCCCAAGTCCGCTGGCCGCCGCTGAATCCGCGCGCCTCCATGGTCACCGCCAGCCGGGACGCCCGCCGGATCGCCTGGACCAGCAACCCGAAGCTCTGGCCAAGCATCGCCTTGAAGCGTTGGACGGGACTTCCATGCGAGCCGACGCCACGCGCACGACGCGCCATGCCGATGGTCTGCCACTCCTCCGCCACAAGGCCGACCAGCCTCAGCGCGGCCAAGGTCCCCAGCACAAAACGGTGCGGTAGCTTCGCCTTTTGCGCCAAAGCGTCGGCGAGGTCGGTGGGGTCGGTGCAGCTCATAAGGAGGACGGCCGGCAAGGCGATCGCCAGGCCCCGGAGCATGAACCCAAGGCCCAGTGTGAGCGAGCCTTCGCTGATGGACCAGATTCCGACGTCGAAAAACACCCTGCCGCTGTCCGCCGAAAGGATCGCCGTGCTCCAGCCGCCGAAGGCCGCCGCGACGATGAGCGGCCATCCGCGCTGCCACAAGAGGCGCAAAGTGAGGCCGGCCAAGGGGAACAGGGCCAGTTCACCGAGAAGGGCGGTTGACGCCGAAACCAAGTCGATGGACAACGCCAGCACCAGGGTCACCATGAAGACGGCGACGAACTTCGCCAGCGGGTTCGCGCGGGTCAGGAGCGCGTTGTTGCCGCGCAGGTTCAGTTCTTGCCTCATGCCGCTCCAGCTTTCTGTCGCGGCCCCCGAAAGGCAGCTTCGAGCCGCATCTCGGTTCCGCCCAGGACGGACGTGAACTCCTGGTCGTGGGTCACGGAAACAACCGATGTGCCGGCGTCGAGCAGTTCGGACAGGAAGGACGCCAGTTCGGCCCACGTGTTGGCGTCCTGGCCGAACGTCGGCTCGTCCAGCACCAGGACGCGAGGGTGTGCGGCGAGCACGGTGGCGACGGACAGCCGGCGCTTTTCGCCCCCGGAGAGCGTGTACGGGTTGGCGTCCACCAGGTGGCCCAAACGTAGCCGCTCGAGCAGTTCGTCCACGCGGTCCTCGCCGTGGCCCAGGTGCTTGGGCCCGAACATGAGCTCGTCCAGCACGCGGCCGGTCACGAATTGATGTTCGGGCTCCTGGAACACGGTCCCGATCCGCGAGATCAACTGTTGGGCTTTCCACTTGAACGGATCGGCGCCGGCGCCGTCACTGAGCCCGACGGCGGCACTCACCGTTCCGGACACGGGCGCCAACAGGCCGGCCAGCGTCAGGGCGAAGGTCGATTTCCCCGCGCCGTTGGGGCCGGTGATGGTGAGCGCCTGGCCGGCCAGCACGTCGGCATCGAGGCCCGACTGCACGGGGACCGGCGGGATGGACTTGAATCCGCGACGGCGCGCAGGTTCACGCGAAACCGCGAGGTCACGGGCGCTCAGCAGGACCTCGTCCCGTGCCGTGGATCCGGAACCAGGGGTTGCCGTGCGCGCACGGGTGGCGGGAACGTAACCGGGTACCCACACGCCGGCAGCAATGAGCATGTCCCTCGCTTGCGCCAGCACGGCGTCGGGCGCGCCGTCGAGCAGGACGGCCGGCGTCGAACCGCTTTCGGAGGTGCTGCCTGGCTGGAGGACCACGATCCGGTCCACCAGGTCTTTCCACACGGAAACCCGGTGTTCCACCACCACAAGGGTGGCGCCGGTCTTGTCCAGGCAACGGCCCACCGCATCCCGGACTTCCAGCACGCCGGCCGGGTCAAGGTTGGCGGTCGGCTCGTCCAGGAGGATCAGACCGGGACGCATCGCGAGGATCCCGGCGAGCGCGAGCCTCTGCTTCTGCCCGCCGGACAGGGCCGACGTCGGGTGGTCCAGCGCAAAACCGTCGCCCGCGCTGCTCCTCAGCCCGACGTCGTCGAGCGCTTCATGGACGCGCTTCCAGATTTCCTCCCGAGGCACCCTGAGGTTCTCCGCACCGAAGGCGACGTCGTCACCCAAGCGGGACAGGACCACCTGGGTTTCCGGGTCCTGCTGCATGAGTCCGGCCCTTCCGCGACGGGCGCGCGGCGACTCGCCATCCACCAGCAGCGAGCCGGTTTCGTCGGCGTCGTCGCCTTCCTCGCCAAGGACGCCGGCAAGGGCGTGAAGGAGCGTCGATTTGCCCGCGCCCGAAGGTCCAAGCAAAAGGACCCGCTCGCCCGGACGAATGTCCAGGTCCAGGGCATGGATGGCCTGCGTGGCGCGGCCCGAGTGCCGCCAACCCCACCCTTGCGCGGAAATGGCGGCGGGCCGCACCACGGCAGCGGTGCCGGAATCAGTACTGGGCATCAGGAAAAGACGGACTCCGAAGCGGCCTTGCGGGACGCGAATGCGCTCAAGACGCCTGTCTTGGCAAGGCCGCGGGTGGCGATCCAGGCCAAAGCGCCGGCGATTACCGCACCGGAAACCGTGCAGAACGCGATGTAGGCAAGCTTGTCGATGGGCTCGTAGGCGATGTTCCAGCCCCACGGGAGGAAGGAATCGTTGAGACCGCAGAACAGGCCGGCGCCTGCCCCGGCCAGCAACGAAACCGGCAGGTTGAACTTCTTGTACACAAAGGCCAGGAAAATCAGCTCGGCGCCAAGACCCTGCAGGACGCCCGAGATCAGCACCGTGGTGCCGTACTGGGAGCCCATGAAGAGTTCGCTCGTGGCCGCGACCGTCTCGCAGAAGATGGCCGCGCCGGGCTTCCTGACGATTAGCATGCCGAGGACGGCCGGGATCATCCAACCGCCGGCGATGATGCCGGACAAGGGCGGGTAGGAAGCGCTCATCGGTGTGGCAACCAAGGCCATCTGGTCCCATGCCCAGAAGATCACGCCGCCGGCGATGGAAATCAGCGCAGCCACGACGATGTCGACGACGCGCCAGTTGTAACCGGGCTTGGCCATGCCCGGCCTTGCAGAAACACCAGTCATTTTGTCCTCCTGAGGAACAGGAGGGGAAAGTGTTTGCGGCTTCCTGGGCAGCTTCCGCCGCGCCGGTTTCCGGACACTTTGAGAACTCGACTCCCTTGCGCCGGTACTAGCCGGATCAGGTTCGAGGGTCTGCGGCTATCCGCACTCTCAGCGCCCATCCTCCGCGTCCGCACTGCTGCGGGCACGACGGCCGGCGCTCCCCTGTCGTTATCAAATGCACCCTTTCTGGGCGTGGTTCAGTTTACACCTCGGCTTGTTTTTGGACCCTTTGCGACCCGATTGCGTCTCAACCTGCTGGATCACCGGAGACGCCGGCCCAGGCAGGCCCCGGTATGGTGACAAGCATGAGCGAAGCGAACAGCCCAAAGGTGGCCGAACCCAGGCTCGCCGCGAGCGTGATCCTTGTCCGGGACGTGGCTATTCCTGACGACGAAGGGACTGGACTTTCCGGCTTGGAGGTCTTTGTCCAGCACCGGGTATCCACCATGGACTTCGCCGCCGGCATGGTGGTTTTCCCGGGCGGGCGCGTCGACCAGGTGGACAGCTCCGGCTGGGACTTCACGGACGACGTCGTCGAGCGGCACGCGTCCGCGTGGCACCGGAGCAGCCTTGCCACCGATCCCGCTTCGGCCCGGCACAACGCGGGACGCGTCCTGGCCGCCGCCCAGCGCGAAGTCTTCGAGGAAACCGGGCTGGAGCTCCCGGCCACGGCCCTTCGCCCTTGGGCAAACTGGGTCACTCCCGCAGACCAGCCCAAGCGTTTCGACACGTTCTTCTACTTGGCCTTCCCCGATCGCGGGTCCGAGCCGCAGCACCAGACAACGGAGGCGTCGTCTTCAGTCTGGTTGCCCGTGCAAGGAATCCTCGAATCCGAGGCCGCCGGTACGCTCAAGCTGATGCCTCCCACCTTGGCCCTGCTGGAAGAACTCCTCAGGCTCGGCACGATGGACGCGGTGGAAGCCGAAGATCGGGACATCTTCCCCGTCCGGCCGGAACCCGGCGCCCTCGAAGAGTTCTTCCGGCTCCGGCGCCAAGCCCGGCAGCAGGGCCGGCCGGACGCGTGAGCCGGTTGTGGGGTTAGGCTGGGGACGGCCCCAGTTTCGCCAAACGAAGGAGTCCCGGAATGAACATGCTCATCAAGCTCATGGGCACCGCCATCAGCATCGTCGCAGGCTTGGTCGGAACGAAGATCGTGAACACCGTCTGGGAGAAGACCACGGGCAACAAGCCGCCGACCGACAAGGACGAAACCCCCCAGAGCCTTCGTTCGGCGCTTACCTTCGCGTTGATTTCCTCAACCGTCAGCACAGTCATCCAGGTCCTGGCCAACCGCGGCACGCAACGCGCGATCGTCCGCTTCCAGAAGACCCAGGACATCGTCTAGGGCTGCTTGCCGGCCTCTTCGTCCTTTTCCCCGGCTGGTTCTTCGCCAGCAGACGCTTGTTCGCCCGCAGCCCGAAGCACCACGGCTTCCAGTTCGTCGGCGCTGAGCAGCTCGGGGTGGAGGTGCTTGGTCCTGTAACCTGCGCGGCCCACCATGTGGGCGGATACGGGCACGGTGAGCAGCTGGAAGATCCAGGCAACCAGCAGGACCGGCCACACCCACCATTCGCGCATTTGAAGGCCTATGGCGGCCAGGACCAGGAACAGTCCCAGTACCTGCGGTTTGGTGGCCGCGTGCATCCTGCTCATGAGGTCGGGAAAGCGCAACAGGCCTATCGCGGCGCCAAGCGACATGAGGGCGCCGACAATCAGCAAGACCGCGGTGACGGCGTCGATCACGGCGTCCATTCCGGTGGCGTCAGGAGTCATTGACCTGCCCCCTGCGGTCGGCGACGAAGCGGGCCACGGTCACGGAACCGATGAATCCAATGAGCGCCAAGGCAACCAGCAGCACGAGGTTGTTGAGGTGCCGGTTGACGGCCATATCGATTGCGAGGGCCGCGCCGAGGATGGCGAGCAGCACGTCTGAGGCGAGGACCCTGTCCAACAGGGAAGGCCCGACGGCGATCCGGTAGATCGCGCCGGCCGCCGCGAGGCTCAGGATCACCGCTGTGACGATCAGGACGAGGTCTTTCACGATCGGGCTCCCCTCGTTGCAGGCCATCCTTCGGCCTGGAGTGCTTCCATTTCGGCCCGGGTTCCCATGATGCGTATCAGTCCTGCCTCTGTGTCCTGGACTTCGCGCCGAAGCTTGGCGAGGTCGGCTTCGTTCCGGACGTTGAGCCCGTGGATGTACAGCGTGGACGTGGAGCGGTCCACCTCCACCACAAGGGACCCCGGAATAAGCGAGATCACGTGGCCTGTGGCGGTCACCATGAGGTCTGAATGGCTCCGCAAAGGAACGGCGACGACGGCGTTGGTCACCGCGGGTCCCCGGAAAATAGCGAGGTACATCACGTTCAAGCTCGCTGCCACCACTTTGCCGAGGAACACCACGGCGAAAGGAATGGCCCGGAGCACGTTGAAGCGCCCGCTGAGCTCGACCGGAGGCAAGTAGAACACCCGGGCAACCACCACTGCCACCATGGCGCCGAAGACGAGGTTGCCGGGGCTGAAGTCGCGCCAGAGCGCGCCCCAGACCACCACGAGCCAAATGAGGAGGGGAAGTTCGGTGCGGAAGGAGATCCGTTTGCGGCTCATTTGCCGCTCCCCTGGACACCCGGTTGGACACCCGGTTGGACACCCGGCGCCGCGGTTCCTGGAACGTGGGCGTTGTCCCCCAGTACCGAATGGATGTAGGCCGTCCGGTCCAGCATCTGTTCGGCGGAGTTGCCTGCCAAATGGAAGAGCGGACCGGCAAACACAGTCAACGCGACGCCGAACACCACCAGGGCCGTGGTGGCTCCCACCATGGACCGCGGAAGCAGGCCCACACCGGCCGTGTCCTTCAGGACGCGATCGGGGTATTCCGCGTCCTCGGGTTTGCGCCAGAACGCGCGGTTCCACACGCGGGCAACTGCCAGGAGGGTCAGGAGGCTCGTGACCACGCCTCCCACCACCAAGGTGATGGCCAGCGGTGTCCCAAGCGCGATCCCGGCCTGCAGGAGGCCAAGCTTCCCGAGAAATCCGGAGAACGGCGGGATTCCGGCGAGGTTCATTGCCGGAATGAAAAACAGGAGGGCCAAGAGCGGAGACAACTTGGCGAGCCCTCCGAGCCTGTCCATGGATGAGCTTCCGCCACGGCGCTCGATCAAGCCCGTCACCAGGAAGAGGCTGGTCTGGACGGTGATGTGGTGCGCCACGTAGAAGACGGCAGCGGCCAGTCCGGCAACCGAGGACATTGCCAGGCCGAACACCATGTACCCGATGTGGCTCACCAAAGTGAAGGACAGCAGACGTTTGATATCGCTTTGGGCTATCGCGCCGAGGATCCCCACCACCATGGTCAACAACGCCACCACCATAAGGGGCGCGTTGAGGGTATCGCCGGGGAAGAGCAATGTTTCGGTGCGGACCATGGCGTAGACGCCCACCTTGGTGAGCAGGCCCGCGAACACCGCGGTGACCGGCGCGGGTGCCGTCGGGTAGGAGTCTGGCAGCCAGAAGGAGAGCGGGAAGACGGCGGCCTTGATGCCGAAGGCCACCAGGAGCATGACGTGCAGCAGGTTCCTGGTTCCCGGATCCAAGCCGGCCAACTTGACTGCGAGATCGGCCATGGTGATGGTTCCGGTGGCGCCGTAGATCATGGCGATGGCGATCAGGAACAGCACCGAGGACACCACGGACACCACAACATAAGTGACGCCGGCGCGGATGCGCGGACCGGTCCCGCCCAGCGTCATGAGCACGTAGCTCGCCGTGAGCAGGATTTCGAAGCCGACGTAGAGATTGAAGAGGTCGCCCGTGAGGAAAGCGTTGGAAACCCCGGCAACCAGGATCAAGTAGGTCGGGTGGAAGATCGATACCGGCGCTTCGCTGTCCCCGTCCGCCATGCCTTGGCCAGTCGCATAGACCAGGACGGCGAGGCTGACCACGGAGGAAACCACCAGCATGAGCGAAGAAAACTGGTCCACCACCATCACCACGCCGAACGGCGGGAGCCAGCCGCCCAGGGTGACGGATGCTGTCCCGGTGGTCCAGACCGAGGCGAGGAGCCAGCATTCCAACAGCAATGTGAGGGACAACAGGCCGATGCTGACTACGCGCTGCGCCCGGGGATTCCGGTTCAGGGCGAAGGTGAGTGCCGCGCCGAGGATGGGAAGGACGACGGCGAGCGGTGCCAGGCTGGCGATGTTCACTCGGTGGCTCCTTCCTTGGCGGCGGCGGGCACTTCAGTAACAGGGAATTCCGAGGTCTCTTCGGGAACCACGGAGTCGTCCTCGGCGTCGAAGCTGGGGGTCTTGGCGACGCGGCGGTCTTCGGCGTCGTCCTGGATGTCGTCTTGCCGCGCCAGTGCCCAGGTCCGGTAGATGATTCCGAGCATGAAGGCTGTGACCGCGAAGGAAATCACGATCGATGTCAGGATCAAGGCCTGCGGCAGGGGATCGTTGTAGTCGTGGGGGTCGGTGGATTTGCTGAACAGCGGGGCAAGTCCCGCGTACCCGCCGGTTGCCAGGATCAATAGGTTCGTCGCGTTCGCGAGGAGCATGAGTCCCAGCAGGACGCGGGTCAGGCTGCGCTCCAGGATGAGGTAGATCCCGCATGCGTACAGCACGCCCATGACGATCAACAAGGTCAAGTTGACGCTCATGGGGTCCTCTTTGTGGTTGGCGCGGTGGTCGTCGTTGGCACGGTGGTCGCGGTTTCGGCCGATGCCGGGCCGGCCGAACCGGCTGGGGAAACCCATGAACGCTTGGCGTCCGCGCTGGCCGTTTCCTCGAAATGCTCGTCGATCTCGCCGCCAAGGCTGCGCAGCACGTCCAAGGCAAGCCCGACCACCACGAGGTAGACACCGATATCGAAAATCGTCGACGTCACGAACTTGATGTCGCCGAACAGCGGCAGCCAGAACTCGAAGATGGCGCTCTGGAAGACCTGGCCACCGAAAAGGAGCGGCACGAACCCGGCGACGGCCGCCGTCGCGAGGCCTGTTCCGAGCAGCATGCCGGCGCTGATCGGCGCGGCTTCACGGAGCTCGAAACGGCCGCCCGCCAAGTAACGGATGGTGAGCGCGAGGCCGGCCGTAAGTCCCCCGGCGAAGCCTCCGCCCGGCAAGTTGTGGCCTGCGAGCAGCAAATAGACGGAGAACACGATCATCGAGTGGAAGATCAGCCTGGTGACCACTTCGAAAATGATCGAGCGGCGCTCCGGTGCCAGGGTCCGGCCCGCCACGAGCCAGGGATCGGCAAGGGATCCGGCGAACTTGCGGACCATCGCCAAGGAGGCTTCCTCGCGCGAATTGCCCCCGACGGCGGGGCGCCGCCCCACGCTGCCTTCGGGCACCGTTGCGGACTTGACGATGCGTTCACCCCGGCTGCGGACGAATATCAGGCTCGCGACGCCGGTAGCGGCGACCGCGAGGACCGAGATCTCGCCGAAGGTATCCCACGCCCGGATATCCACGAGGGTCACGTTGACGACGTTGAGGCCGCCGCCGCCCTCGTAGGCGAGCCGGGGGAAGGACAGCGAAACAGGGTTGGAAATGCGCGCCCCCATGGCGTAGATCGCCACGAAGATCATGGTCACGCCGAACGCGACGCCGATAATGACGCGGACCACCCGGTATTTGCCGCCGGTCCGGTCCCGGAGCTCCGGAGGAAGGCTGCGCATCGCCAGGACAAAAGCCACCAGGATGATGGTCTCAACCAGCATTTGGGTCAAGGCGAGGTCCGGCGCGCCTTGGAACGCGAACAACAACGCGATTCCATACCCGGTCACGGACACCATCAGCACTGCTAGGAAGCGCTTGTTGGCACGGACGGCGGCCAAGGCACCGACGATGATTCCGGCAGCGGCGATGCCTTGAAGCGGGGAATTCGGATCTATCAGGTACAGGCCGCCGGGAATGGGCTTATTGGCCATGATGAGGGCCGTGAGCGGGACTGCGAAGGCGACGGTGAGGATGACCGCCAAGTAGAAGTAGAGGGAACCGCGTTGCGTGCGTCCGGTCACCCACACTGCGACGTCGTCCAAGGCACCGATGGTGCGCTGGTAGGCGCGGTCGCCGTCGATCCAGTCAGGGACGCGGGATTGGGCCCGGGATACGAAGTTCCGGGCGTAGACCATGGCGATACCTGCGGCGAAGGTAACGGCGGTAAGCCCGAGCGCCGTCGTCAATCCGTGCCACAGCGCAAGGTGCCCTGCGCTCGAAGCGACGGTGCCGGCGTCGTGGTTTCCGCCGAAAACTGCCGCGTACGGTTGGATCCAGCTGTCCACGGGATCCGGCCAGAGGCCGTAAACCACCGTGAGGAAGCTCAAGACGGCGGGTGCCGCCAGGAAAGAGGGCTTGATGGCTTTGAACGGAGTCCGGTCGACGCCGGGCTTCGTGGCGAAAGCTCCCCACATGAAACGGGCGCTGTAGGCGAAGGTGAGGATGGATCCCAGCACGAGGCCCACCAGGAGCACTGGCCCCCACGGTTCCGACGCCGGATCCGCGCCGTAGTGGACGAACGCCTCGAACACGGATTCCTTGGCCACGAAACCGGCCAGCGGCGGAACCCCGGCCATGGAGGCGGCGGCGATGCCGGCCACGATGGCGAGGGCCCGCGAGGACTGGTACACCCCGGAAAGCTTGCGGATATCCCGTGTGCCGGACTGGTGGTCGATGATGCCCACCACCAGGAACAGCGCTGCTTTGAACAGGCCGTGCGCCAGCAGGAGCGCAAGTCCGGCCAACGCGGCGTCGGGCTTGCCGAGCCCCACAACCATGGTCAGGAAGCCGAGCTGGCTGACGGTGCCATAGGCAAGGATGAGCTTGATATCGGTCTGACGCAGCGCCCGGTACCCGCCCACCAGCATCGTGGCGAGGCCAAGGCCGAGCACCAGCGGCAGCCAGGCGGGACTGTCGCTGAATCCCGGCGCCAGGCGCGCCACGATGTAGATGCCCGCCTTCACCATCGCCGCGGCGTGCAGGTAGGCGCTCACCGGAGTGGGGGCCGCCATGGCGCCCGGGAGCCAGAAGTGGAAGGGAACCAGCGCGGATTTGGTGATCGCGCCCACCAGGATGAGTACGACGGCGGCCGCAACGGCAGCCTGCGCCGGTCCGGTAGCGAACGTGGAGGCTTCGGCCATGATTGCCGAAATCCGGTAGGTCCCGGCTGTCTGGCCGAGGATGATGAGCCCGACGAGCATGGCGAGGCCGCCGGCAGTGGTGACCATGAGGGCCTGCAGGGCCGAGCGCCGGGCTGCGAGGCGGGTGCGCGCATAGCCGATCAGGAGGTAGGACAGGACCGTGGTGAGTTCCCAGAAGATGAACATCATCAAGAGGTCGTCGGCCGTCACCAGGCCGAACATCGCGCCCGCGAAGGCGAGGAGCTGCGCTCCGAACCCTCCGAGGTCGGCGTCCTCGTTCTTGAAGTACCGCGCGCAGTAGACCAGGACCAGCGTGCCGACGCCCAAGACCAGCAATGACATGACCCACGCCAGGACGTCCATGCGGAAGGCGAATTCCAGCTTGAGGTCGGGAATCCAGGGCATCGTCTCTTCGATGGCGCCGCCCGTGGAACTGCCGCCCGTGGAAAGGTGGCCGCCTGCGTAGACCGCACCATACTGTCCAAGGAGCCAAGCAAACGCTCCGGCCGGAACGGCCGCCAGGATATAGAACGCATTCCGCTGGAATTTCCGGAAGATCCAGGGCGCCACAGTTGCCGCTGCAAAGGTCACGGCAAGAACTGCGATCACTGGTATCTCCGCAAAAGTCAGGAATAAGTTGTCAAAAGTTGGAGCAAGCGGTCAAACGTTGGGTTCGGTGCAGATAGTTTATCAATCGCATGTGACAAAGAATGTCCGGCTGCGCAGCCGTGAAGGGCCCCGCGGAGCGGGCTAGGAAGCGAGCAATCCGTCCGCGACGATCGCGAGCATCGACGCCGACGCGTCGGCCGGTAGTTCGCTGTTGTCTACTACTGCGGCCACGCCGCCGACGAGCCTGCTGATCTGCATGGCCTCGACTCCGGGACGCAAGGCGGAATCCAACTTTTCGATCACACGCTGGTTGGCGCCGAGGTAGGTCTGGCACTTCGCCGCGAACGGGGATCCGGGGTCGCCCAGTGCGGCCGTGATCCGCGCAGCCGCACCCTTGTGTTCGGTCAGCATTGCCGCATAGTCGGTCAGCCAACTCAGCAGCTGCTCCCGTGCGGGCGCATCGAGGGTGAGTGCGCGGTCGACGGCGGCGTTGACCCTGTCCGCCCAGGCTTCGAGGACGGCGTCGTAGAGCGATTCCTTGGTGGGGAAGTGCCGGTACAGCGTGCCTGCGCCCACTTCGGCGCCCTTGGCGACTTCGTCCATCGACACGGCGTCGAAGCCTTTCGAGCGGAAGAGCGCACGCGCCACTTCCACGATCCGATCGCGGTTGCGTTGGGCGTCAGCGCGCACAGAAAACACCTCATCAAGTAGAGCCTGTTGCAAAGCGGAGAGAGTCTCCGTATAGTTCTAAGCGGAGCATCTCTCCTCTTAGTGTACGTCAGCCCCTCGGCTAGAACAGGACACCACCCCCATGACATCTTCAACCGCCACACGTGTCCCCGGCGGGATCGCGCTCGCCGGTCGCCGCACGGGCAGCATCGGCCTCTGGCTGGTCATGCTCGCCCAGCTCATGCTCGTCCTCGACGCTACGGTCGTAAACGTCGCGCTCCCCCACATCGCCTCAGACCTCCACTTCACACCGGCCGGACTCAGCTGGGTCCTGAACGGCTACGCCGTCGCTTTCGGCGGCCTCCTGCTGCTCGGCGGACGGATCGGAGACGTCCTCGGCCGCCGCCGCACCTTCCTCATGGGCGTCGCTGCTTTTACGGTCTTCTCGCTCCTCGGCGGCCTCGCTACCTCGCCGCTCCTGCTCGTCGCCTCACGCGCCCTCCAAGGCCTCGGCGCGGCCTTCGCGGCACCCAGCGTGCTCGCCCTCATCACCACCAGCGCCCGGGACGACGGCGCGCGGAACCGGGCCCTCGCCCTGTTCTCCGCCATCGCCTCAATGGGCGGAGCGCTTGGCCTCATCCTGGGCGGACTCCTCACGGACACCACCAGCTGGAGGTGGACCCTCTTCATCAACGTGCCGATCGGCGTCGTCATCCTCATCGCGGTGCCCCGCCTCGTGGCGGAAACTCCGCGGCGGCCGGGGCGTTTCGACATGGTGGGGGCCATCACCGCAACGGGCGGCGCAATCGCCATCGTCTGGGCCCTCATCCAAGCGGGCGACGACGGTTGGTCCAGTCCCCGCACGATCGGCGGCCTGGTGGTCGGCGCAGTGTTGATTGCCGTTCTCGCCTTCACCGAGCGCAGGGTGGCCCACCCCCTGCTGCGTCCCCAACTGCTCCGCAGCCCGAGCCGCGTGGCGGCGCTGGCCGCAATGGCAGCAACTTACGGCGGAATGCTCGCGATGTTCTTCCTCATGGTCCAATACCTCGAGGACCACCTGCACCTCACCCCCATGGTGACGGGGCTGGCATTCCTCCCGATGCCCTTGAGCATCTTCGCGATGTCCCGCGTCGTGCCGCGGCTTGTCGAACGGCTTGGCGCAGTCCGGCTCGTCATTCTCGGCGCCGCACTCCGCGTCATTGCTTTCCTGCCGCTCACGCAGCTCGGTCCGTACACGAACTTCATGGTGGTCATCGCCGCCCTGCTGTTCACCGGAATCTCGGCCGGCCTGACCTTCATGCCGCTCACCACGCTCGCCCTGCGCAACGTAGAACCCGAACATGCCGGATCCGCTTCCGGGCTTTTCCAGACCATGCAGCAACTCGGCGGAGCGGTGGGGCTCGCCATCGTGGCGTCGACCTACGCGGCGTTCGCCACCCCCGGCGACTTCCTCACGGGCGGACGGGCCGGGTTCTGGTCCGCGACCATCCTCTCCGCCATCGCGCTGGCCGCCGTCATGGGACTGGTGATCAAGCCGCGGAAGATGGCTTCACGGCAAAGTTAACTGCGAGCGAAGTCATCTGTCGCTTCCGGCGGTTACCATTCAGACCATGAACACGGCAGCTCAGTCCGAAGCCCCGCACCCCGCGTCCGAGCTCGCCTCCGGTCCCGCGGTGTCCAACAAAGGCCAGATCGTTGCCTGGGCATCCTGGGACTGGGGTTCCGCGGCATTCAACGCCGTCATGACCACATTCGTCTTCACCGTCTACCTGACATCCAAAGCCTTCGGCGGCGGAGACGAGGCCTCGGCGACGTTGGGTGCCGCACTGGCGATTGCCGGCGTCGCCATTGCCGTCTTGGCACCGGTCACGGGCCAACGCTCCGACGCCGGCGGACGCCGCAAACGGTGGCTTGGCGTCAACACCATGCTCGTGGCGGTCCTCACGGGGCTGTGCTTCTTCGTTTTCCCGAAGCCCGAGTTCCTGATCCTGGGCGTCTCCCTGATCGCCCTCGGCAACGTGTTCTTCGAGTTCGCGGGCGTCAACTACAACGCGATGCTCGCCCAGATTTCGACGCCGGCCAACATCGGCAAGGTGAGCGGCTTCGGCTGGGGCATGGGCTACTTGGGCGGAATCGTCGCACTACTCGCGGTACTGCAACTCTTCGTCCAGCCTTCCTTCGAGTGGTTTGGCGCATCGACGCAGGACAGCCTGAACATCCGGCTCGTCGCTGTCTTCTCGGCGCTATGGTTGTTCATCTTCGCCTTGCCGGTCCTGTTCGCGGTTCCGGAATTCTCGGTCAGGAAATCGGAATCGCGCCTCGGATTCCTGGCCTCGTACCGGCTGCTGGCCCGCCGCATCTCGGCCATCTACAAAACCAGCCCGCACACCATCTACTTCCTGCTTTCGAGCGCCATCTTCCGCGACGGCTTAGCCGCGGTCTTTACCTTTGGTGGAGTCATCGCGGCCGGGACGTTCGGATTCGAGCTCAAGCAAGTCATCTTCTTCGCGATTTTCGGCAACGTCGTGGCCGCAGCCGGGGCCATGATCGGCGGATTCCTGGACGACAGGATCGGCCCCAAGGCGGTCATCGTCATTTCACTCATAGGACTGCTCGTAGCGGGAACGGCGATCCTGGTCCTCGGCAACGGAGATTACGTCTTCTTCGGAGAGCACTGGGCAGGCAGCACGACCTTCTGGGTCTTCGGCCTGTTCCTTTGCCTCTTTGTTGGACCGGCACAGGCGTCATCCCGGGCATACCTCGCACGACTGGCCCCGGATGGCGAGTCCGGCGAGCTGTTCGGGCTGTACGCCACCACCGGCAGGGCCGTGAGTTTCCTCGCCCCGGCCCTCTTCACCCTGTGCATCACCATTGCAACGCCCTTCGTCGCATCCGGCGGCGCGCAGCGCTGGGGCATCCTGGGCATCATGGTGGTTCTCTTGGCCGGGCTGTTGGTGATCCTCCCGGTGAAGTCGCCGGACAAAGCAGACATCGCGGTCGTCCCGGTGCGTTAACGGCACAGGGACGGGCGCCCGGGTCGTCAACGGGCGCACTGTTCCACGGAAATCCGGCGAACCCCTTGAATATTGTTTGTTAGTAGAGTTTACTAACTTCCATGGAAGCCCTTCGTGACCGTCAATTCAGCGATCACTACCGGCCCGGTTCACGGCGCACGCAACGGACCAGCGCGGCCACCTTGCCCTCCGACGGACGAGCCCACAACTTGTCCTTGGTGCGCCAAACCCTCCACTCCGCCGGGGCAATGAGCCGTGCGGAGCTCTCCCGGACCCTTGGCCTGACCCGCGTCACAGTTTCGGACCTCGTCTCGGAGCTCATCGAGCGGGGCCATGTTGTTGAGCTCGGCCAATCGGATGAGGTCCGCCCCGGCAAACCGGCCATCCTCGTGGACATCAACCGCCAAGGCCTCCAAGTCATCGGCATGGACCTCGCCGAAAATTCCGTGTTGCGCGCGGCTGTCCTGGACCTCGACGGCAACATCCTCCACCGGGTGGAGCACGAACTCGCCGAAGAAACCGGACAGGAAGTGATCCAGCAAGTCCTGGAGCTCGCGTCCGAGGCGGCGGAGCGCGCCACCGCTACGCTCCTGGGGATCGGCGTGGGAACTCCCGGCATCGTCAACGCCGAGGGCATCGTCACCACCGCTCCCAACTTCGAGTGGAAGGACGTCCCGCTCCGCAGCCTCATCGAGGAACACACGGGACTGCCGACCCTCGTCTCCAACGACGCCGACGCCGCTGTCCACGCTCACCACACATTCGGCGGAGGCAGCGACGACGCAGTGCTCGTCAAGATCGGCCGCGGCGTGGGTTCGGGGCTTATTGTGGGCGGCCGCCGTGCCCGGGGCGCACACTTCGCAGCCGGCGAAATCGGCCATGTCACCGTCGGGACCGACGGCGGGGCAATGTGCAAATGCGGGAAGACCGGTTGCCTCGAAACGTGGATGTCCGTCCCGAGCCTCGAACGGGCCCTCGCCGAAGCAGCGGCGGGTCCCGAACCCGAGGCGGCGGCCGCCGTCGTACTCCGGGAAGCCGGCGAGCGGCTCGCGATCGCCCTCGCACCCGTGGTCGGCGCGCTCGACCTCTCCGAACTGGTCCTCAGCGGACCCCGGGAGCTCCTGGCTGGCACGCTCCTCGATGCCGTCCGGCAAACGTTGATCTCGCGTTTGCTGCACCAAGACCCGTCGCCGGTCTCCGTCCGCCTCGCGGACAACGCGGAGGACATCGTCCTACGCGGAGCCGCCGTGATGGTTCTTTGGAACCAATTGGGCGTCTCCTGATGACAGCGCCCACCAACCCCGCAAGCGTCCTTTGAAGAAGGAGCCGGACATGGACACGATTCAGTCCTCCGCAACCGCAGTCACAGCCGATCCCGCCAGCACGGGCGATCTTCGCCGCCTGGCGGCCGGCACACTCATGCCGGGCTTCACCGGGATCGCCGTTCCCGTGTGGATCCTGGACGCGTACGACGCCGGGCTGGCGGCTGTGTGCCTCTATGGCACCAATGTGGCGTCCCCCGTCCAATTGCGCGAGCTGTGCGCGGGGCTCCGTTCCCATGCGCCGAACTCGTTGATCGCCGTCGACGAAGAAGGCGGGGACGTCACCCGGCTGCACTACCGCACCGGATCCAACCAGCCCGGAAATGCCGTGCTCGGGCGCCTGGACGACGTGGAACTGACGGCCGCGAGCGCATCGGCCATTGGCCACGAACTCGCCGCATTGGGCATCAACCTCAACCTGGCCCCGGACGCCGACGTGAACTCCGCCCCGGACAATCCGGTGATTGGCGTGCGCAGCTTCGGGGCCGAACCGGATTTGGTGGCACGGCACACGGCAGCATGGATTCGCGGCCTTGAAGATGCGGGCGTGGCATCCTGTGCGAAACACTTCCCGGGGCACGGCGATACCACCACGGATTCGCATTTGGCGCTGCCCACAGTCACGGCTGACGCGGCCACGCTGGATGTCCGCGAACTCGCCCCGTTCCGCGCCCTTGTTGCGGCCGGCGGCGCCACCGTGATGACGAGCCACATCCTGGTGGAGGCTTTGGACCCTGACCACCCCGCCACTTTCTCTTCGCGCATCCTGCAAGACCTGCTGCGCGGACGCATGGGATTCGAGGGCGTGATCATCACGGATGCCTTGGACATGGCCGGCGCGTCCGCGCAGACCGGCGTCCCGGAGGCTGCCGTGCGGGCCTTGGTAGCGGGAGCGGACCTGCTCTGCCTGGGATCGGACACAACCCCGGCTTTGTTCGAACAGACCCTCGCCGCAATCACCCGTGCAGTCCAGGCCGGTCGCCTGCCGCTGGAGCGACTCGCCGACGCCGCTGCCCGCACGGCCGCCTTGGCCGGGCGGTTCCCCGCCGCGAGTGCTGCGGAAATCCAGGAAGCGGCGGTCCGGGGGCAAGGCGCCTCCAAGGGGACGGATCCGAAGGGGCCGGAACTCATTGACGGCGAGCGCATCGCCGAGGCCTTCGACGTCTCGCCCGCAGCCGAAAAGTGGCTTGCACGCGAAGAGCCAGTCGCCATCGTCCAGGTGGAAACCGGAGCCAACTTCGCGGTGGGCCGCGTGCCGTGGGGACCGGCGGCAGCAACCCGGGCGATTGTCGGCGAAGGCGAGGTGCCCGACGGAGCGCGGGTCGCCGTCGTCGGGCGCGGACTGGATGCCGAGCATCCGCTGTGGACCACGTTCGCCCGGCTGCGCGCTGAGGGGCACGCGGTGATCGCCGTCGAGTGCGGCTGGCCGCGCGGCGGGGCTGACATCGTGACCTACGGTGCGTCCCTCGCGGTTTCGCAGGCCCTGACCTCGTTGCTTTTGGGCGGCGGCTCCGCTTCCTAGAAGCAGGTCCGAGCCCGCAGCCACTACCCCTCCACAGAGAGCCGACATGGAAGTCATTGTCACGCCCACATCCGAAACAGCCGCCTCGGCTGCCGCCCAGGCCGTCCTTGCGGGCCTTCCCGCGGGCAAGCCGCCTGTCCTTGGCCTCGCCACTGGCTCCTCGCCGCTCGGCCTGTATGCCGAGCTCGCCGCTGCGGCCGCCGCAGGGCGCGTGGACTTCTCGGCGGCCAAGGGCTTCGCCCTCGACGAGTACGTAGGACTCGCGGCAGGGCACCCACAGTCCTACCGCCAGGTATTGATCCACGAAGTGTGTGACGTCATCGGGCTCCCCTTGGCCGGGCTGAATGTTCCGGACGGCACCGGAGCCACGGACGCGGCGCTCAAGGCCGGAGCCGCAGCCTACGATGCCGCAATCCGAGCGGCCGGCGGGGTCGACGTGCAGGTCCTGGGAATAGGGGCCAACGGCCACGTGGGCTTCAATGAGCCAGGGTCCTCGTTGTCCTCGCGAACCCGGGTGAAGCGTCTTGCCTCCCGCACCCGCCGGGACAACGCCCGGTTCTTCGCCGACGAAGCCGATGTTCCCACCCATTGCATCACCCAGGGGCTCGGCACCGTCCTGGACGCTCGTCGGCTCGTGCTCATCGCCACCGGTTCCGCCAAGGCCGCGCCGATCGCCGCCGCCGTGGAAGGCCCGCTCTCCGCGTCCTGCCCGGGCTCGATCCTGCAGTGGCACCCGGACGCCGTGGTGGTCGTCGACGAAGCGGCCGCTGCCGGGCTCGCGGACCGTGAATACTACGACGACGCCGCGCGCGGACTGGCGTTGGCACTGTAGTGCCGGTGGGCTGCTTCGGGCTGCCGCGCATCTGGGCGTTGCCTGCATGCGCCCTGTGACCTGCCTGTGACGCCTCTGTGAGCGGCGACATTCCGCCGACACCCCTCGAGGACTAGGGTGTAGCTATGAACGTGGATGAGACAGTACTGCCAGGCTTGGGGGTCCGCAAGGATTTCGTCACGGCCTCGGGACGCCGGATCGGTGTTGTCGAGATGCGCGAAGGTGAAACGGAATTGTTCGTCTCCACGTGGGACGATCCCGATACCTGCCAGGCGTCCATCCCGCTCACCGCCGACGAAGCTTCCTGCCTGGGCAACCTCCTGGGCGGCCAGCACCTCGCCATGAGCCTGGCCGAAGCCCACAAGGACATTCCCGGCATCGCCACACGGCAGTTCTCCATCACTGCCGATTCACCCTTTAACAACCAGCCCATGGGGAAGGCCCAGATCCGCACGCGCAGCGGTGTCTCGATTGTCGCGATCATGCGCGAAGGCGAGGTGGTTCCCTCGCCCGCACCCGACGTCGTCCTTCACATGGGCGACCTGCTGGTGGCTGTCGGCACGCAGAAAGGTCTTGACTCTGCGGCTGCCATCCTCCGCAACGGCTGACGGCGATGGATCCCCTGGCCCTGACCCTCATTGAGCTGGGTGCAGTCGTTTTCTGCCTCGGCCTCCTGGCTCGCTTGGCCGGCAGGATCGGCATGTCCCCCATTCCGTTCTACCTCGTGGGCGGACTCGCGTTTGGCGCCGGAGGGTTCGTGAACCTCGATGGCATGCACGAGTTCGCGCACCTGTCCGGCGAAATCGGCGTCATCTTGCTTTTGTTGATGCTTGGCCTGGAGTATACGGCCGCGGAGTTGGTCAACGGGCTGCGGCGCTCATGGCAAGCGGGCGTGTTGGACCTCGTCCTGAACTTCGCTCCCGGCGCGGGCATCGCGCTCCTCCTCGGTTGGGGGGTGGTGGGCGCGATCGTCATGGGCGGCGTTACCTATATCTCCTCGTCCGGGATCGCGGCCAAAGTGATCACCGACCTCGGACGGATCGGTAACCGCGAAACTCCCGTGGTTTTGGCCATCCTGGTGTTCGAAGACCTCACGATGGCGATCTACCTCCCGATCCTCACTGCCATCCTGGCTGGGGTCGGTTTCCTTGGCGGCCTCCAGACCGTGGGTATCGCCTTGGCCGTGGTCACTTTGGTGCTGGTGGTGGCGCTCAAGCACGGTCATCGCGTGTCCCAGGCCGTGCACAGCGAAAACTCCGAGGTCTTCCTGCTCAATGTCCTGGGGGCCGCGCTCTTGGTGGCAGGCATCGCTTCCGCCATGCAGGTTTCAGCCGCGGTGGGGGCGTTCATGCTCGGGATCGCCATTTCCGGCGCCACGGCCCACAACGCGACGCGCATCCTCGAACCCTTGCGGGACCTCTTCGCCGCGCTGTTCTTCGTGGCGTTCGGACTCAACACGGATCCTTCGGGAATCCCTCCGGTGCTCGGATGGGCCCTGCTTTTGGCGATCTTGACGGCCGCCACCAAGATGCTGACCGGGATCTGGGCGGCCAAGCGCGCGGGCATCGCCGTTCCCGGCCGCTTCCGCGCCGGAGCGGCCCTGATTGCCCGCGGCGAATTCTCCATCGTCATCGCAGGCCTGGCCGTGACGTCGGGCGCGGTTCCGGCCGACCTTGCAGGACTCGCTACGGCCTATGTGCTCCTCATGGCCATCACGGGACCCCTCGCGGCACGCTTCGTGGAGCCCGTAGTCAAGGCCTTCCGCAAGTCTTCGCGGAAACCAACCCCGGCCGAGCCGAGGACTTCCGTCGAGGCGTGAGATCCCGGCCCTTTCGCACTCCCAAAAGGCCGAGATCTCACGCCTCGATTCGCCACCCCGCTCGAGCGAGGGCATCGCGCACGCGATGAGTGACGCCGTCGAACCCCCGTGCCTTGACGTGCCTTGCCGTAATGGTCACGGATGTCCACCCGATTGCGGCGATGGATTCGTCACGACGAATGTCCGATTCTTTCTGGTCCGCCGTCAGATGATGGCTACCGTCGTAGTTGACCGCGACCTTGTACCGTCGAAACGCCAGATCCGGCCAGGCCAACTCCCAACCAGTCGAGTCCTGCACCACAAACCGCAATTCAGGTTCGGGCAGGCCTCGCCTGACGATGGCCAGACGGAGTTTTGTTTCGGGAACGGAGTCGGCCCCAACCCTCGCCAAGTCCAGCGCTCTCCAGGCGTTCCTGCGTCCGCGGACGCCGGGGTTGGCCTCCACTTGCCCTCGCAAGTCTTCGAGGGAACAAAGAGCCACACGGTTGCGCCCAAAGCTGCGCGACTGGGAACAGATGAAATGGTCGGCTGCCGCGACCAGATCGTCCAGCGGCAGCAGGGCAGCCAAGTCGAGCCAAGTCCGGGCCGGGCTTGTGATGGGGATACCGTCGAGGACTTGCCGGTCGGAGGCGCCCAGGAGCACTCGACGCCCGACAATTCCCTTGCGTACAGGACGATTCCCGCCGTCCCACCGCAACAGGTGCACGAGCGGCTGGCCCTCGAGATCGAAAGGAAGGGGGCAGCCCCAGAGGATTGCAGCCGTTAGGCCGCAGCACACAGTCCCCGGCGAGAGGCCAGTCAAAAGCCTCGCGGTGTGCGTGAGCTCCTGGCCTGTTCCCCAGGGAACACGCACTCCGCGGCTAGCGACGCGGAGGTCCTTGTTCCATGCTCGGCTTTCGGCAACCCCGGCTGCTCGCTGCTCCGAAAGGGTGAACGATCTGCCCCTCAGGGCGTCGGGAAGGGGTCCGGGATTGCGCATGCACCAATTCTTGGTGTTTGCGGGCTGGCCCGGCCGGTTGTCCACAGTGTGGAGGAGGGGTGACTCTCCCCGCGCGAATCGAGGCGTGAGATCCCGGCCCTTTCGCACTCCCAAAAGGCCGAGATCTCACGCCTCGACGCGCCGCAGTGAGAAAGCCTAGATCGCCGTCCGGTGGAAGTTGAGGTGGCTGCGGCTGGCGGTGGGGCCGCGCTGGCCTTGGTAGCGGTTACCGTAGCTACCGGAACCGTAGGGGAACTCGGCGGCCGAGCTGAGGCGGAAGAAGCACAACTGACCGATCTTCATGCCCGGCCACAGCTTGATGGGCAGCGTGGCCACGTTGGACAGCTCCAAGGTCACGTGTCCAGAGAAACCGGGGTCGATGAATCCGGCCGTGGAGTGCGTCAGCAAACCGAGGCGGCCCAGGGAGGACTTGCCTTCCAGGCGCGCAGCGATGTCGTCAGGCAGGCTCACGGTTTCGTACGTTGAGCCGAGCACGAATTCGCCCGGGTGCAGGATGAAGGGTTCGTCGCCTTCCACCTCCACCAAGCGGGTCAGTTCCGGCTGCTCTTCGGAGGGGTCGATGTGGGCGTACTTGTGGTTGTCGAAGAGCCGGAAAAAGCGATCAATCCTGACATCCACCGAGGACGGCTGAACCATTTCGGGTTCATAGGGCTCCAGGACGATGCGTCGGGAGTCGATTTCGGCACGAATGTCGCGGTCAGAGATCAGCACAGGTTCAAAAATACCGTATGAGCCGCGCAAGCCATGGTGCAGGAGTGGCGCATGGGACTATAGTGCGGAACATAGACTGCCGTTGCTCTTGCTTTTTGGTCTCAAACGGCGGCAAAACCGGAATCTGGGGATACGTTGCGACGAATTGTGGTGCCCATCGCCGTGCTGGTGGCTTGCCTCCTCACGGTCCTGGCCCCTGCCTCGGGCCCCCAGCCCCTCCCGCTTCCGCTCGCGGCAACCGGAACCGCTCCAACCGGCCCCGGCTCACCTTCCGCCCCCGGAACTGAAAGTACGACGACGACGCCCGCACCGGCGTCGGGATCCACCCGCCCGCAGGCCGAACCTTCGTCCGCCGCACCTGCCGCCGTCGGGTCCGCTCCCGGCGCTGCCAAGCAGGCCCAAACCCCGGCGGCCCAGATCCCGACGTCAACGGTCCCCGCAGCCCCGGACGCGTCCGCCCAAACTCCGGCCGCCCCCGCTGCCTCCAGCTCCGCCGCCGGGTCCGGAACGGTCGGGTCGCCGCAAGCAGTCGGACCCCCTCCCGTGCCTTCCATCCCGCCGGCCTTGGGACCGGACCCGCTCCCGGCCGCGGCCACGGACGGCCAGTCGTCGAGCAAAGGCCCCGCCGCGGTATCGCAGGTCTCGGCCCAGGCGCTGGTCAAGGACGACAACTCCGCCCAAATCCTGGCGGTATTCAACGCGATCAACGCCTATCGGACGTCCCTCGGCCTGAATCCGGTGAAGTACAACCCCACAGTTTCCACGCTCTCGCAAGAGTGGTCCGACAACATCGCCACGCGCCAGGTCATTGAGCACCGGCCCAATTTCTGGACCGATCCCCGGGCCTTGAACCCCAACAACGGCGCAGGCGAGGTCATTGCGGTCCGCTGGGACAGGAACGCCGCGCAACTCGTCGAATGGTGGAAGAGCTCACCGGCCCACGATGCCCTGCTGAAGGATCCGCGCTTCAACGTGATCGGCGTCGGAATCACCTTCACGGACGGCAACTGGCAAACAACCCCCAACAGCTACACGATGTGGGGCGTCGTCAACCTCTTTGGCTACACCACCCTTCCAGCCGGCACCGTCAACAGCCCGGGCGCCGGGACCACGCCGCCGCAGCAACCGAACCCCAGCGTTTGCGATCCCATCGCCAAGGTCCAGCCACCAACGCTGAACCTCAGCGCAGCCGCGATCCGCAGCGCTGGAGACATCGTCGCGGTCGATGCCGCCGGAAACCTGAAGGACTACCCGGCCCTCGGCAACGGCTCGTACGGGCCCGCGCGGGCGGTTGGATCCGGATTCGGCGGCTCGAAAGAGCTCATGGTCACGGACTGGGACCGCGACGGCGTTTACGACGTCATGGCCCAAATGCAGGACGGCAGGCTGCTGCTCTATCCGGGCCTGGTGGGCGGCGGTTTCAGCGCGCCCGTGACCTTGGGCCAGTTTGGCTGGCAACCCATGACCATGGCCGTCGGCCTGTGGTGCGTGGGCAACAGGCTCCCCCAGGTCCTCGCGACGGACCCGAACGGCGTGCTTTACCTCTACCCGAACCGGGGCCTGGGCGCCCTCGGCCCGCGGACGCAAGTGGCCTCCGGGGTCAGCGCCATCCGGCTCAGCATGGTGGACTACGACGCCAACGGCTACCAGGACCTTTTGGCGGTGGAGCCGGGCGGCAACCTTCGCCTCTACCGCGGATCGGGAATGCCCGCACCCGTGGCCGAGGCGCGGCCCATCGTGGGGACGAGTTGGACGGACTATTCGGACTTGCGCTCGCTCCGGAACGTGACCGGGCTCAACTCCACTGGCATCGCTGGCCTGCTGGGCAACGGCACGATTGAGTACTGGGACCTGAGCAGCGGACAGCTCACGACGCCGACTACTCCCCTGACGGGGCTGGTCGGCCTGAAACTGGCGCAATAGGCCTTACTCGTCGGGAGCTTGCTCCTCGATGACCGACTTGAGCTGCTCCAACTGGACCACTTCGCCTTCCATGGTCTTCTGGATCATGCCGTTCATGAGCTTCTTCAGGCCTTTGGGATGGAACTCCAGGGCGAAACGCAAGCGGGTATTCGGCCCTTCCGTGCTGAGGTAGTAGCCGCCCGTGGGGCGCGCAGGGCCGGCGACGACGGCGAAACGGACTTCGGCGCCCGGCCGCGCTTCGGTGATTTGGAAGTCAGCCGCGACGGGCCGCCCGCCGGGGCCGGATAGGGTCTGCTGGTAGACGGCACCCTTCTCGCCCGCCTGCCCTGAACGCAAGGAAATGCTGCGGACGCCGCTGCGCCACAAGGGATTGTTGAGTCCGTCCACGAGGAAGCGATAGACGGTCATGGCGTCACGACCAATGAGCACTTCGTGCTGTGCAAATGCCACTGCAACCTCTTTCGGCGTACGACTCACGGACATAGCCCGGTTCCCCATGACACAGCAGCTAACTGCTACAGAATAATCAGCCCCGGAGCGGCGGGACACACCTGCGTCGAGCCTTAACCGAATCTTTACGAGTAGCGCCGAATATTTGATGCGACCGTGACGTGGACGGTATTCAGAAAAGCCTGCCGGTGAGTCTGGTCTGGACCCATCGGCTTTCTACGCTAAGCTGGGATCTGCTCCGGCAAGATGGCGGGGCAATGCGGGCGTAGCTCAATGGTAGAGCGCTAGCTTCCCAAGCTCGATACGCGGGTTCGATTCCCGTCGCCCGCTCGCATTCCAGCAAAAACACCCCGGTCATTGACCGGGGTGTTTCGCGTTTTCCGGGCCGTATTCTTTTTCGGCGGCCGGGCGGCACTCAGGCCGATTGCGCGACGATCCGCACCATCCGCCGTCGGTCCCTGACGTCCACCTTGAGGCGCAGCTCGGACTTCCGCGCGAGTACGACGGCGACTGTCGCCGCCGCGAGGGCCGGCACCCCGCCGGAGACCAGGATGGCCGCGTGCGGGTTGAGGTGTTCGGCGAGCCACCCGAGCATGGGGCCGCCGATAGCCTGCCCGCCGATGAGCACCATGATGTAGAGGCTCATGACGCGGCCGCGGATGCTCATGTTGGCGCTGATCTGGACCAGCTGGTTGGCGGCGGTAAGGAACATGAGGCACCAGAAGCCGGCGAGCACCATCGCGGCTCCGAACCATGCCATGGAAGGCGCGAGGGCGGCAAGGCACAGCATCAGTCCGTACATTCCGGCGCAGAAAACCACGGAACGCAACCGCAGTTGGCGTCGGCGGGCCGAGGTGATCGCCCCCGTCAGCGCTCCGACGGCCACCAGGGCGTTGAGCAGTCCGTAGCCGCCGGCACCCGCACGGTAGATGTTGTCCGCGAATGCCGCGAGGAGGACCGGCAGGCTCATTGCGAAGACCGCCACGAACCCCGCCATGAGCCAGGGCCAGTAAATGGTGGGCTTGTTGAGGGCGTAGTGCAGGCCTTCCTTCAGCATCCCCTTGCGCTTGGGCACGGGAGTGCTGACATACAGCTCGTTCTTGCGGAGCATGAGGAGCATGCTCACCGTTGAACAGCAGGCGACGGCGTTCGCGGCGAAGGCCCAGCCCGCGCCGACCGCCGTGAGCAGCACGCCCGCCAAAGCAGGGCCGATCAAGCCGCCCAGCTGGAAAATGGTGGAGTTAACACTGATGGCGTTGCGAAGGTACTTCGGTCCCACGAGTTCGTTGACGAAGACCTGGCGTGCCGGCTGGTCAAGGACCGTCACCAGCCCCAGGACCAAGGCGATCAGGTAGACGTGCCACACCTCGATGCGGTGGCTCAGTGCCAAGGTGGCGAGGATGGCGGCGAGCGCGGCCGCCACGCCCTGGCACCCGATGAGGATGCGCCGTTTCGGGAAGCGGTCGGCCACCATGCCGCCCCAAGGGCCAAGGAAGAGGGAAGGCATGAACTGCAATGCCACGGTAAATCCGACGGCGGTGACGGAGCCCGAGAGCTGGAGAACCAGCCAGTCCTGTGCAATGCGCTGCATCCAGAGGGCAATTACGGCAACGAAATGGCCACTGGCGAAAATGCGGAAATTGGGGACCTTGAGCGCAATGAAAGTGTGACGCCAAGGCAGCCGTTCGCTGACGACGGCGATTGGTTGGGTAATAGCGTCCGAAGGGTCAGCAGCATCTGGAATTCGGCTGCTTGCGGTGAGTGAATCGATGGTTGGTTGGCTGACGTTTGCCGCTGCGGGCGGTGGGGGTGCCAAAGTTGTTCCTCGGATAGAAGGTTTCACTGGGATGGCTTTAACGCTAGGGTTGGGCCGCGTAATTATGGAAGCAAATTCCCTGTATAACTAGCATTACAAAGCGCAATATGCTGGAATCTCGTCCAAGGACAGTCCCGCATCAAAGGAGAACCGTGTTCGAACCGGTACAGCTGCGGTCCTTCCTGGCCGTCGCCGAGACATTGAGCTTCACCAAGGCTGCCGAGCGCCTCGGCCTGGCCCAGCCCACCGTCAGCCAGCACGTCCGGAAGCTGGAGATGGCGGCCAAGCGGGCCCTCGTCGCGCGCGACACCAGGGATGTGCGGCTCACGGACAATGGGGACGCCATGGCCGGTTTTGCCCGCAACATCCTGGCCGCCCATGATTCGGCGGCGAGGTATTTCTCCGGCTCGGCGATGCGCGGCCGCTTGCGCTTCGGCACTGCGGACGACCTCGCGATCACCGGCCTGCCGCGCATCCTCCGCGAATTCCGGCAACTGTATCCACAGATCAACCTTGAGCTCACGGTCAGCCAGAGCGACCAGCTCTACAAGCGCCTCAACGCCGGCCAGTTGGACCTGGTCTTCGTGAAGTGGGTGGGGGAAGCCAAGGACGGCACGGTGGTCCGGCACGACAAGTTCGCCTGGGTAGGCGTGGAACAGACGGTGCTCGACCCCGCCAGCCCCGTTCCCCTGATTTGCTACCCGGCACCGAGCGTGAGCCGGAAGCTGGCCATCGATGCCCTGGAGGCAATGGGACGGACGTGGCGCGTCACGTGCTCGACGAAGCAGATCGCCGGGGTCTTGGCAGCGGTCCGGGCGGGCATCGGCGTCGCTGTGATGCCATCGTCATTGGTTCCCGAGGATCTCACGGTGATCACCAAGCGCTTCGACCTCCCGCCCGTGGGGGACGTGGACTTCACCCTGATCCGGAATCCACTGGCCAACGCGGAAGTGGTGGACGCCCTGACGCAGGCGATCATCGGCAGGACGCTCAACAAGCAGGCCTAGGCGCGAGCACCCTTCGCGCTTCAGGCGATTCCGGCCTCCTGGGCGAGGCCGCGTGCGGCCGACAAGACGGTCATGACAATCGCTTTCCTGCGCCGCTCCACCCTGCTGGGCTCCTTGCCGGCCATGAGGCCATCCAGTTCGGGCAGCACCGGCCAGGCATCACAGAGCGCAATGATGGTAAGCATCAGGTCCGCCGCATCTTCCCTGGAAGTGCCGGGCATGGCCCGAATGACGCTGTCCACCTTGTTGCTGCAGTTCGCTGCCCGGTCCGGGCGGTTCACGACGTACCCGCCACGTTCGAGCCCTTCCCAGAACAGCAGCCTTGGCAGTGTGGCATCTTCGTGGTGGTGGTCGAAGAGCCTGCCGGCGTAGTCGGCCAAGGCCTCGGGACCACTGCCTTCGATGCGGACTTCGTCCACGACTTTACTGAGTATGTCCGCGACCACGGCATCGAAGAGCAGGTCCTTCTTGCCGAAATACTGGTAGATCCGCTCCTTGTTGACGCCGGCCGCCGCCGCGATTCGGTCAACCCTTGCCCCGGCGAGTCCGAACTGGCAAAACTCGGCAGTGGCCGCCTCGAGGAGAAGCCGTTTGGTCCGATCCGTATCCCAAGCCATGTCCCTATATTAACAGAATCCAACTAAACAGTTGCAGTTTGCCTGACTGGTGGCTAATCTGAACGCACCCCGGAAGCAACTAATTAGTTGGAGAATTACATGAGCACCCAAACCCCGCTTGCAGCGCCCGTTCAAGGCACCGCATCCACGCCGGTTTCCGCCCCTGCTCCTGCCGCCGCGACCGCGCCTTCCGTCCACGTGCGCGCAGTCATTACATGGCTGGCCATTTTCCCGCTCGTCGCCATCGGAATGACGGCCCTCGCTCCGCTCACAGGGGATTGGCGCCCGGCCCTCCGCGCCCTGGTCCTGACGCTCCTGGTGGTTCCCACCGCGGTCTATTTCGTGGTCCCCCGACTCCTCGCGGCCTACGGTTCCTTGATGCGGAGGCAGGCAAGCAAGCGATAGCCTGTGTCCGGTATCACCCGGCGATCGAACAGCCACGCGCTAAACTTGTCACGTTATGAACCGCACAATGTTTAAGTCCAAGATCCACCGCGCCACGGTCACCCATGCTGACCTGCACTACGTGGGTTCAGTGACGGTCGACCTTGACCTGCTGGATGCCGCGGATATCCTGCCCGGCGAACTGGTCTCGATTGTCGACGTCACCAACGGCGCACGCCTGGAGACTTACACCATTGCGGGAGAACGCGGCTCCGGCGTCATCGGCATCAACGGCGCAGCAGCGCACCTCGTGCACGTGGGCGACGTCGTCATTCTCATCACGTACGCCGAAATGACCACCGAGGAAGCCCGGGCCTACCGTCCGCGGGTCGTCCACGTTGATAAGGACAACAAGATCGTCCAACTCGGCGACGATCCCGCCGAGGGCCACACGCCGGGCCTCATGCGTCCGCCGCACGCCCTCAACAACGCCGCCCTGAACTAGCCGCGCTCCCGGCCGGGCCCGCGCGGGTCCGCAGCGGTCCACATGGCGGAACTTCCCGCCGTCGGGCACTACTCGCAAATAAAGCTGATTTAGGCTGGGAGTGTGATCCCACCCAACTGCGCTCCCAGCACCTTCCGGAAACTGTAAATGCTGGGGGTGCTTTCCGGGTTTTTCGTCGTATGGGCCATCATTTTGGTGGGCATGTTCGTCGGAAGGCGCGGAATCCTGGGCGACAACGCCCGCCCGGTCCTGAGCGGCCTGACGTTCTTCGTCGCGAGCCCCGCCCTTCTCTTCGAAACCCTGAGCAAAGCGCATCTGCACGACGTCTTCGCCGCGCCGCTGCTGGTCACGGCCGTGGGCGCGATCGCCACGGGCACACTGTTCTTCGTCATCGTGAAGTTCTGGCTCAAGCGTTCCCTGCCCGAATCGCTCATGTCCTCGATGAGCGCCTCCTTGGCCAATTCAGCGAACCTCGGCATCCCGATCTCGGTGTTCGTCCTGGGCGACGCGAGTTACGTGGCGCCGCTGCTCATCTTCCAGCTGGCCTTTTTCACGCCGATGTACCTCATGGCGCTCGACGCCAGTACCAGCAACCACAGGACCACTCCCCTGCGGTTCCTGCTGATGATCGTGCGAAACCCCATGATCGTGGGAACCGCCCTCGGCCTGATCGTTGCGGGAACGGGGTGGCAGGTGCCCTCGCTCATCATGGAACCGATCAATTTGATTGGCGGAGCCGCCATTCCGGCGATGTTGATGGCGTTCGGCATGAGCCTGAACGGTTCCCGGCCGCTGCAAAAAGACGGCGGACGCCGGCTGGACAGTTTGATGGCGAGCGGGTTCAAGCTCTTCGTGCATCCGTTGATGGCTTACCTCTTCGCGCATTTCGCGCTGGGCATGCAAGGACACGCGTTGTTCGCCGTGGTGGTGACGTCCGCCTTGCCCACGGCGCAGAACGTGTTCGTTGCCGCGAGCCGTTACAACACGGGAATCACCGTGGCCAAGGACACCGTCCTGATCACCACGGTGGTCGCCGTCCCGGCGATGATCGCCGTCGCGCTCCTGCTCACCTGAGCCCCGAGGCGCCTACTCCTCCTCCACCGTGTCCAGGTACTTGTCCAGCAACTGCGCGCAACGGATAAAGCCCAGGTGCGAGTACGCCTGCGGGTGGTTTCCCAAGTGGGTCTCGGTTCCGGGGTCGAACTCCTCGGGAAGCAGGCCGGTCGGCCCGAAGAGCGCCACGAGTTGGTTGAACAACTCCAAGGCATCGTCCAAACGGCCCACGGCGAGGTACGCCTCGATGAGCCAGGTGGTGCAGATGTGGAACCCGCCCTCCAAACCCGGCAGGCCGTCGTCGTACCTGTACCGGAACACGGTGGGACCTACGCGGAGTTCACGCTCCACCGCGGTGACGGTGTCAAGGAAGCGCTGGTCGCGGACGTCCAGCAGGCCGGAGAGTCCGATGTGCAGGACCGCCGCGTCGAGATCGGGACTGTCGTAGGCGACGGTGTAGGAACTGGCTGAATCGTCCCAGCCTTCCCGGAGGACTTCCGCGCGGATGGTGTTGGCCGTTTCCTCCCACCCGGCCCCGACCGGGCGCCGGAACCGCACCGCGGTGTGCATCGCCCGGTCGAGCGTCACCCAACACATCACCTTGGTGTAGATGTGGTGCCGCGGCGCACGGCGGGCTTCCCAGATGCCGTGGTCGGGTTCGTGCCAGCGGGCCAGCACGGCGGAGGCCATTTGTTCCATGAGCTTCCAGTGTTCGTCGGGCAACGTGCCACGCCGCCTGCCCAAGCTCTGGATCAGCTCGGCGATCGGTCCGAAAACGTCCAGCTGCACTTGGTGGTCTGCCGCGTTCCCGATCCGCACAGGCCGCGAGCCCGCATAGCCCGGCAGGCTTTCGATAATGGCCTCGGTGGACAAGGGCGCACCCGTCACGGAATACAAGGGGTGCAGCCATTCCGGTCCGGGGGCGTTCTCCAGGATACGGCCCAGCCAGCGGAGGAAACCGTCGGCCTCCTCCGTGGAGCCAAGGTCCACCAACGCGTTGACGGTCATTGAGCCGTCGCGGAGCCAACAGTAGCGGTAGTCCCAGTTGCGGGTGCCGCCGATGCCTTCCGGCAAGGAAGTGGTTGGCGCCGCGAGGACGGCACCGGTGGGTTCATGCACCAGCGCCTTCAGCACAAGCGCCGAGCGCCGCACCAGCGAAGGTTTCATGTCCGGCAACTCCAGCCCCCGGACCCACTGCCGGGACTGGTGTGCGACGGCGGCCCGCCGGGTCAGCTCTCCGGCGGGATCGGGCGCCGTCGGCTCAGTGTCTCCGCACCTGAGGTTCATGACCACCGGACCGTACGCGAGGCTGACTTCCGCCGTGGCGGTGCCGTGTTTTCCGTCGCTCGAGACGGTGAACGACACCCCCGGGGCGAAGAGGACGATCGGGTCCGAGGTGCCGACTACGTGCAGTTCCCCGCCCCGGACCTCCATGTTGAACGGGGCGTTGGCGTAGTCCGGCCGCGGCGCGAACACAATCCGCGCGGTGCCTGTGCCGGAAAGGACCCGGACCAGGCTCGTGATGCCGTCCGGAGCAGGCTCAAGGTAGTCGGTGACGGTCACGTCCGCCCATCGCGTTTCCACGATCATGGTGTTGTCCACGTAGCGCTGGCCAAGCACCTTCGAGGCCTTGACCGGTTCCACGCTGAAATGGCCCGCCGGATCGCCGCCGAGGATGTGCGCGAACAAGGAGCCGGAGTCCGGGAGGGGATGGCTCATCCAGCAGACCTTGGCCTCCGGGGTGAGCAACGCCGTCGACGTTCCGTTGCCGATCATCGAATGCCGCTCAAGACCCACCGCGTCTTCGCCGAACAGCCATGCCCGGCGCAGTTCGAAGAGGATGGCGAGAACCTTGGCGAACGACTCCGGGTCCGGGAGCCTGTGGCGGGCAGATGTTTCCCCCGGCCCCACGTGCACGCCGAGGTCCGGGCCACGCAACGTGGCGATGGCGAGTTCGTCGCTGTCCGCATCGCCTGCGAAAAGTGCCGCGCTGGCCCCCAACTGTGTTCGCAGATGCTCCAGCGCGGCGTCTTTGGAGGGCTCGACAATGGACAGGTCCAGCACGGACCCGTCCACAATGAAGAACAAGCCCAATTCGCGGGCGATCTGGTGCGCCTCGCGGGTCACCCTTGCCACCACGGCGGGCGTGGCGGGGCGGGTATGGATTCCAACGGCCACGGGTTTCCGCTCGATGCTGATGCCCTTTTCGAAGCCGATTGATTCGTTGAGGGCCGTGGCTGCCTGTTGGAGGAGCGCTTCGGTGGCCATCGAGATGCTGTACGCATAGGTCATGTCGAACTCGGCGCCGTGCGAGCCCACCAAATGCACTTCGGCCGGCAGCCGCGACACCGCGGCGAGGTCCCGCAGCGAGCGCCCGGAAATGACCGCCGTGTGCGTGTTCGGCAGTGCTGCCAGGGCACGGAGCGCGACGGCGGCGCTCCCCAGCGGGAGCGTTTCCGTGGACACACCTTCGGCGGCACAGAGCGTTCCGCCATAGTTGCAGGCAACCAGGAGGCCGGGGGTCCGGGCGAGCATCTTGAGCTCGGCGAGCAACTCCGGGGTAATGCCGTCGTGGGCGGCCTCGGATTGGAGGGAAGTCCGGAGCAGGCCGAGGGGAAGCGACTTGGTCAGCAGCGCAGAATCGGCCACCGATTGGTTGAGCGGAGTAGCCATGGACGATCCTTCCAGGGGGATTCGTCCAGTGTCCGCCCTCGGAGTTTCACCCCCGTGACCCGCGTATTGCCGGGGTGTAACTTCCGAGTTTGTGTACAGATCGTGTCCGTTATGAGCGCGCTTAAGGGACAGGATGTGTACACAAACTACGCCGAGACGAGACCCACGGCTTCGGCCACGAGCTCCACGGAGCGGAGGCGTTGCTCCGTGCCGGTGCTCTGGTGGGCCACGATGAGTTCGTCGGCATCGGCGTGGCGGGCGAACTCATCGAGGTACTCGCGCACTACCGCGGGCGTACCCACCGCCGAGTACTTCACCATGTTCGCAATGTGCTGGCCTTGGGCGGAGTCGAGGATCAAGTCCGCCTCGGCGTCGGTGAACTCGCGGCCGCCGCCCAGGAAGCGGGACACACGGTCGCGCTTGACCTCGAGGAACAGCCGTTGCGCTTCGGTGGCGGAATCAGCGGCCACCACGTTCACGCCGGCAATGACATACGGTTCCTGAAGCTGTTCCGACGGCTTGAATTCGCGGCGGTAGGCGGCGACGGCGTCCTGCAGGGCATTGGGCGCGAAGTGCGAAGCGAAGGCGTACGGCAGGCCGAGTTGGGCGGCCAGATGGGCGCCGAACAGGGACGAGCCCAGAATGTATAGCGGGACGTTCGTGCCTATTCCAGGGGTGGCCTCCACCCCCTGGATCCGCGTGGGTCCGCTCAGGTAGCCCTGCAATTCCAGCACGTCCTGCGGGAACGTGTCCGCGGCCATGTGATCGCGCCGGAGCGCCCGCATGGTGTTCTGGTCACTGCCCGGAGCACGTCCAAGACCCAGGTCGATGCGGCCCGGGTGCAGCGTTTCGAGGGTTCCGAACTGCTCGGCGATGGTGAGCGGCGAATGGTTCGGGAGCATCACGCCGCCCGCGCCGAGCCTGATGGTGCTCGTGTTGGCTGCGACGTGAGCGATCAAAACGCTCGTGGCCGAGGAAGCAATCGATGCCATGTTGTGGTGCTCTGCGTACCAGATCCGCCGGTAGCCGAGCCGTTCGGCCAGTTGCGCCATGGCGACGCTCCCGGCGAAACTCTCCGCCGCAGTCTGGCCCTTGCCGATGATCGCCAGGTCGAGGATGGAGAGGAGAACAGTCACGTCGGTGCCGGCCTTTCGAAGGTGGTGTGTGAGTCCAAAGGGCCGTCTGACGGCCACTCTTGCGACAACGACGGCGGCAGCCGGGTTATTTCTGCCGCTTACGTGGGTTCCGTCTCACCCCGTGCGGACGCGGGCAAGGACCCATCTCAGGGACCCCGGTGGCGCGCGAGTGTGACGCCCGCGGACGTCCAGTGAAGCCCGGTTAACTCCCGTATCCCCACGTTTCACGGCGCTTTGACCGGCCCTTGGACGCTCCCGGATAGTTGCAGCAACAAGCACTCCGCAGCTCTCAAACAGCTCTCAAAACAAGGGGAATCCATGGCTATTTCACGCCTCAAGGCAGGCACAGCGTTGGCACTCGCCGTCACCACGACCCTCGGCCTCGCCGCGTGCTCGGACCCGGGCGCGTCGGCGGCGTCAGCACCGTCGTCGTCCGCTACGTCCGGCGCGAAAACCTTCAACCTGTCTCCCGATCAAAACCGCGTCCCGGTAACGGTCTCGCCCGAGGCCGCCGCATTGGTGCCCGCATCCGTCAAGGCGGACGGCAAGCTGACTGTTGCCGTCAGTCCTTTCTCCGCACCGCTCGCCGTTTACGCCACGGATAACAAGACGCCGGTGGGCAACGAGGTGGACATCGCCGTCGCGCTGGCCGAGTCGCTGGGCCTCAAGGCCGATATTGTCCCGACGGCGTGGGCCGACTGGCCGCTGGGCGTCGAGTCCGGCAAGTACGAGGCCGTCATCTCGAATGTCACGGTGACGGAAGAGCGCAAGCTCAAGTTCGACTTTGCCAGCTACCGGGACGACAAGTTGGGCTTCTATGCCAAGAGCGACAGTCCCATCACCAAGGTGGACTCGGCCCCGGACGTCGCGGGCAAGCGGATCATCGTGGGCTCGGGCACCAACCAGGAAGCCATCCTCCTGCGCTGGGACGCTGAGAACAAGAAGAACGGCTTGAAGCCGGTCGAGTTCCAGTATTACGACGACGACTCAGCCTCCACGCTGGCACTGCAGTCGGGCCGTGCGGACCTCACGTTCGGGCCCAATGCCACCGCGTCCTACAAGTCGCAGACCGATGGCAAGACCAAGAACGTGGGACTGGTGGATGGCGGCTGGCCGCTCAAGGCGAACATCGCGGTGACCACCAAGAAGGGTAACGGCCTCGCGGCAGCTGCCCAGGCGGGACTGAACGCGCTGATCAAGGATGGCACCTACGGCAAGATCCTGGACCGCTGGGGATTGTCGGCCGAGGCGGTCCAGAAGTCGGAGCTGAACCCGCCGGGCCTGCCGAAGTCGTAAGCACGTTGCAGCCGCGTCCGGGCCGAACCGCCTTGGACGCGGCGCGACTGTTGAAGGCGCACCCGATTAAGCCGTATTACCAACCAGTTCGATGACCAAGTCGGCACGGTCCTTCGTCGCTTCCACCACGTCGGCGTTCCGCTGGTCGCTTCCCCTGGCCCAGGCTTCGGCCTCGTCGTGCAGCTTTCCGAAGGCTTCATGGCGCAGGATCAGCCGCCGCAGCCGTTCGTCCTCGTCCAGTTCCACATACCAGACCTCGTCGATCAGTTCCCGGCCTTCACGCCAGCCGGCGGCGTCGAGCAGGAGGTAGTTTCCCTCAGTGATGATCAGTGGGACATCCTGCGGTACGGGAACTGCGCTGCCGATGGATTCCTCCAGGCCGCGATCAAACATGGGCGCATAGACCACAGGCTCGTCGTTGTCCTTGAGCCGGCGCAGGAGGTTCGCGTAGCCCCACGGATCGAAGGTGTCCGGTGCGCCTTTGCGGTCCCGCGAACCATGCGCCGCCAGGACAGCGTTGGCTAAATGGAACGCGTCCATTCCCGCAAGTGCGGCCTGGGCTCCCAACGCTTCCGCGACCGCGTGGGCCAACGTCGATTTGCCGGCGCCCGGAGCCCCGGTGATGCCCAGGATTCGACGACGGCCGGTTCCAGCTAGCGCGCGTGCCCGTTCCACCAAGTCATCAAGGTCGCAACGAAGGCGTGGGGGCGCCTGCCGATGCACTGTTCCCCGGTCTTGAACAGCGTTCATCGCCTACTCCTGGTCCGTGCTCGTCATTATTCCCTTATTCATGGGAGGCGGGTGCCCGCGAGGGCAATCACCGACGGGTCACGGCCACCCTACCCCGGTTCAGGGATGTCGTGCTGCCTCAGGCTCCTTGCCCCCACACAGTGAGCCGCAGGCGCACCAGGCCAGCGTCCGGGTCGCGGGTGCCGCCGTCGGCAAGTGAATGCACGACGGCGGCAGCGAACCGGGCGAGCCAGCTCACCTTGCGGGCTCCGGGACCAACGACGCCGAACGCACCGGCGTCGCGAGCCCCAGGTTTTCGCGGAGGGTGTTCCCGGCGTACTCCGCGGGGTACACCCCGCGTTCCTGCAGCTCGGGAACAAGGTGGTTCACGATGTCGTCCAGCCCGGTGGGGATGAGCCATGGCGAGATGTTGAAGCCGTCCACCGCACCAACTCCGGCGTATTCGGCCAGCGTGTCCGCTACGGACGAGTAGGACCCAGTAAAGGTTGCGTCCACCCGGGCCGTCCGGGAGGTGACGAACTGCCGGATGGTCAGGCCTTTCTCGGCGGCTTCGGCCCGCCATTGCGCGGTGAGCTCGCGGGCTTTGGCACCGTGGAAGCCGCTTCCCCTGGTCTCCGAGGTCTCCTCCACCGCCGGCTCGATGTCCGGAAGCGGCCCGTCGGGATCGTAGGCTGACAATTCGCGGCCCCAGAATTGTTCGAGGTAGGCGATCGCTTGCTGGGGACCGATTTGCTGGCTCCGGACCCACTCTTTCTTCTCGCGTGCTTCCTGCTCGCTCCCGGCCAGGATGAACTCGCTCGCGGGCATGATCTTGACGTCGTTGGCGCCCCGGCCGGCCGCCAACGAACGCTCGACGATGTCCGCGCGGAACTCCACGGCGTCGTCGAACTTGGGGTGAGCCGAGAAGATCACGTCGGCTTGGCGGGCCGCGAAGTTCCGGCCGTCCGGTGAATCACCGGCTTGGAAGAGGACAGGCCGGTACTGGGCACTCCGGGGCAACCGGGGAGTTGCGTCCACCCCGTCCCAAATCCTCTTCGCCGTTTCCACGAAGGCTTCGGCGTGGACGTAGCGGTCGGCGTGGTCGAGGTAGCCGCCGCGGCGGAAGTTGGCGCCGGTCCAGGCATTGTCCGTGGTCACGATGTTCCACGCGGCCCGCCCGCCCGAGAGCAAATCCAGCGACGCGAGCCGGTGGGCCAGGTCCGCGGGATCGTTGTAGGTGGTGTTTTGGGTGGCGACGAGGCCGATGTTGGACGTCACCGACGCGAGCGCGGCGAGCATGGTTTGCGCGTCCGGCCTGCCTGCCACGTCAAGGGCGTGCGGGCGTCCGAGGTGTTCCCGCAAGCGCAGGCCCTCACCGAGGAAGAACGCCGCGAACAAACCGCGTTCGGCGGTCTGCGCGATCCTGCGGAACGACTCGAAATCGGTTTGCGAGCCAGATTCCGGGGCCTTCCAGATAGTGCCGGAATTGACGCCCTGGAAGAAGACGCCGAACTGGATCTTGCCGCTCGGCTGGAATTTAGCACGGGTGTGCTGTGACATGCTTTCCTCCTAGATTTCCGCGCCGACGACGGCGGAGCCGCCCACTGTGCCCGAGTTCGAGTACCGGCTCAGCGGCCTTCCAAGTCCCAACAGTTCCCGGAACGTTCCGCCGGGCGAAACGGGCTTGAGCACTCCGCGGCGTCGAAGCTCGGGAAGCACCAACTGGGCCAGTTCTTCGAGCTCGACGTCCAGCACCGCGGGATGGATCCTGACGCCGTCGGCCACCGACAGCAAGTCCGTGAGGACATCCGCCAATTCGGCGGCCGTACCAACAAAACGCGCCCGCGGACTGTCCCATTCGCCCAACACGTCCAGTTCGGTGAGGCGTGCGGAAGCGCTTTGCCCCCGGGAGTCGAGGACGACGTCGAGCTCCGCCACCACCGCGGCGCCCGTCCGGCCGCGGATCCCGGCAATTTCGTCGGCGAGCAGCTCGAGCGTCGGGGCAGAAACGAGCACTACGTCAACTTCGGCAGGCGCGCCGGCCCCGGCAAGGAAGTCACCGGCAAGCAAGTCATCCGCAAGCAAGGCCGCGGGCGCAAGCACGGGGATTTGGCCTTGCAGCGGACGCGGAATGATGGACGGTCCTTTCACCGCATAGCGCTGTCCCGCGAAATCGGCGGGGGTTTCGAAATCGATGTAGTGGAGCTTGTCGACGTCAAGGTACCGCCCGGTAGGGACGTCGCGGATCACGGCGTCGTCCTCCCACGAATCCCAGAGCCTGCGGCTCACTTCCACCGAGGCGGCCGCCTCCTGCGCCAGCCCCACACCGGAAACAACAGCACGCCCGACGCCGGCAGCCTCCTCCGCGGAAGTGCTCGCCTTGACGAGCCACCCGGCACGGCCGCGGGAAACATAGTCGAGGCTCGCGAGTTGCGTGGAAATGTGGAACGGCTCCGTGTAAACGGTGTCGACTTCCGGAACCAGGACAATGGAGCCCGTTACCGGCCCCGCGAAGGCGGCCCGCTGCAACGCGTTCAAGCGCCCGGCAATGCCGGCCCCGTGAGACCCAAGGCCCTCGCTTAGAGGCCCGTCGGCGAACGTGGCCGCGTGGAAACCGGCCGATTCCGCTGCGAGGACGGTGTTCCGGATCCGGGCGCCGTTCAGGAGGTCATCGGGAGCATGCCGCGCCTTGCTCCACGCCGCGGGGTGGGCGCCGTCGCCGTCGAGTTCCAATGCGAGGAAGCCGCGGCGGCCGCCTTCGAAGGAGGACGTGCTCATCGCTGGACCTGCCTTTCGAAGGGAATCTGTTCGCCGGCTTCAATGGCCACGGCCAGGCGGTTTTCCGCGGGTGGAAGCGGGCAGGTGGCGAGGTCGGTGTAGGCGCAGGGCAGGTTGACCGCGCGGTTGAAGTCGAGCACCACGGAACCGTCGGCCTCCGGGACTACGGTGAGGGAACGGTTTGCCGCGTAGGTGGTCTTGCCGGATGTCGCGTCCGTGAACAGGACGGAGAGCGATCCCGGCGCGTGGCCGTTGAACGCGGTGAGCGCCAGGTCTTGGCCGCCCAGGGTGAATCGGAGCTCGCCCGGTGCCTCGTACACGTGCTGGATGCCTTCGACGGCGGCACCCACCGTCGTAGCACGCGGCTCGTCGAACGGTACGAACGTGCCGTCCAGCACGAACGAGGCGTCCGGCGCGTAGGCCGGTGTGCCGCGATATTCGGAGAGCAACTGGTTCGCGGGGTTCCGCGGCCGCACGATGTATTCCCCGCCGCGCTTGGCGAGTTCGACGACCGTGTCCCCGGTCCGGAGGTTGATGCCGTCGCGTTCGGCGATGGGACCGAAAGTGAGCGTGGTGCCGACGGCGTCCGGGTTCAGTTCCCGGCCGCCCCGGAGCAAACTCTCGCCGGCCCCCAAGACTACAGTGACGACGTCGTTATCCACGCTCCAGGTTCCCGGCACCCCGTCCAGCCGGGACGGTGAGCTGCCAAGCCAGTGCAGGTGGGTGACGGCCAGGAAACCGTGGGGATCGGCGCGGTGGCGCTCGTGCGCGGCATGCCATTCCTGCCAGGCGGCGGCGAAGGCGGCACTTTGTTGAGGCGACCCAGCCTGGGTTTGAGTTGACGTGGACAAGTTTCCTCCTATGGTTGGCGTGGTCTGGAGTGTCACGGTGTCTTCCCCGTTTGGTACGTAGCGAAGTTCGCTTCGGTGACGGTCTTGGCCTCCGGCACCGCTTCTTCGGACAAGCCCCAACGCTCAAGCACCTTGCCGTAGGAGCCATCCTTGATCGCCGAGTTCAAGGCATCGGTGATGGCCGGCGCCAGTCCGTTGCCCTTAAGGGTGGTTGCCGCCACGAGGGTCTCGGAGGGCCACCCGGCGTTTACCTTGCCTACTACTTTCAGGTCGTTCCGCGTGTTCTCGCGGTAGGACACCGAAGGGTAGGGGGCGATGTTCAGGTCCGTGCGCCCGGATGAGAGCGCAAGGATGGTGTCCGCGTCCGAGGAGTAGTACTGCAGGGTCGCGGGAGCCTTCCCTTTGGCCTCCAGTTCCTTGTTCCAGGCCAGGAGGATCTTCTCCTGGTTGGTGCCCGATCCCACGGAAACTTTGAGGCCCGAGATATCGTCCGCGCCCTTGATGTTGTAGTTGGACGTCTTCTTCGCTTCGAAGCCCATGTAGGCGGCCCGGTAGCTGGAGAAATCGAACAATTTCACGCGGTCCTTGTTGATGCCGACGTTCGAGAACACGGCCTCGAAATCGCCGGACTGCGTCTTGAGCGGCCAGTTCTCCCAGGACGTGACCTGCACGTCCAAGGCGAGGCCCAGCTTGTCGGCCACGAGCTGGGCGATGTCAACCTCGACGCCGATGGGTGTCTTGTCGTCCGTAGCGTGGAAGGACAGCGGGATGGATCCGGCAGTTGTGGCCACCGTCAGTTTTCCGTCCTTGCTGATCGCGGCCGGCACCGCGGCTGCCGCGGCGGAATCCTTCTGTGCGCGGATGCGGTTCTGGTCCGGTGAGGTGTTGTAAACGACGCCGTTGCGGGCGGCGCTTGCCGACGGGCTCGCGCCGGCTGCGGAGGCGCCGGGGTCCGAGCACGCCGCGAGCGTCGGAAGGATGACGGCGGGTAGGACGGCGAGGGCCAGGAACCTGGTGGTGATGCGTGGCATTGTGGGGATTCCTCAGATGTTAAAAGCGGGTTCGATGACTTTTGAGAAGAAGGTGCGGGTGCGCGGTTCGCGCGGGTTCGAGAAGATTTCCTCGGGTGTGCCTTGTTCCACGATCTGGCCTTGGTCCATGAACACCACGATGTCCGCCACATCGCGGGCGAAGCCCATCTCGTGGGTGACGATGATCAACGTGGTGCCCGAGGTCGCGAGTTCGCGGATGACGTCCAGCACTTCGTTGACGAGCTCCGGGTCCAAAGCCGAGGTGGGCTCGTCGAAGAGCAGGATCTTGGGGTCGAGGGCCAGGGCGCGGGCGATCGCGACGCGTTGTTGCTGGCCGCCGGACAACTGCCGGGGGTAGGCATGGGCGCGGTCCTTGAGGCCCACACGGTCCAGGAGTTCGAGCGCCCGCTCGCGGGCTTCCGCTTTGCTTCGGCGCTGCCGGCCGTCCGGGCGGAGTGCGACGACGGGTGCTTCAGCCACGTTTTCGAGCGCGGTCAGGTGCGGGAACAGGTTGAAGTTCTGGAAGACCATCCCGATGTCCGTGCGCTGCTTGAGGATGTCCTTTTCACGCAGTTCGTGGAGCTTGTTTCCACGGACCTCGTAGCCCACGAGTTGTCCGTCGATGGTGATGTAACCGCCGTTCACCTTCTCCAGGTGGTTGATTGTCCGCAGCAAGGTGGATTTACCGGATCCGGAGGGGCCCACGATCACCGCGACTCCACCGGGCTTGACCGTCAAGGAAACACCTTTGAGGACTTCGGTTCCGCCGAACGACTTGCGGACGCCGGTGATTTCCACTTGGCCGCGGGTGGCGCCGACGGCGGCGTCCGTAGCTGCGGCGGGTCCCGCCGTCGGGCTCTTGGGGGTTGCGGCAGCGGCGCTCATCGGGGGTTCCTGACGTTGGTGACAGCGTGGGTGGCGAGGAATTTCCGGGCTTTCTGCAGCGGCGTCAGCGGCAGGTTCCGGACTGCGCCTTTCGAATAGTGGCGCTCGATGTAGTACTGCAGGACGCTCAGGACCGAGGTGATGACCACATACCAGAGTGTCGCCACGAGGAGCAGCGGCAGGACTTGCTGGGTACGGTTGTAGATGACCTGCACGGTGTAGAAGAGCTCGGAGTAGGCCAGGACGTAGACAATCGACGTTCCCTTCACCAGGCCGATGATCTCGTTGAACGCCGTGGGCAGGATGGCGCGCATGGCTTGGGGCAGGACGATCCTCGTGGAGCGGCGCCAGGCCGGAATTCCCAGCGCGGCAGCTGCTTCAAGCTGGCCCTGGTCCACGGACAGGATGCCGCCGCGGATGATCTCGGCCGAGTAGGCGGCTTGGTTGAGGGTCAGGCCGAGGACTGCCGCGGCGAACTGGCTCACGAGCGTGGTGGTCTGGACCTCGAAGAAGCGGACGTCCGTGAACGGGATGCCCAGGCTGATCTTCTCGTACAAGTACCCGAGGTTGTACCAAAGGAGCATCTGCACCAGGAGCGGTGTGGAGCGGAAGATCCAGGAGAAGGTCCAGGACACCGAGACCAGGAGCGGTGATGCCGAGAGCCTCATGAGGGCCAGGACGAAACCGAGGATAAACCCGAGCGCGCCGGAAATCGCCGTCAATTTGAGGGTCTCAATGAGGCCGTTGACCACCGACTGGGCGGTGAACCATTGGGCCACGACGCCCCATTCCCAGCGGGGATTGCTGACGAGGGACCAGGCCACGGCGGCGACGCCAAGCGCCACCAGGACGGTTCCCACCCAGCGCCACGGATGCCGGGCGGGTACCAGCTTGTAGCTGGAATAGTCGCCGTTCGCGGGCACACGTTCGGCCGGCGTGGCAGTTGCGGCGCTGGCGGACGCCGGTTCGGGTGCAGGTTGATGTGCGGACTGCGCCACTGTGGTTGCTGCTGAACTCATGCGCCACCTCGCTTCGGATTGGTTGTCGACTATCGGATGGCTGCCAATCTAGGGGCGCGCGGAAAGCGGTGGCAACGCGGAATTTTGCACTTCTTCACAGCTCTTCACGGGCATTCACGGCGCTTCATTCCGCTTCACATTGGCCGGGAATGCGTCCAAGTCTTGCGCCCGTTGACGCCGCGTGACGCGTGGTGAACGGCCGTTACCGGCTCCTCGACCGGGGCCGTTCGACCTCCCTAGGCTCAGGTACCACCAGCCACAGCCACCAGGAGCAGCCATGCCGCCCATCGCCCCCGCCATAGTGTTCATCGGCGGTGGTCCGCGCTCAGCGGGCGTCCTCGAACGCCTCGCGGCGAACAAGCCGGACCTCCTCGACGGCCCAGTCTCAATCCACGTCGTGGAACCGCACGAGCCCGGTTCCGGGAGGATCTGGCGCTATGACCAGGCTCCGGGACTGCTGCTCAATTCGATGGCGGCGGACATCACCATGTTCACCGACGGTTCCGTGGCATGCGATGGTCCCGCGCTCGACGGTCCGGGCCTCGCCGGTTGGGCATCCGGCGTGCTTGACGGCTCCATCCGCGACGTCCCGCCCTTCGAGCCACATATCCAGGCGCAGCTCCGGGCCTTGGGACCTGATTCGTTCCCGACCCGCCAGCTGCAAAGCAAATACCTTGAGTGGTTCTTCCGCCGGGCCGTCGCGGCCCTCGAACCTGACGCGACGGTGACGGTCCACCGGGACACAGCCACCGCCGTCGAGCCCTGGGCTGCTGAGGGGCGCGATGCTCCGGAAAAGCACGACGGCGGCCCGCGCTACCGCGTCCGGCTTGCCTCGGGCGGCGAACTCGAGGCGGACCTCGTGGTCTACTCGCTCGGCCACACGAGTTCGAAACCGGACCCCGAATCGGCCCGGCTCGCCGACTTCGCCGCGCGCCACGGCGGGTTCCACGCGGCGCCGTCGTACACCACCGACGTCGACTACTCGGCGGTAGCTCCCGGCCAGGACGTCCTCGTCTCAGGCATGGGCCTTGCCTTCGTGGATTTACTGGTGCTCCTGTTCGAGGGCCGGGGCGGGCGCTTCGAGGAACGGCCCGACGGCGGACTCGACTATGTGCCGTCCGGAACCGAACCGCGGCTCTGGGCGGGTTCGCGCCGCGGAGTCCCGTACCACTCCAAGATCTCGTCGACGCTGCGTGGCGAGCCCGTCGCTCCGCCGCGATACTTCACCGAAGCCGCGGTGGACTCGCTGCTCGAAGCCCACGACGAACTCGATTTCCGCACCCATTTGTGGCCGCTCATCGCCAAGGACGCCGGTTATGCCTATTACCGCGAGCTCTTCACCGGCTATCCCGAGCGGACCCGCGGCGGCTGGGACACGTTCGAGCAGCGCTTCGACGGCCTCGATTGGTACAGCCGCCGACGGGAAGAGCTCGTTGAAGCCGCGGTTCCAGACCCGTCCCTCCGGCTCGACCTCGAAGTCCTGGACCAGCCCTTCAGCGGCTGCGCTTTCGCGGACCACGCGGCCGTGCAACGGGCCGTCGCCAACTACATCGAGCGTGACCTCCGCTTGCGCACCGAGCCGGACCATTCGGAATCGTTGGCCCTGTTCACGGCGTTGCTGCGCGTGTACATGGAACTCGGGCGCTTGGTACCCCAGGAACGGCTCAATGCCCGTTCCCAGCAGGCAGTGCACGGCTGGTGGCATGGCTTCTTCAGTTTCGTCGATTCCGGTCCCCCGCCGCACCGCCTCCGCGAGATGCTCGCCTTGCACAGGGCAGGGTTGCTGCAGTTCCTCGGCCCGGGCATGTGGATCCGGCCTGACGAGGCCAGTGGCCGTTTCGTCGCCGGCTCGTTCCAGTCACCCGTAGTGGTGGACGCCGCCGCGTATATCGAGGCCCGGCTGCCGTCGCCGTCGGTGTCCGGTTCGGCGAATCCTGCGCTCACGGACTTGCACGACGCCGGCTGGGGAACCGAACAGCGGCTCCTCACCTCGGACGGTCCGCACTCCACGGGCAAGTTGTTGGTCTCGGGCTCGCACGAGATACTGGCTCCCGACGGCGGACGGCAAGCGGGGCTTTTCGCCGTCGGGCCGTGGACCTCCGGTTGGGGGGCGGGCGCCTTCGCCCGTCCGGGAACCAACGCGGCCCCGTTCCGCGAGAACGACGCTTTGGCCCGGCGGCTCCTCACGGAACTGTCCGCCATCCGCGCTCAACCGTCCCGCCCAGGCAAGCCGCAACTCGCCGGGCTCCTCACGAAAGGCACGTCATGACAACCATCCCCGCCCCGCCGTCGTCGGGCCTTTCCGTCTTGAGCCTGCCCATGCGCGATCCCCGCGTCAAGCCGCTCCTGGACGAGCTCGCCGTCGAATACACCACCCGCTACGGCGACTTCTTCGGCACCGATGGCGCCGCGCAAGAGCTGCGCAGGTACCCCGCCGAAGAGTTCGCCGCGCCCCACGGCGCACTCCTGATCCTGCAGGAGGACGGGGAAACCGTGGCTGGAGGCGCGTTCCGCCGCTATGACGCGAACACTGCCGAACTCAAGCGGATCTGGACGCATTCGGCGCATCGGCGTCGCGGCCTGGCACGCGTGGTTCTCGCGGAGCTCGAGGCCGAGGCAGCGCGTCGCGGTTACCGCAAGATCTACCTGACCACCGGCCCTCGCCAGCCCGAAGCCAAGAACCTGTACCTGGCCACGGGCTACTCGCCGCTGTTCGACCTCGACGCAGACCCGGAAGCCATCAAGCACTTGGCGTTCACGAAGGAGCTGCCGGGCGCGGCTACCGATCGCGGGAAGTGACGGCGCTCGGCGCTGGTTCGTCAACGCGCTCGGCTCGCTAAGCGTCCCTCAAGCTGAGGCCTCGCGTGCCGCTCCTTCGATCCTTGACCTGTGGGCGGCCCACTCCTCGGTGTTTCGCTGCGACAGGTTCGGATCTCCCGGCCCCTTTCCCGCCGAACCGTCGATGAGCTCGCGGAGAATGTCCGCATGCCCCAAGTGCTGGGCGGTCTCGACGCACATGTGCACCAGGATCTGGTGGAGCGTCACGTGCCTGCGTTCCTCGGGCCACCACGGCACTTCCCCCGGGGCGTCCAGCGGGAGCGCTTCGATGGTTGCGTCGCTGTGCTCGGCCGAGAACCGGTGCAGCTCGACGATGCTCTCGCGGCTTTCGCCCGCCGGAACCCAGAAGTCCGCGTCAGCCTCGGCGCCTTCATCGAACCACGGCAGCTCCCGGCCGCTCGGCCGGCCGAACACCTCGCCGAAGTACCCGAGCTCCACGCTTGCCACATGCTTGACCAGTCCCAGGAGGTTGGTGCCGGTGGGGGTCATGGGCCTGCGGGCGTCGTATTCGCCGAGTCCGTCGAGTTTGGCGAGGAGCTCGCCGCGGCGGGCACGCAGGTACCTGAGCAGAATCGCTTTGTCATCCATGCCGGGCACTATACCGTCGCCCATCTGCTGGGTAGCGTTCAGCACATGGCCAAACTGATCTATTCCGGAATCATGTCCTTGGACGGGTACACCGCCGATGCCAAAGGCAATTTCGACTGGAGCATGCCCGACGAGGAGGTCCACGGTTTCGTCAACGAGCTCGAACGGCCCATCGGAACCTATTTGTTCGGACGGCGCATGTACCAAGTCATGTCGGTGTGGGAGGACATGTCCCTCGAAGGCGAGCCGCAGGTCATGCGCGACTACGCGGAGTTGTGGAAGTCCGCGGACAAGATCGTGTACTCCACCACCTTGCAGGGGGCCACCACGTCCCGGACGCGCATCGAGCGGGAGTTCGACGCCAACGCGGTCCGGGCGCTGAAGGAGGCCGCCCCGCGGGACATGTCCATCGGTGGTCCGGTGCTGGCCGCACACGCCATCAAGGCCGGATTGGTGGACGAGTTCCAGCTTTTCCTGACGCCGGTCGTCGTCGGCGGCGGCCTGCGCTACCTCCCTGACGACGTCGGCCTCTCCCTAGAGTTGCTGGAGGAGCGGCGCTTCCGCAACGGCGTCGTCTACCTCCGCTACGCGAAGCGCCAGTGAGCAGATCACGACGCCGTCCTGCCGCCTGAAGGCCCGGCGCACGTCCCCGAATTCTTAAGGTTCCCGCGCATCCCTGCGCCACTAAGCTATGCGCATGGCCAACAAGTCCACAGCTGAGAAACTCGCCACGATCCAGAAGGGCTACACCCTCGAAGGCGCCACGATCGAGCTAGGTGCCGCAATCGTGGACGGTGAAGTCCACAAAGAAGCCCAAGTCCGCCTGCCCCTCTCCATGATGAACCGCCACGGCCTGGTTGCCGGCGCCACGGGTACCGGCAAGACCGTGACCCTGCACATGATGGCGGAGCAATTGTCCACCGCCGGGGTTCCGGTCTTCCTGGCCGACATCAAGGGCGACCTTTCGGGCCTTGCCACTGCGGCCACAGCCAGCGAGAAGCTGCTGGCCCGCACCGAAAGCCTTGGCCAACAGTGGGAGGGCAAGGCATTTCCTGTCGAGTTCCTTTCGCTGGGCGGAGATGGCAATGGCGTTCCCGTCCGTGCCACGATCACCTCGTTCGGGCCCATCCTGCTCTCGCGCATCATGGAACTCAACGACACCCAGGAGTCCAGCCTCCAGCTCATCTTCCATTTCGCGGACAAGAAGAAGCTCGAGCTGGTCGACCTCAAGGATCTGCGGGCAGTCATCCAGTTCCTGACCTCGGACGGCGGCAAGTCCGAGCTTGAGGACCTCGGCGGCCTTTCCAAAGCCACGGCCGGCGTCATCCTGCGCGAACTCGTCAACCTCGAAGCCCAAGGCATGGAGAAGTTCTTCGGCGAGCCCGAGTTCAATACCGCCGAACTCCTCCGTACCGCACCGGACGGCCGCGGAGTGATCAGCTGCCTCGAACTTCCCACGCTGCAAACCAAGCCCATGCTCTTCTCCACGTTCCTCATGTGGCTGCTCGCGGATCTATTCGAGGACCTCCCGGAAGCCGGTGACCTGGACAAACCCAAACTCGTGTTCTTCCTCGACGAAGCGCACTTGCTCTTCAACGGAGCGTCCAAGGCCTTCCTGGACGCCATCACCACCACGGTGCGACTCATCCGGTCCAAGAGCGTCGGCATCTTCTTCGTCACGCAAACCCCCAAGGACGTCCCCTCGGATGTCCTTGGACAGCTTGCCAACCGCGTCCAACACGCACTGCGCGCGTTCACGCCGGAAGACGCCAAGGCCCTCAAGGCAACGGTGTCTACTTTCCCAGTGAGCGACTACGACCTCGGGGAAACGCTGACCTCGGCCGGCATCGGCGAAGCGGTCATCACCGTCATGAACGAAAAAGGTGCGCCGACCCCCGTTGCGCTGACGAAGCTGCGCGCCCCGGAATCCCTGATGGGCCCCAGCGCCGAGGACCTGGTCCGCAGCACGATCGCAGGATCCAAGCTGCTGACCAAATACGGGACCGCTGTGGACAACATCTCCGCTTACGAAAAACTCAGCATGAAAGCAGCGCCTGCCCCGGCTACCGGCGATGCGGTTCCCGGAAGTCCGCCGGCTCCAGCCGCATCCGGCCAAGACGCGGTGGATGCGGAGGCGCGCCGGATCGAGGAGGAAATACTGGGCCGTCCAAGCAGCCGTCCGGCTCCTTCGTCGGCCGGCTTCCCTTCAACACCGGCTCCCGTACCTGTACCCCGGCAGCAGGATGGCAGTGCCATGATGGGAGACCTCGCGGGCGTCCTGGAGGGAGCCCTCGGCGGGGGAATCAAGAGCATGGCCCGGTCCTTCGGTTCCCAATTGGGCCGCGAATTGCTTCGCGGCGTATTTGGAACCTCATCGCGCCGGCGACGCTGAAAACCGGGGCGGCGGGCCGCCGTCGGGCCCTTTCCGGATGCACGTCCTCACGTCACGATGCCCACCTATTGCGAAACCGGACGGTAACGTAAAGGGCGTGCAGATGAGTCAAACGTTGGTCAAGACCGCCGCCGGATGGCTGCTAGGCCTGATGCTCGCTGTCGCCGCCGCGATCATTTGCATCAACCTCGTCAGCAGCTCCGTGGCCAGTCCGCAACAGCAGGTTCGCGAATACCTCAGCGCCCTCCAAAAGGGACACGGCAGCGAAGCACTGGGCATCCTGCACGCCTCGGTACCCAGCGCCAACGCCGCCATGTTGGACGGAACCGCACTTCAGACAGCGGCGTCGAAAATCTCCGACATCAAACTCGGAAACGCCCAATCCCGCGGAAACAACCGGGTAACCGTCCCCATGGACTACAAGATCGACGGCAAAGCCCTCCATTCCGACTTCGTGCTGGAGCGGACCGGAACTGAATGGCTCTTCTTCGGCAAGTGGTCCTTCGTTCCCACGTCCTTGCCCACAATCGACGTGACCGCGGTCAACGCCAACCAGGCAACCCTGAACGGCGTCCCCGTGAACCTGCCCAATGGCCGCAACAGCTTCGCCGTGTTCTATCCCGGCGATTACGAGGCAAGCCTCACCGGCAAATACTTCTCGGCACCCGCCACCAACACGGCTGTGACCGCGGGAACATCAGCCCAGACGCCCCTCAGCCTCCTGACGAAGCCCACGGACGACCTCATCAAAGTCGTGAACGACAAAGTCAAGGAATTCCTGGACCAGTGCGCCGCCGATGCCACCAAGCAGCAGCGGCTCCAACCCGATTGCCCGTTCTACCATGTCACCAACAGCCGGGTGGTGGACGGAACCATCAAATGGCAGATCACCGAGTACCCCAAGGTCAGCATCGATCCCTTTGATGGCCAATGGGTGGTGGCACCCTTGAATGGAAAAGCCCGTGTGACGGCGCGGGAAATAGACCTCTTCAGCGGGCTGGTGGGCGACCTCAACGTCGTCCACGACTTCAGCTTCACCACGCGCCTGGACATCGGGGCCGACACCATCACGGTCACACCGATCGTGAGCTCGTAGGCGCGCGGCCCCAGTCGCAGCGTCCCCGCCTAGTCCATTCCGCGCAGGTCAAGCACCAGGCTCGTATCGCCATCGGCCTGAAGGACCACCGGGATGCCCCAGTCCTGCTGGTACAGGTGGCACGCGGCGTGGTCGGGAATCTCGCCGTCCTCGGTTTCGGGGCCGTCGCACGCGGCCGCCCGGGCGGTGATGTGCAGGATCCCTTCGGGGACGTCAGCGGACAACTCGAGGGTCCGCAGCAACCCCACGGACGTCCCGCCGCCGGAAACCAGCAGCTCGGGCGGCGTCGAGGAAATCTTCAACTGCGTGGGATCGCCCCAGCGATCATCCAGTTTCTGCCCGGTCGGCGCCTTGAACCGCACGGTGAGATCCAGGTTCCCGGGCGCCACAGGGCTCTTCGGTCGATGGGTCTGAGAGGCTCCCTCGTCCACCTGCTGCGCTTCCTTGGGAATGGGGACCAGGACCAGTTCGTGCTTGTTCGATTCGACCACCACGAGCAGCGGGTCCCCGCTTTCCGGGTAGACCACGACGACGTCACTCGGCTCAGCGAGGCCCCTCGCCAAGGTGGAAACCGTCTTGGTCGTGGGATCGTAGCGGCGAACGGCACCGTTGTAGGTGTCCGCGAGGGCCACGGAACCGTCCGGGAGCACCGTCACGCCCAAGGGGTGCTGCAACCGGGCTTCGGTGGCCTCGCCGTCGCGGAACCCGAAGTCGAAGAGCCCCTTGCCGACGGCTGTCTCCACGGACACGCCGGCTTCGCCAACCACCAAGCGGCGCAATGCCGAGGTCTCGGAGTCCGCAACCCAAATGTTGTCGTCAGCATCAACGGCCACACCGGAAGGCTGCGCGAACCAGGCTTCCTCGGCCGGACCGTCCAGCAGGCCCTCGAGCCCCGAACCAGCCAGGATAGACACTTCACCGCTCAGCGGCTCGAAAGCGAAGATCTGGTGCGTGCCGGCCATCGCGATGACCACGCGCTGCAGCTTCTCGCTCCAGACGACGTCCCACGGCGAGGACAAGGACACACCGGTCCCCAGCCCCAGCACCCCGACGTCGATCGCGTCGGCCGCAAAGTCGGCCGGACCGCCGTCGGGATGTTCCGCCCATACGCCGGCGCCGCTTTCCGTCACCCGGGCGGGCCCGGCGTCGAGCAGGCGCTGTACGCCGTTGCCCGCGACGGTCTGCACGTAACCGGAGCTGAGCGTCACGCCGCGGAGGCGGTGGTTCACCGTATCGGCCACCACGGCCTCGTAACCGAGCTTCCACGCGAGTTCGGACGGAAGTACCGCCACGCCCTGCGGTTCGTTGAACTGCGCGAGTTCAGCCTGGCCGTCGAGGTAGCCCTTCGTGCCCGCGCCGATGACCCGTTCCACGGTCTTGAGGTCGGGTCGCAGCTCCACCAGCCGGTGGTGCCCCGAGTCGACCACGAGGTAGTTGCCGTTGGCGAGCTGGGTCGCCTTGCCGGGGAAGCGCAAAGTGCCCGACGTCGGCACGGGAGCCACGTAGGGGCCGTCGCCGCGGTGGAGGGTCCCCTTGGCGTCGTGCTCGGCCACCAGCTCCTCAAGGAGCACAGCGAGCCCGTCTGCGTGCCCTTCGCCGGAGAGGTGCGCAACGATGTACCCCTCGGGATCGACCACCACGAGGGTGGGCCATGCACGCGCCGTGTACGCCTTCCACGTGGCGAGCTCGGGATCGTCCAGCACGGGGTGGTGGATTTCGTAGCGCTCAACAGCGGACGCGAGGGCCACGGGATCGGCCTCGTGTTCGAATTTCGGAGAGTGGACGCCGACGGTCACCAGGACGTCGGAGTACTTTTCCTCGAGCGGACGCAATTCGTCCAGGACGTGCAGGCAGTTGATGCAGCAGAAGGTCCAGAAGTCCAGCAGCACGATCTTGCCGCGCAGCGCTTCCAGGTCCAGGGACTTCCCACCGGTGTTGAGCCAGCCGCGGCCCACCAGTTCAGAAGCGCGGACACGCAGTTGGGTGCGTACGGTTTCGCTCATCAGCGTCCTTCCAGGTTGGTTTTGCTTTCCGGCTGCTTCACGTCCCGGCCAGCCATTTTGGCGTCGCGGTCTGCGAGCCGCGCAAACATATCGTTGTAAGCGTTCAGTTCTGCGTTGTTATTCCGGTCGGCCGCGCGGTCGGTGCGTTTCGTCTCGCGCTCATCCGAGCGGGACCACATCACCGCGACGCCGATCGCCACCAGCAAGGTGGGCACCTCGCCGATCCCCCACGCGATGGCACCACCCGTTTGCTGGTCAACCAAGGCTGACGGACCCCAGGTCCGGCCGAGGTTGCCGAAGTAGTCCGCCGCGAGCAGGCCAGTGCCGCCCATGATCGATACACCGAAGAACGCGTGGAAACCCATGGTCGCGAGCAGGAGCAGCAGCCTCATGGGGTACGGCGCCCGGCGTGGCAGCGGATCCGTGCCGATCATGGTGAGGACGAAAATGTAGCCGGTGAGCGTGAAATGGAGGTTCATGAGCTCGTGGCCCACATGGTCGCGCATGGCCCAACCGAAGGCGTCCGAGTAATAGAACAGGACAATGGAGCCCGCGAAGTTCGCCGCGGCGAACAGGGGGTGCGTAACCACTTGGGAGAACTTCGAGTGCACGAAAACCAGCAGCCACTCGCGGAGCCCGCGTGAGCCGTCGCCCCTGGCGCCTTCGCCACGGGTCGGCAGGGCGCGCAGCGCCAGTGTCACCGGCGAGCCCAGGACCAGGAACAGCGGGGCCACCATGGTCAGGGCCATATGGTCCACCATGTGCGCCGAGAACAGCACGCGCCCGTAGACCGACGGCGGGCCGGACGTGATGTACGTCAACACAACCAGGCCGACCAGCCAAAGAACGGTCCGGAACCAGGACCAGGAATCGCCGCGACTGCGGACTTTGATGACGCCGAGGATGTAGCTCGCGGCGCCAAAGAGGGCCACCGCCACCCAGAGCCAGTCGAAACGCCACTCAGTCAGCCAGCGCGCCAGCGTCGGCTCCGGAGGCAATTCGTAACCGGACAAGATGAACGCGGGCGAAGCATCAGGCGCGTAAGTAGTGGGCTGCGGCGGCGCCGAGCTGCTCAGCGCGACGGCGAGTCCCGACGTCGCGCCCATGACGAGAAGTTCCACGAGGATGAGCTGCCACAGGACGCGGCGCGTTGTCATCGACTTACGGCCCAGCTGCGGGATCACCCATTGCCGGTGCATGAAGCCGATCCCGCCAAGCACCACAGTCGCAAATGCTTTTGCGAGGATGATCTGTCCGTAGGGAGTACCGACGAGGGCCGAGAAAGTGTTGACCCGGATGCTCGCGTTGACGACGCCCGAGGCAAAGACGAGGACGAAGGCGAAACCCGCCAATGACGAAAAACGGCGGAGCGTCTGCTCGGTGATGTCCTTGGTGCCGGGTCCTTTGCTCCCCGTTGCCTTGGCACCGGGAAGGAGGCGCGACAAGATGGCGAGCATGATGATGCCGCCAACCCACGTGGATACGCCCACGATGTGGAGGCCAAGGGAGTTGATGGCGCCTTCGTGATCGCTTGAGCTGGCGGAGTGCCCGATCAAGGCCATGGGCACAAGCCCGCCGATAGCCAGGATCAAGGTCAATGCCAGGCCAGCCAGCGAACGGACGCCGAAGAGGGCCGTGGTGACGATTGCGGCGATGATCGTGACGGCGAGCCATGCCTGCCCGGTCTGGATGTCCGTCATGAAGTAGACCAGTGACGCGGTGAATTCCGGGCCGCCGGAAATGCCTTGGCCGGCGATGTCCGCATAAGTGAAGACGAGAACCGCGACGGCGGAAAGCGTCCAGACCGCGCCCGCGGCGGCCGCTACGCCCAATGCCCGGGCGAACGCCGGGTGCTCTTCGTTGTCCTTCGACCGTGACGCGTACCTCGGCAGGATGGCCACGGCGAAGATCAAACCGCCAATCACAGTGGCCACCGAGATGTTCTGGATGGATTTCGCCACAGGAAGGCCCCAACGCACCAACGCGCCCGGATCCGAAACCTGGCTGGCACTTGAGGCGCCCGAGAAGATCAAGGCACCCACAAGGGCCAGGAGCAACACAGCGAAGCCGGCCAGCTGCCACGGTACGGAGATTCCATCCACGGCGGCGCCTGCCCGCGTCCCAGGCTTGGAGGCGGGCGAAGGGGCGGTGGCTGGAGTCTTGGCAGATGGCACCTATCCATTGTCCGCTAAGCATGGCGGTGCCGCGAATCGGACGCTTAAAGCAGGAGGGCGGCAACCCGTAGGTCGCCGCCCTCCTGAGGCATTCGCCGAAGTACTACTTCTTGGCGACAGCTGCCTTCAGCTTCGAGCCAGCGGTCAGCTTGACGCTGTGGCCGGCTGCGATCTGGATGGTCTCACCGGTCTGGGGGTTGCGGCCGGTGCGTGCAGCGCGGTCGGTGCGCTCGACGGCCAGCCAGCCCGGAATGGTGATCTTTTCGCCAGCGGCGACAGAAGTCTCGAAAACTTCGAACAGTGCATCAAGCACGGAGTTGACTGCAGCCTGGCTGGTGCCAGCCTTGCCAGCTACCTCGGAAACCAGTTCGCTACGGTTCTTAGCCATTTGTGTCCTCCTGGACTTTACGATTTTGGAGCCCACACACGGCATGCGCGTGAGCCACTGTTCGAAAACTTACCAGCTTGGGCCCGCACGGCCAGCAAATTCCGCGTGTTTCCGCGCCTTTTTGACCAAATTCACCCCATTTTGGGCGGTTTGGGGCCCCTTTTCCGCCCCCGGCGAACTCCCGCGCACACATCCAGGGCGGGCTTCCCGGGACGCCGGCTCAGGTCCGGGCTGCATTCCCGGGACGCCGGCTCACATCCCGGGCCGTTTTTTCGGGACGCCGGCTCACATGCGGGGCCGTTTTTTCGGGACGCCGGCTCACATGCGGGGCCGTTTTTTCGGGACGCCGGCTCACATGCGGGGCCGTTTTTTCGGGACGCCGGTTCATACCCGGGGCGCTCGCCCTGGGTGTGTGGTGGTTACGTGGGAGACCCCCACACCGGGGTGTGGGGGTCTCGACCATTTGGAGTGTTGTCCGGCGGTGTCCTACTCTCCCACACCCTCCCGGGTGCAGTACCATCGGCGCTGTGGGTCTTAGCTTCCGGGTTCGGAATGGGACCGGGCGTTTCCCCCACGCTATGACCGCCGTAACCTTTGTACCCGTCCCGCCCCTGGTGTGGGGGTGGGTGGGAAGTTCTTGGGTTACAACAAGTGGTGTTGTTATTCAGTTATTCGATTATTCGATTATTCGGTTATGTTGTGTTGGTGTTCCCGGGTTGTTGTTCGGGAACCACATAGTGGACGCAAGCAGTGTAAAGTCCCACACCCCGTGTGTCGGGGGTGGTGTGTGGTGTAAGTCGTTGGCCTATTAGTACCGGTCAGCTTCAACAGTCGTTGGTCCTGTCTTCCACATCCGGCCTATCAACCCAGTGGTCTGGCTGGGGGCCTTCCCCACTCGTGGTGGGTGGAAATCTCATCTTGAAGCGAGCTTCCCGCTTAGATGCTTTCAGCGGTTATCCCATCCGAACGTAGCTAATCAGCGGTGCACTTGGCAGTACAACTGACACACCAGAGGTTCGTCCGTCCCGGTCCTCTCGTACTAAGGACAGCCCTTCTCAAATTTCCTGCGCGCGCAGCGGATAGGGACCGAACTGTCTCACGACGTTCTAAACCCAGCTCGCGTACCGCTTTAATGGGCGAACAGCCCAACCCTTGGGACCTACTCCAGCCCCAGGATGCGACGAGCCGACATCGAGGTGCCAAACCATGCCGTCGATATGGACTCTTGGGCAAGATCAGCCTGTTATCCCCGAGGTACCTTTTATCCGTTGAGCGACGGCCATTCCACAATGTACCGCCGGATCACTAGTCCCGACTTTCGTCCCTGCTTGAGATGTCTCTCTCACAGTCAAGCTCCCTTGTGCACTTACACTCGACACCTGATTGCCAACCAGGCTGAGGGAACCTTTGGGCGCCTCCGTTACTTTTTAGGAGGCAACCGCCCCAGTTAAACTACCCATCAGGCACTGTCCCTGACCCGGATCACGGGCCGAAGTTAGATGTCCAAAGTGACCAGAGTGGTATTTCAACGATGACTCCACCGCCACTGGCGTGACAGCTTCAACGTCTCCCACCTATCCTACACAAGCCACTCCGAACACCAATACCAAACTATAGTAAAGGTCTCGGGGTCTTTCCGTCCTGCTGCGCGTAACGAGCATCTTTACTCGTACTGCAATTTCGCCGAGTTTATGGTTGAGACAGCGGGGAAGTCGTTACTCCATTCGTGCAGGTCGGAACTTACCCGACAAGGAATTTCGCTACCTTAGGATGGTTATAGTTACCACCGCCGTTTACTGGGGCTTAAATTCTCAGCTTCGCCTTGCGGCTAACCGGTCCTCTTAACCTTCCAGCACCGGGCAGGAGTCAGTCCGTATACATCGTCTTGCGACTTCGCACGGACCTGTGTTTTTAGTAAACAGTCGCTTCCCCCTGGTCTCTGCGGCCCCTACCCCCTCCCCGCGGCACGCGCGGTTCAAGGTCAGGGCCCCCCTTCTCCCGAAGTTACGGGGGCATTTTGCCGAGTTCCTTAACCATAATTCTCTCGATCGCCTTGGTATTCTCTACCTGATCACCTGTGTCGGTTTGGGGTACGGGCGGCTAAAACCTCGCGTCGATGCTTTTCTCGGCAGCATAGGATCACCGGATCCCCCCTCGCGGGAGTCCCATCAGATCTCAGGCACGTCATCCAAGACACAGCGACGGATTTGCCTATCGCTGACCCTACATCCTTAGACCGGGGCAACCATCGCCCGGCCCGGCTACCTTCCTGCGTCACACCTGTTAATACGCTTGCCTCCCGGGATCAGGTCCCGCGCTCGGCCAAAACCCACACACCACAAGGGTGCTAGGGCAGGCTCCGGGCGGTTAGTATCCCCCGCTTGGCATGGGCGGTTCTTCGCCGGTACGGGAATATCAACCCGTTGTCCATCGACTACGCCTGTCGGCCTCGCCTTAGGTCCCGACTTACCCAGGGCAGATTAGCTTGACACTGGAACCCTTGATCATCCGGCGGACGGGTTTCTCACCCGTCTTTCGCTACTCATGCCTGCATTCTCACTCGTGTAGGCTCCACCGCTGGTTCACACCGCGACTTCACCGCCCACACGACGCTCCCCTACCCATCCACACTCCTGAACCACGAAGGCTTGGAAACCATGTGAATGCCACAACTTCGGCGGTGTACTTGAGCCCCGCTACATTGTCGGCGCGGAATCACTTGACCAGTGAGCTATTACGCACTCTTTCAAGGATGGCTGCTTCTAAGCCAACCTCCTGGTTGTCTAAGCAACTCCACATCCTTTCCCACTTAGCACACGCTTAGGGGCCTTAGTTGGTGGTCTGGGCTGTTTCCCTCTCGACTATGAAGCTTATCCCCCACAGTCTCACTGCTACGCTCTCACTTACCGGCATTCGGAGTTTGGCTGACGTCAGTAACCTTGTAGGGCCCATCGGCCATCCAGTAGCTCTACCTCCGGCAAGAAACACGCAACGCTGCACCTAAATGCATTTCGGGGAGAACCAGCTATCACGGAGTTTGATTGGCCTTTCACCCCTACCCACAGCTCATCCCCTCCATTTTCAACTGAAGTGGGTTCGGTCCTCCACGACGTCTTACCGTCGCTTCAACCTGGCCATGGGTAGATCACTCCGCTTCGGGTCTAGATCACGCCACTACACTCGCCCTGTTCAGACTCGCTTTCGCTACGGCTACCCCACACGGGTTAACCTCGCGACGTAACACTAACTCGCAGGCTCATTCTTCAAAAGGCACGCCATCACCCCAACAAGGAGGCTCTGACGGATTGTAAGCACACGGTTTCAGGTACTATTTCACTCCCCTCCCGGGGTACTTTTCACCTTTCCCTCACGGTACTGGTCCGCTATCGGTCATCAGGAAGTATTTAGGCTTATCAGGTGGTCCTGACAGATTCACACGGGATTTCTCGGGCCCCGTGCTACTCGGGATACTCCACAAGCGGCACACAACATTACGGTTACGGGGCTCACACCCTCTCCGGCCGGCCTTTCAAGACCGTTCACCTATGCCTGCACACACACCTCGCCGGTCCGGCAGAACCAACACGCAAAGTCCCACAACCCCGCCCATGCAACGCCCGCCGGCTATCACACATGAAACGGTTTAGCCTGATCCGCGTTCGCTCGCCACTACTAACGGAATCACTCTTGTTTTCTCTTCCTGCGGGTACTGAGATGTTTCACTTCCCCGCGTTCCCCCCACGCACCCTATGTGTTCAGATGCGGGTCACCAGATCACCCGAAAGCCTCTGGCGGGGTTTCCCCATTCGGACATCCTGGGATCACCGTTCGGTTATCAACTCCCCCAGGCTTATCGCAGATTCCTACGTCCTTCTTCGGCTCCTGATGCCAAGGCATCCACCGTGCGCCCTTAAAAACTTGACCACACAGATCAAAAAACATTCTCGAGAGAACCCGGAAAAAACCAGGTTCAACATCAAAAACAAAATTGCTTTACAAGATGCTCGCGTCCACTATGTAGTTCTCAAACAACAACCCCGTACCCCGCACCCACCCCACACACGCAGGACAGGCACAAGACCAGGAAACCAGAAACAACACCCACCACCCCCCACACCCGCCCCGCACACACACGCGCGCAGAACAGACACAAGGAAACCAGCAGGGCCTGTTGCCTCAGGACCCAACAGTGCACCAAACACCACCACACAACCCACACCCCGGACACGTTCCCCACACCCCCGCCTTCGAAAACGAAGGAAAGGCGTCGTACTAGCACCAGGGCACAGACCACACAGCCATGCCACCAAAAATGATTCGTTGATATTCCACCCATGAGCACCCGCCGCAGAACATCCGCCTGCGCAACGGGCTTGCTACCTGGCACCCGCCCCGCCAACCCCCACAGGGCCAACAGGACAACGATGCACAGCGCTCCTTAGAAAGGAGGTGATCCAGCCGCACCTTCCGGTACGGCTACCTTGTTACGACTTAGTCCCAATCGCCGGTCCCACCTTCGACGGCTCCCCCCACAAGGGTTAGGCCACCGGCTTCGGGTGTTACCAACTTTCGTGACTTGACGGGCGGTGTGTACAAGGCCCGGGAACGTATTCACCGCAGCGTTGCTGATCTGCGATTACTAGCGACTCCGACTTCATGGGGTCGAGTTGCAGACCCCAATCCGAACTGAGACCGGCTTTTTGGGATTAGCTCCACCTCACAGTATCGCAACCCTTTGTACCGGCCATTGTAGCATGCGTGAAGCCCAAGACATAAGGGGCATGATGATTTGACGTCGTCCCCACCTTCCTCCGAGTTGACCCCGGCAGTCTCCTATGAGTCCCCGGCCGAACCGCTGGCAACATAGAACGAGGGTTGCGCTCGTTGCGGGACTTAACCCAACATCTCACGACACGAGCTGACGACAACCATGCACCACCTGTGAACCAGCCTCAAGAGGGGAGCACATCTCTGCGCTTTACTAGTCCATGTCAAGCCTTGGTAAGGTTCTTCGCGTTGCATCGAATTAATCCGCATGCTCCGCCGCTTGTGCGGGCCCCCGTCAATTCCTTTGAGTTTTAGCCTTGCGGCCGTACTCCCCAGGCGGGGCACTTAATGCGTTAGCTACGGCGCGGAAAACGTGGAATGTCCCCCACACCTAGTGCCCAACGTTTACGGCATGGACTACCAGGGTATCTAATCCTGTTCGCTCCCCATGCTTTCGCTCCTCAGCGTCAGTTAATGCCCAGAGACCTGCCTTCGCCATCGGTGTTCCTCCTGATATCTGCGCATTTCACCGCTACACCAGGAATTCCAGTCTCCCCTACATCACTCTAGTCTGCCCGTACCCACTGCAGAACCGGAGTTGAGCCCCGGTCTTTCACAGCAGACGCGACAAACCGCCTACGAGCTCTTTACGCCCAATAATTCCGGATAACGCTTGCGCCCTACGTATTACCGCGGCTGCTGGCACGTAGTTAGCCGGCGCTTCTTCTGCAGGTACCGTCACTTACGCTTCTTCCCTACTGAAAGAGGTTTACAACCCGAAGGCCGTCATCCCTCACGCGGCGTCGCTGCATCAGGCTTGCGCCCATTGTGCAATATTCCCCACTGCTGCCTCCCGTAGGAGTCTGGGCCGTGTCTCAGTCCCAGTGTGGCCGGTCACCCTCTCAGGCCGGCTACCCGTCGTCGCCTTGGTAGGCCATTACCCCACCAACAAGCTGATAGGCCGCGAGTCCATCCAAAACCACAAAAGCTTTCCACCACCACCGCATGCGCGGAGCAGTCATATCCGGTATTAGACCCAGTTTCCCAGGCTTATCCCAGAGTCAAGGGCAGGTTACTCACGTGTTACTCACCCGTTCGCCACTAATCCACGGTGCAAGCACCGCTTCATCGTTCGACTTGCATGTGTTAAGCACGCCGCCAGCGTTCATCCTGAGCCAGGATCAAACTCTCCGTCAAAAAACAAAAACAGACACAACCATCCCCACCGGAAACAACGGCGAAAACAGCTGCACAAAATCTGAAACCAGCTGAACCAGACCCCACCCACAGGGGCGGACAAGGCCCGGCAAAACAACCAATTCAAAAAACAATCGGTATCAACAAACTTGGCACACTATTGAGTTCTCAAACAACAGACACACCCGACACCACCCAACCACACAGGCCAAGATCGCTCCGGAGCAACTTCCCAAACTTACCCGAACTGCCTGGAACAAGCAAATCGGCGTTACCGCAATCCACTGCTCCAGAGGGGTCCCCACCCGTCCAAGGCACACTGGTCAGCGCACCATTTTCAGGCCGTTTATCAAGGGGGTCGGTCGCTATTTTTCCGCATCAGCGGCGGCGACTCGAACTACTCTACACACCTCGAGGACCGCAGGCAAATTCACCCTCAGGGAGCCAAGAACCCCGCCAATCCGCGGCAAAAACGGGCGCTTCCGCACAAAAGGCAGCCGTCGGCGTCGTAATTCAGCGCTGTGTGCTGCACCACTTATTCCGGAGACGGAAACGGCTTAAAGCCAAAAAGGCCGGCAACCAAACGGTTGCCGGCCTTTCGAAAGGCTTCTGGATTACCAGGAAGACTTGGTGATGCCCGGGAGTTCGCCCTTGTGTGCCATGTCACGGAAACGAACACGGGAGATGCCGAACTTCTGGAAGGTACCGCGCGGGCGGCCATCGATGACGTCGCGGTTACGCAGACGGACCGGGGAGGCGTTGCGGGGCAGCTTCTGAAGGCCGAGGCGGGCCTCTTCGCGTGCTTCGTCGGTTGCGTTGGCGTCAACCAGGGTCTTCTTCAGTTCGAGACGCTTGGCGGCGTAGCGCTCAACGATGACCTTGCGCTGCTCGTTGCGAGCAATCTTGGACTTCTTAGCCATGTTTAGCGCTCCTCTCGGAATTCGACGTGCTGGCGGATCTTGGGGTCGTACTTCTTCAGGACCAGACGGTCGGGGTCGTTACGACGGTTCTTGCGCGTGACGTAGGTGTAACCCGTGCCCGCGGTCGACTTCAGCTTGATGATCGGACGTACGTCCTTGTCCTTTGCCATTAGAGCTTCACCCCACGAGCCAGGATGTCGGCGACGACTGCGTCGATGCCGCGAACGTCGATGGTCTTGATGCCCTTGGCCGACAGGGTCAGCGTGACATTACGGCGCAGGGACGGAACCCAGTAGCGCTTCTTCTGGATGTTGGGATCGAACCGGCGCTTGTTGCGGCGGTGCGAGTGCGAAATGCTGTGTCCAAAGCCCGGCTCGGCTCCGGTCACCTGGCAGTGTGCTGCCATGACGACTCTCCTAAGAAATGAATGAAAACGGCCAGCAGAATTCCTGCCTTCCGTGCGCCGGGCGACGTCCGCCACCAGTCCACTCAGCTTTTCGGTAGTTCCCGCGCGACGGATCCATTTACTGAATCATCACTGCGGCGAAGGTAGTGGTTCCCGACGTCAAGCCGGGATACTGGGCGAATACAGGAATGCACGCAACTTGAGCCCCTAACTACCGGCCCACGGACGATCCATTGTTGCCAACAGATCCCGCAAACCGGAGCAATTGCACACGCTCCGCGCCACCTAGCGCCTAACAAGTCTAGGGGCTAGGACAAATTAAGACCAATCGGGTGTATAAGGCCCGGCCATACCGGACCCGGCACACCGCCGGGCCCACACCGCCGGGCCCAAGCAAGTCAACCCCCACCAAGACTTAAGCCCGCACAAGCCCCTTCACAGGAGAACGAAAGGTTGACGCCTCAATCTTGAACCATGAAGACAGAACTCCTTGCCTCTACAGAGCAGCGGGCAGCCACACCCCCGGCCCGGCCACCTGCGTCCGCTGAATTTTCCAAGGGAAGGAGCACTTCCAAGGGCCCCGAAGGTCCATTCGCCGCACAGCATCGGCGGCGCATGTTCCGAACGGACATGCTCACGGTGGCCCTTTGGGTCTCCCTCGCCGCCGCGTTCTCCCTCTGGCTGGCCGACGGCGGATTCTCGACCATAAGCAACCCGACCCAGGCGATCACCGCCGTCGGGATCCTGGCCGGGCTTGCCGGCATGGACCTCGTCTTGCTGATGCTCCTCCTGGCAGCACGCTTGCCGTTCGTGGACGGCGCGGTCGGTCACGATCGCGCGTTGGAATTCCATCGGAAGCTGGGTAAACCCGCCCTATACCTATTACTAGCCCACGGGATCTTCATTGCGATCGGCTACGGCATGGCCGAGGGCCTCAATCCGGTCAGCGAAGCGATCGCGCTCTGGGTATTGGTCCCGGATATGTGGTTGGCATTCGTTGCGATGGCGCTGTTCATCGCGGTGGTGGTCACCTCGCTGGTGGCCGTGCGGCGCCGTTTTCCCTATGAGTTCTGGTACGTCATCCATCTCCTCACTTACGTTGCGGTCGGCACGGCGATCCCCCACCAATTCAGCGTGGGCGGCCTGTTCGCCGAGGGGACGTGGCAGCGGTGGTACTGGCTGCTGCTGTGCATCGCCACGGGTTCGGCCCTGGCGTGGTTCCGCGTGGCCCAACCCGCGATGGCCACCTTCCGTCACCAACTGACGGTTCGCCGCGTGGTTCGGGTTGCGCCGGATGTGGTCAGCATCGAAATGAGCGGCTTGCGCCTGAATGAGCTGTCCGGCACCGGCGGACGGTTCTTCGTGTGGCGGTTCCTCGCCCCGGGAATGTGGTGGCAAGCACACCCCTACAGTTTGTCCGCGGAACCGCACGTGGTCCCCTCAGTACCAGGGAGGCACCCGCGGCAGGAAGTCCTGCGCATCACAGTCCGGAACCTCGGCAAAGGATCGGCTCGATTGGCATCGCTCAAACCGGGTACGAAGGTTGCCATCGAAGGTCCGTATGGTGTCTTCAGCACGGCGGCGCGAAGCCGGAAACGCATTGTCATGATCGGAGCGGGAATCGGAATCACTCCGCTCCGCGCGCTCCTGGAATCCACTCCGTTCGCCCCGGGCCAGGCAACGGTCCTGCTGCGCGGCAGAAGCGAAGAGGAATTGTTCCTCAACGACGAAATCCTGGAGCTGTGCAGGAAACGCGGCGTGACGCTATTCCATCTCATTGGTCCGCGATCACCCCTCCCGGGAAGTGCGTGGTTACCGGCCTCGGCGGCCCACACCACCTTGAGGGATTACGCCCCGGACATCGCCGACGCCGACGTCTACATCTGCGGCCCCTCGGCTTGGGCCCGCGAAGTGATCGCCGAAGCGAAGGGCTCGGGCGTGCGCGAGGAACAACTCCACTACGAAAGGTTCGACTGGTGAGAATCAGGGCAGGAATATCCTCAGCGCTGGCTTCGGCCGCAATCCTCCTTGTCGGTTGGCAAGCGGGCACCCACGTCTCCGACTCCAACGCGTCAACAGTCACCACGTCTTCCAGCAGCGGCGCTACTGGAGGTTCAAGCGCCGGCGGAACCGCCGGGGGCGGTAGCAACGGAACGGGCACGACGTCGGACGCCGCCGCCGGGACCAGCTCCGGTTCGTCGCCGGGAACCACCGCGGGATCCGGTTCGAGCTCAAGCTCGGGCACCGGAGCGAGCGCAAAGGCAGGCGCCTCGGCCAAGGCCGGCGGAACGTACACCGGGACCTCCGTGCAAACACGGTTCGGCACGGTGCAGGTTCAAGTGACGGTCAAGGGTGGAGTCATCACCGATGTCACGGCCCTCCATTTGACCGACGAAGAGCAGCGGTCGGTCCAGATCAGCAACCGGGCGGCGCCTTTGCTCCGTTCCGAGGTGCTGAGCGCGCAATCGGCCAACGTCCAAACCATCGGTGGTGCCACCATTACCAGTGATGCGTACCTGACGTCTCTCCAGGCGGCCCTCGATGCAGCCAATTTCTGACGCTTCCAGCGGCGCCCACAGCGCTGAGGGCCGCGGCCGCACCACGGCAGGCAGCCCTCACGAACCGCGCCTTCGTTCCCGCACCTTCGCGAGCATGGGCACCGTGGTGAGCCTCGCCATACCGGCAACACTTCCGGAATCCCACGTTGTGGAGGATGCGCTCGAGGCCGCCACCGCCGTCGTCGAGCGGCTGTTCGCGGAACTGGACCGGACGTTCAGCCTGTATCGCCCCGATTCGGAGGCGAGCGCGATGGCACGCGGGGAACTCGCCTTGCGGGACGCGTCGGATGATATGCGCAGGCTCTACGTTGAGGCATCCGAGTGGCGCACCCTGACGGAAGGCGCGTTTACCGCCGAGCGGCCCGACGGCGTCGTGGACCTGGCGGGCATCGTCAAGGCCCACGCGATACGGGAGGCGGGGACGTCGCTGCGCGCGCTTGGCCTGACGGACTGGTGCCTGAACGCGGGCGGAGATGTGTTGGTGGAGGGCTCGCCGATTCCAGGTACCGAGCGGGCGTGGTTGGCCGGCATCGTGGATCCGGCCGACCGGACTGCCTTGCTGACCGCCTACCCGCTGGCTGGCAGCGTCCTGGCCGGCAGCGTCCCGGCCAAAAGCGCCAAGCACGCGCTCGCGACGTCGGGAACGAGCGAACGTGGCGAGCACATCTGGACTGCGGGTCTCCGCCCCGGGCGCGGCGGCGGGTTCAGCCAGGTTTCCGTCGCGGCGGCGGACATCATCACGGCCGATGTCCTGGCCACGGCAATCATGGCCGGCGGCCCCCAGACCCTTGATTTGGCCTCCGCGCGTTGGGAGGTGGACATCCTCGCGGTCGGGAACGACGGCGGATTGCTCGCGACGCCGGGCTTCCGGAGCCTTGTGTCGAAGGCTGGCTAGGGTTCGATGAGTTGCGGGTAACGCGGGCTGAGGCCGTCGCCGGATGACTTGCCCGTGATTCGGCGAACGAACCACGGCGCCGCGTGTTCCCGGGCCCAGCGGGCGTTGGCGCGAAGCGCGGCTACCTTGGCGGGTTGGGGGACGCTGACCGGAGCCGGCACCTCGAGGGAGCCTTCATGTTCCAGGACGGCCAAGACCCGGTTGGCCATGTTGATGTGGCCGGCAGTGGACATGTGCATCCGGTCTTCGGCCCACATATGCCAGTCGTGGTACTCGCCGAACCGCCAATAATCCACCAGCAGCGCCCCATGCTTCTCGGCGATTTCCCGCACTAGTTCGTTGTAAATCGCCGTCCGGCCGCGCATGGTGCCGAACACTTTGGAGCTGCGGGCATCGAATCCGGTAAAGAGGAGCAACGTGGCGCCGGTGGCGCTGAGCTTCGCGATTCCCGCCTCGTAGTCTTCCATGAGCCGGTCGATGTCCACTTTCGGACGGAAGATATCGTTGGCCCCGGCGTACAGCGTCACCAGCGTCGGTTGGAGTGCGACGGCGGCATCCACCTGTTCGGCCATGACTTGCCGGAGCTTCCGGCCCCGGATGGCCAGGTTGGCGTAGCCAAAGGAACCGTTGCCTTCGGCAAGTTGCCTGGCGACGAGGTCCGCCCAGCCCCTGACGCCGTTGGGAAGCGAAGGATCCGGGTCGCCGAGGCCTTCCGTGAAGGAGTCTCCGAGTGCTACATAACGGGCTGCAAAATCCATGGCGTTAGTCTCTCACTCCGGGATCAGCTCTCGCGCAGGATCCAGTGATCGTCATCCAGGCGGGCCACGATCTTCTCGCCGATCCGCGCGAGGTCTGCGACGTCGTCGTCGGTCATCGCGTCCAGCATCAAAGCGCGGACGGACGCCACGTGCCCGGGGGCGAGAGACACGATAGTGTCCATTCCGGCCTGCGTGAGGTGGGCAACGGTGACCCGGGCATCGCGGGGATGGGCTTCGCGTTCCACCCATCCACGCTTCTGCAGCTTGGTCACCACGTGCGACAACCGCGACAACGACGCACTGGTCCGTGCCGCGAGTTCGCTCATCGGTAGGAACCGCCCCTCGGCTTCGGACAGCATGGCGAGCACGTTGTAGTCAAAGAGCGAGAGCTTGCCAGCGGCCTGCAGTTGGGTGTCGAGTGCCGCGGGCAACAGGGTGTTGATGCTCAGGAGGGCCAGCCAGGCACGGCGTTCGTCGGCATTGAGCCAGCGCGGTTCGGTCATGAGTTCATCGTAATTGCTAGGCTGACCGTATGTTCGTCGTCTCCCTGACATACAAAGTTCCCGACGAGATCGTCGATTACCACCGCCCGGCCCACATGGATTGGGTCAAAAAAGCGTTCGACGCCGGAACTTTCCTCGCATCGGGGCGGCGCGTTCCAGCCGTCGGCGGCGTGCTCCTGTCAAAGGTGGACCGGGCAACCCTGGACGCTTCCTTGGCGACGGATCCGTTCTACATCCACGGAGTGGCCGATTTCGAAATCATCGAATTCACGGTCACCTCGGCGTCCGAAGGTTTTGAGAACCTCCTGGACTGAACCTCTTAGACTGCACCTCTTAGACTAGGAAACGGCGCAACCAGGCTGCCGGGCGTCACGCCAAGGACATTTTTTGGCTTACGAGGTCCTTGGCCGGCGAACCTAGACGTTCCGGTATGACCGGCGGCATGAGCGCGGGCCAGCGGGCACTCAAGTTATCCCCGCTGGAGACGCCGCGGAACCTGCGCGAAAGCCACGGTGCCACGTCCCGCCTGAGCCACGCGGCGTCGTCGAGCATTATCCCGGCGCGGCTCCGCGGCTCAAGGCGTGCCAGCGCCGGAGACGCCAGGGAATGTTCGGCGCCCAAAACCTCGAGCACTTTCTTGGCCATGTATTCGTGGCCAAGACTGGACATGTGCAAGCGGTCCGGAGCCCACATGCGGCGGTCCTGGTACTTTTCGAAGCACCAATGATCCACCAGGAGCGTGCCGTAAGCGGCCGAAATGCGCCGGACATGCTTGTTGAAAACGGCGCTGCGCAGCTTGAGCGGTTCGAGGACCGGGGAGAGCGGCACGTTGTACTCAGTGAAAAGAACAACCTTGGCGCCGGTCTGCACGAGCCTTGCAACGGCGTCCTCGAAACCGCGGATCAAGGAGCGCATGTCCAGCCGTGCTCCAAGGAGGTCGTTGCCGCCGGCGTGGAAACTGACAAGCGTGGGCGCCAGGCCAAGCGCCGGCTCGAACTGCTCGGCCACGATCTGCTTGAGGCGACGGCCGCGAAGGGCGAGGTTGGCGTAATGGACCTCGGGTTGGTGCTTGGCCAACTCCTCCGCAACCCGGTCCGCCCAGCCGCGGCAATCGTTGGGAAGGCGGAGATCGACGTCGCCGACACCCTCGGTAAAGGAATCCCCGACGGCAACAAACCGAAGTGGCGCGTGCGTGGTCATGATCATGTTCCCCCGTTTTCTTGGCTTTTGCTTTCCGGTCGGCGGCCGACGGCGGCCGAAGACTTGCGTGCCCCCGCCCCCGCAACCGCCCTTATCGCCGCGCGCTCGGCGAGTTTCCGCAGCCCGGCCTTCCTCGGGACCTTGACGGGTTCCGGCCAGCGCGGGTTCAGGCTGTCGCCGAGCGTGACGCCCCGAAGCTTGCGCCCGAAAAGCGGAATGACCCAGTCGTTCATCCATTTACGCTGGCGGCGTTCCCACTCGCGCAGCTTGAGCCGTTGCGGCGGCTCCCAATCCTTTGGCGAGAATTTGTGCGGCACGCCAAGTTGGTCAAGGACCTGTGCCGCCATGTATTTGTGGCCGGCCTTGGACATGTGGAGCCGGTCCGCCGCCCACATCCGACGGTCGTGGTAGGCGTCGAGGCACCAATAGTCCACAAGCACTGCCCCGTATTTGACCGCCAATTCGCGGACGCGTTCGTTGTAGATCGCGTTGCGCTTCTTGAATGGCTCCAGGACGGCCGAGACCTTGACGTCGTAACCCGTAAACAAGACCAACGTGGCGCCGGTGCTCGCCAGGCGATCCACCAGCTTTTCGTATTCGGCCATGAGTTGGTCCATGTCCGTGCCGAAGTCCAGGATGTCGTTGCCGCCCGCATACAGCGTGATGAGCGTCGGTTCCATGGCCAACGCCCGGTCCAACTGTTCCTCCACAATGTGGTGGAGCCTCTTGCTGCGCACCGCAAGGTTGGCATACTCCCAACCCGGCTCGGCCTTCGCCAGTTTCTCGGCGACGCGGTCGGCCCAACCCCGGACGCCGTTCGGCAGGATCTTGTTCCGGTCCCCCACGCCTTCGGTGAAGGAATCGCCCAAGGCAACAAACCGCCGTCGTCCGTTCTGGTCTGCATGAAGCACGTTTCCGGCCACGACGCCAGCGTAAACCCGCCCGGTTGCCCGCCGGCAAAGCCCAGGTTAATTCGCCCCTCGCTCACGTGGAGACCTCACGCGCCGGTTACAGCTCGGCCTTCCCTTGGCGCCAATAGCCCATGAACGCTACTTGCTTGCGGTCGATTCCAACGTCGCGGACCAGGTATCGCCGGAGGTCCTTAATGACGCCGGCCTCCCCCGCGATCCAGGCGTAGAACGGCAATGCGCCGGCGGGGATACCGGGGTTGCGGCTTGCTTCAAGGGCAGCCGTATCCATTCGGAGCGGGGTCTCCCACAGGATGTCCTGCTCCACGTTGACGTCCTCGGGCTCGGGGCCGGGGGCGCCGCCGCTCGGCACGATACCCACCCAGCCGGGAGCGGGCACCGCACTCCGGACGGCGGCTTTCAGCAGTTCACCGTGGGCCCGGGCACGGCCGGGCGATGCTCCGCGGGCAAGCCACGTGACCTCGATATCGGCATCCGTGGCAACGTCTTGGAAATCGCCGGCCTCGGGAACTTCCAGGAAGGCGTGGCCCGTGATGCCGGCCGGCAACGATTCCAGAATGGCGCTGATGGCCGGTACAGCTGTTTCGTCGCCGGCGAGGAGGACTCTCTGGGCTAGGCCCGGCCGCCACTCGATTCCCGAATAGGTTTCCGCCGTGATGCAATGGGCGGCCCGGTTGTTGGGGCCGATGATGGTCAGGGAGTCGCCGGGTTTCGCGGCGAGCGCCCAATTCGCGGCCGGCCCGCCCGGGAAGTGCGGGTCACCTGGGGGACGCGGACCGCCGTCGTGGGCACCGCCGTCGGAATGCATCACGAAGTCGACGTCGATCTCCGGATAAATGGCATCCAACCTCTCGTTCCGCACGGTGTAAGTGCGCATTGAGCCGCGGACCGCGGGGGCCATGGCCAACCACGATTGGTACCAGCCGGCGTCGCCGGTTTCGAAAGCCGGCAACGGCAAAACGTTCCCCTGGTCGTCAAGCGACGGAATCATGAGCTTGATCCGCAAGTCCAGGGTTTCACCGGAAACGCCGAACCCGCGTAGGCAATATCCACCGAAGGTAATGCGGCGGAAATTCGGGGTGAGGTCCTGCACCGCACTGACCGTGACGTCGAAGGCGAGGGTCATCGGCTCGGTTGCCGCCCGTCGCAATGCCGCTACTGGATGTGCATTCATGACGCGAACTCCAATTCAACGGGCGTCGAAGGGGTGGCCGTGTGATGCCGTCCGATGGGAAGAATGAGTGGAGTGCCGGACAGCGGATCCGCGACAACGCGGGACTCGAGTCCGAAAACGTCGCGGACCAGGTCGTCCGTGAAGATTCGCGACGCCGGGCCTTCGCCGACAATTGCCCCCGATTTCATGGCGATCACGTGGTCGGCGTAGCGGGCTGCCAGGTTGAGGTCGTGCAGCACAATGGCCACGGTGGTGCCGCGGCGCCGGTTGAGGTCCGTGATGAGGTCGAGCACTTCCACTTGGTGCGCCAAGTCGAGGTATGTGGTGGGTTCGTCGAGGAGGAGGACGTCCGTTTCCTGCGCGAGGGCCATGGCGATCCACACCCTCTGCCGCTGGCCTCCTGACAATTCATCCACGTTTCGCCCGGCCAATTCGAGTGTCGACGTCGCCTCGAGGGCCCGCTCCACTGCAAGGTCATGTTCGGACTGGTCGCCGGTCCGCCAACTCTGGAAGAACCCTTGGTGCGGATACCGGCCGCGACCTACGAGCTCACGGACCGTGATGCAGTCCGGGGCGATGGGGTGCTGCGGGAGGAGGCCGAGGATGCGCGCGAGTTCACGCGCCGGACGGGAATGGATGTCCTTGCCGTCCAGGGTGACGACGCCGGCACTCGGCTTAAGGAGCCTCGACAAGCCGCGGAGCAGGATGGACTTTCCACATGCGTTGGCGCCGACAATCATGGTCACCTTCCCTTCCGGGATGGTGGTTGACAGCCCCTCGACCACGCGCCGCTGCTCGTATTGGAGGGTCAGGCCCCGGGCGCTCAGTTGTGCCATGTCAAGCTTCCTTTCAATTGGACGTGACTCGGTTGGACGTGACTCGGTTTGAGGTCATAAGGAGCCACAACAGGAACGGGGCTCCGAGGGCTCCGGTGATGACACCGACCGGCAGGACCGTGCCGGCCAGGACCAGGGGTGCCACGTTGTACGCGAGGTAGTCGGACGCGAGCACAATCGCGGCGCCCGTGAACGCCGACGCCGGAAGGCTGGGACGCCCGACGATCCGGCGCGCGATCGGCCCGGCAAGAAAGGCGACGAAGGCAACCGGCCCGGCAGCCGCCGTCGCCACCGCCGCGAGCGCGACGGCAGTGATCACCAGGGCGAATCGCACCGCGTTGACCCGGATTCCCAGTCCGGCCGCGACGTCGTCGCCCAACTCCAGCATGCGAAGCGGCCTCGCGAGGAGCACCAGCGCGGGGACGAGGACGGCGAGGGAGGCCAACAGGATTCCCACTCGCTCCCAATTGGCCGGATTCAACGATCCGTTGAGCCAAATGAGGGCTTCAGAGGCGGTCCGGATATCGGCCCGCGTCATGAGGAAGTTCACCACTGCCCCCAATGCGGCGGCGATGCCCACCCCGGCGAGGACCAGCCGGTTGCCGGCCGCGTTCCCGCCACGGACGCCTGCGCCCCGGCTGCCCGTCCCCCGCGAAATGGCGTAAATGACCAGTGCGACGCCGATGGCCCCAACCAGGGCGGACGCCGAGACCGCCAGGCCCGACGCGCCGAAAACGACAATCGCGAGGACTGCCGAGGCGCTTGCCCCGTAGCTGATCCCGATCGCATCCGGGCTCGCCAGGGGGTTGCGGAGCATGGTTTGGAAGAGCCCGCCGGAGAGGCCGAATGCGATGCCGACAAGGGCCGCGAGCACCGCGCGCGGCAGCTTGTTTTCCATGACAATGAAGCTCGCACCGGGGATCTTGTCTCCGCTGGTCAATTGGGCCACGACGATCTTGAAGAAATCGGGGACGGTCACTGTGTAACTCCCGAGGAGCACCGCCACCGCGAAGAGGACACCGACGACGGCGGCAAGGAGCGCGGTCCGGTTGCGCGGGTTCATAGCGAAGCTCCCTTTCCCCTGCGCACAAGCCACACGAAGACGGGAGCGCCGACGATCGCCGTCATGATGCCCGCGGGAACCTCGCTGGGCAGCAGCACAACGCGGCCCACCACGTCCGACGCCAGCAGGAGCGCCGGCGCGAGGACCATGGAAAACGGCAGGATCCAGCGGTAGTCCGGCCCGGTGAAGAAGCGCACGGCGTGCGGCACCACGAGTCCAACGAATCCGATCGGACCAGCCAAAGCCGTGGCGGATCCGCACAGCAACACGATCCCCAGGGAAGTCACCCCGCGGGCCAAGGCGACGTTCTGGCCGAGCCCGCGGGCAGCATCGTCACCAAGGGCCAGGCCATTGAGCGTCCTGGCGCTGCCCAACACGATCAACGCACCGACTGACAGGAACGGCAACCCGGTCAGGATTACCGACCAGTCGCTGCCCGCGATTCCACCAACCTGCCAGAACCGGAAACGGTCCAGGGTGTCTTGGCTCGACACCAGGATGACGTTCATGAGGGAGTACAGGCCGGCACTTAGCGCGGCGCCCGCGAGCGCGAGCTTGACCGGCGTCGCGCCTTCGCGGCCTATCGCGGCAATCAAATAGACGACGACGGCGGCCGCCCCAGCGCCGACGAAGGCGAACCAAATGTAGCCGCTCGCCCCCGAAATCCCGAACAAGTAAATTCCGGTGACTACGGCGAGGGCGGCGCCGGCATTGACGCCCATGATTCCCGGGTCGGCGAGCGGGTTGCGGGACACCCCCTGCATGGCGGCTCCGGCGAGTCCCAGTGCCGCACCCGCCACCAGGCCGAGCACCGTGCGGGGAATACGCGTGTGCACTACGGCGTGGTTGCCGTCGTCGGGGTTGAATGTGGTGAGTGCCTGCCACACCGTTCCGAGGGACATGTCCCGGGCACCGATCGTGAGCGAGGCCGCGCATGCGACCGCAAGCACGACGACGGCAACCACCCCGGCATTCGCGCGAGTTGGCAGGAGATGCCGATTGGTTGCGCTTTTAACGGCATGATCTGCCATTTCGCGTGTGGTTCCTGAAGACCGGGGTGGGCCTGCCGTCGTCGTGCGTTTTGTCATGGTGGGTTGCCGCCTACTTGGCGGCCGCGTCGGCGCCCTTGGCCAGCTGGGGAAGGAACATGTCCATCGCCCACGGCAGGCTCAGCGGAGACGAAGCGGAAATCGCCAAGGTGAGGGTGTTGTCCGAATCGGCCACCAAGGCGCCCTTCTTGATCGCGGGGATCTGGCCCAACAGGGGGTCGGCCTTGATCTGGTCCGTGGTCTTGGAATCCGGAACCCACGTGACGAACACATCCGAGGAGAGTTCGTTGGCCTTCTCGGCTGACCATGGAACGAAGAATTCCTTGGAGCCCTTGCTGGCGTCCTCCACCACGGGCGCGAGCTTCATGCCGATTTCGGAGAGGAAGCGCGGGCGGTTGTCGTTCGCCGTGTAGACGTTGACGCCGTCGCCCTTGGCCGGTTCGAGGTTGCCGTAGATGAAGGTCTTTCCGACGAGTTGCGGGAACGCGGCTACCTTGTCCTTGATGGTGGCTTCAGTGTCCGAGACGAGCTTCGCGGCCTCGGTTTCCTTGCCCAGCGCCTTTCCGATGATGGTGGTTGCGTCTTGCCACGGTGTTCCATAGGCGAACTCGGGCTGCGCCACCACCGGCGCGATTTCGGAGAGCTTCTTGTAGTCGGCTTCGTTGAGTCCCGAGTACGCGGCGAGGATGACGTCCGGTGCGAGCTTGGCGATCTCGGTGAAGTTGATGCCGTCGGCCTCCGAGTATTGGACCGGAGCTTTGGGTGTGCCGAAGCCCGCACCCAGCTTCTCGAGCGCGGCGTCCTTCCAGGGGGTGGAGCCCTTGCCGTTGTTGCCCCAAGCGTTCTTCGGGACGCCGACGGGAACCACGCCGAGCGCCAACGCGACGTCGTCATTGACCCACGAGACGGTGACCACGCGTTGTGGTTGCGACTTGATGGTGGTCTCACCAAAGACGTTCTTGATGGTGACAGGGAATTGGCCGGCCGAAGCCGGAGTCGCGGCGCTGCTGGCGGTGGACCCGGTTGAGCAAGCGGAATGGGAAAGTACGACGGCGGCCAGGGCGGCAGTTGCTGCTCCGGCGGACTTGAGCAGTGCCCGGCGAGGGTGGAGGGAAGCCACGAGACTCCTTAGGTAAGTGATGCAAACCTAAGTAAGGCTAGCCTACCCTTCAATCAATTACGAAACATTTACATTGCGTAATTAATTCCGGCCCCCGGGCACCGGAGCAGCGAGTGGCCGCCGTCTAGCCTTCGAACGCCGCCCGGAAGGCTTTGAGTGCGTCGTCGGAGTCTCCGGAGGCGTAGGCTTCCAGGCCGACGGTGCCGGCGTAGCCGGCGTCGGCGAGGGCGCGGTGCACTGCGGCGTAGTTGATCTCCCCGGTTCCGGGTTCACAGCGGCCGGGAACGTCGGCGACCTGGATCTCGCCGATCCACGGGAGTGCCTCGCGGACGAGCTCGATGAGGTTCCCCTCGCCGATCTGGGCGTGGTAGAGGTCCAGCATGAGCCGGGCGTTGGGGTGGTCGACGGCGCGTGCCAGCGCGAGGGTGTCCTTCGCGCGGGCGAGCGGGATGCCCGGGTGGTCAAGGACCGTGTTGAGGTTTTCCAGGCAGAATGTGAGCCCGTGGCGTTCCCCGAGCTCGCCGAGGCGTTCGAGCGTACGCGCAGCCGTGAGCCACATCGTGCCGTCCGGACGCAGGTGCGGACGGGCAGCCTTGCCGTCGACAAGTTCGGCCGAGTGCACCACAAGGCGTTCGACGCCGAGCTCCAGCGCTGTGGGGATGAGGGCTTCGGCGGTGCTCACCACGAGGTCCGCGGTGTCCGGTTCCACGAGCGATCCTGCGGAGTAGCCGGTCATGGAGGAGAACCGGGCGCCGGTGGCCTTGAGCGCCGCGATGTCCTTGCTGCGGGAGTCCCAAAGTTCGACGTCGAAACCGGCCTCGTGGATACGGCTGACCCTTTCGACGAAGGGCAGGTCCGTGAAGACCATCTCGGCGCAGACGGCGAGCCTCATGCGCGGGCCTCGGCGACGGAGGCGCCGACGATGGCGGTGGTGGCGCCGGTGTGGGCCGATTCGATGCAGGCCAGGGCGATCGCGAGGGCGCGCCGCGCGTCTTCCAGTCCCGGGGTGAGGGGCACGCCGTGGTCGGGCACTGCGGTGCCCTCGCGGCGGGAGCGGACGTGCTCGGCGAAGTCTGCGAGCTCGTCGGTGTAGGCGTCGTGGAACAATTCGATGTTCAGGCGCGGGGTTTCGGCCGAAAGCCCCGCGGCACCGTAACGCACTGCTGCGGTTTCGGTGGCGCGTCCGGCTTGGACCATGCCGGCGGAACCGAAGACCTCGCCGCGCACGTCATAGCCGTAGAGCGCGGAGAAGTTGGCTTCCGCGACGGCGATGGCACCGTTCGAGTAGCGGAGCGTCACGACGGCGGTGTCCAGGAAGCCTGCGTCCTTGAAGGACGGTTCGACGAGGGCGTCGGCGGTGACGTGGACGCTCACGGGTTCGGCGCCCGGGTTGAACCAGTTGAGGGCGTCGAAATCGTGGATGAGGGTTTCAAGGAAAATCGTTCCTTGCGGGATCTTGGCGGCGTGTGGGATGCTGCCGGTGCCGGGGTCGCGGGTCAGGGAGCGCAGGAGTTGCGGCGTTCCGACAGTGCCGGCCGCGACGTCGCGGCGGGCCGCCAGGAAATCGGTGGCGTAGCGGCGGTTGAAGCCGATCTGCCAGTGCACCCCCGCTGCGGCGACGGCTTCCTCGACCCGGGCAAGCTCCTCGAGGCTCAGCGCGCCCGGCTTCTCGCAGAAGACATGCTTGCCGGCGCGGGCGGCGTCGATCGAAAGCTGTGCGTGGAAGCGGGCCGGCCCGGCGATGACGACGGCGTCGATCTCCGGATCGGCGAACAGGTCAGCGGGATCCGCGGTCACCAGGGCCACGCCGAGCTCGGCGGCGAGCTCCTCGGCTGCGGCAGTGGCAGGATCGGCGATCGCGACGAGGGCTGCGCCCGGGATGCGAAGGGCGAGGCTGCGGGCGTGGAAAGCGCCCATCCAGCCCGCTCCGATGAGGCCGATGCGCACCGGCTCGGGCCGGGCAGACGCGACGGGAAGGTAAGTCATGACGGGGTCCTCTCAAAACAAGACTAGAACGTTCTAGTGAAGATGTATTGAGTGTCGCACGACACATGCCTGATTGTCTAGAACGTTCCAGTAGAGTTGTGGGAGAGTGTCGAAGGAGGTATCTCATGGTCAAGCGCCCCACCTTGGCGGATGTCGCCGCGGAAGCGGGGGTTTCTCGTGCGCTGGTTTCGATTGTGATCCGTGGTGTTCCGGGCGCGAGCGACGCGACCCGTGAGCGGGTCCTCGCTGCCGCCGCGCAGCTTGGCTACCGCCCGGACGCGCGGGCCCGGCTGCTACGCAGTTCCCGTAGCCGGCTGCTGGGCGTTGTCTTCGACGTCGACGGCCCGTTCCACACGGAGATCCTCGAAGCCCTGTATCCGGCGGCTGCCGCCCTCGGATACGACATCACCCTCAGCGCACGGGGGCATCGCCGCTCGGAGGGCGAGGCCATCCGCTCGCTCCTGGACCTGGGAGTGGAAGCGCTGCTGGTCCTCGGCCCGGCGTCCCCCTCCGACGTGCTTGCCGCCCAGCCGGCACCCGTCGTGTCGGTGCTGGAACCGCACACCGACCCGCGCCTCTCGAGCGCCGCGACGGACGAGGCCGCCGGAATCGCATTGGCCGTCGAGCATTTGCGCGGGCTCGGGCATACCTGGATTGCCCACGTCGACGGCGGCACGGCAGCAGGTGCCGAGGCGCGGAAACTCGCCTACGAACAACTCATGGCGGACGAGGGCGTGCAGCCGCTCGTCATTCCCGGCGGACAGGGTGAAACGGACGGGATGAAAGCGGCCCGCGAATTGCTCGCCCTCCGGGCCGGGCGCCCCGCGCCCGAGCTGCCCACCGCCGTCGTGGTTTTTAACGACGACGCGGCTTTAGGGTTCCTTCACGAGCTCGACACAGCCGGGACGGCTGTTCCGGCCGAGCTCTCGGTTGTCGGGTACGACGATTCCCGGCTGGCCGCACTCGCGCACGTCCAGCTCACGAGCGTCCGGCAAGACCCGGACGCGATCGCGGCCGCCGCCGTCGAAGCCGCCGCCGCCGCTCTCGAGGGGCTACGCACCCACACCCTCGTTCCGCCGTCGCTGGTCGTGAGGTCAAGTACCGCGCCGTTGGCCGCCGTCGCCCGCTAAACCCGGCCACAGGCCGGTCTGCCCTGCCCTTGTGAGCTGGAGGCAGTTGCACAGTCCTTTGGACAGCGGGCGCGGCTTTTGCGAAGATGACAGAACCGGCTGGTTCGAATAGCACCGGAGTCGAAATAGCAAGGAACGAGAGGATGAGCATGCGCCCTATACAAAACGGCGATGCCATGGTTGGCGAGGTGGCCGCTTTGGCCTGCTTTGCAGCTCCCCTCGCGTCGGCCATCCTTTTCCGCAGTTCGGACTCTTAACCCGCACTGCCCCACGCAAGAGGCACATCAAGGGGTTCCTTTGTTGTGCCCGGATCGCCAGACGCCCGCGTAGATCCCTTCGCCAGCTCCAACGATTCGAAAGAACTTCGCCGTGCAGAAAATTACCGCCCAACAAATCCGTTCGTCCTTCATCAACGCGAGCCGCTCAGAGGCTGCCAAGCTCAACCTCCCCAAGGACTTTGATGCCCTCGACTGGGAAAACCTCGAGTTCCTCGGCTGGCGCGACGAAAAGATGCCATTGCGGGGCTATCTTGTGGTTCCACACGACGGCGCCCTCACGGGAATCATGCTGCGCGCACCCGAAGGAGGCTCGGGCAAGAAGCGGTCAGTCTTGTGCGAGCTTTGCCGCGACGTGTTTTCCAAAGATGACGTCTATCTCTGGGTAGCCAAGCGCGCCGGCCAATCGGGTCGCGACGGCAACACGGTGGGGACACTGATCTGCGCGGATTTCGGCTGCTGCACCAACGTGCGCAAAGAGCCTCCGGTCAATGACATCAATCCGGACCCGGCCGCCGTCGTGATCCGCCAAGTCGCCGGACTACAGTCCCGGACGGCCCAATTCCTCCTGAGGGTCCAAGGGAAGTAGGCGCCTGCGGCGGCTGCCCAGAAGCTAGCGGAGGACGATGTCCACCGGGTTGGCTTCGGACCGCCATTCGCCGGGCACACCGGGACCGCCAATGACGGGTGCGGTGAGCACGCCGGAGCGGTTGGTTCGTTTGTCGCGCAGGATTTCGGTGACCGAGCCAAGGTGCCGGGACAAGTCGATCACGTTTTCCGGTGCCGCCAAAAGCAATTGGAAGCCGAATTCGTGCAGTGCCTTGATGCCCGCGCCGGCGAACTCTTCCGACGCCAGGACAAATGCCTCATCCATCATCACGGTCCCGTAACTCGTGAAACCTTGTTCCGCGATGCCCAGCTGGTAGCTCAGCGCCGCGGCCATGATGAACGCGGTGAAGCGCTGCCGCTCGCCACCGGACATCGAGCCGGTGTCGGCGTGCATGTAGACCTCGGTCTTGGTTCCGCCGCGGGGACCCTGGATGGAGCGGTGCTCCTTGCACTGGATGAACAGGTGGCCCCGCACGTCCAGGACCTCCGCACGCCAGCGCCGGTCCTCCGGCGTTTGCGATCCGAGCCTCTTGACCAGGGTTTCGAGCGACTTGTAGCGGTTGGTGAGTTCGACGTCGTCGTCCCCTTCGCCTGTCGAAGCCGCGCCGGCCGCCCGGGATGGCCGCGTGTGGCGCGCCTTCAAGGCGTTATGGATGGCGTCCTTGAACTGTTTCGCCGTGGCGGGAAGTGTCTGCTTGATGTCGAGTTCCAGGAAACTGCCCTCATGGAAATTGACCTCGGACAAGATCCCGTTGAGCGGCAGGATGCGGCTGGTAATGGCGCGTCGTTCCTCGTCCAGCAAGTGCAACAGCGTGCTGAATGATTCGTGCGTGCGCTGGTTGAAGAATTGCCGGAATTCGGCTTCCTGGGCCGGCAGCCCCTCGCTCACGATCTGGTGGTAGCGCGATTCGAACTCGCCCGCGGCGCCGATCGACGTGCCGTGGTCTGCTGAGATCGCCGTTCCCCATTCGCGGACGAAACCTTCGAAAACGCGCGTCAACCGTTCGGCCAGCGCCTGCCCGCGGGATTCGGCGGCGTGCAACTCCGCGAAGAGCTTGCTCCGGACCTCGGCTGCGAGGCTGTCGAGTTCGTGCAGTTCCGATACTTCACCGAATGCGCTGAAGTACGGTTCGAGCGCGGTGACGGTAGCGTCCGACGGCGGCGCCTGGTCCAGGCGGGTGCGCGCGGCATCGAGGAGCGCGTCAGCCGTGGTCATCTGCTGGTCGAGCGTCTTGTATTCGCTCTGCAGAACGGCCGCCGATCCTGTGGAGGACTGGTGCTTTTCGCGAACGGCCTCGATGTTCGCCCGCAAAGGTTCAAGGTCCGCTTGCGCTGCCAAGGCGTCCTTGAGGCGCTGCTCGATCTTCGCGAGTTCGTCCGCGGCCACCGCGGCGGAAACCTGGTCCCAACCGCGCTCGTCTTCGGCGATGCGGCGAAGCGCCTCAAGTTGGCGCGTCATGCCCTGGTGCGAGTCTTCGCGGCTCTGTGCCAGCTGGGCGGCCTTCTCCAGCTCGTTTTCGAGTTCGCCGACCTTCGCCGCGACGAGTTCCAGCTTGAAGGCATTGTCGAAACCGAGGACATAGTCCTGGCGGCTCGTGAAGCGGTCGTCCTTCTCCACCGTGTGCCTGTTGCGCTTGACGACGCCACCCAGGCTCAAACCCTTGTCCAGCTTCGCGAGCTCGTCCGGATCCTCGACGCACGGATAGGCGAAATCGAGGGCGATCCGCTCACGGATCCACTCCCCCGCATCGGCGTTGATCCCGGCGGTGAGGATGTTCAACTTCGTCAGCAAATCGCCGTCGGACACGTCCTCCACAGCGAGGGCGCCGCCCGCGAGCGGCTTCGACACGTCGATCGCCCGCAGCGCTCCGCGCACAGTGTTGTCGTTCAGGTAGCGCGTGACGGCAGCGAAGTGCTCTCCGGGGACGAGCAGGGTGGTGGCGAGGTTCCGCAGCGCCCGCTCGGCGGCGGGCCGCCACTGCTCCTCCCCCTCGGCGAGGTCGATCAACTCGCCGCCGAAAGGCATGCGCTCTTCCGGAACGCCCGTGGCGGCCGCGATCGCGGCCCGGTTTTCAATGCTCGACGGCGGCAGGAGGGACTTGCGCGTCCGCAACGAGACGAGCTCCTGCTGGGCTGCGGCGAGCTCGCGCTTCTTGGTGGCGTGGGCATCGAATGCCTCGAAGCGAAGTTCCCTCAGTGCTTCAGAGTCGTCCTTGAGCTCGTCCGAGCGGTTCGCGGCTTGTTCGTGGGCTTGCTCCCAACCTTCCGCCGTCCACTCAAGGGTGAGTCCGGCGTCGAGCAATGCTTGGCGCGCAGCTTCCTCGACTTGCTGGCGGAGTTTGAGTCCCACCCGCGCGTTGTCGAGCGATTGCTCGATCGCCGAGATGGCGTTGCCGCCCTGGTTGTTGTAATCCGATTCAAGTTGGCGCAATTCCTTGGCCAAGGCGTCCCGGACTGCGCGCTCGGCACCCAGTTCCTTGGCCTTTTGCTGCGCAAGTTCCTTGAAACGGGTCAAGGTCTTGGCATGCACCGTCACGGAAAGCTGTTGCTTGTAGGCGTCGAATTCCTCGCCGCTGAGCTCGCGGAGCCGGTTCGCCTCGAGCAAGGACTGGGCATACTCCTTGTTCATCGCGGGCACCGGAGCGAGCTGGTCGCGCTGCTGGCGGACGTCCTCGAGCCGCTGCCTGATGGACATCAGGTTGCTGAACTCCTCCACAACATCATCTGCTGCGGCCAACGTCGCGGGGGCATCCAACACTTGGTCGCGGAAAAACGTGTTGACGCTCCCACCAAGTCCCTTGCCCGCCTGGATCACCCGGAGGAGCGGGAGCGCCTGGTCCGAGTTGATGCCCAGGAGCCGGCGGAACCGTTCCGCGAACGCCTTGTGGACATCGAACACCTGGGCGTCCGGGAAAATCGTTTCCAACGCCCCCTTGGTGAAGCGCTTCTCGGCGATGCCCTCGATCGCGCCCAGATCCAAGGGCTTGTTGTCGATCAGGTAGAAACGGCCGACGCTGGACTCCGTGCCGTTCTTGGGAAGGTCGAACAGGGCCGAAATCGTCACCTTGGTGCCGGCGGCGTTGTCGAACGTGAGCGCGACGGCGGACCACGTGGCACCCGGGCGCTGGAAGGCACTCGCCGATCCTTCACCCACGGCTTTGTCGCCGACTTTTCCACGCATGTACGTGAACGTGGTCCTCTTGTCCTCCACAGCCCCGCCCGCCCGCTGGGCCGCGGCTTCGTTGGAGCGCGGCCTCGCATCGAACACCCGGAGCATGGCATCGAACAAGGTCGACTTGCCCACGCCCGAGTTACCCGTCAGCAGCGTCCCGTTACGATCCACATGCATCGTGTGGGCTCCGTGGAACGTACCCCAGTTCACAACTTGGACCAAGACCAGGCGCATCTGGCCGGGATTGGTGAGTTCGCCGATAGGCAACATGGTTGCGATGGTCACTTGGCTGCCTCCGTCTCGGTTGCGTTCTTCGTGGTTGCGTCAGTTGTGGTCGCCTTTGCCTCCGCAGCCGATGCCGCCCCCGCCCCTTCGCCGGACGGCACCGCTGCAAGCAGCAGGCCGTCCGGCTCCGATAGGCCCGATGCCACTCCCTGGGCGGCATCGGCTGCTGCGGCGGGGGTGTCGTCGCCAAACGCGTCATCCACGTCGGAGGCAGCGTCGTCGGAGTTGGCGTCGCCGTCGTCGTCTGTTTCTGTTAGTTCGATGAGGGGTTCCGTGCCCGATTCGTCGCTTGCGACGGCCACGAGCGCCTCGATCTGGGCGGGGATGTCTCCGATGTTCTCGAACGGGAGAGCGAGCGGAAGCGCCCTGGAAATGGCGAAAGTGTCCTCGATCCCCGTGGCGAGGAGCAGTTGGCGGGCAAGGAGCTTGGTGACCGTGCGGTTGACGACGTCGGCATCGCGCAAGGCATCTTGTTGGCCGGACGGCTGGTAGTGCGCCACGAGTTCGGCGATTTCCTCGCGGGTGATCACCGGATCCGTCTGGGCCGTGACGTGGCGGTCCAGGAGAAGCCGCAAACGGAGCAGCACGATGGTCTCCACCCTGCTCAAGGAGCGCTGCTGACGCAGGATGCTCGAGCGGGCACTGCCGCCGATCGCCTCCGGATCGACGGGCCGCAACACCGCGATCTTCCGTTCGTGGTCCAGCTGCAGGTTCAGGAACAGCTCGGAAAGCCGGCTGCGGAGGATGACCTGGTTGTCCAGGAGCGTGGTCCAGAGTTTCTCGTCGCGGCCGCCGTCGACATACGGGCCCTTAAGGAGCCTCACGAGGGCTTGCCGGACCTTCATGGGGAGCACACCCGTGTCGCCAGGGAAGAGCGCCGCGCCGTCGACGAACGTGTCGCGGGGCGTGACGCGGAACGGATCACTGTGGACATGCGCATTGTTGGACGCCTCAGCGTGGACATATTCCGTTATGTCCACTCCTTCCTCCGAAGAAGGAGCATGCTCCGTGGGGTGGGGGGCGTCAGTCATCGGAATCCTTAGCATCACTTGAAGGCAACGTCACAAGAGGCAGGTACGCGGTGCGGGAACTGCCATCGATTTGTTCGAAGTCGAGGTCCTCCCAGGCGGCGCGGTCGAACGCCGCTCCGCTGTGCAGCGCCTCGGACAGGAGGGCGCGGACGGTATTGATGTGCCGTTCCTCCTCGGGCAGGTTCGCCCAGGCTCCCGCCAAAGTGGCCGCACCCGCCATGGCCGAGCGCACGACGTCGGGCTTTGCTTTCGCGGAGCGCAGCGAACGAACGCGGTCCGAATCGCTGAACGCGATGGGATCGGCCAATTTGGGCGGCGCCGCAAACTCGTCCGGGTCGAAAAGCTTGACCATGGCCAGCGATTCGAATCCCGCATTGAAAAGCACCGGACCCCGCACAAGGCCGGGCCTGTCGCGTTCGTAAGGCATGGACCGGATGGCTTGTTCGGCTTCGCGCAGGACCTGCCGGAGCCTGACCGACTGGCGGATGTCGTCGCTTTGGATGTAGTTGTTGAGGCTTTCGGACAACTTGCCGTAGATGCGCTGGATCTGGCTATGTTGCGCTCGAAGTTCCGCCACGAGGTTCTTGAGCGTTTCCCTGTCCTCTTGGCTGAGTTCATCGGCGAACTGGCGGCTCAACACGTCGCCGATCGCCGAGCGGAAGCGCAATTGCTGCTGCGGATCCTCGAGGAACGCCGCGAATGACCGGAAGGTACGGCCTTCCGGGCTTTGGCGCAGGCGCTTGTCAGCGTCCAGGACTTGAGCCATGGTGGCGCCCTTGCTGAGTGATTCTTCGATGATCTGGTTGCGCAGTTCGCCCACCAGTTCCTCGATGCGGTCACGCATCTTCTTGTAATCGGCAGGCAAGCTCGCGGCGAGGTCGAGGATGTTCCCCGCGGCTTCGACGGCTTCCTCATCGTCAAGCAGGCCGTCGAAATCGCCGGACGTGATGTCCTCGATCAATTGTTGGCGTTCCTGGATTTCGTCTTCGAGCGATTCGAGGCGGGCGCTTTGGTCCGGGTTGGTCTCGTTGGCGAGCTTTTCGACGTCGCCCAGCAGCGTTCCGAGCCGGGAACCGTTGAGGGTGGAGCGTTCGCTGGAGAGGCTGTCCAGGAAGGCCAGCACGCGCGCGGCCGCCTCGGTGATTTCGTAGACGATCTGGCCGGACTGGCTGCGGCGGGTCAGGAATTGCTTGCGGGTCCACTCGTCCGCGAAAGCCTTGCCGCTTGCCTGCCCGCCAAGCGAAGGATCCTGCTTCCGGAGCTGCTCAAGGAAAGCGTCGACGTCGGCATGGAACTCTTCGAGCGGAAGCTGCGGTTTCGTCCGGGTAAAGGACGCTTGCAGCACCGCGATGACCCACGGCGCCGATCGAGTGAGCGCCCAGGCCGGGCCTTTGGTCAGGAGTTCGAGATCCCTGAGGCGTGCGTTAATGGCATCGGCGGAGGACATCGCTGAGCGGGACACTTACTCTCCTTCAGCTGCCGCAGAAATTTCTTGGCAGCGGAAATCCCGAAAACTGCCCCGTACAAGGTTAACGCAGGGCGCACCGCAACCCTTCCGTGACCTACCTGCGGGTATGGTTTCGATCCCATATCAACGGCCGCCATGCCCGTGTTGCGGGTGGTTGAAGCGGCGACGCCGCCCGTAGTGTCATCTCACCGACGCCACCATCCGGCGTCGATCTTTGGCAGCGTTGCGGAGGGGACCCAATGCAGTTGGATCTGACGAACTTGGACATCAACACCTACGTGTTCATAGGAACCTTGGTGTTCGGCCTGATAATTGCGGCATTTATCACCGTGGCGGCCATGGCCGCCCTGGCGATGGTAGGCGCCGGAAGCCTGGCGTGGTACACCGTAAAGACCGTGCTGGGCGGGCTGGTCCACGGGATCAACTTCGCATGGGACCAGTTGGTACACCACGCCGGGAAGGTGGAACTGCCGGTCGAGTTCCCGGCCCAAACGGCCCCTAGCACAGGAACCTACCCGCGAGTAGCATTGAGGGACAGCTGAAGGGTCCACCACCCGAGGCGGACCCCGGGCCCGAGCCGGCACAACCGGCAAGAGGAGCCTTCCCATGACGTCTGCCACAGAGAACAAGAGCAGCGGCGCCACCGCGGCGGAAGCACGCGCCGTCGCCGAAGCGGCCCGCGAAACAGAATGGACCCGGCCGAGCTTCGCGAAAGGCCTTTACCTCGGCAATTTTGATCTTGGACTCATTCATCCCTGGCCCCAGGCCAGGGATGCTGATGTTGAGCGTGGCGAAGCCTTCATGGCGAAACTGCGGGAGTTCTGCACCACTATGTCCGGCCGGGTCATCGAGCGCGAGGCCCGGATTCCCGACGAATACCTTGCCTCTTTGGCCGAACTGGGCGTTTTCGGCATGAAGATTCCGCGGGAATACGGCGGCCTGGGGCTATCGCTCGTCTATTACGGCCGCGCCTTGGCGCTCCTGGGATCGGTCCACCCAAGCCTCGGCGCCCTGATCTCGGCGCACCAATCGATCGGCGTCCCGGAACCGGTCAAGGTCTTCGGCACGCCGGAGCAGAAACAGGAATACTTGCCCCGTTGCGCCCGCGGCGCCATTACCGCGTTCCTGCTGACGGAGCCCGACGTCGGAAGCGACCCCGCCCGGATGGGCTGCACCGCGACGCCCACTGACGACGGCGGATCCTACCTTTTGGACGGCGTGAAACTTTGGACCACCAACGGTGTGATCGCCGAACTGGTAGTGGTTATGGCGGTTGTCCCCGCCCACTCCAACCCCGACGGAACCCAGGAAAAGGGTGGAATTACCGCGTTCGTGGTGGAGATGAACTCGCCCGGCATCACCGTGGAGAACCGCAACGCTTTCATGGGCCTGCGCGGAATCGAGAACGGAGTCACGCGCTTCCACCAGGTCCGGGTTCCGGCGGCCAACCGGCTCGGCCGCGAAGGGCAAGGCCTCAAGATCGCGCTCACCACGCTCAATACGGGCCGTCTTTCCATTCCCGGACTATGCGTCGCGGCCGGCAAATGGTCGCTGAAGATCGCCCGCGAATGGTCGAACGCCCGGACCCAATGGGGGCGGCCGGTCGGCAAACACGAAGCAGTCGCGAAGAAGATCGCCTTTATCGCGGCTACGACGTTCGCACTCGAGGCGGTGTTCGAGCTTTCCGCCGAAATGGCCGACGCCGGGCAAAAGGACGTGAGGATCGAGGCCGCCCTGGCAAAGCTTTGGTCCACGGAGCTGAGCTGCCTGGTGGCGGACGAACTCGTCCAGATCCGTGGCGGGCGCGGATTCGAGACGGCCGAATCCTTGGAAGCCCGCGGCGAGCGTGCCGTGGCGGCCGAACAATTGCTGCGGGACTTGCGCATCAACCGGATCTTCGAGGGGTCGTCCGAAATCATGCGGCTGCTCATCGCCCGCGAAGCCGTCGACGCCCACCTCGCGGCAGCGGGCGAACTCGCTTCCGTGGACGCGACGCTGCAGGAGAAGGCGCGTGCCGCCGTCGGGGCCTCAAGCTTCTACGCGAAATGGCTACCGAAGCTGGTTGCGGGAGCTGGATTGGATCCGCGGTCCTACAGCGAGTTCGGGCGGCTCGCGAAGCAACTGCGGTACGTCGAACGGGCGTCGCGGAAGCTCGCGCGCCAGACGTTTTACGGTATGGGCCGCTGGCAAGGAAAGCTCGAGTACAAGCAGGCGTTCCTGGGCAGGATCGTGGATATCGGTGCCGAACTCTTCGCCATGGCGGCGTGTTGCTCGCGGGCCGAGATGCTCTTGCGGACAGCCCCGGAACAAGGCGCGGCCGCCTACGAACTCGCCGAAGCGTATTGCGAACAGGCCCGGCTGCGGGTTGACGACTACTTCGAGAAACTGTGGCGGAACACCGACGACGCCGACCGCGAGTTGTCCGCGAATGTCCTGGCCGGGGACTACGCGTGGCTCGAGGCCGGAGTGCTCGATCAATCGGAGGGCACCGGTCCGTGGATTGCCGACGCCTCACCCGGCGCTTCTTCGAAAGAAAGCGTCCACCGGAAATACCGATAATGCGTCGGGCTAGCTGACCTCGCCGTCGAGGTAATACCAGCGGCGGTCAATACGCAGGAAACGGCTTGTTTCGCGCTGCACTCCGCGTCCGCCGTCGGAACGGAAATGCGCCGCGAATTCGACCGTGCCTTCCGCGTCCAAGGGGCCGCCGCGTTGGGTCGCCAGAATGTCCAAACGACGCCATTCAATGCCGGGGTCCACGTCCAGGCTGGCGGGGCGCGTGTCCGGGTGCCACGTCCGCAGGAGGTAGTCGGCGTCGAGGACAACGAAGGCCGAATAACGCGAGCGCATCAGCTGCTCGGCAGTGGGCGCCTGAGCCTCGCCGCGGTGGAAACGTCCGCAGCATTCCGAGTATTGTTCGCCGGACAGGCAAGGGCAGGCACCGTTGCGGAGACGGTCGGGATCGAGTGGCATGCGGCCCTCTCCGGAGACGACGAATGAGACGTGGCTAACAAATTTTGTCACACCAGATAACAGCTTTGAAACAACCTCGGCGGGAGGGAGGCTCGCGGCTGATTCGTCCACCTTTCGACCGTAGGCTAGTAGACATGCCCGCGGACCATCGGTCGCGGCCCACCCTACAACTCCGGCTCAGGGAGGCTACGTGGAGGATCCAGCAACGCTAGGCCTCAACCTGACGTTTTTCGGTACGCTCGGGCTGGCCTTCATCATGTTCATCGGCTTGGGCATATTGGTGGCCATCACCCTGGTCCTGGCCGGCATCGCGAAGCTGGTTTCGATCATCCTGCTTGCCATGGTGGGGGTGTACCCGAAACGCGAGACCGACCCGATTGTGCACCTTCCTCCGAGGCCGCGGCGCAAGCCGGCCAGGCAGGACGGGGTGGACGGGGTGGACGAATGGTTGCCGGAGGCCGGCTACGCCGAGTCCGCAGCTTCCCTTCCCGGGAAACGGCGTCCGGGCTTCTTCGCGACCGCGAAAGTTGTGTGGTCAGCCGGCTGGGCTTCCATCCGGAACGTCCGCTGGAAGTCGGTGGTTGATCCGCGGACGTGGCCCAAGCCCGCCGAGATCGGCGCCGGCCTTGCATCCACGGCCACATCGGTGGCCACCAGTCAGGCCAAAGAGCATCCGCTGCTGGTCGCTGCGAAGGACCCGCACGTCTTGAACAGCAAGTGGGCCGCCGCCGTCGCTGAAGCCGACGCCCGGGCAGCCGCGCGTGCCGGGGAAGCTGCTGTAGAACACCCCGCCGCCTCCCGGCCAGACGCCCCGAACGCTTCCGATGCCCCAAACCCATCTGACCGGCTTCCGCGGGATGTCCGCGAGCACGCTGCGACTGGCCCGCACGGGAGCGCCCCGGCGTCCGGGAAGCAAGCCGCGGGCATCGGCGGCCGCCCCCGCCCGTAGCGGGAGGCAGCTACGCGGCGAGCTGCCTGAATCCCGCCCCATGGTAGATGAGCGGCTCGGCGTCGTGGTTGATCTCGGTTGCCTTCACTTCGAGGACCACAATCGAGTGGTCGCCGGCCGGCGTTTCGGAAACCACTTCGCATTCAAGCGCGAGCGCCGCGCCCTCGATCAGCACCGCACCGGCGTCGCTCGTGGATGTCGCAAGGCCGGCGAAGCGGTCCTGCGACCGCGAAGAAAGCTGGAGGCACACATCCTCCTGGCCCTGGGCCAGGATGGAGACTCCCAACCGCTGGGCGCGCCGCAGCTTGGGCCAGGTAGTGGAGGAATTCCGCACCGCGAACATGACCAACGGCGGCTCCAGCGAGACGCCTACCGTGAAGCTCGACGCGACGAGCGCTTCCGGCACGAAGCCCACCATGGCGCTGAAGGCCGCAACTCCTGAGGGAAATTGCGCGAATGCCTGCTTGATCGAAGCGGCTCCGTCCACCGTTGCCTGGGTCATGGCGGTTTCCTTTCTCTGTAGATTCGTGCCTGCCTTTCTACTAATTCATCCCCTTGGCGCAAGGGCAATATTTGTGTATTCGCGTGTCGATGGATGTCAATTCATAATCCGTCATTCTCGCTTTTCATTACTCCGCAATACGAAAAGCGAAGAATTTGTACGCTTTTCCAGTGTCATGGCGGCGACATGTGTAGCGTCGTGTCAATCCATTGCACATCCTTGATTCACCACGAAGGAAGCCGGAGATGAGCCTGAGCGAGCTTCGAACCCTGGGACGCACAGGCGCCCTGATCAGCCCCTTGACACTGGGCACCTTGAACTTCGGGACAGGTACGGCGCCGTCCGGCGCCGAGGAAAGCGTCCGCATAGTCCACGCAGCGCTCGACGCCGGCATCACGAGCATCGACACTGCGGATATCTATTCCCAAGGAGAGGCCGAGGCCATTGTCGGCCAGGCCTTGCACGGCCGCCGCGACGAGGTTTTCCTGTCCACCAAGTTCCATGGACAAATGGGGCCGAATCCCGCCCATGCGGGAAATTCCAGGCGATGGATCATGAAAGCCGTGGAAGGCAGCCTGCAGCGCTTGCAGACGGACAGGATCGACCTCTACCAAGCGCACCGCCCGGACTACAACACTGACGTGCTGGAAACCATCACCGCGCTCAACGACCTCATCCGCCAAGGCAAGATCCTGTACTATGGAACGTCGGTGTTCACGCCGTCGCAACTCGTGGAGGCGCAATGGATCGCCACCACCAACCACCTCATACCCCCGGTGGTCGATCAGGTGCCATATTCGCTCCTGGTCCGCGCGAATGAACGGGACGTCTTCGCGATTACGCAGCAGTACAACCTCGGCGTGCTCAGCTACGGACCGCTCGACGGCGGCTGGCTCGCCGGGAACTACCGCGTCGGGGCGCCGCAACCCGCGAGCTCGCGCGCCTCCGCCGTTCCCGGGCGGTTCGACGTTTCAGCCCCGTACAACAGGGACAAGCTCCTCGCCGCCGAAGCCCTCGCCCGCCTGGCCGAACGGCACGGACTCACACTCATCCAACTGGCGGTGGGCTTCGCACTGAACCACCCTTCGGTCAGCAGCGTGATCATCGGCCCGCGCACCGAGGAACACTTGGTCGATTACCTCAAGGCAGCGGACGTGATCCTTGAAAACGCCGTGCTGGACGCCATCGACGAGATCGTCGCCCCCGGCACCAACTTCCTTGAACGTGACGCCGGAACCGTTGTGCCGCACCTTGAGTTCGCGGAACTTCGACGGCGGTAAGGCGCGGCTTCGAACGCCCGCTCCGGCAGCCGCCGTCGGACTATACTCATTCGCAATCATGACTAGCCTCCCGTCTGCCCCCAGTACCGTCCGCATCGACGCTTGGTTGTGGGCCATCCGGGCCTACAAGACGCGCTCCGCCGCTACCACCGCGTGCCGGGCCGGACATGTCAGGATCAACGGAAACCCCGTCAAGGCTTCCCAAACGGTGATCATCGGCGACACCGTCCGTGTCCGCCAACCGGGCTTCGAACGCATCCTAGAAGTCCGCCGGCTCATCGCCAAGAGGGTAGGCGCCGAAGCCGCATCCCACTGCTTCACCGACCACACGCCGGAGCGGCCCGTTGCGCCCGCCCTCGGACTGCCCCAGCGCGACCGTGGCGCCGGCCGGCCCACGAAGAAGGACCGGCGCGAGATGGACAGGCTCAGGAGGCAGTAGCCGCACGCAAAAGAGCGCGAGCGGAGTGCAATCGGACAGCGTAAAGTGGCAAGGGACGCCGATTCTGGACGCCGCGCTGCCGAAGGAGAGAACGTGACCATCGACTGGGACGAAAAAAGAGCCCTGCTTCAAGAGCCCAACATCGCTGCCGTAACACAGCTCTGCGACGAACTCATGGCCAGGAAACCTGGCTCCACGGTGCCGTACATCGATCCGGTACATGATGAAGACGAATGCCGGATCATCACCCTCCAGACCAGTCCGGTCCGCGGCGCCGAGTCCGGATTCGTCTCGCACCTGAACGAAGACGACGCCGCCCGCCGCATCCAACTCATCTACGACTCCGCCGAGTTGGACGCCCGCTACGTCATGCCGTGGAACTCATATCCGTGGGTGCGGGACTCCGGATCGCCCACAGCGTTGAGTGCGCAGGAAAAGACGGACGGGCTGCGCCCGTTCCGCCAATTCCTCAAGATCAACTCACGGGTGTCCGCGGTCGTCGCGCACGGGGCGGACGCCGCAGCCTTCCTGGCACTCTACGAGAAGACTTACCATTCTGCGCTCAAGCAGAACGGAATCAAGGTCTACAAGGCGAGCGCGCTAGGTGGAAGGGCATTCGCCCTTTCCGAGGCGAAACAGCAGGAACTACTGGAAAAGAACATCGAGACATACCGGGATGCCATGCAGAGAGCTGGGATCCAACACCTATAGCCGTCCCCTGCGAATCGCCGCGATGTGCTGTGAATCCGGTGTTTTTGCGGCGGCCTACCACCTAATCAGGGCCTTTTCGCCACTCATTTTCGCATTTTCACCACTCAATGGACTTTTTTGGTCCTAGCGTCGAGAACTGTGTGAGCCTCATCCGTTTGGGTCTCGCGCACGTCCACGATATCTGGCCTGCGGTACTGATTCCCGGCCCCGAACAAAGAGCGTTTCGTGTCGCGAGTGACTCCCTGACAGCGCCAAAAGGGGCGCGTGGGATTCAATGATGGCAAGCGCTAAGAGTGAGGAGCCCAGGAGTGTTCGAGGAGGAAGCCCGCCGGGCACTGGAGTACGCGCGCCGTGGGACCAGCGTGCGGATTGTGGGAGGGCCGGGAAGCGGCCGCACAACGGTTTTGCAATCGATCATCGGCGACTTTGAGAAGACGGGCGTTGAGGTCTTCAGCTTGGCCGGTGCGCTGCTCCTGCAGCACACGCCGTTCGCCGGGATCGGAGCGCTGGGACTGGACGCCCGCGTGAGGCTCAGCGGACCGATGGCCGTAGCCGACGTCCTGGCCGAACGCCTGGCTCGAATCGGCGCCAAGGCGATCGTGGTGGACGATATCGACCTGCTGGACAAGGAGTCCGCCGCGGTCATCGACATCGTCCAGCGACGCACCCAACGGCCCCTCGTGATGACCATGGGAGACACGCCGCTGTACTCGCGCACCTCGGTCTTCACGCCTGCCCGGTGGCCGGAAGCGAAGATTCGGCTCAGCCCCCTGCGCTATGACCAGGTGAACAAACTACTAGCCCAGACGCTTGGGGCTCCTCCGGACGTAGACCTGACCAGCCTGATCCTCATGAAATCAGCTGGAAATCCGCGCCTCGTGGTCCGGATCGCCCAAAGTGCGAAACTCAGCAAGCGGCTTGTCCTTCGCGAAGGCCAGTGGAGCATCGGCAAGCACTCACTGTGGAACGAATACCTGCAGAGCACTATCGAGGCCTTGCTCCATGGGCTCAGCGCTGACGAACTTACCGCACTGCATACCTTGTCCGCGGTTGGCGCGAGGCCGGCGGCTTCCCTGGCTCCGACGATCGAAGCGGACATCCTCGATGAGTTGGAACGGCGCGGCCTGGTGGCCGCCGCGGAAGATGCGGACAACGTCATCTGGGTGGACATCAGCCCGCCAATCATCGGCGACTACTTTCGCGACCACCACACAGTTTCCTCCCGCAAGATGCTGGGAAACCGCATAGCGCAGGAACTCGAATCCAGTGCGTCGCAGGCCATCACCGATTTTCCCGGACCGGTGGCCACGCTGCTCAACGAACTCCGCACCGAGGCAGGAGCCGGAACGGCCGCAACCCGGCATTTCCAAGAGCAACTGCGGATCCTCGAGCAAACAACCTACGGGCTGTGGGAGGGCGAGAGGAACATGTCCAACGCAGCGGCCTTCCTGCGGTTCTACTGGGGCGGACCGATCGATCCCGTACGCATCGAATACGTCTTCAACAACACCGAAACGGCCGATGCCAATCCAGCCGACCACTTCTTCTTCACGATGACCCGGGCGCTGTGGGGGATCTTCCGGGGCGCCGAAGTAGTGGACGTGACGGGCATCCTCAAGGAAGTAGGAGACGCCGAACCAGAATGGAAAGCCGAGGCCGAGGCCTTCGCGATCTACCTCCAAGCATCCTTTGACCGCATTCCGGCGGACTTCGACGAAGCGTGGAAACGGCTCGACAGCAAACATCCGGAAAGCGGCGTCCTCCCCGTGATCCGCGGCATCGTGGAACTCTACCGCTTCGACCCCCAGGCCGCGCTTGAGGCCCTCGATTCGGCCGAGGGCTTCGAAATATCAGCGAGTATGGCCCCCTTTGTCCGCGGCCTGGCGCTCCATCTTGCCGGACGCTCCGACGAAGCCCTGGTCTACAGCCTCACCCAGAGAACCGAAGCCCGGAGCAGCCTGAACCAATTCGGCTTCGTCGCCATCAGTTACGTCGCCGCATTGGCACTCGTGCAAAGGGGCCTCATGCGCGAGGCGGACTGGGTGATGAGCAGCGTCTTCGCCCTCGGCAGACCGGGCTTCCTTGTGAGCAACCTTCACGACGCCATGCTCCGGCTCGCCGGCCTGCGCGCATTGTCCGATTCCGGCAAGGACATCCCGTCGCTTGGCGTGCAATCGCGCAGGGACGTTGCGGACATAGGTCCGCTGCCGGGAACGGGCAAGGCTGTCTACGACCTCGTGTCGCGCAAGTACATCAACCCGGGGATGTTCGATGAAGCTGCCGCTCGCGTTATTTCGGAGCAATTGGACCGCGGTTTCATCACCGAAGCCGTATATGCATCATTGTTCATGCTTTCGCTCTACCCCGGACCGCGGACCTTGGAGAAGACAAAGCGGTTCTTTCGGAAGTACGGGATAACGGCACACGGGCAGTTCCTGGCCCTGGCTTCAGCAGTCCTGAAGGCTGACTACCCCCTCATTGAGGAGCTCCTCGACCACTACGAGCGGGACAGCGACGTGCTGTTGGTCGGCAACCTCCTTTACGGGGCAGCCAAACGCCAATCACTCGAACCGGATCCATGCCCGGTTGCGCCGTTCCAGGACCTCGCCGCTTCGTTTGATGCCCGCTTCCCCTTGCGCGCCGAATATCCGTTCCTTGACACCGGGGAGGGCCTTCCCCAGCACCTGTCCGCGCGGGAGATCGAGATTGCCGTACTCGCCGGCAGCCACAGCAACGCCGAGATCGCCAGCCGCTTGGGCATCAGCATGCGAACCGTGGAAAACCACATCTCGAGATCCCTCAAGAAAACCGGAACAACCACCAGGGCAGCCCTGCATGATCTCGTCAGGCGGCCCGGGAAGTGAGCGAGCACCGGCGGGGACGTTCGTTAGCCGGTAGGAGCTGGCGGGAGGGTTTGCCTATTCCGGATTCTCGATGCGCCGAATTCGAGCGGCAAGGAACTGATCTCCCATGGTCCGCGTTCCCTGTCCTTTGGCCTTCCGATGGCTACGTGCGGCAACCATCTCGGCGAGCGGAAGCCGAGGGCGGGTGAACTGAGAATGAAATCGTCGATGTTGTCCACCAGCAGATCGTCCAGGAGTTCGTGCAATGCCTGGACCAGCGAGACCTGGTATTCAAACACGTGCTGCGGTACGTCCACGTCCAAGCCGGACACGCCGCCGCCACCCAGTGCGATCAACCTTTGGGAACTTCCCGAAAACGCATCGAGGACAGGCAATTCGTCAAGCCATGAAGCCACCCTCCGGAGGACCAACTCCGACCCGGTGACATCCTTGGTCCACCTGGCCACATCTTGGGATAGCTCTTCCGCGACCCCCAGGTGCAACAACGTCATGTGCAAGCCCCGCGGGTTCCGCAGAGCGCCGACGTACCGTCCCAGATCCTCGTAGTCCGCCAGCCCGGCTCCGACCTGAAGGAGTGGCACCTCTACCGTGACAGGCGGAAGTCCAAAGTTGCGGGGATCCTGACGAATACGCGGACCGCTGGCCATGAATGCAATTATGCTCCGGATTGTCGGCCCGCGGAGTCACGGATTGACCAAGTGTCTCTACTAGATATCCTTCAGTATCTGAGGCAAGAACCCCATCTGGTCCAGGCGCCATGTAAGCAAAGGCGTCAGGTCACTCGGTACCAAGCGGAGGCGGTAGGTCCTCCTGCCGTCGCCAATCGGTTCTATGACTCCTCGATCAAGGAGCTTTCGGATGTTTTGGCTACGAACGGAAGCGGATCCCGGAAAGGCCGGTTCAAAGTCAGCGGCTTTAGCCTCCCCTTTTTCAGCGACGATGAACAGGGCCGTTGCTTCATTCGCTGTAAACCGAGCTGAGTCCAGCCCCCTTCGTAATGCGGGCAGCAGAAGTTCATCCGTCACGAAACTCTGGATCCCGAGCATCGACAACTTTCTCATATCGGCCAGAAGTCCTTCCAGAACGTAGGTCGACCAGCGGACAAGCGCTTCAGGTTCCAGAGAATCGGCATCTTCAAGTCGTTCGTAGTAGAGGCTCTTATTCCGACCAAATACAGCCGTAGGGTTGAGTCCACGACTCACCGTGGCGTCTACGAATGCCGTTGCTTCTTGGAGTTGGACAATCTCTTTGACGCCGTCACTCTGCTGTGCGAGGCGATCGCAGGATTTTCGCCAGGGGATTCATAACAATTAAGACTATCTCGCGTTTGACCCCCGCAAAATCAACGATTTTTCCTGCACGAGAGAGGTCATGAATCAAGCGGGCCCGGTGCAGGACTTAATCGGAGTGAAGGTGGGCAACGCTCGAGCCGCCGCTTCCCGGATTGAAGGTCGCGCCCCCGAAACCACCCACATTGACACCACCCTGTGACCCGTGCCATATTTTTAACCGTGAACCTGTCAGACAGCTGGACAGCCGGACAGGCTGCCAATGGACAGGCCGCCATCGGACAACCAACCATCAGCCAGAAAGCAGAGGTTGGCAAAGGCCCCGCCACAAGCGTCGCCGTCCCCCGGGCGGCCAAGCGCGTGCCCAGTCCGCGTCCCCTCGCCCGCTTCAGCGCCGCGGAGGCCGTCTTCAGTGCTATCCGCGAGGACATTGAAGGCGGAACCATCGAGGTCGGCTCCAAGCTCAGCTCGGAGGCCGCCCTGGCGGCACACTATGGCGTCAGCCGTTCCGTGATCCGCGAAGCGCTCCGTTCCTGCAATGCGCTCGGCCTGACTGTCACGAAAACCGGCAAGGGCACGTTCGTGGTCGCAAACCGCGTAGCCAACGATCTCTCCCTCGGCCAATACTCGGCGCGGGACCTCAACGAGGCCCGGCCCCACATCGAAATACCTGCGGCCGGCCTCGCGGCAAGGCGCCGCAGCCCCGAAGATCTCGAACACCTCACCGAACTTGTTTCCACCATGCTCGGCGAATCGGATCCCGAAGCCTGGGTTGCCCTCGACGCCAGCTTCCATTCCGCCATTGCCCGCGCCAGTGGCAACAAAGTCTTCGAAAGCGTAGTCGCGGACATCCGCGAGGCACTGTCCCACCAATCCGAAACCCTGAACATGGTGGCCGACCGCCAGCATGTTTCAGATGACGAGCACCTTCGCATTGTCGAAGCCATCGCGTCGGGCGACTCCACGGCCGCCGAAGCAGCGATGGCAGACCATCTCAGCGCGGTAAGCGTTGCGCTGGACGCCATCCTCAGCAAATGATCCACCAACTGAAGGAAGCCATGCCCACCCCGCATGCAACGCACACCACAGCGCCCGAAAACACCGTAGCAAGCCCGCGCCACGTCCCCCTGGCCGAGCAGACCCGCGACGGCTTGGTCGAGAGCATCCACTACGGCTCCCTGATCGCGGTGGGCCCTGACGGCGAAACCCTGCTTGAAGCGGGTGAGCCCGACGCCGCGTTCTACCCCCGGTCCTCCCTCAAGCCGTTGCAGGCAGTCGCGATGGTGCGCGCCGGGCTCAAGCTTCCGGATGACCTTTTGGCCCTCGCCGCGGCGAGCCACTCAGGTGCCGCGATGCATCTCGAAGGCGCCGTCCGCATCCTTGAGATGCATGGCCTGGACGAAGCGGCACTGGAAAACAGCATGGACCTCCCCTACGGGGTCAGCGAGCGCGAGGAATGGCTGCGTGCCGGCGGAAAGGCCACGCAGCTTGCCCAGAACTGTTCGGGCAAGCACGCCGCGATGGCCGCCACATGCGTGATCAACGGCTGGCCTGTGGAGGGCTATTTGCACCCTGAGCACCCGCTCCAGGTCCTCGTGAAGGAAACCATCACGGAACTGACCGGGGAAGACGCCGTTGCGGTGAGCACTGACGGTTGTGGAACGCCGCTCTTCGCCCACAGCCTCCACGGTATGGCGCGCGCGTATGGCCGGATCGCGTCGGCCGCCAAGGAAACCACCGAGGGCCGGGTTGCCCACGCGATGCGTTCCTACCCCGAGATGGTTGCCGGCGAGGGGCGGGACGTCACCGCGATCATGCGCACGTTCCCGGGTTTGCTCGCGAAGGACGGCTTCGAAGGCCTCCAGCTCATAGGACTGCAGGATGGCACGGGCGTGGCGGTCAAGATTTCCGACGGCGGCGATCGGGCCCGCATGCCGGTCACCGTTCGTGTGCTCGAGTCGCTAGGGCTCGACGGCGGCCTGCTCGCCGGGCTTGCCAGCCCGCCTGTGTTGGGCGGCGGCCACCCGGTAGGCGCACTCCGCGCAGCGAATTTCCTCGAATCCAACTGAGAACGTCGTCGAAGAAGACGAGAACCAGAAGACTAAGGACGGTACATGACAACCGCGGTACACACAGCTACTGATGCCCAGCAGGCAGGGCTGTTCCGGTCGGAACACGATCTCCTCGGCGATCGGGATGTCCCGGCGGACGCCTATTGGGGTGTCCACACGTTGCGCGCCATCGAAAACTTCCCCATTACGGGCCAGCCCCTGGCCACCAACGCCCACCTCGTGAACGGCCTCGCGGCAGTGAAACTCGCCGCCGCGCGGACCAACCGGGAGCTTGGGTTGCTGGACGACGAGCGGGCCAACGCGATCGAGCAGGCGTGCCAGGACATCCTGGAAGGCAAGCTCCACGAACAGTTCATGGTGGACGTCATCCAGGGTGGGGCCGGAACCAGCTCCAACATGAACGCGAACGAGGTGATCGCGAACCGGGCCCTCGAAATCCTCGGGCACGCCAAGGGCGACTACGCGAGGCTGCACCCGAACGACCACGTCAACCTGAGCCAGTCCACCAACGACGTCTACCCGACGGCGGTCAACCTCGCCACCATCTTCTCGGTCCAAGGGCTCCTCGCTGCATTGCAGGAGCTAGAGGTGGCTTTCGCCGACAAGGGCGAAGAGTTCCGCACGGTGGTCAAGATGGGCCGCACGCAGTTGCAGGACGCCGTGCCGATGACCTTGGGCCAGGAGTTCGGCGGCTACGCCGTCACGATCGGAGAGGACCGCGCCCGCCTGGCCGAGTCCCAGCTCCTGATCCACGAGATCAACCTGGGGGCCACGGCGATCGGCACGGCCCTCAACGCGCCTGCCGGCTACGCGGAGGCGGCCTGCCGGCACTTGGCCGAGATTACCGGACTGCCGCTCGTGACCGCCGTCGACCTCATTGAGGCGACCCAGGACGTGGGCGCCTTCGTGCACCTCTCCGGCGTGCTCAAGCGCGTCGCCGTCAAGCTTTCCAAGATTTGCAACGACCTCCGCTTGCTGTCCTCCGGGCCGCGGGCGGGACTGGGCGAAATCAACCTCCCGGCTGTGCAGTCGGGATCGTCCATCATGCCAGGCAAGATCAACCCGGTGATCCCCGAAGTTGTCAGCCAGGTGGCCTACGAGGTCATCGGCAACGATGTCTGCGTGACAATGGCTGCGGAGGCGGGCCAGCTCCAGCTGAACGCCTTCGAGCCGATCATTGTCCACAGCCTCCACAAGAGCATCTCCCATTTGGAAGCCGCGTGCCGCACGCTCACGTCACGGTGCGTGCGCGGTATCACTGCGAACACCGAACGGCTGCGCCTCACGGTTGAGCAGTCGATCGGGCTTGTCACGGCCCTCAACCCGCACATCGGCTATGCCTCCGCCACGGCCATCGCCCAGGAAGCGCTGGCAACCGGACGCGGCGTCGCCGAACTAGTCCTCGAACACGGGTTGCTGACTGCCGAGCAGCTCGACGAGCTCCTCCGACCCGAACGATTGGCGAACCTCAGCAAGTAAGCCGGGCAGAGCACCCGTACGACGACGGCGGCACTCGCCTGCCGCCGTCGGGCCCGGTCCGGATAGCAACAGGCGGATAGCAGCAGTCTGGCGGCGAGATCCGGACAACCCAACAGGACACCCCCTAAGGATTCCCATGAGCAATGCACCCATTACGGACCACACGGTCCCAAAGCAAGCGCACGCTACCGAAAACCTCCTCCACGCCGAAGACACGGGCTACCACAAGAGCCTGAAGCCGCGGCAGATCCAGATGATCGCGATCGGCGGTGCGATCGGTACCGGGCTGTTCCTGGGAGCAGGCGGCCGCCTGAACGCCGCGGGACCGTCCTTGGTCATCGCATACGCGGTCTGCGGCTTCTTCGCGTTCCTGATCCTGCGCGCCCTCGGCGAGCTCGTGCTGCACCGCCCGTCGTCGGGATCCTTCGTCTCCTACGCCCGCGAGTTCTACGGCGAGAAGGCCGCGTTCGTGTCCGGCTGGTTCTACTGGATCAACTGGGCCATGACCACCATCGTGGACACCACCGCCGCCGCGCTGTACATGAACTTCTTCGGCAAGTACGTCCCGTGGATCGGGGTGGTCCCGCAATGGGCGTGGGCCCTGATCGCCCTGGTGCTGGTGCTGTGCCTCAACCTGATCTCGGTCAAGGTGTTCGGCGAACTGGAATTCTGGTTCGCGCTCATCAAGGTGGCCGCCCTGATAGCGTTCCTCGTGATCGGCACCTACTTCGTGGTCTTCGGCACCCCGGTCCCGGGCCAGCAGGTCGGCTTCAGCCTCCTCGCCGACCACGGCGGCATCTTCCCCACCGGCGTGGTGCCCATGATCCTGCTGATGCAGGGCGTGCTGTTCGCCTACGCCTCGATCGAACTGGTCGGAACCGCCGCGGGCGAGACCGAGAACCCCGAGAAGATCATGCCCAAGGCCATCAACTCGGTGGTTGTCCGCATCGCGGTCTTCTACGTCGGCTCCGTCATCCTGCTCGCGCTGCTCCTGCCGTACACCTCCTACGTCAAGGGCATCAGCCCCTTCGTGACCTTCTTCGGGCACATCGGCATCCAGGGCGTGGACGTCATCATGAACCTCGTGGTCCTCACCGCGGCCCTGTCCTCACTGAACGCCGGCCTCTACTCCACCGGCCGCATCCTGCGCTCGATGTCCGTGGCCGGTTCCGCACCGAAATTCGCCCAGCGCATGAACAAAGCCGGCGTCCCCTACGGCGGCATCGCGATCACCGCCGGCGTGTCCCTGCTCGGCGTGCCCCTGAACTACCTCGTACCCTCCGACGCGTTCGAGATCGTCCTGAACGTGGCATCCGTGGGCATCATCGTCACCTGGGCCACCATCGTCCTGTGCCAGCTGCAACTCAAACGCTGGGCGGACAAAGGCTGGCTCAAGCGCCCGTCCTTCAGGATGTTCGGCGCCCCCTACACCGGCTACCTCTCCATCCTGTTCCTGGCCGGCGTCCTGGTCATGGTCTTCATCGACTCACCACTCACCATGCTGGTAACCGCGATCGCCTGCATCCTCATCGTGGCCGGCTGGTACGCCTGCCGCAAACAAATCCACGAACTCGCCGCCGCCCGCGACGGCTACACCGGAAGCACCCCAGTCATCGCGAACCTCCCGGTTTCCGGTTCGGAGGACAAAATCTAGGATCGGTTCGAACCGGTTTTGAGTGCCCGACGGCGGCACCCGCGGTTCCGTTCACTCGGAACCTTGGGTGCCGCCGTCGGTCATATTTCCCTCTTACAAGGGGACCGCCGCAAACTGAAGACCGGATGTTCGAGCCAATGACGGAGGAATACATGGACATGAAGTTCGCCCGGTTGGGCGCTGTCGGCCAGGAAAAACCGGTAGTCATCGCCCAGGACGCCAACGGCCCGGAAAAATACTTCAGCCTTGAGCCGCTCACGAAGGACATCGACGGCGGTTTCCTCGCCACGGACGGCATCGTGCGCACCCGTGAGGCCTTGATCCGCGGCGAACTGCCCGAAATCCAGCCCGGAGAGCTGAGGATCGGCGCACCGATCGCGCGCCCGGGTTCGGTGGTGTGCATTGGCCTGAACTACGCGGCGCACGCAGCAGAGTCGGGGGCGACTCCGCCCGAGACGCCCGTGGTCTTCCTCAAACCGAGCAACACGGTCAGTGGACCTTTCGACGCAACGCCCATCCCGCCGTCGTCGGAAAAGTACGACTGGGAAGTGGAACTCGGCATCGTGATCGGCCGCGAAGCGTCGTACCTGTCGAGCACCGACGAAGCCGCGGGGTGCATCGCGGGCTACGTGGTGGGCAACGACCTCTCCGAGCGCAACTACCAGATGCCAGGCGCGGCCGGCCAGTGGACCAAGGGCAAGTCCCTTCCGCAGTCCACTCCCCTGGGCCCGTGGCTGGTTCCCGCGGACCAGGTCGACGCCGGAAACCTCGGTTTGCGTACCTGGGTCAATGGTGAGGTCCGCCAATCTTCGGACACCTCCGACATGGTTTTCGACGTTTACACAATCGTCCACCACCTCAGCCAGTACATGCTCCTGGAACCCGGCGATGTCATCCTCACCGGCACCCCGGAAGGCGTGGCGATGTCCGGCCGCTTCCCCTACATCCAACCCGGCGACGTGGTTGAGCTTGAGGTGGACGGCTTGGGCCGCCAACGGCAGGAGTACTACCGGGCGCAGGTAGCCGCGTTGGCAACTACCGGATCCGCGGACCGGAACTGACGCTGGCTGGCTAGCCGAGCGGCGAGAGGTCGATCGTCGCCGGCAGCCTGCGGTTCAGGTGCGCGATTTCAACGGGCGTGCCGGCGGCAGCGGCGTCCGGGTCAACCCAGGCGAAGGCGAGGAAGGTGCCACCGGCAGGGTCTTCCGCAACGCTGCTGATGTAACCCACCGGCCGTCCTGCCGAAAGGACCGGTTCGCCGGTGATCACGGCGTGGTTCGGGTCTTCCAGCCTGAGACGGGTAAGTAGGCGGTGGCCTTCCCGGCGGTCCGCCCCGCTGTGGTTTGTGGTTTGTCCGAGTCCGGCCTCAGCTGCCGTGTCCTGGGGACCATAATCCACGCCAAATGCGGGAACGCCGTTCGCTATCCGCAATGCGTTGAAAGCTTCGTCGCCTACCAGGACCAAGCCGTGGTCCTTGCCTGCACCCACCAAAAGGTCCCACAGGAACAGTCCGTGTTCAGTTGCCGCGTACATAGTCCAGCCGCCGACTCCCGCCAGCGTCTCCGGGACGGCGCGCACAGGAACACCGCCGAGGTCGATCACCGGGGCTTCGCTTCCGGCGGCCGCCGGAATTCCGCCGCGAGTCAATTGATCCAGCAAATCCGCCGCATTTGGCCCGATGAGGCCCAAGGCTGTGGTGGCAGATGACAGGTCGGAGACAACGGCCGTACCGGAATGCGGCGTTTCGCGACGCAGGTGCCAAACGTCCTCCGGAGTGCTGCCAATGACGAGGTAGGCGTCGACGGCGGAACGGACGACGGTCAGGTCCGCTGCTATACCTCCCGAGGCAGACTCGACGAGGACTCCGGTGGCCTCATCGACAGGGAGGGTGATTTCGGCGCCGAGTACTTCGTGCAGGTGCTTGCTGGCACCGTTCCCGCGAATCTCGAAGACGTTCGCGGCTCCCCTGTCGACGAGTCCCACTGAGCGCGCTGCCGCGGACGCTTCCGCGGAAATGTTCGGCGACCATCCGTAGCTTGTCCAGGCATCCAGGGAATCCCTCTGGGCTGTTTCCGCCGAGGTGTACCAGAGCGGGCGCTCCCATCCTCCCTGCGACGAACCGAATTCCGCACCCAAGGCTTCTTGCCGTGCATAGAACGGGGTGGTGGCAAATTTCCTCAGCCGGCCGCTTTGCTTGCGCGGGTGGCTGATGTCGTAGACCTCGTCGTAGTTCTCGCTGGCGAGTTCGATGCTCACCGTCCGTGTGAGGTGGGTCTGGTCGAACCGGCGGAAATCGAGGCTGGTGGTGTCTACACCGGGATCGCCCGTGACAATCCAGTCTGCAAGGACACCTGCAACGCCCGCGGACTGGGTCAGCCATACGGATTCGCCCAGCCAAACGCCCTTCATGCCGGGGACTTCGCCCAGCAAGGGATTCCCATCGGGGGTGAAGGAGAAGATTCCGTTGTAGCCGTCCACGGCTTCGCAATTAGCTGCTTCAGGGAACAATCGCTGGAGTTCTGCCCAGTCGTCCTGCAGGTCCGGCCAGGTCAGCGGATGGATGGCGGGTTCCACCCGGGTTTCGGCGAACTCCTCCGCGGACGCGATCTCGGACTGCTCGACGGGAATGACGCGGTGTTCGTACGTGCCCCACGCGAGGCGCTCGCCCATCTGGCGGAAGTAGGACCCGGTCCCCTGGTGCCGCACCATCGGGAGTTCAAGTTCAACGGCGTCGCTGCAGCCCGCCAGCGACGGCAACTCAGTGGTGGAAGCGGAGCAATGCTCCATCGGCACCATGGGCAATTCAAGCCCCAGGAGCTTGCCGAGCCCCGGCCCCCACAGTCCGGCGCACACCACCACGATGTCCGCGGCCATGAAATCGGTCCCTTCAGGCAAGCCTTGGCCCTTGGACGGGTTTCCCGGCACCGGCGGCGTGGAACGGACCTCGACGCCGCTCACGCGCCCGGCCTCCGTCCGGAAGCCCGTGACTTCGGTATGGCCGTAGAAAACGGCGCCGTTCGAGATAGCACGGCGGGCTTGCCACTCCACTGCCCGCACTGCTTTGACCACCCCGTCGGTGGGTGTGTGGAACCCTCCGACGACGGAACTGGCATCCAGCGCGGGGAACAGTTCGGCGCACTCGGCCGGGCTGACGATGCGGGACGGAATCCCCCACGACTGCGCCAGGTTGTGGCGGCGATGCAGGTATTCCATCCGTTCTTCGTCGCAGGCCAGTTCCAGGCCGCCGACGCGCTTGAGGATCCACTCCCCGTCCAGGTCCAAGTCATCAAGCTTGTCCAGGGTGCGCCGCGCCAGTTCCGACATCACAGGGGAACCGGTGGTTTGGAAAGCGAACCCGGGAGCGTGCGACGACGAACCGCCGGTCTTGTAGAGGGGGCCACGGTCCACCACGGTCACCGACCTCATGCCATGCCGGGTCAGGTCATCCGCCAATGCGGCTCCTACGACCCCGGCCCCGATGATGAGGATCCGGGTATCTGCGTCAAGTCGGGTGGTGGCCACGTTATCTCCCTTTGAAATCAGAGACGTCAGCGTCTCCGGTCAGAATGTTGAGTTGGCTTGAGGCGCACGCGGCGGCCTCGAATAAGAGTTCTGACTCACAGTATATATGAGATATGTGATCACAACTACACTTTTAAAAAGTGGGCGAAACGCAGCGCGACCCTGGTCGGCTCGCGCTGCATTTGCCCAACCTTCACCCCCGGAACTACGCCGGGACCGACAGTTCCGCCCGGAGCAATTGGGCCACCCGATGGCCTTCCTCGTACGCCCCGTGGGATCCGGCCGTTTCGGACGTGTAGTCGCCGGCAAAATGCAGGTTTCCTATGCTGCGGCGCAACTCGGGAAGAGCATCGTTCCGCTTCGGGGAAAGGACGGAGAAACAGTGCTCCCACGTGGCGGCCACAGCTCCCGCAATTCGGCCACGAAGCTCAGGGGCAACCTCCAGGAACTCCTCCACCCACTCATTGATGCGGGCCTCGTCGTTTTCGATGCCAGGAAGGAACCCGGCAGAGTTGCCGTAGCAGGTGAACCGGACAATTCCATCGGACGGGACGACCCCGGGCAGCGGATTGATAATGGCATCGAACTTCTTGCCGACGGTGGAAACGAATGACCAGTCGGCGATCCCTTCCAGGCCGTCGACATTGGCCGCCACAGTCAGGGTTGTGCTGCCCGGCGTCTCTGCGGCCTTCAAGGCGTCGAGCTTCCAATCCGGCAGGCCCACAGTGATGCCGGCAAGCAGCGGAGCCGGCACGGCCATGACCACGTGCCGGGAAGTAAGGACCTTGGACTCACCGCCATGGTCCACCACGACTTCGAACAGGCCGTCCCGCTCCTGCACGCTGGAGACCCGCGTATTGGTGGTTATCCTCGTCCCTGTCCCGCAACGCCCGGCCAAGGCTCGGGGAAGGGATTGCATTCCATCGACGGGATAAAGACGGTTGTCCTGTTCGTGGACGATGTAGCTCGCAAGGTAGCGCAAGGCGTACTTGGCGGAAAGCTGCGTCGCGTCACCCACGGCACCGCCCCTGACGGCCGTTTCGATGACGCTACGGGCGGGTCCCGGAAGGTGCGCGAGCCTCTCGGCCACGGTTTCGTTGACCAGTCCAGCCGCGTTTTCGGTAATGGCCCCTTCCGAGGTGTTGGCGTTGTATTCGCGCGAGACGGACTCCATGAATTCCGCGAGCGCCTGCTTGGATTCGTCCGGCAGCAGAAGCGCGTCCACCACCCCGGACGTTGACGACGCGACGGAAGTGACGCCGTCGACATGGACGCCGTAGGTTCCGGGATGGAACGGGGCGGTCCTGATCCCCAGTTCCGTGGCGAGCGACTCTGCCCGCGTTCCACGGTAGATGAACATCGCTCCGGTATTGACCGGGGCGCCCGCGAGGTCGCGGCTCAGCGTCCTGCCGCCGATATCGCTCCCTGCCTCAAGGACCTGGATGTCCAGGCCAAGGTCTCGAAGGTAGTAGGCAGTAGCGAGTCCAGCAGGGCCCGCTCCGACTACCACCACATCATGATTTGCTTCCAAGTTTGCGCCAACTTTCGATTCGTCCCCTGACGGGTTGCTCACTGCAAGTCCACTCAGATTACGGTGAGATATGTGATCACACAACGGTAAGTTCGAAGATTTCCCTTCAAGGACATCGGGGAGGGAGATTCATTCGTCGCACGCTAATAATTGCTAGCCAAATGATATTGGACGGCGTGCCGCGGAGGGTGAGTTACTGGTTGAAGTGAGGGGCGGCATCGGCCGTCCGCGGCCTTTCCCGAAGGAGTCATCCATGGAATCTATCGAGTTTGCCGTTATCGGGGCCGGGTTGTCCGGTGCCGCGACGGCTTGGCAGCTTGCCGCCGCGGATCACGAGGTCGCGGTGCTCGAACGAACCACCCCGGCGAACGATGCCGGCAGTTCCCATGGTTCGGCCCGGATCTTCCGCTACGCCTACCCGGACGAGTTCTACACCGGATTGGTGCAGGAGGCGAAGGCCGGGTGGGATGAACTTACCCGCCTTTCCGGGAAGGAACTGATCACCCCGTTCGGCGCGGTGGACTACGGCTCGGTCCGCCAGCCGGAGCACCTCGCCGCTGTGCTGGAGGCCCGGGGCATCGAGCACGAACTCCTCAGCGCCGAGGAAGCGCACAGCCGCTGGCCACAGATCGCTTTCGACACGCAGGTCCTGTGGCACCCGGGCGCCGGTGTGATCGACGCCCACGAGTCCGTCACCGCGATGGTGGACCAGGCCGTGGCCCACGGCGCCACCCTGCACAACAACTGGGCCGTCACGTCCATCAACGCCTCCAACGGCGGCTACCTCATCACGTCCGAGGACGGCCGCACGCTGCAGGCCGCGAACGTGGTGGTCGCCGCCGGCGGCTGGCTCCCGAAGCTGCTCGGTTCCCTGGCCCTGCCGTCCTCGTTCCTGGCGAACATGCCGCAGATCCACGTGCGCCAGGAACAGGCCTATCATTTCCCGTACGCAGACGGCACCGAGCCCGCGTCCTGGCCGACGTTCATCCACAAACGGGATGGATTCCAGGCTTACGGGCTTCCCGGCGGCCGCGACGCCGGTTTCCGGGGACAAAAAGTCGCCGAGTACAACGGCGGGAAAGTCCTGCCTTCGGCCGCGGAACAGGACGGGCAGATCGACCCCGCCAACCGCCGTCGGGTAGTTGAGTACGTGGAAAAGTACCTTCCCGGCCTCATTCCGGAACCCTATGCTGAAACCACCTGCCTCTTCACGAACACGCCCACGGAAGACTTCATCCTGGACCGCGCCGACGGCATCACCGTCCTCTCCCCCTGCTCCGGGCACGGCGCCAAATTCGCCCCGCTCATTGGCCAGCTTGGAGCCGCCCTCGCCACCGGGACAGGCACCGTCCCCGAACAATTCCGCCTCGCCGCGATCGGAGCCCGCTGATGACAACGGAAAACACCGCACAGGGCCCGACGGCGGCAGCCACCACCGCGGCGACCGTCACCGGGCTGCTGGCCGAGATCGCCCGCACCGGCACGGACGCGATCCGCGGCGGCTACACCCGGCCCGTCTACTCCACCGCCGAACTGGACCTGCGGACCTGGTTCACCGAGCAGGCCACCCGACGCGGCCTCAGCGTCGAAACCGACCGCAACGGCGCCATCTGGGCCTGGTGGGACATGCCCGGCGGCGACCGAGCCAACGCCCTCGTCACCGGCAGCCACCTGGACTCCGTCCCGGGCGGCGGAGCGTTCGACGGCCCCCTCGGCGTCGCGTCCGCACTGGTGGCCGTGGACCTCCTCAAGGCACGCATGCCCGAGCCCACCCGGCCGCTCGCCGTCGTCGTCTTCCCCGAAGAAGAAGGGTCCCGCTTCGGCGTCGCGTGCCTTGGATCGCGCCTCCTGTCAGGAGCCATCGACCCGGACAAGGCACGGAACCTGCGCGATCCGGACGGAAACACCTTCGCCGACGTCGCCGGCGCCAACGGCCTGGACCCGCGGTTCATCGGCCGCGACGACGAACTCCTCGGCCGAATCGGCGCGTTCGTGGAACTGCACGTCGAACAAGGCCGCGGACTGATTGACCTCAACCAGCCCACCGCGATTGCTTCCTCGATCCTTGGCCACGGACGCTGGGCCCTGAGCGTCCATGGGCAAGGCAACCATGCCGGAACCACCCTGATGTCCGACCGGCACGACCCCATGGTGGCCGCGTCCAGGATGGTCGTGGCCGTCCGGGATGCCGCCCGGAACCAACCGCACGCCCGCGCGACCGTCGGACGGCTCCAGCCCGTGCCCGGCGGAACCAACGTCATCGCCTCCCGGGTGGACTTCTGGCTCGACGTCCGCCACCCCGACGACGCCGTAACGGCCGCCGTCGTCGAAACCATCCACCACCACGCCCAACTTATCGCCGCCGAAGAAGGCTGCACGGTCCAACTGCGCGAAGAATCCCTCAGCCCCACCGTGCACTTCGACCCCGGCCTGGGCAAGGAGCTCCAAAAAATCCTCCCCGACGCCCCCATCCTGGACACCGGGGCAGGACACGACGCCGGTGTCCTGGCCCCCTACGTCCCCACCGCCATGGTCTTCGTCCGCAACCCCAGCGGAATCTCCCACTCCCCCGAAGAACACGTCGTCGACGAAGACGCCGAAACCGGCGCCGCCGTCCTGGCCGACGCCCTCCACGGACTCATGGGCTGACACAGGAGCACCCCACTGGCACCCGCGCCGGATTCACGGCGCGGGTGCTTTCTTGCGCGTTCCGTGCCCCGGTTCCCCGCGTCAGTGGGTGAAGCCGGCAGCCGTCTCGCTCAGGTTCTTGCCCTTGGTTTCCGGCGCCAGCCATTGGGACAGGACGGCCCCAAGGAGCGTGAGGCCGGCGGCGATCAACATGGTGAATTGGGGACCGTAGTTCGCGACAGACCAAGGCAGGAGAAATGTGCCCGCCCCTGCACCGACCCGGCTTACCGCGGTTGCGAAGCCCGTTCCAATGCCACGGATCTCAGTGGGGAAAACCTCGCCGGGATAGATGCCCGTCAGGGTGTTGTACCCCGCGTTGAAGAACGAAAACATCAGGAAGCACGTCAGTACCACCCAGGACGGCGCCCCTGCCCACAGTCCGATGATGAGCAGCAGCACAAAACATAGCCACTGCGGCGGAACGGTCAAGGCGCGCCTTCCCAGCCGATCGATAAGGATCACTGTCAGGATCACCCCGGCCGTTGCCACCGCTGACAGCCCCACACCGCCGGCAAGCCCCTGGCTCAGGCCATATCCCTCCAAGACCCCCTGCGCGAAGGTTGCGATGGCGAAGTAGGGCGTGACGGCGCAGAGCCAGAACATCGAGCAAAACAGGGTTGACCGCCAGTACCGGCGCGAGAAGAGCATCTTGAAGCTACCGTGCGATCGGTGCTGCTCTTGCTCGAGGTCGCTGGCATCGTTTCCGGATTCCATGTACTTATGGGCGATGGCGCGCGCTTCGTCATGGCGTCCCTTGTTCCACAACCAACGCGGAGATTCGGGTAGTCCCAAGCGGGCGAAGAAGAGTATCAACGCCGGCAGGGTGCTGGAGCCGAGGATGATCCGCCAGTCGACGGAGGTGGTGGTTGTCAGGGCATAGCCGATGATGAACGCGACCATGAAGCCCACATAGAAGGCCACCAGGGTCAGTCCCATGAGCCGCCCGCGCATCCTGGCAGGAGCGAATTCGGACATCAGCGGCCAGCCCACGGAGTATTCGACGCCGACGGCGACACCCATCAGCAGCCGGACAAGGAAGAGGTGCCATGGTTCATGGACGATGAACTGGAGCGCCGAGCCGACCACGAAGATGCCCATGTCCACCATGAACAACGGCTTGCGGCCGAACTTATCTCCAAGCCAGCCGCCCACGGGCGATCCAAGCAGGATGCCCAGAAGCGAAGAGGCCACGGTCAGGCCTTCCCACAATGGATTGAAATTCAGCTCTGTAGTGATCTTGCCGATCACTGTGCCGATGATTCCGAGGATGTAGCCGTCAAGGAACATTCCGCCAACCAAGACGGCCGTGAGTCTTGCCAGGAAGCGGCGTTTGAAGGCCACGACAGCGGGGGAGTCCGCTGTGGGGATTGCGCTCGTTACAGATGACACCAATCGCTCCTTGCGTTAAAGGTGGAAGACATCTTTTCTCCTTCGTCGTTGAGGGATTGGGCTCGCTGGAAGACGTGTGGCTACCATCACATTCAAATGTAATGTGTGATCACATATCTAGACAAGGCCGCATCCGCGTTAGTAGAGTGACGTGCAGCACACGAAATGAAGGCGGAGCGTAGCCCGTCGAACCGAGAATCACGCGGCCCTGCAGGGGGCACGCATCCTCATTTGATCTGTTTGAGGGACAAGGATGTCCCGTTACCGAAGGAATTGGCATGAGCTTCAGTTTTGGCACGAGGGCTCCGCGGGTATCAGTGTCCGGGGAGGTGGTGGTTTCCGGTTTGGGGAAGAGTTACGGCCCGGCCCGGGTGTTGTCGGATGTGAACCTGAGCATGGGCGAGGGCGAGGTCGTGTCGATCATCGGGCCCTCGGGGGCGGGCAAGAGCACGTTCCTGCGCTGCCTGAACTACCTGGAAACCCCCACCGAGGGCATCATCGAGATCGGCGGGGCCCGGGTGGTCGCCGGCGGCAGACGCCCGGACAAGGCCAGCCTGGACCACCTGCGCCGGGTGACCGGGATGGTGTTCCAAAGCTTCAACCTCTTCCCGCACCTGACCGTGATGGAAAACATCGCCCTGCCCCAGCGCAAGGTCCTGGGCACCGGCAAGGACCAGGCCCAGGACACCGCCGAGAAACTCCTCCAGCGCGTGGGCCTGCCGGACAAGGCCACGGCCTACCCGGCCCGGCTCTCCGGCGGCCAGCAGCAACGCATCGCGATCGCCCGCGCCCTGGCCCTGTCCCCGAAGGTCATGCTCTTCGATGAACCGACCTCGGCCCTGGACCCGGAAATCGGCCTGGAAGTGCTCGCCGTCATGCGCGACCTGGCCGACGAAGGCATGACCATGCTCGTCGTCACCCACGAAATGCACTTCGCCCGCGACGTCTCGGACCGGATCATGGTCATGGGCAACGGCGGCGTCCTGGAAATCGGACCCAGCGAACAAGTCATGACCCAACCGGCGAACGAACGCACCCGCCAGTTCCTCAAAGCCGTCCTGGACCGGTGACCCCCATGCCCCTGCACCTGCTCACCACCATCGCCCAAGGCATCGGACTGAGCCTCTACGTCACCGGCGCGTCCCTGCTCTTCGGCGGGATCATCGGCCTGGTCCTGGTCGGCGCCGTCCGCTCCCCCGTCCCCCTCATCCGCGGCATCGCCACCCTCTACATCAACCTCATCCGCGTCATCCCGCCCATCACCTGGCTGTTCCTGATCTACTTCGGCCTGCCCCAATACGCCCTGCGCCTGACCACCATCCAAGCCGCGATCATCGGCTTCTCCCTCATCGCCGCAGCCTTCATGGCCGAAATCTACCGCTCCGGCCTGCTCTCCATCCCCGAAGGCCAACGCGAAGCCGCGCACGCCCTCGGCCTGGGCACCCTGGACACCATCACCCACATCATCACCCCCCAGGCCTTCCGCGTCGCGCTGCCCGCGATCGCCACCTACGGCATCGGCCTGCTCAAAGACTCCGCCCTCGCCTCCACCATCGGGGTGCACGAAATCACCTACTACGCCCAACAATCAGCCAAACAAACCCACCAGGGCCTGCTCTCCTTCATCACCGCCGGAGCCCTCTACATCATCATCAGCCTCATCGTCGCGCTCATCTCCCGGCGCATCGACCTGACCCTGCGCCGCAAGATCGGAGTGGCATGATGGACATGCTCACCCAATGGGCCTCCTGGCTGCCCGCCCTCGCCCCCGGACTCGGTGTCAGCCTCCAACTCACCGCACTGTCCCTGCTCTTCGGCTTCCCCCTCGGCCTGCTCTTCGCCGTCATGGCCGCCGCGAAACCGGCCCCCCTGCGCTGGATCTCCTTCCTCTTCGTCGAATTCGGCCGCGGACTGCCCGCCCTCGTGCTGCTCTACCTGCTCTACTTCAGCCTGCCCGACGCCGGCATCACCCTCGGATCCCTCACCACCGCGATCATCGCCCTGTCCTGGAACACCGGCTCCTACGCCTCCGAATACTTCCGCGCCGGCATCGCCGCCGTGCCCCTCGGACAAAAAGAAGCAGCCCTGACCTCCGGACTGTCCGGCTGGACCGGATTCCGCATCATCATCCTGCCCCAAGCCCTGCGCATCTCCACCCCACCCCTGGCAGGCCTCGCCGTCCTCGTCTTCCAAGGCAGCGCCCTCGCCTTCGTCATCGCCGTCCCCGAACTCATGTCCAAAGCCTTCGAAATCGGCTCCATCACCTTCCAATACCTCTCCGTCTACCTCCTCACCTCCGCCCTCTACGGCACCCTCACCCTCCTCTTCCTCGCCCTCGTCCGACTCCTCGAACAACGCCTCAACCGCCACCTCCAACGCAACTAAACACCCCAGCAAAGAAAGAAGAACCATGTCACGCACCCCCCGCGTACTCGTGCGCGCGCTTTCAGCCGGCACCGCCGCCGGCCTGCTCGCCATCTCCCTCGCAGCCTGCGGAGGCACCGACAGTGCCAGCAGCAATTCCAGCTGCAAACCCGCCCACGACGGCCTCAAGACCCTCACACAAGGCCAACTCACCGTGGCCAGCTACGACTACGCACCAGCCACAACCCTGACCCCCGACGGCGGTGTCACGGGTACCGAAGGCGACCTGATCGGCGAGATCGCCAAGCTCGAATGCCTCCAGGTCACCGTCAGCTCCTCCGGCGGTGCCGGTGCGGTCATCCCGTCGGTACAGTCCAAGCGCGTCGACATCGGCTCGGGTGACTGGTTGCGCACCAAGGCACGCTCGAGCATCGTCTACATGAGCACCCCGCTCTGGAACGATCCGCAAGCGATCATCTCCACCAAGGGCCTCACGAGCGACGACCTCGCCGGCAAGAAGGTCGGCTCGGTCGCCGGCAACCTTTATAACAACAGCCTGCAGACTTGGCTCGGGGACAACTTCAAGATCTACCAGGATGACGAATCCATCTACGCAGACCTCAAGGCCGGCCGCATCGACGCCATCGTGGCATCCGCCGCATCAGCCAAGGGCCGGTTCAAGACCGCGCCCATCGACGGCGCTAAGGTGATCGACGTCAAGCCCAACCCGCATGTCCCCGAATTCGCCTCCGTCGGCCAGGTCATGTTGCCCTCCAGCCTCGACAACCAGGCCCTCGGCAAGGCGATCGACGAGGACATCCGGAAGCTCCGCCAGGACGGCACCATCAAGAAAATCCTCGAAAAGTACGGACTCGACCCCGCGGTCGGCGAGCCGGGTGCGCCCAGCGAGCTGTAATAGGAGCACCACCTGAATAAGGGCGGTGCCGGATATTCTGTCCGGCGCCGCCCTTCCGCTACCCGACGGGCGCCCGACGCGCCCTTGGCACTCAAGTAAATCGAAGCAAGCAAGGGAGCAAGGACATGAGCGGAACCGTTGTTGTAGGCGTTGACGGCAGCCCCACAGCACGAAAGGCTGCGGAAACCGCAAGGGACCTCGCCACGGCACTTGGCGCGACCCTCCATGTGGTTTCGGCGTTTGATAGCGACCGTTCGGACGTATTCGGTACCGGCAGCAACAAATGGCTCGTCTCGGACGCCGACAGGGCCGAACAAGTAGCAAGGACCGTCGCCGATACCCTCGGCGGAAGCATCAACATCACCTACGCGGCAGCCAGCGGCAGGCCCGCAGATGCCCTCATCAGGGAGGCAAACCAAAAGGAAGCCCGCCTCATCGTGGTAGGCAACAGGAGGATGCGAGGCATCGGACGCGTCCTGGGCAGCGTGGCCAACAGCGTGGCCCATAACGCGCCCTGCGACGTCTACATCGCCAACACCTACGACGCAGACTAAGCCTCGATGTCATTCGCGGGCGGGGACTTGGGATAGGCAAACATCACTGCCGCCGAGACAATCCAAATGATCCCCAAAGTGCTCAGGGACAAGGCCCCGCCCAACCCGGTGGCGGCGGCAGCCAGCATGGCGCCGCCGGCCGATGCGCTCGTGCGCAATCCGGCACTGACGGTGAAAACCTGGGACTTGAGCCGCGGAGTACTGTGCCGGTCGCGCAGACGCAGCATCGCCGTCGTCGTTGAAGCAGTAAAGACGCCGGACAGTCCGATGGTGACGAAAACCCACGGCATGCCGAAGTCAAAGGCGGCGCCAATGGTCAGCAATCCGGTTGCAATAAAACCTGCCGTCATGGTGCGATCGGGGCGGCCGCGACTGGGTCGCAGGGTCTCCCAGAGGGCGCCGACCAGGCTTCCGACGGCGAAGGCCGTCACCAGTCCCGCGCCTTCACGCGGTGACCCCACCCGATCAACGGAAAGTGCGACGACGGCAATCGCCAAACCGCCTTGGCCCACCTGGGTCAGTGTCGAGGAGGCCGCCACGATGGCGAGGGGCCGGTGCCCGAAGATCCTTCGGAAGCCCGCTTTGACAACCTGCCATGGCGGTTCTGATGAGTGGTTGTGGGAACGGCTTTTGATGGCGCCGGCAAATGAAGTGCCGGCGAGGCAGATTCCCGCCAAAGCGAAGAGGGCGGCCTGCGCGGAAAGAAACGCTGCGATCAAGGCTACGAACGCGGGCCCGGCCACTGCTGAGACGTTGTAGGAAAGCGCATCGTAGGCGAATGCCCGCCGTCGGTCCGGAATTGTGTCAGCGACGAAGCTGGACAATCCGCCCATGTAGAAGGGCGAAGCTGCGCCCGCGAAGGCCATCAGGGTGATCACGGCGGGCAGCGGCAATTGGTTCAGATTGGCTGCCGCAAGGAAAGCCAGGGCCGTGAGCAGTCCGGAAGCCGCGACGAGGATCGCGGGACGGCGCGCCAAGTCCAGTGCTGCCCCGACTGCCGGAGCTGCAACCACACTGGGGCCAAGGAACGCCGCCACCAAGCCGCCCCCGACGGCAACGTCATGGGTCTGGTCGATCGCCAGGATGGGAAGTGCGACGAGGGAACCGGCCATGGCCGTTCTTTGCGGTATGGAGGCAGCCAGATAGCCGAACGCACTCAACTGTTTAGTACCTTTCAAAAAAGTAACAGCGCCTGCCACCACTGTGAAGTGATGGCAGGCGCCGTCGTGGGACTGCTGCGGACGACTCTCGCCTGTAGCCTAGCTCGCTGATTCAGCAGCCGCGAAGGCGGGTGCGCCTTGTTCCTGCTCTTGCGGTGCCCAGATGTCGCCAACGGTGAAGCCGTTGGGGAACGGGTCGTCGTGATCCAGGACCCAGGTGCTGAAACCGGTGATCCAGGCCTGGCCGCTGAGCGTCGGGACCACCCCGGCATGGCCGTGGATCGTTACTTCTTCCACCAGTTCGCCGGTGTAGACGTTGCCGAGGATGCCTTCATTGCGGAAAGGCTGGTTCAGTGCGAGCTGACCCTTGGCGTGCAGGGTTGCCATCTTTGCGCACGTGCCGGTCCCGCAGGGGCACCGGTCGACGCCGCCGGTCCACGTGGCGGGATTGTCGAAGTCCACGGGGCCGCTGGCGACGGTAACGGCGTTCTTGCGGTCCGCGTTGGGGTTGTTGGTGAGCCCGGAAAGCTGGGAGATGGTGATGCCGATGCCCGGGTAGTCCGGATGCGATACCGGCAACTGGTCCTGGGCTGCGCGGAGGATCAGGGACGAGACGCGGGTGATGTCACGCCCCCGTTCCGGGACAAGATCCAGCCCTTCGAACTGGCCGACGTCCGCGATGACATAGAACATGCCGCCCCACGCGACGTCCACGGTCACCTGGCCGAGCTCAGGAACGTCGATCACGGCATCAAGATACACGGCATAAGCGGGGACGTTCTTGAACTTGACCTGCTTGACCTTGCCGTCCCTGCACTCGGCCTCGATGGCGATAAGGCCGGCGGGCGCTTCCAGGTTGAACTTGGTGACGGGCTCCTGCATCGGAATCATTCCGGTTTCCAGGAGGACGGTAGCGACGGCGATGGTGTTGCCCCCGCTCATGACCGGGTATTCCACCTGCTCCATGATGATGAAACCGGCGACGGCGTCCGGATGCTTCGGGGGCACGATCAGGTTGCAGCACAACGGCGGATATCCGCGGGGTTCGCGGAGCATGAGCTTGCGGATCTGGTCGTCGTTTTCCTCGAGCCATTTCATTTGCTCGTAAACCGAGTCGCCGGGGATGTGCGGAACTCCGCCGGTGATGACACGCATGGGTTCACCGGAGTGGGTCTCCACGGATTGGATCATTCGTTTGAAGGACATTGGCTTCGCCTGGATTCTCTGTTGGGGAAGTGGTGGTGGGGGTGGGTTACTTGGCGCCTTGGGCTTCTGCGGCGCGCAACCGGTCCAGGAGGCCGTCGTCGATAGTGACCTGCTCGGGGAGCTCGGTGTTTTCAAGGGCCGGGAGCCGGACCTGGTGCCCGCCCTGCAGGGTTTCGAGCTGTTTCGTGAGGCGTTCTACAGATCCCGCGAAGATGCCGGGATCGATGCACAGCAGGAACACTCCAATGCCCGGCGATGTTGCCCCATGATCGAAGGGCGCGGCGTCCATCGAGAAGTTGGCTCCGGAGAGCGTCGCCAGAATCTCGACGAGCAATGCTATGTTTCCGCCACGGTGGCCGCCGAAAGGCAGGAGCGTGCCGCGGAGGGCTTCTTCCGCATCCTGGGTGGGTTGCCCGTCAGGACCGAGGGCCCACCCGGCCGGAATGGAATCGCCCGCTTCGGCGGCCCGCCTGATATTGACGAACGCTGTGGATGAAGAGGCTTGGTCGATCACTACCGGGAGCTTGCCAGGCCGAGGGATGCCGTATGCCAGCGGATTTGTGCCAAGGATCGGCTTGGGCGCTCCACCAAGCGACATGAGGGAAGGGCTGTTTGCAGAGGCCAGGGCCACAATTCCCTGCCCCGCCAGGCGGCGGGGGTAGTAGCCGAGTTCGCCGCAAGTGTATGACCCGCGGATCCACAAGGCCGCGATGCCGGACTCCCGGGTGGCCCGCAGCAGTTCTTCCAAGGCGTCCTCGAAGGCGACTTGGGCAAGTCCGTTGCGGGCATCGACGTCGACGACGGCACCCGCTGCACGGCGGACGGCGGGCTGGGCGTCCGCGACGATGCGGCCTGTCCGGTAGCCGTCAAGGTAATCGAACAGGTGGGCGACGCCGACGGCGCGGTTGCCCACCAGTTCCGCTTCAACAGTGGCATTGGCCAGGACCTGGGCGGCCTGCCCATCGGCGCCGGCGGCCAGCAGCGCACGCTCGCACAGGGCAGCCAATTCCTCGCTGCGAATGGTGGTCATCAGGGATTCAGTCCTTTCAACGAGCGGGCGTCGGTGCCAGCCGGGGAGCGCAGCCTATGGACAGGCTGCGCCGCCTCCAAAGATTGTGGTCTGATCACCATAACTTGCGATATGTGATCACACAATAGTTTCCTTATTAAAGGTCTCGCTCCATGCTCCCCCTACAAATGAAGGAAGCAAGTGCCAAAACCATCAGGTTCCAAAGTTGTCCATCCAGCCCGGCTCTCGCGAATGAGATGGGCCAACGGTGGCGGTGCTCGCCATCACGACCGTCCGCTCGGATTAATCGCAAAGGCCGGGTCGGTCAGACCTTGTGTGATTTGTGATCACAAGATAATGTGGTGTGAACAACACTCGGAAGAGGGTTGGGCCACAGAAGAACAGTCCGGACCCCCGAATTCAGGGAACTGGCCGGCTGAAGGATCCGCGGCTCCGCGGCGACTCTTAGGAAGTGCACCAATGCCTAACAGACTTCTGCTGCATGTCGCAGAGAACAAGCAACTTGAAGCGATCGCCACCCGCAACCGCTTCACCCGTCCCATCGTCGACCGATATGTCGCCGGGAACGGGCTCGAAGACGCCTGGGCAGCAACCGCGGAACTCAACAAGGCCGGCATCGACGTCAGCCTTGATCTCTTGGGCGAGTCGGTCCACCACCTGGCCCAGTCCAAAGCGGCGACCCAGGAATACCAAGGCGCCATCGAGAACATCCAAAACCGCGCCCCGGGCTCCACGGTGTCGGTCAAGCTGTCCCAATTGGGCATCATGATCGATCCCCAGGAATGCGCCAACAACCTCAAGGCGCTCCTGGATGCTGCGGCAACGCACGGAGCAACCGTGGAAGTCGATATGGAGCACAGTTCCGTCGGCCGGGAAACGCTTGCGATCTACAAGAGCATCCTCCCGGACCACCCGAACACCCGGGTGGCAATCCAAGCCAACATGCGCCAGACCCCCGAGGACCTGGCATCCTTCACGGATATCAAGCCCCGGATCCGCCTCGTCAAGGGCGCCTTCGACGAATCATCAGCGGCAGCCCTTCGCAACGCCGACGAAGTGACCGAACAATACAAGTTCCTCTCGCGATGGGCACTCCAGCACCTGCCGGACCCTGCATTCGGAACCCATGACGACTCGTGCGTGGACGTCGTCAAGAAAGCCGCGGCCGAACTCGGCGTGGACAAGCGATCCTTCGAATTCCAGATGCTTTACGGGGTCCGGCGGAAATTGCAGGACCAACTGGTCAGGGAAGGGTACCGGGTGCGCGTCTACCTCCCCTACGGCACGCAGTGGTACCCGTACCTCATGCGACGGATGGCCGAAAAGCCCGCCAACCTCCTGCTTTTCCTGAGGTCGCTGATCGGAAGCTAGCCGAAATCCGACAACCCTGAACCTCCAAACGGCCAGTCCGTTCCCTGGCTGGCGCCTTGCGGCCGGCTGGAGCAGAGGCTCGAAACCCACTGAACCAACCCGTGGCCCCGGCTTCGGAAAACCCAAGAGGAGAAAACCGGATCATGTCCGCCCAATCAGTCAGCGTAACTGGCAACTTCAAAGTCCCCACGCCCTACAACGAGCCATCGCGGGAATTCCGCCCGGGTTCGCCGGAGGCCGCGTCCGTCAAGAAGGCGATCGCGGAGGTCACATCCAGTGTCCGCGACCTCCCCCACGTCATCAACGGCGAACGTTCCATGACCGGCGAACTGCGCGATGTCACCGCTCCCCACCGCCACTCCCAGGTATTGGGCCGCATTCCCACCGCCGATGAAACCGTCATCCAGGCTGCCATCGACGCGGCCCTCGCCGCCCAGCACGACTGGTCCCGGACCCCTTGGTGGGAGCGCGCCGCGATCTTCCTCCGTGCAGGCGACCTTGCCGCCGGCAAGTACCGCGACGAGCTCGTGGCCACCACCATGCTCGGCCAGTCCAAGACCTTCCACCAGGCAGAAATCGACGCCGCGAGCGAAGTGGCGGACTTCTTCCGCTACAACGCCCACCTGGCCCAGCAGATCTTCAGCGACCAGCCCGCCGCCCTGCAGGGCGAAGGCAACACCCTGGACCAGCGGGGACTCGAAGGCTTCGTCTTGGCCATCACTCCGTTCAACTTCACCGCCATCGCCTCCAACCTTCCCACCACCGCAGCCCTCATGGGCAACGTGGTGGTCTGGAAGCCTTCCGAAAAGTCCGCGCTCAGCAACGACGTCCTGATGCGCATGTTCGAAGAAGCAGGCCTGCCCCCGGGCGTCATCAACCTCATCCACGGTTCCGGCCGCGTCATTTCCGACTACGCCATGGCACACCCGGAATTCGCCGGACTGAACTTCACCGGTTCCACCGACGTGTTCCGCAGCCTCTGGAAGAAGACCGGCGAACACATCGACCAGTACCGCTCCTTCCCGCGCCTCGTCGGGGAAACCGGCGGCAAAAACGCCGTTGTGGCCCACCCCAGTGCCGACACTGGCGCCGTCCGGGCCGCCCTGATCCGCAGCGCCTTCGAGTACTCGGGACAGAAGTGCTCCGCAGCATCCCGCACCTACTTGCCGCGCAGCGTCTGGAACGCGATCAAGGATGAACTCATCGAAACCACCAAGTCCCTGCGCGTGGGCGACATCGCCGAACACGAGACCTTCACCGGCGCCGTCATCGACGAGACTTCGCTCCGCAAGATCGAAGCCGCCATCGAGAATGCCAAGGGCCTGGAAAGCCACACCCTCCTGGCCGGCGGCAACGTCCACCCCGAGGAAGGATGGTTCGTCGAGCCCACCATCTTCGAAACCACGGACCCGCACGCCTTCACCATGAGCGAAGAATTCTTCGGTCCGCTCCTCACCGTCTACGTCTATGAAGACAACGAGTGGGATTCCGTGCTGGACCTCGTGGACCAGACCAGCAACTACGCCCTGACCCTGTCCATCTTCGCCAACGACCGCCGCGCGATCTCGCTGGCCCTGGACAAGCTGCGCAATGCCTCGGGCATGACCTACGTCAACGACAAGCCCACCGGCGCGCTCATGGGACAGGTCTCCTTCGGCGGCGGCCGCGCGTCCGGCACGAACGACAAGACAGGCTCCCGCCTCGCCCTGCAGCGGTGGCTGAGCGGCCGGTTCATCCACGAAAACTTCTCGCCGTCGTCCGAATGGCGCCAGCCCTACCTCGCCCGGTAGGCAGCACGTGAAGCAGCCGCCGCCTGGCTACTCCAGGCGGCGGCTGCCGCCCTCTCACCGGTTTGTTCCACGCCTCGGAAAGCCACCCCCATGAAAAAGCGAATCCTCCCCAAAAAAGCCTCCTCGACCGCCTTGTCCGACTTCCCGAAACGGCGCGACGAGCGCGGCACGGCGATGTCCATCCTGCTCCTGTTCGCGAGGCACCGAAGCCTCAGCAGCCAGCAGATTGCCGGGCTCCTTCGGCTCCCGCCTTCCACCGTCTACCGGCACCTCGAGACGCTGCTCCAGGCCGGGTTCGTGGTGGAGAGCCAGACCATGGGCCGCTATGCCGCCGGCCCGGAAGTGGTGCGACTGGCCGACAACTACCGTGATGAGGCCTTGGCACAGGGCATCGTGTCCCGGAGACTCGAGCAACTTTCCAAGGAAACCGGAGAACTGGCCGCCTACCTGGTCCAAAGCAGCCGGGAAGTCCTCTGCGTCGAGTCGGTCGAAAGCATCCACATCCTCAGCTGCAGCTACGCGGCCGGCCGCTCCCGCCCACTGCTCAACGGCGCCAGCGCGCGGGCCATCCTCGCCCACCTCCCGGAAGAAGAGATCGACGAGATCCTTGCCGGCCACTTCCTCGCCCCTGCGGAGGAAACCATCATCCGGACCGACCTGGAAGACATCAGAGCCCGCGGATTCGCCACTAGTTCGGGTGCACTCGCTCCGGGCGTCTGGGGCGTCAGCGCCCCCGTCTTCGGCGAAGCAGGCCTTGCCGGCGTCGTCACCACCATGGTTCCGCTCGACCGCGCGGCCACCGACGCGGAGCGGAACCGTTTCATCAGTTTCACCCGCCAAGCCGCCGAGGACCTCAGCCGAGTCGGCGCGAGCGCCTAATGCCTCCCTTGGCTAACGGAATTCCGACGGCGGCGCCTCACCAAGGTGCCTCACCGAGCCGCCGGAGGCAAAACACGTCCGGCTCGCCTAGGATCGATTCCATGGCAAGAAGCGCCGACGCCGACGAACGGCAAGAGACCACACCCTCCGCACCGGGCAAGCAGGCCGAACCATCCCTGGGCCTTGCGATTACCCCCACCCTCGTTGCAGACCAGGTCTACGACGCGCTGCGCACGGCCATCCTCACAGGGGATCTGGCAGGCGGGTCGCCGCTGCGGGTCCGGGATATCGCCGCGATGGTGGGCACCAGCGTCATGCCGGTCCGCGAGGCTATCCGGCGCCTTGAAGAAACTGGACTTGCCACGCGGGTGGCCGCTCATCGGGGCGCCGTGGTCCGCGAATTCACTGTCACCGAGCTGATCCACATCTACGACGTCCGCGCTACCCTCGAAGCCGAAGCCGCCCGCCTTGGCGCAGCCAAAGTCACCGACGCCGATATCGCGCGCATGGAAGCCGCATGCTCCCGAATGCAAAAGGCGGTGGCCGAGCGCCGGGTGTGGGACGCGCTCGACGACGACGAAGACCTCCTCCGCACGCTGTACAAAGCCGGCGGAAACCCCGTCCTGGTGGACGTCATCGAAAACCTGTGGCTCCAATGCCGCCCCTATAAGGTCATCGGCGCCACCGAAGCCATGGATCACAACGACGCCAGCCTCTGGACACCCCAGCCGGCACTCTTGGAAGCGTCCCGGGCGCGCGACGTCAAAGCCGCCACCAAACTGACAAAGCAGTCCCTCGCAAGCGCCCGCTCCCGGCTGGAAAAGCGGCTCGAGCAGCATTAGGGACCACCCGCCGTCGTAACGCAACGCGATTGCAACCCCGCGCGGCATGCCGGTCGCCTATGCTCAACACCAGGTAATCGACGGCGATCCACCAAGGAGCGGGCATGAGCAATTGGCGAATCAGGGACTTCCATTCCTCGGACATGGACGGCATCCTGCACCTGTGGGAAACGCTCAAGGCGGACAACGTCGAGCCGGTCTATGCGCTTTCCGAAGTTTTGGCGTCGTGCGAAAAGGACCACGCCGTCGTCGCGGTGCAGGGCGAGCAAGTGGTGGGGGCCGCCGTCGGACGCGCGGCGCACGACCAAGGCTGGATCGTGTTCCTGGCCACGCTGCCCGATTTCCGCGGCCGCGGGATCGGCACCTCGCTGCTCTCCGCCGTCGAAAACCGCATGGCGCCACACGGCCTGAACAAGCTCTCGGCGCTCATGCCCGAGTCCGAGACCCGCGTTGAAGCTTTCCTCGGCCGTGGTTTCCTGCTCAAGCAGAACCTGCATTATTTCGAGCGGACCATCCCCGTGCAGCGCCAGGAGCTTGAGCCGCTGAGCCAGCTCGGCGGCCGGATCCTGGCCCGCGACCTGTGGGAGAACGTGGCCGGCATGCGGCGCGAGAAGGAACTGCTGGAACGCCGCCTGGTCCTGCCACTCGCCGAAGCCGACCTCGCGGACGAATTCGGCGTGGTGCCGCCGCGCGCCGTCGTGCTTTTCGGGCCCCCGGGGACCGGCAAGACCACGTTCGCGAAGGCGATAGCTTCCCGGCTCGAGTGGCCGTTCGTGGAGGTCTTCCCGTCCCGGCTGGCGTCGGATCCGAAGGGCCTGGCCGGCGCGCTGCGCGAGACGTTCCTGGAGATCGCCGAACTCGAGCACGCGGTCGTGTTCATCGACGAGGTGGAGGAGATCGCGTCGCAGCGTTCCGGCGAGCCGCCGTCGCCGTTGCAGGGCGTCACGAACGAGCTGCTCAAGATCATCCCGGCGTTCCGGGAGCAGCCCGGGCGTTTGCTGGTGTGCGCGACGAACTTCATCCGCGCCCTGGATTCGGCGTTCCTGCGCCACGGCCGCTTCGACTACGTGATCCCGATCGGCCTGCCGGACACCCATGCCCGCGAGGCCATGTGGCAGCGGTTCATCCCGGCGAGCGTGGTGGACTCGATCGACGTGGACTTGCTGGTCTCGCGCACCGAGGGCTTCTCCCCGGCGGACATCGAGTACGCGGCCCGCAGCGCCTCCCAGCGTGCGCTGGAAAAAGCAATATACACAGTCGGCGAGCTCGGTACGTCGCCCGCCGCTGCCGGCTCACCGGCGTCGAACGGCCGCAAGGGACCCGTCACGCAGGACTACCTCGATGCGATCGCCGATACCCGCACCACCGTCAGCGAAGAAGTGCATCGGGACTTCCTGGAGGACATCGACGTGCTGGGCCGGGTTTAGCAGGTCCCGGTTCGGCCGCCGGCCCGCCAATTCGCTGGAACGGTGCGGACTCGCCGGAAGATTCCGGCGAGCGGGAGGGCTTCCGGCGAAATGGGCGGAGGGGAGAAACCATGATCCTGTTTCTGACAATCTTGAGCGGCGTCGCCTGGACAGTGGTCTACGTCGACGCCATCCGCGTGGGATTCCGGGACAAAAGCTACGCGATCCCGGCCGCGGCGCTGGCCTTGAACATCGCGTGGGAATCGATCTACGCGATCCATTCGCTCAGCACCGGGCCGTCCGTGCAGGGGTTCATCAACCTCGCGTGGGGACTTGCCGACGTCGCGATCGTGTACACCTTTTTCGCGTTCGGCAGGCGGGAATTGCCCGGTTTCGTCACGCGGCCGATGTTCATTGGATGGGCGGTCTTGCTGGGAATAGCGGGGTTTGCTGTGCAAGCCCTGTTTGTCTTGAAATTCGATTGGGATCTCGCGGCGCCGTACGCGGCCTTCCTCCAGAACCTTCTGATGTCCGGCTTGTTCATTGCCATGTTCGCAGCTCGCCGGGGACTGCGGGGCCAAACACTGGTGATCGGGGTGTCGAAGTGGATTGGCACGCTCGCACCGACCATCAATTTCGGCGTGCTCCAGGATTCCCCGTTCATCCTGGGAATCGGTGCCTTGTGCAGCGTCTTCGACCTGGCGTACATCGGACTGCTCCTGTGGGCCAAGCGAAACCCCTCGAGTTGTGTACAGCTAACACCCGTTAAAACGGCTTTTAAGGGGCGCGAGGTGTACACAAACTCGGGAGGAGGGGCGGAACGAACGTGCCGGTTTCCGAGGTGGGGGGCTTGATTCGGGCTTTCCGGAAGCGCAAACTGGAGGAAACGGAACGAACGTGCCGGTTTGGGCACGGGACTGTTGGGCACAATGGCAGCCGATGCCCGGAAGGATGAGCATGTCCCCTGAGGAGTTCGCCCGTTCCCTCGGCTCCACCGTCCGCGCCCGCCGCGGGTCCCTCAGCCTGAGCCAGTCCGACCTCGCGGACCTCGCCGGGGTGTCGGAGCGCTTCGTCCGCTTTGTCGAGCAAGGCAAACCCACGGTCCAATTGGAACCCCTCTTGTCCGTGCTCGGCACGCTGGGCCTGGAACTCGCGGTCGCGCACGCCACCAAAGCAGCCAACAAAACAGCCACCAAAACACCCCAACCATGACCTTCCACCGCATCGCCGACGTCTACAAGCAAGGCATCCTCGCGGCCCGCATCGAGCGGCATGAAGGCGGCACCAAGTTCAGCTACCTGCCGCGCTACCTCGAATCGGGAGGCCCGTCCGTCGCCACCACACTCCCCCTCACCAGCCAAGCCGTCTTCACCCCGAGCGGCGCGGTTCCCGCCTATTTCACCGGGCTGCTCCCGGAAGGCCGCCGCCTGAATTCCCTGCGCCGCGCGGTCAAAGCCAGTGCCGACGACGAACTCGCCCTCCTCATGGGCGCGGGCGGGGACGCCGTGGGCGATGTCCAGACCGTCCCCCACGGCGAGCGGCCCACGGAAGGGGGGTCCGCCGTCGTACTCGATTCGAAGCTGCCACTCGACTTCGACGCCCTGCTGGGCGACTCCGGACTCATCGATCCCGTGGCCCTGGCGGGTGTGCAGGACAAGTTGTCCGCAGGGATGATCTCCCTCCCCGTGGCGCAGGCCGGCAAGCGGTTCATCCTCAAGCTCAACGCGCCCGAGTTCCCGTTCGTTGTGGAGAACGAGTTCCTCATGTTCCGTTTTGCGCGCAAGCTGCGGATCCCCGTCAGCTCAGTCCAGTTAGTGCACGACGTCGGCGGGCGGGCGGGGCTGCTCGTCGAGCGTTTCGATCGGCTCACCGGAGCAGACGGCGTGCCGGTGCGCCTCGCCGTCGAAGATGGAGCCCAAGTGCTGGGCCTCTACCCGGCGGACAAGTACAGCGTTCCGTTTGGCGACGTGTGCAGGGCACTCGCAGCGTACTGCGCCGCGCCCTTGCCGGCCCTGCGCAACCTCGCGCTCCAACTCGCCTTCGCCTGGCTCACGGGCAACGGCGACCTCCATGCCAAGAACGTCTCGATGGTCCAGTCCCCGGGCGGCGAATACACCATCGCGCCGGTCTACGACATCCCCTCCACAGTCGTTTACGGCGACAAAACCCTCGCGCTCGGAATCGGCGGGAAGAAAACGGGCATCTCCCGGAAGCATTTCCTCGCCTGGGCAGGAAGGCTCGGCCTGACCGACCGTGCGGCGAACAGTGTCCTGGAGCTTGCGCTCAAAGCGTCCGGTCCGCTGATGGCAGAGCTCGACGGCGGCGCGTCACCTTTCGGGGCGGCGCAAACCCGGGATTGGATCAAAGAACTCAAGCATCGCCGGCGACTGATGGGGGGATAGTTCAGATCGTGGCAAGAGGGAAGTTTCGATGCTAGGTTCACGGGAGTCGCGGCGCTAGGCTCGCTTTCGAAGGCGAGATCGCCTCGCCCCGAGCCAAGGGATCGAACGGATGACACAGCAGGTCGACACACAACCGGCATCCACCAAAAGCGTTCCTCCGCATTCACGGCCCTATTTGAGGCCAACGCGGTTGCTTACCCACAGCGAGCCGTCCAGGCTGCATCCGTCAGTCCTGGCAGAAGCCGAACGTCGAGCCGCAAGCATCCAACTCCGGGTCGCGGACGCAATCACGGCATTCGCCGGATCGATGAACTTCGTCTACCTGCATGTGTTGCTCTTCGCCGTCTGGATGCTCGTGTTCGAACAAAGTCCGTGGCCTACGTTGACGCTGATCGTCTCCCTGGAAGCGATCTTCCTTTCAACCTTCGTGATGATCGGGCAGAACCGCCAGGCCGCTTTCCAGCAGGCGAAGGCGGACCACGACTACAACGCCCAAGAGCAGCTGCTGGAGGAGAACACCAAACTCACGCGGACGATCCACGAACTCACGCGCCAGATCCACGAACACATCCTCCTTGACACGGCTGCGTCCGCTAGCCGGAAGCCCGCCACATCCACCGAGAACGAGCCCGGGAAGCCCTAGACCCTCGGCGTTCCAGTCGATTCAGCCGCTTAGTCCTCGGCCAAGCGGTCCAGTTCGGACAGCAGGTCCGGGTTGAGGCGGTCCAGGATCAGGTGGCTTTCACCGCGTGGGACCGCCTTGTACAGCACCTTACGTGCCTCCGCGTAGCGGGTCGTCGCCGGCGGCCTGTCCGGCCACTTCTCGGCGAACGCCTGCATCCGTTCCGGCAAGGAGGTGTGCGCGTTGCAGGCAATCTTGACCAGGCTCGCGTCATGGTCTTCGGCGATGTGGAGGATTACTTCCTCGTCGCTGTCCGGATTGTCGTTGAACCGCCGCGTCACCCGTTCGATGATGGCCACGGCCCGTTCGGAAACGCCCATGTCCACCAGAGCTTGCTTGGTGATGGGAGTGTCCTTGGCGATGTCGTGGAGGTAGCCGGCGATCTGGATGTCGTCGTCGAAATCGACCAAGGCCTCACCCACCGCCAAAACATGGTCTCGGTGCGGCCGCTTCAGTTTGTCCTTCTGGCGATAGTGGGCCACCTCGGCAAGGACCTTGGCGGTTTCAACAGTGAATGTCATGCCGTCCTCCTAGTGAGACAGTCCGATAATCGCTTTGCGCACCGCCGCGCTCAGTTCGAGGTTGCGGCACCCCGCGCCACCGGGCTCGGCCTGCTGCGGTACGTAGCCAAAGCCGAGTTCATACACAGGGTCCGCGAACCCCAAAGACGCGCTGGCGCCGTCGTGCCCGAACGCACGGTGGCTGCCGTATGGGTTCCGCGCGTGCGATCGCATGAACACGGTCGCGAAGCTGCTCGTGTCACCGAACACGCGGTCTATGCCGAAGACCTGCTCGTCCGAGACCGTCCGGATGGTTTCCTCGCTGAGCAAGGGCGCGACGGCGGGATGGTCGCCGTCGGAAGCAAGTCCCGTGAGCGCCGCCGCGTAGACGCGAGCCATGCCTTCCGCGCTGGCGACGCCCGCCACGGAACACAAGCCCGCCGCCCGGACCTCGCGGATATTCGGCAGGTCGAGGATCGCGCCTCCCACCGAGTTGGCGGACAAGCCGTAGTGGCTGGCGGGGTCGATCCACGGCTGGGCGGGGTCGGCCTGCCAGCGAAGCGTCGCGTACCGGGCCTCCTCGGCATCCGGGAATCCCAGGAAAAAGTCGGCTCCGGTAACAGCGCGGATCCGCTGTTCGTAGACTTCCTGGAGCGTGGATCCCGTGATTCGCCGGCACAACTCCTCCATGAAGACGCCGATGGTCAGGGCGTGGTAGCCGAACGCGGCGCCGGGCTTCCACATCGGACGCAGGCGGGCCAGCTTGGCCGCGGCGAGCTCGGAGTTGTTGCATTCCTCCAAGGAAAGGCCGCCTTCGACGCCCAGGAGGCCCGCCTGGTGGGAAAGCAATTGGGCAACAGTGACCGCCGCCTTCCCTTCGGCCCCGAATTCGGGCCAGTATTTGACCACTTCGGCGTCGAGGTCCAAGAGACCGTCCTGGACCAGGAGGGCGATGACCAACCCGGAAACGCCCTTCGAACAGGAGAAGACTCCCGTCACCGAGTCCGGCCGGCGGTGCGGGCCTCCGCTGATGTCCAGGACCTTGACGCCTCGGTGATAGGCCGCCAACTGGGCCGAGTATTCGGGGTCCTCGCGGAGGTATCGGCCAAAGAGTTCGGCTACCGCTTCGAATCCTGGGGCAATCGTCTGTGCATCCACCCGGACAGCCTATCCGGCACGACTGTCCATGGTCACCACGATCTTGCCCTTGGCGCGTCCCTGCTCGAGTGCGGCGAAGGCGTCGGCGATTTTTTCCAACGGATAGCTGCTGTCAATGACTGGCTTGAGCCGGCCTTCCGTGACCAGTCGCGCCAGGACAGCCAGGTCTTCGCCGCTGGGATGCATGAACAGGTAGCGGTATTTGACCTTCTCTTCGCGCGCGCGTCCGCGTAGCCCGAAGCTTGCCGCCCAGAACAACACCGTCAGCCAGGCAGGTGCGCCGAGGTCCTTCAGCGCGGTCTGCGGTTCCGGCATCCCGGCGATGCTGACAACCGTGGATCCAGGCTTGAGGATCTTGAACGTCTGCTCCAGGGTTTCCCCGCCTACCAGGTCAAGGGCTGCGTCGAAACCGCTCAGAACGGCGGCAATGTTGTCCTTCGTGTAGTCGACGACGGCGTCCGCGCCGAGGGAGCGAACCAGCGCTTCTCCGCGGGGAGACGCTGTGGTGGTCACCTCTGCGCCGAAGTGCTTGGCGAGTTGGATCGCCAAGGTACCCACTCCGCCGGCGCCGCCCGAGATGAACACCTTCATCCCGGGCTTGACCTTGAGTTCGTCTCTTAGTGCCTGCAAGGCGGTGAGACCGGCGAGCGGGAGGCTCGCGGCTTCGGCATAGCTGAGCGACCTCGGCATGAGGGCCACCAGGTCCTCATTGACGGCGGCATGTTCGGCGAACGCACCGAGGCTGGCCTTGTCCACGCGGGCGAACACCCGGTCTCCAGTTGCGAAGCGGCGCACGCCAGGACCCACGGCTTCGACGATTCCAGCCAACTCGCTTCCGGCAACCAGCGGCAGCCTCGGCCTGGTGATCAGCCGCACGGCTCCTTCGCGCTGCTTATAGTCGACGGGATTCAAGCCGGCCGCGAAGACCTTGACCAAGACCTCGCCGGGGCCCGCGATGGGCTTCGGCACGTCTTGGAGTTCCATGGCCTCGGCTCCGCCGTAGCCGGTCAGCACGTATGCGAGCACCTAGTCCCCCTTCCGGATCATCGCTTGCAGCCGCCCCGTCCACACCCATGGCTCGAGCGGCAATCGGGCCGGATCAAAGCTGTCCACGGCGCCGCCCAGCGGCCCCATTGGCAACTCTAGCGACTCCAGGATCATGTCCCGCACCTCTTCGGCGGAAAGCCCGACGGCGGCGAGGTCGTCGAGCGTCACTGCGCCGTCGCGCTTCGCCAAACGGTCGCCGTCGTGATTCACCACGAGCGGCACGTGCGCGTATTCCGGAACCGGCAAACCCAGGAGGGAAGCCAAATACGCCTGGCGTGGTGTGGAGGACAAGAGGTCGTCGCCGCGGACCACCTGGTCTATGCCTTGTTCGGCGTCGTCGACCACGACCGCCAGGTTGTAGGCGGTCACGCCATCGTTGCGCCGGAGCACGAAGTCGTCCACGATCCCCGTGTAGGCCCCGTGCAACTGGTCCTCAACAGTCCATTCCTTCGTTTCGGAACGGAGCCGGATGGCAGCGGGGCGAGTGGCCCGGCGGATCTCCCGTTCCGCCGTCGAGAGCTTCCTGCAGGTCCCCGGGTAGGCACCTTGCGGAGCGTGCGGCGCGGACGGGGCCTCCTGGATTTCCCGGCGCGTGCAGAAGCATTCATAGGTCAGTCCGGCGTCGCCGAGTTGCCTGATCACGGAATCGTACAAAGCGGCGCGGCCGGTTTGGCGGATGACGCCGCCGTCCCACGTCACGCCCACCGCTTCCAGGTCCCGCAGCTGGACGGCTTCGGCCCCGGCCCGCGCGCGGTCGAGGTCTTCGACGCGCAACAGGAAAGAACGGCCGGTGGAACGGGCGAAAAGCCACGCGAGCATGGCCGTGCGCAAGTTGCCCACGTGCAACTCACCCGAGGGGCTCGGGGCAAAACGGCCAGCGGAGGTCATGCCTCAAGCCTATGCAGCACAAGAGCCCCTCAGCTACCGCAACGCGTTCGGTGGCTCAGGGGCTCTTGAGGATGGTTGCCGGCCGCCCTTCATTGGCGACACCGGCGGATGCGGAAGGACAATGCTGTGAACAAGAGTCATTCAGCGGGCTGCATCCTTGCGGGATGTGTTTGCGGTGACCGGTTGGTGTGCCGGCTGGTCCGTAGCCTCTTGGGTTGGGCGGTAGCCGTTCCCTTCGTTGCCATAATTGCAGCAGGATCCCGGCAGTTGGTGCAACAGAGCTAGCCTCGAGTGGTCAATCTGACCAAACTCCTGGAAGAATGTAGGCAGCGGATAGTCATTTTGCCGAAGCTCCCTCCAGAAAGCCCCACCATGCACGAATTGGATTCAACGGACAAGCGGATCCTCGCAGCGCTCGACGACGATCCCCGCGTACCCATCATGGTGCTCGCCCAGCGCCTGGGCCTGGCCCGCGGAACGGTACAGTCGCGCCTTGAGCGGATGTCGGCGTCGGGGGCTTTGCGTCCCAACAGCAGCCGGGTGCTGCCGTCCGCCCTGGGCCGCGGCGTCGCGGCGGCGGTCAGCGCGGAACTGGACCAAAGCAGGCTCAACGAAGCAATCGCGGCCCTCCGGGAAATCCCCGAAGTCCTCGAATGCCACGCCCCCGCCGGCGACACCGACCTCATCATCCGCGTTGTCGCCACCAGCCCGGACGATCTCTACCGGGTGTCCGAAGAGATCAGGTTATGCCCCGGAATCGTTCGCACTTCAACGAGCATGTTCCTTCGCGAAGTCATCCCCTACCGGACAACCGGCCTCCTCCACCCCTAGACGGGCGGGCCGGTGTTGGTTTTGAGGTTCTTCATCACCAGCGTGGACGTGAGGCGTTCGACGGCGGGAAGCGCCGTGAGCTGGTCGTCGTAGAAACGCTGGTACGCGGGAAGGTCCGCCGCGATCACGCGCAGGAGATAGTCCGGCGAACCGAAGAGCCGCTGGGCCTCCACGATGTTGGGGATGGCTGCCACGCGGTCCTCGAAGTCGGACATCGTGGCCCGATCGACCTGGCGCAAGGTGACGAAAACGATCGCCTCGAAACCGAGGCCAATAGCCGCGGGATCGATGTCCGCGCGATAGCCCCGGATCACCCCGGAAGCCTCAAGATCGCGCAGCCGCCGATGGCACGGAGCCACCGTCAAACCCACCTTGCCCGCGAGCGCCGTGGCAGTTATCCGGCCATCTTCTTTGAGGTGGCGCAAAATAGTTCTATCAATCCCGTCAATCACGCAAATATCTTACCTACCAGGCGGTGAGTTGAGCTAAAAATAGGAACACTTATGGGGCGATTTTCCCTAAAGTTCATGGTGTACCCACCAGCCAGGAGCCACCATGAATCCCCAGCTTTTCATCGCGTTCGTGATCGTCGCCTTCAGTTTGGCGGCCACGCCGGGCCTCGACTGGGCGTACACGATTTCCGCCGGGCTTCGGCAGCGCAGCTTCGTCCCCGCGGTGGCCGGCCTGTGCAGCGGATACCTGGTGCACACAGCCCTCATGGTGGTTGGCCTCGCCGCCCTCCTGGCCGGCGTTCCGGGGCTCCTCGGCTGGCTCACGATCGCCGGGGCAGGCTATTTGCTCTGGCTCGGTGTCGGCACCATGCGCTCGTGGCGGGGCGCGAGCTTCGCCGCGGATGACGCCGTCGGGCAGTCCCCCACGCAACTGCGCACTTTCCTGCAGGGCATGGGGACGAGCGGCATCAACCCCAAAGGCCTCCTGTTCTTCCTGGCGCTGGTGCCGCAGTTCGTTAGTCCCCAGGCGTCGTTGCCGGTGCCGGTTCAGTCGGGCGTGCTTGGATTGACGTTCGTGTTGCTGGCGGGGCTCATCTACACGGTGGTGGCGTTGACGGCCCGGAGGCTGCTGCAGTCGCGGCCCGGCGCGGCACGCGGAGTGACACTGGCCAGCGGCATCATCATGATGGGGCTTGGGGCCGTGCTGCTCGGGGAACAGGTTCTGCCGCTGCTGCGGTGAGTCCGCCATGGGCGCCGTCCGGACTGCGGCTCTGGCGTTCGCGCGCGGGGCGGCCTATCGTCGGCTTCATGTCTGACGACTTTTCAGCCCTCGTGGAATCCTTCAAGCAATTCGGCGTATCACGGGCCTTTGGCCCTGCGCAGCAGATCGGCGGAGAGGAACTGATCCCGGTCGCCGTCGTATCCTTCGGTTTTGGCGGAGGCGGCGACGGCAACAACGCGGCTGGTGGCGGGGGCGGCGGCATGGTCTTCCCGATCGGAGCCTACGGCCGCAAAGCCAACGGGAGCGTCGCGTTCCAGCCGAACACCCTGGTGCTCATGGCGATGATGCTGCCGCTCGTCGGAGCTGTGGGGGTTTCGCTCCGGGGAATCATCAAGGCGTTGCGCTCCTAGTCGCCAGGCTCGCTGAAATCCTTGTTCCACAACCGGCGGATTTCGGCGTCCTTGCGGATACCGTCCACGGTTTCGAGTTCCCCGTCCTTACTGTCCTTCCCGCGCAATCCGGAGCGGGCCTTCGGTGCGCGGGCACCCGGGGGACGCGCACCCGGGGGACGGGGGCTGGAAGCCTTCAGTCCGACGTCGAGCACTAACAAGGCGCGGTCCGTGAACGCGTCATTGCGCAGCGCCAGGCTGGTCTTCTTGCGTCGAAGCACTTCGGCGAGCGCCGCCAGCGCCGCCCTCCGCTCGCCCAGGCTGTTGAGCGAGCGAGCCCGGATCAGGAGGAGCGCCGCCGAAAGATCGTCCGCGTTGCGGAGCCCTTCGGTCCAGGCGACGACGTCGGCGTGCCGCTCAAGCGTCCCCGCGGCGGTGCAGCGGGCCAGCGCGGAAGGCAACGACGGCGGCAAACCGGCCAGGACTTCCAGCGCCTCTTCGGTCTGCCCCGCCTCCCGCAAGCAGTGCGACAGCGCCAGGAACACAGATTCCTCACTGAAGAGGACCGGTACGTTGATCCGCTCGGCGACCTCGACCCGCGTGACCACCCTGCCAAGGTAGGTGGCCGAGAACTGGCTCGCGTCGTCGTCGATCCGTACCGAAAGACCGCGCCGGAGCAGCTCCGCCGCGCGGAGGTAGCCACCGTGCTGATACAGGAGAAGGCCCGCGATGACGTAGCACAAGCCGGCCCAGCCCGGATTGGCACGGGCGAAGGCGATGAGGCGGTCCGGTTCCGCGCTGGTGAAAACCGCCTGGTACATGGTCTTTGCTGTCTTGCCCGAAAGCCGCCTTAGCTTTGGAACATCCCCGGCGACGTCGATCCTGCCCGCCGTTTTTCCCTTCAGCACGGCGCTTATCGCCCCGGCCAGGCCATCGGCCAAGCCGCTCACCGAAGTCCGGACATGTCCCTTCCTGAAAGGTGTAATGTCCCGCGTTTCATTGAAGATCGGGCCGTTGGCTCCGGGAACCGGCGACTCGCTCATGCTTGCCGCGCCATCCCCCGGCTGGAACCGGGACGGGAACTCGAACAATCAGGCATCACAGAACCATGCTAGCTGTGCTGGTTCCACCCCTTCCCCCTCTTTTTCCGCGCTTTCGGGAGTAAGATATCTTCGTCGGCAGGGTTCCGACTCCTTGCCGCGATACGGCCCTCCACTTGAAGGGCCGGTGGAAATCGTGATCGGGAGGAGCTATGACCACTGCTTCGCACCCGGCGCAGCACCATCACGTCATGGGGCTGACGCTGCACAACACAGCACTCACCTTGGGCTGGGTTTTCCTGGCTGTTGGTGTTCTGGGATTCATTCCGGGCATCACCACCAATTACGGCGCGATGTCCTTCGCTGGGCATGACTCGGGCGCCATGCTTCTTGGAGTCTTCCAAGTATCCATCCTGCACAACATCGTCCACCTGCTGTACGGCGCTGTAGGCCTTTACATGGCCCGTACCGAGGGAATGGCCCGTGGATACCTTCTGGTCGGCGGTGCAATTTACCTCCTGCTGTGGATCTACGGCCTCATCGTTATGTCCAACGCAAGCGCGGACTTCGTGCCACTGAACACCGGCGACAACTGGCTGCACCTGATCCTTGGCATCGTCATGGTTGGCCTAGGAATCTGGCTCGGGCGGGACATTAGGGAGGAAGCAAAAGGCCGCGCCATGTAGCGCAGGCCGATTGCGACACCAACTGAAAAGCACGACGGCGGCCACCCCTTCGCGGGGCGACCGCCGCCTTTGTTTCTGGTTCTTGGGTGACGCCGGCTCACGTTTCGCAAGTTCTACCCGAACGCTCGCTCACATCCCGCAGGCTCTACCCGAACGCTCGCTCACAGCCCCCAGGCTCTACCCGAACGCTCGCTCAAGCCAGAATTGTGCAGTTCCTAAGCGGCGATGACTGCTATCCACACGCCGACCACCCACGTACTTGCCGCCAAGCACGCCAGTGTGAATTCCGCCAGCATGCCCAAACCCGTGGCCTTGAGCGCGGCAGCACTGGTCTTGATTGCGCCCCTGAAATTCCTGGTCCGAAGCAATTCATTCAGGAAAAGGCCTACCGCGAATCCCAGGAACAAACCAACGACGGGAAGGACGAACATCCCGACGATTCCCAGGACGACGCCCACCAAAATGGAACGATTCGGAATCCGGTGCTGCTTGAGTTTCCGGCCCGTGAGCACAGTGCTAGATGCCATGCCGGCCAAGACGAACCCTGCGCCGATCCCGAACGCTATCCACCCCACTACGCCGGCACCGCCCCAAAGGGCCCACGCCAACAAGCTCAAGCCGATCAAAACGCTCCCCGGCAGCACAGGAACGATGGTGCCGATCACGCCCACCACGATCGCGAGCCCGCACAGCACGGTCACCACTGTTTCGGCGTTCATTGCCCCAGTTTAGGTTGGCCCGGCCTGCGCGAGCGTTGGGTGCGTTGCCGCAAGAACCGCGCGGGCGTCGGGAGAAAACCCGCGAGACCTGCGCGAGCGTTGGGGGAATTGCCGGGAAAAGGAACGACGGCGCCGCCCCCTGGGGAGCGTCGCCGTCGTCGGATCTTCGAGCGAGGTTGGCGTTACTCGGCCGCGGCTGCGACGGCGGCCGTCACGGCGGGGGCGACGCGCGGATCCAGCGGGCTCGGCACGATGTATTCGGCGGAGAGGCCTTCCTCGGCGAGTTCGGCGATTGCCCGGGCAGCCGCGATCTTCATGGCCGGGGTGATGCGGCGTGCACCGGCGTCCAAGGCTCCCCGGAAGATGCCCGGGAAAGCGAGGACGTTGTTGATCTGGTTCGGGAAATCGCTCCGACCCGTAGCCACAACCGCCGCGTACTTCACCGCGACTTCCGGAAGGACTTCCGGGTCAGGGTTGGACAGGGCGAACACGATGGAATCCTGGCTCATGAGCATCAGGTGCTCTTCGGCCAGCTTGGACGAAGAAACGCCAATGAAGACGTCTGCTCCTTCCAGTGCCTCGGCGGGGCCGCCGGAAATCCCGCGCGGGTTGGTGCGGCGCGCGAACCGGGCTTTGACGCTGCTCGAATCGTTGGCCAGGTCCGCGCGCTCGGCGTTGATGATGCCCTTGGAGTCCAGAAGGACGACGTCCTTGACGCCGGCGGTCAGCAGGATCTCGGAAACCGCAATGCCCGCGGCGCCCGCACCGGAGACGACCACCTTGAGGCCTTCGAGTTCGCGCCCGGTCACGTTGGCGGCGTTCGTCAAGGCCGCGAGGACTACGACGGCGGTGCCGTGCTGGTCGTCGTGCATGACCGGGCAGTCCAGGGCTTCGATGAGGCGCTCTTCGAGTTCGAAGCAGCGAGGGGCTGCGATGTCCTCGAGGTTCACGGCGCCGAAGCTCGGGCGCAGGCGAACGAGGGTTTCGATGATTTCGTCCACGTTGGTGGTGTTGAGGACGAGCGGAATGGAATCGAGGTCGCCGAAGGCCTTGAAGAGGGCGGACTTACCTTCCATGACCGGAAGGGAGGCGCTGGGTCCGATGTTTCCGAGGCCCAGGACGGCGGTGCCATCGCTGACGACGACCACCAGGCGTTCGGCCCACGTGTGGGTGCGGGCGAGCTCGGGCTTGGCGTGGATTGCCCGGCTCACTTCGGCGACGCCGGGAGTGTAGGCAATGGAAAGGTCCCGCTTGTCCGCAAGCGGCACGGTGCTGGAAACGGAGAGTTTTCCGCCTTCGTGGGCGGCGAAGATTTCCTCTTCGCTCAGTGCCAGGGCTGTCAGGTTCTGTTCAGGGGTGATGGTTTCGACGGACACGTCGTTGTCTCCTCAGGCTAGCCGTGTACCCACGGCACGTCGGGCAGGTGTTGAGGCTTCGGTGCGGACCAAGGGTGGCTGGTCCGTGCTGTGAAGCTCCTGCGGATATGGGCTGCTAGCCGCTTGGCCCCTGCCTCGGTAGGCAGGTGCTTGATAGGAAGACTAGATAATTCCGGACGTCAACACCTACTTTTGGTCATAGTGGTCTAGACCAATTACGCGAATTAGCGGGAAAACTACGCTGCCGCGAACAGCTTGCAGGCGTTCTTGAGGTCCTTTTCGGCGTCGAAAAGGGAGAGCCGGCGGCAATTGACCGACTGGACCAGACCAGTGATCATGTGCAGCAAAATCCGCGCATTGCCTTGGTCCCGGGTTGCCGCAGTGACCATCTCGACAGACAGCGTCTCGATGTCCTTCAGGAGCACGGGAATGTCGCCGTCGCGCGTATCCCACGCGCGGGAAAGGCAATGCTCGACGGCGGGCTGCATGACACGCATGTGGAATATCTCCATCGCGAGCCCCGTGAGTTCTTGCTGGCTGGACCGTGACGAAGCCGGTTTGGCGTCCCTCAGCTCCCGGAGCTGGTTCCGGTAGACCGCGAGCATCAGATGAACCGTGGAGGGGAAGTACCTGTAGAGCGTCCCCAGCGGAACGTATGCCCGGGTAGACACGTCCGAAAGGCTCACGGTATCGAACTGCCGCTGGGCGAATCCGGCGGCAGTCTTCAGGATGCGGGCGTAGCGCAATAGCTGTCTTGGCGTGGTGGGGGCGGCTGCCATGTGCGGCAGTCCCGCGGCCAGATCCAGCGAATACGGTTCCAGGGAGTTCGGTTCGGACATTTCCGGCGTTCTGTTGGTTTGGGCTTCGTACTGGGACAGTGCCCGGCCCCCCATAGGCCGCGCGCATCCTGACAATGATACGGCAGCAAGTTGTCAGTTCCCTGAGAGCGCAGCCCGCCTACGCGACGCCTTTGATCTTGACGACGAACACCGCACCGAGCAATCCGATAGCCGCTGCGGCCACATACAGCGAGACGTAGCCGCCCCAAGACACCACGAAAAACGAGGCCAACGGAGGCGCTATCACCTGGGGCAATGAGTTGGCGATATTGATCACCCCGAGATCTCGCCCACGATCCAAAGCCGCCGGCAGCACTTGGGAGATCAGGGCAAAGTCGACCGCCAGGTAGGCGCCAAAACCGATGCCGAGCACGACGGCCCCGGCAATCGCGCCCGGCCACGTTGGTTCGAAGGCGAGGATCAACGCTGCGAGGGAAATGACGATGGAGGAGACAATCACGAGGGGTTTGCGTTTGCCCATCCGATCACTGATGGCCCCGCCCACCACGCTGGTGGCGATCACCATGACCGCATAGAGGCCGGTAAGGATGAGGACTCCGAATTCGGGCGCGATCCCCTGCGTCTCCTGAAGCCGGACGGCGTCCTTGAGGAAGAAAAGCAGGTACAGCGTGACCATATGGTTGCCGACATTGACCAGGAACCTCGTCAGCCAGGCCCACGCGAAGTCCGGGTATTTGACGGGCGGGACCCAAAACCGCTTGAGAAACGCCCACAGCTTGAAAGGTGGCCGTTCCGCCACGGGAAGGACGGAGTCCTCATTCTTGAAAAGGTAGGGGACAACGCTCACAAGCAGCACCACCGCGCACACGATGAAGCCGAGGGCGAAGTTCCCGGAGACAACCGACGCGATCACCGCGCCGGCGAGGATCCCCGCGGTTTGGCCCATGGCAGCGAGGCCTCCCACCGTGCCCCGCTGTGGCACGGGGACACGGTCCGGGATGGCCGCGGTTATGGCTGCATATGCGCCATTACAGCCGGCCTGGACAAGGCACCACAGGATCGTCATGACGGCGACATTCGGCGCACCTGCGAGTCCTACCAAGGCCGCGGCACCGAGGACAGCCCCGAAGACCACCCAAGGCACCCGGCGCCCGAAGCGGGAGGCGGTGCGGTCACTGAAGGCTCCGAAGAGGGGGTTCGCGACCATCGATACCGCCGCTCCGCATCCAGTGACCAGCGCAAGGATCGCTTCCTTCTGCCCCTCGTCAAAATGGATGGCCTGCTGCCCAAGCAACACCTGGAGCGGACCGAAGAAGGCAGCGTTGATGCCCACATTGACGAGCACCAGTCCGCTGATCCACAGGGAGCGGACACGCTGGACAGGCTCGGCGAGCGTCGTCGTCGGGACGCCGGATGTGGCGCCGCGCGGTGGAACGGCGCCGCTCGGTGGAACATTGGACAAGCTCATGAGAGTGCTCCCCTGGCGTCAGGACGTGTGCAATCAGCCTATCGCCGCAGGCCCGTAACGGACTGTCAGGTATTTACGTATGTGGACAACTACCCTGGCTGGAACAGCAGCAGGCTGGTGGCGGTAGGTTAACTGCAACGGACCGAAGAGGAGCACGATGAACACGCCCGCGAACCCCATCAACACCGCCGATCTCTACGATGAGCGCGCCGAAGATGTCGAGTCGATTTCACTTCAGTTCCAGGACCTCGGTGGCTTGACCCATTTCAACGGCCCCGTCCGAACCATCAAGTGCTTCGAGGACAACGCCTTGGTGAAGGCGGTCCTGGCTACGCCCGGCGAAGGTTCCGTCCTGGTGGTGGACGGCTACGGGTCGCTCCGCACCGCCCTGATGGGGGACATGATCGCCGAAAGCGCCGTCGCGAACGGTTGGGCCGGCGTCGTGATCAACGGAGCGATCCGCGATCGCCTGGCGATCGCGAAGCTGCCCTTGGGCGTGAAAGCCCTGGGAAGCAATCCCAAGAAGAGCTCCAAAGTGGGCCGCGGCGAGGTGGACATCGCCTTGGTGATCGATGGAGTGCACATCGAACCGGGCAACCTCATCTACTGCGATCCGGATGGAATCCTCGTGGAGAGGTAACAGTGGAGAGGTAACAGTGGAGAGGTAACAGCGGAGCGGTAACAATTGTCACTCCATTCTGGTACGACAGGGAATACAGGAGCGATTAGGATAGTTACTGAAAGCAACTATCCTGCTTAGTCCCCTTTTCTGCCATCCTTGGAGAAGCAATGTCCAAAACCACGCCCGTACGGGCCGCCGGTGAGGTCCTGACGCACCGTCAGACGCTTACCGTCATGGTGGGCCTCATGCTCGGCATGTTCCTGTCATCGCTGGACCAGACCATCGTGTCCACGTCCATCTACACCATCGCCAACGATCTCGACGGCCTCTCGCTCCAGGCATGGGCCACCACGGCTTACCTCATCACCTCCACCGTCAGCACGCCGCTGTACGGCAAGCTCAGCGACATCTTCGGCCGCCGGCCACTCTACCTGGCTGCCATCCTGATCTTCCTGGCCGGCTCCCTGTACGCCGGATCGGTCCACTCCATGACCGAACTCGCCATCGCCCGCGGCATCCAAGGCATGGGCGCCGGCGGCCTGTTGGCCCTCGCGCTGACCATCATCGGCGACATCGTCGCGCTCAAGGACCGCGCCAAGTACCAGGGCTACTTCATGTCCGTGTTCGGCGTTTCCTCCGTGCTCGGACCCGTGATCGGCGGCGCCTTCGCCGGCGCTTCGCACATCCTCGGCTTCGACGGCTGGCGCTGGGTCTTCTTCATCAACCTGCCGATCGGCCTCGCAGCGCTGGTGGTTGTCTTCATCTTCCTGCACCTGCCGGCCAAGCACGTCAAGCAAAAGATCGACTACTGGGGCGCCGCTGCCATCACCTTGGCAATCGTGCCGCTGCTCCTCGTGGCCGAACAGGGCCGCAGCTGGGGCTGGACCTCCACGAACTCGTGGATCTGCTACGGCGTGGGCTTCGTGGGTATTGTCGCGTTCCTGCTCGTGGAGAAGCGCGCCGGCGATTACGCCCTGATCCCGTTGCGGCTCTTCAAGAACATCACTTTCGGTTTGTCCTCGCTGTTGAACTTCATCATCGGCATCGGCATGTTCGGCGCGATCGCGATGCTCCCGATGTACCTGCAGCTCGTCAAGGGCCTCACCCCTACCGAGGCCGGCCTCCTGATGATCACCTTCACGGTGGGCATCCTCTTCGGTTCCATCACAGCGGGACGCACCATCTCGTCGTCGGGCGTTTTCCGCGTCTTCCCGATCATCGGCACCGCAGTCCTGACGGCGTCCGCCGTCGCCATGGGCCTGTCCCTCGGAGTGGACACCGGCCTGTGGGTTCCCGGCCTGATCGCCGTGTTCTTCGGCGTCGGCCTGGGCTTCTGCATGCAGCCGCTCACCTTGGCCATGCAGGTCTCCGTCCCGGCGAAAGACATGGGCGTGGGCACGTCCACCGCCGCGTTCTTCCGCTCGATGGGTGGCGCCGTGGGAACCGCGGTCTTCATCTCGATGCTCTTCAGCCTGGCCGCGGACAAGATCGCTTCCGGCATGAAGGACGCGATGGGCAGTGCCGACTACCTCAAGGTCCTCAAGGACCCGGCCGTCGCCGCCGATCCCGCAAACGCCAAGCTGTACGACTTCTTCAAGAACGGCGCCAGCAACGACTCCCTGAATGACACGAGCTGGCTGCACCACGCCAACCCCGTGCTCACCCGGCCCATCACTGAGGGCTTCGCACAGGCGATCGACGGCGTCATGCTGACCGCCGCGGTCCTGACCGGTATCGCGTTCCTCATCAGCTTCGCGTTGCCCAACAAGAAGCTGACGGATCCGAAGGCCGCCGCGAAGGAATCGGTCTCGGCGCACTAAGGTTCCGGCCCGGTAAACGAACGGCGTCAACGGCAGGCAGTCTTTTGGACTGCCTGCCGTTGACGTTTCCAGCAAGGATCTAAACGAGGTGCGGCTCGTGGGTCTTCAGGTAGCGGCGGCCGCCGAGGGCCACCAGGATCGCGATGGCGAGGGCGACCGCGCCGGCGAAGAACGGCACCTGCGGACCGAAGTGCTCACCAAGCTGTGCCGCAACGAACGGGGCCAGTGCGCCACCCATCCAGCGCACGAAGTTGTACCCTGCCGACGCAACGGGACGCGGCGAATCGGACACTTCCATCGCCAGCTCGGTATAGAGGGTGTTGTTGATGCCCAGCAAGGCTCCCGCCACGATGACAAGTACGACGACGGCAGTCACCGAGTGCCCCGCGGCCAGTCCCAGCCCGGCAAGGTCGAGCAAAAGCGCACCCAGAGTGCCGACCAGCACATTGGTGGTGCCGAAGCGGCGCTGCAGCACGGGAGCCACGAAGACCGAGAACACCGCCACGGCCACGCCCCAGCCGAAGAACACCGCACCGATTCCGTAGGCGTCCATTCCCAGGATGAACGGGGTGAACGCCAGGATGGTGAAGAAGCCGTAGTTGTAGAAGAGGGCGCTTGCGGCAGTGGTGCGCAGTCCTTTGTGGCCGAGTGCGAGGAGCGGGTCACGCAGCCGGGCTTTCTTGGCGGGGGTAGGGGTCTTGGGCAGGAGCGCCATCAAGGCGATGAAGGAAACGGCCATGAGGACCGCGGTGCCGAAGAACGGTGCGCGCCACTGCCAACCGCCCAAGAGGGCGCCGAGCAGGGGGCCGAGGGAGATGCCGAGCCCGAGGGCGGCTTCATACAGGATGATCGCGGTTCCGGTCCCACCGCTTGCGACGCCGACAATCACCGCGAGCGCGGTGGCCACGAAGAGCGCGTTCCCGAGTCCCCAACCCGCCCGGAATCCAACCAGTTCACCCACGCTGCCGGAAAGGCCGGACAGCGAGGCGAACACCACGATCAGCGCCAGGCCGATCATGAGCGTCTTCTTTCCGCCGATGCGCGATGAGACGAATCCGGTCACGAGCATCGCGACGGCGGTGACCAGGAAGTAGCTCGTGAAAAGCAGCGATACCTGGCTGGGGCTCGCTTGGAGGTTCTTGGCGATGGCGGGAAGGATCGGATCCACCAAGCCGATGCCCATGAAAGCGAAGACCGCGGCGAGGGCCGTGGCCCACACAGCCTTGGGCTGCTTGATGAACGAGGCTTTCTCGGCCTCGAGGGTTTCTTCCGCTGGCTGCAGTTGGCCTGCGAGCTGGCCTTTCATGGACTGCTCTCCTTGTTTTTCCGTTAGTTCTGGAATGAGTTGTTGATCTTGCCGAATACCGGCAGGGCGGCGGCGATGGCGTCGCGTTCCGCTTCGCTGAGCGTGCCAAGGATCCCGGCAATGTATTCGTTACGCCGGCGGTCGGCATTCTCGATGGCGGCATGCCCCGCCTGCGTCGCTACGACCCGTACGGCGCGGGAATCGTCGGGGTCGGCCTCGCGCTTGACCAGGCCTGCGCGTTCGAGCTTGATGATCTGTTCCGTTGCGCTGGGGACCTTGACCCCAAGGTTCCGGGCGATCGCCCCGACGCGGGCACCGCCGTCGAGCGCCATCTTGAGGACCCCCAACTGTGCCGCGCTGAGCTGCTCTTCTGAATCAAGGCGGCGCATCACGTAGACGCTTTGCCGCAGCGCTTCCCGGAAGGATTGGGCGAGGGCCATGAGCGTTTCCTCGGGTCGATCGGTGTTCATATTTAGGTATCCTAACAGTTAGGCAGCCTAAATATCAACAGACCTGAACCACAACCGGCAAGAATTTCGAGTGAAACGTTCAATCACAACTTTCCGGAGGCTTCGCGCTACCTTTATCTAGCCGATCTGTTAGCCACGTCACCATCGTGGCGAATCACCTGAAGGATGCAGATATGTCTGAACAGACAACAAAGGGGCAGCGCAGCGCCTCAAGCAAAGACAGTGAACCTCATCTCGCGCGTTCACTCAGCAACCGCCACATCCAATTGCTCGCCATTGGCGGCGCGATCGGCACGGGCCTCTTCATGGGCTCCGGCAAGACGATCTCGGTTGCCGGCCCCTCCGTGATCTTCGTGTACATGATCATCGGCTTCATGCTGTTCTTCGTCATGCGGGCAATGGGCCAGCTCCTGTTGTCCAACCTCAACTACAAATCGTTCAGCGATTTCGCGGGCGACCTCCTCGGTCCCTGGGCAGGCTTCTTCACGGGCTGGACGTACTGGTTCTGCTGGGTTGTCACTGGAGTTGCCGACGTCATCGCCATCGCCGGGTACGCAAAGGAGCTATGGCCCGGCGTGCCGCTCTGGATCCCGGGCTTGGCCACCATCGCCATCCTCCTCGCGCTGAACCTCCCCACGGTGAAGGCCTTCGGCGAGACCGAATTCTGGTTCGCCCTCATCAAGATCGTTGCCATCGCCGCGCTGATCATTGTTGGCCTCGTGATGATCTTCTCCGGCTTCAAGTCCGACGCCGGAGCAGCGAGCTTCACCAACCTCTGGAGCCACGGCGGCTTCTTCCCCAAGGAATTCATGGGCTTCGTGGCCGGATTCCAGATTGCCGTCTTCGCGTTCGTCGGCATCGAACTGGTGGGCACCGCAGCTGCCGAGACCAAGAACCCGGAGCACAACCTGCCCCGCGCCATCAACGCCATCCCCGTCCGGGTCATGCTTTTTTACGTCGGCGCCCTCATCATCCTGATGTCCGTCATCCCGTGGACCGAATTCAAGGCCGGCCACAGCCCGTTCATCGCCATGTTCTCGCTCGCGGGACTGGGGATCGCGGCCACCGTGGTGAACCTCGTGGTGTTGACCTCCGCGATGTCCTCGGCCAACTCGGGCATCTACTCGACGTCCCGCATGGTGTTCGGCCTGGCGAACGACGGCGACGCACCCAAGGTGTTCGGCCGCCTGTCCCGCCGGAAGGTTCCGCAGAACGCCCTGTTCCTGTCCTGCGTCCTGCTGCTGTCCGGCGTCGTACTGCTTTACGCGGGCAAGGACATCGGAGCGGCCTTCGACATGGTGACCACCGTTTCCGCGGTCTGCTTCATGTTCGTCTGGTCCATCATCCTGGCCAGCTACCTTGTTTACCGGAAGCGCCGTCCGCACCTGCATGAGGCCTCCCCGTTCAAGATGCCCGGCGGCATCGCGATGGTGTGGGTGGTCTTCGCCTTCTTCGCGTTCCTCGTGTGGGCCCTGACCACGCAGCCCGACACGCTCACCGCGCTGCTCGTCACCCCCGCCTGGTTCGCCATCCTGGGCGTGGCCTACTTCGTGGTCCGGAAGACGCCCCTCCACCAGGCCCGGGTGGCAGAGTGGAAAGCCATGGCGGAAACCGAAACGGCCGCCGTCGTGAGCTCCCGGTAGCAACGCGCGCCAAAAGCGAAACCGCTCCTGCACAAGATGCGCAGGAGCGGTTTCGTCTTTTCCATCCAGTTGTGGGCGAGCGGCCCGCAGGCCCTACACCTCGGCTTTGCGCTCCTCGATCAGCTTTTGCACTTGCGGGAACAACGGGTGCGACGGCGGCAGTTCCGTGATGCGTTCGACGGCGTCGGCGGCGTCCATTTCCGCGAGCATCCGGGCGAGTTCCACGGCTTCGTCGTCTGCTCCGTCGTCGAAACGCAGGGCTGCCGACATCGCGTCCAGCAGGGCAACCGGGGTGACTCCGCGTTCGGCGAGTTCCGCGGCGGGTCCGATGAAGCGCTCATGGCGACCCAGCTTGCGCAACGGGGCGCGACCGACGCGGTACACGGTGTCCGGCAGGTATGGATTGGTGAAGCGGGACAGGATCTTCTGCACATACGCTTCCTGCTCCGCCTCGACGAACTCGTGCTTGGCCACGAGGAGTTGCTTGGTCTCCTCCAACACAGCCCGTACCCGCGCAGCCACCGAAGCATCCGCCATGGCATCGGAAATCTTCTCCAGGCCGGCCCCATAGCCGAAGTACGCCGCCGAAGCGTGTCCCGTGTTGACCGTGAACAGCTTCCGTTCGATGTAGGGACCAAGCTCGTCCACGAAGGTCGCGCCGGGGATGACCGGCGCGGCGCCCCCGAACGGAGTGCGATCGATGACCCACTCATAGAACGTCTCGACCGTGACGTCCAGCCCCTGCCCCGGAGCCTGGTTGGGAACGATCCTGTCCACCGCGGTGTTGGCGAACACGGCCACCGCGGAAAGGTCCCCCGCGGCCCCGTCCCAAGCCGCCAGCACTTCCGCCTGCAGGAGGTCGGTGGCATTGATCGCGTTCTCGCAGGCCATCACCTGCAAGGGAGCCAACGACGGCGAGCGGCCCGCGAGGCCGCGCGCAATCACGGGTGCCACGAACTTGAGGATGTGCGGCCCCACGGCCGTGGTGACGACATCCGCCGTCGCGATTTCCGCGACGACGGCTGCCTCCTGGGTGCCCGAATTCAGGGCCCGGAAACCGGACACGGTCTTGACCGCCGCATTCTCGCCGACCTCGTGGACCTCATAGGAGGACGCGGCGGCGAGTTGGCTGATCAGTGCTTCCGCGACGTCCGCGAAAACCACCTCGTAACCAGCCTCGTGCAGCAGCAAGCCCACGAATCCCCGTCCGATGTTCCCGGCCCCGAAATGGACTGCCTTCACTATGCGTTGACCTTTCCGAACAGTTCCAGCACTTCGTCCACCGACGTGGCCTGCTCAAGCTGGGCCACTTGCGCCTTGTCCGTGAAGATCTTGGCGATGGAGGACAGGATGTGGAGGTGTTCGTTGTTGATGCCGGCCACGCCGACGACGAACTTGACTTGCTTGCCGGCCCAGTCGATGCCCTCGGGATAGCGGACAATCGACACGCCCGAGTGCTTGATGTGGTCCTTCGCGGAGTTGGTGCCGTGCGGGATGGCCAGGAAGCTGCCCATGTAGGTGGACACGGATTCCTCGCGCTGGTGCATGGCCTGCACGTAGCTGGTGTCCACGGCTCCTCGGTCCAGCAGGAGCTGGCCGGCTTCGTCGATGGCCGAATCGCGGTCCCTCGCGGTTCCGTTCAGGACTACGCTTTGGGCCAGCAGGACATCCTTGCCCCCGACGTCGGATGGCTCGGCCGCGTGGGCACCGCCGCCTTGGGCGGCCGGTTCGGCAGGCGGCGTCGTGCTTTCAGCGCCGGGTCCCGCCTTGCTTTCCTTGACCATTTCGACGATGTCGTCGTACCGCGGGCTGTTCATGAAGTTGTCCACGGAGACGTGCACGGCGCTGGAGGTGGCCGGGCGGGCGCGTTCAGTCAGGTCCTGGTGCGTGACGACGACGTCGTAGTCGTCACGCAGGTTGGCAATGGACGCGTTGGTCACCTTGACTTCCGGGAAGCCCGCCGCCTTGATCTTGTTGCGCAATACCGAGGCACCCATGGCGCTGGAGCCCATGCCGGCGTCGCAAGCAAAGACGATGTTCTCGATCGGGCGGGTCATGACGGCGGTTCCGACGCCAGCACCCACGAGGGTGGAGGCGACGGAGCTCTTCTTGCCCTTGAGCTCTTCCATCTTGGAGGTGGCAGAGCCGAGGTCCACTTCGTCGCTGTGGTGCGTGGTCCGGAGGATCAGCGAAGAGACCAGGAACGAAACGGTTGCTGCCAGGACGACAGACAAAATCACGCCAAAATAGCTGTCGCGGGCCGTTTGGGCAAGGACCGCGAAGATGGATCCCGGGGCCGCCGGAGCGACGAGGCCGGAGTTGGTGATGGCAAGCGTCGCAATGCCCGTCATGCCGCCGGCCATGGTTCCGAGGATGAGCAGCGGGCGCATGAGGACGTACGGGAAGTAGATCTCGTGGATGCCGCCAAGGAACTGGATGATCAGTGCGCCAGGTGCCGAGGCCTTGGCTGCCCCGCGTCCGAAGAAGATGTAGGCGAGGAGAAGTCCGGCACCCGGACCGGGGTTGGCTTCAAGCAGGAACAGGATGGACTTGCCCTGTTCGAGCGACTGCTGGATCCCCAGCGGGGTCAGCACGCCGTGGTTGATGGCGTTGTTCAGGAAGAGGACCTTGGCGGGCTCGATGAAGATGCTGGTCAGCGGAAGGAGTCCGTTGTGCACCAGGAACTCGACGAAATTGCCTGCCGCGGAGCTGAAGTTGGCCACCACGGGCGAAATGCCGAAGAATCCGAACAGGGCGAGCAATGCTCCCCAAATGCCTGCCGAGAAGTTGTTGACCAGCATCTCGAAGCCGGGACGGATCTTGCCGTCCCAGATGGAGTCGATCTTCTTCATCGTCCAGCCGGCCAGCGGACCCATGATCATGGCGCCGATGAACATCGGGATACCGGCACCGACAATGACGCCCATGGTGCCGATGGCGCCGACGACGCCGCCGCGGACGTCGTAGACCATCTTGCCGCCGGTGTAGGCGATCAGGAGGGGCAGGAGGTAGGTGATCATAGGGCCAACAAGGCCCACGTTCGGGGTGCCAGCAGCGCTGTTGCCGAAGCCGCCGAGTTCGGGGACGGGCAGCCAGCCAGTCTGGATGAAAAGGGCCGTGATGATGCCCCATGCGATGAAGGCACCGATGTTGGGCATGATCATGCCGGAGAGGAATGTTCCGAACCTTTGGACATGCACGCGCATGCTGGTGCGCGGTTTCGCAACGGTCGCTGTTGCCATGGGTGAATTCCTAACGTGAGTCCCGCAGCCGTGCGGGATCAGTCGATATGTATCGAAGGAGGACAGCTCTTAGGAGCTGCTGGAAATCCGGTGGAGCCATTCGAGGAACAGCTTCAACTCAGAACTGGATAGTTGGTCTGAATGGGAGGCCTGCAGTGCCGCATTCAGGGCGATTGCCGCAACAACAACTGACGACTTGCCGGAGTCGCCTGTTGCGGCGCCACGGGCGGTATCCGTGGACACGGCGAAAATCATGGAATCCCGGGTCATGGTGGAGAGCTCGATATTCCGGTCTTCCAAGGGTTCCGCAATGAGCATGAGCGTGACTCCCACATTGGCCGCGAGAATGCTCCTCGCTGCCTCGCGCGGGGGTACGTTGATTTGCCCGGCGATCGCTGCCTTGTTCAGCATTTCCTCCAGGAGCGCCTCGGCATCGGCCACGATGGACGGCCTGCTCTCTGGACGGATATTGCCGAACATCACCAAATAAAGGTGCGGCTGGGTAAGCCCGAACTTGACGTGGTTGTCCCACATCCGCCGGACATCCTCCAGGGGTTCCCCGGAGGGTGCGAAATCCCGCTCCCCCGCCACGTACTCCTCGAAGCCGGCTGAAACAACGGCGTCGAACAGCCCCTCCTTGTCGCCGAAGTGGTGGTAGAGCGTCGGCGCCGAAACCCCGGCAAGCTTGGTGATTTGGCGCGTAGAGACCGGTGACCCGTCCGAATTCGCCAGCAACTCGGCAGCAGCGCGAAGCAGCCGAGTTTTGGGCGGAAGCTGGTCATCGAAACTCATAGCCGCTACCCTAGCACCTATAGCAACGCTATATGAAGTGAATCACAGGGGATTTTTTCGGGTCACGAGGCGCCGCAGCCACCGGGGTCCGGTCCACGAGCAGGAACAGAGGATTTCAGTGCAGAATTTCCAAGGAGTAGGCGTCAGCCCGGGCCGCGTCATCGGCACTATCCGCCAGATGCCCAAGCCAGTCAGCGAACCGCCGTCGGGCGAACAGCTAGCCGCTTCCGTCAGCGCGGAAGACGCCATCGCAGGGCTCAAGACGGCGGCACAATCAGTCCACGACGAACTCAAGGCACGCGCGGACAAGGCCAGCGGAGATGGCCAGAAAGTCCTGGAAGCCACCGCGCTCATGGCCAAGGACACCATGCTCCTGAAGTCGGCCGCCAAGCTCATCAACAAGGGCACCTCCGCCGAACGCGCCATCTGGGAAGCAGGCGCCTCGGTCTCCGAAATGCTCCACAACCTGGGCGGCTACATGGCCGAGCGTGCTACGGACGTCCTCGACGTACGCGCCCGCATTGTCGCCGAACTCCGCGGAGTCCCCGCCCCGGGGATCCCGGCGTCGGACGCTCCATTCATCCTGGTTGCCGAAGACCTGGCTCCTGCCGACACCGCAACACTGGATCCCCTCCTCGTGAAGGCACTCGTCACCTCCGGCGGCGGACCGCAGTCCCACACAGCAATCATCGCGCGCTCGCTCGGCCTGCCCGCCGTCGTCGCGGCCCACGGCGTGGACGACATCCCGGACGGGACCGAAGTCTTTGTTGATGGCGCCGCCGGATCCCTCACCGTTGAGCCCACCGAAGAGCATCGCACTGCGGCACTCACATGGCTGGAGAACGCCGCTACCCTTGCGGTATTCGACGGAAACGGCACGACGGCGGACGGCCACTTGGTGCCCCTCCTCGCCAACGTGGGCGGGGCGAAGGACGCCGCCAAGGCCGCGGCGCTCGGCGCCCAGGGCGTTGGCCTGTTCCGCACGGAATTCTGTTTCCTGGAACGCGACACCGAGCCGACCGTGGAAGAACAAGCCGCCGCGTACAAGGGCGTGTTCGACGCTTTCCCGGGCAAGAAAGTGGTGCTCCGCACGCTCGACGCCGGCGCCGACAAGCCCCTGCCCTTCCTCACCGACGCCAGCGAACCGAACCCTGCCCTCGGCGTCCGCGGCTACCGCACCGACTTCACGACGCCCGGCGTCCTGGAGCGCCAACTCGAGGCAATCGCGGCCGCGAGCCGGGAATCCGAGGCTGACGTCTGGGTCATGGCACCCATGATTTCGACGGCGGCGGAGGCAGCGCGTTTCGCCTCCATGTGCGACGCCGCGGGAATCAAGACTCCGGGCGTGATGGTGGAAGTGCCATCGGCCGCGTTGACCTCGGCCGCGGTCCTGCGCCACGTTGGATTCGCTTCCCTGGGAACCAACGACCTCACCCAGTACGCAATGGCCGCCGACCGCCAGCTCGGACCCCTCGCCGAGCTCAACACTCCGTGGCAGCCTGCCGTGCTGCGTCTTGTGCAGCTGACCGTCGCGGGTTCACTCGAAGAAGGCAACGGTAAGCCCGTGGGTGTCTGTGGTGAGGCGGCCGCGGACCCGGCCCTCGCCGTCGTACTCGTTGGACTGGGCGTGACCACCCTCTCGATGACCGCCCGCTCGCTTGCCGCGGTGGGCACTGTCCTGAGGACGGTCACGCTGGAGCAGGCACAGGAACTGGCCCGTTTGGCGCTTTCTGCGCCCGATGCCCTCGATGCCAAGGCATGGGTGCGCGCCAAGCTGCCCGTCCTCGAAGAGCTCGGCCTCTAAGGTTGAACTGACTGCTGAGGTTCGCCGTCGATCAGTCGGCGGACTTTCCACGGGTTGGCATCCTGCAGCGGTGCCGGCCGGAGCTCCTCGGGGAAGTTCTGGTAGGCCACCGGGCGGAGGAACCGCCGCCGCGTTCTCGCGGATCGGCGCTGCGGCGGGCACCTTCATCCTCCCGATGTCCGTGGACAGGCTGGGCGTGGGAACCACCATGTTGATCGGCGCCGTGATCTCGCAGTACCTTGCACCCGAAACGAAGGGCCTCAGCCTGAGCGACACCTCGGCACCCTTGGCCAAGTCGGCCCAGAGGTAACCCTCCCCTCTCCGGAGTTTGTGTACAGATCACACCCCTTAAACCTCGTTTTGAGGGGTGTGATCTGTACACAAACTCGAGGGGGGTTGAGGTGGCTTTGAACGCCCCGTTCGCCAGTTGAAAGAGCATAGGATGGTTATCAACCACCAAGGCCGGCGCGCTTTGGGCCAACGCGAACCGGGAGCTTACATGGCAACGGAACCAAGGGCAGACACACTGAGCGAATCGGCGGCCGAAGAGTCCACCCACGATGAGGCCGCAGACCTGACCAACAAGTCCGTCATCAAGGCCACGGTCATACTGAGCGAACTCGGACGCCACAAACAAGGCATCACCGTCACCGAACTGGCACAGGCTGTGAAGATCACCCGGCCTACGGCGTTCCGCCTTCTCCTCAGCCTGGAGCAGACGGGCTTCGTGGACCGTGTGGACAACCGCTACATGCTTGGGTGGGAGATGGCCCGGCTGGGCCGGCTCGCCGATCCCTACGCCGGGGCGGTCGCCAGGATCCAGCCCGTGCTCGACGAATACGCCCGCAAACTCAACGAGACCGTGAGCTTCGCGATGGTCAGGGGCGATCTTGCCTACGACGTCATCGCGGAAGCCGCTGCCACCCGGTACCTGAACGTCTCGCTGTACGTCGGCGAGACGTACCCGATGCACGCGAGCGCCACGGGTAAACTCCTTCTTGCCCAATTGAGCGACAACAGGCTCGCCGAGGCACTGCCCGAGAAGCTGGAAAGGTACACGCCCAACACCATCACCAGCCGGAAAGCGCTCCTGCAGGAGTTGCAAAAGATCCGGGAACAGGGCTACGCCGTCATCGACAACGAACTTGAGGAAGGCCTCTTCGTCGTCGCTGTCCCGGTCCACGACCTCGCAGGTTCCGTGGTGGGCGTTTTCACGATCAACGGCCCTGTCCAGCGGCTGAAGTCGGATCAACTGCCGGATACCTTGGACCAACTGCAACAGGGTGCCCGCGATATCTCGAAAGCGCTGGGTTTCGTCTAAAGCCCGGGTTCGTCTAAAGCTAGGCTTCTGCCATGGCATTGATAGCTCCCCGGGTGACGCCCGGCCTGCCCGCAGACGACGCACGGAACCTGGCCCGCGCCCTCCAGGACAGCGACGACGTCACTGTCTTCGTCGACGGCACGGTCCATCGGCTGCCGAACGAGGCGAGGGACGCCGTCGTCGACCTCCTTTCGCGGCTGGGCCGCGGCGAAGCGGTGACGGTGAGCAGCGTGGAGGAAATGCTCACGACGTCGAGGGCCGCCGAGCTCGCCGGAATATCGCACACCTATCTGCGCAACATGACGGATCGCGGCGAAATCCCGGTGGAATACCGCGGAACGCACCGGCGCATCCGGCTCGCGGACGTCATGGCCTGGCTGGACAAACAAAAGCGTTCCCAGGAAGAGTCCGCGGCCTCGGTGAACCCGGACCAGGGACACGAAGGGTAGGTCAACGCAGCGGCAGGACCTCCCCAAGGTCATAATCGGCTGATACCTCCAACTGCGCGTAAGTGCAGCTTTCCGGCTCGCGGTCCGGGCGCCAGCGGCGGAACTGGGTGGTATGCCGGAATCGGTCGCCTTCCATGAAGTCGTACGCCACCTCGACCACGAGTTCCGGGCGGAGCGGCACGAAGGAAAAGTCCTTGCCGGCGCTCCACCGGCTGGGCCCGCCAGGCATCCGGGAGGCGGAGGAACCTGAACCTTGCCCCGCCCAATCTCCCCAAGGATGTTCGCCAAGCCCGGTCTGGTACGGCTCGAGTTCGGCCACCAGGCTTTGGCGTCGCGCCATGGGGAAGGAAGCCACAACGCCCACGTGCTGCAACCGTCCTCCGTCATCGTAGAGGCCCAGCAACATCGACCCGACCACCTTGGCCGTTTTGTGCCAGCGGAATCCCGCCACCACGCAGTCCGCCGTCCGCTCGTGCTTGGTCTTGAACATGACCCGCTTGTTCGGCTGGTAGGTTCCGTCGAGCGGTTTGGACAGCACGCCGTCGAGCCCTGCTCCTTCAAGGAGCGCGAACCACTCTTGGGCCCGGCTCAATTCCTGGACGGCGGGCGTGACGAAAACAGGCGCCTTCGCCCCCGCCAACGCGCCCTCGAGGGCGGCGCGCCGCTCGGCGAAGGGCCGGTCCATGAGGTTCTGGTCGTCCAGCGCGAGGATGTCGAAGGCAATGAATGACGCTGGCGTGTTTTTCGCGAGCAGCCGCACCCGGCTCTCGGCCGGATGGATCCGCTGCTGAAGCCCTTCGAAGTCAAGGCGGGTGCCCGAGATCAGGACGATCTCGCCGTCGACCACGCATTTGGGCGGAAGGTTCAGGCGCAGGGCGTCGATGAGCTCGGGGAAGTACCTTGTCATCGGGCGTTCGTTGCGGCTGCCAAGGATGATCTCGTCGCCATCCTTGAAAACGATTGTCCGGAAGCCATCCCATTTCGGCTCGAAGTGCCCTACGTCAGGGATCGAGGGAACAGGCTTGGCGAGCATGGGCGGGATCGGCGGCATCACTGGCAGCTCCATACGACCCTGTTCTACCCGCATGCCGGCATGGAAAGCTAGCCTTGCGCGGATTCCAGTAACCATCCCGTTACCTAAATGTGACTTTGCCTCCAGCCTCCTGTACGGTCGAAGGGCGCTCCATTCCCCAACTGGGGCGCTTCCGGGCTGACGCCGAGCTCTGCCGCAACCCGGAATCCGCCAGACCCGCGGCAGAGACGGGGGACCCACAGTCTCCGGGCCTACCCTCCATGGGCCCTCGGGGTGAAGCCGCCCAGCGGCCGGACGGCCTCGTCCGAACCCGACAGCTAACCTCGCAGGCGTAGAGAGGCAACCACCATGTCCCCAACCATGGATCAGCCGCGCCGCGCCCAAAATCCGGCCGGACCCACCAAGCCAAGCGGTCGCCGTCGGGCCGAACCGAGCGCACCTTCGGTTCCCGCTACTTCTTTCGAAAGTACGACGGCGGCACCCACCACGCGCGCGGCCGCCCGGGCCGCTGAGCGCAAGAGGGCCGCCGAAGCGGGCCAGGCGCCTGCCGCGTCCACCACGCCAGGACCCCCGACGGTGCCGCTCCCCGTGGCGGCGGCAGAGTCCACAACCGCTCCGGTCCGCAGCAGCATCGCCCCGGCGTCGTTCTCGGGCTCGTCGTTCAGCAAGGAACCGCACGCCGTCCTGAAGAAGGCAGCGAACTTCAAGGCCATGAGCCAGCGGATGGCGGTAGTGGCGGGCGCCGTCGGCCTCGTCCTGACGGCAAGTTCGATCGGTCACGCGCTTGAATTGCCGCTGTTCAATACGGATAGCCAGACCCAGGATTCCGGCGACACCGGAGACCAGAACTCGCCGGAGAACGCAGCCCCGTCCACGGGCGCGAGCACCACCCCCGGCACGACGACGACACCGACCGCGACGTCCAAGGCCACCAACGCGAGTCAATCCGCCGAGGCGAACCATCCCGCGCAAGGCTCATCTTCCAGCAGCGGTTCGGAGCGGGTAGCCACCCCGCCCATCCGTATCCAGGTGCCGGGCGTGACCCCGTCGGCACTTCCGCCGAGCCTCGCGCCGATCGTTCCCGCGGTGCCGGCACCCGCTGTTCCGGCCGTGCCGGCGCCCGCCGATCCCGCGCAACCGGTTGTTCCGAGCCCGACGCCATCCGACCCCGGCACGTCCGGGCCGCGGTATCCGAGGCCGACGCCGAGCCCCACGGATCCTTCAACCCCCACTCCGACGCCGAGCGATCCGGGTTCCCCCAACCCTCCCGGCCATTCGAAGCCGCGGCCCTCAGACCAGAGCAGCATCGCCTCGACTCCGGCACCCACTGACTCCACCGACGGCTTGGCGTCGATCTTGAGCGCCGCGTCGGGAGCGCTGCTATGAGGATGGGTTGGCATCGGCCACACTCGTCCGGTTGGCACGGCCGCGTCTGCAGGCACAGCCTCACCGCCACGTTCCGACGCCGGCCGGCCGAGTGGCGCTGCCAGCTCAGGCCGCGTTACTGACAGGCAGTATTCCTAGCCGAAGAGGACGGCGGCTTCGTCGTAGCGGTGCTGGGGGACGGTCTTGAGCTTGCCCAAAGCCGATTCGAAGGCAACATGCTCAATATCCGTGCCCTTGAGGGAAACCATATTGCCCCACCGGCCTTCGACCACCGAGTCGATGGCGGCCATGCCGAGGCGGGTGGCGAGGACCCGGTCGAAGGCCGAGGGGACGCCGCCGCGTTGGATGTGTCCCAGGATCGTGGCACGGGTTTCGATGCCGGTGCGGGCCTCGATCTCCGGAGCCAACTGGTCGGCGATGCCGCCGAGGCGCGGGCGGCCGAAGGTGTCCAGGCCGCGTTCGGAATGGGGCGCTTCCATGTGGTCCGGCACGAAGCCTTCGGCTACGACCACGAGGGGTGCGCGTCCGCGGTCGTGGGCTTCCTGGACCCATTTGGAGATTTGTTCGATGCTGACCTTTTGTTCCGGGATGAGGATCGCGTGGGCGCCGGAGGCCATGCCGGCGTGCAGGGCGATCCAGCCGACGTGGCGGCCCATGACTTCGGCGATCATGCAGCGGTGGTGCGATTCGCCCGTGGTGCGGAGCCGGTCGATGGCCTCGGTGGCGATCTGTACTGCGGTGTCGAACCCGAAGGTGTAGTCGGTGGCGTCGAGGTCGTTGTCCACGGTCTTGGGCACGCCGACGATCTTCAGTCCGGCGTCGGTGAGCCGCTTCGCCGCGGCGAGGGTCCCTTCGCCGCCGATCGCGATAATGGCGTCGATGCCGAGCCGTTCCATGTGGGCCTTGATGACGTCCGGGCCGCCGCCGTTTTCGAACGGGTTGGTGCGGGAGGTACCCAGGATGGTGCCGCCCTGCTTGGCGATGCCGCGGACCATGGTCCGCGGAATATCGACGACGTCACCCTGCACCACACCACGCCAGCCGTCACGGAATCCCACAAATTTCTGGCCGTGGACGGCGATGCCTTTGAGTACGGCACCGCGGATGACGGCGTTCAGTCCGGGGCAGTCGCCACCGCTGGTAAGGATTCCAATTTTCATGATCGGCTCTATCTGGTTCGAAGTTAACAAAACCAGGGCACAACGCCCGGGGCTGACAAACGGCGATTGCGCCCATTTGGACAGTTTACCGACGGGTGAAACCCTCCGCGCAGTCCTAAAGGGTAGTTAGAACCGTCAGAAAACAGTGTTACACCTACCCGTTTGTATCGAGATTATGGATGTCAACCGGAAAATACCCGTTCGGCCGATGTTGGCCGATGACCCATTATCGAAGAGGACAAATCGTGAACCCGACAGCAACCGCGACACTTGTCGCTGACAGCACCGCAACACTTGACTGGACCAGCGTGGACCAGCGTGCCGTTGACACGGTGCGTGTTTTGGCCGCTGACGCCGTGGAGAAGGTCGGCAACGGCCACCCGGGCACGGCGATGAGCCTCGCCCCGGCCGCCTACCTGTTGTTCCAGAAGCTGATGCGCCACGACCCGAAGAACCCGGACTGGATCGGCCGTGACCGGTTCATCCTCTCCCCGGGCCACAGCTCCCTGACCCTGTACATCCAGTTGTTCCTCTCCGGCTACGGCCTCGAAATGTCCGACCTGGAAGCCCTGCGTACCTGGGGTGCGCTGACTCCGGGCCACCCGGAATACAAGCACACCGCGGGTGTGGAAATCACCACCGGCCCGCTGGGCCAGGGCCTGGCTTCCTCGGTCGGCTTCGCGTACTCCCAGCGCCGCATGCGCGGCCTGTTCGACGCCGACGCCCCCGCCGGCACTTCCCCGTTCGACCACACGATCTGGGTCATCGCCTCCGACGGGGACCTGCAGGAAGGCGTGACCTCCGAAGCGTCCTCGCTGGCCGGCCACCAGGAACTGGGCAACCTCGTGGTGGTCTACGACGAGAACCACATCAGCATCGAGGACGACACCGACATCGCGTTCACCGAAGACGTCCTCAAGCGCTACGAATCCTACGGCTGGCACACCCAGCGCGTGGACTGGACCAAGACCGGCGAGTACGTCGAAGACGTCCAGGAACTCTACTCCGCGCTGCTGGCGGCCAAGGCCGAAACCTCCAAGCCCTCGATCATTTCGCTGCGCACCATCATCGGCTACCCGGCCCCGAAGAAGCAGAACACCGGCAAGATCCACGGCTCCGCCCTGGGCGCCGAGGAAGTCGCCGGCCTGAAGGAAGTCCTCGGCTTCGACCCCGCCAAGTCCTTCCAGATCGAGGACGAGGTCCTCGCCCACGCCCGTGCCGCTACCGAGCGCGGCGCGCAAGCCCGTGCCGCGTGGCAGGAAGGGTTCGAGGCCTGGCAGTCCGCCAACCCCGAGGCTGCTGCCTTGCTCGAACGTGTCGAGGCGAAGAAGCTTCCGTCCGGGATCGACGCCGCCCTGCCGACGTTCGAAGCCGGCAAGGATGTTTCCACCCGTGCCGCGTCCGGCAAGGTCCTGAACGCCCTCGGCCCGGTCCTGCCCGAACTCTGGGGCGGGTCCGCCGACCTCGCCGAGTCCAACAACACCACGATCGAAGGCTCCCCCTCGTTCATCCCGGCCTCACGCTCCACCGAAGCGTGGAAGGGCAACCCCTACGGACGGGTACTGCACTTCGGCATCCGTGAGCACGCCGCGGCCTCGATCGTGAACGGCATCAGCCTGCACGGACGCACCCGCGCGTTCTCCGGCACCTTCCTGATCTTCTCGGACTACCAGAAGCCCGCGATCCGCCTCTCGGCGCTCATGGGTGTCCCGTCGATCTACGTCTGGTCGCACGACTCGATCGGCCTGGGCGAAGACGGACCTACCCACCAGCCGGTCGAGCAGCTCTCCACCCTGCGTGCGATCCCCGGCCTGGACGTCGTCCGTCCGGCGGACGCGAACGAGGTCGGCGTTGCGTGGAAGACCATGCTGGAGAACCACGAGAACCCCGCAGGCATCGTCCTGACCCGCCAGAACGTTCCCGTCTTTGCACGTGGTACTGGTGCGGCCCAGGGTGACACCTTCGCTTCCACCGCCGGCGTGGCCAAGGGCGGATACGTCCTGGCCGAAGCATCCAGCAACGGCGCCACCGTCCCGGCGCAGGTGCTGCTGATCGCCACCGGTTCCGAGGTCCAGCTGGCCGTTTCGGCCCGCGAGGCCCTGCAGGCCGAAGGCATCCCCACCCGCGTCATCTCCATGCCGTGCGTGGAATGGTTCACCAAGCAGGACGCCGCCTACCGTGAGTCCGTGCTCCCGGCAGCCGTGAAGGCCCGTGTCTCGGTCGAAGCCGGCCTGGCCCTGGGCTGGAAGGAATTCGTCGGCGACGCCGGCCGCTCCATCAGCCTCGAGCACTACGGCGCCTCCGCGGACTACAAGCGGCTCTTCACCGAATTCGGCATCACCGCCGAAGCCGTCACCGCCGCCGCGAAGGACTCCCTCGCAGCAGCAAGCAACTAGGCACCACCACAGCCCAGAGGAAGTAGCAGAAGACATGACCAACGCAACACCCACCGCACAGCTTTCCGCCGCCGGCGTCTCCATCTGGCTCGATGACCTTTCCCGTGAGCGCCTCTCCAGCGGCAGCCTCCAAAGGCTCATCGACGAAAAGAACGTCGTCGGCGTGACCACCAACCCGTCGATCTTCCAGGCCGCGATCACCTCCAGCAACGACTACGACGCCGCGATCGCAGAGCAAGCCGCCAAGGGCGCGTCCGTCGAAGAAGCGATCTTCGAGATCACCACCACCGACGTCGCCGACGCGTGCGACCTCTTCGCTCCGATCGCTGCGGCGACCAACGGCGTCGACGGCCGCGTCTCCATCGAGGTGGACCCGCGCCTTGCCTGGGACACCGACGGCACCTTCGCCGAGGCGAAGCACCTCTACAAGAAGGTGGACAAGGACAACGTCCTCATCAAGATCCCTGCCACGCTCGAAGGCCTCGCGGCCATCACGTCGACCTTGGGCGAGGGCATCAGCGTCAACGTGACCCTGATCTTCTCCCTCGAGCGCTACCGCGCGGTGATCAACGCTTTCCAGTCAGGCTTGAAGCTGGCGAAGGAGAACGGCCACGACCTCTCCAAGATCCACTCCGTGGCCTCGTTCTTCGTCTCCCGCGTGGACACCGAGATTGACAAGCGCCTGGACGCGATCGGCACCGAGGAAGCCAAGGCCCTCAAGGGCAAGGCCGGCGTCGCCAACGCCCGCCTCGCCTACCAGGTCTACGAGGAGCTGTTCTCCACCGAGCGCTGGGCCGTGCTCGCCGAAGCCGGTGCCCGTCCGCAGCGTCCGCTGTGGGCCTCCACCGGCGTGAAGGACCCGGCGTACCCGGACACCCTCTACGTGACCGAGCTTGCCGCTGAAGGCGTCGTGAACACCATGCCGGAAAAGACCCTCGACGCCACCTTCGACCACGGCGTGGTCACCGGCGACACCATCGCAGGCACCTATGAGGAAGCCAAGAAGGTCCTGAGCGCCCTCGAAGGCCTCGGCGTTTCCTACAACGACGTCGTCGCGCAGCTTGAAACCGAAGGCCTCGACAAGTTCGTGGCCTCCTGGAAGGAACTCCTCGCCGACGTCGAAGGCGCCCTCGCCTCCGCGCGCAAGGCCTCGTAGTCCGGCAGGATCCTCGATCCGCCATCCTTCTCCCGGGAGTGGAGACCCTCCGGGGTCTCCACTCCCTGCTCGCAATATCACCCGAATGCTCTATTGAAAGACAGGGATCATGTCTATTTCACCCTTGCAGTGCTGCATCAACCCCAGCATCCTCTCGGCCGACTTCGTCAACCTCGAGGCCGAACTCGCCCGCATCAGCAACGCCGACGCCGTACACGTGGACGTCATGGACAACCACTTCGTCCCCAACCTGACCATCGGCCTGCCCGTCGTCGAACGCATCCAAAAGGTCAGCCCCGTCCCCCTGGACGCCCACCTCATGATCGCCAACGTCGACCGCTGGGCACCCCACTACGCCGACGCCGGCCTGGACTCGGTCACCTTCCACGTCGAAGCCTCCGACGCCCCCATCAAACTCGCCCGCGAACTCCGCGCCCGCGGCTCCAAAGCAGGCATGGCCCTGCGCCCGGCCACCCCGGTCGAACCCTACCTGGACATGCTCACCGAACTGGACATGCTCCTGATCATGACCGTCGAACCCGGGTTCGGAGGCCAAGCCTTCCTCGACGTCATGCTCCCCAAAATCCGCCGTGCCCGCCAAGCCATCGACGGCTCCGGCGCCAACGTCGCCATCCAAGTCGACGGCGGCATCACCGAAGAAACCATCATCCGCGCCGCAGAAGCAGGCGCCAACGTCTTCGTCGCAGGATCCTCCGTCTACGGCAAACCCTCACCCGAAGAAGCCATCGAATCCCTCCGCGCCAACGGCCAACTCACACACGCCTAAAACCCAGCCGCCGGGATCCGCCCCTGGAATTCTCGACCCGGCACTACGTCGCAGAACAAAAATCCCTACCCCAGGAAGGCAGCCTTATGAGCCAGACGTCAGATTCATATCTGGATACGTGGATGAGCCGCGAGGCTCTTGCCGAGGCAATGATTCCGGTGATCGGCCGGCTATACCGCGAAAACAACGTGGTGACCAGCATTCATGGCCGAAGCCTGGTCAACAAGTCCACCATGAGCATCCTCAAGGCGCACCGCTTCGCGCGCCGCATCAGCACCACGGAGCTCCCCCTCGAAGAGACGGCGCCGATCCTGAACACGCTGGCGCAATTGAACCTTGGCGCCGCGGCGATCGATATCGCCCGGCTCAACCAGAAGTTCAAGTCCGACGGCGGTGACCTGGCCCTGGAGGAATTCCTCCTTCTCGAGCTGGCTGACCTCGTCGGGAAGCGGGGCGCAGACGACCGCACCAGTACCGACGTCGTACTTTACGGTTTCGGCCGGATCGGCCGCCTGCTCGCCCGCCTCCTGATCGAAAAGGCCGGTGGCGGCCACGGCCTCCGCCTGCGCGCGATCGTGGTACGCCGCGGTTCCGAGAACGACCTCGCCAAGCGGGCCAGCCTCCTGCGTCGCGATTCGGTGCACGGTCCTTTCGAGGGAACCATCAAGGTGGACACCGAAACCAACACCATTACGGCCAACGGCGTCCAGATCCAGGTCATCTACTCGGACAACCCCGCCACGATCGACTACACCGCGTATTGCATTGAGAACGCGCTGGTGGTGGACAACACCGGGCGTTGGCGCGACGCCGAGGGCTTGTCCCAACACCTGCAAAGCAAGGGCGTGTCCCGTGTCCTGCTGACCGCGCCGGGCAAGGGCGGACTGAAGAACATTGTGCACGGCATCAACCATGGCACCATCCTGGACGAAGACACCATCGTCTCCGCGGCGTCGTGCACCACGAACGCCATTACGCCGGTCCTGAAGGCCATCAACGACCAGTTCGGCGTGGTCCACGGCCACGTGGAGACCGTCCATTCGTTCACCAATGACCAGAACCTGATCGACAACTTCCACAAGGGCGACCGCCGTGGACGCTCTGCCGCGCTGAACATGGTCATCACGGAAACCGGCGCCGCCCGGGCCGTTTCCAAGGCCCTGCCTGAACTCGAAGGCAGGCTCACGGGAAGTTCCATCCGTGTCCCTACCCCGGACGTATCCTTGGCTGTGCTCAACCTCAGCTTGGCGGCCTCCACCACCAAGGATGAAGTCAATAACTACCTCCGCGAAATGTCGCTGTACTCGGACCTGCGCGAACAGATCGACTACATCGACTCCCCCGAGGTCGTCTCCACGGACTTCGTGGGATCCCGCCGCACCGGCATCGTTGACGGCCTTTCCACCATTTCCAACAACAAGAACCTGGTCCTCTACGTCTGGTACGACAACGAGTTCGGCTATAGCTGCCAGGTTGTTCGCGTCATGGAAGAAATGGCCGGGGTCAACCTGCCGTCCTTCCCGGTGGAAGAAGCGGCCGTTCCCCTTCATGCGTTGACGGTCTAGTAGTTAAAAGGGGTGGGGCCCGGCGGGACATGTGTCCCGCCGGGCCCCACCCTTTTAAGCCGGTTTTGCTTTATTCGACCACTTCGCCGGTGGTTTCGTAGGTTGCGATCTTGCCGATGCGGCGCACGTGGCGTTCGGCCTTGCTGAACGGCTCAGCCAGGAATGCCTCGATGAGTTCGGTGGCCTCATCCACGCTGTGCTTGCGTCCGCCCACAGCCACCACATTGGCGTCATTGTGCTCGCGGGCCAGGCGGGCAGTTTCAAGGTTCCAGGCCAAAGCCGCCCGGACTCCCTCTACCTTGTTCGCTGCGATCTGCTCGCCGTTGCCGGAACCGCCCAGCACGATGCCCAGTGCGTCGACGCCGGCTGCCTGGTCCGCGACGACGGCACGTGCCGCGTTGATGCAGAAGGAGGGGTAGTCATCCTCGGCATCGTAGCTCTGCGGCCCGTGGTCCACCATCTCGTAGCCACTGGCTGAGAGAGCGGAGATGAGGTGGGAGCTGAGATCCAGGCCGGCATGGTCGGTTGCGATGTGAACGCGCATGGGAAATGGTCCTTCAGGTTGATGGGTTTCAGGCGTTGGAATTCGGGAGCTGCCGCGGGTGAAAGTGTCGTGGCCTACGCCGTCATGGTGGCGAACATGAGGGCCATGGTGGCGGCGCCAGTGGCCTCGAGGGCGTGTTTGGTGCGGTTGTGGTGTTTGTTGTGGTGCTTGGCCTGGCCGGTGGTGGGTTGGCGGCGCAGGAGCAGGGTGGTGAAGGTGATTGCTGCGGCGCCGAAGAGGATGGCCAGGATGAGGGCGGGGGCGCCTTGGTGGGTCAAGAGCGAGGTGAGCGGGTTGCCTGCGCCTGTCCCGGCGGCGGCGGTGGTGTGGTGGTTCATGGGCATGGAGCCCATGTCCATGCTTCCCATGCTTCCCATGCTTCCCATGTTCATGTGAGGCATGCCGGTGGTTCCCGTACCGGTGGTTCCCGTGCCGCTGGTTCCGGTGGTTCCTGGGCCGGTGGTGGGGGTGTTCATCATGGTGAGCATGAGGGCGGCGGCGGCCATGGTGGCGGCGTGGTAGGCGCAGGTGATGCGGCCTTGGGTGCCGGTGCAGAGGAGTTTGTATTCGGGGCGGGCGATGGCTTGGAGGGTGAACCAGAGCGCGGCGGCGGTGAGGATGCCGATCTGGGCCAGGAGGGCGGCGGGGGCGAGGTTCCAGATCATGGCGGCCATGGCGGCGTGCATGAGGGCGTGCAGGGCTTCGTTGATGCGGTCCGTGGCCTGGCGGGCGCGGGCTGCGAGGTAGAGGTGGTAGGCGCCGGCGGTGGACAGCACGGCCGTGAGGGCCCAGGAGACTGCGGGGATTTCGAACACGCGGATCACGCCCTCACTAAGGGAACTAAAAAGGTTTGTGGCTGGGATGGTTTCGGTCCCCGGCGCTGGGTGTCAGCGCCGGGGACCGAAGACTGTGTCATGCCGGTAGTACAGGTCTGCGGGAACTACCGGTGCGGCAGCCGCCAGTACGGCCCCTGCGGCTTAGAGGTGGTGCTTGGGTGGAACCCAGTGCGAGCGACTGGCGTGATGCCGGTCACTTGCGTTCCTTTGATGTAGCAAAACTACGTGAGGGAATTCATTTAGGCGAGCGTTTTTTAGATATTTACTTGAGAAATTCAGGGCGCTATTTTCCCAGTCCAGTTAACATGTTGGAAACATTTGAGAAACGCTCTCCAGCCCTCATTGCCGGCAGAAAAGGCATTCATTCAGGCGCCCTGCGTCAGCCGCAGAAGCTCCTGTCACACCACGCCTGGCATTCCTGCCCCACCCGGGAACGCAGCAGGCCCCAAGCACCGCACAGGACGGGGCGCGGGACCGGCGTTAACGCGTGGGACCGATGTTAAAAGGGACAGGCCCTGATGCTGCCGGGAGGCAACACCAGGGCCTGCAACTGCTAGGACTGCTCCTTTTCCATTTCGAGTTCTTCGAGTTCGGCGTCTGTGACGTGTTGGTTTTCGAGTTCCCGGACGTCGTTGAGGTGGATGGGTCGTAGGGGTTCGGGGTCTTCTTCGTCCAGGACGGGTCCTTGGCCGTCTTCGCCCATGGCGACGTGGCCGATGGTTTCGTATTTGAGGGGGTTGGTTTTGCGTAGGTAGAGGGCTTGGGCGACGCCGGCGAGGAAGAGTGTGGCGGTGATGTAGGGGATGAGTTTGAAGAGCAGGGTGGAGGCTGCGGGTCCGGCGGCGGTGTCGAGGTTGGTGATCATCATGATGACGACGCAGACCATTCCGATTCCGCCGAGTATCGGGGCGGCTTTGGTGCGCCAGGGGTTTTCGTGCGGGTGGTGGTGGCGGAAGTAGTTGTAGACGGCGGCCATGGTGATGGTTTGCACGATGAGCAGGGAGAAGGTTCCCAGGACGGCCAGGATGGTGAACAGGTCCGCGTAGGGGTCCTGGTTGAGGGCGAAGAATCCCAGGATCCACAGGATCGCGATGCCGGTCTGGATGAACGAGGCGATGTGCGGGGATCCGTGTTTCTTGTGGGTTTTGCCGAGGATGCCGGGCAGGACTCCTTCCCGTCCGAGGGAGTACATGTAGCGGGCTGCGGCGTTGTGGAAGGCCATGGCGCAGGCGAAGGAGCCGGTCATCATGAGCCATTCCATGACCAGGACCCAGCCGTGGCCGACGAACACGTTGGTGGGGTGGAAGAACATGTCCAGCGGGTTCGCGCTTTGGGCCAGGGCGATCGCGGTCTTGGCGCCGTTGCCGGCGACGGACATCCAGGAGACGAAGGTGTAGAACACGCCGACGCCGGTGACGGCGATCATCGTGGCGATCGGGATGATCTTGCGCGGGTTTTTGGATTCCTCCCCGTACATCACGGTGGATTCGAACCCGGTCCAGGACCAGAACGCGATGAACATCGCCAGTCCGGGTGCGGCGACCTGCAGGCCGTTGGGCAGGAAGACGTTGGCCGGGTTCAGGGTTTCGGGCATCAGCCCGTCCGGGCCGCCGCCGTGGAAGAGCACGCCGAAGGCCATGATGGCCAGGATCGCGATCTCGGTGAACAGCAGCAGGGTCAGGATTTTCGCGGCCATGCTGATCTCGAAGTAGCTCAGGGCCCCGATCGTGATCAGCCCGGCCAGGGCGAACACGACCCAGTTGATGTCCAGGCCGAGCTGGTCCTTGAAGGCCAGTTGGCCGAAGTAGGAGAAGATCCCGATGATGCTGGCTTCGAAGACGATGTAGCTGAAGGTGACCATGTACCCGGTCCCGAGGCCGAACACGCGTCCCAGGCCGCGGGAAATGAACCCGTAGAACGCGGCCGTGGAGGTCACGTAGCGGGCCATCGTGACGTAGGCGATCGCGAAGACCGACAGGATCACGGTGGCCCAGATGTAGGTTGCCGGGGTCCCGGTGCCCACGCCGAACCCGACCGAGATCGGCACGTTGCCGCTCATGACCGTGATCGGGGCCGAGGTCGCCACGGCCATGAACACCACGTCCCACAGGCCCAGGGTGTTCGCTTTCAGCGCCCCGGCCTTGGCCCCGGGCCTGGCCGCCCTGGTCCCGGCGCTGGTCCCGGTGGCGGGGGTGCGGCTGGTGGTGCTCATGCCTGGGTCCCGTGCTGGTGGTCGGCGTGGCTGCTCAGGCAGTGGGAGCCTTCGGCGGCTTTGTCCGAGGGCAGATCCAGGGTGGGGTTTTCGTCGAAGAAGCCGTAGGGCTCGATGAAGAACCCGGTCATCTGCTTGGGCATCACGGGCCAGTCCTCGATCCGGACCACGTGGTTCAGGCCGAAGGAGTGCCACATCACCAGGTCCTCGTTCACGATCGATTCGTCGGCCTCGATGTAGGCCGGGAGCCCGTCATTGCTCAGCAGCGCGCTCTGGTTCGGGTATTCCCCGGCCGGGTAACGCTCGCCCTCTTCGTACTTGGACACCCAGATCGTCTTCGTCGCGAACGGTGCCCGCTTGGTGACCCAGTTGTTCGGCTTCTTCTTCATCAGCACCGGGTCGGTGGGCATGATCCGGTACGCGGTGTTTTCCCCGACCTTGTTCGTGCGCGATTCACTGGCCACCATCCACCAGCGGTGGGCCAGCGGGTCCGCTTCACGGGCCGCGGCCTTCTCGGTTTCCAGCAGGGTCCGGCGGGCGTAGAACGGGCTGACCATCGGGTCATCGGTGTCCTCGGCGACGGTCTCGACCTCGAAGACCGAGTTCTTGTCCCCGTCCAGCGCCCAGTCCAGGCGGGCGTTGAAGATGTGCTCGTGGATCGGCGCGTACAGCCCGTCGGTGTTCAGCAACTGCCCGTACTTCGTGGTCTCCCCCGGGGCGATGCCGCCGGTGGACAGGATGCCGGTGGCCTTGATCTCGAACTGGATCGTGCCGTCCAGGTGCAGCGTCCAGTAGAACGCGTACTCATAGTTCGCCACCGTGACCACGAACGAAACCACGAGCTTGCGACCGCGCCGGGTCTGGGCATCGTTGGTCCGGAAGTCCCAGTGCTTCCACTCCAGCCCGTCGTCTTCCTCGTGCAGGCAGATCGCGTTCGTGATCGTGTACGGCTTGCCGAACGAATCGACCAGGTTCGCGTCGAAATACTGGATATCACCCAGGCAATCACACCCCAGCTCCAGCGAGTTGGTCATGTACCCGAAGTTGTACTCCCCGGCATCGAACGCGTTCTTCTGCTGCTGCGAACGGCTCGGCGGACCATACGGCACCACCATCTCCGTCAGCGACGCACGGTGCAGGATCGGACGCAGCTCGCCCTTGTCACGGAACCCGACCTGGTGCAGCACCAGACCCTCACGCGGAGTGAAGCCCAGATCAAAGGACCAGTTCAACCACTCCACATGATTGCCCTCGACCGTGAAGTTCCGGCCCTGCGGGAAGGAAATCTCGATCGGCTTGATATCCGTCCGGGCCGGACCCACGAAATCCGGATGGTAGTTGTTCTTCTCCATCGGCACGTGCAGGAACCCGTCATCCTCAACACCGATGACCTCCTGCTTGTTCAAATCAACCAGGACCGTGAAGTCCTCCATCGGATGCGCATACGGGTTATCGTTCGGCTCCAACCGGGTGAACATCAACGCACGCATGATCCGCTTGCCGCCCTGGTCCTCACCCCAGTACCCGATCGACCACGGCTCGGCACACACCAGGGACATGTCCGTGATGCCACGCTTGGCCAGCGCCTCCCGCACCAGCGGCGACGCGACCACCGCGGCCTCGCACTCGGCAAACTCATCAGCCATGATCGGCGGCTGCGTCCCGGCCGGCAACTCCACCCACCGGGTAATCGTGGACGAAGCCACATCCACCACCGCCTCGTACGCCAGGTTCGTCGCACGGTCCACCAACACCACCTCGGCCTCACGGGCGTAAGTACCGGCCCGCAACGCCGCCTTGCCCGGCTCATGCAACGACACACTACTGAACCGGAAACTCTCCCCGGCCGCCGGCCCCGACTTCAACACACCAACAACCCGCGCCAACTCATCACGCGACAACTGCTCAAACGGACGGGCACCAGCCCCCGCAACAGCCCTACCCGCTTCAGTTTCTTCGATGGTCATGAATAACTCCTTGCTAGATACAAAAAGGACAAAAAAGGTCCATGGCATGGCAGCCGAAGAGTCCCGGAGATCGGCTTGAATAGGCTGGACATGTCCCGCCTAAGCCGAGCAGCACCCCGTGGCCTGCTGATAGTGGTCCGGCACCACGGCATGGTTCTCACGCCGGATGCAGAAGACTTGAAGCCGCTGAGTGCGGCTTAGCGGGGAGATGGTGGTTGTTGGACCCAGCCACTCCCGGCTTGGATTTAATGCTTTCGAAACTGCGCTAAAGAAGTTCGTCCGGAACCCGGGTCGGGTCCGGGGAAGAATCACTTGCACTCCCGCGCTTCCCTATTCCTAGAGATTCAGTGGAACTCTACTTCGAGCTTCACCGACGTGATGCGGGTCACTTGTGTTCCTTTCATGTAGCAAAACTACGTGAGGGAATTCGTTTACGCGAGGCTTTTATGAATATTTTCCTGAGAAATTCAGCACCCTAAATTCTCATCCCAGTTAACATGTTGGAAACATTTGGTTGCGCGTCTCAGACTGTCGTTTCGAGTTCGGAAATGCTAGTGTTCTGGATCTCGGGCCGATGACTTGCGTCCCCCTCATGTGCAAGATGAGACTGCCCGTCATAGGGAAAGTTGGTTCGCATTGTCAGGCCGCGGTGATCGCTTTATCACTCCCCGTTCTCCGGTGGAGGGCCTCCGCCGTCGGAAACTGTCTTTCCTGCCGGTCTTCGCGCAAGCCGTTGCGGCCGTTGCGCCCGCCGGCGCCATGACCGTCATACCTGCGCTGGTCTTTCCGTCGCTTGTCTTTGGGTCCACCGGCCCGAACCTCGTGCTGACGTTCGGGGTGGCCATGGCGATCATGGTGCTGGTTTCCCTCAGCCTGAGGCCGATGGCCAAGCGCATGGCAGCCGTCAGCGGGCTCTACAGCTACACAGCCAAGGGACTGGGGCCGCGAACGGCAATTACCGTCGGCTGGTCTGCTATCTTCGGATATGCCCTCGTGGCCATGGCCAGCTTGTTGGTCGTCGGCACCTATGTGGCCCAGCTGTTCATCAACCTGGGAGTTCCCCTAGCGGACCCCCGGGTTGTCATGGTTCCCGTTGTCCTGCTCGCCGCGGGAGCCGCATGCCTTCTCATGGTGAGGGGGATCCAGATTTCCGCCTGGTTCACCCTGCTGATCGAATCCATTTCGATCGGCGTCATCACCGTTCTCATGATTGTCTACTTCGCCTTCAACGCACCGAAGGTGAGCTTCACGAGTGTGTTCACGTGGAGCGGTAACTTTGATTCGTTATGGATTGGAATCGTGGTGGCCGTAAGCGCCTTTGTCGGTTTCGAAAGCCCGACGACGCTCGGCGGGGAGGCGTACAAGCCTTTCGTCAGCGTCCCTCGGGCCATCATGTGGACCCCGATTGTTACAGGTGTCCTCTACCTTCTTTCGGCAAGCGCCCAGGATGTCGCCCTCACGGGTGCGCCCTTGAGCATTGCCGCCAGCTCTACTCCGTTGTCTGACCTGTTCGCCCACACGTCCCCGGTATTCGCCGCGGTCCTTGACCTGGGAATCGCGGCATCGTGGTTCGCATGCTCGATCGCCTCCGTCAACGCGCTTGTCCGGATTTTCTTCTGCATGGGACGCGAGGGAGTGGCACCGCGCGTAGTCGGCCGGACGCACCCCGTCTTCAGGACCCCGTCGATGGCAATCCTGTTCGTCATGCCGGTTGTTACCATCGTCCCCATCGTGGTCATCATCTCCGGAGCCAGCCCCGCCCAGGGCCTCGTGACCCTCTTCCTGCTGGGTTCCTTCGGGTACCTGGGCGCCTACATCATTGCCAGCGCCTCCATGCCTTTCTTCCTGCGACGAATAGGCGAAGCCACGATTGGCAGCTGGATCCTCGGAGCGGCAACCACCTTGGCGCTCGGCGCGGTGCTGTGGGAAGCGACAGCGGAGTCCATCCGTGCGGGCAGCATGCAGATCTTCGCATACGCCGCCGTGCTCCTGGCCAGCGTCATTTACGCCCTGATCCTTCGCCTCCGCTTACCCGGGCGATTGTCTTCGGTGGGTATCTACGACGAGACCCGGGAATCGGACCTCTACCAAGGGAAGACCCTTCCGTGACCTACAGGCCCGTTAACGCGGGGTCCAACACCGTGTCCAATCCGCTCAGGATCCTCGAGGTCGTGGCGCGGTTCGGCACGGGCACCACCGCGAAAGAAATCACAGATACCCTGCAGATGGCGCCGGCGACCGCCTACCGCATGCTGAACGCGCTGGTCGGCGATGAATACCTGGTCCGGACCTCGGACCTGCGCGGTTTCGCCCTTGGCCACGCCATTTCAGGCCTCATTACGGCCGCGACTCCGCCAAATGTTCCTACCGCTGCCCGCGCCGTCATAGAGGAATTCCGCCGCGGAAACCGCTTCACGGTGCACCTTTTCATGTTCCGGAACGCTTCCCTCAGGATCGCCGACGAGGACCCTTACTATCCCCTTCGCTCGGCCTACGAAATGCTGCGGTATCCGCATGCCTCGGCGGCCGGGAAACTCATGCTCGCCGAGCTTGACGACTTGTCCGCTTCACTCCCAGGCGGGCAATTGGCGAAACTCACGGCGCACACCATCACCAACCGTGCCAAACTCGAAGAGCAACTCGAAGAAATACGCTTCAACGGCGAAGCCTCGGAAGTCAATGAAATGGAGCAGGGCTCCTCCAGCTTGGCCCTTCCCGTAAGGATGCCAAACGGCTCGGTAGGCGCAGCGTTGTGCCTCTCCGGCCCGTCTGAGCGATTCGCGGCGATCTATGAGCATGCGGACGCGGGACGTGAATTGACGGTGCAACTCGCGCCGCTGTTGTTCTGACTCGCCTGAAGTAAGAGCCGGAAAGAACGGCCCCACCTCCGGACAAACGGAGACGGGGCCGTTCGCGCAATACAAACCCGGAGCTACACAGCCGCGTCCTCGAGTGCAGCCTTCTCTGCTGCCTCTGCGGCGCCCCCTGCGTGCGGCTCAAAACGGACGAACATGGCTTTGAAGCCCGGAGTGTTGGACACGCGTGCCACGTTCTCCTTGTGGACCAGGGCGTTGGCTTCGGGGAAGTATGCCGCCGCGCACCCCTTCGCCGTCGGGTAGGCCACCAGGCGGAACTTCTCGGCCCTGCGGTCGCTGCCCTGGAAGGTGCTCACGACGTCCACGAGTTCCCTGTCCTTGAAGCCTTGCTCGGCGAGGTCCTCAGGGTGGACCAGGATCACCCGGCGGCCGTCGGAGATGCCACGGTAGCGGTCGTCAAGGCCGTAGAACGTGGTGTTGTACTGGTCGTGGCTGCGCATGGTCTGCAGGACAAGGTGCCCGGGAGGCGGCGTGAGGTACTCCAGCGGGCTGACCGTGAAGCGCCCGCGGCCAATGTCCGTGGCGAAGGAGCGGGTGTCGCGCGGCGGGTTCGGCAGGACGAACCCGTTCTTGGTCCGCACCCGGGCGTTGAAGTCCTCGAAGCCTGGCAGGACCCGGGAAATGTGGTCGCGGATCACGTCGTAATCCTCGGCCATGGCCTTCCAGTCCACGGGGTGGTCCGGACCGAACGTGGCCTCGGCCATCCGTGCCACGATCACGGGCTCGGCGAGCAAGTGCTCGGACACCGGCTGCAGCCTGCCCTGGGTGGAGTGGACCACGGACATTGAGTCCTCGACGGACAGGAACTGCGCGCCGCCAGGGTGCTTGTCGTCCTTGTCCGTCCGGCCCAGCGTGGGCAGGATCAGCGAGGTCCGCCCGTGCACCACGTGCGAGCGGTTGGGCTTGGTGGAGATGTGCACGGTGAGGCCGATCCGCTGCATTCCCGCCTCCAGGGTCTCCGTGTCGGAGCAGGCGAGCGAGAAATTACCGCCCATGGAAACGAAGACGTCCACCTCGTCCCGTTCGAATGCTTCCATCGACTCGACCGCGTCGAAGCCGTGCTCGCGCGGGGAATGGATGCCGAATTCGCCGTCGATCGAGGCCAACAGAGCCTCTTTGGGCTTCTCCCAGATGCCCATGGTCCTGTCGCCTTGGACATTGGAGTGACCGCGCACGGGGCATGCTCCCGCGCCCGGCTTGCCGAAGTTGCCCTGCAGCAGCAGGACATTGACCATTTCCTTGATGGTGTCCACGGAGTGCGGCTGCTGCGTCACGCCCAAGGCCCAGCAGAAGATGGACGCCTTGGAGCGGATCAGCATGCCTGCCACGTCTTCGATCTGGCTGCGGGACAGGCCGGTGGCCTTCTCGGTTTCCTCCCAGTCCAGGACCCGGCGCGCTTCGCGGTAGGCCTCGAAGCCGTCGGTTTGGGCCTCAATGAAGGAGCGGTCGACGACGGTGCCCGGCTTTTCGTCCTCGGCCGCCAGGAGCAGGTGGCCGAGGGCCTGGAACAAGGCGAGATCTCCGCCCACCTTGATCTGCAGGTATTCGTCGGCGAGCGGCGTACCGTTGCCCACGACGCCGGAAAGCGTCTGGGGGTCGCGGAAGTTGAACAACCCGGCCTCGGGGAGCGGGTTGACGGCCACCACTTTGCCGCCGTTGTCCTTGCATTCCTTCAGGGCGGAAAGCATGCGGGGATGGTTGGTTCCCGGGTTCTGCCCGACGACGAAAATCAGCTCGGCGTCGTGGATGTCATCCAGCGACACCGTGCCCTTGCCGATGCCGATGGTCGGGTTCAACGCGGAACCGGACGATTCGTGGCACATGTTGGAGCAGTCCGGAAGATTGTTGGTTCCCACGGACCGTGCGAACAACTGGTACATGAACGCGGTCTCGTTGGCCGTGCGCCCGGACGTGTAGAAGACGCAGCGCTCGGGCGTACTGGCCCGGACATGTTCGCCGATGAGCTCGAACGCATCCGTCCAGGAGATCGGCGAATAGTGCGTCTCCCCTTCCCGGATGACCACAGGTTCACTCAGCCGGCCCTGGTTGCCCAGCCAGTACTCGGTCTTTTCGGACAGTTCGGCAATGGAATGCTTCGCCCAGAACTCGGCACCCACGGTCCGGAGCGTGTTTTCCTCGGCGACAGCCTTGGCGCCGTTTTCACAGAATTCCGCCGCTTTGCGTTTCTTGTCCGATTCCGGCCACGCACAACCCGGGCAGTCGAAGCCGCCGCGTTGGTTCAGCCGCAGCAGCGACTGCGCCGTGCGGGACACACCCGCCTGCGCCACCGCACGCTCGAGTGCCACCATGACCGCTTTGACCCCGGCGGCTTCGGTCTTGGGTTTGTGGACCTCAAGCTTGTCTTCGTTGATGTCGTCGATAGGGGCCGGCTGTTTCCCGAACTTCATTGTTCCAATTCCTTAGCGTTGAATTCCTGCTGGTTTCGATCACCACGAAGGCGCGCCAGGCAATCCCTGGCGCGCCTTCGTCGGGGCCCTGGCTACTCGGTAACTTTCGCCAGCGTTTCCTGTTCGGCTCCAATGGTGGTGTTGTCGCCGTGGCCTGTGCGGACGACGGTGTCCGCCGGCAGGGTCAACAGCCGTTCCCTAATGGAGCTCAGGATGGTCGGGTAGTCACTGTAGGACCGCCCAGTCGCCCCCGGACCGCCGTTGAACAGCGTGTCCCCGGTGAAGACCGTTCCTTCGCTTTCCAGGTAGAAGCACGTGGAGCCCGGGGAGTGTCCCGGCGTGTGGATTGCCTTGAGGGTGGCGCCGCCTACCTGGAATTCGTCGCCGTCGTTGTGGTTCCGGTCCGGCGCGGCGTCCGGGTACACCTGGTTCCACAGGACCATGTCCTCGGCGTTCAGGTAGATCGGGGCGCCGACGGCGTCGGCTACTTCGCGGGCCGCACCGATGTGGTCGTTGTGCGCGTGGGTGAGCAGGATGGCCACGACCTTCCGCCCACGCACCTGGTTGACGATCGCCGCGGCGTCGTGCGGTGAGTCGATGATCACGCATTCGTCGTCGTTGCCGACGATCCAGACGTTGTTGTCCACGTCCCAGGTTCCGCCGTCGAGCGAGAACGTGCCGGAGGTGATCAGGTTTTCAATCGTCACAGCCATTAGAGCTCCACCACCGAACGAAGTACTTTGCCAGCGTGCATCTTGTCGAAGGCCTCCTCAATTTGGTCAATCGTGATGCGTTCGGACACGAACGCATCCAGGTCCAGGTTGCCCTGCTTGTAGTGCTGGACCAGCATGGGGAAGTCGCGCGAAGGCAGGCAGTCGCCGTACCACGAGGACTTCAGGGAGCCGCCCCGGCCGAAGACGTCCAGAAGGGGCAGCTCGAGCTTCATGGCAGGCGTCGGGACGCCCACCAGGACCACGCGGCCGGCGAGGTCGCGGGCGTAGAAGGCCTGCTTATAGGTTTCGGGGCGTCCGACGGCGTCGATCACCACGTCCGCGCCGTTTCCGCCCGTGAGCGCACGGACGGCCTCGACCGCATCCTCTTCCTTGGAGTTGACGCCGTGGGTGGCGCCGAGCGACTTCGCCATCTCGATCTTGTTGTCGTCGATATCGACAGCGATGATCGTGGTGGCTCCCGCGAGCTTGGCGCCCGCGATCGCGGCGATGCCCACGCCACCGCAACCGATGACGGCCACGGATTCGCCGCGCTTGACCTCACCCGTGTTGATCGCGGCACCGATGCCGGCCATCACGCCGCAGCCGAGCAGGCCGACGGCGGCAGCATCGACGTCGGGATCTACCTTGGTGCACTGGCCGGCGGCCACGAGCGTCTTCTCGGCGAAGGCGCCAATGCCCAAGGCGGGAGAGAGCACGGTCCCGTCCTCGAGGGTCATTTTCTGCGTCGCATTGGCAGTGTTGAAGCAGTACTGCGGCTGGCCCTTGGCACAAGCGCGGCACTGCCCGCACACGGCGCGCCAGTTCAGGATCACGCGATCGCCGGGGGCCACGTTCGTGACGTCGGGGCCGACGGCGCTGACAACGCCGGTAGCCTCATGGCCCAGGAGGTAGGGGAAGTCGTCGCCGATCCCGCCCTGCTTGTAATGGAGGTCGGTGTGGCACACCCCGCAAGTCAGGATGTCCACCAAGGCCTCCCCCGGCCCGGGGTCCGGCACCAGAATGGTCTCCAACGAAACCGGGGCGTCCTTTTCCCGGGCAATAACGGCACGTACTTTATGGGCCATGGTTCCTGGTGTTCCTTTCCTGGGGGCCTTCAGACCGGTTGGGGAGTCGGGCATCAGTGCCAATCTACCGCCTCAGTGGTACTACTAAACGGCTACCAGGGCCAAATGGTCGCGGCTACGTTGCGGCTGCGCTTCGTCCGCGAACGCAATGTAGCTTTCCTGCCGCATCCTGGACACGTCGAGGGTGCGGACGGTCTCGCCGAAGACGTCGTCGGGATCCAGGCGGCGCAGTTCCTCCACGAGGCAATCCTGCAGTGTCCGGCGGGGCAGGGAGATCCGCTGCGCGGGCTGCCCCGGCTGGGTCAGGACGGCCACGGTGGAGCCGGGCCGGACCAGCTGGATGTCGCCCGAGGCCCGGGAGAGCTTGACGCCACGGATCCCGGTGCCCGCGGGGTGCGCGACGATGGTGACCGGGGCGTTGAGGGCCCGCTGCAGCCAAGAGGCCAGCAGGAGGGTGCTCGGAGAATCGGCAGCGCCTTCGACGGCGACGGACGTGATGGGCGAGCTGTCCGGGTGGTCCAACGCCGCCGCGAGCTGGATCCGCCAATTGGTCAGCCGGGTCCACGCCATATCGGTGTCACCTGCACGATACGTCAGGCGGAGGTTGTCCAGGGCCCGTTGCGGATCCGATTCGTTGGCGGAATCCGTGATCCGGCGGTGGGCGATGCGTCCAATCGAAGTTTGGGAAGCGTTGAGCGGTGCCTCGTGCGGCCACCAAGCGACGATCGGAGCGTCGGGCAGCAACAAGGCCGCGACGAGCGACTCGCTTTCCGCGGCGAGTTCCCCATAACCGCGCAGCACGATCACTTCGGAGGCACCGGCGTCGCCACCCACCCTGATCTGGGCATCAAGGCGGGTCGCCTTCTCAGGGGAGCCCGCGGCCAGAACGATCACCCTGCAGGGGTGTTCGCGGCTGGCCTCGTTGGCGGCCTCAATGGCCTCTTCTTCCAATCCGGATTTGGTAATGACCACCAGGGTAAGCACCCTGCCCAAGGCAATCACCCCACCCTGCTCGCGCAGGGTCATGAGCTTCTTGGCGATTTTGGCAGTTGTGGTGGCTGTCAGGTCTACGATCATGGCCTTCTCCATGTTCGTCCGTCGCGGGCCAACAGGTCATCGGCGGAGGCGGGGCCCCAACTTCCAGGGGCATAGGGTTCGGGCTGTTCCTGTAGGGACGCCCAATAGTTTTCGAACGGGTCAAGGATTTTCCAGGACAACTCCACCTCTTGGTGGCGGGGAAACAGTGGCGGTTCGCCCAACAGGACGTCCAGGATGAGGCGTTCATAGGCCTCCGGGCTGGACTCGGTGAAGGCATGTCCGTAGCCGAAGTCCATGGTCACGTCGCGGACTTCAGTCTGCGTTCCCGGGACTTTGGAGCTGAAGCGGATCGTGGCGCCTTCGTCGGGTTGGACCCTGATCACCACGGCGTTCTGGCCGAAGTCGTCGTCGAAGTCGCTGCGGAACAACAGATTGGGCGCGCGCTTGAATACGACGGCGATTTCGGTCACGCGGCGCCCGAGGCGCTTGCCTGCCCGCAGGTAGAACGGAACGCCGGCCCAGCGCCGGGTATTGATGTCCAGACGGATCGCGGCGTAGGTTTCCGTGGTCGATCCGGCCGGAATGCCGTCTTCCTCGAGGTAGCCCTGGACCAGTTCGCCGCCTTGCCAACCACCGGCGAATTGTCCGCGCGCCGAATGCCTGGACAAGTCTTCAGGGAGTTCGACGGCGGCGAGGACCTTTTCCTTCTCGGCGCGCAGGTCGTCCGCATTAAAGGAGATGGGCTCTTCCATCGCGGTCAGTGCCAGCAACTGCAACAGGTGGTTTTGGATGACGTCCCGCGCCGCACCGACGCCGTCGTAATACCCTGCACGGCCGCCGGTGCCGATGTCTTCGGCCATGGTGATCTGGACGTGGTCAACGTGCTTGGCGTTCCAGAGGGGCTCGAACAACTGGTTCACGAAACGCAGGGCCAGGATGTTCTGGACGGTTTCCTTGCCCAGGTAGTGGTCGATCCGGAAGACGGAATCGGGCGGAAACACCGATTCAACGATCTGGTTGAGCTGCCGGGCCGAATCGAGGTTGTGGCCGAACGGCTTCTCAATGACCATGCGCCGCCACTTGTCCCCTTCGGCCTGGGCAAGGCCGTGCTTGGAAAGCTGGCGGCATACGAGCTCAAAAGACTTGGGGGGAATGGAGAGGTAGAACGCGTGGTTGCCCCGCGTTCCGCGTTGCTCGTCCAGATCCGCGAGGGTTGCCGCAAGCCGCTCAAAGGCGGCGTCGTCGTCGAACTCGCCTTGGACGAAACGGATGCCTTCGGAAAGTTGTTCCCACACCGATTCGCGGAACGGAGTGCGGGCATGAGCCTTGATGGTCTCTTTGATCCCGGCGAGGAAGTCCGCATCCTCCCGGTTGGACCTGGCGAAACCGACCAAACCGAAGCTCGGGGGCAACAATCCCCGGTTGGCGAGGTCGTACACGGCTGGCAGGAGCTTCTTTTGAGCCAGGTCTCCCGTGATGCCGAAGAGCACCAAAGATGATGGTCCCGCAACCCGTGAGAGCCGGCGGTCACGGCCGTCCCGGAGCGGATTCCGCCCGGGCCTCACACTCGTATCAAGGTAAGTAACAGACATTGTTGCCTTCTATCTCTGACAAGCAATGCGGCCGTCGAACGACGGTCACGAAAGTATTTGCTCGCGGGTCTCCCCGAAAGGGACCGTGTTGCTGAGGGCGAGCGTGTACCGCCCGGGCTCGTGGCGGGTGACGAGGATGCCGGCATACCGTTCTGGCATTGCTGCTTGCCGCAGCATAGCCTCTGCACCGTCGAGCAACTCGTAAAGCCGACTTGGTTCAGTGACGCGAACTTCCAATTGTTCGGTGACCTGACTACGCATGGTGAACAGTTTCCTTCCTAGGGATTTCGGGCCCCCGTCCCCTTATTGCTGGTGGTAGAGCTTTTAGATCAAATAGAGGGTGACGGGATCGTCACGGACAAACAAGCGACGGCTGCCTGTGCCGTTCTCGATGACCCAGATCAGTTGGCCGTCGGCCGCGAGGTCATCTACGTAAGCGATGTATCGAAATGAACCTGCGGACCAGACTTCAACACAATCCCGGCGCTCGAGGGAAGCCCAGTCCCGGACCGGCGGTTGGTCGGGGAATCGGCGGCTTCCACTGGACGATTCCAGTGTCCGTTGATTCATGACTTTTCCTTCCGCCGGAGACGGCGTCCCGCAGCCTTCGAAGCTGCGGGACGCCGTTGTCAATCCGGGGACTAGACGATGGCGGCGCGGAGTTCCTTGGCAGCCAGGGCGGGGTCAGCAGCGCTGTAGATGGCGCCACCGACGACGGCGACGTCAGCACCTGCGCGCTGAACCGCGGCGATGGTGGAAACCTTCACGCCACCGGCGACGGAGAACGGAACGCGAGCTTCTTCACCGGCAGCCAGGAGGCCGTTGAGGTCGAAGCCGGGCTTGGCCTGCTCGTCGAGGCCAGCGTGCATCTCAACGAACTTCGCACCGAGGGTGCGGGCTTCCTTGGCGCGGGTGACCTTGTCTTCGACGCTGATGAGGTCAACGACGACGCCCTTGTTGTGGGCCTTGGCAGCCTTGACAGCACCGGCGATGGTGGAGTCGTCAGCGGTACCCAGAACGGTCACGAGGTCGGCACCGGCCTTGAACGCGATGTCGGCTTCGAGTTCGCCGGCGTCCATGGTCTTCAGGTCGGCGAAGACGATCTTGTCCGGGTGGGCGTTCTTGACCGCGGTGATGACCGAGAGGCCTTCGCTCTTGATCAGCGGGGTGCCCAGTTCGATGATGTCGACGTATTCGGCAACCTTGCCGGCCAGTTCGAGGGCAGCTTCGGTGGTCAGGAGGTCGATGGCAACTTGGAGTTTCATGATGTTGTTTCTTTCTGTAAGGGAACTGCTGGTTTGTGTGGAAAATGAGGGTCCCGGAAGGGTTCTTAGCTGGGGGTTGGTTCTTACTCGAGGTTTGCGTGGCGCAGCCACAGCTCCTCGGCCGGGGTGGCCACGGTGTCCCAGAGCGACTGGAAGATCGCCTCGGTGGCGATGAACAGTGCCTGCTCGAAGAGCGAACCGGCGTACTGGCGCGAAACGCTGGAGCCGTGGTCGGTCTTCTGGGCGGCGGGGATGATCACCACGGCGTCGGCCAGGCCGGCCAGCGGCGAGTCCGGGTTGGTGGTGAACGCCGCGATGCGAGCTCCGGCCTTGGCTGCCGTCTCGGCGGACTTGACCACACCGGAGGTCGTTCCCGATCCGGAGGCCACCAGGAGCACATCGCCGGAGCTGATGGCGGGGGTGGTGGTGTCGCCTGCGACGTGGACGTTCATGCCCAGGTGCATCAGCCTCATCGCCGCCATGCGCAGGACCAGGCCGCTGCGGCCCGCACCGGCAACGAATACCCGGCCGGGGTGGCTGAGGTGGCTGGCCAAGCGGGCCATCTGCTGCTCGTCGATCTTCGCGACGGTAGCCGAAATCTCGTCCCTCACGAGGGACAGATTGCGGACAATGTCACTTGCGGTGGTGTACGCGGCGGTTGTCGCGTTTGCTGTCGTGGTCACGATTTGTCCCTTCGATTCGGTCGTCGGCCGGAGTGGCCGATCGAGTGCTTTCTGGTTGACATCAATACTCGCGAAACAAATGGGTAGGAGTAACACTGTTTTGTGACGGTTCTAACTACCCATTCGGACTGGGCCGGCAATTTGGGTCCGGAGTAGACTGTCCTGATGAGCACTTCCGCCCCCCAATATGTGAAGGAATCCATCACTCCACTGGCAGAACTGCCTTGGCCGCTTCTTAAGGCCGTGGCGGCATTGGCCGACGCCCCACTCCTCCAAATAGCGGACAGGCTTCGCCAAGCCATGCTCCCCTACATGGGGAACAGCGCGTTGGTCATCTTCACGGAGGACTGCACGGGGCGCCCCCAGAAAAAGGCGGGAGACGAAGGAATCATTTCTCGGGTTTCCATCGCCGAGATGGACGCGGTCCGCGCTTCACTGCCGGACGAGTCCCCATGGTTCGGGGACGCGGAAATCGCCGGCAAGGCGCGCCCCGTGCTCGCCATGAAGCACGCGGCCAGCAACGCCCTCCTGGTCCTCACCAACCCTTACCCGCCCGGTCCCGCATCCCAGGCTGAGATCGAACTGGTCACCTATTTGTGGCGCATCACGGCGAAACGGATCCAAGAGAAGGTGGCGGACGCACCGCCGTCGTACCTTTTGGAATCGCGCGCGGCTTCAGCCGAACGCCTTCGCGTCACCGCGGAACTGACGGACATGCACTCCACCACCCTCGAGACGCTCCTCGCGGCGCTTCGCTCTTCGTCCTTGGACGACTCGACAGCCCGGAACACGGTCACCGACCTGACCGCCAAAGCCCTGGTGGCGCTGCGCACCCTAAGCGACCGCACCACGGACCTCGTGGAAGAACCGGTCGCGAACGCCTTCGAACGCCTGCGGGAAGACCTGCGGCCGCTCACCCGTTTCAGCGGCACCGAGGTCGAATTCATCGAACCGCCGCTCAACGGCAGGGCCCTCCCCGGCGAAGTGGCCCACGCTGCGCGCGCCGTCGTCCGCGGACTTGTCCTCGCCATGATGGAGCAACCGAACGTCAGTCGTATCCGCACCCAATGGGACTGCGACGGCGAAAACCTCCTGATCAACGTGCGCGACGACGGCCGTGGCGTGCTCGCCCCGAACGCGCCGAGCATCAACCGCCTGGACCGTCGCGTCCAGGCGCTCAGCGGAAACCTGCGGATCGAAGTCATGCCGGGCTGGGGCGCCGACGTCTTCGTCGCACTCCCCCTCGACCCGCCGTCGCGCCCGGCCGGGGACGTCGCCGGATGGAACCTCGCCGCCCGGGAACTCGAAGTGCTGCAGCACCTCGCCGCGGGTCAACGCAACCGCACCATCGCCTCGACGCTCGGCATCAGCGAGAACACGGTCAAGTTCCACATGCGGAACCTTTTCAAGAAGCTCGACGTCGGCTCCCGCACCGAGGCGATCGCCCTGGCGCACAGCCATGGTCTCCGCTGAGGCGCTGTGGCCTTAGCGGCGCGGATCGACCATCGTCATCCCGGCTACCTTCGCCGCGTCGAAGCGGGGTAGGAGCAGAGCCGCCTCGTCGAGCCCAATGACGCGTTCGATGAGGCCCTGGGGCCGGAGCCTTCCGGCTTCGATGAGTGCGAGCATGCCCGGATAGTCGGCCGCGGCCATGCCGTGGCTTCCGAAAACGTCGAGTTCCCAGGCAATCACGCGCGCCATGGGGACCCGCGGGTGGCCGTCCACCGGTGGCAAAAGACCGATCTGCACGTGCCGTCCGCGGCGGCGGAGGCTCAGGATGGCGTCGGCACTAGTCTGTTCGCTGCCGACGGCGTCGATTGCTACGTGGGCACCGCCCGCGGTAATGGCGTGCACTTGGGCGGGGATGTCCGAACCGTCCGCGAGCAGCACCTCATCCGCTCCCAGCGAGGTGGCGACTTCCAGGGCCGCGGCATTGCGGTCGACGGCGATGACCTTGCCGCCGAGGGCTTTCGCGATCATGACCGCGCTAAGTCCCACGCCTCCGGCGCCTACTACCGTCACCCATTCCCCGGCGGCGAGGCGCGCACGGCTGGTGAGCGCGCGGTACGCTGTTGCGAATCGGCAGCCGAGGCTCGCGGCGGCTTCGAAAGTGACGCCGTCGGGAATCGCCACCAGGTTGGTGTCCGCGGCGTGGATGGCAACCCGTTCGGCGAAGGATCCCCAGTGCGTGAAGCCGGGCTGCTGCTGTTGGGGACACACTTGCGCGTTGCCGGCCAGGCACCATTCGCACTCCCCGCAGCCCTCGACGAAGGGAGCGGTGACGCGCTCGCCCACGGACCATTTCGCCACTCCCGGGCCCACCGCGGCGATTACTCCCGCGAATTCGTGGCCGGGAACGTGCGGGAGGGCGATGTCGTCATGGCCGGCCCACGCGTGCCAGTCGCTTCGGCACAGCCCGGTAGCTACGACGTCGATTACCACCCCGCCAGGCAGAACCTCGGGTTCGTCGACGTCGCGGACCTCGAGGGGTCCGGCAATCTGTTCCATGACCATCGCGCGCATTAGCCAAGCATCCCCGAACCGCGAGTTTGTGTACACCTGACACCCCTTAAAGCGGGCGTTAGCGGGTGTGACCTGTACACAAACTCCAGCGGGCCACGCTACTTGCGGACGAGGTAGATCGCGCCGGTGGTCACGTCCTCCTCAAGCGCCTCGAGCGTGCGGCCGCGGCTTTCCGGCACCTGGGTGATCACGAAGACCAGGGCCAGGGCGCCTACAACAGCGAAGAGGAAGAACGTTCCGGTGATACCCATCGCGGCAACCATGGACGGGAAGTACAGCGAGAGGAAGCCGTTGACCACCCAGAGGGCGAAGACGGCCACGCCGATGCCGAAGCCGCGCATGTGCAGAGGGAAGATCTCGGAGAGGTAGACCCAGACTGCGACGTTGAGGAACGTCTGCATCGAACCGACGAAAGCGACAACGAGGAACAGGATCACGAACGGACGGATGGGGTTGCCGACGGGGAGGGCCATCGAGGCGATGCCGATGAGGACGTGGCACGTCGTGGTGAGGGAGAGGCCGATGATGAACGTCTTGCGGCGGTCGAGGCGGTCCATCATCTTCAGGGCGATGATGCCGCCGACGACGGCGATGATGCCGGGAGCGACGTTGGCGATGAGCGCGCCGTCCTTGCTGAAGCCGGATTCGGTAAGCACGGTCTGGCCGTAGTACATGATCGAGTTGATGCCGGTCAGCTGCTGCGCAATTCCTAGGCCGATGGCAACGAGGAGGATGCGGAAGAGGTTCTTGTTGGAGAAGATGGCGCGCCAGCCGATCTGGTGGCTCTCGCGCTCTTCCTTGGCGACAATCTCGACGTCGGCGAGCTCGGCTGCCGCGCGGTCCGCGGTGCGGACGGTCTGGAGCACCGAGAGTGCTTCATCCCGGCGGCCCTTCTCAACGAGCCAACGGGGCGACTCGGGCATCCGCAGCATGCCGAAGAACAGCGCGACGGCGGGCAAGGCGCAGATCGCGAACATGATGCGCCACACGCCGTCGAGGTGGCCGAAGAGGTTGCCGATAATGGCGTTGACAACGAACGCCGCGAGTTGCCCGACCACGATGGCGAGCTCGTTGCGGCCGGCAAGCGAACCACGGATTTCGTAAGGCGCGAGTTCGGCGAGGAACACCGGAACAACCGTTGAAGCGCCGCCGACGGCGAGGCCGAGGAGGATGCGGCCCAGGACCAGGACCTCGAAGTTCGGGGTAAAGACTACTGCCACCGTTCCCGCGAAGAACAGGACGGCTAGGAGGATGATCGACTTGCGGCGACCCCAGAAGTCGGAGAGGCGTCCGCCGCAGATTGCCCCGATCGCCGCTGCGAAGACGAGCGAAGCCGTGACGACGCCCTCAGTGATGGGAGTCAGGCCGAGCTCCGAGGACATCGGGCTCAATGCTCCGTTGATGACGCCGGTGTCGTAGCCGAAGAGGAGGCCGCCGAAGGTGGCAACCAACGCTACGAGGCCAAGGCGCTTACGGTGTGGGCCATCCGTCAATGGCGGTAAGGATGAGGCTTTGCCGTGAAGATTTGCGGTTTCCATGTGACTCCTTTGTCGTCCAGGCGCGGACCCCTCGTGACCCGCATCACTACTCTAACACGCGAAAGTCTATATGTCAGGTCAAACTTACATGGAAATGTTTTCGATGCCCTCGCGGGGCGCGGAGGTATGAGCTGGGGCACTTCGGCGCGGAACGCTACAGGGGCTGAGAGGCCTAACGACTGGGGTTGAGAGACCTAACGCGCGATAGGATGTCACGCATGAAGACAACGCGCGCCCGCTCCATCACACAGGAAGACGTTGCGCGCGAGGTTGGCGTATCGCGCACGCTCGTCTCGTTCGCCTTCCGGGGCGCACCAGGCGTGAGTGACGAGACCAAACAGGCAATCTTCGACGCCGCAAAGCTCCTCGGCTATCGCCACAACGCCGTCGCTGCCGATCTTGCACGGAAACAGCCCGCAACGGTCGGACTCTTCCTCCTGGACCTGAGCAACGAAGTCTATGTCGACGTTTTCAGCGGAGTGCGCGAGGCGATTTCGCCCATGAAGAAGCGCCTCATCCTCAGCGTCTCGCACTCCCGGGGCAGCATCGACGAAGGATCGCTCAGCTCGCTCATCGAGGTGCGCGTGGGCGTCATCATCGCGGCCACACTCCTGGAACCCGACTCGCAGGTCCAGGAGCTTTCCCGGACAGTACCGCTCATCAGTGTCACGCGGCGGGTGGAGGGGGTTGACAGCGTCTATTCAAACAATGTCGCCGGCGCCCGGGCCGCAGTGGAGCACTTGCTCAGGCTCGGCCACACCCGCATTGCCCACGTGACCGGCCCGATCCACCAAGGCCACGAAGACCGCCGCCTGACGTATGAAGAGGTCATGCACAAGGCAGGCCTGGTGCCGCAGGTGGTGTACGCGCAGGACTACACGCAGGAAGCAGCGAGGCAGGCCGCGGACCAACTGTTCGGAGCATTGGACCGACCCACCGCCGTATTTGCCCACAACGACGAGATGGCCCTCGGCGTCCGCGAAATCGCCTTCGTCCACGGCCTTGAAGTCCCGCGGGACCTCTCCCTTGTTGGCTACGACGATTCGAGGATCGCCAAGCTCCACGGAATCGACTTGACCTCGGTGGACCTCCACGCACTGGAACTTGGCCGGACAGCCGGAATCACGGCACTCGAGCGACTCGCCAAGCCCGACTTCCCCGTCATTGACCGCAAACTGGAGCCGCGTCTGGTGGTGCGGAGCTCGACGGCGGCGCCCGCGAGTTAAATGGACCCTTGATTCAGGTTCGTCCGAATTGTTAGCATGTCAGTATGTAAGGACAAATTCCTTCACTTTGCTCTTGCGCTCGAAAGACACTCGCGCCTACACGCACTGCTCGGCTGACAGAAAGAAAGCAATCGTGACGACTACGCTTGAAACGCTCACTATCAACCATTTCATTGACGGGGAATTCTCCGCGGGGACGGGGTCGGCGACGAAGCCGGTCTACAACCCTGCCACCGGTCAGGTCACCGCGGAGTTGCGGTTGGCCTCGCGGGAGGATCTGGACCGCACGGTGGCCATCGCGAAGAAGGCCGCGGAGTCCTGGGGTGATATTTCCCTGGCCAAGCGCACCGCGGTGCTCTTCAAGTTCCGTGAATTGGTCGCCTCCCATGTGGATGAGCTGGCGGCGTTGATCACGGCCGAGCACGGCAAGGTCCTTTCGGACGCGAAGGGCGAGATCGGGCGCGGCCTGGAAGTGATCGAGTACGCCTGCGGTGTGCCGACGCTGCTCAAGGGCGAATACTCCGACCAGGTCTCCACCGGCATCGACGTGTTCTCCTTCCGCGAACCCGTCGGCGTGGTCGCGGGCATCACCCCGTTCAACTTCCCCGTCATGGTGCCGCTGTGGATGGCCCCGATGGCCATCGCGACCGGGAACGCGTTCATCCTCAAGCCCTCCGGCAACGTCCCCTCCGCCGCGATGCTGCTCGCGCGCCTGTTCCAGGAAGCAGGGCTGCCGGACGGGGTGTTCCAGGTCCTGCACGGCGACCGGGAGACGATCTCGGGGTTGTTGACCCACCCGGACGTGGACGCGATCTCCTTCGTCGGCTCCACCCCGGTCGCCAAGCACATCACCGAAGTCGGCACCAAGCACGGCAAAAGGGTCCAGGCCCTCGGCGGGGCGAAGAACCACGCCATCATCCTGCCCGACGCCGACCTCGACAACGCTGCCGACCACGTGGCCGCCGCCGCGTTCGGCTCCGCCGGGCAGCGCTGCATGGCGATCTCCGTCGCCGTCGCCGTCGGAGACGCCGCGGACGCACTGGTGGGCAAGGTCCGCGAACGCGCCCTCGCGATCACGGTGGACAACGGCACCGCACCGGGTGCCGACATGGGACCGGTCATCACCCCGGCCTCGAAAGAGTTCATCCTCAAGACCGTCACCGAAGCCGAAACCGCCGGCGCGGCCATGGTCGTGGACGGCCGCGACCTCATCGTCCCCGGCCACGAGGACGGGTTCTGGGTCGGACCCACCGTGATCGACCACGTCACCACCGCGATGAGCGCCTACACCGAGGAAATCTTCGGACCCGTGCTCGTCGTGGTCCGCGTCGACACCCTCGAGGACGGCATCAAACTGATCAATGCCAACCCCTACGGCAACGGCACCGCGATCTTCACCTCCAACGGCGCCGCCGCCCGCAAATTCCAGCGCTCCGTGGACGTCGGCATGATCGGCATCAACGTCCCCCTGCCCGTGCCGGTCGCGTACTACTCCTTCGGCGGCTGGAAAGCATCCCTGTTTGGCGACAAGCACATCTACGGACCTGAGGGAGTCTCCTTCTACACCCGCGGCAAAGTCATCACCTCCCGCTGGCCCGAAACCCACCACGCCTCCGGCGCCTCCTACAACTTCCCCTCCAACTAACCCGGCATAAAGAGGAAGGCAGCGATAAATTCGCTGCCTCCCTCTTTGTCGTTTGTGCCACAGTTCGTTGCGCCACACGTTCAGGGGGCGTGGTCAGATCCTGGGCCTTCCAGCCCACCGCCGCGCCTTCAGTGCTGCGTGCAGTTCAAGCCGTATCGCCCCGCCCAAAGGATCGGCACCGATGAGCTGGCGGATCCTGCCAAGCCTGTTGTAAATGCTGCTCCGATGCAGGTGCAGCTTAGTGGCTACGTCCTGGACAGAACCGTCGCTGTCATAGAGCAATTCGAGGACGGGCAACAGTTCTCCGTTGCGGTCATGGTCCTCGAGGGCGCGGAAGTGGACAGATCCGGCGTCGTCCCAACCGCCCGGAGCCTGCAGGCGATCAAACAATTGGTAGATTCCCACCGAACGGCTGTCCACCAGCTCGCCAAGGGTCGGATCGACGGCGGCCGCCTGGGCCGCAAGTTTCGACTGCCGGTAGGCCGCGGCCATCTGGCGGACTACGGAGAACGGCTCGCTGATGCCCAGGATCACGCGATCGACTTTCCGTCCCGCCCGCTTCGCGAGCTCCAACTGGTAATGCACCAAGACTTGCGCGTGCTCAGCCCTGCCTCCCGTTTCGCGGAAAAGGAGCACTGAATGCGTCTCAGTGCCTGCGCTGAACAGCACCGAATCGACGCCGATGGTGGCCTGCAGTGCGGCCGAACGGTGGGTCAGGGTGGCGGCGATGGGATCGGAGACTCCGCCGAGGTCGCCGGCGTCCAGCGCCGTGACCAACTGCCACGGACCCCGCCCTTGGACCTCTTTCCAACCCGCAACCCCGGAAACCGCATTGGATTCCCCGCCGCAGGCCGCCAGGAATTCCTGTTCTTTGCGGCGGCGGAACTCCGACTCCGCGGTGTTTGAGTCGAGCAAGAGCGCCGCAAGGAGGTCCAGCTCGTCCCGGACACCGGGCAATTCGGCGAGGATCGCCGTCGCGGTTTGCTCGTCAAGGTCCTGCTGGACCCAGAGGTAGCCGACGCGGAAGCCGCGCACCAGCAGCGGGACGCAAACGCGTCCAACCATGCCCAGTTCTTCGTTTGCCGGCACGACGACGGGACGCACCGCCGTCGCGATCCCGTGCGAAAGTTGCCACGCACTGACGTCCACGGGAACCTTCTTGCTCAACAGGAAATTCACGCGCACGCGGTCGGCATGGGACTGGTTGGAACTATAGGCGAGGAGGACGCCGTCGAGGTCTTCCAAGGAAAGGCCGCGGCCCAGCTTGAGCGCGACGTCCTCGACGATCTTCTCCACATCCTGCTGCATGGGGCAAGGGTACTTTGCCAAACGGACATCAGGCGACACCTGACGCTCCGCAGCTCGACAAATGTCGATCCGGGAAAGGCAAAAACCCCGGAATTACGCGGATTTCTGCGCAGGCGAACAGCCCGTTTCCTGTCGCTTGGCTCACAGCGGATTTATTCTGGAACCACAGTCCCCGCACGGAAAAAGGCCGACAAAGCCTTTCGAACATGGAGCCCAAAATGATCATCGGTGTCCCCAAAGAGATCAAGAACAACGAATTCCGCGTCGCCATCACGGCCGCCGGCGTTCACGAGTTCCGCACCCACGGCCACACGGTGCTGGTGGAGCGCGGCGCAGGCCTTGGCTCCGGTATCACCGACGAGGAATACGCTGTTGCCGGCGCCGAAATGGTGGCCGAAGCCGACGACGTCTGGGCACGTGCGGACATGGTCATGAAGGTCAAGGAACCCATCAAGGCTGAATACCACCGCTTCCGCAAGGGCCTGATCCTCTTCACCTACCTGCACCTGGCGGCCGAGCCCGAACTGACACAGGAACTCATCAACTCCGGCGTCACGGCCATCGCTTACGAAACCGTGCAGGAAGGCCGGACGCTGCCGTTGCTGGCACCCATGTCCGAGGTCGCGGGCCGCCTGTCGGTGGTCGTCGGCGCTTCTTCCCTCATGGCGCCGGCCGGCGGCAAAGGAGTCCTGCTGGGCGGCGTCCCGGGCGTCCGTCCCGCGAAGGTGGTTGTCCTCGGCGCCGGCGTGGCCGGAACCAACGCCGCCGCCATGGCCCTCGGACTCGGCGCCGACGTTACCATCATGGACATCAACATCAACCGCCTGCGCGAACTCGACGCCCTCTACCAGGGCCGACTGAAGACGGTGGCCTCCAACAAGTACGAGATCGAGAAATCGGTGGTCGACGCCGACCTCGTCATCGGTTCCGTGCTGATCCCCGGCGCCAAGGCCCCCAAGCTGGTCACCAACGAACTCGTCTCCCGCATGAAGCCCGGCTCCGTGCTGGTGGACATCGCCGTGGACCAGGGCGGCTGCTTCGAAGACACCCACCCCACCACCCACCAGGAACCCACGTACAAGGTCCACAACTCGATCTTCTACTGCGTCGCCAACATGCCCGGCGCCGTTCCGAACACTTCCACGTACGCACTGACCAACGTCACCCTGCGCTACGCCGTGGCACTTGCCAACCTCGGGGTCAAAGCCGCGTTCGACCGCGACCCCGCCCTCGCCGCAGGCCTCAACATCGCAGGAGGCCACGTGGCACACCACTCGGTATCCGAGGCGCACAACCTGCCCCTCGTCGCCGACTGGCACAACCTGGTTTCCGCCTAGGTTTCACCCGAAAGGGCCCGACGGCGGGGTGCGGCTTCCACGAGAAGCGGCACCCCGCCGTCGGGGTTTAAGTGCGGGCCGGTCGGGTTTCAATGCGGGCCGGTCGCGCCTTAAAGTTGGCGTCCGCGCCTGTCCCAGGCAGCTCGACGGGCCTCTTCGGCGTCCCCAAAGCGTTTGTCGTGATGGCGGACGAGGAGTAGCCAGGCGAGGCCTGCTCAAGGAGCCATGAGAGCTCCAAGCGAGACGTAATCGGCGAAGTCCCAGGACCACCGGATGTGGGTGAAGAGTAATCCGCCGCCGTTCTTTTGTCGGGGCCCGTCGCTTGATTCCAGTTCCGTCGCTTGATGGTCCGGCATGGCGAACAAGAACTGCGCCGTTCGTGCGGGTCCTTTAATGTCGGGGGTCCGTGGAACGCTGTGGTTATGGACGGGAATGGGGGACCGGTTTTGCGGACGCGGCAGCACGGGACCCACCGCGCCTTCGGTTGTGGCTCGGGCTACGTAAGTCGACGACGTCGGCCGCAACCCCGGCGCTTGCGCGGCGGAATCTAAAAGAAGCTCCGGAATCTGAAACAAGAACCGTGGCGGGTCGGGCGGGGCTTATTTTGTCGGTGCCTTCTGGAAGGCTTTGGTTATGGACGGGATCGGGGGATCGGTTTTGCGGACGCGGCAGCTTCGGACCGGCGCGTACCGGGTGGTGGTTCGCATGACGCAGGTCGACGACGCCGGCCGAAATCCCGTCGCTTATGCTGCGGAATGTAAAGAAGCTCCGGAATCTGAAACAAGAACCGTAGTGGGTTGTGCGGGGCTTATTTTGTCGGTGCCTTCTGGGAGGCTTTGGTTATGGACGGGATCGGGGGATCGGTTTTGCGGACGCGGCAGCTTCGGACCGGCGCGTATCGGGTGGTGGTTCGCATGACGCAGGTCGACGACGCCGGCCGAAATCCCGGCGCTTGTTGCGGCGGAATCTAAATCATGAACCGGTTTTTCAAACAAGAACCGTCGCCGGTCGGGCGGGGCTTATTTTGTCGGGGGTCCGTGGGAGGCTTTGGTTATGGACGGGATCGGGGGATCGGTTTTGTGGACGCGGCAGCCTGCGACGGGGCGCGTACCGGGGTGGTGGTTCGCCTGACGCAGGTCGACGATGCCGGCCGCGATCCCGGCGCTTGTTGCGGCGGAATCTGAATCATGAACCGGTTTTTCAAACAAGAACCGTCGCCGGTCGGGCGGGGCTTATTTTGTCGGGGGTCCGTGGGAGGCTTTGGTTATGGACGAGATCGGGGGATCGGTTTTGCGGACGCGGCAGCTTCGGACGGACATGCCTTCGGGTGATGGTCCGCGTGATGCTGCCGTTCCTGCTGCCGGCGTTCGTGCTGCCGGCGTTCGTGGTGCCGGCGTTCGTGCTGCCGGCGTTCGTGGTGCCGGCGTTCGTGGTGCCGGGTCGCCGGTCGCTGCTCTTCCCGGGACGGATCCCGGTCCAGTTCCTGGTGCCGATGCCTTCGCCTTGATCGAGGCGGCGATCGCGGCAGTGACGGCGTTCCGTCCCGGCACCCACAACCCATCTGCCGACGCCGCGTTGGCCGCTACCGCTTTGGCCGGCACCGCCGGCACCGGCACCGCCGGCACGAGCAACCCCGGCAGTAGTGGCCCGGGCACCGGCAACCCTTTCGCCGACACCGCCGGCAGCACCGGGATTACCGGTGTCGCGGGGGTGGGGGCGGTGTTGATTGGTCAGTTGCGGTTGTTGGAGGATTTGAAGTCAGCGATCGCCGGGGCGCAGGCCCGGATCACCGTCGCGTTCGACACTGCCCAGCGCCGGACCCACGCCGGGCAGGGGGTCCCTGCCGCGGAGCAAGGCAAGGGCGTCGGCGCGCAGGTCGCGCTGGCCAGACGGGAATCCCCCGCCAAAGGCTCCCGCCTCCTCGGCCTGGCGAAGGCGCTGGTGGTGGAGATGCCCCGGACCCTGGCCGCCCTGGACACCGGACAACTCAACGAATGGCGCGCCACACTGCTGGTCAAGGAAACCGCCTGCCTCAGCGCGGAGGACCGGGCCGGGGTCGACGCCGAACTCGCCCCGGACACCGGAACCCTGCACGGCGCCGGAGACCGCGCCGTGACCGCCGCCGCACGGGCAGCCGCGTACCGGCGTGACCCGGGCACGGTCACCCGCCGCGCCGCCCGCGCCGTGACCGAGAGGCACGTCAGCCTGCGCCCGGCCCCGGACACCATGACGTACCTGACCGCGCTGCTGCCCGTGGCCCAGGGCGTGGCCGTGCACGCCGCCCTGACCCGGCACGCAGACACCCTCCGCTCCGGCGGGGAGACCCGCTCCCGCGGGCAAGTCATGGCCGACACCCTCGTCGAACGCACCACCGGCACCCGGGCCGGGATCACCGGCATCGACCTCCACCTCGTCATGACCGACCGCACCCTCCTCCAAGGCCACACCGAACCGGCACGGATCCCCGGCTACGGCATCATCCCCGCCACCTGGGCCAGAACCCTCCTCACCACCAACCCCGGACCCACCCAAACCAACCCCGAACCCGGACACCCCGGCGACAACAACGGCGACACCGGACCCGACACCGAAAACAACGGCGTCACCGAAACCGGGTCTGATGCAGGAGGCAGCACCGGACCCGGCGGAACCGGAGACAGGCAAGAACTCGGAGATAGGACCGGTCAGGCCGGGCACGAACCCGGTCCCGGGCGAAGAAACCGGACCGGAACCGGCAAAGACGGGCCGGACCACCGGACCAGACGCAGCCACCGGGCAGGCCAAGAACACAGCGCCAGTCACGAACACAGCGCCGGCCAGGAACACAGCGCCGGTCAGGAACGCGGTGCGGGGGCCGGGCACGCCGCGGCCGCCGAGGCGCTCCGCCCCGGACCGGGCAACCACCAGCCCGGGGAAGCAGAGTTCAAGGTCTGGTTGCGGCGGCTCTTCACCGCGCCCGGAAGCGGCGAACTCGTCGCCGCCGATTCGAAGGCCAGACTCTTCCCGCCCGGGCTCAGGCGCCTCATCCAGGTCCGGGACAACACCTGCCGCACCCCCTACTGCGACGCGCCCATCCGGCATCTGGACCACATCCTGGCCTGGCACCTGGGCGGAACCACCACCCAAAACAACGGCGCAGGACTCTGCGAAGCCTGCAACCACACCAAAGAACTCCCCGGCTGGACAACCCGCACCCGAAATCCACACCCCGGACACCGGCACACCTTCGAACTCCTCACCCCCACCGGGCACAGCTACCAAACAACAGCCCCGCCCCTGCCCGGCACACCCCACACCCCGGACACGGACCCCGACACCCAAATCTCACCCTTCGAAACCACCGCCCTCCACCACTGGGACGACCGGAACCACCACCACAAACCACACCACCAACCACAACTCCGCAAACCCGCCTAAAAACAGCCGGCCCGCCCAAAAGAACAGCCGGCCGCCTAAAAAGAACAGAACAGCCGGCCAGAAAACAACCAGCACGCCCAAAAACAGCGTGCACGGCCCCCTCCCGCACTGCATCAAGCTGCCAAGCACCGACCACTGCACTCGTCACCGCGCGGTATAAGACCCGACGGCGGGGGCGGCCTCCGCACGAAGCCGCCTCCCGCCGTCGGGATTGGGTTGCTACTTGGCGGATTGGGTTGCGTGTCCGCCGAACTGATGGCGGAGTGCTGACACCATCTTCATCGCGGGAGAGCTGTCCTCACGCGACGCGAAGCGGGCGAACAGGGCCGCGGTGATGACTGGCGCCGGAACCGCGTTGGCGATGGCTTCCTCCACGGTCCAGCGGCCTTCACCCGAATCTTCAACGTAGTCCCCGAGTTTCTCCAGGCCCGGATCCTCGTCAAGTGCTTTGACCAGCAGGTCCAGCAGCCAGGATCGAACAACTGTGCCCTTCTGCCAAGCGGCGAAGGTCCCGGGCAGGTCAGTGATGATGTCCTTGGATGCGAGAAGTTGGTAGCCCTCGGCGTAAGCCTGCATCAGGCCATATTCAATGCCGTTGTGCACCATTTTGGCGTAGTGGCCGGCGCCTACTCCGCCGACGTGGACGAAGCTATCGGCCCGTTCGCCTTCCGGGCGCAGGGCGTCAATGATCGGCAGCGCCCGCTCGATATCTGCGGCGGTACCTCCGGCCATCAGGCCGTAACCGTTCTGCAGCCCCCAAACACCGCCGGATACACCACAGTCCACGAAGTGAATGCCCTTGGCCGTGAGCAGTTCGGCATGCTTCTGGTCTTCAGTGAACCTGGAATTGCCTCCGTCGATCACCATGTCGCCGCGGTCAAGCTTCTCGGCAAGCTCGCTAATGGTTGCACCCGTGATGTCCCCGGCAGGTACCATCACCCAGATAATCCGAGGGGCCGGCACTTTCGTGAGAAGGTCGTCCACCGAGGCGACGTCGGTGACGTCCGGGTTCCGGTCGTAGCCGGTTACCTCCACCCCGCCCCTGCGCAGCCGTTCTCGCATGTTGAAACCCATTTTTCCAAGGCCGATCAGTCCGATGTGCATCGCAATACTCTTTCCTGAGCTGGTAGTGGGACGATCACCGGATTCAGCGGGTTCGGAACATTCGGGCCGCACCGTCACTACTGGTTGGGGGTATACATGGTTTCGGTCCCCGGCTCTGCTTCGGGGCAGCGCCGGGGACCGAAGATTGTGGAACTGGTTTTTGCTGCAGGGGGTTATTTGCCGGTGCTGCAGTGTCCGGTGTCGGTGGTGGTGGTTTCCCTGGGGAGGTTCAGGGTGGGGTTTTGGTTGAAGAAGCCGTGGGGTTCGAGCATGAACCCGATGTTTTGCCGGGGCATGACGGGCCAGTCTTCCAGGCGGACGACGTGGTGCATGCCGAAGGTGTACCAGACGACCAGGTCTTGATCGACGATGTTCCGGTCGGCTTGGGTCCAGGCGGGCAGTCCGTCCCCGCCGGTGGACTGGTTGGGGTATTCCCCGGCCGGGAAGCGTTGTTCCCGGGTGTAGGGGGTGACCCAGAGGTTGTTGCGGGCGAACTGGGCGCGTTGGGAGACGTGGGCGCGGTCGTCCGCGGCGAGGGTGATCGCGTTGTCCGGGATCAGCCGGTACGCGACGGGTTCGTCCACGATGTTTTTCTTGGCGTGGTTGACGATTTTCCAGAACCGGTGTTTGGACGTGTCGGCCTTGCGGATGGCTGCTTGTTCGGTTTCCAGGAGCCGGTCCACGGCTTTGAACGCGGTGAACGTCGGGTTGTGTTCCGGGATCACGGTGTCGACTTCGTAGACGGAGTTGTTCACGCCGTCGACTTCGAAGTCCATCCGGACGTTGAAGATGTGCTGGTGGATCGGGCCGTACAGGCCGTCGTTGTTCAGGGTCTGGCCGTACGGGCTCTTCTGGTCCGGGTGTTGCCCGGCGGTGGACAGGATGCCGGTGGCCTTGACCAGGAACTCGATGGACCCGTCCAGGAACAGGTGCCAGTAGAACGCGTATTCGTAGTTCGCGACCGTGGCGATGAAGGAAATCACGAGTTTGCGGTTCCGGCGGGTCTCGGCCGTGCCCTCACGGAAGTCAAAGTGCTTCCACAAGATGGAGTCGTCTTCTTCGTGCATGCAGATCGCGTTCTCGATCGTGAGCGGGTTGCCCAGCGAGTCGGTGGTGATCCCGTCGAAGTACTTGATTTCCCCGGTGCAGTCACAGCCCAGGGTCAGGGAGTTGGCCATGTTGCCGATGTTGTACTCGCCCGAGTCGAACGCGTTCTTCTTCGCCTGTACCGGGGCCGGGTCCCCGTACGGGACGACCATCTCGGCCAGCGAGGCACGGTTGATCACCGGGCGGTCCACGCCCTGGTCACGGAACTTCAGCTGGTGCAGCACCAGGCCCTCGCGCGGGGTGAACCCGACCCGGAAGGACCAGTCCGCCCAGCGGACGTGGTTGCCGGTGACCGTGAACGAGGCCCCCTCGGGCTGGGTGATGGAGATCGGCTTCAGATCCGTCCGGGCTTCCCCGACGTACTTGGGCAGGTAATTACCCCGCGCGGCCGGGACCGGGATCGCCTCGTTGTCCTCAATCCTCGCGACCTGACCGGAGGACAGGTCATAGATCACCACCAGGTTCTCGATCGGGTGCGCGTACGGGGAATCATCCGGCTCGTCCCGGACGAACACCAGGGCACGCATCAGGCGCCGGCCCTGCGCGTCCTCACCGAACCAGCCCACGCTCCAGGGCTCGAAACACACCAGGTCCAGGTCCGTCAGGCCGCGCTTGGCCAGCGCCTCGATCACCCGCGGGTCCTTCTTGCAGTTGACCTCGCACTCATCAAACTCATCCAACATGAACGGCGGCTGCACCCCCTTGGCCAGCTGCGTCCAGGAGGACACCAGGCCCCCGTCCAGATCCACCACGGCCTCGAACGCGGACCCCGACGCACGGTCAATCAACACCGCATCCGCCTCACGCACCACCGCCGCACCGGCCCGCAACTCAGCCTTGCCCGGCTCCCGCAACTCCACACTGCCAAACCGGAACGACTCCGCAGCAGCCGGACCCTCCTTCAAAATAGCCACCGCACGCGAAATCTCCGCCCGCGACAAAGGATCCAAAGGATGCGCCGTACCCACGGCAGATTCAACCTCACTGTTGATGGTCATGCTTCTCCTCTAATAACCAGGTCCTGGAACAGGACGCGTTGATAGGTTCTTGCACAGGTCGAGCCTGGCTGCATACGTCGGGCTTGCTGTTCGGCTTGCAAGTGTCAGCGGGACCCCAGGCGGGCCGCCAGCGTGATGCCGGTCACTTGCATTCTTTCCATGAGGAAAAAACTACGTCAGCAAATTCACCTCGACGAGACTTTTGTGAAAATTTACGTGAGAAATTCAGATCGAGAAATTCTCGCTCCAGTTAACATGCTGGAAACATTCGAGAAACACAGCCCGGTATCACCGGGCGCGGCGCTAGGCGTCACCCAGAACGGCGCTTAGGCGACGATCTTCTCGCGGGTTTCGCCGAAGGGGACGCTCTCATGCAGGGCCAAGGTGTAACGGCCGGGTTCATGCCGGGTGACCAGGATGCCCGCGGAGCGCTGTGGCCGCTGGCGAAGCATGGCCTCGGCGTTGTCGAGCATTTCATAGAGGCGCCCCGCGTCGCTGACAACGACTTCGACGGGCTCTGCGACCAAACTAAGCATGATGTAACACCTTTTCTTCCGGGGATCAGGGGCCCCCAACTCACCAACCCTTGATACTGACGACCCAGGCTTCCGGAGCCCTCCTCGATGAAGGTTCCGACTGGCCCTCCACCGGGCCCGCCGGCGTGATCCCGGTCACCTGCATTTCTTTGTGACAACAAAACTACGTCAGGGAATTGATCGCGGCGAGGTTTTTATTGAATTTTTCGTGAGAACTTCCGGAGCCTATTTCCTCACCCGAATTAACATGTTGGAAACATTTGGAAACCATCCCCGATGCTAACGTTTTGCATCTCGGGCGGGCTTGTGTCCCACATAAGCAGCGCGACCTGCCCACCGGAGGAAAGTTGGTACCCAGTGTCTGTCCGCGTCGATCGCTTCATTAAGCCCCGCTCCCCTGTGGAAGGGCTAAGCCGGCGGAAATTGTCCTTCCTGCCCGTCTTCGCCCAGGCTGTAGCCGGCGTCGCACCCGCCGGGGCCATGTCCGTCATTCCCGCCTTGGTCTTTCCGGGCCTCGTTTCCGGATCCGCGGGACCGAACCTGCTAATGACTTTCGGAACGGCGATGGCGGTCATCGTGCTGGTGTCCTTGTCCCTCAGGCCGATGGCTAAAAGGATGGCTGCCGTCAGCGGGTTGTACAGCTACACCGCGAAGGGACTCGGCCCCGTACCAGCCATCACCGCCGGATGGTCTGCAATGTTCGGTTATGCCCTCGTAGCCATGGCGAGCCTTCTTGTCGTAGGCACCTACACGACGGAACTCTTCAGCAACCTCGGGATTCCGATAACGAACCCCGGCGTCCTCGTGGTGCTGATCGTCCTTGTCTCCGGCGGCGCCGCCACGTTCCTCATGGTGAGGGGAGTCCATGTTTCGGCGTGGATCACTTTGCTGATGGAATCCCTCTCCATCGCTGTCCTCGCCGTCCTCATGATCGTCTACTTCGTCCTCAACGCCCCCAAGCTCAGCCTCGGGAGCGCTGTGGCGTGGAACGGCAACTTCGACTCGTTGGCAATTGGAGTGGTCGTGGCCGTGAGTGCGTTCGTGGGATTCGAAAGCCCCACCACACTGGGCGGGGAAGCCTACAAGCCGTTCATCAGCGTGCCGCGGGCCATCACCTGGACCCCCATCCTGATGGGAACCCTTTGCCTTCTCGCTGTGACAGCCCAGGACGCTGCCCTCAAAGAAGCTCCCCTGAACGTCACAACCAGTTCCACTCCCCTGTCAGGCCTGTTTTCACAGACGTCCGCGGCGTTCGCGGCGGCCCTGGACCTGGGAATCGCCGCGTCCTGGTTTGCGTGCTCAATCGCGTCCGTCAATGCGCTAGTCCGAATCCTCTTCTGCATGGGAAGGGAGGGCGTAGCGCCGCGAAACGTCGGCCGCACGCATCCGGTCTTCCGCACGCCTTCGTCGGCCATCTTGACCGTCATGCCGGTGATCGTGCTTGTCCCGATCGTCATCATTGTCTCGGGAGCGAGCCCCACCGAAGGACTAGTGAACCTCTTCATCCTGGGCGCCTACGGGTACCTCGGGTCCTACATCCTCGCCAGCGCATCCATGCCGTTCTTCCTGCGCCGGATCGGCGAGGCAACGTTCGGTAACTGGGTGCTCGGCGCGGCAACTTCGCTCGCACTTGGGGCTCTTTTTTGGACAGCGGCAAGCGTGTCCCTGCGGGCGGGCAACCTGCAGACCGTTATCTACGTCGCGGTGCTCCTCGCGAGCGTCATATACGCGAGGCTGCTCCATCGCCGCTCGCCGAAACGGTTGGATTCCGTGGGTGTCTACGACGAGCCGCGGGAATCCGATCTTTTCCACGGCCAGCCCAATCCCTGACCCTCGGATGAAATCTACGGTTTGACGGGAAGACTCGGCAGGAGGTTCGACGGAACCGGCTGCGGCAGGGTAATTCCCGGACCCGGAACCACCGGCGACGGAACAGTGATCGGCGCCGGTTTGGCCTTGGAGATGTCGTCCAAGCCTTTGTGAAGATTCGAGGGCGTACCGGGCGTTGTGGTTTCCGAAGTCGACCGCGGCCCGGGCTGCTCACTGCTCCGGGGAGCGTCCGGCGCAGTCGGCGTCGGTGCCGGCGTGACCGCCGAGTTCGAATCCCCCGCAGGCGTCAGGCGAGAATCCGAAGGCGTCACCGGCGTCTGCGGAGCCTTGGCACCCGAACCGGGCACAAACTGTGAAACCACGGTTCCCACAACGGTCTCCAAGTGTTGAATCGTGCCCGGGATGCCGCCGTCGGACGCTGCGGCGGCGGTGGCACCCGCCGCCAGGGATGCGGCCACGGCCAATGCGGCGATTCCGGCACGGCGCTTACGACGACGGCGCGCGGCCAGTTCGTCGAAGGGCGCGGCTTCGGCGGTGGAAGGGTGGGTTGTGGCAGCTTGGGCGGTCGGGCTCATCAGGGCGAGGACCGCGGCCGAGGGCCGGGGCCGGCTGCTCGCAAGGGCACGCAACTCCAGGAGCTCGTCGCGGATCTCGTACGCTTCGTCGAGTCCGGCCTCGGCAAGGAGGCGATCGATGCCTTCCTCTGCCTGTGATGCGGATTTTTCGCTCATGATGTGCCGTTCCTTAAGAGTGCGCGTTCTCTGAGTGCGCTCAATGCCCTACGCTGCAATTGCTTGACGGCCCCTTGGGACTTGCCCATGATGTCCGCTGTTTCTTCCACCGACAGGTCCGCGACGACCCTCAGGGCCAGGACTTCCCGGTAGTCGGTGCTGAGCTCGGCCAGTAGATCGGTGACGCCGAGGCCTCCGTCATGGCCGAACGCCTGGTCTTCGGCCGATGGCGCGCTGCGCGCATCCAGGTCTGGTTCGTAAGGCGCCGGTTCAGGGGCACGCTCGCGCTTCCGGTAATGGTCCACCATTCGGGCGTGCGCTATGGAAAAGAGCAGGGTTTTGGCCCCTTGGAGTCCTCCGTGCAAGGAACCGAGTTTGGGATAGAGGGCCAGGAAGACGTCTTGCGTGACCGCCTCGGGGTCGTCCACTCCGCGGGCTCGCAGGTAGCCGAATATGGGGCCGGAGAAGTTGTTGTAGGCAGCCGTGAAGAGCAGGGCGGGATCATTATCGTCCGCCTGCAAGTATTCATCAGCCAAAGGGTCAAGCACCCGCGACCCCTCCATCCCACGCAGCTCGGTCCTCATCCAGGCCAGGGAATCGACCGCCGCTGCCGTCTATTGCGTCGCGGGGCTCCTTGTCATCAAGCCAAGGAGCCCCGCCATTCCAGCGTAACTGTCGCGTTACTTCTGAACGGAATCGGCCGGCACCTTCACCGGAACGGTGGGGAGCTGGGAGGGCACTGCGGGAGTGGCCGGCACAGCAGGAACAGCCGGTACCGAAGGAACGGTGGGAACCGCCGGAACCGCGGGCTTGGCAACCGCGTTGGCGTTGGCGTCCGCGTTGGCGTTCGCGGAGACGGAAGCGCCGGCCACAACGGCTTCGCAGTGCGTCTTGACGTTCGCTTCGCCGCCGGCCGCGACAACCAGCGAGGAGAATCCGGGCACCTTGGAATCGGCCGTCAGGCCACCGTTGAGCAGCGCGGTGCAGAGGCCAAGGGCGTCGGGCGAGGTTGCCGTGGCTGCGATGTCGGCGGCTTTTGCCTTCGCGTCGTCAACGGCGTCGGTCGCTTTGGTCTTGGCATCGTTGACGGCGTCAGCGGCCTTTGCCTTCGCGGCATCCGTGGCGTTTGAGGCAGCGTCAGTCGCCTTTGCCGTTGCGGCATTTGCGGCGTCGGAAGCGGCGTCCGATGCCTTCGAGACCACCGGCGCCGGAGCCCCGACCAGTTCGTGGGCACCCTGCTGGAGTCCGCTCGGCAGTGCTCCGTTGAATGCGGCGACACCGGTTCCGCCAACTGCGACGGCTCCGGCGGCCAGGACGCCCGCGGCGACTTTGCTGGTGGCAAGGACAGTGAACAAGGACATGAGACCTCCGACAAACGTTTTTGGACTACCCCGGCCGCGGCTTGGTCGCGGCCGGATGATCAAGTGCGGACGTGGCCCGCACTCCCCTTACATCGTTGGCGGTCCCGGAGAAGTTACTCCGGTTTCAAAAAACTTTTAATGGGTTACGTCGCCAGGGCCCTCGCCTTTTCAATCAGCTTCAGTATTTCGACCGGGCCGGCCGGATCCACCGGGAGGGGCAAAGCGGAGGCGGCACCGCCGTCGTCGATCTTTTCAGCGAGGATCCGGTAGAACTCCTGGTAGGCACCGCGTTCGGTGGGAACGGTAGTCCGTTCGCCATCGACTTCCAGGATTCCGTAGTGGTGCGGATCGTCGACGCCGTAAGCCCCGGCCGTGGGCAGCCCGCCTGCCGCTATGAACGGTTCCTGCGGGTCGATGCCGTATTTCACGAAGCCGCCCTTGCTGCCCAGGATCCGGAATCGCGGGGCATGCAATTGGCTGTTGGCGTTGGCGGTGACGTGGCTGATGACGCCGGACTCGTGTTTCAGGACGAGGAAAACGTCGTCATCTGCCCGTTCCTGGGGCCGCCGACGCAGGATTTCGGCGTGGACCAGCTCGGCGGGACCGAACATCAGCCACGACAAGTCCAGCAAATGGGTGCCGAGGTCGAAAAGCAGCCCGCCGCCGTCGTCGGCTGTCGCTTGGGCCTTCCACTCCTTGCTGATGGCGGGCGCCCACCGTTCCATCGACGCTTCGCACCGCATGATTTCGCCTAGCGTCCCGGCGTCGAGCAGCTTTTTCACGGTCAGGGCATCGCCATCCCACCGGCGGTTCTGGTAGACGGTCAGCACGCGGCCGAGCCTCCCGGCCAGTTCGATCAGCTCCTGGCCCTGCGCACTGGTGACCGCGAACGGCTTATCGACGACGACGTCGAGCCCGGCTTCCAGCGCGGCTTTCGCAAGCGGGTGGTGGGTTGCGGGCGGGGTTCCGAGGATGACGAGGTCCAGCTGAGGAGCGAGTGCCAGGACGTCGTCGGGGGTGTCCACGAGCTTCACGTTGGGGTACCGGTGCAGCGCTTTTGCTTTGCGGCCGGCGTCCGAGGTGGCGATCACGTCGAGTGAATACGCGGGATTGCTTGCGATGAACGGCGCGTGGAAGACGCTGCCGGACAGTCCGTAGCCGACGACGGCGGTGCGGATGGGTGTGTGGGTCATGTCGCCACCGTACCCGGCCAGGACAGCGCCGCGAAGGGTTTTGTCAGCCATCTTTCAGGAGGCGCGTGACGAGTTCGCGCCATGAGGCCGCGAGTCGCTCCGGCGGAATTCCGTGCTCCCGGAGGGCGTGCAGTACCCGTTCCGGGTCGAGGGAGGCGCCGAGCGAGAGGGCCAGGAGCCAGGGGTCGCGGTCCAGTCCGGCTTCGCGGAGCAACATCTCGATGTGCCTGTGCCACAGCACAACGGGCGGGGCATCGTGGCGGTTTTGCGGAGAATGTTCCGAGGCGGCGCGGGCAAGTTCACCGAATTCCTCGACGAATTTGATGCGGGCTTCGCCAAACGCAATGAGCCGTTCGAGCGGCGGGGCTCCGGGGCCGAGCGGAGGCGGGCCAAAGATGAATTGGCGTTGGAATTCGGATTCGGAATCGCTCAGCAGCGTCATCATGAGTCCGGCCCTGCTGCCGAACCGCCGGAAAACAGTGCCCTTTCCGACGTCCGCCCTGCAGGCGAGCATGTCCATCGTGAACGCGTCCACCCCGCATTCGTTGACTAGCTCCCGCGCGGCGTGGAGGAGCCGTTCTCGGTTGCGCGCGGCGTCGCTGCGTTCCGTCGGCGCCCCGAACGGCAGCTCAGGCCTGATGGGGATGAGGCTCACAAAAAACATTCTAGACCCGGGAATATTAACCGGACTGTAGTCCGTTTAGATCTAACGAAGGCGGAAAACGCCTCAGAAACCGAGCGTCTGCGGCACGGGCCGCAGCCAGACCCAAGGAGTTCCCATGTCCAAGAACACCGTCCTCGCCCTTGTCGGCAGCCTTCGCGCCGATTCCCACAACCGCAAGCTCGCCGAAGCCATCCAGCTCAACGCTCCGGAAGGCGTGGACGTCCTGATCCACGAGTCCCTCGGCAACATTCCGTTCTACAACGAAGACATCGACGTCGAGGGCCAGGTTCCCGCCGAAGCCGCCGCCCTGCGCGCTGCCGCCTCCGCCGCGGACGAGATCCTCCTCGTCACCCCCGAGCACAACGGCACCATGCCGGCATCCCTCAAGAACGCGATCGATTGGCTGTCCCGCCCGTTCGGCGCAGGCGCCCTGGCCGGCAAGCCGACCGCCGTCGTCGGAACCGCTTTCGGCCAGTTCGGCGGCGTCTGGGCCCAGGACGAAGCCCGCAAGGCTGTGGGAATCGCCGGCGCCAAGGTCCTCGAAGACGTCAAGCTCGCCGTCCCCGGTTCCATGATCCGCTTCGCTGAGCTGCACCCGAAGGACGACGCCGAGGTTGTCGAGCAGATCAAGGGTATCTTCGAGCCGCTGACCGCTGCCCAGGAAGAAGAAGTCGCGGCCTGATTGCCGGACACGCCGGGGCGTCCGAGGCATTCGGGCGCCCCGGCCGCGTGCGCTAGCTAGCGCTCCCCGAACAACGCGTCCATTTCGGCGTAGCTGCGCGTTCCGGCCAGCTCGGACCAATTGCCGTCGCCGAGCACTTCCGCCGCCAGCCTGGCGACGGCCTCATAGGCGGCCCTCGCGGTACTGCCGCCGAGGCTGATTCGCCGCACGCCGGCGTCGTACAGCTCTCCCGGGGACGGCGAACCCAAGCCGGCCAGCGCATTCAGGGGCAGGTCGATCCGGCGGGACAGCTCGTGCAGGACGTGGAGGTCCGTCACCCCGGGAACGAAAACCCCGTCCGCGCCGGCTTGCTCGTAGGCCTCGGCCCTCCGCAGGGTTTCCTCGTAGGCCGCGTCCCCGAGGCTGCGCGACCAGTAGGTGTCGGTGCGCGCGTTGATGAACAAGCCAACGCCCGCGTCCTCGGCGGCCTGCCGGATCAGCGATATACGCTTCGAGTGTTCGGCCATGTCAGTGAGCGGCTTCTCGGCAGAATCCTCGATATTGATCCCGACGGCGCCCGCGTCCAGGACTGCGCGAATGGTCGCCTGCAACTCCTCGTCGGTTCGCCCGTACCCCGTCTCGATATCCGCTGTCACCGGAAGCTTGGTGGCGGAAACTATCCGCGACAGCGCTTCCATCGCGAGCTGCCGCGAAAGGTGGTCCCCGTCCTGGTACCCCATGCTCCAGGAGATTGCCGAGCTGGAGGTGGCCACCGCCGTCGCACCCGCTTCTTCGACCATCCGCGCGGACGCCGCGTCCCACACGTTCACCAGGACCAATGGCCCGTGCTGCGCCTCGTGGAGTTCCTTGAAGCGAAGGGCCTTGGATTCGAGTTCCGGATGCGTCGTCATGGCTCTATTCCAGCCGCCAGTTGCCCGAACGTAAAGCATGCGCCCTCCAATCCCCCGTGCTCGATGAAACATATGTTGCTCATTTGACAACTCTCGGGGGTATCCTTTCAGTGTGACCCACGAAACATTGGATGCCGGGCCGGAGCTGCCCGCGGAAGCAATTGACGCAATAGAGCGCGCAGCCATTGCCGCCCACCGCCACGAGGAACTCTTCTCGGAGCGCGCCGCCAACATCAAGCAGTCCGCAGTACGTGACGTGTTCGATATTTCAATGCGGCCCGGGCTCGTCTCCCTCGCCGGCGGAAACCCGTACCTGCAGTCCCTGCCCCTCGAAAAACTGGGCGACACCGCCGCGCGGATCATTGCCGAAGAAGGCATGACCGCCCTCCAATACGGGGGCGGACAGGGCACCGAGGAACTGCGTACCCAGATCTGCGAAATCATGGCTGCGGAGGGGATCATCGACGCCCGCCCCGGGAACGTGGTCATCACGGCGGGTTCCCAATCAGCCCAGGATGTGGCAACCAAGGTGTTCTGCAATCCGGGCGACGTTGTACTGGTTGAAAACCCTACATACGTGGGCGCGTTGAACACGTTCGAGGCGTACCAGGTCCAGGTAGAGGCCGTGGACATGGACGACGACGGACTCATCCCCGAACTGCTCGAGGCCAAGATCGCCGAGCTTCAGGCCAAGGGCAAATCGATCAAGTTCCTCTATACGATCCCCAACTTCAACAACCCTTCCGGAATCACACTCGCCCCTGCCCGTAGGCAGCGGATCGTGGATATATGCCGGAATGCGAATATCTTGGTCCTGGAAGACAACCCCTACGGCCTCTTGCGCTTCGACGGCAACCCGCTCGCACCGATGCGTGCCGCCAACCCGGACGATGTGATCTACATGGGGTCATTCTCGAAGATCTTCGCTCCGGGCCTGCGGATCGGCTGGGCCCTTGTCCCCGAACACCTGCAAAGGCGCTTCTACCTCGCGTCCGAGGCCGTCACGCTGTGCCCGCCCACCCTCAACCAGATGATCATCTCGGCGTACCTCCGGGACTACGACTGGCAAGGACAAATCGACACCTACCGGGCGCTCTACGAGGAACGGTGCAAGGCCATGCTGGCGGCCCTGGAGGAGTACATGCCTCCCGGACTGGACTGGACAAGGCCGGACGGCGGCTTCTTCGTCTGGGTTACCGTGCCCGAAGGCGTGGACACCTACCCTTTGCTCAAGAAGGCGATCGACGCTGGCGTTGTCTTCATCCCCGGCGCGGCGTTCACCCACTCGGACCAACCGTCCAACAAACTTAGACTGGCTTTCAGCGCAGTGCCGCCTGAAGCGATCACCGAAGGTATCCGGCGGTTGGCGCCAGTGCTGCGCGAGGCGATCAACGTTATGGACAAAGGAGTTTCAGCATGAGCGGAATCGTAGTAGTCGGCGTGGACGGCAGTGAGACCGCGATGAGGGCAGCCGAGACTGCGAAGGAGCTGGCCACCGCTTTGGGAGCGACCCTCCGCGTGGTGACGGCCTTTGACAAGAAGCGCACCGAAGTAGTGGAGAGCGGCGGCGACAAGTGGATCCTCTCGGATGCCGACGAAGCCGAAAAAATCGCACTCGACGTGGCTACCAAGCTCGCCGACGGCAAACTGGGCATCAGCTACACCGCGGCGTTCGGCAAGCCCGGCGAAGCCTTGATCCAAGAGGCGGAACGCATCGGGGCAGACCTGATCGTCGTCGGAAACCGCCGGATGCAGGGGCTCGGACGAGTGCTGGGCAGCGTCGCCAACACCGTTGCCCACAATGCTCCGTGCGACGTCTACATCGCCAAGACGGACGAACCCTAACCCTCTGAGTGGGGCCCGGCATATGGCGGGCCCCACTCGGACTTGACGGGAATCACGCGTCGTGGTGGGCGGTCTCACCCGGCCCAACGCCGTTTTTGGCCTTTGGGACAAGCGGACGCCCGTAAAATTGAAGAGGCCCCCAAGGGCGCGAGCCGCCCCAACACAACGACCCATAGGGGATCCTCTTGCTTGCTTTGCAACCGCGCCAGCGCGTCGGACACGACATCCTTCTTGCCCGTCACGGCCACCACATCAGTTCCATGCGTTTCGACCGCGCCAATGACCGCATTGTGGCAGTGCTCGACGACGGCTCCGTGGACACCGCGCCCAACCTCATCTCCCCGGCACTCAAAATGCCGGAGACGTTCCGGAGCATCCTGCGATCGGACTGGAAGCTGATCCTCGTTGCCAGCACCGCTATGTTGGCCATCGGAGCCCTGGCGATGATGCTGTCCTTCGGGATGATCGGCACCATGACCGACCAGCAGTTGCGCGACCTCGCGATCACCTACACCTCGTACTAGGCCAGCCAGCCTCGCAGGACCCACCACAGTCCTGCAATCACGATCCCGCCGAACAGCGAGCCGGCGATCACCTGGCCCACGGTGTGGTCACGAAGCACCACCCGTGACCACCCGACTGCGGGCACCAAGAGCAGCAACGGCCACCAAGCCGGGCCGAACATCAGCACTGCCATGACTGCCGCCGAAGATATTGCAGATGCATGCCCGCTGATTTTCCACACCAAGCTGACCGCGGCGAGCACCGCGATCCCGCCGATCAAGGCAAGGATCATCGCTGAGACGCTCACCGGAGCATGAACAGCGTTAAGCACCAGCAGGCCGACAAAAACGGACACCAGCGCAAGCATCAGAAGCGGCGCTCGATCCCTGCGGTTGCTGACATGGTGGTCGCTTAGCTTGCCTAGCCGCACCATGAGAAGGACGTAGGCGAGCGGCAGCAGGCAAACAAAGAATGCCGCGAGGAGCCCGTACCACATGGTCCCGGGGAATCCGGGTTCCACCGCCGGGCTGATCAGCAGCATCACCGATACCACTACTGGCGGCTGGAAGACCTCGGTGAGGACCCGGGCAACTTGGTGCCGGGTCCCCGAAGAGTTTCCGATCTCAGTCAAGCAGCAACGCCGGTTCTTCGAGGATCGATGCGACGTCCGCCATGAAGCGGGCAGAGAGATCCCCATCCACTACCCTGTGGTCGAACGAACCGCCCAGCGTTGTGATCCACCGCGGAATGACTTCCCCGTCAAGCACCCAGGGCTTCTGCTTGATGGTGCCGAACGCGACGATCGCGACTTCGCCCGGGTTGATGATCGGCGTTCCGGTATCGATGCCGAGCGCTCCGATGTTGGTGATGGTCAACGACCCACCCTGCATTTCCGCCGGCTGGGTCTTGCCGGCCCGCGCCGTGCTGGCAAGCTCGTTGAGCGCCAGCGCGAGTTCCTTGAGGGAAAGGTCCTGGGCGTCCTTGATGTTCGGAACCATGAGCCCGCGCGGAGTAGCCGCCGCAATTCCAAGGTTCATGTAGTGCTTCACATGGATCTCGGCACCGCCCTGGCCATCAGCGTTTTCCACCCACGCCGCGTTGACGCTCGGATTGCGCGCGGCGGCCCAGATGACGGCTTTCGAAAGGATGAGGAGGGGCGAAACTTTGATGCCCTCGAAGTCGCGGGAAGCCTTGAGCCGCTTCACGAACTCCATGGTGCGGCTCGCATCGACGTCCACGAAGATGCTCACGTGCGGCGCGGTGAATGCCGACTCCACCATCGCCTTGGCAGTCGCCTTGCGGACGCCCTTCACCGGAATCCGTTCAATCCGCTGCTCCTGCGGCTTCTTGGACGCACCCCAGAACCTGTCCGCGCGATCCACTTCCGCATCGCGCTGGGACTGGTAGCTGACCAAGTCTTCCCGCGTGACCTCGCCATGTGCACCCGTGGGAACAACATCCGCCAGGTCGATGCCCAGATCCCGGGCAATCTTCCGGACCGGAGGCTTTGCCAGGACACGGCTCACCAAGCCGGAAACTGTTGCGCTCAGGCCCGTGAAACCGGGGGCCTGAACACCGCCTTGCGCACCAGTGGGTGAAGGCGCGACGGTAGGGGCCGGGGTTGGGGGCGCGACGGCGGGAGCCGGGGTTGGGGGCGCTGGCGTCGGAGCCGGCGGTACTGCTGCCTCGCCGGTCGGCTGCCCGGATGAGGCGGGGCCGGTAGCGCCTTCGGGACGCTTGCGCGGGCGGCGCTTGACGGCGTCGGCTTTGGGGCCCGAGCCGACCAGCGGACCGCCTGCAGGACCGGCGTCGGAAGTGTCGCCGTCGGGCAGTTTGCCGTACATCGGTGACTCGGCTGCCGGCTGGGCAGGTGCGACGGCGGGCTGCGCCGGCGCGGCTGCGGGCTGCGCGGGCGCGGCGGGCGCCTGGACCGTTTCCGGTTCGCCGGACGCGCTGTCCGAAATGCCGATGATCGCTGTTCCGACCTCGACTGTGATTCCTTCGGCGACGAGGATCTCGGCCACGGTGCCCGCATAGGGCGAGGGCAATTCCACCAGGGACTTGGCGGTTTCGATCTCGCAGATGACGTCGTTGATTGCCACGGTGTCGCCGGCCTTGACCTTCCAGGAGACGATTTCCGCCTCGGTAAGGCCTTCGCCGACGTCCGGCAGGTTGAATTTCTTAACAGTCACTTTGGTCCTCGATTTTCGGCTGTCCCGCGGCCGGGGCGGCGGGTGCAATCAGGGGCGGCTAGTAGGCCAGGGAACGGTCCAGGGCTTCAAGGATCTTGTCGATGTCCGGCAAGTAGTCCTCCTCGACCTTCGCGACGGGATAGGGCATGTGGAAGCCGCCCACCCGGATGACGGGAGCCTCAAGGTGGAGGAAGGCACGCTCGCTGATGCGTGCAGCGATCTCGCCACCGAGCCCGCCGAACGTCGGCGCCTCGTGCGCGACAATCAGCCTGCCGGTCTTCTTGACCGAGCCGGTCACGGTGTCGAAGTCGATGGGGGAAAGCGAACGGAGGTCAATCACTTCGACGCTGTGACCGTCCTCTTCTGCGGCCGCAGCGGCCGCCAAGGCGACCGGGACCAACGGGCCATAGGCCACGATGGTGGCGTCCGTCCCTTCGCGCAGGACGTGCGCCTGGAACGGATCCGACGCCAACCCTGCGCTTTCGGTGTCGACTTCGCCCTTGAGCCAGTACCGGCGCTTTGGTTCGAAGACAATTACGGGGTCCATGCATTCGACGGCTTGCTGGATCATCCAGTAGGCATCGTGGGCGCTGGAGGGCGTAATGATGCGCAGGCCGGGAGTGTGGGCGAACAGCGCTTCCGGCGATTCCGAATGATGCTCGATCGAACCGATACCACCGCCGTACGGAATGCGGATAACCACCGGTGCCGTCAGCTTGCCCCCGCTGCGTGCGTGCATCTTGGCAAGCTGTGTGGTGATCTGGTTGAAGCCCGGGAAGACGAACCCGTCGAACTGGATTTCACAGATGGGACGGTATCCGCGAAGGGCCAGGCCGATCGCCGTCCCGATGATTCCGGATTCGGCCAGCGGGGTGTCCACAACACGGTCCGCGCCGAAGTCCTTGATGAGCCCGTCAGTCACCCTGTAGACGCCGCCGAGCGGGCCGATGTCCTCACCCATCAGGAGCGACTTCGGGTTGTTGGTCAGGGAAGCACGAAGGCCTTCGTTGATGGCCTTGGCAATAGTCATGGTGGTCATCAGTTGCCCGCCTCCTGCTCATCGTCGCCTTCGAAACCGGCGGAGTATTCCTCGAACCACGCGAGTTCCTCAGCCACCAAGGGGTGGGCTTCCGCGTAGACCCGGGCGAAGGATTCGCGGATGTCGGGTGATTGAAGGTTTTGGGTGGTAGCGCGGACATGAGCTGCCAATTTGTCTCCGTCAAGCTTGACTTGCTCGAAGAAAGCTTCGTCCGCCAGACCCTCGCTGCGAAGGTATTTCTCCAAGCGATCGAGCGGATCCTTTGCCCGCCAGGCGTGCTCTTCGTCAGACCCGCGGTACTTTGTTGGATCGTCAGCGGTGGTGTGCGCGCCTACACGGTACGTATAGGCCTCAATCAGCACAGGACCGCGGCCTTCACGAGCATGTTCGAGCGCCCACTCGGTGACGGCATGGACAGCAATGACGTCGTTGCCGTCCACCCGGATGCCTGGGAAACCGTATCCCTTGGCCCTGTTTGAGAGCGGGATCTTGGTTTGCACCTCGGTGGGAACGGAGATGGCCCAGTGGTTGTTCTGGCAGAAGAAAACCACCGGCGCGTTGTAGGAAGCAGCGAACACCATGGATTCATGGACGTCACCCTCGGAACTTGCGCCATCACCGAAGTAGGCGACAACGGCAGCCTTGGGCTCGTTGGCCCCGGAAGCCTCGGCGAGCTTTTGGTCCCGCTGGATTCCCATGGCATAGCCGACTGAATGGAGGGTCTGGGCCGCGAGAACCAACGTGTAGAGATGGAAATTGTTCTCCCGGGGATCCCAACCGCCATTCGAGATTCCGCGGAAAAGCTTCAACAATTCAGCGAGGTCAACGTTGCGGGTGAGGGCAACGCCGTGCTCACGGTAGGACGGGAAGATGTAATCCTGGCGCTGCGTAGCCCGGCCCGAGCCGATTTGCGCGGCCTCCTGGCCGGTCAAGGGCACCCACAACGCCAGTTCGCCTTGCCGTTGGAGGGCAGTGGCTTCCTGGTCGAAGCGGCGGACCTTTGCCATGTCTGCATAGAAGCCGCGCAACTGTTCCGGATCAAGCCGCTTGGCGTAGTCCGAGAAGACAGGATCCGTTCCAAGCTTTCCGTCCGGCCCCAGCAGCTGGATCATCTCGGCCGCGGGATCGCCAATGGCTTCCCCCGAGGAAGACTGCAGGTTCAGTCCCGTTCCGTCGATCCCGGGGGTGGGCGTTTGAGTTGAGCCCATTCCGTCTCCTTGCCTGCTGCAGCCAGTCGCTGAGCAATAATTCGCTGATATATGCCATTTAAGGAATGCATTCCGGAAATGGCATATCTTGGCTTTCGTCCCTTACTTTATCCGCAGTAGGTGGCGCTGGGGCATTTGTTAACCGCTAGGAAGCCCGTGGCGCTTTTGTATAGGACGCACAGAGTTCCAAGAACCGGGTATTGGCTTCGACTTCGCCGATGCTGACCCGCACGCCGTCGTTGCCGAAGGCCCGGACGGACAAAGCCTGCTCACCGGCCAATGCCGCAAACTCGCCGCTGTTCTCACCCAAATTCAGCCAGACAAAGTTCCCCTGGGCGTCCGGAACAAACCACCCGAGATCCCGCAAGCCTGCCGTCACCCGGTCCCGTTCCTCCACCAGGCTTTGTACCCTTTCCACAACCTGGTCGAAGTGCTCGAGCGATGTAATAGCCGCTCGTTCAGCAATCTGGGAAACCGCGAAGGGCGTGGCCGCGACGCGCAGATACTGCGTAAGTTCCGCCCCGGAAACGCTGTAACCGACGCGCAGGCCTGCCAATCCGTGGGCCTTCGAGAATGTGCGAAGGACTACGACATTTGGGTATTTGCGGTACAGCTTGATGCCATCCACCGCATTCCCGTCCCGGACAAACTCCTGGTAGGCCTCGTCAATGACAACGACCACGCCGGCCGGCACCGATTGGATGAACCGTTCAGTTTCCTCTGTAGTGAGGATCGGACCAGTGGGATTGTTCGGCGTGCACAGCAAGATGACCTTGGTTCGGACCGTCACTGCGGCCGCCATCGCCTGGAGGTCGTGGCGTCCGTCCGGAAGCAATGGAATCTGGACGCTTTCCGCCCCGGCCAGGCCAACGCAGATGGGGTAGGCCTCGAATGACCGCCAGGCATAGATGACTTCATCGGCCTTACCGTCGTGGTTCTGTCCGGCAAACGTCGAAAGAATCTGGGTCAGTGCGCCGAGGCTTCCGGCTCCCGTGACGACGTCGTCCGCCGGGATCCCCAGGAATTCTGCGAGCGCGGTGCGCAACTTGGTGGACAAAGGGTCCGGGTACCGGTTGATGTCCGACTGGTCGGCAATGGCGTCAAGGACTGCCGGAATGGGAGGCAACGGGTTTTCGTTCGAAGACAGCTTGAAGCTGGTCAGGCCCTCTATGGCCACGGGAGGCTTGCCGGCCACATATTTGGGGAGCCGGTCCACCACCGGCCGAGGGCGCACGCCTTCCGGTGCGTTGTCAGAAGAATTCATGAAACCAGCCTACTTGCAGGCCCGCGGCGGTCCTGCGGGCGAACTTCCCCGGAGCGGAAGACAGCAGCGTATGACAGCATGGGGCGCATGCGTTCATTCATTATGCGTGTCCTCATTAACGGGCTGGCGCTCTGGGTCGCCAGCTGGATTTTGCCTGGGATGGACATCACCACCTCGGCAACCACCAACGCAGTCACCAAGGCCGGGTTTGCGCAAGGCAGCGACGTCCTCGGCCTGATCCTGGCCTATCTCTTCATCGGGCTGATATTCGGCGTGGTCAACGCTTTTGTGCGCCCTCTGGTCAGCTTCCTTTCCCTGCCGATCACCGTCCTCACCCTCGGTCTGTTCACGATCGTCATCAATGCCGCCATGCTGTACCTGACGGCTTGGGTGAGCAGCTACACCCCGGTCCACCTCATCATCGACAGCTTCTTTTGGACGGCAATCATCGCAGCGATCATCATCAGCGTGATTTCCGTAGTCGCCAGCAAGATTTCGGGTGCCAACCGCCGATAATCCCTCATCTCCCTCCGGAGCGGGAGCGAATGTCGGAGGGCTTGGCGCGGGGCACTTTTTGCTCAGCGCGGGCCGCTGTGGGCTCAGCACCGACCACATCGGGCCCAGCACCTCTCGGAGCATGCAGGGCCGGGGCACGGCGGAGCTTGAATCTTTGCGATCTGACCATCCCGCCGACACCGAGCACGCCACCCAAGGCGGCCGTTGAAGCCACGAGCGAAGGATCAGTACTCTTCCGCACGAGTTCTGCCCCTTCGGCGTATCGTGACAGCTTGTGCTCAGGTCCTATCCCAGGATCTTCACCGGGCGCGAGGGTAACCGCATTCGTCAGGGTCACTGTGACCCTGTCCTTGGTGTCCGGATTCATTTTGCCGTCGGCTCCGGGCACCCAGTCGTTTTGATGCTCCATGTGCAGGCTCCCAATGCCTGCCTCAGGTGTGATCCCTCCGACGGGCGAGCCCGCTGTCACAACAAACTTGAGGTTGTACTGGGCGAGGAATGCTTTGTCCTGACTCAGGTTCATGGCATGGATTCCACCCTGGCTATGCCCCACGGCCACCACAACATCCCCGGCTTCCGCGCCTGCCTCGCGCAAGGCTTGGCGAATGGCTTGGCTGGTTTCGGCGGAGCCATAGCCCAAGGCTTCGACAATGCCCGCCTCGTCCAAGGGATTGTCGCCGCCGGGCTGCCCTCCAGGGTGGGCAGGCTGGGTGCCGGGAATCAGGACCACCCATGCACGCTGGCCGGCATTGTCCACTTGGAGCACTTCGATTTCTCCCTCCGAGCTGGACGAAACTTGGTCGAGTACCTTTAGCAAGCCGGGCGCCGACAGGTCGACATTCCTGGTACTTTCCTCGCCCCGGCTGACTGAAACGGCACGCGGCATCAAATGGGCGAGCCCGGGCGCCGCTGCAATTCCCCGCAGGATCCCCCCGGTATCGCTTGGTCCGACAGTGGCACCAACGGTTCCAGCTACGCCTGGTTCAAGGCCCAACATCAGTGCGAAGGCTTGAGGCAAATCCCTCATAACACCCTCGGTGGCATCGCGGTGCGGGAGACTGACGAGATCCGGGCCGGCCCCCAAGGCAGCCATTCCCAGGCCGATTCGCATCATGATGGCCGCGTGCGACTCTGCGTACTCGTACTCGCGGTGGCTCGCCCTGACATCGGTGGATATTTTCTGGAGTTGTTCACGGACCCGTGCGATTTCCCTGCCAGCGTCTCCCACGGCTGCGAACGCTTTGGTTCCGTTGTAGTAAGCGGAGGATTGGTGCGGCAAAAGGGCCAGGCTTAGGAGCGCGGCTTCCGATTCGACGGATTGGAGTAAACAGACGACGTCGTCCAGTGCGGACGCGCCCGAGAGCAATTCCTCGAACTGAAAGGACAGGCCTCCCACGCCGCCGCGAATGCGCAAGGGACCGTCCGATCCGGGCGCACGAGGCATAAGCGTCTCACCGGGGACACCGGGAGGAAGTTCGACCATTAGAGACCGTCCCCGGAGGAGGCGATGTCCTGGGCATGCTGAAAAGTCGCGGCAGCGGCATCACGCAAAGAATCGAGCCCTCGACGCAGCGAAACCGATTGCACGGCCAGTGTTGCCCGGTAGGCACGGCCGGCTGGCGACTCCCACTGTTCCAATTGGAGCTGTGCGAGCTTGGCAAGTGCGGCGTCCACCTGGTCTGCGGAGACGACCGCACGCCGGGCAAGTTGCTGGACTTGCTCACATTGTTGGACTCCCGCATTTTGTTGGAGGTCAAACCCAAAGGGGTCCGGGCTGGTTCCTGGATTGGCCATCAACGTGACACTCAAAGCGTTCCCCTCAATTTGTTGGATTGCTGTTGGCTCCGACGCTACGAGCGCCGCGTGCGGTCCGGAACCTCACGTGGGGGCTATGTGGACAAGTTCGGGAAATCCGGCTGTCGAGGAGGAGACAACTGCGTTGTGCACATACAAGAGAACCGCTTAATGGCGCAGGCCGAGTTCATGAAAGAATTGCCTCATGCCTGAAACCGTTGCCGCCGCTGTTACCCGTACGCCCTCCGGACGCTTGGCCCTTGCCGCCTCTCCGGAGCCGATCGCCCTGGGCCCGCTCGACGGCCGGTACCAGTCCGCCGTTGCAACCCTTGTCGATTACCTGTCCGAGGCCGCACTAAACCGTGACCGCGTGGCGGTAGAGGTCGAGTGGCTCATTCACCTGACCAGCAACAGCGTCCTCCCCGGTGCGGGCCCCCTGACCGCCGAACAGCAGGAAAAGCTGCGTGCCATTGTCACCGAGTTCGATGCCGCCTCGGTCGCGGAACTCGCCGAAATCGAGGCCGTTACGGTCCACGATGTCAAAGCGGTCGAATACTACATCGGACGCCGCCTGCCCGCCATCGGGATTGAAAACCTGACGGCAATGGTTCACTTCGGCTGCACTTCGGAAGACATCAACAACCTCTCCTATGCCTTGGGTGTCAAGGGCGCGGTCGAAGATGTTTGGCTGCCCGCCGCCACCGCCTTGGTCAAGCAAATCGAAGCGATGGCAGAGGCGAATCGCTCAGTCCCGATGCTGTCCCGCACCCACGGCCAGCCGGCGACACCCACCACGCTCGGCAAGGAACTCGCGGTTATTGCCCATCGCTTGAACCGCCAGTTGGATCGGATTGCCAAGACCGAATACCTGGGCAAGATCAATGGCGCCACCGGCACCTACGCCGCACATGTCGCTTCCGTTCCGGGTGCAGACTGGGAAGCCGTAGCCCGCTCCTTCGTCGAAAGCCTCGGCCTGACGTGGAACCCGCTGACAACGCAAATCGAGAGCCACGACTGGCAGGCTGAACTGTACGCTGACGTCGCGCGCTTCAACCGCATCCTGCACAACGTCTGCACGGACATCTGGAGCTACATCTCCATTGGCTACTTCCGCCAGATTCCGGTTGCCGGCGCCACCGGTTCCTCCACCATGCCGCACAAGGTCAACCCGATCCGATTCGAAAACGCCGAAGCCAACCTGGAGATCTCCAACGGACTGCTGGACACCCTCGCCGCCACTTTGGTGACTTCCCGCTGGCAGCGCGACCTCACGGATTCGTCCTCGCAGCGCAACATCGGAGTCGCTTTCGGACACTCGCTCCTGGCAATTTCGAACGTTGCCAAGGGACTGAAGGCACTGGATGTCGCAGAAGACGTCCTGGCTGCCGACCTCGACACCAACTGGGAAGTCCTGGGCGAAGCCATCCAGATGGTCATGCGCGCAGAGGCAATCGCCGGCGTGGAAGGCATGGAAAACCCGTACGAGCGCCTCAAGGACCTCACCCGCGGTCAAAGGGTCGATGCTGACCGCATGCAGGAGTTCGTCTCGGGACTGGGTTTGTCCGCGGAGGCCGAAGCGCGGCTACTCGCCCTGACTCCGGGCAAGTACACGGGCATCGCGAACCGGTTGGTCGACCACCTGAAGTAAGCAGCTATCGGCGGGCCAGGTGTGAAACCCCGGCCCGCCACCGCGGAGATGGCCGACTCGACGTAAGAAATCGACGTAAGGAACTGTGTCAGCATGAGGCTTTTGCTTATACGCCATGGACAGACTCCCGGCAATGTCCTGGGTCAATTGGATACGGCTTTCCCTGGGCCGGGATTGACCGAGCTCGGCGAACGCCAAGCCGCGGCGCTCCCCCGTTCCCTCGGCAGCCAGGACATCACGGCGATCTACGCGTCCTCGCTCATCCGAACCCAACTGACAGCTGCCCCGCTCGCGCAGGCTTTGAGCCTTGAACCGATCGTGTTGGATGGCATCCAGGAAATCGACGCGGGCACGTTGGAAAAGCGGACCGACCACGAAGCGCATCACATATACATGAGCACAGTCTTCGACTGGACAGAGGGCAAGCTTGACGCTCGCATGCCCGGCGCCGGCGATGGCCACGAGTTCTTTGACCGCTATGACGCAGCTATCGCCAAAGTGGTTGCGGCAGGCGACGAGACAGCCGTCGTGGTGAGCCACGGGGCTGCAATCCGGTGCTGGGCGGGCAGCCGCGCCACCGATGTGGACAGGGACTTCGCGGCCGCGCACCAGCTGCAGAACACCGGCATCGTTGTCATGGAAGGCGACCCCGAGTCCGGCTGGCGCCTGCTGCACTGGGATCAAAGCCCCGTTGGCGGCTTGGCTTTGGCCGACCTCACCGCCGAAGATCCGACCGGCGAGACAGTCGAATAGCGCGGCCTGCCGCCGCCCGCGACCCTCAAGCGGCCTGACACCGCCCTCAACCCGCGGGCCGTACGTATTTCTCCGGACGCTTACGCGCAGGAAACACGGCAGTAACCACCGCTTCCTAGGCTTGAGATGCATAACCCCCTTCGGCGAAAGAGGTTCCGATGCAAACCAATCCGCGACTCAACATCAGGCAAGTTACGTGGGCAAACCCCGTCGGGGCTGACCTTCGGGCGGCGCAACAGGCGGAATTGGACGCGCGCTTTGGCACCTCGGACCACGAAGCCGGCCCTGCGCCGTCGGAAGCGGATACCGCCGTCTTCGTAGTGGCTTACGAAAAGTGCTCGGGCCAGCCCCTCGGATGTGGCGGCCTCAGGATCCTGGACGCCGAGACCGCCGAAATCAAGCGTCTCTATGTCGTTCCATATGCCAGGGGTTCGAGGGTTGCCAGTTCCATTCTTGCCGCCCTCGAAGCACAGGCCCACGCCCACGGGTTCAGCGTCATCAAGGCGGAAGCGGGATCAGCACAATCGGACGGCCGGAGCTTCTACGAAAGCGCGGGCTTCGCGGCAGTGCCCAACTTTGGACCGTACGTCGGGGCTGACAACTCGCAGTGCTATGCCAAACCGATCGATTCACGCAGCGCAGCGCACACGGCAATGGCCTGAACCGCGTTATTCGTAGCTGCGGCCGCCTTGTCCCAAGTGGGCGCGGTTGAGGGCTTCGATTTCCTCATCGCTCAGCTCGTCGAAGCTTCGGGCCTCATGCTTGTCACTCCGCGAAAACCGCACGAACATCAGGATGATGAGGGGAAGGTCCACTGTCTCGGCGAGGAACCACATGAGGTCACCGGCGAGTTGCTGGTCCCGCAAGGGTGACGGGAACCAGCCGGGTTGGTTTCCGAGGACCGAGGATGCGCCGTCAAGGATTCCAGGGCTAAGCCGCATCAGCACGCCGGGCACAGCGTCCGCGAGCAGCTCGATGAACACGAAAATGAACTCGACCACAATCAACGAGCCCGTGCGCCCGGCGCCGTCTTCCATGATGGGAACCGACATGAAGAGCCCCATCACGGGCACCACCACGGTCAGGATGACATCGGCGGCCGGATTGGTACGGAGCACGTAGAAGAAAGGCGTCAGGAAGATCGTGAACATCGCCAGGCCCAAGAGCGCCGCCACGAGCGTGTTGCTGAGCATGCGGACGAGCCGATGCCCGAGGACCGCCTCTACACGCGCCGCTCCAGCGGACCCCAAGGTCTGCCTTGCCAAGGTCAATGGCTTGCCGAGCCCCACCAGCAGCGGAACCACGAACAAGTAGGACGTCACCTTCAGTGTGAAGGCCCACCGGAGGTCGTGGCTGTACGCCCCCGGGAAACCGAAGCTGAGCGCGGCAAAGCTGCCCAGGCCCAGGACAAAGAAAGCGATCGAATTCCAGAGGGGCCAGCGGAGATTCCGACGCCTTGCCGCAACGAGGCCCTTTGAATAGAAAAATGCCGCAAGCACAAGGATGATCAGCGCGGGCCAGTTCATCGTCCATGCACCCAGGACAACACCCAACGGTGGCATGGTCACCGCCCCCGGCCGGAAGGCAACGGGGAAAGCTGTCCAAGGATCGGGGCAGCGAGCACCCAAGCACGAGGCCGGACGGTCAGTCCGAAGCAGGGATTATCGAATGTCATGGCTTCCTCCAGCGCGTTCCCGGCGTGCCGCATGGTGCGCGAATCGGCGTGTGGTGCTGTGCCCTGGACCGGGTGCACCCTATCCATGTTACGGAGTCGCGCAAACCATGGCACACCGCGGAAGACGCAGGCCCCCAACTCCGCTAATCTCGCCATATGGAAAAGGCTGACATCACATTCCGGACCCGCAAATGGATTCGTCCGGAGGACCTCAATGCCAACGGCACGCTGTTTGGTGGAAGCCTGTTGAAATGGATCGATGAGGAAGCGGCGATCTACGCCATCCTGCAGCTAGGAAACGGCCGGGCCGTGACCAAGTACATCTCCGAAATCAACTTCGTCAGCTCGGCCGTGCAGGGCGATTTGGTGGAAATGGGGTTGACCGCGGTCCGCTTCGGTCGGACATCGCTGACGATGCGGGCCGAGGTGCGCAACATGATCACGCGCCAAAGCATCCTGACCATCGATCAAATCGTATTCGTCAACCTCGGCGAGGACGGTCGCCCCGAACCGCACGGTTACACCGAAATCACTTACGACCGCGACCGCATCCCCACGCACCACCTGACGCAAGCGCTCCCCCAAGACTGAACGCCCGACGTCGGGCACTCACCTAAGATGCCCCCGGAAACGGGTGCTGGCGGCCGCGAAAATCGCGGCCGCCAGCCTATATTTTCCGGCGACGGGAGTGTGTGCCGCCGGAAACTTCGGGTCGCCTCCGCGAAGCGAGGCGGAGGCGCTTCAGCGCCGGTCGAAGGTGAGGCCGCCGGGAACCTGGAACGTGGGCATCAGTTCAAGCATGCCGACGTTGACGTGGCGCGGGGTTTCGATCGCGTAGTCCAGGGCGTTGACGATGTCGTCGGTGGTCAGCGATTCGTAGCCTTCGTAGTAGGTCTTCCATGCCTCTTCCATGGCCTCGGGGCTTCCGCCCATGTTCCGGCCGAAGATTTCGGTCTCGACACGGCCCGGGCAGATCTCGGTGACGCGGATGCGCTTTCCGACGGTGTCGTTCCGCAACTGCCGGGAAATCTGGTGCACTGCCGCCTTCGTGGCGTGGTAGGCGGTGTGCCCGTAGAAGTTGTACAGGCCGGCGATGGAGCTGATGTTCACGACGTGGCCGAGGTCGCGCTCCACCATGCCGGGCAGGACCAGGCGGGTGAGCTGGAGCAGGCCGCGCAGGTTGACGTCGATGAGTTCGTCAATGTCCGCCTCGGAAGAGTCCAGGATGTTCCCCGGCCGGGAGACACCGGCGCAGTTGACCAGGACATCCACCTTCAGTTCGCTCACGACGGCGGTCAGCGCGGCGGTGTCGGTCAGGTCGACCACGTGCGGGATGGCACCGGTTCGTTCGGCCAGTTCGGTGAGGCGCTCCTCGTTGCGGGCCAGCGCATGGACGGTCAGGCCCCGCTTGGCAAGGCGCTCGGCGATCGCGGCACCCATACCGGTCGACGCTCCGGTGACGAGGGCGGTGTTGTAATCGGAAAAAGACATCGAATCTCCAAAGGTGGGACAGGGGCGGGGGCCCGGTGGAATTACTTAGGCGTCGCGGAGGGGTTCGTGGGCGCGGTTATTAGCTGCATGCCGCAACCGGTAGGTCCTGCCACTGGGGCCGGCATCCGATCCCGAGTAATCCGAAGACGGTGTTGACGGATTCGCGGAGGGTTTCCAACTGGGCCCGCGAGCGCCGGTGGGCGGCAATTGCCTCTCCCACGCTGGTTTTCCTGAAACGTACTTTGTCGCCTGGCCGGGCTTGGGCAAGCACATCCAGGCCCATGCTGGTGACGACGGCGAGGACCGGATATCCGGCCGTGACGCCGCGTCCCCGGTGCAAGACGAGCAGTTCTTCGCGGGAGGGAACCTCGACGGCGCCCACTGGCACGCCGCGCGAGAGGACTTCGCCGCTTGAGGTTCTTTCCGGGAGTTGTCCTCCGAGCCTCAGGCCGATGTGGTTGCTTCGGCCGCTGACGGCGTATTCCGAGGTGAACAGCAATTCCCCGGATTCGCCGAAGTCTTCCACGTCGGGTCCATCAGTCACGTCCACGAGCAATTGCGGGCCCATGTCCGGCCGTTCTAGGCCGAGCCTGAAGAGCGGAAGGTCGAAGTACGGTTGGCGGACGGGAACCACGCTGCGGCGGGTCAGGAGTTCAGTTCCTTCCCTGAGCTGGAGGCCGAATCCCACCACAGTGTCCGGAGCGCAACTGCCCAGCAGGGTGGGTACCTCAACTGAGCCGTGGACGGCCAGGTAGGCGCGGAGTCCCCGGTTGATTGCCCGGATCGATACCGTTTCCCCGGCGCGGACGGATACGGGTTCCCATTGGCTGCAGGGACGGCCGCCCACCGTGAGGGTGAGCGGCGCTCCCGTGACCGCGATCAGGATGTCCGACTCAGCCTTCATCCTGAAGTCGAGGGCAGTGACCTCGATGAGCGGTTCGTTGTCGAGGTTGCCCGCCAGGATGTTGGCCGCCCTGGCCGAGTACTGGTCCAGGGCACCGTTAACGGGAAGTCCGAAGCGCGGACCGCGGGTCCGGCCGAGGTCCGTGACCACCGAGTTGCCCGGTTGCTGGATGAGGATCTTTCCGCTCATTGCCGTGGCTCCAGTTCCTGGCCGACGTACTTGTCGAAGTCCGCGGCGTCGATCTGACGGAAACGGAGGATGTCGCCAGGCTTATAGGGCACCAGCGGTTCGCGGCGGATGTTCAACACGGTCAATGGAGTCTGGCCGAGGACGCACCAGCCGCCGGGAGCCACAGCCGGGGCAATCACGGCCTGGCGGCCAGCGACGGACACAGCTCCGGCGGGGACGCTGAGCCGTGGATCCTTGAGGCGTGGAACAGGCTGGGGAAACGCGGGGCCGTCCATCATGGGCGAACCGGCCGGAGCTCCCAGGCAGCGCACGGTGTAGGTCTTCTCCGTATGGAGGCGGATGACTTCTTCCGTGGTGATCCCCTGGTATTCGGCGACGCGTTCAAGGTCCGGGCCGTAGCTTCCCCCGTAGACAACAGGAACGTCGAATTCACGGGGTGCCGGCGCTGCTCCTGCCAGGCTCCCGATTTCGAGGAGGCCCAGCTTGACGAACGCGCGCACTTGGCGGGCCGAGACGAGGATGGGATCGAATTCCACGAGGACGGAATCATAGGTGGGTACCGCGCCGTGGAGGCCTTCGGCGCCGCAGTCCTCGAGCCAGTCGGCGAGGCGGTGAACCGTCAGCCAGTTGTCCTCGCTCGCGTTTGAGAGCGCAACGACGCGGAGGGCGGAATCTCCGGATTCGTAGATCTCGGTAGGAACCGAAGGGGACATGTCAGGCCGCCTTCCTCTTGGCATCCATGACCTCGGCGAGCGGGGCGATGCGGACGCCAGCCGAAATGAGTTCCGAACGGATCAGGCGGGCCAGTTCGACCGCGCCGGGGTTGTCGCCGTGAAGGAGGACGGTGTCAGCGGAGATATCGAGGTCGGCGCCGTTCGCGCAGCGGATCTTGCCTTCGCAGACCATGCGGACTGTCCGCTCGACGATCTCCGAAGGATCGTGCAGGACCGCTCCGGGCTGGCTGCGCGGGACAAGGGTGCCGTCTTCCTGGTAGGCGCGGTCGACAATTCCGACGACGGCGACGTCCAGTCCGGCGTTTCGCGCCGCCTTTGCCAGTTCGCCCTCTTGGGCGACGACGATGAGTTCTTTGTCAACGCGGACCGCTGCCTCGGCGACTGCCGCCGCGTAGTCGGGGCGTACTGCGACGAGGTTCCCAAGCCGTCCGTGCGGTGCGATGTGGGTGACTTTGGTTCCGTGGAAAGCGGCGAAACCGGACAGGGCGCCCAATTGGTAAAGCACGTCGGTACGGACCTCGTCGGCGGTCAAGCCCATGTCCCTACGGCCGAATCCACGGAGATCGGGAAAGCTCGGGTGTGCGCCGATGCCTACTCCGCGCCGAACGCACTCGGCGACGGTCGCGTCCATGATGTCCGGATCGCCGGCGTGGAACCCGCAAGCGATATTGGCGCTTGAGACAATGTCCAGGAGATCGAGGTCGCTGCCAATAGTGTAGGCACCGAATCCCTCACCAAGATCTGCCACAAGATCAATTGTCGGGTTCACGTGTATCTCTTTCCGTTTTTCTGCGATGCGGTGCCGTCAATTCACAATCCCTGCCAGGAATTATTCGAATATCCGGGATGCGGGCGCTAATGCGATTTTCGTCAGCCTGCTCGAATTCTTTCTAGAAGTCTCGCACCCCGGGGCTGCCCCGCACAAAGACCTATTCGCTATCACGGGATAGCCCAGGGTTATGACGCCAACCACACGCTCGGGTGGTTAGCGTCATAGCGTCCGCTTCCCAAGCCATTGCCTGCTCGGCGATGATGTAATTTCTTATGTCATGTAGGTCCGATGGGGGCGTACAGGAAGGCAGGCCCATGGACACCCGGAAGCTCTCGTACTTCGTGAAGATTGTCGATTCGGGAAGCATCACCAAGGCAGCCGCGGCCCTGCACGTCGCGCAGCCTGCCCTCAGCCAACAAGTCTCCTCGCTGGAAACCGAACTGAAGCAACGCCTGCTGATCCGAAGCAAGCAAGGAGTGGAACCGACAGCCGCCGGGCACACCCTGTACCGGCATGCCCAGACCATCCTGCGGCTCGTGGAACAAGCACGGCACGACGTCGCTACATCCGGGGCCGCACCCTCGGGCCGGGTGTCCATCGCGATCGCGCCCTACAGCATGGCCTCAAGCCTGACGCCGCAGATCATCCGCGAAGTGGGCCAACGCTATCCGGACATCGTGGTACACCTGACGGAAATTTTCGGCGGCATACTCAGCGAGGCAATCAAGAACGGCCGGCTGGACATGGCGCTGATCTACGAGCCCGGGAAAATCCGCGGCGTGCAGTTCACCACCATGATCGTGGAAGACCTCCACTTGGTGACCCACCAGGACGTCGACGTCGCCCACGGGCATTCGACCGTCACGCTCGAAGAAGCCAGCAGCTTGGGACTGTTCCTTCCCGAGAAGAACCACACCCTCCGCCAGCTCATCGAGAAGGGCCTCGACGAGCAGGGGCTGGAGTTGCGGCTCGTGGGCGAAGTGGAATCGGTACCCTCGCTCGTCCGGCTCATCCGGGCCAACCTCGGCGCGACAGTCTTGCCGAAGTCCGCCGCAGACGCACTCTTCCCGGACGAAGACTTCAAGGTCCTGCGGATTGTGGAGCCCGCGCTCCAAAGCAAGATTGCGCTGTGCACCCCGGACCACGAGCCGCTCTCAGAGGCAGCCTCGGCCGTCCTCATGGTGCTCAAGGAAATGCTCCAGCAGCAGCTGATGAGCAAATATGCGGCCGACTCCCCCGAGCCCTGACCCATCCATAACAATGGCTTATCCGTACAGTCGTGTTTGGTCTTATTCAGCGGCGTTTTAATTTCCTAGGATCGAATTAGCAAATAATTCGAAAAGAGGTCCGCGGATTCCGTGGATCCGTTCAAAGGAAACTTCGGTGAAAAAGATCGGCCAAACCAGCTGGATTTCGCATCCCACCCGCGGATCATTGACCGCGCGAACCGGATTCCACTGCCCCAGGAATGGCTTCTGGCGCCCGCTGGGTAGCCTGGTGGAGCCGCTTTTCGTTTTCGAAGGAAGCATCATGCCCACCCATGCGGGAAACAGCATCGAGTGGCACTTGGTCGACGCCCAAGGACACTTCGGACTCGACTGAGGTTCCTCGCCACCCGGCAAACCACGCAAGGCGCCCTGCCATTGGCAAGGCGCCTTTTTCGTGTCCGGAAGCCTGTTGCTTCCGGAACCGGCGGAACGCCAGAAGGCCGGCCACCGCGTTCGGTGACCGGCCCGCCGTCGTACTGTTAGTCTTCGACCAGGAGGCCCTTGGCCTTGAGCTTCTCCGTCAGGCCGCACAACTCGATTGTGGTTCCGCCTGCGTGGTACTGCTTGATGAGCTCGCGTTCAGCGTCGTCGCGCGCCTGCGAAAGGGCGATGACGTCCTCGGCTTCTTCACGCCGCACCACTACGACGCCGTCAGCGTCACCGCGCAGGATGTCGCCGGGGTAGATGATTTCGTCGCCGAAGACCAGCGGGTGGTTGATGGGGCCGAGGGTTTCCTTGACCGTGCCTTTGATGCAGGTGCTTCCGGAGAAGACGGGCAGGCCGAGTTCGATCAGGTCCTGGGTGTCGCGCACGCCGGAATCCGTAACCATCGCGGCGATCCCCTTCGCCTTCATGGCGTTGCCCAGTACGTCGCCGAAGATGCCGGCGTCGGAGAATTCCTGCGCGCCAACGAGCACAACGTCGCCGGCCTGGGCGTAGTGGATGGCAACCTGCAGCATGAGGTTGTCCTGTGGCGCACACCGGACGGTGACCGCCGGGCCGCAGAAGGACATCGAGCGGTCGATCGGCTTGATCTTCGAGCTCAAGGCGCCTTTGCGACCCTGGGCTTCATGGATGGTTGCCGAGGAGAACGCGGCGAGGCGGCTCACGACGTCGGCATCCGGCCTCTGGAACTTGGTCTTGACGTGGATCATTTCCTGCATCTTTCTTCTTTTCTGTCCGCTGGGCGTTAGTTGAGGGCGCTGACGGCGTTGCGGATCGCGTCCACGCCGGCGTTGATGGTCTCCAGCGACGTGGCGAAGGAGATCCGGAAGTAGGGGCCGAGTCCGTAAGCGGAGCCTTGGATCACGGCAACCGAAGCTTTGTTCAGCAAGTACAGGGTGAAGTCCTGGTCGTTCCCGATGACGCTGCCGTCCGGGGCCGTCTTGCCAATGACTCCGCTGCAGTTCACGTAGGCGTAGAAAGCACCGTCGGCGGGCGCCACTGACAGCCCTTCGATGGCGTTGAGGCCCTCGACGGCGGCGTCGCGGCGCTTGCGGTAGACCTCGACGCTGTCGCGCACGAATGACTGGTCGCCGTTGAGGGCAGCGGCGGCAGCCGCCTGGCTGATCGACGACGGGCACGACGACGTCTGCGACTGCAGCTTGTTCATGGCGGCGATCAACGGGGCCGGCCCGACGCCGTAACCAAGGCGCCAGCCGGTCATTGCGTAAGCCTTGGACACGCCGTTGACCAACAGGATGCGGTCCCGGAGCGCGGGCACCGCGGTCACGAGGCTGGTCACCCGGCCGTCGCCGAAGTGGATTTCGTCGTAGATCTCGTCGGTCAGGATGTAGACATGCGGATATTCCTCGAGGACCGCGCCCAGCGCCTGCAGTTCTTCGCGTGTGTAGACGGCGCCGGTCGGGTTGGACGGGGCGTTGAGGATCAGCCACTTGGTCTTGGGAGTGATGGCCTCGCGCAGGGCGTCCGGCGTGAGCTTGAAGCCGGCCTCCTCACTGCATGGAACAATCACGGGAGTCCCGTCATTGGCGAGGACCATGTCCGGGTAGGAGACCCAGTACGGTGCCGGGACGATGACTTCGTCGCCTTCGTTGAGTGACGCCATGAGAGCGACGTAGAGGACTTGCTTCGCTCCACCGCCAATGGTGAGCTGGTTCGATTCGTAGCGCACGCCGGTGTGGCTTTCGATGCGGCGGAGGATCGCTGTCTGCAGTTCCACCGTTCCGGTGACGGAAGTGTATTTGGTTTCTCCCGCACCGATCGCGGCGATCGCGGCCGCCTTGATGTGCTCCGGTGTATCGAAATCCGGTTCTCCGACGGTCAGGTCGATGATCGGAATGCCTTCAGCTCGAAGTTCGCGGACGCGGGCGGCGGCCGCGACGCTGGCTGAGGACTTGATGCGGGTGACCCTCGACGCCGGCAGGTAGTCGGACATTGTCTCCTCCAGAAACATGGAACTCAGGATTCGCTTACCGAATCCCCCATTTCGAGACTAGGGACTGCAGGACGCTGTGGATAAGACATAATGTGCGTGGATTGATAAGCGGACCTTATGACGAGTTCGCGTTTTGGGCGCTTCGGGTGCCGAATCGTCGAGTTCCCAACCCAAATGGGCATCTTCCATGCACTTTGCTTATGGGTTCACGCGGTATTGGTATTTCCGCCGGGCAGTGCGAGCTGCCTAAATTCGACTGATCAACCGTTCCCGCCAACTGCGCATGCAGAGTCCGAAAGGAAGCCAATGCCAGCCCATTCCGGGTCAATCCAGGCTGGACCAGTCCAACGCCGGTCGGCCACCGGAAGGTATACGTACCGCGCGAAGGCACGGTCCCAGTCCACTGCCAACAAAGAGCACGCCAAGCTGACGGACGCCCTCGCAGCACATCGGCAGCTCCTCACACACGCCTCGAGCGCCATCAGGACACTGACTTCAGCGCGAAACGAAATGATCGCCCAGGCCGTGGCCGACGGTCTCACCCTCGCGACCCTTTCCGCGGTGACCCGGGAGAACCTCCGTAGCGTCCGAACCATCGCATTGGCTTATGACGAACTGCATCCGAGCGGAATTTCCCGCAACGCCCATCTGGAGGCACTGATGGCCAAGAGCGAAGAACTTTTGGGCGCGGAACGCCACCGGGACCAGATCCTCGAGCGCAGGGAGGCCCTGATCCTGATGGCCTTCCGCACCAAGGCCTGCGACGACATCGAACTCGCTTCCCTGACAGGCCTGACGCCGGACCACATCCGCCGTACTACCCGGAAGGTCCGGCAGACGGGCAGCTAGCCGTTGATGATTTGTGGTGTGCCGAGGTGTTTGAGGCCTTCGGTGCCGAATTCGAGGCCGTAGCCGGATTGTTTGGCGCCGCCGAAGGGGATGCGGGGGTCCACGGCGCCGTGTTTGTTGATCCACACGGTCCCGGCCTGCAGCCGGGCGGCGACGTGGCGGGCTTCTTCGGGGTTCGGGGACCAGACGGAGGCCCCGAGCCCGACGTCGAGGGCGTTGGCCATTTCCACTGCGTCATCGACGGTGCTGTAGCGGATGATGGGCAGGGCGGGGCCGAATTGTTCCTCGGTCACGAGCGGGTTGGTGTTCTCGATGTCCGCGACGAGGGTGGCGGGGTAGAAGTTGCCGGGCTGGTCCGGGTCGGGGTTGCCGCCGGTGAGGATGCGGGCGCCGGCGTCGCGGGCGGCGTCCACGAGGCGGGTGACGATCTCGTATTGGGCGCGGTTCTGCAAGGGTCCGAGGACGTTGTTTTCGTCCAGGCCGATGCCCATGGGCATGGACCGGGCGACGGCGGTGAGCTCTTCACAGACGGCCTCGTACAGGGAGTCGGGGACGTAGAGGCGTTTGAGGGCGGCACAGGTTTGGCCGGTGTTGATGAACGCGCCCCAGAACAGGTCCTGCGCGATCGCTTTGGGGTCGGCGTCGGGCAGGATGATGCCGGCGTCGTTGCCTCCGAGTTCCAGGGTGAGGCGTTTGACGGTGTCCGCGGAGGAGCGGATGATCGCCTTGCCGGTGGCGGTGGAGCCGGTGAACATGATTTTCCCGACCCCCGGGTGGGTGGCGAGGGCTTCGCCGACGTCCCGGCCGCCGGAGACCACGGTGAGCAGCCCCTCGGGGAGTTCCTCGTTGAGGACCTTGACAAGGGCGAGGACGGACAGGGGCGTGTGTTCGGAGGGTTTGACCACCACGGTGTTGCCCATGCGCAGGGCGGGGCCGACCTGCCAGACGGTGATCATCATGGGCCAGTTCCAGGGCCCGATCGCGCCGACGACCCCGATCGGCCGGTAGTGCAGCACGGCCCGGGTGGCGCCGTCGTCGACCACTGTTTCCGGTTCCAGGGGTGTGGTGGCGGCGGCGCGCAGCCACGCCGCGCACGCGCCGACTTCGAAGCGGGCGTTCGGGCCGTTCAGCGGCTTGCCTTGCTCGCGGGAGAGCAGCCGGGCGAGTTCCTCGGCGGAGCGTTCGACGGCGTCGGCGGCCTTGAGCAGCACCGCGGACCGGGCCTCGTGCCCGGCCGCAGCCCATCCCGGCTGCGCCGCAGCCGCGGCCGCCACCGCGGCATCCAGGTCCGCGACCGTGTGCACCGGAGCCTGGCCCACCGGCTCACCGGTCGCCGGATCAAAAACAGTGCGGGATTGCTGCCCGGGCCCAGCTGCAACCGAAGCCAACAACGAATCGTACGTCTCCAAGAAAAACTCCTAGTGCTTGTGGGTGTCTTGCGGGTATTCGGTGGTGTTCAGCACGCTGAGCCGCGAGTTGAACGGCAGGATCACGGGTTCGCCGGCGGGATCGTCCCAGCCGAACATTCGCCCGATCGAGCGCTGTTCGCGGAGGTCGATCAGCAATACGGCCTCGACCGTCATGACCTTTTCCGTCCAGAAGAAGATGTAGAGATCCTCGGCCACGTCCCACATCATGCAACGGTCTGTGTCGGCGAGCCCGGCCTCGCCGCCGCGGACGCAGTTCCACGTGAAAGTCCCGGGGTTCAGGTAGATGTGCTCGTAACTTTCCACATCGCTGTAGCGGTAGAAGATCCGCTTTCCAACCAGCCCTGAGGAGCGCTCGTGGGCGGCGTTGAAATCGGTAGTGCTCCGGATCCTGCCGTCCACAGTGACGAAGCGCGAAATGCCCGTGGTGACTGCTCCGGTGTTGCGGTCCCAGACGATGGTGACGTTCTCGCCGTCGACGCCTTCGCCCCGGACGAAGTCAATGATGAAGATGCCCGGACGCGCTTCGATGGCCTTGTACGCGGCCGAGCCGCCGTCCCATGCGACCGTCGCCGGGTCCTTGAAGACATGCTCGACGGCGGTCCCGCCGTGTGTTGGGATGCTCAGCGTTGTGCCGGCGAGCGCAGGAGAGGCCGGGAGGGTTTGATCGCCGAATCCGTCCAGCATCGCGGACACCGGGGGCCACTGGTCTTCGGGGATGTAGTCCTGGATATCGGTTGAAGTCATGGTTGAGTCCTTTTCGAGTTCACGCAGGGCGTGTCTTGGGGTGTTAGAGAATTTCGGCGGCGTAGTCGATCGAGGGTTTTTGGGTTCCTCGGGCGAGGCCTGCCACCACGACGATCGGAATGCCAAGGAGGAGCCAGCGTGCTATTCCGCCTGCGCCGCCCAGGAGCGCGTCGTAGTTGTCCAGCGTCAGGTACCCGATGACGATGAATGCCAGGAAGGACAGTGATGGGGCGATGACTGTGACCCATAGATTGTCGCGGATGCGGTTCCTGGCGAAGAACACAACGATGGCGGCTGATGTGAGCAGCAGAATGGTGATGAAACCCGCCGTTCCCAAAGCCACGAACCAGGAGAAAACGGTGGCGATGGGGTCGGCTCCGGCCAGGAGGAACACGGTGATCACGCCCAGGACCACGATTGCGTTGACCAAGCCGGCGAAGGATGGCGCTCCCGTCCTGGAAACCGAAGAGAGCTTGGCAGGCAGTGCGCCGGCACGGCCGAGGGCAAAGAGGTACCGGGAGAACATGTTCGACAGGCCGAGGAGCATGGCAACGAAACTTGTGACAACAAGGACCTGCATGGCGACGCTCAGCCACGGACCGGCGCTGGCATTGGCGAGGTCGAAGATTATGCCGGAGGGATTTCCGGTTGCCTCAGCCTGGATGTGGTCGATGCCGATCGAACCGCTGATGGCCCACGTGGACAAGGTGTAGAAGACTCCGACGAAGGCGATGACCAAGTACGCTGCCCGGGGAATGGTGCGACGCGGATTCTTCGCCTCTTCGGCGAAGACCACGGTCGCCTCGAAACTCGTGAAGCAGGCGAAAGCGAACAACATTGAGATGCCCAGCCCGGGGCCGAAAACACTCGAGGCCGTGAAGCCTTCGAACGTGAAGATTCCCCATCCCTTCTGGGCAATAAGGGAAACAACGAGCGCGCCGACCACGAATGTTTCACCGAGGATGAGCACTCCGAGCACTTTCAGGCTTGCGTCCACGCCCCGCATCGTCAGTCCGGCGGTCAAAGCCAGGACCACGATGATCCACACATAGACGGGGATGCCGACGCCGGTGAGGCTTTGAACCAGCTGTTGGGCGAACACTCCGAATTGGGACCACAGCCCGATCTGGAGGCTGAGGTAGGTAAGTATCGCGACGCCGGCGCCGGCCGTGGCCCACTTGTTGCCGAGTCCCTTGGCAATGTAAGCGACGAAGCCGCCGGCGTTGGTGATGTGGTGGCTCATTCGGAGGTATCCGACCGAGAAGAGCGCTACCAGGAGGGCGGCGAGGGTGTAAATCACCGGGGTTCCGGGGCCGCTCGCCGAGAAGAGGACTGGGCTTGCTCCGACGACGGCGGCCATGGGCGCCGCTGCGGCGATGGAGAAAAACGCGATGGCCAGGACGCCGAGTTTGTTCGGTCGCAACCGGACTGCCGATGTCTCCAACGCGGGCTCTGCTAATCCGACGCCGACTGCGTCTCGTGGTTCTTGATTCAAGGGAGGCTCCTCTTTCGGAAGCTCAAAAGGCGGAATAGCCGATGCTGGTGAGGTAATGAAAGCCCTGCCGTCGCGCATCTTTGCAGCGATCTCGCGGGACCGGAAGTGCTCTTGAGGCCTTCCGTTTTAGGTCATCAGCCGGGACGGTGATCCCGGCCACAAGAAGAACTATACGTTTGTTTAGTTTTGGATGTCAATGGGTCTCTGCAAACAATCGGACGAAGCTAAACTCGGCTTATGGGCCAGCCTTCGCGGAAATTACAGTATGGAGACGGCCGCGAGGCATTGCTCGCGGCCGTGATCGACGTCGTCGCCGAGAAAGGGCTGAGGGGTGTCACGTACCGCGCCGTGGCGGCCCGGGCCGGAGTGAACCACACTCTGGTCACGCACCATTTCGGTTCCATCGAAGGACTCCTGGCCGCAACCATGGAATGGGCCGTCCAACGCTCCATCCAGGAGACCGGGCTGGCCGGGATCGCCGATTTCGATGAAGGCTTCGCCGATTCGCTCATGGCGACGGTATCCGCCGAGCCGGAACTGCAGCTGTTCCAGTTCGAAATGCTCCTGGAGTCCAGGCGCAACCCGAAGATCCTGCCCATGGTGGAAGGGCTTTACGACACGTATGTGGAAGCCGTCGAAGAGGCGTTGGCGCAGCGCGGCCTCGATACAAGCGGCGAAGCCTCCCGGGCAATCTTCGCCGCCTTGGACGGTTTGATGCTTCAATTCCTGACGATCACCAGCCCGGCGAAGGTCAGGTCGGCCCTGATCCAGGTGGGAAGACTCGTTTCCGGGCTCCCGGATACCCCTGGTGATGCACCGAACCCCGCAGCCACGGAAGGCTCCTAGGCCGGGGAATCATCCTGGATGGCGCGTGCGGCCTCCAGACCGCTCTCGATGGCGCCGTCGATGAAGCCTCCCCAGCCGTTCGCGAAATCGGAACCCGCGAATAACAAACGCCCCTGTGGTGTTTGGAATGCGGCCAACGCCTCGCTGAGGAATCCGGGTCGGTGCATGGGCCACGTCTCTCCCGAAAGAGGATCCGCCGTCCAGTCATGGCTTGCGACCTCCAGCACCTCCTGGCCGGGCACGAGCAACTCGAGTGCCGCTTGCACCTGGGACAAATCCGTCGTGTCCAGCCGCGAAGCGTCGGGGCCGAATGCCACCAGGATAGTGTCCCCATCCGCTTGGTACTCCGTCTGGGCAAAGTTGAGCGGCCAGTCGGCCGAACCCAGCGCGACAAAGGGCTGCGGCGTTCCTTTGACCTTGATCCAGGCCTTGATTCCTTTGGAGACCTGCCCGTCGGAGATGGCCTTGCGGCTTGATTCCGGAAGCGGCGGTTCAAAGGATACGCCCGGCAGCGCTCCGAGCGGGAGGGTGCAGACCACATGGTCGGCCTGGAAAATCGAACCGTCGGCCGCTTTGACGATGGCGCCGTTTTCGCCATGCTCGACGGCGACGACGGTCGTGTTAAGCCGCACGTCGGAACCGGCGGCTATTTCCTGCAAAAGGGCCAGGGTTCCGCCTTGGAGCTTGTACGTGGCGCAGGCTTCGAAGCAGATCTTCCAGTCCCCGTTGGTGAGCGCGACCCAACGGAGCGCCTGGGTGAACGCGGCATCCTCGATAGGACCGTTGAAGTTCAAGGCCCAGAACGATTCGAGGATATCCTTCGAGTAATCCGCGATGCTCAAGTCCGCGATCTTTTTCGCCAGCGACGTCGCATCGACATCACTGGCGCCCAGATGCGCGAGGGGCGAGAACGGCTCAGGGAAGTACAGGCGCGAGTCCTCCATCAACTGGCTGATTGAGGCATCGATCTCGTTCAGGAGTCGTTCCGGGCTGCCCTGATGGGCCTTTCCGCCCGCCCACCAAAACGCGGTTTCCGGGACCGGGCTTTGCACGGTCCCGATCCCGTACCGTTTCATCTCTGCCCAGACATAGGGCTGCGTCCAGTGCACCCAGGTTCCGCCGATCTCGAGCGGCCGCCCCAGCCGGGTATCGAGCCACGTGCGCCCGCCGATGCGGTCCCGGGCTTCCACGACAATGACGGATCGTCCGGCTTGGCGCAGTTCGCGTGCGGCAGTGAGTCCGGCGAAACCAGCTCCGATGATAACGACGTCGGCGCGTTCAGGCTGGCGTTCCGGCTGGCCTTCGCGCTGGTCTTCAGGCTGGCGGGTGTTTTCAATCATGATCAAGCCTCTGGTGATTCTCAGCGGGTTCAGGAGTAGACGAAGAACTCAGTGGTGGCCTCAACGACGGTCCAGCGGGTGCGTGCTCCCTTGTTGAACGAGGCCGCCGATCCTGGCTTCAGGTCGAAGCTGTCACCGTCGATGACCTCAATATGCAGATGCCCCTCGATGATGTGGATTGTTTCGTCGGCCTCGATCAGCAGCTCGAACGGAGCCGGGGCTTCTTCGGGCGTGACGTGCCAGAACCCGGCGGACAGGGCAGGACGATCGCCGTCGCCTGGCCGGCGCACCCATTGCACCTGGCCAAGCTCGAACGGCTCGTATTTTTCGGTGTCTAAGGCGTCATGGATGGTGAATTCGAGTTCAGGCGTCGGGGTGGACATGGCTTCTCCATTGCAGTCGAGGGACAGAATTAAGCAATTGCTTAGTAGTGCTGCGTGTCACATCTAAGCATCTGCTCAGTTCTGGCGTCAAGACCCGCTAGACTCGGATCCATGGGAGAGCACGTCAGCGGAGGCTATGGCACAGGCAAAGAAGCCCTGCTCGCCGCAACGGTCCACGTCGTGGCACGGAAGGGGCTGCGAGGACTGACGTATCGCGCCGTCGCAGAAATCGCGGGCGTCAACAACTCCCTTGTGGCGCACCACTTTGGAAGCCGCGATGCATTGATCGAAGCGGCCTTGGATTGGTCAGTCAACCGCTCGATCGGATTGTCGGGACTGGAGAACCTGCCCGCCAATGAAGAGGAATTTTGCGGCAGGCTCATGGCACTTATCCGCGAAAACCCGGACATCCAGACCTTTCAGTACGAAATGATCCTGGAGGCGAGAAGGCGCCCGGAACTCGCACCCGCAGTCCGGCGCCTCTACAAAAGCTACATTTCCGCGATCTCCGCGGGGCTTGGACACTTGGGAATCAGCGGTGAGACAGGCGTGGCCCAGGCCGCCTTCGCGGGGCTCGACGGGCTTGTCCTCCAGCTCATTGCAGGCATGGACGAAGACGGGGTGGAGCGATCCATCCGGGTCCTGTGGGCGGCGCTGGCCCGGGCTACCGAGACCCCGGCCAGTTCAGTGCGGCCGTGATCCCGGAGCCGGTCACATCATCGGTTCCTTCTTCGCCGGAGGCGTCCGGCAGCTGAACAGTTCCTGGGGCCCGTTTCTCCGCTCGATGAGCACCGTCAACGAGCGGGCCGACGGCGGCATCGGCTCATAATGCTGGATGGACCGCGCACCGACATTCCAGATGCGCTTCACGCCAAGCACGTGGTCCTTCTCATCCGTGACAAGCAAGGGCGGGCTCCCCTGGCCTACCATAGGCCTGCGCTTCCAGCACAAGCTGACAACGGTTGCATGCTCCCAGAATTCCACTGCGGTCACGAAGAACTCGCGTCCCTCGTCGTCTCTGAACAGCCCGGACTGCGGGACGTAAACCGCCCGAAGTTCATATTCAAGGCGGGCTGGACGGCCGTCAGTTGGCTGATGCTCAAAAGCTGCGGCTTCTTGTGGGTTGACATCTGGTTGCGTGGACACGACTTGCTCCGTTGAATTATGGACGGTCCCCTCCTCGACCGCCCCCGGGCGGACCCGGGGTAACCTCCAATGTAACGCCGTCCACGCATCCCCGAAAGGGGTAGGGCCGCGAAGGCCCCCCTGCAATTCCGCTCAGTAGCTCGACGGCGCGCGGCCCGCCCCCGGCGCCGCTGTTCCGCCGTCGGGCACTTCCGGGACGAATGCGGCGGCGAGTGCTTCGCTACCGCGGGCGAGGAGTGAAACGTCGGCGCCGACGAGGACGAAGGAGGCGCCGGCGTCGAGGTAGGCGTTCGCGGTGGCGGCGACGAAAGCGTTGACGCCGGCCGGTTTCCCGGCTGCCGCGGCGGCGGCGAGGCAGTGCTCGACGGCGGCGCGCACTTTGGGGTGTTCCTGCTGGCCCAGCAGGCCCATGGACGCGGCGAGGTCGGAGGGGCCGAGGAAGATGCCGTCCACGCCGTCGACCGCAAGGATCTGCTCGACGGCGGAGACCGCGGCTTCGGATTCGATCTGCACCGTGAGGCTGATGGTTTCCGACGCGCGGGCCAGGTAGTCCGGAACCCGGTTCCAGCGCGCGGCGCGGGCCAGCGCCGAACCGACACCCCGGACCCCGTGCGGCGGGTAGCGGATCGCGGCGACGGCGGCCTCTGCTTCCGCTGCCGAGTTCACCATGGGGATGAGCAGGTTCTGCACGCCCAAATCCAGGTATTGCTTGATGAGCACGGCATCGTTCACGGGCGGGCGCACCAGAGCCTGCACGGGGTAGCCGTGCACGGCCTGGAGCTGGGCCAGGACCGATTCGAGGCCGTTGGGGCTGTGCTCGGCGTCGATCAGCAGCCAGTCCAGTCCGGACCCGGCGCAGATCTCGGCCACGAGCGGGCTCCCGGAGCACACCCACATGCCGGCCAGCGGGCGGCCGGCATGTGCGAGTGCTTCAGGGAAGGTCGGGCCTAGTTGAAATGGCACGTCACTGCTCCCAAGGGTCCGTAGTCGGCGTGGACGGTATCGCCCTTGTACACCCAGAGGGGGCGGGTGAAGGAGCCGGCGAGGATGATGTCGCCGGCTTTCATCGAGTCCCCGTGCGCGGCGATCTTGTTGGCGAGCCAATGCACGCCGTTGGCCGGGTGGTCCAGGACGCCGGCGGCCACCCCGGTTTCCTCCACGGTCTGGTTCTTGTACAGGATCGCCGAGACCCAGCGCAGGTCCACCGCGTCGGGTTTGACCGGACGGCCGCCGAGCACCATGGCGCCCATCGCGGCGTTGTCCGAGATGGTGTCCACGATGGTCCGGCCCTCCATTTCGATCCGCGAATCGAGGATCTCCAGGGCCGGAACCACGTAGTCAGTGGCGTTGAGGACATCGAAGATCGTGCAGCCCGGACCCTTGAGAGCGTCCTTGAGCACGAACGCCAACTCCACCTCCACCCGCGGGTGGGTGTACCGGTCCCAGTCCACGGTGCAGCCCGTTTCCAGGACCATGTCATCGAAAATCGCGCCGTAGTCCGGCTCGGTGATGCCGGTGGCGGCCTGCATGGCTTTGGACGTGAGTCCGATCTTGCGCCCCACCAGCGTGCGTCCGGCTTCCTCGTTCCGGCGGCGCCACAACTGCTGCACCGCGTAGGAATCCTCCACGGTCATCTCCGGGTAGCGGGCGGTCAGCCGGGGCACCGGTTTGCGGTTCCGGCCGGCCTCCACGAGCTCGTCGGCAATGGCCTCGATCGTCTTCGCGTCCAGCATCGGCTTAGACCTGCGCGCCGAGCTTGAAACCGACCGGTTCGGCACTGGCCGCAGCGCCGTCGTCGTCGGTCTTGCGGGTGTAGGAGAAGCCGTCGGCGCCGATCGTGACGGCCATTTCGGAAGCGTCGGTGCGTTCGATGACCGGCTGCGGGTTGCCGTCCAGGTCCAGGACGAGGGAGGCCTCGGTGTACCAGGACGGGACCACGGGGTTGCCCCACCAGTCGCGGCGCTGGTTGTCGTGCACGTCCCAGGTGACCGTGGGGTTGTCCGGGTCGCCGGTGTAGTAGTCCTGGGTGTAGATCTCGATGCGGTGACCGTCCGGGTCCAGGATGTAGAGGTAGAACGCGTTGGACACGCCGTGGCGTCCGGGGCCGCGTTCGATCCGGTCGCTGATGCGCAGGGCACCCATCTTGTCGCAGATCTGGATGATGTTGTGCTTCTCGTGCGTGGCGAACGCGACGTGGTGCATGCGCGGACCGTTGCCGCCGGTCAGGGCGGTATCGTGCACGGTCTGCTTGCGGTGCATCCACGCGGCGTACGTGACGCCGTCGGAATCCTTGATGTCTTCGGAGACGCGGAAGCCGAGGTCCTCGAGGTACTTGCGGCCGCGCGGCACGTCCGGGGTGACCTGGTTGAAGTGGTCCAGGCGGACCAGTTCACCGGCGGAGTAGAGGTCGTAGCGCTGGGTGAGGCGCTCGACGTGCTCCACCTCGTAGAAGAATTCGTAGGGGAAGCCCAGCGGGTCCTCCACGCGGACGGAGTCGCCCACGCCCTTGGTGAAGCCTTCCTTGCGGCGCTCGGTGCGGCAGCCCAGTTCCTTGTAGTAGGCCTCCGCGGCGTCCACCTCGGCGGGGGACTTCACCCGGTACGCGAACGCTGCGACCGCGGCGATCGGGCCCTTGCGCAGGACCAGGTTGTGGTGGATGAACTCCTCGAAGGAACGCAGGTAGATCGTGTTCTCGTCCTCCTCGGTGACGTGCAGGCCGAGCAGGTCCACGTAGAACGCGCGGGACTTGGCCAGGTCCGTGACCACGATCTCCATGTAGGCGCAGCGGACGATGTCCGGGGCAGGGACGGACGGGGTGGGGATCGGGCCGGTGAAGGTGTTGCTCATGATGGTCTCTCTTCGTTGAAAGGCTTGGAGTTTGTGTACAGATCGGACCCCTTAAGACGGCTTTTAAGGGTGGTTATCTGTACACAAACTCGAAGGGATGGGTTAGCTGTCGCTGGTTTCTGCAGCGTCTACGACGTTGCCGAACTTGGGCGAGTGGGCTTCGTTGAGGGTGATCTGCACCGATTGCTGGGTGGTGTAGAAGTCCACCGAGCGGTAGCCGCCCTCGCGGCCAAGACCGGAAGCCTTGACGCCGCCGAACGGGGTGCGCAGGTCGCGGACGTTGTTCGAGTTCAGCCAGACCATGCCCGACTCGATGCCGTGCGCGAAGTTGTGGGCGCGCTTCAGGTTCGACGTCCAGACGTACGCGGCCAGGCCGTACTTGGTGTTGTTCGCGAGCTCGAGCGCCTCGTCGTCGGTGTCGAACGGCGTGATCGCGACGACGGGACCGAAGATTTCCTCCTGGAAGATCCGGGCGTCCGGTGCGACGTCGGCGAACACGGTGGGTGCCACATAGTTGCCGGTGGGGAAGCCATCGGCGCGGCCGCCGCCGGCCAGGAGCCGGCCCTCGGACTTGCCGATCTCGATGTAGCTCATGACCTTGTCGAAATGGTTCGGGTGCACGAGCGAGCCGACCTCGGTGGCGGGATCGCTCGGCAGGCCCACCACGATGTTCTTCGCACGCTGGGCGAAGCGGGCCACGAAGTCGTCGTAGATGTCGCGCTGCACGAGCACCCGGCTGCCGGCGGTGCAACGCTCGCCGTTCAAGCTGAACACACCGAAAACGGTGGCGTCGAGCGCGGCCTCGATGTCGGCGTCGGCGAAAACGACCGCCGGGCTCTTGCCGCCAAGCTCGAGCGAGAGGCTCTTGAACTGGGGAGCGGCCGCCGTCGAGATCGTGGCACCGGTGGAGCTGTCGCCGGTGAAGGAAACCAGCGGCACGTCCGGGTGCTTGACGAGGTAGTCGCCGGCGACACTGCCTGAACCGAAGACCAGGTTGAAGACACCGTCCGGCAGGCCGGCTTCGCTGAAGATCTCCGGCCACAGTCCGGCCGAGAGCGGGGTGTAGCTGGCCGGCTTCATGACCACGGTGTTGCCGGTGGCGATCGCCGGGGCGAGCTTCCACGATTCCTGCATGAACGGAACGTTCCACGGCGTGATCAGAGCGGCGACGCCGATCGGCTTGCGGTTCACGTAGTTGAGCTGGCGGCCAGGCACCTTGAACGCGTTGTCTTCCTGCGCCACTATCAAGTCGGCGAAGAACCGGAAGTTCTCGGCAGCGCGGCGGGCCTGGCCCTTGGCCTGGGTGATCGGCAGGCCCGAATCGAAGCTCTCGAGGAGGGCCAGTTCATCGTCACGGGACTCGACGATATCGGCAATCTTGTGCAGCACGCGCGAACGCTCGCGCGGCAGCATCTTCGCCCACGGGCCTTCCTTGAAGGCCCGCTTCGCGGCGGCCACAGCAAGGTCCACGTCCTCCGGCTGGGCAGCGGCAACGGTGGCGTAGTTCTCGTTGGACACCGGATCCAGGACATCGAAGGTCTTACCGCCGATTGAATCGACGAACTTACCGTCGAGGTAGTGCTGGATGTGGGTAGGAAGGTTCTCGGGGATGTTGTGCTGGGTGGTTTCAGTTTCGGTGGGGGCAGTCATTGTTGAAATCCTTCGTGGTGGTTGGCTTGCGCACTATTACTTGGCTTGGGCGAGGTACGCGTCCAAGGTGGCGGTACGGTGCCGGCGTGCTGCTTTTTCAATGGTGTCGGCGTCTTCTCCTGCTTCAATGAGCTGCAGGAGCGCCTCGTGTTCTTCGACGGATTCCCGTGCGCGGCCTGGGATGAAGCGGAACGTCGAGGCCCTCAGCGAGGCCAGCCGGTTCCATCCCCGGTGCACGAGGTCCAGGATGTGCGGATTGGGGCAGTGTTCAAAGAGGACGCTGTGGAAATCCTGGTTAAGGGCGGTGAAGCGGACCGGGTCGAAGTGTTCCAGGCATTCGCGCATCTCCTCGTTCACCGCCCGCGCCCTCGCAATCGCTTCCGGATCGATGAGCGGTGCGGACAACGCCGTCGCGGCACCTTCCACGATGCTTAGGGTCTGCATGGTGTACAGGTACTCGATGGGATCGATCCCGGACACCGTGGCGCCGACGTTGCGCTCGAACTTCACGAGCCCTTCGGCCTCCAGGCGCCGGATGGCTTCCCGGACCGGGACCACGCTCACGCCCAGGTCCTCCGCGATCTTGGCCAGCACCAGACGGTACCCCGGCGTGTAGGTGCCCTCCACGATGCGGGCCTTCACGGCGGCATACGCCTGTTCGGATTTGCTCCCGGTTTTGCTCTCGACGGCGGTGTCAGTCACCTTGGGCTCCTTCCGGGCTTCCGGCCCATCCTTCGTAGCGGGCACGCCACTGGGCGTTCATAGGGAAAAGTCCGTCCACGCTGTTGCCCTGCTCGACCATCTGGAAGATGAACGCTTCCTCGCGCTCCTGCTCGATGCATTCATCCACGAGCTCCTCCGCGATGCACGGGGGAACCACCACGATGCCGTCCGAGTCGGCCACGATGATGTCCCCGGGCTGAACAGTCGTCCCGCCACACGCGATGGTGATGTCCGTGTCCCAAGGGACGTGGCGGCGGCCAAGAACCGCGGGGTGTCGGCTGGCGAAGTAGGTGGGGATGTCCAGATCAGCCACGGCTGAGTAGTCCCGCACGCCCCCATCGGTGATGATCGCCACGGCACCCCGGACCTGCGCACGCAGCGCGAGGATATCGCCCACAGTGCCTGTGCCTTTCTCGCCCCGAGCGTCCATCACCAGGATGTCGCCTTCATTGACGGATTCAATCGCCCTCTTTTGTGCGTTGAATCCGCCCCCGTGGGTCTTGAACAGGTCCTCGCGATTGGGGACGTAGCGCAGCGTCCGGGCGAGCCCGACGACACGCCGGTCCGGGCGGGTGGCCTGCAGGCCGTCGATGCTGACGTTGTTCAGTCCGCGCTTGCGCATCTGGCTGGACAACGTGGCCGTGGCAACGGATTCGAGCTTCTTCTTCAACTCGGGCGTCAAGACCGGTACGACGGCGGGAAGTCCGGCCGCTTCACGCGAACCGTAGGCTTCCTCCCGCTGGATGTCATCAGTCCGGGGCCGGGCACCAAAGTCCGCGAACGCCGTCGTACCCTCCGTCACCGTGGTGGTGAGCCGGCCCGTGCCGAGCCCGCCGCCGGTGACCTCGATCTCGACGACGTCCCCCGGCTTCGCGACCGACGCGCCGGCCGGGGTGCCGGTCAGGATAACGTCGCCCTCTTCCAGGGTCAGCAGCTGGGAAAGGTCCGCGACGAGTTGCGCGAACGGGAAGAGGAGGTCCTCGGTGGTGTCGTCCTGGACGAGTTCGCCGTTATGCCAGGTGCGGATCCGCAAGCCGGCGGGGTCGACGTCGGACGCCGGAATCAGCGCCGGACCCAACGGCGTGAACCCGTCCCCGCCCTTGGAGCGGAGGTTGGAGCCTTTGTCCGCGTAACGGAGGTCGTAGACGCCCAGATCGTTGCTGGCGGTTACCCACTCAACATGGCTCCAGGCGTCCTCGATACCCACGCGCCGGGCAGGCTTTCCGATGATCAGCGCGATCTCGCCCTCATACCCCAGCAGTTCGCAACCAGCCGGACGCTCCACCGTTGAGCCGCTGTGCGCCAAGGAGGACGATGGCTTCAGGAAATACGACGGCTGTTCCGGGGTACGGCCGCGCTGAGCGGCACGGCTCGGGTAATTGATGTGCACCGCGATGACCTTGCGGGCCGCGGCCAAGAGGTGGTCGGTGACCTGTTCCACATGGACTCCTCATCGAGTACGAAATCGTATACGAAAACTATGGCGCGGGAATCGCGGTTCGTCAACCCCCTGGTTTTGAGTGGGCTGGGGTGTTCCGAGCCTTCCCCACGCACCCCCGGAAACCCCGGTCTTGTCACCCACATCACACGTGGCGTACAGTGTGAACAGAATTTGAAGTTCAAATAAAGAATTTTCAGTTCTATATTTGAACACTACACAATGAAGTGAGGAAATCCCGTGCAGTTCCACCACCATGGCTACGTATCCGGCGACCCGCGCGTCCAGCCGGCTGCCGGCGTCGGAATCAACCGCCCGGCGGACCTTCCGGACGAGGTCGACGTGCTCATCGTCGGCAGCGGACCGGCGGGCATGCTCACCGCGGCGCAGCTCTCCCAGTTCCCCGGCATCACCGCCCGCATTGTCGAGCGACGCCCAGGCAGGCTCGCGATCGGGCAGGCCGACGGCATCCAGGCCCGCAGCGTGGAGACTTTCCAGGCCTTCGGATTCGCTGAGCGGATCATTGCGGAGGCATACCGGATTACCGAGATGGCGTTCTGGAAGCCGGATCCCGCCGACCACGCGAACATCGTCCGTGCCGCCCGCGCCGTCGACGACGAAATGGGCATCAGCGAGTTCCCGCACCTCATCGTCAACCAGGCCCGCGTGCTCGACTACTTCGCCGAATTCATGGCGAACTCCCCCGCCCGGATGACGCCCGATTATGGCTACGAATTCCGCAACCTCCACGTCACCGGCGAGGGCGAATACCCCGTCACCGTGACCCTTCTTCACACCTCCGGCCCCAACGAAGGCCAGGAGCGGATTGTCCGGGCAAAGTACGTCGTCGGCGCGGATGGTGCCCGCAGCAAGGTCCGCGAATCGATCGGTTGCACCCTCGCCGGCGACCAGGCGAACCATGCGTGGGGCGTCATGGATGTCCTCGCCGTCACGGATTTCCCGGATATCCGCCTGAAGTGCGCCATCCAGGGCGAAGCCGGCAGCATCTTGCTCATCCCACGCGAAGGCGGCCACCTGTTCCGCATGTATGTTGACCTCGGCGAAGTCGGGGCGGACGACGGACGCGCGGTGCGCAACACCACTATCGAGCAGATCATCGCGAAGGCCAACGAAATCCTCCACCCGTACACGCTCGACGTCCGCAACGTCGCATGGCACAGCGTCTACGAGGTAGGCCACCGCCTCACCAACCGTTTCGACGACGTCCTGCCGGAGGAGCGCGGCATCCGTTCGCCGCGGGTGTTCATCACAGGGGACGCATGCCACACCCACAGCGCCAAGGCCGGGCAAGGCATGAACGTCTCCATGCAGGACGGATTCAACCTGGGCTGGAAGCTCGGGCACGTCCTTGAAGGCCGGGCGCCGGAATCCCTCTTGTCCACCTACTCGGCCGAACGACAGGTCGTCGCGAAGAACCTCATCGATTTCGACAAGGAATGGTCCAGCCTCATGGCCAAGAAGCCCGAGGAGTTTGACGACCCCTCCGAGCTCGAGGACTTCTACGTGCGCACGGCCGAATTCCCGGCAGGCTTCATGACCGAATACGCTCCCTCCATGCTCGTCGCGGAGCCCACGCACCAGGAGCTGGCTACCGGGTTCCCCCTCGGCAAGCGTTTCAAATCCGCACCGGTCGTCCGGGTCTGCGATACGAACCCCATGCACCTTGGCCACCACGCGACGGCGGACGGCCGGTGGCGCATCTACGTCTTCGCCGACGCGGCGCCCGCGGGAGCAACCTCAGGCGTCTCGGACTTCGCCGAGTGGATCGCGAACTCGCCGGACTCGCCGCTGGCCGCAACGCCGTCGGGCGCTGACGCTGACGCGTGGTTCGACGTGAAGGTGATCTACCAGCAAAACCACGCGGGCGTCGACATCAGTGCCGTTCCGCCGGTCTTCAAGCCGCAGGTGGGGCCGTTCCAGCTCAACTACCTTGAGAAGGTCTTCGGCACCGATCCCGCGGCGGACATCTTCGACCTCCGGGGCATCGACCGCGGCGGCGCCGTGGTAGTGGTGCGTCCGGACCAGTACGTAGCGAACGTGCTCCCTTTGAGTGCGACGGCGGAACTCGCCGCGTTCTTCGCGCCCCTCTTGCGTTCGGGGTTGCCGGAGTCCGTCTGACAATTACTCAGTAGGCGTGGCTTCTGCCGGTGGCTCGTCGTAATGTACGGGCATGGACATCATCATGGTTCCCGGGTTCTGGCTGGATGCCTCGTCATGGTCCGAAGTCACCCCGCCGCTTGTGGCGGCTGGGCACCGGGTCCACCCCCTCACGATGCCTGGTTTGGAGGCCATTGATGCCCCGAGGTCAGGCATCGGGTTGCGGGACCATATCGAAGCGGTAGTCGAGGCCGTGGACGCGGTCGGAAATCCCGTGGTTTTGGTAGGGCACTCAGGCGGGGGTGCCATCATCCATGGCGCCGTCGACGCCCGGCCGGAAAAAGTAGTGCGGGCGGTATATGTGGACAGCGGCCCCCTTGGCGAAGGCGGCGTCATCAATGATGAACTGCCCGCCCAGGGGGACGCCGTCCCCCTGCCGCCGTGGGAACTCTTCGAGAATGAGGACCTTGTTGACCTTAACGAGGACCTGCGGGCCGCCTTCCGCTCCCGGGCCATTCCGGAGCCGAAGGGCGTGACGAGCGACAAGCAGCACTTGCATGACGTCCGTCGATACGATGTTCCGGCCACCATCATCGCCTGCGAATTTCCATCGAGCCTGCTGGCTGAGTGGATCGAATCCGGGCATCCTTTCGTGGCCGAACTGGCCCGCATCAACGACGTCGAATTCGTCGACCTCCCCACGGGCCACTGGCCCCAATTCACGAAGCCCCTCGAGTTGGGCGAAGCGATCCTTGCCGCGGTGGATCGGACTGTTTGACCAGACTGTTTGTTCCGGGGCGGAATCGGAGCGGATCTTAGAGCGGATACCGCCTCAGTCCCACGACGCCGCCGGCGGCAATCATGGCTCCGCCGAAAGCAAGCAGCATTCCAGCCACGGAAAACGTCGGGGAAACCTTGGGCGCGGCTTGGCTCGGGCCACCGGCGCCCGGGGCTGCGACCGCCGCGGTGCTTTGGCTTGAGGGTGTGGGGACAAGGGTGGTCTGCGGCGACGGTGCGGGGACCGGCGCCGTCGGCGTGGCTGTAGTCTCTGCCGGCTGAAGTTCCGCTGTCTGCGTCGGCTTGGGTGCGGCGACAGTGGGCCGTACCGTTCCCGGATCGGGCTGCGGTTGCGGCGGCAGCGGGGCCGGCTGCGCCACGGGCGGAGTGGACTTGACGCTAGGGCTGGGACTGGAGGAGTTTCCCGGCGAACACATGGGCACCAGCCCCAAAAGTCCCCCTTGGTTACAGGGCGCGGCCGTCGCAGGGCTTGCCGGGACGAGCAGAATCAGGCACCCGAAAAACACCAGCGCGCTAACTGTCACCCGGACCTTTCGGCTAGTCATGGGTTCGACTCTACCCACTGTGCGCCGGCTTCCAACGAAAACCGCTGTCACCAATAGCCCCACCAGACCCATTCCGCGGGGTATGATCCCCGTGTGCCTCGGGGGAAGGTTCTTTACGGTCGCATCGCTGCCGCGCTTGTCCTCAAGGGCTATGGCCTCAGTTGAATGCGGCAGTAGAGGAGAAGGCGATGACTGGCATCGGAACACACCCAAGAACGTCCCGCGGGCGCAGGCATTTCCTTTCCTCCCTGCGTTTCCAACGGCTAGGAGCCGCAATCGCCGTGGGCCTGTCCCTCGCGTTGCTGCCCGCCCAGGCTATTGCGGCCCCCGTCCTTCAAGCACCGGTTCCGTCCCCCTCCCCGAGCGCGGGAACGGCAAGCGACACGCCGCCGTCGACGGGCAGCACGGCGGCGACCCCGACGGAACCGGGCCCGACGGCGACGCTCCCGACGGCGCCCACCTCGCCGACCGCACCGAACACGCCAACCGCACCTACCGTACCGACGTCGTCACCCACCCCAGCGGCACCGACGACGACGGCGGCCCCGCCGGCCGCTTCGCCGTCGACTCCTGCTCCGGTACCCTCGCAGTCAACCGTGAAGGCGACCGACTTCGCCGTCCCGGGCGCGATCGGCGCCAAGCACGAAAGCCTCGGCGGAGACGCCGGAGCCCTCGGACCCGCTATCGCCGACCAGCAGTGCGGGCTCCCCGGCGGGGCATGCAAGCAGCAGTTCCAAAAGGGCTGGATCTACTACGTCCCCGGCTACGGCACGTTCTACGTCTGGGCAGGGATCAACGGCCGCTACCAAATGGTCGGCGCTGACACCGGCAACTTGGGTTACCCGATCAGCGACGAGCAATGCGGACTGGCCGGAAGCGCTTGTTCACAGCAATTCCAAGGCGGCCCCATCTACTTCGTCCCGGGATACGGCACGTTCGCCGTGTGGGGCGGGATCAACGGGCGCTATCAAAGCTTCGGTGGATCCGCCGGATACCTCGGCTACCCAAGCAGCAGCGAACAATGCGGGCTTCCCGGAAACGTGTGCGCCCAGCAGTTCCAGCATGGCGGGATCTATTTCGTCCCGGGATACGGGACTTTCGCTGTCATCGGAGCGATCAACGGCCGCTACCAAGGCCTGGGCGGAATCAACGGCTACTTGGGCGCGCCCCACGGCGAGGAGCAATGCGGACTCCGCTTCGGCGGCTGCTCGCAGCAATTCACCCGAGGCAAGATCTACTTCGCGGTAGGCGCCGGCACCATGCCGGTGTGGGGAGGACTCGGCAGCTTCTACGACTCCCGGCATGCGCAAGACAGCGTGATCGGTTATCCGACGACGGCGGAGGCTTGCGACACAGCCGGGAACTGCAGCCAGAGCTTCCAGTTCGGCCGGCTCCAATGGATCAGCACCGGCGGTGTCCGCTACACGATCTCCACTGACGGCTATTGCCCTGCGCTGAATTCCGGTGCCGTGAAATATCCGAGCGCCGGCGCGCAAAGAGTCTCCTTGGCCATCGCGGACGGTTATCGATCCACCCAGGTTTCCATGATCACGTGCGTCCGCCGCCCAGGCGATGGCCAGTATGTGAAGGAATGGGGAGCAATCGGCTCGGCCGGGGAATCGGGGTTCGCAGGACCGGGCGTGGCCACTGGTCCCACGTGGCAGGCGTTCTCCCCCACCGGTTCCTTCACGGTGACCGAGGCGTTCGGCCTGGGCAACCCCGGAACCGCGTTGTCCTACCGGACCCTGAACCCGTTCTCGCGTTGGGGCGGCAGGTTGAACGCCAACTACAACCAGTATTTCGAGTCGAGCTCGGCCATCTTCCCGGACGAGAACATGTGGTACTTCGCTACCCGGCCCACTCATGACTATCGGCAAGGTGTTGTGATCAACTACAACCGGCCGCCGGATTCGCCGATTGTGATGAACGCCGGTTTTGCGATCTTCCTGCACGGAAACAACAAACCGACGTGGGGCTGCCTGGCGTTCAATGACCCGGACCTGTTGCAATTCATGCGAACCGCGCAAGCGGGCGACCGGATCGTGATGGGAGTGGGTTATGACATCTTCTGGTAACCGCTGGGCGGGTGTCCCATTGTCGCTCGCGGTCGCGGCGGTGCTGCTCACCGCCTGCCAGGGCGGCCCGACGTCGGGCGCTTCCACTACGACGACGGCCGCCGCCCCAGCGTCCCCCCGCACCGATGTGACGGCAACCCCGGGCACGACGGCGATGGACGGCAGGACGATCGAATCCCCCGGAAGCCAGGCATGCGCCTCGCCGGCGTTGGACGCCATCCGGCAGAAACTCGGCGACGTCGCGGCTCAGGTCCAGGCGGGAACGGCGTCAGCGACCGAGAACCAGGGCATGAAGGAAACGAACTGCACCTTCAGCTTGGTGCCGGTACCGCAAGGCCAGGATGCGGATCCGGGCAACGCGCTGACGGTCTCCACCGATGTCTATCCGGACGCCGATTCCCTCGCGAAGGTCGGGCTTCCCCGGCTGATGATCTCCCCCAAACCGGTGGACGGCGCGGGCGAGCGGGCCTGGTATGCCCGTAACCAGTTGTCCTCAAGCACGGAGTACGTCCTCGAATCGGTTTCCAAGAACGTGGTCACCAGGATCACGCTCGCCCTTCCGGTCCAGGCCGCGCCGGTGGACCAGCCGCAGGACAAACTTACCGCCCTCCTCAACAGCCGCTGAGGCGGCTGCGCCTGCCTGCCGGCGCGGCCGGCCGGCGGGCGGGCGGCTCTGCCCGGCGGCTCAGCCCGCCGAGTTAGCCTGCCGGCGCGGCCGTTGATTCGCGGACCACCAAGTGGGTTGCGAGTTCCACGCGGTGTGAGTCCAAAGTGTCTCCGCGCAATTGGCGCATCACGAAGCGCAGGGCGGCACGTCCCATTTCCTGCAGGGGCTGGGACACCGACGTCAGGGGCGGGACGGATTCCTCGGCCTGGTATGTTCCGTCGAAGCCCACCACGCTCATGTCCTCGGGGATGCGGACTTTTTGCCGGCGGGCTTCAGCGAGGATGCCCAGGGCAATGCTGTCGCTCGCGGCAAAGATCGCCGTGGGCCTCGGTTGAAGCTGGAGGATGGACTTCATTCCGGCCACGCCGTTTTCGGGGCGGAAGGCGCCCGAGAAAATGTAGCTTTCTTCAACGGCGACGCCGTCTGCCATGAGGGCCGCCATGTAGCCATGGAGGCGGGCCTGGTTGCATTCCGCGGCTTCCGGACCGCCAACGTACGCGATCCTGCGGTGCCCCAGGCCAAGGAGATGCGCAGTCGCGGCTTTGCCACCGGCCCAGTTGCTGGCCCCGACGCTCACCACTTCTCCTTGCGGCGGGTTGAGCGGATCGATGACCACGATGGGTATCTGCCGGCGGTGGAACGGCTCCAGTTCGGCGGCGCTGAAGGCCGAGGTCACAACGATCATGCCGCTGCGCCCCTCGTCGACCATCCGCTGCGCCCGCTGCTCCGGGCTGAGGTGCGAACCGCGTTGCTGGCCGGTGACGTTAAGGAGGACCTCGACGTCGGACGCGGCCGCGTGCTCCAGCACGCCGTTGAGGACTTCCACCCCGTAAGCCGAGTTCAGGGTGTCGATCACCACCTCCACGACCGGCCGGCGCCAGACCGTGTTTTTCCGCTGCAACGGCGACTTGTATCCTGTCCGCTCCAAGGCCGTGAGGACTTTGGCCCGCGTATCCGCGGCCACGTCCTCGCGCCCATTGACCACTTTCGAGACGGTGGGCGCCGAGACTCCCGCTTCCCGGGCGATGGCGGCCAGCGTCAACTTGGCCGGGCGCTCTTTGCTAGCCACACATCACCTCGAGTCTTTCGAAATATTTCGCACACTCCAGTGTGGGTTTGGGCGCTATTGAAGTCAACTGCTTTTCGACCGGTCCGCCAAATACTTCGCCAATCGACGCTTGACGGTGACGCGGACCACAGCTAAATTTACTTCACCGAGTCGAAAATATTGTCGAAATATTTCGAACGTTTCCAGAAACAGTACCAACGGCAGCGCCACATCCCCAGAAGCGCTCCCGAACCAACACCCGGGCAATCAGCGTCGAGCCCGAAGGACGAATGGAAAGCAAATGGTAAAACTCACGTTGCGTTCAGCAGCGATGGCCGTCACCGCCGCGGCAATGTCGATCTCCCTCGCCGCCTGTGGATCCGGCGGACCGTCGAGCGCGTCCGCGAACTCCGACTCCGCAACCATGTGGGGACTCACCGGCGGCAACCAGCCGGTGCTCCAAAAGTCCATTGACGCCTGGAACAAGGCGCACCCGGACGAGGCCCTCAAACTCGACTTCTTCGCGAACGACGCGTACAAGACGAAGGTGCGCACCGCCGTCGGCGCCGGACAAGGCCCCACCTTCATCTACGGTTGGGGCGGCGGAGTACTGAAGTCATATGTCGACGCCGGCCAGGTAGCGGACCTGTCCGACTTCATTGCTTCCAACCCCGACGTCAAGAGCCGGTACCTGCCGTCCGTGCTGAAGAACGGCGTCGTCGATGGCAAGACCTACGCCCTTCCCAACAACAACGTTCAGCCCGTGGTGCTCTACTTCAACAAGGACGTTTTCGACAAGATCGGCGCCCAAGCCCCCAAGACCTGGGACGACTTGATGGCACTCGTGCCGAAGTTCAAGGCTGCAGGGATTGCTCCGTTCTCGCTGGGCGGCCAGTCCAAGTGGCCTGACCTCATGTGGCTGGAATACCTCGTGGAGCGGATCGGCGGACCGGAGGTCTTCGCCAACATCGCCGCCAACAAGCCAAACGCCTGGTCCGATCCTGCCGTGAAGGAAGCCCTCACCAAGATCCAGGACCTCGTTGACGCCGGCGGCTTCGTGAACGGCTTCTCCTCGATCGCGGCCGACAGCAACGCCGACCAAGCCCTCCTCTACACCGGCAAGGCAGCCATGATCCTGCAAGGCGGGTGGATCTACCAAAGCATGAAGAAGGACGCCGCGGACTTCGTCAAGAATGGCAAGCTCGGCTACACCGCGTTCCCGAGCGTTTCCGGCGGCAAGGGCGATCCCGCCAACATTGTGGGCAATCCGTCCAACTTCTGGTCGATTTCGTCCAAGGCCACCGACAGCCAAAAGAAGGCCGCCCTGGATTACGTGAAGAGCGGAATGTTCACGGACGCGGATACGCAGTCCTTGATCGATTCCGGAGCGGTACCCGTCACCACCGGCATCGAAAGCAAGCTCGCGGCATCGCCGGACAAGGACTTCCTGAGCTACCTCTACGGCATGGCCAAGAACGCACCGACGTTCACGCTCTCCTGGGACCAGGCCCTCAGCCCGGCTCAGGGCGACGCGATGCTCGCGAACCTGGACCAGATCTTCCTCAAGAAGATCAGCCCCGATCAGTTCGTCTCCACGATGAACGCGACGATCGGAAAATAGCCTGTGTCTGTCTCTTCCAGTACGTCCCGGCGGGTCCTTGAAAGGGGCCCGTCCGGGTGGTTGGCCGCTCCGGCCCTGTTCTTCTTCCTTTTGTTCGCCATCATTCCGCTGGCTGGCGTCTTCTTCCTCAGCTTCACCAAATGGGACGGGCTGGGGGAAATCAAGCTGGATGGCTTCTCGAGCTGGACAACGGTCCTGACTGATCCCGTCACCGGCAACGCCCTGTGGGTCACGGCCAAGATCATGTTCTTCTCGTTCATCGTCCAAGCACCGATCAGCCTCCTGCTGGGTGTGTTTACTTCCGCTTCCCAGAAATACCGGGCAGTCCTCGCAGTGCTCTACTTCGTTCCGCTGCTGCTGTCCTCGGCCGCCGTCGCCATTGCCTACAAGGCCCTGCTGGATCCGAACTTCGGCCTTGGACCGGGGCTCGGGATCCCGCTCCTCGCACAGGACTGGCTCGGCAACTCGGACCTGGTGCTGTTCGTGGTGGTGTTCGTCATCGCTTGGCAGTTCGTCCCGTTCCACACGCTCATCTACCAAGGCGGCGTCCGGCAGATTCCGGCCTCGCTCTACGAAGCGGCCCAGATCGACGGCGCCGGCCGCGTCCAGCAGTTCTTCGCCATCACGTTGCCCCAGTTGAAGTACACGATCATCACGTCGTCCACGCTCATGGTGGTCGGTTCGCTGGCCTACTTCGACCTTGTCTTCGTCCTCACCGGCGGCGGCCCCGGCTACTCAACGCGACTGCTGCCGCTGCACATGTACCTCACGGGGTTCAAGGCCAACGACATGGGAGCCGCCAGCGCTTTGGGCGTCATCCTCGTGGTGATCGGCCTCGCCTTGGCCCTGATCCTGCAAAGGCTCGGTGGAAAGAACCGCAACGCAAGCCAATTGGAAGGTGCCTGATGGCCTCCACGACCCAGATCCCGGTGCCGCCGGCAACCCGCGTGGCACCCAGCAGTAAGCCGTCGAAGCCCGGACGGGGCCGCGGACGTGCACGTCCCAACTTTTTGGGAGGCCTGGGCGGTTGGGTGTGGCTAGCCGTCATCATCGTTCCCATCTACTACGTGGTTGTCACGAGCCTCAAGAACCAGGCCGGCTTCTTTACCTCGAACCCGTTGCTGCCGCCCACCGAGCCCACCCTTGACAACTACAAACTGGTGCTCGAGAACGACTTCGCCATGTACTTCGTGAACAGCCTGCTCGTCACCGTGGGCAGCGTGGTTCCGGCGCTCCTGGTCTCGTTCATGGCCGCCTACGCGATTGTCCGGGGCAAGTCCCGCTTCCTCGGTTGGACCAACAAGCTCTTCCTCCTGGGCTTGGCCATCCCGTTGCACGCAACGATCATCCCCATCTACTGGATGATCACCAAAGCCCACCTCTACGACACCCTGCTGGCACTCATCCTGCCGTCCATCGCATTCGCCATTCCCATCTCGGTGCTCATCCTGAGCAATTTCATGCGCGACGTTCCCAACGAACTGTTCGAATCGATGCGGCTGGATGGCTGCTCGGACTGGGCCATGATGTGGCGACTCGCGCTGCCCATGACGCGTCCCGCCGTCGTAACTGTCGGAATCTACAACGCGCTCGGCGTTTGGAACGGCTTCCTCTTCCCCCTGATCCTGACGCAAAGCCCGTCCACCCGCGTCCTGCCGTTGTCCTTGTGGACATTCCAGGGCGAGTTCAGCGTCAACATCCCCGCTGTCCTGGCTTCGGTAGTACTCGCCACTTTGCCCCTGCTGGTCATCTACGTGGTGGCCCGGCGCCAATTGATCAGCGGCTTGACCGCCGGCTTCAGCAAGTAGAAAGGATTCCGTATGGCTACCCCCAAACCATTGCGTGTGGGCATGGTCGGCTACGCGTTCATGGGTGCGGCGCATTCGCATGCGTGGCGGACCGCGCCCAGGTTTTTCGATTTGCCTTTGGACCCGCGGCTCACCGCGCTGTGTGGAAGGAACGACGACGGCGTCCGGGCCGCCGCTGCCAAGCTCGGCTGGGACTCCGTGGAGACGGGCTGGCGGCGCCTGATCGAGCGGGACGACATAGACCTGATCGACATCTGCACCCCCGGGGACACCCATGCGGAGATCGCCATCGCAGCCCTTGAGGCAGGCAAACACGTCTTGTGCGAGAAACCGTTGGCAAACTCCGTGGCAGAAGCCGAGCGGATGACCGAGGTTGCCCGCGATGCCGCCTCGCGCGGTGTGATTTCAATGTGCGGGTTCTCCTATCGGCGCACTCCAGCGCTGGCTCTGGCCCGGCGCATGGTCGCCGAAGGGCGGCTCGGGCAGGTCAGGCACGTGCGCGCCCAATACCTGCAGGACTGGCTCAGCGACGAGAACGCGCCCATGACGTGGCGTCTGGACAAATCAAAGGCCGGCTCCGGGACCCTTGGCGACATCGGCGCCCACTCGATCGACGCCGCCCAATGGGTCACCGGGCAGAACATCACCGGCGTCTCCGCCGTGCTGGAAACCTTCGTCCACGAACGCCCGCTGGCCGGTAGCCTCGTGGGCCTTGGCGGGCACGGAGACACGGGCGCCGACGCGCCCCGCGGGAGGGTCACCGTTGATGACGCGGCGATCTTCAGCGCACGGTTTTCTCCTGACGGGTTCGACGGCGACGGCACCTCGCCCGGCGCCGTCGGGGTTTTCGAATCCACCCGCTACGCGCTGGGACGCAAGAACGCGATGCGACTGGAAGTCAACGGCTCCCTCGGCTCGCTCGCCTTCGACTTCGAAGACATGAACGTTCTGTCTTTCTACGACGCCTCCGAATCCCCGGATGCCGGGTTCAGGCGCATCTTCGTCACCGAACCCGAACACCCCTACGTCGGCAACTGGTGGCCCACGGGCCATGGCCTGGGCTACGAACACGGTTTCACCCACCAAGTCGTGGACCTCGTCAGCGCGATCGGCGCAGGCGAGCAGCCCTCGCCGTCGTTCGCCGATGCCCTGCAAGTCCAGCGCGTCCTGAACGCCGTCGAAACCAGCGCCACCGGTGAATCCCGCTGGACCAAAGTCAACTGAAATTGAGGAAACATGACTGAGAAGAAGACCGCCCTTGTGGTTCGGGGCGGCTGGGACGGCCATCAGCCGATCGAGGCCACCGAACTGTTCATTCCATACCTCCGAGGGAATGGGTATGAGGTCAGGGTGGAGGAATCACCCAAAATATATGCCGATACGGAATATATGGCTTCGGTGGACCTAATCATGCAATGCATGACGATGTCCACCATCGAGAAGGATGAGTTCGAGGGGCTGCGCACCGCCGTCGAGAACGGAACGGGGTTGGCTGGCTGGCACGGCGGAATCGCGGATTCCTACCGCAACACCTCCGACTACCTCCACCTCATCGGCGGCCAGTTCGCCTGCCATCCCGGCAAGCACCCGGAGGAGTGCACAGGCGAGCAGTCCGACAATTACGTCCCCTATACGGTGAACATGCTCCCCGCGGCTGCCTCGCATCCGATCACCGCAGGGATCACCGATTTCGGGCTCGTCACCGAACAGTACTGGGTCCTGGCCGATGACTACATCGACGTCCTGGCCACCACCACGCAGAAGGTCCGCGAATGGGATCCGTGGCACCGCGAAGTAACCTCCCCGGCCATCTGGACCCGGCAATGGGGCTCGGGCCGGATCTTCGTGTGCACTCCGGGCCACCGGGTCGAAATCCTCCAGGACGCCAACGTCCGCACCATCATCGAAAGGGGCCTCCTATGGGCAAGCCGCTGAAAGTAGGCATTATCGGCTGTGGCGCCATCATCGCCCAGTACTTGGCGAACTTCCGCCGCCTGGACGCGATCGAATTGGCCGCCGTCGCCGATCTCGACTTTGCACGGGCGCAAGCCGTGGCGGAATCGTACGACGGCGTTCGCGCCCTGTCCGTGGACGAACTCCTGGCGGCGGACGACGTCGACCTCGTCCTGAACCTCACCATCCCTGCCGCACACGCACCGATCGCACTGAAAGCGATCGCCGCCGGAAAGCACGTGTACGGCGAAAAGCCCTTGGCCGCCACTACCGCGGAAGCCCGGCTGGTGCTCGACGCCGCCCGGGAAGCCGGCGTGATGGTCGGCTGCGCCCCGGACACCGTGCTCGGCACAGGAATCCAGACTGCCCGCAAAGCGATCGACGACGGCCTCATCGGTGCGCCGATCTCCGCCACCGCCACCATGGTCACCCCGGGGCACGAACGCTGGCACCCGAACCCTGATTTCTACTACCAACCCGGCGGCGGACCCCTGCTGGATATGGGCCCGTACTACGTCAGCGCCCTCGTCACCCTGCTTGGGCCGGTGGTATCGGTTGTTGGCGCGGCAAGCCACACCCGTCCGACACGTGTGATCGGATCGGGCCCGCGCGAAGGCGAGGAAATCCCGGTGGACATCGATTCGCACGTCACCGGCGTCCTCGTCCACGCCTCCGGGGCTTTGTCGACCCTGTTCATGAGCTTCGACGCGGTCAAGTCGAAGTCGGCGAACATCGAGGTCCACGGCTCCCACGGCAGCCTTGCCGTACCCGATCCCAACCATTTCGACGGCGACGTGCAGCTTTTTGCCTTGGGCGCCGATGCCTGGGAGACCCTGCCGGTCTCGGCCGGGTACCTCGACTCAGGACGCGGCTACGGCATCGCCGACCTCGCCGTGACTGCCGCCGGGAGCGAGCCGCGCGCGGGCGGCCAGTTGGCGTACCACGCGCTTGAAGTCATGGAATCCGTGCTCGAATCAGCGCACAGTGGCTCGGCGATCGCCATCACCAGCACTGTGGCACGGCCTGAGCCTGTCCCGCTGGTGGCCTTGGCGGGCGGGATTTCCGTTGGTGGGGGTCCGGCTGGTGGGGCTGGTTCGGCTCTGGGGTGAGCCGGTAAGGCTTGCTGGAAGCCTGCTGCCTGAGGCGGCGGTCGACCTGAAGCGGCGGCGCGTGAATGCGCCGCCGCTTTTCTTCTACGCTGATGGCGATTGTGGCGCTTCCTGGCGGCTCCTTCAGGGGCTGGCGGGCCCTGAAGGAGACAAACCATGCAGAGTGATTCGTCACCCGCTACACACCTTCGCCTTGTGTGGCCGGAGTGGCAGGGCGCGGGAACTTCGAGCGTTCGGGCGTTGCCATCCATTTCGATGTGGACACCATTGACGCGAACGAAATCCAGCTCGGACTCGGCGCTGACCTAGGTGGCCTCACGAGCGCCCAGGCGCGCCGAGTCGTCTCCGACATCAACTCAAAGGCCGACGTCGTCGGCCTCACGATCGCGGAGTACATACCGCGCCAAGTCATGCATCTCCAGCAGCTCCTCGCGGGATTCCCCCTGATTGGTTAAGGCGCGGGTTGGTTGGGGGCGGGTTGGTTAGGGCGCGGGTTGGTTGGGGGCGTGGCTGGCTCAGGCGCGTGGCTGCTCAGCGGAAACCTCTGCCAGCCAGCCGGTACCCCCCGGCTCACGAATTTGCTCACCACCCGACAAATCCCGCGCCCACCAACTTACTCACGACCCTACAAATCCCGCGCTCACCAACGCGGCGGCCTTTGCATAGTTCTCAATGATGTGGCCCTTGAAGTCCGGCTCCGGTGCGGCATCCAACGCCACGGGCCAGTCTGGCCGCGATCCTGCGAGCGCCCACGCGGCCTGGACGGCTGCGCCTCGGGCAACGTATTCACCCGGACTCGGCACCACGACGGGGAGCTCAAAGACCTGCGCCGCGATCCGTTGCACCGCAGGATTCTGGACTGCACCGCCGATCAGCAGCAGCCGTTCGGCGCGCAGTCCCTGGGCGCGCAGCGCGTCGAACCCGCCAGCGAGCCCGCACAGCATTCCTTCAATGGCCGCCCTCGCGATGTTCGGCCGGGTAGTGGAGGCGATGCTGAGGCCGTGGAAACTCGCCTTCGCGTGGGGCAAGTTCGGGGTCCGCTCGCCCTCGAAATACGGCACGAGCACTACACCGCCCGCACCCGGTTCGGCCTCGAGGGCGAGCTTGGAGAGTTCGTCGAAATCCACGCCGAGCACTCCGGCAATGGAGCTCAGCACGCGTGCGGCGTTCAGCGTCACCGTGATCGGGAGGTACTCGCCGCTCGCGTCCGCGAAGCCAGCCACGGTCCCGCTCGCATCATGTGCTGGAGCAGAGTCAACCGCGAACACCGTACCGCTGGTTCCCACGGAAACAACGACGTCCCCGGCTTTGGCACCCAGGCCCAGTGCCGCGGCGGCATTGTCGCCCGCGCCGACGCCCAGCAGGATTGCGCTCCCATCGGCGTTCCCCGTTCCGGAGGGTCCGAAGCAGTCAGGGTGAATGCGGCCTGCGGTATCGCCAGGACCGAGCACTCGTGGCAGGATGACGATGCCTTCAGGGGGCTCCGTCGTCGACCCCGGCTGAGGCGATCCTCCGTCGAGTGAACCGCCCGAGGCTTCCCGGGCGTCTTGGCCGAACGCCAGTTTGAAGAGGTCGAGGTCGTAGCCGCCGGTCAGGGGGCTCCAGTATCCGGTACCGCTCGCATCTGACCGGTCCGAGGTCAGGGCGTCGAGGTTAGGCCCGAGCGGGCTCACACCAGCTGGACCGTAGCCACGCAGCCGCCAGGTAAGCCAGTCGTGGGGCAAGGCGACGGCGGCGACCTTTGCCACGCTTTCGGGTTCGGTATCCCGTACCCACCGGACTTTGGTGATGGTGAAGGACGCAACCGGAAGTAGCCCAGTCCTTCGAGAGAAGTCCTCGGCGCCCACTTCAGAGATGAGGTCGTTGGCCGCGCCCGCAGATCGCGTGTCATTCCACAGCAGGGCCGGCCGGATCACGTTCCCGTCGCGGTCCAGCAGCACCATTCCGTGCTGCTGGCCCCCGACGGACAGTGCACTGACATCAGACAGTCCGCCGGCGTCGTCGAACGCTTCAGAAAGCGCCCGCCACCACTCTTCCGGATGCACTTCGGTACCGTCCGGGTGGCTCGCCCGGCCTTCGCGGATCAGCGCACCGTTTTCCGCATCCAGGACTACTACCTTGCAGCTTTGAGTAGAGGAATCAACCCCGGCAACCAATGTCATGAGATCAGCGTGCTCCGAGAAGGTGTTCGATGAAAAGCTGCTGGAGCTTCACGAATCCGAAGCCTTTGCCACCGAAGTAGGCATCGGCGTCGAAGTCTTCGTAGGAGGACTTGTCGGCCCGCAGCTGCTCGTAGCCCTCGCCCGGGTTCAGCGTGGGTTCGTTGATTTCCGAGACGCGCGAAGCCTCAAGTGCGGCCTGGACCTCAGGATCGGCACGGAACGCCTTCGAGCGCTCCTTGAGGAGGAGGTAGGTCTGCATGTTCGCCGCAGCGGAGTCCCACACACCGTTGAGGTCCTCGGTCCGGCTGGGCTTGTAGTCGAAGTGCCGCGGGCCCTGGTAAGACGGGCCACCGTCAGGGCCGCCGTTTTCGAGCAGGTCGACCAAGGAGAACGCGTTCTGCAGGTCGCCATGGCCGAACACAAGGTCTTGATCGAACTTGATGCTTCGCTGGCCGTTCAAGTCGATGTGGAAGAGCTTGCCTTGGTAGAGGGCCTGGGCGATTCCGTGGGTGAAGTTAAGGCCGGCCATCTGCTCGTGTCCCGTTTCGGGGTTGATGCCCACGAGTTCCGGGCGTTCCAAGGTTTCGATGAATGCAAGGGCGTGGCCGAGGGTGGGGAGGAGGATGTCGCCGCGGGGTTCATTCGGCTTCGGTTCGATGGCGAAGCGGATGTTGTAGCCCTTGTCAGTCACATAGTCGCCAAGGAGGTTCACGGCCTCGCGGTAGCGTTCCAGCGCTCCTCGGATGTCCTTTGCTGCGTCATATTCACTGCCTTCGCGGCCGCCCCACATGACGAAAGTTTCGGCGCCGAGTTCCGCCGCGAGGTCGATGTTATCGAGCACCTTGCGCAGGGCGAAGCGACGGACGCCGCGGTCATTGCTCGTAAAGCCCCCATCTTTGAAGACCGGATGGCTGAACAGATTAGTGGTAACCATGGGAACCACCATTCCGGTCGCCTTCAAGGCACCCTTCAGTCGGTCGATCTCACGCTGGCGGTCGGCGGCCGAGCATCCGAAAGGGAAGAGGTCATTGTCGTGGAAGGTGATGCCGTAGGCACCGAGGTCGCTGAGCCTGTTCACCGCTTCCACAGTGTCGAGGGGCGGGCGGGTGGCCGAACCGAACTGGTCCTGGGCCTCCCACCCGACTGTCCATAGGCCGAATGAGAATTTGTCTTCGCGAGTGGGCTGAATCGCCATTGAATGCTCCGGGGGGTTGTGTCGGGTGCCGCGGGTCGGTGGATTGACGAGCGGGTTAGCGAAAAACGAATTGTTTCGCTACCAAACATATTATGGATTCTGCGAATGTCAACCGCTTCCTTCTGGAAACTTCGGGCTCAAAAATCACCGAAAACCCTGGCGAACGCGGACCGACCCTGTTATGTTGTTGAGGACATCAAATAGGGACGCAGGCCCTCGGAACGAAGGAATCAACCGTGACTGATCAGCTGGTGGCGGAACGCAACTGGGCAGGAAACTACAGCTACCTGGCACCTCGGATTGTCCATCCGGAAAGCGTGGCCGAACTCCAGTCACTCGTGGCCGACGCGCAACGGGTTCGCGCGCTCGGATCCCGGCATTCATTCAATTCCATTGCGGATTCGGCGGGCACTCTCACGGTGCTTGACCGTCTGGAGCCGGACATCCGGATAGACGCTGCCAACATGACAGTTACGGTGAGCGGCGGCACCCGTTACGGGACGCTCGCGGCGGAACTTCAACGCCAAGGTTTTGCCCTCCACAACTTGGCCTCGCTGCCGCACATTTCCATCGCCGGCGCCGTCGCCACCGCAACCCACGGGTCCGGGGACGCCAACGCCAACCTGGCCGCGGCTGTCGCTGGCCTCCGAATGGTGACGGCGGACGGCAATCTCCTCACCGCACGCCGCGGGGACGAAGACTTCGCCGGCATGGTTGTGGGACTGGGTGCACTCGGCATCGTCACCGAACTGACTTTGGACATTCAGCCGAGCTTTGACGTCGCCCAGAATGTCTTCGAAAACCTCAGTTGGGAGCGTGTACTCGACGACTTCGACAACGTCACGTCCTCCGCTTACAGCGTCAGCCTTTTCACTGATTGGAGCGGCGAAACCATCGGTCAGGCGTGGCTGAAACGGCGCAGCAGCGATTCGGTTCCGGACGTGTTCTTCGGCGGCACCCCCGCCACCGAAGCCCGCCACCCTCTTCCGGGCGTATCGGGCAGTAACTGCACGCAGCAGCTTGGTGTTCCCGGCCCATGGTCCGATCGGCTCGCCCATTTCCGGATGGAATTCACTCCGAGCCAGGGCGAAGAACTGCAAAGCGAATATCTGGTTCCCCGCGAGCACGCGGTCGAGGCCCTGCGAACCATGCGGAGGCTCTCCGACGTCGTCACCCCCCTGCTCCTCGTCGGCGAGATCCGCACGGTGGCAGCTGACGACCTCTGGTTGAGTGCCAACTACGGCCGCGACGGCATTGGACTTCACTTCACGTGGCGCCAGGATCAGCCGGCCGTCGAGGCCATCCTGCCGCTGATCGAATCAGAGCTGGCGCCCTTCGCAACAAGGCCGCACTGGGGCAAACTCTTCAACGCGGACGCTGCCGCAATCGCTCCCTTGTATCCGCGCTTCGCCGACTTCATCGCTTTGGCAAACCGCCTCGACCCGTCCGGAAAATTCCGTAACGACTTCCTCGACCGCACGGTGTTCGGGAGCTGATATTGTCGCGATGATGCCCTCCCCAACCCGCAGTCCCGCCCTAGCCAGCGAGCCGGACCCGTCACGCCGCAACAACTTGGCCCTGCTCACTTCATTGATCCATCACAATGGCCTGCTCAGCCGAGCGCAACTCACTAAACAGACCGGGCTGAACCGTTCCACGGTAGGCACGCTGATCGGGCAGCTGGTGGATCTCGAAGTGGTTTATGAGGCAGCACCCTCCGGGGAGGCCCAAGTGGGAAGGCCGAGCCCCATCGTCCATCCTCGGCCGTCCATCGCGGCTTTGGCGGTGAACCCGGAGATCGACGCTGTAACTATCGGCCTGGTCGGGCTCGGCGGAAAAGTCCAGAAGAAGATCCGCTTCGAAACCGAGAGGATCCCCACGGCCAAGGAAGCTGTGAACATCGCTGCAGCAGTCATTGCGGGGATGCGGTCCGAGCTCGATGCGGCCTACAGGATCACCGGGGTGGGCATCGCCGTACCCGGACTAGTCAACCTTGAGGACGGGGTGGTGCGGCACGCTCCGCATCTGGGTTGGCTGAACGAACCGGTGGCAAGCATGCTCAGCGAGGCCACCGGCTATCCTTGCCACGCTGCAAACGACGCCTCCCTCGGCGCCGAGGGCGAACTCCTTTTCGGCGCGGGCGCCGGCCAGCGCAATTTGATCTACCTCAACGGCGGGGCCAGCGGTATCGGCAGTGGAATCATTGCTGGTGGCGCGTTGCTTCGAGGCGCATCAGGCTACGCCGGGGAGCTTGGGCACACTTTCGTACGCACGTCGGGCAAACCGTGCCATTGCGGCGCCACCGGCTGTCTCGAAACCGAAGTCTCGCAATCATCCCTCTTTGAACTAGCCGGGCTGGGTGGAGGAGATGCCAGCCAGCTTGAGGCGGCCCTCAGCGGGAACCTGAGCGCAGCCGCTGCCGCGGAAGTTAGCCGCCAGCTTGAATATCTTGGCATCGCGCTCCGCAATGTGGTGAACACCTTCAACCCCGAGTCGATCGTCCTTGGCGGATTTCTCGGCGTCCTGCACTCTTTGTCGCCGGGCACGCTCGAAGCCTTCATCGAGTCCCAGGCAATGGACGGCCCGGCCGGCGAGGTCAAGATCCACCGCGCCTCCCTCGGTTCGGATCTGATGATGATCGGTGCCGCCGAACTCGCCTTCACGCAGTTCCTCGCTGACCCTGCCGGCACCCTCTCCGCTCTTCCCATGAATAAGGTCGACTATGTCCATGCCATCCTCCCCAGCTGACACCGTGACGCGCTCCCCAGCGGCGTCAGGCGGCGAGGTGTCAGCCGCCGCTTCATCGTCCCCAGTAGCCGCTGGCACTACATCACCCATGGGCGAGCACCATGAACTCAAGGCCACCCTTGGCGGCCGAAGCCAGCGGTTCGTAATTACTGAGGTCGCCGCGAGCCTGCGCGAACTACAAGTGGACGGCATCGAACTCATCCAGGACTACCCCACCGATGCCCAGCCGCCTTGGTGCTCGGGGTGGGTTTTGGTTCCGTGGCCAAATCGGGTGGCAGGCGGCGCATGGACCTACGACGGCGACGTCCAGCAGTTGGAGATCACTGAACCCGAGCTTGGCAACGCCCTCCATGGCTTGCTGACCCGCACCACTTACCGCGTCTCAGCACGCACAGCGGACAGCATCACCCTCGACGCCGGGATCTCACCCCAGGCAGGATACCCCTTCGAACTCGCGACGTCCGTCCGCTACCAACTCGTCCAGGACGGCCTGCTCGTCACCCATCGCCTTGAAAACACCGGAAATCATGCGGCACCCGTCGCGATTGGCGCGCACCCGTTCCTCCGCCTCGGTACGGTGCCGACAGAAGAGCTCACGCTGTACATCAACGCTGATACCCATATCGAGGTGGACGAACGCCTCAACCCGAGCGGCATCACCACGGACGTGGACGGCACGAAAAACGACTTCCGCACTGGCCAATTGGTGGGTCACGTGAACCTCGACGACGCGTGGAGTGGCGTCCAGCGCGAAGCCGACGGAAGCTCCGTCCACTACCTCGAAGCACCAGACGGAAGCCAGGTCCAGATGTTCATGGATGCCTCCTTCGGGTACATCCAGGCCTTCACCACTACGGAGTTTGCCACCACCGGCGGCATGGTTACCGCCGTCGCCGTCGAACCGATGACAGCACCCGCGGACGCTTTCAACAGCGGTGAAGGGCTTCGTTGGCTCGAACCCGGGGACGTTTGGGAGGCCAGTTGGGGCATCCGATACCGGCACGCCTAAGTTCGGCCCGGGACCGGATAGGCCGCCATGGCGAGCCACCTGAGTACCAGTTCCTCGTAGGCAATTGCGAGAGTTATCCAACTCGCTTTCGCAACTTTGCGCATCAACATCGTCCGCGAAGGCTGTCCAAGACAGGAAGACGCCGCAGCCACACCGATCAAATGGCTGGGATGACCGAGATTAGCGCCATAGCGACGTTTGCTCGTGCAAGGACCATTCCGCGGCAACTGGGCTAGCTGTACTCGGCCATGACTCAGGAGCTACGGACCTACCCACCAGCGTTCGAAGAGGCATACCTTCCGATCGTTCTACTGGAGCGGGCTGTTCCGTATCAAGATCTGGGGGCGGGATCGTGGTGCGCGTGAAATCCCGGAACAAAGTGGACCAACATGTCGATCTGGCGTGCGCCTTCCCCGGATCCAGGGGATTCCAACAGCATCAGGTGCAGCACAAATTGCCTCCCGACTCGCGAAATGACTAGCGACACCGGAATTCCAGTAGCGCCAGTGAATTTCCGCCTCGCCAGTGAATTTCCGCGTCGCCAAGGGCACCCCGCGTCGCCAAGCACACCCCGCATCGCCAAGCGGACGCCCCCGCGAAGTACCCGACTACCCCTCCCCAGGCCAGCCCGTGTACGACTCCGCCAGGTACGCCCGGGCATGCCGGGAGGAGACGACGGAGTGGAGTTCACCGATCTGTCGGGCGCGGCTGAAATCGTCGGCGTCGGGCGAGGTGTGGAGCATGGAGGTCATCCAGTAGGAAAAATGCTGGGCTTTCCAGACCCTTTCGAGGGCCCGGTCGCTGTAGGACTCCAAGAGCGCGGAAGATCGGCTGCCGTAGAAGGCGTCGAGGCCTTCGAAGAGCACTTTGACGTCGTGAAGCGCGAGGTTGAGTCCTTTGGCGCCGGTCGGCGGGACGGTGTGCGCGGCGTCCCCGGCGAGGAACAGATTGCCGTGCCGCATGGGGGTTTGGACGAAGCTTCGGAAAGGCAGGACCATCTTTTCGAGGACCGGGCCTTCCTTGAGTTCGAAGCCGTTGCCATTGACGCGTTTGCGGAATTCGGACCAGATTCGTTCGTCGTCCCAGTCAGCCACGTTTTCCTTGGGGTCGCACTGGAAGTACATGCGTTGCACGTCCTCGGTGCGTTGGGAGATGAGGGCAAAGCCGTTCCCGGAGTTCGCGTAGATGAGTTCGTCGGAGCTGCGTGGGGCTTGGGCGAGGATGCCCAACCAGGCAAACGGGTATTCGTGGAAGTGCCGCTTGCGCTTCGCTTCGGGAATCTGCGAGCGGCAGTGGCTCCGGGAACCGTCGGCACCGACCAGGAAGTCGGCCTGGATCTCGAAGTCCTGGCCGTCAGCGTCGGTGAACCGGACCGTCGGCCTGTCCTCAAGGTCGTCGATGGTGGTGTTCGTGACGCTGTACCGGACGTCGCCGCCGTCGATACTCCGTCGTGCGGCGAGGTCGAGGAAAACGTCGGTCTGAGGGTAAAGCCACACCGATTCGCCCACGAGTTCCTTGAAATCGATCCGGTGGCTTTCGCCGTTGAACCGTAACTCGATGCCGTCGTGCCGGTCGCCGTCGCGCAGCACCCGGTCCGAAACGCCGCTGTCCACGAGCAAGTTCACAGAGCCGTGCTCCAGGATGCCGGCGCGGACCGTTTCGGCGATCTCCTGGTGGCTGCGGACTTCGATCACGATCGATTCGATGCCCGATGTTGCCAGCAAGTGGGAGAGCATGAGGCCTGCCGGGCCGGCGCCCATGATGGCCACTTGGGTGGTGATGACTTTGCGTGCCACTGTTCCTCGCTTCGTTGCGGAGTGCGGTTGCGGATGCGGTGCGGAGTCCGGTAATTCCCGCCTGATTTGCACACCAGTGTGACGCGCGCCCCATGCGAGGCGTTAGCCGTATTCCGATCAACGGAATTATTCGGCGAGTCGCCGCCCAATCCCACGAGCCGCCGTCTGCAGGGCCGGCACCAGCGCCTGCAGGCGCATTTCCGCGAGGGGAACCACGACGCCGAGCGCGGCCACCGTTCGCCGCTTCACGTTGCGGACGGGCACCGCGATCCCCCACGTGTCCGGATCCACTACGCCCGCGAGCTGGGCATAGCCCTGCTGGGCGGTTTCGGCGAGAAGGTGGCGAACGACGTCGGCCGTCACCTTGCCGGCAGGGTCACTGAACTGTTCGAGGTACTCCGCCTGACGTTCGCGGGGCTGGTTGGCCATGAGCGCAAGTCCGACCGAGGAAATGTGGACGGGCATGCGTCCGGCAACGCGGGCGCGGTTGGCCACGGAACCACGACGGGACAGCCGCTCGACGAACAATGCCTCCCAACCATCCAGGACGGCAAGGTTCACGTTCTGGTTCAGCACCTGCTGGATGTCTTCCATGAACGGGACCGCGGCCTGGCGCAACGCCAAGGTAGGCGAATTGCGGTTGACGAGCTCCCAGAGCCTCATGCCCAAGCGAACATTTCCGGCGGCGCCGAGTTCCAGGAGCCCGTGTTCGGCGAGTTGGCGGACCAGCCGATGCGTGCTGGTGAGCGGCAGTCCCGCTGTCGCGGCCAGTTCCGAGAGCCGCAGTGACGACGAACCTTCGGGAAAAGCCTCAATGATCCGGACTATCCGGTCCACCACGGAATCACCGGACGCCGAGTTGGCCACGCGCGCCCTCAGAACCCGGCAGGGAGCAAGCCCATTGAAATCCGGGCGGCGGCCTCGAGGATGTCTTCCTCGTCGGCGTCGACATCGCGGGCCGCCATCCCGAGCATGTTGATTGTCAGCAGGGCGAATCGGACCCTCAACTGATCTTCAACGCTGGCGCCGGGAGGAGTGAGGACGCTAAACAGCTCCGCGACGACGGCAGCCATCCCCTCTTGTTGTCCGGCTTCGGACTTGAGTTCCCTGACAAGACGGTAGTTGGAACCGAGGAAACGGAACATGCGCAGTCCTTGGGCGTGGACGATCGCAGTCCACTTCTCAATCACGGCCCGGCGCAATTCCGGGCTCGGCTCCTGCGTCCGGGCCCAGGCCACAAGGTCGGCAATTTGTCCGCGCATGGTTTCCATCAATGCGCGGACAATGTCTTCCTTGCTTTTGAAGTGGTAGTAGAGCGCGGCCTTGGTGAAGCCGAGCTCCTCGGCGATCTGCCTCATCGACGTCGACTCGTAACCCTGCTCTGAAAAGAGGCGCAGGGCGACCGCCTGGATATTTGCACGGGTCCCGCCCACCGACGGGACAGTCGCGTCGCTCAAAAGTGTCATGTGCGTACTTTCCTTGATACTCAGCCGGCTTGCCAACTAACCGGCCGGTAAGTACCATACTAACCGAGCGGTAAGTGGACCGCAAAGACAACTTCCTAAGGACTCCAACGCATGAAAGCTGAACAGGATCCAATGCCCGCCCGGCTGTCGCCGCGGCAGATCGTGACCGCCATGAGCGGTCTCATCATTGCCATGCTGCTAGCCCAACTGGACAACATGATCGTTGCCCCGGCACTTCCGACCATCGTCGGTGAACTCGGTGGAATGGACCATCTCGCGTGGGTCACCACCGGCTATGTCCTCGCGTCTACCGTAGCCACGCCGATTTGGGGCAAGCTCGGCGACATCTTTGGACACCGCCGCACTTTCATGACCTCGATTGCCGTGTTCCTCCTCGGATCGGCGCTCTGCGGAATGAGCCAGGACATGGCGCAGCTCATCGGTTTCCGCGCATTCCAGGGCCTCGGCGCAGGCGGCCTGATGGTCGGAATCATGGCAGCGATCGGGCTCATGGTCCCGCCACGCGAACGCGGCAAGTACCAAGGCATCATGATGGCCGTCATGCCATTGGCCATGATCGGCGGCCCGTTGCTTGGCGGTTTCATCACGGACAACGCGTCCTGGCGCTGGGCGTTCTACGTCAACCTTCCCCTCGGCATCCTTTCCTTGGTGGTGTGCTGGTTCACCCTCAAATTGCCTAAGCAGAACCGGACGGAGAAGGTCCGCATCGACTGGTGGGGCTCCGCGGTATTGACCGTCTGGATCACCGCGCTCGTGCTCATGCTCAGCTGGGGCGGAAGCCAGTACGACTGGAATTCGCCCGAAATCATCGGACTCGGCGCGATTGCCGCCGTCGGGCTCGTCGTCTTCCTGGTGATTGAAAACAAAGCCGCCGAACCCGTCATCCCGCTTCGCCTCTTCAACAGCAGCAACTTCTCGCTTGCGAACGCCCTCGGTTTTATCGTCGGATTCGCCATGTTTGGCGGCATCACGTTCCTTCCCCAGTTCCAGCAGTACGTCCAGGGCCAGTCCGCTACCAACAGCGGCCTCCTGCTGATGCCGATGATGATCGCGGCCATGGTTGTCTCGCTGAGCGGCGGCCTCGTCATCACCCGCACCGGGCACTACAAGTCGCTGCCGGTCATCGGGTCCGCGCTCATGGCTGTTGGACTGTACCTGTTCTCGACCATGGGCCTGGACACTCCCGCCTGGCAGTCCGGCGTCTACATGGCCGTGCTCGGCGCAGGCATGGGCTGCATGATGCAGACCACCAACCTCATCGCCCAGAACAGTGTGCAGATCACGGACATCGGCGCCGCAACCGGAACCAGCACGTTTGCCCGTAACATGGGCGGTTCCCTCGGAATCTCGGTCCTCGGATCGATCTACGCGAACCGCCTCACCGACACCATGGGCAACGGTGGCGGCGGCGGACTACACCAGAGCGGACAGATCACGCCCGCAGCCTTGCACCAATTGCCCCAGGCCATCCAGGACCTGTTCAAGACTGCCGTGACGAACGGCATCCAGAGCGTGTTCCTGTGGGCCGCAATCGTGGCCGCCGTCGGGTTCGTCCTGGCGATGTTCATCCGCCACGTCCCGCTGCGCGGACACGCCCCGACTCCCACCGAGGCAGCGGAGGCAACCGCGGAAGAACTCGCCTTCTAGGAGCGCTTTCCCGGGGTGCGGGAATGGACATGTCCATTCCCGCACCCCATTGCTGTTTAAGCCCGACGGCGGAAATCACCTACCGCGTCGACCGGCGGCGGGCGCCGAAGCACTGTTACGTTTGCTGCGACGCGAGTCGGATGGCCAGGGACGTCGATAAAATCCCTTCCGCGATCGCGGTGAACCACGGCCGGCGTTCGGTGCCGAGGGGTGGCGGCACGGCCCATCAACCAAAGGACTGGGGTTCCCGAAAAGTTCGATTCCTTCATGGCTTTGCCCAACGCCGCCAGACCGCCGGAGCCACCACGACGGCGACACCCACAGCCGCGCCGATCACCGTTTCCACAATGCGGTCCCGAAGCAACAAGCCCGGATCCACCCGCGCCACAAGCAAGGTGGAAATCAAGGCAAGCGGCGTCACGAAGACCTGCGCCAGGAGGTATTGGCGGGCAATGAACAGCTCGGCGCCAAACTGGCACAACGCGATGACCAACACCATTTCCCACGGAACAGGGTTCAACCAGAGAATTCCAGCGAGCAGTAGCAAGCCCAGCACCGCGCCGGCGATCCTCTGGATGCCGCGGCGGATGCGGTGCCGCGTGGAATGGCCAACCAGCGGGACCACCGCCGCCACCATCGCCCAATAGGTGTGACCGAAGCCGAGCCGTTCGCCAACAAGGGTAGCCAAGGTGCCGGCTAGCCCCGCGGCCACAAGGTAACCACCGCCTTCCAGCCACGCCGCCCGCCGCTCAGGCCCGGTGTGCCGGATCCGCGGGGGCCGTTTCCATGGAGTCCTGTGGCTCTTGACCACCCGCGCGGACATGCCAATCAACAGGCACAGCACAGTGGTCAACACGGCCACCAACATGGCCTCCGCCAAGGGAGGCTGCGCCGGAATCGAGGCTATTGCCGCGAAAGCGAAGATATGGAAGAGGGATCCGGCCGGACGGAGCCGCCACCACGCGGCGATCAGCGAACAAGCACCGGCAACCGCCGTCGTCGACGCCGTCAGGAACCACGAATAAGCGACGGCGCCGATCCCCCATTGCTGCGCCACGCGAGCGGTCAAAGTCGCCAACAGGATGACCGCCAGCATGAGGCCGCCAGCCCGCAATTGGCTCCGGAAGCGCAGGCTATGTGGTTCGTTCCTGCCGTAAATCCCGGTGAAGGCGCCGAAGGAAGCGAACACTGCGAGGTCGAGGCGCCCGATCAGCGTCAACGCGATCAGCGGAACGAACACCCCCACGGCACAGCGAAGCGCCGGGTGATGGTCATTATTGCCCGGACCGATCCGGAACATCTCTGCCAGGACGCCCAATGGATCGCCTGCCTCCCTCTGCGGTTCGCGCAGCGCGCTTTCTGCGGATAATACTGCCCGACGGCGGCACTGGCATCCGCTTCGAGCTTACGTTGGGCGGTCCAACGAGTTTGTACGGACTTCCGTTCAATGGAATGTGGTGGGAGCGGCGGAGAGGCGCCGGGGACACTCCGATTGGTAGGCTCGTTCCAGTCAACCCTGCCGGGCCGAGCACCATTCCGGCCATATCCCATTTCCGATAGAGCGGCACAGACACGCCAGCACCGATACCCCGGAGGTCACCCATGCTCAAAGGATTCAAGGACTTCGTCCTTCGCGGCAACATCATCGAACTGTCCATCGCCGTGGTCATCGGCACCGCGTTCACCGCGTTGGTGACGGCGTTCACCACCAACATCGTGAACCCGGTTGTCGCGGCCGCCGGCGGTGTAAACGCCGAAGGCCTTGGCTTCGCGATCTGGCCCGACAACCCCAAGACATTCGTGAACTTCGGCGCAGTAATCACGGCTTTGGTGACCTTCATCATCACGGCAGCCGTGGTGTACTTCATCTTCGTCGCGCCGATGAACAAGATCAACGAGCTGACCAAGCGCCGCGCCGCCATCGCAGAGCCCGAGGAAGAGCCGATTCCCGCCGACACCGCGCTGCTCGTGGAAATCCGCGACCTCCTGACCGAACTCGCAGCGGCTAACAAGCAAAGCGACAACATCCGCTAAGCTCCGGCCCACGGCCACGTTCGCGACGCCCTCATCGCCAGGCGACGCCGAGAATCCCTGACGCCACCAATATTCCAGTGTCGCCAGGGATTCTCTGCGTCGGGTATCGGGATCAGCATCGCCGGGCAAAACCCGCGTCGCGCAGCATTGTCCGCCATCGCAACCCACGTCGACTGGCAAAACCCGCGTCGCGCAGCATTACCTCGGTCGCGCAGCACAACACTCGAGGCGAGTACCGCCGTCGGGCCTTCCACGACACCCTCATCGCCACGCGACGCCGAAAATCCCTGACGCCAGCAATATTCCAGTGTCGCCACCCCTTCTCCGCGTCACACGGCCGACTAAGCGTCGACTGGCAAAACCCGCGTCGCGCAGCCTTACCCCGCGTCGCGCAGGACAATACCCAAGGCGAGTACCGCCGTCGGGCCTTCCACGACACCCTAATCGCCTGACGACGCCGAGAATCCCTGACGCCACCAATATTCCAGTGTCGCCAGGGATTCTCTGCGTCGGGTATCGGGATAAGCATCGCCGGGCAAAACCGGCGTCGCACAGCAAGATCCGCGTCGCGCAGCATTGTCCGCCATCGCAACCCCACGTCGACTGGCAAAACCCGCGTCGCGCAGCATTACCCCGGTCGCGCAGCACAACACTCGAGGCGAGTACCGCCGTCGGGCCTTCCACGACACCCTCACTGCCAAGCGACGCCGAAAATCCCTGACGCCACCAATATTCCGGCGTCGCCAGGGATTCTCCGCGTCGCGCAGCCGGCTAAGCGTCGGCTGGCAAAACCCGCGTCGCACGGTATCAGCCCGAAGCTCCCCCCATCCCACGGAACCACGGAACCACGGAACCCCGGAACCGTGGTTCCAGCTTTGGTATCCCACAATGGGGCCGTGCGGGATCCAAACGCCCGCCGCCGCAAACGAGCGAGGCCATCGGTCACATTCTGTTTCTTCGATTTGTATACCAAATTCCTTGACAGTGCTTCGGGTCACATCTACCTTTGTTTTTGGGATCCCAAACCGGGATCCCAAAAACGGACCCAATGAACCGGCAGCGTCCTTCCTCCCAGAAACGAGGACCGGGCCGCTGTGGCTGCCGCCGGCGAGGGTCCCATCGCGGCGGCAACCCGCCCGGCCCCTACCTCCACGACGCTCCCCCGCACCTCACTCCCACGAAGGAGAAGCTGTGTCGCTCCAAAACACCGAAACAGCAAACGAAACCGCCAGCGAAGCAACAAAAACAATAGGAAAAACCGGCAAGGACGGCGTGCAGCGACGCACGAACGTCCGCTGGAAACTCTTCATCCTGTTGCTGATCCTGGTATCCGTCAACTACATCGACCGCGGTTCGATTTCCGTGGCACTGCCCATCATCCAGAAGGAATTCAACCTCGCGCCCGAGCTCGTTGGGCTTATGCTCTCTGCTTTCTTCTGGACCTATGCCCTGATGCAAATCCCCGTCGGCTGGCTCATCGACCGCTTCGGTCCCCGCAAGGTGATCACGGCCTCGTGCATCGGCTGGGGCGCGGCGACGGCGGCATCGGGCCTGGCCGGCGGCTTCCTGACCATGTTCATCGCCCGCTTGGGCATCGGCGTCACGGAGGCAGGCGTCATGCCGGCCGGGGGCAAGCTCAACGCCATCTGGATGCACCGCAAGGAACGCGGCCGCGGCGCAACTATCCTCGACGCAGGAGCCCCGCTGGGCGCAGGCCTCGGCGGCATCCTCATCACCTGGCTCATCGCCTCCACCGGAAGCTGGCGCTCTTCGTTCATCATTGCCGGTTTCGCCACGGTCCTCATGGGCGTGGCCGTATGGTGGTACGTCCGGGACAACCCGCGCAACCACAAGGCAGTCAACGACGCCGAAGCCGACTACATCGAGGCATCCCACGCCGAAGAAGACGCGGAAGCACAAAAGGAAGGCGCCAAAGGAAAGCGTGCGCTCCTCCCCTACCTGAAGTTCCGTTCGTTCTGGGCCATGTGCTTCGGCTGGCTTGGTTTCAACGGGGTGTTCTACGGCCTGCTGACCTGGGGTCCGCTCTTCCTGGCGCAGGCCAAGGGCTTCAACTTGAACACCATCGGTTGGTCCACGTTCGTGATCTTCGGTGCAGGGTTCGTCGGTGAAATCCTCGGCGGAACCATCGCTGACAAATGGCGCGCGTCCGGCGCTTCGGCCAACCTTGTCATGCGGACCCTGCTCGGTTTCTCCAGCGTCGTCGTGGTGGGCGGCCTCGTCGGGGTGACGGTCGTCTCCGACCCGATCACCGCCGTCGTACTCCTCTCCGTGGTGCTGTTCTTCCTTCGCTGGGTTGGCCTCTTCTGGTCCATTCCGGCACTCCTCGGCGGCCGCACGAACGCCGGCGTCCTGGGCGGCGCCATGAACTTCAGCGGGAACATCGCCGGGTTTGTCACCCCGATTGTGGTAGGCCTGATTGTCGGAGCCACGGGCTCCTACACCTGGGCACTCCTGCTGTTTGTTGGGTCCGCGGCCATCATGGCCGTCTCCGTCCTGGCCTTGGACTACAACAAGCGACTCCCGGTCTAACTCGCCTGACCGGTCCGGCCCGCGGTCCTGAACCGCCGCGGGCCGGACACCACCGGGAACGCCGGACGCGCGGCCCCAAAAAAAGGGGGCACAACAAACCGCGCGGCCTCATAAACCACGAATGGAGCTAGAAATGCTTACCGCAGAAGACACGAACAACGCGGATCGCCCTCTCCGGGAATCCGTGCGTGACACCCTCCGTTCGAGGATTTTCGAGGGCCACTATGCGCCCGGCACCCGGCTGGTGGAACGTGACCTCGCCGCCGAATTCAATGTTTCGCGACTCCCCATCCGCGAGGCCCTGCGCATGCTGCGCCAGGAGGGACTCATCCAGGACCGTGCGTCCCGCGGTTCCGAAGTGGCGGGGCTCAGCGCCAAGGACGTCGAGGACCTCTTCGATGTCCGCCAATCCCTCGAAGTCCTCGCTTGCCGGCTCGCTGCCACCCGCGCTACGGACAAGGACCTCAACCACCTGGCCGGGCTCCTCGAGGAAGCTGAACGCTGCCTCGCCAAGGGTTCGATCCTCGAGGCACACCGCGCCAACAGCGAATTCCACGACGCCATCACGGCCATCGCCAACAACGATTTCCTTCGCTCCGCCCTCGAACCCCTCCAAGGCCGCATGCACTGGCTCTTCCGTCACGTGAGCGATCTCCCCGAACTCATCCAGGAGCACCGCGAGCTCTACACGGCCATTGCAAGCGGCGACCCCGAGCGCGCCGCGACCCAATCGGCGTCGCACATTGGAAAGTACCGCGAGCAGTTCCCGGAGAACCCGCCCGCCGCCCAGCCCAAGCCACAAACCCGACCCAAGCTTCACGACCGACTCAAGCTGCAAGGCAAATGAACATGAAACTGCTAGTCATCAACCCCAACATCAGCGAGGAAGTCACTGCGCTGATCGACGCCGAAGCCAAGCGTTCAGCGGGACCGGACACAGAGCTGGTCGTCCGGACCGCAGGCCACGGCGTCGAGTACATCGAAACCCGCTTCGAGTCCCTCATTGCCGCGGGAGCCGTCGCCGAAATCATCGCCGAACACAGCGGCGGGGATCCGGCCGCGGATCGGGTAGATGGCGTTGTGGTGGCCGCCTTCGGCGATCCAGGCATGCCTGCACTCAAGGAACTGTGCGACGTCCCCGTCATCGGCATCACGGAAGCGGCATTGTGTGCCGCAGCACTCCAGGGCCAGCGTTTCTCGATCATTGCCATCTCGGACCGGATCACTGCTTGGTACCGGGACTGCGTGGAGCATTTCGGGCTCGGCGGACGGCTCGCGTCCATCCGCTCCATCAACCAAAGCCTCAACGGAATCGGCAGCGTGCAGCGCGACTTCAAGGAAACCCTCCTGGCGCTCAGCCGGCAGGCCGTCGCAGAGGACGGCGCCGACGTCGTGATCCTCGCAGGTGCCCCGCTCGCCGGACTCGCCCGCGAACTCGAAGGACAAATCCCGGTGCCGGTGGTGGACGGGATTTCCGCCGGGATCCGCATGACTGAAGCCGTCGTGGCCCTCCAGTCCGGCTTCCACCGCCAAGGCGCGTTCGCTCCGCCGCCCATCAAGCGGCGCCAGGGGCTGTCCGAAAAACTCGACGCTGCCCTGACCGCCATCCAGGCCGCCACCGCTTCCGCGACCGGCGCCCCAAACGCCGTTCCGGCCGGAAAGTAGGAACACCGTGACAATCCACGATCTCGTCATCGCCCACGGCACCGTGGTCAACAGCTTCGGCCGGCAGGCCGCCCATGTAGTGGTCGACGGCGGCCGCGTCACCCAGCTCGTCGACGCCGCCGAGCCGGTTCCGGCAGCCACGCGCACCATCGATGCGTCCGGCCAGTTGGTGATTCCCGGCGGCGTTGACGGACATTGCCACGTAGCCCAAGTGACCGGCCGCTACCGCACCCTGGACGACTACCGCACCACCTCCACCGCGGCGCTGTGGGGTGGCACCACCACCATCATCGACTTCGGCATTCCCCGTGACGCCCAGGAATCCCCGCTGGACGCGGTCCTCAACAAGAAGCGGCTTGCGGAAGAGTCCCGCTGCGACGTCGCGCTGCACGGTTCCGTGGTTACCTGGGACGAGACAGTGCCCTGGCAGCTGGAGCAGCTCGCTGCCGAGGGCGTCCGTTCCGTCAAGATGTACACCACCAACCGAGGCTCAACCATGGCCGACGGCGACACCATCCTGAAAGTCATGCGCGAAATGGTGCGCCTGGACGGTCTCACGTACATCCACGCCGAGCACGATCCCATCATCGCCGACTGCACCGAACAGCACGCCGCGGACGGCCGGATCGGCATCGAGCACTTGCACTCAACCCGACCGGAACTCGCCGAGGAAATCTCCGTCAAGGAAACCCTCGCCATGGCCGCATACACGGGCGCGCCGGTCTACTTCGTGCACCAGTCAACCCCCGGCGCGGTGGATCTGGTCACCGAAGCACGGGTTCGCGGCCAGGAAGCCTACTCCGAAACGTGCCCTCATTACCTGACATTGGACGACACCGTCTACGGTTCCGCCTTCCCCGAGTGGTACGCGTGCTGCCCGCCCATGCGCAGCCCCGAAACCGTCGCGGCCCTCAAGGAGCGCCTCGCGGCAGGTGCCATCCACACGGTCTCCTCGGACCATTCCTGCTACGACCTTTCCCAGAAGCGCGAGCGCACTGACGACATCCGCTCCATGCCGCACGGACTCCCCGGCGTAGAAACCCGGATGCCCGTCACGTTCACCGCGATGGCAGCCGGCAGCACCGTGGAGGACTTCGTCGAGGTCTTCTCGGCCGGCCCCGCGCGCATCAACGCCGTGCCCGGCAAAGGCACCATCGCGCCAGGGTTCGACGCCGACCTGGTCGTCTTCGATCCCGCCGAAAAACGCGAGGTCGACGGCGGTGCCCTCCACATGGGAACCGACTTCTCGCCTTTCGAGGGGAAGACGCTGAGCGGCTGGCCCGCCGTCGTCGTCTCCGCTGGGCGCGTGGTGGTCGACGACGGCGGTTTCCACGATCCCGGCCCCGTGGGCCGTTTCGTCCGCCGCAACGGGTTCACCGCACACCGCGATGCGCTGTCCTCCGTCCAAGACGGCGTAGCCGCCATTTCCCTCTAGGAGCCACCATGCCTTCAAACAACCGCCCCGTACGAATCGGCATGATTGTGCCGTCCTCCAACACGTGCCTTGAGCCGCAGAGCTACCGGATCCTGGGTGAGCGGAAGGACGTGACGATCCATTTCACGCGGATTCCGGTCACCCGGATCGCGCTGGACGATTCCTCGGACAAGCAATTCGATTCGGCCGTCATGCGGGAAGCCGCCGGTTTGCTGGCGACGGCGGACGTGGACGTGATCGCGTGGAACGGCACCTCGGGTTCCTGGCTTGGCGCCGCCCATGACGAAGAGTTGGTCCGCGAAATCACCGAGGCCACGGGCATCCCTGCCACGACGTCCACGCTGGCGTACATGGACGCCTTCAGGACATTCGGCACGGAGCGGATCGGCCTGTTCACGCCCTATACCGAGGACGTCAACAACGCGGTCATCGAGGCTTATGGCCGCGAGGGAATCAAGACCGTAGACCACCGCCACCTGGACCTGAGCGACAACGAATCGTTCGGCCGGGTCACGGACGCGGAAATGCTGCCCGGGTCCTTGGAACTTGCGGCCTCGAACCCGGACGCACTGATTTACCTGTGCACGAACCTCTATGGGGCCAACATTGCCGCGGAGGTGGAGGAAACCACCGGCGTGCCTGTACTGGATTCCGTGGCCGTGACGTTGTGGCACTGCCTCAAGCTTGCCGGCGCCCCTTTGCTTTCGCCGAAGTGGGGCCGGCTCCTGGCAGAAATCCCCTAGGACTAAAGGGGCTTGATGTTCTCCGCCTGGGGGCCTTTCGGGCCCTGGACGACGTCGAACTGGACCCGCTGGTTCTCATCCAACGACCGGTATCCGCTCGTGGCGATTGCCGAGTAGTGGGCAAAGACGTCGGCCGAACCGTCGTCGGGGGCAATGAAGCCGAAACCCTTTTCGGCGTTGAACCATTTGACAATACCTGTTGCCACGGCGCGTGTTCCTTCTCTAAAACTGACTGACCATCGGTTTCACGTCCGATGCCCCCCCGGACACATCCGTCCGATGCCTCAAAGCTACGGCCCGGGGTGCGGCGGCGCAAGGATATTTGGAGCCTGCCGCACGGATTGCTTGGACTTCACGCACGTCAAGGCCGTCAGCGACCGGGTCAGTCTGCGGCTTTGATGGCGGACCGCAATCCGGCCGCGAGCACGTCGGCCAGGAAGCTGAAGCGGTCCACGGGTTGCTCCGCCACGGCGGTCCGTGCCGCGTAGAGGTGCGGGTAGTCACTTTGTTCTTCGTCGCTGATGCTCCATGCGGATTCCATGGTCATGGCGTCGAGGCTCGCGCCGATCGCGGCACTGTCCAGCGTTTCCAAGGTGGGAATGACGAGGTTCCGCGGCGTCCCCGCCCGCTCAAACGCCTCGGCAAAGCGGTCATAGAGTGCCAGGGCGGCAGGGTGCGAAACCGGCTGCGCCAGCAGGAGCGGGAGGAGGGCCGGCACCAGGCTGTACGCCCTGAGCAGGGAGTCGAATATCTGGCGGATGACCTGGTCGAGGTTGCCCTGGGCCATTTCCGGCAGGGTGGCCTTTTCCACCAGCGCGCCACGGGCCAGCTCGATGATTTCCTGCCGACCCGTGACGTGCTTGTAGAAAGACGATTGCCTGACCCCGAGCCGTTCCGCGAGTCGCGGGATGGAGAGGCCCTCTTCCTCCTGGAACATCTCAAGCGCCGCCCTGCCGATTGCCTTCCGGGAGAGCCTGGGCGTCTTCGGCCGGCCTAGCTGGCTGGTTTTGCTGGGAGTCTGCATCCCTCAAGCCTAGGCTCGGATGTTACTCCACGTGGCCGATCCGCCCGTAGGCGGCACGGTTCACCCTGCGCAGTACGAGGGCCAGGACGGTTCCGGCAATGAACAGGATCGGCGCAATGACCAAAAGCGTGGTGTTGACGGGATCGCCGGCGGGCAGGCCCGTGATGAGCTGGGCATTGTTGACCATCAAGCAACCCACGATGCACATGATGATGGTGGCCGCGATGGCGGACGGAATAACGTACCAAGGCAAGGTGCGGTCCTTGCGGCGCAGGAAGAAGGCAACGACGCCGACTCCCGCCAGCGCCTGCAGGAGCAGGACGCCGAGCACGCCCGGAGTATTGGTCCAGATGACGAATTGGGTGAAGGGATCCAACTTGAGCAGCGCTGCCGCGATGACGAGGACAAGCGCGAGTATCGTCTGATCGACGCCGGCGACCGAAGGCGTGCTGTACCGCGGACTGATCCGGCCGGAGCGTTTGGGGAAGATGCCCTCGCGGCTCAGGGACAGGGTGTAGCGGTTGATGGTGTTGTGGAAGGACAATTGGGCGGCAAAGATGCTGGTGACGATCAGCACGCTCATGAGGTTCACGCACCATTCGCCCGCGAAGTTGCCGGCCGCGATGTAGGCGGTGTCGCCTGCGTCGAGGTGTCCCGCAGCGAACTCCTGCACGGCATTGGGGCCGAAGGCCTGGACGATGATCCACACCGCGAAGGCGTAGAAAGCACCAATGAACGCGATGGAAATGTAGGTGGCCCGCGGGACGCTCCTGTCCGGGTCACGGGCTTCTTCGCGGTACAGGGCTCCCGATTCGAATCCCATGAAGGCCGAGAAACCCAGCCCCAGGATCGCCGCGAACTTCGGGGAGAAAATCGCGTCCGAGCTGAAGGATTCAAAGCCGATGCCGTGCGCGCCGCCACGAGCCAGGACAAACACGGCGACGATCGCGACGATCGCCGTCTCCAAGGTGAGCAGGACAGCGAGAACCCTGGCGCCGACGTCGATACCCCGCCAGCCCAAGTACCACACGGCAGCGATCGAGACGATTGCGTAGAGCCACCACGGAAGTTCGAGGCCGGTAAAGGACTTCACGGCGAGGTTCGCCTGGATGCCGAGCAGGCCGTAGAGCCCGATTTGCAGGCCGTTGTAGCTCATCCACGCGGTGAGCCCGGAGCCAAGTCCAACTACGCGGCCGAGGGTCTTGGCGATGTAACCGTAGAAGCCGCTGTAGGACTGGACGTGGCGCGTCAACGCCATGAAGCCGATGGCGAAGAGGCCCAGGCCCAGTGCCGCGGCGATGTAGATGGAGGGGGCGCCGACGCCGCCGACCGCCAAGGCGAGCGGGGCGATTCCGACGACGATGGTCAGCGGTGCCGCTGCCGAGACGAGCATGAACACGATGTCGCGCGTACCGATCGCGTTCTTTTTGAGCCGCGCTTCGGGGAGCGGGGTGACAGGCGGCGCCGTTGCCGTTTTTTCATTAGTGAAAGCCATTCACTTATTGTTGGCGTAGATCACATTCCACGTCAAGAGGAGCGTGCGGTTTGGACGCCGAAGGCCGGCCCGCACCGAGTGCAGGCCGGCCTTCCTGGCGCCAAGAAACGGGCAGGACTTAGAGCAGCCCCGCCTGGGTCATCAGCTCGGTCACCTTGTCGCTGTTGAGCTTGGCGGGGTCGATCGACGGCGCCTGGAGATCCTTCAGCGGAACGAGCTTCGGGTTGGCGGGTACGTCCGAGCCGACGGTGTATTCGAAGGAGTCGCCGGTCTGCAGGACCTGCTGGCCCTCCTTGCCCGTGATGAACTTCAGGAATTCCTGCGCTTCGGCCTGCTTCTTGCTGGAGGCAAGGACTGCACCACCCGAGACGCTGACAAATGCGCCCGGATCCTGGTTCTTGAAGTAGTAGAGGGAGACGTTCTTGCTGTTCTCGCCGGTTTGGGCCTGGTCTACGAAGGAGTAGTAGTGGTACAGCACTCCAGCGTCGACTTCACCGGCGTTGACTCCAGCAAGGACCGGTGTGTCGTCCTTGTAGGACTTGAAGTTGGTCTTCGCGGCTTCCAGCCACTTCTCGGTAGCGTCCTGGCCCTTGAGTTCGAGCATCGCGCTGACGATCGCCTGGAAATCGGCGCCTCCCGTTGACGCGCCGATGCGGCCCTTCCAAGCCGGGTCGGCGAGGTCCATGAGGGACTTGGGGAGCTGATCCGCGCTCAATTTGTTCTTGTTGTACGCGAGCACGGTTGAACGTGCGGCGATGCCCGTCCAGTTGCCCGTGGAGGGCCGGTACTGCGAAGGAACCTGGTCCAGGGTGGCCTTGTCTACAGGCGCGAGCAGGCCGGCATTCGCAATCCGCACCATAGCCGGGGAGTTTTCGGTCAGGAAGACGTCCGCGGGGGAATTCTTTCCCTCTTCGCTCAGCTGGTTGCTCATCTCAAGGTCGTCCCCGTTGCGGAGTGTCACTTTGATGCCCGTCGCCTTGGTGAAGGCCGCCACCCAGGCGCCGGTGAGGTTTTCATGCTGGGCGTTATAGACCACGATGCTGTCGCCACCGGCAGCCGTAGCGCCGGAAGCGGAGCCCGACGTCGAAGCGGACCCGCCGCTGCACGCCGAAAGGGCCAGGAGCGAAGCCGAGGCGACGGCGATGGTCGTGGCAGTTTTGAAGCCGAATTTCATGGGGGCCTTTCGGGTTCCGACGGGGACCGGAACAGTTGGGGTTGCCTCGGAGGCGGGGCGCGGCACAGCTGACTGCAAATAAGAGCATATCTTTGTTGCGTAATTCGAGTCACGCCGGAACAGACTGTTACGGGTCGCGTTAAGAGGTCGCAAAATCTCGGCCTCCAGCCGTATGGAAACCATCAAGACCGGCAGCGGCATCCACGCCGGGTGCTCTCATGAAGGGAGGCACCAATGCACGTTCCGCCTTTCCCAGGAAGCTGATCCATCATGACCGGTAACGCGTTTACAAACACTGCAAAGCACGACGACGGCCTGCCGGGTTCGCGGTCACGCTACGGTGACTTTGTGGCGGTGGATGACAACGGCGATTTCACCTACTACCCATCCGAAGCCGCGGTGCTCGACGACTTCGAGTACGTTGCCGAAGCGGCGAGCATTTTCGACCGGGCAGGCAACGACTACCGCTTGACGTTGGAAGACGGCAGGACGCTACGAATCGGCGCGCCCCTTGGCCGGGTGGAGTTCACCTGGCTGCGCGAAGCGTGGATGAACGACCGGCACAGGGAGACCCGGCACCATCGTTTGCTCCGCTTCTACCCGAAAGTGCTGGAACCCCTCGTGGCGGGAATTTTCGAAACGCTCTGCCTCGAACTCGCCGGCGAAGACACCCAAGCCATCCAGCAGACCCAAGTCCCATGGACCGTCGAGACCAACGGGCATGTGTCCCACCTCAAAACGTTGACTGACGTGGACGGCCTCGTGGGAAGCCTTGGCGAACCCCGGAAAGCAACGGTGCGCGACCCTTTCGGACACCTCTACCGGCCCGCACCCCGCCCGCGGCGTCTCCTCCGCCGGCACGGCGGACGGGCGATCTACTACGTCGAGATCGAACAACAACCTCAAGGACCGGCGGCTACAAAGCCTTGACCGCGCTGAGCACCTTGGTCAGGGAATCCTTGGCATCGCCGAACAAAAGGGTGGTTTGCGGCTCGTACATGAGGTCGTTCTCGATCCCGGCGAACCCCGGGCGCATCGATCGTTTGAGGAAGACGACTTGCCGTGCATCGGCAACTTCCAAGATGGGCATGCCGTAGATCGGCGAGCCGGCCGTGGTCTTCGCGGCGGGATTGACGACGTCGTTCGCCCCCACCACCAAGGCGACGTCCGCGGTTCGGAACTCGGAATTGATCTCGGCCATTTCCTTGAGCGACTCGTAGGGCACGTTCGCTTCGGCGAGGAGGACGTTCATGTGCCCCGGCATGCGCCCGGCCACGGGGTGGATCGCGAAATCGACGTCGATACCCCGCTCCTCAAGCGCCAGCGCCAGTTCCGCTGCCGTGTGCTGGCCTTGGGCAACCGCGAGCCCGTAGCCCGGGACGATGATGACCCGTTGCGCGTAGCCCAGGAGCACCGCGACGTCCTCCGCGCTGGATGACCGCACCGGACGGTCGCTCACCGCCGTCGAACCCGCCGTCGAGCCTCCCCTGAACGCACCAAAGAGGATTCCCGCGACGCTGCGGCCCATGGCCGCCGCCATGGCCCGGGTCAGGATAGTGCCGGACGCACCCACCAAGGTGCCCGCCACCACCAACAACACGTTGCCGAGCACCAACCCGGAGGCGGCCACGGCCAACCCGGTGAACGCGTTCAGCAGGGAGATGACAATCGGCACGTCCGCGCCGCCCACCGGCAGCACGAGCAAAACACCGGCTGCGAGGCCCAGCAGCAGGAGCACCAAGGCGAGCGGCAGCGAACCGCTGAAAACAACCCCGACGGCGGCAGCCACCGCGGCGAGCAGCACGGCTGACATGAGGGCCGGGAGGCCGGGGAACACCACGGGGCGGGTGGTCATGAGCTCCTGCAGCTTGGAGAACGTGATGCCCGACCCCGCGAAGGACACGGCCCCCACCAGCAGGGTGAACACAATGGCCACCCGCACCGCGGCGTCCTCGGCGTGACCGAGTTCAAGGAGCGCCACCAGCGCGGCGGCGCCACCGCCAACTCCGTTGAACAAGGCCACAAGCTGCGGCATCTGGGTCATTTTCACCTGGCGGGCAACCGGCGCGGCCACCCCGGAGCCAACCACCATCGCGCCCAGGATCCAGGGAACGTTGTCCATCTTGACCGAGAAAAAGACGGTGGCGACGGCGAGCGCCGCACCAAATGCGCCCACGAGGTTGCCCCGCCGTGCGGTCCGCGGAGAGTTCAAGCCCTTGAGCGCGAGGATGAAGCACACGGCCGCGGCAAGGTAAAGAAGGGAGGTCCACACCGGATCGATGAGGGTCATCGCGTCCCTTCCTTGGCCTTGGTGTCCACGGCCGCGGACTTTTTGGCGGGAAGCTGCTTCGTGCGGCCGCGGAACATTTCGAGCATGCGGTCCGTCACCACGAATCCGCCCACCAGGTTGGCCGTCGCGAGCACGACGGCGAGCAGCGCCACGGCGAGCACCCACGGATCGGAGGCCTGCCCGGCCACGATGATGGCGCCCACCAGGATGATTCCGTGGATGGCGTTCGCTCCGGACATCAGGGGCGTATGCAGCGTGCTCGAAACCTTGGAAACCACTTCGAAACCCACGAAGACCGCCAGCACCGTGATGGTAAGCAGGGCGATGCCGTCCATTAGGAAACCCCCTCGTTCGCCGAATCCTTGGAGCCCATTGACTCGACAGCCCCCAGGGCCTCGGCGGTGGGGCCGTGCCGCACCACGCCGTCGTGCGTCAGGCAGGAACCCGCCACCACTTCGTCGTCGAAGTCGGGAACGAGGGCACCGTCGCGGACCATCAGTGCCAGCAAGTTGGCGACGTTCTTGGCGTACAGGCGCGAGGCATCCGCGGGCATGGACGATGCCGCGTCCTTCATGCCCACCAGGATGACCGCTCCCTGGCCGTCCGCGGTGGGCACCTCAAGGTCGAGGCCGGGCACCGAGCCCTCCACGTTTCCACCCGATTCGGCGGCGAGGTCGACGACGACCGATCCTGGGCGCATTTGCCGCACCATGTCGCGGCTCACCAGGAGCGGTGCCCGCCTTCCGGGGACGGCCGCCGTCGTGATCAGCACGTCAGCTTGGGCGACGTGCGGGGCGAGCAGTTGGCGTTGCAGGGCGCCGCGGTCCGCGCTGAGTTCGCGCGCGTAACCGCCCGAGGCCTCCGCAGTTTCGACGTCGAGCTTGATGAACGTGCCGCCCATGGAGGCGACCTCGTCGGCGGAGGCGGGCCGGATATCGTTCGCGGAGACACGCGCGCCGAGCCTTTTGGCGGTGCCGATGGCCTGTAGCCCGGCCACTCCGGCGCCAAGGACCAGCACCCGGGCGGGCGGGATGGTTCCGGCCGCGGTCATGTACAGGGGGAAGAAGCGGGGCAAGCGCATGGCCGCCTCGAGCACGCAACGGTAGCCCGTCACGAGCGCTTGGGATGTGAGCGCATCCATCGATTGCGCACGGGAGATGCGCGGCACGAGTTCGAGGGCGAAGGACGTGACTCCCGCTTCCGCGAGCGCCCGGACGGTGGCAAGTTCCGACGACGGCGAGGCGAGTCCCACGGTGACCGCGCCCCGGTGCAGGGCGGCCGCCGTCGTTGGCTCGAGGGGCCGGACGTGCGCGAACACGTCAAGGGTGCCCACCGCCAGGTCTGAAACGATGGCTGCGCCGGCTTCGCGGTATTCCTCGTCGTGATGTCCCGCGGCCGCTCCGGCACCGCTTTCGACGAGCACTTCGAGTCCCAGCGCGGCCAGTTGCTTGACCGTTTCCGGCGTCGCAGCCACACGCCGTTCGCCTTCCAGGCGTTCCCTCGCTATGCCGAGTTTCACCCGTGCTCCCTTCCCGAAACGTCCCCGGTCCGAGCCATCGTTGGCTTGAGTCTAAGGCTGGAAAGGCGTGGGCGGGAGGGGGCGTGCCTGCGGCTGTGGCCATTCACATCTGCCAGACGCTCCACTAAGCTCGCTGTGGCTGGGAGCCTCCAGTTACCGTACCGTCGATGAGCCGGTTCCGGCCGCGCCGTCGGGAAGGAACACAGCTATGGCAACGTACAAGATCGGATACTTCGTCGGCAGCCTTTCAAGCCGCTCCATCAACCGGGTCCTCGCCAAGGCGCTCATCAGCGTGGCACCGGAAGAGCTTGAATTCACGGAAATCCCCATCAAGGACCTTCCCCTCTACAGTCCGGACTACGACGCCGAGTACCCGCCGGCGGGCCGTGCGCTCAAGGACGCGATCGCGGCGTCGGACGGCATCCTGTTCGTCTCTCCCGAATACAACCGCTCCATCCCCGGTGCCCTGAAGAATGCAATCGACTGGGGTTCCCGTCCCTGGGGCACGAACTCGTTTGCGCGCAAGCCCACGGGCCTCATCGGCACCTCGCCAGGCAGCATCGGGACAGCCGTGATGCAGTCCAACATGCGCAGCGTCCTGAGCTTCCTCGACGCACCGCAACTGAACGCCCCGGAGGCCTACATCAAGTACGACGCCGCGGCCTATGCCGAGGACGGGTCCGTCGTGAATGAGGGCACGGCCGCGATGCTGCGCCACTTCATGGAAGAGTACAGCGCCTTCGTCCAGCGAGTCTTGGCAGCCAACGCCCCCGGGCACATCGGCGACCAGCATCCGGACAGTGCGAAGCTGACGCGCTAGCTGCCCAGCGAAGCGTTGGCCGGCCAGCGAAGCGTTGGCCGGCCGGCCGCCGTCGTGACCTCTTTTGCCCCGACTCCGACGGCGGCGCGCCGGTAAATCACGGCGTGCCGGACATCCACGGATTCAAAGAGGTCCAGGAACTGCGTCACAACGGATGTTGGCCGCTGCCGTGTGGTAATTTTCGCGAGGATCAATAGCGGCTCGTCCGTCATCGGGAGCCATGTCATTTCGGGGATTTCATGGTTTCTTTGCGTGCAAGGCTGCGCCGAAAGGCCGCGGGGTTCGCCGTTGCTTTGGGTGTCGTGCTGGCAGTTTCGGGTCTCGCCGCGCCGAGCGCAGTCGCTTCGGTCGAAGGTGGACCGGCAACCACGCCCGTCGCGGTCACGGGGACCTCGGGGAAGCCAAGCACCCCGGGCGCGTTCATTCCCATATCGCCGGCACGACTCCTCGACACCCGCAATTCCGCGCCGGCAGGCCCGGACGGAACCGTGTCCTTCCAAGTGGGCGGGGTCAACGGCATTCCGGCCAACGTCGCCGCCGTTGTCTTCAACCTCACCGTTACGGCCCCGCAGTCCTTCGGATTCATTACTGCGTACGCCTCGGGCGGCAACCGGCCGAACGCCTCCAACGTGAACTTCTCCAGCGGCCAAACGATCCCGAACTCGGTCACGGTTCCCGTGGGCGCAGACGGGAGGGTTGTCCTCTTCAACCGGTCCTCGGGCACCACCCAGCTCATTGCGGACGTTTCCGGCTACTACCTCCCAGGCACGCCCACGGCCGCGGGAGCGTTCGTACCCATCACCCCGGCCCGGCTCCTGGATACGCGCGGCTCGTCCCCTGCCGGCCCTGACGGAACGGTGTCCTTCCAAGTCGGCGGCGTCGCCGGCATTCCCGCGAACGTTTCCGCGGTGACGTTCAACCTCACGGTGGTGAGTCCGACGTCGTTCGGGTTCATTACCGCCTACGCTTCCGGAACGCCGCGGCCCAACTCGTCCAACATCAACTTCGCGACCGATCAAACCGTTCCGAATTCGGTGACAGTGCCAGTGGGCGCCGACGGCAAAGTGGTCCTCTTCAACCGCTCCTCCGGCGCCACCCAGCTGATCGCGGACGTCGCGGGCTACTACCTTGCCGGAACCCCGACGGCGCCCGGCGTCTTCGTTCCGATAACGCCGTCGCGGCTCCTTGATACGCGAAACAGCGCACCCGCCAGTCCTGACGGCACGGTGTCCTTCCGAGTGGGCGGCGTGAGCGGGATCCCCGCCAGCGCGGCAGCGGCTGTCTTCAACCTCACCGTGACAGCCCCGCAATCGTTCGGGTTCATCACCGCGTTCGCCTCCGGAACCCCTCGCCCCAACGCGTCCAACATCAATTTCTCGACCGGCCAGACCATTCCGGGCTCCGTCACCGTTCCCCTCGGTGGCGACGGACAGATCGCCTTGTTCAACCGCTCCGCGGGCGCCACCCAGTTGATCGCCGACGTCGCGGGCTACTTCCTCGCCGGATCGTCGAGCAGCTCTCCGAGCACATGGGGCGACAACCGTTCGAGCCAACTCGGCAACGGGACCGTGCCTTATGTTGCCGTCCCCGCGGCCATCTCCGGCTTGTCCGGTGTCACGGCAATCGCGGGCGACGGCGCCACGACTTTCGCGCTGTTGTCCGACGGGACGGTCCGGGCCTGGGGCTACAACGGGCAGGGCCAGCTCGGCAACGGCACCACAACCGATAGCGGCAGCCCTGTACAGGTCAGCGGGCTATCCGGCGTCACATCCATCGCGATCAACGGCCGCACGGCGTACGCCCTGCTGGCCGACGGGACCGTCCGTGTGTGGGGAGACAGCGCCGCCGGCCAGCTCGGCACCGGGGTCACCTCCAGCAGCACGCCGATCCAGGTTTCCGGGCTCTCCGGCGTCGCGTCGATTACGGCCACCTACAACGGAGCGTACGCCGTGCTGCGTGACGGAACCGTGCGGTCTTGGGGCTCCAACTTCGTTGGCCAACTTGGCAATGGCACTACCGGCACGGGCAGCAGCACCCCGGTCCAGGTCTCCGGGCTCTCTGGCGTCGCGTCGATTACGGCCAGCGATTTCACGGCGTACGCCCTCTTGTCCGACGGCACCATCCGCGCCTGGGGAGATAATTCGAGCGGCCAACTCGGCAGCGGAAGCTCCGCGAACAACAGCAACGTTCCCGTCCAGGTCTCCGGGCTTAGCGGGGTGGCGTCCATCGTGGCAAGCAACTCCAACGCGTATGCCCTCCTGTCCGATAAGACGGTGCGGTCGTGGGGCGTAAACGGATCGGGCGAGCTCGGCAACGGAACCACAAGCGACAACAACAACCCCGTCCGCGTCCAAGGCCTGAGCAACGTCGCCTCCATCACGGCGAGCAAAGGCACCGCGTACGCCGTCCTGGGTGACGGGACCGTCCGTGCATGGGGAGCCAACCAGGCCGGACAACTCGGCAACGGAACCACCACCAACAGCACCCTCCCCATCCAAATCCCAGGCATCACCGGAGCTGCCTTTGTCTCAGTGGACAAAGCGAACTCCACCACCATGGCCGCGTACGCCGTACTTCGCGACGGAACGGTCCGTGCATGGGGACTCAACCAGGCAGGGCAACTCGGCAACGGAACCACCGCCAACAGCACCGGCCCGGTGCAAGCCAGCGGTGTTAACGGAGCGGTCGCCATGGCTGTTGGGAGGGGAACGGCGTTCGCGTTGCTGGCCAACGGGACGGTCAGCGCGTGGGGTGACAACTACAGTCGCCAACTCGGCGCGTCCGGATCGACGTCCTACAGCAGCGTGCCGGTGGGCGTAACGGGACTCGATGGCATCTTCATGGCAGCCCAAGGCCAAACCACGAAGTATGCGGCGCTCACGAACGGGTCCGTTTGGGCGTGGGGTGGAAACGGATTCGGCCAGCTCGGGAACGGTACGACGACGGACAGCAGCGTCCCTGTCCGGGTCACCGGATTGTCCGGTGCCGTCTCCGTGGCCGCGAGCGGGAGCACGGCTTACGCGCTGCTGGGAGACGGCACAGTGTGGGCGTGGGGCGACAATTCATCAGGGCAGTTGGGCAACGGGACGAACACCAACAGCACCACTCCGGTACAAGTCACCGGGCTCAGCAAGGTAGCCGCCATCACCGTCAACGGCGGATCGGCCTACGCGCTGCTGAGCGACGGTACAGTCCGTGCGTGGGGATCCAACCAGTCCGGCCAACTGGGCAACGGAACCACCACCAACAGCGCCGTCCCTGTCCAGGTGCAAGGACTCGCTGGCGTTTCGACGGTCTCGGCCAGCTATGGCAGTGCATGGGCGGTACTGGCAGACGGGACCCTCCGGGCCTGGGGATTCAACGGCTACGGCCAACTCGGCAATGGGAATAAAGCCAACAGTAGTGTCCCGGTCCAGGTGAACGGGCTCGCCAGCGCAGCATCCTTCGCGGCGAACGGTGGAACGGCATACGCAGTCCTCCGGAATGGAACGGCCTGGGCGTGGGGCTTGGGAACTTACGGCGAGCTCGGGAACGGCAGCACCGCCAACAGCAGCGTTCCCGTCCAGGTCCAGGGCCTCACGGGGGTTGCCAGCATTGCCGCCAGTGAAGTCTCAGCCTTCGCGGTGCTCGCGGATGGAACAGTCCGGTCCTGGGGCGCCAACTGGTACGGCCAACTTGGAAACGGCACCATCACGAACAGTTCCGTTCCGGTCCAGGTGCAGGGCCTCGCAGGAGTGAAATCCCTCAGCGCCAGCATCTACGATGTCTTCACGCTGCTCAGTGACGGAACGGTCCGCGCCTGGGGCTACAACACCCAAGGCCAACTCGGAAACGGCAATACGACCGGGAGCACCGTACCCGTGCAAGTGCAGGGCGCGGGCGGCGTGACGAGCTTGTGGATGTAGGCGGACGCGTCCTAGTGCTTCGCCGCGATATCCGCCGAGATCAGGCCGGCGGTGCGCACGATTTCATCGCGGACCGAGTCGACATAGGCATTGGGGTCCGGCTGGGCTGCGACGTTCTGGGCCTGGAGCGAGACGTTGACGGCGGCCACCACCTTGCCGGCCGCATTGCGCACCGGCGCCGCGACGGACATGAGGCCCAACTCCAGTTCCTGGTCCAGGACGCACCAGCCCTGAGCGCGCACCCGGTCCAGCTCGGCCAGTAGCTCCGCTCGTGACGTCAGGGTTCGCGGAGTGAGGGCCTTGAACTCCAGCGAGGACACATACTCCTCGATTTTCGGTCCCGGGAGGTCCGCCAAGAGGACGCGCCCCATGGACGTGGCATACGCCGGGAAGCGGGTTCCCACAGTGATTCCCACTGTCATGATCCGGCGGGTGGCAACCCTCGCCACGTAGAAGATATCCGCGCCGTCCAGCACGGCGGCCGACGTCGACTCCCCCAGCTTCACTGACAGCTCCTCAAGGTGCGGCTGCGCGAGCTGGGGCAATGACAATGCGGACAGATACGAGTAACCAAGCTGCAGCACCATCGCCGTCAGCGCGAAGGTCTTGCCGTCCGTGCGGACATACCCCAGTTCCACCAAGGTGTGCAGGAAACGCCGGGCCGTGGCTCGGGTCAGGCTGGTCCGCGCCGCCACTTCGCTGAGGGTCATGACGGGGTTGGCGGCGTCGAAAGCGCGGATCACGGAGAGCCCGCGGGCCAGTGATTGAACGTACTGGTCGCTCGCCTGCGGGGAACCGGCCTGCGGCGCTCCGGATACTGCTGCGTCGGTCATGGTTACCAATCTTATGGGCGCGAGCTGGCAGCAGATGCCCTTGGGAATCCTTCCGAGGGGCATTTGCTGCCAACTCGCGTCACGTCAAACAGCCTTGAGCGGGACCGGCACCAAGGCTTGGAGTTCTTCGAGGGTGCAGCCGAAGGTTTCACGCACGCTGACGCCGTCGGGACCGGTGAGGAACACGGCCTTGTCCGTGTACACGCGGGTCACGCAGCCAACGCCGGTCAACGGGTAGCTGCACTGTTCCACGAGCTTGGAGGCGCCTTCGCGGGTCAGCAGGGTCATCATGACGAACACGTCCTTGGCGCCGGTGGCCAGGTCCATGGCTCCGCCGACAGCCGGGATCGCGTCCGGTGCCCCGGTGTGCCAGTTGGCGAGGTCACCCGTGGCCGAGACCTGGAAGGCGCCGAGCACGCAAATGTCCAGGTGCCCGCCACGCATGATCGCGAAGGAATCGGCGTGGTGGAAGTACGAGGCGCCGGGGAGCTCGGTGACGGGGATCTTGCCCGCGTTGATGAGGTCGCCGTCGATCTCGTCCCCGTGGGCTTCAGGGCCCATGCCGAGCATGCCGTTCTCCGTGTGGAGGGTGATGTTCTGCTCGTCGCTGAGATAGTTGGAGACCAGGGTCGGCTGCCCGATGCCGAGGTTCACGAACGAGCCGGGCGCGATGTCCCGGGCCACGAGGGCGGCCAGCTCGTCGCGGCCCAGCGGTGTTGCCGAGGTCTGCACATTGGTCTGGATGCTCATATCAGGCCACCTTCACGATGCTGTTGACGTAGATTCCCGGGGTCACCACGTTCTCGGGGTCCAAGGCTCCGATCGGTACGATCTCAGAGACCTGCACGATGGTGTGTTTCGCCGCGGCGGCCATGATCGGCCCGAAGTTCCGGGCGGTCTTGCGGTACACGAGGTTGCCTTTGCCGTCCGCCTTGAGTGCCTTGATGAGCGCGACGTCGGCGTGGATGGGTGTTTCGAAGACCTGCCACTTGCCGTCCAACAGGCGGGTTTCCTTGCCCTCGGCGAGCATGGTGCCGTACCCCGTGGGGGTGAAGAACCCGCCGATGCCGGCTCCCGCGGCGCGGATCCGCTCGGCCAGGTTGCCTTGGGGAACCAGTTCGAGTTCGATTTCCCCGGCCTTGAACTTCGCGTCGAAGTGCCAGGAATCGGACTGGCGGGGGAAGGAGCAGATCATCTTGCGCACCCGCCCTTCCTTGATGAGCAGCGCCAAGCCTTGGTCTCCCTGGCCGGCGTTGTTGTTCACCACAGTCAGATCGGTCGCCCCGGAATCCAGCAGCGCGTCGATGAGTTCGAACGGCTGCCCTGCGTTGCCGAAACCGCCGATCATGACGGTAGAACCGTCCTTGATGTCGGCAATAGCTTCGCCCACTGTGTCAATGAAATTCAGCATCGTCCCTTAACCCTTAATTCCGGCAGTGACGTTTTCCAGCACCACGGCCAGGCCTTGCCCGACTCCGATGCAGATCGCCGCCACGCCCCAGCGCTGCCCGGAGGCCTGCAAGCTGCGCGCGAGCGTCCCCAGGATCCTCGTGCCCGAGGCACCCAGCGGGTGGCCCATCGCGATCGCGCCACCGTGCCGGTTCACGATCGTCGGGTCGATCCCCCACGCATCGATGCAAGCCAGGGACTGCGCTGCGAATGCTTCGTTAAGTTCGACGGCGCCAACCTCGTCCCAGCCGATGCCCGCCTTCGCGAGGGCCTTGTTTGCCGCTTCCACCGGAGCGAAACCGAAGTACTGGGGATCATTGCCGTGTGCGCCGCGCCCGGCGATGCGGGCCAACGGCTCGAGCCCGAGCAGCCCGGCGGCGCTTTCGCTGCCGATCCAGGCCGCGGAGGCGCCGTCGGACAACGGCGACGCGTTGCCCGCCGTCACCGTGCCGGATTCCTCCGGCCGGAACACCGTCTTCAATCCGGCCAGCTTCTCCGCCGTCGAACCCGCCCGGATCCCCTCGTCCCGGACAAGGTCCGTTCCCGGAACCGCGGTCACCAGGTTGTCGTAGAACCCTTCGTCCCACGCCGCGGCGGCGAGGTTGTGGGACGCGGCGGCGAACTCGTCCTGCCGCTCCCGGCTGATCCCGTACTTCTCACGCAAGCGCTCCGTGGCCTCGCCCAGGGAAACGGTCCACTCTTTCGGCATGGCCGGGTTAACGAGGCGCCAACCCAACGTGGTCGATGCCAACGTCATGTCGCCGGCCGGGTAGGGCTTGGCCGTCTTCGGCAGCACCCACGGGGCGCGGCTCATCGATTCGGCGCCGCCCACGAGCACCAGATCGGCGTCGCCGGCATTGATCTGGCGCGACGCGATGATCGCGGCGTCCAGCGACGACCCGCACAAGCGGTTGACCGTGGTCCCCGGGATCGACGTCGGCAAGCCGGCCAGCAGCGTGGCCATACGGGCGACGTTGCGGTTCTCCTCGCCCGCGCCGTTCGCGTTGCCGAACACCACCTCGTCGATCCGCTCAACATCCAGCCCCGGGGCGCGCTTGACCGACTCGCGCACCACGTGCGCCGCGAGGTCGTCCGGACGGATCCCCGCAAGGCCGGCGCCGAACTTCCCGAAAGGCGTCCGCACGGCATCGTAAACAAAAGCCTGGTTCATGTGTTCCTCAAATTCTCGTGGGCCCCGGCTAGCGGGCGGCTTCGTCCATCGCGGCGAAGACCTGTTGCGCGGTTTTGAATGCGGTGTTGGCGGAGGGGACTCCGCAGTAGATGGCGGTCTGCAGCAGGATTTCTTTGACTTCGTCCCTGCTGAGCCCGTTGGTCATGGCGGCGCGGATGTGCATGGCGAGTTCCTCCCAGTGCCCATGCGCCACCATGGCGGTGATGGTGACGGCCGAACGCATGCGCCGGTCGATGCCGGGCCTGGTCCAAATGCCGCCCCAGGCGATCCGGGTGATCATGTCCTGGAAGTCGTCGGTGAATTCGTCCTTGTTCGCGTTGGCGCGGTCAACGTGGGCGTCGCCGAGCACTTCGCGGCGGACCACCATGCCGGCGTCGTAGATTTCCTGCGAGGTTGCCCCTCGCTGGACCGCGCCTTGCGATTCAACTGCGCCCTGCGAAGATTCGTGGCTCATTTTCCAGCCTCTTCCATGAAGTTCCGCATCAGGTCCGCAACCGCGGCAGGCGCCTCGGCGGGCGCAAGGTGCGCGACGCCGTCGAGCGCTACCGCCACAGCGGACCCGCCCCCGGCGTTGATTCCCGCCGCCGTTTCTTCAGCGAACGACGGCGGAGCCACCGTGTCCTCGACGCCGGCTACCGCTTGGGTCGGGACCGTGACACTCCCGAGCTCGGAACGGACATCGAAAGCGGCGAGGGCTTCGCAGCAAAAGGCGTAGCTGAAACGGTCGGCGTCGCGCAGGGAGTGCAGGAGGCGGCTGCTGACAACGGGCTCGCGGTCCATGAACCCAGCCGCGAACCAACGTTGTGCCGAGCCCTGAATCATCACGGCGGTGCCTTGTGCACGGACAACCTCGGCGCGTTCCAGCCAGCCTTCCGGCGTGCCGATCTTCGCGCCGGAGCATTGCACGGACAGGGACTTGAGCCGTTCGCCGTGCTTGATGCCCAATTGCAGGCCAGTGGCGCCGCCCAAGGAAACACCGGCGTAGTGGAACACTGCTCCGGGCGCGATCGAGTCCACCAGGTCCACGACGGATTCGGCCAACTCGGCGACGCTGAACGTCTCCGCGGCCGCCGGCGAAACGCCGTGTCCCGGAAGGTCCCAGCCAACGACGTCGAAATCGTTGCCGAGCAGGCTTGCCGCTTCGGTCCACAGCACCGTGGAGGTCCCGAGCGATGGCCCCACCACCAAGAGGGGCTTTTCGCCGAGGGTCCGTTGCGGGGACAGCAGCACGGCCTTGATCTTGGGCTTAGCCACGGTTGGCCTCCTTCGGAATCCGGGTAGTTTCAGGGTTCCCGGCATACTCCGGGAAGGCAGCGAGGATGCGGCGGGCGATTTCGACGGCCTCGCCCACATAGTTCGCGGGGTCCAGCAGCGCGTCGAGTTCGGCGTCGGAAAGCTTGTCCGCGGGCACCGCGTCCCGGAGGAGCCTGGCGTACAGCAGGGATTGCTCCTCATTCTCGGACCGCGTACCTGCGGGCGCTTGGAGCGTTTCGTCGACGACGGCCTGTAGCCGGGCTTTCGCCTCGCCGTGGTCCGTGTCGAGGAGCGGTACGACGACGGCCATCACCTTCTCGCTCAACAGCAGCGGCCCGGAGATGTCCAGGTTTCGGCGCATGGCCTCCGGGAAGACACGCAATCCGCCCGCGAGTTCCTTGAGTTGGGCGGCTGCACCCAGGGTGAGCCTCAGGAGTTCGCGCAAGGCCGGCCACTCGCTGTGCCACGCCCCGTCCGGACGTTCATCGTTGAAATTCGCGGCAGCAGTGTGCAGTTGTGCCGCGAGGCCTGGAGCCTGGAGAGCCGCACTTCGGACAAGGATGGAAAGGACCGGGTTCTGCTTTTGCGGCATGGCCGAGGAGCCTCCGCGGCCAGCCGCCAAGGGCTCACCTAGCTCTGCCACTTCGGGACGGCTAAGGAACAGCAGGTCGGCGGCCATCTTGCCGAAGGAGTCCGACAACGCCGCCAGAGCATCGCCTACCCCAGTCACGGCGAGGCGGCTGGTCTGCCACGGAGCCGGAGCCGAAGCCAAGCCGAGCTTCGCCGCCAAGGCGTCGGCGAGATCGAAGGGGCTCAAAGGAGAGTCGCCGGCCATTACCGAGGCCGAAGCCAAAGTCCCTCCAGCCCCGCCGAACTGCACCGGAAGCTCAAGTGATTGCAAGCGGCGGCCGGCGGCTGCGATTCCCTGGAACCACTGCGCGGCCCTGAGCCCGAACGTGAAGGGAAGCGCATGCTGGGTCAGGCTCCTGCCGACGCACAGCGTGTCCGTATGGTGTTCCGCGAGGGCGGCGAGCGCCGTCGTCGTTCCCTTCACTTCGGCGAGCAACGCTCCGCGGACGTTGCGGATCATCACCATGAGCGCGGTGTCCAGCACGTCCTGGCTAGTCAGGGAGGTGTGCACGGCGGCGCCGGCACCGACGTGGCCGCGTTCGGCGTCGGCGGTTTTGACGTTCTTCCGGAGTTCGACGAGGAGCGGGATGACCGGGTTTCCGCCGCCCTGTGCCCGTTCGGCGATCGAAGCGACGTCGTAGTGCGCCGGATCCGCGGCGTGGGCAACCACGGCGGCGGATCCAGCGGGAGCCAGTCCGGCGTCTTCCAGTACGGACGCCCAGGCGGCCTCGACGGCGAGGATCGCAGCGACGACGGCGTGGTCCCCGGTCAGCGCGGCGACCAGGGGCGACGCCGATACCGGGCTGAGGAGCCCGAAATCGCCGTCGATATTCACTTTGAGGCGCCTTCGACGCGCTCGAAGTCGAGGAAGACGGTCTCGTCCGTGCCCTGCAGGCGCAGGTCCCACGTGAGTCCGCCATCGGCGTCGCGGCGGGCGATGAGGGTTTTGCGGCGCTCGGGTTCGAGCGAGCTGAGCAGTGGATCGGCCGCGAGGGCTTCCTCGTTCTCCGGCAGGTAGATGCGGGTGAACAGGCGGTTCATGAGGCCTCTCGCGAAGACGGCCACCGAGATGAACGGCGCTGCCGCCGGTTTTCCGGGGACCGGCGGGGTGGTGCCGGGATTGACCGTGGTGAAAGTGAAGACGCCGGAGTTGCCGACGGAAGCGCGGCCCCAGCCGGTAAAGGTGTAGCCGTCGCGGACCAAGGAACCGGTGCGCTGGACCACGTTGCCGTGGGCATCGGGCTGCCAGATTTCCAGGATGGCGTCGGGGATGGTTTCGCCTGCGCCGTCGTACACGGTGCCTTGGAGGCGGATGCTTCCGGGGCTTCCCGGTGCAAGGAGCTCGTTGTCCTTGGTGAAGGGGAGGGCGTAGCCGTAGAACGGGCCAACGGTCTGGCCGGGAGTGGGGGTCAGCTTGCTCATGTTCCTACTCCTCGTCCCCGGCGTCGCCGTATGCTTCGTTTTCGGTCCAGGTCCGCTTCGACCCGGTCAGGACAATGTCCCAGTTGTAGCCCAGGGCCCATTCGGGGCTCGTCAGTTCGTGGTCGTACGTGGCCACGAGGCGGTCGCGGGCGTCTTGGTCCACGATCGACTGGTAAATGGGATCCAGCGGGAACAACTGGTCGCCGGGGAAGTACATCTGGGTGACGATGCGCTGCGTGAAGTCCGTGCCGAACAGGGAGAAGTGGATGTGGGCCGGCCGCCACGCGTTGAGGTGGTTCTTCCACGGGTAGGCGCCGGGCTTGATGGTGGAGAAGCGGTAGGAGCCGTCCGGGCCGGTGATGCAGCGTCCGACGCCGGTGAAGTTCGGGTCGAGCGGTGCGGGGTGCTGGTCGCGCTTGTGGATGTACCGGCCGGCGGCGTTCGCCTGCCAGATTTCCACTAGCTGTCCCGCTACGGGGCGGCCGTCGCCGTCGAGCACTTTGCCCTGCACGATGATCCGTTCGCCTTGCGGTTCGCCGTTGTGCTGGATGGTGAGGTCGGCTTCCAGGGCGTGCACGTCCTGGTGCCCGAAGGCGGGCGAGAACAGCTCGATGGTTTCCGGGTCCGCGTGGTGCAGGCTCTTGGTGGGGTGCCGCAGGATGCTGCTCCGGTACGGGGCGAAGTCGAGCCGGGGCTGCGTCTCGGGCGCGGCGCCATCCTTGAGCGCCCGCGCGTAAGCGTCGCCGATCGCCTTGATCTCGGCGCTCAGGTCCGCTTGGGTCTCGACGGCGGCGTCCAACGGCGCGTGCCCGGCATGCGGTTCAGCCGCGGGTACGAGCTCGTCGTCTTGGTGATGCCCGGCGTTTGCATCTAGCTGCACGGCCGGCTCCTTCCTGGTTGGTTTCGTGATTCCGGTTTCGGTTTAGTAGCGGTGCAGGTGGTCGTATTGGACGGCGTGGCGCACAGGGGCGTTGGGGGCTCCATAGCCGTCGTAGTTGCCGCGGCGCTCCACCATTTCGAAGAAGACGCTGCCCACTGTGGCGGTGTAGAAGTGCAGGAATTCGCCGTTGGCGTCCCGGTCGTAGAGGAGGTTGAGTTCCTTGAGGGTGGCCAGGAAGTCCGGGTCCAGGGCGAAGCGCGCGTCCAGGTCCTCGTAGTAGTTGGCCGGAATCTTGAGGAACTCGAGACCGCGGGCTCGCGCTGCCCGCGCGGTGGCCACGAGGTCCTGAACGGCGAACGCTATGTGCTCCTGGTAGGTTTTGCGGCCGCCGTTGCCTTGCTGGCCCGGTTCTTGGTGAAGCAGCGGGGCCAGGTTCAGCACGAGGCGCACGGCCCTGTCGGACGTCTGCATGACTTGCGAGCGCACCAGGCCGTTGGGGCTCGGCACTTCGGCAAACGGCTGCGGTTCCAGTGCGAGGGCGCTCGTGTAGAAGAGGACGGCCTCGTCGAAGTGCTGCCAGGGCTGGGCCAGGTTCACGTGGTCAATGACCGCCGGGTCCGCCGTCTGGCGGCGTTCCAAGCCTTCGCCGAATTCGCTGCCTTCACCAAATTCACCAGTCCAGGCGGCGGTGCCGTCGGGGTTGCCTTGGCACAGGAAGATCTCGGTGGAGTCCGGAGCGGCGATGCCTTGGAAGACCTCTTCGTCGGCCTGGACCTTGCGCGGTACCACGGGTGCCTTGAGTTGCTGGGCACGGGCTGAGGCAATCACGGGGGAATCGACGTCGAACCCCAACGCCGCGATGGCGGGCTCGCTGTGCGACGGCGCTTGTTCGTTGATGATGACGCGTGCGTGGCCCATGGACCAGAGCTGGACGTCCTTGGTGCGGTGGCGGCCGTCGAATTCGAAGCCAAGCTGGCCCAGGAGTTTTTCGAGCTGGGCGGGTTCGTCGGTCTTGACCTCGGCGAAGTTGAAACCGGCGGGTTCGGCCACCTTGGGGAGCGTGGCCAGTTCCATCGGATAACGACGGCGGCCTGCCGCCCGGGTGCCCATGTCACCGTTGCCGCCGCCCGCCGTCGTGATCGCCGGGTTCGCCTCGAGCCACTTGGCGCTCTGTTCCTCGAGCCAGATCAGCGAACGCATGGCGTCGACGGCTGTGCGTTCGACGTCGGACTGCCGGAAGACATCGTTGAAGACCTCCAACGAGACCGGACCGGAGTAGCCGGCGCGGACAACGTGGCCCATGAACTTCGCGAGCTCGAACTGCCCTTCGCCCGGGAAGACGCGGTAGTGGCGGCTCCAGGACAGCACGTCCATGGAAAGTTTCGGGGCGTCGGCCACCTGGACGAAGAAGATCTTCCCGGCCTGGATGTCCGCGATCGGTGCAGTGTCCCAATCGCGGGAAAGGATGTGGAAGGAATCGAGGCAGGTGCCAAGGTGCGGGTGGTCGACGGCGGACACGAGGCGGTGTGCGTGCTCATAGTCATTGACGTATTTGCCCCAGGCGAGCGCTTCGTACGCCACTTTGACGCCGTGTTCACCGGCCAGTGTGGCGAGTCGGGCGAGCTGCTCGGCCCGGAGGTCGTCGTCGTCGATCGTGGCGGTTCCCACGTTGGTGCATACCAGGATGGTGTCCATGCCCAGGCGGGACATGAGCTTGAACTTCGCGTCCGCCCGGCGCAGGTTCTCTTGCAGGATGTCCTCGGAGACGCCGTCGAAGTCGCGGAACGGCTGGTACAGGTCAAGGCTGAGGCCAAGGTCGGCGGCCATCTTCCGGATGTCCTCCGGGCTCAGGGACGACGTGACCAGGTCCTGTTCGAAAATCTCGATACCGTCAAAACCCGCAACCGCACAGGCTTGCATCTTTTCCTTGAGGGTGCCGGACAGGCAGACCGTGGCGATTCCCGTGCGCATCAGTGACCAGCTCCCGCGAGCGCCTTGGCTTCTTCGGCGCCCACAAGTTCCAGGAAATGTGCCCGCATCCGTTCGGGATCGGCGTCGCGGCCTGTGAAGATGCGGAAAGCGTCGGCGGCCTGGCCCACTGCCATCCGGCCGCCGTCGAGCACCCGGCAACCCTTGGCCCTGGCTTCGAGGACCAGCGCGGTCTCGATCGGACGGTAGACGATGTCCGCGACCCAGTGGCGGGATTCCACGAGGGACATGTCCAGTGGGAGGCCGGGATGGGCGGCCATGCCCACCGGGGTGCAGTGCACCAAACCGTCGGCGAGCGGCATAAGCTGCGGCAGCTCCGCCGTCGTACGCGCCGTTATTGTCCGGTCCGGGAACAAAGCGGAAAGCTCGACGGCGCGCTCCGCACCGCGTGCGGGATCCACGTCCACGAGGTCCAGCGTCTTCACGCCGGCGGAGAGGAGTGCGTACGCGACGGCGGAGCCGGCTCCTCCGGCGCCAAGCTGGACGACGCGCTCCAGGCCGGCGTCGGGAAGGCCTGCGGCCAGAGCGGAAGCGAAACCGGAAAAGTCGGTGTTGTGGCCAATGAAGCGGCCGTCTTCGATCAGGACCGTGTTCACCGCACCGAGCCGGCGCGCGTCGTCGGAAATCTCGTCAAGGAACGGCAGCACCAGTTGCTTGCACGGATGGGTGATGTTGAGGCCGTTGTAGCCGAGCCGGGACGCGGAGACCAGGAGGTCCCCGACGGCGGAACCCGGCAGGGAGAGCTCCAGCAGGTCGATGGGCCGGTACAGGTAGCGCAGCCCCTGGACGTCGGCCTCCCTCTCATGCATGGGCGGCGTCAGCGAAGGGATGACGCCTTCGCCGATAAGGCCCACCAGGAAGGATTCGGCTCGGTTGCTCATACTTCATTGCTCCTTTGACAACTGCACCTGCGGATCGGCTGGCGCTGGCTTCCATGCCTGGCGCGGGCCGCTTCGTCGGGCGTTATGGATCAGACTACACAAAATGTTCATATATTGCACTAGTGTTCTTATCGCGAACAAAAGTGGCACGGCGCAAGCGCCTTTAGCGCTGCGGCAAGCGGTCCGCGAGCTCGGCAGCCGCGCTTTTCAGCAAGGGGACGACGGCAATGAGCTGCTCCACTTCCATCCGGAACACCGGGACGGCCGTGGCAAGCGACGCGAAAGCGATTCCCTGTGAGTTGAGCACGGGCACGGCGACGGCGCGCATGCCCACCTCGTTCTCCTGGTCCATGAGGGCGTAGCCCTGGCGGCGGGTCTTGTCGATCTCCTCGCGGAAAACCTCACGGTCCGTGATGGAGAATTCCGTGAGCGGCTCGAGTTCGATCCCTTCGACCAGCTCCTTGCGTTCCACGTCGTCGGCAAAGGCAATCAGCGCCTTGCCGACCGCCGTGGTGTGGAGCATTCCAAGATGCCCGGGATCACTCGTAACCCGGAACATCTGGGGTCCGTCCACCTTGTTGACCGTGAGGTGGTGGTGGCCATCGCGGACGGAAAGGATGGTGGCTTCGCCAGTCCCTTCGGTGACGCGCTGCAAGATGGGCCGGGCCGTGCCGGCGAATCCGTGATGGTTGGACACCCGCTGGCCCAGCTGGAAGACGCGAAGCCCCAGGTGGTAGCGGCGGCCGTCGGCCTCGTAGTCCACGAATCCATCGCGGGTAAGCGAGCCCAGCAGCCGGTAAGTGGTGCTGAACGGCAGGTCCGCCTGGCGCGCCAACTCGGAAGCGCTCGCCCCCTTCGGCTCGTTGCCCAGCAATACAAGGAGGCCCAGGGCCTTTCCGATCATGTCGGTTTTTGTGTCTTCCTTCACATCCATAGCTAAATGTTCCCACATCGTGAGAGCTATATCTAGATGGTGAGTAAATATCTTGACAAGTGACTGTGCTCACAGTCATCATTGCTGTATCGCACAAGTCGCTCTCACATGGTGGCTACAGTGCGAGTTTCACTGCCGGAGCCCCGATCAGCGTTCAGGCACGCAATATCCAGCCAGATGCGACATCGCCGTCACACCAAAGGAACACCATGAGCCACACGATCCCGTCTACGGAGCCGGGCACTGCTGCCACCGCAGGAACGCCGAAGAAAGCCGCACTCGCCAGCTTCCTCGGCAGCGCCGTCGAGTACTACGACTTCTTCATCTTCGGTTCGGCGGCGGCCTTGATCTTCCCGCACGTCTTCTTCCCCAGCGCGGATGCCAACGCGGCAATCATGTCGTTCGCGACGTTCGGCTTTGCCTACGTCGCACGTCCGGTGGGCGCCATCATCCTGGGGCACTTCGGAGACCGGATCGGCCGCCAGCGCGTGCTCATGTTCACCCTCGTCCTGATGGGCGGCGCAACCTTCATCATCGGTTGCCTTCCCGACTTCAAGGCGATCGGCTGGTGGGCACCCGCGCTCCTGGTCTTTGCGCGCCTCTGCCAAGGGCTTTCCGCCGCGGGCGAGCAAGCCGGCGCTTCGTCCATGACACTTGAACATGCTCCGGACAACCGCCGTTCCTTCTTCACCTCGTGGACCCTCACCGGAACCCAGGGCGGGCAAATCCTCGCCGCGCTGATCTTCATCCCCGTCGTCGCCCTGCCCGACGACGTCAAGTACAGCATCGGCTGGCGCATCCCGTTCTGGCTCAGCGCCGTCGTGGTGGTTGTCGCCTTCTTCATCCGCCGCACCCTCCACGAGCCGCCGGCGTTCGAAGAAGCGAAGAAAAACAACCAGATCGCCAAGCTCCCGGTTGCCGACCTCCTCCGCCAGCACTGGGCCGACGTCCTCCGCGTGGTCTGCTGCGCCTTCATCGCTGCCGTGAGCACCGTCTTCGGGACCCTGGCCATCGCCTATGCCAAGGACGTGGCCCACGTGAACAGCACCATCACTTTGTGGCTCGTGGTCGTCGCCAACATCGTCGCCCTCGGCACCCAGCCCGTCTTCGGCGCGCTGGCCGACCGCATCGGCCGCAAGCCCGTCTTCATCTACGGCGCCGTCGCCAGTGCGATCATGACCCCGGTGTTCCTCCTGACCCTCGAAGGCGGCAGCGTACCGCTCATGTTCCTGGTCTCCGTGGTCTACTTCGCTATCGGATACGCCGCGGCCAACGCCGTCTGGCCTTCTTTCTACGGCGAGATGTTCAGCACGAAGGTCCGCTTCTCCGGCCTCGCCATCGGCACGCAGCTCGGATTCCTCATGGCAGGCTTCGCCCCGGCAATCGTCACCGCGATGGGCGGCACCAAGGCCGGTGGCTGGGTCCAGATCAGCATCTTCACCGGCGCCATCTGCGTCATCGCCGCCGTCTCGGCCCTCACGGCCCGCGAATCCTTCAAGACCCCGACGTCGCAACTCGGCTTGAAGTAAGGCCCCCGCTTTACCCCTTCCTCGATCCGTTGCTGCGTATGTGTCGTTTTGACCCTGGAACGACACATACGCGGCAACGGATTTTTTCGTGCCCCTAACCCGCGCGAAACCGCCTTGCAACATTGCCCCGCCACACTGGAATAGCCGGCAAACGCAGGCAGCTCCAGCCAGGGAGGCCATTATGTTGAAGGAAGTATCCGCGAAGCCCACACGAATCCGCGCACTTGACCAGCTGCACCGCGGCGACCAAATCGAAGCCCGCCTCTCCGTCGGCCCCTCCTACGATGACGTGGTCATCCGCAGGGGCAGCGTCCAGGAGACGGCCCCGGGCATCGGCGTCGTCTGGATCATGGACCAGCTGACCGGCCTTCGCAAGGCCATCAATGCCGACGAATGCACCGTCTGGCGCGTGGCCTGAGCCGCACCCCGGCCTTCAGCCGCCGGCCACGGATTGGATGATCAAAACCTCCTGACCGCCCACAACCTCAGTATCCAGGCCCTTGAGACGACGAACTTCCTCGCCATTCACGTAAATATTCACGTAGCGGCGGAGGGAACCGGTTTCGTCCCGGAGCCTACGGGCCAACACCGGGTAATCCCCGGTCACGGCATCGAGCAATCTTTCCACGGTCACAGCGCCGTCGGCGGGTGTAGTCAGGCAGGACTGCCCGCCGGCGAGCGGCTGGAGGACGCTCGGCAAAACAACCGTAATGTCAGGCAAGGCCGGTCCTACGCCGGAAGACTCGTCATAGCTGAGGCGGCAGTCTGCTCAGCAAGGAGATCACCGGAGACAACAGCGGCGCGGACGCACAAGACATCCGGGAGATGCGAGGCAACCTCCTGGAACGTTTCGCCTTCGTCAGCGCTGGCGTAAACCGAACCTCCGCGGGTTCCGAAGTACACCCCGGCGGGTTCAGCCGTATCCGCCGAGGCCGCGTCACGGAGCACCGCGTTGTATTCGTGGTCCGGCAACCCCACGTCCAAGCGCTTCCACGTAAGTCCGGCATCGTCCGTGCGATGGACCGCGAGCCGGCCGTCCGGCGGAATCCGCTCTCCATCCGCCTTGATCGGCACCACCCAGGCCGTACCCTCGCGCCGCGGGTGGGTAAGCATGACAAAACCGAAATCGGCGGGCAGGCCCTCGGCGATGGAAACCCAGTTCTCGCCGTTGTCATCCGTGCGGTAAACGCCGTGGTGGTTCTGCGCGTAAAGGCGGCCTTCGACGACGGCATCCGCGGCGATCTTGTGCACGCACTGGCCGAACTCGGGATTGGGATCCGGCATGAAGTAGGCCGAAATCCCCTTGTTGCGCGCCTCCCAGGAGGCACCGCCGTCGAGCGATCGGTAGACGCCGCCAGTACTCATGGCGACGTGGACGTTCTCCCCGGAAGGATTGACCACGATCGAATGCGCCGCCGCGCCGCCATACCCGGCTCCCCAGTCGCTGTGGTGCGGGTGCTCCCAAAGGCCACGGTTGAGCTCAAAGTGCTCGCCGCCGTCGGTGGACTTCCACACTGAGATCGGCTCGCAGCCGGCCCACACGACTCCCGGCCTGGCAGCGGAATCGGGGTAAATCTGCCAGATCCGTTCGAGAGCGGCATCGGTGCCTTCGGGAAATTTGATGGCGCCTTGTTCGGGCTCGGTCCATGTCGCGCCGAGATCGTCGGAATGAACCACGGTGGGCCCCCAGTGTTCGGAGCGCACGCCCACCATGATCCGCGGGCTGCCCCCACGGGTATCGATCCCGATGCTCGGGATCTCACTCATGAGGAAATGCGGACCGGAGAAGGACCACTGTTTTCGGTCTGAGCTGCGTGCAAGCCAGAGTCCTTTTTTGGTCCCGATCGCTAAGACATAACTCTCTGCGGTAGCCATGAACCCCATGCAACCATCACCGTGCGGGAGCCGCAACGGTTTTTATGCGCTGGCGTGAGCCAGGTCAGTCGACGAATTCGGACTGCGTCTCTATGAAGTCCCAATCCGCGTCGCTGAGTCCGCCTGCGAGGTCATCCGGGTGCGGACCGCCGGCTTCGGCAATGCGCTGCAGGACTTCCGTTGGAATTTCCGTTGAACGGAGGTTCTCCCGCAGCCACTCCTTGCTATTAACGTCAATATCCAGCCACCACATGAAGATCTCCACGTGGACCACCCCTTCCTTTGCAGTTACAACGCTAGGCCTGCGTGAGATGCTCGACAAGGCCTTGCGCAGCTGTTCAAACCCGGCCTCCGAGGCAACAATTGAGTATGGCCTCGGAGAGTTTCAGTGGTCGCGTTCCTTTGGTGCTCGGCGTCTTACCGGGCCAGCATCCCCATGTACTCCGCACAGCGCGGGACCTCGCCCTCCGCCTGGCCGCGCCCTTGGTCTGTGCCTACGTGGATGAGGCAAGCTACTTGGTGGAATGGGACCCCGCCAAGGAAACGCACCGAATGTCGCTGCACCCGGGGAAGGCTGACGCCGACGTCGCGGCCGTCCGGACCGAACTCCGCACCCAGATCCAGGAGGCCGCTGGCGAAGCTCCAGTGGACTGGACGCTGCGCCTTCTTGCCGGTGATCCCGCACGCGCCATTGGCCGGCTGGCCGACGACATCCAGGCTTCCATGATCATTCTCGGATGTCCTGAGCCGGGGCTGGGGCACAGGATTTCCGAAGCCGTCAACGGTTCAGTCGCCATGTGGCTGACGCGACATCAGAGCCGGCCCGTGCTTTTGGTCCCAATCCCCCGCCATGAACGCCGCAGTTCCCACGATTCCGCCACGCCAAGCACGGATCGCGAAGAGGCTCCGCCCGGCCCGGAAAAACTAAAGTGAAAGTAGTAATTCAGATCGGTAGCGGAAGGCCGTCGGGCCACGTAAGCTGATTGTCAGCAGGAACCCAAGAACCTGCTCCAAAGTCCGCTCCGGAGTGCGTATCCCCCAATAACGCACTCCGGAGCTCTTTGTTTTAACGCGCGCTGGCTGCCCGGCTACCGCTGCCCCGGCTGCCACTGCGTGCCCCGCTCCGTGGCTGCCGCGAGGTCCCGCGTCGTTGCCGGGAGACCCGTTCCTGAACCTGCTTGGCCCATCAGCGGCCCCAAAAACACGGCTGCCGTGTCGCAAGCACTTTCCCGATTCAAAGAGGGTCGGGAAGCCGACCCCACCCTTCTTGCCACCGGCGGGTTTCGCATACCCCCTGGGGGTACTTGAATTCATACCCCTAGGGGGTATACCTTGGGACCATGAGCACGGTTGAACTGAACCCGCCGGAAACTAAATCGGTCAACGTGGAACCGGTCGATGTGGAAACTGTCGATCTGAACGCGGTGGACCTCGCGATTGGCCCCACGGATGTTCAGGTCGGGGACGGGACCCATTCGCCACACGGCTACTCGAGTCACAAGGACTCGTACCTGAAGCGCCTCAAACGTATCGAGGGGCAAGTGCGCGGTATCGCGCGCATGGTTGAAGAGGACAAGTACTGCATCGACATCCTCACGCAGGTCTCCGCGGTCACCAAAGCACTCCACGCCGTGAGCCTCGGCCTTGTTGAGGAGCACATCGGCCATTGCGTTGCCGGAGCGGCTTCCGAGGCCGATCCCGATCTTCGAGCCGAGCAAATCGACGTCAAGGTCAAGGAGGCAACCGATGCCATCGGGCGCCTGCTGCGGTAATCCCGCAAGCAATCACCACTCCACCATCCAACTCACCACCAAGGAGCACACAATGGGCCGCACCGCCACCATCCAGACGAACGTCAGCGTTTCCGGCATGACCTGCGGGCACTGCATCTCGGCAGTCAGCGAGGAAATCGAATCACTGGCCGGTGTGGAACAGGTTGAAATCGACCTCAACCCAGGCGGGCTCTCCACCGTCACCATCACTTCTACCCAGGAGCTGTCGCCGGCTGAAATAGGCGAAGCTGTTGCCGAAGCCGGCTACCTGGTAGTTGCCAATGAGGCCTAGGGGCCACTCGTGACTAATCAGGACATCTTGCACCAAACGGGCACGCGCATACTCGAACTCGACATCGAAGGCATGACGTGTGCTTCCTGCGTGGCCCGCGTCGAACGGAAGCTCGGGAAGCTCGACGGCGTCGAAGCGTCGGTCAATCTCCCGCTTGAATCGGCCCACGTCACTGTCCCTGCCAACATCACCGACCAGCAGATCGTGGACACCGTCAAAGCCACTGGCTACAAAGCCCGGATCCGCGGAGCGGGACCCACCGTGCCCGCGACCGACGTTCAGGTCGACGTTCAGGAGCATCACAATCACGACGCCGGAGCGCAGCTGAGCGGGACCGCCCACCACGTCCCGGCAGAACATGAACATAACGCCGTCGGAGGCACGGGCGGCGACCATATGTCCCATGGGCCAGCCGCACATCAGTTGCGCCCTCGCCTGATAGGCGCAGCAATCCTGACGGTCCCGGTTTTCGCGATTTCGATGATTCCCGCCTTCCAGTTCCCCCAGTGGGGCTGGGTCGCCGCGGTCTTGGCCCTACCCGTGGTGAGCTGGGCTGCGTGGCCATTCCATCGCGCCGCCGCAATCAACGCCCGCCACTTTGCCTCGACCATGGACACCCTCGTCTCCATAGGCGTGCTTGCAGCCTACGTCTATTCGTCATGGCAACTCCTCGCCAACCCCATGCTGACGGAATACCCCGGCATGGAGTCGATGCCGGGCATGAGCGACATGGGGGACATGAGCGGCGGTGGCTTGTACTTTGAGGTTGCCGCGGTGGTGACCACGTTCTTGCTCCTGGGCCGCTTTCTCGAAGCCAACGCCAAATCCAAGGCGGGCGACGCCCTCAGGGCCTTGCTCGATTTGGGAGCCAGGGAAGCAACCGTGCTGCGCGACGGCGTCGAGCACAAGATCCCGGCCGAACAGCTCGTGGCCGGAGATGTCTTCGTGGTCCGCCCCGGTGAGAAGATCGCCACGGACGGCGTAGTGACGGGCGGCGCTTCCGCCGTCGACGCTTCGCTGGTCACCGGTGAATCCGTGCCGGTCGAGGTCGGCCCCGGCAGCCAAGTCACAGGTGCCACCATCAACGCATCCGGCCGGTTGATCGTCCAGGCAACACGCGTCGGCTCGGACACCACCTTGGCGCAAATGGGACGGCTTGTCAGCCAGGCCCAGACGGGAAAAGCCCCGATTGCACGGCTCGCCGACCGCATCAGCGCGGTCTTCGTTCCCCTTGTCCTGGTGGTCGCCGTTGTCACATTCGTGCTTTGGTTCGTTCTGAGCGGGGACCTCAATGCGTCCTTCACGGCGGCGGTATCTGTACTGGTCATCGCGTGCCCGTGCGCTTTGGGCCTCGCGACCCCTGTCGGGCTTCTGACCGGAACCGGCCGTGGCGCCCAACTCGGCATCCTTATCAAGGGACCCCAGGTCCTCGAGGATACCCGCACCGTGGACGCAATCCTCCTGGATAAAACGGGCACAGTCACCAGCGGCAAACTCGCCGTAGGCGGCACGATTGCCCTCAACGGCCACTCCCCTGCCGATGTCCTGACTCTCGCGGGCGCAGTCGAGGCAGCGTCCGAGCATCCCATCGCCCACGCGATTACAGCCGCCGCCACCTCGGCCTTGCCGGGTACCGGTTCGCTGCCAGTAGTGAAGGACTTCGATTCTGCTCCGGGCGGCGGAGTCCGCGGGATGGTAGCGCTGAACGGATCTGGTCCCGGCGACGCACGGATCGGGGATGCAGGGATCGACCACGAGCAGTTGGTCCTGGCTGGCCGGACGGCTTGGTTGGAACAGAACGGGATCTTCCCGGATCCGGCCCAACAGGAGGCATTTGCCGCCGAAGAAGCACAAGGCGCAACTGCCATCTGGGTAGCCGTTGACGGAACACCTGCCGGGATTGTGACCCTGAGGGACACCATCAAACCTGGATCGGCCGCCGCTATCGCGAAGCTCAAAGAGCTTGGCATCCGTCCGTTGCTACTTACCGGGGACAATGCCGCGGTCGCAGCCCAGGTGGCTGCGGCCGTCGGAATTGCCCCGGAGGATGTGCGGGCGGGCGTCCAGCCCGAGGGCAAAGTGGAAGCCGTTCGGAACCTCCAAAGCCAGGGCTCCACCGTGGCCATGGCAGGAGACGGAGTCAACGACGCCGCAGCCTTGGCCCAAGCCGACCTCGGCATTGCGATGGGTTCGGGCACGGATGTCGCCATCGAGGCTTCCGACCTGACAGTAATGGGCAGCGACCTCGGTCAGCTCGTTCAAGCCATCGAACTGTCGCGGAAGACACTCGGCACCATCAAGACAAACCTGTTCTGGGCGTTCTTCTACAACGCGATCGGAATCCCGGTGGCAGCCCTGGGTCTGCTGAACCCAATGATCGCGGGAGCCGCCATGGCGGCGAGCTCAGTCCTGGTGGTCGCAAACTCGTTGCGCCTGCGCTCCTTCGGGCGGTAGCAAGCGCAGGGCTGGCGAGTCTGCCCACTTCGGGTGGCGCGCCGGTCCTGGCGCGTAGCGGGCTACCCCTTCGCTAGGGAAGTTCCGCCAGCCGCCGGTTACGCGGTTCCGAAGCGAACGGCCGCACGGGCCTTGGCTTTGGCCGCTTCGTCGTCACGGTTGCGCGCGGGCGCGTGGGTCACCAAGGCATCGAGAAGGTGCTGCGTGGCGTGGGCGATCTCCTCGACGGCCCTGGCGAACGCCTCCTCGTTGGCCTTGGAGGGCTTGGTGCTGCCGCTGATCTTGCGCACGTATTGCAAAGCGGCAGCTTCAACCTCCGCTGAGGTAGCTCGGGGCTCGAAATTGTGAAGGGTGTGGATGTTGCGGCACATATCACCCATGCTAGGCCCAGCGCCCCTTGGAAGGGATGCCCGCACATGACAACGACGATGCAGCACAACCACGATGCAGGACAACCACGACGGGAAAGCAGCCCTAGATCAACTCGGAAGGCACAGGCTCGACGTCGTTCGCGTGGTCAAGCTCGGGAGCTGCGGCTTTGCCCGGCTCCGCGGAACCTAGCCGGTCGGCCCGTAGTTCGTCGATGCGGACCAGGACCACGCCGCAAACAATCAACGCACCACCGAGGAGCTGGATGGTTCCGGGCAGCTCAGCCAGCAACAACCAGGCCCAGACCACGGCGAACAAGACTTCCGTCAGGGAGACAAAGGACGCGACCTTCGAACCGAGGCTGCGCGCGGCCATGATTCCCGTGACATAGGACAGGACCGTCGCCAACAAGATCAACCCGGCGAGGGAAACCCACCACGGAGTGGTCCAGGGACCCAGGTGCGTGTCAGCGGAAGCGAACGTCATGGACAGCAGCCCGGTGCCGCCGGCAACCCACACGAGGACCGAGCCCACCATGAGGCCGCCCGACGCGAGGACGATAGGCGGCAAGGTGTCGTTCTGCTTGGCGGTGATGAAGAAATAGATCACGAGGCAAACCGCTGCAGCCAACCCCCAGAGGACTCCGACGAAGTCCACTTTGACCGAGCCCGTGAGGTCGAGGACCAGGATCAGACCGCCGAGGGAAAGCAAGGTCCCCACCGACGTGAGCGCGCGCGGGCGCCGTCGGGTTGCCATCCACAGCCACAAAACGATCAGGGTGGGCGCGAGATACTCAAGCAACAAGGCCACTCCGACGGACAGCCGCGAGACGGCGTTGAAGTAGAAAAGCTGGCATCCGGCCACGCCAATCACCCCGAACAGCATGATCGTCAGCCAGTTGTCCTTGAGCTGGTGCCACCGTCCGCGCAGGGCAATGATCGCGGGAATCAGCAAAACCAACGAGGCACCGGTCAAACGAACCGCGACGGCCGCACCCGGCGTCCACCCGGTTTCCAGCAGGGACTTGGCAAATGAACCGGACAAGCCGAAGACCGCTGAGGAGAAAAGGGCGATCCCAACGCCAGATGCCATGAGGCGCGGAGCACCGGTCCGAGTGGTTGCAGCCGACACAGCAGCCTCCTGTCAGGAGTAAAATGGGTTACGCTGCTGACAATACTCCGGAAATATGTAAGGAGTCAAAGTGCTTTTTGCACCTGACACTGAAACTGCCCTTCGCAGCCTGGTCAACTTGATCAATACGGCGGCGAACGGCACCGAATCCCTCACCGGCGTCGCCGAACTGCGTGCCTTCCTGGACGTCGAAGGATTCACGGGCAGCAGGGAAGGCAGCGAGGCCGAGTTGCAGAGCGTGAAACGGCTGCGTAGCCAGCTGGCAGCGCTGTGGACCGCGAATGAAGAAACCGCGGCAAAGGGCGTCAACCAGATCCTCACCGACGCCCGCGCGCTCCCCCAATTGGCCAAGCATGACCACCTGGACTGGCATCTTCATGCCACCCCGCAGGACGCTCCCCTCGCGGATCGCATGGGGACGGAGGCGGCCATGGCGCTTGTGGATGTGATCCGCAGCAAGGAAATGGACCGCTTGCGGGTTTGCGCGGCCGACGATTGCGATGCCGCCGTGCTGGACCTCAGCCGCAACCGTTCCAAGCTTTATTGCGATACGGGAAACTGCGCCAACCGCACGCACGTGGCCGCTTATCGCGCCAGGAAGGCCTCAGGCTCGGAATAGGCGGGCGGGATGGCACCCGTCAAAGCAAACGCTCGCCAAAGCGAAAGGCGAGCAGCGACCCTTAGCGGGTTTCGGCGTCGGGCGCTTCCGGGTCGCCGGCCGGACGGTGCGTCACGGGGCCGTGGCTCGGCTTCTTCGAACTGAGGTTGACGCCGGATCCCTTGCCGAGGTGCTCGGCGTTCTCCTTGTGGGTCATGGACAGCATGGCCGCCAGGACCAAACTGACGATGAATGCGATACCAGCCCCGGTGAAGGCGAGATCGAAGCGGGGGGTGCGGGCACTGCCGCCCGAGGCGAAAATCAGCACCGCAAAGAAAATCACCACGCCCCAAAACGCGGAGAACATCAGCGGTCCTTTAACCGAGGTCCGCATCTTGCGCGGCTCTCCGGGTTTCTGGTCAGCCAAGATCAATCCTCCAATGTGGCGTGGTTGCCGGCGCCATGCGCGCCCACGAAGTTCTACTCAGAAAGTTCTACGCAGAGTAGAACGTACGACTACTAGTTTACGGCCTCAATCGAGGGGGTTCGCCCATCGTGCCGAAGGCTCAGTCCGGAAAGCACCCACAAGACCCCTGAAATGATCGCGCCGCCACCGGCAACACCGAGCAACGCGTGCGCTCCAAGGTCGATGAAGAACGGCAGCGCCACAGCGGTCCCGATCCCCACTACGCCGGAAATGAGCCAGTCGCGGGCGAGTGCGTGGCGGCCCCGGCGGGTGAAACCCCGAACCAGCTCAAGGATTCCGAGGACCAATAGCCCCACGAGCGCGGAAATCGCCACCCCGGCATCGGACTGCGTAATCAAAGCCACCACTCCAGCTGCGCCAACTACAACCGCAGCGGCCGCCGGCACGCTGGAAGCCAGGAAAGCGAAGCCCGCGGTCGCCAACAAGTAGAGGCCGGTTGCCCAGGCGAGGACCTGCACCGACGGCGAGCCCCAAAAGACCGTGACGGCGCCGAACACCAGTGCAACAACGGCACGAATAAGGACTGGCTTCCAGAGTGCCGAGGCCGTCGGCGTGGAGGAAGCTACTGAAGAGGCGGGGAAAGTCACCCGTCCAGTTTAGTGCGAACCAAGGACCATCCATTTATCGGTCCGCGCGCGCAGCCCCAAAGTGACCCCGCGCGCCATCATGTAGCCCAGCGCAAACGCGAGCCACAACCATACGAGCCCCGCCGCGCCGTCGGGCCTTATCAGGTGGACGGCCGCCAGGAGCGGCACATAGGCCGCGAGGTTTACGACGCCGGCAATCGCCAGGTACCGCGCGTCGCCCGCGCCGATCAACACGCCGTCCAGTACAAATACGTAGCCCGCGAGCGGCTGCCCTGCGGCGAGCACCCACAGCGCCGCGGTGAGCGCGGACTGGACGCCGCCGTCGGAAGTGAAAAGGAAGCCCACCCACGGAGCAAAGACAGCAAGGAGGACCCCTGTCACCACACCGAATCCCGCTCCCCAGCGGATCATGGTGCGCGTGAGTTCGCGCGCCCGCGTCGGACGGGAGGCCCCGAGTTCCTTGCCGATAAGGGCTTGCGCGGCGATCGCCAGGGCGTCGAGCGCGAAGGCCAGGAAGGAGAAGATTGTCATCGCGAGTTGGTGGGCGGCCAGGTTGACCGATCCCTGCGCGGTGACAACAAAGACCGTCGCGAGGATGGCCAGCCGCAAGCTGAGGGTGCGGAGCATGAGCCACGAGCCCACGGATGTCATGGTTCTGATGCCGCGCCAATCCGGCCTGAGGGATACCCCATGGCGACGGGCGTTCCTGCCCACCATTACGAGGTAGACCGCCGCCATGGCCCATTGCGCGATGCTCGTGCCGATCGCCGAGCCCGCCACGGAGAGGTGCGCGCTGTAGACAAGGAACCAGTTGAGGCCGATATTCACGGCAAAACCGGCCGTCGCCACCACCAAGGGGGTGCGGGTGTCCTGGAGCCCGCGGAGCACACCGGTTCCGGCGAAAATCAGGAGCATTGCCACGAGGCCGGGCATGGACCAGCGCAAATATTCCACCGCATATCCGCGGACCTCGCCGTCAGCTCCAAGCAGCCCGACGAGCGGCTCGGCGGCGAGGAAGCCCGCTACCGCAAGAACTGCACCCAAGAGCAATGCCAGCCACACGCCGTCGCGCCCTGACGCGAGCGCTTTGCCGAGTTTTCCGTCGCCGATTGCACGCGCCACTGCCGGGGTCGTCGAATATGCCAAAAACACCATGAGCCCGACGGCGGTGTACAGCAGGGTGGAAGCGAGTCCCACGCCGGCCAGTTGCGGGACGCCGAGGTGCCCCACAATCGCGGAGTCGGCCAGGAGGAACAGGGGTTCGGCAATGAGGGCGCCGAAAGCAGGGACGGCGAGCCGCAGGATCTCCCGGGTATTTGAGGGCGCGGCGGGACGGGTCACTGTTTCGGGCACCTATCCAGCGTAGCGGGGGCGCGGAGGGCGCCCGCCTAATTGACACTTCAAGCAAAATTCGCAACCCTTAAGTTGAAGCTTCAATAAATTCGGCCCTGTCCGAGAGGCTTTGAGACAGCCATCCGCTACTCGAAACGGTGCAACCACATGAAACAGTCCACCCTGACCAACACAGCCCTCACCGTCCTGCGCGTCATCGTCGGCTTCATCTTCGCCGCCCATGGTTGGCAGAAATTCACCGAATTCACCATCCCCGGCACGCAGGGCGCCTTCGCCAAGATGGGCGTTCCCGCCGCCGACGTCGCAGCTCCGATCATCGCAACGCTCGAACTGCTTGGCGGGATTGCGCTGATCGCCGGCGTTCTGACCCGCGTCTTCGCCGCGCTCCTTGCACTGGACATGCTCGGTGCACTGGTCCTGGTCCACGCTCCCGCCGGCCTGTTCGCCGACAAGGGCGGTTACGAACTGGTGCTTGCCCTCGCCGCCGCTGCCGGGGCGGTCGCCCTCACCGGCGCCGGTCGAATCTCGGTGGACGCCGCCGTCTTCGGCAGGAAGGGTTCCAAGCTGGCGATCCTGGCGTAGCTTCGCGACGCGCGATCCGCCCAGCGCGGGGCAAATGGACTGGCGACAAGGGAATTCCTAGAGCGCCAGTCCATTTCTGCGTCGTAGGTCAACCTGAGCGTCGCCGTCTCGTCATACAGCGCAACGGCATCACCGCCGTCGATACACTCACGTCATGAGCGAGCGCCCCTCCCATTCCGTCACTCTACGGTTCCTTGCTTCCCCCACCGACGTCGGACACAGCGGATCCGTCGACGCCGGCACCGTCCTGGAATGGGTGGACAAGGCCGCATATGCAGCCGCCGTGGGATGGTCGAAGTCCTATTGCGTCACGGCGTACGTCGGCAACATCCACTTCGCCGATCCCGTGAACAGCGGCGACATGGTGGAGGTGGAAGCCACCATCGTCTACACCGGACGCTCCTCGATGCACATCCGCACCATCGTGTCCTCGGGCGACCCCAAGGGTGGCCCCGCGACCATGCGCAGCCAATGCCTGGTGATCTTCGTGGCCGTCGGCCCGGACGGACGCCCGGTTCCGGTTCCGCAATTCGAGCCGTCGACGGCGGAGGAGACTGAGCAGCGCGACAACGCTCTTGCGCGGATCGCCGTGCGGGAACAAATCGTCGAGGCCATGAACGCCCAGGAATATACCGACGCCGGTACGGCCGAGCGCGTCGTCCTGCGGTTCATGGCGGCGCCCACTGATGTGAACTGGGGTGGGAAGGTCCATGGCGGCATCGTCATGAAGTGGATCGATGAAGCCGCCTATGTCTGCGCTTCCCGATACTGCGGAAAGGACACAGTCGCAGTGTTCTCGGGCGGCGTTCGCTTCTATCGCCCGCTCCTGATCGGGGACGTCGTGGAAGTCGAAGCCCGGCTCGTCTACACGGGCCGTAAAGGGATGCACATCGCAGTGCACGTGCGCTCGGGAAACCCCAAGAGCCGCGAGATGAACCTCACCACGTACTGCCTCACCGTGATGGTCGCCAGGGATGCAAGCGGCGCTGCCGTGCCGATCCCGCCGTGGGAGCCGAAGACCGACGAAGACCGGCGGCTCCACGCCCACGCCCGCGAACTCCTGGAGATCCGAGGTCGAGCGCCAGGCAACCGCTTGCCCGACCACCTCTTAAATGGCAGCTAGCCCACCGGACGTGAGCGAGCGTCCCGCTAAAACCCACCGGACGTGAGCGAGCGTCCCGCCAAAACCCACCGGACGTGAGCAAGCGTCCGGGCGTGCATAAAACGAAAGGTGCAGTGGCCGCCCCCAGCGGTGGCCACTGCACCCTTGTTAGCTGCCGCTGCTAGACGCGGACGGCTGCTGGCTGCGGCTCCAAGGGCACGTGCCTCACGGCACCCTTGTCTGCCGAAAGCGCGAACGCCGCGTAGGCGCGCAACGCGGGGGAAACCGCGCGCTCACGGTTGCGCGGCTGGTAGCCCGTGGTCGCCTCGAGCAGTGCGCGACGCCGGCCGAGTTCGTCGTCGGACACCTCCACCATGATGGAGCGGGACGGGATGTCGATGGAAATCGTATCGCCATCCTCGATGAGGGCGATCGCTCCGCCTGCGGCCGCTTCGGGGGAAATGTGGCCGATCGACAGCCCGGAGGTGCCGCCGGAGAAGCGACCATCGGTGATGAGCGCGCATTTCGCCCCGAGTCCGAGGCCTTTCAGGAACGACGTCGGGTAGAGCATTTCCTGCATGCCGGGGCCACCGCGGGGGCCTTCGTAGCGGATGACGACGACGTCGCCCGCAACGATCCGCTTGCTCAGGATTGCCTCGACAGCATCGTCCTGGGATTCAAAGACGACGGCCGGTCCGGAGAAGCGGAAGATCGACTCGTCCACGCCTGCGGTCTTCACGACGCAGCCGTCGAGGGAGATGTTCCCCCGAAGGACTGCAAGGCCGCCTTCGACCGTGTGGGCGTGGGCGATGGAGCGCACGCAACCGTTCTCGGCGTCGGTATCCAGGCTTTCCCAACGCTCGGACTGGGAGAAGGCCGTGGCGGAGCGGAGGCAACCGGGGGCTGCGTGGAACAACTCGATCGCTTCCTCGGTGGCCTGGCCGCCGCGGATGTCCCAAGCGTCAAGCCAAGAGCGGAGGTCTGAGCTGTGCACGGAACGCACGTTGTGGTTGAGCATGCCCCCTCGGTCGAGTTCGCCCAGGATCGCCGGGATACCGCCGGCGCGGTGGACGTCCTCGATCAGGTAGGTGCCGTTCGGCGCCACCTTGGACAGGCACGGGGTGCGGCGCGAGATTGCGTCGATGTCCTCGAGGGTGAAGTCGAGTTCGGCTTCCTGGGCTGCGGCGAGCAGGTGCAGGATGGTGTTCGACGAACCGCCCATGGCGATGTCCATGGTCATCGCGTTTTCAAAAGCGGTATGGCTGGCGATCGAACGCGGAAGGACCGATTCGTCGTCGTCGAAGTAGTGCGCCTTGGTGATGTCGACGATTGCCTTGCCGGCGTCCTCGTACAGGGCGCGGCGGGCGGTATGCGTGGCGAGCGTGGTGCCGTTGCCCGGCAGCGAGAGGCCAAGGGCTTCGGTGAGGCAGTTCATCGAGTTGGCCGTGAACATGCCCGAGCAGGAACCGCAGGTGGGGCAGGCGTTCTCTTCCAAGGTGAGCAGATCGGCGTCGGAGACGCTTTCATCCACGGAGTCGGCGATCGCGCTGATCAGGTTCAGGCGCTTGCGGACGGTACCGTCGACCAAGACGGCGGTGCCGCCTTCCATGGGGCCGCCACTGACGAAGACCGTGGGGATGTTGAGCCGCAGGGCAGCCATCAACATGCCGGGGGTGATCTTGTCGCAGTTCGAGATGCAGATCAACGCGTCGGCGCAGTGGGCGTTGACCATGTATTCCACGGAGTCGGCGATGAGCTCACGCGACGGAAGCGAGTAGAGCATTCCGCCGTGGCCCATGGCGATGCCGTCGTCCACCGCGATGGTGTTGAATTCACGCGGGATGCCACCGGCCTCGATGATCGCATCGGAGACGATCCGTCCAACAGGTTGGAGGTGCGTGTGTCCGGGGACGAATTCGGTGAAGCTGTTCGCGACGGCGATGATCGGCTTTCCGAAGTCGGCCCCATTCACGCCGGCTGCACGGAGCAAGGCTCGTGCGCCGACCATGTTGCGGCCGTGGGTGACTGTTCGTGAACGTAGTTGTGGCATTCGACCAGTTAACCAGTCCCGTCCCGGAGCCTGAAGACGCTCCGGATACTAGTAGTGGCAGTGCTAGATTTGGTGGAATGAGTGAGGAGCGCAGGCGGGAGTTGGGCCAGTTCCTGCGGGACCGGCGAGGAAACCTGGTTCGGGCGGAATTGGGGTTGCCGCCTATCGGACGCAGCCGCACACTGGGGCTCCGGCGCGAAGAAGTCGCCTCCTACGCCGCGGTGAGCGTCACTTGGTACACGTGGCTCGAACAGGGCCGCGAAATCAACGCTTCCCGGCAAGTGCTCGAAGCGATTGCGCGCGTGCTCGGCCTGACCAGTGCGGAGAAGTCCTACCTGCTGGCCCTGGGCGGGTACACCCCCGTGCCGACTGCCCATGCCGGCGTGATCGAGGAAACGCCGGCCCACCTGCAACGGCTCTTGGATACCTTGGAATTTCCGGCTTTCGCCGTAGCACCCGATTGGGGCATTGCCGGCTGGAACCGGGCCTACGCCGGCCTGTATTCCCGCATCGCCAGTGTCGGCTTGGCTGACAGGAACCTGTTGTGGCTGATCTTCACGGATCCGCACTTGCGGGAGATGCTCCCGGACTGGGAAGAGACGTCGCGCCACTTCGTGGCCGAATTCCGGGCGGAGGCCGGTGCACGGCTCGGCTCCGAGGCCCACACCGCTCTCATCAACCGCTTGGTCGAAGCCAGCCCAGAGTTCGCGAAACTCTGGGGAGACCGCGGCGTGGAACGGTTTGCTTCCCGGCAGCGCGTGTTCCTGCACCCCGCGGTAGGCGAACTCATCTTCGAGCAGCACCGGCTGGTCCCCTCGGACGCCCCGGAGTTGCATTTGGTCATGTACGCGCCCGTTCCAGGCACACCGACGAGTGCCCGGATGCGGGAGTTGGCGGGGGTCGGCGCCTGACCTCAGCCCGCAGGCAAAGTCCGTACGGGAACGTGCGTCCACCACGGCATGGCATGCTCGTAGGCCTTGGCAATTGCGAGCACCCGCGCGTCTGACCACTCCGGCCCCATGATGTGGAGTCCAACGGGCTGCCCGTCCGCAAACCCGCAAGGAACGCTGACCCCCGGCATCCCGGTGAGGTTCGCCGCGGAGAGCATGCGCAACGCACTTGAGAGGGAGTCCTCCCCGGCACCGCCTGTCAGTTCGGAGGACATCGAGCACGCGAGCGGAGCGACCGCAGGAAGAGTCGGCGACACCAGGGCATCCACACGGGCGCGGAGCATGGTTTCAGGGATGGACCTCCGAAGGTGGCTTCGGACCTGCCAGGCCAACCGGATGTCATCTTCGGTTGCCAACGCTCCAGTCTCGATCATGACCCGGGTGGCAGGAAGGTACCGTTCTGCCGCTGCCGCCAAACGCTCCCGGTGGTGGCTCGCCGATTCGGAAAGCGAAATGGCCACGCTGGCATGGAGGGACAGGTCAAGCCCGGGCATTGGCAGGTCAACGATCTCGAAGCCGAGGTCCGCGAACACCAAAAGGGCACGTTCGACGGCGGCAAGGACGCCCTCAGTGACGCCCCAGTCAGACCATAGCTGCCGGTCAATCCCCAGCCGGATAGCCTCAGGAACTTGCTGGAGCTTGGCAGAAATCCCGCCTTCCAACAGTGCAAGGCCTTCCGGTTCGGCCATGCCCTCGAACAAGGCGGCGCAGTCTTCCACGCTTCGCGCGATCGGACCCACATGGTCCAGGGTGTGGCTCACATTGAGTACCCCGGTGGAAGATACGGCACCGCGGGTGGGCTTCAAACCCACCAAACCGTTGACGGAAGCCGGATTCCGGACCGATCCCCCGGTATCCGTCCCCAGGGCCCCCGGCGCACTGCCCACAGCAACGGCCACGCCGGACCCAACACTGGAACCGCCGGCATACCGTTCAGGATCCCAAGGGTTGCGCGACGGCGGTATTCCTTGCCCAAAGGCGAATTCGTGCGTCTGGAGCTTGCCGAGCAGCACAGCACCGTTCGACCGCAGCCGTCGGACCACACCCGCATCAGAGACGGCGATGTTGCCACGGAGGCTTTCGGATCCGCCTTCGGTGGGCATCCCACGCACGTCAATGACGTCCTTCACGCCCAACGGGATTCCGTGGAGGACGCCGGCAAACGTCCCGGTAGCGGCGAGCGCGTCCGCTTCGCGGGCCGACCGGCGTGGGCTGGCTTCGTCCACGAAAGCCCAGGCACGCGCGTACTCTTCCGTTTCCCGGATTCGTGCCAGGAGCGAGTCGAGGAGTTCCACTGCCGACAACTCCCGCCGCCGAATGAGGGCAGCGGCCTCGACCAAGCCCAGTTCCCAGGCCGCGGTCACGGCGTCACCTCCGCCGCCAGCTCCTCGAAAGCTGCCCTCAACGATTCCATCCCCGCGCGAAAGTCCTGGTACGAGGATTGCAAGGCCGGGCCGTCTTCGCGGGCGATCGCGTCGCCCACCAACTCCCGAACAATCCGAAGCTGCCCGTCATCCAGGGCATCCACAGCGCCCAACGCGTCGCTCATCGGTGCGCCGCCGTCGTGAGCTTGCCGTCCCGGACCACGGCGACGCCGTCCACGAAGACCATCCGCACGTCGCGGAAGTCATCAGCGCGAGCCACTACGACGTCGGCGGCACAGCCGGCCTCCAAGCGCCCGCTTTTCGGTGCGATTCGAGGGATGAGGTCGGCGACACGCGAGGTAGCCATGGCAACGGCGCCAGCCAATGACCGATGTCCGCGGGCCACGATGTCCTGGACGGCGGCAATCAACTCGTCGTGGTCGCCGTCATGGCCATAGTCGGTGCCGATCACCGAGATGAGTTCAGGTTCGCACAGCAGGAGATCCCAATGCTCCCGGGTTGTGACCGTGCGTTTGCGGTGCAGGAGATCGAAGACCGACGCTTCGGCCGGCCAACCCGTTTTCCGTCCGAGGACAGCCAGTTCGCGAGCCTCGTCAGGGGTATGCGAAGGATGGTTTGCATGGGCCGCGATCACCGTGGTGCCGCTTCCCTCAAACTCAAACATCAGTTCCCGCAAGACACTGGCCGTAGCTGAGGCGCTGTGCACGATTGCAGGCACGCCGAACGCCGCCGCAGCACGAACCCCTTCCCGGATCCCTTCGATCGCAGGGTTGAACGACGGCAAGACTGAATCCGTCACCAGTTTTGCGAGCTGGGTTGCCGTGAAGGCCTCCGCCAGCCCGGCCGCGTGGGCGGCTTCGGCGAGCGCTTGAACATCGAAAGCGCCGACGTCGATGAACCGGCCCAGGACGGCCTCTTTGATGCGGCGGGCCTGGTCGATGGAGATCCGGATCCCTGAAGCCTTGCGGATGGCCTCCGGGATGTAGACGAGGTCCTGGCCTCCTCCGCCGAGCGTTTGACCTCCGCCCAGCTCCCCGATGGCGACAGCACCGTCGTCGAGCATTTGCGCTACGGTCAGGTCGTACGCTTCGGGCGTGAGGCCTTGTCCGTCGGCGCGGGAAGCGGCTTCGAGGCAATGCGGCAAGTGGGTGGTGGCTCCTTTGACGTGGACGGCGTGCCGGCGGTCGGCTTCGCGCACATCGTCCATTGACGCAAAACCGCACAGGTTGAGGACCGTTGTGGTTCCGGCAAGGAGGTGCCTGTCCAAGTTGCCCATCCAGCGGTCCGCGGGGAGCGCATGTGCCGCGCTGGGAAACAGGGCGCCGGGGGTCACTCCATGCGTGTGGTTGTTGATGAGGCCAGGCAGGACGATGCAACCAGATGCGTCGATGACTTCGCCGTCGAAATCCTGGCCCGCCTCCCAGCGATTGAGTATCTCCGCGACCCGGCCCTGCCGAATGACGAGGGCTCCTGCTTCGACGACGGAATCCCCCACGCCCGGTACAACGGTTCCTCCGCGAATGAGCGTGGACATTCGATCCCCTCTCGGCTATTTTCATCATATCGAAGTTTGCTTCACTATAGCCGCAAGGGTGCGGCTTCGGAACCCCCGAACGGAGAACCTGATGGCAGTGCCGCAGACGCAGCGGGATTTCGTCGGATACGGCGAGAATCCGCCTTCATTCAGCTGGCCGGACGGGGCCCGCGTGGCAATTTCACTGGTCATCAACGTGGAGGAAGGCGCCGAGCGCAGCACTGCCCGCGGAGACTCCGCCGACGACCTCGGTGCACATTGGATTCCCGCCCGGCGGTCCGACACACGGAACCTGACGCTGGAATCCGCCTTCGAATACGGCGCCCGCGCCGGCATGTGGCGGCTTTTGCGGATCCTCCGGAAACACAATGTCCGCGCCACCGCGTTCTGCTGCGCAGCCGCTCTGAAACTCAATCCGCCCGGCGCCGCGGCCCTGGTCCGCGACGGTCACGAGATCGCCGATCACGGTTACCAATGGGACACCCACACCGAGCTCGACGACGATGCCGAGGAGCGCCTCATCCTCTCCTCCCGCGACGCCATTCACGCCAGCACAGGCCGGATGCCCACCAGCTGGTACTCGCGGGACGGCCTCAAACCCGGAACACGCGCAATGCTCGCCAGGGCCGGATTCGCGTATGAGTCCAACAGCTTCAACGACGACCTGCCGCATTGGGGTTCAGGGCAGGGTAATCCGCCGCTCCCCGTACTGCCTTACGCCGGCGACACCAACGATTCCGGGCTCTTCAGGCAATTCCCCACGGCGGCGTCGTTCGCCAACCACTTGATGGCGGCCCTGGACATGCTCCTTGACGACCCCCGGCGCGGCCCTTCGGTCATGAGCGTCGGGCTTCACCCGCGACTCATCGGCCGCCCCGCTTACGCGGTGGCCCTGGACCGTTTCATCGCCCATGCGCGCGGCAGGTCCGCCTGGTTTGCCACGCGGCAGGAAATCGTGGACGCGTGGGTCCGGATTACGACGCCGGAACGCACGACGGCGGCCTGCCCGCCGCCGTCGTAGGGTCACCGCCGTTGGAGGAGCACAAGCACATCAGTGCTCCGCCAGGAGGACGCCCCAACCGTGAATCGGACGGGCCGCCCGCGCCACCCGCAGCAGGTGCCACACGGTGGCGATCGCGCTGTCTACCACCGGGATGCCGAACTCATCCTCCAAACCAGGCACCAAGTAGCCCGAACGAAGGTTGGTTCCGACGCACACTACGGCGTCGACGTCGCTCGCAAACGCCGGCCTCGCCATCGCCTCGATGTCCGCGTCAGCCAACCGCGCAATCTCCGGGTTGCTCATGGCCGAGGCCGGAACCGACACCGCCTGAACGATGATGCCAAACCGGGCGTACTCGTCCCGGATCTGGGCGGCGATAGTGGCCGGTCCGGGGAAGAGAAGCCCCACCCGTGTTGCCGACAAGGCCGCAAGCGCCTCGACGACGGCCACGGAAGCGGTGGTCGCCGGGGCCCCGCAAACCGTTTCCAATTCCGAACACAAGGCCCGGTCGCCGCTGATCCCTGTCCATGATGCTGACGTGCCGTGGAACGCGATGGCCTGCAGTTCCGCATCCGCCAAGAGTCCGGGAGCGCCGCCGAGGACACCCAGGTCCACGGCGTCGTCAAGGCTCGGCGGCAGGCGGAACCTGCTGTAGTGGACCCCTAAGTCCGGCTGCCCGGCAAGGATCGAGGCAGTGAGCGTTTCAGCATTCGAGTTGCTTGACGGGACAAGGACCCCAAGCCGGGTGAGGGGCCCGGGAACCCCGGCCACCTAGTGGGCCTTGCCCAGTGAAGGCGGCGTGGAGATTGCAAGCATCACCGCGGCCGAGGAAGTGTGGTTGCTCCACCAGTGCGGGAGGGAAGCGTCGTAGGTCAGGCTGTCGCCCGCTTCCAGAAGGAAGTCCTGGCCTCCGACGGTCGCCACCAAGGTGCCGGCCTGGAGGATGACGCACTCCTCGCCCTCATGCGAGTGCGGCACGTGGGCGCCATCGAAGTTGGCGGGAATGGTCATGTTGATCACGCCCAGCTTGCGTTCGGAGTCGGGAACGATCAGCTCCATGATGATCCCCTGGGAGGGGATCTCGATGCGACGCCGATCGGCCCGGCGGACCAGCATGTGGTCCTGTCCTTCGTGCGGGTCCGTGAACATGCTGGCCAGCGGCAACTCAAGGGAGTTGGCCAAACGGAGCAGGGTCGCGAAAGAAGGATTGCCGATTCCCCGTTCGATCTGGCTGATGAGCCCGGCACTTACGCCAGCGCGTTCGGCAAGTTCTTCCACTGTGAAACGGCCGAGGCGTTGCTGCTTGATCATCGCCCCGAGGTGGGCGATCCAGAAGTCTCGTTCCAGGGACTCGGTTACTTCGCTGCCTGCGGTGCCCGTGCCTTCCACGACGACTCCTTCACTAGTCCGCGGTTTTGCGTCAGTATATCGAAGATAGTTTCGTGCCGGGGCTTTTTTGACGGCCCTCAATTCGACCGGCATTCCGCCTCCGCCCAGCGCGTTCATGCTGCCCGCAGATCGGCATAACCGGACAGGAGGGAGGCAACTTCCTTCTCCCAGTACACAGCGCAACGGTCGGCCCCGCGGTTGAAAACCTCGGCAGCGGAGGCCATTCCGGGAGCCGGAAGGCCGATGCTGGAACCGGCGCCGGACACCACGTCCACCACCCGCTGGACTGCTTCCTGCAAGGCTTCTGCTCTCTGTTCCCCATGGCGGAGGAGGTCTGCGGCGAGGTCCGTCGGCCCCACCCATCCGCCACCGAATGCCTCGCTGTCCACGAATTCCTTGACCCGTTCGACCGCTTCCACGGTCTCGAACAAAACCGTGACCACGGGCACGAAAGAGTAGTCAGTGCCGAACCCCGATGCCGGAGTGACTTGCCTCGGACGGGATCCATGGGGCGCGTACCGGGTCGCTTCGAAGGCGCGCTCCAACTCGTCCACAGTGCGGACCTGGGGCAAGACGATCTCTGCGACTCCCGTATTGGCGAATGCCACGATGGTGTCGTTTTTCAGGTCCGGCACGCGGGCGGCCACCCGCACTCCGGAGCCGGCCAGGCGCTGCACGACGTCGGAACATTGCTGGACGGTGATGCCTGTCTGTTCTGCGTCGAGGACCAGGAAACCCACACCGGTACGGGCCAGGAGCGCCAGCAACGTCGGGGTCGGATCGGCCGTGATGATGCCAACGTTGCGTTCAAGGGTTTGCGAAGTCATGGAATATTCCTTTTGAAGGTTCTGCGACGGCAATGAAAGCCTGGGCGGCTCACTCGTCGGGGATGAATTGCCAGTCCGCTGGTTTGCTGACTCCGACAACGAGCTCAACGGCTTCGTCGCCATCATTGGTAAGTCCGTGGGAGGTGCCACGGGGGATGTAGATGGCGTCGCCCGGTTTTGCCCGGTACGTAGTGCCACCAAGGTGGACTACCGGAGTGCCACTGATGACAACGTAGAACTCCGAAGCGTCGGGGTGGTGGTGGCACAAGTGGTGTTGTCCCGGCAGGATCTTCCCCCAACTGACGCACAAATCGTCCGAACCGCTGAGGTCCCTGGAGATGAGCGTGCTGACCAGGCCTTGATCCCGCTGGCCGCCCAAGCCCACCTTGTCCAGTGCCGTGAAGCCCTGCTCGTGCACATTGTGGACCAAGCGGGCGAGGTCGACGGTTTCCTGGCCGATGCCACCCATCACGCCACTCCCTCGAAGGCCGCAGTCCTCGCGCCGTCAGCCTGCACGGGAGGGTGTTCCATCCACCACCGTGCGATTTCCTCGCGCGTCGCAAACCAGACGCCGGGCTGCGCGAGGGCGTATTCCAGGAAGCGGCGCACTCCGTGGGCTACGCTCGGCCGGCCGCCGATCCGCAAGTGCAAGCCCACGGACATCATTTTGGGCACGGTCTCCCCCTCGATCAGGAGGCAATCGAGGGAATCCTTCAACACGGTGAAGAAGTCCTCAGCCGTTCCGAGGCTTCCGTTGCCCCAGAAGCGGGCGTCGTTCGTGTCGCCCGAATAGGGAACTACGAGGTGCCGGCGCGGTCCGGCCTCCACATAGTACGGAAGATCGTCGGCATAGGAATTCGAGTCGTACAGCACTCCTTCTTCCGCCAGGATGGTCCGAGTGTTTTCGGTGATGCCTTCGCGGACGTACCAACCCACCGGCCGAACTCCCGAGACAGCCTCGACGGCGGCCAGGGACTTGCGGATTTCGCGCCGCTCCTCGTCGGGCTCCATGCCCACGGTTCCCCGCCATTTGTAGCCATGGGCGCAGATTTCGTGGCCGTCGCGCACGATCGCCCGGGCGGCGTCGGGGTTGCGTTCAAGGGCGGCGCCACAAGCCATGACGGTCGCCCGGATGTTGTATTCGCGCAACATCCCAAGGTAGCGCCAGATTCCCACCCTGCTGCCATATTCAAAGAATGATTCCTTCATGAGGCTGCGGCGCGAGGGGTCCGCAGCCCAGCCCCCGAATATCGAGACGTCTTCGTCCTTCTCATCACCGGCTTCGATGGAACTTTCTGCGCCTTCTTCGTAGTTCAGCACGACGGAGACAGCCACCTTGGCGCCCTCGGGCCAAGTGACGACGGGAGGGTTCTCCCCGTATCCAATCAAGTCCCGCATTGTCTCTCTCCTTGCTTTTCGTTGGCATCCGCCGCAGCAGCCTGCCACGGCTTCCTGCTGTTGCCGGGTCCCCAGGATCGCGAGCGCTTGTCTGTGGCAACCGACGTCCGAATTTTCATTATGTTGATCAATCTTCATTCTAAAGGGACCGCCCTTCATACACCTTCCGATGGGCGGCCAACGAGGTCTTGAGCATTCCCTCCACGTCGTCAATGACATTTCCGTGGGCAGGGCCGATGAGGTTGACCGAATATGCCTCCAGCGTGTCCTCGATGCCTTGGAAGGCCACGCCCACATCGACGAATTTGGTCCAGTAGAGCGCACGGCCCGTTCCGTAGGCAGCCTGCTCCACCGACGGCGGCGCCGGCATCTCGCTTGAAAGCAGGCGGCACTGCCCCGGCAAATGCACCGGCTCGTCGTCCTCCGCCGAAGCAGGAACGTCGTGGATGAAGGAAAAGCCATCGGAAACGAACATGACACCCGCCCCGGAGTCATAACCCCACAGCGTGTTCTCCAAGTCGCGGATATACGCCGGGAGGAATTGGAACGTCCGGCCGCCCAGATCCAAGGAATCACCGGCGAGCATGCTCCTCAGGCGGTGGGCATGCTCCGGGAAGTGCAGAAAGTAGTCACGCACATCTCCCACCACAACCGCGGACGGATACCTCGAGAGCAGGGCCGGAAGATTGCCCGCATGCGGGATTTCCGGATGCGTGGGGAAGACGAAGTCAAGGGTCCGGCCGGCCAAGGCATGGTCCAGCTGGGCCAGGACGGTTTCGCGGTGGGCGGGATCTCCCGTATCCACCAGGATCGTGGCTTCCGAACCCACTACCAAGTAGGACGAGACGTGGTAGTGGACCTCCTGCCCGTCGGCATTGGCGGACAGGCACCCTCCCAGCCAATGGACACCGTCGGAAAGAGCCCGGCCCACGGCGGGCTCGCATCCGGGAACCAAAGAACTCATTGGATGCCCGCCTTCCTGATCGCCGCGGCCAATTCCAAGGCCGCGTCAAGGCACTTTCCTCGACCGACAAAGGGAACACCGTAGCCAGGCCCTATGGCCTTGACCTCGCGCCGCCGAACAATGTCTTCAACATCACGAGCGATGCCACGCGTATCCGCCTCCGCGAACCACTGGAACTTTCTCAGGCCTGCCTCGGCCGTAAGGCCGTCGGCTAAGAGGCCTGAATAAGAGCCGTGCGTGAATGCGTCCGACGTCAGGAGCGCGCCGGATTCGTGATCGAATATCCACAACGTCGGCAGGAGCCGCATCAGCGGCGACACGAACCCCAGGGTCAGGCCGTCGAGGACTTCGACGTCGAGCGCCGTTCCAGGATTGACCATGATCCGCCTCGGTTCCGCCGACGACCTCGGGACGGTGATTCCACCCGTGTACCAGACGGATTCGACATTGAACCTGGCTTCGATGGCGGGTACGTTCAGGCAGCATTCCATTTCGGTCCGGGTCAGCACAATGGCCAACGGTTCGCCCGGATCGAGGAGCATGTCCAGTTGGGCCACGATTTCGGCCTCGTGCAGCCGGACCCCGGTGTCAACCAGCACCGAGCCAGCGCGTCCTTTGATGAGGTAGCAATTGACGGGCTGCGTGGCCTGGACGCCCGGGGGACACCAACTGACGTTCCGGTCCAGGAAGATCTCTCTTCCCAAACGGTAAACGCGGTCAGGAACGAGGCCGCAGACGCCGTCAATCGGGACGGCTGTCCTGGTCGTTTGTTGATTCATTGGGCTTCCCTCCCTCCTTTACCCGTTGAACCTCCTAGGCAACGCTCGCCGAATCCCACACCGCCAGCGCCTCGTCCAACGTGCAGACGTCGTGCCTGGCTTTCATGACAGTCATGGCCGCATCGTGGACCACGGTGTCGTACGCGCCGACCGCATCCTCAAGCAGCACGGCGTAAAAGTCGTTGTGCACGGCATCGCGCAGCGTTGCTTCAACGCAACCGCCCGTGGAAACACCAACCAGCGCGACGGACTCAATGCCTTGGCTGCGCAAGAGGAGCGCCAATTCCGTTCCCACGAACGCACTCGGGCGGCGCTTGGTGATGATGACCTCGCCGTCCTCCGGCATGCACTCGGCACAGAACTCCGTGGCCGGATCGCCTTTGACGCTCAGCTTGCCAAGGTCGATGGGCCGGCCATTGGCGGCCGTATACAAAGCCCGCAGCCAAGCGGCAGGCGAGCTGCCGCCGTCGGGCAGGTTTTCGACGCGGATATGGAAGACCGGAACGCCGTTCTTGCGCGCCGATTCGATGGCCCGCCCGCAACGTTTGGCGACGTCGGGCATCATGCTGAGGTCGTGCCCGGAGTCCCCGATAGCACCGCCGGCGTAGACCGCACCCTCTTGCATGTCGATGACGACGAGGGCGGTAGTGGCGGGATCGAGCAATTCCTGCAGGGTGTCGCGGACCTGTTTTCCGCAGATTTCAATCATGGAAAGTTCCTTTGGGTGTGTGGTGCCGGCCGGGCCCGACGGCGGTCGGCCGGCACCAGCTCGCGGCCCAGTGCCGCTTTGGTTGGGAAATGACTGCCGGCGGCCTAGCGGCCGAGGGCGTTGAAGTAGATCTGGCCGTTGGTCAGCGGCACCGCTCCAGTCAGCCCGGTCTTGGCGACCAGGACTCCCTTGGTTTCGACCAACGAAAGGATCGGTGCGCCGTCGTCGACCAGTCCGGCCATCTTGTTGAGGAGGGCCGTGCGTTTGTCCGTTTGGGTATCCGGAGTAGCGGCGAGCTCGGCGCGGGCCTTATCGAAATCGGGGTTCGACCAACCGGTCGTGTTGCTCGGAGCACCGGTCCCGTAGAACGCGTAGCTATAGAACGCCGGGTCAGCGATGACGATCGGTTCCGAATAGAGCACTGCTTGGTAGCGGCCTTCCAGGAGCGCCGTCGAGAAGTCCGTAGAACTGGCAACGTTCTGCAGTTGGACGTCGATCCCCACTTCCTTCAGCATCGATTGGATCAGGACCGCGGACTTCGCCGCGACCGGACCCGGCCTCGTTGCGCTGTAGCTCAGGGTCAACGGGAAGCCATTGGCGTATCCCGCATCAGCGAGGAGCTTCTTCGCCCCCGCCTGGTCGAATTTGTACACCGCAGAAGCGTCGACCCCGGGGAAGATTGATGTGGCAGCTTCGCCGAAGCCCGCGTAAGCGCCCCTGACCAAAGCATTGCGATCGATGGCCATGGAGATCGCGTGGCGAACCCTCGGATCTGCCAACGGACCGGTCTTGGTGTTGAACATCATGGTGTCGCGGGTCTGGCTGGGGCAATTGAGGACCGTTACCCCCGGCGTCTTTTCCAAGGACTTGTACTGGTCGTATTCAAAGCCATTGGCAACCTGCACCTCGCCGCTCTCCACCAATTGGCTTCGCGTCGCGGTGCTTTGGACTGCCTTGACCACAACCCGCTTGACAGGGCCCCGCTCGCCTTCCCACTTCGGATCGGCAGTGACGGTCAGCGAGGCGCCAGGAGTGAATTCCTCCAGTTTCCAGCCGCTGTAATCGGCGAGGTTCTTGGAAAGCCAGGCATTCGCCGTCGGGTCGTCGGGCGTCACGTGCTTCTTGGCTTCCACGCTGTCATGGATGTAGAAGAGGTTGTTCTGCAATGACTGCACAGTGTAGGAAGTCAGTTGGGTGGTATTGAGCTGAACCGTATGGTCGTCAATCACTTTGACCAAGTTGTCGATGTTGAACCCGCTGCTCTTGAGCGTTCCCTTCATCACTGGCTGGCGCTTCATGCCGATGTCCAGGCTCCACCGGACGTCTTCGGCCGACAGCGTGTTCCCGTATTGGCTTGTGAGCTTGCGGAGGGTGACCACGATGCCGGTACCGTCGGCGCTGGGTTTCGCGCTCTCGGCGAGGCGGCCTGAAACCTCGGTGGTCGGGGCGGGGCAGGACTTGCCGTCGCTGGCGCCAGGCTTGTACTCGAGCAGTTGGGAGCCGAGGCCACTGAGCACAACATGGGAGGCGCTGCCGCCCCACGGTGCCGGGGTCAAGCTGTCCGGAAGGGCTCCGACGGCAACAACAACGTTGTCGACGGACTGGACGGCCGCAGTTTGGGAGGTTGAGCCCCCGCAGGCGACAAGGGACAGGGCGAGGGCGGCAGCAGCGCCCCCGGTGAGCAAACGCAGACGTTTCATAAGGTGACTCCGTTTATTGGGGGGGAAGCTACGATTGTGCGGTCTCGTAGCGGTAGGCCCGCTTGTGGCCCGCCCTGATGATGGGCTCCACGTCGCGGATGTTGCTGATGAAGTTGCCATGGGTCGGGGCAACGGACTTCACGCCGATTTCATCAATAAGATGAAGGACTCGGTCATAGACTGCATCGGCGTCGTTGGCGAAGCGGGCCCAGTAGAGGGCGCTTCCGGTGAAGAATGCGGCATTTTCGACGGCGATTGGAACCTGCAGCTCACTGGTGGTCAAGCCGCATTCGCCCGGGAGGTGTACCGGGTCTTCGTCGTCGAGTTCGGGGCGGTGCATGTAGCAGAAACCGTCGGCCGTGAAGAGCACTCCGGCTTCCGGAACGAATCCCCATTGGGTGTTGGGCAGGTCCCGGATGAGGGCCTCCACCACCATGAACTCCTGTCCGCCGAGGTCAATCCGGTCTCCAGGCACCCTTGCGTGGAGGTTGGGAACGATCTGGGGATAGAAGAGGTGGTAGTCGCGGATATCGCCCACCACCTGGATGTTCGGGTATTTTTCGACGAGCCTCGGGAGGTTTCCCGTGTGGGGAAGCTCGGGGTGGGTGGGAAAGACGTAGGTGAGTTCATTCCCGTCCAGCAGTTCATCGAGGGTGCGGGAAATGATGGGCCAACTGGACGGGTTGCCAGTGTCCACCAAGATGGACGAGTGCTCCCCCTGGACAAGGTAAGTGGAGTTGTGGCCATGGATTACCCGGTCCGCCAAGTGGAAGGGAAGGCAGGAACTCATCCACGTGACGCCGTTGGCGACGGTGCGCGGGAGGTCGCTGCTCATCGTTTCTACGAGTTGTTCTTCCATGGGGATCTCCTAAACAAACTGGGGGGTGAGGGCGTCGAGCATGAATCCAAGGTGCCGGCGGACCACATCCCGTCCCTTCAGGACGCAGCCGCGGGACGGAGCGATGACTTCCGGGTCCAGGGCGTCGAACTTGTCCTGGAGCCATTCCCGCAAGGGCTCGCAAGTGGACCGCGGAATCCATTCGTACTTCGCGTAAAGATGCCCAGCCACCTGTTCCACCGTGGTGGCGTCATCAGCGGTGGAGTCGATGACGCGCCGGCCGTCGGGGCGGTCCATGACACCGTGGGTGAAAGTGTCCGAGGTGAAAAGGGTTCCGGTTTCCTTGTCCCAACCCCAGAACGTGGGGAGGAGCCTGAGCAGCGGCGATTCAACTTCCAGCACGCGCCCGTCGGCTATCCCGATTTCCGCCGCCCGGGCCATGGAATCGCCTTCTTCCGTCCGCTGGGCGTCGATCTGGTGGCGCCGTCCCCGCAGGGCCAGGCGGCTCAGGTCATCGAACGCGTCGAACGGGTTGATGACCCCTCCCGTGAAAAGCCGCTCAATGTCGAACCGGCCCGCGATGGGCTCCAGGTTTGAGACGCAGTCCATCTCGCTGCGCGTGAAGAAAATGGAGACTCCCCCGCCTTCTCCGATGAGTCCCGCGAGATCGTCCATGATCTCCTTGCTATGCACAGCCAATCCGGAGTCGACCAGGAGGTGCGAGGTGCCCTCGGTCAAGAGGTAGGCGTTTGAGGGCTGGAATCCGGTTGCACCTTGGGGAACCCAGCTCACCCGGCCGTCAAGCGGGATGGTACCGCCGAGGACCGCCAACTTATCTGCCTGCAATGAAGTGAACATATCTTCAATCTATTGAATATCGAATGTTTGTCAAGGATTTTTTCAGTTCTTCGGTCCGCGCGCGGGCGCGGCCGGACCCGCCTTCGATGGCTTGCGGGCTTTGCGGAGTATGTTGCCGCGCGTCCGGGGGTCCAGCAGGGTGATCAGGGCATCCAGCAGCACGTAGCCCAACAGGCTCGTAGCGCCCATGATGAGGACGAATCCTTGGATCACGGGCACATCGCCCTTGAGCACACCATCCAACGACCACCCGCCGACGCCAGGCCACGAGAACACGCTTTCGACGATGGCCGCACCGCTGAGTGCAGCGGCAAACAACAGCACCATGTAGGTCATGAGCGCTCCGCGGACATCACTGAGCGCGTAGCGGAACACCTGGAATGGTTTCAGTCCGCAAGCCCTCGCGAACTCGATCTGGGGAGAATTCAAAATTTGGAGCAATCCTGTCCGCACTGTCTTCCCAAATGGGGCCGCGAAGAACAAGCCCATGGTGACAATCGGCAATGCGGCCCTGCCCATGATGGATTGAACCGCGCTCCACTGGCCGGCGATCACCGCGTCCAAGGCCACCGATCCCGTCACCTTTGGCGGCGGAATGTCGGAGCTGGAGAGCATCCCCAACGGCGCCGGGGCCAAATGGAGTTGCTGGTAGAAAATGAAGAGGAGCAGAAGCCCCAGGACAAACTCGGGCATCGCCATGAGGATCGAGACGCCCGCCGTAAATGCCTTGTCCGCTCCGCGCCCGTACCGGTAGGCCGCAAGGGTTCCCATTCCCATGCCAATCAACAGCGCCAGGACCAGGCCCGGGATGAGGTAGACCAAGGTATTGGGCAACCGCGTCCAGATCTCTCCCGAGACCGGGCTTCCGGTGAAGAACGAGTTCCCCAAGTCCCCGCTCAGGGTGCGGCCCATGTAATCCAGGTACCGCTCCAGGAACGGTTTGTCCAAGCCCAACTGGGCATTGATCCGCGCGATGTCCGCGGGAGTGGCGTACTCGCCAAGGAGAGCCACTGCGGGATTGCCCGGAAGCAAGGAAACCAAGCCGAAACTCAGCGTGATGAGTCCCAGCAGGAGCAGGATGGCGATGACAATCCTGGACAGGACGTAGCGGATCACGCCATGACCTCCTGCGCACCGGGGTTATAGGGAATCGGAGGCATGGCTGCCGACATGAGGGCCTTTGTGTAAGGCTGCTGCGGATTGGAGAGGACGTCATGCGTGGATCCGATTTCAACGAATCGCCCACGGTGCATCACGGCCACGCGGGAGCAGAAATGGCGGACGGTCTCAATATCGTGCGAGACGAAGACATACGTCAGCCCGCGCGCCGCCTGAAGCCTGGAAAGCATGCGCAGGATGGACGCCCTGATGGTCAGGTCCAATGACGACGTCGGCTCATCGAGCACTACCAGCGCGGGGTCCGTTACCAGGCACCGCGCGATTCCTACCCGCTGCTGCTGGCCTCCGCTGAGGTTGGCCGGGCGGCGGTTCAGGAAGTCCTGGGACAGCCCCACTTCCTCCAGCGTCTCCGTGACACGGCGCAGGCGTTCGGTGCGGGAGCCGTAAGTCCTCGCGACAACCAAAGGCTCCTCGACAATCTGGCGGATAGTCAGACGCGGGTTGAGCGAAGCGAACGGTTCTTGGAAAACAATCTGCCAGCGCCGGCGACGCTTCCGCAGCTCCGCCTTGGACAGGGCACGAACGTCCTCGCCTTCGAGGAGGATCGTGCCGGAATCGGCCTCGCTCAGCCTGAGGATGAGGCGCCCAAGCGTGGATTTTCCCGATCCGCTTTCGCCGATGATCCCCAAGGTCTCACCGCGTTCAACCGAAAAGGAAATACCGTCCACCGCTGCCACGGGCAGACCCTGCGGACTTCGGAACGTCTTCCGGACGTCCTTCAATTCAATGATGGGCATGTCAGATGCTCCTGGATTTGGAGAGTTCGGTGGCCAGCATGGCCTCGGCAGCCTCCGGCTGGACCACGGAATTGAGCAGCGAGACTGTGTAAAGGTCCTTGGGTTGGACAAAGACTTGCGATACCGGACCTTGTTCGACGAGGCGGCCCCGATACATCACCAGGACCCTGTCGCAGTAGTTCGCCACCACCCCGAGGTCGTGGGTGACGATCAACATTGACCGTCCGCTCCCTTTCGTCAACCGGGTGAGCGTATCCAGAACTTGCCGCTGGACGGTCAGGTCGAGCGCCGTCGTCGGCTCGTCCGCGATGACGAGACGCGGGTTGAGGTACAGCGCCATGGCGATAACCACCCGCTGCGCCATGCCGCCGCTGAGTTCGTGGGCGTATCCGCGCATGACCCGCTCGGGATTGTCCACGCCTGAGGAAGCCAGCAACTCCAAAGCCCGGTCACGCGATCCGGCGTCGACGCCGACCCCGTGCGCCTTGGCGATGTTGCTGAACTGCTTTTCAATGCGAACCACTGGATTCAGTGCACTGAAGGGGTTTTGCGCAACGAATCCGATCTCCTTGCCGCGAATGCGGCGGATCTGCCTTTCAGGCAACTCAAGGAGATCTTGGCCATGGAATTCGGCGGTACCCGCCGTGACACGCCCCGGTGGCATCAGCAGTTTGATCACGGAGCGCACCACCGTGGATTTGCCTGACCCGGATTCACCCACGACGCCGACGATCTCGTTGGCGCCGACGTCGAACGATACGCCGTGCAGGGCACGGGTGACTCCGCTTCGGGAATGGAATTCGGTCACGAGGTCCCGCACCTGAAGTCCTGTCATCACCGCGCCCTTTCCACTCGCTCGATCTTGGTTTCTATCGCTCCGGCGATCACGTTGAGTGATCCGATGGCCAGGAGCATGGCCAATGTGGGAAAAGCGGCCGCCCACCACTCGCCGCGGATCAACATGCTGGCGCCGTCGTTGATCATGGCACCCCATGTTGGCGTGGGCGGCTTGACCCCGACGCCCAGGAAATTCAGTGCGGCAATGGTTCCGAGTGCGTTGGCCGCCGTCAGGGTTGCTTGCACCAGGACAACGCCATACGCGTTGCGGAAAATGTGGTTGAACGCGATGCGAAGGGGTGAGCAGCCGATCGCCGCCGCGGCTTCCACATAGCGGGCCGAACGAAGTGCCATGGCCGCAGCCCTGGAAAGACGGACGAAGCGCGGGGCCGCGACAATTGCGATAGCGAGCACGACATCCGTCGCCCCGCCGCCAAGGAGCTTGATGGAAACCACTGCGATGACGATGATCGGCAGGGCGGCGAACGCGTCAATGACCCGCATGATGGTGTCCCCCAGCTTCCCGCTGGTGGCAAACAGGCCCAACGGGACACCGACCACCAAGGACAATGCTGTAGCAGCCAAGGCTACGGGGAGGTCCAATTTCGCCGCTTCGATGGTCCGCGAGAAGACGTCCATTCCATTGCCATCAGTCCCGAACCAGTGAATTCCGTTCGGCGCGATCCCGATTGCGTCGGTGTCCGGTCGCAACGGATCGTGCGGGAGTGGCGCGAGCATTGCCATGAGCGGCAGCCCCATGACGATGGCGACTGCGAGCGCGACCATGATGGTGTTGGACCGGTTGAAGAGGAGCGCCTGTCCGCGGCGCGCCCACTGCGTGACCCGCAGGCCCGGGGAAGTGCGCGGAAGCCCCTGGATGCTCATGGAGCCTCCCTTGGGAGATTGATCCCACACATAATGTATTGAAGATTGTCCTGGCTCAGGACCGACGGTCGGTGCATCTTTGGCTCCTATTCAGACCTCGAAGAATAATCAGCTCATATCAAAGTCTCGTCACTTTATTGAATGTGACTGTAGCCGCAAGTGTGATGAATTGCACTCTTTTGCCGAAAATCATGGACTGGCCCGCTCGGGAGCGCGTTGCGGAAGGTGCCCACAACCCCTTCCCCGGCAGACCCACAAAGCGGGCAGTATGGCCGCGGGCGCCGCGCGGAGCTATTGACACCGGGAAGAACCAACTTCAATATAGTGAGCAAGTCCCGACTGTGATGAAGCTCCGGTGCTGTCGATGCCGCCAGCACCCCACGAAGTAGATGAGGAACGGAACGCACCATGCCCAACTTTCAGGAATCAGCAACCGCGGTAGCTCCCTACCAGGAGCAACGCGATCAGCCTGTCAAGTACTTGCTCCGTGACGGCGAACTGGTGGACTACGACGACGCCCGGCTCCACGTACTCAGCACCTCGCTCAAATACGGCGTGGGAGTCTTTGAAGGATTCCGCGCCTACTGGAGCGAGGACGAACAGCAGTTGTACGCGTTCAGGGTGATTGACCACATGAAGCGGCTGATTGATTCGATGCGCGTGGTTGAGATCGATGGCCCCCAGGACATTGATGAACTCTCCGAACAGCTGCTCGGGCTCATTCGGGCAAACGGGCTACGGAGCAACCTCCATATGCGCGCGCAGGTCTTCGTGGATTCCAAGGACGGCAAGCCGGAGGACACGGGCCCCTCCACAGTGTTCATGGCCGCCATTCCGATGGGGAACTACTTCGGCGGCACAGGTCTCAACGTCCAGATCAGCAGTTGGGCGCGGCTTTCGGACCGCTCCATGCCACCGCGGGTGAAGTCGATCGCCAATTACCAGAACGGCCGGCTCGCCCTGCTGGAAGCCAAGCGGAACGGCTACGACGCGGCCCTCCTGCTGACGGAAGGTGGACACGTCGCCGAAGGCGCCGGCTACAACGTCTTCATGGTGCGCCAGGGAAGGCTGTGCACTCCGCCAGCAACGGACAGCATCCTCGAAGGCATCACCCGGGACAGCGTCCTGCACCTTGCGCGGACCGAACTCGGCCTCGAGGTGGACATCCGCCCCATCGACCGCACCGAACTGTACTCCGCCGACGAAGTCTTCGTGTGCGGCAGCGCGGCTGAAGTCAACCACGTGGCGTCGGTGGACCGCACCGCCATCGCCAACGGACAAGCGGGCGATGTCACCCGGAACCTCCAGGAGCTGTATCGGCAAGCCGTGATCGGGAAAGTGGCCTCGGACCGGAACTGGGCAACGCCCGTTTACGCATCCTAGGGGGCAACCGATGGAAGAAACGCAAACGCTGACGCCGCTGGCGCGCGTCGGATTCGAAGGGGCTTCGCTGACCTTTGAATCCATTGCCGAGCCCGTCCTCACCGTGGACCAGGGCGAACATTTCTGGCTGGACGCACGAAGCCTGCTCACTGGAGGCCTCTTCGAAGAAACCGGCGAATACGAAAAGCTGTCCATTCCCGTCACCGGTCCGGTCGCCGTCCGGGGCGTGGAACCGGGCGACGCACTGCGCATCGACGTCCACGAGATCAAGATCGCGGATCGGGGTGCGATGGTTACGCTTCCCGGCCGTGGCGGATTCACTGGGGGTCTCGGCAGGTCCGGGCATGTGGTGGACATCGCGGATGGGTACGTGGAGTTCGACGGCGACACCAGAATCCCCGTCCGGCCGATGGTCGGAAAAATCGGGGTGGCGCCCGCAGGCCCCGGCCCTGATTCGAGCACCGTAGGTATCCATGGCGGAAACATGGACTGCAAGGACGTCACGGCCGGTGCCGCCGTCGTCGTACCTGTCCAAGTAGCCCAAGCGATGCTGTACGCAGGCGATCTGCACGCCGCCCAAGGCGACGGCGAATGCTCGCTGACCGCCGTCGAGGTCGAAGGCAGCGTGCGGCTCTCCTGCACGGTGGTTCCCGACGGCGGCCGGCCGGCCGTGCCGCTTCGACGCCCGGTGGTCCTCAGCGGCGGTTCCGTCATTACCATCGGCGACGGCGACACCTTGGATGAGGCGGCGCGGCTCGCCTTGGACGACATGCTGGAACTGCTCCAAAACGACCGTGGGTGGCCACGCGAGAAGACCGCAATGTTGCTTAGCTCAGCCGCCGACGTTTCCGTCTCGCAGTTGGTCAACGCGCGCCTCTCGGCCAAAGTGTCGCTGCCCTCCCGCTATTTCACCGCTGAACCCTTTTCCCTCGAATCTTCCAACACTATGAATGCGCAGGTTTCCGATGCTTGATCTCCTCCTGACCAATGGGTTGGTCGTGACCCCGTCCGGCGCGGAACGCCTGGACATCGGCATTGCCGAAGGCAAAATCGTGGCGCTCCGCGCTTCGGGTGCAGGCGCGCCCGAAGAAGCCCGGCGGGTGGTGGACCTGAAAGGCCAACTGGTGGTGCCTGGCGGCGTCGATCCGCACGTACACACCAACTCCGTCCTCCCGACGGCGGCCGAGAGCGGAATCATGTGCTTCGGTCCGGACCGCGTCAGTGAAGGTGCCATCTACGGCGGCACCACCACCCTGGTGGACTTCGCCCATTGGAAGCCCGGAGATGAACTCTCCGAATCGTTCGCACGGAAGTCGGCCGAGTGGGCCGGCTCCACCTACACGGACTATGCATTGCACGGGACGTTCAAGGAGCCGGAGATCCCGTTCGACGTCCTCGAACAGATCCCGGACGCCGTGGCGAACGGTCATGGCAGCTACAAGGTGTGGATGACGAATACCACGCCCACCAGGCCGAAACAGAAGACCGACTTGGGCAATATGTGGGGCTTGATGGAGCAGACCGCCGCCGCCGGGGCAATGCTTGCCGTGCACGCCGAGGACGACGACATCGTCATGTACTCGTACAAGAAGCTCCAGCACCAAGGCAATACCGGCATCGAGTACATGCACCATGCCCACAACAACCTGTCCGAGAAGCTCTCGTTCCAGCGGGCCATCACCTTGGCCCACCATGTAGGCGCTCCCATCTACCTGATGCACGTCAGCGCGCGCGAAGGAGTGGACGCCATCCGCGAAGCGCGGGGACGCGGGCAGGCCGTCTACGGGGAAATCCTTCCGCACTACGCGTATTTCACGGCCGAGGACTACCGGCAGGAAAACGGCGCGATCTACCACACCTACCCATCGCTGAAGTCGGAAAACGACCGCGATTCAATGTGGGAATCGCTGCTGGAAGGATCACTCAGCACCCTGGCGACAGACGGCGTGTGTACCGACCTGGACGTCAAGACGCGCGGAAAGACGATCCTGGACGCCACCGGCGGCCACGCAGGCGTGGAAATGCGCATGGCCGTGGCGTACACCGAGGGCGTCGCAAAACGTGGCCTGGACCTGACGCGGTTCGTGGACATCACTTCCGCGAATGCTGCGAAAATCCTTGGCCTGTACCCGCAGAAGGGCGTCATTGCCGTTGGCAGTGACGCCGACCTGGCCGTCCTGGACACCACGGTGGACCGCAAGATCACAGCCTCTGACCTCCACGAGGCCGACTACACACCGTGGGAGGGCTATCGCGTGGCCGCATGGCCAAGCATGACCGTGCTTCGGGGAAAGGTCATGGTGGAAGAGCGCAAACTGCTGGGCGGCCCGGACGGTTCACTGCTCAGGCAGCGCGTTTCCAGCGATGTGCTCAACCGTCCGGCCTGCTGACTGCGGTTTCGGGGTCTGGGGGTTTCGGGGTCTGGGGGTTTCGGGGTTTCAGGGGGACCTCTCAGCCGACGTCGTACATCTCGTAGTCGTCTGTGGTGATGGTGCCGTTGGTCTGGATGTTCAGGCCCCAACTGATTCCTGACGCGCCAGCCGGCAGGGGTGGCGTGGTCCAGGTCGCTTGGGTCCAGTTGGCCGTCGCACCGATCAGCGGACTTGCCGTCCAGTACTGCCAGAACCCGTTACCGATCCGGTAGTAAAGCTCAAACTGGGTTGCCGCCGTCGACTTGTACCAGGCCTTCAGCTGATAGATATGCCCGGGGGTTCCGGTCGGCGAGCAACCGCCCAGGTCCAAGGCCGGCAGGAGCTTCGCGTCCCCGGACGCGTAACCGCTCAGGGTGAGCTGTTCGGCGGTGGCGCCGGTGTGGCCCGGGGAGACAACGGCGAAGGCAGCGGTGTTCGTGCCGTAGCCGCCGGCCGCCCAGCACTGCGGGACGGTGTTGATGAGTGTTTCCAAGCTGGGGTTTTGGATCATGTTGGTGCCCGGTGGTGGCGGTGGCGGGACTGCCGGGCCCTGGACTGCCGGCTGCTGGGCGCCGCCGATGACCTGGTCCACGGTCTTCACGGCGACCGTGCCGGCTGCCTTTTGCTGCGCGAGCCAGGTCGCGAACTGCGTGAACAGGGTCGGAGTGATGGTCAGCGTCGGGTCCGTGCCGACGGCGATGTGGTGGAAGGTCAACTGGACCCAGCCACCGCCGGCGGCCTGGGCGTGAGTTACCTCGTTCTCCAGGCTCTGCAGTGTCCAGGTGCTGTCTACCTCATCCGGGGCCGCGGTGTCGTAAGGGTTGGCCGGAGGGACGGTTTCCGCCACAGGAAGTGTCGCGGGGGCAGGATCCGGAGCGGCAATGTCGCCCAGTCCCCGGGCACTGTTGAACCCGCATTGCTTTACCAAAGCCTCGATGGCCGGATCTTCGGAAGCGAACGGGTAGGCGAAACTGGTGACTTTGAAGCCCATGTTCATCAATGCGACACGGCCGTCACAGATCTGCCGGGTCGACTCGTCAGGAGTCAAGTACACCAGGTCCGGGTGGGTGACGGTGTGGCCTCCGATCTCGTTGCCGTCGGCGGCGAATTGCTGCAAGTTCGCAGTGGTCAAGTAAGTGGGCTGGCCGATCCATCCGGTAGTGATGAAGAAGGTGCCCACCAGTCCCAGGCCCTTCAACGTGGACTCGGCAGTGATCTGGTCCGCGTTGCCGTCATCGAATGTCAGGGACACCACGGTGTTCGCCGCGGCATCCGCCGGACCGGCAAAAACCACCGCATAGAGGAAACCGGCAACTACCAGCGCTACGCTGCCAAAAGCCCACCATCTATGCCGCAAGCGCACACCCGACTGTGTCCTTTTACCGTTTGGCCGTGCACGTCCCCCGTGCCTCCGTACTGCAGTCCAACTTTGCTGATTCGCGGGGCTCACGATCAGCTCCTCCCCAGTCCGACTCCCAGTCCAGGCAATTCACTGGTAGCCGTGATGCTTCGTTGATGTTCCGTATAGATGTGCGGCCTGAAAGGAAATTGGCCTTTGATCCGGCGACGGCACTGAAGTGCCCGGGATTTGTTCGTACTTGCGCACTTGGAACGATACGACCAGCAGGAAGCGCAAAAACGAGTAGCCGGCACTCGTTCCTTCCGGCGTGCTGTTAGGTAGGGCAGTTGATGTGGCTAGTTAGTCAGTTCAGCCTGGCCAAGACCCGGAGTCCGCGTGTTCAAGCCGGAGAATACCGGGGTTCAGCCAGCGAACCCCGGCCCCACTTGTATCCGGCCCCGCCCCTGTGTCCGTCAGCGCGCAAGAACGACCGAGTGTGCGCTTCGCCGCGATGGGCAACGCAACAAAGCGCTAGTTAATAACGGGCGCGGGATGATCCAAGGGAAGGAGGTCGAGCAAGGCAAGACCGAGCCGGAGCCGGTCCGCGCCTGCGGAACCTTTGGGGGCGCCGGTCTTGACTCCAATGTAATTGAGCCCGTCCGGGAGCTGCCGCAGCAGCTCCCGGACTCCATCAGCGTCGAGCAGCGACGCTGGCTCATCCGCGGCGAGGCCCAAATGCGCGTCCTCCCATTCCGCGCTACGGTTTGTCGCCGTCGGAGCTGCCCCCGAGAATGCGAAGGCGCCCAGTCCGTCGCCGAGTTTCGCGACGTGCTCGGACGGTGTCCTCGCGTTGCGGCCCTCGATGGCCGACCTGCCCCAGTTGATGAGGTGCCGGATTCGCCCGGGTCCGTATCCGGAGGCTGATTGGACTGCCTCGATCTCTTCTTCAAGGCCCAAATAGCCCTTCTGCGCCGGCTGCCGACCGATGAGCGCGTCGGAGTGCTCAATAAGCAATTCGATGTTTGCCCAATCCCAACCGGCGATCTCCCGGAGGGACTCGGTAAATGCCCACAGGCTGGAGCGGTCGGCGCGCGGGGCGGACTGAAGCACGAAAGCCCGGATCGAGGACGGTCCCAGCTGTTCCCGCAACTGAAGCGTCTCCGCGTGAGCGGACGAAATATCGTCCAAAGCACGACGGCGGCCGGCCGGGTCCCGCGAAGCCAGACCGTACAGCGGATCATCGCGTGAGGCACTGAGCGTCATGGACATGGCACTGACGGTGTTGGACCAACCAGGATCCAGAAGGCCGGCCAGCGTGGCCAGTCCGCGTGGGTGAAGCCGGCCGTCCAGCACCGGGAGTTCCAAGCCGCCTATCCGCGGCTCCGACCTCAGCTGGGGATACCACTGCTCCTCGGCCTCGAAGTCGTCGCTGAGGCGCGCTGGTGCTGCGTTGTAGGCCGAGTAGACGATCGTGTTCATCGGATCCGTTACCTGCTCCGGCCTAGGATGCCGCGAAGACGTCGCGCGACTCTTTGATCCGGTCCTCGGCGAATTCGATTCCGAAGCCCGGGCGCGTCGGGAGCGCGAAGGATCCTCCGTGCGGGGTTGGCGTGTCGGTTTCGAAGTAGTGCCGTTCGGGCATGTGGTGGAAGAGGTATTCGACGCGCGGGCAGACTTCCGGCGACTGGCTCGCAACCACATGCAAAGCAGCGTGGATGCCGTGGCCGTGGGGAATGACTGCGACGCCGAAGGTTTCGGCCATCGCGCACATGCGCACAAGGTCGGTGGTGCCGCCACACCATTCCGGGTCGACTTGGAGGACGCCCAGCAGTCCGCGTTGGAGGAACGGCAGGATGTCGTGCCGGTCGTACAGATGTTCTCCCGTGGCAAGCGGGATGCTGGTGGACGCCCGCAGTTGGGAGAAGGACTCGATGGCCCCCGCGGGGAACGGCTCCTCAAGCCAGTCAGGACGCAGATGCTCGACGCGGCTGGCCCAGCGGCGGGCATACTGGAGATCCCAGCTCATGAAGGCGTCGAACATCAACGCCGAGCGCTCCCCTACCGTCTCGCGGGTCCGCTGCACGAGTGCTACGTTGCGTTCCATTCCTTCGGGCCCTTGCGCGGGACCGTCGGAGAAGAACCATTTTTGGGCGGTGTAGCCTTCCTCGAGAAGCCGCGCAGCTGTTTCCTCCACCTCTCCCTCGCCATGGAATGTTCCAAGTGTGCTGGCATAGGCGGGGATCCGGGTGCGTCCGGAGCCTCCCAGCAACTGCCAGACCGGCACCCCGAGCAGGCGGCCGCGAAGGTCCCACAAGGCGTTGTCGACTGCGCTGATCGCGATCTTGCGGTTGCCGTGGCGGGAGTGCCGGTTGCCCCGCTGGAGCATGTCCCAAATGAAGGTGTTTGCCAGTGCGTCGAGGCCAAGCAGGGAGGATGCCATCCCCTCGGCCAAGGGAGCGACGGCTTCCTGGTCGATCGGGCCGTATCGGCCGGTGACCCCGGCCGTGGTGCCGATCTCAAGGTAGAGGGATGTCTTTCGTCGGGGACCTGCCGGCGCCGGCCAACCGTCAGCGGGATGGTACTGGTTGTAGACGCTGACGGCCCGGGACTGGGGAGGGAACCCCCGGTTGGTTGAATCTTCGGGAATGAGGGCGGAAAGCTCGATCATCCGGACCGAGGAAATCTTTGCTTGGATCATGAGTATGCCTTCCAAATGCCGGTCCCTGCCGGGACAACGTGGGCGTTCCGACTAGACGATTCTTTTGCAATCATTTTGGTCCTTGGCCTTACAGGTCTATTCCGATGTATTTTTCCTCAAGGAATTCCAGGATTCCCTCGGAGCTTCCTTCCCTGCCGAGGCCGCTTTGCTTCATGCCGCCGAACGGGGCTGCGGGATCGCTGAGGACGGCGCGGTTGACGGCGACCATGCCGGCGTCGAGGCGTTGCGCCACGGACAGGGCCTGGGCGGATTCGCCGTAGACGTAGGCGATGAGGCCGTAGATAGTGTCGTTCGCCATCCTCACGGCGTCGTCGACGTCGTCGTATTCGATAATCGCTGTCACCGGACCGAAAATCTCTTGCCGGGCGATCGGGTTGTGGTGCGTTACGCCGGTCAGGACCGTCGGTGAGTAGAAGGCGCCGTCCTTGGAGGACTCCCCGCCTGTGAGGATCGTGGCCCCGAAGTCGACGGCGGCACTGACCAGTTCGGCGACCTTGTCGCGTTCCTGCACGGAGACGAGGGCACCGAGCTGATTGCTCCGGTCCAGTCCGGGGCCCACCTGCCATTGCGAGAGTTCGGACCGCATGCGTTCAGCGAAATCCGCGGCGAGGGAGGAATGGACGTAGAAGCGGTTGGCGGCTGTACAGGCTGATCCGCCGTTGCGCATTTTGGCGATCAGGGCTCCCTCGACGGCGGCGTCGAGGTCGGCGCCCGGCAGGATGACGAACGGTGCGTTCCCGCCGAGTTCCATGGACGCGCTCACCACGTTGTCGGCGGCCTCGTGCAAGAGGACGCGGCCGACTTCCGTGGAACCGGTGAAGCTGACTTTTCGCACGTCGGGGTGGTGCAGCATGCGGGCCACCGCGGGGCCGGTGGGTACCGGCGTCACGAGGTTGACCACGCCGTCGGGCACGCCGGCGCGTTGCAGGGCGTCGACGACGAACGCTGCGGTGAGCGGTGTCTCGCGGGCCGGTTTGAGGATCACGGTGCATCCTGCTGCCAGTGCGGGGGCGATCTTGCGGGTGGCCATGGCCGCGGGAAAGTTCCACGGGGTGATCAGCAGTGCGACGCCGATGGGCTGGTGGGTCACGACGATGTGCTTGTCCCCGCTCGGGGAGAGCCGGAAGTCGCCGCGGACCCGGACGGCTTCCTCGGCGAACCAGCGGAAGAATTCGATCGCGTAGTTTGCCTCGCCAAGCGCGTCGGCATAAGACTTTCCGTTTTCGAGCACGATGGTTTCGGCGAGCTTCTCCCTTTCATCAGTGAGGATTTCGAAGGCGCGTCGAAGGATTTCGCCGCGTTCACGGGGAGCCGTCGCCGACCAGGACGGCAGCGCTTTGGAAGCGGCTTCGACGGCGGCATCACAGTCCGCTTCGTCCGCGATCGCGAACGATGCGAGCAACTCCCCTGAGGCAGGATCGACGACGGGGAACCGTCCGCCGCTGCGCCCCTCGGTCCAGCGTCCGGCAATGAACAGGTCGGAAATGTGGCTCATTTGTTGATCTTTCTTTCGCTCAATCGGCCGGCGACAAGCGGCGCGAGGGCCGCCCGGTCGCCGTCGAACGCGGCCCGCACGATCCGGGCGACGGTTTCTTCATTCGGTTCAAGACTCGAGTTGGCGACCAAGCGCCGGACTGTCAGGGACAGCTCAACGATGCGGGGAAGTTCGGCCTCCGTCACACCCATGCCCGCCAGATCTTGCGGGAGGCCGATGTCCGCCATGATCGCCGCGACCTCGTCAACCGCCGCCTGGGCGGCGTCTTCGACGGAGCCGGACCCGACGCCGAGGGCACCGGCAATCTCAGCCAGCCGTCCGGCGTCGTTCCCCACGATCGCCTGCATGACGTACGGCAAGAGCATTCCGGTCCCAAGCCCGTGCGGGGTGTGGGTCAGCGCTCCGACAGGATATTGGATCGCGTGGGAGAGGTGGGTGCCGGCTGTGCCGAAAGCCATGCCCGCGAGCAAGCTGGCATAAGCCATGTGGGACCGGGCTTCAAGATCGTTTCCGTTCCGGACCGCCTGCCGCAGTGAGCGGCCGATGAGGCCGATTGCTTCAAGGGCGAGGGCCGAGCTGAGCAGGTTGCGGCCAACGAACACCGGAAGTTGCTGGTTCCACGCGGGCTTGCGGGCCTGCGCGGTGAATGCCTCGACGGCATGAACCAGGGCGTCGGCACCGGCGCTGGCGGTCACCGAAGCCGGTGCGCCGAGCATGAGGCGGGGATCAACGACGGCGGCCCGCGGGATCAGGTGGGGGCTGGAAATACCGACCTTGAGCTCACGGTCCGGGTCGGCGAGGACGGCGACGGGGGTGACTTCGCTGCCCGTGCCCGAGGTCGTGGGAACGGCTACGAGCGGCAGCACCGGCCCGGGGACCAGGTTTTCGCCGTAAAAACGGTTGAGCGGGGTGCCGTGTGCCAGGCCAAGTGCGATGAGTTTCGCGAGGTCCAGGGCGCTGCCGCCGCCGAAGCCGACAATGACGTCCGGGTTTGCGGTCCTCGCCCGGTCAATGGCTTCCTCCACCACGTCCACGGGCAGTTCCGGCACCACGTGGGAATCGACGACGAACGCGATACCCGCGTTACCGAGTCCTTCCAGGAGTTCGGTGAAGGCCTCGCCCGTGGCCAGGAACGGATCGCACACCACCAGAGCGCGGCTGCCGAGCGAAGCGACGGTTCCGGGGATTCCCGCCCGGGATCCGTCACCAAAAGCAATCGAATCCGGCAGCCTCAGCAAACCGAATGAACCAGCAATATCAGTCATGGGATCATCCTTTTCGAGTATTTAGGGGCTGCTTATTTGAGTGCCCGTATTTCAGTGCCGCGTATTTCAATGCCAGGGCCCAGACTTCTTCGTCCACCGGAACGCCGTGGGCGTCGTTCATTTCCTTGGTGCGCCGCGCACGGTCTCCGGGGATATCCACCCCGCCCGTGGCTGCGCTGTCGCGGACGGTGTCCAGGTAGGCCGTCAGGGCGGGGAGCATGCCCAGCAGGCCAAGCCGTTCCAGGCTCACGCAGATCAGGAGGTCGCCCTTGGTTGCCGGGAAATCGGTGTCAAGCGTGCCCACAACATCGGCGCCGAACGCCGTCGCAGTCAGGGTGCCGACCAAAGCTTCCAACGCAATGCCCAGCGCATATCCCTTGGGTCCCCCGAACGGGGAAAGGGCTCCTCCTTGGGCCGCCGCGGCGGCATCGCTGGTGGGGTTCCCGAGGGCATCGACAGCCCAGCCGGACGGCAGGGGCCGGCCGGTGGCGGCGTAGTCCAGGATCTTGCCCATCGACACCTGCGCAGTGGACATGTCCAGCACGAGGGGATCCCCGCCGGTGGGAACACCGATCCCGATCGGGTTCGTTCCCACGGTCGCACCCCTGCCGCCCCACGCATGGACCAAGGCCTCACTCGTAGTCAGCAGCAAAGCGACCTGCCCTCGGAGCGCGATGGACTCCACGTAGGGTGCGAGCATTCCTATATGGCTTGAATTCGAGATGGCAGCCATCGCGACTCCCGTTTCCTCCGCCCTCGCCACCACCGCGTCGATGGCTTGGTACGCGACAACCGGTCCGAAGCCGCGGTTGCCGTCAACCCGCAGGACACTTGGGGTCAGCCAGTCGAGTTGAGGCCGGGCATTTGGCTCGATTAGTCCTTTCCGCATCCGGCCCACCAGAACTGCCAACCTGCGGATACCGTGCGAAGCATGCCCCCGCATCTGGCCCTCGACGAGGCTAGCCGCCTGGACCGCGGCATTCTCCTCCGACGCTCCGTGGACAATGAGCGCACGAGCAATAACGTCCTGCATTTCTTCGCGACCAACCACCGTGAGGTCTGGCGCGCTTTCCTTGGCGCTTGTTTTCATTGGTCCCTCCTCTGTATAACTCGTTAGATCATCCACTCAGGAAAGAAAGCCCTCCATGCTCCGTCCCGCAGAACAGGACGCTGGTTCCGCGTCCTCCTTGTCCCGGGGGCTTGCGCTCCTTGATTTGTTCACGTCTCCGGACCAGGTCCTCAGCATCAGCGAACTCGCCCGCCGTTCGGGTGTTCCGAAGTCCACGACCCACCGCCTGGTACTGGACTTGATCGCGTGGGGAGCCCTTGAACGGGGACCCGGCGGCATCAGTTTGGGCGTGCGGCTATTCGAGCTCGGATCGCTTGTCCCGTCGTCGAACACCTTGCGGGAACTGGCCCTGCCCTTCGCCCACAACCTCAACGAAGTCACGAAGCTCACGAGCAACATCGCCATCCGCGAAGGCAGCGAAGTGCTCTACATCGAGAAGATCACCACCCGTACGCTCAAGGTTCCGCATTCCCGGGTCGGAGGCCGGGCGAGGATGCACGCAACCGCTCTCGGAAAGGCGATCCTCGCCTTCAGCGACAAGGACTTCGTGGACTCGGTGCTGGGTGGAACCCTGCTCCAACAGACGGAGAAGACCATCACGGATCCCGCCAAGCTCCGTACGGAGCTCTCACGGGTCCGGCAGGAGCGCGTGGCCTACGACGTCGAAGAATCCCGGCTTGGCCTCTTTTGCGTCAGCGCGCCGGTCTTCAACGGACAAGGCGGTCCCGTGGCCGGCGCCATCTCAGTGACCGGGGCAACCGAGCTCGCCATTGCGAAACGCTACGCCCCGGCAGTACTGGCAACCGCAATGGCCCTGAGCACTGCGATCGGCAGTGCCAAGCGGCCCCCGCGGCGGAACGCGTCCTGAACTTCCTCCATGCGGTGCCCGCCTTTACGCCGTGACCAGCGCCTGCTCCAGAAACGGTCCGCCCAGCGGGACGAACAGCAGTTGCCGTCCCATCATGCGGGAAGGGACCTGCCAACTCCCGCTCGAGAGGCGTATCCAGATACGTAACGCCCCGAATGTGGGCCACAACACAAAGGAGTGAGCGTGACTGAGACACGCAGCACGGCGCCCGCCGCCTCGATACCGCAAACGCCGGACCTTTCGGCGCAGGAAAAACGCGCGACAATCCGCAAAGTCATCTGGCACCTGATCCCGATCCTGGCTTTCGCGTACTTTTTCAATTCACTCGAAAAGACGAACATCGGCCTCGCAGCCCTCCAAATGAACAAAGCGCTCGGCCTGACCACCGCAGCCTTTGGCCTGGCATCCGGCCTGCTCTTCGTCGGCTATGCCATTTTCGAAGTGCCCAGCAACCTCATGCAGTACAAGCTCGGTGCCCGCAAGTGGCTCGCCCGCATCATGATCTCCTGGGGCCTCGTCGCGGCGGCCACCGGCTTCGTCAACGGCGAAGCCGCCCTGTACATCCTGCGGATTCTCCTGGGTATTGCCGAAGCCGGCTTCTACCCGGGCGTGATCCTCTACTTCACGCTGTGGATTCCGCGCCAGTACCGGGGCACCATGCTGTCCCTGTTCGTCCTTGGCGGGACCCTTGCCGGCGTCATCGGGTCTCCACTGACCGGCCTGCTCCTGACGCCCAAGAGCTACTTCGGCATCGAATCGTGGCGGGCGATGTTCGTGCTCGAAGGTTTGCCCGCGGTTATTATCGGCATTCTCTGCCTTTTCGTGCTCCGGGACCGCCCGGCGGACGCGAAATGGCTGACGCTGCGTGAGAAGAACTGGCTCGAAACCTCCATCGACGCCGAAAATGCCATGGTTGTTTCCAAGCATTCCGGACTGGGAATCTTCCGGGCCATGGCCGATATCCGCGTCCTGGTCCTCTCGGTGATCTACTTCTGCCTGAAGTTTGGCCAGTACGCCCTATCCTTCTTCCTCCCGCTCATGGTGGTCGCTTTCCAAGCACAGGCCGGAACGAAAATGGACACCTTCCAGGTGAGCCTCATGGTGGCCATTCCCACGGCCGTGGCCGTCCTCCCGGCAATCTTCTGGGCACGGCACTCCGACAAGACAGGCGAACGTTACTGGCACGCAACCATTCCCGCGATCGTCGGCGCCGTGGGAATCTGCGTCTCGGCAGCCTTCAACCAGCCGGTCCTCATCATGATCGCGCTGTGCGTCTCAACCATCGGCCTCACCGCCCAAAGCGCCCCCTTCTACCAAATCCCGGGCTACTTCCTCACCGGCGCGGCCGCCGCGACCGCCTTTGGCCTGATCAACTCACTCGGCAACCTCGGCGGATTCGTCGCGCCTACCGTATTCGGCGCACTCAAGGACGCCACCGGCAGCTACACCATCCCGAGCTACCTCATGGGCGGCATCCTGATCCTGGCAGCCTTGCTCACGGCATTCCTTCCACGGATGTTCAAGTCACTGAAGCCGGCGCAGCCAGGCCACAACGCAATCGACGAGTGATGAGCACCGGGCGCCGCTCACCACAACCGCACGGACCCTTGTAACGAAAGTCCCGCCAGTGCGGCAGAGGGGTGGTGCGCGCAGCAGATGCGCGTACCACCCCTCTGGCGTGAAGGGACGGACGGATTCCTTGCCCTCCTCAGTGCGTTGGGCTCAGTGGATTGGGCTCAGCTCAGTCACGTGCCCACACCAGGGGGCTCATCGCCTGCTCGCGTTCGTGCTCGGGGCCGAGCGGAATTCCGGAGCGGTCACGAAGCATCAGCGTGGCGATCAGGCCGATTGCTGTCATTGCGACGAGGTAGATGACGATCGACCATGAAGTCCCGGTGGCTTGCAGCAGGGCTTGAGCGATGGTCGGGGCGAACGAGCCGCCGAGCACGGCGCCGAGGGCGTAGGTGATGGAGACTCCCGAAAACCGGATGGACGCCGGAAAAAGCTCTGCGTAATAAGTTGAAATCGGACCATAGGCAAAGCCGATGCCGACGGAAAGGATCAGCAGTCCAAGCAGGAGCATCCAGATGTTGCCGGTGTTCGCCAAGGGGAACAGCGCCACGACTCCCACGAACTGCGCAGCCCACCCGATGATCAGGGTATTACGGCGGTTGATGCGGTCAGAGACCACTCCAGAGAGCCAGGTCGAAGCGAGCCATGCCACAGAAGAAGCGGTGACGGCCCACAACACGGGCTCGGGTTGGAGGCGGACCGGTCCGGTGGCTGCAGTCGCGTAGTTCTGGATATAGCCGGTGGTCATGTAGCCAGCGGCATTGCTTCCGGCGAAGACAAGCGCGGCGATGACCACCAGGAGTGCGTGCCTCCTGAAGACCTGGACAATGGGCATTCCCGCCTGCCCGCGGTGTTCGGCGATCTGCGCAAAGACGGGGCTCTCCTCGACGCGGCGCCGTATATACCAGCCGACGAAGATGAGTGCCACGGAGAGGAGGAAAGGCACCCGCCAACCCCACTCGAAGAATGCCGCTCCGGGGGCGATCATGCTCATCACCGCAGTGACGCCCGAGGAGAGCAGCAGGCCCAACGGAACGCCGATCTGCGGCGCAGCCCCGAAACTACCGCGTCGTCTGGTTGGTGCCTGTTCAACAGCCATGAGTGCCGCTCCGCCCCATTCGCCACCCGCGGAGATACCTTGCAGGACACGCAGTGCGATCAGCATCAAGGGAGCGGCGAACCCGATCGACGCATAGCCGGGGATGAGTCCGATCACGGCGGTGGACGCTCCCATGAGGACGAGCGTGGCCATCAGGACTCCGCGGCGGCCGTACTTGTCGCCAAAGTGCCCGGCCAGGAATGCACCCAGGGGCCGGAAGAGGAACGAGATGCCGACGGTGAGGAACGACAGGATTGTGGCGAGGCCAGGACCGGCAGGAGCGAAGAAGAGCTTGCCGAACACCAAGGCGGCCGCGGTGCCGTAGGTGAAGAAGTCGTACCATTCGACGGTCGTTCCGACCACTGTGGCGAAGATGATCCTTCTCGGACCGGCGGCGGACACAACGCGCCCGGCGGAAGCAAGAGCGGGCTGACCTATCGAATTCATAGCGAAGACTCCTTTGTCGGTTGCGAACAGCGGCGACGGCACTGCGTGCGGTCTGCTCGGTGTTCGAAAATCAGGATGAAGGAGTCAATAGTCAAGTACAACTGAGCATAAATGCTTGATAAACCCAGTTTTACTTCTGAATGGGCGCGGGAGGGCCTATTCTGTCGCTTTTCCAATAGCACGTGCCGGCGTCCACTGGTGCTCGGCGACGGTCAGGCGCGCGTAGTCGACCAGCGCCTGGGCCCGGTCGGAAAGTCGGACCGGACTCGGCCAGGCGATGACGACGGATTCCGCGGAGAACTGCGGGACGATCCGCTTGGCCACGACGCGGCGCCCCTCGTAGCTCTCATCGTTGGCAGGCTTCTGGATGAGCACGCTGTATCCGAACCCGCGGGCCACGAGTGAGCGGACGAGTTCGAAGTTCGATGTCCGATGGGCTATCTTCGGCCGGACGCCTGCGCGGCTGAACATGTGCAGAGTGTGGTCGCCGCTCGGGGGCAGGTCAAGGAGGATCAACGGGTCATCCAGCACGTCTGTCAGCGAGATGGAGTCCTCCCCGGCAAGCCGGTGGTCGGCGGGAAGCAGCACGTGGACCTCGGTGTCGAACAGGACGACGTGGTCAAGGTCGCCAGGCATCCCGAAGTGGTAGCCGATCATCACGTCGATTTCCCCGCCTTGCAGCATCGGCAGCAGGTCATTCACGGTACCGTCGACGATTCGGAGTTCAAGCCCGGGATGAGCGTCGCGGAACCCTTCCATCAGGGGCGGCAGGACTGTTGCGGCCAGCGTCGAGTAACACCCGACGCTGACCGGCCCGCGTAGCGGACCGCCGAAGCTGCCCACGCCGCGGCAGAGTTCGTCCGCTTCGCGAAGCAACCGGCGTGCCAACTCCACGAGATAGGTGCCGGAAGGAGTCAGGGTCAGCCCGCGGGATCGCTGCCTGATGCAAAGGTGGGCGTTCAGGGCGGTTTCGAGGTCCCTCACGGCGAGGGCAACGGCATTGGGGGTGAGGTACAGCGCTTGTGCCGCCGCGGCGAAAGACCCGTGATCAGCTGCAGCGCAAAACAGTTCCAACTGGCGCAGGGTGATTTTTGATGCGAGCTCCATAACTCAATATTACTTCGCCCTAGACTCAGATTTGCTCAGTTGTACTTCGTTTTGTGGGCACCCAGACTGGATGAAACATCGCAAAAGTACGAAGGAGTGCTGATGAAAACACCAACCAGGGCGCCTGTTGCCGAATGGGTCGAGGCCGGGCAGCTTCTCCGCGACCCCTATCCCACTTACGCGCGGCTGCGCCGTGAAGCTCCGATCGCATTTGTCCCCCACATGAACCGCTACTTCGTCACCACCTTCCGGGAGTGCTTCGACGTCGAGATGGATCAGGCGACCTTCAGCTCGCGCGAGAATGCGGATCATTCGACAATGATCCGCTCGATGGGCAGGCCCCTGTTGCGCAAGGACGATCCGGCGCATAAGGACGAGCGCAACGCCATGGCACCCGCCCTGCGACCGGTGGCCATCAAGAAGCACTGGAACGCGGTATTTCGCGCCAATGCTGAGAAATATATCCGCCGCCTGCGGGATGCCGGCAGCGAGGCCGACCTTTGCCGCGACTTTGCCGTGCCGTATGCGGCCAACAACCTCGGCTCTGTGATCGGACTCCACAATATTGCGGCGGAGCAGATGATGCACTGGTCCCACACGCTGATCGCCGGCACCGCCAACGTCACGGATGATCCGGCGGTGTGGGTTGAGACCGATTCGGTCCGCGCGCAGATAAACGAAGCGATCGACCGGGCTCTCGCAAGGATCTCGGGCGGCCCCGAGCCCTCAATGATTTCGGCAATGCTCAGCGCCGGCCTCGATGAAGAAAGCCTGCGGGCGAACGTGAGGCTGACGATTTCCGGGGGGATGAACGAACCGAGCCATGTCATCTCCAGCGCCGTATGGGCGCTTAGTGCCTTCCCCGACCAGCGCGAACTTGTGCTGGCAGGTCGGCGGACGTGGCGCGATGTCTTTGAAGAGACTGCGCGTTTTCAGTCCCCGGTAGGGATGTACCCGCGGCGCGCCACCAGGGAGACAATCCTCAACGGCGTCTTCATTCCCGAGGACGCCACCTTGGCACTCATCGTTGCATCGGCCAACAGGGACGAGGCCCGGTTTGACCGTCCCGAGGTTTTTGACCTCAACCGCGACAGTACCTCGCACCTCGCATTCGGCAACGGTACGCACATCTGTGCAGGCAACTGGGTGGCACGCGCCACGGTCGGCGAGATAGCCCTTCCCGCGCTGTACTCCGCTTTCCCCGGCCTGACCGCCGTCGAACCCGACACAACAGACTTCCACGGATGGGTCTTCCGGGGAATCCGCTCGCTTCCCGTCGCTTTGTCGGCCTGACCCATCCAGCGACACATCGGACCACAACAGAGGATTTGCCATGATTATCGACATTCTTTTCGGCACTGAAAGCGGCAATGCCGAGCTCGTCGCCGAAGACTTGGCCGAGGCGCTCGGCAGCGAGCACGAGGTCCGGGTCTCTGATCTCGCCGACGCCGACGTCGGTGGGTTCCGTCAGGACTCCCTCTACCTGATCATCTGCTCGACCCACGGCGAGGGCGACCTCCCGCAGAGTGCGGAGCCCTTCGCCGCTGCTGTTCATGAGAACAGCCCCGACCTTGCAGGAGTCAGGTACGCGGTGTTCGGCCTCGGAGACAGCACCTACCCGAACTACGGCCGCGGGGGCGAGCTCATCGACGAGCTCCTCGGTGCTCACGGCGCGACGCGGGTCGGTCCGTACGGCAGGCACGATGCCGCAGGCAGAACGGAACCCGGCAATCTCACCGCGTCATGGGCAAGCGAAGTGCTCAGCGAAGCCCACCACCCTGTCACCGCCTAGCTATCCACATGTGCGATTCCGGCCTGACCTGGACGGTCAAAACATCGTTCGTGAGGTACATCGAAAGCATGAAGGACGGCCACGTCGCAGTCGCGGACGGGGCCCTACGGTTGCAAGACGGATCCTTCCACTTCCCGCTGGCTTCCGGCACGCCCCGGAATGGACTCGCGTTCGGAGGATCCGTGCACTTCACCGGTCACCTCGGCATGCTCTCGCTGGCCATTTCCGCGCCGGCGGTGGTCAGCGCGGACGACGGACTGGTTCTCTCGATTGCCGACGACGAAGAACCCGGTGAACGCCGTCCGTTCGTCATTCTCGGAAAGCCCGGCCAATATCCCGGGCACGTGGAATTCCCTTCTCCGGCCCTCACGCCAGCCGGGGCCGACTTGTTTTTCGACAACTATCGGCCCGGTACCCTTTTCGACCCTATTTTCGTCATGCCGGGGCTTCCCGGGCAGGCGGACCCAAAGCACCAGGAAGTGTGGCATGACTAAACAAGGACTCCCGGCGCCCATCGCCGACTGGGTCACGATCCCCGAGCTGTACCGCGACCCTTTCCCGATCTTCGAGCGGCTCCGGTCCGAGGGTGGCGTCCATTGGGTTCCCGCGGTGAACAGGTATTTGGTGACCTCCCACGACGCCGTTCATGCCACCGAACTGGATCAGGGCACGTTCTCGGCGAACGAGGAAGGCTCGCTCATGATCCGGGCGATGGGACACTCCATGCTGCGTCGTGATGATCCTGGACACTACGCAGAGCGCAAGGCCTGGCAACCAGCGCTGCGGCCAGGAGTTGTCAAGAAAACCTGGATGCCGTTGTTCGAGCGCAATGCCGAGCGGTACCTGCGAGAGTTCATGGACAAAGGTCCCGGCGCGGACCTGGTTTGGGATTTCGCCGCTCCTTATGCCGCGGAGAACCTGCGCGCCGTGATCGGATTGCACAACGCCACCCAGCAGGACCTCCAACGCTGGTCGCAAACCATGATCGACGCCACTGGCAACTACGCCGATGACCCCGTTGTTTGGGCGAAAGGAGAGGCTTCCTTCAACGAAGTCGACGAAGCACTGGATGAGATGCTTGCCTGGCACGTCAAGCACCCCGACAACAGCCTGCTCTCGAACCTGCTCGCCCTCCCCGACTACCAAATGCCGCTGGCAGCGATCCGCGCCAACGTAAAGATGACGATCGGCGGCGGGCTGAACGAACCCCGTGACGCAATCGGCGTGGGCATGTGGAGCCTTCTCACCCATCCTGAACAACGGCGGCTCGTCGAAACCAACCCGGATCTGTGGGACGCGGTCTTCGACGAGACCATCCGCTGGGTCGCCCCTATTGGCATGTACTCCCGCCAAACCACGCGGGATGTCGTCCTTGAAGGGATCCGCCTTCCCGCCGGAGCCAAACTTGGCATCTGCATCCTCTCGGCGAACCGCGACGAAAAAGTATGGAATGAGCCCGCTGCCTTCGATATTTCCCGGCAGTCCGAGGGGCCGCACTTGGCGTTCGGCAAGGGTGTCCACGTCTGTCTGGGGGCGTGGGTCGCGCGCGCTGAGGTTGCCGCGGTTGCGCTGCCGAAACTGCTGTCCTCGCTGCCCGGACTGTCCCTCGATCCGGGGAACCCTCCGGAGGCTGGCGGGTGGGTCTTCCGCGGCATGACCCGACTTCCAGTTACGTGGGCCTCCACCCCAACCCCCAGGCCTTGCAAAGCCTCCCCGAGCATCGCGATTGTGGGTGCCGGTCCCTCTGGTTGCTACACCGCCCAGGCCCTGCGCCGCACCTTCCCTGACGCCGAACTCGTTGTCATCGACGAACTCCCTACCCCGTACGGGCTCGTGCGGCACGGAGTCGCCCCCGACCACCAAGGCACCAAGGCAGTCAGCCGCCAGTTCGCGCGCCTTTTCGAGAAGGATGCCGTCCGATTCGTCGGAAGCACCCGAGTGGGCACGGACGTCAGCTTGGACACGCTCACCTCCGCATTCGACGCCGTCGTGCTCGCAACCGGGCTCCATCAGGACACATTCCTGGACGTTCCCGGAACCACTTTGGATGGCGTCCACGGGGCTGGGAAGATCACCCGGCTACTGAATTCCCACCCGCACGAGGTCCGGCCCGCCCCCGGCCTTGGCACCTCAGTGGCGCTCGTCGGGCAAGGAAACGTGGCGATCGACGTTGTACGCCTGCTCGCAAAGAAAGACTCCGACCTCACGGACTCGGACATCGACGACGACGCCCACGCCCGGCTCACCAATGGGCTCCGCACCATTCACGTCATCGGCCGGTCAATGCCGCCAATGGCCAAATTCGATCCGGTGATGCTCAGGGAACTTGGCGAGCTGCACGGTGTCGAGCACATTGTCCACGGCGTGGATGAGCGCGACCTCGCCGCCGCCACCGACCCGCGCTCCGCCGTCGTGCTTGAATTGGTAAGCCGTCCGCGTACCGATGCGCGGCTCCGGGTGGAATGGTGGTTTGGCTACTCACCCACCCGGATCAACGATCTGGATGGGAACCGGCACGCAGCGAGTGTCAGCATCGAAAACAAGGACGGAACAGGGCTTGAGCTAAAGGTCGACAGCATCATCACCGCCATCGGGTTCCAAGCCACAGCCGGACAACAAATCGTGGACATTGACGACGCCGCTCGGGAAAGCGGGCGCATCCGCGAGGGCCTGTACGCCGCCGGATGGACGCGTCGGGGGCCCAAGGGAACGATCCCCTCCCATCGGTCCGATTCGAGGCAACTGGCTGAAACCATCCAAGCCGACTTTGCCGGGCCCGCGCGCAAACCCGGGCTCACTGCCATCGAACGGTCCCTTGCCAGCTCGACGAGCTACGACGGTTGGCTCCTGATCGACGCCAATGAGACCCGCAACGCGGCTTCCGGCCGGGTCCGCCGCAAAATCAGCGACTTGCGCGAGTTGCGGATCATCGCGGGGTCGGCGCTGAGCGTGTCCGCCGTCGAACCCGCCATCCCCGCTGACGCGCCCGATGACCCGCCCGCGAATGCCACGCAGGCCGAGCCCGTCAACGTAGTGTTCGCGACGGAGTCCGGCAACGCTGAACTAGTCGCCGAAGAACTCGCAACGCACCTAGAGAGAACGCATGACGTCCGCATCGTCGACCTCTCGGATGTCGAAGCGGCAGCAATTGACTCCTCACGGTTCACGATCATCGTCTGCTCAACATATGGAGACGGCGAGCTCCCCACCCGCGCCCGCCGCTTCCATGAAGACTTGCTTTCGGCCCGCCCCGACCTCTCTGGACTCCGCTACGCATTGTTCGGCCTCGGCGACCGCAGTTACGCGCAGACTTACTCCCGTGGCAGCGAAATCCTCGACGAAACCTTGCAGTCCCTCGGCGCCTCACGTATCGGCGACGTCGGCCGGCACGATGCCGCCGGACGTGGCCTGGCCCCGGCAGTCGCCATCGACTGGATCCAGAAGGTGTTCGAAGCCGTGCCGGCGTCGGGTGGACCCCGATAGCCTCTACTTAATCCGTCGGCCGAGGACCGGGCCCGGAGTGCCGTCCGGGGTTCCCTTCGCCAGAATCTGTTCGTAGAGGCTGATGTGGTCAGCGACCATGCGTGCCGCGCTGAAGTTCCGCTCGACGGCGGCGCGGCACGCCTTCCGGTCCAGCGCAGTGGCGCGAGGCACCATGCCCGGCAGTTCGTCCACGGACCCCAGGTAGCCGGTGACGCCGTCGGAAATGATCTCCGGTGCCGCGCCGACCGGCGTGCCCACCACGGGAGTTCCCGTGGCCAGAGCCTCGATCATGACCAGCCCGAAAGGCTCGGCCCACCGTATCGGATTGAGGAATACGCTCGCCTCCCCCATCAGCGCGTACTTGTCCGCGTCGCTGATCTCCCCGACCAATTCCTCATTGCTTCCCAACAGCGGTTGTATGACTTCCTTGAAGTAGCGCTTCTCGTCGGGCGCGCGCATTTTCACGGCAATCTTCAGGGGAATCCCGGCTTCCCGGGCGATCGCGATCGCCTCTTCAACGCCCTTGTCGGGAGACATCCGCCCGACGAAGCAGGCATACCCGCCCGTCCCGCTTCCCTCGGGAACGCCGGAGAGATCCATGCCGTGATGGATGATCCTCGCAACCGGAAGCTCCGGAACACGGCTGACCTGGTCACGGGAAATGGCCACGATGCTGGCCGTTTCCGCCGCGGCCCGGTAAACATCGATCGCGTCCGGAGATAGAAGCGAATGAATGGTGGTCACAACGGGCGCCGGGACCAAACGGCTCCCGTAAAGGGGCCCCGCGAGGGTGTGGTCGTGGATGAGATCAACCCCGCCCATCCCACGATACGCACGCACCACATGGCTCAACTCGGAAAGGGTGAAACCTAGCTCTGACGGCTCCGCGGCCCTCATCCCGGGAGCCCGGGGCACCGGGCATTCGCTGTCCGACGGGGTGGCCAGCAGAACCTCGTGCCCGGCCGCGACCAGTCCCCTGGCCAGGCTGTCGACAACCCTCTCCGTGCCCCCGTAAGTAACCGGCGGAACCGTGATCCACGGCCCTGCAATAAGCCCTATGCGCATCCTCGCCCTCCACGGAACGTCAGGACCGCCAGCGGTCCCTCCGTTGATCCTCGCCCCCGATTGCTCCGATAGGCACGAGTGACGACTACTCGGTTTGCCTTCGCGGTGGCGGGCGGGGCCGCCGGTGGGGTGTCGACGGCGGTGCTCCCGACGGCGGGTTCTGCCGCCGATGGGGGTGTCGACGGCGGTGCTGCCGTTGACCGGGCTCCTTGCACGGGCCTAAATTGACGATCAAGATAGCTCATCATTTCGCTTCAGGGCGGAGCGACCGACCTCTCAGCAGACAAGCGAGGACACCGGTGAAGCAGTCCCACATCTCCGACGACGGCGTCGCGGACAACAGCACGCGGAAGCTCACGATCGACCAACTACTACTTGAGAGCCGGGCCGGGCTCGAGCGTGTTCAGCCGGCAGACCTGGAACGTGAGATGTCAGCCGGCGCCCTTGTTGTTGACACACGACCGGCCGAACAGCGCGAACGTGACGGCGATCTACCAGGGGCAGTCGTCATCGACCGGAACGTTCTCGAATGGCGGCTCGATCCATCCAGCCCCCACCGGCTCCCGATCGCCGGCGACCCCGCTCGGCGGATCGTGATCGTCTGCAATGAGGGCTACAGCTCCAGCCTCGCTGCGCACACCTTGCAACGGCTAGGGCTGACCCGGGCAACGGACCTCATCGGCGGCTTCCAAGCCTGGGCGGCGCTGCGCAATAGGCCACACCAGCGTAACGAGTCCCACTGAGTCGGTTGCCTGTCCAGGGTCGCCGACAATCCGCGGCCCCGGGCATCGTGGCCGAATTCCGTTGATTATCAGCATGCTTGCCAATAGGTTGAAGGCATGTCGACAACCATGAACGTCGAATGGGACCCGGGCTTGGAGGCCTACAAGGGGCGGGACACCACAACTTATGTGGCGGTCGCCGCGGCCACAGCCACCGCATGCGCCCAGTGCCGTCAACCTCTATCTGCACAAGGTCCCTTGTCCCTGTCGGTTCACGTCACCGGAGGTCCGGATCGCGACGGCACAGAATATTTCACCTTTGCCCCGGAAATCTGCCACCGCTCCTGCCGCGAGCCCTCTCTCATGTTCACCGCGAAACATGGCGAACCGGTCGAGTTCACCCCGCATGCGGCCAGGCTCCTCCTCGAGGACCGGGCGGCCGCCACCACCATGGCGGTCATCGTCTTTACCTATAAGCCGACAATGTCCTTCCGGGAGCCCGGCGGGGAGATGGCCTCCGCACTCGTCACTGGCCTGATCTCCCAAGGCTTTCAGTTGTCCATGAGCGCTGATATCGGCGAAATCCTCAGCGGTTCAGGACCAGTTGCCGACAGTTTCACATGCAGGATGACCCGCGAGGGGCTACTGACGCTGAACGCGGGCGGGGCAATCGCGTTCCAAGAGCGACTCGATCCGGCCGACCTGGACGAGGCCGCATGGCTGGGGGTGGCGGGGAATGGCACGGTGCTGGTGGTGGGCGGAGACAATCTCACCATCAATGACACGAACATATACCTGGCACCTGCCGCGCTGCTCGGCACCCTCGTCGCGGGGCTGGTTTCCGTAGACGTCCTTCCGTAACGGTCGCGCCCGGACAAAAAGCGGTGCCGCCAGGGCTGGTCAGCCCGCGACGATGACGTCCTCGGCCTTCCCTGGGCTTGCCCCGCGCCCGTATCCTGGGCGGGTGTTCCGCCCACAACGGCTGCACCGCCTCGGTGGGCGCGCGGTTTGAGTACGATGTGCGACGACGGTCCCTACGATATCCACGTCTTCATGGTCGCCGGCGAAAACAGCGGCCACCCCGGCTTGCCCCCGATCACCCTCTACGGTGGTGCCATGCGTGCCCGCTCGGAAGGTTCCGTCACCCTGAACGCCAACCTGGACGTCGTCAATCCGGTCATCGACCACCGCTACGGAACCGACCCCGCCGGCTACGACCGCACCGTCCTCTCCGAGGCCCTCGCGCTACTCGAATCCATGGTCGCCCAGCCCGAACTCGCCGCCGTCCTCGGGGACCGGGTCCCCGGGAAAAACGCACCACTGGACGACATCGTGAACTACTGCCACCCGGCCGGTAGCTGCAAGATGGGACCCGCCACGGACCGCACGGCCGTCGTCGGCCCTGACGGCAATGTCCACGGAATCTCGGGCCTCTACGTTGCGGACGCCTCGATCATGCCCACCATCACCCGCGGCAACATCAACCTCCCGACCGCGATGATCGGCGCACGGATTGCCGCCGGACTTCTCGGCATCGAGCCCCGGGCGCTGACCGCGACCAGCACCGTGTAAGCCGAAGGCCCGGCTCCCCCTTCGGAATATCACCCGCGGCAACGCCCGGTGTCCCTCACCACCGACGGGACGCCGGGCACTGTCGCGCCCGCCCGCCACTCATTGACGCCGCACCATCCCGCGCCCACTCTTGGAAGATGGCCACCAAACTGTCCGAGGTGATTGTCGGGACCTTCGCGCAATTGCGCTACGAACCCACGCCCAAACGGATCCGTGCGAGCGTTGGCGGGAACGCCGTCGTCGACACCCTGCACGCCTGGCTGGTCTGGGAGCCGAAGCGCATTACGCCGGTTTATGCGGTACCGGAGGAAGAAATGCTGGTGGAACTCCGTCCCGCGGGTGCCCCAGCGACCGACGTCCCCGAGGTCGCCGTGAGGCTTTCCGCGGGCGCGCCTCAGTCGTTTGATCCGCGCACCGGATTCGGCCGGCACACCGCTGCGGGCGAGCCGCTTGACGTCGTAACGGGAACGACGGCGGTGCCCGGCGCCGCGTTCCGGCCTGATGATCCGGATCTGGCCGGGTATGTCGTGCTGGACTTCGCGGCCTTCGAATGGCGGGAGGATGACGAGGAGATCCTCGCGCATCCCCGCGACCCGTTCCACCGGGTGGACATCCGGGCGTCGTCGCAGGGGGTGACGGCCTCCCTCGACGGCGTCACGCTCGCGAGCACGAATAGTGCGCAACTCCTGTATGAGACGCTGCTTCCCGTCCGTTACTACTTCCCGCCCGAGGATGTACGGCTGGACCTCATGGAAGAGAGTGCCAAACAGACCGCTTGCGCGTACAAGGGGAAAGCCAGCTACTGGACGTATCCCGGTAGCGAGGGTGGCAAGGACATCGCGTGGAGCTATAAAAGGCCTTTACGCGACGCCGCGCAAATCCACGGCCTCGTGAGCTTCTTCAATGAAAGGCTGGACGTGACCGTCGACGGCGTCCTGCAGCCACGGCCGGTGACGCCTTGGTCGCGCCCGCAGGACCGTCGGGAATGAATGCGCGCAGCTGTGGAAAGTACTTTGTATGAGGATTGAACTTCTGTACATCAACGAGTGCCCGAATTCGGACGAAGCAGCCCGACGCCTCGACGAGGCGTTGATTGCATTGGGGCACCAACGCGGGGAATTCGACCTGCGCCTGATCGATACCCCGGCAGACACCGTCGGCACCGCCTTCGCCGGATCCCCGACGATCACCCTCGACGGTGCAGATATTTTCCCCGGCGGAGCGGCAACCGGCGACCTCGCCTGCCGGATCTACCAAACCCCGGGCGGCCTGGCGGGCCTGCCGACCGTCGACCAAATCAAGCAGGCACTCACGGGCCGCGGCGTTTGATTCGTCCAAAAGCTGGCGGTCACCTGTTCGGTCGAAGTGTTCCCCCTGAATAATGGTGGTCCCAAAATCCCAGGCTTCGAAATTGCTGGTATCAGTCAGGACCGCGGATCGCCGGAATGATTCCGTTCACATTCCTCAGCTGCGAAGAGATGGCGCCCTGTGTTGAGCCGTAATCTTCGGGGGTCGAATGGCTGACGTCTTTTGTAATACTTAGTGTTGACGCTGTCACAAACCGGATTCTTCGAAGCCGAAAGCCTGTACTGAGGCGGCCAGGTAGACCACAGGTTAACCCTTTGCAACCACCCCGCCCCAGCCTTGCCGCGGACAAGCCGCGAATGATAATGTCACGCTGGCTACAGGTATGGAATTTCGGCAATTTATCGCATGACAATTAAATCCGTCACCATTAGGTGAATTTCGTAATTTGTTCAGGGGGACAAATGAAAAGATCCATTGCAGCACTTGCCCTTGCGGGAACAATCCTATTTGCTGGCACCGCCCCAGCCATGGCAGACAGCTACCCGGCTCCCGGGAATGAATGGGGAACCGTTTCCGACGGCACGATTAACCGCGGCGCATCCGTCACCTTCTCCGGCAGCGGATATGTTCCGGGCGAAACCGTCAACATCACATTCGAAAAGACCGGCGGTCCGAAAGGCTCCGCACCGGCAGCCCTCAGCGTTACCGCCGGCTCCAGCGGCGCTTTCTCTACCAACATCACCTTCCCGAACGCCGGCAATTACATGATCACCGCCGTCGGGGCCACTTCCGGCAATACCCGTTCCGCACGCGTCTCCGTGAATAACGGCAACCACACGGGCGAGAACAACGGCAATAACAATCCCGGGAACGGCAAAGGCAAGGGCAATTCCAATCTCGTCTCGGTCTCCAGCATCACCGATGCCGGAGCAGCAACAAGTCAGGCGAACAGCACGGCCGATTCGAACATTGTCTTGTGGGGGCTGACAGGCGCGGGCGTGCTGGCAGCGTGCACGGTCTCAGCAGCCGTGATCCGCCGTCGCCGGGTCGGGTTCCCGGCCGGTCAGTGTTTTGAAGATGGTCCAGCCGACGGCGGTGATCGGGACTGCGAGCAACGCCCCGATCACGCCGGCCAGTAGCGTCCCTGCGGCCAAGGCCAGCAGGATTGCCAAGCCATGGATACTCAGCACTTTGCCCATCAGGACCGGTTGCAGGAAATGGTGCTCCAACTGGTTCACTCCAACGATGACGGCCAGAACGATCACCGCCGTCACCGGCCCGTTGGAGATCAGAGCCACCGCAACCGCAACGGTGCCGGCGGCAGTCGAGCCGACAATCGGTATGAAACCGCCAATGAACACGAACACGCCCAACGGCAAGGCCAGCGGGACACCCAGAACCAGGAGTGCGACCGTCACGATGAGGCCGTTGGTGCCCGCGACAAGCGCTGTTCCGCGGACGTATCCACCTAAGACAACTGCGCTGCGGTCTGCCGCCAGGTGAGCCTTGGCACGGTGGTTGGCGGGCAGGAAGCCGATGAGGAAGCCCCTGATCATTGCTCCGTCTTTCAGGAGAAAGAACAAGGTGACGGCCATGAGGACCGTCGCAACCAGGATGTCCCCGACGGTCCGGACTCCATTGAGTGCCTCGGTTCCGAAGGCAGCAGACGTGAAAAACCGTTGCACCGACTCGCGCGCGGCGTTGAGCTGCTGATCGCTTACCGGAAAGGGCCCGTTGTTAAGGAAGTCGTGCAGTTGGTCGATGCCGGCAACAGCTTTCATCCTCAAATCCGTCCACTGGCTACGGATGAGGAACACGACGCCGGTAACGACTCCGCCGAAGACTGCCAGGATGGCCAAAAAGGAAACCGCGACGGCCAAGGCCCTTGGCAGACCGCGGCTGGCGAGCCATCGCACCGCGGGCGCAATAGCCGCAGACAGGATGACGGCGATCGTGGCAGGGATGACCACCAGCGGCACCCTGGTCAGGGCCCAGAGAACAGCCCAAGCGAACGCGGCAACGGTCAGGGCCTGGACGGATCGGATGCTGGCCCGGCCAAATCCATCAGCCCAGATGGCGGGCAGCCCTGCCCGGGGATCAGGTCGTTTCACGGGATCGGGACATCGGTAGACCTCTCCTTCTTGGAACGCACGGATTTCCTGCTCACACCGTTTCGTACCAACAGGCTAAAACCCGCCAGGCGGGAAAGGTCAACCCTTCTCCCGGCACTTTCGCGCACGGACGACGGAAGAAACATGGCCTCCCCCTGCCGCCCGGTCTTAGACTCACCCCATGCGAACAGGGGACTTCGCCTTGCTGACGCCGCTCCATGTCGCTTCCATGGTGGTGTTTGGGCTGACGATGGCTTACTGGGGCCGGTACAGGTTTCCCATGCTCAAAGCAGGAGGAGCGGCCGACGAACGGCTCGGAAAGATCAACGCGGGACTTGTGGCGGCACAGGGCATCCTTACCGCTGTGCTGCCCTTGGTGAACGGCGGGAGGGGCTATCCCCTGCTCGCCGCGTCGGCGTCCGAACTCCTGCTCGCGGCTGTGGCGATGTATGGCGTAAAGCGGCCCGACGTCCGCCTTTTCGGGTACGCGGGCACGGGTCGCCACGCCGATCAGGAAGCCCCGCGCCGCCTGACCACACGCTGGCCCTACACACTCGCTTACATGCTCGGATACCTCGCCTGGTTCGGCTACCTCTTCACACTCGGCGTCCGATAACTCCCAGCGTCGGATGAGGCACGGCGTCCCCGCGGGAGTAACCAGCCTAGAACCCGCCGCCCGTTTCGCCCGCCATGTTCGCAAACCGCGAGTAGTGGCCTTGGAAGGCAACCACGATGTCCTTTGTGGGGCCGTTGCGGTGCTTCGCCACGAGGATGTCGGCTTCGCCTGCGCGGGGCGATTCCTTGTCGTAGACGTCTTCGCGGTGGAGCAGGATCACCATGTCCGCGTCCTGCTCGATGGATCCCGATTCACGGAGGTCGGAAACCATGGGGCGCTTGTCTTGGCGCTGTTCGGAACCACGGTTCAACTGGGAGAGCGCGATGACCGGAACCTGGAGTTCTTTGGCCAGCAGTTTGAGTGCACGGGAGAACTCGGAAACTTCCTGCTGGCGCGACTCCACTTTCTTTCCTGAACTCATGAGCTGGAGGTAGTCGAGGATCACCAGTTTGAGGTCGTGCTGCTGCTTGAGGCGGCGGCATTTGGCCCGGATTTCCATGAGGGACATGTTCGGGCTGTCGTCGATAAACAGGGGGGCATCGTTCATGCGGCCCATGGTGGTGGCGATCTTGGACCATTGCTCGTCCTTGATGGTGCCCTTCCGGAGGTCCTGGAGGCCGATGGTTGCCTCCGCGGACAGGAGGCGCATGGCGATCTCGTTCCGACCCATTTCGAGGGAGAACATCACCGTGGAGAGGTTGTTCTTGATGGCGGCCGAGCGGGCGAAGTCCAGCGCGAAGGTGGACTTACCGACGGCGGGGCGCGCGGCAATGACGATCATCTGGCCCGGGTGCAACCCATGCGTAAGCTCATCGAGCTCATAGAATCCCGTGGGAACACCCGTCATGCCTTCGCCGCGGTGGCCCGACGCCTCGATTTCGTCCACCGTGGACTCCATGACGTCCTTGAGCGCCACATAGTCTTCCGCGGTGCGGCGTTCGGCAACGGCGTAGACCTCGGCCTGGGCCTGGTTGACGAGGTCTTCCACCTCGCCGTCCTGGCCGTACCCCATCTGCACGATCTTTGTGCCAGCGTTGACGAGACGGCGAAGGACAGCGCGCTCGGCAACGATCTCGGCGTAGTAGCCCGCGTTGGCTGCCGTCGGCACGGTCTGGATGAGCTCGTGCAGGTAAGCGGGACCGCCGATCCGGTTAATCTCGCCGCGCTTGGTCAGCTCGTCGGACACCGTGACGGCGTCCGCGGGTTCTCCACGTCCGTAGAGATCGATGATCGACTCGTAAATGGTCTCGTGGGCCGGGCGGTAGAAATCGTGGCCTCGCACAATCTCCACGACGTCGGCAATCGCATCCTTGGACAGCATCATGCCGCCGAGGACCGACTGTTCGGCAGGGATGTCCTGAGGAGGCTTCCGGCTCGCTTCCGATGCGCGGCCGCCCTCAATCGAATCCAAGTGCGTAACTGACAAGCCGACCTCCATGTGTACCGCGGCAGATATCTATTCCCGGCAGTGCGTCAGCCCCGGCCTAGACGTGGCTGGGTCCTTCGCACGATGATTGCCGGCTGGTCCAAGTTTGGGGTGGAGTACCGACAAAATAAGGATTTCCCCGTTTTCCACAAGTTATCCACAGACCGCCTCGCGAGGGCGTCGCTGATCGTCAACGCGGTGGCGTCGAACTAGTGAAAATAAGGTTTTCCAGGTACCTGAAGTAGGTACCCAGATACGTTATCCCCGCTTTTCCTCCCCACAAAGCCGGGCCTGTGGATAAACTGTGGAATACACACCGCTACTTGTGCACAGTCTGTGCACTTCCCTGTGGAAAGGGAATTTCTTTTCGCCAGAACGTGCCTCTGAGCTGGGAAAACATTCTCCACCCCATGTGGAACAAAAGTATTTTTACCCTTGGCTCATCCACAGGAGCCGGCACGGATACTGCACGCAAGAGCCCATTCATCCCGCGAATATTCCAAAAGCAAGCCGAAAAAGTGATGCCGACCACAAATGCGCGCCGAATTTGACACCGCGCTCTCAGAAGCTATCCTTCCGCAGGAATGTGCTGTGGATAACTACGTTCTGGCATAAGCTCTAAGTATGGGTTTCACTATGGGGGATGTGCTACTGGTGGCAACACCCGTTGTCATCCTTATAGCGGTTTTGTGGGCCCTGACGGCGGCACTCAAACCGCGCAACTCAGGACTGTCCGACGCCGAACGCTACCAGCGCGAGCTCGCTGCCCGTTCGGCCGCGCACCAAGCGGCGCAGGTCCAGCAGGCCACCGCCGCACGGGCCAGCGTCTACGCCGCGACCAAGCCGAAACAGAATGTCCAGCAGCCCCCGCCGGTCGGCCATCAAGCCGGGATCATTCCTGGCAGCGGCATGGCCGGCTACAACGGTCCCATCCTTCCCAACGGACAGTTGAATCCTCAGCTCGCCCTGCAGCTCCAGGGCATGGTCCGTAACGGGCAGAAGATCCAGGCCATCAAGCTACTCCGGCAGCAAACCCATATGGACCTATCGACCGCCAAGAACTACGTAGATCGGCTTTAACGCATGCAATCCCTACTCGTCCCGGTCCTCATCCTGCTGGCCGTGGTTGCCTGCGTGCTGCTGGTCAGCCGCATGCTGTCGCGGCGGGCAAACGAACGGCGCGACAATGCGGCCTCCGCCAGAACGCCTGTGGATCCAGTGGAGCTGGCCCGTGAGGCCGCGGCGAAGCTGAGCGAGGACCAGCACCGCCAACTGTATTCCCTGATCGCCCAGGGACAGGCCATGGCGGCCATCAAGCTGTACCTCGGCGCTACCGGGGAGGGACTGCGCGCCTCGCGTGACGCCGTCGGCGCCCTCGCCGCGCACCCGCAACCCTTCCGGCGGCCCGAGCCCGCCCCGCAGGACCTTGTGCCCGACGACGACGAGCCGGAGCACTTTTCGTACCGGTACCGGGCCATCGCCAGCAAGGGAGACGTAACGCGCGAGGTAAGCAGCAACATGCTCAATGACGAGATCTACGGGCGGATCCGCACTTTGGCCAAGAGCGGCGACATCGAGGGAGCCGCCCTGGCCCTGACCAAGCATTCAGATATCAGCATGAAACAGGCACGCGAGTTCCTCGAGCTCCTGGACGACTAGGGCCCGCGGCTGGGTACGCCTAGCGCCCCGCCGTGATTCCCGCGAGGAGCTGCTCAAAAGGCAAGGATTCCATCGGGTCGGCCTTGCGGTGCGGCTGCTCTCCGCGCAAGAGCTGGGCGAGTTCGCCAGCCGCCCGGTCCACGCGCACCGACAAGGCGGATCCGCCGTCGTCAGTGTTTCCCCAGTCCTGGGGACCGGCAAAAACGGAAGTCTGCGTCATGCGGGTCCGCAGGTAGGTGAAAAGCGGCCGCATGGCGTAATCGAGCACCATTTGGTGCCGGTCCGTTCCGCCGGTAGCGGCGAGCAGCACCGCCTTGCCGTCAAGCGACTTGGGGTCGAGGACGTCGATGAAGGACTTGAACAACCCGCTGTATGAGGCGCTGAAAACCGGCGTGACGGCGATGATCCCATCGGAGTCCTCGACGCCGGCGATCACTTCAGCGAGGCGCGGCGCGGCATAACCGGTCACGAAATTGTTGGCGATATCCACTGCCAGGTCCCGGAGCTCAACAATGTCCACGCGCACCTCGTAGCCGGCCTCGCCCAAGTGGCGCTTCGCGGCCGCGGCGAGCTGGTCGGCAAGGAGCCTGCTCGACGACGGAACGCCAAGTCCGGCGGAAAGAACGGTAATGCGGCGGGTCTCCATGGCGATCTCCTCTTGATCGACGACTCTGGGCTTCACCCCCAGAGTACATGCATTTGCATCTATATCCACAAACCGCGGGACACGGGGGTTTATTCCGGCACTGCACAGATGGCCGGTGAGGAAGGACCCCAGCGACGACGATGGGGCTCAGCGGTAGACGGATAACCTGGGTCGATCCAAGCGATAGACGCTGACGCCTTCCCAATCACCGTACATTTTGCGCCCGCTGCCGTCCTTGCTGATGACCCACACGATTTTCGAATCCGGAGACTTGGCGTCTATCTCGCCCAGGTACGCGGGCCGGTTCGGAAGCTGCACCTCAACGTCGACTCCGACTTCAAGCCCGGTCCAGTCCCGGGGCGCATGCTCCGGGGGCGCCTGTCCTGCCTCGCCTCGCTTCCGGCGCGACCTTCTCATACGCCGCTTCCTTGGTGACCGCCTATGCCATGGATGCTCCAGGCAGCTTCGTGAACATCACCAGGCGGAAGCAGCACAAGGTTCTCCTCCGAGTTGAAGGCGTTGGGCGGGCAGGACATGGGTTCCGCAGCCAGGCCGAGGCGGTGCCGTTCGGGTATGTGGTGGTCCGCGGTATGCAACTGGACCCAGCCGCAGGCAGCATCCCACGACATTGCGACGCCGGTTCCGCTCGGATCCGTCAGCCGGAGGTGCGCCCTGCCATCCGGCCCAAATTCGAGCTCGGTGAAGGCATTGTCAATCCGTACCTCGCCCAGCGGGCGCGGAGTTCGGAAGTCGAAGGCCGAGCCTGCCACCGGGACCCTGCGGATGGGTATCAGGCGGTCAGGCGTGACATCGAGGAACGATCCGGCATTCAGTTCGAGGATCCAGTCGCTCAAGGGCGACGGGCCGGCGACCAGGTAAGGGTGCGGGCAAACTCCGTAAGGTGCCGCGTGGGACCCCGTGTTTGTTGCCACGACCGCCGTGTGGAAGCCCACCTCGTCGATCCAGTATTTGACATGGAGGAGTACCGAGAACGGATAGCCGCGACTGGGCTGCAGGTGATAGCGCAAGCATAAGCTCGCGTCTTCCCGGTACAGCAAAGTCCACGGACTGTGGGACACCAGCCCGTGCAGGGCGGCCCCTCTGGCCGGCTCGTTGATGGGCACTTGGAGATCCACCCCCCTGAAGCGGTAACGGCCGTCTGGAATTCGGTTTGGCCATGGAGCTACCAGGGCGCCGCGGTAATCCGGCATGGACTCTCCCTGCGCGAAGGGGACAATCAGGTCGCGGCGATTGAACGTCAGGCTTCGGACAGCGGCCCCGCTTTCCGTAATGACGGCGGTGTAGCCCGAAGCGGAGATTGCATGCTCGCCCAATGGGTTGAATTCGCCGGCATTCACAGAGCTGCCGCTTTCGGGATGGAAATGAGTTCCAACATGTCGCGAACCAGGGCGGTTACCTCGCCGCGGGCAGGGGCCAGGTACTTGCGCGGATCGACCAAGCCGGGATCCGCGAGGCTTTCCCGCACTGCCCGGGTGAACGCGACGTTGACGATGGTCCCCACGTTGACCTTGGTGATTCCCCCCGCAATGGCAGACCTCAGCTCTTCGTCAGGCACACCGGACGAGCCATGCAACACCAGAGGGACTGGAACTGCGGCATGGATGCGAGCAAGCAACTCGTGGTCCAAGTGCGCGGTCCGTGAAGTCATCGCATGCGAACTGCCGATCGCGATGGCCAATGAGTCGACGCCGGCCTCCGCGACAAAGCGCTCAGCGTCGAATGGATCAGTCCTGGCTCCGGGCGCGTGCGCGCCATCCTTGCCCCCCACTTCCCCGAGCTCCGCTTCTACGTGCCAACCCTGCCCATGCGCCCATTGTCCGATCGCGCGGGATGCGGCGACGTTTGCTTCGAAAGGGAGCTTGGAAGCGTCGAACATGGCGGAGGTAACCGAGGTGCCTGCCGCTTGGCGAAGCAATTCCTCATCTTCAATATGGTCCAGGTGAAGTGACACTCGCACCGAACTCGTCGAGGCCAGTGCCCCGAGCCCGGTGACCAGCGGAACCAGGTTTCCACGGTGGAACCTGATGCAGTTCTCGCTGACCTGGAGAACCGCAGGCAGTTGCGCTTGCTCGGCGGCCTCAACGATTGCTTCGCCAAGTTCCAGGCTGACGACATTAAAGGCTCCGAGCCCGGTGCCGTTTTGGGCTGCTTCCCGCAAGAGATCCCCGGTGTGGGCCAAAGGCATATCTGACACTCCTTGTTTGCTCTGTGGTGTGGGGACCGCCAAGGCGATCACATTGTGAGCTTGACAACATCTCCAATGAAACACAACAATATCCAATAGATTCCAATCAACCAAGAAGAAGGAGGTGTGAAAGTGCTTCTGATGGGACTGGATGTCGGAACGACTTCCATCAAGGCGGTCCTCTTCGACGACGAAGGCCGGGCACTGGCCGAGGGCCGCGCCGACACCCCTTGGATGGTCACTGCAATGGGAGTCCAGTTGGATGCCGCCGAACTCGTAGTTGCGGCGAAATCCGCCCTGGCCGGGGCACTGGATCGCCGGCCTGGAGGCAGCGTGGCGGCACTGGGCATCACGAGCATGGGCGAGTCCGGCGTCTTGTTGGACTCCGCAAACGTTCCCCTCGCTCCTGTGATCGCCTGGCATGACACTCGGGACGCCTCCGAACTGGACTACCTCCGCTCAGCTGTCCCGGACGACGCCTTCGCGGTGAAGACGGGCCTGCCCCTCCGCGCGCAGTGGTCACTCACCAAGCACAAGTGGCTGATGCGCCATGTTCCGGAATCCCGCGGTGCAGTCATGAGGCTGAACATGGCCGAATGGATCGCGTTCTCGCTCGGGGCAGCCCCGGTATCCGAGCTTTCCCTGGCATCGCGGACCGGTTGGTTCGACCTTTCCGGACGCACGTGGTGGGACGAAGCCCTCGAATGGTCCGGTGCGAACAAAGGCCTCATGCCGGAACTGGTTACGGCCGGTTCCGACCTCGGCGTGGTTTCCCCGCAAGCCGGGCTCTCCCGTTTGGAAGGGGCCGTCATCACGGTGGCCGGTCACGACCACCAGGCAGCCGTGGCAGGCACCGGCGCTTTCCGGCCCGGGGATGCGTTGGACTCCTGCGGCACTGCGGAGGCCCTTGTCCGGATTATCGATCCGAGGCTCGATGCAGCAACGCTCGTTGAGCTGACCCGAGCCGGAATTACGGCAGGCTGGTCTGTCTTCGAAAACAAATGGACACTGCTCGGCGGGACGCAAGGCGGCTTGACGCTCCAAAGCATTCTGTCTTTGCTCGGCTCAGGTAGCGGTGACGTCGCCAGGCTCGACGCGGCAAGAGGACGCGTAAACCCCAACGAAATCCAAGTCGAGACCGATGACAAGGGGTCTACGACTATTAAAGGCATCACCCCTTCAGCGGAGCCGGCAGATGTCTGGCAGGCGGCGTTGGAAGAAGTGACCCGTGAAGCCAAGGAAATAGACGATGCCATGGTCCGGGCCGCAGGTGGCCACTCACGGTTCGTCGTAACGGGTGGCTGGTCCCGCAGCGCCGGTCTCCTTCGGACAAAGGAACGCGTTTTCGGACCCCTGGACCTGACACCGGTGAGCGAAGCCGGAGCCCGGGGTGCCGCCCTCTTTGGCGGCCTGGCCGCGGGCATCTACTCCTCCGTCTACGACTTCCCCGGCTACGCCGGTCTCGTCCGAGCAGAATCCGGACTCGACAGGCTGGAAAGGAAAGCCTCATGACTGCCTCCTCGGAACGGATCGATGTGCGCCCCGACAACCGCGCGCCCTATCCGGAACAGCGCCGCGAGCTCATCCTTTCCCGGCTGCGTTCGGAAGGCCGCGCTGATTCCGCGGCGATAGCCGGTGAACTCGGCGTCACGAATGAAACGGTCCGCAAGGACCTCATGGCCTTGGACCAACTGGGCCTGCTCCGGCGTGTCCATGGCGGGGCGGTGCCGGTCGGGCGCATGGTTTATGAGCCGGCGGTATCCACCCGCACTGACCACAGCGAAGAGAAAACCCGCATCGCGAGGGCCGCCTTGCGGCATCTGCCCCGCGCTGGTTCGGTCTTGTTCGACGCCGGCTCAACCACCGCCCGCCTGGCCGAACTCTTCCCCCACGATCGCGAGTTGACCGTGTACACGAACACCCTCAGCATCGCCCTTACGTTGTTGGACCGTCCACTCGTGACTGTGTACACCTTGGGAGGCCGGGTCCGCCCCTTGACTGTCGCCGAAGTCGACGATTGGGCAGCACGCGCCTTGGCCGACATCAACGTAGATGTCGCATTCCTCGGAGCTAGTGCAATATCCGTGGAAAGGGGCCTGACCACTCCGGACCCCGCAGAGGCGGCCATCAAGCGGCTCATGCTGGCAAGCGCAAGGCAGAGGATCCTCCTGACCGACCACACCAAATTCGGATCCGTCAGCAACACCAAACATGCCGACCTCGCGGACATCGACCTGGTCATTACCGACTCCGGGATCGACGAGCAGGCCTGCGAAGCAATACGTGGCGCCGGGGTCGAGGTGGAGCTGGCATGATCATCACCGTCTCACCCAACCCGAGCGTGGACCGCACGCTTTGCATCGAGGCCCTGCCGCACGGCGGAGTAATCCGCAGTTCCCGCGGCTACAGCGAGCCAAGCGGCAAAGGCGTCAATGTCGCCGTCGCGCTCCACGCCCATGGACTGGACGTGCTCACAATCCTGCCGGCGGGTGGCATGGCCGGGCAACAGATCACCGGGATGCTCTCGACCCTCGATGTCCCGCACGTGACAGTTCCGATCGCCCAGGAAATCCGCAACAACGTCAGCCTGGTGGAACCGGACGCAACCGTCACGAAAATCAACGAGATCGGCCCGGTCCTGGACAACGCCGAAGCCACGGCGTTGGTCGAAGCCGCATTGTCGCGAGTCAAAGCGGGCGACTGGCTGGTCCTGTGCGGAACGCTCCCGGACGGCGATGTCGAAAACCTGTTCATCGATTTGGTCATCGGGGCCCGAAGGCTGAACGCCCGGGTTGCCGTGGACACCTCAGGGGAGGCCTTGCGCAGCGTGCTGCCCTACGGGCCTGACCTGGTCAAGCCCAATGCCGGAGAGCTGGCGGAGCTCACCGGAAGATCGCTGGAAACGCTCGGTGACGTCGTCGACGCCGCTTCCGAGCTCCGGCGTCAAGGGGCCGGGGCCGTACTGGCCAGCCTCGGATCGGACGGAGCAATCCTCCTCGACGGTTCGGGCTGCTACTTCGGACATGCTCCGGTTGAACGCGTTGTCAGCGCAGTTGGCGCGGGTGACGCAATGCTTGCCGGCTTCCTTGCCGGCGGTGCCAAAGGAACCCATGCCCTTCGGGAAGGCATGGCCTGGGCGGCAGCGTCCGTCCAAAATGAGGGCACTCTTTACCGCGGCCCGAGGAGCCGCATAGAGGTGGACATCAGCGACGATCTCGACCGTGACCGAGCCCTCTTGGAACCTTGCGAAGTACCCGGAAGTCCCGTAGTAATCCGCACCTAGAACCCCTCCGCCTCCCACAGCCAAACCAGGGCCGGGTCCCTGTCTGGCTACACCCTACCCATTTTCAAGGAGCACCATGTCTACAAAGCGAACAGCGCGGCTCGCTCTCGTTTCGGCATTTTCTGTCGGAGCACTCTTTCTGACCACCGGCTGCGGGGGTTCGGCAACCTCCGCCACGTCGGCGTCAGGAAATGAAAAAGGCCTGATCGGCATCTCAATGCGGTTCATCGCCGGAAACTCCTGGCTGAGCACGATGTCCGAGGGAGCGGTCAAGTCGGGCACCTCCAAGGGATGGACCATGGAAGCCGTCGATGCGCAGGGAAGCGCCCAGACGCAAATCCAGCAAATGCGCACGTTCATCAACAAAGGAGCGAAAGCGATCATCATCGAGCCGGTCGGCGACCGCAACGTGGCCGGCGGGATAGAAGCGGCCAAGGCCGCCGGGATCCCCGTGATCGTCGTCAACGACCGTGTCTCGGAGGAACTCGCGAAAAAGGTCACCTGCAACCTGCACGACGACGGCGAAGCCACCGCCGCACTGGTCGGCGAGAAAGCGGCTGCCGCCGCAGTCGCGAAGAAGGGCGAAAACTCAACCATCAACCTCTACATCCAGGCGCTGTTCCCCCAGGAACTCGTGACGCAAAGCCGCGAGGACGGGTTCATGAAGGGCTGGAACGACTACATGGCGAAACACCCCGGCGTGAAAACGAAGCGGATCCCCAACAATTACGGCGAAGCCCTCCCGGACAAGACCCTGACCGCAATGCGGAATGTCCTGGCCGGAAACCCGGACGTCGACGTTGTCTTCAACCAGACCGACGTCGTGATGCCCGCAGTGACGGAGGCCCTCAAGGGCGCCGGACTGATGGACCAGAGCGGCAAGACCAACGTCATCATCGCCGGTTTCGACGGCGGCATGGACGTGATCAAGGCAATGGCCGCCAATCCGTCGTCGAACGTCGTCGCCGATGGCCTGAACCAGCCGGCGCTGCAGGCCGCCTATGCCGTGGACGAGGCGATCGCCGCCGTCAACGGCCAGTCGACCGGCAAGTGCACCGGAAGCCCGGCCACCAGGATCCTGCCCCCGCTCGCGGTAACCCCGTCCGACGCCGGCAAGTACGTCACCGACAACCTCGCCTTCGCTGGCGCCGAGTAAGCGGATCCGCCATGACTGCGCCCGCTGAGCTAACCCTCCGCCCACTGATTTCGGTCTCGGGAGTCTCCAAGTCCTATCCCGGCACCAAGGCTTTGAGCGGAATCGATCTCGACATCATGCCAGGAGAAATCCACGGCATCGCAGGACAGAACGGTGCGGGGAAGTCCACCCTGGTTCGAATCCTTTCCGGTGTGGAGAAACCGGATGCAGGCACCGTTCTCATCGACGGAAACCCGGTCAGCCTGGACAGCCCGCAGGCAGCCCAGCGGGCCAGGATCATGACGGTCCACCAGGAACTGAGCCTTGTCCCGCACTTGTCCGTTGCTGAAAACGTCTATGTGGGCGACCTTCCACGAACGGCCGCCGGCACCGTCAACTGGCGCAAAGTACGTGAGCAGGCAGCCACGCAGTTGCAGCGGCTCGGTTTCGACATCGACGTCCGTGCCACTGTGGCATCGTTGCCGATTGCGCACCGCCAGGCGGTGGAGATCGCCAAGGCCATGAGCCGGGATGCCCGCATCCTCATCCTCGACGAACCCACGGCCACCCTCCCCCGCCACGACGTCCGGCAACTGTTCGCGCTATTGACACAGCTGAAGGCACTGGGCATCGCGATCATTTACATCTCCCACCATTTCGACGAGATGTACGAGATCTGCGACAAGATCTCTGTCTTCCGCGACGGCAAGCGGGTAGGCCTCTACGACGCCGACGAGGGCCAGCACTCCGTCATCCTTCAGGCCATGCTCGGCGGGGTCAGCGCGGAAAAGTCCAAAAAGCTCCAATTCGGCGGCGACCATGCCCGCCTTGGCGTCGGGCGCACGGGCGGCCAGGCCGCCGTCGAGGTCGCCGGCCTTCGGGACGGACGGGACCTTCATGGCGTCGACCTGACCCTGCACAAGGGCGAGGTGCTGGGCGTTGCCGGGCTCTCCGGCAATGGCCAAAGCCAGTTGGCAGCAGCCTTGTTCGGCTCACAGAGAGCGCAGGCGGACGTCTTCAAGGTCAACGGCCGGAACCGGCGGCGGCAAGATCCTGCACATTCGATCGCCCTCGGGCTTGGCCTGCTCCCGGAAGAACGCAAGACCCAAGGCCTAGTGTTGGCGATGTCCGTGACCCGGAACATCACCATGGCGTCACTTCCCAAGTTCTCACCGGGGTTCTTCCTCAGCAAGGCCAGGGAACTCAACGCCGCCCTGAAGATGCGCGACGCCCTGGCCATCAAGGTGGCCCATGTCGGCCAGCCCGTCGGGAACCTCAGCGGCGGCAACCAGCAGAAGGTGGCGTTGGCCAAATGGCTCGTCAGCGGCGTCCAGACCCTCATCATCGTCGAACCAACCAGGGGTGTGGATGTTGGCGCGAAGCTCGAGATTTATGAGCTGATCAGGGGCTTCGTCGAAGGCGGCGGCAGCGTCATCGTCATCACGTCCGAAATCGACGAGGCGCTCATGTGCGACCGTGTGCTGATCCTCAGCCGTGGCCGCATCACAGGCTCCGTCGACCGAGCCGAAATCGAAGAGCGCGGTGAAGCCGCCATCCTCGACCGATTCAACTGACCGTACCGCATCCGCAACAACAATGGAGTTCAAATCCATGGCACTCAACACAAGCTCGCGGCCGCAGACCGGAAAACAATTGCCAGGCCTGCCGACCGCGCTCAACTCAGTCAGCACGATCTTCACTTCCCTTGGTTCCAAGGGCTACCTGCTCGCCGTCGGCGCCATTGTCCTGCTGATCGGCAGCGCACTGTCCCAGCACTTCTTCACTTCCCGGAACCTCGTCTCCGTCTTGATCACGGCATCGGTGGTTTCCGTCCTGGCCGTTGGCCAGTACCTGGTAATCGTTACCGGGGGCATCGACCTGTCTGTCGGCGCCGTGGCCGCCGTGTCTTCCGTGCTGGCAGGGCTGGCCCTGCAGCAAGGCGCTTCCTGGCCCATGGCCCTCGTCCTGGCGCTGCTCGCCGCGGGCCTGATCGGCGTCTTCAACGGCCTGGTGATTGTCTACGGCGGAATCACACCGTTCATCGTCACGCTGGCCATGATGAGCATCGCCCGGGGCGTCGCGTACATCCTGCAAACCGGCCGGCAAGTGGCCATTGAGGACGAGGCATTCCTAGCAGCCTTCACCGCCAACATCGGCCCATTGCCGGCTCCGGTGATGATCGCCCTGATCGTAACCATCGTCTTCGCAATCGTGATGTCCCATACCCGCTTCGGCCGCAGGCTCTATGCCCTCGGCGGAAACGCTGAAGCTGCGCGGTTGTCCGGCCTCCCCGTCAAGCGCGACATCGTCGGAGCGTACGTCCTCTCCTCACTGCTGGCCGGCCTGGGCGGCGTGATGATCGCAGCGCAACTCACCGAAGGAAGCGCCATCATCGGTGATGGATACGAACTGAACGCGATTGCCGCCGTCGTGGTCGGTGGTGCCTCGCTCTTCGGCGGCACCGGTGACCCTATCAGCGCTGTACTCGGCGGCCTGATCATTGCCGTGATCCTGAACATCATGGACCTCCTGGGCATCCAGGCGCAGCCTCAGCTGATCGTCAAGGGTGCAGTGATCCTGCTGGCGGTGCTGTTCACCAGCGGCGTCGGCAACAAGCTCCCCGGGGCCCTCAGAAAGCTGATCTTCCAGCGATCCGCCGGCCGCGGCAGTTTGACGCAGGAGGTGCAGCCGGATGCCGACCGCAAGTGAAACGACCGCAACCCACTGGGCCTTCTTCAGCCACGCTGAGGCTGAGACCGTCGAGGCGGTCTGCGAACGGATTTTCCCCAGCGACGACGGCAAGCCCGGCGCCCGGGATATCAGGGTGGTCACCTTCATCGACAAGGCGACGGCGGAGGAAGACGTGGCACTGCGTCGATGCTACCGGGACGGCGTCAAGGCCCTTAACAACCTCTGCGTCGAGCTCTACAGCCAGGAGTTCGCGGCGCTTTCGCCGGAGCAGCAGGACAGCGTGCTGGAACGCATCGACGCTTCCAGCGAAGCAGATCACGCCCGTGCCGACGACCTTTTGGCCACGTTCTTCGCACTCGTCTGGGAACACACCATCCAAGGGCTCTTCTGCGATCCCGGCTACGGCGGAAACCACGACGCGCTCGGCTGGAAGCTGGTCGGTTTTCCCGGCGCTCAATGGGGCTACAACGCCGCGCAGATGAAGCCCGGCTTCGACTCCACCACCATCCCCATCAAAACCTTGGATGACCTACGCAGAGAATTGAGGCGGCATGACTGAGGGAGCAGAGGCCATCGTCGTCGGCTTGGAAGCCTCCGGCGGCATCATCGCAGAGCAACTTGCCAAAGCCGGCGTACGCGTCCTCGCCTTCGACAAGGGCCCCGTGCACACAACGGACGAATTCACCTTCAAGCAGGACGAGGTGAAGTACTACTCCCGCGGCTCCTTGGTGCCACAGCTATCCACCGACCCCGTCACATGGCGTCCCAACGAGTCAACGACGGCGGAACTTCTTCCTTGGGCTGCAGGCGTCCGCGGAAACAGCGAGCCCTTGCACCTGCCGCCGTCGATCGGTCCCGGTGGTGGAACACTCCACTGGGGCGGTGCCTCATGGCGCCACCGCGACGCCGACTTCAAGATGAAATCCCTGATCGAGGAGCGCTTCGGACCTGAAGCGCTCGACTCCGACTCCACCATGGTGGACTGGCCGATCGGCTATGACGACCTGGAGCCCTACTACGACCGGGTGGAATGGGAACTTGGCGTCTCCGGACAAGCCGGCAACGTCAAGGGCGCGCCGGATCCGGCCGGAAACCCGTACGAGTCCACGCGCGAACGCGGCTTCCCGATGCCTCCGCTGCGCACTGCACCGGCAGATGAGCGGTTCAAGGCTGCCTGCCAGCGGCTCGGCTACAAGCCGTTCCAACAGCCAGCGGCCGTGGCATCCACCGATTACAAGTCCTTGAAAGGTTGCGAGTACTGCGGCTTCTGCCATGGCTACCTCTGCCACGTCAACGCGAAACAGTCCAGCCGCATCACCTCCGTTGAGGCGGCGCTGAAGACCGGAAACCTGGAAATTCGTGCGTCCTCCCGTGTCTTCCGCCTCGACCGCGACCCCTCAGGGCAGCGGATCACAGGCGTCTCCTATTTCGACGCGGACGGCAAGGAGCACCAGGTCCAATCCGAACTCGTGGTGGTGGCGTGCTACGCCCTGGAGAACAGCCGCCTCCTGCTCGCGTCCGGTATCAACGCCAACGGGCAGGTGGGACGGAACTTCATGACCCACAGCTTCGGGTGGTGCACAGTTGTCCTTCCGGAATTCAGCAACCCGTTCATGGCTCCGCTGGTTGCCGCGAGCGTTGTGGACGACCTGAACTGCGACGGCGTGCCGGACAACGACGAGGGAGTGATGTGGGGTTCCGTCCTCACGAGCATTCCCGGAGACCTGCAACCAATCGAAGCGGCGCACAACCTCCCTCCCGGGATGCGCCGGTGGGGCGGGGGCTTCAAGTCCTGGTTCACCGAGAACTACCGCCGGCTCATGGGAATCCACAACCAAGTCCCGAGCTTCCCCAGCAAGAAGTACTACGTGGACCTCGACCCCAAGGTCAAGGACAAGTTCGGCCAGCCCGCCCTCCGCATCACCCACGACTGGTCCGCGCACGACCTCGCCGCGCTGAAGTATTTCGAGAAGGTCAAGCGCGGCATTGCTGAAGAAATGGGTGCAACCCAGTTCTGGTCCGAACCGACCCCTCCCGCATACCACCTTTCAACCCATGAAGTGGGTACCCACCGCATGGGTGAAAACCCCGAGGACTCCGTAGTGGACATCTACGGCGAGTCCCATGAGTGCAAGGGCCTGTACGTCGTGGGAGGTGGCCAATTCCCCACATTGTCCGGCTATAACCCGACCCAAACCCTGCAGGCGCTGGCCTACCTCACCGCCGACAAGATCCTCGAAAGGGTCTGATCGGGGAAGGTCCGAGCCCCCAAAACCATCCGAAAACCCCACTGCCGGCCTGGAACCCAGTCCGGCGACCGCAACAAGAAAGAGAAACAATAATGGTTGACCCATACGCCATCGTGGCGCTGTCCAACACTGTCCACACGATCAAAAAGCGTGAGGATGCCGTCGAGAACACCAAGCGGATCTGCGACTTCATGGACCCCGCCGTCATGGTCGCGGCCACCGACGGTGCTCCCGTCAAGCTCGTTGTCCTGCCGGAAATGGCCATCCAGGGCATGTTGCCCGATTTCAAGGCCGGCAACCGTGAGGCACATGAAGCGTTTGCCATGACCATCCCCGGCCCGGAAACCGAGATCCTCGGCCAGAAGGCCCGTGAGCTCAACACCTACATCGCCGCCGAGCTCTACCTGGTCCGCGACGACGACTTCCCGGGCCACCTGTTCAACGTCGCCTTCATCATCGACCCGAACGGTGACGTGGTCTACAAGCGCTACAAGTCGACGTCGGACGCTTATGAAGGTGGCGCCCTGGGCACCACCAATCCGCACGACATCTGGGACGAATTCATCCAGAAGCGCGGCAACGGCAGCCTCCTGGATGCATTCTTCCCCGTGGCCAAGACCGAGATCGGCAACATCGGCTACATCATTTGCCACGAGGGCGCGTACCCGGAGACCTCGCGCGGCCTGGCGATGAACGGTGCCGAACTCATCATCCGCGGCACGCTGATTGAGCCCCAGGTGGGCCTGGGCATGTGGGAACTGCAGAACCGCGCCCACGCCATGTTCAACCAGGTCGTGGTCGTGGCGCCGAACCTTGGTCCGCAGCGCAACGACGACGGCAGCCTGTTCGACCTCTTCGGCGGGCAGTCGATGATCGTTGACCACAAGGGACGCGTCCTCGTGAAGAACGAAGGCGTCAGCGGCGGCGATTCGTTCGTCAGCAGCGTCGTGGACCTTGAGGCGCTGCGCCGCTCGCGCGCCGCGAATGGTGTCACCAACTGGTTCAAAGATCTGCGGACCGAGATGTACGCCGGAATCTACGAGCAGCCGATCTACGAAAAGAACCAGTACATCGACACCCTCCCCGCCGAGGGCTGGCTTGCCCGTGAGGCAAAGCGCCGCGGCATGAACATCCAAAAGCTCATCGAGCGCGGCCTCCTGACCGCTCCGTCGAGCAACTAACCCGTCCCCGGGGCGGTTCCCGCCAGGGATCCCCCCGGGACGGTCCTCGCCCCACGGCCGAAAACGCGGGTGTCCGGCCTTCTCCCCCGGCCGGACACCCGCCCCTTCGCCACAGAACCACCAGAACCTGCACATCCGAAAGGAAACCGCATGTACGCCGCAGTGCTCCGAGCCCCCGGCCCCATCGAGCGCCAACCGCTGGACTACAGTGAGGTTCCCGAACCAGCTCCCGGCCCCGGTGAAGTCTCCATCAGCGTCCTGGCGTGTGGTGTATGCCGCTCGAACCTGCACATGGTTGAAGGAGACTGGATGCCGAATACCCCGGCGTCCTTGCCGATCATCCCGGGCCACGAAGTCATCGGTCGGGTGAAAGCCCTGGGACCGGGCGTCAGCAACCTGGCAATCGGTGACAGGGTGGGCGTCCAGCCCATCTGGTCTACCTGCGGCCAGTGCGAACACTGCATCGGCGGCCACGAACATCGTTGCCGCAGGCGGCAGATCACAGGAGAAACCCGCGACGGCGGTTACGCGGAGGTCATAGTGGCGCATGCAGCCTTTGCCTGCAAAATCCCCGATTCCCTGTCCGACACGGAAGCTGCCCCACTGTTTTGTCCAGGCATCACGGCGTACGGCGCAGTTAAGAAGGCCATGCTCCGGCCCGGGCAAAGCGTGGCGGTCCTGGGAATCGGAGGGGTGGGCCATTTGGCCCTGCAGATGGCGGCGCTTACCGGCGCCAACGCCAATGCGGTCTCACGGAGTCCGGAGGCCCGGACGCTGGCCGAGCAGTTGGGGGCACGCGGCGCGTACGCCCCGGCCGGTAATGACCACGGCTACGTCCTTCGGGACGGATCCCAGGATGCCGCCATCGTTTTTGCCCCTTCCGATCAGGCTGTCGCCGAGGCGTTGCGTGTCATCAAGCCGGGCGGCCGCGTTGTCCTCGGGGTCGCGCAATCCGTTGGGGCCATGGACATCGGAGATGAAAAGACCGTGCTGGGCACCGTCCTCGGGACCCGGCAGGACATGGCCGACGTCCTGGGTTTGGCAGTTGACGGCAAACTCCATGCTGTCCACCAGGACTTCCCGCTGAGCCAGGCCAACCAGGCCCTGCAGCAACTGAAGGCCGGGAAACTGCGGGGCCGCGCCGTCCTGGTTCCAGGCGCATGACCGTGGCAGCGTCCGGACCCCTCCGGTTTCTCATGGTCGGAAGGGGCTGGCGGGCCGACTTCTATTTCAGGCTGGCACGTAGCTTGCCGGACCATTTCGCTTGCGTCGGAGCCGTCACTCGAACGGCTGAGGCGGCAAGCGAGATCGAGTCCACGTGGCAGGTCCCCACCTATCGGAGCATCGACGACGCCGTCGCGCGGCAACGGCCCGACGTTGCGGTGACGTGCGTTCCCCGCGAGGCAAACCCGGAGATCCTTCGCGCCCTCGTCAGCCTCGGCGTACCGGTCCTTTCGGAAACCCCGCCGGCCGCCAACCTCGCAGCCCTGCATGAGCTCTGGGAAGCGGTGGGGTCCACAGGCCTGGTCCAAGTCGCCGAACAACACCCCAGCCTTCCCGCCTTCAGCGCGGTCTTGAGCTTGATAGCCGACGGCGTCTTCGGCGATGTCAGTTCCGCTTCGGTGTCCTGGACCCACGACTACCACACGGTGTCCATGCTGCGCCTGCTGCTCTCCGTAGGGCACGGTCCGGTACGCATCCGTGCAACCCGGACCTACGGTCAGCTCATGAACGGTCCCGGCAGGGAGGGGCCTCCATCCGTCCGCCGGATTGAGCGGGTGGCCCAAACGCACGCATTGTTGGCTTGGGACGGAAGTACTGGATTCTACGACTTCACGGACACCCAATGGTTCAACCCGCTGCGTGGCCGCCATCTCCAAGTTCGCGGCAGCATCGCCGAACTCACGGGAACGCGCCTGACGCAGCTGTCCCCCGACGGCGACCCAGTCGCCGTCACGATCGAACGTCGCCAGCTCGGTCTCGACGGCAACCTCGAGGGTGCCGGGCTGGATACCCTCAGTGCCGCCGGCAACGTCCTGTACCGCAACCCCTTTCCCGGCGTACCCCTGTCGGACGAAGAAATCGCCATCGCCACATGCCTGCGCAATTCACGGCCGGCGGACAGCTCCAAGGGCTATTCGCTGGCGGACGGCTGCCAGGACCACTATCTCTCCCTCCTGATCCACGAAGCGGCTGAAACGGGACAACCAGTCAGCTCCGTGCCTCAACCCTGGCACAGTCCGGGCAACTCCTAGCCAAGCACCTCGACATAGAAGGAACACCCGCATGAAGAATCGCACCCTCGGCCGCACCGGTTTGTCTGTTTCGCCGGTCTGCGTCGGAACCAGTGCCCTCGGCAGCCATCCCACCCAGTACGGCTATGAGGTGGACACCGAAACAGGAGTGGCAACGATCCGCCGCGTCTTGGAAGGCCCGTTCAACTTCATCGACACCTCCAACGAATACGGCCATGGCGGCGACAGCGAACGCCGAATCGGCAGCGCCCTAAGGGAAGCGGGAGGCTTGCCGAAAGACGTCGTCGTTGCAACGAAAGTGGATCCGATCGTCGGGACAACGGACTTCTCCGGGGACCGCGTCCGCAGATCGGTTGAAGAAAGCCTCGAACGCCTTGGACTGGACCGGCTCCAATTGGTCTACTTCCACGACCCCGAGAAGATCACCTTCGAAGAAGGCACCGCGCCGGGCGGTCCGCTTGAAGCACTCATTGAGCTGCGCGACCAGGGCGTGATTGAGCATTTGGGCGTGGCTGGCGGCCCGATTGACCTCGAACTGAAATACCTCGCCACCGACGCATTCGATGTTGTCATCAGCCACAACCGGTACACACTCGTTGACCAAAGCGCGGAGCGGCTTATCCAGGATGCCCAGGCCAGGCAGGTGGCATTCGTGAACGCGGCGCCGTTTGGCGGCGGGATGCTCGTCAAGGGGCCCGACGCCGTCCCGAACTATTGCTACCGCGCTGCAAGCGAGTCGATCATCGCCCGGGTGAAGAAAATGGAACAGCTGTGCCGGGAATACGGCGTGCCGTTGGCCGCCGCCGCCCTCCAGTTCTCCACGCGGGACCCTCGGGTCGCCTCGACCATCGTCGGCATGTCCGATCCGGCTCGGGTGGACCAGACGGTCGAGTTGGCCGAATGGGACATATCGGCCGAATTGTGGGACGGACTGCTTCCCCTGGCCCACGCAGGTTCGGGCGAATTGGACTGACACTCCGGAATTCCGCATCCTAAGCCCGCCCCGCGAGGCAAACGCGATCGCCCCTGCCGGTACCGAACATGAATTCCGGCGGGGGCGATCGCGTTTATTCGACGACGACCGGGGCTGGAGACGGCGGGCTTCTCATCAGGGCGCACTTCGTGACACCGTTGGGGCAGAACAATTGACCCCGGACGCCGTTTGAGGAGCATCCATGACACCCGCCGCTGACCCGGCCGCCACGCGCCTACCCTACCCGGACGAGAGGCGGGAACTCATCCTGGCCAAGCTTCGCGCCGAAGGGCGGGCAGATGCCACGGCCGTTGCCGCTGAACTCGGGGTCACTAACGAAACCGTCCGCAAGGACCTCGTCGCACTGGAACAGTTGGGCCTCCTGCGCCGCGTCCACGGGGGTGCGGTGGCCGCCGGGCGCATCAGCTACGAACCGCCGATAAGTGCGCGTACGGACTTCGCGGACGAAAAGGCCCGCATCGCCCGGGCTGCGCTCCACCATCTCCCTACGGACGGAGCGATCCTCCTCGACGCCGGTTCGACGACTTCGAAGTTGGCTGAACTCCTGCCCAGGGACCGGGTCATAAGGGTCTACACTAACAGCCTGCCCATAGCTATGTCCTTGGCCGACGCTCCCCTCTTGACGGTCTACACCCTGGGCGGCCGGGTGCGGCGGGACAGCGCGGCCGAAGTCGATGATTGGGCCGCCCGCTCACTGGCAGACATCAACGTCGACGTCGCATTCCTGTCGGCAACCGCAGTTTCGCTTGAGCGCGGCCTAACTACGCCCGACGCCTCGGAAGCGGCAGTCAAGCGGCTCATGGGCGCTAGCGCCCGCCGTCGGATCCTGCTCGCCGACCACAGCAAATTCGACAGGGTCAGCACGTGCAGGCATGCCGAGCTATCCGAGATGGACGTCGTGATTACCGATGCCAGCATCGAACCAAAGCTGCTGCAGTCCATGCGTTCGTCGGGTGTTTACGTGGAGATTGCCTGAACTGCACGACCAGGAAGTGGCCCAGTCACCGCCAAGCCACTGGCAGTCACGACGCCATTATGGATGGCGAACGCGGTCATCGCCCGGACCGGGGTCCGTAGGTCGAACGACCAAGCCGGAAAAGTTCCCGACACTACGTTGGAACGTACCTTGACCGCATCGAGGTCATGGTCTGATTGCCAATTGCCGCGGAAATCGTAGGTAAAGATCCTCAGGGGCTTCCCGGTTTGGAACTCAAGGCAGCAGTGGCGCATGCCACCCCCAGCACCTTGGGGCACCTCCACACCAATGATGAAGTTTCCGGTACCGGGCAGCTCACCGCGGTAGTGCAGCTCAAGGACGTACTCGTGATCGCGCCGCGCCAGCGTGGCTTGGAGCAGCAACGGGTTATAAGCATGGACGGGGCGTGAGAACTCGCTGCACATCCTGCCTCCTGTGCGCGTGACGGGACGCCGCAAGCCACAGGGCGCGGGTCGGTTATCGGGTAGGGGATTCCGGCCCGCCACTGCCCCCGTCACCGTTGAGCTGAAATCGCCTGAAACCTATCATCGAGCCAAGTCCTCCTCCGGCGGTTTTTCGCAAATTCCTCGCGAAAGCTTCATCCAGCGCCAAAATACCGTTCCGCGGCATCACGCCGTGCAATGCTGAGCGATCGCTGCAGCCCGGTGAGGCTTTGCCTCGCGAGTTCCTCGTGCTGGAGCAACTCCCTCGTGGTTAGACCGGTGGAGTCCTTCAAAGCACGGCGGAGGTTCTGGACGTCGGAAAAGCCACTCGCCCGCGCGATTTCCGCAAACGGCACGTGGCGCGCATGCGGCTCAAGCAGGAGCCGAAGCGCCTCGCTTGCCCTGATAGTCCGTAGGTAGGCGCCCATCGGCAATTGCTCGCGCTCAAAGAGATGGAACAAGGAACGACGCGACATGTTGAACCGCTCCGCCACGGAATCCGGGCCCAAACCGAGGTTCCGGTAATTTGCCCTGAGGTACTTCCTGATCGCCTGACGCTTTGCGGGACCAAGTGCTGTTTCGTCGGCCGGGACGCTGAGCAGTGAACTGACCAGAGACGCCACGATGGATTTGAAGATGCTCGCAACCCCTGGGGCTTCGCGGTCGATTTCTTCGTGTCGCCAATTCATCAGGGCCGGCACCACGAAGCCGGCCACCAGCGGATGGCTGCTGAGGTTCGGCAAGCGGAGCAGGCGTGAGTGGGACGCGTCGTCCAGCTCCAGGCTTGACCGGCTGACGTTGACTTGAACGGCATGCAATCCGGAAGGCGCGTGGAAACCACCGCTGTGCGAGACATCCAGGAACCTGACACAACCCGAGTCCACCGGTTCGGTTACTCCGGCCAGGCAGAAGGTTACTTTCGGGGCCCTTCGGAAGTAGACGAGCCGCAGATCTTCGGAATCAGGATTGCTTTTCCAAGACGCGGCAACAGGCTCGTTATGTACTTCGATGAGGCTGAAGTCCGCGCTGGCAAAAGTGACGGCCCGCGGGCTGAATTCGGGAGATACGCGGTTCTCTGTCCGTTCAAGCCTCATGGGGGTTTCCACGGCGCTGCCGTACCAATTGCGCCAGTGTTCGAATTTCTCCTCCGGGCGCAGTTCAGGCGGGACCCGGTATTGACGAAGTTGGGCAGTCAAGGTTGGGAATGCCTCCATATTGCTTGCCAAACGATTCTAGCCGACCGCCTGGCGGCACCCAAAAGCAGGACTCTCACCAAATCACCACAAATGTAAGAAGACCCCGTCACCGAGGTCCGGGACGGGGTCTTCATTTACAGTCAGAGACTGTTTGGGCTGCTAGCGCGCCTTACTTTCCTGCGACGACCTCGAGGTCGATCACGGCGGAAACGTCCTCGTGCAGGCGAACGTTGGCCTGGTACGAACCAACAGACTTGATGTGGTTCGGCAGTTCGACGTTGCGCTTGTCGATGGCGCCGAGGCCGGCAGCCTCAACAGCAGCAGCGACGTCGGCCGGCTTGACCGTGCCGAAGAGACGACCGGTTTCGCCGGCCTTCACTACGAGCTTGACCTTCTTGGAGGACAGAGCCGAAGCCTGTGCCTGTGCAGCTTCGATCGAAGCGTGGGCGCGAGCGGCGCGGGCAGCCTTGATGGACTCAACCTGCTTCTCGCCACCCTTGGTCCAAGTCAGGGCGAAGCCGCGGGGCAGGAGGTAGTTACGTGCGTAACCGTCCTTGACCTCGACAACATCGCCAGCAGCACCGAGACCGGTTACTTCGTGGGTCAGAATGAGCTTTGCCATGTTAGTTAATCCCTTCCTTAGCCGCGGCCAGCGCCGGAGTAAGGCAGCAGAGCAACTTCGCGGGCGTTCTTGATTGCCTGGGCGATCTTGCGCTGTTCCTGCACCGTGACGCCAGTGACGCGACGGGCGCGGATCTTTCCGCGGTCGGAGATGAACTTGCGCAGCAATGCTACGTCCTTGTAGTCGATGACAGTGATGTCAGCGGCCTTCAAGGGGTTGGACTTTGGTTTGGGCTTACGGAGTTCAGCCTTAGCCATCGTGGAGCTCCTTTTCTATGGAGCCCGTGGAGTTGATCCACGGGATGGTGGTGTTCGACGGCGGCAACCACCCGATTGCCTCGCGGCAGTTTCCGGCGGGTCCCGGCGTCGAACTTTAGTGAATGTTTAGAAGGGAGGTTCGGAATCCGGGCCGTTGCCCCATCCGCCCGCGTTGCTGACGCCCGGGGTAGACCAGGGGTCGTCCTGCGGTGCGGACTGGCCGCCGCCCCAATTTCCGCCGGAGTTGCCGCCCTGGTTTCCACCAGAACCGCCTCCAAAGCCACCGCTGTTGCCGCCGCCGAAGCCACCTTGGCCACCCCCGCCGGAGCGCTGGGTGCGGTTGACCTTTGCGTTGGCGTAACGCAGGCTCGGGCCGATTTCATCAACCTCGAGCTCGATAACGGTGCGCTTCTCGCCTTCCTTGGTTTCGTAAGAACGGCTCTTCAAGCGGCCGGAAACGATCACGCGCATGCCCTTGGTGAGGGATTCGGCGACGTTTTCAGCTGCTTCCCGCCATACCGATGCGCGGAGGAACAGGGTTTCCCCGTCCTTCCACTCATTCGACTGGCGGTCGAAGGTCCGGGGAGTAGAAGCGATGGTGAAGTTCGCTACTGCCGAGCCTGACGGTGTGAACCGCAACTCGGGGTCATTGGTGAGATTACCGATGACCGTGATAGTGGTCTCGCCTGCCATCTACTGCCTCCTTGTTCGTTCCTGCGTGGATAAAGAGTGAAAGCTTGGAGCTGAAATTACTCAGCAACAACCTTCTGGTCTTCGGGGCGGATGATCTTGGTGCGCATGATGGTCTCGTTGAGACCCAACTGGCGGTCAAGTTCCTTGGCGGTTTCCGGCTTGGCGGTGAAGTTCACCACGGCGTAGATACCTTCGGACTTCTTCTTGATGTCGTAAGCCAGGCGACGACGGCCCCAGATGTCAACCTTTTCGATGGTTCCACCATCGTTGGTGATGACGTTGAGGAACTTCTGAAGCGACGGCTCAACGGTACGCTCTTCGACCTCGGGGTCGATGATTACCATCAATTCGTAAGGACGCATATGTGAACCCACCTCCTTTGGGCTAAGCGGTTACGGCATTTCCGTAACAGGAGGTTCATTTGCGATGAACAGTGCGCGCGTCCCGTTCCCGAATCGGAAGCAGGACGCAGCACAGACTTCAATATCTTAGTGCATTCCCCGCGACTAAGCCTATTCGGCGTGTCGACCAGGCGGTACGCCGGACTTGGCGTATGTGGATAACATGACCATCCTCAAATCCGTTGCCCTCTTCGTGCTCGCGGCCGTCGCCGAGATCGGCGGGGCCTGGCTCGTGTGGCAATCGGTCAGGGAAGCCAAACCGTGGTGGTGGGCAGGGCTGGGGATCGCGGCCCTCGGGATTTACGGTTTCGTCGCGGCATTTCAGCCGGATGCGCACTTCGGCCGCATCCTCGCCGCATATGGAGGAGTGTTCATCGCAGGGTCCCTCGCCTGGGGAATGCTACTGGACGGCTTCCGGCCGGACCGCTGGGACGTCGTCGGCGCCATGATCTGCCTCCTGGGCGTCGCCATCATCATGTTCGCACCGCGCCAAGGCGCCTAGGGAGCGTAGCCCGCCAAAGCGGCCGTCACGTCGGACACTCTCCTGGACCGTCCGACGTCGGGATCCCCCGGTTTTCCCTGGATGCGCGACGTTCCAAGCGCCAAAAACCTGCGTGGCGTGACGCCGGGGACAGCCGCCAAGCGTGCCATGATCGGACTATGAACGCCGCCGCAAAGAAGAACGAAAGTCACAAGTCGGCCCGTGCAAAGCGCGCGCAAGTGCGGTTCCTGGTGATGATTGCCGCCGGAATCGCGACGGCGGTTGCCACCGGAATCTGGGGCGAGTGGATCTATGCTCCGGCGGCCGGTTGGGCTGTGGCCGCCGCGGTCTACAGCGTTTCCGTGTGGACCGCGATCACGCCCATGAAGGCCGATGAGACAGCCAGCCACGCGACCGAAGAAGATCCCCGGCGCCCCACCTCCGATCTGCTCATCCTGCTGGCCGCAATCGGCTCCCTCGCGGCCTTCGTCCTGGTGATGTTCGGCGCCAAGGACGCCCACGGGATCGACAAATTCATGCTCGCCCTGCTGGCCCTCGTCGGCGCATCGGCTTCATGGCTTCTGGTGCACACCCTGTTCACCTTGCGCTACGCCGAGATCTACTACACCCAAACCCCGCCCGCCGGGATTAGTTTCAACCAGGACCAGCCGCCGCAGTACACCGATTTTGCCTACATGGCGTTCAGCCTGGGCATGACGTACCAGGTTTCGGACACGTCGATCACTACCCGTGAAATGCGTTCCGCGGCCCTGCGCCACAGCCTGCTCGCCTACGTCTTCGGCGTCGGGATCCTGGCAACCACCATCAACCTCGTGGTGAGCCTCGCGAGCTAAACAGCAGCGCGGGCTAAACAGCCGCTCGGAAGAACACCTCCGCCACCGTGGCCAGGCGCTGCGGATCGTCCACGCCGCACAATTCACGCGCCGAGTGCATGGACAAGAGCGGCACCCCGACGTCGACCGTCCGGATCCCCAGGCGCGTCGCCGTGAGCGGTCCAATGGTGGAGCCGCACGGGACGTCGTTGTTGGAGACGAACTCCTGGTACGGCACGTCAGCATCGCCGCAAAGTCGCGCCCAAAACGCGGCACCGGTTGCGTCCGTGGCGTAGCGCTGGTTGGCATTGATCTTCAGGAGCGGACCGCCGTTGAGGATGGGGCGGTTGGCGGGATCATGCCGTTCGGGGTAGTTGGGGTGGATCGCGTGGCCGGCGTCCGCGGAAACGCAGAACGACGCCGACAGGGCCTGCCGCCGCGCGCTCACGGTTGCGCCGAGGCCGTCTGAGATCCGGGTCAGGATGTCTTCAAGGATGGGTCCGCATGCGCCCGAGCGGGAAGCGGAGCCGATTTCCTCATGGTCGAAGGCGGCAAGCACCGCGATGGGTCCGGCAACCGGGGCGCTGGCATGCGCGATCAACGCGGTCAGTCCGGCATGCGTGGACGAGAGGTTGTCGAGCCGTCCCGAGGCGAAAAACTCGCCGTTTGCACCGAAAATCTCCGGCGCCTGGGTGTCCGCCACCACGATGTCGTAGCCGCCAATCCCGGCCGGATCCACGGAAGCGCCCGGGACGGAGGCGGCCAGGATTCCCAGGACGTCCGAAGATTCAGGGGCGCCGAGGCCGAACACCGGATTCATGTGGTGTTGCTTGTCCAGCGTGAGGCCATCGTTGACGGCCCGGTCCAAGTGGATGGCCAGCTGGGGGAAGCGCAGGAGCGGGCCCGTGGCGGTGAGGTGCTGGGTTCCGTCGAGCATCACCAGGCGTCCGGCCAGGCGGAGTTCGCGGTCCAGCCAGGAGTTCAGCAAGGGGCCGCCGTAGACTTCCACCCCTGCTTGGAGCCAACCGAACTTCCCGGTAGTGGGCTTGGGCTTGAGCTTGAACGACGGCGAATCGGTATGTGCGCCAAGGATGTTGAAGCCGGTGGCCGGGGTTGCGCCTTCGGGGGTCACCCACGCGATCAAGGCGCCATCACGGATGACGTAGAAGCTGCCAGCCCCGCCATCCCACGGCTCAAGCTCGTCCAGCGCGGTGAAGCCGGCCGCGTCGAGCCGCCGCGCGGCCTCGTGCACGGCGTGGAAGCTCGACGGCGACGCGCTCACGTACGCGCCGAGGTCCTGGATGTGTTCTACAGCGGAGTTCGAAGGCATGGCTCCGAGTCTAGTAGTCCGGATTACTCGGAATCACGAGCCCCGTTTCGTACGCATAGACCACCACTTGCACGCGGTCGCGCAAATGAAGTTTGGTGAGGATCCGCCGGACGTGTGTTTTCACGGTGGCCTCGGACAGGAAGAACTTGTGCGCGATCTCGGCGTTGGATAGCCCGCCGGCAATCGCTTCCAGGATCTCGGTTTCGCGGGGGGTGAGTTCTTCGAGCAAGGGATCGCGCGCGGGAGCCGGGACATGGCCCGGCACCTTGCCGCCACGCACATAGGTCTCCAGGAGCCGCTGCGTGACCCGCGGAGCCACGACGGCGTCGCCGCTCGCGACGAGCCGGACGCCGTGGACCAATTCCGACGGCGCGACGTCCTTGAGCAGGAACGCCGAAGCGCCCGCTTGAAGTCCGGAGAAGGCGTACTCGTCGAGGTCGAATGTGGTGAGGATGATGATCCTGGCGCCGGATTCAGAGGCCGTGATGCGCCGGGTTGCTTCGATGCCGTCCATCGCGGGCATCCGGACGTCCATGAGGACAACGTCGGGCTGGAGTTCTGCGACCTTCGCCACCGCTTCGGCGCCGTCCGAGGCTTCGCCCACCACCTCGAGGTCTTCTTCCCCTTCGAGGATGAGCCGGAATCCCATGCGCAGCAGGGGCTGGTCGTCCACCAGCAGGACCTTGATCGTTGCGTTGCCTGTCACGTCTTCACCTTGTCGCCGTTCCATGTCAGCTCCGCGCGGACCCGCCAACCGCCCTTGGGGCCCGGGCCTGCGTCCACCGAACCAGCATAGATTCCCGCCCGCTCGCGCATCCCCGCGATGCCTTGTCCGGTACCCAAAGCCGATTGGTCGGTGCCCGGCTCGAGCGAGCCTTTGCCGTCGTCGCGCACTTCGATGGTGACCTGGTCACCCTCGCGGACGATCTGCACATCCACTTGCCCCAACGACCTCCCGTACCGCAGCACGTTGGTGAGGGACTCCTGGACAATGCGGTAGACGGTTAGTTGGAAGGCGGTGTCTTCCGGAAGCGCCGGACCGGTGTGCGAATAGTGCACCGGCAGCCCGGCCGTCCGGAATCCGTCCAGCAGCTTGCTCAAGTCATGGGCGGAAACCGTGGGCTCCAAAGGTGCAGGTCCGCCCGAATCGTCCCGCAGCACGCCGAGGACGCGCCGCATGTCCGCCAACGCCGTCCTGCCGGTCCGCGAGAGTTCCCCCAACACCTCGCCTGCGCGGGCTGGATCCTTCTTGACCACGACGGCGGCACCGTCCGAAAGGCTGACCATTACGGTGAGCGAGTGGGCAACGACGTCGTGCATTTCCCGGGCGATCCGGTTCCGTTCCGTGACGGAACCCAGGCGGGCGGTGCGTGCGGCCCACGCCCGGATTTCACTTTCGTGCTCGCGGCGCTGCCGCACCGAAATACCGATGCCGGTGGCGATCAGGTTGGACAAAACTATGCTGACGGCGGCCGTGATGTTGCTGATGAGGTGGAAATTTTCCGGAACCTGCTCTGTTCCGGTCGGCGCTACCGGGCTGATCCACATGAACAGGTACACCAAGGTCAAGGGCAGGCTAGCGGCGCCAAGAATGGTCAGCGCGAAAGTCCGCGTCCGCGACACCGCTACCGCGTAGAGCGCGAACCACAAGCCGGCGGAGACGTTCGAGCCCCATGGATACAGCAAGGTCACGGCAACTTCGAGGACGGCTACCGCAGCGGTAACGCTCAGCTGGAACCGGTGCCGGAAGAAAAGGATGGCCGCAATGGCCACAAGCAGGACGGACGCGAGCCACTTGCCGTCCGAGATGGATCCCACGAACGTGGGCAGCGCCAGGAGCGAATAGCAAAGCACCACCACGGCGTCCATGGCCCGCGGATGTTCGAACAGGTAGCGGCGGATCCTGCCGCGGCGGCGCAGGGTGATTTCAGCAAAGGACGCATCGGCCACGTGGGCCGATGCGTCCTGCGCTGGCAACTCTTCACTCATGGATTGAGCCTAGTGCGGCCGTACCGGGGTCGGCTGGCCACGGCGGCTGATCAGACGTCGCGCTTCTTGAGCACAATGAGGGCCGGAACCATGAACAGGATGATGTATCCAAGGAACACGAGTCCGCCCGCCCAGGGGTCCAGGGTGCCGTCCACGTGGCCGATCGACAGGAATCGTCCGGCTGCCTCGCTGGGCAGGTACTGGGGGACGTATTTCCAGAAGTCACCGGGCGCGAAGGCCAGGAACTGGCCAGCGAAGGGAAGCACGAACATGATGCCGACCAGGATCGTGATCCCGCCTGCCGGGTTCTTCAGCAAGGTTCCCAGCGAAAGTCCGATCAACGCGACGCCGGAGACATACAGGCCGCCCGTGAAAACGCTGTAGATGACGCCGTCAGTGTTCCAGCCCAGGCCGAGATCGAAGTTGGCGAACATGGGCGATGCCAGCAAGAAGGTCACGACGCCGCCCACGATGGACAGCACGTAGGACACAACAACCAGGACCAGCGCCTTGGCACCGAACGTGGACAGCCGGTCCGGAGCTGCGTTCATGGTGGAGCGGATCATGCCCGTGGCGTACTCGGAGGCAATGAACAGCACGGCCAGGGATCCCATGATCAGGATGCCGATGTTGAGGCCTGCGTTCGGCAGGTTGTAGAGATCGAATCCCGATCCTGCCGGGAAGGACTGGATTGCCTGCTGCGCCGATTCCTTGTGCCCCTGGCGGCCCACAGTTACCATCTGGTTGATGAAGTTCCAGCGGACCAGCGCGGACAGGAAGCCGATGCCGACAATCGCCACGAACGTCAGGCACAGCAGGAGCTTGGTGCTCATGAGGGTCCGGAACTTGATGGACTCGGAGTTCAGGACGCGGAAGAAATTGACGCCGGGGGTCCCGGCCGAGGGGCCCGCATGCTTCTTGCTGATGGTAGCGGTGCTCATGACTGGATGCCTTCCATGGTGGCGGAGGAATTGGCGGCGACTCCGGCAGGGCTTGCCCCGCCTTGGACGGCCGGCGCGCCGGGACCACCCGGAGCTGCGGGTCCGCCGCTGATGTGCGAGTGGTACTCGACCTCGTCCTTGGTGAGCTGGAAGTAGGCCTCTTCCAGGGAGGACGTGAGCGGAGTGAGTTCGTAGACCAGGACCCGGTTGTCGAGCGCGAGCTGGCCGATGCGGAGCGGCTCCACGCCATAGACCTCGAGGGTTTCGCGTTCGTTCTGCTCGACGCGGACGCCGTCGCGGGCCAAGAGCTCGGACAGGCGCGTGGTCTCGGAGGTGCGCACCAAGGTGCGCTTGCGGGACTGGCTTTCGATCAGCGAATCCACCGAGGTATCGGCGATGATCTTGCCGCGCCCGATGACGATGAGGTGGTCCGCGGTCTGGGCCATCTCGGACATGAGGTGGCTCGAAATGAAGATCGTCTTGCCTTGGCCGGCGAGGTACCGTGCGAGGTTCCTGACCCACTGCACGCCTTCGGGATCGAGCCCGTTGACCGGTTCGTCGAGGATGAGCGTCTGGGGATCGCCGAGGAGCGCGTTGGCGATGCCGAGGCGCTGGCCCATGCCGAGGGAGAACCCTCCGGCCTTCTTCTTGGCAACTGCGGTGAGCCCGGTCATTTCGATGACTTCGTCCACGCGGGCGTTGGGGATGCCGTGCGTCGCGGCCATGGCGCGCAAATGGTTGTAGGCGCTGCGGCTCGTGTGGACTGCTTTCGCGTCGAGCAGTGCCCCTACCTGGTGCAAGGGCGCCTTGTGCTGGGAGTAGTGGAGGCCATTGACGGTGACGTCGCCCGACGTGGGGCGGTCGAGGCCCATGATCATGCGCATTGTGGTGGATTTGCCGGCGCCGTTCGGGCCAAGGAAGCCCGTGACCTTTCCGGGCTGTACGGTGAAGCTGATTCCGTCCACGGCTGTCTTTGCGCCGTAGACCTTCCTCAAGCCTTTTGCTTCAATCATGGAAGCGTTCCCTCCGCTTGCTGCAGCTAAGTGTTGACTGTACGTACAACGCTAACCATCGGCGCAGGCGAATTCGCCGGTCTCAGGGATGATTCAGGGTCCGGTCAGGGTAATCCCTCCGGATGATTCCGCCGGAATCCAGCTCAATAATGCGCCCGAAAACGGGCTCAGGAGAGAGGCGAGTAGACCCGTAGCGCCCGACGCCGGACGCTGAACTCGGCGGTCCGCACACCTGCCAGCGGCTCGCCGTCGACCGCCACCACCAGCGGTTCACCATCCGTCTCGATGCTGAGCCGCACGGCCTCGCTGAGGTGGGTCACCTTGGAGGTGCCCGTGGTCCCCGTGAAGACCGCCCACAGCAGCCGAAGCCGGGCGAATGGCTCGTCGGCGGTGACCATGCGGATGTCCAGGACGCCGTCGTCGAGGACCGGGCGCGTGAGAGGTGCGACGTCGCGCGGATAGAAGCGTCCCCGGCCCAGGTAGAGGATCCAGAGTTTGTGGGGGACGTTGTTGATCCGGAGCGTCGTGGGGGTTGCCGCGCCGAAAGTGCGCAGCCCGGCGATGATTCCCGCAAGCGGCTTCCCCAGGGCGTGCTCGAGGTGTTCACGCCGGCGCACCAGGTTGGGGTAGACGCCGATGCTCGCCGTATTGAGCATGGTGAGTTCAGTGACCTCATGCGTGCCGTCCAGGCCGCGGCCCGCGGTCACGTGGCCCAAATCGGTCCATGCGGCGGTGCCCGCCTTGGCGGCGTTGACCGCTTCATCGAGGACCCGGGTGTCGATGTCCCGGGCGAAGTGGTTGAGCGTTCCTCCCGGAAGGACCAAAAGCGGTAATGAGTGCTCGACGGCGGCAGCCGCGGCCGTGCCGACCGTACCGTCGCCGCCCCACACGCCCAAGGCCTTGGTTCCGGGCTTTCGGGCTGCGGCGCGGATTTCCTCCTCGACGTCATCGTCGCCCGCTATGACCTTAATATGCGCCTTGGGGAATATTTCCCGCAACTGGGTTTCCGTCTCCGGCGAGTAGGACCCGCCGAGGGCGTTGACAGCGATACTGAGCCCCGCGCCGTCGTCGATCGCGGGGGCGTCCGCCGGCGTGCGCTCCGGTACCGGGACCGGGGGCCGGACCGGCCACCACTTCCGGGTGAGGAACGCTGCACCCGCGCCGATCGCCGATCCGAGCACGACGTCGGAAGGCCAGTGCGCGCCGGTGTGGACGCGGGAATACGCCACGCCCGCGGCAAGCGGAGCAAGCGCCGCACCGAGGCCGGGATGCACCATCGCCACGCCGAGCGTGAAGGCGACGGCAGACGCCGAATGCCCCGAAGGCATGGATGAGCTGGTGGGCTGCGGGTGGACGAAGCGGAATGCGGGAAGGTGCTCGGGGAGCGGCCGCGTTCGCGGGAGGAGTGTCTTGAAACCCAGGTTGGTCACTGCCGAAGCGACGCCAAGGGCCATGAGGCCGTGGATCGCGGCGTTGCGGGGCTTGCCCGGAATTGTCCCCAGGACTCCCGCGAAGGCGAACCAAAGCTTGCCCTTTGTGGCAGCGGCGGAAAGGTTCCTGAGGATCGCGTCATGGCGGCCTTCCGGCAAGCGCGACACGGCACGAACGGCTGCCCGATCGAGTTGCGCTACGCTAGTTAGGCCCCCTCGGCCCAATCGCAGCTTGCTTAGCATCCCATAAGCCTATCTCCAGCCTGCGTGTCACACTGGGTAAACCATCAGCTTTCACTCGGCGTGTTCCAAGCGAACCACCATAGTGTTCGGGGCATGTTATCAAAGCCTCAACTCATCAACAGCGGCATCGGGGTGGCCGTTGTCGGCATTGCCGCCGGCGCCTTCTTCGTGCTGAACGGCGCTCCGCAGACTGCCTCCGACACCACAGCCCGAACCGTCGCGGTGAGCGCGGCCGACCTGAGTGCTGTGTCCACGGCGAGCGGCAACGTCTCCCCCGCAAGCACCACCGTCATCAACGCACAGAACTGCACTGGCCCGATCGCCAGTGTGTCCGCAGTGATCGGACAGCAAGTCACTGCCGGCCAGGTTCTCGTCACTATCGATCCCACCAACGCCCAGAACGCCCTGTCCGTCGCCCAGGCCCAATTGGATTCGGCGGCCGCGCAGGCGAACCAGCAGGCAGCGTCGGCAAGCAACCAGGTGGCATCCGCCCGGCAAAGCCTGGCCAACGCCCAGCAAACCTCCGACCTCGATGCCAGCCAGCAGGCCAACGCGGTCTCGGCCGCCCAAACGGCGGTCAATAACGACACCGCTACGGTCACGGCCGCGCAGGCAACGGCAAGTGCTCAGCCCACCAGCCAGCCGGCACAGACGGCCCTCAACGCCGCCCAGGCCCAGCTGGCCAAGGACAACCAGGCCTTGAGCCAGGCAGCGAACGCCCAGGCAAGCTCGGCCCTCAAGGACAAGGAACAGCTCGCTTCGGCCCAAACAGCGCTCAACTCAGCGCAAAACGCCGGAGGAGCGACGTCCAACACCACTTCGGCCCAGATCGCCGTGGATACCGCCAACAAGAACCTGGCCTCCTGCTCCCTCGCCGCCCCCGTGGCGGGCACCGTCACGGCCGTCAACGCCGTCGTCGGAGGCAACGCGGGCACCGGCTCGGGTTCCTCGGGTTCCAGCTCGACGGGCTCTACCGGGGCATCCGGCTCCTCAAGCGGCAGCTCCTCGAGCAGCGCAAGCGGGTCGTCGTCGGGACTCATCACGATCAGCGACACCGCGCACCTGCAGGTTGTGGCCAACTTCGCGGAGTCCGATATCGCTGCCATGAAGGTCGGCGACGCGGCCACGTTTACCTTCCCGGCACTGAAGACCGACGCTTCGGCAGCCCCTGTGACCGGCACCATCGCGGCGATCGCCCAGAACGCCACCACCACCAACAACGTGGTCAGCTACCCGGTCACCATCTCCATCACGAACCCCCCGGCGGCACTTCGCCTCGGGCAGAGCGCCAACATCTCCGTCACGACGGCCACAGCCAAGAATGCGCTCAACGTGCCTTCGCTGGCGATCACCACCACCGGAACCAAGCAAACGGTGAACGTCCTCAAGAACGGAACGTCAACGCCGGTGACCATCACCACGGGAATCACGGACAACGGCCGGACCCAGGTCCTCACCGGACTCAGCGCGGGCGACCAGATTGAACTTCCCGCGGTTTCCTCGACCTTGGACACCAGCACCACAACCGGTCGGACCGGGACAGGCTTCGGTGGCGGAACCGGTGGCGGGGCCGGCGGATTCGGCGGCGCGGGCGGCGCAGGCGGCGGCGCGTTCAGCGGCACACGTGGAAACGGCGGGTAACCAGCCGTGAACAACGCTGTCATCCACCTGGACTCCGTCAGCAAGATCTACGGCAAGGAAGAAGCCGAAGTCCGCGCTTTGGACTCCGTCAGCATTTCGATTGAGCGCGGCGACTTCGTTGCCATCATCGGCGCTTCCGGTTCTGGAAAGTCCACCATGATGAACATCATCGGCTGCCTTGATGGAGCCACGGAGGGCACCTACCACCTGGACGGGATCGACACCGGAACGCTGGACGAATACCAGCTGGCCCAGATCCGTAACCGGAAAATCGGCTTCGTGTTCCAGAACTTCAACCTGATTCCGCGAACCCGCGCCGTGGACAACGTCGCCATGCCACTCGCCTACGCCGGCGTGCATCGCAAGGAGCGCCGTGAGCGCGCCTTGGAAGTGCTGGATTCCGTGGGCCTCGCTGCCCGCGCGGACCACAAGCCTTCACAGCTTTCCGGTGGCCAGCAGCAACGCGTAGCCATTGCGCGGGCCCTCGTCACCAACCCTGTCCTGCTCCTCGCCGACGAACCGACGGGCGCACTGGACACGAAGTCGTCCCACGAAATCCTGGACCTTTTCGAGTCCCTTCACGCCAACGGCCGGACCATCGTCATGATCACGCACGAGTCCGACGTCGCCGCGCGGGCCAACCGCGTGGTGCGCTTCCAGGACGGCCACATCATCGAGGACCACCGGCTCCGCGACGTCAATGCGCACCCGCTCGCGACGGCGGTGCCGCTATGATGATCGCCGAATCCATCCGCTTCGCCCTCTCGGGGGTCATGGCCAACAAGATGCGCTCGATCCTCACCACTTTGGGCATCCTGATCGGCATCGCGTCCGTCATCATCCTGCTGGCCGTCGGCGCCGGCACGTCCAACGCGATCAAGGCGCAGATCGGCAAGCTCGGCACCAACGTGCTCACCGTGAGCCGGCAGACGACGGCGGGCGGCCGGTCCGCGGGCGGCGGCCAGGCCGTTACGGGTACCCGTTCCCGCAGCACCAACCTGACGCTCCAGGATATGGCCGCGTTGACCGATCCCGTCATGGCGCCCGACGTCGCCAGCACGGCTCCCGTTGTCACCGCCCAGAACGTCACGGCAACCTTCCAGGACGCGACCCACGCGGTCGCGACGTTCGTAGGGACCACGCCGTCGTACTTCTCGATCTCCAATGACGCCCTCTCGGCAGGCTCCTACTTCAGCGACGGCGACGCGACCAACGGCACTGAGGTGGCGGTGATCGGCAACACCGTGGCGCAGGACCTCGTGGGCAACCAGGTGAATTCCGCCGTCGGGCAAACGATCGCGCTCAACGGGCAGAACTTCGTGGTTTCCGGCGTGCTCGCCTCCAAAGGTTCCTCGGGCCTGAACGATCCCGACGACATCGTGGTGATCCCCTACAGCGCCGCGCAGGACAAGTTCACCGGCTACTCGCCGTCGCTCTCGTCCATCACGGTCCAGGCGAAATCCGCCGACGTCATGAACCAGGCGCAGAACGAGATCCAGATGATCCTCGACGCACGGCACAACGTAACGTCCGCCAACCGCGACTACCAGGTGCGGAACCAGGCGCAGATCCTCACCACCGCAACCACGACGACGGCCACCCTGACCATCCTCTTGGGAGCCGTGGCCGGCATCTCGCTCCTCGTCGGCGGCATCGGCGTCATGAACATCATGCTCGTCACGGTCACCGAAAGGACCCGCGAAATCGGCATCCGCAAGGCGATCGGCGCCTCACGGGGCAGCATCGTGAGCCAGTTCCTCATCGAGTCGCTCATCATTTCGCTCATCGGCGGGCTTTTGGGCATCGCCGGAGGATACATCGGCAGCGCGTTCCCCGTCCTCGGCACCCAGCCCGAAGTGCAGTGGTGGACCGTGTGGCTCTCGTTCCTCGTTTCCGCCGCCATCGGCTTGATCTTCGGAATCTACCCCGCGAACAAGGCGGCGAAACTCCGCCCGATCGACGCCTTGCGCTACGAATAGCCCCCTCAACTCAACGAAACCCCAAACAGGAGATTCACATGTCCTACTCCGCACCGGAACCCGGTTCGTCCAACCCCACCGAGCCGCTGCCGTCTTACGGCGGACAGCCGACAACCGTCCTGAACTCCGCTGGACCCGAACCCGCCCCAGCCGAACAGGGCTGGGGACGGCCGCAGGCTACGCAGTCGTTCGGTCAATCGCCGGAGCCGTTCGTGCCCAAGAAGCGCTTCAAGATGGGCCGGCTGACGCAGATCCTCGTGGCCGTGCTGCTGCTTGTGGTCGGGTTCTTCGCCGGCGTCGGCGTCACCAAAGCCATGGACGCCCGGCCCACCCGTCCTGGCCGCGGCCAGTTCCAGAACTTCAACGGACAAAACGGCCAAGGCCGGAACCGGCCGAGCGGCGCCGCCACCAACGGTGTCTCGCCGAGCAACATTCCCTCGGCACCGGCTACGTCCGCGCCGTAGGCCCCTTAGTCACCGGCTGGCTCGCGGTTGTCGCTTTGGGGCGACGGCTGCGGGTCAGTTCTCTTTAACGAGCGGCTTCGCGGCGCCGGCCAACCACAAGGCGATCAGGATCGGAACGCCGATGGCCAGCAAAGCCATGTGGATTCCGGTGTGGTCACCCAGGTATCCGAGGAGCGGCGGACCGGCGAGGAACGCGATGTAGCCGATGGTGGAAACAACCGAGACACGCGCGGCAGCGTGCTTCGGGTCGTCGGCTGCAGCGGACATGCCCATCGGGAACGCCAGGGCAGCCCCGATCCCCCACAGCGCGGCACCCAACGCCGCGACAACCATGTTGCCCGCAAAGACGAAGAGCGCGAGCCCAACGGCCGCAGCCGCCATGCTGGATCGAAGCACCGCGACCCGCCCGAAGCGGTCGATAGCGCGCCCACCGAGGAACCGCATCAAAGTCATCGCGGCCACGAACAGCGCGAACAAGAGGGCTCCCGTCGATTCGGAAGCATCCAGGCCGTCCACCGTCGCCTTGGCGATCCAGTCGTTCCCCGCGCCTTCCGTAAGGGTCGCGCCGAGGACAACGACGCCGATAAGCAGCGTGCGGGAGTCCCGCCAGGCCGAGGGGCCCTTGGAGGCCGCCATGCCGCCGTCGGACGCCGCAGCGTGGACCACATGGGGCATGAAGTAGCGCGGCGCGATCAGCATCAGCACCACAACGACGCCGGCGACCACCAGCAGGTGCTCCGGCAGCCCGACGCCGATTTCCGAAAGCCACGCACCGATCAAGGCGCCCACAAAGGCGCCCCCGCTGAAAGCCGCGTGGAACTGCGGCATGATGGTGCGCCCGAGCCGGTGTTCGACGTCGGCCCCTTCGATGTTCTGCGAGACATCCCACAATCCGATTCCCACACCGAAGAAGAACAGCGCCAAAGCGGTCCCCGCGACCGAACCGGCCATGAGCGAGAAGGCGACGGCTGTGCCCGCGACGGCAACGAGCATCCCGGCGGAACGAATGGTGTGCGCCGTGCCGATCCTGGCGACCACCCAACCGGCGGACGGCAGCGCCACAAGGGACCCGACGGCGGTGCACAGCAACAGTGTGCCCATCTGCCCCGAGCCGAGGCTCAAGGCCTCCATCACGGCAGGAATGCGGGCTGCCCAGCTGGCAAACACCAGTCCGTTCATGCCGAAAACCAAGAAAGTGGCGATTGCGGCGGCGTTCACCTTTTGGACGGTTTGGGTGCTGGTGGTCATACGGTCACAACTTCCACAGAGGTATTCACGTCGGGCTCGGTTCTTTGGTTTCCCGTGCGGGACGGGCTTCGATCGGGGTGGTGATGCGGGCAACGGCCTCGACGGCGGTAGCCCTGTGGTGCGGTTCGGTGTCAAGGGCGGCGTGGATGAAGAGTCCCTCAATCAAGGCATCGAGCATCCTGCACGTCTCCGGGTCGAAATGCAGCCCGAGAGCCCTCCTGCTCCGGGCCATCCAGTCCCGGGTGATCTGGCGGAACACCGGCTTCCTCGCGGCGAGCGTATAGAGCTCATGCGTCAGGACCAGGTCCCGCTGCGAATCCAGCAAATCGAGGTGGATCAAGTCCACCACAGCCTGCCGGGCGCCGTCGACGTCCGCGGCTTCACCCAGCTGCTGGTCGAAGCGGTCGGCGATCGAGTTCGCGAAGCGCCTGAACGCCTCCGTCAGGAGCTCGTCCATGCTGACGAAATGGTACGTCATCGAACCCAGCGGAACTCCCGCGTGCTCGGCGATCTTGCGGTGCGAAGCGCCCGCGACGCCTTGGGCCGCGATCACGTCCAGGGCGGCGTCGATGATCCTGTCCCTGCGTTCCGGATCGAAGCGCCGGGAAGCCACGGTCAAATCTCCCGGATGACGCGGGCCGGATTCCCTACAGCGAGCGAGTTGGCGGGAATGTCCTTGGCCACCACGGCGCCCGCGCCAATCACCGAGTTGTCCCCGATGCTCACTCCCGGAAGGACGATCGCTCCGCCGCCGAGCCAGACGTTGTCTCCGATGGTGATCGGTTCCGCCGCTTCCAGCCGGTCCCGGCGGGGCTGCGGTTCCACGGGATGGGTCGGTGTGAGGAGCTGGACGTTCGGACCGATCTGGCAATCTTCCCCGATGGTGATCGGGGCGACGTCCAGGGCAGTCAGGTTGTAGTTGATGAAGGTTCGCGCGCCCACTGTGATGTAGGTGCCGTAGTCGACGTAGAGCGGAGGCTTGATGTGGGCTTCGTCGCCGAGGCTCCCCAGGAGCTCTTCGAGGATGGGCCGGGCGCCATCCGGATCCTCGACGTAGGCGGCGGCATACTTCGACTGGAGGACCACAGCGCGCTGCGATTCCTTGGCGCTTTCGGGATCGTCGGAGATGTAGAGGTCCCCTGCGAGCATTCGTTCACGGTTCGTGCGGGGGTCGCCTGCGAAGTAATCAGCCATGCGTACGATCGTACACATCGTGGCGCCGCGGGGGAAGTGCCGCTCCGGCGATCGCTACCGGGACTTAGCGCGCCCTCTCCACCCGGGACTCGTCCCAGACGGGTTCGGCGGATTCGTAGACCTTGCCGTCTGAGCCGAAGACGAGGAAGCGGTCGAACGATTTCGCGAACCAGCGGTCGTGCGTGACTGCGAGTACCGTTCCCTCAAACGCATCGATGGCGCGTTCCAAGGCCTCGCCCGAGTGGAGGTCCAGGTTGTCCGTCGGCTCGTCCAGCAGCAGGAGCGTCGCGCCGGAAAGCTGCAGGAGCAGGATCTGGAAGCGGGCTTGCTGGCCGCCGGAAAGGGACTCGTACTTTTGCTCGGCAGAGCCGACGAGCCCGTAGGAATCGAGCGCGCCGGACGCAGCTTCGCGGCCCAGTCCCGAACGGTGTTCGTCGCCGCGGTGCAGGATGTCCAGGAGGGTCCGGCCCATCAGGTCAGGGCGCGAGTGGGTCTGCGCGAAGAAGCCCGGACGGATCCTGGCTCCGAGTTTCACTGTGCCTTCGTGCGGCACTTCGGCGATCTCGACGTCGGAAACAGGCAGGTGCTCCCGCTCCGGATCGGTTCCCCCGGACGCCAGCAAACGCAAGAAGTGGCTCTTTCCCGAGCCGTTCGAGCCCAGCACGCCCACGCGGTCTCCGAACCAGATTTCGGTCGAAAACGGCTTCATGAGACCGGTGAGTTCGAGCTTTTCGGCAACCACTGCACGCTTCGCCGTCCGGCCGCCGCGTAGCCGCATGTTGACGTTTTGCTCGAGCGGCAGCGCCTCGGGCGGACCGGCTTCCAGGAACTTGGCGAGGCGGGTCTGCGCGGCCTGGTATTTGTTGGCCATGTCGGACCGGAATGCGGCTTTGGTCTTGTACATATTGACGAGTTCCTTGAGCTTCACGTGCTCCTCGTCCCAACGCTTGCGCAGTTCCTCGAAGCGCGCGTTGCGGTCAGCGCGGGCGTCAACATAGGTGCCGAATCCGCCACCGTGCACCCAGGCGCCGGCGCCGTTGATTCCGGGTTCCAGCGTCACGATGCGCCCCGCGGCGTTGTTGAGCAGCTCGCGGTCGTGGCTGATGAAGAACACCGTCTTCCTGGATTCATTGAGCTTGTTTTCAAGCCAGCGCTTGCCCGGAACGTCGAGGTAGTTGTCCGGTTCGTCGAGGAGCAGGAGTTCATCCGGTCCGGAGAACAGCGCCTCAAGTACCAGGCGCTTTTGCTCGCCGCCGGAAAGGCTCGACGCCGGGCGGTGCTGTGCGCGGTCGAACGGGAGGCCCAGCGCTGCCATGCACACCTCGTCCCAGACGGTCTCGACGTCGTAACCGCCTGCGTCACCCCAGTCCACGATCGCTTGGGCGTACCGCATTTGGGTGGGCTCGTCGTCGTACTCCATCATGGCGAGTTCGGCGTCGTCCACCGCCTTGGCGGCCGCGGCGAGGGCGGGTGGCGCGGCGGAGACCAGGAGGTCGCGCACAGTGGATTCGTCGCGGACCTGGCCCACGAACTGGCGCATGATGCCCATGGTGCCGGAGCGGCCAATGACGCCTTCATCAGGCGTGATGTCGCCCGCGATGATCTTGAAAAGGGTCGTCTTTCCCGTTCCGTTAGGCCCGATCAGCGCGGTTTTGCTGCCATCCGGGACCTTGAAGGTCACACCGTTGAGCAGCTGGGTGCCGTCGGAGAGGAAGTAGTCGATGCCGGAAATATCAATGTGGGCCACACGTTCAATCTTCCCATGGACCGCGGGCAGGTTGCCCGCGGCGGCTCACTCGCGAGGATCGTGCGCAGTGCCTACCGGACCGGTGAGGTAGCGCTGTATTGTCGGCGCCAAGGCATGGACTACGACGGCGTGCGGCGCCGAAGCGAGCGGCTCCAGCTTGATGAGGTATCGGGTCAGGATGAGTCCGGAAAGCTGCGACGCCACGAGGTTTCCACGCCAGGCGGCTTCGTCCGCGGGCACGCCCAAACCCGACAGGAGTGGACTGATGGCCCGGTTGACGATGAACTCGCGGACAAGCGACGCGCTCCACTCGTGTTGCATGGCCGTGCGCAAGACCGCGACGCCGGCCTTGCCCGCCGATGAGTCCCACACCGTCAGGAAGCGGGTCAGCAATCGTTCGCCGATCCCGTTCGAGGGACCGTCAAGGATGGCCAGGACATGTTCCTTCGGGTCGACTGGCAACTCGAGGGCAGCCATGAACAACTGTTCCTTGGTCCCGAAATGGTGGTTGATCATGGACGGATCCACCCCGGCCTGGGCAGCGATGGCCCGGACCGTGGCGGCGTCGTATCCTTTGCGGCTGAATTCTTCGCGGGCTGCGCGCAGGACGGCGTCGCGGCTACTCGCCTGGCCGGGCCGGCGTCCCCTGGTCACGCCGGGTTTCCGCTCGAAGGGGCCTTCCTGCGCGCAAATTCAGGTGCGTGCTCCGGACGCGGCCCGAAGGCGATCATGAGCGCCGGAAGTTTCGAAAGCCATGGCATGCGGCTGACGACGGACAACAACCGGCTCGGCGGAGCCGCCAATTGGCCCTTGACGGCCGGCCCAAAGACCACCTTTTGAATGAGCAGTTGGACGCCCTGGATCACAACCGTGGGGAACCAGCGGCGCTTTTGGACCAAAGCAAGATCGGCCTCGCCCAGAGTGCCCCGAAGGAGCGGGCCGGCGATGCGCTGGGCAGCGGCGACCGCGTCTTGGATGGCCAAGTTGATCCCGACGCCACCGGCCGGGGACATGGCGTGGGCTGCGTCGCCGATGAGGAGGAGGCCTGGTTTGTGCCAACGGCCGATCCGGTTGAGCTTGACGTCCAGCATGTGGAGATCGTCCATGGACTCGATTTCGTCGACGCGGTCGGCAAGGTCCGGACGGATCCGGGCGACGCGGGCGCGGAAGCTCTCCACTCCTTCAGCCCGCAATTGGGCGTCCTTGCCTTTCTCCGCAATGTAGGCGATTTGGTAGTAGTCCTTGCGGGTGAGGCTCAAGAGCACATCGCTGCCAGAGAATCGTGGCGTGATGGAGGCCAGTTGCGCTTGTTCGTTGCGGTTCCGGGAAACCCTGAACCACCACGTATCGAACGGCACCGGAAATTCGCGGGGAACAAGCCCCGCCTTCTGCCGGAGCACGGAGCTGCGGCCGTCGCACGCTACTGTCAGCCGGGCACGCAGCTCTCCCGTTCCCGTCTCGGCTCCGGTTGCCGCGTCCCGGGTTCGGTACACGACGCCGGCGACCTCGCCGCCGTCGTACACCAGGTCCGTGGCCTCGGTGTTCAGGCGGAGGGTGAATTGCGGCTCGTGGCGGGCGGCGTCCACCAGGAAATTGAGGAGGTCCCATTGCGGCACCATGGCGACGTAGTCGTACGGTGGCTTGAGGCGTCCGAAGTCGGCCAGCGTGACTTCTCCCCCAGCTGTGGGCAGCCTGAAATTCCCGAGCTTGCTTTGGGGCAGGGCCCGGAATCCTTCGCCAAGCCCCAATTCGTCCAGGAGCCGGATAGTGGACGCGTGGACGGTGTCGCCGCGAAAATCGCGCAGGAAGTCGGCGTGTTTCTCAAGGACGGTGACCTCGACGCCGGCCCGGGCCAGCAAGAGTCCGAGCATCACTCCGGCCGGGCCGCCGCCCGCAATGACGCATGTGGTGCTTTCGAACTGCTCCATGGCAACTCCCGAAACTAATTCAACAGGCGTTGAATTAAGTGTGCACCCGGCGGGAACCCTTGTCTAGGTCAGCCGGCCGCCGTCAGGAACGACTTGAGCAGGGGTCCGCTGGTTGTCGCTCCCAGTCCGCCGTCCTCCACGAACACCGCCACCGCCAGGTCGCCATGCACAGCGACAATCCAGGCGTGTGTCTTGGGCGGGTTGTCCTGCCCGAATTCCGCCGTGCCTGTCTTCGCGCCCACTGGAGCGCCCGGAACGTTCGCGAGGAACCCGGCGTGGCCCGACGTCACGACGGCGCGCATCATGTCGCCGAGGGCGCCCGCCTCGGCGGCCGTGATCGGTTTGTCCGACGCCGGGGCCACGGTGGAAGAGGGAGCCGACGACGGCGAATCGGACGCCGTGGCTGGATCGCCGGCCGCTGGACTCGCCGAAGCCGAGGCACTCGACGTTGCCGAGCCCGTGCCCGGATTCAACACAAGCTGTGGTGAGACGGGCGCGCCATGTGCCACCGAACCTGCCATGACCGCCGCGGCGAGCGGAGAAAGCAGCACTTTGCCTTGGCCGATCATGGACGCTGCGTGTTCGGTGCCGTCGGCGTTACCGGGCACGGAACCCAGAAACGCGTTGGCGCCGAGCTTCGGGGCCTCGACCGCCACACCCAGCGATGTTGCCGCGGATTCAAGCTGGGCCTGGCTGACTTGGTCGCGCATGCTGATGAACGCCGTATTGCAGGAATGCGCGAAGGCGTCCCGCAACGTCACGGAGCCCAAAGAGGACGCCGGGTAGCCTTCGGCGTTCTTGAAGGTCCTGCCGTCCACAGTGATGGTCGGAGTGCATTCGACTTTCGAGTCCGGCGTCATGCCGTTGCGGAACATGGCGAGGGAATCGATCATCTTGAACGTCGAACCCGGAGCGTATTGGCCCAGCATGGCAGTGTTGTAGCCGTTGCTGCCCGGGCCTGAGGCCGCCGCGAGCACAGCGCCGGTGGACGGGCGGAGCGCCACGATTGCCGACGCCGGACCGACCCCCGCCAAGGTGTCCTCGGCAAGTTGCTGGAGGTGCGGATCAAGGGTGGTCTTGAGCGGTTCCCCGGCCTTGGTGTCGACGGCGAAAAGCCGGCGTCGCGGGTCCGGCGTGGCGGCCTTGAGCTGCTCGTCGGTCATGCCTTGCGGCCGGGTTTGGATGGTAACCCCGTCTTGTCCGCGGAGCTGGGCGTCGTATTGTTCCTGCAGGCCGCCGCTCCCGACGACGTCACCTGCCTTGAGCACGCCCCCTGCCTTCTCGATTTGCTCGGCGCTTGCCTCGGCCGCGGTGCCTAGGAGGGCGCGGGCAAACGTGCGCGACGGCGCAAGCGGCAAGGTATCGGGAACACCGCGGGCACCTGGGATTGCCGCGATCTGCTGGTCAGTGATGGTCCGGCCGTCCTCGCGCAGCGTGATGGCGCTGACGAATGCCTGCGGACCTGCCGCCTGGACCTGCTTGACGTAGGCGGCTTCGTCCACGCCGACCAGTTGGGCCACCTTTGACGCGGAAGCGGCAGGGTCCGCCGATCCGAGCTGGGTCTTGTCCACCCCGACGTAAACCACCGGACGGTACGTGACCAGCTTGGCATCGCCAGCGCCGAGGATATCCGCCCGGGACGGCGAAGTGACCGTCTTTTCCAGGATTTCGCCGTCCTTCAGTTCCGGCTCCAAGAGCGCCGGAGCCCACTGCACGGCCCATTTGTCCCCGGACTTTTTCAGGCTGGCTTCCGCGGTGTACTTCCATTCCGCGGTACCGATCTTCCAGGTGTAATTGAGCGGAACGGTGGCCTTGTCCCCGTCGAGCTTCACCGCTCCGCTTTCGACGGCGGGCTTCGCCGGATCCAGCGCGGCAAACACGGCTTTGAGCTGCTCATTCGCCGCGGCAGCGTCCTTGCCCTCCACGGCGAGGGTCCCGACGTCGAGCGCTGCGAGGGACGACGCTAACTGCTTCGCCGCCCCCTCGGCTCCGGCTCGGCCGTCATCGCAAGCGGACAATGAAACGGCGATCAACAGGGCCGCGAGCCCCACGACAATATTCTTGGTTTTCCCCACCCGCGCCATTATGCCCTCTCGGGCGGCAACTAGCGCGAGACGTCTTCCCAGGCTCCTGCGCGGCTTGAGCGTTCCGCGGCGTCCTGGCTCGTTTCGGACGATGCCATGCCACCGGCCGGCACGGAAGTCCTCGTTCCCCCGCGCCTGGTGGTCCGGCGCTCAACCCGGCGCTGGCGCGTTTCCTAGGCTTCCGGGATCACCATCGCGAATCGTTCGGGACGCGCCACATCAGGGTCGGGTCCGTTGCGCACACCGGTGTCCAAAGCGTCGATCGCGGCGAGTTCGTCGGCGCTGAGCTCGAAGCCGAAGACGTCGAAGTTCTCGGCGATACGCGCGGGATTCGTGGACTTCGGAATCGCGGAGCGGCCCTGCTGGAGGTGCCAGCGCAGCATCACTTGGGCGGGTGACTTGCCCTGGGACTGCGCGACGGCGGCAATCGCCGGATCTTCCATGACGTTGCGCCGGTTCTCGCCCCAGCCCGGGTAGAAGGTGATGCCGCCGATCGGTGACCACGCTTGGGTCAGGATGCCGTGTTCGGAGTCCTTCGCCTGGACGTCACGCTGGGCGAAGTAGGGGTGGACCTCGACTTGGTTCACGGCCGGGACAATCGTGGTTTCGGCAAGTAGTTGCTCCAGGTGATGGGGCATGAAATTGCTGACGCCGATGGCCCGCACACGCCCGTCCTCAAGTAACGACTCCATGGCCTTGTACGCGGCAATGGTCTTGTCGAACCGGTCGGGGGCGGGTTGGTGGAGGATGAAGAGGTCAAGATAATCTGTGCCCAGCTTGCCGGTGGCCTTGTCCCAAGCGTGCAGGGCGTTCTCGTAGCCGTAATCGCTCACCCAGACCTTGGTCTCGATGAACACCTCGGATCGGTCCACTCCGGCTTGGCGGATTCCTTCGCCGACTTCCTTCTCATTGCCATAGGCCGCGGCAGTGTCGATGTGCCGATAGCCAGTATCGAGCGCGGCCCGGACGGCCGCCGTCGTCTCTTCGGGTGGACTCTGGAAGACGCCCAAGCCGAGGGCGGGCATGGTGACGCCGTTATTAAGGATCAGTTCCGTAACCATGCCATTCACGGTATTCGGGATTGCCAGCCGGTGGGAGGGTGCGCGGGTACCCCCTCTGGAGGGTGGAGTGTTCAATTTTTTGAACATCGCCTAAATATCTCCAAATGCCCGCAAAGAAGCCGAACTGACACAACAGGATCTGGCGGAACGACTGAAGGTGGCTCGCGGCACAATCGTCCGCTTGGAAGCGGGCGAAGCGGTATCCATGGTGGTGGCCATGCAGGCGATCAGAGCGCTGGGTAGGGATGTCGCTCTTATTCCTCGGTTTTCCAAGCTGCAGGTTCGGCCATGAGCGCCCAGAATTGGCGCCCCTTTACGATGTAACACCTACGCTGCTGCTGTACGCACCAAGCAACAATGCCGGCCACGCTATCGCCGGCCAGATCAGGCTGGGCTACATCACTCTTGAACACTTAGTCCGCGAGGGGTCAGCCTGGGGCATGGACTTGGACGACGCGAGGCAGACTGCCGCAACGGCACTTGAATCGGTGGCGGCGGCAGCGGCAAGGATCCAAGCCCCGGAGCCGCTGGGCTTTCTCCAACAGCTCGTCCCTGCCCGCGCCGAGGACCTGCTCAAAGGAAATACCGCCCGTAGATCACTGTGAGGCGTGGTGGCGACGCCCGCGGCGTCAGGCAGCCCGTCCGGCCCCGAGGGTACGGGGATCTCCAATGCGGGACGGCAGGATGGCGACGGTATCGTCCGCCGGCGCGTATTCGACCCTGACTGGAAGCTCGTGGATCCTGGCGTAGCCTTCCAGTTGTTCGAGCGCGTCCGGATCAACGAGGGCGCGGGAAAGGTCAACTTCGATGCCGAGGCCGTCCGCAAGGCGGCTGGTGCGCTGCACAATGGGGTACAGCCCTTGAAGGCTTGACGAGGTCACGTGACCCGTCGCTGCTATCTGGATCTGTTCGCCGTCGAGGTCGACTCGAACAACCACGGAGAGCCTGTCGCTGGCCAATACGCTGCCTTTCATCGGTTCGCTGCCACGCTGCAGCCTCCCCAGCATAGGCAGCTAATGTGACCTGCGCAACATTTGTCTCGGAATTCACGTTCGTCACACCTGTCACACACGTCCCTCGCTAAGCGGCGGCCGCAAGCTCACGAGGCCGCCAAGGTTCCGCCTTTCAAACAAGCAATAAAGTCATCCGCCGCCGGGTGCCTCCCCGGGCCGCGAGCTACGTGGAGCTCGGTCTGCGGCCTTCCCAGCAGTGGCCGCGTTGTCACTCCCGGCATGTTGAACCTCCGTACCGATTCCGGCAGCACCGAGATCCCCAAGCCGGCCGCGACAAGGCCGAGGACGGTTTCCTGGTGGATGGCCTGCTGAACCACAGTGGGCGGCGTCGTAAGCGGCTCGAAGACGCGGAGGACCCGCGAGACGAAACCTGGCATGAGCCGGTAGGGGAAGAGGATCATCGGCTCCCCCTCGAGGTCTTGCGGGCGGATTTCCGCGGAACCTGCCAGGGGGTGCGCTTCCGGGAGGACCACCACCAGGTCTTCAGTGCTGAGCAGTTCGATGTCCAAGCCCGGGATATCACCCGGGTCGCGGACAAGCCCCAAGTCCAGGTTCCCATCCAACAGTTGCTCAATCTGTTCACCGCTCGTGAGGGGATTCAGGACCAAGTCCACGCGTGGTCGCTGCTGCCGGAACGTGCGGATGGCTTCGGGAACCGTGGTGTAACTCGCCGAACTGACGAACCCGACCCTGATCTTGCCGCTCCGCCCGGCGGCGACGTCGGCAACCTCCCCGGCAGCGCCGTCGAGATACGCGACGGCGGACTGGATGCGGTCCCTGAAAGCGTGACCGGCGGGGGTCAGCGACACGCGGCGCGTAGTGCGGTCGAAAAGCTGTACGCCGAGCTCGTGCTCGAGCCTACGGACCGCGACGGTCAAGGGTGGCTGGGTGATGTGCAGGCGTTCGGCGGCGCGGCCGAAATGCAGTTCTTCCGCGACCACCAGGAAGTAGCGGAGCTGACGGAGTTCCACGATGATCCTTCCGGATTATTTCGCTCGATAGTAATAATTGACCATCAAATGATATCCGCCCAGCAGAAAGCCGCCCTTCCCCTGGCAGGGATAAAAAGCCACCATAGAGGGAGGAAAAGCCGCCCGTTCTAAGTCGAGGAACAATGGCTGAGGTTTTGGCGCAGGCGACCGCTTTCAAGCGGCTCTTTATGTGGAGGATGGTTTTTGTCCTCGCTGGGGGGATGTTCCTGGATGGCTACATCCTCGGGATCGTCGGTCCAGTAGCCGGTAGCCTGACAGCCGATCTGGGCTTGTCGACGGTCTGGGAAGGGTTGATCGCAGCCGGCCCGTTGTTCGGGATTTTCTTCGGTTCCCCGGTTGGCGGGTGGGCCGCCGACAAGTTCGGGCGCAAGCCGCTGTTCCTGATGGACATGGCGCTTTTCGTGATCGCCTCGGGCATGCAGTTCTTCGTAGATTCGCCTGGCCTGCTGTTCGTGGTGCGGCTATTGATGGGGGTCGCCATCGGCATGGAGTACTCCGTTGGCTGGCCGCTAATGTCAGAGTTCGCCCCGGCCAATCTGCGCGGCCGGTTGATGGGCGTCACCCTGGTTGCCTGGTACGCGGGCTTCATGATTGCGTATGCGCTGGGCTACTGGCTGGTCAACGCCACGAGCCTCGGATGGCGCACCATTCTGGGCACGAGCACATTGCTCGCGGTGGTCTTGTTCCTGACCCGGTTCGGCCTTCCCGAGTCGCCGCGCTGGCTGTGGAACCAGGGTCGCGCGGACGAGGCCAAGGCGATCGCACACAAGTACATGCAACATGCTGCGGAAATGTCCGACGTCGAGCACGAAGACACCCGCAAAGGCACGTTCGGGATGCTGTTCTCGAGCCAATACTGGCGGGCGACGCTCTTTGTCTCGATGTTCTGGTTCTGCGCCGTCGCGCCATATTTTGCGATCGCCACTTTCGCCGATACCGTGCTCCAGCAGTACGGATTGAGCGGCGGCTTGGCCGGCGGGGTGGGTCTCTCCGCGGTTGCCCTCGCGGCGGTGGTGCTCACGGTCCTGCTAATCGACAAGGTCGGACGCCGCGTGCTGACCGTACCGCCGCAATGGGTGTGCGCTGCGCTGCTCGCGGTCATCGGGCTGTGGGGCGGGGCACCGCCGGTCGTCGTTCTGGTTTTGTTCCTCGCTTTCTCGTTCTTCAACGCCATGTACAACACGTTGACGGGCGTCTACCCGGGCGAGGTCTTCCCCACCGAGGTCCGGTGCGTCGGCACCGGATTCGCGGCCGCGGTGAGCCGGATCGGCGCGGGGACGGGTACGTTCTTGTTGCCATGGGCGATGGCGAACCTCGGCCCCGCGGTGTCCATGCTGATCGCTTCCGGCATCGCCTTGGTGGGCGCCGCCCTCTCGCAATGGCTGGCCCCCGAGACCAAGGGGAAGAGCCTCACGGAAACCGCCGCCGGGCTTTCCCACTAGCGGGGACCCACGAGGTAGGGCAGAGGCAAGTGGCTGGCGTCGGCTGACCAGGACGTTGCTAAGCACAATGACCCGATCCCGATGAGCCGGTCCCGGATGGGTCAGGATGAAGACGCCGGCCCCTGCGGCAAGCGCCGCGCATCGTTCATGAGGCGGGCGGCTGGGAACGGGTTTAATGAGCGTATATTCAATGCGTATAACCTAAAGCGGTATTTTGCGGCTAAGGTTATTTGACATGTAACCCCGCCTAGGTTTAACGGGAAGGTTTCCGGCATGGAACAACACACTGTCCTGTCGCAGGCCATGCTTCTGCTGCATCAGGCAGAGGTCCGTATTTCCGGAGGCAACCTTGACGCGCTCTCTTTGACCCTGCCGGACCGCAGCACTCAGGAAGTGAAGGTCTGGATCGCCGACACTCCTCCGACGCCCAGCAAGCTCGTTGCCATCCTCGAGCGCAAAGTCCGAACTCTCATCGTGACATCTCACCCTACCCGTGCCCTCTCCCAGGCCGCCTCCCAGGACAGGATCGACCTGATCACCGTGGACCCGGCTTCGGTCATGATCGGAGGCGTGCAGCGTCTGCAACTGCGCCAGGAACGTGATGCTCCGACTGAGAAGACCCGCGGGCGCACACCGTGGGGTCGTTGGGCCCTCCTGCGCGCACTCGCCCTTGCAGACGGTCCTTGGACGCAGCACGGGCTGGCGGTCGCCGTCGGCATCAGTCAGCCCGCGGTGAACAAACACCTGAAGCTTCTAACTCCATTTGTCGACCGGGACGAATCCGGCTGGAAGGCCCACGATGTTTCCGCCATCGTGTCCTGGCTGACCCGCAACTACCCGGGCCCACGTGGCGTTTCCTCATATTGGTACAGCTTGAAGTCCCCGACCGAGCAGGCGGAGAAGGCGGCAGCGTTTGCCAAAGAGATTGGCGCCGCGCCGCTGATCTCGGGTGACGCCGCTGCGGACATCTATGCACCCTGGCGGCTTCCGGACAGCGTGCTCGTGTACCTGCGCGAAGCTGTTGACTTCACGGACGCAGGCTTCAGCCCGGCCAGCAAAGAAGAGGCCACCTTGATCACGACAGTCCCGGAGGACCCGACCCTGTGGGCGACTGCTCTGCTGGTGCACATGTCTGCCAACATCCCTCTTGCTGACCCGATCGTGACCCTGCGTGATGTCCTGGCCGACGACGCCGTCGACAGCGACGAAGCCGCAGAGCACTTGCGTGAAGCCATCCTCGCCGGGACCGCCCGGTGACAGCCATCAACGTCATTTCAATGTCCAATGCGGCAGACTTGGGCTACCGCGCGCTGGCCGACGTCGCTGCGGCGTCCGAAAGTATCCCGCTCACGGACTACCGGATCGTCGGCGGCCACGTGGTCCAGATGCTCATCCACGTGTATCCCACCCCTGCGGCAACAGAACGAAGCACGGCCGACGCGGATGCCGGCATAAGAAAAGCCGTGGCGACAGGGCAGACCATCCACCGCCAGCTCCTGGGGCGCGGGTATGAGGCCGTCAAGGGCAACCATTACATCCGCACCGATGAAAAAGGCGCCAGGATCAAGGTGGATCTGCTAATCCCGCACACCGGCGTCGGCAGGCCAATGACACGCTCCACAGAAGTCAACGGCCGCGGATTCGATGGCATTCCAGGCCTCGGGTTCGCCCTGAACGCAATGCCGCTGCTGATTGACGTGAAAGTTCTACTCCTTGGAGGCAAGGAAGACCTGACGTTCACAGTCCCCGTGCCCGACGTTGAGGCTGCCCTTATCCTCAAGGCTCTCGCGTGGAAATCGCGCACATCGGATAAGGACCTCGCGGACATCTCCTCCCTCATGGAGATCGTCCAGATACACAAGCACTCCCTGGCCACCTGGGGTTTCGAGAACCCACGTCTGGCTGCCATGGGGCAGCGGCTGGACGCTGCCAGGGCGCTGTATCAGCTTGTTGACTTGGCCGACCGAGGCCGCATCAAGCCCCTGAGGGGGCTTCAGTCACCGGCGAGGTTCGCGGCCCTGCTGCGGGAGCACGTCCCGGCGCCGTCCCGGTAACGGCCGTCCACCATCCAACGAAAGGGTGAGCTACAGGTTCGTTAGTGACGTGCCGCGTATTCCGGTGTGGCTTGCCCGGCATCGCGACGAACCTCCTGTCGGCGTCCCCGTCCTGGCGGGCGCCCTCACTCGGCTCTACCAATAGGACCGAGCCCCGCATTCCCGCGCAGGAACGGAACCAACTCTTCAAGCACTGGTCCGGCCGGCGAAAGCGTTGAAGCGTGGGAACGCCCCGGGAGTTCTACAAAGCGGGCATTGGGCATGAACTCCGCGGCGCGCTTCGATTGCTCGAACCGCTGCGGGTCTTCCGTCCCGGCGAAAGGAGTGCCGGCAGCGCGAGTTGCGCGAGCACCGCCTCCGGCAGCCCTTCCCCCGCCTCGGTGGCCTCGAAATACGCAGCCAGCGCACCGGCGTCGTTCGCGAGGAACGCCGCGCGGCTCGCCGGATCCAGGACGTTCCCGGCTGCCGCGAAGCCGTCCGCGAACGCGGTCATGCCACCCGAGCGGATCGCGTCCAGGTACCCGGGAAAGAACACCTTTTCGACCTCGCCCCGCTGCGATCGGTAGGTGCCGCCAAGCGTCGCGAGGCTTGCGATCCGCCCCGGTGCGGCCGCCGCGAGGGCAAACGCGACGCGCGCCCCGAACGAATACCCGACGACGTGTGCCCGCTCGGCGCCTACGGCATCCATCACCGTAAGGACGTCCTCGACGACGAGGGGCATTCGATACGACTCCGGGTCATAGGGCTTGCCGCTCCGGCCGTGGCCCCGAAGATCCACCCGCACCACTGTAAAACCGTCGAGGGCCTGGACGTACCCGAGTCCGCGCCAGATCGCGCGCGAAAGCGCCGAACCGTGGAGGAGTACGACGGCGGGACCTTCACCCGCCGCGTCGAAGGCGATGGGAGTTCCGTCGGTTGGATTGCTCGTAGTGCTCACGCAGAAACCTTATCGAAGCCGACGAAGCTCAAGTTCCCGCGATTCGCCGCAGTGGGAAACCTTTTACACCGCCGAAATATCGGGGTCTTGACGAACGAAGAATAAAACGCGAAACTTTTCTCATATGTGATTGCCGTCTCAAGACGTCAACCCCTCCGGAACCCCGGACCAAGCAAAGGTGGAACAATGGCAACGACCCTCGAACTCACAGTCCGCAAGGCAGAGTGGACCCGGCCGCCGCGGGAACTCGTCCGCGCGTTCGAGGCCTTCCCGGTGGCCAACATCGGGGACGCCATGGAACGCCTCGGCCTCGTGGACGGCAACATCAACCCTGTCTGGGCGGGAGCGCACTGCGTCGGCTCGGCCCTGACGGTCCTGGGGGCGGCCGGCGACAACGCCGCGGTCATCGAAGCACTGAACTACATCGAGCCCGGCGACATCGTGGTCATCAACGGCTTCGGCCACGAGCACCGCGCACTGGTCGGCGAACAGCTTTCGCAGCGTTTCGAGGCTGCCGGAGCCACCGGCGCGGTCATCGACGGCTACATCCGGGACCGCGCAACCATCACTTCCATCAAATTCCCCGTCTTCGCACGCGGCACCACCCCGGCGGGACCCTTCAAGAACGGCCCCGGCGTGATCGGTGAGCCCGTCGCAATCGGCGGGATCGTGTGCGCCGCCGGTGACATCGTCGCCGCCGACGATGACGGCGTCGTGGTCATCCCCCAGGCCCGTGCGGCCGAAATCCTTGAACTCGTGAAGGCCGTGGCGATCCACGAAGCCGAAATGACCGCCGAGATCACCCGCGAGTACAGCTAACCCCCACCTTCCATCCCCAACAGCGGGACCTAAACTGAGAGAACCACCCAATGTCTAATTCATCGACGGAATCAGTGAACCTGAACACCGCACAGATAAAGGTCGTCACCGCCGACGGCAAGATGGTGCGCAAGGCGACGTTTGCCGGCACCATGGGCTCCTTCGTGGAGTGGTACGACTACGGCATTTACGGGCTCCTGACCACGTACCTTGCCGTGAACATCATGGGCTCCAAAGATGTCGGATCCCTCCTGCTGACCAACGTCGGCTTCCTGGTCAGCTTCCTGGCCCGGCCCTTCGGCGGCGTCATCTGCGGCTTCCTCGGCGACAGGCTGGGCCGCAAGAACCTGCTCGCCGTGCTCTTGCTCCTCATCTCCGCCTCCACGGCTTGCATCGGCCTGATTCCCTCGTCCTCGGTGATCAGCTGGGCCGCCCCGGCCCTGTTGATCCTGTTCCGCATCCTGCAGGGCTTCTCCGCGGGCGGCGAGGTTGCCGGCGCAATGGCGTTCGTGGGCGAATACGCCAACAACCGCCACCGCAACTTCGCGCAGAGCTTCATTGCGGTCGGCTCGTTCTTCGCCCTGTTCTTCGGCAGCACCCTCTCGGCGATCCTCATCACCACCCTCGGCGACGCGAACATGAGCGGCTGGGGCTGGCGGATTCCGTTCATGGTCGCGCTGCCACTGGGCTACATCGGCTTCTACATCCGATCCAAGATGGAGGACACCCCCCACTTCAACGCCCTCCGTGAGCGCAACGTCGTCGAGCGCAATCCCCTCAAGACCGTTTTCACCTCGAAGAAGCACCTCGCCGCCATCGCGCTGACCATTTTCCTCCCCGCGGTCAACGGACCCGGCTACTACCTGCTCTTCGCCTACATGCCGACGTACCTCAAGACCTCCCTCGGTGCGAACAACTTCACGATGCTCGGCGCCCTCGTCGTCACCGCGGCCAGCCTCGTTGCCATTATCATCGCCATCCCGATCATGGCCCGGCTCTCGGACCGCTACGGCCGCAAGCCCATCCTCGCCTTGTCCGCGATCGGCACGGCGGTGCTCTCCTACCCGTCCTTCCTCATGATCACCACAGGCAACATGGCCCTTGCCTCCATCGGCGCGGTCATGATGGCACTGGCCTTCTCGGGCCACGCCGCCGTGGTCCACACCGTGCTTACCGAACTGTTCCCGACGACGGTCCGTTACAGCGCCTACAGCATCGGTTTCAACGTGAGCACGATCATCTTCGGCGGCAGCGCACCGCTCGTCATGACCGCAATCATCAGCGCCACCAAGAACTCGATGGTTCCCGGGTACTTCTCGATCGCAGCGTCGGTCATCACCCTCGCGACCGTCTTCTTCCTGAAGGAAACCAAGGGCCTGCCGCTGCAGACCCACTAATAAAACGCGCACGACGGCGGCCTGCCGCCCTTGCCGGTTGGCCGCCGTCGTCGGAGCATAGCAACCACACCAAGAACCCTGGGAGCCATTGTGAGCATCAACTCAGTCGCCGTCGTCGCGGACCTCGGCGAAAGCTACGGAAACTACACCATCGGCGACGACGACGCCTTGCTGGGCCTGGTCACCGCCTCCAACATCGCTTGCGGCTTCCACGCCGGAGACCCCCGCGTCATGGACTCCACGGTCAAGGCGTGCGTCGAGCGCGGCATCGAACTGGGCGCGCACCCCGGCTACCCGGACCTCGTGGGCTTCGGACGCCGCCTCATCGAGGCCAGCGAAGAGGAAATCCGCACGGACGTCCTCTACCAGATCGGCGCGTTGGACGCCTTTGCCCGGATCCACGGCGGCAAGATCAGCCACGTAGCCCCGCACGGCCGCATGGGCAGCATCGCCCAGACCGATGCCAAGCACGCCCGCGCCATCACGGACGCCATCAAGGCCTACGATCCTTCCTACATCGTGATTTGCCAGAACGGCTTGCTCGCAGACGAATCCCGCAAGCGCGGCCTCCAGGTGGGCTACGTATTCCTCGCGGACCGTGGCTACGGCGAGGACGGCATGCCCGTCTCGCGCAACACCGAAGGCGCCCTCCTGCACGACCCCGAGGAAATCGGCCGCCGCGTGGTTCAGGTGGTCACCGAAGGAACGGTTCGCGCCGTCACGGGCAAGGTTGTCCCGCTCGGCCACGATGCCGACGTCGTACTCCTCCACGGTGACCACCCGCAGGTCCTCCAGAACGGCACCGCCCTCCGCGCCGCTTTGGAAAAAGCCGGCGTCAAGGCGACCGGCCTGCAGGATGTCCTGGCCGAAAAGGCCCGCCTGGCCACCGTCTAGGCAGCCCCCATCCACCGTCCAGCACAACGAGCCCAAGGAACCATGAGTACGCAACCAGCGCCCGGACAGCCCCGGCAACCGCTCGACGTCAAGGCAGTCCCGTTCGGTGACTCGGCGCTCATGGTCAGCGTGGCCGCGGACGACGACGAGGCGCGCCAGGCCGGCAGCCGAAGGTTGCATGAAATCCTCCTCGAAGTGCAGCCGCACGGGCTGCTGGATGTGGTGGCCGGCGTAGATTCGATCCTGGTGGAGTTCGATTGCCTCGCAATCAGCCATGACCAGTTGGCCCAAACCGTCCGGCTCGCCGCAGCGGGCAGCGGCGCCGGGAACGCCGGACACGCCCACGGCGGAGAGCATTTCGCGATCCCCATGGTGGTCAACGAGGCCTTTGCGCCGGATCTTCCGGATGTGGCAACCGAACTGGGCATCAGCCCGGAGGCCGTGCTGGGCCACTTGGAAGCTTCGGTGCTCTCGATCAACCTGCTTGCCTCGGCCATGGCTCCCATGATGGGCCGGGTGCAGTTTCCTGGCCAGGTCAGCCGTTGCCGGGAGCCCCGGACCAACGTGGATGCCGGTTCCGTGATGGTGGCCGGAACCAACGCCATCATCCAACCCTTCCCGGGACCTACAGGGTGGAAGGTCATCGGGCGCACCCCCCTGACCATCTGCGATATCCGGGAGAATCCGCCCACCTCCTACAAACCCGGAGACACGGTGCAATTCAAGGTGGTTCCCGAAGGCGAGTGGGAAAAACTGCAGGGGCAGTTCCTCCGCGCGGCCCGCGGGCAGTCCGCGGCAGCGCCGGCGTCGTCCGCAACCGCCACCGAAAGGGAAGACTGATGTCCGCCGCTGAACACAGCGTCACGCTGGAGGTCCGCGAGAATGCGTGGCTGGCCACGTTCCAGGACCTTGGCAGGGAACGGTCCGAGGCCCTCGGCGTTCCCTGTGGCGGAGCGGCGGACCAGCACTCTGCGTCCGTCGCCAACATCCTGGTGGGCAATCCGCGCACGGCCACGAGCATCGAATTGATGGGCGGACGGTTCGCCTTCACCGCCTCCCAACCGGTACTGATCGCGGTCACGGGAGCACCTGCCGATGTGACGGTCAATGGCAACCAAGTGCCGATGTGGGAACCGGTGTGCGTCCCGGCGAACGCGCGAGTGATCATCGGCAACGCCCGGCACGGGATGCGCAACTACTTGGCGTTCGGTGGAACGCTGGTCACCGAGCGTTTCATGGGAAGTGCCGCCCCGGAGGCACGCATGGGCTTTCCACAGCAGGTATCGGTCGGCCAGCGCCTCGAGCTGCTGACCCGCTACACCGGTTTTGAGCATCCCTTCCTCACACAGCCTCTTTTCCGGTTGCCGGTCCCGATCCCTTCGTTCGAGCAGCCCGTGAGGACCGTGGACATCGTGGAGGGTCCGGAAACGGACGCCGCGCCGGGGATCCGGGAACTGCTTGCCTCCCGCGAATACACGGTGACGGCGAAGTCGAACCACGTTGGCCTGCGCTTGGACGGGCCAGTGGTGCATCCCGAGGGCCTGGGCGAAATCGTCTCGCACGGGGTTCCGATCGGGGCTTTCGAGATCCCCCACGGCGACGAGCTCATTATTTTGGGGCGTTACCGAACCCTGACGGCCGGTTACCCGATCGTCGCGTTCGCGACCAAGGCGTCCTTGCCCATGCTGGGCCAGGCGCGGCCGGGCCAGCGGATGGCCTTCCGGTGGGTAGCCAACGACGATGCCGTGGAGAGCCATCACGAGGCCCAACGGCAGCTCCATACCTTGGAACAGCGGGTGCAGAGCCTGTTCGGCGCGCTCGACCTGCCGCACGGCGCCATCCCGGTTCCGGCCCCCGCCGCGGCTTGAACCACGGGCGCAAAAACACTTGACCAGCACGTCAAACAAATGAGAAACTTTTCGCATATGTGAAGCGAATCTCACAATCTACGAAACTCCAGGAACGGAACCATGGGACTTCTTGAAGGCAAAGTCGCCGTCATCACCGGCGCGGGAACGGGTATGGGGCGCTCCACGGCGTCGCTTCTGGCGTCCGAGGGAGCGCACGTCGTCCTGGTCGGTCGCCGCCTCGCCGTCCTGGAAGAACTCGCCGCGGAGATCAATAACGACGGCGGTACGGCCTACGCGCGCAGCGCGGACGTCTCGTCAAAGGACGACGTCGACGCCTTGGTCGCGTGGATCGGTGACACTTTGGGGCCGGTGGACATCCTGGTGAACAACGCAGGCAGCGCCAGCAAGGTCCTCAACGTCAGGTGGATCAGCCAGGAAGAGTGGAACCAGGTCCTGGACGTCAACCTCAATGCCGTCTACCTGCTCACGCAGGCTGTCCTTCCGGGAATGCTCGCCCGCAACACAGGCACCATCATCACCGTATCGTCGCTGGCAGCCGTCAATCCCAACCTGCTGGGCGGCGCCGCATACGGAGCCGCGAAGGCCGCAGTCCGGAACTTCATGACCTACTTGCACAACACCTTCCGCAACGAAGGCTTGCGCGCCATCACCATCCTCCCGGGCGAAACCGCCACCCCTATCCTGGACAACCGCGCCCGGCCACCGCGGGCCGAAGAACGCGACGCAATGGTCCAGCCCGAAGACATTGCGCGCGCCATCCACCTCGTGGCGACCCTGCCGCAGCGGGCCGTGGTCCAGGAACTCGTGATCGCACCCACCATCCAACGGGACACCTCGGGTGACCTCGAAATCAGCCGCTGGGCCGGCGCTCCCGCAGAGGACCGGCCATGAAACCCCGGCATCTCTACAGGTCTTCCAGCGGCGCCCCCGTCCACCCCCCTACCCGAAGCAGGACTGTCATGACCCTCGAACCCTCCACCGCCGTCGCCACCTTCCAGCCTTCCGAGGCCGTGCTGCGGGTCCAGCGGACATCCCTCCGCGTCCAACAGCCGCAATCCAAAGGCGACCTCGTTTCCCTTGCGATGGGCGAACCGGACTTCGACACACCCCAGCAAGTGCGCGCAGCCGCTGCCCGCGCACTTGAAGAGGGGTACACCCACTACTCGCCGTTGCTCGGCGAGCTGGTGCTTCGCGAGGAGCTGGCTGCCCGTATCGGCCGGCTCCTCGGCGGAGTGGCCAGCCCCGGCGACGTGCTCATCACCCAAGGCGGCACCGCCGGCCTTTCCGCGGCAATCCTCGGAATCGTGAACCCGGGCGACAAAGTTGTCATCCCGGACCCCACCTACTCCCTTTACGCGGACCTTGTCAGCATGGCGGGCGGCACCATCGTGCCCGTTCCCCTCGCTGACGACCTCCACTGGGACCTTGAAGCGCTTGCCAACGCCCTGGACGGTGCGAAGATGTTCGTCTTCTGCAACCCGTCCAACCCCACCGGAATCGTCCACTCCCGGCGCGAGCTGGAAGCCCTCGCGGACATGGTGGCCGGCACGGACACCCTGGTCCTTTCCGATGAGGCTTACAGCGACCTCGTCTACACGCCCGAGCCCTTCACCTCCGCCCTTGAAATCGAAGGACTGGCCGGCAGGACCATCTACTGCCAAACCTTCTCGAAGAGCTACGCCATGACCGGCTGGCGTGTCGGCTACTTGTGGGGTCCTTCAGACGTTATTGCCTCGGCGGCCCGCGTCCACAACACGTTCAACGGGTCCATGAACACCGCCGTCCAGCTCGCAGCGCTGACCGCGCTCAAGACCTGTGGACCGGACATCGAACGCATGCACGCCTCTTACGCTGTCCGCCGCGAGCTCATGGTCGAGGGGCTCAGCCGGATTCCCGGCCTCACCGTCAGCTCCCCGGAAGGCGCGTTCTACCTCTTCCCGAAGTACGACGTCGATATGCCCGCGGCGCAGATGGTGGCGCACCTGCGCGAGTTCGGAGTGGCCGTTCGCCCCGGCAGCGAATTCGGACGGCACGGCGAACATCACCTTCGGCTCTCCTACGCGGCAAGCGCGGAGGCGATCGGGCTCGGTGTCGAGCGGATCGCGGCCGGCCTCGCTGCCTTGGCGTAGCCCGCATGACCCTCGCCGATGCCCCGGCCGGGCTGCGGGTGGACATGAAACGCAACAGGTCACTTTTGGTATCTGCCGCCGGCCGGCTCTTCGGAGCCGGCCGTTCGGCCACCATGTCCGACGTCGCGTCCGCCGCGGGAATCTCGACGGCGACCGCCTACCGTCATTTCGCGTCAGTGGACGACATTCTCGCTGCTTACCGCTTCGAAGTCGGCCGCGAACTCCTCGAATTCACCAAGGCCCAGGAAAGCTGCGGACTCGAGCTACTTAAGGCCGTCTGCAGGAAATGGGTTGAACTCGTGGTCCAACATGGTGAATCCATGGTCCACACCCGCTCGGCCGAGGGATACCTAGCCCGCGTTCGCGGCGGCGCCTACTACCTCACGGTGCAAGCGGAAGCCCTCGAGCGGCCGTTGGAAGAGGCCTGCAAAGCGCTTGGCATCCCCTACCCCGGAGACGAAGCCCTTTTCCTGTGGAACGGGTTCTTCGACCCCCGGGAAGTCTTCGATCTCATTCGGAGCCTGGGACTGTCCGTGGAGCAAGCATCTGCCCGGCTGGTGCGGACCCTGACAGCGGCCTTGGCAGGGTGGTCCGGGTCCAGGATCTAAGCTAGGAGGTGAAGAAAGGGTGCCATCAATGCGTAGTGACACACAGCGCAACCGCCGGGAACTGGTCAAGGCCGCGGGACATCTTTTTGCGTCCCGTCGGGGACCGATCAGCATGACCGAGGTCGCCAAGCAGGCGGAAATTTCTTCCGCTACGGCGTACCGGCATTTCGCTTCAGTAGAGGACATCCTGGCTGAATACCGCTTCGGCGTCGGCGAAAAGCTGCGCGACTTCAGCTTGAAGCAGGACGCCTCCGGCGTGGAACTGCTGACGATCGTGAGCCGCAAATGGGTTGACCTGGTGACCCGTCACGGCGGGGCCATGCTGTACACCCGTTCCGGCGAAGGCTACCTGGCCCGCCTGCGGAAAGGCGCTTTCTATCTGACGGTCCAGGCCGACGCCTTGGAGCGCCCCTTGCGCGAAGCCTGCGAAGAATTAGGATTGCCGCCTATTGGCGACGAAGCGATGTTCCTCTGGAACATCTTGTTCGACCCCCGTGAAATCCTCGACCTGATCAATACCGTGGGCCTCAACAAGGACCAAGTGACAAGCAGGCTGGTTTCAGCCCTGAAGGGTGCCCTCAGCGGGTGGAGCGAGGACCGGAACCGGGCCTAGGACCCGTCGCGGGCCGGATAAGCTCGCGGACCCGTTCAGCGGGCAGCGACGTCAGTGCCGCGATCCTGAAAACATCCATGAGGCCCGATTGAAGGCCTTTCAACGCGTCGCCGCGCAAGCGCTGCAAGCACGACTCTTTGTGTTCCAGCGCTTCGTCCATCTGACGGACTATAGCGGCCAAGCGCGCGAGGTGGACCGCGGGCTCGGCTGCTGGGTAGTCGTGGTCCCGGTACGCCCCGCCGAGGCGCTTGACGTCGGCCGCCCGCATTCCAACCACAGTGGAAATGGCGGACAAGGAAACCTTGTCCGCCAGGGCTGCGGCGATCGTTTCGTTGCGCTGATTGAGGAGGCTACGGACAAGGCTGTCCGCGCGGGCACGTGAAGCCCTTGATTCCGCGAGCCTTAGCTCGAGCGGAGTGAGTCGGCGCTTGGCCGGGACCGTTTCGCGCCGCGGCCGCCCTTCAGCGACGTAGGTCATTGCGCCTGACGCCCGCGACCAACTGCCAGATCACCGCCGCACTGCGGTGGGTTGGCATGATGCTGCCTTCCAACACCCGCACATCGGCGTCACTCTCCCCCGCCGGAGCCCAGATACCGCTGACGGGACAATGGCTCCCCGTCCCCGCAACAAGCCGACCCTTGAGGCTATGGACATCGAACAGCGTGGTCTCCATCGGAATCCCTTCATCGCAGCATGCGGAGCCGCCCAGGCCTCGCTGCCGGGCGCCGAAACTTCTGGATTAAGCCTAGGATCGACGGATGGAAAAATCAAGAAACTTTTCTCATTTGATTTATTGTTCTCAAATCTTGGAGCAGGGTTGGGTCGCCGCGAGAAAAGAACGAGCGGGAACGCTCCCCGGTGGAGCATAGGTCCGTGCTCGGCCGGAATCCACCACAGCTCACTCGCCCAGCCCCCTAATGATCCGACGCTGGGTGGCCGCCGCAATTGCCGCCGTCCGGTTGTCCACGCCCAACTTGGCGTATATATGCACCAGATGCGTCTTGACCGTCGCCTCAGAGATGAACAATTGCCGCGCAATCGCCCGATTGCTCATACCGGTGGCGAGGAGCTCCACGAGCTGGACTTCACGACCGCTCAGTACGGGCATCGGATTCCGGATCCGCCCCATGAGCCGCGCGGCCACCTCGGGCGCCAGGGCCGTCTGGCCAGCGGCCGCGGACACCACGGCCTGGCGGATCTGGTCCGGCGGTGCATCCTTGAGCATGTAGCCGCTCGCACCCGCTTCAATTGCGGCGAGGATATCGGCGTCGTTGTCGTAGGTGGTAAGGATCAGTACGGGTGGCGGGGGAATACCTGCTTCACCTGCCTCGATCTTCGCTGTCGCGGTCACACCGTCCATGCCTGACCCCATCTGAAGGTCCATAAGAACCAGGTCCACGGGTTCACCCAGGATATGTAGCTTCGACAACTCCACCAAGGCCGCACCGCCGTCGGACGCTTCTCCCACAACGTCGATGCCGGGGAAGCCGGCGAGCATCGCCCGGAGCCCGGCCCGCACCACAGGATGGTCGTCCACCAAGAGGACCCTAATATTCACTGGATGCCTCCGGCGCCGAACCGCGTTCGGGAGCGACCAGGAGCGGGAGCCGGACGGCCACCACGGTCCCCTCCCCCGGCGCCGACTCCACATCCAGCGTTCCTTCCAAGGCCGCAAGCCGCTCGCCCAGGCTCGCGAGCCCGACGCCGGTTCCGTCACCCCGGGATTCCGCAGCCGCGGTTCCAGCCGGATCGAAGCCCCTGCCGTCGTCGAACACGTCCATGGTCACCTCGGATTCCAAGAATGACAGGGTAACGACGGCGGTACTTGCGTGGGCGTGGGCCCACACGTTCGCGAGCAGGGACTGTGCAGCGCGCAGCAGCGTGGCCTGGTGCGGATTAGGGAGCGGAACCGGCGTGCCTTGGAGTTCAAAACGGCAACGCAGCGCCGCTCCACGTGCGGCAGCCTCTGCCTCGGTCTTCGCGCAAAGCCGCTGCAAAGCGTCCGTCAGGCCCGAGTCGACAAGGTCCGGAGAGCGAAGTCCGCGGACGAAGTTCCGCGCCTCCGCCAAGTTGCTCGCGGCGGTTTCCTGGACAGTCCGGAGGCGGTCGCGCGCCGCCGTGTTGTCTCCAGCGTTGAGTGCCTGCTCGGCCGAGCGGCCCATGAGGATGATGCTTGAGAAACCCTGGGCCAACGTGTCATGGATCTCGCGGGCGAGGCGTTCACGCTCGGCCAGCATTCCGGCGTCGTGCTGGCTACGCGCCAACTCGGCGCGGGTGCTCCGCAACTCCTCGGCGGCGAGTCTCTGGTTGTCCGCCTCGACGTAAAGCGCCCTGTATGCCAATCCTGTGACTACCGCGAACGCGGCTCCAAGCACAGGCCCAAGAACTGTGGGAACCTGCAACGCGTCCGCCCCGGCGCCGCGGTTATGGAACCACAGGGCTCCGATCAGGAGTGCCGTGCTGGCGGCGATTGCGGGCAAGGCGAGGCGCCGCGGCAACACATGGAGCTGAAGGAAGAACAACGGAAAGGCGGTCCACGCGAAATCCGGGCTGATAAGCACCAAAACGAGCCACAAGCCACACACCGTGGCGAGCCACCACCACGCGTACGGCTTCGGATCAAAGCGCTCGGGGTTGAGGGCATGCCTTTTCTCGAGGACGGTCCCCACCAAATACACGGCGGCAAGCAGAACCGCGCCGGCCAAGCCGGCACCGGTGGCAAGCGGGGAGAGACCCGCCATCGCAAGCCTGAGGACCGCGACCAGCAGAAGGACTGCAAAGCCGACGTGCAGGCTGACGCGCAGGACACGCAGGATGGTGGAGGAGCCACTGGGCATGATCCCCAGCCTAATCCTGCTGAGTGACGGAATTGCCCGGATTCGCCCTGGCCCGCGAGGTAATCAACCAAAAGGTTGATCCACGGGTCAACCAAGGCGCGCCGACGGATCCACCTCCTCCCCGATGTGGCGATTACGGCGTGCCAGGAGAGTTGGAACAAGACCACAAACCGAACCAAAGGACCCCCATGTTTCTCGCCGTGCGCGATATCCGCTTCGCCAAGGGGCGCTTTGCCCTCATGGGGAGCGTCGTCGCCCTCATCACGCTCCTCCTGGTCATGCTCTCCGGACTGACGGCCGGGCTCGGCAACCAATCAACCTCCGCCATCGCCGCTCTTCCGGCACAACAGATCGTCTTCGGCGCACCGGCTGGCGGAGTGGCCAAGGCGTCCTATACGGAATCGGAAGTCTCAGGGGAACAGCTCGAAACCTGGCGAAACCGCCCCGGGGTTGCTTCGGCCGAAGCGCTTGGCATCACGCAGACGCGTTTACAGTCCCTCGACTCTTCCGGCAGCGCAGCGGGTACCGCCAATGTTGCCGTCTTCGGCGCCGACGGCGGCATCCCACCTGTTCATGTCGCAGAAGGCGAAGTGGCGGTCGGGGAGTCCATCGCGCGGGAACTCTCGCTGGTTGCCGGGAGCAAAGTGACCATCGGGGGCGCTGTCTTGATTGTCTCCGCGATCGTCGAAGACGAGTGGTACTCGCACACCGGGGTGGTCTGGACGTCCCGTGCCACCTGGCAAAAGCTCACACATATTCCTTCCGGAGAATCTATTGGAACAGTCCTCGCGGTAACGTTCGACGCCGGATCCTCCGTTGACGTCAACGGTGCCAATGCGGTGGCAGGCACAGTCAGCGCCACCCCGGGCGGATCCTTCCAAGCGCTCGGCTCCTATAAGAGTGAAAGCGGATCCCTCCTGCTGATGCAGGCATTCCTCTACGGCATCTCGGCGCTCGTCATAGTCGCCTTCCTGACAGTGTGGACTGTGCAGCGCACCCGCGATATCGCCGTGCTCAAGGCAATGGGTGCATCATCGGCTTACATCATCCGGGACGCGCTGGTCCAAGCCGGAATCGTCCTCCTGTCGGGTGCAGGATTGGGCGGCGGAATAGGCGTAATCGGTGGCATCTTCGCTGCCCAAGCCGCCCCGTTCACAGTGAACACGCTGACTACGCTTGTGCCGATCGCCGGGATTGTGGCTTTGGGACTTGCCGGCGCGGCGCTTGCCGTCCGGGGTGTCATCCGGGTGGATCCGCTCATCGCCCTTGGCGGCAACTAAACCTGCATCACGCGTGCGCTAAGAATTCCTTGAAAGGTATATAAATGATCCCGGCCCTGCATCTCGTCAACGTCACCCTCGAATATCCGGATGGAGAGTCCACCCTAAAGGCCCTGGACACGGTAAACCTGCGCGTAGATCCGGGTTCCTTCTGCGGTCTCGCAGGTCCATCGGGTTCCGGAAAATCCTCGCTACTGGCGGTCGCAGCCACGCTTGTGCGGCCCGGTTCCGGGATCGTCTCCATCGACGGCACGGATACAACGGGACTCACCGACACCGAGCTCACCTCCCTCCGTCGAGAAAAGATTGGCATTGTCTTCCAGCAACCGAACCTCCTTGCGTCGCTGACCGCCGCCGAGCAATTGATCATTAGCCATCACTTCAGCGGGAAGCCAGCCTCAGCAGCGCGCAAGCATGCCGCTGAACTGCTCGACGTCGTCGGACTCGGCACTTCGCTCAACAAGCGACCACATCAGCTATCCGGGGGCCAGCGCCAGCGGGTCAACATTGCCCGCGCACTCATGGGTCAACCGCGGGTGCTGCTAGTCGACGAACCCACCGCGGCCCTGGATCACGAGCGGAGCGAAGAGATCGTGCAGCTCCTACGACACGTCACTGACGAGTTTTCGACGGCGACGGTGATGGTCACGCACGACACGGAGTTCCTGCCACTCACGGATTCCGTGGCAAGCATGCGGGATGGCCGTCTTGGCGTGGAGCTTGGCCTCGGGGCGCCGAGTCAGTCACCCAGCAACTCGGCGTCCTGGGCGTCGTCGTAGGCATCCCGGGCTTCGAGAATGGTAGGGACGTGGTCCTCGGCCCATTGGCGCAGCAAGGTAAGCGGTTCCAGGAGGGACGCGCCCAATTCACTCAACTCGTAGTCCACGCGCGGCGGCACTTGGGCGTAGACGGTGCGCGTGATGAGCCCGTCGCGCTCGAGGGTCCGCAGCGTTTGGGTCAGGACCTTGGGAGTGACCACATGGACCATCTTGCGAAGCTCGGAGAAACGAACCGGTCCCGCAGCCAGGACCTGGACGACGAGCGAAGCCCACTTGTCTCCTATGCGCTGGAAGATGACCCGGGACGGGCAATCGGGATCCAGGATGTTTGCCGGTACCGCATTGGTTTCCATGAAGTAACTAAGTTCCTTTGAAGCTATCAGTATCAAATAGATACCGTCTTGTATTACAAGGATAGCAACCCAAAGGAGAGTCATGAAAATCGCAGTTTACGGCGCAACGGGCATGGTCGGCAGCCAGATCGTCAACGAATCCCTCACTCGGGGTCATGAGGTCACCGCCATCTCCCGGAGCGGCACTGAGATCGCCGGAACCACGTCCGTGGCAGCCAACCAGTCGGACGCTGCAACTTTCGCCCTCGTCGCGAAAGAGCACGACGCCGTCATCCTCGCTACCGGGCCCAGCCGCACCGGGGGAGACCACGCGGAGTGGCTCGCCGCGATGGATGTCGCCTACAGCAACGCCGAAGGCACGCGCCTTATGATCGTCGGCGGCGCCGGCACCTTGGAAATCGACGGCGTCCGTCTCCTCGACTCCCCTGATTTCCCCGAAGCGTACAAGGCCGAAGCCACCACGGCCGCCAAGGCGTTCGCCACCGTCAAGAACGCTCCGGAGTCCCTGGACTGGACCGTCTTCGCCCCGGCTCCCCTCATCCAGCCGGGCGAACGCACGGGCAAGTACACCACTGCGAAGGACACCCCCGCGGGCAACAGCATCTCCAGCCAGGACTACGCAGTCGCCATGCTCGACGAAATCGAGTCCCCTGCCTACCGCCGCACCCGCTTCACGGCAGCGAACTAACCCCGCCCCACGCCCCCGGGCTAAGGAATCAAGCCGAGCTCGGGTACCTCAAGGCCGAATATGTCCCTCAAGGCATATTTCGCGGCGTGGTATCCGGGCATTCCGGTCACGCCTGGCCCGGGCGGCGTGGATGACGAGCACAAATACACGCCCGGAAGAGGCGTCCGCCATGGCACACCGGAAATCACAGGCCGCTGGATCAGTCCTCGAACGTCCAAGAGGCCGGCTCCGAAGTCGCCACCCTGATAGTTCTGGTTGTATTCGGCCAGGTCGGTTGCGGTAGTCGTCTTCCAGCCGACCACGACGTCCCGGAATCCCGGCGCGAATTCCTCAATCCGCGAGATCACGGCTTCAGCCATGTCAACGTTCGAGCCCCTAGGCACGTGGCAATAGGTCCAGAGAATGTGGCGACCGGTAGGGGCACGCCCGGGATCCACGATGGAAGGCTGGGCCGCAAGTACATAGGGCTTCTTCGGATGGCGCCCGGCGGCAACAAGGTTTTCGGCTTCTGCCATGTCTGCGCGGGTGCCGCCGACGTGCACCGTCCCGGCACGCCCCAGCCCCGGAGCGGCCCACGGCACTGGTTCCGACAGGATGAAATCCACCTTGCACGCTGCATTCCCGAAACGGAATGTTTCCAGGGAGCGCCTGTACCGATCGGGAAGGGTTGCTCCGGCAATGCGAACAAGCGACGGGGGAGCGACATCCAGCAAGGTGGCCTTTGCCGGATGCAACTGGTCCAGGGAGTCGATTGTCACTCCGGTCTCGATGATCCCGCCATGCGCTTCGATGTCCTTGGCCATGGCCTCGGCGATCGCAGCAGAGCCGCCTACCGGAATTGGCCAGCCGCCAACGTGGGCGAGCGTTCCCAGCAGGAGCCCGGCGCCCGCAGCGGCGAGTGACGGAAGAGGCGACACGGCGTGTGCCGCAACACCTGTCAGGAGGGCTGGCGCCTCTTCACCCTTGAATCGTCGGTTCCACCATGGAGAACCCTGCTCGAGGGTTGCCATTCCGAGCCGAAGCGCAGCCAAGGGATCCGCAGGGATCCGCAAGAGCTGGTTCTGGGAAACATCGAGGATTCCTTCCAAACGCTCCACCAGCGGCCCCATGAGGCGCGCGAAGGCAGCTCCGTCCGGCCCAAGCCCCGCCGCTGTCTGTTCAAGCGAGCGATACGCGACGGCGGACCTGCCGCCGTCGAGCGGTGTCCCGTATTGCACCTCCGGCAGGCGCAGTTCCACTCGCCGTTCGAGTTCAAAATCACGGAAGAACCGCGACGCAAGAGCCATCGGGTGTACGGCCGAGCAGACGTCATAGAGGTGGCCCGGTTCGAGCAATTCAGCGGTACGTGTTCCCCCGCCGATGGTGGCGGCGGCCTCGTACACGTGAACCTTCAGTCCCGCGCGGGCCATAACAACCGCGGCCGCGAGGCCGTTCGGACCGGAGCCGACGACGGCGGCATCAGCCATCGCGATTTTCCTCACCTTGAGCGGCGCTCACCGTCGGTCGCCACGGCAATACAGACGCAGACGGATTCGCGAGATCCACTCGAAGCCAATCCGCGGTGCCATCGAATCCACCGCCATGCGGATCGTCCACCCCTTGGATCCGGATCGGATCCATGTCCGGTTCCCAAATGTCCCAAGCAACCCGCAGCATCAAATATGCCGTCGCAGCCATATGTAGCAGGACGGCCATGACGTAATACGGCATATCTATGTTGTTCTGCGCCGGTCCGCCGCTGGTGGTCTGCCCCAAGTACATCCACGTCGCAGTCCAGTGCAGCGCTTCGGCGGCCTGCCATAGGAGGAAGTCCCGCCAACGTGGCCGCGCCAAGGCGAGCAGCGGAATGAGCCACAACACGTATTGGGGTGAATAGACTTTGTTGCTCAGGATGAACGCGGCCACAACCAGGAACGTCAGCTGCGCGAGCCTCGGGCGTCGCGGCGCGGTCATGGCCAAGGCAGCAATCAAAATGCATGCCACAAGGAACATATTCATGGCCAGGGCATTGACGGCCTCTGGGCTGAGGGGCGTTAGTCGAAGCCGGTCCGCTACGAGGTCGTACGAAAACCACAACGAGCCATAGCCGGCCGGACGGTCCTGCGTGAAATCAAAGAAGTATCGCCAGCCACCAGGGTTTATGGCCGCAATAGGGACGTTGACGGCCAACCAGGAGACAACGGCAGAAATCGCGGTGACGAAGAAGATCCGGAGCCTGCCGCTTCGCAGGGCCAGCAGGAAGGCAGCGCCGAGGATCAGCACCGGGTATAACTTGGTCGCCGTACCGAGGCCTATGAATATTCCGGCAAGGACCAGTCGCTCTTTCGCGAAGAAGTACATTGCCACAGCCAGGAAGGCTACGGCCCACATGTCCCAATTGATGACTCCGGCCAGCACGATTCCGGGGGCCAGCGCAACCATTGCCGCGTCCCAGGGCCGGCTTCGATTGATCCGTACCGTGGCCAAGACCACCACGATCCACAGTGCCGCGATGAAGGTCGCGTTCACATCGAAATAGCCGACAATCCGTTCGCTGCTGGCACCATGACCGGGAACCAGCCAAGCAGTGAGTCCGGCAATCAGTCCTGTGATGACCGGATACTCAAAAGAGACCTGCTGGTCGAAGAACGGGAACTGGTCATTGGCAAGTCCGCGGGTTGCGAAGAGGTCGGGGAAGTCCGAATAGCAGGTAGCGTAAAACTCTTGGGGACTGTGCCAGCCATTGACGCGGCAGTACCCCTTGAACAGTATCGACAGCAGCGCGGCAATGAGCGTGAGGATCACCAGGACCCGTTCAACTGTGAAGAGGCCGGGGGAGACGGACCCGGGGGAGGAGTACCGTCCCAGCGGGCCCCCGATCAGCTCCGTGAACTTGCCGAGCAAGGAGTCACTTCGGCTCGGGACAACGAAGCGCGCCCGCTTCTGCTGGATCTGTGGCTTCGTCTCCTGCATGAATTCGAGCTTAGCGTCAAAGCTCCGCGCTGGTGCCGCCGCGCAGCCCTGCCCCGCACTCATTAAAAGGCGGAAGCCCACGCGCAGCCGCGTGGGCTTCCGAGGCGGATGTTCCGATGTCTGCCATCAGTCCCTCCTCTTGTGTTGGGGCCAAGGGTGGGGGCGTTCAGCGGATGACACCCATCTGGTGCAGGACAACGAAGACGTCTTCCCTGCGCTGGTCCAGCAACTGTCCGTTGAACAGTGTCCTGTCTTTCTCGACGGGCCTGCCGTTGAACACCAACAGGTCTTTGAGGCGCTTGGCCAAGATTTCACCCCCTTCCTGGTTGAAGAAATTGCCGGAATTTAGGCATGACAATTAAGCCCCGAAATTTCGAAAGGCAAAATAGGGCAAGGAAATGCCCGGCAATTAATGGCTGGTTAGGCGGATTTCACGAAAGAGGCGGAAAATACCGAAGCATAAGGCGTCCGCCGTCCATGAGGCAGACGTCCCCAACAAGAAGCTGGTTCCGAACTATGAGGAAGCTACGCACCGCGTCGATTGCGTGATACCGCTCGGTGAAAGGCGACTGGAGCGCCCGAGTGCACGTCGTTCCGCCCCTTCACTGAAGGGGCGGAAGCGCAATCCGGGAAAGGCTAGGCCTGAAAACGGCGTCGAGCAGCGAAGGCCGGGGTGCCAGCATTGGTCATCTTCCATCCGCTAGTCAAAGTAATCATTTTCCCAACCTCCTTTTCTGCTCGGGCACTACCGCGGTTAACCAACCCGGCAACGCACGCCTTGATCCTAAGAGTCAGGATCCTAAAAGATCGATCCCCTAATTTTCGGGGAACAGGAATAAAGCTACACCATGAATCGCAGTTTTGACCAGCAAATTATGGCGAATTTAGAAACTAATTTCCTCAGAGTCCCCAACGAAGAACAACGGGAGTCCGTTTGTCCCATCCCAGGGTGCAGACTTTGGCCGTTCCAAGGAGGAAGTGCTGCCCCTCGATGGCATCCAATTCAAGCCAGCGGGCGGTGAGCACGCGGGAGAAGTGGCCGTGGGCCACAATCAGCACGTTATCCATTTCGGATTCGAGGACGCGTGCGATGATCTTGTCCGCCCGGGCTGCCACGGACTCAAGGGTCTCCCCGTTGGGGACGCCGTCTGTCCAGATGCGGTAGTTCGGGTTGTCCTTGCGGATCAAGTCCGAGCTGATGCCTTCATAGTCGCCGTAATCCCATTCCACAGCCAACGGTTCGTGGACGGCATCGGGAAAGCCGGCTAGTTCCGCGGTGCGCCGGGCGCGCCGCAGCGGCGAGGTCAGGACGAGATCGAAATCGATGCCCTCAAGGACCTTCCGTGCTTCCACGGCCTGCTGTTCGCCCTCCACTGTCAGCGGAAGGTCGGTCAGTCCCGTGTATTGACCGCTCTTGGACCATTCGGTCTCTCCGTGACGCATGATCCAGAGCTGTGGCCGTGCGTGCGTGCTTGGTAGGTTCACCTAGGACTCCTCTGGTTCGGGGGTGCCGCCGGTGGCGTCGGCGGCCGGTTCGGTTGAAAGTTCGACGGCGGACCCGGTTTGCGTAGCCCACCACGCCAAGAGCTTGGATTCGGCGTCCTCGCGGGACAGCGGACCGTGCTCCATGCGTTCTTCGAGCAGGAACTTGTAGGCCCGGCCAACCACGGGCCCAGGCTTGAGGTCCAGCAATGCCATGATCTGGGCGCCGTCCAAGTCGGGTCGGATGGCGTTGAGCGATTCCTGTTCGGCCAAGGCGGCTATCCGTTGCTCCAGGTCATCGTAGGCAAAGGAAAGCCGTTCGGCTTTGCGCTGGTTGCGCGTGGTGACGTCGGACCGGGTCAGCCTGTGGAGGCGTTCCAGCAGGGGACCGGCATCCGTGACGTAGCGGCGGACCGCGGAGTCGGTCCAGCCTGCGTCTCCGTATCCGTAGAAACGCATGTGCAATTCCACGAGCCGGGCCACGGCCTTGGTGGTGTCGTTATCGAAGCGCAAGGCCTTCATGCGTTTCGCGGTCAGTTTCGAACCCACCATGTCGTGGTGGCGGAAGCTCACCGCGCCGCCCGGTTCGAATCGGCGCGTCGCCGGCTTCCCGACGTCGTGCATCAAAGCGGCGAAACGCAACACGAAATCCGGGCCCGGCACCGGACCATCCGGACCGGTCTCAAGCGACGCCGCCTGCTCAAGCACCTGCAGGGAATGCTGGTAGACGTCCTTGTGCCGGTGGTGTTCATCGGATTCAAGGCGCAGCGCGGAAACCTCGGGCAGGACGAATTCAGCCAAGCCCGTGTCCACGAGGAGGTCGATGCCGGCCCGCGGGTGTGCACCGTTGATGAGCTTGACGAGTTCTTCCCGCACGCGTTCGGCGGAAATGATCTTGATCCTCTCCGCCATTTCGGACATGGCGAGCCGGACGTCGTCGTGCACTGCGACGCCGAGCTGTGCGGCGAAGCGCGCCGCGCGCATCATGCGCAGGGGATCGTCCGAGAAGGATGCTTCCGGGGCTCCGGGGGTCGCCAGGACGGCCGCGTGGAGGTCCCGCACGCCGCCGAAGGGATCGACAAGTTCGAGGGTCGGCAGCCGGAGTGCCATCGCGTTGATGGTGAAGTCGCGGCGGAGGAGGTCGTCCATGAGCGAGGAGCCGAAGGCCACAACCGGTTTGCGCGAATCGTCGTCGTAGGCTTCCGCACGATAGGTGGTGATCTCGATCTGGAAGCCTGACTTCTTCATCCCGATGGTGCCGAAGGCGCGCCCGATCTCCCAATAATTGTCGGCCCACCTCTTAATGACGGAGAGCGTCTGGTCCGGAGTGGCGTCCGTGGTGAAATCGAGGTCGGGGGAGACGCGTCCAAGGAAGAGGTCCCGGACGGGACCACCGACGAGTGACAGTTCGAATCCGGCGTCCACAAACCGCTGACCGAGGTCCAAGACCACCGGGTCCATCTGGAAATTGACCGAAGAACTGTCCAATACTTGCGCCATAGTTCCTTAAGCTTGTCAGATTTCAGGGCGCCATCACACCGGATCCCCGTCATGAGGACGATCACAGCACCGGGATCACGCCAACACGCCATCCGCAGGTCACCGTGAGTCCATGTCCCGGTCATCACCAACGGGCAAGAGTCGTTAGAGTGGACTTCATGGCCAACCCGATTCCGAGTGCTCCTGGCAGGAGGACGAACGCACCGTTGCCGTCGGCAATCGGTGCCCACGTCGCGCCCGCTCCGCACCCGGTACAGGCCGCGCTGCCCACGGTTGAAGAGGTCTCCGCGGGCGGCGTCGTAGTAGACACGTCCGACGGCGAACTGAGGGTTGCGATCATCGCCCGCCTTAATAGGGGTGGCCGGCTCGAGTGGTGCCTGCCGAAGGGTCATCCCGAGGGCAAGGAAAACAACGAGGAAGCCGCCGTTCGGGAGATCGCCGAAGAAACCGGAATCGAAGGCAATGTCCTGGCACCCCTTGGCAGCATCGACTATTGGTTCACCGTAAGCGGGCATCGCGTCCACAAAACCGTGCACCATTTCCTGCTGCAGGCAACGGGCGGGAAGCTGACCATCGAGAACGATCCCGACCAAGAAGCGATCGACGCCGCGTGGGTTCCACTCCAGGACCTGGCCCGCAAGTTGTCGTTTCCTAATGAACGCCGGATCGCCGATCTCGCCCGCGAAGTCCTGCCCGAACACCTCTGACGCGTCCCCGGCCATCGCCTTGACGCAACAGAAGGCCCTGCTCATGGGACGATAATGACAATGTCTGCCGCCAAATCAACCCAGCCAGCCCCCTCCGGAGAGGCCCGTTCCAGCGCCGTCATGGCCGCGGGAACGCTCGTCTCCCGGTTCCTCGGCTTCGCCAAGACCTGGATGCTCGGCACTGCCCTCGGCTTGGGATCGACCGTCAATGACACGTTCATCAACGCCAACAACCTGCCTAACCTGATCTTCCTGCTCGTGGCCGGCGGTGTGTTCAACGCCGTCCTCGTGCCGCAGATCATCAAGGCCAGCAAGGGACCGGACCGCGGCGCGGACTACATCAGCCGGCTCCTGACTTTGGCGGTCATCGTCCTCTTGGCGCTGACGGCCCTCGTGACCATCGCGGCGCCGATCGTCATCGACCTCACCACCCAGGACTATTCGCCGCAACAGAAATTCCTGGCCGTCACGTTCGCGTTCTATTGCCTGCCGCAGATCTTCTTCTACGGCCTCTACGCCCTCTTGACCCAGGTTCTCAACGCAAACGGCGCTTTCGGCCCCGCCATGTGGGCGCCGATCCTGAACAACGTAGTGGCGATCGTCGGCCTGGGCATGTTCATCTGGATCCTCGGCGCCAACAACACCAACCCCCACACCTTGGACAACTGGGGGCCGTTCCAGACCTTCCTCGTGGCCGGCTTCTCCACGATCGGCGTCGTCGCCCAAACGGCGATCCTCCTCGTCCCCGTTCTCCGGCTACGGCTCGGCCTCCGGCCGCGTTTCGGTTGGAGGGGCGTCGGACTGGGCCAGGCCGCAAAGCTGAGCGCTTGGACGCTCATGACTGCCGCCGTCGGGCAACTCGCGTTCCTCTATGTCATGAGGATCGCCACCATTCCCGGTTCGGAGCGGCTCCGCCTTGCGCAGGCGCAGGACCCCGCCGCTGCCACCCTTCCCGGTAACGCGGTCCTCGAAGTCGCCAGCCAGCTCTACTTGCTGCCCCATTCCATCATCGCGTTGTCGCTCGCTACGGTCCTGTTCAACCGGATGGCCCGTGCCTCCCAGGCCGGGAACAAAGCCGAACTCCGCGAGGCGTTGTCCCACGGCCTGCGAACGATGGCCGTTGCGACGGTTTTCGGCGCCCTGGCGCTTTTCGCCTTGGCGGGACCAATGGGCATGTTCTTCTCGGGCGGCAAACCCCAGGACGGCGTCATGCTGGCCCAGACGCTCACGATCCTCGCCCTAAGCACCCCGTTCATGAGCGCCAACTTCATGATGTCCCGCGTTTTCTACGCCAACGAGGACGCGCGCACTCCGTTCTACATCCAGCTCATGCTTGCCCTCTTGAACGTCGTGGGCGCCTTCATCATCCAGTTCCTTCCCGTGGACAAGATCATCTTCGCGATCGCCGTCCTGTACACGCTTGGCAACATCCTTTCTGTGGTCATCAGTGTCTGGTTCCTCCGGCGCCTCCTCGGCCACGTGGACGGGCCCCGGATCGCGAACTCCTACATCCGCATGGGCTACGCGGCCTTGGGGTCAGCGATTGCCGGCGCCTTGGCCCTGTGGCTCCTCGGCAGTTACAACGCCAACGGTTTCGCCTGGAGCAGCCGGCTCGCCGCTTTGGTGACCTTGGTCGTCGTCGGGCCCGTCATGCTTGTGGCCTATCTCTTGCTATTGCGCGTCTTCCACGTCACCGAGTTGCGCGACCTCTTGAGGCCGCTGCTCGGCCGGTTGGGTCGCGGCGCAGCGCCGGCGCCCGCGGCTGCCGGAAGCAATCCGACGACGACGGCACGCGCTACCGTGTCCGATGACACCGGCCTCATTCCGCGCATCTCGGGCGAGTTCGACGCCGCGTCGTTCCGCGCCGGACCCGCCTTGGAGACCGTTCCGGCCGACGACGGATCATGGGACGTCGCGCACGCTCAGGGCGGCGGCAATGACCACGTATCGGTGGACGCCTGGTCCGACGTGGAGAAGACGTACCTGCCGGACGAAGAGCTTCCCAGCACTGCGAAGGGCAGCGCCAGCCGACCGGGCATCCCGTTGCCGGGCCGCAGGACCTATCAGGGCACGCTGGGAAACAACCCGTATTTCCGTGGTGGAAGCCACAGAAAAAGATGAGGTGTCCGCGCAAACCGGGGGTCCGAACGGCCCTATCCGATAGGATCAGAAAGTAATACAGGTAGTTGCAGACCACGGGTCACCCGGCTGGCCGGATCCCGTATACAGGACCCGCAGCTTCCGGACAGTCTAGGAGGAACCCGTGTCCCACCCGATCGATGTCGGATCAGTACTTGGTGGCCGCTACAAAGTCACAGCCAATGTGTTGACTTCGCACGACCAAGATCTGGTGCTCGATGGCGTGGACCAGGTCCTCAACAGGCCCGTCAGCATCCTTGTGGCAGGCCCGGGAAACGCCGACCAGGTGGCCCAGAGCGCCCGTGAGGTGGCTACAGGCGAGCGGCCCGGCCACGTCCAGATCCTCGATCTCGGCGTGAGCGACAGCACCACATACCTCATCACCAACCACAGCAGCGCTCCAGACCTCCTGGACCTCGTTGTGGCCACCCACCAGCCGTACGTGGAACCGTTCTTCACGGACACGCTGGGCAGCGAGATCTTCGGGCACGCCCGTTCACATGAACCCGAAACCTACGACGGCTTGTATGACGAAGACGAGCACGAGGCCGAATACATCACCTACGACGATTCCCACGTCGAGGACGAGCATCCTGCTCCCGCGCCCGCTCGCGACTCCCGCCGACCGGTGGTTCCTCCCGTGCCGCCCGCGCGTCCGACGTCGGCACCTGGCATTGGTTCCCGCCTCGCCGCTGCTGCAGCAGGGGCCGGGGCTGCAGCCGCAGCGGCTGCCGCGGCTGTGAAGGGCACAGGCAAATCAAACGCCGAGGACGGGCAAGCTTCGTCGCCGGCTGCGAACGCGGCCGCGAACGCTCCTACGCAAGCTTCTCCCCGGGTTCCGGCAGAGCCTGTGTCCCGCCAAGAGCCGAGCAACACGGCACCCCAGCAGATCCAGGACGGACCGGCGACGCAGGCGGTCAAGGCATCTCCGGTGGTTCCGCCGTCTTCGCAGCCCGCGGAACAGACCCACGAGGCCGCGGCGAACCCTGGATACGGTGCTCCCCAGGAGTCCAAGGTCTCGCTCTGGTCCGAAGAAGACTATGGCTTTGTCAACGAAGGCGCTGGGCACAGTGGCGCGACCGGCGGCGCAGCTGGCGGATACAGCCGGAACGCGTCCAACTTTCCGAGCACTGCCCGCACGCAGGCGGACCCCCTCGACGAGGACGAATACTACGATGATGAGCCGGTCCGTGAACCAAAGTCTTTCCGCTGGCTCGTGGGTGGCGTCCTGGCCGCGGTCCTCATCGTTGGTTTGATTTTGGCTGTGACCAACCTCGGCAACCTCATTCCCGGGGGAGCGCCCGCGGCCAAGCAAACCGTAGCGGGTCCACAGACAAATTCCGCGGCGCCGAGCAGCTCCGCATCAGCAGCTCCTGTCGCCGCTCCCCCTGTCATCGATAACGTCACCCGCTTGGGCAACTTCGATTTCGCCGCTACCTATGACAAGGACCTGGTCAAGGCTTACGACGGCAATGCCGCGAGCTATTGGTCGGACATGGAATTCGCTACGCCTGACTGGGGTGGACTCGCGCCCGATGGCGTTTCCCTCCTCGTCAAGCTCAAGTCAGCTGCCCAGGTCAAGTCCGTCACGCTGAACCAATTGGGCGCTTCTGGCGGAAACATCAGCGTTTACACCAGCAATCAACCGTCATTGGATGGTGCACAGCTAGTGGGAACGAACAGCTTCACCTCGCAGGAACTCACCATGCCATTGAGCACTCCGGCCAATGCCCAGTACGTAATCATTTCCATCAAGGCCTTGCCCAAGCTGACCGCGCCCAAGACCCGTTACGGTTACGGACTGCGCCTTGCCGAGATCACGGTTCAGTAGTCACCTATCGTCAACTCGGGTAACGGAGCCTTCCTCCTGCGATACCCTGCGCCGCCAGACGGTACCCTGAATGGTGGTGGATATTAGGGTCCCCGGAAACGCCGGAATATTCGACGCCGCCATGGGGTTGTGCCATGTGGCCGGCCGCGACAATCCGGTGCATCGACTAAGGAAGAGGTTCACCCAACAGTGAGCAACGCAGAAAACACCGCGTCCCAGGTACGTGATGTCATTATCGTAGGCTCCGGGCCTGCCGGTTACACGGCCGCTGTCTACACGGCACGCGCCAACATGAACCCGCTGCTCATCGCCGGTTCTGTGACTGCCGGTGGCGAACTGATGAACACAACGGATGTCGAAAACTTCCCGGGGTTCCCCGAAGGCATCATGGGACCGGATCTCATGGAGAACTTCGAAAAGCAGGCGGCGCGCTTCGGGACCGAGATCCAGTTCGAGGACGTCACCAGCCTCGACCTCGAGGGCGATATCAAGACCGTCACCATCGCGACGGGGGAGTCCTTCAAGGCACGCGCGGTGATCCTGTCGACGGGGTCTGCTTACCGCGAGCTCGGCCTGGCGAACGAGAAGCGTCTTTCTGGCCACGGCGTGAGCTGGTGTGCAACCTGTGATGGTTTCTTCTTCAAGGACCAGGACATCGCGGTTATTGGTGGCGGTGATTCGGCCATGGAAGAAGCACTCTTCCTCACCAAGTTCGCCAAGTCCGTAACGGTTGTCCACCGACGCGACACCCTTAAGGCTTCCAAGATCATGGGCGATCGTGCCCAAGCCCACGAGAAGATCAACTTCGTCTGGAACTCGGCAGTCGATGACGTCATCGGCGGGGACAAGGTGACCGGTCTGAAGCTGAAGAACCTGGTTGATGGTTCAGTATCTGAACTCGCTGTCACTGGAGTCTTTGTGGCCATCGGCAATGATCCCCGCACTGATCTTGTGAAGGACAAGCTGGAGCTGACTCCGGAAGGCACCATTGCGGTCCAAGGCCGGAGCTCCAAGACGAGCATCAAGGGCGTTTTCGCAGCCGGCGATGTTGTCGACCCGACTTACCGTCAGGCCATCACAGCTGCCGGCTCAGGATGCGTCGCGGCCTTGGACGTTGAACACTACCTCGCAGACTTGCACGCCTGATCGGCACAATCGCCATCCATTCGAAGGGAAAGAACTATGAGCAACGCTAAAGACGTAACCGACGCCAGTTTCAGCACCGACGTCCTTGCCGCTGAGAAGCCGGTCATCGTGGACTTTTGGGCAGAGTGGTGCGGCCCGTGCCGCAAGCTGGGTCCCATCCTGGACGAAATCTCCGTCGAGTACGGTGACAAAGTGGACGTCGTGAAACTCAATGTTGACGACAACCCTGCAATCGCTGCCGAGTACGGCATCACGTCGATTCCTGCTGTCTACCTGTTCAGCGGGGGAGAAGTAAAGAGCACCGTGATCGGCGCGAAGCCGAAGCAGTTCTTCGAGAAAGAATTCGAGTCTGTCCTCTCCTAGGGGAAGAAGAGTGCCCCTCGCTTGAACTTGCGGGCGCCATTCGTGACTCTTAGCCGGTGGTCGCTGCAGCTTAAGCAGCGGCCGCCGGCTTTTCGTTTTCCGGCTGGCCTTTGACAGGGCATCATCGAGCTTGCTCTTGGCTCGAGAGCAAACTTGCTGACGCAGGACGTCAGGAGTGATCGCTGTTTCACGTGAAACGGTCGCTCGGCTGTTTCACGTGAAACATGATCCGATGCGTGATCCGGGGGCCAAGCTTGAAACAGTGACAGGCACCTGGAGAGCCTTGGCTTCGGCGCGGATCGTCTCTAGCTCTGTTGGCGATAGCACATCGACTCGGTGGTACGTTCCCCTGGAGTCTTCCCGATAGCTGAGTTTCTGAAGGCATATCGGAACCTCGGCTAGCGCAGAGATGGCGTAGACGATGCGCCTACCGGTTGGACCTGGCCGTTGAGAAATGACCTGAACTGAAGTTTCGTCGCCCGCGGTGCGACATCTCTCTTCCTTGAGGAAGAACGAATCCCGTCGGCCGTTGTCTTTCATAACACTCCCTTTGCAGACCAGCGACGCAATCGATGGCGCCGGACACGGCGGGATGTTTCACGTGAAACAGGGCAGCCCGGCGGACGTACCAGCTTGGAATGACCGCGACCGCCTCGGAACTGCATGACCAGATCTGGCAATTCATGAGGCCACCCGCCACACAGGACGTGGCGGCAACATCGGGACCACCCCCTTTCCAAACGCTGCAACTCCTCGCCCATTAGGGAAGAAGCAACATCCGGAATCCGTCACCCAGGGGAGCATGCTCATCGTTCACCGCTTCCGCCGAGCATGCCCGCATATCTCCCCGTGCAGGGAGCATGCTCATCCTTCACCGCTTCCAACCGCGCATGTCCATTCCCTTCGCGCCGAGCACGCCCATTCGCTGGCACCCATGAGTATCATGCCCATTCGCCTGGTTCCTCACGGAGCATGCTCATCCTTATCCGCGACGTAAGGATTTCCATCGGAGCCTTTCAACGAGGATCGTGTCCACGGGGTACTCGATCAAAACATGCTAGTCAGTTTCCCCATCAGCCGGCATATGGCAAGCCAGTAACCAGAGGTGCAGCCCCACCACTCAATAGGTAGGCTGCCGACCGTCCGAACTCAGACCATCGCACACGGATAGGGGAGCACACTCCGTGGAAGCTTCGATAGTGGTGGATCCACTGGCGCTGAGTTCGGTGCCCATCTAGGGAGCTTCCGGCACGGTGGCAGGTGCCCCAAAAGCTGTCCTCACCCCCCGGAATAGATCTACTTACGCAAAGCCCATGGCAACCAATTGATAGTAAACTATTAGTAATTGCCGCTGCTTCAGCGTAACGTGAAATCCCAAAGGTCCGGGAAATGTAATGTTGGAGGTCTATCGGACCGGGTGCGACGTGACGTATCCGAAACTAAATACCGCTCAAATCAAGCTGGGAGATTCCGTAGCTCACCGACGTGAAGTGTGGTGCGAATAGGATGCGAGTCTTGATCATCAAGAAGGCCCAGTCCATATTCCACAATTCGATGGCAACATGTATCTCGGCAGCAATCAGGGCCAGCTGAAGCTGGATCGACCCGGCGCCCCACACGAAGCGGAAGTGCAACCCTGACGAACTGAGCCCACGACGATCTTCAATCGATTGCGCTGCGTCTGGTACAACAGCCGTAGACCTCGTGGGCGGAGTACCAATTGGGCTAAGTTAGGCATCGCCTTATGAGAAAGGGGCGTTGGGAAGCCCGGTAGCGCGCGACGGAAAGTCTCGCTAGTGGCAAAGTAACCGAGTCCATGGCCCGGTGGTCGGCAGAACAATTGCGGCAAACATAAGTGGATTGCAGAAAAGCAAGCGCTGCATACTGTTTCCACGGCGACATGCAACTTTGCCATCACCAAAGCACTGCCACAGCCAACAGGGCTTCCTGTTCTCATCATTCAGCCGCACGGCCGTAGACGCTTGCACCGCCGTAGCCCCTTGCCAGCAGTCTCAGTCGGCACTTCTACAGCGTCCTCGACCAGGACAACGCTGGATCGATCGCTTCGTACATTTTCCACCGTGGTTGGGAACAGCGGAGACACAGGCGGCATCGGATACAGGCGATAGATCCGCGAGTCGCATCGACCGGGTCCCACTAACTCAAAGACCATCCCGCGGACAATGTCACGTCAGCTCCGATAGTGCCTCGAGGCGTGGTTGCATCTTAGTGCCCGATTCACCTTAGCGCGCCGCGCCAACCGGCTCCGTCAGGACCGACCCTCAGTGAGAACGAGGACATCTATTTCCACGCAGCCTGCGTCGCTTGTGCTCGGGGCTAGTTCCTCGAGTCAATCAGGCCGGAACCACACGGCGTTCGCTCAATGGCCCTCACCTGCGAGTATCGCGGTGAAGTACCCGCCGGCACACATTTGCCGACGCACCGGACCAGACGATCTGGCAATTGGTCGTCCAGTCTAGAGAAGCGGCCCCAGCCAGGGCATGCTGTCGCAACACGCATTCCATTTGCTCAAGAGGAAAGCCCATGAATGACCAGCAACTGATGAAGCCGGGCACCTACGGTGCGCAACCCGTTCGGCCGCAACTAAGCGTAGAGGAGTGGCGGCCGGGACGACCGCGGCAAACCTTGAACCGGCTCCAGTCTCTGAGAAGCAGGGCAGAACCAAGACGACACTACGCGGTCCGTTTCACGTGAAACGTCATCTCCTCGATCATCAGAGATCGTGTAGGGAAGGGGATGCAGGGCAAGTACGTAAAGGTACGAGCAGATTTTGACGGTCTGCCCCGAACGTTGCAACGCACTGTGAGCAAGTCATGAGGCACTTCACACAAACGTTATCCACTGGCGCAAGGAGAGTTATTCACAAAGTTATCCACAGCGATATCCACCGATGAAGCTGACGGCAACTTGCCTCACGCCGCCCGGAAACCCTGCCGGCAATCTGCGCGCAAATGAAGGGGCAGAACAGGCAGACCGGGCGGCCGGGCTGCTAACGGCAGAAGGGCGCACTAAAGGGCCGAATTCCGCAATCTGCAGCGTAAAATCGCCCAAATCCGGCCTCCGACATACGTTCTTCCCGTTTCACGTGAAACATTGGGCTGGGATGCGCGAGATCCTCCTATGATGAGGCGAGGCCACTCCCGTGTGTTGGAATAGGCCCCGAACCGAGTAGTGGGAAGCGCATCGTTATCAACAAAGTTATCCACAGCGATATCCACCGGCGGTCCCCAAAGTTATCCACAGCTGGATCCACCGTGCTCTGCGATACAGATTCCTGTAGAACGTCGTTCTTCCCCGTCAACGAAACATCAAAAAGCTATAGCGACGACTAGCGCTCGGATAGTTCAACTACCCACACGGTGACGATCTATCGGCGTCTCGTCATCCCGCAATGCTGGTAGCGAGGATCTAGCATTCATCCAATTCGGGAACAGCAGAATGCGGATTACACAGCGTCGGCTGAACTTCTACGTTCGAGGGAATGGAAGCAGAAGCGCCTAAGTTCGATTTCGGACCGCAAGCCACTTCAACAGAACGAACAATGATCAACCACCCCAAAGAGCACAGCTCCGTTTGTTTACCGCATCTACCGGTCGGCTGCCCACCATGGGGGATATCAAGACTGATGAAGTCGGAACCTCATCGATAGCTCGATAGAGTATTCCAAGGGCGTCCGGCCAAACAGCGGCCGAACGGAAATCCGGGAAGCCCCTGTCCGCTGGCTACCCGAAGAATCTGTGATCATTCCGGAGGAAAGGATCGTGCACGTCGATGTCGCGACGACGACGGCACATCGATGGAATGTGTCGAGTAGGGGGAATCCATTGTGACTCAACAGCATGGCCATGGCTGCGCCACCCACCTCTGTGGATGCGCGGGATAAAGACCTTCTGTACCCCGGTGTCGTAGTAAGAGCTCAACGGGGCGAACTCCACGCCGAGTCTAAGCGCCCATCGAGCACCGTACATGTACAGTTCCACGACTGAACATCAGCAGACTGATGTAGAGAGACCAGGCCATAGGTAGCATCAGTTCAGCACGAGTCCACAATACTGGGGGAGCTAGTGGTTCGTCAGACTACCTCCCAGCGTAGAGCGGTCAGCGAGCCATCTTGGCTCGGCGTGTACCAGGAAGGGGCGCCCACAATCTTCAACCCACCATTTCATGTCGACAGCGCTTTCGAATGGCATCACTAGTCTTTCCCGTGAAGCGACTCATGCACACAGATCACTCTTCAAAATGAGCGATGGCAAAAGCTTCGGTGAGCGTGTATCTCGGATGCTAGTTCAAGGTCCGAGACCAGTGTCACTTCACGCCGTCAGCCCGCCCGAAGGTGGAGGCAGGTAAGCATCTGACCAACAATCCGATCGTGTATCGGCCTCCGCACCCCAACAAGTATTTGGAAGTTCACTCTCAATCTTTGCGACTATGGCACCTGATGCGGTTACTAAGGACTGGCTTGCCCCATCAAGGAGAAAGGGCAACCAGTGTGTGAACACGAGCATGTAACTACCGAGAACAATATGCAGCGCAGCGAAGAGCGGCTTCCACTGAGAAGAAAACAGTGCTTGTCTGCAGCACCAGGGGCGTCGAACAGGGCATATCCCTTTCGTTTCACGTGAAACACTCGCATCGGTGGCGGCATGAGAACACAACTGCTTCTTATGCCGGCGAGAGTGATCTGACACCATTCCGGTGTTCGTGCAGTCGTCCCGAACATTCAACCATTGCTCTAAAAATGGCGGAGCTAGCGGTCGATCTATGAGTGGATGAATAGATCGAAGTGCAAGCGTCTTGTTTCACGTGAAACGTCACCACCCTGAGCTGATAGACGGACTCAGACAACAATCGGTGATGTTGCGCGGGCGCCCCTGGACTATCTCGCCTGTACCGCATCACTCAATCAGTTCTTAGGATCGCTAACCACACGACGAACCCCGCGGAAGTTTGCCGTATTCAGCGCGAAAGAACCCAAAGACCCACCTACGAGTTGAGGCATTGACCCACCGGCGCCCCTCGAAGATCCGCGGGCTCCTCACTTTTACTCCAAAGACCCCAGTTCGACTTCCAATTTCGCAATGCAATGACAAGAAGCTACAGGCCTTCACACCAAACCTCTAATAGCCGACCCAACCGACATTGCGATTGCCGCCCACATCTTCACGCGTTTCACGTGAAACATGCGTGGACGGACGAGAGTAACAGCAGACGGGATCAACGACACGCACCTGAAGCGCCCAGATCCTGAGTGATATCGACTGCAGACGGTCTACGCCCGGCCCAACCATACGAGTGCGCCCGGACAGCCATAAGGCGGCGAGGCCGACAGCGATTTAGACGCTGATGCGAAACATAAGGCAGAAGAAGGCATCCACGAAACTAATGCTCACAGGGAATGACCAGGACAAACCCTAACCGTCGCACTCTCAGTACTTCCGCTTAGCAGATTTGCCTTCGGCTAACACCGGCAACAACCAACCCATCAGCGTGAAGCACCAATTCATACAAATCAGCCCACGGTATATGCCAGAACCCATGAGTACGAACACCATCGGGTGAGGGCAGTTCAAGCCTCAAAGCCAGTGCGCCGGCAAACACGGACGTATTCACCAACGATGATGCCCACGAAAATTGGAGCAATGCACCGAACACCACACTCCATAAACAATCCGTGGTCACTGCACTCAGCGGACAATCCTACGGCACAACCCATTTATCGAGGCTGACAGCCGTCGAAACAAGAAGCCAGTTCCCGAGCACTGCCCAATCCGGCCCAACAAAAGACCCGCCGCATCAGGCCAACCTCACAGTACGAGCGAAACAAAAAAGGGGTCTGCTTCCCATCAGGAAGCAGACCCCTTCAAAACTCGGTACTCGAATCTAACCTTCCACGCCCGGTGACAGTACGCCCATGATCCGGTTCAAGTCTTCGACACTCGCGAACTCGATGCTGACGCGTCCCTTGCGCGCGCCCAAAGTGATCTTCACGTTGGTATCCAGGCGATCCGAAAGCGAGGAAGCAAGGTAGTCCAAACGCTCATGCCGTGCGTTCGGACGCGGAATGCTGTTCTTCGGCGGAGCACCTGAATCCTGGTACAAAGCCACAGCTTCCTCCGTTGCACGAACGGACATACCTTCAGCAACAATCTTCTGCGCAAGACGTTCCATAGCTGCAGCGTCCGGAAGTGCAAGCAAAGCACGTGCATGGCCGGCCGAGAGTACGCTGGCTGCCACACGTCGCTGAACAAGCGGAGGAAGCTTGAGCAAACGCAGGGTATTCGAAACCTGCGGCCGCGATCGACCAATCCGATCAGCGAGCTGCTCATGGGTAGTACCAAAGTCCTCCAGGAGCTGCTGGTACGCAGCGGCCTCTTCCAAGGGATTCAGCTGGCTTCGGTGCAGGTTCTCAAGCAGGGCATCGCGCAGAAGGTCGTCATCATTGGTATCTCGGACGATCGCGGGGATGGTTTCGAGGCCTGCGGCCTGAACTGCCCTCCACCGGCGTTCACCCATGACCAGTTCGTAAGGTTCTCCACCCTCTTCGGTTGAAGTACGAACCACAATTGGCTGGAGAACGCCGATTTCCTTGACGGAGTGAACCAGCTCCGCCATGTCGTCCTCATCGAAGACACTTCGCGGCTGCTTGCGGTTGGGGTGAATGTCCGTAACCGCAATTTCCGCAAAGCGGGCGCCCGGAACCTCAACCAACTCAACCGCAGGCATCTCCGTCTGGGCATCATCGGAAACGGTGTCACTATCCCCGGCATCCGCAACGGCGCTCGGCGGAGTATCTGCCCCGGGTGTCACCGGACCGCTCGGCTTGGAACCATTCGACTTCGACCCAGTCTTCGTTGCAACCCGCTTGGGCGAAACGACGTCGTGGACAACCTCCGAAGGTGCCGTCGACGCAGGAGTCTTTTCCGCCGTCGTCGTTTTTGCGGAAGCGGCGCGTGAAGGTGCGCCGGTGATCATGTTGGTGCCGGAGGCGTCCGGCGCGTCCGTCGATTTTCGCGCCTCAGGGAAAAACAAGTCCACCGGACGCGATGGCGAAGCCGCATTGCCAGATGCGCCCGTCGAAGCGGAGCTGGGAATGAGAGCCCCAAGACCCCTACCCAGGCCTCGTCGCTTTTCACTCATGAGTATGTCCCTCCGATGGAATGGCAAGAGTCGAGTCCGCCAAGGATGTTGCAGTGATTCAGAAAGTCTAGCGTTCTGCGATTTCCGCAGCGGCTTCCATGTAGGACAACGCGCCGCTGGATGACGGGTCGTAAGTCATGACCGTCTGTTGATAACTCGGGGCTTCGGAAATGCGTACGGAACGCGGAACCACGGCACTGAGGACCTGGTTGGGGAAATGGTGACGGACTTCAGATGCCACTTGCGCGGCCAGGTTGGTTCGGCCGTCGTACATGGTCAGCAAGATCGTCGAGACAACCAGCTCAGCGTTGAGGTGCTTCTGGATCATCTCGATATTCTTAAGCAACTGGCTGAGGCCTTCCAATGCGTAGTACTCGCACTGGATCGGGATGAGCACCTCGCTCGCGGCGCAGAACGCATTGACGGTCAACAAGCCGAGGCTCGGCGGGCAGTCGATGAAAATGAAGTCGAGCCGGCCTTCGCCGTTCTTCTCGCGTTCCTTCGCGTACACATCGATGGCACGGCGCAAACGCTGCTCGCGGGCGACCAAGGAAACAAGTTCGATCTCAGCGCCGGCGAGGTGGATGGTGGCTGGTGCGCAAATGAGGTTCGGGATGTCCGGGCAGGGTGCTACGACGTCGCCCAACGGAAGGTCGTTGATCAGAACGTCGTAGATGCTGTCTACGTCGGCATGGTGTTCGATGCCCAACGCTGTAGAGGCATTGCCCTGCGGGTCGATGTCGATCACCAGAACGTTGAGCCCCGCAGACGCCAAAGCTGCCGCGATGTTCACCGTAGTGGTGGTCTTTCCAACCCCGCCCTTCTGGTTGGAAACAGTGAAGATCCGGGTCTTCTGGGGTTTGGGCAGCTCGCGCCCCACCAAGCGCTCACGGCGCCGTGTTTCGTTCGCGAGCTGACGGGCAATCGGGCTGGAATCGTCAATGGAGTCCATGACGTTATCGCTTTCCACGATCAACGTTTCACGTGAAACGGCCGAGTTTGTAACCGAATTAGTGCGCATAAGCGCGGACTCAAATGACGCCGAAGGCGCAGCCATTGCCCGCGCGGACCCCAGGGAAATAAATGGCGGGATCCGGTGCGTGGAGGTTTCGCTACTGCCCACTGTCAACTCTCACTCTCATTCGGCTCTAGCTGCCGTTCTCTAGCTTAACCGCTCCGCCGCGGACACGCGGGACACAGCGCCGAGGCTAAGCGATCTTGCCCTGCTTGTTGACGACAATACGCACTACCGTGGTAGGTTCCTCCAACAGTTCCTGCCCACACACAACAACCGATGTTTCCACCCCGCCGAGCTTGCGAATGACCTTGGCTGCCTTCTCAATCTCCTCGGCCGCACTGCGACCCTTGATGGCAACCACTTCACCCTTGCCGTTGAGCAACGGAATGGTCAATCCTGCAAGCTTGGTCAGCGCGGAGACAGCACGCGCGGTCACGACGTCGGCGTTCACCATGCCCACGGCCAGCTCGGCGCGCGTGCGCATGACGGTCACGTTATCCAGGCCGAGATCGTCCACCACTTCCTGGAGCCAGATGACCCGGCGTTCGAGCGGCTCGATAAGCGTTAGCTCAAGGTCCGGGCGGGCGATCGCCAAGCACAGGCCCGGCAGTCCTGCCCCCGAGCCGACGTCGGCCACATGGCTCCCATGGGCGATGGCCGATTCGATGACGGCACAGTTGAGTACGTGCCGGCTCCAGAGGCGCGGGATTTCGCGGGGACCGATCAGGCCGCGCTCGGTCCCTGACGTCGCCAGGTGCTCGACATACCGCTGGGCAAGGTCCAGGCGGTCGCCGAATATCTTCTCTGCCGCCTGCAGTTCGGCTGGAGTGATGTCGACCATGATCCGTTAGTCGGCCGAGACCACGATGTGGCGGCCAGCGCCCTCACCTTCGGACTCCGAAACGAAGCCGAGGTCCGCAACGGCGTCGTGCACGATCTTGCGCTCATACGCGCTCATCGGTTCGAGGGAAACCGAAGCGCCGGTCTCCTTCACCTTTGCGACGGCGCCTTCGGCGATCTGCTGGAGGTCGCCCGCGCGCTCCTTGCGGTAGCCATTGATGTCCAGGACAAGCCGCGAGCGGTTCTCGGTGGCCGAAAGGACGGACAAGCGGGCCAGTTCCTGAAGGGCTTCGAGGACTTCGCCGTCGCGCCCGACCAGGCTCTCAAGTCCTTCGGAATCGTCTTCGGCCGCGATGGAAATGTAGGTGCGCCCGTTACGGATTTCGATGTCGATATCGCCATCGATGTCGGCAATGTCCAGCAGCTCTTCGAGGTAGTCCGCGGCGACGTCGCCCTCTTCCTCAAGGCGGCTCACAGAGGAGCTCTTTGCTCCCGACTGTTCCGCGGCGTGGGTTTCAGCCGCGGCCACTTCCTCGCTGGCGCCAGCGGCTGTTGCCTCTTCAGTGCTTTCAACAGACATTACTTCTTCTTCCTGTTCTTACGTTGTGGCTGAATGCGCTGGGTCTTGAGCTCGATGGCGGCGACCTCGCCGGCAACGTCCTCGTCTTTCTTGCCGCCCAGAAGCGGGAGGGAAGGCAGACCCTTCGCCGCGCGACGCTCGGCGAGTGCTTTCGCAGCGGGGGATCCCGGCGTCGGCATGCGGCGGATGACAAAGAACTGCTGGCCCATGGTCCACAAGTTGGTGGTGGTCCAGTAAATGAGGACACCAATCGGGAAGTTGATGCCACCAACGCCGAAGATTACCGGCAGTACGTAGAGCATCATCTTCTGCTGGCGCATGAACGGGCTGGCCATGGCTTCTTCGGACATGTTCTTCGCCATGATCTGCTTCTGCGTGATGAACTGCGAAGCGGTCATGGCGAGGATCATCACGATCGACAGGACCGAGACGACCACCTGGTCAGTGCCTGCAGGGCCGCCATGGAGCAACGATGCGGAAAGCGGAGCGCCGAAAATGCTGGACTCGTCGAACTGCACCACTTGCTCGTGGCTCAACGCTCCGATGCCCTGCCCCGCCTGGCGTGCCTGGGTGATACCGGAAAGCACCTGGAACAGGGCGAAGAAGAACGGCATCTGGATCAGCATGGGCAAGCACGCGGAGAACGGGTTGGTGCCGTGCTTCTTGTACAGGGCCATCTGCTCCTGGGCCATTGCCTGGCGCGAGAGCTGGTCCGTTTTGCCCTTGTACTTCTGCTGCATCTTCTTCAGGTCGGGCTGAAGCAACTGCATGCCACGCTGCGCCTTGATCTGCTTGACGAACACAGGAATCAGGGCGGCGCGGATCACCAACACCAGTCCAATGATGGACAGCGTCCAGGTCCAACCGTTCTCCGGAGGCAGGCCAATGAAGCTCAGGCCGTCGTGGAACCCCAGCATGATGGCCGATACTAGCCACTTGAACGGGGCCAGAATTGTTCCAAAGATGTCCATACGTATTCCCTATTTCCTCAGGCCGCCGTCGGGCGGCCGTCCTCATCAGACCGCACAGCCAGGAACAGGTCCGGGTTGTTCAGCACAACAATCATGGGCGTCTGGCCTTCGGGCCAGTGGCGATGTCCGGCGGGGACGTGGTCCACGCCGCCGGCGTTCCAGGGGTGGCAGCGGGCGAGGCGCCGCATTGCCAGCCAGCTTCCCTTGACGGCGCCGTGCACCGTCACCGCTTCGAGGGCATAAGCCGAGCAGGAGGGGAAGAAACGGCACACCTGGCCGTACAAGGGAGAAATGATGCGACGGTACGTCTTCAACAGGATGATGAGGACGTTCCGGGGCAGCCCCCAGAGAAATGTTCCGAGAATCCTCGGGGCGGTTCGAAAGAAGAGGACGACGGCGGAGCTCAGCTCATGCACGCGGTGTCCCTTCCGTTGTGGTGGCCTTGGTCGGCGAAGCCGCCGGGGGAAAGGATCCGCCAAGCCGCTTCGTCGTCACCGCCAATGCGGCGTTGTAATCCGTCAGCAGTTGGTCCCAGCTGGCTGTCGCGGCCGCAGGCAAGGCCCGGACAACTACAGCAAGTCCCGTGCCATGCCTTTTAAGGGACAAAGCACCTGCTTCTCTCAGTCTCCTCTTAACGAGGTTCCTGGTCACGGCGTTCCCGACGGCTTTGGAAACAATGAAGCCAATGCGGCTCGGTTCCCCGGCACCGATAGATGCCGTATATAACACTAAGTTCCGGCGTCCATTGCGGACGCCGGAACGTACAGTTGTTGAAAAGTCGGTTGAAGTCCTAAGACGGTTTTGGGTGGCTAGCACCTAGAGACTCGCTTGAGAGACTGGCCGACGAGTCAGGTAATTAGGCCGACAGTGCGGCGCGGCCCTTGCCACGGCGGGCGGCCAGGATGGCGCGGCCGGCACGGGTGCGCATACGAAGGCGGAAGCCGTGCTTCTTGGCCCGACGGCGGTTATTCGGCTGAAAAGTCCGCTTGCTCACGTTAGTTACTCCAGTGGATCAAAGGTGCGCCCACCCGATCAAAAGGGGAAGAACTGGCCGACGCTAAGTTTATTTGTGTATCTGCTGCCACCCGACGCCGGTTGAACCGGAGGTGCGAATGGCCGAAAAGCGGACACATAGGACTTCACAACGTTAGGGCAAAAAGAGCCTCCGGGTCAAACCGGGAAACACTCCGACCGCTATCCCCAACTGTGGCTAAGTGCCGTTGGCAGCCTGTGGATGAAGTGGCTCACAAGTCCGGATCCAGAACCACAACGGTGTAATTATCCACAACCTTCTTCCCAGCTATCTTCTGGGGAATCCATACCCTAGAGTGGCTCAGTAGCCGATTATCCACGGACTGTGCATAACCCTGTGGATTCGGTTCGGAATCCACTTCTGGTTTGGACCCTTCGGCTGCCGTAGTCCAGGCAAGCAAGCACCCGAGGGAACCAATTG